>NZ_CP064029.1:0-5258757 GCF_049532885.1 Dyella marensis
ATGGGCGGCTCACCCGGGACGAAACGTCTCGGGGCGATTCGAAGAACGGATCGCAAGTGATTGATCTTTGACAGTGTGCGCAGGTGACTTGTGTGGGCGTCTTGCGTTGGATGGATTCATGTCCAACAAATGCAAGCGTCTAACCTAAGAGTCAATTCAAAAAGCTTGACGTTTTATGGTTAGGACAACGCTTCAGAAAGATAGAGCATCTTCGGATGTTCGAAAACTTAAGTGAAGAGTTTGATCCTGGCTCAGATTGAACGCTGGCGGCATGCCTAACACATGCAAGTCGAACGGCAGCACAGCAGTAGCAATACTGTGGGTGGCGAGTGGCGGACGGGTGAGTAATGCATCGGGACCTGCCCAGACGTGGGGATAACGTAGGGAAACTTACGCTAATACCGCATACGTCCTACGGGAGAAAGCGGGGGATCGAAAGACCTCGCGCGGTTGGATGGACCGATGTTCGATTAGCTAGTTGGTGAGGTAATGGCTCACCAAGGCGACGATCGATAGCTGGTCTGAGAGGATGATCAGCCACACTGGGACTGAGACACGGCCCAGACTCCTACGGGAGGCAGCAGTGGGGAATATTGGACAATGGGCGAAAGCCTGATCCAGCAATGCCGCGTGTGTGAAGAAGGCCTTCGGGTTGTAAAGCACTTTTATCAGGAGCGAAATACTGCCGGCTAATACCCGGCGGGGCTGACGGTACCTGAGGAATAAGCACCGGCTAACTTCGTGCCAGCAGCCGCGGTAATACGAAGGGTGCAAGCGTTAATCGGAATTACTGGGCGTAAAGCGTGCGTAGGCGGTTCTTTAAGTCTGCTGTGAAATCCCCGGGCTCAACCTGGGAATGGCAGTGGATACTGGAGAGCTAGAGTGTGATAGAGGATGGTGGAATTCCCGGTGTAGCGGTGAAATGCGTAGAGATCGGGAGGAACATCAGTGGCGAAGGCGGCCATCTGGATCAACACTGACGCTGAGGCACGAAAGCGTGGGGAGCAAACAGGATTAGATACCCTGGTAGTCCACGCCCTAAACGATGCGAACTGGATGTTGGTCTCAACTCGGAGATCAGTGTCGAAGCTAACGCGTTAAGTTCGCCGCCTGGGGAGTACGGTCGCAAGACTGAAACTCAAAGGAATTGACGGGGGCCCGCACAAGCGGTGGAGTATGTGGTTTAATTCGATGCAACGCGAAGAACCTTACCTGGCCTTGACATGTCTGGAATCCTGCAGAGATGCGGGAGTGCCTTCGGGAATCAGAACACAGGTGCTGCATGGCTGTCGTCAGCTCGTGTCGTGAGATGTTGGGTTAAGTCCCGCAACGAGCGCAACCCTTGTCCTTAGTTGCCAGCACGTAATGGTGGGAACTCTAAGGAGACTGCCGGTGACAAACCGGAGGAAGGTGGGGATGACGTCAAGTCATCATGGCCCTTACGGCCAGGGCTACACACGTACTACAATGGTCGGTACAGAGGGTTGCAATACCGCGAGGTGGAGCCAATCCCAGAAAGCCGATCCCAGTCCGGATCGAAGTCTGCAACTCGACTTCGTGAAGTCGGAATCGCTAGTAATCGCAGATCAGCTATGCTGCGGTGAATACGTTCCCGGGCCTTGTACACACCGCCCGTCACACCATGGGAGTGAGTTGCTCCAGAAGCCGTTAGCCTAACCGCAAGGAGGGCGACGACCACGGAGTGGTTCATGACTGGGGTGAAGTCGTAACAAGGTAGCCGTATCGGAAGGTGCGGCTGGATCACCTCCTTTCGAGAACGACAGAACCGCTGACGTAAGACGTCCACACAAGACACCTGCATATCCGCACGCCAATGGCGTGAAAGGCGCGCTCCGCAAGGGGGCGGCCTCGAAAGCTTTATGGGTCTGTAGCTCAGGTGGTTAGAGCGCACCCCTGATAAGGGTGAGGCCGGTGGTTCGAGTCCTCCCAGACCCACCACTAAGGGGCCATAGCTCAGCTGGGAGAGCACCTGCTTTGCAAGCAGGGGGTCGTCGGTTCGATCCCGACTGGCTCCACCAGTTCCACGCGGATATGTAGCGCACACAAAAAGATTTTGAAGCGAGACGGCACTGTGGCCGATTTCGTGTTCTTTGAAAATGTAAACGAGTGACAAGCGTCTTGGTTCGAAACCGAATCGAGATGTGTCGTTGAGGCAATTAAGCGAACGCGTTGTTTGGACGTGTGATCCCGAGGCGACTTGGGGTTATATGGTCAAGCGACCAAGCGTATACGGTGGATGCCTTGGCGGTCAGAGGCGATGAAGGACGTGGCAGCCTGCGAAAAGTGTCGGGGAGCTGGCAACAAGCTTTGATCCGGCAATGTCCGAATGGGGAAACCCACTGCGTAAGCAGTATCACTGAGTGAATACATAGCTCTGTGAAGCGAACTCGGGGAACTGAAATATCTAAGTACCCGAAGGAAAAGAAATCAACCGAGATTCCGTCAGTAGCGACGAGCGAACGCGGACTAGCCCAAAAGCACAGCATGTTTTAGCCGAACGGTTTGGAAAAGCCGGCCATAGCAGGTGATAGCCCTGTAGGCGAAAAAGGCACGTTGTGTGAAATTGAGTAAGGCGGGGCACGTGAAACCCTGTCTGAACATGGGGGGGACCATCCTCCAAGGCTAAATACTCCTGACCGACCGATAGCGAACAAGTACCGTGAGGGAAAGGCGAAAAGAACCCCGGAGAGGGGAGTGAAATAGACCCTGAAACCGTATACGTACAAGCAGTGGAAGCCCGCAAGGGTGACTGCGTACCTTTTGTATAATGGGTCAGCGACTTACTGTCAGTGGCGAGCTTAACCGTCTAGGGGAGGCGAAGGGAAACCGAGTCTGAATAGGGCGCATAGTCTCTGGCAGTAGACCCGAAACCGAGTGATCTATCCTTGGCCAGGTTGAAGGTGCGGTAACACGCACTGGAGGACCGAACCCACATCTGTTGCAATAGATGGGGATGAGCTGAGGATAGGAGTGAAAGGCTAAACAAACTCGGAGATAGCTGGTTCTCCTCGAAAGCTATTTAGGTAGCGCCTCGTATGTATCTTCCTGGGGGTAGAGCACTGTTATGGCTAGCGGGTCATCGCGACTTAGCAAACCATGGCAAACTCCGAATACCAGGACAGACTGTACGGGAGACACACGGCGGGTGCTAACGTCCGTCGTGAAAAGGGAAACAACCCAGACCCGCAGCTAAGGTCCCAAAGTTAGTGCTAAGTGGAAAACGATGTGGGAAGGCACAGACAGCCAGGAGGTTGGCTTAGAAGCAGCCACCCTTTAAAGAAAGCGTAATAGCTCACTGGTCGAGTCGGCCTGCGCGGAAGATTTAACGGGGCTAAGCACTACACCGAAGCTCGGGGTGCACACTTTGTGTGCGCGGTAGAGGAGCGTTCCGTAAGCCTGTGAAGGTGGGTTGAGAAGCCTGCTGGAGGTATCGGAAGTGCGAATGCTGACATGAGTAACGATAATGCGGGTGAAAAGCCCGCACGCCGAAAGCCCAAGGTTTCCTCGCGCAACGTTCATCGGCGCAGGGTGAGTCGGCCCCTAAGGCGAGGCAGAAATGCGTAGTCGATGGGAAGCCGGTTAATATTCCGGCACTTGTCTGCAGTGCGATGTGGGGACGGAGAAAGTTAGGTCTACCGGGCGTTGGTTGTCCCGGGGAAAGGCGGTAGGTGGTGATCTTTGGCAAATCCGGGATCACATACACCGAGCACCGAGACGAGCCCTTTAGGGCGAAGTGACTGATACTACGCTTCCAGGAAAAGCCACTAAGCTTCAGCTGCAGAGAAACCGTACCGTAAACCGACACTGGTAGGCAGGGTGAGAATCCCAAGGCGCTTGAGAGAACTCGGGTGAAGGAACTAGGCAAAATGGCACCGTAACTTCGGGAGAAGGTGCGCCCTTTTTGGTGGCTACGTGCGTAGCTGAGCTGAGAAGGGTCGCAGTAACCTGGCCGCTGCGACTGTTTATCAAAAACACAGCACTCTGCAAACACGAAAGTGGACGTATAGGGTGTGACGCCTGCCCGGTGCTGGAAGGTTAATTGATGGGGTCAGCCGCAAGGCGAAGCTCTTGATCGAAGCCCCAGTAAACGGCGGCCGTAACTATAACGGTCCTAAGGTAGCGAAATTCCTTGTCGGGTAAGTTCCGACCTGCACGAATGGCGTAACGACAGCGGCGCTGTCTCCACCCGAGACTCAGTGAAATTGAAATCGCTGTGAAGATGCAGCGTTCCCGCGGCAAGACGGAAAGACCCCGTGAACCTTTACTACAGCTTCACACTGAACGTTGAGTTCTTCTGTGTAGGATAGGTGGGAGGCTATGAAACCGAGACGCTAGTTTCGGTGGAGCCATCCTTGAAATACCACCCTGAAGTGCTTGACGTTCTAACCTAGGTCCGTAATCCGGATCGGGGACCGTGTGTGGTGGGTAGTTTGACTGGGGCGGTCTCCTCCCAAAGAGTAACGGAGGAGCACGAAGGTACGCTCAGCGCGGTCGGACATCGCGCACTGTGTGCAAAGGCATAAGCGTGCTTGACTGCGAGATCGACGGATCAAGCAGGTACGAAAGTAGGTCTTAGTGATCCGGTGGTTCTGTATGGAAGGGCCATCGCTCAACGGATAAAAAGGTACTCCGGGGATAACAGGCTGATACCGCCCAAGAGTTCATATCGACGGCGGTGTTTGGCACCTCGATGTCGGCTCATCACATCCTGGGGCTGTAGTCGGTCCCAAGGGTATGGCTGTTCGCCATTTAAAGTGGTACGCGAGCTGGGTTCAGAACGTCGTGAGACAGTTCGGTCCCTATCTGTCGTGGGCGTTGGAGATTTGAGGGGGGCTGCTCCTAGTACGAGAGGACCGGAGTGGACGTTCCGCTGGTGTTCGGGTTGTCATGCCCATGGCATTGCCCGGTAGCTACGAACGGAAGTGATAACCGCTGAAAGCATCTAAGCGGGAAGCACGCCCCAAGATGAGATCTCCCGAGTCCCAGAGACTCCTTAAGGCCCCATCTAGACTAGGTGGTTGATAGGCGCGGTGTGGAAGTGCAGCAATGCATTGAGCTTACGCGTACTAATGAGCCGTGCGGCTTGACCATATAACCCCAAGACGCTTCGCATAATCCTTAGCGAACATCCCGATTCACCAGACGCTTGTCACTCGTTTACCCCTTTGCGGGGCTTGGCGCACCTCAATGCGCTGCCCCCACCCCTTCCCTGGCGACGATAGCGCTGTGGCCCCACCCGATCCCATCCCGAACTCGGAAGTGAAACGCAGCTGCGCCGATGGTAGTGTAGCTTGCTATGCAAGAGTAGGTCATCGCCAGGGGCTTTATCCTAAAAACCCTCACCGTCTCGGTGAGGGTTTTTTCTTGCACCAAACATAATCACTGCATTAGCTCCGCCATGTGCTCGATATCCACGCCGTCATTAGCACTCGATGCGGCACGAGTTAATCCGTACACATAATCCGTGGCAGCGTTCCAGTCGCGTAAATAGCGCACTACCGCCACCTGCTTGGCCATCCGACCGTCCACAACGCCAAACAGCAAGCAAAGAACGCCCATACGCCACACCCGCTTGGCCTATGATTCGACTCTTCAGGGACCCATGCGCCAATCGGGGGATCACCGCGTGTTTGTCCAAGTCGAAACCCGCCGCCGGCAACGTACGCCGTGGGTGACCATGCTGCTCGTGCTGGCCTGCGTGCTGAGCTTTATCGGACTCGCCGTGCTGCCGCCGCGCCAGCGCCTGTCATTGCTGCTCGAATGGGGCACGGTGCCGGCGAATATTTTCGACGCCAAGGAACCGATCCTTGCGCAGCTGCACGATCCATCGCTGCTGCGCCTGGTCACCGCGCTCTTCATCCACGTCGCGTGGCTGCATGTGCTCGGCAATATGCTGTTCCTGGTGATCTTCGGACTGCCATCCGAACGCACGCTCGGATCGGCACGCTTTTTTCTGTTGTTCCTGTTCGGCGGCATCGTCGCCAATCTGGTCGGCGCACTTTCGCTCGCCGGTGTGCACTCCCCCATCATCGGCTGCAGCGGCGCGGTTTCCGCCGTGCTCGGCACCTACATCGCGCTGTTTCCGCGCGAGCGCCTGGGCCTGGTGCTGCCACTGGGTCTCTACCTGGAATTCGTTCGCGTACCCGCTTTCCTGCTTATTGGCATCTGGGTATTGCTGCAGCTGCTTTTCAGCTACGCCGGCCCCAGCTACGGCGCCGTCGTGTGGTGGACTCACATCGCGGGTTTCCTGTTCGGCGTGATCTATGCGCTGCTGTCGCGCAATGCCGTCGTCCGGCGCATGCGCGGATAAAACTTGCATCCATGCGCAGCAAGAAACTCTACAAAGTCACTTTCCTGCATCTGGGCAAGAGCTACGAGCTCTACGCCCGGCACGTGGCTTCCAGCGCGCTATGGGGCTTCACCGAAGTCGGCGAACTCGTGTTCGAACCCGCCGGCGAAGGCATTCTGGTCGACCCGACCGAAGAAAAACTGCGCGAGGAATTCAAGGACACCCGCGTCCTGCATCTGCCCATGCAGTCGGTTATCCGCATCGAAGAAGTCGAGCGCAAAGGCTCGCTGGCCATCCGCGACGCCAGCGACGGGCAGAAGGTCACGCCGTTCCCGATGCCGCCACGCGGCAACCGTTGATCGTCAGCGCAGCGCCGCCATCCCGTGATGGCGCGAGAAGTACCGCATCAGCCGCCGCGCGATCGGCGTCGGCGCCACCTGGCGGAAAGTATGGTGCGGATCGAAACCTTCCCGATGCATGTCGGCACGCTTGCGATGGATGTACGCACGCATCACGTCCGCGTTGAACTCCGGATGGAACTGCACGCTCACCGCATTCTTGCCATAGCGCAGCAGATGATGGGGATCGCGTTCCGAACCCGCGAGCACCGTCGCCTCTTTCGGCAGCTCCAGCACACTCTGCTCATGCGTGGTGTGCGCTCGGAACGAAGCCGGCAAGGTCGAGGCCACCGCATCGTTCTTGGCGTGCTCCGCCACTCGGATCAGCATCGTGCCGATCTCGCGCCCGCCGGGCAGATAATCCACCCGCCCACCCAGCGCATGCGCCATCAGCTGATGGCCGTAGCAGACGCCGAACAGCGGCAACTCCAGATCCATCGCATCGCGGATCCACCCCGCCGTGCGCTCGCTCCATGCCGCGCGCTCCGTCACCATCGCCGCGGAGCCGGTAATCAACGCACCGGCCACTTCGCCAGGAGGCGGCAAAGTCTCGCCCGCGGCTACATCGACAACACGCACCCGCTCCGGCGCAAGCTGCGCGCCGAGCCGGAACCAGTGCGGAAAATCGCCATGACGGGCGCGGATCGGGTCGGGTGCACGACCGGTACGAATGATCAGAACGGGTTTCATCGAGAGGCAGGTTTCATCAACAGGCGAGCTTCAACGCAGTCAGTGGGAATGGCCTTCCGGCAACTCGATCGGCGGCAGCACCGTAAGCACTTCCTGCACCGTGGTGAGTCCTCGCGCCACCTGCGCCGCCGCCGAGATACGCAGCGGCTGCATGCCCTCGGCCAGTGCGGCGGTGCCGAAGCGGCCCAGATCCAGCTGCGAGGACAGCAAGCTGCGCAGGCGCGCCGACAGAATCATCATCTCATAGATGCCCGTGCGCCCCATGAAGCCGGTATTGCGGCATTCCAGGCAGCCCACCGGCTTGAATACCGTAGTCGGCAGCGGCACCGACCAGCCATGGGTCAGCGCCGTCCATTCGTGCGGATCCTGCGCGGCCGCCTGCTTGCAATGCGGGCATAGCGTACGCACCAGGCGCTGCGCCACCACGCCGGTGAGCGTCGACTGGATCAGGTAATGCGGCACGCCCAGATCGAGCAGGCGCGTCACCGCGCTCGGCGCATCGTTGGTATGCAGCGTCGACAGCACCAGGTGGCCGGTCAGCGAAGCCTGCACCGCCATCTGCGCCGTTTCCAGGTCGCGGATCTCGCCCACCATGATGATGTCCGGATCCTGGCGCAGCAGGGTGCGCACGCCGGCGGCGAAATCCAGGTCGATCGAGGTCTGCACCTGCATCTGGTTGAGTTCCGGCGAGACCATTTCGATCGGGTCTTCCACCGTGCAGACATTGAGTTCCGGCGTGGCCAGGTACTTGAGCGTGGAGTACAGCGTGGTGGTCTTGCCCGAGCCGGTAGGGCCTGTGACCAGCACGATGCCGTGCGGGCGCTCCACCATGCTGCGCCAGAGCGCGCCTTCTTCCGGCGAAAAGCCGATCTGCGAGAAATCCTTCGCGACGATATCCGGATCGAAGATACGCATCACCACCTTCTCGCCGAACGCCGTCGGCATGGTGGAAATACGCAGCTCCACTTCGCGGCCGCCGGCCGAACGCGTCTTGATGCGGCCGTCCTGCGGGCGGCGCTTCTCGGCCACGTCCATGCGCGACAGGATCTTGATGCGCGCGGTCACCGCGGTCATCACCGGCGGCGGCAGCTCGAACACCTTGTGCATCACGCCGTCGATGCGGAAACGCATCAGCCCGGCTTCCCGGCGCGGTTCCAGGTGGATGTCCGAGGCGCGCTGCTCGAACGCGTACTGCAGCAGCCAGTCCACGATATGCACGACGTGGCGGTCGTCCGCGCCGACCTCGCCGCTCTTGCCCAGCTCCACCAGCTGCTCGAAGTTGAGGATGGCGGAGGAGTCGTAGCCGCTGGCCTTGGCGTCCTGGGCCAGCTGGATCGAGCGCTGTACGCCGTAGAACTCGAGCAGGTAGCGATTGATGTCCAGCGGATTGGACACCACCCGCTTCACGTCGCGGCGGATCATGTGGGAAAGATCGGTCGCCCAGCCGGCATCGAACGGTTCGCAGGTGGCGAACGTCACCTCGCCGGGTGAGGCCGCCACCGGCAGGATGCGGTGGCGCGTGGCGTAGGCGTTGCTGACCACCTGGGTCACCGCCGCCACGTTGATCTTCATCGGGTCGATCTTCAGATACGGCAGGCCCGCATGGTTCGCCAGCCATTCGGTCAGCGCCTCCAGGCTCAGCGGGCGGCCGGGGTCGCGCAGGTTCGGCAGCTTGGCGTTGGCGATCAGCACCAGCGGGTGCAGCTCCACCGAGGAGCGGCCGCTGCGGTTGCCCATGCGGACGTTCTTGGCGTCCTCGGCCTGGACGAAACCGTCCACCACCAGGGCGGCCAGCACGTCGTCGAGCGTGAGCTTGCCGCGTCGACCCAGCAGCGAAGCGATTTGCGGTGAGGCGGCCATGCGTCGGATTCCCCTCGGTTTTCTGCGCGCGATCAGGCCATGAGCATAGCGCGCGGCTATACTAACCCGCTTTATTCCAGGTCACGGAAAGCCATGTCCGCACGTACCTTCCAGGATGTGATTCAGACCCTCAACCGCTACTGGGCGGCGCAGGGTTGCGTGTTGCTGCAGCCGCTCGATACCGAGGTCGGCGCCGGCACCTTCCATCCCGCCACTTTCCTGCGCTCGCTGGGTCCGGAGCCCTGGGCCGCGGCCTACGTGCAGCCCTCGCGCCGTCCCACCGACGGCCGCTACGGCCAGAACCCCAACCGCCTGCAGCATTACTACCAGTACCAGGTGGTGATGAAGCCCAATCCGGACAATATCCTCGAGCTGTACATCGGCTCGCTCAAGGAGCTGGGCCTGGACCCGCTGGTGCACGACCTGCGCTTCGTCGAGGACAACTGGGAATCGCCCACCCTGGGCGCCTGGGGCCTGGGCTGGGAAGTGTGGTTGAACGGCATGGAAGTCACCCAGTTCACCTACTTCCAGCAGGCCGGCGGCCTGGAGTGCAAGCCGGTCACCGGCGAGATCACCTACGGCCTCGAGCGCCTGGCCATGTACCTGCAGAACGTGGACAACGTCTACGACCTGGTGTGGACGGAAAGCCCGCACGGCACCGTCACCTACGGCGACGTGTTCCTGCAGAACGAAGTCGAGCAGAGCACCTACAACTTCGAGCACGCCAACGTGCCGGAGCTGCTGCGCTGGTTCGACGTATGCGAGGGCGAAGCCAACAAGCTGATCGCCGCCGGCCTGCCGCTGCCGGCCTACGAGCAGGTGATGAAGGCCAGCCACACCTTCAACCTGCTCGATGCGCGCCGCGCCATCAGCGTCACCGAGCGCCAGCGCTACATCCTGCGCGTGCGCACGCTGGCCCGCGCGGTGGCCGAGGCCTACGTCGCGCAGCGCGAAAAGCTCGGTTTTCCGGGCCTGAAGAAGCAATCCAAGCCGTCCAAGGAGCAGGCCGCATGAGCGCCGCCAAGTCACTGCTGATCGAACTGGGCACGGAAGAACTGCCGCCCAAGGCGCTGGACGAACTCGCCGCCGCGTTCCAGCGCGGCATCTGCGACGGCCTGGCCAGGCGCGGCGTCGAAGCCGCGCTGGATCTGGCGCGCGGCTTCGCTTCGCCGCGCCGTTTGGCCGTCCATATCCCGCAGGTCGCCGCGCAGCAGCCGGAGCAGACGATCGAGCGCCGCGGCCCAGCGGTGAATGCCTCGCTCGATGCCGAAGGCAACCCGAGCAAGGCGCTGCAAGGTTTCGCGCAGTCCTGCGGCGTCACCGTCGAGCAGCTGGAAAAACTCGAAACCGACAAGGGCGCCTGGTTCGTGTTCCGCGCCGTGAAGCCCGGCCAGCCGCTGGCCGCACTGCTGCCGGACATCCTCGACGAAACGCTCAAGAGCCTGCCCATCCCCAAGCCGATGCGCTGGGGCAATCACGACTACAGCTTCGTGCGCCCGGCCCACTGGCTGGTGATGCTGCACGGCGCCGACATCGTCGAAGGCGAGGCGCTGGGCCTGAAGAGCGGCCGCAAGTCGCGCGGCCATCGCTTCCTGCATCCGCATCCGGTACACGTGGCCGACGCCGACATCTGGCTGGATTCGATGCGCGCCTCCCACGTGCTGGCCGACCCGGCCGAGCGCCGCCAGCGCATCCGCGCCGAGGTGGCCAGGGCCGCCGCGCAGACCGGCGGCCTGCCGCGCCTGGACGACGCCCTGCTCGACGAGATCGCCAACCTCACCGAATGGCCGTCCGCCATCGCCTGCACCTTCGAGCGCGAGTTCCTGGCCGTGCCGCCGGAAGCCTTGGTCACCACCATGGAGACCAACCAGAAGTTCGTGCCGGTGTTCGACGCCGGCGGCAAGCTCACCGAGCATTTCATCGGCATCGCCAATATCGAGAGCAAGGATCCGGCCGAGATCCGCAAAGGCTACGAGCGCGTGATCCGCCCGCGCTTCGCCGACGCCAAGTTCTTCTGGGACGAGGACCTGAAGACGCCGCTGGCCGGCTACCAGGACGAGCTCAAGAACGTCACCTACCAGCAGTCGCTGGGCAGCCTGTGGGACAAGAGCGTGCGCGTGGCGGAACTGGCGCGCATCGTGGCCAATCGCGTCGAGGTCGACGCCGGCCAGGCCACCCGCGCCGCCGCGCTCAGCAAGTGCGATCTGCTCACGCGCATGGTCGGCGAATTCCCCGAGCTGCAGGGCGTGATGGGCCGCTACTACGCCAGTCATCACGGCGAAACCGCCGAAGTGGCCGCCGCGCTGGACAGCTACTACCAGCCGCGCTTCGCCGGCGACGCCATCGCCGCGGGCAAGGTCGGCCAGGTGCTGGCCGTGGCTGAGCGCCTGGACACCCTCGCCGGCATCTTCGCCGTCGGCCTCAAGCCCAGCGGCAACAAGGACCCGTTCGCCCTGCGCCGCGCCGCGCTCGGCCTGGCGCGCACCCTGGTGGAAGGCGGCCTGGAACTGGACCTCAAGGCCAGCTTCACCGAGGCGCTGGAGCTGATCCCCGAAGCCGCGCTCGCCGCCGGCGTGAAGCCCGGCAAGGACGGCAAGGTGCCGGCGCTGGACGCCGGCAAGCGCCGCGCCGCGCTGGTCGACGAGCTGTACGACTTCGTCATCGAGCGCCTGCGCGGCTACTACGCCGAGCAAGGTTTCAATGGCGAGCAGTTCGAAGCCGTGCTGGCGGTGGCGCCGGCCTCGCTGGCCGACTTCGACCGCCGCCTGCGCGCGGTGGCGGAATTCGGCCGCCGCCCGGAGGCGCTCAGCCTCGCCGCCGCCAACAAGCGCGTGGCGAACATCCTGCGCAAGCAGGCCGAAGAAGCTGGTGCGCCAGCGGTGCAGGGCGCGGTCGACCCCGCGCATTTCGAAGCGGATGCGGAGCGCGCGCTGGCGTCGGCGCTGGCAGCGGCGAGGTCGGAAACGGCCGGTGCCCTGCAGGCGGGCGACTACACCGCCGTGCTCACCCGCCTGGCGCAGCTGCAGGCGCCGGTGGATGCGTTCTTCGACGGCGTGCTGGTGAACGCGGAAAATCCCGCGGTGCGCGCGAACCGCCTGGCCTTGCTCGGCCAGCTGCAGGCGCAGTTCACGGCCATCGCGGATATCGCGCGGCTCTGAACTTTCGCCGGCACAACGAAAAACGGCAGCCATGCGGCTGCCGTTTTTTTATTCGCCTGGCTCAGGCCAGGTGGCGATCGCGCTTGAGGCGGTCGCCCAGGCGATGATTGAACGCCACCATCGCCGCCGCATCCACGTCGTTGCCGCCCGGGCCGAGAATCTCGTACAGGTCGGCCAGCAGGTCCGCATTGTCCGCCAGCGACAGGTTGCTCTCAGCCAGATCCAGTTCGGACTGCAGGATGCGCAGCGCCGTGTTCAGGCGGTGCGGATCCATCGCCACGCCGCTCGCATGCAGCGTATCGGCGGCCGTGCGCAGCTTGGTGCGCTGGCGGTTGGTGAGCGAAGTCTCGGTGCCCAGTTCTTCGCCGGAGGTGATCGCTTCGGACTGGATCATCGAACCTTCGCCGGCCACCAGCCACACCAGGGAAATACCCATGGTCTTGGCCAGCGTCACGCAACGAGCACGGGAAGGATCGGTATTGCCGTCGCGCCAGCTGCGCACGACGCCCTCGGAGAAACCGCACATTCGCGCGATCTCGGTCACGCTGCCGACCCGCTGGATCAGCACTTTGACTCGATCGGCGAAGGTGCCCCCGATCGGCGGCGTCGTAGTTATTTGCGTAGCCATGGGGATCTCCTGGGTAGTCTGGCAGTTGACTTTTGCAAGCCAGCCTTTCGGGCCGCTTACGTATTAGCCGGGCTATAACACGGCAAGTTGTTACGAAAGGGTTGACGTTTATCTGATCTTCATCTAGCGTCGATATTTCTTACGTGAAGCTGTCGTAAGAAAGTCGATTTCTGAGCGGGGAAACGCACGAACTCCCATTTGGGAATACGCGCGAGCGAAGAAATCGCAATTCACTTTTCCCGGGAATATTGCCCGGGTGATTCAAGGGGAGAACAACGAAATGGTTTCGCATACCGTCATTGCCGCACGGCAATTGCGCCGTGCCCGCTTGGCACTCGCTTTGAGCCTGACTCTCACCGGTGGCGTCGCATTCGCCCAGAGCACGGTGGGTTCGATCTACGGAAACGCTGCCGCCGGCACGACCGTGCAGGCGGAGAACACCGGCAACGGTTTCAGCCGCCAGGTCACGGTGGGCGCCGATGGCCGCTTCAACATCGGTTCGCTGCCGCCGGGCACCTACCGGCTGACCGTCAACGAAAACGGCACGCCGTCGACGCATGAAGTCACCGTCGTGGCCGGCCAGAACCTCAACCTCAGCCCCGGCGCGAGCAAGAGCGCGAAGGAACTGGGCGTGGTGCAGGTGTCGGCCAACGCGATGCCTTCCATCGACGTGGCCCAGGTGGAAACCGCCACCGTCTTCACCGCCGCGCAGCTGCGCAATCTGCCGATCGCGCAGAACCAGACCGCGGTGGCCCTGCTGGCTCCCGGCGTGACCAAGGGCGATGCCCAGTTCGGCAACCTGGCCAGCTTCAACGGTTCGTCGGTGGCCGAGAACAGCTACTACGTCAACGGCTTCAACGTCACCAACCAGTTCAATGGCCTGAACTACTCGCAGGTGCCGTTCCAGGGCATCGGCCAGATGGAAGTGAAGAGCGGCGGCTATGGCGCGCGCTACGGCTATTCGACCGGCGGCGTGATGTCCGTGATCACCAAGCGCGGCAGCAATGAGTGGACCGGCGGCGCACGCGTGGACTGGTCGCCGGAAAGCCTGCGCGCGAACAATCCGAACCTGTACTACAACAACGGCCGCCTCGCGACGGTGCGCGAGAAGAACGAGCAGAGTGAGCGCATCGCGAGCGTGTGGCTGGGCGGTCCGCTGATCAAGGACAAGCTGTTCTTCTACGCCTTGTACAGCCAGACCGACACCGACCGCACCACCTACGGCGGCACCTACTCCAGCCCCGGCAATGATCTCGGCTCGCGCGGCATGCTGGACGACCACTGGAAAGACCCGTACTGGCTGGTCAAGCTCGACTGGAACATCAACGACAACAACGTGCTGGAATACACCGGCTTCAGCGACGTCGAACACCAGAGCGAGCGCGTCTACAAGGGCGGCATGGACGCCAGCAAGCGTCCGCTGCGCGGCTCTTACCAGGGCACGCAGTACTGGAAGACCGGCGGCCGCACCGACATCCTCAACTACACCAGCTATCTGACCGACACGCTGACCTTGACCGCGATGTACGGCCAGCTGCGTTCGGCGCGCACCACCTATGCGGTGAGCAAGGACGGCCTGTACGAGTCGTACAACGGCGTGGTCGGCGACTTCAACCAGCCGGGCTGCGTGACCGTGGCCGACCGCCGCTATCCCGTGGCGACGCTGAAGACGCTCAACCCGTACGCGTCCTGCAACTTCGCCAGCACCTTCGACAAGGTCGGCGGCAAGGACGACAAGAAGTCCGGCCGCATCGACCTGGAATGGAAGCTCGACAGCCACGACCTGCACGCCGGCTACACCAAGGACAAGTGGACGTCCGACACCGGCCAGTCGCTGTACGAAGGCGGCGTGTACTTCAATTACTACACCCGTCCGACGGCGCGCGGCGTGGACAACTCCGGTTCGCCGGAAACCAGCTACGTGCGCTCGATCGCCTTCCAGACCGGCGGCAAGGTCGACATCGAGCAGAAGGCCTTCTACATCGAAGACAACTGGGCGATCACCGACCGCTTCCTCGCTTACGTCGGCGTGCGCAACGACGGCTTCAACAACAAGAACGGCGCCGGCGAAAGCTACGTCAAGCAAAGCAATATCTGGCAGCCGCGCCTGGGCTTTTCCTGGGACGTGATGGGCGATTCGTCGCTGAAGATCTACGGCACGGCCGGCACCTACTCGCTGCCGATCGCGGCGAACGTGGCGCTGCGTGCGGCCAGCGCGTCGATCTACAGCATCCACGACCAGTACTACACCGGCGTCAATCCGATCACCGGCGCGCCGATCGGCCTGCAGAACATTCCGGATGCCGATCCGAACCACGATCGCGTCGCCTATGCGGAGACCTATTACGCCAACGGCGCCAACGGCAGGACGCCGCAGGCTTCGTGGGTGGCCGACAAGGATCTCAAGCCGTACAAGCAGGACGAGTTCATCCTCGGCGCGCAGAAGCAGCTGGACAACGACTGGACCGTCGGCATCCGCCTGATGCACCGCAAGCTGCGCAACGCCATCGACGACGCCTGCGACTGGCGCCCGTTCTACAACTACGCGGTGAACGTGCTGGGCCTGCCGCCGCAGAGCGACGCCAATCCGGGCGGCGTACCGGAAAGCACGCCCAGCGGCGTGCCGGGCTGCTACATCTTCAACCCGGGCCGCGGCGTGGATCTCAACATCCCGCTCACCCAGGACGACGCCGACGCCGGCATCTCGCGCCACGTAAAGTTGTCCTCGCATGACCTGGGCCAGCCGAAGGCCAAGCGTTCGTTCTCCTCGGTGGAGCTGTCGGCCGAGAAGAGCTGGAACGACAAGTGGTACGTCAAGGCCTCGTACGTGTGGGCCAAGAGCTACGGCAACACCGAAGGCCTGGTGAAGTCCGACATCGGCCAGGCCGATACGGGCACCACGCAGGACTTCGACTATCCCGAGCTGATGTACTACAGCAACGGCAACCTGCCGAATGATCGCAAGCACACGATCAAGGTGTACGGCTCCTGGCAGGTCACCCCGGAATGGATGGTGGGCGCCAATCTGCTGGTGCAGACCGGACGTCCGAAGAACTGCTTTGGCGTGAATGAGGATTGGGATGCGTATGCCGGCTACGGCAGCAACGCCTCCTACTTCTATTGCCAGGGCCAGCCGGTGGCGCGCGGCAGCCTGGGTCGCACCAAGACCCTGTGGAACCTGGATCTGGGCGTGAACTACAAGCCGGCATGGGCCAAGGGCCTGCAGCTGAGCATGGACATCACCAACGTGTTCAACCGCCACACCCCGCTGACCATCGACGAGGCGGGCGAGACCAATGCGACGGATTACTACCAGAGCACCTTCGGGACGCCGACCAGCTACCAGACGCCGCGCTATGTGCGTGTGGCAGCTCAGTACGACTTCTCGCTCTGACTTAGCCGTAGGGATTCTTCCAATAAATGCCCCGCCCTCACGGGCGGGGATCTCCCTGGGCCGCACGCGACATGCGGCCTCTTTTTTGTAAGATTTTTATCTAAATGACTGATTCGATGGCTATTACCATTGTCGAGTCGACTATTTCCATGCGATGACGTATGGAATGCATAAAGTAATCTTGACTTTGTCCGATTCATAAATTTTGGGGTATTCTCCGAACTTCCCCCGCGAAAATGACTCGCGCCCCTGAGCGCCAGAGCTTTCGTGACCGTGTTTGTATCGATTGATTGAGGTTCCCCAATGCGCAGGATCGTCTGGTCACTGGTGTCGGTAGCAGCGCTCGCTCTCGCCGGCTGCAATTCTTCTGATTCGTCGCAGCCCGCGGCGTCGGCTGGCGGCGAGTCCGCGCCGGCGGCTTCGGCGCCCGGCCAGCAGCCGACCAAGGCCAATGCGGTCAGCGGCACCGTGGCGCTGCGCGATGCCGCCAGCCAGGTGTCCCCGCAGGCCAAGCTTGAGATCAAGCTGCTCGATCCGGCCCAGGACGGCACCCCGCTGGCCAGCAAGACGATCGATCCGGTGGCGAACCTGCCGCAGTCGTTCGAGCTGGAATTCAATCCGGCCGACGTCAACCCGAACAGCATGTACATCGTGCAGGCCGTGCTGACCGACGGCGACCGCCGCTACACCGCGCCGCTGCAGACGCCGGTACTGACCAAGGGCGCCGGCAACCAGGTGTCGATCCAGCTGGTGGGCGAGCAGACCCCGGGCGAGAAGGAACTGGCCGCGTTCAATGCGGTGCAGAAGCAGATCGGCGGCATGAAGATCACCAGCGGCACCAAGCTGGAAGACAAGGTCTCGCGCGGCTGGCAGGTGTTCCGCGAAGCCGGCGAAGTGAAGTTCATCCGCGAGCAGGTGGACTACGGCGACAAGGGCTTCACCACCACCGACTACGCCTACAAGGACGGCAAGCCGTGGGTCGTGGTGCAGCAGAAGAAGCCGAGCAAGGACGGCAAGCCCAGCTCCACCGAGCGCGCCGGCTGGAATGCCGACGGCGCCCTGGTGCTGAAGCAGGAACAGGCCGGCAGCAAGACCGACGCGCTGGCCGACGATGAAGCCGCCAGCCTGCAGAAGCAGGCCACCAGCATCCTGAGCCTGGCCACCAACGGCAAGAACAAGTAAGCGCCGCTGCCGCCTTCAGGGCATGAAAAAAGCCGTCCGCTCGCGCGGACGGCTTTTTTATTTGGCGTGGCTGGAAAGCCGGCTCAGAAGCCGACTTTCACGCCCAGGTTGACGCTGTTGTACTTCTGGCTGTCGTCGCCGAAGCGGCCGCTGTAGCCCACCCAGCCGGTGACGTTCTCGCTGAACTGGGCGGACACGCCCACGTCGGCGGTGCCCCAGGTCTTGTCCGGCAGGAAGCCGGTAAGGGCGAACTGGCCGGGCATGCTGACCACGCCGGCGGTGACGCTGCGCGGGTCGGCCTTGCTGTCGTGGTTCCAGGCCAGCTCGGCGTACGGCGCCAGCATCATGCCGCCGGCCTGCCAATGGCCCTGCAGGCGCCAGCCCAGGGTGGAGATCAGCGCGTCGCGCTGCTGGCGGCCGAACCACATGGTGGTGCTGTCGTTGCCGCTTTCGGTGTAGCCGTTGACCTTCACGGTCTGCCATTCCACCGTGGCGAACGGACCGGTGCGGATCGAGTCGAAGTTGAACCACCAGCCGCCGGTGGCGCCGCCGCCGAGGCGATTGCCGTCGGCCTTGCCGCTCTCGCTGCGCGACATGGCGCCGAGCTGGATGCGGCGCTCGATGTCGGTGAAGTTCGACTGCGCGTAGTTCAGGTAGCCGCCGATGTAGCCGCCGCCGTTGTGGTACGTGAGGTAGCCCAGGCCGCTGATGTCCTGCAGCTTGTAGCCGCCGCCGCCGGCGAAATCGGCATTGTGCTGGCCGATGCCCAGCGCCACGCCCATCGAGATGTGCTCGCTGGCGCGCACGTCGGCGCCGACGGTCAGGTTGACGTTGTTGCTGGTGGTCTTGGGCGAGCTGCTCTGCTCGTCGAAGCGCTGGTGGGCGTAGTCGACGTTGGCGAAGAAGCGCGTGTCGCTGCCCACGGCGTCGGCCAGCATCTCGTTGCGGATGGCGCGGGTCTGCGCGGCGGCAGCGGCCAGCGGGGCTTCGCCCAGCATGGAGATCTGGCCCGGCGCCTGGATCAGCGACACCACGTACTGGCCCAGCATGGCGTGGGCGGCGGTGGTCGGGTGCACGCCGTCGGCGAACAGATAGGTGTTGTTGGTGCCCGCGGCGTAGCTGAAGGGCAGGCCGGAACCGGCCGGGCCGCACTGCACCGAGCTGCCGTTGCAGGCCGGCGTGGTGACGTTGGTGAAGCCGTAGGCCGACGGGTTGGCGATCACCTCGTTGAGCAGCTGGAAGGTGTTCACCGGGATCACGTTCAGGCCGTTGTTGCTCAGCTGGGTGATGCCCGCATTGAGCACGCCGTTGAAGGCGAGCGACAGCTGGGTGGCGCCGGCCGAGGCGGCCGCGCCGCCGGCGAGGCCGGACGGGGTCTTGCCGATGTCGGGCAGGTTGTAGACCACCACGTACTTGGCGCCGGCAGCCTGCATCTGGCCGATCAGGCCCACTTCGGTCTGCGCGGCGGACACGGCGCCCGCGGCCAGCACGTTCGGATTGGTCGAGCTGGCGGTCAGGTAGAAGATGTCGTTGGCGCCGCCCCAGACCTGGTACAGCGCCTTGCCGTCGGCGTGGCCGCCGTTGGCCGCCAGGTACATCTGGAACTGCTGCGGCAGCATCGGCACGCCGGCCGGGGTGCCCGGCGAGTTGTGCTGCAGGCCGGCGCCGCCGAAGGCGTAGTCGGTGCCGCCGGAGAGGGACGCCGTCACCGGCAGGCTCAGTGCCGCGGCGACGTTCTCCGCCGTGGTGGTGCCGGGGTTGGTGGTGAAACGCAGCGGGGTCGGCGAACCCGACAGCTTGGCGATGTTGCCGGCGTCGCTGAGGCTGTCGCCGATGACCACGACCTTGCTGAAGTCGGTGGCGGCGGCGGCAGTGCTGAACAGCAGGCCGGCGGCGATGGCGCCGGCGAGATGGCGGATGCGGGGCATGTCGGTAACGCTCCTTGAGCCGGGATGGCTTTTGTTATTCGCGCGTTACGGTAATGCATGCCCATACGTCAGCGCATGCTGCGCTGCATCGCAGCGCAGCATGGTCGGACAGGGCCGGGCTCAGCGCTTCATGGCGCGCGACAGCGCATCCGCGAACGCACTGTTGGCCGGCGCCGCCGCCGGCTTGGGCGCGCCGCCGCCCGGGCGCGGTCCGCGGCCGTCGCGCGGACCGCCGCGGTTGTCGCTGTTGCCGCCGCCGGCCGGGCGGCCGCCGCGGGCCTGGCCCGGCTCGTCGTCCAGGCGCATGGACAGGCCGATGCGCTGGCGCGGCAGGTCCACTTCCATCACCTTGACCTTGACGATGTCGCCGGCCTTCACCGCATCGCGCGGATCCTTGACGAAGGTGTGCGACAGCGCCGACACGTGCACAAGGCCGTCCTGGTGCACGCCGATGTCGACGAAGGCGCCGAACGCGGCCACGTTGGTGACGCGGCCTTCCAGGATCATGCCGGGGCGCAGGTCCTTCAGGTCTTCCACGCCCTCGGCGAAGCTCGGCGCGACGAACTCCGGGCGCGGGTCGCGGCCGGGCTTCTCCAGTTCTTTCAGGATGTCGCGCACGGTCGGCACGCCGAAGCGCTCGTCGGTGTATTGCTCGGGCTTGAGGCCGCGCAGGAAGCCGCTGTCGCCGATGATGCTTTTCACCTCGCGCCCGCACTGGGCAATGATGCGCTCCACCACCGGATAAGCTTCCGGATGCACCGAGCTCGCATCCAGCGGATTGTCGCCGCTGGGAATGCGCAGGAAGCCCGCGCACTGCTCGAACGCCTTCTCGCCCAGGCGCGGCACTTTCAGCAGGGCCATGCGGTTGGGGAACGGGCCGTTGGCGTCGCGGTGCTTGACCACGTTCTCGGCCACGCTGGCGCTTAAGCCCGCCACGCGGGTGAGCAGCGCGGCCGAAGCGGTATTCACGTCCACGCCCACCGCATTCACGCAGTCCTCGACCCTGGCGTCCAGTGCGCGCGCCAGCTTCACCTGGTTCACGTCGTGCTGGTACTGGCCCACGCCGATGGCCTTGGGCTCGATCTTCACCAGCTCGGCCAGCGGGTCCTGCAGGCGGCGCGCGATGGACACGGCGCCGCGCAGGCTCACGTCCATGTCGGGGAATTCCTTGGCCGCCACTTCCGAGGCCGAATACACCGAGGCGCCGGCTTCGCTCACCACGATCTTCGACAGCTTCAGGTCCGCGTGCTTCTTGATCAGCTCGCCGGCCAGCTTGTCGGTCTCGCGCGAGGCGGTGCCGTTGCCGATCGCGATCAGGTTCACGCCATGCTGCTTGCACAGCACGGCCAGGCGCGCGATGGACTGGTCCCACTGGTTGCGCGGCTCGTGCGGATACACGGTGTCGGTGGCCAGCACCTTGCCGGTGGCGTCCACCACCGCGACCTTCACGCCGGTGCGGATGCCCGGGTCCAGGCCCATCACCGTCCTGGCGCCGGCCGGCGCGGCCAGCATCAGGTCCTTGAGGTTGTCGCCGAACACGCGGATCGCTTCGTCCTCGGCGCTTTCGCGCACGCGGCCGAACAGGTCCAGCGTGAGGTGCAGGTGCAGCTTCACGCGCCAGGTCAGGCGCACGGTTTCGCGCAGCCAGGCGTCGGCGGGGCGGCCGCGGTCATGAATGCCGGCATGCGCGGCCACGCGGCCTTCGCCTTCCAGGTGGCCCTGCTCGGCGTCGGCGGTGGGCGCCAGTTCCAGTTCGATCACGCCCTCGTTGCGCGCGCGCATCAGCGCCAGCAGGCGGTGCGAGGGGATCTTGCCGATCGCTTCCATGTGGTCGAAGTAGTCGCGGAACTTCGCGCCTTCGTTCTCCTTGCCTTCCACCACCTTGGCGCGGATCTGGCCCTTGTCCCACAGCCAGTCGCGCAGCTCGCCGACCAGGTGGGCGTCTTCGGCGATGCTTTCCATCAGGATCGCGCGCGCGCCGTCGAGCGCGGCGCGCACGTCGGCCACGCCCTTCTCGGCGTCGACGAACTGCGCGGCGAAGGCCTCGGGCGCCTGCGTGGGATCGTTGCGCAGGCCCAGCGCCAGCGGCTCCAGGCCGGCTTCGCGCGCGATCTGCGCCTTGGTGCGGCGCTTGGGCTTGTACGGCAGGTAGAGGTCTTCCAGGCGCGCCTTGGTGTCGGCGTCGAGGATGTCGCGCTTGAGCGCATCGGTGAGCTTGCCCTGTTCCTCGACGCTGGCCAGGATCGCGCCGCGGCGGTCTTCCAGCTCGCGCAGGTAGCGCAGGCGTTCTTCGAGCAGGCGCAGCTGGGTGTCGTCGAGGCCGCCGGTGGCTTCCTTGCGGTAGCGCGCGATGAACGGCACGGTGGCGCCGCCGTCCAGCAGGTCGACGGCCGCGATGACCTGGTCCGGTTTGGCGGCGATGTCCTGGGCAATGCGATGTTCGATGCTGAGCATGGGGTACTGACGATTCCTTGGAAGACACAAAGGGGCGCGGCATGCCGCGCCGGTCGGGCGTGGAATGATAACAAGCGTGGGAAAGGCCGAAAAACGCAGGGAACGCCAGGGTTCCCTGCGCGGGCTCGGTGCGCGAGCTCAGGGGTCAGGCGTTGAACGAACCCTTGTTCGTCTCGTTCGGCGGCGCGGATGCGGCATTCGCCAGTTCGTTGGCGCGGCCGTTCAGCACCAGGGTGCCGGCGATCATGTCGTGCAGGCCCTGCTTGCGCTCGGTGAAGGCCACCATCAGATAGCCGATGCACAGGATCATGCCGCTGAGCATCTTGGCGAAATAGCGGCCGGTGGCGCGCAGGAAGCTGATGCGGTTGCCTTTGAGATCCACCACGCGGATGCCCATCGCCAGCTTGCCCAGCGTGGCCTGCCAGGACGAGCTCTCGCACAGCGCGAAATACAGCCAGGCGATCACGATCTGCACCAGCATCGCCGGCAGCATGGCGCCGTAGAACGCGCTGTAGGCGGACATCAGCGCGGAAGGATCGCCGCTGGCGCTCTGCGCGCTCTGCATCAGCGCGCTCTGCGCGGCATCGGCGCCGAGCATCTTGCTGATCAGCAGATTGGGGATGACCAGCACGATGTAGTCGAGGATGTAGGCCACCACGCGCTTCCAGAAGCCGGCGTGGTCTTCCAGCGAGCGCTCGGCGCCGGGTGCGGTCTGCAGCGGGGCCTTGGGCGGGGAATACACGCGGTCGAGCGCGGGCGGCTCTTCGGGAAACAGCGCGGACAGCGGTTTCCAATCCGCCATGCCCTGGTACCAGCCCAGGTCGTCCGGGCTCACTTTGCCGGTGCGCAACCACTCGCGCACGTCGCTTTCGCTATAGGGGCCATGCCGCTCGCCATCCCGGCCGATCCAGACTTCCATCGTTCGTGCTCCCATCGGTGGAAGCCGCATCATGCCACGCCCGCGCAGCGGTTCCATGTCCGTGCGCGGCGGCGCCGCGGGCCTCTCAGGCCGCGCGGCGCTTCAGATGCACCAGCAGCAGCGAGATCGCCGCGGGGGTGACGCCGCTGATGCGCGAGGCCTGGCCGATGGTCTGCGGCAGCGCGCGCTTGAGCTTGAGCAGCACCTCGGCGGACAGGCCGCGCACCTTGTCGTAGTCGAAGCCGTCGGGAATGGCCGTCTGCTCGTGGCGGCGCTGGCGTTCGATTTCCTCGCGCTGGCGCTCCAGGTAGCCGGCGTACTTGGCCTGCACTTCCACCTGGGCGGCGACGTCGGCGTCGCTCACGGCGGGGCCCAGTTCCGGCACGGTGGCCAGGCGGGCGTAGTCCAGTTCCGGGCGGCGCAGCAGGTCCAGCGCGTTGCTCTCGCGGCTGACCGCGATGCCGAGCTGGCGCTCGATCGCCGCGCCCAGCGCGTTGTTCGGCGCCGCCCACAGCGTGCCCAGGCGCTGCGTTTCCCGTTCCACCGCTTCGCGCTTGGCGCGCAGCGCATCGAAGCGCTGCTGCGGCACCACGCCCAGCGCATGGCCGGTTTCGGTGAGGCGCAGGTCGGCGTTGTCCTCGCGCAGATGCAGCCGGTACTCGGCGCGCGAGGTGAACATGCGGTAGGGCTCGATGGTGCCGTTGCTGGTGAGGTCGTCGATCAGCACGCCGATGTAGGCCTCGTCGCGGCGCGGATACCACGGCGCCTTGCCCTGCGTGGCCAGCGCGGCGTTGAGGCCGGCGATCAGGCCCTGCGCGCCGGCTTCCTCGTAGCCGGTGGTGCCGTTGATCTGCCCGGCGAAGTACAGCCCGGGAATGCCCTTGGTTTCCAGCCAGGGCTGCAGGCCGCGCGGGTCGAAGTAGTCGTATTCGATGGCATAGCCGGGGCGCGTGATGTGCGCGCGCTCGAAACCCTTAATCGAATGCACCAGGTCCAGCTGCACGTCGTAGGGCAGGGAGGTGGAAATGCCGTTCGGGTAGATCTCGAAGGTATCCAGCCCTTCCGGCTCGATGAAGATCTGGTGCGAGGACTTCTCGGCGAAGCGCACCACCTTGTCCTCGATCGAGGGGCAGTAGCGCGGGCCCACGCCTTCGATCTGGCCGGTGTACAGCGGCGAGCGGTCGAGCGCGCCGCGGATCACTTCGTGGGTGCGCTCGCTGGTGTGGGTGATCCAGCAGCTGACCTGGCGCGGGTGCTCGCCGCGCGAACCGAGGTAGGAGAACACCGGGGCGGGATCGTCGCCGGGCTGCTCTTCCAGGCCGGTGAAGTCGATGCTGCGCAGGTCGATGCGCGGCGGTGTGCCGGTCTTCAGGCGGTCGGCCGCCACCGGCAGCTCGCGCAGGCGCTGCGCCAGGGTGGTGGCCGGCGGGTCGCCGGCGCGGCCGCCGGCGTACTGCGCCTGGCCGATATGGATCTTGCCGGCCAGGAAGGTGCCGGCGGTGAGCACCACCGCCCGGGCGCGGAAGCTCAGGCCCATCTGGGTCATCACGCCGACCACGCGGCCGCCTTCCAGCAGCAGGTCGTCCACGGCCTGCTGGAACAGTTCGAGGTTGGGCTGGGTTTCCACGATGCGGCGGATCGCCGACTTGTACAGCGCACGGTCCGCCTGGCAGCGCGTGGCGCGCACGGCCGGACCCTTGGAGGCGTTGAGCGTGCGCCACTGGATGCCGGCACGGTCGGCCGCGCGCGCCATGGCGCCGCCCAGGGCGTCGATTTCCTTGACCAGATGCCCCTTGCCGATGCCGCCGATGGCCGGGTTGCAGCTCATCTGGCCGATGGTCTCGATGTTGTGGCTGAGCAGCAGCGTGCGCGCGCCGGTGCGGGCCGCGGCGAGCGCGGCCTCGGTGCCGGCGTGGCCGCCGCCGACCACGATGACGTCGTAGGGAATCGGGTGAAGCATGGTGAAGACCGCCTGCGGGCGCCTGAGTGGAGCGGAGAAAGCGATATGGTAACTCGATCAGTGCCTTAGCACGTCGAGCCATTTTCCTGGCACGGATCCTGCTTTTGTCCCTGTGCACTTTCACTGGGCAGACGCTGCGCGGAGACGCGCGCAGAGACCGAACGGACAGGGGTTCGGTCGCGTGCCGGGGAGAGGAAGCAAGACGGCGCCCATTGGGCGCCGTCGTTTTTTCTGCTTGCCGGAGGCTGGGAGAAGCTTGGGTCCGGCCAGAATAAGATCTGGCGCCCGGCGGTCTCAGGAACAGGGGGAATCCAGGATGACCGTGTTGCCGGGCGCCAGAAACCGTGAATGCGGTGGGCGCAGGCGGCGCTGCCGCCTCGTCGTGAAAGCGATAATTGCCCCTGCAGCGTGAACATGGGGTGACTAAAACGGAGGTTTGTGCCGGAGCGCGGCAGCAGCTGACGTCCTGCGTCATTTCGTGATCCGTGCCCGGGAATTCCGTGATGAGTATCCAGGTGGCACGTGATGCACATCACAAACAATGGCACGCCGGTTGCTTCGCCTTCCCCGCCGTAGCGTTTCAAGGGGGCAAGGCCATGGACATGAGCATCGACTTCAAGGCGTTCTTTCCGCACCACGATCTGCTGATCGAAATGGGTCGCGTGGAAATGGCGATGGAGCATCTGGATCAGCGCGCCGACGACGAGCGCCGCTCGCTGCGTCCCCGGCTGGAATCGCGCATGCACCGCCTGCGCAGCGAGCTCGATCACCTCGTCGTCTGAAGCGGCCCGGCGCGCCGGGCCACCCGCTCGCTTCGCCTACTCGTGCAGCATGCTCTGCACGATCTCGCCGAGATTGCGCGACAGGCCTTCCCGTTCCGCCAAAGCGGCAATCGCTTCCCTGGCGCGTGCGCGGCGCACCGGCTCCAGCCGGCGCCAGCCGTTGAACACGGTGGCCAGCCGGGCGGCGATCTGCGGATTGAGCGCATCCAGCGCGGCCAGCCGTTCCGCCAGCAGCCGATAGCCTGCCCCGTCGGTGCGGTGGAAACCCGACGGGTTGCTGCGCGCCCAGGCGCCATAGAGTGAATTGACCCGGTTGGGATTCTTCAGCGTGAACGCGGCGTCCCGCTCCAGCGCCTGCACGGTCGCCAGCGCCGGCTCGCCGGGTTGCTGGGTCTGCACGCTGAACCACTTGTCCAGCGCCAGCGGGTTGTCCGCATAGCGCTGGCGGAAATGCGCCAGCGCCTCCGCAGCCTGCGGCGCGCCGGTGCGCACCAGCACCGCCAGCGCGGCGAGGCGGTCGGTCATGCCGGGCGCGCGTTCGTATTGCTGCTCGGCCAGAGCCTGAGCACGTGGCGTATCGAGCAGGGCGAGCAGATCGAGCATGCGCCGCTTCAGCCGGCGCTGCGCCTGGCTGGCGGCGTCGAGCTTTTCGCTGGTCCGGGCGGACAAGGCCTGATAGCGCGCCAGGATGGCCTCGGCACCCAGGCGTTCGGCCAGCCGCCGCTGCAGTTGTTCGCGCATGGCATGGATGCGCTGCGGATCCGCTTCGCGCTCGCGCTCGGCCAGCTCCACCTCGCCGGGTGGCGTCATCAGGTCGGCCAGCAGGGCGGGATCCACGCCGTCTTCGGCAAACAGCCCCGCCAGTGCACCGCTCCACGCCTCCACCGCCTCGCCGCCGCCATGTTCGCGCAGCGCCTCGTATGCGCAGGTGGCCAGCTGCTGCCCGGCCTGCCAGCGGTTGAAGCCGTCGGCGTCGTGGCGCAGCAGCAGGGCGAGGTCGGCCGCGGCGTCCATGCCTTCCAGGATCACCGGCGCCGAGAAGCCACGCAGCAGCGACGGCACCGGCGCGGCGTCGACATCGCGGAACACGATCTGCTGTTCGGCCTTGTCGGCCACCACCACCAGCTCGGTCGCACCCGACTGCGGATGTCCGTCGACATGCAGCGGCAGCATCCGCCCATCGCGCGCGAACAGCGCGAGCTTCACGGGAATCGGCAACGCCCGCTTCTCCGCCTGCCCGGGCGTAGGCGGCGTGTGCTGGGCCAGCGTGAGCGCGTACTCGCGCCGCATCGCGTCGTAACGGCCGCTGGCGCGCAGGCGCGGCGTACCCGCCTGCGCATACCAGGCCAGATAAGGCGACAGATCGATGCCGTTCGCCTCGCCCAGCGCGCCGAGGAAATCCTCGATCGTCGCTGCCCGCCCATCGTTGCGCGAGAAATACAGATCCATGCCGCGCCGGAAACCTTGCTCGCCCAGCCGCCCCGCGATCATCCGCACCAGCTCCGAACCCTTCTCGTACACCGTCGCGGTATAGAAGTTGTTGATCTCGCTGTACTGCGCCGGACGCACCGGATGCGCCAGCGGACCGGCATCTTCCGGGAACTGCGCGCGGCGCAGCAGCGCCACGTCCTCGATGCGTTTCAGCGCCGGCGAATTCATGTCCGCCGAGAACTGCTGCTCGCGGAACACCGTCAGCCCTTCCTTCAGCGACAGCTGGAACCAGTCGCGGCAGGTGACGCGGTTGCCGCTCCAGTTATGGAAATACTCGTGCGCCACCACCGCTTCCACCGCGCGGTATTCGTCGTCGGTGGTCGAATCCGGATCGGCCAGCAGGTATTTCGCGTTGAAGATATTGAGGCCCTTGTTCTCCATCGCGCCCATATTGAAATCGTGGGTGGCGACCACGTGGAAAACATCCAGGTCGTAATGGCGCCCGTAGGCCTGCTCGTCCCAGCGCATGGAGCGCTCCAGCGCGTCCATCGCGTAATGGCAGCGGTCGATCACATTAGCTTCGGACCAGATCACCAATTTGACGTCGCGCCCGTCCGTCGTGCGGTAATCGTGCTCGATTTTCTCCAGCCGCCCGGCCACGGTGGCGAACAGATAGCTCGGCTTCGGATGCGGATCGACGAAGCGCGCCCAATGCCGCCCGTCCGGCATCTCGCCCGCGCCGTCCGGATTGCCGCCGGCCAGCAGCACCGGGAAGCGCGTCTTGTCCGCGCGCAGCGTCACCGTGTAGCGGGCGAGGACGTCCGGCCGGTCGGGAAAGAACGTGATGTGGCGAAACCCTTCCGCCTCGCACTGCGTCAGCAGGAAGCCGCTCTCGCGCGAACCTGACAGATACAGGCCTTCCAGCGCCGTGTTCCGCGCCGGCTGCAGGCGCACCCGTGTCTCCAGCACGCTGCCGTCGCGCGCGCCGTCCACTTCCAGCTCGCCTTCGTTCTGGCGGTAGCGGCCGGCGTCCAGCGGCTGGCCATCCAGTGCGATGGAAAGCAGTTCCAGTCCTTCGCCATCCAGCCGCAGCGGTTCGTCCTGCGCGGGGTCGCGGCGCAGGAGCAAGCGGGACGACACCTCGGTGACGTCGATCCCTAAGTCGAACTCCAGTTCGACGCGCTCCACCCGCCAGGCGGGTGCGCGGTAATCGCTGAGGCGGATGGTGGGTGCGGAAAGCTGGTCGCGTGCGCTCATGGGGGACATTGGCAGGCTGCGGAGACGGTTCAGGCTAACATGCGGCATTTTCGCAGCAGGACAAGCTAATGCCGAGCCATGCCTACCGCGCCGGACGCAGCAGCGTGGAACCCCACGAGATCGTGATCCTGGAAGACCCTTCCCGCGGCCGCCGCGTGCGCATCGCGCGGCGCGGCGCCACCGTGATCGGGCTGGAACAGACCCTGGGCGCGGCCACGCTGGACCTGGCCGACGGCTACCGCGACGCCGCCGAGCTGGACAGCCGCCCCAGCTCGCGCTTCGCCATCTTGGCGCCGTTCGCCAACCGCATCGACGATGCGCGCTACAGCTTCGACGGCGAAACCCACGACCTGCAGCCGGGCATCGAGGGCGCGCAGCGGGCGGCGCGGCATGGCTTCGTGCGCGGCGTGGATTTCGAGCTGGCCGGTTTCGGCGCGAACGAATTGGGTGCGCATGTCGAATTCCGCACCTCGGCGATCCGCCCCGGCGTGCATCCGGGCTACCCCTTCGCGATCGACCTCAGCATCAGCTACCTGCTCGATGCCGACGGCCTCACGCTGGAAGCCGGCATGCGCAATGTCGGCGACCGCGCGGCGCCGTGCTTCTTCGGCTGGCATCCGTACTTCCGCCTGGGCGACGCGCCGGCCGATGCCTGGGAACTGCAGATTCCCGCCGAGACCATCGTGCGCACCGACGCCCACTACATCCCGCTGCCCGGCAAGGCGGCGCACGTGCCGATGCAGGAAGAGCCCGCGCTGGATTTCCGCCGCCCGCGCCCGATCGGCGCACACGAGATCAACCACGCTTACGCGCAGCTGCGCCTGGACGAGGACGGCCGCGCCCGCACCCGCCTGCGCGATCCCGACAGCGGCCTGGGCCTGGCCGTGTGGCAGGAGTCCGGCGTGATGCTGGTGTTCACCGCCGACACCGTCACGCGCGACGTGCGCCGCTCGGTGGCGCTGGAGCCGATGGAAAGCTGGGCCGATGCCTTCAACCGGGCGGATTGCGCCGATGCCATCCGCCTCGAACCCGGAACCGAACGCCGCTTCCGCTGCGGCGTGGAGATCGAACTGCCATGAGTGCACTGCCCGACCTCGACCAGATCCGCGACGCCGCCGCGCGCATCGCTCCTTACGCCGTGGTGACGCCGGTGCTGCGCAGTGCGCGCCTGGATGCGCTGGCCGGCGCGGAACTGCATTTCAAATGCGAGAACCTGCAGCGCGGCGGCGCGTTCAAGTTCCGCGGCGCGTGCAATGCGGTGTGGTCGCTGGATGACGAACAGGCCGCGCGCGGCGTGGTCACGCATTCCTCCGGCAATCATGGCAATGCCTTGGCGATGGCGGCCGCCACGCGCGGCATCACGGCGCATGTGGTGGTGCCCGAAGGCGCGGTGCGCGCCAAGGTGGATGCGATCGAACAGGCCGGCGCGGTGCTGCACCGCTGCGCACCGACCCAGGCCGCACGCGAGGCGATGACCGCGCAGCTGCAGGATCGGACCGGCGCCGAACTGGTGCACCCTTACGCTGATCCGCGCGTCATGGCGGGGCAGGGCACCCTGGTGCTGGAGTTGCTGCACCAAGTGGAAAGCCTGGATACGCTGATTACGCCAGTCGGCGGCGGCGGCCTTGCCGCCGGCTGCGCGATCGCGGCGCATGGGCTGAAGCCGGAGCTGGCGATGTATGGCGCCGAACCGACGGGTGCCGACGATGCGGCGCGTTCGCTGATGCGTGGCGCACGCGTCGAGCCGTTCCAGGCGGACACCGTGTGCGACGGCCTGCGCACCTTGATCGGCGAACCCAACTTCGACGCCTTGCGTACGCATCGCACGCAGGTGATCACCGTCAGCGACGAGGAAGTCATCGCGGCCATGAGGTTGTTGTGGCGTGAACTCAAGCTCGTGGTCGAAACCTCCAGCGCCACCGTGCTGGCCGCGGTGCTGAAGCAGCCCGAGCATTTCGCCGGCCGCCGCGTCGGCCTGGTGCTGACCGGCGGCAACGTCGATCTCGACGCGCTGCCCTGGTGAAAACCGTAGAACCGTAGGTTGGGGTGAGCCGCAGGCGAACCCCAACTTTCCCGCACTGTTGGGGTTCGCCTGCGGCTCACCCCAACCTACGCCGGCCTCTTCAATTTCAAACCGCTCACCGCAAGCAAGCCGGCAAGAACCAGCGCCATCCCCACCCATTCCATCGCCGACGGCTGCTCGTGCAGGATCGCCCACGCCAGCAGCACGCTGACGATCGGCACGCCCAGGCTCGAAAGGCTCGCCACCGCGGTCGGCAGGCGCTGCAGCACCAGCAGCCACAGGCCCCAGGCCACGCTCGACGCCAGCACCACGCTGTAGGCCAGGCCCGCGATCAGCTCCCAGGTCCAGTCGATCGGCCGCTGCGGCAGCAGCAGCGCTACCACGCACAGGCCCAGCGCGCCGAACAGCATCTGCCACGCGGTGAGGTTGAGCGGCGTCGGCTTGTGCCGCTGGAACATGCGCTTGCTCAGCACCGTGCCCATCGCCCAGGCCGCGCCCGCAGCGATCGCCAGCAAGGTGCTGCCGCCGGTGCCCAGGCCGCGCCAGGGTTCGATGATGCATACCAGGCCCAGCGCGGCGAGCGCGAGTCCCGCCCAATGCCGCGGCGTGGGTTTCTCGCGCAATACCACCCACGCCAGCAGCACCGCCCAGAACGGCATGGTGTAGGCGAGCAGCGCGACGCGTCCCGCACCGCCTTCCACCAGCGCCCACTGGCCCAGGCCCTGGAACGCCGCGGTCTGGCACAAGCCGATCAGCGCCGTCGGCAGCAGCGGCGGCGGACGCAGCGACTGCCGCGTCGCCAGCAGCACGCCGAACAGCACCAGCGCGCCCAGCGTGTAGCGCAGCGCGGAGAACTGGAACGGCCCCGCATGCTGCAGCACCTGCTTCATCACCACCCAGCTGTAGGCCCAGATGAGGATGGTGACGAGCATCGCGGCGATCGCGCCGCGCCTGGAAGCATTCGAAGACATGTGGCCTGCGCAAATTTTTTCGCCGGGCCGGTGCGCGGCGTGAGTGGAAAGAGGTCAGCAATGCGCAAGCTTGGCGATGGATCGACGTGCGTCGACGCGCTTGCGTGAAGAGCGCGTGTATAACGCCGGCCGAGCCGATCATTGAATGCGAGGCGCAATGCGAGTTTCTAGAAAGACATCACATTTTGCCTGGATCGCATGAATCATGTTGCCGTCCACAATTGAAACCAGCATCGACCACAGGGGGAAAGATGATCGAGCTGGAGGTGCAGGTCCTCTCGGACCGCCGCGAAGGATTGCTGGTGGAGCTTGGCCGCGTGGTCGTGGCCAACGGATTCACCCTGGTGCGGCAACGCTTGTCCCAGGACAGCCGGGGAACCTGGCTGACCATGATCGTGCGCGGTCCCACCGACCGGCAGCTCGCGATGGAAGAGGCGCTGGCCACGCACAGCCGTGTGCTGAGCTTCGAAGCGGGCCTGGCCGAAGGCCGTCCGGCGATGGCGGCGATAGCGCAGGCGGCATCCGCGCCCGGGCCCGCGCCGCTGGCGCCGCCGGCGCCGCTGACGCAGAGCGCCGGCCCCGACGTGCACCAGGTGGAAAGCACGCTGCCGCAGCTGGCGCGCGACTATCCCAAGATCTATCCCTGGCTGCGCAATCTCGAGCACGCGGTGGCGGCCGATGCGCGCGAAGCCTCGCTGCATCTGGCCGGCCGCCGCACCGGCGCATGGGTGTACAAGCGCGAATACGCGATGGGCGCCAAGCTCACCCTGGTCGACGCGATCAAGCGCATCGCCGTGCCGGCGATGCGCGAGCTGGCCAGCGTGGACTGGCGCGACGGCCAGCTGCTGATCCAGAACAGCCCGCTGTGTTCGCCCGGCAGCCAGTCCGGCTGCCGTTTCTTCAGTGGCTATATCGAAGGCGTACTCGGCGGATCCGTCGAGCCGCAGACCGTGTTCGTACGCAACCTGTTCTGCCGCAGCCACGGCGCGGCGAGCTGCATTCTCGAAATCTCGCACTGACGGACGTGCAGTAGGCAGGGGGACCGGTCCCGGCCCGGACCCATGGCAGACACCCACGGCGCAGCCGCGCCGCAGGCGGGCTTTTTTTTGAATTTCCACGCGACCGATTTCCGCACGAACCCGTTTCCACGCGAACCTAAGGAGAAATGCCATGGCTGCGCATCAAAGCTACAGCTGGATGCTGATCGTTCTTTCCTACCTGATCTCGGTGCTCGGTTCGTATACGGCGCTGCAACTGGCGGTCGGCATTCCGCTGGCGCAAAGCAGCCGCCAGCGCACCGCCGCCATCCTCGCCGCCGGTGCGGCGATGGGCGTGGGCGCGATCTGGGCGATGCATTTCATTGCCATGCTCGCCTGCGACATGGGCATGCCGGTCACCTACGACCTGGCGCGCACCTCGCTGTCGGCGGTGCTTGCGTTCGCGGCCTGCTCGATGGGCCTGGCCATCGCCGGCAGCGGCAGTTTCAGCTGGCCCAAGCTGGTGGCGGCCGGCGTGTGCATGGGCCTGGGCGTGGCCGGCATGCATTACCTCGGCATGGCGGCGGTGCTGATGGGCGCTTTCATCACCTACGACGTGAGCATCGTGGCGCTGTCCGTGCTGATCGCCATCGTCGCCTCGATCGCCGCGCTATGGCTGGCCTTCAATCTGCGCGGCATGGCGCAGATGGTCGGCAGTGCCCTGGTGATGGGCATCGCCGTGTGCGGCATGCACTACACCGGCATGGCCGCGGTGAATATCGAAGACAACGGCAGCCAGCTGCCCGCCGGCTATGCCGCCGGCCTGCGCGGCGACAACCTCGGCGTCAGCATCTTCGCCGTGGTGCTGGTGCTGCTGGTGGTGGTGCTGGTGCTCAACCATATGCGCCAGCGGCGGCGCGAGGCGATCACGATCTGAAAGCAGGGAACGGGGAATGGGGAGCGGGGATCAAGGGCGCTCGACCGACGCTCTGCCGTTCCCCGTTCCCCATTCCCCATCTATGCTTCGTCTCCCTTCCGGAGCACGACGCATGGCCAAGCCTCTCACCCGCTGCGCCTGGGCCGACGGCAGCGAGATCGAACGCGATTACCACGACAGCGAATGGGGCGTGCCCCTGCACGACGACCGCCTGCTGTTCGAATGCCTGATCCTGGAAGGCGCGCAGGCCGGCCTTTCGTGGCGCACGGTGCTGGTCAAGCGTGAGCGCTACCGCGAGGTGTTTCACAACTTCGAGATCGCGCGCGTGGCGGCGATGAAGGACAGCGAGCTGGAAAAGCTCATGCTCGATCCGGGCATCGTGCGCAACCGCCTCAAGCTCTCCGCCACGCGCGGCAATGCGCAGGCGGCGCTCAAGGTCATCGATGAAATGGGCAGCCTCGATGCGCTTCTATGGTCTTTCGTCGACGGCAAGCCGCTGAAGAACCGCTGGCGCGAGCGCAGCGAGGTGCCGGCCAGCACGGCGGTGTCAGACCGCATGAGCAAGGACTTGAAAAAGCGCGGCTTCCGTTTCGTCGGCAGCACCATCTGCTACGCCTTCATGCAGGCCACCGGCATGGTGGACGACCACATCACCGGTTGTTTCCGCCACAACGCCAGATAATCAGCGACGCCGCCGCTCTTGCTCCCTCTCCCCTCCGGGGAGAGGGCTGGGGTGAGGGGCCGGCCGGAGCGGTGCGCGGAGGGCCGCTACAAGCGCCAAAGTTTTTCTTCGCCCCGTAGAAGCGCCACCGCGAGCACCCGCCCTCATCTGCTGCGACCGAAGGGAGTCCCCGTGGGACCGGCATCTTCCTCGCTCCTCAACGCCGCGCACATCCATGTGCGCTCCCCGCGTGCTCCCCAGCGGGGAGAAGAGTTTCAGCAGGAGCGGTGACAAGAACAGCCGGCGCGCTGCACTATGTCCGCTGCGTCACCGCCACGCCGGCGAGGTAATACCGATGTCCCCGCTCCAGCCCATCGTCCGCGCGTTCTTCCACGCCGACACCCACACCTTCACCTACGTCGTCCACGAAGGCCGCTCCGCCGTGGTGATCGACCCGGTACTGGACTACGACGCGGCCGCCGCCCACGTGTCGAGCGCCTCGGCCGATGCCGTGATCGCTTATGTGCACGAACAGCGGCTAACGGTCGAATGGATCCTGGAAACCCATGCCCATGCCGATCACCTCAGCGCAGGCGACCACCTGCGCAATGCGTTCGGCGCGAAACTCGCCATCGGCGAAGGCATCGTGCGCGTGCAGTCGCGCTTCAAGGCGCTGTTCGGCCTGGGCGAGGAATTCGTGCCGGACGGCCGCCAGTTCGACCGCCTGCTGCGCGATGGCGACGCGCTGCATGCGGGCGTGATGGAGATCCGCGCCATGGCCACGCCGGGCCACACCGACGACGGGCTGACCTATCTGATCGGCGATGCGGCCTTCGTGGGCGACACGCTGTTCGCGCCGGAAACCGGCACCGCGCGCTGCGATTTCCCCGGCGGCGATGCCTCGCGCCTGTACGCGTCGATCCAGCGCATCCTCGCGCTGCCGCCGGAAACGCGGCTGTTCCTGTGCCACGACTATCCGCCCGCTTCGCGCGGCGCGGAGGCGCAGACCAGCATCCCCGCGCAGCGCCACGGCAACGTGCACGTGAAAGATGGCGCGACCGAAGCCTCCTTCGTCGCCCTGCGCACCGCGCGCGACGCCACGCTGCCCGTGCCGCGGCTGCTGCTGCCGGCGCTGCAGGTGAATATCCGCGGCGGCCGCCTGCCGCCACCGGACGAGGAAGGCGTGCGCTACCTGCGCCTGCCGCTCAACCGGTTCGGCGCCTAGCGGCGGCGCGAACCGCGCAGGCTGTCCACCGAGAAGCTGGCGATCTCGCCGCCGCCTTTCACGCGGCGCGACTGGCCGGTCGCCGGACCCCACGCATGCGCCGTCACCACCTCCCAGGTGGCCGGCACGCGTCCGTCGACGCGCATGCTTTCGTAGGCGTCCAGCATCTGGCGATAGTGCTTCTTGCCGGTCAGCCCGCGCTCGCGCGCGGTGTCGGCATTGGTGGCGCCCAGGCCCTGCAGTTCCTTCAGCAGCAGGCGCGGCTCGCTGTAGGTGAGGGTGTAGCGGTCCACGTCCAGCACCGGGTCGCGCAGGCCGGCGGCGATCATGGCGTCGCCCAGGTCGTGCATGTCCAGGAAGCGGCTCACGTGCGGCTGCTGGTCGGCCTGCGCCCAGGCCGCGCGCAGTTCCTTCAGCGTGTCGGGGCCGAAGGTGGAGAACAGCAGCAGGCCGCCGGGCTTGAGCACGCGCACGCATTCGCCGAACAGCGCCTGCAGGTCGTCGATCCACTGGAAGCACAGGTTGGAATGCAGCACGTCCACGCTGTGGTCAGGCAGCGGCAGCGCGGTGGCTTCCGCGCACACGCGCTGGAACGGCTTCAGCCAGCTCGCATGCTGCCTGGCCGCACGCAGCATCGGCAGCGCGAGATCGGTCGCCAGCACCTGCGCCTTGGCATAGCGCTTCTTCAGCAGCGCCGCGCCGCGGCCGGTGCCGGCGCCGACGTCGACCACCAGGGCCGGCGCTTCCAGATAGAAATCCAGCCGCTCGAACAGCAGGTTCTGCACCTCGCGCTGCAGCGCATCGTGCTGCTCGTAGGTGCGCGCCGCGCGGCCGAAGTTGCGGCGGACCTGGCGCCGGTCGATATGGAAGTCGCTCATCGCCAGCTGTCCAGCAAAGGGTTGAGGGCCTGCGCCACCGCCTCGGCGTGGCCGAAGAACGGTGCGTGGCCGGCGCGCGCGATCTCGTCGTAGCGGCCGCCGCATCGGGTGGACGACCACTGCATCGCCTGCGGATGCACCAGGCGGTCGCGGTGCCCGGCAATCCAGGCGCTGGGCACGGCCAGGTCCGGCAGGGCGGCGCGGCGGTCGGTGTCGTCCAGGATGCGGATGCCTTCCTGCAGCACGCGCAGGTCCGGCTCGCCACGCTCGAAAGCCAGCGCGCGCAGATGGCGCAGCTCGGCGCGCGGGTCCGCGCTGCCCATGGCTTCCAGCGCGAGAAAGCGCTCCAGCGTGGCGTGGTAGTCGGTTTCCAGGTCGGTGGCGAGCTGGCGCACCAGGGTGGGGTCGCTGCCGTAGGGCCAGCTGTCGTCGCGCACGAACTTGGGCGTGGCGCAGAGCATGGCCAGGCCGCGCACCTGGCGCGGGCGTTCCAGCGCGGCGGTGAGCGCGATCAGGCCGCCCAGCGACCAGCCCAGCCACAAAGCGGGCGGCGTCGCGTCGGCAATCGCCGCGGCGCAGGCCGAAGGCGCCAGCGGAATACCGCAGTCGCGCGAATGGCCATGGCCCGGCAGATCCACCACATAGACGGTGCAGCGCTGTTCCAGCGCCTCGGCCAGCGGCGCCATCACGCCGCCATGCATGGCCCAGCCGTGCAGCATCACCACCGGCACGGGACCCGCGCCGCGCACGTCCACGTGCAGGCTCATGCGTCCGCTCCGTCGCCGCCGATGGCGGAAGGAGCGAGTTCCTTGTCCACCGCGCCGCGTTCGTCGAACACGAAGCAGCCGCCGCGCCAGTAGGCGCCGTCGGTTTCCTCGAAATACTTCAGGATGCCGCCTTCGAGCTGGAACACGTTTGCCACGCCCATATCCTGCATATGCAGCGCCGCCTTTTCGCAGCGGATGCCGCCGGTGCAGTACGACACCACCGTGCGGCCCTCGAAGCGCGCGCGATCCGCGGCGACGGCTTCAGGGAAGGCGGTGAAGCTGGCGATGCGGTAATCCACGGCGTGCTCGAACCGGCCCACCTCCGTTTCGTAGTCGTTGCGCGTATCCAGCAGCACCACTTCGCGCCCGTCGTCGTCGCGGCCCTGTTCCAGCCAGCGCCGCAGCGTGGCCGGCGCCACCGACGGTGCGCGGCCACCTTCGGGGCGGATCGTGGGCAGGCGCATGGTGATGATTTCCTTCTTCAGCCGCACGCGCATGCGGCCGAACGGCACGTCGTCGGACAACGACTCCTTCGGCGCGAGGTCGGCGAAGCGCGCGTCCTCGCGCAGCCAGGCCATGAACGCGTCCGTCGCTTCGCGCGGGCCGGCCAGGAACAGGTTGATCCCCTCCGGCGCCAGCAGGACGGTGCCTTTCAGCGACAGCGCCAGGCAGCGTTCGAGCACGCGCTCGCGCAGCGCCGGAAGGTCTTCCAGGCTGACGAATTTATAGGCGGAGAGATTGACGATCGGCATGAGGGATACGGCAGGTAGCGCGCCATTATAGCGGCGGGGTGGCTGCCTGGTCCGGCGCCAGGCCGGACAGGGCCTCCAGCAGCATGTCCACGTGCTCTTCCTCGTGGGCCGCCGACAGCGTGATGCGCAGGCGCGCCTTGCCGGCGGGCACGGTGGGCGGGCGGATCGCGCCGACCAGGAAGCCCACCTGCTCCAGCGCGCCGGCGGCGGCCATTGCCGTACCGGCCTCGCCCAGCAGCAGCGGCTGGATGGCGGTATCCGAGGGCATCAGGGGCAGGCCCAGCTGCCGTGCGCCGCCGCGGAAGCGGCGGATCAGCGCGGCCAGCTTCTGGCGCCGCCAGCTTTCCTCGCGCGCCACGCGCACCGCGGCCAGCGCGGCGGCGGCGACGGCCGGCGGCATGGCGGTGGTGTAGACGTAGGTGCGCGCGGATTGCAGCAGGCCTTCGATCAGGCCGGCGGAACCGGCGACGAAGGCGCCATGGCAGCCCAGCGCCTTGCCCAGGGTCGCCATCAGCACGGGCACCTCGCGCTGGCCCAGCGCCAGCAGGCTGAGCGTGCCGGCGCCGTCGTCGCCGAGCACGCCCAGGCCATGCGCGTCGTCGACCATCAGGGTGGCGTCCTGCGCCTCGCACAGCTTCGCCAGTTCGCGCAGCGGGGCGAGGTCGCCGTCCATGCTGAACACGCCGTCGGTGGCAAGCAATGCGCCGGCTTCCGTGCGGCTGGCGAGCTGGCGCGCGGCGCCATCGACGTCGTTGTGCGGATAGCGCTTCAGTTCCGCGCCGGCCAGCGCGGCGCCGTCGAGCAGGCAGGCGTGATTGAGCTTGTCCTGCACGCAGACGTCGCCCGCGCGCAGCAGCGCCTGCATCGCGCCGAGGTTGGCCATGTAGCCGGTGGAGAACAGCGCCACGCGCTCGCGGCCGGTCCAGTCGGCCAGCGCTTCTTCCAGCGCCGCGTGTTCGGCGCGATGGCCGCAGATCAGATGGGCGGCGGTGCTGCCCACGCCTTCGTCGTCTGCGGTGCGCTTGAACGCGGCGATCACAAGCGGATGCTGCGCCAGGCCCAGATAGTCGTTGCCGCAGAAACCGAGCAGGCGCTGCCCGCCGCTTTCCAGCCACGGGCCCTCGGCATGCTCGACGGTGCGCAGCCGGCGCAGCAGGCCGGACCGCGCGCGCTCCTGCGTGGCCTGCGCCAGGCGTGCGAGCAGGGAAGGTCGTGGCATGGCGCCGCGGTCAGGCCGCCGCGCTGCAGCCGCAAGCGCTGCCGCAGCTGCCTGCGCCGTAACCTTCCGAAGCGGCCGCGTCTTCCAGGATATCGGCGTGCACCGTGCCGGCTTCTTCCACCACCTGCAGCGGATGCAGGTCCAGGCGCTGGAACAGGCGGCGGTCGTGCTCCACGTCCGGGTTGCCGGTGGTGAGCAGCTTCTCGCCGTAGAAGATCGAGTTGGCGCCGGCGAAGAAGCATAGCGCCTGCACCGTGTCGTCCATCTGCTGGCGGCCGGCGGACAGGCGCACCATCGAGGCCGGCATCAGGATGCGCGCCACTGCAATGGTGCGCACGAATTCGAACGGATCCAGCGCCTCGGTGCCTTCCAGCGGCGTGCCGGCCACTTGCACCAGCTGGTTGATCGGCACCGACTGCGGATGCTCTGGCAGGTTGGCCAGGGTCTGCAGCAGGCCGGCGCGCTGCGTGCGCGTCTCGCCCATGCCGACGATGCCGCCGCAGCAGGTCTTCAGGCCCACCGAGCGCACGTGTTCGAGCGTGTCGAGGCGGTCCTGGTAGTCGCGGGTGTGGATGATCTCGCTGTAGAACTCCGGCGCGGTGTCCAGGTTGTGGTTGTAGTAGTCCAGGCCGGCGCGCTTGAGCGCCTGCGCCTGGTTGCCGTCGAGCATGCCCAGGGTGGCGCAGGTTTCCAGGCCCAGCGCCTTCACCGCCGAGACGATCTCGGCCACCTTGGCCACGTCGCGGTCCTTCGGGCTGCGCCAGGCCGCGCCCATGCAGAAGCGGCTGGCGCCGGCGTCCTTGGCCGCCTGCGCGCGCGCCACCACGGCATCCACGCTCATCAGCTTCTGCGCCTTCACCCCGGTGTCGTAGCGCGCCGCCTGCGGGCAGTAGGCGCAGTCCTCCGGGCAGCCGCCGGTCTTGATCGACAGCAGGGTGGAGACCTGTACGGCGTTGGGGTCGTGGTGCTCGCGATGCAGCGAGTGCGCGCGGTGCAGCAGCTCGTTGAACGGCAGCGCGAACAGCGCGGCGACCTCGTCGCGGGTCCAGTCGTGGCGGAGAGCTTGAGTCATGGGGATGGCTCTGGCGGGGAAGGGCGACAGTCTGGCAGCGCCGCGGCGTCTGTCAACCGAAACAGTGGTAATGAGGTTGACGATGCGGGGACGTATGGCCCCGTGCTCGTCATTCCGGCGCAGGCCGGACGAGCGCGTAGCGCGAAGAACGCCCGCAGGGCGGCCCCGAAGGGGTGAGCGAAGCGAATCATCCAGTAACGACAATGCCTGGTTGTCGCTGGGATGCCAGAGCAGGCCTTTGGATGCAGTCACTTCATATGGCATCCCGCTACTGGATTCCGGCCTGCGCCGGAATGACGAGCCCTAAGCTACGATCGCCCTAGTCAGCCCATCCAGGAGCCCATGCATGACCACCGGACAAGGCAGTACGGGCAATGTGCTCGCCGCTATCTGCAGCTTCTTCATCCCTGGCCTCGGCCAGCTGGTGCAGGGGCGCCTGCTGATCGCCATCGTGATGTTCGTGCTGGCCGGCGTGCTGTGGATCGTATGGCTGGGGTGGATCATCCACCTGTGGTCGATCCTGGATGCGGCGATGTTCAAGCCGAAGGCCTGAGGCCGGCCGGATGCGCATGGAGGCGCCGGTTCGTCTGCTCCAGCGCGGGCTCGATCGCCTGCACGCCACGGTGCTGCCATGGCGCTGCCTGCTGTGCGGCGCTGCGGGTGCGCCGGGCATCGACCTGTGCACCGCCTGCGCGAAGGACATGCCGCGCAATCATTCCTGCTGCGCGCGCTGCGCCTTGCCGCTGCCGGTCGCGGTCGCCGCTTGCGGACAATGCCTGCGCCGGCTGCCGCCGTGGGAGACGGCCTGGGCGCCGTTCCGTTATGGCTGGCCGCTGGACCGGCTGGAGACGCGCTTCAAGTTCGGCGACGACCTTGCTGCCGGCCGCACGCTGGCGGCGCTATGGCGCGGCGAACCGGTCCCGTCCGAACGGCCGGCCCTGATCGTGCCGGTGCCGCTGCACCGCTCGCGCCTGCGCCAGCGCGGCTACAACCAGGCGCTGGAACTGGCGCGTCCGCTGGCGGCGATGCTGGGCCTTGCGCTGGGACCCGACGTGCTTGTGCGCACCCGCGACACCTCCGCCCAGACCGAACTGGATCGCACCGCCCGCCGCCGCAACGTGCGCGGCGCGTTCCGGCTGCGCGCGGGCGCTGTGCTGCCCGATCACATCGCCCTGTTCGACGACGTGATGACCACCGGCGCCACCCTGGCCGAATGCGCGCGCGTGCTGAAGCGAGCCGGCGTGCGGCGGGTGGATGCGTGGGCGTTGGCCCGCGCACCGGCGCGCTGAAACCACCGATGGAGAAAAGACATGCTGTATTCGCAGGTGCTCGCCGGCCTTCGTAGCCACGACGGCGGCTGGACCGCCGAGGTCCCGGCAAGCTGGGCGCAGGGCCGTACCATCTTCGGTGGCCTGCAAGCGGCGCTGGCCGTGCGCGCGATGCGCGACCTGGTGCCGCAAGCGGTGCCCTTGCGCGTATTGCAGGCAAGTTTTATCGCGCCGATCGCACCGGGGCCGGTGCGGATCGAAGCGAACGTATTGCGCCGAGGCAAATCGGTGACGCAGATCGAAGCACGCGTGCTCGATCAGGGCCAGACCGCCTGCCTGCTGTTCGGCGTGTTCGGCGAGGCGCGCGCATCGGCGCTCGACATCAAACCGCCGCGGCCCGTTCTGCCGCCGGCTGAAGCCGCCAAGCCGTTCACCTATGTCGAAGGCATCGCTCCAGCTTTCACGCAGCACGTGGCGACGCGCTGGCTCGGCGGCGTGTCGATCTTCCAAGGCAGGGAGGAGCCGCGAACCGGCATCTACGTCGGCTTTCGCGACGAACCCTATGCAGGCCCCGGCGCCCTGGGCGAAGCGCAGATCATCGGCTACGCCGACATCGTTCCCACACCCGGCTTGTCGATGCTGAAACAGCCGACCATGGCCAGCTCGCTCACCTGGACGCTGGAACTGCTGTCGGACGACTTCGGCCCGGCCCGCGAAGGCCTGTGGCTGATGGATACCGAAGTCACCGCGGGCAGCCACGGCTATCTCAACCAGAGCGCCACCTTGTGGAGTCCCGAGGGGGAGGCGGTGGCGTTGAGCCGGCAGAGCGTGGTGGTGTTTGGGTGAGTGGCTGGCGTCCGCTGGATCCTGGCTGAAATGATCGAGCAAACCTGAACAGGCAAGGATAAAAATACGAAATTAAATTGCATTGAAAGCGTATCCAATGTAATTTAATTGGTATGGCTAAGCGCACTCCCCCCAGCCACCCCGCCGCCCAGCGTGCGATCAAGGCGCTAGGCCAGCGCCTGCGCGCCGCGCGCCTGCGCCGGAAAATGACTCAGGCGGTGATGGCCGAGCGTGTGGGCGTGAGTGTTCCTACGCTGGCCAAGCTCGAGGATGGCGATCCGTCGACCAGCCTCGCCACCATGTTTCGCGTTCTGTCCGTGCTCAACCTGGCGGCGGACCTGGACAAGCTCGCCGCTGACGACAAGCTGGGGCGCGAACTTCAGGATGCACTGCTCGCTCCACCGCGCCCCAGCGGTCGCCGCACGGCCAAGGCCGTGCCGCCGGAGCGGAGCAAGTGATGAACGATCTGGACGTCCGGCTCGACGATGCAAGCCTCGGCGGCAGCGCGCTGGTCGGTCACCTGCAGCGAAGCATCAACCGCGGCCGTCAGGTCATCGGCTTCGAATATGCGGAGGGCTGGATCGCCGGCACTGGCGATATCGCTCCGTTCGATCTCGATCACCAGTTGCTCGCGGGGCCGGGGCGTCTCTACGCACGGGCGGGCGCCAATCGACTTTCCCCTGCATTCCAGGATGCATCGCCCGACCGCTGGGGCTGCATGCTGATCGAGCGGCGCGAGCGGATCCGATCGCGCCAGCGCAGTGAAGCGCCGCGCGTGCTGAGCGACTGGGACTACCTTGCAGGTGTCAGCGATGAAATCCGCATGGGCGCCCTGCGGCTCTTCAGTCCGGATACGCAGCAGTTCGTGGATGCGGATCGCTTGCAGGCGCCGCCCATCGCGGACCTGCGCGAACTCGAAGCGATCACGGCCGAAGTAGAGCGCAACGACGACGACGATACGCCCGAGCGCATCGAATGGCTGATGCACCTGGCCGCTCCCGGCTCGGCGCTCGGCGGGACTCGCCCCAAGGCGGCCGTGCGCGACGTCGACGGCTTGTTATGGCTGGCAAAGTTTCCTTCGAATGACGATCGCCATGACATCGGCCTGTGGGAATTCATTACCTATCGGCTTGCGTGTGCGGCTGGTATCGATATGCCTGACGCGCGCGTCATGCAGTTCTCGGATCGCGGCCACACCTATCTTGTCCGCCGCTTCGACCGCCAGGGCGATTCGCGCCGCGCCTATGCCTCCGCGCTGACGTTGACGGATCTCGATCGGAGCGACGGTGCTTCGTACCTCGACATCGTGCAGGCCATCGAGAACAACGGCGTCGCAAACCATATCGGCTCCGACCTCGAACAGCTATGCCGGCGCGTGCTCTTCACGATCCTTATCGGCAACCGGGACGATCACCTGCGCAACCACGGCTTCCTGCGCGAAGGCAATGGCTGGCGCCTGTCGCCGGCCTTCGACATCAACCCCAATCCCGAAAAAGATGCGCATGTCCTGGCGATCGATGATGTCGATCCGACTTCGGACAGCGCTTTATGGAAGAGCACCGCGGACTTCTATCGCGTCTCCAGAAAGCGGCTCGAAGCGATCGAGCGAGAAGTGCGCCAATCGGTGGCGGCGTGGCGCGACGTCGCCGCTGACGCTGGTGCCTCGCGTCGCGAGATAACGCGCATGTCGACGGTCATCGACGCAACTCGCTGACGCTCGCTTGTCCGCCCGTAACCTGCGGGGCTCATCCTGCCGAAATCAGCGCGTGGGATTCAGGTAGATCGGATTCCCCACCAGCAATGCCTTGCCGGCCGCATCCCGCACCTCCACCCGCAGCCAATGCGCCTTGCCATCGCTGTTCCAGCTGAACTTGCGGTGCAGGTCGTCCGTGTCGACCTGTGCCGCGACGGCAGGCGCGAACGGCTTGCCGTCGAGCAGCACGGCGAGGCTGGCGCCCTTCGCATGGGCGACGTGCACGTCGAACGAGGCAGTGCCATTCGCTGGCACGCGCAGGGCGTCGCCCATGCTGGCCTTGGCGCCATCGGCTTCGCCGCCCAGTTCCAGCACGCGGTCGCGGCTGCCTTCGGTGTCGATGAACACGTGCCCGGCGCGGACGCCATCCAGGATCGCCGGCATCGACAGCTCCCGCGCATACACCACGGTGGCCGGCACGCCGGTCGGATTGGTGCCGATGCGCGCCTCGTGCTGGAACGCCTCGTGGTTGTCGCTGCCGCCGATGGCGGTGAGGCGGTAGCCCTTGGCCAGCTGCGATTCCCAGAACGGCAGGCCGGAAATCGGCGTGCCGATATCGCTGCCGTTCACCGCTTCCACCGCCTGCACCAGGCTCATATCCACCGGCGGCTTGGCCGTCCATCCGCAGCCCATGCATACCTCGCCGCTGGGGCGGATGGCGTGGTTGATGGAGATCACGCCATGCAACGGTGCGATGGCCTTCAGCAGTGCATTCCAGTCCGGCACCTCCTTGCTGCCGACGCGGAAATCCACCAGCGCCGTGGCGCCGAACAGGTTGGCGTGGCCGGTGAAGGTGGTGACTTCGCGGCCGGGGATCAGCAGCAGCTGGTCGAAGTAGGGCTGCAGCTCGCGCATCGCATTGGCGTGCGACACGGTGTTGTGATCGGTAATGGCAATGAAGTCGAGTCCGCGCTGCGCGGCAGCCTGCACGGTGAAGAACAGCGGGCAGGGCACGCGTTCGCCGCTCTGGTTCTTGCAGCCACCGTCGCTGTGCGCCGTATGCATATGCAGGTCGCCGCGATACCAGCCGGCTTCCTTGCGCAGCGGCGGATTAAGCACGGCCGGTTCCCATGCCGGGTCGTTGGCATGGCCGAACCAGATGTTGGCGGTGTAGTTGCTGTGGCTTTCCTTGCGGATATTCGGAATGCCAAGCAGCAGTTGCCAGCGGCCGGGGCGGATCGCCCCAGGCAGGTAGGACGGCGTGGCATCGGTAGCAGACACGGTGAACAGCTTCCTGGTGCCGCCGCTCCAGCCGCGGAAGCCGTCCTGGCCGCGGAAACCGTCGGGGCCGAGCAGGCCCAGATCCACCGCCGTCTTCTCCTCGCGGCCGCTGTAGTCGAACTGCACGGTGATGCGGGTGGTGCCGGCCGGCACGTCGAACGGCAGTGTGCGGTAGGTCTGGTGGTCCTTGCCGGCCAGTTCGCCATGCAATACCACATCGGGTTTTTCGGCCTCCGCCGCGTGCGCGGCGAACGGTAGCGCGCAGGCGAGCAGCAGGGACAGGGAACGGAACAGGCGGATCTTCATGGCTTGGCGGAACCTTTTTGAGCATGCAGCCGGGAGCCGGGCCGGCGCCCGGCTCCGCAGCCTCAGAAGCGATACATGATCGCTGCACGATACGCGCGGCCCAGGATCGGACGCGCGATAAACGTGTTGGCGCCGGCATCCGCGCTGGCCAGCTCGCCCGCGCGCGGGTTGCCCTCGGTCAGGCCCAGCGAGTTGGTGATGTTGTCCGCGTAGAAGAACAGCGAGCACATCGGGTAGACGTCGTAGCGCGCGCTGGCGCTCCACACGTCGTACGAAGGCAGCTTCACCGAGTTGGCGGTATCCACGTAGCGCTGGCCTTCGTACTCGTAGGCCAGCTGCAGGCGCAGCTTGCCGCCCAGCAGGTTCACACCCGGCACCACGCGATAGCTCTGCTTGGGGACGCGGATCAGCTGGTTGCCTTCGTAATCGCGCAGCACCGGCGCGCCGGCCACCAGCTCGGTATAGCGCAGGCCCTTATATTGCGGGTCCTGCAGGGTGGCGGTGACCTGCACGTCGAACCAGTCCACCGGATACCAGGTGCCTTCCAGCTCCAGGCCCTTGGTCTTGGTGTCGGCATAGCCCTGCTGGGTGGTGGAGGTATTGCCGTTGGGATTGAACACGTAGTTGCTGAAGCCGACGTTGTTGTACTTGGTGTAGAACGCGGTGGCGTACAGGTCGAGCTGGCGGTCGGTGTACTTGTAGCCGACTTCGCCCAGCTTCATGGTCTGGGTCACCGGCACGGCGGTGGGGTTGGTGATGTAGGTGCTCAAGTTAGGCAGGCGGAAGGTCGGCGTCCAGCGCGCGAACACGCCCGAGCGCGGCGAGAACTGCCAGTTGGCGCCCAGGGTCCAGCCCAGCTTGTTGAAGGTGTGGTCCCACGGCACGTACTGGCCGGTGCCGGTGATGATCTGCGAGGTGGCCGGCGTGCCCAGGTTCACCGTCTGCTTGGTCTCGGTCTTGCCGCGGGTGTTGACCTGTTCCCAGCGCACGCCGCCGTCGATGCGCAGCTCGTCGTTCACCTGCCACTCGTCGGACAGATAAAACGCGTTGGTGGTCGAGGTGCCGGTGGCGTTTTCCCACTCGTAGCCGTAGCGCGAGATGCCGTGGTCGGTGAGCGTGGAAACCGGCTGGCCGGCCGCGTTCACCGCCACCAGGTCGAGCAGACGCGCATTGTTGGTGGCGTCCAGCAGGGCCACCGAGGAGTAGCGGCTGAAGTCCTGGTCGAAGCGCGCGTAGTAGTAGCCGAAGGTGACGTCGTGGGTCTGGCCGCCGAGGTCGAACTTGCGCAGCAGGCGCGTATCGTTGATGAACTCCTTCACCGGCATGGTCACGCCGCGCAGGCCGCCCAGCACTACCAGGCCGTTGCCGTTCTGGCTGGCGTTGTCGAACACCTGGCCAGGGTTGTCCGCGTAGCGCAGCTGCAGCCCGGCGGCGCCGGCCGGCTTCTGGCTGGCCACCGAGGCGAGGTACTTGGTGGCGCTCATCAGCGAATTGGGGAACACGCCGTTGCGCTGGGTATGGGTGTCGTCGTAGCGCAGCGACTCGGCCAGCTTCCAGCCGCCGCCCAGTTCGTAATCGAACTTCAGGGTCAGCTGGTCGCGCTTCACATGCGTGCCTTCGCTGTTGTCGAAGTTGTACAGGCCGCCGTTGCCCATCTTCATCAGCACGTGCTCGGTCTCGGGACCGGCCAGCGTGCCGTAGTTGCCGTCGAAGCCCGGCACCGCGCGGATATCGCCGTTCGCGGTGGTGCGCATCGGGATGCCCAGGTACAGCGCCACCTTGTCGTCCAGGTGCTTGACGTCGGCGCTGAAGCTGCCGCCTTCGAAGTCGCGCGCCAGGTTCAGGCGGATCTGGCCGCCGTCGTTGGCATTGAACTTGGGGTCGCGGATGCCGCTGTCGGTGCGGTAGAAGCCGCCCGCGCTCAGCTTCCAGCCATTGCCCACCGGCGTGCCGACCCAGAAGTCGCCGCGGGTCAGGCCGTAGTCGCCGACGGTGAACTTCACCAGCCCCTCGGCCTTGTCGCCCACTTTGCGCGGAATGAAGTTGATCGCGCCGGCCGGCGCGTTCGAATAGAACACCGAGGACGGGCCGCCGCGCACCACCTCGATGCGCTCGATCGTCTCGTCCAGGCGGAAGGCCTGGTCGGCATTGAGATAGCCCAGCGCGGGGTCGTGCTGCACCGGCACGCCGTCCTCCAGCAGGTTGACCGAGCCGAAGCCGTCCACCGGGATGCCGCGCGCGCGGATATTGCCGCTGGCCTCGCCGCCGGAGGCTTCCACCCAGAAGCCCGGCACGGACTTCATCGCCTCGGTCACCGAGGTCGGCGCCTGCATGCGCAGGCGGTCCTCGTCGATGGTGGTGATGGAATAGCTGGTCTCGGCCTTGGTGCGCGTCGCCACGCCCGAGCGGGCGGTGACCACGATGCCGTCGAGGTTCTTGGCGCGGTCGGCGGCGGGCTTGCTGTTGTCGCCGGTGGAAGAGTTGCTGTCCTGCGCGCCGGCGTGCGGCGCGAAGGAGCAGAGCAGGCCGCCCAGCAGGGCCAGGCCGATGGCGTGGCTGATCGATGTGGTGCGCAACGTCGTGACTCCGGGGAAGAGGGAATGACGGAGCCTTGCGTACGGACAACCGCAGCACGATCGACACCGTGTGCTGATCCCATGGGATCGCACCATTGGGATCGCACTGGGTATCGTGTGAAGGCTTCCCTGGCCCGGACACAGGCTCTGACGCGGCGCAAGTTAAAGCGGCGCTGTGACAGCGAAGCTCAGGGGGGATGACGGCCAGCCGACAGCTTGGGTTTAGACGTCCAAAACTGTCATGAAAATGTTGCGTAACGAGTCATGGAGGGGCGGATGACCGCCCCTCTGCCTATGTACCCGGATCAATGGGCGTTGCAGGGTTCGTGCGCGGCGGCGGTTGCCGGTGCGTGAGCGCGGCGCTGGCGCAGCAGCACGAACGACGCCGCGGCCAACGCCAAAGTCAACGCCGCCAGGCCAACCAGCAAGCCGCCGAACGCACCGTTGTAGCCATGCAGCAAGGCGTCGCGGCCGATCGCCGGAGCCACGCTGGCCGCATGCGCCATGCTGCCGGTGGCAAGGCTTGCGGCCGCCGCCACCGCCTGCTCGTGCGGCGCCGCCGCCAGTTGCGTTTCGATCAGGCCCGTCAGCGCCGTGCCCACCGCCGCCATCGCGATCGCCTCGCCCGCCACGCGCGTGGTGGTGAAGAAACCGGTGGCCATGCCGGCGCGCTCCTTCGGCACCACGCTCACCGCGAGATCGTCCATCAAGCCCCAGGGCAGGCCGGAGCCGGCGCCGATCAGCAGCAGCGGCCACAGCAGCGCATGCCAATCCGCACCGGGCACGGCGGCCGTACGCAACCAGAACAGGCCGGCGGCGGCGAGGCCCAGGCCCAGCGCGGAGAGCAGGCCTGCCGAAAGCCAGCGCGTCAGCAGCGCACCGGCGAACGGCACCACCAGCATCGGCACCGACAACGGGATCATCAGCAGGCCGGCCGCCACTTCGCTGCGCCCTTCCACGCCGACGAAACGCAGCGGCAGGAAGATCAGCAGCACCACGTAGCACAGCGCCGTGGCCAGCGGCAGCGCCTGCGCGCCGAGGAAGCGCGGGTTGCGGAACAGCGACAGGTCCAGCATCGGCCGCGGCACGCGGCGTTCCACGTAGACGAACAGCGCGAGCATGGCCGCCGCCGCGCCTACCAGCAGCAGCGGCAGATAGCCGTTCGCATGGCGCGGCGCTTCGATGATGCCGAAGGTGAGCAGCACCAGCGCCGCGGTAAAGCTCAGGCTGCCCGGCAGATCCAGCCCTTGCGCACCGGGGTCGCGGGTTTCGCGCATGCGCGGTACGCCGACCAGCAGCACCAGGACGCCGATGGCCGCGGTGGACAGGAACACCGCGCGCCAGCCCAGGGAGTCGATCAGCCACGCCGACAACAGCGGCCCGAAGGCCAGGCCCAGGCCGAACGTGGTGCCGAGCAGGCTGTACGCCCGCGTGCGCGCATGGCCTTCGAACTCCTGCGCCAGCGACGCCGCGCCGGCCGACATGGTGAGCGCCGCCGCGATGCCCTGCGCGGCGCGGCCCAGATCCAGCCACCACAGGTTGCGCGACAGCGCGAGCAGCACCGACAAGCCGGTGAACAAGCCGATGCCGAGGGTGAAGATGCGCTTGCGCCCGTACTGGTCGGCCAGGGCGCCGGCAGCCATCACGCTGCCGCCGAAGGCGAGGATGAAGGCATTGACCGCCCACGACAGCAGGCGCGGGTCGCTGCCCAGCGCCTGTCCGATCGCCGGCAGCGCAATGGCCGGGCCGGTAAAGCTCAGCGGCATGCCCAGGCCGGCCAGGCACACCGCCGCCAGGACCAGCAGGCGGTCGCGCAGGCTGCGCGGCTTGGCGGAAGCGGCGCCATCAGGCATTGGCGCCACCGTCCACCGTAAATGCCGCGCCGGTGGCGAAGCGGCCTTCCTCGCTGGCCAGCCAGGCCACCATGCCGGCGATATTCGAAGCATCGCCGTAGCGGGGGATCGCCATGCGGGTGCGCTGCCCGTCGGCACGCTCGCCGTCGGCAGGGTTCATGTCGGTGTTGGTGGAACCGGGCTGCACCAGGTTCACCGTGATGCCGCGCGCGCCGAGATCGCGCGCCAGCCCCTTGGTAAAGGCCGACAGCGCGGACTTGCTCATCGAATACAGCGTCATGCCCGGCGACGGCACGCTGTCGGCCAGGCAGCTGCCGATGCTGATGATGCGCCCGCCTTCGCCCAGATGCCGTGCCGCTGCCTGCGAGGCGACGAACACCGCGCGCACGTTCACCGCCATGGTGCGCTCGTAGTCCTCCAGCGTGGTTTCCTCGAACACGCCGCCGAGGAAAATGCCGGCATTGTTGACCAGGATGTCCAGCCGGCCGAAGTCGGCGGCGGCCTGATCCACCGTGGCGCGCAGCGCCGCCGGATCGGCCGCGTCCGCCTGATAAGCGCGCGCCTTGCCACCGGCCGCTTCGATCTCGCGCACCAGCGCCTGCGCCTTGTCCGGCGAGCTCACATAGGTAAACGCCACCGCCGCGCCATCCCGCGCCAGCCGCTGCACGATCGCCGCGCCGATCCCGCGCGAACCGCCCGTCACCAGGGCCACCTTGCCGTTGAGAGTGCTCATGCTCGCGCTGCCTTTTATGTAGTAGTCGATACATAAATAGGAACAGCCCTTGACGGGAGCTGTCAAGGACTTTATGTATTGACCGCTACAGAAAGGTGCTTCCGATGACGGCTGTGACAAAAGAGCGGGGCCGCCCGCGCAAATTCGACCGCGACCAGGTCCTGCGCCTGGCCATGGAGGTCTTCCTCGACCGCGGCTACGACGGCGCCTCGGTGGGCGACCTCACCACCGCCATGGGCATCAACGCCCCCAGCCTCTACGCCGCCTTCGGCTGCAAGGAAGCACTGTTCCGCGAAGCCCTGGACCTGTACGTAACCTCCGCCGGCCCCCGCACCCGCGACGAACTCCACAAGCGCGACGTCACCGCCCGCGAAGCCATCCAAGCCATGCTCCGCGAAGCCGCCCGCCGCTTCGGCGAAGGCCGCGGCTGCCTGGTGGTACTGGGCGCGACGCATCGCACCACCGAAAACGAGGCGGTGTTCCACGACCTGGCCGAACGCCGCAACGAAACCCAGTCGCTGATCCGCCGCCGCTTGAAGCAGGGTGTGGCTGACGGTGACGTGTCGTCCAAGGTCGACATCAGCACCGTTGCCGCCTTCTACGCCACGGTCCTCAACGGCCTTTCCCTTCAGGCGCGCGACGGCGCGTCACGCAAGCAGCTGATGGGGGTGGTGGATTGTGCGATGAAGGCTTGGGTGGGGCTGGTTGGGGCGACTTGAGCGCTCCCTCGTCTTCGCTCCGCCCGACCCCTCACCCTGCCCTCTCCCCGGAGGGGAGAGGGGTGAAGTGGTGAGGTAGGCAGGAACGAAGAGCGAAAGCTGGCCTCGGTTCTTGAAAGTCCTCTCGGCCACGGCACGTTGAAGCAGCCGTTACGTAAACGCACTGATGTTTCGTGTAGACCCAGGTTAATCAAGTTACCGCAGCCGCCCACTGCTCCTTCTAGTCGCGTCGCGAGCCTTGGCTCTTAGGCCATTCTCTCTTTGGTTACTTTCTCTTTGGGCCAGCAAAGAGAAAGTGACTCGGGCGCCGGCAGGCGCACGGAATGCCCGCTGCATAAGCGGCCCATTCGCGATAACGCGAAAACCAAGCGATACTGAAACTGGATCCCGGCCTACGCCGGGATGACGAGTAGGGAGACCTGCGCCAGGATGACGAGCAAGGCGTAACGCCTACTTGACCGCCAGCGCCAGCACAATCCCCACCCACAAAACCATCCCCAACCAGTTGTTATTGCGAAACGCCCAAAGGCAAGCCACGCGATCCCGCGTACGAATCCGCCACAACTGCCACCCAAACAACCCGGCCGCGCCAACCAACCCCAGCCAATACACCCACCCCAACGCCGCCCGCTGCCCCACAAACACCATCGACAACAAAAACGTCCCCATCAGAATGCCCAGGATCGGCAAATCCGCATCCCCAAACAAAATGGCGGTGGACTTGGCCCCAGCCCTCAAATCGTCATCCCGATCCACCATCGCATACTGCGTGTCGTAAACCACCGACCACAGAATATTGGCGATAAACAGCAGCCACCCCAGCGGCGGCACCGTTCCCGCCACCGCCGCAAACGCCATCGGAATCGACCACCCGAACGCCGCCCCCAACACCACCTGCGGCATATACGTATACCGCTTCGTAAACGGATACAGCGCCGCCAGCGCCGCCCCGGCAAACGACAACTTGATCGTCAGCGCATTCGTAAACAGCACCAGCAGAAACGAAAACACCAACAGCGCAGCGAACACGATCAACGCCTCCCGCGGCGTCACCCGCCCCGCCGCAATCGGCCGCCCCGCCGTACGCTCCACCTGCGGGTCGAGCTTCCGGTCCGCATAGTCGTTGATGGCGCACCCCGCCGCCCGCATGGCGAACACACCTAGGGTAAAGATCACCAGCGCCTTCACCGGCGGAAAATCGCCCGCCGCCAGCCACAACGCCCACCAGGTCGGCCACAGCAGCAGCAGCGCCCCGATCGGCCGGTCCATGCGGGTCAGCACCAGGTAATCGCGGGCCTTCTCGCGGTAATGCGGCGGCAGCCGCTGCAGCAGCACGTCCAGCACGCGGGTGGCGCGGGTGGAACTGTCGGCCGGCCGGGCCGGCGGAGCGGCGGCGGGGCGCGGGCGCGCCGAGCCGGAGGAGGTAACGCGCCGCTGGCGCTTGCGGGATGTCGGAGCCATGCGCCGAAGTTTAGCCTGGGCCGTCGCCGAGGTTGGCGTGACGAGCGCCCTGAAACGCCGTTGTCATCGACATCGTCACACCGGCGCGCATACTCTCACGCGTCGCCCGAGGAGCCGCCATGCCCAAGGCCATCAGCCACATCGCATTGATCGTGCACGACCCGGACCAGACCGCCCGCCTGTTCTCCGCGGTCTTCCCCGACGCCCGCGTCCTGGTGTCCGAACCCGACGACAGCCATCACCAGGAAGCCCACGTGGAACTGGCCGGCGTGCGCTTCGTGCTGGTCAAGGGCATGGGCCCGGCCACCCGCCATGGCGACCATATCGCCCTGGCGGTGGACCCGGCCGAGCTGCGCGCCTGCGCCGAGCGCCTGAACGTGCTGAAGATCGAGTACCAGCTGGCGCGCGGCGATGGCGCGCTGTACTTCAGCGACTACGACAACCACGTATTCGAGCTGGATGCCACTTGAGGCGTAGGTTGGGGTGAGCCGCAGGCGAACCCCAACGTGGCGAGGCGCGTGAAGGTGCGAGTGTTGGGGTTCGCCTGCGGCTCACCCCAACCTACGCCAAGGTGCTGGGTTGACGTCGCCTTAGAACTTGAAATCCAGCCGCGCGTAGTAATACCCGCCATTCACGCCGAACGGCAGCGTTTCCCAGCCATACACGAAGCCCAGCTGCGGGAACGGCGCGCCCGTCTTCGGATTCCATTTGTCCGGATAGGTGTCGAACACGTTGTCCGCGCCCACCGTCAGCTTCAGGTTGCGCGAGAAGCGGTAGCCCACCGCCATGTCGGCCAGCCACTTGCCGCTCCAGGTCTGGATTACGCCGGGCGTGAAGCCCTGGCCACTGACCTGGCCGAAGTAGTTGCCGCGCAGGGTGAAGTCCCACGGGCCGGTGCGGTAGATGCCCTGCAGGATGTGGTGCACGCGCGGCTGGCCCTGCTCGATCAGGGTCACCTGGGTGTCGTCGAACAGTTTGTCCGGCGGCAGGATGGCGGACTGCGACTTGCGCTTGGTGACGTCGGTCTTGTTGTAGTTGAGCAGGGCGGTCAGGTCGAGGGTGGAGCTGTCGTCGAAGCGGAAGCCTTTCTCCGCCACCACGTCGATGCCCTTGGTGCGCGTGTCGATGGCATTGGTGAAGAACAGCACCTGGCCCACGCCGAACGGCTGCAGGATGCCGCGGATCGGGCAGTTGGCATTGTTCGCCGCGCAGGCGTTGCCGTCGGTGCCCACGCTCTCCGGCACGATATTGCTGGAGAAGATGATGCGGTTCTTGATGTCGATGCGGAACACGTCGACGGTCAGCGTGATGTCGTTGCCGGGCTTGTAGACGATGCCCGCGGTGCCGCTGTGCGAGGTCTCCTGCTTCAGCGGCTGGATGCCGAAGGCGCGCGTCACGGCGCTGTTCTGCCGCGCGGTAAGCGTGTCGGTCAGCGTGCCGCTGGGATCGAGGTTGGTGGAGCGCTGGCTGTAGAACAGCTGCTGTACGCCAGGCGCGCGGAAGCCGGTGGCCAGGGTGCCGCGCACGGCGAAGCTGTCGTTGGCGTCGAAGCGCAGCGAGAGCTTGCCGGTGGTGGTGCCGCCGAAGTCCGAGTAATGCTCGTGGCGCACGGCGGCGCCGAGCAGCACGCGCTCGGTCACCTGCGATTCGGCATCGGCATAGAACGCGATGTTGTGGCGCGCCTGGCTCACCGCTTCCGACGGCGAGAAGCCGGGGAAGCCCTGCATGCCGGGCTGCGCGATGTCGCCGGTCTGGCCGTAGATGGGAATCGCGCGGTTGTCGGTGCGGCCGTACATGTACGACACCGGATCGCCCGGCAGGATCTGGTAGCTGTCGCGCCGCCATTCGAAGCCGAAGGCGAGATTGAGCGCATCGTGGCCGATGCCCCAGTCGATCGGGCCGCGCACGTCCGCATTGAAGGTGGTCTCGTTGAGCCGCAGCGTGCCGGTGTCGGCCGAGGTGGGCGAGGCGCCGTAGATGCCGGCGGCGGGATTGGCCGGGTCGCGCGGTTCGTACCACCAGCTCACGTTCGCCGAATTGCGCTCGTCGAAGCCGAACTGGCTGCGGCCGTGGATCAGCGAAATGTCGTAGTCCCACTTGTCGGCCAGCGGCCCGCGATAACCCACCGCCAGCGACGCGTCCTTCACATTGGTGGCGATGTTCGGCAGGAAGCCATTGGGATACAGCGACGGAATGGTGCGGTTGTCGCCGGCCGGACGGAAGAAGCCGTACGAATTGCCTTTGCGCTGCGAGATGCCGCCGAACCAGTACAGCTCGCCGCCGGCGATCGGCAGGCCGCCGTTGAGCCAGAAGTAGGCGTCCTTGGTGTCGGCGTCGCCGAGCTTCTGCGTTACGCGTGGCGGGCTCACGCGCAGCGAATCCGGGCCGGCCCGATTGGTGGGATCGCGATGGCGGTATTCCGCGGTGAGATTGAGATAGCCGTCCTGGCCCAGGCGGAATCCGGTATTGATGCCGCCCTGGCGCGTGAAACCATCGCCCTTGTAGGTCTGGCCGGCGGTGACCGAGCCGTCGGTCTGGCCCACCTGCTTCTTCAGCACGATATTGATCACGCCGGAGATCGCATCCGAACCGTACTGCGCCGCTGCGCCGTCGCGCAGTACTTCGATGCGTTCGATCGCGGAGATCGGAATGGCATTGATGTCGGTGCCGGCGGAACCGCGGCCGATGGTCTGCTGCACGTTCACCAGCGCCTGCTGGTGCCTGCGCTTGCCGTTGACCAGCACCAGCACCTGGTCGGGGCCGAGGCCGCGCAAGGTGGCCGGACGGATGGTGTCGGTGCCGTCGCTGACGAAGGTGCGCGAGAAGTTGAAGCTCGGCTCCAGCATCTGCAGCGCCTGGCCCACTTCGACCACGCCGGCGTTCTCCAGCTGCTCGCGGCCGATCACGTCGACCGGTGCCGGTGTCTCCGCCGCGGTGCGGTCCTTGGCGCGCGAGCCGACGACCTGCACGCCTTCGAGTGTTTTGGCTTTCTGCTGGTCGGCCGGCGCGCTGTCCTGCGCGTTGGCCGCCAGCGCCATCGATAATCCAAGCATGGCCAGGCTGCATTGGCGCGCACTGACCCAGACGCGTCCTTGCGGACGCGACACATAACGACGTGACATGCACTTCTCCCGATGAAGTCGCGCGAGGCGACAACGTGGCAGCACGCATGAACATGCGACTGCCGCCTCCCGGGTCCGAACGTGCGCTGCAGGAAAATTCGTGTCAAGCGTAATTATCCCCAAAGCGCGAACGGCATCATCAAATGCGTAGACGATGCGGCGTATGCGATATCGCGCTTCACGTGCTCGTGACGTATTGCGTCGGTACTTACGTAGTTTGCGTGTGCGCGGTGCAAGCTTCGCGTCAGTTGCGGCGCCTCGAAGAGATGCGCGCGATGAACTCCCTCTCCCCTGCGGAGAGAGGGTTGGAGTGAGCGGGACCCACGGAGCACAGAAGCAGGAGCACGGAACCGCGACGGAAGCCCAGGCGTTCTAAGGCCGGTAGCTTATGCCGATCAGGTAATAACGCCCCACCACATCGTCGAACATCGGGTTGTAGGCGATGCCGGGCGAGCCGTAATACACGGGCTGGTGATCGAGCGCGTTGTGCACGTTGAAGCTGAAGGACCAATGCGCGATGCCGCTGTACGCGGCATGCAGGTCGAGCACGCTGAAGGCCGGCGTCTTGCATTTGCCGTTCTGCTGCAAATCGTCCGGGCAGGTCAGCGGGCTGCCGGCATAAGGCTCGTAGCGGTAGTGCCCGGTGAAACGCAGGTTGGCGCCGAGGCTCCAGTCGCGGTACGTCCAGTCCAGGCTGGCCAATGCGCTGACGCGCGGCTGCGAGGCGTAGCCCGCATAGCGCATGCTGGGATCGCCCTCGATCATCTGGCGGTCCAGCCGGTCCAGGTAATCGACGCCCAGGTGGATGTCGTAGCGGCCGTAGCGCGCGGTCTGGTGGCGGTAGCGCAGATCCAGGTCGATGGTGCGCGCGTCGGTATGCCCGAGGTTCACCAGCTGCTGGTTGAGCGCGTACAGCACGCCGCGGCGGCTGCGCTGGAACAGCTGCGGATAGCTGTCCGGATGCAGCAGGGCATAGCTCAGCGGCAGCTGGATGATTTCGTGGTCGCGGCGGATGCGATAGAAATCCAGCGCCGCGCCGAACGCGCTGCTCGGCGCCCACACGACGCCCAGCGTGTAGCTGCGCGAAGTCTCCGGCCGCAGGTTCGGATTGCTGACCGAGTTGGCCTGCACCTGGCAGAACGAGGTGTCGTCGGTGGCCGGCGTGGCGTTGACGCAGGGCAGCGCGCTGTTGGCCACCTGGGTGATGAAGCGGGTGGCGGCCAGCGTCGGCGGACGGCTGAGCTGCAACAGGGTAGGGGCGCGATAGCCCTTGGCCCAGGTGCCGCGCAGGCTCAGGTCGTCGCGCAGGTCCCATTTCAGGCCGAGCTTGGGCGACACGGCGGCGCCATAGGGCTGGGTACGGTCCAGCCGCCAGGCCAGGTTGGCCTGCAGGCGTGCGGTGAGCGGCGCGTTGAACTCGGTATAGGCGGCCAGGCTGTGCCGGTTCTCGTGGCGCTGGTAGGGGCTGTCGAACTGCTGCACCAGGTTGCGCAGCAGCAGCGGATCGGGGCGGTCGTCCAGGCGGTCGCGCCAGGTCTCCGCGCCGATCGCCATCGACAGGGGGCCGTGCGGCAACTGCGCCAGCGGCCCGGTCAGCTGCACGCTCAGGCTGGTCTTGGCGGCGGTGGCGTGGCGCATCAGCACGGGCGAGATCGCCTGCACCACCGCGGCGTCGTTGGGTGCATCCAGCCGGAACGAACCCGATCGCAGCGAACTGGCGAAGCTGTCCACGCGCAGCAGCCCGCGCAGCTGATCGTCGCTGCGGTTGCGCTGGTCGTTGGCGTGCACGTCCCAGTCCCATTCGTCCCAGTGGCCTTTGAGGCCCAGCGTGACGAAGCGGTTGGTCGATACGGAGCGGTCGCGAACCGGGCCGAGGTCGCTGAAGCTGTGGTCGTAGATCGGCTCGTCGTCGCCGCTGCGGTTGTCCGGATGGCTGGCCGGCAGCATGAAGCTGTCGCGCAGCGGCGCCATCTGCTGGCGCTGGTCGATCTTGGTCCAGCGCAGGTCGGCATAGGCCTGCAGCGCGCCGAAGCGGCGGTCCAGGTGCGCGAACAGCGAGCGGCTGAGCAGGCCGGTCTGCAGGCTGGTGAGCTGCGCGTCGTCGTCGATGCACACGCCGCTGGCGTTGCGCTGCCGCGCCGAGCAGCCGCCGGCCAGGTAGCGCAGGTTGGCGCCGTCCAGCACGAAGGCGCTGGCATCGCCGCTGCTGTCGTCCGAACCGGACTGGCGCTGCCGGCTCCAGTCGCGCGCGCCGCCGAGCAGCGGCTGGCGGTTGAGGTAGTCCACGCTCACCAGCGCATGCAGTTCGTGGCCGACCATGCCGCCCGCGCTGGCGGTGACGCGGCGCTGCTGCGCGTCGCCGTGGCCGGAGATGCCGTAGCTGCTGCTGAGACTTACACCAGGAGCGTCCTTGCGCATGATCACGTTGATCACGCCGGCCATGGCGTCGGAGCCGTAGATGGCCGAGGCGCCGTCGCGCAGGATCTCCACCCGCTCCACCAGGGCCAGCGGGATGCTGTTGAGATCGTTGACCGTGCTGAAGTTGTTCTGGCTCAGGCCATAGCCGGCCATGCGCTGGCCGTCGACCAGGAACAGCGTGGCCGAGGAACCGAGCCCGCGCAGATCCACCGAGGCCGCGCCGGTGGCCGTGGCCAGGCCGTTGTTCTGATACAGCTCGCCCTCGGTCATCGCCACCGGCGCATTGCTCACGCGGATGCCCGGCTGCGCGCGCAGCAGGTCGAACAGGGTCTGGTAGCCGCTGCGCTCGATCTGTTCGTGATCGATCACGGTCAGCGGCGAGGCGGTTTCCACGTCGGTGCGGCGGATATGCGTGCCGGTCACCTCCACCGGCGCCAGGCGCGGCGCCGGCGAAGGGCGTTCGATCGGCGGCAGCTCCTGCGCGGGCAGCTTCAGCGCGGCTGCCGCGGCGGCCTTCAGCACATAGGTGTGTTCGTCCACCGCCACCGCGCGCAGGCCGCTGCCGCGCAGCAGCTGCTGCAGCGCACGGTCGGCCGAGTAATGCCCGCTGAGTCCGGCGTTGCGCCGGCCGGTGGCGAGCTCCGGCGCGTACAGCAGCTGCGTGCCGCTTTGCCGGGCGAAGGCGCGCAGGCCGTCGTCGAGGGTGCCGGCGTCGATGCGGTAATCGCGGTCTTCCAGCGCATGCGCGGCCCGCGCCGGCCACAGCAGCACCAGGGCCGCGGCCAGAAGCGGAAACAGACGGCCTGCGCGCATGCCTGCTAGCAGCGCCGGGGTTGCGGCAACGCGGGACGCAGCGGGCTACTCAGCGGCGCGCGCCTCCGGCGTTCGAGGGCGATCCGGGGTAAAGCGTCAGCTCATGGCTGCCGGTGGTCACCGCGCGCAGGCCCCAGCCGGCGTCCAGCGCCTTGACCAGGGCCTGCTGGTCGCCGGCGTGGAAGCTGCCGCTGATGCGCAGGTCGGCCAGGCGCTGGTCGCCCAGCAGCAGCTTGGTGTCGGAATAGCGGTTCATCTCGGCCAGCAGCGAATCCAGCCGGCGCTCGCGGAACACCAGCTCGCCCTGGCCCCAGGCCTGCGCGGCCTGGGTGTCCAGCGCGCCGACCACGGCGCTGCTGCCGTCGGCGGCGATGCGCAGCTGCTGCGCGGGCGACAGCGCCTGGGTCTGCTGGCCATGGGTGACTTCCACCGAGCCGGCGAGCAGGCCCACCACCACGGCGTCGCGCTCCTTGCTTACCTGGAACACAGTGCCGGTATCGCGGATCACATTACCGCCGGCATGCACTTCGAACGGCGCCGCCGCGTGCGCGACGGCGAATTCGGCGCGCCCGCGCTCCAGCGTCACCAGGCGGCGCTGCGCGTCGAAATGCGTGGTCACGGTGGAGTCGGCATCCAGGATCATCCGCGTGCCGTCGTCCAGGGTCAGCCTGCGCGGCAGCTCGGTGGCGCTGGCGTAGCGGCGCGAGAAGCCGCCATGGTCGACGTGCGTGCCGCGCAGCAGGTACGGCACGCCGAAGGCCAGCAGCACCGAGGCCGCCACCGCCATCGGCAACAGCCGCGCCAGCAGGCGCCGCTGGTCGCGCCGCGCCGCGGTACGGCGGCGCGCGGCCAGGCTCGCGGCGCGCAGCAGCGGGTCGCCGGCGAGCAGGGCGGCGTTGGCGTGCAGGCGCTCGGCCTGGGCATAGGCCTGCGCATGGTCCGGGTGCTGCGCGCGCCAATGCTCGAACGCGGCGCGTTCGGCGGGACCGCAGTCCGGTGCGTGCAGGCGGGCCAGCCAGCTTTCGGCGCTGGTGGGACAGTCGCGGGGTGAATCTGCTTGGTTGGCGTTCATCCGGCCTGCCCCCTGTCGCCCAGCTTCTTGCGCAGCAGCGCAAGCGCCTTGCTGATGTTTTTTTCCACGGCCTTGACCGAGATGCCGCAGTGCTTTGCGATTTCCGGGTAACTCATGCCTTCGATGCGATTGAGCAGATAGATCTCGCGGCAGCGCGAGGGGAGTCCGAGCAGGGCCTGCTGCAGGCGCGCGAGCTCCTGCTGGTTGGCGATGCGCTGGTCGTGGTCCTGGTCGTCGGAGACCAGGCCGTGCGCGTGCTCGTCCAGGCTGATGTGGTCGTGCTGGTAATGCGTCTGCGCGCGGCGGGCGCGGTCGTTCAGCGCATTGATGGCGATGCGGTACAGCAGCGAACTCCAGGACTCCGGGGCATGTTCGCGATAGCGGATCAGGCGGACCAGGCTTTCCTGGGCGATGTCCTGCGCGTCTTCTTCGGACGACACGCGGCGGCGCAGGAAGGCCAGCAGGGACTGGCGCTGCTCGCGCACGAAGCTGTCGAAACGCAGTGCATTTCCCACCTGGCGACCCGGCTGTTCGCCGTCGGCCGAACTTCCACCCATACCCTGATTCCGTACGCGGAAACCCCCGAGGGCCAGAGTATCGCAATTGTTCAAGGCTACCTCGCTCGGAGACCGCGCCAGCGTGGGTAAAACCCCTCCCCCGTGCCCAAGCACGAGGGAGGGGGGTAGCCCCTGTTGCCAGGGTTTGGCCTCGTTTCAGGGGAGGACGAGGCCCACAATCCGCGATCCGTGCGTCTTGCGCTCCCCTCCGGGGGCACCAGAGGGAAATCGGCGCCGCGCCGCCCGCGCCCGGAGGCGACGGACGGCTACGGCAAAATCCACCGGGATTTTTCCGGTCACCTGAGGAGATAAACGCAAGGACGAGGAAACCCCCTACCTCCCGGGCGGATGCCGGGAGGCGGGTGGCGGGGGTCAGGGCGTTTTCTGCCCGGCGCTGGCGGCGTCCAGCTTCTCGCGCAGGTGGACCAGGGCCTGGTCGGCCTGGATGAAGCCGTGGCCGGAGCGGTGGTCGAAACCCGCGCCCGCCATGTCGAGCGACGAGGCCTGCATGGCTTGGTACAGGTCGGCCACCGTGGCGGTGGGTTCGGCCTGCCACAGCAGGGCGGCGACGGCGGCGGCATGCGGGGCCGCGGCCGAGGTGCCGTAGAAGTGGTACGACAGATAATCCGGATAGGTGCGGCAGTCGGCGACGTCCGCCTCGTCCGCACCGGCGTTCGCGCTGGACTGGCCGAAGAAGGTGGTGGTCACGCCATCGGGGGCGACGAAGTCCGGCTTGCGCGGGACGGCGGCGTCCGCCAATGCCGCGCCGTCGTTGTCGAACAGCAGCGGCGTGCCGCCGGCGGAGGAAAACGATTCCAGCATGGCCGTCTGCCGGACGGAGTTGCAGTACGGCGTGCGGAAATAGTCGGCGGCGCCCAGGGTCATGGCGTTCGCCGACAGGGTATGCCCGTAGAGCGTGCCGGTATCGGTGCCGTGGCTGTCGATGGTGGAGCCGCCGGCCTGCACGATCAGATGCACCCGCGCCGGTGCCGGACCGTCGGCGAGCCCCAGGCGCAGCGTGCCCCGGTAGGCTGCTCCCGGATTGGTGATGTTGAGGCGCAGCTGCGCCGGCTGGCCGATCACGGAGCGGCCCGTGCACAGGCCGGCCCGGATCGGTTTGCCCCGCTGGTCGCCGAGGCAGAGGTTGAGCGAGCTGCTGGCATTGGGCGAGGTCATGGGCTGATCCCAGTACACGCCGATGATGGTGGTCGAGCGCGCTCTGACGGTGATGGGCAGGTTCTCCAGCGTGGTGGCGCTGCCCGGATCGAAGTCGAGCAGGCGTTCGCCGAGGTTGAACGGCGCACGTAAGCCGCCATCGCCGCGCTGAACGGCGGCGTTGGCGAAGCTGGCGTGGTTGTTGTCGTACGCGGCCCGGCCGCGGTTGGCGTCGTTGCCGCCGGCGGTGAAATAAGCGGCGCCATGCGTGCGGACGACCTCGTCGATGGCGGCGCCGGCAAGGCCGGTCTGGTAGAGCGGCTCGTTAAAGAAGCCCAGGTCGTCGACGATGATCCGCGCACCCGCGCCGCGGCGGCCATGCTCATCGGTCTGGTCGGTGGGCAAGGCCAGCGTCTTGATGCCCCGGGCGAAGTCGGCCAGCGTGTCGGGCGAATAGAAAGCGATGCTCGCGCCGGGCGCCACGTCGTGGATGATCTGCGCCATCGCGCGGCCTTCGTCCGAGCCGGAACCGAGGCAGTCGCTCGACTCCTTGACCACGGTGATACGCGCCGGCAGGTCGCCGTTGGCGATGTCTTCGGCCTGGCCGGCCTGGCAGTCGAAACTGTCGGAAATCACGCCGATGGTCAGGCCGCTGCCGTCTATGGCAGTGAGCGCGGCGGCGTCTGCGGCTGCCAGGCGGATCCGTCCGGTTTCGCGCAATGCCTTGCTGCGCTGCGCGGAGTCTCCTTGCGAGTTCACCAGGCCGGCGCGGGTGCGCTTCTCCGGCACGCTGATGGTCAGCACGCCGGGGAGCGCCGCTGCCTGGTCGATCTTCGAAACGGGCAGGCGCCCGCCGATGTCGTTGCGGTAGACGGCGCCGGTTTCGAAGCCCAGCGCTTCCAGCTGCGTACGCACGGCGGCCACGTCGCCCTTCGCCACGATGTCGACCGTGACATGGGGTTCTGCGCTGGCCGGCCGTGCGGTGGCCGAGCGGCCGGTGGAAGTCAGGGCCGCAGCTTGCCGCTTGATGCGCAGCAGCGCGTTGTCGAGCTTGGCATTGGTGCCGGTGGAGCGTTCCAGCGCGGACAGTCCAGGCGGCGCGTTGTCGCCGCGCAGCTGCTGGGCGTGAGCAGTGCCGCCGAGCGCCGTGGAGACCAGCAGCGCGAGCGCAAGGGCATCGATTCTTGGCATGGGAGTTCCCCGTATCGAGACGAGGCGGGAGCGGCCTCGCCGATATCAGATGACGGCGAACCCGCCTTGCCGTGCATCGGGCGACAGGGAGACACCAAGACCGATGTCCGGCATGCATGCCGGTATCCGGGTGACCGGTGCGAGGACGAAAAACTCGGGTTTATGCCGCGGCCGGATGCGTCGCGTCGCGCAGCAACAGCCGATACGCGGGGTTGCCGCTCTCGTCGCGGCAGGGGTAACCCAACTGGGCCAGGAACTGCTGGAACATCGCCCGCTCATCCGCCGGCACCTGGATGCCGACCAGGATGCGGCCGTAATCCGCACCGTGATTGCGGTAATGGAACAGGCTGATGTTCCAGTCCGGATGCATATGGCCGAGGAAACGCGTGAGCGCACCCGGGCGTTCGGGGAACTCGAAGCGGTACAGCAATTCATCGCGCGCCAGCGGCGAGCTGCCGCCGATCATGTGGCGCAGGTGCAGCTTGGCCAGTTCATCGTCGGTCAGGTCGAGCACGCCGAAGCCTTCGGCGGCGAAGGCGGCGGTCAGCGCCTCGCGCTCGTCGCGCTGGCGGATCTGGATGCCGACGAAGATATGCGCGTTCGCCGCATCGCCGATGCGGTAGTTGAACTCGGTGATCGAGCGCTGGCCCAGCGTGGCGCAGAAGCGGCGGAAGCTGCCGCGTTCTTCCGGAATGGTGACGGCGAACACCGCCTCGCGCTGCTCGCCCACTTCGGCGCGCTCGGCGACGAAGCGCAGGCGGTCGAAGTTGAGGTTGGCGCCGGAGACGATGGCGACGAGGGTGGCGTCGTGCAGATCGTGCGTGGCGGCGTATTGCTTGAGGCCCGCCAGGGCGAGCGCACCGGAGGGTTCCGGCACGCAGCGGGTTTCCTGGAACACGTCGCGGATCGCCGCGCAGATGGCGTCGGTGTCGACGCGCAGCATGGCGTCCACGTGGCGCTGGCACAGCGCGAAGGTTTCCGCGCCCACGCGCTTGACCGCGGTGCCGTCGGCGAACAGGCCGACTTCGTCCAGCGTCACGCGCTCGCCCTGTTCCAGCGACTGCGCCATGGCGTCGGAATCGACCGTCTGCACGCCGATCACCTTCACTTCGGGCCGCAGCGCCTTGATGTACGCCGCCACGCCGGCCAGCAGGCCGCCACCGCCCACCGGCACGAACACGGCATGCAGCGGGCCCGGATGCTGGCGCAGGATCTCCATGCCCACGGTGGCCTGGCCGGCGATCACGGCCGGGTCGTCGAAGGGATGCACGAAGGTGTAGCCGTGCTGTTGTTCCAGGCGCGCGGCTTCGGCCTGCGCGTCGCTGTAGGAATCGCCGGCCAGCACCACTTCCACCCAGCTGCCGCCGAGGCGGCGCACCGCGTCGATCTTTACCTGCGGCGCGGTCACCGGCATCACGATCACCGCGCGCAGGCCGAGCTTCGCCGCGGCCAGGGCCACGCCCTGCGCATGGTTGCCGGCGGAAGCGGCGATCACGCCGCGCGCGCGTTGCGCGGCATCCAGGCCCACCATCTTGTTGTAGGCGCCGCGCAGCTTGAAGGAGAACACCGGCTGCTGGTCTTCGCGCTTGAGCAGCACCTGCTGGCCGATGCGCTCGGACAGCAGCGGCGCCGCTTCCAGCGCGGATTCGCGCGCCACTTCGTAGACGCGCGAAGCGAGCGTGCGCCGCAGCAGGTCGTGGTCTGCGTCTTCCGCCGGCGGCCGGTCGGCGGCCACCGCATTCACTGCAGGGCTTCCGCGGCGGGATGGCTGACTTCGATCACGTCCACCAGCTTGCGCGCCTGCTTGATCAGCTGGTCCACCGCCTCGTCGGCGCCGTGCATCACCAGGGTGAGCTGCGAGACGGCCGGGTCCTGCGTGGCGGCCACGGTGAGCGAATCGATATTGAAGCCGCGCGCGGAAAACAGCCCGGCCACGCGCACCAGGGCGCCGGCCTCGTTCTGCAGCAGAATGGAAAGCGTGTGTTTCATGAGTATCTCGTCAGAACATGTCGCTGGCGGCGCCGTCGGCCTGCACCGACTGGCGCGAGGCGATGTGGTCGCCGGTGATCATCTGCGCGTAGGTGGCGCCGGGGCCGACCATCGGATACACGCCGGCATCGGGGTCGATCATCACTTCCAGGAAGGCCGGGCCCGGGTGGGCGAGGAAGTCGGCGATGGTGGCGGCCAGTTCTTCCTTGCGCTCCAGGCGGCGCGCCCATTCGAAGCCGTCGGCCTGCGCGGCCTTGATGAAGTCCTTGCGGTGCAGGCTCTTGTCGGAGGAGGCGAAGCGGCCGCGGAAGAACAGCTTCTGCCACTGCCTCACCATGCCGTCGCCGATATTGTTGAGCACCACCACCTTCACCGGCAGGCCGTAGGTGGTGACGGTTTCCAGCTCGCCCAGGTTCATGCGGATGCTGGCGTCGCCGTCGATATCGATCACCACCGCGCCGGGCCGCGCGAACTGCGCGCCGATCGCCGCGGGCAGGCCGAAGCCCATGGTGCCCATCGAGCCGGAGCTCAGCCAATGGCGCGGCTCGCGGAAATCGAAATACTGCGCCGCCCACATCTGGTGCTGGCCGACGCCGGTGCTGATCACCGCATGGCCCCGGGTGTGGCGGTTGATCTCTTCGATCACCGCATAGGGTTGGATCAGCGGGCTGGCGCGGTCGTAGTCCAGCGCGTGCGTGTGTTTCAGGTCCGCCACGTGGCGATGCCACGGTGCGTAGCGTTCGGACAGCTTCTCGCGCCAGCCGTGGCGCTCGCCCCAGGCGCGCAGCTGCGCCAGCGTGCGGGAGAGGTCGCCGGTGTGGTGCCAGTGGACCGTCTTGACCTTGCCGATCTCGGCCGGGTCGATGTCGATCTGCGCGATGAACTTCGCCTGCGGCGCGAACTTGTCCGGCACGCCGGCCACGCGGTCGTCGAAGCGCGCGCCCAGGGTGAACAGGAAGTCGCAATCCTCCACCGCGTAGTTGGCATACGCCGTGCCGTGCATGCCCAGCATGTGCAGGGCCAGCGGCTCGGTGGTGTCGTAGGCGCCGATGCCCATCAGGGTGGTGGTGACGGGCAGGCCGTAGTCGGCCACGAAGGCGCGCAGCTCGGCGGAAGCACCGGAGGCGATGGTGCCGCCGCCGGCATAGATCAGCGGACGCTTCGACTGCGCCAGCGCTTCGAAGAAGGCCGCGCACTGCGCGTCGTCCAGCACCGACTGCTCCAGCCGTTCCAGCCGCGCGCGATAGCCCGGCATCGGCAGCAGGCCTTCGCCGTGGAAGGGCAGCAAGGTGTTCTGCACGTCTTTCGGGATATCCACCACCACCGGCCCCGGGCGGCCGCTGCGCGCGATCTCGAAGGCGGTGCGCAGGGTGGCTTCGAGTTTTTCGGCGTCGGTGACCAGGAACACGTGCTTGGCGCAGGCACTCATGATGTTGGCGATCGGCGCTTCCTGGAACGCATCGGACCCGATCGCGGTGGTCGGCACCTGGCCGCACAGCACCACCATCGGCACCGAATCGGACATCGAGTCGCGCACCGGCGTCACCATATTGGTGGCGCCGGGGCCGGAGGTGACGATAGCCACGCCCACCTTGCCCGAAGCGCGCGCATAGCCGGCGGCCATGAAGCCCGCGCCCTGCTCGTTGGCCGGCACGATCAGCGGCATCGGTTCGCCGCCGCTGGGTCCGATATGCGTGGCGTTGTAGCGGAACACCGCGTCGTACACCGGCAGGATGGCGCCGCCGGAGTAGCCGAACAGCACGTCCACGCCCTCGTCGGCCAGGACCTGGACCACCACCTCGGCGCCGCTCATGCGCAGCGCGTTGAGGGGATGGGTGGCGTCGTCGGCGTGCGTGGCGTCGGCGATGTCCGGCAGCAGGGCGTTCATGGTGTCGCGAATCCTCATGGCAAGTGAAAACCCCTCGCCGTCGCGGCGAGGGGCGGGGCGGTTCAGCCGGTTTTCTTCAGCGGCTCGGCGGCGGGCTTGCCGGCCGCGGCGGCGCCGGCCTGCAGCCAGGACATGCGCGCGCGCAGCTTGGCGCCGACCTGCTCGATCGGATGCTCCAGGTCCGCCTGCTTGAAGCGCTTGTAGTTGGGCAGGCCGGCCTGGTACTCGGCGATCCAGTTGCGCGCGAAGGTGCCGTCCTGGATGTCGGTGAGCACGTCCTTCATGCGCGCCTTGGTGCCGGCGTCGATCACGCGCGGGCCGCTGACGTAGTCGCCGTACTGCGCGGTCTCGGAGACGAATTCCAGCATGCGCGCGATGCCGCCTTCGTAGAACAGGTCCACGATCAGCTTCAGCTCGTGCAGCACTTCGTAGTAGGCGATCTCCGGCTGGTAGCCGGCTTCCACCAGGGTCTCGAAGCCGGCCTGCACCAGCGAGCTGGCGCCGCCGCACAGCACGGCCTGCTCGCCGAACAGATCCGTCTCGGTCTCTTCCTTGAAGTCGGTCTTGATCAGCAGGGCGCGGCCGCCGCCGATGCCGTCGGCATAGGCCTTGGCCTTGGCTTCGGCCTCGCCGGTGACGTCCTGGTGGATCGCCCAGATGCTGGGTACGCCGCGGCCGATCTCGTATTCACGGCGCACCAGCGCGCCCGGGCCCTTGGGCGCGACCAGGATCACGTCGATGTCCTCGCGCGGGGCGATCTGCTTGAAGTGCACGTTGAAGCCGTGCGCGAACAGCAGGGCCGCGCCGGCCTTGATGTTCGGCTCGATCGATTCCTTGTACAGCGCCGGCTGCACCATGTCGGGCGTCAGCACCGCGACCAGGTCGGCGCCGCGCACGGCGTCGCCCGGCTCGGCCACCTTGAAGCCTTCGGCGGTGGCGCGCTCCCACGAGGGGCCGCCCTTGCGCAGGCCGACCACGACGTCGAGGCCGGAGTCGCGCAGGTTGAGGGCGTGCGCGCGGCCCTGGCTGCCGTAGCCGAGCACGGCGATGCGGGCGTTGGCCAGCGTCGGGTTGGAAGTGGTGCTGCTCATGCGGTGACTCCTTCGGTAGCGGTGACTTGAACGTGTGTGGGGGTGGAGACAGCGGTGTTCGGATGGGTGTTGGCGCCGTCGGAGGCGGAACCGACCAGGCGCGCGTACTTGGCCAGGGCGCCGGTGGTGACTTTCGGTGCGGGCGCGGTCCAGTGCTTGCGGCGCTCGGCCAGGTCCGCGTCGGTTTCGATGGCGCGCAGGCCGGCGTCGATGCGGATGCGGTCGCCGTCGCGCAGCAGCGCGATCGGGCCGCCGCGCACGGCTTCGGGCGCCATGTGGCCGACCATGAAACCGTGGGTGGCGCCGGAGAAGCGGCCGTCGGTGATCAGCGCGACGTCGTCGCCCAGGCCGCGGCCGATCAGCGCGGCGGTGACGCCGAGCATCTCGCGCATGCCGGGGCCGCCTGCCGGGCCTTCGTTGCGGATCACGATCACGTCGCCCTTGGCGATGCGGCCTTGCTGCACGGCGGCGAAGGCCTGCTCCTCGCTCTCGAACACGCGGGCGGTGCCTTCGAAATGCGTGGCGCCCTTGCCGGCACCGCTCTTACCGGGAATCTTCAGGATGCAGCCTTCCGGCGCGAGGTTGCCGTACAGGATGGAATAGCCGCCGCGCGGCTTGAGCGGCCGGGCGACCGGCAGGATCACGTCCTGCTCCGCCGCGCGCGGCGCCGCCGCGGCTTCCTCGAACAGGCTGCGGCCGGTGACGGTGGGGGCGTCTTCCAGCATGTCCGCAGCAATCAGTTCCTGCGCCACGCGCGCGGCGCCGCCGGCGCCGAACATTTCCACCGCGGTGTAGCGGCCGCCGGGCAGCAGGTCGGCGATCACCGGCGTATGCACGGAGGCCGGCTCGAAATCCTCCAGCGTCCACGGCGCGCCGGCCTCGCGCGCGATCGCCAGCAGATGCAGCACCGCATTGGTGGAGCCGGCGGTGGCGGCGACCATGCGCGCGGCATTGCGCAGCGAAGTGCGGTTGATCAAGCCGCGCGGCGTGCGCTGCTCGCGCAGGCAGTCCATCACCAGCTCGCCGCAGCGGCGCGCGGCGGCGGCCTTGGCCGGATGCGTGGCGGGAATGTCGTTGAAGCCCATCGGCGACAGGCCCAGCGTGGTCAGCACCATGGCCATGGTGTTGGCGGTGAACTGGCCGCCGCAGGCGCCTGCGCCGGGGCAGGCGTCGCGCTCGACCGAGGCCAGTTCGGCGTCGTCGATCTTGCCCGCGCCGTGCGCGCCGACCGCTTCGAACACCTGCTGGATGGTGATCGGGTGCTGGTCGTGCGTGCCGTGCGCGATGGTGCCGCCGTACAGCGCCACCGCCGGGATATCCAGGCGCGCCATGGCCATGGCAGCGGCGGGGATGGTCTTGTCGCAGCCGCACAGCACCACCATCGCGTCGAGGCAGTGGCCGTCGACGGCCAGCTCGATCGAGTCGGTGATCACTTCGCGGCTGATCAGCGAGGCGCGCATGCCGGGCGTGCCCATGGCGATGCCGTCGGTGACCGCGATGGTGTTGAACTCCACCGGCGTGCCGCCGGCGGCGCGGATGCCTTCGGCCACGTGCTCGGCCAGTTCGCGCAGGTTGAGATTGCAGGGGCTGACGTTGGACCAGGTATGCACCACCGCCACCAGCGGCTTGGCGATGGCGCCGTCGTCCAGCCCGGTGGCGCGCAGCATCGCGCGCGCGGGGGCGCGGTCGGCGCCGGTCTTGATGAGATCACTGCGCATGGAAAGAAACGCTCCGGATGGCATGACAACGGGTTGCTCTACAGCAGGTTGCTCCCCCTGCGCGCAGGGGCACGCGGGACAGGGCGCGGGGAGTGGCGTTCACTCGGGGCGGAGTGAGCGACGCCCTCATATCCCGCCGCGCGCAGGGGGAAGCAGGCGGCACGGAAGCCGCGCGGGCAGCCGTTAGCCGCACGCGCGCGCTCCGCTGAAAAAGGCTTCCGAGTTGGCGACGTGCTCGTCCAGCGCCGCGACCACCGCTGCGCGGATCGCCGCGGTGCCGGCGTCGCCGCCGATGTCGCGGCTGCGCGGGCCGTGCTGCAGCACGTGCTCCACGGCCGCTTCCACCGCGCCGGCTTCTTCTTCCAGGCCCAGCGAGTGGCGCAGCAGCATGGCGGTGGACAGGATCGCGCCGACCGGGTTGGCCACGCCCTTGCCGGCGATGTCCGGCGCGGAGCCGTGGATCGGCTCGTACAGGCCGCGCGCGCCTTCGCCCAGCGAGGCCGAGGGCAGCAGGCCCAGCGAACCGGCCAGCGCTGCGGCTTCGTCGGTGAGGATGTCGCCGAACAGGTTCTCGGTGACCACCACGTCGTAGCTGGCCGGCTGGGTCAGCAGCAGCATGGCCATGGAGTCGACCAGCTGGTGTTCGAGTTTCACGTCCGGATAGTCGGCGGCGATGCGCTGCACCGTGCTGCGCCACAGGCGCGAGGTTTCCAGCACGTTGGCCTTGTCCACCGAGGTGACCTTGTGGCGGCGGCCGCGCGCCAGCTCGAAGGCGCGCCGCACCACGCGCTCGACTTCGGCCACGGTGTACTTGCACTCGTCGGTGGCGGTGTCGGCGGTGCGCGTCTTGGCGCCGAAGTAGGCGCCGCCGGTGAGTTCGCGCACGAACAGCACGTCCACGTTGCGCAGCTTGTCGTCCTTCAGCGGCGACAGCGCGGTCAGCGCCGGATGCACCTGCAGCGGACGCAGGTTGGCGTAGACGCCCAGCGCCGCGCGCAGCGCCAGCAGGCCCTGCTCGGGGCGCACCGGCGCGGACGGGTCGGACCACTTCGGCCCGCCCACCGCGCCCAGCAGCACCGCGTCGGCGGACTGGCACGCGGCCAGCGCATCGGCCGGCAGCGGCTCGCCGGTGGCGTCGATGGCGCAGCCGCCGATCAGGTGTTCCTCGTACTCGAAGCTGTGCTCGTAATGGGCGGCGACGGCTTCCAGCACGGCAACGGCGGCGGCGGTGACTTCCGGACCGACGCCGTCGCCGGGCAGGGTGACGATGCGGGCTTTCATGCGGCTTGCTCCAGATGCTGTTCGTAGTGGGCGATGGCGTCGGCGTGCTGCAGCAGGTAGCCGAGCTGGTCGACGCCGTTCAGCAGGCAATGGCGGGCGAAGGGTTCGAGCTGGAACGGGATGCGGCCGCCATCGGGCAGGGCGATGTACTGGCCTTGCACATCGATGGTCAGCTCGGTGCCGGGGTGGGTCAGCAGCCAGTGGTGCTCGGCTTCGGACACCACGATGGCCAGCAGGCCGTTCTTCAGCGCGTTGTTGCGGAAGATGTCGGCGATCTCGCTGCACAGCACGGCCTGGATGCCGTAGTCCAGCAGCGCCCACGGCGCGTGTTCGCGCGAGGAACCGCAGCCGAAGTTGCGGCCGGCGACCAGGATGGCGCAGCCCTTGGCCTGCGGCTGGTTGAGCGGGAAGGCCGGGTTGTCGCTGCCGTCCGGCAGGTAGCGCCAGTCGTTGAAGCACAGCTTGCCCAGGCCGGCGCGCTCGGTGGTGGTGAGGAAGCGCGCCGGGATGATGCGGTCGGTGTCGATGTTCTCGTCGGCCAGCACGGCGGTGCGGGAATGGAGGCGGGTGACGGGCTTCATTCAATAAACTCCCGAAGGACAGATGCCCTTCTCCCCGCCGGGGAGAAGGTGCCCCGAAGGGGCGGATGAGGGGCGGGTGCTCGCGGTAGCGCACATCGAAATCACGCGGCAGCCTCCACCAGGTATTCGCGCGGGTCGGCGATGGAACCGGCCAGGGCGGAGGCGGCGGCGGTGGCGGGGCTGGCCAGCACGGTGCGCGCGCCCTTGCCCTGGCGGCCTTCGAAGTTGCGGTTGGAGGTGCTCACCACCAGCTGGCCCGGTTGCGCCAGGTCGCCGTTCATGGCGATGCACATCGAGCAGCCCGGCACGCGCCACTCGGCGCCGGCCGCGGTGAACACCTGGTGCAGGCCTTCGCGCTCGGCATCGCGGCGCACCGCTTCGGAGCCCGGTACCACCAGCATGCGCACGCCGTCGGCGATGCGGCGGCCGCGCAGGATCTCGGCCGCCTCGCGCAGATCCGACAGGCGCGAGTTGGTGCAGCTGCCGATGAAGACGACATCCACCGGCGTGCCCTGCATCGGCTTGCCCGGCTGCGCGCGCATGTAGTCCAGCGCGCGGGTTTCCTGCGCGGTGCGTGCGGCGGGTACCGGCACGTCCATGGCGATGGCCATGCCCGGATGGGTGCCGTAGGTGACGGTGGGCTTGACCTTGCTGGCGTCGATGCGCACTTCGCGGTCGTAGCTGGCGCCGGCGTCGGTGCGCAGCGCGCGCCACTTGGCAACGGCAGCGTCCCAGGCGGCGCCTTGCGGCACGCGCGGACGGCCCTTCAGCCAATCGAAGGTGACCTCGTCCGGCGCGATCAGGCCAGCGCGCGCGCCGGCTTCGATCGACATGTTGCACACCGTCATGCGCTCGTCCATCGACAGCGCCTCGATGGCTTCGCCGCGGTATTCGATGACGTGGCCGGTGCCGCCGTCGACGCCGATCTCGCCGATGATGTGCAGGATCAGGTCCTTCGCGCCCACGCCCTTGGGCAGCTGGCCGTCGACGTGGATGGCCAGCGTCCTGGGCTTGCGCTGCAGCAGGCATTGCGTGGCCATCACGTGGCCGACTTCGGTGGTGCCGATGCCGAACGCCAGCGCGCCGAACGCACCGTGCGTGGAGGTGTGGCTGTCGCCGCAGACGATGGTCATGCCCGGCTGGGTCGCGCCCAGCTCCGGGCCGATCACGTGCACGATGCCGCGCTCGCTGCTGTCCCAGCCGTGCAGCTCGACGCCGAACTCGCGGCAGTTCGCTTCCAGCTGGGCGACCTGGGCTTTCGCTTCCTCGTTGGCGTAGGGGCGCTCGCCCTTGTCGTTCGCGGGCAGCGTGGGCGTGGAGTGATCCAGCGTGGCCAGGGTGCGGTCGGCGCGGCGCAGTTTCAGGCCGCGCTCGCGCAGTTCGCTGAAGGCCTGCGGCGACGTGACTTCGTGCACCAGGTGCAGGTCGATGTACAGGATGGCCGGCGTGTCGGCGGTTTCGGGCGCGACGACATGCGCATCCCACAATTTCTCGAACAGGGTGCGCGCGCTCATGCGGCCACCTGCTCGGTGGCTTGCGTGTGCACCGGCGTCAGCCAGCCCCAGCGGTCGTCCGTGGTGCCGTCGAACAGGCCGAAGAAGGCGTCCTGCAGGGCGCGGGTGACCGGGCCGGGGCGGCCGGTGCCGACCGGCTTGCGGTCGACCGAGCGCACGGGGGTGATCTCGGCGGCGGTGCCGGTCATGAACACTTCGTCGGCGGTGTACAGCGCTTCGCGCGGCAGGTCGCGTTCCTCGACCTTGATGCCCAGGTCTTCCGCCAGCGTCATCACGGTGTCGCGGGTGATGCCGGCCAGGATGCCGGCGCTGGTCGGAGGCGTGAGCAGCTTGCCGTTCTTCACCACGAACACGTTTTCGCCGGCGCCCTCGCTCAGCAGGCCGTTGTGGCCGAGCGCGATGCCTTCGGCGTAGCCGCCGCGGCGCGCTTCCAGGCCGATCAGCTGGCTGCTCAGGTAATTGCCGCCGGCCTTGGCCCAGCTCGGCACGGTGTTCGGCGCGGGGCGCTGCCAGGAGGACACGCACACGTCGGCGCCGTGCTCGCGCGCATCGCCGAGATAGGCGCCCCATTCCATCGCCATGATCGCCACGTCCACCGGCGCGCCGGGCTTGGCCAGCACGCCCAGGCCGCCCGCGCCGCGGAACACGATCGGGCGCACGTAGGCTGAACTCATGCGGTTGGCGCGGATCACTTCCATGCAGGCGGCGTTGATCTCGTCTTCGCTGTAGCCGATCTCGATCTCGTACACGCGCGCCGACTCGAACAGGCGGCGGGTGTGGTCGGCCAGGCGGAAATAGGCCGGGCCCAGCGGCGTGGCGTACACGCGCTCGCCTTCGAACACGGAGGAGCCGTAGTGCAGCGCGTGGGTGCTGACGTGGACCGTGGCTTCGGTCCACGGCTTGATCTGGCCGTTGTGCCAGAGAAAGGGCGTGGTCATGCGGTGGCTCCTTGGACTTGCGGTTGCGCGGCGGCGGTCGGGGCGGCCTGCCGCTCGATGCGGTTGACGATGGAAAGCGCGGCCAGCGCGGTGGCCTCGACGATGTCGGTGCTGACGCCGTTGCCGCGCCAGTCGCGCGCGGCGTGGCGCGCGGTGAGCTGGGCCTGGCCCTGGGCGTCGCCGCCTTCGCTGACGGCGCGCACCTGGAACTGGGTCAGCTCCAGGCCGGTGCCGGTGGCGCGCTCGATGGCGCGCAGCACGGCGTCGACCGGGCCGTCGCCGATCGCGGCTTCGCCGACCTCGCGGCCGTCGTCGTGGGCCAGGCGCACCGAGGCGGACGCGCTGCCGCCCAGGTGCGAGGTGGAATTGAGCTGCACGATGCGCCAGGGGCCGGCGGCATCCGGGTCCTGGCCCAGCGCCAGCGCTTCCAGGTCTTCGTCGTGGATCTCGCGCTTCTTGTCGGCCAGCGTCTTGAAGCGCGCGAAGATCTCGTCCATCGCGGCTTCTTCCGGGCTGTGGCCCAGCGACTGCAGGCGCGAGCGCAGCGCGTGGCGGCCGGAATGCTTGCCCAGCACCAGCTTGGTCTCGCCCATGCCGACGTCCTGCGGACGCATGATTTCGTAGGTGTCGCGGTGCTTGAGCATGCCGTGCTGGTGGATGCCCGATTCGTGCGCGAAGGCGTTGTCGCCGACGATGGCCTTGTTGCGCGGCACGGCCTGGCCGGTGAGCTGGGTCAGCAGGCGCGAGGTCTGCACCAGGCGGCGCGCGTCGATGCGCGAATCCACGCCGAAGTAGGGGCCGCGCACGCGCAGTGCCATCACCACTTCTTCCAGCGAGGCATTGCCGGCGCGCTCGCCGATGCCGTTGATGGTGCATTCGATCTGCCGCGCGCCGGCGCTCACCGCGGCGAGGCTGTTGGCCACCGCCATGCCGAGGTCGTCGTGGCAGTGCGAGGAGAACACCACGCGCTCGGCGCCCTTCACGTGCTTGCGCAGGTAGGCGAAGCGTTCGGCGATTTCCGCGGGGGTGACGTAGCCGACCGTGTCCGGTGCGTTGACCGTGGTGGCGCCGGCGGCGATCGCGGCGCTGAACACTTCGGCCAGGTAATCGGGCTCGGTGCGCATGGCGTCTTCGGCGGAGAACTCCACTTCGTGGCACAAGGCCTTCGCGCGCTCGACGGCGGCGATGGCGGTGTCGATCACCTGCTGCTTGCTCATGCCCAGCTTGTGCTCGCGGTGCAGCGGGCTGGTCGACAGGAACACGTGGATGCGCGAGTGCTGCGCGGCTTCCAGCGCGCGGCCGGCGGTGTCGATATCCGCCGTCTGGCAGCGCGCCAGCGCGCAGACGGTGGAGTGGCGCACGGACCTGGCGATCTCGGCGACGGCGGCGAAGTCGTCCGGCGACGCCTGCGGGAAGCCCGCTTCCATCACGTCCACGCCCAGCGCTTCGAGCGCATGCGCCATGCGCAGCTTGGCGCGGCGGTCCATGCCGAAGCCGGGCGCCTGTTCGCCGTCGCGCAGGGTGGTGTCGAAGATGCGCACGCGGTCGTCGGCTACTACGCCGTCCTCGCTGCTGTCGTTGCTGTGCTGGGTGTCGTTGGTCATGTCGGCTCCGTTGCGGTGCTGGGCCGAGGGCAACAAAAAACCCCGCATCCTGTTCGGGTGCGGGGTTCTTTAGGAGTATTCAGGTCAGTCTTGCTTTACCTGGACACACGCCCTCAGCCCGCACCTCCGTTGGTAATAAGGAGTACGAGTACAAGGGCAAGAAGGAGGTTGCCGCGGAGCCGCAGCAGGCCGTGAACCGCTGGAGGGCGGGTCCTTTCGGCGATGCTGGCGGTGGTGTTGCGATGCGACATGTCATCGACCCTAACGGGGCTCGTCGGGGCGTGTCAACAGTTTCTTGTGTAATGATCGAAAAAAGTTTGCTCGATCACATTTGGACGTCCAGATGGCTGGATGCGATGAGAGCGCGATTATTCGTGGTGATTTCGTGGATGCGCATGGATCGAGGAAAAGCCTGGAAATCAGACCATTCCTACATATCGCATCGAAGGTCGACAAGTAAGTCGACGCATTTCAGCGCTTTGCGTCCACTGGTACGTCGAGCTGCATGCAAGACCATGCAGTGGCGTACGGAGTCATTCGAGGCCAACTTTACCGGGGCGAAAAGCGCTTGCGGCGGGGCACAAAAAGCGGTCGATCGCGTACATCGGGTGAGGCCGCCGGGGCGTGCCGACGCCCTCACCGGTCAGCAGAACCAAGGTTGCAGTTCGCCCATGCGTCCGCCTCGCGCGTTCGCCCGGACATTCAACCCAGCCGGCGCGCCTGCCGCGGCGCGGCTCCATCCAGCAGCCATGCCTTCAGCCCCTCGTCGCTGGCTTCCAGCGCTTCGGCATGCGCCGGCCGGCCGAGCATGGCGGCCAGTGCGGGCGGCAAGGGCACGGTCTGCCCGATCAGCGGTTCGATGACGCTTTCGAATTTGGCCGGATGCGCGGTGGCCACCACGGCCCAGTCGGCCCGGTCCGCGCGAAGGTCGAGCCGGTGCATGGCGGTAGCGGTGTGCGGGCAGAACACTTCGCCATGCGCGGCGTGGCTGCGCACGGTGGCGCGGATGGTCTGGTCGTCCACGCTGTGCGAGGAAAGCTGCTGGCGCAGGTCCGTGTCGTAGGGGAAGGTCCAGCGCAGCCGCTCGAAGTTGCTGGGCGCGCCCACGTCCATCGCATTGGCCAGCGTCGCGACCGCGGCGCGCGGCGCGTACGCAGCGCCGGCGAAGTAATCCGGCAGCGTCTCGTTGGCATTGCAGGCCAGCTCGATGGCGCCGACCGGCAGTCCCATCTCGCGCACCCACACCGCGGCGAGCGCATTGCCGAGATTGCCGGTGGGCACCACGAAGTTGAGCGGGCGGCCGTGCTCGTGCCACCAGCGCAGCGAAGCGTGCGCGTAGTAGGCCATCTGCGGCAGCAGGCGGCCGAGGCTGATGCTGTTGGCGGACGACAGCGGCCGCTGCGCCTGCAGCGCCTTGTCGTTGAGCGCGGCCTTGACCATGCGCTGGCAGTCGTCGAAGCGGCCGGCCACGCGCAGCGCGCGCACGTTGTCGCCGAAGCAGCCCAGCTGGTGCGCCTGGCGCGGCGAGACCAGCCCGTCGGGATAGAGGATCACCACCTCCACGCCCGGCTGCCGGTGGAACGCGGCGGCCACCGCCGCGCCGGTATCGCCGGAGGTGGCGACCAGGATCGTCAGCGGCGGCTCGCCCGCATGGCGCAGGCGGCGGAAACAGCTGGCGAGAAAGCGGGCGCCGAAATCCTTGAACGCGGCGCTGGGGCCGTGGAACAGCTCCAGCATGGCGGCGCCGGGGTGCTGCGGCAGCGGGCGCAGCGGCGCGTCGAAGGCGAAGGCCTCGGCGCAGATGGCCGGCAGTTCGGCGGCCAGCGCATGGCCGGCGAAGAACGGGCGCAGCAGGCGCGCGGCGGTGTCGGCGAGGCTGCCCTGCGCGTCGAAGTCGCCCGGCTTGAGGCTGGGCAGCGCTTCCGGCACGTACAGGCCCCCATCGGGTGCGAGGCCCGCGGCGATCGCCTCGCCGATGCCGGCGCCTTCCGCGGCGCCGCGGGTGCTGTGATAGAGCAGCGGTTCACTCATGCCTTGCGCTCCACGTCGATCAATGCGGCGGCCGGCCCGGCGACGGGCGAGACCAGGGTGTCGCTGTCCAGGCCCGCTTCGGCGAAGGCCGCGGCCATCGCGGCCGCCGCGGCCTGGGCTTCTTCGCGGCGTTCGAACCAGCCGAACACGCTGGGACCGGCGCCGGAAATGCTGGCGCCCATGGCGCGGTGATCCATCGCCGCCTGCTTCACCCGCGCAAAGCCCGGGATCAGCGGTGCGCGGCGCGGTTCCACCAGCACGTCGTTCAAGCCTTCGCGCACCAGCGCCGCATCGCCCTGCCAGCAGCCGGCCAGGGTGAGCGAGAGATTGGCGCTCTGCGCGACGAATTCGCCCAGCTGGTAGGCGCCGGCCAGCGCGGCGCGCGCCTTGCGCGTCTCCAGCACCATGTGCGGATGGACCAGGGCGCAATGCCAGGCCTCCGGCACCGGCACGCGCACCAGGCGGTCGCGCGTGGCCAGCACCAGGCCGCCGAGCAGCATGGGGCCGACGTTGTCGCCGTGGCGGCCGCCGCTGGCCACGGCCTCGCCTTCCAGCGCGAAGCCGTACAGCGCTTCCATCGGCAGCGGGCGTTCCAGCAGCGCGTTGGCGGCCACCAGCGCGGCCACGCAGGACGAGGCCGAGCCGCCCATGCCCGAACCCAGCGCGATGCCCTTGTGCAGCACCAGCTCGAAGCCGTGGCGCAGCCCCAGCGCCTTGCGCAGCGCCATCAGCGCCATGCCGGCGGTGTTCTGCGCGGCGTCCAGCGGCAGGTCGACCACCACGCCTTCGATGGCGGCGATGCGCACCACCGGTTCTTCGATGCGGCGCACCGTGGCGCGGTCGCCGGCGCCGGCGAGGCTGTGGCCGAGCACGTCGAAGCCGACGCCGACGTTGCCGACGCTGGCCGGCGCCAGGGCCTGGGCGGAAAGAGCGCGTTGGGGAGAGCGGGCCATCGGTTCCGGTGATCGGGCAAGTTGGGCGTTCATGCGCGCGCCTCCAGCGACTCGGCGATGCGCAGCAGGTCGCCGAACACGCCCGCGGCCGTCACTTCCGGCCCGGCGCCCGGTCCCTGCACCAGCAGCGGATTATCGTGGTAACGGCGCGTGGTGAATTGCACCACGTTGTCGGTCAGGCGCGTGTGCGCGAAAGGGTGGGACGCGGGCAGCACGGCCAGCTTCACGCTGGCGCGGCCGTCGCGGTCCAGGCTGGCGACGTGGCGCAGCACGCCGCCCTCGGCGCGGGCGATGGCCAGCTGCGCGGCCATGGGCGCGTCCAGTTCGTGCAGGCGCGCCATGAAGGCTTCGGGGTCCAGCGCGGCCAGTTCCGCCGGCACCAGGCTCTGCACGTTCACCTCGTCCAGCGACAGCGCCCAGCCGGCTTCGCGGGCCAGGATCACCAGCTTGCGCGCCACGTCCAGGCCGGACAGGTCGTCGCGCGGATCGGGTTCGGTATAGCCCAGCGCATGCGCCTCGCGCACCAGCGCGGAGAACGGGCGGCCGCCGTCGTGGCGGTTGCACAGCCAGGCCAGCGTGCCGGAGAACATGCCGTCGACGGCGAGCAGCTCATCGCCGGTGTCGAGCAGGTCGCGCAGCGTCTGCACCACCGGCAGGCCGGCGCAGACGGTGGCTTCGTAGCGGAAGCGCGCGCCGGCATGGCTGGCCGCGCGGATCGCCTGCCAGCGCTCCAGCGGGCCGCTGCCGGCGAGCTTGTTGGGGGTGACCACGTGCACGCCTTCGGCGAGCCAGCCGGCGTAGTGCGCGGCCACTTCATCGTTGGCGCTGCAGTCGATCAGCATGGCGTGGCGGCCGCCTTCGCCGAGCACGTGGCGCGCGAACTGGCGCAGGTCGGCGGGGCGCCAGGTCTGGGCGCGGTCGCAGCGGCGGTTGAGGTCGGGGTCGTCGCAGTCCAGCCACATGCGCTTGCTGGCGGCCACGCCGCACAGCTTCAGTTCCAGGCCGGCTTCGGAAAGGCGCGTCTGCGCCGCACGCAATTGAGTGAGCAGGGCGCTGCCGACACGACCGGGGCCGATCAGACCCACGGCCAGCATGCGGCGGCGTGGAGTGGTCGTCGGCAGCGCCCGGGCAAGCACGGGGTGTTTGGGATGTTCCAGTTGTGGGGCGAGGGCGTTCACGGAGGTCTCCTTGGGTTGGGAGCCCCGTCTCTCGCTTGGCGGTTCGGAGTGGCCCGGCCCGCCTCTTCGAGGGGCGGGGCCGTTGCGTGTGATGAAGCTACTCGCGCGCGGACACCCACCCGTGGCCGGTGGTACCGGTACCGGTGGTAATAATCGTGGCGGAGGAAGCGATGGCGCCGGCCAGCGGCATGCGCCCGGTGAGGACCGGGTTGGAAAGCATGCGGATGGAGGAAGCAATCGGCGACATGCGACCGACCATACGGGCCATGCTGCACCGCAGTCAACAGGTGCAACTGAAACTTTAGGAGCAGGCCGCAGTGACACCCGCGTAACGAGGCGCGGTGTTGAATCCCGCGGACTCAACAACAAGGAGCGATCCCCATGAACAAGCGCACCCGCGGCTTCGCCGCCAGCGGCCTGGCGTGTTGCCTGGCCTTGGCCTGCGGCACCGGCAGCGCGCAGGACCTAGGCAAGCTCGGCGGACTGCTGGGCGGAGGCGGCAGCTCGATGAGCTCCGGCAGCATGGGCAACGTCGCCGGCCTGCTGCAGTACTGCGTGAAGAACAACTACCTCGGCGGCGATTCCGGCGCCTCGGGCATCAAGGACCAGCTGATGGGCAAGCTCGGTGCCGGCGGCGGCGCCTCCACCAGCGGCGAGGCGGCCTCGGGCGGCGACGTGCTGGGCGGGCTGATGGGCAAGAAAAAGAAGAACTCCAGCCAGCCGGCGGGCGGCGATCCCAGCCGCGATCCGAGCTATCTCAGCGGCGCCAAGGGCATCCTGCAGGGCAGCAATGGCAAGAGCCTGGACCTGTCCAGCGTGGGCGGCGGTTCCAGCGACCTGAAGTCGCAGATCACCACCAAGGTGTGCGACACGGTGCTGAAGCAGGGCAAGTCGTTTTTGGGGATGTAGTGCTGCCTGGTGAAACCCTTCTCCCCGCCGGGGAGCACGCGGGGAGAGCACATGGATGTGCTCTGCATCGAGGAGCGAGGAAGGTGGCGGCAGCCGGATGAGGGGCGGGTGCTTGCCACGAGGTATCGACGAAGTGACGCCTGCTTTTGCGTTGCTGCTTCACCGCTCCGTAGGTCCCCCTCACCCCAGCCCTCTCCCCGGCGGGGAGAGGGGGCAGGTGGCGGTTTATTTGGACAGGTCGATCGCGTACACCGCCGTCCCGTCCCCGTTGTCCTTCACCTGCCGCAGGTTCTTCACCCCGGCCTCGCGCGCCTCCGCTTCCTTACCGGCCGCGCCCTTGAACACCACCGGGCCGCGCGTCTTCACCGGCGCGAAGCGCCAGGACCGCTTCGGCAAGGCCTTCGCATCCAGCGTGCGCTGGCGCTCCAGCCACTTGGCCAGGATCTCGCGCGTGCCGTCCGGCGCCGCCAGCACGATGTTCTTGCCGTCCAGGCCCGGGAAATTGCCGCCGCCGCTGGCGCGGTAGTTGTTGGTCACGATGACGAAGGGCTGCTGCGGATCCACCTTCTTGCCCTTCCAGCGCAAGTCGACGATGCGTGCGCCGGCCGGCTTGGTCACGTCGATCACATAGCTGATGTCGCCTTGCAGCTGGTCGAAGTTGTAGCCGGGCATGCGGTCGTTGAGCAGCGGCTGTTCGGCGGTGGCGGACGGGTCGATCTGGCGGAAGCGCTCGGCCGACTTCTCCAGCCACGCCTTCAGGCCCGCGCCGTCGGTTTTCACCGCGGCCAGGGTGTTCGGATAGAAATACAGGTCCGCGGCGCTGCGCAGGCTCAAGGGGCCGGCCGGCACGTCGGTGTAGTCGTCCGGGCCGCCGAAGCCGGTGCGGAAGGCGGCGGCCGAGGCCACCACCGGCACCTTGGCCAGTTCCGGATGGGTCTTGGGCAGCTCGGCCTGCACGTAGTCGCGCTCGGCGGCGTTGACCACCGAAAGCGCCGTCATATTGCCCACGTCGGCGAAATAGCTGCTCAGCCGCAGGCGCGTCTCGCCGATCGGCGTGCTCACGTGCGCCACGGCCGCCGCATGCGCCTGGGCCACCAGCGGGGCGATGGCGGGGTCGGCCGCCACGCATTCGTTCTTCTTCGGGCAGATCGGGCGCACTTCGCTGTGGGTGTGCTCCTTGTCGACCGTCCAGCGGCCGTCGCGGCGCGCCAGCGCCAGCTCGACCACGCCCAGGTCCTTGCCGAAGAAGCCGCCCATCACCGCCGGCACGCCGCGCACGAAGCCGCGCCGGGCGTCCACGTCCTGCATGTCCTGGTAGTGCGGGCCGGGGAATTCGGTGTGCGAATGGCCCAGCAGCAGCACGTCGATGCCGGGCACGGCGGCCAGGTACCAGCCGCCGTTTTCCATGTCGGAGGTATAGGTGGCCGTGTTGAGGCCGCCGTGCAGCACCGCCACGATCAGGTCCGGATGCTGGGCCTGCAGTTCCGGCAGGTATTTCTTCGCCGCTTCCACCACGCCCGTCACGGTGACCTTGCCTTCCAGGTTCTGCTTGTCCCATTCCAGGATCGGCGGCGGGGTGAAGCCGATGATGCCCACGCGCAGCGGCACGGCGCGCTTGCCGCCGCCGGGCGTGTCGACCTGGATGGTCTTCTCCACCACCGTCCACGGCTTGAAGATCGGCGCGCCGTCGCGCGCGCTGAACACATTGGCCAGCACCAGCGGGAAATGCGGGCCGGCGCAGCGGTCGCTGCGGCCGCCGTCGACGTTCATCGGCGTGCCGGTGGCCTGCGACAGGAACGGCAGGCCGTAGTTGAACTCGTGGTTGCCGGCGGTGCCGCCGTCGTAGCCGATGGCGTCCATGGCGGCGTAGATCGACAGCTCCTGCTTGCAGCCGACCGGCTTCACCTGGGCTTCGTAGTCGGCCAGCACGCTGCCCTGGATGGTGTCGCCGCTGTCGAACAGAAAGCTGTTCGGATACTGCTGGCGGGCCTGGCGGATCAAGGTGGCGGTGCGCTCGTAGCCCACCGTGGCATCCGGCTTGAGCTTGTAATAGTCGTAGCTCAGCACGTTGGAGTGGATGTCGGTGGTCTCCAGGATCGCCACCTGGGCGTGGCTGCCGTCCGGCACGCGGTCGGTGCGGGCGCCCTGGGCGGCGCAGCCGGCGAGCAGCACGGCGGTCAGGGCGGCGAGGGGGAGCTGGCGGAGCGGCATGGTGGATTCCCTACGGACCAAAGCAAGCCGCGCAAGCTAGCAGATCGGCATGGCGGGCGATGCCTCGGCCCCGCATGGGCACCGGGCAACGCCGGCTGAACCCTTGCGCGGCGCGGGCTGCCTGTTACCTCTGGTTCTGTCTGTGAAAGAAATGAGAACGTAAGATGGCGCCCTGATGACGGACCGGCCGGAACAGGGGGCCAACGCAACATGCAGAGATGGTCGTTTCGCTTCACGCGGAACAGCGTGGCGTGGCTGTGTGCCACCTTGTTCTTCGCCGGCTGCGTGCGCGCCACCGCCGGCCAGGAACCCGTGCTGCAGCAGCAGAGCTTCGTCTTTGCGCTGATGCTGTGCACCTGCGGCGTGCTGCTGTTCGCGTTCGCGCGCGTGGCCATGGCGCTGGTGGTGACCGGCGCGCTGTTCCTGGGCCTGGATTTCATTTCGGAAATAAAGCAGCAATACCTCGACGCGCCGCTGATGCCGTCGGACTTCGTCTATTACCTGCGTTCCAGCCTGGTCGAAACCCTGGCCCACTACCCGCACCTGTGGGAACTGAGCCTGGGCGTGGCGGTGCTGGTGCCGCTGGGCCTGTGGCTGGTATGGCGCGGCGACCGGCGCATGTTGAACGGCTTGTCGCGGCCCAAGGCGCTGGCCGTGCGCGTCGGCGGCGCGGCGGCCTGCGCGCTGGCGTTCTGGGTCTGCCTGCTGCCGAACGGCCCGTTCGCCCAGGTGCATGCGCGCAATGCGTGGCAGAAGCTGTCGGACGACGCCCAGCTCACCAACTTCTTCGTCAACCTGCAGGACTCCAACGTCGCGCTGCCGCCGATGACCGACGACACCCTGGCCGAGCAGGAGTGGAGCGCCACCGCGCACGGCGGCCACGGCGCGGCGGAGCCGCCGTATCCGGACATTGTGCAGGTGCTGGAGGAAAGCACCTTCGACCCGTCCAATTTCACCGTGTGCAACGTGCCGCAGTGCCGCGTGCAGATGTTCAAGCCGGACAAGTACACGCTGGCCCACGGCCCCTTGCGCGTGCACACCTTCGGCGGCGGCACCTGGGTCAGCGAATTCGCCGTGCTCACCGGCATGCCGCAGGACATCTTCGGTCCCGGCGGCATGTACGCGCCCTACGTGCTGGCGCCGCACGTGCGCGACTCGCTGCCGCAGCAGCTGCAGCGCCTGGGCTACCTCACCGTGGCGATCTACCCCACCAACGGCGCCTTCCTCAACGGCCGCAACGCGTACACGGCCTATGGCTTCGACCAGTTCTACGACGCCAAGGACCTGGGGCTGGACGAGTGGGAGGAAACCGACGCGCAGATGTTCGACGCCGCCAAGCGCGTCTACGACAAGGTGAAGAAGCCGGGCCAGCCGGTGTTCGTGATGATCCTGACCCTGGCCCAGCACGGGCCGCACGACATGGACCCGCTGTCCACCCTGCCGGCGCCGTTCAACCGTCCGCTGCTGAAAGGCCTGGCGGAGAAGCCGGCGCTGAACTTCAACACCTATCTCTCCAACCTGCACAACTCGGATGCCGCGATGGCGCAGCTGGAGAAGGCCTTTCTCAATCGCCCAGAGCCCACCGTGCTGATGCACTTCGGCGACCACCAGCCCTCGTTCAACGGCCTGATCCGCCAGATGGAGCGCAGCTGGCCGCCGGCGCTGCAGCCGTACAAGGACTATCTGTCCTACTACATGATCAAGAGCAACGTGCCGGGCCGGACGCTGCCGAACTACCCGATGCTCGACATCGCCCACCTGCCGAACATGGTGCTGCAGGCGGCGGGCGTGCCGATGGATCCGTACTTCTCCGCGGCCACGGTGCTGCGCGAGCGCTGCAAGGGCCTGTACACCGACTGCATCGACCAGGACCTGGTCAAGTCGTACCACGCGTGGACCTTCAACCACCTGCACGTGTACGAAGAGTAAGGCGTAGGTTGGGGTGAGCCGCAGGCGAACCCCAACGATGCGATGCGTTTGAACGTGCCGATGTTGGGGTTCGCCTGTGGCTCACCCCAACCTACGCCGGGCGTCAGTGACGCTCGGGCTTGGCGTAATCGAAATACGTCCAGCGTTTCCCATCCGCACTCTCGAGCTGCTTCAACTGCAGGCTGAAGTTGTAGCTCGAAGCCGGCAACGCACTGCCGTCCACACGCTGCATGCTCAGGCCGGTCGACGCCTGCGCCGGGCGCAGTTCCGTCGGCGTCACGCGATAGCTGTCCGCCGCCTTGCCCAGCGCGCCGCCGAGCGCCTCGCTCAGCACGCGGCCCTGCGCCTGGGGCAGCTTCAGGCCGAGCAGGGCGGCGATGGTCGGGGCCACGTCGACGTTGCCGCTTGGCAGCGCGTCGCGGAAGCCGCCGCGGAAGCTGGGGCCGGCGGCCAGTAAGGTGTTGTGCACGTCGATCGGGCTGAAGCTGCCGTGTTCGCCGCGTTCGCTGGGCGATTCCGGATAGACCGTGGAGTACTCGGTGCCGCGGAAACCCTGGATCACCGCATCGGCGTCCCAGGCATAGCTGACGATGATGTCCGGACCGCGCGCCGCGTTCTCCAGATGCACGTTCTCCGCCGGCAGGGTGCCCGGCAGGTCGCCGTAGCGCTTGGCCACGAAGACGGCTGCCACGTACTCGCGCGACTGCAGGAAACGCACCGCGCGCTTCACCACCTCGGCGTTGTGCTCGGGCTGGTAGAAGTATTCGGTGCCGCCGTTGGGGGCCAGTACCAGCGCGCCCTTGGGCAGCTTGTCGGGCACCACGTAGCTGGGCGTGGTGTAGGGCATCGGCTTGCCGCACAGGCGGCCGTCGTCGTCGTAGCGGGTCGGCAGCAGCTGCGAGCCGTCGGCGCGGATGCCGGTCATCACCGGCGAGTACACGCAGCCCAGGCCGTCGAAGGACGGAATGCCGCCGCGCGTGGTCAGCTCGTGCGCCATGCGGATGCCGCCGGAGACCGAATAGCCCCATTCGTTGTCCACGCCGGCCACGCGGCCGTCGTTGATCTGGCGCAGCGGGAACAGGTCGCGCGCACCGGCGATATTGCTGTGGCCGTGGTCGGAGACCACGATGATGTCGGTGTCTTCGGCCATGCCCAGCTCGCGCAGCTTCGCTTCCAGCTGGCCCAGCAGCGCGTCCTGCGCCTGCAGCGCGAGATGGAATTCCGGCGCGCCCACGCCGTAGATGTGCTGGGTGGTGTCGGGATTGCGCATCCACACCACGCTCAGGTCCGGCTTGTGCCTGGGCAGCACCTGGTCCAGGTAGACCTTCATCATCCACGCGTTCGCCGCGGTGGGCGGGGTGTCGCCGCCGGCGGTGGCGTCGCTGGTGGCGCCGTCCTTGAGCTTGGCGGCCTTGGCGCGCTCGGTGGGGTCGGCGTTCTCTTCGCTCAGCGTCACTTCGCCTTCGGCGTAGATGTTCGGCGCGGTCTTGGGCAGCGGATAGCCCGCGGCCTGCAGCTCCTTGGCGAAGGACAGCGGCAGCGCGACGCGCTCGTCCAGCAGCAGGCCGACCTTGTCCGGGTCGCCCTGGTTGGGCAGGCGGTAGTTCTGCAGGAAGGCCGCGCCGGACTTGCCGATGGCCGCGGTCTTCAGCCCCGCCTTCTGCGCGGCGGCGAACAGCGTGGGCAGTTCCAGCAGGTCGCCCTTGCTGGCCTTGTCCAGCGCGCGCAGCACCAGGTCGTCCTCGGTGTAGACCGGGTTGCGGAAGCTGACGTCCTCACCGGTAGTGGTGCGCGCCACCGGCTCGCTCTTCAGGCCCGTCTCGCGCGACGCCCAGAAGCGGTTGCCGTAGAAGCCCAGCGGGCCCGGGAAGCTGCCGGTGGCGAAGGTGGAGGCGTTGGCCATGGTGAAGGTGGGGTAGGTCGAGTGGTTGTCCTCGAACCAGGTGCCGCGCTTGCTCAGGGCCAGCAGGTTAGGCGTGTCCTCCTCGCTCACCGCGTCGGGGCGCATGCCGTCCCATACGAACAGGATCACCCGGTGCGGAGCCGCCAGGGCGGGGCTGGCGTAGATGGCGGCGAGCAGCAGGGCGGCCGCGGATTTCAGGGCGCGGCGATGGAGCGGGGGCATGCGAGACCTCGGTCGATGGGAGGAGCGAGCCGGCCATGCTGGGCAAAGGGTGTTGCAGTTTGGTGTCGCCGCCGGGACTTGAACCCTTCTACCGCCGGGAGCACGCGGGCAGCGAGGCAGGTGACGGCAGCCGGATGAGGGTACGGGCGGAGCGATGCACCTGACTCTTGCGCTCCGCCCGTACCCTCACCCCAACGCCTCTCCCAGAGGGAGAGGGGCTCTAAGCGGCGTAGCGCACGCCGCCGATCCAGGTTTCCCGCACGGCCAGGCCGTCGTCCAGCACGGCGAAATCCGCGCGCTGCCCGGCCACGATGCGGCCCAGCTCGCGCTCCAGCCCCAGCCAGGCGGCCGGATACGCGCTGGCCATGCGCGAGGCTTCCGCCAGCGGCAGGCCTACGGCGTTGACCAGGTGGCGTACGCCGGTGGCCATGTCCAGCGCCGAGCCGGCCAGCACGCCGTCGGCGCTCTGGCAGATGCCGTCGCGGGCCACGATAGTCTGGCCGTTGAGCACGTAGGTGGGATCGTCCGCGCCCACCGGCGGCATGGCGTCGGTGACCAGCACGCTCTTGCCGCGCGCCTTGGCCGCGATGGCCACGCGCAGGCTGGCCGGATGCACGTGGTGCAGATCCACGATCAGGCCGCACCAGCTATGCGGATCGTCCAGCGCCGCGCCGACCACGCCGGGTTCGCGGCTGCCCAGCGGCGTCATCGCGTTGTACAGATGGGTGAAGCCGCTGACGCCGGCATCGAGCGCGGCGCGCGTGGTGGCGTAGTCGGCGGCGGTATGGCCGGCCACCACGATCACGCCGGCGGCGCTGAGCTGGCGGATGGTTTCCAGCGGCACGCGTTCCGGCGCCAGGGTCATCATCACCACGCCGCGGTGCCGGCGCGCGATATCGGCGATATCGGCCGCATCGGGCAGGCGGAACAGGTTGGCGTCGTGGATGCCTTTGCGCGCCGGTGCCAGGAACGGGCCTTCCAGATGGATGCCGAGAATGCCCGGCACGCCTTCGGCGATGGCCGCGTCCACGGCTTCCAGCGCCGCGTGCATCACGTCGGCGGTGTCGGTGATCAGCGTCGGCAGCATGCCGGTGGTGCCGAACCGGCGGTGCGCGGCGGCGATGCCGCGCAATGTTTCGACGGTGGGCGCGGCGTTGAACAGCAGCCCGCCGCCGCCGTTGACCTGCACGTCGATAAAGCCGGGCAGCAACAGGCGGCCCTGCAGGTCGTGGCGTTCGGCGTAGCTAAGCGAAGCATCGCCCGCCGGCACCAGCGCCTCGATGCGGCCGCCGCGCAGCAGCACGGCGAGATCATTGCGTGTGCCGTGCTCGCCGAGCACGCGGCCGTTGACCAGGGCGGTAAGCGGTTGCGCTGCGCTCATCACACCGTCTCCGTCACCTTGCGCAGATGCGGCGGTACGTCCGGATCGAAGCCGCGCGCCAGCGCCAGTTCGCTGGCCGCGCGATAGAAGCTCTGCACGGCCAGCAGCGGGGTGACGATCGAATCCATGCCGGCCGGCAGCGGCAGCGCGTCCGGGCCGCTGGCGCCGGGCTTGGCCACCAGCACGCGCGCGCCGCGCGCACGGAATTCCTCGGCCACCGCCAGGGTGCTGTCCAGCGTGTCGTCGCCCTGGGCGAAGAACAGCACCGGGAAACCCGCGCCGACGATCGCCATCGGGCCATGCTTCACTTCCGCCGCGCTGAACGCCTCGGCGTGCAGGCCGCAGGTTTCCTTGAGCTTGAGCGCCGCTTCCAGCGCCGGCCCGAAGCCATAGCCGCGGCCGACCACGAACAGGTTGCGCGCCTCGCGCAGGCCGTCGACCAGCGCGCTCCAGTCGGCGTCCCAGCCGCGCCGCAGGTCGGCCGGCAGGCGCGCCACGTCGGCGTGCAAGGTGTCGTCGTTGCCCCAGTGCGCGGTCAGCTGCAGAACCGCCGCCAGCGTGGCGAGGTAGCTCTTGGTTGCCGCCACGCTCACTTCGGGGCCGGCGCGCAGCGGAATCACCGTATCGGCCAGCGCGGCCAGCGGCGAGTCCTCCACGTTCACCATCGCCACCACCAGGGCGCCCGCATCTTTCGCCGCCTGCGCGCTGCGCAGCAGGTCGGGGCTCTTGCCGGACTGCGAGATGGCCAGGAACAGCGCGCCGTCCAGCTTCAGGTCGGCGTCGTAGATCGAGGCGACCGACGGCGAGGCCGAGGCCGTGAGCAGGCCCAGCCGTGTCTCGAACACGTACTTGGCATACGCCGCCGCATGATCGGAGCTGCCGCGTGCGCAGGTGACGATGAACCGCGGCGGCTCGGCGCGCAGGCGTTCGCCCAGAGCCTTGAGCACGCCGGCATTGGCGGCGAGCTGGCGCTCGACCACGTCGGCGGCCTCGTGGGCCTCGCGGTACATCAGGGTGTCGCTGGCTTGCTTCATGGATGGCGTTCTCGGTGATGCGTGCAGCGACGGCGCGTCAAGCCTTGCGGGTCGGGCGCGTGCCGCTCTTGGGGGAGGTGTTCTTGGCGGAGGCGCTCTTGGCGGGAGCATTCCTGGATGCGTGCTTCGGGGTGTTGTTCTTCGGCGGCGCGGTCGAGCCGCGCACCACCAGCTCGGGGATGAAGCATTCGTTCGGCGGCTCGGCGACGGCGTCGCCGTTCTCGCGCTGCAGGTCGGCCATCAGGTGCAGCGCGGCGTGGCGGCCGATCTCGCGGGTGGACTGGCGCGCGGTGGTCAGCGCCGGCCAGGCCTGCTTGGAGAACGGGCTGTCCTCGAAGCCGGCGATGGACAGATCCCACGGCACGTCCAGCCCGCTGGAGCGCGCCGCGGCGAGCACGCCGGCGGCGATCTCGTCGTTGCTGCCGAAGATCGCGGTGGGCGGATCGTCCAGCGCCAGCAGGTTGCGCGCGCCGCGGAAGCCGTCGTCGAATGCGTAGCGGCCGGGCAGCACCAGTTTCGGGTCCTGCACCACGCCGTAGTCCTTCAGCGCGTCGGCATAGCCCTGGTAGCGCTCGGGGCTGGAACGGTGATGCGGCTCGCCCCACAGGAAGCCGATGCGCTTGTGGCCGAGCTGGATCAGATGCTCGGTGATGGCATAGGCCGCGCTGCGGTCGTCCACGTAGACGCAGGGCGAGCCGTCGTGCGGGTCGTCGCGCGAGGAAATGATGCGCACGAAGTCGATGCCCTGCGCCGACAGCGCCGTCACCAGCTCATGCTGCTCGGACATCGGCGGCGCCAGCACCAGGCCGGCCAGGCGGTTGCGTTCCACCAGGGCGCACAGTTCCTGTTCCAGGCCGGGCGAGGAGGAATCGCAAGGGTGGATCTGCAGGCCGAAACCGCGTTCGCGGCAGGCCGACAGCACGCCTTCCTGCATGCTGATCACGTAGTGCGCGTTGGGGTTGTCGTAGACCAGCCCGATCGCATACGCATGCGTGCTGCGCAGGCCACGCGCGGAAGGATTGGGCTGGTAGCCGAGCGCCTGGATCGTTCGCTCCACCTTTTCGCGCGTGTCGGCACGCACCGAGGCCTCGCGGTTGATCACGCGGGAGACCGTCTTCAGCGAGACGCCGGACGACTTGGCGACGTCCTTGATGGTGGGGTTGCGCAACGCGGGAGACTCCGGGGGAAACAGGACGGGCATCGTAGCCCAGCAAGTCGCAGCGAGGATGGCACGGCCGTGACAACGGCCCCGCCTGACTTACCTCACGGCACGTGCTGGCCCACGCGGTGCCCGCGCAGTCCGTAGAACAGGATGTACAGGTAGCAGGGCACCATCAGCAGCATGAAGACCAGCTGGAAGTCGTAATGCTGCTTCAGGTGCACGAAAGCCTGCGGCACCAGCGCGCCGCCGACGATCGCCATGATCAGCAGCGCCGAGCCGGCCTCGGTCCAGCGGCCGAGGCCCTTGATCGCCAGCGGGAAGATCGCCGGCCACATCATGGCGTTGGCAAAGCCCAGCGCGGCCACGAAACCCACCGAGGTATAGCCGGTGGTGAGCCAGGCGCCGATGGTGAAGATCGCGCCGAGCACGGCCGATACGGCCAGGTAGCTCTGCTGCGAAATGATCTTGGGGATCAGCACCAGGCCGGCCAGGTAGCCGGCCAGCATGGCGATCAGCGTGTACGAGGTGAAATGCTTGGTGGCGTCCAGCGGCAGGCCAAGGCCCTGGCCGTAGGTGCCGATGGCGTCGCCCGCCATCACTTCCACGCCCACGTAGAGGAACAGGCACAGCACGCCCAGCCACAGGTGCGGGAAGCTCAGCAGGTTGCCCTTGGCGTGGCCGATTTCCGTCTCGCTGTTGGCGCCCGACGGCTTGATCTCCGGCAGCGGCGAGCGCAGCACCCACACCGCCAGCACCACCAGCAGGCCGGCCATCGCCATGTAGGGCATGTGCACCTTGGCGGCGAAGGTGTTGAGCAGCGCTTCGCGCGCTTCCGGCGTCGGCGCGGCCTTGACCTGCTGGTCGAAGGTGTCGATGCCGCTCAGCACCAGCCAGCCGAATACGAACGGCGCCAGCGCGCCGGCGATCTTGTTGCAGATGCCCATGAAGGCGATGCGCTGCGCGGCGCTGTCGATCGGACCGAGGATGCTGATGTACGGATTGGACGCCGTCTGCAGCAGGGCCAGGCCCGCGCCGATCACGAACAGGCCCGAGAGCGCGCCGCCGTACACGCGCATCGACACGAACTGGCCGAACAGCACCGCGCCGACCGCCATCACGAACAGGCCCAGCGCCATGCCCTTCTTCATGCCGGTGCGCTTGAGCACCGCGGACGAGGGCAGGGCGAGGAAGAAGTACGAGCAATAGAACACCATCGGCACCAGGAAGGCGTTCACGTCGTCCAGGGAAAACGCCAGCTTGACGAAGGTGATCAGCGGCCCGTTGAGCCAGGTGACGAAGCCGAAGATGAAGAACAGCAGGCCGATGATCAGCATCGGCACCAGGCCGGAGGCCCGGGCGTGCGTATCGCCGGTAGCTAGCGTTGTGGACGACATGTAGTGACTCCCCGAATGTGCCGATGCCGACGACAGCCCGCGGGCCGCGTCGCCTCCCGCTCGTTTTATCGGCGCTAACTAGCAACGTTGTCAATCGGCGTTCCCGGCCGGCCAGGGCGGGGCAGCCCGGGTCATCCCCGTGTCCGCCCGGCAATGGCGCGCCGCGGCATGGCCGTTCCGGATCCCGCAAAACCCGTGCTAAGTGGCGCAACCATGCGGATCGGCGGGCTTTTGGCATTGCCGTCACCTGCGTTATGGCGAAGTGTTTGCTGCGTCGCGGAAACGTCTTTGCGGGTCTAGGAAATTCGACCTGTTGACAACGTTGTCATCGCGCTCCCATATTCCGCCTCCATCGGGGGCTGTGACAACAGCATGACGTCGGCATGACCGCGTCGATCGTGAAACGGGGAGGGGCTTGTGGCGGAACTGGCCAACCAGGGCGTCGGGCTGAAGGGTGCCTCGCAGGGCGCGCTTTTCCTGGCGGCGGATGTCGGCGGCACCCATGCGCGGATCGGGCTGGTCAGCCAGCGCCCGGACGGCGCGCGGCCGGTGACCGTGCTGCAGTACCACCGCTACGCCTGCGCCGAATGGCCCAGCCTCACCGCCGTGCTCAAGGATTTCGTCAGCCAGCTCGGCGGCACCGTGCACGTGGACCAGTGCGCCGTGGCCAGCGCCGGCTACGTGCTGGGCGATGCCATCGTCAACGACAACCTGCCCTGGCCGGTGTCCATCCGCGACATCCGCGACAGCTTAGGCATCCAGCAGCTGGCGGTGGTCAACGATTTCGAGGCGGTGGCCTATGCCACCCAGTTCCTGGTGCAGGCCGACACCACGCCGGTGATCGAGGCGCAGACGCCCGGCGGCGCCGGCCCCGTGCTGGTGATGGGCCCGGGCACCGGCCTGGGTTCGGCGGTGCTGCTGCCGGGCAAGCCGCACGCCACGGTGCTGCCGACCGAGGCGGGGCAGATCGCCCTGTCGCCGGGCAACGAGCGCGAGATCGAGATCCTGCGCGTGCTGTCGGGCGAGCGTCCGTACGTGTCGTTCGAACACGCGCTGTCCGGTCCCGGCCTGCTCAATCTCTACCGCGCGCTGTGCGTGCTGCGCGCCGAAACGCCGGTGCTGGCCAAGCCCAGCGACATCACCCGCGCCGCGCTGGAGCGCAGCGATGCCGCGGCGGTGGAAGCGCTGGACGTGTTCTGCGGCCTGCTCGGCAGCTTCGTCGGCGATCTCACCCTGCTCTACGGTGCGCGCGGCGGCGTGTTTCTCGCCGGCGGCATCCTGCCGCAGATCCGCGAAGTGCTGCTGGCCAGCACCTTCCGCGAGCGCTTCTTCAACAAGGGCGTGATGCGGGCCTTCTTGCAGCAAGTGCCCGTGCGCCTGATGGAACACGGCCAGCTCGGCGTCATCGGCGCGGCTGGCATGTACCTGGACGGCCATGCGCCGGCCGGGGAGGCAACCAGGCAATGAACTCAGCAGAGTTGTAACGCAACGACGTATCCGGGGGCCTCGGCCCAGCCAGTCACACCACGCGAGGCCGTTCGCTCGTTTGGAACACATAAGCCTTGAGGGAGGTTTACATGTCGCACCGTAGAACTATGCTCGCCGCGAGCATCATCGCCAGCCTGTGTATGGCCGGCGCGATCCATGCTCAGGACGCCACGACGCAGAGCCAGACCACGCCCAACCCGAACGCGCAGGGTCAGAGCAGCCAGTCGCAGGCCGACCAGAAGAAGGCCGTCGACCTGCAGGGCGTCACCGTCACCGGCATCCGCGCCAGCCTGCAGCAGTCGCTGGACACCAAGCGCAATGCCGACGCCATCGTCGAAGCGGTCACCGCCGAAGACATCGGCAAGTTCCCCAACACCAACGTGGCCGAAGCCATGGCGCTGATTCCCGGCGTCACCATCGACCGCCAGTTCGGCCAGGGCGACCGCGTCAGCATCGACGGCACGGATCCCAGCCTCAACCTCACCTTCCTCAACGGCCAGCCGATCTCGCAGACGCCGTGGCAGTACGGCGCGCAGCCGAACCGCGGTTTCGACTTCACCATGCTGGCGCCGGAAATCGTCGGCCGCCTGGAGGTGTACAAGAGCCCGGAAGCGCGCCTGACCGAAGGCAGCCTGGGCGGCACCGTGCTGCTGCACACGCTGCAGCCGCTGGACCTGGCGCCGAACACCTGGCGCGGTTCCTTCAGCCTGAACTACAACGACCAGGCGGAGAACCATCGTCCGTCCGGCTCGCTGCTGTACAGCTGGCATAACGACGCCAAGACCTTCGGCGTGATCGCCTCGGCGCAGCACTTCGAGGAAAAGATCGACCGCCAGGGCATCGAGATCTTCGGCTACCACCCGGTGTCCGACTACGCCAGCAGCCCGGCCGTGGCCGCCGGCATCGCCAATGGCTCGCTCAATCCCAATGCCAAGGTGCCCGACGAGATCAACTCGGCGTTCTTCCAGCAGGAGCGCAAGCGCGACACCGTCACGCTGGGCTTCCAGCTGCGTCCGACCAGCAACTGGGACGTGGATTTCAACAGCCTGTACATCCGCGAGAACTTCAACAACTGGAACCAGTCGCTGTATCCGTTCACGCATGCCACGCCCGGCCAGATCACCAGCTTCACCCAGGGCGCCAACGGCATCGTCACCGGCGGCCACGTGTGCGGCAAGCTCGACGACCCGACCTGCGGCGACATCGCCCAGGGCACCTTCGACAGCAACATCCGCCACTCGGTGGTGCGCACCACCGCGTTCGACCTGAAGAGCAACTACCGCGGCGACGGCTGGACCCTCGGCGGCGCCGTCGGCTACAGCAAGGCCAACAACAACGACATGTCGCAGGTGGCCATCGAGCCGGTGTACGGCGGCGGCTACAGCTGGGATATCAACCGCGGCTTCCAGTTCGACAGCCCCGGCCTGGCGCGCGATCCGGCCAACTGGCACATGGGCGATACCCCCGGGATGGGCGGCTGGCCGGGCAACTACGGCGTGTTCCATGCCAACGCCAAGGACACCTACGGCCAGCTCGACTTCACCAAGGACTTCGACAGCTTCGTCAACACCGTGCTGGTGGGCGCGCGCTACAACCGCCACGAAGAAAGCATGGAGCAGCACGTCTACGGTCCGAACGGCGCGATCTCGCTGGCCAACCTCGGCACGTCCGGCTACACCGACACGCTCGGCGGCTTCTCCGGCATGCTGCCGGACGCGGCCAGCCACATCCAGCCGGACCGCGATGCGGAATGGAACTGGGTGCGCCGCACCAACGGCGGCAATGACGATCCGGGTTCGTATCTCAACGGCACCTGGAAGATCGTGGAGAAGACCACGGCCGCCTATCTGCAGGCGGACTTCGGCTCGGGCCCGTTCCGCGGCAACGTGGGCGTGCGCTACGTGCACACCGTCGACGACGCCAGCGGCTTCAACTACAGCGGCGTGCCGGTGTACCCGGCCCCGGCCGGCTGGTGGCAGACCACCTCCACCACGCACAACAACTGGCTGCCCTCGCTGAATGCGTCGTACGACCTGACCGAGTCCGTGGTGCTGCGCTTCGCGGCGGCCAAGGTCATCGCCCGCGCGCCGTACAACATGCAGGTGAACAACCTGTTCCTCAACGACTCGGTGCTGACCGGCTCGGGCGGCAACTCCAAGCTCGATCCGTACAAGTCGAGCAACTTCTCGGCCTCGGCGGAGTGGTACTTCGCGCCGCAGTCGGTGCTGGCGCTGACCGGCTTCTACAAGAAGATCGACAACTACATCTTTGTCGATTCGGCCATCGAGCAGCACTATAACTCGGCGCACGACAACGACCCGACCACCTTCGCCCGCCTCGTCGCCAACGGCCAGTGCACGGCCAATGGCTTCTGCGGCTACGACATCAGCCGTCCGCGCAACGTCGGCGGCGGCAAGGTGAAGGGCGTGAGCCTGTCCTACCAGCAGCCGTTCGCCGACACCGGCTTCGGCCTGGTGGCCAACTACACCTATGCCGATGCCACGCTCGACTCCGGCGGCGCTCTGCCGTACAGCTCGAAGAACTCGTACTCGCTGAGCCCGTACTACGAGAAGGGTCCGTACAGCGCCCGCCTGACCTACAACTGGCGCAGCTCCTACCTCGCCGGCGGCTACATCGCCGGTGCGCCGCCGGCCACCACCGGTTCCTACAAGGACCTGGGCGCGACCATCGGCTACAAGCTCAACGACAACATCTCGTTCACCCTGGACGGCATGAACCTGCTCAACTCCAAGTACGTGCAGTACCTGCAGGACAAGTCGATGCCGCTGAACAAGTACACGACCGGCCGCCGCTACATGCTGGCCGCGCACGTGAACTTCTGATCGTGCTCCGTGCCCCTGCGCTTCTTCATCGGAAGCGCAGGGGATGGCTCGACGAGGAACAGCCGCCCTTGCGGGGCGGCGCGCCGCGGGCGCATGAGACCGGCCAGGGTTGGCCTTTCCCCTCATGCCGCACGCGGTTGCGCCGGGGCGGTGCCACCGCCTGGTCGAGCGACGTCCGCTTCGGTGGCAGACTTGAGCAACAACCTCCCCATTGGGCCCGGCTTGTCCGGGCCCTTCTTTGGGAGGAGCCCCGAAAGCTGTAGGTTGGGGTGAGCGCAGCGAACCCCAACGGACGTCCGGACACGTGCTTTCGTCGGGGTTCGCTGCGCTCACCCCGACCTACGCCAGACTTGAGCGACGAGGAACGCAGCCAGTGACTTTTGCACTACGCCTTGGCCGGACCCTGATGCTGGCCGCACTGGCCATTCTTCCGTCTTTTACGCTCGCCGCGGAGCAACGCTCCGACGTGCCGCTATCGCTGATTCCGCTGCCGGCGAAGCTCACGCGCGCCGATGGCAGTTTTACCGTCGACGCCCATACCGTGCTGGTCGCCGCCGATGCCGAAAGCCGCCGCACAGCCGGCTGGCTGGCCGGGCAGATCAAGCGCAGCCGCGGCGTGGAGCTGCGCATCGTCGGCAAGGCAGGCAACGCGCCTGCCATCGTGCTTAGCCACGACGCCAAGGCATCCACGCCGGCCGAGGGCTACACCCTCGACGTCGACGCGCAGGGCGCGCGCATCGTCGCGCGCGACGGCGACGGCCTGTTCCACGGCGCGGTGACGCTGTGGCAGCTGCTTACCCAGGACGAGGCCAAGGCCGCCGCGCCCTTCGTGCATATCGAAGATGCGCCGCGCTTCGCCTGGCGCGGCCTGATGCTGGATTCGGCGCGGCATTTCCAGAGCGTCGCCGAGATCCAGGCGCTGATCGACCAGATGGCGCTGCACAAGCTCAACGTGCTGCACTGGCATCTCACCGACGACCAGGGCTGGCGCATCGAGATCAAGCGCTATCCGGAACTGACCCGCATCGGCGCCTGGCGCACACCGCCGGATGCCGGCAGCAACGGCGTGCCGCTGCGCTACGGCGGCTTCTATACACAGGACGAGATCCGCGCCGTGGTGGCCTATGCGGCCGCGCGCCACATCACCATCGTGCCGGAGCTGGACATGCCCGGCCATGCGCAGGCGGCCGTCGCCTCGTATCCGGAGCTGGGCGTGACCGGCAAGCGTCCGCCGGTGTCGGTGGACTGGGGCGTGCACACCTATCTGTACAACGTGGACGACGCCACCTTCGTGTTCATGCAGCACGTGCTGGACGAAGTGATGGCGCTGTTCCCCTCGCGCTATATCCACGTGGGCGGCGACGAGGCGGTGAAGGACCAGTGGCAGGCCTCGCCCGCGGTGCAGGCGAAGATGCATGCGCTGGGCCTGAAGAACGAGGACGCGCTGCAGGGCTGGTTTATCGCGCGCATGGGCACCTACCTGAAAGCGCATGGGCGCCGCCTGATCGGCTGGGACGAGATCCTGGAAGGCGGCGTGCCGGCCGATGCCACGGTGATGTCGTGGCGCGGTATCAAGGGTGCGATCGAGGCGGCGCAGAAGGGCCACGACGTGGTGTCCTCGCCCTCGCCGGATCTGTACCTCAACCAGCTGCAGAGCGACCGCGCCGACGAAAGCGCCGGCCGCGAGCCGGTGCAGGACCTGGCCAGCATCTACGCCTTCGAAGCCGTACCTAAGGAGCTCGACGCCGCCCAGGCGCGCCACGTGCTCGGCGCCCAGGCCAATGTGTGGACCGAGTACATCACCAGCGACGCGCTGCTGCAGCACACGATCTATCCGCGCCTGGACGCGCTGGCCGAAGTGGTGTGGTCGCCGGTGGCCACGCGCGACTGGCCGGGCTTCCTCGCGCGCCTGCCCGCGCAGCTGGCGCGCTACCGTGCGCAGAACGTCGGCTATGCGGACAGCGCGTTCGCGCCATCGATCGAGGTGGACCGCAATGCCGCGCTGGCTTCCGGCAAGGCGAGCGTCACGCTGGGCAACCAGACGAAGTTCGGCGAGCTGCACTACACGCTGGACGGCAGCGAGCCCACCGCGCAATCGCCGCGCTACCAGGCGCCGTTCGAGGTGAAGCTGCCCACTACCGTGCGCGCCATCGCGCTGGATGCCAGCGGCCATCCGCTGGCCGCGCCGCGCGAGCGCGTGCTCGACGCCACCCAGCTGCTGACCCGCGAGAACGCCGAACTGCGCAACTGCCCCGGCAGCGATTTCCGCCTGCGCGTGCAGCCGCTGCCGGATGCCACCAGCATGGCGCCGGCCTACAGCATCAATATCTTCGATACCTGCCAGCGTTATCCCGAGGCGCGCCTCGACGGCATTCGCAGCATCCAGGTGGAAGCCGTGCGGCTGGAGCGCAACTTCCAGCTCGCGCACGAGGCGAAGCTGGTGGTGTCGCGTCCGGCCAGGACCGCGCACGGCGAAATGGTGGTGCACAAGGACCGCTGCGACGGCGAAGTGCTCGCCAGCATGCCGCTGCCCGACCCGTCCGGCCCGCGCCGCTTCCAGCTCGCCGCCGCATTGCCCGACCAGCGCGGCGTGCACGACCTCTGCCTGGTCTTCACCGCTCCCATCACCGGCCCGCTGTACGGCATCGAGCGCGCCAGCCTGACCCCGACCGCCCAGCCATGACCCCCGCCAGCCCGCATCGCCTCGCCTCGGTCGACGCCCTGCGCGGCTGCACCGTCGCGGCGATGCTGCTGGTCAACGATCCGGGCGACTGGGGCCACGTGTACTGGCCGCTGGAACATGCGCAGTGGCATGGCTGCACGCCGACGGATCTGGTGTTTCCGTTCTTTCTGTTCGTGGTGGGTGTGTCGGTGGCGTTGGCGATCGCGCCGCGGATGGAGCAGGGCGCGGACCGCGGGGTGCTGTTGCGCGCGGCGATGGTGCGTGCGCTGCGCATCGTCGGCCTCGGCTTGCTGATCAATGCGGCGGCGGCGCTGATCCTGCCGGATGCGCATATGCGCATTCCCGGGGTGCTGCAGCGGATCGGTATCTGTTTTGGCGCGGTGGCCGCGTTTCAGCTTTATGCGAATGCGCGGGTGCAGTGGGGGGCCATTGTGCTGTTGCTGGTCGGCTACGCGGCGCTACTTGTGTTCGGTGGCACGCTGGAGCCGTTCCATAATGTCGTGAGCCGTGCCGATACGGCGGTCTTCGGTCATTACGCGTATCGCTATTTCCCTGCCACGGGGTTGGGGCATGACCCCGAGGGGTTGCTCGGTACGCTGCCTTCTATCGCGACGACGCTGCTTGGGCTGCGTGCGGGGCATGGGTTGCGCGGCAACGATCGCCGCGCGTTGCTGTTGAGTGGCACTGCCTATGTGTTGCTTGGCGCGCTGTGGGCGCTGTTGCTGCCGCTCAATAAGAATCTTTGGACGCCGTCGTTTGTGTTGTGGGCGGCTGGGTGGGCCACGTTGGCCTTGTTGGTGTTCCACGTGGTGGTGGATTTGCGTGGGTGGCCTGCCTGGGGGCGGCGGTTTGGCGTCAACGCGGTGGCCGCCTACGCCGGTTCGGAGTTCATGCAGATACTTCTGCCTGGTTTGGGGATACAGGATCCGTTGTATCGAACGGTGTTCGGTGGGTGGATTACGCCGTTGGCGGGGCCGTATGTCGCGTCGCTTGCTTATGCGATGGTTTTTGTCGCTGTTTGGTGGGTGATTGTGTGGGCGATGGATCGCCGGCGGGTCTACCTCAAGCTGTAGCGCGCTTTTTTTGCGTGGCCGCGAACTGGCCGCTTATGCAGCGGGCATTCCGTGCGCCTGCCGGCGCCCGGGTCACTTTCTCTTTGCTGGCCCAAAGAGAAAGTAACCAAAGAGAAATGGCCTTAAGTCAAAGGCTCGCGACGCGACTAGAAGGAGCGGTGGGCGGCTGCGGTAGCCTGATTAACCTGGGTCTACACGAAACGACTTTGCGTTTACGTAGCGGGTGCTTCAACGTGCCGTTGCGAAGAGGATGTTCAAGGACTGCGGCCAGCTTTGGCTCTTCGTTCCTGCCTGCCTCACGACATCACCCCTCTCCCCTCCGGGGAGAGGGCAGGGTGAGGGGCCGGGCGGAGCGCAACGTTAAATCTTGCCGTGGCGTAGTAGCGTAGGTTGGGGTGAGCCGCAGGCGAACCCCAACGTGGCGAGGCGCGTGAAGGTGCGGGTGTTGGGGTTCGCCTGCGGCTCACCCCAACCTACGCCGTGCGCTTACGCAATGAACAGAGCTAAAGCTAAAAGCTGGCCTCAGTCACTGAACATCCTCTCGGCCACGGCACGTTGAAGAAGCCGTTACGTAAACGCACTGATGTTTCGTGTAGACCCAGGTTAATAAGGCTACCGCAGCCGCCCACCGCTCCTTCTAGTCGCGTCGCGAGCCCTTGCTCTGAAGGCCATTCTCTCTTTGGTTACTTTCTCTTTGGGCCAGCAAAGAGAAAGTGACCCGGGCGCCGGCAGGCGCACGGAATGCCCGCTGCATAAGCGGCCAAATCGCGACAACCACACCTAGTCGCTACTGGATCCCGGCCTACGCCGGGATGACGAGCAAGGCGGAATCACAGCCCACACCCGTGAGCTATCATCCGCGGCTTGCCGCACCCGCCCCACCGACGAGAGATCACCCATGACCCATTCGTCCAAGCTAGCGCAACGCGCACTGACACTCTCCCTCAGCGCGCTGATCACCGCCTGCGCCAGCCAGCCCATCGCGCCAGCCCAACAGCACACCGCGGCAGCGATTGAAGTTCCGCCGATCAAGCGCCCCGAAGGCGAAACCCCCCAATGGTGGTTCCGCAACGGCGCCGCGCAAGCGGCCAACGTCTCCGCCCAGGCCAGCATCCAAGGCCAGCGCGCCAAGAACGTCATCGTGTTTCTCGGCGACGGCATGAGCATCCCCACCATCGCCGCCGCGCACGTGCGCGCCGGTCAGCGCAAGGGCATGGATGGCGAGAGCTACAAGCTGAGCTTCGAGCAGTTTCCGTTCAGCGCCTTCAGCCGCACCTACGAGACGGATCAGCAGACGCCGGATTCCGCCGGCACCATGACCGCGATCATGACCGGGGTGAAGACGCGCGCCGGCTATATCGGCATCTCGCAGGTGCCGCGCCGGCAGGATTGCGCGGCCAGCAAGGGGCAGGAACTGGTGACCACGCTGGAACTGGCGGCAGCCGCGGGCATGAGCACCGGCGCCGTGACCACCACGCGCATCACCCACGCCACGCCGGCGGCCACCTATGGCCATCTGCCCGAGCGCAACTGGGAAGTGGATGCCGAGCTCAGCGCGCAGGCAAAAGCGCAGGGCTGCAAGGATTTCGCGGCGCAGCTGGTCGACTTTCCCGCCATCGACGGGCTTACCGTGGCGATGGGCGGCGGCCGCACCGAGTTCATGCCGGCGGGCGAGACCGACCCGGAATATGCGAACAAAGTGGGGCAGCGACTGGATGGCCGCGATCTGATCGCGGAGTGGAAGGCGAAGCATCCCGGCGGCGCCTACGTATGGAACGAGCAGCAGCTCAAGGGGCTGGATCTGTCGAAGACGCCGCGCCTGCTCGGCCTGTTCGAGCCTTCGCATATGAACTACGAGCATGAGCGCCCGCAGGACAAGGCCGGCGAGCCGAGCCTGGCCGAGATGACCACGGCGGCGATCGATGTGCTCAAGCAGAATCCGAACGGCTTCTTCCTGATGGTGGAAGGCGGCCGCATCGACCATGCGCTGCATGCGGGCAATGCCTACCGTGCGCTGGACGAGACCATCTCGATGGCCGATGCGGTGGCGGCGGCGCTTGCCCATACCGATCCCAAGGACACGCTGATCGTGGTCACCGCCGACCACGCGCATACGATGACCTTCGCCGGCTACCCGAAGCGCGGCAACGACATCCTCGGGCTGGTGCAGGGCCATACCGACAGCTACGACGAGGAAGGCGGCGCCGGGCTGGCGCGCGATGCCACCGGCAAGCCGTACACCACCTTGGGGTTTGCCAATGGCCCGGGCTATACCGGCGCCACCGACAAGCAGCCGGAAGGGCCGAAGCGTTATCCGCACAATCCCAATGAGTACTCGCTGGCGAAGAAGGGCCGGCCGGATCTGACCAAGGTCGATACGGCGGCGCCGGATTACATGCAGGAGTCGATCGTGCCGTTGAAGGGCGAGACGCATGGTGGCGAGGATGTGGCGATCTTCGCCAATGGCCCGGGCGCGGCGGCGTTCCATGGGGAGATCGAGCAGAACGCGATCTTCCATGTGATCGTGCAGAACGCGCCGCGCTTGCGCGAGGAGTTGTGCAAGCTGGGGAGCTGCAATGCGGAGGGGGTGCCGGTGGAGCGGCCGACGTATGAGGCTTGGTTGAAGCAGGTGAGTAAATAGAGAGGAAAAGCCTTTGGGCTTTCTCGACCGTCAGCGCATCGCTCCGTCCGGCCCCTCACCCCAACCCTCTCCCCGGAGGGGAGAGGGGGCGCGTTGAGGTGATCGGGAAACGTAGTTCCCAAGTTGGAACTCTTCGCCCCTCCGGGGAGAAGATGCCGGCAGGCAGATGAGGGGCGGGTGCTCGCGGTAAGGCTTCTACGAAGAGAAGAAAAGCTTTTGGGCTTTCTCGACCCTCAGCTCACCGCTCCGCCCGGCCCCTCACCCCGACCCTCTCCCCGGAGGGGAGAGGGGGTTGAGAGGGTGTCGCTGGATTGTTCTATGAAGCGTCGCTCTCGGCGTCGATCGTCGAATGCTCTTCACTGCGTACCTGCAACCACTGCATCCGCAAATGCGCCTGCGTCGCGCAGCGCGTCCCCATGTCGATAAACACCGCGATGCTTTCCAGCATCACCGGCAAGCGCTGCGCATTCACGCTGCCGTGTTCGTCAGCCAGTTCCGCCAGCCACCGGATCGCGTTATGCGCGTAATGCAGCCATTCGGTGGCATCGTTCAACAACGCATCCGGCCCCGCCTCCGGATCCGAAAAATACTCCACGTGGCGTGTGAGCCACGCTTCGCCATAGATATCCATAAGCAACTCCTTGCCATGCGCCGCCCCCGTTCCGAGAACGGCACGCCGCCAGACAGCACGACGTGCCGCGACCACACGGACTCGAGGCTTACCGACCACCTGGAACACAGGCGCCGGGCGGCTTGATTGATGAAGTGGGTTGCGGCTTCAGTCGCTTTCGCCGTTGCACGAGGCAACGCGCCGGGTTGCACGGCTAGGATTCATTACCTGCGAAAACTCTTAAGTCCGCGGTTCTTCAACCGTGTCCGCGAAGACGGCGGACAGCCCCATGGGCCGGCGGATGTGCCGTCCTGGGGATCGGCGGGCGTACGAGTGACGTATGATCTGGCACAGCCATGATCAACTCTCCTTCAGTTGGTGATGGTCAGCGGGTCAGGGGTGTCCTACCACCCTTGGCCCGCGCTCTCACGACATTGCTGCCATGGTTGTCCGCGACGCGCTTGAAATCACTCCGCGGACAACACCTGCAAAACTAGCAAGGCAACCTCGCCTTGTCTTTAGTCGAAATCTGAAAAATTCAAATCAGCAGTTGCGAATATGGATGGGTGCCGAAAGCTGCGGCGCCATCCACGCGCAAGGCGGCGGCGAGAAAGGCCCATAGCGCCTCTGGCGCAGCAGAATTTTCCGACGGTGAACCATCCGGCAACTGCCGTCCCGCGGAACCCGTTCTCAGATATTTCCCAATCACCGTCGCCGTGCCGCCCTGCGCATGATCGGCGCCCGGCAGCGTGCGGCTGAACTCGCCGGTCAGCAGCGTCACCACATTGCGGCCGCGCAAGGTGAGCATGCGCTGCAGGAATACCGAAAGGCCCGGCGTGATCGGCGCCATGATCTGCCGCGCCAGCTTGCCGCTGTCGTCGTGATGCGTATCGAACTGCCTGTCCTCGCGGCCGGTGAAAGCGATCTGCGCGAAGACCACGCGGGTATCGGCACGGACCAGCGCTTCGACGGCCGCGAACGTGCCGGGCAGATCCTCCACCGCCGAGAGCCTCGGAGTCACGCCATACACATGGCGAATATCTTCGCGTTCGGCAGCAGCAAGCCCCGCATCCGCAAAGCGGCGCACGTGCTGCCACGCGATGCCGCGCTCCGCCGGTGGATCGGACGCAACACCCACAGGAAGACCGAGCCGGTTGACGATCGCGCAGGGCAGGGGACTGCCCGGCAAGGCCGCAGCCATCCGCAGCAGCTGGCTGCGCGGCCCCGCTTGCAGCATCGCCACGCGCGCATCGTTGTGGCTGTACAACCCATGCTTGAACGGCACGGCTGCCATATGCGCGAGCGCGAGCGGCGGCAATGCGCCCAGCGAAGCGGCGTCGACATACAAGCCATGGCCCAGCGCGCGGACATTGCCGGATGTCACGCCAAACGCGCCGTTGGCAAGAAACGCATCGGCACTGTTGAACAAGCCGGCCGGCCCGCCGTTCAACCACAGCACCACCAGCGCCGGCCGCTCGCGTGGCGATGCCAAGGCATCGAAGGGGCCGAGCGCCAATGCGCCGGCAGCCGCAAGGCCGGCCTTCAGCAGGCTGCGGCGGGAAGGGGAATGGGTTGGCATAAGCGTGGCCGTTAGTGGGGGAAAGCCGTTGCGGCGCGGGGTGCCGCGGGCACAGACTTAAGCTAGCCCTGTCCATCCATCGAACGGCAGCCATCCTGTGTCGCGAATCAGACAGCCAGCAAAGCGCGCCGCCGCGTGGCCGATGACCGCGCTGGCCAAGGACTACCCGCGCGGCTGCCACGTGCCCAGGCACCGGCATCGCCGCGGCCAGCTGATCTACGCCGCCAGCGGCGTGATGCAGGTGACCACGCGCGAAGGCATCTGGATCGTGCCGCCGCAGCGGGCGCTGTGGATACCGATCGGCATGCCGCACGAGATCCTGATGGAAGGGCGCGTGGCGGTGCGCATGCTCTATCTCGACCGCGCCACCAGCGCGCCGTTCGGCACGCATTGCCGCGTGCTGGCGGTGTCGCCGCTGCTGCGCGAGCTGGTCCTGGCCGCGGTGCAGGCGCATGGCGAACGCGATGCGTCCACTTTGCAACTGGCCATGCCGCTGCTGCTGCATGCGCTGCTGAAGGCGGACGAAGCGCCGTTCCGCATCCCGGTGCCGGCGGACCCGCGCCTGAAGAAGGCCTGCCAGCGCCTGCTCGACGATGCCACGCGGCCCGATACGCTCGAACAGCTCGCGGCGCGCGTCGGCGCCAGCAGCCGCACGCTGGCGCGCCTGTTCGAAAGCGAATTGCGCATGTCCTTCGTGCGCTGGCGCCAGCATGTGCGGCTGGCGCGGGCGATCAGCCAGATGAGCCTGGGCCGTCCGATCAAGACGGTGGCGCGCGAGGCCGGCTATGCCAGCTGCAGTGCGTTCTGCAGCATGTTCCACCGCATCATCGGCGCCAGCCCCACCGAATATCTGCGCCAGGTCGGGGGACGGCCCGCTTTGTGACGGCGCCACCGCCTCCGTCATCCCATCGTCAAAGAATCGACATCTGCCCGCTTCACGATATTTGAACGTCCGCGCCCCCACGCGCGGCGCCCCGATCTCCTGGAGCTCTGCATCTCATGAAGAAGAACCTGCTGGCGATGGCCACCGCCGTCGCGCTCGCCGCTTTGTCCCACGGTGCCATGGCCGAGGACCTGCCGACCGCCGACGCCACCGCCAAGCCCGACGCGGCCAAGAATCTGGAAGGCGTCTCGGTGATCGGCCAGGGTGAAACCCGCCAGGTGCAGCGCGTGACCACCAAGGACGTCGCCGTGCTGCCCGCGGGCACCAGCCTGCAGAAGATCCTCAACCGGATGCCGGGCGTGAACGTGCAGTCCAACGACGCCTTCGGTGCCAACGAGGAGTCGCAGACCATCAGCCTGCGCGGCTTCAACGGCCAGCGCCTGGGCTACACGCTGGACGGCCTGCCGCTGGGCGACAACGCCTACGGCAACTACAACGGCCTGAACATCAGCCGCGCGCTGATCGCCGAGAACGCCTCCGGCGCCGAACTGGCGCAGGGCATCGGCAGCTTAGGCATCGCCTCGACCAGCAACCTGGGCGGCGCCATCCAGTATTTCTCCGCCGATCCGCTGCCGACCTTCGGCGGCCGCTTCGCGCAGACCTTCGGCAGCGACCAGAACCGCCGCACCTATCTGCGCCTGGATACCGGCGACTTCCACGGCTTCTCCATGTATCTGTCGGGCGTGCGCGCCACCGCCGACATGTGGGCGCCGCCGGAATCGCCGACCACCACCAAGCAATTCAACGCCAAGGCGGTGTACCAGTTCGACGGCGGCCGCATCACCGCCTTCGCCGATACCTCGCGCACTTCGCAGGCCGACTACGCGTATCTGTCCAAGAGCGGCATGGCGCGCGGCCTGGGCTGGGACTGGAACCTGTACGCGCCGGACTGGAAGCGCGCGCTGGCCGCGGCTTACTGCGCGCCGGCTTACACGGTGAAGGGTGCGAAGGACGCGCGCTGCGGCTATTCCGGCGGCGTGGACAATATCGACGACGCTTATTACCAGAGCCGCGCGCTGCGCCGCGACGACCTGTACTACCTCGCCGGCGACTTCTATCCCAGCGACGCGGTGACCGTGCATGCGCAGGTCTATCACCACGAGAACGCCGGCCAGGGCCACTGGTGGTCGCCGGGCCAGAAGTCCAACCCGGGCACGGCGCAGGAGCTGCCGATCTCGATCCGCAGCACCAACTACAAGATCAACCGCAACGGCGTGCTGGCGTCGCTGGGCTGGGACCTGGGCAGCCATCACCTGGAAGGCGGCGTGTGGTACGAGCAGAACCACCACAACGTCGAGCGCAACTTCTATTACATCCCGTACACGCTCAGCAGCCCGATCAGCGACGACACCTACCTGAGCGATCCGGACCGCCGCCTGTTCAACCAGGCCTACACCATCACCACGCGCCAGGCTTATCTGCAGGACAGCTTCAAGCTGCTGGACGACCGCCTCAGCGTGGACATCGGCGTGAAGAGCCCGCACGTGACCATGACCGCGCGCCAGGCGCCGGGCAACTACGAGGCGCCGGTGGCCAACGGCACGCTGAAGGCCGAGAAGAACCTGCTGCCGCAGGTGGGCGTGGGCTACAAGCTCGATGCCGGCCAGGAGCTGTTCCTGTCGTACGCCAAGAACATCGCCGCGTTCCAGGGCGGCGGCGCCAGCGGCCCGCTGCTGGTGACGCAGGCCTCGTTCGACGCCACCCGCGGCAACCTCAAGCCCGAGCAGTCGCGCACCATCGAAGGCGGCTACCGCATCGTGCAGCGCGAGTTCGAGGCATCGGCCGCGGTGTACGACGTGAAGTTCGACAACCGCCTGCTTTCGCTCAACCCCTGCCCGAGCATCCAGCAGGGCACCACGGCGGCGTGCACCACGCGCTTCTACAACGTCGGCTCGGTGAGCAGCCACGGCGCGGAGTTCACCTTTATCTGGAAGCCGTTCGAGCATTTCCAGTGGTACAACTCGGCCTCGTTCAACCGCTCCACGTATGACGACAACTACGTGCAGAACGGCGCGGTGGTGCCGACCAAGGGCAAGGTCACGGTGGACACGCCCAAGCGCATGTTCGCCAGCGAGATCGCCTGGACCTACGGCCCCTGGAACCTGAGCCTGCGCGGCAAGTACACCGGCTCGCGCTACTACACCTACACCAATGACCAGGGCTTCGGCGGCTATACCTCGTTCGACTTCGGCGCCGGCTACGACTTCGGCGCGGCCTGGTTCGCGCAGGATGTGCGGCTGTCGCTCAACGTGAGCAACCTGACCGACAAGCGCTATGCGTCGAACCTGACGGCGTTTGCCAACACCGATCCGAACGGGCGGCAGCTGGCGTTTCATGCGAGTGCGCCGCGGCAGAGCTTCCTCACGTTGGATGTGAAGTTCTAAGCCAGCGATGCCGTACGGTAGAGCCCCTCTCCCCCCGGCGACCCGAAGGTAGTCCTTGTGGGAGAGAGGGGTTGGGGTGAGGGTCCGGCCGGAGCGCAAGAGTGATATGCACCGCTCCGGCCGAACCCTCATCCGGCTGCCGCCACCTTCTCCCGGAGGGAGAAGGGTTTCAACTTGAAGATTTGAGGAATACCGCAGCGCTGAGCCCCTCTCCCCCCGGGAGAGGGGTTGGGGTGAGGGTGCGGGCGGAGCGCAAGAGTGATGTGCATCGCTCCGCCCGCACCCTCATCCGGCTGCCGCCACCTTCTCTCCCACGGGGACTACCTTCGGGTCGCCGGAGGGAGAAGGACTCTTTCCTGGAAGTAGAGTTACTAGCCCGGTCAGGAGCACCCCATGAAACCGTTATGCTGGCTAGCCCTGGTCACCTTGAGCCTGGCCTTGCCCTGCGCCATCCACGCCGCCGAAAAACCGATTGCTGCAAAGGTCCTCGTCCTGGGCCATCGCGGCGCCAGCGCGCTGCGGCCGGAGCACACCCTGGCCTCGTACGCCAAGGCGATCGCCGACGGCGCCGACTTCGTCGAGCCGGACCTGGTGATGACCAAGGACGGCGTGCCGGTGGCGCGCCACGAGAACGAGATCGGCGGCACCACCGACGTGGCGGCGCACCCGGAGTTCGCCGGGCGCAAGACCACCAAAACCGTCGACGGCCACGCGGTCACCGGCTGGTTCACCGAAGACTTCACCCTGGCGGAACTGAAAACCCTGCGCGCGCGCGAGCGCCTGCCGGAATTCCGCGGCACCAGATACGACGGGCAGTTCCAGATTCCCACCCTGGACGAAATCATCGATTTCGTCGCTGCCGAAGCCGCCGCGCAAGGGCGCACGGTGGGCCTGATCCCCGAGATCAAGCACGGCACGTATTTCCAGAAAGCCGGCCTGCCGATGGAAGACCGCGTGCTGGCCATCCTCGACGCGCACAGCTACACGCGCACCGCGCCGGTGGAGATCCAGTCTTTCGAAATCGCCAACCTGCGCTACCTGCGCGGCAAGCTGGGCAAGAGCCATCCGAACGTGCGCCTGCTGCAGCTGCTGGACGATCCGAAGGAGCAGCCGTACGACGTGGCGGCGGCGGGCGGCAAGCTGACCTATGCCGACATGATGAAGCCGGCCGGGCTGCGCGAGATCGCCGGCTATGCCGACGCGATCGGCCCGAACATCCGCGCCATCATCCCGCTCGACAAGGATGGCAGGCTGGGCCAGCCCACCGCGCTGGCGCACGACGCGCATGCGGCGAAGCTGGAGCTGCACCCGTACACGTTCCGCCCGGAGAACCATTTCCAGGCGAAGAACTTCTGGCAGGGCAGCGACCCGAAGACCTTCAACGAGGCCGGTTCCATCGCGGAAATCCGCGCTTATCTGGATGCCGGCGTCGATGCCTTCTTTACCGACGACCCGGCCCTGGGCCGCAAAGCGGTGGACGGTCGCTGAGCTGCCATCACGCTGTCACCGCGAACGGGTTCACTCGCCCGTTCATTCCTTGCGCGGTGACTCCATGCGTCTGCAACGTGGCTTCGCGGCCGGCCTGCTCGGCCTGGCTTTTCTCGCACCGGTCCAAGCGGTACCGGTGCTGCTGATCTCGATCGACGGCCTGCGCCCGGCCGACGTGCTGCAGGCCGCGCAGCACGGCCTGAAGCTGCCCAACCTGCAGCGCTTCATGAGCGAAGGCAGCTACGCCACCGACGTGCGCGGCGTGCTGCCGACGCTTACGTATCCGAGCCATACGACGCTGCTGACCGGCGTGTCGCCGGACCAGCACGGCATCGCCGGCAATCTCACCTTCGACCCCACCAACAAGAACCAGCAGGGCTGGGCCTGGTACGCCAGCGATATCCGCGTGCCCACGCTGTGGGACGCCGCGCATGCCGCGGGCCTGAGCACCGCCAACGTGCACTGGCCGGTGAGCGTGGGCGCGCAGGTGGACTGGAACCTGCCGCAGATCTGGCGCACCGGCCTGCCGGACGACCGCAAGCTGCTCGCCGCGCTGGCCACGCCCGGCCTGCTGCCGGCGCTGGAGAAAGAACTCGGCCCCTATGCCGACGGCATCGACGAGACCCTGGCCGGCGACGAGAACCGCACGCGCTTCGCGGTGAAGCTGCTGGAAGAGCGCCAACCCGCCTTCATGACGGCGTATCTGGCTTCGCTCGATCACGAGCAGCACCACAGCGGCCCCGATACGCCGGAATCGAAGCGCACGCTGGAGCGCATCGACGGCCTGGTCGGCGAGATGGTGGCGGCGGCGCGCCGCGTGCATCCGGATGGCGTGATCGCGGTGGTATCCGATCACGGCTTTGCGCCGGTGCAGCAGGACGTGAATCTCTATGCGCCCTTTATCCAGGCCGGCCTGATCACCTTGAAGGATGGCGCCGTGGCCGACTGGCAGGCGATGCCGTGGAACGACGGCGGCAGCGCGGCGATCGTGCTGAAGGAGCCGGGCGACGCGGCGACGGTGGCCAAGGTGCAGGGCCTGCTCGCGCAGCTGCAGGGCAATCCGGCGTACGGCATCGAGCGCGTGCTCGATCATGCGCAGACGGTGGCGCGCGGCGGCACGGCGCAGGCCTCGTGGTTCGTGCTGTTCAAGGCCGGCTACGAGATGGCGATCAAGCCCGACACGCCGCTGCCGGCGCCCAGCCATTACCGCGGCATGCACGGCTACGACCCGGCCTGGCCGATGATGCGCTCGACGTTCCTGGTGGAAGGGAAGGGCGTGCCGGTGGGCAAGAACCTCGGTGCGATCGACATGCGCGATATCGCGCCGACGCTGGCGAAGTCGCTGGGGGTGGCGTTGCCGGCGGCGCAGGGCAAGGTGTTGTTCTCGCCATAACGCCATGCCCGCGTAGGTTGGGGTGAGCCGCAGGCGAACCCCAACATCGCCACGTCCCAATGCACCGCATCGTTGGGGTTCGCCTGCGGCTCACCCCAACCTACGCCCTATTCCTGTCGTGGGCCGGGAATCCGCGCCAACGCACATCCGCGCCCACTGACACGCAGATGTAAATCCGATTTCACAAATCCCCAGCAAGCTTGCACACCAACGGCTGCTGGCGGTCGCGTCATGTCGTCCTTGCAGGGCAGCTTCAGGACGCGAAGGGGTGATGCGTCCGCCGAAGGGGCAGCCGTTCTTTTTTCCCATTCACCCATTCCACCTGTCGACGTGGCTCCCCGCGAGGGGATCGGTCGCGCAAAGGAAACGTACGCATGTCAGTCCGCAAGGGTTCCATCCGCCTTACCGGCCTCGCGCTCGCGCTGTTCGCGGCGCTGCACGGCACGGCCGCCGCAGCTCCCGGCGACAACGACACCACGCCCGCCGCGCCGGCCGATGCCGCCGCCGACAAGGCCAAGACGCTGGAGTCGGTCTCCGCGATCGGCCAGGGCGAAGTGCGCCAGGTGCAGCGCATCACCGTGGAAGACGTGAAGATCCTGCCGCCGGGCACCAGCGCGCTGAAGGTGCTGGCCGGCAAGCCGGGCGTGCATTTCGAATCGTCCGATCCGTTCGGCAACTACGAGTGGTCGACCCGCTTCAGCCTGCGCGGCTTCAACCAGAACCGCCTGGGCTTCACGCTGGACGGCATCCCGCTCGGCGACATGAGCTACGGCAACAACAATGGCCTGCACATCAGCCGCGCGCTGATCGCCGAGAACCTCGGCAGCGCGGAACTGGCCGAAGGCATCGGCGCGCTCGGCACGGCGTCGACCAGCGACCTCGGCGGCACGGTGCAGTTCTACTCGTCCGACCCGCTGCCCAAGTACGGCGTGCAGTTCGCGCAGGGCTTCGGCACGGATGCGGCGCGCCGCACCTTCGTGCGCCTGGACACGGGCAATGTCGACGGCTTCGCCATGTACATCTCCGGCGCCTATTCCGACGTCAACAAGTGGAAGGGCGACGGCGACCAGGAGCAGATGCAGTTCAACAGCAAGGCCACCTACGATTTCGGCGACAGCCGCATCGGCGCGCTGGTGACCACCTCCGACCGCGACGAGACCGACTACCAGGATCTCTCGCTGGACATGCTGCATCGCCTGGGCTGGAACTGGGACAACTACGCGCCGGACTGGAACCGCGCGGTGAATGCGGCCAAGGGCATCTACACCGGCGGCGTGACCAATGCCGACGACGCCTATTACGCCGGCCGCGGCGTGCGCAAGGACCGCATCGCCAGCCTGTTCGGCGACTTCGCGCTGGCCGAGGGCGTGCGCCTGAAGGCCACCGGCTACTACCACTACGATCGCGGCCAGGGCCACTGGTTCACGCCGTACCAGGCGTCGTTCCCGGGCACCGCGCAGGAAACCCCGATCTCGATCCGCACCACCGAGTACGGCATCGACCGCGCCGGCGGCACCGCGGCGCTGACCTGGGACCTGGGCGCGCATCACCTGGAAGCGGGCGTGTGGTACGAGGACAGCAACCACAACGTGCAGCGCAACTATTACTTCATCACCGGCCCGGTGGACGACCGCAAGTTCCTCGAGAACCCGAACCTGCGCCTGTTCTACCAGCACTACGAAACCACCACGCGCCAGTTCTACGTGCAGGACAGCATGCATTTCCTGGACGACCGCCTGAGCGTGGACGTGGGCTTCAAGGCACCGCGCACCGAAGTGGAAGCGACCAACCTGCCGGGCACCGCGCGCGCCTATGCGTCGGGCGACCTGGTGGCCAAGAAGAATTTCCTGCCGCAGGTCGGCGCGGCCTACCAGCTGGGCGGCGGCTACGAGCTGTTCGGTTCGTACTCCAAGAACATCGCCGCGTTCCAGGCCGGCGTCTCCGGCCCGCTGGCCACCACCCAGGTGGCGTTCGACACCTTCGGCCGTTCGCTCAAGCCGGAACAGTCGCGCACCTTCGAAGGCGGCCTGCGCGCGGTGTCCGACTTCTACGAGGCCTCGCTGGCGCTGTACGACGTGAAGTTCGACAACCGCCTGCTGGCGATCTCGCGCTGCAGCGGCATCGTGGGTTGCCCCAGCGCCTATGCCAACGTCGGCTCGGTGAGCAGCCGCGGCGCGGAGCTGGCGCTGAACTTCAAGCTCACGCAGGAACTGCGCTGGCGCAACTCGCTGTCCTACAACCGCTCGCGCTACGACGACAACTACGTCGACGGCGGCGTGGTGGTGCCGACCAAGGACAAGACCGTGGTGGACAGCCCCAAGCAGCTGTTCTTCACCGAGCTGGCCTGGGTGTCCGGTCCGTGGGACCTGCGCGCGTCGGCCAACTACACCGGCAAGCGCTACTACACCTATATCAATGACGGCGCGGTGCCCTCGTACTGGCTGTTCAATGCCTCGGCCGCCTACGACGTGGGCAAGCTCGGCGTGGTGCAGGACCTGAAGCTGGCGCTCAACGTGACCAACCTGGCCGACAAGAAGTACTTCGGCTCGATCGGCACCAACGGCTTCGTGGCCAGCGACCCGCAGGGCCAGTTCGCCACCATGCAGGTGGGCGCGCCGCGCGCGGCAATGCTTACGGCAACCTTGCGCTTCTGAGCCGTCAGTCCTCCAAAGTTGGACCCTTCTCCCTCCGGCGACCCGAAGGTAGTCCCCGTGGGAGAGAAGGTGGCGGCAGCCGGATGAGGGTACGGGCGGAGCGGTGCGCATCACTCTTGCGCTCCGCCCGTACCCTCACCCCAACCCCTCTCCCGATGGGAGAGGGGCTCATCGCCCAGCCCCCAAACGCGACCTGCACCCGGGAAAAATAAAGTAGCGATTCCGGGAACGCCCCGCCCCACTTATGATCGCCGGCGTATCTCCGCCCGATCCGCCCGCATGGCCGCCATTTCTTCTGCTGTTCCGATCCAAGCCGTTCCCCGCTGGATGGCCCTTGGCGTCCTGTTGTCGGCGCTGGGCGCCATTGCCGGCGCGATGCTGGCCGACACCGAGGACGGCAGCCAGTGGATGTGGCTGCACTGGGCCTGCAAGCCGCTGGCGACCGGGCTGGTGTTTGCCCTGGCGTGGCGCGTGCGCGAGCCGATCTCGGCGCGCTACCGCGCCTGGGTGCTGGGCGGCCTGGGGCTGGCCCTGGTCGGCGACGTCTTGCTGATGCTGCCGCAGGACCTTTTCGTGGAAGGCTTGGTGGCCTTCCTGTTCGCGCATCTGTGCTTTCTGGTGGCGCTCACGGGCGACGTGCGCCTGGGCGCCAGGCCGATCGCGCTGCTGATCTGCCTGGGCTATGCGGCGCTGTGCATGTGGTCGTTGTGGCCCACCCTGCCGGTGGAGCTGCACCTGCCGATCGTGATCTACACGCTGGTACTGGCCCTGATGGGCGGACAGGCGGTGGGCCGCGCCTGGTATCACGCGCTGACCCGCGATGCCTTGGCGAACCCGGCCTGGCTGGCCGGCGCGGGCTCGATCCTGTTCATGCTCAGCGACACCTTGCTGGCCTGGAACCGCTTCCGCATCAGCCTGCCGCTGGCGGCGCTGTGGATACTCGGCAGCTACTTCGGCGCGCTGTGGCTGCTGGCGCGTTCGGTGATGCGTGCGTCCCCGGAGGACGCGGCGCTGGCGTGAATACCCAAGAGGTCATCATCGGCTGGGCCACGCCGGCCTTCTTCGCGCTGATCGCGCTGGAGCTGCTGGTGGCGAAGTGGCGCGGCCGGCGCGTGTACCACGCCAGCGATGCGGTCAACAGCTTGTCGCTGGGCGTGATCTCGCAGATCGTCGCGGTGTTTTCCAAGCTGCTCACCCTTGGCATCTACGCCTGGTGCGCCGCGCACCTGGCGCCCTGGGCGCTGCCGGCCGACCGCTGGTGGGTGTGGGTGAGCGGCCTGCTGCTGTACGACTTCCTCTATTACTGGCTGCACCGCGCCGGGCACGAGGTGAACATCCTGTGGGCCGCGCACGTGGTGCATCACCAGAGCGAGGACTACAACCTCAGCACCGCGCTGCGCCAGACCGGCAGCGGCGTGCTGCTGGGCTGGCTGTTCTATCTGCCGATGGCGCTGCTGGGCTACCCGCTGGAAGTGTTCGCGGTGGTGGCGCTGATCGACCTGCTGTACCAGTTCTGGGTGCATACCGAGCTGGTGGGGCGGCTGGGCTGGTTCGACCGCGTGTTCTGCTCGCCGTCGAACCATCGCGCGCACCACGCGGTGAACGAGCGTTACCTCGACCGCAACTACGGCGGCATCCTGATTCTGTGGGACCGCCTGTTCGGCACCTTTATCGAGGAAGACGACAGCGACCCGCCGGTGTACGGCACGCGCGCGCCGCTGCGCAGCTGGAATCCGCTGTGGGCGAATGCCGAGGTGTACTGGGCCACGGCCAAGGACGCCTGGCATGCGCGGCGCTGGCGCGACAAGCTGCTGGTGTGGTTCAAGCCCCCGGGCTGGCGGCCGGCCGACGTGGCCGAGCGGTTTCCCAAGCCGGCCTTCGACATGGCCCGCCCGCGCTATGCGCCTGCCTTGCCGCGCGGCCTTGGCGCCTACGGCATCGCACAGTTCGCGCTGCTGCTGCTGATGGGCGTGTGGTTCCTGGACATGGCCAAGCGCATGCCGGCCTCCGCGCTGCTGGCCTATGCGGCCTTCCTGCTCTTCAGCCTCACCGCGCTGGGCGTGCTGCTGGAAGGCCGCCGCGCCGGCAGCTGGCTGGAAGCGGCGCGGCTGGCCGCGACGGCGCTGGCCGCGGTGATCACCGGCGGCTGGTTCGGCGCCGCCGCCGCACCGCCGGCGCTGGCGCCGGCCATCGTGGCGCTGTGCCTGGGCAGCGCCGCCGCGCTCGCCACCATCCGCCTGCGTACGCGCCAGCCCGCCTGACCGCGCGCACCCGCAGCATGGCGGGGCAGGGGGCATTCGCTATCATCGCCGCTTCCTTTGCGTGGGATATCCAGCGATGAGCGTGGTCAGCAAGCTAATCCGCCACAAGTCGGTCGAGCAGTTGCAGGCGGACGTCGGCAAGCGCGGCGACTTCCGCCGCGTGCTCGGGCTGTGGCAGCTCACCGCGATCGGCATCGGCGGCATCATCGGCGTCGGCGTGTTCGTGCTGGCCGGCCAGCAGGCGGCGCTCAACGCCGGCCCCGCGGTGGCGATCTCGTTCCTGATCGCCGGCATCGCCAGCGCCGCGGCGGCTCTGTGCTACGCGGAATTCGCCGGCCTGATCCCCGTCACCGGCAGCGCCTACACCTACGGCTATGCGGTGCTGGGCGAGCTGGCGGCCTGGCTGATCGGCTGGGACCTGCTGCTGGAGTACGCGCTCATCGTCGCGGTGGTGGCGATCGGCTGGTCCGGCTATGTGCAATCGGCGCTGGCCAGTGTCGGCGTGGACTTGCCGGTATGGGCCAAGGGCGCCATCGGCACGGGCGAAGGCCACGTGTTCAACGTGGTGGCCGCTCTGGTGACGCTGGGCGTGTCGGCGCTGCTGATCTTCCGCACCGAATGGGGCGCGCGCTTCAACACCCTGGTGGTGGCGATCAAGGTGGCGGCGGTGGCGCTGGTGATCGGCGTCGGCGTGTTCTACGTGAAGCCCGAGAACTGGGTGCCGTTTATTCCGCAGCGCATCGTCGGCCCCGACGGCGTCGGCCATTTCGGTTTCCAGGGTGTGGCGACCGCGGCGGCCGTGGTGTTCTTCGCGGTGTTCGGCTACGACACGCTGACCACCGCGGCGGAGGAATCGAAGAATCCGCAGCGCGACCTGCCGCGCGCGGTGCTGCTGTCGCTGGGCATCTCGATGACCATGTACCTGGCGGTGTCGATGGTGCTGACCGGCATCGCGCACTACACCACCTTGAAGACCGATGCGCCGGTGGCGGATGCGTTCAAGGCACTGGGGTTGCATTGGGTGGCGCTGACGGTGTCGGTGTCGGCGGTGTTCGGCCTGATCAGCGTGCTGTTCGCCTTCATGCTGGGGGCGACGCGGATCTGGTTTGCGCTGGCGCGCGATGGTTTGCTGCCGGGGTGGTTTGCGAAGCCGCATCCGCGGTTTGGGACGCCGCATCGGCCGACGGTGGTGCTCGGTGTGTTCACCGCCTTGGTGGCGGGGCTGTTGCCGATTGAGGAGGTCGCCAAGTTGGTCAATATTGGCGTGTTGTCGGCTTTTATCGTGATCTGTTCTTCGGTGTTGATTCTGCGCAAGCGCAAGCCGGATCTGCATCGCTCCTTTCGCACGCCGTTGGTGCCGCTGGTGCCGTTGGTTGGCATTGCGTTTTCGATCTGGTTGTTGGCGGAGTTGCCGTTGGTTACCTGGGAGGTGTTTTTGATTTGGGTGACTATTGGGCTGGCTGTTTATTTCTTCTATGGGATGCATCACAGCAAGCTGGAGAAGGCTTGACTTGTCCGTCATCCCGGCGCAGGCCGGGATCCAGTGGCGATATCGCCTGGTGTTCGCGGTGACGCGAATGGGCCGCTTATGCAGCGGGCGTTTCGGACGCCTGCCGGCGCCCGAGTCACTTTCTCTTTGCTGGCTCAAAGAGAAAGTAACCAAAGAGAAATAGCCTGAGAGCAAAGGCTCGCGACGCGACTAGAAGGAGCAGTGGACGGCTGCGGTAACTTGATTAACCTGGGTCTACACGAAACATCAGTGCGTTTACGTAACGGCTGCTTCAACGTGCCGTGGCCGAGAGGATGTTCAAGAATCGAGGCCAGCTTTTGCTCTTCGTTCCTGTATGCGACACCACCCCACTTCTCCCTCTCCCCTCCGGGGAGAGGGCGGGGTGAGGGGCCGGGCGGAGCGCACCGTTCAATCTCGAGGCGCTGGCATAGGTTGGGGGAGCCGCAGGCAGACCCAATCCGACACCTTCGTGCGCCGCGCCATGTCGGGCGCTGAAGCCGCGCGTGAGGCCGCTTTTCACATGACCTCTGGCATGCGGTGTGGCGACCGCATCGGCCTAGCATCCCGGGGCATTACTCACCGAAGGGGAGACGCCGTATGTTCGCCAGGACGTTGCTGGGGTGGTCGGTTGCGTTGGCTTTGGGCGCGGTGCCGCTGGCGCAGGCGCAGGTGGCGGAGCCGGTGGATCAGGCTTATCCGGGGACCTTGACGCTCAAGGTGGATGTCACCGATGCGCCCAAGCGCATCTACCGGGTCGCGCAGACCATTCCGGTCAAGCCGGGGCCGCTCACCTTGTATTACCCGAAGTGGATTCCGGGCGAGCACATTCCGTCGGGGCCGATCAACAACGTCAGTGGCCTGGTGATTACGGCCAACGGCAAGCAGCTGCCGTGGCGGCGCGATCTGCGCGATATGTTCTCGTTGAACCTGGACGTGCCCGAAGGCACCAGCAGCCTGCAGCTGGATTTCCAGTTCCTGGCGCCGGGGGAAGAGGGCGGCGGCTTGTATGGCGCCACCGGGTCGGCCACGCCGAAGCTGGTGGATATCGAATTCAACCAGGTGCTGTTCTATCCGGCCGGCTACTACGCCAGCCGCATCGAAGTGCAGCCCACGGTGACCCTGCCGCGCGACTGGAAATTCGCCAGTGCGCTGGAGGTGAGCGGGCAGAGCGGCGCGCAGGTGGCGTTCAAGCCGGTCAGCCTGGAGAAGCTGGTGGATTCGCCGCTGGTGGCGGGCGAATACTTCAAGCGCGTGCAGCTGAGCACGGATGCCAAGGGGCCGGTGTATCTGGATATCGTCGCCGACGACCCGGGCAATCTGAAGCTCAGCGACAAGCAGGAGGCGCAGCACAAGGCGCTGGCGGTGCAGGCGGTGAAGCTGTTCGGAGCGCGGCATTACGCGCACTACGATTTCCTGCTGACGCTGTCGGACCACAACGGCTCGTTCGGGCTGGAACACCAGCAGTCCAGCGATGACCGCCTGCCGCCGGCCTTCCTGACCGACGACAACATGTATCTGTCGGCGGCCTTCGTGCTGCCGCACGAATTCGTGCATTCGTGGAACGGCAAGTTCCGGCGGCCGCACGACCTGTGGACGCCGAACTACAACGTGCCGATGCAGGGCGATCTGCTGTGGGTCTACGAAGGCCTCACCAATTACTACGGCGAGGTGCTGACCGCGCGCTCGGGCATGTGGACGGCGGAGCAGTACCGCGACTGGATCGCCGAGACGCAGGCGGCGATGGTCAACCGCACCGGCCGCGAGTGGCGTTCGCTGCAGGACACCGCCGACGCGGTGCAGCTCACCTCCTCGCAGGGTTCGCGCTGGGCCAACCGCATGCGCGGCGTCGACTACTACCCGGAAGGCACCCTGCTGTGGCTGGAGGCGGACAGCCGCATCCGCGAGCTCAGCGGCGGCAAGCGTTCGCTGGACGATTTCGTGCGCGCCTTCCACGGCGTGCAGGACGGCAGCCAGGTGCCGTTGACCTACACCTTCGACGACGTGGTGGCCACCTTGAACAAGGTGCAGCCCTACGACTGGGCCAAGTTCCTGCACGAGCGCCTGGACTACACGGGCGACAAGCTGCCCGAGCAGGGCGTGGAGCAGGCGGGCTGGAAGCTGGAATACAACGACCAGCCCTCGTCCATGCAGAAGGCGATGGAGAGCGTGCGCCATTCGGTCAACCTCCTGTACGGCATGGGCCTGGCGCTCAACCGCGAAGGCAAGGTCACCGACGTGCAATGGGGCGGGCCGGTGTTCAAGGCGGGCCTGGTGCCGGGGCTGAAGCTGGTGGCGGTGAACGGGCGCGACTACTCGGCAGACGGGCTGAAGGACGCGATCAAGGCGGCCAAGGACAAGGGCACGCCGATCCAGCTGCTGGTGAAGAACAACGAGTTCTTCCAGACCGTATCGATCGACTACCGCGACGGCCTGCGCTATCCGCACCTCACGCGCGCAAGCGGGGCAGACCGGCTGGGACAGATTGCCGCGCCGCTGAAGTAACCCGCGTTGCATGGTGAAAAGAAAAGGGCGCCCGTTGAGGCGCCCTTTTTTGTTGCCTGCGCGAAAAGCTGCGCTTAGAAGCGGTACTCGATCGACGCCGAGTAGGCCGCCACGTTGACGTTGGCCTGCGACTGGCTGGCGCCGGCGCGGCCGTACTTCACGCGGTAGTTGTCGTAGTTGAGTGCCAGCGCGACGTTGTCGGTCACGTTGTAGCCCACGCCCACGCCGGCGTACCAGCCGTTGTTCCAGCTCTTCTCGGTGGCGCGCAGGTCGCCATAGGTGGTGCTGGCGGTGGTGCGCGAACGCAGGTAGCCGCCGTGGCCGGTGACGAACCAGTTGCCGTAGAAGCCGTACTTGGCGTTCACGCCGAGGATCACGGCCTTCGGCTGGAAGCCGACGGTGACCGGGCCGATGTACTGCTTGGCCTGGCCCAGCGAGGTGTAGCCGGCTTCGGCGCCGACGATGTTGTTCCAGCGCCAGCCGAAGCGAACGCTCTGGAACACGTCCGACTTGTCGGACAGGCCGCCCACGCGGTAGTTGCTCTGACCGAGGTTGCCGGTCACGAAGAAGTTGTTGAGCTGGTTGCTGCTGGCGGCGTCATCGGCCTGGGCAGCGAACGGGGACAGGGCAGCAGCGGCCAGCACGGCCGAGAGCAGAAGCTTGTTCATGGAGAACTCCATTTTCTTTTTGGGTTTTCCGCGGCGCGATCTGAGGGGGAAATCGTCGCTGCGGCCCGCGTGGGGTAGCGCGGGCCACGAAGGATAAGGGCGTTTTTACATTTCCAAACCCCCGGCGGGATTTGAAGCAAGGCATGGTTCAGCCTGCCGCATGACCTCTGGCAGGGGGTGCGGCATGCCGCCGCGGTCTAGCATCGGACGGTCATATTCCGTTCAACGTCCGCCCATGGGCGTTGCGCGTCTGCCATCAGGAGACCGTTTTGAAAGCTTCGCGCCTCGCTTCCGCCATCCTCGCCGCGGGCTTCGGCCTGTGCGGCTTCGCTGTTCAAGCCGACGTCCCGGCGCCGCAGGACGTGCCGTTCAACGGCACGCTCAAGGTGAGCGTGGATGCCACCGACATCGCCCGCCGCATCTTCCGCGTGCGCGAATCGGTGCCGGCGCAGCCCGGCCCGCTGACCCTGCTGTATCCGCAGTGGCTGCCGGGCAACCATTCGCCGTCCGGCCCGATCGACAAGCTGGCGGGCCTGAAGGTGTCGGCCAACGGCAAGGAGTTGAAGTGGACGCGCGATCCGCTCAACGTCTACGCCTTCCACGTCGAGGTGCCGCAGGGCGCCAGCAGCGTGGACGTGGAATTCCAGTTCCTCTCCCCGCAGGACACCCGCCAGGGCCGCGTGGTGATGACGCCGGAAATGCTCAACGTGCAGTGGAATACGGTCACGCTGTATCCGGCCGGCTATGTCGCCGCCCGCATCCAGGCCGAGGCCAGCGTGAAGTTCCCGGCCGGCTGGCAGTTCGGCACCGCGCTGGAGCAGGCTTCGCGCGACGGCGACACGGTGACCTTCAAGCCGATCAAGTTCGACGACCTGGTCGACTCGCCGATCTACGCCGGCAAGTACTTCAAGCGCGTGGACCTGGACCCGGGCGCCAAGACGCCGGTGTTCCTCAACATCGTGGCCGATGACCCGAAGTACCTGGAAATCAAGCCGGAACAGCTGAAGGCGCACCAGAACCTGGTGCAGCAGATGTACAAGATGTACGGCGCGCACCACTACAACCACTACGACTTCCTGTTCTCGCTCAGCGACAAGATGAGCGGCAACGGCCTGGAGCACCACCGCTCCAGCGAGAACGGCGTGGGCCCCGGCTACTTCACCGAGTGGGACAAGAACGTGCTGGCGCGCGACCTGCTGCCGCACGAGTTCAACCACTCCTGGGACGGCAAGTACCGCCGCGGCGCGGATCTGTCCACGCCGAACTTCAACGTGCCGATGCAGGACAGCCTGCTGTGGGTGTACGAAGGCCAGACCCAGTTCTGGGGCTATGTGATGGCCGCGCGCTCGGGCCTGTGGAAGCCGGAAGAAGCGCGCGACATGCTCGCCAACGTCGCCGCCAACTACGACAAGGGCCGTCCGGGCCTGCAGCAGTGGCGCAATATCCAGGACACCACCAACGATCCGATCATCGCGCAGCGCCGGCCGTTGCCCTACCGCAACTACCAGATGAGCGAGGACTATTACTCCGGCGGCCAGATGATCTGGCTGGAAGTGGACGGCAAGCTGCGTTCGCTGTCGGGCAACAAGAAGTCGATCGACGATTTCGGCAAGGCCTTCTTCGGCATGAACAATGGCGAGTGGGCGGTCAACACCTACACCTTCGAGGACGTGGTGAAGACGCTCAACGACATCCAGCCGTTCGACTGGGCCAGCTACCTGCGCGAGCGCCTTGACGGCCACGGCCCGCTGATCGGCGGCATCGAGGCGCACGGCTGGAAGCTGGTCTACAACGACAAGCCCTCGCCGGTGGTGAAGGCGGCCGAGGCCCGCTTCGGCGGCGCCAACCTGGTGTATTCGCTGGGCGTGTCGCTGGGCAAGGGCGGCGACATCATGGACGTGCTGTGGGACGGCCCCGCCTTCAAGGCCGGCCTGTCGCCGGGCATGAAGATCGTCGCGGTGAACGGCAAGGAGTTCTCCAGCGACGCCGTCAAGGACGCGGTGACCGAAGCGGCCAAGGACAAGAGCAAGCCGGTCGAACTGCTGGTAAAGAACTTCGACCAGTACCAGACCCTGCGCATCGACTATCACGACGGCCTGAAGTACCCGCACCTGGAGCGCATCGAAGGCAAGCCGGACCAGCTCTCGGAGCTGCTCAAGGCGCGCTGAGCGATCCATCGGGCGCACGCCGCGAAAAGGCCCGCCGCGAGGCGGGCCTTTTCGTTATCGGCGTTCCTCGTCGCACGCATGGCTCCAAGCCGCTATACTCCGCGCTCCGCCGCCGCCCCAGGGGCCGCCGGCGGCCTCGCCGCACCACGCGCCCGTAGCTCAGCCGGATAGAGTAGTGGCTTCCGAAGCCATTGGTCGGGGGTTCGAATCCCTCCGGGCGCGCCATTTCCCTTGAATCAAAAGCAACGCGATACCGTCGCGCCGCAGGTGCCGTAGGCCCTGGGCGCCCCATGGCGCGTGAGCCGAATATCGACCATAATCGGCTCATTCCGTGAGCCGAATAAGTGGCGTAATCGGCTCACCCCCTTGGGAGTCCGCCGCATGGATCACCCCCACTGGATCTGGCAACAGCCGGATTGGCCCACCTTCCGCTGGCACGCCAGGACGCTGGCGCCCCTGCTGCGCTCCTGCCAGCAGTTGCAGGGCCGCCTGCTCGGCATGGCCGGTGCGATCGCGGGCGACGAACAGGTCGAAGGGGAACTCGACACCCTGCTGCAGAACATCATCACTTCCTCGGCGATCGAGGGTGAGCGCCTCAACGTGGCCTCCGTGCGTTCCTCGCTGGCGCGGCGGCTGGGCGTAGCGCAGGACGCGAAAGCGGCCACCACCCCGCGCAGCGAAGGCCTGGCCGAGCTGATGCTCGACGCGACCCAGCGCTATCGCGAGCCATTGACCGCGCAGCGCCTGTTCGACTGGCATGCCTGGCTGTTCGCGCAGCAGGATTCGCTGCTCGCACGGCCCATCCGCGTGGGCAGCCTGCGCGGCGATGAGCCGATGCAGGTGGTGTCCGGCCGGCTCGACCGGCCGATCGTGCATTTCGAAGCGCCGCCCCGCGCCGGCCTGGAGGTGCAGCTCGATGCCTTCCTGGCCTGGTTCAACAGCAGCCGCGGCGACGCCGCGCTCGATCCCTTGCTGCGCGCCGGGCTGGCGCACTTCTGGTTCGTCACCCTGCATCCGTTCGACGATGGCAACGGCCGCCTGACCCGCGCCATCACCGACCTGGCCCTGGCGCAGGCCGAACATCAGGCGATCCGCTTCTACACCATGTCGGCCAGCATCCTGGCCGACCGCGCCGGCTACTACCACGTGCTCGAAACCAGCCAGAAGGCCACGCTGGACGTCACGCCGTGGCTGCGGTGGTTTCTCGCCACCTTGCAGCACAGCTTGAACGAGGCTCTGCAGCGCATCGACCGCGTGCTGGACAAGGCGCGCTTCTGGCTGCAGCACTCGTACCAGGGCCTGTTGCCGGAACAGCTCAAGGTGCTCAATCGCCTGCTCGATGGCGGCGAGCGCGGCTTCGAGCAGGGCATCAGCGCGTCGAAATACCAAGTGGTAGCCAAGGTGTCCAAGGCCACCGCCACGCGCCACCTGGCCGACCTGGTCGAGAAGGGTTACCTGGAGCGCCTGCCGGGCGGCGGCCGCAGTACGCGTTATCACGTGAAGCACTGAGCTTCGCCGGCAGGAGTCCGCGGGAGCCTCTCAACCCAGCGCGCTAAACGCTCGCCGACGCACCCGCCACCACGCGCGTTGCCGCCGCGCCCATCCACGTGGCCACCACCCGGTTGCGCCCTTCGCTCTTGGCGCGGTACAGCGCGTGGTCGGCGCGCACCAGCAGTTCGCTGACGTCGTAGCCGGCGCTGTGCGTGTCGGCCACGCCCAGGCTGGCGGAGACGGAGAGTTCGCCGCTTTCCAGCGGCGACAGCGCGCCGATCGCCGCGCGCAGCTGTTCGGCGCGGGCCAGGGCCTGTTCGGGCGTGCAGTCCGGCAGCAGCACGGCGAATTCCTCGCCGCCCAGGCGGCCGAATACCTCGCGCGCGCTGAGCAGCGGGCGGCAGGCTTCCACGATGTGCTTGAGCGTGTGGTCGCCCACGGCGTGGCCGAAGGTGTCGTTGATCGACTTGAAATGATCCAGGTCCAGGATCACCAGCGCGGCCGGCTGGCGCGTCTTCGCCGCCGCCTGCAGGGCCGTTTCGGCTTCTTCGATGAAATGCTTGCGGTTGCAGATGCCGGTGAGGCTGTCCAGCCGCGACAGCCACATGAAGCGCAGCTGCGAGCGCTTGAGGCGGTAGATCCACAGCGTGATGAAGCCCAGCGCCATCAGCAGCAGCACGATATACAGGCGGCTGGCTTCCACCGCCTTGCGGTCCAGCGCCTGCTGCAGCTGCAGGATCTGGTTCTGCTTGTTGAGCGTGTCCAGCTGCAGCCGGCCCGACAGCACCTGCTGCTTCACCACCTGGTAGGCCAGCGCCTTGGCGGAGACGTCGTCGAGATAGCCCTTGTCGGCCGCCATGTACTGCTCGAGATAGGCCAGCGCCGCGGCCAGGTCGCCCTGCTTGCGCGCCACCCGGTACAGCACCTGGTAGGCCATGCCCAGCGGCGCGGTGTATTCGCCCTTGATGCTGTTCTGCACCGCGGCCAACGCGTGCTTGCGCGCCTCGGCCAGGTTGCCCAGGCTCAGGTGCGCCTTGGCCAGGGCCGCGTCGAACTGCGCGATCAGGGTCTGGTAGCCGTCGTGCTGCACGTCGGCGTAGTTGCGCGTGAGCACGGCGATGGCCTGGGTGGCTTCACCGCGCTCGAGGTCGGCCACGGCCAGTTCGGCGCGCAGCGTGTTGGCGTAGACGGTTTCGCCGACGGAGACGCAGCGGTCGATGGCCTGGTCCAGCTGCTCGCGCGCGTTCGGCTTCTCGCTGCGATAGGCCGACTCGGCCTTGAAGAACAGGCCTTTGCACGGGCCTTCGCCGGGCGGCAGGTTCTTCAGCATCTCGTCCGCGTATTGCGCGGCGAGGTCGTACTGGCCGGCCGCGACCAGCAGCTGCGCCGCTTCGCCCAGGCCTTGCAGGCGGGCGCGCTTGTCGGTGATCTGCGGCAGCTGGCTGGTGAGCTTGTCCAGCCGGGTGAAGGCCTCTTCGTAGCGGTGGCCGATGCCGAGGATGTTGATCGAGGTGGCGGTGGCGCGGAAGCGCAGGGTGGCGTCGACGTCCTGCGCGATCACCTCGTCCAGCAGCGGGCCGGCGCGTTCGTAGTCGCCGTAGTAGGCCACGTCCCAGGCCTTCAGGTAGCGCAGGTGCCACTGCTGCTGCGGCGACAGCTTCGATGCCTCCGGCTCCATCTGCAGCAGCAGCTTGGCGAAGGTGCCGTGGTCGGAGGTCTTGATGCTGTCGGCTACCTCCAGCAGGGCGGGCGGGGCGTCGGCCGCGCCGGCTTCCGCGGCGGCCGCGGCCAGCGGGCACAGCAGGCAGGCCCCGGCAAGGAGGAACCCGTAAAGGCGCCGCATGCCGTGGCGTGCGTTCACGCGACGGCGGCCTCGCGCCGCAGGCTTTCTTCGGCCGGCGACGGTTCGTCGCCTTCGCCCTCGTCTTCCTGCTCTTCTTCCTCTTCGGCGGGCAACTGCACGGCCATCAGCGCACCCAGGCCCAGCAGGGCCTGCAGGCCGGCGGCATCGCGGGCCAGCACAGCAGCTTCGTGCGCAGGTTCCAGGCGCGCCCCGGCCAGGGCCAGTTCCAGCTCGGCAGCGGACGCATCGCGCAGGCGGGCGTCTTCGCCCATGCGCTCCAGGAACTCGATGATGTCGGACATGTACTCCCCCTGTGATCCGTTCTTCAGCTTGTGCGATGGCCCGCGTACGGCGCCATCATTTATGGAGACCGCTTTTTATCGGCTCGAGCGAACAACCGGCACGACCTGCACGCAGGGAACGGGAACGCCGCCGCGCGGCGGCGGCGCCAGACATGGAGCGTTACGATGTCCCCCGACCCTGGGTCCGTGCGGCACCGATGGAGCCTCCGCGCGGACGGTCCCCGGCATCATAGCCCGGCTTTTTGCGCGGCGTGTGATGGAAAAACCGCTGAAGCAGCTTGTATGCCAGGGGTCGGGGTGGCTTCCGGCAGGGCGCGGCTTCAGTGGATGCGATGCCAGATGGTGGCTTCGGCCTCGGGTTCGGCTTCGGTTTCGGCGCCCAGGTGCAGGAACACGATCGGCCGCATGGCGCCCAGGCAGGCGATGCCGCCGAACAGCGCGGCCCAGTCGCGGCCCGGCAGCTGGTAGTCAAGCGCGCCCGGCGGGCGGCGCTTCGGCGCGGCGGTTTCGCGGCCGGCGGGCGCCAGGCCGAGGAATTCGATCAAAGCGACCGGCGTGATGCGCATGATGTCCACCTCCCCTTGCGTGATGGACCTTCGTGATGGACCTTCGCGTGAGCTTCGGCGCCGATTCTGCGCGGGCGCGCGGGGAAATCCTCTACCTCGTGCCGGCTATGCCTGGCCTATGGCTTTCCACCGATAGGCAAGCCAGGAGCGAAAGGCGAGTAGCGAGGGCGCCGTCACGTACACGCCCGGCCGGTTCGCCGACAGAGCCTAGCCGCGCGTGACAGGGGACGTACGCGCACAGGCTTGTGCCCTCGTTACTCGCCTTTCGCTCCTGCAAAGCGCGGGCGGAAACGCAGGTTAGGCGCGGCCCGGGGGCGTGTCGATGTCACTTAAGGCGGGCCGCGGCTCGGCCGAAAGCGACCCGCCGGCCGGCCGTCACAGCCGCGATACGCTCCGCTCCTGTTAGCCTGTGTCGTTGCGGCCGCCGAGGCCGTTCTTTGTGGAAGGCGCCCTGCATGCGGAACCTGGAAGAAGCCCGGATCGCCATCGTCGGCCTGGGCTATGTCGGCCTGCCGCTGGCCGTGGAATTCGGCAAGACATACGACACGGTGGGCTTCGATATCCGCGCGGCGCGGGTGGAGGAACTGCGCGCCGGCAAGGATTCGACGCTGGAAGTGGATGCGGACGAGCTGCGCTCCTCCGCGCGCCTGCGCTACAGCGATGCGCTGGAAGATCTGCGCGACCGCAACGTCTACATAGTGACGGTGCCCACGCCGATCGACGCGGCCAAGCGGCCGGACCTGGGGCCGCTGGTCAAGGCCAGCCAGATGCTGGCGACGGTGCTCAAGCGCGGCGACGTGGTGGTGTACGAGTCCACGGTCTATCCAGGCTGCACCGAAGAGGTGTGCGTGCCGCTGCTGGAGGCTGGCTCGGGCCTGAAGTTCAACCAGGATTTCTTCGCCGGCTACAGCCCCGAGCGCATCAATCCGGGCGACAAGCAGCACCGCGTCACCAGCATTCTGAAAGTGACGTCCGGCTCCACGCCGGAAGCGGCCAGCTACGTCGACGCGCTCTACTCCAGCATCATCACCGCCGGCACGCACAAGGCCAGCAGCATCAAGGTGGCCGAGGCGGCGAAGGTGATCGAGAACACCCAGCGCGACCTCAATATCGCGCTGGTGAACGACCTGGCGATGCTGTTCAACAAGCTCGGCATCGACACGCTCGAAGTGCTGGAAGCGGCGGGCACGAAGTGGAACTTCCTGCCGTTCCGTCCGGGCCTGGTCGGCGGCCATTGCATCAGCGTTGATCCGTATTACCTGACGCACAAGGCGCAGGAAGTAGGGCACCACCCGGATGTGATCCTGGCGGGCCGGCGCACCAACGATGGCATGGGTCCCTACGTGGCCGGCGAAGTGGTGCGCCTGATGGTGCGCAAGGGCATCAACCCGGTGCGCGCGAAAGTACTGGTGCTGGGCCTGGCCTTCAAGGAGAACTGCCCGGACCTGCGCAACACCCGCGTGATCGACATCGTGCAGGCGCTGCGCGGCTACAACGCGCAGGTCGACGTGCACGACCCCTGGGTGGATGCGGCCGAATGCGAGCACGAATACGGGTTGGCGACGCTGGGCGCGCCGGCGCAAGGCCACTACGACGCGGTAATCGTCGCCGTGGGCCATCGCCAGTTCAAGGCGCTGGGCGCCGCGGGCATCCGCGCGTTCGGCAAGCCCGAGTCGGTGGTCTACGACGTGAAATACGTGCTGCCGCGCGAAGCGGTGGACGGGAGGCTGTGATGAAAGTGCTGGTGACCGGTACCGCCGGTTTCGTCGGTTCGCACGTGGCGCGCAAGCTGCTGGCGCGCGGCGATGAAGTGATCGGTGTGGACAACCTCAACGATTACTACGACGTGGGTTTGAAGCGGGCGCGACTGGCGCGGGTGCAGGCGTATCCGGGCTACACGCACGTGCATGCGGACCTGGCCGACCGCGCGGCGATCGAGAAGGCGTTCGCAACGCACAAGCCCGAGCGGGTGGTGAATCTGGCGGCGCAGGCGGGTGTGCGCTATGCGGCGACCAACCCGCATGTGTACGTGAGCAGCAACGTCACCGGTTTTCTGCATGTGCTGGAGGGTTGCCGCCAGCATGCCGTGCAGCATCTGGTGTTTGCTTCGACCAGTTCGGTGTATGGCGCCAATCGCGACCTGCCGTTTTCAGAGCATCGTCCGGCCGAGCATCCGCTGACGCTGTACGCGGCGACGAAGAAGGCGAACGAGCAGATGGCGCACAGCTACGCGCATCTGTACGGCGTGCCTGCCACCGGCTTGCGCTTCTTCACCGTGTACGGCCCGTGGGGACGCCCGGACATGGCGCTGTTCCTGTTCACCAAGGCCATCCTCGCGGGCGAACCGATCCGCGTGTTCAACGAGGGCCGGCACAAGCGCAGCTTCACGTATATCGACGACATCGTCGAAGGCGTGGTGCGCGCGCTGGATACGGTGCCGGGCAAGGATGCGGCCTGGGATGCCACGCATCCGGATCCGGCCACCAGCGGCGTGGCGCCGTATCGCCTGTACAACATCGGCAACGAGCATCCGGTGGAGCTGCTGCGCTATATCGAGGTGCTGGAGCAGTGCCTGGGCCGCAAGGCCACCATGGAAATGCTGCCGCTGCAGGCGGGCGACGTGCCGGAGACCGAGGCGGATGTATCGAGCCTGGTGGAGGCCGTGGGTTATCGGCCGAAGGTCTCGGTGGAGCAGGGCATCGCGGCGTTCGTGGCGTGGTATCGCGAGTACTACAAGGTCTGACGACCTCGTAGGTTGGGGTGAGCCGCAGGCGAACCCCAACGGTGCGCAGCGTCCGTGGCCGCGATGTTGGGGTTCGCCTGCGGCTCACCCCAACCTACGCCAGCTTCGACGCTCAGGTTTTTGCGATCTCGAACTCCTGCGTCGACACCGTCTTCCCATCCACCGCGATCACCACCTGGTACTTCCCCAGCGGCCACTGGTTCGGATTGCGCACCTCGAACGTGGTCACCGCCGGCCCGTCCGTGGCGATCGACTGGCTGGTGCTGACGATCTGCCGCGAGCTTCCTTCCAGATAGCTCCACGTCGCACTCAGCGTGGCGCTGTCGGTCAGCCCTTGCGTTTCCACCGCGGCATAGATCGTCTTCACGCTCGGCGCAAAACGCGTCTTCGCTTCGGTGACGCGATGGTCCGGCGAGACATCGTCGCCGATGGTGACGCTGGCTACGCGGAAGGCCCGGTCCACCGGCGCCGCCGTGACAGCCGCCTTGGCGGTGGATGCGGTGGAAGCCTTCGGCAGCGTGATGTCCGGAACGGCGGCCGGCGCCGTCGCGGGCGCCCTGGCCAGCACGCTGGCCGCCGCTGCCGGCGCGGCGGCGGGCGGTGCTGCTTCGTGCTTGCCGCAGGCGCCCAGCGCGAGCGCGGCGATCAGGCAGCAGCCGCCGGCGGCGTGGCGTTGAAAGCGATGCATGGCAATCCCCCTTCCGGTCGTCGATCCATGGATGAACGGAGTAAACGCATGGCGTTCCCGCAGCGCCAAGCTAGGCCTGTCGCGATGAAGCCGCCATTAGCGGCGGGCGCGGCGCGACAGGTTTTTTACGAACGTTTCGCGCCGCCTCCGCACGCCATGCTATTGGCGCGCGCCGCGCGGATTGCCGGGCGCCGACGCGGCGCTGGCGCGGAACGGATTGATGTCCAGGCCGCCGCGCCGCGTATAGCGGGCATAAACGCTCAGGCTTTGCGGCGCGCAGTGCCGGCTCACGTCCACGAAGATGCGTTCCACGCACTGCTCGTGGAATTCGTTGTGATTGCGGAACGAGACCAGGTAGCGCAGCAGGCCCGCGCGGTCGATGCGCGGCCCGCGGTAGCGGATCTGCACGCTGCCCCAGTCGGGCTGGCCGGTGACGGGGCAGTTGGAGCGCAGCAGGTCCGAGACCAGGGCTTCTTCCACCACCTCGCCCGCATCGGCATGCAGGTAATCGGACTTGGGCGGGCCGTAGTCGTCGATGTCGATATCCAGCGCATCGATCGAAGCGCCTTCGAGATCCACCACTGCATGCGCTTTCGCGCTCGGCTCGCTCAGGTGCACGTCCACCTCGGCGCCGGCCGCGGCGGAGAGATCGCGGCGCAGGGTCGCCGCAAGGGCTTGCGCATCGTCGATGCGTTCCTGCGCAAAGCCGTTGAGATACAGCTTGAACGACTTCGATTCGATGATGTTCGGCGAGGCCGCCGGCACGCGGAATTCGGCCAGCGCCACGCGCGGCTTGCCGCGCGCATCCAGCCAGGAGAGTTCGTAGGCGTTCCAGATATCCACGCCGTGGAACGGCAGCGGCGCGCTCACGCCGATCTCGTCGCGCTTGGCCTGGCGGGGGATGGGGAACAGCAGGGAGGGGTCGTAGCGGTCGGCGTAGACGGTGGTCTTGCCGAGGGGGGAGTGTTCGGGAGTGCTCATGGCGGGCATTTTACCCGCCATGAGCCGTATTGCCGTGCCGGTCAGGCGTTGAGGAACTTCAGCATGGCCTCGGTATAGCGCGGGCCGGCGGCGGCATCGGGCGGGAACACCGCGTCGATGGCCGCGAGCTCGGCGGCGCTGAGGGCGACATCCAGCGCGCCCAGGTTCTCGTCCAGGCGGTCGCGGCGCTTGGTGCCGGGGATGCCGATCACTTCCTCGCCCTGGGCCAGCACCCAGGCCAGGGCCAGCTGCGCGGGCGTGCAGCCCTTGTCCTTCGCCAGTTCCTGCACCTTGTCCACCAGTTCAAGGTTGCGGGTGAAGTTCTCGCCCAGGAAGCGCGGGCTGCTGCGGCGGTAGTCGTCGGCGTCGAAGTCCTCGGGGCTCTTGTAGGCGCCGGTAAGGAAGCCGCGGCCCAGCGGCGAGTAAGCCACCAGGGCCACGCCGAGCTGGCGGCACATGGCCAGCACGCCGTTTTCCTGCGGGTCGCGCGTCCACAGCGAGAACTCGCTCTGCACGGCCGCGATGGGGTGCACCTTGTGCGCGCGTTCCAGCGTCTCGGCTGAAACCTCGCTCAGGCCCAGGTAGCGCACCTTGCCGGCCTGCACCAGCTCGGCCATGGCGCCGACGGTGTCCTCGATCGGCGTGCGCGGATCCAGGCGGTGCTGGTAGTACAGGTCGATCTGCTCGACGCCCAGGCGCTTGAGGCTGCCGTCGACGGACTCGCGCACGTATTCCGGCCGGCCGTTGACGCCGCGCACCTGCGGGTTGGAGGGGTCGCGCACGATGCCGAACTTGGTGGCCAGGAACACCTGTTCGCGGCGGCCGCGGATGGCTTTGCCGACCAGTTCCTCGTTGGTGTACGGGCCGTAGATGTCGGCGGTGTCCAGCAGGGTGAGGCCGCGGTCCAGCGCGTGGTGGATGGTGGCGATGGACTCGGCGTCGTCGCGCGCGCCGTAGAACTCGCTCATGCCCATGCAGCCCAGGCCGAGGGCGGAAACCTTGGGGCCGTTGCGGCCAAGCAGTCGTGTTTGCATCGCGGGGCTCTCTTTCAGGTGGGAGAAAAGATGGGCACATGCTGCGCTTGCATCGTTGATGGATAAATGCTCAATAATCGCCAGGTCTGTTTCATTCATATCAACAATGGGAAGCCCCGGCCATGGACCAGCTGCAAGCCATGCGCGTGTTCGCCCGCATCGTCGAGCTGGGCAGCTTCACCCGCGCCGCGGACGACCTGAACCTGCCGCGCGCCACGCTCACCCACACCATCAAGCGGCTGGAGGCGCGGCTGGGCGCGCACCTGCTGCAGCGGACCACGCGCAGCGTCAGCCCCACCCGCGACGGCGAGACCTACTACGGCCATTGCGTGCGCCTGCTGGCCGACGTGGACGAGGTGGAAGCCGGCTTCCGCGACGCCGCCACCCAGCCCAAGGGGCGGCTGCGCGTGGACATGCCGGCCACGCTGGCGCGCCATCTGATCGCGCCGGCGCTGCCGGATTTCTTCAAGCGCTATCCGCAGGTGGAACTGGAGCTGGGCACCAGCGACCGCTACGTCGACCTGGTGCGCGAAGGCGTGGATTGCGTGGTGCGCTCGGGCGAGCTGCCCGATTCCGAACTGGTGGCGCGCCGCATCGCCTCGATGCAGCAGGTGACCATGGCCAGCGCCGACTATGTGCGTCGCCACGGCATGCCGGCCAGCCTGGCCGACCTGCACAAGGGCCACCTGGCGGTGAACTGGGCCTCGCCGAACACGCGCCGCGCGGTGCCGCTGGAATTCATGGTGGGACGCAGCTTGCGCGAGGTGAGCCTGCCGTCGATGGTCACCGTCAACGGTTCTGACGCCTACGCCGCCTGCTGCGAGGCGGGCCTGGGCATCGCGCAGTTTCCGCGCTACCGCTTCGGCGATGCGCTGGCCAGCGGCCAGCTGGTGGCCCTGCTGACCGACACGCCGCCGCCGCCGATGCCGCTGCACGTGGCGTATCTGCGCCAGCGGCAGCTGCCGCTGCGGCTGCGCGTGTTCATCGACTGGGTGGCGGGGCTGGTATCAACCCTGGCGTAGGGTGGGGTGAGCGCCAGCGAACCCCAACGCTGCGGGCGACCGTGGGTGTTGGGGTTCGCTGGCGCTCACCCCAACCTACGCGGCCGCTCAGGCCAGCGGCGGCACGTCCGTCGGCGTGCCGTTGGAATCCAGCGCCACCATCACGAAGCGCCCGGTGGTGCAGACGCGGCGGTCGCCGGTGAGCGGGTCCTCGGCGGTCATTTCCACTTCCACGTGCATGGAGCTTTTGCCCACTTCCACGATGCGCGCCAGCAGTTCCACCAGCTGGCCCTTGCGCACCGGCACGCGGAAGCTCACTTCTTCCGAGCGCGCGGTGACCACGATGCGGCGCGCATGGCGCGAGGCGACGATAAACGCCGCCTTGTCCATCCACGCCAGCGCCTGGCCGCCGAACAGGGTGCCGAGATGATTGGTGTGGTCGGGAAACACCATCTCCAGCAGGGTGGCTTCGGGCAGGGCGGCGGCGTGCTTGGTCATGGCGTGCGGTCTTGGGTGGGGAAAACGCGTATTTTGACGCATGTTTCCCCCCAGGGACTTCTGGCAGGGGTCGGGGCATGACCTCCGGACTACGATCCATGACTTTGGATCGCCGGCTACAGCTCCGGCAAGCCACGGCGGGCTTCGTATCACGCCAATCCTCAAGGGGAGTCGACAATGGGTTTGAAGATGGATGGTTCGCGCCTGCTCGGCGCGCTGGTATTGAGCGCGCTGTCGTCCGGCGCGGCCGCACAGGCGGCACCGGCCAGGACGCTGACGGCGGACGATTACGCCCGCGCCGAGAGCTTCATGTACTACCGCGCCGCGCCGCTGATCGACCACGCGGTGACCAGCGCCAGCTGGCTCGACGACAGCCACTTCTGGTACCGCGACCACGACGCCCAGGGCGACCGTTACCTGCGCATGGACGCCGCCACCGGCAAGGCCGAACCCGCGTTCGACCAGGCCAAACTCGCCGCCGCGCTGAGCAAGGCCGCCGGCAAGCCGGTGGACGCCAGCAAGCTCGGCATCACCGAATTCGACGTGGCCGCCGACGGGCAGCTCGACGTCAGCCTGCGCGGCAAGCACTACCTGTGCGACCTCAAGGGCGAAGGCGTGTGCGCGCAGCCCAGGCACGGCGACGCCGGCGAGGAGCCGGGCGTGCTCTCGCCCGACAAGAAGACCGAAGCCTTTATCCGCCACTGGAACCTGTGGCTGCGCGACGTCGCCACGGGCAAGGAAACCCAGCTCACCACCGATGGCGTCGAAGACTACGGCTACGCCACCGACAACGCCGGCTGGAAGCACACCGACAGCGCCATCCTGGTGTGGTCGCCGGATTCGACCCAGATCGGCACCTTCCAGCAGGACCAGCGCAAGACCGGCGACATGTACCTGGTCACTACCAACGTGGGCCATCCGAAGCTGGAGAAGTGGAAGTACCCGCTGGTCGGCGACGAGCACATCACCATGATCGAGCGCGTGATCATCGACGTGCCGGCCAAGAAAGTGCTGCGCCTGAAGATGCAGCCGGACCAGCACCGCTCCACCCTGTGCGACGACATCAGCTGCGGCCGCGACGGCGGCTGGGACGACGTGCAGTGGGCGGCGGACGGCAAGACGCTGGCCTTCGTGTCCACCTCGCGCGACCACAAGCAGTCCTGGTTCCGCATCGCCGACGCCAAGAGCGGCGAAGTGCGCACGGTGTTCGACGAGAAGGTGAAGACCTACTACGAGAGCGGCAACGACAAGGTCAACTGGAGCTACCTGCCGGAAACCCACGAGGCGATCTGGTTCAGCGAGCGCAACAACTGGGGCAACCTGTACCTGTACGACCTCAACACCGGCAAGCTCAAGCGCGCCATCACCACCGGCGAGGGCAACGTCACCCAGGTGCTGCGGGTGGACGCGAAGTCGCGCACGCTGTGGTTCCGCGGCGTGGGCCGCACCGCCGGCGTCGATCCGTATTACCAGCAGTACTGGAAGGTGAGCATCGACGGCGGCAAGCCGACCCTGCTCACGCCGGAAGCAGCCGATCACACCGTCGTGCCGTCGCCCGACGGCAAGCTGTTCGTCGACGCCTATTCCACCAGCACCACGCCGCCGGTGACGGTGCTGCGCTCCAGCGACGACGGCCGCACCGTGGCCCAGGTGGCCAAGGCCGACATCAGCCGCCTGCTCGCCACCGGCTGGAAGGCGCCGGAGCCGTTCACCGTGAAGGGCCGCGCCGGCAAGACCGACCTGTACGGCCTGATGTACAAGCCGACGAATTTCGATCCGAGCAAGAAGTACCCGATCGTCGACTACGTCTACCCCGGCCCGCAGACCGGCTCGGTCGGCACGCGCAGCTTCAGCGTCGGCCGCGACAACCAGGCGCTGGCGGAACTGGGCTTCATCGTGGTGGCGATCGACGGCATGGGCACGCCGTGGCGCTCCAAGGCGTTCCACGATGCCTACTTCGGCAACATCATCGACAACACCTTGCCGGACCAGGTGGCGGGCCTGAAGGAACTGGGCAAGCGCTATGCGTGGATCGACCTGGACCGCGTCGGCATGTGGGGCCACTCCGGCGGCGGCAACGCCACCGTGGGCGCCATGTTCATGTATCCGGACTTCTTCAAGGTCGGCATCGCCGAAAGCGGCAACCACGACAACCGCAACTACGAAGACGACTGGGCGGAGAAGTGGCAGGGCCTGCTGGTGAAGGACAAGGACGGCAAGAGCAACTACGACAAGCAGGCCAACCAGGTCTATGCCGACAAGCTCAAGGGCCATCTGCTGCTGGCGCACGGCACCATGGACGACAACGTGCCGCCGTACCAGACGCTGCTGGTGGTGGATGCGCTGATCAAGGCCAACAAGGACTTCGATCTGCTGCTGATCCCGAATGCGCACCATGGCTATGGCGCGGCCAGCCTGTACATGACGCGCAAGCGCTGGGATTACTTCGTGCGGTATCTGATGGAAGCGACGCCGCCGAAGGAATACGAGTTGAAGATGCCGAAGGATTGAAAAAAACGGGCCCACCAGGGCCCGTTTTTTTCTACCCCCTCTCCCCTCCGGGGAGAGGGTTGGGGTGAGGGGAACCTACGGAGCGTAGAAGCGGGATCGGAAAAGCGAGCGATGCTTCGTCGATCCGCTCCTGCGAGCACCCGCCCCTCATCTGCCTGCCGGCATCTTCCTCGCTCCTCAAAGCCGGGCACATCCCTGTGCCCTCCCCGCGTGCTCCCCGGAGGGGAGAAGAGTTCTTCGTAGCTAGAGTGTTTCCACCGGTTTGGCCACGCCCTTTGCCAGCGCTTCCTTGATCAAGGCATCGAGCTGCGCATGCGCCTTCTGGTTGGCGAGTTCCTGCCGCTTGCCCAGCGCACCCTGCTTCTCGCCCAGGGCTTGCTGCTGCTTGCCGAGTGCCTCCTGGTCGTGCGCGAGGGATTCCTGCTCGCGTTCCAGCGCCTTCTGCTGCGCTTCCAGGTCGGCGCGCGCGGCGGCGATCTTCTGGCGCCCGGCGGCGAGATCGGCGGCGGGTTTGCCCTGCGCTTCCATCCCTGCGAGTTGCGCTTCGCGGCTGGACAGCTCCGCTTCCTTGCTGGCCAGGCTGCCCTGGCGCGAGCCGAGCATGCCCTGGCGCTGGCCCAGGCTGCCCTGCTGCGCACCGAGCTTGCCTTGTTCGCCGCCGAGCTTGCCCTGTTCCTTGCCGATCGTTTCCACCTCGGCGTAAGCGGCCTTGGCGCGATCCAGATACGCCTGGTCGCGGATCACCCAGGCCTGCCCGCCGCGGCGGAACCACAGCAGCGAACCCTTGCCGTCCTGCAGGCGGCGCACCGCTTCCACGTCGCGGTCGGCGCCATCGAACATCACCGAATCCCCATCGATCAGCGCCAGCCCTTCGGCGGCTTCGCCGCGCGTGTGGATGGACACATGGCGGGCGCCGAAGCCACCGAATTCGGGCGGTGGTGGCGGCGAAGGCGGAACGGGCGGTACCGGCGGCGGGGGCGGAGGAGAGGGTGGCGGTGGCGGCGCGGCCGGCGGCGCTGGCGGCGGCGTGTACTGCGCGGCCAGCAGGGTGAGTGGGGCAGCGAGCAGCAGTGCGGAGAAGATCGCCACCCGCCATTCGGCGCGGCGCGGCAGTCGGAGAGCGGGCGGATGCAGCTTCATCGATAAGGCCTCGTCAGAGAGAAGGGGCGATCAAAGGCGCGTGCTGGGTTGGGCCTGGCCGTCGGCGACGGCCTGGTCCATCAAGCGGTCCAGCTGGCTGTAGACCTGCCGCGAGACTTCGCGCTCGCGTTTGGACAGTTCGGCCTGCTGGCGCGAGAGCTCGGCCTGGTTGCGGCTGAAGTCGGCCTGCCGCCGGTCGATGTCGGCCTGCCGGCGCTGCAGGTCGGCGCGCTGCGCCTCGATGCCGCTGAGGCGCCCTTCGAACGAGGCGGCGATGCCGGCCGCCTCCGCGCTGTCGGCCTTGCCCTGCATGCGCAGCTGCTCGCGCTGCCGGGTCAGGGCGACGCGTTCGCTGTCCAGCTCGGAACGGCGCACCGACAGCGCTTCGACTTCCGCGGCCAGCCCATCCTGGCGGCCGGCCAGCTCGCCCTGCCTGCCGGCGAACTCGCCTTGCTGGCGTGCGAGATCGCGCATCGGCGCATAAGCGTCCTTGGCCTGCTGCAGCAGCGCGCGGTCGCGCACCACATAGGCCTTGTCGCCGCGGCGGATCCACAGCACCGGCGCGTTGCCGTTCTGCAGGGCGCGTGCGTTGGCCAGATCGTTCTCGCTGCCCTGCACGGTGAGGAAATCCGGCTCGACGATGGCGAAGCCGCGGGGCGCGCCGTTATCGAGGTCGAGGTCGACGTGCGAAGCCTTGCCCACGCGTACCGGCGACGGCGGTGCCGGCGGAGCGGGCGGCGGCACCGGTGCGACCGGCGGTGGCGGCGGTGGCGGCGGCGGGCTCATCGGCTCCATGGGCGCCATCGGCGCGGGCGGCGGAGCAGTGATCGGGTCAAGAGCGGCCATGGCGCGGGCGGCGGGCTTCGCGGCGGGAGCCGGCGTTACCGTCGTAGCCACGGGCGCGACCGGCGCGGGTGCCGCCGCGACCGCGGGCAGCGGATGCGCCGCGACGACGCGCGTGGGCGACACCAGCGGTGCGGGTGCGGGTGCGGGTGCGGCTTGCGGCGCGACCGCGGGCGCGGCATTCGCTGCCGGCGCGGAGGACGTTGCCTGCTGCTGATCCATGCCGCGCGCGGTGACGCGATAAGGCAGCGCACCGGCGACGGCCACCAGCACCACCAGCAGCCAGGCGCCCAGGCGCGGCGGCACGCGGTCGGTCTGCTGCAGCAGGGTGAGGCGGCGTTTCAGGTTCTGGAAGGTGGGCGAGGCGCCGGCCAGGCCGGAAGACACCGGGAACGCCACGCCCAGGCGCAGCAGCAGGCGGCCGTAGTCCTGCGGCTCGGCGCTGGAGCGGTCCAGTACCTGTGCATCGCAGGCGGCTTCGCGGTGAAACGCGTATTCGCGCATCGCCCAGCGCGCCAGCGGATGGAAGAAGAACGCGCGCTGCGCCATGGCCGGAATCCAGCCCAGCCACAGATCGCCGCGGCGCAGATGCGCCAGTTCATGCGCCAGCGCCATGGCGCAGTCGTCCGCATCCAGCGTGTGCTCGGTCGGCAGCAGCACCACCGGGCGCCACAGCCCGGCGACCTGGGGCGACACGATCACGTCGGAGCGGCGCAGCTCCGGGCAGTGGCGCAGGCCGAGCGCGCGCGCCTGTTCGGCGCACTGCGCGAGCAGCCGGGTATCGCGTACCGGTTCGGCGCTGCGCATTACCGCGCGCGTCTCGCGCCATTCGCGCAGCGCGGCGGCCAGCTGCAGCGCCATCGCGATCAGCCACAGGCTGGCCAGGGTTTCGCGCCACGGCCAGGGCTTGGCAGGCGGCGCGTCGGCCGCTTTAGCCGCCGCGGCGAGTGGCACGGGGATCGAGGCCAGCGGGTCGCCGGTGACCGCGGTATGGATGGCGATGCCATGTTCCTGCGCCTGCTCGCCCGACAGCGCGGTGGTGTCCACCGACGGCGTCAGCAGCGGCAGTTCCAGCGGGCGGCCCAGCATGAGGCCGAGCATCAGCTGCAGGCCCACCAGCCACCACAGCAGGCAGCGCATGGCCGGCGACCAGCGCGGCAGCCAGCGGCACAGCAGCCACACCGCGCCGATCAGGGCGGCAGCTTGGATGGACGTCCAGACCAGGCGGTCGAGCAGCAGGTCGGCGAAACGGAAATAGCCGTCCATATCATTTCTCCTTGCGCCGCGACTGCAGTTGATTGACCAGGGCTTCGAGTTCCGCCAGTTCGTTGTCGCTGACCTCGGCTTTCTCGGACATCCACGCCACGAACGGCGACACCGAACCGGCCAGGGTCTTCTCCACGAACTGATCCACCGCCTGCCGCATCGCTTCGCCGGGACCGGTGGCGGTGCTGTAGCGGTACACGCCGCCGCCCTGGCGGCGGCGCAGATAACCCTTGCCGCGCAGGCGTTCCATCATGGTCAGCACGGTGGAGCGCGCCAGGCCGCGCGCCTCGCCGAAGCCGGTGGCCACTTCGCCGACCGAGGCGGGCTCGTGTTCGGCCAGGTAATGCAGCAGGGCGAGTTCCTGGTCGCCGATCGAAGGCTTGGACATGGCAGGTTATCCGGGGGTGACTACAGATGTAGGCACGCTACGCCTTGACTACAGGTGTAGTCAATAGGCTGGTAGCCACGGGGAACGGGGAACGGGGAACAGCCTCGCAAGTTGCGCGCTTTTGTTCCCCGCTCCCCGTTCCCCGCACTGTAACGATGTAGCGTTTTCGCTCCGGCGCGAAAAAGCAGGAGTATGATGCGCCGCCATCACCACCCGACCCTGCGCACCGGAGTGCGCATATGAAGACTTTCGACGCTCGTCGCCTGGCTTCCTCTCCCCATCGCGCCGCCATCTCCGTCCGCCGGACCTGAGACCGCCAACCCTCGCTTAAGGCCCACGCCGAAACCATCGGCGCATCGCCTGCTGCCCGCGTGCGCGCACGCGCCGGGTGGCGATGCGCGGATCGCTTCGCATCCGCCATGAACTTCCATCAAGGAGTCGCCGCCATGAAAGCGCTGTTCGCGCAGATGCTGGCCAGCCCCTGGCTGCTTGCGCTGTGCCTGCTGCTGTACCTGGGTTTCGTCGGCCCGCAGCTGATCTCCGCCACGAGCACGTTCGCCGTGATCGCCGGCCTGGTCCTGCTGGGCCTGCTTGCGGCCTGGAGCTATCACCTGCTCAGCCGCCTTCTTCGTCACAAGGAATGACTGTTTATGAATCGCACGATCAAACGTTTCTCGATGGTTGCCGTTGCGCTGTGCGCGCTGCTGCTGGCGGCCTGCGACAAGGTGCCGGCCGGCAACGTGGGCGTGAAGTTCCAGCTCTATGGCGACGGCAAGGGCGCGCTGCAGGAATTGCCGCCGGGCCGTTACTGGGTGGGCTGGGGCTATGAGCTGTACACCTTCCCCACGTTCACGCAGACCTACGCGTTCACACGTTCCTCGAACGAAGGCCGCCCGGTCGACGAGTCGTTGAGCTTCCAGACCGCGCAGGGCCTGATCGTCAATGCCGACGTGGGCATCACCTATCACATCGACCCGACCAAGGTGACCTTGATCTTCCAGAAGTACCGCAAGGGCATCGACGAGATCACCGACGTCTACCTGCGCAACATGGTGCGCGACGCGCTGGTGAAGGAAGCCGCGAACCTGGATATCGAATCGGTCTACGGCAAGGGCAAGGCGCATCTGATCGATGCGGTGCAGAACGACGTGGCCGCGGAGGTGGCACCGGTGGGCATCGTGATCGAGAAGATCTACTGGATCGGCGAACTGCGCCTGCCGGACAACGTGGTGCAGTCGATCAACGCCAAGATCCAGGCCACCCAGATGGCCGAGCAGCGCCAGAACGAAGTGGCGCAGGCGCAGGCCGAGGCGCAGAAGGTGGAGGCGGAAGCCGAAGGCCGGGCCAAGGCCGCGGTGACCATCGCCGAAGCGGAAGCCAAGGCGATCTCGCTGAAGGGCGATGCGCTGCGGCAGAACCCGAACGTGGTGCAGATGTCGGCCATCGAGAAATGGGACGGCCACCTGCCCACCTACAACGGCGGCGGCATGCTGCCGTTCGTGAACCTGCAGGCGCGCGAGGCGTCGAAGTAAGGCAAATGGCGGAGCCTGCGGGCTCCGCCTTCATTTCAACGGGCGCAAGTTCTTGTCGAGCTGAACGCGCGCAGCCCAACCGATGGCAGGGTGGCCTTGATGTCATCCGCCGCACGCATACTTGGCAACTTACGCGCGCGGACCAAGCCGTCGCCCACCACCACGAGGTAGCACCCATGACTCCCCAGGAACAGCAACTTCTCGACGATTTCCTGCAGCGCCTGGCCGCCGCCGGCGGCGTGGCCAAGGACGCGCAGGCCGACGCGCTGATCCAGCAGCGCCTGGCCGGCCACCCCGACGCGCTCTACCTGCTGGTGCAGCGCAGCCTGCTGCAGCAGCAGGCGCTGGAGAATGCCAAGGCGCAGATCGCGCAATTGCAGGCACAGGTGAGCGGGCAGGGCGGCGGCAGCTTCCTCGGCGGCCAGGCCGGCGGCTGGAGCCAGCCGCAGCAGCCCTCGGCGCCTCCGCCGATGCCGCAGCAGCAGGCCGCGCCGGGTTGGCGCGAGCGCCTGTTCGGTGGCGCCGCACCGGCGCCTCAGCAGCCGGCAGCCGCACCCAGCTTCCTCGCCAGCGCCGCGACCACGGCCGCGGGCGTGGCCGGCGGCATGTTCCTGTTCAACGGCATCGAAAGCCTGCTGGGCGGCCACCACGGCGGCGGTGGTTTCTTCGGCGGCGGCGGGCAGGAGACCGTGGTGGAGAACATCACGCAGAACAATTTCTACGACGACAACAACAGCGGCAACGCGTTGCAGAACGACCACGCGTTCGCGCAGGACAACAGCGATTTCAACGGTGACCTGAGCGACGTCGGCGACGTGGGCTTCGACGACGATAACGACAACAGCTGGGTGTAACGCCTGCATGTGGAATCCTTCTCCCCGCCGGGGAGAAGGTGGCGGCAGCCGGATGAGGGGCGGTGCTTGCGGAAGAAGATCGATGAAGCGTCGCTTGCTTTTGTGCTTCCGCTTCAGCGCTCCGTAGGTCCCCCTCACCCCAACCCTCTCCCCGCAGGGGAGAGGGGGCCAAGGCGTCAGAACGCCATATCGAACGCCACTTCTCCCTCGACGCCCACCTGATACGCCGACACGCGACGCTCGAAGAAGTTGGTCACTTCCTGCACGTCCTGCAGGTCCATGAAGTCGAAGGGGTTCTTCGCGCCGTACTTCTTCGGCAGGTCCAGCTGCACCAGGCGCTGGTCGGCGCAGTACTCCAGGTACTGGCGCATATCCTTCACCGACAGGCCGGCCACGCCGCCGGACAGCACGTCCTCGGCGAACTGCGTTTCGCAGGCGATGGCGTCTTCCAGCATCTCTTCCACTTGCATGCGCATGGCTTCGTCGAACAGGTCCGGCTCTTCCGCGCGCACCGTGCGCACCACTTCGAAGGCGAAGCCCATGTGGCCGGATTCGTCGCGGAACACCCAGTTGGTGCCGGAGGCCAGCCCGTGCAGCAGGCCGCGCGAACGCAGGAAGTACACGTAGGCGAATGCCGCGAAGAAGAACAGGCCTTCGATGCAGGCGGCGAAGCAGATCAGGTTGAGCAGGAACTGGCGGCGCTGTTCGCGCGTTTCCAGTCGCTGCAGGTTCTGGATCGAGTCGATCCACTTGAAGCAGAACTCGCCCTTCTGGCGGATCGAGGGGATGTTCTGGATCGCGCCGAAGGCCTTGTTGCGCTCGGCCGGATCGGGAATATAGGTGTCCAGCAGGGTGAGGTAGAACTGCACGTGCAGCGCTTCCTCGTACAGCTGGCGCGACAGGTACATGCGCGCTTCCGGCGCATTGATGTGCTGGTACAGGTTCAGCACCAGGTTGTTCGCCACGATGGTGTCGCCGGTGGCGAAGAAGGCCACCAGGCGATGGATCAGATGGCGGTCCGCGTCGCTCATCTTGGACTTCAGGTCCGTCACGTCCAGCGAGAAGTCCACTTCCTCCACCGTCCAGGTGTTCTTGATGGCGTTGCGGTACATCTCGTAGAACTCGGGATAGCGCATCGGGCGCAGGGTGAGTTCGAAACCGGGATCGAGGATGTGCGACATGGGAATTCCTTTGCTGCGGGCGCCGCCGGCGCTCAATCGAGCTTGCGCGCGTAGCGTTCGCGCACGAAGCGGCTGATATAGGTGGACAGGCCGATCCCGGCATCGGCCAGCTTCTGCATGTTGCCTACGTGCAGGCGGCCGGGCCGGGTGGCGTCGTATTCGTAGGTGCCGTCGTGGATGAAACGCACCCGGATGTAGCCTTCGCCGCTTTCGTAGGCGGCGACACCGGATTTCCCGCTGCGGTTCCGGTACGGCTTCATCGGGTGCGTTGCCTTATTGGCAGGCCTCGCAGTATTCCGGGTTTTCCAGCGAGCAGAACACCGCGGCGTTGGCCTGTTCCTGCTCGGCTTCCGGCGCCGGCCTGGCTGCCGGCGCGGCGGCGGCCACCGTGGTCTTGGCGATCTTGGTCGCCGGCCTCGAACGCAGGTAGTACGTGGTTTTGATGCCGGACTTCCATGCGTACATGTACATGGAACTCAGCTGCCCGATGTTCGGGTTCTCCATGAACAGGTTCAGCGACTGGCTCTGGTCGATGTATGCGCCGCGCGCGGCACCCAGGTCGATCAGCGCCTTTTGCGGCAGTTCCCACACCGTGCGGTAGATCTGGCGCAGGCGCTCGGGGATGTTGGCGATGCCCTGGATGGAGCCTTCAGCCAGCTTGATGGCGTCGCGCACTTCCGGCGTCCACAGGCCCAGCGTCTTGAGCTCTTCGACCAGGTAGCGGTTCACCACCAGGAAGTCGCCGGACAGCGTCTCGCGCTTGAACAGGTTGCTCACCTGCGGCTCGATGCACTCGTAGCAGCCGGAGATCGAGGCGATGGTGGCGGTCGGCGCGATCGCGATCAGCAGCGAGTTGCGCAGGCCGTGTTCCTTCACGCTCGCACGCAGCGAATCCCAGCGCGGCATGTCGTTCGGCCTGGCCTGCGGCCAGTAGTCGAACTGCAGCTCGCCGTTGGCGGCGCGGCTTTCGGCGAAGCCCGGATGCGCGCCGTGCTCTCGCGCCAGCTCGTTGGACATGCTCAGCGCGTGGAAGTAGATCTCCTCGGCGATGCGCGTGGACAGCGCCAGCGCGTCGGCCGAATCGAACGGCAGGCGCAGCTTGAAGAACACGTCCTGCAGGCCCATCACGCCCAGGCCCACCGGGCGCCACTTCTGGTTGGCCGTGCGCGCGGTGTCGATCGGATAGAAATTCAGGTCGATCACGCGGTCCAGCTGGCGCACCGCGGTGCGCACGGTGGCGGCGAGCTTGTCGAAGTCGAACACGCCGTCCACCACGTGGCGAGCCAGGTTCACCGAACCCAGGTTGCACACCGCGGTCTCGCCCGCGTTGGTCACCTCGAGGATCTCGGTGCACAGATTGGACAGGTGGATGACGTTCTCGGCCTTGGCCGTCTGGTTGCTGGTGGCGTTGCTGCGGTCCTTGAAGGTCATCCAGCCGTTGCCGGTCTGGGCCAGGGTGCGCAGCATGCGCGCGTACAGCTCGCGCGCCTTCACCTTCTTCACCGCGATGCCGGCGGCTTCCGCTTCGCGGTAGGCGCGCTCGAAGGTCTCGCCCCAGCTGTCGACGAAGTGCGGCACGATCTTCGGATCGAACAGCGACCAGTCGCCGTCGCTCTCCACGCGGCGCATGAATTCGTCGGGAATCCAGTTGGCCAGGTTGAGGTTGTGCGTGCGGCGCGCCTCGTCGCCGGTGTTGTCGCGCAGCTCGAGGAACTCCTCGATGTCGGCGTGCCACGGCTCCAGGTACACGCAGGCCGCGCCCTTGCGCTTGCCGCCCTGGTTCACCGCAGCGACCGAGGCATCCAGCGTCTTCAGCCACGGCACCAGGCCATTGGAATGGCCGTTGGTGCCGCGGATCAGCGAGCCGCGCGAACGCACGCGCGAGTAGGCCAGGCCGATGCCGCCGGCGAACTTGCTCAGCTTGGCCACGTCGCCGTACTTCTCGTAGATCGACTCCAGAGAGTCGGTCGGCGAGTCGAGCAGGAAGCAGGAGCTGAGCTGCTCGTGCGCGGTGCCGGCGTTGAACAGGGTGGGCGAGCTGGCCATGTATTCCAGCGAGGACAGCAGGCGGTACAGCTCCAGCGTCTCGCCGATCTCGTTGCCGCCCAGCGCGCAGGCGATGCGCATGAAGAAGTACTGCGGCGTCTCGATCACCTTGCGCAGCTGCGGGTGGCGCAGCAGGTAGCGGTCGTACACGGTGCGCAGGCCGAAGTATTCGAAGCGGCGCGTGGCCAGCGGATCGATGGCGTCGTTGAGCTTGCGCGCATTGGCGGCGACGAAGTCGCGCAGGCGTGCGTTGAGGATGCCCAGCTCCGCGCCGCGCGCGATCGACTGGGAGAAGCTCTGGATTTCCTGGCCGCTCACTTCCTTGTCGACGTAGGCGCCGAGCAGGCGCGCGGCGAGCTGGCCGTACTCGGGCTCCTCGGCGGTGAGCGCGGCGGCGGTGCGGATCGACAGCTCGTCCAGCTCGCGCGTGGTGGCGCCGTCGTACAGGCCGCCGATGGTCTTCAGCGCCACGCGCAGCGGATCGACCGCATGCAGGCCTTCGCCGCTGCGGGTCACCGCGCGCACGATCTTGTTGACGTCGACGATCTCCTGGCTGCCGTTGCGCTTGGTCACGCGCATCTGGCCGGGGTTGTGCGGCGGGGTGAGGGCGAAGGGGGTCTCCGCCACGGCTTCCATGCGAATGGACTCCGGCGCGGCGGCAGCTGCGTCGGCGGCAGGGAAGGCGGATGCGTCCGCGCGGTCGTCGGTGCGCTCGCGCGAGTCGGTGTCGATAGGTTGCATGGCATCGCTCCAGGCCAAAGGCTTCAACGACCTGCTCCCGCGCGCAGGGCTGAGACGAAGGCGGTGTAGGCGGGGACGGCCGTGCGGCGGAGCGAAGGCTCCGCGCCACGACGCGCCTCCCCGCGGAAGCCGCCATCACTCACCGCGGCGCTGAAGGCCGCGATGTGCCGGCAGGTCTTCGGACTCGCAGACATGGACCGTTCGCTGGCGACCGATCCGACCTACTCGCCCCCGCTTCCCAGCCTTGGAAGGCCAGTGCGATGGGAGCTTTCGTTTCCGCTTACCGCTGCGGGGCAGTTCCGGATTCGCACCGGATTCCCTATTAAGCCAATCCGACCGTGGGTCTGAGAAAGGCACCGACCGACACAACATATAGGGGTAAGGCAGGGAAGGTCAACCCAAGCCATTGTGCATATATCGGTGGATAAGTGGGGTAATTCAAGGCCTGGCGCGGCCTGGCGGCCATGCGAAAAATCTTGGCGATCGGTTCTGCCCGGGCGCTCAGGGGGCGATGCTGAAATCCACCTCGATCGGATACGGCGCCGGGCTGGCCGGCGGGGCCGGCAGCTTCCAGCTGGCGAAGCGGCTGAGCAGGCAGGTGGCTACGTCGGTGGGGGCGCGGACTTCGACCCGGCCCAGGCTGCCGTCGGCGTGCACGTCGGCGACCAGTACGAAAGGGGACTTGTCCGGCTTGGGCAGGGTGGCGATGCAGCCCTTGAGCGCGTCGGTGGTGCGGTCGCCGATCGCGGCCCACATCTTCTTCTGGTAGTCCGGCCCGTCCTTGGCGCCCTCGGTCAACTTGGCCTGCTGCACCCGCGTTGAGAAATCGTCCGCCGGCATGCCGGGCGCGGACAGCAGGGCGAGGAAGAGCAGGCTGGTCATGGCGGGGCTCCGTGCAGGAAAGGCCGCCACGTTACCGCAGTGCAGGCCATCGAAGGGGAGTGAAGCATGTCGACGACGTCGCCGAAGATCGTGGCCGCGCTGCTGGCGCTGGCCGCCACCGTGCAGGCCTGGGCCGCGGAACGCATCGAGGTGCCGCGTTCCGATGGCGCGAGCACGCCGCTGATGGTGTACGAGCCTGCCGCGGCGAAAACCTGCCCGCCGCTGCTGCTGGTGTCGCACGGTGCCGGCGGAAGTGAGCAGGGCCTGCGCTATGTAGGCGAGGCCTTGAGCGCCGACGGCTGGCGCGTGGTGGTGATGGGGCACCGCGAAAGCGGCCTGCCGGTGCTGAAGCAGGACCTGCGCAGCCATGGCTTCAAGGGCGGCATCACCGCCCTGGTCACCGATGCGCCGGCTTATCGGGCGCGCTTTCTCGACATCGACGCGGCGCTGGCGTGGTCGGAACAGCGCTGCCACGCATCGTTCAAGGCGCTGCTCGGCCATTCGATGGGCGCGATCACGGTGATGCTGGAAGCCGGTGCGCACAACAAGTTGGGGCTGGCGCCGAAGGGCAGCTTCGACGCCTACGTGGCCTTATCGCCGGAAGGGCCGGGACCGGTGTTCCCCGAAGGCGCATGGGCACCGATCGCCGCGCCCACGCTGCTGGTCACCGGCACGCGGGACCAGGGGCTGGGCGGCGACTACCGCTGGCGCATGCAGGCCTTCGATGGACTGGGGCCGGGCTGCCGCTGGCTGGCCGTGGTGGATGGCGCCAACCATATGAACTTAGGCGGCGGCCAGTTCGCCGCGGGTGCGCAGAAGAGCACGACGACGCTGGTGTCGGCTTATCTGGATGCGCTGCGCTCCGGCCGCTGCGGCACGCCACCGGCTTTGGCGGGCGTGTCGGTTCGCCAGAAGCCGGACGAGTAGCGGGCTTTCCATCCCCCTGCTCAGCTCGCTGCTTGCTCCTGGTGATCCGTTTCGGTGGCTGGGGCCTGCAGATAGTCCAGCGTCGCCTGCAGCATCGAGGTCATGCCTACCTTCATGGCGCCCTCGTCCATGAAGAACCGCGGCGAATGATTGGCTGCCGCCTTCGCCGCATCCTGGCCGGCTGGCGTGGCGCCGACGAAGAAGTACACGCCGGGCACTTCTTTGGCGAAATAAGCGAAATCCTCCGAGGGCATGGCCGGCGGGGCCTCGACCACATGCGCGTGGCCGACCGCCTTGACCAGGCTGCTGCGTACCCGTGCGGTCAATGCGGCGTCGTTGACCGTGACCGGATAGCTGTCGCCCATCGGGATCTGCAGTTCCGCCGTGGCGCCGTTCGCGGCGGCCACGTGTTCGGCGATGCCGCGCAGATGGTCGATGGCTCGCTGGCGCATGGCGGGATCGAAGCTGCGCAGGGTTCCCTGCAGTTCCACTTTGTCCGGCACGATGTTGTGGCGCGTGCCGCCTTCGACGATGCCGAAGCTGAGCACGGCCGGCAGCGTGCCGATATCCAGCCGGCGGCTGACGATGGTCTGCGCCTGCTCGACGATCTGCGCCGCGGTGACGATGGGATCGACGCCGTTCCACGGCATGGCGCCGTGCGTCTGGCGTCCGTGGACCACCAGCTTGAAGCCGTCCGCCCCGGACAGCGTGGGTCCCGGCCGCAGCGCCACCGTGCCGACGTTGAGCGTGCTGATCACATGCATGGCGAATACGGCATCCGGCGCGAAGTCGCGGAACACGCCTTCTTTCAGCATGAGCGCGGCTCCGCCTTGCTCGCCCGCTGGCGCTCCTTCCTCCGCCGGCTGGAAGACGAACATCACCTCGCCCGGCAGCTCCTGCTTCATGCCGGCGAGCACGGTGGCGACGCCGAGCAGCATGGCCGTGTGCGCGTCGTGGCCGCAGGCGTGCATCACGCCGGTGGACTTGCCGCGGTATTCGCCCAGCGCTGCTGAGGCAAACGGCAGGCCGGTTTCCTCGGTGACCGGCAGCGCGTCCATGTCGGCGCGGATTGCCAGCCTCGGCCCGGGCTTGCTGCCTTTTAGAACGCCCACCACGCCGTGGTGCGCGATGCCGGTACGCACGTCCAGGCCGAGCTTCTTCAGCTGCGCGGCAACCAGTGCGGCGGTGCGCGTCTCGCGATTGCTCAGTTCGGGATGCTGGTGGATGTCGTGGCGCCATGCGACGACCTGGGGCAGTTCGTCCTGAATGCTTTGCGCCACATCGGTGGCATGGACAGGTACGGCCGATACGGCGGCAAGGGACAGCATGAGCAAGGCGCTGCGCATCATGAGCATTCTCCGGCGTGGATGTCCGTTGCGAAGCGTATGCGCAGGGACGCGTCCATGGCGGGTTTCAGCCAGGCAATTGGGACTATTCCGGGTATGCAGCGTCCCTCGTGCGGGCCATCGGCATGTTCGGCGCAACTTTCGGATTTCTGCGATATCTCCGGGCAAGGGTCAGGCGTCTACTCGTAGCTGCGCAGGCGCCGGCTTTCCGAGCGCTTGACGCCATGCAGTTGCTAACCCTCTTCCATGAACTGGAGAAGTCCCATGCAAATGCGTTCGAGAAAGAAGACGGCCGTCAGGGTCATGGCCTGGATGGCGGGAATGCTCGCGCTCACCGCCGCGAGTCTCGCTTTCGCCACGCCGCGGGCATCCGTGGAAAACAGCCCGCGCATCGATCCGCGCATCATCGGCGGCAATGAGGTATCCAGGGGGAAGTATCCGTTCATGGCTTCGCTGCAATTCGACGGGCAGCATTTATGCGGGGGATCGCTTTATCGCCAGGATGTGGTGATTACTGCTGCTCACTGCGTCAACGATGTAACCGACGACAACGCGGCGGAGCTCACGGTCACCATCGGGCAGACCCTGCTTTCGGATGGCATCGGCGCGCAGCGGCGAAGGATCCGGGCAGTGGCGATCAGCACGCTCCCGGCGTCCGATCTGGCTCTGGTGTTTCTGGACAAGCGGGTCAGCGGCGTCGTTCCGGTCAGCTTGCCCACGCTGGGCAGCGATGCCTTGTACCGGCCCGGGCAGACGGCAACGGTCATGGGCTGGGGCAACACCGATGCGGAGCTGCCGTTCTTCCCCAATCGGCTTCGGGAAGTGGATGTGCCCATTCTTGCGCCGGAGGAGTGCGCCGCCAGCTATGAAGGATACGAGCTGGGCACCTACTTCTGCGCAGGTGTCCGTGGCAAGGATTCCTGCCAGGGCGATAGCGGCGGACCGATCATTCGCAGCATAGGTGGCCGTGTCTATCAGATCGGCGTCGTCTCGTTCGGCGAGGGATGCGCGGAGCAGGGTGCGCCTGGGGTGTATGCCAACCTCAGCTCAGGCGAGCTGTGGAATAGCCTGCGGTTTATCTGGGTGCAACCGGCGCGGAATAAAGGACTGCATACCGTCGGATCGAACCGTCGCTAGGCCTGATTCCCAAGCAGCCGTACGGCGGAACGGCGATGCAAGCCGTGACTCGGCGGCAATGCTCGACCATGGCGTGCCTGCTGGCACGCCATGGTCGAGGAGGGCACGGCCGCCCGGAGTGATCCGCTCCTGGTAACCGTCCCTCACGCCAGATGCGGCGACGCGAGATTTTCCTCGCTCCGCATTTCGACCAACTTCAACTTCGTGCGCCCGAACTCAGCACGCAGCTACTCCCGTCGTACAGCTCAGTGGTCGGCGCAGTAGCGGAAGAGGCCAGCTTCATGGAGCTGCATGTCAGAGAAGACTTTCGTACTTCTGCGATATCCAGGAAGCAAAGATCATGTGTTTACTTGTAGCCGCGTAAGCGCTGGCTTTTAGCGGGCATTATCGCAATGCAATGGATAATCCTCTTCCATGACCTGGAGAAGTCTCATGCAAATGCGTTCGAACAAGAAGGCAATCGTCAGCATCGTGGCTTGGATGGCCAGCATGCTCGCTCTCACTACTGCGAGCCTGGCTTTTGCCAAGCCGCAGGTATCCGTGGAGAACGGCTCCCGCATCGATCCGCGCATCATCGGTGGTCATGAGGTGTCCAGGGCGCAGTACCCGTTCATGGCTTCCCTGCAATCTGGCGGGCGGCATTTCTGCGGAGGGTCGCTTTATCGCCGGGACGTGGTGATTACCGCTGCGCATTGTGTCAACAACGTAACCGACGGAAATGCGGCAGGGCTCTCGGTCACCATCGGGCAAACCCTGCTTTCAGACGACATTGGAGCGCAGCGGCGAGGCGTCAGCGCGGTAGCGGTCAGCACGGTCCCGGACTCCGATCTGGCGCTGATATTTCTTGACGCACCCGTCAGCGGCGTCGTCCCGGTCAGCTTGCCCACGCTGGGCAGCGATGCCTTGTACCGACCCGGTCAATTTGTAACGGTGATGGGGTGGGGCAACACGGATCCGGATATCCCCTTTTTTCCGGATCGATTGCGTGCGGTGGACGTGCCTTTGCTGGCACACGACGAGTGTGCGGCCGCATATGGCGATGATCTGAGCACTTATTTCTGCGCTGGAGTGCGCGGACAAGGAGCCTGTCATGGCGACAGTGGCAGTCCCATCATTCGTAGTATCGGTGGCCGCGTCTACCAGATCGGGGTGGTCTCATTCGGTGGTCTTCCTTGCGCAGCGCAGGGAGCACCTACTGCATATGTCGATCTTAGTTCGGGCGAGCTGTGGAACAGTCTGAAGTTTATCTGGGTGAAGGCGGGGCCGGGTAAGCAACTGCCTATGGTCGGTTCGGGCCGTCGCTAGGAGCCGCTTTCCTGCGGCTTGCCGAGACAGGGATGGCGATGCGATGCATGCCGCTTGACTCGGGCGGCAATGCAAAACCCTGGCTCGTTGGCATGCGCAGGCATGCCAACGAGCCAAGGGAAGCGGGCACCAGTGCGATCGGTTAACCGCTGACAGGCTCGTTCACGCCAGATGCGGTGAAGCCAGGTATTCCTCGCTCTGCATCTCGATCAGCCGCGACTCCGTACGCCCGAACTCCGCACGCAGCCGGTCGCCGTCATACAGCTCGGTGATCGGCGCTGCAGCGGAAAGGATCAGCTTCACATGGCGGTCGTAGAACTCATCTACCAGCAGCACGAAGCGGCGCGCAGCATCTTCGCTGTAGATGCTGAACTGCGGCACGTTGGAAACGATCACCGCAGGTCCCGCCTTGGCGATGGCGATGTAGTCGGCCACGGCGCGCGGACCTTCGCACAGAGCGTCGAAGTCGAACCACAGGATGTTTTCGGCGCGCTTGCGCACGGGGATGGCGCGGTCGTTGACCACGATGTCGCCGCCTTCCGTCGTGTCGCCCTGCGCCTGGGTGCTGAAGATGCGCGCCAGCGAGCGCTCAGCCTCGGCACTGGGCGGGGTGAAGTACACCGGCGCCTGGGTCAGCGCGCGCAGGCGCCAGTCGCGCGAGGAGATCATCTCCACCACGTGGCACTGCTGTTCCAGCAGGGCGATCGCAGGCAGGAAGCGTGCGCGCTGCAGGCCGTCCTTGTAGAGATTCTTCGGCTCGGTGTTGGAGGTGGTGACCAGGCTCACGCCGCGGGCGAACAGCGCCTCCAGCAGGGTGCCCAGTATCATCGCGTCGCCGATGTCGTTGACCAGGAACTCGTCCAGGCACAGCACGCGGCAGCGCGCGGCGATGCCCTCGGCCACTTCCGGCAGCGGATCCTGGCGGTTGCCCAGTTCGCGCAGGCGCTCGTGCACTTCGCCCATGAAGCGGTGGTAGTGGCGGCGCAGCGCCATGCCCTGCGGCAGGCTGGCCACGAACAGATCCATCAGAAAGGTCTTGCCGCGGCCCACGCTGCCCCACAGGTACAGCCCCGGCACGGCTTCGCGCGGCTCGGCGCCGAGCAGCGACTTCAGCCGTCCGAACAGGCCGCCGTTCTCTTCGCGGGCGGCGGTGAGCGCCGCATGCATGCGGTCGAATTCGGGCAGCACCGCCAGCTGGGCCGGGTCGCTTTCCCAGCGGTGCGCGGCGACGCCTTCCTGGTAGCGCGCGCTTGGCGCGATCGTAAGTGTTTCGCTCATGGGAGAAATCGCGGAAGGGCGCGTCAGCCGCGCGGGGGCGGCAGCCAGTCCTGCACCACATGCTTGATCGCGCCGCGCAGGTCCATCAGGCGGCGGTGGAAGAAATGCCCGGTGTCCGGCATGCGCACCAGTTCGGGTTTCTTGTGCAGGCTGTCGATCCAGTCGAACACCGCCTGCGGATCGACCACTTCGTCGCTCTCGCCCATGACCACCAGCCAGGGGCAGGACGGCAGCGGAATGGCGTCGAACTCGTAATGGCGGCGCGCCACCGGCGGCGCGATGCTGATCAGCGCGTCCGCATCCAGCTCGACCGCGCTGCGCAGGGTCACATAGCTGCCGAACGAGAACCCCGCCAGCCACAGCGCATCGCCGGGCCGCCGCGTGCGCACCCAGCGCACCACGGCGGCCAGGTCGTCACGCTCGCCGTTGCCGTAGTCGTGCTGGCCTTCGGATTCGCCGGTGCCGCGGAAGTTGAAGCGCACCGTGTCCAGTCCGCGCTCGCGCAGGCTGCGCTCCACCATGGTCACCACCTTGTTGTGCATGGTGCCCCCTTCCACGGGGTTGGGGTGGCAGATCACGGCCACGCCGCGGCGCGCGTCGGCCGGCTCGGCGACGTTGCTGATCGTTTCGAGCTTGCCGGCCGGGCCGCTCAGCGCGAAGCTGGCTTCTTCACCGGGGAACTGATCCGGATCGTTGGGGAAGGCGATGGGAGTCATACGCGGAATGATAACCGCCGGGCCGGTCCGCCGCCCGCTCGTGCGGAAAGCTCGGACATGAACCATCTTGCGCATGCCCTGCTGGCGGGTGATGACGAGGAGCTGCGCCTGGGCGGCATGCTGGGCGACTTCGTGCATGGGACGCCCGATCCGCAGCGGTTTCCGGTGCGGGTGATCGACGGCATCCGCCTGCACCGTGCGATCGACGTGTACACCGACGCCCATCCGGAGGTGGCCGAAGCGCGGCGCCTGCTGGCTTCGCCCTACCGCCGCTTCGGCGGGATCCTGCTGGACATGTGGTTCGACCATGAGCTGGCGCGGGATTTCGCGCGCTGGAGCGGCCAGCCGCTGGATGCGTATTCCGCAGGACTGCGCGCGCTGCTGCACCGGCACCACGGCCTGCTGCCGGACGGACTGAAGCGCTTCCTTATCTACATGGAAGCCCACGATCTGCCCGCCGGCTACGCTGAGCGCGCCGAGATCGAGCGCGCGCTGCACGGTGTGTCCGCACGCCTGAGCCGGGCCAACCCAGTGGGCGAGGCGATGCCCGTGCTGGTGGAGCTGGAGCCGCAACTGCGCGAGCGCTTCGAGGCGTTCTTCCCGCAGCTGCGGGACTTTGCGGCGGACTGGATCGCCCATGGGGAAGTCTCCGAATTGCGCTGAAAAGGCTGTGCTAAGCTGCATAGCAATTGCTATACATGGCGCTCCACCCATGAAGACAGCGGTCATTCCTCCGTTGCGCGTCGACCCCGAATTCCGCGAACAGGTGCTGGGCGTGCTCCACCAGGGCGAAAGCCTGTCGGCCTTCACCGAAGCCTCGCTGCGTGCCGAGATCCACCGGCGCACCGCCCAGCGCGAGTTCATCGAGCGCGGGCGGGCATCGGCGGAGAAGGCGCAGCGCAGTGGCCGTTACGTCGAGGCCGACGACATGCTGGGCCAGCTCGCTGCCCGGCTTGGGGCGGCGCCCCCGCACGAGGGCGATGAGTGACTTGTCGCGTCCGCTTCACGGAAGAAGCCCGCGACGACCTGCTGCGCTGCTTCGACATCCTGCTCAGCCGCGACCGTCATGCGGCCGGGCGCGCGCTTGCCGCTGTCGCCAAGGCGACCGAGCTGCTTAAGGATTTTCCCTACGCCTGCCGCAAGGCGGACGAGTCCGACCCGTTCCTGCGCGAGCTGCTGATCGGCTTCGGCGATGCGGGCTATGTGGCGCTGTTCGAGATCCGCGGGAGCGAGGTGCATGTGCTCGCGGTGAGGCATCAGCGTGAGGACGACTACCACTGAGATGGGAGCTGACGGGCGTCTTCGCGAGCCCCCCTCATCCCAAGCTTCTCCCCGGCGGGGAGAAGGGGCGAACGAAAAACGCCGCCCTGTGGGCGGCGTTTTGCTTTGATCCGATTGAAGCTGGCTTACTTCGCCTGATCCACAATCCAATGCACGGCGTTCTTCACCTGCTCGTCGGTGAGCGCCGGGTTGCCGCCCTTGGCCGGCATGAAGTTGCCGTCCGGGCCGTGGTAGCCCTCGATGGCGTGCTTGACCAGGGTGTCGACGCCCTGCGCGATGCGCGAGCCCCAGGCGCCCTTGTCGCCCAGCTTCGGCGCGCCGGCCACGCCGGCGGTGTGGCAGCTGTGGCAGAGGTTGTCGTAGATGGTCTTGCCGTCGGTGCTGCCGCCGTAGGCGACCTGCGACGCGGCGGCCTTGGCGGCGGCGTCGGCGGCGGCCTGCATGGCGGCGCGGCCTGTGTCGCCGGCGTAGACGGCGCCCGCCGGAGCGATGCGCTCGGCCACCTTCTTGGCCGCGTCCGGATTGGTTTCCTTGGGTTCGGCGTCGTAGATCATCCACGCGCCGCCGATCAGCAGCAGCGTCAGCACACCCAGGCCAGCGATCAGCAACGAGAAGCTGCGCATGAAGCTCTGGTCGGATTTGGTCATGGAACCGCTCACGCAATACTCCCGTTTTCGGTGGGCGAACCATCGGGCCTGGCCGGACCGCGGGTTCAGGCAATGAAGTCCCTGATTATAGACGAACGGACCGGCCTGTCTTCCAGCCATGGCACCATGGGCGGCGAGGGAACCGGATGCGGGCCGGTCCGGTCCCTCATGCCGACACCGGACGGACATCGTCGGACCGCATAGTGGCGCGGCTCATCCCTGCCATCGGTCATGCGCCCCCCCTGTCAACTGGCATTGTCCCTTTTCGTTGAACTGCCCCTATCCTTTCGCCGTCGTATCAAAACAGGCGCGCAACCGCGCGCGGCGGGGTCGGGTAGGGGCCCGCCTATCATCCAGGAGCTTTTTTCATGTCGCGTTTTTGGAAGATCGCGCTGATCGTGATCGCCGTGATCATCGTCGGAGGAGTCGGTTTCCGTCTGCTGCACAAGCCGGGCGAAGGCCAGGGCGGACAGGCGGCCGGCAACGGCCAGGGCGGCCCGGGCAAGGGCGGCGAAGGCAAGGACAAGGAAGCCCCGGTGCCGGTGACGGTCGAGCCGGTGGTCAAGCGTGACGTGCCGGTCTACCTGACCGCGCTGGGCACCGTGCAGGCGCTCAACACCGTGACGATCAATCCGCAGGTGTCCGGCCAGCTGATGAGCCTGAAGTTCAAGGAAGGCCAGGAAGTGAAGCAGGGCGACGTGCTCGCCGAGATCGACCCGCGCACCTTCCAGGCCAATTACCAGCAGGCCGTGGGCAAGAAGGCGCAGGACGAGGCGCTGCTCGCCACCGCGCGCGCCAACCTGGCGCGCAGCCAGAACCTGGCGCCGCAGGGCTATATCTCCAAGCAGGACCTGGACACCCAGCGCAATCAGGTGTCGCAGTACCAGGCCGCGGTCGCGGCCGACGTGGCGGCGATCGCCAGCGCGCAGGTGCAGCTGGGCTTCACCAAGGTGATCTCGCCGATCGACGGCGTCACCGGCATCCGCGGCGTCGACCCGGGCAACCTGGTCACCACCACCAGCACCATCGTCACCATCACCCAGCTGCATCCGATCTACGTGATGTTCACGCTGCCGGAGCAGAACCTGGAGATGGTGCGCAATGCCGTGCGCGACAGCAGCACGCCGCTGGCGGTCACCGCGCTGGACCGCGTCGACGCGCATCCGATCGCCGACGGCGGCGAGCTGAAGGTGATCGACAACCAGATCGACACCACCACCGGCACCTTCCGCCTGCGCTCGCAGTTCGCCAACGAGAAGAACGACCTGTGGCCCGGCCAGTTCGTCAACGTGCGGCTGCAGGTGCGCACCGTGGCCGGCGGCCTGGTGATCCCGTCGCAGGCGGTGCAGCGCGGTCCGGACGGCGACTACGTCTACCAGATGCAGGCCGACAGCACGGTCAAGATGCAGCCGGTGAAGGTGGCCGGCGAAGTCGGCGACAGCCACGTGATGATCGGCACGGGCCTGAAGGAAGGCGACCAGGTGGTCACCGAAGGCCAGTTCCGCCTGAAGCCGGGCAGCAAGGTGAAGGGCCTCAAGCCGGGCGAAGTGCCGGCCGCGCCCACCGCCGAAGAGCTGCAGCAGCAGGGCAAGAAGGGTCAGCGCAACGGCGGCGGCCGCCGCGGCGGCTAAGCCACACCGGCCGGGCGCGCGCCATGAGCGCGACGCCCGGCGCCACGTGCGGCGCATAGACGCGCCGCGCCTTGAAGTCCACAACGGACGGCCATCCAGGTAACCATGGGATTCTCGACGCTCTTCATCCGCCGGCCGATCGCCACCTCGCTGCTGATGGTGGCGGTGATGCTGCTCGGCATCCTGGGCTATCGCCAGCTGCCGGTCTCGGCGCTGCCCGAAATCGACGCGCCCAGCCTGGTGGTCACCACCCAGTATCCGGGCGCCAGCGCGTCCACCATGGCGGCGCTGATTACCACGCCGCTGGAACGCAACTTCGGCCAGATCTCCGGCCTGGCGATGATGACTTCGGACTCCTCCGCGGGCCTGTCGACCATCGTGCTGCAGTTCGCCATGGACCGCGACATCGACATCGCCGCGCAGGACGTGCAGGCCGCGATCAACCAGGCCAAGGGCACGCTGCCGAACAACCTGCCGTATCCGCCGGTGTACAACCGCGTGAATCCGGCCGACGCGCCGATCCTCACGCTGAAGCTCACCTCCGACACGCTGCCGCTGCGCAATATCAACGACATCGCCGACTCGATCCTGGCGCAGAAGCTGTCGCAGGTGCAGGGCGTGGGCCTGGTCTCGATCGCCGGTAACGTGCGTCCGGCCGTGCGCATCCAGGTCAATCCGGCGCAGCTGTCCAATCTCGGCCTGACCATGGAGGACGTGCGCAGCGCGCTCACCCAGGCCAACGTGAACGCGCCCAAGGGCACGCTCAACGGCAAGACGCAGAGCTACAGCATCGGCACCAACGACCAGCTGATCGATGCGGCCGAATACAAGAACACCATCATCAGCTACAAGAACGGCGCGCCGGTGCGCCTGTCCGACGTGGCGCGGGTGATCGACGGCGTCGAGAACGACCAGCTCGCCGCCTGGGCCAACGGCAAGCCGGCGGTGCTGCTGGACGTGCGCCGCCAGCCGGGCGCCAACATCGTGCAGACCGTGGAGCACATCCGCGGGATCATGCCGGAGCTGCGCAGCGTGCTGCCGGCCGACGTGCACCTGGACGTGTTCGCCGACCGTACCGTGACCATCCGCGCCTCGGTGGAGGACGTGCAGTTCACGCTGGTGCTCACGGTGTTCCTGGTGGTGGCGGTGATCTTCGTGTTCCTGCGCCGCCTGTGGGCCACCATCATTCCGTCGGTGGCGGTGCCGCTGTCGCTGATGGGCACCTTCGGCGTGATGGCCTTCGCCGGCATGTCGCTGGACAACCTCTCGCTGATGGCGCTTACCGTGGCCACCGGCTTCGTGGTGGACGACGCGATCGTGATGATCGAGAACATCGTCCGCTACATCGAGCAGGGCAAGAGCGGCAAAGAAGCGGCCGAGATCGGCGCCAGGGAAATCGGCTTCACCGTGCTGTCGCTGACCGTGTCGCTGATCGCGGTGTTCCTGCCGCTGCTGCTGATGCCCGGCGTCACCGGCCGCCTGTTCCACGAATTCGCCTGGGTGCTGACCATCGCGGTCGCCATCTCGATGCTGGTGTCGCTGACCCTGACGCCGATGATGTGCGCCTACCTGCTCAAGCCCGACGCGCTGCCGGAAGGCGACGACGCGCACGAGCGCCATGCCGCCGCCGGCAAGCGCACGGTGTGGTCGCGCACGGTCGACCTGTACGACCGCACCCTGGGCTGGGTGCTGGACCACCATCGCTTCACCATGTTCGTGGCGCTGGTCACCGTGGTGGTCACCGTGTTCCTGTACGTGGTGATTCCGAAGGGCCTGCTGCCCGAGCAGGACACCGGCCTGATCACCGGCGTGGTGCAGGCCGACCAGAACGTGGCCTTCCCGCAGATGGAGCAGCGCACCCAGGCCGTGGCCGAGGCGCTGCGCAAGGACCCTGCCGTGAGCGGCGTGGCGGCCTTCATCGGCGCCGGTTCGATCAACCCCACGCTCAACCAGGGCCAGCTCAGCATCGTGCTGAAGGACCGCGGCGACCGCGGCGGCCTGGACGACATCCTGCCGCGCCTGCAGAAGACCGTGGCCGGCATCCCCGGCGTGGCGCTGTACCTCAAGCCCGTGCAGGACGTGACGCTGGACAGCCGCGTGGCCGCCACCGAGTACCAGTACTCGATGTCCGCGGTGAACTCGGCGGAACTGGCCGGCTATGCCAACCAGATGACCCAGGCCATGCGCCAGCGACCGGAACTGTCGGACGTGGACAACAACCTGGCCGACAGCGGCAACGCGCTCAAGCTCACCATCGACCGCGAGAAGGCCAGCCGCCTGGGCGTGCCGGTGCAGACCATCGACGACACGCTGTACGACTCGTTCGGCCAGCGCCAGATCTCGACCATCTTCACCCAGCTCAACCAGTACCGCGTGGTGATGGAAGTCGCGCCGGAATTCCGCACCAGCCAGGACCTGCTGAACAAGCTCACCGTGCGCGGCAACGGCAACGGCGCGCTCACCGGCAGCAACGCCACCACCTTCGGCCAGGTGGCGTCGAGCAACTCGGCCACGCCGGCGGGCATCGGCAACACCGGCAACGTCGGCTTCCAGGTCGGCGCTGGCGGCACCATTCCGATCGCTTCGCTGGCCAATGCCGAGGTGACCAGCGCGCCGCTGGTGGTCAGCCACCAGCAGCAGCTGCCGGCGGTGACGCTGTCGTTCAACGTGGCGCAGGGCTATTCGCTGTCCGACGCGGTCAAGGCGATCCACGAGATCGAACAGCAGCAGAATTTCCCGCCGCAGGTGCGCGGCCAGTTCATCGGCAAGGCGGCGGAGTTCTCCTCCTCGCTGGGCGACGAAGTGCTGCTGCTGCTCGCCGCGATCGTGGTCATCTACATCGTGCTGGGCGTGCTGTACGAAAGCTACATCCACCCGCTGACCATCATCTCCACCCTGCCGCCGGCCGGCGTGGGCGCGCTGCTGGCGCTGATCCTGTGCGGCATGAGCCTGTCGGTGGACGGCATCGTCGGCATCGTGCTGCTGATCGGCATCGTGAAGAAGAACGCGATCATGATGATCGACTTCGCCATCGAGGCGCAGCGCACCGGCATGAGTCCGCCGGAAGCGATCCGCCGCGCCTGCCTGCTGCGCTTCCGTCCGATCATGATGACCACCGCGGCGGCCATGCTCGGCGCCCTGCCGCTGGCGCTGGGCAACGGCATCGGCGCGGAGCTGCGCCGTCCGCTGGGCGTGTCGATCGTCGGCGGCCTGCTGCTGTCGCAGCTGGTCACGCTGTACACCACGCCGGTGATCTACCTGTACATGGAACGCTTCTCCGACTGGCTCCGGGTGCGCCGCGAACGCCGCGCGCTCGAACGCGCGGCGACCGGCGGAAGCGCGGCGGCGTGAGGCCGCCAGGGCCGGATAAACGACGCGGTGACGCGACCAAGGGGTGGAGCCGGAAGGCTCCGCCCCTTTCGGCGTCCTGGGCCTGGCGATCCGCACCAGTGCCAGAAGGCCCCGGCCCGCATGTTCAACCGATACCCGGCCGGTGCGTTCAGTTGATGAAACCCCGCCTCGCCCGACGCCTGCGCCGCGCCGGCCATTCCCCCGCTACGCTTACCGCATGAACATCTCCGGCCCGTTCATACGCCGTCCCATCGGCACCTCGCTGCTCGCCATCGGCGTGTTCGTGCTCGGCGTGATCTGTTATTCGCTGCTGGGCGTGGCCGCCCTGCCGGATATCCAGTTCCCGGTGATCTTCGTGCAGGCCGCTCAGTCCGGCGCGGACGCCAGCAATATGGCCTCCACCGTGGCCGCGCCGCTGGAGCGCCACCTCGGCCAGGTGCCGGGCATCGACACCATGCGCTCGCGCAGCTCCGAAGGCAGCGCCTCGGTGTTCCTGATGTTCCAGAGCGGGCGCAACCTCGATGCCGCCGCGCGCGACGTGCAGGCGGCGATCAATGCCGCGCAGCCGGACCTGCCCACCGGCCTGACCAGCCAGCCGAGCTACCAGAAGGCCAACCCTAACGACGACCCGATCATCGCCTTCGCGCTCACCTCGGACACGCAATCGGCCGCCGCGCTCTACAACGTGGCCGACTCGCTGCTGGCCCAGCGCCTGCGCCAGCTCGAAGGCGTGTCCTCGGTGGATATCGCCGGCGCGGCGACGCCCGCCATCCGCGTCGACCTCAACCTGCGCGCGGTCAATGCGATGGGCCTGTCGCCCGACCAGATCCGCAACGCGCTGATCGCCGCCAACGTCACTTCGCCGCAGGGCTTCCTGGACAACGGCCAGACCCTGATGGCGATCACCGCCAACGACAACCTGCACACGGCCGAGGAATTCGCCGACCTGGTGATCGCCACGCGCAACGGCACGCCGGTGCGGCTGTCGGACGTGGCCAAGGTCTATTCCGGCCAGCAGGACGCCTTCCAGGCGGCCTGGTACCAGGGCAAGCCGGCGGTGCTGATGTATGTGTACAAGAAGTCGGACGCCAACGTGATCGCCACGGTCGACGCGGTGCGCGAGCTGATCCCGACCTTGCGCTCGTTCCTGTCGCCCGGCACCAGGCTGATGCCGTACTTCGACGGCACGCCGACCATCCGCGCCTCGCTGCACGAGGTGCAGGCGACACTGCTGATCAGCCTGGCCATGGTGGTGCTGACCATGGCGCTGTTCCTGCGCCGGCTCGCGCCCACCCTGATCGCCGCGGTGGCGGTGCCGCTGTCGCTGGCCGGCGCCTTCGTGTGCATGTATTTGATGGGCTACACGCTCAACAACCTCACCTTGCTGGCGCTGGTGATCGCGATCGGCTTCGTGGTGGACGACGCGATCGTGGTGATCGAGAACATCATCCGGCACATGGACGAAGGCCTGTCGCGCTTCGAGGCCACCTTGCTGGGTGCGCGCGAGATCGGCTTCACCATCGTGTCGATCACCGCCTCGCTGGTGGCCGTGTTCATTCCGCTGCTGTTCGCCAGCGGCTTCACCGGCCTGTTCATGCACGAGTTCACGCTGACCCTGGTGGCGGCGATCGTGATGTCGATGCTGGTGTCGCTGACCTTGACGCCCTCGCTGTGCGGCCGCTTCCTGCGCGCGCACGACGACAAGAAGCGCAAGCAGCCGTCCCGCCTCGACCGCGCCCTGGACAAGTTCCACGAGAGCATGCTGGCGGTCTACACCACGGCGCTGAATTTCTCGCTGCGCCACACCTTGCTGTTCGCACTGACGCCGCTGGCGCTGATCGTCGCCACCGTGTTCCTGGCCGGCTCCGTGCGTACCGGCCTGTTCCCGCAGCAGGACACCGGCTTGATCTGGGGGCGTTCCACGTCCAGTGCCACGGTGTCGTTCGGCGAGACCATCAAGCGGCAGGAGCGCATCACCGCGATGCTGCAGAACGACCCGGCGGTGAAGTCGGTGAGCTCGCGCCTGGGCACCAGCCGCACCGGCACCAGCGGCTCTTTCAGCATCGAGCTGAAGACCCGCGCCGAAGGCCGCCGCGAAACCACCTTCCAGGTGCTGGACCGCCTCAGCGCGAAGGCCGCCAAGTTCCCCGACCTCAACCTGCGCCTGCGTCCGCTGCAGGACTTGCCCAGCGGCGGCTTCGGCGGCAGCGGGCAGGGTGCGCAGTACCAGATTTCGCTGCAGGGCAACGACATCGACGAGCTGCAGGCCTGGCTGCCCAAGCTGGTCAACGAGCTGAAGAAGAATCCCAAGCTGAAGGACGTGGGCTCGGACATCGACGATGCCGGCCTGCGCCAGAACATCGTGGTCGACCGCGACAAGGCCGCGCGCCTTGGCGTGGGCATCGGCACCATCGACAGCGCGCTGTACAACGCTTTCGGCCAGCGCCAGATCTCCACCATCTACTCGGACATCAACCAGTACAAGGTGGTGCTCAACGCGCTGCCGAACGAGACGGCCACGCCCGAAGCGATCAACCGCCTGTACGTGGCCAATACCAAGGGCGAGATGGTGCCGCTCACCGCGTTCGCGCGGCAGCAGCCGGGCGTGGCGCCGTCCACCATCTCGCACGAGAACCAGTATTCGACGATGGACCTGAGCTTCAACCTCGCCCCCGGCGTCAGCATGGGCGAGGCGATGCAGATCGTGCAGGCCACCGTCACCAATATGCGCATGCCCGGCGACATCCGCCTCAACGTGGGCGGCGATTTCCGCCGCTTCCAGCAGTCGCAGGGCGGCATGCTGCTGTTGCTGCTGGCAGCGGTGGTCACCGTGTACATCGTGCTGGGCATGCTCTACGAGAGCCTGATCCATCCGGTGACCATTCTCTCCACGCTGCCGGCGGCGGGCATGGGCGCGCTGCTGGCGCTGTGGCTGAGCGATACGGAGCTGTCGATCGTCGCGCAGATCGCCCTGGTGCTCTTGATCGGCATCGTGAAAAAGAACGCGATCATGATGATCGACTTCGCCCTGGTGGCGCAGCGCGAGCACGGCAAGTCGCCGCTGGAAGCGGCGCGCGAAGCCTGCGTGGTGCGTTTCCGCCCGATCATGATGACCACCATGGTGGCGATCCTGGCCGCGCTGCCGATCGCCATCGGCCTGGGCGAAGGCTCGGAGCTGCGCCGCCCGCTGGGTATCGCGCTGATCGGCGGCCTGATCATTTCGCAGAGCCTGACCCTGCTCAGCACGCCTGCGCTGTATGTGATCTTCACCTGCCTGGCCGATCGCTGGAAGGCGGCGCGCGCACGCCGCCGCGAGCGCTCGCGGCAGGCCGTGGTGCGGGCCTCGTAGCCTCGTAGGTTGGGGTGAGCGCGAGCGAACCCCAACAGCGCCACCCGCCCGCCTGAATGCGCCGGCCGGCCAATAACGGCGCGTTAACCCCCAACTCGGAACACTGCCCGCTCCTTTCGGGAAGGAGGAGTGTTCGATGGGCAATGAAACAGGAAAACCCGATTTCTCCAACGTGCAAAGCGATGTCCAGTCGACGGCGCCCGACGCGCCCAAGGCGGACTTCAGCAACGTGGAGAGCAAGGTCGTTTCGACCGCGCCGGATGGAGACCAGACCTATACGGTCGTCGCCGGCGACAACCTTTCGAAGATCGCCAAGCATTTCTACGGCAACGCCGACTGGAAACGCATCTTCGACGCCAACCGCGACCAGCTGAGCAATCCTGACCTGATCAAGCCGGGCCAGGTGCTGAAGATCCCCGCCAAGGACTGAGAGAGGAGACACGCATGAAGATCACCGCCAATAAGATCAGTAAGACCCCGTACCTGATCGCCTTCGCGCTCGCCGCCACCCTGAGCCTGGCCGCCTGCGGCAAGAAAGAAGACGCCGCCGCGCCGACCGCCGCACCCGCGGCCACCGCCGCACAGCCGGCCACGCCGCCCGCGGCCGCCCCGGCGCCCGCGCCGGCCGTCAGCCTGGTCTCGATCGACCTGGGCAGCGCCGTCGGCGCCGACCAGAAGGTCACCACCGCCACCACCACCTTCACGCCGAAGGACAGCATCTACGCCGCCGTGAGCACCAGCGGCAGCGGCAATGCCACCATCGCGGTGAAGTGGACCTACCAGGACGGCCAGACGGTGAAGGAAGACAGCAAGACCATCGCCCCCATCGGCCCGGCCACCACCTCGTTCGAGATCAGCAAGCCGGACGGCTGGCCGGCCGGCAACTACAAGGTGGACGTCACCTTGAACGGGCAGCCGGCGGGGACCAAGGATTTCTCGGTGAAGTAACCGGCTTGGATCATGCAGTCGTCAACGAAGGGCGCGGGAGACCGCGCCCTTCGTCGTTTCAGGCGCGCGCTCAGCCGCGGGTGGCCAGCTCATGGCAGGCCGGCGCGGCGCGCGCGGGGGTGTCCCGGGCGGGCAGCACATCCGGCACTGTGATGTCCGCGCCTTCGGTGCCGGCATAGAAGACGATCAAGGTCGCGGCCTGCTCGCCGGTGTAGCCGCGATGCACCTGGCCGACCAGCTCGGGCAAGACCTCGCCTTCGGCGAGCGAACAGGTGGCGTTCGCGCCTTTGGCGCGCTTCTCCACCGTGAGCGCGCCTTTGAGCACATACGCCGCATTGATCACCGGATGGTGATGCCAGGCCAGCGTGCTGTGCGCCGGAATGACGATGCGCAGCACGGTGATCTGCGGCTGGCCGGACGCGTAGGCCGGGTAGGGCGTGCCGTCCCAGGAGCGCGTGGTCTTGAGCAGGGTGGTGCTTTCGGCGGCCGGGGCCGGGCTGGCGGCGGCCGTCAGTGCCAGCACGGCGAGGAAGGCCTGGACGAGGCGGGGCATGGCGTGTCCTTGCGGGTCGGGGGTCGGGCCATGGTCCGATGTTTCGTGGGGCGTATCCATGCGCCGGTCGCTTGCCCGATCCCATACCGCGCCGTACGTCTTGTTCGGAGTATTGGGCAAACGCGTGCCGCAGCGGTTCCGTCCCCCCGGCGAAAACGCGACAATACTTGGCTTTCGCGGATGCCGTCGCCATGTGACCGGTTCCGCCCGCCGTCCAGCGGCGCCCCCTTCCTGTCAACGTCGTTGCAAGAGGCCAGACATGTCCAACACCCCGAAGATCATCTACACCCTCACGGACGAAGCGCCGTTCCTTGCAACGCAGTCGCTGCTGCCGATCGTCAAAGCCTTCGCCGGTTCCGCCGGCATCGCCGTGGAAACGCGCGACATCTCGCTGGCCGGCCGCATCCTGGCCCAGTTCCCCGACCTGCTTAAGGACGAACAGAAGATCGCCGACGATCTCGCCGAGCTGGGCCAGCTGGCCACCACGCCGGACGCCAACATCATCAAGCTGCCGAACATCAGCGCCTCGGTGCCGCAGCTGAAGGCCGCGATCAAGGAACTGCAGCAGCAGGGCTACGCGCTGCCGGACTACCCGGACGAGCCGAAGAACGAGCAGGAGAAGGACGCCAAGGCGCGCTACGACCGTACCAAGGGCAGCGCGGTGAACCCGGTGCTGCGCGAAGGCAATTCCGACCGCCGCGCGCCGCTCTCGGTGAAGAACTACGCGCGCAAGCATCCGCACAAGATGGGCGCGTGGAGCAAGGACTCGCAGTCGCACGTCGCGCACATGGACGGCGGCGATTTCTACGGCAGCGAGAAGTCCGCCACCGTCGCCCAGGCCACCTCGGTGAAGATCGAGTGGACCGGCAAGGACGGCAAGAGCACGGTGCTGAAGGACAAGACCGCGATCAGCGCGGGCGAGATCATCGACGCCGCCGTGATGAGCCGCAAGGCGCTGGCCGCCTTCGTCGACGCCCAGGTGGCCGATGCCAAGCAGCAGGGCGTGCTGTTCTCGCTGCATCTGAAGGCGACCATGATGAAGGTCTCCGATCCGATCATGTTCGGCATCGTGGTCAGCGAGTTCTACAAGGACGTGCTGGCCAAGCACGCCGACACGCTCAAGCAGATCGGCTTCGATCCGAACAACGGCATCGGCGATCTCTACGCCCGCCTCAACGCGCTGCCGACCGACAAGCAGGCGGAAATCACCGCCGACATCCAGGCCGAGTACGCGCGCCGCCCGGCGCTGGCGATGGTCAATTCCGACAAGGGCATCACCAACCTGCACGTGCCCAGCGACGTGATCGTCGACGCCTCGATGCCGGCGATGATCCGCGACTCCGGCAAGATGTGGAACGCGCAGGGCAAGCTGCAGGACACCAAGGCGGTGATCCCCGACCGCAGCTACGCCGGCGTGTACCAGGCGGTGATCGAGGACTGCAAGGCGCACGGCGCCTTCGACCCCGCCACCATGGGCAGCGTGCCGAACGTGGGCCTGATGGCGCAGGCCGCCGAGGAATACGGCTCGCACAACAAGACCTTCCAGATCGCCGCCGACGGCGTGGTGCGCGTGATCGACGATGCCGGCAAGGTGCTGCTGGAGCACGCGGTGGAAGCCGGCGACATCTGGCGCATGTGCCAGACCAAGGACGCGCCGATCCAGGACTGGGTCAAGCTGGCAGTCACTCGCGCGCGCCTCAGCAACACGCCGGCCGTGTTCTGGCTGGATCCGCAGCGCGCGCACGATGCGCAGCTGATCGCCAAGGTCGAGCGCTACCTCAAGGACCACGACACGAGCGGCCTGGACATCCGCCTGCTGTCGCCGGTCGAGGCCACCCGCTTCTCGCTGGAGCGCATCCGCAAGGGCCAGGACACCATCTCGGTCACCGGCAACGTGCTGCGCGACTACCTCACCGACCTGTTCCCGATCATGGAGCTGGGCACCAGCGCCAAGATGCTGTCGATCGTGCCGCTGATGGCCGGCGGCGGCCTGTTCGAGACCGGCGCCGGCGGCTCGGCGCCCAAGCACGTGCAGCAGTTCCTGGAAGAGGACTACCTGCGTTGGGATTCGCTGGGCGAATTCCTGGCCCTGGCCGCCTCCTTCGAGCACCTGGGCAATCGCTACGACAACGCCAAGGCCGGCGTGCTGGCCAAGGCGCTGGACCAGGCCAACGGCAAGATCCTCGACAACAACAAGTCGCCCGCGCGCAAGGTCGGTGAACTGGACAACCGCGGCAGCCACTTCTACCTGGCCATGTACTGGGCGCAGGCCCTGGCCGGGCAGAACGACGATGCGGAGCTGAAGGCCAAGTTCGCGCCGGTGGCCAAGGCGCTGACCGAGAACGAAGACAAGATCATCGGCGAGCTCAACGGCGCGCAGGGCAAGGCGGTGGACATCCACGGCTACTACCACCCGGACATCGCGCTGCTCGGCAAGGCGATGCGCCCGAGCGCGACGTTCAATGCGGTGGTGGATGGGTTGGCGAAGTAAGCACGGCCTGCCGCGATGAAGAAGGGGCGCCTCGATGGCGCCCTTTTTCATGCACCTATCTCGGGCGCCCGGCATCGATCCACCGTCGCGCCCGTTCCTCCGATATGCGATACCTGGCGCTGTTGTATGGCTGCAGCGAATCGAGGCGCTCTTCGAGCAGGCTGCGGAACGGTGCCGCCTCCTCATGCTGCAAGCCTTGGGCTTCAACCGCGTGGCCCACAGTCGCGCCTTCGCCCACGATCATGCCTATGGCGGACGTCAAAGCTGCCCTGTAGCGCACTGCGAGCTGATCGGGCGAGCCCATGGATTCCATGATGGTGCGGTATCGCTTGATGGACCGCCGGTAGGTCCAGACGAACAGGTCGGTGGCCGCGCTGAAGTCGTTGAATTCATAGATGCCCAGCATGGCTTGCGCATACTCGTGGCGTCCGACATCCATGAAAGCCAGCGGCGAGCAGTTGTAAAGGGTGAGCGGAATATTGGCGCAGATGCGACTTGTTCGTTTATTGCCGTCGATGAAGGGCTGCAGGTACGCGATCTGCACCCAAAGGAAATAAGCCGCCTCGATCGGATTGGGAATCGCACGCGCCTTCGCCACGATGAGATCGAGCAGCTCGCCCAGTACATGCGGAACCTGCAGCGGAATAAACGTGGTTCCGGTGATGTACACGGGCGTGGTGCGGATCGTTCCCAGCTGGGCTTCCGGCATCAGACCATCCATGAGCAGCGAATGGATGTTGCGCACCGTCGACGTGGTGAGGCCGCGCATCGGACCGTCGTCGACCAGAAACTCGATGGCGCGCTTATGGTTCAAGAGCATGACGGCATCCTGGTCCGTGCCGTGCGCGCCTTGCTGGAACAGTCGTTCTGTATCGAGCAGCGAGTAGGTATTCCCCTCCAGCTTGGAAGACGACCAGGAGAGTTCGACCAGGAGCTGTTCGAGCACTTTTCGGGCGTAGGTGCCAGCGGGTTGCTGGTCGGGCCATCGGCCTTCGGCCAGGAGTTCGGCAGCAAGCTTCGGCGGCAGCAGCGAGCTGATACCGGGGCTGTAGCCGTCCAGCAGCGCGCGCCGGTAGGACACGGGTTCGCGCGCCGTCATGGGGGCCGCAAGCTTTTGCAGCAGGGCAATGGCAGCGGGTGACCAGGGAATGTCTCCAGCCGGTGGATCTGGCCGGTCATGGATCTGGTTGACAGGAGCTTGGCGCGGCCCGGCGGCGAGTGCGTAGCGAGTGGCGCGCGCCCTGCCTTCCGTGATCACGTCCCCGCTGTCGACCAGCCGGCCGAGTTGGCGCAGCGCCGTGGATACGGACACGTTCGCCTGCGCAGCCACCTCCGTGATCGATGCCCATCCTTTGCCGCCTGCCGCAAGGTCATGCATCGCCTGGAGCACGAGCGCTCGGCTGGTTTCCATGGGCCTGGTTTCCGTCGTTGGCTGATAGGCCGGCCTGGAGCGCGGATTGGCCGCTCGTTCGACCGCGATGACGTGATTTTATCAGAACCCCGTCATTATGACGTGATTTCGGCAGATTGCGTCACAATCACGTCATTGTGAAGTGATTCACCTTGATCGCGTCAGATCACGCCAGCAGGAGGGGGCTCAAAGGGACGCGCTGAAGCCGCCGCCAGTTCCCTCTCCAAGCCTACGCACGTCCCAAATTTCCGCATCTCCCCGCCGCATGGGCGACCAGAAAGATGGACCGGTCGAGGCCTCGTCCGGCGCGATGGCGCGTGACCACTCTTCGCTCTCGAACGAACCGTCTGCATCCTTCCCCCGACTAGACTGCACCGCATGTCCGACGCTCCCGCCATGACCCGCTACCAGCTCGCCGAAGTCGGTGCGCTGCTGGCCGAGCCCGCGCGTGCGGCGATGCTGCTGGCGCTGTCGGATGGCACCGCACGCCCGGCGGGTGAGCTGGCGCGCGTGGCCGGCGTGGGTGCGGCCACCGCGAGCGCGCATCTGAAGCGCCTGCTCGACGGCGGCCTGCTGGCGCTGCACGTGCAGGGGCGCCACCGCTACTACCGCCTTGCCGACGACGAAGTCTCGGCGATGCTCGAAGCACTCGCCATGCCGCGCACGCGCAGCGCGCCGCCGAAGACGTCCGCCGATGCGGCGGTGCGCCGCGCGCGCACCTGCTATCGCCATCTCGCCGGCCAGCTCGGTGTGGCGCTGTGCGAAAGCCTGCTGGCGCGCGACTACCTGGAAGCGGCCAGCGAAGGCCTGCGCCTGCTGCCCGCCGGTGCGCGGGCGCTGGCCGAAGCCGGTCTTGAACTCGAAGCCACCGGCCAGCTGCTGCTGCGCCTGCACGGCCGCGGCTGCCTGGACTGGACCGAGCGCCGCCTGCACGTGGGCGGCCCGCTCGGCGTGGCGATGACGTCGGCCATGCTCGATGCGGGCTGGCTGCGCCGCGCCGCGCAGGGCCGTGCGCTGGTGCCCAGCGCCGACGGCCTGCGTTGTCTGTCCTCGCTGGGCGTGAGGCTGGACACCCCGTTGTAGGTTGGGGTGAGCCGCAGGCGAACCCCAACGTTGCGCTGCGCTTGGGGCTGGCGGTGTTGGGGTTCGCCTATGGCTCACCCCAACCTACGCGCCGCGGTTTACTGCGCCTTCTTGCGCCCGAACAACCTGGCGAAGAAACCGCCGATCGCCACCACGCCCACCATGATCACCTTCTTGAAGCCCAGCAGCAGCACGCCGAGCTTGGCGAACAGGCCGGCTTTCGCCGCGATGCCGCCGGCCACCAGCGCGCCGATGCCGTAGGCGGCGACCTTGTCGGTCTTGGAGTTGTAGTCGGTGTAGCGCTCGCCGTCGTTGAACTCGGTCATCTCCAGCACCTTGGGCATGTCCGCGCGCACCTGGGCCAGCTGGTCGATCGGCGCCACCGCATTGAGCGACAGATAGCCGCGGCGGCCGAGCACGCGGATGGCGTAGTTCAGCGAGGCGCCGTCGGAAGAACCGTCGGCCTTCTTGAACTTGAGATTGCGCGCCCAGTACAGCTTGTGCGAAGCCGCGTCGTAATGCGGCTGTTCGGCCCAGCCGACCAGCTCGATCGCCGGATAGCCCTGCTTGAGGCGCTCGGCGTTCTCGTCCTTGCTGGCCTCCTGCATGTCCTTGAGCATCTGGTTGTAATCGAGCTTGGCCGCGTCCTCGTCCGACACATAGCCTTCGTCGACGAAGGTCACCACCACCGCCCAGGCCTTGTCGTCGAGCAGCACGTTCATGTTCTCGCTGGGCAGGATCATGCCCAGCACGTCCTGGTCCGGCGGGTTGTTCCACAGCCGGGTGAGCACGTCCTGCGCTTCTTTCGCCTGCAGGAAGCTGTAGCCCTTGTCCAGTTTCAGCGTGGCCTGCGCGCCCGGCACCACCACGTCGCCGGTGGCCGGATGCAGCGACTTGAGGAAGGCCTGCGCCTCGGCGGGTACGCTGTCTTCGGCGGCCGGCGTGTCGGCCGGCGCGGCGAGCAGCGGCGAGGTCCAAGCGAAGGCGGCCAGCAGGCCGAGTGCCGGCAGGAATTTGCTTTGCATGTGTAGTCCCTGGAATCGTCCGTTGATATGGGTGCGTCCGGTGCCGGCGCGCGTCCATCGCTCCCCCTTCGGCGCGATGGTTCGTGAATTCTTGCAGGGAGGGGCAGGTTTTTGCCAGCCCCGTGCCGGCTCAGGCCACCGCCAGCAGCGGTTTCACGTCGCCGCCCGGCACGCCGCGCTGCACGCGCGCCAGCGCATCCGGCAGGTGCTCGGCGATGTAATCGATGAAGCAGCGCATCGCCGGCGTATGGCCATGGCGTGACGGATACACCGCATGCACGTTGCCCGGCGGCAGGCTCCATGCCGGCAGTACCGGGACCAGTTGTCCGCGGGCGATCGGCTCGCGGCAGATGAAGCGCGGCAACTGCGCGATGCCGAGCCCGCCGGTCACCGCCTGATACAGCACCTGCAGGTCGTCGCTCACCAGAGCAGGGTGATGCTCCACGCGCTGCGCATGGCCGGCGGCATCGAGCAGCGTCCAGAAATGGCGGCCTTCGCAGGACAGCACGCTGACGCTCGGCAGATGGCGCAGGTCGGCGGGTTGCTGCGGCGGCTCCGCACGCTGCAGCAGTTCGGGGCTGGCCACCAGGAGTTGCGGATCCATGCCGAAGCTGCGCACCACCAGGCTGGAATCCTGCACCGACGCGCGCACGCGGAAAGCGATGTCGTAGCCGTTCGCCACCACGTCGACCTGGTGATGGCAGATATCCAGATCCACCTGCACATCCGGGTGCCGGCGCAGGAAACCTACAAGCACCGGCGCCAGCAGCAGCTGCGCGAACATTACCGGGCAAGCCACGCGCAGGCGTCCGCGCGGAATGGCCTGCGCATCGTCGATCACTTCCTGCGCGCGCTCGGCGGCGGCCAGCATCAGGCAGCACTGGTCGTAGTAGCGGCGGCCGATGTCGGTGACGTGAGACCGCCGCGTGGTGCGCTGGATCAGGCGCACGCCCAGATGTTCCTCGAGCCGCGCGATGCGGAAGCTCAGTTGCGATTTGGCCATGCCCATCGCGCGGCTCGCGGCGGTGAAGCTGCCGTGCTCGACGACCTGCACGAAATAGAGGATGTCGTTGAGATCCTGCATGTCCCGGCTCCCGTCGCGGGATGAGCCCCCGCTTTTCAGGCTACCGCAAGCTTTGGCGGCGCGATGTTGCGTCGCCACAGGCTGCGATTGTTCTCGCGCCTTGGACAATCATTTTCGGCGCGAGGGCTTATTCCCGTTCGGGCGAGGGTGAATACTCCTGGCGGCACCGGCCACAGGGGACGACACGCCGGCGCATCACGCTAGCCAATGGGGTTACGCCATGCGTGTGTTCCCGTTTCTGCCAGGGACGTTGCTTTGCGCGGCCATCGGGCTGCTGGCGGCGCTGCCGGCACCGGGTGCGCAGGCGCAGCAGGCGGCCCCGGCCGGGTCGTCCGGCCTGAGCCAGAGCGATATCGCGCGGATGCTGCCGGCCACCGACATGGGCGCCAACGATGCGCGCAACCGCAACCCGCATCTGCGTCCCGTCAGCGACTCGCCCGCCACGCCGTTCGATGCGGCCCCCATCCCGAAGAACCCGCTGGCGCCCGACGCCGATGCCGTCGGCGCCAGGACCTGCATTGCCTGCCACGCATTGGAAAACGTGCAGGCCTCGCATTCGCTGCATGTCGCTTCGTTCCGTGTCGGCGCGGCACACAGCGGGCCGCAGGCAGCTTGCGAGACCTGCCATGGCCCCGGCTCGCTGCACGCGAAGAACCCCGCGGCGAAAGGCTCGATCATCGCTTTCACGCACGACGGCGGCACGCCCGTGCAGGCGCAGACGCAGGTCTGCCTCGGTTGCCATGCCGGCGGCGCGCGGCAGCACTGGCTGGGGTCGGTGCACGAGAACCGCGGCCTTTCCTGCAGCGATTGCCACAACCCGATGGCGCGGCTGTCGCCCGAAGGCGTGCTGGCCAAGCCGTCGATCAACGAAGTGTGCAGCGGCTGCCACCAGGACATCCGCGCCAAGTTCAACCGGCGCTCGCACATGCCGCTGCCGGAAGGGCAGATCGCCTGCACCGATTGCCACAACCCGCACGGCACCATCACCAAGCCGCTGCTGAAGACCGACACGGTCAACGAGACCTGCTACGGCTGCCACGCCGAAAAGCGCGGCCCCTTCCTGTTCGAGCACGCGCCGGTGCGGCAGAACTGCCTCAACTGCCACGACGTGCACGGCTCCAACCAGCAGACCTTGCTGGTGGCGCCGATCCCGATGCTGTGCCAGCAGTGCCACACCATGACGCAGCATCCGAACGACCTGCAGAGCGCCGCGGGCCTGGGCAATGGCGTGTCGCCGGACGAGCGGATCATGGGCCGCGGCTGCCTGACCTGCCACACCAATATCCACGGGTCCAACAACCCGTCCGGACCGAAATTCCACAAGTGAGGGAGGCGGACGATGCGCAAGCTCCAGCTCCTTCTCCTCGCGCTGCCGGGCCTGGCGGCGGGCGCCGCTTCCGCGCAGGTGGCGGACGGCAGCGACACCATGCGCGTGGGCGACATGCAGTACGGCAATGCGCTGGATCCGCGCGGGTGGACGCCGATGATGGCGGGGATCCAGGACGGGCTGCTCTCAAACGGCATGTCGTGGCTGCATGCGGGCATGAAGCGCACGCCCACCGGTGTGCCATATCCGTATCCGCCGCAGGCCGATGACGGCACGCCTGTCGCGCCGGGCAGCGACTGGACGTATCGCGGACTATTGCAGCTCGGCTATATCCACCTCAACGGCGACCGCAACGCGGAATTCTTCCGCCAGTACAGCGACTGGAAGAACGGCTTCGCGCTGGGCTATCTGGGATTGATGTTCGACAACCGGCGCACCGGCGAATACGTGGAGTTCCGCGCCAGCCGATTGAGCGCCGACGACCAGTACTACCGCTTGCGCGCCGGCAAATACGGCAGCTACCGGATCGAAGCGTTCTACCGCGATATGCCGCATACGGTATCGACCAACGCCTTCCCGATCTGGAATGGCATCGGCAGCAGCAACCTCACCTTGCCCGCTTCGCTCACGCCCGGCGGCAGCACGCCTGCGCAGATCGCCGCGGCTTCGGCGGCGGCGCCAAGGCGCACCATCGGGCTGACCCGCACCCGCAGCGGCCTGTCGCTGGAAGGCGAGTTGTACCGCGGCTGGATCGGCACCGCGGCGATCAGCAACGAGGAACGCAAGGGCACGCGTTTGTGGGGCGGGCCGATGTTCTTCGCCTTCAACGATCTGCAGGGCGGCATCAACGAGACGGTGCGGCCGGTCGATTTCTCCACCACCGACGTCAACCTGTCGTTGCGCAAGGTGGGCAGGGTGTGGCACTTCGTCGGCACGTACACAGGCTCGTTCTTCCGCAACCACAAGGACTACCTGGATTACCAGAGCCCGTTCCAGCTGCAGAACGTGGTGGGCGTGCCGCAGGTGGCGAATATCTACCAGGGCGAGTTCTCGCTGGAGCCGGACAACGACTACCACAACCTGCGCCTGGACCTGTCGCGCGAGCTGAAGGGCAACGGCCAATTCAGCGTTGCCGCCGCGTGGGGCACCATGCGCCAGAACGCAGCGCTGCGTCCGCCGGTGACCTGCGCCGGCGTGCTGGGTGTCGACATGACGCCGATCGGCGGCCCCAACTACACCTTGCCCTGCGCCGACTGGAACACGCCGGCCGCGCTGTCGCAGCGCAATGCCAATGCGCGGATCGATACCGGCCTGGTCGACGCGCGGGTGAATTTCCATCCGTCGTCCAGCTTTGGCTGGCATGCCGGCTTGCGCTGGTATCGCGAAGACAACAAGACGCGCTATCTCGCCTACAACCCGCAGACGGGGCAGTACGGCTATATCTCGGAGAACGGCTCGCAGGGCAGCATCGTGCCGGGCGAGGTGGGCATTTTCGATCCGCGCAATCCGCTGTACTGGTCGTCGAATGTTACCGTGCGCAACGTGCCGTATGGCTACGACGACACGCTGTTCGAGCTGGGTGGCGACTGGCAGTTCGGGCGGCGCAACAGCCTGGGCGTGGCCTATACCTTCGACCACAACGAACCGAAGTATCGCGAACGCAAGCGGGTGGACGAGCACCGCATCAAGATTTCATGGATGTCGCGCTCGTTCGGCGATGCGACCTTGCGCGCCAGCTATGAATACGCACGCCGACGCGGCGGGCCGTACAACTACGATCCCTATGCGCAGTTCTTCTCCGAATCGCTGCCGGGCTTCGTCGATCCCGCCAACGGCCTGCCCGCGCATACGGTCGCCGACATGCGCAAGTACGATCTCTCGGACCGCAACGAAAGCAAGGCGCGGCTGATCGTCACCTATCCGTTCGGCGACGCCACCACGGTTTCCGCCACCTTCTACGGCAACCGCGACCAGTACGCCACGCCGATCGGCCGCCAGGACACGCGCAGCACCGGCGCCACCTTGCAGTGGGATTGGCAGCCCGGCGCGCGCACTACCGCCAGCGCGTATCTGGGCATCGAGACTTCGCATATGGGCATTGCCAATGTGGGCGACTCCGACGGCGGCGCGGCCGGCGCGGCGCTGGGCACACCGGGGCAGACCAACCCGAATCTCGGCGGGCCGCTGTATCCGTACGGCAACCAGTGGTGGGAATTCGACCGCGAGCGCAACAGCAATGCCGGCTTCACCCTCACTCACGATTTCGGCCGCGTGCGCGCCGACCTCAGCTACAACTACAGCGGCTCGTTCGGCCACGTCGGCTACAGCTACGCCACCATCGGCGCCCTCGCCTACCGCGCACCGGATGCGGCTACGGCGGCGGGCAACGCCTTCCCGGACAACAAGTACCGCAGCAATACGCTGGACCTGGGTTTCAACTTCGACTTCACCCGCCGCTTCGGCATGCGCCTGTTCGGCCGCCGCGAAACCGGCAGCTTCACCGACTGGCATTACCTGGGGTTCGACCAGACGCTGAGCTATGGCCAGCGCATCTACACCGACAAGGGGCCGCAGCACCATTACGGCGTGACCATGCTGGGCGCCCTGTTCAACGTGAAGCTGTGAGGAGGCCGCGATGATCCGCCCACTTTCGCTCGCGGTCCTGGTAATGCTTGCATCGTGCGCTGCTGCGCAGGACGCGCCTGCGCCTGCGGCGAGCGCTGCCGCGAAGCCGGTGGCGATGCTCGACGTGCGCGCGCAGCCGCCGATCCATGGCGATGCGAATGCCGGCGCGGCCAAGGCGGCCGTCTGCGGCGCCTGCCATGGTCCGCAAGGCGTTGCGATCGCGCCGAACTTCCCGAACCTCGCCGGCCAGTCGGCGACGTATCTCTATCTGCAGCTGAAGGCGTTCAAGGGCGGCCAGCGCAGCGATCCGATCATGACCGGCCAGGCCGCGACGCTCAGCGACCAGGACATGCGCAATCTCGCGGCGCACTTTGCCGCGCTGCCGGCCAAGCCAGCGGGCAAGCCCGATGTCGCGTCGCGCGGCGCGCAGTTGTTCCTGGCGGGCGATCCGGCCAAAGGCGTGCCGCCATGCCAGGGTTGCCATGGTCCGGTGGGGCAGGGGCCGGCCAGTCCGTGGCCGGGCGCGCCGGATACCGCATGGCACACCTTCCCGCGCCTGGCGGGGCAGTCGGCGTTCTATGTCGGGCAGGAGCTGGGCGACTACCGCCATGGCAAGCGCGTCGGCGTCAGCAACGGCAGGATCATGGAAGGCGTGGCGCAGCACTTGGACGATGAAGATATCCAGGCGCTGGCCGCCTACATCCAGTCGCTATAGCGGCAGCACGCGCAGCGGCGAGCTGCGCACGGGCTGGCGCATGAAGGCGTGTTCGGCCGCCAGCCGCAGCATTGCCGGGCTGACGTGGTGGCGGTGCATGCGTTCGATCAGCCCGATATAGATATCGCCGAACAGGTTCTTGCAGTGCATGCGCGTGCCGAGCGTGAGTTCGACGTGCGCGTCGTCGACGATGCGTACCGCCACGCAGGAGCGGAAGCGCAGGTGCTTGTCGTCGGCGCCCAGGATGACCTGCGCATGCCGCGCATCCACGGCTTGCGCGAGCACCGGGAAGCGGCCGTCGAAGGTCTCGCCCGCCTGGCGCGAGAGCAGCGAGGACACCGGGCAGCCCAGCGGCGAAGTGCGCAGGCCGAGCGGACGCACCAGCGTGTTGCGCACCGCCATCATGCGCGACACGCTCGAGGGCGGATTGCGCAGGAAGCCGTCCAGCAGCCCGGCCAGCAGGCGCGGCGCGCCGGCGCGTGCCAGCGCCGGATCGCGCAGGCGGATGCGCACCATGTCCTCGTGCTGGTGGCTGTGTTCGAGCTGTCCGCGCAGCAGTGAGTCCTTCGGCGGCTCGATGGCCTGCACCGGCAGGCGCCCCTGCGATTCCCACAAAAAGCCGCCGGCCTTGCGGCAGGTGGCGCACAGGCCGCGCAGGCGGCCGAGCATGCCGCGCGCGACACGGCACAGCCGGCTCTGCAGCGAACCCGGCGCCGCTTCCAGCGCGAGTGCGATGGTGGGAATGTCTTCGGATGCCGGCGGGTTGGCGGCCAGCCAGTGCAGCACCGCGCCGGGCAGGGTCTCGGTGAGCGAGGGAATCGAGGCGGTGCCCGCAAGCACCTGCTGGCGCACGGCTTCGCTCAGCTCGCCGCCCAGTTCGTTGGTGTGGCAGGAGATGGCGAACAGCGCGGGGTGCGCGGGGTCCAGCGGCGCGAACTGGTGCCAGGTCGTGCCGTTGAAGCGCACGGTGAACATGCAGTCCGGCGGAATATCGATGTGGTGCAGGGTGCGCGCGAAGTGCGCGGGATCGTCGGCCAGTTCGGCGCTGGTCGCCGTGGAGAAGCGCAACTGCGCGCCGCCGCTGCCGGAGACGGCCGTAAACACGCGGTGCCCCGCATGGCGATGGAACGGATGTCCCTTCGTGCCCACCGCGAAGGTGTACAGCGCGGTGGCATCGCCCTTGGCGAAATCGGTGCCGCCCAGCTTGGTCGAGGGCTCGTCCAGCTCGTCGACAAAGGCCGGATGCGCCCGCTGCAGCGCCGAGGCGCCGGCATGCATCTGGTCGCCCACGCCATGCCCGAGCTGCGCGATCAAGCTGACCTCCACCGGCAGCCCGCCATGCGGCGAGGCGATCGTCGCCGTGGGAAAACTGCCGGTGCTGCGTGTCTGTATCGCCATGACGCACTTCTCCGTGGCGGCGCCGCTGGCACCACCGGTACGAACCGCTCGATTGGATTCCCCTGGGCTGGCGCTTTCGCCGCGTCAGCTTTCCTTGCGTGCGAGCCGGCGCGACTCGCGCTTCAACGGTCCGGCCTTGGGACAGATTTCGAAGGCGAACCCCGTCAGCGTATTGACCAGGTTGTCCTTGTTGAGCCGGTACACCACGTACTGGCCGCGCCGCTCGCTGCTCACCAGCCCCGCGCCTTCCAGCACGGACAGGTGGCGCGAAATGGCCGGCGCGCTCATCGAGAAACGGCTGGCGATCTCGCCCGCGGTCAGCTCCTGGGCCGACAGATAGGCCAGGATTTCGCGCCGGGGGCGGGAGGCCAGGGCTTCGAAGAACAGGTCGACGGCCATCAGCTCTTAAGCAATTAACGAAGTTGCTAAATATATAGCCGCGGAATCCGGCCGCGTCAAGCGGCCCGGTTCAAGAAAGCAGTGTGCAGGGATGAGACCTCACCACTGCGTGCGGTTGGGCAGCAGCCCTTTGAGTTCCGCCTCGGTGAGGTTGCGCCACTGGCCCGGCTTCAGATGCCCCAGCTTCACGTTGACGATGCGCACGCGGCGCAGCTGCGTGACCCGGTAGCCGAACTCGGCGGCCATCAGGCGGATCTGCCGGTTCAGGCCCTGGGTCAGCACGATGGCGAAGCCGAACTTGGCGATCTTGCGCGTGCGGCACGGCTTGGTCAGCTGGCCGTGGATGCGCACGCCCTTGGCCATGCCGGCGAGGAAGGCATCGGTGACGGGCTTGTTCACCGCCACCAGGTATTCCTTCTCGTGGTTGTTTTCCGAACGCAGGATCTCGTTGACGATGTCGCCGTTGCTGGTGAGCAGGATCAGGCCTTCCGAGTCCTTGTCCAGGCGGCCGATCGGAAACACGCGCTGCGGGTGGTCGACGAAGTCGACGATATTGCCGGACACGCTCTGGTCGGTGGTGCAGGTGATGCCCACCGGCTTGTTCAGCGCGATGTACACCGCGCGCTTCGCCGCCGGCGTCGCCGCCAGGATGCGCGCCTTGACGATCTCGCCGTCCACGCGCACCTCGTCGCCTTCCAGCGCCTTGGCGCCGGTGCTGACGACTTCGCCGTTGATGGTGACGCGTCCGGCCAGCAGCAGCTCGTCCGCCTCGCGGCGCGAGCAGAGGCCGGCCTCGCTGATGTACTTGTTGACGCGCATGCCGGTTACGAACGCAGGCCCACGCCGCGCTTGAGCAGGTGCAGCGCCACCGCGGCCAGCCCGCCGACGAACAGAAGCATCACCACGAAGGCCACGCCGATGTTCACGTCGCTCACGCCCAGCACGCCGAAGCGGAAGGCGTTGACCATGTACAGGATGGGGTTGACGCGCGAGATGCTCTGCCACGGCTCGGCCAGCATGTTGACCGAATAGAACACGCCGCCCAGATACGTGAGCGGGGTGAGCACGAAGGTCGGCACCAGGGCGATGTCGTCGAATTTCTTCGCGTATACCGCATTGACGAAGCCGGCCAGCGAGAAGATGGTCGCGCCCAGCAGCACCGAGACGAAGGTGATCAGCGGGTGCACCACCTGCAGGTGGGTGAAGAACAGCGCGATTACCAGCACCAGCGCGCCGACGATCATGCCGCGCGTGACCGCGCCGGTGACGTAGCCCAGCAGGATCACCCAGTTCGGCATCGGCGACACCAGCATCTCCTCCACCGCGCGGCTGAACTTGGCGCCGAAGAACGAGCTGGAGATGTTGCCGTAGCTGTTGGTGATGATGCTCATCATCACCAGGCCCGGCACGATGTACTGCATGTAGCTGAAGCCGCCTTCGATGGTGCCGATGCGGCTGCCGATCAGCTTGCCGAAGATGACGAAGTAAAGCGTCATCGTGATGGCCGGCGGGATCAGCGTCTGCGTCCAGATGCGCAGGATGCGCACGATTTCGCGGCGGACGATGGTGCCCAGCGCGACGAGGTTGCCGGTGGCATTCATGCGGCCTGCTCCTGCGCGGACTTGGCGTTGCGGCCCTGTTCCACCAGGCGCACGAACAGTTCTTCCAGGCGGTTGGTCTTGTTGCGCATCGAGGTGACGGTGACGCCGTGCGAGGACAGCGCGGTGAACATGGAGTTGAGGTCGTGGGCGCGGGACATTTCCGCTTCCAGCGTGTGGTCGTCCAGGCAGCGCAGGTTGACGCCGGGCAGGGCGGGCAGTTCGCCCGGCACGCCGGACACGTCGAGCACGAAGGTTTCCGAGTCCAGCGTCGACAGCAGGCGCTTCATGGTGGTGTTCTCCACGATGGTGCCGCGGTCGATGATGGCGATGTTGCGGCACAGCTGCTCGGCTTCCTCAAGGTAATGCGTGGTGAGGATCACTGTGGTGCCGGCCGCGTTGATGCCGCTGACGAACTGCCACATCGAGCGGCGGATCTCGATGTCGACGCCCGCGGTGGGCTCGTCGAGGATCAAGAGCTTGGGCTCGTTCATCATGGCGCGGGCGATCATCAGGCGGCGCTTCATGCCGCCGGAGAGCGTGCGCGCCTGCTCCTGGTTCTTGTCCCACAGGCGCAGCTCGCGCAGGTACTTCTCGGCGCGCTCGGTGGCGATGCGCCGCGGGATGCCGTAGAAACCGGCCTCGTTCACGCAGATGTCGAACGGCTTCTCGAACACATTGAAGTTGATTTCCTGCGGCACCAGGCCGATCAGCTGCATGGCCTTGCCGCGCTGCTGGTTGACCGACACGCCGAACACGCGCGCGTCGCCGCCGCTGGCGTTGACCAGGGAGGACAGGATGCCGATCAGGGTGGACTTGCCGGCGCCGTTGGGGCCGAGCAGGGCAAAGAAGTCGCCGGGTTCCACGGTCAGGCTGACGCCCTTGAGGGCTTCCACCCCGTTGGCGTAGGTCTTGCGCAGGTTGTCGACGACGAGGGCGGGGGCGGATGAGGATGGCGGGGTGGGCATGGGCTGCACCGAAGGGGCCAGCCTCCTATTATAGCGGGCTGGTTCCCGCCGGCCGGTTCCGCGGGGCGCACTCACTGTTTCCGGATTCCCATGGCCGATCATTTCACCCTCCGCCTCGTCGACAGCTACATGCTGGCTCCCACCGTGCGCCACCTGGTGTTCGAGCGCGCCGACGGGCAGGTGCTCGCGTTTGTGCCCGGGCAGTTCCTGCAGGTGCACTTCCAGTACGACGACGGCACGCCGACCAAGCGCAGCTATTCCGTGGCCACCGTCGGCGACGGCCGCTCGCCGGCGCAGCGCATCGAAATCGCCGTGAGCTACGTCGAAGGCGGCGCCGCCACCAAGCTGCTGGGCAGCCTGGAAGCGGGCCAGACCGTCGAAGCCAGCGGCCCCTATGGCCGCTTCTGCCTGCAGCCGGGCGACGCGCATCCGCGCTATCTGCTGCTGGCCACCGGCACCGGCGTCACCCCGTACCGCGCCATGCTGCCGCTGCTGCGCGAGCTGCTGGCCCAGGGCGGGCGCGAAGTGGCTCTGCTGTACGGCGCGCGCAACGAGACCGAGCTGCTGTACGGCGCCGAATTCGAAGCCTTCGAGCGCGAGAACCCGGGTTTCTCCTTCCACGCCTGCCTGAGCCGCCAGGCCCGCGCCGTGCCGCGTCCGAACGACCGCAGCGGCCACGTGCAGGGCGTGCTGGCGGAGCTCTCGCCCAGCGCCGACCGCGATATCGCCTATCTGTGCGGCAATCCGAACATGGTCGACGGCGCCTTCAATGCGCTGAAGGAATACGGCCTGCCGGTGCCGCAGATCCGCCGCGAGAAATACGTCTCCTCGCGCTGAAGTTTCCGGCTGGCGGGCCGACACCTTCCTGGTACCCGATCGGGCGGGCTCGAATACCCGCCCCAAAAATCCCCTGCGCCTGCCGCAGGCTAGCGGCAACTCTGCATCCGGCCCAAACAAATTAATCACAAAGCTTTGATTTACATCGAGCTTTCGGCCATAGACCGTTCGACATACGCCCACGCATTGTGACGCTCATCACAAATCCGAATTCGCAACAGTTTTCGGATTAAAGCCCGGTCCCGGGCAGCCGACAGACCGGAAAAGCGCTCATCCGATTGAGGGGCGCAGGGAGGTCGGGATGCGGATCTGGATACGCAAGACGCTGGTGGCTGGCCTGGTCGCGATGGCCTTCGCGCCGGCGGCGGCGATGGCCGATGGCGGGACGATCGTCTTCTCGGGAAGGATCGTCGAACCGACCTGTTCGGCGAGCTCCCAGCGCATCGGCGATGCGCAAGGCGCGAATGCGGCGCATCGCTATCGCTGTTCGGAGGGGGCTCATCCCACGCCAGGCCAGCTCGCGCAGTCGTATGCGCTGTCGGTGAGCGACACCGTCGGTACGCCGCTCGCCTCAGACCCCTTAATCGTCTACTTCGGCCAATACTTGAGCGCGCAGCCGAAACTGGTCACGCAGACCTACGACTGAAGCCTCACTGGTACGAAAGGGTAAACGTCGCCGTCGCGCTCACCGAGCCGGCCGCGACTGGCGTGGCGGTCTGGTAGTAGCGTGCGTAGTAGGTAAGGGTCAGGGGCCCGTTCGGGGTGGTGCCGACCAGCGCGGGCGTGCCGAAGCTGACCGGCACGAAGGTCTTGTCGATCAGCTGCACGCCGACGTTCTGCGCGCGCCCCGTGCCGGTGGCCGGTGCGATCACGCCGGTGGCGCCGCTGGCGGCGTTGGCCGTATCGAACTGGATGTACATCTGGCTGCCCGCCGCGCACTGCAGGGCGATCGGCACCACCGTCGCGCCCGCCACCGTACCCACGCCATTGAAGGCGGTATTGGACACCGTGGGCAGCACGATGTTGATCGTGCTGGTATTCACCGAGCACGAGGGATAGACGAAGGTGAGCGTGGTGCTGAGGTTGAAGTTCTCGATGCGCCGGTTGTTGTCGTAGCGCCAGTAGCCCATCGTGCCGCTGCCCACCGTGGCGCCGTTGGCGATGGTGCCGGTCTTGACGAACTCCAGGCCGGAGGTCACCGACATCTGGTAGCTGCCGCTGGCGATCGAATCGCCGGGATAGGCGCGCAGATAGCTGGAAGTATCCGGATGCGTCACGCGATAGCCGATGCCGGCCACGCCGGTGGGAAAGATGGTGGCGCCCGAGGCAGGCTGGCTGCCGGCCACGTTGACCACGCCGATGGTGGTGGTGCTGTTGCAGGAGATCTGCGAGATCGGCGTCGGCGAGAACTGGCCGGAACTGGCCAGCGTCGCGCCCACTGGCAGGTTCGGGTCGATCGTGATCGTGGTGCTGCCGAACGAGATGTTGACGTTGGCGGTATTGCCGCTGGTGAAACTGCAGCTGGCCTGCGCGCCCAGCGGCAGCAAGAGCATGGTTGCCGCGAGCAGCAGCAGAATCCGGCGCATCACGTTGTTTCCCCCTGCATGCCGCCGTGCCTTCCCCGGCAGCGGCGGCGGATGGCGGCCAGCCGAGGCTGGCCGTGCTGACTGGCGCTCACGGCGCTATTGGTAGGTCAGCGTGTAAGTAGCCGTCGCCGTCACCTGGCCGCTGCCGGCCGGCGTGGCGGTCAGGTAGTACTGCGCGTAGTACGGAATGCTCAGCGTGCCATTGGGCGTGGCGCCCAGCGACTTCGCTGTGTTGAAGGTCACCGGATTGCGGCTGCCGTCGAGCAGGCGCACGCCCACGTTCGCCGCCTTGCCGGTGCCGGTGGCCGGCGCGATCACGCCGGCGCCGGTGCCCGGCGTGGACGTGGCCAGCGTGATGGACACGTTCGAACCCGACTGGCAGCTGAGGTTGATCTTGAACGCCGTGGTCGCGGCGGTGGCGCCGACGGCCGTCAGCGCACTGGTGCTCACCGGCGGCAGGGCCACGTTGAGCGTCTGCGAATCGGTATTCACCGAGCAGGCGATCACGCTGACATTGCCGCCGCTGAAGGTGAGGCTGGACAGCGGGCCGACGCTGGCGGTCTTGCCGTAGATGTACCACCAGAACTGCATGAGCTGGATCGAACCCAGTGCACCGGGTGTGATCGGGCCGGTCTTGACCAGCTTGGCGGTGAAGGTGGAGGTAGCGCTGGTGGTGGGGTAGTTGACCGTCACCGCTTCGAAGCCCGCCGTGCTGCCCGGGCCGCAGCGCAGGCAGGCGCTGTCCGAGGCTTGCACCGGCGTCGCGGTGACCACCAGGGCCACGCCCTGCACATTGGTGTCGAAGGCGATGCCGCCGCCGCTGGGCGGATCGCTGGGATCGCGCGGCGCCAGGTTGCCCGCTTGCATCGTCACCACCTTGCCCTGCGCCGTGTTGTCGTACGGCATGCCGGTGCAGCTGATGGTGATCGGCGCGGTGCCTGAAGTAGCCAGCACCGTGCCCACCGGCGCGCTGGGCGACACGCTGACGTTGCCGATGCTCAGCGTATTGTTGGTGATCGTGCAGTTCACCGCCGCGCTGGCGCCCAGCGGCAGCAGGCACAGCAGCAGCGCCAGCAGCAACAGGCCGCCGATGCGTCGCGAGAAATGGAACATGCGCATCACGGGTGGCTCCCGCTGCCCGACACCGCCGCGGTACAGGTGGCGTCGAACTTCTGGTAGCTGTCCGCCGCGCCCTTGGCCGCAGCGGGCAATTGATAGGGGAACTGGCAGCGCAGCGCGTTCTCGTCGGCATCCTGCCACTGCACGCTCAGCACGCCGCGGTCGCCCGCGACGCGGGCCAGGATACGCCCGGCCTGGCCGACCACGCCCACGTTCTTGCCGTTCTCGTCCACCACTTCGGCACCGAACGGCACCACGCGGCCGTCGGCCTGCTTCACGCGCACGATCATCGAGCGGCCGCTTTCGGTCTTGTAGCGCAGCATCACCACGGCGCCGGCATGCGGCGCCGTTTCGGCGCTGGTGCTTTCCATCTGCACCGACAGCGGCAGGCCCTTCGGGTCGATCTGCACGGTGTTGCGGTTGTACGGCGTGAGGTAGGGCACCAGCGCATAGCCGGCGCCATTGATGCGCACGCCGGCGGCGTTGAGCACGCGCGCGCCCTTGGCGTCCGGCGCGGAGACGATCGCCACGGTGTCGCCCATCGGCTGGCCGAAGGTCACGCCGCCCGGATGCGCCACCACGGAACCGGCCACGGTGACCGAGGCCTGCGAGTAGCCGCTGCCCTTGCCGTAGCTGGCGTTGAACTGCGCGAACGGGCTGCGGTAGCCGCCGTACACAGTGCCGGCATTGCTGGAATCCGTACCGTTGCCGCCGTTGTCGTGCGTGGCGGTGGCGCCGTAGCTGTATTCGTTGTCGACGCCGGCGGTGCCGCTCAAGGTGCCCTGGGCCAGCGAATGGCCGCTGCTGTCGTGGCTCACGGTGGCGCCGAAGGTCGGCGCGTGCACGCTGTCGCCCAGCGGCAGCGAGATGCTGGCGAAGAACTGGTTGCTGAAGCGGCCGTTGACGTCGCGCACGCGCGTGGCCGACAGGTTGTAGCTCAGGCGGCGGAACGCGTTGTTGTAGCCCACCTGGAACTGCACGTCGGTGCCGCTGCGGCTCCAGTAGTCCACCGCGGAGCCGGTGACGTAGACGGTGCCGCCGCTCTGGCCCAGGCGCTGGTTGACGTTGATGTCGAAGCGGCTGCGCTGGCGGTCGAGCTGGCGGGTGAAGCTGGTGAAGCTGTTGGACGCGCCCTGCAGCGCCTGGCGCTGCTCCGGCGTGAGCAGGTCGGGCGTGCTCACGCCGTTGATGGTGGTGAGCGTGGTGGGGTCGACGTAGCGGTAGCCGCGCGCGATGTCGCGGGTCAGCAGCGCGTCGCGCAGGCCCAGGTAGCCGCTGGTGGAATAGCGGTAGGTGGCCACGCTGAAGGACGTGTTGCTCTCCGGGATGATCTTGCTGTAGCTCAGCCGCACGCTCTGGCCGTCCTGGCTGGACTGGCCGGGGATCTCGGTGCGCGCCGCGGTGACGTCCAGCGCGATCGCGCCGTAGTGCGTGTTGAACGCGCCGCCCACCTGCACCGCGCCGTAGCCGGAGGTGCCGACGATGCCGGCGTAGCCGGTGAGCAGGTTGCTGAAGCCGTGCTGCACGGTGGCCTGCGCGATCGCCGGCTTGGCGTGGATCGAGGTGTCGTGCAGCTCGCCGGCCACCACCGAGAAGCGCGTGACGCCCGGGCGCAGCAGCTGCGGCACCGAGGCGTAGGGCACGGTGAAGTTGCGGATGCGGCCGTCGGCTTCGGTGACGGTGACATTGAGGTCGCCGCCGTAGCCGGTGGAGTAAAGATCCGAGATCACGAACGGACCCGGCGACACCGTGGTTTCGTACAGCACGATGCCGTTCTGGCGCACCGTCACCTTGGCGTTGGACTCGGCCACGCCGCGCACGGTCGGCGCGTAGCCGCGCAACGAATCCGGCAGCATGCGGTCGTCGGTGGCGATCTGCACGCCGCGGATGCTGACGCTGTCGAACAGCTCGCCGCCGGTATACGAATCGCCGATGGTCATCTGCGCGCGCAGCGACGGCAGGTCGCGGCGCAGATAGGTGTCGATGTTTTCCCAGTGGCGGCGCGACGGTGCGCCGGCGGCGCCGGACTGCATCAGCAGCGTCGAATCGTGGCGCAGCTGCCAGCCGCCGAGGTTGATGCCGGTGTTGAGGCCGAGGAAGGACGACGTCTGGCTGACGCCGCCGTTGCGCGTGCGGTAGCTGTTGAAGCTGTAGTTGAGCAGCGCCGCGTCGACGCCGCGGTCCCAGTTTTCCGGACTCACGTAGCCGCGCGCGCGGGTGCCCAGCCAGGCCTGCGGCACGCTCACGTCCAGGCGCAGGTTCGGCTGGTCGAAGTTCATGCTGGCCGCGTCGATCAGGCTGCCGATGTCCAGGCAGCCCTGCGCGTCGTTGAGCTTCGCCTGCTGTTCGGCGGACAGCTTCTGCAGCGGCAGGCCGAGGCGGTCGAACAGTTCCTTCGACAGGCACGGGATGGCGTTGGCATCGGGCTTGGGCGAAGCGAAACGCACGTCGCCGCGCGCCACCCAGGCGCCGTTGAGGAAGATGTCGGTGCGGTAGACGCCGGGCACCACGATGGTGCCGCGCTCGAAGCGGGAGAGGTCGCCGGTGTTGCGGCCGGCGCCCGACAGCAGATTGCGGTCGAAGCTCGCTTCCACCGGCGCGGAGGCGTCGGCGCCGGAAGCGGCCGCGCCGTTCGCCGCCGCCGGCGCCGCGGCGAGCGCGCCCAGGCTCCAGCCGCCCAGCGCGCCGGCGATCGCCAGGCACAGCAGCGCACGCCGGCCACAGTGGCCGCCGTTGCGGTCGCTGCCGTGGCTGGCGCGCAGGAAGCTCACGGGGCGATGGCGCCCGTGTAGCTGTCGGCGGCGCCGAAATCGTTGATCGCGGTGAACTTCACCACGCTGCCGGCGGCAGGCTTCGGCGCGCCGTCGTGCAGCGGCAGGCGCAGGTCCGACAGCGGCGCGACCATGCCCAGCTCCGCGGCGACGGCCTTGCCGCCGACGCTCACGCTGAGCTCGGAAATGGTGACGTGGAACGGCGTGGGGTTGTGCGCCACCAGCGCCTTGCCGTCGGCGTCGACCTTCCAGGTCAGCTGCGACGGCGCCTTCAGCGGATCGCCCTGCAGGCCGGCCGGGCGGTAGAACAGCTTCAGGCGCGAACGCAGCGCCAGCTGCAGCAGGTTCTGGCCCTCGGCCTGCGGGCCGGTGGGCTTGGGCGGCACTTCCAGCACGTTGAGCCAGAACAGCGACTCGCGGTCGGCCGGCAGCTGCTCGTGCGTGTAGACGATGCGCAGGCTCTGCTCCTTCTTCTGCTCCATGCGGAACAGCGGAGGCGTGATCAGAAAGGGCACATCGACGGATTCGGGGGTGCTATGCACATCGCCGCGGTCGATCCACGACTCGACCAGCACGGGGTGGTCGTTGTCGTTGGTCAGGCGCACGGTCACTTCGCCATCCTTCGCGGGGAAGACCACGCGGGTGCCGCCGATCAATACATTGGCGTGCGCGGCCGGAGCGCCGAGACACAGGGCCAGCAGGCCCGCGCCCAGGGCGCAGACAAACTTCCTCATGGATTTCCCTCGCTGCGAACTTGAGATGCTCCGCCGGTGGCGGCGGAGTGGGCGCCGGAACCGCATGGGGTCGAGCCACATGGGTTCCGGCGCGGACTTGCCTCTACAACTGACCGCCTAGCCGGGCGGGACTTACTGGTAAAGCATCGTGAACTGCACGGAGGTGGTCACGTTGCCGGCGCCGGCGGCGGCGGTCGCGAAGTACTGCGCGTAGTAGTTCAGGTTGCCGGCGCCGCTGGTCAGGGCGACCTGCTGCGAGTTCTGGGTCGAGGCCGTGCCGGCCAGGTTGATCGCGCTGAAGTCGCTGTTGAGCAGCTGCACTTCGACGCCGGTGGCGCTGCCGCCGTTCTTCAGGTTGCCGTCGGCCATGATGGTCGGGCCCGGCTCGAAGAAGGTCTGGGCCTTGGTCAGCGAGCCGCAGTTGCTCAGGGCCAGCGCGAAGGCGGTGCGGCCAGCGGTCGTGCCGGCGGCGCTCAGCGAGGTGGTCGACACGGTCGGCAGGGTCACGTTGACCGTGGCCGGGCTGTTGGCGCCGTTGATCTTGCAGGTGGAGGCGTTGACGGAGCCGGTGATGTTGATGGTGCCGTCGGCGGCCGAAGCCTGGTTCGGGGCCAGGGCGGCAAAGCCCAGGGCGGCGATCAGGGCGGTGGCGAGAACGTTCTTCATGGTATGCCTTTGTCCTTAACGGGTTTTTGGTTGGGTACGGCAGTGGTTGCGCTCCGGACGCGGGCTTGGTCTCTCGTCCCCCTGCGTCTTTCTCCGAGGGGAGGGCGCTGCCGGCGCTTCCCTCGTTGGCGATGGGCCTATGCAGAAGCCATGCCAAAAAACGTGATCTAGTTGACACTTAAATCTGAGAACAATCTCTCAGAATTTTCCTACCAACGATTAAGCAACGTCAAAAATTTGTCGAGGACATGGAGGGTCAAAAAGTGACCTCCGTGGGCCAAGTCCTTGCCTGTACGCAAAAAATCGTACAAACGCCCAGGTTTACAGTGCTCCTGTCAAGCGTGCTTGACATCGCGCTGGGCCCTGCCTAGCATGCTGTCAAGCTTGCTTGACACGGCAGGCGTCCTGATCGACGGGGGAGCGAGGCGTATGGAGGGGGCGATGGAAAGTCTGACCAGGCGCATGGCGGCTTGGCCGGCGTGGGCCCGGCGCCTGCTGCTGGGGCTGATCATGGCGGGGTATTTCGCGGTCGTCGGGCTGATGGCCCGCCTGCATGGCACCGGCTCGCGCGTGCTGACCCTGGTGCTGCTGGTCGCGTTGACCTGGCTGCTCGCCTACGTGTCGCGCGCCACCGCCTGTTCGGAAGCGGACGGCGAAATGCGCCGCGAGGACCGCCGCTACCTCGCCGAGTTCGTGCCGGCCATGGCGGTGTACTTCGCCCTGATGCTGTTCGTGTGGCCGCTGCATAAGACCACCGGCACGGCCTGGCTGAAGGCGCTGATCGCGCTGGCGCCGGCGTTGCCGGTGGCGGCGATGGCGGTCTCGCTGTTCCGCTACGTCACCGCCAGCGACGAATTCATGCAGCGCCTGCACCTGCAGGCGCTGGCGCTGGCCGCGGGGGTGGTGGCGGTGCTCAGCGTGGCCGTCGGCTTTCTGGCCGCGGCCAAGGTGGTCAGCCTGGACGGCACCGTGCTGCTGCTGGTGTTTCCGGCGCTGATGCTGGTCTACGGCCCGACCCTGGCCTGGGCCAAGCGCCGCTACCGCGACTGACGCGATGGAGAACCGGGTACGCGAACTGCGCGCCGGGCGCGGCTGGTCGCAGGCCGACCTGGCCGCGCGGCTGGACGTGTCGCGGCAGACCGTCAACGCGGTCGAAACCGGCAAGTACGACCCCAGCCTGCCGCTGGCTTTCAAGATCGCGCGGCTGTTCGAGCAGCCGATCGAAGCGATCTTCCAGCCGGACGGCGAGGCGGGGCACTGACGCATTGGGGATGACAGCGGCCGCACGGCCGCATGAGCGAGGGGAACACAAGCAATGGCCATCAAGGGACGCACCATGGTGCGCATCGCCGCCGTCGCGCTGGGGTTGGGCGCGCTGGCCTGGAACCAGTTCCATGCGCGCGGCGGCGGCAACGACGCGGCCGCGGCGGACGACGGCACGCCGGCCGCCGCGGCATCCGTCGCGCCGGCCCGGCCGGAAACCTGGCGGCTCGGTTCGCTCACGCTGACGCCGTGCGAGCTGGGCCAGCCCAACAGCGGCATGACCACCGCCGCCTGGTGCGCGCCGTTCGAGGTGCCGGAGAACCGCGACGACCCGCACAGCCGCAAGATCAAGCTGAAGTTCGGCGTGATCCGCAGCAGCGCCCAGGTCGCCACCGACGACATGGTGGTGCTGCTGGCCGGCGGCCCCGGCCAGGCGGCCACCGAAACCTGGCCCGGCGTGGCGCCCGCGCTGCAGCCGCTGCTGGCGCACCGCCACGTGCTGCTGCTGGACCAGCGCGGCACCGGCGGCTCCAACCCGCTGACCTGCAAGCCGGCCGAAGCGAAACCGGGCAGCGACGAAGAACTCGCCTTCGACCCCGCCAGGCTGCGCGCCGAAACCGCGGCCTGCCTCAAGCAGCTCGAAGGCAAGGCCGATCCGCGCTACTACACCACCACGGTGGCCACGCAGGATCTGGACGACCTGCGCCGCGCGCTGGGTTCGCCGAGCTTCGACCTGGTCGGCGTTTCCTACGGCACGCGCATGGCCCAGCAGTACCTGATGCGCCATCCGGAGGCGGTGCGCGCGGTGGTGCTGGACGGCGTGGTGCCGAACGAACTGGTGCTGGGCGAAGACTTCGCGCAGAACCTGGAAAGCGCGCTCAAGGCGCAGTTCGCGCGCTGCACGGCAGACAAGGCCTGCCACGAGCGCTTCGGCGACCCCTACCAGACGCTGTACCAGCTGCGCGATGCGCTGCGCGCCAATCCGCACCAGGTCAGCTTCCGCGATCCGCAGAACTATCAGAGCGTGCAGCGCGTGCTGAGCGAGTACTCGCTGGCCAGCGTGGTGCGCATGTTCGCTTACTCCCCGATCACCGCCGCGCTGCTGCCGGTGTCGATCGACGCGGCCGCGCATGGCGATGTCGGCCCGCTGCTGGGCCAGGCCAAGCTGCTGTCGGGCGATCTGTCGGACACCATGAACGGCGGCATGCAGTCCTCGGTGATCTGCAGCGAAGACGCCGACCTGTTCACGCCGCGCCCGCAGGACGCGCACTCCATGCTCGGCACCCGCGTGCTCGACACCTTGCAGGCGGTGTGTTCGGTGTGGCCCAAGGGCACGCGCCCGGCCGACTTCCACCAGCCGGTGAAGAGCGACAAGCCCGCCCTGCTGTTCTCCGGCGAGTACGACCCGGTGACGCCGCCGGCCTATGGCGACACCGTGCTGAAGGGCTTCGCCAACGGCCGCCACTTCGTGCTCAAGGGACAGGGCCACAACGTGGTGACGGCCGGCTGCGCGCCGGACCTGCTCAAGCATTTCGTGGAAGACCTGGCGCCGGCCAAGCTCGACGCGAAGTGCCTGGAGCGCCTGCAAGCCACCCCGCAATTCATCGATTTCAACGGAGCCGCGCCATGATCGAGGTGAAAGACCTGCACAAGGCATTCGGCACGGTCAAAGCCGTCGACGGCGTGGGCTTCACCGCGCGCGACGGCGAGATCACCGGCCTGCTCGGCCCCAACGGCGCCGGCAAGACCACCACCCTGCGCATGCTGTACACGCTGATGAAGCCGGACCGCGGCCAGATCCTGGTCGACGGCATCGACGCCGCCGCCGATCCGCTGGCGGTGCGCCGCCAGCTCGGCGTGCTGCCCGACGCGCGCGGCCTGTACAAGCGCCTGAGCGTGCGCGAGAACATCGATTATTTCGCGCGCCTGCAAGGCCTGCCCGAGGACGAACTGGCCACGCGCCGCGAGGCGCTGATCAAGGCGCTGGAGATGGAAGAGATCGCCGACCGGCGCACCGAGGGCTTCTCGCAGGGCCAGCGCGTGAAGACCGCGATCGCCCGCGCGCTGATCCACGACCCGCGCAACGTGATCCTGGACGAGCCGACCAACGGCCTGGACGTGATGGCCACCCGCGCGCTGCGCCAGTTCATGCAGAAACTGAAGGCGGAAGGCCGCTGCGTGCTGTTTTCCAGCCACATCATGCAGGAGGTGGCCGCGCTGTGCGATCGCATCGTGGTGATCGCGCACGGCCGCGTGGTGGCCGACGAATCCCCGCAGGCGCTGCGCGAGCAGACCGGCGCGGCGAACCTGGAGGATGCCTTCGTGAAGATCATCGGCAGCGAGGAGGGCCTCGCCGCATGAACACCGTTGCCTACAAGGCGCGACGCGCCAACGCCTTCCTTACCGTGTTCCTGAAAGAAGTGCGCGAGAACCTGCGCGACCGCCGCACCCTGATCAGCGCGCTGCTGACCGGTCCGCTGCTGGGGCCGCTGATCTTCGTGATGCTGGTGAAGGCCTCGCTCAACCGCGAGCTGGAGAAAGCCGAGCAGCCGCTGAAGGTGCCGGTGATCGGCGCCGAGTACGCGCCCAACCTGGTCGGTGCGCTGAAGGCCGGCGGCGTGGTGCCGCAGCCGGGCATCGGCAATCCCGAGCAGGCGGTGCGCAAGCAGGATGCCGACGTGGTGGTGCGCATCAGCCCGGATTACCCCGCGGCGTGGCGCAAGGGCGAGCCGGTGCAGGTGGAGGTGCTGTTCGACTCCTCGCGCAGCGACACCAATACGCCGGTGGAGCGCGTCAGCAAGCTGGTGGAAGGCTATGCGCGCCAGCAGGGCGCGATGCGCCTGGTGGCGCGCGGCCTGTCGCCCGGCACCGCCTGGCCGATCGCCGTGGCCAGGCGCGACCAGGCCACGGCGCAGGCGCGCGGCGTGCTGATGTTCGGCATGCTGCCGTACTTCTTCATCATCACCATGTTCATGGGCGGCATGTACCTGGCGATCGACCTCACCGCGGGCGAGCGCGAGCGGCAGTCGCTGGAGCCGCTGTTCGCCAATCCGGTGGCGCGCTGGAAGATCCTCACCGGCAAGCTGGCGGCGATCTGCGCGTTCTCCGGCGTGAGCCTGGTGATCAGCCTGGTGGCGTTCGCCCTGGTCGGCCGGCTGGTGCCGACCGAGAAGCTGGGCATGGAGTTGGACCTGGGCGTGCATTTCGGCTCGCACGTGTTCCTGCTGATGCTGCCGCTGCTGTTGCTGCTGGCGGTGCTGCAGTCGCTCGTCGCGGCGTTCGCCAAGAGCTACCGCGAGGCGCAGACCTACGTGTCGCTGCTGATGTTCGTGCCGGCGCTGCCGAGCCTGCTGCTGACCTTCATGCCGATCAAGCCGCAAAGCTGGATGTACGCGGTGCCGGTGCTGGGCCAGCACCTGGGCGTGATGCGCCTGCTGCGCGGCGACGCGGTCGACATGCAGCAGCTGGCCACCTGCGTGCTGGGCACCCTGGCCGCGGCGCTGCTGCTGTTGCTGGTGACGATGCAGCTGTACCGCTCGGAGCGGCTGGCGATCTCCTCCTGAGCTGCGGGTACCATGGGGGTTTCCCGGACTCGAGGAAGCCCCCATGCGTTACCGCCTGCTCGCCGTGAGCCTTGCCGCCGCCCTGGCCGGCTGCAGCTCGTCCCACCAGGACGCCGCCGCTCCGGCGGAGCCCAAGCCCGCCCCGGCCGCCACCGCCCCGGCCCAGCCGGCGCCGCCGTCCACCGATGCGGACCTGGCGAAACAGCGCATGGGCGACTACGCCACGGTGAAGCTGAGCGCGGATCTCTCCGGCTTCGACGACCAGCAGAAGCAGATGCTGGCCCTGCTGGTGCAGGCGGCCGACGTCACCAACAGCCTGTACTGGCAGCAGTCCTGGGGCGACAAGGCAGCGCTGATGCAGCGTATTCCGGACGAGGACACCCGCCGCTACGCCGAGATCAACTATGGCCCCTGGGACCGCCTGCACGACGACCAGCCCTTCGTCGCCGGCATCGGCCCGCGCCCCGCCGGCGTGCAGTTCTATCCGGCCGACATGGGCAAGGACGAGTTCGAGAAGGCGGATCTGAAGGACAAGGCCTCGCTCTACACCCTGCTGCGCCGCGACGCGCAGGGCAAGCTGATGACCGTGCCGTTCCATGAGGCCTACAAGGCCGATCTCGAAAAAGCCGCCGGCCTGCTGCGCCAGGCGGCGGAGCTTTCCGCCGACAAGGATTTCGCCCATTACCTCAAGCTGCGCGCCGACGCGCTGCTCAGCGACGAATACCGCAAGAGCGACTTCGCCTGGATGGCGATGAAGAAGAACCCGGTCGACATCGTGATCGGCCCGATCGAAACCTACGAAGACCAGCTGTTCGGCTACAAGGCCAGCTACGAGAGCTATGTGCTGGTGAAGGACCAGGCCTGGAGCGAGAAGCTCTCGCGCTTCGTCAAATACCTGCCGGAACTGCAGCGCGAGCTGCCGGTGGAGGCGAAATACAAGGCCGAAAAGCCCGGCTCCGACGCCGACCTCAACGCCTACTTCGCCGTGTACTACGCCGGCGACGCCAACGTCGGCGCCAAGACCATCGCGATCAACCTGCCCAACGACGAGGAAGTGCAGCTGAAGAAGGGCACGCGCCGCCTGCAGCTGGAAAACGTGATGCAGGCGAAGTTCGACAAGATCATGCTGCCGATCGCCAAGGAACTGATCGCCGGCGACCAGCAGTCGCATCTCACCTTCGATGCGTTCTTCGAGAACACCATGTTCCACGAGGTGGCGCACGGCCTCGGCATCAAGAACACCTTGACCGACAAGGGCCTGGTGCGCGCCGCGCTGAAGGACCAGGCCTCGAGCTTCGAGGAAGGCAAGGCCGACATCCTGGGCCTGTACATGGTCAGCAAGCTGGCCGAGAAGGGCGAGCTGGACAAAGCCAGGCTGATGGACAACTACGTCACCTTCCTGGCCGGCATCCTGCGCTCGGTGCGCTTCGGCGCCAGCGACGCGCATGCGAAGGCGAACATGGTGCGCTTCAACTTCTTCAAGCAGCAGGGCGCCTTCAGCCGCGACCCGGCGACGGGCCGCTACCGCGTGGACTTCGACAAGATGACCGCGGCGATGAACGCGCTGTCCGCCAAGCTGCTGACCATCCAGGGCGATGGCGACTACGACACCGCCAAGAAGCTCACCGACAGCATGGGCAACGTGGATGCCGAGCTGGCCGGCGACCTGAAGAAGCTGGACGGGGCGAAGATCCCGGTGGATATCGTGTTCGAGCAGGGCCTGGACGTGCTGGGCCTGCAGCAGCCCTCCAAGTAGCCCCACCGCTACCCCCTCTCCCCTCCGGGGAGAGGGCTGGGGTGAGGGGCCGGGCGGAGCAGTGAGCTCAAGATCGGAAAAGACCTAAAAGCTCTTTCCCGATCCGCAGCATCAAGCATCCAGGTCCGGAATCAACCGGCTTTCCAAGCGAGCGATCGCATCCTTAAGCAGCAATTTCCGCTTCTTCATCCGCGTCAGCTGCAGCTCGTCGCGGCCCATGGCCGCGGCCAGGGCGTCGATGGCGATATCCAGATCGCGGTGCTCGACGCGCAGTTCGGCCAGCAGATGGGCAATCTCGGCGGGATCCTGGACCTGCATGGGCGGCGGCTGGCGGCTGGCGAAAGGACGAAACCCGAGTGTACTCCGCCGGGCCGGGGCCGGTGGAGTTGCCGGAAGGCAGGGCGGGGCCGGGGCAGGGCCGCTACAATGGGCGGCCATTCGCTCGCCGATGCCACGCCATGTCCGCCCAGCCCGAAGCCACACGCAAGCAGCAGTACGAGGCCGCCAAGCTGGCCAAGCGCCTGCGTCACCAGGTCGGCCAGGCCATCGCCGACTTCAACATGATCGAGGACGGCGACAAGGTGATGGTGTGCCTGTCCGGCGGCAAGGACTCCTACACCCTGCTGGACATCCTGCTGTCGCTGCAGGCGAAGGCGCCGGTGCGCTTCGAGCTGATCGCGGTGAACCTCGACCAGAAGCAGCCGGACTTTCCCGAGCACGTGCTGCCGGACTACCTCACCGCCCGCGGCGTGCCGTTCCACATCATCGAGCAGGACACCTACAGCACGGTGACCCGCGTGATCCCGCAGGGCAAGACCATGTGCAGCCTGTGCTCGCGCCTGCGGCGCGGCGCGCTGTACACCTGGGCCGCGGCCAACGGCATCACCAAGATCGCGCTGGGCCACCATCGCGACGACATCCTCGGCACGTTTTTCCTAAATCTTTTTCACCAGGCCAGCCTCAAGGCGATGCCGCCGAAGCTGCGCTCGGACGACGGCCGCCACGTGGTGATCCGTCCGCTGGCGTACTGCAAGGAAGCCGACATCGCCGAGTACGCGCAGCTGCAGCAGTTCCCGATCATCCCGTGCAACCTGTGCGGCTCGCAGGAGAACCTGCAGCGCAAGGTGGTCAAGCGCATGCTGGAAGATTGGGAGAAGCAGTACCCCGGCCGCAGCGAGACCATGTTCCGCGCGCTGGGCGCGGTCGCTCCCTCGCAGCTGGCCGACCGCAACCTGTTCGATTTCGCCTCGCTCGGCGCGCGCGAAGGCGCGTCCCGCGCGGACGCGCACCAGTGGCTGGCCGGTGCGCCCGAAGAACCAGCCGAAGCCTGATCCCTCCCCCCCTCACTTGCGAGTAACGCCGTGTCGCACTTTGCATCCGTTGAAATGACTCCGGGCGATCCGATCCTGGGACTCACCGAGGCCTACCTGGCCGATGCGCGCCCGGGCAAGGTCAACCTTGGCGTGGGCATCTACTACGACGAACAGGGACGGATCCCGCTGCTGCGTGCCGTGCACGAAGTGGAGCAGCGCCTGGCGCAGGAAGCGAAACCGCGCGGCTACCTGCCGATCGACGGCCTGCCGGCCTACACCCAGGGCACGCAGAAGCTGGTGTTCGGCGCCGAATCGCCGCTGCTGGCCGCCGGCCGCGTGGCCACTTCGCAGACCGTCGGCGGCAGCGGCGCGCTGCGCGTGGGCGCGGACGTGCTGAAGAAGGCCCTGCCGAAGGCCAAGATCGCCATCAGCAACCCGAGCTGGGAAAACCATCGCGTGGTGTTCCTCGCCGCCGGTTTCGAGGTGGTCGAGTACACCTACTACGACCCGCAGACCCACGGCCTGGATTTCCCCGGCATGCTGGCGGACCTCGGCAAGCTCGAACCCGGCACCGTGGTGCTGCTGCACGCCTGCTGCCACAACCCGACCGGCGTGGACCTCAACGCCGAACAGTGGCAGCAGGTGGTCGAGGTGGTGAAGGAGCGCCAGCTGCTGCCCTTCATCGACATGGCCTACCAGGGCTTCGACCAGGGCATCGACGCCGACGCCACCGCGGTGCGCCTGTTCGCCGCCTCGGGCCTGGAGTCCTTCGTGGTCACCAGCTCGTACGCCAAGTCGTTCTCGCTGTACGGCGAGCGCGCCGGTGCGCTCAGCTTCGTCGCCGCGGATCGCGACGAGGCGCTGCGCGTGCAGTCGCTGGTCAAGCGCACCATCCGCTCGATCTATTCCAGCCCGTCCACCCACGGCGGCGCCCTGGTGGCCGGCGTGCTCAACAGCCCCGAGCTGCGTGCGATGTGGGAGCAGGAGCTGGGCGAGATGCGCGAGCGCATCCACGCGATGCGTGCCGGCATGGTGGAGAAGCTGGCGGCGCACGGCGCACCGCAGTTCGGCTTTATCCAGCAGCAGGCCGGCATGTTCTCGTACTCGGGCCTGAGCAAGGCCCAGGTGGATCGCCTGCGCGACGAGTACGCCATCTATGCGATCGGCACCGGCCGCATCTGCGTGGCGGCGCTGAACCGTTCCAACCTGGACACGGTGGCCGCGGCGGTGGCGGCGGTCAGCAAGAACTGAACGCAAGAACGCACGTCACACCGGCGTCACGCGTGACCGTTTGAATTCCGGTTCGACCGAAGGCGCGGCTGCAAGGCCGCGCCTTTTTTCTTGCCTGGAGGAACGTCGTGATGAAGAGAGCATGGATCGTCCTGTCCGCTGCCACCCTGCTGTGCGCCACCGCCGCGCACGCCGCCAGCACGCGCACCAGCTGGGTGGTGTCGCAGGTGTATGGCTATAACCACCCGTTCGCCGCTACCGACAGCGCGGAGCTCGGCACCAAGATGTCGACCATGGCGGCCAGCGCCTTCAATTTCTATCGCGGTACCGCGCATATCTTCTACCAGGACATGCAGACCCTGCCGGCGTCCAGCTACACCACCATGCAGACCGGCTACACCTGGATCGGCGGCGACGCGCATATCGGCAACTTCGGCGCCTGGCAGGACAGCAGTGGCAACACGGTGTTCTCGGTGGACGATTTCGACGAGGGGTATCTCGGCCAGTACGTGTGGGACCTGCGCCGCCTCGCCACCAGCATGGTGCTGGCCGGCCGCGCCAATGGCCTGGCCGACAGCGACATCAAGACCGCGATCGACACCATGGTCGGCGCCTATGTCGACAAGATGGACGACTTCAAGGGCAGCAGCGCCGAGTTGAGCTTCCAGCTCAAGAACGGCAATACCTCGGGCGTGGTGAACGACACCATCGCCAAGTCCAAGGGCGATGCGCGTTCCGATCTGCTGGCGAAGTACACGCAGGTGGGCGGAAGCACGCGCCAGTTCCAGACGATTGCCGGCACACTCGCCACCGTCGACAGCAGCACTTACAACAACATCGCCGCGGCGATCGGCGGCTACGTCAACACCATCGCCTCGTCCAAGCGCTACGCCGCCAGCTACTACCAGGTAAAGGACATCCGCCAGAAGCTCGGCTCCGGCATCGGCAGCCTGGGCCGGCTGCGCTATTACGTGCTGGTCGAGGGGCCGTCCACGTCGGCGTCGGACGATGTGATCCTGGAAGTGAAGCAGGAGGTGTCCAGCGCCGTCGCCGAAGTCGAAGTCGACGACGGCCAGCTGCCGGCCGCCGATTACAACAACCACGAAGGCGACCGCGTGGCGATGACCGCCAAGGCGCAGACCTTGAACGCCGACGTGCTGGCCGGCTACGCGACCATCAACGGCATGGCGTTCTACGTGCATGAGAAGTCGCCCTACGCGGAAGACTTCGATCCGACCAAGCTGAGCAGCGCCGGCAAGCTGAACACCGCCGCCACCTACCTGGGCCAGGCGCTGGCCTCCGCGCACGCCATCTCCGACCAGGACTACGACAGCAGCATCGTGCCGTACAGCATCGACAAGCAGGTCACGAATGCGGTGAGCAGCAAGAGCGGGCTGGAATCGGAAATCGCCACCTTTGCGTTCGGTTATGCCGACCAGGTGAATCTGGACTGGCAGTCCTTCGTCGGCGCGTACAACGCCGGCACGCCGCTGTACTGAGTGAGCGAAGGAGGGCGGCGCGCGCGCCGCCCTCCCTGTCCTCAGTAGTCGTAGCTCACGCTCAGCCGCACATAGCGCGGCAGCTGCCGCGAGGTCGGCGTGCCGTACAGCGGATTGGCCTTGTTCGGCGAGGACTCTCCGTTGGGGAAGATCGCGAGCACGCGCTGCTCGTTCAGCGCGTTGAACACGTTGGCGCTGAAGGCCAGCCGGCTGGCCGCGAACGCGGGCCGGTAGCTCACGCCCAGGTCCAGCTGGCGGATCCACGGCAGGCGCCCCTGGCTGCCGGGCGGCGAGGGTTCGCCGAAGCAGAAGTGGTAGCTGTTGCCGTAGCCGGCGGGGTCGGCGCGGTCCGGGCCGTAATAGCCCAGGCAGGGCTTGGGCGCGCCGGCGATCAGGCTGAGGTTGGCGGAGACCAGCCATTCCGGCGTGAGCTGGTAATAGCCGAAGAACTTCAGCTGGTGCTTGTGATCGTTGTTCTGCGCGCCGTTGCTGTACGCCATGATCCAGGAGTTGTCCCAGTCCTGCGTGGTCGACACCGCGGTCTGGCCGGTGCCGCGCGATTCGCGGTACAGGTCCGAACGCAGCTGGCCTTCGGTATTGCCGTAGCTGCGCGAGAACACGTAGGTGAGCTTGCCGTACCACTGCCCGTCGAACGGATGCTCCAGGAAGGTCTCCAGGCCGTAGTACTTGCGCTTGAGCGTGGGGAAGCCGAACTCCGCGTTGTTGAGCGGCACGCTGACGTAGCGCCCGGAGGTGTCGACCAGGGTGAAGGTATTGGCCTTGCCGGGATTGAACAGCCAGCAGCTCACCGGATTGCTGGACGTGGTGACGTCGTAGCCCAGCGACTGCGCCTTGGCCAGTACGCGGTCGATATCGCAGTAATCGTCGATCGCGCTGCGCAGCACGCGCTGGGTGAGCTTGGCGCCGTAGACCCAGTCGGTGCCGGCGGTCTTGGTGAAGCCGAGGATGAACTCGTCCTGGTATTCGGACTTCAGATCCTGCGTGCTCACCGTCTTGGGGTCGGGCAGGATGCCGAACGCATTGTTGGCCGATACCGGACCCGACATCGCGGTCAGCCCGGTGGGCGTGCCGTCGGCGGCGATGCCGCTGTAGGTGTAGTACTGCGAGGTGCTGACGTAGGCGCCCGCCGCATTGAGCGAAGGATTCAGCGGCAGGCCGAGGTAGTAGCGGCCCGCATTGCCGTAGATCTTGAAGCTGGAATCGCCGTACACGTCCCAGGCGAAGCCCAGGCGCGGCGCCCACTGCGGCTTGTGCTGGGTGATGTAGGCCTGGCCGTCGGCGTTGTAGTTGCGGAACTGGTCGTTGCGCACGCCGATGGAGAGCAGCCAGCGCTCGGTGAGCTGCCATTTGTCTTCGATGTATTGCGCGCGCTGGCTGGAGCGCACGGTGGCCAGGCTGTTGGCCACGGTCTTGACCACGTAGTAGCCCTGCGCGCCGTTCGGGAAGCCGCCCGTAGCCGGCACGCCCAGGCCGGTGGACAGCGGCGTGTTCGGATCGGCCTGGTCGTAGGCCCAGTAATAGCCGGGGCCGGAGGTGTTGGAGCCCTGGTTGAGCGCCTTCGCGGTCTGGTTGTCGATGCCCGCGCTCAGGGTGTGGTCGCCGAGCTTGTAGGTCAGGTCGATGCGCGTATTGGTGGTGCGGTTGCCGCGGCCCGGATCGAACAGCGAGACGATGGTCTGGCTGTTGCCGCGGCCGACACCGCCGTTGAGCGCGGGGTTCTGGTTGGTCACGCCGTCGACGTAGGTGAGCGAGGGGTCGTAGCCGCCCGGCACGTCGTAGTCGGACGTCTTCATGCGGCCGTACTGCGCGGTAAGCGTGAGCGCGTCGGTGAGATAGCCGGTGTACTTGGCCGTGTACACGTCGCCGCCGCTCTTGATGTTGTCGTCCGCGCCGATGCGCGCGCCCTGCGCGCGGTTGACGTAGTCGTAGCGGTAGATGGTGCCCGAGCTGTTGTATTTGTCGGAAGCGCCGGTGACTTCCAGGATGTGGTTGTCGGTGATGTTCCAGTCCAGCTTGCCGTACCAGCGCGGGTCGTTGTGCCGATAGTCGACATACGGCTTGCCGGAAAGAAAGCCGCTGACCGGGTTTACCGTATTGCCTTCCTGCCGCTCGTATTCGCCGGCGACGAACAGGAACAGCTTGTCCTTCACCAGCGGGCCGCCGGCGTAGGCGCTGACCGTGGTGGTCCAGCTGCGGTCGGCGCTGTCCGGCGCGTAGAGATTGCCGGCGACCGGCGTGGCCGGCAGGCCGCTTTCGTAGAAGCGGTCGCGCTGGCGCGCGCGGGCAAATGCCGGCTCCCACAGCACCTGCGTGCCGAAGTGCCATTGGTTGGTACCGCGCTTGCCCACCACGTTGATGACGCCGCCGTCGGAGCGGCCGTACATCGCGCTGTAGCCGCCGGTGTAGACCTCCTGCTGGTCGATCGCTCCATAGGGCAGGGTGAGGCCGCCGAAGCCGCGCAGCGGGTCGGTGGTGTTGAAGCCGTTGACGTAGTACGCGTTCTCGCTGGCCGAGGAACCGCCGAAGCTCACCAGCGACTGCCCAGTGGGGCCGCTGAAGCTGCCGCCGTTGTTCACCACGCCCGGCGCCAGCAAGGCGATGGCTTCGGAGCTGCGGCCCAGTGGCACCTTGGCGAGCTGGTCGGAGGTGACTACGGTGCGCGAGTCGACGCTGGACACGTCGATCGCCGGCAAGGCGTTCGCGGTGACGCTGACGCCGCCGAGGTTCTGCGCCGACACCGCGCCGGCGAACGACACTTCGGTGCCCGCGCCCACGCGGATCGCGATGTTGTCGCGCGTTTCCACCACCTGGCCTTGCCGCTGCAAGGTCACCGTATACGTGCCCAGCGGCAGCTGCGCGACGCTGTAGCGGCCCTTGTCGTCCAGCGGCACTTCGCGGCTCAGGCCGGTGCTGCTCTTGATCAGCACGCTGTCGCCCTGGCCCGACGCCACCTGGCCGAAGATGCCGCCGGTGGTGGCCTGCGCCAGCGCGCCGCCGCTGATGCACAGGCCGATGGCCAGTGCCAGGAATCGTTTGCTGCCCGAGTTAGTCATTGCGTCGTGCTCTCCCCATTGAGCGGGCGCGGAAGCTCCCCGCGGACATGGCATGCCGCGGCTGAGCCCTGCGGTGCCCGCAGTGCCTGGATGGTGCTGTTCAATCCGATGGATGGTCGAAAGCGACGCTGCCGGAAGCCGCTGGCGCGGCCGACGCTTTTCGCTCGAGACATGACCGCGCAACTTCTCCCAGAATGTTGCGATGCGGCATGCGAGTCCGTTATAGCGAAAAGTTTTTTGGATGTATAGATGGCTAAACGAATCCGTGCACGGCTTCGTACTTTTTCCTGAGCCGCAGGTCCGCGGCAGCGGCGATGTGTCCAGGACCGGCATATCGACATGCCCCGGACGGCATGAGCGAGGGCCGGGGCGGCCTCATCCGGTATGATGGTCGTTTCGTGCGCCCCGGTCCGGGGCCGCCAGACCGCCCGGATACCCAGCCCAGTCATGTTCTTCCGCAATCTCACGCTGTTCCGCTTTTCCCCCGCCGTGGCCGAAGACCTCAACCGACTCGACGAAGTCCTGGCCGAGCACCGCCTGCGCCCCTGCGGGCCGCTGGAAATGGGCACCAAGGGCTTCGTGCCGCCGGTGGGGCGGGGCGAGGAGGCGGCGCTCACCCATGCGGTGAAGGCCTGCACCCTGGTCACCGTGGGCAGCGAGGACAAGCTGCTGCCGGCCGCCGTGGTCAACGACGAGCTGCAGCGCAAGGTGCAGAAGATCGCCGAGGAAGAAGGCCGCAAGGTCGGCGGCCGCGAGCGCAAGCGCCTCAAGGAAGACCTCCTCACCGAACTGCTGCCGCGCGCCTTCGTGCGCAGCTCGCGCCTGTCGGCCTACGTGGACAAGCGCCACGGCTGGCTGGTGCTGGATACCTCCAGCCGCAAGTCCGCCGAGAACGCGCTGACCCAGATGCGCGAGGCCCTGGGCAGCTTCCCCGCGGTGCCGCTGGCGCCGGAGGAAGGCCCGCGCGTGCTGATGACCGACTGGCTGGCCACCGGCAACCTGCCGGCCGGCCTGGCCCTGGGCGACGAATGCGAGCTGCGCGACCCGGCCACCGCCACCGGCGCCATCGCCCGCTGCCGCCGCCAGGAGCTGGACAGCGAGGAGATGAAAGAGCACCTGCGCAACGGCAAGCAGGTGTTCCAGCTGGGCCTGGTGTTCGACGACCGCATGAGCTTCGTGCTGGGCGAGGACCTGGTGGTGCGCAAGCTCAAGTTCCTGGACGTCGTTCTGGACGAGATGGGCGACAGCCACCAGGACGCCGCCGCCGAGATGGATGCCAGCTTCGCCCTGCTGACCCTGGAGCTGGAGCGCCTGCTGGGCAAGCTGGAGGAGTGGTTCGGCCTGCCCCGCCCCGCCGACGGCTGAGCCGGCCAGGCTGAACGGCGGCTCGAAAGCGTCGAGCTGCCGCCCGCCAGGCCGCGCGGTTATGCGGCCAATGCTCCGAAACCCGCGCCACGGCTGGAATTTTTCCCGCCTAACCCCATCTATCCTGGTTCCCGGCGCCCTGCGCCGGGCGTCACCCAGCCGTCTTGCATAGCCTGCATGCTCTCCCCACAGTGGCGGGCGGACAATGGCGGGACAGGGCGGCCGGGAGCAGCATAGACAGCAAGGCGGGGTAGTACCGATGACGCAGCATCTGGAAGGCGACTGGCTGGAATTGTCGACGACGAGCGGCGGGACCATCCGCGTGCTCAAGTCCGCGCATCCGCGCGCGCGCCGCCTGCGTCTCACCGTCACGCCGAAGGGCGCGCGCGTTTCCTATCCGCACGGCACGCACCCGGCCCAGGTCAGCGCCTTCCTGCGCAGCCACGTCGACTGGCTGGAGAAGAAGCTCGACGAATTGAACCTGGTGACCAAGCCGCTGCCGCCGCTGCGCCTGGGCTATGCCACCGAATTCCCGCTGCGCGGCGAAACCACCTTGCTGGACTGGGCCGAAGGCCCGTATCCGAAAGTCGAACCCTACGAAGGCGGCCTCACCCTGGTGCTGCCGCGCCCGCATACGCGCGCGCTGCCGGTGGCGCGCGGCCTGCTCGCCTCGTATTTCGAAACGCTGATGCGCCGCGACGTGGCGCGCTGGATGGCCGGCTACGTGCCGCAGCTGGGCCTGGCGCCCACCGCGCTGCGCATCCGCCCGATGAAAAGCCTGTGGGGCAGCCTCGATACGCGCGATCGCATCAACCTCGATCTCGCGCTGGCCCTCGCGCCGCCCGCGGCCCTGCGCTACGTGCTGGCGCACGAGCTGTGCCATCTGAAAGTGCGCAGCCATTCGCCGCGCTTCTGGGCGCAGGTGGAGCACCTCTTCCCCGACTGGCGCGAGCAGCGCGACTGGCTGCGGCAGAACGGGGCGATCCTGAAGGCGGAGCTCGACCGGCTGGTGGCCGACGTCGCGGATTGACCCGCGGTAGGTTGGGGTGAGCGCAGCGAACCCCAACAGTGCGGTGCGCACGAGGCTTGCACCGTTGGGGTTCGCTGCGCTCACCCCAACCTACGCAATGCGGCGGCCGTAGCGCAGATAAAGCCATGCGGTGAGCGCGATCGCCACCACCGAAAACCCCGCCGCCGTGGCGAACAGCGGCCCATAGCGCCCGCCCGACACCAGCCATCCGCCCAGCGGACCGGCCACGCCCAGCGCCAGGTCGGTAAACACCGAATACGCGCCCAGGGCGGAGCCGCGATTGCTCAGCGTCACCCGCTGCACCGCTTCGACGCCCAGCGCCGGGAAAATCAGCGAGAAACCCAGGCCGGTCAGCGCGCCGCCGAACATGGCCATGGCCGCGCTGCCCGCCGACGCGAGCACGATCAGGCCCACGCATTCCAGCGTGAACGACACCAGCGCCACGCGATAGCCGCCGAAGCGCGAGATCGCCCCGCCCAGCACCAGGCGCACGCCGACGAAGCACGCGCCGAACACGCTCAGCGTGGCCGCCGCGCCGCTCCAGCCCATCGCCGCGTAGTACAGGGTGACGAAGGTGGCGAGCGCGCCGAAGCCGATCGCGCCCAGGGCCAGGCCCATGCCGTAGGGGAACACGCGGCCGAACACGTGATGCATCGGCAGCCGTTCGCCGGATTCCACTTTCGCCGCCGGCCGGCGCCATCCGAGCAACAGGCCCGCCACCATCAGCAGCGCGCCCGCGATGCCGATGCCGATAAAACCGAACGCGCTGGCGAGCTGCACGCCCAGCGGCGCACCCGCGGCGAGCGCACCGTACGTCGCCACGCCGTTCCACGAAATCACCTTGGCCGTATGCGCCGGCCCCACGCGCCCGATGCCCCACATGATGCAGCCCGTGCCCACGCAGCTTTCGCCCACGCCCAGCGCGAGGCGCCCGAGCAGCAGCAGCACGAGCGACGCCGGCGGCCACGGCCGCAGCAGGGCGGCGGCGATCATCAGCACGGCGCTGACGCCGCAGGCGGCCATGCCGATCATCGCCGCGCGCTTGGGGCCCGCGGTATCGGAAGTGCGTCCGGCAAAGCCGCGGCTCAGGAAGGTGGCGATGTACTGCGTGCTCACCACCAGGCCGGCGAGCACCGCGCCGTAGCCCAGGTCGCTGTGCACGAACGGCGGCAGCACGGCCAGCTGCAGGCCGATCACCAGGTAGGCCAGGAAGGTGAAGCTGACGATCTGGACGATGCGCCAGGTCAGCCGCAGGCCCTGGGGCTCGTCGTGGATAGCGGTAGTCATGGATTTCTTTAAGGCAGGCCGCGAAGCAGGCGAGGCGCGGCGTCGCCTATTGTCGCAGAGCAGCATGGCTGCGGCGACTAAAGAAACTTTTAAATTCAGCCGTCGGCCGCGGGAAAATCCACCTGGCCGATCCAGTTGCGCTGGCGGCGCGCCAGGCGATCGCCCACGCCTTCCCCGTCCAAGGTGCTGGAACTGCGCTGCAGCAGCGAGGGATCGACGTTCTCGAAGGTATTGACGTTGACCACCGCGTAGAGCTGCCCGTCGATGCGGCTGGTGACCAGCGGCACCACGCCGCAGGTCATGCAGATCTGGAACGCCGCGGTTTCGGTGCCGAAGGCATAGCGCGAGACGCGCGCGGGATCGGCCACGCGCACCTGCAGCCTGCCCTGGGGATTCGACGTCCACAGGCCGCCATGGCGGGTGCAGAAGGTGCAGGTGCACGCGCGCGCCGGGATGCTCTCGGGGTCGGGCTGCCAGTCCAGCACGAACGAGATGTTGCCGCAGTGGCAGCGTCCTTCGATCAGCATGCCGGACTCCCTTCGTCGAACATCAGCCGCCCAGCGGCATGTGCTGCACGGCGAAGGCGCCCAGGATCCGCGAGGTCTCCTCCGGCTTCTCCAGCACCGGCATGTGATTGCAGCCGCTGAGCACCGAGGAGCTGATCGCGCTGGAATGCGTCAGGCCGTTGCGCAGGCTGTCCAGCCCGGAGATGTCGATGATCTTGTCGTCGTGGCACCACAGGCCCAGCACCGGCATGGTCAGGCGGTCCAGGCGGTTCTGCACCGACAGGTACTGCGAGGGATCGAGCAGTTCGTGGAAGGTGCGGTCGGTGAAGGGGCGTTCGTCCTGGTTCTTCTTGATCAGCACGTCGACGAAGCGGCCCGGGATGCTGGGCATCTTCTCGAAGGCCAGCAAGGTGGCGCGTTCGAAGCCGGCGCGGTCGTCGTAGTTGAACAGGTTCGTGCCGGCCAGCGACTGGCGCACGAAGTCGTTCTCCCTGGTCTTCAGGCCGAACGCATCGATCAGCGCCAGCGCGGCCACGTGCTCCGGATGGTCGGCCGCGTAGGTGCCGGCAATGGCGCCGCCCATCGAATGGCCGACCAGGATCACCTGCTGCAGCCGCAGCGCCGCGACGAAGCCCTGCAGGCGCGCGGCCTGTGCATCGATGTTGTAGCTGGCGCCGTCGACGCGGGTGGAATCGCCCCAGCCCGGCAGGTCCGGCGCGATCACGTGGAAATTCGGGGTGAGCAGGCGCAGCTGTTCCAGCCACACGTTCTTGTCGGCGCCGAAGCCGTGCAGCAGCAGCAGGGTCGGACCCTTGCCGCCTTCGTAGTAGACCCACTTGGTGTCGCCCACCTGCACCGAATGCGTTTCCACGTGCGCGGCCATCGCCTTGCGCGCCACTTCCGCGCGCAGCAGCCATTGCGGCGCGAACAGATAGCAGCCGCCCAGGCCCAGGCCCAGCACCAGGGCCACGACGGCGAGGAATTTCAGGCGGCGGATCAGCAGCCGCTGCCACAAGGGGCGCTGGCTGCCCTGGCCGGCGGCGGGAAGGGTGGACTTGGTCATCGTGACGATCCGCGCAGGAGAAAGGAGAGCATGTCGGGTCGCACGGCGCGCCGATCAAGCCCGGCGCGCCGTGCGGCGTCGATCACTTGGCCGGCTTCTTCGCCGCCGGGTGCCTGGCCTTGTCGATGATCCGCTGGACGGCGTCCCGGGTCATCGGGTGATAGCCGGACTTCGCCTTCGCATACACCTGCTCGGCGTAGGCCAGGCCTTCCGGCGTCTTGACGAAGGCGCGGTACAGCGGCGTGGTCAGGTACAGGCGGCCGATGCGCGTCATGTGCTCGGCGGCGGCGCTCCACACGGCCTTGTCGCCGGCGGCGATGGCGTGGCTGTACCAGCGCATGCCGATCTCGGCGTTCGGCGTGCCGGTGAGATGCCAGGCGGCGTCGAGCTGCTGCATTTTCTCCAGCGGCGCGACGTCGGGCATGCCGTCCAGGAAGTACATCCATTCCTGCGTGTTCCAGCCCCGGGCGTCGAGCTTGTCGGCCGCCAGCGAGCCGGCGAGGAAGCCGGCGCGTTCCTTGTCGATAGCGTCGAAGCGCGGCGAGACGGGCAGCGGCGCGTTCTTCGGAATGCCCGGCTCGTACACCCATTCCTTCACTTCGGCCCAGTCCATCTTGCCCGGGTTCTGGTCGAACAGATGGGCCTTCAGGTACTCCAGCATCTGTTCGGTGTCGATGCTCTGGAACGCGAAGTGGGCGAAATAGCCCTTGAGGTACGCATCGAAGGTGCTGCGGCCGAAGCGCTGCTCCAGCGTGCGCAGGAACCACGAACCCTTGGTGTAGGCCACGTCGGACAGCGTGTCGTCCGCGTCCACGCCGTGCGGTTCCGGCGCCAGCTTCTGCGAGTTCTGCGGCATCTCGCCGATATGCTTCTGCAGGTCGCGCGCGGACAGGAGCGCTTCCTCGTCGGCCAGCGTCTTGCCGTACACCGCTTCGGTGATGCGGCCCTGCACGTAGGTGGTGAAGCCTTCGTTGAGCCAGATGTCGCGCCACGCGGCGCTGGTCACCAGGTTGCCCGACCAGGAATGCGCCAGCTCATGCGAGACCAGCGAGACCAGGCTCTTGTCGCCCACCAGCACGGTCGGCGTGGCGAAGGTCATGTTCGGGTTTTCCATGCCGCCGAACGGGAAGGACGGCGGCAGCACCAGCAGGTCGTAGCGGCCCCACGCGTAGGGGCCGTAGAGCTGCTCGGTGGCCTTGATCAGCTTCTCGGTGTCCTCGAATTCCTTGGCGGCCTTGCCGACCACGCTGGGTTCGGCATACACGGCCGAGCGCGGGCCGGTTTCCTTCACGTCGATATCGCCGGCGGCGACGGCCAGCAGGTAGGACGGGATCGGGTGCGGCTGGTCGAAGCGGAAATCGCCGTCCAGCGCGTGCTTGGCGTCGTTGAGCGCGCTCATCGCCACGCGCACGTTCTTCGGCGCGCTGACATGCGCGCTGTAGGTGAAGCGGATCGCCGGCGAATCCTGCAGCGGCACCCACGAGCGCGCGTGGATGGATTCGGACTGCGAGAACATGAAGGGCGCTTTCTTGTCGGCCGTCTGCTCCGGCGTCAGCCACTGCAGGCCCGAGGCGGTGGGCGCGGTGACGTAGGCGATGCGCACCTGCGCCGGATGCTGCGGCGCCTGGATGGTGAGCTTGCTGCCGAGCTGCTTGTCGGCCGGCGCCAAGGCGTACTTCAGCGCGCTGGCCTTGCCGGCGGCATCCACCGCTTCCACCTTGGCGATCTTCAGGTCGCGCGTGTCCAGCACCAGCGCCTGCGCCTTGGCGTCTTTCCAGTCCAGCTTCAGCGTGGCCACGCCGTCGAGCTGCTTGTGCGGGAAGTCGATCTTCAGATCCAGGTCCAGGTGGGTGACGCGCACCTGGTCGGGCTGGGCGTAGGAATGGGGATCGGCGGCGTAGGCGGCCAGCGGCAGGCTGAAGGCGCCGATGGCGAAGGCGCTAAGGAGGCGCATGGGATGCTCCGGTCAACGGGAGCGCCGAGTATGCCATTGCCCCGGCGGGGCGGCCCGTACCGGGAGTACTGAGAGACGCCGGGTATAAACCGGGCAGCCTCCTCGTACAGACCCGCGCGTGGCTTGCGCTCAAGCCGGTGCGTGCGGATCGACCGTGTACGGGAACCGCTCGCCCAGGTGCGCGGGCTGCGCTTCCACGCGCGCCATCCATGCGCGCAGATGCGCGTAAGGCTGTAGCTCGAATCCCGCATCGCCTGCCAGCCTGGTATACGCAAAGAGCGAGATATCGGCGATGGTGTAGCGCTCGCCCGCGATGAAGGGACGGGCGGCCAGCCCCTCCGTTTCTTGCGATGTGTCAGCGCGATGTCAACCGCGGCCCGGTTCGCGCGTCATCCCTCTTTATGCCCATTGAGGGGTGACTGACGGTTGCATCTATGGCCCGGAGCTTTCGCCGCCGCCACGGCTTTCTCTTGCTGCTTTTGCAGCTGACGATTCTCGGCGCGGTCGCGCTGATTGCCAGCGACCTGCATGCCGAGCAGGCGCAGACCGCCAGCTATGCCGGCGCCTGGCGCCTCGACGACCGCAACAGCGACACCCCCGACACCGTGCAGGGCCTGCTGCGCGAAGCGGCGCGCGGCATGGCCGCGCCTGCGGCGGCTTCGTCGAGCGGCGCGCCGGCGCAAGGCGCGCGCAGCGGCGGTGGTCGCCGTGGTGGTGGCATGGGGCGCGGCGCGGGCGGTGGAGGTATGGGGAGCGGCGGCATGGGCGGAGGCGGCCATATGGGCGGCGGCCATGGCGGCCGCGGCGGCAAGAGCGCTTCCAGCGACGGCAGCAAGGACGACAAGGCCCAGGATTTCCGCGGCGACTACGCGCTGCCGCCCACGCTCGAACAGGACAACGTGCTGCTGGTGCAGCAGGACGCGCAAGCGGTGCAGGTCCGTTTCGCCAACGGGCAGAACATGGACGTACGCCTCGATGGACAGCGCCGCCAATCGCTGTCCGGCAACGCGATGGTCGCCGGCTTCCGCGAAGCCGACGGCCTGCGCGTATCGATCCAGTACGCCGACGGCTCGCAGCTCGAACAGCGGTGGCAGCTCGCGCCGAATGGCAAGCAGCTCACCGTGCTGGGCGAGTGGAGGGTGCCGGGGATGGCGCAGGCGGTGAATTTCAAGCGGAGCTACGTTGGTTTGCCTTAGCGCGTATCAACCCATGCGCTAACGTCATGGCAAGCCAGCCGGTGGCCATTGTTGCGCAGCATGCAAGACGCGAAGGATCGCGATGACGTTGCCGAGCTCCGCATAAACCACGACGTAGTTCGGGTGTACGACCATCTCTCGCGTGCCTGGCACACGGCCTGTGCGATAGAGCTTCGGTTGCGCAGGGAGCCCGGCTACCCGGGTCTCGATATCATCCTTGAGCCGTTGCGCGGCATCTGGGTTGTCGTCGGAGATGTAGTCAATGATGGCGAGCAAATCGGCTCGCGCTGTCTGTCGCCATTCAACGTCGGGCACGCCTTTTCCTCTCGATCAGCGCTTGAGCATCGTCCATGACTTGCTGGTGCGACGAGGGTGGTCGCTTATCTTCGAGAGCTTCGTGCACCTTGGCGCGGAACCATGCGTCATAGGCGTTCGAGTCGACCGTTAGGGCGGCCGGGAGACCACCTTCCTTGACGATACGAGTCAGCAGGATGCGTACGGCGTCGGAAACGGTGAGCCCGATGTCGGCGAGCTTCTCCGTGGCGATGGCCTTGAGTTCGTCATCAACGCGGACGTGGAGCATCGAAGTGTGAGCCATGGGGTTAGCTTTGAGGGACCGGGTAGGTCCATTTTGTATCTCATTTGAGATACGAGCAAGCCCCTCTCGCTTCGATGCGCTTAAGCAGCGTACCGATCCGCCAATCCGTCGGTAGCCCGCACCAGCACATCCACAATCTCCGTCTCATACGCCGCATGCCCGGCCGTCACCACGTGGAAATCCGCCTCCGGCCATGCTTCGGCCAGGTCGTATGCGTTCTTCACCGGGCAGATCAGGTCGTAGCGGCCATGCACGATGGTCGACGGAATGCGGCGGATCTTGTCCACGTCGCGCAGCAATTGCCCCGGCTCCAGGAACGCGCGATGGCGGAAGTAATGCACTTCGGCGCGCGCCTTGCTGATCGCCGATTCCTGCGTGCCCGCATCGGCCGGATCGTACGGGGTGTCGGCCAGCGCGATGCAGCTGCTTTCCCAGGCATCCCAGGCCAGCGCGGCGCTGAGGCGCACCTGCGGGTCGGCGTCGTCCAGGCGGCGCCAGTACGCTTCCACCATGTCGCCGCGTTCGGCTTCGGGGATGTGGGCGAGATAGCGGTTCCATTCCACCGGACGCACGAAGGCCGCGCCGCCGCCCAGTTCGTTGAACCAGCGGATTTCCTCGTCGCGCACCAGCCAGATGCCACGCAGCACGAGGCCCAGCGCGCGTTCCGGATGCGCCTGCGCATAGGCCAGCGCCAGCGTCGAACCCCAGGAGCCGCCGAACACCACCCAGCGCTCGATGCCCAGCGCCTCGCGGATGGTTTCGATATCGGCCACCAGATGCCAGGTGGTGTTGTCGCGCAATTCCGCGAACGGCGTGGAGCGGCCGGCGCCGCGCTGGTCGAACAGCACGATGCGGTAGCGCTGCGGATCGAAGAAGCGGCGGTGGTACGGCGACACGCCGGCGCCCGGGCCGCCGTGCAGGAAGATCACCGGCAAGCCGTCGGGGTTGCCGCATTCCTCCACGAACAAGGTGTGCAGGCCGTCCACCGCGATGCGCTGGGTCTGGTACGGCTCGATCTGGGGATACAGCTCGCGCATGCGCTTGGCTCCTTGGCAACCGCGCGAGCATAACCCGCGCGATCGCCGGGCATTCAACCCAGCGTGGCGTTGGCCGCGTTGCGCATCGCCTGCGTGATCGGCCGGTTGGCATGCGAGGTCTGCAGCACCACCAGGGTGGTGGTGCTGATGCTCGGATGGATCTTCAGCAACCGGTCCAGCACGTTTTCCAGGTGCGGCACCGACATCGCCACCACGCGCAGCAGCGCGGAATCCTCGCCGGCCAGGCGGCGGCAGTCGAGTACCTCGGGGATGCCGGCGACCAGGGCGCCGACGCGGGCGCAGGTGCCGCCGTCGCAGCGCAGGCGGATCATCGCCTCCATGTCGTAGCCGAGCCGGCGCGGATCGACCTGGGCGCGGTAGCCGGTGATCACGCCGGCTTCCTCCAGGCGCTTGACCCGCTCGGCCACGGCCGGCGCGGAGAGCCGCACTTTGCGGCCCAGCTCGGCGTAGCCCAGGCGGGCGTCCTGCTGCAGGGCTTCCAGGATCTGCCAGTCCTTGGTGTCCCAGGTAGGTTTCGATTCGAAGGTAAGAGCGTTCATGGAATGGTTCGATCGTTGGCGAAACATGCCCATCCTACGCTGATTCATCATTCCGGGGCGGCCGGCGCCGATCTACGATTTCCACTAGTTTCCGCCCCAGGAACCATCCCCATGAGCACCCCGGAACGCCTCGACGGGCGCGCCCTGACCTATATCGGCATCGCCCTGCTTACCTGGTCCTCGGCGTATGCCGCGATCGCCCACGCGCTGGGTTCGTTCACCCCGGGCGAAGTGGCTTTCGCGCGCTTGGGCATCGGCGCGCTGTGCTTCGCCGCCCTGCTGCTGTTCAAGCGCGTGCCGCTGCCGGCGCGCAAGGACTGGCCGCAGCTGGCGGTGCTCGGCGTGCTGGGCCTGACCGCCTACCACTTCTGCCTCAACACCGCCGAAACCCGCGTCGCCAGCGGCACGGCGGCGATCATCATCTCGCTGATCCCGGCCGCCACCGCGGCGCTGTCCGCGGTGTGGCTGCGCGAGCGGCTGTCGGCGCGCACGCTCACCGGCTTAGGCATCGCCCTGATCGGCGTGGTGGTGGTGGTGCTGGCCAGCGGCAAGGGCGTGAAGTTCGAGCCGATGGCGGCGCTGGTGCTGGTCAGCGTGGTCTGTTCGGCGGTGCTGTTCGTGGGCCAGAAGCCGCTGTTCGCGCGCAACAGCATGCTGGGCGTCACCGGCTTCACCTTCTTCGCCGGCGCGCTGGCCGCGCTGCCGCTGGGCCTGGGCTTGCCGCATGCGCTGGCGCATGCGCCGATGGCGCATATCGGCTCGCTGCTGTGGCTGGGCATCGCGCCCACCTTCATCGGCTATATCGCGTGGAACGCGGCGCTGCAGCGTGCTTCCGCTTCGCAGGTGAGCAGCTTCATCTACTTCTCGCCACCGATCGCGGTGCTGATCGGCTGGGTCTGGCTGGGCGAGCGCCCGGCGCTGCTCACCGTGGTGGGCGGTGCGATCACCGTCGGCGGCGTGATCCTGGCCAATGCGCGCAAGCGCCCGGCGGCGCCGGCGTCCACCGCGTCGATGGCGGCCACGCCGGCCAAGCCGTGCTGAGGCGCGCATGACGCTGATCGCCCTGGCCGAGGCCGCCGGCCAGCTGCCGCAGGCATGGAAGTCGCACGTGCTGGCGCGTTTCGGCGGCGCCCGTCTGAAAGTGCTGCGGATGGACCCGTCGTCGTATCCGGACGAATGCCACGACTACCCGGAAGGCCTGCTGGTACTCGACGGGCAGATGCTGCTGGAGATCGGCGGCGCCGTGGTGCGCGTCGGTGCCGGCGAGCTGTACGTGGTGCCGGCGGGCGTGCCGCATGCGGTGGCGGCGGGGAGCCATGGCACCTTGGTGATCATCGATACCTGAGTTGGCGGCCGATGATCGGACCGATCTGACTCAGGGCCCGTAGGCCATCCGGCGGCTGTCCATTGGTGTCACGACCACATCCACGCGGTAGCGCAAGCGCCAGGGCGTCCACGGATTCGCGCAATGCCTCGGCTTGAGTTGTTTTTCGCCAGAGGGGAAATCGAACGATTCCGAAAGTACGTGCCGAGGGTTGCTGCGCGGCACGTAGGCGCTTGCCGACCCTTGCGGCTGCCATTCCCCAGCCTTCCGGCTTAGGCTTGGCGCTCAAGTCCACGCCGCATGGGGAGAGGCCGGCATGTACACCCTCTACATCGCCAACAAGAACTACTCGTCCTGGTCGATGCGCCCCTGGCTGCTGCTGCACGAGCTGGGCATTCCTTTCGAGGAGCGGCTGGTGCGCTTCGAAGGCAACCATAACTGGGCGAACTTCCGCCGCTTCGCGCCGAACGGCAAGGTGCCGTGCCTGCACGACGGCGACACGGTGCTGTGGGATTCGATGGGGATCGCCGAATACCTGGCCGAGCGGCATCCGGGCGTGTGGCCGGAGGATCCGGCCGCGCGCGCCTGGGCCCGCTGTGCGGCGGCGGAGATGCATGCCGGTTTCGGCGCGCTGCGCGAGCACGCCTCGATGAGCTGCGGCATCCGCGTGCGGCTGTTCCATCAGCCGGAAGCGTTGAAGGCGGATCTGGCCCGGCTGGATGAGCTATGGACGGAAGGGTTGCAGCGTTTCGGCGGGCCGTTCCTTGCCGGTGCGCGCTTCAGCGCCGTCGATGCGTTCTACGCGCCGGTGGTGTATCGCATCCAGACCTACGACCTGCCGGTGTCCGCGGCAACAGCCGCTTATGCGGAACGCCTGCGCGCCTTGCCTTCCTGCCGCCGCTGGTACGAAGAGGCGTTGCGCGAACCGTGGCGCGATACCGATCACGAGGACCACACCCATCTCGCCGGCGAGTGGCTGGAAGACCTTCGAACCGGTAGTTGATTCGCTTATTTCCTGGTAAGCCCAAGCGAGGCCATGGCCTGCACCGGTGCATCCGGCGAGACGGCGGTGGTCAGGGTGAACAGCAACTCGCTGTTGTCGCCGGGGCGCGACCACGTATAGCTCAGCGTGTGGATCGGACCGGTTGGCGACATCGCGTGTTCGTCCTTGTCCGCGGCGGAGGTAAGTGGCGGCGGGCTTGTGGATACAAGATTCCGGAAGCCCTTTTCCACGGCCACGTCATCCGCGTGCTGCGCGAACACTGCACAGATGCCGTCATCACGCAGCGACACCACGAAACGGCCCTGGCCCGGCCCGCGTTGCGGCCAGGCCTTGCCAGGCATACCCCCGAGGAAGAAACCCGCGGTGGAGGCGGGCAGTTCCGGCGTCTTGGCCGCCTCGAATTCCGCCTTCAGCGTGTCGGGCTTGCTGTAGTGCTTCATGCACGTTTCCGCGTAGAGCTTGACGAAAAAAGCCGCCGCATCGCCGTCCTGGGCGAGCGCGGGCGCGGTAACGAGCAGCAGGGCGAAACCGATCGACAGGATACGCATGGCGGTCCGGGGTGGTTGGCGCGTGCGCGCATTCTGCCGCAAGCGCGTGACGGAAGCGTCAGGCGGGCTGGGTGGTTGTCTGCGCCGCGCGGCGTGCCTGCCAGCGTGCCAAGGCCACCAGCGCCAACGCCACGGCGATGAAGAACAGCAGCACCAGCAGCGCATTCATCACCACCTGCGCATAGCCCAGGCTGGTGACGTCCAGGAAGGGATAGGGATACCAGCCGTTCACCGCGCCGCGTGCCAGCGCATAGGCGAAATAGGCGACCGGATAACCCTGCCAGGCGATGATCTGCCGCCAGGCCAGCGAGGCCTTCGGCACCGCGAACCACCAATACGCAAGGAAGGCCAGCGGCATGGCGTCGTGCAGCGTGGCGTCGGCGAACAGCTGCCAGCCCTGCGGATGCCACAGCTGCCGCAGCATCACGTTATAGACCGCGCTGACCACCACGATGCTCATCGCCACCGCCGTGCAGGTGCCGGGGCGATGGAAGAAGCGGGTGAACGCTCCGCGCGGTCCGAGCGCGCCGGCGGTGAAGGCCAGCGCCACCAGGATATTGGTCAGGATCGTGTAGAAGCCGAAGAAGATCCACGTGCCGGCCAGCGCCCCTTGTCCGTTCGCCATGGTCAACTGGATCGACAACAGCCACTGCAGGATCAGCGCGAACCACCCCAGCGCGGCGGCCGCGGCGGCGAACAGGCGAAAGCGTGTGGACATGCCGGCTCCGGAAGCGATCAGGCGCCGGCCACCGCCTGTTGGCGCAGTGCGCGGCGCCGGCCGGCGGCAGCATACAGCCGCACCATGACAGGAATGCCCAGCAGCAGGAAATTGTTCCAGCCCGGCGCGTACCACGCGGCGATCAGCGACAGGGCGGCGGTCGTCGGCAGGCCCCAGGAGCGCCAGCGCGCGGCTTCGACTTCCGCGGTGGGCACGTCGGTGCGCACGTGCGGCGAGCGCAGCGCCATGTTGAAGAGGCGACGCTGCAACAGGCCAGCCGCCAGCAAGGTGCCCGAATAAATCAGCTCCGGCACGCGCGCCCGCGGATTGGAACTCATCAAGGCGGTGGCAAAGGGCATGAAGGCCACCGTCATCAGCAACAGCAGGTTCGGCCACATGATCTTCGGGCTGTAGTCGTGCAGCAATCCGAATACGCGGTGATGCGCCATCCACAACAGGCCGATCACCAGGAAGCTCAGCATGAAACCCAGCAGGCTCCCGCGCAGCTCGCCCAGCGCCTGCCAGTACGACGCATCGTCGATGGCGCCGACGTGCGGCACGTGCACCTCGATGATCAGCAGGGTGATGGCGATGGCGAAGACGGCGTCGGAAAAGAAAGTGAGGCGTTCGAGTTGCGAGGCGTTGTTGCTCATGCGGTGCGGCTCCCCTGGATCGGGCGGGATGCTGCGGGAGAGCGGGGGCGTTGTCTAGCGAAGCGGGCCTTCGGGCAGCCACGGCTCAGACGTGTACGAGCCGGTGCGATCTATCTCAATGAATTTAATCGATATTTGGGAGTGTTCGTGATTCCTTGCCGTGCCCGGCCGCCCTAAGATGGGAACCGAGGGATTCATGCAGGATAAGCTTGATAAGGAGAATAAGATGGGGCACCATGCTTATGCGGCCGTGTACCCCATGGCTGGAAGGAGACGCGACATGAGCATCCATGGCCACGTGGCGATCATGGAAATTCCGGCCGATGGCGACGTTCGTTTCGGCAGCCGGCCGCTGGCATCCTTCATCCGCTCCGCGGGAGCCGCGTCGCCAGGCCTCGGCAGGCCGGACTCCAAAGGCGTGCTCCGGGTGTTCCGTCCCGACAGCGATGCCGACTGGTTGAGCAGGACCGAGATCGCCGAGCTGGAGAAGCTGGCCAGAAAGCTGCTGGAGGCCACCCGCCGCATGGACGCGTTCGATCAGCCGGCAGCCGCCGGCAAGTCGCCCAGGCTTCGCCAGGACAGGAGCCCGCAGGCAGTCCGCTACTTCGAACTGTTCGCCGACCAGGCCGTGCAGGAAGTGCGCGCCACCGAGCTTGCGGAGCGGGCAAGCCGCATGCTGAAGCGTGCGGATCAGGCCGGCTCGTCGTCCGGCGTGCTGTTCGAGATCGAACAGTACGATCCCAGCGCCACGCTGCGTTCGCTGTTCGAAGGTTTCAGCCGGAGCTTCCGTGCCGCGACAGCCATCGAAGCCGAAACCAGCCCTGTCGCGATCAGCGCACCGGCGCGGACACCCGTCCAGGCTTCGGCCGCGCTGCGCGACCAGCTGCTCGGCCTGGGCTGGCCGACCTCGGCGGAGGTCGGCGAAAGCCATGGCAGCAAGGCCGGCAACAAGGGCCAGTGGGCGAAGGACCGCCGCGACCGCGGCGAGCTGTTCGGCGTCTGGTCCGCCAACGAGCGCACGTTCCGCCATCCGACGTTCCAGTTCGACGAGACCGGGGCGATCCGGCCCTTCGTCAAGGAGCTGCTGGCCGCCTTGTCGGCGAATCCGGACTTCACCCCCGAAGCGGACAAGGGCGGCTGGCGCCGCGCCTTCTGGCTGCATGGCCCGACGCTGGCTCTCGCCGGCGCGAACGGCGCGGCGCGTGCGCCCGCGGACGTCTTCGCCACCGAGCCCGCCGCAGTGATCGAGGCCGCTCGCGCCATGACGGGGGCGGACACGCATGACGCATGGTGAGGACGCACTGCTCGAGCGGATCGCTTTCGACACGATGCCCGCGACGATCTACGCACGCGTGCATCCGGCGCGGCTGCAGGACGGCAGTCCGGTCGATCCGCTGAGCGCGAATCCGCGCTCCACCGCGCGCATGGCCATTCAACCGGCGCTGGTGGCCAGGGCTCCGGCGCTAGGCATGTTCTACGCGGCGACCACGTCGGCGGGTGCGCTGTTCGAGGCGCTGCTGCGCCATGCCGCCATCTATCCGAAGCGCCAGGTCTATCTTCCTCGGCACAAATTACGGGGGCAGTGCCTTGCGCTGGTGGAGCTGCGCCGTCCACTGGACATCATTCCCTTGGGGCTGCCGGATCGGCGCATCGTGGTGCCGGACCCGGATTCGTGGCGCGAGGGGCGCTGGCGCGAGCTGATCAGTACCGCCGACCATCGCGATACCCACGCGGCGGCGCTGGCCGTCTACGAGCAGGTGCGGGCGGCGGGCTTCGAGCATGGCGGGCTGAGCTGGCCGTCGATCCAGGCGCCGCATGCCGTGGTCTATCTGCTTTACGAGCCGCCGTTTCAGCGCGAGGACTGGTCGCTGATCCAGGTCATCGCACTCGATACGCCGCAAGGCGAGGCTTTCATTGCCGATGCGCTGGCCCATGCGGGATACGCGTGGCTGGCCGATCCGGCCGGCGGCGACTACGAACCGGAGCCGGGTGCGATCTGAACAGGCACGCACCATCCGGCGTCCTGACGCCTGTCATATCTTCCCGATGACGCCGGCGATTGGGGCGCGTCCCGCCGGCATGATGAGATACGCAGCATCACCGATGCGGCGGCCCTGCCCGAAGCGAATGCTCCGCGTAAGTCGCAGGCTTTCTGTTGTGGGCCGCCATGGCGCATGGTGAAGCTGGACCTCTCCACCCAGTGGCAGCGCCATCGCTGCCAGGGCCGCAGAGCCAAGGGGAACATCTGCAGATCAACCGTCACTGCGCGAGCCACGCCGGCTTCGCGCAGCCGATGGCAGCCATCGTTCGATCGACAATCACCAGGAAGGGGAAGGCGGCATGGGCTTTTGGGGCGCGATGATCATGAGTTTCTGGGGCACGGTGTTCGCCGTCGCCGGCATCGTCCAGCTCGACAGCGCGCGCAGTCCGTACCTGGCGATACCGGTAGCGGTGTTCGCGGTGTATGCGCGCAGCGTGCATCGGGCCATTTCCAGGGAAGGGCAGATCCGCAAGCTCACGCAGCGTGCCGAGAAGGTGGTGCAGTGGGCCACGATCGGCGAGGGCGTCGGCATCCTGATCGCGATCAACGTGGCCAATAACCTCGGTCATCCGGAACTGAAGCTCGCGGCGATTGCGCTGGTCGCCGGCCTGCACTTCCTGCCGATGGCGTATGGCATTCCGTTCCGGCAGTTCTACGTGCTCGGCGCAGCGCTGGTGTTCACCTCGATCCTGGGCATGTGCATGCCGCAGCCGATGGGCAATGCGTTTGCGGTGTTCATGGCTTGCGTGGGGCTGTGGATCGCGGCGCTGTTTGCGATGCGGCGCGAGCTGCGCGGCGCCTTGCCCGCACCGGCGAATCCGTAAGGGCTGGCTGTCGTCGATGTGAATCCGTTCGCGCTCACCGCCGTTGCAAGACACGGCGGCGCGTTTTATGGTCACCGGCGGCCGCCCTTCCTTTGTGACAGAAGCCATGCGATGAGAGTCGTCGCCGCAAGTTATCGCCGCTCCCCATGAGCTACGCATCCATCGATTTCGTCAGTGTGCTTGCGGATTCCGTTACCGGCGCGCAATCGCTGGAGGAACTGGTCCGTCCGCTGCTGGAACTGCTGCAGGCGGTGACCGGCCTGGAATCCACCTACCTCACGCGGATCGACACCACGGCGGGCGTGCAGCACGTGGTGTACGCGCGCAATACCTTGCGCCTGCAGATTCCGGAGGGCCTGGAAGTGCCCTGGGAAGGCACCCTGTGCAAGCGCGCGCTGGAGGAAGGCCGGCTTTACACCGACGACGTGGCCAATTGCTGGGCCGACTCCGAAGCCGCGATGGCGCTGGGCATCGCCACCTACACCAGTACGCCGGTGCGCATCGAGGACGGCACGCTGTACGGCACGCTCTGCGCCGCCAGCGGCGAGCGCAAGCCGCTGGCCGATGGCGCGGAAAAGATTCTCTACATGTTCTCGCGCCTGATCGGCCAGCAGATCGAGCGCGAGCGGTTGGTGCACGCCTTGCGCCAGGCCAACGATTCGCTGGCGGTCAGCGCCCTGACCGATGCCACCACCCATCTGCCTAACCGCCGCGCGCTGATGGAAGAGATGCGGCGCCGGCTGGCCGCGCTGGGACGCGAGGGCGGCGCGCTGGCGGTGGCCTTCGTCGACCTCGACAAGTTCAAGGCGATCAACGACCGCTACGGCCACGAGGTCGGCGACCAGTTCCTCGCCGCGATCGGCGGGCGCCTGCAGAGCGCCCTGCGCGCCGGGGATTTCGTGGCGCGCCTGGGCGGCGACGAATTCGTGGTGCTGTCGCACACGCCGCATGACAGCGATGCCGAGGTCGCCGCGATGGCGATGCGTGCGCGCCTGCAGCTCGCCACGTCGGGGCACTTCGGACTGGCCGGTGCGGCGATCGACTATGCCGGCCCCAGCATCGGCATGATCGTCGCCACGCGCGATGCGCACGATGCCGAAGCCCTGATCGCGCAGGCCGATGCGGCCATGTATGCGGACAAGCGCCAGCGCAAGCGCATGGCGGCCGGCATCGCCTGACCGCGCGCGGGGGCTTACAGCTTGTAGGCCTTGTGGATCGCCACGATCCCGTTGGTGAGGTTGCGCACCTCGACCTTGCCGAAACCGGCGCGCTCCATCATGCCCTTGAGCGTCTGCTGGTCCGGATGCTTGCGGATGGATTCGGCCAGGTACTGGTAGCTGTCGGCGTCGCCCGCAAACAGCTGGCCCAGCTTCGGCAGCACCTTGAACGAGTGGAAGTCGTACAGCTTGCCGAACAGCTCGCTCTGCACCTTGGAGAATTCCAGCACCAGCGCACGGCCGCCGGGCTTGAGCACGCGGCAGATGTCGGCCAGGGCCTTGTCCTTGTCGGTGACGTTGCGCAGGCCGAAGGCCATGGTCACCGCATCGAAGCTGTTGTCCGGGAACGGCAGGCATTCGGCGTTGAGCTGGGCCCAGCGCAGGCCGCCGACCAGGCCGCGGTCGGTGAGGCGGTCGCGGCCGACCGTAAGCATGGCGGCGTTGATGTCGCCCACCACCACCTCGCCCTCGGCGCCGACCACCGGCTTGAGCAGCGCGGCGATGTCGCCGGTGCCGCCGGCCAGGTCCAGCACGCGGTCGCCCTTGCGCACGCCGCCGATGGCCACGAAATGGCGCTTCCACAGGCGGTGCACGCCGAACGACATCAGGTCGTTCATCAGGTCGTAGCTGCCGGCCACCGAGGTGAAGACGCGGCCGACAAGCTTCTGCTTGTCGCCGACCGGGACGTCGCGGAAACCGAAATGGGTGGTCTTGGGCTGCTGTTCGCTCATGGGCATATGCTACAGGATGGCCTGTTCCGGCGCCCCGGCCGGTGTCTCAGGGCTCGAAAACGTTGCCGTCCATCTTGTAGATCACCCCGTCCTTCATCACGAAGCTCACCTGCTGCATGGCCTTGATGTCGTCCAGTGGATTGCCGGGTACCGCGATAACGTCCGCATGGCGGCCCGGGGCGATCTGGCCCAGTTCGTCCGACTTGTGCAGCAGCTCGGCCGCGTGGGTGGTTGCCGCCTGCAGCGCCGCCACGGGCGGAATGCCGGCCTCCACCATGTACTGGAATTCGCGCGCGTTCTGGCCGTGCGGATAGACCGCGGCATCGGTGCCGAAGGCGATCTTCACCCCGGCCTTGTACGCCTTGCCCGCGGTGGCCTGGATGATCGGCCCGACCTGCTTCGCCTTGGCCGCCACCTGGGGCGGGTAGTAGCCGGGCTTTCCAGCCATCTGCTGCACGTACTTGCCGGCGGTGATGGTGGGCACGTACCAGGTGCCGTGCTGCTTCATCAGCTGCATGTCCTCGTCGTTCATGAAGGTGCCGTGCTCGATCGAGTCGACGCCGGCCAGCACCGCGCGGCGGATCGCCTCGGCGCCGTGCGCGTGTGCGGCGACGGTGTAGCCATAGTCGTGCGCGGCGGTGACCACGGCCTTGATCTCCTCGATGGTCATCTGCGCGTTGTCCACGCTGGCGCTTTCGTCCAGCACGCCGCCGGAGGGCATGATCTTCAGCAAGTCCACGCCGTCCTTGTAATGCTGGCGCACGGCTTTGACGGCGTCTTCCGGGCTGTTGACGATGCCGTCCTTGATGCCCGGGTCGCCGGCAAGGTCCATGCGGTAGCCGTCGGTGGGGTCGGCATGGCCGCCGGTGGAGCCGATCGGCTTGCCGGCGGTGAAGATGCGCGGGCCCACCACCACGCCGGCATTGATGGCATTGCGCAGCGCGATCGATTCGTTCTGGCCGTCGCCCAGGTTGCGCACCGTGGTGAAGCCGGCCAGCAGGGTGCGCCGCGCATAGACGGTGGAGCGCACGGCGTAGTCGGCGACGTTCCAGCGGAACTGGTCGGTGAAGCCGGTGGGGCTGGTTTCGGAGGTGAGGTGGGTGTGCGAGTCGATCAGGCCGGGCAGGCAGGTGCTGTCGCCAGTATCGACGTAGGCGAAGCGCCGGCCCGCGGCGGCCTGGCGATACGGCTCGGGGTCGACCGCGCCGCTGCGGATTTCCTTGATGCGGCCATCCTCGACGATCAGCGTGGACTGGCCGAGCATCTTGCCCGCCGCCGGATCGAACAGCCGCGCGCAGCGCAGCACGCTGAGGTCGTGGCCGCCGGCTGGCGGAGCTTCCTGCGCCCGCACGGTCAGCGGAAGCATGGCGACGGCGGCGACTGCGAAGGCGAGACGGGCGTGCATGGCGACCTCCTTGGCGGAAGCCGCATCCTAGGCGGACCGGAGGTCCGCCGCCATCCGCTTATGGCTGCGGCTTGTGGTGCTCGTGCCGTTCCGTGTCGACGTGGCGCTCGTGCAGGGTTTCGCTGGTGGTCGGCTCGTCGGCCGCGGGCGGCCCGGCGGCCGGCGGTTCGGCCGTCTGTACGGCTTCTTCGGCCAGGGGCGCGGGACGCTGCTCGTCCTTCTCGCTGTCGCCGCCGGGCGTCATCTTGAGAATGGAATGGCGCACTTCGCGCGCAAGGATCACGCGCGCATCGCGCACCATCACTTCCAGCGCGGTGTCGTAATCGAGCTTGCCGCCTTCGTCGGTCCAGATGATGCGGCTCTCGCGCAGCTTCTGGATAAAGCCGCGGAACAGCGCCTTGTCGAAGAACTCCGGCGCGGACAGCTCGTTGAGCAGGGCCAGGCGCTGCGCGGTGAGCGTGCAGGCGTTCTCCAGCTCCGCCGGCGTGAGCACGTGCGGGCCGTTCTTCACCAGCGCGGCGATGGTGATGTAGTAGCGCTCGAAGGCCTGGATCAGGCTGCGCGCGATGGCGCGCAATTGGTAGGCGGCATCGTCCTGGCCGGGGCCGCGTTCCAGCACGCGGCCTTCGCTGGTGGCTTCCAGCAGGCCGCGGCGCACGAAGAAATCGATGGTGGCCTGCACTTGCTGGCCGAAGCCGTCCGCATCCCACGGCAGGAACAGCTCGCCCTGGATGAAGGGATAGATGATGCGGCCCAGGCGCAGCACCGAGGCGCGCGTCATGCGGCGGTTGTTGAGGAAGCAGCAAGCCACCCACGCGGCGGTGGCCATCAAGTGCAGCACGTTGTTGCGGAAGTAGCTGAGCAGCACCGCCTGCTCGCCCTCGGTCATCAGCACGTCGCCGAGCGGATGGCGCACGCGGCTGATCCAGCCCATCTGTTCGCCGTAGGCGATGATGCTGGCCGGGTCCATCGGGGTGAGGGTCATGCGGTCGGAATAGGGCAGCTCTTCCAGCAGCGCCTTCATCAGCTCCAGCTGGGCGAGCAGATCGTTTTCCGCCATCGCGTGCTTGGGCGTGGCCAGCAGGGCCAGCGCCAGCAGGTTGATCGGATTGACGTCGGCGGCGCGATTGATGTTGACGTGGATCTTCTCGGCCAGGTCGTCGACCAGGCCGTTGAGCCATTCCGGCTTGACGTCCGGATCGCCGCTGGCGGTGCGCCAGTCGGGACTGGCGGCGTCGAGCAGCGGATTGAGCTCGATCGGTTCGCCGAAGTTGAGCGCGACGTGGCCGTAGCGCTGGCGCAGCACTTTCAGGCCGCGCAGCAGGCCGATCAGCGATTCCTTTTCCTTGGCCTTGCCGGACAGCTCACCTACGTAGCTCTTGCCTTCCATCAGCTTCTCGTAGCCGATGTACACCGGCTGGAACAGCACCGGGCGGCGCGGCGCGCGCAGGAAGGCGCGCACGGTCATCACCAGCATGCCGGCGCGCGGCGCCAGCAGGCGGCCGGTGCGGGAGCGGCCGCCTTCGATGAAGTACTCGATCGGCACGCCGCGGTCGATCAGCTGCGCCAGGTATTCGTTGAACACCACCGAGTACAGCGCATTGCCCTTGAAGCTGCGGCGCAGGAAGAACGCGCCGCCGCGGCGCAGCAGCGGGCCGATCACCGGCAGGTTGAGGTTCACGCCCGCGGCGATGTGCGGCACCACCACGCCGGCCTGGTGCAGCTGATAGCTCAGCAGCAGGTAGTCGGCATGGCTGCGGTGGCAGGGCACGTACACCACTTCGTGGCCCGGCGCGGCGGCGCGGACCTTGTCGAAGTGATGCATGGCGATGCCGTCGTACAGCTTGTTCCAGAAATTGGAGAGCAGGAACGACACCGAGCGCACCACCGGGTGCGAGTAGTCGGCGGCGACTTCCATCGCCATGTCGTGCGCCTTGCGCCAGGCCTTGGCGGGGCTGATGTTCTCGCGCGCCGCGGTGGCGGCGATGGCGTCGCGGACCGGCTCCGCATTGAGCACGGAGTCGACCACGGTGCGGCGGTGCGAAAGGTCGGGTCCGATCACGGCCGCGCGGATGCGCCGGAAATGCGTGCGCAGCACGCGGGCGATCTTGCGCGCGAAACGCTCCGGCTGCTGGATGTCGCCCGCTTCGGTCATCACCGAGCGCAGCGACACGGGCGTGGAGAAATGCACCACGGTGTCGCGGCCGTTGAGCAGCAGCGCGATCAGGCGGCGGAAGCGGCCGACCATCACCCAGTTCTCGGAGAACAGCACGCTGAACCAGCCGGACTCGCGGTTCGGCGCGCGGCCCACATAGATGGACACCGGCACGATCTGGATGTCGCGCTCCGGGTCGGCCTCCAGCGTACGCACCAGCTGGCTCAGCGTTTCGGTGGGCGCACGGTGGCGGTTGCGGCCGAACAGCCAGCCGTCACGGCGCACCAGCGCGAACATCGAGCGGCGGCGGCGCGTGCCCTGCAGCGGCTGCATGGGGCTGGGCAGGCCGGCTTCGCGGCAGGCGCGTTCCAGGATCAGCGCGTCGGAGAAACCATCGCGTTCCACCACGTAGCACACCGGCAGGCCGGGCTTGAGCAGGGTCGCGGGTTCGGCCGGGTCGCGCCGCAGGCGCAACCAGGGTTCGAGCAATTGCCCGGCCAGGTTGAACCACCAGGGCGCACGGCTGCGGGCGGGAAGTTCCGCGGTCGACATGTTCAGCATCCGCGCATTGTACCGGGTGAACCCGCCCGTTCCGGTAGGCGGGGTTTGGGGCAACGAGCTCTTAACGCTTGGGCGGTGCGGTCGCCGGCGCGGTGGCCGCATGCGTGCTGGCCGCAGCTGCCGGCATCGGCGCACTCGCCGCGACGGCGGGCGTGCTCAGGCGCTGATGCGCATCGCGCACGTTCTTCAGCAGGTCTTCGCTGTACCAGCGGCCGTCCTGCTGCATCAGGGTGGACTCGGTGCTGAGCGGCTTGCCCAGCAGCACGTAGTCGATCTTCACCCGCGCATAGCCGTAGGCGTTTTCCAGCGTGGTCACCTTCACCGAATCCAGCGCCTGGTCCAGCGACAGGCCGTAGATGGCCAGCACGTCGCGCAGGCCGAGATAGCCGGTGCTGTACTTCTGCATGGCGGTGTCGAAATCCAGCGCCCGCAGCTGGTCGGCATGTTTGATGTCGAGCTTGCGCGCGGTGGCTACCAGGGTGGCGATCGCCTGCCTGGCCTTGGCCTGGTCGAACCACGACTGCTGCTGTGCCCAGGGCACCACTACGTCGAGCACGTCGTTGGCCTGCTTCTTCTGCACCGCCGTCATGGCGTGGCTTTGATCGATCGCGGTACGCGCGATGCCCTGGCCGATGCCGAGCATCACCGGCAGCTGGTCGCTGTACTGCTGCTGCAGCTGGGCGAGCTTGGGCCTGGCTTCCGCATAGAGCTTGTCCTCGGCGCCGGGCTCGGTGAGCTCCTTCATCTTCGCCTCGAACTGCGCGCGGTCCTCCGCGCTGGGCGGTTCGACGGCGTGCTCGCGCGGCCAGTCGGCGCGCAGGGTGGCGTAGTCGGCCGCGGGCAGGGAGTGCTTCCAGAAGCCGGCGAAGTCGCCGGCGCGGATCAGCTTCACTTCGTCCTGGATCGCCGCCTCCGGCGTGGCGCCGCCGGTGAGTTCGGCTTCCTTCTGCTTGTCCTTGTCATGGCAGGCCGCCAATGCGGCCACGGCCAGCAGCCCGGGCAGTAGAAGACGGAGCGGACGATGACGCATGGGAGGGATCTCGCGGAGTGGATCGCCGCACCGTCGGTGGGTAGGACCAGGCGGGCAGGACGATGAGCGGCGGAGCGTAAGGGCGCCCGCTTCGGCGAGACAAGGGCAGAGGGTGCCAAATCCGCTGCGCCGTTCACGATCCGTGAACCGCGCAAAAGAAAACCCCGCGGGCGTTGGGCCTCGCGGGGTAATCCGGCAGAGCCGGAAGGGAAATGGCCTTGCCCGCAGAATCTGTGGTCAGCAGCAGGGTCGGCGCGGCGATCTTAACCGCATCCTGAAAGCTAAGGCAACACTTTCGTTAGATGCGCTAAGTCATTGATTGTTCGTGTTCGAGAATCTCAGTCCACGCGCAAGGCGTTGACTTTCAAGCGATGCCGCTCTTCGCGCGGGGCGGACCAGTCGTTGTTGAACAGGGCCGGCTCCCAGGAGCCATAGGTGGCGTTCGGCAGCACGAACCAACGCGTGCCGACCCAGTTCAGATACGGCGCCATGGCCTTGCTGCGGCCCTCGGCGTTGTTGGCCAGTACGGTGACAAAATCGCCGATCTGGTCGCCAAATTGCATCAAAACCCGATATTTCTTGCTGATCTGCTGACGGCGGCAGCCCTTTTCGGTGCCGATCTGCTCGCAGTCCTGCACGAAGGTGCCCAGGCCCAGGAAGGCTTCCGGGCCGGACACCGGCAGGCCCGCCTTGCGCAGATTGCCCAGGGTCGCTTCGTCCAGATCCTTGGCGCGGTTGGAGATATAGATCACGGCCACACCATGCTTGGCAGCGAACTGGGTGAACTCCACCACGCCCGGCAGGGCGCGCGCTTTCTGCTCCTTGCACCAGGCGGCCCAGTCGGCCTCGTTGAATTCGCCGCCGCTGCGGATCAGGCGCGCCTGGTAGGGCGAGTTGTCCAGCACGGTTTCGTCGATATCCAGCACCACCGCGGGCTTCTGGTTCTTCAGCGGCGCGGCGCGGTCTTCCTTGCTCAGCGCGTCCCAGCTCCTGTCCTTCAGCGCGGCCGGCAGGCGGGCCTGGGCGTCGCGGTAGGTCTGCAGGTAGATCAGGTCGTGCTCGATCGCGCTTTGCGACCAGGCCACGGCGTTGAGGTTGTCGTCGGCGGCGGGCCTGGCGGCCGCAGCCTGCGCGGCTGGCGCAACAGCGGACGGCTTGGTGGCATGCTGAGCCGAGCAGCCGGCGAGCAGGGCAAGGGCGGCGAATGACGCCGTCAGACGAATACGCATGGTTTTCCCTGTAGATAAAGCGAGCGGACAGAATCGCCGCAGTTTACGCCAGGGGAAAGGCCCTGCCGGCTTTCCTGAAGCCACGCTCCCACCCCTGCCTTCCCGGGGTGGCGACCGCCATGCGCTGCTGACAGACTGCGGGCTCCCTGGACTGCCCCAAGCCCGCATGGAAACCAGCCTGCCCCAGCCTCGCCAGCCCAGCCTGCCGATCCGCATCACCACCTATGTGCTGGCCGGCGCCGCCCTGCTGCTGGTGCTGTGCCTGCGCCTGCTGCCGGCGCTGTTCGCCGGGTTGCTGGTGTACGAGATCGTGCAATCGAGCGCGCCGCTGCTCGGCAAGCGCATCCCCGGCGACCGCGCGCGCGTGCTGGTGGTGGCGCTGCTGGCGGTGATCGTGGTCGGCCTGTTGATCCTGCTGATTCTCGGCGCGCTGAGCTTCTTCCGCACCGAGCTGGGCAACCCGGAACTGCTGTGGCAGGACCAGCTGATGCCGCTGGTGGAAAAAGCCCGCCAGCAGCTGCCCGCCGCCGTGGTGGGCTGGCTGCCGGACAGCGTGGACGAGCTGCGCGTGATGGCGCTGGAACTCACCCACAAGCACTCGGTAAGCCTGCAGTCGCTGGGCAAGGAAACCGCCCGCGTGCTGGTGCACATCATCATCGGCATGGTGCTGGGCGGCATCGTCGCGCTCAGCCGCACGCGCCCCGCGCACCAGGTCGGCCCGCTGGCCGCCGCGCTCGGCCTGCGCTGCCAGCGCCTGGCCGAGGCCTTCCACAACATCGTGTTCGCGCAGATCAAGATCTCGCTGATCAACACGGTGTTCACCGCGATCTTCCTGCTCGGCGTGATGCCCTTGATGGGCTATCACATCCCGCTGGCCAAGACCCTGGTGGTACTCACCTTCATCGTCGGCCTGCTGCCGGTGATCGGCAACCTGATCTCCAACACCGCCATCACCATCGCCGGACTGTCGGTATCGCTGGGCGTGGGTGTGGCGGCGCTGGGTTTCCTGATCCTGATCCACAAGCTGGAGTACTTCCTCAACGCGCGCATCGTCGGGACGCAGATCCGTTCGCGTGCGTGGGAATTGCTGGTGGCGATGTTGCTGGTGGAGGCGGCATTCGGGCTGCCGGGGTTGGTGGCGGCGCCGATTTACTATGCGTATCTCAAGAGTGAGTTGGAGGCGGAGCGGCTGATTTAATCGCGCAGTCCCTCGGCCGTTACAACTCCGCTTCCATCAACAGATAAAGCGGACCGCCCGACGAAGCCGCATAGCCGCTGGACCATTGCGCGCCGCCGGACACCGTGAAAATCAGGCATACCAGCCCCTGATTGATCACGCCCAGTGCGGGGTCGGTCGTATTGGAAGCTGCCCCCACCCAGCGAATAGGCGATCCGAGATTGCGCATCGACGGCGAGGCACGCATGGCCGTGGGAAGCGGCAGCGGGACGAAGGTGCTGGTGGCGTTGTGCTGCGTGCCTACCCCAATGCCTGTGCCGATGGCTGCGTTGAAGGCATAGCAATAGCGGTTGCACAGCTGCTGTTCGATCGCCTTGGGGCGTACGTCGAAGGACGTCGCGGCGCCACCGATCTCCAGCTGTACCTGGGCGAAGTCGAACGTGCCGGATTGCTGGCCCAGCGTATTCGTCCGGCCGTTGTAGTTGCCGCCCGCATCCATCCACAGTGCGATCTGCAGGAAATCGTCACCGTACGGGCCCATGGAGGTATTGACCAGCGCGGGAACGTCGAAGGTCGCGGAGAACCTCTGCCAGTCGCCGGTCACGTTGAAGCTGGTGACTCCGATGGCATTGATGGAAGCCGGCCCGCCGTTGCCGAAATATTGCGTGGCTTCGAGCGCGATCTTCCTGGCGGCATCGGCCTTGGCGTAGAACGACACGGTTACCCGCTTGCCGGCGAGCGAGGCTACGCTTTCGATGCGCTGCGCCAGATAGCAGGCATTGCCTGCTCCGGCGACGGAGCTGACGGCGCAGCGCATGAAGTACGCCGGATTGTCGGGCACCGCGGACTGGCCGATCGCAAACGCCTGCCGCGTGGCATTGATCGTGGTCCCGGTCTGCTGCACCAGGAATCGGTCGGCGCAGTAACCTGTCGACGAGAAACTGGTGCCCCGCTGCCAGATATCGAAGCTGCCGTTGACGATGCGGTTCTTGAAAGTGGCGACGCTGAGCGCGCCGCCGTAAAGCTCGTTGAAGTTGGCTTCGGTCTTCTGCCAGGCCACACGGTTGGTGTCGCCGTCCTTGCCGTCGGATTGGGTGCCGAGGTTGATGTGCTGCTGTGCCATGGATGGCGATTCCTGTGAGATTGCCCGTGGGCGGCAAGAGGTTGGGATGGCCATGCCACAGGCACGGCAAAGCGGCCCGTTCCGGACGAAGCCGGAAGGCCGCTTGACGGGATGAAAAGCTAGCCGGTGGGCTAGTTCGCTGCGCGCCGCACCTTTGTATAGAGCACGCGCGTCCACAGCCACTGGAAGCCGAGCATGCCCAGCAGCGGGATCAGGCCAAGAGCGACCAGGATCGCGATGGCGATTACGTCGTCCACGTGGCCGCTGCCGCCGAAGATCAGCAGCGCCACCACGACGCCAACACCGGCCAGCAGCAGATAAGCACACACGAACGCAAGCACGCTCGCGCTCAACAGCCGGCCCACCCGCACCAGCGACAGGTTGCGCGGCAAACCAAGCCATGCGCCACCGAAGGCGAGCGCGCCGGCCAGCACTGCGCCGATCCAGGTGCTTATCACGATCACCGGCGAATAGGCGTCGTACGCGTTGACCAACGGATACAGCAGCGCCATGCCCACGACCACCGCCGTCGCCTGCATCCATCCGGCGAGGCCCGCCGCACGCGTGCGCTGGCCCGCCGGTGGCGGCATGGCGATCCTGTCCTTTCGGCAGACCAGCAAGGCCAGCCACCACGACGATGCGATGACCACGACGTCCAGCGCCAGGCCGAAAGCGAAGATGCCGGTCTGCAAGCCATGCCCCATCATCGCCGTGCCAAACAGCATGAACATGCCCTGGTACAGCACCATGATCACAATGTCCCAGCCCAGCAAGCTTCCGGCGAACACAGCCATCAGCAGCAGCGGCCGCTGGAACGCCCATTCCTGACGGCGCTCGCCGTGCCACTGCGCGACCAGGAACGCCAACCCGCCCTGCACCAGCAACCCTTCGCCTATTGTCTTCAGCGTCATCGTCAGATAAGTGAAGATCTGTTCGTTATCCGACGGCGCGCGCAGCATCATCAGGCCGAAGGTGACGCAATGCCACGCCACCACCATCAGCATGGCGGTGACGGCGGCGAGCCAGGGGAGGTTGGAGCGCTGGGCGGGGTGGTTCATGTGACGTCCTTGTGCAGCGGGCGCCGGGTCGAAGCGGGCGCCGTGTGGGAGTGCACAAGCTAACGGGAGCGGCGAGGCGATACCAGTGCGCCGACGATCAGCCCGGTGGCTCAGAGGGGTGCTGCTCCAGTGCGGTAATGCGCGCGATGGCTTGCTGGAGCAGATCGTCCGTGTGCTTCCATGCGGCGATGAGATAAGGCACCAGGCCGACGTAGTTGACGTTCTGAAGTGCCGGCTCGTCGTACTCGACCTGCGTCGGCGGCTTATAGTCGACGGGTTCCGTCCCCGGCATATAAGGCGTGGTGTCGCCTTCGAGGCGAACCGATCGGCGTACCGCATCCTTCGCACCCTCGACGAGCAGGGGGAACGACTGCGCGAGTTCGTGGGCAATCATGCCGGCGCGGCGTGGGGCGTCCTGCGGTTCGCGATTATCCGAATACTCGACCGGCCGGACGGACCGCAGGCTCGATGCGGCGGCGGCGGGATCGATGCCGACGACATCCTGCTTGATTCGATAATCCGAATTCTGCGTCAACGTGCCGGCGAAGACCGCATTGCCGCCCTCCAGGAACTGGAAGGCATTCTGCGATCCACCGACGTGAAAATGCAGCTGCGGCGCGGAGCTGCCCGATCCGCCTTCGTAGGCGTCGATAGCGGCCAGATGGCGCGCACCCCAGCGAGTGAAGCGGGCCAACATATAGGCGGAGACGTTGCTCATCGCATCCACCTGGATGGCTGGCGTCCGGCCTTGCGTCCACTCTCCCCACGATCCGCCGATGCCGCGGTCGGTGCCGGTATTGGATACGCAGTAACAGAATTCGTTGGGCACGCCGATCTTGCTGATGCTTCCGGTGAACAACGGGTTGGCCTTCGGCAGCGCCCGGTCGGCGGTGGCCTTGGCAGCGTCGGCTGTTGATTTGGCGGTGCCGGCCAGCTGATTGGCACTGTCGGCGCCGGCTTGGGCGGTAGTGGCGCGGCTGTCCAGATTGGTGAAATTGTCGTTGCACTTGTTGTGGGCGGTGCGATTGGTATCGCCGTCCTCGCCCTTCGGCGGGGTGCCGAGGTTGATCAGTTGAATGGCCATGTCGACTCCTGGCAAAAAGATATCGGGCGCCTGAAGCGCCCGGACGGAGAATCAGCTGGCGTAGGAAGATGACCGCACGGCTTCAGAATTCGGCTCGAAAAAGAAACACCTGCGGCTGGTTCAGCTGTGCCATGGCGCCAGCCGAAGGCGTGCCTCCACTGATCGTGCCAGTGACGTCCATGAGAGAACGCCGGTTATCGCTCAGGAGGTTAATGAGCTGCGCACCGTTGATCGTATAGATCGCAACCTGCGTGGCCTCGGCCTGGAACGCGCTGAGCAATAGCGAGCAACTGGGCGCACGCCGCATGGGCACTTCAAAGTCGTTATAGAAGCGGACGCTGGTGGCGGAGCTCCAGCGGCCGATGAGGAGGGACCGGCTCGTCGTGCAATAGCGCTTGCACAGCAGCTCCTCGATGGCGAACGGCCGAGCATCGAAATCCGTGGCGATGCTGCCAGCTTCGAGCTGCATCATGGCGAAGTCGAGATAGATGCCGGTGGCCCAGGAGCCAAGTGGCGCGAACGTCGTGTTGTCCGAGTTGTCCTGCTTGTAGAGATACAGGCTGAGCGAGAGGTTGTGGCCGTCGCCGAGCGTCTTGCCGGCGATGGACGGTACCGGGAAGCTGAAGGTGAAACGCTGCCAGGCCGTCGTTACGGCGAAAGTCGTCTGCGCCGCCATGACGGAAGTCGATCCGCCACTGCCGAAATTCTGCTGCAGCGCGAAGCCGATGTTGCGCGGGGAGTCGGCCTTCAACCAGACCGATAAAGTAGCCATGCCGCCGGCCAGAGTCGACACATCCTCGATGTACTGCAGCGTACGTATCATCGATCCCGTGCCGCCCTGCGGGCCTACTGCCGTCGCTTGCAGGCGCGCGAACCACTTCGGATTGCCCGGCACCACGTCCTGCCCCGTGGCGAAAGCCTGCTGATTCAGCGTGATCGTCGAGCTGCCCGTGCCCGCGGAGCCGTTATAGGCCTGGCCGAGATAACGATCCGGACCCCAGGCGATCGCGTTCACCGAAGTGGCCGTTGCCGCGGCGCCAGCCTGCCATATGTCGAGTTTGCCGTTGATCAGTTTGTTCTTCATCGCCTGCACGGACATGGCGCCGCCATACAAGTCGTTGAAGTTGTGCTCGGTCTTCTCCCAGGCAGCGCGATTGGTATCACCGTCCTTGCCGTCGGATTGGGTGCCGAGGTTGATGTGTTGTTGTGACATTGGGGTAGTCCAAATAAAAAAGCCGCTTGCAGCGGCTTTGGGGACGCATCGGGTAACAGGCTGCTCTGCAGCGGGATCAGAGTTCCGCGTCAAGCAGGAGAATATTCGCGCCGACGTTATTGATGAGCACGGGTTGGCCGGAGGTAAGCCCCGAGAATCCGTTGACTGCCGAGACGATGCTTTGCGAGGTGACGCCCGGCTGGGACAGCGCGCAATTGGAGCCCCCAACCCAGGCCGCTCCGGCCAGGAGCTCATAGGTTGCTGCGGAGAAGCTGGTCTTCAATAGGGTGACCGTGGGGTTCGCGCGCATGGTGGGCCATTGGCCGGCGAAAAGAATGGTGGTCGGGCTGAGCGTGACGCCGGTCAGTCCGCCACCATTGACGATTTGGGTGTAGCGCTGGCACAGGCCGATCTCGATCGCGGTAGGGCGATCGTCGAAGCTCGTCGCATATCCGCCGATTTCAACCTGCACCTGTGCAATGTCGAATACGCCAGACTGTTGACCGATGCTTCCGGAGCGGGCGTTGTACGTGCCGCCCGCATCCAGCCAGAAGTTCAGCGATGTCGAGTCGTTCGAGTTGGTGCCGAGTGACAGTCCGGCGATGGAAGGCACAGTGAACACCAAGGTAAACCTCTGCCAGGTCGTCGACAGCTGAACGGCCTGTCCTGCGCCTTGAACCTGTGCGCTCGTGCTTCCACCATTGCCTGGATTCTGATCCAGGCTGACCCCGATCTTGCGTGCAGCATCCGCCTTGGCCCAGAAAGAGACGGTCACCGTCTGGCCGCTCAATCGAAAGATATCTTCGATGAATTGCGCGAGTATGCAGCAGTTGTTCGCACCTGCGACCGATGTGACTGCATTCCTGATGAAGTACCTAGGGTTGTTGGGTACATCGGATTGCCCAGGGGTGAACTGCTGGCGACTGACGGTGATTGCCGAGCCAGGGCTAAGGATCTTCCAGCGATCGGCTGTATAAGCATATCCGGTGGTTGGAAAGCCGCTGGTGCCACGTTGCCAGATGTCGAAGTCACCGTTGATCAGTTGGTTCTTAAACGAAATGGCGCTCAACGCGCCGCCGTATAGTTCACTGAAGTTCGACTCGGATTTTGCCCAGGCAGTGCGATTAGTGTCGCCGTCCTTACCGTCGGGCTGAACGCCGAGATTGATGTGCTGTTGAGCCATTTGGTGGTCCAGGAAAAAAGCCGCCTTGCGGCGACTTCGGGAAAGAAGTGATGTGCTGTCGTGCAGACGATAGCCGCCACGACGGCGGAGGATTTCCTAGTAATTGGTCACATCAATCACCATGTATTGCGGCAAGTAATACATAAAGCTTGAGCCGTAGTACGTTTCGATGACCATCAACGTTGAAGTCATGACTTCGGCGTTGATTTTTGCGCCGTAGATTCGAATGTTCTTCGCTGGAGGTTCTACCCGTAGTCCGTAATCGTTGAATATGCAGGCGTACTCGCGTCCGGGTTGATATGACTTGCTAATGCCGGCGTCCCATTGGATAAAATCTACGACGCGTAGATACTTGCCGCCCGTTGCGTCGAAGGTGAGATTTCCCGCGCCGTCGAATACGTTAAGGCCAAAGCGTGAATCAGATGGCGTTGGAACGTCGAAGATGTAATACGGGATTTGAGCTCCAGGATCTGAGTTCGCGTAAATTCGAAATATGAAGTTACCGTTCCCCACGTTTGCCACTCTGGCCGCGCTTGTAATGGTGCTCTTGGTGGCGATCATGGGTATAGTCAAGCCGCTGAGTTGGAAATCGACGTAAGACGAGAAGCCAGATGCCTGGGTCGTGGTGGCAACTCCCTTCGTGCGAAGCGCGAAATTGCGGTACGTACTATCGACAGTCACCGTCTGGCCGTCCGCATTGAAAATCTGCAGGCCCGCTTCGCTCATTAGTAGACTCCATATAGAAGGGTGGATGCGACCAGATCAGTAACGTAGGGGCGCGGGCTCCACCTTATGACGTTGCCACTCACAGTGATCAGTGGCCGGTAGTTGCTTGCCACGTTGGGCACGATCATCCACCAGATAGTCCCCTGACTAGCATTAGGTACGGTTAGCTGGTTGGTGTCGCCTGCAGGAATAGAGGCGCTTCCCGTAATGCGACACAGACGAGTCGTAACGTCGATCAGAAGATTGCCGTTCCCGTCGTAAGCCTGGAATCCTTGTGTCATTACCAGATCCCCATGCGTACACGAAGCACACCATTTCCGTCGAAAACTTGGATTAGGCTGTCGTTGACCGTAAGGTATCCGCCGCCAGCCGGACCAGTCATCGTCAGCGAGCCGTTCTTGTCCAGCTTCCAGCGCGGCGCTCCGCCGGCACCAGTAGCGGTCGACTGAATGACGCTTCCGATCTTGGCGTTGTCAATCCACCCATCCCCAATCAACGCCTGCCGGATATACGTCTGCCCATTTTGGATAACGAACGGCGCAGTAACGTTATTGTTGGCGGTATTGATCACCGCAAACCGATCCGCCTGAAACAGCGCCTGCGACTGATACGATCCATCCGGCTGCTGCTCCACACCCAGGCCCATGCCCGCACCATAGATGCGCCCATCGGAACTGACCTGGCACTTCACCGTCCACGTGGCACTGACCTTCCCATTGAGATCGACCACCGCCTGCGACGTCTGCTGTACGGCGGCGCTGGTGTTGTCCACCGTGGCCTGCACCAGATCCACCCGCTTGGCCATCGACCGGTCGCCGTCCTGCACGGCATCCAGCAGCGTCCAGGTGCCGGCGAAATGCCCGCTGTCGCCAGCCCATTCCCCCGCGTCGCCAGCCATGTCCGACGTAGCGAGATCGACGCCCTCGAGAATCTGCTGCCCCAGCTCCGTCTGTCCGATCAGTCCGGTGATCACCGGCTCATAATCGGCCTGGCTGCTGCTCGACTGGGCCGGCAAGCCGGCGCCGTTGGGATAGAACGCACCGATGTTGCCGGTCTTGTCCACCAGCCGCACCCAGAAGTAGAACGACACGCCTGCGGCAAGGCCATCGATGTCGAGCGAGTTCTGCGGATAGGCCAGGTCGGCCATCTTGGTGGCGTCCTGCAGATTCGGCGTATTCGAGCGCCATACCTCGGTACGCTGGGTGTCGTCGGTGCCGGCGGGGAAGCTCCATTCCAGATGGATGCCCCACACTTTCGGCGTGGCTTTCAGCGTGGCGACCACCGGCGGCGCACCGGTCTTGCCCAGCACGTCGGTGGCTGCCGACAAGGCCGGCAACGACACCACGCCACCCGGGCTGGCCGCACGAACGCGTGCGATGTAAGTGCCGGTGTAGATTCCTTCCACATCGACGGACAAGCCGGACGTGCGCCCCGCGCTCACCCACTCGCCATCGTTGCGCCGCCACTCCACCTGGTAGCTGGTGGCGCCGGCCGCCGCATCCCATGCAATCGTCACGACGTTCGTGGCGATGCCCTGCGTGATCACCACATGACCATTGAGCTGCACGTTGGCCGGCGGCGCCTGCGTCGAGGCGGGCAGCGCGCTGATCGGCGGGATCTGGATGATCGCGCCGTTGTCGATCGCCGCGAATTTGCCCGGCACGTGCTGCAAAGCGGTGATGGTGTAGCTGATATCGCTGGAGGACTTGTCCTCGATCACCGACAGCACGCGGTAGGTTTGCGCGGCGAGCGTGTCGCTCTCCACCACCCATACGGCTTCCGCTTCCGGTTGCACCGAGAAGCCCGGAGCCGCCACGGTGAGCTGCACACCATCGATCGCCGTAATGGCCTGCGTCTCCGATACGCCGGTGGACAACATCACCGTCAGCCGATCGCCGACCGCCACCTGCTCCGGCGCCTGGTCCACCGTCACCACGGTCCGCGTGGCCTGATGGACACGCCCGCCCTGGCGCTTGCCGGCACGGGCGGGGTCCGTGATACGGACGATCTGCCCCGGCGCCGCGATGGTGCCATCCAGGCCGACCTTGAACGTCACCGTATCGGTTTCCAGCCGCGAGGTAAGCAGCACCCACTGGCCCGCGCGCTGAGCCTGCGCCTGCGAGGTGCAGCCGAACGCGGTGAGCGTGGTCTGCTGGATGCCATAGCGTGCCAGACCCGTGCGGTCTTCCACGTACTCGACCTTGGCGCGATAGAAATCGCTGGGGTCGTTCCAGGTCACCAGCGCGGTCGTGTAGCGCGTCTTGCGCGTGCTCGCCGCATAGGTGAACTGGCCGCCGATCACGTTGGCCGCGCTGTACGCATACACCGGGTCCGCCGGCATATCGGCGGAAGCCGTGATGGCGCCGCCCGTCCAGAACGAGATGCCGCGGAACACGCTGGCCAGGTCGCTCAGCAGCTTGTACGCATCGCTGGCGGTCTGCAGGAACACGTTGCAGGTAAAGCGCGGCTCGGTGCCGCCCTTGCCGTCGCTCACCGGCTGGTCGCAATACTGCGCGATACGGTACAACTCCCACTTGTTCACCTGGGCCGCGGTGATCAGATGGCCCAGTCCGTAGCGCGGGTGCGTCGACAGGTCGTAATAGATCCAAGCCGGATTGTCCGTCCACGCCGGCTTGAAGCTGCCGTCCCACACACCGCTGTAAGTGCGCGCCAGCGGATCGTAGTTGCTCGGCACCTGGATAATGCGGCCCCACAGGTCGTACGCACGGCTGGGGATATTGCTGAACTGCGCGGCGTCGCCGGAAATGCCCAGCAGCGCGCTGTTGGGATAGCGCAGCTTGGCGTCGATCACCTCGGTATAGCTGTCGATGGTGGTGATGTCGGCGATCGACGAGCTGTTGGCATTGGCGGTCATGCGCGTGACGCGCACGTTCCACCCGCTCTGCGCCGCCGGCAGGTCGATGCGGTGGCTGCGCTGGTACTTGCTGGTGGTCTTGCCGGTGATCGCGCCGGTATAGGCCAGCTGCCACGCGCCACTGTCGGTCTGCACCTCGATCTTGTACTGCACCGAGTAGCCGTTGATATCACCGTTGGACGTATTGGCCTTGGACAGGCCCGGCACGCCGATGGTCACGCGCACCGCCGAGAGCGAGGTATTGCTCAGCGAACGGACCCACGGCGTGCTCTGCTTGAGCTCCACGCCGACATTGATCTCGTTCTCCACCGCCGGATAGCCAGGCACTTCCTCCTGGTCCTGCGTGCCGGTGCGCGTTTCCACGTGCACGTTCTGGAAGTTGAGCGAGCCGTCCGCGTTGGCCAGCGGCGTCTCGTCCAGGTAGATCGATTGCAGCCCGTTGACCAGGCCGCCGATCTCGCCCTCGCTGACCAGGTCCAGGATGCGGAAGTAGGCGATCGAGCGCAGGCTGTCCGGCGACTCGACGGGCGTGCGCTGGCTGCCGCCGCCCTTGGCGCCTTGAATGGTGGAAGTCATGTCTACCTCTCGTAGAAGTTCTTGAGCACGCGGCCGTTGAGATTTACGCCGCCGCCAACGCCTGCAGTGGCCGGTGCGTAGTCCTCGGCATGGATGCCGGCAGAGACGACGGCGGAGCCGACGACCATGCGGCCGTAGAGCACGGGGACAGGGTTGCCTTGGGCCTGCGTGTTGACGGCGCCGTTGAAGACGTAGCTGGGCTGGTTGTCGGGGCGATCTCCGGCTTTCAATCCCCTGGGCTGGGGCGAAAGCATCTGCACGACGCCGCCGAGCATCATTCCGAGGCCGGCCTCCATCATGTAGCCGCCGATACCGGCACCCGCGCCCATGGTCCATCCGGAGATAAAGCCGCCGACCACGAACAGCACCGCGCCTGCGATGATGTTGAACAGGCCGCCGCTCTTGCTGCCGAGCAGGATCGGCGCGATGCGGATGTCATCTGTGCCGGACGGCGCGGACAGCTCGTCCTCCTTGAGGTTGCGCTTGCCCACAAACACGGCGAAACCCGTGCCGCGATCCTTCGCCGACGCCAGGTAGGCGCGGAATCCGCGGATCTGCGAACACAGCGCGGCGATTGCCTCGGCCGGGGTGTCGGAATCGAGATGGAGCTTGAATTGACGCCCGAACAGAGCGCCGAGGCGTCCGTACAGGCGAACGGTTCTTGGTTGTTTCATAGATGGAAACCCAGGCATAAAAAAAACCCCGCCGTAGCGGGGTTCGGATGGATGACGATGGATGCGGCTCACTCGATGGTGGTCGGTGCGAGCGAGGGGCCTGCGTTGGGGTCGATAATGATGCGGAACCGGCGCGTTTCGCCTGTCTTCAACGTGACGGCGGTTTCTCGGCGGTCCTTGCCTTCGCGGTAGCCGCACAGGCCTGAGCCGGTGTTCCATGTGCCGAGCACGTGGTCGCCCGACGGGATATGCAGCGTGATGCGTTCACCGGTGGCGACCTTGGCCACCACCTTGCCGTCGACGAAGACGGCGCCGTAGCAGCCGCTGCCCTGGAAACCCACGTCGCGGGTAACGATCACCGTGGCATCGCCGTCGGACGGATCCTGAAATGCCAGCAACCGGTCCGGTGTCGGCGTTCGAAGCTGATCGGGCCTGGGCGGCTTGGTCACGCAACCGGCGAGCGCCATGACCATGGGAACGACCAAATACATCCTGCGCATCCTGCTCTCCTCCTCTAGGTGGCGAGAGGGTAGCGCAAGAAACTTCGGCAGGGGTATCAGCGTTCCGTATGGCGAGCGATCAGCCGAGTGTTTTCTATCCAATAGCCGCCATACACATCGCGGCTGGAAAGCCGTCCGTGCATGTGATGCAGCAACAAGCCATCTCCTAGATATATGCCCGCATGGTTCGGCACCAGGTTACGGCTCCTGATCTGCATCAGCACCAGATCGCCGCGCTCAATGTCCTTGGCATCGACCGGTACGAAACCCGCGGCGGCTAGGTTGTCGGAATAAAGATCGGAGCAACCATCGTCCCACCAGTTGTCATGCCGCACCGGGTCGGGCAGCACCAGCCCCATTTCCCGCGCATACCAATCGCGGCACAAGCTCCAGCAATCCAGCACGCCGTGATGGAACGGCCTTCCGACCAGCGGCGCTTCATAACCGCCGGGTTCGATGCACGAAAGCTCACCCGCTTGCGGATTGCCATCGGCACCGACGACAACCGCCACGATCCACCACGGCAACCCGGACGCCTCGCACGCCACCCGATCACCCTCCGACGCATGCGCCGGCGCATCGGGATGCGAATGCATGACGGCCACGATCTCGCCCAGCTCCTCGGCCGCCGCATAGTCCTCCGCGGCCAGCACGAAATGCTCGCTCGGCGTGGTGGCGAGATTGCGGCAGGCGATATAGCGCTCGCGCCCCTTGACCACCACCACCAGCCCGCAGGCTTCGCGCGGATAGTCGGCCATCGCGTGGGCGCGGAAGGCGTCCAGGGTGGCCGGGTTCATGTGCGCAGCAACCCGGCGGCTGGATAGCTGCCGAACGGGATCGGGTTGTTCTGGCCGAAGCGCAGCTTGCACGACGACAGCCGCCCACCGCACACATCCTGTGCCGGATCGCTGGTCGGCGTGTCGTCCGCCTTCGCCACCGGGCCGCCGGTGTAGCCGCAATACGGCCCGCGATAACCGCCGCGCTGCAGCCAGCTGCAGCTGTTGGCGATGATCGTGCGCCCGGGCAGCTGCTGCTGGCCGAAGTCCAGCGCGCTGGCGAGTTCGAACTGCACCAGCGTGCTGGTCTCGCTGGCCTTGCGCTCCAGGAACCACTTGTCCGGCGGAAACTCCTGCGTGGCATCGGCGCTGGCATTGCCGTCGGCGAAGTTGCGCGCATCGAGATAGCGGCCGAAGGTGCGATGGCGCATCAGCAGCGCGCCGACCAGGTCCTGGTAGGCCAGGCACAGCGCGGTGATGCGGCCGTCGACATTGCCCACGCTGAGCATCGGCATCGGCGGCTTGTCGGGATTGAGCTCGAAGCCCTCGGCCTGGATCGGCCAGGGCGCGTATTCCAGCCCCTGCCACCAGATCGAACCGACCTGCGTATAGCCGTGGAAACGCAGCACGTCGCCCGTGCCGCCGCCGGTGATCGAGCGCGCATCCAGCTCGAACAGCTCGATCTCCGCGCCGGGTTCCAGCTTCTGGATATCGGCGTAGACGCTCATGGCGCGAACACCTGCTGGAAGGTGGCCGACAACGTGTAGTTGCCGGCCGCGCGCGGCACCAGGGTGTAGCCGGCGCAGCGGAACAGCGACGGCGCGCCCAGCGGCGGGGTCCACTGGAACGAGGCGGCGCCGGCGTGGCGATCGAGGAAGTCCTTGATCGGCGCCATGTAGCTGCCGTCGCCGTCGAACGAGAGTGGCCAGCTGTCCACGCGGTTGTTGATGCCGTCGGTGACGGTCTGGGTGTAGCCGTCGCCGAACTGCGCGCTGCGCACGCGGAAGGTGGTCTGGCCCTGCGGCTCCACCTGCGGAACCCAACTGAATACTTCAGGCATGCTGCATCCTCCACAAAATGCCGCCCTGGCGCTGCTCGCGCGCCATGACTTCCTTGACCTTGCCTTCCACCATCGATGCGAGCTGGCGGCCGGCGTCGTCGCTCTGCGCCTGCGTATCGCTCTGCGCGTTGCCGTTGGCGCCGACGTTGACGGTGATGCTGATGTTGTTATTGACGCCGCTGCCGCCATCGCGGCTGCTGCGCACGCCGAGGCGGCCATCGGCGCCGCGGGTAAGCGGCATGATCGCTTCCGGGCCGGCTTCGCCCATCAGGCCGGTGCCGGTGGCCATGGGGAACAGCGTGGGGCTGTTGACGATGCCGCCGCGGGCGAAGGCGCGCAGCTGCGTGCCGCTTTGCAGGGCCATGCCGTTCGCGGCTACTGGAAAGTCGCCGAAGATCGACGCCGAGTAGCCGCCGGTGCTGCCGCCGAACATGGTGCTGTACTGCGGAAGCATCGAGCTGCCGCCGCCGAACATACCGCCGATCGCGTTACCCACCCAGCCCAGCGCAGCTCCCGCGAGTTTGGATATCTGGGACGCTGCTGCGTCGGCCAGCATCTGCCGCAGCATGTCGCGGAAGCTCTTGCCGACCTTCTTGAAGTTGCCGTCGAGCACGTTGAACAGCATGTCGCCGAGCGAGCCGCGGATCTTCTCGCCGGCTTGGGATGCCAGGTCGACAAGAAAGTCCGTGCTCTTGGCGGCATCTGCCTTCTTGGTCGCCGTAGCGGTGCCGGCCGACGCGTCGGCTTTTGCTCCGGCGCCGGCGGTTGCGTTACCGGCGGCGCCCACTGCTGCCGCGGCGGCAGTTGGTTCCTTGACGAAGCCGCCTACAAAGGCGCCGAGATAGGCGTTCGGCCACAGGCGATCCGTATTGGCGGCACCCGCGGCTTTGACCAGCTCGTTGGTCGTGGTGTCGGCGAGGCCGCGCTTGAGGTCGTTGTATAGGTCGTCACGCGTCTTCACGCGTGCCTTGGTCGCGTCCTTGCCGTCGGCATTCAATGCGGCGAGTACGTCCTTGGAGAAGTCGTCCTTGATCTTCTTGGTTGCGTCTTCGATCACCTTGGCGGTGGGGGCGACTGCCTTGGTGGTGGTCTTGGCCGCATCCTGCGTGGTCTTGGCGGCTCCATCCGCCGCCTTGCCGGCGCTCTGCGTCGACTTCGTCGCCGCATCCATCGCCTTCTGCATGTCGCCCAGCGACTTGCTCGCCTTGTTCAAGGCGGTCACGAAATTATTGAGGCTGTTGCTGTCGATATCAGCCATCGCTGCGTATCCTGTCGAGCATCACCAGCGCTTCCACTTCCCAGCGATCGAGTCGCCGGGCGGTGAGCTGCGTCCAGTGATGGAGTTCCGTATGGGTGAGCGGCGTGGGCAACTGCGCCAGCCACTCGGCCAGATAGGCCAGTTCCGCCGGGCATGCCGGGCGGTCGGCCAGCTCCGCCGGCATGCGGCCGAGCTGGCGTTGCACCGCTTCGAGATGCCGCTGCAGCGGCTGGCCGCCCGCGCCGGTGGGGCGGGCCAGCTGCTGCTGCGCCTTCAGCCAGTCGGCGAGCTGGCGAAGGCGTTGCCGAAAAAAGCCGGATCGTCGGCGCCGGCGCGGTCCACCAGCTCGGCGATCTGCGGCGCTTCGCGCAGGAAGGCCTGCACGTTCGCCGCCACGCAGGGCTCGTCGAAGCTCCACGCCGAGACCAGCGCGGCACGCACCGCCAGCGTGCTCTGCTCCAGCGCCGCTTCCAGCTCCGCCTCGCCGGCCTGCGCCACGCGGGCCATCTGCTGCATCGCTTCGTCGCGCGCCTGGCGGAACGCATCCGACCAGCGGCTGCGGATCTGCAGCCAGTGGTCGGTGGGCGAACCGTCGGGCAGGCTCAGCGCGATCCGGCGGCCGTCGTTGGCGCGCTGGCGGATGCTGAAGTCGTCCATGCCGCTCATGCGCCGCTCCGGGTGATGCGCAGCTGGGTGCCGGTCGCGCTGTCGTACAGGGCCTGGATCGGCAGCGACAAGGTGACCGGGCCGTCGTTGGCCACGTCGGCCTGGCCGCCGGTGTACTTGATGCGCGGCAGGTACAGCACATAGCTGTTGGTGCCGTCGGACAGGGTCAGCTCCAGCGAGCTCTCGGTCTCGCCGATGAATTTCGACAGCAGCGAACCGTCCAGGAAATACGCGGTAAGCGTGCCGGTGAGGTTGCTGCGGCCGATGCTCGGCTGCAGGGTCTTGGCGCTGCCGATCACGAAGCGCGGCTCGATGCCGTTGGCCAGGTCCAGCTTCAGCTCCGTCACCACGCCCAGCACCGTGCCGCCTTCCTTGATCGCGCCGCTGAGCGCATCCATCGGGCGGTTGGCCGCGGCGTTGACGTAGGTGGCGCCGGCCACGGCGCTGGCGTCCACGGCTTCGCCCTGGCCGATCACGTCGAAGGTGACGTTGGCGATGGCGCCCGGCTGCACGTCGAAATGCAGGCCGTTGATCTCGCAGCCGGTGTAGCGCAGGTACTGGCCGATGTCGGCGAAGTGGCGCTCGAGGGTGAAGCTGGTGCGCGCGGTGCCGGCGTTGAGCACGTTGGCGTTCCAGTTGCCGCCGAGCGCGGCGGCGAACAGGTCGTCGTAGGCGCCGTAGCTCAGCTCGCCCTGCATGTCGCCGCCCACCTGGACGGTGCCGTGGCGGAGGTCGGCGATCTGGCGGTCGCCGCGCAGTTCTTCGGACTGCAAGGTGTTCTTGGTGAGGGCGAGCGTGGTGCTCTTGTGGCGCAGCTGGCGGAACGCCGGCGTGGCGGGCGTGGCGCCGTAGGTGGCCTCGGCGATGTAGGCGAGGCTGTGGCGGCTGCCGGTGGCGATGGTCATGCGGATGCTCCTTGATGGAAAGAAACGCGCGGCAGGCGGCCGCACGGGTGGGGCCGAGAAGGCCCGGGTCGAACAAGCGGAGAGGTCACGGCTCAGCCGTGGTCGGTCCAGGCGGACCAGGCGACGATCACCGACATGCGCAGCCAGCCGTCCTTGCTGGTGACCACGCTGCGGCTGGTGCTGTTGACCAGCACCGGCAAGCCGTTGCCGTCGAGCTGGCGGCCGGCCTTGAAATAGCCGCGCAGGGTGTCGGCCAGCGACAGGAGGCGGGCGATGCCGCCGCCCGGTGCGTCGTTGAGGTCGATCTGGAAGGTGCCGGTGTGGCGGTCGTTGCCGGCCGCGCCCAGGCTGCCGCCGACGACCGGCAGCGGCAGCACGGATAAGGCGGCCCAGGGCTGGCCGGTGGTCGGCGCGAAGTCAGTGCCTTCGTAGGCGGTGGGCAGGTTGAGCGCGGCGGCCTGGTAGCCGGCGACGAGCGCGGCATTGATGTTGGTGAAACTCATGGCGGGTTCCCGTGGCGGAAAAAGAAAAACCCGCCTCGATGGGCGGGTTCGGATGCATGGCGCTGCGTTGGATGCGATGTCGCGTTGTAGCCAGATTAGGGGTGAAAGCGCGGAAGCGTCACTTCCGCAGCGCGACGCCGGCCGGATGCGGCGACAGGAACAGCGTGCGCTCGGCGATGCGCCGGCGCAGCAGCCCCGGCAGCACGCGGCCGCCGGCGTAGCGCCAGCGTTCGAACTCGGCGGCGGCGCCTTCCATGTCGCCCTCGTTGAGCTTGCGCAGCAGGGTGGAACCGGCGAACGCGGTGGCGCCGACGTTGAACACGAAGCTCACCAGCGCATCGAACGAAGGCTGGGCGAGCGGCTGCGTGACCCAGGCGCGCACGGCTTCTTCCGCCGTGCCCAGGTCCTTGCGCAGCAGCGCATCCGCCTGCGCGGCATCGATGCGAAAACCGGAGCGCACGTCATCGCCGGTGTGGCCGTAGCCGATGGTCCAGATGCCCGCGGCATCGAGATAAGCGCAGGTGCGCAAGCCTTCGAACTGCTTGATCAGCGCCACGCCGAGCGCGCTGGTGTGCATGCCCATGGCGTTCATGCGTCCAGCCTCAGCACGCGCGCCAGATTGCCGCGCGCCACGTGCAGCAGCGCGGCCAGCACCAGCAGGATGCCGAGCTGCCACGGCGTGGTCTCGCCCGGCGCCGCGTGGCCCAGCGCGATATGGATGGCCTGGCCGCCGCTGCACACGATCAGCAGCCAGGCGCAGGCCGAGACCCAGGGGCGGTAGCGTGCATCCGGCGCGCGCCGGTAGGTGATCAGCCGCAGGCAGATCGAGCTGCAGGCGAACAGGGTGAGCAGTTCGACGGGGTCACGCATGCGGGCCTCCCCGGCTGCGCAGCCAGGCGTCGAGGTCGAAGGTGCGGCCGCGCTCGAGCAGGCCCAGCGTGACGGTGACGCCCAGCGCCGCACCGAGAAACGCAGCGACACCCGACGCCTGCAACGGCAGCCAGCGCATCACCTCCGGCGCGGCCAGGTAACCCAGCGCGATCGACACGCCGAGATAGGCAAGGCGCCGCCAGATCGGCAGCTCCTTGGACGAGACGACAAACAGCGTGGCGCCGGCGAACGCGCCGATCAGCGCGTTGCCGTCCACGCCAGGCAGCGCTGCGGCGAGGCCCAGGCTGGCGGCCGCCGCCATCGCCATGGCGGGTTCGGTCATGAGTGATCTCCATGAAAGCAAAAGGCCGCGCATGGCGGCCTGGGGAGGGGAGGGCGTTGCGTGTCTACGCGTGAGGGGCGCGGCGTGTGCGCCGTTCGCTCGATGGCCCATGCTGCGTATTTTCGTCGGAAAGTGCGGAAGCGTCGATTCCGCAGCGGCGAACCATGAAAAGAAAAAGGCCGCTCGGTGAGCGGCCTTGATGCGAAGATCCGATGCGATGCGTCGTTCGCCGAAACATCCCACGCTATGCATTTTCCTTGGGAAGTGCGGAAGCGTCGATTCCGCATCTGCACGCGATCATGCAGGTGCCAGTGCATGTTCCAGCGCACGAGCGCCGCGTGTTTCCGCGCCTGCGCACAAAGCCAGCGTCCACTCGTACACCGGACGCCACACGCGGCGATAACCCGCTTCGTCGCGCTCGATCATCGCCGCGCGCTTGCGGTCGCTCACCGGCGTGCGGCCGTGCCCTTCGCAGTGCGGGCAGGCCACCAGCCGGTCCTGCGCGAACACTTCGCCGCGTCCCTCGCAATGCGTGCACAGTTGCGGCGTGGCCAGTTCGGTCAGCACCGCGTTGCGCACGGCGCGGTAGATCGGACCGACCGCGGGCCACTGGCGCGCCTTCACTTCGTCCAGGGTTTCGGTGGCGCGCTGCAAGGCGGCGCGCTGAGCGTTGCGGGTGCCGTGGGTGCCGTCGATATCGTCCTCGGCCACGTGCAGCGCGAGCTTCGCGGCTTCCAGCTCGCGGCGCAGGCGCATCCATTCGCGCAGCTGCGCCTCGCGCACGATGCGGTCCAGCTCGGCGCGCTGCAGCTGGGCGCCATCGGGCCACCACACGGTGCACAGCACTTCGCGGGCGAGGCGGTCCTCGATCATGCCCAAGGCGCCGGCGATGTCCTGGGGAGTGAGTTCGGACTGGCCGCCGTGGTGCACTTCGAAGCGTGCGATCGAAGGATTGAGGCGGGCCAGGAGCTTGCGTACGTTCATCGAATTCCTCCCTGTTCGGCGATGGATGGAGCGTCGGGCGAGGCGTCCGGAGCGGACGATTCCCGTAGGACAATGATAAGTTTACTTGGCACTGTTTGTCAATTACACTTAGCAGAACGCCAAGTAGACTTAACGCATGAGTAACTTCGCCGAACGCTTCAAAGCCGCCCGCGAGCGCGCGGGCATCTCCCAGCGCGCGCTGGGCCGCCGCATCGGGTATTCCGGGTCGGCCATCAGCCAGTGGGAGGCGGGTGTGATCGAAGCAGACAACATCCGCGTCGCGGCGCTTGAGATGGCCGCCGGCATCATGGGCGTCTCGGTGCGCTACCTGCGCACCGGCAAGGAAGATGACAGCCGCGGCGAGGTGCCCAGCGGCCTGCGCGCCGCCCAGCCGGACGTGCGCCAGCTGCCGGTGATCTCGATGGTGCAGGCCGGCCACGGCCGCGAGGCGGCCGATCCCTATCCGCGCGGCTACGCCGAGCAGAGCGTGAGCGTGGACGCGGAGCTGGCGCAGGATCTGGGCCGGCTGGCTTTTGCGCTGGAAATCACCGGCGAGTCGATGCTGGAGGAATTCCACCCCGGCGACATCGTCATCATCGACCCGGCGGTAAAGCCCCTGCCGGGCGACTTCGTGGTGGCGCGCATCGAAAGCGACGGCAGCGCCACCTTCAAGAAGTACCGCAGCCGCGGTCGCGATGCGGAAGGGCACGAGATCTTCGAACTGGTGCCGCTCAATACGGACTACCCGACCGTGGTGGTCAATGCGGCGAATCCCGGCAGCATCATCGGCACCATGATGGAACACCGCCGGCGCCGCCGGCGGCATTGAGCGATGGGGTGTCGCAAGAGCGGCCCCTCATCTGCCTGCCGGCATCTTCTCCCCGGAGGGGAGAAGAGTTCCAACTTGGAGGCTACGCATCCCGATCACCTCATCGTGCCCCCTCTCCCCTCCGGGGAGAGGGCCGGGGTGAGGGGCCGGCCGGAGCGAGAAGCCGAGCGTCGCCTCACCCGCCCGCTCTTCAATTCCCCGCCAGCATCGCCTTGATCTTCGCCATATGCGACTCGGCAGTCTCGCGCACCACTTCCTTGTCCGCCTCCGGATCCTTCCCCTGCCAATGCAGATCGTCCTGCGGCAGCTCATGCAGAAACCGGCTCGGCTGGTTGCTGTGCACCTCGCCGTAGCGCTTGGTCTTGGACGACCACGACAAGGTCAGCATTTCCTTGGCACGCGTAATACCCACGTACATCAGGCGGCGCTCTTCATCGACACGCCCCTCGTCCATCGCACCGTCATGCGGCAGCGTGCCCTCCTCGCAGCCGACGATAAACACGAAGCGAAACTCCAATCCCTTCGCCGCATGCAGCGTCATCATGCGCAGCGCGTTACCGGGTTCGTCGCGATCGGCATGGCTCAGCAACGCCAGCTGCGCCGCTAGGTCGCCCGTGGTGCTGTCATTGCGCTGCATCGCGCGGAACCAGTCCGCCAGCTCGCGCAGATTGCCCAGCCGGCGTTCGCGCAAGGCGGTGTCGGTGGTGCTGGCGGCGATCTCGCTGGCATAGCCGGTGCGCTTGAGCACCGTTTCCACCAGATCCGCCGCGCTCGAATGCACCGAGGCGCTGCGCAATTCGTCCATCAGCTGGGTGAAGCCGGCCAGCGCGGCGGCAGGGCGCGGCGAAAGCTGGCGCAGCACGCCATCGCTGCGCGCCGCGTCGAGCAGCGAGGCGTTGCGCGTCTGCGCGATCTGGCCGAGCTTTTCCAGTGTTGTGGCGCCGATCTCGCGCTTGGGCACGTTCACCACGCGCAGGAAAGCCGCGTCGTCGCTGGGGTTGGTCAGCAGGCGCAGATAGCACAGCAGGTCCTTCACCTCGGCGCGGTCGAGGAAGCTCAGCGCGCCGGTCAGGTGATACGGCACGCGCGCCAGGCGCAGCGCTTTTTCCAGCGGACGGGCCTGGAAATTGCCGCGGTAGAGAATGGCCATCTCATGCCAGCGCGCCTTGTGCTTCTCCGCCAGCGTCACGGCCATGGCGGCGATGCGCTCGGCCTCGTGCTCGTTGTCCTTGCACTCCAGCACGCGGATCTGCGCGCCTTCCGGATGCTCGCTCCACAGCTTCTTTTGGTGCAGATGCGGATTGTTGGCGATCAGCTTGTTGGCCGCACGCAGGATGCGGCGGCCGCAGCGGTAGTTCTGTTCCAGCTTGATCACGCGCAGGGACGGCCAGTCCTTGCTGAGCTGGTCGATGTTTTCCGGATTGGCGCCGCGCCAGGCATAGATGGACTGGTCGTCGTCGCCCACGCAGGTAAAGCCGCCGCGCTCCCCGGCCAGGGCCTTGAGCAGGCGGTACTGCGCGTCGTTGGTGTCCTGGTATTCGTCCACCAGCAGGTAGCGCAGGCGCTCGCGCCAGGCGTTGCGGCACTCCTCGTCGCTTTCCAGGATGCGCAGCGGCAGGCGGATCAGGTCGTCGAAGTCCACCGCGTTGAACGCGGCCAGGCGCGACTGGTAGAGCGTGTAGATCATCGCCGCGTCCAGCTCGCGCGGGCTGCGCGCGGCGGCGGTGGCTTCTTCCGGCGACAGGCCGGCGTTCTTGGCGCGGCTGACCAGGTTGCGGATGCCGAACAGCACGTCCGGCTTGGCGCCCTTGGGCGCCAGTTCCTTGATGATCACTTCGCTGTCGTCGGCGTCCAGCACCGAGAAGCCTTTGCGCAGGCCGGCGCGCGCATGTTCGATCTGCAGGAACTTCAGGCCCAGCGCGTGGAAAGTGCACACGGTGAGCGCGGCGGCGTCCTCGCTGCTGATCAGCTTGGCCACGCGCTCGCGCATTTCCTTCGCCGCCTTGTTGGTGAAGGTGATCGCGGCAATCTTCGACGGCGCCAGCCGGCGGCGCTGGATCAGGTAGGCGATCTTCTGCGTGATCACGCTGGTCTTGCCGGAGCCGGCGCCGGCCAGCACGAGCAGGGGGCTGTCGCAGTGCTCGACTGCGGCCAATTGTTGCGGGTTGAGCATGGACGGGCGGCAGGCGGAAGGCGGTCCAGAATGGTAGCAAAGAGCCGGTGCTTGAGCCCCTCTCCCTTTGGGAGAGGGGTTGGGGTGAGGGTCCGGGCGGAGCGCAAGGGTGATGTGCTTCGCTCCGGCCGAACCCTCATCCGCCTGCCGGCACCTTCTCTCCCACGGGGACTACCTTCGGGTCGCCGGAGGGAGAAGGACTCAATTAGGGAGCGGCGGCGAGTCCAGCGTCTTTCAGTTCTTTCGCGGCCGCATCCAGATCGTGCTTCAGCGCCGGATTGGCCAGGAATGCAGCCGCCAAAGCCTGCCCGAACACCCGCCCCGCATAAATATCCTGCGGCGTATGCACGCCACGCACCACCCGGCGCCAGCCCACGTCGCGCGCATAGCCGGCGACCGCATCGGCGCGGCCCGGCAGCGCCTGGGCCAGCAGGATGGCAAACACCGTGGCGCGCGTGCTGTGCCCGCTCGGGTAGCCGTAGCTCTTTTTCTTCAGATCCTTTTCGTCGCCTTCCGGGTCCTTGCGGCAGCTGTCCAGCGGACATGGGCGCTCACGCTCCCAGTGGTTCTTGGCTTCCTTCACCGCCTTGCCGGTTTCCTTCTGCACTTCGGCGAACAGCGCCGCCGTGCGCGGCAGCCTGGCGGCATCGAAGCCGGGACCGAGCACGCGGGCGAAGGCGAACACGTCGAAGCTTTCTTCCTGGTGCGAGAGTGCGTTATCGGCATCGCTGCGATGAGCGTAGGCCTGGTCGGTGACGGCGCGGTCGGCCTGGTCTTCCGGCGAACCCGGCACCGAAGGCGGCGCGAGCACCGACTGCAGCTGGTGCAGGCGTGCATCGTCGAGGTAACGCGTGGCGCCGTCGGCGTGAGCGGCGCCGGCAAGCAGCAGCAGGCCGCACAGCAGCGCGCGGCGAACGGAGTGGGCGAGGATCATCGATATCTCCCGGATCACAAGGCAAGCGACACGGAGGCGAACCAGCTGCGGCCCGGCAGCACCAGGTAGTAAGGCGTGGTGCCCTTGATCGCGTCGATCACCTGCTTGTGCTGGTCGAACAGGTTGTCCACCTGCAGGCGGATCTTGTAGCTCTTGATCACCGAGCCGGCGAGGTTCTGGCCGTAGCCGAGGCTGAGCGCCGTGGTCCACCAGCCGCTGCTGTGGCCGCTGGCGGTGGCGGAGGCGGCGACGTCGGGATTGAGGTCGCTGTTGTACACGCGCTGCCCGCCGACGAACTTGCCGGTGAGCGAACCGGTGAAGCCGCCGTTGTCGTACAGGAAACCCAGCGCCGCGGTGCCGGACGGCACGGTGGGCATGCGCAGGTTGGAGCGCTTGAACGTCGCGTCGATCACCGAGCCGTTGGCATAGAGGCTGATGCCTTCGCCGACGTAATACGTCGCTTCCGCTTCCGCGCCTTTCATGGTGGCGCCCTTGGCCAGCGCGTAGATCGGGTCGTGGGTGACCGGGTCGGTGCCGATCAGCGGGAAGTTCTGGTAGTCGATATAGAACACGTCCGCATCGGCGTTGAAGCGGTCGGTCTTGTACACCGTGCCGGCCTGGTAGTTCATCGTTTCCTGCGGCTTGGTGCGGCTCTCGCGCGGGTTCGGCACATAGAACTGGTTGAGGTTGGGCGACAGGAAACCCTGCGCCGCCTGCGCGTACACGCTCCACTCGCTGCTCAGCAGGTAATTGGCGGTGAGCGAGCCCAGCGTCTTGTCCCAGGTCTGCTGGTAGTTCAGCGGCAGCTTGGTGGTCTGGTTGATCGGCGCGTCGATATAGCGCGTGGCGCGGTCGTACTTCACGCCGGGCGTGAGGGTGAAGGCGTCGGTCACGCGCCAGGCGTATTCGGCATACAGCTGGGTGGTGCGCAGGCGATCGACCATCGTGTACTTGTAGGCGCTGCTGTCCGGCTTGCCCTTCTTGACGTCGTGAATGCCGCCCAGGCCGTAGTCCAGCGCCACGCTGTAGCGGGTGTTGTCGATGTATTCGTACCAGCCGCCCAGCTTGAGCTGGCCGTGGTCGTCAGTGCGCGCGGCCTCGAGCGTGTTGCCCCAGGCGCGGTAGTTGTTGATCTTGTCGTAGCCGCCCATGTTGGTCTTCGACGCCGCCGTGCCGACGTACGGGCTTTCGTGGCTGTTGTTGTCGTAGGCGTAGGTGTAGAGCTTGTCGTCCAGGCGCCAGGTGTCGCTGAGCGCGCTGCTCAGGCCCAGGTATTCCAGGTCGGTCTGCTTGGTCTGGTAGTTGTAGCAATAGCAGTCGGTGCTGGCGCGGTTGGTGTTGAGGCCGAAGTCGCGGCCCAGCGTGTCGATCTGCTGCTGGGTGAGGTCGGTCTTGTCCGGGTTGTTGAAGCGGATGTAGTTGTAGTTGCTGAGGAAGGTCAGCTCGGTCGCCTCGCCCAGCGGCTGCACGTATTTGATGTAGCCGGTCTTGCGGCTCATCGGCGAGTGGGTGCGGGCGGTGTCGGTGTCGTTGTACTGCGCGCTGGCGATCAGCTTGGCGCCGCCCAGGCTGTCCAGGCGGCCGCTGTTGAGTTCCAGGTGGGTGAGCGTGGTGTCGTAGCTGCCGTAGCTCAGGGTGGGGATGAACGAGAACTCGTCGCGCGCATCCTTCGAGCGCAGCGCCACCGTGCCGCCGAAGGTGGCCTGGCCGATCTGGCTGGCGCCGCCGGGGCCGCGGTCGACGGTGACCTGGCCGATCATCTTGGCGGGGAAATAGCTGCTGGTGTGGTGGCTGAAGTCGTTGGTGTCGCCGAACGGGATGCCGTCGTAGGTGACGTTGTACTGGTTGTCGTTGAAGCCGCGGATGGTCATCTGCTTGGCTTCGCCCAGCCCCGGGCCGCTGACGCCGATGGTGGACACGCCCGGCGCGATCGCCGCGATGGCGGCGTAGTCGGCGGTGGGCGCCACGTGGTTGGCGATGTAGTCCAGCCCGATCACCGACTGCGGCTGGGTGATGTCGAGCTCGGCCTGGGTCGGCGCCTGCACCAGGGCCGAGCTGGCGGTATTGGCGCGGACTTCCACCTCTTCCAGCTGCCTGGCCGCCGGCTGGGCGGCGGGGCGCGCGGGGTTCTCGGTCGGCGTATCCGTCGCCGCGGCCGTGCCGGCCACGCAGAAACCGGCCGCCAGCAGCCACCACGGCGCCGGCAGCACATGCCGGCGGATACCGGCCACCAGGGCGCTCAGCGCGGGGAGGTCCGTGCGGGCGGCGCGGACGAAGAACTTGCGGTTCGGAATGGGCATGCGAGGCGCCGCTGTGTTGGGAAGGAGTTAAAGCGGCGCATCGTGGGCGGGATATTTGACGATTCCGTTGCGCTGGTGTGACTTGCGCAAAGAAACTGGTATGGCCGTTTGGACGCCTAAACGAAGCTCGCCGCGACGCGCGCGCGATGCCAGATCAGCCTTAGCTGGAGCTTAGATGGCGGGGGTTTTTCGCGGCCGGGTCCAGGCCGGTTCGCCAGGACTGGTATGGTCAGATCTAAAACATATCCGAAAGTTGCCCGTCATTTGGCCGTCCGAATCGCTTTGACGCGGCGCACCAACTATGCTTTAGTCGATTCAACACCCACGCGCGGGCAGTGGTGCGTCACGCACCGCTGAGAGTGTGTGTCCCTCACATCCGTCGGCCGGGGAGGCAAGATGGTCCAGGCAGGTGCACCGGCGCTGTACGACGCCGCGTTCGAACACGACAGCTGCGGTTTCGGTCTGGTCGCCCAGATCGACGGCCGCGCCAGCGCATGGGTGGTCGATACCGCCTTCGACGCGCTGGCCAAACTTTCGCACCGCGGCGGCGTCAACGCCGACGGTATCAGCGGCGACGGCTGCGGCGTGCTGGTGCACAAACCGCAGGCCTGGCTGGCGGCGCTGGCGAAAGAAGCGGGCTTGTCGGTGGGCGAGCGTTTCGCGGCGGGGCTGGTGTTTCTTGATCCGGCCGGCGAGGGCGACGAAGCCTGCGCCACCCTGGAAGCCTTCGTGCGCGAGGAAAACCTGCGCGTGGCCGGCTGGCGCGAGGTGGCGGTCAATCCCGACGCCTGCGGCCCGCTTGCCGCCGCCGCGCGGCCGCGCGTGCGGCAGATCTTCGTGGAGGCGCAGGGCCAGGACGACGACGCCTTCGAGCGCGCCCTGTTCCGCGCCCGCCGCCGCGCCGAAACCGCGCTGGCGCAGGATGCGCATTTCTATGTGGTGAGCCTGTCCGCCCAGGTCATCGGCTACAAGGCGATGGCCGCGCCGGGGCGCCTGCGCGAGGTCTATCCGGACCTGGGCCACGCCGCCCTGGTCTCCGACGCGGTGGTGTTCCACCAGCGCTTTTCCACCAACACCACGCCGCAGTGGAGGTTGGCCCAGCCGTTCCGCCTGCTGGCGCACAACGGCGAGATCAACACCATCCGCGCCAACCGGCGCTGGATGCAGGCGCGCGAATCGATCCTGCGCTCGCCGCTGGTGGAGCTGGGCGACCTCGGGCCGCTGGTGCGCCAGACCGGTTCCGATTCCGAAAGCCTCGACAACGCGCTGGAAGTGCTCACCACCGGCGGCCTGGAGCTGATCGCCGCGATGCGCGTGCTGGTGCCGCCGGCTTTTGCCGCGCGCGAAGGCATCGACGAGGACCTCGCCGCCTTCTACGAGTACTACGCCCTGCACAGCGAACCCTGGGACGGCCCCGCCGGCCTGGTGATGTGCGACGGCCACTACGCCGCCTGCACGCTGGACCGCAACGGCCTGCGCCCGGCGCGCTGGGCATTGTCGGACGACAATCACCTGATCGTCGCCTCCGAAGCCGGCCTGTGGGACGTGCCCTCCGCGCGCGTGGTCGCCAAGGGCCGCCTCGCCCCCGGCGAGATGATCGCCGTCGACTTCGCCAACCGGCGCCTGCTGCGCAACGCCGACATCGACGACATCAACCGCCGCCGCGCGCCGTACCGCGACTGGCTGCGCGCGGGCGTCAGCTATCTCGAATCCGACCTGATCGACCCTTCGCTGGCCGCCGAACCGCTGCCGGCCGAGCAGCTGCGCTGCTACCAGAAGCTCTACGGGCTGTCGCGCGAAGAGCGCGAGTCGGTGCTCAAGGCGCTGGCCGAGCTGGAAATGGAAGCCACCGGCTCGATGGGCGACGACACCCCGATCGCGGCGATGTCGCGCCAGGTGCGCCCGCTGTTCGACCGTTTCCGGCAGGCGTTCGCGCAGGTGACCAATCCGCCGATCGATCCATTGCGCGAAAAGCTGGTGATGTCGCTGGTGACGCAGATCGGTCCGGAGGGCAATCCGTTCGAGCTGCAGCCGGAGAACGCGAAGCAGATCCTGATCAACTCGCCGATCCTCTCCCAGCGCAAGCTGCGCCAGCTGCTGGCCCTGCCGCAGTTCGGCGGCACGCCGCGCTTCGACCTGATGTACGCGCCGGAAGAAGGCCTGGAGAACGCGCTGCGCCGGCTCTGCCGCGAAGTGGCGCAGACGGTGCGCGCGGGCGGCGCGCTGGTCTTCCTCAGCGACCGCTACCCGGAGCGCGGCCTGCTGCCGATCCACTCCCTGCTGGCCACCGGCGCGGTGCATGCGCACCTGATCGACGAAGGCCTGCGATGTCAATGCAACATCATCGTGGAGACCGCCGCGCCGCGCGATCCGCACCAGTTCGCCTGCCTGATCGGTTACGGCGCCACTGCCATCTATCCGTGGCTGGCCTACCAGAGCCTGTTCGAGCTGGGCCGCGAAGGGCATATCGCCAGCGACCGCATGGAAGTGGGCCGCAGCTATCGCCGCGGCATCCGCAAGGGCCTGCTCAAGATCCTCTCCAAGATGGGCATCTCCACCGTCGCCGGCTATCGTGGCGCGCAGCTGTTCGAGATCGTCGGCCTGGCGCCGGAGGTGGTGGCGCTGTGCTTCCCCGGCACGCCCTCGCGCATCGGCGGCGCCGGTTTCGCCGAGCTTGAGCAGGACCAGCGCCTGCTCGCGGCCGAGGCCTGGAACGAAGCGCAGTCGCTGCGCGCCGGCGGCCTGTACAAGTATGTGCACGGCGGCGAATACCACATGTACAACCCGGACGTGATCGCCAGCCTGCAGAAGGCGGTGCGTTCCGGCGAGGCGGCCGACTACCGCGCCTATGCGGATTTCGTCGACCGCCGCCCGCCATCGGCGCTGCGCGACCTGCTCAGCCCGCAGCCGCTGGGCGAGGCGGTGCCGCTGGACGAAGTGGAATCGGTGCAGAGCATCCTCTCGCGCTTCGACTCGGCCGGCATGTCGCTGGGCGCGCTGTCGCCCGAAGCGCACGAGGCGCTGGCGATCGGCATGAATCGGCTCGGCGCGCGCAGCAACTCCGGCGAGGGCGGCGAAGATCCCGCGCGCTACGGCACCGAGAAGATGTCCAAGATCAAGCAGGTCGCCTCGGGGCGCTTCGGCGTCACGCCGGCTTACCTGGTCAACGCCGAAGTGCTGCAGATCAAGATCGCCCAGGGCGCCAAGCCGGGCGAGGGCGGCCAGCTGCCGGGCCACAAGGTGGACGCCACCATCGCGCGGCTGCGCTACGCCAAGCCGGGCATCGGCCTGATCTCGCCGCCGCCGCATCACGACATCTATTCGATCGAAGACCTGGCCGAACTGATCCACGACCTCAAGGAGGTCAATCCCGGCGCCCTGGTCTCGGTGAAGCTGGTCAGCCATGCCGGCGTGGGCACCGTCGCCGCGGGCGTGGTGAAGGCCGGCGCGGACCTGATCACCGTCAGCGGCCACGACGGCGGCACCGGCGCCAGTCCGCTCACCTCGATCAAGTACGCCGGCACGCCGTGGGAGCTGGGCCTGGCCGAGACGCAGCAGACCCTGCGCCGCAACGACCTGCGCGGCCGCGTGCGGCTGCAGACCGACGGCGGCCTGAAGACCGGCCTGGACGTGGTGAAGGCCGCGCTGCTGGGCGCGGAAAGCTTCGGCTTCGGCACCGGCCCGATGGTGGCGCTGGGCTGCAAGTACCTGCGCATCTGCCATCTGAACAACTGCGCCACCGGCGTCGCCACCCAGCACGCGGTGCTGCGCAAGGAACACTTCATCGGCTTGCCGGAAATGGTCATGCACTACTTCCGCTTCGTGGCCGAAGACGTGCGCGAACATCTGGCGCGGCTGGGCGCGCGCAGCCTGTCCGAGATCATCGGCCGCAGCGACCTGCTGCAGCAGCTGGAAGGCGCTACGCCGGTGCAGCACAAGCTGGACCTGCGCCCGCTGATCCAGGGCGAGACGCTGGGCGCGGACGTCGACTTCGCCTGCACCCTGCCGCGCAATCCGATGCGCGACGACGCGGCGCTGGCCACGCGCATCGGGCACGACACGCGCGCGGCGGTGGCCGACGGCAGCGGCGGCGAATTCCGCTATGCCATCGCCAACACCGACCGCGCCATCGGCGCGCGGCTGTCCGGCGAGGTGGCGCGCCGCTGGGGCGACCACGGCATGGACCACCAGCCGATCGTGCTGCGCCTGGAAGGCGCGGCCGGGCAAAGTCTTGGCGCGTGGAATGCCGGCGGCGTGCATATCGACCTGGTCGGCGAAGCGAACGACGGCGTGGGCAAGGGCATGGCCGGCGGCCGCATCGTGGTACGTCCGCCGCTGGACTCGCCGTTCGCCAGCCAGGACGCCGCGATCATCGGCAACACCTGCCTGTACGGCGCCACCGACGGCGAGCTGTACGCCGCCGGGCGCGCGGGCGAGCGCTTCGCCGTGCGCAACTCCGGCGCGCTGGCGGTGGTGGAGGGCGCCGGCGACCACTGCTGCGAATACATGACCGGCGGCGTGGTGGCGGTGCTGGGCAAGGTGGGCCTGAACTTCGGCGCGGGCATGACCGGCGGCTTCGCCTACGTGCTCGACCTGGAGCGCGACTTCGTGGATTGCTACAACCACGAGCTGGTCGACATCCTGCGCATCTCGCCGGAAGGCATGGAGCACTACATGCAGCACCTGCGCGGCCTGGTGTCGCGCCATGTGGAGCTGACCGGCAGCGACTGGGGCCGGCAGATCCTGCGCGACTTCCGCGGCCTGCAGTACAAGTTCTGGCTGGTGAAGCCGAAGGCCGCGAGCCTGGATGCGCTGGCGGAAGAATTGAGGAGTGCGGCGTGATGGGGCTGCCGCCAGCGCAAGGGAACAGGGAATGGGGAACAGGGAATAGGCATGAGGTCGCGGTAGCCATGGGCGCCTCGCTTCGTCCCATCGAGCGAAAACCGCCGAATCCCCTCACGCTTTCCTAGTGCACCTATTCCCTATTCTCTATTCCCGACTCCCAGCTCCCATGCCAGATAAGTCATTCCAATTCCTCCACGTCGAACGCCAGACGCCGCGCACCGTGCCGGTCGCCATCCGCGTGCTCGGCTACGGCGAGATCGCCGGCGACTTCGCGGCGCCGCAGGCGGCCGGCCAGGCCGAGCGCTGCATCGACTGCGGCAATCCGTACTGCGAACACGCCTGCCCGGTGCACAACTACATTCCGAACTGGCTGAAGCTGGTGCAGGACGGCCGCATACTCGAAGCGGCCACGCTGATGCACGAAACCAATCCGCTGCCGGAAATCTGCGGCCGCGTCTGCCCGCAGGATCGCCTGTGCGAAGGCTCCTGCACGCTGGAGCAGACCGATTTCGGCGCGGTCACCATCGGCAGCATCGAGCGCTGGGTCACCGACGAGGCGCTGCGCCAGGGCTGGCGGCCGGATCTCTCGCGCGTGCGCGAAACCGGCAAGCGCGTGGCCATCGTCGGCGCCGGCCCGGCCGGCCTGGCCTGCGCCGACCGCCTGCGCCGCGCCGGCATCGCCGCCGACGTGTACGACAGCCAGAACGAGATCGGCGGCCTGCTCACCTTCGGCATCCCGCCGTTCAAGCTGGACAAGGGCGTGGTGCGCACGCGCCGCGACGTGCTCGAAGGCATGGGCGTGCGTTTCCTGCTCGGCCGCGAAGTGGGCCGCGACGTGGAATTCGGCCAGCTGCTGGACGATTACGACGCCGTCTTCGTCGGCACCGGCGCCTACACCTACGTGGATGCGGAGCTGCCGGGCCGCGAACTGCACGGCGTGCACGACGCGCTGCCGTTCCTGATCGCCAACACCGAGCGCCTGCTGCGCGACGAACCGGCGCCGCACGCCTTCGACTTCCGCGGCAAGCACGTGGTGGTGCTGGGCGGCGGCGACACCGGCATGGACTGCAACCGCACCGCGATCCGGCTGGGCGCCGCTTCGGTCACCTGCGTCTACCGCCGCGACGAAGCGAACATGCCCGGCTCCGCGCGCGAGGTGAAGTACAGCCGCGAGGAAGGCGTGGAATTCCTGTTCCAGCGCCAGCCGCTGCAGATTCTGGGCGACGCCGAGGGCAAGGTGCGCGCGGTACGCGTGATCGACACCACCCTGGTCAAGGACGGCCACGGCCGCGCGCGTCCGCAGAACGTGCCCGGCACCGAGGCCGAGCTTCGCGCCGACGTGGTGATCCAATCCTTCGGCTTCCTGCCCAGCCCGCCGGACTGGCTGCGCTCGCACGGCGTGGCGCTGGACCGCTCCGGCCGCATCGTCACCGGCGCCGCCGGCCAGCTGCCGCACCAGACCAGCCATCCGCGCATCTTCGCCGGCGGCGACAACGTGCGCGGCGCGGACCTGGTGGTGCGCGCGGTGTATGACGGACGCGAAGCGGGCGGGTCGATCGCGCAGGCCTTGCTGGCCTGAGCCGGTCCCGGCATCGGAAAAAACCTGCGCCGCCCGGAAGGGCGGCGTTTTTTTTCTTGCCGAATGATTATTCGGGAATTTCCGGAATTACCCGACCGGCTTGGAACGTTCCAAATAAGCGGATTAATGGATAAATCCGCTTCCGCCTAATATGTCCTGATTATGTCGGGCTCTTTCAGGCACGCCTTATGCAAACTACATTGCGCGCAAAATATTGCGCCATCAAATACTTAGTTTGCGTTGTAATGGACTTGTGAAGCCAACCTTAAAGTGCTTGACTCTCTTTCGAGCCCATTAAGCATGCGCCCGACGCGGCGCGTTCCCCCACCCGGCTGATGGGCTCTCTGGCGCAATGCCTTAACAAACAAAGAGAGGCCATCCCCATGAAGCGCAACCAGCTTGCACTGACCCTGGCCGGTTTATTGTTTGCTCCGGTCGGGGCTGCGTTTGCCCAAGACGCAGCCACTCCAGCTCCACCGCCGCCGCCTCCGCAGGAGCAGGCGAAGCAACTGCAGACCATCACCGTGACCGGTTCGGCCGTGCCGCGCATCGACGTGGAAACGCCGTCGCCGGTCACCGTGCTCACCGCCCAGCAGATCCAGCGCAGCGGCATGACCACGGTCTCGGACGTGGTCCGCTCGATCTCCGCCGACAATAGCGGCTCGATTCCCAATGCCTTCGCCAACGGCTTCGCCGCCGGTTCCTCCGGCGTCGCGCTGCGCGGCCTGACGGTGAACTCCACCCTGGTGCTGGTCGACGGCCATCGCGCCGCCAGCTATCCGGTGGCGGACGACGGCCAGCGTTCCTTCGTCGACCTCAACACCATTCCGCTGGCCGCGGTGGACCGCATCGAAGTGCTGAAGGACGGCGCTTCCTCGCTGTACGGCGCCGATGCCATCGCCGGCGTGGTCAACATCATCCTCAAGCCCAACTACAAGGGCGTGGAGGGCACCGTCGACGTCGGCACCTCGCAGCACGGCGGCGGCTTTACCCGCAAGGCCACCCTGCTGGCCGGCGCGGGGGACCTGGAGAAGGACGGCCACAACGGCTACATCGCCATCCAGTACCAGAAGGACAACCCGATCTGGCTGCGCCAGCGCGGTTTCCCGTTCAACACGCAGGACCTGCGCTCGATCGGCGGCCCCGACCTCAACATCGGCCAGCCGGGGCAGCGCACCGGCTCGGTGTACGGCTCGGTGACGCCCGGCTCGCTGACCCGCCCCGGCGATCTCACCAGCGGCACGCCCAACGCCGGCGCGCTGGCGCAGCCGCTGCGTCCCTGCGGCAGCAATTCGATCGGCGTCACCGACGACACCGGCAGCTACTGCGAGCAGAACTTCCAGTCGCTGTACGGCCAGGTGCAGCCGGCGATGGAGCAGGGCGGCATCTATGGCCGCTTCACCATGAAGATCAACGACACCACGCGGGCCTATCTGTCGGCCAGCTACTTCGAGGCCAAGACCTGGGTGCCGGGCCTGCCGCGGCAGCTGCAGTCCAGCACGCCGCACAACACCAACAGCATCGCCTTGCCGCCGGGCAATCCGAGCAATCCGTTCCCGAACGACTACGCGCTGATCAACTACGCGTTCGGCGACATGGCCAACGGCTTCAATTACGACAACCACAACGCGCGCATCGTCGGCGGCGTGTCCGGCGCGTTCGGCGAATGGAACTACGACGTCACCGCGGTGATCAACCACGACTGGCTGGACACCAAGCAGTACGGCTATATCAACTACGCCGCGCTGCTCGACGCCGTCACCAACGGCACCTACAACTTCGCCAACCCCGCGGCGAACAGCCCGCGGGTGCGCGCGGCGCTGGCGCCGGGCTACGACAAGACCTCCACCTCGGACCTGGACTCGCTGGACCTGGCCGCCAACCGCTCGCTGTGGGACATGGCCGGCGGTCCGCTCGGCTTCGCCCTCGGCGCGCAGTTCCGCCACGAGTCGATCGACGACCCCACGCTCAATCCGAACTTCGAGTTCCAGGGCCTGGGCAATGCGCAGACCAAGGGCAGCCGCAATGTGTCTGCCGGCTATGTGGAGTTCAACGCGCCACTGCTCGAATCGCTGGAACTGGACGTGTCCGGGCGCCTGGACCACTACTCCGACGTGGGCACGCACTTCACGCCCAAGGTCGGCATCAAGTGGAAGCCGTTCGACTGGATCGCGCTGCGCGGCACCTATTCCAAGGGTTTCCGCGCGCCCAGCTTCTCCGAGAACGGGTCCAGCTCGTCGCAGGGCTTCATCAACCACACGCCGCCGGCGGATTTCATCGCCGCGCACGGCGGCAGCGGCAACGGCTACGTCAATCAGTACGCGCTGTCGCTGGCCACGCTGGCCAACAAGGACATCAAGCCGGAGAAGGCGCGCAACTACACCCTGGGCGTGCTGGTGCAGCCGACGAGTTGGCTGAACGTGTCGGTCGACTACTTCAACATCAAGAAGGAGAACGTGATCGGACCGGCCGACGCCTCCGCCGCGCTGGCCAACTACTACGCGGGCCTGCCGCAGGCGCCGGGCGTGATCGTGATCCCGGATACGCCCGACCCGCTGCATCCGAACGCGCTGCCGCGGCCGGCGGAGATCGACAGCCTGTACATCAATGCCACCTCGCTGAAGACCACCGGCATCGACGTGGACCTGCAGGCCCATTTCGATTTCAACCACGACATGCACTACATCAGCCAGTTCAGCGGCACGCAGATCTTCAACTGGACGCTGACCCTGCCGGACGGCACCAAGCAGCAGTTCGTGGGCACGCACGGGCCGTACCAGCTCTCCTCCGGCGCCGGCACGCCGCGGCGGCGCATGTCCTGGGCCAACACCTTCGAGTGGGGTCCGGCCACGATCACCGGCACGCTGTACCACGTCAGCGGCATGGCCAATTACGCGCTCGATGCCGGCACCGATCCGAGCAACTGCCTGACCGTGATCCCGGTCAGCTGCCGCATCGGCTCGTTCACCTACATGGACCTGACCGGCAGCTACCAGATCAACGACCACATCGCGATCACCGGCTCGGTGATGAACCTGTTCGACCGCAAGGCACCGTTCGATCCGTCCAACTACGCCGGCGGCGGCGCCAACTACAACCCGACCTACGCGCAGGCGGGCCTGGTCGGCCGCTTCTACAACCTGGGCGTGAAACTGAAGCTCTGAACGGGAGGGGAATCCAGGCGGCGCGCCGGTAGCCGGCGCGCCGCTTTTTTTGTGCCGAGGAAGCCGGCGTTTGTCCCCGCCATGCAGCCGCGCGCGGTACGCTCTGCGTTCGATCCATCCACCCGCAGGGGAAACCGCAGATGCGCATCGGCCTGGCCGCCAATCAAGCCCACCACAGCCATGCGGAATCCGCGCTGTTCCATTGGCTGCGCGCCAGCCGGCAAGGCATCCGCGAACTGGGCATCCGCCTGCATGCGGTGGGCCGCACTTACGATGCGATCGTGCGCGACGGCGTGCTGGGCGACTACGACGGCCTGGTGCGCTATCCCTACGGCCGCGACGGTGGCCTGATGAAGCTGGTGGCGGAGATCGTCGGCCTGCCCGAATCCGGGCGCGTGCTCGATGGCGCGGTGTACCTGATGCATCCGGTCGACCCTTCGTCGATCTTCCCCGAAGCGATTGCGCTGAAGCGCCAGTGCGTGATCCACCAGAAGCCGTTTATCTCCACCGTGGCCTCGGCGCGCGACTGGGTGGAGCAGGAGCGCATCCTGGCCGGCTTCGCGCCGGACCCGGGCGCCGACGCGCTGCACGCGCTGGAGCGCCAGACGCTGGCGCTGATCGCGCACGATGCGATGAAGCCGCAGATGGTGGCCTATGCCGCCGAGCATTTCGACGTGCTGTCGCGTTTCGCGCAACGCATCGCCACCGGCACCACCGGCCAGCGCCTCAACGAGCTGGCCTGGAGCCGCGGCTGGCCGCAGGAGCAGGACTGGGTGCAGCGCTACCAGAGCGGCCCGATGGGCGGCGATGCGCAGATCGCCGACCTGGTGCTGGAGCGGCGCTGCCAGCGCGCGCTGTTCTTCGAGGATCCGCACGTGGCGCGCCAGCACGAGGCCGATATCCAGCTGCTGGAGCGTGCCGTCACCACCGTCACCGACGACGCGGTGTGCATGACTTCCCCCGCCGTCGCGCGCCGCTGGGCCGAGGCGGTGCGCCGCCGCGCCGGGCAGCGGCCGTGCTGACGCCATGTGCCTGATCGCGTTCGCCTGGCAGGCCCACCCGCGCTGGCGCCTGCTGCTGGCCGGCAACCGCGACGAGTTCCATGCGCGTCCGAGCGCGCCGCTGGCGCGCTGGAGCGACGGCGTGACGATCGGCGGCCGTGACCTGGAAGCGGGCGGCACCTGGCTGGGCGTGACCGATACCGGCCGCTGCTGCGTGGTGACCAATGTGCGCGACCCGCGCGATCCGCAGCTCGGCGCGTCGCGTGGATTGCTGGCGACGGATTACCTCGCCGGCGCGGCCGATGCCGCGTCGCATGCGCAGGCCTTGCAGGCCGCGGCGTCGGGCTACCGGCCGTTCAACCTGCTCACCTTCGATACGGCTGCGGCGTTCTATCTCGGCAACCGTCCCGTGCCGAAGGCGCAGGCGGTGGTGGCGGGCGTGCATGGCCTGTCCAATGCGGACTTCAATACGCCGTGGCCGAAGACGCGCGCTTTGATGGGACATCTGGAAAGCTGGCTGGCCACGCATGGCGAGGGCGACGACTTCGCGCCGCTGTTCGCCGCGCTGGCCGACGAACATCGCGCACCGGACGAACAACTACCCGACACCGGCGTGGGCCTGGAACGCGAGCGTTGGCTGTCTTCGGCTTTCATCCGCGGCGAGTTGTACGGCACGCGTGCCAGCACAGTGGTGGCGCTGGGGCACGATGGGCGCGGCGTGATCGTGGAGCGGCGCTTCGGGCCGAATGGGCGCGAAGAGGGTGAGACGGCGATGAGCTTCGGCGGTAGGTTGGGGTGAGCCGCAGGCGACTGCGAAGGCAGGATGCCGTAGCGAACATCCGCGTAGCGGATGGCCCGAAGGGCTGGCTGCTGATGCAGCCAGTAACCCCAACGTTCGCCACCTTGGTACCTTGCGCATCGTTGGGGTTCGCCTGTGGCTCACCCCAACCTACGTCACGCGTCAGGGAAGCTGCCGTCGACGTAGTACCACCGCCCATCCTCGCGCACGAAGCTGCTGATCTCATGCATCCGCTGCGCCTTGCCGCCGCCGTAGCGCAGCCGTGCGATGAATTCGACGATGGCGCGGTCGCCTTCGCTCTCGTGCCGCTTCACGGTCAGCCCCAGCCAGGTCGGCGCCGGCTGCTGCGCGCCGAGCTTGAGCGTGGCCGGCCGTGTGCTGGCGTGCCAGGTGGCGAGCAGGTAATCCTCGCGCTTTAGCACGTAGGCGCTGTAGCGCGAACGCATCAGCGCTTCGGCAGTGGCCGCCGCCGCGCCTTCGTGCAGCGGCCCGCAGCAGCGCAGATAGCCGGCGGGATTGCCGCAAGGGCAGGGCGTGAGCGTGTCGATGGCTTGCACGGATAGATGAGCCGGCGCGTGGCGATAGGCCATGATGCCACCCGTGGCGGTGCTTGGCACGGCGAGCCGGCCAAATGGACTAGCCGCGACGCCAGACCAGGCAGCGGTTGTTGGCTGGCATGGCGATATCGGCCACCGCATGGAAGCCCGCACGCGCGGCCAGTGCGTTCACCGCTTCGGCATCGCGGATGGCCATATGCGCGCCGCGCGCCTTCAGCCACTGATCGAAGACTGCATTGCTGTCGCTGCTGTAGTGGCCGCCGTAGTTGAAGGGGCCGTAGATCGCCAGCACCGCATCATCCGTGGTCGCATCGGCCAAGCGCGCGAACAAGGTCTCGACTTCGGGCCAGCTCATGATGTGCAGCGTGTTGGCGCTGAACACCGCGTCGTAGCGGTGCGCCGGCCAGGCGCCGCCGACGTCGAGCTGCAATGGCGCGGGCGTATTGGGCAGCCCGGCTTCGTCCAGCCACAGCTGCATGCCGGGCAGGTTTTCCACGCGGTCCGAGCATTGCCAGCTCAGCCATGGCATCGCCGCGGCGAAGTACACCGCGTGCTGTCCGGTGCCGCTGCCGATCTCCAGCGCGTCGCGCCGGCCGGCGAAGTGTTCGCGCAGCACCGCGAGGATAGGCTCGCGGTTGCGGTCGCAGGAGGGGGCGTTCGGTTTCTCCACCCGCTCAGGCGGGACGGCCGCGCAGGATGCGCGCCGGCAGCATCAGCAAGGCGCCGAGGAAGGAGAACACTGCGTTGACCGTGATGCCCACCAGGCGCAGCGGCAGGGTCAGCAGCCACACGATGGGATACAGCACCAGCGCCAGCAGGGCGATCGGCCAGCAGAACACCAGCAGCAACAGCCAGAGCAGGAAAGCGGCCATGGAGGGTTCCTTACGGGAACGGATAAAGGGTGCGAGCACTCTAGCGCGCTGCGTTGCGATGGGGGAGATGACTCCCTACACCCCTCGACCTACTTCTCAAATCCGACGTGGGTTGGGGGGAGCCGCAGGCGACTGCGAAGGCAGGATGCCGTAGCGAACATCCGCGTAGCGGATGGCCCAAAGGGCTGGCTGCCGATGCAGCCAGTAACCCCAACCATGCGATACGCCTCAATGTGATGATGTTGGGGTTCGCCTGCGGCTCACCCCAACCTACGCTGAGCCATGGGCGCAAGAACGTGCGGGTTCAGTGCATCGGGTTGACGCCGATCCAGCGCAGATGCAGGTAGAACGCGAAGAAAGCCCAGGCGGCGACGCCGACGGCGATCGTCACCAGGGTTCCGCGCAGCGTACCGGCCGGGTAGACCGTGCCGGCCGCGCGGTCGCGCCGCCGCGAGATCACGAAATCGGTAGTCGCCCACAGCAGAAAGGCGCCGAACAGCAGCACGTCGTGCAGCATGCCGGTGGCCAGCAGATGGCCGAACGCCCACACCTTCACGCCGGCCAGCATGGGATGGCCGAGCCGGGCCTTGAAGTGATTGCGCGGCACGTAGGCGGCGACGAACAGCACGAACGCCACCAGGGTGAACAGCGCATTGAGATGGCGCAGCGCCAGCGGCGGCACGTACAGCAGCACCGGTGCGAGGCGGGCGTCGCGGAAGCCGATCATCAGCACGACAAGACCGACGACGGAGGCCAGCGAGTACAGACCTTTCCAGCCCATGTCGCCGAAGCGCGCGATCTGCCGCGTGCGCCAGCCGGGAGCGAGCATGCTGATGGAATGCACGCCCAGGAACAGCAGCAGACCCAGGATCAGCAGCGTCATCGGGAACCCCTTCCGGATGGATGGGGGCGAGTATAGAGCGCTAAACGGCGCGCCGATGAAGGCGTACGGCGAGCGCGATGGATTCGCCGTCCAGCGCCAGCGTGCCTTGGGTGCCATCCGGCACATGCCACACGTCGCCGGTCTGCAGGCGGCCTTCCGGCGTGACGATTTCCGCGCGGGTGGCATAGATGAGAACCACGCCAGCCAGTGCATGCGTGCCCGCGCGCCAGGTTTCGATGCGGCCGTCCGCCACGCCACGCCGCAGCATCAGGTTGAAATCGCGCGTGGCGCCTTCGATCAGCGTGACGTCCACCGACGCCTCGCCGGCAAAGGCGAACGGCACGCAGGGTTCATCGAGCCGATGCTCGCTGCCGTCCGCGAAGCGCATGGCGAAACCCGCGCCTTCCAGCAGCGCGATCTGCCGATCCACGCCGGGAAACGCGGAGAACGGCGCCGCGCTGTCCACCTCGGCCACGCTCACGCGCCAATCGAAATCGCTTAGGGCCGCACCCGCCGGATGGACGGCCAATTCGCGCGTGCGCCCCATGCCGTTCTTCCACGGCGTCACCGCGATATCGGCACCGCGCACGATGCTCACGCCGCGCGCTCGATCGCGCGCGCGAACGGCGGCAGCGCATTGAGCATGCGCTCGCCGTAGCGCTTGGTCACCACGCGGCGGTCCAGCAGCACGATGCGGCCGTGGTCGGTCTCGGTACGGATCAGGCGGCCGCAGTACTGCGTGAGCAGGCGCGTGGCATCGGGCACGGTCACTTCGATGAACGGATTGCGCCCGCGCGATTCCAGCCATTCGGCATAGGTGGCACCAACCGGATCGGTGGGCACGGCGAACGGCAGCTGGGTGATCACCACCGTCTCGCACAGCTTGCCGGGCAGGTCCAGGCCTTCGCCGAACGAGGCCAGGCCGAACAGCGTGCTGCCCTTGCCGGCTTCGACATCCGCAATATGCTCGGCGACCAGTTGCGCCTTGCCCAGCGAGCCCTGCGCGCGCACCTTGCGCACGCATTCGATCGGCAGCTTCTGCAGTACGCGGTCGAGCTTGGCGCGCGAAGTGAACAGCACCAGGTTGCCGGCGGCCCAGTCCAGATTCGCGGCGAGCCAGTCGCTGATCTCCTGCGCGTGTTCCTCGCGCGCATCCGGCATGGCGCGCAGCGCCGGCACTTCCAGCCGCGCCTGCGCGGCGAGATTGAACGGCGAGGGCAGGCTGAGCGTGACCGCGCTGTCGGGCAGGCCGACAGCATCCGCGAAGGTGCGGAAATTGCCGCCGGCGCTGAGCGTGGCCGAGGTCATCACCACGGCGCTCGCGTTCTCCCACAGCACGCTGCGCAGCAGGCCGCCGGCGGATACCGACGACGCATGGCAGACCAGCTGCTGGTCGCCGGACAGCGTGACCCAGCGCGCCAGCGGCGGGCCGCCTTCGCGGTCCTCGCTGGACCAGGCGCGCCAGGTGCGCAGCTGGCGATCGATGCGTTCCAGCGCCATGCCCAGCTCGCGCGACAGCGCTTCGTTGGTGGGGCCGCTCTCGGTCATCTCCAGCACAGCGCGGCGCACGGCGCCGACCCAGCGCTCGATCTCGCCGGTGAACACGTACAGCACGCGCGCATGCTCCACCCAGGATTCCGGCAGCTGGCCGAGCGAGCCGCGGTACATCGGCTCCTCGTCGTTGGGCGATGGCAGCCAGTGCAGGCGGATGTCTTTTTCCAGTTCTTCCAGCGCGTCGCTCAGTTCCTGCAGTTTTTCGTCGCCGGCATCCAGCGCGAGCTTGCCGATCACTTCCTTGTCGGTGAGCGAGTACGCCGCGTGGATCTGCCGGCCCAGCCGGCTGAGCTGGCGCACGGTGGCGCTCATATGCACTTCGGCGGCGCCGCGGTCGATGGCCTTCGACGGCACGTGGTGGCCTTCGTCGAAGATGTACAGCACTTCGTCGGGCTTGGGCAGGATCACGCCGCCGAAGCCGTCTTCCTCGCGCGGCATGGTGAGGTCGGCCAGCACCAGGTCCTGGTTGGCGACGATGATGTCCGCATCGCCCACCGCGCGGCGCGCGGCGAAGAACGGGCAGGCCATGAACTGCGCGCATTTGCGGCCGGTGCAGCCGCCGGCGCTGGTGGTGATCATGGCGCGCAGCAGGTCGCCGGGGGTTTCCGGCGCGTTGTCCATGTCGCCGTCCCATTCGTGGCGGTCGAATGCGCCGACGAGTTTGTTCAGCACCTGCTTGTCGCGTTCGGCCGGGGGCTTGGACCACAGGGCGAGGTCCGCCTCGAAGCCGAGACCCATCTGCGCGGTGTCCTGCAGGCTGTTGGCGGCCATGGCGAGGTTGCGCGGGCATACGTAGCGGCCGCGGCCTTTGGCGAGGGCGACTTTGGCTTCGCGGCCGTTGAGCTTGAGGTAGAGCGGGATGTCGCGCTGGACGAGCTGTTCCTGCAGGGCGATGGTGGCCGTGGCGATCAGCAGTTTCTTTTTCTGCGCGCGCGCGACTTCGACGCCGGCGATGAGGTAGGCCATCGATTTGCCGGTGCCGGTGGGGGCTTCGATGATGGCGGCGCCACCTTCTACCGACAGGGCTTTGGCGACCTCGGCGATCATCTTTCCTTGTGACGCGCGGGCGCGGAAGCCGGGGAGGCCTTCCTTCAGGCGCGTGTACGCGGTGCGGATGGATTCCTTGGTTTCGTCGGTGAGCATGGGGGGCGGCGGGGCTGCGCCGGGGGGCGGCTTTTTTGGGTGGTTGTTGATTGTAGGGGGTGGGGAGGGGGTTGGGGGGCTTGCCCCTTGTCGTCATCCCGGCGTAGGCCGGGATCCAGTAGCGACTAGGTGCGGTTGTCGCGACTTGGCCGCTTATGCAGCGGGCATTTCGGACGCCTGCCGGCGCCCGAGTCACTTTCTCTTTGCTGGCTCAAAGAGAAAGTAACCAAAGAGAAATAGCCTCAGAGCAAAGGCTCGCGACGCGACTAGAAGGAGCGGTGGGCGGCTGCGGTAACCTGATTAACCTGGGTCTACACGAAACGGCAGTGCGTTTGCGTAACGGGTGCTTCAACGTGCCGTGGCGAAGAGGATGTTCAATGACCGAGGCCAGCTTTTGGGCTTGGCCCTGTTCGTCGCGTAAGCGCACGGCGTAGGTTGGGGTGAGCCATAGGCGAACCCCAACATGGCGAGGCGCGGGAAGGTGCGGGTGTTGGGATTCGCCTGCGGCTCACCCCAACCTACGCCACGGCAAGAATTAACGTTGTGCTCCGCCCGGCCCCTCACCCTGCCCTCTCCCCGGAGGGGAGAGGGGTGAAGTCGTGAGGCATGCAGGAACGAAGAGCAGAAGCTGGCACCAGTCCTTGAACATCCTCTTCGCCACGGCACGTTGAAGCACCCGCTACGTAAACGCACTGTGGTTTCGTGTAGACCCAGGTTAATCAAGTTACCGCAGCCGCCCACTGCTCCTTCTAGTCGCGTCGCGAGCCTTTGACTTGAGGCTATTTCTCTTTGGTTACTTTCTCTTTGAGCCAGCAAAGAGAAAGTGACTCGGGCGCCGGCAGGCGTCCGAAATGCCCGCTGCATAAGCGGCCAAGTCGCGACAACCGCACCTAGTCGCTACTGGATCCCAGCCTACGCCGGGATGACGAGCAAAGAGCCGACGCGCAAGCGCCCAATCACCCCTCAGCAGCGATGCGCCGCAAGCTATCCTCAAACACCTCCGGCGGCTGCCCACCCTGAATCAAATACCGATCATTGACGATCACCGACGGCACCGCCCGCACCCCCTGCGACTGATAGAACGCCTCCTGCGCCCGCACCTCATCCGCATAGCGACCCTCGTCGAGCACCTTGCGCGCCTCGGCCGCATCCAGGCCGACCTTGCTGGCGGCATCCACCAACACCTCGCGGTCGCTCACATTGCGCCCATCGGTGAAATACGCACCCAGCAGCGCGCGCTTGAGCTCACCCTGGCGCCCCAGCGTTTCCGCCCAATGCAGCAAGCGGTGCGCATCGAACGTGTTGTAGATGCGGCTGCGCTTATCCAGGTTGAAGGTGAAACCCACATCGGCCCCGCGCTGGCGGATCGTCTCCTGGTTCTGCTTCATCTGCTCCGGCGTGCTGCCGTACTTGCGCGCCAGATGCTCGCCCACATCCTCGCCCTCCGGCGCCAGCTGCGGATTGAGCTCGAACGGCTGGAAATGAATCTCCACTTCCACCTCACCCTCAAGCCGGCGCAACGCCTCATCCAGCGAACCCAGGCCCACCGCGCACCAGGGGCAGACCACGTCGGAAACGAAATCGATCTTGAGCTTGTTGGCCATGGCGGGTATCCGATAGGGGAACGGATGGGAGATGCGGCCTGGGCGGGTGCAATCAAGTCAGCGCCGCCCATGCGGACGGCGCTGCAGAGGGGATTTACATCTTCCCCATGAAATCCGACTTCCCCAACTCCGCCCCCGCCGCACGCAAAATCGCGTACGCCGTCGTGCAATGGAAGAACAGGTTCGGCAGCACGAAGTGCAGCAGATAGGCCTGGCCTTCGAACTGCTGTTCGCCGGTACGGGTCTTAATGGTGACGGTGCGGCCTTCGCTGCCGTCGAGCTGTTCGGTCTTGAAGCCCTTGATGTATTCCACCGCGCGCTCGATGCGCGCATGCAGCTGCTCGAAGCTGGTTTCGGTGTCTTCGAACTTCAGCGGCTCCACGCCGGCCAGGCGGGCGGTGCCGTTCTTGGCCATGTCGGTGGCGATCTGCACCTGGCGCACCAGCGGGTGCATGTCGGGGATCAGGCGGGTCTGCAGCAGCACGTCGGAAGTGATGCCCTTGGCGTGCGCGTGGGCTTCGCCCTTCTTCAGCACGTGCTGCAGGTTGGCCAGCGCGCGCAGGAATACGGGCACCGAGGCCTGGTACATGGAAAGCGTCATGAGGATGGCTCCGAGGAGTGGACGGGGTCGGCATCGGCCGGCTGCGTGGCGGCAACCGGCGAAAGGTCATGGGGTACGGCGGCGGCGCAGGGCGTGGGTTCCTCGTGGCGGGTCAGCGAGGGATCGGTCACGCGCCGCGCGGTGCGCGCGGCGATCAGCGTGCCGATCACCAGCAGCGCGGCCGCCACCACGAAGGCCAGGCCGGGCAGGTGCAGCGGGGTGCCGGGCATGATCGAGAAGGAGAAGATCTGCGCGAACAAGGTGGGGCCGAAGATGCCGGCAAAGCTGCCCAGGCTGGTGATCGCGCCCTGCAGGCGGCCCTGTTCGCTGGGGTCGACCTGCTGCGTCATGATCGCCTGCACCGGCGGGCCGGACAGGCCCCACAGCGCCAGCAGCGGAATGCCGAGCAGGAACACCCAGCCCACGTTGGCCAGGCCCATCAGCAGGAAGGCGCCGATGCCGCACAGCATGCCGGCCACCAGCACGCGCCGCTCGCCCCAGCGCGGGGTGAGCTTGCCGGTGAGGAAGGCCTGCACCGAGCCGTCGCAGGCGCCCACCAGCATCAGCACCAGGCCGACGGCGCGGGTGCCCCAGCCGTAGCGGTAGTCGGCATACAGCACGAAGGTGGTCTGCAGCACGTAGTGCGCCAGATAGACCAGGAACATCACCGTGCCCAGCCCAAGCAGCACCGGGTCGCGGCGCAGCAGCTTCAGCGAGCCCAGCGGATGCGCGCTGTGCAGTTCGAAGCGCGCGGTGCGGTGCTCCTTCGGCAGCGACTCGGGCAGCACGAACAGGCCGTAGAGGAAATTGCACAGCGCCAGGCCCGCGGCCACCCAGAACGGCAGGCGCAGCGAGATCTCGCCCAGCACGCCGCCCACGCCCGGGCCCATGATGAAGCCCAGGCCGAAGGCGCCGCCGAGCATGCCGAACGCGGCGGCGCGTTTTTCCTTCGGCGTGATGTCGGCGATATAGGCATTGGCGGTGGTGAAGCTGGCCGCAGTCATGCCCAGCAGGATGCGTCCCAGCAGCAACAGCCACAGCGTGGGCGCCAGCGCCAGCACGATGAAATCCACGGCCAGGCCGAGGTTGGAGATCAGGATCACCGGGCGCCGGCCGAAGCGGTCCGACAGCGCGCCCTGGATCGGCGCGAAGATGAACTGCACCACGGCGAAGACGGTGCTGAAGATGCCCACCCACGAGGCCGCCGTGGCGATGCCGCCGCCGGCGAGCTGTTCGAGCAGATGCGGCAGCGTGGGGATCACGATGCCGAAGGCCAGCATGTCCAGCAGGACGGTGACGAAGATAAACGCTACCGCCGCGCGGCGCCGCGGCTCGGTGACGGTGGTGACTGGCTGGTCCATGGTCGGCCGGCGGGATGAAAGCGCGAACGATAGCGCAAGGTGCGTGACGCGCGTTGTAGCGCCGCATCATCCTCCGTTCGCGCCCGTCCGGGGTAAAACCCTCAGGCCGGCGGCGCCGCGAGTTCCTTCGCGTCCAGGTAGCCGTCGTGGTTGCGGTCCAGCTTGTGGAACTGGCGGCGCAGATTGTCCTGGTGGCTGCGCAGGGTGATCGGCTTGCCATGGCCGCCGGGCAGTTCCTCCGGCTCCAGCACGCCGTCGCCGTTGGCGTCCATGCGGCGGAAGCCGGCGCTCAGGTAATCCACGTACTCCTGCTCGCTGACCCGGCCGTCGCCGTCGGTATCCATCAGCCTGAGGTATTCGGCCGGCGTGCGCGGATAGCCCTGCGCGGCGGCCAGGCACGGCAGCGCCAGCAGGGCCGCCGCCAGCACGGCGCGCATCAGCGCACGCCGCCGCGGATGCCGATGAACTGCAGGAATTCGGCGCGGGTGCGCGCGTCGTCGCGGAACGAGCCCAGCATCTGGCTGGTGACCATCGACACCCCGCGCTTGTGCACGCCGCGGGTGGTCATGCATTCGTGGCTGGCGTCGATCACCACGGCCACGCCGGCGGGGTGCAGGTTTTCCTGGATGCACTGCGCGATCTGCGCGGTGAGCTTTTCCTGCACCTGGAAGCGGCGCGCATAGGCTTCCACCACGCGCGCCAGCTTGCTGATGCCGACCACGCGGTTGGTCGGCAGGTAGCCGACGTGGGCGCGGCCCACGATCGGCGCCATGTGGTGCTCGCAGTGGCTTTCGAACTCGATGTCGCGCAGCACCACCATCTCGTCGTAGCCGGCCACTTCCTCGAAGGTGCGGCGCAGATACTCGCCCGGATCGGTGAGGTAGCCGGAGAACCAGTCGCGGTAGGCCTTGACCACGCGCTTGGGCGTGTCGAGCAGGCCTTCGCGCGACGGATCCTCGCCAGCCCAGCGCAGCAGCACGCGTACCGCTTCCTCGGCCTGCTCGGGGGTGACGTCGCTGGGGTGCTGATCGCTCATGGGGGTTCCTTACGTGGCGCAGGCGGTCAAGTGTAGCGCCAGCGTCAAGCCCCGGCGCCTCACGGGTCCGGTACGAAGCGGCCCGGGAAGGGCTCGGGGCGCACCGGGCGTGGCCGTTCGCAGGGGATCACGCATTGCGCGGCGAGGTTGTTCCAGGTGTCGTAGTACAGCGCGACCACTTCGTCCGGCGAGCTGGAGGCGCGTTCGAATTCCACTTCGGTGACCGAGGAATACTCACGCTCGCCGTGGCCGGTGCCCAGCGGTGCGCTGGCCTTGGCGGCACGCTGCTCCGCGCCGCGCATTGCGGACGGGGCGGCATCGGCAGCGGCAGGTGCCGCGGGCGAGGCCGCTATCTCGCTCACCATCGGCGGCTCATAGACCGGCTGCGGCTTGCGGCGGAACACCGCCACGCCGATCACGCCGACGTTGTCCGGCCGCCCGGTCTTCGCGGCGTAGCTCTGGCCGATATCGGTGAAGACGAAATCGGCCACCTGGCTGAGGCTCTTGCGCCAGCCCAGCACGTCGGTGCTCGCGCGCGGGTCCAGCACGTAGCCGGCCTGCGACCAGCCGGCGGTCTGGCCGGAGACGGCATTGACGCCATCCACCGACAGCACCGCCAGCAGGTCCTCGCCGCTGCGGCTACGCAGCGCGATGCGGTAGCGGTGGCCCGGTTCGCCGGCCACGTAGTAGCGGCCGTGGTGCTGGTAGACGGGCAGGCTGCGCCCGGTGTCGCGGTCGTACACGCTCAGATCCAGCAGGCGGCCTACGGCACTGGCGGGTGCGGCGTGGGCCAGGCCGGCGGCGAGGGCCAGCGCGATCAGCAGGGTTTTCATGGGAAGGCTCCGGCAGGCATCGCGGCTCGATGCGTGGGATGGAACGCCTTGCCGCGGCCGACGGGGTTGATGGGTCTGCGGTCGATGGAGATGGGGTTGATCGATCGCACCCCGGCTCTTTATGGTCCCGCTGACGATTCAAGTAGCGAGTACGCCATGACCCTGCGCATTTCCCGTACCACCCAGCTGTGCATGTCGCTGTCCGGCCGCCCCGGCAATTTCGGTACGCGTTTCCAGAACTACCTGTATGAAGCGCTCGGCCTGGACTACGTCTACAAGGCCTTTACCACGCGCGACCTGCCCGCAGCCATCGGCGGCATCCGCGCGCTGGGCATCCGCGGCTGCGCGGTGTCGATGCCGTTCAAGGAAGCCTGCATTCCGCTGGTCGATGCGATCGATGCCTCGGCCAAGGCGATCGATTCGGTCAACACCATCGTCAACGACGATGGGCAGCTGCGTGCGTACAACACCGATTACATCGCGGTGGCGCGCCTGATCGAGCAGCATCGGGTTTCGCCGGATCTCACGCTGGCGCTGCGCGGCAGTGGCGGGATGGCGAAGGCGGTAGCGTGTGCGTTGCGCGACAAGGGTTTCAAGCGTGGGCATATCGTGGCGCGCAACGAGGCCACGGGCCGGGCGCTGGCGGAGAGTTGCGGTTATGCGTGGGCGCCGGATATGCGCGGCGTCGAGGCGCAGCTGCTGATCAACGTGACGCCGATCGGCATGGAAGGGCCGGAGGTGGATGCGCTGGCGTTCACCGAGGCGGAAGTGGAGCGCGCCAGCGTGGTGTTCGACGTGGTGGCGTTGCCGCCGGAGACGCCGGTGATACGGCTGGCGCGGGCGAAGGGGAAGTTGGTGATCACCGGGGCGGAGGTGATCGTGTTGCAGGCGGTGGAGCAGTTCGTGCTGTACACGGGCGTGCGGCCGGAGGGTCGGCTGATCGCGGAGGCGGCGGCGCACGCGCTGGCATAAGCGGCGGGTTCATCGCTCGGCGTAGGTTGGGGTGAGCGCAGCGAACCCCAACAATGCGATGCGCCCAAATGTGCCTGTGTTGGGGTTCGCTGCGCTCACCCCAACCTACGCCTGCTAGTCGCTCGCTTCGTCCTCTTCCTCAGCCTCGCTGCTCGGCGCCTCCCCCAGCAACTGCTGCACCTGCTCCCCCGGCAGCGTCTCCACGTGCCGCAGCTTCCGCTCGATCGCCCGCGTACGCACACCGGCCTGATCGATCACATTGCTCGCTTCCGTAAGCTTCTTGCGGGTCTTCTCCAACACGCCGGCGAACTTGCCGAACTCCGTCTTCACCGCTGCCAGCAGCTGCCATACCTCGCTGCTGCGCTTCTCGATCGCCAGCGTGCGAAAGCCCATCTGCAGGCTGTTGAGCAGGGCGGTGAGGGTAGTGGGGCCGGCCAGGGTGATGCGGTAGTCGCGCTGCAGCAGGTCGGACAGGCCGGGGCGGCGGATCACTTCGGCGTACAGGCCTTCGGTGGGCAGGAACAGGATGGCGAAGTCGGTGCTGTGCGGCGGCGCCACGTACTTGCCATGGATGCGCCTGGCTTCTTCGCGCACGCGCACTTCCAGCGCGCGGCCGGCGGCGAGCGCGGCGTCGGCATCGGCCGCCTCTTGTGCGTCGAGCAGGCGCTGGTAGTCCTCCACCGGGAATTTCGCGTCGATCGGCAGCCACACCGGCTGCTCGTCCTGGCCGCCGGGCAGGCGGATGGCGTATTCCACGCGCTCGGCCGAGCCGGGCACGGTGGCGATATTGGCGGCGTACTGCTCGGGAATCAGGATCTGCTCCAGCAGCGCGCCGAGCTGCACTTCGCCGAAGGTGCCGCGCGTCTTCACATTGGTCAGCACGCGCTTGAGATCGCCCACGCCGGTGGCCAGGCTCTGCATCTCGCCCAGGCCGCGCTGCACCGCTTCCAGCCGCTCGGAGACCAGCTGGAAGGACTGGCCCAGGCGCGTCTCCAGCGTGTTCTGCAGTTTCTCGTCGACGGTGGCGCGCATCTGTTCGAGCTTGGCGGCGTTGTCGTCCTGGATCGCCTTGAGCTTGCTCTCCAGGGTGGCGCGCACTTCGCCCAGGCGCTTTTCGTTGTCGGCGGTGAGCGCGGCCAGGCGCTGCTGCTGCTGTTCGCCGAAGCGGTTGAGCGCGAGGGTGAGCTCCTGGCGGCTGTGGCGCGCGTCCTCGGCCAGGCGCTGGGCCAGCGCCTGCAGGCCGGCATCGGTGCGTTCGGTCAGCACGTTCAGGCGCTGGCCGAAGCCGTCGATGCGCTCGGCCTGGTGCTGGCTCATGCCGCCGAGCTGCTCGCCCATATGCACGCGGAAGCGGTCGAAGCCCTGCTGCAGTTCCTCGCGGCCGGAGCGCTGCTCCTCGCGCAGGCTGCGCTGCAGGCGCTCGCCATCGTCTTTCAGCGCATCCAGCCGCGCGTGCAGGCCGCCGCCGTCGCGCGAACGCAGCAGCACGGCCAGCAAGGCCAGCGCGGCCAGGGCGAGCAGGATCAGGACAAGCAGCAGGACTTCGGTAAGCGACATGGCGGTTCCATACGGCAAGGCGCCAAGTGTACGCGCCCGCGTCTCATCCGCCGGGACCGCTCAGTGCGGTACCGGCGTGAGCTGCCAGTAATCGGCCGGGAAATGCAGCCGCAGCACGGCCAGTTCGTCCGAGGCGGCCGGCGGCGCGTAGGGCGTCGAGGTGCAGCCGTTGGCGATCTGGCGCGCGGCGGCGAGGCGCATGCGGCCGAACATGCCGCGGCCGGACTGCAGGTTGGCGACCAGCTCCTTGCCGTTGCTCTCGACGTCTTCCTGGCCGACCGAGATGCTGAAACCGTCCGCCGAGATGCCGTCCGTGTAGCCGGCGGGAGCCGGTACGCCGGGCGGGCGCATGCTGATGCTCATCTGCTTGCCGCAGCTGCCGACGCTCACCACCTGGATCGAGGTCAGCAGCGCGCGCGCCAGCGAGTCTTCGACGGTGAGCAGGTCGCCGCCCTGGCCGGCCGGTACGTCGATGCGCAGCATGTAGGCGTAGATGCCGTGGTGGAACAGATACGTACGCGAGTCGATTTCGCCGTCCCCCGCCTTCAAGCGCAGCGACATGATGCGTCCCGGCCACGCGCTGCCGTCGGGCCGGCGCAGCACAAAGTCGGTGGCGTCGTTCCACTGCGTGACGATGTACTGGCCTTTCGCCTCGGCGACCTCGACGTCGCCGCGGAACTTCGCCTCCATCGAGGCGACGCTGGCGCTGCCGCCGATGGGGTAGATCATCATGTCGGTGCTGAGCGCGGGCGATGCCGAGTCGCTGAAGGTCAAGGCCACGCCGCCGGCGAACTGGCCCTCGTCGCCGTGGTTCACGCTGCGCGCCAGCGTGTACTCCGCCGCGTACTTCGGCACGATGATGTAGGTGTCTTCGATCGGAACGCGCGGCTTGGCGCCAGGATTCCCCTGGGCATGGACGGCGCACAACGGCAGACAAGCGAGCGCGAAGCTGGCGGCGATCCTGCGCATACGGTCGATTCCTCTTCGATCCTTTTGTGTCCGTTGGCTGACGGGCCTTACCAGACCCGGCAGAACACCGCTTTCAGATAACGCCCTTCCGGCACGTCGCTGCGCACCGGATGGTCCGGGCCGGCGCCGCGCGCTTCCAGCACCTGGATCTCGCGGCCGGCGTTGAGCGCCACGCGGCGCAGCATTTCCAGGAAATCCGCCTCGCTCACCAGCCCCGTGCAGGAGCAGGTCAGCAGCAGGCCGCCCGGCGGGATCACGTCCAGCGCGAGGCGGTTCATGGCGAAGTACTTCTTCAGCGCATCGACCACGCGGTTGCGGTCGCGGGTGAGCTTGGCCGGGTCCAGCACCACGGCGTCGTACTGCTCGCCGCGCGCGACGGCCGCGCGCAGCCAGTCGAAGATGTCGGCCTGTTCGAACCTGGCATCCACGCCGTTGGCGGCCGCATTGGCGCGCGCCACCTCCAGGATGCCCGCGTCCATGTCCACGCCGGTGGCCTCGCTGGCGCCGCCGGCCAGCGCATGCACGGCGAAGCCGCCGGCGTTGCAGCACAGGTCCAGCACGCGGCGGCCGCGCGCCAGCTCGGCGAAACGGGCGCGGTTGTCGCGCTGGTCGGCGAAGAAGCCGGTCTTGTGGCCCAGGCCCGGCGCGGCATGGAAGCGCAGGCCGTGCTCGTGCACTTCCACCGGCGCGGGCGCCTCGGCGGCGCGGCAGTCGAAGGATTCCTGCTTCTGCACGTGGCTTTCGGCGAACCAGTACAAGCGTGCGCCGGGAAAGTGCTGCAGCAGCGCGGCGTGGATCGCCTCGCGGAATTTCCACATGCCGGCGGCGAAGTATTCGATCACCAGGATGTCGGCGTAGCGGTCCACGATCAGGCCGGAGAGCCCGTCGCCTTCGCTGTGCACCACGCGCCAGGCGTCGGTGGCCTGGTCCAGCGCCAGCCAGTCGCGGCGCAGCTGCACGGCGCGGGCGATGCGCGCGGCGATCCAGCCGGCATCGATGGCTTCGTCCGCGTCGGCGGTGAGCAGGCGCAGCGCGATGCGCGCATGGCCGTTCCAGAACGCGCGGCCGACGAAGCGGTCCTTGGCGTCCAGCACCTCCACCACGCTGCCGGGCGGCAGCCGCTCGGCGGGCTTGTGCACCTGCGCGGACCACACCCAGGGGTGGCCGGGCGTGCGGTCGGACTTCAGGCGGATGACGGGCAGGGAGGGGGAAGCGGGGCTGTTCATCGGAGAATGATAACGGAGCGGGGAACGGGGATCGGGGAATGGGGAACAAAGGCGCCGCGCGCTCCCGGCTTTTCCCGTTCCCTGATCCCCGTTCCCCGTTCCCTGATCAGCGCAACCGCAGCGCCAGCCAGGACAGCAGGGCCAGCAGATTGATGCCCAGCCGCGACACGGCCGGCCCGGCCACCGCCAGCACGAAGCCCTGCGAACCGATATGCCAGTCCAGGCCCAGGTGCGGCGAGGACTGCAGGGTGGCGTAGATATTCACGAAGGCGCCGCAGTGCAAGCCGTAGCTGAGCACCGGCATGGCGATCAGCGGCAGCTGCAGCAGCTGGGCGATGCGCGAGAAGGTCACCCCGCGCTCGGTATTGCCCAGCAGCTCGAAGCCCGCCACCAGCACGAAGCCGTACAGCGCCAGCCCGATCACCGCCACGATCGAATCGTGCGTGCTGCCCAGCGGCAGCAGGCGGCGCAGCATGGTCACCAGGCCGTAGAAGCCGCCGGCGACTTCGAGGATGCCGATCAGGCGGAAAAGAAAGCTGCGCACGCGAGGGTTCCGTCGGCCAAAGAGCCGCAAGCTTAGCCGGACGGAACGGCAGTGCGTAGGTTGGGGTGAGCGCCAGCGAACCCCAACATGGGCGTCGCTAAGGTGCGGGTGTGTGTTGGGGTTCGCTGGCGCTCACCCCAACCTACGCCATCAGCACGCCGCGCGGCTCATCCACGATCGCATGCGGCACGAAGCGCGCCCCGTCCTGCGTCACCGGCGAGCGGTCCTCGCGGATGCCCATGCCGCAGGCGCGGTCGGCCACCACCCAGCTGCCGATCAGCGGAAAGGCGCCGCCCAGGTCCGGCAGCGGATGCCAGGCCTGGCGGATGCACGGCCCGGTGTAGGGGCCGCCGGTTTCCACGCGGCGCCCGTCCGGCAGGTGCATGGCGACGTTGGCGCCTTCGCGCGAATGCAGCGGCTTGCGCACCCAGCCGGGCTGCAGCGCGGCGCCGTCGTCGAACGCGGCGGGCAGCAGGTTGGGGTGGCCGCGGTGCTTTTCCCACAGCAGGGGCAGGATGCCCTTGTTGCTGAGCACGGCCTTCCATGGAGGCTCGATCAGCTGCAGGCGCGAGCCGGGCAGATGGCGGCCGAACTCCTCGCGGAACAGATCCTCCAGCGGATACAGCTTGAACAGCGCGCCGATCACGCGGTCGTCCAGGTCGGTGAAGCGCCCGTCCGCGCTGATGCCGATGTCCTCGATGGCGATCTCGCCGCTGTCGATGCCGGCCTGCAGCGCGCAGTCGCGCAGGTAGCCGACGGTGCCCCGGTCTTCGGCGGATTCACGCAAGGCGGCGAACAGGAACGGCCGCGCGATGTCGCGCGCGATCGCGCCGAAGGCTTCGATCAGGGCTTCCTGGATGGAATTGAACTGGTCCGCGCCGGCGGGCAGGCCGTTGCGCGCGAGCTGGTTTTCCAGCCATTCCCACTGGAAGAACGCGGCCTCGAACAGCGAGGTCGGCGTGTCGTAGTTGAACTCGTACAGCTTGGCCGGGCTGCGGCCGTCGTAGGCGAAGTCCATGCGGCCGTAGAGATGCGGCTGGCGTTCGCGCCAGCTGCGCGCGATCCAGTCCCAGTACGGCTCGGGGATGGCCAGCCGGCGCAGCTGCTGCTCGCTGGCGACGATGCCGTCGACCAGGTCCAGCGCCATGGCGTGCAGTTCTTCGGTCGGCGCTTCGATGTCGTCTTCGATCTGGCGCAGCGAGAAGGCGTAGTAGGCCGACTCGTCCCAGTACGGCTCGCCGTCGATGGTGTGGAAGACGAAGCCGCAGTCCTCGGCGCGAGCGCGCCAGTCCGGCCGCTCGCGGATGGCGATGCGGCGCATCAGCTGCCAGCCCGGCCGCGGAAGGAGGAACCGAAGCCGCCGCGGCTGACGGTGACGGCGCGGTCGGGCGTGGCGCTCACCGGCACCATCGCGCGCGAACCGCCGCTGTAGGCGCTGTAGCCGCCCGCGCCGCCGCCTGGGGTGGTGCGGCGGTCGTTCGGATCCGGCTGCTGCCACTGGCCGGCGCTGTTGCGGAAGGCCGGCCCGCCGGTGAAGCCCGGGGTGACGCTGCCGTTGCGCAGCATCTGCGAGACGAAGAAGCCGGCCATCATCGGCCCGAAGAAGGAGTGTCCGCCGCTGTCGCGGCGTTCCTCGCAGCGGTCCCAGTCGTAGGTGGCCGCGCATTCCTGGCGGTTGGCGAAGCGCGGGCCGTTCTCGGCGGCGTCGGCCTTGGCCTTGGCGAAGGCCTGTTCGCAGGTGGCGCGGTCGCTGGTCTGCGCCACGCAGGCGTCCACCGAGGTGTACAGGCCCTCGCGGGTGGCCTCGTCGTCGCCGCAGGCGGTGAGGCAGAGCGGCACGCTGCTCATCAGCAGCAGGGCGGCGGTCCTTGAGCGTTTCATCCCGGCTTTCCCTTGGCGTCGGTCGCGGTAGCGAAGCGGCAAGCATGCCCGCGCCGGGGTGCGGAAGGAAGTTCCGTCCGGCAAGTTCTTTCGAGGGCGGGCGACATGGGGCGGTCACAATGCGACGGCGTTCATGACAGGGCGAAGTCCAGTCCCGACCTAGGGTTAGCCCCAGTAGGCGGCTCCCGGTGCGGGGTTCTCCAATAGCGGCTCCCCCGTTTTCTTCGTAAAGGCTTACGATCATGGCGATCCCGCGCGATCTCGGCATCCCCGCCTATACCCCGCCGCCGCCCCCGCCGCCGCCGCCGGAGAAGTACCGCGTGGAGCACGGCGACACGCTCGACGGCATCGCCAGGAAGTTCGGCACCAGCGTGGAAGCGCTGCAGCAGGCCAATCCGGCCGTTGCCGGCGGCCGCATCATGCCCGGCGACGTGCTGAAGATGCCTCCGGCGAACGCGCCGGCCGTGGCGGGCGTGCCGACGCCGGCGCCCACCCCGCAGCAGCAGGTGAACCGCGCGCTCAACAACTACAACGAGGCGGTGGCCGACAACCGCAGCGCGGACCTGCCCGGCCTGCAGGACAAGCTCGACCAGGCCGTCAACGACGAAGTGCAGGCGCGCCTGAAGGAGCCGGTGAACGACGGCCTCACCCCGCAGCAGCGCAAGCAATTGGGCGAACAGCCGCCGAGCCTGGCCGAGCGCGAAAAAGCCGCGCGTACCGACATCCTCGGCCGCTACCAGGGCGATGCCGCGATCCAGCACGCGGTGGACAAACAAGAAGCCGACAGCCTGGTCGCCGCCAACGACCGCGCCGGCTACACCTCGCCGAAGGACAAGCTGTTGGCGCTGGACACCTCGCTGAAGAACGCCAGCTCCGACCAGGTGCGCAAGCTGGCCGAAGCGAACCCCGGCTTCGCCAGGACCGTGCAGGACGCTGCCAACTGGGCCGCCCAGCCATACAAGGAAGAGCAGCTCACCAACAGCAACCAGATCGAGCCGAAGGCCAGGCAGGCCGACGAATCCGCCGGCCGCTACGCCGAGCTGATGGCGGGCTTGAGTTCGCCCGCCGCGCGCGCCTCCATCGCCGCGCAGGGGCGCACGCAGATGGAGCAGCTCACGCATTTCGCGTTTCTGTACGACAACGAGCAGCGCCACTCCGGCAACATCCTCACCAGCCTGTCCACCGTGGTGGGCACGCTGCGGCAGAGCGATCCGGCCGCGGCGCAATCGCTGGCGGACGATCTCGCCGGCCAGCTGCCCGACCCGCGCATCGTCGCCGGCGGCATGCATACGCAGTCGATGCTTACCTCGATGGCGGCGCAGTCGGACGATCCGACCCTGGCGCTGAGCTTCGTCGACAAGGTCAGCCACGGCGGCTACGAGCGCATCACCGGCCCCTGGGTGGAGCAGACCAAGGCCGAACTGTTCAAGACGGTGGAGAACACGCATTACCGCGTGGACGGCGCGATCGACTCCTACGTCAAGCTCACCGGCGAGTTGAACAGCCTGATCGCCAAGGAAGGCAAGTCGATGACGGCCGACCAGCTGAAGGCGGCGATCGACAAGTACAAGCAGATGAAGGGCCCGGACTGGGAGAAGCAGGTGGCCGATGCGCAGCAGCTGATCGCCGACGACGGCAAGCTGCTGCTCTCGCAGCAGACCGCGCTGGCGCAGTGGGCGGCCAATCATCCGGGCGACCAGAAGGCGGTGAACGACACCATCGGCAAGCTGCTCGGCAGCGACAACAACGCCGCCGCCATGCGCCTGGCCGTGCAGAACGACCCGACCATCCTCAAGGGCGAACCGGGCCAGGCCCTGCTCAACCAGTGGGCGCAGTACGGCAAGGTCGCCGACCAGGCCGGCCGCAAGCTGACCCAGGAGCTGGGCACCAACTACGTCAAGGGCCGCCTGGACGACCTGCGCGAGCAGCTGTCCAGGAGCAATGACGTGGCGACGCGCACCAAGGTGATCCAGCAGCTCGACGACCTGGGCAACAACAAGTCGCTGGCGGTGGTGCTGGGCCTGGATGGCGACAAGGTCGGCAGCCTGAAAGAAGCCACCGACGTGCTGAAGGGCAATCTTTCCGACTTCGATGCGCTGGCCAAGGATGCCAAGACGCCGGATGCGCTGAACGAGTCGTTGAAGTCGGGCCTCAAGGACACCGACGGCAAGCTCGGCAAGATCAAGGGCTTCGACAACGGCACGGCGGTCAGCACGCTGTTCCGCGCCTTCAGCGTCGGCGCCGCGGGCCTGAGCCTGGCCAATGCCTTCGACAAGGTCGGCACCGGCAAGACCGGCACCGAGGAACTGCGCAACGACATGTCCGCGCTGATCGGCGCCGCCGGCTTCAGCCAGAAGACCGCGGGCCTGGTGACCAGCGTGGGCTGGGCGCCGAAGGAAAGCCTGTGGGGCACGGTGGGCCAGCGCTCGGTGGATCACTGGGTGAACATCTTGTCCGGCGGCATCGACATCTGGAAATCGGTCGACGCCTTCGGCAAGGGCGACGGCACCGAGGGCGCGCTGTACGCCACCACCGGCGTGGGTTCGATCATGTGGGCCGCGGGCAATGCCGCGGTCGGCGGCGAGGGCATGCTCGGCGCGGCGCTGGCCGGCGGGGCGGGCTGGGGCAGCTGGGCCGGCCCGATCGGCATCGGCCTGGTCGCGCTGGGCACGGTGGGCCTGATCGCCTACCAGAGCAAGAAGGACAACGATGCCGCCATGCCGGGCCGCGAGGCCTTCCTGCAGGGCCTGGGCTACAACCAGAGCGCCGCGCAGGCGCTGGGCGCCTGGCACAGCAAGGACGACCAGCCGGCCGCCAACATGCTGATGCGCTACGGCGAACTGCACGGCATGAATGCGCAGCAGACCATGGCCTGGTTCAACGGCCTGGGCGCCGACCAGCAGAAGACCTTCGCCGGCGCGATGGTGTCCTCGCTCGATACGGTGGGCGGCGACCCGGCCAAGTTCCAGCGCACCGACCGCAACGACGGCAACTGGGACGACCTGGCGAACCACAACGGCCTGGTCGCCGGCAACGTCGATCATGGCCTGTTCGGCAGCGGCCCCGGCGTGCTGATGCGCGGCAGCATCATCGCGGGCAATCCGTTCCCGGTGAACAGCGAGGAGAAGCCGGCCTCGGCGCACCAGCTCGACGTGGTGCTGAAGAACGTGCTGGGCGTCGATCCGCCGCCGTATCACTGAAGCCCGGCGACAGCCGGGCGCCGCTCAGGCGCCCAGGCTGTCCGCCAGTTCGTGCAGGTCGTCGACGTGCTGGTCCCACCAGCGCGCTTCGCCCGCAAACGGGAACGCCGCGGGAAAAGCCGGATCGTGCCAGCGCGCGGCGATCCAGCCGGCGTAGTGCAGCTGGCGCATCGCGCGCAGCGCGGGCACCAGGGCCAGTTCGATGCGGTCGAATTCGCGGAACTGCTCGTAGCCGGCGAGCAGCGCTTCCATGCCGGCGTCGTCGCTGGCGAGCATCCACAGGTCCTGCACCGCGGGGCCCATGCGCGCATCGTCGAGGTCGACGAAGTGCGGGCCGCCATCGGTCCACAGCACATTGCCCGGATGGCAGTCGCCGTGCAGGCGCAGCTGGCGCACGGGGCCGACGGCTTCCATGCGCAATGCCACCGCTTCGTCCACGCGCTGCGCGGCGACGCGGTAGCGCGACTGCACATGCGCCGGCAGCAGCGGCGAGGCCAGCACGGCCTGCATCGGCTGTTCGATCAGGCTGGCGCGGTCGATGCGGCCGCGCTGCGCGAACGGCGCGCGCGCGCCGATCAGATGCATGCGCGCGATCAGCCGCCCCAGCCATTCGAGCTGGTCGGCCGATTCCAGCGACGGCGCGCGGCCGCCGCGGCGCGGCGTCAGCGCATAGCGGAAGCCGGCGTGATGCAGCAGCGTCCGTCCAGCGATGGCGAGCGGCGCGATCACCGGCAATTCCGCCTCGGCCAGCTCCTGCGCGAAGGCGTGCTCTTCGAGGATGGCCGCATCGCTCCAGCGCTGCGGGCGGTAGAACTTCGCGATGACCGGCTGCGCATCGTCGATGCCCACCTGCCACACGCGGTTTTCGTAGCTGTTGAGCGCGAGCAGGCGGCCATCGGGATAGAGGCCGCAGGCGGCGACGGCATCGAGGACGTGGTCCGGGGTGAGGGTGGCGTAGGGGGCGTCTTGGGACATCCGGCGATTATCGCGCAGCTCTCGCCTCCCTCTCCCCTCCGGGGAGAGGGCTGGGGTGAGGGGGACCTACGGAGCGATGAAGCGGGAACGCAAAAGCGAGCGACGCTTCGTCGATCTTCTTCCGCGAGCACCCGCCCCTCATCCGCCTGCCGGCACCTTCCTCGCTCCTCAAAGCCGCGCACATCCATGTGCGCTCCCCGCGTGCTCCCCGGCGGGGAGAAGGGCTCCACGATTACTTCAGTCCGACCACCCGCGACGGAATCACCGCCATCGTGATGCGCGAAATGCACACCAGCTCGCCGGTTTCGGTCTCGATGCGGATCTCCCACACCTGCGTGCTGCGTCCGATATGCACCTTGCGCGCGGTACCCACCACGATGCCGCTGCGCACGCCGCGGATGTGGTTGGCATTGATGTCCAGGCCCACCGCGGCCTCTTGAGCCGGGTCCAGGGTAAGCATCGCCGCCGTGCTGCCCAGGGTCTCGGCCAGCACCACCGAGGCGCCGCCGTGCAGCAGGCCGTAGGGCTGGTGGGTGCGACGGTCCACCGGCATGGTGCCCTGCAGCCAGTCGTCGCCGACCGCGGTGAAGCGGATCCCCAGCGCTTCCATCATGGTATCGGGGCTCCAGCCGTTGAGGCGGTCGAGGCTTGTGTCCTGCTTCCAGATGGCTGTCATGGTTGATACTCCGCGGTGAAGACCGCATTGTCGGTCGACCGCTGTCGCCGCGACAATCGATCCGTGTTCACCGTCACCCTCAAGCAGTCCGGCCGCCGCTTCCCGGTCGAGCCCGGCGAAACCGTGCTGGAAGCCGCGCAGCGCGCCGGCATCGCGCTGCCGTATTCGTGCCGCGCGGGCGTCTGCGGCAGCTGCAAGGCCACCCTGCTGGAGGGGCGCTGCGAGTATCCGCGCAATCCTCCATTGGCCCTGAGCGGCACCTCGCCGGCCCAGCATGCGGTGCTGCTGTGCCAGGCGGTGCCGTGCGGCGACCTGGTGATCGCCGCGCGCGAAGTGACCTCGGTGGAAGACATCGCACGCCGCCGCCTGGACGTGGTGGTGGCGGAAAAAACCGCGCTGGCGCCGGACGTGGTCGGCCTGCGCCTGGAGCCCGCACCCGGCGAGGCGCGGCTGAACTGGCTGCCGGGACAATACCTGGACGTGCTGCTGGAAGACGGGCGGCGCCGTCCGTTCTCCATCGCCAGCGGGCCGCGTGCGGACGGTTCGATCGAGATGCACGTGCGCCACGTGGCCGGCGGCGGCTTCACCTCGTGGGTGGCCGACGGTCTGCGCGTGGGCGACAGGCTGCGCATCGAGGCGCCGCTGGGCACCTTCGTGGCGCGCGAGGATTCGGAGCGGCCGATGGTGTTCATGGCCGGCGGCACCGGCTTCGCGCCGGTGAAGGCGATCGTGGAGCACTTCGTCGCACTCGGTACGCGCCGCCGGATCGAGATCTACTGGGGCGCGCGCAACGCCGCCGACCTGTACCTGATGGAGCTGGCGCGCGGCTGGGAACGCACGGCGCATGCGCTGCGCTTCCATCCGGTGCTGTCCGACCCGGAACAGGCCGCCGCCAGCGGCCTGCGCATGGGCCTGGTGCACGAGGCGCTGCTGGAAGACCTGCCGGACCTGTCCGGCCACGACGTCTACATGAGCGGCCCGCCGGCGATGATCGATGCCGGCCGCAAGCTGTTCCTCGACGCCGGCCTGCCGGAAGAGCGGCTGTACTACGACTCCTTCGAGTACGCGCCGGACGTGCTGGCGCAGATCCTGGCCGGCCGCGCTGGCCTGGCCCACGCCTGAGCCAGACGAAAAAGCGCGCCCGGGGCGCGCTTTCCGCATCCAACGAAGGCGGGGCGGGGCCTTACTTGCCGCCCTTGGCCACCGGCAACTGCGCCTGCTGCCAGGCCAGCACGCCGCCGCCCAGGGTGTAGACCTTGCCGAAACCGGCCTTGATCAGGCGCTGCGCGGCCTTGTCCGTGCTGCGGCCGTCCTTGTCCATCAGCACCACCGGCAGTTCCTTGGCCTTGGCCAGGTCCTTCTGCTCGGGGTCGAACTGGCTCATGGCCACGTGGCGGGCGCCGGGGACGTGGGCTTTCTCGAAGTCCGCATAGGCGGACAGGTCGATCAGCAGCGGGCTCTCGCGGTTGATCAGCAGGGTGAGCCCGGCCGGCGTCAGCTCCTTGTACTTGCGCAGCAGGCGCATGATTTCCAGCACGATGATCGCCACCAGCAGGATCACGAACAGCGCGGCGAGCGCCAGATGGTTGCCGATGAACTGGGGCAGTTTGTGCAGGAAATCGTTCATGCGAATGGGGTCCGCGCGGGCGGTGAGGGAGAGTCAGCCGACGATTATAGGGGGGAAAGCCCCTCTCCCGTCGGGAGAGGGGTTGGGGTGAGGGTTCGGGCGGAGCGAAGCGCCTCGCTTCGGCCGGACCCTCATCCGGCTGCCGCCACCTTCTCTCCCACGGGGACTACCTTCGGGTCGCCGGAGGAAGAAGGTTCAAGCTTGGGAATTGAGGGCAGGCTTATTGGGCTACCGTGATATCCGGCAACCCCGTCATCAGCCACCAATGGTTGGTTTCCGGGTCGTAATGCCAGATCTGCCGGTCGATCACCGTGCGCTCGGCCTGGGTGTTGTTGTTGACCATGCTGATGGCCACCACCTGGCGCACTTCGTTCTCGCCGCTGGGCGAGGGGCCGTTGCCGTCGTCGTAGCCGGTCACGCGGAACTGCTCGAAGCGCGACATCTGCAGCGGGGTCGGCGGGTGCTCGGCGCGCACCTTGGGGTCGACGAACTGCAGCGCATTGCCGAAATCGCCCCAGCGGACCACGCCGGCATAGGCATTGAGCGTATTGGTGAGGGACTGGTTGCGCTTGTCGGAGGCGCAGCCCGAAACCAGCAGGGTGAACAGCAGGACGGCAAGGACGAGCAGGCGGCGCATGGCGCATTCCCCCAAGAAAGACCCGCCCATTCTGCCGCAAGCGGCGGCTCGCCCGCTTCCTCAGTCCCGGCGTTTTGCGACGAAGCGCGCGCTCAGGGTGGCGGCGGGCTTGTCCGGCTGCTCGCCGGGCACCTGGCAGGCCACTTCGATGCGTGCGCGGCCGCGCGTGCGCAAGGTGTGGAAGAACGCGTCCCAGCTGGCGCCGTGGGCCAGGCGCGCCTCGCTGAGGAAGTCCTCCCACACCGGCGCCAGGTAATGCACGTTCGATTCGGCCACGAACACATCGCAGTCGAAGCCGCGGCGGCGCAGTTCCAGCTCCACCAGGCCCCAGCCGCTGAGCGTCATCAGGCTGACCAGGCTGCCGCCGAAGGCGCAGCCCTTGTCGTTGATGTTCGGCGGCAGCGGCGCGAGCACGGCCAGGTGCTCCTCGTCGTGGCTGTGCAGGCGCAGGTCCATGCTGTGCGCGAGGGGAATCGAGTCGCGGATGAAGGCGATCAGGTCCTGGGCGGACGAGGCGGTGATGCTCATACGAAAGATGCCGCGCGGGGAAACGGGGGATGGGGAGCCGCCAAGTCTAGCGTGGTCCCGGTGGCGCGGGATGGGCCGCAAGTCGCGTGGCGGCGCCGCAAGAACGCGCGCCACGCGCGGCCTCGGTACACTCCGGGTGTTTCCTCGTCAGGCAAGCCATGAGCCGAGCCAGCGCCCCTGTTCCCTGTTCGCTCGCCGGCCGCGCGGTGGTGATCACGCGGCCCGCCGGCACCGCTGCCGCGCTGGCGCGCCAGGTGCGCGCGCTCGGCGGCGAGCCGCTGTCACTGCCGGGCCTGTCGCTGCGCGGCGCCGAGGATGCGCGCGGTGCCACCGCGGCGCTGCGCGCGGCGCTGCGCGATGAAGTGCTGGTCTTCACCAGTCCCGCCGCGGTGCGCTTCGCCGCGCGGCTCGCGCCGCTGCGCACGCGTGCCACGGTGCTGGCGGTGGGCCAGGGCACGGCGCGCGCACTGCGCCGGCACGGCATCGCGGCGATCGCGCCACAGCGGCAGGACAGCGAAGGCCTGCTCGATCAGCCCGCGCTGCAGGATCTGCGCGGACGCCGCGTGGCCCTGATCGGCGCGCCCGGCGGCCGCGGCCTGCTGCGCGAACAATTCGCCGCGCGCGGCGCGCAACTGCGCGAACTGCATGTCTATCGCCGCGTGGCGCCGCGGCTGCTGCGCGGGCATGTCGACGCGGTGGCGGCGCTGCCGCGCTCGGCACGCGTATTGCTGTCGAGCGCCGAGGCGCTGGACAACCTGCGCGCCCTGTTGCCGCCCGCCGCCTGGAGCCGCCTGTGCGCCGCCACCGCCATCGCGAGCAGCGAACGGCTGGCCGCGGCGGCGCGGGCCGCGGGTTTCGCGCGCGTGCGCATCGCCGCGTCGGCCATGGCCGCGGATCTGCTGGCCGCCGCGGCGCGGCGCTAGTCCTCGGCGCGGAACGCACGCTTTTCACGCCCGTTTGATGCGAACCGGCGCACGCGGGCTGCTAGCATGGCGCGCATGAGCCAGGACAACGCCATGTCATCGAGCGGCGCGCCCGCGCCCGCCCCTTCCGCCGCGCCGCGCCGCGGCGGCACCGTCGCCCTTGCCACGCTGCTCGCGCTGGTCGCCCTCGGCGGCGCCGGCTACGTGGGCTGGCGCCAGTACGTGCAGGAAACCGGCGTACGCGGCGCCACGCAGACCGCCGCGGGACTGGAGACGCGCGTGGCCAACATGGAGCGCGCGCTCGAAGCGATGGAGAACGAGCGCGGCCTGCTGCGCCAGCGCCTGGGCGACGCCGACCAGGTCAACCGCTCGCTGCGCGAGGAGCTGCTCGGCCAGTCCGAGCGCACGCGCAATCTCGAAGACGCCGTCGCCAAGCTGTCGGACAAGACCTTGTCCGGCCACGACGGCATGCTGCTGGACGAAACCGAAACCCTGCTGCGCATGGGCAAGGAACGCTATGCGCTGTTCCACGACGCGCAGGGCGCCGCCGCGGCCTACGCGCTGGCCGACCAGACCCTCGCCGCGGTGAACGACGGCGCCTTCTCCGGCCTGCGCCAGAGCGTCGGCGCCGAACGCGAAGCGCTGGCCAGGAGCCAGCCGGCCGGCCAGGCCGCCGCGCTCGACGCGCTCATCGGGCTGCGCGCGGCTTCTGCCGCGTGGCCGCTCAAGCCGCTGGATCATGCCGAGGATGCCGCCGCCGCCGACACCGCATGGGCGCGCGTGCGCCGCTCGCTCGGCGACGTGATCCGCGTACAGCGCACCAACACCGCGCCGCTGGCCGTGGCCGATGCGCGCTTTGCGCGCGAACTGGTCGGGCTGGACCTGGCGCAGGCGCAGGCCGCGCTGCTGGCTTATGACGCCGAGGGCTACGCGGATGCGCTCAAGCGCGCCGACGCCAACCTCGCCGCGCAGTTCGACGTCAACGCAGCACCGGTGCAGCAGGCACGCGCGAAGCTGGCCGAGCTGCAGCACCAGCTGCCGGTGGTCGCGCCGGTGCAGCTGGGCGCCGCGCTCAACGAGCTGCGCAATCTGCGCGCGGTGCATGCGCTGCGTCCCGCCGCGGAAACGAAAGCGGAAGCGAAGCCCGAAGCCGGGGCCAGGCCATGAACCTGTGGCGCTGGATCCTGCTGCTGGTGGCCGTGGCCGCGGTCGCCGCGTTCGGCTGGCATTGGGTGGCCGCGGACCCTGGTTATGTGCTCGTGCAATTGCGCGGCTGGCAGGCGGAGATGTCGGTGGTCGCGGCCGTGGTCGCGCTGCTGGTCATCTGGGGCCTGCTCGGGCTGGCCTGGCGGCTGGCGCGCTGGCCGTTCGGCGCGCTGTCGCGCCGCCATCGCCGGATCAGCCGGCAGCGCCTGGGCGACGGCCTGGTCGCGCTGATGGAAGGCCGCCACGGCGACGCCGAGCGCGACCTCAACCGCGCCTCCCGCCTGGACAGCCTGCGCGGTCCCGCGCTGCTCGCCTCGGCGGAAGCGGCGTCGCGCCGCGGCGAACATGGCCGCGCGCTGGAGGCATTGGCCGAGGCCGGCCAGTCCTCGCCGCGCGCGGCGCGCGTGCTGCGCGCCCGCGTGCTGCGCCGCGACGGCAAGGCCGCCGAAGCGCTGGCGCTGCTGGCGCCTGAGGCCGACGCCGGCACGCTCAGCCCCGGCGGCTGGCGCGAGCTGGCCATCGCGGCGCTCGACACCGGCGATTTCCGCCGTGCCCGCGAGGCGCTGGAGCCGCTGCAGAAAAGCGGCGCGCTCGGCTCGAAGAATTACGCCGTGCTGGAAGGCCAGATCCTGTCCGCTTCGCTGCGCGCCGCGCCGGATGGCGCCGCGCTCAACCAGTTGTGGTCGCAGCTGCCGAAGTCGCAGCGCCGCGCGCCGGCCGCGATCGACGCCTATGCGCGCGCCGCGTCCGGCTTCGGCATGGCGCTGGCGGCGATGGACGAAGTGGAATCCGCGCTGCGCCGCGAATGGTCGCCGCTGCTGATCGAAACCTATGGCGTTCTGGGCGACGACAGCCTCGACGCGCGCCTGCGCCGCGCCGAAGGCTGGCTCGACACGCATCCGAACGATCCCTACCTGCTGCTCACCCTGGGCCGCATGTGCGTGCGGCTGAAGCTGTGGAGCAAGGCGCATGCGTACCTGGAGCGCTCGCTCGCGCTCAAGCCCACCGCCGAAGTGTGGGAGGCGCTGGGCGATGCCTATGCCGGCGAAGGCGACGACGCGCTGGCCAGGCAGTGCTACCGCAACGCGCTGGCGTTCCATCGCGGCGCCGCGGTGCTGCCGCTGCCGCAGGACAAGCTGCGCGGCCCGCGCCTGGATACGCGTCCGGTGGCGGTGGAAGAGCGCAGCGAACACGGCGTGCCGCGCCTGCCTCAATAAGGCGCCGCGGCGGCAAGGCAGGTTCAGCCCTTCGACACCGCCCAGGTAAGAAAGCCCGCGTTGACCGTGGTCAAGGTCAGCGCCAGCAGGAACAGCACGTCCGACACGCGCTCCAGCCGGTGATTGCGGCTGAGGCTGCGCGTGCGCAGCGCCCAATACGAAAGCAGGCAGGCGAGCAGGTAGAGGATGGTGTTGAGTGCCAGCAGGTCGTTGCCGATCAGGTCGATGCGGCGCATCGAGACGGCCACGCGCAGGATGCCGATAACGGTGATGCACACGCCGACCATCGCGGCCGAGGCGGTGAAGATGTGGACGCAGATATCGTGGTCCAGCGGTTTCGTCTTGGGCGACCAGTTCATGGCGGCAGCTTGCGGGTGAGGACATGCTGGAGACCGGCGCTCCGCCGCCTCGGTTCGCGGACAGGTTCTTGCGTTCAGCTGGGGAAGGGAATCGGGAATAGGGAATAGAGAATCGGTGAAAGCAGGTGACCACGAGACTTGTGGCGCCCCGCTCTTCCGATTCCCTATTCCCTATTCCCTATTCCCGACTCTCTGCCAAGCCCCACGGGCCGGCTACAATTGCCCGATGGATGTCTCGCATTTGATCGACAAGCTCAATGACGCGCAGCGCGAAGCCGTCTGTGCGCAACCCGGGCACTATCTGGTGCTGGCCGGCGCGGGTTCCGGCAAGACCCGCGTCCTCACTCATCGCATCGGCTGGCTGACCCAGGTATTGCAGGTGCCGCCGTGGGCGATCCTGGCGGTGACCTTCACCAACAAGGCCGCGGGCGAAATGCGCGGGCGTCTGGATGCGCTGATCGGCGCCGGCACGCAAGGCCTCACCGTCGGCACCTTCCACGGCATCGCGCACCGCCTGCTGCGCCGGCACTGGCGCGAGGCGGGGTTGCCGGAAGGTTTCCAGATCCTCGACGCCGACGACCAGCAGCGCATCGTCAAGCGCGTGGTCGCGGGGCTGGGCCTGGACGAGGCCAAGTTCCCGCCGCGCCAGGCCACCTGGCAGATCAACAGCTGGAAGGACGAAGGCAAGCGGCCTGGCGGCATCGAGCATCGCGACCATCCGGTCACGCGCACCTTCGTGCAGATCTACCAGGCCTACGAAGAAGCCTGCCAGCGCGCCGGCCTGGTCGACTTCGCCGAGCTGCTGCTGCGCGCGCACGAGCTGTGGCTGAAGAACCCCGCGGTGCTGGAGCATTACCAGCAGCGCTGGCGCTACCTGCTGATCGACGAATTCCAGGACACCAACACGCTGCAGTACGCGTGGATCCGCGTGCTCGCCGGCAGCGCGGGCCAAGTATTCGTGGTGGGCGACGACGACCAGGCCATCTACGGCTGGCGCGGCGCCAAGGTGGAGAACGTGCAGCAGTTCCTGCGCGATTTTCCCGGCGCCAAGACCATCAAGCTGGAACAGAACTACCGCTCCACCTCCACCATCCTCAAGGCCGCCAACGCGGTGATCGCGCGCAATGGCAGCCGTCTCGGCAAGCAGCTGTGGACCGACGGCGAGGACGGCGAGCGCATCGCCGTGTATGCCGCGTACAACGAGCAGGACGAGGCGCGCTATGTGGTCGAGCGCATCCGCGAATACATCGCCGAGCATGGCGATGCGCGCGACTGCGCCATCCTGTATCGGTCAAATGCGCAGTCGCGCAATTTCGAAGAACAGCTGATCCAGCGCGACATCCCGTACCGCGTCTACGGCGGCCTGCGCTTCTTCGAGCGCGCGGAAATCAAGGATGCGCTGGCTTATCTGCGCCTGTCCGCCAACCGCCACGACGACGCGGCCTTCGAGCGCGCGGTGAACACGCCGCCGCGCGGCATCGGCGACCGCACGCTCGACGCGCTGCGCAAGCGCGCGCGCGGCGAAGGCACCTCGCTGTGGGAAGCGGCCTTGAACGAGCTGGCCGGCGGCCGCGAACTGGCCGGCCGCGCGAAGAACGCGGTGAAGGCCTTCCTGCAGATGATCGACGAGATGGCGCGCACCTTTAGTGGGGCGGGGAGCGGGGAACGGGGAACAGGGAACAGCGCGGGCGATACGGGTATGGGTGATAGCGCCCAGGTTCCCCGTTCCCCGTTCCCCGTTCCCTCGCTCGCTCTCTCAGAGCAGATGGAACACGCCATCACCCATACCGGCCTGCGCGACTTCTACGAGAAGGACAGCCGCGGCAATGCCGAATCGCGGGTGGAGAACCTGGACGAGCTGGTCAACGTGGCCAGCCGTTTCGAGCCGACCGCGGAAGATATCGAGGCGGGCCTGAGCGAACTGTCGGCGTTCCTCTCGCATGCGGCGCTGGAAGCCGGCGAAGGGCAGGGCGAATCCTGGGACGACTGCGTGCAGCTGATGACCCTGCATTCGGCCAAGGGCCTGGAGTTTCCGGTGGTGTTCCTGGTCGGCATGGAAGAGGGCCTGTTCCCCAGCCAGCGCTCGGTCGAGGACGAAGGGCGCCTGGAAGAAGAGCGCCGCCTGGCCTATGTCGGCATCACCCGTGCGCGCGAGCGGCTGGTGATCACCTATGCCGAATCGCGCCGCATGCACGGCGTGGAAATGCTGGCGCGCCCGTCGCGCTTCCTGGCCGAGGTACCGCCGGACCTGGTCGACGAAGTGCGCCCGCGCGTGCAGGTGACGCGGCCGCTGTATGCCGGCCGTTTCGCCGAATCGGCTTCGTCGTCGCTGCAGGAGGATCTGCCGGTGAAGCTCGGACAGCGCGTGAGCCATCCGAGCTTCGGCGAAGGCGTGGTGGTGAGCGCCGAGGGCAGCGGCGCGCATACGCGGCTGCAGATCAATTTCGAAGGGGCGGGGAGCAAGTGGCTGGTGGCGGCGTACGCCAACCTGACCCCTTTGTAGAAGCGCCGGCGTAGGTTGGGGTGAGCGCAGCGAACCCCAACGTGGCGTTTGCGTGGCGGTGACGTTGGGGTTCGCTGCGCTCACCCCAACCTACGCCTGGCGTTTTTGCTTCAGCCCTTGCGCACGAAGCCGCCGATGGCGAGCAACGCACCGACTACGATGCCGGCGATGCCCATCCACGTCGGCACCGCCTTGTCATGCGTCGCGGTGATCTTCGCCGAGCCCAGCTGCACCAGCGTGTCGGTCTGCTGGTAAAAGGCCTGTCCGGCCAGCACCCAGATGCCGGCGGCGACCAGGATCAGTCCAAGAACGATCAGTACAGCGCGCATGCGGGAACTCCTTTCGACACGGTGCGCCGATCATAGGCGGCCCACCGTGAACGCAAAAGACGCCCCGCTCATGCCAGCCGGGCGAACAGCAGACCGTGCGGCGGCAGGCGCAGTTCGCCGCCTTCCAGCGTGCCCTCGGCCAGCCCATGGCCGCCGATGCGCTCGCCGGCCGCCGGCAGCGCTATCGTCACGGGCGACGGACTGAGATTGAAGGCCGCCAGCACCGTCTGCCCCGCGTGCGTGCGGGTAAAGGCCAGCACCGGCTCGGGCGCGTCGAGGAAACGGATATCGCCCCAGCGCAGTTCCGCCTGCGCATGCCGCCACTGCATGAAGCCGCGGAAGCCGTGCAGGGCGGAGGCGGGATCGAGCTCCTGCCGCGACACCGCCAAGGCGCGGTGGGCGGCCGGCACCGGCAGCCACGGCGCGCCGCTGCTGAAACCCGCGTTCGCCGTTTCGTCCCAGGGCATCGGCGTGCGGCAGCCGTCGCGGCCCTTGAAGGTAGGCCAGAAGGTGATGCCGTAGGGGTCCTGCAAGGCTTCGTACGGAACCTCGGCTTCGGTCAGCGCCAGTTCCTCGCCCTGGTACACGCACACCGAGCCGCGCAGCGAACACACCATCGCGGTGAGCAGGTTGGCCAGGCGCACCGACGCATCGCCGTTACCCCAGCGACTGAGCACGCGCTCCACGTCGTGATTGGAGATGGCCCAGCACGGCCAGCCTTCCGTCATCTGCGTTTCGAGCTGCTCCACCGTGCCGCGGATATGCGCTGCGCTGAAATCGTCGGTGAGCAGTTCGAAGCTGTAGCCCATGTGCAGGCGATGGCCGCTGGTGTATTCGGCCATGGTGGCGAGCGAGTCTTCCGAGGAGATCTCGCCCAGCGCCGCAGCACCGGGATAGCGATCGAGCAAGCCGCGCAGCTCTTCGAGAAACGCGAGGTTCTCCGGCTGCGTGTTGTTGTAGTAGTGATACTGGAAAGCGTAGGGGTTGTCCGGACTGAAGCCGCGGCCCACGCGCATCGCCTGCGGCTTGGGCGGGTTGTCGCGCAGCTGGCGGTCGTGGAAGCAGAAGTTGATCGCGTCCAGGCGCAGCCCGTCCACGCCCTTGTCCAGCCAGAACCGCACGTTGTCCAGCACCGCGCGCTGCACGTCCGGGTGATGGAAGTTGAGATCCGGCTGCGAGGTCAGGAAGTTGTGCAGGTAGTACTGCCCGCGCCGCGGCTCCCACTGCCAGGCCACGCCGCCGAACAGCGACATCCAGTTGTTGGGAGGACTGCCGTCGTCCTTCGCGTCGGCCCACACGTACCAGTCCGCCTTGGCGTTGTCGCGGCTGGCGCGGCTTTCCTTGAACCATTCGTGCTGGTCCGAGGTGTGGCTGAGCACCTGGTCGATCATCACTTTCAGGCCCAGCGCATGCGCTTTCGCCAGCAGGCGGTCGAAGTCCTCGATGCTGCCGAACAGCGGATCCACCGCGCGGTAGTCGGCGATGTCGTAGCCGAAGTCGGCCATCGGGGAACGGAAGAACGGCGCGATCCAGATCGCGTCTACGCCTAAGCCCGCGATGTAGTCCAGGCGGTCGACGATGCCGGGCAGGTCGCCCACGCCGTCGCCGTCGGTATCCAGGAAGCTGCGCGGGTAGATCTGGTAGATGACGGCTCCGCGCCACCAGGGTGTTTCACTCATGTCCCGTAATCCCGAGGCTTTTCGCGCACGCGGCGGCAAGGCGGCGTGCAGGTTGCGGGGCAGCTTAAAGGCAGGCCACGGCGGCAACGGGTTTCATGCATACGTATTCAGGAAACGAGGATTTTGCAGCGCAGCACCATGCGTGCGGCATCTGCGCGGCCTGTGCACGGACGTGGCTTGGATCGTGGCAAGTAGCGCCAGGCGCGGCATCGGTCGCAGGGGAAGCAGCGCCGGATGCAGGTGATCCGCAACGGCCGCGCCATCGGGTTTTTGTCATGAGTGCACAAAAAAACCCCCGCATGAATACGTATGCATAACTGCATCCCCTCCGGAAAGCCGGTCCTACCATGGCCGCCACGTGAAAACGCGATTCACAAGACAAGCCGGCCGCAGCACCCGCGCGAGCCTGCATTCGTAGTGACGATTCAAGCCCTGGGGAGGGGACAAGGTGATCCTGAAACGCAACGTATTGGCCATGGCGCTGGCGTCGGCCGGCTTGTGCTTCACCGTCGGCATCCAGGCGGCTCCGGCCGGCACCGATAACGGTGCGCCCGCCGCCACGCAGCCCGCCGCATCCGCCCAGGACGCGCCGCAGTCGAGCGCCGCGCAGACGTCCGAGCCGCAGGACGGCCGGAAGAAGAGCAACGAAGAGCAGCTCGCCAAGAGCCTCGCTGGCATCACCGTGACCGGCTACAGCAACAGCGTGCAGAAGTCGATCGACTACCAGCGCTACGCCGACACCATCCAGAACGTGATCACCTCGGCCGACATCGGCGGCCTGCCCGACCAGTCGATCGCCGACGCGCTGACCCGCCTGCCGGGCGTCTCGGCCGAGCGTATCGCCGGCCAGGCCTCGCAGGTGAATATCCGCGGCCTGTCGGGCAACTTCATCCAGACCACGCTCAATGGCCGCGAGCAGCCGTCCACCAGCGGCAGCAACTACATCCAGTTCGACCAGTACCCGTCCGAACTGATCAATATGGCCACGGTGTACAAGTCCTCGCAGGCTTCGCTGGTCACCGGCGGCGTGGGCGGCACCATCGGCCTGCAGACGGCCAATCCCCTGGAAGCGCCGAAAGAACAGAACCTCAACGTCGACGCGCGCGGCAGCTACAACAGCCAGGCCAGCGACGTGGCCGGCGCCAATGCCAAGGGTTATCGCCTGAGCGCGGCCTACCAGGGCAAGTTCCTCGACAACACCTTGGGTATCGGCCTGGGCGTGGCGCAGATGTATCAGCCGCACGTGTCCGAGCAGTTCGTGGGCGAGGAGAGCGACGGCAACCAGGTGACCCTGGCCGATGGCCGCAAGGCGTACCTGACGCGCGGCTTCCAGATGCAGCAGAACGGCGGCAACGAGCGCCGCACCGGCGAAATGGCCACCGTGGTGTGGAAACCCACCAGTGAGCTGCAGATTTCCGGCGACGCGTTCTATTCGAAGTTCAACAACACCTCGTTCGGCTACGGCTACCGCACGCAGGCGATCTACGGCAACAACACCCAGATCAACAACGCGGTGCTCGGGCCCCTGGGCACGATGACCGGTGGCACGGTCAGCGGCGACGGCACCACGCAGTTCTCCAACGAGACCACCGCGGACAACTACACGACCAAGACCAGCGTGTTCTCCAGCGGCATCAACCTGAAGTGGAACCACAACAACTGGCATATCGACTCGGACATCTCGCTGTCGCGCGCCTCCAGCAACCAGATCAACGTGGACACCACGGCCGACCCGTATAGCGGCCTGGGCACCGCCGGCCAGCAGCTGATGGCGCAGTCGGCCACTTACCAGCTGCGCGGGCGCGACATCGGCACGGTGTCGTACGCCAATCCGAACCAGTACACCGACCTGAGCAAGATGGGCCTATCGCGCTACGGCGTGTATCCCTACATCTATCACGACAAGATGAAGGCGTTCCGCACCAGCGTGAAGTACGACCTGCCCAATAGTGCATGGTTCTCGGCGCTGGAAGCCGGCGTATACATGAACAACCATACCTACAACGCCGACCGCGAGGTTTATGTCTACGGTTCGGAGTGGGGCACGGACTTCCGCAACAACGGTTCCGCCGGCTACGGCCAGCAGGCGCTGACCATACCCGCCGGCGCTGCCAAGGTGCGCTGCTGGAAGGGCGACTTCGCCGGCCTGCCGTGCTTCCTGCAGCTCAATGGCCCGGCCATTCTCGCCGCGCACGGCATCACGGCAAATCCGGTCAAGGACATCCACAACAACAGCTGGTCGATGATCCAGAGCGGCCAAGTCGACGAGAAGACCCGCGACCTGTTCTTCATGGCCGATATCGACGCGCAGGTAGGCGGCCACGAACTGACCGGCAACGTCGGCGTGCGCTACTCGCACCAGTCGCAGTACAGCCACGGCCTGCAGCAGGTGGGCAACGGCGCGGGTGTGCCGATCACCGACGGCAACGGCTACACCAGCAGCGACTACGCGCCGCTCACAGTAGGCAAGACCTATTCGGACTGGCTGCCGTCGATGAACCTGATCTACCACCTGACCGACGACGACCAGCTGCGCTTCTCCGCCGCCAAGGTGCTGGCGCGTCCGCCGATCAATACGATGCTCGCCGGCTCCGGTTCGTGGGTGTCCGCCGGCCAGTACAATGTGTGGGGCGGCACCAGTCCGCTGCTCGATCCGCTGCGCGCCACGCAGTACGACCTTGGCTACGAGCATTACTTCGACGACTCCAGCGGCGTGATCAGCGCCGGCGTGTTCTACAAGGACATCAAGTCGTTCATCCAGCAGGTGACCTACCACAACTTCGACTTCGCCTCCGTGGGCATCCCGGTGCCGATCGATCCGACCACCAGCAAGCCCTATCTCAACGGCGACTACCAGACCGCCTACAACGCCAAGGGCGGCAAGGTGCGCGGCCTGGAGCTGGCCTTCTCCAAGACCGGCTTCCTGCCCGGCATGTGGAAGGGGCTGGGCGTGCAGGGCAACTTCGCGCTGACCTCCAGCACGGTGAGCAACCCGACCACGCTGGGCGGCCCCACCTCGTACATCGGTCTGCCGGGTCTGTCCAAGCGTGTGGCGAGCCTTGCGGTGTTCTACGACAACGGTCCGTTCTCGGCGCGCCTCTCCGGCAATTACCGCTCGAAGTTCGCTTCCGACACGCAGATCGCGGTGACCAACCAGATGGTGACGTTCGCGGCCGAGACGGTGTACGACTTCCAGGCCTCGTACGACGTGAATAAGCAGTGGCGCGTGGTCTACCAGATGCTCAACATCAGCAACCAGCCTACGCGCACGTACTTCGGTGCCGATCCGTCGCAGACGGGCACCATCCAGTACTTCGGGCGCACCAGCTATCTGGGCGTGGAGTTCAAGCTGTAAGCAACGATAAGGAGAGTGTGGCGTCCATTGCGCACACTCTCCGAGTGATTCCCTTCTCCTGCTGGGAGAAGGTGCCGGCAGGCGGATGAGGGTGCGGCGAAGCCTCAACGTTGCGCGCTGGCCGAACCCTCACCCGCCTGCCGGCACCCTCTCCCGACGGGAGAGGGATTCCCTAGCCAGGGCGTAGAGGCTCGGCCTGGCGTACTGATTGGAGCAAGTCATGCCGCTGTTTCGCGCATTAAGCCGTTTGACCGCCGCTTTCGTTCTGGCTCTTGGCGTCGCTCACGCCGCCGACTCCACCCCGCCCGCCGCCGCCCCCTCCGCCCCGAAAAGCCAAGGTTCCGGCGTCTGGTACGAGATCTTCGTGCGCGCCTGGTACGACACCAACGGCGACGGCATCGGCGATCTCAACGGCGTCACCGCCAAGCTCGACTATCTGCAGTCGCTGGGCGTCAGCGGCATCTGGCTGATGCCGATCAACCCCTCGCCCAGCTATCACGGCTACGACGTCACCGACTACGAAGGCATCAACCCGCAGTACGGCAGCATGGCCGACTTCGAGCGGCTGGTGAGCGAGGCGCACAAGCGCGGCATCGAGGTGATCCTGGACCTGGTGATCAACCACACCAGCGACCAGCACCCGTGGTTCAAGTCCGCGCTGGATCCGAACAGCGAATACCGCCGCTGGTATACCTGGGCCGGCAAGGGCACCGACCTGAAAGCGATCAGCGCGGTGCTGAGCCCCGCCTGGCATGCCAACGGCAAGCAGTACTACCTGGGCGACTTCACCGGCGCCATGCCCGACCTCAACTACGACGAGCCGGCGGTGCGCCGCGAGATGATCGCGATCGGCAAGTTCTGGCTGGACAAGGGCGCGGACGGTTTCCGCCTGGATGCCGCGCGGCATATCTACGACGACCTCAAGAGCGACAACGGCAAGCCGGAACCGATCCGCAAGAACGCGCAGTGGTGGAGCGAATTCCGCCAGGGACTGCGGCAGACGCATCCGGGCGTGTACCTGGTCGGCGAAGTATCGGCGACGGTGCCCGGCGAACTGGCGCCGTATCTGCCGGCGCTGGGTTCGGTCTTCGATTTCCCGCTGGCCGCGCAGATGATCGCCAGTGCGGGACAGGAACGGGCCGGCAAGCTGCCCGCGCTGCTGACCGACACCTACGCCGCGTTCCATGCGGCGGCCGGCGACGACTACGCCGATGCGCCATTCCTCTCCAATCACGACCAGGTGCGCGTGCTGAGCCAGCTCGACGGCAACCAGCAGCACATGCGCACGGCGGCGGCGCTGCTGCTGACGCTGCCTGGCCGGCCGTACATCTACTACGGCGAAGAGCTGGGCATGCTCGGCCGCAAGCCGGACGAGAACCTGCGCGAGCCGATGCGCTGGCAGCGCACGCCGGGGGCGCCGGGGGACAGCCGCTGGAAGGCCTATAGCGCGAAGCAGGGTGGCGACGTGTCGGTGCAGGCCGAGCAGGATCAGCCCGATTCGCTGCTCAATCTGTATCGCACGCTGATCCATTGGCGCGTGGAAGTGCCGGCGCTGCGCGACGGCGCCCTGCGAGTGGTCGCCACCGGCAACCCGGTGCTGGTGGCTTATGAGCGCGCCACCGCGGACAGCCGCGCGCTGGTGGTGCACAACCTGTCGGGCAAAGCCGTGAGCTTCAAGCTCGATGCGGACAGCGCGAAGGCGTTCTCCGCGATCCGCCTGCATACGGCGCCGGGCGCGACGCTGGCGAACGGCCAACTTTCGCTGCCGGCCTATGCGACGGTGGTGTTGCAGTGAGCCTGCGCCGGCGTGCCGTGGTTTTCGCTTGGCTCGGAGCGTTCGCGATGACGGTGGCGGCGGAACCCACGGACGCGGCAGGACAGCCGCCGGCGCCGGCTTCGCTGCAGCTGGCGCAGGGCTCCGTGACCGTGCATTACCTCGCGCCCGATATCGCCAGGATTGCCTTCCTGCCGAACGATGGCGCCAAGCCCATGCCCACGCTGGTGATCGATCCAGCACTCGACGACAAGGCGCCGGCCGGCAGCGATGCCAGCCAGGCCGCGCACTGGGTGCTGCGCGATGGCGCCCTGGTGGCGCTGCGCGATGGCCATGAGCTGCTCAGCGTCGATCTCGCCGCGCTGGGCCGCGGCGAAGTGCGGGCGCGCCATGCCGCGGCCGATCCGTTGTACGGCATCCGCGGCTATGGCGCGTTCGAGCGCGCGGACGGCGGCCTGCAGCGTGCCGGCAAGCAGGTGGCCAAGGCGGGCGAGCAAGGCTTTGCCGGCGCCCCGTTCGTGTGGAGCACGGCCGGCTACGGCCTGCTGGCGGATGCGGAAGGTGCAAACTTCGCGCTGGACGGGAGCGAGCTTCGCGTACGTGGCCGCAAACAGCAGCCGATCCGCACGGTCTACGTGTTCCTCGGCCAACCTAAGGCCTTGTTCGCTGCGCTGGCGCGGGTGAGCGGGCGTTCGCCGCTGTTTCCGAAGTGGGCGATGGGCTTTACCAACAGCCAGTGGGGCATCGACCAGCAGGAGCTGCTGCAGCTGGTGGATACGTATCGCGCCAGGCACATCCCGCTCGACAACTTCACCCTGGACTTCGACTGGAAGGCCTGGGGCGCGGATCAGTACGGCGAGTTCCGCTGGAATCCCGACAAGTTTCCCGGCGGCGCCGACGGCAGCCTGAAGGCGGCGCTCGAGGCGAAGGGCATGCACCTGACCGGCATCATGAAGCCGCGCCTGCATGTGGATACGGCCGAAGGCCGCTATGCCACCGAGCACGGCCTGTGGTCGGCGAAGAGCAAGCCGGCGCCGGATTATTTCTCGCACAAGACCGTGCGCGACCTGGATTTCGACCAGCCCGCGGCGCGCACCTGGTTCTTCAACGACACCTTGAAGCACGCCTTCGATACCGGCATGGCCGGCTGGTGGAACGACGAGGCGGACACGCTGGACAGCGACACGCAGTTCCTCAACATGCAGCGCGCGCTGTACGACGGCCAGCGCGCCTACAGCCGGCAGCGCGTGTGGTCGATCAACCGCAACTTCTATCTCGGCGCGCAGCGCTACGCCTATGGGCTGTGGTCCGGCGACATCGCCACCGGCTTCGCCAGCATGAAGGCGCAGCGCCAGCGCATGCTCAGCGCGATCAATGCGGGCGCCATGCAATGGGGCATGGACGGCGGCGGTTTCCAGAAAAGCGGCAAGCAGGCCGATCCGGTAACGGGCGGGCTGACGCCGGAGAACTACGCGCGCTGGATCCAGTTCGGCGCGTTCACGCCGATCTTCCGCGTGCATGGCGAGCTGGGCATCAAGCGCCAGCCCTGGGTCTACGGGCCGGTGGCGGAGCGGGCCGCGGCCGCGGCGATCCGCCTGCGCTATGCGCTGCTGCCCTATATCTACAGCTACGAATATCAGCGCCGCGCCACCGGCGTCGGCCTGGTGCGGCCGCTGCTGTTCGGCTGGCCGGACGATGCGAACGTGCGTGAGGACGTGGACGCGTGGATGTTCGGCGACTATCTGCTGGCCTCGCCGGTGGTGGAGCAGGGCCAGGCATCGAAGGACATCTATCTGCCGGCCGGGCGCTGGTTCGACTACGCCAGCGGCAAGGCCTGTGACGGCGGGCAGAAGGTGCGCTACGCGCTCGATGCGAAGACCTGGTCGGACCTGCCGCTGTTCGTGCGCGAGGGCGCCATCGTGCCGATGCAGGCGCCGCAGGATTACGTGGGGCAGCAGCCGCTGCGCGAAGTGGAGCTGGAGGTGTTTCCGTCCGCGCAGCGCACCAGCTTTCCCTACTACGACGATGACGGCGCCACCTATGCCTACGAGCAGGGCGAATACTTCCTGCAGACGCTGGCGGTGCAGCGTGCGGATCGAGGCGTGAGCTTCGAAACCGCCGCGCCGGAAGGAAGCTTCAAGCCCGCGCTGGGCTGGTACCTGGTGAAGGTGCATGGCATCGCCGCCGCCGCGGTGAGCGAAGACGGCCAGCCTTTGCGCGACCTGGGCAGCGAAGCCGCGCTGCGCAAGCACGACGGCGCGGGCTGGGCCCAAGGCAGCGACCGCTTCGGTCCGGTGACCTGGGTGCGCGTGCCGGCGGGGCAAGTCGCGCATATCGCGTTGCGATGAATGCGGCGCAGGTTGGGGTGAGCCGCAGGCGAACCCCAACGCAACGCCACGTTGGGGTTCGCCTGGGGCTCACCCCAACCTACGTCGTGCGGCGCGCGCTGGAGTTCAAGTGAAAGGGGGTTGTTCCATCCACCGATGAGAGGGGCAACATGATGCGTTCGATCGTAGCGATGCACCGTTCCGCACGCGGCCTTGCGCTGTCCGCCCTGGCCAGCGCCATCCTCGCGCTGCCCATGGCGGCGCAGGCGGCCAGCAACGACAACAATGTCGAATGGGCCGGCCTGTTCCACGACCAGGGTCCGCTGTTTATCGACCACCCCGAGCCGACGGCCGCGCAGACCGTCACGCTCAGCTTTCGCACCTACAAGGGCGACATCACCAGCGCCAACATCAAGTACTACGACAGCGCGGACGGCGCCTTCCACTGGGTGGCGATGCACTGGGCATCGAACGATGCCACCGGCACCTTCGACTACTGGCAGGGCACCGTGCCGGCCAGCTCGTCCGAGAAGTACTACCGCTTCCAGCTCAACGACGGCAGTTCCACCGCCTGGTACAACGCGGCCGGCACCAGCAGCAGCGAGCCATCCTCCGGCGACTTCTATCTGATCCCGGGCTTCAAGACGCCGGACTGGATGAAGAACGGCGTGATCTACCAGATCTTCCCGGACCGCTTCTACAACGGCGACACCAGCAACGACGTGCAGACCGGCCAGTACACCTACGGCGGGCAGTCCACGCAGAAAGTGGCCTGGGGCGGCAGCGTGTTCGCCACCGGCAGCGGCTCCAACAACCTGGTGTTCTTCGGCGGCGACCTGGCCGGCGTGGACCAGAAGCTGGGCTATATCAAGCAGACGCTGGGCGCGAACATCGTCTACCTCAACCCGGTGTTCACCTCGCCCACCAATCACAAGTACGACACCGAGGACTACTACCACGTCGATCCGGCCTTCGGCAGCAACACCACCTTGCAGACACTGATCGCCGACGTGCACTCCAGCAGCAACGGCCCGAAGGGCTATGTGATGCTCGACGGCGTGTTCAACCACACCGGCGATACCAGCCAGTGGTTCGACCGCTACAACTGGTGGAGCACGCAGGGCGCGTACGAGTCGACGTCGAGCCAGTGGTACGGCTATTACACGTTCCAGCAATGGCCGAACACGTATTCCAGCTTCTATGGCTACTCGACCATGCCCAAGCTGGATTACGCCGCCAGCGGGTCGGCGGTGCGCAACCAGATCTATGGCAGCTCGACCTCGGTGGTGAAGACCTGGCTCGCTTCGCCCTACGGCATCGACGGCTGGCGCCTGGATGCGCCGCAGTACATCGACGCCGGCGGCAACAACGGCAGCGACGCCACCAACCACCAGATCATGGCTGAGCTGCGCACGGCGGTGAAATCGGTGAATGCGAACGCCGAGATCCTGGGCGAGTTCTGGGGCAATGCCAACCCGTGGACCGGCAACGGCAAGGAATGGGACAGCGCACTCAACTACGACGGCTTCACGCAGCCGGTATCGGAGTGGATCACCGGCCAGGATTACAGCGGCAATGCCGCCAGCATTCCGTCGAGCCAGTTCGACAGCTGGCTGCACGGCACGCGCGCCAATTATCCCGGCAACGTGCAGCAGACCATGGCCAACTTCCTCAGCAGCCACGATATCCAGCGCTTCGGCCAGCGCGCCGGCGGCGATATCTGGAAAACCTATCTGGCGCTGATCTTCCAGATGACCTACGTGGGCACGCCGACGATCTACTATGGCGACGAGTACGGCATGCAGGGCGGCAACGATCCGGACAACCGCCGCACCTTCGATTGGACGCAAGGCACCACGACCAATGCGGCGGTGGCGCTGACGCAGAAGCTGATCGCCATCCGCAACCAGTACGCGGCGCTGCGCACGGGGTCGTTCATGAGCCTGCTTACGGACGACGGCAACAAGCTTTATGCCTACGGCCGCTTCGATGCCAGCCATCGCATCGCGGTGGCGCTTAACAATGACAGCAGCGCCCATTCGGTCACCGTTCCGGTTTGGCAGCTCAGCATGGCGAACGGCAGCGCCGTCACCGACCTGCTGAGCGGCAACACGTACACGGTGAGCGGCGGCAACGTAGTGGTGTCCGTCAATGGACACTACGGCGCGATCCTCGCGCAATGACCAGAGGCAGATGACGATGCAGAGCAAGCGCAAGGTGTTCGCGTGCTGACGGTGGCACTCCTGGCCGGCATGCTCGCCGCCGGCCCGGGAGCGGCGGACAGCTGGCGCGACAAGCTGGACTGGCAGGACAAGGAGGCGGTCGTCACGACCGCCTCCGACGGCAGCTACATGCTGCACGGCCCGTTCGGCCAGCGCCGCATCGGCGCACAGAAGCTGGTTTCGCACACTGCCAGTCCGCTGTTCGACGGCCTGTTCGCGATGGCGCAGGACGATCTGCGGCTGGATTCGGTGCAGGCGATCCGCGACGACGCCTTCGACCACGGCCAGGCGATTCCCTGCGCTTGCTTCGAGACCGGCGAGAAGTGGCATTACGTGTGGACGCGCGATCTCTCGTACGCGGTGGATCTGTCGCTGTGGCGGCTGGATCCGCAGCGCGCGAAAGCTTCGTTGCGTTTCAAGCTTTCCGACGTGCGCGCGCCAGGCGTGCCGAACGGGCTGTATGCGATGCAGGACACCGGTTCCGGCGGCAGCTGGCCGATCAGCACGGACCGCGTGGTGTGGTTCCTCGGCGCGCGGCATCTGCTGGACGATGCGGCCTTCGCCGACGAAACCTGGCGCGCGCTGCTGGATACGCTGGCGCAGGACCGGCGCTATGCGTTCGATGAATCGTTCGGGCTGTATCGCGGCGAGACGTCCTTTCTCGACTGGCGCGAGCAGACCTATCCGGAGTGGACGAAGAATAACGTGGCCTTTATCGGCCAGTCGTTCTCGCTGTCCACCAATGTGCTGCATTACGAAGCGCTGCGCCTGGCGGCGAAGCTCGCGCCGCGGCGCGGCGAATCGGCCGCCGCGTACGAAACCCAGGCGGACGCCTTGAAGCAGGCGATCAATGCGCACTTCTGGCGTGCCGATCGCCACATGTACATGAGCTACATCGGCGGCGCGGATCATCCGGTGCCGTACGAAGCCTACGATCTGCTGGGTCTTTCGCTGGCGATCACCAGCGGCGTGGCGGACCCCGTGCGTGCGCGCGAGGCCCTGGCCGCCTATCCAACCTGGGAATCCGGCAGCCCGGTGATCTGGCCGGAGCGCAAGGACCAGCCGATCTATCACAACCGCGCGATCTGGCCCTTCGTCAGCGAGTACGCGCTGCGTGCGGCGCGCCTGGTGAACGATCCGGCGCGCATCGAGCACGAACTGCGCTCGCTGATGCGCGGTGCGGCGCTGGCCGGATCGAACATGGAAAACTTCGAGCTGGCCACGCAGTCGGTGCACGTCGACGAAGGCCCGCTCAGCGGGCCGGTGGTCGATTCGCCGCGGCAGCTGTGGTCGGTGGGCGCGTATCTGGACATGGTGATCCAGGGCGTGTTCGGCCTGGGCGAGGACGGCAAGGTCACGCCGAAGCTGCCGGTGGCGCTGGTGCCGCTGTTGTTCGGCGACGGGCAGCGCATCAGCCTGGATCTCGGCGGCCGGCGCATCGTGCTGGTGCGGCCCGCGGCGCTGGACGGCAACCTGCTGGTGGCTGGCGGCGAAAAGCGCGAGGGCAACAGCATCGAGGTGGCGCTCAAGGCGATACGCGTGGATGCGCCAGCCTTGCGGCGGAATGCGCCGCTGTATGCGCCTGCCACGCCCGCCGCGCCCAAGGTCACGGCCGATGGCAAGCAATGGCGTATCCAGGCGGATGGCGACCTGGTGCTGTACGTCAACGGCGAGCGGCGCGGCGCCGTGCGCGACGTCACGCTGGAGCGCGCGGCTGCGCAGCAGTGCCTCAGCCTGACGCGGGTGGACGGGCACGGCATCGAATCGCTGCACAGCCCCACCGTCTGCAAGGGCGCGGAAGCACGCATCGGCGGCACCTGGCCGCGCACGTGGACGGCGCCTGCGAGCGGCCGCTTCCAGCTGTCGCTCGACTACGCCAACGACCATGGCCCGATCAACACCGGCATCACCGCCGCCGTGCAGGTCGCCACCGTCAGTTGCGAAGGTGCCCAGGCCCAGCCGGTGGTGCTGGTGCTGCCGCACAGCGCAGGCAGGCAGCGTTCCACCAGCGGCGGTTTCGAGGCCAGGCAGGGCCAGCATTGCAGCGTGGAGCTGGCGCCGGGCTTCAACATGTCGTACCTGAGTCACTTCGCTCACTACACCGGCGGGCAGGGCGGCGATGGCGGACCGCTGAACCGGGCCGAGGTCGGCGATATGCTGATCGCTCCTCTGGCGCCCGGAAGCACTGCCCCATGACGAGCAGCCCCACGACGAGCAGCCCCACGACGAGCAGAACGAATGCAAAACCCGCGTTGTCGTTCTGGCAGATCTGGAACATGTGCTTCGGCTTTCTCGGCATCCAGTTCGGTTTCGCGCTGCAGAACGCCAACGTCAGCCGCATCTTCCAGACGCTGGGCGCGGACGTGGGCGACATCCCCATGCTGTGGGTGGCGGCACCGCTGTCGGGGCTGATCGTGCAGCCGATCGTCGGCTATCTGTCCGACCGCACCTGGACCCCGCTGGGCCGGCGCCGCCCGTATTTCCTGGTCGGCGCCGTGCTGGCCACGCTGGGCCTGCTGTGGATGCCCAATGCGCCGGCGCTGTGGGTGGCGGCGGGGCTGCTGTGGATCCTGGATGCGTCGATCAATGTCTCGATGGAGCCGTTCCGCGCCTTCGTCGGCGACCAGCTGCCGCCGCGCCAGCGTCCGCTGGGCTATGCGATGCAGAGCTTCTTTATCGGGCTGGGCGCGGTGGTGGCCTCGGCGCTGCCGTGGATGCTGGAGCGCCTGGGCGTGAGCAATGCGCCGGGTGCCAGCGGCATTCCGGACACGGTGCGCTATGCGTTCTATGCCGGCGGCGCGGTGCTGCTCGGTTCCGTGCTGTGGACGGTGTGCTCCACGCGCGAATACCCGCCGGAGCAGCTGAGCGCATTCGGGCACGAGCCGGCCGAGGAGACCGCGGTGGATCGCCGCTCCGCCTCGCGCTGGGGCTTGCGCTGGCTGGCGGCGGGCCTGGCGCTGACCCTGGTGGTGGCGAGCCTGCACCTGGAGAAGGAGCTGTTCCTGCTGACCGGCGGCATGAGCCTGTTCGGCGTCGCCCTGCTGTGGCTGGGCCGTACCGCCAGCCGCGGGCCGGCGGCGCAGGTGCTGGGCGACCTGTTCGGCATGCCCGAGGCAATGCGCCGGCTGGCCTGGGTGCAGCTGTTCTCGTGGTTCGCGCTGTTCGCGATGTGGATCTACACCACGGCGGGCGTCACCCAGGTGCACTACGGCAGCAGCGATCCGCATTCGGCGGCCTATAACGAAGGCGCCAACTGGGTGGGCGTGCTGTTCGCCGCCTACAATGGTTTTGCCGCGATCGCGGCGATCGTGATTCCGTGGATGGTGCGGCGCTGGGGCATCCGCATCAGCCACCTGGTGAACGTGTGGCTGGGCGGCGCGGGATTTTTGTCCTTCCTGCTGATCCACGATCCGCGCTGGCTGCTGCTGTCGATGGTGGGCGTGGGCTTTGCGTGGGCCTCGATCCTGTCGCTGCCGTACGCGCTGCTGTCGGACAACCTGCCGGCGCACAAGATGGGCCTGTACATGGGCATCTTCAATTTCTTCGTGGTGATCCCGCAGCTGCTCGCGGCCAGCGTGCTGGGCTTGCTGCTGCGCGCGTTCTTCCACGGCCAGCCGATCTATGCGCTGGTGCTGGGCGGGGTCAGTCTGTTCGTGTCGGGGTTGTGCGTGCTGCGGGTGCGCGAGCCGAGTGCGGCGTGATGGCGTAGGTTGGGGTGAGCCGCAGGCGAACCCCAACAGTGCGATGAGCTGGCAGGCGGCGATGTTGGGGTTCGCCTGCGGCTCACCCCAACCTACATGTCAGCGCCCGCGCAGACTGGATTTCCGCACCACCAGCTTCACCGGCAGCATCGCGCTCTCCGCCGGCTCGTCGCGAATCAACCGCAGCAGGTTATCCACCAGCGCCTCGCCGGCCTCCCGCGTGTCCTGCCGCACCGTGGTCAGCTGCGGATTGACGAAGCTGGCCATGGGGATGTCGTCGAAGCCGGCCACGGCAACGTCGCCCGGGATGCTCAGCCCTTGGTCGGCCAGCGCACGCATCGCGCCGATGGCGATCAGGTCGCTGGCCGCGAACACCGCATCGAACCGCGCGCCGCGCGCCAGCAGCGTTTCCAGGGCGGTGTAGCCGGACTGCTCGGTGCTTTCCCCGTTCACCTGCAGCGCGGGATCGACGCTGAGGCCGGATTTCTCCAGCACGTCGGCATAGCCGCGGTAGCGGTCGAAGAATTCGGGGTAATGGCTGGAGGCGTCGCCGAGAAAGGCGATGCGCTTGCAGCCCTGGGCCAGCAGATGCGTGGTGACGTCCTGCCCGCCGCGGAAATTGTCGCAGCCGATCGAGACGTCCGGCTGGTCCGGCAGCACCGCGCCCCAGCGCACGCAGTGGGTGCCCTGGGCCACCAGCTTCTCCAGCTTGTCGCGATAGGCCAGGTAATCGCCATAGCCGAGCAGCAGGATGCCGTCGGCCTTGCGGGTGTCGGCGTAGTCGGCGTGCCAGTCGTGCGAGAGCTGCTGGAACGAGACCAGCAGGTCGTAGCCGCGCTGGGCGCAAGCCCGAGTGATCGAGCCGAGCATGGACAGGAAGAACGGGTTGATGTGCGAGTCGTCCGCGGTGGGATCCTCGAACAGCAGCAGGGCCAGCGTGCCGGAGTGGCGGGTGCGCAGGTTGGAGGCGTTCTTGTCGACCTTGTACTTGAGCTGGTCGGCCGCCTCCTGGATGCGCAGCCGCGTTTCCTCGCTCACCAGCGGGCTGCCGCGCAGGGCGCGCGACACCGTGGACTGGGAGACGCCCGCCAGGTGGGCGATATCGAAGGAAGTGGCTTTGCCTTTCTTCTGCACGTGGCGCGACCTCGCCCGGCGGACGCATGGGCCGGGTCAGGCGGGGATGCTAGCGGTTTTGGCCTTGCGCCGTCTTTTCGCCAGGGGGAAAAGAGGATGACGACGGGGAAAAGACCGCGGGCAAAAGAAAGCCCCGAGGGCCAGGGGGGGACCCTCGGGGCGTGGCTGCGGATCCCAGGGGAAGGTCCGCCTTGCCGATGGCTCATCCAGGGAGGTGGTGAGCCGCGGACGCCGTTGCGTACGTCCGTGTCTATAGAACGTCCGAGGCTGGAAAAGTTGCAGCAAGTTTCCGAAAAAAATTCATTGGCTGTTCATTTGGAAATTCCAAATGCCGCGAAAGCTCAGTGCGCCTCGTCCCAGTTGGCGCCGACGCCAGCCTCCACAAGCAAGGGCACGCGCAATTCGGCCGCACCGGACATGCGCTGCACCACCGCGGCGCGTACCTCGTCAACCGCGTCCGCGCGCACTTCGAATACCAGTTCGTCGTGCACCTGCATGAGCATGTGGGCGTCGTCGCGGCCCTTCAGCCACGCGGCCACCGAGATCATGGCGCGCTTGATGATGTCGGCCGCGCTGCCCTGCATCGGCGCATTCACCGCGGCGCGTTCGGCGCCGGCGCGCAGGGCCTGGTTGCGGTTGCTGAGGTTCTCCAGGTACAGGCGGCGGCCGAAGATGGTTTCGACGTAGCCGTCGCGGTGCGCCTGCTCGCGCGTGGCGTCCATGAAGGCGTGCACGCCGGGATAGCGGGCGAAGTAGCGCGCCATGTAGTCGCTGGCTTCGCCGCGGTCCACGCCGAGCTGGCGCGCCAGGCCGAATGCGCTCATGCCGTACATCAGGCCGAAGTTGATCGCCTTGGCGGCGCGGCGCTGGTTGGCGCTGACTTGTTCCGGCGGCAGGCCGAACACTTCGGCGGCGGTGGCGCGGTGCACGTCGCCGCCTTCCTGGAACGCGCGCAGCAGGCCTTCGTCGCCGGACAGGTGGGCCATGATGCGCAGCTCGATCTGCGAGTAGTCCGCCGCCATCACCTTCCAGCCCGGCGGCGCGATAAAGGCCTGGCGGATGCGCCGGCCTTCCTCGGTGCGCACCGGGATGTTCTGCAGGTTGGGATCGGAAGACGACACGCGCCCCGTCGCCACCGCGCCCTGGTGATAGCTGGTGTGCACGCGGCCGGTGCGCGGGTTGACGATCTCGGCCAGCTTCTCGGTATAGGTGGAGCGCAGCTTGGCCAGGCCGCGGTAGTCCAGGATCAGGCGCGGCAGCGGATGCTCGTCAGCGATCGCTTCCAGCGCTTCCTCGTTGGTCGACGGCTGCCCCGTCGGCGTGCGCAGCTTGGCCGGCAGGCCGAGTTCGTCGAACAGCACATTCTGCAGCTGCTTGGGCGAGTCCAGGCTGAAATCGTGGCCGGCGGCCTTCCACGCCTGCTGCTGCAGTTCCAGCATGCGCTTGCCCAGCTGCTGGCTTTGCAGGCGCAGGCTCGATACGTCGATCAGCACGCCGCGCTGCTCCATGCCGGCCAGCACCGGCACCAGCGGGATCTCGATGTTCTCGTACACGCCGAGCAGCTTCGGCTCGGTCTGCAGCAGCGGCCACAGCGCGCGGTGCAGGCGCAGGGTGACGTCGGCGTCTTCGGCGGCGTAGCGGCAGGCGGTGTCCACGTCCACCTGCGAGAAGGAAATCTGCTTGGCGCCCTTGCCGGCCACTTCCTCGTACTTCACGGTGTCGTAGCCAAGGTATTTGCGCGCCAGCGAATCCATGTCGTGGCGCGTGGCGGTGGCGTTCCACACGTACGATTCCAGCATCGAATCGTGCTTCAGCCCCTGCAGCACGATGCCGTAGAGCGACAGGATGTTGATGTCGTACTTGGCGTGCTGGCCGAGCTTGGGCCGCGCGGGGTCTTCGAAGATGGGTTTCAGCCTGGCCAGTACTTCGTCGCGCGGCAGCTGCTGCGGTGCGCCGGGATAGTCGTGCGTCAGCGGCACGTAGCAGGCTTCGCCGGTTTCCACCGACAGGCTCAGGCCGACGATTTCCGCGCGCATCGCGTCGATGCTGGTGGTCTCGGTGTCGAAGGCGATCAGTTCGGCCGTGCGCAGCTTGTCCAGCCAGGCGTCGAGCTGCGCTTCGGTGGTGACCAGTTCGTAGCGGCCGGGGCCGCTGAGATCGCCTGTCGGCTGCGCCGATACCGGCGTGGACGCCACGGCTGCAGCGGCGGGTGCGGGCGCGGCGGACTCGCCGCCTTCCATCTCCTTCAGCGCGGCCTTGAATTCGTAGCGGGTGTACAGCTCGCGCAGCTGGTCGGTGTCGCGGTCGCGCAGCTGCAGTTCTTCCACGCCGCGGTCCAGCGGCACGTTCAGCCGGATCGTCACCAGTTCGCGCGACAGCGGCAGCTGCGGCAGCGCCGCGCGCAGGCTCTCGCCGATCTTGCCGCCCACCTTGTCGGCCTGCGCGATCAGGCCGTCGAGCGAGCCGTATTCGGCCAGCCACTTGGCGGCGGTCTTGGGGCCGCATTTGGGCACGCCGGGCACGTTGTCCACCGAGTCGCCCACCAGGGTGAGGTAGTCGATGATCTGCTCCGGCCGCACGCCGAATTTTTCCATGACGCCGGCGTCGTCCATGGTGGTGTTGGTCATGGTGTTGACCAGGGTCACGCCGGGGCGCACCAGCTGGGCGAGGTCCTTGTCGCCGGTGGAGATCTCCACCTCGATGCCGCGCGCATGCGCCTGCACGGCCAGTGTGCCGATCACGTCGTCCGCTTCCACGCCGTCGACGCGCAGGATCGGAAAACCCAGCGCGCCGACGATGGCCAGCATCGGGTCGACCTGGGCGCGCAGTTCGTCCGGCATCGGCGGGCGGTTGGCCTTGTACTGGTCGTACAGCGCGTCGCGGAAGGTGGGGCCCGGCGCGTCGCTGACGAAGGCCACGTAGTCGGGCCTGGCCTTCAAGGTGGCGCGCAGCATGTTGACCACGCCGAACAGCGCGCCGGTGGGCTCGCCCTGCGAATTGGTCAGCGGAGGCAGCGCGTGGAAGGCGCGGTAGAGATACGAAGAGCCGTCGATGAGGATGAGCTTGGACATGGACGCCACGGGAAGCCTGGGAGAAGAAGGCAGGCCGCGCGCCATGCGGGCGGTCGCCGGCCGGAAGGGAAGCGCGAGTGTAGCGCCGATGTGCCGTGTTGCCGCGCTTCACGGTGCGGCGCGGCCCCGCTGCTATGCTCGGGACTTCGCGAGGAGATCCGATATGAAGCCTGCCGCCTTGTTCATTGCCCTGGGTGTTTTCGCCGCCGCGCCGGTGTTCGCGCAGTCGGCCCAGTCGCTGCCGCCGGCGCCGCCGCCGCCGGGCATGAACGACCCGGGCGTCAAGGCCACCCAGCCGCCGAAGCCGGCCACGGCGCAGAGCTCGCCCAAGTCGCCCGCCACGTCCGCGAAGCCGGGTGCCGGGCCGGCCGACGAGCCGCAGGTCACCGAGTGCACCAAGGACGACAACACCATCCAGGAATACCGCCGCAGCGGCTCGCTGTACCAGGTGGTGGTGAAGCCGAAGTTCGGCCCCGAGCAGATCTATCTGGTCGACCCCAAGGGCAACTACAGCCAGGTCAGCCAGAGCGGCCCGCGCGAGCCGGTGAAACCGGTGATGTACAAGGTGCTGGAGTGGGGCAAGAGCCGTCCGGCCGAGGGCGAGCCCTCCTGCGGCTCCTAAGCCCGGCATGAACCTGCGCGAGAGCTGGCTGCTGTTTGCGCTGGGCTCGGCGTTCTTCGCCGCGCTCACCGCACTGTTCGGCAAGCTCGGCGTGGCGGGGATCAATTCCAACCTCGCCACTTTCATCCGCACCGTGGTGATCCTGGTGGTGACGGCCGGCATCCTGAGCCTGCGCAGCGAGTGGGCGCGGCCCGCGGGCCTGTCGTGGCAGGCCTGGCTGTTCCTGGTGCTGTCGGGCATCGCCACCGGCCTGTCGTGGCTGTGCTACTACCGCGCGCTGCAGCTGGGGCCGGTGAGCAAGGTGGCGCCGATCGACAAGCTCAGCGTGGCCTTCGTGATCGTGCTGGGGCTGCTGGTGCTGGGCGAGAAGCCGAGCTGGCCGACCCTGCTGGGCGGTGCGCTGATTCTTGCGGGCGCGCTGGTGATCGCGATCTTCTGAAGCATCGGTCGACGCACGGCGTAGGTTGGGGTGAGCCATCGGCGAACCCCAACGATGCGATACGCATCAAGGTGGCGATGTTGGGGTTACTGGCTGCATCAGCAGCCAGCCCTTCGGGCCATCCGCTGCGCGGATGTTCGCTACGGCATCCTGCCTTCGCAGTCGCCTGCGGCTCACCCCAACCTACGGTCAGCCATCGAGTTCGGCGTAATGGCGGAAGATACCCATCTCGTTGAAGGGAATGCGCCGCGGCGAATCCAGATAGGCGGCGATGCGCGGGCGTTCGGCGACTCTTTCGGCCAGCGCGCTCAGCAGCGGTACTTTCTTGCGCATGCGCTTCATCGCTTCCGGGAACGCATAGGCCAGGCCGCTCATCACCTGGAACAGCGACAGGTCGACGTACGAATGGCGGCCCACTGCGTAGTGGCCGCCAGCCTTGTCGAGCACGTCTTCGAAATAGCCCAGATACTTCGGCATGCGGTGCTTGCGGAAATCCTCCGCGCGCTGCTTCGCGGCCGGGCGCTGGTCTTCGTAGTAGAGGCCGCTGGCGATCGGGTGATGCGTGTCGTGCGCTTCCACCACCAGATCGGAAATGGTCAGCTCCAGCTGATGCGCATACAGGCGTCCGGTTTCGCTGCCCGGCACCAGCGCGTGGCGAGGACCGAGCCAGAACAGGATTTCCGCGGTCTGCGCGATGACCAGGCGCCCCGCTTTCAGAAACGGCGGCGCAAACGGCCGCGCACCGGGCCGCTCGCCGCGCAGGAACGGCAGGATGGCGTCGTCGCCCTGCTCGCGTGCGACGTCGGCGTAATCCGCGCCTGCGTCTTCCAGTGCCAGGCGCACGAATTCGCCGCGGCCCTGGATGCCGGTCCAGTAATAGAGCTGATAGCGCATGGCGTTCTCCTGCGGGGAACCGCCGACGCTAGGCGGGCGCGGCTCAACGCGGCGTGATCTTCCGGCGTGCGTCGGCGAGGATCGCCGCGGTATCGCGGATGCGTTCCCACACCAGCGCCGCCACCGGCGACAGTGAGCGATGGCGGCGGCGGACCAGGGTGACTTCGCGATGCACCACCGGCACCAGCGGCCGCGCCACCAGCGCGCCCGGCGCGGGCAGCGACAGCTGCGGCGCAACGCTCACGCCCAGGCCCGCTTCCACCATGCGGAATGCGGTGAGCGTGTGGCCGGCCTGCTGCGCGACCTGCGGATCGATGCGCTGCGCGGCGAGCTGGCGGTCGATCAGGCGGCGGCTGCCGGAGGTCTGGTCGAGCAGCACCAGTGGCTGGCCCTTGAGCTTCTTCCATGGCACGTCGGCCAGCGCGGCGAAGGGATGATCGGCGCGGCAGACCAGCACGAACGGATCGCGCAGGATGGTTTCCGTATCGAAGGATTCGCGGTCGGCCGGCTCGATGGCCAGGCCGAAATCCACTTCGCCGCTGCGCACGCTGTCCAGCACCAGGGTCTGCGCCTGGTCGTGCAGTTGCACCGTAAGCTGCGGATAGTCGCGCGCGCAGGCGGCGATGCTGGCCGGCATCAGGCCCGCGGAAAGGGTGGGCACCGAGGCCACGCGCACCTTGCCGCGCCGCCGCTCGCTTTCCGAATGCACGTGGGCGAGCACGCCTTCCAGTTCGTCCAGCACGCGCTCCACCGCGCCCTGCAGATAGCGGCCGGCTTCGGTGGGGACGACTTCGCGGGTGTTGCGGTCGAACAGGCGCACGTCCAGCTCGGCCTCAAGCTCCGCGATATGCCGGCTGATCGCCGGCTGGGTCAGGTGCAGGCTCTCGGCGGCGCGCCGGAAGTGCTGCAGGCGGGCCACGGCGAGGAAGGCGCGGAGCTGGCGCAGGCTGACATTCATGCGCTGATCGTATCAGTGAATAAGATAAAACGATTTGATTTATCAATGGCCGGACGCTGCAATAGGCCCCGATCCCGCCCGACCAGCCCACGGCCATGTCCCTCCGCCGCTTCCTTCCCGACCGTTTCACCTGCGCGCTGATCCTCACTGTGACGCTGGCCACCGTGCTGCCCTGCCGTGGCGCCGCCGCGAGCGTGTTCGAGGTGCTGACCGACGTGGCCATCGCGCTGCTGTTCTTTCTGCACGGCGCCAAGCTGTCGCGCGAAGCGGTGGTGGCCGGCGCCACGCATTGGCGGCTGCACCTGACCGTGCTGGCCAGCACCTTCGTGCTGTTCCCGCTGCTGGGCTTGCTGCTGCGTCCGCTGCTGGCGCCGCTGGTGACGCCGGAGCTCTACCTGGGCGTGCTGTTCCTGTGCGCGCTGCCGTCGACGGTGCAGTCGTCGATCGCCTTCACCTCGATCGCGCGCGGCAATGTTGCGGCGGCGATCTGCTCGGCTTCGGCCTCCAGCCTGCTGGGCATCGTGATCACGCCGCTGCTGGTGGGCGTGATGCTGGAATCGCACGGGCAGGGCGGCATGTCGTGGGAGGCGATCGGCTCGATCACCTTGCAGCTGTTCGTGCCCTTCGTGGCCGGCCAGGTCGCGCAGCGCTGGATCGGCGGCTGGGTGGCGAAGCATCGCGGCCTGGTGTCCTACGTGGACCAGGGCTCGATCCTGCTGGTGGTGTACACCGCCTTCAGCGCCGCCGTGCTGCAAGGCCTGTGGAAGCAGGTGCCGCTGCCGGTGCTCGGCGGGCTGCTGGTGGTGAACGCGGTACTGCTGGCGATCGCGCTGCTGGTGACGCGCTATGGCGCACGCGCGCTGGGCTTCGACCGCGCGGACGAGATCACCATCGTGTTCTGCGGCTCCAAGAAGAGCCTCGCCAGCGGCGTGCCGATGGCCAAGGTGCTGTTCGCCGGCCATCCGCTGGGCGCGATCGTGCTGCCGATCATGCTGTTCCACCAGATCCAGCTGATGACCTGCGCGGTGCTGGCGCGGCGGTATGCGGCGCGTTCGACGGAGTGGAAGGGCGCCGCGGAGACGCGCGGCGCTTAGGCGCAGGTTGGGGTGAGCCGAAGGCGAACCCCAACGGTGCGATGCGCTTGAAGGTGGCGATGTTGGGGTTTGCCTTCGGCGCACCCCAACCTACGTCGGTTTACCGATCAGTGCCGGAAGTGGCGCATCCCGGTAAACACCATCGCCATGCCGTGCTCGTCCGCCGCGGCGATCGTTTCCGCGTCGCGCATCGAGCCGCCCGGCTGGATTACCGCCGTGATGCCCGCCTGCGCCGCCGCGTCGATGCCGTCGCGGAACGGGAAGAACGCATCGGAGGCCATGACCGAGCCGCGCACTTCGAGTTTCTCGTCCGCCGCCTTGATGCCGGCGATGCGCGCGCTGTACACGCGGCTCATCTGGCCGGCGCCGATGCCGATGGTCTGGCGGTTGCGCGCGTAGACGATGGCATTGCTCTTGACGTACTTGGCCACCTTCCAGGCGAAGATCAGGTCGTGCACTTCCGCTTCGGTCGGTGCGCGCTTGGTCACCACTTTGAGGTCTTCCGCGGTGACCATGCCGCGGTCCGCGGTCTGGATCAGCAGGCCCGAGCCCACGCGGCGCACGTCGGCGCCCGGATGCGGGCTGCGCAGGTCGCCGTCGGCCGGCGGCGGGATCAGCAGCACGCGCACGTTGCCCTTCCTGGCGAAGGCCAGCAGTGCGTCTTCCGCATAGGCCGGGGCCAGCACCACTTCCACGAACTGGCGCTCCACGATGGCGCGCGCGGTGGCGCCGTCGAGCTCGCGGTTGAAGGCGATGATGCCGCCGAAGGCCGAGGTGGGATCGGTCTGGTAGGCCAGGTCGTAGGCGCGGCCCACGCCCTCGAGGCTCACCGCCACGCCGCACGGGTTGGCGTGCTTGACGATCACGCAGGCCGGCTTGGCGAAGCTGCGCACGCATTCCCATGCGGCGTCGGCATCGGCGATGTTGTTGAACGAGAGTTCCTTGCCCTGGATCTGGCGGAACGTGGCCAGCGTGCCCGGCGCCGGATACAGGTCGCGGTAGAAGGCGGCGTGCTGGTGCGGGTTCTCGCCGTAGCGCAGGTCCATCAGCTTGACGAAGCGGCCGTTGGCCTGGGCGCCGAACAGGTCCTTGCTGGCGATCGCGTCCTGCGTCTCGTTGAGATGGATGGACGAGAGATAGTCGCTGATCGCGCCGTCGTAGTTGGACACGCGGTTGAACGCGGCCACCGCCAGCTTGAAGCGCGTGGCGCGCGACAGGCCGCCGTGCTGCTCGATCTCCTGCAGCGCTGCGTCGTACTGGTCGGGCGAGGTGAGCACGCCCACGTCGTTCCAGTTCTTCGCCGCCGAACGCAGCATGGCGGGGCCGCCGATGTCGATGTTCTCGATGGCCTGTTCCAGCGTGCAGTCCGCGCGCGCCACGGTGGCCTCGAACGGATACAGGTTCAGCACCAGCAGGTCGATCGGCGCGATTTCCAGCTGCGCCATCACCGCGTCGTCGGTGCCGCGGCGGCCGAGCAGGCCGCCATGCACCTTCGGGTGCAGGGTCTTGACGCGGCCGTCCATGATTTCCGGGAAACCGGTCAGGTCGCTCACGTCGCGCACCGGCAGGCCGGCCTCGCGGATCGCCTTGGCGCTGCCGCCGGTGGAGAGCAGCTCGATGCCCTTGGCGGACAGGCGGCGGGCCAGGTCGATCAGCCCGTGTTTGTCGGAGACGCTGAGCAGGGCGCGGCGGATCGGCGCCGTGGAAGCTGCGGACATGAGGCGGGTTCCTGCGGGAAAGGCGCAATTATAGCGCCGCGGCTCCCCGGGTTGGCGCGCTCAGCGGCGCAGCACCAGGTGCAGCAGGGGAAATGGACGTCCGCTTGCATCCAGCTCGGAGCGGCCGATGCGCACGAAGCCGTAGCGCTCGTAGAAATGCGTGGCGCCGGGGTTCTGCTCGTTCACGTCCACCGTCCAGGGGACGCGCGGATCGCTGGAAACCACCGCATCCAGCAGCTGCCGCCCGATGCCGCGCTGGTGCAGCGAAGGGTGCACGAACAGCGCTTCGATATGCCGCTCGGAAATGCCGATGAAGCCGGCGACGCGGCCTTCGAGCTCGGCGACCTGGACGTTTAGATGTCCAAAGATGCCGGGCAGGAAGCCGCGGAAGAAGACGATGTCTGCTTCGGTGAGGAAATCATGCGTGGCGCGCACGGCGGCTTCCCACAAGGCGACGATCGCTGCGTGGTCGGCTTCGGTGACGGGGCGGATTACAGCGGTGGACATCCTTGACCCCTCGATGCGGCAGCGCGCCGCGTCGAGTCTTCAGAGCAGGCCGTGGGCGGCGAGCTTCTTGCGCAGCGTGGCGCGGTTGATGCCGAGCGCGGTGGCGGCGCGGCTCTGGTTGCCGTCGTGCCAGGCGAGTACTTCGCGCAGCAGCGGGCCTTCCACTTCGCGGATGACGAGCGCGTGCAGACCTTCCGCGCACTCGGTGTCGCCGATATCGGCGAGATAGCGACGGACGGTGCGGGTAACGCATTCGCTCAACGCGCTCTGCGACGAGGACTCCTTGGCGGCCTCGGCAGCAGGCAGTCTGACGGCGTTCACGGACATCTCCCTCACATGACTTCGCGGCGACTGCATGGGTCGCCACATGTTGCTTTGGCTGGTACCGCGGGCGGCGGCTCGCATGGAACGCCGAACAGCAGTCGAAGGGGTGAGAGTTTACCCCTGTGACCGGAGAATTTTAAGTACTGATTTTCTTAGCGGACGGCCCGGTTCATTCGAAACCGATCTCGAAGGCCACCGCCTTGTTGCCCGGGTCTTCGACTTCCAGCACCAGCGCGGCATTGCCGCCGGCGGACAGGCCCTGCGCGACCGCGGCGCCGTCGCCAAGGTATTCGGACGGGCGCAGGCGGCGCATGGCGAGGCGCTTGCCGTCCACGTCGGACAAGGTCACCACCACCACCGGCCAGGGCTGGTCGAAGCCGGCGTCGTTGTGCACGGTGGCGCTGATCAGCAGTGCGCCGGGCACCGACGGGTGGGCTTGCACGTCGCGCGCCAGCAGGCGCAGCTGCGTGGTGTCCTGCACCAGCGGCAGGTTGCAGCCGACGCCTGCGCAGAGCTGGCGCAGCAAGGGGCCGGTGGTGGGATCGGCGACGAGGTCCTCGCGCTTGGCCCAGGCCAGCTGCGCGCACAGCAGCAACAGCAGGATGAGGCACGCCACCAGCCACGGCCAGCGGCGCGCGCCGCTGCTGCGCGCTTCGCGCGCGAAGCGCGGGGAGAACTTCAGCTGGGCGAAATCTTCGCCGGAGCCCGGCGCGCCGGCGTCGGCCGCGAAGGTCTGCGGCTCCGGGCGCGGCCGGTACACCGCCGTTTCCACCTGCGGCGGCGCGCCGGCGGCGCCGCGCTCAGGCAGGCGCTGGAACGGCTCCGGCGGCAGCTGGCCGCTGAGATTGTCCAGCGCGTTGAACTGGCCATGGCAATGCCCGCACACGACGCGGCCGCGCGCCTGCGCAAGGATTTCCGCATCCATCGAGAACACGGTCAGGCAGTCGGGGCATTGGGCGTACATGCGGCAAGTAGAGTCGGTGGCGCGTCGACCTGTAAAGGGTAGCCGCAAACGCGCCGGCGAATATGCAACCGCATCGGCGCTTTGGCGCCGGCTTCACGCGGCGCGGCGGCGTCCGCTGATGCGCACCCAGTCCTCGCGCACGTCCACGCGCAGATCCGTGAACCATTCGGCGTAGCGCTCGAGCAGTTCTTCTTCCTGGCCCTTGAGGATGCCCGAGATGGCGAACGGGGCACCGTGTTTCGCCGCGGCGGCGAAGGTCGGGGCCAGTTCCGCCAGCGGGCCGGCCAGGATGTTGGCGATGAAGACGTCGGCCGGCGACGCGCATGGATGCGCTAGTGCCGCGGGCGCAGGATGCGCAGGAGCGGCCTCCGGCATGAGGTCTTCGGGGAGGAACAGCGCCAGGCGCTCGGACACTTCGTTGCGTTCGGCATTGTCGGCCGAGGCGGTCAGCGCCTGCGGGTCGTTGTCCACGCCCACCGCGCTGGCGGCGCCGAGCTTGAGCGCGGCGATGGCGAGAATGCCCGAGCCGCAACCGTAGTCGACCACGGTGCGGCCCTGCAGCGCCTGCGCATCCAGCCATTCCAGGCACAGCGCCGTGGTGGGATGGGTGCCGCTGCCGAAGGCCAGGCCGGGATCGAGGCGCACCACCACCGCTTCGTCATCGGCGGGCGGTTCGATGTTCCACGGATAGATCCACAGCCGGCGGCCGAACTGCATCGGCTTGAAGGTATCCATCCACGCGCGCTCCCAGTCCTGATCGGCGACGTCGCGGTACTGCACCTGGTCCGGTTCCAGCCATGGCAGCAGTTCGCCCAGCGCCTCGGTCAGGCCGCGCCGGTCGGCGTGCTCGTCGAACAGCGCGTTCAAGGTGATGGTCGGCCACAGCGGCAGCTCGCCCACGCCCGGTTCGAAGATGGCCTGCTCGTCCGGCGTTTCCGCATCGGCGTCCTGCAGGGTCACGGACAGCGCGCCGATGTCCTCGAGCGCTTCTTCCACGCGCGGCTGCTGTTCGGAGCGGATGGTGAGGGTGAGTTCGAGAAAGGGCATGGGCGGCAATGCAGTGATGGAGCCGCGAGGCGGCCGGAAGATAAAGCCCCTCTCCCGCGGGGAGAGGGGTTGGGGTGAGGGTACGGCCGGAGCGCAAGAGTGATGCGCACCGCTCCGCCCGAACCCTCATCCGCCTGCCGGCACCTTCTCTCCCACGGGGACTACCTTCGGGTCGCCGGAGGGAGAAGGATTCCAGCATGGAAGGTCAACGCTAGTGCTGCTGTTCCTTCTGCTCCGCCATGCGCTTCTCCAGGTAGTGGATGTTCTGTCCACCGTGCTGGAAGCCGACGTCGGCCATGATGCGCTGCTGCAGCGGGATGTTGCACTTCACGCCTTCGATCACCGTCTCGGCCAGGGCCAGGCGCATGCGCGCGATGGCGGTCTCGCGGTCGGGGCCGTGCACGATCAGCTTGCCGATCATCGAATCGTAGTTCGGCGGGATCTTGTAGCCGTCGTACAGATGCGTGTCGACGCGCACGCCCGGGCCGCCCGGGGCTTCGAAGCGCTTCACCGTGCCGGGCGAGGGCAGGAAGCTGTCCGGGTCCTCCGCGTTGATGCGGCACTCGATGGCGTGGCCGTGGATCTTGATGTCTTCCTGGCGGATCGACAGCTTCTCGCCGCCGGCGATCAGCAGCTGCTCGCGCACCAGGTCGATGCCGGTGATCAGCTCGGTCACCGGGTGCTCCACCTGGATGCGGGTGTTCATCTCGATGAAGTAGAAGCGGCCGCCCTCGAACAGGAATTCGAAGGTGCCGGCGCCGCGATAGCCGATGCGCAGGCAGGCGTCGACGCAGACCTTGCCGATCTGCTCGCGCAGTTCCGGCGTGATCCCCGGCGCGGGTGCTTCTTCCACCACCTTCTGGTGGCGGCGCTGCATCGAGCAGTCGCGCTCGCCCAGGTGGATGGCATGGCCCTGGCCGTCGGCCAGCACCTGGATTTCCACGTGGCGCGGATTCTCCAGGAACTTCTCCATGTACACCTGATCGTTGCCGAAGGCCGCCTTGGCCTCCTGCTTGGTCATGGTGATGGCGTTGCCCAGGTGCGCCTCGGTGCGCACCACGCGCATGCCGCGGCCGCCGCCGCCGCCGGCGGCCTTGATGATCACCGGGTAGCCGATCTCGCGCGCGATGCGGATGTTCTCGTCCACTTCGTCGCCGAGCGGGCCGCCGGAGCCGGGCACGCAGGGCACGCCCGCGGCCTTCATGGCGCGGATCGCTTCCACCTTGTCGCCCATCAGGCGGATCACGTCCGCGGTCGGGCCGATGAAGATGAAGCCCGACTGCTCCACCTGCTCGGCGAAGTCGGCGCGCTCGGACAGGAAGCCGTAGCCCGGGTGGATGGCCTGGGCGTCGGTGATCTCGGCCGCGGCGATGATGCGCGGGATATTGAGGTAGCTGTCGACCGACGGCGCCGGGCCGATGCAGATCGACTCGTCGGCCAGGCCGACGTGCTTGAGGTTGCGGTCGGCGGTGGAATGCACGGCGACCGTCTTGATGCCGAGGCTATGGCAGGCGCGCAGCACGCGCAGCGCGATCTCCCCCCGGTTGGCGATGACGACTTTTTCCAGCATGGGCATGGTCGTCGGCCGCTCAGGCGATCACGAACATGGGCTGGTCGAACTCCACTGGCTGGCCGTTCTCGACCAGGATGGCCTGCACCGTGCCGCCGACGTCGGCTTCGATCTGGTTGAACATCTTCATGGCTTCGATGATGCCCAGCGTCTCGCCCGCCTTGACCTGCTGGCCGACCTTGACGAAAGCAGCGGCGCCCGGGGTGGCCGAGGCATAGAAGGTGCCGACCATCGGCGCCTTCACCACGTGGCCGGCCGGCAGCGTGCTGGCGGGAGCGGCTTCGGCGGCGGGCGCGGGAGCGGCGGCCGGGGCGGGGGCCTGCATCACCGGCGCCATCACGGGGGCGGCCGCCACGTTGACGGTTCCCTTCGGCACGCGCGACAGGCGCACGACTTCTTCGCCTTCCTTGATCTCGAGCTCGGCGAGGTTGGATTCCTCGAGCAGGTCGATCAGTTTCTTGATCTTGCGCAGGTCCATCGGTCAAACCTTTTCGTTGGTGCCGCCGCGGCGGCAGGGAAGGGAATGCTTGAGGTGGCGGGCGCTCAGGAGGCGGCCCGCTCCAGGCGGCTGAGCGCCGCTTCCAGGGCCAGCCGGTAGCTGTCCGCGCCGAAGCCGCAGATCACGCCCACGGCGACGTCGGCCAGGTAGGAGTGGCGGCGGAACGGTTCGCGCGCATGCACGTTCGAGAGGTGCACTTCCACGAACGGGATCGCCACCCCGGCCAGCGCGTCGCGCAGGGCGATGCTGGTGTGGGTGAAGGCGCCGGGATTGAACAGGATGATCGCCACCTGCTCGTCGCGAGCCTGGTGGATGCGGCCGATCAGCTCGTGCTCCGCATTGGACTGGAACCAGGCCAGCTCGTGGCCGGCGGCCTGGGCGCGCGCGGCGAGGGCAGAGTTGATGTCGGCCAGCGTGGCGCGGCCGTAGATGTCCGGTTCGCGCACGCCCAGCAGATTGAGGTTGGGTCCGTGCAGGACCAGGATCTTCGCCACGCCGAAACCTTCAACGGGACCGGGCAGGACCCGGCGACCGGCGGGAGTGTGCGCGCAGTCGGCAATGTTGTCCAGTTCGGCGCAGATCGGCGATGTTCGGCGGAGAAGTTCGCGTTAAACCGTGCGAGGCCGTATGGCTGCCGGAATGGCCTCAGGGCGCGGCCGGGGCTGCCAGCCAGCGTTCCAGGGTGGCGGCGTCCAGGGCGCCGCGGCGTGCATCGAGGATGCGGCCGTTGCCGTCCAGCAGCACGCTGTACGGCAACACTTCGCCGGCGTTGCCCAGCCGCAGCGAGGTGCTGGGACTTTCCAGCTGGCCGAGCAGGATGGGATAGTTCACCGGATGGGCGGCCAGAAACGCGCGCGCCCGGGCCGGTTCGTCCATGGCGATGCCAATGATGATGGCGCCCCGTTCGCCGAATTTCGCCTGCGCCCTGGCCAGCGCCGGCATCTCGTCCAGGCAGGGGCCGCACCAGCTGGCCCAGAAGTTGAGCAGCACGCGGCGGCCATGGAACTCGGACAGGCGATGTTCCCTGCCGTCCAGCCCCGGCAGGGCCAGGTCCGGACGCATGTCGCCCACCTTCGCCGCCTGCACCCCGCCCGGCGCATGCGCCTGCCGGCTGGCGTGCTGCAGCCAGCCGCCCAGCGCGGCGACCAGCACCGCCGCGCCGAGGATCAGCCAGTTGCCGCGGCTGAGCATTACTTCGCCGCCTCGGTCAGTGCCTGCTCGACCAGGGAAGCGGTCAGCACCGTCGGCAGCTTGCGGCCTTCGCCGCCGTTCTTCGGGAACACCACGTACAGCGGCACGCCGGGCGTGTGGTACTGCTGCAGGAAGGCGGTGATGTCCGGGTCTTCGTTGGTCCAGTCGCCCTTCATATAGACGGCGCCGGTGCGCTTGAGCAGGTCGTGGAAGGCGTCGGTGGCCAGCACGGTGTGCTCGTTGGCCTTGCAGGTGATGCACCAGTCGGCGGTCATGTCCACGAATACCGGGGTGCCGGCCTTGCGCAGCTCGGCCAGCTTGGCCGGGGTGAAGGCGACGGTGCCTTCCGCGGCGCTGGCGGCCGCCACCGGCGGCGGCAGATGCGCCAGGTAATACAGCGGCGCGAGCGCAAGCAGCAGCGGCAGCACGGCCAGGACACGCGCGCCGGCGCTGCGATAGCGGGCCCGCTCGAACCACCACAGCGCCATCGCCAGCATCACGCCCGCCACCAGCAGCAGGCCCACGGCGTCGGCGCCGCGCTGGTTGGCCAGCACCCAGGCCAGCCAGGCGGCGGCCAGGTACATCGGGAAGGCCAGCACCTGCTTGAGCGTGTCCATCCATGCGCCGGGCCGCGGCAGCAGGCGCGCCAGCGCCGGCACGTAGCCCACGGCGAGGAAGGGCAGGGCGAGACCCAAGCCCAGCATCACGAACACCAGCATCGCCTGCGCGGTCGGCGCGGCCAGCGCATAAGCCAGCGCGCTGCCCATGAACGGCGCGGTGCAGGGGCTGGCCACCACCACCGCGAGCACGCCGGTGAAGAAATCGCCGGCCAGGCCCGCGCGGCTCGCCAGGCCGCTGCCGGTATTGCCCAGCGAGGCGCCGAACTGCACCACGCCGGACATCGACAGCGCCACCGCCAGCATCACCAGCGACAGCGTGGCCACCACCAGCGGCTTCTGCAGCTGCGCGCCCCAGGCGGCTTTCAGCGACAGGATCACCAGGCCCAGCACCACGAAGCTCACCAGCACGCCGGCGGTATAGGCCAGCGCATGGCGGCGCCGGTGCGCGGGGCTCTCGCCGCTTTCGATCAGGCCGACCGCCTTGATCGACAGCACCGGCAGCACGCACGGCATCAGGTTCAGCACGAGGCCGCCGCCCAGGGCGAGCAGCAGGGCGGCCCACAGGCTCACGTCCAGCGCGGCGGCGGGGCGCGTTTCCGGCGCCGGGCCCGCCACGGTCTCGCCGGTGGCGACGGCGCCGCCGGCCAGGTCCACGGTGACCGCGCGCGACATCAGCGGATAGCACAGTCCGCCGTCCTGGCAGCCCTGGAAGCTGGCTTCGACCGCCACCTGCTTGAGCTTCGAGGTGTCGCCCTCGATCGCCACCGGCAGCTCGACCTGGTCGAAGTACACGGTGACGTTGCCGAAGTGCGGGTCCTGCTTGGTCGTGCCCTGCGGCCACTGCGGCTGGCCCAGCTTCAAGCCCGCGGCATTGAGATGCAGCGAAGTCTGGTCGCGGTACAGGTAATAGCCCTTGGGCATGGTCCAGCGCAGCAGCAGCTGGTTCGGCGAGCGGGCCAGGGCTTCGAAGCGGAACGCCTGCTCGGCCGGCAGCGGCGCGCTGTCGGTGCCGGGTGCGGCGCCGGGCGGCGTACCGCCGAGTTGGGCGAGCGCGGCGCCCAGGGTCTGCGGCGCGGCGGCGTCGGCCTGCGCGGTGCCGGCGGGCAGCGGCAGGTCCAGCTGTTCGGTATGCGGCGGATAGCAGATCTTCGGCTCCACCTCGTGGCAGCCCTGGTAGCGCACGGCGATCTTCAGCCGCTGCGTGCCGGCGGCCACGGTGTAGGGCACGGTGGCATCCACTTCGTGGTGGTAGATCTCCACATCGCCGAGGTATTCGTCGTGATGCCTGGCGCCGTCGGGCAGCTTCGCCTCGCCGGCGGTGATGCCTTCCGCCCCGGTGAACTTCATGCGGCCGCGATAGAGGTAGTAGTCCGGCGCGATGTCCCAGTGCAGCTTCAGCACACCCGGCGTGGAGGCGTCGGCCTTCAGCTTGTAGGCCTCGGTCACCGGCAGGATGCCGTCGTCGTCCTGCGCCAGGGCGTTGCCGATGCCGGACAGCAGCAGGGCCAGGCCAAGCAGGATAAGAGCGGGCCAGGCGAGGGCGGGGAAGCGCGCCGTCGGTCGGATCAGGCGGATCGGTTGCATTGCGGCTCCAGCGAAGGGCGTGCCCGGCGCGGGGACGCGGGCGATCTCGGATTATGGCGCAGCCGGCCTGCGCAGCGCCGGCCGGGGGAGGACAGCGGGGACGTCAGGCTTGTTCCGGCGTGGCCGCGGGAAGGCTGCGCGGGCGGATCAGCCCCGTGGTCAGCGCCACGCCGAGCAGGATCACCACGCAGCCGCCGGCCATCGACAAGGTGACCGGCTCGCCCAGGAACATCAGCCCCCATAGCGCGCCGAACACCGGAATCAGGTACAGCACCGCCAGCGTGCGGGTCGCACCGACGCGCGCCATCAGGCGGTAGAAGAGCACGTAGGCCAGCGAGGTACAGGCGGCGGCCAGGCCGAACATGGCGAACCAGGCCTGCGCGCCCGGCATCTTGGCCGGCCACAGCCACACCGTGAGCGGCAGCAGCGCGATGGCCGCGGCCAGCTGGCTGCCGGTAGCCACCGCCAGCGGCGACACGCCGCGCAGGCGGCGCTGGCCGTAATGCGCGCCGAAGGCATAGCAGACGTTGGCGCCGACGCAGGCCGCCATGGCCCAGGCCGAACCGCCGCCATGGCCGAAGCCCACGCTGCCGGCGATCAGCCACACCACGCCGGCAAAACCCACGGCCAGGCCGGCGGTGCGCGCGCCGTCCAGCTTCTCGCCCAGCCACAGCCAGCCCGACAGCGCCACCAGCAGCGGCCCGATCGCGTCGGAAATGGCCGACACGCCCGCCGGCAAGCTCATCGCCGCGTAGGAGAACAGCACGAATGGCAGCGCCGAATTGCTCATGCCCACCACCACGATCGGCCGCCAGTGCCGGCGCATCTCGGCCAGCCGCTCGCGCGAAGCCAGCAGCGGCAGCGAGCACAGCGCCGCGCCGATCGCGCGCAGCCCGGCCAGCGCCATGCCGCCGAACTGGTCCGCGCCCATGCGCATGAACAGGAACGACGCGCCCCACAGGGCACCCAGCAAGAGCAGCGCGGCGAGATCGGATTTCTTCATGGCGTGAAAGCTCATGGTGAAAGAGGGAAGTTGGAAGCTTGAGCCCCTCTCCCACCGGGAGAGGGGTTGGGGTGAGGGTGCGGGCGGAGCGCAAGAGTGATGTGCTTCGCTCCGGCCGTACCCTCATCCGGCTGCCGCCACCTTCTCCCGGAGGGAGAAGGGTTCCTTCATGGAGGTAGTCATCAAGGGACGGTGGCCGACTTGCCCTGCCCGAACAGCACCTGGCGTTCCGCTTCCGTCAGCGCCTGCTTCGGCGCGTACGCGTTTTCCACGCCTTCGTAGGTACGCAGCGTGGCGGGACGCGCCGCCATCGTGCGGAACCAGCGGGACAGGTTCGGAAACTGCTCCAGGTCCTGCCCATGTGCTTCGTGCGGAACGATCCACGGGTAACAGGCGATGTCGGCGATGGAGAATTCGCCGGCGATGAATTCGCGCCCTTCCAGTCGGCGATCGAGCACGCCGTACAGGCGGTGCACTTCGCGGGTGTAGCGGTCGATCGCGTAGGGCACCTTCTCCGGCGCGTACACATTGAAATGCCCGATCTGCCCGGCCATCGGACCCAGGCCGGCCATCTGCCAGAACAGCCACTGCAGCACCTCGGTGCGGCCGCGCAGGTCCGACGGGATCAGGCGGCCGGTCTTCTCGGCGAGGTAAAGCATGATCGCGCCCGATTCGAACATCGTGAGCGGCGCGCCGCCGTCGGTGGGCTCGTAATCGACGATGGCCGGGATCTTGTTGTTCGGCGAAACGGCCAGGAATGCCGGCTTGAACTGCTCGCCCTTGCTCAGGCTGACCGGGACCAGGCGGTAGGGAATGCCGGCCTCTTCCAGGAACAGGCGGGCTTTCAGGCCATTGGGGGTGGCGGCGTAGTAGAGCTCGATCATGGCGGCGGCCTTAGGCGGGAATGGCGACGGGTGCAGGCTAGGTCGTTCGATGGTCTGGCAAAAGGACCACAATGCGACAATTATTGGGGTCCACTTTGCGGGGCAGGCCATGGATCATCCGTTCGAGTTCCCGCTGGAGCTGCCGGCCAAGGGGTCGCGCCAGCGGCAGGCCGCGCTGCATGCGCAACTGCGCGCGGCGATCCTGGACGGCCGCCTGAAACCCGGCCTGCGGCTGCCCGCCACGCGCGAACTGGCCCAGGCGCTGCAGCTGTCGCGCAACACCGTGGTGGCGGCCTACGACCTGCTGCTGAGCGAGGGCTATGTGGTCGCGCGGCGCGGCGCCGGCAACTACGTGGCCGACCTGATGGAACGCCGCGCCCGCGCGCGCTCCACCGCGGCCGAGGCCGGCGGCGACCGCCGGCTGGCGCCGTACTGGCGCGAGGCGCGCCCGCCCGCGCCGTCGCCGCCGCCGGGCGCGTTCGCCTACGATTTCCGCCTGGGCGTGCCGGATACGCGGCAGTTTCCGTTCGAGGTGTGGCGCCGGCTGTCGGCACGTGCGCTGCGCGGCGTGTCGCGGTTGCCGTCGATGTCGGGGCAGTCGCGCGGGCGGCCGGTGCTGCGCGAGGCGATCGCGCAGCATGTGTCGTTCGCGCGCGCGGTGGCCTGCGACCCGGACGACGTGATGGTGACCAGCGGCGCGCAGCAGGCCTTCGACCTGCTGGCGCGCGTGCTGGTGACGCCGGGGCGCACCGTGGTCGCGGTAGAGGATCCCGGCTATACGCCACTGCGCGCGGCGTTTGCCGCGGCGGGCGCCAAGGTGGTGCCGGTGCCGGTGGACGGCGAAGGCATCGTGGTGGAACGGATTCCCGCCGAGGCGCGGGTGATCTACGTGACGCCGTCGCATCAGTTCCCGCTGGGCATGTCGATGTCGCCGCGCCGCCGCGCGGAGCTGCTGGCACATGCCGCGGCACGCGGCGCCACGGTGATCGAGGACGACTACGACGGCGAATTCCGCTACGGCGGGCGGCCGCTGGATGCGCTGCAGACGCTCGATCGCGAAGGCTCGGTCTGCTACGTCGGCACTTTTTCCAAATGCCTGTTCCCCGCGCTGCGCATCGGCTACGTGGTGGCGCCGCCATGGCTGCTGCCGGCGCTTGCGGCGGCGAAGGAACTGGCCGACTGGCATTGCGACGTGCCCGCGCAGGACACGCTGGCGGCCTTCATTGCCGAGGGACATCTGGCGCGCCATGTGCGGCGCATGCGCAACGTCTATGCGGAGCGGCGCGAGGCCTTGCTCGATGCGCTGGCGCGCCATGGACTGGAAGCCTGGCCTTCCGACGCCGGGCTGCATCTGTCGGCCAGGCTGCCGGCCAAGCTGCGTACGGATGTGCTGGTCGAACAGGCGGCCGGGCAGGGCGTGCGCATCGAAGGCCTGGATGGCTATACGTTCGGGCGCGTCGCCTCCAACGGCCTGGCGCTGGGCTACGGGCTGATGGAGGCCCGGCGCATGGAGGAGGCGGTGCGCCGCATCGCGCGGCTGCTGCCGCGCTGAGCGAAGTGGTCCCCAAGCATTGGCCGGAAGTGGTCCTTAAAACCGGACCACCGGAAGCGGAGCATGGCGCCCACTCTCAGCCTGGATCTCCCCGCCATGCATCGCCTCCTCCTTTGCTGTCTCCTCCTGCTGGGCCTGGCCGCCGCGCCGGCCTGGGCGCAATCCGGCCAGCAGCGCGCCGAAGCCGCCGGCAAGAGCCTGGTCGGCCAGCCGGCGCCGCGCGTCACCGTGAAGACCATCGACGGCAAGACCATCGATCTGGCCAGCCTGTACGGCAAGCAGGCGGTGTATCTGAAGTTCTGGGCCACCTGGTGCGTGCCCTGCCGCGAGCAGATGCCGCATCTGAAGAAGACCTACGAGGAAGCCGGCCCCGACCTGGCGGTGATCGCCATCAGCGTCGGCTTCGACGAAACCATCGAAGACGTGCGCAAGTACCGCGACGAGATGGGCCTGAAGATGCCGCTGGTGTTCGACGACGGCTCGCTGGGCGAGGCCTTCCATCTGCGCGTGACGCCGCAGCACGTGGTGATCGGGCGCGACGGCCGCATCCTCTACGTCGGCCACGAGGCGAACGCCAGGCTCGATGCCGCGCTGCAGGCAGCGCGCGGCAGCAGCGGCGTGGCCGCGGCCGGTGCGGCGGCGCCGAAGCAGGAGGCGCATTACGACACCGGCGACCGCGTACCCGCGTTCGACGCCGCCATGCTGGACGGCAAGCATCTGTCGCTGCCGGAAGCAGGCAAGCCGACGGCGCTGGTGTTCCTGTCGCCCTGGTGCGAGTCCTACCTGGCGACCAGCCGGCCCGAGCTTTCCAGGAGCTGCCGCGCGATGCGCGAACAGGTCGGCGCGCTGTCGGCGCATGACACGAAGCTGCGCTGGGTCGGCGTCGCTTCCGGCCTGTGGGCCGCGCACGACGAGCTGGTGAAGTACCGCGACGAGCACCGCATTGGCATGCCGCTGACCTTGGACGATTCGGGCGCGCTGTTCCGCCGCTTCCGCGTGACCCACGTGCCGACGGTGCTGCTGTTCGATGCGCAGGGGCGCATCACCGCCCGCGTCGAGCAGGCCGGGGCGCCGCTGGATCAGGCGCTCAAGACTTTGACCGCGCGTTGAGGGAGGCCGCCATGTCCACCTTGCTTCGCTGTGTTTTCGCGCTTGGGCTCGTCGCCGGCGTCGCTCTGCCGGCGTTGGCGGCCGAGGAACATCCGCTGCTCACCGCGCCACTGACTCAGGCGCCCGGCAGGAAATTGGTCGCGCTGACCGTCACCTTCGCCCCCGGCCAGCAGTCCAAGCCACACCATCACGAGGCCGACGCCTTCGTCTACATGCTGTCCGGCCGCGTGCGCAGCCAGGTCGACCGCGAGCCGGCGCGGGAATACGGCCCCGGCGAGAGCTGGTTCGAGCCGGCCGGGGCGCATCACCTGGGCACGGCGAATGTCAGCGGCACGGAGCCGGCGACTTTCCTGGTGGTGTTCGTGGCCCGGCCGGATGCCCGGCTGACCGTGCCGGATCAGGCGGCGCCAGATCAGATCAGCACGCCGGCCCGGACCCAGTCCAGATAAGCCTCGTGGCCGCGTTCCACCGGCACCGCGATCAGCTCCGGCAGCTCGTAGGGATGCAGTTCCAGCACGCGCGCCTTGAGGGCCTCGAAGCGCGCCGCGGTGGTCTTGATGAGGAGCAATTCCTCGACCTCGGTGCTGACCTTGCCCTGCCAGCGGTAGGTCGAGCGCACCCCGGGCAGGCGGTTCACGCAGGTGGCCAGCCCTTCTTCCACCAGGGTTCTGGCGAATCCGGCGGACTTGGCGGAGTCGGGATAGGTGCAGTAGCACAGCAGGACGGGGTCGGTCATGGTGGGGAGCCTAGCGTGGGCTCCCCGCCGCCGCATGCCCCGCCGCCCCTTGAAAGCCCCGCCGGCCTTCCCCATTAGCCCTTGCAGCTTCGGAACAAAGCCTCTTGCGGGGGATTCCTGCGTCGCTAGAATTGGCACTCACCCACCGGGAGTGCTAACAGCGCCGCAGGCGCCGTTCCGGGGACCCCTTTTTCGATCCACTCAAACCCAAGCTGGAGCCCATCACCATGAGCAAGCTGCGTCCGCTGCACGACCGCGTCATCGTCAAGCGCCTCGAAGAAGAGCGCGTTTCCGCCGGTGGCATCGTCATCCCCGACAGCGCCACCGAGAAGCCGACCCGCGGCAAGGTCATCGCCGCCGGCGCCGGCCGCATCCTGGAAGACGGCAAGGTCCGCCCGATGTCGGTGAACGAAGGCGACGTGGTGCTGTTCGGCAAGTACGCCGGCCAGGAAATCAAGATCGACGGCGAAGAGCTGGTCTTCCTGAAGGAAGACGACATCGTTGCGGTGATCGAAGGCTAAGCAGCCTCTCCCGCTTCTCTTCCCATCCCCTCATTCAAGCATTCAAAGGAATACAGATCATGGCTGCAAAAGAAGTCCGCTTTGGCGAAGACGTCCGCGCCCGCATGCTCAAGGGTGTCAACACCCTGGCCAACGCGGTCAAGGTGACCCTGGGTCCCAAGGGCCGCAACGTGGTGCTCGAGAAGAGCTTCGGCGCCCCGACCGTGACCAAGGACGGCGTCTCCGTCGCCAAGGAAATCGAGCTGGCCGACAAGTACGAGAACATCGGCGCGCAGATCGTCAAGGAAGCCGCTTCCAAGACCTCCGACGTGGCCGGCGACGGCACCACCACCGCCACCGTGCTGGCCCAGGCCTTCATCCAGGACGGCCTGAAGGCGGTCGCCGCGGGCATGAACCCGATGGATCTGAAGCGCGGCATCGACAAGGCCGTGGTCGCGGCCGTGGAAGAGCTCAAGAAGCTCTCCAACCCGACCGCCGACGACAAGGCGATCGCCCAGGTCGGCACCATCTCCGCCAACTCCGACTCGGCCATCGGCGAAATCATCGCCACCGCCATGAAGAAGGTCGGCAAGGAAGGCGTGATCACCGTCGAGGAAGGCTCGGGCCTGGACAACGAGCTGGACGTGGTCGAGGGCATGCAGTTCGACCGCGGCTACCTGTCGCCGTACTTCATCAACAACCAGCAGTCGCAGCAGGTCGAACTGGATGACCCCTTCATCCTGCTGTACGACAAGAAGATCTCCAACGTGCGCGAGCTGCTGCCGATCCTCGAGGGCGTGGCCAAGGCCGGCAAGCCGCTGCTGATCGTCGCCGAGGAAGTGGAAGGCGAGGCGCTGGCCACCCTGGTGGTCAACACCATCCGCGGCATCGTCAAGGTGGCCGCCGTGAAGGCTCCGGGCTTCGGCGACCGCCGCAAGGCGATGCTGGAAGACATGGCCATCCTGACCAACGGCCAGGTGATCTCCGAGGAAGTGGGCCTGCAGCTTGAGAAGGCGACCATCGCCGATCTCGGCCGCGCGAAGAAGATCGTGGTCACCAAGGAAAACACCACGATCATCGACGGCGCCGGCGAAGCGGAGAAGATCCAGTCGCGTATCGGCCAGATCAAGGCGCAGATCGAGGAGACCTCCTCCGACTACGACCGCGAGAAGCTGCAGGAGCGCGTGGCGAAGCTGGCCGGCGGCGTGGCCGTGATCAAGGTCGGTGCCGCCACCGAAGTGGAAATGAAGGAAAAGAAGGCCCGCGTCGAAGACGCCCTGCACGCCACCCGTGCGGCCGTCGAGGAAGGCGTGGTGCCGGGCGGCGGCGTCGCCCTGATCCGTGCGCTGAAGGCCGTGGTCGGCCTGAAGGGCGCCAACGAAGACCAGAACCACGGCATCAAGATCACCACCGCCGCTCTGGAAGCTCCGCTGCGCGCGATCGTGGCCAATGCCGGCGAAGAGCCCTCCGTCATCGCCAACAAGGTGAAGGAAGGCCAGGGCAACTTCGGCTACAACGCCGCCACCGGCGAGTTCGGCGACATGATCGCCTTCGGCATCCTGGACCCGACCAAGGTCACCCGCTCGGCGCTGCAGTACGCCGCCTCGGTGGCCGGCTCGATCATCACGACCGAAGCGGCCGTGACCGAGCTGCCGAAGAAGGAAGAAGCCCACTCGCACGGTGCGGGCGGCGGCATGGGCGGCATGGGCGGCATGGATTTCTGATCCGCCCCATCTGTTATCAGCTTCGAGGAGAACCCCGCCTTGTGCGGGGTTTTCTTTTTGGGGCGGCGGGGGCGAGAGCAGAGGGATGTCGTCTGATATTGGCCATCCAGCGAGGGGCAGGATCGGCCGTACTCCATATCATTGGTCGCCTTGTACATGGCGCCAAAGCGCCTCTATATTGTAGGTAGGCTTTAATATGGAAAGAGAATCCCTCCTTATGCAAGTTTGCCTTGCATGAACACGCCGAGGGCCCGTTCTCCGGCCGGGGACCGTAACCAGCGTGCCGGGCGCTATATCGCCCAGCCCAGTGGTTACCGCGCTTTTCATCCGAACCCACTGCCACCGAAGCCCGCGTTGCGGATGGACGACGAGCTGCAGGCGTTGCTGTCGCTTGCCGATCGTGCGCTGGGCCGCCTCGACGGTTCGATTCAAACCCTGCCCAATCCCGATCTGTTCGTCTTCATGTACGTACGCAAGGAGGCCGTGCTTTCCAGCCAGATCGAAGGCACGCAGAGTTCATTGCAGGACCTGCTGGCCGCCGAAGCGCACATCCTGACCCCGGACCGGCCGCGCGACGTCGACGAGGTGGTCAATTACGTCAGTGCCATGAACTATGGCCTGGGCCGGCTGCAGGAACTGCCGGTGTCGGTGCGCCTGATTCGCGAAATTCACGAGCGCCTGTTGCAAGGCGTGCGCGGCATGCGCCTCACGCCCGGCGAACTGCGCCATTCGCAGAACTGGATCGGTGCTTCGGGTTGCACCTTGAGCGAAGCCAGCTTCGTTCCACCACCGCCGCACGAGGTGCCGAACGCGCTTGGCGCGCTGGAAACCTTCCTGCACGCGCAGAGCGCGCTGCCGGCGTTGATGCAAATAGGGCTGGCGCATGCGCAGTTCGAAACCATCCATCCCTTTCTCGATGGCAATGGACGCGTCGGCCGTCTGCTGATCACCTTTCTGCTGTGCCAGCGGGACATTCTTGGGAAACCGGTCCTCTACCTGTCGCATTTCTTCAAGCAGCACCGCGCCGAGTACTACGAGCGACTGCAGGCCGTGCGCGACAAGGGCGATTGGGAAGGCTGGCTGGCGTTCTTCCTGCGTGGCGTGGTGAGCGTCAGCCGCGAAGCTACGGAGACCGCGCGACGCATCCTTCTGCTGCGCGAAGACCATCGCGCCAGAGTCACCGAAGGATTGGGGCGCGCCGCGGGCAATGGGCACAAGCTCCTGGAATACCTGTATCGACGCCCGATCGTTGCGGTGGCCGACGTGCAGGCGCTGACCACTACGACCTATACCGCGGCCAACAACCTGGTGTCGCGGCTGGTCGCCTTGGGCATCCTTGCCGAAGCCACCGGCTATCGGCGCAACCGGTTGTTCCGTTATCAGGCTTACATCGACTTGTTCGGCGAATCCGCGGATGCGGGGCAAGCGGCGGTGAAGTGATCGGGCGGCATGCTTGATCCGTGAGAAGGACCCCGCTACGGCGGGGTTTTTCTTTGCCCAAAAGAAAACCCCGGGAGTCCACCTCCCGGGGTTGCTCGATGCGGGCGCGCCCTTGGCGCCGCGTCGGTTGGATCGCTTACTTGCCGCCGGCTTCCGCCTTGGCGTCGGTCTTCGCGCCGACCGCGGCGCCGGCGACCGGCGTCTCGACCTTCGCGCCGGCCTTCACCGAGGTGGCGGCTTCGGCGCCGCCGGTGGCATCGCTCGCGGCCGACTCGGTGGTCTTGGCCGCCTTGTGGCCGGCGTGCTTGGCCTTGTGCGTCGCCTTCTTCACGGTGTCGGTCGCGCTCTCGGCGGTCTTGGTGGCAACCTGGTCCGTCGTCTTGGTGACGTCCTGCACCGCGGCGCCGGCGTTGAGGTTCGCGCTCGCCTTGGTGGCGTCCTGCACCGAGGTGCCGGCATTGACGCTCGCGCCGGCCTTGGCGGCCGCCTGGGCCTGGGCGAAGGCGGGGGCGGTCAGCACGGTGGCCGAGAGGACGAGAGCAGCAAGCAGGGTCTTACGCATGGGGTAAACCTCCGATGTGAGTGCCGCGACGCAACGTGCCGCGGTGGAATCACGCTAGAGGCGGTTTGCCTGCTGAATCCTGAATTTTTTCGGGCTGCTCCGGTTTGCTTAAGCCGGCGGACATGTCGCTGAATCGCCGGTGCGTGCCGATGAAAAACGCGTTCCGCGCACTCTTGTTTTCTTTCGCGCAGCTAGTGGGAATGCGCCTTGCGCGGCATCACTGATGCGCGCCTTCGGTGGCGGCGGCGGGTGCGGCGCCTTCCTGCGCGAAGCCGGTATGTTCCGAAAGCGCATCGGCGCGCGGCAGCATGCGGTCGAGTTTTCCTTTCAGCCGCAGCAGCGCCACGCTCTCCATCGCCGCATCGATGCGCTGCTCGCTGCCGTCTTCGGCCTGCGGCGGCGCGCCCGGTGCGCGGGTGAGCGCGGCCAGCTGCGGCGCCAGTACCTGGGTCAGCGCGAAGTACGCATCGTCGTGGATGCCGGCCTGCTCCAGCACCTTGCCCGGCAGCATCCATGAGGCGAGATCCTCGCGCTGCGGCTGCACCTGGTTGCGCGGATCGACCAGCAGCCAGGTGCCCGGCTCGCTCAGCATGTCCTTGCCGTCGACGAAGCCCAGCGTTTCGAAGCTGCCGCTCAAGCCCGGCAGGTGGTCGCCGTAGAACAGCAGCAGGGTGGGGCGCTCGCGCTGCGCCAGCAGGCTGGCCAGGCGGCCCAGTTCTTCGTCGGCGTGCTGCATGTGATAGAGGTAGTTGCGCAGTTCGGTCTTGTCCTCGGCGGCAAGGCCGTCCGGCACGGGGATCGCATCGCGCTTGACCGCATCGGCCGGCGTCACGTCGTAGGGGCCGTGCGCTTCGATGCTGATGGCGAACAGGAACTGCGGCGGGCCGGCATCTTTGAGCTGCGCCATGATTTCGTCGGTCATGGCGCGGTCGGCCATGTACTGGCCGTCCAGGTCCTTGGCGTTGACGAAGCCGCCCTGCGACACGAAACGGTCGAAGCCGATCGCGCGGAACGCCGTGCTGCGGTTCCAGAAGGCGGGGTTGTTGCCGTGGATCGCCATCGTGCGATACCCGTGCGAGCGCAGCGTGCGCACCATGCCCGGCACCACCTTGGTGTTGAGCTGCAGGTACGGGAACTGCAGGTCGTCGAAGTAGCGCAGCGACAGGCCGGTCAACACCTCGAACTCGGTGCGGATGGTGCCGCCGCCGAAGGTCGGCACGTGCAGCGCGCCGCTGTAGCCCTGCTGCGCCAGGCGGTGCAGGTTCGGCGTGAGGTCGTGGTGCTCGAAGCCCTTGAGGATGGCCGGATCGAAGAACGATTCGCTCTGCACCACCACGATGTCGGGCATGGCGCCGGTATCGCCCGACGCGCCGCGCATGCGTTCGCGCAGCGCGCCGTCGGCCTGGCCGATCAGCTGCATCGCCGCATTGGGGTCGGCCTTCTTGCGCTGCTGGCCGAAATGCAGATGGAACATCATCAGCGAGCTGACCAGCCCCGAATGCTGCGCGGTGGACGAGGCCGACCACGGCTCCATCCACAGCGTTTCGCCGTCGTAGAAGCGGCCCCAGGCCGGCGCGCCGCCCAGCAGCGAGCCGAGCACCACCAGCACCGAGGCGCCGGCGAGCAGGCGCTTGCCGCGGGTCCGGCGCGGGAACAGCGGCAGCTCCTTGCGCCAGGCCAGCACCACCAGGGCGATGCCGGCGGCCAGCGCCAGGTACGGCCAGGGCGTGGTCGGCAGATAGCCGCCGAGCAGATGCAGGCCGCCCTTGCGCAGCTGGCCGAGCATGCGGAAATCGGCCGGCATCAGCGGCGTGCCCAGCTGCCTCACCTTCAGCGCATTGACGCCGTACAGCACGCCCTGCAGCAGGAAGGCCAGGCCGAACGAGAGCAGCGGACGCCGGCTCAGCACCATCAGCAGCAGGGCCAGCAGCAGCCCCGGCAGTGCATTGGCCAGCAGGTACAGCGGCTGCTGGAACAGCTGCTGCGGCGCAACGCCTTCGCCGCCGTCGAGCCAGCCGGTGAACAGCACGAAGGCCACCGCCAGCATCAAGGGGAGGGCGACGCGGCGGGCCAGGCCGGGCCTGGCGGCTGGATTGAGGGTCTTGGTCATGGCAGTCCTAGGGGGATTGCGCTGTCATGGCTCGGACATCGGAATGTAACGATGCCGGCATGAACCAGGTGTTCGGCGTTCGTGGTGCTTGCGTACTTTTCGAGCAGTGCCAACGTGATGGCGAAGCGGCGCGTGCACGAGCCCCTGCCGTGCAGGATCTCGCGGTCATCTGCCGGTCATCTTGGCATCGCGCGGACGGGCGCAGACGGCACACCGGCGCGGAAGGCACAATGTCCGGATGCAGCCCAAGGAATCCCCGGCGCTACGCGCCCTGATCGACGACCGCTACGCCGAACTGGCCGCGCGCTGCCGCCTGGCCGGTGTTGCGCTGCACGACGACGCCGGCGTGGCCGAGCGCATCCGCCGCGCCCTGCTGGCCAGCGATTTCGCCTACGACATCTGGTTCCGCCAGCCGCAGCTGCTGGCGCCGCAGGGGCTGGAACGCTTGCGCGCCGGTGGCGACGCCAGCACGCGCATCGAGACGCTCAGGCTCGATCCGGACGAAGCCGCCTGCATGGCCACGCTGCGCCGCTTCCGCCACGCCGAGGCGCTGCGCCTGGTGTTCCGCGACGTCAACGGGCTGGACGAATTGCCCGAGACGCTGTCCGCCACCAGCGTGCTCTACGAGGCGCTGCTGGGCGCCGCGCTGGGCTGGTCCGAACGCGCGCTGGCCGCGCGCTATGGCCACGGCCGCGACCACGAGGGCGTCCTGCAGCGCATGGTGGTGGTCGGCTTCGGCAAGCTCGGCGGCAGCGAGCTGAATTTCTCCTCCGATATCGACCTGGTGCTGGCCTATCCGCACAGCGGCCAGAGCGACGGCCCGCGGCCGCTCGACAACAGCGAATACTTCGTGCGCATGGGCCGCCAGCTGGTGCGCCTGCTGGCCGAGCCCACCGTCGACGGCATCTGCGCGCGCGTCGATCTGCGCCTGCGCCCGTTCGGCAATGCGGGTCGCCTCGCGCTGCCGTTCAGCGCGATGGAGCAGTACTACCAGAGCGAAGGCCGCGACTGGGAACGCTACGCCTGGATCAAGGCGCGCCCGGTAGCCGGCGACCGTAACGCGGGCAAGCAGCTGCAGGAACTGCTGCGGCCGTTCGTGTTCCGCAAATACCTGGACTACACCGCCTTCGCCGGCCTGCGCGAAATGAAGGCGCTGATCGACGCCGAGGTGGCGCGCAAGGACCTGGCCGACAATCTCAAGCTCGGCCCCGGCGGCATCCGCGAAGTCGAATTCATCGTGCAGCTCACCCAGCTGATCCGCGGCGGCCGCGAACCGAGCCTGCGCGTGCGCGGCCTGCTGCCGGCGCTGACCGCCTGCGAGGCGCGCGGCCATATCGCCGCCTCGCGCGCCAAGGCGCTGCGCGAGGCCTATGTGTTCCTGCGCCGGGTGGAAAACCGCGTGCAGATGCTGCGCGACGCGCAGACGCACGACATCCCCGAAGACGCACTGAGCCGCGAGCGCATCGCGCTCGGCCTGGGCCATGCCTCGTGGGAAGCGCTGGCGGCGGAACTGGCGCGCCATCGCGCCGTGGTCAGCGAGGAATTCGCCGAGGTGCTGGTGCCGCAGGGCGGCCGCACCGCGAGCGTGCCGGTGGAAGACGTGGCGCTGTGGCGGCGCGTCTGCGCGGAAGAGATCGATCCCGGCCTGCTCGAAGCGGCAGGTTTCCAGCCCGGCGCCGAAGCCGCCGAGGCGCTGCTCAAGCTGCCGCAGGCCGCAACGGTGCGCGCCATGCCGCCGCGTTCGCGCGAACAGCTCGACCGCCTGATGCCGCAGCTGCTGGCGCTGGCGCGCGACAGCGCGGCGCCGGTGCCGGGCCTGCTGCGCCTGTGCCGGCTGGTGCAGGCGGTGGCGCGGCGCTCCTCGTATCTGGCCTTGCTGGAAGAACAGCCGGCGGCGCGGCGACGCCTGGCCGACCTGTTCGCACGCAGCGCCTTCCTCGCCGAGCGCGTGATCGCGCAGCCGCTGCTGCTGGACGACGTGCTCGATCCGCGCATCGACCAACTGCCGCTCAAGCGCGCCGATATCAGCGCGGAAATCAGCCGCGTGCTGGGCACGCTGGACGAGCGCGAGGCCGAAGCGGAGCTGGAGCGCATCAACGAATTCAAGGCCAGCACGGCGTTCCGCCTCGGCCTGGCCTTCAACGACGGCCGCGCCGACGCGGTCGCCACGGCGCGCCGCCTCGGTGCGCTGGCGGAGTCGGTGGTGATCGCGGTGATGGCGCTGGCGGAACGCGAACTCACCGAACAGCACGGCCGCCTGCCGGGCGAAGGCAGCGGCTTCGCCGTGCTCGGCTACGGCAGCCTCGGCGGCGAGGAGCTGGGCTTCGCCTCCGACCTGGACCTGGTCTTCGTCTACGACACCCGCCGCGCCCATGCGATGAGCGATGGCGCGCGCCCGATCGAAGGCTCGCGCTGGTACCAGCGCCTGGCGCAGCGCGTGATGAACTGGCTGACCGTGCTGACCCGCGCCGGGCGTCTGTACGAAGTGGATACGCGGCTGCGTCCCGACGGTTCCAAGGGTCTGCTCGTCAGCAGCCTGGAAGCCTTCGCCGAATACCAGCGCAGCCGCGCATGGACGTGGGAACACCAGGCGTTGCTGCGCGCCCGCCCGGTGGCCGGCGATGCCGCGTTGAATGCGGAGTTGCTCGACGTGCGCCGCGAGATCCTCGCCGTGCCGCGCGAGCGTGCCCGCGTGCTGGCCGACGTCAGCGACATGCGCCGGCGCTGGCGCGCCGAGCGCGACCGTTCCGACGAGCGCCTGTTCGATCTGAAGCAAGGCCACGGCGGCCTGCTCGATATCGAGTTCGCCCTGCAGGGCCTGGTGCTGGCGCACGCGGCGGAGCGGCCGCTGCTGCTGCTGTCCACCGCGAACGCGGCGCTGATCGAAGCCTGCCGCACCAGCGGCCTGCTCGACGATGCGCAAGCCGAGGTGTTCGCGCGCGCGCATGGCGAACTGCTGCGCCGTGCGCTGGCCTGCACGCTGGACCTGCGTTCGCGCATCGCGCCGCGCGAGCCGGCGCTGGATGCATTGAGCGAAGAAGTGCGGCGGGTGACGGCGGAGCTCGGCTTCGCGTTCGCCGCGAAGGCGACGACGGTCTAGCTGCGGCTGGCGTTGCGCGCCGCGATGCGCTGGCGCACCGTCTCGGCGATGGCGCGGGTTTCGCGCAGCGGCGTCTGCCGTGCGGGCGGCGTGTCGTCCAGCCCGTGCAGCAGCCCCGCTTCGCGCAGCGCCTGGTGGAACCGCGCGAATTTGCCGGGCAGCGGTGCGCGCACCAGGGTCTGCACCGCGCAGCCGATGGCGCAGGCTTCGGAAAGCATGTTGATCGAGTCCGGCGTCACCACCAGCCGGTCGGCCCAGCCCATGGCGGCGGGGTAGGGATTGGCGCCGTCTTCCTCGCTGCTCCACACCACGCCGGGAATGCCGGCGAGGCGTTCGCGCAGCACCGCGACCACGCCGGCCGGCGTGCGGCGCGAGGCCAGCACCAGCAGGCTGCCGCCGTCGCGCCGCTGCTGCGCCACCAGCCGCTCGGCCAGGGCGTGGGCATACGCAGCGTCGATCGGAATCCCCTTGCGCGGCCCGCCCACCAGCACCGCGACGCGCGGCTGCGGCAAGTCGCCGAAGGCGGGGCAGACGTCGCGGCCTTCGGCCAGCCAGGCGTCGTCGACCGGATTGAGCGAGCCCAGCGGATGCAGCACGTTCGGTCCGTCCAGGCCGTCATGGCGTGGCGCGATCACCGTGTCCCAATGCCGCGGATCGATACGCGGATCGAGAATCTGCACCGCATAGCTGCCGCCTTCGGACAGTTCGCGCACCAGCCGCGTGTAATACGCCGCCGCGCGGCCGCAGCCGACGATCACCGCCGGCCACGGCGGCACCACGATGCCGCGGCGCTGCGGCGCGGGCAGGGCGAAGCGGCCGCCGGGCAGCAGGCGCGGCGCGAACCAGGACCAGGGCGCGCGCAGTCCCAGCACCAGATGGCGGAACGGCAGGCCCAGCGCTTCGGCCAGGGCCAGGGCCTGGCGGTCGTTGCCGGCGCGGCCGTCGGTGACCACCAAGCATTCGCCGTGCAGCCTGGTCATGCGGGGTGCTGGCCCGGGATTGTTTCGATTCTCGCCACAGTACGTTCTGTCCGGCCCAGTCCTGTTCGCCCTTGCGTGCCCGTACACTTCGGGGCCACGGCGCCGCCCGGCGCGTTCTATCGAAGGATACCCATGAGCGAGTTGCTTTCCGAGGCCGCCCTCGACCAGCTGTTCCGCGAGGCCCGCACCTACAACGCCTTCCTGGACAAGCCGGTGAGCGACGAGGTGCTGCGCCAGGTCTACGAGCTGGCCAAGTTCGGCCCCACCAGCGCCAACTCCTCGCCGGCGCGCATCGTGTTCGTGAAGTCGGCCGAGGCCAAGGCCAAGCTGGAGCCGTTCCTGTCCGAAGGCAACCGCGCCAAGACCATGAAGGCGCCGGTCACCGCCATCGTCGGCGTCGACCACGAGTTCTACGAGCACCTGCCGCGCCTGTTCCCGCATGCCGATGCGCGCAGCTGGTTCGTCGGCAACCAGCCGATGATCGACACCACCGCATTCCGCAACGCTACCCTGCAGGGCGCCTACCTGATCATCGCGGCGCGCGCGGTGGGCCTGGACTGCGGCCCGATGTCCGGCTTCGACAACGCCGGCGTGGACAAGGCGTTCTTCGCCGATACGCCCAGCGTGAAGTCCAACTTCCTGATCAATCTCGGTTACGGCGATGCCAGCCGCGACCTGTTCCCGCGCAACCCGCGCCTGTCGTTCGAGGAGGCGTGCCGCATCGCCTGAGCGCGATGCGTCCGCCTTTAACCGCAGCCCCCTCTTCCACGGAGAACTACCCATGCGTGCACTTCGTTACCTCGTTCTCGCCGGCCTGATCGGCGCCGCCGTCACCGCGCAGGCCGACCCGGTCACCTACAAGCTCGACCCGGGCCACACCAATGTGCTGTTCAGCTGGAACCACTTCGGCTTCTCCAACCCGACCGCGAACCTGGGCCTGGGCGAAGGCACCCTGGTGTTCGACGAGAAGGACGCAGCCAAGTCCTCGGTCGAAGTGACCCTGCCGCTGGCCAACCTGGACACCCACGTGTCCAAGCTGGACGAGCACCTGAAGAAGCCGGATTTCTTCGACGCCGACAAGTTCGCCAACATCACCTTCAAGAGCACCAAGGTGCAGTCGCTCGGCGGCGGCAAGTACAAGGTGACCGGCGACCTGACCGTGCACGGCGTGACCAAGCCGGTGGTGCTGGACGCCAAGCTCAACAAGAGCGGCGTGCACCCGATGCTGAAGGTGCAGACCGTGGGTTTCGACGCCAGCACCACGGTGAAGCGCTCGGATTTCGGCATGGGCGCCTACGTGCCGAACGTCAGCGACGAGATCAAGATCCACATCACCACCGAGGCTTCGGTGCCGAAGGCGGATTGATGCATGCCGGCGCCGTTCGCGGCGCCGCATGAAAAAAGCCCGCGCCGTGATGGCGCGGGCTTTTTATTTGCGCGTTGCCGGCGGGGCGTCAGTTCTTGCTGACGCCTTCGTTCTTCAGCGACTCCAGCTTGCTCAGGTCCACGCTGTTGACGGCGTCCTTGAGCTGGTCGATCTCCGCGTTGCCGCTGGCCTTCACCGAGAAGCGCTGGCCGACCACCACGGTGTAGTCGCCGGTCTTGTTGACCTTGTCCCAGGACTCGTGCACCAGGCGGCCGTCCTTGCTGTAGGTCTTCTCGTAGCCGTTGTCGGTCTGCTGCTCGGACTCGGCGGCGAAGGCATTGGCCACCGCCATCATGCCCTTCATGCTGCCGGTGTCGGAGATTTCCAGCTCGATGTTGCGGCTGCCGTCGCCGTACTGGCCGTGCGCGACGGTGATCTGCACGCCCACGCCGGCGCTGCGCTCGGCCGACAGGCTCTGGCGCTTGAGGCCCCCGGCGCTGTCGGGCAGGAAGGCCTTGATCTGGTCGGCCGACAGCGACTGCACGTTGCCGTCGTTGCCCATCATCTTGCTCATCGCGGCCTGCTGGGCGGAGGTGTCGCCGGACTTCTGCGCGGCCTCCAGCTCCTTGCTGGCCTGCTCGGCGCGCGCACCCATCTCGGCCAGCTTGCCGGCCGCGCTGTCCTTGTCGACGGTGACGCTGCCGTTGTCGCCGCTGAAGGTGACGTGGCCGCCGCTCATGGCGGCGCCGGTCAGTGCCGCGGTGCCGACCACGCCGGCCACGATCATGCTGACGATCCAGCCCAGCACGATGCCGATGATGATACTCACGGCCGTATAGCCGGCCGTCTTCTCCACCGGGCTTTGCATGGTGGCCGACAGGCCCAGGTAGAGCAGGTAGATCGAGTAGATGCCGCCGGCGATGGCGATCAGCCAGCCGATCCAGGGCAGGATCACCGCAGCGCCGGCGACCCAGCTGGCGGTCCAGGCATAGGCCACGGCTTTCAGCGCCTGCACCGGCTCTTTCTGGCCGCCGAAGCTTGGCGCCAGCGCGTTGACGATCAGCGACATCACATAGACCAGCACCAGCGACAGCACGTACTGCAGCACCATGCCGGCCAGGCCGGAGCCGAACGGCGCGCGCCAGGTCATGCCCATCAGGCTGACGCCGATCAGGCTGTTCTTGATGAAGCCGGCGACGGCCGGCAGCGCGGCCAGCACCAGGATGTAGCTGGTATAGAGGCCCTGCACGGTGGCCGGCTCCGCGGCGATGACCGGCCATTCGGTCTTGGGCGTGGTGAGGATCGCCCGCGCGCGGGCCATGATCTTTCCGAAATCCATTGGATGTTCCCCTTCAAGCTGGATGGTGCGGCGGTGGTCCGCCGGGGCAGCCGATGATGCAGCCGCCCGATGACAATCGGCCCGGAGCCGGTTCACAGCATGTTTCTTCCCTGTGCCCGCCGCGCCGGCCGGGCGGTGCAGCCTGCTACCATTGTCGGCCCGATGTCCAGTCTGGAGCTTGATCCCATGCCCGCTTCCCCCGCCGAGCCCGCACGGCAGATTTTGGCCAATGCCGAAAATCGTTATGAAGTGACGCGCAAGGACCTTCCCTTGTCCTGCCCGCTGCCCGGCATGGCGCTGTGGAACTCGCACCCGAAGGTGTACCTGCCGATCGTCGAGGACGGCGGCGAATCCAGCTGTCCCTACTGCGGCGCGCGTTACGTCCTGAACGACTGAACCGGCCGGGGCCAGGCAAGGCACCGCATCGAACTTCAGGCGGCAATCGGCACGATTGCTGCTTGTCCCCAAGGATGAAGGCTTTACTCGAACCGTCCATGTCCGCCGTTGCCGCGCCAGCCCGGTCGCTGACCGTGGTCCAGCTGATCCCGGCCCTGCAGTCCGGTGGGGCCGAGCGGTCGGCGCTGGAAGTCGCGCGCGCGCTGGTGCAGGCCGGTCACCGTTCGGTGGTGATCTCCGCCGGCGGCCGCCTGGCCGGCCAGCTGGAAGCCGAGGGCAGCGAGCACATCAGCCTGGACATCGGCCGCAAGTCGCTGCGCACCCTGCTGCGGGTGGGCGCCCTGCGCCGCGTGCTGGCGCAGCTGAAGCCGGACATCGTGCACGCCCGCTCGCGCCTGCCGGCCTGGCTGGGCTGGTGGGCGATCCGCGGGCTGCAGCCGCGCCCGCATTTCGTTACCACCGTGCACGGCTTGAATACGCCCGGGCGCTACAGCTCCATCATGCTGCGCGGCGAGCGGGTGATCGCCGTCTCGCAGACCCTGCGCGACTACGTGCTCAGCCACTACCGCTGGCTGGAACCCTCGCGCGTGCGGGTGATTCCCCGCGGCATCGACCCTGAGGCGTTTCCGTACGGCCATCGCCCCGACGATGCCTGGCAGAAGGCCTTCTTCACCGAATTCCCGCGCTTGGCCGGCGCGCCGCTGCTGACCCTGCCGGGCCGCGGCACGCGGCTGAAGGGCCATCACGACGCCGTCGAGCTGATCGCGGAACTCAAGCGCCGCGGCATCGACGCGCGCCTGCTGCTGCTGGGCGTGATCGAGCCGGGCCGCGAAGCCTACGTGGCCGAGCTGCGCGAGCTGATCAGTGCGCGCGGCATCGAGTCCCAGGTGGTGCTGACCCCGCCGCGCAACGACGTGCGCGACATCTACGCCGTGTCGGCGCTGGTGCTGCAGCTGTCGAACAAGCCCGAATCCTTCGGCCGCACCGTGGTCGAGGCGCTGTCGCTGTGCCGCCCCGTGCTGGGCTATGCCCACGGCGGCGTCGGCGAGCTGCTGGCCGAGCTGTATCCGGCCGGCCGCGTGCCGGTCGGCGACCGCGAACGCCTGGTGGAGCGCGCGGCCGAGCTGCTGCGCGTGGCGCCGCCGATCCCGATGCTGCAGAGCTACCGCCTGTCGGACATGCAGCAGGCCACGCTGGCGCTGTACGAGGAAGTGGTCGCCGGCTGACCCGCTCGTCATTCCGGCCTGCGCCGGAATGACGAGCAGGGTGGCGGCTCGCCTACAATGCCCCGGCTTTTCCTACCGGGTTCCCGCATGCCTGTTCTCCCTGCGCTCAAGGCCGCCCTGCGCTCGCCGCTGTTGCCGTTCTGGCTGGTGATCGCGCTGCTGCCGTTCGGGCGCAGCTCGGAGCTGGGCACCTTCCTGTGCCTGCTCGGCGTCGTGCTGCTGTTCGCGCGGCATCCGCGCGCGCTGGGCGAGCATGCCGGCGCGCGGCTGCTGCTGTGGCTGCTGGGCGCGTATATCGGCGCGGCGCTGCTGTCGTGCTTCGGGGCGGTGGCGCCGGGCAAGAGCTGGTCGACCGTGGCGGCGCTGCTGCGCTACGTGCCGCTGGGGCTGTATGCGTGCTTCGCCATCCGCCGCGCCGGCAAGCTCGATGCGCTTTATGTCGCCGTCGCCGCCGTGCTCGCCGTGTGGGTACTGGATGCCTGGGTGCAGGCGCTGACCGGCTGGAGCCTGGGCGGGCATGCGGAGCAGGAGCGCGTGTCCGGCATTTTCGGCGCCGACAATCTCAAGCTCGGCCCCTCGCTCGCCGTGCTGGCGCCGTTCGCGCTATGGGCCGCGCGCTGGCGCTGGGGACGGCTGGGGCTGGGGCTGGCCGCGCTGGCCTTGCTCGGGCCGGTGCTGCTCTCAGGATCGCGTGCATCGTGGCTTACCTACGCGCTGGTGGTGCTGGCCTTCGCCTGGCGCGAGGCCGGCTCGGCCAGGCGCTTCGTGCTGATCTGCTGCGCCGGCACCCTGGTCGCCGCGGCCGCCGGCGGACTGGCATGGAAGACCTCGGAGCGTTTCCACGCGCGCATGGAAAAGACCTTGCTCGCCTTCCGGGCGTCGGACCACGCGGTGGATACGGCGCTCAGCGGACGGCTGGATATCTGGCGCACCAGCTGGTGGATGTTCGAAGCGCATCCGCTCAACGGCGTCGGCGTGCGCGGCTATCGCTACGTCTATCGCCAGGTGGCGCCGCCGGACGACCACTTCGTGGCCACCGGCGAGAACTGCGGCGCGGGCGAGGGCGCCTGCCATGCGCACCAGGTGGTGCTGGAAGTGCTGAGCGAAACCGGCCTGGCCGGCCTCGCGCTGTGGCTGGCCGGCGCGGTGCTGGCGATACGCCGCTGGCATGCGGCGGGAGCGGCGGCGCGCGCCCGCGCATTTCCCGCCACGGTGGCGCTGGGCGTGATGCTGTTCCCGCTCAATACCCATCTGGCTTTCTATTCGGCGTGGTGGGGCCTGCTGTTCGCCTGGGTGCTGGGCCTGTGGTGCGCCAGCCTGTACGTGGCCGCGGAGGACGCCGATGGCGCGTGAGCCCCTGTCGGTGGTGCTGACCAGCTACAACAGCGCCGCCACGCTCGACGCCTGCCTGGCCAGCGTGCGCTGGGCCGACGAGGTGGTGGTGCTGGATTCGGGCTCCACCGACGCTACGCTCGCCATCGCCGCGCACTACGGCGCGCGCGTCGAGAGCCAGCCCTTCGCCGGCTACAGCGCGCAGAAGCAGGCGGCCATCGACCTGGCGCGGCACGACTGGGTGCTGCTGCTCGACTCCGACGAAGCCATGCCGGCGAACGCCGCGCAGATCATCCAGCACGTGCTCGCGCAGCCGGCGCATGCCGGCTACCTGCTGTGGCGCCGCGAATGGATCTTCTGGCAATGGCAGTCGCCGCGCAGCCGCCTCAATCACTACGTGCGCCTGTTCGACCGCCGCCGCGCGCGCATGAGCGGCCACCGCGTGCACGAGGAAGTCACTGTCGACGGCAGCGTCGGCGTGCTGGACCTGGTGATGGACCACTACGGCGAGCGCGACATCGCCGGCCGAGTGGACAAGGCCAACCGCTATTCCAGCCTGCAGGTGGCGGACCTGGCCGGCCGCCGCGCCAGCGGCCTGCGCCTGCGCATGCTCACCAATGCCTGGGCCGCGTTCTTCCGCTACTACCTGCTGCGCGGGCATTACCGCTCGGGCTGGGCGGGCTTTATCGCCGCGCGCATCCACGCGTTCTATGCGTTCCTGAAGTACGCCAAGCTTTACGAGGCGACGCGGGCGGAGCAGAGGGAAACACGTATCCCTGCGCCGGAGCGCAAGGACGTTTAGCCGTCCATTGGCTTATGCCGCCCGGTCCAGCGGCCACACCTGGCCGCGCAGCGCCGTGATCAGCAGCCCGCAGGCCTCGCGCCGCAGCGCCTCGCGCTTGCGGAAGGCGGAGCGGTGCTTGCTCTCGACCTGGGTCTCGTCGCGCAGCGGCTCCTGCGCGGGCAGGGCGTAGAAGCCGTCAGTGAGCGGCTCGCCCTGGCATTCCTGCCAGAAGGCGTCGTAGTCGGCCTTGATCTTGTCCGCCTCGCCGGCGAACGGATGCGCCAGATTGGCGATGCCGCGCACGCGTTCGATGCCGTATTCGGCGGCGAAAGCCAGCAGCAGCGAGAACAGCAGATTCTTCGGGCGCAGGCCATGGCACTGCCTGGTCAGCTCGCGCACCGCTTCGCGACCCAGCTCCGCCGACGCGCCCTGCATGCAGCCGATCAGCAGGCTGCTGCCTTCGTCGGCCACGGTGAATACCGCGGAGGACAGCATCTGGTCGCTGCTGTTGGTCAGGCACAGCGCCAGCTCGCCTTCGCGGCTGCGGCCGGTGGGGCGGCGCAGTTCGATGCGCAGCTCGCTGTTGTCCTTCAGCGTCAGCGCGCCAATGCGGTAGCCGCCGTGCAGATAGACGCCGTCGGCCATGTCTTCGGGCAACTGCACGAAGGCGAAGCGGAAATGATCGGCGACGATCTCCATCCGGCGCGCGCGGCCGAACCGGCGATTGATGTAATGGTGATGCCAACGCTCCAGCAGCCGCGGATCCTGCGCGAGGATCGCGCTGAGCCGCGGCGAGCCGTACACGAATTGCAGCCACGCGGATTGCCGCCGCGCCATGCGGGCGCAGCGCAGCAGGTATTTCAGCCCGGAGGCGATGCGTTTTGGCGCGGCGCCGCGCCAGTCATGACGATGGCGTAGCGAGCGCAAGAACAAACGAATGGACATGGCGCGCAAGAATGGGGAAACCGCGCATGCCTTGTACTTGAGCAGTCTGTCGCCTGCCTGTCGCGGCTCAATAAACTTCCGGGCTGCGCGGCGGGCGCGTCTTGAAGCGCTTGTGCACCCACAGGTATTGCTCGGGCGCTTCGCGCACCATCTGCTCGATGCTCGCATTCACGCGCGCGGTGTCGAACGCGGCGTCACTGCTGGGGAAATCCTGCAGCGGCGCACCCAGGCGCAGTGCATAGCCGCGGCCGTCGGGCAGGCGGCGATGGAAAAACGGAACGACCAGCGCACCGGACAGGCGCGCCAGGTGATGCGTCGCGGTGATGGTCGCCGCCGGCACGCCGAAGAACGGCACGAAGACATTGTCCTTGCTGCGCATGTCCTGGTCGGGCGCGTACCACAGCGTGCCGCCGCTGCGCAGGTACTTCACCGTGCCGCGGATGTCGTCCTTGTCGAACATGGCGGCGGCGTAGTCCAGGCGCGCGCGCAGCACGGCCCATTCGAACACCGCCGAATCCATGCGCCGGTACATGCCGGCGATGCGGATATGCCGCGATACCAGCCGCGCGCACAGCTCCAGATGCGAGAAATGCCCGCCGACCAGCAGCACGCCCTTGCCCTGCGCCCGCGCGGCTTCCAGGTGCTCCAGGCCTTCCAGCGTCACCGGCACGCGTTCGATCGCGCGCTCGGTGCCCATCCAGCCCAGCGCGAACTCCATCATCATCAGACCGATGTCGCGCAGGTGCGCGTCCACCAGGGCGGCCCGCTCCGGCGCGGACAGCTCCGGAAAGCACAGCGCGATGTTCACTTCGGCGATGTGCCGGCGGCGCGAGGGGAAATGCTGGATAAGCACGCCCAGCCTGCGGCCCACGGTCATGAGCGCGCGGCGCGGCAGGCGTGCGACCAGTTTCAGGATGCCCACGCCCAGCCACGCCGGCCATTGGACCGGGGACAGCAGCTTGGCTTGGAAGGAGGGACGAGGTGCACCGGGCATGAGGGCCGCGATTGTAGCAAGAGCGGGGGCCGCGGCCGGGTGTTTGCCTGCCCCGCGCGGAGGCACTGGCTATACTGCCGCGCCTGCCCTTTCGAGCCCCGCCGTTGCGCTATCTCTACACCCTCGCGATGTACCTGGTGACGCCGATCATCGTGATGCGGCTGCTGGCGCGCGGCGTGCGCTACCGCGACTACCACCGGCGCTGGCGCGAGCGCTTCGGCTTCTACCGCGGCCCGACCCTGCGCGGCAGCATCTGGGTGCATGCGGTGTCGGTGGGCGAGGTGAATGCGGCCGAGCCCCTGATCAAGTCGCTGCGCGAGGCCTACGTCAATGCGCCGCTGGTGGTGACCACGGTGACGCCGACCGGCTCCGAGCGCGTGCGCCAGCTGTTCGGCGACAGCGTGTACCACGTGTACCTGCCGTACGACCTGCCGTTCGCGGTATCGCGCTTCATGCAGCGGGTGCGGCCGCGGCTGGCGATCATCGTGGAGACCGAAATCTGGCCGAATCTCTACTTCGCCTGCAAGAAGCGCGGCATTCCGCTGATGATCGTCAACGCGCGCCTGTCCGAGCGCTCGCTGCGCGGCTACCGCCCGCTGCAGGGGCTGGTGCGCTCGGCGCTGAGCTGCGTGCGGCAGATCGCGGCGCAGTCGCGCACCGACGCGGCGCGCTACCGGCTGCTGGGGGTGGAGCCGGCGCGCATCGTGGTCAGCGGCAATCTGAAATTCGACATGCCGGTGCCATATGCCGCGGTGCAGGCCGGCGAGGAGCTGCGCCGGCAATGGGGCCATCTGCGGCCGGTGTGGATCGCCGGCAGCACGCACGAGGGCGAGGAGCTGCCCGTGCTGGAAGCGCACCTGCAGGTGCTCAAGCGCCTGCCGGACGCCTTGCTGCTGATCGCGCCGCGCCATCCGGAGCGTTTCAAGCTGGTGGAAAGCGCGGTGCGCAGCCTGGGTTTCAGCATGGCCACGCGCAGCGCCGACCGCGTGCCGACCGCTGCGCACCAGGTGTTCGTGATCGACGCCATGGGTGAGCTGATGCAGTTCTACGCCGCGGCGGACCTCGCCTTCGTCGGCGGCAGCCTGGTGCCGATCGGCGGGCACAACGTGCTGGAGCCGGCGGCGCTGTCGCGGCCGGTGCTGGTGGGGCCGCACACCTTCAATTTCGAGGAAATCACCCTGACCCTGATCGGCGAAGGCGCCGCGGTGCGCCTCAACGACGCCAGCGAGCTGGGCACCGCCGTGCTGCAGCTGCTGCGCGACGCGGAGCGGCGCAAGAGCATGGGCCTGCATGCGCAGGTGGTGTTCGACCGCGAGCGCGGCGCGGTGCAGCGGGTGATGGAGCTGATCGACAAGCAGCTGCAGGAATGAGCGGCTCGTTCAGGGCATGAAAAAAGGCCGGGCAATGCCCGGCCTTTTCGTTTGCGCGTGCTGAACCTGCTTACTGCAGCAGCGCGTTGACCGCTTCCAGGTCGGGCATGTCGATGGTGCCCGCCGACTGCTTCAGCTGCAGCTTGTTGAGGATGAAGGCGTGGCGCGCCTGCGAGTAGCTGCTCTGCGCCTGGGTCAGGGTCTGAATCGCGTTGAGCACGTTCAGCATGGTCTGGGTGCCCACGTCGAAGCCGGCGCGGGTGGCTTCCAGCGCCTTCTGGCCGGATTCGACCGAAGCGCGGTTCGCCTGCACCTGCAGGATGCCGGCGCCGACCGAGCGGTAGTAGTTGAGCGTGTCGCGCGAGACCTGGCGGCGGGTGGATTCCAGCGAATCCTGCGCCGCGTCGCGGTTGTAGATCGACTGGCGCACGCGTGACTGGGTGCCGAAGCCTTCGAAGATCGGCACCGACAGGGTCAGGCCGGCGGTGGTGCCCCAGCGGCCGTTGCCGGGGGTGACCAGGCCGCCGTTCTCGGCCCAGGCATTGGTCTGGCCGCGGGTGACCGTGGCGTTGATGGTCGGCAGGTGGCCGGCGCGCGCCGTGTCGATGCTGTGCTCGGCCGCTTCCACGCTGTACTGCTGCGAGAGCACGTTCGGGTTGTGCTTGAGCGCCTCTTCCACCCAGGTGTTCGGGTCGGCCGGCGAGGGCGCGTCCATCGGCAGGTCGTCGCGCAGCTTCTTCAGCTCGGTGACCGGCTGGCCGGTGATCTGGCGCAGCGCTTCCTTGGCGTCGTTGAGCGAATTCTCGGCGGAGATGGTCTGCGCCTTGGCCAGCTCGTAGTACGACTTGGCCTGGTACACGTCGGTGATCGCGGCCAGGCCGACCTTGAAGCGCTGGTCCGCCTGCTCGTAGGCCTGGCGGTAGGCTTCTTCGTTGGCCTTGTTGAAGGTCAGCGTGTCCTGCGCGGTGAGCACGCCGAAGTAGGCCTGCGTGACGCGCACGTACAGGTTCTGCAGCGCGGCCTGGTAGAGCTGTTCCTGCGCGTCGGACTGCGAGCGGGCGGTTTTCAGGCCCGTCCACTTGCTGATGTCCAGCACGCTCTGGCTCAGGGTGGCGTTCTCGGTGCGCGAGCGCGAATGGCCGCCGGCGGAGTCCTGGCTGTTGTTGCCGCTGTACTGGTTGAAGGTCAACCCCGCGCTCAGCTGCGGCAGCATCAGTGCGCGCGCCTGCGTGATGCCCTCGCCGGTGGCCTGGCGGTTGGCGTCGGACTGCGCCAGCACCGGATCGTTAGCGCGGGCTTCTCGGTATGCATCCAGCAAATCCTCGCTGTGGCCGGACAACGGAAGCGCCGTCAGGGCCAGGGCAAGGGTCAGAAGCTTCAAACGCATGGGTTGCCTCTTGGGGAATGGGAAATCGGGTCAGGTCAGAAAACGAATTTGCGCGGCGGCTCGGCGTGCACCAGGTAGGGCAGGTCGGTCTCGAGGATGCTCTCCTCGCGATAGCGGCCTTCGCCCTCGTGGGTCAGCAGCACCATCTGCTGCACCGGCGACTCGCCGCGCACCGCCAGCAGGCGGCCGCCCGGCTTGAGCCAGCCGAGGAAACGCTGGGGAATTTCATACACGGCGCCGGTTACCACCACCGCATCGAACTGGCCGGCAGGCTGCCAGGCCTTGACCGCCTCGCCCGTGGCGAGCGTCACGTTGTCGATGCCCGCCTGCGCGATGCGCTGCGCCGCGGCGGCGATGAAGTCGGCATGGATATCGACGCTGGTGACATGGCCGGACAGGCTGGCCATGCAGGCGGTGAGGAAGCCCGAGCCCGTGCCGATTTCCAGCACGTGTTCCGTTTCCTTCAGCTCCAGCGCCTGCAGCACGCGGCCTTCCAGCACCGGCTTGAGCATGCTCTCGCCATGGCCGATCGGCAGGCCGACGTCGGCATAGGCCAGCGCACGATGCTCCGGGGCGACGAACTGGTCGCGGTGCAGGCGGCCGAGCACGTCGAGCACGCGCGCGTCCAGCACCTCCCAGGGGCGCACCTGGTTTTCCACCATGTTCTGCCGCGCCTGTTCGAAGTTCATCGCCATGGTCAGCCTACGTCCCGTGCAAAGTCGAAAAAAGGTCAGAAAGGATAAGCGCTTAGACCAGTCCCGACAATGTTCAAAAGCCTGGAGCTTGCCTGCTTCCCCACGAAGTGCCGGAAGTCACCGCGACGAGCTGACGGAAGTCATGCGCAGCGCGGTGTCCGCGGACACTCAAGCCGTCAGGCGACGGTTATCCGCCCGCTTGGCGGCGATGTCCACCGGCAGGCGTGCGAACGCATCTTCGGTCGCTTGTCCGAGCGCCGCATCCAGCAGCCGGATGCGCGGCAGCAGGGCCGGCTGCCGGCGGCTTTCCGCCGCGACCGCCAGCCACGCCAGCCAGCGCGCGATGCGGTGGCGCTCGGGCGCATTCAGCGCGGCCAGCGCCACGCGCACGGCGAAAGCGCGGCGGCGGGCAAGCGCCTGGCCATGCTCCAGCCACGCGGCAAGCATGCGCTGGGCATGGCGATAAGGGCCGCTGAGAGTGAGTTCTGCGATAGTAGAGGTCATGGGTCGGCCGTTCAGGACGGCGGTGGAAAATAAGTAAACCGGCGCGTATACTAAACCCCGGTTATCCCTTTGTGAAGGTGTAGAACGGCATGAACACGATCGCGCAAACCAAGCCCCAGGGTCCTGGCCGCCCTAAGGACATGGAGAAGCGCGCCGCGATCCTGGAGGCCGCCAAGGGCCTGTTCGTGCGCAACGCCTTCGCCGGCACCAGCATGGACGCCGTGGCCGCCGAGGCGGGCGTGTCCAAGCTCACCGTCTACAGCCACTTCGGCGACAAGGACAACCTGTTCCGCGAGGTGATCCGCGCGCACATCCAGGACCTGCTGCCGGAAGACACCTACCTGTACGACCCGGCCACGGAGATCAGCGACCTGCTCATGCGCGTCGCCATGACCCACGCCCACATCGACTGCGACCCGAAGAACGTCGGCACCTTCCGCGCCATCCTCAGCGACTGCCGCCAGGGCAATCCGCGCTACGGCAAGCTGCTGTGGGAAGAAGGCCCCACCCGCACGCACAAGCTGATGGAACGCCTGCTGGAACAGGCGGTTGACGACGGCAAGCTGGAGATCGAGAACGTCGCCCAGGCCAGCGTGCAGTTCCTGGCCCTGATCAAGGGCGACCTCGTGCTGCGCCGCATGTTCGGCTGCGACGGCTGCCAGGACGCCTTCGCCAGCGAGGTGGAATCGAACGCCCGCGCCGGCGTGTCCACCTTCCTGCGCGCCTACCTGCCGCGCTGAATCCCCCTCTTCACGCCGCGTACTCGCCCGTATCCGGCGATTCGTGCTTGAATATCAGCCTTCTGGAAGCGGGGGTGCCGACCACGGTCGGCTGAGAGAGTCCCTTCGAACCTGATCCGGTTAGCACCGGTGTAGGGAGCTTCGCCGCACGATCCCAAGCCTGCTGAACCCAGGCAGTTCGTGCCTCCGGCGCCGCCGCTTCGTGTTTCCCCGCCTCACGAAGGACGCCACGCCGATGAATGCCCAGCCCAACGATCTCGCGCGCGCCGCGCAGGAACTCTCCGAGGCCGTTACCCGGCCGATCCCCGGTTCGCGGAAGATCCACGTGCAGGGCAGCCGCCCCGACCTCCGCGTGCCGCTGCGCGAAATCTGCCAGGCCAGGACGCCCACCCTGTTCGGCGGCGAAGACAACCCGCCCGTCACCGTCTACGACACCTCCGGCCCGTACACCGACCCGAGCTACCAGGTCGACCTGGCCGCCGGCCTGCCCACCCTGCGCGCGGCCTGGATCGAAGAGCGCGGCGACGTCGAGCGCCTCACCGGCCTCAGCTCCGACTTCGGCCGCCAGCGCGCCGCCGACGCCAAGCTGGACCCGATCCGCTTCCGCCATCACCTGCGCCAGCCGCTGCGCGCCAAGGCCGGCGCCAATGTCACGCAGATGCACTACGCGCGCCAGGGCATCGTCACGCCGGAGATGGAATACATCGCCATCCGCGAGAACCAGAAGCTCGAGGCGCTGGCCGAGAGCGCGCTGCGCAACCAGCATCCGGGCCAGTCCTTCGGCGCCTCGCTGCCGCGCCTGATCACGCCGGAATTCGTGCGCGACGAAGTGGCCCGCGGCCGCGCGATCATCCCCGCCAACATCAACCATCCGGAAAGCGAGCCGATGATCATCGGCCGCAATTTCCTTACCAAGATCAACGCCAACATCGGCAACAGCGCCGTGTCCTCCGGCATCGCCGAGGAAGTGGAGAAGCTGGTGTGGTCGATCCGCTGGGGCGGCGACACGGTGATGGACCTGAGCACCGGCAAGAACATCCACGAAACCCGCGAGTGGATCATCCGCAACTCGCCGGTGCCGATCGGCACCGTGCCGATCTACCAGGCGCTGGAGAAAGTGGGCGGCGTGGCCGAGGAACTCACCTGGGAGCTGTTCCGCGACACCCTCGTCGAGCAGGCCGAACAGGGCGTGGACTACTTCACCATCCACGCCGGCGTGCTGCTGCGCTTCGTGCCGCTCACGGCCCGGCGCGTCACCGGCATCGTCTCGCGCGGCGGCTCGATCATGGCCAAGTGGTGCCTGGCCCATCACCGTGAGAATTTCCTCTATACGCACTTCGAGGAAATCTGCGAAATCATGAAGGCGTACGACGTGTCCTTCAGCCTCGGCGACGGCCTGCGCCCGGGCTGCGTGGCCGACGCCAACGACGCCGCCCAGTTCGGCGAGCTGGACACCCTGGGCGAGCTCACCCAGATCGCCTGGAAGCACGACGTGCAGACCATGATCGAAGGCCCCGGCCACGTGCCGATGCAGCTGATCAAGGAAAACATGGAGCGCCAGCTGGAGAAGTGCCACGAGGCGCCGTTCTACACCCTGGGGCCGCTGACCACCGACATCGCGCCGGGCTACGACCACATCACCTCGGCCATCGGCGCGGCGATGATCGGCTGGTTCGGCACCGCCATGCTCTGCTACGTCACGCCGAAGGAACACCTCGGCCTGCCGAACAAGCAGGACGTGCGCGACGGCATCATCGCCTACAAGATCGCCGCGCACGCGGCGGATCTCGCCAAGGGCCACCCCGGCGCGCAGGTGCGCGACAACGCGCTGTCCAAGGCGCGCTTCGAGTTCCGCTGGGACGACCAGTTCAACCTGGGTCTGGATCCGGAAAAGGCCAAGGAATTCCACGACGAGACGCTGCCCAAGGACGCGCACAAGTCCGCGCACTTCTGCTCGATGTGCGGGCCGAAATTCTGCTCGATGAAGATCACCCAGGACGTGCGCGACTACGCCGCCGAGCACGGCGTCGACGAGACCGCCGCGCTGGACGAGGGCATGGCGGAGAAGGCCGCCGAGTTCCGCGAGCAGGGTTCGGAGGTCTACCACCGCGCCTGAGCCGCGAGGCGCTGGCCCGGCCGAAGCCGCGCGTCCCTGCGACGCGCGGCTTTTTTCTGAAGCGCCGCGCTGTCTCGCCGCGTCATCCCGCGCTACCTTTAGCGCGTTCATGCCCCGACCGGAGCCCGAGGAAATCCACCGATGCAAGCGACGGACCCGACCGCCAGGCCGAACCACGCCGTCTTGCGCGTGGCCTTGGTCGCGCTGGCCCTGCCCCTGCTGATCGCCTGCATCGCGCTGTGGTGGTGGGACCGCGAGCCGAACCTGGTCAACCCATCGACGCCGCCGCGCACCGAACAGGTGGCGATGAAGCGGCCGATGACGCCGGGCGCCGCCACCACCATCAGCGTGATACGCGCGGTGCAGGGCCTGGCCGGCCGGCATGCGCATCCGCTGCGCGGCCACCATCATCCACAGGGCGCGGACATGCAGGACACGCCCGGCTGGGAGCGCGGTTCGCTGATGGCCTCGCGCGATCTGCTGCACGCCCTGCGCGAAGACTTCGCGCGGCCGCAGGCGCCGCTGATGGAAGACAAGGACCTGGCCGCCGCCGACGCGCTGCTCGCCAGCCGTCCCGGCCATCTGCCGCTGCGCAGCGCCGAAAGCCAGTACCGCAAGGTGGCCGACCATCTGCTCGATTATCTCGACCGCCTGACCGACGACGACCCGGACAACGCGCATTTCTATCTCAGCGCCGCCGCGCTGGCCGACTACCTGGAAGTGGTCAGCGACCGCCTCGACACGCTGCAGGAGCGCCTGGCCGCCGGCATGATCCCGCCGCATCCCGGCGAATTCACGCCGCCGCGCTGGCCCATCGTCGCCTCCGCCCTGGCCATGCGCCGCGGCGGCCTGCCGTGGCGCCATGCCGACGAGACCTTGTACGAAGCGCGCGGTTACACCACCACCCTGCTGACGCAGATGAAGGCGTTCCAGCACGACTTCGGCCCCACCCTGAAGAGCGAGCAGGCGAAGCAAGACCTGCGCGAAGCCATCCACGAGCTGGAAGCGCTGCAGTCCGGCCCCGCCAATCCGCTGGCGCTGGACGGTGCGCCGATGGTGCGCCTGCCCGAGCACGCGCTGGCGCTGGCCGACGCGGTCGAACGCATCGACGATGCGGTGTTCGATCTGTGCGAAGAGCTGCGTAAAGCCCCGAATCCGGCATAGGCATAGGTTGGGGTGAGCGCAGCGAACCCCAACAAACCTGCAGGTGTCCGCGCCGTTGGGGTTCGCCTTTGGCTCACCCCAACCTACGCCGGTGTCATTGCCTCGGCGACGTAATCCAGGAAACAGCGGATACGCGATGCCAATTGCGTATTGCGGTAGTACACCGCGTTGATCGGCTGGCGCACGTCCAGCGTGTCGCGCGCCAGCACCTGCACCAGCCGTCCCTCGGCCTGGTCTTGCGCGGTGAGGTAGTCGGCCAGGCAGGCGATGCCGTCGCCGGCCAGCGCGAGCTGGCGCAGCGTTTCGCCGCTGGAGGCGAGCAGGGTGGGCGCGATGCGCAGGCTGTCGCCCTGGGCGTGGCGCAGCGGCCAGTCGTTCAAGGTTTCGGTGAAGGTGAAGCCCAGCAGGCTGTGGCGCGACAGATCGCGCACATGGCGCGGCTGGCCGCGCTGCTTCAAATAAGCCGGGCTGGCCAGGATGCGCAGGCGGCTCAGGCCCAGCGGCCGCGCATGCAGGGTGGAATCGCGCAGCGCGCCGATGCGGATCGCCACGTCGGTGCGCTGTTCCAGCAGGTCGATGATCTGGTCGCTGGTATTGAGTTCCAGCTCGATCTCCGGAAAGCGCGCGCGGAAACCGCCGACCAGCGGCACGATCACGTGCAGCATGAAGGGCGAGGCCGCGTTCACGCGCAGGCGCCCGGCCGGTTTCTGCCGGCGCGCGGTCATCTCGTCTTCGGCGTCTTCCACCGCGGCCACGATCTGCCGCGCGCGGTCCAGAAAAAACCGGCCTTCCTCGGTCAGCTCCAGCCGCCGCGTGGTGCGGCGGAGCAGGGTGGTGTCCAGCTTGCCCTCCAGCCGGCTCAGCGAGCGGCTGATGCCGGAGACAGTCTGGCCCAGCTGCTCGGCCGCGGCGGTGATGGAGCCGGTGTCCACCACGGTCGCAAAGGTCTGCAACTCGTCCAAGCTGGTCTTCATTATTGCTTCCTGGGCAAGACTCTTTCGCTGTTTAGCAGGTTTTTCTGAAAGAGTCGCGTGCCGAAACTAGGCGCATTCTTTCAAAGATCCGGAGCGCAACCATGCCGCTTGCCCTGCTGGCGCTGACCATCAGCGCCTTCGCCATCGGCACGACGGAGTTCGTCATCGTCGGCCTCATCCCCACCATCGCGGGCGACCTCGGCGTCGGCCTGCCGTCCGCCGGGCTGCTGGTCAGCCTGTACGCGCTGGGCGTCGCGCTCGGCGCGCCGCTGCTTACCGCGCTCACCGGCCGCGTGCCGCGCAAGGCGCTGCTGCTGTCGCTGATGGTGCTGTTCACCATCGGCAACCTGCTGGCCTGGAAAGCGCCGGGCTATGAAGCGCTGGTGATCGCGCGCGTGCTCACCGGCCTTGCCCATGGCGTGTTCTTCTCGATCGGCTCGACCATCGCCACCAGCCTGGTGCCGAAGGAAAAGGCCGCCAGCGCCATCGCCATCATGTTCACCGGCCTGACCGTGGCGCTGGTGACCGGCGTGCCGCTGGGCACCTTCATCGGCCAGCACCTGGGCTGGCAGTCCACCTTCCTGGCGGTGTCGGCGCTGGGCGTGATCGCCTTCCTCGGCAGCCTGGCCTTCGTGCCGCGCGATATCCCGCACCAGGCGCCGGCCTCGCTGCTGCAACAGGCCGCCGTGCTGCGCCAGCCGCGGCTGCTGCTGGTGTATGCGATGACCGCGGTGGGCTATGGCGGCTCCTTCGTCGCCTTCACCTTTCTCTCGCCGATCCTGCAGAACGTCACCGGTTTCAGCGAAGGCGCGGTGAGCCTGGTGCTGCTGGTCTACGGTGTGTCGGTGGCGGTGGGCAATCTGTGGGGCGGCAGGCTGGCCGACCGGCGCGGCCCGATCGGCGCGCTGAAAGTGATCTTCCTCGGCCTGGCCGCCGTGCTCGGCGTGCTCACTTTCACCGCGCACGTGCCGTGGCTGGCGCTGCTCACGGTGCTGGCCTGGGGCGCGGTGGCGTTCGGCAATGTGCCGGGCCTGCAGGTGTACGTGGTGCAGCAGGCGGAGCGTTATGCGCCGCAGGCGGTGGACGTGGCCTCGGGCCTGAACATCGCCGCGTTCAATCTCGGCATCGCCGGCGGCGCCTGGGGCGGCGGCTTGATCGTCGCCCACGTCGGCCTCATCCACACCGCGTGGATCGGCGCGCTGGTGGTATTGGGCGCGCTGGCGCTCACCGCCTGGAGCGGACGCCTGGACCGCCGCGACCCGCAGTTCGCCGCCATCGCAAGCCGCGCTTCGGCCTACGCGGGCGGCCATTGATTTCCTTTCCCTGTTACGGAGTCTCCCCATGAGCATCCCCGCCTTCGGCCTCGGCACGTTCCGCCTCAAGGGCCAGACCGTCATCGACTCGGTGCGCGACGCGCTCGATGTCGGCTACCGCGCCATCGACACCGCGCAGATCTACGACAACGAGGCCGATATCGGCCAGGCGCTGGCCGACAGCCAGCTGCCGCGCAGCGAGCTGTTCATCACCACCAAGATCTGGACCGATAACCTCGCGCCCGGGCGCCTGATCCCCAGCCTGCGCGAAAGCCTGCAGCGCTTGCGCACGGATCACGTCGAGCTCACCCTGATCCACTGGCCTTCGCCCAAGGGTGCGGTGCCGTTGAACGAATCGCTGGATGCGCTGCGCGAAGCGCAGGCGGCGGGGCTGACGAAGCAGTTCGGCGTGTCCAACTTCACCGTCGACCTGCTGCGCCAGAGCATCGATCTGGCTGGCGCCGCGAACATCGCCACCAATCAGGTGGAAATCCATCCTTATCTGCAGAACCGCAAGCTGGCGGAATTCGCCAAGGCGCAGGGTGTCCATCTCACGTCGTACATGACGCTGGCCTACGGCAAGGTGCTGCAGGATCCGGTGATCGTGGATATCGCCAGGCGCCATGGCGCCACGCCGGCGCAGGTGGCCTTGGCCTGGGCGCTGCGGCTGGGATATTCGGTGATTCCGTCGTCGACCAAGCGGGCGAACCTCGCCAGTAATCTCGAAGCGGAAAAGCTGAAGCTGGACGATGAGGATATGGCGCGCATTGCCACGCTGGATCGTGGGGAGCGTCTTGCCAATCCGGCGAGCCTGGCGCCGGCCTGGGACTGAAACGAGCTTGAGCCCCTCTCCCATCGGGAGAGGGGTTGGGGTGAGGGTACGGGCGGAGCGCAAGAATGATGTGCATCGCTCCGGCCGAACCCTCATCCGGCTGCCGCCACCTTCTCCCGAAGGGAGAAGGGTTCAAGCTTGAGGAACTGAGTCCAGTTACTGCACCACCACCCGCGGCGACAGCAGCGCTTCCTGCCCAATCCTCCGCAGAAAATCCGCGCGAATCCGATCCGCCACCGCCGCCACCACGGCCGCGCCGTCATCCGCCGGATCCACATGCACGCGGAACGGACGCTTGCCGAACGGCAGGTTGACGATGTCGACCATCGCATCCGCCACCGTAGCCACATCCGCATCCGCCGGTTCGCACGCGGCCAGGCCATGCAGAATTTCCTCTTCGAAACCCCGGTACGGACCTTCCGTGTATTGCGCCGCGCGCGCCTTGTCCGCCGGCGTGCCGGAATGCGCGAAGTGGTTGGTGCCCTTGGTGAACGCGCCCGGCACCATGATCGAGGTCTCGATGCCCCAGCGCGCCAGTTCGCCCGCATAGCTCACCGCTACCGAATCCATCGCCGCCTTGGCGGCGAAGTAGGGCGCGAGATACGGCGGCGTGCCGCCGCGCGTGCTGCTGCTGGACACCCACAGCAGCAAGCCCCGGCCCTGCCTGCGCAGCTGCGGCAGCGCGGCGCGGTTGACCCGCTGCGTGCCCAGCACGTTCACGTCGTAGAGCTGGGCGAACTGTTCCGGCGTAAAGGCTTCGGCGGGGCCGAACACCATATGGCCGGCGTTGTGCACCACCACGTCGAGGCGGCCGTGCGCGGTCACGATGTGCGCGATGGCGGCGTCGGCGGAGTCCTGCGACTGCACGTCCAGCTCGACCGTGCGCAAGTCCACGCCATGCTCTTTCGCATAAGTCTTTACGGCTTCCACCTGCGCGGCATTGCGCCCTTGCGTATCGCGCATGCTGGCGTAGACGGTATGGCCGGCGCGGGCCATGGCGCGGGCGGCGAGGGCGCCGAAACCGCTGGAGGCGCCGGTGATCAGGATGATCTGCTGCATGGGGTTTGTCCTCGAATCGGGCTGTGGGGGTTTCAGACCATGCCGCCGTTCACGCGCAGCACCTGCGCGTTGACCCAGGCGCCATCGGGGCCGGCCAGGAAGGCCACGGCGCGGGCGATGTCGTCCGGCGTGCCCAGGCGCTCCATCGGCGCGAGGCTGGCGATCTGGGCGATCTGCTGTTCGCTCTTGCCCTGGTAGAACAGCTCGGTGCCGACGGGGCCGGGGGCGATGGCATTCACCGCGACGTTGCGGCCGCGCAGCTCGTTGGCCAGCACATGTACCAGCCCTTCCACGCCCGCCTTGGAGGCGATGTAGGGGCCGTAGGTGGGGAAGGCCTTGCCGATCACGCTGGTGGACAGCGCAATGATCCGGCCGCCCGGCGGCACCCGCTGCGCCGCCTCGCCCAGCACCACGAAGGCGCCGCGCAGGTTGGTGCGGATCAGGCGGTCGAACTGCGCCAGGTCGCCGCCGGCGATCGGCAGGTTGCTCATGATGCCGGCGCTGTGCACCACCACGTCGACCGCGCCGGTGAGCTGGGCGGCGGCGTCGAACACGCGGCGCATGTCTTCCGGTTCGGCGACGTCGCCCTGCATGGCGGCGGCGTGGCCGCCGGCCTGTTCGATCTCCTTCACCACCTTGCCGGCGGTGGCCGGGTTGCCGGCGAAATGCACGGCGACGGCAAAGCCGTCCGCGGCGAGGCGCAAGGCGATCGCGCGGCCGATGCCGCCCGAGGCGCCGGTGACCAGGGCTGTCTTCTGCTGCTGACTCATGGGGATGCTCTCCGAGGGTGATGGGTGGCCCGGGACCGGGCCTTGGGTTGGTGTGGGAGCATTCTTTTGTTTTACCTGGAGCGGATAAATCGCCTGGAACTGGCATATCTATTCATCTCTATTGAATAATCGGCCCCATGGACCGCCTGGACGCCATGCGCCTGTTCACCCGCATCGTCGAGCTCGGCAGCTTTTCCCGCGCCGCCGACGAGCGCGGCCTGCCGCGCGCCACGGCCACCTACGCCATCAAGGACATGGAAGCCCGCCTCGGCACCCGCCTGCTGGAACGCACCACCCGCCAGGTGCGCCCCACCCTGGACGGGCAGGCCTATTACGAGCGCTGCGTGCACCTGCTGGCGGAACTGGAAGACGCCGAAGCCGCGCTGGGCCATACCGCCGCCAACCCGCGCGGCACCCTGCGGCTGGACCTGCACGGCGCGCACGCCACGCATATCGTGCTGCCGCGGATCAACGAATTCCGCCAGCGCTATCCGCACGTGGAGCTGAAGATCAGCAGCGGCGACCGCCTGGTCGACCTGGTGCGCGAAGGCATCGACTGCGTGATCCGCGCCGGCACGCCGAAGGATTCCAGCCTGGTCGCGCGGCGGCTGGCGGTGATGCCGGAAGCGATCTGCGCGAGCCCGGACTATCTGGCGCGGCATGGCGTGCCGGCAAATCCGGAAGACCTGCTGCGCCATCAGGCCGTGGGTTTCTTCGCCAGCGGGCGTGAGCACACCTATCCGTTCGAGCTGGTGGTGGATGGGCAGTTGCGCGAGTACGCGCTCGGCGGGTGGTTGGCCGTGAACGACGCATCGAGCTATCTCGTCGCCGCGCAGCAGGGCTGCGGCCTGATCCAGCTGCCGCGCTATCGCGTGCAGGAACACCTTGACGACGGCAGCCTGGTCGAAGTGCTCGGCGGTTGGCATTCGCCGGGCTTGCCGGTGTCGGCGATGTATCCGTACCACCGCCAGCTGTCGCCGCGCGTGCGCGTGTTCGTCGATTGGGCGGCGACGCTGTATCGCGAGAAGTTCGGGGAGATGGGCTGATGCCGGCGGGGCTGCGGGAGTGGATCGCATACGCCGAGGGCGAAGTTTCCTTGCGCGAGCCGATCCGTTTGCGCGAACGGCTCGACGTGCTGGATCGCCTGGAGTTGCATGCGGAAAGCAGCGGCGACGCGGAACTGCTCATGCGCGCCGAGGCGTTGCGCGCAAACTTCGAAGAGATCAACCGCGGCCTCTATGCCGCGCTTCGCCAGGACATCCGCGACGGAAAGAACGCGCTGGCGCCGTGGATCGATGCGCTGGAAGCCGCGCCCGAGGGCGATGGCTACGACGATCGCGACGATCTGGTCAGCGGCGTGCTGGCACTCGACGAGCCGGACGACGTCGCGCCGCTACCGCCGGAAATGGTGTTTTACCAACCGACGCCCGCACGCCATATCTTCGAATTGATTCGCCGCGCGGAGCTGAGCAAGCACGACGTGGTGATGGATCTGGGTGCCGGCCTGGGCATCGTGCCCATGCTGGTCGCCATGACCACCGCGGCACGTGCTATCGGCGTCGAGCGCGAGCAAGCGTACGTGGACGCGGCGCAGCGTTGCGCGCAGAGCCTCGGTGTTGGACGTATTGCGTTCGAGTGCGGCGATGCGCGCGAAGCCGATTTCTCGAAAGCGACGCTGTTCTATTTGTACACGCCGTTTACTGGCGAGGTGATGCGTAGCGTGCTGGGTGCGATCAGGCGTGAAGCGGCGCACCGCCCCGTGCGCGTCGCGAGCTTTGGTCCATGCACCAAGGTGATTGCAGCCGAATCGTGGCTGCGCGCGGACGGCAAGGTCAGCACCGAAAGCATCGCACTGTTCCAGTCGGCCTGAGCACCACCACGCCGTCATTCCGGCGCAGGCCGGAATCCAGTGGCGTCACAGCTCGGTTGTCGCGAAATCGCGGAAGGTTCTGACCCAGCGGCGGCGCGATAACCGAACGCCGCCGCTACTGGATTCCGGCCTGCGCCGGAATGACGGTGTAGGAAGTGCCGCGGCACCGCCCGGCCGTTGCCTATGTGCCAGAAGTACCAAGGCAGGCGGCAGCGTCAGCGCATACCATCCTCGCACTCCGGGGAACTCACGGTACTTGCCATGAAGCGTCCGCTGTCCGCCTTGCTCGCCATGCTGATACCGGTCTGCGCCGCGGCAAAAGAAGCACCATCGACGGTGCACCCATGGACACCACCCGGCGTCTCCAGCGACCTGTTCGAATCCCACCCCGCCTTCGACCCGCGCACCGGCGATCTCTACTTTGTGCGCAGTTCCAAGGAATTCAAAGGCTGGCGCATCCTCACCTCGCATTGCGATGGCAGGCAATGGTCGACGCCGGTGGATACGCCGTTCGCGGCGCCGGGTGCGGAAGCCGATCCTTGGTTCACGCCGGATGGGCGCAGCATTTACTTCATCTCGACCCGCGCCACGGGACGCCAGAACAGCAAGGACCTGGATATCTGGCGCGCCGACCGCAACGCTGACGGCAGCTGGCAGAAGCCGGTGCGTTTGCCGGAACCGGTGAACTCCGGCGAGGCCGAGTGGTTCCCGCGCATGGCGCCGGATGGCTGGCTCTATTTCGGTTCGAACCGCGCGGGCGGCCTGGGCAAGAACGATATCTGGCGCGCGAAGGAAACCCGTCCCGGTCAGTGGACGGTGGAGAACGCCGGCCCCGCCATCAACACCGCGGGCGACGAATACGAGCCGCTGCCGTCGCCGGACGGCAAGCGCCTGATCGTGATGGCCGACGGCGGCTTGTACCAGTCGCACTGGGATGGCCATCGGTGGACGAAGAAGGAAAAGCTCGGCCCCGAGGTGAACGTCAACGGCAGCGAGATCGGCGCGGCGTTCTCGCCCAGCGGCAAGTCGCTGCTGTTCGCGCGCGACACGGGCGAGCCGGAGTCGGGCGAGTTCTTCGTGTGGCAGCCGCAGGGGGCAGAAGCCTGGCCGCCGATGTGCGGCCAGGCGAAGACTTCCGGCGCGGCGCGCCGGAAGTAAGCCTCAGGGCGTAGCGGGGCGGCGGCCCAGCGTCTGGCTGGTGACGTGGGTTTCGCGCAGGCGCCGTGCATGCGCCGCCAGCAGGTCGCCGCGGGTGATGATGCCGACCATGCGGTGGCCGCCATCCGCGCCCAGCACGATCAGGCGGCCCACATTCGCCTCGACCATGTGGTCGGCGGCTTCGCGCAGGCTGTGGTCCTCGCGCACCACCAGCGCGGGGCGCTTCACCAGCTCGCCCACCGTGCGGTCGCCGGCGATCTGCCGGTCGAGCAGGTCGCGGCGCGTGACCACGCCGCGCAGCGCGCCGTTGGCATCCACGACCGGGAAGCCCTGGTGCTGCGCCTGGACACCGCCGATCTCCAGCCATGCGCGCGTCGCCTCCAGCGTCTGCTCCGCCGGCAGCATCACCACCTCGCGCGAGCAGGCGTCGCGCACCAGGATGCGGTCGAGGTAATCGGCCGCGTAGTCGGCCGGCACGCGCACGCCGCGGCGCGCGATCTTCTCGGTCATGATGGTGTTGCGCATCAGCAGGCCGGAGATCAGATACGCGGCGGCGCAGCCGATCAGCAGCGGCAGCAGGCCGTGCGGTTCCTGCGTGGTCTCGAACGCGAACACCACCGAAGTGAGGAAGGCGCGCGAAGCGCCGGCGAAGATCGCCGCCATGCACACCAGCGCGGCCATGCGCGGATCCACGTGCAGCCAGGGCAGATAGGTGACGGCCAGCGTGCCGAACACGCCGCCGAGCGCACCGCCGATGGTGAACAGCGGCGCCAGCGTGCCGCCGGAGGTACCGCTGCCCAGCGAGATCGACCACGACACGAACTTGAGCAGGCATAGCGCCAGCATCGCGCCCAGGCCGAGCTGGCCGCCGAGCACCGCGCTGATATTGGTGTAGCCCACGCCCAGCGTGGTGGGCAGGACATAGCCGACGATGCCGGTGACCACGGCGCCGAGTGCCGGCCACCACATCCAGTGGATCGGCAGCTTCTCGAAGCCGTCCTCGATCGCATAGACCACGCGCGTGATGCCGACACTGAGTGCGCCGATGATCAGCCCCAGCACCAGATAGGCCAGCAGCGCCCGCATATCGGGCGCGGCCAGCGCGGGCATGGCGAACATCGCCTCGCTGCCTTCCAGCGCGAAGCGCACGCCGGTGCCCACCGCGGCGCCGAGCGCCACCGGAATCAGCGAGCGCGCGCGGCGTTCGAACAACAGCAGCTCCAGCGCCAGCAGCACCGCCGATACCGGCGCATTGAACACCGCCGCCATGCCGGCGGCCGCGCCCGCGGCAAGCAGGGTCTTGCGCTCTTCCGCGGTGACATGCAGCAGCTGGCCGACCAGGGAACCCAGCGCGCCGCCGGTGGCGATGATCGGGCCTTCCGCGCCGAACGGGCCGCCGGTGCCGATGGCGATGGCGGAGGACACGGGCTTGAGCCAGGTGATGCGCGGCGGAATGCGGCTCTCGTTGAGCAGCACCTGTTCCATCGCCTCGGGAATGCCGTGGCCGCGGATGGCGCGAGAACCGAAGCGCGCCATCACGCCCACGATCAGGCCGCCGATCACCGGAATGGCGATGACCCACAGGCCGAGATGGTTATCCGCGGGGCTGGAGAACTCGAAGCTCCAGCGGCCGTAGAAGGCGAGATTGGTGACCAGCCCGATCAGCCCGGTGAGCGCGCGCGCCACCAGGGCGACGAGCGCGCCCAGCAGCATGGCCAGCGCACCGATCCACACCACGCGGGTGCTGAGCGGCCGGAACCGGCGCGGCATATGGGCATCGGCGAGCGACGGGTCCAGCGAAGGGGCGAGCGGAAGCGCCGCACGCGAGTGCGGTTCTTGAGGCGTATACATGGGAAGGAACCCTGAGGAAGGCGTGCAGCCGCGCAAGGTTACGCAAAACGGCGGCGCGTAGCTGGCTGGAAAATGAACAGCGCCATCCGGTGGTCGCGGTGGTGCCTTGAGTGTGGGGCAGGCTGCGCAGGCGGCAGGGATTAGCCCCTCTCCCGACGGGAGAGCGTCGGTGTGAGGGTCGGGGCGGAGTGGGGCGTTGTACTCCGGCCGAACCCTCATCCGGCTGCCGCCACCTTCTCCCGAAAGGAGAAGGATTCGCTCTTGAGGATTGAGGGTCGCCATGCCAGATGAAATGCAGCAAGGCCGCCGCAACTTTCTGCGCACGGCTTCATTCGCGTCATTTGCACTCTATGCCCTGCTGCGCGAAGCACACGCGACGGAAGCGATTCCGCGTCGCGGCCTCTCGGCCCGCTACTGGATCGATCGCCAGGACGAGCTGGCCCACGCCCTGCGCGCCGGCACGGTCGCGCACATGGCCTGGCATGACGAGGTCAACCGCCTGGCGCGCGAAGTGGACGTGGCCGAACTGATGGCCGAAGCGATGCGCGCCCATGCCACCCGCAACGTGCCTTTCATGCGCGACCCGGTGAAACGCAGCCTGCGCTTCCTCGACGCGCAGGGCGAGCCGCGCCATCTCGCCTACGCCGCGGCGCTGTTCGAGTTCGGTCCGTCCAGCGTGATCACGCCGCACGCGCACCGGCACATGGCTTCGGCGCATATGGTGGTGGAAGGCAAGGTGCGCATCCGCACCTTCGACCGCATCGGCGAGGAAGAAGGCGCGCTGCGCATCCGTCCCACCGGCGATCACGTCGGCGGCATCGGCGACGCCGCCGCGATGACCACCGAGAAGGACAACATCCACTGGTTTACGCCGGCATCATCACGCGCGACGACGTTCGATGTGATCGTCGATGGCCTCGATCCCGGCCAGGACGCCTACCTGATCGAGCCGATCGACCCGCTGGGCGGCAAGCTGCAGCCCGATGGCAGCATCGTGGCGCCGCGGCTGAGCTTCGAGGAGTCGATGCGGCGCTACACGGCGCAGCGCTGAGCGTACGATGGCGCCTCCGCCCTCCCGCGAGACGCCGTCCATGAAGCTCGGCCCCGTGATTCCCGTCCTGCGCATGTTCGATATCGCCAAGGCGCGCGAGTTCTATCTCGACTTCCTCGGCTTCGCGGTGGACTGGGAACACCGCTTCGAGCCGGGCACGCCGCTGTACATGCAGGTATCGCGCGGCGATTGCGCACTGCATCTGTCGGAGCACCACGGCGACGCCAGCCCCGGCGCCGTGGTACGCATCGCGATCGACGATATCGACGCCCTGCATGCCGAGCTGAGCGCGAAGCAGTACCGCTATGGCCGCCCCGGCGTGGAAACCATGCCATGGGGCCTGCGCGAGCTGGCGGCGCACGATCCGTTCGGCAACCGCCTGATCTTCTACGCGCAGCCGTAGCGCCTCAGTGCGCTGCGGCGACGGGCAACTCGCCGGTGACCTTGCCGTGCTCGTCCAGCGTCTGCACCTTGGGCGTGCCATCCGCCGCCACCATCAGCAGCAGGCGCGGGCGGCCCTGTGCGTCCATCATGCCCAGTCCGACGGTGCCGTCCTGGCCGCGGCCCATCGACAGGCGTGTTTTCGGCTTGCCGCCGTGCGAGGCGTAGAACGCCTCGATGCGTTTGGTCTGCTCTTCCGGCGGCAGGTTCTTGATCTGGTCCAGCAGCTGGATCAGCTCCAGGATGGGGAAGGGCGGCTGGTCGATCAGGGTGATGCGGTTGCTGTGCGCGTCGCCGTCCTGGCTGGCGTCCAGGGTCATGGTCTGGTCCTGCTCGTAGGCATCGAACGATAGATGGCCGTAGCTCTGCCTGGTGCCATCGGCGCTCTTTTCGCCGCCGAAGATCAGGCCGCCGTTCTCGGTGCCTTCGTCATTGAGGAAGATCATGCCCGCGGTCTTGCGGCTGGGATGCGGGTATTCCTTGTTCCTGATGTAGATGCCCGGCGCCTTGTCGGTATTGGACACGACCAGCCGCAGCGTGCCGTCCGGTTCGCGGATATTGATGCGTTGCACGTCGAGCTGCTCGAGCGAAAGCTTTTTCGGTGCGTCGATGAAGCCGCTCAGCACGGTGACGGCGAACACGGCGGTAAGCACGCCGGAATAGACGGTCAGGAAACGCTGGCTGCCGGACATCGCGGGACTCCTGAAACAAAAAGGCGGGGCCACGATGCTGTGGTCCCGCCCGCAAGAGAAACGTGATGGCTGCCGCGTCAGAAGACGCCGGTGGTCTCAGAAATGGATCACGGTGCGGATCGACTTGCCTTCGTGCATCAGGTCGAACGCCTCGTTGATGCGCTCCAGCGGCAAGTTGTGCGTAATGAACGGATCGAGCCGGATCTCGCCGTTCATCGCCTGCTCCACCATGCCCGGCAACTGCGTGCGGCCCTTGACGCCGCCGAACGCGCTGCCGCGCCACACGCGGCCGGTCACCAGCTGGAACGGACGCGTGCGGATTTCCTGGCCCGCGCCGGCCACGCCGATGATGACGCTCTCGCCCCAGCCCTTGTGGCAGGACTCCAGCGCGGCGCGCATCACGTCCACGTTGCCGATGCATTCGAAGCTGAAGTCGACGCCACCGTCGGTCAGTTCGACGATCACTTCCTGGATCGGCTTGGCATGGTCCTTCGGGTTCACGCAGTCGGTGGCGCCCATCGCGCGCGCCAGTTCGAACTTGCCCGGATTGGTGTCGATGCCGATGATGCGCCCGGCCTTGGCCTGCACCGCGCCCTGGATCACCGCCAGGCCGATGCCGCCCAGGCCGAACACGGCCACGGTGTCGCCGGGTTTCACCTTGGCGGTGTTGTGCACGGCGCCGATGCCGGTGGTGACGCCGCAGCCGAGCAGGCAGACCTTTTCCAGTGGCGCCTGCGGATTCACCACGGCCAGCGAGATTTCCGGCACCACGGTGTATTCGCTGAAAGTGCTGGTGCCCATGTAGTGGTAGACCGGCTCGCCGTTGTAGGAGAAGCGCGTGCTGCCGTCCGGCATCAGGCCCTTGCCCTGGGTGGCGCGCACGGCCTGGCACAGGTTGGTCTTGCCGGAGAGGCAGAATTTGCACTGGCGGCATTCGGCCGTGTAAAGCGGAATGACATGGTCGCCCGGCTTCACGCTGGTGACGCCTTCGCCCACTTCCACCACGATGCCGCCGCCTTCATGGCCGAGCACCGCGGGAAAGATGCCTTCCGGATCGTCGCCGGAGAGCGTGAAGGCGTCGGTATGGCAGACGCCGGTATGAGTGATGCGGACCAGGACTTCGCCCTTGCGCGGCGGGGCGACGTCGATCTCGACGATCTGCAGCGGCTGGCCCGGTCCGAAGGCGACGGCGGCGCGTGATTTCATGGTGTGTGTCTCCAGCAAACGGCAACAAAGAAAGGGCAGGGCTTATTTCAGATAGGAGCGGACCAGCTCGGTCATCTCGCGCACGCGTTCGGCGCGGCGTTCGTCGGAGGCGGCGGGCGCGCCGAATTCCTCGCGGATATGCGCCTCCATCACCTCGGCCATCAGGCCGTTGACCGCGCCGCGCACGGCGGCGATCTGCTGCATCACCGGGGCGCAGTCGGCGCCGGCTTCCAGCGCGCGCTCCAATGCTTCGAGCTGGCCGCGGATGCGGCGCACGCGGCCGAGGACGCGCTTTTTTTCGGGGAGGGAGTGGGGCATGCCCGGGGTCCGGTATCTATACTGGGGTAGAGTATCTAGGCGGGCGCGGCGGGGGTCAAACACGAGGCCGATCTTTTCCGTTTTGGAAAAGCTGTCTACGCTTCGGGCTGCTATGTCGTCGCAAATCGAAAAGCTAGCATCTCCCTCATCGGCCGGCCGCGTCCCGCGGCGGCGACTATCGAGGTTGATCCCATGCTCCGCTCGCTCTGTGCGCTTTCGGCCGTCGCCGCCGTTTCGCTCGCCGCCGCTGCACCTGCCGAACCTGCGCTGCTGCAGCCGCGCGCCCTGATCGTCGACGGCAGCCTGCCGAAGGCGCAGGCCGAGGCGCAGATGCTGGCCGCGCGCCGCTACGACACGTTCTGGAATACCGGCGACGAAGCGCTGGCCAAGGCCGCGCTGGCACCGGGCTTCACCGACCGCACGCCACCGCCGGGCCGCGCGCAAGGGCTGGCCGGTCCGCTGGCGGCGTCGAAGACCATGCGCGCGGCGATCCCGGACCTGAGCTGCGAGATCGAGCAGATGCTGGTGGCCGGCGACCGCGTGGTGACGCACCTGCATTTCCGCGGGCATTTCACCGGGCGCTTCAAGGACACGCAGGGCCGCGGCCAGGCGATCGATTTCATCGCCACCGACATCTACCGCGTGGCCGGCGGCCGCATCACCGACAACTGGCATCTGGAAGACAACCTCACCGTGCTGCAGCAGCTGGGGCAGCTGCCGGCGCCGGGCAAGTCTTCCTGAGCGTTCCATGCACCTTTTTGCAACACCCTCTGCGACAGCATGGCCCGTTGCCGCGCAGCTTCCATCACCCGCTGATTTCCTTTCCGAGGTAAGCCCATGCACATCGATCTTTCCGGCAAGAACGCCCTGGTCACCGCCTCCACCGCCGGCATCGGCCTGGCTATCGCCACCGGCCTGGCGCAGGCGGGCGCCAACGTGATCATCAACGGCCGCCATCCCGGCACCGTGCAGGAGGTGGTCGACAAGCTGCGCAAGCAATTGCACGGCGCGAACATCGAAGGCGCGGCAGCGGACCTGTCCACCGCCGCGGGCGCAAAAGCGCTGACCGATGCGGTGCCCAGCGTCGACATCCTGGTCAACAATGCCGGCATCTTCGGGCTCGTTCCGTTCTTCGATATCGACGACGCGGAATGGGAGCGCTACTTCCAGACCAATGTGATGTCCGGCGTGCGCCTGTCGCGCCACTACATGCGCGGCATGCTGGAGCGCAACTGGGGCCGCGTGGTGTTCATCTCCTCGGAGTCGGGCCTGAACATTCCGGTGGAGATGGTGCATTACGGCTTCACCAAGACCGCGCAGCTCTCGATCGCACGCGGCCTGGCCAAGGTGGCCGCGGGCAGCGGCGTCACCGTGAACAGCGTGCTGCCGGGACCGACCTTGTCCGACGGCTTCAAGGACCTTGTGCGCGAGCAGGCCGAGCGCGAAGGCAAGAGCTACGAACAGATCGGCGACGAGTTCGTCAAGGCGCACCGTTCCAGCTCGATCATCCAGCGCATCGCCAGCACGGAAGAAGTGGCGAACATGGTGGTGTACACCTGCTCGCCGCAGGCCTCGGCGACGACGGGCGCGTCGCTGCGCGTGGATGGCGGCGTGGTCGATACGATCTGAGTTTCCGCGGCCGTCCAAACAAAAAACGCCCCGCGATGCGGGGCGTTTTTTAACGGCGGAAGCGGCGGATCAGCCCTTCTTCTCGGCCTTGTAGCGCTCGATGCCGCTCAGGATCTCCGCCTTGGCGTCGTCCGCATTGGCCCAGCCCTCGACCTTCACCCACTTGCCCTTCTCCAGGTCCTTGTAGTGCTCGAAGAAGTGGCCGATGCGCTCCAGCCAGTGGCCGGAGACTTCCTTGATGTCCTTGATGTGCGAGTAGCCGTTGAAGATCTTGGCCACCGGCACCACCACCAGCTTCTCGTCGGCGCCGGCTTCGTCGGTCATCTTCAGCATGCCGACCGGATGGCAGCGGATCACCGAGCCCGGCACCAGCGGCAGCGGCAGGATCACCAGCGCGTCCAGCGGGTCGCCGTCGCCGCCCAGCGTGCCCGGCACGTAGCCGTAGTTGCAGGGGTAGCGCATCGGCGTGGACAGGATGCGGTCGACGAAGATCGCGCCGCTTTCTTTCTCCACCTCGTACTTGACCGGCTCGGAATCCTTGGGGATTTCGATGATGACGTTGATTTCGTTCGGCACGTCGCGGCCGGCGGAGACGAGATGCAGACCCATGGTGATTCCTTGACTGGATAAGGCTTGGGGAGAGCTCGCAAGCATACGGCAAAGGCTGCTGCGTCGCAGCAGGCCGGGCCGGCGGGTTCAGGGCGGCGTCAGTGCCGCGGCGCGCTCAGCGCTGGTAGGGGCGCTCGCGCAACCACTTGGTGGCAATCCATTTTTCGCCCTTGAGCACCGGCAGGCCGGCGTGCAGCGAGCTCTGGTCGCCGGTGTCGTAAGCGAAATAGACGGCCGAACCGCGCAGGGCCGTGACGGTGAGGCCGGCCGCCGGGAAACCGGTGCCGCCGCCTTCCTCGGGCGTGTTGAGGTACATCACGATGCTGGCGATGCGCTGGCCGCCGCGTGCAGTCACCGCGGTAAAGCCCGGCTGGGTGGGATCGAACCAGTCGAAATGCGGCTCGTATTCCTGGCCGGGCCGGTAGTGCAGCACCTGCAGGCCTTCGCCGTGATCCACCGGCAGATCGACCAGTTCCGCGATGCGCCGCTCGATGCGTTCGATCAGCGGCGTCTCGCCGAGGCTGAAGAACATGCCGTTGCTGGTGCGGCGCTCGTCGGTCTGGTGGCGGCCGGCTTCGTCCACGGTCAGCGAGCGGGCCAGGCGCGGCGAAGCGAGGCCGATCAGTGCTTCGCATTCGCCGTCGGTGAGCAGGCCGTCGAGCACGCGCACCACGGGGCTGTCCAGGCTGGTGCTGACGCGCACCGGATGGCCGTCCGCGATGCTGCAAGGCGCGGCCGGATGCGTGGTGCGCTTCGCCCCGGCCCGCGGGATGGTGGCGTTCAATGCGGCCAGCGGCACGCCCAGCACTTCGGCCACCGCGCGGTGGCATTGCTGCTGGTCGTAGCCGGCTTCCTGCATCAGCTTGACCACTTCCAGCGGCGTGTGGCCGCCGCGGGCCGTGGCCAGGATCCAATCGCGCAGTTCGGGGCGGGTCTTGTGGAAGGATTTCATGCGATATCGACTGGACGGGGCGGTGAGTAAGTTGGGGTGAGCACGGCGAACCCCAACGCAGCAATGACCATGCTGGACCCGTTGGGGTTCGCCTTCGGCTCACCCTACTTCAGATGCTCCCACAAGTACGTATAGCCCAGCGCATTCATGAAGGCCGACTGCTTGTTGTCCGCCGCCGCGCCATGGCCGCCTTCGATGTTCTCGTAGAAAGCGGCGTCGTAGCCCAGCCCCGCCAGCTTTGCGTACATCTTGCGGGCATGCACGGGACCGACGCGGTCGTCGCGCGTCGAGGTGGTGAACAGCACCGGCGGATACTTCTGCCCGGCCTTGGCATTGGTGTAGGGCGAGAAGGCCTTGATCCAGGCCCATTCCTCCGGCTTGTCCGGATCGCCGTATTCGGCCATCCACGAAGCGCCGGCGGACAGATGCGTGTAGCGCTGCATGTCCAGCAGCGCCACCTGGCTGACGATGGCGCCGTACAGCTGCGGATACAGCGTGAGCATGTTGCCCATCAGCAGGCCGCCGTTGCTGCCGCCCATCGCGCCCAGGTGCGCCGGTGAAGTAATGCCGCGCTTGATCAGGTCCTGCGAGACCGCGGCGAAATCCTCGTAGGCGCGCAGGCGGTTGGCCTTGAGTGCCGCCTTGTGCCAGCGCGGGCCGTATTCGCCGCCGCCGCGGATATTGGCGATCACGTACACGCCGCCCTTGTCCAGCCAGGCGCGGCCCACGCTGCCGCTGTAGGCCGGCTGCAGCGAGATCTCGAAGCCGCCATAGCCGTACTGCAGGGTGGGGTTCTTGCCGTCGGCCTTCAGGTCCTTGGAGGCGATCTCGAAGTAGGGCACGCGCGTGCCGTCCTTGGAGGCCACGAAATGCTGGCTGACGCGGTACCTGGAGGCGTCGAAGAACGCCGGACTGTGCTTGATCGCCTGCGGCTCGCCGCTGCCGAGCGTGCCGGCGTACAGCGTGGTCGGCTGCAGGAAGCCGCTGACGGTGAGGAAGTAATCGTCGCTGTCGTCCGCGTCGATGCCGGTCGCGGCGATGGTGGAGAGCTCCGGCGCGCCGCCCAGGCTTTCGCGCTTCCACGCGCCATCCTGCGGCGTGAGCACCTCCAGGCGGTTCACCACGTTGTCCATCACGTTGAGGATCAGGTGATGGCGCGTCCACGAGTGGGCGTCCAGCGCGGTGCTTTCGGTGGGTTCGAACAGCACGGTGAGCGGCAGCTTGCCGTCCCGGTACTTGCCGGCCATATAGTCGTCGAACTTCGCCGCCAGCAGCGAGCCGGATCTGTAGGTCTTGCCGCCCAGCGTCCAGTCGCTGCGCGGCGTGACCAGCAGCCATTCGCGCTGCACGTCGGTGCTGGCGTCGCTGGGCACGTCGATCTTGACGAGCTTGCCGTCCTTGCCGCGCAGGAAAGTCTCGCTGTCGTAGAAGGCGATCTGGCGGTGCACGAAGTCGCGCTCGAACCCGGGCGTGTGATCGCGCTCGGCGGAGATGCTCATGTCCTCGTGCTTGCCTTCGTATACGGTGGCGGCCGACGATAGCGGCGTGCCGCGCTTCCATTCCTTGACGATGCGCGGATAGCTGGAGGCGGTCATCGAGCCGGGGCCGAAATCGGTGGCCACGTACAAGGTGTCCTGGTCTTTCCAGGTGACCTGGGTCTTGGCCTCGGGCAGGGCGAAGCCGTCCTTGACGAACTGCTTCGAGGCCAGGTCGAACTCGCGTACCACGTCGGCGTCGGCGCCGCCACGCGAGAGCATCAGCAGGCAGCGCTTATTGGCCGGCTTCAGGCAGTCGGCGCCGTGCCATACCCAGTTTTCTTGCTCCGCCTTGGACAGCGCGTCGAGATCGAGCACCGTCTCCCAGGCAGGCTGTTCTTTTGCGTACTCGGCGGGCGAGGTGCGCCGCCACAGGCCGCGCGGGTGTTCCTTGTCGCGCCAGAAGTTGTAGTAGTGGTCGCCGATCTTCGCCACGAACGGAATGCGCGCGTTGGAGTCGAGCACTTCCAGGATGCGCGCGTCGAGCTGCTTGAACTCGGGCGTGTCGGCGTATTTCTTTACCGTCTCGGCATTGTGCTGGCGCACCCAGTCGAGCTGTTTCGCGCCGTCGATGTCTTCCAGCCACAGGTTGGCGTCGGTGGCGGGAGGCGTGGCGGCGTGGGCGATGCCGGTCATGGAAAAGGCCATCAGGAGGGAAAGGGCGAGCTTGTTCACCGTGATTCCTTGCGGGGGAGGCGGTCGGACCATTCAAGCAGTTCGCCATGGAACACGAAACCGGCCCGCGACGCAAAAAAAAGCCGCCGGGAGAACCGGCGGCACTCGGGGAGACCCGAAGACCTCGGCGCCATGCCTGGCGCCGGGCTCGGTTGTTGTGTAATGCCTTTCGCTTAGAAGTCGTAGCGCGCGGTGATGCGGAAGTAGCGCGGGTCCGACACGTTCAGTTCACGCAGGTAGAGCTGGTTCGGCGTGTTGCGCGAGCTGGTCTCGTAGCGATAGTTGTAGGCCGTGGCCACCTGGCGGTTGAGCACGTTGATCACGTCCAGCTGCAGGGTCAGCTCCTTCAGCCAGGCCGGCGAATAGGCCACGTTGAGGTTCAGCTGGTAGGTCCACGGCGCCGAGCCGTGCGAGCCGCGCGGCGAGAAGGCGTAGTCCGCGGCCGCCGGCTTGTAGCCCGCGCTGCCCGGAGCCGTACCCGAACCGGACAGGCCGCAGAACCAGTAGGCCGCACCGCTGTACAGGCCCTTGTCGGCCGTCGGGTAGTGGCTGGTGCAGTTCTTCGGACGGCCCGAGGCGGCGATCAGCGACGCGCCGAAACGCCATTCCTCGGTGGCCTGGAAGTAGCCGAACGCCTTGATCTGGTGCTTGCGGTTGTTCGGCAGCAGGCCGTTGGAGCCGACCATCAGCTGCGGCAGGTCCCAGTCCTGGGTGGTCGACACGTCGGCCTGGCCGCCGTTGCCGGTATCCAGGTCGGAGGCCAGCTGGCCTTCGGTGTTGCCGTAGTTGCGCGAGTAGGTGTAGTCGACGCGGCCGTACCACTTGTCGGCGAACGGATGCTCCAGGAACAGGTCGAGCGCGTAGTACTTGCGCTTGAGTTCGGGCAGGCCCAGCTGCTCGCGGGTGTAGGTGACGGCCTTGAAGCTGCCGTCGGCCTGTTCCTGCAGGAAGGTGTTGGTGGTGCCCGGGTTGAACAGGAAGCAGGCGCCGCCCAGCGCCGGGGCGCAGGTGTCGTCGATTGCGCTGCGCAGCTTGCGGTAGGTCAGCTTGGCGCCCCAGTTGTAGGTCGGGGAGAGCTGCTGCTCCATGCCGGCGATGTACTCGTCCTGGTAATGCGACTTCAGGCCCTTCGCCGCTACAGTGCGCGGATCCGGCGCCGTGCCGCATTCCAGGTTGCTGGAGATGGCATTGGTGTTGCCGCAGGTGTAGCCCTTGCTGCGGTCCACCGCGACCGCGGTCAGGCCGGTCGGCGCGCCGGTCTTCGGGTCGACGCCGGTGTAGGTGTAGTACTCGTTGGTGATCAGCGAGCCGGAGGCGCCGCGCACCGCCACGTTATTGGGCATGGCCAGGTGATAGCGGCCGGCGTTGGCGAACAGCTTCAGCGAGGAATCGCCGTAGACGTCCCAGGCCGCGCCGATGCGCGGGGCGAGCTGGTGGCGCTGGCGCGCATAGGCCTCGCCGTTGCCGTTGTAGTTGGTGAACTGCTCGTTGCGCAGGCCCAGCGAGAGCAGCCAGCGGTCGGAGATCTGCCAGCGGTCCTCGATGAACTGGGCCTGCTGCTCGGTCTTCACCTTGGCGTTCTGCGTGTTGTAGGCGCGCGAGACGAAATAGCCCTGCGTGCCCAGGCCGCCGGCCGAGGCCGGCGAGGCGACGCCGTGGCTGGCATCGATGCCGATGGTCGGGTCCTTCTGCCAGCCGTACACCCAGGCGTAGCCGCCCGGATAGGACGAGCCGGTGAGCGATTCGGCCGTCTGCGCGTCGTAGCCGGCACGCAGGGTGTGGTCGCCGAGGCGGTACTCGACGTCCAGGCGCCAGCCGTGGGTCTTGTCGTTGGCGCCCGGGATCAGCAGCGAGGTCACCGCGCCCTGCTGGCAGGCGTTGTAGGTCAGGCCCGGGGCCTGCACCGTCGCCGAGGACGAGATGTACGGGCAGTTCGGGTCATAGCCGAACGGCTGCTGCAGATGCTCGAGGTTCTGCTTGCCGACCAGCGCCGACACGGTCAGGTCGTCGGTGACGTAGCTGGTGTACTTGGCGATGTACAGGCGGCTGCTGTCCTTCTGGTGCACGCCGCCGTTCTTGACGTTGCCGTGCGAGGAGTCGCCGTAGTTGAACGCGTAGCGGCTGGAGTCGTAGACGATGTTGTCCTGGACGCCGGTGAATTCCAGGATGTTGCTGTCGGTGATGTTCCAGTCGATCTTCGCCGTCCAGCGCGGCATCTTGTAGGTGTAGTCGTTCCAGCCGGTCTTGGCGGTGGTGCTGGACGAGTTGGAGAACGAAGCGACGGCGTTGCCGCTCTGCTTGGTCATCTCGCCGTCGACGTAGAAGAACAGCTTGTCCTTGATCAGCGGGCCGCTGAAGTAGGCGCCGTAGGTGTTGTACGAGTACTGGTTCTTGTTGCGGTACCAGTACAGCGTGCCGTCGGTGGGCGTGGCGCTGCCGGGGCCGTAGTAGCCGGTCTTCGGGAAGTAGTTGTTGCGCGGGTTGGCGCGCAGCGCTTCCGGACGCAGGATGGCGTAGACGCCGCCCTTCCACTGGTTGGAGCCGCGCTTGGTGACGATGTTGATCACGCCGCCGGTGGAGCGGCCGAACTCGGCGCCGTAGCCGCCGGTGAGCACCTGCTCCTGGTCGATCGCGTCGAACGGCAGGGTGGTGGCGCCCAGCGACTGCAGCGGGTTGGTCACGGCATAGCCGTTGATGTAGTACGCGTTCTCCGACGAAGCCGCGCCGCCGAAGCTCGGGATGTTGCCGAAGCCGGTGGTGCTGTAGCTGGAGTTCTCCACCACGCCCGGCGCGAGCAGGGCGGCGGCGCCGACGCTGCGCGCGATCGGCAGCTTGTTGAGCTGCTCGGAGGTGAGCACGGTGCGCGTGTCCACCGAGGACACGTCGATCGCCGGCAGCGCGGAGGCCACCACCGACACGCCCTCGAGGTTCTTCGCGTCGCCGCCGGCCGCGGCCGCCGCGCCGAAGGACACCTCGGTACCGCTGGAGATGGCGACCACGATGTTGTCGCGGGTGCTGACGGAGGCGCCATTGTTCTGCAGCGTCACCTTGTACTTGCCCACCGGCAGGGTGGAGAAGCGGTAGCGGCCGCTGTCGTCCACGGTAGCGGTGCGGCTGAAGCCGGTCTCGGTGTTTTCGGCGACGACCGTGGTGCCCTGCTTGGCGGCGATCTGGCCGAAGATCGAGCCGGTGGTGTTGGACTGCGCGAGCGCGCCGGTGCTGGCGAACGCGAGGCCCATGGCGAGCGTCAGTGCGGAATAGCGCAGCGAACGCGCCGCCGTGAAGGTGGTGATGGTCATTACAACAGACTCCCCCAGAGATGAATTCGAAAGGCGCGGGTGCGGGCCCCGCGCGGTCAAAAGGGGACGCACTCCGGCGGCAGCAGGCCGCAAGAACCTGCTCCGGTTCCTCCCCAGGAACCAGAAATGCGCGTCGGATTGCGTTTCCCCCGTGGCCGGATGACTTCCGGCCTAGATCGGTTCTAGCGAAGACTTACGAATGGGTCAACACGTTCGTAACAAAAAACGTATAGGTATTTTTCACATTGCTGCGACGTCAATGATTTACAGAGACATGCGCGGCCGTAGGGCCTTGCGCGACGATCGCTGAAACTTACGCCGGACTTGCTGCCTGCTTGCGTGAACGTGACGGGCAAAGAAAAAGCGGCCCTTGCGGGCCGCTTTTTCTGTATGGACGTCCGAAGTTTAGACGTCTAAATGGATGGCGCCGGATTCAGAGCAGCGGGATCAGCAGCAGCGCCACGATGTTGATGATCTTGATCAGCGGATTCACCGCCGGACCCGCCGTGTCCTTGTAGGGATCGCCCACGGTGTCGCCGGTGACGGCCGCCTTGTGCGCGTCCGAGCCCTTGCCGCCGTGGTGGCCGTCCTCGATGTACTTCTTGGCGTTGTCCCAGGCGCCGCCGCCGGTGGTCATCGAGATGGCCACGAACAGGCCGGTGACGATGGTGCCGATCAGCACGCCGCCCAGCGCCTGCGCGCCGGCCTCGGCGCCGCCCAGCCACTTGAAGCCGAACACCACCAGCACCGGCACCAGCACCGGCAGCAGCGAGGGCACCAGCATTTCCTTGATCGCGGACCTGGTCAGCATGTCCACCGCGCGCGAGTAGTCCGGCTTGGTGGTGCCTTCCATGATGCCCTTGATCTCGCGGAACTGGCGGCGCACCTCTTCCACCACCGAACCCGCCGCGCGGCCCACGGCTTCCATTGCCATCGCGCCGAACAGGTAGGGGATCAGGCCGCCGATCAGCAGGCCGATGATCACGTAGTGGTTGGAGAGGTCGAAGCGGAAGTCGCTCACGCCCAGGTGCTGGCTGAGGTTGTGCGTGTAGTCGGCGAACAGCACCAGCGCGGCCAGGCCGGCCGAGCCGATGGCGTAGCCCTTGGTCACCGCCTTGGTGGTATTGCCGACGGCGTCGAGCGGGTCGGTGACGCCGCGCACTTCCGGCGGCAGTTCGGCCATCTCGGCGATGCCGCCGGCGTTGTCGGTGATCGGGCCGTAGGCGTCCAGCGCCACCACCATGCCGGTCATGCTCAGCATGGCCGTGGCCGCGATGGCGATGCCGTACAGGCCGGCCAGCGCGAACGCGCCCCAGATCGCCGCGCACACCGCCAGCACCGGCAGCGCGGTGGACTTCATCGACACGCCGATGCCCGCGATGATGTTGGTGGCATGGCCGGTGGTGGACGCCTGAGCCACGTGGCGCACGGGGCCGTATTCGGTGGCGGTGTAGTACTCGGTGATCACCACCATGGCGCCGGTGAGGGCCAGGCCGATCAGCGCGCAGCCGTAGAGCTTGCCCACGCCGTAGGCGGATTCGGACATCAGCTGGCTGGTGATCGGCCAGAACGCGATCGCCGCCAGCACGGCGGACACCGCCACGCCGGCGTACAGCGCATTCATGATCTTGCCGCCCGGCCGCGAGCGCACGAAGAAGGTGCCGATTACCGAGGCGATGATCGAGGCACCGCCCAGCAGCAGCGGGAACAGCACGCCGTTGGCGCCGGCCTGCTCGGCCATCACGCCGCCCAGCAGCATGGTGGCGATCAGGGTCACCGCGTAGGTCTCGAACAGGTCGGCCGCCATGCCGGCGCAGTCGCCGACGTTGTCGCCCACGTTGTCGGCGATCACCGCCGGGTTGCGCGGGTCGTCCTCGGGAATGCCCGCCTCGACCTTGCCGACCAGGTCGGCGCCGACGTCCGCGCCCTTGGTGAAGATGCCGCCGCCCAGGCGCGCGAAGATCGAGATCAGCGAAGAGCCGAAGGCCAGGCCGACCAGGGCGTGCAGGGCGCGCATGCCCTCGTAGCCCAGGTGGCGCAGCACCGCGTAGTACGCCGCCACGCCCAGCAGCGCCAGGCCGACCACCAGCATGCCGGTGATCGCGCCGCCGCGGAACGCGACGTTGAGCGCCGCGGCCAAGCCGCCGCGCGCCGCCTCGGCCGTGCGCACGTTCGCGCGCACCGAGACATTCATGCCGATATAGCCGGTGGCGCCCGACAGCACCGCGCCGATGGCGAAGCCGATGCCCGTGCCCCAGTCCAGGGCCAGGCCGATGACGATGAAGAGCACCACGCCGACGGCGCCGATGGTGGCGTACTGCCGGTTGAGGTAGGCCCGCGCACCTTGCTGGATCGCCGCGGCGATCTCCTGCATGCGCTCGTTGCCCGGTGATTTCGCCAAGATCCAGCGCACCGAGAGCGCGCCATACAGAACTGCCACGACCGCACATGCAAGCACGATCCACAAGCCATACTGCTGCAGCATCGAAGCCTCCCCATCCCGGTTGTAGTGACCGCCCTTTGCGGGCGGGTCCGGCGAGTATAGGCAGAGGTCGGCGAGGCTTTTGTTGTGCGACGCAACGCGCAGGCCATGGCGATTGCATCGGCGCAAGAAAAAGGCGGTGTCCGTAGACACCGCCTTCACCAAATTCCTTCCCTGGCCGCGCGTGCCGCCTAGTTGAGCACCATGTCCAGGATGATGCCGGTACCGATGGCGACCAGCAGATAGCCGCCATCGTCGCGCACCCAGTGATAGCCGTACGGCGGCGGGCGCAGGCGGTAGTAGCGGTAGTCGTTTACCACGTAGACCGGGCCGTAATAGCGCTCACCGCGCGCCCAGCGATGGTGCGGGCGGTAGTAGCCGCCGTGGTAGTAGCGGCGGTCGTCGTGCCAGCCGCGGTCGGGGCCGCGCCAATGGTCGTGGCGGTCCCAGTCGCGGCGGCTCCAATCCCGATGACCGTCCCTGCGTTCCCAGTTGCCATGGCCGCGGTCGCGGTCGTAGTGGCCATGGCGGTCGCCGCGGTCGTGCCCGCGGCCATGGTCGTTGTCGGCCAGCGCGGCGCCGCTGCCGAGCAGCAGGCCGGCGGCGAGGAACAGGCTGCCGAGGAACTGTTTGCCGAAGAACTGTTTGCTTGGCGTCTTCATATGCGCTCCTCCCGACGGACTGCCGTCGTTAGGAAAGATCGTAGAAAGCTGCGTCTGAACGCCGGGGCTTATTCGTCACAGGATCTTCATCTGGCGGTCAGCCGTGTCACCGCCATGACACCGTTGTTCTATCGAATTGAAATGATTGATTTGAAATAAGATTTCTTCTGAGCTGCGGCAGCGGGACGGCCGCTGCCGTGGTCGCCGGCGAGTGCGCCGGCTGGCCCGGCGCCGCACCGAGGCGGCACGCGACTTCCGCCACCGGATCGAGGACAGCCGCGGCATGGTTGAAGCCGGCATGGGACATGGGGGCATGGGGCATGGCCCTGGCCGCAGGCACTGCAGCGCATCGTGGAAGGCGCCGTGCAGGTGTCGCACGGTGACGGGAATCAGCGCGAACAGTCGCGGCAGTCCGACCGCATCGGTGAGATCGGCGTTGCCGTGCGCCATGTGATCGAGACGATCCGCCGGAACACGCTCCTGGTGAAGGGAGCCGGCACGGCCCCGCGGGAGCGGATGGACAACCTGCGCCGGCCGGTCGGCTTGTTCCATGTCGCTGGCGAAATGGCCGATGCGGAAGCGTGACGCGGCTCGCGCGCCCTTGCCGAAAGGCGTACAGGCGCTCGCAAGACCTTGTGGCAAGCTGCGCCCCATGAAGCGGCCAGTGAAAAGCTTTGCGCACAGGTGGCCGGGGCGGCTCGCGCTGTCCTGCCTGCTGCTGCCGTGGGCGGCACAGGCGTTTTCCCCGCCGGAACGCCTGGAATGGCACGGCCGCACCTACGACGTGCTGGGCGATCCGCTGGCCCAGCACTACGCCGGCCGCGAGCGGCCGCGCTTCATGCCGGCGCCGTTGCGCAGCGCCACCGACGACGAGCGCGGCTATACCGGCCGCTGGCGCCTGGAAGACGACCGCCTCTACCTGGTGGACATCGATACCTGGCTTTGCATCGACGCGGCCGTGTATGCCGGCGAATGCCATCGCGCCACGCTGCCGGAACTGTTCGGCGTGGCGCCGGGCAAGCCGGTGTTCGCCGAGTGGTACAGCGGCGAGCTGGTGCTGCCGGATGCGGTATCGTCGCGCGCCATGGAGCGGACCATCCGCATCACATTGAAGGCGGGCAGGGTGACGCGTATCGAGACGGTCGACGAGAAGCAGCCGGCGGGCAGGGATCGCTGAGTGTTCCTGCGCGTTATCGGCGTGATGGCCGTATTGGCTGGATTGCTCTACATCGCTTTCGCGGCCGCGCTGTACTTCAACCAGCGCGGCATGATCTACCACCCCGAGTTCAGCTGGCGCGTGGCGCATGCGCCGGACCTGGTGCTGGTCAACCAGGGCGTGACCTTGCGCGGCTGGGTGGTCAATCCCGGCAAGCCGCGTGCCCTGCTGTATTTCGGCGGTAATGGCGAGCGGGTCGAGGATGCGCGCGAGGAGCTGGCGCGGTGGTTTCCTGAGCGCACCGTTTATCTGCTGCCCTATCGCGGCTATGCGGCCAGCGAGGGCGAGCCCACGGAGCAGGCGCTCGTGGCCGATGCGCTTGCCTGGTTCGACCGGGTGGCGAAGGACCACGCTTCGGTGGCCGTGCTGGGGCGCAGCCTGGGCAGTGGCGTTGCGGTGCAGCTGGCGGCGCGGCGGCCCGTTGAGCGGCTGGCGCTGGTGACGCCGTTCGACAGCCTGGTGCGTGTGGCGCAGGGCTTCTATCCGTGGTTTCCGGTCGACTGGCTGGCACGCGATCGCTTCGATTCCTGGCGTTATGCGCCGCAGGTGCGTTGCCCGGTGCTGATCGTGCGCGCCGGCGAGGATCAGCTGATGCCGGCCGAGCGCACTGCCGCGCTGGCGGCCAGCTTTGCCACGCCGCCGCTGCTGCAGGTGGTGCCGGAGGCGGGGCATAACGATATCCAGGACTATCTGGCGTACCGCGCCAGCCTCACGCGTTTCTTTCCGTAGCGTGCGGACACTTCAAATCAAATTGATTTGAAGAACCCGTTCAATTCAATTTGATGTGATTAAGCGGAATGGAAGCACTCAACTCCATTTGAGTTGAAGAAGGGGCTCAACTCAAATGGAGTAGCCACTCGCGCAGCGCCGCGAGCGCCGGGTCGCTTTCCGCGGCCGGCGGATACACCAGCTGGTAATCCATCCCATCCAGCGCCGGCCCGAACGGCTGCACCAACGTGCCGCGCGCCAGTTCGTCGGCCACCAGCGCGGTGTTCAGCAGCGCCACGCCCTGGCCGGCGATCGCCGCATCGATCGCATGAGTCTCGTCACTGAACGTAACGCCGCGCGCAACATCGAGCGTGCGCAACCCCGCCGCCCGCTGCCACGCCGCCCAGTCCGGCGGTTCCCGAAAACTCGGCTGCCATTGGAAATGCAGCAGCGGATGGCGCGCGAGATCCTTCGGCGTGCGCAGCTTCAGTGCAGGGCTGCACATCGGCGCGAACTGCGTATGCAGCAGCGGTTCGTTGCGCAGGTCCCGATAAGGACCCTTGCCGTAGCGGATCGCCGCATCGATCTGCTGCGCGGCGAAATCCACCGGCTGCGTCGACGCATGCAGGCGCAGGTCCAGCTCCGGATGGCTGGCCTGGAACGCCGCCAAGCGCGGTACCAGCAGCCGCGCAACAAAAGCCGGCGTGGCGGAAACCGTAAGCATCCGCCGCCGCCTGGGCCGCAGCAGCGGCGCCACCGCTGCCGCTATCAGGTCGAAGCTCTCGCGCAAGGCCGGAAACAACAGCCGGCCTTCCGCCGTGAGCGTCACCTTGCGCACCTGCCGTTCGAACAGCGCCACGCCGAGCAGGCGTTCGAGCTGGCGGATCTGATGGCTCACCGCCGTGGCGGTAACGGAAAGCTCTTCCGCCGCCATCCGGAAACTCTGGTGGCGCGCGGCTGCCTCGAATGCCTTCAGCGCGCCCAGGGGCGGCAGGCGGCGCGCCAAAGATGAATTCAGCTCATCCATCGGGTGAGAAACCATCGTTTTTCAGCGTAAGTAAGGCTCCCTAGCATGCGCCTCATTCTCCATTCCGTGAATGGAGTTCATGCATAGGAAACCTTATGACCACCCTGCTGCATCTCGACGCCAGCGCCCGTGTCGGCCGTTCCGACCTCCACGCCTACGGTTCCCATACCCGCCGCCTCAGCGCCCGCTTCGCCGCCCGCTGGCACGCCGCCCGCGCGTCGGACCCGGTGCTCTACCGCGATATCGGCCAATCCCCGCCCGCCCCGGTCGACGGCGCCTGGATCCATGCCGCCTTCACCCCGGAGGCCAAGCGCGCCCCATGGATGCAGCAGCGCCTCGCCGAAAGCGACGCGCTGGTCGACGAACTGATCGGCGCCGACCTGATCGTCGCCGGCGTGCCGATGTACAACTTCGGCGTGCCCAGCGGCTTCAAGGCCTATATCGACAACATCGTGCGCGTCGGCCGCAGCTTCGGCTTCGACCGCGCGCGCGCCGGCGAACCCTATTGGCCATTGCTGGACGAACGCCCCCGCACCCTGGTGCTGCTGGGTTCGCGCGGCGACTACGGCTACGGCCCGGGCGGCCGCATCGAAGCCATGAATCACGTCGAACCCGCCGTGTGCACGGCCTTCGGCTATATCGGCATCACCGACGTGCGCAGCGTTGCCGTCGAATACGACGAATTCGGCGGCGACCGCCTGGCGGCCTCGCTGAGCGCAGCCGAGGCGGCCGTGGACGAACTGGTCGACACCCTGCTGGCCGAGCGCGCGCAGCACGCCGGCCAGCACGCGGTCATTGCTTGAACGCGGGCAACTGCCTGGCCACCGCCAGGTTCTTCAGCTGCACGTACTTCGGCAACCCATCCTTGCCATACGGAAGCGGCGCCTCGCCCTGGATCAGCGGGGCGAGGTAGCGCCGCGCCGCGGCCGTAATGCCGAAGCCGTCGCGCGTAAGGAAAGAAGCCGGCATCTTCTTCTCGCGGTTGGCGATCTTCGAAAGCGGCGCGGATTCGATCTTCCAGCGATACGGCGCATCCGCGGTGCGCACGATCACCGGCATCACCGCATTCTGGCCGGCCAGCGCGTACTCCACCGCCGCCTTGCCCACCGCGTAGGCCTGGTCGGCATCGGTCTTCGAAGCGAGATGGCGGGCGGAGCGCTGCAGATAATCCGGCAACGCCCAGTGGTACTTGTAGCCGAGCTTCTCCTTCACCAGCGCCGCCAGCACCGGCGCCACGCCGCCCAGCTGCGCATGGCCGAAGGCATCGCGCCCGCCCGCTTCGGCAAGGAACTGGCCTTCCGCATTGCGGATGCCTTCCGAAGCCACCACCGTGCACCAGCCCACGCGCTCGACCGTCGCTTTCACCTTGGCCAGGAACGCGGCTTCGTCGAATACCCGCTCGGGAAACAGGATCAGATGCGGCGGCGCATCCGCACTGTCGCCGGCCAGGCCCGCGGCCGCGGCGATCCAGCCCGCATGGCGCCCCATCACTTCCAGGATGAACACCTTGGTCGAAGTGTCCGCCATCGAAGCCACGTCCAGGCTCGCCTCCAGCGTGGAGACGGCGGTGTACTTCGCCACCGAGCCGAAGCCGGGGCAGCAGTCGGTCACCGCCAGGTCGTTGTCCACCGTCTTGGGCACGCCGATGCAGCGGATGTCGTAGCCCATCGCCTTGCCCAGCTGCGAGATCTTCAGCGCGGTGTCGGCCGAATCGTTGCCGCCGTTATAGAGGAACCAGCGGATGTCGTGCGCGCGCAGCACTTCGATCAGGCGCTCGTACTCGGCGCGGTTCGCCTCCAGCGACTTGAGCTTGTAGCGGCAGGAGCCGAACGCGCCGCCCGGCGTGTGGCGCAGGGCCGCGATGGCGGCCGCGGTTTCCTTCGACGTGTCGATCAGTTCCTCGCGCAGCGCGCCCAGGATGCCGTTGCGCGCGGCGTACACCTGCACGCCCTTGGCCCGGGCAGCCTCGATCACGCCGGCGGCGGTGGCATTGATCACCGCGGTCACGCCGCCGGACTGGGCATACAAAAGGCGGCCGGCAGAGGATCGAGACGAACGCTTCATGGGCTATCTCCTAGGATGATCGTTGCAGTGCGGCAATCGTACGCGGTGGGGAGAACGCTTTTGCAACAGTGACTTGGCGCAAATGAGCGCGCCATCTCGTTTGACGGCACCCCCCACAGACGTTAACGTGACTGTCAATTTTCTTTTCCTGCGGCCAGCGGCAGCGTGCCGCGGCGACACGGAACCTCGGAGCATTATGCGACTCGTCCTTCTTGGCCCGCCCGGCTCGGGCAAAGGTACCCAGGCTGCGCGCCTCAAGGCTGAACTCGGCGTGCCGCACATTTCCACCGGCGACATGCTGCGCGCGGCCGTGGCCGCGGGCACGCCCACCGGCCTGAAAGCCAAGGCGGTGATGGATGCGGGCAAGCTGGTGTCCGACGACATCCTGCTGGCCATGCTGGAAGAACGCCTGTCGCAGGACGACGTCAAGAACGGTTTCATCCTCGACGGCTATCCGCGCAACGTCGCCCAGGCCGAAGCGCTCGGCCACCTGCTGGCCAAGATCGGCCAGCCGCTGGACGCGGTGGTGAAGCTGGACGTGCCGGACGAAGCCATCATCGGCCGCGTCGAGATCCGCTTCAAAGCCGAGCACCGCAAGGACGACGATCCGGCCGTGGTGCGCGACCGCCTGAAGGTCTATGCCGAGCAGACCGCGCCGGTGGCGGATTTCTTCGCCAAGCGCGGCCAGCTGCAGGTGGTCGACGGCGTGGGCGAACTCGACGAAGTCACCGCACGCGTCAAGCGCGCGCTCGCGCAGGAATCGGCAGCCGCCAACGGCTGATCCGGACACGGGCCGCCACGCGCGGCCCGTTCTTCATCCGGCATCTCTCTTTTCGTGACGGCCACGCGCCGCGCCACGCGTTCGACAGGTTCTCCATGCGTCTGCACATCCTCGGCATCTGCGGCACCTTCATGGGCGGCGTCGCCGCGCTGGCGCGCGAACTCGGCCTGCCGGTCGAAGGTTCCGACGCCAACGTCTACCCGCCGATGAGCGACCAGCTGCAGGCGCTCGGCATCACCTTGATGCAGGGCTACACCGCCGAGCATCTGCAGGGGCGCGAAAAGCCCGATCTGATCGTGGTGGGCAATGCGATGACGCGCGGCAACCCCGCCATCGAGTACATGCTCGACCAGCAGCTGCGCTATGTCTCCGGCCCGCAGTGGCTGGGCGAAACGCTGCTGGCCGGGCGCGAAGTGCTGGCCGTCGCCGGCACCCACGGCAAGACCACCACCACCAGCCTGCTGGCGCACCTGCTGGAAAGCGCGGGGCTGGCGCCGGGCTTCCTGGTCGGCGGCGTGCCGGGCAATTTCGGTATCTCCGCGCGGCTCGGCAGCGGCAAGCCGTTCGTGCTCGAGGCGGACGAATACGACAGCGCGTTCTTCGACAAGCGCTCCAAGTTCGTGCACTACCGCCCGCGCATCGCCATCCTCAACAACCTCGAGTACGACCACGCCGACATCTTCCCCGACGTCGCCGCGATCCAGCGCCAGTTCCATCATCTGGTGCGCACGGTGCCCGGCAACGGCCGCCTGATCGTCAACGCGCACGACGAGCGTCTCGCCGAAGTGCTGGCCATGGGTTGCTGGACGCCGGTGGAAACCTTCGGTATCGGCCAGGGTGACTGGCAGGCGCAGTTGCTCCAAGCGGACGGCTCGGCCTTTGCCGTGCACCGCAACGGCGAGCTGCTGGGCGAAGTGCGCTGGCCGCTGCTCGGCAACCACAGCGTGATGAATGCGCTGGCCGCACTCGCCGCCGCCACCGCGGCCGGCGCCGATCCGCGCGCACTGCTGCCGGCCTTCGCCACCTTCGAAAGCGTCAAGCGCCGCATGGAACTGGTCGGCGAAGTAGCCGGTGTGCGCGTGTACGACGACTTCGCCCACCACCCCACCGCCATCGCCACCACCCTGGCCGGCCTGCGTGCCAAGGTGGGCCAGGCGCGCATCCTGGTGGCGCTGGAGCCGCGTTCGAATTCGATGCGCCTGGGCGCGCATGCCGAAGGGCTGGCGCCGTCGCTGGCCGATGCGGACGGCGTGGTGTTCCTGCATCGCCCCGAGCTGCCGTGGGATGCCAAGCGCGTCACCGACGCGCTGCAAGGCCGCGGCGCCACGGTGCCGTCGGTGGATGCGCTGGTGTCCTCGCTGCGCGCGCAGGCGCGCGACGGCGACCACGTGGTGTTCATGTCCAACGGCGGTTTTGAAAACGCGCCGCGCCGCTTCGTCGAAGCGCTGCGCGGCTAAAGCCTCAACCTGCGGTGCGTCAGCCCAGCGGCGCGTCGAAGCGCGGCGCCCGCCGCTGGTATTCGCGCTGCGCGGCGTACCACACGCCACCGCCGAAACTGATCGTCACCGTGCCCAGCGCCAGCGCGCCCCAGGCCAGGCCCAGCGCGCCGAGCAGCCAGTAGCCGCCCCAGTAGGTGGCCATCGCGCCGAAGATCAGCACCAGGTTGATCGCGCCGCGCCCGAAACTGCCTTCCGGTCCGATCAGATGCACCGCCAGCGCCACCAGGCTGGCGGAAGTGGCGACGATGGCCGCGGTCAGCAGCATCCGCAGCGGCTCCGCCGCATGCGCCAGCACGCTGCCCAGCAGCGTGTACGCCAGCGCGGTCAGCACGCTTACCGGCACCAGCAGTATCAGCGCGTCGACCATGATCTTCTGGTATTCGCCGCGCGTGGCCGGCGCCAGGGTCAGATACAGGTCGGCCAGGTTCGGCCGCATGCGCAGCATGCCGCGGCCCAGCTGCGGGAAGCGCGCCATGGTGAGCAGCACGGCGTAGGCGCCGATCACCGCCGCATCGAAATGCTGGCGATGCATCACCGCCAGGAAATAGATCGCCACCATGCCGGCGACCAGCACCAGGCGCAGCGCGATCGCCTGCGGGTTGTCGTGCGGCAGCAGCAGGCGCCGCACCAGGGCGAGGCGGCCCGCGGCGCTGGGCCGCTGGCGATAGGTCTGCAGGCTGCGCTCCAGCGCGCGCTGCGCGGCGCGGTCGAACAATTCGCCCAGCCAGCGATTCCACGCACCGCGCCGCGAAGGCGTGTCGTCGAGCGCGGACTGGCTGTTGCGGCCGATGCTGGCGTTCTCCAGCGGCGAGGTGGGCGTTTCGACATCCTGGATGCGCAGCAGCGGCGCCAGCGCGTAGCGGATCAGCAAGGCCGCGCACAGGAACAGCAAGGGCGCGGTCCACGGCGAAGCCAGCGCAACCGTCGTCACCTGCGCGGCCAGCCGCGGCATCCAGCCGGCCGCGATAAACACTGCCCAGATCGCCAGGCTCACGCGGCGCCCGCAACCCAGCGCCAGGCCCAGCGACGCGACCACGAACAGGCCGGCGATGATCAGCGCGCCATGCGGCGGCCCCGCCAGCACCAGCAGCGCGCCCGGCAGCAGCACCCACTGCACCACGCCGGCCACGCCCAGCCAGGCCAGCCGCGAGCGGAAGCCCGGCAACAGGAAACTTTCCGGCCGGCACACGCCGCGCAGCACCTGGCCCAGGCCGATATGCCAGAACCACGAGGCGAAGGCGACGAAGCCCATGCCCAGGTAGGCCACGCGCGCATCCAGCATCGCGATCAGCGCCAGCACCAGGCCGGTCAGGCACATCAGCATCGACAGCACGGCCAGCACCGGCATGCGCTTCCACAACTGCAGCCACAGTTGCCAGACCGCTTTCATGCGAGTTCCACGAACAGGTCTTCGAGCGACGGCGTTTCGGTGCGCAGCGCCGCGCCGCTGTCCTCGGCCAGCGCGCGCAGCGCGGATGGGTCGGCGTCTTCGAGCAGCATCTGCAATTCCGCGCCGGATGCATGGGCTTTCAACAGTCCTGCCACGGTCGGTGTCTGCGGCCAGCCTTCCGCCCGCGTCAGCACCGCGCGCACGAAGCGCTCGCGCAGTTCCGCCAGCGGACGGGTGAACTGGATGCGGCCATCGCGCAGCAGCGCGATATCGGCGCCGGCGCGTTCCAGGTCCGCGGTGATGTGGGTGGAGAAGATCACCGTCTTGCCCGGGTGGCGCATCAGCTCCAGCAGTTCCGTCATGAAGGCGCGGCGCGCCTGCGGGTCGAGGCTGGCGACGGGTTCGTCCAGCACCAGCAGGTCCGGCTGCGGCGCGATCGCGCGCACGATCGCCAGCTTCTGCCGCTGGCCCTGCGAGAGCTGGCCGATCTTCTGCTTCGGATCCAGCTCCCAGCTTTCCAGCAGGCGCGCGGCCAGCGCGTGGTCCCAGCGCGCGTAGAACGCGGCGGTGAAATCCAGATACGCGCGCACCTTCATCCACGGAAACAGATCGAAGGTCTGCGGCACGAAGCCGATGCGATGCATGCGCTCGCCGCCCGGTTCGATCATCGGCGCGCCGAGCAGCTGCACTTCGCCGCCGTCGATCGGCGACAGCCCGAGCAGGCAGCGCAGCAAGGTGGTCTTGCCGGCGCCGTTGCGGCCGAGCAGGCCGATCACGCGCCCGGCCGGCACCGTCCAGTCCACGCCACGCAGCACTTCGCGCTTGTCGAAGGCTTTGACCAGGCCCCGCACCTGCAACACGGGCGCGGCGGGCAGGGCGACAGGGTCGAGCAGGGTGAGCGGCAGTTCGGCGGCGGACATCCGGCGGGGCTCCTGCGGGGAAACGGCACGATGGGGTCGGAACACTGTGCGGTGCCGGGCCGGTCGCCGTCCAGTGATGCCGACTGGCTACACTGCCACCCCATGGCCATGCCGCTGCCCGACGAACTGCCGCTGTTTCCGCTCTCGACCGTGCTGTATCCCGGCGGGCATCTGTCATTGCGCGTGTTCGAGCGGCGCTACCTGGACATGGTGCGCGACTGCTCGCGCCGCGGCACCGGTTTCGGCGTGTGCCTGATCCTCAAGGGCCAGGAAGTGGGCGAGCCGGCCATGCCGGCCGCGGTCGGCACGCTGGCGCGCATCATCGACTTCAGCCATGGCGACGACGGCCTGCTCGGCATCGTCGCGCAGGGCGAGGAACGTTTCCGCGTGGCGCGCACGCGCGTGCGCTCCGACGGCCTGGTCACCGGCCAGGTGGAGCACTGGCCCGCCGAGCGCAGCGACACCGTGCCGGTCGAGTTCGCCCTGCTGCAGACCATCCTGGGCCGCCTGCTCGAGCACATGGCGCCGCAATGGCGCCACGCCACCACGGCCGATTACGACGATGCCAGCTGGCTCGGCTTCCGCCTGGCCGAACTGCTGCCGCTGGAACTGGAAGAACACCAGCGCCTGCTGGAACTGACCGACCCGGTGCGCCGCCTGGCCGAGCTGCAGCACATCCTGCCGCGCTTCCAGAAAGCCTGATCGAAAGACGGCGTGAACGTTTAAAACTTGCCCGATCCTCCATGCGCTTTGCGCATGCCCTGGCCGCTCCTACACTTGGCGTTTTCCAGCGGGAAGCAAGGCCATGGCGAGTCTCCAGGGCAAGACCTTGTTCATCACCGGCGCCTCGCGCGGCATCGGCCTGGCGATCGCGCTGCGCGCCGCGCGCGACGGCGCCAACGTCGCCATCGCGGCCAAGAGCAGCGTGCCGAATCCGAAACTGCCCGGCACCATCCACACCGCCGCGGCGGAAGTGGACGCCGCCGGCGGCAAGGGCCTGGCGATCAAGTGCGACATCCGCGAAGAGGACGAAGTGAAAGCGGCGGTCGCCGCCACCGTCGAAGCCTTCGGCGGCATCGACATCCTGGTCAACAACGCCAGCGCGATCTGGCTGGCCGGCGCGCTCGACACGCCAATGAAGCGCTTCGACCTGATGCAGCAGGTGAATGCGCGCGGTTCGTTCCTGTGCGCACAGGCCTGCCTGCCGCATCTGCTGAAGTCCGCCAACCCGCACATCCTCACGCTGGCGCCGCCGCCTTCGCTCGATCCCAAATGGTGGGCGCCGCATACCGGCTACACGCTGGCCAAGATGGGCATGAGCTTCGTCACCCTGGGCCTGGCCGGCGAATTCGGCCCGCGGGGCGTGGCGGTGAATGCGCTGTGGCCGCGCACCATCGTGGCCACCGATGCGCTGAACATGATTCCCGGCGTCGACGTGCCCCGCTGCCGCAAGCCGGAGATCGTCGCCGACGCCGCGCATGCGGTACTGGTGCGGCCGGCCCAGGGGTTCCATGGGCAGTTCCTGATCGACGAGGAGGTGCTGCGCGAGGCGGGCGTCACCGACTTCGCCCCGTACGCCGTCGATCCGTCGAAGCCGCTGCTGCCCGATCTGTTTCTGGATTGAAGAGGACAACCCATGAAGTACCTGCACAGCATGGTCCGCGTGCGCGACGTCGACGCCAGCCTGCGTTTCTTCTGCGAAGGGCTGGGGCTGAAGGAAACGCGGCGGATGGAAAGCGCCGCCGGCAAGTTCACCCTGATCTACCTCGCCGCGCCGGCCTCGCCGGAAGCCGAGGTGGAGCTCACCTACAACTGGGGCTCCGACGAGGATTACGGCAGCGCGCGCAATTTCGGCCACCTCGCCTTCGAGGTCGACGACATCTACCGCACCTGCCAGCACCTGCAGGACCTGGGCTACACCATCAACCGCCCGCCGCGCGACGGCCACATGGCCTTCGTGCGCTCGCCGGACCTGATCTCGATCGAGCTGCTGCAGCGCGGCGGCCATCTGCCGCCGCAGGAACCGTGGGCCTCGATGGCCAATACCGGCGTCTGGTGAGTGCCGTTCAGCGGGCGCGCCGGGCGCCCGCTCCCCCATCTGGCTGACCCTGCGCCGTCCATTCGGCCGGTGCCCATGACACCCGTGAACCTATAACGTGTGAGGCATATCACACTTCTGTAGCAACCCCGGGGGAAGGGACTGCGGAACGTGACCGCAGGGTGCGGCTGGGAGACCGCGCCACGTCCGAGACCGGCGACGGGGGAAAGGCCCATGGCTGTGAGCAAGGCAGACGCCAAGCGCTGCGTCGTGTGGTTCGGCCAGCCCAGCGCCACCGAGCGCATGCGTCTTAACCGGGCCGGCTGGTATGTCCGCGTCGCCGACGCTTCCGCCGTGGGCGGCATCGGCACGCGCGGCGGCAATACCGTGGTGGCGGTGGCGGATCTGCGCGAAGCCGAGGCCGCGAGCATGACCGCGATGGCACTGGTGATGGACGCCCACCCGGGCCTGCCCTGGCTGGCGCTGATGCCGGCGGAGATGCCGGCCGGCGAGCCGGCCCTGGGCGGCATGATCGACACCTGCGTCGATGTCTTCACCGCACCGGTCGACGTCGACCGCCTGCTCGATTCCCTGGGTTATCTCGGCGGCGACATCGTCGCGGCGGAGCCGGACGACTTGGGCATCACCGGACACAGCAAGGCCACCCGCGCGGTGATCGCCAGCGTGCGCAAGTACGCGCCGGTGGACCTGCCGGTGCTGATCACCGGCGAAACCGGCACCGGCAAGGAAGTGGCGGCGCGCGCGCTGCACAGCCTGTCGCGGCGCGCCGGGCGCCCGTTCGCGGCGATCAACTGCGGCGCGCTGCCGCCGAACCTGGTGCAGTCCGAACTGTTCGGCCACGAGCGCGGCGCCTTCACCGGCGCCAATGCGCGGCGCCTGGGCCATTTCGAGACCGCGGCCGGCGGCACGGTCTTTCTCGACGAGGTGGGCGACCTGCCGGCCGACGCGCAGACCAGCCTGCTGCGCTTTCTGCAGGAAGGCACGCTGGAGCGCGTGGGCAGCAGCCAATCGATCACCCTGGACGTGCGCGTGCTGGCGGCCACGCACGTGGACCTGGAGCGCGCGGTGGAACAGGGCCGCTTCCGCGAAGACCTGTACTACCGCCTCAACGTGCTGCGCCTGCATATGCCGGCGCTGCGCGAGCGCGAGGACGACGTGGTGCTGCTGGCCCAGCATTTCCTCGACGCGTTCCGCGAACACCACGGCAGCCACGCGCGCACCTTCAGCAGCGCCGCGCGCCAGGCGATGCGCCATTTCGGCTGGCCCGGCAATGTGCGCGAGCTGCTCAACCGCGTGCAGCGCGCGGCGGTGGTGGCGGAGGATGCGCTGATCACGCCGGAAGACCTGGACCTGGCCCATGTGTCGCAGATGCCCTCGGGCCGCGCCACGCTGGGCAGCGCGCGCGTGGCCGCGGAGCGCGAGGCGGTGATCAGCTGCCTGCGCGAATGCCATTTCAACGTGAGCGAGTGCGCGCGGCGGCTGAAGGTCTCGCGCGTCACCATCTATCGCCTGTGCAAGAAGCATGGGCTGGCGCTGGAACAGCTGCGCTGATCGCAGTTCGTCATTCCGGCGCAGCGCCGTAGGTTGGGGTGAGCGCAGCGAACCCCAACATGGCCGCATCCTGACGTCTCGCACTGTTGGGGTTCGCCTTTGGCTCACCCCAACCTACGTCCAGGTCCGGAATGCGGGCAAGGAAGAGACGGAGGGCCCCCGGCCTACAGGGGTCAGCCGGGGGCCTCCGTTGGTGCCCGGCCACAGGGATCGCCGGGTTACCGCCCGCGTCGCCATCGGAGGGGATGGCTTTGAACTGGGTCGCTGATTCATAGGGCAAGTGGCGTGCCAGCCTCCCGGCACGAGCAGTGCCGAACAATTTCAACGGCTTGCGAAAACGCCTCCAGGGCTGCTGTAACAGCGGTGTTGCACCGATGGCTGGGCGCGGCGCAGCGCGATGGCCCCCCGCAAGGCGCGGAACCTCCGTGAAGAGATGTAACACCGGCGTGCCGCTGTAACGCCCGGGCGGACAACGCCCGCGCATGGCGCGTGGAAATGCGCGGGCGCTGGTTCTACGATGCGGGACGCCCCGCTCCCAAGCAGGCGTTTTCCCCACTCAACCATTCAGCGGTGTTGCCGCATGGCAATGCCCGGAGCCCTTTACATGCACGCGCAGGATTCCTCGTCGTCCCTGATCGAACTCGGCAAGCGCTACTGGCTGCCGGTGTACCGACCCCGCGAGGTCGTACTGGATCACGGCAAAGGCGCGCGCGTGTGGGATACCGAAGGGCGCGACTACGTGGACCTCGGCGCCGGCATCGCGGTGAACGCGCTGGGCCACCAGGACCCGGACCTGCTCGACGCGCTGGTGACCCAGGCGCACAAGCTCTGGCACAGCAGCAACGTGTTCTACACCGAGCCGCCGCTGCGCCTGGCCGAGGAGCTGGTGCAGGCGTCGGGCTTCGCCGAGCGCGTGTTCCTGTGCAATTCCGGCACCGAGGCGAACGAGGCCGCGATCAAGCTGGTGCGCAAGTGGGCCGCCTCCAAGGGCCGCGCGCCGGAACAGCGCGTGATCCTGACCTTCCGCGGTTCCTTCCACGGCCGCACCCTGGCTGCGGTGACCGCCACCGCGCAGCCGAAGTACCAGGAACAGTACGAGCCGCTGCCGGGCGGCTTCCGCTATCTCGATTTCAACGACGTCGCCGGCCTGGAAGCGGCGTTCGCCCAGGGCGACGTAGCCGCGGTGATGCTGGAGCCGGTGCAGGGCGAAGGCGGCGTGGTGCCCGCGTCGCCGGCCTTTATCCGCCGCGCGCGCGAACTGTGCGACGCGCACGAGGCGCTGCTGGTGCTGGACGAGATCCAGTGCGGCATGGGCCGCACCGGCACGCTGTTCGCGCATGCGCAGGACGGTGTGACGCCGGACATCGTCACCCTGGCCAAGGCGCTGGGTTGCGGTTTCCCGGTCGGGGCCATGCTGGCCGGCCCCAGGGTGGCCGAAGTGATGCAGTACGGCGCGCATGGCACCACCTTCGGCGGCAACCCGATGGCCGCGGCGGTGGCGCGGGTGGCGCTGCGCAAGCTGGGTTCCCCGGAGCTGATGGCGAATGTCGCGCGGCAGGCGCAGGCGCTGCGCGACGGGCTGGCGGCGATCGATGCGGAACTGCACCTGTTCGAGGGCGTGCGCGGCCGCGGCCTGATGATCGGCGCGGTGCTGGCGGAGCCGTACAAGGGGCGCGCAGGCGAAGTGCTCGATCACGCCGCGGCGCACGGCTTGCTGGTGCTGCAGGCCGGCCCCGATGTGCTGCGCTTCGTGCCGCCGCTGAACATCACCGATGCGGATCTGGCCGAAGGCCTGTCGCGCCTGCGCGCGGCGCTGACCGATTTCGTCGGCAAGCGCTGATCCACTTCGTACGGGTATCCGGCGCCGCGTGCGAACGCGGCGCCGGTTTCGTTTCAGGCGCGAGTGGCGCGCAGGGTCTGGCGGGCCGCTTCCAGCGTCGCGGCGATGTCTTCGTCGCTGTGCGCGCTGGACAGGAAGCCGGCTTCGAACGCCGACGGCGCCAGATACACGCCGCGCTCCAGCATGCCGTGGAAGAAGCGGCTGAACGCGGCAGTGTCGGCCGCGGTGGCCTGGGCGTAGCTTTCGACCTTCTCCGAGGTGAAGAACAGGCCGAACATGCCGCCCACGCGGTTGGTGCTGAACGGCACGCCTTCGCCGTCGGCCACCGCCTGGAAGCCATCGGCCAGCAGGCGCGTGCGCGCGGCGAGGCGGTCGTAGAAGCCCGGTTCCTGGATTAGCTCCAGCATGGCCAGGCCCGCCGCCATCGCCACCGGATTGCCGCTGAGCGTGCCGGCCTGGTAGATCGGGCCGGCCGGTGCGATCTGTTCCATCAGCTCGCGGCGGCCGCCATAGGCGCCCACCGGCATGCCGCCGCCGATGATCTTGCCGAAGGTGCTCAGGTCCGGCGTGATGCCGTAATGCGCCTGCGCGCCGCCCAGCGCCACGCGGAAGCCGGTCATCACCTCGTCGAAGATCAGCAGCGCGCCGTGGCGCGTGCATAGATCGCGCAGGCCCTGCAGATAGCCGTCCTTCGGCGCGATGCAGTTCATGTTGCCGGCGACCGGCTCGATGATCAGGCCGGCGATATCGCTGCCGTGCTCGGCGAACAGCGTCTCGGCCGCGGCCAGGTCGTTATAGGCGAGGGTGAGCGTGAGGTCCGCCGCCGCCTTCGGCACGCCGGGCGAGGTGGGCACGCCGAAGGTGAGCGCGCCGGAGCCGGCCTTCACCAGGAAGCTGTCGCCGTGGCCGTGGTAGCAGCCTTCGAACTTCACGATCTTGCTGCGGCCGGTGGCGCCGCGGGCCAGGCGGATCGCCGACATGGTGGCTTCGGTGCCGGAATTGACCATGCGCACCATCTCCACCGACGGCACCAGGCGGGTGATGGTCTCGGCCATGGTGACTTCGGCGGGGCAGGGCGTGCCAAACGAAAGACCGTCCTTGATCGCCCGCTCCACCGCTTCGCGCACGCGCGGATGGTTGTGGCCGACGATCATCGGGCCCCACGAACCCACGTAGTCGATATAGCGCTTGCCTTCCACGTCCCATAGATAGGCGCCATCGGCGCGCGCGGTGAAGAACGGCTCGCCGCCGACCGACTTGAAGGCGCGCACGGGCGAGTTCACGCCGCCCGGCATCAGTTGCTTGGCGCGCTGGAAGAGTTCGTGGTTGGTCATCGCGGGGTTCCGGAAGCAGTGGTGTACAGGGCGGAGAAGGTTTGCGCGGCGGCGCGCACGTCGGCGGCGCCGAACAGGGCGGAAATCACCGCCAGATAATCCGCGCCGGCGTCCACCAGGGAGCCGGCATTGTCCGGCGTGATGCCGCCGATCGCCACACGGGGCAGGCCCAGCGCGGCGCTCTGCCGCAGCAGTTCCGGCGCGGCGCGGCGGGCCAGCGGCTTGGTCGGCGACGGGAAAAAGGCCCCGAAGGCGAGGTAGTCGGCGCCGGCCGCGGCCAGCTCCTGCGCGCGTTCGAGCGAGTCGTAGCAGGACACGCCGATGATCGCCTGCGCGCCCAGCGCCGCGCGGGCGGCCGCGAGCGCGGGATCGTGCTCGCCCAGATGCACGCCGTCGGCCTGGATGGCGGCGGCGAGCCGGACGTCGTCATTGACGATCAGCGGCACGCCATGGCCGGCGCAGAGCTGCCGCAGCGCGGCGGCTTCGGCATGGCGGCGGGCCGGGTCGGTACTCTTGTCGCGGTACTGGACCAGGCGGGCGCCGCCTTCCAGCGCCTGGGCCACGGCGGCCAGCAGGCCGTCGCGGGGGCCGTCGGTAATGGCGTAGAGGCCGGGGTTTCTGAGCTTCGGATGCATGGAATCTGGTGGCGAATGGTCGCCGTACGCTTCCGCACGGCCGGCCGAGTTGCGAGAATGCGCCTCTTGTTCCCTTTTCAAGCAGCGCAATAACGATGAGTCAGGGCTCTCCCAACAAGAAGTGGATGTGCGTGGTCTGCGGCTTTATCTATGACGAAGCCGAGGGCGTGCCCGACGAAGGCATCGATCCGGGTACCCGCTGGGAAGACGTGCCCGATACCTGGACCTGCCCGGACTGCGGCGCGACCAAGGCCGACTTCGAAATGGTCGAGGTCGACTGAAAGCGCTCCCGCTTCTGTCAGCACGCGGCCCGAATTTGCCATCGCATTGACCGGACCGCGTGTTCTGATGCTCCCGCGTCCCTCGCAGAGGGACGCTTCAGCAGGGAGCCTCACATGCAACAGTTCGTACCGTTCGAAGACGATTGGGATGCCCTGGAAAAGCTGCTTCCCGAATCGCTGATTCCATTCCGCATCGGCGTGCCCATCGCACACGATCAGGCCGCAACGGCCGATCACTCCACCTTGCCGACGTTTCCTTCCACCGTCAGTTCGTCGCCCGGCGTCGCATAGATGCGGCCGGCGGTACCCGCGGGCAGCTCCAGTACGTAGCGGGCCGGGGCATTGCTCGGGTAGGTGGCGCACGGGTCCGCCTTGCACGGCGGCACGTCGAGCTGCATCGAGACCAGCTTGCGGTCGGCATCGAAGTACAGGATGTCGAGCGGGATGAGCGTGTTCTTCATCCAGAACGAGCGCTGATCGGTATCGGGAAACACGAACAGCATGCTGTGATCGGGCGCGAGCGAGGTGCGCATCATCAGGCCGCGCGCACGCGTGGCATCGGTAATGGCGAACTCGGTGGTGAAACGCTTGCCGTGCAGCGTCACGCTGGGCTGTGACGAAGGCGCCGCGGCGGCGCATGCGGTGATGGCGAACAACAGGGGCGCTACTAGCAGGCTTTTCATCGCTACCTCGAGTCCTTCTCTATAGGTGAGTGGATGCGCGCGAGTGTAGCGGGGCGCGGATTGTCATCTGATGGAAAAATTTTCCGCGCAACCCCTTCACAGATTCCTGGATGGACGATATGATTCTCGCCCCTTCGACGAAACGCCTTCGACGAAGGGTTCCACGGCAACACGGCACGATGAAAATTCTTCGCTGCAGGTGTTGACGGACCGGAAAGACGATGTAGAATGGGCGGCTCACCCGGGACGAAACGTCTCGGGGCGATTCGAAGAACGGATCGCAAGTGATTGATCTTTGACAGTGTGCGCAGGTGACTTGTGTGGGCGTCTTGCGTTGGATGGATTCATGTCCAACAAATGCAAGCGTCTAACCTAAGAGTCAATTCAAAAGCTTGACGTTTTATGGTTAGGACAACGCTTCAGAAAGATAGAGCATCTTCGGATGTTCGAAAACTTAAGTGAAGAGTTTGATCCTGGCTCAGATTGAACGCTGGCGGCATGCCTAACACATGCAAGTCGAACGGCAGCACAGCAGTAGCAATACTGTGGGTGGCGAGTGGCGGACGGGTGAGTAATGCATCGGGACCTGCCCAGACGTGGGGGATAACGTAGGGAAACTTACGCTAATACCGCATACGTCCTACGGGAGAAAGCGGGGGATCGAAAGACCTCGCGCGGTTGGATGGACCGATGTTCGATTAGCTAGTTGGTGAGGTAATGGCTCACCAAGGCGACGATCGATAGCTGGTCTGAGAGGATGATCAGCCACACTGGGACTGAGACACGGCCCAGACTCCTACGGGAGGCAGCAGTGGGGAATATTGGACAATGGGCGAAAGCCTGATCCAGCAATGCCGCGTGTGTGAAGAAGGCCTTCGGGTTGTAAAGCACTTTTATCAGGAGCGAAATACTGCCGGCTAATACCCGGCGGGGCTGACGGTACCTGAGGAATAAGCACCGGCTAACTTCGTGCCAGCAGCCGCGGTAATACGAAGGGTGCAAGCGTTAATCGGAATTACTGGGCGTAAAGCGTGCGTAGGCGGTTCTTTAAGTCTGCTGTGAAATCCCCGGGCTCAACCTGGGAATGGCAGTGGATACTGGAGAGCTAGAGTGTGATAGAGGATGGTGGAATTCCCGGTGTAGCGGTGAAATGCGTAGAGATCGGGAGGAACATCAGTGGCGAAGGCGGCCATCTGGATCAACACTGACGCTGAGGCACGAAAGCGTGGGGGAGCAAACAGGATTAGATACCCTGGTAGTCCACGCCCTAAACGATGCGAACTGGATGTTGGTCTCAACTCGGAGATCAGTGTCGAAGCTAACGCGTTAAGTTCGCCGCCTGGGGAGTACGGTCGCAAGACTGAAACTCAAAGGAATTGACGGGGGCCCGCACAAGCGGTGGAGTATGTGGTTTAATTCGATGCAACGCGAAGAACCTTACCTGGCCTTGACATGTCTGGAATCCCTGCAGAGATGCGGGAGTGCCTTCGGGAATCAGAACACAGGTGCTGCATGGCTGTCGTCAGCTCGTGTCGTGAGATGTTGGGTTAAGTCCCGCAACGAGCGCAACCCTTGTCCTTAGTTGCCAGCACGTAATGGTGGGAACTCTAAGGAGACTGCCGGTGACAAACCGGAGGAAGGTGGGGATGACGTCAAGTCATCATGGCCCTTACGGCCAGGGCTACACACGTACTACAATGGTCGGTACAGAGGGTTGCAATACCGCGAGGTGGAGCCAATCCCAGAAAGCCGATCCCAGTCCGGATCGAAGTCTGCAACTCGACTTCGTGAAGTCGGAATCGCTAGTAATCGCAGATCAGCTATGCTGCGGTGAATACGTTCCCGGGCCTTGTACACACCGCCCGTCACACCATGGGAGTGAGTTGCTCCAGAAGCCGTTAGCCTAACCGCAAGGAGGGCGACGACCACGGAGTGGTTCATGACTGGGGTGAAGTCGTAACAAGGTAGCCGTATCGGAAGGTGCGGCTGGATCACCTCCTTTCGAGAACGACAGAACCGCTGACGTAAGACGTCCACACAAGACACCTGCATATCCGCACGCCAATGGCGTGAAAGGCGCGCTCCGCAAGGGGCGGCCTCGAAAGCTTTATGGGTCTGTAGCTCAGGTGGTTAGAGCGCACCCCTGATAAGGGTGAGGCCGGTGGTTCGAGTCCTCCCAGACCCACCACTAAGGGGCCATAGCTCAGCTGGGAGAGCACCTGCTTTGCAAGCAGGGGGTCGTCGGTTCGATCCCGACTGGCTCCACCAGTTCCACGCGGATATGTAGCGCACACAAAAAGATTTTGAAGCGAGACGGCACTGTGGCCGATTTCGTGTTCTTTGAAAATGTAAACGAGTGACAAGCGTCTTGGTTCGAAACCGAATCGAGATGTGTCGTTGAGGCAATTAAGCGAACGCGTTGTTTGGACGTGTGATCCCGAGGCGACTTGGGGTTATATGGTCAAGCGACCAAGCGTATACGGTGGATGCCTTGGCGGTCAGAGGCGATGAAGGACGTGGCAGCCTGCGAAAAGTGTCGGGGAGCTGGCAACAAGCTTTGATCCGGCAATGTCCGAATGGGGAAACCCACTGCGTAAGCAGTATCACTGAGTGAATACATAGCTCTGTGAAGCGAACTCGGGGAACTGAAATATCTAAGTACCCGAAGGAAAAGAAATCAACCGAGATTCCGTCAGTAGCGACGAGCGAACGCGGACTAGCCCAAAAGCACAGCATGTTTTAGCCGAACGGTTTGGAAAAGCCGGCCATAGCAGGTGATAGCCCTGTAGGCGAAAAGGCACGTTGTGTGAAATTGAGTAAGGCGGGGCACGTGAAACCCTGTCTGAACATGGGGGGACCATCCTCCAAGGCTAAATACTCCTGACCGACCGATAGCGAACAAGTACCGTGAGGGAAAGGCGAAAAGAACCCCGGAGAGGGGAGTGAAATAGACCCTGAAACCGTATACGTACAAGCAGTGGAAGCCCGCAAGGGTGACTGCGTACCTTTTGTATAATGGGTCAGCGACTTACTGTCAGTGGCGAGCTTAACCGTCTAGGGGAGGCGAAGGGAAACCGAGTCTGAATAGGGCGCATAGTCTCTGGCAGTAGACCCGAAACCGAGTGATCTATCCTTGGCCAGGTTGAAGGTGCGGTAACACGCACTGGAGGACCGAACCCACATCTGTTGCAATAGATGGGGATGAGCTGAGGATAGGAGTGAAAGGCTAAACAAACTCGGAGATAGCTGGTTCTCCTCGAAAGCTATTTAGGTAGCGCCTCGTATGTATCTTCCTGGGGGTAGAGCACTGTTATGGCTAGCGGGTCATCGCGACTTAGCAAACCATGGCAAACTCCGAATACCAGGACAGACTGTACGGGAGACACACGGCGGGTGCTAACGTCCGTCGTGAAAAGGGAAACAACCCAGACCCGCAGCTAAGGTCCCAAAGTTAGTGCTAAGTGGAAAACGATGTGGGAAGGCACAGACAGCCAGGAGGTTGGCTTAGAAGCAGCCACCCTTTAAAGAAAGCGTAATAGCTCACTGGTCGAGTCGGCCTGCGCGGAAGATTTAACGGGGCTAAGCACTACACCGAAGCTCGGGGTGCACACTTTGTGTGCGCGGTAGAGGAGCGTTCCGTAAGCCTGTGAAGGTGGGTTGAGAAGCCTGCTGGAGGTATCGGAAGTGCGAATGCTGACATGAGTAACGATAATGCGGGTGAAAAGCCCGCACGCCGAAAGCCCAAGGTTTCCTCGCGCAACGTTCATCGGCGCAGGGTGAGTCGGCCCCTAAGGCGAGGCAGAAATGCGTAGTCGATGGGAAGCCGGTTAATATTCCGGCACTTGTCTGCAGTGCGATGTGGGGACGGAGAAAGTTAGGTCTACCGGGCGTTGGTTGTCCCGGGGAAAGGCGGTAGGTGGTGATCTTTGGCAAATCCGGGATCACATACACCGAGCACCGAGACGAGCCCTTTAGGGCGAAGTGACTGATACTACGCTTCCAGGAAAAGCCACTAAGCTTCAGCTGCAGAGAAACCGTACCGTAAACCGACACTGGTAGGCAGGGTGAGAATCCCAAGGCGCTTGAGAGAACTCGGGTGAAGGAACTAGGCAAAATGGCACCGTAACTTCGGGAGAAGGTGCGCCCTTTTTGGTGGCTACGTGCGTAGCTGAGCTGAGAAGGGTCGCAGTAACCTGGCCGCTGCGACTGTTTATCAAAAACACAGCACTCTGCAAACACGAAAGTGGACGTATAGGGTGTGACGCCTGCCCGGTGCTGGAAGGTTAATTGATGGGGTCAGCCGCAAGGCGAAGCTCTTGATCGAAGCCCCAGTAAACGGCGGCCGTAACTATAACGGTCCTAAGGTAGCGAAATTCCTTGTCGGGTAAGTTCCGACCTGCACGAATGGCGTAACGACAGCGGCGCTGTCTCCACCCGAGACTCAGTGAAATTGAAATCGCTGTGAAGATGCAGCGTTCCCGCGGCAAGACGGAAAGACCCCGTGAACCTTTACTACAGCTTCACACTGAACGTTGAGTTCTTCTGTGTAGGATAGGTGGGAGGCTATGAAACCGAGACGCTAGTTTCGGTGGAGCCATCCTTGAAATACCACCCTGAAGTGCTTGACGTTCTAACCTAGGTCCGTAATCCGGATCGGGGACCGTGTGTGGTGGGTAGTTTGACTGGGGCGGTCTCCTCCCAAAGAGTAACGGAGGAGCACGAAGGTACGCTCAGCGCGGTCGGACATCGCGCACTGTGTGCAAAGGCATAAGCGTGCTTGACTGCGAGATCGACGGATCAAGCAGGTACGAAAGTAGGTCTTAGTGATCCGGTGGTTCTGTATGGAAGGGCCATCGCTCAACGGATAAAAGGTACTCCGGGGATAACAGGCTGATACCGCCCAAGAGTTCATATCGACGGCGGTGTTTGGCACCTCGATGTCGGCTCATCACATCCTGGGGCTGTAGTCGGTCCCAAGGGTATGGCTGTTCGCCATTTAAAGTGGTACGCGAGCTGGGTTCAGAACGTCGTGAGACAGTTCGGTCCCTATCTGTCGTGGGCGTTGGAGATTTGAGGGGGGCTGCTCCTAGTACGAGAGGACCGGAGTGGACGTTCCGCTGGTGTTCGGGTTGTCATGCCCATGGCATTGCCCGGTAGCTACGAACGGAAGTGATAACCGCTGAAAGCATCTAAGCGGGAAGCACGCCCCAAGATGAGATCTCCCGAGTCCCAGAGACTCCTTAAGGCCCCATCTAGACTAGGTGGTTGATAGGCGCGGTGTGGAAGTGCAGCAATGCATTGAGCTTACGCGTACTAATGAGCCGTGCGGCTTGACCATATAACCCCAAGACGCTTCGCATAATCCTTAGCGAACATCCCGATTCACCAGACGCTTGTCACTCGTTTACCCCTTTGCGGGGCTTGGCGCACCAAACTGCGCTGCCCCCACCCCTTCCCTGGCGACGATAGCGCTGTGGCCCCACCCGATCCCATCCCGAACTCGGAAGTGAAACGCAGCTGCGCCGATGGTAGTGTAGCTTGCTATGCAAGAGTAGGTCATCGCCAGGGGCTTTATCCTAAAAACCCTCACCGTCTCGGTGAGGGTTTTTTCTTGGTCCGAACATAATCACTGCATTAGCTCCGCCATGTGCTCGATATCCACGCCGTCATTAGCACTCGATGCGGCACGAGTTAATCCGAATAGATAATCTGCAGCAGCCTTCAAGTCGAAAATGCGGCGCTCTCGCGTCAGCAATGCAGGCCTGCAGCGCATGGCAGACGTTCCACTCATTGAGCTCGACTCGAAGCGCCCGTCGTATCTGCCAGCAAACACAGGTGCGTAGCGGTATCAGCGTTTTCGCGCTAGGCAAAGCTAGCGAAATCGATCCACTTGCCCGCCTTGCAACTCAAAGTCAGCGCCGACGGCCAGCATCGTCACGGATTTTGTATCCGCCGCGGCGTGATCGATGCGATAGCGATCCAGGGTAAAGAGCCGGGCCATCGCGACCTGGCGATCGGTCTAGCACCAGATCAGTCCCGGTAACGACTGGCTGCGTGCCAACGGGCAACGCACCACCAAAGCCAGACGGCTTCAAAAGAAGTGCTACCAAGCAAGTCCCAAAACAAAAAAGGCCTCCCATCCAGGAGGCCTTTTCCACATCAACTTGAATTAACCAACCCAAGTCAATTTGAATTAACTGAGGTCAATCCAACCCATACCCAAACTGTTCCTCAAACTCCGTCGCAAACAGCGCGTAATCGAAGCGCTGATTCTGCGTCCCCGGATATTCGACCTTGAGCGCACCCATCAGCGACGCCATCCGTCCGATCGTCGGCCAATCCTTCCCGCGCATGATCCCGAAGATCAGGCCCGCACGATAAGCATCGCCACAGCCGGTGGGATCCACCACCTTGCGTTCGCGCGCCGGCGGGATCTCGTGCGTGATGCCATCGGTATGAATCAGCGACCCACGCGGACCCAGCGTCACGATGTATGCCTTCACCCGGCTCGCGATGTCTTCCGCACTCCAGCCCGTACGCGACTGCAGCAGCTGCGACTCGTAATCGTTGACGATCACATACGTCGACTTCTCGATCATCGAGCGGAACTCATCGCCGTTGAACAACGGCATCGCCTGGCCCGGATCGAAAATAAACGGCACATTCCGCGCCGAAAACTCATCCACGTGCTGCAGCATCGCATCGCGGCTATCCGGCGCGACAATCGCGAAGCTGATCTCAGGAATATCCCGCACATGATTTTCGTGCGCGCTCAACATCGCACCGGGATGGAACGCCGTAATCTGGTTGTTATCCAGATCCGTGGTGATAAAGCACTGCGGCGTGAACTGGTCGCCGAACTCGCGCACATAATCCAGGCGGATCCCGCATTCCTGCATATGCGCCCGATACGGGCCGAAATCCTGGCCCACCGTGGCCACCGGCAGCGGATCGGCGCCGAGCAGCTTCAGGTTATAGGCGATATTGCCGGCGCAACCGCCGAACTCGCGACGCATCCGCGGCACCAGGAACGACACGTTCAGGATGTGCACCTGGTCGGGCAGGATGTGGTTCTTGAACTGGTCCTGGAAGACCATGATGGTGTCGTATGCCAACGAACCGCAGATAACGGCAGACATGATTCGTGGGTGTCCCCGGGCTAGTGAACGGGCCGCGCAAGCGCGGTCGGACCAATGGCCGGGATACCGTCCCGGCCAAAGTTGCGAATTTTACCGATATCCGATCGCCAGGGCGATCACTCTTTGAAAAATCCAACTCATGCGGCCTGCGCGAAAGTTGGCATATCACCCCGTCGTACAAGGCTTTCTTAACGATATTGTCCTTGCGCGCAAGTGTCCGCGTCTTTAGACTGGCGCGCTTACTTTTTAGCCAGATCGACGCACGGCGGCCCCATGTTCAAGAAGTTTCGCGGGATCTTCTCCAACGACATCTCCATCGATCTGGGCACAGCCAATACGCTGATTTATGTGCGTGGACAGGGCATCGTTCTGAACGAACCTTCCGTAGTCGCTATCCGCCAGGATCGTGGCCCGGGCGGCCCCCGCGCCGTCGCCGCCGTCGGCAGCGACGCCAAGAAGATGCTGGGCCGCACCCCCGGCAACATCGCCACCGTGCGTCCGATGAAGGATGGCGTGATCGCCAACTTCTCCATGACCGAGGCGATGCTGCAGCACTTCATCAAGCAGGTCCACCGTTCGCGCCTGCTGCGTCCTAGCCCGCGCGTGCTGGTCTGCGTGCCCTGCGGCTCCACCCAGGTGGAGCGCCGCGCCATCAAGGAATCGGCCGAAGGCGCCGGTGCCCGCGACGTGTTCCTGATCGAGGAGCCCATGGCCGCCGCGATCGGCGCCGGCATCCCGGTGCACGAGGCGCGCGGCTCGATGGTGCTGGATATCGGCGGCGGCACCTCCGAAGTGGCGGTGATTTCGCTCAACGGCATCGTCTACTCGCAGTCGGTCCGCGTCGGCGGCGACCGCTTCGACGAGGCCATCATCAACTACGTGCGCCGCAACCACGGCACGCTCATCGGCGAATCCACCGCCGAGCGCATCAAGATGGAGATCGGCTGCGCGTTCCCGCAGACCGACGTGCGCGAGATCGAAATCTCCGGCCGCAACCTGGCCGAAGGCGTGCCGCGCATGTTCACCATCAACTCCAACGAGGTGCTGGAAGCGCTGCACGAGCCGCTGTCCGGCATCGTCGCCGCGGTGAAGTCGGCGCTGGAGCAGACCCCGCCGGAGCTCTGCTCCGACGTGGCCGAGCGCGGCATCGTGCTCACCGGCGGCGGCGCCCTGCTGCGCGACCTGGACCGCCTTATCTCCGAAGAGACCGGCCTGCACGTGATGGTGGCCGACGAGCCGCTCACCTGCGTGGCCCGTGGCGGCGGCAAGGCGCTGGAGCTGATCGACCAGCACGGCAGCGACTTCTTCGCCGCCGAATAAGCGCTAAAGGGGCAGGGGATGGCACTCGCTCGCGAGGACTCCTCGCCCCTGTTTGCCGGCACGGTTGCCGGCACCCTGCGCCTCATCCTCTATCTCGCGTTCGCCATGGTGCTGATGGTCCTGGACCATCGCAACGGCTGGATGTGGCGTATCCGCTACACCACCTCGGCCGTGGTCGAACCGGTCTACCGCCTCGCCGGCATGCCCGCCGCCGGCATGCGCAACCTCAGCGTGGCCTTCGCCGACCGCCAGCTGCTCACCGAGCAGAACCAGCGCCTGCGCGAAGACCTGCTGCTGGCCAACGCCAAGCTCAATCGCATGGCCTCGGTGGCCGAGCAGAACGAGCGCCTGAAGGAGCTGTTGGCCACCCAGCACAGCCTGGAACTCAACGTCCAGCTGGCCCGCGTCATCGACGTGGACCTGGGCAGCTACCGCCACCGCATGCTGGTCAATGTCGGCGAGCGCGACGGGGTGAAGAAGGGCCAGGTGGTGATCGACGCGCACGGCGTGATCGGCCAGGTGGTGGAAGTGATGCCGCGCACCTCGCTGGTCATGCTGGTGACCGATCCGGACCACGCCATCCCCGTGGTGGTGGAGCGCACCGGCCTGCGCACCGTGGCCTACGGCTCGCGCGACGGCGACCTGCTCAGCCTGCCCAACATTTCCATGGCCGCCGACGTGCGCCCGGGCGACAAGCTGCTTACTTCCGGCCTCGGCGGCCGTTTCCCGCCGGGCTTCCCGGTGGGCGAAATCCGCGGCGTGGAGCCGGGCGCTTCGGGCATGTTCCTGGAAGGCCGCGCGCGTCCCACCGCCGATCTGGACCGCAGCGAGGACGTGCTGATCCTGCACGACCAGGCCGAACCCGCCGGCCCGCCGGAACCCGCCACCCAGGCCGGCCCGCCGGCCGACCTCGCACCCGCCCCGGCCGCCACCGCAGCCACGCTGCCGCGCGTCACGCCCATCTCGGCTACTCCTGCCTCGGCAACCCCCGCCTCCGCGAGCACCGTGCCATGAACAAGCAACGCGTTGGCCTGCTCTGGTTCTCCGGTTCCCTGGCATTCGCCCTGCTGTCCATGCTCGTGCCGCTGCCCGGCGCGCTGCAGCCGTTCAAGCCGTACTGGCCGGCGCTGTTCCTGCTGTACTGGGCGCTGGAAGCCGGCGACCAGCGCGTCAGCCTGGGCCTGGCCTTCTGCATCGGCCTGTGCGCGGACCTGCTCGACGGCGTGCTGCTCGGCGAGCAGGCCATGCGCCTGTGCGCGCTGGTGTTCATCGCGCTGCGTTTCCGCTCGCGGCTGCGCTTCTTCCCGATGTGGCAGCAGACCCTGGCCGTGCTGGCCCTGCTGCTGAACGACCGCGTGGTGCTGCTGATCGTGCGCGCCTTTGCCGGCGAATCGTTCCCGCCCGCCACCTGGTGGATCTCGCCGTTCGTCGGCGCCGCGCTCTGGCCGTTCCTGTTCCTGCTGATGGACGACCTGCGCCTGCGGCTGCGCCTGCAATAGCGCCATGGCCCTGCGTCGCCGCTCGATCAAGGACTCCCGGGGCGAAAGCACCCTATTCCGTTGGCGCGCCTTCGTCGGCTTCGCGCTGATCCTGCTCGGCCTTTCCGTGCTGGTGGTGCGCTACAGCTACCTGCAGGTGCAGCGCCATGACGAGTTCGCGCTGCGTTCGGAGAACAACCGCGTCAAGCCGCGCGCCATCCCGCCCGCACGCGGGCTGATCTTCGACCGCAATGGCGTGCTGCTGGCCGACAACGTGCCGGCCTTCCGCCTCGAAGTGGTGCCCGAGCAGGTGCCCGACATGCCGGCCATGCTGGCCGGCATCCGCGACGTGATCCCGCTCGGCGACGACGACGTCGAAGCCTTCCGCAAGCAGCTCAAGCAGAACCGCCGCTTCGACAGCGTGCCGCTGAAGCTGCACCTCACCGAAGACGAGATCGCCCGCTTCGCCATCAACCGCTGGCGATTCCCGGGCCTGGACGTGGTGCCGTACCTCACCCGCCGCTACCCGTACGGGCAGCTGTTCGCGCACGTCATCGGCTATGTCGGCCGCATCGACGCCGACGACCTCAACCGCCTCGACCCGGACCGCTACAAGGGCACCAGCCACGTCGGCCGCAGCGGCCTGGAGCGCTCCTACGAGGACATGCTGCACGGCGAGCCCGGCTACGAGCTGGTCGAAGTGAACGCCGACGGCCGCGTGCAGCGCGTGCTGGAAACCCACGCGCCCAAGCCCGGCAAGAATCTGTACCTGAGCATCGATGCGCGCGTGCAGAAGGCCGCCACCGACGCCTTCGCCGGCCGCCCGGGCTCGGCGGTGGCGATCGACCCGCGCAACGGCCAGGTCATGGCCATGGTCAGCGTGCCCAGCTTCGACCCCAACCTGTTCGTCAACGGCATCAGCAAGACCGACTACGTCGCCTACACCACCGCCGAAGACAAGCCGCTGCTCAACCGCGCATTGAAGAGCGCCTACCCGCCAGGCTCCACGGTCAAGCCGTTCCTCGCGCTGGGCGGCCTGGAGTACGGCGTGCGGCGGCCGGAAGACACCGTGCTTTCCACCGGCGAGTTCTGCATCCCCGGCCAGCAGCGCTGCTATCGCGACGACAAGCGCGGCGGCGACGGCGTGGTGAACATGGTGCGCGCCATCCAGCACTCCACCAACACCTACTTCTACAAGCTCGCGCTGGACCTGGGCATCGACCGCCTCAGCGCCTGGATGGGCAGTCTCGGCTTCGGCCACAAGACCGGCATCGACCTGCTCGGCGAAGTCGAAGGCATCCTGCCTTCGCGCGAATGGAAGGCCACGCGCAGCAAGTACGGCTGGTTCCCGGGCGAGACCATCCTGGCCGGCATCGGCCAGGGCTACTGGAACGTCACCACCCTGCAGCTCGCCCACGCCACGGCCACCTTTGCCGGCCACGGCACGCCGTATGCGCCGCGCCTGGTGATGGCCACCTCGGCGGTGAAGGAGTCGCGCGTGCCGCTGCCCAATCCGCCCAGCGGTCCCACCCTGATCCACAAGGACAACTACTGGAACGTGGTGAACCAGGGCATGGAAGCGGTGATCACCGAAGGCACCGGCAAGGGCCAGTTCACCGGCTTCCCCTATGTGGTGGCCGGCAAGAGCGGCACGGCGGAGCGTTTCTCCCGCCGCAGCAACGACTACGACAACAACAAGAACACCGCCTACCTGGCCACCCGCCACCGCGCCTGGTTCATCGGCTACACGCCCACCGACGCGCCGCGCATCGCCGTGGCCGCGATGCTCGAACAGGGCGCGTGGGGCGCGTCGGACGCCGGCCCCATCGTGCGCAAGATCATGGAAGCCTGGCTGGCCAGCCAGGGCGGCGCCGTGCCCGCGCGCAATGCGCCGGAGCAGGGCGGCCTGCCGGCCAACGCCAGCAGCGTGCCGGAGGTGCCGGAAGACACGCCGATGGCCACGCCCGCCGATGTGCCGGCGCAGTTGCCGTCCGATCGTGATCAGAGCGGGCACGACGACAGCGGCCAGCAGGACGACGGAGGCCATCAATGATCGACGAACTCCAGGTCCGCCTGACCCGCTTCCTGCGCCGCCTGCTGACGCGTCCGCGCATCGACCTGCCGCTGGCCTTCGGCCTGCTGCTGCTGGCCATCACCGGCCTGGTCACGCTGTACAGCGCCAGCGGCGGCAGCATGGCGATGATCACCGGCCAGGCCGCGCGCTTCGTCATCGGCGGCATGCTGCTGCTGCTGATCTCGCGCATCCCGCCCTCGGTGCTGCGCGGCTGGACGCCCTGGCTCTACGCCGGCAGCGTGTTCCTGCTGATCGTGGTGGCCGGCGTGGGCGAGATCCGCAGCGGCTCCAAGCGCTGGCTCAACCTGGGCGTGATGTCGTTCCAGCCGTCGGAGCTGCTCAAGCTCACCGTGCCGATGATGGTGGCGTGGTACCTGCACCCGCGGCAGCTGCCGCCGTCGTGGAAGGACATCGTCACGGTCGGCATTCTCATCGGCATTCCCGCCGCCCTGATCGCCGAGCAGCCGGACCTGGGCACCGCCGTGCTGGTCTCCGGCGCCGGCGCGTTCGCGCTGTTCCTGTCCGGCATGGCCTGGTGGAAGATCGGCAGCCTGCTCGCCGCGGTGGGCGGCATGGTGCCGGTGGCCTGGCATTTCCTGCACGAATACCAGCGCAACCGCGTGCGCACCTTGCTCGATCCGGAATCGGACCCGCTGGGCAACGGCTGGCACATCATCCAGTCGCAGATCGCGGTGGGTTCCGGCGGCCTGTTCGGCAAGGGCTGGCAGCACGGCACGCAGTCGCGCCTGGACTTCCTGCCCGAGCACACCACCGACTTCATCTTCGCGGTGTTCGCCGAGGAGTTCGGCCTGGTCGGCGTGGCCGCGGTGATGGCGCTGTACGCCTTCATCATCGGCCGCTGCCTGTGGATCGCCATGGAAGCGCGCGAAACCTATTCGCGCCTGCTCGCCGGCGCCATCGGCATGAGCTTCTTCGTCTACGTGTTCGTCAACGGCGGCATGGTCGCCGGCATGTTGCCGGTGGTTGGCGTGCCGATGCCGCTGATCAGTTACGGCGGCACCTCGGCCGTGTCGCTGCTCACCGGCTTCGGCGTGCTGATGTCGATCCACGCCAACCGCAAGATGCACGACTGAGCCGCGCCGCGGCGGTTCGCGTCACTGAACCGGCTCCGCGCACGCCCGCTTTCCGCCAGGGTTTGCGCCGCCATGCGTGCTAGGCTCTTGCGCGCACAGCGTTTTACAGCGAAGTAGCCTGATGACCGAGATTGCCATGCCCCGTCCCCTGCAATGGATTGCCGCCCTGGGCCTCGCCGCCGCTGCCGCACTGACGACAGCCCAGGCCCAGACCCACCCGGGACAGGCGCAGCTGGTCGCCGAAGTCGCCAAGGAAACCGGCAAGGATCCGGCCCGGTTGAACGCCTTGCTCGACGGCGCGAAGAAACAGCAGAGCATCCTCGACGCCATCAGCCGCCCGGCCGAAGCCAAGCCGTGGAAGGACTACCGGCCGATCTTCATCACCGACAAGCGCATCGACGACGGCATCGCGTTCTATCTGCAGCACCTCGAGCTGGTCGAGCGCATCGGCAGGAAATACGGCGTGGCGCCGGAATACATCGTGGCCATCGTCGGCGTGGAAACCTTCTACGGGCGCAACACCGGCAAGTACAAGGTGCTCGATGCGCTGGTCACGCTGGGCCTGTATTACCCGCCGCGCGCCGCGTTCTTCCGCGAGCAGCTGAAGGTGCTGCTGAGCCTGCCGGACAGCATGCTCGCCGGCCCGCCGGATACGCTCACCGGTTCCTATGCGGGTGCGCAGGGCTGGGGCCAGTTCATGCCGTCGAGCATCCGCGACTTCGGCGTGGACGAGGACGGCGACGGCCATATCGACCTGCACGATTCGCTGCCGGACGTCCTCGGCAGCGTCGCCAACTATTTCGCCAGGCATGGATGGGTCACCGGCGCGCCGGTGGTGGCGCGCGCGCAGCCCGACGCCGCCGCGCGGCCGATCGAAGTGAAGGATTCCAAGCCGCAGTGGCCGCTGGAGCAGCTGATGGCCTGGGGCTATGCGCCGCTGCAGCCGATGGATCCGGGCCTGGGCAGCAGCCTGCAGTCGCTGCAGGGGCCGTACGGGCCGGAGTACTGGTTCACTTTCCAGAACTTCTACGTGATCACCAAGTACAACCGCAGCCCGCTGTACGCGCTGGCGGTGCACCAGCTCGCCCAGGCCATTGCCGACGGCGTGCGGGAGCGTCGATGAAACCTAGCCTCGCGCTGCCGCTGCTGGCGGTCGCCATGCTCGCCCTGGCCGGTTGCGGCGGCAGCAAGCCGCGGCCGTCGAAATCCGGCGGCTATACGCCGGGGCGCAGCAGCAGCGGCGGGGCGTACCGGCCGTCGCCGGAGGGCGGTTCGCGCCGCGGCGTCGACGACGACGTCAGCCGCCCGCAGAGCAGCCGCTACCGCGACAACGCCGACAGCGTGCCGGATGGCCCGCCGCCGGACATCAGCAAGCTGGTCGAGCCCGTGCCGAAAGTGGAACCGCGCGCGCTGTACGGCAACAAGTCGCCCTACAGCGTGCTCGGCCAGACCTACACCGTGCTGCCGAACGCGAGCGGCTACGTGGAGCGCGGCATCGCCTCGTTCTATGGCAACAAGTTCCACGGCTACAAGACCTCGAGCCTCGAGGAATACGACATGTACCAGTTCAGCGCGGCGCACAAGACGCTGCCGCTGCCGAGCTACGCGCGCGTCACCAACCTGGAGAACGGCAAGAGCGTGGTCGTGCGCATCAACGACCGCGGGCCGTTCCACGACAACCGCCTGATCGATCTCTCCTACGCCGCCGCGGTGAAGATCGGCGTGTACCCGAAGGGCACCGGCCTGGTGGAAGTGCGCGCGATCACGCCGGGCGAGCCGCTGCAGGACCTGCCGCCCCCGCCGCCCGCACCCGTTGCCAGCAGCAGCGCCGGTGCGCCGCCGAAGCCCGGCATCTACCTGCAGGTCGGCGCCTTCGCCGACAACGCCAATGCCGAGCGCGTGGCGCAGAAGCTGCGCAGCGCGAATTTCGCGCCGGTACAGGTGGTGGATGCCCAAATCAACGGCCGCAGCGTGCGGCGCGTGCGGGTGGGACCCATCGCCGACGTCGACAGCGCCGACGAAGTCACCGCCAGGATCGAAGACATGGGACTGCCGCGTCCGCAGGTCGCGGTAGACTGACGCATTGCCCTTCCGGCGCTCCGGCGCCAGCCCTATCGAAACCGGACCTCTCAGAACGATGAATCTCCTCCGCCGTACCCTCGCTCCGTTTGCCATCGCCGCCCTGGTGATCGGCACCGCCGCCGTCGCCCAGCAGACGCCCCCGAAGCCCGCGCCCGTGCCGCGGCCGGTGGTGGCCGAAGCGCCGGTGCCGCCGCCGCCGGACGTGGACGGCAAGAGCTGGGTGCTGATGGACTACGCCACCGGCCAGGTGCTCGCCGCCAAGGACCCCGACGTGCGCGTGGAGCCGGCCTCGATCACCAAGGTGATGACCGACTACGTGGTCTCGGCCGAGGTCGCCAACGGCAAGGTCCACATGAACGACCAGGTGACCATCAGCGAGAACGCCTGGCGCAGCGGCGGCGCCGGCACCGACGGTTCCACCAGCTTCCTCAAGCTCAACAGCCAGGTGCCGCTGAAGGACCTGCTGTACGGCATGATCATCCAGTCCGGCAATGACGCCGCCATCGCGCTGGCCGAGCACACCGCCGGCAGCGAAGGCGCGTTCGCCAACCTGATGAACGCGTACGCCAAGCAGCTGGGCATGGTCAATTCCAACTTCCAGAACGCTTCCGGCTACCCGATCGCCAACCACTACACCACCGCCCGCGACATCGCCCTGCTGTCGCGCGCGCTGATCCACGACTTCCCCGAGGACTACGCCATCTCGGCGGTGAAGGACTTCGAGTGGAACGGCATCAAGCAGCACAACCGCAACCTGCTGCTGTGGCGCGACCCCAGCGTCGACGGCATCAAGACCGGCCACACCGCCGCCGCCGGCTTCTGCCTGGCCGCCTCGGCCAAGCAGGGCGAGGCGCGCATGATCGCCATCGTGATGGGCGCCAGCAGCGAGAAGGCGCGCGCCGATGCCGCGCTGGCGCTGATGAACTACGGCTTCCGCTTCTACGAAACCCACAAGCTCTACGACGCCAACAAGCCGCTGGCCACGCCGCGCCTGTGGAAGGGCAAGGCCGACCAGGTGCCGCTGGGCGTGGGCGAGAACGTGCTGGTCACCGTCAAGCGCGGCGACTACGACAAGCTCAAGGCCACCGTGGACGTGCCCGCCACCCTCATCGCCCCGTTCACCAAGGGCCAGCAGATCGGCACGCTGCGCGTCACCCTGGACGGCCAGCCGGTGCAGAACCTGCCGCTGGTGGCGCTGGAGGACGCGCCGCAGGCCGGCTTCTTCGGCCGCCTGTGGGACAGCATCATGCTGTGGTTCCACAGCGACAAGAAGCCTGACGAAGCCAAGAAGTAAGCACGAGGTACCGCCATGCAGGACATCGATTCGATCAAGGCGCAGAACGAAGGCCAGGGTTTCCAGTTCCCCGGCGAATTCGAAATCACCGCCATGGGCAACGCCAATGCGGACCTGCCCAAGCGCGTGCCGGCGATCCTGGAGGGCATCGGCCTGCACGTGCTGCACGAGACGGTGAAGCACCGCAGCTCGCGCGAAGGCAATTTCCTCTCGGTCACGGTCAGCTTCCGCTGCGAGAACCGCGAGCAGTACGACCAGGCGCACGCCAGCCTGCGCGCCGACCCGGATATCCGCTTCACGCTGTAATCCCACGCGCGGGCCGGGTTTTCCCGGCCCGCGCCGTTTCGGGCCGGCCGTATCGGTGCCGCGGAGACGCGCTCCGCGCCCTTGCAAGCCCCGGAACCCGGCCGCACCTCATCCCGACCCTCTACGTTTCCCGGTTGTCCCCATGTCCCAGCCGCTGAAAATCCGCCGCCTCGGCCGCCAGCCCTACGAGGCGACCTGGAAGGCCATGAGCGCGTTCACCGACCAGCGCGGCCCCGACACCCCCGACGAGCTGTGGGTGCTGGAGCACGATCCGGTGTTCACCCTGGGCCAGGCCGGCAAGATGGAACACGTGCTGGCGCCCGGCGAGATCCCGGTGGTGCCGGTGGACCGCGGCGGCCAGGTCACCTATCACGGCCCCGGCCAGATCGTGGCCTATCCGCTGATCGACCTGCGCCGCGCCGGCGTCGGCGTGCGCGAGATGGTGTGCAAGATCGAGCAGGCCATCATCGACACCCTGGAGCGCTGGAACATCGGCGCGGCCCGCCTGGACGGCGCCCCCGGCGTCTACGTGGCCGGCGCCAAGGTGGCCGCCCTGGGCCTGCGCGTGCGGCGGGGCTGCAGCTTCCACGGCCTGGCCTTCAACGTGAACATGGACCTGGAGCCGTTCCACCGCATCAACCCTTGCGGCTACAAGGGTTTGCAGGTCACCCAGGTGCTAGACTTGGGCGGTCCGTCGCGGCTGGCGGAGGTGGAAGACGCACTGGTCGAGGAGTTCTGCCGCCAGTTCGATTTCACCGCCGAGTCCGCCGCTCCCGTCATCCCCGAACTACCCGCTCGCGTAGCGGTCTGAGCTTGCCTACATGAGCGATATGTCCCCCTCCAAGGTCATCCCGATCAGCGTCGTCAGCGGCACGCCCGCCGACAAACAAGCGGTCGAAAAGCAGCTCGGCAACGACAAGATCGCGCGCAACCGCGCCGGCTTCGAAACCGACACCCCCGTGCTGCGCAAGCCCAGCTGGATCCGCGTGCGCCTGCCGCAGGGCAACGCCGTGCAGCAGCTGAAGGCGCGCCTGCGCGAGAACTCGCTGGTGACGGTGTGCGAGGAAGCCTCCTGCCCGAACATCCACGAGTGCTTCAGCAAGGGCACCGCCACCTTCATGATCCTCGGCGAGGTGTGCACCCGCCGCTGCTCGTTCTGCGACGTGGCCCACGGCCGTCCGGCCGCGCCCGATCCGCTCGAGCCCGCCCGCCTGGCCGAGACCATCCGCGACATGCGCCTGCGCTACGTGGTGATCACCTCGGTCGACCGCGACGACCTGCGCGACGGCGGCGCCGAGCACTTCGCCGCCTGCATCCGCGCCACGCGCCATGCCAGCCCCGACATCAAGATCGAGATCCTCACGCCCGACTTCCGCGGCAAGGGCCGCATGGAGCGCGCGCTGGAAGTGCTGAAGGATTTCCCGCCGGACGTGTTCAACCACAACCTGGAAACCGTGCCGCACCTCTACCGCGAAGTGCGCCCCGGCGCGGACTACCAGTGGTCGCTGGACCTGCTCAAGCGCTTCAAGGCGCAGCATCCGGAAGTCCCCACCAAGTCCGGCATCATGCTGGGCCTGGGCGAGACCATGGAGCAGGTGCTGGAGACCATGCGCGATCTACGCGCCCATGACGTGGACATGATCACCATCGGCCAGTACCTGCAGCCCACGCCGCATCACCACCCGGTCGTGCGCTACTGGACTCCCGACGAATTCGAGGCGCTGCGCGAAGCCGGCGAGGCGATGGGCTTCGGCCACGTCGCTTCCGGCCCGCTGGTGCGCTCGTCCTATCACGCCGACCTGCAAGCCCACGCCGCTGGTGTCACCGAGCATGCCTAAAGAGAACTTCATGAAACTGCGTACCGTCTCGCTCGCATTGCTGCTCGCCTTCACCGTCGGCGGCGCGCAAGCGCAGTCGGCCGCGGACCTCACCGGCGGCACCACCGGCCGCAAGGCCTCGTCGCTGCCGCTGAAGGCCACGCTCACCCAGGCCCAGGCGGCGCAGCTTTCCGCGCGCTTCCTCACGCGTTTCCACTACGACGCGCAGCCGCTCGACGACGCCATGTCGGCCAAGATCTTCAAGGCCTACTTCGACGCGTTGGATGGTGAGAAGGTGTTCTTCACCCAGGCCGACATGGCCAAGTTCGCGCCGCTGAAGACGCAGTTCGACGACGCTATCTGGAACCAGGACCTCTCCGGCCCGTTCTCGGTGTTCAACCTCTACGTGCAGCGCGCCGTCGACCGCATGAGCTACGCGCGCGAGCTGCTCAAGAAGGGCTTCAAGCTCGACACCAACGAGACCTACGCCTACGACCGCAAGAAGGCCGACTGGCCCAAGGACCAGGCCGAGCTCGACACCCTGTGGCGCGAGCGCACCACCAACGACTGGCTGCGCCTGAAGCTGGCCGGCAAGAGCGACGACGAGATCCGCAAGACCCTGGACAAGCGCTACGCCAACTACATCGAGCGCGTGCGCCAGCTGGACGGCGAGGACGCGTTCCAGTCGTTCATGAACGCCTATGCCGAATCCACCGACCCGCACACCGACTACCTCGGCCCGCGCGCGGCGGAAAACTTCGACATCTCCATGAAGCTGTCGCTGGAAGGCATCGGCGCGGTGCTGGGCGTGCGCGACGAATACGTGGTGGTCAGCGAAGTGGTGCCGGCCGGCCCGGCCGCCAAGTCCGGCAAGGTGCATGCGGGCGACCGCATCGTCGGCGTGGGCCAGGGCGCCGACGGCGCCATCGTCGACGTGATCGGCTGGCGCAACGACGACGTGGTCAAGCTGATCCGCGGCAAGAAGGACACCACCGTGCGGCTGGAGATCCTGCCCGCCGACGTGGGCGTGGACGGCAAGCACGAGGTGATCTCGCTGGTGCGCCAGAAGGTCAGCATCGAAGAACAGGCCGCCAAGAAGAAGATCATCGAGATCAAGGACGGCAACGTCAGCCGCAAGATCGGCGTGATCGACCTGCCCACCTTCTATTCCGACTTCGGCGCGCGCCGCGAAGGCGACAAGAACTTCAAGAGCGCCACCCGCGACGTGTCCAAGCTGCTCGGCGAGCTGAAGCAGGCCGGCGTGGAAGGCGTGATCATGGACCTGCGCAACAACGGCGGCGGTTCGCTTACCGAGGCGAACGAGCTCACCGGCCTGTTCATCGACAAGGGCCCGGTGGTGCAGGTGCGCGATGCGCGCGGCCAGGTGGACGTGCAGGGCGACGACGATCCGGGCATGGCCTGGAGCGGCCCGATGGCGGTGCTGGTCAACCGCGGCTCGGCCTCGGCTTCGGAAATCTTCGCCGCCGCCATCCAGGACTACGGCCGCGGCCTGATCATCGGCCAGCCCACCTTCGGCAAGGGCACCGTGCAGAACCTGGTCGACCTCGACCGCTTCGCCAGCCGCACCAAGGAAAAGCCGCAGCTGGGCGAGCTGAAGATGACCATCGCCGAGTTCTTCCGCATCAACGGCGGCTCCACCCAGCTCAAGGGCGTGACGCCGGACATCGGCTTCCCCAAGAGCGGCGACGAGAAGGACTTCGGCGAATCCACCTACGACAACGCCCTGCAGTGGACGCAGATCGCGCCCGCGCCGGACTACAAGCCGGTGGCCGACCTGAAGGCCTACCTGGGCCAGCTGCAGGCCAAGCACGATGCGCGCGCGGCCAAGGCGCCGGGCTGGAAGCTGATGCTCGACGAGCTGGCGCAGTACCGGAAGATGCGCGACAAGACCACCATCTCGCTCAACCTCGCCCAGCGCCAGGCCGAGCGCAAGGAACAGGAAGGCATCCAGGCCGACTTCCGCGCCCGCCACAAGGCCATCGACGGCAACAGCTTCAACGACGACCGCGACGGCCTGGACGACGGCCTCAACCCGAACGAGCGCAGCCTGAAGTCCCAGCTCAAGCAGGAAGACGACGCCAAGAAGGCCGCCGACCCGCAGCTGGACGAAACGGCGCACATCCTGTTCGACGCCGTGGGCCTGATCAAGGGCGACGCCAAGCTGGCGGCCGAGGTGCTGCCGTACGGCGGCAAGTTCTCGCCGAGCGCCACCGCGGCGGCCACGCCGGAGACGAATGCGGCACCCGGTTCGCACTGAGCCTCGGCAGAGAAGTACAAAAGGCGGCGCGAAAGCGCCGCTTTTTTTATGCCCCATGCACCACCCGGCGTAGGTTGGGGTGAGCCGCAGGCGAACCCCAACCTACGCCTGTGCTACATAAGCGCCGACGCACCCGCGGAGGCCCGCCATGGACACGCTATCGAACGTCGCGCTCGCCGGCGGCCTGGCCTGGGCCAGCGGCGTGCGCCTCTACGCCACCGTCTTCCTGGCCGGCCTGCTCGGCCGTTTCGGCGTGGTGCACCTGCCGCCGGGGCTGGAGATGCTCGGCGACAATTGGGTGCTGATCGTCTCCGGCGTGCTGATGCTCGGCGAATTCCTCGCCGACAAGATTCCCGCGTTCGACAGCGCGTGGGATGCGATCCACACCTTTATCCGCATCCCCGCCGGGACGCTGCTGGCGTGGGGAGTGTTCAAGGACGCGTCGCCGGCGATGCAGGCTGCCGCGGCGCTGCTCGGCGGTGCGCTGGTGTCGAGCACGCATCTGGCCAAGTCCGGCACGCGCGCGCTGATCAACACCTCGCCGGAGCCTTTCAGCAACTGGGGCGCCAGCGTGAGCGAAGACCTCACCTGGGCCGGCATGTTCTACCTGATGTGGCAGCACCCGCTGGCGCTGCTGGTGGTGCTGGGCTTGTTCGTGGTGTTGATGGTGTGGTTGTTGCCGAAGATCGTGCGGGGGGTGCGGGTGGTGTTTCGTACGTTGCGGCGGTTGTTTGGTTCTTCGGCGGAGCCTTCCACCTCCCTCTCCCCTCCGGGGAGAGGGCCGGGGTGAGGGGGCGGGGCTTGCGGCCGGGTTCGGGCGAAGCGAGGTAGAGCTTTCAGGTAGCGGTAGCCCTCAGTGCTTCGCTCCGACCGGCCCCTCACCCCAACCCTCTCCCCGGAGGGGAGAGGGGGCAAAAGCAGGGCGGGCGATTACCCCTTCTTCGCCTTAGCCTGCTTCTCCATCTCTTCCTTCTTCCACTGCCGGTACGCGTCGACGTGCGGCAGGTCGCGCAGCACCTTGCTGCGCGGGTCCACCACCACCAGCGCGCCGGCCGGCGCCTTCAGCGAACCGTTGCCATCCGCCATCGGCAGCGTCTGCATGGCGTCGCCCACCTGCACCTCTACCGGCATCGGGAACGGCTTGTCGTGCGGCACCTTCCAGTGCAGCGACACCGTGTCGCCCTCGCGCTTCACTTCCAGCGCCGGCAATGCGGATTCGTACAGGTACACATCGAAGAACCAGCCCATATCCTTCCCGGTCACCTGCTTGACGATATCGATGTAATCGCGCGTCGTCGCATAGTGCGGTGCGAAATTGCCGGGCTTGGGATCCGGGCGGCCGTATACCAGCCGGCGCACCGTCTCGAAGAAGGCCTTGTCGCCGATCGTCTGCCGCAGCGTGTGCAGCATCAGCGAGCCCTTGTAGTAGATGTCGTTGGCCGGACCGGTGTCGGCGTCGTACACCTCGTGCTCGAACTGATGGCGGCCGGCCACGATCGGGTGCACGTTCTTCACCGCCGTGCGCTCGGTCTGCAGCATCGAGAAGTAGGGCATGTCGCCGTACAGATACTGGCCGTACAGCGGCTGCATATACGTGCCGAAACCCTCGTGGATCCACATGTCGTCCCAGTCGACATTGGTCACCTGGTTGCCGAACCACTCATGCGAGAACTCGTGCTGCAGCAGCCAGTCGAAGCCGAACTCGCTGCGCGGGTAGCCGTTGCCGTAGGCATTGATGGTCTGGTGCTCCATGCCCAGATGCGGCGTTTCCACCACGCCCATCTTCTCGTCGCCGAACGGGTAGGGGCCGATCTGCTCCTCGAAGAAGTCGAGCATGCGCGGAAACTCGCCGAACAGCTGCTTCGCCTGCGCCTCGTGGCCGCGCAGGTACCACATCTGCATCGGGATGGTGTTGCCGTAATGGCTCTTGTAGTCGCCCTTCAGCACGTCGAACGGGCCGATATTGAGCGAGATCGCATAGGTGGTCGGATGCTTGGCGCGCCAATGGTAGGTGTGATTCGCGCCCGCATCCTTGATGTCCACCAGCACGCCGTTGCCCGGCGCGGCCAGCGACTTGGGCACGGTGACATAGGTGTCGACCAGGTCGGGCTTGCCCATCGGATGGTCGATGCACGGCCAGAACATGTCGCAGCCTTCGCCTTCCACCGCGGTGGCGATCCACGGCTGGCCGTCCTCGGTCTTGGCCCATACGAAGCCGCCGTCCCAGGGCGCGCGCTTGGCCACGTGCGGCTTGCCGCCGTAGCGGATATCCACCGTGGTCTTGCCGCCCTTGGCCAGCGGCTTGGTCAGGGAAATCCGCAGGCGGCCGTCAGGGTTGCTCCAGGCGCTGGTCGGCAAGGCCTTGCCGTCCAGTGCGATGCCGCTGATCTTCAGCTCCGGATCCAGGTCCAGCAGCAGCACGTCGGTCGCTGCGCGCGCGCTGAAGGTGAGCCGCGCCGTGGCGTCCAGCGTCTCCTTGGGGATGTCCACCGCGAAGTGCAGCTCGGCGTGATCGAAGTTCAGCCGCTGCTGCTCGGCCGGCATTTCGCCGCCGGAACGCTGCGTCTGCGCGCTGAGCGGCGGCTGCTCGGGCAGCTTTTCCGGCGTGTCGGCGGCGAAGGCGGCGGGGGTGCCCAGCAGGGCGGCCAGGCCCAGGGCGAGCAGGCGGGGGCGAAGGGTCGGCATGGGGAGGCTCCCGGTGAGTGAAGTACTAAGCATGGCAGTGAAGTGTCCTAGGCAACATCGCCGAAGGTCATGCCGGCCGGCACTGGCGCCGGCCTACACGATGTCGCTGGAACCTGCCTTGCGGCCGTGGCGCGAACCGACCGTGCGGCGCGGCGACGCCCGATGGCCGGGGCAGGGGGCGCAGGCGCCCACTGTGCTTCCCCCGATCGCCAGGAACGCCCCATGCACCACCTCCGCCGCCAGGCCGACCAGCAACGCCAGCAATGCGTCCACGCCGAGCGCCGCCTGTGGCTGGCGCTGCAGGGCGAGGACACCGTCCGCTACCGCTTCCGCCGCCACCATCTGATCGCCGGTTATCTGGTCGACATGGTCTGCGTGCCGGCGCGGCTGATCGTCGAGATCGACGACGGTCGCGTGCAGGCCGCGCCGTGCTACCACTGCGCGCGCACCCGCACCCTCGAAGGCAAGGGCTACCGCCTGCGCCGCTTCCGCAGCGACGACGTGCTGCTGCGCCTGCAGCGCGTGCTGGCCGACATCGCCCACGAATTGGGCCGCGATGTCCACGGCTTCCGGTGTAGGTTGGGGTGAGCGCAGCGAACCCCAACGCATACCGCCGCCTGCCGATGCGCAACGTTGGAGTTCGCCTGCGGCTCACTCCAACCTGCGGGCTACGCCCGCGCGTAGCGCTTCTGCAGCAGCGCGAACAGCGCGCGCAGGCCCATCGCCTCGCCGCCGCGCGGACGGCCCGGGCGGTCGCCATCGTTCCATGCATACGTGTCCAGGTGCAGCCACGGCGTGGTGTCGGCGACGAAGCGCTCCAGGTACAGCGCCGCGGTGATCGCGCCCGCGTGGCGCGAGGCGCCGCTGTTGGCGAAGTCGGCGAGGTAGGAGTCGAGCATCTTGCGGTACGGACGCCACAGCGGCAGGCGCCACAGCGGGTCCTGCACGGCCTGGCCGGCGGCCAGCGCCTGCTCGGCCAGCTCGTCGCGGTTGGCGAACAGCGCCGGCAGGTCCGGCCCCAGCGCCACGCGCGCGGCGCCGGTGAGCGTGGCGAAATCCACGATCAGGTCCGGCTGCTGCTCGCCCGCATAGGTCAGCGCGTCGCACAGCACCAGGCGGCCCTCGGCGTCGGTGTTGTCGATCTCCACGCTGAGGCCGGCGCGGGTGATCACCACCTCGCCCGGACGCAGCGCATTGCCGCTCACCGCGTTCTCCACCGCCGGGATCAGCAGCTGCAGGCGCAGCGGCAGCTTCGCGTCCATGATCAGGCGCGCCAGCGCGATCGCGTGCGCGGCGCCGCCCATGTCCTTCTTCATCCAGCGCATGCCGTCGGCGGCTTTCAGATCCAGGCCGCCGGTGTCGAAGCACACGCCCTTGCCGACCACGGACAGCAGCGGATCGCCGCTCTTGCCCCAAGTCAGTTCGATCAGGCGCGGCGCGCGATGGCTGGCGCGGCCCACGGCGTGGATGGTGGGAAAGTTGGCCTTGAGCAGCTCGTCGCCGACCCACTCGCGCACCTTGGCCTTGTAGGCCTTGCCGAGCTGGTTCACCGCTTCGGCGAGCTGCTTCGGGCCCATGTCCTCGGTGGGCGTGTTGACCAGGTCGCGCACCTGCGCGGTGGCGTCGACCAGCGGGGCCAGCGTCTTCAGCTCGGCGGCCTTGACGGCCAGGGTGGCCGGTGCGCGCCTGGCCTTGCGGTAGCGGGTGAATTCGTAGGCGCCGAGGGCCCAGCCGAGGGCGGCCTGTGCGGGGTCGGCGAGTACGCCTTCGTCGGCAAGGTGGTAGCTGCCTTCGGGCAGCGTTTTCGGCAGGTGGGCGATGGCGTTGAGCGCATCGCCTGCGTCGACGCCGGCGAGCACGCGCTGCAGCTTGCCGTTGACGTCAGGGAGCAGGGCGATGCTGCCGGGGGCGGCTTCGAAGCCGGTTTGTTCCAGCCATTTGCGCTGGGCGGCGCTGAGGCGTTTTTTGCTGGCGGCGAGGTGGGTCGTGTCGGTGGTTTCGAGGGCGATGGTTTGGCGGTCGCCGGGTTTGCGTTCGATCAGGGACATGGGACTCCATCGCCGCGCGGGGGCGCGGCTTGCTTGGCGTGGCGCGCAATGATGCGCGCTTTTGGGTGGTTGGGCGACTGCGTCGCCACTTCCTAGCCGTCATTCCGGCGTAGGCCGGAATCCAGCCACTGTATGGCTTGGTTGTCGTGGTGAGGTTTGTGGGTCTCGCCTTTGGCGAGGGTTTCGCCCCGCTGCCGCGGGGCGAGTTACTTTTTCTCTGCGTGCCCAGAGAAAAAGTAACCAAAAAGAGAGGGCACCCTGCTTGGCGCCCTCCGGTGGCTACGCCACCTACGGGTCCGTGAGGGCTGGCCGGGCTTTTTGACAGGGCATCCTTGCCCTGATCAAAAAGGCGGGGACATCGTGTCCCCGCCCCCTGCGGGGCCTTTTCGTCCAGCCCTCACCGCCGGCGCCAAGGGGACCCGGGAGATCAAGAGCAAAAGCGCGCAAGCGGAACGCCGCGGCTGCGCCGCGTGCTCTTTGCTCGATTTTCGCGTTAATCGACATCCCCCTCTCCCCTCCGGGGAGAGGGTCGGGGTGAGGGGCCGGGCGGAGCAATGAGCTGAGGGTCGAGAAAGCCAAGAGCTTTTCTTCGCTTCGTTGAAGAGTCGTCGCTAGAGCGCTCCCTCATCTGCCTGCCGGCATCTTCCTCGCTCCTCAAAGCCGCGCACATCCCTGTGCGCTCCCCGCGTACTCCCCGGAGGGGAGAAGAGCTTCACTTCGCAGCGCTCTGTATCTCCAACCAATCCGCCAGCGCCGTCATATCGGCCAGATCCAACTCCGGTGGCGCCCCAAGCGCCTCCGGCCACGCCACGCGCTCACGATTGATCCAAGCCGTGCGCAACCCGGCCTCGCGCGCCCCGGCCACATCCAGCACCGGATCGTCCCCGACATGCAGGATTTCCTCAGGCGCCACCCCTAAACGTTCCGCGGCTGCGGAAAAAATCCGCGGATCGGGCTTCGCAATCCCGGTATCCCGCGCACAGATGTGATGCGCGAAATGCGCGCGGATCCCGATCATGTCGAGGTCCGCATTGCCATTGGTGAGGCTGGCGACGGGGAAGGTGGCGGTGATGCGTTGCAGGGCCGGCAGGCTGTCGGCGTAGAGCTCCACGCTGTTGCGGGCGGTGAAGTAGATGTCCCACAGCACGTCCAGTGGCGCTTCCGCGATGCCGCACGCGGTGAAGGCGCGCTGCATGGTGATGTGGCGCTGGGCGGTGAAGTCGTGGGCGAGTTCCAGGTGTTCCTGCGCCACCTGGGCACGCAGGGCGCGCATGGCCGGAATGGGCCAGGCGCGCGCTACGTCGGGGTAATGCTGGCGCAGGTAGGCGTCCAGCTCCTGGTCGGCACGCTCCAGCGCGGGGAGTACCGGCCAGAGCGTGTCGTCGAGGTCGAGCGTGAGGGCCCGGATGCGCACGGTGCGCGTCAGAGGCCCAGCTTCAGCACCTGGCCGATCTTCACGTTGTCGTTCTTCAGATCGTTCCAGCTGCGCAGGTCGGCGACGGTCACCGAATTCTTCTTGGCGATCAACGACAGCGTGTCGCCCTTGGCCACGATGTAGGTCTTGTCGCCGGTGGCGGCGGCCACGGCTTCGGCCTTCTTCTCGGCGCTGGCGTCGTTGCGCGCCTGCAGGTCCTGCTTGGACTGCTGGGTCAGCTCGGAGGTCGGCGAGGTCGCCACGCGCGAGGCGTACATCGCGCCGGGCGCGGCCACCGGCGTCGGCGTCGCGGCCGGCTCGTTCGACACCGGGCGGGCGCCCACTTCGGCCAGGATCTTGGCGCGGCGCGACACGTCCAGCTCGGCCAGCGCCGGCGCCTCGTCGTACGGCACCAGGTCGTGCTTGCGGGCCACGTCGCGTGCGGCGTCGGTGCCCAGGAAGTCCATGAACACCTTCAGCTGCGCCACCTTCGGGCTGTTGTCGCTGGTGATCAGGTAGACCGGGATGAACAGCGGATAGCTGCCGTCCTTCACCGTGGCCGGGCTCGGCGGGGTGCCGTTGATGTTGATCGTCTTCACCTTGCGGTTGCCGCTGACGCCGGCCAGCGTGGTCACGCCCAGCGCCTTCGGATCCAGCGTCACCGCCTCTTCCAGCTTCATGGTGTTCACGTACAGGCGCGGCGCCGCCACCGGCTGGTTGCCGCGGCCGAACAGCAGCTTGCGCAGGCTGTATTCCACGCCGTCGCCGGGGCTGGCCACGGCGTACAGGTCGATCTCCTGATCGTTGCCGCCGACGTCCTTCCAGTTGGTGATCTTGCCGTAGTAGATGTCGTGCACCTGGCTCAGGGTCAGGCTGTTCACCGGGTTGGACGGGTAGGTGATCATCACCAGCGCATCCCACGCCACCGGCGTGAACACCAGGCTGCTCTCGGCCGTACCGTCCGGACCGCGCGCGGAACCGGCGAAATCGGCGGTGCCCTTGGCCACCGCATCCAGGCCCGAGACCGTGTTGAACGGCTGCACCTCGATCTTGCCCTTGCCGGCTTTTTCGTAGGCCTTGGCCACGTCGGTAACCAGGCCGCGCGCCGTCGCCTGGTCGCCGCGCCAGACCAGCGTGGGAGCGGCCGGCTGGGCGGGCTTCTTGGAAGTCTTGGCTTTGGGCGCGGCCTGCGCCGCGGAAGCGGCGGCAACGCTGAGCAGCGCGACGGAAAGGATGCGTGCGAGACGGAAAGACATAGGTATGGGAAACCCCGGGGTTCGACTGGAGATGGGACCGCGTACTGCCGTCATGGCGCGCATGCGTCGGACAAAGCTGCGGTATTTCATCCGGCTGCTTGAGAACAATCAAGCGAATCAATGCGCTCGGGGTCAGAAAAAACGCCCGGAAACTCCCTCGCCTGCCATCGTGGGGCAAGAAAATGAAATGGGGGCTGACGGGAGGGGTGGATATCAGGGGGTGATGCGACGGGCGTCACGTGTTCACCCGGGAGAACATCGGAAGTGTGAAAGCGTTCGCGAGAACCCCTCAGTTCTCACACCTGAATCCTTCTCCCACCGGGAGAAGGTGGCGGCAGCCGGATGAGGGTCCGGCCGGAGCGGTGTACATCACTCTTGCTACTCCGCCCGTACCCTCACCCCAACCCCTCTCCCGGTGGGAGAGGGGCTAAAGCCGCGATGTTCTGGAGCGCGTCGCATCAACGCACATCGACGTACCGCACACCCTCATCCCCCGACACCACCAGCACCAATTGACGCGGCTTCACCCCGGCCAGCCGCTTCAACGTCGCCAGGTTCGGAATCCGCGCATTCCCCACGCCGATCACCACGTCGCTCACACCCAGCCCGGCCAGCGCCGCCCGGCTCCCCGGCTTCACACTCTGCACCGCCACGCCAGCCACGCCCTGGCTGCGCAGGCTCTGCGGCAGATCGCTGAACGTCACCCCGGCCAGGCGCGGATCCAGCGCCGCCCCATCCACCGTCGCCAGCTTCTCCGGCGTCAGCTTCGCGGTCACTTCGCGGTTGGCGCCATTGCGCTGCACCGTCAGCTTCACCGTGCTGCCCACCGGCAGCAGGCCCTCGGCGTTGCGCAGTTCCTGCGAGTTGCGCAGCGGCTTGCCGTCGATGGCGGTGATCACGTCGCCGGTCTCGATGTCGGCGCCGTCCGCGGCGGAGCCCGCGCTCACCCGCGTCACCACCGCGCCGCTGGCGTTCTTCAGGCCCAGCACCTGGGCGATGCGCGGGGTAATGTCCTGGGTCTCGATGCCGAGGTTGCCGCGGCTCACCTTGCCGTGCGCGATCAGCTGCTCCATCACGTCGCGGCCGAGATTGGTGGGAATGGCGAAGCCGATGCCCACGTTGCCGCCGGAGGGCGAGAAAATCATGGTGTTGATGCCCACCAGCTCGCCGCGCAGGTTCACCAGCGCGCCGCCGGAGTTGCCGGGGTTGATCGAGGCATCGGTCTGGATGAAGTTCTGGTAGCCGGTTCCCCCTAAGCCCGAACGCCCCAGCGCCGACACGATGCCCGACGTTACCGACTGGCTGAGCCCGAAGGGATCGCCTACCGCCACCACGAAATCGCCTACGCGCAGCTTCGAGGAATCGGCAATGGGCAGCGCCTGCAATCCGGTGGCCTGGATCTGCACCACCGCCACGTCGGTGTCCGGGTCGGTGCCGATCAGCTTGCCCTTGAAGTCGCGGCCGTCCTGCAGGCTTACCGTGATGTCGTCCGCGCCGCCCACCACGTGATTGTTGGTGAGGATGTAGCCCTTGGCCGCATCCACGATCACCCCCGAACCCAGGCTCTGCGCCACCCGCTCGCGCTGCGTGCCGGGCACGCCGAAGAACTGGCGGAACACCGGGTCGTCGAAGAACGGATCGCGCACCTGCACGCGCGTCTTGGTGGAGATGTTCACCACCGCCGGCGTCACCTTCTCCAGCATCGGCGCCAGCGAGGGCAGCGGCTGGCCGTCGACGGTAGCGGGCAGGGAAGCCTGGCTGGCCAGCGGCGCGGCCAGGCCGAGCACGGCGGCGAACAGGGCGGCGAGCGGACGGATACGGCGGTGCGACATGGAAAACGACTCCCTTTCGAGTGAGCGCATCCGGCGAGGGACGCGGCGGTTCTGGTCGATCGGCCGGCCGGCATCTTAAGACGCGCGGCACGGCCACTTTGTCGGGACGACAGCGGCTTCAGACAAGCCCTACCGAGCCCTCCGAAATACCTGTCGCGCACATCAGCTAAGCACCGACACGCGCGTCGGAAAGCCGCTCACTTCGACGTAACTCAACGCTGACAGTTCCGAACGTGATCGCGCGCAAAAATCTTTGACATCGGACGATCCCAGGGGTAACTTGCACCTCCGTTCGCACCACAACATCTTGTGTATAGGCGCCGGCGCTCCAACTAATGCTGGTGCCAAAGTGACAGCTCTAGGGGGAGTTGTCGCAGAGTCGGCAGGGGGACGCCAGGCACGGCCTCGCACACAGCGACGTACGCGCGGACGGTCCAAACCAGACTAAGAAAAAACAACGGGGCCGTGAGGCCAAACCGGGAGGTCAGGAAGCCGATGAGCACTGTGCGTGCACCAGCTGTGGGTGCGGAAATCAATCGAGACGGCGTCGCCATGATTCCGCTGCAGCCAGCGTCCTACGATATCTGGGACAAGAAATACCGCCTGAAAGCCAAGTCGGGCGATCCGGTCGACGGCAGCGTCGACGAAACCTACCAGCGCGTCGCGCGCGCGCTGTCCGAAGTGGAAGCCACGCCGGAGCTGCGCCAGCACTGGTTCGAGCGCTTCCTGTGGGCGCTGCGCCGCGGTGCCATTCCCGCCGGCCGCATCACCTCCAACGCCGGCGCGCTGGAGCACAAGCCCGCCACCTCCACCATCAACTGCACCGTGTCGGGCACCATCACCGACTCCATGGACGACATCCTGGAGAAGGTGCACGAAGCGGGTCTCACCCTGAAGGCCGGCTGCGGCATCGGCTACGAGTTCAGCACGCTGCGCCCGCGCGGCGCCTACGTGTCGGGCGCCGGCGCCTACACCAGCGGCCCGCTGTCCTTCATGGATATCTACGACAAGATGTGCTTCACGGTGTCGTCCGCCGGCGGCCGCCGCGGCGCGCAGATGGGCACGTTCGACGTGAGCCATCCGGACGTCAAGGAATTCATCCGCGCCAAGCGCGAGGACGGCCGCCTGCGCCAGTTCAACCTGAGCCTGCTGATCACCGACGGCTTCATGCAGGCGGTGGAGCACGACCAGGACTGGCCGATGGTCTTCCCGGTGCACGTGAAGGAGCAGGACGAGATCGACCTGACCGACCCGGCCAAGGTGGTGTGGCGCGAGTGGCCCACCCACCAGAACTACGTGTCCCGCGAGGACGGCCTGGTCGCCTGCAAGATCTACGGCCACATCCGCGCCCGCCATCTGTGGGACATGATCATGGTCTCGACGTACGACTACGCCGAGCCGGGGTTCATCCTGATCGACAAGGTCAACGAGATGAACAACAACTGGTGGTGCGAGCACATCCGCGCCACCAATCCCTGCGGCGAGCAGCCCCTGCCGCCGTACGGCTCCTGCCTGCTGGGCTCGATCAACCTCACCACCTTCGTGCGCGACCCCTTCGGCCCCAAGGCCCGCTTCGACTGGGACGAATACCGCGAAGTGGTGAAGGTGTTCACCCGCATGCTCGACAACGTGGTCGAGATCAACGGCCTGCCGCTGCAGCAGCAGCGCAACGAGATCCTGTCCAAGCGCCGCCACGGCATGGGCTTTTTGGGTCTGGGCAGCACCATCACCATGCTGAAGATGCGCTACGGCAACGCCGACGCGGTGGCCTTCACCGAGGACGTCTCGCGCGAGATGGCCGTGGCCGGCTGGGAAGTGGCGCTGGACCTGGCCAAGGAAAAGGGCCCGGCCCCGATCCTGGCGCAGGAGTTCACCGTCACCGGCGACATGCTGCGCAAGCGCCCGGAAATGGCCGCCGACGGCTGGAAGGTGGGCGACGCCATCCCCGGCCGCGTGCTGCACGCCAAGTACAGCCGCTACATGCAGCGCGTGGCCTCGGTGGCGCCGAACCTGGTGGCTGAGCTCGCCGAAGTCGGCGCCCGCTTCACCCACCACAGCTCGATCGCGCCCACCGGCACCATCTCGCTGTCGCTGGCCAACAACGCCAGCAACGGCATCGAACCGAGCTTCGCCCACCACTATTCGCGCAACGTGATCCGCGAAGGCCGCAAGACCAAGGAAAAGGTCGAGGTGTACAGCTACGAGCTGCTCGCCTACCGCGGCCTCATCAATGCCGCTGCCATGCCGTTCAGCGACGATCCGCAGTCCAAGCTGCCGGATTACTTCGTCTCCGCCGACGACATCACGCCCAAAGAGCACGTGGATATCCAGGCCGCCTCGCAGAAATGGATCGATTCCTCGATCTCCAAGACCGCGAACGTGCCCACGGACTATCCGTACGAAGATTTCAAGGACATCTACTTCTACGCCTATAAACAGGGCCTCAAGGGCTGCACGACCTTCCGTTTCAACCCCGCCGCGTTCCAGGGCGTGCTGGTGAAGGAAGCCGATCTTGAGAGCACCCTCTACCGCTTCGAATTGGAAGACGGTAGCGTTATCGAACTGAAAGGCAACGAAGAAGTGGAATACGACGGGGAGCTGCACACCGCCGCAAACCTATTTGATGCCTTGAAGGAAGGCTATTACGGCAAGTTTTGAGCACAGGCCGGCGGTTGCCATGCAACCGTCGGCCTGTGTCCGGAAAGCTGTTTTGAAGCCTTGATACACGCAGGCCCACGCCAAGTACTGAACTCACGTCGGAGGGGAAACCCAGATGTCCATTGATACCGATTTCGATTCGATCGCCACGCCGGCCATGCCGGAAGCCCCGGCTGCTGCCGAAGCCCCTGCCGCCCCCAAGAAGGCGCGCAAGAAGGCTGCTAAAAAGGTTGCCAAGAAGGCCGCTCCGGCCAAGAAGGCCGCCAAGAAGGCAGTGAAGAAGGCCGCTGCCAAGAAGACCGCCAAGAAAGCCGCCAAGAAGGCGGTGAAGAAAGCGGGCGCCAAGAAGACCGCCAAGAAGGCGGTGAAGAAGGCCGCCGCCAAGAAGGTCGCGAAGAAGGCGACCAAGAAGGCCGGCGCCAAGAAGACCGCCAAGAAGGCCGTGAAGAAGACGGCCCGCAAGGCTGCAAAGAAGGTCAGCAGCAAGAAGACGGCCAAGAAGGCCGTGAAGAAGACGGCCAAGAAGGCCGCCGTGAAGAAGACCGCCAAGAAGGCGGTCAAGAGGTCCACTGCCAGCAAGAAGGCCGCCGTCAAGACCGCGCGCAAGCCGGCCAAGAAGGTCGCCCGCAAGAAGAAGTAAGCCGTAATACGTGCCGGCCCGGCCTTTGTGCCGGGCCGGTGCGTTTCCGGCCTGTGGCCGTGCAGCGCCGCTCCTCCCGCCAACATCAGAAAAAAGAAGCATCCCTATGGCGATCAAGATCGAAAAGAAGATCAAGGGCTATAACGTCGTCAAGCCCGAGGACAAGGCCGCGCCCGCCGCAGTAGCCGTTCCCGCCGCGCCCAAGGAGGCGCCCAAGGCGGAAGTCATCCAGATGCACGAGAGCCTGGAGCGTCCCGAGACGCTGGTCGGCTCCACCTACAAGATCAAGTCGCCGCTGTTCGAGCACGCGCTTTACGTCACCGTAAACGACATCGTGCTCAACGCCGGCACGCCCCACGAGCAGCGCCGCCCCTTCGAGATCTTCATCAACTCGAAGAACATGGACCACTTCCAGTGGATCGTCGCGCTCACCCGCATCATCTCCGCCGTGTTCCGCAAGGGCGGCGACGTCACCTTCCTGGTGGAAGAGATGAAGGCGGTGTTCGACCCCCGCGGCGGCTACTTCAAGCCTGGCGGCATCTATATGCCCAGCATCGTGGCCGAGATCGGCGCGGTGATCGAGCAGCATATGAAGACCATCGGGTTGATCCACGACCCGGAGATGGACGAGTCGACCAAGCGTCTGATTGCCGAGAAGCGCGCGGCCTATGAGGCGGGCGCAAAAAAAAACACTGAGGTGAGCCAGGCGGCGCCGAGCGTTGAAGCTGAGGCGGCTGCGGGTGAGTCGAGCAACGGGTTCCCGCCGGGGGCTACGTTGTGCGCCAAGTGCAATACGAAGGCGCTGGTGTTGATGGATGGGTGTCAGACTTGTTTGAATTGTGGGTATTCTAAGTGCGGATAAGTCTATGCGCTGGCGCTATAACAAAAAGGCAGCAGCGATGCTGCCTTTTTGTTTTTTATATTCCTGCGCTAATTAAATTAGAGGCTTAAAATGATAGTTACAAAACTAATCCTCAAAAACTGGCGAAACTTCCGTTCGGCCGGTATTTCTCTGCGGGATATGCGAGCCATGAATCCTTGGAGCGAGGCGCGATGGATGCGCCCAACGCTGTATGCAACCTCCCTGAGGTTCAATGAGCCGCTTCAAACGTTCTACGTCGGCGGGCTGTGCATGATGGCGGCTGGCGTTGGCTATTTCGTACTGGGAGTATTCGACGCCAAAGTCCGGTGGCTTTGGGAACTGCCACTCTCGGCCGGGGTTGGCGTATGGCTTGGTGCTCGGCTGTGCGTTTGGGGTTTTCCGAATCGATTCGAGCCGAAAGTGGACTCGCTCTGATCTCGGTTCCGTTCTCTGCCACCTGACCTCGCTGAGTTGCCAACTTATCTAAATTGAAGAGACGAACCCTCATTTTGGACATTCAACAGTGATGAACCTTGCCCCATTGACACCTGTTGTAGTAGGCGTTGTCCTCGCAGCGGTCGCCGCGCTGGGATCTCGAACTCGTCACCAAGTGGTTGACGGTCGCCTCGTCTACAAATTTCCCCTGGCGCTCGCTTACCTGATGTTCGGTATCGGACTTCTCTTCGTCGGCGCGCCTTTCTTGCCCGGCGCCGCTGGAAACATGGACTTCCTGAAGTTCGCGAGCTTCCTCTGGCTGTTCGCGCTGTTTGCAGCAAGCGTTGGCGCCTACTTTCTGAAGTATCGCGTGACGATCGAAGGTGGCCGCGTGTCCGTGGGCAGTTACTTCAAACGCGAGTTCTCCATATCCGACATCGTTGAAGCAAAGCGAATCGATGGGAGTCGAAGCGCTCAGCTTGAGATTTCGCTTCGCAATGGCCGCAACGTAACTATCTCGGGTCTGGTGGCTGACTTTGACAGCCTTGCCAGCCTGATTACTGGCCAAGGGGGACGAAAGTAGTTGGATGGACTCGATCACGTAGGCTTTGCCGATAAGCTTCCTGGCGCTTACGCGCCAGCGTGAGTCATGCATCTTCAATGCGCTTGAAGCAAGCCAAGCTTCAACATCTCCCGTCGCAGTGCTTCAGAATTCCCTTCCTTCGGCCAGCCAATGACTTCTCCTGTCACTTTCCCATCCTTGAGAAAGATAAAGGTGGGTGTCTGCCAGATGCGAACCTCAGGCCAATCGTCGGCAGCGTAGGCGATAGTCATCGGTGTGCCGACGTGCTTTTTGTTCCAGTCCTGGAAAGGGGCGAGGTCGACGCCACGGTCAGCCGGTGCTACCCATATAGACGCTGATCCAAAAGCCTTCGCCAAGGTGGCATCGGATTCGATGGTCGCCGTGGCGTTCTGCGTGAAATGGCAAAGTGGATGAGCCACCACGAGGATGCGGGCTCCTTTGTCGAGGTCGACTTGGCTTCCGGATACTTCATTGCCGATGGGGTCCACCTTTAGTACTGCGTGGCGCACGTCACCGACCGGCGCGCCACGATAGGCGATGGGCTTTGCCAAGCCCGCGTCCTGATGCCTGGCATAGAACGTTGCCATTTCATCGAATTTCCGGCCTTGGAACAGGGCGGCGTAGAATTTCTCGACTTCGCCGGCGGATGCATCGTGACGATCTTCCAGCGCCGCGATGACCCGGCGAAGATCCGAAAGATGCGCATCCGTGGTCTCGTAGAAATCCACGGATGCCGCTGCCATGAACATGGCGTGGAGGTCCCGAGATGTTACCTTGGCCAAGTCCGTCGACGCCACGCTCTTGAACAGCTTGGCGTAGCTAGCGGAGATCAGATGGGTTCTGTCCTCGGACCCGGCGTTATCGCGCGATACCTTTTCGAGCTCCAGATAAGCCTTCTCCCAGCTGGTGAGCTCGTCGTCGCCTGCTCGCACCGAAACTGAAAAGAGAACGCTTGCGGTTACTACAAAGAAAAACAGCAGCCGAGCCAACATGCAGATTCCTCTCCGACCCATCTAAGAAAGGGGGCGGGATACGCCCCCTTTCATCGTTCAACAATTGCTGGTGCACGCGGCCGTGTCGTCCGTCATGCAGGTATGGCCACCCGCGCAGCGGTAGCCCTTCAGGGGCTCGAGCAGCGGCGTGATGCCAGTGGCATTCGTACGCACACCGTTCCTTTGCAGAGTATCAGTCGTCATGCTCTGCATGCCGAATATGCCGAGGACCTGATACACCTGAGCAGGCTTGAGTCCACTCAATGCTGCGTAGTTAAAGCTGGAGAGTCCATGGTTGTCGAATGTCAGGGACCGGAGAAACAGCTCTTTATTGAGAGGCGAGAGCTGATCGAAGGCGCTCCCGTCCCGGTGAGCGGCCATATAGTTGGTCAGATCGTTGGCCGTCTTAACGGGGGCCAGCGCCAGCTCGACGTCCATCTTGGCCCGTGCACTGGCGAGTGCTTGGGAGTCGCTCTGGTCGGAGGCATTTGCAGCGAAAGAGGTGACGGTGATGCCGAGGGAAAGGACGAGCAAGGTCAACTGCTTCATCGGGAAATCTCCTTATAAGGCCAGATGGGCTTAACAAGCATCGCCACAAGCGACGTTGCTTCCCTGCCTGCACGTACCTTTGCCTTCGCAGTAGTAATCCTTCAAAGGCAAGAGAGAGGGGGTGATGGACATGACCTTCTTATCGAGCGGCGAGCTGCCCCGAAGATTCAACTGCGGCGTCAATCCCTGCATGCCGAACAGACTCAGGATCTGGTACGCCTCCGTGGGAGTCAGCGATTCCAGGACGTCATACCGGAGCGTTGTCACTCCCTTCTCATTGAACCGAAGGCTGTCCAGGAACAACCGCCTATTGAGCGGTGGCATCACCATTAAAGGGGAATCGCCTGGATGGCTCTTGAGGTGAAGCTCAAGATCGCGTGGCGACTTGATGGGAGCAGCAGCCAGCTCCAAGGAGCCGCTTTGTTCTGAGCTCGGCTGACTTACGGAGGCTACCTGCGCACCCTCCGTAGCGAGCACATAAGGCGCAAACACCAGCAACGCGGATACCAATCCTGACATTACATACAATTTCATCGTCGAACTCCTTTCGGCTTTCCCCCTGCAATGGTGAAGATTAAGACGGTAGCGCATCAAGCTTCGGTGAATGCTTGTCGTAAAATATCGCGACAGGATCATTGCACATTGCAGTCGAGCTCTCGCTGCGGGGCCACTTACCTCTTGCAAGTGACGAATTCAGTCGTTACGCCCTATCGTCATTCCGGCGTAGGCCGGAATCCAGTGACGGAAATGCCCGATGATCGCGCTGTCGCAAAGACGCAACGTCTCAGCCGCAATAGCGCACACGGATCGCTTCGATCAAACCATACCGCTACTGGATTCCGGCCTACGCCGGAATGACGAGCAAGAACATCAGTCAGGGCTCACCGGCAGTTAGACCTTCGCTTGCACCTGCTGCCACTGCATCCGCAGATGCGCCTGCGCCGCGCCCCGCGTGTGCACACATTGGGGAGCAAAAATTGCCAGGAGGGCAGGAGTAGTTAATTGGAGACAATCATGGCTCCGCGCCTTCGGACTCCACCTCTTCCCGCACCTGCCCCCACTGCATCCTCAAATGCGCCTGCGCCGCGCACCGCATCCCCATATCGATAAACACCCCAATCCCCTCCAACATCACCGGCAGTCGGTCCGCATCGACCTCGCCGCCTTCTCGCACCAGCTCCGCCAACAATCGGACTGAGCTGCACGCGTACTGCAACCACTCCGTGGCGTCATTCAACAACGCATCCGGCCCCGCCTCCGGGGCGGTGTAGTAGATGGCGTGGCGCACGATCCGGGGTTCGCCGAAAACAGTGTCCATAAGCAACTCCTTGCTGGATGCCGCGGCCCTCGTCCGAGAACGGCACGCCGCTGAAAGCTCGGCGTGCCGCGACCGTACGGACTCGAGGGGTCACCGGAGGCCCACAGGATGGGCGCCGGGCGGCTTGATGGATGAAATGTGTGGCGGTGTCAGAAGCTTTCGCCGTCGCGCAAGGCGACGCGCCGGGTAGGACGGCTCGGAATCTTTCCTGCGAAAACTCTTAAACCGCGGTGCTTCAACCGTGTCCGCGTGGTCGTCGGACAGCCCGAGTGGGTGGTGAGGATGCCGCCGAGGGGATCGGCGGGCGGCCGTGTGCCGTATGATCTGGGGTAGCCATGATCAACTCCAAGCGTTGGTGATGGTTAGCGGGTCAGGGGTGTTGACGCACCCTTGGCCCGCGCTCTCACGACATTGCTGCCATGGTTGCCCGCGACGCGTCTTCAACAACAGCGCGGGCAACGCGAAGAAAACTAGCAAAGCAACCTGGGGTTGTCTGTAGTCCGGTGCCCGTATCGCAACCGCGATGCCCCAAAAGCTGCATGGATGCGTACTTTGCCAACTGCATTTAGGTCTAATCCGAGTGTCGCGAGCAGAGGAAAACGGGGTGGCACCATTGACCTTTAGCTCTAGTGCCTCGGCTCAAGTCGATGGATATCCACTCCGCGAACGTATGCTTCGGGGAGAATTCTCAACGAATCATTCGCCATCCGCTTCGACGAACGGATCCCGCGCATCAGGGACAAGGCCTTATGCCAATCGAGAATGAAGTCTTTGAGAACTGCGCACCAGAAGAGATTCCCTGGGAAGACCAGGCCTTCGTCTTCTGCACCTTTCGCGGGATCCGTGGCGAAGGCTTGCATAACGATGCTTCCTTTATCGACTGCACCTTTGAACAATGCGATTTCTATCTATGCATGTTCAACGTGGCGACCTTGGTCGGCGTTACGTTCAAGCATTGCGCCTTCCACGGAGGTTCGTTCGCTGGCTGTCGGTTGGTCGAATGCGTATTCGACAACTGCAGCTTCGGGAATGACAACATGGGCGGAGAGTGGAGGGCCGATGGCTCCCGTTGGTACGGGTGCAGCCAGCGGGATTGCGAAGGGCTGGATGCTGAGCTGGTTCCGCTACGGCGACTTGCTTGCTAGTGCTGCGCATCAAAGAGGCGAGGCTGGTTAAGGTGGAATAATGGCACCCGTCCCCTTGGTAACAAAAGAAATGGCGGTAATCACGTGAAGTGATTGCCGCCATTTTATTTATGGGCAATCCGGCCCAGGCGCACCCCACGCATCCTGTGGTAAAGAAGCCGGCGGTAGTCCGCCCAGCCTCCGTCGCCGCACCGCCAAGGAAAGGATCCGGTCCATGACGTTCCGCATCGCGCCTTACGCATTCGCCGCCGCCTCAACGCTCTTCAGCCTGTCGTCCTCCGCCGCCACCGAATCGCCCCGCCACGCCGGCGAGACGGTGATCGAAACCGGCGTCGCCACGGCCAACGACGGCACCACCATGCCCTACGAAATCGGCACGCTCTACGTGCCGGAGAACCGCGCCAAACCCGGCAGCCGGCTGATCGGCGTCGGCTTTGCGCGGGTCAAGGCGGCGCACCCCACCAAGGCGCCGCCGATCGTGCTGCTGGTGGGCGGCCCGGGCGTCACCATGCTGGACATCGTGCTCGACCGCGACGACACCGCGCAGCGGCGTGTCAAAGCCTGGCAGGCCTATGCGCAGGTGGCCGACCTGATCGTGATCGAGCAGCGCGGCTATACGCTGCGCGGCGACCGCATGGAAATCCCCAGCAAGGCCTTGCCACTGGACCGGCCCACTGTGGCGGCCGACGATATCGACGTCACCCGCGACCTGGCCCGGCGCGCGCAGGCCGCGTATCCGCAGGCCGATCTCTCCGGTTATTCCATTAACGAGATTGCCGATGACGTGGCCGATCTCAGCCACGCGCTCGGCTACGACAAAATCAGCGCGCTCGGTGCGAGCTTCGGTTCGCAATGGGCATTCGCCGTGATGAAAGCCCATCCGGGGCTGGTGGCGCGCGCGGTGATTACCTCGGCCGAGCCGCTCGATTACGGCTACGACATGCCTTCGCAGGTCTACGCCGTCTATCAGCGCATCGCGTGGGAGGCGGACCAGGATCCCGCGCTGAAACCCTGGCTGCCGGCGGGCGGCCTGGTTGCCGCCATGTGGGAGGTGCGCGAACGCCTGGCCAAGGCGCCGGTCACCGTCACGGTGAAAGACGCCAGCGGCAAAACGCAGCGCGTGGTGCTCGGCGTGGAGGATTACCAATCCGCATTGCTCGACGCCTCGCAGCACGCCGCCACCTTCCCGCGCTTCGTACTCAATCTCTATCACCGGCATTACGACGCCTGGGCCAAAGATGCCGTGGCCGCCCGCGCGGGCGAGCCGCGTTCGCTGATCAATCCGCTGATCAATATCGGCCTGGATATGAGCGCCGAGCGTAAGGCGCTGCTACGCAACGATCCCGCGCTGCCGATCATCGGCAGCTGGAATTTCGCCGGTTATCTGGCGACCAAGGGCGAGTGGGCCACGCCGGATGCCGGCGAAAGTTTCCGGCGCCCGGTGCGGGATACGACACCCGTATTGTTCGTGCAGGGCGATTGGGATCCTTCGACCCCGATGGAAAACACCCTCGCCATGCTGCCCTGGTTCCCCAACAGCCGCATGATGATTCTGCATCGCGCCCAGCATGGCGGGACGTTCCAGTGGCTGCGCACGCGTCCGGAGTTGGCGGCGAAGGTATATGACTTTCTGCGGACGGGGGAATTCGGCGATCTGCCGAGTGAGGCGGCGTTGGATGCGGTGGCGTTTGAGAAGCCGGATGTGGCGGCACCGTTGCGCTAGTCGGGTCTTTCGGCCGATTTGGGGGTCTACTTGAAAACAAGCGGCATCAAGCGGCTGATCGGGCTTGTGGTGTTCTGCGCCGTCGGGATCTTCTTGGCGTCGCTCTGGTCCCGCTCGACGCCGCTTCCGGCATTCAATGAAGCCCTTGCTGCATATAAAGGGCAGACACCTTTAGTGCTGGGCGGGCGCGATCGATTCGAGGGCGGAGAAAGCTACCACCGTCGAAACTATGTGCTGCTGCTTTCTTTCAAGTTTGTGGTGATAACGCAGAGGGGCAATGAGCCGCCGGTGGTAAGAGAGGAGACGGGCGGCTTCGTTCTGTTCGCGGCTGTTGTGATGGCAGCGCTCCTTTGGGAGTGGTGGAGACGCTCGGAGAAGGTTGAGGAAGGTGAGGCGGATAACTAAGGACGTGGGCGTAATTCGATATGGAAGCCACCTATGGCTATTGACTTTGCATCACAAGCGGACCTCGTCCGCCAGCTGTCCTCGATCATTCCCGAGTTTGCATCCGAGTGGGCTGAGTGGCGTGACGGCGAGTCTCCTCTTAGCTCAAACCCCCATGTCGTATATATGGCTTTGATGCCATTGCTCGGCAGGGTCGAGCTGTCGGATAAGCAGTGCAAAGCGCTAGCGGAACTGATCAACGGGGCTGTCGCGGCTGGTGGAATGGCAGAGAACGCGGTCTTTACTTGCTTCCTGGAGCACTTTCGTAACGTTCCGGTGCATAAGAGAGTCAAGCCATACCTTCGCAACGACGCCAAGCTCAGGCTGTCGGCCAACTTCACGCCGTGAATCGGCATTACGCATCAACTGAATCTTTTGGGGGGAGCATGGAAAACACATCAGGCGGCGGCCGCAAAGCAGTCGTACCGCCGGAAATCGACAAATGGAACTGGGGCGCTTTCTTCCTCACCTGGATCTGGGGCGCGGCAAACAACACGCCCATCGCGTTCCTTATGTTCGTGCCCATCGTCAATATCCCGATGTGGGTCATTCTTGGCATCAAGGGCAGCGCATGGGCATGGCAGAACAAGCGCTGGGAAAGCGTTGAAGCTTTCAAGCGCACGCAGCGCAAATGGGCCATGTGGGGGCCGGTTGTCCTGGTCGCGCTCGTGCTGGCGGTCGGCGGCCTCTTCTGGAGCGTCATCTCCATCATGAAAAGCTCCGACGCCTACAAGCTCGCCGTCAGCGAGGTGCAGGCCAGTACCGAGGTGTCGCAGCTATTGGGCACGCCTATCACGCCAGGTATCCCTACCGGCAGCATCCAGGTGTCGGGCGCTGATGGAAGGGCCAATCTGGCTTTCAATGTGGAAGGCCCCAAGGGCAAAGGCACGGTCTACGTTCTGGCGGTGGAGGCCGTGGGGAAATGGCGTCTCGATAAGGCGGTGTTCGAGGACGGCGCGACCAAGAACCGGATCGACCTGAATGCACAAGGCGCCGGTGAGCAATGAGCGGCATGCCGTCGACCGTGCGCATGTGGCTGGAGAACCCCGTCGTGGCCAGCACCACCCGGCGCCCATTGGAGCAGTTGACCCCGGAGGCCCATATCCACGGCGGCCTCCGGCTTGAAATCCAGGGCCGTCTTGTTCCGTATATGGGTTATTGGGGGCCGGACGATGTCTGCATGCGCGATTGGCTGGTGGAGTTGCAGCGGGCGGCGAGGGCGTTGAGTGAAGATGGCGGGTGCCATGTCTTCGACGAGGGAGAGCAGGGCCAGCCGGCTTTCGAGTTCTCGTGCCGGGATGGCCAGGGCTACTTCTCCATCGTGGGCTCCGATATCTCCGATGCCGAAGGCGATGAGGCATGGCAGGACATTGCATTCGACCCGAGCGAATTCATCGAGGCGCTGAACACGTTGCTCGATGATTTCAAAGCGCTGCTGCTCGAAAAGAGTCCCGACGTGGCGCCACGCTGGTTAGCGAGAATCCAGCTCAATCAACCATAGGCGGGAGGGAGGCAGTCGCCTCCGTTCCCGTGGAACGTCAGTTGCCGGAACACTGGCGCTTGGAGACAGAACGCATGGCTATCAAACGCATGGACAACGTAGGCATCGTCGTCGAAGACCTCGATGCGACCATCGCCTTCTTCCGCGAGCTTGGCCTCAATCTCGAAGGCCGCGCCACCATCGAAGGCGAATGGGCCGGCCGCGTCACGGGCCTGGGCGACCAGCATGTCGAGATCGCCATGATGAGCACGCCGGATGGCCATAGCCGTCTCGAACTCTCCCGCTTTCTCGCGCCGACTGTCGTGGCGGATCACCGCAACGCTCCGGTGAATGCCCTGGGCTATCTGCGCGTGATGTTTGCCGTGGACGACCTTAACGACACGCTCGCACGGCTGCGCAAGCATGGCGCGCAGCTGGTGGGCGAGGTGGTCGACTACGGCAGCGTGTATCGGCTTTGCTATATCCGCGGGCCTGAAGGCTTGCTCATCGGGCTAGCTCAGGAACTAGGCGAAGGAAAAGGAAGGCCTTGAACACTCGTCGTCTATCCATCGTCGCACTCGTGCTTGTGTTGCTGCTGCCGGCCATCGCCTGCGCTGGCAAGGACTCGCTGTCGGACGCCATGAACCGGCAGTTACAGGTCAACGGGCAGCGTTACGGCATGGCCGGGCAGGCGGTGCTGGTGACACATAACGGCAAGGAAGTTTTTCGCGGCGTGGATGGTTATGCCAATCTCCAGGCCAAGGAAAAAATCACTGCCCGCACCATCTTTCCGGTTTATTCGCTGAGCAAGCTTTTCGTCAGCACGCTGGTGATGCAGCTGGTCGAGCAGGGGGCGGTGGATCTGGATAAACCGGCCAGTCTTTATCTGCAGGGATTGCCGGAAAGCTGGCGCGGAATCACGGTGCGCCAGTTCCTCAACCACACTTCCGGCGTGCCGGATTATTTTTCCGACAACGAGCAGCCCACGGCTTTCCCGGCCAGCATGCAGGACGTCTTCGCATCGCTTGGACCTAAACCGATGCTGTTCGCGCCCGGCACCCGTGCGCGCTATACGCAGACCAACTATCTGGTGCTGTCGGCTTTGCTCGAAGCGCATTACGGCCAGCCTTATCCGCAGATTGCGGGCGAACGCATCATCCGGAAACTCGGCTTGAAGCACACCTGGCTGGGCCGGCCTTCGCTGCCGGCCAGCGGCGTCGCCCTGGGTTATCTCGGCAAGAACGGCAAGCCGCAGCGGGAAACCGAGATTGCGTGGCCGGCCTACAGCTATGGACATGCGGAGCTTTACCTCACGCTGGACGACCTCGCGAGGTTCTTGCAAGCGTTGAGTTCCGGCGAGCTCGTAAGCAAGGCTTCGCTGCAGCAGTTCTGGCAGCCGCAGAACTTGTCCGACGGTCGCCGGGGCGACTTCTCCACCGGCTGGGAATACGGCGAGAGCGGGGCTTATCGGCATGCCGGACATGACGGCGGTGCGCGGGTGCGGGTACGCGTCGTCTACAAGGACAGCCTCGACGACGATACCTATGTCTTTATCTATCTGAGCAACGGCAGCGCAAAGAACGTCTGGTCGCGCACCTTGATCGGCAGCGCTATGGCCACGGTAGCGCCGGAAAAGTTTCCGGCGGAAGTGCTGTCGGAAAAGCTCATGGCTTATGCGTTGGCGCCGTCGACTGGGCCGGAAGCCGGAAAGAAGATCCGGGCCGGCACGCCACTCCAGGGCGAAGCGCTGGAGCGCACCATCAATAACACCGGCTATGCCGCGCTGGAATTCCTCAGCGCGGACGCGGCCATCCGGGTGCTGGCGCTGAATACCGAGTTCTTTCCCGCATCCGCCAATGCGTGGGACAGCTTGGCCGATGGGTACAAGGCAAAGGGCGAGCAGGCGAAGGCCCAGCAGTTGTACGACAAGGCCCGGCAGCTTCAGGCCGATCAACAGCAAGGACAGGCAAAGCCATGAAAGAAGTGTCGTTCACCGGTGGGTCGCGCATTGGCTGGGTAAATGCGTCATGGCCATTGGCAACACTGACTGCCCGCGCGCAAGAACTCAAGCTTTCAACGCTCGGGACCTATACGTTCACCGATCAGGAAGTGGTGTCGTTCGAGCTCTATGGCTCCATCCCCATTCTGTCCAGCGGCATTCGCATTAACCACAACCGGTTGGACTATCCGGAGAAAGTCGTCTTCTGGTGCATGGGAAACAGGGAGGCGGTGCTGGATGACATCCGCTCCGTGGGTTTCAGGCCGCAAGGCAAGGCGGTGGAGCGGCCTTCCGGCTTCGCTTTCCGCTGGAGCGCCGCCCTGTTGGCCATCGTGGTCTGGAATGTATTGCTCCTCGGCGACAACCAGTTCCACCTCGCCAGCCGGCCGGGTCTGCCGGGGCCGCTTACGGTGCTGGCGCTTGTTTCGGTGTTTGCTGTTTCGTCGGCGCTGCCTTATTCCGCCGGGCTGCAGCGCGCGGTGTTGCGGCCTGGCCGCTCCATCAACGAAATAACGCCGTACCTGCGGCTGCTGCAGCTGGTCACTGGCCTGGTGTCGCTGGGTATGGGGATTTCGCTGTTTGCTACGTGGAGTACGTAATAAAAATGGGGGCGGGTCCAATTAATAAAGATAACTGCACCTGTCCCCATTAATTCCCACCTTGCAACGCATCGCGCCGTTGGGGTTCGCCTTCGGCTCACCCCAACCTACGGTGGTGGCGTCGGGTGCCGGGCTCCTCGTTGGCCGAAGTTATCCTCAACGCATTCAAGCAAGCCGCGTGCGCTTGCCGCCCACCATGCGATTAACCACCTCCAGCCCGCAGAACGACGGCTCGTCGCCATGCTCGCCCGCTTCGATCCAGGCGATCTTCGCCCGCAGATAGCTCTGCAGCTTGCCGAGCTGCGTGGCCTTCTCGTCCACCTGCGCCAATTGCGCCTGCATCACCGCCAGCCGCCGTGCCTGATCGATGCCGCCGGCTTCGTATTCCTCGTTCAAGGTGACGATCTGTTTCAGCGTAAAGCCCAGTTGCTGGCCGACCTTGATCAGGGCGATGCGATCGACGTCGGCCTCGTGGAATTGCTGGTAGCGGTTGCTGCCGGACGCGCCGGCGCTAGGCCTGATCAGTCCGAGCTTGACGTAGAGGCGTACGGCGTCGCGCGTCAGCCCGGCGCGCCGGCAGAATTCAGCGATCAGCATGGCGTAGGCCTTGACTAGGGGGTATAGGCCCTAGTTTAGGCTCAGGGTCCGCAAACCACCAAGTGACTGGCCATGAGCAAAACCGTACTGATTACCGGCGCCTCGTCGGGCATAGGCGAGGCGACCGCGCGCCGCCTTGCGCTGGAGGGATACAAAGTCTACGCGGCCGCGCGCCGGGTGGACCGCATGAAAAGCTTGTCCGACGCCGGCATCCAGGTGCTTCCGCTGGATCTGACCGACGACGCTTCGATCGTCCAGGCAGTGGAAGCCATCGCCCAACGCGAAGGGCGCCTGGATGCGCTGATCAATAACGCCGGCTACGGGTCTTACGGCTCGCTGGAAGACGTGCCCCTGGACGAGGGCCGCCGCCAGTTCGAAGTCAACGTCTTCGGCCTGGCCCGCCTGATCCAACTCTGCCTGCCCATGATGCGCGCGCAGCGCTCCGGCACCATCGTCAACATCACCTCGATCGGCGGCAAGATGCACGAGCCGCTGGGCAGCTGGTATCACGCCACCAAGTTCGCGGTGGAAGGATTGAGCGATTGCCTGCGCATGGAGCTGGCGCCGTTCGGCATCGATGTGGTGGTGGTGGAACCTGGCGGCATTCGCACGGAATGGGCCGGCATTGCCCAGGAGGGCATGCTGCGTTACTCCGGCCACACCGCCTACGCCGAACAAGCCGCCATGCATGCGCGCCTGTTCGCCGCGAGCGACAAGTCGTCGATGGTGTCGCCGCCGGATGTCGTGGCCAAGACGATCTCACGTGCGCTGCGCGCTTCGCGTCCGCGCACGCGTTACGCCACAGGCGGAGGCGCGCGGACGATCCTGTTCCTGCGGCGCTGGTTGAGCGATCGGGCGTTCGATGGATTGATGCGGCGGATCGAGAAATCGCTGGCCGGCGCCTGATCCAGAGGCGACGGCGTAGGTTGGGGTGAGCCGCAGGCGAACCCCAACATCGGCACCTTCAAGCGTATCGCGATGTTGGGGTTCGCCGTTGGCTCACCCCAACCTACGCCGGTAGTGGCGGTTAAAACGGGACGGGCTGGACTCATCCCCATTAAATGCAGATTCAATCAAGGCGCTACCCCCAAGCCTCGATTCGGCCATAAATGCGTGCCAGACTGTTTTCGTACCTTGGGGGAATATCTATGGATCGGAAACTGTTTGGCGGCCGCGTCTTTGGCGTGGTCGGTTTTGCGCTGTGCGTGGCGGTCTCCCTGGCCGGTTGCGGCCATCACGAAAGCGATAAGCCCGCCTTGCAGGGGCACCCCGCGCCGGCGTCCTCGGCGGGGCAGGCGGAAAAGGCTGCCTTTGCCCTGCTCAGTGCAGGCTCTCGTACCGAGGACACGCGGACGGAACTGGCTTTGGTGTTCAACGCACCACTGGCATCCGCACAATCTTTCGACAAGCTGCTTTCGGTCGCCGGCTCCAATGGCGAAGCGATCAGCGGGAGCTGGAGCCTCAAGGACGATGGCAAGACGCTGGTATTTCCGTTCGTGCAGGCCGACCAGCATTACGCGGTGCAGGTGCGCGGCGGGTTATTGGCGGCCGACGGGCGTTCGATCGGCGCGGATCAGAAGCACGATGTCTATTCCGGCAATATGCCGGCTGCCGTGGGCTTTGCTTCCTCGGGCAGCGTATTGCCTGCACGGGGATCGCGCGGCCTGCCGCTGGTGTCGATGAATGTCCACGACGCGGATATCGAGTTCTTCCGCGTGCGTGATGACTCCATCTCGGATGTGTTCTGCGCCTTCCCAGCCAACAAGCATCGCAACAATTACGACCTCGGCCACGAGATCAGCACCTGGGATCGCTGCAACGACCACAAGCGCACCCGCCGTCCCATCACCGACATGGGGGAATCGGTCTACGCCAATCACTACACGCTGGACGGCGAGCCGAATGCCCGCACCATCACCTATATCCCGGTGCAGAAGGTGGCAGAGCTGGCCCAGCCCGGCGTCTACATGGCGGTGCTCAAGCAAGGCGGCACGTACTCCGGCAGCTATGACACGGCGGTGTTCTTCGTCAGCGACCTGGGCCTGCATCTGCGCGTCTATCGCGACAACGCGCTGCTGCATGTGGCGTCGCTGCATGACGGCTCGCCGGTAAGCGGCGTCGCGGTGGAGGTGGACAATGCCGACGGCACCGCCAAGCTGAAAGCCACCACTGACGACAACGGCAACGCGCTGATCGCCTACAAGGTCGACCCCACCGACGTGCTTATCGCCCGCAAGGGTAAGGACGTCTCCGTGCTGCCGTTCAATCGGCCGGCGCTGGATATCTCCAACTTCGACGTGACGGGCCGCAAGCAGGCGCCGTTCGAAGTGTTCGCCTGGTCCGGCCGCGACCTGTACCGCCCGGGCGAGACCTTGCGCGCCTCCGCGCTGCTGCGCGACTACGACGGACGGGCGATGAAGCAGCAGGCGCTGTTCGTGCGCCTGAAGCAGCCCGATGGGCGCAGCCTGGTCGATACCAAGCTGGATCCGAAAGACCTCAACTATTTCGAACTGAGCCGCACCATTCCGGAGGACGCGCCCACCGGCCTGTGGCAGCTGGAGTTCCGCCTCGATCCGGCCAGCAAGGAAGCGGTGCAGGCTTTTCCGTTCCATGTGGAGGAGTTTCTTCCGGAGCGCCTGAAGCTCGATCTCTCCAGCCCGCAGGCGCGCCTGGCGCCGTCCGAGCCGCTGAAGCTGGCGGTGTCTTCCAGCTATCTGTATGGCGCGCCGGCCGATGGCAACCGCGTGACGGCCAAGCTGCTGGTCAAGCCCGAAGTGCATCCGCTGCCGGCGTTGGCCGACGTGTTCTTCGGCGACCCGCTGGTGGATCTGCCCAAGGATGCCGCGGACGTGCTCGACGCCAAGCTCGACGCGCAAGGCCATCTGGAACAGGACATCGACCTGCCCGACGAAGTGAAGCCCGTGGCGCCGCTGACGGCGACGTTGTCCGGCAGCGTGTACGAGACCGGCGGCCGTGCGGTGACGCGCATGCTCAATCGCGTGTACTGGCCGGCGCCTGTCTTGACGGGCGTCCGTCCGCTGTTCGATCCCAAGCAAGGTGCGCCGAGCGAGGGGCGCGCTGCATTCGAAGTGATGCGTGCCGATATGGACGGCAAGCTGGTGGCGGGCAAGCACTTGAAGGTGCGCCTGCAGCAGGAAAGCCGTGACTTCTATTGGCTGTACGAACACGGCGACGAATGGAAATCCAACGCCAACGTGCAGCTGACGCTCGTGGAAGAGAAGGACATCGACGTCGCCGCTGGCCAGCGCGCGAAAGTGGACTTCCCCGTGCAATGGGGCGGCTATCGGCTGGAGGTTTATGACCCCGAAACCAAGCTCACTTCGGTGTTCCCGTTCTTCGCCGGCTATAGCTGGGAAGACCAGAACACCGGCAAAGAAGCGCGCCCGGACAAGGTGAAGCTTGCGCTGGACAAGGCCCGCTACCGCGCCGGCGACACCATGAAGGTGACGGTGACGCCGCCGCACGATGGTCCGGGCCTGCTGCTGGTGGAATCGGATCATCTGCTCTACAGCCGCACTATCGACGCCACCGCCGGCGCGACGTTCGAGATCCCCGTCACCAAGGAATGGGAACGCCACGATGTCTACGTGGTGGCGACGGTGTTCCGCGGCGGCGATGCTTCCGAAAAGACCACGCCGGCGCGCGCCATGGGTGTGGAGCACGTGGCGATGGAGCGCAACGACCGGCGCATTTCGCTGAAGCTCACCGCTCCGGCACTGATGCGCCCCGGGCATGCGCTCGACGTGACGGTGCAGGCGGAAGGTCTCTCCGGCAAGAAGGCTTACGTCACTGTCTCGGCCGTCGACCAGGGCGTGCTCAATATCACCAGCTATCCGGTGCCGGACGCGTGGGTGTGGATGTTCGCCAAGCGCGCGTTGAGCGTGGAGGCTTACGATCTGTATAGCCGCGTCATCGAGGCGATGGAGGGTGCCGAAGCCAAGCTGCGCTACGGCGGCGATATGAGTGGCAAGGGTTTGCCGCACGGTGCGCGCCTCAACCCGAAGGTGCAGATCGTCGATCTGTTCGCGGCGCCGGTGCAGTTCGATGCGCAGGGCCGGGCGACGGTGCATCTGCCGGTGCCCGACTTCAACGGCAGCCTGCGGCTCGCCGCGCTGGCCTATGCGGACGAGCGCTTCGGCAACGCCGACGGCGCGGTCACCGTGCGCGCTCCGCTGGTGGTGGAGCCGAGCACGCCACGGGTGATGGCGGCCGGCGACAAGGCGAAGATCAGCATCGACCTGAAGAATCTTTCGGGTAAGGACGGCGTTGCCAAGGTCAGCGTGAAGGCGGATGGCCTTATCAAGGTGAGCGATGCCACCCGCAGCGTGCCGTTGAAGGATGGCGCCGGCACGACGTTGACCATGCCTGTCGCCGCCGATGCCGGCGTTGCCGTGGCCAAGATCGACATCCACGCCGAACTGAACGACTACAAGGTGGATCGCCACTTCGAGTTCGCCGTGCGTAACGCCTGGCCGGAAGTGCTGAGCACCGTGCCGATGGCGATCGAGGAGGGCAAGCCGGCACGCCTGGATGGCAGTGCGATGAGCGGCCTGGTGCTGCCGACGGTGCGCAACCGCCTGACCCTGAGCATGCTGCCGCCGTTGCCTTACAGCGCGGCCCTGCACGATCTGCTGCTCTATCCGTATGGCTGCATCGAGCAGACCACCAGCAAGGGTTATGCGGCGCTCTACCTCGACGAGAAGACCGCGCATGCATTGAACACGGCGGGCCTCGGCGAGGCTGCACGCAAGGCGGCGGTGGAGAGTGCGCTCGCACGCATCGCCTCGTTCCAGGCTGCCAATGGGCACTTCAGCTTCTGGGGCGGCACCAGCCCGATCGAGACCTTTACCACGCCTTATGCGGTCGACTTCATGCTCGACGCACGCGACGGCGGTTTCGCCGTGCCGCAGGAGGTGCTGCAGAAGGCGCTGCTGCGGCTCAACGACGACCTGCTCGCCGGTGGGCATCCGTACTACTCGTACGAGCATCACGACCACATGCGCATCGCCGATGAGGCTTACTCCGGCTATGTGCTCGCCCGCGTCAACCGGGCCCCGCTGGGCACGCTGCGCGCGGTCTTCGACAACGAGCGGAACAAGCTGGTGGGTCCGCTGCCGCTGGTCCATTTTGCCGTGGCGTTCAAGCTGATGGGCGACAATGAGCGCGCGCAGAAGGCGATCCAGGAAGCGTTTGCCTGGGACAAGGAGCGCCCCTGGTACGTGGGTGACTACGGTTCCGAGCTGCGCGACCTGGGCGTGATGGTGTCGCTGGCCCATGCCTATGGGCTCAACAAGGCCGAGTACGACGCGAAGCTGGTCGACTGGGCACGCAACGCGACCACCAAGGTGAAGTCCACGGACGAGAAGGTGCCGTACTACCACTGGTCGTGGTCGTATCTGAGCACGCAGGAGCAGGTGGCGATCGCACGTGTGGCGCATACCTTCGACGCCGCGGGCCGCGGCACGCTTGCCGCCACGGTGCGGGTGGGCAGCAAGACGGAAAGCGCGCCGGAAGGCCAGACGATCTGGGTGCGCGATCTCACTCCGGCGGAATTGGAGAGCGGCGTGACCGTGCAAGGCGCCGACAAGGGCATCGTATTCGCCACGCTGGACGTGGCGGGCATTCCGCAGAAGGCGCCGGCCGCCGATGCCAGCCAGATCGACGTGCGCCGCAGCTACTTCACTACCGATGGCCATCCCTGGCCGGGCGGCAAGCTGCGCGAGGGCGACACCTTGATCGTGGAGGTGAGCATGGAAGCGCGGGTGGACATGCCCGATGCCTTGGTTACCGACCTGCAGCCCGGCGGCCTGGAGGTAGAGAACCTCAACCTGGGCGGCGCCAGGCAGTGGGAGGGCGTGGTGGTCGATGGCATCCAGCTCGCCGAGCACGAAGGTGCGGCCAACGTGGTGCACGAGGAGTATCGCGACGACCGCTATGCGGCAGCCCTCAAGCTGCGGCGTGGCAACGTGGCGCGCGTGTTCTATGTGGTCCGCGCGGTGACGCCGGGGACCTACACGGTGCCGCCGCCGCTGGTGGAGGACATGTATCGCCCTGGCATCCGTGGCTACGGTGCGGCGACGCCTGCCCAGCTCACCGTCGAAGAACCCTGAGTGTCGCTGGGCCGCGCGCTCCGCGCGGCCCGGTTGGCAACCCGATCGATGAGCACTTCCGCTCCCTCCAGCCAGAAGACGCCGCCTCGCCGATGGTGGCGTCGTTTATGGCGCGTGCTCGTCGTGGGTAGTCTTGGCGTCCTGCTGGCGGCGGTGCTGCTGGATCGCCTTTTCCCATTGCGCCTGCCGGCGCCGGATACCGGCAGCACCGTGGTGCTGGCGAAGGACGGTACGCCGCTGCGCGCTTTTGCCGACAGCGATGGCGTGTGGCGCTATCCCACGTCGGCCGGACAGGTGTCGCCGCTGTATCTGAAAGCGCTGCTCGCTTATGAGGACCGCGCGTTCTATCGCCATCCCGGCGTGAATCCGTTGGCCTTGGCGCGCGCGGCTTGGGGTGTGCTGCGTCATGGCCGTGCTGTCTCCGGCGGTTCCACCTTGACCATGCAGGTGGCGCGCATCGTGATGCCGATGCCGCATACGGTCACCGGCAAGGTGGTGCAGATCTTCCGCGCCCTGCAGCTGGAAGCGCATCTGAGCAAGGCGCAGATCCTGGATATCTACCTCAACCACGCGCCGTTCGGCGGGCCGATCGAAGGCGTGGAGGCTGCTTCATGGGCTTATCTCGGCAAGCCGGCACGACAGCTGTCGCATGCCGAAGCGGCCTTGCTCGCGGTGCTGCCGCAATCGCCCAGCACGTTCCGTCCGGATCGCCATGCGGAAGCGGCGCGGCGTGCGCGCGACAAAGTGCTCAAGCGCATGCAGGACGAGGGGCTATGGAGTGCGGCCGAGGTTGCGGACGCCAGGCTGGAACCGGTGGCCGCACGCTCGCTGCGCTCGCCGCTGGATGCGGCGCTGCTGGCGGAACGCCTGCATCGCGAGCAACCGGGCGAGCGGCGCATCGTCACCACCATCGACGCCAACCTGCAGCGGGCGGTGGAGGACCGCGTCAGCGAGTACCTGTCGCGCATGCCGCCGCGTACGTCGGCCGCGGTGCTGGTGGTCGACAACGCCACGCTGGAAACGCGCATCTATGTGGGCACCGCCGAGTTCGCCGATCCGCGCCGGCTCGGCCATGTCGACATGGTGCGCGCTTCGCGGTCGCCCGGTTCCACGCTCAAGCCTTTCCTCTACGGCTTGGCGCTGGACGATGGGCTGATCACCTCGCAAAGCCTGCTGGTCGATGCGCCGCAGGATTTCGGCGGCTATCGTCCCGCCAATTTCGATGAGGCGTTCCGCGGGCCGGTGAGCGTGGCGCAGGCGTTGCAGCAGTCGCTCAACGTGCCGGCTGTCGATGTGCTCGATCGCGTCGGGCCGAATCGCTTCGTGGCGCGCCTGGCCAATGGCGGCATCGATCTGCGCTTCCCGTCGGGTGGCTCGCCCAACCTGGCAGTGATTCTCGGTGGCGCCTCTACTCGATTGGAGGAACTGGTCGGTGCTTACTCCGCGTTCGCCAATAGCGGCGTGGCAGGCACGCCGCGCTACACGACAGCGCAGCCGGCACAGCCGCGGCGGCTGCTGTCGCCGGGCGCGGCATGGATCATCCGCGACATCCTTTCCAGCAATCCGGCCGACGTCACCGGCGCGCCGCTCGACGGTACCTTGAACGCGCAGAGCGCCATTGCCTGGAAGACCGGCACCAGCTACGGCTATCGCGATGCGTGGGCCATCGGCGTCACCGACGACTGGACCTTCGGCGTATGGATCGGCCGCCCCGACGGCACGCCGTCGCCAGGCCAATACGGCGCGGTGACGGCGCTGCCGCTGATGTTCAACGTCGCCAGCATGTTGCCGAACACGCATGCCAACCCGCGCTCGCCACGCCCGGCGTCGGTGAGTGCGGTAGATATCTGCTGGCCGCTTGGTGGCCTCGCCGGCAGCACGTCGCCGACGCTATGCCGCGACCGCCGCACCGCATGGACGCTGGATGGCGCCGTGCCCCCCACGTTTCCCGAACGCGATGTCTCCGCCTGGATGGGTGGCTTGCTGACCTTGCGCGTGGACGCGCACCAGCGCCGCCTCAGCGCCACCTGCCACGGCGCGGGCGAGCACACCGTGACCCTGGCCCGCTGGCCTGCGCTCGCCACCCCATGGTTGGCATCCGCGGATGCGGCAGCCTCTGCTCTGCCGCCGTTGGCGCCGGGCTGCGAACCCGATTCACTGGAAGTGGCCAACCCGATCCGCATCGCCGGCATCAGCGATGGCGCGGTGCTGCGTGCCGCACCCCATAGCGATGCGCCGCTATCCATCACCTTGCGTGCGCTGGGCACGGTGGAGCAGGTGCAATGGCTGGTGGATGGAAGGTTGCAGGGATCGAGCTCCGGTGCTGCCCCGATGCGCGTGGCGCTGCCACAGGCGGGGATGCATCAGATCACCGCGTTGGCGGACCATGGCGCCTTCGCGCACATGTCGCTGTCTGTCTTGCCGCCGCTCGTGTCGCCTGCACTTGGCCCCCGCTCGCGCTTGACGACGCCATAGGTTTCCCGCTGCCAGGTTTGAGGCGTCCGATGTGGCAATGAGAGGAAGGCAAGCGGCCTGTCCGCTTCTTCTTCCATCGCGGCGACCTTCATTCAATACGCCATATTGAACGCCGCCCGCGGACTGACAAACGCCCGCGTGTTATGCCCCGCAAAGCTCACCTGCGCCCCCACGATCAACCCATACTGGCTGTTGAAGTTGTATTCGATGCCCGGCGTTACGCTGAAAACCGAGCTGTAGTCGTCCGTGCGCTGCATGGCCCAGTGCCTGCCGTCCTTGCGGCGCACCTTGCCGTCGAGCCATGCGCGCCCCTGGCGGTTGGCGCTGACGTCCATGGCCAGCACCCAGCGCGGATCGATGCTGTATTCGGCGCCTACGCTGAGGTTGAACTGCGCGCCGGGGTGGTAGCGTCCGCGGAAGCCGCGCGGGGTGTTGTACACGCTGATGTCGCGCAGGCGCACGGCGGGTGGGCGCGGGCTCCACGAGAGCTGGCCGCGGATGCGCAGGGGGCGGTCGTTCGGCATCCAGAAGGTGCGCTGTGCGAGCAGCGAGAGGGTGGTGCGGCGTGCGCCGCTGCCCATGCCGTCGAAGGCGTGGTCGCGCAGCGAGTCGTAGGGGGCGGTGAGCAGGTTGTGCTGCACGAAGAACGAGATGGCGGCGCGGGTGCCGTCGCGGCTCGGTGCCTGCAGCAGGTATTGCAGGCGCACCGAGGCGTCGGTGGCGCGCATGGCGGTGGTGTGCTTGCCGTTTTCGGAGGTGTGCGTGGCGCCGAGGTTCAACTTGCCGGTGAGGCGCGGCGTGATGCCGTAGGCGATCGGCAGCAGCACCTGCCACTGCGAATACGGATGCGCGAGCTTCCTGGTTTCTCCCGAGCGGTTGTAGCGTTCGTTCGCATACAGGTAGATGAGGTTGGGCGTGAGGATGAGCGCGCCCTTGCCCACGGTATTGGGATTGGACGTGACCAGCGTGCCGGTGTAGTTGATCTCGGGAAGGATGCGGTCTTCCGCCAAGGCGGCCGGCGCGAAGGCCAGCAGGAGCAGAGGCAGATAACGTGCGAATCCCGGTTGCTGCGCTTTCGTGTGCTGCATGAGCGTATGCCTCTCGCGTTAGGGAGAAGCTTGAATACACTCAGCCAGAAACCCGAATAAATGCGGCGAACTCCGAAATATTTGCGCACATGCGCGGCCGTATTCGCCGCAAGCCGCATGTGGCTTGGGCTAGCCACGATGGCTTAGGGAAGACTCCCAATTTTCAGTTGGCGTGCGGTGCGCCCGCCTGCGCCAAAAAAAAAGGCCGGCATGAAGCCGGCCTTATCGAGCGGAACGCGGTGAGGCGTCAGCGCTTCATCGAGTTGAAGAACTCGTCGTTGGTCTTGGTGTTCTTCATCTTGTCCAGCATGAACTCCATCGCCGCCAGCTCGTCCATCGGATGCAGCAGCTTGCGCAGGATCCAGATCTTGGAAAGCATGTCCGGGTCGATCAGCAGATCTTCGCGGCGGGTGCCGGAGCGGTTGATGTCGATGGCCGGGTAGACGCGCTTCTCGGAGATGCGGCGGTTCAGGTGCACTTCCATGTTGCCGGTGCCCTTGAACTCTTCGTAGATCACCTCGTCCATCTTGCTGCCGGTGTCGGTCAGCGCGGTGGCGATGATGGTCAGCGAGCCGCCTTCCTCCACGTTGCGCGCGGCGCCGAAGAAGCGCTTGGGGCGCTGCAGGGCGTTGGCGTCGACACCGCCGGTGAGCACCTTGCCGGAGCTGGGCACCACGGTGTTGTAGGCGCGGGCCAGGCGGGTGATGGAGTCGAGCAGGATGACGACATCCTTCTTGTGCTCGACCAGGCGCTTGGCGCGCTCGATCACCATCTCGGCCACCTGCACGTGGCGCACGGCGGGTTCGTCGAAGGTGGAGCTGATGACCTCGGCGCGCACGGTGCGGGCGATTTCGGTCACTTCCTCCGGGCGCTCATCGATCAGCAGCATGATCAGATGCACGTCGGGGTGGTTGTACTGGATGGCCTGCGCCACGTTCTGCAGCATCATCGTCTTGCCGGACTTCGGCTGCGACACGATCAGGCCGCGCTGGCCGCGGCCGATCGGCGCCACCAGGTCGAGGATGCGGCCGGTGATGTCTTCGGTGGAGCCGTTGCCGCGCTCGAGATGGAATGCCTTGCGCGGGAACAGCGGCGTCAGGTTCTCGAACAGCATCTTGTTCTTCGATGCTTCCGGCGGGTCGCCGTTGATGTCGTCGACCTTCAGCAGCGCGAAGTAGCGCTCGCCTTCCTTCGGGTGGCGCACGCGGCCGGTGATGTAGTCGCCGGTGCGCAGGTTGAAGCGGCGGATCTGGCTGGGCGAGACGTAGATGTCGTCGGGGCCGGCCAGGTAGGACTCGTCGGCCGAACGCAGGAAGCCGAAGCCGTCCTGCAGGATTTCCAGCACGCCCTCGGCCCAGATGCCGCCGCCGGAGCGGGCATGGGCCTTGAGGATGCTGAACACCACGTCCTGCTTGCGGGCGCGGGCGACGCCTTCCTGGATGCCCAGCGATTCGGCGAATTCCAGCAGCTGGATCGCGTTCTTGCGCTTGAGCTCGGTGAGGTTGATCAGGCGGTCGTTGCTGCCGGCGTCGGCGTAGTCGTCGTCCACCGGCAGGCCGTTGTTGTTGCGGACGTGCTGCTGGCCACCACCGCCACCCTGGCCGCGCTGCTGCTGTTGCGGCTGGTTGTTGTTGCGCTCGTGGCGCCGGCGGCGGCCGCGGTCATTACGGTCGTTGCGGCGGTCGTTGTTCGGATTCTGGCCGCCCTGCTGCTGGGGCTGGCCGCCCTCGCGGGCCTGCTGCGGCGGCGCGCCCTCGCGGGGTGCGGCATCGCCCTGGAAGCTGCCGGGCGCCTGGTCCACCGGCAGGCTGGCCTGCACGGGGATGGGCGGCAGCGGCGGCGGCGGCTCGAACGCGGGCTTTTCCACGCGGGGCGCGCTCTCGGCGGCGGCTGCTGCGGCGGCTGCGGCGGATTTACGCGGTGCGCGGGTGCGCGGCGTTTCGGACGCAGTCTTGGGCTCGGCGCTCTTGGCGTCGTTCTGGTCTTGGCTTTCGATATCAGACACGGGCAAACCTCACGGGGCGCCGTTAATCACAGGAGGGAAGGGTGCGCGCGGGGCGCGAAGGGCGCGGGGGACGGAAGTCCCGACAGGCCCGGGGAATCTAACACCCGCCGCGCGGCGCCGTAAAGCGGGCGGCGGGTGCGAAAGATCCGGTATTCGGATCGAAGGCTCAGATCGACTTGTCGATCAGCTGCTTGAGCTGGCCCTTGCTGACGGCGCCGATCTGGGTGGCCTCGACCTTGCCGTTCTTGAACACCATCAGGGTGGGGATGCCGCGCACGCCGTAGTCGCGGGGCGTCTTCTGGTTGTGGTCGATGTTGATCTTGGCGATGCGCAGCTTGCCCTCGTACTCCTGGGCCAGTTCGTTCAGCGCCGGCGCGATGGCCTTGCAGGGGCCGCACCATTCGGCCCAGAAGTCCAGCAGGACGGGGGTATCCGACTCCAGCACTTCCTTCTGGAAGGCGTCGTCGCTCACGTGGGTAATCAGGTCGCTCACCGGGGTCTCCGATTGACAGGCGGGGGATGGTTTGACGACCGCGCGGCCAGCATCGGCTACACTGGGGCGCCCATGAAGCGCGGGTCGGACCGGAATAAGGAAGTGATGCCGTTGCGGCAGGCCTCCATTCCAGCGTAACTCAGGGCACGATTCAAGCGATTCAAGGGCCGCCTTCGCGGCAGTTCCGGCGATATAGGAAAACGGGCAAGGGGCCTGTTTCCCTATGTCGGCGGAACTGCCGGTCGCCTGGGCCCGCCACCTCGGCGCCAGTCGCGAGGCGCACCGCGGTAACCCGCGAGCCCTCGCCGCTGACCGGCCAACCCGTCGCGCTGGCCGGCGCCGCACCTTAACCCGTCCTTCAGGCTTTCCGACCGCCGCCGGGACAGGGCGAGCCGCCACCCGGCCGCCTACCTCACCGACTCTTATCCATGTCCGAAACCGTTCTTACCGATACCTTTTTCACCAATTTCGACCTCCATCCGCTGCTGCAGCAGGGCCTCGACGAGGCGGGCTTCACCCGCTGCACGCCGATCCAGGCGCTGACCCTGCCCATGGCCCTCACCGGCCGCGACGTCGCCGGCCAGGCCCAGACCGGCACCGGCAAGACCTGCGCCTTCCTGGTCGCCCTGATGAACCGCCTGCTGACCAGCCCGGCCGTGGCCGAGCGCAAGGACAGCGACCCGCGCGCCCTGATCATCGCCCCCACCCGCGAGCTGGCCATCCAGATCGACAAGGACGCGCGCAATATCGGCCGCCACACCGGCCTGAAGACCGCGCTGATCTACGGCGGCGTCGACTACGACAAGCAGCGCAAGCAGCTGCAGGACGGCTGCGACATCATCATCGCCACGCCCGGCCGCCTGCTCGACTACTACAAGCAGCACGTGTTCGGCCTCAACGGCGTCGAAGTGATGGTGATCGACGAGGCCGACCGCATGTTCGACCTCGGCTTCATCAAGGACGTGCGCTTCATCTTCCGCCGCCTGCCGGCGCGCGAGCAGCGCCAGGTGCTGCTGTTCTCGGCCACGCTCAGCCACCGCGTGCTGGAGCTGGCCTACGAGCACATGCACAACGCCGAGAAGCTGGTGGTGGAGACCGAGAACGTCACCGCCGACCGCGTGCGCCAGGTGGTCTACTTCCCCTCCAAGGAGGAGAAGATGCCGCTGCTGCTGAACCTGCTCGAGCGCACCAACCCGAGCCGCAGCATCATCTTCGTCAACACCAAGATGGCCGCCGAGCGCATCACTGATCGGGTCAAGCGCCAGGGCTACCGCGTCGGCGCGCTCTCGGGCGACGTGCCGCAGCTGAAGCGCCAGAAGCTGCTGCAGCGCTTCCAGGACGGCCAGCTCGACATGCTGGTGTGCACCGACGTGGCCGCGCGCGGCCTGCACATCCCGGCGGTCAGCCACGTCTTCAATTACGACCTGCCGCAGGACGCCGAGGACTACGTGCACCGCATCGGCCGCACCGCGCGCCTGGGCGCCGAGGGCGACGCGGTCAGCTTCGCCTGCGACCTGTACGCCATGTCGCTGCCGGACATCGAAACCTATATCGGCCAGCGCATTCCGGTGGCGGCGATCGATCCCGAAATGCTGGTGATGCCCAAGCCGCGCGAGATCGACGCGCAGTACGCCGCCGACGCCGCGGCCGACAGCGCCGCGTTCGGCGACAAGGTCGAGAGCCGCGAGAAGGACGGCGGCGGACGCGGTCCGCGCAGCCGCAGCGGGTCCGGCGAGCGCCGTTCGGGCGAGCGCCGCTCCGGCGAAGGCCGCTCCAATGAGAGCCGCTCCAGCGAGGGCCGTCCGCCGCGCGAGCGCAAGCCGCGCGAAGCCGTGCCGGCAGCCGATGAAGCCGTGCAGGCCGTGGCCGTGCATGCGCAAACCCCGGCCGGCGGCGATGCCGCCGGTGCGGAAGGCCCGAACAAGCGCCGCCGCCGCCGTGGCGGCCGCGGCCGCCGCCGCGAGGGTGCGCCGGTGGAGAACGCCGCTCCGGCCGCCGCCGCTGGCGAAGGTTCGCGCGGCAATCGCGACGGGCATCGTCCCCAGCGCGAGCGCGGCGCCGATGCCGGCCCGCGTCCGTCGCGCCAGGTGGCGGCCACCGCCGCCGTGCACGCGAAGGAAACCGCGCCGAAGAAGCCCGGTTTCTTCCGCCGCCTCGCGCGCTTGTTCACCGGCCGCTGAACCTGCTTGCCGCCGCGCACGCCGATCGCGTCGCGGCGGCCTGCGCGGTGATCGTTTTGCTGCGCGCATCCCTTATCCTTGCGGGCAGTGCGGCATCAGGGATCGAGGACACGCGGTGATCCGCTTCGACCAAGTCAGCAAACGCTACGAGGGCGGCCATGAGGCGCTCTCGCAGCTGTCTTTTCAGGTGGCGGCGGGCGAGATGGCCTTCGTCACCGGCCATTCGGGCGCCGGCAAGAGCACGCTGCTGAAGCTGCTCGGGCTGATCGAGCGCCCGTCGCACGGCAGCATCTCGCTCGATGGGCAGAACCTGGCCAAGATCGGCCGCGGCGGCATTCCCAAGCTGCGCCGGCGCATCGGCATGGTGTTCCAGGACCATCGCCTGCTGATGGACCGCACCGTCTTCGCCAACGTGGAACTGCCGCTGGTGATCGGCGGCGTCGCCCCGGCCGAGCGCGGCCGGCGCGTGCGCGCCGCGCTGGAGAAAGTCGGCCTGCTCGCCTACGAGCGCCAGCTGCCGGCCACGCTGTCCACCGGCGAGCAGCAGCGCGTGGGCATCGCCCGCGCCATCGTGGCCAAGCCCACCTTGCTGATCGCCGACGAACCCACCGGCAACCTCGATCCGCAGCTGGCGGTGGAAATCATGGGCCTGTTCGCCGAATTCCAGCAGGTGGGCACCACCGTGCTGATCGCCAGCCACGACCTGCCGCTGATCAAGCGCATGCGCAAGCGCGTGGTGGTGCTGGACCACGGCCGCCTGGTGGCGGACATCGCCTCGGAGGAGGTGCTGTGAGCGCCCCGCAGAACCTCGACGCGCCGATCGTGGCCGAGCCGAACCGGGTCGAACGCAGCCGCCCGCGCCCCGTCGCCAGCTGGCGCGACCACCACGCCTGGAGTGCCGGCGCCAGCCTGCGCCGCTTGATGGCGCGCCCGGTCGGCACCTTGCTGACGGTGGCGGTGATGGCGCTGGCGCTGGCCCTGCCGCTTACTTTCTATCTGCTGCTGGGCAATGTGCAGCAGCTCGGCGCGGCGCTGGGGCAGAACCAGGCCGTGTCGGTGTTCATGCAGCCGGGTCAGACCGGGCCGGCGGTGGAGCTGATGGCGACCAAGCTGCGCGAGCGCGCGGACGTGGCCTCGGTAACGATCAAGAGCCCGCAGCAGGGCATGGACGAACTGGCCAGGATGCAGGGCTTCTCCGGCGCGCTGAACACGCTGGACAGCAATCCGCTGCCGTATGCGGTGGAAGTGCTGCCCAAGCCCGGCGCCAACGCCGACGACGTGGCCCGCCTGGTCACCGACCTGCGCGCCCTGCAGGGCGTGGACCTGGTGCAGGACAGCGGCACCTGGCGCCAGCGCCTGGACGCGCTGCTGGGGGTGGGCAACCGGGTGGTGCTGATCCTGGCCGGCCTGCTGGCGCTGGCCGTGCTGCTGGTGGTGGGCAATACGGTGCGCGTGGATATCGCCAGCCGCAGCGAGGAGATCGGCGTGCTGATGCTGATCGGCGCCAGCGGCGCCTTCGTGCGCCGGCCTTATCTGTACGCGGGCATCTGGTACGGCCTGTTCAGCGGCGTGCTGGCCGCCGGCATGGCGCTGCTGATCGAGATGGCGCTGGCCGAGCCGGTGACACGGCTCGGTCATGTCTACGAGGGCAAGCTTCAGCTCGGCATGCTGCCGCTGTGGCTGCTGGGCGCGGTGCCGCTGGCCGCGGCGGTGCTGGGCTGGCTGGGCGCGCGCCTGGTCAGTGCCTGGCAGCTGCGCAAGGCCGCTTAGGACAATAACGAAAGTGACGCCGGTCGCAGGCAGCTGCCGCGCCGGCAGGGCAAGATGCCCGGATGAGAGGGCGCAAGGGGGCGTCCATCGATGGTTCGGCAAGGAGGCCGCTGAGCGTGGATGGATCGGTCAATGAGTGAAGGTTTCAGCAACCGCATCGTCAGCGCCGCGCCGCGCGTGCTGGTGGTGGACGGTTCGAAAGTGGTGCGGCAGCTGATCAGCCGCGTGCTCAAGGTGGAGCTGCCGGACGCCGAGGTGGTGGGCTGCGCGAGCGGTGCGGAAGCGCACCAGCTGCTCGAGGGCGGCGTGTTCGACTTCATCACCATTGCTCTGCGCCTGCCGGACATGGACGGCCTGGAGCTGGCGCGCTACGTGCGCGAATCGGCGCCGCAGATCTATGTGCCCATCGTGGTGGTGTCCGGCGACGTCGACGACCGCCTGCACCGCCGCACCCTGGGCGAGCACGTCACCGATTACTTCGACAAGTCGCTGGGTTTCCAGGCGCTGGCCGAGTTCATCCGCGGCTATGTGCGCCCGGAAAGCTCGGCCGAGGGCGAGGTGCTCTACGTGGAGGACAGCCGCGTGGTCGCCCTGGCCACCCGCCGCATCCTGGAAAAATACGGCCTGACCGTGCGCCACGTGATCAGTGCCGAGGACGCACTCGCCTGGCTGGATGTGGCCAAGGCGCAGGGCCAGATCGGCGCCGACCTGGTGCTGACCGACGTCAGCCTGAAAGGCGAGCTCACCGGCGGCGACCTGCTGGAGCGCATCCGCCGCGACTACGCCTACGGCAAGGGCCGCCTGCCGGTGCTGGTGATGACCGGCGACGAGAATCCCGCCAACCAGGCCGCGCTGCTCAAGGCCGGCGCCAACGACCTGGTGGAGAAACCGATCGAGGAGAAGCTGTTGATCACCAAGGTGCTGTTCCAGCTGCGCGTGGCGCGGCATCTGCGCCAGCGCGACGACCAGGCCGCATGAACGAGGGCCGGGTCAAGCTGGAGCCGTCCTGGAAGGAGCGCATCGGCGCCTATCTGGAGCGGCCGCAGATGCAGGCGCTGTCGGCCTTCCTGCGCAGCGAGAAGCAGCACGGCAAGGTGATCTTCCCGCCCGGGCCGGAGATCTTCGCCGCGTTCGAGCACACGCCGTTCGAGCAGGTGCGGGTGGTGATCCTGGGGCAGGACCCTTACCACGGCCCCGGCCAGGCGCATGGGCTGTGCTTCTCGGTGCGGCCGGGCGTGCCGACGCCGCCATCGCTGCAGAACATCTTCAAGGAGATCCAGCGCGACCTGGGCATCGCCCCGCCGGACCATGGCTGCCTAACCCCCTGGGCCGACCGCGGCGTGCTGCTGCTCAACGCGGTGCTGACGGTGGAGCAGGGCCAGGCCGCCGCGCACCAGGGCAAGGGCTGGGAGGGCTTTACCGACGCCGCCATCGACGCGCTCAACCGCGAGCGCGAAGGGCTGGTGTTCCTGCTGTGGGGTTCGTATGCGCAGCGCAAGGGGCAGCTGATCGACAGCAGCCGGCACTGCATCCTGCGCTCGGTGCACCCGTCGCCGCTGTCGGCGCACCGGGGGTTCCTGGGCTGCGGGCACTTTTCCGCGGCCAACCGCTATCTGGAAGAGCACGGCCAGGCACCGATCGACTGGTCGCTGCCCCGGCGCAGCGAACTGGCCGCCTGACGGCGAGGAGGGTGCCGGCGGCACCCTCCGTGGAGTCCCCTGCGATCAGGGAGCCCGCGGCGCCAGCGGCGGGGGCAGGGCGGTGGCCGTCGAGGTGGCGGACAGGTCCGGCCGGTACGGCCGCACGTCCAGCAGGGCGCGGCGCTGGGCCGCGGTGGCGGACGGCTCGCCGCACCAGGCCAGGCAGGTGGAGTACTGCGCCATGCATGCGGCGATGTTCGCCGCATTGTTCGGGTCCTTGTTGACGCAACCCTGGTAGCCCTTCAGGCACACCGTACAGTTCGGCTCGGCGGCGACGGAGCCGGCGAACAGGCCCGCCACGCCGGTGGTCGCGGCGATCAACAGCCATTTTGCAACGCGCATCTGGTTTGCTCCTTGGAGAGTGAATGTCCGCATGGAACGCCCGGCACCCCGCCGGGCCGGTCGATGGGACGCCTCCGGGACGCCGCCTGTCTGTCGGCGCAGCCCCCGCCGCACGGTAGGAAAAGCCTTACGTGAACCTTGCGATGAGGTTCGATTAACGGGGACTTGAGGGCCGGGCGGCTACCGTGGCCTGCGTCTGGACAGGAACCCCGTATTCCTGTACGATTCGGTTCAATAAAGCAGCCGGGATCACCCGCTGAGGAACTCCCGACCGCTTTAGCACTCTCACTGAGGGAGTGCTAAGCTGAATTCGACCCCAGGAGGATCCACACATGTCTCAAGCTTTGGTGACCGCCAACCTGCCGGTGCCCAGCGTCGTCGGCAGTCTGGATGCTTATATTTCGGCGGTACACCGCATCCCGGTGCTCAGCCAGGAAGAAGAGCAGGCGCTGTCGCGCCGCTATCAGGAAGAAGAAGACCTCGCATCCGCCCGCAAGCTGGTGATGTCCCATCTGCGCTTCGTGGTCCACGTGGCCCGCGGCTACAGCGGCTACGGCCTGCAGATCGGCGACCTGATCCAGGAAGGCAATATCGGCCTGATGAAGGCGGTCAAGCGCTTCGACCCGGACCAGGGCGTGCGCCTGGTCAGCTTCGCGGTGCACTGGATCCGTGCCGAAATGCACGAGTTCATCCTGCGCAACTGGCGCATCGTCAAGGTGGCCACCACCAAGGCGCAGCGCAAGCTGTTCTTCAACCTGCGCAAGAGCAAGAAGCGCCTGGGCTGGATGAACGCCGAGGAAGTGCGCGTGGTGGCGAAGGACCTGGGCGTGCCGGAAGCGACCGTGCGCGAGATGGAAGCCCGCCTGTCCGGCCGCGACATCGGCTTCGAAGCCCCGGCCGACGCCGATGATGACGCCAAGCCCGCGCCGGCCGCGTTCCTGATCGACGAAGGCGCCGACCCGTACGACAACATCGCCGACGCCGACCAGGCCGACAACCAGCTCGAAACCCTGAGCGACGCCCTGCAGAAGCTGGACCAGCGCTCGCGCGACATCATCCAGCGCCGCTGGCTGAACGAGGAAAAGGCCACCCTGCAGGACCTGGCCGACGAGTACGGCGTGTCGGCCGAGCGCATCCGCCAGGTCGAGGCCAATGCGATGAAGAAGATGCGCGGCCTGTTCGCCGCCTGATTCTCCGTTGCAGCGTTACGATTGCCGACGGCCCCACCCGGGGCCGTCGGTTTTTTGCGACACGACAGATAGACGTCCGGACGTCCATAGCCATGCCCAGAGTCCTGGTCATCGAAGACGACGAGGTTACCGCCCGCGAGATCGTGGCCGAGCTCAGCGTGCACGGCATGACCGCCGAATGGGTGGCCGATGGCCGCGAGGGCCTGGCCCGCGCCAGCGCCCAGGCCTACGATCTGATCACCCTGGACCGCATGCTGCCCGGCCTGGAAGGCATCGAAGTGGTCGAGGCGCTGCGCCGGCAGCAGATCGAAACGCCGGTGCTGATGATCAGCGCGCTCAGCGAAGTGGACGACCGCATCCGCGGCCTGCGCGCCGGCGGCGACGATTACCTGACCAAGCCCTTCGCCCCCGACGAGATGGCCGCGCGCGCCGAAGTGCTGCTGCGCCGCCGCCAGCCGCAGCCGCACGACACGCGCCTGCGCGTCGGCGAGCTGGAACTGGACCGGGTGCGCCACGTCGCCTTCCGCAACGGCCAGCCGCTCACCCTGCAGCCCACCGAATACCGCCTGCTGGAATACCTGATGCGCCATTCCGGCCAGGTACTCACCCGCACCATGATCTTCGAGGCGGTGTGGGGCTTCCATTTCGACCCCGGCACCAATGTGATCGACGTGCACATCGGCCGGCTTCGGCGCAAGATCGACGGGTCCGGCCAGGTGCCGCTGATCCGCACCGTGCGCGGCACCGGCTACATGATCACCTCGGCACCCCAGAACGCGGCGGCCCCGCCGTGAGGTTATCGGCATGAATCGCCCCAACGCCTGGCGCTCCGCCACCTCCCGCCTGATCCTGATCTACGGCGCGCTGTTCGCCGTGTGGGGCCTGGTGCTGGTCGGCGTCATCCAGTGGGAGACCACGCGCTATCTCAATACCGTGATCGACCAGATGCTGGAACAGCGCATGCACTATCTGGCGAACACCGACACCTCGCGCCTGCCCGCCACGGTGGACGCCGCCATCACCATCGACCCGCACGGCGTGATGTCGGTGGGCCTGTTCGACGCCGCCGGCAAGCCGCTGGCCGGCAATATCGCGCGCATGCCGGCGGAGCTGGCCGCCGACAGCAAGGTGCGCCTGCTGGCGCAGGGCCTGCCGCGCCCCGACCGCGACGGCAGCCGCGTGCGCGCCCGCGCGCTGGCCACGAAGCTCGCGGATGGCCGCGTGCTGGTCATCGCCAAGGACAACAGCACCGTCGACGGTCTCGGCGCCGTGGTGTGGCGAGCGCTGCTGTGGGCAGTGTCGCTCACCATCATTCCCGGCCTGCTCGGCGGCTTCCTGCTGCGCCGCGGCCCGGAAAAACGCATCCGCATGCTGCAGCAGGCCACCGATCCGATCCGCCAGGGCGACCTCGCCAAGCGCCTGCCGGTGAGCAGCCGCGGCGACGAAGTCGACGTGCTGGCGGCCATCGTCAACACCATGCTCGACGAGATCGAGCGCCTGATGAACGAAGTGAAGGGCGTCTGCGACAACATCGCCCACGACCTGCGCACGCCGCTCACCCGCCTGCGCGCGCGGCTGTACCGCGCGCAGCAGCAGCTGGCCGAGCAGCCCGAGGCCGCGCTGCTGGAAGCGAGCATCGTCGACATCGACCAGGTGCTCGGCCGCTTCCGCGCGCTGCTGCGCGTATCGGAACTGGAAGACGGCCGGCGCAGCGCCTGCTTCGACGAGGTGGACCTGGGCAGCGTGCTGCAGCAGGTGCACGAGTTCTACGCGCCGGTGGCGGAGGACCGCGGCCAGCCTTTCGTGCTCGATATCGAACCCACGGTGTCCGTGCGCGGCGACGCCCATCTGCTGTTCGAGGCGCTGGCCAACCTGGTCGGCAACGCCATCAAGTTCACCCCCGCCGGCGGCGAAGTGCGCCTGCGCGCGCGCATGGACAGCCGCGGCCCGCGCATCAGCATCCTGGACCAGGGCCCCGGCATCCCCGCGAACGAGCGCGATGCCGTCACCCGCCGCTTCTACCGCGGCGATAACAGCCGCGCGATGCCCGGCTCGGGCCTGGGCCTCAGCATCGTCAGCGCGATCGTGCGCCTGCATGGCTTTGCGCTGGATATCGGCGAGCAGAAGGAAGGGCCCGGTTCGCGTATTACGCTGTACGGCTATACGGTGAAGCCGGGGGAAGTGCCGGGTACCTGCCTGTCGCGCACGGTGCAGGCGCCGCTCGACGAAGCAAGCCTTCTCCCCTCCGGGGAGAAGGTGCCGGCAGGCGGATGAGGGGCGGGTGCTTGCGGTAGCGCCGCTACGAAGAGAAGAAAGGCTCTTACGTCTCTTGCGACCCTCAGCCTAACGCTCCGCCCGGCCCCTCACCCCAGCCCTCTCCCGGGAGGGGAGAGGGGGCTAGGTCGTCTCGGCGTGGGGGGTAAATCAATAATGAAAATATCTTCATCCGGATAACCGAACGCCCGGCCAGGGTGCCGTGGCAAAATTTCGCGACGCAACATTCGCGCTCGGAATCCCCCGCATGCTTGGCATCGTCCGGATCGCGCTCTCGCGGCCCTACACCTTCGTCGTTCTCGCCCTGCTGATCATGATCATCGGCCCGCTGTCCGCGATGCGGACGCCGACCGATATCTTCCCGGACATCAAGATTCCGGTGATCAGCGTGGTGTGGCAGTACACCGGCCTGCCGCCGGACCAGATGGCGGGGCGCATCGCCTCGCCGTTCGAACGCGTGCTCACCACCACGGTGAACGACGTCGAGCACATCGAGGCGCAGTCGATCAACGGCTTCGGCGTGATCAAGATTTTCTTCCAGCCGACGGTGGACATCCGCACCGCCAACGCGCAGGTCACCGCGGTCGCGCAGACCCTGCTGCGCCAGCTGCCGCCGGGCATCACGCCGCCGCTGATCCTCAACTACAACGCCTCCACCGTGCCGATCATCCAGCTGGCGCTGTCGGGCAAGGGGCTGAGCGAGCAGAACCTGGGCGACCTCGGCACCAACGCGGTGCGTCCGGTGCTCACCTCGGTGGCGGGCGCGTCGATCCCGTATCCGTTCGGCGGCAAGACGCGCCAGGTGCAGATCGACATCGATCCGGCCGCGCTGCAGGCGCGCGGCCTGTCGGCGCAGGACGTGGCCAATGCGCTGGCCGCGCAGAATCTGATCGTGCCGGTGGGCACGCAGAAGATCGGCGAATACGAATACACGCTGCAGCTCAACAACGCGCCGTCGGACATCCGCGCGCTGGGCGACCTGCCGATCAAGACGGTCAACGGCACCACCGTGTACATCCGCGACGTGGCGCAGGCGCGCGACGGCAACCCGCCGCAGAGCAATATCGTGCACGTCGACGGCGGCCGCTCGGTGCTGATGACGGTGCTGAAGAACGGCTCGGCCTCGACCCTGGCCATCATCGACGGCGTCAAGCAGAAACTGCGCGACGCGAAGGACAGCTTCCCCGACACCTTGCAGATCGCGCCCATCGGCGACCAGTCGCTGTTCGTGCGCGCGGCCATCGGCGGCGTGGCGAAGGAAGGCATCATCGCCGCGGCGCTGACCAGTTTGATGATCCTGCTGTTCCTGGGCAGCTGGCGCTCCACCGTGATCATCGCCACCTCGATCCCGCTGGCGATCCTCGGCTCCATCATCGCGCTGTCGGCGGTGGGCGAGACGCTCAACATCATGACCCTGGGCGGCCTGGCGCTGGCGGTGGGCATCCTGGTGGACGACGCCACGGTCACCATCGAGAACATCAACTGGCACCTGGAACACGGCAAGGACGTGGAGACCTCGATCATGGACGGCGCGCGCCAGATCGTGACGCCGGCCTTCGTCTCGCTGCTGTGCATCTGCATCGTGTTCGTGCCGATGTTCTTCCTGGAAGGCGTGGCGCGCTTCCTGTTCGTGCCGATGGCCGAAGCGGTGATGTTCGCCATGATCTGCTCGTTCATCCTGTCGCGCACCCTGGTGCCGACGATGGCGAAGTACCTGCTCAAGCCGCACGCGCCGCACACCGACGAGCACGGCAACAGCGCTGCGCTGCCGCCTTCGTCCAACCCGCTGGTGCGTTTCCAGCGCAGCTTCGAGGCGCGCTTCGAGCGCGTGCGCGCGGCCTACCGCGACCTGCTGGCGATGGCGCTGGAACACCGGCGCGTGTTCGTCGGCGGCTTCCTCGCCTTCGTGGTGGCTTCGTTTGCGCTGGTGCCGTTCCTGGGCCGCAACTTCTTCCCCGCGGTGGATGCGGGCCAGATCCTGATGCACGTGCGCGCCCCGATCGGCACGCGCGTGGAGGAGAGCGCCACCATCTTCGCCAACGTGCAGGCGGCGATCCGCCGCATCGTGCCGCCGGAGGAACTGGGCACGGTGGTGGACAACATCGGCCAGCCGATCAGCGGCATCAACACCGCCTACAACAACACCGGCACGATCGGTTCGTGGGACGGCGACATCCAGATCGCGCTCAACGAAGGCCACCGGCCCACCGCCGGGTACGTGCGCCGCATGCGCGAAGAATTGCCGCGGCAGTTCCCGGGCGTGACCTTCTCGTTCCCGCCGGCGGACATCATCAGCCAGATCCTCAACTTCGGCTCGCCCGCGCCGATCGACCTGCAGATCCGCGGCAACAACCTGCCGCAGAACTTCGCCTACGCCAACACGCTGCTGCGCGAGATCCGGCGCGTGCCGGGCGTGGCCGATGCGCGCATCCAGCAGTCGCAGGCCAACCCCACCTTCGCCGTGGACGTGGACCGCACCCGCGCCCAGCTGCTGGGCGTGACCGAGCGCGACGTCACCAACAGCCTGGTGGTGAACCTGGCCGGCTCCAGCCAGGTGGCGCCGACCTTCTGGCTGAATCCGCAGAACCAGATCTCCTACCCGATCGTGATGCAGACGCCGCAGTACAAGCTCGATTCGCTGTCGGCGCTGGAGAACATCCCCGTCACCTCCAGCGGCGGCGGCAGCTCGCAGCTGCTCGGCGGCCTGGCCACGATCAAGCGCGGCACCAGCAATGCGGTGGTGAGCCAGTACAACATCCAGCCGATGGTGGAGATCTTCGCCACCACGCAGGGGCGCGACCTCGGTGCCGTGGCGGCGGATATCCAGAACATCGTCGCCGCGCACGCCAAGCAGCTGCCGAAGGGTTCGTCCACCGCGCTGCTGGGCCAGGTCAAGACCATGAACAGCGCGTTCTCCGGCCTGATCTTCGGCCTGCTCGGCGCGGCGGTGCTGATCTATCTCTTGATCGTGGTGAACTTCCAGTCGTGGAGCGATCCGTTCGTGATCATCACCGCGCTGCCCGCGGCGCTGGCCGGCATCGTGTGGATGCTGTTCGCCACCGGCACCACCTTGTCGGTGCCGGCGCTCACCGGCGCCATCATGTGCATGGGCGTGGCCACGGCGAACTCGATCCTGGTGGTGAGCTTCTGCCGCGAGCGCCTGGCCGAGCACGGCGACGCGCATCTGGCGGCGATGGAGGCCGGCTTCGTGCGCTTCCGCCCCGTGCTGATGACCGCGCTGGCGATGGTCATCGGCATGGCGCCGATGGCGCTGGGCCTGGGCGAGGGCGGCGAGCAGAACGCCCCGCTGGGCCGCGCCGTGATCGGCGGCCTGATCTTCGCCACGGTCGCCACGCTGTTCTTCGTTCCTGTCGTCTTCCGCATCATCCACGCGCGGCATGGCCGCGCCGCCGACCCGGCTTCGGTTTCCGGAGAGCCCGTCCATGTCTAACGCTCCTCACACCCCCCGTCCCGTGCCGGTGCACCGCCTGCGCCGCGCCGGCATCATCGGCGCCGTCGTGGTCGTCGCCGTGGTCGCCGCCGGCGTGGTCACCCGCGCCAACGACGCGCGCAAGCTCAAGGACTGGACCGACCAGCAGGCCGTGCCCACGGTGAGCGTGGTGCCGGTCGAACGCAGCGCCGCCGGCGCCTCGCTCGATCTGCCGGGCCGCCTCGAAGCCTATGCGCGCGCGCCGATCTATGCGCGCGTCAGCGGTTACCTGAAATCCTGGAAGGTCGACATCGGCGCGCCGGTAAAGGCCGGCCAGCTGCTGGCGGAAATCGAAACGCCGGACCTGGACCAGCAGCTGCTGCAGGCCAAGGCGGACCTGGCCAGCGCCGAAGCGAATGCCGCGCTGGCCGCCACCACCGCCAAGCGCTGGCAGGCCATGCTCGGTTCGGATTCGGTCTCGCGCCAGGAAGTGGACGAGAAGACCGGCGACTTCACCGCCAAGCAGGCCATCGCCAAGGCGGCCAAGGCGAATGTCGACCGCATCGAGGCGCTGAAGGGCTTTACCCGCATCGTCGCGCCGTTCGACGGCATGGTCACCGCGCGCGAGACCGACGTCGGCGCGCTGATCAACGCCGGCAGCGGCAGCGGGCCGGAACTGTTCGTGGTGTCCGACGTGCGCAAGCTGCGCGTGTACGTGCGCGTGCCGCAGAACTACGCGCCGTCGATCAAGCCGGGCGCGATCGCCACCTTGTCGCTGCCGGAGTATCCCGGCCGCACCTTCCAGGCGCGCGTGGAAGCTTCCGCCGGCGCGGTGGCCGCCGAATCCGGCACTACGCTGATCCAGCTCGCGGTCGACAACGCCGACGGCAAGCTGATGCCCGGCAGCTTCGCCAGCGTGCGGCTGGACCGCCCCGGCGACGCCGCCGCGCTGCGCGTGCCGGCCAGCGCGCTGATCATCGACGACAAGGGCACGCGCATCGCCACGCTGGGCGCGGACAACAAGATCGCCTTCAAGCAGGTGACCATCCTGCGCGACTACGGCAAGACGGTGGAGATCGGCTCGGGCCTGGGCGCGGACGACCGCGTGATCGAAAGCCCGCCGGACGGCCTGGTCGACGGCGACCAGGTGCGCACTGCCGAGAAGGACAACACCGAACTGGCCAAGAACCAGGGGCGCGGCAATGCAAAGAAGGCCTGAGCGCGTTCTCGCCCTCGCGCTGGCCGCGCTGCTGGCCGGCTGTTCGCTGGCGCCGGCGTACAAGGCGCCGGAGGTACCGGTGGCCGAGCAGTTCCAGGAGCACGGCGAGGCCTACGGCAAGAGCTGGGTGGCGGCGCAGCCCTCGGACCAGCTGCCGCGCGACGGCTGGTGGACGCTGTACGGCGACGCCCGCTTGAGCGATCTGCAGCAGCGCCTGCTGAAGAACAACGCCGACCTCGCCGCTGCCTTGGCGCATTACCAGCAGGCGCAGGCGTTCAGCCAGCAGGCGCGCGCGGGGTTGTTCCCGCAGGCGGGCCTCAATGCCAATGCGCAGCGCGACCGCCAGTCGGATACGCGTCCGCTGCGCGGTGCCACCTCGCCGGCCAACTACGACAGCTACACGCTCGGTGCCGAGGTCGATTACGAAGTGGACCTTTGGGGCCGCGTGCGCAATACGGTCGAAGCGGGCAAGGACGATGCGCTGGCCGCGGCCGCGGATCTGGCCTCCGCACGCCTGAGCCTGCAGGCGCAGCTGGCCGACAACTACCTGGTGCTGCGCGGACTCGATCAGCAGATCCAGCTGCTGAAGGAAAGCATCGCCGCTTATCAGAAGGCGCTGGAGCTGACGCAGACGCGCCACAGCGGCGGCATCGCTTCGGGCCTGGACGTGGCGCGCGCGCAGACGCAGCTGTCCTCGGCCAAGTCGCAGTGGTCGCAGACGCAGGCGCAGCGTGCGCTGGTGGAGCATGCGATCGCGTCGCTGGTCGGCGAGTCCGCTTCCAACTTCTCGTTGCAGGCCGACACCGCGGCGCTGCCCTTGCCGACGGTGCCGGTTAGCGTGCCGTCGACGCTGCTGCAGCGCCGTCCGGATGTGGCCGCCGCCGAGCGCCGCGTCGCCGCGGCGAATGCGCGGATCGGCATCGCGCGCGCGGCGTATTTCCCGTCGCTGGGTTTGAGCGCGCAGGGCGGTTTCCAGAGCGACCGCTATGGCGGCCTGTTCACGGCGCCCAACCAGTTCTGGGCGATCGGCCCGACGGCCTTGCTCACCTTGTTCGACGGCGGCCGCCGCAAGGCCGGCGTCGAAGCGGCCAAGGCCGCCACCGAGGAAGCCGGCGCGCGCTATCGCGGCGTGGTGCTCAACGCGTTCCAGCAGGTGGAGGACAACCTCGCCCAGCTCGATCACTTCGGCACGGCCCGCAACGACCAGCAGGACGCGGCGGACGCGGCGAAGCGTTCGCTGGATATCGCGATGGATCGGTATCGGCAGGGCGCGGTGGGCTATCTCGACGTGGTGCAGGCGCAGACGGCGGCGCTGGATGCGCAGAGAACCTTGCTGGATCTGGATACGCGGCAGCTGCGGGCGAGTGTGCAGCTGGTGCGGGCGTTGGGTGGCGGGTGGACCACCGGCGATTTAGCCAGCGCCAAATAGAGAATCCTTCTCCCCGCCGGGGAGAAGGTGGCGGCAGCCGGATGAGGGGCGGGTGCTCGCGGTAACGCTTCTACGGGGCGAGGAAAAGCTTTAAGGCTTGTACCGACCCTCAGCTCACCGCTCCGCCCGGCCCCTCACCCCAACCCTCTCCCCGGAGGGGAGAGGGGGCAAGAGCAGAGGCTTACAGCCGCGCCGCCAGCATCGCCTCCAGCTTGCGCTGGTCGGCGGCGAATTTGCGGATGCCGTCGGCGAGTTTCTCCGTCGCCATCGCATCCTCGTTGTGGCCCCAGCGGAACCCGGCTTCGTCCAGCGCCGGCACGCGCGCCTCGCGCTTGCCGTCGTCCTGCAGCGCGCGCGGCAGCGGTTCGCTGGTGGCTTCCAGCTTCTCCAGCAGATCGGGGCTGATGGTCAGGCGGTCGCAGCCGGCCAGCGCCTGGATCTGGCCGATATTGCGGAAGCTCGCGCCCATCACCACGGTGTCGAAGCCGTGCTGCTTGTACCAGCCGTAGATGCGCCGCACCGACTTCACGCCCGGGTCTTCTTCCGGCGCGTAGGTCTTGGTCGCGGTGTTGGCGACGTACCAGTCCATGATGCGGCCGACGAAGGGCGAGATCAGGTACACGCCGGCCTCGGCGCAGGCCACCGCCTGCTCGAACGAGAACAGCAGGGTGAGGTTGCACTGGATGCCGCGGCGTTCCAGCGTCTCGGCGGCGCGGATGCCTTCCCAGGTGGAGGCGATCTTGATCAGGATGCGCTCGCGCGTCACGCCGGCCGCTTCGTACAGGCCGATCAGGCGCTCGGCCTTGGCGATGGTGGCGTCGGTGTTGAAGGACAGGCGCGCGTCCACTTCGGTGGACACGCGGCCCGGCACCAGCTCGGAAATCTTGCGGCCGGCGGCGACGGAGAGGTAATCGCCGGCGTCCACCAGCTGGCGTTCGCGCGAGCCGCTCTGGGCCTTGGCCCACTGCACGGCTTCGTCGATCAGCGGCGCATAGGCCGGCAGCTCGGTCGCCTTCAGCAGCAGGGAGGGATTGGTGGTGGCGTCCACCGGGCGATAGCGGGCGATCGCCTCGATGTCGCCGGTATCGGCGACCACGGTGGTGTACTGGCGCAGCTGTTCGAGTTGGTTGGACACGAGCGGAATCCGTCTGGGGGAACGAGGTATTGTCGCCGCCCGCGCGGCGCCGGGCAAAGCGCGCTCAGCTTTCGTCTGTGCCGCCGGATCGGCGGGTATCGGAGCCGGTGACGATGCGCGCATGGCGCTGGTAGGTCCAGTACGACCAGGCCCAGTCCAGCAGCACCACCAGGCGGTTGCGGAAGCCGATCAGGAAATACACGTGGGCCACCAGCCACACCCACCAGGCCAGCACGCCCGACAGCTTCACCCGCCCGAACTGCGCCACCGCCGACAGCCGGCCGATGGTGGCCAGCGTGCCGTCGTCGCGGTAGCGGAACGGTGCGGGTGCGGCGCGGCCGCCGAGGCGCGCCAGGATCGCGTCCGCCACGTAGCGGCCCATCTGCTTGGCGGCCGGCGCGATGCCGGGCACCGGCTTGCCGTCGGCCTGGGTGACGCTGGCCAGGTCGCCGACGACGAACACCTCGGGGTGGCCCGGCACGGCCAGCTCCGGCGTCACCAGCACGCGGCCGGCGCGGTCCAGCGGCACGCCCAGCTGCTGGCCCAGCGGCGAGGCGGCGACGCCGGCCGCCCATAGCACGGTGCGCGAGGCCAGCGTCTCGTTGCCGAGCTGCACGCTGTCGCTGCCGATCGCGGTAACGGCGGTATCCGTGCGCACCTGCACGCCGAGTTTCTCCAATTGCTTGCGCGCCTTCGCCGACAGCTCCGGCGCGAACGCCGGCAGCACGCGCGGCCCTGCTTCCACCAGCAGGATGTTCGCCTGGCGCGGATCGCTGCGGCGGAATTCGCGCGGCAGCGTGTGGCGCGCGATTTCCGCCAGCGTGCCGGCCAGCTCCACGCCGGTGGCGCCGCCGCCGACCACCACGAAATTGAGCCAGGCCTGGCGTCGCGCCGGCTCGTCCTCGCGCTCGGCATGCTCGAAGGCGAGCAGCACGCGGCGGCGGATGGCGAAGGCGTCGTCCAGCGTCTTCAGGCCCGGCGCGTGGCGGGCCCAGTCGTCGTGGCCGAAGTAGGCGTGCGTGGCGCCGGTGGCAACGATCAGATAGTCGTAGTCGAGCGGGCCCTGCGCGAGCAGCACGCGCTTATGGGCCAGGTCGATGCCCTGCGCTTCGTCCAGCAGCACGGTGACGTTCTGCTGCTTGCGCAGGATCTGCCGCAGCGGCGCGGCAATGGACGGTGCGGAAAGCCCCGCCGTGGCGACCTGGTAGAGCAGGGGCTGGAACAGATGGTGGTTGCGCCGGTCGACCAGGGTGACGCGGAGCGAGGCGTCGTCGAGCCGGTGCGCGGCGGCCATGCCGCCGAAACCGCCGCCGAGGATGACGATGTGCGGCCGGGGATCGGGCTGTGACATCGGGGGAGCTCGTTGGGAGAGGGCGTCGCGTATTTTAGCGGGCAGCTCCCGCTCAGTACTCGATTGCGTCTGGCCGTTTCCTCAATCTCTGAAAGCAAGGCCTTCTCCCTCCGGGAGAAGGTGGCGGCAGCCGGATGAGGGTCCGGCCGGAGCGAAGCACATCACTCTTGCGCTCCGCCCGCACCCTCACCCCAACCCCAACCCCTCTCCCCAACCCCTCTCCCGATGGGAGAGGGGCTTCAGGTTCCGGCACGCTCAGTACAGATCCACCGGATCCACATCCAGCGACCAGCGCACCCGCCGCGCCGACGGCAGTGCCGACAAACCACGCGCCCACGGCCGCAGCGCCGCGTGCAGGACCGCGCGGCTGCCCGCCTCGACCAGCAATTGCCCGCGATGGCGCCCCGCGCGCAGCGGCATCGGCGCGGGCATCGGGCCGGCGATGCCCAGTTCCGCCTGCGCGGCCGGTTCCAGCGCGCCGCGTGCTTCGCGCAGGAAGGCGTCCACGTGTTCGCGTTGGTGCGCATCGGCGCGCAGCAGCACCTGGTGCATGTACGGCGGCAGTTGCACTGCCTGGCGTTCGGCCAGCAGTTCCTTCGCCGCGGCGGCGTAGCCCTGCGCCAGCAGCTGGCGCAGCAGCGGGTGTTCCGGGTGGTGGGTCTGCAGGATCACCCGGCCGGGCTTGCTGGCGCGGCCGGCGCGCCCGGCCACCTGCACGATCAGCTGCGCGAGGCGTTCGCTGGCGCGGAAATCCACGCTGTGCAGGCCTTCGTCCACGCCGACGATGGCGACCAGGGTGAGATTGGGCAGGTCGTGGCCCTTGGCCAGCATCTGCGTGCCGACCAGGATCGCCGGGCCGTCACCGCGCAGGCGCTCGAGCAGTTCGTCGAAGGCGTCGCGGCGGCGCGTGGTCTCGCGGTCGATGCGCAGTACGGGCACATCCGGAAAGCGCGCGCTGAGCGCTTCTTCCAGGCGCTCGGTGCCCTGGCCTTGCGGCTTCAGGTCCGGTGCGCCGCAGGAGGGGCAGTGCTCGGGCAGGCGCGTGTGGTAGTCGCAGTGGTGGCAGATCAGCTGGCGCCGGCCCGCGTGCAGGGTGAGCGGGTGTTCGCAGCGCGGGCATTCGGCATGCCAGCCGCACTGATGGCACAGCAGCACCGGCGCGTAGCCGCGGCGGTTGCGGAACACCAGCGCCTGCTCGCCGCGCGCGATGGTGTCGGCCACCGCGCTCAGCAGGGTGGGCGACAGGCCGTGTTCCAGCCGCTGCGCGCGCATGTCCACGATCTGCACCTGCGGCGGGCGGATCGCGCCGGGCCGCGCGCGCAGATGCAGCGCGCGGTAGCGGCCAGCGTCCACGTTGGCCAGCGATTCCAGCGAAGGCGTGGCCGAACCCAGCAGCACCGGCACGCCCAGCGCGCGGCCGCGCAGCAGGGCCAGGTCGCGCGCGTGGTAGCGGAAGCCTTCCTGCTGCTTGTAGGCGCCGTCGTGTTCCTCGTCGACCACGATCAGCCCGGCGCGCGGCAGCGGCGTGAACACCGCCGAGCGCGTGCCCAGGATCACCCGCGCCTCGCCGTCGCGCGCGCGCAGCCAGGCGCGCGCGCGGTCGCCTTCGGCGAGGTTGGAATGCAGCACTTCCACCGGCACGCCCAGGCGTTCGCGCACGCGGCGCACGGTCTGCGGGGCCAGGCCGATTTCCGGCACCAGCAGCAGGGCCTGCTTGCCCTGCGCGATCACCTGTTCGATCAGCGCCAGGTACACCTCGGTCTTGCCGCTGCCGGTGACGCCGTCGAGCAGGAAGGGCTGGAAGCGGCCCAGTTCCGCGCTTACCGCCTCCACCGCGGCCTGCTGTTCGGGACTGAGCGCCGGCGGCGCGACGGCGGGCTGCGGCGCGGTATCGGCTGCGCGGCGCACGCGTTCGATCAGGCCCGCCGTGGCGAGCCGGCGCGCGGCCTCGCGCCAGTCCGGCAGGCGTTCGTGCAGTTCGCCGGCGCCGAGCGGCGCGGCGGCCAGGGTTTCCAGCAGGCGCCGGCTGCCGCCCTTGCGGCTGCCGGCATCCAGCGCGCTGCGGCCGGCGACGGTCAGCGCCCAGACTTCTTCATGCGTGTCGGGCAGCGGCTTGTCTTCGCGCAGCGCCAGCGGCAAGGCGTTGGCGTAGGCCTCGCCGGGCGCGCCCAGCCAGTAGTCGGCGGCCCAGGCCAGGGTCTTCATCAGTTCCGCGTCGAGCAGCGGCGCTTCGTCCAGCAGCCGCAGCACCTGTTTCAGGCGCGCGCCGCCCAGGGTGGATTCGACATCCGTTTCCACCACCACGCCCACCGCCTTGCCGCGCCCGAACGGCACCAGCACCCGGCTGCCCGCCTGCGCCTCGCCGGCCGCCGGCGGCAGGTAGTCGAACAAGGTGGGCAGGGGCACCGGCAGGGCGACGCGCAGGACGGAGGGCATGGCGATCCTCAGGGCGGGCCAGTGTAACGGCCGTGCGCCATCGACGTAGGTTGGGGTGAGCCGCAGGCGAACCCCAACACCGGCACCTTCACGCGCCTCGCCACGTTGGGGTTCGCCTGCGGCTCACCCCAACCTGCGCCTTCGTTTTCGGCCCCCTGCTGGCCCCCCGTCGAGAAGTCCCCCCTAAGTAGCTCTGTGAAGGGGAAAATCTGGCTTATCCACAAGAGCTGTGGATAAGTCTGTGGATGCGCCGGGGAAGGGTGCCCTCAAAGCCAGAAAAATCGGACTTTGCGACGTGCTGTCGAACTTTTAGCCAACTTGTAATGCGATTTATATTCAATGACTTACAGTGGCCGCTCGGCTGGTGTTCATCCAATTGACATAGCCGTGGTCAATCTATTGACAGTCCTGTGATGCTGTGCAAAACCCTCGCTGGCGCGATTCTGGCAGGGCTCGATGCGTCGGCCACTGCCCGGTTTCGCTGTGATGTGCATCACAAAATACCTGCCTATTGCTTCAGTGCACCGCGCCCATCATCAAGGCGCTTACCAGGGCGAATCCGAGCAACCAGGTGTAGCACCAGCCGATCACCAGGTACTTCAGCACGGTCATGAACCAGCCCTGCCGGTAGACCCGCTTCTGCATCAGCAACAGGTACACCGGCGCCCATATCGCCAGGGCGAATTCCAGCCAGCCCAGCAGGCTGCCGGCCCAGGCCGCATGCGGCGCGATCCATGACTTCAGCAGGGCCAGCAGCACCCACAGCAGCACCGTGGCGAACAGGAAGGCGTGGCTGTGCAGCGCCACGATCAGGTGCTCCATATAGAGCCGGCGCTTGAACAGGTAGAACAGCTTCAGCAGCAGGGCGAAGGCCGGCATCAGCACGAACATGGTCTGCGGCAGGGCGCCGAAGATGCCGGCCTTGAAGCGCTCGGCGGCCTGTTCGTGCACTTCCGGGTCGGAACTCTTCCAGCCCCGGATATTGGCGCGCAGGTTGGCGGCGGCGTGGGCCAGCCGCGCATTCATGAATTCGGGCAGCCAGGAGACGCGGGTGTTGCCCGGCTTGTCCAGCCAGTCTTCCGCTTCCACGTCGTCGTCCTTGGCCGCGCGGTGCCCGGTGCTGGAAGTGACGGCCGGCGCTGAGGACGCCGCCGCCGGTGCCTTGGCCGATGCCCCCGAGGCCGGCGCCGCCGCCCCATCGATGGTGGCGATGCGCCGCTCGGCCTGCTTGCGCAGTTCCTTCTCGGCCTTGACCAGGCCGGCGTCGGCGCCGGGCACGTTGGCCACCGTCGCGCGGGCCTGCTGCAGGTTGGCCAGCTGCTCGTCCAGGGCGTGGCGGACCTCGTCCGAGGTCTTCAGGTCGTCGAACTGGCGCCGGTCCACGTGCACGCCGGGCGCGAAATCCTTGCCGCGCGTCACCAGCGCGTCGACCGCGATATGGGTCAGGAAAAACGCCAGCAGGCACAGCACGAACATCAGCCGGAACGGCGGCACGTAGCGCTGGCGGCGCCCGGAGAAATATTCCAGGGTGAGGAAGCCCGGCCTGGTCATCAGCGGCGGCAAGGTGTGCAGCACGCGGCCGTCCACATGGAGGAAGGTCTCCAGCGTGTCCTCGAACATGTGGTGCACCGGCTTGAGCACGGTGTGGATCGACTGCCCGCAGTGGTGGCAGAACTCGCCCTGCATGGCTGCCGTGCAATTGGCGCAATGCACGCCGTCGTACGAGACGATGTCTTTCCCGCTCACCTTGACCCCTCCCCTTGCAAGCGGGCGATCTTGGCATAAGAGCTTGACCGATAGCACCGCACATCGGTCACCCCATGCCGGTCGCGCCTTTGCTCGTCATCCCGGCGCAGGCCGGGATCCAGTGGCGACAAGCTACGTACGGGCGAGGGCGTCGAAAGGCATTGCTCTTGAGCGTTACCGCGAAAACCCGACGGTATCGCCACTGGATCCCGGCCTGCGCCGGGATGACGGACCAAGAGCCTGTAGAATGCCCGGCCCTGGAGTCCCGCCTATGTTTCTTTCCCCTTCCGATCGCGCCCGCGTGGCGCACGAGGTCGGCGCCACCGTCTCGCTCGCGGCACCCCTGATCCTGGCCCAGCTGGCCGCGGTGGGCACCAATGTGGTCGATGCCATGCTGGCCGGCCATTACAGCGCGCACGTGCTCGGCGCGGTCGCCGTCGGCGCCAGCATCTGGGCGCTGGCCATCGTCAGCGGCATCGGCATGATGATGGCGGTGCCGCCTTCGGTGTCGCAGCTGGACGGCGCCGGCCGCCGCGGCGAAGTCGGCGCGGTGTTCCGCCAGGCGCTGTGGCTGGCGCTGGGCATGGGTGTGCTGCTGTGGTTCTTCGTGCGCCATGCCGGTCCGCTGATCGACCTGATCGGCGTGGACCCGGGCCTGCGCAACGACGTGGTGGCCTTCCTGCATGCGATCAGCTGGGGTGCGCCCGCGCTCACCTGCTACTTCGCGCTGCGCGGCCTTTCCGAAGGCCTGTCGATGACCCTGCCGTCGATGTTCTTCGCCCTGGCCGGCCTGTGCGTGCTGGCGCCGCTGGGCTATGTGCTGATGTTCGGCAAGTTCGGCCTGGCGCCGCAGGGCGCGCGCGGCTGCGGCATCGCCACGGCCCTGGTGCTGTGGATGGAGATGCTGGGTTTCGCGCTGTATATCTCGCGCCATGGCAACTACCGCGGCCTGAACCTGGGCGAGCGCTTCGACCTGCCCGACCTCAGGCGCATCCGCGAGCTGCTGTCGATCGGCCTGCCGATGGCGATCACCCTGCTGGCCGAGGGCGGCCTGTTCGTGGCGGTGGCGCTGGCCCTGGGCACGCTGGGCGAAACCGTGGTGGCCAGCCACCAGGTGGCGCTGAACATCGCCTCGGTGTTCTTCATGATCCCGCTGGGCCTGGCCATGGCGATCACCGTGCGCGTGGGCAATGCGGTGGGCCGCGGCGACGCCGAGGGCGTGCGCTACGCCGGCTTCTGCGGCATCGGCCTGGCCGTGCTCACCCAGGTGGTCTCGGCCAGCCTGATGCTGGGCCTGCCGCACCTGATCGCCGCGCTGTACACCCGCGATGCGGCGGTGATCGCGCTGGCTACCCAGCTGATCGTGCTGGCCGGCGTGTTCCAGTTCTCCGACGGCATCCAGGTCGCCTCCAACGGCGCGCTGCGCGGCCTGAAGGACACCCGCTGGCCGATGGCGATGACGCTGTTCGCCTACTGGGTGATCGGCATGCCGTTCGGCTGGTGGCTGGCGTTCCGCCAGGGGCTGGGCGCGCGCGGCATGTGGATGGGGCTGGTGGCCGGGCTGAGCGTGGCGGCCATCCTCCTGTTCACCCGCTTCTGGCGCAATTCCCGGACCGAGCGCTGGCGCCGCACGACCCAAACTTCTCCCACATGACCTGTAAAGCCCGAGCGGTTACGCTGCCGCCGTCTTGTCGAGGAAAGTAAGCATGGCGGAGCGCGGCACCAACGGTTTCTGGGCATTCCTGCGCGTGTTTGGGCGCGGAATCAACGTGGTCAGGCTGGTCATCATCAACCTGATCTTCTTCGTCTTCCTCGGCTTTTTCCTGCTGCTGATGCTCGGCTTCTGGGCCGGCAGCCACGGCGAGCGCGGCGTGCAGAACGACAGCGTGCTGGTGCTGAAGCCGCAGGGCGAGCTGGTCGAACAGTTCAGCATCGAGCCGCTGGAGCGCGCGCTGCAGGGCCTGTCCGGCAATGCGCCCAAGCAGGTGCAGGTGCGCGACCTGGTGTCGGCCATCGACGCGGCGTCCAGCGACAGCCGCATCACCCGCATCCTGCTGCAGCCGCAGGAACTGCACGCCGGCGGCTTCGCCGCGCTGCGCGAGGTGGCCGCGGCGCTGGACCGCTTCCGCGCCGCCGGCAAGCCGGTGATCGTGTGGGCCTCCAGCATGGACCAGGGCCAGTACTACCTGGCCGCGCATGCCGACCGCGTGCTGCTCGACCCGATGGGCGGCGTGGTGCTGACGGGGCTGGCCAACTACCGCCTGTTCTACAAGGACCTGCTCGACCGCCTGGGCGTGGACGTGCACCTGTTCCGCGTCGGCCAGTTCAAGAGCGCGGCCGAGCCGTACATCCTGGACCACGCCTCGCCGGAGTCGAAGGAAGCCGATGCGTTCTGGATGGGCGGCCTGTGGGACCGCTACATCGACGAAGTGGCCAAGCTGCGCAAGATCGAGCCGTCCGCGCTGCGCGCCGCCATCGACGGCCTGCCCGACGCGATCGCCGGCACCAAGGGCGACCTCGGCCAGCTGGCCTTCAACGAACACCTGGTCGACGGCCTCGCCACCCGCGACGACCTGGAAAACATGATGCGCAAGGAAGGCGTGCCGGCCGGCGGCAAGGGCGAGGGCTTCCGCCAGGTCGACCTGCGCCGCTACCTAGCCGGCGTGTCGCCGGGCCGCGTGCTGGAACCGGGCGTGGCGGTGGTGGTGGCCGAGGGCGAGATCGTCGGCGGCAAGCAGCCGCAGGGCAGCATCGGCGGCGAATCCACCGCGCAGCTGATCCGCGCCGCGCGCGAGGACCGCCGCACCAAGGCGCTGGTGCTGCGGGTGAACTCGCCGGGCGGCGAGGTGTACGCGGCCGAGCTGATCCGCCGCGAAGTCGCGCTGACCAAGGAAGCCGGCATTCCGGTGGTGGTGTCGATGGGCAACGTGGCGGCCAGCGGCGGCTACTGGATCTCGATGAATGCGGACCGCATCTTCGCCGAGCCCAATACGATCACCGGTTCGATCGGCATCTTCGGCATGTATTTCACCGTGCCCGGCACGCTGGACAAGCTCGGCGTGAAGACCGACGGCGTGGGCACCGGCCCGCTGGCCGGCGCGTTCAACATCACCCGCCCGCTGGATCCGAAGGTGGGCACCCTGATCCAGGCCATCATCGACAAGGGCTACCGCGATTTCGTCGGCGGCGTGGCGCAGGCGCGCGGCAAGCCGTACGACGCCATCGACACCATCGCGCAAGGCCGCGTGTGGACCGGCCAGCAGGCGCTGGACCGCGGCCTGGTCGACCAGCTCGGCGGCCTGCGCGAAGCGGTGGCCGATGCGGCCCAGCGCGCCAAGCTGGGCAAGAACCCGTCGGTGCGCTACGTGGAGGCGCCGCTGGGCACCGTCGAGCAGTTCATGGTCAACCTCAACGACAGCTCGGCCACCGTCGCGCTGCGCGCCTACGGCGTGCATCTGCCGGAGTGGGTGGCGCAGCTGCCCGCGATGGCGCCGGAACTGAAGCTGCTGAAGAACGCGCAGTCGGGCAAGCCGAATGTGTATGCGTATTGCTTCTGCGAGCCGCGCTGAAGCGGGCGCAGCAGCTTGAACGAAACGGCGGCCCTCGGGCCGCCGTTTTTTTATGCCGGCACGGCGCTGTAATAGTCGCCGTCGCGTCCCACCCGCACGCGCATGCCGAAGGCATCGCTCAGTGCGTCGTCGGTGAGCACCTGCGCCTTGTCGCCGTGGTGCAGCGCCTTGCCTTCGCGCAGCAGCAGCACGCGGCCGATCTCCGGCACGATCTCTTCGATGTGATGGGTGACCAGCAGCAAGGTGGTGCCGCCGCGCGCCAGCGCGCGCAGGTTTTCCAGGAAGTGGCGGCGGGTGGCCAGGTCCAGGCCGGCGCTGGGTTCGTCCAGCAGCAGGGCGCGTGGACGGTGCACCAGGGCGCGCGCGATCAGCACGCGGCGCGCCTCGCCGGTGGACAGCGTGGCCATGTCGCGGCCGATCAGATGCGCGATGCCCATCTGCGCCAGCGCCGCATGCGCGCGCTCGCGCATGGCCGGCGTGGGGCGATGGCCGGGGCCGAGGCCGCGCGCGGCGTAGAAGCCCGACACCACCGCGTCGAACACTTCCAGCGGCGTGTCGGTGGTGTAGTCCAGCTGCAGCGCCGGCGACACGATGCCGAGCAGGCTGCGCAGCTCGGCCACGTGCCAGCGCTCGCGGCCGAACACGCGCACGCTGGGCTGGCCGTCGTCGCGCGCCAGCGGATACAGCTGGCGCGTCACCAGCTTCACCAGGGTGGACTTGCCCGATCCGTTGGCGCCGAGGATGGCGGTGTGTTCGCCGGCGGCGACGCGCAGGCTCAGCGCTTCCAGGATCAGCCGCTCGCCGCGCAATACGCTGGCGCGGTCCAGTTCCAGCACGGGTGCATCGGCGGCGATCGCGGGTGCGGCGTATCCGGCTGCAGTGGATTCGTGCGCCATGCGTTTACTGTTCCGCCGCGTCGGCTTGCTTGCGCTGCTGCTCGGCCTGCTGGTCGACCACTTTCTGCACGTCCTTGGCCTTCTGTTCCTGCTTCTTCAGGTCGTCGAACGGCGTGGCGACGCGCGGCGCGGGCGCGGCTTCGGCCTTGGGCGCGGGCGGCTTGCCGGAGCAGGCACAGAGCGCGAGCAGGCTGAGCGGGAGGATGAGCCGAGCTTTCATGGTGGATGCTCCACGGGGGCCGGCCCCGAGTGTCCCGCGCATGCCGTGGCGCGGCAACCTCGGGCTGGTCCCCGCGTGACCCAGGTTTTAAGCTCGCCGCATGAACAACCGCATCGACGCCTGGCAGCTGCAAGGCCATACCGCATTGATCACGGGCGCCAGCAAGGGCATCGGCTACGCCGCCGCGCGCGAGCTGGCCGGGCTGGGCGCCAACCTGCTGCTGGTGGCGCGCGACGACGATTACCTGGAACAGGTGCGCGTCGAACTGGCCGACGATTTCGAGCAGATCGAGGTGCTGTCCTTCGCCGCCGACCTCAGCGTGCAGGAGGAGCGGCTGGCGGTGTTCGACTGGATCGCGGATCTGGGCGCGCCGCTGTCGCTGCTGGTCAACAACGCCGGCGGCAATGCCCCGGCCGCGGCGCTGGAATACAGCGAGCGCGATTACCGCGCGATCTTCGAACTGAACCTGTTCTCCGCCTTCGAGATGTGCCGCCTCGCGCATCCGCAGCTGGTGCAGCATGCGAATGCGGCGATCGTGAACGTCGGTTCGGTTTCCGGCATCACCCACGTGCGCACCGGCGCGGCGTACGGCATGAGCAAGGCCGCGCTGCACCAGCTCACCCGCAACCTCGCCGCCGAGTGGGCCACCGACGGCATCCGCGTCAATGCGGTGGCGCCCTGGTATATCCGCACGCAGCGCTCGGAGCCGGCGCTGGCCGACGACGATTATCTCGACGAAGTGCTCGACCACACCCCGCTGCGCCGCATCGGCGAGCCGGAGGAAGTGGCCGCGGCGATCGCCTTCCTGTGCCTGCCGGCCGCCAGCTACGTCACGGGGCAGGTGCTGGCGGTGGATGGCGGGTTTCTCAACTACGGGTTCTGAGTTTTCTGCTCGTCATCCCGGCGCAGGCCGGGATCCAGTAGCGGTATCGCTCGGTTTTCGCGAAAGCCCTTCAAGCGCCGTCACGAAAATCACGCGCTTTCGCCACTGGATCCCGGCCTGCGCCGGGATGACGAACATGGGTCAGCGGCAATTCGCCAGCTGCCCCCGCAGCTCCTCGTCGCGCTGTTCCAGCGGCGGCCGGTCGCTCTTGAAGGCGCGGCGCAGCTTGCGCGCGTTGTCGTCGTAGTCGTCCTGCAGGGCGTGGCAGGTTTCGTTGAAGGTCATCGGGCGGCACTGGTCCTGCACCCAGACGTAGTTGTCCGACACCAGCCCCGCGGTGACCTTGCCGCGGTTGAGCTCCGGCGCCGAGGCGCCGCCGGCCCCGCCGCGGGCGAGCGGCGTCTGCACCATGCCGACCATGCCGAACGGGGCGAGATAAGGCTGGGGATCGCCGTTGCGGCTGACATAGAACTTGCCGTCGGTGGCGCGCGTGCAGGCGTACAGGCCGGGCAGGGGCGCGGACGGTGGCGGCGGGGCGGGCGAGGGTGGTGGCGGGCTGCTGTCGCGGTCGTCGCTTACGGGCTGCGGCGGCGGTGCCGGCGCGGCCGGCGTGGGGTCGGTCAGCGGCACGATGTCCTGCCGCTGCGCGCGGGGGCAGGGGCGGTCCTGGAAGGTCACCCGGCCGTCGGCGCCGGTGCACTTGTACACGGTGGCCGCGCCGGCCGGCAGGGCGGCCAGCGGCGACAGCATCAGCAGGAGCAGGAGCAGGAGCAGGACAGGTCGGCGCATCGGCAGGATTCTATGCGCGCCGGCGGCGGGCGGCTCAGAACTCCGCCTCATGTTCCTCGGCGGCGAAGCCCAGGGTGATGGCGCCTTCGCCGACGTTGACCATGCCGGTGATGCTCATCGGCGCCTCCATCAGCGCCACGCCGTGGTCGGCGCAGGCCGCGCGCAGGCCGGCATAGCCGGGCAGGCCATCCAGCTCGGCCAGGTCGCCGCCGTAGCTGACGCACATGGCCGGCACCAGCAGGCCGGCGCGCACCCGCTGCACGGCGTAGCCGAACAGGGTCTGCGCGCCGTGCTCGAAGCCGCGCACCTTGCCGGCCGGGCCGGTCTCGCCGCGGAAGCAGCGCAGCAGCGGCTTGATGTCCAGCGCCGAGCCCAGCACCGCGCTGAACAGGCCGACGCTGCGGTCGCCCTTCTTCTTGGCGCGCGCGCGCAGGTAGTACAGGTCGCGCGGCAGCATGTAGCCGTAGGAGTGGTTGGCGATAAAGGTGGCGCGCTCGCGGATCGCCGGCGGCGTCTCGCCGGCGCGGACCAGGCGGGCGGCTTCCAGGATGGCCGGCGCGGTGCCGGCGAACAGGTTGCGGGTGTCGATCACGCGCATCAGGAACTGGCCGGACAGCCCGCCCTGCTCGCGCGCCGCGCGGTAGTGCTTGAGCACCGCGAAGCTGGCCTTGTTGACGTGGTCGTTGATCGGGCTGCGGGTGGAGGTGACGGTGAGGCAGAACACGCAGTCCCGCTCCAGCACCAGTTTCTCCAGGAACAGCTTCTGCACCTCTTCCACCGAGCAGGGCTCGGTCTCGGCCGAGTGGCTGCGGTCGCCCAGCTTGCGGTCGATGAAGCGGCGCACCTCGGCGGGGTCGCGGTTGTCCAGGAAGGTCTCGTCGTCGACCCGCACGGTGATCGGCATCACCGTGACGCCGTGTTCCTCCAGGAAGCCCTGCGAAACGTCGCAGGACGCATCGATGGCCAGGCCCATGCGCATCTTGTCACCCCCTAGTCCGGCTGCGGCGGGAACATAACATGGGTGAAGTCCATCACAGAACGGATCGCGGCCATGCGGCACTGCGCCATGCGCAAGCCAGCCCGCCGTTCCGGCTAGAATGGCGCGGATCATTCGGCCTATCGCCGGCGTGGCGTCGCCGGTAACGCGGTGCGGGAGGCTCCCGCGCCCATCGACCTGCCAAAGGGTCCCATGAAAGACAAACAGGAAATCGTCTCCAACTGGCTGCCGCGCTATACCGGCACGCCGCTGGAGCAGTTCGGCGAGTACGTGCTGCTCACCAATTTCGGCCATTACGTGGATCTGTTCGCCGAATGGCATGGCGTGGAAGTGCACGGGCGCGACCGCCCCATGCCCAATGCCACCGCCGACGGCATCACCCTGATCAACTTCGGCATGGGCAGCCCCAATGCCGCCACCGTGATGGACCTGCTCAGCGCGGTGTCGCCCAAGGCGGCGCTGTTCCTGGGCAAGTGCGGCGGCCTGAAGAGGAAGAACGCGATCGGCGACCTGGTGCTGCCGATCGCCGCGATCCGCGGCGAGGGCACCTCCAACGACTACCTGCCGCCGGAAGTGCCGGCGCTGCCGGCGTTCCAGCTGCAGCGCGGCGTGTCCACCATGATCCGCGACCTCGGCTACGACTACTGGACCGGCACGGTGTACACCACCAACCGCCGCGTGTGGGAGCACGACGAGCAGTTCAAGGACTACCTGCGCCGCACCCGCTGCATGGCGGTGGACATGGAAACCGCCACCATCTTCGCGGCGGGCTTCCACAACCAGATCCCCTGCGGCGCGCTGCTGCTGGTGTCGGACCAGCCGATGATTCCGGAAGGGGTGAAGACCGAAGCCAGCGACCGCAGCGTGACGGCGCAGTTCGTCGAGCGCCATATCCGCATCGGCATCGAGGCGCTCAAGCTGGTGCGCCGCAACGGCCGCAGCGTGAAGCACCTGCGCTTCGAGGAAAACGTCGAGTAATTTTTTTAATGCTGCAGATAGCGAAAGAGCCGCCGGCTGACCGGCGGCTCTTTCGTTTTCAGCGCGTTGAACAGCTGAAGAGCGGCTTATTGCAGGCCGGTCTGCCAGGTCCAGCCCTTGTCGACCAGGCGCGGCAGTTCCGGGCTACCTGCCTGCACGCATTCGGCAGCGGCGCAGCCCTGGGTGATGGTGAGGAAGCTGGGCAGCACGTAGCTGGTGACCTGGGTGCCCGGCACGATCACGTCCGGTGGCGGCGTGGTGATCGGGGCGCCGTTGGGATAGCTGGTGCAGGCGATGGTCTGGGTGATCGAGTATGCCGTGTGGATATTGCCGGCGTGATAGGCCAAGTTCGAGCAGAGCAGGATGTTCTGCCCCACCACCGCCCCGCTTTCGTCGAAATAGATGTTGGAGGTGGAATACGGCGTGGCGGCGTGGGCAGCGCCGGCCAGGCCCAGGAAAACCAGAGCGGATAAAGCGCACTGCAGTGAAATCGCTTTCATGAAGGAAACGTCCTTGACTATCTGTGGCGAATGGCTCGGGGATCGAGCGGGGATTTTGTAGCAGCAGGTGGCGCATTATGGAAAGCGTTATGTTTTTCGAAATTATCGTAATCAATGGCGATTAATAAATAATTGCGGCGATAATTTTCGGATCGCGATTTACTTGCGGTTTTTCGCAAGCTCTCCTCCCTTCGCGCGGCACGAAAAAAAGGACCGCCTCACGGCGGCCCATATGGGGAGATACCAGCTGTTTGTCGGCGCGGGACCCCATCCATGGAGCCCCGCGCACTTTGGAATGCCAGACCCTTACAGCGAGAAGTCGTACCGCGCGCCCAGGCGGACGTAACGCGGATCCTGGAACGAACGCGGGCGGAAGCAGTTGATCGTCGTGTTACCCGACGGATCCTCGCACGTCTCATTGAGCTGCGTGATGCGTTGCTTGCCCAGCAGATTGAACACGTCCGCCGACAGCGTCAGCTTGTGATCGAGGAAGGCCGGCTGCCAGGCCGCGCTCAGGTTGATCGTATAGGTCCACGGCGTGCGGCCGTACGAACCGCGCGGAGCGGGCTTGCCGTTGCACCAGAAGTACGCCGCCTGGTAGCCCACCGGGTCGCCGCCGGCCGATTCCGGGCGCGCGCCGATGCAGCTGATCGGCGTGCCGGAAGTGATGCGGCTGACCGTGGAGAAGCGCCATTCCGGCGTCGGCTGGTACACGCCCAGGATGCGCAGCTGGTGCGTCTGGTCGTTGGCCAGCGGGCCGTTGGTGTTCTCCATCAGCTCCGGCGCGTCCCAGCTTTCGGTGGTGGACACGTCGGCCTGCACGATGTCGGAGTCGAGCTGGCCTTCCGAGTTGCCGTAGCTGCGCGAGAAGGTGTACTCGACCTTGGCGTACCACTTGTCGCTGAACTGGTGCTCGGCGTACATGTCGAGCATGTAGTAGCGGCGCTTGGCCTTCGGCTCGCCGATCTCGCGGGCGCTCAGCGGCACTTCGAAGTACTGGCCGGCGGCGGGCGACAGGATGAAGGTGTTGGCGTTGCCCGGGTTGTACAGCCAGCACTGCGTGCTGTTGGCGATGCCGGCGGCGACCAGCGCGCTGATGCCGTGCGCGTCGCCCCAGGCCTGGATCGGACGGCTGTCGCAGTCGTCGTCGATCAGGTTGCGCAGCACGCGGAACATGGCCTTGGCGCCGACCGTCCAGTTGTTCGGCAGCTGCTTGTCGAAGCCGAGGATGTACTCGTCCTGGTAGTAGGTCTTCAGGTCCTTCACCGACACCGTCTTGGCATCCGGCGGGGTGCCATTGGCGCCGTTGTTGTAGAAGGTCTGCGACCACGGCGCGCCCACGCTCAGGCCCTGCGGCACGCCGGTGACCGGGTCGATGCTGGTGAACGAGTAGTAGGTGGACGGGAAGGTGGACGGACCGGCGCCGCGCACGGCCACGCTGGTGGGCAGGCCGAGGTGGTAGCGGCCGGCGTTGCCGTAGACCTTCAGCGAGCTGTCGCCGTACACGTCCCAGGCGAAGCCCAGGCGCGGATCGAGCTGGTTGCGCTCCTTGGCGTAGGCGTCGCCGACGCCGTTGTAGTTGGTGAACTGCTCGTTGCGCAGGCCCAGGTAGATGTTCCAGCGGTCGGTCAGCTGCCAGTGGTCTTCGATGAACTCCGAACGCTGCGCCGTGCGCGCCGAGGTGCCGGTGCTCAGGCCCGTGCTTTCGGCGTAGTAGCCGTTGGCGAACGAGGCCGGGTTGTACAGACTCGGGCTCAGGCCCAGGTTGGTCAGGCGCTGGGTGATGGCCTGGCCGGAGCCGAGGTCGAAGTAGCGCCAGGCAGTGCCGGTGACCGGCGCGCTGCCCCAGGTGGCGCGCAGGACGTAGTTGTCCATGCCGCCGCGGAAGTCATGGCTGCCCAGGCGGTATTCGATGTTGAAGCTCCAGCCGCTGGTCTTGTCCTTCGAACCCTCGCGCAGCGTGGTGGCGGCGCCGAACTGGCAGCTGGGCGCCGGATTGGTGGCGGCGATGGCGCGGTTGTCGGTGATCGCCGGGCACGGCGCGCCGCCGGCGCCCGTGATGTTCTGCATGTGGTCGGAGTTGCTCTTGCCGTACATCGCGTTGACCGTCAGGTCGTCGGTGATGTAGCCGGTGTAGTGGCCGATGTAGATGTTGCCGCCCGGCGTGCCGTTGGTCTGGGTGCCGTTGTAGTTCTTGGTGTACTGGTGGCCCTTGTAGCCGGTGTTCTGCAGCGTGGAGTAGTTGTAGCCGTAGATCTGCGAGTCGGTCTGCTCGTCGTCGCCGATCCCGGTGAACTCCAGGATGTGGTTGTCCGTGATGTTCCAGTCGAACTTGGTCAGCCAGCGGGTGATCTTGTTGGTGTCGTTCTGCACGGTCGAGTTGTTCGACTGCGTGCCGTAGGCGACGTCGGTCTGGCGCACCGCATCGGCGGCGCCGAAGAAGAACAGCTTGTCCTTGATCAGCGCGCCGCCGATCGAGCCGGAGTACTGCACTTCGTCGCGGTCGCGCGGCGAGAAGGCGTTGCCGACCTGGTACAGCGTGCCGTTGCGGCGATACACGTTGCGCGGCTGCTGGGCCAGTTCGCTGGGCGACCAGAACGCCTGCACGTCGCCCTTCCACTGGTTGGTGCCGCGCTTGGTCACCACGTTGATCACGCCGCCGGTGGAACGGCCGTATTCGGCGCCGTAGCCGCCGATCAGCACCTGCTCCTGGTCGATCGCGTCGTACGGCAGCTGGCGCGAGCTCACGCCGGTCAGCGGGTTGGTGGCCGAGAAACCGTTGATGTAGTACGCGTTCTCCGACGCGGACGAACCGCCGAAGGACAGCGCGTTGCCGTAGCCGCGCGCGGCCGGCGTGGTGCCGGGTGCCAGCAGCGCGATCGAGCTGATCGAGGTGCGCGCGATCGGCAGCTTGGCCAGCTGGTCGGCGGTGAGCACGGCGCGCGAGTCCACCGAGGACACGTCGATCGCCGGCAGCGCGTTGCCCACTACCTGCACCGCGCCCAGCGTCTGCGCATTGGCGGCGCTGGCGTTGAAGGACACCTCGGTACCGCTGCTGATCGTGGTCTGCACGTCGTTGCGGCTGTCGAGCACCTTGCCGTCCTTCAGCACCGACACGTTGTACGTGCCGATCGGCAGCGAGGCGGCGCGGTAGCGGCCCTGCGCGTCGGTGGTGAGGTCGCGCTTGAGGCCGGTCTGCGTGCTTTCGATGTGGATGGTTTCTCCCGGCGCGGCCTGGCCGAAGATCACGCCCGTCGCGTTGGACTGGGCAAGCGCGATGCCGCTGCTCGCCAGGCCAAGGCCCAGGGCCAGGGCGAGTACGAGCGGGCGCCGCGGCAGCGTGGAACCACCGTAGCGTTTGGCTTTGCTGGAAGTCATGGTCGAACCTCGGTTGATGATTGTTTTGGTCGCGGACTTGAGCGAGTTCATCGAACCGGAATGCCGCCCACGGCAAAGCCATGCCCGAGGCGGGATGCCCCTGTCATGCCTGCCTTGGTAAGCCGTACTCCCCCGATTCGTCCGGATGTCCCCACATCCGGAGGCCTTTCATGGCGTGCCCCGCCGTGACTTGTGGCCTAGTCCGAAGCTACGAACCACGGATTTGTTATGCAATGGTTATCCGTCGCAGGAAAAAGCGAGCGGAACCTGCGTTGGCCCGTTTTATGCGCCGGGTAATTTTTCGCAGTTCTATCGCAAGATTTTTCGCTAAGGCGGACTTACGCAAGCCAGCGGCAAGAAACACGAAGGGGCTTGCGGTGGGCGGGGTCGCCCTTGCGTGGCGCCAGGGCTGTGACTTCGCAGCAACTTGCGCCATGAGTGAACGGATCATAAATAAGCGGCGTGTTTTGACCGGTTTTTTCGCGCGCCGGAAACGCCAGCGGGGCCCGTAGGCCCCGCTTTTTACTAGGAATTTTTCCTAGATCGAATCAGTAGCGCGGCACGCTCGGATCGATCTCCGCCGCCCACGCGTCCATGCCGCCCTGCACGTTGTAGACGTTGCTGAAGCCGTGCGCGGCGAAACGCTCGGCCACGCCGCGGCTGGATACGCCGTGGTGGCAGATGAAGGCGATGGCGGTGTCCTTGGGCAGGGCGGCCAGGCTGTCGTAGCCGACCTCGTCCAGCACGCGGGCCTGGGCCAGCGGAGCGGCCTGGGCGCGGCCGTGGGCCGGGCGCACGTCGACCAGCACCAGGTCGCCGGCGGCCAGGCGCGCCTGCAGCTCCTGCACGGTCAGGCTCTTGATCTCCTGCGCGCCGGGGAACTTGAGGCTCAGGCCCTCGCCCTGCACGGTGGACACCCAGTCGATCACGATGCCCTTGGCGCGCTGGGCGCTGCCCGGGTCGAAGTGCACTTCGATGCCGTTGCTGCTGGACACGATGTCGTGGTCGCCGGCCGGCGCCAGCTGGAAGCCGGCGCTATGGTCCGGGCCGATCTCCAGGTGCAGGGCCAGGCCCTGCGCATTGGCCGTGCCCTGGCGGATCGCTTCGGCGGCCTTGTCGGTGATGGTGATCTCGGGGGCGCTGCGGTCCGGCGGGGTGGCGCCGAACAGGCTGTGCAGCTCGCCGCTGGTGTACATCTGGCGAATGATGTCGGCGCCGCCGACCAGCTCGCCTTCCACGTACAGCTGCGGGATGGTCGGCCATTCGCCGTAGGCCTTGATGCCTTCGCGGATTTCCGGGTCTTCCAGCACGTTCACCGTGTGGTAGTCGGGCAGCAGCTCGTTGAGGGTGTTGGTGGCCGCGGCGGAGAAGCCGCACATCGGCTGCTGGCGGGTGCCCTTCATGAACAGCACCACGCGGTGGTTCTTGAGCAGGGTTTCGATGCGTTCGCGGGTGGCGCTGTCGAGGGACATCAGGGGGGACTCCGGTAAAGAGGGGCAATGATACGCCCCCTGCATATGCCGGCGCCCCGGGGCGGCTTCAAGCGTAGGTTGGGGTGAGCGCAGCGAACCCCAACGCCGCGATCACGGGGAAGATTTGTTGGGGTTCGCCTTTGGCTCACCCCAACCTACGTTCAGGGGCGAGCGGCGAGGACGCGGCCCGCATCCTGCGGCGGCGCGTCCTTATCGCCCCGCGTCCTCGCCGCTCGTCCCTGGCGCAAGCCCCTGCGCTCAGGCCGCCGGGCGCAGCTCCGAGAGATTGCGCCGGTGCCGGGCCAGGGGCGCCAGCGCCAGGCCGGAGGCGGGCGAGGGCAGCACCAGCTCGCGGCTGGCGCGGCCGAGCGCGGCCGGCTGCTCGCTCCAGTGGATCAGCTCCATGGCGCCGGTGTGGTCCTCGACCAGGGCGGTGCAGTGCTCCACCCAGTCGCCGTCGTTGAGGTACAGCACACCGCCCATGTCGCGCACGTGGCCGAAATGGATGTGGCCGCAGATATGCCCGTCGAAGCCGCGCTCGCGCGCATCGGCGGCGACGCGTTCCTCGTAGGCGCGGATATAGGCCAGCGCCTTGCGGATATGCGACTTGACGATGATCGACAGCGGCAGGTAGGGCAGCTCCAGCCGGCGCCGCATGGCGTGCACGCGGCGGTTGGTCCAGCAGATGAAGCGGTGCATCACCTCGCCCAGGTGCAGCATCCAGGTGCGGCCGATCTGTTCCGGATCGAATTCGTCGCCGTGGCTGACCCGGTAGCGGCGCCCGTCGGCGCCTTCGTGCACGGCATCCAGCGCGATGCGCACACCGCCGAAGCTCTGCCCGGCCAGGCCGCGCAGCGGGGCGTCGTGGTTGCCGGGGATATAGATCACCTCGATCCCCCGCCGCGCCATGTCCAGCACTTCGGCCAGCACCGCGCCGTGGTCGGCATGCCACCAGATGCGCTTCGAAAGCGCTTCCATGTCGATGATGTCGCCGACGAGATAGAGCTTCTCGCAGCGCAGCTTGCGCAGGAAGTCGAGCAGGTAGGAAGCCTTGCAGTCAGGCGTGCCCAGATGCACGTCGGAGATGAAGGCGCTGCGGCAGTGGAAGGTCGCCATGGCTGTCTCTCCCGGTGGTATCCGGGAGCTCAGTCTGCGCGGGGCAGGTCACCGGCTCGAGGCGGCGCGGTTGCAGCTTTGTTGCGATGCGAAAGGGGTGCTCAGGCCAGCAGGGCGCGCGCGGCCGGCAGCGCGGCTTCGGCCCATAGCGCGTATTGCGCGGCGGAGGGATGCAGGCCGTCGTCGGCGAGCAGGGCGGGGAAGTCGCGCGAGATCGGCGCGATGTCCACGAAGGCCGCGCCCATGGAGCGGGTTTCCGCGGCGGCGACGGCGTTGAAGGCGTCCAGCTCCGCGGCGATGCGCGCGGTGTCGCGGCCGCTGTCGCGGGCGAACGGGGTGACGCCCCAGTCCGGAATCGACAGCACCAGCACGCGGCCGGGGCGGCCGCCGGCCAGCGCGATCGCGCGTTCCAGCAGGCGGCGGAATTCACCGCGGTACGCGTCGGCGGAACGGCCGCGGTACTGGTTGTTGACGCCGATCAGCAGGCTGGCCAGGTCGTATGGCGGCGCGAACGCGGCGGCGTCCATCGCCGCCGAGAGTTCGTCGGTGGTCCAGCCGGTGGTGGCGAGGATGGTGGGGTCCGCCAGCGCCACGCCCTGCGCGCGCAGGGCGGCGGCCAGGCGCATCGGCCAGCGGCCCTCGGCGGGCACGCCTTCGCCGATGGTGTAGGAATCGCCGAGCGCGAGATAGCTGAGCATGCCCCGCTCAGGCGACCGCGCGCGCCTGCTGTCCCTCGGCCATGCGCGCGAGCACGCGCTCGATGCGCACGAACACCTCGCGCAGCTGTTCCGGCGGCGGCAGCAGGGTCAGGCGCAGATGGCGGCTGGCCGGCACGTTGAAGCTGCTGCCCGGCACCACCAGCACGGATTCTTCTTCCAGCAGGCGCAGGGCGAAGGCGTTGTCGTCGAAATGCGGCACGCGGTCGGCGCGCACGCGCGGGAATGCGTACAGCGCGCCGCCGGGGGCGACCAGGTCGAGGAATTCGCTCTGCGCCACGCCTTCCAGGATCATCCGCCGCGCCTCGTGCAGCCGCCCGCCGGGCGAAGTGAGCGCGCCGATGGTCGGCTTGCTCTCCAGCGCCGGGCGCACCGCCCATTGCGCGGTGACGTTCGCGCACAGGCGCAGCGCGGCCAGCAGCTGCAGGGCGTCGCGGTAGTCGTGGGTGCGCGACGGGTCGCCGGAAAGGCTCATCCAGCCCACCCGGTAGCCGCAGGCGCGGTGCACCTTGCTCAAGCCCCCGAAACTGACGCAGGGCACGTCGCCGGCCACCCGGGCGAGCGGCTCGAACTGCGCGCCGTCGTAGAGGATCTCGTCGTAGATCTCGTCGGTGAGCAGCAGCAGGTGATGGCGCTCGGCGATGCGCACGATGCGCTCCAGCAGCTCGCGCGGATACACGGCGCCGGTGGGGTTGTTCGGATTGATCAGCACGATCGCGCGGGTGCGCGCGGTGACTAGGGCCTCGATTTCGTCCGGATCGGGCAGGTGGCCGTTCTCGGCCAGGCAGCGGTAATAGCGCGGCTGGCCGTCGTTGAGGATGGTGGCGGCGCTCCACAGCGGATAGTCCGGGCTGGGCAGCAGCACTTCGTCGCCCGGCTGCAGCAGGGCGCGCAGGCTCAGGTCGATCAGTTCGCTGACGCCGTTGCCGACGAACACGCGCTCCACTTCCACGCCGCGCGCGCCGCGGGCGCGCTGCTGGGCGGCGATGGTCTCGCGGGCTTCTTCCAGGCCCTGCTCGTGGCCATAGGCTTCGCTGTCGCGCAGGTGGGCGGCGATGGCTTCGCGCAGGTGGGGCGGGGTTTCGAAGCCGTAGCGGCCCGGGTTGCCGATATTGAGCTTGATGATCGGCAGGCCGGCGGCCTCCAGTTCACGCGAACGACGGGTAAGGGCGCCGCGGATTTCGTAGCGCACTTCAGCCAGGTGCGCACTGGGTTTGATCGGGGCCAACGTCTTGGATCCTTCGAGTGCTCAGCGCTGTGCGGCGCTTTTGGGGGTGCTTCCGCATGCTAGCAGCGGCCGTCGGGCCGTGCGAGGCGTGCGCTGGCCCGATTCCGGGCGACGTGCGGGCAGGGCATAATCGCCCGTCATGACTCAGGCCGAGACCATCGAACGTCTGCGCAGCGTCGGCTGGCGCGGCGATGCCCTCCCGGAAGGCAATCTCCGGCTGGCCCGGGTGGTGGCGCAGCACCGCGCCGGCTACGAGCTGCACGATGGTGCCTCATTGTTCGGGGCGCAGCCTGCCGGACATTTCCTGAAACGCGGCCTGGATCCCGCCGAACGCCCGTCGGTGGGCGATTTCGTCGAGCTGGAACCGGGCAGCCCGCCGCATATAGTCAAGGTGCTGCCGCGCCGCACCGTGCTGTCGCGCGCCGCGGCCGGGGAGCGCTACGAGCGGCAGATCATCGCCACCAATATCGACTACGTGCTGGTGCTGACCGGCCTGGACGGCGACTTCAACCCCGCGCGCATCGAGCGCTATCTGTCGCTGACCGAGGATTCCGGCGCCCAGCCGGTGGTGCTGCTGAGCAAGCTGGATATCCGCGAGGACGCCGAGGCCCTGGTCGCCAACCTGCGCGCACGCCTGCCCGCCGGCACGCCGATCCACGCGGTCAACGGCAAGGACCCGGCCAGCGCGGCCGAGCTGGCGCGCTACCTGCAGCCGGGCGACAGCGCGGTGCTGGTCGGTTCCTCCGGCGCGGGCAAATCCACCCTCACCAACACCTTGCTGGGCAGGGAGCGCATGGCCACCGGCGAAGTGCGCTCGCACGACAGCCGCGGCCGCCACACCACCACGCACCGCGCCCTGCTGCAGCTGCCCAGCGGCGGCTGCCTGATCGATACGCCCGGCATGCGCGAGCTGAAGCTCACCGGCGAGGAAAACCTCGACCTGTTCGCCGACATCGACGCCCTGGCCGAACGCTGCCGCTTCGCCGACTGCGGCCACGGCAGCGAGCCGGGCTGCGCGGTGCAGGCGGCGCTGGACAACGGCGACCTTTCCGCCGAGCGCTGGCGCAATTACCTCAAGCTGCGCGACGAGCGCGAAGAACAGGCCGCCACGCTGGAGGCGCGCCTGCGCCGGCAGCGCGGCGGACGTCCGCCGACCAAGCCGCACGGGCATCGCGGACGCGACAAAGAATGAAGTACCCCCGGGTCAGGAGCCAGCCATGAACGCCGTCACCGCCACGCTCACGCCCACCCTGCAACGTTACGCCGAGCTGGATCAGCGCCTGCTGGCAGCGGTGAAGTCCATCCGCATCCTGCCCACCGTGGCCTGGCCGGCCACTTTGGAAAACCGCCTGATCGCCGCCTTCACCAAGGGCGATTTCAGCCTGCCGCAGGTCGACTACCCGCGCCCGGACCTGTCCGAGGCGCGCGCCGAGCTGGCCAGGATCGAACGCGAAGCCGGCCACGACGACCCGATGGGCGAATACCTGTGCCGCACCGCCGAGTCCTGGCGCATCGCCGCCGAAATGCTCGAGGCGGTGGGCACGGCCGGCTTCACCGCGCCGTCGATCGTGCTGTACGGCCGCCCGGGCGACCCGATCCCCGGCAGCGACCGCAGCAACCTCGATGCGGCGCGCTACTTCGTGGAGCTGTCGGACGAACTGGGCTCGGACCTGCCCGGCGACGACGACAGCGCCACCATGCAGGCTGACGTGCTGCGCGCCGACCTGGCCGCCACGCTGGACCGGTTCTTCGGCGAAGGCGTCATCAACGTCGAGGTCGACGACGAACTCACCGCCAAGGCCGCGGCCGGCGCCACCCGCATCCGCCTGCGCGGCGGCACGCGCTTCAGCGAGTACGACCGCCACCAGCTGCTGGCCCACGAGGCCTACGTGCATTCGCTGACCGCGCTCAACGGCCGCGCCCAGCCGGTGCTGGCCTCGCTGGCGCGCACCTCGCCGCGGGTCACGGCCACGCAGGAAGGGCTGGCGGTGTTCGCCGAGCTGATGTCCGGCGCGATCGACATCGCGCGGCTTAAGCGCATCAGCCTGCGCATCCTGGCCATCGACATGGCGCTCAACGGCGCCGACTTCGTCGAGGTCTACAAGTACTTTTCCGACTGCGGGCAGAACCCGTTCGACAGCTTCCACTCGGCCCAGCGCGTGTTCCGCGGCGTGCCGCTGGACGGCGGCTCGGCCTTCGCCAAGGACAACGTGTACCTGAGCGGCCTGCTCACCGTGCACACCTTCTTCCGCTGGGCGCTCAAGCAGCGCCGCATGGACATGCTGCGCCACCTGTTCGCCGGCAAGCTGGCGCTGCACGACGTGCTGAGCCTGCAGCCGCATTTCGAATCCGGCGCGATCGTGCCGCCGCGCTGGCTGCCGCCGTGGATGCAGCACGTGCACGGCCTGGCCGGCAAGCTGGCGTTCTCGCTGTTCGTCAACCGCATCCATATGGGACGGGTGCAGGCGGAGAGCCTGTCATTGAGCCTCTAACACATTCGGGCTAAGCGTCCGCCACGCGCCATGCGGCGTGGCTTAATGCCGCACATCCGCGCTCGCCATACGCGTACGTTCTTGCGCATTGCGCAAGGGAATCGCACCGGCGCGGTGCTAACATCCCGCGATGTTGCCGCCAGCGGCACTCCTATCCCTCCGCATCTCCAGCGAATCGCGCACCCATGGCACTCCCCGAAGAACTTCGACTCGCCGCCCTCGAATACCACCGCCTGCCGCGCCCCGGCAAAATCAAGGTTTCGGCCACCAAGGCCATGGTCACCCAGCGCGATCTGTCGCTGGCTTATTCGCCCGGCGTGGCCTACGCCTGCGAAGCCATCGTCGAGGACGCCAACGCCGCCAGCGAGATGACCGCGCGCGGCAACCTGGTGGCGGTGATCACCAACGGCACCGCGGTGCTGGGCCTGGGCGACATCGGCCCGCTGGCCGGCAAGCCGGTGATGGAAGGCAAGGGCGTGCTGTTCCAGAAGTTCGCGGGCATCGACGTGTTCGACATCGAGATCGACGAGCGCGACCCGGACAAGTTGGTCGACATCATCGCCAGCCTCGAGCCCACCTTCGGCGGCATCAACCTGGAAGACATCAAGGCGCCGGAGTGCTTCATCGTCGAGCGCAAGCTGCGCGAGCGGATGAAGATCCCGGTATTCCACGACGACCAGCACGGCACCGCGATTATCGTGGGCGCCGCCGTGCTCAACGCGCTGGAAGTGGTGGGCAAGAAGATCGAGGACGTGAAGCTGGCCACCGCCGGCGCCGGCGCGGCCGGCATCGCCTGCCTGGATATGCTGGTGGCGCTGGGCCTCAAGCCTGAGCACATCCTGGCCTACGACCGCGAAGGCGTGCTGTACACCGGCCGCGACCAGATGGACCCGGACAAGCAGCGCTATGCGCGCGACACCAAGGCGCGCACCCTGGCCGAGATCGTCGACGGCGCGGACATCTTCCTGGGCCTGTCCGCCGGCGGCGTGCTCAAGCCCGAGATGGTCGCCACCATGGCGCGCCAGCCGATCATCCTGGCGCTGGCCAATCCGAATCCCGAGATCCTGCCGGAGGACGCCAAGCGCGTGCGGCCGGACTGCATCATCGCGACGGGCCGTTCGGACTATCCGAACCAGGTCAACAACGCGCTGTGCTTCCCCTATATCTTCCGCGGCGCGCTGGACGTCGGCGCCACCGGCATCAACGAGGCGATGAAGACCGCCTGCGTGCGCGCCATCGCCGAGCTGGCCCGCATGGAAGCCGGCGACCTGGCCAGCGCCTACGGCGGCGACGTGCCGACCTTCGGCGAGGAATACCTGATCCCGCGCCCGTTCGACCCGCGCCTGCTGGTGATGCTGGCCCCGGCGGTGGCGCAGGCGGCGATGGATTCGGGCGTGGCCACGCGTCCCATCACCGACATGGACGCCTACAAGGAAAAGCTCGGCCAGTTCATCTACCGCACCGGCCTGCTGATGAAGCCGGTGTACGAGCGCGCCCGCGCCGACCGCCAGCGCGTGGTCTATGCCGAGGGCGAGGAAGAGACCGTGCTGCGCGCCGTGCAGACGGTGATCGACGAGCGCCTGGCCTTCCCGATCCTGATCGGCCGCCCCAGCGTGATCGAGACGCGCATCCAGCGCCTCGGCCTGCGCATGAAGGCCGGCGTCGATTTCGAGCTGACCAATATCGACGACGATCCGCGCTTCAACGAGTACTGGCAGCAGTACCACGCGCTCACCGAACGCCGCGGCGTGTCGCCGGCGGCGGCCAAGAACCTGCTGCGCTCGCGGCCCACGCTCATCGCCGCGCTGATGGTCGAGCGCGGCGAGGCGGACGCGATGATCTGCGGCCTGGTCGGGCGCTTCCACAAGAAGCTCGGCTACCTGCGCAGCGTGTTCGGGCTGGACCCGGGCGTGCAGTGCACCTCGGCCATGACCGGCGTGATCAACGACCAGGGCGCCTGGTTCTTCCTGGACACCCACGTGCAGGTCGACCCCACCGCCGAACAGATCGCCGAGGCCACCCTGCAGGCCAGCTACCGCCTGAAGCTGTTCGGCATCGAGCCGAAGGTGGCGCTGCTGTCGCATTCCAACTACGGCAGCCACGACAACCCCAGCGCGGCGAAGATGCGCAAGGTCTACGAGCTGCTGAAGTCGCGCCTGCCGAAGCTGGAGATGGACGGCGAGATGCAGGCCGACACCGCCTGGGACGAGGGCCTGCGCACGCGCATGTTCCCCAACACCACGCTGACCGGCCGCGCCAACCTGTTCGTGATGCCGAACCTGGACGCCGCCAACATCACCTACAACATGGTGCGGGTGATGACCGACGGCGTGGCGATCGGCCCGATCCTGATGGGTGTGGACAAGCCGGCGCACATCCTGACCCCAGCCTCGACGCCGCGCCGGGTGGTCAATATGACGGCGATTGCGGCGGTGGATGCGCAGATCCGGGCGCAGCAGAAGAGCCGCTGATGCTGTGAGCCCCTCTCCCCGTTTACCAATTTGTGCACGGGGAGAGGGGTTGGGGTGAGGGTACGGCCGGAGCGCAAGAGTGAGGTGCACCGCTCCGGCCGAACCCTCATCCGGCTGCCGCCACCTTCTCCCAGAGGGAGAAGGGTTCCAGCTTCAAGGTTTATCGAGAACCGGCGCTCACCACGCCGGTTCTTTTTTGCCATTTCTAAATAAGCCCCAGCCCCCATGCGGCCCCGTATCGACCCCCGTCGAATTGGCGGCCCGACCCCGCCGGAGCTAAACTCGGACGGTTCCCGCATCCCCGATGCACCACCTGCAGCCGCGCCGGTTCCCGGCGTCGCGGAGAGAAGACTCCCCATGGATCAGCTCGACGACATCCTCCACCAGGACCTCGACCCCACCGAAACCCAGGAATGGGTCGATTCGCTCAATGCGGTCATCAACCACGACGGCACCGAGCGCGCGCACTACCTGCTGGAAAAGATGGTCGACTCGACCCGTCGCGCCGGCGGCTACCTGCCGTTCAATCCCACCACCGAATACGTCAACACCATCGCCCCGGCCAACGAGGCGAAGATGAGCGGCGACGCGGCGATCGAGTGGCGCATCCGCACCCTCGTCCGCTGGAACGCCATGGCGATGGTGGTGCGCGCCAACCGCAAGCCGGGCGAACTGGGCGGGCATATCGCCAGCTTCGCGTCCTCGGCCACGCTGTACGACGTGGGCTTCAACCATTTCTGGCGCGCACCCAGCGCCGACCACCCGGGCGACCTGGTGTTCCACCAGGGCCATTCCAGCCCGGGCATCTACGCGCGCTCCTTCCTGGAAGGCCGCATCGGCGAAGACCAGCTCGACCTGTTCCGCATGGAAGTGGCGGGCAAGGGCCGTGGCCTGTCCTCGTACCCGCATCCGTGGCTGATGCCGGATTACTGGCAGGTGCCCACCGTGTCGATGGGCCTGGGTCCGATCCAGGCCATCTACCAGGCGCAGTTCTGGAAGTACCTGGAGCACCGCGGCCTGGTGCCGAAGTCCGACCGGAAGATCTGGTGCTTCATGGGCGACGGCGAGACGGACGAACCCGAGTCGCTCGGCGCCATCTCGCTGGCCGGCCGCGAAGGCCTGGACAACCTGGTGTTCGTGATCAACTGCAACCTGCAGCGCCTGGACGGCCCGGTGCGCGGCAACGGCAAGATCATCCAGGAGCTGGAAGGCGTGTTCCGCGGCGCCGGCTGGAACGCCATCAAGGTGATCTGGGGCAGCTACTGGGATCCGCTCCTGGCGCGCGACAAGGACGGCGTGCTGCAGAAGTTGATGATGGAAACCATCGACGGCGAATACCAGGCCTGCAAGGCCTTCGGCGGCGCGTACACGCGCGAGCATTTCTTCGGCAAGTATCCGCAGACGCGCGAGATGGTCGCCAACCTCAGCGACGACGACATCTGGCGCCTCAACCGCGGCGGCCACGATCCGCACAAGGTCTATGCGGCCTACCACCAGGCGGTGAACACCAAGGGCATGCCCACGGTGATCCTGGCCAAGACGGTGAAGGGCTACGGCATGGGCGCGGCCGGCGAGTCGCAGAACCCCACGCACCAGCAGAAGAAGCTGGACGACGAAGCCGTGCGCCACTTCCGCGACCGCTTCAACATCCCGGTCACCGACGACAAGCTCAAGGACGTGCCGTACTACCACCCCGGCAAGGACTCGCCGGAAGTGCAGTACATGCTGGAGCGCCGCCGCGCGCTGGGCGGCTCGCTGCCGCAGCGCCGCCGCACCTCCGACGTGAAGCTGAAGGCGCCGGAGCTGTCGGCGTTCGAGCAGATCACCAAGGGCACCGGCGAGCGCGAGATCTCCACCACCATGGCCCTGGTGCGCGGCATGAACCTGCTGCTGCGCGACAAGCAGATCGGCGAGCGCATCGTGCCGATCGTGGCCGACGAGGCGCGCACCTTCGGCATGGAAGGCATGTTCCGCCAGATCGGCATCTACGCGCCGTTCGGCCAGAAATACCGCCCGCAGGACGCCGACCAGCTGCTGTACTACCGCGAAGACCAGAAGGGCCAGGTGCTGCAGGAAGGCATCTCCGAGGCCGGCGGCATGGCCGCCTGGATGGCCGCGGCCACCAGCTACAGCATCAGCAACCAGCCGATGCTGCCGTTCTTCATCTACTACTCCATGTTTGGTTTCCAGCGCATCGGCGACCTGGCCTGGGCGGCCGGCGACATGCGCGCGCGCGGCTTCCTGATCGGCGGCACCTCCGGCCGCACCACGCTCAACGGCGAGGGCCTGCAGCACGAGGACGGCCATTCGCACCTGCTGTCCGGCGCGATCCCGAACGTGAAGTCGTACGACCCGACCTTCTCCTACGAAGTGGCGGTGATCATGCAGGACGGTACGCGCCGCATGCTCCAGGAGCAGGAGGACGTGTACTACTACATCACCGTGATGAACGAGAACTACAGCCATCCGGACCTGCCGGCCGGCGTGGAAGAGCACATCATCAAGGGCATGTACCTGTTCAAGGACGCCGGCAAGCCGAAGAAGGGCGAGCCGCGCGTGCAGTTGCTCGGTTCCGGCACCATCCTGCGCGAGGTGATCGCCGCGGCCGAACTGCTGGAGAAGGATTTCGGCGTCACCGCCGACATCTGGTCCGTGCCCAGCTTCAGCGAAGTGCGCCGCGACGGTTTCGACGCCGAGCGCTGGAACCGCCTGCATCCGGAAGCCGAACAGCGCGTGCCGCACGTCACCGCCCTGCTGCAGGGCCGCCAGGGCCCGGCCATCGCCGCCACCGACTACGTGCGCGAGTTCGCCGACCAGATCCGCGCCTTCGTGCCGGACGGCATGCGCTACACCGTGCTGGGCACCGACGGCTTCGGCCGCTCGGACACGCGCGAGCACCTGCGCGGCTTCTTCGAGGTGGACCGCTACTGGATCGCCCAGGCCGCGCTGTCGGCGCTGGCGAAGGAAGGCAAGGTCAATCCGAAGGACGTGGCGCGTGCCATGAAGGAGTACAAGCTGGATCCGGAGAAGCCGAATCCGCTGTACGTCTGATGCGCAAGCGTTGAGAGAAGTAACAAAAAACCCGCCGGAAGGCGGGTTTTTTTATTCTGTCGCGTCACCCGCCGGAAGGCGGTTTTTTTTTATTCTGTCGCGTCACCCGCCGGAAGGCGGGTTTTTTGTTTAGCCGTCTGAACGCCGGGATCAATCGTCGTCGCGGAGCGCCCGGCGCAGCAGCAGGAAGGCGCCGATGGTGCCGGCCACGATCGCCGCGGTCGCCACCGGATGGCGGCTCACCTGGCGGCGCAGACGGCGGTACTGGTAGTTCGCCTCGTCGGCGATGTCCTCGGCGGCGTGCGAGAGGCGGCGGGCGTAGTCGACCTTGTCGCGGCCGAAGCGGCGGCGCAGGTTGCGGCCGCGCTCGACCAGGTCGTCGGCGTGGCTGCCCGCGACGTCCGCGTAATGGCGTGCGCGGTCGCGCATCTGGTCGCCGATGCCGTTGATGGTGCTCTCGATATCGCGTTGACGGCCCATGGCAGTTCTCCTCCGATGCAGGGTTAAAGACCATGCCAGCGCCATCGTGAGCGGTGCGTAAACAGCGCCGGCAAGGTTCAGCAAAGTGCCTGATTCGCCTTCAGTCCACCATCGAATAAGGGCCGCCGCGCTCCAGCGCGCGGCGATACGCCGGCCGCGCATGGATGCGCTGGAGGAAATCCCACAGGCGCGGATGGCTGGCCGCGGTGAGCCCCGCGCGCGAGGCGGCGGCCTCCACCGGGAAACTCATCTGGATATCGGCCGCGCCGAACTGCTCGCCGCCGAACCAGGGCGCCTTGGCCAGCTCGCCTTCCAGATAGGCCAGGTGGTTCTTGAGCTGCGGATCGACGAACACCCGCTGCACCTTGCCGGCGATGCCGCGCAGCAGCGGCTTGACGAAGAACGGCGCCGGGTTCCTGGGCAGGCGCTGGAACACCAGCTTCAGCAGCAGCGGCGGCATCGCCGAACCTTCGGCGTAGTGCAGCCAGTACGTGCTGCGCAGGCGCTCCGGCGTGCCCGGCGCCGGCAGCAGGCGGCCGTTGCTGTAGCGGTCGGCGAGGTATTCGATGATGGCGCCGGACTCGGCCAGGGTCAGCTGGCCGTCGGTGATCACCGGCGACTTGCCCAGCGGATGGATGCGGCGCAGTTCCGGCGGCGCCAGCAGGGTCTTGGGATCGCGCTGGTAATGCTTGATCTCGTACGGCAGCTCCAGCTCTTCCAGCAGCCACAGGATGCGCTGCGAGCGGGAGTTGTTGAGATGGTGGACGGTGATCATCGGATTCCCTTTATGGCCGGCGACGTGGCATTACAGCGTATTGGCCGCATGTTCGCCCGCCTCGGCGGGGTCCGGTTCCGCATGCAGCTTCTGGCGCCGGCGCAGGGAGGGGAACATCCACATCCACAGGCCCACCACCACCAGGGTGCCGATGCCGCCGATCAGGGTGGCGTTGACGGCGCCCAGCCAGGCGGCGAGCAGGCCGGATTCGAACTCGCCCAGCTGGTTGGAGGTATTGATGAAGATCGCATTGACCGCGCTCACCCGCCCGCGCATGTCGTCCGGCGTGTCCAGCTGCACCAGCGCGCCGCGGATCACCATGCTGACCATGTCGAACGCGCCCAGCGCGAACAGCGCCACCAGCGAAAGCCACAGCCAGGTGGATACCGCGAACACCAGCGTCGCCACGCCGAAGCCCGCCACCGAGGCGAACATCAGCGTGCCCACGCGCCGCTCCAGGTTGTGCCGCGCCAGCCATACCGACATCAGCAGCGCGCCCACCGCCGGCGCCGCGCGCAGCAACCCTAAGCCCCAGGGGCCGGTGTGCAGCACGTCCTTGGCGAAGATCGGCAGCAGCGCGGTGGCGCCGCCGAGCAGCACGGCGAACAGGTCCAGCGAGATCACGCCGAGCACGTCCGGCCGCGCGCGGATGAAATGCACCCCGGCGAACAAGGTCTTCAAAGTGGCCGGTTCGCGCTTCGGCTGCGCCTGCTCGTAGCGCAGGCGGCTCATCAGCAGCACCGCGGCCAGATACAGCAGCGCGCACACCACGTACACCACGCCGGGGCCGGCCACATACAGCAGGCCGCCCAGCGCCGGGCCCATGATCATCGCCGCCTGGCCGGCCGAACCGTTCACCGCCATCGCGCGGCCCAGCAGCGCGGGCGGCACCAGCGCCGGCAGCATCGACTGCATCGCCGGAAACTCGAAGGCCTTGGCCACGCCGATCACGAACACCAGGGCCAGGATGCCGGCCTCGTGCGCCGCATGCAGCAGGCTGAGCGCGGCGAGCACGGCGATGGCGAGCAGGTCCACGATCTGCCCCAGCAGCACGATGCGCCGCCGCTCGAACTGGTCGGCCACGTGGCCCGCCGGCAGCGCCAGCACCACGGAGGGAATGAATTGCACGAGGCCGATCAGGCCGAGGTCGAGCGCGCGTCCGGTGATCTCGTAGATCTGCCAGCCCACCGCCACCGAGAGCATCTGGAAACCGAAGCCGGAGGCGATGCGCGCGAACCAGAACTGCACGAAGGCGGGGTGCTGCCGCAGGGAGGCGGCGGAGGTCGAGTTCGACATGGGAGTCCTTGCCGGGGATCGCGCATTGTAGTCGCGCTGCCCGGCCCGCTTGACGCCATCGTGCCGCCGATTTGATCCGCGATTGCCCCGCGCGCCGCTACGGTGGGCGCAAGTTCCAACGCGGAGAGCACGCATGGCCCGGTCCGCCGAACATGTCTACACCGATGAACCCACCATCCTGGCCCTGGAAGCGCTGGTGCGCGAACTGCCGACCAACGGCCGCGTACGCCTGGAGCTGACCAATGGCGACCGCTGCGAGGGCGTGATCGTCGAACGCCCCAACGTGCAGCTCTATCTCGACCCCAGCGACCGGCGCGAAGGCATCAACGGCGAGCTGCGCCTGGAGCGCCCGGAGGCGCCGGACTGGCAGCGCCGGGTCTGGCTCGACGAGATCGCGCGGGTGGAGCATCTGGATTCGACGATGGGCAGCGAATGCTGACCACGCCTCGCCGCTGGCGTAGGTTGGGGTGAGCCACAGGCGAACCCCAACATGGCGGGATCGTGCGGGTTTGTTGGGGTTCGCTGCGCTCACCCCAACCTACGCGTGGCGGGTGAATCCGTCCGCGCTCCAGGCTTCGCTGCCCACGCCGTGGTGCACGAAGAACAATCCATCCGGATCGTAGCGACGCTTCGCCGCCGCCAGCCGCGGATAGTTGGAGCCCCAGAAGCGCTGCTGCCAGTCGCGCAGGAAGTAATCGCTCTCCGACACGTAGGAGCCCGCCTCCGGCGCCACCTTCAGCAAGGCCTGCATGGCCTGGTCGATCTTCCGCGACTGCTGGCGCGCCTGGGCCAGCTCGGGCGCGCCGCCGGGCATGCCGGCGAAGGCCGGTTCGCCGCCGCTGGCGCAGATGGCCAGCGCGAAGGCTTCCAGCATGCCGGGGTTGGTCGCGGTGTCGCGGGCGCGTTCGATCGCGTCGGCCGGCGCGCCGGCCAGTCCCTTGTTGAAGTGCAGCGCGTAGTCGAAGTGCTGCGAGGCGGCGAACAGCGCATCGGCCAGCGCGTCCTGCCGCCCGGGCTGCAGCAGCGCGGCCGGCATCCAGGCCGACTGGTAGGAGTGGATGAACCAGCCCACCTGGTCGCGGTCGCCCCGCCAGATCATGTGGTGCGCCGGCGCGCCGGGGCGGTCGTCCGGCACGATGTATTCCGGCGCGTGCTTGCGGAAGAACACCGCATCCCAGAAATGCCGGGCGGGCAGGGCGATGGCGTGGACCGGTTCGGCCACGGTGTATTCCGGATGCTCCTTCAGCCAGGCCAGGAAGGGCTCCCAGGTCTGCTGCGCCTGTTCCTGGGTCAGGCCCTGGAACACCATCGAGATCTTCAGCGTGTCGCCGTCGCGGAAGGCCACCTGCTCGCCCCAGTGCGGGTTGAACAGCGCCTCGCGGTAGAACGCCACGAAGCGGTGGATCAGCGCGTGGAACGCTTCGCGCGAAGAGGCCTTGATGCGCCCCATCACGGCGCCGAAGAACTCCGGCAGGTCGAAGGTGCGCAGGGTCAGCCGCGTCACCACGCCCAGGCTGCCGCCGCCACCGCCCTTGATGCCCCAGAACAGTTCCGGATCGTTATAGGCATTGACCACCCGCAGCTTGCCGTCGGCGGTGACGATCTCCGCCTCCAGCAGGTTGCCGGCCGCGCTGCCGAAGCCCTTGGAGAAGCTGCCGAAGCCGCCGCTCTGGACCAGCCCCGCCACGCCCACCGTGGCGCAGCCGCCGCCCTGCACGTAGCGGCGGGCCTGGGTGGTGACCGCGTCGTAGGCGTCGATCCACAGCGCGCCGGACTGCACGCTCACCGCCGGCAGCGGCGCGGCGCGGCCGGCGGCGCCCTGCGGCACGAAGGCGTCGTGCAGCTCGATGCGGTTCATGCGGCGGGTCCACACCAGCAGCGAATCCGGCGCCTCGGAGGTGCCCTGGTAGCTGTGGCCGCCGCCCTTCACCACCAGGCGCAGGCGGTGCTGGCGGGCGAAGTTCACCGCGGCGGCGACGTCGGCCGCGCTCTCGGCCGCCACGGCATAGGCGCTGGGCTGGGAGGTCCAGGCGTCGGCCCAGCCGCTGGTCTGGGTCAGGGCCGGGTCGTCGCCGAGGGCGAACGGGTTGTCCAGCTGTTTCAGCGCCTGGGTGCAGGCGGCGGACGGACATTCGGCGAACGGCGAGCGCGGCTGCAGCAGGCGGCCGCCGACCTGGCGGCGCAGTTCGTCCCATTGAGCTGGAGCCGGCCAGCCGGGCTGGCCGGGGCGGACGCGCTGGAAGGCGAGCGGGCCGGCCAGCACATGGGCCGCCCTGGCGGACGGGAGCGCCCCGGCGCGCAGCGCCAGCGGCAGCAGCGGAAGGGCGAGGGAAGCTTTGAGCAGGTCGCGGCGGTTCATGGGAGTGGCTGGCTCGTGGAAGGCGCGGCGGCGCCGGATGCCACCCATGCTGTGCGGCGGGCGGCAGGCAACCCAGCGCCAGGTGATTGATCGCGGGCTGCAAGGGACGAATGGCGGACCGTGGTGACGAGCCGCCCCGACCGTAGAATGCCGGCCATGCAAAACCGACCCAGCTTCGACGCCAGCTTCGACTACCGGGATTTCCAGCGCTGGCGCCGGCCGGTGGTGCGCGCGTTCTGGGTGCTGGTCACCCTGCTCAATACGACGTTCAACGCCATCGTCGCGCGGATGGACAACCCGCGCCTGCCGGCCTGGGAACCCTGGACCTGGGAGTGGAGCAGCGGCCTGCTGATCCTGGCCCTGATCCCCGCCGTGCTGGCGGTGGAGCGGCGCTGGCCGTTCCGCCTGGACAGCTGGCGCGCCAGCCTGCCCTGGCACCTGCTGGCCAGCGTGCCGTTCAGCCTGCTCCACGTGGCCGGCATGGTGGCGCTGCGGGGCGTGGTCTACGCGGCGATGGGCCGGCATTACGACTTCGGCAGCTGGTGGCCGAACTTCGGCTACGAATACCTCAAGGACGTCCGCACCTATTTCCTGATCATCGCCCTGGTCAGCCTGGCCCGGCTGTGGCTGATGCGCTGGCAGGGCGAGGCGCGCCTGCTGGCCGAGCCCGACGAAGGCCCGCCGGTGGAACCGGTGGAGCGGCCGGAGCGCTTCCTGGTGCGCAAGCTGGGCAAGGAGTTCCTGGTCAACGCCAGCGAGATCGAATGGCTGCAGGCCTCGGGCAACTACGTGAACCTGCACGTGCGCGGCCGCGACTATCCGCTGCGCAGCACCATGGCCGGCATCGAGGAGCGCCTGGACGCGCGCCGCTTCCTGCGCGTGCACCGCAGCTTTGCGATCAACCTGGACTACCTGGCCGAGATCGAGCCGCTGGACGCCGGCGAGGCGCGCCTGCGCATGCGCGACGGCGCCGTGGTGCCGTGCAGCCGGCGCTACCGCAGCCAGCTGCGCGAGCGCTTCGGCGACGCACCGGCCGGCGCCTGAGCGGTTGCGCCTGGGGGCGCGCCGTTTCACTCTTGGCTTCTTTCCAATTCACGGGTACCGCCGATGAACCTGCCGCGCCTTCGTCCCGCCGTCCTGGCCGCTTCGTTCGTTTTCGCCGGCGTGCTGGCCGGCTGCTCGCCGTCCGGCGGCGACCAGGCCGCCGCGCCGGCGCAGGCGCCGCAGGCCGACGAGTCGGCGCAGAAGCTGGAGACCTACCGCCAGCTGCTGCGCATCCATAACGACGAGATGGCCACCTCGATGGGCAAGGAGATCGTCAGTCGCTACCCCAGCAGCGAGGCCGCCAAGGAAGTGCAGCAGACCCTGCCGGAAGTGGAAAAGCGCTGGAAGGAAAACAGCGAGAAGAACCGCCTGCAGGGCCTGTGGCTGTACCAGGTGTCGCCGATGGCCGGCGGCACGCAGTCCACCGCCACCATCTACAGCAGCCAGCCTTCCGGCAACGACCGCGTGCGGCTGGTGCTGCGCCGGCACACCGAGTGGGGGCAGAACGCGTTCCTGTATGCCGGCGGCGAGCATGGCTTCGTGTGCAAGGGCAACTGCACGCTCAAGGCCGTGGTCGACGGCAAGGACACCGGCATCAAGGCCTTCGCGCCCAGCACCGGCGAGCCGGCGCTGATGATCCGCGACGACAAGGCCTTCATCGCCCTGCTGGAGAAGTCGAAGAAGATATCGATCGACGTCACCATGCAGGACGGCGAGAAGAAGCTCACCCTGGTGTACGAAGTCGGCGGCTTCGACGCGGACAAGTGGCAGCCGGTGGGCAAGGGCGGCGCCAGGAAGAAATAACGCGAGGTGCACCGCGGAAGGCGCCGCGCGTTCCGATGCGGGTCTCCTTCCACTGGAGGACATGCCATGTTCGCCCACCGTGTTCTGTTTGCCGCCATCGCCGTGCTCGGCATGGCGGCATGTTCCAGCGTGCCGTATGCGCAGCGCATCGGCGCGCGCCAGGCCGCCTACAGGGAAGCCGCGCGCGATCCGGTGCGCAGCTTCCGCTTCTTCGAGCTGTATTCGTGGGAACCGCTGGGCGACAGCCAGCTGGCCATCTATACGCGGCCGAACGAGGCGTACCTGGTGAGCGTGATGGGGCCGTGCCCCGATCTGGAATTCACCGACGCCATCGGCCTCACCTCCAACTTGAACGAAGTGCAGGTGCGCTTCGACAAGGTGCTGACCGGGCGACGCGACATCCCCTGCACCATCGGCGAGATCCGCCCGGTGGACCTGGCCAGGCTCAAGTCGGTGGAGCACGAGCAGCGCAAGATCCAGTCCGCGCAGCGCGCGGCCGCCGCGGCGGACCAGCCTTCGCCATGAACGAGCCGCAGATCTTCTGCCCGCGCTGCGCCTGGCGCCCGCAGGGCGAGGACCGCTGGCAATGCTCGCCGCGCATGGGCGGCTGCGGCACGGTGTGGAACACCTTCTGGACCGCCGGCGTCTGCCCCGGCTGCAGCTATCGCTGGCAGATCACGTTCTGCCCGTCGTGCCGGCAGTTCTCGCCGCATGAGGATTGGTATCACTGGCCGGAGGGCAGTGCGCGGGAGCGCGAGCGGGAGCTGGAAGTGGGGCGCGACTGAGCGCCACCTACTGTCATCCCGGCGTAGGCCGGGATCCAGTAGCGCCAGTAGCCGGTTGTCGAAATAACGCCCAAGTCAGTCTTTGGACGTCCAAGCCATCGTGCCGTCTTTCGCTACTGGATCCCGGCCTGCGCCGGGATGACGCCTGGACGGCGTCAGTTGAGAAACAGCTTCTCCGCAATCTTCGCCAGCGGCTTCTCCACCATGCCCTGCACGCGCGGCGGCAGGTCCAGCGGCTTGAGCAGCATCTTCACCGTCATCTCGGCGGGGATGTTGCGGCGGAGCAGGGCCTGGGCGCGGCCGGTGATGCGCTTGAACTCCGCCTGGTTGTCCACGTGCTGCGGATAGCACTGGTTGAACACGTGGCGCAGCGCGATGTCGCTGTCCTCGCTCTTGATCTCGTTGACCCGGCGCAGCAGGGTGCGGAACACCTTGTAGCGGCCGAAGCCTTCGCGTTCGCGGTATAGCCGGTAGTGCTGGTAGAAGTGCTTGTAGTGGCGCACTTCGTCGCTCTTGATGTGGTTGGTGAGCTGCTTGAGCACGGGCTCGTCAGTGATGTCGTTGAGCGCGCGGTACAGGCTGGCGGTGCCGGTTTCCACCACGCAGCGCGCGGCCAGCTCCAGGCCGCGGCTGGGCTCGAGTTCGTCGGCGGTGCAGACCTTGCCGTATTCGTCCCAGAACGACTGGAAGCCGCGCTCCCAGTCGAACTCCGGCCACACCTTGCGCACATAGGCGGCGAGCGCGCGGCCGTGCTGCAGTTCCTCGTGTTCCCAGTGCTGGCTCAGCCAGGTCTGCAGGGCTTCGTCGCCGGCGAAGTGGTCGATCAGGTTATGCGTGTACAGGTCCGAGCCGCTTTCCACGAAGGAGGCGCTGCACAGCAGGAAGAAAAGGTCTTCGTTGTGGCGGACGCGCTCGAATTCGATGCGGTCCAGATCCAGGCTGTCCAGAGTCCAGGGCAGGGTGGTGTTATAGCTCACGCGGCATTTCCTGTGCGGGCCCGGGCCGTTCGCAGCGGGGCGCGCGCCGGCCTGGCATGACTGTTATATGACAAAGCATACGACGAGAGCGGGGTCCGGGATTAATGACTGCCGACCTGGACGCGGCATGGGGCACGGCAAGAAGTTGCGCGCTCCGCTTCTGGCGGCCTCAGCGCACCACCGTCACCGGCACGTGGGCCCGCGCGAGCATATCGTCGGAGACCGAGCCGAGCAGCCAGCGCCCCAGCGCGCCGCGCTCGGTGTGGCCGATCACGATGTGGTCGATGCCGTGCCGGCGCACCTGCTCCAGCAGCACTTCGCCGGGGCAGCCGGACATCACTTCCACGTCGATCAGTCCGGCCGCGTCGGGCAGCAGGGCGCGCACTTCGGCCAGCAGTTCGCCGGCGCGTTGCGCGCCGGAATCGGCCATCAGCAGGGCGCAGGTATCGGCCGCGCCTTCCACCAGCTTCACCGCGTTGACCACCCGCACGCGGCCGCCGCAGGCCTGGGCCAGGGCCACCGCGAAGCGCAGCGCGCGCTGCGAGGAAGGCGAGCCGTCATAGCCGACCAGCGTGTACTTCATGGGCCGCCTCCTCAGGCGGGCGGAGCCTGGAACTCAGTAGGCGACCTGCCGGCAGCGCCGTTCGACATGCGTCTTCTTGGTCTGCTGGTTTTCCTGGATCTTCTTGCCCGCATAGCCGCCGCCGACGGCGCCGGCCACGGTCGCGAGCGTCTTGCCCTTGCCGCCGCCGACCTGGTTGCCCAATACGCCGCCGGCCACGGCGCCGATGGCCATGCCGGCGATCTGGTGCTGGTCCTTGGGCTGGTCCTGCACGGTGACGTTCTCGCACACGGTGCGCGTGCGCGGCTTGCTGGTGGAGTTCTGCGCATGCACCGCGCTGCCGGCGCACAGCAGGCAGGAAAGGCCGAAGGCGAGAGCGCTTCGCGTGTTCATGGCGAGTCCTTATCGGTTCCGGTGGAGCAAGAGTTTGCGCGGACTTCCGTTAGCGGTAGATCAAGAACACACGTTTTGCACGCGGCTCTCACGGCTATTGGCGAAGGCTGAACGCCACCGCCCGGCTTCGCCGTCTGTTCAGCCAGCGCGCCTACCATGGCGACCGGGTACTGACCCAACCGAGTTAAAGGAGAGCGACATGATCAAGCGTTCGATGGGAATGATGGCTCTGGTGCTGGCGATGGCGGGCGGCATGGCCGCGACGGGAAGCGCACGGGCTGCCGACGCGAACGTGGATTGCAAGCTGCGGTTCAATCTCTCGGGCTGGTCGATCATCTACAAGCACGCCGAGGGCAACGGCACCATCACTTGCGACAACGGCCAGCAGGCCACGGTCAAGATCGAAGTGGTCGGCGGCGGCCTGACGGCGGGCAAGTACCGCATCGACAACGGCAAGGGCGAGATCAGCCACGTGCGTTCGATCGACGACGTGTTCGGCGACTACGCCCAGGCCGGCGCCGAGGCCGGCGTGGTCAAGAGCGGCCAGGCGCAGGTGCTGACCAAGGGCACCACCTCGCTGGCGCTGGCTGGCACCGGCGAGGGCGTGAACCTCGGCGTGTCGATCGGCAAGTTCAGCATCAAGCGTCCGTAAGCTTTGCCGGTTTGACGCATGGGAAGGGCGCCCGAGGGCGCCCTTCTTTTTGGGCGCAGGCGTACACTCCCGGAGTTCCCTTTTCCCCGTGGAGTGCTCTCATGCGTCGTAACTTCCTGTTGTTCGCCTTGATTCTCCTGGTCGGAATGGTCGCCCCGGCTTTCGCCGACGACGCGCCGGCTTCCGCACTGCCGCAGGTGGGCCAGGCCGCGCCGGATTTCCGCCTGCAGGACCAGAACGGCAAGTGGCACACGCCGGCTGATTTCCATGGCCATTGGCTGGTGCTGTATTTCTATCCGAAGGACTTCACCCCGGGCTGCACCACCCAGGTCTGCACCTTCCGCGACGACGTCGCCAAGCTGCGCAAGGCCGGCGCGATGGTGGTGGGCGTGAGCCTGGACGACGTCAAGTCGCATGCCGATTTCGCCGCCAAGTACCACGTGCCGTTCCCGCTGCTGGCCGACAGCGACAAGAAGGTGGCCACCGCTTACGGCGTGCTGACCTCCAAGATGGGCATGAACTACGCCAGGCGCACCACCTTCCTGATCGATCCGGAAGGCAAGGTGGCCAAGGTCTACCAGGATGTGGATCCGGAGAAGAACTCCGCCCAGGTGCAGTCGGACCTGACCACGCTGAAGTCCTCGGACAAGGCTTCGTCCTGATGCTGTTGAAGGTGCGCAAGGACGCGGCGGGCTCGCGCGAGTTCGCCGCGTGGCCGGTCGCCGTCTGGTTGCTGCTGCTGCTCGCCGCCTATGGCGGCGTGCAGTACCTGCGCTTCGGCGTCTACGACTATCTGGCCGGCGCGCTGGGTGTGATCGTGGTCTGCGCCGGCTGCGTGCTGCGGCAGGAATGGGCGCGGCTGGCGATGCGCGCGACCGCCGTGCTGCTGGCGTGCTGGGCAGTCTATTCCGGCGTGGCGATGTGGCAGGGGCGCGAGCAGTTCGACATGGCGCGGCAGGCGGCGCTGGCCAATCCGCAGCTGGGCGACGTGGCCTTGCTGATGGTCGAGCGCGCGCGGCGCACCTTCCAGGTGGTGATCGCGATCAAGGCCATCGGCGTGCCCCTGCTGCTGTGGCTGGCCTGGACCATGGGCCGCCCCAAGGTCGCCGCGCAGTTCCATACGCGGCGGCGCTGAGCCGGCAAGTTCAGCCCGGGTTGTCCGGCGGCGGGCTATCGCTGCATGCCTTCCGCCCGAGGACGCCGCATGCGCCGCCTGATCCCGTCCACCTTCCTGGCCCTGGCCAGCTTGGGCCTGCACGCGCAGGACCTGGCCACCACCTGCCAGGCCAGCAGCAGCTACGACGTCACCTTGAAACCGGCCGAGCTGTCGTTCGACCGGCCGCAGCCGGCGCCCTTCCACGTCGAGCTGCATGACGGCAGCCTGCGCACCGACGGCCAGCCGGTATCGCTGCGGCCGGAGGACCAGGACCGCATCGCCCTGTTCGAACGCGAACTGCGCGCGCTGGCGCCGCGCGCCAAGAGCGTGGCGCGCAACGGCGTGGACCTGCTGGCGCAGTCGGTGCGCGAAGAAGCGGCCAACCTGGGCCTGAGCGCCGGCTCCATGGGCGACTTGAACCAGCGCCTGGACGCCCGCGTGGCGCAGCTGAAGCAACGCATCGACGCCAGCCAGAGCACCCACGACTGGCAGGGCGACCTGGCCGACCAGTATGCGAACCAGATCGCCAGCGACCTGCTGCCGGTGATCGCCGGCGACCTGGGTCAGCAGGCCGTGCAGGCCGCCATGAGCGGCGACATGCAGGCCGCCGCCAGCCTGCGCGACCGCGCCGGCGACCTGGCCACCCAGCTGCGCCCGCGGCTGGAGCAGCGCATGCAGGCGCTGCGTCCGCAGCTGCAGGCGCTGTGCCCGTCGATCCGCCGCCTGGCCGAATTGCAGCAGGGCGTGCCGGGCGCCAACGGACAAGCTCTGAACCTTTTGCAGATCGCCCAATGACGTCGGCAAACCGCTGCTGAGCGCGGCTTTTTTGGACACCCGGGGATTAATGCCCCGCTAAGCGGGCGAGTCCGAGCATAGCCGCATCGTCCACTATCCCAAGCACCGAACCGCCCGGAGGCGGTCGCCGTGTCGCATCTCGACCAGACTCTGTTCAACGCCCTGATCCGCCGCGGTATCGACGACCGCGACCTGCATCGGCGGGCCCTGGAGCGGGTGCGCGATCCGGCGCTGCAGATCCTGCTGTTCGAAAATCTGCAGACGCTGGACTCGCTGATCGCCGACCTGCAGTCGCAGGTGAGCGCCGATGGTGGCGAAGCCGCACAGCGCGGTACGGCAGCCGGTGCGCTGCGTATCCTGCTGGCCGATCTTTCCACCCGCTTCGCCGCGCAGCGCGATACCGCGTGGGTGCAGTGCCTGGCCCGGCACGAATGCTGGCTGCTGCACAGCTTCGAACGCCAGCTGCAGCGCGCGGGCCGTCCCGAAGCCGGCCTGAGCCGCCAGCTCGACCGCCTGTACGGCATGCACCGCGACATGCACTGCCTGGCCGGCACCACGCATGGCTGATGCCGCCCATGGCTGAGAACCTCATGACCGATGCGCAGGATGTGCTGGCCTTCTGGTTCGACCCCGATCACGAGGCGCTCTGGTTCGAGCGCAACGACGCCTTCGACGAGGCCATCCGCAGCCGCTTCGGCGCGCTGCACGAGGGGGCCGCGCGCGGAGAACTCGACAGCTGGATCACCTTGCCCGAAGGCTGGATGGCGCTGCTGCTGGTGCTCGACCAGTTCAGCCGCAACCTCCATCGCGGCGATGCGCGCACTTTCGCCTGCGACGCGAAGGCGCAGCGGCTGGCGCTGGAGGGCATCGCGCAGGGTTTCGACGAGCGGCTGCCGCCGGCCTGGCGCGTATTCGCCTATATGCCGCTGGAACATGCCGAGGACCGCGCCCTGCAGGATCGCAGCGTGGCGCTGGTCGAAGGCCTGTGCGCGGCGTTTCCCGGCGAGGCCGTGTACGCCAACTATCTGAGCTATGCGCAGCGCCACCGCGAGGTGATCGAGCGCTTCGGCCGCTTTCCCCACCGCAACGCCGTGCTCGGCCGCACCTGCACACCCGAAGAGTTGCAGTACCTGGCCCAGCCCGGCGCCGGTTTCTAAGTTCCCTCCCCCTGCCTGGAAAGGAGTTCCACCATGCGCCGTCTCGTTCTGATGTCCGTGCTGGCGCTGGCCAGCGTTGCCGCACATGCCGCCAGCACGCTGCGCATCGGCAGCCAGGTGCTGACCGTGGGGGAAAGCGCCTCGCGCGCGATCCAGCTGCTTGGCGAGCCGAGCTTCAAGGAACCGATCGAGACCAGGCACGGCGGCTATGTTGGCCAGCGCTGGCAGTACCAGCGCGAGAACAGCCAGGTCACCACCCTCACCGTGATCGGCGGCAAGGTGACCAAGATCGAGGAACTCAGCAACTGAGCCTGCCTGTTGGCGCGGCGTTGCCTTACATGCCGCGGCGGCATGCGCCGCTGATGCGTCTCGCCGCGCAAGCCTAAATTCACTCTCAGGGCGCTGGTGGCGCCATGGGAGTGAATCATGCGTTGCTGGATATGGGTGATCCTTTGCCTCTGCGCGGCAGCGCCGGCATGGGCGGACAGCTTGCGGGTCGGGCAGCAGGTGCTGGTCACCGGCGACAGCGCGGCGCGCGTAGTCGAGTTGCTGGGTCAGCCGGCCCACAAGGCCAGCGGCGGCAAGGCCGGGAAGGCAACGAACAAACGCAGCTCCAAAGGCGGCAGCCGCGCGAAACAGGCGGCAGGCAAGGCCACGGAAGGCGAGCGCTGGCAATACCGCCAGGGACGCCACACCGTCACCGTCGTGCTGGTGCAGGGCAAGGTGGCGCGTATCGAATAGCGGCGGCGCCGTAGCCTGTGCACGGATGCCGTGCCATAAAGGCGCCGATGCCAGGGAAGCCCGCCATGTCCATGCCCAAATCTTCTTCGCACCACGCTCCGTCCGGCCTGCTGCGCGAACGCACCGCCGGCGGGCACGGCAAGGTGACGAATATCGAGCTGTTCTTCGACCTGGTGTTCGTCTACGGCGTGACCCAGCTGTCGCACACCCTGCTGCACGACCTCAGCCTGATCGGCGCGGCACACGTGCTGCTGCTGTTCCTGGCGGTGTGGTGGGTGTGGATCTTCACCGGCTGGGTCACCAACTGGCTGGACCCGGACCGCATCGCGGTGCGCGCCATGATGCTGGCGCTGACCTTCGCCGGCCTGCTGCTGTCGGCCTCGCTGCCGCAAGCGTTCGGCGAGCGCGGCCTGCTGTTCGCCGGCGCCTACGTGACGATGCAGGTGGGGCGTTCGCTGTTCATGGTGTGGGCGCTGCACCGCGGCGGCACTGCATCCCAGCGCACCAACTTCGTACGCATCCTGCTGTGGCTGTGCATGGCCGGCGCCTGCTGGCTGATCGGGGCGTGGCAGGACGGCGCGCCGCGCTTCCTGTGGTGGATCGCCGCGCTCGGCATCGAATACCTCGGCCCGGCCGCGTATTTCTTCGTGCCGGGCCTGGGCCGTTCGACCACCGCGGACTGGGACGTGGAAGGCGGCCACTTCGCCGAGCGCTGCAGCCTGTTCGTGATCATCGCGCTGGGCGAGTCGCTGGTGGTCACCGGGTCGAGCTTCGCCGAATCCAGCGCCATGGCCGACGCGGCGCCCGCCTTCGTGGCGGCCTTCCTGGGCTGCGTGGCGATGTGGTGGATCTATTTCGACCTGGGCGCGGAGCGCGGCAGCCGCGCGATCCGCCATGCGGCCGATCCGGGGCGCACGGCGCGGCTGGCCTATACCTATCTGCACCTGCCTATCGTGGCCGGCATCGTGGTGAGTGCGGTGGGCGACGAACTGAGCCTCAGCCATCCGCACGCACGCTGCGAGCTGCCGGCGGCCATCGTGCTGATCGGTGGGCCGCTGCTTTATCTGCTGGGCAATGCGCTGTTCAAGATGACGGCGGGGCGCTGTCCTTTCCCGCTGTCGCATCTGGTGGGGCTGGTACTGCTGGCCCTGCTGGCGGTGCCTGCTCTGCAGCTGTCGGTGTTCTGGCTGGCCACGCTCACCACGGTGGTGCTGCTGGTGGTGGCGGTGTGGGAGACCTTGTCGCTGCGCGGCGTGCGGCGGCGCCTGGCAACGCACGCAGGGCACGGATAAGCGTCACGGACCGGCGTAGGTTGGGGTGAGCGCAGCGAACCCCAACGTGGGCCGCATCCGGCGATGCACTTGTTGGGGTTCGCTGCGCTCACCCCAACCTACATTGCTAGCGGCGCGCGGCCTCGCGCAATTCGCCCAGCAGGCGTTCGGCCGTCCACGCCACCGGCTTTGCTTCCGCCTCGCGCACCAGCTCGACAATGCGCCGGTTGACCGGCGCCTCGCGCCCCGCACGCTCCGCCAGTTCCACCACCGCGCCATGCAGCGCATCGACCTCGGTGCGCCGCCCCGCCTGCAGATCTTCCCAGGTGGACGAACGCGCCAGCGGATCGATCGCCAGCATCCGCGAGGCTAGGCGCGCGAACAGCGCATCGGGCAGCTTCAGCAGCGCGGGCAGCCAGCGCGGCGGCAATGGCGTGAGCTTCGCGACCGGAAGATGCAAGCGAGCGAAGATCCCCAGCGCTTCCGCCTGCGCCAGCGCCAGGCAGCGCCGCCATCCCCGCTGCGCCAGCTCGTCGCGCAGCGGCAAGCCCGACAGCGCGTTGATCGCATTGTTGAGATTGAACAGCAGCTTCGCCCGCTGCACCGCCGCCATGTCGCGGCGCGGCTCGACCGGCAGCCCGGCGTCGGCGAACACCGGCAGATAAGGCTGCAGCGCCGGATGCTCCTCCACCATCAGCTCCCCGCTGGAACCCTGATGGAACACACCCGGTTCCCGCTGCAGCACATTGAACGGCACCATGCCCGCCAGCACCGTGCGGCCGGGCAGGGCGGCGCGCAGCGTGTCGGCGTTGTGCAGGCCGTTCTGGAAACTGATCACCAGCGCATCCGGCGGCAGCACCGCGGCCAGCTCCTGCCCCACCTGCGCCGTATCGCCGGATTTCACCGTCGCCAGCACCAGCGGCGCGGCCGCATCCGCCGGCGCCGTGCACAGGTCGAGCGACGCGCCATCGATCGTCCGATGAAACCCATGCAGATCGGTCAGCGTCATCCCGCGTTCGCGCAACGTCGCCCGCATCCGCTCGCGCACGATAAAACGCACCGCCGCATGCCCGTGCAAGCGTCCGCCGAGATAGCCACCGACACTGCCGGTGCCATAGACGACGATGTCCGCTGCCGCGCTCAAGCCACCGCCGCCGCCGCGGCACGCCCCGCGACCCGCCCGGAGAACAGGCAGCCGCCGAGGAAGCTCCCTTCCAGCGCGCGATAGCCATGCAAGCCGCCACCGCCAAACCCCGCCGCCTCGCCTACCGCATACAAGCCCGGCAAGGGCTGCCCGTCCGGCGCCAGCACCCGCGCCTGCAGATCGGTCTCCAGCCCGCCCAGCGTCTTGCGCGTCAGCACATGCAGGCGCACCGCGATCAGCGGCCCATTGGCCGGATCCAGCAATCGATGCGGCTTGGCTACGCGCACCAGCTTGTCGCCGCGATAGCGCCGCGCGTTATGGATGGCCATTACCTGCGCATCCTTCGCGTAAGGGTTGTCGAACTGCAGGTCGCGGGTCTCGATTTCGCGCCGCAGCGCGGCGGCATCGATCAGGCCCTCGCCGGTGAGCGCATTCATGCCGGCTACCAGTTCCTCCAGCGTGTCGCGCACGATGAAGTCGCGGCCGTGCTGCTTGAACGCTTCCACCGGCGCCGGCGCGCCCTTGCCGACGGCGCGCCTGGCCACCTGCCGCCAGCTCTTGCCGGTGAGGTCGGGATTCTGCTCGGAACCGGACAGCGCGAACTCGCGCCGGATGATCTGCTGGTCCAGCACGAACCAGCTGTAGTCGTAGCCGGTCTGGCGCAGCCAGGCCAGCGTGCCCATGGTGTCGAAGCCCGGCCACAGCGGGCCGGGCAGGCGCCGGCCGGTGGCGTCGAACCACAGCGAGGACGGGCCGGGCAGGATGCGGATGGCGTGGGCGGGCCAGATCGGATTCCAGTTCTCGATGCCTTCCACGTAATGCCACATGCGGTCGCGGTTGATCAGCTGGGCGCCGGCCGCTTCGCTGATCGCCAGCATGCGGCCGTCCACGTGCGCCGGCACGCCGCACAGCATGTGCGCGGGCGCGGGGCCGAGCCGGCTGGGCCAATGCTGGCGCACCAGTTCATGGTTGGCGCCGATGCCGCCGGAAGCGACGATCACCGCCTGCGCGCGCTTTTCGAAATCGCCGGCCACCTCGCGCGTGCTCGGCCGTCCGCGCTCGATCGCATCCGGCGCCAGCACCGCGCCGCGCGCGCCGACCACCGCGCCGCCTTCCACCAGCAGCTCATCCACCCGATGGCGGAACGCGAATTCGATCAGCCCCTTCGCCTGCGCCGCACGCGCGCGCCGCACGAACGGCTCCAGCACGCCGGGGCCGGTGCCCCAGGTCACATGGAAACGCGGCACCGAATTGCCATGCCCATACGCGCCATGCCCGCCGCGTTCGGCCCAGCCCACCACCGGAAACCAGCGCATGCCCATGCCGTGCAGCCAGGCGCGCTTTTCGCCAGCGGCGAAGTCGACATAGGCCTCGGCCCAGCGCCGCGGCCAGTAGTCTTCCGGCCGGTCGAACGCGGCCGTGCCCATCCAGTCGGCCAGGGCCAGCGCGTGCGAATCGCGCACGCCCATGCGGCGCTGTTCGGGCGAGTCGACGAAGAACAGCCCGCCGAACGACCAGAACGCCTGGCCGCCCAGGCTCTGTTCCGGCTCCTGTTCCAGCACCAGCACGCGCCGCCCGGCATCCGCCAGTTCGGTCGCCGCCGCCAGTCCGGCCAGGCCGGCTCCGATCACGATCACATCCCAGCCGTCCCGCATATGCGTGCTTCCCCAGGCCGATAGTCCGGCCAACTTAGCGGCTGGCGGCGCGCCTGCCTATGCGCGACGCCGCATGTGACCGATGGCAGGGCATGACGGCTGGCCCATGCCGCTGCGCCGGGCGCCGACGCATCGTCTGCAACATGGGCTGGCGGAGGGCCGGGCCATGCCACGAGGGGATCGACCATGCGCAAGACTTCCGCCACCACCTTGCTCGGCCTCGCCCTCGCCCTCGCCCTGGGCCTGGGCCTGGCCATGGCCTTGCCGGCGCAGGCCCGCACCATTCAGATCGACGACGACAGCTGCGGCTACCGCACGCCGTACGACGTGCGCGTCGACGCCTCCGGCATCCGCTTCCAGCGCGACGACGGCAAGCCCGGCGACGTGTTCATGCACGACGGCCAGCTGCGCGTGGACGACCGCGCGCTCGCCGTCTCCGCCGCCGACGCCGCGCGGCTGCGCCAGTACGAGGACAAGGTGCGCGCGCTGCTGCCGGAAGTGGCCGGCATCGCGCGCGACGGCGTCGACGTCGGCTTCGCCGCGATGCGCACGGTGCTGATGACCTTCGCCGAAGGCGAGGGCGAGCGCCGCAAGCTGGTCGAGCGCCTCGACCGCCGCCATGCGCAGGCGCGGGCCGATATCGACAGCACGCTGGGCCGCGGCATCTGGAAGCACGGCGCGGTGAGCGAAGCGCTGACCGACAGCGTCGGCGAGACGGTCGGCGACCTGGTGGGCAAGGTCACCGCCAGCGCGGTGACGGCCGCGCTCAGCGGCGACCAGGCCAAGGTCGCCGCGCTGGAAGCGCGTGCGCAATCGCTGGACAAGAGCATCGACAAGGAAATGGACGCGCAGGGTGAGCGCCTGGGCGAACGCGCCAAGGCGCTGTGCCCGCGGCTGCAGGCGCTGGATCAGTTGCAGCAGCAGTTCCAGTTCCGCCTGGCCGACGGCTCGCGCCTGCAGCTGGTCACCTACGAGAAGCACAACGACAAGACGCCGGCCAAGCAGGAACCGGACGTCGCCTCGCGCTGAGGCGAGGCGAAACGAGCGCTCCCGCGCTTTCCCCCCACGGACGCTCCACTCCATGCCGCGTTCATCCCCATGGCGCGGCCTTTTTATGCGCGCCGTTGCCGGGTTCCGGCCGCGCGCGCATGGCTGCTAGGCTTGAAGTCTGCCTTCCCCGGATGGACTCCCCGCCATGCACGATTTCCTGGTGCGCCTGCATTTTTCCGAAAATGCGATCGACCACCTGATCAATCTCGGCGCCGCGCTGCTGATCCTGCTGCTGGGCCTGTGGCTGGCCGCACGCGTCGCCAACTTCGCGCTGCGCGCCATGCAGCGCGCGAAATTCGACCCGACCCTGAGCGGCTTCCTGCGCAACCTGATCAACGGCGTGCTGATCGTGCTGCTGGTGGTGATGGCGCTGCAGCAGGCCGGCGTGCCGTCGGCGCCGCTGATCGCCGCGCTCAGCACCGCGGGCCTGGCCATCGGCCTGGCCTTGCAGGGGTCGCTCAGCAACCTGGCCTGGGGCGTGCTGCTGATCGTGTTCCGGCCGTTCCGCGTGGGCGACTACATCACCGCCGGCGGCATCGACGGCACGGTGGATTCGATCAATCTGATGCACACCTTGCTGGTGCTGCCGGACAACCGCGAGGCAATCGTGCCCAACGGCAAGATCGGCGCCGAGGCCATCGTCAATTTCAACCGCCGCGGCACCCGCCGCTTCGAGCTGAAGGTGGGCATCGGCTACGGCGACGACATCGGCAAGGCCATGGACGTGGTGCGCGAGCTGTTCGACGCCGACGAGCGCATCCTGCGCGACCCCGCGCCGGGCATCTGGACCGAATCCCTGGGCGACAGCGCGGTGAACCTGGTGATCCGCGCCTACACCCGCAGCGGGGATATCTGGGGCGCCCAGACGGACCTGCTGCGCCGGATCAAGGAGCGCTTCGAGGCCGCGGGCATCTCCATTCCGTTCCCGCAGCGCGAGCTGCGGGTGGTGCAGGGCAAGCTGCCGGACTGACGCTTCTGCCCCCTCTCCCCGCCGGGGAGAGGGCTGGGGTGAGGGGGCGGGCGGAGCGTGGAAGCGGGAGCAGCAAGCAAGCCCCGCCCTGTCGATCCGTTTTGGCGAGCACCCACCCCTCATCTGCCTGCCGGCATCTTCTCCCCGGAGGGGAGAAGAGTTCCTGTGCATACGTATGCGCATGGTCCCCCGCGACCAAGATCGATCCAGACGGGACCGGGCGCCTTCGCTATGATTAGGCTCTTGCGTGCCGCCATCCCCCACGCGCGGCGCCATCGACATCGCAGGAGTAACCATGGCCGACCTGAAAGAAGCCCGCGTGCCGGATATCGGGCACGACAACGTCCCGGTGATCGAAGTACTGGTGAAGCCCGGGGACAAGGTCGCGAAGGAACAAGGCCTGGTCACCCTGGAATCGGACAAGGCCACCATGGAAGTGCCCGCGCCGTTCGCCGGCACGGTCAAGGAAGTCAAGCTCAAGGTGGGCGACGAGGTGTCCGAGGGCGCCGTGATCGCCATCATCGAGGCCGACGAGGCCTCCGCCCCCGCGCCTGCACCCGCGCCGGCCACCCAGGCCGCCGCCCCGGCCCCCGCGCCGGCTCCCGCTGCCGCCCCGGCCAAGGCCGCCGAGCCCAGCCGCGCCGCTCCCGCGCCGGCCGCCGGCGGCGTGCGCGAAGCCCTGGTGCCGGATATCGGCGGCCATGAAGGCGTGCCGGTGATCGAGGTGCTGGTCAAGGTCGGCGACACCGTGGCCAAGGACCAGAGCCTGATCACGCTGGAATCGGACAAGGCCACCATGGAAGTGCCCGCCGCGTTCGGCGGCGTGGTGAAGGAGCTGAAGGTCAAGGTCGGCGACGAGCTGTCCGAAGGCGCCGTGATCGCCCTGATCGAGAGCAGCGAAGGCGCCCCGGCCGCCGCGCCGGCGCCGGCCCCGGCACCGGCCAAGGCCGCCGTGCCCCAGGTGGAAGAAAAGCCCGCCCCGCTCGGCGGCCGCGGCGTCCTGCCCGGCAACGCGCCGGAAGGCGACGTGGCGCCGGCGGCCCGCCCGCCGTTCGACTCGCGCATCGTGATGCCGGGCGACGCCCCCTACGCCAGCCCCGCCATCCGCGCCTTCGCGCGCGAGCTGGGCGTGGACATCCGCCAGGTCAAGGGCAGCGGCCGCGGCGGCCGCATCGTGCGCGAGGACGTGGCCTCCTACGTCAAGCACGCGCTGGCCTCCGGCGCGCGTCCCAGCGGTCCGGCCCAGCCGGCCGGCGGCGGCCTCAACCTGCTGCCGTGGCCGAAGGTGGATTTCGCCAAGTTCGGCGCGATCGAGGAGAAGCCGCTCAGCCGCATCCAGAAGATTTCCGGCGCCAACCTGGCGCGCAACTGGGCGATGATTCCGCACGTCACGCAGCACGAGGACGCGGACATCACCGAGCTGGAAGCCTTCCGCAAGAAGCTCGGCGAAGAGAACAAGGACCTGAAGATCACCCCGCTGGTGTTCCAGATCAAGGCGGTGGTCGCGGCGCTGAAGAAGTTCCCGCAGTTCAACGCCTCGCTGGACGAGACCGGCGAAAAGCTGATCCTCAAGAAGTATTTCCACGTCGGCATCGCGGTCGACACGCCGGACGGCCTGGTCGTGCCGGTGATCCGCGACTGCGACAAGAAGGGCCTGCTGGACCTCGCCGTGGAACTGGGCGAAATCTCCAAGAAGGCGCGTGACAAGAAGCTCGGCCCGAACGACATGTCCGGCGGCTGCTTCTCGATCTCCTCGCTGGGCGGCATCGGCGGCACCGCGTTCACGCCCATCGTCAATGCGCCGGAAGTGGCCATCCTGGGCGTGTCCAAGGCGCAGACCAAGCCGGTGTGGAACGGCAAGGAATTCGCCCCGCGCCTGATCCTGCCGCTGTCGCTGAGCTACGACCACCGCGTGATCGACGGCGCCCTGGCCGCCCGCTTCGCCTCCTTCCTCGCCACCCAGCTCGGCGACATCCGCCGCCTGCTGCTCTGACGCGGAGACCGACGACATGGCGAATACGATCGAACTGAAAGTCCCCGATATCGGCGGCAACGAGAACGTGCCGGTGATCGAAGTGCTGGTGAAGGCCGGCGACAGCGTGACCAAGGACCAGAGCCTGATCACGCTGGAGTCCGACAAGGCGACGATGGAAATCCCCTCGAGCGCGGCCGGCACCATCAAGGAATTGAAAGTGAAGGTGGGTGACGAGCTGTCCGAAGGCGCCGTCATCGCCATCCTCGAAGTCGCCGGCGACGCCGCCGCGCCCGCGGCCGAAGCGCCGAAGGCCGCGGCGCCCGCTCCGGCACCGGCGCCTGCGCCGGCTGCCGCCGCCAAGGCTCCGGCACCCGCCCCGCAGGCGGCCGGCGCCTCCGGCCGCAGCGCCGACATCGAATGCAAGCTGGTGGTGCTCGGCTCCGGCCCCGGCGGCTACACCGCCGCGTTCCGCGCCGCGGACCTTGGCGTGGACACCGTGCTGGTCGAGCGCTACGCCACCCTGGGCGGCGTCTGCCTCAACGTGGGCTGCATCCCGTCCAAGGCGCTGCTGCACGCCGCCGCCGTGATCGACGAGGCCGAGGCGATGGCCGCGCACGGCGTCAGCTTCGGCAAGCCGAAGCTCGACCTGGACAAGCTGCGCTCGTTCAAGAACAAGGTCGTGGCCCAGCTCACCGGCGGCCTGGCCGGCATGTCCAGGCAGCGCAAGGTGCGCACCGTGCAGGGCGTGGGCACGTTCGTGTCGCCGCACGAACTGGAAGTGGAGACGGCCGAAGGCAAGAAGCTGGTCCGCTTCGAGCAGGCCATCATCGCCGCCGGCTCGCAGTCGGTGAAGCTGCCGGCCTTCCCCTGGGACGACGAGCGCGTGATGGATTCCACCGGCGCGCTGGAATTGAAGGACGTGCCGGGCAAGCTGCTGGTCGTCGGCGGCGGCATCATCGGCCTGGAAATGGCCACGGTGTATGGCGCGCTGGGCAGCGAAGTGACCGTGGTCGAATTCATGGACCAGCTGATCCCCGGCGCCGACACCGACCTGATCAAGCCGCTGGCCAAGCGCCTGGGCGGCAAGCTCAAGGGCGTGCACCTTAAAACCAAGGTCACCGAGGCCAAGGCCACCAAGAAGGGCATCGAGGTCGCCTACGAAGGCGACAGCATCCCCGAGACCAGGCTGTTCGACCGCGTGCTGGTCGCCGTGGGCCGCTCGCCCAACGGCAACAAGATCGGCGCGGACAAGGCCGGCGTGGCGGTGACCGAGCGCGGCTTCATCAACGTCGACACGCAGATGCGCACCAACGTGCCGCACATCTTCGCCATCGGCGACCTGGTCGGCCAGCCGATGCTGGCGCACAAGGCCACCCACGAGGCGCGCGTCGCCGCCGAAGTGGTCGCCGGCATGAAGAGCTACTTCGATGCGCGCGTGATCCCGTCCGTGGCCTATACCGATCCGGAAGTGGCATGGGTCGGCGTGACCGAGCGCGAGGCCAAGGAGAAGGGCCTGAAGATCGGCGTGGGCAAGTTCCCGTGGGTGGCCAGCGGCCGCGCCATCGGCATCGACCGCACCGAAGGCTTCACCAAGCTGATCTTCGACGAGGAAACCCACCGCGTGGTCGGCGGCGCCATCGTCGGCCCGCATGCGGGCGACCTGATCGCCGAGATCACCCACGCCATCGAGATGGGCAGCGAGGCGGCCGATATCGGCCTCACCATCCATCCGCACCCCACCTTGAGCGAGTCGGTGGGCATGGCGGCGGAGGTGTACGAAGGCACCATCACCGACCTGTATATCCCCAAGCGGAAGTAAGTGCCGCCATCATTGAAAAGCCTGGGCATGCCCAGGCTTTTTCTCTTGGCTGACCAAGCCGCGCATCATGTCATTTCCTTACGCCGGCTCGCCATGGCGATAAATCAGAAAGTTTTCGTTCTGCCGCCTGCACGGCAAAACGCGCGATGAAAGTCATTTTAAGAGCTGGTCCGTGCTGACGCGTTCGCGCGTTCTGATATTTTCCATGGCTGCTCGAAATCGCCGATCCAATCCCGCCTTGGCCCATCGTGCTTTCCGTTGCCGATACCGCCGGGGGCCGATACCGCCGGGAAGTCATTGTTCGCCCGCTTGCGCATGTTCAAGAGACCAGGAGACACGTCGATGGATCCTTCGCCCAGCCTTCCGGCCGGCCTTTCGAAAGCCGCTGCGGTCCTTCGCGTGACGGCGGGGAACTTCCTTGAGCAATTCGACTTCTTCCTGTTCGGGTTCTACGCGACGCAGATCGCCCAGGTCTTTTTCCCGGCGCAAAGCGAATTCGCCTCGTTGATGATGACTTTCGCCGCCTTCGGCGCCGGATTCCTGATGCGGCCGCTCGGAGCGATCGTGCTTGGCGCCTATATCGACAACGTCGGCCGCCGCAAAGGTCTCATCGTCACGCTGTCGATCATGGCCAGCGGCACGATCCTGATCGCCTTCGTACCGGGCTACGCGACGATCGGCCTTCTGGCTCCCGCGCTCGTGCTGCTCGGACGCTTGCTGCAGGGCTTTTCGGCCGGTGCCGAGCTGGGCGGCGTGTCGGTGTATCTGGCCGAGATGGCCACGCCGGGCCGCAAGGGCTTTTTCACCAGCTGGCAATCGGCGAGCCAGCAGGTCGCGATTGTCGTGGCGGCCGGCCTGGGTTTCGCGCTCGATCGATGGCTGAGCGCGCCGGTCATCGCCTCGTGGGGATGGCGCATACCGTTCCTCGTCGGCTGCATGATCGTGCCGTTCATCTTCATCCTGCGCCGCCGCCTGGAGGAGACGCAGGAATTCAAGGCACGCCAGCATCGGCCGGACATGAAAGAACTGCTCGGCACGCTGGCGCGGAACTGGGTCGTGGTGATCGCCGGGATGATGCTGGTGGCCATGACCACCGCGAGCTTCTATCTGATCACCGTCTACGCGCCGACCTTCGGCAGGACGGTTCTGCACCTCAGTACCGCCGACAGCCTGCTCGTGACGCTCTGCGTTGGAGTGTCCAACTTCGTATGGCTGCCGATCGGCGGCGCGCTCTCCGACCGCGTCGGCCGCCGGCCGCTTCTCGTCGGCATGACCGTGCTCGCCATCGCTACCGTGTATCCGGCGTTGTCCCTGCTTGCCCATGCGCCTTCGTTCGTCAGCATGCTGCTCGTCCTGCTGTGGCTCTCCTTCATCTACGGCATCTATAACGGCGCGATGGTCGCCGCGCTCACGGAGGTGATGCCGGTGCAGGTGCGCGTCGCCGGATTCTCGCTGGCGTACAGCCTCGCGACGGCTGTGTTCGGCGGTTTCACGCCAGCGGTTTCCATGGCGCTGATTCACATGACGGGCGACAAGGCCGCTCCCGGCTACTGGATGAGCTTCGCCGCGGCATGCGCGCTCATCGCGACGTTCGTGCTCTACCGCCGCGGCGCATCCGCGTTGGCGCCGGCGCACTGACGCCAGGCTCGTCCCGCCTCACGAACACCGCCAGATCCGTACGGGCACCGCCATGAAAAATCCCATCCTGAAACTATGCGCGGCCTCGATCGTCGCGGCCTCCGCCTGCTTCGCGAACGTGCAGGCCGCCCAGTTGCAAGTGATGACCTCCGGCGGGTTCACCGCCGCCTACAAGCTGCTGGGCCCGCGGTTCGCCGCCCATACGGGCCATACGCTCGAGACCACCTTGGGGCCGTCGATGGGCAAATCGCCCGAGGCGATACCGAGCCGGCTTGCGCGTGGCGAACCCGCGGACGTCGTCATCATGGTCGGTTACGCGCTTGACGAGTTGATCAGGCAAGGCCGGGTCCTGCCGGGGTCACGCGTCGAGCTGGCCGATTCGCGTATTGGCATGGTAGTGCGCGAAGGTGCGGCGAAACCGGACATCCGGTCGGTCGAAGGCCTCAGGCAGGCACTGCTGCAGGCGAAATCGATCGCCTATTCGGACAGCGCAAGCGGTGTCTATGTCGAGCGGGAGCTGTTCAGGAAGCTTGGCATCGAGGACCAGGTCAAGTCGAAGGCGAAGATGATTCCGCGGGTTCCGGTGGCGTCGGTCGTGGCCAACGGTAACTACGACATCGGCCTCCAGCAGGTGAGCGAACTGCTTCCCGTGCGGGGGGCAACTTTCGTCGGCAAGATTCCCGAGTCGCTGCAATCGGTCACGCGCTTCGCCGGCGGCATCCCCGCGGGCGCCCGGCATCCGGAGGAAGCCAAGGCGCTGCTCGACTATCTCGCGTCGCCCGAGGCGCAGCCGGAGGTAAAGGCGACGGGGCTCGATCCCGTTCCCGCACACTGAAATGCGGCGCCGGAAAAAGCCCGGGCATGCCCGGGCTTTTTCTTTGCCTTGCGCCGAGCTCAGTTCGACTCGGTGAACTGGATGTACGGCGTCGAGCCGCCACCCGTCGAGCAGCTGCCCAGGTTGAGGTTGTTGCTCTCGCCCGTGCTGCCGGAGTTGGCCACGCACGACGGCGCCGAGGTGGAGCCGTTGGTCACCGCCAGCTTCGCGGTGATCGACGAGCCGGTGTTGAACTTGGCCATCGAGCCGCCGGCATTGCCGACCACGTTCCACTCGCCCACCTTCCACACCGTCGCCAGGTACAGCACGCTGTCCTTGCCGCTGGAGCTGTAGGCCTGGGTGCCGTTGGTGAACACCACGGTGTCGTTGCCGCCCGAGCTCACCGTGCCGGTCAGCTTCACGTTGGCCAGCTGGGTGGCCGGCACGTCCGGCGCGGTGGCCGCGGCGCTGTTCTTGTAGCAGTCGCCGGCGCCGTCGCTGCCGAAGCCGCTGGGGCAGCTGCTGCCGCCGTAGCCGATCAGCCAGTACTGCATGAACACGGCCGCCTGGCCGTCCACTTCGTAGTCCGGCGCGTACACGTACTGCTGCCACACGGTACAGCCGGAGTGGCCTTTGCAGGCCGAGGTGGTGTCGTCGAAGCTGGAGTTGATCTGCAGCGAATACTCGTTCGGGCCGAGGATGCCGCCGCCGCCGTAGGCGGCCACGCCCACGCCGGATTCCGAAGTCACGCCGGTCACGCTCGGGAAGCTGCCCACCGCCTTGGTGATCAGCGTGGACGAATGCAGCGTGTAGTCGTTGCCGTTGCCGGCGTTCTGCGCGGGGCCGAAGCTGCGCCAGCGCGGCGTCGGCGTCACGCGCGGGATCGCCGCCGTGCATGCGGCGCGCTCCCACACGACGCTGGGATAGGTGGCATGGAAGCAGCCTTCGGCGGGCGTGGCGATATGCGAGATGTCCTCGCGCCACTGCGCATGGGCCTGCGCTTCCAGCGCACCGACCAGGTCGGTGGTGGGCTGCGCGGCATAGGCCGCGGAAACACAGGCGGCGCTGAGCACGCCGGCGGCTACGACAAACGTCAACTTCGCAAGCATTGAATTCTCCCTGATGCGAAAAATAAGTTTTCGGTTCCGGCGCTGGAGGATTCCAGCCGCCGGTTTCGGGCAACAACTCACCTGCGCGCCGACCGCATCGCGGTGGCGACGATTCATGCGACTACCTGTGCTCCGCTGCATCCCACGGCGGAGAGTCGAGCGATGACGCATCCCCTGAAAGAGCGTCCGGCCATCCGGGCCACAAACGTTCCGGCGGCTTTGGTAATGCATCTTCGGTGCGCTTTGCAAATCGAAAGAGACTGCGTCAAGCACCTGCGATGCAAATCGCCCGATGCGCGCGCGAAGGCGCTTCGCACATGCCTTGAAAATAGCTTCCGGGTGAAAGAGAGCGCGCGCCGTTAATGATGTTCAACGATTCGTGCATTCGAAAAAACGCGCGATGCGAATACGTGTGCAAGGTGTGAAGAGCGAACGCTCGTCATTCCGGCCTGCGCCGGAATGACGAGGTGCTGCTACGAGTGCCCGTGCTGCTTGTCCGCCGCGATCGCCGCCTCGATCCGCTTGTGCAGCCCGTCCAGCATGCTGACCACCTCGTGCACCGTGCCCGCCATCTGGCTGGCCACGTGCAGCAGTTCGCGCGGCTGGTAATCGTCGTTGTCGAAGTCCAGCCCCATGTCCATCGCATGCGGGCCGTTCAACACCAGCGGAATGTCGGCCGCCAGATTGTTGAGGCTGGCGGTCTGGGACGCGTAGATGGACGAATAGGCGCGCAGGCGCTCGTTGTCGATCCAGCTGGCGGACTGGTTGGCCACGGCCAGGTCCCAGGCTTCGCGCCGCAGCACCGGCCAGCGGTAGTCCAGGTACAGGCCGTCGGGTGCGTTCGCATGGGCGTGCTGGCGGATCGTTTCGTCCGAGGCATGCGCCTTGATGTCGGCGGCGAGCACGTCGCGCAGGTGGGCCAGTGCTTCCATGCGCGCCCGGTCGTGTTCGAGCACGCGCTCGATCTCGGCCAGGTTCTGCTGGATCTCCGCATCGATGCGCACGCTGGCCTCCTCGGCCGCGTGCTTGTGATGGACATGCTCGATCCACGCCTCCAGCCCCAGCGCGGTGAGGATGCTGAGCACGATCATCAGATAATGCTTGATGAAATCCTTGAGCGATTGCAGGCGCGTTCTGGGCAATTCGAGGTGCATGGCAGCGTCCGGGCGGCGATATGCGGGAAGCTGCCGAGCCTAACCGAAGGCGCCGCGGGCCGGCAGTGCGCAAGGGCTTGCAAAGCGCCCGGCACGGCGGCATCTGGTTTTCTTTGACTGGCGAGGTGACCCATGGGCTTGAACGTCTGTCTGGCAGGAGCCACCGGCTGGGCCGGTTCGGAACTGGCGCGCGGCCTGGCCGCCGCCGATGGCCTGAAGCTGGTGAGCGCGGTATCGCGCAAGCATGCCGGCGGCACGCTGGGGCAGGCGCTGGGCGATGCGCGCCTGGATGCGCCGGTGTTCGCCACCGCCGCCGAGGCCCTGGCCCGGCCGGTCGACGTGTTCATGGAATACACCAGGCCGGACAGCGCCAAGGCCAACATCCTCGCCGCGCTGGAACACGGTGCGCACGTGGTGGTGGGCACCTCGGGACTGAGCGACGAGGACTACGCGCAGATCGACCAGGCCGCGCGCGCCAGGGGCCGCGCCGTGCTCGCCTGCGGCAACTTCGCACTCACCATGGTGCTGCTGCAGAAATTCGCCGAGCAGGCGGCGCAGTACATCCCGAGCTGGGAAATCATCGACTACGCCTACGAAGGCAAGCCGGACGCCCCCAGCGGCACCGTGCGCGAACTGGCCGGACGCCTGGGCCAGGTGCGCCAGCCGGAACTCGGGCTGCCGCTGGAGCAGACCCGCGGCGTACGCGAGACGCGCGGCGGCACCCTGGGCGGCGCACAGGTGCACGCGGTGCGCCTGCCGGGCTTCGTGCTCGGCGCCGAGGTGATCTTCGGCATGCCGGACCAGACGCTCACCCTGCGCCATAACGCCGGCAGCAGCGCGAAGCCTTACGTCGACGGCGCGCTGCTGGCGCTGCGCAAGGTGCCGGGCCTGGCGCCCGGCCTGCACCGCGGCCTGGACAAGGTGCTGGAAATCTGAAGCCTTCAGCCGTGCGCGGTGCCGGTGTCGTCGCGTTCCAGCGCATGCACCAGATGGCCTTCCAGCTGGTGCAGGTGCGACTGGATTTCCTGCGAGGTGCTGATCATCTGCCGCAGCACCGTGGCGAATTCCAGCGGATCGACCGCCGCATGGAGTTCGATCCGCGTGCGCAGCGCCGCCATGCTCGGCGCATTGAGCAGGATGATGCTGTCGTGGGTCAGCCAGTTGGAGGCGTCGTGCAGGTCCGCATAGGCCGCGGAATAACGGCGCAGGTCGGCATCGTCCATCCAGCTGGCCGACTGGTTGGCCACGGCCACGTCCCAAGCCTGCGAGGCCACGGTGGGCCAGTTCACGCTCAGCTTGAACGAGGCGTGGCGCGCCTGGATATGCTGGTTGATCGCCGCCGCGGTGGCGCCCGCGCGGATATCCGCGCTCACCGTCTCGTCCAGTTCGATCAGCGGCTTGATCAAGGCCTCGTTGGTCTTGATCGACAGGCGCACGTCGCTGAGGTTGGCCTCGATCTCCGCGCGGATATGCCGGTTCGCCGTCTCCGCCGCATGCGCATGATGCGAGCGCTCGATCCACGCCTCCAGCCCCAGCGCGGTAAGAATGCTGAGCACGATCATCAGATAGTGCTTGGTGAAATCGGTCAGCGAATGCAAGCGCATTTTCGGCAGTTCGAGATGCATGTCGTACGTCTCGGCAAGGCTGGAGGAGGCGCAGCGTAGCCGATCCCGGCGCGGCGCAGCAGTGCGCCTAGCCGTGCTCGAACAGGTCGCCCTGGGCGACGAAGCTGTCCTGCTCGACGAAGCCGGAGAGCCCCACCCCGACCAGCCGGTAGCGGCTTTCCGCCGGCCGCTCCACGCGGGCGCGCAGGGCGCAGGCCAGGTCGGCCAGTTCTTCGGCTGACGTGGGGCGCGTCGACGGCGTGAGGCTGCGCGTCAGCGTGTGGAAGTCGCTGGTCTTGAGCTTCAGCACCACGGTGCGCGCGATGCGCCCGTGCGCGCCCGCGGCCTCGCGCTCATGCGCGGCCCAGGTCTTCCCGGCCAGGCGGCGGATATGCGGTTCGAGTTCGTCCAGCGTGAGGTCGCTCTCGAAGGTGTCCTCGGCGGAGACCTGCAGGGTGGGGCGGTCCGGTTCCACCGCGTGCTCGTCGATGCCCAGCGACAGCTCGTGCAGGCGCCGGCCCCAGCGGCCGAAGCGCTGTTCCAGTTCTTCCGCCGCGACGTTGCGCAGCTCGCCCACGGTGGCGATATGCATGGCGGTGAGCTTGGCTTCCATCACCTTGCCCACGCCGGGCAGGCGGCCCACCGGCAGCGGGGCGAGGAAGTCCAGCACCTGGTGCGGGCGGATCACGAACAGGCCGTCTGGTTTCTTCCAGTCCGACGCGATCTTGGCCAGGAACTTGTTCGGCGCCACGCCGGCCGAGGCGGTGAGCTGCGTTTCCTTGCGGATCGCCGTGCGGATCGCCTCGGCGGTGGCGGTGGCCGAAGGCAGCGCGGTGATCGACGAGGTGACGTCCAGGTAGGCCTCGTCCAGCGACAGCGGTTCGATCAGCTCGGTATGCCGCGCGAAGATCTCGCGCACCTGCCGCGACACCGCCTTGTAGCGGCTGAAATCCGGCGGCACGAAGATCGCCTGCGGGCACAGCCGCTCCGCGCGCACCGCCGGCATCGCCGAACGCACGCCGAACTTGCGCGCCTCGTAGCTGGCCGCGCACACCACCGAACGCGCGCCGCGCCAGGCCACCACCACCGGCTTGCCGCGCAGCTCGGGGTCGTCGCGCTGCTCCACCGACGCGTAGAACGCGTCCATGTCGATGTGGATGATCTTGCGCGGAGGCGGTGGCACGAGCGGAGCGGCAGGGATCGCAAGCGTGGATGGCGGCGAGAGTTAAGCACGGAACCGCCGCGCCTGCCCGATCCGCTGCCGGGCTTGCCCATTTCTGCCGATCCGCTGGCGCGACGCTTGAAGGCACCGCGCCGGCCCGCAGATCACGTGCACTTACCGCCCCGCCTGCCAGGATGGGCGGCAATCACGCGAGGAAAAACCGATGAAGATCCTGATGGTGCTGACGTCGCACGACCAGCTCGGCGATACCGGCCGCAAGACCGGCTTCTGGCTGGAAGAATTCGCCGCGCCGTACTACGTGTTCAAGGACGCCGGCGCGCAGATCGTGCTCGCCTCGCCCAAGGGTGGCCAGCCGCCGCTCGATCCCAAGAGCGACGAGCCCGACGCGCAGACCGAGGCCACCCGCCGCTTCCGCGCCGATGCCAAGGCGGTGGAGGCGCTGGCCCATACCCAGCCGCTGGCCGAGGCGGCCAAGGCGCAGTACGACGCCGTGTTCTATCCCGGCGGGCACGGCCCGCTGTGGGACCTGGCGGAGGATGCCGGCTCCGCCGCGCTGATCGAGCGCACCTACGCCGCCGGCAAGCCGGTGGGCGCGGTGTGCCACGGGCCGGCGGTGTTCCGCCACACCCGTTTCAAGGGCGAGCCGCTGGTGTGCGGCAAGCGCGTCACCGGCTTCACCAACGGCGAGGAAGCCGCGGTCGGGCTCACCGACGTGGTGCCGTTCCTGGTCGAGGACATGCTCAAGGCGCACGGCGCGGAGTATTCGAAGAAGGCCGACTTCCACCCCTACGCCGTCACCGACGGCAACCTGGTGACGGGACAGAACCCGGCCTCGTCGGTGGATGCGGCCAAGGCCGTGCTGGCGCTGCTGCGCAACGAGGACTGAGCCGCGCGCGGAGACGGGCAGGGCGGCCTGCCCGTCTCCATGCTGCCGCGCATAGGGCATAGGTCATCAGTCATGCGGGGGCGTCCCGGGTTATCGTCGACGCTTATGACCGATACCTCACCTTCGTACCTCCGCCGCCTCGGCACCTGGGACGCCGCCGCCATCGTGATCGGCGGCGTGATCGGCGGCGGCATCTTCCGCAGCACCTCCACCGTGGCCGAGCGCACCTCTTCCGGCGCGGAACTGCTGCTGCTGTGGGCGATCGGCGGCGCGCTGACCCTGGCCGGCGTGCTGTGCTACGCCGAGCTGGGCGCGCGGAGGCCGCAGGCGGGCGGCATCTACATCTATCTGCGCGAGGCCTTCGGCCAGCTGCCGGCGTTCCTGTTCGGCTGGACCATGGCGCTGATCAACTATCCCGGCAGCGTGGCGGCGGTGGCGACCACCTTCGCCGATTACTTCTGCGCCGCGGTCGGCCTGCCGCTGCCGTGGGTGAAGCCGGTGGCGGCGGCGGCGATCCTGTTCATCGTCGGCGTGAATTTCTTCGGCATCCGTGCCGGCTCGCGCATGCTCAACCTGTTCACCGTGCTGAAGCTGGCCGCCATCGCCATGCTGGTGGCGGCGGCGCTGGTGCTGGCGCGCGGGCATCTGGGCATGGCGCTGGCGCCGGATCCGGTGCACCAGGCGCGGCCATGGGATTTCCTCGGCGCCTTGTTGCCGGTGCTGTTCACCTACGGCGGCTTCCACTACCTCAACGACCTGGCCGGCGAAGTGCGCGAACCGCAGCGCACGCTGCCGCGCGCACTGGGCCTGGGGCTGGCGGCGGTGGTGCTGTGCTATCTGCTGGTCAACTTCGCTTATCTGGCCGGGCTCGGCCATGCGGGCCTGGCCGCCAGCCATGCGCCGGCTGCGGACCTGATGCACAAGCTGTTCGGCGAAGCCGGCGCGCGGGTGATGGCGATCGGCATCGCCTGTTCCACCTTCGGCTATTGCAGCATCGCCATTGCCGGCGGCGCGCGCGTGCTGCAGACCATGGGCGCGGACGGCATGTTCTTCCGCGCGGTGGGCCGCATCGACGCGCGGTCGCGCGCGCCGCAGGTGGCGTTGGCGGTGCTCGGCGGCTGGGCCATTGTGCTGGTGCTGTCCGGCAGCTTCGGCCAGCTGCTCAACTACACCACGGTGGGCGAGTGGCTGTTCCATGCCTTCGGCATTGCCACGCTGTTCTGGTATCGCCGCCGCTTCGCGGCGGAGCCGGCGCCGTACCGGGTGCCGTTCTATCCGGTGCTGCCGTTCCTGTTCGTGCTGACGGTGCTGGGTGTGATCGCGGCGACGGTGTTCGATTCGCCGGGAGACGCCGGCATGAGCCTGCTGCTGGTGCTGGTCGGCGTGCCGGTTTATCTGGTGTGGCGTGCGTGGCAGCGGCGGCAAGGTCCGGCGTGACGCCGTAGGTTGGGGTGAGCGCAGCGAACCCCAACAAGCGCTGCCGGGTGCCGTGTTGTTGGGGTTCACTGCGTTCACCCCAACCTACGGCGCTCCAGTCGGGGTGGAGGAGTGGCACGTGAAGCGATGGCATACATTCGGCTGCTTGATGCTGGCATCCCTGTGCGGCGGGTCCGCCGTGGCCGGGCAGGTGGTCGATCTCGGCCAGCCCTCCGCCAAGGCCGCGCTCGAACAGGTACAGCGTGGCGCCCATGAAGTGCGCGATGGCGCCGCGGTGCTGCAGCCCTTCGTGTTTCAGCCCGCTGCCGCTCCGCATCTCACGCTCGCACCCGCTCAAGGCAGCTGGGACTGGAGCGCCCAGGGCGAACTGCACCTGCGCGTGCAGAGCGGCATGGCCTGGGCGGTAACGTTGCGCATCGATATCGATGGCGCCGGCAAGGATCAGGCGCTGCACGCCACGGTTGGTATTCCTGCCGGTCCTCCGCAGACCGTGGTGGTGCCGCTGCATGCCGTCTCGCCACGCGCGCAGGGCATGCAGGCGGGGCCGCCGATGCCGTACGAGCGCAAGGGCCAGCGCGTGCTGGTCGCCACCGTGGTCGAAGGGCAGCTCGATCTGCACAAGGTCGCTGCAGTGCGCCTGAGCATGCCTGCGCCGCAAGCCGCGCAGACGTTGCTGTTCGGCAAGCTGGAGACAGTGGCCGGCGATACGGCGCTGCGCGATGCCTACACCGCCATCGTCGACGCCTACGGCCAGTACACGCGCGGCCAATGGCCGGAGAAGATCGACAGCGATGCCGCGCTGCGCGCCGCGCAGGCCAAGTCCGTTGCGGCGCCGTCGCCGGCGAAGCGCGATCCCTACGGCGGCCGCACCGACCTGCCTGCGTTCAAAGCCAACGGCTGGTTCCACACCGAGCGCCGCGACGGCCGCTGGTCGCTGGTGACGCCGGATGGCCATGCGTTCTTCTCGCTCGGCGTCAATGCGGTGACCACGGAGCAGCGCAGCTACGTGCAGGGCCGCGAGTGGATGTTCACCGGCCTGCCGCCCGACAGCGGCGCTTGGCATGCCTTCTACGGCAGCGGCGACAACCGCTCGCCCGATGCGCAGGCCGCCGCAGGCATCGGCTACAACCACGGGCGCTGGTTCGATTTCTACGCAGCCAACCTGTATCGCCTCGACGGCGCGGACTGGCCGCGGGCCTGGCGCCAGCGCACGCTGGCGCGCCTGCACGCCTGGGGCTTCAACACGCTGGGCAACTGGAGCGACGAGGCGCTGGCGGGCGAGCGCACGAATCGCCTGGCCTATACGCGTTCGATCGAAGTGGCCGGCGTATTCGGCAATGTCTCCAGCGGCTACGACTATTGGGGCCGCATGCCGGATCCGTTCGACCCGCGCTTCGCGCAGGCGGCGGAAGCAGCGGCGGTGAAGGCCAGCAAGGGCGTGGCCGGCGATCCCTGGCTGCTGGGTTATTTCGCCGACAACGAACTGCCGTGGGCCGGCCAGGGGCCGCAAGGGCGCTGGGGCCTTGCGCTGGGCACGCTGCGCGGGGAGGCGCGCAGCGATGCGAAGCAGGCCTTTATCGCGGCGCTCAAGCGCAAGTACGGCGAACCGGCGAAGCTGGCGGCGGCGTGGGGCATCGCATTGCCTTCATGGGATGCGCTCGACGCCACGGGCTACAACGCGCCGCTGCCCAGCGAAGCGCATCCGGCGGTCGCCGCCGACTACAGCGCCTGGCTGCGGCAATACGCCGAGCAATATTTCCGCGTGGTGAGCGAAGCGCTGCACAGGCACGATGCGCACCACCTGTTCCTCGGCGGCCGCTTCGCGGTGAACACGCCGGAAGCCGTCGCTGCCTGTGCGCACTACTGCGACGTGCTCAGCTTCAACGCCTACACCGACGTGCCGCAGCACGGCGTCGACATGGCGGCCATCGCCAAGCTCGGCAAGCCCGTGATGCTCACCGAATTCCATTTCGGCTCCGACGACCGCGGACCGTTCGGCCGCGGCGTGGTGCCGGTGTGGAACGAGGCGCAGCGCGGCGAGGCGTATGCGCGCTACGTGCAGGCCGCGGCGCAGGACCCGAACGTGGTCGGCGCGCACTGGTTCGAGTACAGCGACCAGCCGGTAAGCGGCCGCACGCTGGACGGCGAGAACTCGCACGTCGGCCTGGTCGGCATTACCGATATCCCGTTCGGCAGCTTCGTCGACGCGGTGCGCAAGGCCAACGAGCAGGCCGGCGCGCGCTGATCAGTCGAGCCTGATCAGCCGAGAGAGTGTTCAACCGACGAGGCTGGTCACCGCGCCGAACACCACCAGCATGATCACCGCCACCGCCAGGCAGGCGCTGGTCGGCTTGATGCGCCGCGCGTCGATGCGCGGCACCAGCCGCCGCAGCAGCACGGCGCCGATCAGCATGTTCAGCACGATGGCGGCGCGCCAGCCGGCGGTGCGCAGCAGGGCCAATGGGTCGACCTGCGCGCCGTGCTTCATCAGCACGGCGCCGCCGACGATCACGTCCAGCAGCATCCACAGCAGGCAGGCCAGGTAGGTGCGGTTGAACACCACCGGGCTGCGTTCGATCCAGCGCAGCACCGCCCACGCGATGATCGCCAGGAACAGCGCGCCGATGCTGCTGTAGAGCACCCACCACAGCAGGCTGCTGAGCAGCACCAGGAAGGTGTTCATGCCTGCTCCCCGCCCAGGCCCAGGCGGCGCATCAGCTTGTCCAGCAGCCAGGCGGGACCGACCAGCAGGTAGGAGAGGTCGGTGAGGAAGCTGGGGCGGCGGCCTTCGATCGCATGGCCGACGAACTGGCCGACCCAGGCCACCGCGAACACCGCCACCGCGCTCCAGCGCAGCACGCTGGCGCCGCACTGCGCGTGGATCCATGCGGTGGGCAGGTCCAGCAGCACGAACACCACGAACATGGCGCCGCCCATGCGCCGCGAATGCTTCCAGTACCAGGCAAAGGCCAGCACCTGCGCGGCGACGGACCAGAAACCCGGGCGGCCGAGCAGGGCCGGCACCGGGATGGTCCACATCAGCGCGATGGCGCTCCACAGGATCAGCGGCACGCACACCTCGTGCAGCCGCTGGTTGACGGGGTGGCGATGGTCGCCGGCGTAGCTGTCCAGCCAGGGACCCAGGCCGGTGCGCGGTTCCGCGGTGCGCATGGCGGCGCTCAGCCCAGCTCGATATCGGCCAGGCGGCGCAGCGCCTCGGCGTACTTGGCTTCGGTGCGGCCGATCACCTCGGCCGGCACGCGCGGGCCGGGCGCGGTCTTGTTCCAGTCCAGCGTTTCCAGGTAGTCGCGCACGAACTGCTTGTCGTAGCTGGGCGGGCTGATGCCCACCTGGTATTCGTCGGCCGGCCAGTAGCGCGAGGAGTCGGGCGTGAGCATCTCGTCCATCACGTAGAGCTTGCCGTCTTCGTCGGTGCCGAATTCCAGCTTGGTGTCGGCCAGGATGATGCCGCGCCCGGCGGCATAGGCGGCGGCCCACTTGTAGATGGCGAGGGTGGCCTCGCGCACCTGTTCGGCGAGCTCCGCGCCCACCGCGGCGACCACCGCGTCGAAGCTGACGTTCTCGTCGTGGTCGCCAACGGCGGCCTTGGTCGACGGGGTGAAGATCGGTTCCGGCAGCTGCTGCGCCTGCTTCAGGCCCGCCGGCAGCGCGATGCCGCAGACCGCGCCGGTGGCCTGGTAGTCCTTCCAGCCCGAGCCGATCAGATAGCCGCGCGCGATCGCCTCCACCGGCACCGGCTTCAGGCGGCGGGTGACCACGGCGCGCTTCTCGTACAAGGCCAGGTCGGTGCCGGCGGGAAGCACCTCGCTCAGCGGCGTGTGCAGCAGGTGGTTCGGCACCAGGTGTTCGGTCTTGGCAAACCAGAAGTTGGAGATCTGGGTGAGCATCTCGCCCTTGCCGGGAATCGGGTCGGGCAGCACCACGTCGAAGGCGGACAGGCGGTCGCTGGCCACGATCAGCAGGCGGTTGCCGGGCAGCGCGTAGACGTCGCGCACCTTGCCGCGGTGGAGCAGTTCCAGGCCGGGCAGATCGGATTGCAGCAGGGTGGTGGGCACGGCGGACTCCTGGGCGGTCGGGGCGGGCAAGCCCGCTATTGTAGCGGCGGGTGGACCGCGGATCGCCGTGGCGGGGCTGCTAGTATGGGAGTCTTTAGCCCCTCACCTGTGTCGCCGATGCGCCTCGCCCTGACTGCGGTACTCGTTCTCGCCGCCAGCCTTCCTGCCGTTGCCGCCACGCCGCCGAAGCCGGCGCGGCTGGGCCTGTGCGCGGCCTGCCATGGCGAAACCGGCATCGCGCAGATTCCCGGCGCGCCGCACCTGGCCGCGCAGAAGGCCGAGTACCTGCGCGAGGCCCTGCGCCAGTACCGCGACGGCCGCCGCAAGGCGCCGATCATGCAGGCGGCGATCGGCCCGGTGAGCGAGGCGGACCTGGACGAACTGGCCCGCTGGTACAGCCAGCAGGCGCCGGTGAAGGCGCAGCCATGAGCATGTCCTGGACCCTGGTGCTGGCCTTCCTGGGCCTGGTCTTCGGCCACAGCCTGTCGACCATGATCGCCGGCGGCGTGGTCGGCTTCGTCATCGACAGCATGCGCCAGACCCGGCGCCGCCGTACCCCGTCCGAGGGCGGCTATATCGGCCCGCTGTTCGCCCTGCTGGGCGCGGTGGCCAAGTCGGATGGCCGGGTGTCGGAAGCGGAGATCGCCGTCGCCGAGCGCCTGATGTCGCGCATGGGCCTGCCGGCCGAGCAGCGCCAGCAGGCAGTGGCCGCCTTCAACGCCGGCAAGGCGCCGGAGTTCGACGTGACCCCGGCCATCGACGAGCTGCGCCAGTGGGTGGGCGTGCGCCGCGACCATGCCTTCCCGGTGCTGGACGTGGTGATCGACACCGTGCTGGCCGAGGGCAATCCGCCCCCGGAGAAAATGGCCATCCTGCGCCAGCTCGCCTTCGCCCTGAGGGTCAGCGACATGGAGCTGATGGCGCTGATGGCGATGAAGGGCTATGCCTGGAACGCTGGCGCCAACTACCGCGGCCAGGCCTATGGCAACGGCAACGGCTACGCGCCGCCGCAGCGCAATACCAGCGGCCCGGATCCCTACACCGTGCTGGGCATCGGCCGCGACGTCGACGACCGCGCCGTGAAGCGCGCCTACCGCAAGCTGATTTCCGAACACCACCCCGACCGCCTGGGCGACCTGCCCGAGGACATGCGCAAGCGGGCCGAAGCGCGCGCCAGCGAGATCAACGCGGCGTACGAGCGGATCAAGGCCGAGCGCGGGTTTAAGTGAGGGAATGGGGAATAGGGAATAGGAGGAGCTCGCCTCCATGCCTTACCTGGATTCCTGGGTGACATCCGCTATTCCGGCGAGCTGCAAGCAGGTCGGGTGTTAGGCTCTTCCTATTCTCTATTCCCGACTCCCTATTCCCGGCCCCCATGAAACAGCCCAACGTCATCGCCCCCTCGATCCTCTCCGCCGACTTCGCCCGCCTGGGCGAGGACACCGCCAAGGCGCTGGCCGCCGGCGCGGACTGGGTGCACTTCGACGTGATGGACAACCATTACGTGCCCAACCTGACCATCGGCCCGATGGTGCTCAAGGCGCTGCGCGACTATGGCGTCACCGCGCCGATCGACGTGCACCTGATGGTCAAGCCGGTGGACCGCATCGTGCCGGACTTCGCCAAGGCGGGCGCCAGCGTGATCAGCTTCCATCCGGAAGCCAGCGAGCACGTCGACCGCACCATCGGCCTGATCAAGGATTCCGGCTGCCAGGCCGGCCTGGTGTTCAACCCGGCCACGCCGCTGAACTGGCTGGACCACGTGCTGGACAAGCTCGACCTGGTGCTGATCATGTCGGTCAATCCCGGCTTCGGCGGCCAGAAGTTCATCCCGCATGCGCTGGACAAGCTGCGCGAAGTGCGCCGCCGCATCGACGAGAGCGGCCGCGCGATCCGCCTGGAAGTGGACGGCGGCGTCACCGCCGACAATATCGGCGCGATCGGCGCCGCCGGCGCGGACACCTTCGTGGCGGGCTCGGCCATCTTCAATGCGCCGGATTACCAGGCGGTGATCAAGGCCATGCACGCCCAGCTGGGCGCCTGAGCCTGAACCGCGGGCAATAAAAATCCCGGCGCGGGGAAGCGCCGGGATAAGACGTCGGAACGACGCCAGAGGAGACCACGCTGGTTGCGCCCTACGCTCCTGCGGGTTCCACGGCAATGGACTCGGGCGCCACCGCAAGTTCTGACAGGGCATTCCCCGGATGGTTCCTTGCAGGACGAAAATATTTCCGCCGCAAGAAAAAAGCCCCGCGAGGGAGCGGGGCGGAACTCACCGTCCGGAGGAGGACGGGAAGGGGCACTCGGTTGACGGTATCGCGGCGGGCTCCTTGCCCCGGCGGCCCGGTACGCCTCCCTGCGCACCGGCCGCCCATGCCTTCCACGGCAGCTCACTACAGAGTCGGGGTCAGTGGATGCTCATCACCAGGCCCAGCAGCAGGGCGCCCAGGGCCAGCACCACGCGCAGGGGTTCGAAGCCGCGCAGTTCGGCATTGGGGTCGGTGGGTTCGGGCTTGTTCATGGCGGCATCCGGGGTGCGTCGAAGTGCTGCCTATGAGGCGCCGGCGGCGGGCGCGCGGCCCGGCACGGTGCGGGCGAAGGCGCGATGGCGTCTGGCAAAACGCGGGCAGCGCCAGCCTCCGCCTTGCGCCGCGCGAGTCGGCATAGCACCCTGCGCGCCATCCGCACCGAGAGGGAACGCTCCATGGGCCGCAGCATTGCCATCGTCGAAGACGAACCGTTGATCCGCGCCAACTACGTCGAGGCGCTCAACCGCTTCGGCTACGACACGCGCGGCTACGGCTCGCGCCAGGAGGCCTCGACCGCCTTCGCCATGCGCCTGCCGGAGCTGGTGATCATCGACATCGGCCTGGGCGACGAACCGGAAGGCGGCTTCGACCTGTGCCGCGAGCTGCGCGCGAAATCGCCGACGCTGCCGATCATCTTCCTCACCGCGCGCGATTCCGATTTCGACGTGATCTCCGGCCTGCGCCTGGGCGCCGACGATTACCTGAGCAAGGACACCAGCCTGCACCAGCTGGCCGCGCGCATCGCGGCGCTGTTCCGCCGCATCGAGTCGATGAAGGCGCCGGCGTCGAGCGAGACGGTGATCGAGCACGGCCCGCTCAAGCTCGAATCCGAGCGCATGCGCATCACCTGGAACAACGAAGAGATCCCGCTCACCGTCACCGAGTTCTGGATGGTGCACACCCTGGTGCGCTTCCCCGGCCACGTGAAGAACCGCGACCAGCTGATGCGCGAGGCCGAGCTTGTAGTGGACGACGCCACCATCACCTCGCACATCAAGCGCATCCGCAAGAAGTTCATCGCGGTGGCGCCGGAGTTCGATGCGATCGAGACCGTGCACGGCGTCGGCTATCGCTGGCGTCCGTGAGGTGATCGGGAATGGGGAATAGGGAATAGGAAAGCAGCACCCTGCAAGCCTGTCGCACCCCGCTTTTCCTATTCCCTATTCCCCATTCCCTATTCCCGGCTTCCAGATGACCCTCCGCCGCAAGCTCCTGCTCGTCGCCCTGTGCACCCTGGCCCTGCCCGTGGCGGGCTGGCTGTATGTGCGCCAGATGGAAACCCTGCTGCGCGAAGGCCAGGCGCAGGCGCTGGTGGCGTCGGCGCGCGCGGTGGCGCGCAGCCTGGTGGTGACGCATGCGCCGCTGCCGCCGGGGGGCAACGGGTGGTACGTGCAGCAGGCGGTCAATCCCATCACCGTCGATGGCTATGGCGACGACTGGGCGCCGCTCACGCCGTGGAGCCAGTCGCTGGACAAGCGCGGCAAGCTGCTGCTCGCCGAGGACCGCGACTGGCTGTACCTCTATGTGGACGTGCGCAGCACGCACCGCACCCGCGCCGACGCGGCCGACGCCAATGCGCTGGCGGCGGATCACCTGATCCTGGGCCTGCGCAAGGGCGGCCAGCTGCGCCGCTATCTGATCGCCAGCGCCGCGCCGGGGCCGGCTACGGCGCGGCCGCTGGATCCGGCGGTGGAACGCTTCCCGGAGTGGATCGCCGCGCAGTGGCAGGAAGACGGCAGCGGCTACCGCGTGGAACTGCGCCTGCCGCGCGCGCTGGGCCTGGACGGCCTGGGCGTGGGCATCTACGACGCCGCGGCGCCGGACAGCGATCCGCAGGCGGCCGACGTGCGCCCGCTGCTGGGCTATTCCGCCGAGCTTTCGCACGAACTGGCCCAGCTCGCGCCCGGGAACGTGCGCGCCCGCGTGCTGGCGCCGCAGGGCTGGCTGCTGGCGCGCAGCGGGCGCCTGGGCAGCACGGCGGTGCCGGCCGGCGAGCAGCCGGGCTGGTTCGCCTCGCTGGTGTACCGCTCGCTGCTGGCCAATCAACTGGAAGACGCCGAGCCCTGGACCGACGACGCCCCGCGCCTGGACGTGCGCGAAGTGAACGCCGCCGCCGGCGGCGCGCCGTCCACGCTGTGGCGCCAGGGCGAGGCGCGCGGCAGTGTGGTGCTGGCCGCGGCGGTGCCGGTGGAGCAGGGCGGCAAGGTGCAGGGCGTGCTGCTGCTGGAACAGTCCAGCCGCGCCGTGCCGCTGCTGGCGAACCGCGCCCTGCTCGGCCTGCTGGCCACGAGTTTCGGCGTGCTGCTGGTGGCCGGCGGCATCCTGCTGGCCTTCGCCACGCGCCTGAGCCTGCGGCTGTCGCGCCTGCGCAACGCCGCCGAGCGCGCGCAGGCCAACGATGGACGTCTGGACGGCCAGATGCTGGCGCGCTTCCCGATGACCGACGCGCAGGACGAGATCGGCGACCTGGCGCGCAGCTTCGAGCGCCTGTTCGAAGTGGTCGGCGGCTATACCGACTACCTGCGCACGCTGGCGTCCAAGCTGTCGCATGAACTGAATACGCCGCTGGCGATCGTGAAGTCCTCGCTGGACAACCTCGAACACTCGCTCACCGACCGCAACGCCCTCCCGCCCGAAGCCGCGCCCTACCTGGCCCGCGCCCGCGACGGCGTGGCGCGCCTGGGCACCCTGGTGCGCGCCATGAGCGAAGCCAGCCGGATGGAGCGCGCCATCGCCGCGGCGGAACCGGAAGACGTGGACCTGGCCGAAGTGGTGCGCGGCTGCGCCGACGCCTACCGCCCGCTGGCCGGCACGCGCCGCTTGGATTGCGTGCTGCAGGATGGTCCGCTGCGCCTGCACTGCGCGCCCGAGCTGATCGCCCAGGCGCTGGACAAGCTGTTCGACAACGCGCTCTCGTTCACCCCCGATGGCGGCTGGATGCGGCTGAGCCTGCGTGCGGCCGGCGACGGCGCCGAGATCGAGCTGGCCAACCAGGGCGAGCCTTTGCCGGCGGCGATGCAGGGACGCTTGTTCGATTCCCTGGTGAGCCTGCGCGACAAGGCCACGCCGGGCGACGTGCCGCATCTTGGGCTGGGGTTGTACGTGGTGCGGCTGGTAGCCGAGCGGCACCATGGGGTGGCGTCGGCGCGGAACCTGGAGGATGGCAGCGGCGTGGCCTTCACCCTCAGCCTGCAAGGCATGCCGCGCCAGCGCCTGTAACGTAGGTTGGGGTGAGCCGGAGGCGAACCCCAACAATGCGGTGCGTTTGGACGGTGCGATGTTGGGGTTCGCCTTCGGCTCACCCCAACCTACGTCACGCTACCGGGGCTAGCGCCTCACCATCCATCCGCCCGCGCTGTGCAGCACCTGCACTTGCTGCACGGCCGGTGCGCCGCAGGTCTCCCCTTTGCACGGCACCAGCGTCACGCTCAGGTGCTGGTCGTCATCCAGCTTGAAATCCGCCAGCTTCTCGCTGGCCGCGCCTGCCGCATTCTCCAGCGCGGTGCCGATGAATACGCCGCTGCGGAACACGTACAGCTGCAGGCTCGACGGATGGCAGGCGCGGTCGAAGCTCGCGGCGGCCTCGGCGACATAGGTATCGCCCTTGCGCTGCGCGCGGCCGGTGAGCAGGCGCTGGCCGCCGGTGAGCAGGAAGCGGTCCTCATCGCTGCGTGCCGAGGGTGCGGCGGCGGCGCACTGGCCGGCGTTGGCGCTGGTGACGGAGGCGTCGTCGCCAGCGTCGTCGTCCTCGAATTCCAGCGGCTGCAGCGGCCGCGGCACATAGCGCTGCGCGGCTTCGGGCGCGCTGGCCGGCGCGGGCTTGTACAGCCACAGCGCCAGTCCGGCGCCGGCGATCACCAGCACGGCGATGGCCCAGCCGGGGACGCGCCAGCTCCGGCGAGGCGCGGCGGCGGCCGGGATCGGCGGCGGCATGGCGTGCGTTGCGTCGGTGGGCAGTGGCGGCGGCAACGGCTCGCCCGCGCCGGCGGGCGACCACGGGAACCACTGCTGCCCGCCGTCATGGCACCACTGGTCGCCGCCTTCGGCATAGCGCGCCAGCGCGGATTCCGGCAGCGGGCCGCGTACCTGGCCGGCGCGCAGCAGCCATACCAGCGGCGCGTCGTCGGGTTCCGGCCGCGCTTCCACGCCCATGTCTTCCAGCTGCGCGGCCTGGGCCTGGGCGGCGGACAGCTCCAGCCCGCGGCGGATCAGCAGCGGCGCGCGCCCGAACACGCGCTTGCGGAAATCCGCGTCCTGCATGCCGAACGCTTCGGCCATGCGGGCGTGCGCGCTGTCCGGGTCGTGGCCGGGCAGCAGGCGGCCGGTGAGCACGAGGCAGTACTGATCCATATCGGTTCCCACCGGGAGGCGCGGGTGCCGCGCCCATCCGCCCAAGGGTAGGCGCGGCGCCCGGAGCGGACAAGCACGAGCGCCGCCGCCGCCGCGGTTATGCCTACAATGGCCGCCTTGAGTGTTCCCCGCATGGCTTCCCGGATTCCCACGACGTGAGCTCACCAGAGAAGATCGGCCGCGAGCAATTCGACGCGCTGGCCGCCCAAGGCCACACGCGCATCCCGCTGGTGCGCGAGGTGTTTTCCGACCTCGACACGCCGCTGTCGGTGTACCTGAAACTGGCCGACGGCCCGTACACCTTCCTGTTCGAATCGGTCGAGGGCGGCGCCACCTGGGGACGCTATTCGATCATCGGCCTGCCGGCCCGGCGCGTGTACCGCCTGCGCGGCCACGAGCTGGAAGTGGAAGACAGCGGCGAAGTCACCGAGCGCCGCCACCTGGACGACCCGCTGGCCGAGATCGAAAAACTGCGCCTGCAGTACGACGTGCCGCGCCTGCCGCAGCTGCCGGCTTTCAGCGGCGGCCTGGTCGGCTATTTCGGCTTCGAGACCATCGGCTATATCGAGCCGCGCCTGGCGCGCTGGGACCGCGCCGACGAACTGGGCACGCCCGACGTGCTGCTGATGCTGGCCGAGGAAGTCGCCGTCTTCGACAACCTCAAGGGCCGCCTGTACCTGATCGTGCATGCCGACCCCGCCAGGCCGCACGCCTACGCCGAGGCGCAGCGCCGGCTCGACGCGCTGGTGCACCGCCTGCGCCAGGGCGGCGCCTCGTACCCGCAGCTCACCCAGTCGGTGGCGCTGGACGAGGGCGATTTCAAATCCTCCTTCACCAAGGAGGAATTCGAGGCGATGGTCGAGCGCGCGAAGGAATACATCCGCGCCGGCGACATCTTCCAGGTGGTGCCTTCGCAGCGCCTGAGCGTCGGCTTCAACGCGCGCCCGGTGGACGTGTACCGCGCGCTGCGCGCCTTGAACCCGTCGCCCTACATGTACTTCGTCGATCTGGGCGGCACGCAGATCGTCGGCTCCTCGCCGGAGATCCTGGCGCGCCTGAAGGACGGCAAGGTGGTGGTGCGCCCGCTGGCCGGCACGCGCAAGCGCGGCGCCACCGAGGAGGAAGACCAGGCGCTGGAAGCGGAACTGCTGGCCGACCCCAAGGAGCGCGCCGAGCACGTGATGCTGATCGACCTGGGCCGCAACGACATCGGCCGCATCAGCGAGACCGGCAGCGTGGAGGTGAGCGAGTCCTTCGTGGTCGAGCGCTACTCGCACGTGATGCACATCGTGTCGCAGGTGCAGGGCCAGGTGCGCCCGGATGTCGGCTACATGGACGTGCTCAAGGCCACCTTTCCGGCCGGCACGCTCAGCGGCGCGCCGAAGATCCGCGCGCTGGAGATCATCCAGGAGCTGGAACCCTACAAGCGCAACATCTACGCCGGCGCGATCGGCTGGATCGGCTGGTGGGGCGACGCGGACACCGCCATCGCCATCCGCACCGCGGTGATCCAGGACGGCCGCCTGCACGTGCAGGCCGGCGCCGGCATCGTCTACGACTCCGACCCCACCGCCGAGTGGGAGGAGACCATGAACAAGGGCCGCGCGCTGTTCCGCGCCGTGGCGCAGGCGGCTAAGGGCCTGTAAGGCGGCGATGGACATGCACAGGAAACGCCAGCTCAGTCTTTCGATCACGCGCGCCGGCATCGTCGCCTTGCCGCTGCTGTATTCGCTCACCGCCACCGCGCGCGAGCCGGCGCAAACGCGCTGGGTCGACGACCCGTACAGCCGCATGAAGGCGATGGCGATGCTGCAGTCGCTCAACGCCGACCTGCTCAGCCACCCCAGCGCCACACTCACCCTGGAGCGCTGGTGCGGCACGCATCATCTGGCCCACGACGCCAAGGTGGTGGCGCGCGTGGTGAAGGGCGCGGACAAGCCGCTGCCGGACGGCGCCCGCGAGCAGCTGGGCATCGGCGCCGAAGAACCGGTGCGCTACCGCCAGGTGCAGCTGGTCTGCGGCGGCCTGGTGCTGTCGGAAGCCGACAACTGGTACGTGCCGTCGCGCCTGAGCGAGGCGATGAACCGCGAGCTGGACGAGAGCGACACCCCGTTCGGCAAGGTGGTGCAGCCGCTGCGCTTCCGCCGCCAGACCCTGGCCGCGGAGCTCCTGTGGTCGCCGCTGCCGGCCGGCTGGGACGCCGGCGCGCCGCTGCCGCCGGCCACCCGCCATCCGCTGGACATCCCCGCCCACGTGCTGCAGCACCGCGCGGTGCTGGTGAGCGGCGACAACCAGCCCTTCAGCCTGGTGGTGGAGAGCTATACGGCGAACGTGCTGGCCATGCCCTCGTCGCTGCTGGCGCCGACGCCCTAGCGCAAGCCCGGCGTAAGAACCGCGTCACAAAATCTGCCAGAATGTGACGGCGATCGCAGGGAAGGGCGGTCGCCATTGCGCCGCGTGCCGTCCAGGCACGCTCCCAGGGAACCGGGGCCCGATGCCGCAGAACCTCTTCCGGTAATACCCCCGCGACGCGGACGCCATGGTGGCTTCCGGGGGAGCGCGCGGGCCGCAGCAAAGCAACAGGGGAAAACATGAAACTCATCGCCAGGACCGCATGCGTCGCCGCATGCGCGCTGCTGCTGTCGTCGTGCGCGACGATCGTCGGCGGCAAGTACCAGAACGTCAGCGTCGACACCAAGGCGTCCGACCAGAGCAGCATCGCCGCCCAGTGCACGCTCAGCAACGACCGCGGCACCGTCAGCGTCACCACGCCGGGCACCGCCCGCGTGCGCCGCTCCGACGGCGCGCTGGACGTGAGCTGCCAGAAGGACGGCGCCCAGATCGGCCAGCAGACCTACCACGCCAGCACCCGCGGCATGGTGTGGGGCAACCTTCTGTTCGGCGGCCTGATCGGCATCGTGGTGGACTTCACCAACGGCGCCGCGCACCACTATCCGGATCACCTGAGCGTGACCTCGTACAACAAGCACTACGACGCGGCCGCGATGGCCGGTAGCGCACCCGCCACCATGGGCAGCGGCAGCGCCGCCGCCTCGGTGCCGGCCGCCGCCGGCGACCTGGCCAGCCTGGATCGCCGCATCGCGCCGGCCACCTTCAATGCCGCGCAGAACGTGGCCGCCGCCAGGCAGTGCGACCGTGCGCTGCACGTGGTGATGGCCGATGGCGCACGCTCGCTGCTGGAAGCGAATTGCCCGGGCGCCGAGCCGGTGCATATCGAGTGCGATGGCGACAAGTGCGTGGCCGTGCACAAGGACTGACGCACATGGCGTAGGTTGGGGTGAGCGCAGCGAACCCCAACGTGCCGGCGACCGTGCAAGGTCCGTTGGGGTTCGCCTTTGGCTCACCCCAACCTACGCCGTCGTTGATGGCTTAGTGGCGGGGATCCTGCGGCGGATCCAGCCGCACCCACCGCTTCCCATCCACCCGCGCGCAAATCCCGCCCTCCGCGCACGGCGCCAGATTCCCCGCCGCGATCGCCGCATTGATCTGCGACGTCCACGCCGCATTCGACAGCTCGGTATGCGCGTGCATCACCGTATAAGCCGCCGCGCCGATCACCAGCAGCCCGCCGACGGCGCAGGCGATGAAGGCCTTCCACGCCGTCGCCGTATGCACCCGGCCGGCGCTGCTGATGCGCTGCTGCAGGTCCGCTGCGGCGTTGCGCACGTCCAGCATGGCGCTTTCCAGATGCTTCTCCGCCTGCGCGAACGGCTCGCGCAGGCCGTGGCTGAGCGTGGCGCCGGCCGCCTGGCGGAATTCCTCCACCGCGCTGGCCGACACCTGCTGCGCCACCTGGCTGACGCTCTGCGCCGCCATGCGGATGGTCTCCGCCGCCTGCGCGTTCTGCTGCACCACCTTGTCGCCGCGGGTTTCGAAGCTGTCGACCAGCATCGACAGCTTCACCGCCATGGCCTTGATGTCGTCCTGGGTCATGCGCGTCTACTCGCGTTCATTGCCGGAGCGTGGGCCCCTGCTGTTGCTGCTGCGGGTTCGGCGGCTGCTGCTGCGTCGGCGCGGGCGTGGCCTGCTGCTGTTGCTGCTGCGCCTGCAGCTGCCGGTTGGCCTGCTGGCCTTGCGCAAGCAGGGCCTGGCCTTCGCCCGATTGCGCGTACGACTGCGCGATCTGCCGCGAAGCCGCATCGTTCTGCGTGGCCGCGGCGCGGGTCAGCGCCTCGAACTGGTCGTTGACCGAAGGCGCCGCGACCGGCTGCTGCGGCGACGACGGCGTCGGCGCCTGCTGCCCCTGTACGGATTGCCCCTGCCCCTGCGGCACCGGACCGATCGTGACCGGCTGGCGCGGATAGGCTTTGCTGAGCTCTTCGTTGACCGGCTCCGCACTGGTGCGCGTGCCGACGCCGTTCCATTCCTTCTTCGGCACCAGCACGGTGTTGTAGCCGGCCGGCGTGTTGCGGTCCACCTGGTTGAAGCGGTACAGCAGCATGCCCTGTTCCGAGCGGTGCACCACGTTCATGCCCGGATCGGTCGGCACCTGCGCCTTCTGCAGGAACGGCTTGTCGCTCACCGTGTTGAGGTAATCGACCATCAGGTTGTTGCTGCGCACCGCCAGGCCGTCGCGGTGGTAGCTGCCGCCGATGTCCGAATGCGCGCCCGCCACGGTGACGCCGAGGAAACGGCCGTCCTTGCTTTCGCCCGGCGGAATGATGTGGTCGACCTTGAACAGCCCGCGGCGCTCGTCCGCGGCGATGATCTGGAAGCCGGAAATCACCGAGGGCGGCGGCCGGCGGTCGTGCTTCTGCGGCACGCCGGTGCCGACCGGATCGAACAGGCCCTCGACCTGGGCGACCTTGCCCGCTTCTTCCAGCCGCGGCTTGGAGTACTGCGCGTTCTTGATCATGCCGTCGCGCTCGTACGTGTACTTGGCGCCGCTCGGATCCTCGATGCCGCGCTCTTCCACCAGCCGGGTGAAGCCGGCCGCCTGTTCGGCGCCGCGGCTGAAGCCGATGCTGACCACGCTGATCTTGGCCTCGGGGTCCTCGCGCCGCCACTGCTTGGACTGCTCGATGAACTGCTTGTACATCTCCTCGGTGCGGCGCTCGTAGGTGTATCCGCGCATGCCGTCCAGGGTCTTGGTGACGCCGTTGTCCTGGGTGCCCGGGCCGGCCAGGTAGCCGGACACGATGCTGCGGTCGCCGCCGCGGTTGCGCTCCTGGATCTGCGCATGGATCTTGGCCACGTTGGTGGCGTGCTCCGGATCGTGCGCCACGTCGTTGCCGGTGCCGTCGAACGCCGCCACGAACACGCGCTCGTGCGGGTTGTTGGCATGGATCAGCACGGGCGCCTCGAACTTCGCCAGCTGGTCGCGCGCGGTGTCGTAGCTCTGCAGGCGGGCGGCGTCGGCGGGGTAAGTGCCTACGCCGTCGTTGAGTATCCCGTCCGCGTCGGGCTTGTGGGTTTCCTTGGGCATGGTGCAGCTCCTTTAGTAAGTCCTGCTCCAGACCAGGAAGATGTCTTTCCTGAAGTCGCTGTCCTTGTTGCCCGGGACCTGCGGCTGCCGGGTGGGAATGAACATCGCGGTGTAGACGTTGATGGTGCGGTCGTCCACTTCCAGGTAGATGTCCGGCGCGCCGGCCACGGGGCCGGAATAGAAGTCGGTCATCGCTTCCTTGGGCACGTTGTGCCAGATCAGCTCGTCCTTGAAGATCTGCGCGATGTCGACCTTGGCCTCGTGCGCCGTGCCGTCCTTGGATTTCCAGCGGACTTCGGCCGGCGCCGGGAAGTTGCTGATGCCCAGTTCCGCCGAGCCCCAGCCTTCGCGGTAATCGCCGGCGGGCTTGGGCGGCGAAGCTTCGTCCGCGGCCTTCTGCACTTGGTAGCGGCCGTTGTACATGACGCTGCAGCCGATGGTGTCGTAGCAGAACGCCTCGAAGTTATGGCGCTTGAAATGGAGCGGTACCTGGCGGGTCAGAGCCGGCGCCGGTGCCGCAGTTCCCTGCGTGTCGTCGAGTGACATGGCGAAAACACATCCTGTAGAGAGAGAAACCGTGAGGCCCAGTACGAGCGAGGCCTGAAGCCGGAGGGCTGAAGTGCGCATGCGAGCAATCCCTTGTCTTCGTGTCGGCCATGCGGAGTCCGATGGCCCCGGCCATCTTACCTCGCTGCGCCAGCGTGGCCAGTTTCGACCGGCCAGTCAGCGAAGTACCGCACATTCGTCATCCCGGCGCAGGCCGGGATCCAGTGACGATACCGGCTAGTTGTCGCGAAAGCCCAAAAGCTGAACCTTACGACCTTCACGCACAAGCCAGCGCGTCGCTACTGGATCCCGGCCTGCGCCGGGATGACGAGGGGGGAGGGTGACGTCAGGGTGCGAGGTACGGCCGGGCGATCGCCATGGCCGTCCGGTACGGCTCCGGATCGTTGCGGTTGCTCAGCAGGATCACCGTCAGATGCTGCTTCGGCCAGCGCACGATCACGTTGCGGAAGCCGATGCTTTCGCCGGAATGCCAGCGCACGTCGCCATGGATGCGCCAGCCGTAGCCATAGGCGTCGACGTCTTCTTCACCCGTGACCTGGTTCTGCGCGGCGAAGGCCAGGGCGCGCGAGCTGTCCTTGAGCAGGCGGCCGTCGTAGAGCGCCGCGTCCCAGCGCGCCAGGTCGTCGATGGAGGAATAGATACCGCCGTCGCCGCGGGTGGCGCTGGTGAGGTCCTGGTCGGTGCGCACCCAGCGGCCGTCCTGCTGGCTGTAGCCGTAGGCGCGGTGCGCGGGCTGCGGGCCGTCCGCTTCGCGCAGCAGGGTGTGGTCCATGTGCAGCGGCTTGAAGATGCGCTGGCGCAGGAACTCGGGCAGGCGCTGGCCGGAGGCGCGTTCGACGATCAGCCCCAGCAGCACGTAGCCGCTGTTGCTGTAGCGGTAGCCGGTGCCGGGCGCAAAATAGCCGCGCGTCTCGGCCGACAGCATGCGCAGCACGTCGCCGTCGTTGAGCTGCCTGGTGGTGCCGGGCGGCATCAGGTCTTCGTAATCGATCAGGCCGGACGCATGCGAGAGCAGGTGATGGATGGTGATGCCCTGGTCGCTCGCCGGCAGCGAAGGCAGCCAGCGGCGCACCGAATCGCCGAGTTTCAGCTTGCCGTCTTCCGCCAGCAGCAGGATGGCGGCGGCGGTGAACTGCTTGCTCATCGAGGCCAGCCGGTAGTTGGTGGCTGGCGTGGCGGCCACGCCGTGTTCCAGGTCGGCGTAGCCGTAGGCCCTGCGCAGCACCGGCTTGCCGTCCTTCAGCACCAGCAGCGAGGCGCCGGGGACTTTGCCGGTGTAGGGCTGCATCGAGGTGTCGGCGTCGGCGGCGGGGGCGCGGGCGGAAAACAGCAGCAGCGCGGCAAGGAACGCGAAGTGGCGCATGGCGGGTCCCGGTCAGCGGATCGGCAGGTCGTAGTAGGTGTCGGGCGCCGGTTCCGGCTCGAGCGTGTAATGCCACCACTCGAACGCGTAGTTGCGGAAGCCGCCGCGGCGCATCGCCTCGCGCAGCAGGTCGCGATGGGCGCGCTGTGCGGGCGTGACGTCCGGGTTGTCGGTATTGGCCAGCGGGTCGAAGTAGTCGAACGGCGTGCCCATGTCGAGCGGCGCGCAGTGCTCGTCGCGCGCATCGCATTGCATCAGGGTGAGGTCCATGGTGGCGCCGCGGCTGTGGCCCGAGCGCGGCGCGATGTAGTCGCCGAGCAGCACGCGCTTGTCGAGATGGGGATAGTGCGCGGCCTTGGTGCGCTGGTCGGCCAGGTCGCCGCCCCAGCGCACGAAATGGCTGACGGCGCGGGCCGGACGGTAGCAGTCCCACAGCAGCAGGCGCTGGTGCTTGGCGTGCAGGTCGCGTTCGACCTTGGCCAGCGCCGCGGCCGCGGGGCGCAGCAGATAGCACTTCGCCGCCGCGTAGCCGTCGACCGGCGTGCCGACGAAGTTGTCGCTGCCGGCGTACTTGATGTCCTCGGCGATATCCGGCGCCAGCGTGCGGATATCCACCAGGTTCGCCTGCGCCAGCGTGCCGGTGGCGACGGGCGGCTTCGCGGCCGGCGCGGCGCAGCCGCACAGCAGCGCGGCGGCCAGCAGCGCCAGCCGCCTAGTCGCAGCCGCGTACGCGCTTGAACGCGAGATCTTCGAAGTCGTAGCTGAAATCGGCATCGGGATCGACCTTGCTCATCTGCAGGTTGCCGGACTTGCCGGTGGGTGCATGCAGCCAGGCTTCGGCGTCGCCGTGCTCCCACTGCACCAGGTAGCCGTGGCCCACGCGCATCACCGGGCCGCGCAGGCGAGGGGATTTGATCGCTTCGAATGCCACGCCGTCGCCGCTCGGGCACAGGCGCGCTTCGCCGAACCAGGGATCGCGCCATACGCCAAGCAGGCCGGCCAGTTCCTTGCGCGTGGCGGCTTGGCGTCTGGACGTATCGGGCACGCGCGACGCGTGGCGGTGGCTTTCCTTCGCGGCGAGTTCGTCCGCATAGGCGGCGACGCTGCGTGCTTTCTCCGGCGCGGTGAACTGCTTCAGCAGCACTTCGACCAGCACGGTGCGTGCGTCTTCCGCATCGCCGTTGATCAGCACCACGAAACCGTCGCGCCGGCCCGGCACCAGGTACAGCGCCGAATACATGCCCGACAGCGTGCCGGTATGCGATACGGTCTGCACGCCATCCACATCGGCGATGCGCCAGCCATAGCCGTAGGCATACAGCTTGGTGCCATCCCAGGCGCGGCGCTGCGCGGAGATCGGCATCGGCGTGTACGGCGTCCACAGCGGGTCGCGCTGCGCCTGCGGCAGCCAGGCCAGCTGCTGTGGCGTCGGCGCCAGCCATTGGCGCGCCCAGATCAGCATGTCATCGAGGCTGCACTGCACGCCGCCGGCCGCTTCCATGGTGGTGGGGTGCACCACGGGGTCGGTGGGCGCAAGCGGTACGAAGCCGTCACCGCGGCTTGCATGCGGCACCGCGACCGGCGCCAGCGCATCGCGGCGCCAGGTACCGACCTGGCAGCGTGCCAGCCCGAGCGGTTCGAACACTTCGCGGCGCAGCAGCGTTTCATACGGCGCGCCACCCGCGGCGGCAGCGACTTCGCCCGCCACCACGTAGAGCAGGTTGTCGTACGCATAGCCGGCACGGAAGCTGTAGCGCGGCTTCAGATAGGCCAGCGCGGCGACGATGTCCTGGCGGGTGAAGCCGTTCGGCTCCGGCCACAGCATCAGATCGCCCGCGCCTTCGCCCAGCCCGCTGCGATGCGTCAGCAGGTCGCCGACCTGCATATGCTCGGTCACCCATGGGTCGTACATACGGAAAGCCGGAATCCAGCGTTTCACCGGATCGTCCCAGCGCAGCTTGCCCTGCTGCACCAGGCGCGCGAGCAGGGCGGAGGTCATCGCCTTGCTGTTGGAGGCGATCTTGAACAGCGCATCGGGGGTGACCGGCTGGCCGGATCCCAGCGCCAGTTCGCCCGCCGTATGCCGGTACACCACCTCGCCGTTCTCGATCACGCCGACGGCGATGCCGGGCAGGCGATAGCGCGCCACCACGGCATCGACCAGCGGATCGAAGCGGTCCTTCGGCGTCTGCGCCTGCGCCGCACCGGCGGCGAGCAGCAGTGCGATCGACAGGACTTCAGCGAGCCGGCGCATCGGCCGTCTGCTCCACTGCCTTCCACACGCGCAGCAGATTGCCGCCCCACAGCTTGGCGATGTCCGCATCGCTGAAACCGGCCTTGCGTAGCGCCGCGGTCACGTTGCGGGTCTGGCTGGCGTCGCGCCAGCCGTCGATGCCGCCGCCGCCGTCGAAGTCCGAGGCGATGCCGACGTGGTCGATACCGGCGACGTCGACCATATGGCGGATCTGCGCCAGGTAATCGTCGAGCGTCGGCAAGGGAAAGGCCTTGTCGATGCGCGCCATGCCTTGGACATACGCCGGCAGGAAATCGTGCTTCTCGCTGTCGTACTGCTTGTCGCCCGCCTGCTTGGCCACCTGCGCCTGCAAGGCTTTCTCCGCCAGCTCGCGGCCCGGATCCAGCTTGAGGAAACCCTTGTACGCCACCGCCTGCACCACGCCGCCCTTTGCCGCGATCGCACGCAGCAGATCGTCCGGCAGGTTGCGCGGATGGTTCACCAGCGCGTGCGCGCCGGAATGCGAGGCGATGACCGGCGCCTTCGACAGCGCCAGCACGTCGCGCACGCAGGCATCCGAACTGTGCGAGACATCGACCATGATGCCCAGCCGGTTGGCGCGCTCCACCACCTGCTTGCCGAACGCACTCAGCCCTGCGTCGCTCAGCGGCGGATCGCCCAGCTCGGCGGTGGGCATCGAACTGGTGCAAAGATCGTTGTGGCCGACGTGGGTGAGGCCGATATAGCGCGCGCCCTGGGCGAACACCCAGTCCATGTTCTTCAGGTCGTGGCCGAGCGAATAGCCGTTCTCGATGCCGATCATCGCCGACAGCACGCCGGCCTTGCGGTTGGCGAGGACTTGTTCCGGCGTGGTGGCCAGCTTGATGCGCCGCGGATAGCGCTGCACCAGCAGGTGGATGTCCTCGTACTTGCGCCTGGCCTGCGCTACCGCCTTGGCATAGCCCTTGGCATTGAGCGGGCCCTGCTCGACGTAGATGACGAAGAACGCGGCATTCAATCCGCCGCGTTCCATCTTGCCCAGGTCCACCTGCAGCGGGGTGTCGTGACCCGCGTCGAAGCGCGGCTCGTGCATGTAGGCCAGCGGGATATCGACGTGGGTGTCGATGGTGACGGGCGGGTCCTCGCCCGCCGTGGCGGTGCCGGTCCACAGCAGCAGCGGCGCCAGCGCGCCGAGATAAGGCCATAGCTTCATGCGCTTTCCCAATGCGAGGCCGGCTGTTCGCCGGCGACCATGTCTTCGAGACTCTGCCGCCGCCGCACTATGGCATGGCGGCCGCGCTCGAGCAGCACCTCGGCGGCGAGCGGGCGCGAGTTGTAGGTGGACGCCATCGAGGCGCCGTAGGCGCCGGTGGTGCGGATCAGCACCAGGTCGCCGCTGCGCAGCTCGGGCAGCTCGCGTTCCACCGCGAAGGTGTCGCCGGTTTCGCAGACCGGGCCGACCACGTCGTAGCGGCAGTGCGGACGCGGTCCGTCGAGCAGGGGGACGATGTCGTGCCAGGCCTCGTAGAGGCTGGGGCGCAGCAAGTCGTTCATGGCCGCGTCGAGCACCAGGAAGCGGCGCCGGTCGCCCTGCTTCACGCGGATCACGCGGGTGAGCAGCACGCCGGCCTCGGCGACCAGGTAGCGGCCGGGTTCCAGCAGCAGGCGCCCTTTGAACGCTCCCAGGGCTTCGCGGATGGCCGCGGCGTAGTCCGCCGGCGCGATCGGCACCTGGCCGTCCCGATAGCGCACGCCCAGGCCGCCGCCTACGTCGATGCTGGCGATGGCGTGGCCGGCGTCTTCCAGCTCGCGCCAGAACGCCGCCACGCGCGCGAAGGCGAGGCGGAACGGTTCGACGCTGAGGATCTGCGAGCCGATATGCACGTGCAGGCCGTCCAGCCGCACGTTCGGGTGGCGCGCCGCGTGGTCGAACCAGCGGCGCGCCTCGTCGATGCTGACGCCGAATTTGTTTTCCGCCTTGCCGGTGGAAATCTTGGCGTGGGTCTGCGCGTCGACGTCGGGGTTGATGCGCACCGCCGCATGCGCGGTGACGTGCAGTTCGGCCGCCATCTGCTGCAGCAGGTCCAGTTCGTCCGCCGATTCGACATTGAAGCGCTGGATGCCGGCGGCCAGGGCCTCGGCGATCTCGGCCGCGGTCTTGCCCACGCCGGAGAACACGATGCGCTGCGCCGGAATGCCCGCATGCAGGGCGCGCCATAGCTCGCCGGAGGAGACGATGTCCGCACCCACGCCCGTTTTCGCCATCAGCTGCAGGATGGCCAGATTGCTGTTCGCCTTGACGGCGTAGCACAGCGTGGCATCCAGGCCTTGCAGCGCCTGCTGCAAGCCATCGATGCGGGCGCGGATCGCGCTGGCGGAATAGGCGTGGAACGGGGTGGGGATGCGTTCGGCGAGGCGGCGCAGGTCGACGCCGTCGAACAGGGTGTCGGGGTGGAGCGCAGGTTCGGCGGGAAGGGACGAGGTGTGGGACATGTTTCTGCCGTGTGCTGAAAAAAAGGCGGCCCGAACTCACGCGGGCCGCCTTGGGGAGTACACCTTCAGCGATGCATGCTCAGAAATCCAGCGACACGGTGAGCTGGGCAAAACGCGGATCCTGGAAGCGCAGCGCCTGGCGGAACGTGGAATTGGTACCGTCGCTGATCGAAGTCTGCAGGTCCTGATCCACCGCCACCGTGCGCTGCTGGTTGAGCAGGTTGTAGATGGCGAACTTCACGCGCAGCTGGCCGGTCTCGCCCAGCGAGCGCAGGTAGGTGACGCTGGCGCCGAGGTTGTAGGTCCACGGCATGGTGCCGTACTTGCCGCGCGGGGAACGCTCGTACACGCGGTCTTCCGAACGGTCGGACGAGCAGTTGGCCACGCAGATGTAGTAGCTGTGGTAGTTGGTCGCGTCGTACGGATTGCCCACGCCGAAGCCGGTGATCGGGCCGCCGGACAGCACGGTGAGGTCGCCGCCGAACTGCCAGTGCGGGGTGAGCGCATAGGTGCCGCGCAGCTTCAGCTGGTGGCGGTGGTCGTTCGGCAGATAGCCGTCGCCGCCGAAGTTCACCCAGGGGTTGTCGAAGTTCTCGGTGCGGCCGGTGTCGTCGAAGTTGGTGTCTGAGTTGACCGGGCCTTCCGCGTTGCCGCGGTTCCACGACAAGGTATACGAGGCGTTGAACGCCCACTGGTTGTCCCAGGCGCGGTCCAGCTGGAACTCCACCGAAGTGAAGGTGCGCTTGGGCTTCACCCAGCCGCGCTGGCCCAGGTAATTGCCGTCGGCGTCGTACATCGCCCAGCCTTCCTTCGCCGTGTCCACGGTGACCCAGCCGTCGGCCACGCCGTCGCAGTTGGTGTCGCCCCACACCGTGTTCTTCTTGCCCGGGTTGCCCATCACCCAGCCGATATAGCCGTTGGCGCCGCACTTGCCGGTGGCGCTGATCTCCATGTCGTCGATCGCGTTGTGCAGGCGGCGGTAGGTGGCGCTCACGCCCCAGGACCAGCTCTTGTCCAGCATCTGCTGGAAGCCGAGGATGGCTTCGTCCTGGAACACCTGGTCCATGTCCTTGTTCACCTGCGAGCGCAGGTCGCCGACCTTGCCGTCGCCCTGCGAGGTGTCCACGCCGCCCAGCTGCGGCCCGAGCACCGGCATCGCGTACTTGTTGCCGTTGCGGTCGACGATCTGCCAGCCGCTGAAGGCGTAGTAGGTGCGCTCGTCGAGCAGGCCGCCGGCCTGCTTGATGTTGATCACGTTGGCCACCGGCAAAAAGTAACGGCCCAGGTTGCCGAACAGCTTGGTGGTGCCGTCGCCCTTGATGTCCCAGGAGAAGCCGAAGCGCGGCGCCCACATGTTCTTCATTTTGATGTAGCTGCTGCCGTTGGCGGCCTTGTTGTCGAAGCCGTCGTTGCGGATGCCCGCGTTCAACAGGAAGGTCGGCGTGATCTGCCAGTTGTCTTCCAGGTAATACGCCGAGTTGGTGGTCTCGAAGGTGCCGGCGATCTCGTAGCGGCGCGCACGCACGTACGCCGTATACCCGGCCGGCAGCACGCCGCCGGTGTTGTTGATGGTCGAGCCCGGGGTGGCGTAGTAGAGGTTGTAGTAGACCGCGCCGGGGCCGGTGTAGTGGCGCTGGTAGATCGAGGTGTCCTTCTCGTGGTCATAGCCGAAGCGCACCAGGTGGTCGCCGAGCTTCCATTCGAAATCGGCGCGGATCTCCTTGCGGGTGTCGTCGCGCTTCTCCACGGTGGAATTGGTGGTGCAGCCCAGCGGCACGCCGCCCGGCACCGGCACGGCATTGGTCACCTTGGTTTCGGCCACCACGCGGTTGCATTCGATATCGCTGAGCGAGCGGGTATAGGCGTTGCGCTTGTTGCTGCCGTACAGCAGCTTCATCGACAGGTCGTCGGTGAGGTAGTTGGTGTAGGTCAGCGCCCAGTTCTTGCCGCCGGAGTCGGTGTAGATCTCGTTGGTCTTGGCGCCGAGCGTGCGCGTGTCGAAGGTGTAGTCGTAGACGTCGCCGGTGTTCTTGCTCTTGTCGGAAAACGCCATCAGCGACAGCAGGTTGTTGTCGTTGATGTGCCAGTCGATGGTGGCGCCCCAGAAACCGTTGTGGGCGCCGTTGCTGGTGAAGGTGGTGCCGTCGTCGCTGGTATTGCGCGGCGAGCTGCCGCGCGCCTCGTACATGGCGAAGAAGAACAGCTTGTCCTTCACGATGGGGCCGGACGCGTAGACATTGGTCTTCATCAGTGAGTCGCGGTCCTCGCTGGAGGCGAGGTAGCGGTTGCCCTGCGCGTCGTAGCGGTTCTTGGGCTTGTCGTGCCAGGCGCCCGGTTCCATGGTCAGCTCGGTGCCCCACTTGAACTGGTTGCTGCCCGAGCGCGCCACCGCGTTGATCACGCCGCCGGTGGTGCGGCCGAACTCCACCGAGTAGCCGCCGGTCTTGACCTGGAACTCCTGGTAGAACGCGAACGGCGCTTCGGAGAAGCCGTTGCGGTTGTAGAAATCGGTGACGTTGAGGCCGTTGACGTAGATCGCGTTCTCCGCGATCGACGAACCGCCGAAGCTGATGCCGCCGAAGCTGGAATTGCCTTTGTTGACGCCCGGCGCGAGCAGGGCGACCGAGGCGATGTTCTGATCCACCGGCAGGCGGCGCAGTTCCTCGCGGCTGATATTGACCGCCGACTCGGTGGAAGTGACGTCCACCTTGGTGATCACGCTGGTGGCGCTGACGCTCACGCCTTCCAGCTCCTTCACGCCCAGGTTCACCGTGGTGGCATTGCCCAGGGTCACCGTCACGTCGGCCGGCTGGGTGGTGAGGTTGCCGTCCTTGCGGCTTTCCAGCACGTACCTGCCCACCGGCAGGAACGGAATGCGGTAATTGCCTTTCTCGTCCGCCGTGGTGCTGCGCGACAGGCCGGTGGCCGGGTCGCGCACGGTCACCACCGCGCCGGGCTGCGTGCGGCCCACGATGGTGCCGTCGTTGTTGGCGGCATGCGCCTGCCAGGCGGGCAGGCCGAAGGCCAGGCCCAGCCCCAGACATAGCGCGGTCTTGCGCAGATACCGACTGCTCATCTCCCCCATCTCCCCGTCTCCCAACGTGATGTCGATGCGTTAGCGAAAAGAACTCAGGCGCCGCCGGCACGCCCCCGCGCGTCCGGCAGCAGCTGCCACTGGAAGTGGTAGTCCCACTGGTCGAAGTACAGATTCCCGCCCTTCCACTCGACCTCGCCGCGTTGCGAATCGACGTTGTCGGAGCGGAACTGCTGCTTGGGCGGCGTAAAGGGCTGGCCGAAATCGCGGTTGAAGGCGATGCGCCAGGCGTCCAGGCCGCCGAGGTAGAACCACTGCAGCGGCGCGTCGGCCGGCGCGGCCGGATGCAGCTGGCCGGTGGTCACGTCCATCGGCACCCAGCCGTAGGGCGCCAGATACACCTGGCCCCAGTCGTGGATGTTGTCGTAGCCGTTTTCGGCGAACACCATGCCGGACTGCCAGCGCGCCGGAATGCCGTTGAGCCGCAGCAGGGCGATCAGCAGCAGCGTCTGCTGCCCGCAGTCGCCGTGGCCGGCGTGCAAGGTGTAGTCGCTGATGTTGCTGATGGTCGAATACTCGCGCGCACCGGCCCAGGGGATGCGGTCCACCGCGGCGAACAGCTTCTGCGCGATGCGGTAGGGGTTCTTCTCCTCGCCCACCACATCCTTGGAGAACTTGCGCAGGTCGTCGGTGAACACCACGTGCGGCGCGCGCTCGGCCACGTAGGGTGCAAGTTCTGGCGTGATGCGCGTGGCGGTGACCTGGTCCGGGTCGATCTCGCGGTACTGCGCGGACAAGCTCACTTCATAGGTCACCGAGAACACGGTCTTCTCGCCGGCCTTCGCGGGCTGCTCCAGGTACACCGTGCGCATCGGCGCACTGGCCGGCGCGATGTCGTGCTTCGCCGGCACGCTGGTCACGTAGCGGATGTCGTCCTGCTGGCCGGGCAGTTCCTGCGGATAGGGAATCCAGGCACGCACCGTTTCGCCCGCGGGCAAGGCGTTGGCATCGACGGTCAGCGTCTGCGTCATGCGCACGCGATGCGGCAGCACGTGGGTTGCGTGTGCGGTCAGCGCGGCGGCGCGCACCTGGCGGTGGTAGTCGTTGAGCGACTCCATCGGGCCGTCGGTGAGCGGCGTCTTGTCCGTGCGGCGCCCGCGTGCCTCGGCGCTCAGGCGGAACAGGTTGCCGGGCGAGCGCTTGAAGTACAGCGTGCGGCCGTCGATGGTCTGGTGTTCGAACAGGCCGGCGGCGTCCCAGCGCGCGAAGTCGGCGTCGCTCAGGTCCGGCATCTGCTTGCGCACCCGCGCCTTCACCGCGTCGGCGTCGAGGGTGAAGTCGAGCAGGATGCGGCGCATGCGCTCGCGCTGGAACAGCCAGTCCTGGCGCGCCTGGGCGGAGAGTCCCGGCTGGGCCAGCGCCTGGCCGATCGCGGCTTCGGCCTGCTTGAAGTGGCCGGCGTCGATCTGCGCGACGGTGGCGTTCAAGCCCGCGGGCGTGTCGCCGGCCGCGGCGAAAACGGGAGACATGGCGCAGCCCAGGGCCAGCGCAAAAGCGGTGCGGCGCAGTGCGCGCGCGGCCGCGGAACCCGGTGCCGAGCCTGCCGTTTTCAACACCAGAACTCCCCCGCAAGAAGTTGTTGAAAACGCTGTGTAGCATGCTTGCAATCCCTGGTCAATAATTTATGCTTCGATAGAAATTGACAGGAATTAGCTATTCCAAGCCTGCCGAATTGCCATGGGCCAGCCGCCCGGCAGCCACTGACGAAGGGGGTTCGATGATCCAGACGGTCTGGCCTTATCTGGCGCTGATGCTGTTGGCGGCCGGGGCATTCCCCGCGCTGGAAAGGCAGTTCGGCTGGCGGATCTTCAACGTGCTGCCGCCTATCGTGCTCACCTATCTGCTGGTCACCGCCCTGGCCGTGTCGGGGCTGTGGAAGAACACCGCCGAGATCCAGGCCGCGCAGGGCATGCTGGTGGAGCGCATGGTGCCGGCGCTGGTGTTCCTGCTGATGATCAACTGCGACCTGCGCGCGATCTTCGCGCTGGGTCCGCGCGTGCTGGCGGTGTTCGCCTGCACCTCGGTGAGCCTGTTCACCGCCTTCGTGGTCACCTACCTGATGTTCCGCCACTGGCTGCCGGGCGACGCCTGGCATCCGCTGGCTGCGCTCAGCGGCAGCTGGATGGGCGGCACGGCGAACATGATCGCGGTGAAGCAGGCGATCGGCATGTCCGACACACACCTGGCCATGAGCCTGCTCACCGACGCGCTGTGCTACTCGATGTGGGTGGTGGTGCTGTTCTCGGTGGCGCGCCTGGCGCCGGCCTTCAACCGCTGGACCCGCGCCACCTCCAGCGCGGACCTGATCGTGGCGGAAACGCGCGTCGACAGTCCGCCCACCACCGACAGCGTGCTGCTGTGGCTGGGCCTGGCCCTGCTGGTGGCGGCGGGTTCGGCGTGGCTGGGCGACCGGCTGCCGGCGTCCGGCATGGTCAGTCCCACCACCTGGACCATCCTGCTGGCTACGGGCTTGGGCCTGCTCGCGGCGCATACGCCGCTGGCGCGGCTGCCGGGCGCGGGCAAGATTTCCGGCACCTTGCTGGTGGCGGTGGTGGCGGTGCTGGCCTCGCAAAGCAATTTCGAAGGCATGGGCCGCGCGCCGCTGTACCTGCTGTGCGGCGTCTGCATCATCGGCATCCAGGGCGTGCTGCTGGCGCTGTTCGCTAAGCTGTTCCGCTTCGACCTGTACCTGTGCGGCATTTCCTCGCTGGCGCATATCGGCGGCGTCGCCGCCACCCCGGTGCTGGCCGCCACCTATGCGCGTCCGCTGGTGCCGGTGGGCGTCCTGCTGGCCCTGCTCGGCTATATCCTCGGCACCGGCTTCGGCCTGCTGGTGGCCCAGGTGCTGTCGATGCTGTCGTCGTGAGCGGCGGCTATCGATGAGGAGAACGCGTTGAGGAAATCGGGATGAGGAAATCGGCAATGAAGAAACCGACCATGCGTCACCCGCTTGCCGCCGCCTGCCTGGTCCTGCTGCTGCCGATGAGCGCCGCGCTGCAAGCGCGCGAGATGGCGGTGCCGCCCTCGGGCGTGATCGGCGTGGGCGCCGAGCAGCTGGATCCGGCGTTCTGGCTGCGCCAGGCGCCGTCGCCCGACGCCGTGGTGCTGGATGCCGCCACCATCGCCGCGCGCAATGCGAAACTGCTGCAGGTCGATCCCAGCATGCACGACCTGCAGGCGCTGCCGGCCACGCTGGAGCGCGCGCAGGTGCTGAAGTGGATCCAGGACCTTTCCAGGCGCCCCACGCACGAGCTTTACGACGAAGCCGGCCGCAGCGTACCCGCCGCCACGCTCGATGCCCTGCTGCCGTCGCTGGCGCTGGACCAGGTGCCGGCCACGCAGAAGACCCGCTACGGCCTGGTGGTGAAGCGCGCCGCGCTGCGTTCCTTTCCCACCTCGCTGCGGGTGTTCAGCCACAAGGGCGACACCGATATCGACCGCTTCCAGGAAACCGCCGAATTCCCCGGCACACCGGTGGCGATCGTGCATGCCAGCCAGGACGGCCGCTGGCTGTTCGTGGTGAGCCCGCGCTATGCGGCCTGGGTGGAACGCGACGCGATCGCCGAAGGCAGTCGCGAACAGGTGCTCGGCTATGCCGACAAAGCGCCGTACCGCGTGGTCACCGGCGCTACCGAGCGCACCGTCTACACCCGCGAACAGCCGGGCGTCTCGCAGCTGCAGCTGGACATGGGCACGCGCGTGCCGCTGGCGCAGGGCCTGGCGGCGGACCAGCCGGTCAACGGCCAGCACGCCTACAGCTCGTGGACGCTGGAGCTGCCGGTCCGCCAGGCCGACGGCTCGCTCGCCTTCAGCCCCGCGCTGCTGCAGAAGAACACCGACAGCGCGGCGGACTATCTGCCGCTGACCCATGCCAACCTGATCCGCCAGGCCTTCAAGTTCCTCGGCGAACGCTATGGCTGGGGCCATGCCTACGACGCGCGCGACTGCAGCGGCTTCGTCTCCGACGTCTACCGCAGCATGGGCGTGCAGATGCCGCGCAATACCAGCGCGCAGGCGGTCAGCCCGGGGCTGGAGCACACCTTGTTCACCGACAAGGACAGCCGCGCGGTGCGCGAGAAGGCGATCGACGAGCTGCAGATCGGCGACCTGATCTACATCCCCGGCCACGTGATGATGATGCTCGGCCGCATCGACGGCGAACCCTACGTGATCCACGACACCAACGGCCTCAGCTACCGCCAGGACGGCGCGATGCGGCGGGTCCAGCTCAATGAAGTGTCGGTGACGCCGCTGCGTCCGCTGATGTTCAACGACACGCAGCGCTATATCGACCGCATGACCAGCATCGTGCGCATCCGCTGACCGACCGACGACCCGACCCACACAGACGGACCTCATGAAAATCACCGATATCCAGTTCGGCATGCTGCGGGTGCCGCTGAAGACGCCCTTCAAGACGGCCTTGCGCACGGTCGAGCGCGTGGAGGACATCGTGGTGATGGTGCATACCGACACCGGCCACGTCGGCTTCGGCGAGGCGCCGGCCACCGCGGTGATCACCGGCGACACGCACGGTTCCATCGTCGACGCCATCCGCCATTACATCGCGCCGCGGCTGATCGGGCACGAGGTGGCGGACCTCAACCGGATCACCCACCTGATCCAGGCCTCGATGGAAAAGAACACCAGCGCCAAGGCGGCGGTGGAGATCGCGGTGTACGACCTGTGGGGCCAGCTCTACAAGGCGCCGCTGTACCAGCTGCTGGGCGGCGGCGATCCGGTGATCACCACCGACATCACCATCAGCGTGGACTACATCGACAAGATGGTGGCCGATTCGATCAGCGCGGTAGAGCGCGGCTTCGAGTCGCTGAAGATCAAGGTGGGCAAGGACATCGGCGTCGACATCGAGCGCGTCAAGGCGATCTACGCCGCAGTGGAAGACCGCGCGCTGCTGCGCCTGGACGCCAACCAGGGCTGGACCGCCAAGCAGGCGGTGTACGCGCTGCAGACGCTGGAAGACGCCGGCGTGAAGCTGGAACTGGTCGAGCAGCCGGTGAAGGCGCGCGACCTGGAAGGCATGCGCTATGTCACCGAGCGCGTGCATACGCCGGTGATGGCGGACGAGAGCGTGTTCGGCCCGATGGAGGTGATCGAGCTGATCCGCCTGCGCGCGGCCGACATCATCAACATCAAGCTGATGAAGACCGGCGGCATTTCCAATGCCATCCGCATCGCCGACATCGCCGGCCTGCACGGCATCGACTGCATGATCGGCTGCATGCTGGAAACCAGCATCAGCGTGGCCGCCGCGGTGCACGTGGCGGTGGCCAAGGCCGACGTGATCACCAAGGTGGACCTGGACGGCCCCTCGCTGTGCCAGTACGACCCTGTGGACGGCGGGGTGAACTTCAACGAGTCGGAGATCTCGATCAGCGCCGCGCCTGGATTGGGCATCCGCCAGATCCGCGGCCTGGAGCCGATCGATGGCTAGGAGTCCGATTATGGCCGCATCGCTGCCCGCACCGCCCATGTCACCACTGGTGAAGATCCGCTCCGAGCGCGACCAGATGTCGGCAGTGGAGCGGCGCATCGCCGACTTCATCCTGGAGAACGCGCAGCTGCTGCGCGACTACTCCTCGCAGCAGTTAGCGAACGCGCTGGGGATCAGCCAGTCCAGCGTGGTGAAGTTCACCCAGAAGCTGGGTTTCAAGGGCTATCCGGACCTGAAGTACTCGGTCGGCGAGGCGATCGCGCGCGCCGACAACGGCGAGGCCGCGGTGGCGGCGCACCCGGTGGCCGGCGGCGAGCGCGAGTCGCTGGCCACCAGCCTGTGGCGGCGCAAGTCGGAGGCGGAAGAGGCGACGCGGCTGATCAATCCGCCGGAAACCCTGCGCGGCGCGGCGGAGGCGCTGGGCAAGGCAGGCAAGGTGTTCGTGATCGGCGTGGGCGAGGACGACATCTACTCGCGCGGCTTCGCGCTGAAGCTGTCGATGCTGGGCATCGCCACCGTGCAGAGCTTCGACGTGGCGCGGATGATGGCGAGCATCTCTTCCGGAGGCGCGGGCGACGTGCTGCTGATCTTCTCCGAGCATGGCCACCATCCGGCGCTGTGCAAGATGGGGCGGCTGTTCCGCGAGCAGCGCGGCCGTTTGCTGACGGTGACGCGCCACACGTCCAATCCGCTGCGCGCGCTGGCCGACCTGGCGCTGCTGGTGTCGGCGCACGACGAGCAGCCGTATGTGCAGTCGATCGTCTATCAATCCGCCCTGCAGCATCTGCTGGACGGGTTGTTCATCGAGCTGTGCGAGGGCGACGAACGCCGCCACGCGCAGCTGCTCACCAATCTGGAACGGCTCCAGCTGCTGCTGGAACCCTGACCGCCTGACGATTCCGGGGCCGCATGATCCACGCTTTCCGTCTGTCCACACTGCGTTCGATCGTTGGCCTGGCGCTGCTTGCCTTGGCCGGTTGCGCTGCTTCGCCGCCGCCGCGCACCGATGCCCTCGCATGGAAGGATGCGCGCCAGCTGGTGCTGGTCGTTACCGACGACTGGAATGTCGACCACGGCCGGATGCGTGCGTACGAGCGCCATGGCGATGCGTGGCAGCCGGTGGCGGATGCGGTGCCGGTCACCATCGGCCGCTCCGGCGCCGCCTGGGGCGTGGGCCTGCATGCGCCGCGCACGGATGGCCCGGTAAAGCATGAAGGCGACGGCCGCAGTGCCGCGGGCGTGTTCCGTATCGGCGAGGCCTTCGGCTATGCCGGGCATGCGGATACGGCGCTGGCGTACCGCGCCCTGACCGTGTCGGACTACTGCGTCGACGTGGACGGCTCGCCGCTCTATAACCGCATCGTCGACGCCAACCATGAAGACGCCAAGGCGGTGGCCGGTTCGACCGAGGCGATGCGGCTGGACCTGCACGCGCACGGCGACCAGCGCTACAAGCTGGGCTTCGTGATCGAGCACAATCCGGACGGGCAGCGCGGCGCCGGCTCCTGCATCTTCGCCCACCTGTGGCGCTCGCCCACCGACAGCACCGCCGGCTGCACCGCGATGGACGAAGCGGCGATGCGCCAGCTGCTGGGCTGGCTGAAGCCGGAAGAACACCCGGTGTTCGCGCTGCTGCCGCGCCAGGCCTATACCAAGCTGCAGCGCGACTGGGCGCTGCCGGCGCCGGACGCCGCGCCATGAGTCCCACCGCGCGGGTACTGGCCGGCCTCGCCGCCGGCGCGGCGCTGGGGCTGGCGCTGGACGCGATGAGTCCCGCGCTTGCGGTGCGCGTCGCCGACGTTGCGCAACCGCTGGGCCGGCTATGGCTGAACGCCTTGCAGATGACGGTGGTGCCACTGGTGCTGGCGCTGATCGTGGTGGGCGTGAACACCGCCACCGATGCGGCCGCCTCCGGACGTGTGGCGCGGCGCGCGATCGGGGTGTTCATCGTGATCCTGGCCGGTGGCGCGCTGCTGGCGGCGTTCGCCGCGCCCTCGGTCTTCGCGCTGTTTCCGCGCAGCCCGGCGTTGGCCGCGGCGCTGGGCAAGACGGTGGCGGGGCCGGCGTCGACGGTGGCGCCGATGGGCTGGGCGGACTGGTTCAACGGCATCGTGCCGAGCAACGCGATCATGGCCGCCGCGCAGAGCGCGATGTTGCCGACGGTGGTGTTCGCGCTGTTCTTCGGCTTTGCGCTGACGCGGATCGAGGCGGCGCGCCGCACCTTGGTGGTGAATTTCTTCCAGGCCATCGCCGACACCATGATCGTGGTGGTGCGCTGGGTGCTGTGGGCGGCGCCGGCGGGCGTGTTCGCGCTGATCCTGGCCGTATGCGCGCGGGCCGGGCTGCATATGCTCGGTGCGCTGGGCATCTATGTGCTGGTCGAATGCCTGCTGTACCTGGCGGTGACCTTGCTGATGCTGCCGGTGGCGGTGCTGTGGGGTGGCGAGCGCATACGCCGCTTCGTCGCCGCGCTGGCGCCGCCGCAGGTGATGGCGCTGAGCACGCAGTCCTCGCTGGCCTCGATGCCGGCCATGCTGGAAAGCGCCGGCACGCGATTGGGTTATCCGCAGCACGTCAATGCGCTGGTGCTGCCGATGGCGGTCAGCCTGTTCCGCCTGACCAGTCCGGTGCAGTACGTCACCTCGGCCTGTTTTATCGCCTGGGCCTTCGGCATCGAACTGGGCGCGGCGCAGCTGGTGCTCGGCGCGCTGCTGGCGGTGGTGATCAGCCTGGGTTCGGTGGGCCTGCCGGGGCAGGTGAGCTTTATGGCGACCAACCTGCCGGTGGCGCAGGCGATGGGCGTGCCGGTGGGGCCGCTGGGCCTGATGCTGGCAGTGGACACGCTGCCGGATGCGCTGGCCACGCTGGGCAATGTCACGGCCGATCTCACCGCCACCAGTGTCGTGGCGAAGCAATCGGCGGCGGATGCCGCCGCGGTGGAGAGCGCATGAGCCGGATCGTGGAGGTCGATGCGGTGGTGATCGGCGCCGGCATGGCCGGCGCCTCGGTGGCGTACTTCCTGGCGCCGCATGCGCGGGTGGTGGTGCTGGAGCGCGAGACGCATCCGGGCGTGCATGCCACCGGGCGCTCGGCGGCGCTGTTCTCCGAAACCTACGGCTCGCCGCAGGTGCGCGCGCTGACGCGGGCGACGCGGCCGTTTCTCGAGCATCCGCCGGAAGGTTTCGCGGCGCATCCCATCCTCACGCCGCGCGGCACCGTGATCATCGGCGATGCGGACAGGGTCGATGCGGTGGTGGCGATGCACGATGCGATGTCGTCGCATACCTCCGATCTGAAACTGCTGTCGCCGGACGAGTTGCTGGCGATGGTACCGGTGCTGCGCCCGGAAGCGGCACGCATCGGCCTGCACGAGCCCGGCGCCGCGGACATCGACGTCAACGAACTGCACCAGGGCTTTCTGCGCGGCCTGCGCGCACGCGGCGGACAGCTGCGCACCGGCGTGGAGATCGGCGCGATCGAACGCGGCCCCGGGCATTGGTATGTGGATGCGGGCGACACGGTGTATCGCGCGCCGCTGGTGCTCAACGCGGCGGGCGCCTGGGTCGACCAGGTGGCGAACCTGGCCGGCGTCCATCCGCTGGGCATCGAGCCGCGCCGCCGCTCGGCCTTCCTGTTCGCAGCGCCGGATGGCCTGGCCACCGCGCGCTGGCCGTTCGTGATCGATGCCGACGAAAGCTTCTACTTCAAACCCGACGCTGGATTGCTGCTGGGTTCTTGCGCAAACGCCGACCCGGTACTGCCGCACGATGTGCAACCCGAAGAACTCGACGTGGCCCTGGGCATCTACCGCATCGAGGAAGCCACCACGCTGAGCATCCGCCGGCCGGTGCGTACCTGGGCGGGATTGCGTTCCTTCGTTGCCGACGGCGACCTGGTGGGCGGCTTCGCCACGGATGCGCCGGGGTTCTTCTGGGTGGCGGCGCAAGGCGGCTACGGCATCCAGACCAGCGCGGCGATGGGCGAAGCCTGCGCGAGCCTGGCGCTGGGCAGGACGCTGCCGGGCCATCTGCAGGATGCAGGGCTTAGCGCGGCGATGCTGGCGCCGCGCGGCTAGGGGAATCCGGCCGGCGAGGCCATCGCCGCGAGGCCGATCAGCTGGGGCTTACGCGGCCATCCGCCGGCGCGGACGAGGCGAAGATGCGCGCATGCAGCGCCAGCAGGCGGTCGCGCACGCGCACCGCCAGGCCGTCCTCGACGTAGCGCTTGGAAAGCGCGGCCACGGCCAGCGGTACCGGCACGATCAGGATGGCGTAGGGCCAGGTCGCGGTGAGCTTTTCCTGTCCGGCCAGGACGAAAAGCTGGGTGATCGCGCAGAACACGATGTAGTGCAGCAGGTACAGCGAATAGGAGATGCCGCCCAGCCAGACCAGGACGCGCGGCACGCGCGGCTCGGCGTTCTTGTAGGTGAGCGCCATCACCGCGAACATCAGCATCAGCGGCGCGCCCCAGCGGATCGGGCCGTGGACCCACACCGGCGCGGTGCGCCAGGCGGTGGCGACGATCAGCAGGACGCAGGCGGCGATCAGGGCATCGGTCAGCTTCGAGCGCGGCAGGCTCAGCTTCGACCGGTACAGCAGGCCGATCAGCACGCCTGCCGCGAACTCCCACACCATGGGACTGGTGAGCTGCCCGGCCAGCGCGCTGCCGAAGTGGTAGTCGTTATTGGCCAGCAGCGACACGTAGCCGGCCGCCAGCCACGGGACCAGCACCAGGGTCAGGGCCAGCCAGGCCATGAAGGCGATCCAGCGCGCCGTGCCGAACAGAATCGACAGGCCGAACACCACGTAGAAATAGAACTCGTAGTTGAGCGTCCAGCCGATCGCATACGGCAGGCCCAGATAGGGCGGCTGGTGGGTGGATACCGGCAGGAAGCACAGGCTCTTAAGAATGTTCGCCAGCGGCGCGATCGGCTGCGTCGTCGCGGCCAGGAAGGCTATCCACAGCAGCACCGCCACCGCATATACGGGCCACACGCGGGCGAAGCGCTTGATCAGGAAGCCGCTGGCATAGCGCAGCGAGCCGTCGGCGCCGCGCGTGGTGTAGACCATGATGAAGCCGCTGACCAGGAAGAACAGGTCCACGCCCTGCGCCGCGGGCATGATGTAGTGCTCCACGAACGGGCGCCATTCGGTCTCCAGCAGATAGCGGCGCGCATGCGTCAGCACTACCAGCAGGGCGGCGACGCCGCGCAGCGCCTGGATCCAGTCAAGCTTGTGTCGTTCCGCCATGGGGCGCCCGTGGTCGCATCGTCCGCGGATTTTAGACTTAAGGCTGTCTGAATCCGCAATCAATTTGGGCGTATTCCGATGCTCGCGCCGGATCTATTCCTCCGGATCGAAGTTCAGCGCCATGCGCAGCAGGATGGCCAGCGCGATGCCCGCGGCCACGCCGACCAGGATCGCTCCCGCCACGGGCTTGCTGGCGCCGCTGACGATGCTCAGCAGCATCAGCGCCAGCGCGCTCAGCAGCAGCGTGATCTGTTTCGGGCCGCGCCCATGCTTTTTTGCGGATGGGCGGTTGCGCTGCGCTTTCATCGTCGATGCTCCGACTGCCGCGGATGCGGCGGACCACCGCTGCATCTTGGCGCGGGGGTGTAGAGGCGTCTCTTAGGCGCAGGCTGAAATGGCGCCCGGGGCACTGCATTCGGGACAGACGACGGGTGTTAGATGCTTTCCGCGGTCACGAAGGGGCGAAATGGACGTCCAAGCGCCATGGCGGGGACTACATGCCGATCCGTTCCGTCATGCCCCGGCAGGCGCGCTATCCTGTGCGCTCCCCACGGCCCGCCCAGGCGGGCGCGAAGTCCGGGCCATGGCCCGTAACACGGTTAAATTCATAGGGTTGCAGCGCTCATGTTGCTGATGATCGACAACTATCATTGGCAGTGCTGCGAGACTTTTCCTGTTGCATCCTGACACGCGAAACCGCGTAGTGGTGCGGTTTCCCAGGCATTCGGTGTTGCCTCCCGTTGCATCCCATGGATGACCAGCGCCGAAAAAAGCGGGTATAACTGCGGGTACGAATCCAGCCCGCGCGTTTATACCCGCATGCCCCTCACCGACGTGAAAATCCGCCAGGCCAAGCCGGCGGAAAAGCCCTACAAGCTCTCCGATGGCCATGGCCTCCACCTGCTGGTGCAGGTCAACGGCAAGAAGGCATGGCGCTACCGCTACCGCCTCGCCGGCAAGGAGAACATGTACGCGCTGGGGTTCTATCCCGAGATCAACCTGGCCCAGGCCCGCGAGGAACACGCACGCGCGGCGCGCCTGGTCGCCGGCGGCACACACCCTGCCCATGAGCGCGCGAAGGGCAAGGCGGAGCGCCTGGCGCAGAACGAGGACACGTTCCGCGTGATGGCGGAGGAATGGATGGGCACGAAGGTGGCCACCGAGACGCGCAAGGGCTGGTCGCCGTACTACGCCGGCCAGGTGCGCTCCTACTTCGAGCGCGACGTGTATCCGACCCTCGGCAACCGGCCTATCACGTCCATCACTCCACACGAGTGGCTCGGCTGCATCAAGGCGGTGGAGAACCGCGGCGCGCCAACGGCGGCGATCCTGCTGCGCCAGAACGTCTCCCAGGTCTACACCTACGCGATCAACAACCTCAAGGCCGAGAGCGACCCGACCTACTCGGTCAGGCGCGCGGTGACCCGGCCGCCGGTGCAGCACGCCGACGCCAAGGACCGGGAGGCGATCAAGGATCTGCTGGGCCGCGTGGCGACCTACGGCGGCAACCGCACCACGGCGCTGGCGCTGCGCCTGATGCTGCTGCTGTTCGTTCGGACCAACGAAATGCGCCGCACGCCATGGGCAGAGATCAGGCCGGCGCTGGCGTCGAAGGTGTGGACGATCCCGGCCGAGCGGATGAAGAAGCGGCGCAAGCACATGGTGCCTCTACCGCGGCAGGCGGTGGCGCTGCTGGAAGAACTGCAGGCGATCACCGGGGCGAACGCCAACCTGTTCCCGAACAACCGCCGGCCGCGCGACGTGATGTCGGCGACGACAGTCAACCGGGCGCTGGAGCATATGGGCTACGCGTCCGGGTACTTCACTGGCCACGACTTCCGCGCGACGGCGTCGACCGCCCTGCACGAAATGGGCTACCGGGACGAGATCGTCGATATGCAGCTTGCACATGCCAAGGAGAAGCGGGGGAAGAGCGGGGCGGCGTACAACCACGCCGCCTACCTGGACGAACGCAAGTCGATGATGCAGGCCTGGGCCGACTACATCGATGCGATCGAGGCCGAGATCACGCCGCAGCCCGCGCCGGATCCTGCGGCGCCTGCGCGCCGGGCCGGTCGTTCTCCTTCTCCTTCATCCAGGCGTTCACCTCGGACTCCACCCAGCGCGAGCTAAGCCCGAGCTTGACCGGCGCCGGGAACTTGCCCTTGTCGATCCAGCGGTAGATGGTGCTGGCGCTCTTCATGTTCAGTTTCTGCAGGACGTCTTTGATCGTAAGGTAATTGGACTGCGTCATGGCGGTTCGAGTCTCCAGGCTTTATGCAAGGCAGGGCTAGTCGCCTCTGATGTAATAGCTGCAACTAGCCCGCTTTGTTATTTCCGGGGTTGTGGGTCGCTAGCTATTTCGAGTGGGGTATGGGTGGTATTGCTTTTCGTTGGTAGCTGATTGGCATCGGATGGAATAAATCCGGTACCTCTAACGCTGTCGGTGGCTCGGAGAAAATCGACCTCGACTTTCACGGAGTTAATGATAGTTTGCGCGATGGTGGCGCCTAGCGTGTAGCGCTCCTTATCGATCTTTACATCCTCGTCCATGACGTTTTCCATCATTATGAATAGGTTGTCGCGGAGATCCTGCATCTTGTTCTTCATTTGGTGGTCTCCATTCTGCGCTTAAGCAGTCTCAGTAAGCTCATTGCACTGCGAAGCTCAGTTGGATACTGATAGAATGGATTCTGCTTTAGGTGATCGGATCGCGGCATCAGGACAAGATTATCGATCGACAAGTTTGATCGATTGCCATCCTTGAACTTGAGAACAAAGTCGACGGGTATGGGGCCATTGGTTTCTTCCCATAAGACGTGATGGGCTCGCTTCCAATCTTGCGACCTAGCGCCGGTGTCTGTGACCTTTACATACCTATAGCCGTGCATTATTCGCTCTGCACCTATGGGTGTTCTAGGCATTGATGATCGGCTTCTCGCCAAGCCGTATGCTGCTACTGCAGCCTTAATGCGCGATGCAGATTTCCCCATCAGTGAGGCGACTTGAGACGCAGTGTGAGTCGCATACAAGCACTTAAGCCTCTCGATATCAGCAAGAGTCCATGGATTGCAACGGGGATTTTTGATATCGATGCGTCGCGGTGCCTTTTTGAGTTTCAAGTGCGTTACTTTGCCCCGCACACTGGTCTGACTTCTGCCGATCTTTTTTGCTACCAGCCACAGTGGATTATTCGGCCATAGCTCATGCAGCTGGCTTACTTCCTCTGCCGACCAAGGACGAGGGTTGGACCTTCCATCTTTAGGTAAGTCGCCGACATTGGCTGCGGCTCTATCAGTTCTAGTTCTCATTGCTTTGTTCCAGATTTGTGCGGAATTCGCACGCTCTGAACGTAGCTCCTTGTTGTTCGCGGCGATTTCTATCAGATCACGGCTTGCGACAATCCATAACGGATAGAGGTTTTCTCGAACACGATCACCAACATTACTCCAGCAGCAATTCGAGGCTATTGCCGGCCATGATCTCGGCGCCAGGCATTGCGGCCATCTGCTCTTTCAGCCGGTGCATTCGGGCTCTCTTGTCCTGGTACGCCTTTTCGTCCAGGATCAGGCCCGCGTTGGCGAGCCGAAGGGCCTTATCCACATCGAACTGCGTGAACTCCTTGGCGTGATCGCGGGCTCCGCATCGGGCGGCGTGCTCGATGGTTTTAAGGAAGCCGTAGAGTTGGCCGCGCAGGGAATAGTGCTCATCCATACCCGCCTCGGTTTGCCTATCGACCCCGTCTAGACGCTCCATCAGGTCAATGATGATGTGAGACAGGTAGCTTCCCGACACGCACGCACCGCCGTCTTGCGATATGGCGCGCAGGAAGAATCTGGCCATGATGGATCCGATTCGCCAGCCTGGTTCGTAACCCGTCGTGGCGGGCACTGCCCAAAAATTCAGTCCGACGTTGACGGCGCTTTCGCTGGGACGCGCCACGAACGGGCATCCATGCAAGGGAATATTGGCGTCAGGGTCATAGCGGAACTTGAAAGGTTCCGGGGCGGTGGGGTCACGGTTGGTCTCCGCGGGCGGTTTCACCTTGCGCGGGTTGCTGAGGCGCTTCTGCGCCACCGCGCTCATGCCTGCGCTCCCGGCTTCGTCAGCTGAATGAGCGTGGTGTGGACAGCGTTGTGCAGCTCCTCGGCGAGGCAGAGCATATGGACAGCCGACCAACCGGCCGGGCTCAGCTTCGCCATGTCCTCGCAGGTCAGCACCCGCAGCGCCGAAGTGAAGAAGCCCGCGATGTCGTTCAGCGCATCGTCGAGCGTCGCATATGGCGTTTCCAGCGAATCGGGCGCGTCAAACTTGAGCGAAGGAACCCAGCTGATGTTCAAGCCGGGTATCACCGGCGGCACATATGCCGGATCGATGTGAAGCGGGTGCTGGAAGATGTCCAGCGTGCCAGCAGCAGACGGCGCCGGCAGGGCCACCAGCGCCCTTTCGGGATCGATCTGTTCCGGATGCTCCCGACGGATGCGCTGCGCCTCCTCCCACAGTTCCTTGTCACGGGTTACCGGGAACGTCTGATGGTCGGCGCAGCCGAACTTCTTAAAAAGCGCGTCCCGCGCATCGTCATGGAAGTCGTAAAGCATCCCGTAGCAGTAATGGAACATACGGTCGTCGCTAGCCTTCCGACCGGCTTCGAACAGCTCGTACAGCGCATGGTCGTCCCACTTCTCAACGCCCTTGAACATGGCGCCGATCTCTTTGAGAGCCTCTTTTCCCCACTCATCGACTTGGCCGGCGATGTAGCCCTGATATTGCGGCGACAGCGTCGGGAACAATTTGGCAGCCAGGTGCACCAGCGGCGCCTCATCGACGTCCCCCGGCATGTTGCGCAGGTACTCATTCTGTCGGATCGCGCGCAGCTTAGAGAAGGTGCGCCCGTCGTTACGTACGCACTGCGCGGCGTAGCCGGGTTCGGTGCCATCGAGCGGGGTGATGTAGCCCACGACGATGCCGTTGTCGCGAACCCAATGCAGGTCCGGACGCAGCGCTTCGCAGGTGACGTCAGCAGCACCAGCGCCCGAGCAAATGCTCTCGATCTGGATGCAGTAAGTGGGGTCGATCTCGCGGCGGCTGCAGCGCCAGTGGCCGATCAGCCCACGCGAGACGCCGATCTTCTCGGCCAGGCTTTCATCGGTGCCGCCGGCCGCCTGCACCGCCGCGTCGATGACCGCGAACCGGTGCAGGGGGATGGCGCATGCCATATTCGGGTGTCCCATCGCGTTGCCCTCCGTGTCGGGCTGTTGCAGATGGGAAGACGATAGCTCTTAGCTAGACGCAATGTCAATAGCTAAAAGCTAGACAACCAAAAACAAGCTAGCGCCTTAGCTTTTGATGTCTAGCGCCTAAATGATCCGTCCGCTCCTGGGCAGAATGCCGGCCACATGGTGGACGGACTCTATCTCGGTATCGCGCAGGACTTGGCGATCATCTTGGTTTGTGCTGATCGCGCTCAAGGTATACCAACCATCGTGATACCACAGGTATTCCTTCAAAGTGCTGCGCCCGTCCTTGAGCTTCACGAGGACGAACTCGCCTCCTTTGGGCGGCTTGCCAGGTTCAATGATCACATACCAGCCGGAGCGGATTGCCGGAGACATAGCAGTACCGTTGACCTGCAAAGCGTAGGCATTGGGATCCTTGGTGTGGAACTCGAAATAGCCGCCGTTTTCGTCTGATGGGCGGTCCAAGTCATGCCAATAGCCAGCCAGATCTAAACTCGCAGCTCCCGTGATAGGCACCCGCCGAAAGGCTGCAGGAGAGGCTTCCCCGCCAATTGCTTCGAGCTTTGGCGCAGGAGGGTTGGTGCTACTCGGATGATCGGCGTCCAACCAACCGATTGGAACTTGTAGCGCTTGCTCGATCACTCGCGCGAGCTTGTCGCCGATGCCGCGACTGGCCGGGTTGGATGGGTCCAATGTCCATTGGTAGACCTGGTTGCGATCGCGCTTTATGCGCGCCGCTACCGCCGATTGGCCGCCTTGCTCCGCCATGAGCTTGACGAAGTTCTCTCTGCGCAAGTCTTTGATTGGCTTCATACAGCAATGATATCCCTTTGCTAGACGCAGCGCGTCTAGCGAAATGCTTGATTTGCTAGATAGCAAAGAGCTAGCATCCGCGGCATGGACCTCACCACCTATATCGCCGACGTCGCCGTCCGGAAGCGCCTCGCCGCCGCCCTCAACAGCAACCCCCACTACCTGTACCAGGTTGCCACGGGCCGCCGCCGGCCGAGCGAGGCGCTTTCCGCTGCCATCGAGGCGGCGACGGGTGGAGCGGTTTCGTGCGAGAGCCTGCGTCCCGACCTTGATTGGGAACGGAATGACCAGGGCCGGGTGATTGGATATCGCGCCCGGGTCGCGCCTGTTGTGCCTGACGCCTCGCCGCTTACGAGCGAGGCGCAGTGAAATGACGTTGCTGTCTTCCATGGTGTTCTCCCCTGTGCGGTGTTTGTGCGGCGAAGTTATCCGCCACACGAAGGCGCTTCTACGTTCGCGTGCGAAGCCGGTGAACGTGTATCTGCGCGCTTCGGAAGCTACGGGGATCAGCTCATCGATCCCCCTGACCGATGAAGCGGTGGAGCTGCTGCGCCGTGCATTTGCCGGCAAGTACATGGGAGAAAACGGCCCGGAGCTGCTCCTGCCGCTGTTGCGCAAGAGGGACGGGCGCCTTGCTGTCGCGCGGCCGCTTCCGCGCATGCGACCAATCTACCGCTCGATCGGCCTGGGCTGGTGGCAGCACATGGGATGGCTCACGCCGTTCGGCCATCGCATCCCGCGTGACGCCGCGCTGGGTGGCGGCGACTTCGCAATCAATCGCAGCGCCGCGCCGCTCCTTTCGTCTTCGCGAGGTATCGAACCGTGACCGCATCCGTGCCTGCCCAGGTGCCTGGGCCGCAGAAGGTCGTGCCGTTGGCGCCGCGCGCACCGGCACCGTCCGCGCCGCTTCCGAAGCCGCAGCCCGTCAAGCAACCGCTCGCACCACCACCGGTGCAGCCCGCGCGGCCGGTCGCCGCCACCTCCCTGGAGCAAGCCGCATGAACATCATCGACGCCGCGCACGCGACCGTGCAGCGCTATCCGGGCGGCAGTGAATCGCTGGGCCCGCGCATCGGCATATCGCCGGCGGTGCTGCGCAACAAGGTCAACCCGAACACCACCACGCACCGCCTGGCGCTCGAAGAGGCGGACGAAATCATGGGCGTGACGGGCGACTTCCAGATCCTGCACGCGCTGGCGCAGCGGCACGGCTTCTCGCTGACGAAGCTGGACGACACCGAGGCAACGCCGAACATCACCACTGGCGTGCTGGCGCTGAACGCCGCGATCGGCGACCTGTCGCGCTCGATCGCCGATGCGATCGCCGACGGCCGCATCACCCCGAATGAATTGAAGGGCATCGACGCGGCGGCCTCGGCCGGCCAGCAGATGCTCATCACGTTGCTGTCCAGCGTCCACACCAGCTCCGGCGAGCGCCGGATCGGAGCCGCCGCATGAATGCGCAGATTCGCGACCCGCACGAGTACTCGGCCCGCGAGGCCGCCGACCAGTTCATCGCCCACCTGCAGCACCGCCGCGCCTTTCCGCTCATCAAGCGCGAGGGCGATTTCCTGGTGCTGTTCGACCGCTACGAAGACGGCACCGAGCGCGAGACCTACGACGTGCCCGTGGCCGACCTGCAGCGCGCCGCTGGCGTCGGCTTCTGGATCCGGCAGCTGGCGCCCAAGACCTGGGTAACGAAGGAGCACCTGGAGCTGCTGGCGCAGGCCGCGATCGATCTGAACGCCTAGGAATTTTTCGTCTCTCCGCATGAGAAATGCGTGCGGAGAATCGTGGTTCAAACCGCATTGCCTAACGCCGGCCTGATCTCCGGCGGACAGCCCGAGCCTAGCGGGTTGGCGTGCGGCCATTCACTAGGCATCTAGGAGACGACAGTGTCCGACGTAGACAAGCGAGATCTTCGCCTGGTTATCCAGGATCGCCCACAGGTATCCGTGGAGATTACCGAGTTCGGCGACGTGAGGATCGCCACCGCCACCATTTCCGACGGCTTCGACAGCGTCGATCACAACGACGTGATCATCCCGCTGGGTGATCTTCCGGAGGTGATCGGCACTCTCCAGGCCATCTGGAAAGAACGCGGGGGTAATTGATGAAAGCGCTCGTTCCCGCTGCCGTAGACCTGCGCGACTTCGCGTTCATGCCGGTGGACGTCCATCGCCTGCTGACCTCGGAAACGTGGGTGCTCGGCAGCGGGGATGAGCGTGCCGCTGCGATGACGTTGTGGCTGGCCAGTTGGCACCAAGTGCCGGCTGGCTCGATTCCCGGCAATGACCGGATGCTGGCGCACCTGTCGATGGCGCGAGACTGGCCCAGCGTGAAGGAGCATGTCCTGCGTGGCTGGCAGCTGGCCGACGATGGCCGTTACTACCATCCGGTCGTCGCCGAAAAGGTGCTTGAGGCTTGGCTGGAGAAGCTGGCGCAGCGCCTCAGGAGCGGATCCGGCAATGTCGTTCGATGGAATGCGGTGTTCGATCCGGAGCCGATCGAGCACGAAATGCAGCTTGCTCGCGATCTCCTGACTACGTCGGCGTAGCGATCGACTATGCCAACGAAGTCCTTGCCGACAAGAAGCGGGAGCACCACGGCCTGTTGATCCAGCAGGCGGCGAAGCGCTTCCTAGCGGACCTCAAGCGCGCCAAACCGTCTCCCGCACGGACGGCAGCTACCTGCCATTTGCGTTCCAGGTGAACCTGCCGGATCAGCGCGAGGACCAGGTGCCGCAGGTCACGATCACCTTCGACAATACGGACCTGTCGATCAATTCGGCGATCCGCGACCTCACTGGTATGCCGGCGGTGACGCTCGACGTAGTGCTGGCGAGCCAGCCGAACACCATCGAGGCCGGCCCGTTCGCCTTCTCGCTATCCGACATCACCGCCACCACCGAGACGATCACCGGCACGCTGGCGTACGAAGAGGACGTCTTTTCCCAGGCCTGCCCCGGGCAGCAGTACCTGCCCACGAACAGCCCCGGGCTGTTCCTCTGAACTAACCGCGTGCCAGGATGCAGCCACACCGACAGGGGAGTGGCTATGGACTGGCATCTATCGATGTGGCTCGGCAACGCCATTGGAAGCTCTATCGGCTTCCTGGCGCTGGTGCTTGGCGCCTTGCTGAACGCGCATCTGAATCGACGAAGGGATGACCGTATGCGTGGTGAGAACGTGGATTCGGTGTTGGCCGCCGCCGTTGCGGAATTGATCGCGATGAGCTTGGCGCTCAAGGACCGCCTGGGCTACCTCCACTGGTTCGTCCATCAGCCGAATCCAAGCGCGGATGTCGAGGCAGTTGCTGCGCGCTGCGCGCCACCCATCAGCATCGTGCTGGACAAGATCGGCGGGCAGCTCGGTCTACTTGACCCCAAAACCACCGGCGATGTGGTGCGCTTCTGGTATGAGCTTCAGCTACTGCGGAACCTGCTGCAGGCCTCACTTATCGAATTGCGGGGCGGCGTGCTTAATCAGAACGTCATGCATGAGCGCGCGGGACGTGCCAACGATCTGTACGCAAAGATCGATGAACTGGCGGATCGCCTCAACGGGACCGGCGCCAAGTTCGTCCTGGCCGATGCCGACGAGCTGCGCAAAGACCTCGCGATGAAGCCGGGCACCTACCACGCTGAGTGGGTCGCCAGAAAGATCGGCGCGGCGCAGCCGTGATCCCCGCCTGGGCCGGCCCCTACGTGGGCCTGCCGTACGCCGACAAGGGCCGCACGCGCGACGGCGCGGACTGCTGGGGCGGCGTGCGGCTGGTGCTGGCGGAGGTGTTCGGCCTGCTGCTGCCGGACTACGGCGACGCCTACCCCTCGGCCGAGGATAGGGCGGCGGTCGCTGGCGCGGTGGCGGCGGGCTTGGCCGCTGGCTGGGAGCCGGTTTCGGCGCCCGCCGCCGGCGACCTGCTCATACTCCGCATCGCCGGCCGCCCGTGGCACTGCGGGATCTTGGTCACGGCCGACCGGTTCCTGCATTGGCCGCCGCGGGCCACCAGCTGCATCGAGCGCCTGGATTCCCCGCAGTGGGCGCGGCGGATCGAAGGGGTATATCGTATTGGTCGAACTGGGGAATGAAGGATCGACTATGCGACACGTACTGCTTGGGATGTGCGTATGCCTGTTGGCTGGATGCTCCACCTATTCGGGCATTCAAAGTAAGCCGCCGGCGCATGCGGCAGATTCTGCCCTTGCTCCGCAGCAGGTTGCAGAGTGCGTCGCGAAGAAATGGATGGACTTCAATTCGACCACGCACGTAACCACCGACGGAGATACACGCGTGGTCGTCATGCCGACGGGTGGCATCGGCGCCGAGGCGGTGATGACGACATTTACGGCGACGCCAATGGGAACCGGGAGCCGAGTGGAAATGCGCACCACGCTGGGAAACATGAATAGTCTGTGGGAAAAAGCGCAGACCTGTATCTAACCGCCCTTCGAGGCGATGACGAAAGCCCGCCACTCGGCGGGCTTTTTTTATGGGCGATCATGACCTACGAATGCACCGTTGTTGCGCAGCCGAACGTGATGAACGGCGATGAGCGCGTCTTTGCCCAGTTCCAAGCTGGCCAGTCGATTTCCGAAATGCTTGGCGAGTTCGCCAGCCATGCCTGCGAAGTGCAGATCGGCGGTTATCCAGTGCCTCGCGCGATGTGGGCGAAGGTGAAGCCGCGCGCCGGTCAGTACGTGCATGTCGTGGTGTTTCCACAAGGCGGGAACGGCGGAAAAATCCTTCGCATTGCTGCCATCGTCGCGTTGACCGCTGTTGCAGGTCCTGTGGGTACGTGGCTCGGCGCGACCATAGGCGTTTCAGCGGCAGTCGGTGCCGGCATCGTCATGGCTGTCGGCTCGCTGCTTATCAATGCACTGATTCCGCCGCCCTCGCAAAAGGCCTCCGGCGGTGGTGGCGATCCGTTCAACCAGCTGGCGACGATCACAGGCACGAGCAACCAGGCCGCGCCATACAACGTGATCCCGTGCGTTGTCGGCTCCTACCGGATGTTCCCGCCACACGCCGCGCTGCCCTATACCGAGATCAGCGGCAACGACCAGTATCTGCGCATGCTGCTGGACTTGGGCTATGGCGACCTCGATGTTTCGGATATCCAAATCGGCTCGACGCCGATCGAGAACTATGACGACGTCGAGTGGCAGATCAGCACCACGCCCACGTTGTTCTCGCAGGACATTTTCGAGGCCTCGGTGGGAACGCCGCTGAATAACAGCGGCGACACCGACACGCGCACGACGCAGGCCGGTACCACGGAAATCTCGCTCGACATCGTGTTCAGTGGCGGCTTCTACGGCATCGACAACAAGAACCGCACCGTCAGCGGGTCGACCAGCTTCACGGTGCAGTACCGGGCGGTCGGATCGGGCACCTGGACGAATGCCAATGGCGCTACGGGGCTCAGCCTAACCGGCGGCCTGACGAATGGCGGCTCGACCTTCAACATTTCCAGCTCTGCCAAGCAGACGCTGCGCACGGGCATTCGGTGGACGGTGCCCAGCGGCCAGTATGACGTCAAGGTCACCCGCGGCACGACGGCCTTTACCGGCGTCCAGTTCGCGCAGAGCGCGGCCGCCTGGTCGGTGCTGCGCTCGATCAACCCGCAGCTGCCCAGCACTACCGGCACGCTGAAACTGGCCGTGCGCATCAAGGCCACCGACCAGCTGCAGGGCGTGGTGCAGAACCTGTCCGTGCTGGCCTCGCAGAAGATTCCGCGGTGGGACAAGGGCGCGCAGGCGTGGTTGCCCGACGTGGCCACCAACAACCCGGCGTGGATCTATGCCTGGCTGATGACGCGATGCCCGGCCGTCATGCGCCGGTTGCCGGACTCGCGGCTGGACCTGGATGGCATTGCCGACTGGGCGAGCGAGTGCGACACGAAGGGGCTGCAGATCGGGTTCGTGATGGACAGCTCCCGCGCGTTCGGCGATGTGGTGCGCGACGTGCTGGCCGCCGGCCGGGCCAGCTTCGGGCTGCGCAATGGCCGGTACAGCGGCGTGCGCGACCTGTCGCAGACCGTGCCGGTGCAGATGTTCACGCCGGTGAACAGCTACGGCTTCAGCTATGCCCGCGTGTTCAGTAATCCGCCGCATGCGCTGCGGGTGAAGTTCACCAACCCGGAGGCGAGCTGGCAGCAGGACGTCCGCGTCGTCTACTGGGACGGCTACGACGCCACCAACGCCACGCGGTTCGAAGAGCTGGACCTGCGGATGGTGATCGACCCGGACGCCGCGTGGCGCCTCGGGCGCTATCACCTGGCGGTGATCTGGAAGCGGCCGACCACGTACACCTTCAACGCCGACATCGAGCACATGGTGTGCGAGCGCGGCGACCTGGTGCACGTCGCGCACGACATCATCGCCTGGGGCACGGCCTGGGGCCGCGTGAAGGCGCTGGGCGGCAGCAGCATCACCCTGGATGGCCCGGTGACCCTGGAGTCGGGCAAGAGCTATCAGGTACGTATCCGCGGCGCCAATGGCACCGAATCAACCGCCAACGTGACCAACGGGGCGGGCACCTGGATCTCGCTGACACTCGGCAGCACGCCGGCGGGCTCGCCGGGCGACCTGTTCGTGCTGGGCGAGGTGAACAGGACGGTGGCCGAGCTGGTCGTGAAGTCGGTACTGCCGTCGAACGACCTGACGGCGCAGCTGGTATGCATCGACGCCGCGCCGGACGTGCTGACGGCCGACGCCGGCACGCCGCCGCCCTTCGTGAGCGACATCACCGGCGTGTCCTGGTGCGCACCGCCGGATCCGCCGGTCGTGACCATCCGGGCCGGCGACAGCGCCGCGGACGATGCCGGCGTGGTCCAGGCCAGCCCGGGCGTCTCGGGCGCGCCGGCGCCGGGCATCTACCGCGTGCCGATCGCCGCCGGCGGCTGCGTGGTGGTCGACTCGCTGCTGCCGGACATGCGCCGGGCCGGCGAGGTAGCCGTGGGCGATTACCTGCAGATGGCCGACCAGGTGACGCTGGCCGACCGCACCGACCGGGTGACGTACAGCGAACCGAAGCTGCAGCCCTGCGTCGAGATCGTCACCAGCTCGGGCGCGGTGCTGCGCTGCTCGACGTCGGCGCCGATCCCGACGCCCGACGGCGTGGTGCTGGCGCCCAGGCTGGCCGGCCGCCAGGTCGCGGTGCAGGACGGCAACGGCATGCGCTGGGAGGCCGTGGCCAGCCTGCGCGGCATCGGCATGCAGGTCGTGCAGCACATCACCGTCAGCGACGGTTGTTTTTGGGCTGGCGCTGAGCCGGGCCGCTACATCCTCCACCACAACAAACGCGCCGCCGAGGTTGAGTAATGGCCGCATCCGCCCCCGTCCAATACGAAATCCGCTGGCGCGAGACGGGCACGCTGCAGTGGAGCAAGGTCACCACGGCGTCGGTGACGTCCGAGCTGGTGGTGACCGGCCTCGATCGCTCGAAGAGCTACGACTTCGAGGTGCGCGCCGTGTCGGCGTGCGGCGCGAAATCGGTATGGGTGCCGAGCGGCTACAGCGTGCCCAACTCGTCGGCGCCGCCGGCGGTGGCCACGCTGGCCGCCCAGTCGGTTTCCGATGGCGTCCTGCTCACCTGGACCACGTCCACCACGCCGCCCGCCGGCGTGGAGTATGAGGTATGGCGCAGTGATACCAGCGGCGGCACCTATGCGCTGCTCAACCGCGCGCGCACGCTCAGCTACACCGACGGCATCACCGACGGCGTGGTGCGCTGGTACAAGGTTCGGGCGATCAACTTCGCCGGCGTCACGGGTGCCTATTCGCCGATCGTCAGTGGCCGCGGCAAGACCTCGGCGGATGGCGCCGACGTCACCGGCCAGCAGACCGGCATCAATGTCGGCAATCCGTACTTCCAGAAGGATCTGTCCAAGTGGACGCCGGATCATTCGCCGGGCTGGTACTGGGAGACGGGCACGGGCAACAACCCTGACCCGACCTTCAACACCTACGTTGTGCACGCCGGCAGCACGGCCATGGCCGGGTCGACGGCAACGGACAACCTGCGCAACAGCTTCCACATCAACGTTCGACCAGGTCAGCAGGTGGTGGCTACGTGCTGCGTGAAGGCGATCGGCGCGCCGAATGCTGGCGCGCTGGCTTACGCCCGGATTTCCTGGCGCGACATCAACAATGCCGAGCTGTCGACCTCGGTGCCGGATGGCAGCACCGCTTACCCGCGTTGCGGTTCGGCCGGCACGGGCACCTACACGCAGTGCGTGACCAAGGTGGTGGCGACGGCGCCGGCGAACGCGGTCTACGCCGTGTGCGAGCTGGCGGCCGTGTCGCACACCACGGGTTATTTCACCTACTGCGGGGCTACGATCAACATCCAGCCCAGCAGCCTGGATGAGGTGCCCGATAGCTCGGTCTACACGCGCGGCATCCAGTCGTCCGTCGCCGAGCTGGTGGACAACGCCGACTTCGAGGCCAGCACGTCCTCGACTCCGGTGCCGGGGTGGACGGGCGGCAGCGCCAATCTCTCGTATGCCACCGCCGGTGCTGCCTTCGCCGGCAATCAGAGCCTCGCAGTGACCACGTCGCAGCAGTACGGTGCGGCGGTCAGCAACCGCGTGTATCCATGCAGCCCGGGCGACGTGTTCCTGATCTCGGCGGCTATGGTGAACTGGATCAACACCGGCCCCACGTATGCGCAGCTGGTGTTCTTCGACAAGAACGGCACCGTGGTCGGCTCGGGTGGCCCGTCGACGACGTCCGGCAGCTGGAACACCTACCAGCAGCAGGTGACGGCTCCGGCGGGCTCGATCTCGTTCCGCCTCTATCTGCAGAACAACGGCCCGGCCGGCTCGCAGTCGGCGTTCGACGGCGTGCGGCTGTCGCGCTTGCGCAGCCTGGCCACCGAGGTGAAGGGCACGCTGAGCACGCAGCGCAACCTGCCCACCGTGTCGTTCGGGAACTATGGCAGCGGCTGGATCGGCCTGTCGTTCGGCTACAACGCAACGCCCACTACGGCGACCATCACCGCCACCGCGGCCACGCTGCAGGCGGGCAATGACACGATCTCGTACAACGCATCCGCCGTCGGCGTCACCGGCTCGGCTGGCGCCACGGTGAAGTTCTACCTGTACTACGACGATCCGAACCTCACGGGTGGAAGCCAGACCCTGCAGGCCACTACCAACAACATCACTGCGATGGCGAACAACAACCGCCTGCTGCTGGGTACTGCGACGGTGGTGTTTCCCACCAGCGGCACCGGTGGCGGCTCCGGCGGCGGCGCATGCGTCACCGTCGATTCGTGGCTACCGGGCCACGGCGAGGCCGGCGCGATTGCGGTGGACGACCTGCTGGAGCTGGTGGTGGACGCCGCCACGTTCCGCCGCCGCGCGGGACGCGTGACCTACGCAGTGCGGAAGCTGGCGCCGTGCGTGCGCATCATCACCGAGAGCGGTATCTCGCTGGACTGCTCCACCACAGCGCCGATTCTCTGCAGCGATGAATCGTTGGTGCTGGCGCCTGACCTGGCCGGCCGACTGATCCCCGTCAGCGATTTCGGCGATCACCGCCACGAGCGCGTCGCCGCGGTCGAGGACATCGGCGAGCGCGAGGTCATCCACATCACCTGCGAGAACAGCGTGTTCCTCGCCGGACGCACGCGCGGTCGCTACATCGGCCACCACAACCTGAAACCCTGAGAGGGCAGCATGAGCTATACGAAGGTTTCCCCACAGCCACAGCTGCGTGATCCCAACAACGACGATATCGCAGCCCCCGGTCTCTATCCCAGCGAGGTGGCCGTGCAGCTCGACACCGGCGAGTTCGTGGCGGTCTACGTCGAGCGTACGTGGCAGGAAAACAACGCGGGCCTGGCGTTCTACACCTCGGCCCGCCTCATCAATGCCGACGGCAGCACCAAGTTGTGCGTGGCCGGCAAGGAAATCGTGATCGAGGTCCGGACTGCCAGCGTGCAGAAGGACATCCAGGACTATGGTGCCGACGCACTCACGAAGGAGCATGTCCTCGCCGTGCTGGGTGAACCCACCACGCAGGTTGCCGTGCCCGATGGCCAGCCCGGCGAAACGATGTCGATGATGCGCTGGGACGCCAACTTCCTGGCCAACATCAGCATTCGACAGGCGATCGCTGCGGTGGCGTGCGCCGGTCAGGTGACCTCGCTGGCTGATCTGCTGTAATCGAGAACAATCAAGGCGAGATCAAGCGGAGTGCGTTTTCTTCGACTGTAGGCGCTTTTCCAGCAAGGCGAGCGCGCGTGCCGATTCGTTCTCAAGCATCTGGAACACTTCAAGCTGCTCTTCCAGCTCCCTCAACTGGACCGCGGCAGTCGGATCACGATCTCCCGTGATCGTCACCAGCCTCGATCGGAGGTACATGACCCGTTCTCTGGTCATGGCTATTTCCATTTCGAGGCGCCGCAACTCCTCCCGACGGTTATGCATAAGGGCCGTTTCGATGCTCGGGAAGCTGTCTTCCAGCCGCTGGACGATCTCCGCGGTTATGGAGCGGGCATTTTCGGCGGCCGCGATCTCCAGCCGCTCTTTGAGCAGCGCGGGCAGCCGAAGCTTGAACTGGGTTAGGGATGTCTCATCGGCCATACCCGATATGTTGGACCAGAGTGGTCCTTGACACCAACGGACCAAAGTGGTCCCATGGTTCGTAACGGACCAATATGGTCCCTCGGAGAAGCGGCCATGCCCAGCACGAACGCGCCCAGCTGGACGAAGATCAAGCTGGACGAAGACCTTAAGCAATACCTCAAGCACCAGGCCGTCGACAACGGCCACAGCCTTGCCCAAGAGATCAGCGAACGCTTGGAGCGATCGCGCAAGCTCGATGAGCGCGGCCCGGTGCCGTCGAAGCGGCCACCGTAGGGCAGGGGAGAAAACCCGCGGAATAAGTGGACCCTTTCGCCGGTAGGCGGGGCTTGCGCGACGGTAGGCTGGTGGTAAGACGGATTTTGAGGGCCTGGAAAAGCCCTTGTTACGGCCTTCCAAACGAAGGCAGGACTGGTCAAGCTGGTGACGGCTGGCCAGAAAAGCGAAAGCCCCGGTGTTTGCGGCACCGGGGCTTTCTGGAACGTAGTGACCCGACAAAGGAATCAACCACATGCACGAGGATACGGCGGCGGCCGACCACACGCAACCTCACGTTTTTGCGCTCGATCGAGCGCCGCTGGCCGAACAGGTGGCTGAGCTGCGCCGCGAACTCGACGAGACCTTCGATTCGCTTAATTGGCAGGAGCGTTGCAACGCCCGCCTTCGGGGACTGCTTTACACCTGCCAAGTCGAGGGAAGGGCGCCCAGGGATGTCGAGATTCGCTTTGCCATGGCCTACCGAGTCGAGCCGGGCCGCGTGGCTAGATCGTAAGTCATGGTGCGGCTAACTGACGCACCCGATGCTCCAGTGCCTATACTCTAAAAATCAATTGGTTATATTGTGCGCCGTTAAAATGCGGCTGTCGCTACGTTCACAAAATTCTTGTGGCGACGTTAATAACCTTGATGTACAAACGCGCCGTGGAACATGAGTGTTCCACGAACGGGCACGCAGCTAGGGGGTGGTTGCGGCCCGTTTCCGTACCCAACTCTCGTTGCGGACGTCAAAAGGATGGTGCACTGATGAACGAGGCTGATATCTACGCAATGTTTGAGCGCATGGGGCTGGACCCTAAGCAGCGCGAGCGAGAGGAACAGCTAAACGAGTATCAGTACGAGGGCGAGGGTGATCGGCGCGACGGCAAGGTAGTGTCCTATCGCACCGTACTGTCGGATGGAACAGGCCAATCTATGCTGGGGGGCACGGATGCCAAATTGGAGCAAGACGCTCGCTGAGCTTCGGAACAACTCGCAAGGCCCGCACGACCGGCTGCGGCACAAGTGGCTTAAGAAGCTTTCCGGCCATACTGGTCGTAATGTGCTTGTTTACTATTCCGGGTGGCTCCAAAAGGGCCGCCGCATGCCAGGTGTCGATTTCGCGATCAGCGACGCTGACAAGACTGGGTTGATGTCCTGCTCGCACGGGGTCGACCGTTCCAAAGGTTTGGACCTTGTTTTGCACACGCCGGGCGGCGATGTGGCGGCGACGGAATCTATCATCGACTACCTCCATTCGCTTTACGACGGAAATATCAGGGCAATCGTGCCGCAGCTTGCCATGTCTGGCGGGACGCTGATGGCGGTATCGTGCCGCGACATTGTTATGGGAAGGCAATCGAGTCTCGGACCTGTGGATCCGCAGATCGGTCACTGGGCCGCACAGGGCGTCATCGAAGAATTCAAGCGCGCCGTTGACGAGACGACCAAGAATCCCGCATCGATTCCGATGTGGAACCAGGTCATTCAAAAGTATTGGCCCACGCTGATCACCAATTGCGAACACGCAATCAATTGGTCGGATGATCTTTTACGGACCTATTTGGCCAATTGCATGTTCGCAGATCTCAGCGAGGCGGAGCGAAACCCAAAGATCGAGGCTATCTCGGACCTGCTTGGTAAGCAGGCCACCTCAAAGAACCATGCTCGCCATATCAATCCAACCAAGGCTAAGGCAGCGGGCCTTAGGATTGTGGACCTTGAGGGTGACCAAAAGCTGCAGGATTACGTCTTAACTCTGCATCACGCACTTACGATCACGATGTCCGAAACTAGGTCGGTAAAGATCATCGAGAACGACCAGGGCAGTTCCTATGTGACGGCGGCTGTGGAAGTCTGAAAGCGCCGCGGGAAGCACCAGTGTTTTTACCTGGTGCCCCAGTCCCTACTTTCCCGTTCAACATGGGACGTCCATGCGATGGGTGGTGTGTCGCCAATTCCTCGATCCTCTCCAACATCGCCTCGTGCCCTGGCACCGACGACGCTATTCTGTTGCCTGAAGTCCTTCAGGCTTTCGAAACTGCCGGATCCTGGGGTGACTGGAGAGCTGCCTGACGAACAAATAGGCCGTTCGAAAGCAATTCTTCTCCGTCCGCAAACGCATGAACACGAATGACCCCTTTCTTGGTCACAGGCAACGGGCTGAAGAGAAAGACGGCTTTATTCATCCGGCCGCGAAATGGGAGGCCATCCTCATTGTGCGTAGCCAATTTTTCTCCAACTCCCGGCGACAAATCGGCTTCAGCGGCATCAAGAACTTGATCTTCAAATCGAACTTCAATTCTCAATCGATGAATTGGTTTCGAGATTGGCGCTATGGTGACGACCACGATGCCTAGTTTGGGAAGAAGGGTAGGGATATTTTGTACAAGCATCTCATTGTCATAAACGCCAATGAGAGAGATCTTGTTGCCCGCCTCAAACCTGATGTCATCGCAGAATGTTGCATAGACCGATCGTGTATCAACGGACATCTCACTCACCGACCATGTTGGTTGCTAAGCGCCGTGTCGATCGTATTCATATCAACGTCAAGCACTGACGCTAGGCGCCTTCCGATGTCCCACGTAATATTCTCAGCCCCAGACTCAATCCTTGAAATATAGGGCTGGGTAGAATTCATCAGCTGAGCCATGCGTGTTTGTGACAACCCTTTTGCCAGTCGAAGAGTTCGTAACGTTACGGGGGCATTGGCATAGAGCTGTTCATGCACCCACTGCGTCGCTTCCGACTGCTCATCTTCGGTGACGCCGAGTGATGCCATAAGATCATCACCCGAGACGAATCCATCCTTCTCTCGGATGCGGCCGCTCAAGTGCACAGCGCGAGCGATGATCAACTCGCAAACCGACGACACGGCGGCATGATTACTCCCAGCCATCTTCACGGAGAGACTGGTAGCGGGCGATAATCCGTTGCGTGGTTGGGTGCCCAGGGTCGTCATATCCAACGCTCCGATGTATGACTGCTAGAACGATGATGGTCTCTGCCTGGGGAAACCAGGCATAGATGATTCGGTACTGAAGTCCGACCCGTGTGAGGTCGAGAATTTTTAGACGCCATGCGTCAATGCCCTGGTCCTGCAGCGTGCGATAAGAATCGACATTGAAATCCAAGTTGGAAGCTGTCGATGACGCATCTCCATGGACGATAAAGCGGTCAGCAAGTGAAGGATCATCCTGAGCTTCACGCAGTAAAGCAGCCACTTTTGTGACAACGCTTCGGGCTGAGACTTCGCCTGATTGCGCGATGGCTCGAAGATCCTCTACGACCTCCGAACTTATCTTAAGGTGCGCCACTATATCTTCCAAGATATATGGGTGCAACGATGGAATTCTCAATCCACAACATTCAGCATCCCCCTTCGTCCTAAAGAGAAAATCTTTATATATCAATGCCTTGGTTGGCGTCCCGGTCAGTCCGTGAAACCGACATAATCCGTTCGGCTGACCTTACCTGATCGTTCGATAGATTCAGATAGGTGGCCCGATCATTCACTGCGGCGAAGTGCCATACCCCGCAGGGGTGCCCACGGTAGTGCGGAAGGGGCTGGCGGCCATCCTAGTACCCAGCGGCCTAGCCTAAGCTCCATGCTGGGCTGCTCAAGCTGGCGGTCGTCTTTATCTCAGTGCGCGACGCGCTTGTACGCGACCGCCCAGCCCGGCCAATCGGACGTTGCGAACTGGCCATCTCCTGTGACGTGCTCCTTCTCCCAGATTTTCAACTCGGCGCGCTCCGCTTCGGTCAGGGAGATTGAGGCAATCATTTGCAGCTCAACGCTAGCCATGTACTGGTCCTGCTTCTTTTTAGATGCGCGTGCCATCTTCTATCACCCTTAGCGCAGTCACCTAGATCCAAGTTTAGCCGCCGCCGCAACGGGCCGTGGCAGGCTATTCTGTTGCACTGCATCGCTTTCTGCAGCCGCTCAGCGCACCAATAAGCGGGTATGAAAGCGGGTACGAAACGGCACGATGGCTGCCATATCACCAAATAAATCATGGATTTATACTGTTTATGTTGCTGATGATCGACAACTACGACAGCTTCACCTTCAACCTCGTCCAGTACCTGGGCGAGCTGGGACAGGAAGTGAAGGTGGTGCGCAACGACGCTCTCGACGTGGCCGGCATCCGCGCGCTGCGGCCCTCGCACATCATGATCTCGCCCGGCCCGGGCACGCCGGACGACGCGGGCGTGTCGCTGGACGTGCTGCGGCAGCTGGCGGGGGAAGTGCCGGTGTTCGGGGTATGCCTTGGGCACCAGGCCATCGGCCAGGCCTTCGGCGGCAAGGTGATCCGCGCCAAGCAGATCATGCACGGCAAGACCTCGCCGGTGCGCCATCGCGGCCGCGGCGTGTTCGCCGGGCTGCCGGACCCGTTCGAGGCCACGCGCTACCACTCGCTGGTGGTGGAGCAGGGCTCGCTGCCGGACTGCCTGGAAGTCACCGCCTGGACCGAGCATGCGGACGGTTCGATCGACGAGATCATGGGCCTGCGCCACAAGACCCTGCAGATCGAGGGCGTGCAGTTCCACCCCGAATCCATCCTTACCCAGCACGGCCACGACCTGCTGCGCAACTTCCTCGGCCTGCCGCTGAAGCTCGCCGCATGAACGGTGCCGGGCGCAGCATCACCATCACCCCGCAGGAAGCGCTGCAGCGAACCATCGAGCACCGCGAGATCTTCCACGACGAGATGATCGAGCTGATGCGCCAGATCATGCGCGGCGAAGTCAGCCCGCTGATGACCGCGGCGATCATCACCGGCCTGCGCGTGAAGAAGGAAACCATCGGCGAGATCACCGGCGCCGCTCGCGTGATGCGCGAGCTGGCGGCGAAGGTGGACGCCGCGCCGCATCCGCATTTCGTCGACATCGTCGGCACCGGCGGCGACGGCGCCTCCAGTTTCAATATCTCCACCGCGTCGATGTTCGTCGCGGCGGCGGCGGGTGCGCGCGTGGCCAAGCATGGCGGGCGCAGCGTGTCGTCCAAATCGGGCAGCGCGGACGTGCTCGAGGCGCTCGGCGCGGCGATCGACCTGCCGCCGGCGCAGGTGGCGCAGTGCATGGGCGAGACCGACATCGGCTTCATGTTCGCGCCCAACCATCATCCGGCCATGAAGGTGGTGGCGCCGGTGCGCAAGGAAATGGGCGTGCGCACCCTGTTCAATATCCTGGGGCCGCTGACCAATCCGGCCGGTGCGCAGAATATTCTGATGGGGGTGTTCCACCCCGACCTGGTCGGCATCCAGGTGCGCGTGCTGCAGCAGCTGGGCGCCAGGCATGCGCTGGTGGTGTGGGGCCGCGACGGCATGGACGAGATCTCGCTGGGCGCCGCCACCCTGGTCGGCGAGCTGCGCGATGGCGAAGTGCGCGAGTACGAGGTGGAGCCGGAGGACTTCGGCCTGGCCATGGCCTCAAGCCGCAACCTGCGCGTGGAGAACGCGGCCGAGTCGCGCGCCATGCTGCTGGAGGCGCTGGAAGGGCGCCGCGGCGTGCCGCACGACATCGTCTGCCTCAATGCCGGCGCGGCGCTGTATGCGGCCGATGTCGCGACTTCGATCGCCGCGGGTATCGAATTGGCGCGCGCGACCATTGCCAGCGGCGCGGCTCGTGCAAAAATGGACGCTTTCGTGGCTACCACCCGAAGGCTTGCGGCAGCGTCGTAAGCCCAAGGTAGGCCAATCGCCCTAGGCATTCGGTCCGCGCGCGGCGCGGCCGAAGCTTGTGTAACCTTGGGCCGCGCACCGCGCGTTTCCCCGACCCACGCTGACGCATCCAGGCCGACCCATGACCGACATCCTGCAACGCATCCTGACGCGCAAGACGGAGGAGATCGCCGAGCGCAGCGCACGGCTGCCGCTGGCCGAGCTCAAGGCGCGCCTGGCCGATGCCACCGAGACGCGTCCGTTCGCCGATGCCGTCGAGGCCAAGATCGAAGCCGACCTGCCGGCGGTGATCGCCGAAGTGAAGAAGGCCAGCCCCAGCAAGGGCGTGATCCGCGCCGACTTCGACCCGGCCTCGATCGCGCGCAGCTACGAGCTCGCCGGCGCGGCCTGCCTGTCGGTGCTGACCGACAAGGACTTCTTCCAGGGCAGCGAGGAGTTCCTGCGCCAGGCGCGCGAGGCCTGCTCGCTGCCGGTGCTGCGCAAGGATTTCGTGATCCATCCCTACCAGGTGTACGAGGCCCGTGCGATCGGCGCCGACTGCATCCTGCTGATCGTCGCGGCGCTGGAGGATTCCGAGCTGGAGGATCTTTCGATGCAGGCCGCCGAGCTGGACATGGACGTGCTGTGCGAAGTGCACGACGCCGAGGAACTGGAGCGCGCCCAGGCGCTGCCGGTGCGCCTGATCGGCGTGAACAACCGCAACCTGCGCACCTTCGAGACCACGCTGGATACCTCGATCGAGCTGCGCGAGCTGATGGACTACAACCGCATCCTGGTCGCCGAGTCGGGCATCCACACGCCCGACGACGTCGAGCGCCTGCGCGATGCCGGCATCCATGCGTTCCTGGTCGGCGAAGCGTTCATGCGCGCGCAGGACCCGGGCGCCGAACTCAAGCGGCTGTTCGCCGCGCAGTAGGGCCGACGACGTTGACAGGGGAAACCTCCACCTCGCCGGAGACGGCGGGCGACGCGGCCGTGGCGCCGCGCACCGTGCTGTTCGATTTCGACGGCGTGCTGTTCCAGGGCGACAGCTTCCGCGTGTTCATCACAGAGCGCTACGCGCGCGCGCCGCTGCGCAAGCTGCTGGCCTGCGCCAATCTGCCGTGGATGCTGCTGGTGTGGCCGCTGTCCTGGCGCACGGTGGTGCGCAGCCTGGTGCATATCGGCCTGCTCGGCGTCGGCGAGCGCCGCTACACCGCCGAGGCGCAGGCCTTCGCCGCCGCGCTGGTGCGCCGGCCCAGGCAGTTCTACCGCGACGGCCTGCAGGCGCTGCGCCGGCACCAGGCCGCGGGCGACCGGGTGATCGTGGTGACCGGCTGCGAGCGCACGGTGGCGCGCGGCATCCTCGACCAGCTCGGGCTGGACGGGCTGGAGCTGCTGGCCTCGGAGTTCAAGCCGGGACCGTTCGGCATGCGCGTGAAATTCCACAACGTGGGCCGGCGCAAGCTGGAGCGCCTCGCCGCGCACGGCGTGCGCGAATGGCAGCTGGCCTACAGCGATTCGCTGGCCGATATCCCCATGCTCAAGGGCGCCGGGGAGGCGGTGCTGGTCAATGGCACGCCCAAGGTGTGCAAGCGGCTGGAGAAGGTGCTGGGCCGTTCGGTGACGCGGGTGGAGTGGTTCTGAGACCGCGGCGGGAGGCCTTGTCGACGGCCTTCCAAGTGATTATGTTAGCGCTTACATATCACCGCCGGTCCCATTCCCCATGTACCTGTCCACCCTCGCCGAGCTGGCGCTCGGCAGCCGCCTGAAGGCGCTCAGCGACCAGTTCTATGCCGCGGCCGACGAGGTCTACCGCGCCTGCGGCGCCTCCATCGAATCGCGCTGGTTCCCGGTGCTGCGCTATCTGTGGGAGAGCGGCCCCGGCACCGTGGGCGAAGTGGCGGCGGCGATCGGCCAGACCCATTCGGCGGTCAGCCAATTGGTGGACAAGCTGGACGCCGCCGGCATGGTCCGCCGCGAGCGCGACCCGCAGGACGGCCGCCGCAGCATCCTGGTGCTGACCGGCGAGGCGCGCCAGGCGCTGGGCGCGCTGGGGCCGGTCTGGCAGGCGATCCGCCGCGGCGTCACCGCCTCGCTGGGCGAGCAGGGCGAGCGGCTGCTGGCGGCGCTGGCGGCTTGCGAGGAGGCGCTGAAGGAGCGCCCGATCGTGCCGGCCATCCTGGCCGAGCACTCGGCCCTGCTGGCCCAGCCGCTGGAGATCGTGCCCTACGCGCCGGCCCTGGCCGCGGATTTCTACCGCCTCAACGTGCAGTGGCTGGAGCGCTATTTCCGGGTGGAGGAGATTGACCGCCAGATGCTCAGCGACCCCGAGCGCTATGTGCTGGCGCCCGGCGGCGCCCTGCTGTTCGCCCGCATGGGCGGGCAGGCCATCGGCACCTGCGCCCTGCTGCACGAGTCGCCTGGCGTGTACGAGCTGTCGAAGATGAGCGTGGACGAGAGCTTCCAGGGCCTGGGCGCCGGGCGGAAGCTGCTGGATGCGGCCATCGCCGAATTCCACCGCCGCGGCGGGCGCGAGCTGTTCCTGGAATCCAACAGCAGGCTGCGCACGGCCCTGCGCATGTACGAGCAGGCCGGTTTCGAGCTGCAGCCGTCCACCCGCGCCGGTTCGCATTACGAGCGGGCCGACGTGTACATGATCTACCGGGCGCCCGCCGAGCGCCTGGCCGGTTGAGCCGTCCCTGAAACGAACGAACCCGGCCGGGGCCGGGTTCGTCGGGATCGGACGGGGCGGAGCGCTCAGCGGGTGCCGCGCACCACGATGGTCTTGCCGGCCACGTCGATCATGCCCTGCTCCTCCAGCTGCTTGAGCACGCGGCCCACCATCTCGCGCGAGCAGCCCACGATGCGGCTGACTTCCTGGCGGGAGATGCGGATCTGGGTGCCGTCCGGGTGGCTCATGGCGTCCGGTTCCTGGCACAGGTCCAGCAGGGTGCGGGAGATGCGGTTGGTCACGTCCATGAAGGCCATGCGGCTGACCTGGCGGGAGGTGCGCAGCAGGCGATGGGTGAGCTGGGAACCGATCGCGAACAGGATCTTCGGGCATTCCTCGCGCAGCGGGCCTTCCATCAGGTGGAACAGGCGCTCGTAGCTGATTTCGGCCATTTCGCAGGGGGTGCGGGTGCGCACCATCGACTCGCGCTGGGCCTGCTCCACGAACAGCCCCATTTCGCCGATGAACTGGCCGCGGCTGAGGTAGGCCAGGATCAGTTCGCGGCCCTGCTCGTCCTCGGTGCAGACCGCCAGCGAGCCGTCGACGATGTAATACAAGGTGTTGGCCGGGTCGCCCGGCCGGATGATCGCCGTCTTGCCGGGATAGCGGCGACGGTGGCAAAGGGCCAGGAAGCGCTCCATCGACGCCGGGTCGGGGGCGAAGCTGGCAGGGGCCTGGGAGCGTTCAAAAGCTTGTTGGAGTTGGTATTTGAGTTGCGCCACGATCTATCCCAGCTTGGAGGGCGGCAGCCGCCAGGCCCCTGAGGGCGGCGGCTGGACTTCGGTTCGTTCTTCTGTTGACCCCGCGGCATTATGGCAAACCAGCGCAGCCTGCCAAGGTTCAGTTTCTCCCTATTTTGTCGCATACTTCACGGTCTTTCGGTCACGGCGTTGTCGCCGCCCGGTCACAAGGGTCGCGGAGGCTTACGTCTTCGCGTCGTTTTTCTTTTTCTGCGGGGACCCTTGTCGCTAACCCGCCTCTACTGCTGGCCGCCCCCCGGCCATGGAGAGTCGCCGTGGTGAAACCCCTCCCGCGCCTGCGCCTGCAGGGCTTCAACAACCTGACCAAGGCCCTGAGCTTCAACATCTACGACATCTGCTACGCGGTGTCGGAAGAACAGCGCCAGCGCTACATCGAATACATCGACGAGCAGTACGACGCCGACCGCCTTACCCAGATCCTCACGGACGTGGCGGAGATCATCGGCGCCAACATCCTCAACATCGCCCGCCAGGACTACGACCCGCAGGGTGCGTCCGTGACCATCCTCATCTCCGAGGAGCCGGTGGTGGAGAAGCTCGGCCGCGACACCATTTCCGGTGCCGTGGTGGCGCACATGGACAAGAGCCACATCACCGTCCACACCTATCCGGAAACGCATCCGCACAACGGCATCGCCACCTTCCGCGCGGACATCGACGTGGCCACCTGCGGCGTGATCTCGCCGCTGAAGGCCCTGAACTACCTGATCGACAGCTTCGAGTCGGACATCGTGATCGCCGACTACCGCGTGCGCGGCTTCACCCGCGACGTGAAGGGCAAGAAGCACTTCATCGACCACAAGATCAACTCGGTGCAGGACTACCTGGCCAAGCACATCCGCCAGAAGTACGAGATGTTCGACGTCAACGTGTACCAGGAAAACATGTTCCACACGAAGATGCACATCAAGGACTTCGACCTCGACACCTACCTGTTCGAGGCGCATGCGGACGATCTGTCGTTCAAGGAGCGCCAGCGCATCGAGTCGCTGTTGCGGCGCGAGATCGAAGAGCTGTTCCACGGGCGCAACCTGATGTGACGTGCATGAAAAACCCGCCGGAAGGCGGGTTTTTCTTTTGAGCGTGGCACCCGCCGGAAGGCGGGTTTTTCTTTTGAGCGTGGCACCCGCCGGAAGGCGGGTTTTTCTTTTGCGGGTTTCGGCGGCCTCAGATCCGGTACGCCACCTTCTTCATCACCATCGAACTCAGATGCATCAGCCCGGGCAGCGGGAATGGCAGCTCGATGCCGCCGCGTTCCTTCGCCTGCTCCGCATGGCGCACTTCGTCTTCCTGCATCTGTGCGAGCACGGCGCGCGAGCGCTGGTCCTGCGCCGGCAGCGTTTCCAGGTGTTCCTCCAGGTGCGCTTCCACCTGCCGCTCGGTTTCCACCACGAAGCCCAGGCTCACCGGATCGCCCGCCAGCGCGGCCAGGGCGCCGATCGCGTAGCTGCCGGCGTACCACAGCGGATTGAGCAGGCTGGGGCGGCTGTCCAGTTCCTTCAGGCGCTCGGCGCACCAGGCGAGGTGGTCGGTTTCCTCGGCGGCGGCATGCAGCAGGTGCTCGCGGTTCTGCTCGCTGCGGGCGAGCGCGGCCTGGCCGTCGTACAGCGCCTGCGCGCAGACCTCGCCGGTGTGGTTGATGCGCATCAGGCCGGCGGCGTGGCGGCGCTCGGCGTCGTCCAGCTCGGCCTCGCCGATACCGGCGGAAGGCGAGGGGCGGGCGGCTTCGGGGCTGCCACCCACGGTTTCCAGGGCGCGTTCCAGGCCGACCAGCAGGCGGTCGAGCGACGACAGGGTGCGGACATTCATGGCGGCCTCCATCTCTAAGTTTCCAGCTGCTGCGCCAGCAGGACCAGCGGGTGCTGGTGCGGCCACTGCCGCGCGTCCTGCATGCCTGCGGCGAGATGCAGGCGACAGCCGATATTGGACGACAACAGCCGCTGCGGCGCCAACGCGGCGACCTGCCGCAGGGCGTCTTCGCGCAGGCGGGCGGCGCGTTCGGGGAATTCCAGCATGTGCGTGCCGGCGGCGCCGCAGCAGTGCGGGGGCTTGGGCAGCGGGGCGACGTCGAGTCCGGGCACGCGGCGCAGCAGCCGCAGCAGCGCATCGTCGCTGCGGGCGACATTGGTCTGCGTGCAGGGCAGATGGACGGCGACGCGCGCCTGCAGCGGGCGGAACGACAGGCGTTCGGCGCGTGCTGCCAGCAGTGCCACGGGATCGGCCACGCGCACGCCGGGCAGGGCGTGGCGCAGCGTGCCGATGCAGCCAGGAGTAATCGTCACCAGGTGGGCCGCCTTCGCGCTCCGCCAGGCGGCGTCGACCTGCGCGGCCGCACGCTTGGCGTTGGCCGTGTCGCCGCCGTGCAGATCCATGGCGCCGCAGCAGAAGGCGGGAAGCTCGACGATGCGATAGCCGGCGGCGCGCAGCAGCGTGAGTGCGGCGCGCTGCGCGTCGGCGTCCTCGACGCTGGCGATGCAGCCGGGAAAGAGGGCGATGGTGTCGGCATCCGGGGGAGCATCGGACGCGGGCTGCGGGATATAGGGCGCCGGCAGCGGGGTGCGCGGCCACAGCGCCAGGGCGCTGCGCAGCGCGGACTTCTCGGGCAGGCTTTTCGCCACCAGCGATTTCCAGCCGGCGAAGCCCACTCCGCCGAGGACCTGCCGCAGGCGCCGCCAACGCATTGGCTGACGGATAAGTCCGATTTCCCGCTCCGGCCGCCCCGGGGCCGGCCCCAGCAACGCCCGCGTCTCCACCAGCAATTCGCCATAGCGGACGTTGGCCGGGCAGACCTTCTCGCAGCCCATGCAGCCCAGGCAGTGATCCAGGTGCTCGCGCAGCTCCTCGGTGGATTCCGCCTGGCCGCGGGCGAGCGCGGCGGCGATGGCGATGCGCCCGCGCGGCGACTCGGCCTCATTGCGATCCAGCGCATACGTGGGGCAGACGGGCAGGCACAGGCCGCACTGCACGCACTGGTCGGCCAGTGCGGCAATGCGTGTAGGGGGCTTTTCTTCGGACCGGTTCATCATGCTATTATTGCCAGCTCGCAGCCCGCCGACGGTGGGCTTGCGCGATCGATGCAAGCTCCGCTATCATCTCGCGCCTTTGCACCGCCGATTATGCCAACCGCCCATGTGGCGGCAGACTAGGTATTCCGAAATGAAAACGTTCAGCGCCAAGCCGGAAAGCGTCAAGCGCGATTGGTTCGTGATCGACGCGACTGACAAGACGCTCGGTCGTCTCTCGACCGAGATCGCTCGTCGCCTGCGCGGCAAGCACAAGCCGGAGTTCACCCCGCACGTCGATACCGGCGACTACATCGTCGTGATCAACGCCGAGAAGGTGCACGTCACCGGCGCCAAGCTGGACGACAAGATGTACCACCGCTTCACCGGCTACGTCGGCAACCTGAAGACCACCAGTCTGAAGGACATGCTGGCCAGCCACCCCGAGCGCGTCATCGAGATCGCCGTGAAGGGCATGCTGCCGAAGAACCCGCTGGGCCGCGCCATGTACCGCAAGCTCAAGGTCTACGGCGGCGCCGAGCATCCGCATACCGCACAGCAGCCGCAGGCGCTGGAAATCTAAGGAACCAACATGGCGATCCAGCAGAATTACGGCACCGGCCGCCGCAAGACCTCCGCCGCCCGCGTGTTCCTGCGCAAGGGCAAGGGCGACATTGTCGTCAACGGCAAGCCGCTTGATCAGTTCTTCGGTCGCGAGACCTCGCGCATGATCGTGCGCCAGCCGCTCGAACTGATCGAAGCCACCGACAAGTTCGACGTGCTCGTCACCGTCGCCGGCGGCGGCATCACCGGCCAGGCCGGTGCGATCCGCCTGGGCATCGCCCGCGCGCTGATCGAGTACGACGAAAGCCTGAAGACCCAGCTGCGCAAGGCCGGCTTCGTGACCCGCGACGCCCGTGAGGTCGAGCGTAAGAAGGTCGGTCTGCACAAGGCACGTCGCGCTACCCAGTTCTCGAAGCGCTAATTCCCTTCGGGGGTTTCGTTTCAACGATGCAGCGCATGCAGGTCAGAGCGCGCCGCATCGGCAGAATGTTGGGAGATCGTCTAACGGTAGGACAACGGACTCTGACTCCGTTTATCTAGGTTCGAATCCTAGTCTCCCAGCCAAAAATGAAGAACCCGCCCTCGTGGCGGGTTTTTCATTTTTGATCTGCGGAGCACAGGAGGCGAACCACGTTCGACAAATTCGTCAGGAACGAATTTGGACAGCGCGCAGCGCTGGCCCCGGAGCGCGTAGCGCGGAGGGGCGAGCCCCATGGATGGGGCTCGCAATCCTAGTCTCCCAGCCAAAAATGAAGAACCCGCCCTTGTGGCGGGTTTTTCATTTTTGGTCTGCGGAGCACAGGAGGCGAACCACGTTCGACAAATTCGTCGGGAACGAATTTGGACAGCGCGCAGCGCTGGCCCCGGAGCGCGTAGCGCGGAGGGGCGAGCCCCATGGATGGGGCTCGCAATCCTAGTCTCCCAGCCAAAAATGAAGAACCCGCCCTCGTGGCGGGTTTTTCATTTTTGGTCTGCGGAGCACGCCCGGAAGTCCAGGTAACCTTTTTGCGCGCCCATACCCTTGACAGCCCGCCTGCCCAGGCACAGCCTGCTCCAGTCCTGTCAGGGGGTGAGTCATGGGCAAGGTCAAGACGCAGCCGCGAAAGAGCGCGGCCGGCAAGAGTGCGACCGACAAGAAGCACAAGGTCATTCCTCCCAAGAAGCTGATCGATGCGCACAAGGCGCCGGATCTGCGCCGTTCGACGCGGCGCCTCGAGAAAATGCCGGAGGCGGCCTATCGCGCGGCGATCGACTTGGGCAACCGGCAGCCCACCATCAACATGCATGGCGGCGTGGGCATTCCCGGTCCGCGAACCAAGGCAGCCGTAACGAAACTGACCAGGCTCGATTTCGCCAAACTCGATACCGAGCTGCCCGCCATCTTGAAGATGTCGCAGCAGGTTCGCGGGAACAAGAACATCACCGCGGTCCGCAAGAAGGTAAAGCCGGTCAATCGCCAGGTCGTCTACCGCGAGGGCGCGTCCGACGTCCATTCGCTGCACGTCGCCAATGACATCGCCGCGGTGTCCAATAGCCGCACCAGCAAGGTCTACGACTATCCGGATCTCGCCCCCAAGCTCGACAAGCGCTTGCAGAGCAATGGCAAAGCCAAGGGCAAGACCTACTTCGACAGCAAGATCAAAGCGGCCGACCGCCGCTCCCGCGTCACCCAAGGCCTGCAGCACCTGATTGCCGGGCATAACGACAAGGCCCAGGAATCGTTCGACAACGCCGGACTCACCGCCAAGGGCCTCAAGTGGGTGCACAAGATGGGCACGCTGATGCTTGCCGAGCGCGGCAGGGAATTGCACGGCGGCGGCGGTGCCGACAGCAGCAAGGTGAGCGGCGCGCTGGAGCACGTCAAGGGTGGCCGCAACTTCGAGGATGTCTTCGTCAAGAATGCCGCCACGCTGGCGCCGTTCGCGCTGCGCGGCGGGGCCAAGACCCTGAAGTAGACGGAGCGGGCAACCGCGTATTGCGCCTCCGAATTCCTCGCCCGCGCCGTGCGCTGACGCACATATCCAGCAGCCACGCCCGGCAATAAGCCCTATCGCCCCTGGCTAGCTGCGAGGCCGGCACGCCGGATGTAGCTTCCCTGCCCGCACCGCGCATTGGGCGCGAAAGGAGGCGACGATGGCTACGCAGAAGAGGCAGGCCCTGACCCTGGAAGGGCTGGTGGAGAAATACGGTGTCGCCGCACTGGCGGCGCTGCGCAATCCCGCGCTGTGGGATGTGATCGTGCCGATGGGCGGTCCAACCAAGAACGGTGCGCTCACCGCTGCCGCGAAAAAACAGCTGCAGAGCGAATTGAATGCGGTCTACGGTGCCTTGCTCGACAACGCCAAGGCCGGCGACGCCGTATCCGGCGCATTCGCCGCGCACGTGGCCATCAGCAAGGCGGCGATCCACTGAAAGGCGCAACCGCGTCCGCGCTTGCGGACGCGGTTCGCCGAGCGGCTTACATCTCGCGGTCGCCGATCAGCACCACGTCCGCCGCGCGCTGCGCGAACAGGCCCACGGTGACGATGCCGGGAATCTGGTTGAGCTCTTTCTCCAGCGCCACCGGGTCGGCGATCTGCCAGCCGTGCACGTCGATCACCCAGTTGCCGTTGTCGGTGACCACGCCGTCGCGCCACACCGGGTTGCCGCCGCGCTTGACGATCTCGCGGCCGACCAGGCTGCGCGCCATCGGGATCACCTCGATCGGCAGCGGGAACTTGCCCAGCAGTTCCACGCGCTTGCTGGAATCGATGATGCACACGAACTTCGCGCTGGCCGCGGCGATGATCTTCTCGCGCGTCAGCGCGGCGCCGCCGCCCTTGATCAGGCGCTTGTAGGGGTCGCATTCGTCGGCGCCGTCGACGTAGATCGACAGCGGGCCGGTGGCGTTGAGGTCGAGCACCGGGATGCCGAGGCGCTTGAGCTGCGCGGTCGACTGCTCGGAGCTGGACACCGCGCCCTGGATGCGGTCCTTCAGGTCCGCCAGCGCGTCGATGAAGAACGCCACGGTGGAGCCGGTGCCGACGCCGACGATGCCGCCTTCCTCGACGTAGCGGATGGCGGCTTCGCCCGCCAGGCGTTTTTCGTTGCTCATGATGCAGTCCGGACAGTAGGGAATTATTCGAGCGTGAGGATGTGGCGCCACTCGGCGGCGGCCACCGGCATCACCGACAGGCGGTTGCCCTTGCGCACCAGCGGCATCTCCGCCAGGGCCGGGTCGGCCTGCAGTTCCTTCAGCGAGATGGTGCGCTTGAGCTTCTTCACGAACTTCACCTCGACCAGCATCCAGCGCGGGTTGTCGCGCGAACTGCCGGGGTCGAAGTAGTTGCTCTTGGGGTCGAACTGGGTCGGGTCCGGATAGGCCTCGGTCACCACTTCGGCCACGCCGACGATGCCCGGCTCGGCGCAGTTGGAGTGGTAGAAGAACACCTTGTCGCCCTTGCGCATGCCGTCGCGCATGTAATTGCGCGCCTGGTAGTTGCGCACGCCGTCCCAGGCCTCCTTGCCCTTGCGCTTGAGGTCGTCGATGGAAAAGGCGTCCGGCTCGGACTTCATCAGCCAGTGGTTCATGCGTGGGCGTCTCCGTTGCCGGCCGCGTCGGCGTGGCAATCGATCAGTTCCTGCTCGGTCGCGATGTAGTCCAGCTGCACGTCCCAGGCGGCCGGCTCGATCGCGGGCAGTTCCTGGAAGGCGTAGCCGATGCCGACCAGCAGCGGTTCGGTGGGGCGCGCCTGGTCCTTGAGGAAGGCGAAGCCGCGGTCGTAATAGCCGCCGCCGTAGCCCAGGCGGTTGCCGAGCCGGTCGAAGGCGAGCAGGGGCAGCAGCACCAGATCGAGCTGGAAGGGCTCGAACAGCTCGGCGGGGTCCACGGGTTCGGGAATGCCGTAGCGGTTCGGCTGCACGTCCTGGCCGGCGCTCCACGGCGCGAAGCGCAGGCGCTTGCCGGGGCCGATCACCGGCAGCATGAACTGCTGGCCGCGCGTGGCCAGGGGCGGGATCGCCAGGTTCAGCGGCAGCTCGCCGTTGGTGGCCCAGTAGCCGGCCACGCGGACGTCGGTGTGGTATTCGGGCAGCTGCTCCAGGCTGCGGCGCAGCCCCTGGGCGGCGGCCATGCGCTGGGGCGGGGAGAGCTCCCGGCGGCGTTCGGCCAGCCGTTGGCGTAGCTCGCGGCGCTGGGCGGTGGCGTCCACGTCGAGGTCTCCTCAAGAGAACGCCCGCAGCGCAAGCGCTGCGGGCGGTTTCCGCGGGCCCGGCCGATGTCGGAACAAGCTCGGCCGTAGCGGTAAAAAGGTGGCGTCCACCGCGGTGCCGCTGCCCACCAAACGACCTTGATCCACGATGGATCAGGTGGGAGGGCTACATGGCCTCAAGGCTTTCCGCACGCAGCGGACATGCACAACAGCCGATGAAAAGCCGACCCGGGGCCGTATTTAGGAACAAGGCAAATGTAAGAGTGTGCTGGCGCACACCGCAGTAAACGCCGAGGACTATTTTAGTTGCCCGTCGAGGGCCGCTTCAAGCTTGCGCCGCATCGCGGCAAGTGTATCGCCCACGCTCTGGTCAGCTCCGCTATGGGTTTTGCGCAGGGCCAGGAACTCGTGGGTGATGCTGATCGCCGCCAGCACGGCCAGGCGGTCGAAGCCCGGGGTCTTGGCGTTGGCGCGCAGCTCGCGCATCTTGCGGTCCAGGTAGGCGGCCGATTCCAGCAGGCCCTCCCGTTCCTCCGGCGCGCAGGCGATCAGGAATTCGCGATCGATCAGCCGCAGCGCGACGGGTTCACTGGAGTTCGTCATCTGGGTGCTCAGCCGTTGTTCTCAAGTGCCTTGAGGCGCTGGATCATCGCTTCGACGCGACTGCGCGCCTGCTCGTTGCGGGCCATCAGGCCGGCTCGCTCGCTGGCCAGCTGTTCCTGGCTGTGGCGCAGGCTGCGGTTTTCCTCGGCCAGGCGGCGCACCGCGTCCAGCAGGCGGTCGACCTGCTCGCCTAGCGCGGCAAGTTCCTGCTTGACCGGATCGTTGAACGGGGCGGTGCTCATGCGCGGAACTATAGCAGGAGGCCCGGCCGTGTCAGCTGCCACTCCCGGCGCATTTCCGGAGGCTGCATTAAACTGCCGTCTTGACCCCGAAGGAGTACTTCCATGGCGCCTGCCGAGCTGATCGGTCACGAGGAACTGGACGGCGTCGCGGCGCGCCTGAAACTGGCCGTCGACGCCAGCGAACTGCACGGTTCGCTCTGCGGCTATCTCAGCGGCGGCGGCCGCGTCGGCAAGGATGCGCTGCTGGCCGTGTTGCAGCTCGATGGCGGCGAACAGGTCAGCCCCTCGGCCAACGACCGCGCCCTGCTCGAACAGCTGGTGCGCCAGAGCGAACAGGAACTGGCCGACCCGGAACTGGGCTTCGAGCCGCTGCTCCCCGCCGACGACCGCCCGCTGGAAGAACGCGCCGACTCGCTGGGCGACTGGTGCCGCGGCTTCCTCGGCGGCTTCGGCCTGGCCGGGCCGGAGAAGTTCGGCAAGCTGTCCGACGAAGCGCAGGAGATCCTGCGCGACCTGAACACCATCGCCGCTTCCGAATTCGAATTCGGCGACAGCCGCGACGACGAGGACGCGCTGATCGAACTGCACGAATTCGTGCGCGTCGCCGCCATGCTGCTGCACGCCGAATGCGTGGGCGGCCGCAACAAGCCCAACAGCGACACCGTGCATTGAGCATCGCGCAGGACGAATACGCCCGCCGCCGCCGGCAGCTGATGAAGATGGCCGGCGAGGACGCGGTGCTGCTGGTCGCCGCCGCGCCCGAACGCATCCGCAACGCCGACGCCGCCTGGCCCTACCGCCAGGACTCCGACCTGCATTACCTCTCGGGCTTCCCCGAGCCGGACGCCGTGCTGGCCCTGCTGCCCGGCCGCCTGCACGGCGAGGCGGTGCTGTTCTGCCGCGAGCGCGACGACGAGCGCGAGCGCTGGCACGGCGAATCGATCGGCACCGAGCGCGCCGTGTCCGAGCACGGCATGGACGACGCCTTCCCGATCGACGACATCGACGACATCCTGCCCGGCATGATCGAAGGCCGCGGCCGCGTGTATTGCCACTTCGGCCGCGAGCCGGAATTCGACGCCCGCCTGCTCGGCTGGATGCGCCGCCTGCGCCAGCTGCGCGGCGGCGGCGTGGTGCCGAAGGAATTCGTGGCGCTGGGCCATCTGCTGCACGACCTGCGCCTGTACAAGTCGCGCGCCGAACTGCGCCTGATGCGCAGCTCCGCCGCCATTGCCGCCGAGGCGCATCTTTCGGCCATGCGCATGGCGCAGCCGGGCCGGCACGAATACGAAGTGGAAGCCGAGCTGGTGCGCACCATGCGCAGCCGCGGCGCGGTGCCGGCCTTCCCGCCGATCGTGGCCTCCGGCGCCAACGCCTGCGTCATGCACTACCAGGCCAACCGCGCGCCGCTGCGCGACGGCGACCTGCTGCTGATCGACGCCGGCGCGGAACTGGACTGCTACGCCTCGGACATCAGCCGCAGCTTCCCCGTCAACGGCCGCTACAGCCGCGAACAGCGCGCGCTTTACGAGGTGGTACTGGCCGCGCAGCAGGCCGCCATCGACGAGGTGCGGCCCGGCCGCCCGTTCAGCGCCGCGCACGAGGCGGCCGTGTATCTGCTCGCCGAAGGCCTGTGTTCGCTGGGCCTGCTGCAGGGCGACGCCGAAACCGCCATCGCCGAAGGCAGCTACAAGCGTTTCTTCCCCGCCAAGACCGGCCACTGGCTGGGCCTGGACGTGCACGACGTGGGCGATTACCGCATCGACGGCGAGCCGCGCATCCTGGAGCCGGGCATGGTGGTGACGGTGGAGCCGGGCCTCTACGTGCCGCCCGGCGAGCGCTCGGTGCACGAGCGCTGGCGCGGCATCGGCATCCGCATCGAGGACGACGTGGCGGTGACCCGCGACGGCAACGAAGTGCTTACCGCCGCGGTGCCGAAGGAAGCGGAGGCGATTGAAGCGATGCTCGCGGAACGTTAGCTCGTCATCCCGGCGCAGGCCGGGATCCAGTAGCGATAAGTTCCATAAGAGCAAACACACCCCAAAGCCCGGCTCTTGAGTCTCCGGCGACCACCGAACGATGACGCCACTGGATCCCGGCCTGCGCCGGGATGACGAGCTTTAATGTTCCGGCGGATTTGTGTCCTCGCGCTGCCGCGCTTCATCCGACGCATGCACCTCGTACCACATCGCATTGAGGATGCCGAAGGCGCAGGCCAGGCCCAGGCCGAGAATCCAGCTGAAATACCACATGGTCCGCTCTCCGTATCAGTAGCTGCGGTGCGTGCCGCGCACGTGTTCCAGGGTCACCCGGCCGCGCATCACGCGGAACACCCATGAGGTGTACAGCACGATCAAGGGCAGGAACACCATGACGGCGCCGAGCATCAGCAGCAGGGTGCTGCGGCTGGAGGAGGCGTCCCACACCGTGAGGCTGGAACGCGGGTCGATGCTCGACGGCAGCAGGAAGGGAAACAGCGCGAAGCCGGCCGACAGAATGGTGCCGATCACCATCAGGCTGCTGCCCAGGAAGCCCGCGAAGCCCTGCTTCGCCACCTGCCACTGCAGCAGCAGCGCGCCGCCGAACGCCACCAGCGGCGCCGCCCAGAACCACGGATGGCGCATATAGCTGGCGAACCAGCTGCTGCCCGTCGCCACCTGCTTGAACAGCGGGTTGGACGGGCCGCCCGGCACCACCTCGCTGGCGATCGCATAGCCGGGAATGCCGTAGGCCAGCCAGATGCCCGCGGCCACGTACAGCACGGCCCAGGCCAGGCAGGTCCAGCGCGCGACGCGGGCGGCGCGCGCGGCGATGCTGCGGTCGGCCTTGAACGCTACCCAGGCGGCGCCGTGAGCCAGCAGCATGCTCAGCGACACCAGCCCCGCGACCAGTGCGAACGGATGCAGCAGCTCGAAGAAGCTGCCGTGCCAGCTCATGCGCAGGTCGTCGTCGAAGCGGAACGGCACGCCCAGGAACAGGTTGCCGAAGGCCACGCCGGTGAGCAGCGGCACCGCGGTGCCGGAGGCGACCAGCACCCAGTCCCACAGTCCCTGCCAGCGCGTGTGCTCGATCTTGCTGCGGAAATTGAAGCCCACCGGCCGCAGGATGAAGGCGACCAGCACCAGGAAGATCGCCAGGTACATGCCGGAGAACGACACGGCATACAGCATCGGCCAGGCCGCGAACGCGGCGCCGCCGCCCAGCACGAACCACACCTGGTTGCCTTCCCAGGTCGGCTCGATGGTTTCCAGCAGCACGTGGCGCTCGTCGGAGTCGCGGCCGAGCACGCGCAGCAGCGCCGCGGTGCCGAAGTCGAAGCCGTCGGTGACGGCGAAGGCGACCAGCAGGATGCCCAGCAGCGCCCACCAGATCACCCGCAGAGTGTCGAGATCGAACATGGCAGGCTCCTCAATCTTCCAGGGCGGGACGCAGCGACGGGTCGCGCGTGACCATGGGCCAGATGCCTAATCCATCCGGCCCCTTGCGAGCGAACTTCAGCATCAGCACCACGTCCACCACCGCCAGCGCCGTGTAGAACAGCACGAAGCCGCCGAGCGAGGTCCATACCTGGCCGGCGCTCACGCTGGACACGCCCAGCGAGGTCGGCAGGATGCCTTCGATGGCCCAGGGCTGGCGGCCGTATTCGGCCACGATCCAGCCCAGCTCCGCCGCCAGCCACGGCAGCGGCAGGCTGTAGAAGGCCAGCTTCAGGTACCAGCGGTTGCGGTCCAGCCGGCGCCGGCTGGACAGCCAGAACGAATACGCGAACAGCGCGATGAAGTAGAAGCCGCAGGCCACCATGATGCGGAACGACCAGAACAGCACCGGCACGTTCGGGATGGTGCTGTCGGCGGCCTTCTGGATGTCTTCCGGCGTGGCCTTGCGCGGGTCTTCGACGAAGTGCTTCAGCAGCAGGGCGTAGCCGAGATCCTTGTCGTGCGCGGCCAGAATCTCCTTGGCCTGCGCGTTGTGCTTGTCCTCGCGCAGCACCAGCATGGCGTCGTAGGCGCGGATGCCGTTGTCGATCTTGCCCTTGGTGTCTTCCACCAGGTTGTTGATGCCGGGGATCGGCTTGGTCGTAGAGCGCGTGCCGATCAGGCCCATCACCCACGGCACCTGCAGCGCGTAGTGCGTGGTGCGGTTCCTGACGTCGGGAATGCCGAACACGGTGAACGAAGCGGGCGCCGGTTCCGTCTCCCACATGGCCTCGATCGCGGCCATCTTCATCTTCTGGTTCTCCGACACCGCGTAGCCGGATTCGTCGCCCAGCACCACCACCGACAGCGCCGCGGCCAGGCCGAAGCTGGCGGCCACCGTCATCGAGCGCTTGGCGAAATCCACGTTGCGTCCGCGCAGCAGGTACCAGGCGCTGATCGACAGCACGAACATCGAGCCCAGCACATAGCCCGCGCTCACCGTGTGCACGAACTTGGCCTGCGCCACCGGATTGAAGAACACCTCGGCGAACGAGGTCACTTCCATGCGCATGGTCTCGGGATTGAAGGCCGAGCCCACCGGATTCTGCATCCACGCATTGGCCACCAGGATCCACAGCGCGGACAGGCTGGTGGCCAGCGCCAGGAACCAGGTCACCAGCAGGTGCTTCACCGGCGACACGCGCGTCCAGCCCATGAAGAACACGCCGATCAGGGTGCCTTCCAGGAAGAACGCCATCAGTCCTTCGATCGCCAGCGGCGTGCCGAACACGTCGCCGACGTAGTGCGCGTAATAGGCCCAGTTCATGCCGAACTGGAATTCCATGGTGATGCCGGTGGCCACGCCCATGGCGAAGTTGATGCCGAACAGCACGCCCCAGAACTGGGTCATGCGTTTCCATACTTCGCGGCCGGTCATGACGTAGACGCTCTCCATGATGGCGAGGATCCACACCAGTCCCAGCGTGAGCGGCACGAACAGGAAGTGATAGAGCGCCGTCAGTGCGAACTGCAGGCGCGACAAGGTGACGACATCGGCGTCGATGATCATGGGTGGCCTTGGCTCGCGGCGGAGGACGGAGCGGCCGGCGCGAGCAGATGCTCGATCGCGGCCGGACGGGTATCGGGACGGGGATGCGGGGCGATCGCCACCCACCAGATCAGGGTGAGCAGCACGATCTTGGCGATCACGATCAGGATCAGCTCGCGGGCCAGCCGGCGCAGCACCGGTCGCTGCGGCTCGCGGCTGCCGGGTTGGGTCGACGGCGTGGACATCCGAGGCTCCCCTGCTTCAGCTGCAGGGCAGGATACGCCGCGTTCACGTGCATGTCGCGCGAAGCATTGCCGCGCGGCAGCCGGCCGCAGGGGCTTGATCCAGATCAGGAAACGGCAGGGCCGCCGGGGCCTCAGCCGTGTTCGTCGTCTGCGCTGCCGTCCTGCGTGCCGCGGCTGCGCAGGGGGATGCGCGAGCCGTCCTGCATGATCAGCACGCCGCCGTCGATGGTCTCGCTGTCGGCGTCCTCGGTGATGAAGCGCGCGACCACGGTGCCGCTGCCGCGCTCGCCTTTCAGATGAAAGGCGAAGGTGTCCTCGTCGGGTTCGGAACTGGTCAAGGTCCAGTCGAACTCGCTGCTGCGGATGCTGCCGATGTGTTCGGCGATGACCGGGTCGGCCGCCATCGCCACCACCGCCTGCTGCTCGAATGCCAGCCAGCCCCACCAGGCCAGCCCGCCGACCGCGGCCACGATGGCCACGATCAGGCTGCCCAGCAGGATCAGCCACAGCGGCACGCGCTTGCGCGGCGGTGCGGCTACCGGCGGCGGGGGCAGCGGGGCGGGGCCTAGCGGCGGCAGCGGGTCCATGGCGTGGCTCAGGCTTGCGCGAACGCGTCGCGCGTGAGGTTTTCGGGTTCGCCGGCGGTGCAGGCCACGTCGTCCTCGATGCGGATGCCGCCGTAGGGCTTGAACAGCTCGATGCGCTCCCAGTCGATGTCCTTGGCCACCGGCGTATCGCGCAGTTCGTCGAGCAGCATGTCGATGAAGTACAGGCCCGGTTCGATGGTGACCACCATGCCCGGTTCCAGCGTGCGCGTCATGCGCAGGTACGGATGTCCGGCGGGGCGCGGAATGCTGCCGCCGCGCTCGCCCTGCTGGAAGCCGGCCACGTCGTGCACCTGCAGGCCGATCGGATGGCCCAGGCCATGCGGGAAGAACGCCGCGGTCACACCGGTTTCCACCGCGCTCTCGGCGGCCATGCGGATAAAGCCGTGCTCGCGCAGCACGCCGGCCAGCACGTGGTGGGCGTGGATGTGCAGGTCCGGATAGCTCTGTCCCGCGCGCACCTTGGCGGCGAACGTGAGCTGGGCGGCTTCCACGCTGTCGATCAGCGCCTGGAACTCGTCCTCGCCGCGGCCGGCGTAGGTGCGGGTGATGTCGCTGGCGTAGCCGAACGCGCTCGCGCCGGCGTCGATCAGAAAGGAGCGGTGATACTCCGGCGCCACGCGGCCGAAGTGCGTGTAGTGCAGCACGGCGCCGTGCTGGTTCAGCGCCACGATGCTGGCGTACGGCAGTTCCGCATCGATCGCGCCGGCCGCCGCCAGATAAGCCTGGTGAATGCCCAGCTCGCTGGCCCCGGCGCGGAACGCCTGCTCGGCGGCGCGGTGCGCGCGCGCGCCGATGCGGCTGGCTTCGCGCATCAGCGCCAGTTCGTAGGGCGTCTTGTACGAGCGGTGCCAGTGCAGGATGTCGAGCACGTCCTGCGGGTTGTTCGGCTCGATGCCGGCCAGCGCGGGCTGGGCCGGCGCGATCACCGCGCGGCGCGTCTGCGCGCCGGGCAGTTGGGCGACCGCTTCTTCGGCCGTGCGCACGATGGTGATGTCGAAATGCTCGACCCAGTAGCCGCTGGGCGCCTGCGGCACCACATGCCAGTAATCGCGCGGCTGCAGGAACACCAGCCGCGGCCGCTGGCCTGGCGTATGCACGACCCAGCTGCCCGGCGCGTCGATCAGCGGCAGCCAGTGGCGGAAATGGGGGCTGGCGATAAAGGGGTAGTCCTGGTCGTCCAGGAACTTGCGCGGCGGCAGGCCGGCGGCGATCACCAGGTGGTCGTGGCCGGTCAGCGCAAGCGCCTGGTCGGCGTGCTGGCGCACCGTGGCCAGGTGCTGGGGATAGAGCGGGGCGAGGCGGTCGATCATGCGGTTTCCTGGCTTGAGTCCGCCGCGCGGGGCCGGGGCGGACGGATAACCGCCGCATGATCGCGCGCGGGCGCTGCCGCCGCCAGTCCGGGCGCTTAAGGGTGTGGACTGGCAGACTTCGCCGTGCCGCCGATGCCGGGGTTGAAACAGTTGCAGGGGTCCAGCTGCGCATAGAAGCCGGCGAGCGCGGGTTTTGCCTTGTACAGATGGCCCACGTTGTGCTCCGCCGGATATTCGGCACCGCGCTGGTCGAGCAGTTCGAGCATCCGATGTTCCAGTGCCGCGCAATCCGTGCCCTTCGCCACGATGTAGTCCTGGTGGAACACATGGCACAGGAAGTGCCCGTAATAGAGCTTCCGCCGTATCGAAGCCTCGATGTCCGCCGGCAGTCGCTCGAACCAGTCGCGCTGGTTGCGCGGCAGGGCGATATCCAGCGCGACGATGTCCTCGACCTCGCGCGGATGCACGGCGCGGTAGCGCACCGCCGCGCTCGCCGCCGCGAAGCGGTGCAGGAAGGCCTTGTGGCCTTCCTCGTCCGTGCATTCGAAGTACGCGCCGTCTTCGCCGGAAAAATGTGCGGACAGGAAACCGCGCGCCTCGTCGATGCCCGCGGCCGGCACCTTGAGCAGCAGGTGATGCTCGTAGCGGTTGCGATACAGCCGCAGCCGCTCCGGCAGGTGTTCCGGCAGCCGTTCGCTCAGCCACTGCATGATGCGGTCGCTCATCTGCGCCGGCAGGAAGCCGAGGCGGTCGAACCAGGCATCGCAGCGGGTCTTCAGGTTGAACAGCGCAGGCATGCGCTGCGTGCCGAAGCGGTCGATCACCAGGAACAGATCCTTGCCGTACCGGTGCGCGACGTCGAAGGCATCGCGGTGCATGTATTCGGCGGCGATGGGCAGGTACTCGAAATTCGCCAGCACGTGGCGGCGCAGTTCCGTCAGCGCGGATGTCGTGTTGGTGCCGATATAGAAAACCTTGGCGCCGCGCTCGGCCGGGAACGTGTCCAGCCGCACCGCGAACACCATGATCTTGCCGGCGCAGCCGGAGGCTTCGAACAGGCGGCGCGGGTCGGCGTTGAAGCGGGCGGGTGTCGCAGCGTCGATATCGCGGACGTGGCTGGCGTATGCGTGATCCGATGCTGCCGCGCCGGGCTGGATCTCTTCTTGCACAAATGCGCCGGCTTCGACACGCGCCAGTACTTCTTCGGGCGTGCCGGCCAGTTCGATACCCAGGTGATTGACCAGCCGCAACACGCCCGCTGCGTCGACGGCCGCATAGATCGCCATTTCCGTGTAGGCCGGCCCGCGCTGCACCAGCGAGCCGCCCGAGTTGTTGCAGATGCCGCCCAGCACCGAGGCGCCGATGCACGAGGAGCCGATCACCGAATGCGGCTCCCGCCCCAGCGGCTTCAAGGCGCGTTCGAGCTGGTCCAGCGTGGCGCCGCCCACGCAGACCACCTGCCGGCCGCCGTCGAGCAGATGCACGCGGCGGATGCGCGTGGTGCTGACGATGACGACGTCGCGGCCGTAGTCGTCGCCGTCGGGCGTGGAGCCGCCGGTCAAGCCGGTATTCGAGGCCTGCGTGATCACCACCGCACCGGCGGCGAGGCATGCGGCCAGCGCATGCCATTGCTCCACCAGGCTGCCCGGGCGAATCACCGCCAGCACCTTGCCGTTACCGAAGCGGTAGCCCTGCCGGTAGCGGCGCGTCTTCGCATCGCCGGTGAGCACGTGCCGCGCGCCGACGATCCCGCGGCATGCCGCGAGCCGTGCTGCGCTTGCTTCGTGAAGAGATGGCATCAGGCCCGCCCCGGCGCGGCAGCGGAGCGCCCGGTCAGCGCCAGCGCGGCACCGGCGACCAGCGCCAGCGCGACCACCACCAGCCCGCCATTCGTGCTGTGCGTCAGATCCTTGATCCAGCCGATGATCGACGGGCTGGCGAAGCCGGCGAGATTGCCGATCGAATTGATCATCGCAATGCCGGCCGCTGCCGCCGTGCCGGCCAGCACGCGGCTGGGATGGGTCCAGAACACCGGCATGGTCGACAGCACGCCGGCCGTGCCGATCGACAGCGCGATCAGGCCGGGCGACAGCTGGCCCGCGCACAGCGTGCTCGCGTACAGCCCGACGGCGCCGGCCAGGCTCGCCACGGCGAGATGCCAGCGGCGCTCGTTGCGCCGGTCGGAGCTGCGCGCGACCAGGATCATCGCCACCACGGCGACCGCGTACGGAACCGCCGTCAGCAAGCCCACGTCCAGCGCATCGCTCACCCCGGCCGCGGCGATCAGCGTGGGCAGATAGAAGCTCACGCCGTACAGGCCCATCATGCAGCAGAAGTAGATGGCCGCCAGCCGCCACACGCGGCCGTCCGCCAGCACGCTGCGCAGCGGCGCTTCGGCGCCCGCATCGCCGTCGCTGGCCATGTTCGCTTCGAGCAACTGCTTCTCGCGCTCGTCCAGCCACGCCGCCGCACGGATGCCATTGGGCAGCACGAACGGCGTGGCGATGCCCAGCGCCAAGGAAGGCAGTGCTTCGAGCAGGAACAGCCACTGCCAGTTCGCCAGCCCGTGCAGCCCGCCGAACGCATGCATGATCCAGCCCGACAGCGGGCCGCCGAGCACGCCGGCGACCGGAATGCCGATCATGAAAAGCGCATTCATGCGCCCGCGCCGCGCCGACGGATACCAGTAGGTGAGATACAGCACGATGCCGGGAAAGAAGCCGGCCTCCGCCACGCCGAGCAGGAAGCGCACCACGTAGAACGCCGCAGGCGTGGTCACGAACATCGACGAGGCGGACACCAGCGCCCAGCTCACCATGATCCGGCTGATCCACAGCCGCGCGCCCAGCCGGTGCAGCAGCATGTTGCTCGGCACCTCGAACAGGAAATAGCCGATAAAGAACACGCCGGCGCCGAGGCCGTACACCGATTCGCTGAAACGCAGGTCGCTGAGCATCTGCAGCTTGGCGAAGCCGACGTTGACGCGGTCCAGATAGGCGGCCACGTAGCAGACGAACAGGAACGGCAGCAGCCGCAGCGTCACTTTGGCGTAGGTGGCGGTTTCCAGCTCGGCGGAGGCTTGCGGGGGCATGGCGAGGTTCCTGCGGCGTGCGCGATGGGGATCGCGGCGAGTGTGGTGCTTCGCACGAGGCCGGCACCACTATCGCGCAGCAGAAAGCCTCACTTTGGGATTATTCGCACCGAACGGCCGTTCCGGATGGCGTCAATCGGTGCCGCCGGGCAAGGCCAGCCAGGCTTCCAGCAGGGCGGCGTCGGCGGGGCTGATCGAGACGATGCGGAAGCCGGACCACACCTGGCCTGGCGTGGCCGCATCGTCGTGCCATTGTTCCTGGATGCCCAGCTCGATGCTCAGCGCCGCGGCGCTCGTTCCGGGGAAGCTCAGGCCCGGCAGGCCCAGGCTCACCTGGTAAATCGCTTCGCTGCGCGGCGTCTCCGGCCCGATCAGCAGCAGCCCGGTGGCCGACAGATTGCCGAGGTGGCCGAGCGGGCGGTCGTTGATGACGTCGGTGACCGCCACCGTGTAGTTGGCGCGCTTGCGCTGCGCGCGGCGCTGTTCGATCGCGCTGGCAGGGGTGTTCACTGGCGGCCTCCGGCATGCGCGGCGCCGGGCCGCAGGTTCTCCATCAGCGCGCGCAGCGCGCGGTCGAACAGGTTCTCGCGCGGCGCCACCGCCTCGCGGATATGGCCCTGCACCAGCTGGCGCGCCAGCTGTTCCAGCGCCAGTTCGTCGCCGCGCGAACCGCGCCGCGTGACGAACAGGCAGCGCCCGGACACGGTCGAGTACCAGGCCAGCTTCTGCGTCCGGGCGACCTGGCCGGCGTCGTCGAGGAAATCGAACCAGGTGCCGAAGGGCAGGGTGAGCACATGCGCATGCATGCGGCGTTCTTCGTCGTCCAGCGGCACCGCGGTCTTCGCCGGTTCCGGCGGCGTGGCGGCTTCGGTGGCCTGGTGTTCGCCCAGGCGCTGGTGCTGCTTGAGCTTCATCGCCACGCCGGTGGCGGTGAGGCTATCGTCCGCTGCCGTCTCGTCACCGTTGCCGAGCAGGCGGCGGGCGACCTGCGCGGCTTCCTCGGCCTGCATGCCGATCTGCTGCAGGCCGGTCTGGATGTCGTCGAGCAGGCTGTTGCGGTCGTCGATCGGCGCCAGGCCCAGCAGCTGGTCGGTGATGCGCAGGCGCGCGGCGAAGGTGTCGCTCTCTTCGCCGTTGCGCAGCAGGGTGAGCGCGAGCACGTCGGACCAGGCGCGTTCGAGCAGGGTGCGCACCAGCCCGCGTGGCGGCGCGGCGCGGAAGCGTTCGGCCATCAGCTCGGCGGCATGGTGGCGCGCATGCTCCAGGCGCTCGCGGCCCTGCATCGCTTCCACCTGGCGCCGCTCGGTGGCCTGCGCCTTGCGCGACAGCAGCGAGAGGTGGTGCTCGATATCGGTCAGCAGGCTGGCGTACAGCGCGGCGCTCGGCGGCTCGCGCTGCGCGCGCTCGGCCAGCTGGGCCAGCTTGGTGGCGAGCGAGCGGTCGACGTCGGCGTCGCCGCCATCCAGCCAGTCGTGCGCGGCCTCGGACATCGCCGCCAGCAGGCGGCGTGCGGGATGTTCGCGCTGGTCGAATACGTCGCGGTCGGCCAGCGCCATGCGCAGCAGCGGCACTTCCCATTCGCCGAGCATGCGTTGCGCGTGGCTGCCGCGCTGCATGCCGCCGGCCATCTGCTCGAACAGCAGGGCCACCAGCTGCACGGTGTCGTCCTGCCGCGGGCTGAGCGAGAGCTTGGGCGTGGAATGTTCGGTGCCGGCATTGAGCAGGGCCAGCAGCTGCTCGCGCAGGCGCAGGGCCTGGCCTTCGGCGGCGACCTGCTGCGCGGCCTGCGCCAGCGGCAATTGCAGGGCGGCCAGCAGATGCTGCAGCTGTTCGTCGCTCAGCGCCTGGCCCACGGGAGCGGGCGGCGGCGCCGCGGCGCGCTGCAGCGACAGCAGTTCGCGCAGCATGTCGAGCATGTGCTCGCCCAGTTCCACCTGCGGACCGCCGATGCCGGCCGGCACGCTGCCGGGGATGGCGGCGGCAGGGCTGCGCAGGCCGCGGGCGTCGCCGGGGCGGGCCACGCGATAAGCGTGCAGGTGCGGCAGGATGCCTTCGCCGGCCAGGTGCTGATTGACCGTTTCGTACAGCGAGGCCAGGTGGCGCACCACCATGTGGTCGAACGCATCGAGCAGCAGCAGGCGGTGGCGCACCGGCAGCTCCCAGTCGCGCAAGGCCTCCAGGAAGCAGCGCGACAAGGCCTGCGCGCCCAGCGGCAGATCCTCGCCCTCCATCGGCGGCAGGCTGGCCAGGGCGCCGAAGCGGAAGCTCAGTTCGAACAGCGCCGGCGCATGGCGTGCCTCGCTGCGCACGCCGGACTGTTCCAGCGCGGCGCGCTCGTCGTCCTCGCCGTCGTCCAGCAGCGACAGCGTGAGCGGCGCGGTTTCTTCCGGCTGGATGCCGATGCGCTCGAAGCGCCTGGCCACTTCGGCGAAGAAGCGCTGTTCGAGCATGTCGCGATGGCTCTGCAGCCGCTGGCGCACGCTCATGTGGACCTGCTGGTCCAGATGGTTGCGCGCCTGCTCGGCCTGGCCGAATAGCTTGTGCTCGGCGTCCAGCAGGCAGGCGCGCAAGGGTGCTTCCAGCCAGCTGTCGCAGAGCGCGTGGGTTTCCTCGATGAGGCGGCGCGCGCGCAGGCTCCAGGCCCCGTGGCCGTCGGGCTGCGCGCCGTGGCCGGGCGCGAGCGGTTGACGTCGACCCTGTTCGACATCCATGGCAGTTCCGCCGTTTTCCCCTGTGGACGGGCGCAGTCTAGGCCCGCGGCGGCGGGGCTGCCATCGGCCGAAGGTGCAGGCCGGCCGCCTTAGTCCAGGAAGGCGGCGATCACGTCGTTGAGGAAGCGCTGGCCCAGCCCGGTGGTGTGAAGAAGGGCGGGGTTGTCCGCCAGCCAGCCGCGCTCGCGGCACCTGGCCAGGGCGGGGGCGATGCGCCCGGCGGGCAGGCCGGTGCGCGCCTCGAACTCGGCCATCGGCACGCCGTCGACCAGGCGCAGCGCATTGAGCATGTATTCGAACGGCAGCTCGGCCGCGTCCACCGCCTGGTCGCCGCCGATGCGGCCGGGGCCGGCGGCCGCTTCCATCCAGGCGCGCGGGTGGCGCGTCTTCCAGCGCCGGCGCACTTCGCCGGTGGCCGCGTCGCTGAGCTTGCCATGCGCGCCCGCGCCGATGCCGAGGTAGTCGCCGAAGCGCCAGTAATTGAGGTTGTGCGCGCAGCGCCGGCCGGGCTGCGCATAGGCGGAGATTTCGTACTGGCCGTAGCCGGCGGCGGCGAGCGCCTGCTCGCAGGCTTCCTGCATGGCCCAGGCGTGGTCGTCGTCCGGCAGCGGCGGCGGATTGGCGGCAAATGCCGTGTTCGGTTCCAGCGTGAGCTGGTAGTGCGAGATATGCGTCGGCGCCAGCGCGACGGCGCGCGCCACGTCGTCGAGCGCGCCCTCCAGGGTCTGCTCCGGCAGCGCGTACATCAGGTCCAGGTTGATGTTGGCGTAGCCGGCGTCCTGCGCGGACTTCACCGCGGCCTCCGCCTCGCCGGCGGAATGGATGCGGCCGAGGCGGCGCAGCTTGTCGTCATCGAAGCTCTGGATGCCGAACGACAGGCGGTTCACGCCCGCGGCGAGATAGCCGTCGAAACGGCCGTGCTCCACCGTGCCGGGGTTGGTTTCCAGGGTGATTTCAGCGTCCTGCGCCAGCGGCAGCCGTTCGCGCACGCCGTCCAGGAAACGCGCGATCAGTTCCGGCGCGAACAGGCTGGGCGTGCCGCCGCCGAAGAAGATGCTGTGCACGCTGCGGCCGTGCAGCGCGGCGGCGAAGTCGGCGCGGTCGGCGTCGAGATCGGCCAGCAGCAGGTCCACGTAGCGCTCGTACGGCGGCGGCTCGCCGCGCAGGCCGTGCGAGTTGAAGTCGCAGTACGGGCACTTCTTCACGCACCAAGGCATGTGCACGTACAGCGACAGCGGCGGCGCGAGCAGCGGCATCTCAGGTCCGGTCGCGCTGCCAGCCGGCCAGCCGCGCATGCAGTACGGCGAGCGCCTGGCCGCGGTGGCTGAGGCGGTTCTTGGTGGCCGGCTCCAGCTCGGCCGCGCTGTGCGCCATGCCATCGGGCAGGAACAGCGGGTCGTAGCCGAAGCCGCCCGGCCCGCGCGGCGCGGTGAGCACGCGGCCGTGCCAGCGGCCTTCGGCGATCAGCGGGGCCGGGTCTTCGGCGTGGCGCACCAGGGCCAGCACGCAGATGAAGAAGGCGCCGCGCTGCTCGTCCGGCAAGCCGTCCAGCTCGCGCAGCAGCTTGGCGTTGTTCGCCGCGTTGTCGCCGTGGCCGCCGCTGTAGCGCGCCGAATACAGGCCCGGTGCGCCGCGCAGGTGGTCGACGCAGATGCCGGAGTCGTCGGCCAGCGCGGGCAGGCCGGTGGCGGCCGCCGCGTTGCGCGCCTTCAGCAGCGCGTTCTCGACGAAAGTCAGGCCGGTTTCGTCCGCATCGGCCACGCCCAGGCTGGCCTGCGCGACCACTTCCAGGCCGACGCCGGCGAACAGCTGGCTGAACTCGGCGAGCTTGCCGGGGTTGCTGCTGGCCAGGACGATGCGATCCATGTTCAACCCTGCGCCAGGGCGGCGCGCTGCGCGGCGACCAGCTCGCCGATGCCCTTCTCGGCGAGCAGCAGCAGGCTGTCCATTTCGTCGCGGCGGAAGGCGTGGCCCTCGGCGGTGCCCTGCACCTCGATAAAGCCGCCGCCGTCGTTCATCACCACGTTCATGTCGGTATCGCAGTTGGAATCTTCGGCGTAGTCCAGATCGAGCACCGGCGTGCCCTGGTAGATGCCGACCGAGACCGCGGCGATCGCGCCGAACACCGGGTTGCGGCGCAGGTTCTCGCGCTTCATCAGCACGTTGACCGCATCGACCAGGGCCACGTAGGCGCCGGTGATGGCGGCGGTGCGGGTGCCGCCGTCGGCCTGGATCACGTCGCAGTCCAGGGTGATGACGCGTTCGCCCAGGGCCTGGCGGTCAACGCAGGCGCGCAGGCTGCGGCCGATCAGGCGCTGGATTTCCTGGGTGCGCCCGCCCTGGCCGCCGCGGGCGGCTTCGCGCTGGGTGCGGCTGGAGGTGGCGCGGGGCAGCATGCCGTATTCGGCGGTGACCCAGCCCTCGCCCTTGCCGCGCAGCCACGGCGGCACGCGGTCTTCGACGCTGGCGGTGCACAGCACGCGGGTGTCGCCGAAGCTGACCAGCACGGAGCCTTCCGCGTGGCGGGTGTAGTGGCGTTCGATGGTGACGGGGCGCAGCTGGTCGCTGGCGCGGCCGCTCGGGCGGCTGACGGCATTCATGAGGGGCGGTGGCCTGATTGGGCAAGGCAGGGCGGGAGAGTTTACCATTGCGCCCTTTCCGGCCGCCCGCGGCTGCAGATAGGGATTTTCCGATGATCCGCAGCATGACTGCCTACGCCTTCGCCGAGACCACCGGTCCGGTCGGCACCCTCAGCTGCGAGCTGCGCACGGTCAACCACCGCTATCTGGAACTCAGCCCGCGCCTGCCCGACGACCTGCGCGTGTTCGAGAGCACCCTGCGCGAACGCATCGCCGCCCGCCTGTCGCGCGGCAAGGTCGACCTCACCGTGCGCCTGCGCGGCGAAGCCCGCGGCGACGCGCTGCAGGTGAACCATGCGGTGCTGGGCAAGCTGTCGGAGCTGTCGATGGACCTGGAAGCGCGCTTCCCGCGCCTGCAGATCGAATTCACCGAACTGCTGCGCTTCCCCGGCGTGCTGCAGCAGGCCGAGGTGGACCAGGACCAGCTGCAGGCCGCCCTGGTCGCCGTGCTGGACGACGCGCTGGAGGCGCTCACCGCCACCCGCGAACGCGAGGGCGCCAAGCTCGGCGCCATCCTGGGCGAGCGCCTGGACAGCATCGAGCGCATCGTCGGCGACGTGCGCGGCTGGATGCCGCAGATCCGCGAAGGCCTGCGCGCACGCCTGGAGCAGCGCCTGGCGGACCTCAAGCAGCCGGCCGATCCGGGCCGCCTGGAACAGGAACTGGTGCTGCAGATCACCCGCATCGACGTCGACGAAGAACTGGACCGCCTCGCCACGCACATCGCCGAAGCGCGCCGCGTGCTGGGCCTGAAGGAACCGGTCGGCCGCCGCCTGGATTTCCTCATGCAGGAATTCAACCGCGAGGCGAACACGCTCGGTTCCAAGTCGGTGGATTCGCGCAGCACCAATGCGGCGGTGGAGCTGAAGGTGCTGATCGAGCAGATGCGCGAGCAGGTGCAGAACATCGAATGAGCGCGAGCGATACCGCCGCCGGCATTCCGGAAGGCACCCTTTTCGTGGTGGCCGCGCCTTCGGGCGCCGGCAAGTCCACCCTGGTCAATGCGCTGCTGGAGCGCGAGCCGGCGATCTCGCTGTCGATCTCGCACACCACGCGGCCGCCGCGGCCGGGCGAGCAGTACGGGCGGCATTACTACTTCGTCGAGCGCGCGGAATTCGAGCGCGAGATCGCCGACGGGATCTTCCTGGAGCATGCCGAGGTGCACGGCAATCTGTATGGCACTTCGCGCACCACGGTGTCCGATCTGCTGTGCCAGGGGCGCGACGTGCTGCTGGAGATCGACTGGCAGGGCGCGCGGCAGATCCGCCAGTCCAAGCCGGACTGCGTCAGCGTGTTCATCCTGCCGCCGTCGCGGGTGGAACTGGAGCGGCGCCTGCGCGGGCGCGCCTCGGACAGCGCGGACGTGATCGAGCGCCGGCTGCACAACTCGCGCGAGGAAATCGCGCATGCCCACGAGTTCGACTACATCATCGTCAACGACAGCTTCGACGAGGCGCTGGGCGACCTGCAGTCCATCGTGCGGGCGGTGCGCCAGCGCAGCGAGCTGCAATGGCGGCGGCACGAGGCGCTGATCGCCGAGTTGCTCGCATAACGGCGGGCGCGGCGGCTCGCCTGAACGGCAGCCATCAAACCGAGGCGGGGCGCGGCCTCGCATAGCCTTCATGGCCGTCTTCGGCTACTTTGGGCGCCTTTCCCCTGGCAGTTTCGCCCATGACCGACTCCGTTCGTGCCAAGCCAGACGACAGCGCCATCGTGCGCGTCCGTGGCCTGACCACGGTGCTCAACGGCAAGACCATCTTCGACGCGATGGACCTGGATATCCCGCGCGGCAAGGTCACCGCCATCATGGGTCCCAGCGGCACCGGCAAGACCACCCTGCTCAAGCACATCACCGGCCAGATGCGCGGCCAGTCGGGCGAGGTGTGGGTGGACGGCAAAAACGTGCCGGCGCTGCGCCGCGAGCAGCTGTTCGAGCTGCGCGAGCGCATCGGCTACCTGTTCCAGAACTCGGCCCTGCTCACCGACTTCGACGTGTTCGAGAACGTGGCGTTTCCGCTGCGCCAGCACACCGAACTGCCGGAAGTGCTGATCCGCAATATCGTCCTGACCAAACTGCAGGCGGTCGGCCTGCGCGGCGCGGCCAGGCTGATGCCGACCGAGCTTTCCGGCGGCATGGCCCGGCGCGTGGCGCTGGCGCGCGCGATCGTGTTCGACCCGATGCTGATCCTCTACGACGAACCCTTCGTCGGCCTCGATCCCATCGCGCTGAACCAGGTGCTGAAGCTGATCCGCACGCTCAACCAGACCTTGGGCATCACCAGCGTGCTGGTGGCGCACGAGCTGGCCGCGGTGCAGCAGGTGGCCGACCACGTCTACCTCATTGCCAACGGCAAGGTGGTGGCGCAGGGCGATCCGAAAACCATCGCCGACGACGGCTCGCCGTGGACGCGGCAGTTCTTCGGCGGCGAGGCCGACGGCCCGGTGCCGTTCCAGTATCCGGCCGGCGACTACGCCGCGTCGCTCGGCTTCAAGGGGGGCGCATGAGCGCGCCACGCGACAACATCGTCACCCGCTCGCTGGCCCAGATCGGCGACTGCGGGCTGTTCCTGCTGCAGATCCTGGCGGCGATCCCGCGCAGCCTGCGCCACGCGCGCGAGACGGTGCGGCAGCTGTGGTTCGTCGGCGCGATGAGCCTGATCATCATCATGGTCTGCGGCCTGTTCGTCGGCATGGTGCTGGGGCTGCAGCTGTACGACGTGCTGTCGATCTTCGGCGGCACCTCGGCCACCGGCACGGTGGTGGCGATCGCCATCTACCGCGAGCTGGGGCCGGTGGTCACGGCGCTGCTGTTCGCCGGCCGCGCGGGTACCTCGGTCACCGCCGAGATCGGCCTGATGCGCGCCACCGACCAGATCGCCGCCATGGAAATGATGGCGGTGGACCCGATCGCCTACGTGGCGGTGCCGCGTTTCCTCGCCGGCGTGATCGCCATGCCGCTGCTGTGCTGCGTGTTCTGCGCGCTGGGCATCTTCGGCGGCCACCTGGTCGGGGTGAGCTGGCTGGGCATCGACAACGGCACGTTCTGGTCGAACATGACCGCCACCGTCGACCTGGTGAAGGACGTGCTCAACGGCGTGCTGTGGAAGAGCGTGGTGTTCGGCGGCGTGGTGTCGCTGATCGCCGTGTTCCAGGGCTACACCACGCCGCCCACCAGCGAGGGCGTGGCCTATGCCACGACGCGCACGGTGGTGGCTTCGTCGATCGCCATCCTGGCGCTGGACTTCGTGCTCACCGCCTTCCTGATGTGATGCCCATGACTACGCAGATCACTATTGCAACCATCCATTCGCCTGTGAGGATCGTGCCGTGAGCCAGAGACCGTCCTATGCCGTCGGCACCGGCCTGTTCATCGTGCTCGGCTTCGCCGCGCTCGGTTACCTCGCCACGCAGACCACCTCGGTGGCCAATACCAGCCGCGGGCCGAGCTATACCGTCGAGGCGCACTTCGCCAACATCGGCCAGCTCAAGGAGCGCGCGCCGGTGAAGGTGGCGGGCGTGCGCATCGGCCAGGTGCAGTCGATCGTGCTCGATCCCGGCAAGGAAACCGCCGACGTGAAGCTGGCCATCGACCAGCGCTACGACAAGATCCCCACCGATTCGGTGGCGACCATCTTCACCAGCGGCCTGCTCGGCGACCAGTACGTGGGCATCCAGTACGGCAGCTCGGCCAAGCCGCTGGCCAACGGCGGCACCCTGGCGCTGACGCGCCCGGCGCAGCAGCTGGAGGAAATGCTCGGCAAGTTCTTCGGCGCCGGCGGCGCGGCCGACAATCTCGGCGGCAGCTACACGGTGAAGGCGCGCTTCACCAACGTCGGTGCGCTCTCCGCCGGCGCGCCGGTGAAGATGGCCGGCGTGGCGATCGGCAGCGTCAAGTCGGTGCTGGCCGATCCGGTCAAGCTGGACGCCCTGGTGGAGCTGTCGATCGACAAGAAATACGCGCAGATTCCCGACGATTCGGCGGCCGCGGTATTCACCAGCGGTTTGATCGGCACGCAGTACGTTGCGATCCAGCCCGGCGGCTCGCCGGATGCGCTGAAGGACGGTGACGAGCTGGTTCTGACCCAGTCGGCCCTGCAGCTCGAAGACCTGATCGGCAAGTTCCTGGTCAGCGGCTCGGGCGACAAGAAACCGGACGGCGCCCCCGCTTCCTCCTCTTCCTCTCCGGCCGGCAAGCACTGAGCCGGCCGCCACTTCCCAGGAGTTTCCCCATGATGCTGCGCAGTCTGGCTCTCGCCACCGCCATCGCATTCACCGGCATCGTTGCCGCCCCGGTCCACGCCCAGGCCGCCGCCCAGGCGCCGGCCTCCACCCAGACCCCCCAGCAGGTCGCCCAGACCATCGTCGACCAGCTGGGCAAGGCCATCGACGGCCACCAGGCCGAGCTGAAGAAGGACAAGGAAAAGCTCATCTCGGTGATCGACGATGTGTTCCTGCCGCACTTCGACATCGACTACGCCTCGATCCTGGTGCTCGGCCAGCACGCCCGCGAAGCCACGCCGGAGAAGCGCGCCGAATTCGCCCGCGCGTTCTACAACTCGATCACCCACCGCTACGCCGAAGGCCTGCTCAGCTACACCCAGGGCCGCGTGAAGGTGCTGCCGTTCAGCGGCGACCTCAATGACAAGCGCACCGTGGTGCGCACCCAGGTGGTGCTGGACGACGGCAAGACGGTGTCGGTCGACTACGCGTTCCGCAAGTCGCGCGAAGGCGACTGGAAGGCCTACGACGTGATCATCGAAGGCATCTCGTACATCACCAACTACCGCAACCAGGTCGACGCCGAAATCAAGAAAGGCGGCCTGGACAACCTCATCTCCGACCTGAAGACCAAGGGCGCCGACGCGCTCAAGCAGATGGACAAGGACGGCAAGCAGGGATGAGCGCCGCCGCCTTCCAGGTGACGCGCGCCGCGCCGGATGCCGTGCAGGTATCCGGCGCGCTGACCTTCGCCACGGCGGCGCAGGCGCTGGCCGCGATCGACGCGGCAGCGGCCGGGGGTTGCCGCCAGGTCGACCTGGCCGGCGTCAGCCAGAGCGACAGCGCCGGCCTGGCCTGCGTGCTGGCGGTGCTGGCCAGGGCGGTGGAGAGCGGCCGTCCGCTGGCGTTGCGCAACGTGCCCGAGGGCATGCGCGTGCTCGCCTCGGTATGCGAAGTGGACCAGCTGCTCGGCTGAGCCGGCGCGCCGGCAACGCGGCAAAGAGAAAGGGGCCTTGCGGCCCCTTTTTCGTGTGCTCAGTTCTGGCTGGGCTTTTGCGCCGCGGGCGGTTCCTGCGACTGCTTCTGTTCCCACTGGTGCTGCTCGTTGAGCAGCTCGTCCGGGTCGAAGTTGGTTTCCTTCAGGCCCTGCATCTGCTCGATGACTTCCGCCGGCGGGTTGCCGTCGTAGATCTGGTAGATGCGCTGCTGGCGGTAGGCGTCGCGCAGGAACACGTAGGGGTCGTAGGCCGACTTCAGGAAGCTCTCGGCGTCGATCGCGCGCGAACGGATGGTGACCAGGTACAGCACCTGCGGGATGTAGTACTGCCCGTAGTGGAACTCGTGGTTGCGCGAGAAATAGCTGAGCGGGTCGAAGAAGTAGCTGTCCACCGGCAGGCGCCACACGTCGCGCACCGTGGTCGGGCCCACGAACGGCAGCATCAGGAAGTCGCCCTCCGGCACGCCCCAGCGGGCGAGGGTGATGCCGAAATCGTTGTCTTCCAGCGGCAGGCCGAGCTGGCTGGCCGGGTCGAAGAAGCCGCCCACGCCCAGGGTCAGGTTCACCAGGAAGCGCCCCGTGCTGCGCGCGGCCTGCAGCGGCCGGGCCTGCAGCAGGTCGTTGGCGACCGTGATCGGCATCTTGATGTTGGTGAAGAAGTCGCTGACCGCGCGGCGCACCGGCGGATTGGTCACCTTGCGGTAGCCGACGGCCACCGGGCGGATCACCGCCTGGTCGAGCGAGTCGTTGAAGGCGTAGACCTTGCGGTTGAACTGCTCGTGCGGATCGTCCGTGCGCGGCTTGGCGATGCTGCAGCCGGCCAGCAGGGCGATCGCGGCCAGGGGGAGCAGGCGCAGCAGGAAGAGTCGGATCGAAGAAGACATCGGCGTCGGGGGTCCTGTCCGCTGCGGATTTGAGGGACAACGATTAAGTGTACTGCCTGGTTTTTATATTGTGTACAGCGGGCGAGTCTCGCCCGCTGGCGCTGCAGGCTGGCTGAACCGCGCATGATACGTCCATGCTGCATTGCCAGGAAAGCGCCCCCTGGCTACACTGGCGACCTATAAGTCGCTTTATTCCCTAAGGATTTCACATGGCACGCATTACCGTGGAAGACTGCCTCGAGGTAGTCGACAACCGTTTCGAGCTGGTGCTGATGGCGACCAAGCGCGCCCGCCAGCTCGCCAAGGGTGCCGAGCCGGCGGTCAATCCCGATCACGACAAGCCGACCGTGGTGGCCCTGCGCGAAATCGCCGACCGCCGCATCGACCAGGCCACCATCGACGAGATCGACCGCGCCGAGCGCGAGCGCGCCGAGCGCGAGGCGCTGGAATGGGCCGCGGCCGAAGTCGACGACGACCTCTCCAAGGGCGGCGACGACTGATGGATGGCGCCGGCTGTAAACCTGGCCCCGCACGCGCCGGCATCGCCGGTGCGGCGCGCGGCCGCCAGCCAGCCGGCTCTTTGCTTCACCCCGATCAGCGACACGAGGTGGCTGCCTGAGCGGCGGCCAGCGCCCCGTGAGCGCGACTACGCATCCCGATCCCGTGGATACGTCGTCCTTGCCCCCCTACGTACTGGCGCTCAAGGAGCGCATCGCCTACCTGCCGCCCGAGCAGGTGGCGCGCGTGCTGCGCGCCTACGAGGTCGGCGCGCAGGCGCATGAAGGCCAGGCGCGCAAAAGCGGCGAGCCGTACATCACGCATCCGGTGGCCGTCGCCGGCATCCTGGCCGAACTGGGCCTGGATGCCGAGACCATCATCGCGGCGATCCTGCACGACACGCTCGAAGACACCGCGCTGAGCCGCGCCGAGCTGGCCGGCGAATTCGGCGAGACCGTGGCGGACCTGGTCGACGGCGTCACCAAGCTGGACAAGATGCGCTTCAGCAGCCGCCAGGAAGCGGATGCCGAAAGCTTCCGCAAGATGCTGCTGGCGATGGCGCGCGACCTGCGGGTCATCCTGATCAAGCTCGCCGACCGCCTGCACAACATGCGCACGCTCGGCGCCAAGGATGCCGCGTCGCGCCGCCGCATCGCGCGCGAAACGCTGGAGATCTACGCGCCGATCGCGCAGCGCCTGGGCATGAACAAGTTCAAGGCCGAGCTGCAGGACCTGGGCTTCCGCGCCCTGCATCCGGACCGCTACCGCGTGATCAGCGAGCGCATCCGCGCCGCGCTGGGCAACCGCCGCGAGGCCATGGGCAAGATCGAGGCCGCGCTGTCCTCGCGCCTGGCCGGCGAGCACCTGGCCTCGCGCGTGCTCGGCCGCATCAAGTCGCCGTGGAGCATCTATTCGAAGATGCGCAGCGAGCACAAGAGCTTCGCCCAGCTGATGGACGTCTACGGCTTCCGCGTGGTGGTCGACACCGCGATGAGCTGCTACGTCGCGCTGGGCGCGGTGCACTCGCTGTACAAGCCGGTGGACCGCCGCTTCAAGGATTTCATCGCCATCCCCAAGGCCAACGGCTACCAGTCGCTGCACACCGTGCTGCTGGGGCCGTTCGGCGCGCCGATCGAAGTGCAGATCCGCACCGCGGAGATGGACTCCGTGGCCGAACGCGGCGTGGCCGCGCACTGGGCCTACAAGACCGACAGCGGCCCCGCCAACAGCGCGCAGGCGCGGGCGCGCGAGTGGCTGTCGTCGCTGGCGGACAGCCAGGCCAACACCGCGTCGTCGTCCGAGTTCATCGAGAACGTCAAGATCGACCTGTTCCCGGACGAGGTCTATCTGTTCACCCCGCGCGGCGACATCCTCTCGCTGCCGCGCAACGCCACGGCGCTGGACTTCGCCTACGCGGTGCATACCGACGTCGGCGACCACGCGGTGGCCGCGCGCGTCGACAAGAAGCTGTTGCCGCTGCGCACGCGGCTGGAATCGGGCCAGCTGGTGGAAATCATCACCGCGCCGTCGGCGGTGCCGAACCCGGCCTGGCTGGAATCGGTGGTCACCGGCAAGGCGCGCACCGCCATTCGCCAGTACCTCAAGCATCTGCAGCACGAAGACGCCGTCGACTTCGGCCACCGCATGCTCGACCGTGCGCTCGATGCGCAAGGCTCCAGCCTCGATGCCATTCCCGTGGCCGTGCTGGACCGTTTCCTCGAAGCCGCCAAGCTCAAGCGCCTGGAAGAACTGCTCGCCGACATCGCGCTGGGCAACCGCATGCCCGACGTGGTCGCCGGCCAGCTGCTGGCCGCGCGCGGCAAGCAGAAGGGCGGTGCGGCGCCGGCCCAGCATGCGGTGGAAAAGATCCGCATCACCGGCGCCGAGCGCGGCGTGCTCAGCTTCGGCAATTGCTGCCACCCGCTGCCGGGCGACGAGATCATCGGCTATCTCTCCACCGGCAAGGGCATCGTGGTGCACCGGATCGAATGCCCGAACGTGGTGGAATTGCGCAAGTCGCCGGAGCGCTGCGTCGCCATCGAATGGGACCGCGACGTGCAGGGCGACTACCGCGCCGAGCTGCGCATCGAGGTCATCAACCGGCCGGGCGTGCTCGCCACGGTGGCCGCGGCCATCGCGGCGGCGAATTCGAATATCGAGAACGTGGAATACGTCGAGCGCGACAGCGCCGCCGCCACCTTGCTGTTCGCGCTGGAAGTGAAGAACCGCAAGCACCTGGCCGACGTGATCCGCCGCGTGCGCCGCACCGGCGTGGTGAGCGGCGCGTACCGCTACCCGCTCTAGGCCGGTACCGGGATTTCCGTTTTACACTTCGGGCTTTCCCCGCCCGAGGTTCCCGCGATGTCCCGCAGCATCATCTCCACCGACAAGGCGCCGGCCGCGATCGGCCCGTACTCGCAGGCCGTGCGTGCCGGCAACACCGTGTACTTCTCCGGACAGATCCCGCTGGATCCGGCCACCGGCAACCTGGTCCAGGGCGATATCGCGCTGCAGACGCGGCGCGTGTTCGACAACCTCAAGGCGGTGGCCGAAGCGGCCGGCAGTTCGCTGTCGGCGATCGTGCGCGTGGGCATCTACGTCACCGACCTGGCCAACTTCGCCACGGTCAATGCGGTGATGGCCGAGTATTTCCAGGCGCCGTATCCGGCGCGTTCCACCATCCAGGTCTCGGCCCTGCCCAAGGGCGCCGAGGTGGAAGTGGACGCGGTGCTGGTGATCGACTGACCCGGCGGCGGGGCATGCGCCGACACGCGCGGTCTCCATCGCCGCTACGCGCCGGCGCACGCCTCCGCTAGGCTTTCCGCAATGTCAGCTGCACCCGCTTCCACCGCTATCGCTCCCGGTCTCGCGCCGGTCTCGTCGCTGCCCGGCATCGGTCCGGCGCTGGCGGCGACGCTGGCCAAGCTGGGGCTGGAGCGCGTGCAGGATCTGTGGTTCCACCTGCCGCTGCGCTACGAGGACCGCACCCAGATCAGCACCATCGCCGACCTGCACGTCGGCGAGCGGGCGCAGGTGGAGGGCGTGGTGGAGGCGGTGGAACGCGGTTTTCGCTACCGGCCGCAGCTCAAGGTCGCCATCACCGACGATTCGCGCGAAACCCTGGTGCTGCGCTTCTTCCATTTCCATCGCGCCCAGGCCGAGCAACTGCGGCCCGGCGTGCGGCTGCTGGTCTACGGCGAAGTGCGCCACGGCGCGCAGGGGCTGGAGATGGTGCATCCGCAGTACCAGCGCCTGGAGGGCGTGGCCGAGCCCGCGGTGGAGGAGCGGCTCACGCCGGTCTATCCCACCACCGAAGGCCTGGGCACCAGGCGCCTGGCCGGCGTGATCGCCAAGGCGCTGGCGCTGCTGCCGCCCGACCGCGAGCTGGAGCTGATTCCGCCTGCGCTCGGCGCCGGCCACGGCCTCACGTCGCTGCGCGAAGCGCTGCTGTACGTGCATCGCCCGCCGCCGGATGCGCACCTGGGCGAGCTCACCCAGAGCCGCCATCCCGCGCAGCAGCGCCTGGCTTTCGAGGAACTGCTCACCCAGCACCTCAGCCTCAAGCGCATGCGCGCCGCGGTGAAGCAGCGGCACTCGCCGGCATTGGGCGGCGACGGCGTGCTGCGCGAGCGCCTGCTGCAGAGCCTGCCGTTCCGGCTTACCGGCGCGCAGCAGCGCGTCAGCGAGGCGGTAGCGAAGGACATGGCCAGGACGCATCCCATGCTGCGGCTGGTGCAGGGCGACGTCGGCAGCGGCAAGACCGTGGTCGCCGCGCTGGCCGCGCTGGCCGCGGTGGAATCCGGCCGCCAGGTGGCGCTGATGGCGCCCACCGAGCTGCTGGCCGAGCAGCATCTGCGCAACTTCAGGCATTGGCTGGAGCCGCTGGGCATCGAGGTGGAATGGCTGGCCGGCAAGGTCACCGGCAAGGCGCGCACGCGCGCGCTGGAGCGCGTCGCCGCCGGCGCGCCGGTGGTGATCGGCACGCATGCGCTGATGCAGGAGGGGGTGGAGTTCGCGCGACTGGGCCTGGTCATCGTCGACGAGCAGCACCGCTTCGGCGTGCAGCAGCGCCTGTCGCTGCGCGACAAGGGGCTGGAAGGCGACCAGGTGCCGCACCAGCTGGTGCTCACCGCCACGCCTATCCCGCGCACCCTGGCGATGAGCGCGTACGCCGACCTGGACGTCTCCTCCATCGACGAACTGCCGCCCGGCCGCACGCCGGTGCAGACCATCGCCATTTCCAACGCGCGCCGCATCGACGTGATCGAGCGCATCCATGCCGCCTGCCGCGAAGGGCGCCAGGTGTACTGGGTGTGCACCCTGATCGAGGAGACCGAGCAGCTGCGCGCGCAGGCCGCCGAAGTGGCGCACGCGGAACTCTCCGCAGCGCTGCAGGACTGCAAGGTAGGCCTGATCCACGGCCGCATGAAGCCGAAGGAAAAGCAGGCGGTAATGGACGCGTTCAAGGCCGGCGAGCTGGCCGTGCTGGTGGCCACTACGGTGATCGAGGTGGGCGTGGACGTGCCCAATGCCAGCCTGATGGTGATCGAGAACAGCGAGCGGCTGGGCCTGGCCCAGCTGCACCAGCTGCGCGGCCGCGTGGGCCGCGGCGCGGTGGCTTCCAACTGCGTGCTGCTGTACCAGCCGCCGCTGGGCATGCTGGCCAAGGAGCGCCTGCAGGTGATGCGCGACACCAACGACGGCTTCCGCATCGCCGAGAAAGACCTGGAACTGCGCGGCCCCGGCGAAGTGCTCGGCACGCGCCAGACCGGCCAGCTCAGCTTCCGCATCGCCGACCTTTCCCGCGACGCGCACCTGCTGCCGGCGGTGCAGGAAGTGGGCGCCGAGATGCTGCGCCACCACGCCGCCCAGGCCGAGCGGCTGATCGAGCGCTGGATCGGCGGCGCGGCGCGCTATGCGCATGCGTGAGCGGGGAACGGGGAACGCGACATCCATCCTCGCGCAACCGCGCAAGTCCCCGTTCCCTGCTCCCCGTTCCCCGTCTTAAGCTATCCGACTAACCGAAGGAAAGCCCATGACCAAGCCCCAGCTCCTGATCGACACCGACCCCGGCGTGGATGACGCGCTCGCGATCCTGATGGCCCATGCCCATGCCGACATCGCCGGCCTGAGCATCGCCGCCGGCAATGTGGGCCTGGGGCATACCGTGCGCAATGCGCGCACGCTGGTCGATCTGGTCGGCGGCGGCGTGCCGGTGTTTGCCGGCTGCCCCACGCCGCTGGTGCGCGGGCCGGAGGAAGACGCCGCTTTCGTGCACGGCATGGACGGCCTGGGCGACGTCGGCTTCGCCGAACCGGCCGCGGCGGCCGAAGCGGAGCAGGCCGCCCTGGCCCTGCTGCGGCTCACCCGCGAGCGCCCCGGCCAGCTGACCCTGGTGGCGCTGGCGCCGCTCACCAACGTGGCCCTGGCGCTGCGCCTGGACCCGACCCTGCCGCAGCGCGTGAAGCGCCTGGTGGTGATGGGCGGCGCGGTCACCGGGCATGGCAATACCGGCAACATTCCGGCGGAATTCAACGTCGGCTTCGATCCGGAAGCCGCTCACGTGGTGTTCGAGGCCTTCCCGCAGTTCGACCTGGTCGACTGGGAAGCCACCCTGCGCCATGCCTTCGACGAGGCGGAATTCGACCAGTGGCTGGCCGCCGGCGACCATCGCGCCGAATTCTTCGGCCAGGTGTTCCGCACCGCCCGCGCCTTCAATGCCAGCAGCAAGCGCCGCGGCATCATCGCGGCCGACGCGCTCGCCATGGCAGTGGCGATCGACCCCTCCATCGTCACCCGCAGCGAGGAGCGCCACGTCGCGGTGGAGCTGGACGGCCGCCTTACCCGCGGCGCCACCGTGGTGGACTGGGGCGGCCGCCTGGGCCATCCGGCCAATGCGCGCATCGTGCTGGACGTGGACCAGGCGCGCTTCGCGGCCATGGTGAGACGCGCGCTGGGCGCGGCCTGAGCGCCGGTCCCGGGGCAAGTGACTGACGCGCTTGCCCTTGGGTCGAAAGGGTCGCTATAATGCCGCTCTTTCGCCCACCGCTTTGAGTCCGTCATGAAGCCCGATATCCATCCGAATTACCGCCCGGTGGTGTTCCAGGATCTTTCGTCCGACTTCGCGTTCCTGACGCGTTCGACGATCGCCACCAAGGAAACCGTCAAGTGGCAGGACGGCAACGAGTACCCGCTGGTCAAGGTGGATATCTCCAGCCACTCCCACCCGTTCTACACCGGCAAGCAGAAGACCATCGAAACCGGTGGCCGCGTGGACAAGTTCCGCCGCCGCTACGCGCAGAAGTAATCTTCGCGCGACCGGTCAGCCGGGTTTCCGGCTGGCGATAAAGCCAAGCCAGTACACGGAGCATGGGGCGAGCGCAAGCTCGCCCCATGCTTTTTCGCGTCTGTCATCCGACCATTCGCCAAGGGATGTTCGCCGGGTGATGTGTGATAATGGCCGGCGTTGCATCGCGCCTTCCCCAGCGCGCTGCGCTTAATTCCCCCGCCTGGCGCACCACCCCCGGTGACCGGCGGCGACATTCGCTGAAGGAGGTTTCCGTGTCCGATACCAAGACCGTCAAGCTGGTGGATGAGTCGAACAAACGCAGCAGCGAGCTGCCCCTGCTGAGCGGCACGCTCGGCCCGGACTGCATCGACATCGGCAACCTGTACAAGGACACCGGCCACTTCACCTACGACCCGGGCTACGGCAGCACCGCCAGCACCAAGAGCGCCATCACCTACATCGACGGCGACCAGGGCGTGCTGCTGTACCGCGGCTACCCGATCGAGCAGCTGGCCGAGAAGTCGAGCTTCCTCGAGACGGCCTACCTGCTGCTCAACGGCGAGCTGCCCAGCAAGGGCGAGTTCGCCAAGTTCGAAGACGACATCACCCATCACACGATGATGCACGAGTCGCTCAAGGACTTCTTCAAGGGCTTCCACCACGACGCGCACCCGATGGCCATGCTGGCCGCCTCGGTCGCCTCGCTGTCGGCCTTCTACCACGACGATATCGACGTCGATAACGCCGAAGACCGCAAGCTGGCCGCGATCCGCCTGATCGCCAAGATGCCGACGATCGCCGCTGCCTGCTTCCGCTATTCGATCGGCTGGCCGTTCCGCTATCCGCGCAACAACCTCGAATACGTCGACCGCTTCCTGCACATGATGTTCGAAGTGCCGAGCGAGCCGCTGACCCTCAGCCCGGTTGCCGCCAAGGCGCTGGACCTGCTGTTCATCCTGCACGCCGACCACGAGCAGAACGCTTCCACCTCCACCGTCCGCCTGGTCGGTTCGACCGGCGCCAACCCGTACGCCTCCATCGCCGCGGGCATCACCGCGCTGTGGGGCCCGGCGCACGGCGGCGCGAACGAAGCGGTGCTGAAGATGCTCGAGGAGATCGGTACGGCCGACAAGGTCGAAACCGCCGTCAAGCGCGCCAAGGACAAGAACGACAACTTCCGCCTGATGGGCTTCGGCCACCGCGTGTACAAGAACTTCGACCCGCGCGCCAAGATCATCCGCGAGATGACCCACAAGGTGCTGGGCGAGCTGGGCGTCAACGACCCGCTGCTGGAAGTGGCGCTGAAGCTGGAAGAGGCGGCGCTGAAGGACGAGTACTTCGTCGAGCGCAAGCTGTACCCGAACGTCGACTTCTACTCGGGCATCATCTACAAGGCGCTCAACATCCCGACCGAGATGTTCACGGTGATGTTCGCCATCGCGCGTACCGCCGGCTGGATCGCCCACTGGATCGAGCAGCACGAAACCCCCGGCGCCCGCATCGGCCGCCCGCGCCAGATCTACACCGGCGCCGACGTGCGCAACTACGTGCCGGCCGACAAGCGCTGAGCGCTTAAGACCCCGCCACGCGAAAACGCCCGGCCATGCCGGGCGTTTTCTTTTGCGTGGGAGGAAGGCGTCAGCGCAGCGCCGACGCCAGCTTGCGTTCGAAGTCGTCGTCTTCGCCGCCCTCGGCGACCAGGGCTTCCACCCCGGCCAGCGAGGCGCGCCGCATCGGTTTCTCGTCGATACGGTCCAGCGGCGGCTGGCGCAGGGAATTCACCGGCAGCACGGTGAGATCGAACGGCAGTTCGTCGGCGGCGAACAGCAGTACCGGGTATTCGGCCTGTTCGTCGCGGCTCAGGCGCAGGCGGCGCGTCTGCGTTTCCACCGGCACGCCGTGTTCGCGCAGGTGCAGGATGACGGCTTCCGGATCGTCGCTGAAAACGTGCAGGCACACGGCCGAATGGCTGTCCGCAGTGCCTTCCAGTACCGCGCCGACCAGCCGCGGCTCGTAGTCGCTGAGGAAGCGCATGGCTTCCAGGGCCGCCTCGCGGCGCTTCTGCAAAAGCTGCGGCTGGCTGTGCGCCTGGAAGATGCGCTGGTGCTCGCGCAGCGCTTCCTCGATCTCGTTGTTGCGGGGCAGTGCCTGGGTGTCGAAGATGCCGAGCCGCTCGGCGGCCTTGAGCTTGGCGTGATGAAAATCGCGGATGCCATGCTCGCTCATGAGGCGTGCGGCCTCCTGGGCGATACGCAGGCGGTTGCGCTGGACGCGGTCCTGCGCGTGGATGCGGTGATGCTCGCCTCGAGCCATGATCCTGGTCCCTCCTGGTCGTTGGTTGGAGGTGCGGCCGTTCGCTGACGGCCTCGCGGCGCAGCGGGTGGACCGGGCCACCCGCCTGTCGCGTCAGAAGATGTCGTACGCGTGCTGCTGGTCGGGATCCTCCTGCTGCTGGGTAGCCTGCTGGCGCAGGCGGTCCACGTCTTCCACCTTGAACATTTCCGGCATCGCATTGGGGTTGCCGGGTTCCGAGGGCAGGCCGCTGGAGCGGTCGATCTGTACCGTAGTGATGCCCGGGGGCATCGACAAGGTGGAGGAGGGGTGGTCCTTCAGGGCCGCGCCCATGTAGTCCATCCAGATCGGCAGCGCCGCCTTGGCGCCGAATTCGCCGCGGCCGAGCGAACCGAAGTCGTCGAAGCCCACCCAGACGGCCGTGGAAAGGTCGCCGTTGAAGCCGACGAACCAGGCGTCGCGGTGCTCGTTGGTCGAGCCGGTCTTGCCGGCCAGGTCGTCGCGGCCCAGGGCCATGGCGGCCGCGCCGGTGCCGCGCCGGATCACGTCCTTCATCAGCGAGGTGACCAGGAAGTCGTTGCGCACGTCGATCACCTGCGGTGCCAGCGTCGGCGGGTGGTTGCCCTCGTGCGCGTCGGCCGGCAGCACCGCGCCGCCCGTGGTGGCGGCGGCGGCCGGCGTGCCGGCGGCCGCCACCGGGTTGGCCGGGGCGGCGCTGGAGGAGGGCGGACCCGGCGGGCGGGTGTCGAGCAGGCGCTCCTGGCAGGTGCGGCAGGCGCGCGCGGGGTTGGCCACGTAGACCGGCTTGCCGTCGCGGTCGTCGATCTCGCTGATGAAGTACGGCGTGACCAGGTAGCCGCCGTTGGCGAACACCGCATAGCCGCGCGCCATGCCCATCGGCGATACCGAGGCGGTGCCCAGGGCCATCGAAAGATTCGGCGGCAGGGCGTCGGGCGAGAAGCCGAAGCGGGTGACGTAGTCGCGCGCATAGCGCACGCCGATGGCGTCCAGCAGGCGCACCGAGACCAGGTTCTTCGACTTCACCAGCGCTTCGCGCAGGCGGATCGGGCCGTCGAACTTGTCGTCGTCGTTGGACGGCGTCCACAGGCCGTCCGGGCGCGAGGGGTCGGGCAGGGCCAGCGGGGCGTCGTTGACGATCGAGGCCGGCGTGAAGCCGCGCTCGAACGCCGCCGAGTAGATGTAGGGCTTGAAGCTGGAACCCGGCTGGCGCGCCGCCATCACCGCGCGGTTGAACTTGCTGCGCAGGAAGTTGAAGCCGCCGACCAGGGCCTGCAGCGAGCCGTCCTCCGGGTTCACCGAGGCCAGCGCGCCCTGCACCTTGGGGATCTGCGCCAGTTCCCACTCGCCCTTGGCATTGCGCGCCACGCGGATGATGTCGCCGCGCTTGAGCACGGCCGCCACGTTCCTGGGCGGGGCGCCGACGCGGGTCTCGTTGACGTAGGGCTTGGCCCAGGCCACCGCGTCCTGGCCCAGCTGCACCTGCTCGCGGGTGGACAGGTAGACCGTGGCGTCGCTGGCACCCACCCCGGTGACCACGCCCGGACGCAGGCCGGCGATGTCGGTATAGCTGGAGAGGATGCGGTCGAAGTCCTCGTTGCCGGCGTTCTCGGCCAGCTCCTGGTGGTCCTCGGGGCCGCGCCAGCCATGGCGGCGGTCGTAGTCGATGAGGCCGGCGCGCATGGCGTCCACGGCGGACTGCTGCCGGGCGCTCTGCACCGTGGTCTTGATCACGTAGCCCTCGGTGAGGGCATCGTTGCCCAGGCGATCCAGCGCCTGCAGGCGGACCATTTCGGCCAGGTAGGGCGCGTCCACCTCGATCGGCGGCTCGTGCGGGAAGGCGTTGTTGGGCTCGGCGATGGCCTGCTGGTACTCGGCCTGGGTGATGTAGCGGTTCGCCAGCATCTGCCCCAGCACCCAGTTGCGGCGCATCAGGCCGCGCTTGGGGTTGTTGATCGGATTGACCACCGAAGGCAGCTGGAAGGTCGAGGCGATCATCGCGCACTCGGCCACGCTGAGCTGGTCCAGCGACTTGCCGTAGTAGTACGAGGCGGCCGCGGCCACGCCGTAGGAGCGGTGGCCGAGGAACATCTTGTTCAGATAGAGCTCGAGGATCTGGTCCTTGCTCAACTCGTTCTCCATGCGCAGGGCGATGAAGATTTCGGTGAGCTTGCGCGAATACAACTTCTCGGGGCTCAGGAAGAAGTTGCGCGCAACCTGTTGGGTAATGGTCGAGCCGCCGGGGCCCTTGTCGCCGCCGGAGACGATCACGTGCCAGCCCGCGCGGGCGATGCCGTGCCAGTCGACGCCGGGGTGGCGGTAGAAATCGCCGTCCTCGGCCGACAGCACCGCGTGCTTCAGCCGGTCGGGCACCGCGGCGATGCCGACGGGGATGCGCCGGGTTTCACCAAAGGTGGCGATCAGCTTGCCGTCCGCGCTGACGACGCGCAGCGGCACCTGCATGTGATAGTCCTTCAGGACCGCCACCGAGGGGATGCGCGGCGAGACCAGCCAATACGCCACACCTACTGCGGCGACCGCCAGCAGCAATCCGGTGAAAGCAAGGATCAGCACCCAGCGCAGCAGACGCTTGAGAATTTGCATGGTGTGGATATTGCGAGACCTGAGTCAAAACACGGCACAGTATAGATGTAGCACCATTTGCTTAACGGTACCGGCTGGCAGATTCCCACCTGCGGGTCACTGTTACGTCACAAAAAAGGCCGGGACGTGATTGGCGCTAATTGTGGATGCCGTCACGCCAAAACAGTCGAGATAGTTCGTGTAGGCCGTTGCCAATACGTTAATTTTTGGATTTAATGCCGTCGCGCACTCACCACTCAAATACGGTGCAGGCGTCCAGGGGCAAGGGGGAAAATCGTGGGGCTCTTTACACCCAAGAAGCCGCCGCTGATTGGCGTCGACATCAGTTCGACCGCCGTCAAGCTGCTGCAGCTCAGCCAGGCCGGTGGCCGCTATCGCGTGGAACACTACGCGGTCGAGCCACTGCCCCCCAATGCCGTGGTCGAAAAGAACATCGTCGAAGTCGAGGCGGTGGGCGAAGCGATCCGGCGCGCGGTGGCCCGTTCGGGCACCAAGCTCAAACACGCTGCCGCGGCCGTCGCCGGTTCCGCGGTGATCACGCGCATCATCCCGATGTCCAGTGATTTGTCCGAAGAAGATCTCGAAGGACAGATCCAGGTCGAAGCGAACCAGTACATCCCGTATCCGATCGAGGAAGTCAGCCTCGATTTCGAGGTGCTGGGTCCGGTGCGCGACAACCCCGAAATGAACAACGTGCTGCTCGCCGCGTCGCGCACCGAGAACGTCGACATGCGCGTCGCCGCGCTCGACCTCGGCGGCATCAGCGCCAAGGTGGTCGACGTCGAAGCCTTCGCGATGGAGAACGCCTTCGCGATGGTGGCCGACCAGCTCAACGTCGGCCGCGACGCGCTCGTCGCCGTGATCGACATCGGCGCCACCATGACCACGCTGTCGGTGCTGCGCAACCAGCGCACCATCTACTCGCGCGAGCAGGTGTTCGGCGGCAAGCAGCTCACCGACGAAATCATGCGCCGCTACGGCCTCTCCTACGAGGAAGCCGGCCGCGCCAAGCGCAAGGGCGGCCTGCCGGAGTCCTACGAGACCGAGGCGCTGGAGCCGTTCAAGGAATCGCTGATCCAGCAGATCAGCCGCCTGCTGCAGTTCTTCTTCGCAGGCAGTGAATACAGCAAGGTCGACCAGGTGGTGCTCGCCGGCGGCTGCGCCTCCATCGAAGGCCTGTGCCCGATGCTCGAGGAGCAGCTGGGCGTGTCCTGCGTGGTGGCCAATCCCCTGGCGCGCATGTCGCTGTCGCCGCGCGTGCAGGCGCAGCAGCTGGCCCAGGATGCGCCGGCGCTGATGATCGCGGTCGGCCTCGCCATGAGGAGCTTCGACTGATGGCACGCATCAACCTACTTCCCTGGCGCGCGGAACGCCGCAAGCATCGCGAGCGCGAGTTCTTCATGCAGCTCGGCGCGGCGATCGTCGCGGCGATCCTGTTCGTGCTGGTGTGGATGACCTGGATGGACCAGCGCATCGGCAACCAGAACGAGCGCAATACCTATCTGCAGGGCGAGATCGCGCAGCTCGACGAACGCATCGCCAAGATCAAGGATCTCGAGAAAGTCCGCGAGCGCCTGCTGGCGCGCAAGCAGATCATCGAGCAGCTGCAGGCCAACCGTTCGCAGATGGTCCACCTGTTCGACGAACTGGTGAAGACCATTCCCGCCAGCGCCCGCCTCAGTGGCCTCAAGCAGGTCGGCGAGTCGATGTCGCTCGACGGCGTCGCCCAGTCCAACGCCAGCGTCGCCGAATACATGCGCAACCTCGAAGCCTCGCCGTGGATGGGCCACGCGGACCTGCGCAAGACCGAGAACACCCACGGCGATTCGCGCATGCCTTACGTGTTCGGCCTCGACGTCGCGCTCAGCAAGCCCAAGCCCGACGAGGGCGCGGACGCCGAGCACACGCCGGTGCAGCCGGCCGGCGCCGCCAGCGCCGCGGCTCCCGCCGCGCCGGCTCCGTCCGGCACCGCGGCCCGCCAGGCTCTCGGCTCCGCCGCGCAGGCGCTGACCGCTCCGCCGGCCAAGCCCGCCCAGCCCGCCGCTGCCGCACCGCAGGCTCCCAAGCCGGCCAACGCGCCGCCCAGTGCGCCGGCCAACGGGGGGGCCAAGCCATGAGTTTCATCAGCGATCTGCGCAACCTCGACCGCAACAACATCGGCGGCTGGCCCAAGTCGGCCAAGATCACCTTCATCGTGCTGCTGTTCGCGGTGGTCAGCTTCATCGGCTGGTACTCGATCATCAGCAACCAGCAGGACGAGCTGACCCAGCTCGCCGGCAAGGAAGAACAGCTCAAGCAGGAGTTCGCCCAGAAGCAGGCCAAGGCGGTCAATCTCGAAGCGCTGCAGCAGCAGCTCGACGAGATGCAGGACATGCTGCGCCAGCTGCTGCGCCAGCTGCCCAGCCGCACCGAGATGCCTGAGCTGCTGGTCGACATCTCCCAGACGGCGCTGTCCGCGGGCCTGGAGACCGAGCTGTTCCAGCCGGGCGCCGAGATCCCCAAGGACTTCTACGCCGAGAAGCCGATCCAGCTGCGCATGGTGGGCAACTACCACCAGTTCGGCACCTTCATCAGCGGCGTGGCTTCGCTGCCGCGCGTGGTGATCCTGACCCTGCACGACGTCTCGCTGACGCCGAAGGACAAGGGCGGCACCCTGGTGCTGCAGGGCACGGTCAAGACCTATCGCTATCTGGAAGACGACGAAAGCGCGGAGGCCAAGGCCGCCAATGCCAAGTCGTCCGGTGCCAAGAACGGGGGGCAGAAATGAGCAAGACCACAGCCCTCCGCGCCGCACGCGTCGCGCTGGCCATCGGTGCCGTACTGATGCTGGCCGGCTGCACCCGCGGCATGTCGGACCTGCGCGACTGGGTTTCGCAGGAGAAGCAGAAGAAGGGTGCGCCGATTCCGCCGCTGCCCGTCATCAAGACCTTCGAAACCTTCCTCTACAACGACCAGGACCGCCGCGACCCGTTCAGCCCCAGCACCGCTGAGCTGGACAACGGCGCCTCCAACGGGCCGCGCCCCGACCAGGACCGTACCAAGGAGCCGCTGGAAGCGTTCGCGCTGGACAGCCTCAAGATGGTCGGCACGGTCGGCACCGGCAACGGCATCGAAGTGCTCATCAAGGATCCCACCGGGGTGATCCACCGGACCCACCGCGGCGAGTACATGGGCCAGAACTACGGACACGTCACCGCCATCGCCGAAGACCACATCGAGCTGGTCGAACTGGTGCCTAACGGCAACGGCGGTTGGATGGAACGCTCAGCCAGCATCGCGCTTGGCGAGAAATAAGAATCACAGGGGCTGATGCAATGACGAACCTCAACAAACCAGTCCAGGGCCGTGTCATGCGCCATGCGAGTCGTCGCTTGTTCACCGCACTGCTGATCGCAGGCGCCGCGTGGTCGGGAATCGCGGCTGCCGCGACCAACACCTTGCGCGAGATCAGCTACGACACCCTGCCGGGCGGCAAGATCGAGCTGCACCTGAACTTCGCCCAGGGCCCCGTGCCCGAGCCGAAGATCTTCACCACCGGCAATCCGCCGCGCATCGCGATCGACCTGCCCGACACCGAGAACTCGGCCGCGCGCCATCTCGACATCGGCAAGGGCTCGACCATGGGCGTCTCGGCGATCGCCGCCGGCGGCCGCACCCGCGTGGTGGTCGAGCTGATCCGCGACTCGTCCTACCGCTCGCGCGTCGAAGGCAACAGCCTGGTGTTCACCGTCAACAACGGCACCGACGCGCAGACCACCACCACGGCGTCCACCATCGACCCGTCCAAGGCGCTGCCGTCCTCGGCCGCCGGTCCCGCGGTGTCGAACATCGACTTCCGCCGCGGTCCGAACGGCGAAGGCCGCGTGCTGATCAACTTCAGCGGCGCCGGCGCCAATGCGGACATGAAGCGCGAAGGCGACAAGGTGGTGGTCAACCTCGACCACGTGAACCTGCCCGCCAACCTCGCCCAGCGCCTGGACGTGCTCGACTTCGCCACGCCGGTGCAGTCGGTCACCACCAAGGCCGGCACGCGCGGCGGCGCCCGCATGGAAATCGCCATCAAGGGCAACGTGGACACCTCGGCCTACCAGACCGGCGACCAGTACGTGGTCGAGGTCGCGCCGAAGAAGGTGGCCCCGGGCACCGGTCCGGACGGCAAGCCGCTGCGCGGCCAGGAGCCGACCTACAGCGGCAATCGCGTCACCTTCAACTTCCAGGACATCCCGGTCCGCTCGGTGCTGCAGCTGATCGCCGACATGTCCGGCCAGAACCTGGTGGCCTCCGACACCGTCGGCGGCGCGATCACCCTGCGCCTGGTCAACGTGCCGTGGGACCAGGCACTGGACGTGGTGCTGCGCGCCAAGGGCCTGGACAAGCGCCGTAACGGCAACGTGATCTGGATCGCTCCGCAGGAAGAACTGGCCAAGTACGAGCAGAGCGTGGCCGAGGCCCGCCTGAAGGCCGAGGACACCGCCGAGCTGGTCACCGACTACGTGCCGATCAGCTACGGCAAGGCGCAGGACATCGCCAAGCTGCTGACCCAGGGCAGCATGACCGGTACCGGCGGCAGCGGTGGCGGCAATGGCGGCGGCCGCGGCTTCCTGTCCTCGCGCGGCAGCGTCTCCTTCGACGAGCGCACCAACACCCTGCTGATCAACGACAACCCGCAGAAGATCCGCGAGCTGCGCGAACTGATCTCGGTGCTCGACCGTCCGGTGCAGCAGGTGCTGATCGAGTCGCGCATTGTGGTGGCCACCGACACCTTCACCCGCGAGCTCGGCGTGAAGTGGGGTGTGCAGGCCACGCACACCACCGACAGCGGCAACGTGATCTCGACCAGCCCGAGCGGCGACAACGCTTCCGGACTGGGCATCAACACCAGCAACGTCCGCAATCAGTACGCCTACGATCTGCAGAACTGGATCAACGGCGGCCGCGTCGGCAATCCGCCGAAGCCGGGCACCATCACCTACCAGACCGGCGGCAACAACGGCTACAACGTCAATCTTCCGGTGTCCAACCCGGCCGGCCAGCTGGGCCTGGCGATCCTGGGCCGCAACTACCTGGTCGACCTGGAACTGTCGGCCGCCCAGACCGAAGGCCGCGGCGAAGTGATCTCCAGCCCGCGCGTCATCACCGCCAACCAGCAGGAAGCGGTGATCCGCCAGGGCCAGGAAATCGGCTACGTCACCTACCAGAACAGCGGCGGCACCGCCGGCGGCACCGCGCCGACCGCGTCCGTGCAGTTCAAGGACGCCGTGCTGGAGCTGAAGGTCACCCCGACCATCACCGCCGACAACCGCGTCTACCTCGCCATCAACGTGAAGAAGGATGCGCTGGCGCAGTTCGTCGATACGCCGAACGGCAAGGTGCCGCAGATCGACACCCGCGAGATCAACACCTCCGTGCTGGTGGACAACGGCCAGACCGTAGTGCTCGGCGGCATCTACGAGATCACCAAGCAGAACACCATCACCAAGGTGCCTGGCCTCGGCGACATCCCCGGCCTCGGCGCGCTGTTCCGCAAGACCTCGCGCCAGAACGACAAGGCCGAGCTGCTGATCTTCGTCACCCCGCGCATCCTGAGCGACAGCCTGCGCTGAGCGGAGCAGACGATCGAACGAAGAAGGGCGGCCACCGGCCGCCCTTTCTTTTTGCGCCGGCCGCTGGTCGCCTTTTTCTTCGTGCGGAGCGTCGGGCATCGCCCTTGCTGTGCCATCAGTCGCGCCCCCGCGCCGGTTGCGCCTCGCTAAACTTCCGGAACCTGCCGCTGTCTGTAGGCGGATCAAGCCGGATGGAAACCCGATGGATATGCCCGAGAGTCAAGCGTCGTCGCGGCTGCAGCAGGCCTTCACGCGTCTGCGCGAAGAACTGCAGCAGAGCATCGTCGGCCAGCCGCATCTGATCGACTGCCTGCTCGTCGCGTTGCTCGCCGACGGCCACCTGCTGGTGGAAGGCGCGCCGGGCCTGGCCAAGACCACCGCGGTGAAGGCGCTGGCCGGGCGCATCGAGGCGGATTTCCACCGCGTGCAGTTCACCCCGGACCTGCTGCCGGCCGATCTCACCGGCACCGACATCTTCCGTCCGCAGTCGGGCAGCTTCGAATTCGAACGCGGCCCGCTGTTCCACAACATCGTGCTGGCGGACGAGATCAACCGCGCGCCGGCCAAGGTCCAGTCCGCCCTGCTCGAAGCCATGGCCGAGCGCCAGATCACCATCGGCCGCAGCACCTGGCGGCTGCCCGAGCTGTTCATGGTGATGGCCACGCAGAATCCGATCGAACAGGAAGGCACCTTCGCGCTGCCGGAAGCGCAGCTCGATCGCTTCGTGATGCACGTGACCATCGGTTATCCGGATGCCGCCGCGGAACTGGCCATCCTGCGCCTGGCGCGCGAACAGGCGCGGCGCAGCCTGCATCCGCAGCCGGAGCCGCCGCCCACCTTGAGCCAGTCCGACGTGTTCGCCGCGCGCGAAGCGGTGCTGGCGGTGCATATGGCGCCGGCGCTGGAGTCGTATATCGCGCAGCTGGTGCTGGCCAGCCGCGATGCCGGCGCCTACGGCCCGCAGCTGAAGCGCTGGATCGCCTGGGGCGGCAGCCCGCGCGCCACCATCGCGCTGGACCGCTGCGCCCGCGCGCAGGCCTGGCTGGCCGGCCGCGACTACGTGCTGCCGGAAGATGTGCACGCGCTGGCCCACGACGTGCTGCGCCATCGCATCCTGCTCAGCTACGAGGCCGAAGCCGAAGGCATCCGCAGCGACCAGGTGGTGACGCGCCTGCTGGAGCTCGTGCCCCTGCCGTGAGCGCCGTGCTGCCACCCGCCGCGGACGGCGACGGACGCGCCAGCGTCGCGCTTGCCGAACTGCTCGCCCTGCGTGCCCGCGCGGCGCGCAAGCCGCTGTCGCCGCGCCGCAGCCGCGCCACGCCGTCCGGCCCGCAGGCCAGCCGCGTGCATGGCCGCGGCATGGACTACGCCGAATCGCGCGCCTACCAGCCCGGCGACGACATCCGCCGGCTCGACTGGCGCCTCACCGCGCGCAGCGGAAAGCTGCACACCAAGCTGTTCCAGGAAGAACGCGAAGGCCGCCTGCTGGTGCTGCTGGATACGCACGGCAGCATGCGCTTCGGTACCCGCGCCCGCTTCAAGTCGGTGCAGGCGGCACGCGCCGCGGCGCTGGCCGGATGGCTGGCCGCGCGTGCCGGCGAGCGCGTCGGCGCGCTGGCTTTCGGCGAACGCCGGCATCTGCTGCGTCCGCAGGGCAGCACGCGCGGCGCGCTCGCGCTGTGCGGTGCGCTGGCGGCGTGGGATGCGGAACGCAGCACCGCCGCCGCGGCAGAGCCGCTGTCCGAAGCGCTGATGCGCGCCGGCCGCCTGATGCACGGCGCCAGCCGCGTGCTGCTGATCAGCGACGGCCTCAGCGCCGACGAAGCCGCGAAGGGCCGATTGATCGACCTCGCCCGCCATACCGACGTGTCCGTGCTGATCGTCGGCGATGCGCTGGAACTGGCCTCCGCGCCGCCCGGCCGCTATCCGCTGGAACACGGCGGCCTGCGCCGCGAAGTGGTGCTGTTCGGCGATCGCCAGCGCCGCGATTTCCAGCAGGCGCTCGGCGCCGGGCAGATGAAGCTGGCCGCGCTGGCGCGCTCGCTCGGCTTGCCGCACCGCGTGATCGACACCGTCGCCGATCCGCTCGATCCCGTCGCCGCGCTGCTGGCCGGCGCCAAGGCCGGCGCATGATGCCCGCCGCCACGCCGCCGCCGGATGGCCCGGTCCTGCGCGATATCCATCTGCCGCCGGATCCTTCGTGGTGGCCGCCCGCACCCGGCTGGTGGATGCTCGCCGCGCTGCTCCTGATCGCCGGCGCGCTGGCCTGGTGGCTGCTGCGCCGGCGCCGCCTGCAGCGCGAGCGCATCGCCGCCGCGCTCGCCGGCATCGACGCGCTCGAACGCGCGCATGCGCAACAGCCGCAGCGCCTTGCCGCCGAATTGCATCAGCTGCTGCGGCGCGCGGCGCGCGCCTACGATCCGGCGGCCACGCATCATCGCGGCGACGCATGGCGCCGCTGCCTCGCACGGATTCCCGTCGATGCAACAACGCTGGATCGCCTCATCGCACTCGAAGACGCCATGTTCCGCCCGTCCACGCGCAGCACGGACATCGCCGACATCGCCGCTGCCACGCGCCGCTGGCTTGCACTTGCGCTGCAGCCGCGCCGGACGAAACGGCTGACCGCCGCCGCGCAAGGGGCCAGCCGTGCTTGAATTCGCCTGGCCCTGGATCGCCCTGCTGCTGCCGCTGCCCTGGCTGCTGTGGCGCTGGCTGCGCCCGGCCGCGCCGGGGCAGGCGCTGCATCTGCCGCATCCGCAGTTGCGCCTGGCGGTGGTCGCGCAGAACGCGCGCGAGGGCGGCCGCATGTGGTGGCTGGTGCTGGCCTGGATCTGCCTGGTCGCCGCCGCCGCGCGGCCGCAGTGGGTGGGTCCGCCGCAGGCGCAGCAGCGCAGCGGGCGCGCCATGATGCTGGCGGTCGACCTGTCCGGCAGCATGCGCCTGGAAGACATGAAGCTCGCCGGCCAGGCGGTCAGCCGCTTCGGCGCGGTCGAAGCGATCGCCACCGACTTCATCGCGCGCCGCAGCGGCGACGAAATGGGCCTGATCCTGTTCGGCACGCGCGCCTTCCTGGTCACGCCGATCACCTACGACCTCGGCGCGGTCAGCGCGCAGCTGCAGGGTTCCACCGTCGGCCTGGCCGGCACCGAGACGGCGATCGGCGATGCGGTCGCGGTGGCGGTGAAGCGCCTGTCCGCGCTGCCGGAACAGGCGCGCGTGCTGGTGCTGCTCACCGACGGCGTCAACAACGCCGGCAGCATCGCGCCGCTGGATGCGGCGCGCGCCGCCAAGGCCGCCGGCGTGCGCGTGTACACCATCGGCATCGGCGCCACCGAAATGCGCGTGCCGGATTTCTTCGGTTCGCGCGTAGTGAATCCTTCCGCCGACCTGGACGAAGGCATGCTGCGGACCATGGCGTCGCAGACCGGCGGCCGCTATTTCCGCGCCACCGACACCAGCGAACTGGCCGCGGCGTACCACACCATCGACACGCTCGAACCGATGCCGCAGCACGGCCCGGAACTGCGCCCGCGGCATGAGCTGTTCGACCGCCCGCTGCTCGCCGGCATGGTCTGCTTCGTGTTCGCCATCGTGCTCACCCGGCGCCGCAGCGGCGCCAGGGCGGCCGCATGATGGCCGCCTTGCACGACTTCCACTTCCTGCATCCGTGGTGGCTGCTCGGCCTGCTGCTGGCGCCGCTGGCCTATGCGCTGGCCGCGCGCGGCGGACAGGAGCGGCGCGAGCTGGCGCGGCTGGTCGATCCGGAGCTGCTGCCGCACGTGCTGTACGGGCAGGGCGGCCACAGCCGCTGGCCGGCGGCCTTGCTGGCCTCCGGCGCGGTGCTGGGCTTTCTGGCGCTGGCCGGCCCGGCCTGGGACCGCGTGGCCTCGCCGCTGTACGCCAGCCGCGCGGCGCAGGTGGTGGCGGTGTCGCTGTCGCGGCACATGCTGGCCAAGGACGTCGCGCCCAGCCGCATCGACCGCGCGCGCTACAAGGCACGCGACCTGCTGGCGGCGAACCGCGGCGGCCTCAACGGGCTGGTCGCCTATGCCGGCGAATCCTTCAGCGTGGCGCCGCTCACCTCCGACGCCAACGCGCTCGACGACCTGCTCGACTCGCTCGCCCCCGACACCATGCCCACCGACGGCAACGACGCCGCCTCGGCGATCGAGCGCGCCGCCGGCATGATCCGCGCGGCCAAGGCCGGCAGCGGCCGCATCGTGCTGATTACCGACACCGCCGACACGGCTGCGCAGGAAGCCGCGCGCAAGGTGCGCAACGAGGGCATCAGCGTGTCCGTGCTGGGCGTCGGCACGCCGCAGGGCAGTCCGGTGCCCGACGGCGACGGCGGCCTGCTGCGCGACGCGCACGGCGAAGTCGTGGTGACGCGCCGCGACGACGATGCGCTGCGCGCGCTGGCCGCCGCCGGCAACGGCCGCTACGTGCCGATGAGCGACGACAACCGCGACATCGCCGCGCTCAAGCCGGGCGACACCGGCACCCAGGCCATCGTGCGCGCCGACGGCGAGCACGGCGACGAATGGCAGGACCGCGGCCCCTGGCTGCTGCTGCCGCTGCTGGCGGTGCTCGCGCTGGCGTTCCGCCGCGGCTGGCTGCTGCTGGTGCCGCTGGTGGCATTGCCGCTGCTGCCGTCCACCGCGCAGGCCGGCAGCTGGAGCGATCTGTGGCGCCGGCCGGATCAACAAGCTGCCGCCGCGCTGCGCCAGGGCGATGCGAAACGCGCGCAGGAAATGGCGCGCGATCCCTCGCTGCGCGCCGCCGCGGCCTACCGCAACGGCGATTACGCGGGTGCCGCGGCCGCGTGGCAGGACAAGGCCGGCGCCGATCCGGCCTACAACCTCGGCAACGCGCTGGCCAAACAGGGCCGCTACAAGGAAGCCATCGAGGCCTACGACCGCGCGCTGAAAGCCGATCCCGCGCATGCTGACGCCAAGGCCAACCGCGACGCCGTCGAAGAATGGCTGCGCAAGCATCCGCCGCAGGACCAGCCCGGGCAGGACGACAAGCAGAAGAAGAAAGGCGACGGCAAGGGCAGCGACAAGGACCAGGCCGGCAAGGGCGACGACCGTCCCGACGAAAAGAAGGAAGGCGAGCAGAAGCCCGGCCAGAACGAATCGAAAGACGGCGGCGGCTCCGATTCCAAGCGCGACGCCTCCGGCCAGGCCAAGCAGGACGGCAACGCGGCCGAGAAGCCCGGCCAGGGCGAAGCCAAGCCGCCCTCGGCGCAGGAACAGGCCGAACAGAAAGCGCGCGCCGAAGAAGCCCGCAAGGCGCTGAGCGCGCAGATGGACCAGGCGCTGCGCGAAGGCAAGCAAGGCCAGCGCGAAGGCACCCACGAACTCGGCGCGATGTCGCCGGACGACCCGCAGGCCAAGCTGCCCGCCGACGTGCGCCGCGCGCTGCAGCGCGTACCCGACGACCCTGGCGCACTGCTGCGCCGCAAGTTCGAACTGGAATACCGGCAGCGCCATGGCGGCGCCGGGGAGGAAGATTGATGGCTTCGTCGCGCCTGCGCTGGTGGCTGTGCCTGCTGCTGTGCTGCCTGCCCTGGCTGGCTTCCGCGGCCGACGTGCGCGCGGTGCTCGACCGCGGCAGCGTGCAGCTCGGCGAAACCGTCACCTTGAATCTGAAGGTCTCCGGCGGTTCGGTCGGCACGCCGGATCTGTCCGTGCTCGACAATGATTTCGAGGTGCTGGGCACCTCGAGCAATTCCAGCCTCAGCATCGTCAACGGCAAGCGCACTTCGGAATTCACCTACGGCATCGCGCTGCGGCCCAAGCATGTCGGCCGCCTGACCATTCCTGCGATCGCGCTTGCCGGCGGCAGCACCGAGCCGGTGCAGCTGGAAGTGACGGCGCCCGATCAGCAGGCCGCCGCGGCCGCGGGCAAGGACGTCTTCGTCGAAGCGGTGGCCGAGCCGCGCAATGCCTATGTCGGCCAGCAGATGTCCTTCGTGGTGCGGCTGTTTTTCGCCGCCAGCCTCAGCAATGGCGCGATGGACGAGCCGCAGGCCGACGGCGCGGAGCTGAGCAAGCTCGGCGACGACAGCAACTACCAGGCCGAGCGCGGCGGCCGCCGCTACAACGTGATCGAGCGCCGCTACGCGCTGATCCCGCAGCATGCGGGGCATATCCAGGTCGGCCCGGTCTCGTTCCAGGGCGAGCTGATCGACATGGCCGACCCCAACAGTTTCTTCGGCAGCACGCGCGCGATGTCGGCCGCATCCGCGCCGGTATCGATCGACGTGCGCGCCGTGCCCGCCGCCGCGGGCAAGACCGCCTGGCTGCCCGCGCGCGCACTGTCGCTGGCGATGGAAGCGCCGCCGGAAGCTACCCAGCTACGCGCCGGCCAGCCGCTCAATCTCACCATGACGGTGCAGGCCACCGGCCTGCCGTACGAATCGCTGCCCGCGCTGAGCCTGCCGCGGATCGACGGCGCCACGGTGTATCCGGACAAGCCGGTCAACGGCACGCGCGTCGATGGCGCCTGGTTGTCCGGGCGGCGCCAGCAGTCGTTCGCGGTGGTGCCGGGCAAGCCGGGCGAGCTGGTGATTCCGGCCACCACGCTGACCTGGTGGAATACGCAGACCGACAAGGCCGAGGTCGCGACCATTCCCGAGCATCGCTACACCGTGCTGCCGGCGGTGGGCGCACCTGCCACGGCGGCGTCGGCCGCGGCACCGGAAGCGACGGAAGCGCCGGTCGCTGTTACTACGTCGGCAGACGCCACGCCGTGGCGCTGGATCGCCCTGGGCAGCATCGGACTGTGGCTGCTCACCTTGCTCGGCTGGTGGGCGCTGCGCCGCGCCACGCCGGCGCAGCGCAAGCCCGCGGCGGAAGCCCCGGCCAGCGACCGCCAGCGCCGTGCCGCCTTCCTCGCCGCCGCGCGCGGCAACGACGCGGCGGCCCAGGCACACAGCCTGCTTGCGTGGGCGCAGGCCGAGCGTCCTGGCCTGGTGAATCTCGGCGCGCTCGCCGCGGCGCTCGCTTCGGCGCCGCAGCGCGAAGCCATCGCCACCCTGCAGAAGCGCCTGTATGCGACCGACGGCGCCGCGCCTTCCGGCGAGGCGCTTGCTGCGGCCTTCCGCGACGGCTTCCAGTGGCATGCCGCGGCGCCGCCGCCGGCCGATCCTTCCGGCCTGCCGCCGCTTTATCCGTTCAAGCTGGACTGAGCGCGGCGCGCCACACCGCGGCCATACGTGCGTCGAAGCAGCACAGCAGGACACGCAGGTCGCCGTGCTCGCGCAGGTCGTCGCGCAGCGCGGCGATCGCCACCGCCGCGGCCTGTTCCGGCGGATAGCCGTAGACGCCGCAGCTGATGGCGGGAAACGCGATGCCGGCGATGCCGCGCGAGCGCGCCAGGCGCAGGCTTTCCCGATAGCAGCTTGCCAGCAGCGCAGGTTCGCCCGCGCGGCCGCCGCGCCATACCGGCCCCACCGTGTGGATCACATAGCGCGCGGGCAGGGCGAAGCCCGAAGTGATGCGCGCCATGCCGGTAGGGCAGCGCACGCCGGGCGAGACCTGCGGCAGCGCGCGGCAGGCTTCCAGCAGGGCGGGGCCGGCGGCGCGGTGGATGGCGCCGTCCACGCCGCCGCCGCCGAGCAGGCCGGGGTTGGCCGCGTTGACGATGGCATCTACATCGAGCTGGGTGATATCGGCGATGATGATTTCGATGGCCATGGCGATAAACGCTATAACGAAAGCCGCTATGTCGTGATCGGCGTGGTTTCGCAGGTTTTTGCGCCGTATGCTTGCCGCCGGGGCGCCCCGGAGGGGCGGAGGGTTCGGGAAACACATGAAGACTGAAGACATCTCGTTCGGCTATCTGCTCAACGACGTCACCTTGCTGTTCCGCAAGCATTTCGACCGGCGCGCGGTGAAATTCGGGTTGACGCGCGCGCAGTGGCGCGCGACCAAGGTGCTGTACCACCGCGAAGGCCTGCGCCAGACCGAGCTGGCGGAATTCCTGGAAATGGAGCCGATCGCCGTGGGCCGCGTGATCGACCGCCTGCAGGCGGCCGGTTTCGTCGAGCGCCGCGCCGATCCGCGCGACCGCCGCGCCTGGCGCCTCTACGTGACCGAGCAGGCGCGCGGGGTAATCGCGGACATGGAGCTGATCGGACGCGGCCTGCGCAAGGACGCTACCAAGGGCATCGAACTGCACGAGATGCAGCAGGCCATGGACGTGCTCAACCGCATTAAGGACAACCTGCAGGCGCTGGACCAGCCCGGCGACTCGGAAGATCCTGCGACCGGCTAACCTTACGCCATGCTTACGATGGTCGTGCCAGTGCCATTGGTCCTTGTGAGACTTTAGGAATTCTCCCGGCATAGTACGGGTCTTTTGGGCGTGCACGGTTGCCGCCATTCCGAAGTCCCGGCGAAGGATCGCGGGTCAGCATGCGTCGCGATCCTGGGAGGGAGCGCGGCGCCGGCCGAACAAGTCCGAGAGTTCCCATGCCCTGGAAGAAACTGCTCCTTATCGTGCTGGCGGTAGCGCTGCTTGGCGTCGCCATGCTCGTGTTCCGCGGCCGCCAAGAAACCACGCCTGCGCTGGGCAAGGGCGGCGGCGCGCAGGCCGGCGAAGTGCCGGTGCAGGTGGCCACCGCCACGCACGGCGACGTCGACCTCAGCCTGAAGCTGGTCGGCCGCGCCGAAGCCTTTTCCACCGTGACCTTGCGCTCGCGCGTTTCCGGCCAGCTGCAGACCCTGGCCTTCAAGCCCGGCGCGCAGGTGAAGCGGGGCGAGCTGCTGATCCAGATCGATCCCAGCCTGCTCAAGGCGCAGCTCGACCAGGCGCGTGGCACCGTGGCCAAGGACCAGGCCCAATGGGTGAAGGCGCAGGCCGACCAGCAGCGCTACACCGACATGCTGGCCAAGGGCTTCGTGTCCAAGGCCGACTACGACACTTACCAGGCCAACCTCGGCGTGGCCAAGGCCACCTTGCAGAGCGACCTGGCCCTGCAGGAAACCGCGCAGACCCAGCTCGACTACGCGCGCATCGTGGCGCCGTTCGACGGCGTGATCGGCTCGCCGCTGGTATGGCCCGGCGCGCAGATCACCGCCGACAGCACCGACATCGTGGTGCTCAACCAGATCGAACCGATGCGCATCGCCTTCAGCATTCCCGAGGAAAGCCTCGCCGCGCTACGCGCCGCTCAGGCGCGCGGGCAGGTCGCCGTGCAGGCGGCGATTCCCGGCGACAAGGGCCAGCCGCTGGCCGGCACGCTGGAATTCATCGACAACGCGGTGGATGCCACCACCGGCACCATCGTGGTGAAGGGCCGCTTCGAGAACACCGACCACCGCCTCACCGCCGGCCAGTTCGTGCAGGTGACCCTGCCGACCACGCGTATCGCCAATGCTGTGAGCGTGCCGGTGGAAGCGCTGCAGAGTTCGGCCAAGGGCAGCTTCGTGTTCGTGCTGGGCCACGACGGCAAGGTGCAGCAGCGCTACATCACGCCGGGGCCGACCGCCGGCCAGCGGCTGGTGGTCGACAAGGGCCTGGATGCCGGCGAGCAGGTGGTGACCGAGGGCCAGATGCTGCTGGTCGACGGTGCCCGCGCCAAGGTCAAGGCGGGAGGCGGCTGACGCCATGAGCCTGCCCGAGCTGTGCATCCGCCGACCGGTGATGACCACGCTGCTGATGGCGGCGCTGCTGGTGTTCGGCATCGCGGCGTATCCGCGGCTGGCGGTGAACGAGTTGCCGAATGTCGACTTTCCCACCATCAGCATCAGCGCCAGCCTGCCGGGCGCCTCGCCGGAGACCATGGCCTCCGCGGTGGCCACGCCGCTGGAGTCCCAGCTGTCGACCATTGCCGGCATCAGCTCGATGAGTTCGACCAGCGCGCTGGGTTCCACCAGCATCACGCTGACCTTCGAGCTGGACCGCAATATCGACGGCGCCGCGCAGGACGTGCAGTCCGCCATCTCCGCCGCGCTGCGCCAGCTGCCGAAGGAAATGACCACGCCGCCCACCTTCCGCAAGGTGAATCCGGCCGACGCGCCGATCCTGTTCCTCACCATGACCTCGTCCACCTTGCCCCTGTCGCAGGTGGACGAATACGCCGAGACCGAACTGGCGCAGCGCCTGTCGATGGTCGACGGCGTGGCGCAGGTGAACGTGTACGGCTCGCAGAAATATGCCGTGCGCGTGAGCGTGGATCCGGCGCGGCTGGTCGGCACGGGCGTAGGCATCGACCAGGTGCAGGCGGCGATCGCCGCGGCCAACGTCAACCAGGCCACCGGCTCGCTGTACGGCACCCGCCAGCAGCTGCCGATCCGCAGCGAAGGCCAGCTGATGCGCGCCGACGCCTACAACGACGTGGTGGTGGCCTACCGCAACGGCGCGCCGGTGCGCATCCGCGACCTGGGCCGAGCTTTCGACAGCGTGCAGAACGACCTGGCGGCGAGCTGGTACAACGGCGAGCGCGCCATCGTGCTGGCGATCCAGCGCCAGCCCGGCGCCAACACCGTGGAAACGGTGGACCGCATCAAGGCGCTGCTGCCGGGCTTTACCGCCGGCCTGCCGCCGTCGGTGAAGCTCAACACGCTGTACGACCGCTCGCTGTCGATCCGCGCCTCGGTGGACGACGTGCAGTTCACCCTGGTGCTGGCCGGCGTGCTGGTGGTGCTGGTGATCTACCTGTTCCTGGGCAATCTCTCCGCCACGCTGATTCCGGCCATCGCGCTGCCGATCTCGGTGATCGGCACCTTCGGCGTGATGTACGGGCTGGGCTACAGCCTGGACAACCTGTCCCTGCTGGCGCTCACGCTCGCGGTCGGCTTCGTGGTGGACGACGCCATCGTGATGCTGGAAAACATCGTGCGCCACATGGAAGCCGGCCTGTCGCCGTACGAGGCCTCGCTCAAGGGTGCCGGCGAGATCGGCTTCACCATCTTCTCGATGACGCTGTCCCTCATTGCCGTGTTCATCCCGGTGATGTTCATGGGCGGCATCGTGGGGCGTTTGTTCCACGAGTTCGCGGTGACCATCAGCGTGTCGATCCTGATCTCCGGCGTGGTGGCGATCACGCTGACGCCGATGCTGTGCAGCCGCTTCATCCGCGCGCACGACCACGAGAACAAGAACTGGCTGATCGCCGGCTTCGACCGCGGCTTCAACGCCGTGCAGCGCGGCTATGCCGGCAGCCTGCGCTGGTGCATGGAGCGTCCGCTGCTGGTGCTGGCCGGCTTCGCGCTGAGCCTGGCGGCCACCGCGCTGCTGTTCTACGTGACGCCGAAGGACTTCATCCCCGCCGGCGACACCGGCCAGCTGCGCGTCACCACTGAAGGCCCGCAGGACGTGTCGTTCGACAGCATGGTGGCGCGCCAGCAGAAGCTGGCGGAGATCGTGGCTGACGATCCGAACATCGCCGGCTACATGTCCAGCGTCGGCGCGGGCGGCCCGCGCAGCACGGTGAACAACGGTTCGCTGCTGTTGCTGCTGAAGCCCGCGCACGACCGCGAGCTGGGACCGGACGGCATCATCCAGGAGCTGCGCAAGAAGTTCGCGCAGGTGCCGGGCATCCGCACCTATATCCAGAACCCGCCGTCGATCCAGGTCGGCGGCCGCCAGTCCAAGGCGCAGTATCAGTACACGCTGCAGTCGATCGACCTGCCGCTGCTGTACGACTGGAGCGGGCGCATCACCCAGGCCTTCACCCAGCTGGAAGGTTTCCAGGACGTCACCAACGACCTCGATCTCAACAGCCCGTCGATCATGGTCGACGTCAACCGCGACAAGCTCGCCACCCTCGGCCTGACCATGGCCCAGGTGCAGTCGGCGCTGGGTTCCGCCTTCGGCCAGAACCAGATCTCCACCATCTACGGCGCGGCGACGCAGTACTGGGTGATCCTGCAGGTGTCGCGCACGCTGCAGAACGATCCGGACGTGCTGTCGCGCCTGTACGTCACCTCCGCCAGCGGCACCCTGGTGCCGCTGGACACGGTGGCCACGTTCCGCCGCCAGCCGCAGGTGCTCACGGTGAACCACCAGGGCCAGCTGCCGGCGGTGACGGTGTCGTTCAACCTGGCGCCCGGCGTGAGCCTGAGCCAGGCGGTGCAGCGCATCGATGCATCGATGGACAAGATCGGCCTGCCCGCCACCATCAGCGGCAGCGTGCAGGGCACCGCGCAGGCGTTCCAGGATTCGATGCAGGGCATGGGCCTGCTGCTGTTGCTGGCAGTGTTCGTGATCTACCTGGTGCTGGGCATTCTGTACGAGAGCTTCATCCATCCGCTGACGATCCTGTCCGGCCTGCCGGCCGCGGCGGTGGGCGCGCTGCTGACGCTGGTGATCTTCAACGCCTCGCTGGACCTGTTCGCCTTCGTCGGCATCGTGATGCTGATCGGCATCGTGAAGAAGAACGCGATCATGATGATCGACTTCGCGCTGGAGCGTCAGCGCGACGAAGGCATGGCGCCCGCGCATGCCATCTACGAAGCCTGCAAGGTGCGTTTCCGCCCGATCATGATGACCACGATGGCGGCGTTCGCCGGCACCTTGCCGATCGCGCTGGGCATCGGCGCGGGCGCGGAAACGCGCCGGCCGCTGGGCCTGGCGGTGGTGGGCGGCCTGGCGGTGTCGCAGGTGCTGACCTTGTATCTGACGCCGGTGATTTACCTCTATCTGGACCGGGTGCAGGCGCGGTTTTCTGCGAAGCCTGCGGCTTAGCTCGTCATCCCGGCGTAGGCCGGGATCCAGTGGCGATTGCGCTTGGTTGTCGCGTTGGCGCGTGGTGGTCTCGCCGTTGGCGAGTGTTTCGCCCCGCTGCCGCGAGGCGAGTTACTTCTTCTTTGCGTGCACAAAGAAGAAGTAACCAAGAAGAAAGTGCACCCTGCTTGGCGCCCTCAGCAGCAAGCTGCTGAGGGTCCGTGAGGGCTGGCCGGGCTTTTTGACAGGGCATCCATGCCCTGATCAAAAAGGCGAGGACTCCTGTCCTCGCCCCCCTGCGGGGGCCTTTTCGTCCAGCCCTCACCGCCGGCGCCAAGGGGACCCTGAAGATCAAAAGCAAAAGCGCGCAAGCGGAACGCCGCGGCTGCGCCGCGTGCTCTTCGCTGGATTTTCGCGCCGCCCTGCATCCCCCTCTCCCCTCCGGGGAGAGGGCCGGGGTGAGGGGTCGGCCGGAGCGATGCGCGGAGGGCCGCTGTAAGTTCAACAGCTCTTACTCGCTCCGTGGAAGCATTACCGCGAGCACCCGCCCCTCATCTGCCTGCCGGCATCTTCCTCGCTCCTCAAAGCCGCGCACATCCCTGTGCGCTCCCCGCGTGCTTTTCGCAGGGGAGAAGAGTTCGATAGCTCCGCTCCTCAATAAAAAAAAGCGGCCTTGCGGCCGCTTTCTTTTATGTCATGAAGCAAACGTTCAATCCCGCGCCCCATCATTCTTGAACGCCCCCGGCGCCGAACCGAAATCCCCCTCCGCCTGCGCCGCCATGTACGAGAACGCCGCATACACCGCCACGTTCTGCGCCAGTTCGCGCGGGTCGATCTTGTCCAGCGTGTCGTTGGCGGTGTGGTGGTAGTCGAAGTAGTCGGTGCCGTCCTGGGTCAGGGTGAGCGCAGCCATGCCCTTGGCGTGCATCTGCGACAGGTCGGAACCGCCGCCGCCCGGATGCTCCTTGTCGTAGGCCACGCCGACCGGCTCGATCACCTTGGCGATCTGCTCGATGGCGCCGCGCGCCGACGGCTTCACGCTGGCGGTCATGCGCCAGATCTTGCGCGCGCCGAAATCGGACTCGGTGCCGAGCTGGTGCTTGCCCACTTCCGCGGCATGCTTGTCGGCATAGGCGCGGCCGCCGAACAGGCCCATTTCCTCGTTGGCGAAGGCGATCACGCGGATGGTGCGGTCGGGACGCTGCGGCAGGCTCAGGATCATCTTGCCCGCGGCCATGGCGATCGCCACGCCGGCGCCGTCGTCGATCGCGCCGGTGCCCGGATCCCAGGAATCCAGATGGCCGCCGATCGGCACGATCTGGTCGGGGTACTTCTTGCCGGTGATCTCGCCGATCACGTTGGCGCCGGTGTAGGTGCCGGTGATGCCGCAGTCCAGGTCCAGCTTGATGCTCACCGGCTTGCCGGAGGCCAGCACGCGGTCGAGCTGGTCGGCATCCGGCAGCGACAGCGCGGCGGCGGGGATGGCTTCCTTCGGATCGCGGAAGCCGGTGACGCCGGTGTGCGGCGTGCGGCTGTGCTCGTCGGTGCCGGCCGAGCGCAGCAGGAAAGCGGCGGCGCCCATCTTGGAGGCGATCACCGGGCCGCCGGTGCGCACGGCCGAGCCGATGCCGTAGTCGTGGCCGTCCTTGTGGCGCTGCATCCTGGCGTCGACGAAGACGATCTTGCCCTTGACGCTGGCCGGGTCGGCCTTCTTCAGCGCGTCGAGGCTGTCGAACTTCACCACCTCGGCGGTGAGGCCGCCCTTGGGCGTGCCGGCCGAATAGCCCAGCGCGATCACGGTCAGCGGCTGCGGGTAGGGGCCGACGATGGCGGCGTGCTCGCTGCGGCGTTCCCACAGCGGGTAGGTGACGGTCTCGGTATAGACCTTGTCGTAGCCCAGTTCCTTGAACTTGGCGATGGCCCATTCGCGGCCGCGCTGGTCGTTCGGGCCGCCGGCGATGCGCGGGCCGACTTCGGTGGTGAGCGATTCGACGATCTTGTAGCCGGTGTCGTCCGCCATGGCCTTGTCGCGCAGCTGTTCGGCCGTCTTTACGGCGGACTGCGGAATAGTGGTGGCCTTGTCGGCGGCGCTGGCGGCGCCCGCGGCGAAGGCGAGGCTGGCGGCGAGCAGGGTGAGAGGCAGGCGGCGCATCGGGGACTCCTCGGTGTAAACCCCGATTATGGCGCCGGTCGGTGCTGCCGCTTAGGCCAGAAGTCACGGTTGGGGCGGGAATAGGGAGTGGCGAATCGGGAATCGGAAGAACAGCGCTCCCGATGTCCCGATTCGCCCTGTTTACCCGAGCAAAAAACGCCCACGGTCGCGGCGCCCTGCTCCTCCGATTCCCGATTCCCGACTCTCTATTCCCGCTGAAGAAGCAGCAGCTACTGCTGCTTCTTGAGCAAGTCGCGGATCTCGGTCAGCAGGGTCTCGGTCGGCGGCGGCGGGGCCGGCGCGGCTTCCTCGCGGCGGGTGAGGCGGTTGATCGCCTTGACCACCAGGAAGATGGCGAACGCGATGATCACGAACTGGATCACCACGTTGAAGAAGGCGCCGTACTGGATCGCAACCTCGGCGACCTTGTGTTTGGGATCGCTGTCGTCGCCGGGCTTGAGCACCCACTTCATGGCGGAGAAATCGACGCCGCCGGTGAGCAGGCCGATCGGCGGCATGATGATCTGGTCGACCAGCGAGGTGACGATCTTGCCGAACGCGGCGCCGATCACCACGCCGACCGCCAGGTCGACGACGTTGCCACGCATGGCGAAGTCCTTGAACTCTTTCATCATGCCCATTGCTGCTCTCCCTCTTCAGTGGATGTTGTTGCCCCCTGCGATGGGCGGCCGGCCCGACGCATTCCGCGCGCCAGCTTGCCGCCGCCGATGTTGCGATGCCGTTTACGCGATGCGGCCGTCCAAGGTGGCGACGCCTTCCAGCGCCGCATGGAAACTGTCGCCGCGCTGCAGCGCGGCGACGCCGGCCGGCGTGCCGGTAAAGATCAGGTCGCCGGCTTTCAATTCGAACAGGGTCGACAGGATGGCGATGATGCCGGCCACGTCGTGCACCATCTCGCCCAGCGTGCTGTGCTGGCGCACCGCGCCGTTGACGCTGAGGCTCAGGCCCGTCGCCGCCGACAGCTGCGCTTCGGCCGCCGGGCGCAGCGCCGACACCGGCGCCGAATGGTCGAAGCCCTTGGCCACGTCCCAGGGATGGCTCTTGGCCTTGGCCAGCGCCTGCAGGTCGCGGCGGGTCAGGTCCAGGCCCACGCCATAGCCCCAGATCAGGGCAGCGGCGCGTTCGGCCGGAATATTTTTTCCGCCCGCGCCCAGCGCCACCACCATCTCCACTTCGTGGTGCAGGTCCTGGGTGGCCTGCGGGTAGGGCACGTCGGCGCCGTCGGTGACGATGGCGTCGGCGGGCTTGCAGAAGAACAGCGGCGCATCCTTCTCCACCACCGCGCCCATCTCGCGGGCGTGGTCGGCGTAGTTGCGGCCGATGCAGAACACGCGGCGCACGGGGAAACGCAGGTCGCTGCCGTACACCGGCAGGCTGGGCTGGAGCGGGGCGGGGATGGCGTAGGTCATGCGCGGAAGGGTAGCAGCTAGGCGGGGCGGCCCGGCAGGGATACGTGCCGTGTCAGCTATCGCCCGCGCGCGCAGAGCGCTATACCCCTGTCGATTTCGCGCGGCGCCGTTCGACGTAAGGGAAGCAGCAGTCATCGCCAGGGCTTGTTCGGCCCGGATGACAGCTGTCATTGCCATCGGCTGATGAGGCGTTCTGCAAAGCCATGCGGGCTTGCTTCATCGTGCCGGCCATCGGTAGCCGGTGGGAACCGGCTTTTGGGGAGCGGGTGTGAAGAACGCGGAACTGCTGAAGGAATTGCGCATCGAGCGCCACGAGCGCGAGGACCATGGGCACGGTCCCGGGCGCTGGCCATGGATTGCGGGCGGCGTGCTGGTGGTGGTGCTGGCGGCCGGTGCCGGCGGCTGGATGCTGTGGGGCCACCCGGCCCTGGAAGTGAAGACCGCCGCCGCCGTCGCGCCCAGCGCCGCGGCCGGCCCCGGTGCGGTGCTGCAGGCTACCGGCTATATCACCGCGCGCCGCCAGGCCACGGTGTCGGCGCAGATCACCGGCACGCTGACCGAGGTGCTGATCGAGGAAGGCGACCGCGTGCAGAAGGACCAGGTGCTGGCGCGCCTGGACGACAACGCCTACCGCGCCGCGCTCGACGCCGCCGAAGCCAACGCGCGCGCCACCGAGGCGCAGGTGCTGCAGCTGCAGGCCCAGCTCGACCAGGCCAACCGCGACGCGGTGCGCGCGCATACGCTGGCGACGAGCGGCCTGGTGCCCAAGCAGCAGGACGAGCAGGCGCGCACCCTGGTCAACACCACCGCTGCCCAGCTCAATGCGCAGCGCAAGCTGGCGGCGGCCGCGCAGGCGCAGGCCAAGCAGGCGCAGGTGAACTTCGACTACACCGTGGTGCGCGCGCCGTTCACTGGCGTGATCACGGTGAAGGCGGCCCAGGTCGGCGAAATCATTTCGCCGCTGTCGGCCGGCGGCGGTTTCACCCGCACCGGCGTGGGCACCATCGTCGACATGGATTCGCTGGAAATCGACGTCGACGTCAACGAGGCCTATATCGGCCGCGTGCAGGCGGCGATGCCGGCCGAGGCCGTGCTCGACGCCTACCCGGACTGGAAGATCCCCGCCCACGTGATCGCCATCGTGCCCGCCGCCGACCGCGGCAAGGCCACGGTGAAGGTGCGCGTGGCGCTGGACCAGAAGGACCCGCGCATCGTGCCGGACATGGGTGTGCGCGTCTCGTTCCTGGAGAAGGCCGCGCCGAAGCAGGCCGCCGAGCCGCCCAAGGGCGTGCTGGTGCCGGCCGGCGCCATCGCGCAGCGCGACGGTCACGACGCCGTGTTCGTGGTCAGCGGCGACACCGCCCACGAGCGCGCGGTGCAGCCGGCGCCGCAGGCCTACGGCGAGATGCGCCTGCTGCCGGCCGGCGTGCAGGCCGGCGACACGGTGGTGGTCTCGCCGCCGGAAGCACTGAAAGACGGCATGCGCGTAAAGAGCGCGGCCAATCCTTGAGCGCGGCCGGTGCCGCGCAAGATCACGACGAAAGCCAACGCAGTTTCGGGAGAACAGGCATGAGCATGGGCACGCTGATCGAAGTCCGCGATCTTTCCAAGGTGTACGAGCGCGGCAAGCAGAAAGTGGAAGTGCTGCACCACATCAACCTCAATATCGCCGAGGGCGACTTCCTCGCGCTGATGGGGCCGTCGGGTTCGGGCAAGACCACCTTGCTCAACCTGATCGGCGGCCTGGATTCGCCGACCGGCGGCAGCATCAGCGTGGGCGGCCAGCGCATCGACCAGCTCGGCGCCGGCGCGCTGGCCAAGTGGCGCGCGGCCAACGTCGGCTTCGTGTTCCAGTTCTACAACCTGATGCCGATGCTCACCGCGCAGCGCAACGTGGAACTGCCGCTGCTGCTGACCAGGCTGTCGGCCGCGCAGCGCCGCAAGAACGCCGCCATCGCGCTGCAGCTGGTGGGCCTGGACGAGCGCTCCACGCACAAGCCGAGCGAGCTTTCCGGCGGCCAGCAGCAGCGCGTGGCGATCGCGCGCGCGATCGTGTCCGATCCCACGCTGCTGGTCTGCGACGAGCCGACCGGCGACCTGGACCGCCAGTCCGCCGAGGACGTGCTCGGCCTGCTGCGCACGCTCAACCGCGAGCACGGCAAGACCATCGTGATGGTCACCCACGATCCCAAGGCGGCCGATTACGCCAACCACACGCTGCACCTCGACAAGGGCACCCTGGTCGAGCAGGCGCTGGCCTGAGGGGATGCCGCGATGAAATATCTTCATCTGATCTGGGCGGCGCTGTTCCGTCGCAAGACCCGCACCATCCTCACCCTGGTCTCGATCGTCACCGCGTTCCTGCTGTTCGGCATGCTCGACGCGGTGCGCACCTCGTTCGATCAGGCCGGCCAGAGCGCGAACGGCGCGCAGCGCCTGCAGACCGGCTCGCGCCTGTCCTTCATCCAGACCTTGCCTTCGGGCCTCAACGGCCAGATCGTGCAGGTGCCGGGGGTGAAGTCGGTGGCATTCGCCAACTGGTTCGGCGGCGCCTATCAGGACCCGCACAACCAGGTCTTCAGCTTCGCGGTGAGCGACAACTACCTGGACCAGTTCCCGGAAATCGAAGCCAGCCCCGAGGCGCGCAAGGCGTTCCAGAACACGCGCACCGGCATCCTGGTGGGCGAGAAGCTGGCGCAGCGCTTCGGCTGGAAAGTGGGCGACAAGATCCCGCTGCAGTCGACCATCTTTCCGCTGCATGACGGCAGCAAGAACTGGAGCTTCGACATCGTCGGCACGCTCAAGGCCAAGGAAGCCAGCGCGGGCTGGTACGACCAGACCGTGCTGATGCACTGGAAGTACTTCGACGAAGGCACCGCGTACAACCGCGGCATGGTCGGCTGGTATGTGAGCCGCATCAGCGACGTCAACCAGGCCGACCGCGTGGCCAAGGCGATCGATGCGATCTCCGCCAACTCCGACCATGAGACGCGCACGCAGACCGAACAGGCTGCGGCCGCGGCGTGGATGAAGCAGCTTGCCGATATCGGCCTGATCGTCGGGGCGATCATGGGCGCGGTGTTCTTCACCCTGCTGCTGCTGTCGGGCAACACCATGATGCAGGCGGTGCGCGAGCGCACTTCGGAACTGGCGGTGCTCAAGACCATCGGCTTCACCAGCCCCTCGGTGCTGATGATGGTGCTGGCCGAGTCGGTGCTGCTGCTGCTGATCGGCGGCGTGATCGGGCTGGGCCTGGCCTCGCTGCTGATTCCGATCGTGGCCAAGGGCAGCGGCGGCATGCTCAACCTGCCCGGCGTGACCGGCGGCAGCTGGATGCTCGGCCTGGGGATCATGGTGCTGATCGGATTGCTGGTGGGTGCGCTGCCGGCCGTCCGCGCGATGCGCCTGAACATTGTCGATGCGCTGGCTGGACGCTGAGGAGCCGACGCCATGTCCAAATCCAAGAATTTCCTGTTCGGCTTCGGCCTCTTCGTGCTGGTGATCGTGTGCCTGGCGGTGTGGATCAAGCTGCCGCCGCTCATGGTCGGCGTGCTGGTGCTGGCCTTCGCGCTCTGGCTGGGCCTGACCCGCCGCGGCAGGCAGGCCGCCTCGGTGACCGGCGTGGGCATCAGCACCTTGAAGTCGCGGCTCGGTTCCTCCGCGGTGGTGGTGATCGGCATTGCCGGCGTGGTCGGTGTGCTGGTCGCGCTGCTGGCGATGGGCGAAGGCTACGCCGAGACGCTGCGCAAGACCGGCAGCGCCGATACCGCCATCGTGATGCGCGGCGGTTCGGCCAGCGAAGTGATGTCGGTGCTCGACCGCGACAGCGTGGTGGTGATTCCGCAGACCGCGGGCATCGCGCGCAATGCCAAGGGCGAGCCGATCGCGTCGTCCGAAATCGTGGTCGCCGCCAACCTGCCGGTGAAGGGCGGCAAGGGCGCCGACGACGAGGGCAGCGTGCAGTTGCGCGGCATCGACCAGCAAGGCTGGGAGCTGCGGCCCAACCTCAAGATCGTCGCCGGCCGCAAGTTCAATCCCGGCATGCGCGAGCTGGTGGTGGGCAAGGGTGCGCAGCGCCAGTTCGCCGGCCTGGAGCCGGGCCACGAGATCAAGCTGGGCAGCCAGCAATGGACCGTGGTCGGTGTGTTCGCCAGCGACGACGCGCTGGAATCGGAAGTGTGGGGCGATGCCTCGGTGGTGTCCGATACCTACCGCCGCGGCTCCAGCCGCGCCTCGGTGATCGTGAAGCTGGCCGACCCGAACGGCTTCAAGGCGTTCGAGTCCACCCTGGCCGCCGACCCGCGCCTGAAGGTCGATACCAGCACCACGCTGGACTACTTCAACAAGCAGTCCGAGGGCACCAGCAAGGTGATCCGCATCATCGGCATCACGGTGGGCCTGATCATGGCGATCGGCGCGATCTTCGGCGCGCTCAACACCATGTTCGCGGCGGTGGCTTCGCGTGCCCGCGAAATCGCCACGCTGCGCGCGATCGGCTTCCGCGGCCTGCCGGTGGTGGTGGCGATCATGCTGGAGACCATGCTGCTGGCCTTGCTCGGCGGCGTGCTCGGCGGCGCGCTGGCGTGGCTGATCTTCAACGGCTATACCGCCTCGACCTTGGCGCAGGGCTCGGTGGGGCAGCTCACCTTCGAGTTCCACGTCTCGCCGGCACTGCTGTGGACCGGCGTGAAGTGGGCGCTGGCGATCGGCTTCGTGGGCGGCCTGTTCCCGGCGGTGCGCGCGGCGCGGCTGCCGGTGACGACGGCCTTGCGCGAGCTGTGATGCGCCGAATCGAAGTTGGAGAAAAAGGGCCGCATCGCGGCCCTTTTTTTATGCCTCCGGCGCCACCTGCACGCTGGCATTCGCCACGCCGTGGCGGCCGAGCAGGCTGGCCAGCAGCGCGATGACGGCGAGCGCGACGACGTTGCAGCCCAGGCCGGTGGTGAAGGCGTGCGCGTACGCCGACGGGTCGCGCGCCGCGCCCAGCGTGCTGTAGAACACGCCGCCGATGACCGCCACGCCGAGCGCGGCGCTGATCTGCAGCGCGGTGATCACCATGCCGGAGGCGAGGCCGGCGTGGCGCGCATCGACGCTGCCGAGCACGGCGCGCATCAGCGACGGGAACGCGAAGCCGAAGCCGATGCCGGAGACGATCAGGCCCGTCTGCATGGCGGAGGCATTCCTGATGCCGGCGATGATCAGCGCGAAGCCAACCGCCTGCACCGCGAGCGACAGCGGCAGCGTGGCGCGTCCCAATCGGTGCATCACGGGCGCGGCAGTGACCGAGGCGAACAGATAGCCGAGCGTGAACGGCAGCGTCGCCAGGCCCGTATGCAAGGCATCGCGGCCCAGGCCGCCTTGCAGATAGGCCGCATAAGTGAACATGAAAGCCGAGGTCAGATAGAAACCCAGGGTAACGACGATGCCGAGCATGAATTCGCCATGCCGCAGCAGGCTCACGTCGACCAGCGGCGCGCCGCCGTGGCGCGCCAGCTTCGCCTCGAAGCGCAGGAACAGCGCGAACAGCAGCAGCGAGGCGCCGAGCATGGCCCAGGTCCATGACGGCCAGCCCTGCTCGCGGCCTTCCACCAGCGGATAGACCAGCGCGGCGAGCGCCATGGAGAGCAGGGCCATGCCGCCGGGATCGAGCTTCTTCGCCTGCGCCTCGCGCGATTCGCGCAGCCAGCGCAGGCCGCCGGCAAACGCGGCGATGCCCACCGGCAGATTCACCAGGAAGATCCACTGCCAGCTCATGCCCCACCAGCCGGCCGCGATCAGCACGCCGCCGAGCACCTGGCCGAGCGTGGCCGCCAGGCCGAACGTCGCCGCATACAGCGCCAGCGCACGCGGCTGCTCGGCGCTGGGGAACATCACGCGGATAGAGGCGAGCACCTGGGGCGCCAGCGCGGCCGCGGCCAGCCCCTGCAGCAGGCGGCCGGCCAGCAGCGCATCCGCCGACCAGGCCAGGCCGCACAGCAGGGAGGCCAGCACGAAGCCGGCGATGCCGAGGAGAAACAGCCGGCGGCGGCCGAACAGGTCGCCCAGGCGGCCGCCGGTGATCAGGCAGACGGCGTAGATCGCCGCATAGGCAGAGATCACGAACTGCGTCTGGGCGGCGCTGGCGTGCAGTGCGCCGCGGATCGAGGGCAGGGCCACGTTGACGATGAAGAAATCCAGCGGCGGCAGGAAGGCGCCGGTCAGCAGCACGGGCAAGGCCAACCAGCGGCGCGGGTCGCCCGCGTCGGTCGGGGTCATGGCGGTCTCCTCGGTGGGGAAGGAGGTGGGAATGGCGTGCAGCGTAGTACCGGCTTAAGATAAGAAAAACTGATCGAAGGATATTTCAATCATGACGATCGAAAATGGTTCATTGATCCGGCCGCTGGATCTCGATGCGGTGCAGGCCTTCGTGCTGGTGGCGGATCTGAGCAGCTTCACCCGTGCGGCCGAGGCGCTGGATACCACCCAGTCGGCGGTCAGCCTGAAGCTCAAGCGGCTGGAGGAACGGCTGGGGCGGCGGCTGCTGGAGCGCACGCCGCGGCGCGTGCGGCTGTCGCAGGAAGGCGCGGCGTTTCTCGATGCCGCCCGCGACTTGCTGGAAGCCCATGAGCGCGCGCTGCATGGGCGCACGGAAGCGCGGCTCAGCCTGCGCGTCGGCATCAGCGATCAATCGGCCGGCACCGAGCTGCCGCAGCTGCTGGCGAAGATCGGCGCTTACGACCGCTCGCTGCGCATCGAGGTACGCATCGGTTCCTCGGTCAGCGTGATGGCCGCCTATGACAACGGCGAACTCGACGCGGCCATCGTCTGCAGCGCCGACGGGCGTCCGGGCGGCAAGCTGCTCTTCAGCGAGCCGTATGCCTGGTACGCGCTGCCGGACTGGAAGCAGCCGGCGGGCGAGCCGCTGCGTCTTGCCGCACTCGCGGCGCCTTGCGCGGTGCGCGCGATGGCCTTGAAGGCGCTGGACGATGCGGACGTGGCGTGGACCGAGGTGTTCGTCGGTGGCGGCTTGCCTGCGGTTGTGGCGGCTGCGTGCGCGGGATTGGCGGTGGCGCCGTTGCCAAGGCGCGTATGTCCGCCTTCGATCGTCGATGTGGGCGAGCCGCTGGGTTTGCCGCGCTTGGCGCTGACGCGCATCGTGCTGCACCAGCGCGCCGCCGACCCGCGCACGCGCGAGGCGGTGCGCATTCTTGCCGCGGCCCTCAAATCCAGCGTCAACGCAGCCTGATGTGCAGGTTGGAGTGAGCCGTAGGCGAACTCCAACGCGGCGCCCGGGTACATCGGGACATCCGTTGGGGTTCGCTGCGCTCACCCCAACCTGCGCTGTGCGTTATGGCATCACTGGGGGCACATAAGTCAGGGTCATGCCCAGCAGCCACAGCAGGCCCAGCACCAGCGGCACGTGCACCACCAGCTGGATAAAGGTGAAGCCCACGATGTCGCGCGCCTTCAGGCCCAGCACGCCCAGCAGCGGCAGCATCCAGAACGGATTGATCAGGTTGGGCAGCGCCTCGGCCGCGTTGTAGACCTGCACCGCCCAGCCCAGGTGCACGTGCAGGTCGTTCGCCGCCTGCATCACGTATGGCGCCTCCACCAGCCACTTGCCGCCGCCGGACGGCACGAAGAAGCCGAGGATGGCGGAGTACGCGCCCATCACCAGGGTGAAGCTGTCGGTGGAAGCGACGTGCACGAACAGGCCGGACAGGCGATGCGCCAGCGTGTCGCCGCCCAGCCCCGGCGCATGCGTGAGCAGCGCGGCGATGCCGCCGTACAGCGGGAACTGGATCAGCACGCCGGCCGTGCTGGGCACCGCACGCGCCACCGCGTTGAGAAAACTGCGCGGACGCCAGTGCAGCAGCAGGCCGACGGTGAGGAACAGGAAGTTGTAGGTATTGAGATTGGCGATGGCGGTGACCGCCGGCTTGCTGGCGAACTCATAGCCGAGCCAGCCCAGCCCGAGCAGGCCGATCAGCAGCGACAGCAGCGGGCTGTATTCCAGCCATTCGCCGGGCCGCGTGCGCGGCGGCAGCGGCGGCGTGGCGGCGGCTTCGCCCACGCCGAAATCTTCCGCGGTGCGCGCGCTCGCTTCCGACGGCGCGGTGAACCAGCAGATCAGCAGCGACACCGCGATCAGCACGGCGGTGAGCACGATCGATTGCCACAGGAAAATGGTCTGGCTGAAAGGCAGCACGCCGGTGATGTTGAGCAGCCCCGGCGGCATGCTCTTGGGATTGGCCTGAAGTTGCGCGGCGGACGAGGAAAGCCCCATCGCCCACACCGCGCCCAGGCCCAGGTAGGCCGCGGCGCCGGCCGCGCGATAGTCCATGCGCAGCTCGCCGCGCCGCGCCAGCGCACGCACCAGCAGACCGCCGAACACCAGCGAGAAACCCCAGGACAGCAGCGAAGCCAGCATGCTGACCAGGCCCACGTAGCACACCGCGCCGCGGCCGCTGCGCGGCACGCGCGCCAGTAATTCGATAAAGCGCGCGACCACCGGCGCGGTGGCGACCACATAGCCGCCGATCACCACGAAGGCCATCTGCATGGTGAAGGGAATCAGGCTCCAGAAACCGTCGCCGAAGGCATTGACGGTGACCGTGGGCGTGGCGCCGAAGGCCAGCGCGGCGCCGGCCACCAGGATCACGCCCAGCGCGGCGAACACCCATGCATCGGGAAACCAGCGTTCGGCCCAGGCGGAACTGCGCAGGGCCGCGCGGGCCAGGGCACCTTCGTTCGCATTCGGCATGACCGCCCTCCCCAAATGCGGGGAGGGTGGCGCAAGCCGCGCACAGCGGCAATACGATCTTGGTCTCAGCCCTTCGCGCGCTGCTTGAACAGCGTGATGATCGCCACGCCGAGCAGGATCACCGCCATGCCGGCGATGTCGTACGGGCCCACGTGCTCGCCGGCGATCAGCACGCCGAACAGCACCGCCACCGGCGGGTTCACGTAGGCATAGCTGGTGGCCACGGCGGGGCGCGCGTTCTTGAGCACGTAGAGGTAGGCGCTGAAGGCGATCAGCGAACCGAACACCACCAGGTAGCCGACCGCCAGCGTCGCGTGCAGGGTGGGATGCGCGGGCAGGCGTTCGCCCGTGCCGAAGCCCACCAGCAGCAGGGCCACACTGGCCACCAGCATCTGCGCGGCGGTGTTCATCGGGCCGGCGGGCATGTCCTGGCGCTTGCTCCAGATCGAGCCGAAGGCCCAGCTCGCCGCCGCCACGATCAGCGCGATCGCGCCGATGCGCGACGCCGACAGGCTGCTGCCCAGGTTGAGCACCACCACGCCGGCGAAGCCGATCACCAGGCCGACGGTTTCGCGCCCGGTCGGCCACTGCCCGTACAGCCCGGAGAACAGCGCCGCGAACAGCGGCAGGCTGGCCACCGCCACCGCGGCGATACCGGAACTGACGCTCTGCTCGGCGAAGCACACCAGGCCGTTGCCGAAGCCCAGCAGCAGCACGCCGGTGATGCCGGCATTGCGCCACTGCCGCGCGGTGGGCATGGCCACGCCGCGCAGGCGCAGCAGGCCGAACATCAGCACGCCGGCGCACAGGAAGCGGATACCGGCGAGCAGGAACGGCGGATAGCTTTCCAGCGCCAGGCGGATGCCCAGATAGGTGGAACCCCAGATGATGTACAGCGCGAACAGCGCGAGCGGAATCATCACGCGCGTGTCGGCGAACGGGCCTTGCGCCGCGCGGGCGGCGTTGGAAACGGACTGGTCGGTCATGGCGGGGATGGCGCGGGAGGGAAGGGGCGCGGCGACTAGTCTAGCGACCCAGCAAGATAATGCGTGGCCCGGACGGCGAGTAGCGAGCGGTTTGCAAGGCTACCTTGAGGGAGCATCAAGGCGCAGCCGGAATTACCCGGTTTTAGGCTCAGGCCGAAACCCGCCGCCGTTCCCGCGCCAGCAGCTCGCGCTTGCGTTCGACACCCCAGCGCCAGCCGCCGATCGAACCGTCCTCGCGCACCACGCGGTGGCAGGGCACGATCAGGGCCACCCGGTTGTTGCCGCAGGCCTGGCCTACCGCGCGCGCCGCCTTCGGCAGGCCGATGTCCGCGGCGATCTCGCCATAGCTGCGCGTGCTGCCGGCGGGGATGCGGGTGAGGGCGTCCCACACGCGCCACTGGAACGCGGTGGCGGCGATATCCAGCGGCGGCAGTTCCGGCGCGGTGGCGTCGGTCCAGCCCAGTTCGGAAGCGATGCGCGCGATCACCGCGTCCAGCCATTCCTCGCGGCCGGCGTCGACGCGTTCCAGTTCGGCCTGGGGGAATTCCTCGCGCAGGCGGCGCTGCAGGTCGGCGTCGCCGTCGCCCAGGGTCACCGAGCAGATGCCGCGCGCGGTGGTCGCCACCAGCAGGCGGCCCAGCGGGGTGTCGGTGGTGGTGTAGCGGATGCTGGCGCCGAGGCCGCCGGCGCGGTAGCTGGCCGGGGTCATGCCGAGCAGGCGGTTGCTGTGCTCGTAGACGCGGCTGCCGGAGCCGAAGCCGGCGTCGTAGACCGCGTCGGTCACCGCCGCGCCATCGCGCAGCGAGGCCTTGAACTGGCCGAAGCGGCGGGCGCGGTGGTATTCGGCCGGACTCATGCCATAGCGGCGGCGGAACGCGCGCTGCAGATAAGTGGGGCTCAAGCCCGCGGCTTCGGCCAGGGTGTCCAGGCTGGGCGCCTGCTCGGCTTCCTCGATCAGCGCACGCGCGCGTTCGAGCGCGGCTTCGGTGCCCTGGCGGTGGTTCATGGGAGCGGTGCGGATGTCCATGCCATCAGGCTAGCCATCCGGCATGGGCGGGACTATCCGCTTCTTGCGCGAACGCGCTCAGCGCGCGGCGTGGTGGTGCGACTGGTGCAGCACCACGAACTCGCCTTCCAGCACTTCCGGCTGGTGCGTGCCGGCGGCGCGCGGCGCCGCGGCGGAGGCATTACTCTTGCGGGTCCAGTGGCGCAGGGCCAGCCACAGGCCGCCACCGACCAGCAGCACGCCGGCCACGACCAGACCGAACACCAGCAGCACGCCCACCAGCGCCACGCCGACCAGCAGCGACAGGGCACGGACCAGCGGGTGGCGGGAACGACGCGGAGACGGCAGCGTGAAGCGCATGTGTTAAAAATCCGTGTGGTAAAATCAATGACTTACGTGCGTAACGATGGGGCTTTCACGCCCGAGAGACAAGTGCCGATGGATACAGCCACCCCCGCCCAGCCACTCTGCCGCCTTGACGAAATTATCGACGGCGAGGCGATCGCCGTCGACGCCGCGCTGCCCGAGGGGGAGGAAAGCCTGATCGTGGTGCGCCACGGCGGCGCCGCACAGGCCTATCTCAATATCTGCCCGCATGCGGGGCGCCGGCTGGACTGGGCGCCGGGCAAGTTCCTGATCCGCGACGGCGTGCTGGTCTGCGCCGCGCACGGCGCCAGCTTCAATACCGCCGACGGCCTGTGCATCGGCGGCCCCTGCCGCGGCGAGCACCTGCACGCGGTGGCGGTGGAGGTGGTGGACGGCGAAGTGCGCCTCGGCTGACTCAGCGGAACATCAGGTTGATCGCCACCAGGGTGATCACCAGCACCATCGCGGTCAGCGGCAGGCCCACGCGCAGGAAATCCTTGCCGCGGTAGCCGCCGGGGCCGGCCACCATCATCAGGGCGGGGTGGCCGGAGGTGAGCAGGAAGGTGTTGGACGAGGACACCGCCACGATCAGCGCATACGCCGACGGGTTGCCGCCGGTGGCCACCGCCACGCTGATGGCGATCGGCACCATCATCACCGTGGCGCCGACGTTGGACATCACCTGCGAGAACAGCAGGGTGAGGATCGCCAGGCACAGTTGCAGCACGTAAGGCGAGGCATTGCCCAGGTGCTGCAGCACCTCCTGCGCCAGCCACGCGGCGGTGCCGGTGGCGTCCATCGACCAGCCCAGCGGAATCAGGCAGGCGGTGACGAAGATGGTCTTCCAGTTGATCGCCTTGTAGGCCTCGTCCATGTTCAGCACGCCGGTGAGCAGCATGCCGATGGCGCCGGTCATCATCGCCACCGACAGATCCAGGTGGGTGAACAGGGCCAGGCACTTGGCCAGCACGAAGAAGCCCACCGCCTGCCAGATCTTGCCGGGGCGCTGTTCCTCCTTCGGGATGTCGGTGACGACGACCAGGTCCTTGTCCTCCGACGCCAGCCCCAGGTCGCGCCAGCTGCTGTGCAGCACCAGGGTGTCGCCGGCGCGCAGGCTTACCGCGCGCACGTCGTCGCGGAACACCTGGTCGCCGCGGTTCACCGCCAGCACCGAGATGCCGTAGCGCTTGCGCAGGCGCAGCTCGGCGACACTCTGCTTGATGAAACGCGAGCTGGGCGGGATCACCGCCTCCGAAATGCCGGCGCGGCTGGAATTGAACAGCTCGCCCAGCTGGCGCATGCGCGGCGACAGCTTGCACAGCTGGTTGTTGGCGAACTGGCTGAGCTGCTCGCGCGGACCCAGCACGCCCAGCACCGAGCCCACCCAGATCACGTGGTCCACCGGCGGCGCCATGCGCGCCTCGGTGCCGCTCTTGATCGCCAGGATCAGCGGCGCGCCGTACAGCTGTTCCACCTCGCCGATGCTCATGCCGACCAGCGGGCTTTCCGCGGTGACGGTGAGCTCGGCCGTCTCGCCCACGATGCCGTAGGTCTCGGCGAAGTAGCTCTCGGTGCGGCCCGGCGTCACCTTCAGGCGCTCGTCCTCGCGCTCCGGCAGCAGCTTGGGCGTGAACAGGTAGAAGAACAGCACGCCGCACAGCGCCAGCACCAGGCCGACCGGGGTCACGCTGAACAGGCCGAACTTCGGAATGGTGTGCGCGCCCGGCGGCAGGTTGGCGTTCGCGCTCGCGATCAGGTCGTTGAGCACGATCAGCGGCGAGTTGGCGATCAGCGTGGTGTTGGTGGCGGTGAGGATGCAGAACGCCATCGGCAGCAGCAGGCGCGAAAGCGGCACGCCGGTGCGCGCGGCCAGGCGGCTGGTGACCGGGATCATCAGCGCGGCCAGCGCCTGGCTGGGGATCACCGCGCTGAACAGGCTGGTGACCAGGTTGATCACCACGCCCAGGCGCGATTCCACGCCGCGCGCCATGCGCATCACGAAGTTGGCGGTCAGGCCGAGCACGCCGGCGCGGTCGAGCCCCGCGCCCATGATCATGATCGCGATGATGGCGATCACCGCGTTGCCGGCGAAGCCGTTGAACACGCGGTCGGAGGGAATCAGGCCGGTCAGGCCGATCACCACCACCACCAGCAGCGCCACCACGTCGGCGCGGATCCACTCCAGCACCAGCATCAGCATGGTGAAGCCCACCAGCCCGAGCACCAGGATCATTTCGGGGGTGAGCGAGAGTCCCACTAGCTGGCTTCCTGTCGGACCAGAGGGCGAAGGTGGATGGCGTTGGGCGGTGCTTGCGTCACGCTGCGAAGACTCGTCCCTGTTTTTGTCAGCTTGCTCTGGCCGGCGAGTATAGGCGGTGCCACTGCTTCACTGGTGAATCGGAGCCGTCCCTGGGGACACGCCGCACCTCAGGCGCGGCGATAGAGCAGATCCCACACGCCGTGGCCCAGCTTCAGGCCGCGCCGCTCGAAGTGGGTCTCGATGCGCCATGCGGGTTTCTCCGCGTACTGGCCGGGGCCGGCGTCGTTGCGCCAGTCGGGCGCCGCTTCCATCACTTCGAGCATGTGCTCGGCGTAGGGCTGCCAATCGGTGGCCAGGTGCAGCAGGCCGCCGGGCGCCATGCGCGAGGCCAGCAGCGCGACAAACTCCGGCTGCACGATGCGGCGCTTGTTGTGGCGCTTCTTGTGCCAGGGATCGGGGAACCAGATGCGCGCCTCGGCCAGGGTGCCGGGGGCGATCTCGTGTTCGAGCACTTCCACCGCATCGTGCTTGTACAGGCGCACATTGGCGGCATCGCGCACGGCCAGCGCATTCATCAGCCGGCCCACGCCCGGGCCGTGCACCTCGATGCCCAGATAGTCGCGCGCCTGATCGTGCTCGCTGGCCCAGGCCAGCGCCTCGCCGTTGCCGAAGCCGATCTCCATCACCAGCGGCGCCTGGCGGCCGAAGCGCGCGGGGTAGTCCTGCACGGTGGCGCTGTAGTCGATGCCGAAGCGCGCCCAGTGTTCGTCGAAGGCGCGCTGCTGCGCCGGCGTCATGCGGCCCTCGCGCAGCACGAAGCTGCGGATGCGCCGCAGGTACGGCGCGCTGTCTTCGCTGTGCTCGCCCATGCTCAGCCGATGGTGCCGTCGATCGGACTGGACGCCGAGGCGTAGCGCTTGCGCGGGATGCGGCCGGCGCGGAAGGCGGCGCGGCCGGCCTCGATCGCCAGCTTCATCGCGTGCGCCATCAGCACCGGGTCCCTGGCGCCCGCGATGGCGGTGTTCATCAGCACGCCGTCGCAGCCCAGTTCCATCGCGATGGCGGCATCCGAGGCGGTGCCCACGCCGGCGTCGACGATGATCGGCACCTTGGCGCTCTCGATGATTTCCAGCAGGTTGTAGCGGTTCTGGATGCCCAGCCCCGAGCCGATCGGCGCAGCCAGCGGCATCACCGCCACGCAGCCGATCTGTTCCAGGCGCCTGGCCAGGATCGGGTCGTCGCTGGTGTAGACCATGACGTCGAAGCCGTCGGCGACCAGGGTCTCGGCGGCTTTCAGGGTTTCCACCACGTCGGGGAACAGGGTGCGCTCGTCGCCGAGCACTTCCAGCTTCACCAGCTTGTGGCCGTCCAGCAGTTCGCGCGCGAGGCGGCAGGTGCGCACGGCGTCGACGGCGTTGTAGCAGCCGGCGGTATTGGGCAGCAGGGTGAATTCGCTGGGCGGCAGTGCGTCGAGCAGGTTGGGCTGGCTGGCGTCCTGGCCGATGTTCACGCGGCGGATCGCCAGGGTGACGATGTCGGCGCCGGCGGCCTGGGTGGCGCGGCGCGTTTCGTCGAAATCCTTGTACTTGCCGGTGCCGGTGAGCAGGCGCGAGCCGTAGCTCTTGCCGGCGATGACGAGCGGGTCGGCGACGTCGTGGGTCTTGGTGTTCATGGGGTCTCGGACACGGGGGAGGGGCGGGGCATCAGCCGCCGCCGATGGCGTGCACGATCTCGACCTGGTCGCCCTCGGCGAGGACCCAGCGGATGTGCATGCTGCGGGGGACGATTTCGCGATTCACTTCCACCGCCACGCGGCGGTCGCCGTAGCCGGCTTCCTGCAGCAGCTGGGCGACGGTGATGGCGTTGGCGCAGTCGCGTGGGCTGCCATTGAGCATGATCTGCATCGCGGCATTGTAGCCGCTGCCGGCGTGATGCCCAAAGAAAGAGCCCGGCGTGTGCCGGGCTCTTGGGGCGCTTCAGTTCTGGTGCTCTTCCTTGCCGCGCGGCGGCGGACGGTGTTCGCCGCCGTGGTTCTGGTTCTGGGGCGGCTGCGGCCGGGCCTGTTCGCGCGGCTGCGGTTGCGGCGGCGGGTTCGGCCGCTCGTAGGCAGGCCGCGCTTCGCGCAGGCTGGGCTGCGGCATCGGCTCGGCCCGCTGCGGCGGGGCGCGTTCGATGCGCGGCTCCGGCTGCGGTTCATTGCGCTCCTGGCGGAACGAGGGCTGCGGCTGCGCCTGGCGGAAGTCGCGCGGGGCGGCGTTCTGCGGCATGGGCTGCGGGCGGTCCAGCTGGCGCTCCGGCTGCGGACGGTCGTCCTGGCGGTTGGGCTGCGGCTCGTAGCGCGGCTGGCGCGCTTCGGGCGCGGCGCCCGGCTCGTCGCGGCGGTTGAAGCGCTGCACGTCGGGCAGGGTGCGCGGCTGCGGGGTGGCCTGCGGCTGCGGCTGTATCTGCGCCTGGCGGGCACGGTCCTGCTCGGGGTTGGTGACGAAGCTCACGCCAGGACGCGGGTTGTTGCCGCGGCCGTTGTCGTTGCCGATCGGCTGCCCGCCATCGCGGCGGTTCTGCCAGGCGGCGCGGTCGGCGGCGTCGGGGTGGGCGAAGCGGGCCGAGGGCAGTTCGTTCGGGCGCATGTCCGGGCGTGCGTTCGGCGCGTTCGCGGCGTTGTCCGGGCGGTTATTGGCTTCGATGCGGCGCGGTGCGTTGTCGACGCTGGCGTTATCGGGGCGGTTGCCGACCGGCGGCAGGCGCGCCGGCACGGTGGCGGCGGTGTCGCGGCCTGGCATCGGACGATTCGCACCGTTCGGGCCCACCGGACCGGCGCTGCCCAGCACGCGCACGTTCGACGGCGGCGCCACCGGCATGCCGGGGCGCTGCTGGCCGAGGCGGTTCGGCCGCACGTCGTCGGCCACCGGGCGCGCCATGGGGTTGGCCGGCGGTGCGCGGCGCGCCACCACTTCACGCTGGAAGCCGGCCGCCGGCAGTGGCCGCGCATTGGCCGGGCGCGGCGGCGCGAAGCTGGCGCGGGTCGGCTGGATCGCCACGCCGCGGGCGAGCACCGGCGCGGCGGCGAAGCGGCCCGGATCGGCCTGGACCAGGTTGCGGCGCACGTTCTGCGCGCTGGCGAAAGTGCGGCCCGGCACGGCGCTGAAGGCGTGCGGCACGCCGCGGTTGGCGTAGGCGACGTTGGGCGCCGGGCGTCCGCTGCGGAAATAGTTGTACTGGTTGTTGATGTTATTGATCACCGTGGTGCGGTTGACGTTGCGCACATAGATATTGGTGACGTTGACGTTGGTGTAGTAGTTGCGGCTGGCGCGGTACCACGGGTTGTAGACCTCGCGCGGGCCGAGCGGGAACCAGCCCACCGGCGCGCCGCCGCCGATACCGATCGACACGCTCCAGTTGCCGCCGCCGACGAAGGCGACCAGCGCCGGCGCGTACACCGGACGCACCGCCACCGGCCCCGGCACCCAGCCCCAGCGGTGGCCGACGAAGGCCCAGCGGCCATAATGGAACGGGGCGAAGCCCCAGGGCGCGTCGTCCACCCAGGTCCAGCCCCAGGGGGCGACCCAGGCCCAGTGGCCGTCGCGGTACGGCGCCCAGTCGGCCGCCACCTGCGACGGGTACCAGACGGCGCCGTAGTCGGGATCGGTCTGCCAGTCGCCGTGGTCGTCCAGGTCCTGATAGCCGACCACTTCGTCGGAGACATAGCGGCGGCTCGGCGAATTCGCATAGCGCTGGTCGCGCTGGTAGCACCAGTCGTCGAAGGCGTCGCCGCGGTCGCCGATGTCCTCCAGCGACACCTGGTTCAGCGCCGCATCGCCAATGACGTAGCGCGTGCCGGCATTGACCATGCGCTGCGCATTGTTCTCGCCGTACAGCGTGGCCTGGCCGCGGAACACGGTAACGTCGGTGGTGTGGCCGTCGCGGTCGATGTCGACGCGGAAGGTGCCCGGCTGGGTGATCACCAGCGCGGCGGTGGGCGTGTCGATCTCGTAGCTCTCGCCTTCGCCGAGGTTGCGCACGGCGAGGTTGAGCGTGCCCTGGGTCAGTTCCACCTGGGCGACCTGGTCGTTCAGATCGAGCAGGCCGAAATCGGTGTTCTGCGCCATGCGCAGGCTGCCGCCGCCGAGTTCGAGCTCCGCGCGGCCGTCGGCGCCGGTGGACAGGCGGTCGCCGCTGGTGAGCGGGCGGTTGAGGCTGGCATCGCTCCAGTCCTGCGTGCCGGAGGGGAGCATGCCGAGGTCGCCGGATTCATAGGAGAGCCGGGCGACGCGCGACGGCGGATCGCCGGCGTCGCTGTCGGGTGGCTGCGACTGGGCCTGGACCAGGCCGGCCGCGCACCATAACAGCGCCGCCGCGGCGAGCGGCCAGGCGCGTGCCATGAAGGAAGAGGGAAGACGCATGACGTTCTCCAGAGCGTTGCGCGTTGATGACGTCCGTAAGAACGCATGGGATGGCCGGACGCCGACGGCCCGATTATGTGCATGCCGCGCTGCGCGCCGTGCGCAAGGAATTCGTTCAGTCCCGCGCGCGATTCAGCCGGCCGCCATCTGCGGTTCACCGCGCGTTCGGACGCGTCCGCGGGGCAGCCGCCGCCGGGTTGTTCCCAAGCGCACGGCTCCCGGTTACCATCCGCCGTCGTTGCGGGTGTAGCTCAATGGTAGAGCTGTAGCTTCCCAAGCTACTGACGAGGGTTCGATTCCCTTCACCCGCTCCATTCCCGCCCTCGCCCCACCGAGCCCCTCTCCCGAATCAGTGCGCTGAAGATGGCGGATGTGATCACACTCGGCTGGCGGGAGCGCCTGGCATTGCCGGACCTCGGCATTCACTCGCTCAAGGTCAAGCTCGACACCGGCGCGCGCAGCAGCGCGCTGCACGTGGAAGAACTGGAAACCTTCGAACGCGACGGCGCCACCTGGCTGCGCTTCGTCGTGCGCACCGGCCGCGGCCATCGCGTGGGGCGGCTGTGCGAGGCGCCGGCGCACGACCGGCGCGTGGTCATCGACACCGGCGGCAGGCGCACCGAACGCTGGTTCATCCGCACCGGCCTGGTACTGGCCGGGCGCAGCTTCAGCGTCGACGTCAATCTGACCGATCGGCGGCATATGCTGTTTCCCATGTTGCTGGGACGCACGGCGCTGCACGGGCGCTTCGCGGTGGACCCGGCCCTCTCCTACACCCAACCGCGCCATCCCCTCGCGGCCACGGATGTCCCATGAAGATCGCCATCCTCTCGCGCAATTCCCGCCTGTATTCCACCCAGCGCCTGGTCGAGGTGGCGCGCGAGCGCGGCCACGTGGTGCGCGTGCTCGACCCGCTGCGCTGCTACGTGCGCATCGCGCCCGGCGACGTGGCGATCCGCTACAAGGGCAAGCCGCTGAAGGACATCGATGCGGTGATCCCGCGCATCGGCACCACCAGCACCTTCTACGGCACCGCGGTGCTGCGCCAGCTGGAGATGATGGGCGTGTACACGCCCAACCCGTCCGACGCCGTGCTGCGCGCGCGCGACAAGCTGCGCGCGCTGCAGATCCTGGCCTCGCAGGGCCTGGACATGCCGGTGACGGTGTTCGGCGACAACCCCGACGACACCGCCGACGTGCTGGCCATGCTGGGCGACCCGCCGCACGTCATCAAGCTCAACGAAGGCAGCCAGGGCACCGGCGTGGTGCTGGCGGAAAAGCGCAGCGCCTCGCAGAGCGTGATCGAGGCCTTCCGCGGCCTGTACGCGAACTTCCTGGTGCAGGAGTTCATCGGCGAGGCCAACGGCAGCGACCTGCGCTGCTTCGTGGTCGGCAACAAGGTGGTGGCGGCGATGCAGCGCGACGCCAGCCCCGGCGACTTCCGCGCCAACCTGCATCGCGGCGGCAGCGCGCAGGCGGCGACACTCAGCGCCGAAGAACGGCAGATCTCGATCCGCGCGGCCAAGGCGCTGGGCTTGGGCATTGCCGGCGTCGACCTGCTGCGTTCCAGGCGCGGGCCGCTCATTCTCGAAGTGAATGCGTCGCCCGGACTGGAGGGCATCGAAGCGGCGACGGGCGTCGACGTGTCGGCGCACATCATCAAGCACCTCGAGCAGCATCAGCGGAAAGCCGCCGCACGCTGAACGGTTAACGGTGGCCTCAGTACGGGTTAACCACACCGTAACTCCACCGCCCCTATAAAGGTCCCACTGCAATTTGCTTGGCACTTCAACCGCTATGGTCTAGTGACAGCAGATTACGGTATCGGGGCAGTAGCTTGGGCCCGGATGGAGCGGCTTCCCGCCGCGCCTCCGGGCCTTTTCTTTTGGGCCCGATTCACGGCCGCGCAAGAGATTGCAGCCTGCTGCCGGCCTCGCGCCCACCTTCCCCGGCGCAAATTGTTAAGCTTGCCGCCATGGCCGGACCCAAGCCGGCGGCGACACGGAGTGGCGTATGCGCGTACTGGTGATCGAAGACAACAGCGATATCGCGACCAATATCGGCGATTACCTGGAGGATCGCGGCCATGTGGTCGATTTCGCCGGCGACGGCGTGACCGGCCTGCACCTGGCGGTGGTGAACGAATTCGACGTGATCGTGCTGGACCTGACCCTGCCCGGCATGGACGGCCTGGACGTGGCGCGCAAGCTGCGCCACGAGGCGCACAAGCAGACCCCGGTGCTGATGCTCACCGCGCGCGACGCGCTGGAGCAGAAGCTCACCGGCTTCGAGTCCGGCGCCGACGACTACATGACCAAGCCGTTCGCCCTGCAGGAACTGGCCGCCCGCCTGGAAGTACTGGCGCGCCGCGGCAAGGGCCCGCAGAGCCGCGTGCTGAAGGTGGCCGACCTCACCTACAACCTGGACACGCTCACCGTCACCCGCGACAGCAAGTCGATCCAGCTCAACCCGATCGGCCTGAAGCTGCTGCAGGCGCTGATGGAAGCCAGCCCTTCGGTGGTCACCCGCCAGGATCTGGAACAGCGCGTATGGGGCGAGGAACTGCCCGACAGCGACAGCCTGCGCGTGCATATCCACGGCCTGCGCGCGGCGATCGACAAACCATTTGACAAGCCGCTGATCCACACGCGGCACGGTATCGGATATCGCATGGTCGACCCGGATGCGGTCCAGACGTAAGCTTCGTTTTCGCCTGGTCCTGAGCTTCGCGCTGTTCGGGTTCGGCCTCAGCGCCCTGTTTGCCTTCGCAGCGCTCAACATCCGCGAGCGCGTCGAGAACCAGCTCATCACCTCGGCCTTGCAGGACGAGGTGGACCGCCTCAACGAACAAGTCCTGGCCCACCCGGACCGGGCGCCTGCGTTCGAAATCATCAAGGCGGCATCCTGGAGCGACCGCACCATCTATAAGGCGCCGCTGTCCTGGCAGGCCCTGGATACCGGCGTGCACGACCTGTTCGAGACCGGTCCGGACGGCAAGCCGCATCATTACAAGCTGGCCGTGCGCCGCAAGGACGGCGTGATCAGCTTCGTGCAGTACGACGTCTCGCGCGACGAACTGGGCAAGCGCCAGCTGCTCACCGCGGTGCTCGCCGCGGTGTTCCTGTTCGGCCTGATCTCGCTGGCGCTGGGGCTGTGGCTGTCGCGCAAGGTGCTCAAGCCGGTGAGCGAACTGGCCCAGCGCCTGCGCGAGTTCCGCAAGAACGGCAAGGCCGAGCCGCTGGCGCCCCATTTCGCCGACGACGAAGTGGGCGAGCTGGCGCTGGCGCTGGACGAATACGCCAACCGCCTGACCTCGATGGTGGAGCGCGACCGCGAATTCAATTCCGACGTGAGCCACGAGCTGCGCACGCCGCTGGCGGTGATCGCCAGCACCACGGAACTGCTGCAGGGTTCGCCCGACCTTACCGACAAGCTGCGCGAGCGCCTGAAGCGCATCGAGCGCGCCTCGCGCCAGGCCACCGAACTGATCGAAGCGCTGCTGCTGCTGTCGCGGGCGGAACGCCGCGGCCCCACGCGTGGCGAGACCACCGAGGTGGCCAAGGTCGCCTCCGACGTGATCGAAAGCCAGCGCCCGCAGATGCGCGACAAGCCGCTCAACTTGGAGCTGGTGGTGAACGGCGGCCTGAGCATCAATGCGCCGGCCTCGGTGCTGTCGGTCGCGCTCACCAACCTGATCGGCAACGCCATCAAGTACACGCTGGAAGGCCAGGTCACGGTGAAGGTCGAGAAGGACCGCATCGAAGTGATCGACACCGGCCCCGGCATCAAGCCGGAAGACGCCGAGCGCCTGTTCCAGCGCGGCGTGCGCGGCGAAGGCGCCGGCGGCAGCGGCGCGGGGCTGGGCCTGGCGATCGTGCGGCGGTTGTGCGAGCTGTATGGCTGGGACGTGTCGATGCGTCCGCGGCCGGATACCAACGGGGCGATCGCCTGCATCGTGTTTCAGTGACGCGGCACATCGGCATGATTATCAGGTCATGCCGATGCGTGATTTCACATTAGTGAATTGACGGCCATTTCATGACCGGCCGGATAATGCGGACAGATAATCCGCGCATTGACGCGATTTTCATGCGGCGCAATAGTCCGCATTAATTCCGCGCGTCGTTGACAAATCCTTCGCCATTAATTTCTCATTTTCCTGGCAAACTCTTGCTGCGCCGCACAATCTGTGATGCGAAGCACATTTCCCCCGATGGACAAGCTCCCGTTCAGGCATGGACACTCGAAGCCGGGAACAGGGTAGGGGAAAAGTCTTAGCGTATTTTCCAATACGTCATGCGGAATCCCCCATTCCGTCACCCGCGTCACCCAGCAGATCCGTCACAGCTTGTCCCGGCCGTTGCGATGCCGGTGCTGGTAGCCGTCTGCGTCATAAAAATCGATGGTACGCGACATTTTGAAACATGGCCGTATTGGCCGTGGCGGACCGTTTCGGTCGCGATTATCCGATATTTCAAATGCATTACCTGGGCGATTAACGCCGGCTGACGCGTGCCTGCTTTTCGTGCCGCAAAGGATCGTGCGGCGGAGCGGGCCGCAGGGGGAAAAACCATGAGCGATGTGCGCGACGACGTGCTGCTGCCTTTGACCACCGCCCAGCGCGGCCTGTGGATGAACCACAAGATCGGCGGCGATGGCGCGATCATGAATATCGCCGAGGCGGTGGATATCCGCGGCCCGGTGCAGCCGCCGCTGTTCCGCCAGGCGCTGTACCGCCTCGTCTACGAGGCCGAGATGATGCGCGCCAACGTGATCGAGCGCGACGGCAAGCCGCTGCTGGTGGTGCGCCAGGTCTACGGCGGGCAGTTTCCCTATTTCGACATGAGCGCCGAAGCCGATCCGCGCGCGGCCGCCGAGGCGTGGATGCACGAGGAGTACTCGCGCAACCCGGATCTCGAACACGACCCGCTGTGGGTCAGCGTGCTGTTCAAGCTCGCCGACGACCACTACGTCTGGTACCAGCGCGCGCACCACATCGTGCTGGATGGCTACGGCGGCGGCCTGCTCGCGCGGCGCCTGGCCGAGCTGTACACCGCCCTGGTGCAGGGCAGCGAGCCGCCGCCGTGCGAGTTCGCGCCCGCCGCCACCGCCAGTGCACTGGAAAGCGCGTATCGCGAATCGGACCGCTTCCGCCGCGACCGCGACTACTGGAAGGAGCTGCTGGCCGACCTGCCCGAGGCGGTGACACTGTCGCGCCGCCAGCATCGCCCCGGCCTGGCCGACCGCCTGTGCCGCAGCACGGCGATCCTGCCGCCGGAAACCTCGCGCCGCCTGGCCGAACTGGGCAAGGCCACCGGCGCCAGCCTGCCGCAGGTGCTGATCGGCCTGGTCGCGGCGTATTACCACCGCGTCACCGGTGCGGAAGACCTGGTGTTCGGCATGCCGGTGACGGCGCGGCTCAATGCCGAGGCGCGCCGCATGCCGGGCATCTTCGCCAACGTGGTGCCGATCCGCCTGCAGTTCGCCGCGGAGCTCACCGCCGGCGGCCTGTTCGAACAGGTCTCCCGCGCGGTGCGGCAGACGCTGCGCCACCAGCAGTACCGCTACGAAGACCTGCGCCGCGACCTGGGCCTGGTCGGGCAGGGCCGTGCCGTGGCCTGGCTGGGCATCAATATTGAGCCGTTCGATTACCAGCTCGATTTCGCCGGCGCGGGTACGTCCTCGCACAACATGTCCAACAGTTCGGCGGAAGACCTGATGGTCTTCGTCTACGACCGCGGCACCGATGCCGGCCTGCGCATCGACCTCGACGCCAACCCGCTGCTGTACGACATGGACGAACTGGACGAGCACCGCCGCCGCCTGTGCCGCCTGATCGACGGCGTGCTGGCCGAACCGGAGGCGCGCCTGCGCGACCTCGACCTGCTCGGCGACGAAGAACGCCACCGCCTGCTGGTGGCCTGGAACGACACCGCCGCGCCGATCGAACTGAGCGGCCTGCCCGCGCACGTGGCGCAGCAGGCGGCGCTGCGGCCGGAGGCGCCGGCGGTGATCGCGGGCGACACCGTGCTGAGCTACCGCGAGCTGCACCGGCGCAGCGTGGCGCAGGCGCGGCAGCTGATCGACGACGGCATCGCGCCCGGCGACATCGTGGCCGTGGCGCTGCCGCGCAACGAGCAGCTGCTGATCGTGCTGCTGGCGATCATGCGCACCGGCGCCACGTATCTGCCGATCGATCCGGACGGCCCGGCCGAGCGCATCGCGCTGCTGCTGGACGATGCCGCGCCGATCGCGCTGATCGCCACCCGCGCCATCCACGAGCGCCTGCCCATGGGCGGCGGCATGCAGCTGCTGCCGGAACAGCTGGACGCGCGCGCGCTGGAAGCCGCGCACGAGCCGGACCTGAGCCATCCCGACGGCGTCGCCTACGTGCTCTACACCTCCGGTTCCACCGGCCGCCCCAAGGGCGTGGAAGTCACCCACCGCAATCTCGCCAACTTCCTGCAGGGCATGGCGCGCCTGCTGGAACCCGTACCCGGCCATCGCTTCCTTGCCGTTACCACGGTGATCTTCGATATCGCGGGGCTGGAGCTGTACCTGCCGCTCACCGCCGGCGCCTGCGTGGTGATGGCCGGCAGCGGCGCCGCGCAGCAGCCGGTGGAACTGGCGCGGCTGATCCGCGCCAGCGGCGTCACCCATGTGCAGGCGACGCCGTCGCTGTGGCGCATCCTGCTGGGCAGCCCGGAAACCAGGCTGGACGAAGTGCATGCCATGGTGGGCGGCGAAGCGCTGGGCGCGGAACTCGCCGCGCGGCTCAAGGCCGCGGCGGCGCGGGTGACGCAGTTCTATGGCCCTACCGAAACCACGGTGTGGTCCACCGCCTACGAGCTGGAAGTGATCGGCTCCGGCATTCCGCCGATCGGCCGCCCCATCCTCAACACGCGCCTGTACGTGCTCGATGCCGCGCGGCAGCCGGTGGTGACCGGCGCGATCGGCGAGCTGTATATCGGCGGCGCGGGCGTGGCCAAGGGCTATCTGCATCGCCCGCAGCTCACCGAGGAACGCTTCCCGGCCGACCCCTTCGCCGCTGACGGCAGCCGCATGTACGCCACCGGCGATCTGGTGCGCTGGCGCGACGACGGCCTGCTGGAATTCATCGGGCGCGCCGACAGCCAGGTGAAGATCCGCGGCCATCGCATCGAGCTGGGCGAGGTCGAGAACCTGCTGGCCCAGCACGCCGGCGTCGCCGCTGCGGCGGTCACCACGTTCCGCGATGCGAACGGCAGTCTCGCCGTGGCCGCCTATGTGGTGCCGCGCGAGCCCGCCGCCGTCGATTCCGACCAGCTGCGCGTGTTCCTGGCGCGCCGCCTGCCGGAGCCCGCGCTGCCGTCCAGCTTCACCTTGCTGGACGCGCTGCCGCTGACGCCGAACGGCAAGCTGGACCGCCGCGCGCTGCCGGCGCCGGACCGCATTGCGCGCGCCGCGTTCGTGGAACCGTCCACGCCGGTGGAACGCAAGCTGGCGGAACTATGGCAGCGCCTGCTGCGCATCGAACGCGTCGGCCTGCACGACAACTTCTTCGAGCTCGGCGGCGATTCGCTCACCGCGGCGGAGATGGCGGTGGGCTTCCCCGCGGAATTCGGCGTGGAGCTGCCGCTGGGCAGCCTGTTCGAAGCGCCGACGGTGGCCAACCTGGCGGCCTTCGTCGACCGCCTCGGCGGCGACAGCGACGATCCGCTCGGCGAGGTGATCGTGCTGCGCGCGCCGCCGCGGTTGCGCGAAGTGGGCAGGGCGCCGGCGCGGCCGCTGTTCTGCATCCATCCGATGATGGGCCTGAGCCTGGGCTTCTCCGCGCTGCTGCGGCATCTCGATCCGGCCGTCCCGGTATACGGCCTGCAGTCGCGCGGCCTGCGCGGCGACCTGCGCCTGCCCGGCAGCATCGAGGAAGTGGCGGCGGATTATCTGGCGCAGATCCGGCGCATCCAGCCCGAGGGGCCGTACCGCCTGGTCGGGCGTTCGATGGGCGGACTGATCGGCCACGCCATCGCCGAGCAGCTGCTGGCGATGGGCGAGCGCGTCGAGCTGCTGGCGATGATCGACAGCTATCTGTTCACCGCCGGCGAGCGTTCGCGCCCGCGCGAGGAAGCCAAGGAAGTACGCGCCGCGCTGAACTTCCTCGGCCTGCACCAGCACGCCGGCGAAGACGCGCCGCAGACGCTGAAGGAGCTGGCCTCGCTGCTGCTGCACAGCTACAACGCGCGCTCGATCCCGCTGGTGCAGGAGATCATCAAGAGCCACCCGCAATTCATCGAGCATCTGTTCGCGGTGATGCGCAACAACCTGGAGCTGGCGCGCCAGTACACGCCGCGCCGGATCAACGTGGACCTTCTGTTCTTCCACGCCACCGAGCGCGAGGGCGACCTGGGCGGCATCCTCGACCACCGCCCCTCGGCGTGGCGGCCCTTCATCGGCTGGCGCATCGAGGTGCAGGAGCTGGCCTGCCATCACGAGGCGGTGCTGGAGGCGGCGCCGGCGGAGACGATCGGCACCGTGCTGCGCCATCGCCTGTTCGATATCCCGGACGAGCGCGCGGGCGCCGCCACGCCGCTGGCGCCGCAGCCGGGGCTGGCCGCCGCATGAGCGCGCCCAGGCCGATCGTCATCTTCACCATCGGCACGCAAGGCGACGTGCGGCCCTGCGTGGCGCTGGGGCAGGGGCTGCAGCGCGCGGGTTATCCGGTGCGCATCGCCACCAGCGGCAATTTCGAGCCGCTGGTGCGCGAAGCGGGGCTGGCATTCTTTCCGCTCACCGCCGATTTCCAGGCCATGCTGGAAGCCGACCGCAGCATCGCCGAGCAGGGCCTCAACCTGCGCGCGATGGCGCGCATCTTCCGCCAGCGCTATGCGCTGTGGGCCGAGCACTGGGCCGAGGAAGGCATGGCGGCGAGCGAAGGCGCGGGCCTGCTGATCGGCGTGAGCAACAGCACCTTGCTGGCCAAGGCGCTGTCGGAGCGGCGCGGCGTGCCGTTCGCCATCGCGCGCCTGCAGCCGTTGACGCCCTCGCGCCTGCTGCCGCCGATGGTGCTGAGCGGTTCGCGCGACCGCCTGCCCGGCCCGGTGAGCCTGGCCGCGCATCATCTGCTGTGGCTGCTGGTGTGGCATGTGATGCGGCCGGCGATCAACGACATCGTGCGGCCGCGGCTGGGCCTGCCGCGCTATCCCTGGCATGGGCCTTATCTGGGCCGCCATGCGCTGGACGAAAAGGTGATCAACGGCTTCAGCCGCCACGTGCTGCCGCGGCCGGCGGACTGGCCGGACAGCTCGCAGGTTACCGGCTACTGGTTCTTCGATCCGCCGGCGTGGACGCCGCCGGCGGAACTTGCCGAGTTTCTAGCTGCCGGCCCCAAGCCGGTCTATATCGGCTTCGGCAGCATGGTGAGCAGCCGCGCCGCCGAGTTCACCCGCATCGTGCTGGACGGCGTGCGCAAGAGCGGGCGCCGCGCGGTGCTGGCGGCGGGCTGGGGCGGGCTGGAGATCGCCGAAGGCGCGCTGGACGAGCAGATCTATGGCCTGCGCCAGGCACCGCACGACTGGCTGTTTCCGCGCATGGCCGGCGCCGTGCATCACGGTGGCGCGGGCACTACGGCAGCGGCGGCGCGCGCCGGCATTCCGGCCGCGGTGGTGCCGTTCTACGGCGACCAGCCGTTCTGGGCGCGCTGCCTGCAGCGCCGCGGCGTGGCGCCCGCCGCGCTGGACCGGCGCAGCTTGAACGCCGATGCGCTGGCCGCGGCGCTCACCGCGATGGCGCAGCCGGAGATGCTGCGCGAGGCCGAAGCGCTGGGCCGCGCGATCCGTGCCGAGGACGGCGTGGGCGAAGCGCTGCGGCATCTGCGGCGCTGGGGCTTGCTGGAGGAAGTTGAAATGATGGAGGCCGCGATGGAACCGCAGCGGAGCGTGGCATGAGCGCGCGCCGGCCATTCGCGCTGTTCGAGCGCGGCATGTATCTGGACGGCCAGCGTGCGGTGGCGCTGGTGCTGCCCGCCACGCTGTCCGGCACGCTCGACGAACCGCGCCTGCGCCTGGCGCTGGAGCGCGTGCAGGCGCGGCATGCCGTGCTGCAAAGCCTGGTGGAGCACGACGCCGATGGACGTCCGTGGTTCGTGCAGCAGGACGTGCCCCCGTCGATCGCGCTGCGCATCGTCGAACGGCAGGGCGATGACGACTGGCAGGAGCAGGCGCGGCTGGAATGCGAGCGCCTGTTCGACGGCAGGCGCGAGCCGCTGATCCGCATGGTCTGGCTGCGCGGCGCCGGGCGCAGCGATCTGCTGCTGAGCTGCCATCACTGCATCTGCGACGGGTTGTCGGCGGTGAATCTGCTGCGCGACATCCTGACCGTGTGCGGCCGCCCCGACGCCAGGCTGGGGCCGCGCTTCGAACTGCAGGGCGGCGCCGACGTGGTGCCGCCCGAAGCCCTGCGCAATCGCTGGCTGCAGCGGCGCGCGCGCCTGAAGGCCGCGCTGTTCGGCGCCTTTATCCGCACGCGGCGCATCGGCGCGCCGGTGAGCTACGGCGCCGCCTATACGCAGCGCTGGTCGATCGAACCGGCGGCGGTGCAGGCGCTGGTGCGGCGGGCGAAGGACGCCGAGGTCGGCGTGTTCGCGGCGCTGTGCACGGCTTTCATGCTGGCCTGCTGGTCGGTGCGCGGCGTCCGCGGCGTGGAGAAGTTCGTCGCGCCGGTCGATGCGCGCCGCTATCTGCCGGCGCTGCAGGGCGGCGCCCTGTTCACCATGGCGCCGACGGTGCGGCTGACCTTCGGCGGACGCAAGTCGCGCGATGCGGATTTCTGGGTGCTGGCGCGTGCGCTGCACGAGGATATGCGGCGGCAGATCGACCGCCTCGGGCCGGCGGTCCACGAGCAGTTGCTGGGACTCGAACGGCTGCACCCGCTGTTCGACCAGCTGCTTGCGTGGTCGCGTTCGAAGCGCAGTGGCGGCGGTGTGTCGCTTTCTTACCTGGGCCGCCTCGACGATTCCTCGCGCGACGAAGGCGGTGTCCGCCTGGAAGCGATCCACGCGCCCTCGGCCCTGCTCGAACCCACGCCGGCCAGCCTGATCACCATCGTCGGTTTCGCCGAACGCCTGGACCTCGCCTTGATCTCGGACGAAAGCTCGTTGCCCAGCGCGCAGGCCGCGCAGATCCGCCAGCTGGCGATGGAGCTGCTGCAGGCGGCTTCGGCCTTGCCGGCGCCGGCCGCGGCCGGCTTGTCCGCTCCCGTACCCGTGGAAAGCGTATGAAAAGCTATGGCGTGATCTTCGTGCTGTACCACCCCAGCGAGGCCTTCCTGCGCCATCTGGAGAAAGCGGCGGCGTCGGGGCAGAACGTGGTGGCGATCGACAACTCGCCGCAGCCGGATCTGGCGCTGTACGACGTGCTGCAGCGGCAGGGCTGCACGGTGCTGCACAACGCCAATCGCGGCGGCCTGGCCGGCGCCTACAACCGCGGCGCGGAGCTGCTGCTCGAACGCGGCTGCGAGGTGATCTTCCTGCTCGATCAGGATTCGGATATCGGCGACGACTTTTTCGCCGCGATGATGCAGGCCTGCGAGCGCGAACCGGGCGAGGCTTTCATCCTCGGGCCGAAGATCTACGAGATCAACCTGGAAAAGTTCATGGTGGTGATGCCGCCGGGACGGCGCTGGCCGAAGCCGCAGAAGATGCGCGAGCCGACGGAAGGCGTGTACGACACCTTGTTCGTGATCTCGTCCGGCTCGGCGATCTCGGCGCAGGCATACCGCCAGCTCGGTGCGTTCCGCGAGGATTTCTTTATCGAGTACATCGATATCGAATACGGCTTGCGTGCCAACACGCAGGGTGTGCCGGTGCGCATGAACGCGGCGGTGACGATGCGCCAGACCACCGGGCAGATCGAGCGCCACGGCCGCCTGTTCACCACCAACCATGCGGCGTGGCGCCGCTACTACGGCGCACGCAACGGCGTGTATACCTTGCGCCTGTATCGCGCGCACTGGGGGCTGCATTGGCTGGGCGGACTGCTCGCGCTGCACCAGGCGTTCAACGTGCTGCTGTTCGAGCCGCAGAAGCTGCGCAAGGTGCTGGCGATTGCCTGCGGCTACGTCGACGGGCGCCGCGGCCGGCTGGGCGCCTTCGAAGACCTGCATCCGCGCATCGCCGCGTTCTGCAAGAAGGAGCCGGCGCGCAGCGGGGCGCTTGCCGGCGCTGCCACCGTCGCCACGGAGCAGACGCCATGATGCGCAAGCTCACCACCATCGAGCGGCTGATCGACGGCAATATCACCTATCGCCTCACCATCGAAGGCGCGCTGCCGGTCGAACGCCTGCGCGCGGCGCTGGACCGCGTGCAGCGCAAGCATCCGGCGCTGCGCATGCTGCTGCGCGAGGAAAGCGACGGCTTGTACTACGCGCTGGACGCGGCCGGCCCGGTGCCGCTGCGCGTGGCGATCTGCACCTCGGAGCAGGTGCTGGCCGGCGAGATCGCGCGCGAGGAGGCCAGCGTCTTCGCGCCCGACGAACCGCTGCTGCGCGTGGCCTGGCTGCGCACGGCGCGCGGCGGCGTGCTGCTGATCACCACCGCGCACCGCATCTGCGACGGCATGAGCATCCTCACCCTGGCGCGCGAACTGCTGGCCGGCCTGCACAGCGACGCGCCGCTGCTGCCGTATGCGCCGATCAGTCCGCTGGATGTCGCCGCTCCGCCGGGCGGCCCGGAAGAACGCAGGCAGCGCATGGTCGCGGCGGTGATCAACGGGCTGATCGCGGTGATCCCGCCCTCGCGCCGGCCGCCGCGCCACGACACCTTGCGGCGGGAATGGCATGTGGATGCGGGGCTGACCGCGGTGTTGAAGCATCGCTGCCGGGTCGAGCAGGTGTCGATGCATGCGGCCTTGCTGGCGATCCTCGACCTGGCCTTGCAGTCGGCGCTGGGCAAGCGCGCGCCCACGCGCATCGACAATCCGATCGACGCGCGCCGCGGCCGGCTGGCGCAGCTGAAGGACGACATGCTGTTCTTCGGCGGCGGCAGCTTCAAGATCGAAGTGGGGCGCGAGCGCGGCGCGGACCTGTGGGAGCGGGCGCGCGACATCTATCGCGAGATGGCCGGCAAGATGGAGCAGGAACTGCTGGCGATTCCCGGCAAGTACCGCTTCTGCGAAATGCTGAAGCCGCCGTCGGAGCACAAGTTGAACGCCATCGTGCGGCTGGGCGATGCGCTCAGCCGCAATGGCAACTGGAATCAGTTTTCCTTTTCCAACCTGGGGCCGATCGATCTGCTGGAGGCGCAGGCGCCGTTCCGGCTGGAGGATTTCACCTTGTCGGTGCGCTCCTTCGGCGTGCGTCCGCTGGGCTTGGTGGCGTTCGCGCTGCACGGTCGGCTGCGCTTCGTGTTCATCGGCGAGGAGCAGTGCATGAGCGCGGCGCAGGTGGATGCGCTGGAGCAGGCGTTCATGGGGGTGTTGCGCGAGCAGGCGGCGCATCGCAGGCGCGAGGTCGAGCCGGCGGTGACGTTGGCGGTCGACTGATGCGTTGCCTATAGCGTCATTCCGGCGCAGGCCGGAATCCAGTAACGACAACATGTGGATATGCGAAAGCGCTGACGTCCAGGCTTTCGCGACAACCGATCGATATCGTCACTGGATTCCGGCCTGCGCCGGAATGACGAGAGTGGGAAGTTGCGGCAGGGAACCGGTATTACACCGGCTCCAGCCAACCCCACTGGTCGTTGGTCTTGCCAGTGAACAGCCCGAAGAACAGCTCCTGCATCCGGCGCGTGACGCGGCCGGCCTTGCCCGAGCCGATCTTCTTGCCGTCGACCGAGCGGATCGGGGTGATCTCCGCGGCGGTGCCGCACATCAGCAGCTCGTCGCACAAGTACAGGTACTCGCGGGGGATGTCGCGCTCGATCACTTCGATGCCGTCTTCGCGTGCCAGCGTCATCAGCGTGTGGCGGGTGATGCCGGTGAGGATCGAGGCGCTGGCCGGCGTGGTGTGCAGCACGCCGTCGAAGACCAGGAACAGGTTCTCGCCCGCGCCTTCGCTGAGCAGGCCGGTATTGGCCAGCGCGATGCCTTCGCCGAAGCCCAGGCGGCGCGCTTCACGCGCGATCAGCTGGCCGGAGAGGTAATTGCCGCCGGCCTTGGCGCCGGCCGGAATGGTGTTCGGCGCGAAGCGCTGCCAGCTCGACACGCAGGCGTCGATGCCGCTTTCCAGTGCTTCCGGCCCGAGGTACGGACCCATCGGCCACGCGGCCACCGCCACGTCGATCGGCGTTTCCGCCGACAGGCCGAAGCCGCCGAGGCCGCGGTAGGCGACAGGGCGCAGGTAGGCGGCGCCCAGGCCGTTCTTCTTGATCACGTCGCGGCAGGCCGCGGCGATCTCGTCCTGCGAATAGGGCAGCACCATGTCGTAGATCTTGGCCGACTGGTACAGGCGCTTGAGATGGTCGGTGAGGCGGAAGATCGCGGCGCCGTCCGGCGTGGCGTAGCTGCGGATGCCCTCGAACACCGACGAGCCGTAATGCAGCGCGTGCGACATCACATGCGTGGTGGCCTCGCGCCAGGGCTTGATCTGGCCGTTCTGCCAGATCCATTCGGGATACTGCTGCGCCATATCGATTCTCCGAAAAATGAGCGACATGATAACCGCTGCCGGGCGGCCTCATCTTTCAGCCGCCTTGCAGGGGTTCAAGCGCTCGTTCGAATCGCGGCGATGCGCGGCTCAGCCGGCGCTGCGCAGCCACAGGCAGCCGGAGCGGCGCACGATGTCGAAGCGTGTTTCCTTCGGCTCGCCGCTGGCGTCGTCCGAGGCGGTGTGCACCACCAGCTGGCGCTCCTGCGGCGCGGGATGTTCGGCGGGCGGCGCATCGGGATCGTTGCCGCCGGTCTGCTCCGCCGCGCTCTGTTCGCCGAAATCCAGCAGCGGGCGTTTCATCAGCGCACCCAGGGAGCGGATGTCGGACACCACCGCATTGCGCCCCGCGCCTTCCCACAGCATCAGGCCGGCGAGGCGGTTGGGATCGCGCGTGGCGAAGGCGTCGGTGACGCTCTGGCGCAGCTCGGCCACGCTGGTGGCGCACAGGATCGGCGGCGGCGCGGAGGCCACCGGCGCGTTGGGCGCGGGAGCGGCGGATTTCGGCGCGGCCTGCACCGGTGTGGCTTTCAGTGCGGCGCAGGGCTGGTCGGTGAACAGCGGATTGCCGTCGGGGCCGATGCAGCGGTGCACGCCCTCCTGCGCGTTGGCGGGAGCGGGCAGCAGCCAGAGGGAGAGGAACAGCGCGGAAGCAACGAGGAAGAGACGCATGCCGCGCAGGATAACCCGCGCGGCCTGACTGAAAGCTCGACCTGCCGCTTAAATCGACAGCCGCTCCAGCACGGCCTGCGTCGCCTTGGCGCGGTTGAGCGTGTAGAAGTGCAGGCCCGGCGCGCCGCCGTCCAGCAGGCGCTGGCACAGCTGCGCCACCACGTCGGCGGCCAGTTCGCGGATCGATTCGGCATCGTCGCCATGCGCCTGCATGCGCTTGGCGATCCAGCGCGGGATCTCCGCGCCGCAGGCATCGGAGAAGCGCTTGAGCTGCGAGAAATTGCCGATCGGCATGATGCCCGGCACCACCGGCACGTCCACGCCCAGGCGGCGCACGTCGTCGAGGAAACGGAAGTAGGCGTCGGCGTTGTAGAAGTACTGGGTGATCGCGCCATTGGCGCCGGCGTCGACCTTGCTCTTGAAGTGGCGCAGGTCGGCCAGCGCGTCGTCGGCCTGCGGATGGGTTTCCGGATAAGCCGCCACTTCGATATGGAAATGCTCCCCGCTGTGCTGGCGGATAAAGCCGACCAGTTCGGCCGCGTAGCGGAAGTCGCCGGGCGAGGCCATGCCCGAGGGCAGGTCGCCGCGCAGCGCCACCAGGCGGCGGTAGCCGGCGGCGCGGTAGCCGTCCAGCAGTTCGGCGATCTCGGCGCGGGTGCCGCCCATGCAGGACAGATGCGGCGCCACGTCCAGGCCGTGCTCGCGGTGCAGGCGCGCCACCGTCTCGCCGGTGTAGCTGAGAGTGGAACCGCCGGCGCCGAAGGTCACCGAGACATAGTCCGGCCCGCGCCCCTTCAGCAGGCGGGCGGTGCGGTCGAGCTGGTCGCGTTGCTCGTCGGTCTTGGGCGGGAAGAATTCGAAGCTGATGGCCGGCATCGTCGGAGTCTCGGTGGGCGATGCGGGCGAGTATATATCTCTTGGTCGCGATGAAGCGATATATGGATGGATCGCAACCACGGCGTAGGTTGGGGTGAGCCGCCGGCGAACCCCAACAATGCGCGGCCTGGCCAAGCCTGCGATGTTGGGGTTCGCCTGCGGCTCACCCCAACCTACGCCGGTCGATGAGGCGGTGGCGGGCATAAAAAAAGCGCGCGGTTCGCACCGCGCGCCTTTCGTTTCCGCTGGACCGCCGCTCAGTAGCGGTAGTGGTCCGGCTTGTACGGGCCTTCCACCGGCACGCCGATGTAGGCGGCCTGATCCGGGGTCAGCTTGGTCAGCTTCACGCCGATCTGCTCCAGGTGCAGGCGGGCGACTTCCTCGTCCAGCTGCTTGGGCAGGCGGTAGACGGTCTTCTCGTAGACGTCCTTGTTCTTCCACAGGTCGAGCTGCGCCAGCGTCTGGTTGGAGAAGCTGTTGGACATCACGAAGCTCGGATGGCCGTGCGCGCAGCCGAGGTTCACCAGGCGGCCTTCGGCCAGCATGTAGATGCTGTGGCCCGTCTTGCTGAAGGTGTAGCGGTCGACCTGCGGCTTGATGGTCTCGCGCGACACGTCCTTGGCGCCGTTCAGGCGGTCGATCTGGATCTCGTTGTCGAAGTGGCCGATGTTGCACACCAGGGCGTTGTTCTTCATCGCCGCCATGTGCTCCAGCGTGATGATGTCCTTGTTGCCGGTGGTGGTGACATAGATGTCGGCCATGCCGAGCGTGTCTTCCACGGTGGTGACCTGGAAGCCTTCCATCGCCGCCTGCAGGGCGTTGATCGGGTCGATCTCGGTGACGATCACGCGCGCGCCGAAGCCCTTCAGCGAGTGTGCGCAGCCCTTGCCCACGTCGCCGTAGCCGCACACCACGGCGACCTTGCCGGCGACCATCAGGTCGGTGGCGCGCTTGATGCCGTCGGCCAGCGACTCGCGGCAGCCGTACAGGTTGTCGAACTTGCTCTTGGTGACCGAGTCGTTGACGTTGATCGCCGGCACCAGCAGCTTGCCCGCTTCCATCATCTGGTACAGGCGGTGCACGCCGGTGGTGGTCTCCTCGGAGACGCCCTTCCAGTCGGCCGCGACCTTCTTCCAGAAACCGGGACGCTCCTTGGCGGTGCGCTTGAGCAGGTCCTTGATCACCTGCTCCTCATGGTTGCCGCTGGGCGTGTTGACCCAGTCGTCGCCGTTCTCCATGTCCAGGCCCTTGTGGATCAGCAGGGTGGCGTCGCCGCCGTCGTCGACGATCAGCTCCGGACCTTGCATGCCCGGGTGGGTGAGCATGTCCAGCGTGCAGTCCCAGTATTCCTCCAGCGTCTCGCCCTTCCAGGCGAACACCGGGATGCCGGCGGCGGCGATGGCCGCGGCGCAGTCGTCCTGGGTGGAGAAGATGTTGCAGGAGGCCCAGCGCACCGAGGCGCCCAGGGTGCTCAGGGTCTCGATCAGGACCGCGGTTTCCTTGGTCATGTGCAGCGAACCGGACAGGCGCACGCCCTTGAGCGGCTGCTCCTTGGCGTAGCGGGCGCGGATCTGCATCAGGCCCGGCATTTCCTCTTCCGCCATGCGGATGCGGCGGCGGCCGAGGTCGGCGAGGGAGATGTCGCGGACCTTGAAGTCCTGGCCGGCGGCTTCTTTGCTTACTGCGTTCATGGTGTGGCTCCGGAAATTTGTGCGGCAGCGAATGCCGCATCGGTTGACCGGGCGCCGTTTGACGATGAAAACCATCGAGCCTGGCCGGACTCGTGCCGCCCTGTAACTGGGCAAGACACAGCCGCGGTCGCAGCGCCCCTCGATGGGAGTTCGGAAGTATAGCCGCTGCGGCGTTCGGGATTCGTCACGCCGGCCCGGGTGCCCAGGCGGCCTGGACCATGACGGATGGCCTAGGCCCGGCCGGCGCCGGGCCGGTAACGTCGCAAGTTTCTTCGTCCATAGGCCGTCTGCCCCCATGAACCGTCCGCTCCGGCGCCTCGCCCTCGTTGGTTTCCTGCTGGCGGCACTGCCGCTGGCCACCTCCGCCCGCACCCCGCTGGCCCCGCCCGCGGCGGCCGCCCCGGCCGACGGCTACCGCCTGCCGCCCGCGCCGCTGCAGGCGCTGGTGGATGCACCGCGCCCGCCGCAGCTGTCGATCAGCCCGCACCGCGACCTGCTGGCACTGATCCAGACCCCTGCGCTGCCCGGCATCGACCTGGTCGCCCAGCCCGAGCTGAAGCTGGCCGGCCTGCGCATCAATCCGCGCACCTATGCGCAGAGCCGCTTCTCCTTCGGCACCGACCTGTGGCTGCTGGACATCGCCAGCGGCAAGGAGCAGCGCCTGCAGGGCCTGCCGGCGCCGCTGTCGATCGCCACCACCAGCTGGTCGCCGGACCAGCGCTTCCTGGCCTTCAACCAGGTGGATGCGAAATCCGGGCGCAACGAGCTGTGGGTGGTCGACGTCGCCGCACATAACGCACGCCGCCTGACCGAACTGCCGCTCAATACCGTCTCCGGCCGCGGCTACCGCTGGATGTCCGACAGCAAGCGCCTGCTGGTGGAACTGCGGCCGGACGGGCAGGGCGAGGCGCCGGCCGGTGGCGGCATTCCCACCGGCCCGAACGTGCAGGAGACGCGCGCCGGCGGCGGCGTGAAGTCGCTGCCGACCTATCAGGATCTGCTGCACAACGAGAACGATGCACGCGTGCTGGAGCACTACCTGCGCGCGCAGGCGGCGCTGGTCGATCTCGACGGCAAGGTGACCAGGCTGGGCGAGCCCGCGCTCACGCTGTCGCTCGCGCCCTCGCCGGACGGCCGCTATCTGCTGCGCGAGCGGGTCGAGCGGCCGTTCTCCTACCTGGTGCCGGTGGATTACTTCCCGCGCCGGATCGAAGTGCTGGATCTGGACGGCAAGCTGGTGAAGGAGATCGCGCACCAGCCGGTGATCGACGGCCTGCCCACCGGCAACGACGCCGTGCGCACCGGCGTGCGCGAGATCGAGTGGCGTGCCGACGCACCCGCCACCCTGGTCTGGGCCGAGGCGCAAGATGGCGGCGACCCCGCGCGCCAGGCCGACGTGCGCGACCTGGTGAAGACGCAGGCGGCGCCGTTCACGCAGGAGCCCACCGTGCTGGCGCGCCTGGGCAGCCGCTATGCCGGCGCCTATTGGGGCTCGGGCGAGCTGGCGCTGATCGAGGAGTTCTGGTGGAAGACGCGCCAGGTGAAGGAATGGCGCATCGCGCCGGACCGTCCGCAGCAGGCGCCGAAGCTGGTGCGCGAAGGTTCCTCCGAGGACCGCTACAAGGACCCGGGCCTGCCGGCGACGGCGATCGACGAGCACGGCGAGCAGCGGCTGGTCGTCACCGCCGACGGGCACGGCATCTTCCGCCTGGGCAAGGGCGCCTCGCCGGAGGGCGACCGTCCGTTTATCGACAAGGTCGACCTGGACAGCGGCAGGAGCGAGCGCCTGTTCCATTCGCAGGCGCCGTACTACGAAGCGCCGCAGGTGCTGCTCGATGCGCAGGGTAAGCGCGCGCTGACCTCGCGCGAAGCGCCCACGGAGACGCCGAACTTCTACGTGCGCGAACTGGCCTCCGGCAGCGCGCCACGCGCGCTTACGCACTTCGCGCATCCCACGCCGCAATTGAAGGACGTGAAGAAGGAGCAGATCCGCTACAAGCGCAAGGACGGCGTCGAGCTCACCGCCACGCTGTTCCTGCCGCCGCACTACGACCCGAAGAAGGACGGCCCGCGTCCGATGCTGATGTGGGCCTATCCCACCGAGTTCAAATCGGCCGACGCGGCGGGGCAGGTCACCGATTCGCCGTACCGCTTCAACCGCATCAGCTACTGGAGCCCGCAGGCGTTCCTGGCGATGGGCTATACGGTGCTGGACGATTTCTCCGTGCCGATCGTCGGCGAGGGCAGCAAGGAACCTAACGACACCTACGTGCCGCAGCTGGTGGCGAGCGCGGAAGCGGCGGTGGACGAAGTGGTGCGCCGCGGCGTGGCCGAGCGCGGCCGCATCGCGGTGGGCGGGCATTCCTACGGCGCCTTCATGACCGCCAACCTGCTCGCGCATACGCGGCTGTTCAAGGCGGGCATCGCGCGCAGCGGCGCGTACAACCGCACGCTGACGCCGTTCGGCTTCCAGTCGGAGGAGCGCAACTACTGGCAGGCGCAGGACGTGTACAGCGCGATGTCGCCGTTCAACTATGCCGACCACATCAAGGACGCGCTGCTGCTGATCCACGGCGAACAGGACAACAACTCCGGCACCTTCCCGATCCAGAGCGAGCGCCTGTACGCGGCGGTGAAGGGGCTGGGCGGTACGGCGCGGCTGGTGATGCTGCCGAACGAAGCGCATGCGTACCGCGCGCGCGAATCGATCATGCAGATGCTGGCGGAGTCCAACGATTGGCTGGAGCGGTATGTGAAGAACCCGCCAGCACACTGACGCTTGGCGCCAACGCCTGGCGTAGGTTGGGGTGAGCCATAGGCGAACCCCAACATCGCGAAGCGTACGAGGGCACCGATGTTGGGGTTCGCCTATGGCTCACCCCAACCTACCCCGGCTCATTCGTTTCATAAGCAACTTTGCGAGCTCATGCGGCGCCGCACAAAAGGCCATTCGTTCGGGGTAGTCTTGGAAGTCCAGACATCCGCCGACCCAGGTTCCGATGGCCCAGCAGCGCAGTCCCGAGTTCGCTCCGCACGATGCCCCCCTGCGCGAAGACGTCCGCCGTTTAGGCACCCTGGTCGGCAACATGCTCGCCGAGCAGGTGGCGCCGGCATTCCTCGATGAAGTCGAACGCGTGCGCACCGCTGCCATCGCGCGCCGCCACGAGGGCGCGCCGCTGGCTCTGCTGGCGGAACCGCTGACCGGTGTGGAGACCGCGCATGCCGAAGCGCTGGCGCGCGCCTTCGCCACCTATTTCCAGGCGGTGAACATCGCCGAGCGCGTGCACCGCATCCGCCGCCGCCGCGATTACCAGCGCGAGGACCATGCGCCGCAGCCCGAATCGCTGCTCGATGCGCTCGGCCGCCTGAAGGAGCAGGGCGTCGGTGCGGCCGAGCTGCTGGAATGGCTGGCGCGGCTGCGGGTGGAACCGGTGTTCACCGCGCATCCGACCGAAGCGATGCGCCGCTCGCTGCTGGAGAAGGAACAGGCGATCGTGCGCGCGCTGATCGACAACTTCGATCCCAGCCGCACGCCGCAGGAACGCAAGGAAGACGACGACCGCATCTTCATGGCGCTGTCCTCCGCGTGGCAGACCGCCGAAGCTTCACCCGTGCGGCCCAGCGTGCAGGACGAGCATCACCACGTCGGTTTCTACCTGGCCAATCCGATCTACCGCATCGTGCCGGCGCTGTACGAGTCGCTGGCGGATGCGCTGCAGCAGGTCTACGGCGTGGCGGTGGCGTTGCCGCGCCTGCTGTCGTTCGCCACCTGGGTGGGCGGCGACATGGACGGCAATCCGAACGTGGGCGCGGACACCATCGCGGCCAGCCTCGGCAACCAGCGCGCGCACGTGCTGGAGCATTACATCGACGACATCGCCGGACTGGCGCGGCTGCTCAGCCAGACCGAGGGGCGCGTGGGCGTCGACGACGGACTGGCGCGGCGCCTGGCCGATTATCGCCAGCGTTTCCCGGAGGCCGCGGCGCAGGTGCGGCCGCGCCATGCGGACATGCCGTACCGCGCCTTCCTCGCCGTGGTCAAGGCGCGCCTGCAGGCCACGCACGACGACGATCATCCGGAAGCCTATGCGTCGCCGCAGGACCTGCTGGCCGATCTGCAGCTGATTGCCGACAGCCTGCTCGATCATCGCGGCCTGCATGCCGGCGCGTACGCGGTGCAGCGCCTGATCTGGCGCGTGCGCAGCTTCGGCTTCCACCTGGCGCGGCTGGACGTACGGCAGGACTCGCGCGTGCACGACGATGCGCTCGCCGCCCTGTTCGGCGAGGCGGACTGGCCCGAGCGCGACGACGCGGCGCGTGCGCAAGCCTTGCAGCCGTATGCGAGCGGCGAACGCGCGTTCGGCGACAGCGACGATGCCGGCGCGCAATCATTGAAGGCGGTGTTCGCCACGCTGCGCGATGCGCGCAAGCGCTACGGCAGCGATGCGGTGGGCCTGTACATCATCAGCATGGCGCGCTCCGCCGCCGACGTGCTGGCGGTGCTGGCGCTGGCGCGGCATGGCGGGCTGGTGGCCGAGGAAGACCGCGTGCCGCTGGACGTGGCTCCGCTGTTCGAAACCGTGGACGACCTGGCCAATGCGCCGGCAACCCTGCGCGCGCTGTTCGGCGACCCGGTCTACCGTGCCCATCTCGACCAGCGCGGCGGCCGCCAGTGGGTGATGCTGGGTTATTCGGACAGCGGCAAGGACGGCGGCACGCTGGCCTCGCGCTGGGGCCTGCAGCGCGCGCAGGTGGAGCTGCTGGAAGTGGCGAACGAGGCCGGTGTGCGGCTGTCGTTCTTCCATGGCCGCGGCGGTTCGGCCAGCCGCGGCGGTGCGCGCATCGCGCCGGCGCTGATGTCCTCGCCGCGCGGTTCGGTGGCCGGCGTGCTGCGCGTGACCGAGCAGGGCGAGGTGATCCATCGCAAGTACGGCATCCGCGCCTTGGCGCTGCGCAATCTGGAACAGACCGTGGGCGCGGTGCTGCGCGCCAGCCTGCGTCCGCGCGAGCAGGACGAGCGCGAGGCGGTGTGGCGCGAGCGCATGGGCGAGCTGGCGGCGAACAGCCGTAAGACGTATCGCGCCTTCGTCGACCGCGACGGCTTTATCGATTACTTCCGCAGCGCCACGCCGATCGACGTGATCGAGCGCATGACCCTGGGCTCGCGTCCTTCGCGCCGCCGCAGCATGCGCGGCGTGCAGGATCTGCGCGCGATCCCGTGGGTGTTCGCGTGGACGCAGTGCCGCTCGATCATCACCGGCTGGTACGGACTGGGCACGGCGCTGGAGCAGGGCGCCGCGGCTTTCGGCGAGGAGGCGCTGGCGGAGATGGCAAGCGACTGGCCGTTCTTCGCCAATATGCTGGACGACGTGGAGATGGTGCTGGCCAAGAGCGACCTGGATATCGCCGAGGCCTTCTCGCAGTTGGCCGGTGAACTGCACGAGCCGTTCTTCGCGCTGATCCGCGAGGAATTCGAACGCACCACGCGCTGGGTGTTGCGCCTGAAAGGGGCGGACGAACTGCTGCGCGATGCGCCGAAGCTGAAGGTGTCGATCCGCCTGCGCAATCCCTATATCGATCCGATGAGCCTGCTGCAGGTGGATCTGCTGCGCCGCTGGCGCGCGGGCGGCAGCGAGGACGATGCGTTGCTGCGCGCGCTGGTCGCTTGCGTGAACGGCGTATCGCAGGGGCTGCAGAACACGGGTTGAAAGGCCGCGCTGGAGAGGCCTGCCGGGAGCTTGCGCAAAATCTTTCGATCTCGCTAGGCTGGACGCTTTAGACCGCGAGTTTTTCCCATGCATGAAGCTCCCCGCCGCCTCGGCCCCTTGCCCTGGCTGATCTTCGGCTCCCGCTGGCTGCAGCTGCCGCTGTATCTGGGCCTGATCGTGGCGCAGTGCGTCTACGTGTTCCTGTTCGCCAAGGAGCTGTGGCATCTGATCCACGAAGCGCCGTCGCTGGGCGAACAGGAGATCATGCTGATCGTGCTCGGCCTGATCGACGTGGTGATGATCTCCAACCTGCTGGTGATGGTGATCGTCGGCGGCTACGAGACCTTCGTCTCGCGCCTGCGCCTGGAGAACCATCCGGACCAGCCGGAATGGCTGTCGCACGTGAACGCCTCGGTGCTGAAGGTGAAGCTGGCGATGGCGATCATCGGCATCTCCTCGATCCACCTGCTGAAGACGTTCATCGCCGCCGGCTCGCTGACGGGGTTGCCGTTCTGCTCGGCGGAGATGCTGGCGAGCATTGCCGAGAATGGCCCGGGCACGGCGCTGAAATGCGCCACGCTCACGCCGGTGGGCGTGATGTGGCAGACCATCATCCACTTGGTGTTTATCGTGTCGGCGATCGGTATCGCGTGGACGGACCGGTTGATGCAGAGCGCGAAGCGCGAGGAGCATTGAGCTTTTCACTCCCTCTCCCCTCCGGGGAGAGGGTTGGGGTGAGGGGCCGGGCGGAGCGGTGAGTGGAGGGTCTCGATAAGCTCAAGAGCTTTTTCCTCTCTTCGTAGAAGCGCTACCGCGAGCACCCACCCCTCATCTGCCTGCCGGCATCTTCTCCCCGGAGGGGAGAAGAGTTTCAGTTCTCAGCCTTCCAGCTCAGTCCACCGCGCGTACGCCACTTCCAGCTCCGCCTGCAGCTTCGCCAGCGCCTCGTTGTGCCGCTGGATCGCCGCGTTGTCCTGCTGGTAGAACGCCGGATCGTTCATCGCCGCCGAACGCTCGGCGATCTCCGTCTCCAGCTTTTCGATCAGCGCCGGCAGCTGCTCCAGCTCGCGCTGGTCCTTGTAGCTGAGCTTGCGCTTCGGCTCCGCGGCGCGCGGCGCTTCGGCGGGCTTCGCCGGCACCGGCACGGCTTCCACCGCCTTCGCCACCGGCCGCTGCCGCAGCCAGTCGCTGTAGCCGCCGACGTAGTCGCCGACCCGGCCTTCGCCTTCCAGCACCAGCGTGCTGCTGACCACGTTGTCGAGAAACTCGCGGTCGTGCGACACCAGCAGCAAAGTGCCCTGGTATTCGGTCAGCAGTTCTTCCAGCAGCTCCAGCGTTTCCACGTCCAGGTCGTTGGTGGGTTCGTCCATCACCAGCAGGTTGGAAGGCTGGGCGAACAGCTTGGCCAGCAGCAGGCGGTTGCGTTCGCCGCCGGAGAGGCGGGTGATCGGTGCGCGGGCGCGTTCGGGCGAGAACAGGAAATCCTGCAGGTAGCCGATGACGTGCTTGCGCTGGCCGTTGAGCTCGATGTATTCGCGCCCGCCGGCCACGTTGTCCAGCGCATTGAGCGTGTCGTCGAGCTGGCTGCGGTGCTGGTCGAAGTAGGCGATCTGCAGCCCGGTGCCCAGCGTCACCTCGCCGCGCTGCGGCGTGAGTTCGCCCAGCAGGATCTTGAGCAGGGTGCTCTTGCCGGCGCCGTTCGGGCCGACGATGCCGACGCGGTCGCCGCGCATGATCACGGTGTCGAGCTGGTCGATCAGCACGCGCCCGCCGTAGGCTTGGTGCACGCCGCGCGTCTCGATCACCTTCTTGCCGGAGGCCTGTGCATTGGCCAGGGTGATCCTGGCGTTGCCGCCCAGCTCGCGCCGCTCGGCGCGCTCGCGGCGCAGCGCCTTCAGCGCGCGCACGCGGCCTTCGTTGCGGGTGCGGCGCGCCTTGATGCCCTGGCGGATCCACACTTCTTCCTGCGCCAGCTTCTTGTCGAATAGCGCATTGGCCTGCGCCTCGGCGTGCAGGCGTTCCTCGCGGCGGCGCAGGTAGTTGTCGTAGTCGCCGGGCCAGCTGGTCAGCTGGCCGCGGTCGATCTCCACGATGCGCGTGGCCAGCGAGCGCAGGAACGAGCGGTCATGGGTGATGAAGATCAGGCTGCCGGCGAAGGACTTGAGAAAACCCTCGAGCCAGCCGATCGCCTCGATATCCAGGTGGTTGGTCGGCTCGTCCAGCAGCAGCACGTCCGGCTTGCGCACCAGCGCCTGGGCCAGCAGCACACGGCGCTTCATGCCGCCGGACAGCGCGGCGAAGTCGGTGTCGGCCGGCAGTTCCAGCCGCTCCAGCACCTCGTTGACGCGGCGGTCCAGATCCCAGCCGTGCCGCGCCTCGATCTGCGCCTGCACGTCGCCCAGCGCGTCGAAGTCGTGCTCGGCGAGCAGGTGGTGGTAGCGCGCCAGCAGCGCGCCGAGATCGCCCAGGCCCGCCGCGACCACGTCGAACACACTGCCGGCGGTGTCCTGCGGCACTTCCTGCGCCATGCGCGCGACCACGATGCCGGTCTGCAGGCGCAACTCGCCGTCATCCGGCTTGAGGTCGCCCGCGATCAGCTTGAGCAGGGTGGATTTGCCTTCGCCGTTGCGGCCGACGATGCACACGCGCTCGTTCGCCTCGATCGACAGATCGACGTGTTCGAGCAGGAGGGGGCCGCCGACGCTGAAGTCGACACGCTGGAGTTGGATCAGGGACATCCGCGCATTGTAGCCGTTGCGCGGGGCTCCGACGAAAACGGGCCGCTTGCGCGGCCCGTTTTCGTGCAGCGGATGAAGCGTCCGCTTACTTCAGCTTGGCGTCCGCGCGCAGCGCCTCGGCCTTGTCCGTCTTCTCCCAGGAGAAAGCGGTGTAGGTCTTGCCGTCCGGGCCCTTCACTTCGTACGGCGAGCGGCCGAAGTGGCCGTAGCTGGCGGTCTGCTGGTACATCGGATGGATCAGGTCCAGCATCTTGATGATGCCGTACGGGCGGAGGTCGAAATGCTTGCGGATCAGCTTCTCGATCTTGTCGTCCGAGATCTTGCCGGTGCCGAAGGTGGTCACCGAGATCGAGGTCGGCTCGGCCACGCCGATGGCGTAGGAGACCTGCACTTCGCAGCGGTCGGCGATGCCGGCGGCCACGATGTTCTTGGCCACGTAGCGCGCCGCGTAGGCGGCCGAACGGTCGACCTTGGACGGGTCCTTGCCCGAGAACGCGCCGCCGCCGTGGCGGGCCCAGCCGCCGTAGGTGTCGACGATGATCTTGCGGCCGGTCAGGCCGCAGTCGCCCACCGGGCCGCCGATCACGAACTTGCCGGTCGGGTTGATGTGGAACTTGGTGCCCTTGTGCAGCAGCTTGGCCGGCAGCACGGGCTTGAGGATGTGCTCGCGCACGGCCTCGACCAGGTCCTTCTGCTTGATGTCCGGATCGTGCTGGGTCGACAGCACCACGGCGTCGATCGCCACGGCCTGGTCGTTCTCGTAGCGCAGGGTGACCTGGCTCTTGGCGTCCGGGCGCAGCCACGGCAGCGGCGACTTCTTCGCCTTGCGCACCTTGGCCTGCTGCTCGACCAGGCGGTGCGAGTAGTACACCGCCGCCGGCATGTAGTCCTTGGTCTCGTTGGTGGCGTAGCCGAACATCAGGCCCTGGTCGCCGGCGCCCTGTTCTTCCGGCTTCTTGCGGTCCACGCCCTGGTTGATGTCGGGGGACTGCTTGCCGATCAGGTTCAGCACGCCGCAGGTCTCGCCGTCGAAGCCGACGTCGGAGGAGTTGTAGCCGATGTCGACGATGACCTTGCGGGTCAGCGCCTCGAGGTCGATCCAGGCGCTGGTGGTGATCTCGCCGGCCACGATGGCCACGCCGGTCTTCACCAGGGTCTCGCAGGCCACGCGCGCACGCGGATCCTGGGCCAGGATGGCATCGAGGACGGCGTCGGAGATCTGGTCGGCGACCTTGTCCGGATGGCCTTCGGAAACCGATTCGGAGGTGAAGAGGAAGTTGCTCATCGCGGGTTATATCCTTCCTTACGGATAGAGAGATAAATAGAGGGTGCGGCATGATACATGCCGGCCCCCGGTTTTGCAGCTACAGCATGCGGCCGGCAGGTGACGATTTCATGCCGATTCAGCCGTTTGGACGGCCAGGAGGCCGAATGTCGCAGGCTTCCGGCGGCCTGCCGGGCGGCCGCGCAAGCGCCCGAGGATAGCTCACGGCCGTCCCGGCCGTTGCTGCGCTGCGGGTAGGTGGGCCGGGGATTTCCGGGCCCGATCCGCTACATTCGGGCGGATCGGCACGACTCGCGGAGGCCTGCATGACCCGGAACCACACCATCCATCCCGCCCGCTGGCTGCTGGCCCTGGCCTGGCTGCTTCTGGCCTCGGCAGCCGCCGCCCAGACCGTCCAGACCAAGGGGCCGGCCGAATGGCTGCCCGCGATGGACGCCTTCGCCAGGCAGGACCAGGCCCAGCCCCCGCCGCAGCAGGCCGTGCTGTTCATCGGCAGCTCCTCGATCAATTACTGGCATTCGCTGGCCGAGGATTTCCCCGGCGTGCCGGTGATCAACCGCGGCTTCGGCGGTTCGGCGATCGAGGACAGCACCTACTACGCCGACCGCATCGTCACGCCGTACCACCCGCGCCTGATCGTGATGTACGCCGGCGACAACGACGTCTACGAAGGCCACTCCGCGCAGCAGGTGGCGGACGACTTCAAGGCCTTCGTGGCGCGCGTGCGCAAGGACCTGCCGGCGGTGCCGGTGGTGTACATCTCCATCAAGCCGAGCGTGGCGCGCTGGTCGCTGTGGCCGGCGATGAGCCAGGCGAACGGCCTGATCCGCGACTGGGCGGCGACGCAGCGCGGCGTGCGCTTCGTGGATATCGCGCCGCTGATGCTCGATGCGCAGGGCAAGCCGCGCGCGGAGCTGTTCCGCGACGACGGCCTGCATATGAAGCCGGCCGGCTATGCGCTGTGGATCCAGGCGCTGCGCCCGGTGCTGGCCTCGTATGGCTTCAAGGCGAAGCAGCCTGCCGCCAACGCACCGTGATACGGCGTAGGTTGGGGTGAGCCCGTAGGCGACTGCGAAGGCAGGATGCCGTAGCGAACATCCGCGTAGCGGATGGCCCGAAGGGCTGGCTGCTGATGCAGCCAGTAACCCCAACGTTGCGGCGCGCTTGGAGGTCTCGACGTTGGGGTTCGCCTGCGGCTCACCCCAACCTACGGCAAGGCACGCTCAGTACACGCTGGCCCGCGCCTGCACGAAGGCGAAGAAGAACACTGCGTTCGGGTCGTTGCGCACGGCCTGCAGTTCCTTGCGCATGCCGGCGACGGTGGCTGCATCGACCTGGCCGCCGTCGAGCAGGGCATCGGCCGCCGACAGCAGCAGTTCTTCCCAGAACTCGATCATGTGCTTGCGCCGGCCTGGCTGGCGGTTGTCGAGGTGGATGGTTTTCACCTCGGTATGCACGTCGTGGTAGCCGCCGGCCAGCAGCAGGTTGCCGAGCTTGGCGCCGATGAAGGGATCGCCGCCGGCGTCGTACTGGTGGTCGTTGAAGGCCAGCCAGTAGCGCAGCAGGTGCGGCGAATACGGGTCGAGGAAGAACGAGGCGTTCAGCACCTCGGTGACGTAGGCGGTGGCGCCCGGGCTCAGCACGCGGCGCACTTCGCTCAGCACGCGCGCGGGGCTGGGCATGTGTTCCAGCACCCAGCACAGGTAGGCGGCGTCGAAGCTGCGTTCGCCGAACGGCAGGTCGGTGGCGTCGGCCTGTTTCAACGTGTAGCGCGCCTCGCACCAGGCGGTGGCGGCGAGGTTGCGCTCGGCGGCGGCGAGCTGGGCCGCCGAGCGGTCGATGCCGGTGACGTGCAGCTGCGGGAAGCGGCGCAGCAGGATCTCGGTCTGCGCGCCGACGCCGCAGCCGACTTCGAGCAGGCGGGTGGCGTCGCTGTAATCCACGTGGCTGAACAGGCTGGGTTCGAACATGCGCGCCTGGCGCACCAGGCGGGCCTGTTCCTCGGTCGAGAAGCCGTGGATATAGGGGAAATCGCCGGTGGGTTCGGTGGCCATGGGGCCTCCGCAGCGGGGCTGGAAGGAAAGCTTAGGCCTCGGCCATGGCGCGCTCAAGATTGGCGCACGTGGGGGTAGGCGTAAGCGACTGCGAAGGCAGGATGCCGTAGCGAACATCCGCGTAGCGGATGGCCCGAAGGGCTGGCTGCTGATGCAGCCAGTAACCTCGACGATGCGCGCGGAAACCCGCTCGGTGCGCAGGCATGGCGTCGGGGTTTCACCCCAACCTACGCGGCGAGTTCGAGGCCGTTTTCCAGTGCCTGGAAATATTCGCGCGTCAGGCGCAGCTGGTCCTGCGCGCTTTCGGCGCGGTTGACCACCTCGCGGAAGGCGGCGTTTTCCGGGCGATCCTTGGCGTACCAGCCCAGGTGCTTGCGCGCGATGCGCACGCCGGACTGCTCGCCGTAGAACGCGTACAGATGTTCCAGATGCGCCAGCAGGATCGCGGCCACTTCCGCCGGACCCGGCTCGGGCAGGCGCTCGCCGGTGGCGAGGTAATGCGCGATCTCGCGGAAGATCCACGGCCGGCCCTGCGCGCCGCGGCCGACCATCACCGCGTCGGCGCCGGTCGCATCGAGCACGTGTTTGGCCTGCTCCGGCGTGGTGACGTCGCCGTTGGCGAAGATCGGCATGCGCACGGCGGCCTTGACCGCGGCGATGGTGTCGTACTCCGCCTCGCCTTCGTATTTGTCGGCGCGGGTGCGGCCGTGCACGGCCAGCGCGGCGATGCCGGCGTCCTCGGCGATGCGGGCGATGGTGAGCGCGTTCTTGTTCTGGCGGTCCCAGCCGGTGCGGATCTTCAGCGTCACCGGGATGTCGACCGCGTCGACCACCGCCTTGACGATGCGCGCCACCAGCGGCTCGTCCTGCAGCAGGGCGGAACCGGACCACACGTTGCAGACCTTCTTGGCCGGGCAGCCCATGTTGATGTCGACGATCTGCGCGCCGTGCCCGGCGTTGTAGCGCGCGGCCTCTGCCAGCATGGCCGGGTCGTAGCCGGCGATCTGCACGCTCACCGGTTCGGGTTCGCCGGCGTGGTCCATACGGTGCAGCGACTTGCGCGTCTGCCACAGGCGCGGGTCGGCGGTGGTCATCTCGGACACGGCCAGGCCCGCGCCCAGCCGTTTGCACAGCAGGCGGAAGGGCTTGTCGGTGACCCCCGCCATGGGCGCGAGCACCACGGGCGGGTCGATGCGGTAGGGGCCGATCTGCATCCGGCCATTTTAGCCGGGAGCGGCCCCGCCGGTCAGAAATCCACCGAAGCCTGCACGAAGAAGGTGCGCGGCTGGCCCACGTAGAGGCCGTTGTTGTTGTCGGTGGAACGGGTGAAATAGCGCCGGTCGAACAGGTTCTTCACGCCCACGCCGAGCTTCAGATACGACAGCGCCGGGCCGAAGCGGTACTCGCCGCGCAGGTTCCAGCTGGTCCAGCCGGGGATGTCGCCGTAGTCGCCCGCCGGCGTGCCGACGGTGATGTACTGCGAAGGCCTGGTCGGATCGAAGCTGGGCGAACCGGGCGAATGCTGGCGCGACTGGGTGAAGGCATCCAGGTTCAGCGTCCACGGGCCGCGCTCGTAGCGCACGCCGAGGTTGGCGGTGCGGCGCGAATAAAACGGCAGGTCGCGGCCGGCGAACGAGCCGTAGTTATAGGTGGCCTTGGTGTAGGTGAAGGTGCTCCACAGGGTGAGGCCGCGCAGGTTCGGATCGAACGCGCCGGCATCGAGGTGGGCGGCGGTTTCCAGGCCCTTGTGGGTGGTGGCGCCGAGGTTGGTCCAGCCGTCGTGCGAATCGGCCACGCCGGGAATCTTGCCCACCAGCTGCAGCTCATGGTCGAAGTTGATGCGGAACAGCGTGGCTTCCGCGCCCCAGGCGCCGTTGTCGTAGCGCGTGCCGGCTTCGTAGGTGCGCGCGGTTTCCGGGGCCAGGCCGCTGGCGAACTGGTTGTCGGCGTTCTTCTGGCCGATCTGGAAATACTGCAGGCTGCCGAACGAGGTCTCGGCGTTGGCGTAGAGCTTCCAGCGCTCGGACAGGTGATAGATCACATTGAGCGACGGCAGCGGCTTGGAATATTTCTCGCGCCGGAAAGCCGGGCCTTTCACGATCACCGTGGCGTCGGGCAGGGCGCGCCACCAGGTGTTGATGCGCTCGTAGCGCAGGCCGGGAGTGATGGTCCAGCTGCCGGCGTTGATGGTGTCGTCGATGTACAGCGCATGCGCTTCGGTGCCGCCGACGTTGTTGCCCGAACGCACGTATGCACCGTTGTACGGATTGCTGTCGAACGGCGTGTAGTAGAGCGGCGAGTCGTACTTGTTGTTGCGCAGCGTGCGCTCGTGCATCGCTTCGTTGAGATAGCGGTAGCCGACGCCGATTTCCTGCGTCCAGCCGCCGAAATCGAACAGCTGCGAATAGCGCGGTTCGATCGCGAAGGTGTGGTAGTTGCGCGGGTAGGCGTTGAGCTGGTGCGTGTAGATGCCGGTCTTGGCGTTCTGCGTGATCGTTTCGATGTGGCTGCCGCGGAAGCTGTCGGTGTAGTAGGTCTGCACCTCGAAGCTGCGGGTGTCGTCGACGTGGCTGTACTTCAGCACGGCGTCCTTGCGCAGGCCGCGGAAGTCGTCGAACGGGCGGCGCGACTGGAACGGGTTGGCGTCGTAGTCGGCCTGGCTTAAGCCCCCGGGCATGCCGGCCTGGCCGCGGTAGTAGTGCAGGCTGCCGCTGAGCGTGTCGGTGGCGCTGAGGCGGTAGCTGGACTTCAGCATCACGTCGTCGATGTTGGTGTTGTTCTCGTGCTCGCGGTAGCCCGGGCCCTTGGTGCCGGAGTAGAGCAGGGCGAGGCCCAGTCCTTGCGCGGTGGTGCCGCCGATGAAAGCGTTGCTCTGGGTCTGGATGCCGCCATGCGCGCCGCCCTGCAGCAGTACGCCGGCGCTGCCGCCGAAGGTCTCGGGAATCCCGCGGGTGACGAAGTTGACGATGCCGCCCACGTTCTGCGGCCCGTAGCGCACCGAGCCGCCGCCGCGCACCACGTCCACCGCTTCGAGGTTGGCCACCGCCATCGGCATCATCGACACCTGCGGCTGGCCGTACGGCGCCACCGCCACGGGGATGCCGTCGAGCAGGATGGTGGAGCGCGGCGACAGGCGCGCGGTCAGGCCGCGCACGCCCACGTTCAGCGACACGTCGCTGCCGCCGGTGCCGTTGCTTTCCTGGATCTGCACGCCGGGAATGCGCCGCAGGATGTCGCGCACCTGGGTAGGCGCGGCTTCGACGATCTGCTCGCGGCGGATCGTGGTGCGCGCGCCGGGGTGGTTCTGCACGTCCCGCGCGGTGGCATCGCCCAGCCAGTCGCCGGTGACGCGCACGGCCGCCAGGTCCTTCGCCTGCTGCTGGTCCGGCGTGTCATCGGCGGCATGGGCGGAGGCGGCGCTGGCCAGCAGGGCCAGGGCGATGGCGCGGGAAAGACGGGGCATGGTGTTAGGAGGCCGTGAAAACGGGCATCTTAAATGAGAATAATTCTCACCACAAATTCATGCGCCGGCCCCGCCAGACGTAGGCTGGGGTGAGCCGTCAGGCGACTGCGAAGGCAGGATGCCGTAGCGAACATCCGCGTAGCGGATGGCCCGAAGGGCGGGCTGCTGATGCAGCCAGTAACCCCAACAGTGCTAGGCGTATGCGGGTGGCCATGTTGGGGTTCGCCTGACGGCTCACCCCAACCTACGCCATGTGTTTCAGTGCGCCGCGCGCGCCGCCGCCATCGCCTTTGGATCGTGCTTGTGCTTGAACAGGAACACGAACAGCACCGCCACCACCAGCGAGTAGGCCGAGAACGCCGTCCAGATGCCGTGCCAGTTCTTGCTGCCGTCGGCATGGGTGAAGAAGGCATCGATCATCCAGCCGCTGACCGAGCTGCCCAGCACCGCGCCGATGCCGTTGGTCATCAGCATGAATAGGCCCTGCGCGCTGGCGCGGATCGACGGGTCGGCCTGGCCTTCCACGAACAGCGAGCCGGAGATATTGAAGAAGTCGAAGGCCATCCCGTAGACGATGCACGACAGCACGATCATCCACAGCCCCGCGCCCGGGTCCCCATAGGCGAACAGGCCGAAGCGCAGCGTCCAGGCCAGCATGCTGATCAGCATCACCGTCTTGATGCCGAAGCGCTTCAGGAAGAACGGAATGGCCAGGATGAACAGCGTTTCGGAAATCTGCGAGATGGACATGATGATCGCCGGATAGCGCACGGCGAGCAGGTCCTTGTACGGGTCCATCGTGGCGAAGTCGTGCAGGAAAGTATCGCCGTAGGCGTTGGTGAGCTGCAGCGCCGCGCCCAGCAGCATGGCGAACACGAAGAAGATCGCCATCTGCGCGTTGCGGAACAGCGCGAACGAGGTCAGGCCCAGCGTATCGAGCAGCGACTGGTGCTCCTTGCGCTCGAAGCGCGGCGGGCACTTGGGCAGGGTGAATGCGTACAGGCCCAGCAGCAGGGCGGCGGCGCCGGCCACGTGGAACTGGCCTTCGGTGGTTTCCAGGTGCAGCAGGCTCACCGTCCACAGCGCGGCGATGAAACCCACCGTGCCCCACACGCGGATCGGCGGAAACACCGTGACGATGTCTTCGCCGCCTGTCTTCAACGCGTTGTACGCCACCGCGATCGAGAGCGAGATCGTGGGCATGTAGAACATCATGTTCAGCAGCATCACCCAGAACATCAGCCCGGGCGAATTGATGCTGGGCACGATGAACAGCATGATCGCGCCACCGATATGCATCAGGCCGAACAGCTTCTCGGCGTTGATCCACTTGTCGGCGATCACGCCGGCGATCGAGGGCATGAACAGCGAGGCGATGCCCATGGTGGAGAAGATCGCGCCGAACTGGGTGCCGGGCCAATGCTTGTTCTGGAACCAGTACGCCCCGATGGTCAGCAGCCACGAACCCCATACGAAGAACTGCAGGAAGTACATGATGACGAGGCGGAGTTTGATGCTCATCGGGCTTTATCGGTCCTGGTGATTCGTTAATATCGCGGAGCGGTCCGTCGGGCACACGCCGGGCGGGGCAGCCAGCCGAGCTGGTGCTGCCCTTCCGGTGAACGCGCTGATCCCCCGCGGGCGGCCTAGGACTGGTCTTAGGTCCTGGCCAAACGTCCGCCAGCGTAGGGAATCGGCCCGGCGGGAACAAGTTGCGCAGCCGCAAAATACCCGTGCCTTATTCCGAGCGTCCTTTCCACGCCGAGAGTGACCCCATGAGCCTGTTCCTCACCATCGCCGCGATCCAGCTGATCGCCCTGGCCAGCCCCGGCCCGGATTTCTTCTTCGTCTCCCAGACCGCGGTCAGCCGCTCGCGCCGGCAGGCCATGTTCGGCGTGGCCGGCATTACCCTGGGCGCGCTGGTATGGGCGGCGCTGGCCCTGCTGGGCCTGCAGATCGTGTTGCACCAGATGGCATGGCTGTCGCGCGTGATCGCCATCGCCGGCGGCCTCTACCTGGCCTGGATGGGCGTGAAGATGCTGCGCGGCGCGTGGAAGGCGCCGGCCGGCGGGGCTACCCGGACCGTGGTGGTGGAGCGCAGCGACTTCGCCGCCCTGCGCGCCGGCCTGCTCACCAACCTGGCCAACCCCAAGGCCCTGGTCTACTTCGGCTCGGTGTTCTCGGCCTTCGTCGGCGACGGCGTGGGCGCGGCGGCGCGCTGGGGCCTGTGGGGCATGATCATCGCCGAGACGTTTCTATGGTTCTCGCTGGTCGCGGCGTTCTTCGCGCTGCCGGCGATGCGCCGCGGCTATCTGCGGCTGGTCCGCTGGATCGATGGCTTCGCCGGGGCGGTGTTCGTGCTGTTCGGGCTGCACCTGATCCTGCGCGGGACAGGTAACCGCGCAGCGTGACGGGTCCGATGGCCGCCGATCGTGTGCTGAGCGAAAGCCTTGGCGCCACCTCCACTGATGAGATGGCGCCAAGGCCGGCAATGGGTCTTCAGGACAGCCAGCCAACCCCGTCCTTGCCCGCGAAGCAATAGGATCGATCCTGCAGTTGCAGGCATCCGGTCATTTCGGTCCCTCCGACTCTCATGGTGAATCGAAATACGCCCAGCTTCGCACCGCCCGGCTGCGTCGACCGGATCTCACCGTGCAGGCTCCGATAGGAGGATTGCGCCCGTTGCGCGGTTTCCTCCCAGTTGACCAGGAACGTCACCGCGCCGGCATAGTCCAGGCCGAGCTGCGCCGTGAAGGATGCTCCCGGCGTGAGCCTGGATATCTTGTCGCCCTCGTAGATGACGTAGGGGAAGTAAAAATTCGGCCTTAACGGCTGCTGGAACAGCCAGGCCGACTCCCGGCCGCTGTGTTCGACGGCGTACTTGTCCACGCCGGCCTGGAAGATGGGCGGACTCTGGGCGTACGACGCATGAACGGGAATGGCCAGACCGAGACATGCCGTGAACGCAGCGAGGGTGCGATAGATGGAATGATTCATTGGAACCTCACCGATATCCGGACACGTAGGGCGAAAATTCATTCATTGCGTCCATGGCGTCGTAGCGGTCCTTCATTCCCATAGGCAGGCCGTAATCCCGCGTGTATCGATGCGGTGTCGAATAGAACGCGACCTTGTTGCCGGCCATGATCGTGCCGACCAGCGGGTAGCCGGACCGGCCGTATGCCCAAGGCGGCGTGTCATCGTAAATGCCGAGCAAATGGCCTAATTCATGCCGCATCACCGACGTGGAGCAATGGGTTGATCCCGCTGCTGCAAAAGATTTTTCTGATGGGCCGACGGCATAAGCGACCCCGCAAGAGCCTTCCTGCTTCTCGGTCCCCTCGTAGTAAACCAAGTCCGCCTTGAGGTTATCCCGCCATTTCGCTACCTGAGGATGGCTGCCGATCAATTGCGATACCGCCGATAGATCCTTCCAGGCGGCCGGCGCATTGATTCTCCTGAAACCGACCAGTCTCATCGTGAAAGTAGCGCCTGAATTCTCCAGTGCCTGGTTGGTAGCCAGGATTCCGCTGAGCAGCCGGCTGCGCATGTATTCCTCGCCGTAGGTCGAGGCCGCGGCGCTGCTGTAAACGGCAAGGACGTCGATGGTGACGGCTTCCGGCATCCACTTCTGGCCATCGCTCACGAACGCGGGCGTTTCGCCGATACCGACCGAATGCGGTGTGCTGCTTCCGTCGCTCGCCAGGAGCACGTTGAAAGGGTTGGAGGCCTCGCCCCTGAAGAGGATCCGCGCGCCTTTCTTCTGCGGCCCTTGCGGCAGCTGGATGTTCGGCACATAGGACGCTCGATCCGACACGTAGATAGTGCGCGGAGTGGCTGGGTCAGGCATGACCCCCTTACGCAGATTCGCTGCCGTATAGATCGTGTCTGGCGCGTCCATGACGACCCAGCGCTTCTTCTCGGCGATATACATGAACGTATACTCCTGGCCGCGGCTCAGGCCGAACATGCCTTTTTCCTCGACGCCGCCTCCTTCGATCAGCGCGTTTCGCGCGGTCGACGATCGAATCGTGATGCGGTCGCGGTCGCCGGCACCTGCCGGCAGCTTGATGTTGGGAATCCAGCCGTCGTCGGTCAGCGTGAAGACGGAGCGTGGCGCTTTGGTGCGGGCGTCGGGCGATTTCAGGTCGATCAATCGCTCCGGAGATTTCTCTATCGCCCATTTCTTGAAGTCGGCGACATAGCGGAGCATGTATGCATCGCCATTCTCGATCGTGGCCGTGGATGCATGGAGCAGGTCATCCGGGTTTATCCGTGACGAAAGTTGCGACGACGATCGGATATAGATGATCGATCCAGCCACCGCGGTGGCGGGCAGCGAGATGCGCGGATGGCTGTCGCCGGGTTTTATGTCGTAGACGGTATACGGTCCGTTTCCCGCAGGAATGGAGCTCCGTTCGGAGGAATAGTATTTGACCTTTGTTCCGGTGACGCTCCACAAGCCAGTTTTTTTCTCGTAGCGGAACTGGCAAAAGGCACCGCAAGCCCAGATTGCGACGCTGTTGCGCGGCAGATCGAGTTTTTCGCTGTGCACGGTGTATCTGCTGCTTCCATCCGTGCCGAAGAGAACCCAATCCTGGTCCTTGGGGTTCTGTGGAAGCTTCAGTATGTAGGGCTGCTCTCCTTGGGTGAAATTAAAAAGAATGCCCGCATATCCACTCGGCAGCTGTCCATCGGGAATGTTGGAGGGTGTCAGCGAGGTGGTTGCGGTTATGGCCAGGCATGCCGTGCTGATCAGCAATGCGGGTATCAGTAGGAGTGAGGTGCGACGTATTTTCATGAATATCGTGCCCTTGATAAATGGAAGCCGTACCCGGGTGTGGCGCGATATTTAAAGCAGCTGCCCGATGCGGGCGATATGGATTTGCCGATGAATTAGGAGTACTTCGCGGTGTTTCGAGTGCGGCGGGCAGGCCGGCTTCTCATCAGGGCACCAGCGAGCATCGGCTTGGCGGACACGCTGGTCGCCCCAGGCGAGGCGTAATCCGGGTCGTGCTCCTAGGACGAAGCGATCGAAAAGCCGGGTCGCGGTGCAGCGCTCAGGGCAACAACTTGCCCGGATTGAGAATCCCGTCCGGATCGAACGCCGCCTTCACCGCGCGCATCAGCCCCAGCGTCGACGGCTGCAGCGCCAGCGGCATGAATTCGCGCTTGACCAGCCCGATGCCGTGTTCGCCGGACAGCGTGCCGTCGAGGCGGATCACCAGTTCGAATACTTCGGCCAGGCAGGCATGCGCGCGTTCGCGTTCGGCGTCGTCGCGCGGCAGCAGGTTCACGTGCAGGTTGCCGTTGCCGGCGTGGCCGAAGCTGACGATCAGCACGTCGTGCTTCGCGGCGAGGCGCTTGATGCCGTCGACCAGCTCGGGCAGGCGGCTGACCGGCACCACCACGTCCTCGTTGATCTTGTTCGGCGAGATGGTGCGCTGCGCCGGCGACAAGGCTTTGCGCGCGGACCACAGCGCCTGGGTTTCCTCGGCGGTCTGCGCCACCTGCAGGCTGTCCAGGCCGTCGCCGCGGGCGGCGCGCGAGACGGCTTCCACGGCACCGTCGAGCGTGTCCGGCTCGCCGTCGACTTCGATCATCAGCATGGCGCCGGCCAGCGGCACGCTGTCGCCGCCGTGGTCGCGGGCCAGCTTCAGCGCCACGTCGTCGATGAATTCCAGCGCGCAGGGCGTCACCGGCTGGGCCATGATGCGCGCCACCGCGTGGGCGGCGGCGCCGACGTCGCGATAGGTGGCGCGCAGCGTGCGCAGGCCGCTGGGCTTGGGCGTGAGCTTGAGCGTGGCCTCGGTGATCAGTGCCAGCGTGCCTTCCGAACCGATCAGCAGGCGGGTCAGGTCGTAGCCGGTGGAACCCTTGCTGGTGTAGGTGCCGCAGCGGAAGCCTTCGCCGGTGCCGGCGACCGCGCGCATTCCTAAGGTGTTCTCGCGCGGGCTGCCGTACTTCACCGTGCGCGGGCCGGCCGAATTGCAGGCCAGGTTGCCGCCGATGCTGCACCAGGGCGAGGAGGTGGGATCGGGCGGCCAGAAGAAGCCGTGCGGCTTCAAGGCCTGCTGCAGGTCGCCGTTGAGCACGCCGGGTTCGACTACAGCGAGGCGGTTGTCCGGGTCGATGCGCAGGATGCGGTTCATGCGCTCGAAGCTGGCCACCACGCCGCCGCCCACCGGCACCGTGGCGCCGGTGGTATTGGTGCCGCGGCCGCGCGCCACCAGCGGCACGCCGTGTGCGCGGCAGGCGCGCACCAGCGCTTCGGTCTGCTCGTGCGTGGTGGGAAACACCACGGCGTCGGGCAGGGCGTTGCGGCGGGAGTTGTCGTAGGCGTAGGCGAGGCGCTCGGCTTCGGCCAGCGACAGGGCGTCGCCGGCGAAGCTGGCATGGAGGGCCTCGAGCAGGGCGGAGGGCAGCGTCATGCGCCAAGTCTAGCGCCGACGCCGCCCGGGTTCGTCCAAGTTGGCCCGGATCGGCCCGGTTCGCGGCCTCAGATCTTCAAGGTGGGAATGTCGACCTTGGGCAGCAGGCGCGAGGTGAAGTAGCTGTCCTTGTAGTAGCGGATCTTCTCGCACATCACCGGATGCGGGATGCCCTCGTACAGGAACACTTCCTTGTCCGCGCCCATGGCCTTCAGTTCCTGCGGCAGCATCAGCGCGCGGCGTTCCTCGGACTCGCTGCGCGAGCGGTCGCCACCCTTGCCGCGGGTGATGTTCTCCTTGCGCACGGTGGTGTAGCCGAGCATCTCGGAGTAGTCATTGGCGTCCTGCTGCTCGCGCGGCGCGTAGACGATCTGCAGCGCGTGGTTGGTGATCAGGGTGCGCGCCACTTCCTTGCCGTAGGTGGCGTCCAGCTGGGCCACGCTCTGGATGATCGGCAGCAGGCGGATGTTGTAGCCGGCCATGTACGACACGGCGGAGGAAATGATGTCCACCTTGCCGATCGAGGTGAATTCGTCCATCAGCAGCAGGCACTGGTGCTTGAGCGCCTTGTTGTTCTGCGGCAGTTCCTTGGTGTTCTGGTTGATCAGCTGGCTGAAGAACAGGTTCACGATCAGCCGGCTCTCGGCCAGCTTGTTGGGCTGGATGCCGATATAGATGGTCATGCGCTTCTTGCGCACGTCGGTGAGCAGGAAGTCGTCGTCGCCGGTGGCGGCGTCCAGCACAGGGTTGATCCAGGCGTTGAGCGGCTCCTTGAAGGTGCCGAGGATCGAGGCGAAGGTTTCGTTCGCCTGCGACAGCAGGTTGGCGAAGGCCGACTGCGCATTGCTGCTGAGGAAGGGCTGCTGCGACATCCACTGGTACAGCTGGCGCAGGTCGGTGCCGTCGCCGGTAGAGAGCCGGTACACCGCGCCCAGGGTGGGCTTGTCGCGCAGCACCAGGGGCAGGCCCTTCTGCTCGTCGTGCTCCCACTTCTCGCACAGGTACAGGGTGAAGGCCATGAAGGCGTTGCGCGCCTGGCTCACCCAGAATTTCTGGTCGTCCGCGCCGTCCGGGTAGAGCATGGCGGAGATGCTCATCAGGTCGGACACGCGGAAGGACGGGTCCTTGGACACGTAGCTCAGCGGATTCCAGCGGTGCGAGCGGCGGTCTTCGGCGAAGGGGTTGAACAGGTAGATCTCGTGGCCCTGGCTGGCGCGCCAGCCGGAGGTGAGCTCGTAGTTCTCCTGCTTGATGTCCAGCACCACCATGGATTCCTGGTAGTCCAGCAGGTTCGGGATCACCACGCCCACGCCCTTGCCCGAACGGGTCGGCGCGGCCAGGATCACGAACTGCTGCCCGCCCAGGCGCACCAGGTCGCCCTTGTACTTGCCGACCAGGATGCCGTTGGCCTGCTCCTTGAACATGCCGGCCTTGCGCAGGTCGCCGCCGTGGGCGAAGCGCGCGTCGCCGTGCATGGAGGGCTTGTGGGTGCGGGCGATGAAATAGAACACCACCATCCACAGCGCCACGGGGGTGCCGAAGCCGATGTAGCCGGCGGCCTTGATGCGGCCGGCATAGGCCTGGTAGTCCGGCAGCTTCAGCGCCGCCACATACTGGTAGTAGGTGTTCCACGACAGCGGAACCTCCACTTTCAGCAGCAGGCGCACCAGCCAGCCGGAAAAGAACATGCCGCCGACGAGGGCGGCCAGCAGCAGGCCGGCGGCCCAATACCATTTCGTCTTGCTCATGAGAACCTGACTCGCATCCATTGCTCCGAAGCCAAGGTGCTTCGGCCCCTGTGCTCTTGCCATGCCGCGGTGGGAGCAGGCCCCGCCGCGGCATCCCTTCGTACTGTCATTGGACCTAGTGTAAACGGGTTTCGGTGACAGGTCCGGTGATCGCCTTCGCGTCCGCGCTAACTCAGCCTCAGGCGCCCTGGTGCTGCGGCTGGCCGGGCGCCGGCCCCTGCTGCTGCCCCGGCCTGGCCGCCTGCTGCTGCGCTGCGGCCTGCTCCAGCTGGGCGCTGCTGCGTTCGACCGGCGTGTTCACCGCCTGCTGGGTCGGCACCTCGGCCACGCGCTTGAACGGCGAGTTCAGATCGCCCTGCACGGCATAGGCGCGGCTGCCGTCTTCGCTGAGCATCACGCGGTCGATGCGCTCCAGGCCGGCCTTGCGCGAAGCCACCACCAGCGCGCCGGAGAGATTGTCGCTCTGCTGGTCGGAGGCGCGCTGGCGCGAGGCGTCCAGCGCGTGCACCGCATCGCGCGCCTGCTGGAACAGGGCATGGTCCGGGTGGCCGGGCTGGTCGAGCGGGGGCTTGGCGTGATGCCACTCGCCGGGGTGGGTGAGCGTATGGAGGGCGTGGGAGGCGCGGTCGCCGAAGTGCTCCAGCTTCTCCTCCACCTCGTGCACCGCGTGGCTGACCGCGTTGCCCACCTCCTGCGCCACGTGCTCCACGCCGTGCACCACGGCGCGCGGCACTTCCCACGGCGCCGACAGCACGGTGCGGATGTCGCGCACGTCCTCGCGGTAGCGGTCGATCATGCCCTTGTGTTCCTGGTACAGGGCGGCGTTCCCGGCGCTGACGATGGAATGGCCGAGCAGCTTGTTGTCCGGCACGAAATTGTCGATCGCGTGCGCGCTGAAGTCGGTGGCCTTCAGCGGATTGCGCGGGCTGAGCGGGCCGCTGTCGTCGCGGTAGCCGGCCTTGCTCAAGGTGTCGATGTCCTGCGGCGCGGCATAGATGCGCACCTCGCCGAAGTGCGGGCTGGCCGCGCTGACCAGGTCGCCGGCGCGGATATGGTCGATCACCTGGTGGCCGCCCTCGGGCAGGCCGTAGAGCAGGCCGGCGGCGCCGTAGGCGTTGAAGGTTTCGCCCTTCAGGTTCAGCCGCGCGGCGGTGAGTTCGGCCAGGGTGCCGCCGAGCGAATGGCCGGTGACGGTGACGTCGTACGGCACGCCCAGCTGTTCCGATTGCTGGTGCGCCTTGTCCATCACGCGCTGGGTGAACGCCGTGGCGTCCGGTGCCTGCGCGTTGAGGCCGGTGAGCACCATGCCGGCGTCGGTGCCGCCGTCCTGCAGCAGCTCGCGGTCGAATTCCGAGCCGCGGTGGGCGATCACGATCGCGCCGGTGTCCACGCGCTGGTAGGCGGTGCCCTGGTAACCGGTGCGCGGGTCGTCGGTGTGGTCGAAGATGCGGTATTTGACGCCGCCGAGTTCGACCGTCTGGTTGATCTGGCGGTCCTGGTAGGCGTCGCGCGCGAGCAGGGCGTAGTCGGTGGTGCTGATGCCGGTGCCGGTGCTGTCCGTGCTCATGGGGCCGTTTCCCTGGCCGTCAGCGTCATCGAGAAGATGTCGGTGCGCGTGGTGGGCTTGAACAGCGCGCGGTTGGGTGTGCCGAAGGCGGTGCGCTCATCGCTGCTGTTGAAGTATTCGCTGCGCACGAAATACGTGGGCACCGGCTTCTGGGCCAGCAGTTCGCGCGAATCCATCGCGGGCGAGAATTCCACGCCCTTGATGCGCAGCGTGGCCCAGGCGGTGTTCACCGCCCAGTGGCACACGCCCATGCCGTAGTAGTCCTCGTCCTGCAGCAGGTCGGCGTAGAGCGAGCCCTTGTACTCATGGTCGCTGATGCGGACGAAGTCGATGGCGACGTCCTGCTCCGGCGTGAGCGTGGCGCCGCTGACCGGCGTGGCCGGTACGCAGCGTTCGTTCTGCACCTTGTAGTGCACGGTGCCCTTGATGGAATCGAACGGCCCCGGTGCGCCCTCGATGCTGAGGGTCAGCTCGTAGCGTTTCTTCGGATGCGGGTTCTGCTTGATCTCTGGAGTCTTCATGGGAGAACCGAAAGCGGTGGTGGACGCGAGCGCCAGCAGCAGCGCATGGACGGCGCGGCGCGATCGCGGATGCACGGCGGCACCCATGCTCAGTGCAGGGTGACCGTGAACGTAAGATGCTTGTCCGGGTCGGCCAGCCGGAAGTATTCGCCGCTGATGGCCAGGCCGTTCTTGCCGGCGAGGCGGAAGGCGTCCTCGCCCTTGTCGACCCACGCCGAGGTGGCTTCGGCGGCGCCGGGCATCGGCACCTCGCGGTTGCCGGTGACGCTGCCGGTGGCGGCATCCAGCTCGATCACCCGCAGCTGGGTCTGCGACAGCGACTGCGCCGCCTGCGTGTCGGCCTGCAGCAGCACGTAGACGGTGCCGCCCTTGTGCAGGCAGTGGGTGGCCCGGCCCTGGAAGGTGTTGGACGGCAGCTCCAGCGGGCGGGTCCACAGCACGCGGTTGGCGGCGGTGTCCTCCACGTAGACGAACGGCTTCTGGTTCATGCCGTCCGCGTCGGCGACGGCGCCGACCACGCATTGCTTGTTGTCCCCGGCCGGTTCCGCCGCATAGGAGGAAAAGCCCTGCGGCACGCTGGCGGCGGAGGGTGCGCCGACTGCGGCGGGCTTCGGCGGCGCCGTGTCCTTGGTATCGGCAGCCGATGCGCCCTGGACGAGCAGCAGCAACAGCAGCAGCGGGAGAGTGAAGCCCTTCCCGGTTTTGAGTGATGCGGTTCTGATCGACATGGCTGGTCTCTGCGGAAGAAGCCGGGCCTGTCCGTGCGGACAGGCCCGGGCGTTGCCGGTTAGTGGGAAACGCTGGGGCCCGCCTGCGCGGGCGCCTGCTGCTGCTTCTGCTGCGCGTTCTGCGTCTGCGTGCTGGCGGCATGCTCCAGCGCCGTGGTGCTCTTTTCCAGCGGGGTGTTCACCGCCTGCGCGGTGTCCACGCCGGCCACGCGCTTGAACGGCGAGTTCAGATCGCCCTGCACCGCGTAGGTGTGCTTGGCGTCGTCGCTGAGCACGGCGTGGTCGATGCGCTGCAGGCCTTCCTCGCGTGCGCGCGCCGCGAGCGAGCCGGCGAGCTGGCCGCTCTGGTGGTTCGGTTCGCGCTGGTGGGCGGCGTCGAGGCGGTGCACGGCGTCCAGCGCCTGCTTGTACAGGGCGTTTTCCGGATGGGCCGGGTTGTCCAGGCGCATCGGCGCCTTCGGGTCCTGGCCGTGGTGCTTCTGCTGCTCGAGCTGGTGGCGCACCGCGTCCATGGTCCTGGGCCCGGCAATGCCATCGGGTTCCAGCTTGTGATCGTGCTGGAACTTGCGCAGCGCCTCGTCGGTGAGGCCGCCGAACTTGCCGTCGGGATGCACCGGATAGCCGAGCCTGGTCAGCTCCTGCTGCAGGCTCATCACGTCGCCGCCGCGGGCACCCTTGTGCAGGTAATTCTCCTGCGCGTGCTTGTGCTCCGCCGGATGAGCCGGCGGCTGGTGCGCAGGCGCTGCCGGCGTGGCGGGCGGGTGCGGGGCTGCGCCGTGGCTCGGCGGCGTGGGCGCGTGATGGCCGGCCGGGTGATGGCGCGTGACCATCGGGCCGTTCGGCGCCTCCGGGATATTGACCTTCTCATGCCCGTGCAGCGGCTGGTGCACCTGGAACTCGGGCTTGGGGCGCATCGCGCCGACGATCTTGAAATCGCCGCCGTTCCAGTAGCCCTCCTTGGTGTCGGTCGGGCCCATCGCCTTGCTCAGCGCGGGGCCGGTGCTGACCTGGGAGCCGTAGAACTCGATGTTTCCCTTGTCGTCGTAGCCCTTGAAGATGGCCACGTGGCGTCCGTGCTTGCTGTCGAACATCAGCAGGTCGCCCGGCTGCAGCGAGCCGGGCGTCTTGCGCGCGTCCTCGGCCGGCACGATGTCGAAGTGCTGCTTGGCGTAGCCGGTGAAGCCACCGTCGTAGAGCTTGGACGTGGCGAACGGTTCGTTGCCGACGTCGTAGCCGGCGTTCTTCATGCCGCGCCAGACCAGGGACGAGCAATCGACGCCGTAGTAGCCGTCCTTGTCGAGGTCCTGCTCGGTGCGGCTCGGATCCGAGCGGTGATTGGGGGAGCCGTTCTTCAGGCTCATGTCGCCGCGGCCGTATTCGTACTTGCGGCCTTCCTGCGCAAAATGACGGTAAGCCTCATCCAGAATTTCGCGACCCATACATCCTCCGAGTGGTCAGAAAGAAAGGCTGCTTACAGTCCCATCGAGAACTCTGCGTACTGCGATGCGCTTACCCAGCCGGCGGCGCAATCCACGTACTGCCCGTGCTCCAGCCGGCAGGCGCCCTGCGGCGCCGGCTTGATCCACTCCACCTTCGGCGCGCCGGGCTCGCCGCACAGCTCGCTGTGCTTGCAGGCCGCGACGGATTCCGCCGGGATCGCCACCACGTAGTGCCATTCCGGCTGCCCCGCCTGCTTGTGCGCGTTGGCCATGACGCAGACGAACTGCATGTCGTGCAGCCTGGCCACCGGCGTGGACGGGAAGGGCGGGAACGCCGTGGCCAGCACCGCGGAGGGCTGGTCGTTGGCCTGGATCTGGCCGTAGATGCCGTCCGTGCCGCAGCCTTCCGTGTTCACCACGATCTGGTACTCGCCGGCCGTGCATTCCGGCGCCCAGTCTTTTTTCTTCTGGGTGCAGGCAATGCCCGGCAGGTTGGCGACAGGTAGCGGCAGCGGTCCTTCCATGGACATGTCCTTGGGCACCGAGGCATCGGCGGCCGGCGCGGTGCCGGCCGGTGCGGGTGCATGCAGTGCCGGCCGGGCGGAAACGGCGGTGGCCGGTGGCGTGGCAGCGGCTTCGCCGGAAGGCACCGGCAGCTGGCCCTCGCTCGCCGAATGGCTGCACGCTGCCAGCAGCAGGCAGGGCAGGAGGCGGAGGCTGGATCGGCTGACGGTCATGTTGATGTTTCCTTCCGGAGCGGGTTTGCGGTGGTGCGGAGCGGGAGCGGCTGTCGCGTGAGAAACGGCCGCGTGCCGGGCATCGAAGTTCGACAGGTTGTTCAGGGACTTTCACAGTCGGTTGACTGGGCCGCGGCCGGCGCCTGTTCCGGCCGCGGCACAGCGATTACCTGTGCTGCGGCGTAGTCGCCTGGGCCTGCTGAGCCTCGTGCGTCTGCGTCTGCGGTTTGCCGGCGGCCTGCTGTTCGCCGAGCTTGGCCATCTCGCGGCTGCTCTGCTCCAGCGACGTGTTCACCGCCTGCTGCGTCGGTACCTCTGCCATGCGCTTGTGCGGCGAGTTGAGGTCGCCCTGCACGGCGTAGACGCGGCTGCCGTCCTCGCTCATCACCACGTGGTCGATGCGGCTGAGCCCGGCGCGCTGCGCGGCGACGGCGAGCGAGCCGGCCACGTTCTGGCTGATCTGGTCCGGCGCGCGCTGGCGGTCGGCGTCGATCTTGTGCACGCCGTCCAGCGCCTGCTTGAACACGCCGTGCGCGGGGTGCGCCTGGTCGCCGAGGTGCTTGCCGTCGCGCCCGGCGTGCTGCTTCAGCTCGCGGTCGAGCGCGGCCTTGGTCTGCGGGCCGTACTGGCCATCGGACTTCAGGCCGTGGTCGTGCTGGAAGGCCTTGAGCTTCGCTTCGGTCTGCGGGCCGAACTGCTTGTCGGCCTTCAGGTCGTAGCCCAGGCGGTTGAGTTCCTCCTGCAGCTTGCCGACCTCGGCGCCATGCGCACCCTGCTTGAGCACACCCGGCGCGCTGTCGCGGGCCGGTTCCGGGGCGTGCTGCCCAGGTGCGCGCTTCATCAGCTGGTCCAGGCCATCACGGTTGCGCGTGATGTCGTGCATGTAGTCGTAATTGCTGGTGCCGTTGCTGTCGCGCATCACGCGGCCGCCGGTGACCGCCGCCACGGCGCCGCCGTAGCCGGCGATATGGCGCGCCTTGAGGAAGCCGGCGATCTTTTCGGGCTTGTCATCCTCGTGCAGCACGCCGTTCTTCAGCGCCTGCTTGTAGGCGTGGTCGCTGTTGATGCGGAAGGCGTTGTCCTGCAGCTCGGCGGAGCCCTTGTACTTCTCCAGGCTCAGGCCGTTCTTCCAGTTGGAAGGATCGTTGAGGAATTCGGTCATGCCGCCCTTGGAGGCCCATGCCCATTCGCTGCGGCTGCCCTTCATGGCTTCCTGCAGTTTTTCCTTGTCGATGTAGCCTGCGTCCGCCAGCCAGCCGGCGCCGGCCTGGTAGCGGCCGACATAGCCTTGCTTGTTGGTCACGCTGAGGTTGCCGCCGTTGCTCTCCGTCATGACGACGGAAGCCACGAGCCGGCGGGTCATCGCGTCGTCCAGACCGGCGATGTTGCCCTGGTGGTATGCCTGCGCAGTGGCCACTGCGTGCTCTCGTCTATCAGCCATTGCTTACTCCTTAGTGGATGACGATGCTGGTTGAGTTGTAGGTGGAGGTTTTATGACTCCTTACAGCGCATGGCCTCCATCCGCTGCGCCGGCTTGCTCCGGTAGAACACGAACGTGGTGCTGCCCGGCCCCTGGTTGCCGCCGTCGTCGTCGATATAAGCTTCGGCGAAGACGGGCGCAGCGTTGGCCCCGAGCGTGATCTGGTAGAAGGCATTCTTCTGCGTGTTGGCGGCGGTGGTGCCGAAGTCCAGCGCGCAGGAGCCGCCGATGGGCTTGACCGCGGCATCGCCGCTGAGCTGGTGCTGCAGGATTTCCTGGTAGTTCTCGCTGGGATAGAACTTCACCAGCGCGATCGACTGCACCGCGGCCGCGTCGCCGTTGAGCGTGGCGCCGGCGTTGCCCTCGTTGTCCTGTCTGGTGCCGGCCTCGCCGCCCGTCTTGCCGTCCGGCACGTCGACCATGCCGAAGCCCGCCAGCAGCAGGTTGCCGCTGCGGTAGTGCGACATGTCGGGGCCGGTGGCGTCGGGGTTGTCCAGCGGCTTGGCGTCGCGCCACTGCACACCGGCTACGGCGTCGAAGGCCGCCCAGGGCGAGGCGTTGGTGGCGGCGAATACGCCAAGAAGGTTCTGCAGGGGAGACATGGCACTCTTTCCTTGAGTTTCGGCGGCGGCATGCACCGCAGGCGCGGAAGCCGCTGCTGCCGGTGCCTTCGCCGACGACGCGGCGGAAGGATCGGCCGATTGCGATGAGCCGCACGCGCTCAGCGAAGCGAGCAGCGCGACGAGCAGTAGCTTCCTTGGGCTCATGGATCGATGGGTCCTTTCAATCTGCCGTCGGCGAGTTTCAATGCCGCGGTGGCGTAAGGCAAGTGCAAGGGATGTGCGGAATTGCCTGAAATTTGCTCTGCGTCGTGCGCTTCGTCTCATCCGCCCACCTGCGGGCAGGTGGGCGGCATCTTTCCGTCGTGCAAACGTTCAGCGGCTGGATTGGGTCGAGTCGGACACGCCGTTCGCGGGGTTCGCGGGCGGCACCGGTTCCAGCGAGCTGCCGAGGTTGCCGGTCGTCGATGCGCCCGGGAACGCTTTCGGGCAGATTTCCTCGTAGACGAGTGCGGACGTCGGGTTGAAGCACTCCCAGTCCGTGACCGTGAACGAGCCGGTCACCGGATTGGAGGGCAGCCAGCAGTCCGAGGGCATGCCGAGGGTGCAGAACAGATAGGGGTTGTTCCCGTAGTAGGGGATGGCCTTAAAGAACTGCGCCGACGCGGTGGTGCTGGCGGCCAGGAGCAGGATGAGCAGCAGTGCTTTCTTCATGGGCATTCCTTTGCGTGAGATGGGATTGACGGATGCGTTAGCGGGAACGCTGCTTCCAGTACATTTTCATGGGCTGGCTTCAGCACGCCGTTTCCCGCGCAGAAACTGCAGCAGTGCTTGTCGTTCGCGTTATCGCGTTACTGAATGCGCCGAGCCAGGCTGCATCCGGAGTAATAGACCCAGCACTTTGCAGAGCCTTTCGAGGAGCAGTTCTTCATGCCTAGCCTGGATGCGTCATCCGATGTTTGGGCATTTTCGGTCCAGATGATCTGTCCATTCGCCATCACCGCGACACAGGCGTTCGCGTACACGTTGTTGACCGTGCAGTTGGCGCCGCCACGGTTGTGGCATTCCTGCATCGCGGAAGAGATCGCGCTTTCTTTGTCTGGCATGTCGGACACGATGCCAAAGGCACCCTGGTCCGACACCACCGCTCCCCAGCGCGAAGCCCAGCGCACAGGGGGCTGCGACGGTTGCTGAGGCTGCTGCTGGGCGTTGGGGTCGGGCCCGCAAACGCTTTGATCCTGGGCCGTTCCATAGGGAATCATGCCTGGAGGGCAGGAGACCTGTGCTCGTACCCCGGCGCTAAGGCCAATAAGACAGATCAGCAGGAGAATTCTTGCTTTCACATCTATGTCCTCTGGCTTGGCTCAAAGGCTTTGACTTTGTCCTCGGAAGCTGCCGCCGTCGTGGTGCCTATGACGCGGGTGCCCGCATTCGGGTTATACGTGGCGCCTTGAGGGATCGCTTGTTGCGAACTTCCGGAATTCTGGATCTGCGGCGGCGGCGCCGCATACGGCATCTGCTGGCCACTGGGGCTCATTTGAGACGAGGAACCGCCGAAGGCCGAATTGAACATGAAGTTGCCCATCGTGCCTTGGAAGAACAGCGAAGCCATGGGCGGAACGCTGATAATCAGCGCCGTCATCAGCAGGCCGATGCCGCCCTGCTGCAAGGCGAGGCTCGACAAGCCCTCAGTGCCTTCTGCTCCAGGGATAAGGCTATTGATCATATTGGCCGCCCATAGTGCCTCGGCGACGCTCAGGCATAGCCGCATGGCGATCGAGGTGACCACCGCCAGCATGGCCATCGAGAACAGCGTGCCGATGCCGTACATCAACCATTTTCGGAATAGTTCCTTGGTCTGCTCAAAGATCAGGCACAGGATGAACAATGGTCCCAATCCTATGAATAACGCCATAGCGAACTGGTAGAGCAGCAGCATCGCGCCGGCGGTCATGGGCGGGCTGGCGGTGCCGAACGTGGCCAACAGTTCGGCCTTGGATTTCTCGCTGGCCATTTCGATGTCGGTGGGGTTGACCTTGATCACATTGATCGCCGACAAGGCCAGCTGGGTCTTGGCCAGGTTCTTGTCGATCATGTCTTCCGGGGAGCTGTCGCTGCCGGTGAACAGGAAGTTGATGTGCTTGCCCAGGTCGGTGGTAAGCAATTCCTGGATGTCATTGCCGGCAACGGCGAGCGTGGTCGCCACCGAGACGATGAATACTATCTTCGCCATGTTCGCGACCAGGGCCATCATTGGCTCGCGGCTCTGGCCGGTGACCATGCGATAGCCCTGGATCATGATCCAGAGGGTGACCAGGATGACCGCGAAGGTCGACACCCACAGAGACATGCGTCCGAGGACGTCTTCCTGGAAATGGGCGATCTGGCTTTTCAGATAGCTGTTGACCAGCGAGAAGAAAATATAATCGCCGGTAGTTGCGGCAGGCTGCACCATAGCACCCAGTTCCTTAGGTTCGTGTCGCGAATGGCATCAATGCAGAACGGCTCAGTTGCCGTTGTTGAGATGATCGAAGGCGAGCTTCAGCGTGCCGGCCTGGACTAGGGTACCCAGCAGCGAACTCTTGCCCTTCATCGCCGTTTGGCCTAATTGGGCCTGCTGGCTTTGCAGATACTGGATTATCTGTTCGTCGGCCTGGACCTGTACCTGCCACAGACGGACTTCGGCATCCATGCTGGCCTGGCCACGCACGATATTGGCTTGCGCGCCGGCGAGCGCACCCTGGCTGGTGCCGACCATCTGCGATATCTGCTCGAACTGCTGCATGTAGCCGCCGTAGACGGTGTTGATGCGGTTGAGCATGTCGACGGTGAGGTTGTACTGGTGGTTGCGCCGCATCACGATCTGCTGGCAGATCTTAAGCTGGGCGTCGACCACCGGCTCGTTCATGCTGGGCATGGCCAGGGATATCAGGTCGGAGATGCTGGGCATGCCATCCTTGGAGGAGGGGCACGCATCCGCCACGCCGTCTTTCAGATCGACCCTGGTGTAGGTGGTGTTGAGGGTCAGCACGCTGCTGAAGCTCATGCTCTGCAACGAAATCAGCTGCTGCGCGTAGTGCTGCAGCACGGCCTGGTACTGCGCGAGCTCCTTGCCGTACTGCGCCGCGGTCTGCAGGAAGTTCGCCGCATCCTGCGCGATATGCGCCGGGTCGATGACCGCCCACTGCGCCTGCGCCTGATTGGCGTAGAAGCCGCTGAGCGAAACCACCGCGAATGCCACGGTAGCCGGAAGCTTCAGAAGACGGGGGGTGCGCGTTTGCTTGGTCATGGCACGTTGTCCGTAGTCGAGGGTTGGGGTCAGCCGGCCGCGGTGCGGCGGGGGGTGTTCTGGTTGGCGCCGGCCGGCGAGCTGGGCCGGCCCTTGCCGCTGCCCTTGCGGCGCTCGTAGAAGGTGGGCAGCCACTGGTCGGGCTTGAGATCGCCGGCGGGCACGCCGGCGGCATTGGCGTGTTCGGCCAGCACCTGGTGCATGATCTCGATGTTGTCGGTGGAGGCGGAGATCACCGCCAGCGCATCGTCCAGGCCGCGCAGGTTGAGCTGGCACACCGACGAGGCATGGCCCTGCTTGACCAGGAAGCAGCGCGAGCGCTCGTCCAGTCCCACCACCACCTGGTATTCCGCTTCCGTCAGCTTGAGGCCGTTGATGTAGTCCTCGCGGCTGGCGTTGGGATTGGGCAGCAGGATCATGGTGGCGGTCTGCTCGATCAGCGCCGCGGAGATGTCGCTGGCCAGCGCGTCCTCGGGACTTTGCGTGGCGAAGATGCCCATGCCGTTCTGCTTACGGATGGTCTTCTGCTTGTTCTTGGCGAATTCCTTCAGGCCGCCCTTGCCGTCCAGGATCTTCCAGAACTCGTCCATCACGTAGATCAGGCGGCGGCCGTCGATCAGCGACTCCAGGCGGTGCAGCAGGTAGTTGATCACCGGCGAGCGCACTTCGGGGTTGTCGATGATGTCGGTGTAGTCGAAGCCGATGATGTTGGCTTTCTGCAGGTCGATGGTGTCGACCGGGTTGTCGAACACCCAGCCCAGCGAGTTGCCGGCGGTCCACTTGCGCATGCGCACGAACAGGCCGTCGTCGCCCATGTTGGGCAGGCTCTTCTGGAAGTTGGTCATGGTGCGCAGGTGCATCGGCGTGTCGAGGATGGCCTCGACGGCGCGGAAGATGTCGTCCTCCTCGCGCGAGCTGTACACGCTTTTGCCGGCCAGCACCTTGATCAGGTCGGACAGGAACTGCACGTTGCCTTCGTTGCGCTCGCACTGGAACGGGTTGAAGCCCGTGGGCTGGCCGTTCTCCAGCGACAGGTAATTGCCGCCGCAGGCGCGCACGAAGATCTCCGCGCCCTTGTCCTTGTCGAAGAAGAAGATGGTCGGCGCGGGCTTGAGCTTCTGCACCTGGCTGAGCAGGAAGTTGATCAGCGCGGTTTTACCGGTACCGGACTTGCCGATGACCATGGTGTTGGCGATCGCCTTCTCGCCCAGCGAATTCTCGCCCGGGTGGGTGGCGTGGAAATTGAAGTAGTACGGCTGGCCGTTGGTGGTCTGCAGCGTGGTGACGCAATCGCCCCAGGGGTTGTTCTCCTTCTTGCCCAGCGCGAAGTTGTGCAGCGGCGACAGGCCCAGGAAGTTCAGCGAGCTGACGTTGGCCAGGCGGGTGCGGAACTTCCAGTTGGCGGGGAACTGCGAGTAGTACGACGCGGTGACCGCCAGGTCTTCCTTGATCGAGACGAAGCCGGCGTTGGAAAGCTCCGCGCGGGTGGCGGCGATCTGCTGCGAGAGCAGTTCGTGCGTGGCCGCGTAGATGGTCATCATGAAGTGGTACTCGCCCAGCACGAAGTTGCCGGAGGCGAGCTGGTCCATGGCCTGGTCCATCTCGATGATCTGGCTCACCGCCTTGTCGCCGGAGGAGATCATCATGCCCTTGGTGCGCTCCAGCGCCTTGAGCGCGTCCTGGCGGCCCATTGGGCTGAACGAGTGGGTGACCACGTATTCGAAGTCGAGGTACTTCAGGCCGTTGAGAATGCCCGGGTAGGTACCGTCCGGGTATTCCTTGATGTTGAGCACCGCACCGAAGTGATTGACGCCGGTGGGCGTGGTGATCACGAAGTCGCCGGTCTTGGCGGAGAAGCGCTGCTTGCTCACCGGCAGGTAGCGGTACACCGGCGCCTGCAGCACCGGCACCGGTTCGTCGATGCGGTTGAGCAGGTAGCCGAAGAATTCCAGCGGCTCGGAGAACACGATGCCGTTGCTGGCTTCGTACATGCCCAGGCGCGTGGGCGAGTACTCCTTGAGCACCGCCTCGACGTTGCCGGCCAGCTCCAGGATGGTGGCGACCGCCTGCTGCTGCTCGGCTTCGAGCTGGCTGACGTTGTCCGACTTGTCGGCGAAGCGCTTGCCGGCCACCACCGGACGGTAGATCAGGGTGAGATACAGCTCGTTCTGCATCAGCTTCTGGGCCGACAGCGCGCTGTAGTAGGCGTCGGACAGGCCCTGGTTGAAGGTGTGGTCGAACTTGCTGTTGTTGACCAGCTTGCGGCGGCGGCGCACGTCGTGGACCCAGAAGGCCACGTTGACGAAGTCCGGCGCGCGCAAGGTCTGCAGCATGCGGTTGAAGGTGTTGTGCCGGTGCTCGAGTTCCCATTCCTCGCGTCCGACGAAGGGCAGGCCTTCCAGCCGCCATACGAGCATGTAGTCGCCGCCCGTGGTCTTGAGCACGGTCGGAGATACATGGGTGGACAGTGGCAGGAATTCGCTGATGGGTGCGTCTGACGTGAACATGGCTCGATGACCGGTGATGTGTCGAAAAAGGCCGCCCCCGGCGAAAGTCTTCGCCGAGGGGCCCTTGTGTTACTTGTCTTTGTGATCCCGATAGGCATTGGGGGTGAACACCCACATGCCTTCGTTCTGCTGCAGGTTGCGCACCCGGGTCCGGAACTGCAGCCGCAGCCCCAGCAGGCGGAAGATCAGCTCATCGCGGCGCGCCATCTGGCGCATCACCATGACGATCGGCGGGATGATCGCCAGCAGCAGCATGTTGCCGGAGTACATGGCCAACAGCAGTCCGCTTCCCGCTCCGATGAAGAAGGGTATGTACGGCACGCCCATGAACATGGGCGGGCGCGTGCAGCCCCGGAAGAGCGCGTTCTTATGCATAGTGCTGCAGGATGTGGATCACGGCGGCCGAGCAGGTGTTGCCGGTGTCGCCGATCAGCATCTTGGCGATCTGGGCCGCCGCGCCGATCAGCACGCCGCCGATCAGGATCGGAGCCACGTCGCCGATGCGCTTGTGCGCGAAGGCGATCTGGTAGCCGGAGAAGATCACCGCGATGGTCACCACGGCGATCGACGCCATGTTGAGCAGGCCGTTGATGTTCTTGAAGAAGCCGCAGACCTTGGTGTCGGTGCCGGCGAAGTCCTGCGCGAACGCCAGGTCGGGCATGGCGATGGTAGCGACAAGGACCAGGCCCACGATCATCATGGCGAGCATGTTCTTGGTGTTCATGTTGGTCGGGATGTTGAGCTTGTTTGCCATTGGACGGTTCCTTCTGGGCGGTTCGGTGACGGGCGTCAGCCCGCGGGCTTTGGTGATACGACGGACGGCCCGGCCTGGGCCGGAGCTTGCTGGCGGCCCGAGGGCCTTCGCGGCAGGCCAGGCGTACCCGCGCGCGAATCGTGGTGGCCGCGCCCCGCGGGCGGCAGCCGGAAGAGGTCAGAAAACGAAGGCGGCATCGCTGCCTCCCTGGCGCATGTCGGCGCGGTCGGTGCCCGGCGCCACGTTGGCGTTGGCCTGGCGCGGCTGCTGCTGTTGCTGCTGCGGTGCGCGGTCGTTGGGGCCGCGCACCTGCGGCGTGAACACCTCGTCGCCCTGCCCGGCGGGGCCGGCGACCGGATTGCCGGCGGGAGCGGCGCCGACGACGCCGGCCATGATCGGCTGGTTGTCGTTGGCCTGGCCCTGGAAGTTGCCCGGCATGGCCTGGGGTGCCACCTGTGCGTTGGCCTGGCCGTTGGGCGCCATGGCCTGCTGCACGGTCTGCGCGAAATTCGGATTGGGCACGCCCTGCGGCATGGCCTGCTGCGGCAGCGCGTTGACCTGCTGCTGCGCCGGCTGCATGCCCAGGCGCGCGGCCACCGCATTCACCGCCGCCGTGGCGGCGGTGTCGATCGCCACGCTGCGCAGCGCCACGCGGTACGAAGCGTCGTCGATCTGCGTATTGACCACCGGCGGCACCACGCGGCGGTTGGCGTTCTGCGGCATGGCCTGGCTCTGGCCCTGGCTCTGCAGCGGAATGGCCTGGGCCACCTGGGTGTTGCTGGCCAGGCGCATGCCGCGGCCCATCGAGTCGTAGATCTTCTGGACGTAGCCGTCGCGGTAGCCGGTGGTGAAGTTGCCGGAGTAGTAGCAGCTGAAGGCCTTGCCCCAGTCGCCGCCCGCGCTGGCATAGCACTGCGCCAGGATGCGCGAGCCGGCGATCAGGTTGCCGCACATCGAGAACGCTTTCTCGTAGGTGTCCAGGCCGTACTTGCCGAAATTGCTGCGGTTGACCTGGGCCAGGCCGACCGAGAAGTTGTAGCCCTTGTTCTCCAGCATCTGGACGGTGGCGATCGCCTCGTCCAGGTTCTGCGGCTGGCGCACCAGCTGACCGCCCACCACGCCGATGGCGAAGGGATTGGAGCTCGACTCGACATTGACGACGTGCTGCATCACCTCCGCCGGTACGGCGAGGTTCTGGCAGGCCATCATTTCCAGTCCGGTCAGCATGGTCGGTCCCTGTGCTCCTGTGCCGTCAGCCGCCGGCGAACTGGCGGGCGGGGTTGAAGTCGATGCCGGTGATGTAGCGCCGGCCCGCGTGCGCCTTGATGTGCACCACGATGTCGATGGTCATCTGCAGCAGGCGCTTGATGGTGGCGAACTCCAGGCCCGAGCCTTCGGCCGAGGCCTTCACCATCAGGGCGAGCTGGTCCCAGGTTTGTTCCGGGCTGCCGGCGTGGCAGCTGGTGATCGAACCCGGATGGCCCGACGCGCAATTGCGGATGAAGTAGAACGATTCGTCGCCGCGCAGCTCGGCCAGGATGATGCGGTCCGGCTTCATGCGCAGGCACGCTTCCATGCAGCTCTTCGCGGTGACGTTGCTGGTGCTCTGGCCGCCCTTGGAATAGAGCAGGTGCACCACGTTGGGCTGGTCCAGGAACAGCTCGCGCGCGTCCTCGATGCTCACCAGCCGCTCGTGGTGCGGGATGTGGTGCACCAGCGACTTCATGAAGGTGGTCTTGCCGCTGCCGGTGGCGCCGGAGACCACGATGTTCTTCTTGTACAGCACCGCCTGGCGGAAGAAATCCGCGTAGCGGCGCTGCGCGCGCAGGTCGAGCAGTTCCTGGTCCAGGCTGCTGATGCCGTGCGCGTCCTCGATGATCTCGCTGAAGAAGCCGTCGTCGTGGTACTGCGCCAGCGTCTTGGTCTGCTTGGACGGCAGGCGGATGGTGATCGAGACCTTGCCGGCCTCGACGGCCGGCGGGATCACGAACTGCGCGCGCTGCCCGGTAGGGAAGGTGAGCGACACCACGGGGTCGGCGTCGGTGATGCGCTGCCCCGTGTTGCTCTCGTTGACGACGGCGGTGCAGAACTGGCGCGCGCGGTCGAAGGTCAGCGACGGGACTTCCATCTTCTGCCATCCGCCCCGGCTTTCCAGGTACAGCTCGCCCGGCCTGTTGATGCAGATTTCCGTGACCTCGGGCGAGGCCATGAACTCCTTGATGCCCAGTACCTCGTACTGGTAATCGAGGAATTCGTTGGAAACCTGTGCGACTGCGCCGTCATCCATACCGGTTCGTCTCGTTCCTCAAAGCCGGGAGACCACGCCGCTGAAATCCACGTCCTTGGCGACGTAGACATACAGCACCGTACCCTGGTTGACGGTCACCGTCGGCAGCCGGTTGGCCGCTTCGCGCACGGCCTGGTTGGCCAGGCTCTGGATGGTGGCCGCGGTGTTGCTCTCGAACGGCGACTGCGTCACCACGCCATTGCTGACCGTGGTCTGGCGCGGGCCGTGCTCGGCCGCCTCGTACTTGAACGCGTCGCTGAGCAGGCTGATCAGCAGGGCCGCGCCGATGCGGCTGGGCCAATGCGCGTCGTACTGGCCGGGGTGGCCGGAGCTGCCGAGGTTGTCGATGCCGGGGCTGGACATGTTCACGTCCACGCCGTTGGGCGTGATGATGCGGTCCCAGATCACGGCGATGCGCGGACCCTTCGGCACCGACTGGTACTTGCCCAGCACCTTCGAACCCTTCGGCAGCAGCAGCTTGTGGCCGTTGAAGGAGTACACCGGCTCAGTGACGATGCAGGTGGTGAAGCCCGGGAAGTCGCTGATGATGCGGGTTTCGAGCACGCAGCGGATGTACGTGCCGCGCTGCATCAGCGTGTCGGGGTTGTGCACCGTCTGCGCGCTGGCGTTCTTGTCCAGCGAGTTGAAGCCGAAGTCCGGACGGTTCGGGTCGCCCTGCTGCTGCGCCGGCTGGTTCGGATTGCCCATGCCCGGCAGGCCCTGCAGATAGGGATTGCCGGCCGGCACCGGATTGCCCTGCGCATCGGCCGCCTGCGCGGCGGAGTTGCCGGTCATCATGCGGCGCTCGACCAGGCTGGGGCCGCGCGGGCCTTCCTCGCGCTTGGGCTGCGGCGTGGGGTTGAGCGGCAGCGGCGGCGTCTGCGCGACCTGGATCGGCTCGGCCTGGCGCGGCGGCGGCGGGGGCGGCAGCGGGATCGGCCTGGGCGCGTCCGGCACCGTGACGGTTTCTTCCTTCGCCTTCTTCGGCTGCTCATGGCGCGAGGTGGCGCCGTTGACCAGCCAGAACGCGAGCACTACCAGCAGCGCCAGGATGCCGCCCATGAAGCCGAGCGCGCGGCGGTTCATGCGCTTCAGGTCGTTGGAGCGCAGCTGCGGCGCGTTGGCGTCCAGGTCGGGGACGGACTGCTGCTGCTGGTAATTGGTGTGATAAGGATTGCTCGACAACGGCTCGCCGCTGCCTTGCGGATTGTCCTGCGGCGCGCCCTGGCCGCCCTCGTATGGATTGTTCGAGCTCACTTTTTGGTGTTCCTTCGCAGGCCTACGACGTTGTCGCCGTGACGGATGACCAGGTAGGGATAGGTGCCGTGCACGATGATGGTGTTGCCCTCGACGGTGGTGTTCACCAGCGAGTCTTCGCCATGCTCACGTTCGCGCATGTACACCACCGGGAAGTCGCCCGTGGGGAACTTCGCCAGGTCCGGCAGCTTGATGTAGGTGAAGTGCGCGTCGTCGTAGACGTTCACCGGAATCAGCCAGGGCGACTTCTTGCCGCCGCGGGTGGCGTAGTCGTAGTCGAAGTTGTAGACACGGTCCTTGTGCAGTTCGGTGCTCTGCTCCGGCACGGCGGCGGTCTTCACCGCCTCGTCCGCGAACGCGGTGTCGCCCGGATAGGTGAAGCTGATGCGGTACTGCACGCCGGCGCGCTTGGCCTGGTCCAGCGCCTTCCAGTCGGTGGCGACGACTTTCAGCTCGAAGATGTACGAATGCGTCTCCGTGCGGATCATCAGGTTGGTGTCGACGTCGACGTTCTTGGGCTTCAGGTAGAACACGTTGTCGCGGCGCGACAGCTCCCAGCCGTTGGCGAAGCCGGTGCTGTAGTCCAGGATCTTCTCGTTCGGGCTGAGCTCGATCTGCGTGGTGATGCCCAGCGCGGTGCGCACCTGGTAGATGCGGTCGGGCTGGTACTCGTACTGCTGCACCACCTGCGCGTGAGCGTGGGGCGCAAGGCCCATGGCGGCCATGCAGATGGCGCCAGCCAGGGCTAGTTTCCTCGTTCGGTTCATCGACGGCCGACTCCATTCGCGGTGTTACGGGGCGCCGGCGCGGCGGGCGCCGGTGCCGTGGTCCTGGGGGCTTCGCGTTCCGGAATCGGGGATTGCGGAACGGGAGCGGTGCGCAGTCCGTCGTCGGGCGCGGCGCCCGGCTGCACGGTCATGGTGCCTTCGGCCGGCGCGGCGCCTGCCGGCGCGGCGGCGGCCTGCTCGGCATTCGGGTCGGGCGCGGCCGCCGGCACCGGGACTTCCTCCGGCGGAGCCGTGGCGTAGTCGTTGTCGACGCGGTAGCTGGTGACCTGGAAGCCGAGCGGGTTCTCGATGCGGTACTGGTCGTCCATCTTCAGGTTCGCCTTGTAGGCGAATTCGATGGTGGCGATCTTGCTGTCCAGCGGCTGCAGCGTGCCGGACTGCTTGTTGTAGATGCTGCGCTGGAAGCGCACGGTGGCGCCCTTGGGCGTCTGGCCCTGGCCGCCGCCGATCAGCACGATGCTGAGGATCTTCACGCGGATCGCCCGCTCGCGGCCGTACAGCTTGTACGGGCTGGTCGGGTTATTGGCCGCATGCAGCACGCGGAAGGCGTCGGCCACGTCCGGCGCCGACATCACCAGCACGGTGCCCCAGTCGCGCAGCGTCATGGTGGCGACGTCGAAGGACTCGCGCGCCAGCACGAAGTGCGCCACGTTGCTGCGGTTGATCGCTTCGCTGGTGCTGATCTGGCGGTTGGTGAAGTCCTCCGTCAGGCGCGCCACGGTGGCGGTGCCGGTGTAGGCGTCGGCCATCACCATGTAGGGGATCTTTTCCTTCAGCGGCAGCATGTAGAAATAGCCGCCGGCAAGGATCAGGGACATCACCACGGAGGAACCGGCCACCCACCACGCGCGGCGTTCGCTGCGCTTGGCGAGGTCGGCGACGGTCACCTCGAAATTGACCGACTTGGCGACGGCCTCGTCGATCTTCTTGCTCGATGTGCGCTTCAGCATCGGCGGAAACCCATAACGGAATTCACGACTAATCCCCTGTGATTACTTCGCGCTCGGCGCGCTGGGCGCCGGGCTGTTCGGTGCATCCGCCGGCGCGCCGACGGAACCGCCCGCCGCCTGCACCAGGATCTGGCGCTCGTCCGCGCTCACCGACACGCCCTGGCTGGCGTAGATCGACGACAGCTCGGCCGTGGCGGACTGGATATCGGTGGTGTGCAGGTCGCTTACGCGCTTGTAGAGCGTGTAGTCGGAGGGCAGCTGGTAGGACAACTGCATGCCGGTGTCGCGCGACCAGCGCGTCAGCATGTTCTTGAGCGTCTCGTCCATCGGCGAGGCGTAGAACGTGTAGTTCTTGGCAAGCGGAATCTCGGTGGGCGCGTCCTGGAAGCGGTTGACCTGTTTCCAGGAGCCGCCGAAGTCCTTGGCCGGCGTAGTGCCGCAGCCGGAAAGTGCCAGGGTGGCGAGCAACGAGGCGCCCAGCAGGGCCGGTTTGAAGAAATCCTTTTTCACGTCGTACCCACAAGTTGTAAGGAAAGCCGATATCGAGCCGTGAATCGTTCGCCGCAGGGTCCGCAATACCCTGAAACCAGGGCATGCCGATGACACCGGCGCAGGCCGGCGGCGTCAGATTCAGAGCAAGCGAAGAAGCGTCGGTGCGCGAGAACGCGCCGGAGTCCCCGAAGGTCCGGTGCGGAGGCAGGCGGTCGAGCCGCCGGTTGTTTTCCCCTGTCGCGCTACGGCGATGGCGGGCGACGCAAGCGCCCGCGAAGTGATGTGCATCGATTCCATTCAGACTCCCTGTCTAGTCTGGCTTCTTGCGACCGTCCTTAAACCTTGCATGCGGGCGGTTGGATGTGCGGCCAGCACACTTATTACAAGTAAACCGCACATTAATCTCCGGGGGCCAGACCCCGAGGGGCGGATTGTGACGCAGTGCGCCTAAATTTGGCAACGCGGTGTGTAGGTACAGCTTTTGCTTAGCGTTTGAAACATTGTCGTAAATCAGCCATAAAACAGTGGCTTGGGCATTTGGACGTCTAAACGTCCAGCCTTAACAACTGCCTTGTTGCGGCGCGCTTTTCAGGCCATTCCTGAAGGCTGGTCAACTGACCTGAAAGGCATCGCGCCACCACGACATCCGCGCCGCTTCGGCCGGCCCGTCGTAGCAGACCACGTCGAAGCGGCAGGGGCTCTGTGCGTGCTTCGGGTGCGCGGCCAGCCATAGCCGGGCGGCGCTGATCAGCCTGGCCTGTTTTGCCACAGTGATGGAGCTGGCCGCATCGCCATGCGTGGCCCGCACGCGGTGGCGCACTTCGACGAAGACCACGGTGTCGCCCTGGCGCATCACCAGATCGAGCTCGCCGTGGCGCGTGGTGAAGTTGCGCGCCAGCAGCGCCAGCCCGGCCCCTTGCAGGGCCGCGCAGGCGCGTTGCTCGAACAGCGCGCCGGCGGCGCGCATCGGTGCCGGATCAGCCCTGGCCGGGCGGCGGCGCCGTGCTGCCGGCGGGGGCGGGCGGCTGGGCGGGCGCGCTGTCCATCTGCAGGCTGCCGCTGAGCGGATGCGCCAGGCCGTCCTGGAACTTCGCCCACACCAGTACGCGGCGCACGCGCCCGAACTGGTCCGCGGTGAGCTGGCCGCTGGCGCCGGGCAGGTAGCTGCCGGCGTGCTCGCGCAGCCAGTCGACATAAGGAATGAGGTTCCACGCATCCATGCCGAAGGCGAACAGCCGCGCCGCGGGGCCGCGCGCGCTGGGCAGCTGCGCGGCGATCTCGGCGTGGTCGGGCAGGCCGGGCTGGGCGTCGAACAGCCAGGGCGCGTCGCAGAACTCGACGCCTTCCAGGTCGTGGTTGGCGCCCGCGTCGTCCACGCCCGCATACACGTGCGAGGTGGCGAACACCGGCAGGTTCACGCGGGCCAGGCGCAGCTGGGGCAGCAGCAGGCGCGCCTGTTGCGGACGCATGCTGATGAAGACGCCGGCATCGGAACCCGCATCGGCCGCGTTGAGCCCGGCGATCAGCGAGGCGTAATTGACCCCGTTGCCGTTGAGCGTGGCCATGCGCGTCACCTTGCCGCCGCGCGCTTCGAGCTCCGCCTTGAAGGCATTGGCGGCGCGCTGGCCGTAGTCCTCGCCGGTCACCACTACATAGGCGGTGAGCAGGCCGCGCTCGACCATGTGGTCCGCCGCCTGCGCGCCCTCGGTTTCCGGCAGCAGGCCGAATTCGGCGACGCCGCCGGCCGGCAGGCTCTTGTCGTCGGGATGGTTCAGCGCCAGCAGCTGCACCGGCAGCTCGGCCTGGCCGAACAGCGCCGACACCTCGCCGCGGGTGAGCGGGCCCACCACCAGCTTGGCGCCGTCGGCCACCGCCTGCTGATAGGCCTTGACCGCGCCGGCCGGCGTGCCGCCGCTGTCGTAGACCTTCACCGGCGGACGCGGCGCCCGGTTGCGCGCGGCATCGGCATAAGCGGCGAAGAAGCCTTCGCGGATGGTGGCGCCGGCCGCGGCGAAGCTGCCGCTGGCCGGCAGCAGCAGGGCCACGCGCTCGGGCATCTTGTAGCCCTCGCGCACGTTGGCGTCCTGCCCGGGGATCATGGTGCCGACCTGCTGCTCCAGCGTCGGCTGCGGGCGCGCCACGGCCACGCCGAGCTGGCTCAGCGCCTCGTTGATCCACGGCAGCATGCGGTCGCCCTGCTGCATGGCGGCGGCGCGCTGCTTGAGCGGGTCGACGCCCAGCTTGGCCAGCTGGGCCAGGATCTGCTTGCGGTTCTGCGTCTGATCCAGGCCGCTCAGGCGCTCGTCCATCTCCACGCGGCTGCGCGCGGCGCCCCAGGCATCGCCAGTGGCGTCCATGGCCTTGGCGCGCAGTTCCAGCTGGCGCAGCTGCAGGTTGGCCGGCACGGCGACGCCGGGCTGGGTGGTGAGCTGCAGCGCGCGCTGCGGGTTGTTCTGCTTCAGCGCGAGCTCGGCCTGCAGCAGATCCAGCCGCACCGGCTCGTCGCCGCTCAGGCGCGCGCGCTTGATGGTGGGCAGGAAGGCGGCGGCCTGTTCCAGGCGGCCTTCCTGGCGGTAGGCCTCGCCGGCCAGCAGGCGGTAGTGGTCGGCGGCCCCGGACGAGGTGCCGGCCAGGGCGAGATAAGCCTGCGCGGCCTGGTCGAAGCGGCCATCGCGCGCCATCGCGGCGGCGCTCTCCTCGGCGGAGACTTCGGCGGGAGTGCGCGTCGCGCTCGGCGGCACGCAGCCGGCGAGCGCCAGCGAGATCATCAGGCCGAGGCCTGTGGCGCGAATCAGGCGCATGCAAACGTCCTTGGATCTGTCGACACGAAGAACAATTGGGCGATCATAGCCGATCGTGCCGACCGCTTATGTCAGAGGAACTGCCGCCCATGTCTCAGCTTAAGCCCGGTTGTCTGTGGGTGGTGGCCACGCCGATCGGTCATCGCGACGACATCTCCGCGCGCGCCATCGAGACCCTGCGCTCCGTCGCCGTGATTGCTTGCGAAGACACCCGGCACAGCCGGCCGCTGCTCATGCATCACAACATCGGCACGCCGCTCACGGCCCTGCACGAGCACAACGAGCGCGAGGCGGTGGATGCGCTGGTGCGCAGGCTGCAGGGCGGCGAATCGGTGGCGCTGATTTCCGATGCGGGCACGCCGCTGGTCAGCGATCCGGGCTTCCGCCTGGTGCGTGCCGCGCGTGCCGCCGGCATCCGCTGCGCGCCGGTGCCGGGCGCCTGTGCCGCGATCGCCGCCTTGTCGGTGGCGGGGCTGCCCAGCGACCGCTTCGTGTTCGAGGGCTTCCTGCCGCCGAAGTCCGCCGCGCGCCGCGCGCGCCTGCAGGAGCTGGAAGGGGAAGGGCGCACGCTTATCTTCTATGAGTCCTCGCACCGCGTCGCCGAAAGCCTGGCCGATATGCGCGACGTGTTCGGCGAAGCGCGCGAGGCGGTGCTGGCGCGCGAACTGACCAAGCTGTTCGAAACCGTGCTGGGCGAGCCGCTCGCTGCGCTGGCCGCGCGCGTGGCGGCCGATCCGGACCAGCAGCGCGGCGAATGCGTGCTGCTGGTGCATGGCCGCGGCGACGATGCCGACGCGCGCGTGGCCGAAGGCCGCCGGGTCTTCGCCATCCTGCGCGAGGAAATGCCGCCGACGCGGGCCGCCAAGCTTGCCGCATCGATCACCGGCGCCTCGCGCCGCGCTTTATATGAAGGCGGCGACTGAAGCGCGGAGATGCCGCTGCGGTTACAATGGCTGGCGGAGTCGGCCGGGCAGTCGCGATACGCGCAAGCGCATCGAGGAAAGTCCGGGCTCCACAGGGCAGAGTGCCAGGTAACGCCTGGGCGGCGCGAGCCGACGGAAAGTGCAACAGAGAGCAAACCGCCGAACGGCATCTTCGATGCGCGTGGTAAGGGTGAAACGGTGCGGTAAGAGCGCACCGCGCGCGGGGCCAACGCCGCGTGGCACGGCAAACCCCACTCGGAGCAAGACCAAATAGGGGAACGATAACGCGGCCCGCGTTGTTCCCGGGTAGGTTGCTGGAGCCTGGCGGCGACGCCAGGCCGAGAGGAATGACTGTCGCGCCGCAAGGCGTACAGAACCCGGCTTACAGGCCGACTCCGCCTCTTTTTTCTCCCGCGCGCAGGCCCCTTGGCGGTGGCCTGGAAGGATCTCGCGTGGGATTTCCTGGAGTGGCAGGCCGCATGAACGCGGGTTCATGCGGCAGGCTCGTGCGCCCGCCTCCAGGACTGCGAAATGGTTCGCAAGTTTTCCAAAATTTCCTAGCCATTCAAATACCTCGGGGTATTTCCTAAGAAAAGGCTGGAATTACTGCCACACCTCCGCCTTTCTCATTGATTCACAAGCAAAATTCCCTTGACAGTCTCAGGGGGCGAGACTATCGTGGGTTCCCGTGTGAAATCGTGGGAATTCGTGGGAGTTATCGGGCCGTGTTCCAGGGCGAAACCGCCATCACCGTCGACGACAAGGGCCGCCTGGCCATCCCGACCGCGTATCGGGATCAGGTGGCGGACGCGTGCGCGAATCGCCTGGTGATCACCTACAACCCCTTCGACGCGGGCTGCCTGTGGGTTTTCCCGTACGCGGAGTGGGAGCAGGTGCGCGACCAGGTCAACGCCCTGCCCAAGGTCAAGGCGGCCCATCGCGACATGCAGATGAAGCTGGTGGGCGCCGCGGCCATCGTCGAACCGGATTCCGCCGCGCGCGTCCTGCTGCCGGCGAGCCAGCGGGCGGCGGCGGGCATCGAGAAGAAAGCGGTCCTGCTGGGCATGGGCAACAAGTTCGAGCTGTGGAGCGAACAGGCCCACCTGGCCAAGATCCGCCAGACCCTGGGCGAAGACGACATCACTGACGAAATGGCGGACCTGCGCCTGTAACCGGACACGGTGGCGGCGCAGCGCAGCAGTACATGGGACGGGAGCGGGAGTGCGGCATGGCCGAGCAAGTGTTGCGGCACATCCCGGTGATGCTGGGTGAAGCAGTGGAGGGTCTCGCCGTGCGGGCTGGCGGGCGTTATCTGGATGGCACCTTCGGACGCGGCGGTCACGCCCGCGCCGTGCTGTCGCGCCTGGGCCCCGACGGCCGCCTGCTGCTGATGGACCGCGACCCCGCCGCCATCGCCACCGCCCAGGCCGAATTCGCCGCCGACGCGCGCGTGTCGATCTGCCACGCCAATTTCTCCAGCCTGGCCGAGTGGGACGAAACCGCCGCCGGCCTCGACGGCGTGCTGCTGGATCTGGGCGTCTCCTCGCCGCAGCTGGACGAAGCCGCGCGCGGCTTCAGCTTCATGGCTGACGCGCCGCTCGACATGCGCATGGACCCGACCCAGGGCGAAAGCGCCGCCGACTTCCTTGCCCGCGCCGACGAGCGCGAGATCGCCGACGTGCTGTGGGTCTACGGCGAGGAGCGCTTCAGCCGCAAGATCGCCCGCGCCATCGTCGAAGACCGCGCCGGGCATCCGCTGACGCGCACCGGCGAACTGGCCGGGCTGATCGAGCGCGTGATCGGCCGCCGGGAGCCCGGCAAGCATCCGGCCACGCGCAGCTTCCAGGCGCTGCGCATCCAGGTGAACGGCGAGCTGGACTCGCTCAGGCAGGGGCTGGCCTCGGCGCTGGAGCGCCTGAACGTCGGCGGCCGCCTGTCGATCATCAGCTTCCACTCGCTGGAAGACCGCGCGGTCAAGCTCTTCATCCGCGACCACTCCGGCCGCGTGCAGGGCAGCCGCCGCGGCCCGCCCGTCGCCGCCGCGCCCGCGCGCCTGGCCGCGGTGGGCAAGGCGCAGTTCCCGTCCGAGGCCGAGCAGGCCGCCAATCCGCGCTCCCGCTCGGCGGTGCTGCGCGTGGCGGAGAAGCTCTCATGAAAGTGATCGGCACTCTCTTCCTGCTGCTCCTGCTCGGCGCCACGCTGGCCAGCGCGGTGGGCGTGGTGTGGACGCGCCACGAGAGCCGCACCTTGTTCGTCGAGCTCAGCCGCCTGCAGAACCAGCGCGACGAACTCAATATCGAATACGGCAAGCTGGAGCTGGAGCAGGCCACCTGGGCCGAGCCGCGCCGCGTGGACAGCGAGGCGCGCCAGAAGCTGGGCATGGTCAATCCCAAGCCGCAAGACATCCAGCTGGTGCGCCGATGAACATGCGCCCCCGCTTCCCGACCCAGCCCACCGCCCGCCGCCGCCAGCATGGCCCCAGTCCCCGCCGCCGCATGATCGCGGTGGTGGCGATCCTGTCGCTGGCCTCGCTCGGCCTGGTCGCGCGCGCGTTCGACCTGCAGGTGGTGCGCAAGGAGTTCTACCAGAGCCAGGGCGACGCGCGCTTCCTGCGCGAAGTGCCGATCGCGGTTTCGCGCGGCACCATCTTCGACCGCAACGGCGAGCCGCTGGCGGTGTCGACGCCGGTGATGTCGATCTGGGCCAACCCGTCCGAAGTGCTGGAAAGCGAGGACCGCCTGCCGCAGCTGGCCAAGGCCATCGGCATGGATGCGGGTGAGCTCAAGCAATACCTGATGCAGCGCTCCGAGCGCGAGTTCGTCTACCTGCGCCGCCAGATGCGCCCGGACGCGGCGCAGGCCGTGCTGGACCTGGGCATCCCCGGCGTCAACGGCCAGCGCGAATACCGCCGCTACTACCCGTCGGGCGAAGTGACCTCGCACATCCTGGGCTTCACCAATATCGACGACCACGGCCAGGAAGGCCTGGAACTGGCCTTCGACGACTGGCTGGCCGGCAAGCCCGGCGCCAAGCGCGTGATCCGCGACCGCATGGGCCACATCGTGGAAGACGTGGAGCAGGTGCGCGCGCCGCAGCCGGGCCGCAACCTCACGCTGAGCATCGACCGCCGCATCCAGTTCCTCGCCTACAACGAGCTGAAGAACACGCTGGAGCAGTCGCAGGCCGATTCCGGCTCGATGGTGATCCTCGACATCACCACCGGCGAAGTGCTGGCGATGGTCAACCTGCCCACCTACAACCCCAACGCCTTGCGCAGCAGCACGGCCTCGCAGCGGCGCAACCGCTCGATGACCGACGTGGTGGAACCCGGTTCCACCATCAAGCCGGTGGTCATGGCCGCGGCCCTGTCCAGCGGCAAATACACGCCGAACGGCCCGCTGGTGGACACCGGCAACGGTCATTTCTATTACATGACCCATGACATCCGCGACACGCATGCCTACGGCATGTTGTCGCCCACCGGCGTGATCCAGAAATCCAGCAACATCGGCGCCGCCAAGATCGCGATGACGCTGGACACCGGCCTGCTCTACGACACCTACCGCGCCTTCGGCCTCGGCAGCAGCACCAACAGCGGCTTTCCCGGCGAGGCTTCCGGCTACCTCAAGGTGGGCCGCGACTGGCGTCCGCTGGAAAAGGCCATCATGGCCTACGGCTACGGCCTCAACGTCACCGCGCTGCAGCTGGCCAACGTCTACGCCACCATCGGCGACGGCGGCCTGATGCACGAGCCTTCCTTCGTGAAGGGCGCCGCCGGCGAGACCCGGCAGATCATCGCGCCGGAAATCGCGCGCAAGCTGGTCACCATGCTGGAATCCACCACCCAGCCGGGCGGCACCGCCGCGCCGTATGCGTGGATCGCCAACTACGCGGTAGCCGGCAAGACCGGCACGGCGCACAAGGCGCAAGCCGGCGGCTACGCCAAGAACAACTACAGCGCCGCCTTCGCCGGCATCGTGCCGGCCAGCAATCCGCGCATGGCCGCGGTGGTGGTGATCGACGATCCGAAGAAGGGCAGCTACTACGGCGGCCTGGTCTCGGCGCCGGTATTCGCCAAGGTGATGGACGGCGCGCTGCGCCTGCTCGATGTGCCGCCCGACAACATCGGCCGCTGGTACGTGGGCGGTCCGGTGCAGGGCAATAACGGACTGGTCGGCAGCAAGCCGCCGGACGCGCCGCTGGTCGAGGACGCGCCGGTCGAGGGAGCGACCCCATGAGCCAGCGCCTCGATCAGTTGCTGCACGGTATCGCCGACACGCAAAGTGCCGGCGATATCGTCGTTTCGGGCCTGGCGCTGGATTCGCGCCGCGTGCGCGCGGGCGAGGCCTTCTTCGCGCTGCGCGGCACGCGCGGCCACGGCATCGAATTCGCCGCCGGCGCGGTGGCGCAGGGCGCGCGCGTGGTACTGGCCGAGGCGCCGGCCACGGCGGCGCCCGCGCTCGGCGTGCCGGTGCTCTGGATCGAGCGCCTGCACGCGCAGGTGGGCGAGATCGCCGCGCGCTTCTACGGCCGTCCGTCCGAAGCGCTGCAGGTGGTGGGCGTCACCGGCACCAATGGCAAGACTTCCACCGTGCAGCTGATCGCGCAGGCGCTGCACCACCTGGGCCACAGCGCGGCCACCATAGGCACGCTCGGCGCCGGCCTGCACGGCCGGGTCGAGGAGGGCGAGCGCACCACGCCGGACGCCATCCACGTGCAGGAGCTGCTGGCTTCGTTCCGCGAGCAGGGCGCCACGCACGTGGCGATGGAAGTGTCCTCGCATGCGCTGGAGCAGGGCCGCGTCGGCGCGGTGAAATTCGGCACCGCGGTGTTCACCAATCTCACCCGCGACCATCTGGACTACCACGGCAGCATGCAGGCCTATGGCGACGCCAAGGCCAAGCTGTTCGCCTGGCCCACGCTGACCCATGCGGCGATCAATGTGGACGACGCCTTCGGCCGCGAACTGCTGGGCCGCACGCCGGAGCACGTGCGCAAGCTGCGCATCAGCGCGGCCGGCGACCTGGCTTCGGATATCCGCGCAAGCAACATCCTGACCTCGGCCGAAGGCCTGCGTTTCGACCTGCACACGCCGTGGGGCTCGCGTGCGCTGCAGACGCACCTGATCGGCCGCTTCAACGTCGACAACCTGCTCGCCGTGGTGGCGGTGCTGGGTGCGCTGGGCGAATCGTTCGAGCGCATCGTCGAGGCGGTGTCGGCGCTGCATCCGGTCAACGGCCGCATGAGCCGCCTCGGCGGCCAGCATGGCCTGCCGCTGGTGGTGGTGGACTACGCGCACACGCCGGACGCCCTGGAGCAGTCGCTGCACGCCGTGCGCGCGCACTGCGAAGGCCGGCTGATCTGCGTGTTCGGCTGCGGCGGCGAGCGCGACGCCGGCAAGCGTCCGCTGATGGGTGCGATCGCCGAGCGGCTGGCCGACGTGGCGATCATCACCGACGACAACCCGCGCGGCGAAGACGGCGACGCCATCGTGGCGCAGATCGTGGCGGGGCTGGCGCATCCGGACGCCGCGCGCGTGCAGCGCAACCGCGCGCTGGCGATTACCGAAGCGCTGCAGCTGGCCCGGTCCGGCGACGTGGTGCTGATCGCCGGCAAGGGCCACGAAACCTATCAGGAGGGCGCGCACGGCAAGCGCCCGTTCGACGATCTTGCAGTCGCCCGTGCTGCATTGGAGCTGCACGCATGATGCGTTTGTCCGCCATCGCCCTGTGGACCCGCGGGCACCTGCACGGTGCCGACGTGGAAGTCCTGGGCGTGGGCATCGATACCCGCAAGCTGCGCGCGGGTGACCTGTTCGTCGCGATCAAGGGCGAGCGCGTGGACGGCCATGATTTCCTGGCGCAGGCCGCTGCCGCCGGCGCGGTCGCCGCGCTGGTGGAGCGCCGCGTCGATGCGCCGATCGCCCAGGTGGTGGTGAACAACACGGAGCTGGCGCTGGGCGACCTGGCCAGCGCGGTGCGCGCGCAGAGCAATGTGCGCGTGGTGGGCATCACCGGCTCCAACGGCAAGACCACGGTGAAGACGCTGACGGCATCCATCCTGTCGCGCCACGGCCGCACCCACGTCAACGCCGGCAACTACAACAACGAGCTGGGCCTGCCGCTGACCTTGCTGGCGATGCCGCAGGACACCGAATACGCCGTGCTGGAAATGGGCGCGGGCAAGCCGGGCGACATCGCCTATCTCGCCGCCATCGCGCGGCCGGATATCGGCATCGTCAACACGGTGGCGCCGGCGCACCTGGAGCGCATGGGCAGCGTGGAAGGTGTGGCCGAGACCAAGGGCGCGCTGTACCAGGCGCTGCCGGCCGACGGCGTGGCGGTGATCAATGCCGACGACGCCTTCGCCAAGTTCTTCGAAGGCCTGGCCACCGGCCGCCGCCAGCTGCGCTTCGGCCTGGATCATCCGGCCGAGGTGGTGGCCGAGATCCTGGAGCAGCGTGTGGACGGCTCGCGCTTCGTGCTGGCCACGCCGGCCGGCGACGCCGAAGTGAACCTGCCGCTGGCCGGCCGCCACAACATCGCCAATGCGCTGGCGGCGGCTTCGCTGGCGCTGGCGCTGGACGTGCCGCTGGCCACGATCGTCGATGGCCTGGAGCAGGTGCCCGGCGTCGCCGGCCGCCTGAAGCTGGAGCGCATGCCGGGCGGCTGGACCCTGATCGACGACAGCTACAACGCCAACCCCGGTTCGGTCGGCGCGGCCATCGACACGCTGGCGCTGGCCGACGGCGAGCGCTGGCTGGTGCTCGGCGACATGGCGGAACTTGGCCCGGACGCGAAGGCGCTGCACGCCGGCATCGGCACGCGCGCCCGCGAGCGCGGCATCCAGCGGCTGTTCGCGGTCGGCCCGCTCGGCGCCGCCACCGTGGCCGCGTTCGGCGCCCACGGCGAACACCACGCGGACAAGGCCGCGCTGGTGGCTTCGCTGCAGCAACACCTACACGGCGGCGTGACCTGCCTGGTCAAGGGCTCGCGTTCGGCGGGCATGGAACAGGTGGTGGCCGCGCTTCGCAATGCACAACCGAAGGAGGGCGCATCCGATGCTGCTTGAACTCGCAGACTGGATGGCCCGCCACTTCACGGCGCTGCATCTGTTCCAGTACATCACCTTCCGCACCATCATGGCCGCGCTCACCGCCCTGGCCATGTCGCTGCTGTTCGGCCCCGCGCTGATCCGCAAGCTGGCGGCGCTGAAAGCGGGGCAGGTGGTGCGCAAGGACGGCCCGCAGACGCATCTGTCCAAGGCCGGCACGCCGACCATGGGCGGCGTGATGATCCTGCTGGCGGTGGCCATCGCCACCTTGCTGTGGGCGGATCTGCACAACCGCTACGTCTGGGTGGTGCTGGCCGTGCTGCTCAGCTTCGGCGTGATCGGCTTCTATGACGACTACAAGAAGCTGGTGCTGAAGGACAGCCGCGGCCTGGCCTCGCGCTGGAAGTATTTCTGGCAATCGGTATTCGGCCTGATCGCCGCGCTGTTCCTGTACTTCACCGCGCCGACCACGCCGCCGCCCTGCGCGCGCCCGGCCGTGCCGGCGGTGGTGCAGCACGTGGAGACCACCGCCACCGCGCTGGACAGCCGCCTCACCCTCGAGCCGCCGGCCAATGCCGCGCCGGTGTGCATCAAGGAAGTGGCCGAGACCGCGCTGTTCGTGCCGCTGTTCAAGCAGGTGGCTGTGCCGCTGGGCCTGTTCTTCGTGGTGCTGACCTATTTCATGATCGTGGGCTTCTCCAACGCGGTGAACCTCACCGACGGCCTGGACGGCCTGGCGATCATGCCCACCGTGCTGGTGTCGGGTGCGCTCGGCGTGTTCGCTTACCTTGCGGGCAACCGCGTGTTCTCCGAATACCTGGGCATTCCCTCGATTCCCGGAGCCGGCGAGCTGGCCATCATCTGCGGCGCGCTGTCCGGCGCGGGCCTGGGCTTCCTCTGGTTCAACACCTATCCCGCCCAGGTCTTCATGGGCGACGTCGGCGCGCTGGCCATCGGCGCGGCGCTGGCGGCGATCGCAGTGATCGTGCGCCAGGAGATCGTGCTGCTGATCATGGGCGGCGTGTTCGTGATGGAGACCGTGTCGGTGATGCTGCAGGTGGCGAGCTTCAAGCTCACCGGCAAGCGCATCTTCCGCATGGCGCCGATCCATCACCATTTCGAATTGAAGGGCTGGCCCGAGCCGCGGGTGATCGTGCGCTTCTGGATCATCAGCGTCGTGCTGGTGCTGATCGGCCTCGCCACGTTGAAGGTGCGCTGATGCTATTCGACGCCACCCAGGCCAAACGCCGGCAAGGTCCGCAGGGCAGCTTCGATCTGCCGCTGCTGATCGCGCTCGTCGGCCTGGCCTGCGTCGGGCTGGTGATGATCACCTCCAGCTCGATCGCGGTGGCGGACAGCCAGCACCTGGGTGCGTTCTATTTCCTCAAGAAGCATCTGATGTTCCTGGGGCTGGGCATGGTGCTGGCCGGCGCGGCCATGCGCACCGAGCTGAAGGTGCTGGAGAAGCACAGCTTCCTGCTGCTGCTGCTGGCCTTCATCCTGCTGCTGGCGGTGTTCCTGCCGTTCCTGGGCATGCGCCTGAACGGCGCGCGGCGCTGGCTCAATCTGATCGTCACCAGCTTCCAGCCGGTGGAAGCGGTGAAGCTGATCCTGGTGGTCTATATCGCCAGCTACCTGGTGCGCCACCGCGAAAGCGTGGAAACGCGCTTCCTCGGCCTGCTCAAGCCCATCATGGTGGCCGGCCTGATGGTCGTGCTGCTGCTGCTGCAGCCGGACTTCGGCTCGGCCATGCTGGTGATCTCGGTGACCATCGCCATGGTGTGGCTGGGTGGCGCGCGGCCGATCTTCCTGTTCGGCATGGGCCTGCCGCTGATGCCGCTGCTGGCGATCGCGGCGACCAGCGAAAGCTATCGCATGAAGCGCCTCACCTCGTTCATGGATCCGTGGAAGGACCCGTTCAACGACGGCTTCCAGCTGACCCAGTCGCTGATGGCGATCGGCCGCGGCGAATGGACCGGGGTGGGCCTGGGTTCGAGTGTGCTGAAACTCTCCTACCTGCCGGAAGCGCATACCGACTTCATCTTCGCGGTGATCTCCGAGGAGCTGGGCCTGGCCGGCATCCTCGGCGTGATGAGCCTGTTCGCGCTGGCCGTCGGCCGCGGCCTGTACCTGGGCCTGAAGGGCGTGGAGCTGGGCCAGCGCTTCGCCGGCTACGTGGCCTTCGGCATCTCGCTGATGATCGGTCTGCAGACCATGGTGTCGATCGGCGTGAATCTCGGCGCGCTGCCGACCAAGGGCCTGACCCTGCCGCTGATCAGCTACGGCGGCTCGTCGATGGTGCTGACCTGCGCCATGGCCGGCGTGCTGCTGCGCGCCACCTACGAGATCAACCGCGCGATCGACGCGCGCCAGATGGCTACGCGCGTGCCGGCGCTGGCGGTGGCCGACGCCAGCACGGCCACGGCGCGCGAGGCGGTGACCGCATGAGCGCGGGCAACGCACCCGTGCTGATCATGGCCGGCGGCACCGGCGGCCATATCTTCCCCGGCCTGGCCGTGGCCGAGACGCTGCGCGCGCAGGGCGTGCCGGTGGTGTGGCTGGGCGCGGACGGCGGCATGGAAACCAAGGTGGTGCCGGCGCACGGCGTGCCGCTGCGCACCGTGCCGGTGGGCGGCCTGCGCGGCAAGGGCCTGAAGACCCGCGTGCTGGCGCCGCTGATGCTGGCGCGCGCGCTGCTCGCCTCGCTGCGCGTGGTCGGTGCGGTGAAGCCGCGCAGCGTGCTGTCGATGGGCGGCTATGTGGCCGGCCCCGGCGGCATCGCCGCGTGGCTGCTGCGCAAGCCGCTGCTGGTGCACGAACAGAACGGCGTGGCCGGCTTCACCAACCGCAAGCTCGCCACGCACGCGGCACGTGTGCTGGTGGGTTTCAGCGGCACGCTGCCGGGCGCGGAGTGGGTGGGCAATCCGGTGCGCGCCACCATCGCGGCGCTGCAGGCCCCGGAGGCGCGCATGGCCGGCCGCGACGGCAGGCCGCGCCTGCTGGTGCTCGGCGGCAGCCTCGGTGCGCGCGCCCTGAACCTGGCGCTGCCGCAGGCGCTGGCGCAGCTGCCGCTGGCGGCCCGCCCCGAGGTGCTGCACCAGTGCGGCAACCGCGGCATCGACGAAGCGCGCGAGGCCTATGCCAAGGCCGTCGTCGACGCGCAGATCGTGCCGTTCATCGAAGACATGGCCGGCGCCTACGCCTGGGCCGACCTGGCCGTGTGCCGCGCGGGCGCGCTGACCGTGGCCGAGCTCACCGCCGCCGGCCTCGGCGCCGTGCTGGTGCCTTTCCCTCATGCGGTGGACGACCACCAGACCCGCAACGCCGAGGCCCTGGTGGCCGCTGGCGCCGCCGAAGTCGTACAGGAACGAGATTTGGACGTACAGCAGTTTGCCCAGCGCCTGGATGCGCTGTTGAACGATCGCGCGCGCACCGTGGCCATGGCCGCCGCCGCGCGCTCCCTGGCCAAGCCCGATGCCGCCGCGGCGATCGCGCGCGCCTGCCTGGAGGTGCGCGCATGACGCCCCGCCGCCTGCTGGCCCACGAAGACCTGATGACCACCTTCCGCCGCGTGCATTTCATCGGCATCGGCGGCGTGGGCATGAGCGGCATCGCCGAAGTGCTGCACAACCTCGGCTACCAGGTGTCCGGTTCCGACAAGTCGAACTCGCCGACCGCGCAGCGCCTGGCCGCGCTGGGCATCGTGGTGCACGTCGGCCACGCCGCCGAGCACATCGGTGATGCCGACGTGGTGGTTACTTCCAGCGCGATCCGCCAGGACAACCCCGAGCTGGTCGCCGCCCGCGCGGCGCGCATCCCGCTGGTGCCGCGCGCGGAGATGCTGGGCGAGCTGATGCGCTTCCGCCGCGGCGTGGCGATCGCCGGCACGCACGGCAAGACCACCACCACCAGCCTCACCGCCAGCGTGCTGGCCGAAGCCAACTACGACCCGACCTTCGTGATCGGCGGCCAGCTCAACGCGGCCGGCGCGAATGCGCGCCTGGGCACCGGCCAGTACATCGTGGCGGAAGCCGACGAGTCGGACGGCTCCTTCCTGATGCTGTCGCCGGTGGTGGCGGCGATCACCAATATCGACGCCGATCATCTGGAGAACTACCAGGGCGACTTCGCGCTGGTGAAGAAGGCCTTCGACGATTTCCTGCACCGCCTGCCGTTCTACGGCCTGGCCGTACTGTGCGTGGACGATCCGGAAGTGGCCGCGCTGGCCAGGCGCACCACGCGCCGCGTGATGACCTACGGCATCGACTCGCCCGACGCCGACGTGCGCGCCAGCAATCTCACCCAGCACGGTTTCGAGATGCACTTCGACCTGTGGCTGCCCGGCCGCAACGAAGCGCTGCACGTGAAGCTCAACCTGCCGGGCCGCCACAACGTGCTCAACGCGCTGGCCGCCGCCACCATCGGCTGGCAGCTTGGTGTGGAAGCCGGCTCGATCGCGCGCGCGCTGGAGCAGTTCGAAGGCGTGGGCCGCCGTTTCCACCGCCGCGGCGAGATCGCGCTGGACAAGGGCACGGCGCTGCTGGTCGACGATTACGGCCACCATCCGCGCGAGCTGGCCGCGGTGTTCTCCGCCGTACGCGGCGGCTGGCCGGAACGCCGCCTGGTGGCGGCGTTCCAGCCGCACCGCTACAGCCGCACGCGCGACCTGCTGGACGACTTCGCCAATGTGCTGAGCGACGTCGACGTGCTGGTGCTGACCGACGTCTACCCGGCCGGCGAAGCACCGATCGCCGGCGCCGACGGCCGCGCCCTGGCGCGCGCGGTGCGCGCGCGCGGCAAGGTCGATCCGGTGCTGGTCGAGCATCCGCGCGAACTGAAAGAGACCCTGCCGGCGCTGCTGCGCGACGGCGACCTGTTGCTGCTGCTCGGCGCCGGCGATATCGGCGCGGCGGCGGTGGAGCTGGCTGCGGCCGGCAACCTGAGGAGCAAGAAGTGACGGCGCAGAAGAAGGACGAGTCGAAGACGGTCAGGGACCCCGCGCAGTTCGGCCGCGTCGCCGTGGTGATGGGCGGCAGCTCGGCCGAGCGCGAGGTCTCGCTCAACTCCGGCGACGGCGTGCTGAAGGCGCTGCGCGCGCGCGGCGTCGACGCCGAGGCGATCGACGGCATCCCCGCGCTGCTCGATGCGGCGCGCGCCGGCCACTTCGCGCGCGTGTTCAACATCCTGCACGGCGGCGGCGGCGAGAACGGCGAGCTGCAGGGCGCGCTGCAGTCGCTGCGCATTCCGTTCACCGGTTCCGGCGTGCTCGGTTCCGCGCTGTCGCTGGACAAGATCCGCGCCAAGCTGGTGTGGCAGGCGCTGGGCCTGCCGACGCCGCGCTTCAAGGCACTGCCGCGCGGCGCCGACGTGCATGCCGCGGCGCGCGAGATCGGCTTCCCGCTGATCGTGAAGCCGGCCTGGGAAGGCTCCAGCGTGGGCGTCACCCGCGTGTTCGAGGAAAAAGATCTGGACGCCGCGGTGGAACTGGCGCAGCGCTATCCCGGCGACATGCTGATGGAAACGCTGATCGAAGGCGGCGAGTTCACGGTGGGCATTCTCGGTCGCGACGTGCTGCCGACGATCAAGATCGTGCCCAAGGGCGAGTACTACGACTACAACGCCAAGTACATCGCCGAGGACACGCAGTACATCTGCCCCGGCCTGGAAGGCGAGGCCGAGCGCGAGATGCAGGCGCTGGCGCTGCGTGCGTTCGACGCACTGGCCTGCGGCGGCTGGGGCCGCGTCGACGTGATGCGCGACCGCGACGGCCGCAACTGGCTGCTGGAGGTGAACACCGCCCCCGGCATGACTTCGCATTCGCTGGTGCCCAAGGCGGCCAAGGTGGTCGGCATCGACTACGAGACGCTGTGCTGGCGCGTGCTGGAAACGAGCTTCCGGGAGGGCGTGTGAGGGGAGCGATTCGCCTCGTTGCCTGGTGTCTGGCCATCGCGCTCGTGGCGCTGCCGATCGTCGGCGTGCTGCGCGGATGGTTCGCGGCCAATCGCTGGCCGGTGACCCAGCTGACGGTGCAGGCCGAGTTCAAGCACGTGAGCGCGGACGCCATCCGCGCCACCGTGCTGCCGCGCCTGGGCAAGGGCTTCTTCGCGCTGGACCTCGACGCGGTGCAGAAGGCCGTGGCCGCGCTGCCGTGGGTGGAATCGGTGGAGGCGCGCAAGCGCTGGCCGGACACCCTGATCCTGCGCATCTACGAGCGCCAGCCGTTCGCGCGCTGGAACGACAAGCAGCTGATCAGCCGCCAGGGCCTGGTGTTCGACGCGCCCGGCGCCGACGGCTTCGACAGCCTGCCGCAGCTGCGCGGCCCCGATGCGCGCCTGGCCGAGGTGGTGAGCTTCTATGCCGAGACGCAGAAGGCGTTCGGCAGCACGCATCTGAAGATCACCGGCGTGTCGCTGACCGAGCGCGGCAGCTGGAGCCTCGGCACCTCCAGCGGCGCGCAGATCGTGCTCGGCGACCGCGACCAGGCCGGCCGCCGGCTGCGCCGCTTCCTCGACGTCTACCCCCAATTGATGGCGAACCGTCCCGACGGCTTCGCCTACGCAGACCTTCGCTATACCAACGGATTCGCCGTGCGCTGGCCGCAGACGCAAGTACCGGCCGCCGTCACCACCAAAGGCACGCCCAGCACATGAAAACCCGCAACGACAAGCAACTGGTCGTCGGCCTCGACATCGGCACCTCGAAAGTGGTGGCGATCGTGGGCGAGTACGAGCCGGGCGAGCCGATCGAAGTGATCGGCATCGGCACGCATGTGTCGCGCGGGCTCAAGCGCGGCTCGGTGGTGGATATCGAATCGACCGTGCACTCGATCCAGCGCGCGGTGGAAGAGGCCGAGCTGATGGCCGGCTGCGATATCCGCTCGGTCTACGCCTCGATCTCCGGCAGCCACCTGGAAACCAAGAACTCGCACGGCACCGCCGCCATCCGCGACCGCGAAGTGACCCCCGGCGACCTGGAACAGGTGCTGGAAGCCGCCAGCGCGGTGGCGATCCCGGCCGACCGCAAGGTGCTCTACAAGGAGTCGCAGGAGTACCGCATCGACGGCCAGGACGGCATCCGCTCGCCGGTGGGCATGAGCGGCGTGCGCCTGGAGGCGAGCGTGCACCTGGTGACCGGCGCGGCCGCGGCGGTGCAGAACATCAGCAAGTGCATCCAGCGCTGCGGCCTGAGCGTGGACGAGCTGGTGCCTTCCTCGGTGGCCAGCGCCAAGTCGGTGCTGACCGACGACGAGCGCGAGCTGGGCGTGTGCCTGGTCGACATCGGCGCGGGCACCACCGACATCGCCATCTATACACAGGGCTCGATCCGCTACACCAAGTCGCTGCCGGTGGGCGGCGACCAGGTCACCAACGACATCGCCTACGGCGTGCATACGCCGACCGCGCATGCCGAAGAGATCAAGATCAAGTACGCCTGCGCGCTGGCCCAGCTGGCGCACGCCGAGGAAACCATCCAGGTGCCCAGCGTGGGCGACCGCCCGCCGCGCCGCCTGGCCCGCCAGTCGCTCGCGCAGAGCGTGCAGGCGCGCTACGAGGAAATCTTCGAGATGGTGCAGGACGAGCTGCGCCGCTCCGGCTACGAAAGCCTGGTGGCGGCCGGCGTGGTGCTGACCGGCGGCGCCTCGCGCATGGAAGGCGCGCTGGAGCTGGCCGAGGAGATCTTCCACAAGATGGTGCGCATCGGCGTGCCGCAGCACGTCAGCGGCCTGGGCGAAGTGGTCACCAACCCGCTGCATTCCACCGGCGTGGGCCTGCTGCTGCACGGCGCGCGCGCCGGCGGCATGCGCGCGGGCGGTTCCTCCGGCGGCAGCGTGGGCGGGCTGGTCGATCGCCTGCGCGGCTGGCTGGCGAAGAATTTCTGAGCCGGCGGGCCGCAAGGCCCGGCAGCTCGAAGCGATATCGGCGGCGCAGGACGCGCAGCCGCGGGCGACGGGAAGTCGCCCACCACTCGCGAGACCGCAAGGAGCGGAACCCGCGGGTTACAACGACAACGAAAGCTCTACGGAGGACGGGAAATGTTTGAACTGGTCGAAAAACTCGCACCGAACGCAGTCATCAAGGTCATCGGCGTGGGCGGTGGCGGCGGCAACGCCGTGGCCCACATGCTGGGCGCCAACATCGAAGGCGTCGAATTCGTCGTGGCGAACACCGATTCGCAGGCGATGAAGACTTGCGGTTCGCGTACCCACCTGCAGCTCGGCGCCAACGTCACCAAGGGCCTGGGCGCAGGCGCCAACCCCGAAGTGGGCCGCCAGGCCGCCCTGGAAGACCGCGAGCGCATCGAGGAAATGCTCGAGGGCGCGGACATGGTCTTCATCACCGCCGGCATGGGCGGCGGCACCGGCACCGGCGCGGCGCCGGTCGTTGCCCAGCTGGCCAAGGAAAAGGGCATCCTGACCGTGGCCGTGGTCACCAAGCCGTTTCCCTTCGAAGGCCGCCGCCGCATGCAGGTGGCGATGAAGGGCATCGAGGACCTGTCGCAGCACGTCGACTCGCTGATCACCGTGCCGAACGAGAAGCTGCTGTCGGTGCTCGGCCGCGAAGTCACCCTGCTGAACGCCTTCAAGGCCGCCAACGACGTGCTGCTGGGCGCGGTGCAGGGCATCGCCGACCTGATCACGGCCCCGGGCCTGATCAACGTCGACTTCGCCGACGTGCGCACCGTGATGTCCGAAATGGGCATGGCGATGATGGGCTCGGGCACCGCCCGCGGCGACGACCGCGCGCAGGCCGCCGCCGAGGCCGCCATCAACAACCCGCTGCTGGAAGACGTCAACCTCAATGGCGCCTGCGGCATCCTGGTCAACGTCACCGCCGGTCCGAACCTGACCATGCGGGAGTTCGACGAGATCGGCCGCGTGATCCACGACTTCGCCAGCGAAGACGCCACCGTGGTGATCGGCACCTCGCTCGACCCGGAAATGCAGGACGACGTCCGCGTCACCGTGGTGGCCACGGGCCTGAACCGCGCCGCGGCCGTGCGCCAGCCGCAGCGTCCGCAGGTGACCCAGCAGGTGGAGATGCGCCAGCGTCCGCGCCCGGTGGTGCTGCGCACCGGCACCGGCAACGAAGTGGTGGACTACGCCCAGCCCGACGTCGTGGCCAGCCGCAGCGACGCTGCCCCGGCCAAGGGCGCCGACCCGAGCTTCGACTACCTGGACATCCCGGCCTTCCTGCGCCGCCAGGCGGATTGAGTTCGGTCAATAGAAAAAAAATGTTCAAAAAGGAGTGAACAAACGTCAGATTGACTTGTCAGTCACATTACGTGCCTGGCGGCTGCTGCAAAGTTGGTCGCTTGTGCGTTCTCCCGCCCAGGGGCGGGGGAGTGTGCTGACGCCGGTCTGCGTGCTCCTGGAGGAACATGACAAGACTGTGCGTCCGGGATGACGCACGACTTGACCGGGGTATTTCCGCCCCGGCCGGTCCGACGCCCGCCACCGGATTTCCCGTCCCGGTGCGGGCGTCGTGTCGACCCTAACTAGCTGACGGAATTGAGGTATTTCGCCGCCTGGACCGCCTTCTGCTTTTCACAAGGATGAAAATGGCATGAAAGCGTGAACAGACTGTACGGGCCGGTTTGCTATTTTCAGTGGTTAAGACTGTGTTAGCATCCGTCTCCTGTTGGCTGCTGCCCCTTGCAGGTACCAAAAAAATGATCAAGCAGCGTACGCTCAAGAACATCATCCGGGCCACCGGCGTCGGTCTGCATACCGGCGACAAGGTCTACATGACGCTCCGCCCCGCCGCGCCGAACACCGGCATCGTTTTCCGCCGCACGGATCTCAATCCGCCGGTGGAAATTCCCGCCCGTCCCGACAACGTCGGCGACACCCGCCTGTCGACCACCCTGGTCAACGGCGACGTGCGCGTCTCCACCGTGGAGCATCTGCTCTCGGCGATGGCCGGCCTCGGCATCGACAACGCTTACGTCGATCTGTCGGCGCCGGAAGTGCCGATCATGGACGGCAGCGCCGGTCCCTTCGTGTTCCTGCTGCAGTCGGCGGGCATCGAAGAGCAGAACGTCGCCAAGCGCTTCATCCGCATCAAGAAGCCGATCAAGGTGCAGGACGGCGACAAGTGGGCCAGCTTCGAGCCGTTCGAAGGCTTCAAGGTCGGCTTCTCGATCGAGTTCAACCACCCGATCATCAGCAAGCGCACTTCCAAGGCGGAGATCGATTTCTCCACCACTTCGTTCGTGAAGGAAGTGAGCCGCGCGCGCACCTTCGGCTTCATGCGCGACATCGAGATGCTGCGCGAACACAACCTGGCGCTCGGCGGTTCGATGGACAACGCCGTGGTGCTGGACGACTACCGCGTGCTCAACGAAGACGGCCTCCGCTACGAGGACGAATTCGTCAAGCACAAGATCCTGGACGCCATCGGCGACCTGTATCTGCTGGGCCACAGCCTGATCGGCGCCTACTACGCGCACAAGTCCGGCCATGAGCTCAACAACAAGCTGCTGCGCACGCTGATGGCCGACGCCACCGCGTGGGAAGAGGTCGTCTACCAGGACGATCCCGCCACGGCTCCGATCTCCTACGCGCATCCCGCCCAGGCGATCTGAAGCATTCGCCTCCGGGCGAAGCTGAACAAACTGAACGGCCGCGTCCTCCGGGACGCGGCCGTTTGTTTTGTGATATACCTCGCCCCTTCGTCCTGGCACGACTCACGTATTCGGGATGTCAACGTCTTACGTGACCGTGGAGCCATGCTATAAACCCGCCACTGCCGATCGGGCAATGCGGGCGAACCGGCCGCTGGCGATCGCAGGATGTCTTGTCTGAACCGGGCGGCGAGTCGAACTCAGCCCTTCGGTTTGCGGGAATCAGCAGTTTCGGCGATGGACGCCAGCTCGAGGAACAGACGCTGCAATTCGCTGTCTGTCTGAGAGATCGCCGCGGCCCTCAAGTGGTCTGCGGCAGCAGGCGAAAGCGGTTTTGACCGATCCGGCAAGGTTTCAGCCGGTGGTAGGGGGGCCACTTTCACGGTGAGGTATCCGGCGCGCACGCCGATGGCATGCGCGGCAGCGAGGATTTGCGTCTGCATAAGACGAAGCCTCGAAGCCAGCGCCGGCGTAGGAGCCAGGAACACAAGACGGCCGTCGCGCAGGTTGGCGAATCTCACCTGCTCGCGGAGCGGTGACGGCAGCGTCTGGCGCAGTGCACGATCCAACGCCTCCAGCTCACTGGCCTTGCGGGCCAGCTTGGCGAAGGGGCCACATTCGGTAAGGGATTTCAGTCCTGAGCCGGTGCGGCGGGGAGCGTAGGGAACGTCGCGCTGCATGGGTGCCGACATCTTCGACGTGGAAAAACATGCAAATCATACTCGTGTCACGCACCAAGCGGGTGCCGAAAACCCTCGATCTGGCCGACCGGCGCCTGCGCTATCGGCTGATCGCAACGGCAGTCGCGGCGGTGCTGGCCTGTGCGGCGCTCGGCGCCACCGTGGCCCTTGCGGTAGCCAGTCCGCGCGACCGCGCGCTGGCCGAAATCAGCCAGCTCCATCAGCAGGTGTCCAAGCAGAACGTGCAGCTGGGCGACGTCCGCAAGGACGCGCAGCGCGACATCGATGCGCTCGCCGCCAAGCTCGGCCAGCTGCAGGCGCAGTCCACCCGCCTCAACGCCCTGGGCGAGCGCCTGGCGCAGATGGGCAAGCTCGACAGCACCGAATTCAATTTCGACGAACAGCCCCCGGTCGGCGGCGTCGAGGACGTCAACGACAGCGCCTACGCGCTGCCGCAGGCGCTGGATGCCGGCATCGACCAGCTGGCCAGCCGCTTCGACAGCCAGCAGGCCCAGCTCTACGCGCTGCAGAGCCTGCTGCTCGACGCCAAGATCGAATCCAATCTCAAGCCCACCGGCATGCCGGTCGAAGGCTATATCTCCTCGTATTTCGGCGGCCGCCCCGATCCGTTCAGCGGACACGCGGCCTACCACACGGGCCTGGACATCTCCGCCCCCACCGGCACGCCGGTGCATGCGGTGGCCGAAGGCATGGTCACCTTCGCGGGGTTGCGCAGCGGCTACGGCGACGTGATCGAGATCGACCACGGCAACGGCTACATGACCCGCTACGCGCACAACAGCTCGCTGATCGTGCGTCCGGGCCAGCGCGTGCACGTGGGCGACGTGATCGCCAAGGCCGGCTCCACCGGCCGTTCCACCGGATCGCACGTGCATTTCGAGGTCTGGTACAAGGGCAACGTGGTCAATCCGCTCGCCTACGTGCGCAACCATCGCTGATCTCGCGGAAGCCCAGGGCCCCGCGCGCCGGGGCCTCTTGAAACACCCCTCCAGCGCCGCCAAACACTCCACCGGGAAGGATGACGGGGTCTGCCGCAAGAGGTTGCGGCCGATACGGGCCACCGGCTGGGGCAAGCCCCGGCCCGCGTTCGTTTGGGATCGCCCGGCGACCCTAGTATCATCAACCCTTTCGTCCCGCCCCTTCTCCGGCGGCGGGCGTCTACGACTCATGCAGATCCGGAAGATCGATGCTCAATCGCGCCCTGACCAGCCTTTTCGGTAGCCGCAACGACCGCGTGCTGCGGCAGCTTTCCAAGTCTGTCGCCCGCATCAACGCGCTCGAGCCCGAGTTCGAAAAGTTGAGCGACGCCCAGCTGCGCGCGAAGACCGACGAGTTCAAGGAGCGCATCGCCGGCGGCGAAGCGCTGGACAAGCTGCTGCCCGAAGCCTTCGCCGTGGTGCGCGAAGGCGCCAAGCGCGTGCTCGGCATGCGCCATTACGACGTGCAGATGATCGGCGGCATGGTGCTGCATTCGGGCCGCATCGCCGAAATGCGCACGGGCGAGGGCAAGACCCTGGTCGGCACCCTGCCGGTGTACCTCAATGCGCTGGAAGGCAAGGGCGTGCACGTGGTCACGGTGAACGACTACCTGGCCCGCCGCGACTCCGCCCAGATGGGCAAGCTGTACAACTTCCTCGGCCTGACCGTGGGAGTGGTGTGGCCCGGCATGAATCACGCCGACAAGGGCGAGGCCTACGCCGCCGACATCACCTACGGCACCAACAACGAATTCGGCTTCGACTACCTGCGCGACAACATGGCCTCGAGCAAGGACCAGCGCTACCAGCGCGGCCTGCACTACGCCATCGTCGACGAGGTTGACTCGATCCTGATCGACGAAGCGCGCACCCCGCTGATCATCTCCGGCCCCGCCGAGGATTCCCCGCAGCTGTACATCGCGGTGAACAAGATCGTGCCGAAGATGATCCGCCAGGAGAAGGAAGACTCACCGGGCGATTACTTCGTCGACGAGAAGCAGAAGCAGGTGCACCTGTCCGAAGAGGGCATGTCGCACGCAGAAGAACTGCTGCAGCGCGCCGGCGTGATCGAAAGCGAGACCGGCCTGTACGACTCCAAGAACCTGGCCGTGGTGCATCACCTGAATGCCGCACTGCGCGCCAATGCCATCTACCACCGCGACGTGGACTACATCGTCCGCGACGGCGAGGTGGTGATCGTCGACGAATTCACCGGCCGCACCCTGGTGGGTCGCCGCTGGTCCGACGGCCTGCACCAGGCAGTGGAAGCGAAGGAAGGCGTGCCGATCCAGCGCGAGAACCAGACGCTGGCGACCATCACCTTCCAGAACCTGTTCCGCATGTACAAGAAGCTGGCCGGCATGACCGGTACGGCCGACACCGAAGCGTACGAGTTCCAGCAGATCTACGGCCTGGAAGTGGTGGTCATCCCCACCCACAAGCCGATGATCCGCAAGGACAACGCCGACATGGTCTTCCTCGGCCAGCAGGCCAAGTACGACGCCGTGGTCGAGGACATCACCGACTGCCACAAGCGCGGCCAGCCGGTGCTGGTGGGCACCACCTCGATCGAGGTGTCGGAGCTTTTGTCCAAGCTGCTCAACAAGGCCAGGATTCCGCACGAAGTGCTCAACGCCAAGCAGCACGAGCGCGAGGCGCACATCGTGGCCCAGGCCGGTGCGCCGGGTTCGGTCACCATCGCCACCAACATGGCCGGCCGCGGTACCGACATCGTGCTGGGCGGCAGCCTGGAGGCGGCCCTGGCCGCGCTGCCGGAAACCGCCACCGACGCCGAACGCGCCAAGATCAAGACCGAGTGGAAGAAGAAGCACGAGCAGGTGCTGGAAGCCGGCGGCCTGCACATCGTCGGCACCGAGCGGCACGAATCGCGCCGCATCGACAACCAGCTGCGCGGCCGTTCGGGCCGCCAGGGCGACCCGGGCTCTTCGCGCTTCTACCTGTCGCTGGAGGACAACCTCCTGCGCATCTTCGCCGGCGACTGGGTCGGCCGCTGGATGCGCATGTTCGGCATGAAGGAAAACGAGGCGCTGGAAGACCGCATGGTCAGCCGCCAGATCGAAAAGGCGCAGCGCAAGGTCGAGCAGCACAACTTCGACATCCGCAAGCACCTGCTGGAATTCGACGACGTCGCCAACGACCAGCGCAAGGTCATCTATGCGCAGCGCGACGAACTGCTGGAAACCGACAGCATCGCCGACACCATCGCCGACATCCGCGACGACGTGGTCAGCGGCGTGGTGCGCCGCCACGTGCCGGCCGACAGCATCGACGACCAGTGGGACCTGCCCGCGCTGGACCGCGAGCTGGAAAGCGAATTCGGCCTGCCGCTCGACGTGAAGCACTGGGTCGAGAAGCAGGACGACGTCGACGCCGGCATGATCCTCGAGCACGTGCGCGAGGCGGTCGAGAACCTGTTCAAGGCCAAGGAAGAGCAGATCGGCGCCGACACCATGCGCCAGCTCGAGAAGCACATCATGCTCAGCGTGCTGGACAACGCCTGGAAGGAGCACCTGGCCAGCATGGATTACCTGCGCCAGGGCATCTATCTGCGCGGCTATGCGCAGAAGCAGCCCAAGCAGGAGTTCAAGCGCGAGTCGTTCGAGCTGTTCTCCAACATGCTCGACCGCATCAAGACCGAAGTGATCCAGATGCTGGCGCGCATCCGCATCCGCAGCGAGGAAGAAGTCGCCGCGATGGAGGCCGAGCAGCAGCGCATGGCCGAGCGCCTGTCGCGCCAGATGCAGGCCACCGGCGGCGGCGCCCCGGTCGGTGCGCTGGGCGCCGATCCGGAAGCCGTGGCCGCCGGCAGCCTCAGCGCCGCCGTGGCCGCGGGCAACGAAGGCCCGAAAGTCGGCCGCAACGATCCCTGCCCCTGCGGCTCGGGCAAGAAGTTCAAGCATTGCCATGGCCAGCTGAGCTGACGCCAGCCGGCATCGCGCACGAAAAAGGCGGCCATCGGCCGCCTTTTTCCTTTTCCGCATCGGCGCTGGAGCTCAGTCCTCGCCCGGCACCCGCTTGCGGTGCGGTTCGGCATCCACGGTGATGTACTGCGGCTCCTCGCTGTCCAGGCGCAGCGCGGTGAGCTTGCCGCCCCACACGCAGCCGGTGTCGATGGCATAAACACCTAAGCCCGCGAAGCGGCCCAGCGCCGACCAGTGCCCGCACACGATGCGGCTCTCGCGCCGCTTCATGCCCGGCACCTCGAACCACGGATACATGCCCGGCTTCTGCGTGCCGGGGATGTCCTTGCTCTCGAAATCGATGCGGCCGTGGATGTCGCAGTAGCGCATCCGCGTGAAGGTGTTGATCGAGGCGCGCATGCGCTCGATGCCCTGCAGGCGGCTGGTCCAGGCCGCCGGGCGGTTGCCGAACAGGTTCTTCAGGATGCGGCCGTGGCGCGGGCTGGACAGCTCGCGCTCCACTTCCTGCGCCGAGCGCAGCGCCTGGCGCAGGGTCCAGATCGGCGCCAGGCCGGCGTGCACCATGGTCCAGCCCAGGGCTTCGTCGTGGTGCATCAGCTTCTGCGAGCGCATCCATTCGAACAGCACCGGCGCGTCGTCCGCGAACAGCACTTCGCGCAGCTCGGGATTGACCTTGGACTGCGCCTCCGGCCGCCGCTGCGCGATGGCCAGCAGGCTCAGGTCGTGGTTGCCCAGGGTGAGCACCACCTGCTCGCGCAGGCTGTGGATGAGGCGCAGGGTTTCCAGCGACTGCCCGCCGCGGTTGACCAGGTCGCCGCAGAACCACAGCCGGTCGGCGGCCGGGTCGAAGCGCAGTTTTTCCAGCAGGCGTTGCAGTTCGGGGAGGCAGCCCTGCACGTCGCCGATCGCATACGTAGCCATCAGTGCAGCGTACGCGGGATGGACAGGGTGAACGGCGCGATCGGTGCCTCGAAATGGGTGCCGTCGTCGGCCAGCATCTGGTAGCTGCCCTGCATGATGCCTACCGCGGTCTCCAGCACCGCGCCGGAGGTGTATTCGTAGTCGTCGCCGGGACGCATCCACGGCTGCTCGCCGACCACGCCCTCGCCGCGCACTTCCTCCACCTTGCCGTTGGCATCGGTGATCACCCAGTGGCGGGCGATCAGGCGCGCGGGCACGTCGCCGGCGTTGTGCAGCGTGACGGTGTAGGCGAACACATAGCGGTTGTCGCCGGGCTTGGATTGGTCGGGGACGAAGCGTGTTTCGACCTGCACGTCGATCGTGTAGGAGGCTTTCTCGGTCATGACGGGATTGTAAGGCTTGCCGACACGCATGGAGCAAGCCTGACCGCGCACGCCTGAACCGGGCATGCCCGCGGCGCGCTTGTCACGTCGCGGTTGGCACCTTGGCCAGCCGGACGAAATCCAGCGGCGCCAGGGTTTCGGCGCGCGCCTTGGGGTCGATGCCTGCCGCTTCGATCGCGGCCGCGTCCATCAACTGTTTCAGGCCGTTGCTCAGGGTCTTGCGCCGCTGCGCGAAGGCGGCCTTGACGATGGCGTAGACGCGCTCGGGATCCGCGTCGTGGCGCTGTTCCGGCGGCAGCGGCACCACGCGCACCACGGCCGAGTCCACCTTCGGCGGCGGGCGGAACGCGCCGGGCGGTACGGTGAACAGCGGCTCCACCCGGCAGGCCAGCTGCAGCATCACGGATAGACGTCCATACACCTTGCTGCCGGGCTCGGCCGCCATGCGGTCGACCACTTCCTTCTGCAGCATGAAGTGCATGTCCTGGATCGCCGCGGCGTGGTCCACGCAATGGAACAGGATGGGGCTGGAGATGTAGTACGGCAGGTTGCCCGCGATGCGCACGCGCTCCACGCCGAGCTCGCGCGCCAGCGCGGTGAAATCCACCTTCAGCACGTCGGAGTGCACGATGCGCAGCTCGCCCACCGCATCCGCGCGTGCCTGCAGGCCGGGGATCAGGTCGGTGTCCAGCTCGATCGCGGTGAGCTTGCCGGCCGCGGCCAGCAGGGGCAGGGTGAGCGCGCCCTCGCCGGGGCCGATCTCTACCACCACGTCCGCAGGCCTGGGCGCGATCGAGCTGACGATGCGCTCGATGTAGCGCTTCTCGTGGAGGAAGTGTTGGCCGAAGCTTTTCTTGGGGCGGGCGTTCATGGCATTCCGGAAAGCGGGCTCAGCCGCGTGCGGCGCGGCGGGCGGACAGGTCGAGCGCCATGCGCGCGGCGGCGATCAGGCTGGACGGATCGGCGCGGCCGCTGCCGGCCAGGTCCAGCGCCGTGCCGTGGTCCACCGAGGTGCGGATAAAGGGCAGGCCGAGCGTGAGATTGACGGTGCGGTCGAAGGCTTCGCTCTTGAGCACCGGCAGCGCCTGGTCGTGGTACATCGCCACCACCGCGTCGTAGCCGGCGCGCTGCGCGGGTACGAAGGCGGTGTCGGCCGGCAGCGGGCCGAGCAGCTGCATGCCTTCGGTGCGCAGCGCTTCCATCACCGGCGCGATCGTGTCGAGCTCCTCGCGGCCCAGGTGCCCGGCCTCGCCGGCATGCGGATTCAGGCCCAGCACCGCGATGCGCGGCGCGGTGAAGCCGAACTTGTCGCGCAGCTCCGCGTGCACGATGCGCAGCGTGCGGGTCAGGCCTGCGGCGGTGATCGCGGCGGACACCGCGGCCAGCGGCAGGTGCGTGGTGGCCAGCGCCACGCGCAGTTCCGGGCTGGCCAGCATCATCACCACGTCGCTGCGGCTGCGCTCGGCGAAGAATTCGGTGTGGCCGCTGAAGCGGATGCCGGCGTCGTTGATCGAGGCCTTCTGCAGCGGCGCGGTGACCACGGCTTCGTAGCGGCCGCTCATGCAGCCGTCGGCGGCTTCGGCCAGGGTGGTCAGCACGTGGGTGGCATTGCGCGGATCCGGCTGGCCGGGGCGTTCCTCGGCGGCCAGCGGGATATGCCGCACGCGCAGCGTGCCGGCAGGGCGCTCGCCGAGTGGCGCGCCATCGTCGTCGATCAGTTCGATCCTGCTGCCGCAGCGCCGCGCGGCGCGCTCGAGCAGGCCGCGATCGGTGACCGCAATGAAATTGGCCGCCAGCGAAGTGGCGGCCAATCGGATCAGCAGCTCGGGGCCGACGCCCGCCGGTTCGCCAGCGGTGACGGCGAGCCGGGGCAGCGCGACCGCGTTCAAGGCATCCCTCAGGAGGACTTGCCCGGCGCGGGGTCGCGCAGTTCCGGCACCAGGATGTTGACGTAGGCGCTGGAGCGCATGTCGCGCAGGAAGTCCTCGTAGGCCTGCTCGGCCTTGCGGTTGCCGATGGCCTGGCGGGCCTGGTCGCGCGCGATCTGGTCGGTCAGGTCGCTCTGGCGCATGCCCAGGCGCTGCATGATGTGCCAGCCGGCTTCGCTCTGGAACGGCTTGGAGACCTCGTTGTCCTTCAGGTCGCCGATCTGCTGGGCGATGGTGGTGCCCCAGGCCTGCTGCGGGAACCAGCCCATGTCGCCGCCGTTGTTGGCGGTGGTGTTGTCCTTGGACTCGTCCTTGGCCAGCTTGGCGAAGTCTTCCTTCTTGTTGACGATGCGGTTGTACAGGTCCTCGGCCTTCTGGCGGGCCTGCTCCGGCGTCACGATTTCGCTGGGCTTGATCAGGATCTGGCGGGCGTGGAATTCCGGCACCACCTGGCGGGTCGGCGCGCGCTGTTCCATCAGCTTGATGATGTGGAAGCCGGTGGGGCCGCGCAGGGCCGGGCTGACGTCGCCCACCTTCATGCCGGCGACGGCGTCGGCGAAGGCCGGCGGCACTTCGTCCATGCGGCGCCAGCCGAGGTCGCCGCCTTCGAGGGCGTCCTGGGCGTCGGAGTAGCGGATCGCCGCGGCCTTGAAATCCATGCCGCCGTGCACCGCGTTGATGGCTTCCTCGGCCTTCTTCTGCGCCGCGGCGATCGCCGCGGCGTCGCCGCCGGAGGGCACGCCGATCTGGATGTGCGCGAGGTGGATCTCGCCGGCCTTGTAGGTGGGGCTGGCCAGCAGGTTGTTGATCTCGCTGTCGGTGACGTTGACCGAATCGCGCACCACGCTCTCGTGCAGGCGCTGGGCGATCAGCTGCTCGCGCAGCTGCTGGCGGAACGCGGCGAAGCTGGAACCTTCCTGTTCCACCGCGGCGCGCAGCTGGTCGGCGGACATCTTGTTCTGCTGGGCCACGGCGCCCACGGCCTGGTCGACGTCGGCGTCGGACACGCGGATGCCCTGGTCGTCGGCCTTCTGCACCTGCAGCTTCATCAGCACGAGGCGGTCGAGCACCTGGCGCTGCAGCACGTCCATCGGCGGCAGCTGGCCCGGCTGGCTGGCGTACTGCTGCTGCACCGAGCGGACGGCGTCATTGAGTTCGCTCTGCAGGATCACGCCGTCGTCCACCACGGCCACGATGCGGTCCAGCGGCTGGTTGGCCTGGGCGCCGGGCAGCAGCTGGGCGTGGGCGGGAACGACGACGGCTGCGGCAACCGCGAGCAGGAACAACGCGAAAGGCTGTTTCATTACGTTTGGGACCTTCAATCGCCTCAGGCGGCGACCGGGAAGTTATTGATAGCCAAGGATACCACGGCGCAGCACCCCTTCCGTCTGGCCGTTGAAGGCGCCCAGACCCTTGAACTGCAGCTCGAACATGATGGCGTTGTTGGCGCGGGCGTTGGCGGTGGCGAAGTTGTAGGTGTTGACGTAGTGGCGGCCCACCACGCGCACCGCGACGCAGCAACTGTCGTATTCCACGCCGGCCAGCGCTTCCACCGTCCGCTTCTCCATCACCGAGTACGTCCAGCGGCCGACCAGGCGCCAGCGTTCGGAAACGGGGTAGACCGCGGAGGCGTCGTATTGTTCCAGCAGGCCGCGGCGGTAGCGGTAGGAGAAGTTGAGGATGCCGTCCGTACCGATCCGGCGCTGCACGCTGAACGCGGCCAGGTCGGTGCTGCGGCCGATGAAGTACGCCTTGCCGGTGATGTCGACGCCGCCCTGCTGGCGCTTGTGCGGGTCCCACTGGTACTGCGTGCTCAGGCGCCAGTCGTCGTCCAGCTGCATGTTCAGCTGGGCCACGTAGTTGGAGCCGGACCAGTCGGTCGGCGCGCCGGTGGTGTTGTTGCTGTTCGGCAGCTGCACGCGCTGCTGGTTGAAGTAGCGGATCTGGCCGAAGCTGGCCGACAGGCGTTCCACGCCGTTGTCGTCCAGCAGGCGCGTGGTCAGCGCCGCGGTCAGGTTGTTCGCATTCATCTGCCGGTCCGCGCCGGAATACTGGTTCGGCGAGAACAGCTGCCAGTAGTCGAACGACATCAGGTTGGTGTCGAACAGCGGCAGGTTGTTCTGGTTGCGGTACGGCACGTACAGGTAGTACAGCCGCGGCTCCAGGGTCTGCGTATAGCCCTTGCCGAACAGCGTGGTGAGGCGGTCGAACACCAGGCCGGTATCCAGGCTGGTGATCGGCACCGAGCGGCTGGGCGAGCGGTTGGTGAACGGCGAAGTCTGGCCCGTGCTCAGCGGCGTGTAGTAGCCGTAGCGGTCGTAGCCGCCGCTCAGTTCATAAGTGGTGTAGCGGTAGGCCACCTTCGGCCGGATGAACCACGCCGCGCCGCGGAAATCCGCCGCCAGGTAGGGGTACAGGTCCAGGCGGTTGCCTTCGACCACGTCGTCCTTGCGGAACGCCACCGCCTCGGTGCTGGCGCCGAATTCCAGCCACTTCTGCAGCGGCAGGTTGACGTTGAAGGTCGCCCGCGGCCAGCGCTTGTACTGCACGGCGCTGTCCGGCAGGGTCGGGTCGACGTTCTGGTAGCTATCCGCGCCGAACGTCGCGGTCCACCAGTTGCCGCCGCCCACGACGTAGGCGCTGGAGGTCAGCGTGCCGATCGCCGAGGTGTACAGGTCGTTGCCGAAGTCGCGCAGGTAGTTGCGGTCCGAGGCGCGGTTGATGCTGGTGGTGAAGGTCCACGGGCCGATCAGGTGCGACTGGTCGTTGAACTTCACCAGGTAGCGGTCGTCGCCCTTGGTCTGCTCCACGCTGTCCGGGTCGTTGGCGCCGCGGTCGTTGTGCAGGTATTCGATATTCAGCTGGCCGGTGGTGCCCGGGATCAGGTTCAGATAGCGGAACTCGCCGGCCAGCATCAGGCCGCGCGAAGTGTAGATGCGCGGCTCCAGCGTGGCGTCGTAGTTCGGCGCCAGGTTGAGATAGTACGGCGCGCCCAGCATGAAGCCGGAGCGGTTGGAGTTGCTGAAGGTCGGATACAGGAAACCGCTCTTGCGCCGGTCGTCGATCGGGAACGTGAAGTAGGGCAGGTACAGGAACGGCACGTTGGCGAAGCGCATGGTGGCGCCGTGCGCCGTGCCCACGCCGGTTTCCTTGTCGATGCGCAGGTCCTTCGAACGCACTTCCCACAGGTGGTGGCCCACGTCGCAGGTGGAATAGCTGACGCGGGTGTAGTGGGTGCGCTGCGCGTCCAGCATCTGGCCCTGCTGGGCCGTGCCGTTGCCGCGCGAGGCGAGCATCTGGTAGCGCACCGTGTCGGCGATGCCGGTGCTGGAGTCGGTGTTGCCGCGGATGTGCTCGGCGTTCAACAGCTGGCCGGCTTCCTGGTAGCGCACGTTGCCGCGTGCGTCGTAGTCGGTGCTGTCGCTGTTGTAGTCGGCGGTGTCCGACTGCAGCTTCTGGTCGGCGCGCTCGATCAGCACGCGGCCCTGCAGGTGGTAGACGGTCTGGTCGGAGCTGTCGACCTGCTCGGCGTACACCTCGGTGTTGGCGGTGTCGCGCAGCGTGGTGTCCTTGGGCAGTGCCGGGTCGTAGAACTCCAGCAGCGCGTTCGGGCGGCACATGGTGTAGTTCAGCGGGCGCGGCTTGCAGTGGAACGAGCCGAGCGGGCAGGACGGCGTGTCGGGGGCCTGGTTCTCGGCGCCCTGGGTCCCGTCGGAGGTCGACTGGGCTTCGGCCTGGCCGCCCATCAGGGCGAGGGCCGCGGCAACCGCCAGCAGGCGGCGCGGGGGCAGGTGGCGCGAGGTCGGCTTGGGCGTCACGATGGCGGTCTGCTGGTTTCGGAAAGGTCGTTAAGCTAGCAGAAAGACCCCATATACGGCAGGCAACACCCCCATCCCCAGCCTGAGGATTCAGCATGAGCGAGACCAAGCTGACCAAGACCGATGCCGAGTGGCGCGCCGAGCTCACCCCCGAGCAGTACGCCGTCTGCCGCTGTTCCGCCACCGAGCGCCCGTTCAGCGGCAAGTGGTACCAGCACCACGACGCGGGAACCTACGTCTGCGCCGCCTGCCACAGCCGCCTGTTCGGCTCCGACGCCAAGTACGACTCCGGCTCCGGCTGGCCCAGCTACTACCAGCCGATCGAACCGGGCACGGTGACCGAGCACGCCGACGACAGCCACGGCATGAGCCGTATCGAGGTGCGCTGCGCCCATTGCGATTCGCACCTGGGCCACGTCTTTCCGGACGGCCCGCAGCCGACCGGCCTGCGCTACTGCATCAATTCGGCGGCGCTGGATTTCAAGCCGGCCGGTTCGTAAGAACTCAGTCCATCAGCTCGGCGACGTGCGCGCCGACGCTGGCGGCCAGGGCCTGGAGGTCGTAGCCGCCCTCCAGGGTCGAGACCAGGCGGTCGGCGGCGTGCGCGCGGGCCAGGTCGAGCAGGCGTCCGGTGATCCAGGTGTAGTCCTCGGTGCCCAGCTGCAGCTGGGCCAGCGGGTCGGCGCGGTGGGCGTCGAAGCCGGCCGAGACCAGCACCAGCTGCGGCTTGAAGGCGAACAGCTTCGGCAGCAGCGCGCCTTCCCACAGTCCGCGGAATTCCTCGGAACCCTCGCCCGCGGCCAGCGGCGCATTGACGATATTGCCGACGCCGCGCTCGTCCGCGCGCCCGGTCTGCGGATACAGCGGCGACTGGTGGCTGGAGACGTACATCACGCGGCTGTCGCGCTCGAAGATGTCCTGCGTGCCATTGCCGTGGTGCACGTCGAAATCGACGATGGCCACGCGCTTGAGGCCATGCTCGGCGATGGCATGCGCCGCGGCCACGGCCACGTTGTTGAACAGGCAGAAGCCCATCGCGCGATCCGGCGTGGCGTGATGGCCCGGCGGGCGCACCGCGCAGAACGCGCGTCCGCCGCCGGCCATGGCCATGTCCACCGCCGCCACCACGGCGCCGGCGGCGCGCAGGGCGGCCTCGGCGGAACCGGGCGACATCAGGGTGTCCTCGTCCAGCCGCACGGTGCCGTCGGCCGGCGCGATGGCGAGGATGCGCTCCACGTGTTCCGCCGCGTGCACGCGCAGCAGCTGCTCGCGCGTGGCGCGCGGCGCCTCGATGCGGTCCAGTCCGGCGTAGCGGTCGTGGTCCAGCGCGCGCAGCACGGCGCGCAGGCGCGAGGGCGATTCGGGATGGCCTTCGCCGGGATCGTGCTGCAGGCAGGCCGGATGGGTGTAGAGCCGCAGCATGCGGCGGCTCAGCCCGCGGCGGGCTTGCGGCGGCGCTCGTGCTGCCACAGCACTTCGCCGTGGCCGCCGGCGCGCGCCAGCACGCGGCAGATCACGAACAAAAGATCGGACAGCCGGTTCAGATAGCGCTGCGCCTGTGGACGCACCGCTTCCACGCGGGCCAGCGCAATCACTTCGCGCTCGGCGCGGCGGCACACGGTGCGTGCCAGGTGGCAGCAGGAGGCGGCCATGCCGCCGCCCGGCAGGATGAAATCCTTCAGCGGCGGCAGCGGTTCGTTGAAGCCGTCGAGCACCTGTTCCAGGCGGTCGATGTCGCTGTCGTCGATCATCGCCATGCCGGGAATGCACAGCTCGCCGCCCAGATCGAACAGGTCGTGCTGCACCTGGGTGAGCGCCTCGCGCACGGCGTCGTCCACGCCGTCGCTGGCCAGCACCATGCCGATGGTGCTGTTGAGCTCGTCCACCGTGCCGTAGGCGCCGACGCGCAGCGAATCCTTGGCCACGCGCGAACCGTCGCCGAGGCCGGTGCTGCCGTCGTCGCCGGTGCGCGTGTAGATCTTGGAAAGACGATTGCCCACGCCGGAACTCAGCGCGTCAGCTTGGAATGGTCGGCATGGCCGAGCGTGCGCGAGAGCTGGGTGGCCAGCGCATGCACCACCAGGCCCAGGCCCGCCCACAGCGCGGTGGTTTCCAGGAAGAACAGGTACCAGTCGGCCATGTTGGCGAACCAGGCCGCCACGCTGCGCGGCTGCGGCACGGTGGCGCTCAGCCAGTAGTAGCTGCCGTTGGAGACCACATAGCAGGCCGCCCAGCTCACCAGCAGGGCGCCCACCGCCAGGCCCAGGCCGCGCAGGTTCAGGCCCGGCTTGCGCGCGGCCAACCAGCTGCCGCCCATCCACAGCGCGAAATACGAGGGCACCAGGAACCAGTAGGCCGCCGAGACGCAGTAGTGCTCCCAGAAATTGATGCCCTGGCCGGTGATCACGAAGTAGTCGGCCAGCACCGCCAGCGCCATCAGCAGCGGGAAGGCCCAGCGCGCCGAGCCGCGCAGCCAGAAGCCGGCCAGGAAGAACACGCCCCAGGAGGCGTCCCATACGTCGTGGTGCAGGATCGAGATATGTACGCGGGTGGCGGCCATGACCAGGGCGAGGGCCGCGAAGATGCCGAGGCGCTGGGATTGCGTCGTAGCCATGAGCTGCTCCAGAAGAAAGTGTCGCGAGAAAATGCAGACGCGAAGTCTATCGCAAGTGGGCGCGGGCTTGATTGGGCGAGGCTGGCGGTAAGCCCCTCTCCCGCTGGGAGAGGGGTTGGGGTGAGGGTACGGCCGGAGCGCAAGAGTGATGCGCGCCGCTCCGCCCGAACCCTCATCCGGCTGCCGCCACCTTCCTCGCTCCTCAAAGCCGGGCACATCCCTGTGCCCTCCCCGCGTGCTCCCGGAGGGAGAAGGGCTAGCTCTTGAGGACTGAGCCAAGAGAGGCCGGCCGAGCGCGTATCATCCCGGGACCCTTCCCCCGGTGCCCCGCCAGCGATGACTTCGTCCCCGCCTTCTTCCACCCGCTCCCCCGTGCTCATCGTCGGCGGCGGCCTGGTCGGTGCCAGCCTGGCCATCGCGCTGGATGCGGCCGGGGTCGATGCCGTCATGGTCGAGGCCGCCGCGCCGCGCGCGGATGCGCAGCCCAGCTACGACGAGCGCAACCTCGCGCTGTCCCGCGCCACGGTCAACGGCCTGCAGGCGATCGGCGTGTGGCGGCATGCCGCTGCGCTGGCTACGCCGATCCGGCATATCCACGTCAGCCGCGCCGGCGATTTCGGCAGCGTGCGCCTGGACGCGCAACGCGAAGGCGTCGACGCCCTGGGCTGGACCTTGCCCGCGCGCGAACTCGGCAACGCCCTGCTGCGCCGCCTGGACGAATGCCAGCGCCTGCGCCGCCTCGCCCCGGCCCGGCTGGAAGCGCTGGAGCCGCTGGCCGAAGGCTGGCGCGCGCGGGTGAGCACGGCGGCAGGCACGCAGGAGATCGACGCGGCCCTGCTGGTCGGCGCCGACGGCACCGCCTCGTCGGTGCGCGACCGCCTCGGCATCGACGCCGAAACGTACGACTACGGCCAGACCTTGTTCGTCTGCACCGTTACTCCCGAACGCCCGCACGCCAACCGCGCCTACGAGCGCTTCGCCGACCACGGCCCCGTGGCCCTGCTGCCGCTGGCCGAGCGCCGCTGCGGCCTGGTGCTGACCGTGCCGACCGAACAGGCCGCCGAGGTGACGGCGCTGGACGACGAAGGTTTTCTCGCCTTCGCGCAGCAGCGCTTCGGCTGGCGGCTGGGCCGCCTCGCGCGGGCGGGTAAGCGGCATCCGTATGCGATCAGGCGCGTGGCGGCGGGGCGGCTTACCGGCCCGCGTGCCGTGCTGGTGGGCAATGCGGCGCAGACGGTGCATCCGATCGGCGCGCAGGGTTTCAATCTCGGCCTGCGCGATGCGCTGACCCTGGCGGAACTGGTCGCCGCGGCCGCCGACCCCGGCGCGCCCGCGCTGCTGGAGCACTACGCCGCGCGCCGCGCGCCGGACCGCGAAGGCACCATGGGCATGAGCCACGGCCTGGTGCAGCTGGCCTGCCTGGAACAGCCCCTGCTCGGCCCGCTGCGCTCGCTGGCCCTGCTGGCCTGCGACCGCGTGCCGCCGCTGCGCAGCCTGCTGGCGCGCAAGGGCATGGGCTTCCGCGCCGAGCCGCCGCAGGCGGTGCTGGAGCGTCTGCCATGACTCAGACGACTGCACGTGGTGACGCGCGTCGCCGTGGCCCGGCGCTGGATGTGGCGGTGGTCGGCGGCGGCATGGTCGGCGCGGCTGCGGCGCTTGCGCTGGCGCGTGCCGGTTTCGCCACCGCCTTGATCGAGGCGCGCGAACCGGCGCCGTGGTCGGCCGAGCAGGAAGTCGATCTGCGCGTGGTGGGCCTGGCGCCTTCGTCCATCGCCTTGCTCGACGAACTCGGCGTGTGGGCGTCCATCCGCGACTCGCGTTCCAGCCCCTACGCGCATATGCACGTGTGGGACGCCGAAAGCGGCGCCGCCATCCATTTCGACGCGGCCAACGAAGGCCGCGACCTGCTCGGCCATATCGTCGAGAACAGCCTGGTGCAGTGGCGCCTGTGGCTGGCGCTGGATGCGGCCGGCGTGCAGCGGCTGTGCCCGGCGGAAGTGAAGGGCTTCGAAGCGCAGGAAGACCGCATCCAGCTCGATCTGGCCGACGGCCGATCCATCGCCGCCCGCCTGCTGGTCGCCGCCGACGGCGCCGGCTCGCCGCTGCGCAAGCTCGCCGGCATCGGCACGCGCGGCCGCGATTACGCGCAGCGCGCGGTGGTGGCGCACGTGCGCACCGAGCGGCCGCACGAAGGCACCGCGTGGCAGCGCTTTCTTCCCGACGGCCCGCTGGCGCTGCTGCCGCTGGCCGACGGGCGTAGCTCCATCGTGTGGTCGCTGCCGGAAGACGAAGCCAAGCGCGTGCTCGCGCTGGACGACGCAGCCTTCCTTGCCGAACTCGGCACCGCCAGCGATTTCCGCCTGGGCCGCATCGTCGGCGCCACGAAGCGCGCGGCCTTCCCGCTCAAGCTGCAGCTGGCCGAAACCTACCAGGCCGACCGCTTCGTGCTGCTCGGCGACGCCGCGCACGCGGTGCATCCGCTGGCGGGGCAGGGTGTGAATCTGGGCCTGCGCGACGTGCTGGAACTGCGCGACACCTTGCTCGCCGCGCGCGCAGCCCACCGCGATATCGCCGCCGCCCACGTGCTGCGCCGCTACGCGCGCCGCCGGCGCAGCGCCGACACGCTGGACGCGCTGGGTTTCGACGCACTGGCACGCATCTACAGCTGGCGCGCTTCGCCGCTGATCGCCGCGCGCGGCGTTGGCGTGCGCCTGGTCGACCAGCTGTCGCCGCTGAAGCGCCGCCTCGCGGAGCATGCCGCCGGGCGCTGAGCCGCCGTCACTGCAAGCTTTCTTCGCACACCGTCAAGGAGTGGATCATGCGTATCGCACGACTCGGTTGTCTGCTGTTGCTGTCCGGTCTGGCCTTCGCCGCGCAGGCGAAGATGGTGCACAAGCCGGTGGAGTGGACGCTGGACGGCACCCGCTTCCACAGCGTGCTGGTCTACGACGACGCGGTATCCGCCAAGCGCCCCGCGCTGGTGATGGTGCCGAACTGGTACGGCGTGAACGACCTGGCGCTGAGCAAGGCCGAAGGCATCGCCGGCAAGGACTACGTCATCCTGGTCACCGACATGTACGGCGCCACCGTCCGCCCGAAGAGCGACCAGGAAGCGCAGGCCGCGGTAAAGCCGCTGTACGGCGACCGCGCGCTGATGCGCAAGCGCGTGTCCTACGCGCTGGACCAGCTGAAGGCGCAGGCCAAGGACGCGCCGATCGACGTGTCGAAACTGGCCGCGATCGGCTTCTGCTTCGGCGGCTCCGCCGTGCTGGATCTGGCCCGCGCTGGCGCCGACGTGGCCGCGGTGGTTTCCTTCCACGGCGGACTGGCCACCGACAACCCGGAACTGGCCAGGCAGATCAAGGCCCGCGTGCTGGTGTTCAACGGCGCCGACGACAAGGGCACCATGCCCGACGCCGACAAGTTCATGGACGAGATGCGCGGCAGCAAGGCCGACTGGCAGTTCGTGGTGCTGGGCAATGCGGTGCATTGCTTCACCGAGACGGACCAGCACCGCGAAGGCTGCGCGTATGACGAGCGGGCGGCGAAGCGGAGCTATCGGATGATGGGGGATTGGTTGCGCGGGGCTTTTAGCAACACGCCGTAACCTGCATACGAAGCACTCTTCTCCCCTCCGGGGAGAAGATGCCGGCAGGCAGATGAGGGGCGGGTGCTCGCGGTAAAAGATCGACGAAGTACCGCTCGCTTTGCAGCGTCCGCTTCACCGCTCCGTAGGCCCCCCTCACCCCAACCCTCTCCCCGCAGGGGAGAGGGGGCAAGAGCGTCAGTTGCCAGACGCATGAAGGCCGCGATGTTGGGGTTCGCCTTTGGCTCACCCCAACCTACGCCAGCGGTGCGATGCGCGGATCAATAGCTCCGCTGCACCGAATAATCAGCCAATGCCGCCAGCGCATCGCGATACCGCGACGGCGGCAGCGCTTCCAGCGCATCCCGCGCCGCATGCGCATGGAACACGGCGTGCTCGTGCGTGCGGTCCAGCGCACCGGAATCGCGGATCGCCGCGATGATCCGCTCCAGCGAATCCAGCCCGCCGTGCTCGATGGCGTGGCGCAGCGACTGCACCTGCTCCGGGTCGGCCTTCTGCATGGCGTAGATCAGCGGCAGGGTCGGCTTGCCCTCGGCGAGGTCGTCGCCGATGTTCTTGCCCAGGGTGTCGGCGTCGCTGACGTAGTCCAGCAGGTCGTCGGCGATCTGGAAGGCATAGCCCAGTTCCATGCCGTAGCGGCGCAGCGCGGCGATCTGGTCTTCCGGCAGGCCGCCGAGCACGCCGCCCAGTTCGGTGGCGGCGGCGAACAGCACCGCAGTCTTGCGCTCGATCACCGCCAGGTAGGCGGCTTCGTCCACGTCGGCATTGCCGATATTGAGCAGCTGCAGCACCTCGCCCTCGGCGATGGTGTTGGTGGTGTCGGCCAGGATGCGCATCACGCGCATGTCGTCTAGTTCCACCATCAGCTGGAACGAGCGCGAATACAGGAAGTCGCCCACCAGCACGCTGGCCGCATTGCCCCACACCGCGTTGGCGGTCTTGCGGCCGCGGCGCAGGTCGGACTCGTCGACCACGTCGTCGTGCAGCAGGGTGGAGGTGTGGATGAACTCGATCACCGCGGCCAGCTTGATGTGCTGCTCGCCGCCATAGCCGGCGGCGCCGGCCGCCAGCACGTGCAGCATCGGGCGCAGGCGCTTGCCGCCGCCGGCGATGATGTGGTCCGCGATCTGGTTGATCAGCACCACGTCGGAGGAGAGCCGGCGGCGGATCAGGCCGTCCACCCGCTTCATGTCGTCGTCGGCCAGCGCGCGCACGTCGGCGAAATCGGTCGGGCGGATGGCGGTGGCGGGCATCGTGGTCATGGCGGGGTCGCGGCTTCGTAGCGAATGATTATAGGGGGAGGGCGCGCCATTTCGCCGCCGGAAGGTCATGGTGCGCCGGGAGACACAGCCTGTTTCCCCGCTGGAACGTTTGCAAACCGGCCGCCGCGCCCCAATCATCAGCGCATTCGATCCGGCCTCGCGCCGGCTATCCCGGGGTGCCGACGATGGCCCATGAAATCATTGCCCTGCTGGCCGAATACGGCCTGGTGCTGGTGTTCTTCAACGTGCTGGTCGAGCAGGCCGGCGCGCCGGTGCCGGCGGTGCCCACCCTGGTCGTGGCCGGCGCCCTGGCCGCCAATGGCCAGCTGCCGCTGATGGGCGTGGTGGGGCTGGCCCTGCTGGCCTGCCTGCTGAGCGACCTGGTCTGGTACTGGGCCGGCCGCCGCTACGGCGCGGGGGTGATGCGCACCCTGTGCCGCATTTCCCTGTCCCCCGATTCCTGCGTCAAGCAATCCGAGCTGCGCTTCCAGCGCTGGCGCGGGCAGGTGCTGCTGGTGGCCAAGTTCGTGCCCGGCCTGTCCACCGTGGCCCCGCCCCTGGTCGGCGCGCTGGGCCTGCGCCCGGCCATGTTCGTGCTGATGGACGGCCTGGGTTCCCTGCTGTGGCTGGGCCTGGCCGTGGGCCTGGGCTATGTGCTGGCGCCGCAGATCGACCAGGTGCTGGTGGCGCTGGGCAATGCCGGCACCATCGCGCTGGAAGTGGTCGGCAGCCTGCTGGCGCTGTACATCCTGATGAAGTGGTGGCAGCGCCACCGCCTGATCGCCACCCTGCGCATGGCGCGCATCACCGTGGACGAACTCAAGCGCGCCATCGACGAAGGCCTGGAGCCGGTGCTGGTGGACGTGCGCTCGCCGGCCGCCCGCATGGTCGACACCCGCGTGATTCCCGGCGCCTTGCTGGCCGACGTGGCCGGCATCGACCGCGCCGTGCACGACGTGCCGCTGGACGCCGAGCTGGTCATCTACTGCAGCTGCCCCAACGAGGCCTCCGCCGCCGTCGCCGCCAAGAACCTGATGCAGCAAGGATATCGCCGCGTGCGCCCCCTGCTGGGCGGCCTGGACGCCTGGGAAGCGGCCGGCTTCGCCATCCTGCGGCTGCCGCCGGAAGGCGCCGACGCCGAGGACGGGCACCTGCCTACGCAGCACGCGGCCTGAGCCTTACCCGGGGCGAAGGCGCGGCGTCCTGACTCTTGAGACCGCGATCGGTATTATGACCGGCCATATCAACCCCGGCCGTACTCCTCCCTATTTACGGCCGGCCAATCGAGGAAACCCATTCCATGGCCCGTGGCATCAATAAAGTCATCATCGTCGGCAACCTGGGCGCCGACCCCGAGACGCGCTACACCAGCAGCGGCACCGCGATCACCAGCCTGCGCATCGCCACCTCCGAGCAGTGGACCGACAAGCAGAGCGGCGAGCGCCAGGAGCGCACCGAGTGGCACCGCGTGAAGCTGTTCGGCAAGCTGGCCGAGATCTCCGGCGAATACCTGAAGAAGGGCCGCCAGGTCTATATCGAAGGCTCCCTGCGCACCGACAAGTACACCGACAAGGACGGCGTCGAGCGCTACAGCACCGACATCATCGCCAACGAGATGCAGATGCTGGGCGGTGGCGGCGGTGAAGGCGGCGGCGCGGGTGGCGGTGGCGGCGGTTACCAGCGTTCGCAGGGCGGCGGTGGTGGCGGTCAGCGCCAGGGTGGCGGCGGTGGTGGCTATGGCAACCGCGGCGGTGGCGGTGGTGGCGGCGATTACGGCAATCGCGGCGGCAGCGACTTCGGTGGCGGCGCCAGCGGCGGCGGCAACCGCGGCGGCAACGACTACGGCTCGCGCCAGTCTTCTCCGCCGCCGGTGGAGAACAACAGTTTTGATGATGACGATATTCCGTTCTAGACAACACCTAAGCTAGATTGGTGAAAAAGATTAGATAAGCCCCTGAATTTTAGGGGCTTTTCTTTTTTTATTTGTCTCTTGACGGTTTGAAACCGGTCCATATAGTCGATCTCATGTGAGATCGGGTGATAAAGGTGATCGGTGCCTAGGCTCTCAGTCCATGTGCTTAGCGGTGGCGAACGTGTGCCGATGCTCCACGACACCCAAGGCCTGCCGCTCTTCTATCCGACACTCTTCGTAACGACTCAGCTGCGTAACGCAGCGGCAGCGGTCAACACGATCCGCAACAAACTGGCGGACATCGTCGTGCTCCTGCGATGGGAGCAGAGTAAAGGTCGCGATCTGATTACGGAGTTCACCCATGCCCTCGGTGCTGCGGCTGCGATTGCGGTCGTACGCCTGGTCTAGCTGCTGCTGCCCCTGGTTCTGTCCGAAGGCAAAACCCGCCACGCCCGAGCTGCCGATCTTCCGGTCGCTGCCTACCAGCCATCCGTTCAACTGGAAGCCGACGCCGTCATAACCGGAACGGCCCATGCCGCCACCGACGTTGAGGCTCTGTGTCCACATGCCGTAGCCGGTGTTGCGGCCGAGCAGGTCGTCGAAGCGGTCGGCCAGCGCACGGCTGGAGGCGTCGATTGCCTCGAACGTCATCGCCGCGCTGGCGGCGTGCAGCTGGCCGGAGAGGCTTTGCAGCGAGGCCTGTGCAGCCTCCAGGTTGGGGGCCTGCTGGAACTCGCCGGCGGCTTGCACGAAATCGCTCGACACGCTGGAGAGGTTGCCGCTGGCGATCTTGCTATTGAGTTGGGTGAAGGCGCCTTGTACGCGCTGCGCGCTGCCGAGCGACAAAGGCGTATACGTCACGCCACCACCCGCCGCCGCAGTCGTCACATCGAGGCCGGTGGTATCCAGCCATGCGCTGTGGGAGTCGTAGTAAATCCTGGATGAGATGAAGACCACTCCTGCGGCTTTGGCCAGTCGGGTGAAGCTGCCACCAAACGAAATGCCTTTCGTGGTGGTAAAGACCTCGGTGTGGGAATTGGCGACGTAGCCTTGATCGGCACCGATAATTTCCAGCGTGCCTCCGCTCACCAGAATGTTGCCGTCGACCACGAGCTTGCTGCCTAGGCTCACGGCCAGGGTGCCGGTGAATGTATTGGTGTAGCTGCCGCCGATGTGGGTGTCGCCGCCGCGCACGACGACCCTGCCGGAGTTGTAGAGGTCGCCGGCGACACCGGCAAGCTGGGCGGCTCCCCCGTTCGCGTAGCCTTCCAGCGTGGTTGTGCCATTCACCTTGACATTGCCCGGCAATGCGTAAGCAGTCCTGATGGAACCCTGGTTGATCGTCGTCCCCCCGGTGTACGTATTGTCCGGTGACTGCAGGATCAACTCGCCCGGGCCGTTCTGCGTGACGGAGCCCGGCCCGGAGATCGCGCCGCTGGCAAAAACATTCCGCGCGCTATTGAAGAGCAGGGCGCCTTTATTCAGCACCGGCGCCTCGAACGAAAAATTGCCGGTTGCGCTGCCTGGGATGTCGCCGCTGTTGTCGATCTGTAGCGTTCCGCGCTCGATCGTGATCCGCGAGGGACGGAGCACCTGATTCCATGGAACCAGCGTCAACTTACCGCTGCCGGCATGGATCAGCGCGCCATCTCCCACGGACGAAATGCTGCTCGCGAAAGTGACATCATCGCTGCGATTGAATACCAAGGTGCCGGAATGGATCGCGATATTGCCGCCCAGGCCAAGCGAGCCCTTGGAGCCGCCATCGCCGATCTGCAGCGTGGTGCCATCGGGTCCGGTGCCGTCGATGGTTACGCTGCGCGGAATGAGATTGTCGTTGTCGATGACCCAGGTGCCGCCGTTCGCTACCGTCATGTCACCGTAGAAGCGGCTTTTACCGGTGACGGTCTGCGCATACGAGCGCACGCTTCCTGCTGCGCCGGTCAAGGTCAGCGTGGAATTCGAGCTTACGCCGACGTCGAGGTCGCCGCGGATGGAACTGCCGGCCGACAACAGGACGGCGTTGTTCGCGTTCTCGCGCAATTTCACATCACCGATGATGGTGCCCGCGTTGGTCAGCACCAGCGCTCCACCGGCATTGCCTGCGGGTAGGTATTCCGAAGCGACGAAAATGGCGCAGCCGCCGGACTTCGGGCAGTCCCCGGCGCGCGTACCGGTGCTTGCGATGGTGGAGCCGGCATCGTTGGTCACGCTGCCGCCGTGCTGCAGGTAGACCGCCGTGGCCGCCGCCGAGATCGTGGCGCCTCCACCGTTCGTGACCGCGCCGGGCTGGCCGGTCACTTCGATGGCTATGCCGTTGCTGGACAAGATGGAACTGCCGGCGCCTTCATTGGTAACGCTGCCGCCGTACTGCAGGCGGATCGCACCTGCTCCGCCGGATATGACGCCGCCCGCGCTGTTCCGGACCGTGCTTGTGGCCAGGGCCGCCTGCACCGCGAGGCCCGTGCCGGAGCTGATCGTGCTGCGGAATCGCCGCTTCCACCACGGCGCGCGGAAGAAAGAAGGCCAGGGCGCGTGTGCGCGTGGGGCGCCGCATGGTCATCGGCCGGCCCATGTCCAGCGCGAGAATGCCCGGTACGAACTGCGTGATCGGGCGTCGCTGCGCGGTGCCGATTTCGGTCTCGGCAATGCCTTCCATCAGCACGTGGAAGCAGTAGTCGCGCATGTCGTCGGCGGCGATCTTTTGCGCAGAGCGTTGCAGCATGGTCGGGCCGGTACGGCTGTCCAGGTAGACGATGTCCGGCAGCACATACGTATCGAGTTCGGCATGGAAGCCGCCGGCGATCTGCGCCGGCGCCACCGGCACCTCCAGCATGCCGGCCAGCCGGTCGCGCCAGGCCGGCAGTTGCCGTTCCCTGGGTTCGCCGGCCACGCTGAAGCGCTGGCGGCTCAGCGCGGTGTCCGCGGAACCCTGTTCCTTGTGCCGCGCCCACGCGGCTGTGCGCGCCGCGTCGCCGCGGAGCGGATCCTGCCAGAAGGTGTGCATGCTCCTGCCCCTGTCGATGCGACCTGCCGTGGTCCGGTATCGTGGGAAGGGGGCGCCGGCTTGTCTGTAGAACAAACACGCTACAGGTGCCGCCGCCGGCCGCCGCGCACAATGCGCTTCTTCAAGGAACCCAGGGATCCACCATGGAATCACCGGCCGCCGGCCAGACTCCGCCGCTGATCCACGTGGCGATCGTCGAGGACGACCTGGGTTTCAGGCGCGCCCTCAGCGAGGCCATCGACAGCACGCAGGACCTGCGCCTGGCCGGCGTCGCCGGCACGCGCGCCGAAGGCTTGCAGTTGCTGCTGGGCGCGCCGGTGGACGTGCTGCTGGTGGACCTGGGCCTGCCGGACGGTTCCGGCATCGACGTGATCAAGGCCGCGGTGCAGCAGTGGAGCAGCTGCAGCGTGGTGGTCAGCACCAACTTCGGCGACGAGACCCACGTCATCCGCTCGATCGAGGCCGGCGCCTCCGGCTATCTGCTGAAGGACAGTTCGCCTGCCCGCATCGTCGACGAGATCCGCAGCGTGGCCAGCGGCGGCAGCCCGATCAGCCCTATCATTGCGCGCCAGGTGCTGGCACGGTTCCGGCAGCTGGGGGCAGGGGGTGCAAGCCGCGCCCAGAAGCCGGACGAGGCAGCGCAACTGCTGTCCGCGCGCGAGAAGGAAGTGCTGGAACTCATCACCAAGGGTTTCACGGCGAATGAAATCGCCCGGCTGATGTCGTTGTCGCCTTTCACCGTGCGCAGCTTCGTGCGGCGTATCTACAGCAAGTTGAATGTGACATCCAAGGCGGAAGCGATTTATGAGGCCAGGAATCAGGGGATTCTGGACGGCTGACTCGACCGGCAAAGCCGATGCGGTGGATGAGCGGGCGCCGCGTCCGCCCTTGAAAAGCGTCCCCGCGGCGGCGGCGCTGTTTTTCTCGGTGGCGTTATTGGCCGCGCTCGGCGCCTTTCTCTCGCTGGCGGTGAGCGGCATCGAGCGCTCCGGCGAATGCCTGCATCTGACGCAGGCCAGCTGGCAGGCGGTGCCGGCGACGGGTTTCGGTGCGATGCCGGCTACGCAGGACAGCCGGAGCCTTCCATCCGGCTGGCACGACACCCGCTTGCCATTGGCGATGCCGACGCGTGTCAAGGCTGCGGATACGTCCGCGTACTTCACCACCTGGGTGAGGCTGGCGGTCGACGAGGCGCAAGCGCTCACCGCCTCGCGCGCCTTGTACGGCGTACGCCTGAAGACCGACGGCCCCATCGCGATCTATATCAACGGCAAGCTGGCCTATCGCGCGCAGCAGCGCGGCCAGCAGTGGAACAGCCTGTTCATGCCGCTGTGGATGAACCTGGAACCCGGCACGAGCGATGCGCCGGTGCATGAAATCCTGATCGGCCTGCAGCACACGTCCAGCTATCCCGTAGCCGTGTCTTCGCTGTGGCTCGGGCCAGCCGATGCCTTGCGCGGCCGCTACCAGGTGCGCCAATGGCTGCAGTCGGGACTGCCGGCGATGTTGAACGCGGCGTTCCTGGCGGTAGGCATCTTCGCGCTGTTCGTGTGGTTCAGGCGCCGCGAGGATGCCAGCTATCTGCTGTTCTTCTGCCTCGCCGCCACCGCCTTCGCCGGCCATCTGCATTACTACGTGGACTTGCCGATCGCCCGCGACTGGTTCGGCTGGCTGGTGATCAACTCGCTGTGCTGGGGGCTGACCTCGCTGCATTTCTTCCTGCGGCTGCTGCACGGCCGCCCGCTGCGCTGGCTGGGGCGTGCGGTGGTGGCCACCGTGGTACTGATCGGCTTGGCGACGATGCCGCTGCCATGGGCCTTGCCCAATTCCTCGCCGATGCTGGCGACGATCTACGCGCTCGAGCTGCTGATGGCGCTGGCGATCTGCATCGTGGGCGGCGCCGCCACCTGGCGTGCATCGCGGGAGGGGCGGGTGGTGGTGGTGGCGCTGGCCATCTGCGAGCTGCTCGGCATGTCCGACTGGATGCTGCACAACAATGTGGTGGGGCCGGAGGGCTGGTTCCTCGGCGCGTACACCAATGGCGTGACATTCATCTTCTTCGGGCTGCTGATGTATCGGCGCTATGTGCGAGCCATCGAAGAAGTGGAGCGGGTGAATGCGAGCCTGGCCGAACGCTTGCGCTTGCGCGAGGCCGAACTGGAAGCAAGCCACCAGCGCCTGCGCGAGATCGAACAGCGCCAGTTGCTGAGCGACGAACGCCAACGCCTGATGCAGGACATGCATGACGGCCTGGGCTCCACGCTGATCAGCGCGATCCGCTCGGTGGAGCAGGGCCGCATGCGCGACGCCGAAGTTTCGCAGTTGCTCAAGGACTGCATGGATGACCTGAAGCTGGCAATCGACTCGATGGAGCCGGTGGAAGCGGACTTACTCTTGTTGTTGGCAACGTTGCGCTACCGCCTTGAACCTCGCATGGAAAGCGCCAACGTCGCGCTGGTGTGGGACGTAAAAGAACTGCCAGCGCTGGATTGGCTGGATCCGTCGAGCGCGTTGAATATCCTACGCATTGTGCAGGAGAGCGTTGCGAACACGTTGCGCCATACGCGGGCCACGGTTATCCGTGTTGCTACGGCCGTCGAAGGCGATGGTGTGCAGGTGATCATCGAGGACAACGGGCAGGGCTTCGATGTGGCGGCCGCGTTGTCGCGCGGCGGCGGCCGCGGCTTGCATAATCAGCAGCGGCGTGCGCAGGTGATCAATGGGCGGGTCGAATGGGTATCCGGAGAGGCCGGCACGCGATTTACGCTCTGGCTTCCCGTGCTGCGGGGAGATGAAGTATGCGGTTGAGAGGTGCCTTCAGACTGTTTTCGTTCGCGGTGGCGACCATGGCAGTGGGCGCGGAATACAGGATTGACCCGCATTATTCTCGCGAGCCGGTCTGCGTCGCGATGACAAAGGCACTCAATAAGGGCGCCATCGTCGATGTGCGAATGCCGGTGTGCCGCAGAAGGATGGATATCTCTGGCAACCGAGAAGGTCTGTCGTCCGCAAGTTTACGAAAGATCGATCTTCAGGATCATCGGCAGCTGCTCATCGAGATGCTGATGATCACCGGTGCACCCATGGCGAGCGACAAGGCCGGCCAGCGTGCGGATGACATCATTCGTTCTTCGGAGGTGAGGATCTACGCCACCAGGTTGGATCCCGATAACGGCGGCCATGTCCGAAACATATACGTCGTGGACAATACGAGCTGCGAGCCTGAGTGGTTCTCGAATCCGGCGTCTCCGGCTGTTTACGTGGAGGCGGCCAACGGGGAGTTGGATCCTTACTGGGGGAAGGGGACGTCGGCCTTGGGGTATCCGTTCTTCTACAGAGGGCAGACCTACTACGCCCAATGGCAGTCGAATGGATCGCGGTATCCGGCATCCTTGTCGTTGTATTCGCCGCTTGTTGTGAACGAATTCAATCGATCGATGTTCAAGCAAGAGGGTTTTGGTCTCGTTTGTTCCATCGAGAAAAAATAATCGGAAGCTATGTCATGGCACTTGCCTCACCCATCCTGGAATACAAAGTAGAGGCTGTCATTGGCGATATCCGCGTGCACTGTCGACGTATCATGGTGTGGCGTCCACGGTTGATCGGAACCTTCAGGTGTTGCAAGCAATTCCTGACCTTGCTGGCCTGCATATTTTTCTGCGGAAGTGCATCTGCCAGCTGCCTGAGCAATCCGCTGTTCGCCCATGACCATGTCGTGTATGCCGGGGAGGTTGGGAACAGGCAGATCAGGTTGACTCTTCAATTCGATGCGCTCTCGCAACAAGTGTCAGGTATGTACGGCATCAGCGGCGATTCGATTTCGCACGATATCCCCAGTCAACCAGATGGTGAAGCCGTCACGATTCATATCGCGGGCAAGAACGGCCGTAGCGATCAGTTGAGGTTGCGTGCAGTGGACAGTCTGGCTGCCATCCATAGCCCGGATGCAAATGGATGTCTTGAACTGGATGGCGTGTACTTAAGAAATGGATTGGCTGAAGAAGACGTCAAGTTGCTCAGAGTGACTGCCATCAAGTCGGAATACGATGCAGATAGGAAGGCCAATGAAGCGGTTGCTCTGCGTTTTCAGCGAGCGCTTATCGCTCGTGACAAGCAGATTGTCGCTTCGCTGCTGATCTACCCGTTCTTTAGTCAGTACGGCCGAAAAACTTCAGTTTGGAAAGATGCGGGCGAAGTCGTCAAGCACTACGACGAAGCTATTCAGTTCGATGCGCCAGCTCTGCGCAAGGCGGTTCCCTTCCTGCTCGAAAGCAGATGGAACAAGAGCGAGTTTTTCGATGGCGCTGTCTGTCTATCCGAGCAGAAAGTCGAACAGATGTGCATCGGTCCCTGCGTTGGTGGCTGCCCCTGAGTTTCAGATCGAGGCGAATGCACTGACCTGAGCAGTTTGGACCATGCACTGCAGCTCAAGCGTTTTTATTTACGGCGCAAGAAAATAACGCAAGAAAATACTTCGCGTCATCACGCAAATTCACCCTAAACTTTTCCCCGCATTCCTGGATTGAGACAGAAGGACGGACTGAAAAACGGTCCGCGCATTCTTCGTTCGAACATCCAGGAAGACTTCATGGTTGCCGTGATTGCAGGAAATGGTCTGGGGCTGGGCAATACCTCGCTGACGCAGCTGGGCCAGGCGCAAGGAGGCGCATCGAATCTGGGGCAGGCGCAGTCGCGCCAGTACGTCAATGCAGCCAACGGCAACCTGGTGCTGCAGGGGCAGGACCAGGGCCTGCTGTTCGACGACCTGCCGCTGAACCAGCTGCGCACCTACAACAGCTTGAGTCCCGGCGGCGGCAGCCAGGGCTGGCTGTTCGGTTTCAGCCGCAGCATCGGCGGGCTGGCCGGGACGGTGAACACGGCAGGCAGCACGGTGTCGCGCGTGGCGGATGACGGCTCCATGGTGAGCTACGCCTACAACGCCAGCGCCGGCGCCTACCTCAGCACGGGACAGAGCGGCAGCGTCGACACGCTCACCTGGAATGCCGCCAGCTCCAGCTGGACCCGCACCGATGGCGCCAGCCGCCAGCAGGAGACCTACAACGCCGCCGGCCAGCTGACCGGGCTGAGCTCCCCCGAGAGCGGCGCCAGCTACAGTTTCGGCTACAACGGCAACCAGCTCACCACGATCACCGCCAGCGATGGCGATGTGCTGACGCTCGGCTATGACGGCAACGGCCGACTGGGCAGCATCTCCGTCACCGAAGTGCCGCCCGGCCAGACTGCGGTCGTGACGCGCCAGGAGGTGAGCTACACCTACGACGCGCAGGGCCGCCTCGGGACCGTCACCACCACGCTCGCCTCCGACACCAACAGCTCCAGCTCCGCCAGCTACACCACCACCTACGGCTACGATGGCAGCAGCGACCGCGTGGCGTCGGTGACGCAGAGCGACGGCACGGTGGCCAGCTACACCTATGCGCAGGACAGCCAGGGCGTGTACCGCGTCGCCAGCGCGACCACCGGTACCGGCGCGTCCGCGCAGACGGTCAACTTCAGCTACGACTTGAACGGCGACACCACCACGGTGAGCAATGCGCTCGGCCAGGCGTGGACCTACGGCTACAACGCCGCTGGCCAGCTCACGCAGGTGACCGCACCCAGCGTCAACGGCGCCAGTCCCGCCACGCATTACAGCTATGACGCCAGCGGCAATCTGCTGCAGTCGGTGGATGCGAACGGCGCGGCCACGCGGTACAGCTACGACGCGAACGGCAACCTGCTGAGCGTCACCGATGCCACCGGCCACGCGGTGAGCTACACCTACAACGCCGACAACCAGGTCACCAGCAAGACCGTCTACGCCGTCGCCGCGCAAGGCACGCCGGGGCAGGGCGGCTACGTGGCGCCTTCGGGCGCGCAGACCACCTATTACGTCTACGACGCCGGCGACCGTCTCAACTTCACCGTCGATCCGCTGGGCGCCGTGACGGAACACGACTACACCGTGTCGGCCGCCGGCCTCAGCGAGCTGAGCACGACGCGGACGTACCTCGGCGCTTCCTACGACACCAGCGCCGCCACGCCCGCCAACCCGCCCAGCCTGGCGAACCTGCAGGCCTGGGTGGCGAGCAGCCCGGTGCAGAACACGCTGGCGCAGGCCACGCGCACCGACTACAGCTACGACGTGCGCGGCCAGCTGGCCTCCAGCACGGTCTGGGGCACGCTGGCCGCGGATGGCACCGGCGCCATGCAGGGCGGCAATATCGCCTACGACGCGGTGCAGACCAGCTACACCTACGACGCCAGCGGCCGCCTGCTGCAGACGATCCGTCGCAGCGGTACCGATCGCTCGTCCCTGGCCACCACCAGCTACGCCTACGACGGCATGGGCCGGCTGATCGGCAGCACCGATGCGCTGGGCTACGTCACCAGCTACACCTACAGCGACAGCCAGAACACGCTGGCCATCCACCAGGCCAATGGCCTGGTCACCACCGAGGTGCGCAACAGCGCGGGCCAGCTGGTCAGCCGCACGCAGGCGGCGACGGGGCAGCCCAGCCGCGTCACCAGTTACCTGTACAACGCGGCGGGGCAGTCCGTCGCCACCATCGACCCGGCCGGCAACGGCAGCTTCACCTTCTATGACGCGGATGGCCGCGTCACCGGCACGGTGGATGCCACTGGCGCGGTGACGGCTTACGCCTACGACGCCGATGGCCGTGTCGTACGCACCACCGACTACGCCACGCCGGTCAGCACCAGTGGCTGGATCAGCGGCGGCGCACTGACGGCAAGCCTGCCCGCGGCCTTGCCGGTGCCGAGCGGCAGCGCGGACGACCGTATCGCCGACAGCGTGTACGACAGCGCCGGCCGCGCGGTGGCGAGCATCGACGGCCTGGGCAACGTGGTCACCGTCAGCTACGACGGCGCCGGCCGCGCGCTGAGCAGCCTGGCCTATGCCACGCCGCTCACCGCCACGCAGCGCGCGGGTCTTGGCACGCCGCCGACGCTGTCGGCCTTGAACGCCGTACTGGCCAGCAACAGTGCCGACCGTCTCGCGCAGACCGTCTACGACGCCGACGGCCGCGCAGTCGCCAGCATCGACGCGGCGGGCTACGTCACCATCACCAGCTACGACAACAGCGGCAATGCGGTGCTGGTCACCGCATACGCCACCGCGCTCACGCCGAGCCAGCGCAGCGGCCTGGGTACGGCGCCAACCCTGGCTTCGCTGCAGGCCGTGGTGACGAGCAGCAGTACGGACCAGATCACCCGCAACTACTACGACCGCGAGAACCAGCTGGTCGGCAGCATCGACCCGGCCGGCTATCTGACGGTGCGCAGCTATCAGGAGCTGACCACGGCGTCCTATCCCACCGCCGTGCGCATGGAAAGCGACATGCGCTATGCGCAGCCGCTGACCGCGGCGCAGATTGCCGCGCTGCCCGCCCATCCGGGCTATAGCGACCTGGTCGCCGCTGCCGCCGCGGCGGGCCAGTCCGCGGGTTCCGCCCTGCAGCAGGTGCAGCGCTTCTACGATGCCGACGGCCGCCTGGCGGAAGTCGATGCCATCAACGGCGCGGAAACCACCTACACGCAGTACTCCTACGACAGCGCCGGCCGCCAGGCGCGGATCAAGCTGACCACCTCGGGCGTGGCGCTGACGGCGGAGCGTTCGACCATCACCGTGTACGACGGCTACGGTGACCTGGTCAGCACCACGGATCCGGTCAACGCCTTCGCCGGCTACACCTACAACACGCTGGGCCAGAAGACCCAGTCCAGGGACGCCGCCGGCAATATCACCTGGTACTACTACGGCAGCGACGAGCGCCTCGCCTACACTGTGCAGGGGCAATCCAGCGGCAGCACGCTCAATGCGCTGGCCAGCGTCACGGCTTACACCTACAACGCCTTCGGCCAGGTCACGGCCAGCACGGCGTATGCCAGCCTGCTGAGCCTGGTCACCAGCGGCAGCAGTAGCGGCACCACACTCAATGCCAATGCCGCCAGCACGGCGGACGTGGCGGCGGCGGTTGCGGCGCTGCCTGCCAGCGCTGCCGATCCCAACCAGCAGGTGAGCACCACTTACGACGCCGATGGCAACGTGGTGATGGTCACCAGCGGCGACGGCTACCACACCGCCACCGCCTACGACGCGTTCGGCGACGTCAGCCAGGTCACCCGCCAGCTGAGCGGCGCCGGCAGCGCGCTCAGCGGTTCCAACAGCACGGTGACGCAGTACGCCTACGATGCGCGCGGCGAGCGCGTACAGGAAACCGATGGCGTGGGCGGTGCCGCGTCGCAAGCCAGCTCGGCCACCTACGATGCCTTCGGCCGCGTCACCAGCCGCACCGACGCCAACAACAACGTGGTCACCTACAGCTACGACCCGCTGGGCCGCCAGGTCGGGAGCAGCCAGACGGTGCAGGGCCAGGTGCGCACCACGCAGACTACGTACGACGCCATCGGCCGCGTGCTCACCGCGGTGGATGGGGTGGGCAACACCACCACCTACCAGTACGACCCGACCGGGCTGACCACCACCATCATCACCCCGGGCGGCATCCACACCGTGGTGACCAAGGACCCGTTCGGCGACACGCTCACCGTGACCGATGGCGCCGGCAACGTCACCACCTCGACCTACGACGCCGACGGCCGCCTGCTCACCACCACGGACGCGCTGGGCAATGTCCGCACCAACCACTACGACCTTGACGGCAACCTGAGCCAGACCGCCTACGCCGTCGGCAGCAATTTCTCCTACAAGGATGTGAGCTACACCTACGACGCCGCCGGGCGCGTGCTGACGCAGACCGTCGACCCGGGCAGCGCGGTCACCACCTATGCCTACGACGGCGAAGGCCGCCGCCTCAGCGTCACCGACCCGCTGGGCACGGTCACCACTTACAGCTACGACGCCGACGGCAACACGCTCACCCAGGTGCAGGACGCCGGCAGCGGCAAGCTCAACATCACCACCACCTACAGCTACGACGGCGCCGGCAACGTGCTGACGGTGACGCACGGCGCGGGCACGTCCGCCGCCACTGCCACTCAGTACGTCTACGACAACCTCGGCCGCCTGACGCAGAAGATCGACGATCCGTCGAACCTCGCCCTGAGCACGCGCTACACCTACGACGGCGACAACCATCTGCTCAGCGTCACCGACGCCGGCGGCAACGTGACGCGTTATGTCTACGACGAGGCGGGCGAGAAGGTCTTCACCATCGATCCCACCGGCGCCGTCACTCGCATGTGGTACGACGCCGACGGCCGCCTCACCACCACGCGCGGCTACGCCACGCTGCTGACGGCGAACCAGCTCAGCGCGCTGGGTGTGGCGCCGACCCTGGCCGCCGTGGCGGCCGATGTCACCAATACCGCCAGCGACAGCTATCAGCAGAGCGTCTACAACGCCGACGGCCAGGTGGCCTACGCGCTGTCCGGCACCACGCTCAACGCCACGCAGTACAGCTACAACGCGGACGGCCAGGTCAGCCAGGTGCGCCGCTATGCCGCGCCGCTGTCGACCGGCAGCATCAGCCCCACGGCGACCTCGACTGCCGTTGCTTCATACATCACGGCCGGCAGCAGCGACCTGCAGAGCTGGAGCGCCTACGATGCCAATGGCGAGGCGGTCTACCAGATCGACGGCACGGGCGGCGTTACCCAGCGCGTGTTCGATGCCAACGGCAATGTCACGCGCAGCATCGCTTACGCAACAGCCTTGACCGCTGCGCAGCTGGCCGCGCTCGGCAGTGCGCCGACGGCGGCGCAGGTCGCGGCGGTGGTGACCACCAGTGCCGCCGATCGCAGCAGCTATGCGGCATATGACGGGCTCGGGCAGCAGCTGTACGCCGTCGGCGCCACGGGCGCAGTGACGCAGACCAGCTACGACGCCAACGGCCGCGTGACCGCGACCACGGCCTATATCAACGCGCTGACGCCAGCACAGCTCGCCGGCCTGGGCAATGCGCCGACCGATACGCAGATCCATGGCCTGCTTACCGCCAGCAACTACGATCGCCACAGCTACGCGGTGTACGACGCGGCCGGCGAGCAGCGCTACGCCATCGACGCGATGGGCAACGTCAAGGAAACCCGCTACGACGCGGCCGGCCGCGTCACCGAAGTACTGGGCTATGCGAATGCGGTGGCGGGCGTGCCGGGAACGCTCGCGCAGGTGGCCACCGCGGTTAGCGCCGCGGGCAATACCGATGCCAACGCCCAGGCCACGCTCTATCTCTACGACAGCGCCGGCCGCCAGCGCTTCACCGTGCGCCAGAACCAGGGCGGCACGGTGGGCGCCGTCACCGAGCAGCGCTACGACGCCAACGGCAACATAGTTGCGCGGATCGCTTATGCCAACACGTTGGCGTTGAGCACCAGCCAGCCGCTCAGCGCGCAGTTGAACACGGCGAGTGTGGCCAGCGCGGTGGCGGGCACGCCGGCTGCGGGCATGCAGATCACCAGTTCGGTCTACGACGCGGACAGCCGCGAGATCTATCACGTCGACGCGCTCGGCGACGTCACCCAGAACGGTTACGACGCCTTTGGCCGCACGGTTTCGGTGCAGCAGTACGCGCATGCGATCACGGTGCCGGCGAGCATCACCGCGGCAACCATTGCCGCCGCCGTGGCAGCCGCGGGCGGCGCCACCGGTGCCCGCGTCAGCACCACCACCTACGACACGCGCGGCAACGTGCTCAGCACCGGCGATGCGCTGGGCGTCAATACCACCTACAGCTACGACGGCCGCGGGCTGAAGACCGGCGCCACCAACCGCGACGGCGCGGCATGGACCTACAGCTATGACACCACAGGCCGCCTGGTGCAGACCGGCAGCCCCGCGGTGACCGTGGGCAGTTACAACACCGGCGGCGCCCTGCAGAGCGCCGCGAACCAGTATCTCTACACCACCACCGCTTACGACACGTTCGGCGAAGCGACCAGCGTTACCCAAGGCTATGGCACCGCACCGACCGCGATCACCGCGGTCAGCACCGTGCATTACGCCTACGATGCCGCGGGGCACAGGGTGCAGACCACGGACGCGATGAGCGGCGTCAGCACCGCCACCTACGATGCCTTCGGCGATCAGGTGGTGAGCAAGGACGCGAACGGCAACTACGACTACCGCGTCTACGACAACGACGGCCGCCTGATCGGCGCCATCGATGGCGCGGGCGGCATCACCTCGTGGAGCTACGACGCTTACGGCAATGCGGTCAGCGCCGCGCAGCACGCCGCGCCCTTCGCCGGGCTGGGCGGCAGCTGGACGGCCGGGCAGCCGGTCACGCCGGATCAATTCAACTCAAGCACTTCCAGCGGCGACCGCATCACCAGCACCACCTACGACCAGTGGAACCAGAAGACCCAGGTAACGCAAGCCGCCATTTCGATGACGCTGGGCATGGGGCCGCTGGCGGGGCAGAGCGCCACTGCCGCGCCAACCACCGTCTATACCTACGACGCCTACGGCAACCTGGTCACCAGCGCGGTGCTGCTGCAGCCGGCCTTGACGGTGGGCGGCACCAGCTCGCCAGCGGTATGGGCGACCACCAACACCTATTACGACGCACTGCACCGTGTGGTGATGGTGGTGACGCCCACCGGCAGCTATACGAGCCCGCAGGGCTATGTCACCACCACCGCCTACGACGCGTTCGGCGAAGTCGCCACGCGTACGGACTATGCGCAGGCGATCAGTGCGAGCGGCCTAAGCACGTCGACCATGCCGGCGCTGCCGCCGGCGGGCAACCAGACCACCGGCGACAACCGCGTCACCACCTACGCCTACGATGCGATCGGCCGCGTGCTGAGTCAGACGCTGACCGGCGACGTGGGCTATGTCACCAGCAACGGTGCGACCCAGGGTGCGCTCAGCAGCGGCAACCCGACCGACGCGATCAGCGCCAGCGTCACCAGCTATACCTACGACGGCGAAGGCCGCGTGCTGAGCAAGTCGGTCAACGGCATTGTCACCACCACCACCTACGACGCGCTGGGCCGCGTGGCGACGGTGACCGATCCGGCGCGCCAGGCGCTGGTCAGCAACTGGGCGGCGCTGCTGCAGAGCAACCCCGGCTGGGATCTCACCACCGCCTCGCTGTATACCTCGGTCAGCCCCGTCACCAGCTACGTGTACGACGCGCAGGGCCATGCGCTGAGCACCACCGTGGCCGCCGGCGGACTGTCGCAGCAGAGCCTGGCCGTCTTCGACGCGGCGGGCCGGATGACCTCGTCCACCGATGCCGACGGCACGCGCCACAGCAAGACCTACGATGCCAATGGCAACCTGCGCACCGACAGCTACACGCTGACCGGTTCCACCACCGTCACCACCACCAACACCTACGACGGCAACGACCAGCTGCTCAGCACCACCGTGCAGCGCAGCGGCACGGCAACCTACGACAGCTACATGCAGCAGCAGCGCAATGCCTTCGGCGAGATCTCGGCCAAGGGCGACAACAACGGCTACGAGCTGAGCTACACCTACAACGTCGCCGGCCAGCTGCTGACGTCCACGGACAGCAAGACCGGCGTCGTCCACACCATGAGCTACGACCTGGCCGGTCACCTGATTTCCGATAGCGCATCGGGCCAGGCCACCACCAGCACGCTGGACCTGAGCGGCCGCGTCGTCACCCGCCTGTTGCCGGCCACCAATGCCACCAGCGGCGCCAATACCGCGCACAGCAGCTACGGCTACGACCGCTGGGGCAATGTCATCAGCAGCACCGATGCCAACGGCAATACCACTACCTACACCTACGACGACCAGGACCGCCTGTTCCAGACCACCGAGGCCAGCACCCTGGTGGTGTCCGCGCAGGGCAACTACGCCAACGCCAGCTCCACCACCGTCAGCGCCTACAACGCCAACGGCGAGCTGATGGGAAGCAAGGACGAGAACGGCGTGTGGCTGTGGAAGACCTACGACAGCGCCGGCCACCTGACCATGGCGCAGGATGGCGTGGGCAACCGCACCTATACCGCCTACGACGCACTGGGCCGCGCCGTGGCCCAGCAGACGCCGCCGGCGCAGACCGCCACCGGCACGGTGGCGCAGATCACCTTCACCAGCTACGACAATCTCAACCAGGTGACGGGGCAGGGCTACTTCCAGCTCAACGGTGCGGGCACCGCGCGCAGCATGGTTACCCAGCAGACGCTGGTGCTCGATGCCAACGGCGACCGCATCCAGGTCACCGACGCGCTGGGCAACAGCAGCTACTACACCTACGACGGCCAGAAGCGCGTGCTGAGCAGCCAGACGGCCCTGCAGCATGCCAACAGCCAGTCCAAGACCTACGGCTACGACGTCAACGGCTATCTGATCCACCAGGTGGGTGCCAACGGCAACAGCCAGAGCTGGGTCTACGACGCCTTCGGCCGCGTGCAGAGCCACGTCGACGAAAGCGGCGCCACCTACAACTACACCTACAACGCCACCACCGGCCTGCTGGCGACCGAGACCAGCAACTGGTCGCCGACCGGGCCGGCCGGCAGCACCACCTCCACGCTGACCTTTACCTACGAGGCGGACGGCCAGGTGGCCAGCCTCAATGAAGTGGTCAATGGTGCAGCCTCCAACTACACCTACAGCTACGACGCCAACGGCAACGTGGTGCGTGCCACGGTCGCCACGCAGGATGGCGGCGGCACGGCGGTCGGCAATCAGACGCTTATCGGCTACGACAGCCACAACCGCGTGCAGGAAGTGACCGTCGAGAATGCCGCCGGCACCGTGGCGACCATGCGCAGCGTGTATGTCTACGACGCCGCAGGCAATCGCCGCGCGGTGTTCACGGCGAATGCTGCGGGCCCCAATGGCGCGGCGGCGACGCCGATTCCGCTGACTGCCGGCGGGCCGACGCTGACAACGGCGCTCACGGCGCAGAGCGTGCCGCCCGGCACGGCGCTGAACTACGCCATCGGCGGCAATTTCAACGATGTGCTGGGCATGGGCCTGAGCTATGCCGTGAGCGGCATGCCGAGCTGGCTGAGCTTCAACGCGACGTCGCAGACCTTTACCGGTACGCCGCCGGTGCCGACCGCGGTGGGCAGCAGCACCATCACGGTGGTGGCGACGGATGCGCTGGGGCATACGGTCAGCACGACGGTTGCAGTGGCGGTGCAGGCGGTGGCGCCGGTGTTCAGCGGTGCCGTCAGCAACCAGACGGTGCAGCCGGGCGCGGGGATGAGCTATACGGCGCCAGCGGCCACGGATAACAACGGCGAAGCCGTCACCTATACCGCCACGGGTTTGCCGGCGGGCCTGACCTTCAATGCTTCGACGCGGACGATCAGCGGCACTATCAGTTCCATCGCGGCGGCCACGTATGCCATCACCTACAAGGCGACGTCGACTTCCGGCACCAGCGTCAGCACCAGCTTCAACATCATCGTGCCGGCGGTGGCGCCGGCGTTCACCGGCGGCATGACCAACCAGACGGTGCAGCCGGGCGGTTCGCTCAGCTACCAGGCGCCGACAGCAACTGACGCCAATGGCTATACCGTCAGCTACAGCGCCAGCGGCTTGCCGTCGGGGATCAGCTTCAATGCCTCCACGCGCACCTTCAGCGGTTCGCTGACCACGGCGGGCACGTATACGGTGACGTATACGGCGACGTCGAGCGCGGGGACCACGGCGTCGCAGACGTTCACCATCACGGTGCCGGCGGTGACGCCGGTGTTCACCGGTGGCGTGAGCAATCTCAGTGGCACGGCCAGCGTGGTGATGAATTCGTACCAGGCGCCGACCGCCACTGACGCCAACGGCTATGCCATCAGCTACAGCGCGAGCAATCTGCCGCCGGGGATCAGCTTCGATCCTTCGTCGCGCATCTTCAGCGGTACGCCGACGACGGCAGGGACGTGGACGGTGACGTATACCGCCACGTCGACGGCGAATACGGTGGCGTCGACGACGTTTACCATCACCGTGGGCGCGGCTTCGGCGCCGGTATACAACGGAGGCATGCCCACCGGCATCACCTTCAATGCGGGTGATTCGGAAACCTGGACCGTACCCGCCGGCGCTTTCAGCAATCCGATGGGGCGTCCGCTTTCTTACAACCTCCAGGGCAACAAGCCGCCAGGCGTTGAAATGAGCCCTTCCGGCGTGATCACCGCCAACGTGCCGGCAAGTGCGTTGAAGCAGGGGTACTCCTGCAGCGTCGTGGCTTGGGACCCTGCAGACAGTCTGTCTGTGAGCGTGCCTCTGCGCATCCAGATCCTGACCGGCATCGGCACCTTGTCCGCGCAGACCATGAGCGCGGACGCATCCAGCCCGGCGCCGGAAATGATGTCGGTCCAGACCGCGCAAGCTACCCAGGCCACCACGCCCAACGTCGTCGCCGACTGGTACACCTACGACGCCGACAACCGCGTGGTGGTGGCGAACGGCGCGCTGCAGAACGGCCAGATCCTGATGACCACGGCCACCAACTCCGCGTCCAACGCCTACGACGCGGCGGGCAACGTGGTGACCTATACGACGGAGCAGAGCGCCGGCCAGTACACCACCCAGCGCAACAGCTACGACGCGCTGAATCAGCTGACCATGATCCAGAACGAGGCGCCGGGCAGCTCCACCTTCGCTACCTACGAAACGCGCAGCTACGACCTGGACGGTCGCCTCAGCAGCGACGTCACCTGGAACCTGCCGGGCCACCAGGGCGCAGGCACGCTCAACGGCAACGTGGTCACCTTCAACGACGCCGGCTGGGTCGCCACCGACACCTTCTACAGCTACAACGCCGACGGCGAACTGGTCGACCAGAGCGAATACGCCGAGGAAGGCGCGCAGGCGCTGATCAACCAGTACGGCAACAACGTCGCCACGAGCTACCAGGACACCACCGCGCCTAGCGCACCCAGCGGCGCCACGGCAGGCTCGCTGTACCTGGCCACCGAGAAGAACTACGCGGCGGCCGGCCCCGGCTATGGCTACGACGCCGATGGCAATGCGCTCGGCTACCGCGTCACCACCGGCAGCGTCTCCACGGTGGTCAACGGCAGCCCGGTGAGCGGCACCATCGGCTACCAGAACGCCTACATCAAGCAGAACGGTCTGCTGCTCGCCAGCACCACGCCCACGCTGATCAGTGGCGGCGGCACGGTCAATCAGCCCACGGTGAACACCTATAACGACCTGGGCGAACTGAGCAAAACCACCGGCACCGTCAACGGCACCAGCCAGACCCAGGTGATGGCCTACACCGCCGGCGGCCAGATGGCGCAGCAGAGCACCACCACCAGCAGCGGCACCGTCACCACCACCTACGAGTCGGTGAACGAGCAGCAGCTGGGCAGCGTGGATACGGCCGGCGCCATCAACGTGCTCAGCACCACCGGCGGCTACAGCAACAGCACACAGGGCGCGCAGAACTACACCGTGCGTGCGGGTGACACGCTGCGTTCCATCGCCATGGCGGTGTACGGCAACAGCAACTACGACTACATCCTGGCCGAAGCCAATGGCCTGTCGATCGACAGCACCCTGCCGCTGGGCATGGTGCTGCGCATTCCGCAGGTCACCACCAGCACCAATGCCTACGACAACTTCCAGCCGTACTCGCAGGGCACCTTGCTGGGCGGCGGCGCGGCGGCGTTCGATACGGCCGGGCAGACGGTGGCTTTGTCGATCGAGGCGCAGCTGAGCCAGCAGTCGGCCCTGGCCAAGACGGTGGCGCAGATCGAGCAGGCCGCGCAGCAGTGGGCCGCGCAGCAGGCGGCGGCGCTGGCGGCGCAGCAGGCCGCGGCGAAGGCGGCCGCGGCGGCGCAGATGGCGGCGGCGCATGCGGCGTCGGCGCAAGCCGCGGTGCAGGTGGCGTTGGCGGCGAAGCAGGCAGCGCAGCAGGCGGAGGACGACGCGAGGCAGAAGGAGGCCGAGCAGCAGGCGGACCAGGCTGCAGCGGATGCGGCGAATCCCGGCAATGCGATTGCCGGGCTGTTCGGATCCGGCGGGGGTGGCAATACCGTCACCAACCCGTTCAACTCCTCGTATATCCCGCCGATTCCTGCCGACGACGGCATCGATATCAGCGGCGACCTGAACTTCGACGACAGCTCGGGCGGCGATGATGGCTGGGGCAGCTCCGACGATGGCTGGGGCGGTTTCGGCAATTACTTCGGCGGCAATTACGACACCGGGTCGTCGTATGACTATGGTTCTTACGGCAACGATTGGGGCGCCGATGATTGGGGTTCGGGCGATACGGGTAGCACCGATGAAACCGGCAGCAATGACGCTGCCGATAACAGCGGTGACACCACGTCGGACGATCCCTCGCCGTATGAGCAGCAGATTGCGCTGGATGACCAGCAGATTGCGGATTCGGAGCAGCAGATAGCGGCGTCGGTGCAGCAGATTGCGGTGTCGAATGAGCAGGTGACGCAGGCGAACGATGCGCAGGCGCAGGCTAATGCGGAGTATGCGCAGTATCAGGGGCAGTATCAGCAGGCGGTGCAGGAGGCGCAGCAGGCGCAGGCAGAGGCGACGCAGCTTGGGAGTACATTGGCAAGCGCTATGACCGTTGGGGCCATGAATTCGTGGTCAGATCCTGACGTTAGCCATATCAATCTGCAGAGTCAGCAGGATGTGTGGGCCGCAGCGGCTTTGGAGTCATCTAGCCAGTCTGGTGGCTCGGAGCTGAGCAATTTCATAGCGCCAGGCAATAACAGCGTCGGTAGTACCGCTATGAGCGCAATTCCTTACGGCGGCTATCAGGGAGATTTACTCGGTGTTGGGCCAGCGGACTATCAAGGTGGTCCCGTTTACTCTTTGCATCCGCTCGACTACACATTGCCTGCCTATCAGTCGGCAGAAACGTTTGCGTCACAAGACGAATCGCCCGCAACGGTGGTCAATCTCAACCCGTCGAACGTATTTTCACAGGGCAATCCATCCTGGCTCAGCCAGGCGGACGATCAAATTCATGGATTCAATGAAATCGTTCGCAACGAACTGGCGGACGAAGGAGCCCAAGATCTTCATGACGGCAATCAGGCCGCTTTTGTTTGGGGGGGCATTAAATACTCCTTCTATCAGACCTTTATGCCCGACAGCGTCGAGCAGGGGGTTGTCGGAATAGTAGGAGGCAAAGTGGCTGGCGCTGGTATCGGCTATCTCGCCAAGGGAGCGGTTTCCATTGCGCCAATCCTAGGACGTGATGTTGGTAGCCTGGCCGGAGATGTGGGCAAGTCGGTAGGAGGCTTGCTCGATAACTTGCGTGGTTCGGCTGGCAGCGTCGATACTCTCCCGGGCCCAGAAGCCCCAGGCGAGATGCCTGAGGCACCGGAAGCTGTTCCAAACAGTACACCTCCAGTTCCAAACACGGGACTTACTGGCGTGCCGATCAATGGGGCCACTAGGAGCGTTCCGCTTGGGTTTGAATCTGAGACCCAATTCCACGCTGCTTCGCAAGAGCTTATAGATGCGATGGCTGAGAATGGATTTAACGATGCGACTGTTGGTGTGCGAGGAAGCTCAGTCACCGGCTTTGGCAGCAATCCGCGAAGCCCGACGTTTGGACAGCCATTTGGTCCATCAAGCGACATTGATCTTTTTGTCGAAAGTTCGGATGTGGTGTCTGCATTCAAGAACCAGCCGAACTTCATACACCCTGATCGCATGATCGATGCCTATCCCAATCTTGACGCATGGAGTCAAAAATGGAGTGAGATACTTGGTAGGCCAGTATCCCCCGCCGCCTGGAAACCGGGCGCGCTTCCGTCAACTCCTGCTATTTTGGTTAAGCCGCAATGAAGCATGTGAATCTGTTAATGGCCTCGGTGCCGGAAGAGACGATGGCTACGCTGGCAGCGAAGATATTTCCGCTGCTTGGTGTTGCGTCTTATGAAGAGCGTTTTGGTAGCCATTATGTGGAAGAGCGCTATTTTCTTGGCGAAACCGATCAGGTTGAGGTTAAGGTCATGCTTTCCGATGACCAGGATCATTCGGACCGGCCGTTCTGGGTCCGAATAAGTGCCCGGGGAAATGGCATGGACTTGGGCGATGAGCTCATTGAAAAGCTAGTCCGAGAGAGGCTTCTCCCATCGGGCTTACGAGTGGCGCGAATCGACAAATTTGGACAGGTTGGAGAGCGGAGGTCCGACTACTAAGGCTACTGGATATTGATGTCTCTAAGGCATCAGCTGATTGATGTTCTCGCTGTAATCGAGGGGATATCGCGCGACCACGATCGAGCTGTTGCCTGGCTGCAGGAGCCGATCGCGACGTTTGGCGGCAAGACTGCACTAGAGCTGGTCGCCGAAGGCCGCACCGAGGACCTGTTGGGTTCCTGGCCTCGGTCGAATCTGGCTATGTCGGCTGAATCGGCGGCCCACGACGAGCACGTGACATCGGTAGCGCGATGATCTGCTACCGATGTCACGCACGGAGAGGTTGATGAGCTACGCCACCGACGACAGGCCGATAAAGGGCTGGAGGTAGTTAAAGAGCCGTCTGCTCATTTAACTACCTCCGGCCATTTTTGGGGACTCATAACTAATTTTCATCCACGGTGAGCGGTATGGGCGGCGACATCTTTGAAAAAGTCGACTCAAGGACGGATCCAGATTGGATCGTTAAAGAGTTCTTCAACTCAATTTATTTCCAAGGTCGTTTCCTTTGGGCTCTTCCGTTGATTTTGGAAAGGAAGGGTTGTGGTGTTAATGAGGATTACTGTTTTTTCCCTGACGATTCCGATCCGAGTCCTGAGTACCACTTCAGTGGAGTGAAGGTTGGGTTGATGGATAGCGAGAAATTGCTAACAGAGGAGGATCTGTCAAAATTTCTTCATGAGGCTTGCGACAAGTATGTGCTCTTACATCCAGAAGATAAGTCGCAGCTAGAAGGGATTATGGAGGAGGCATCTTTAAGGGGGCATTCGATAAGGTCCGATAAAGGGCCGGAGGTAGTTAAAGAGCCGTCTTTTCGTTTAACTACCTCCGGCCCTTTTTTTGGGGATATGGTTCTAACAGTGGTGGCACAGAAGAGGTTTGCTGCCGGCGGTATCGCTGGCTTCCTTGTGGCTCTTCATCTGTGAGGTCGTTCAAGGCGGTGCAAGACATGCGTTCCTGCTTCACGTCAACCCTGCAATGCCATCGGATATGTCTGTAAATGGTGCCAATTGGGCACAACGCATGGGTGCCCCTACAGACAACCCAAAATCGATTTGATAGTTTCGCAGGCGTTGCTCGCGGTGTGTTTTCAAGGCGTGTCGCGAGCAGCCATGGCAGCAATGCTGTGAGAAGCGCGGATCGCAGGAGTTCGCACCTCCTACGACCCGCTGACCATCACCAACACCAGGAGTTGATCATGGCTGTGCCAGATCATACGGGATTCGCACGCTCGCCGATCCCCAGGGCGACACACCCACCGGCCATCCGGGCCGTCCGACGACCGCGCGGACGCGGTTGAAGAACCGCGGTTTAAGAGTTTTCGTAGGAAAGAATCCGAGCCGTCTTACCCGGCACGTCGCCTTGCGCGACGGCGAAAACCTCTGACGCCGCAACCCACTTCCTCAATCAAGCCGCCCGGCGCCCCCTCCAGGGGCCGCCGGTAAACCCCGAGCCCGTAAGGTCGGCGGCGCGTCGTGCTGTCTGGCGGCGCGCCGTTTTACGCGGCGGGGCGCGGTGCTTAGCAAGGAGTTGCTTATGGATATGTTTGGCGAACCGTGGATCGTGCGTAACGCTGTTTATTATTCCGACCCGGAAGCGGGGCCGGATGCTTTGTTGAACGATGCGACGGAGTGGTTGCAGTACGCCTATCACTCGATTCGGGTTCTGGCGGATTTGGTGCAAGAGGACCGCGATATCGATACGAAGCGCTTGCCCGTGATGCTGGAGGGGATCGGGGTGTTTATCGATATGGGCGCAAGGTGTGCGGCGCAGGCGCATTTGCGGATGCAGTGGTTGGAGGTGGAGCGCGATGCCGCTTGCGCGACAACCGACGCCGATCCGGATGCCTCATAAACCCGCTGGCGACACCCTCTCAACTCCCTCTCCCCGCCGGGGAGAGGGTTGGGGTGAGGGGCCGGGCGGAGCGGTGCGCGGAGGGTCGTTACAGGCGCCAAAGCTTTTCCTCGCCTTGTAGAAGCGCCACCGCAAGCACCCGCCCCTCATCTGCCTGCCGGCATCTTCTCCCCGGAGGGGAGAAGAGTTCAGTAGCGGGGCTTTTGAAGTTACTGCACGATGCGTGCTTACTACGCCAGCCTTTGATCCAAGAAACCCCATGCCGACAAGCTCCCGTCTACTCCAGGCTGCCTATCCCGCCGCATCCGAGTCCGTAGCAAAAGGGCAGCTTTCCCGCACCGAAGCCCTGGCCCTCTCTCGCCAATTCATCCAGCACCACCACCCCGACGCCATCGCCGCCTACGGCTTCGGCTCCGCCTTCAGCGATAACTTTCGCCCACACTCGGACCTCGACCTGGTCATAGTGCTCCCCGAAAGCACGGCGCTGCGCAGCCGCTGCCTGATATTCGACGGCGTGCCGATCGAGGCGCATATCTTCGGTGCGGACGGGATCGACCCGATCATCCATTTCTCGCGCCGGCACGGGAATGCGACGGTGCTGTTGCCGATCGCGCATGGCGAGGTGCTGGTGGATTCGCACGGGCAAGCGGAAACGATCAAGCACCGCTTTACCGCGGCGTTTGCAGCGGGGCCGCGGGCGGCCGATCCGAGGCTGATCGATACGCTGCGCCACTTCGTTACTACGCAGTTGCTGGATATCTCCGGTGGGCTGGTGCCGGAGGAGGCCTTGATGGTGGCGACGGGGGTGTATCCGTCGTTACTGCAGCTGTTGTTTCTGTCGAGCCGGACGTGGCGGCATCGGGGGAAGTGGGCGGTGCGGTATGGGGAGGCGATCGTCCAGGATATGTCGGCGAAGGTTGCGCAGGCTTATGCGAAGGCGGCGGTTGGGGATTTCGAGGAATTCTTGGCGTTGGCGGTGGGGATACTCGATCGTGCCGGTGGGCCGCTGTGGGCGGGGCATGAGGAGGAGTTGGTTTTGCAGAAGGGGCGGTGAGGGGGCGACGCGGCAAGCTGTGTCGCGCCGACACCGCCCCATCGTCATCCCGGCGTAGGCCGGGATCCAGTGGCGGCATAGTCAGATTGTCGCGAAGAACTTCAAGGGCAAAAACGTTGGACGCATTCGCCCGGATGCGCCGCCTCGCTACTGGATCCCCGCCTGCGCCGGGATGACGAGTAGGGAGGGCTTTCTTTATGCCTTCTATACGCGCTTCGGTTTAGCGCATACCGCTTCTTTATGCGCGCCGCCGCCACAATGGCGGCATGCATTCCATCCTCGCGCGGACGCCCCGCTCATCGTTGCGCGGCCTGCTTTCCGCCGTGGTCGCCTGCGCACTCGCCACCGCGGCGGCTGGCCTGCTGCTGCGAGTGTTCGACCTCTCCAACGTGGTCGCGCTGTTCCTGTTCACCGTCGTGCTGGTGGCATTGCACTGGGGCAAGCTGGCCGGTGCCGCGGCGGCGCTGGTGGGTGTGCTCAGTTTCGATTTCTTCTTCGTGCCGCCGGTTTATTCCTTCCATGTATCGGATGCGCAATACCTGTTCACCTTCGCGCTCACCGTGGCGGTGGCGTTCGTCACCGGCCGCAGTGCGGAGCTGGCGCGCGAAGCGCGGTTGCGGGTGGAAGGGGAGCGGTTGCGGCATGCCTTGCTCGCTGCGGTTTCGCATGATCTGAAGACGCCGCTCACGGCGATACGTGGCCTGGCCGAGACGTTGGAATCGGCGGATCGAAGGCAAGCCGAAGTGGCACGTTCCATTCGCCAGCAGGCGGATGCGCTGCATCGGCAGGTGGGCAATCTGCTGGATATGGCGCGGATGCAGGAGCAGGGCGTGCGGCTGCAGCTGGAGTGGCAGGCGATCGGCGAGGTGGTCGAGTGTGCGTTGGCGGTGGTGGTGGGCCTTGGCGAGCGAAAGATTCGTGTTGATATGCAACCGGCGTTGCCGTTGGTGGAGATCGATGCCTGCCTGTTCGAGCGCGTGTTGATCAACCTTCTGGATAACGCGGCTAAGTACACCCCGCATGACGCGACGATCGAGATTGGAGCTTGCGTGGTGGGCAAAGAGTTGTGTCTGCATGTGAAGGATGACGGCCCCGGTTTGCCGCGTGACATGGCGCCTGAAGCGCTGTTCCAGCCATTCACGCGTGGCGTGCGCGAGTCATCCATCGGTGGCTCGGGGCTGGGTCTGGCGCTATGCAGGCGCATCGTGGAAGCCCACGGTGGTGCGATGCATGCTGTCCCGGGGCTTCTCGCCGGCGCCCGCTTCGAGATACGCCTGCCTTTGCGACGCCCTCCTTCCATCGAACGGGAGCGCGACTGATGAACCGGCCACGCATCCTGCTGGTGGAGGACGAGCCGGATATCCGCCGTTTCGTGCGGCTGGCGCTGGAGCGCGAAGGGATGGCGGTGTTCGAAGCGGGCAATGTGTGGGATGCCCGGATCGCCGCTGCCACTCGGCAACCGCAAGTCGTCGTTCTCGACCTGGGCCTGCCTGATGGCGACGGCAAGGACTTCATTCTCGACCTGCGCGGCTGGTCCAGCGCACCGGTGCTGGTGCTGTCGGCGCGTGAGCATGAGCAGGAGAAGGTGGCGGCGCTGGAAGCCGGCGCCGACGATTATCTGGCGAAGCCATTCGGCGTGGTGGAGCTGATTGCACGCGTGCGCGCCCATCTGCGCCGGGCGAGCCTCGTTGCGCAGCATGGCGCGGAGCTGTCGACTATCCACTTCGGCGAAGTGGCAGTTGATCTCGCCACTTACGAAGTGCAACGCCACGGCACACCAGTCCACCTCACGCCCATCGAATTCCGTCTGCTCGCGGCGCTGATCCGCGGTCACGGCAAGGTGCTCACCTATCGGCAGCTGCTGATGGCCGTATGGGGGCCGGGCTATGCCGACCGGCCCCACTACGTTCGCGTCTATATGAACAACCTGCGCCAGAAGCTGGAACACGATCCGGCACGTCCTTGCCATCTGATTACCGAGCTGCAGGTGGGTTATCGGCTGGCGGGCATCCGGCGCGAAGACACCGTGCCCGCCATGCCACCGCTAGAACGTCGCCTTGATGCCCGCCACCACGCGTGAGCCGTAGATATCGCCGGAGCCATGCGCGCTGGTATCCCAGTAGCGCAAGTCGAGCGAAGTGTGGCCGTTGATGGCCCAGGTCAGGCCGAGGTTCCAGGTGTTGTAGGCGAAGCGGCTGGCGCTGCCGTCTTCGTGGACAGTGGCGTGGGCGATGGATTGGCGGCCCCAGGCGGCGGAGGCGCTCCAGGTGGCGTTGATGGCATAGCTGATGTTGGCCTCGCCGTAGGTGGCGCGCCTGGAGATGCCTGGGAAGTTGGGGGAGTGATAGGCGGCCACGCCTAGGGTGACCGGGCCGAAGATGCGCGAGGCGCGCAGATAGGTTTCCGCGTACGACTCGCGCAGGCCGCGGGGCTGGTGGCGGTAGCCGTAGTAGATGTAGCCGAAGTCGAAGTTGATGCCGGCGATGGTTGGCCGCCAGCCGCCGTAGAGATCGATTTCCTGGCTGGTGCGGGTGTCGCCGGAAGGCGAGAAGTCGACGTTCGATGTCCACGCGCCGAGATACCACTGCTTGTCATAGGTGACGTCGGCGCCGGCGAAGCCAGAGGGGCGCTCGTTGGTCTGGCTGATGCCGCGGAAAACATAATCGGATTGCGCGCCGGCGTTGAAGGTGGCCTGCCATGCGCTGGCGTCTTGCGCATGGGTTTGCGTGACGGCACCGGCTAGCAGCACGGCCAGCGCGAGAGAAGAAACGTGGTTCATCGTGATCATCCGCAGGAAGCGGTGCGCGAGCGGGCTTGCGCACCGAGTGGAAACTGCTGCGGATGCTAGGAATGGCCGTCTAAAGACGGCGGTGGATTTTGGCGGCGGATATCAAGACCGCATCAAGAATTCTCGCGAGCCGCCCGCCTTTGCTCCCTCTCCCCTCCGGGGAGAGGGCTGGGGTGAGGGGCCGGGCGGAGCGGTGAGCCGAGGCTCAAAAAAGCCTAAGAGCTTTTCCCTCACTTCGTAGGAAGGCCGTGGCTAGAGCGACCCCTCATCCGGCTGCCGCCACCTTCTCCCCGGAGGGGCGAAGGGGTTCTTTCTATGGGGCTGTCAGCACCACCAGGCGGCGATATTTTCGACGATCGCTTCCAAAGGAGCAGTCGCGCGCACCGACAACACATGCTGCTCGTTGTGCGGTGATTCCAGATCCCGAAACTGACTCTCGATCAACGTCGCCGGCATGAAATGCCCACGACGATGCGCCACCCGTTCCCTGGCCTCATCCGGCGTCAACTCCAGATACACAAACCCCAGCTCAGGCACCGCCGCCCGCAGCATGTCCCGATAGCGCCGCTTCAACGCCGAGCAAGCCAGCACCACGCTTTCGCTACCGGCCACCGCTTTGGCCAACTCCTCGCCAAGCCGCGCCAACCACCCCGCGCGGTCCGCATCGTCCAGCGGAATGCCCGCACTCATCTTGCGAATATTGCTTTCCGGATGAAACGCGTCGCCCTCGATCATGCGCGCGCCAACACGTTCGCACAGCGCAATGCCAACCGTGGACTTGCCGCAACCGGCTACGCCCATCACCACTACGGCAGGCATCGCCGTCACGGCGATTACTTAAAGAACGTCGAATTAAACATCACCCCAAGCACATGCATCGCCGCCTCGTCCGTCAGCTCCTTCGGGATCGTCTCGTTGAAGAAGCGCATGCCGTCGATCAAGGCCATGGTGCCGAACGCCAGGTCCTTCGGCGGGGCGGGGGGCTCCGTGCCCATCATCTTGTAGAACTGCTCGATGATCGAAGCGATGTCGTCGCGCTTTTCCAGGCAATAGGCATTGAGGCGCGCGCGGAACTTGGCGTCGCGCAGGGCCAGCACGCGGGCTTCGGCCCACAGGATGAAATTCTTTTCGTCGCGGTAGACCTGCAGGTAGTACTGCGAGATCTGCGCCTGCATGTCCGCGATGGACAGCGGGGCGTCGAGGATCTTCTGCAGATCCTGCTGCACGCACTGGTGGTCCTGGCTGAGCAGGGCGATGAACAGCTCGGCCTTGCTCTTGAAGTTGGAATAGAACGCGCCGCGGGTATAGCCGGCGTGCGCGGCGATGTCCTCGACGCTGGCGGCGGCGAAGCCTTTCCTGGCGATCACATGGGCGGCCGCTTCGAGCAGACGCTGGTTGGTCTGGTCGCGGCTTTCTTCGCGGGTCAGTCGTTTACGTGCCATGGGGCGATCCTAGCACGTAGGCCGAAAGTCACCATTTGGATGCTCTCTTGAATTCAAATACAACACTGTATTAGAGTGCGGCGACGTATCAAGGCGCCGGCAGCGGCATGGCCCGGCGCCGGCACCCCCGTCCCCGCCTTACCAGGAGTTGGCTCGTGACCTACCCCCTATCCACAGCGGGCGCCCGCCGCCCCGCGGCGTGGCTGGCTGCCGCCGCGGCGCTGGCCCTGCTGGCCGGCTGCGGCCACAAGGCCCCGGACGCCGAGGCCGCGCGGCCGGTGATCGCGCTGCCGGCGCCTGCCGCCGACGGCGCGCAGACCCTGCGCTTCCCCGGCGAAATCCATGCCCGCTACGAAATGCCGCTGGCCTTCCGCGTACCCGGCCAGCTGATCTCCCGCGAAGCGCGCCTGGGCGACACGGTGAAGAAGGGCCAGGTGCTTGCCCGCCTCGACGATGCCGACGCCGGCAAGAACGAAGCGGCCGCCCGCGCCGCGCTGGACGCGGCCGAACATCGCCTGAGCTTCGCCACCCAGCAGCGCGACCGCGACGAGGCGCAAGCCAAGGAAAACCTGATCAGCCAGCTGCAGCTGGACCAGACGCGCGATGCCTACGCCTCCGCGCTGGCCGCGCAGACGCAAGCCAAGCAGCAGTACGAACTGGCGCGCAACCAGAGCCGCTACAACGCACTGGTCGCCGACCGCGACGGCGCCATTACCAGCGAGCACGCCGAAGTGGGCCAGGTGCTGGCGGCGGGGCAGGCGGTGTTCGGGTTTGCGTGGTCCGGCGAGCGCGATGTGTACGTGGACGTGCCGGAAGACCGCGTCGCCAAGATCCAGCCGGGGCAGCCGGCCAAGGTGAGCCTGCTGTCGGTGCAGGGCCAGCCGCTGGCCGCGCACGTGCGCGAAGTGGCGCCGGCAGCCGATCCGCAGACGCGCACCTATCGCGTGAAGCTCGGCCTGGATGCACCGGATCCGCACGTGCGGCTTGGCATGACCGCCGACGTTGCGCTCGCGGGCGATGCGCCCACGGCCAAGGCCGTGCGCCTGCCCGTCACCGCGCTGTTCCACGAAGGCGAACGCCCCGCGGTCTGGGTGGTGCGCGCCGCGGATGCCACGCTCGAACTGCGCCCGGTCACCGTGCTGCGCTACGGCGAGCGCGACGTGCTGGTCGGCAGCGGCCTGGAAGCCGGCGAGCGCGTGGTGATGCAGGGCGTGCATGCGGTGAGCGCGGGCGAGAAGGTGGCCCCGATGGCGCCGCCGCATGCCGAGGACAGCCCGCTATGACGCAGCCGTCCAGCCAGGAAAGCGGCCACGAAGAAGGCCGCTTCAATCTCTCCGCGTGGGCGCTGCGCCATCAGTCCTTCGTGATCTTCTTGATGGTGATGATCACCGTCTTCGGCATGCTCTCGTACAGCCGGCTGTCGCAGTCGGAGGACCCGCCGTTCACCTTCAAGGTGATGGTGATCCAGAGCTTCTGGCCCGGCGCCGACGCCAAGCAGGTGCAGGACCAGGTCACCGACCGCATCTCGCGCAAGCTGCAGGAAACGCCGTCGATCGATTTCCTGCGCAGTTATTCGCGTCCGGGCGAATCGCTGATCTTCTTCAACATCAAGGATTCCGCGCCGGCTTCCAGCGTGCCCGACACCTGGTACCAGGTGCGCAAGAAGGTGGGCGATATCCGCGCGCAGCTGCCGCCGGGCGTGCAGGGGCCGTTCTTCAACGACGAATTCGGCGACGTCTACACCAACATCTACGCACTGGAAGGCGACGGCTTTACGCCGGCGCAGTTGCACGATTACGCGGACCAGCTGCGCGCCGAACTGCTGCGCGTGCCGGGCGTGGGCAAGGTCGATTTCCTCGGCGACCAGAACCAGCGCATCACCATCGAGATGCCGAACGCGCGCCTTTCGAAACTCGGCATCAGCCCGCAGCAGATTGCCGAGGCGATCAATGCGCAGAACGCGGTGGCTTCGGCCGGCGTGATGAGCACGGCGGACGACCGCGTGTATGTGCGCCCCAGTGGCCAGTTCAACGACATGGCCGCGCTGGAGAACACCTTGCTGCGCGCCGGCGGGCAGACCTTCCGCCTCGGCGATATCGCCACCATCCGCCGCGGCTACGACGACCCGCCCGGCCAGCAGATGCGCTTCATGTCGCAGCAGGTGCTGGGCGTGGGCATCACCATGCAGCCGGGTGGCGACGTGATCCATCTGGGCAAGGCGCTGGACGAAGCCACCGCCAAGTTGCAGCAGCGCCTGCCCGCGGGGCTGAAGCTGGCGGAAGTGACCAGCATGCCGCACGCCGTGGCGCATTCGGTGGACGATTTCCTGGAGTCGGTGGCCGAAGCCGTGGCGATCGTACTGCTGGTCAGCCTGCTCAGCCTGGGCCTGCGCACCGGCATGGTGGTGGTGATCTCGATTCCCTTCGTGCTGGCCGCCACCGCGCTGTGCATGGAGCTGATGGGCATCGGCCTGCACAAGGTTTCGCTGGGCACCCTGGTATTGGCATTGGGCCTGCTGGTGGACGACGCGATCATTGCGGTCGAGATGATGGCGGTGAAGCTGGAGCAGGGCTGGAGCCGGGCGCGTGCCGCCGCTTTTGCCTATACCAGCACCGCGTTCCCGATGCTCACCGGCACGCTGGTGACGGTGTCGGGCTTCCTGCCGATCGCGCTGGCCAAGTCGGGCACGGGCGAGTACACGCGTTCGATCTTCGAGGTATCGGCGATCGCGCTGCTGCTGTCCTGGCTGGCGGCGGTGATCGTGATCCCGCTGCTCGGTTATCACTTCCTGCCGGAGCACCACGCGCGTGTGCAGCCGGGCAGCGAGTGGTGGGCGCGCTTCATGCCGGCGCGCTGGAACGAGGCGCGGCGGGCGAAGGCGAAGACGCGGCCGGAGCATGGCGGCGATATCGAGATCTACGACACCGCGTTCTACCAGCGCTTCCGCCGCATGCTCGATTACTGCCTGAAGCACCGCGTGCTGGTGCTGGTGGTGACGGTGGCGCTGTTCGTGGTGTCGATGGCGGGTTTCGGCCTGGTGCCGAAGCAGTTCTTCCCCAGCTCCGACCGCTCCGAGCTGCTGGTCGACCTGCGCCTGCCCGAAGGCGCCTCGTTCGACGCCACCCTCGTACAGGTCAAGCGCATGGAGCACGTGCTGAAGGACCGCAACGAAGTGGCGAACTACGTCAGCTTCGTCGGCAGCGGCGCGCCGCGCTTCTACCTGCCGCTGGACCAGCAGCTGGCGCAGCCTAACTTCGCGCAGTTCGTGGTCACGGCGAAAGACGTGGAGAACCGCGAGGCGCTGGCCAAGGTGCTCGACGGCGTGCTGGCTCGCGATTTCAGCGCCGTACGCACGCGTGTCAGCCGATTGGAGAACGGCCCGCCGGTGGGCTTCCCGGTGCAGTTCCGCGTCAGCGGCGACGATATCGCCACGGTGCGCGGCATCGCCGAGAAGATTGCCGGCGTGATGCGCGCCGACCCGCGCACGCGCAACGTGCAGTTCGACTGGGACGAGCCGGCGGAGCGCTCGGTGCGCTTCGAGATCGACCAGACCGCGGCGCGCCGCCTGGGCGTGAGTTCGCAGGACGTGGCCGACTTCCTCGCCATGTCGCTGTCCGGCACCACCATCACGCAGTACCGCGAGCGCGACAAGCTGATCGGCGTGGATCTGCGCGCGCCGAAGAACGAGCGAGTGCATCCGGATCAGATCGAGCGGCTGGCCTTGCCCACCCCGGGTGGCGCGGCCATTCCGCTGGCGCAACTGGGCAAGGTGCATTACGGCCTGGAATACGGCGTGATCTGGGCGCGCGACCGCCAGGCCTCGATCAATGTGCAGTCCGATACGCGCAACGGCGCGCAGGGCCTGGACGTGACCAATGCGATCGATGCCAAGCTGGGCGAGCTGCGCAAGGGCCTGCCGGTGGGCTATCGCATCGAAGTGGGCGGTTCGGTGGAGCAGAACGCCAAGGCGCAGGGTTCGATCAACGACCAGATGCCTCTGATGGTGATCGCGGTCCTCACCTTGCTGATGATCCAGCTGCAGAGCATCGGCCGTACCTTCATGGTGGTGCTCACCGCGCCGCTGGGGCTGATCGGCGTGATCGTGTCGCTGCTGGTGTTCCGCCAGCCGTTCGGCTTCGTGGCGATGCTGGGCACGATCGCCATGTTCGGCATCATCATGCGCAACTCGGTGATCCTGGTGGACCAGATCGAGCAGGATATCCGCGAAGGGCATCCGCGCTGGGAGGCGATCGTCGGCGCCACGGTGCGGCGTTTCCGGCCGATTACCTTGACCGCGGCCGCGGCGGTGCTGGCCCTGATTCCCTTGCTGCGCAGCAACTTCTTCGGCCCGATGGCGACGGCGCTGATGGGCGGCATCACGGTGGCGACCATCCTCACCTTGTTCTATCTGCCGGCGCTGTATGCGGCCTGGTATCGCGTCAAATCGGATGAAGTATCGAAGGAGGTGCGGCCATGATGCGCATGCGTTGGGCCCATGTGGCTGCGATGGGTGTGGTGGTTGCGCTGGCGGGGTGTTCGTTCGCGCCGTCGGCGAAGCCGCCGAAGATGGCTGATCCGGAGCATTACGCGGTGGCGCCGACGCCGGAGTCCACCGCGGAAGCCGGTGGCGTGGCGCAGCGCTTCAGCCTTGGCCAGCGCGCGGTGCCGGAGTGGTGGAAGGCTTACGGATCAGCCAAGCTCGATGCGCTGGTGGACGAAGGGCTGCAGCGCAGTCCTTCGCTGGAAGCGGCGCGGCATACGCTGGAATCGGTACGCCAGCAGTACCGGGCGGTGGTGGGCGATGCGTTGTGGCCATCGCTCGATGCGGGTGGCCAGGCGACACGCGAGCGTGCGCTGGGACTGCCGAATGTCGGCAAGCCCACCAATATCTACAACGTGTATGCCGGGCAGCTGCAGCTGAGCTACGACTTCGACCTGTTCGGCGTTTCGCGCAATGAGGTGAAGCAGGCGGCGGCGCAGGTGGATGCGCAGTCGTATCAGTTCGATGCGGCGCGGCGTGCGCTGGCGGCGAATATCGTGATCTCGGCGGTGACGGCGTCGGCCTTGGCGGAGCAGGTCGAGGCCACGGAGCGGTTGGCGGCCCTGGCGCGCGAGCAGGTGGAGCTGACCGGCAAGGCGTATCGGCTGGGCGCGGCGGCGAACGAGGATCTGCTCGCGGCGCAGCGCAATGCGGCTTCCATCGAAGGCAGCCTGCCGGGTCTGCGTGCGCAGGCCTTGCGCGAGCGCCACGCCCTGGCGGTGCTGCTCGGGCGTACGCCGGATCAGGCGCCGGAGGTGTTTCCGCTGGCGGAGCTCAAGCTGCCGGCCGAGGTACCCGTGTCGGTGCCTTCGGAACTGCTGCAGCAGCGGCCGGATGTGCTGGCGGCGGAAGCGGCGGTGCGTGCGGCTTCCGCGGAAGTGGGCGTGGCGACCGGCAATCTGTTTCCGCACCTGTCGCTGTCGGCTTCGCTGGGTTCGGCGGCGTTCGACCGTTCGAAGCTGTTTACCGGGGCCAGCACGATCTGGGGCGCCACCGCTTCGCTGACGCAGCCGATCTTCCACGGCGGTGCGCTGTGGGCGCAGCGTAAGGCGGCTATCGCTTCTTACGATGCGTCGCTGGCGCAGTATCGGCAAACGGTGCTGGGAGCATTTCAGAACGTGGCCGATACCTTGACGGCGCTGGAGCAGGATGCGCTGGCGTTGCAGGCGGCGCAGAGCGGGTCGGTGTCGGCGAAGCAGTCGTTTGACGATGCGCGTAGTCGTTATCGGCTGGGTTCCGTGTCGTATCCGATGACGCTGGCCGGCGAGCAGCGTTGGCAGAATGCGCGTTTGCAGGAGATCCAGGCGACGGCGCAGCGGTTGGTGGATACGGCGGCGTTATTTCAGGCGATGGGCGAGCCTTCGAGCGACACCCTCCATCCCCCTCTCCCCGTCGGGGAGAGGGTTGGGGTGAGGGGGCGGGCGGAGTAGTGAGCTGAGGGTCGAGAAAGCTGAAAAGCTTTTCTTTGCTTCGTAGAAACGTCAGCGCAAGAGTGGCCCCTCATCCGGCTGCCGCCACCTTCTCCCCGGAGGGGAGAAGGGACTCTGTAGCAAGCATTTCGTTGGCTTGAACTTTTACGGCATCTATATACCTAACCACCCGCGCCGCATCGCTTCTTTACAAGCATGCGGCGCATCATTCCCGCTTCGACGCCGGGAAGGCTTGCGACCGGAGGCCACGGGTCGGGTTTGCGGGCAGCGCCCTGTACCCGCGGCTCCGGCCGCAAACCTTCCCGGCATCGTTGTTTTTCGTTGGCGCTCAGACGAAGCGGCGGATGACTTCTTCCATGCGGTCGCACGATCGCGCCACATGTTTTTCCGGCGACGTTGCAATGCCCAGCAGAAGCCCTGACTTTGCCGCATCCGGTTGCGCATACCACGGCGACAGCGGTGCGGGAGCTAGGCCGAACGGCAGCATGGCCTTGATGATCGCCATATCCGGCGTGCCGTCCGGCAGGTGCAGCAGTACGGCGAGGCCTGTTGTCGATACTTCGAAATCGCGTTCGGCAAGACAGGCCAGCAAGGCATTGCGTTGGGCGGAATAGAGGTTCTTCATGCGGCGCAGATGGCGCATGTAGTGGCCGTCGCGGATGAAGTGCGCGGCCGCCAATTGCACGGCCGGCCACGGCGCCGGTGCGAGGCAGGCGGCCACTTCGGCGAACTGCGCGACCAGCGGGAGCGGGACGACGATAAAGCCCAGGCGCAGGGCAGGGCTGATGGTCTTGCTGAACGAACCGAGGTGAATGACGCGCTGGCCGTGATCCAGCGAGGCGAGTGCCGGTGCGGCGCGCGAGGCGAGCTGCAGTTCGCTCAGATAATCGTCTTCGATAATCCAGGCGCCTTGCCGTCCGGCCCAGTCGAGCAATTGCAGACGCCTGGCCAATGAAAGCGTGGGGCCGAGTGGCGCTTGTTGTCCGGGTGTCACCACCACCAGGGCCGCATCCGGCGCACGCTCGATGCCGGCGTCGACATTCAGCCCTTCGGCATCGACGGGCACCGGTGCGATCTGAAGCTTCGCCAGTTCCAGGCCGTGCCGGGTGAATGGAAAACCGGGGTTCTCCATCCAGACCTTTTTGCCGTCCAGCCCCAGCGCACGCAGCGTCAGGCCAAGGCCGCCGCTGAAACCGCTGGTGATGACGATCTGCGCCGGCAGGCAATGGATGCCGCGCGCAATGGCCAGGTAGGCGGCAATCTCGCGGCGCAGTTCCTGTTCGCCGCGCGGGTCGGGATAAACCACCGACGCATTGGATTCCGCCCGCAGCGCAAACGAACGCACGTTGGTGAACAGCTTGGCCGGCAGCGTTTCCTGCGCGGGCACGCCCATCTGGAAAATCGCCGGCCCCGCGGTGAGTTCCTCGTACATCTCCATGGAGGGGCCGGCGGAGGGCTGTTCGAGTTTTTTCGGCGGGCTGGACGGCCGGTCGGCGACGCGGGTGCCGCTGGTGCGCGAGGCTTCGATCAATTGCGCATCGGCAAGCCGCTCATAGGCCTGGCGCACCGTGCCCCTGGCAACACCCAGTTGCGTGGCCAGGTCGATCCACGACGGCAGGCGCGCGCCCGGGGCCAGCAGTCCGGCTTCGATCGCGGCAGCGATGGCGGCGCGGATCTGTTCGGCCAGCGGCGTCCGGGCGGACCGGTCCAGCGCTATCTGCAGGGGCTTGGCCATGGCGCCATGGTACACACGGAAAGTTGATTCTTGGTTCTGTGCGATGGCCCAGGGGCGGCTCACACTGCGCAGGTCCCGAGGAGACCCGCGGCCGAGAACCTCTCCGCCGCTATCGCAACGTTTTGCCGCGCTGGTTCTGGCCGGCGCCGATTATTCGACAACAACCCGAGGAACTGCAGATGAGCAACCGATTGGATTACAGCAAGGTCGCGCCGGGCGGCGTCAAAGCCCTGGGCGGTGTGTATGGCTATGTGACGCAGAGCAGCTTGCCGCCGGTGCTGGTCGACCTGGTTTATCTGCGCGTCTCGCAGATCAACAACTGCGCGTATTGCCTGGATATGCATACGCGGGATCTGCTGAAGAAGGGCGTGAAGGTGGAGAAGCTGGCCTTGCTGCAGGCCTGGCATGAAGCCGGCGAGCTGTTCGACGAGCGCGAGCGTGCGGCGCTGGCGTGGGCGGAGTCGGTGACGCGGGTGGCGGAAACCGGAGTGCCCGATACGGATTATGCGGCGGTGCGCAAGCTGTTCGATGAGCGGGAGCTGGTGGATCTCACTATCGCCATTGGCTTGATGAATACGTACAACCGGATGGCGATCAGTTTCCGCAATACGCCGCAGGCGGTGCTCGATCTGTAACAACTGGCGCTGGCGGCGTAGGTTGGGGTGAGCCGCAGGCGAACCCCAACCTACGCCAGATGGGTGCCAGGTCAGGGCTTGCCGCCCGCGCGGATAAGCTCCATCACCTCATAGCAAGCCCCCATGGTGTGGTAATCCACCTTGCCCGCCGGGCTCTTTTCATCGTCGTACTTGCGGTTGTCACGCGTGAGGATGCGGAACCACGCACCGTACTTGTGATCGACGAAGTGCTCCCACGAGTAAGCCCACAGCTTCTGATACCACTCGTCGTACTTCGCCTCGCCCGTGCGCGCATGCAACAGCGCCGCCGCGGCCAGCGATTCCGCCTGCACCCAGAAATACTTGTCGTCGTCGCACACGCTGCCATCCGGCGCGAAACCGTAGGCGATGCCGCCGTATTCCTTGTCCCAGGCGCGATCCAGCGCGGTGTCGAACAGATGCTGCGCCGTCGGCACCAGCCACTTCTCCTCGCGGTTGCGCTCCAGCAGCAGCGGTTCGAGGATCAGCAGCAGCTTGGCCCATTCGGTCTGGTGGCCGGGCTGGAAACCCCAGGGGCGGAACAGGTGCTTGGGATTATCGAGGTTGTATTTCCAGTCGATATTCCAGTCGACGTCGTAGTGCTCCCACACCAGCCCTTCCGCCTTGGCGGCCTGGCGGCGGGTCATGTTGTCGGCCAGGGTGAGCGCGCGTTCGAGATAGCGCGGCTCGTCGCTGGCCTGGTAGGCGGCGAGCATCGCCTCGCACATATGCATGTTGGCGTTCTGGCCGCGGTAGCCGCTGAAGTTCCAGTGCTCGTCGGCCTCGTCGCGGTACAGGCCGAAGTCGGCGTCCCAGTAGCGCTTTTCCAGCAGCTCCCAGGTTTCGTCCATCCACGGGCGCACTTCGGTGAGGCCGGCTTTCAGCGCGGTGGAGTAGGCCAGCAGCACGAAGGCCACGCCGTAAGCGTGATAGGTGCGGTCTTCCGGCTTGCCGTCGCGGATGGTCCAGGCATAGCCGCCGCTGGCGGCGTCGCGATGCACTTCGCGCAGGTAGCGCAGGCCGTGGCGGACGGCGTCGAGGTATTCGGCGCGCTTGTCGTCGAATTCGCGCGCGGCCATGGCGTAGGTGAAGACGAAGCGCGTGCTGCTCACCAGGTGGCGGTGGCTGCGGTCGTAGATGGTGCCGTCGTCTTTGTAGTAATGGAAAAAGCCGCCGGCGGGGTCGATCGCGTGCGGATGGTAGAAGGCCATGGTGTGCGCGATATGCGCGCGCAGAAAGGCTTCGCTACCGAAATTCGGGGTGTTGACGGGGGAATTCATGCGTGGGCGTCCATGAAAGCAAGTACCTCGGCTTCGTCCGGCATGGCGGCGAACGAACCCAGGCGGGTAACGGTGAGGGCGCCGCAGGCGGCGGCGAAGCGCAGCATGGCGTGCAGGCGCGGGAGTTCGGCGACGAGGTGGTCGAGCTGGCCGTCGCCTTTCTCCACCGTGGCCAGGCGATGCAGCAGGCCGCCGACGAAGGCGTCGCCCGCGGCGGTGCTGTCCACCGTGGGCACGGCGTAGACCGGCATTTCGCCCGAGGCGTCGGGATGGAACCAGCGCAAGGTGCGCGAGCCGTCGGTGATCACCAGCAGGCGCGCGCGGCCGGCCCACAGGCGTTCCAGCGCGGCTTCCTCGCCGGCGTCGCCGGCCAGCCAGTGGAATTCCTCGGCGCTGAGCTTCACCACGTCGGCCAGGTGCAGCGCGGGCCACAGTTCGTCGTGCGAGGCGCTCTGCTGCGGCCACAGCGCGGGGCGCAGGTTGAGATCGAAGCTCACCCACGCGCCGGCCGCATGCGCGCGGCGCATGCCTTCGCGGGTGGCTTCGGCCAGCGCGGCTTCGGTCATGCTGTTGGAGCAGACGTGGAACACGGCTGCGTCGCGGAAGCTTTCCTCGCGGAAATGTGCGGGACGGAACAGCAGGTCGGCCGAGGGCGGGCGGTAGAAGCTGAAGCTGCGCTCGCCGTGGCTGTCCAGCGCGACGAAGGCCAGCGCGGTGTTGGCCTCGCCGGTGCGCGCGACGCCGCCGGTATCGACGCCGGCGCGGTGCAGGCTGTCCAGCAGGAAGTCGCCGAACATGTCCTGGCCCAGCATGCCGGCGAAGGCGGCCGGGCCGCCCAGCCGCGCCACGGCCACGGCGACATTGGCGGGCGCGCCGCCGGCGAAAGGAATGAAGCTGCGCGGGAAACCCTGCGCGTCACGCCCCTCGGCGTGGAAGTCGATCAGTGCTTCGCCGAAGCACAGGATATTGCGTGCCATCGAATGGGGATCTCAGTGGGTGGCGGCGACTGGGGTGTCGCTCTTGATGCGCGAGCCGTAAAGGCCGTAGAAAACGATGTAGGCGTAGCACAGCAGCGGCAGGAAGAACGCGTGCTGCACGCCGATGCGGTCGGCGAACAGGCCCTGCACGTAAGGCACCAGCGCGCCGCCGACGATGGCCATGATCAGCAGGCTGGACGCCTTGCCGGTCAGCGGGCCCATGCGTTCGATGCCGAGCGAGAAGATGGTGGGGAACATGATCGAGTTGAACAGGCCGATCGACACCACGCTGTACATCGCGACCGGGCCCTTGGTCGACATGGTGGTCAGCACCAGTGCCATGTTGATCGCGGCGAAGATCGCCAGCAGCTTGCGCGGCGACAGCCTGGCCAGCAGCGCCGAGCCGATGAAGCGGCCGATCATGGCGCCCAGCCAGTAATAGGCCACCCAGTTCGCGGCGGCCTGTTCGCTCATGTTGCCGATGTCCGGCATCGACAGGTAATTGACCAGGAAGCTGCCGATCGCGACCTCGCCGCCCACGTAGAAGAAGATGCCCAGCACGCCGAACAGCACGTGCGGGTGGCGCAGCGCATCGATCAGCGTGTGATGGCCGGTGTCGGCCTGCTCGGTGCTTTCTTTCAGCGTGGGCAGGCGGAACAGGTAGACGAAGATCGCCAGCAGGAACAGCACCACGGCCAGGCCCAGGTACGGGCCCTGCACGGTCTGCGCTTCCTGCGCGCGGTAGGCCAGCTGTTCGGCGGGCGAGAGCTTGCCGATCTGCTCGGCGCTCAGCACCGCGGCCGAGAGGATCAGCAGGCCGCCGAACTTCGGCGCCAGGAAGGTGCCGAGCGAATTGAGCGCCTGCGCCAGGGTGAGGCGGCTGGAACTGGTTTTCTCAGGACCGAGCAGGGCGACATACGCATTGGCGGCCACCTGCAGCACGGTGATGCCGGTGGCCAGCACGAACAGCGCGCCGAGAAAGGCGTCGTAGGAATGCATCGCCGCGGCGGGCCAGAAACCCGCGGCGCCGACGCCGGCGATAGCCAGGCCGGCGACGATGCCCTTCTTGTAGCCCAGGTGCGCGACCAGCCGGCCCGCCGGCAGCGACATCAGGAAATACGCGCCGAAGAAGGTGAACTGCACCAGCATCGCCTCGGCGTAATTGAGCTGGAACACCGCCTTCAGATGCGGAATCAGGATGTCGTTGAGGCAGGTGAGGAAGCCCCACATGAAGAAGATGCTGGTGAGCACCCCCATCGCCATCGGGTAATCGGTGTAGCGCTCCTTGGCCGCCCCGGGGAGCGCAGTGTTCGACGGGGCGGGTGGTGAGGCGAAAGCCATGGGTGGTTTCCTCGGAGTAGGAATCAGGTCGTGCGCGGTGCGCCGCTGCTTTCGCGCACCACCAGGGTCACCTGCGCGACCGTGGTGGTGGCATCGGCCTGCGGCTTGCGCAGGCGCGCGAGCAGGAGTTGCGCGGCCTGGCGGCCGCGGGCGCGCGGATCGGTGGCCAGCGTGGTGAGCGGCGGCATGCTGAAGGCCGCCTCGGCCACGTCGTCGAAGCCGGTGAGCGCGAAATCGCGGCCCGGCTGGATGCCGCGCTGATTGAGGCCGAGCATCAGGCCCAGCGCGACCGCGTCGTTGTAGCAGACCGCCGCGGTAGGCGCGGGCTTGGCGGCGAACAGGTCGGCGCAGGCGCGCGCGGCGTCCATGCGCGTCGGCAGCGTTTCCACGCGCCAGCGCGGCGCGATCGGCAGGCCGGCCGCGTTCATCGCTTCGACATAGCCGGCATGGCGCTGGCGGCACGAGCTGGAATCGCCATGGCCGCCGAAGAACGCGATGCGCTTGTGGCCTTGGGCGATCAGGTGTTCGGTGGCGAGCCTGGCGCCGCGCTGGTTGTCCAGCATCAGGCGGTCCCAGTGCGCGTACTCCGGCAGGTTGCCGCCGAGCTCGCGGTTGAACAGCAGCACCGGCGTCTGCGCGCCCACCGCGGCGAGCACGCGCTCGGCGGCGCTGCCTTCGGCGGGGGAGAGAATGATTCCACCCGGGCCATGTTCGATCAGCGAACTCAGCACCGCCTGCTCGCGCTCCACCGATTCGCCGGTGCTGCCGAGCAAGGTGACGAAGCCGGCCTGGCCGAGCGTTTCATCCACGCCCGCGGCGAATTCCGCGAAGAACGGATTGCCCAGTTCGTTGAGCACCAGCGCGATGCTCGACGAGGTGCGGCGGCGCAGATTGGCCGCGGCGCGGTTGTAGACGTAGCCCTGCTTGCGCAGTTCTTCTTCCACCCGCGCCCGGGTGTGTTTGTTCACCAGTGGACTGCCGCGCAGCACGAGGGACACAGTGGCGCGCGACACGCCGCAACCGGCGGCGATGTCGTTCAGGGTGATCTTGCGGCGGATCGAGGTCGAGCTTTCCATGGTTCTCGCGGCCATTAGAACGATCCAAAAGTAGTCGATTCCATAAGGATAGTGATCTCGCACTGCAGCATGCACCGGCCATCGGTGGGGTGTTAGCTTCCCCGGTTTGGAACGATCCAAACTTGCCGGCCAGGACGGTCGACCAAGCAGCAGGCACCTCGGTCGACCGGAATTGCGCCGCAAACCACGTCCTGGGGAGATGCCGATGGTCAAGTTTTCGTTTAAGCCGGGCTTCGCGCCGGCCCTGCTGGCACTGGCCTTGTCGCTGGCGGCGGGGGCCGGCCACGCCGCCGAGCCGGGCCACGCCGCGGACGTCGACCCGCGCATCGGCACCGGCGGCGACGGCCATACCTTCCCGGGCGCCACGGTGCCGTTCGGCATGATCCAGCTCTCGCCCGACACGGCCATGCCGGATTTCAAGCACGCCTATAAGTGGGCCGCCGGCTACCAGTACGGGGACACCAGCCTGCTCGGCTTCTCCCATACGCATTTCTCCGGTTCCGGCCATTCGGACCTGGGCGATGTGCTGGTGATGCCGGTGGCCGGCGAGCCGAAGCTGGAACCGGGCGACCCGGCCCAGCCCGGCAGCGGCTACCGCTCGCGCTTCAGCCACGACAGCGAAAAGGTGGAAGCGGGCTATTACGCCGTCACCCTCAGCGACTACCAGGTGCGCGCCGAACTCACCGCCGGCCGCCGCGTGGGCTGGCACCGCTACACCTTCCCCGCCGGGCAGCCGGCGCATCTGCTGCTGGACCTGCGCCCGAGCATCTACGACTACGCCGGCAAGGTGCTGTGGTCGTCGCTGCGCGTGCATAAGGACGGCGCCGTCACCGGCTGCCGCCAGACCCGCGGCTGGGCGCCGGGCCGCGAGCTGTGCTTCGCCATGCGCTTCTCGCAGCCGCTGGCCGCGCGGCATCTGTACGACCGCGAGACCGACGTGGCCTACAAGGGCTTCAAGGGCCCGGGCCACCAGCCGGAAGACCAGGACGCGCAGCAAGGCCGCGCCATCGTCGGCGTGTTCGACTTCGGCCAGCTCAAGCAGCCGCTGCAGGTGAAGGTGGCGATCTCGCCGGTAAGCGAGGCCAATGCGCTGGCCAACCTGGACACCGACGGCAAGGGCTGGGACTTCGACGCCCGCCGCGCCGAGGCGCGCAACGCGTGGAACCAGGTGCTGGGCGTGGTCGATGTGGACGCGCCGAAGGAGCAGCGCACCAGCTTCTATACCTCGCTGTACCACGCCATGCTGTCGCCGACGCTGAGCATGGACGTCAACGGCGACTACCGCGGCCCGGACAACGCCGTGCACCGCGCGCAGGGCTTCGAATTCCATTCCACTTGGTCGCTGTGGGATGTGTACCGCGCGCAGCAGCCGCTGATGGTGCTGTTGCAGCCGCAGCGCAGCGTGGACTTCGTGCAGTCGCTGATCGCCGCGCGCGAGGCCAGCCCGTTCGGCATCCTGCCGGTATGGGCGTACCAGGGCCTGGAGACGTGGTGCATGATCGGCTACCACGCGGTGCCGGTGATCGCCGACGCCTATGTGAAGGGCATCCGCGGCTTCGACGCCAAGGCCGGCCTGGACGCGATGGTGGCCAGCGCCACCTATGCGCCGTACGGGGGCCTGGGCGAATACATGCAGCGCGGCTACGTGCCGATCGACAAGGAGCCGGAAGGCGCCTCCAAGACGCTGGAATACGCCTACGACGACTGGACCATCGCGCAGATGGCCAAGGCCATGGGCCGCCAGGACGTGGCCGCGCAGTTCGCCAGGCGCGCGGGCAACTGGCGCAACGCCTACGACGCCAAGACCGGCTTCATGCGCGCGCGCAAGACCGACGGCCAGTTCCGCGAACCGTTCAATCCCGACGTGGCCGGCTACGGCAGCGACTACACCGAAGGCAATGCCTGGCAGTACAGCTGGTACGTGCCGCAGGACGTGGCCGGGCTGATCGCGGCGATGGGCGGCGACCAGGCCTTCGTGCGGAAGCTGGACAGCGTGTTCGACGCCAAGGTCGATCCCAAGCAGTTCGCCCATGTGGAGGACATCACCGGCCTGATCGGCTGGTACGCCCACGGCAATGAGCCCAGCCATCACCTGGCCTACCTGTACGACTACGCCGGCGCGCCGTGGCAGACCCAGCAGCGCCTGAAGCAGATCATGGACAGCCAGTACGCGCCGCGCCCGGACGGCCTGGCCGGCAACGACGACCTGGGCCAGATGTCGGCCTGGTACGTGTTCACCGCGCTGGGTTTCTACCCGGTCGCGCCCGGCAGCGACGAGTACGCCATCGGCCGTCCGTTCGTGCGCAAGGCCACGCTGCATCTGCATGGCGGCAAGACCTTCACGGTGTCCGCCGAGCCGCTGGACGACGCCCATCCTTACGTGGGCGAGGTGACCCTCAACGGCAAGCCGCTGGACCGCGTGTTCCTCCATCACGGCGAGATCCTGGCCGGCGGCGAGCTGCACTTTCGCATGCAGGCGCAGCCGGACCGTAGCTGGGGGCAGGCGGCTGCGGCGAGGCCGGCGGCGATGAGTGCTTACGGGAAGTAAAAGAAAAGAAACCTTCTCCCCTCCGGGGAGAAGGTGCCGGCAGGCGGATGAGGGGCCGGGGCTCGCCACAACGTATCAACGGGGCGAAGTAAAGAGTTTTTGAGCTTGTCGCGAACCTTCGCGCCACGCTCCGCCCGGCCCCTCACCCCGACCCTCTCCCCGGAGGGGAGAGGGAGTTAGCGTGAAGGGGAGAGGGAGCAAAGCCGCAGGCAAATCGCCGCGCCGTGACATCCCCGCTGGCAGGCATCAGATGATTCTGTAACCATCGGCGTATGCCGCACTCCCCGTGGAAACTTACGCCGGTCACCCGACCCCGGATGCGGGATCGCGTGGCGCTGCGCTGGCGCCTGGGCGGCCTGCTGTTCGCGGTGCTGGTGATCGTGGCGCTGCCTTACATGGTGACCCGCAGCGGCTCGCGCGACGCGCTGGATGCCAATGCCCGCGTCACCCATTCCTCGGAAGTGAAATCGCTGACCTACCGCATCGCCTACGTCACCCGCGACGGCGAGGCGGCGCTGTACCGGCTGCTGGACGGCGACGACAACCCGCAGGTGCGCGTGCGCGCCGGCCGGGCCAGCAAGGAAATTCCCGGCCTGCTCGCGCAGCTGCGCGACATGACCCGCGACAACGCCGACCAGCAGGCGCGCATCGGCGCGCTCGGCAGCATGGTCAGCGGCCGCCTGGCCCTGCTCGACCAGGCCATGCTGCGCTATCGCCAGGGCGATGTGCGCGCCGCCAACGATGCGCTGCGCGATTCCGGCACCCTGTTCAAGATGGACGACCTGATCGACGGCATCGTGCAGAGCGAGGACGACACCTTGCTGGCGCGGCGCAGCCAGGCGCGCGCCGCTTCGTCCAACAGCAGCCTGGCGCTGACCATCACCGCCAGCGCGCAGGTGCTGCTGCTGGCCATCGTGGTGATCGTGTCCGAGCGGCAGATCAGCCGGCGCCTGCAGGCGGAAGAACGCGAAGGCCAGGCGGTGCAGCGCTCGCAGCTGATCGTGCAGGCGGTGCGCGAGCCGATCGCGCTGCTGGACAGCAAGCTGTGCACCTTGCTGGTCAACGCGGCGTTCGGCGAGCTTTATGGCATTCCGCCGTCGAACCGGCATTCGCTGCCGCTGGTGGAGATCGGCGATGGCGCCTGGCGCGACAGCGCCTTGCAGCAGCGCCTCAACGACGTGCTGCTGCTGGACCGCGAGCTGTGGGACTACGAACTGCTCCAGCGCACCATCGACGGCGTCGACCGCCACGTGGTGATCAACGCCCGCCGCCTGCAGCAGGACGACGGCGGCGAGCCGGTGCTGCTGCTCACGGTGAGCGACGTCACCGCGCGCGCCCTGGTCGAGCAGCAGGTGAAGGAACTGAACCGCCAGCTCGAGGGCAAGGTGGCCCAGGTTTCCGACGTGAACCGCGAGCTGGAAGCCTTCAGCTATTCGGTCTCGCACGACCTGCGCGCGCCGCTGCGCCATATCGCCGGCTTCGCCAGCAAGCTGGAACAGCATCTGGGCGAGGGCGCGGACGACAAGTCGCAGCATTATATCGACGTGATCAGCGACGCCGCCCGCCGCATGGCCCAGCTGATCGACGACCTGCTGGTGTTCTCGCGCCTGGGCCGCGGCGCGCTGCGGCTGCAGCCGGTGGACATGCAGTCGCTGGCGGAAGAGGCGCGCGTGCTGGCCGAATCCGAGGTGCACGGCCGGCGCATCCTGTGGTCGATCGCGCCGCTGCCGATCGTGATCGGCGACGAGAACATGCTGCGCACGGTGTGGCAGAACCTGCTCGGCAATGCGGTGAAGTACACCGGCAAGTGCGAGGTGGCGAATATCGGCGTGGAGATGCGCCGCGGCGACAACGGCGACTACGAGTTCGTGGTCAGCGACGACGGCGCCGGCTTCGACATGCAGTATTCCGGAAAATTGTTCGGCGTGTTCCAGCGTTTGCACCGCGCTTCGGAATTCCCCGGCAATGGCATCGGCCTGGCCAATGTGCGGCGCATCGTGCAGCGCCACGGCGGCAAGGTGTGGGCCGAGGGCAGCCCGGGCGAGGGGGCGCGTTTCCACTTCACCCTGCCGGCCTCCGACCTGGCCGACGCGTTCGCGCAGGAACGGCAATGAGCCTGGGTACGGTCACCCGCAACGCGCCGGCGCACGGTGTCCTGCGCAGCATCCTGCTGGCCGAGGACAGCCCCGCCGATGCCGAGCTGGCGCTGGAGGCGCTGCGCAGCGCGAATCTGGCCAATCCCATCGTGCACGTCGAGGACGGCGTGGACTGCCTGGATTACCTGCACGGCCGCGGCGCCTGGGCCGGACGCCCGCCGCTGGATCCGGCGGTGGTGCTGCTGGACATCAAGATGCCGCGCGTGGACGGCCTGGAAGTACTCACCGAGATGCGCGCGGACGAACGCCTGCGGCGCATCCCGGTGGTCGTGCTGTCGTCCTCGCGCGAAGAAAGCGACCTGGCCCGCAGCTGGGACCTGGGCGTGAATGCCTATGTGATCAAGCCGGTCGACGTCGACCAGTTTTTCGAAGCGGTGCGCACGCTCGGGCAGTTCTGGGCGGTGCTGAACCAGGCGCCGGATTGAAGGCGCCGCGCCGCGAAGGTATTGCTTACATGCCAGATAAACCGAACATTCCCCAGCCGCCGCCGTTTCCGCGCATCCGCGTGCTGCAGATCGAGGACAGCCTGCCCGACGCCGAGCTGGTGATCTCCGAACTCGAAGCCGACGCGATCGACTTCGAGGTGCGCCTGGTCGACGACGAGACCGGCTATCTGCGCGAGCTGGAGGACTTCAAGCCGCATATCGTGCTGTCGGACCTGAGCATGCCCGGCTTCTCCGGCGAGCGCGCGCTGGAACTGCTGCGCGAGCACGACCGCGACCTGCCTTTCATCTATGTCTCGGCCACCCTCGGCGAGGAAGCGGCGATCGCGGCGCTGCGCAACGGTGCCACCGATTACATCCTGAAGCAGAACCCCGCGCGCCTGGCCAGCGCCGTGCGCCGCGCCCTGCGTGAGCACGAAGCGCAGAAGGCGCAGCGGCGCGCCGAGGCGGAGCTGATCCGCGCGCAGCGTTTCGAAAGCCTGGCCATGCTGGCCGGCGGCTTGAGCCACGACCTGCGCAACCTGCTGCAGCCACTGCTGCTGGCTGGCGAAAGCCTGCAGGATTACCAGGACGACCCGCGCCTCGCGCGCCTGGGCAAGCTGGTGCGCGATTGCGGACGGCGCGGCCTGGACATGGTGCAGTCGATGCTGTCCTTCGCCCGCGGCGCGCGCCGCGCCGAACAGGTGCGGGTGGGCGCGCTGCTGGATGCGCTCAACCTGCTGCTGCAGGGCAGCGTGCCGCGCAATGTCGCGCTGGAGCTGGCGGTGGACGATCCGGAGCTGAGCTTCTCGGGCAACCATACCGAGCTGCAGCAATGCCTGCTCAACCTCAGCCTCAACGCGATCCAGGCCATGCCCGGCGGCGGCGAGCTGCGCATCGAGGCGGGGCAGCAGCTGCTGGCGGCCGATTTCTTCCAGGAAGGCGAGAGCGCGGAAGAAGGCCGCTATCTGCGCCTGAGCGTGATCGACACCGGCTGCGGCATGGACGAGGCCACGCTGGCCCATCTGTACGAGCCGTTCTACACCACCAAGGAAGGCGGCACCGGCCTGGGGCTGCTCTCGTGCAAGCGCATCGTGGCCAGCCACGGCGGCGCGATGCGCGTGGAGAGTGCGCTGGGGCAGGGCACGGGGTTCCATCTCTATCTGCCGCTGGGCGCGCAGCTCGAAGAGATGCCCGAGGGCGAGGACGACGAGCATCTGCTGGGCAATGCCGAGCGCGTGCTGGTGGTGGTGGAGGAGGCGGCCCAGCTCTCGCTGCTGGTGGATACGCTGGATGCGTGGGGGTATCAGGCGCATGCCAGCCAGAGCGGTACGGCGGCGTTGCAGTGGATCGAGGCGCATGGGGTGCCGGATCTGGTGCTGATGGATGCCGATATGAATCTGTTTACCGGGGTGCGGACGCTGGCGGCGTTGATCGATCATGGGTATCGGCGGGCGGTGGTGTTGTTGACGCGGCCGGATGCGCCGCCGGATCTCGACGAGATGCCTGAGGTTGAGCGCCTCTATCTGGTGGATAAGCCGGTGGCTACTTTCAAGTTGTTGGGGACTTTGCGCGAGGCGCTGGATGGAGAGGGTTGAGGCGGGCCTCTCCTACCCGTCATCCCGGCGTAGGCCGGGATCCAGTAACGACCACGCCTGGTTTTTGCGGTGCCGCGGACTGGCCGCTTATGCAGCGGGCATTTCGGACGCCTGCCGGCGCCCGAGTCACTTTCTCTTTGCTGGCCCAAAGAGAAAGTAACCAAAGAGAGAATGGCCTCAGAGCAAAGGCTCGCGACGCGACTAGAAGGAGCAGTGGGCGTCTGCGGTAACTTGATTAACCTGGGTCTATACGAAACGACTGTGCGTTTACGTAGCGGCTGCTTCAACGTGCCGTGGCCGAGAGGACGTTCAAGAACTGAGGCCAGCTTTTGCTTTTCGTTCCTGCCTACCTCACGCCATCACCCCTCTCCCCTCCGGGGAGAGGGCAGGGTGAGGGGCCGGGCGGAGAGGGGAGGTGGGGTCAGTCGATCCCGAGCTTCTTCAGCTTGTACCGCAACGCGCGGAACGTAATGCCCAGCTTCTTCGCGGCCGCGGTCTTGTTGTACCGCGACTCTTCCAGTGCCTTGATGATCGCCGTGCGCTCGATGTTGCTGATGTAGTCGTCGAGGCCGCCGTCGGCGGTGGGCGATGGTGCCGGTTGGGTGGGGCCGGATGCGGGGGCGCCGGGTGGGGGCGGAACTGCTGTATCGGCTGCGCGTGCCGTGCGCTGGGGCAGCATCAGGTCGGCTACGTCGATTTCGTCGCCTTCGCACATGGCCATGGCGCGTTCGAGGATGTTTTCCAGCTCGCGCACGTTGCCGGGGAAGTCGTAGCCGTCCAGGGCCTGCTGCGCGGCGGGCAGCAGGCGGCCGGGGTTGCCGCCGCTCTTGATGGAGAGCTGGCGCAGGATGTAGCCGGCGAGGAGGGGGACGTCGCCGCGGCGTTCGCGCAGGGGCGGGACGCGCAGTTCGATCACGTTGATGCGGTAGAACAGGTCCTGGCGGAACTGGCCTTGCTCGACCAGGGCCGCGAGATTCTTGTGCGTGGCCGACAGGATGCGCACGTCGACGGGGATCTCCTCGCGCGCGCCGATCGGGCGCACGGCCTTTTCCTGGATCGCGCGCAGCAGCTTCACCTGCATGTGCAGCGGCAGTTCGGCCACTTCGTCAAGGAACAGGGTGCCGCCGTTGGCGGCCTGGAACAGGCCTTCCTTGTCGCTCACCGCGCCGGTGAAGCTGCCCTTGCGGTGGCCGAAGAATTCGCTCTCCATCAGCTCGGACGGAATCGCGCCGCAGTTCACCGGCACGAAGGGGCCGGCCGCGCGCGGGCCCTGCTCGTGGATCAGGCGGGCGACCAGTTCCTTGCCGACGCCGGATTCGCCGGCGATGTACACCGGCGCCTGGTTGCGCGCCAGCTTGCCGATGGTGGCGCGCACCTGCGCCATCGCGGGGGAGTCGCCGATCAGGCGGTCGCCGGCATTGGGCGCCTTGGCCGCGCCGCCGCCGGCGCGCTTTTCCTCGGCCAGGCGCAGCGCGGTGCGCACCAGCTGGCGCAGCATCTGGATGTCGACCGGCTTGGACACGAAGTCGAAGGCGCCGGCCTTCAGCGCGCTCACCGCGGCGTCGACGTTGCCGTAGGCGGTGATCATCGCCACCGGCATGTCGGGGTGCTTGGCGGCGATCAGCTCGATCACCTCGTGGCCGGTGCCGTCGGGCAGGCGCATGTCGGTGAAGCAGAGGTCGTAGGTGCGCTCTTCCAGGGCGCGACGCGCGTCCGCCACCGTACCCACCGCATCGACCTGCAGGTCCATGCGACCCAGGGTGATGGTCAGCAGTTCGCGAATATCGCGCTCGTCGTCGATGACGAGGACGGTCTGTTGGCTCATGTCATCCAGCTGGCTTTCAGGTGCGGGCTAGGATACCCGCCCCCTCCCCGAGGGGCAAAGCCTGTCCGTCCGGCGCGTTTTCAGTGTCCCAGGTGCCGGTCGAAGAAACGCCAGATCACGCGGTAGGCATCCTTGGATTCCGGCATGTCGGGGTCGGAGAAGAACGAATGCCACATGCCGTCCCACACGTGCAGTTCCGCTTCCACGCCGGCCCGGTCCAGCAGCGTGTGGCTGTGGATCACCGCGCTCATGGCCATGTCGCGCGTGCCGGAAATCAGCAGGGTAGGCGGGAATTTCGCCAGCAGCGCGGGCGAGTTGGCCGCGAATACCAGCGGATCGTCCGCGCTGGCGCCCTTGAAGTAGGGCAGGTCGCCGAGCTGCATCGATCGCGGGGGAATCGGCTTGCCGTTGAGCGGCGAGGCGATATAGCTCTCGTCGCCGCCCAGCGGGGTGACGCCGGCGCAGAACATGCCGATCGCGCCGGGCAGCGGCAGCCGGTCGTGGATCAGCCTGGCGGTGACCTCGCCGGTGAGGATGCCGCCGGCGGAGCAGCCGTAAATGCCTACGTTGGCCGGCTGGTAGTGCTTGAGCAGCTCGCGGTACACCGCCACCACGTCGTCGGTGGCGGCGGGAAAGACGTGCTCGGGGCCTTCGCGGTAATCCACCGTCACCACCTTCACGCGCCCCACGCCGGCGATAGGGATCGCCTCGACCAGGCCGCCGCTGTGCGCGCCCCACAGGAAGGCGCCGCCGTGCAGGTTGATCAGCACCCGCGCCTGGTTCGCCGGCGCCACGCCTTGCGCGGGCAGCACTACGTCCACCGCCACGTTGGCGATGCGCCCGGCGGCGATCTTCACCGGGTAGATCTGCTGCATGCGCGCAGCGCGGGCGCTGTTCATGCGGTCGTAGAACGCGCGGTTCTGCTCGATCGGCGCGGTCAGCGGCGGCGCCTTGTCGCCTTCGGCCAGCATTTTCGGGAAGAACGCGCGCGACTCGGGGGAGGCGAACACGGAATACGGCACGGTGGCATTGCCGATGAAGATACTGGCGTCGGCTTTGTAGCCGGTGGCCGGCGGCGCGGCCTGGGCGCTCGCGAGGTTGGCGCCGGACAGCAGCGCGGCGGCGACGCAGGCAAGCCGGAACGTGCGCATGGCGAAGGCTCCCCGCTTCATGGTGCGGTTCCGGTGGCGCGCTGCTTCTGCGCCGGCGCGTTCTTCTGCAGGATCTCCTGCAGCTTCAGATACACCCCGTTGGTCCAGCCGAAGCCGATCACGTTCTCGCTGTAGCCCGCGCTGACGCGCACGTCGGCATTGCCCTTGGCCATGTTGTATTTCTCGCGGATGGTGCCGTCGTCGGCGAGGCCGCGGTCCACCGTGGCGGTGAACTTGCCGGCGAGGCGGCGCGCGTCGTCGTGGAAACCGTAGTCGTCCAGACCCTTGATCGCCAGCCAGTTGGTCGGCGCCCAGCCGAACGGATCGTTCCATTGCACGCCGGCGGGCTGGTTGTCCATCGACAGTCCGCCGCGGCGCTCGAACACCGGCAGCTTGCCGCGCACGGCTTCGGCCTGCTGCGGAGACGCAGCGCCGGCCCATAGCGGGTAGTAGGTGTTGAGATAGGGCGTGGGCGAGGGCTTGCCGGCGACGAAGTCGTAGTCGCGGTACATGCCGTCTTCGGCGCGCCACAGGTATTTATCCATGGCCTGCTTGCGCGCCGCGGCGGCAGCCGTCCAGCGTTCGGTGTCCCTGACGTTGCCCAGGCGTTTGGCGAAGGCGGCCAGGTCCAGCTCGTAGCGGTAGAGCAGGCTGTTGAGATCGACCGAAGCGTAGTGATGGGTGGAACCGCCGAACGGGCCGAAGTGGAAATTGGTGTCGTAGCCGGATTCGCGCATGGCGCGGTCGCCATGGTAGTAGTCGGCCGTGAGGCGGTAGCCGTCGTACCAGTTGCCCAGGCACACCTTCGAAGCGCGCACGTCGCAGCTTTCCCTGGCCAGCCGCGCGGCTTCGGCATCGTCAGGCCTCTGCGCGCCCTTCAGCAGATAGCCCGGATCGTCCTTGGGATGCGCGCGCAGCCACTTGATCACCTTCACGTAGAAGTCGTCGCTGTTCTGCGCTTCCAGCACCGGGCCGTCGCCCAGGTCGTAGTAGCGCGCCAGGCCGGTATCGCCGGCGCGGTGTTCCTCGCGCGTCCACACGTCGTGGTTGCGTACCGCCAGCGGGTAGGCGTTCGCCAGCCAGGTGTTGCGCTCGGCGTCGGAGGCGAAGGCGTCCGGGTCGTCCAGCACGGTGGCCATCATCGCGGTGAGGAAGGGCGGCTGCGAGCGGCTGAGGTAATAGGTGCGGTTGGCATTGAGCACCGCGCCGTAGTGCTCCACTTCGAACAGCGCGTTGTCCACCATGTCGCGCGCCAGCTTGCCGCGCTGGTCGGCAGCCAGGCCCAGCACGATGAAGTAGCTGTCCCAGCCGTACATCTCGTTGAAGAAACCGCCGGGCACGACGTAGGGGTGCGGGAGGTAGAGCAGGCCTTGCGCGGGGAGCCTGGTGGCGTCGATGTCGCCCAGTTGCTGGATGACGCGCGGCAAGGGATGGATGTCGACGCCGCAGCGCTTGCCGATGTCGGCGAGGGCGGGCGGGACCTTCATTTCCGCCGGGACGTAGAGCACGGGGTGGCCGACGATCTTGGGGTCGGTCAAGGCGTTGCACTGGTCCTGGGAGCGGGTGAGCGTGGTCCAGGCCTTGTCGATGTAGGTGCGGGTTTTGGCGGGGTCGGGCGTTGCAGCGTACGCAGTGGCAGCGGCGAACGTTGCGGCGAAGAGAGCGATGCGTAGCAAGTGGGGAGAGCGGGTCATGGGTGGGGTCCTCGCTTCGGGAATTGCTTGTCCTCAGTCCTCAAACTCGAACCCTTCTCCCTCCGGGAGAAGGTGGCGGCAGCCGGATGAGGGTCCGGGCGGAGCGGTGCACATCACACTTGCGCTCCGCCCGTACCCTCACCCCAACCCCTCTCCCAAGGGGAGAGGGGCTTCAGGCCGCGATCAATCGGGCCGCGCGACACGCGTCAGCTTCGCCTTCCCATCCGCACCATGCTCGATGCCGATGTCGAACACCTTCCCGCGGTAATGCACCCCCTGCAGCTTCACCGACTTCCACGCCGGCGGCAGCACCGGCGCGTAGGCCTCGCTCAGCCCGTTGTCGTCGATGCGCAATCCGCTCAGGCCATACACGAAGCTCTGCACGAAGCCCGCCGAGGTGGACAGGATGTAACCCGCGTTATTCGCCACGGTCTCCGTGCGTACATTGAACGGGGGTTTGAGAAACCCGGCCAGGTTGCGATGGATCCACTCGCCCGCCGTCTTGCCATCGCCCAGCTCGGCCGCGCCCACCGCAAGCATCACCATCATCATCTCGTTCGGATCGTCGCCATGCACCTTCAGCTCGTGCAGCTGGAAGTCGAAGTTGTTGCGGCGGATCTGCGGCGTCATCGGCAGGTCGAGGTTGGGATACATCAGCCAGATCAGCGAGGAACCCATCCAGGTGATCTTGTCGTGCGGCACCGAAGCGTCGAAATCGAGATGGCGCTGGTTCTGCTGGTCGAACGGGATATACATCTTGGCGACGATCTCGGCCCATTTCGGGTCCGCCGTCTCGCCCACCTTCCTGGCCGCTTCCTGCGCGATGCGCAGTGCCTTGGCCGCGGCGGCATTGGTGAAGGAGTCGTTCGGCACGTCGTTATAAGCCTCGTCGGGCGAGGTGACGTGGTGGATCTCGTAGCGGTCGTGCGCCTTGTCGTAGGTGACGCGGCTGACCCAGAACTCGGCCACCTCGCGGATCACCGGCCAGCCGTACTGCTTCAGCCAGGCCTCGTCGCCGGTGGCCTGGTAGTACTGCCACTGGGCGATCGCCACGTCGGCGTTGACGTGGATCTCGCGGTACACGTCGTAGGCGAAATGCGGCGTGTAGTCCTTGCCGGTTTCCGGATCCGCTTCCCACGGATACATGGTGCCGCCCGCACCGTATTGCTTGGCGCGTTCGCGCGCCGGCTGCATGGTGCGGTGGCGGAACATCACGATCGGCTTGGCGCGCTCCGGGTGCAGCAGCAGCAGCGCCGGGAACACCCAGGAATCGCTGTCCCAGAACGCATGGCCGGCATAGCCCGGGGTCAGCGCGCAGGCGCCCATCGGCCAGGCGGTGCCGACGGTGGAATTGGCCAAGAGGTAATAGAGGTCGGAATGCACGGCCTTCTGCACGGCCGGATCGCCGTCGACCACGATGTCCGACTTCCACAGCTCATGCCATGCGGCCTTGTGCGCGGCCAGCAGCTGGTCGAAGCCGGTGGCGCGCGCCTGCTTGGCCAGCGCCAGCGTGGCCTTCGCATCGCCGCCCCAGCCCTGGCGCGACAAGGCGGCATACTTGGTGAAGGCGTAGGTGCGTCCCTTCTGCACGCGCGCGGTGACGTTGAGCGAGAGGCGGAACGGCGTCTTCTCCAGCTTCACGTCTTCCACGTTCAAACCGGCGGGCAGGCTGACGGCAATCGCTTCGGCCATATCCAGGCCCTGCTCGGCGCGGCCGTCCAGCCACAGCGTGAGGTCCTTGCTGTCGCCGTCGCTGGCGCCGATGCGCGTCACGCCGTGGTACCACACGGCGGCGCGGTCCGGCGTGGGCACCGGCTTGTTGTTGAGGTTCTGGCCGCTGGCGATCACCGACTCGATCATCTGGTCGCCGGTGAGCTTGCCGATGGGAAAGCGCGGCTGGTGCTCGGACCATAGGCGGATGGGAAAAGTCAGCTGCACGCTGCCGTCGAACTGCGGCGTGATCGTCAGCCGCGTCGCGGCGAGGTGGCTGGCATCCTGGCTGACGAACGTCGTGACCTTCACGTCGGTGGACTTGTTCGCATAGACGAAGCGGTAGCTGGTGGCGAGCGTGGCGTCGCGCATGTCCAGCGTCTGTGCGTAGCCGGTGAAGATTTCCTTGCCCAGGCGGGTGGAATTGAGCCAGCCGCCGCCGGGGTTGTAGTCGATCTCGCTCCAGCCCGGTATCGCGGCGGGGCGCGCGATATCGTCCCGGGCGTAGTCCATGAAGGCGACCATATAGCCCATCGCGGGCTCGGTGCCGCGGGCGGTGGTCATGCTGGAGAAATAGCCGTTGGCGAGGTAGCCGGGAAAGTAGCTGTCGAAGTCGGCCGAGGTGCCGGTGAGCACGAAGCTCGGGTCGCTGTTCGCGTCCTGCGCCAGGGCGGGGCCGGCGGCGGCGAGCATGAGCAGGGCGGCAAGGCCCAGGCGGCGACAGCGTATTGGCATGGCTACTCCCATCATCGAATCCTTGCAGGGCTTATTCCGGGGCGAGGTCGGACGGCGCGGGCAGCGCGCCCGCGCGGTCGGCCTCGCGCTTGAAGAAGAACAGCGCCACCAGCACCAGGCTCATCGGCACCAGCGAGAAATAAAAGGCGTGGATGCCGCCGAAGCTGGCGAACACCACCGCGGTGATGCGCGAACCCAGGGTGCCGCCCAGCGCGGAGAAGATCACGATCAGGCCGGTCATCGCCGCATGCAGCGGCTTGGGCAGCGAGCTCAGCGCCACCGAATTGATCACCGGATAGATCGGCGCCATCAGCAGCCCGATCAGCGGCAGCAGATAGGCCGCCGGCGGCGCATTGAGCCAGCCGATATCCGGCCGCGCCACGGTGTGCTGCGCCAGCGGCAGCACCAGCAGCACCAGCACGCCCATGCCGATCACGCACAGATTCAGCAGCGTGTGCCACGGCATGCGCCGCAGCACCTGGCCGGCGGCGATGCGGCCCAGCGCGGTGCAGCCGGCCAGGATGCTGGCGAGCTGGATGCTCATGGCATTGGGCAGGTGCAGGATCTCGTTGTTGAAGGTGGGCAGCCAGGTGCCGAAACTCTGCTCGATCAGCACGTACAGGAAGGCCGAGATCAGGAACACGTTCACCAGCGGCCGCAGCATCAGCTTGAACATCGCCGCGGCCGAACCGCCCAGCGATTGCACGCCGCCGCCATGCGCGGCCGATTCGTCCAGCCGGGTGCCGGCCAGCAGCACGAACACCAGCACGCACAGCACCGCCAGCAGCCAGTACACGCGGAACCACACCGGGTTGGCCGGATCCGCATGGTCGATGAAGGCGCTGAAGATCCAGCCGCTGAGCAGCACGCCCAGCATGAACAGGCCTTCGATGGTATTGGTCAGGCGGCCATGCTCGGCGCGGCCGCGGGTGAGCAGGCCGATCGAGGAATACACCGAGACCTTGGTCAGCGCGAAGGCGACGCCCACGCAGGTGAACAGCAGCTCGGTGGTGTGGAAAGAGGGATACAGCGGCATCAGCGCGCAGGCGCAGCCGACGATGGCCAGCGCGATCATCATCGCCCGGCGATAGCCCAGCATGGGCAGGAAGGAGGCGACCAGAAAGGAAGTGACCGCGATCGGCAGGTCCTTGAACAGCTCCAGCAGGCTGGCCTGGGGCTTGTCGATGCCGAACGTGTGGATCGTCTGCAGGATCACCGTGCCGACGCTGTTGAGCAGGATCGCGAAGATCATGTAGATCAGCGCGAGCGCAGCGATCATGCGGAATCGGTTCATGGCCACTCGCTTGCGGGTCGGGTCATACGGCAAAAAAGGGCGGTCCGGGTTGTCGCGCGCCCGGACCGCCTTCAGGGAAAAACGAAAGCATCAGAAGTTGTACTTGACCTGGAAATTCACCTCGCGCCCTTCCAGCGGACGCGCCAGGATCACGCCGCCCGCGCCGGCCGCCGAGCCGAAGATACGCGAGTTGCTCTCGGTCAGGCCCAGTTCGTTGGTGATGTTGGTGCCCTGCAGGCGCAGTTCCCAGTGGTCCTGCACATTGGCCACCACGCCGAAATCGAGCGTGTCGTACGAGCCCAGCTGCTGCAGGCCGGACAGGTCCTGGGTGTGGTCGCCGACGTGGGTGTAGGTCACGAAGGCGGTGATGTCGCCCCACGGGAACAGGAAGCGGTAGCTCGGCGTGAACATGTAGCGGACCTTCGGCTGGCGCTGCAGCTGCTTGCCGTTGATGAAGGCGCAGCCGTTGCCCGCTACCTGGTTGACGTAGGGAATGCAGGCCGAATAGTGCGAGTAGTGGCCGTCCAGATAATTGGCCACCACCGCCAGCTTCAGGTTGTCGATGGGCATCACCGCGCCGCTGAGGTTGATGCCCTTCGAATCCGAACCGTACAGCAGCTGCGCGCCCACCGGCGCACCGGCCGCATTGGTCGGCTGGTAGGGCAGGCCGTTGAACTGGCGGTGGTACACGCTGATGTCGGCGTACAGCAGCTTGGACTGGTATTTGAAGCCGGCTTCGAAGTTCTGCACCTTCTGCAGCGGCGGCGTGTTGCCGGTGGTGTTGCCGCGCAGCGCGTTGTCGAAGTCGCCGAAATGCACGCCCTTGTTGACGCGGCCGTACACGCTCATGTTGTCGGCCAGCTCGTAGTTGGCGCCGACCGTCCACGAGGTATGCGTCTTGTCGTACTTGGTGGTGGCGAAGGTGCCGTCGCACACCGGCACCGCGTTGTCGTACAGCGTGGCATTGTTGCCGTCCAGGTTCACGTTGTGCAGGTTGCACACGTGCACGGTGGAGTCCTGGTTCTCCAGGCGCGCGGACACGTCGAAGATCCAGCGGTCGAGCTTCCACACGTCGGACAGATAGAACGCCTTGTTGGTGGAAGTGCCGTTCTCGGCGATGTTGTACGCGCCGTAGTCGAGGAAGCCCTGGTAGTCGGTGACCTGGTCGCCGTTGGCGGCGACGACCTTGATCGGGCGCGCGTTCGGCGTGTTGGTCATCAGCATCTGGTTGCCCAGCGCCCACTTGTCGTTCATGGTGTAGTGCGCCAGGTACAGGCCGGCGGTGAGCGTATTGCCTTCGAACAGTTCCTTGCTCAGGCGGAAATCGTTGTTCATGTTCTTCAGGCGCTTGTGGATGTACCACCAGCCCTGGTGGATCACGCTCTGGTTCGGATCCACCACGCCGCCGCCGTTGATATAGGTGGCGGTGGCGCCCGGCGCGATCTGCAGGCCGCCGAGATCCTTGGAGGTGGTGTACAGCGTGCCGTTGAGCGTGTCCGGATTGGAGCCGGAGAACAGGGCATTGGTGTCCATGTCGCCCTGGTCGATCAGGAACTTGTCGGAGATGCTCCAGCCGCCGTCCAGGTCGTAGTCGAAGTTGCCGCCGAAGAAGCGCATCTTCGCGCCGCGGCCATTGGCCAGGTTGGCGCTGGTGCCGCCGCCCGGATACCCCGGCAGATTGACGTGCTGGATGTACTTGCTGTTGTAGGTGTCGGTCAACGGATCGAAGCCCGGATAGGCCGAGAAATTGTCGCTGCCGTGCTGCAGCAGCGGGATCGGCGTGATGAACTGGTTGCGGTCGTTGAGCACGCGCGTCCACAGCACCAGCGAGCCTTTCTCCATGGTGTGCGAGAGAGTGGCGGTGAACTGGCCGCCCTTGTCCGCGGCGAACTGCGGATCGCGCACGCCATCGGACTTGCGCCAGAAGCCGCCCACGCTGCCGAACCAGTCGTCGGCCACCTTGAAGCCGAGGAAGCCGTCGGCGCGCCACAGGCCTTCGTTGCCGTAGGTGAGGCCGATGCTGCCCGAGGGCTTGGCCGTGCCCTGCTTCAGCATGAAGTTGGCGGTGGCGCCGATCTGGCCGTCGCCGAACACCACGGACGGGCCGCCCTGCAGGATTTCCACGCGCTCGACGGTGTCGTCGAGGCGGAACATCGAGGTGGTTTCCATGAACGACAGCGTGGGCATGCCGTACAGCGGCGAGCCCATGATCTGCGTGGTGAAGTAGGGCGCATCGCCGCCGCCCGGGAAGCCGGCGATCTCGATGTTCGCGCCGGTCTGGCCGCCGGTGGATTCCGGCCACAGGCCGGGCGAGATCTTCAGAAGGTCCGCGGTGCTCTTCGGATTGGCCTGCTTGATCGCCTCGGCGTCGGCCGCGGTGATCGAGTACGCGGCGTCGATCTTGCGGATGCCGCCGATGGTCGGCGTACCGGTGACCACCACCTGTTCCAGCGTCTTGGTGTCCTTCTTGCCCTGCGGCGGCGCCGGAGCCGGCGGCGCGGGCGGCGCCGGGGGCTGCTGCTGTGCGTTGGACGATGCGCTGTTCGGCGCCGTGTCCTGCGCGTGCGCGGTGCCGAGCATTAGCGCCGCGGCGATGGCCGCGGCGAGCAACTGTCGAGTGATGCCTTGGCGATGCATGGTCGAACCTCCCCACCCATGTTGTCGGGCTTTATGTGGCGAAATCGCTGGCCGCTTCCCCTTCAGGCGGCGTGCGACGCTTCTTCACTGCTGATGAAATCCTCGATGCGGAACGCGCTCAGTCCCGGCAGCACGGTGTCCGCCTGGGCCAGCGCGGCTGGCTGGCCGATGCCGACGGCGGCCATGCCGGCGGCGTGGATGCTGGCGACGCCCGCCGCGGCGTCTTCCACGCCCAGGCAGGCGGCGGGCGCCACGCCCAGGCCCGCGGCCGCGGCCAGGAAGATCTCCGGGTCCGGCTTGGAGCGCTGGATCCGCGCGGCGTCCACGATGTAGTCGAACAGGTGCGCCACGCCCAGCCGCTCCAGCAGCAGCGGCGCGTTGCGGCTGGCCGAGGCCAGGCCGACCTTGAGGCCGGCGGCGCGCACCGCGGCGATCGCCTCGCGCGCGCCGGGCAGCAGCTGGTCCGGGCCGAAGCGCTGGATCTGTTCGCGGTAGTAGTCGTTCTTGCGTTCGCCGAGCGCGTGTTTTTCTTCGTCGCTGTAGGTGCGGCCGGCGCGTTCCAGCAGGATTTCCAGCGAGCCCATGCGGTCGACGCCCTTCAGGCGCTCGCCGATCGAAGCGTCGAACGGCAGGCCCGCTTCTTCGGCCAGGCGGCGCCACGCGGCGTCGTGCACCACGGCGGTGTCGGCGATCACGCCGTCGAGGTCGAAGATCACGGCGGCGAGCGGCGGCTGCGCGCCGCGGCCCGGCGTGGCGCCGGCGCGCGGCAACTGCAGCGTTTCGCCCGCATGCAAGGTGTATGCGCGGCCGTCGTGGCGGAAGCTGAGCGCATCGCCGCGCGGCAGCGTGTAGCGCACGCCGGAGCCGTCCACTTCCACACGCAGCTGCGCGCCGCCCCAGCGCAGGCCGAAGCGGTAGCCGTGCCAGGCGGCGGGCAGGCTTGGCGAAAGCGCGGGCTGGCCGTCGATCACGCGGAAACCGCCGAAGCCCCATTGCAGGCCCAGCCAGCTGCCGGCCATCGCGGCCATGTGCACGCCGTGCGCGGCGTTGCCGTGCGAGTCGTCCAGGTCCACCCGCAGGCTGTCCTGGAAATAGCGCCAGGCCTTGCCGGCCAGGCCCACTTCCGCCGCGATCACGCCGAAGGTGGAGGCGGACAAGGTGGAGTCGTGCACGGTCACGCCTTCGTAGTAGTCGAAGTTGCGCCGCTTGGCTGCGCGATCGACGCCGTCGCCGGCCAGCATCAGGGCCAGCAAGGTGTCGGCCTGCTTGCACACCTGGTGGCGATAGATGGTCAGCGGATGCAGGCGCAGCAGCAGCGGATGCTTGCCTTCGCCCGGCTTGGCGGCCAGGTGCGCGGGCAGGCGCGGGCGCTCGAGAAAACCGTCGTCCTGCGCGAACACGCCCAGGCGCGGGTCTTCCTGCAGATACATGGCGTCGGCGGCGCGGCGCCATTGCGCCACTTCGTCCTCGCCCAGGCCGATACGCGCGCACAGCGCGGCGTAGGCCACCGGCGCGGCGCCGGCCATCCACAGCGCGGTGTCGGCGGCGTCGCGCAGATGCCGCTGCGCCATGCGGTTGGTGTAGTGGTTGTTGTCGACCAGGGCGGAGTATTCGTCCGGCCCGGTCACTTCGTGGATGCAGAACGCGCCGCCGCGGCGCGCGTTGAAATGGCCGATGTCCAGCCACACCCGCGCGGTCTCGAACAGGATCTCGGCGCCGTGGTCGCGCAGGAAATCGGTGTCGCCGCTGGCATCCACGTACAGGCGGATCGCCCAGGCGATGGCCGCATTGATGTGGTACTGCGCCGAGCCGCCGGGGTAATAAGCCGAACACTCGTCGCCGCTGATCGTGCGCCAGGCGTACAAGGCGCCGCGCGGATGATTGAGTTCGCGCGCATGCAGGCGCGAGCGCTCCAGGATGCGGTGGCGGTACAGCAGCATGCCGCGCGCCAGTTCCGGCGCGACGGTGGCGAGCACCGGCAGGATGAAAGCCTCGGCATCCCAGAAGTAGTGGCCCTCGTAGCCTTCGCCGGTAAGCCCCTTGGCCGCCGCGCTGCCGTGGCCGTCGCGGCAGCTGGACTGGAACAGGTGGAACAGGTTGAAGCGCAGCGCCTGTTCGGTGGCGGCGTCGCCGTCGATGGCCAGATCCGCGGCGTCCCACAGCGGGGCCAGCGCCTGGCGCTGGCGTTCCAGCAGGTTGGCGTAGCCGAGGTGGGTGGCGGCGGCCAGGATGCTGCGCGTGCGGGCGAGCAGGGCTTCGTCCGCATCGTCGCCGTGCGGTTCGGTCCAGGCGTAGGCGACGTATTTTTCCAGCGTCACCGCCTGGCCCGGCGCGAGCGCGCCGGTATAGGTCTGCACCACGCCGTGCTGGGCGAGGTTGGCGAGGTGGCAGTCCAGGCTGCCGTCCTGTGCGCGGTGCGTCTGCGCGCAGGCCAGGCGGATGCCGCTGTGGGTGCTGCGCTGGGTGACCCAGGCGACGTCGGCTTCGGCCGCGGCGTCGACGGTGTGCAGGCCGCCGTCCAGGCGCGTGCCGATGCGCGGGTCGTCGCCCTGTTCGGCGGCGTCGCGGGCGGTGCTGATCGAGGATTCGAGGGTGATCGGGCCGCTGTAGTCCAGCGAACGCACGCGGTAGCGCAGCGCCAGCAGGCCGGGTTCGTCGAGGCTGACGATGCGCTGGGCTTCGATCTCCAGTGTTTCGCCCGCCGGCGAGCGCCAGCGCAGGAAGCGGCGGTAGCAGCCGTCGCGCAGTTCCAGGCGGCGTTCGAAATCCAGCCATTCGCCCTCGCTCAGCCGCACCGGCACGTCGCCCAGGCGCAGCTGGATGCGGGTGGCGTCCGCCACCGGAATGCGCGTGTCGGTACTGGCGGCGAAGCCGGGGAAGCGCTCGTGGTAGTCGATCGGCGTACGTTCCCACGCCGCCGACAGAAAACTGGCCTGGCTGGGGCTGTCGCCTTCTTCCAGCCCGCCGCGCACGCCCAGCGCGCCGTTGGCCAGGGCGAACAGGCTTTCGTCCTGCGCGAAGCCGGCCGGGTCGGTGCCGCGGCGGATCAGCGTCCAGGGATCCGGCACGCCGGCGGCACCCACCACGGAGGTGGGCACGACGTTGACGGCCGCGGCGGGCGCGGTGGCAAGACGGTCGAGCATGAAGTCCCCAGCAATCTTTTGGTTGTTCTCGGCGGGGCGCCTGCGGGCGCTGCCGGTCCGTTGGGGGCGGAGCTTCGCAGCAAATGATATCGATATCAAGATATCGATATCATTTGCTGCGGCGCGGAATCACGCGGCTTTGAGCCGGGCTGCCGCAGCCTCGCCGGCGGCATCGCGGACAGGCGGGAGCGGGACAGCGTCTCGGCCATCCGTTGGACGCACCGGGCGCAAATCGACACACTGCGCGCTGCTGCGGACGCGCAATCCCTGGAGCACAGCGATGGAAGTGGCCGAGGTCCGGTCGTGAGTCGAAGCAAACGAAAACCTCCACGAGCGGGCACGCCGGCCAACCTCACCATGGCCGACCTGGCCAAGCTGGCCGGGGTCTCCAAGATCACCGTCTCGCGCGCGCTCAGCGACAGTCCGCTGGTCAACCGCGAAACCCGCGAGCGCATCCAGGACCTGGCGCGCGAGCAGGGCTACAAGCTCAACGTCAGCGCGCGCAACCTGCGCCTGCGCCGCAGCCACACGGTGGCGGTGATCGTGGAGATGAAGCCCAGCAACGACCGCACCATGTTCGACCCCTACCCGCTGATGCTGCTGGGCGGCATCTCGCAGGAGCTCACCGCCGCCGGCTACAGCGTGCTGCTGACCACCCGCCAGGGCGCCAGCGCCGCGGCGGTGCAGGCCGCCGACGGCATGATCCTGCTCGGCCAGGGCGTGCGGCAGGACGCGGTGCGCCGTTTCGACAAGCTCGGCCTGCCGATGGTGGTGTGGGGCGCGCAGGGCGACCACGACGACCACGTGGTGGTGGGCAGCGACAACCGCCAGGGCGGCCGCGCGGTGGCCGCGCATTTCATCGGGCTGGGGCGGCGCAATCCGGTTTTCGTCGGCAATCCCGGGCATCCGGAAATCTTCGAGCGCCTGAGCGGCTTCGTCGATGCGCTGGCCGAGCACGGCGTGAAGCCGCTGCTGATCCGCCGCGACGAATTCACTCTCGCCTCCGGCATGGATGCGGTGCAGTCATTGGCCGCGCGCCACGTGACGTTCGATGCGCTGTTCGCCTGCAGCGACCTGTTGGCGATGGGCGCGGTGCGCGCGCTGCAGGAACTGGGCCGCCGCGTGCCGCGCGATGTCTCCGTGGTGGGCTACGATGACATGCCGCTGGCGGCCAGCTTCCAGCCGCCGTTGAGCTCCGTGCGCCAGGACTGGCAGGAAGGCGGCAGCCTGCTCGCGCGCAAGATGCTGGCGATGATCCACGACGAGGCCGCGCAATCCGAAGTGCTGCCGGTGAGCCTGATCGTCCGCGCGACGTAGTCGACGTAGGTTGGGGTGAGCGCAGCGAACCCCAACAATGCGATGCGTTTGAAGGTGGCGATGTTGGGGTTCGCCTGCGGCTCACCCCAACCTACGCCGCCGCGATGGCATCGCTGCCCGGCACCCGCGCGGGCGGGGTCAGCACCAGGCGGAAACAGCTGCCGCCGCCGGCCACGCGCACGTATTCCAGCGAGGACTGGTTCGCCTCGGCCATCTGGCGCGCCAGGTACAGCCCCAGCCCCGTGCCGTATTCGTGCGTGGTGTAGAACGGCTCGAAAATCTGCGCGGCGACCTTCGGCGCAATGCCGGGGCCGCGGTCGATCACTTCGAGGATCGGCACCGCGTGCTCGCCGTGGCGCGCCACCACCATCACCCGTGCCGGCTCGCCCGGCATGCGCCCGTAGCGCAGCGCGTTCTGCACCAGGTTCCACACCACTTGCTGCAGCTGCTGCGGATCGGCCACCGCGGCCACCGGCTCGCTGCCGTTGCTGATCACCCGCAAGGTGTCGTTGCCCAGGTCGTTGCCCTGGCGGTATTCCTCGACGAAGTTCTCGGCCCAGCGGCCCAGGTCCAGCGTTTCCGGGCGCGAGCGCTCGCGCCGCGACAGCTGCAGGATGTTCTCGATGATGTCGTTCAGGCGCACGCAGTGGTTGTTGATGATCTCCACCATGCGCAGGTCGGTGCCGCCGAGGTCGCGCGACTCGGCCAGCAGCTGCGCCGAATAGCGGATCGCCGCCAGCGGGTTGCGGATCTCGTGCGCGATCGAGGCGGAGAGGCGGCCCAGCGAGCTGAGCGTGAGTTCCTCGGCGCGGCGCGAGACCAGCGAGGTGTCGTCCAGAAAGATCAGCACCAGCGCGTCGTCGTTCGGCGCCAGCCGGCTGAAGCGCGGGATCACCTCCGGCACGCCGTCGGCGAGCTGGGTGGCGGTCTCATCGAGCTTGCCCGAGGTGGTCCAGTGGTACAGGCGGCGCGAGAGCTCCGGCGCCACGCGGCCGAGGTCGCGCTGGTCGGCGCTGGGGTTGCCCAGCAGCATCCAGGCCGATTCGTTGATCTGGTGGATGTGGTTGGCGTCGTCCACCAGCATCACGCCGGTCTTCATGCGGCGGATGATCAGCTCGTTGACCTGGGCCAGGTTGGCCAGGTCGATGCTGCGCTGCTCGGCCAGCGCCTCGCTGGCGCGCAGCTGGCGGCTCAGCACGTAGCACAGCATGGTGATGGCGAAATAGGCCAGGCCGAACAGGCCGGCCTCCAGCAGCTGGCGGTCGGCTACGCCGGCGTCGCCCTGCGGGTTCAGCAGCGAATGGCCGAGCATGCCCAAGGTGGCCAGCGCGGCGAAGAACAGCGCCAGGCGCAGCGGCAGCAGCAGGGCGCCGGCGGCCAGGTTCACCGCCAGCATCATGGCGATGCCGATGCGCGCGTCCTGCATGGCCCCGGTGGCCAGCACGGCGGCGACGATATCGATCACCAGCGAGGCCGAGGTGACCAGCCGGGTCCACGGCATGGTGCGCCGGGTCAGCGCGGCCACCGCGATGGCGAAGCCCAGGAAGCACAGCGCCACCACGCGGGCGGCGTCCGTGTCGTTCAGGTGCGGCCAGCCCAGGGCGGGCGGGCTGAAGGCCAGGCCGGCATAGACCAGGGCCTGCGCCAGCCGGAAGTAGTTGAGGAAGAACAGCTCGTGGCGCACGGCCTCGGTGGCGGCGCGGGAGGGGGCGAAGGCGGGCGGCGCGGTATGGGGCACGGGGCCTGGCACTCTCGGCGGGCGGGTCGGTGCGCAGTATAGGTGCGACTCAGGTCAATCCTCAGTTCTGACGTTCAAGTCCTTCTCCCGCCGGGAGTTCGCGGGAACGGCGTAGCGGTGCACGTCACGCTTGCGCTCCGCCCGACCCCTCACCCTGCCCTCTCCCCGGAGGGGAGAGGGGTGATGGCGTGAGGTAGGCAGGAACGAAAAGCAAAAGCTGGCCCCGGTCGCTGAACGTCCTCTCGGCCACGGCACGTTGAAGCACCCGCTACGCAAACGCACTGTGGTTTCGTGTAGACCCAGGTTAATCAAGTTACCGCAGCCGCCCACCGCTCCTTCTAGTCGCGTCGCGAGCCTTTGCTCTTAGGCCATTCTCTCTTTGGTTACTTTCTCTTTGGGCCAGCAAAGAGAAAGTGACTCGGGCGCCGGCAGGCGTCCGAAATGCCCGCTGCATAAGCGGCCAAATCGCGACAACCACACCTAGTCGCTACTGGATCCCGGCCTACCCCGGGATGACCGAGCAAAAGCGGATTCCGCCCCCCTCCCACCCCCTCCCCCGGCGGAAAAGGGGCATTACATTGCCATCCCGCCCGCCTTCCGCGAAAATACCGGGCCGTATTGCGCGGTTTTCGCCATGTCGAGACATGGCGGCGCACTGCAACCCCCGGTAGCGCCTGCATTCGACGCCGTCGCCGTCCGTCCCCCTCAAGCCCGTCCGGTCTTCCCCGCACGGGCGCCATGTTTTTCCCCGTTCGCTCGAGGTATCGAATGAATTTCCACGAGTACCAGGCCAAAGAACTGTTCGCGAAGTACGGCATCGCCGTGCCCCCGGGCAAGGTCGCCAACTCTCCCGATGCCGCTGTCGACGCCGCCAAGCACCTTGGTGGTTCGCAGTGGATGGTCAAAGCTCAGATCCACGCAGGCGGCCGCGGCAAGGCCGGCGGCGTGAAGTTCTGCAAGAGCCTCGATGACGTGCGCGCAGCGGCCAAGGGCATGCTGGGCACCCACATGGAGACCTACCAGTCCGCCGGCCGCGCGCTGCCGGTGAACCTGGTGCTGGTCACCGACGCCACCAACATCGCCAAGGAGCTGTACCTGTCGATCCTGGTGGACCGCGACACCAAGTCCGTGTCCTTCATCGCCTCCAAGCACGGCGGCGTGGACATCGAGCAGGTGGCCAAGGACACCCCGGAAGACATCCACACCATCGTGGTGGACTTCGTGGAAGGCCTGCAGCCGTACCAGTGCCGCCAGCTCGGCTTCGCCATGGACCTCAACGCCAAGCAGGTCGGCCAGCTGACCAAGATCATGCTGGGCCTGTACAAGCTGTTCAACGAGAAGGACCTGGCCCTGGTCGAGCTGAACCCGCTGGCCATCCTCGAGGACGGCAACCTCGCCGCGCTCGACGGCAAGGTCAACTCCGACGACAACGCCGAATTCCGCCACGCCGACCTGGCCGCCATGCGCGACCTGAGCCAGGAAGACGCGGCCGAGGCGGCTGCCGTGCAGCACAACCTCAACTACGTGACCATGGACGGCACCATCGGCTGCATGGTCAACGGCGCGGGCCTGGCCATGGCCACCATGGACGTGATCAAGCTGGCGGGCGGCGAGCCGGCCAACTTCCTCGACGTCGGCGGCGGCGCCACCAAGGAGCGCGTGACCGAGGCGTTCAAGCTGATCACCTCCTCCGACAAGGTGAAGGCCATACTGGTCAACATCTTCGGCGGCATCGTTCGTTGCGACATGATCGCCGAGGGCATCATCGCGGCCGTGAAGGAAGTGGGCCTGAAGATCCCCGTGGTGGTGCGCCTGCAGGGCACCAACGTGGAGCTGGGCCGCGAGCTGCTGGCCAACTCCGGCCTGGCGATCACGCCGGCCGACGATCTCAACGACGCGGCGCAGAAAGCCGTGGCCGCCGCGAAGTGAGGAGCAATCGAGCATGAGCGTTCTCGTCAACAAGAACACCAAGGTGATCGTGCAGGGCTTCACCGGCCAGCAGGGCACCTTCCACGCGCAGCAGGCGCTGGACTACGGCACCAAGGTCGTCGGCGGCGTCACCCCGGGCAAGGGCGGCAGCGAGCACATCGGCCTGCCGGTCTTCAACAGCGTGGCCGAAGCGGTCGACGACACCGGCGCCGACGCCTCGGTGATCTTCGTGCCGCCGCCGTTCGCGGCCGACTCGATCCTCGAAGCGATCGACGCCGGCATCAAGGTGATCGTGGCCATCACCGAGGGCATCCCGGTGCTGGACATGCTGCGCGTCAAGAACGTGCTGGCGCAGCATCCGGAAACCGTGCTGATCGGGCCGAACTGCCCCGGCATCATCACCCCGGGCGAGTGCAAGATCGGCATCATGCCGGGCCACATCCACCAGCCGGGCAAGGTCGGCATCGTGTCGCGCTCCGGCACACTCACCTATGAAGCCGTGTTCCAGACCACCAACGAAGGCCTGGGCCAGTCCACCTGCATCGGCATCGGCGGCGACCCGATCAACGGCCTGAACTTCATCGACTGCCTGAAGCTGTTCCAGGACGACCCGCAGACCGAAGGCATCATCATGGTCGGCGAGATCGGCGGCAGCGCCGAGGAAGACGCCGCCGAGTTCATCGGCGAGTACGTGACCAAGCCGGTGGTGTCCTTCATCGCCGGCGCCTCGGCTCCGGCCGGCAAGCGCATGGGCCACGCCGGCGCGATCATCTCCGGCGGCAAGGGCACGGCCGCGGCGAAGTTCGCTGCGCTGGAGAAGGCGGGCGTCACCACGGTGAAGTCCCCGGCCGACCTGGGCAAGACCCTGGCGGGGCTGCTGAAGAAGTAAGTCATCCTTGCTTAAGTCATCCTTGATGGGTGGCGAAAAAGGCCGCGGTTTCCGCGGCCTTTTTCTTTTGGGGCACGGGGAACAGGGATCGGGGAACGGGGAAGGCGGGGTTCCCCGATCCCTGCTCCCCGATCCCCGGCATTTGACTAAACGTTTGGTTCGGGTCTACACATAGCGCCGCGCACGCCCGGGACGGCGGCACCGCCCGGACAGCACTCGCATCGCTCACGTACCTCAGGGGGTCGTCATGAAGCGCTCGCAGCAGCTGTGTTCCGCCTTGATCCTTGCCGGGGCCGCCTCCGCGGCACCCGCCGCCGTCTACAACAACGGCACCAGCCCCGCGGTCTTTACCGTCTCGCTCACGCTGCAGGCCAACTGCACCATCGGCGCCAGCGCGCTGGCCTTCGGCAGCTACGGCGTGCTGGGTTCGGCCATCAACCAGCAGACTACGGTGCAGGTGACCTGCACCAACACCACGCCCTACAACGTGGGCCTGGATGCGGGCGGGGTGAGCGGCTCCACCGTGGCCGCGCGGCTGATGGCCGGCACCACCGCCGGCAATACCAGCACCACCGTCGGCTTTCAGCTCTATCAGGACGCCGGCCACAGCACGATCTGGGGCAATACGCAGGGGACGGATACCGTCGCCGGCACCGGCAGCGGCTCGGCCCAGTCGATCAATGTCTACGGCCAGGTGCCCGCCCAGGCCACGCCGAAGCCGGACACCTACCAGACCACCGTCACCGCCACGGTCTATTTCTGAGGCCATGCGGCGCCTGACCGCCGCCGCGCTGGCTGCCGGCGCCGCCCTGGCGGCGCACGCCTCGTCGCTGCAGATCTCGCCGGTGACGGTGGAGCTGCCGCCCGGCCAGAACGCCTCCGCCCTGACCCTGCGCAACCCGGGCAAGGAGCCGGTCTACGGCCAGGTACGCGTGTTCCGCTGGGACCAGGCGCCGGACGACGACCGCCTGGAACCCAGCGATGACCTGGTCGCCAGCCCGCCCTTGATCCGCATCGAGCCGCAGGGCGAGCAGTTGGTGCGGTTGGTGCGCCGCGACGGCTCCGCCGTGGCGGAAGAGCGCTACTACCGCGTGCTGGTCGACGAGGTGCCCAACCTGGACGCCGCGCCCGGCAACGGCGTGAACATCCGCCTGCGCTATTCCGTGCCCGTGTTCCTCGAACCCGCCGGCGCGCCCGCGCTGCCCAAGCTCAGCTGGGAGCTGCGCCGCCAAGGCGCGCAATGGCAGCTGCGCGTAAGCAATACGGGCGGACGCCGCGCCCAGCTCGCCGCCGTGCGGGTGGTGGGCGCCGACGGCGCGGCGCAGGAAATCAACCCGGGCTTGCTCGGCTACGTGCTGGCGGGGAGGACGCGGCAATGGACGATCGCGCTGGACGACAAGCTGGCGGCCCACGGGCCGCTGAAGCTCCGCGCCAACCTCAACGCCCAGCCCATCGAGACGGAGCTGAGCGTCGCCGCGCGGCCATGACGCATGCATCCGGCGCGCTGCCCCGATGGAACGGCGCGAACGGATGAACGCCGGACGGGCGTGGGCCGCTGCCTCCTTTGCTGCGCACTGGCCCTGGCGCTGCCGGCGCGGGCCGACGATCTGCCGCTGCCCGCCGCGCTCGACATGGCGCAACCGCAGGAGGTCTTCCTCGACGTGATCCTCAACGGCCAGCCCAGCGGACGGATCCTGCGCTTTCGCGCCACCGGCGAGCGCCTGGCCTGCGACGCGGCGGAACTCTCCTCGCTGGGGCTGGACCCCGCACGCCTGGGCCGCACCGGCGAGGTGCCGCTGGACGACGTGCCCGGCCTGTCCTACCACTACGACGCCGCCACCCAGCGGGTGGAACTGACCGCCGCCGACAGCCTGCGCCTGCCCTTCGTGGCCGACGCGCGCCAGCTCGGCCGCACGCCGCCGGCGCAGAGCGGGCGCGGCCTGCTGATCAACTACGACGCCTACGTGCAGAGCGGCAGCGACGCGCGCCTGGCGCTGTGGTCGGAGCTGCGCTACTTCGCGCCCTCCGGCGTGTTCGATAACACCGGCACGTACTACGACGGCGGCGGCCAGCACCGCTACCTGCGCTACGACACTGCGTGGACGCGCTCGGACCCGGCCACCACCAGCGTGCTGCAGCTCGGCGACAGCATCACCTCCGCGCTCAACTGGTCGCGTCCCGTGCGCTTCGCCGGCGTGCAGTGGCGCAGCGATTTCGGCCTGCGGCCGGACCTGATCACTTTTCCGCTGCCGTCGCTGGGCGGCTCGGCGGCGGTGCCGTCGGCGGTAGACCTGTACGTCAACAACGTGCGGCGCGCCAGCGTGGACGTGCCCAGCGGCCCGTTCGTGCTGAACCAGGCGCCGGGCATCAGCGGCGCGGGCCAGGCCACGCTGGTGACACGCGATGCGCTGGGCCGCACGGTGACCACCGCGCTGCCGCTGTATATCGATGCGCGCATGCTCGCCGAAGGGCTGGACAGCTACGGCGTCGAGGCGGGTTTCGTGCGGCGGCGCTATGGGCTGGCTTCGTTCGATTACGCCTCGCATCCTTCCGCCAGCGGTTCGTGGCGGCACGGCGTGAGCGATGCGTTCACTGTCGAAGTGCATGGCGAAGCGAGCGCGGGCCTGGCCAATGCCGGCGGCGGCGCGCTGGTGCGGCTCGGGCAGGCCGGCGTGCTGAGCGGTTCGCTGTCCTTGAGCGGCGGCCGCGAGACGGGACGGCAGGCCAGCTTCGGCTACCAGTGGATCCGGCCCGACGTGGCGATCGATGCGGAACTGACCGAGCGCACGCCGGACTACGCCGACCTCGCCTCGCGCGAAGGTGCGCCCGCGCCGCGGCGGCTGGCGCGGTTCACCGTGTCGCTGCCGTTCGCGCCGGGCCAGAACGTGGCGCTCAGCTATATCGCCCTGCGTTCGCCGGGTGCCTCGCCTTCGCGCATCGGCGCACTGACCTGGATCTGGTCGGTGGCGCGCTGGGCTTCGCTCAACCTGAGCGCCTACCGCGACTTCGCGCGGCCTTCGTCCCAGGGCGCGTTTCTCAGCCTCAATCTCTCGCTGGACGGGCGCATCACGGCCAGCGCGCTCGGCGGCAGCCAGGGCGGCCAGCCGTATCGCAACCTGCAGGCGCTGCGTCCGGCCGACTACAGCGGCGGCTGGGGCTGGGGCGTGCAGGACGGGCGCAGCGGCGGGCTGAACTTCCGCCAGGCGCAGCTGCAATACCTGGGCAGCGCGGGCCAGCTCACCGCGCTGGTGCAGGACACCGATGGCCATCGCACCGCCTCGCTCGATGCCTACGGCGCCCTGGTCTGGATGGACGGCAGCCTGCAGCCGGCGCGCCGCATCTACGACGGCTTCGCCCTGGTCTCCACCGACGGCGTGCCCGGCGTGCCGGTGCTGCACGAAAACCGCCCGATCGGCCGCACCGACCAGGGCGGCCATCTGCTGGTGCCGGATCTCAACGCTTACCAGGCGAACCGCCTGGCCATCGACAGCCTGTCGCTGCCGGCCGATACGCAGGTGGATTCGGTCGCCCAGGACGTGGTGCCGCAGGCCCGTTCGGGCGTGCTCGCGCATTTCCCGCTGTCGCGCTATGCGGCGGCGTCGATCGTGCTGGTGGATGGGACCGGCCAGCCCTTGCCGGCGGGCACGCGCGTGCATCATGCGGAAAGCGGCATGGACACCGTGGTGGGTTACGACGGCATCACCTTCGTCAGCGGCCTGCGCGAGCGCAACCGGCTGCAGCTCGACGGCGATGGCTGGCATTGCGCCGTGGCCTTCGACTACCGCCGCCCGGCGGACGGCTCGCTGCCGCGCATCGGGCCGCTGAGCTGCCCGAAGCAGCCGGAGTCCGCGCGATGACGCGCTGGCTTGCCTTGCTGCTGTTCGGCTGCGCTCTGGCGTGGTGCGGTGCTTCGCGCGCGCAGACCTGCACCGCCACGCCGAGCAATCTCGACTTCGGCAACGTCAACCCGATCGCCGGCGCCGCGGTGGCGCGCACCGGCACCATCAATGTCACCTGCAACTGGACGCTGATCTCGCTGCAGCCCAATGCGCTGGTTTGCCTCAATCTGAGCACCGCGACCACGCGCGCCATGGCCAACGGCGCCAGCACCATGCAGTACGGCCTGTTCCAGGACGCGGGCAATACGCAGACCTGGGGCTCCACCGTCAGCGGCAATACGCCGATCTCGGTATCCATCGCCAAGCCGCTGATCGGCACCGCGGGCAATGCAACGGTGAACTACTACGGCCAGATCACCGCCGGCCAGACCACGGTGCCCACCACCGGCAATGCGAGCACGGTGTACAGCCAGAGCTTCAATGCGGAGACGGTGCTGTCCTACGGCTACTACCTGCTGACGGCGCCGAGCTGCGCTTCGCTCAGTTCGGCCGGAAGCTTTCCGTTCACCGTCAGCGCGACGGTGACCAACAACTGCAATATCAGCGCGACCAACCTCAGCTTCGGCACCGCCGGCCTGATCGGCGCGGGCATCAATGCGACCAGCAGCCTGAGCGTGACCTGCACCAATAACGACGCCTGGCGCATCTCGATCAACGGCGGCGGCAGCGGCAACGTGGCGGCGCGCGTGATGCAGCGGACGGGCGGGGGAGGTTCCGTCAACTACCAGTTGTATACCGACAGCGCGCGCACCCTGGCCTGGGGCGACGGCACCGGCGGCACCACGCGCGCCACCGGCACCGGCACGGGGCTGGCGCAAAGCGTCACGGTGTACGGGCGCGTGCCGTCGCAGGCGACGCCGAGGCCCGGGAGCTACGGCGATACGGTGACGGCGACGATCGAGTTCTAGAAGGTTATTTCCCAGCGGGCCGGCGCGAGGCGGCGCGTCGACGAAGGCGCGCGCTTGGGATCGTTTGCCTGCACGCGGTACGGGGAATCCAGCGCGCAGTTCACCACCGGCGGCTCGCGTTCCTGTCCGCGGCGGTCGATCCGGCAGCTTTCCTGGATGGTGAGGCTGACCTCGAGCGTGGTGGATTCGGTGGCGGCAAGGCTGGCGCAGGGCAACAGCAGCAGGGCGAGCAGGAGCGGACGGGGCATGCGGTGGAGACGTGATGGGATCTCTCTCCTTGATCGGCGGAGCCGGCCCGTTCTTTAAGCGCCGTCGCGCTGGCGCAGCTGTTTGGCGGCGGTGGCGAGCAGGGCGGCGGTGAGCCGCTCCAGTGTGGCCGAGCGCACCGACCAGTGCTGCCAGTACAGCGGCACGTCCAGCCAGCGCCCGGGCGCGATGGCCTGCACGGTGCCCTCGCGCAGCGGTTTGCGCAGCATCGATTCCGGCGCCATGCACCAGCCCAGGTCCAGCCCCGCGGCATCGACGAAGCCGGTGGAGGAGGGCAGGTAGTGGGTAGGCGGGGCCAGCCGGGCGCGGGTGATCTTGCGGATGAAGCGCCGCTGCAGCGCGTCCTTGCGGTTGAACACCACCATCGGCGCGCTGCCCAGCGCGGCGGCATCCACGCCATGCGCGAAGTGGCGCGCCACGAACCTGGGCGAGGCGATCGGCAGGTAGCGCATCGCGCCCAGCGGACGCGCGGCGCAGCCCTGCACCGGATGCGCGTCGGCGGTGATCGCGCCGAGCACGCTGCCGTCGCGCAGCAGGTCCAGCGAGTGGTCCTGGTCTTCCACCCGCACGTCGAACAGCAGGCCGTGGCGTTCGTGCAGCGTGGCCAGCGCGCCGAGGAACCAGGTGGCCAGCGAATCTGCGTTCACCGCGATGGCCAGCGTGGCCGGCGCCTGGTCCGCCGCGCGCTCCACCGCGAAGGCCTGCAGGGTTTCCGCTTCCAGCAGCTGCATCTGCTGCACGCTGCGCAGCAGGTGTTCGCCGGCGGCGGTGGCGCGGCAGGGCGCCTGGCGCAGGATCAGCACCTGGCCCAGCCGGTCCTCCAGCGCCTTGATGCGCTGGGACACCGCCGATGGCGTCACCGACAGCCGCCGCGCGGCGCCTTCGAAACTGCCTTCGCCGAGCACGGCGGCGAAGGCGGCGAGCTGGGGATTGAGCAGGGTCATGGGGATTCCACGATGAAGCAAATCTAATCAAAGGTAAGTTGATTTAGTTTTACTGAAATGCAGGTTGGCCGCATCCTGGACTCAATCCCCAAGCTGGAACCCTTCTCCCTCCGGCGACCCGAAGGTAGTCCCCGTGGGAGAGAAGGTGGCGGCAGCCGGATGAGGGTTCGGGCGGAGCGGGGCGCCTCGCTCCGCCCGAACCCTCACCCCCACCCCTTACCCCCACCCCTCTCCCGGAGGGAGAGGGGCTCACGTCGCGGCATCTCTCTCGCTAACGCACCAACACAGGTACCCCATGCACACCTCCGCTTATCTAGCGGGCCTCGCCGCCGGCGCAGGCCTGATCATCGCCATCGGCGCACAGAACGCCTTCGTGCTGCGCCAGGGCCTGCAGCGCCGGCACGTCGGGCCGGTGGTGCTGGTGTGCATCGTGGCCGACGCGGCGCTGATCCTGCTCGGCGTGGCCGGCATGGGCCTGCTGGTGAAGGAGATGCCCGCGCTGCTGCAGGTGCTGCGCTATGCCGGCGCGGCCTTCCTGCTCGCCTATGGCGCCCTGGCATTGCGCCGCGCCTGGAACGGCGAGAGCGGCCTGCAGCCGTCGGAAGACGGCTCCGCCGGCCGCCGCCGCGCACTGCTGGCCTGCCTGGCCTTCACCCTGCTCAATCCGCACGTCTATCTCGACACGGTGGTGCTGCTGGGCAGCCTGTCCACGCATTACGAAGGCGCGGGGCGCTGGTCGTTCGCGGGCGGCGCGTGCACGGCCAGCGTGCTGTGGTTCACCGCGCTGGGCTATGGCGCGCGCGCACTGCTGCCGGTGTTCCGCAGCCCCATGGCGTGGCGCGTGTTCGACGTGCTGGTGGCGGCTTTCATGGTGACACTGGCGGTGCTGCTGCTGACCCGGCCGCTGGGTTGACCCGCGCCGGCGGGGAAGGGCTGCGAGTATCATGAGCGGCCATTCCCCATGGATTCCCAGGCATGACCACCCTGCGCCTCGCCCTCGCCCAGTTCGATTTTCCGGTAGGGGCGGTCGCCGCCAATGCGGCCCGCGTGGGCGACCTGCTGGCGCAGGCGCGCGACGGCGGGGCCGACCTGGTGGTGTATCCGGAGCTCACCCTGAGCGGCTATCCGCCGGAAGACCTGCTGCTGCGCCCCAGCTTCCTGGCCGCCTGCGACAGCGAGCTGCACGCGCTGGCCGCCGCCACCAACGGCGTGGCCGCGCTGGTCGGCCATCCGCACAGCGAGGGCGAGGTGTACAACGCCGCCAGCCTGCTGCGCGAAGGGCGCATCGAACTGACCGCGCACAAGCAGGCACTGCCGAACTACGGCGTGTTCGACGACAAGCGCTACTTCCGGCCCGGCCACGAGACCGCGGTGAGCACCATCGAAGGCGTCACCGTCGGCCTGCTGATCTGCGAGGACATCTGGCAGCCGGAAGCCGCCGCGCAGGCCGCGCGTGCCGGCGCCGAACTCATCGTCGTGATCAATGCCTCGCCGTGGGACGGCGCCAAGCAGGCCGAGCGCGAAGCGGTGCTGCGCGCCCGCGCGCAGGAAACCGGCTGCGCCATCGTCTATCTCAACCTGGTCGGCGGGCAGGACGAAGTCGTGTATGACGGCGGCTCGCTGCTGGTCAACGGCGACGGCAGCATCGCCGCGCGCGCGCCGGCGTTTACCGAAGCCCTGCTATGGGCGGATTTCGACGCGCAGTCGCGCACGCTCCGTGCCGACGCCTGGCCCGCGCGGCTGGACGACGCGCCGGAAGCCACGCTGTACGCCGCGCTGGTGCGCGGCATCCGCGACTACATCGAGAAGAACGGCTTCGGCGGCGTGCTGCTGGGCCTGTCCGGCGGCATCGATTCGGCGCTCACGCTGGCGCTGGCCGTCGATGCGCTCGGGCCGCAGCGCGTGACCGCGGTGATGATGCCTTCGCGCTACACCTCGCAGCTGTCGCTGGACGGCGCGCGCGCGCAGGCTGAGCAGCTGGGCGTCGAGTACCACATCATTCCGATCGAGCAGACCTTCCAGAGTTTCATCGAGGCGCTGACGCCCGCCTTCGGCGGCAAGCCGGCGGACCTCACCGAAGAGAACCTGCAGTCGCGCACCCGTGGCGCCATGCTGATGGCGCTGAGCAACAAGCACGGCCGCCTGCTGCTGGCCACCGGCAACAAGAGCGAGATGGCGGTGGGCTACGCCACGCTGTACGGCGACATGTGCGGTGCCTATGCGCCGCTGAAGGACGTCTACAAGACCGTGGTCTACCGCCTGTCGCGCTGGCGCAATGCGGATGCCGAGCGCTTCGGCGGCGGCGAGGTGATTCCGCCGGCGGTGATCGAGCGTCCGCCGTCGGCCGAGCTGCGCGACAACCAGACCGACCAGGATTCGCTGCCGCCGTACGACGAGCTCGATGCGATTCTCGAGCGCTTTATCGAAGGCGAGCTGTCGCAGGCCGAGATCGCCGCGCAGGGTTTCCACTGCGACACCGTGCGCCGCGTGGTGCGGCTGGTGCTGCTCAACGAATTCAAGCGCCGGCAGTCGGCGCCGGGGCCGCGCGTGACCACGCGTGCGTTCGGGCGCGAGCGTCGTTATCCGATTACATCCGGGTGGCGTTGAGGCTCACCCAGCTGTCGATGTCACGTTTTTGCATCCTGCGCTTGACAGCGCAGGGCAGTCTTTGGAACGATCCGCGGCCTTCCGGAAATGGAGGTGCGCCATGATTGTCATCGCCTCACGCAAGTCCGCCGTCGCCGCTGCCGCGCAGATCGCTGCCTGCTGACGCCGTCCACCGGTTTTCTCCGCTGGACCGTTCACTTTAGTTCGTTCTGACGGCCGCGCTGGCGGCCCCCGCATCCGTACCCGAGCCTGGCGGTTCGGGCGATCCGGCATGTCCTGTCGCTGCCCGCGCCGGGACGAGACTGAGTACTCAATCCATGACAATGCATGACCGCACGGCGCTCAGCCGTGTCTCCGCCTATCTGCGCGCCCGCATGGCGCTGCAGCAGGGCAACCGTTGCCTGCAACCGTTCCACGTCACGCTCGATGCGGCGAGCAGCGAACCCGGATGGAACTACGCCACGCCGGTGGACGGCGCCGCGCCGAATGCGCACGAACTGGCCTCGCTGATCGACCTGTTCGACCGCAAGCAGCGCAAGCCGCGCCTGGAATACATCCACGACATGGCCCCCGAGGTGCTGCCGCGCCTGCTCGACGCCGGCTTCTTCCGCGAGGAGCCGCTGGCGCTGATGACCTGCACGCCCGACAGCCTGGCCGCCGATGGCGATCTCGACGGCGTGGAGTGGCTGCTGGCCGAACGCGAGCACGAACTGCACGCGGCAGCCGAGGTGCAGAACGCCGCCTACGGCGTATCCGGCACCTGCGCGGCCGACGTGGAGCGGCTGGCCGGCGTGGTGGAAAAGGGCGGCGCGGTCGCCCTGGCCCGCTGCCGCGACAGCGGCGATGCGCTCGGCGCGGGGCTGTATTCGCCCCCGCTGGAGGGTGTTACCGAGATCGCGGCGATCGGCGTGCGCGAGGACGCGCGCGGCCGCGGCATCGGCGGCGCGGTCACCGCGCTGCTGGCGGACCACGCGTTCGTGCAGGGCGTGAGCTTGCCGTTCCTGATGACGGCGGCCGGCAACGAACACCGCGTGTATGCGCGGGCCGGGTTCCATCGTTTCGGCGAGTTGATCGGTGTAACGCGGTGAGCGGCCGCGCAAACGAAAACGCCACGGCGCTGGCCGTGGCGTTTTCGGATGCGGGGGTTGATCCCGGCTTTGGCGATGCGGCTTAGTGGTGGCCGGAGAACGGCACCATCTTGCGCAGCGTGGACGGGGCGTGCGGCCACTTCTCGTCCGTCAGGTAGGGGTGGTTCGGGTAGTTCAGCGCCAGCACCTTGCGGGTCTGCTCGGCCAGCTGCGGACGCTCCAGGCCGATGTAGCTGCGGGTGAGGATGGCCAGCGCGTCGCCGGTCTGCGGCGCCTGCTGGTAGTGCTCGATCACGTACTGGGCGCGGTCGGCCGAGGCGATGTAGGCCTTGCGGCGCAGGTAGAACTCGGCCACGTTGACCTCGAACTGGGCCAGCACGTTGCGCAGGTAGATCATGCGCTGGCGGGCGTCGGCCGAGTAGGCGCTGTCCGGGAAGCGGCGGGTCAGCTCGGAGAAGTCGTCGAAGGCCTGCAGGTTGTAGCCCTGGTCGCGGCGGGCCTGGCTCTCGGTGCGCTGGAACACGCGCTCGATAAAGCCGCCGGTGCGATCGAAATTGATCAGGCCGCGCAGGTAATAGGCATAATCCACATGCTTGTGGGTCGGATACGTCTTGATGAAGCGGTTGACCGTGGAGTAGGCGTCGTCCGGCTGGTTGTCCTTGTACTGCGAATAGGCCAGGTCAAGCTGGGCCTGTTCGTTGAAGTCGCCGGACGGGAAGCGCGCGATCAGTCGCTGGTAGGCCTTGGTCGCGGCGGCGTAGTCGGAATGGACCAGGGAGTCGTGCGCGGTGCTGTACAGCTTCTCCACCGGCATGGTGTCGATGGTTTCCTTCTTGCTCCGGAACATGGAGCACGCGCTCATCGTGGCGACGACGGCGAGCACCACCAGTACTTTGAAGACCTGCAGCTTGGTTACGCGCATGGGAAAGGGTTCAGATGTTTGATCGAAAAGGGATGATAGCCGAAACCACCGGAAACCCGGGCGGCCGGCCATGACGACCATCCGCCACGAGGCCACCGTGCCGCTGTCGGCAGCCGGGTGGCGCTTCGACCGGGCCTTGGCCGAGATGTTCCCGGACTACTCGCGATCCCGCCTGGCGGCGTGGATCAAGGCCGGGGCGGTGACCCTGGACGGCGCCGCCGCGCCCCCGCGCCACCTGCTGCGCGGCGGCGAGCAGGTGCGGCTGGAGGCGGAGCTTGCGGCCGAGGTCGAGCTGGAACCGGAAGATATCGCGCTGGAGGTGGTCCACCAGGACGAGCACCTGCTGGTGCTGAACAAGCCGGCCGGCCTGGTGGTCCACCCCGGCGCCGGCAATGCGGCCGGCACTTTGCTGAACGCCTTGCTGCACCACGACCCCAAGCTGGCCGAGCTGCCGCGCGGGGGCATCGTGCACCGCCTGGACAAGGACACCTCCGGCCTGATGGTGGTGGCCCGCTCGCTGGCGGCCCATACCGCCCTGGTCGACATGCTGTCCCGCCACGAGGTGGAGCGGCAGTACGAGGCCGTGGTGATGGGCCTGCTGGTGGCCGGCGGCACGGTGGACGCGCCGATCGGCCGCCATATGGGCGACCGCCTGCGCCAGGCCGTGCGCGACGAGGAGGACGGCAAGCGCGCCGTCACCCACTACCGCCTGCGCGAACGCTTCCGCGCCCATGCCCTGCTGCAATGCAGCCTGGAGACCGGCCGCACCCACCAGATCCGCGTGCACATGGCGCATATCGGCCACCCCCTGGTCGGCGACCCGCTGTACGGCGGCGGCCTGCGCCTGCCCAAGGGCGCCTCGCCCGAGCTGGTGGCGGCGCTGCGCGGCTTCCGCCGCCAGGCCCTGCATGCGGAGCGGCTGGCCTTCGAGCACCCGGTCAGCGGCGAGCCGCTGTCGTTCACGGCCGCGCGGCCGGCGGACCTGGACGCGCTGATCAACACCCTGCGCGAGGATGCCGCCCACGCGGATCCTTACGATGACTACTGAGGGCTGGCTGCGCCCGGACTGGCCGGCGCCGGCCGGCGTGCATGCGGCGGTGAGCACCCGCGACGTGCCCGGCGCCTCGGCATCCCCGTTCGAGCGCTTCAACCTCGGCAGCCGCTGCGGCGACGCGGCCGAGGCGGTAGCCGCCAACCGGGCGGCGCTGGCATCCATGCTCGACTTGCCGGCGCCGCCGCGCTGGCTGCGGCAGGTGCATGGCATCGCGGTGGCCGACACCGGCGCGCAAGACGAGCCGGAAGCGGATGCCGCGGTGACCCGCACGCGCGGCGAGCCGCTGGCCATCCTCACCGCCGATTGCCTGCCGGTGCTGTTCTGCGCGGTGGATGGCGGCGAAGTCGCCGCGGCTCATGCCGGTTGGCGCGGCCTCGCGGCCGGTGTGCTGGAGGCGACGCTGGGGCATCTGCGCGCCCGGCCCGGCGCAGTGATGGCGTGGCTGGGGCCGTGCATCGGTGCGGCTTCGTACGAAGTCGGTGCGGAAGTGCGCGAGGCCTTTATCGCCGACGATGCGGGTGCCGGAGCCTGCTTCGTTCCGACCCGTCCGGGCCACTGGCTGTGCGACCTCGCGGGACTGGCGCGCCGCCGGCTGGAGCGCGCCGGCGTTTGCGCCATCTACGGCGGCGGCTTCGACACCCTGGCCGATCCGCGCTTCTACTCGTACCGCCGCGACGCCGCACGCAGCGGCCGCTTCGCCACGCTGATCTGGCTGGCGTAGCGCGCTTCTGCCCCCTCTCCCCAACGGGGAGAGGGTTGGGGTGAGGGGGACCTACGGAGCGTAGAAGCGGGATGGGAAAAGCGGGCGACGCTTCGTCGATCTGTTGCGGCAAGCACCCGCCCCTCATCTGCCTGCCGGCATCTTCTCCCCAGCGGGGAGAAGAGTTCACTCCCGCAGCGCCGCCAGGAAACTCCTCCGCCACGCCGTAATGTCCTGCCGCTCCAGCACATCCATCATCGCCCGCCAGCGCATCTTCCTTTCCTCCAGCGGCATCGCCAGCGCGCGCTCCAGCGCATCGGCCACTTCCTCGGTATCCGCGGGATTCACCAGCAAAGCCTCGTCCAGCTCCTGCGCCGCGCCGGCGAACCGCGACAACACCAGTACCCCCGGATCCTCCGGGTTCTGGCTCGCCACGTATTCCTTCGCCACCAGGTTCATGCCGTCGCGCATCGGCGTCACCAGTCCCACCTTGGCATTGCGGTAATACCCGCTCAGCACGCTGTGCGGAAACGACTTGTTGACGTAGCGGATCGGCACCCAGTCCGGCGCCGCGTACACGCCATTGATGTGCCCGGCCTTGCGTTCGAGGTCGCGGCGGATCTGCCGGTACTCCGGCACGGTGCTGCGCGATGGCGGGGCGATCTGCAGGAAGCTCACGCGGCGGTGCCAGTCCGGCATGCGTTCGAGCAGGCGCGCGTAGGCGTCGAAGCGCTGCGGCAGGCCCTTGGAGTAGTCCAGCCGGTCCACGCCGATGATCAGCGCGCGGCCTTCCAGGCTGCTGCGCAGGTCTTCGATCGGATCCAGCGTACCGGCTTTCGCCGCCGCCTCGGCCACCTGCCGCGTGTCGATGCCGATCGGGAACACGCCCGCGCGAAAACGCCGGTGGCCCAGCCGCAGGCGATGGCCGCCGCGCAGGCGGGCGCCCGTTTCGTGCACGAAGTATTCCTCCAGCGCGCGCAGGTCGCGCGCCGTGTGCACGCCCACCAGGTCGTAGGCGGCCAGCGTTTCCAGCAGCTCGCGATGGCGCGGCAGCGCGATCAGCAGGCCGGCCGGCGGCAGCGGCGTATGCAGGAAGAAGCCGATGCGGTTGCGCACGCCGCGCGCGCGCAGCATCGAGGCCAGCGGGATCAGGTGGTAGTCGTTGATCCAGATCGCGTCGTCCTGCTCGACCAGCGCGGCCAGGCGTTCGGCGAACACGCGGTTGACGCGCAGATAGCCGTCCAGATGGCCGCGGTTGTAATCGACCAGGTCCGGCCGGTAATGCAGCAGCGGCCACAGGGTGCGGTTGGCGAAGCCGTCGTAGAAATGGTCGTGGTCGTCGCGCGACAGGTCGATGGTGGCGTAGTGCACGGGGCCGTCGTACAGGTGGTGCACGGTGGCCGCGGTCTCGCCGGCGATCTTGCCGCTCCAGCCGAACCACAAGCCGCCGGCTTCCTGCAGCGCCGCGCGCATGGCCGAGGCGAGGCCGCCGGTGGCGGTCTGCTTAGGTAATGCGACCCGGTTGGAGACGACGATCAGGCGGCCGGTGCGTGACGGCACCACGCTCATAGCTCGTCCTCCCAGCGGCGCGACAAGCGCATCGCGGTCTGCACCAGGCCCACCAGCGAATAGGTCTGCGGAAAATTGCCCCAGTGCTCGCCGGTGCCCGGCGCCAGATCCTCCGACAGCAGGCCCAGCGGATTGAGCTGCGACAGCATGTGCTCGAACATCTGCCGCGCGCGCCGCTTGCGGCCGGTGGCGGCCAGCGCCTCGATGTACCAGAAGGTGCAGATATTGAAGCTGGTTTCCGGCGTGCCGAAGTCGTCCGGCGCGATATAGCGGAACAGGTAATCGCCGCGGCCGAGTGCCTTGCCGATCGCATCCACCGTGGCGATGAAGCGCGGATCGCGCCCGCGCACGAAGCCGATATCGGCCAGCAACAACAGGCTGGCATCCAGGTGCTCGCCGTCGTAGGCGTCGACGAAATGCCCCAGCCGTTCGTTCCAGACGCGCGCGGAAATGCGCTCGTGCAGCGCCACCGCCTCGTCGTGCCAGTAGCGCGCGCGATCGGTCAGGCCCAGCTCGGTGGCGATATGCGCCAGGCGGTCGCAGGCGGCCCAGCACATCGCCGCCGAATAGGTGTGCACGGCGGCGCGGCCGCGGAATTCCCATAGCCCGGCATCCGGTTCCTCCGCCATCCGCAGGGCCATGCGGCCCATGCTTTCCAGGCGCTCGAAGGTACGCGCATCGCCCGGATTCTCCAGGCGCTGGTCGAAGAACAGCTGCGCGGAAGCCAGCACCACCGAGCCGTACACATCGTTCTGGCGCTGGCGCCAGGCGTCGTTGCCGATGCGCACCGGCCCCATGCCGCGGTAGCCGGCCAGGCCTTCCGCCTCGCGCTCGGGCAGCTCGCGCTCGAAGGTGATGCCGAACACCGGGCCGACTTCATGATCGCCTTCGGCGGAGACGATGTTGAACACGTAGCGGATGTATTCCTCCATGCTGCGCGTGGCGCCCAGCCGGTTGAGCGCGCGCACCACGAAGGCGGCGTCGCGCAGCCAGCAGTAGCGATAGTCCCAGTTGCGGCTGGTGCCCGGCGCTTCGGGAATCGAGGTGGTCAGCGCGGCGATGATGGCGCCGGTGGCCTCGTACTGGCACAGCTTCAAGGTGATCGCGGCGCGGATCACCGGCGCCTGCCATTCGTAGGGAATGGACAGGTAACGCACCCAGTCGCGCCAGTAGGCGATGGTGTATTCCAGCGTGCCGTGGATGAAATCCGCAGGGCTGGTGGCGAGCGTTTCGTCGGGGCCGAACACCAGGTTGGCGGGCCGGTCCAGGTGGAAGAACAGGCCGCGCTCGATCAGCGGCACCGCCACGTCGGTGGTCAGGCGCTGCACCACGTCGCTCAGCAGAAAACGCAGGTGATTGCTGCCGGAGGTGGTGTCGGGCTGGCGCGCGCCGTAGTCGCACAGCGGTCGCAGAAGGATGCGGATGCGCGGATTGCCCTGGATCGGCCGGATGCGCCGGGCCAGCATCACCGGATGGTAGAAGCGCCCGCGGGTGCGGTGGCGCGGCGCGAAATCGGTGATCTCGATGGCGTTGCCGTGGCGGTCGTACAGCCGCGTGACCAGCACCGCGGTGTTCGGCAGGTATTCCTGCTCGGCCCGTTCGACATGTTCCAGCTCGACGCTCCAGTCGCCCCCCTCGCACGCGGGCGAGAGCAGGGCGCAGAAGCTGGCGTCGCTGTCGAAGCGCGGCAGGCAGCACCACACGATGCGGGCCATGCCGTCGATCAGCGCGGCCACGCTGCCGTTGCCGATCACGCCCAGAGCCAATGTCTGCGGATTGGCCCGGGTATCGCTGCCGCCAGGTCCGGTGTCGTCGGACCTGGTGCGGGGTTCAGGCATTCCCTCCAAGGGCATGGGCATGGGGTTCGACTCCTTGCTTGAGCACGTTCAAGACACGTTGCAGCCAGGCCTGTGCCGACGACGGGCCCGGCAGGGTGTATTGGGCGAGCGTGGGTTCGCGTTCGCCGACGCGGACGCTGATCCCGTTCTCCAGATTGGTGGCGGCGAAGCCGTGTTCGTCGGTGAGGTCGTCGCCGAGGTACACGGGCAGGCGGCCGGCGAACGGCGGGCGTTCCAGCAGCTCGGTCACCGCCTTGCCCTTGTCCATGCCGGCGGGCTTGAGTTCCAGCACCAGGTTGCCGGCCTGCAGCTCGTAGCCCGGCAGGCCCGGCAGCAGCGCCAGCACGGCTTCGCGCAGCGCTTCGTATGCGGCCGGCGCGGCGCGGCAATGCAGGGCCACGGCCAGGTCCTTGTTCTCCACCAGCACGCCGGGATGCGCGCGCGCGATCGACTCCGCCGCATGCAGCACCAGGGTGCGCCGGCTGGCGCTGACGCGCGTCTCGCGCCGCTCGCCGTCGGCGTGGCGCAGCTGCAGGCCGTGCAGGCCGGCCATCGCCCACGGTGGCGAACCGAACAGCGCGTCGAGGCCGACCAGGCTGCGCCCGCTCACCAGCGCGAGCGCGCCATCGAGATAGGCGTAGAGTTCGGCCAGCAGCGCGTACAGCTCGGGATCGACGCGCACGTCGCCGGGGCGCTCGGCAAACTCGAGCAGGGTGCCGTCGACGTCCAGGAACAGGGCCCAGCGGTCGCCGGTGCCGGGCAGGGGCGGTGCCGGAAGCGGGGTCGCAGCAGGCATGCGGGGGAAGGCGGGGGAAAAAGACATCAGAACGAGCCTAGCAGGGCGAATGTGAAGATCAGCTTTGGATGTGTCTGCATGAATCAACGTAGGTTGGGGTGAGCGCAGCGAACCCCAACGGTGCCGCCGCATCGGGGTTCGCTGCGCTCACCCCAACCTACTTGAATCGTTGAGGTCGGACCGCATCTCATCGGGCAGTGAGCGGCCTCGGGGGCTGCCGAATCTTTATCTTTGCGGGGTTCTATCTATGCGGATGGACAAACTGACATCGCGCTTCCAACAAGCGCTGGCCGACGCGCAATCCATGGCGGTGGGCCGCGACAACAACATGCTCGAACCGGTGCACGTGATGGCCGCGCTGCTCGACCAGCAGGGCGGCACCACCGCGCCGCTGCTGACCCAGGCCCAGGTCAACGTGCCCACCTTGCGCCAGCGCGTGGGCGAAGCGCTGGACCGCCTGCCGCGCGTCAAAGGCGACGAAGGCAACGTGCATATCGGCAACGACCTCACGCGCCTGCTCAACCTCACCGACAAGCTCGCGCAGCAGCGCGGCGACCAGTTCATCGCCAGCGAGCTGTTCGTGCTCGCGGCGCTGGAGGACAAAGGCGATCTCGGCGCGGCGCTGAAGGCCGCGGGCGCCCACAAAGCCAACCTGGAACAGGCGATCGACAAGATTCGCGGAGGCGAAAAGGTGCAGAGCGAGAATGCCGAGGACCAGCGCCAGGCGCTGGAGAAATACTGCGTCGACCTGACCGCGCGCGCCGAGAGCGGCAAGCTCGATCCGGTGATCGGCCGCGACGAGGAAATCCGCCGCACCATCCAGGTGCTGCAGCGGCGCACCAAGAACAACCCCGTGCTGATCGGCGAACCCGGCGTGGGCAAGACCGCCATCGTCGAAGGCCTGGCCCAGCGCATCGTCAACGGCGAAGTGCCCGAAGGCCTGCGCGACCGCCGCGTGCTGGCGCTGGACATGGGCGCGCTGATCGCCGGCGCCAAGTTCCGCGGCGAATTCGAGGAGCGCCTGAAAGCCGTGCTCAACGACCTGTCCAAGCAGGAAGGCCGGGTGATCCTGTTCATCGACGAGCTGCATACCATGGTCGGCGCCGGCAAAGCCGACGGCGCCATGGACGCCGGCAACATGCTCAAGCCCGCGCTGGCGCGCGGCGAGCTGCACTGCATCGGCGCCACCACCTTGGACGAGTACCGCAAGTACATCGAGAAGGACGCCGCGCTGGAGCGCCGCTTCCAGAAGGTGTTCGTGGGCGAGCCCAGCGTGGAAGACACCATCGCGATTTTGCGCGGCCTCAAGGAACGCTATTCGGTGCACCACGGCGTGGAGATCACCGATCCGGCCATCGTCGCCGCCGCCACGCTGTCCAACCGCTATATCACCGACCGCCAGCTGCCGGACAAGGCGATCGACCTGATGGACGAGGCGGCCAGCCGCATCCGCATGGAGATCGATTCCAAGCCGGAGGAACTGGACCGCCTGGAGCGCCGCCTGATCCAGCTGAAGATCCAGCGCGAAATGCTGCGCAAGGAAACCGACGAGGCGTCCAGGAAGCGCCTGGCCGACCTGGAAAGCGATATCGAAAAACTCGAGCGCGAGTTCTCCGACCTCGACGAAGTGTGGAAGTCGGAGAAGGCGCTGCTGCAGGGCGCGACCAAGATCAAGGAACAGATCGAGCAGGCCCGCGTGCAGCTGGAAGCCGCGCAGCGCCGCCAGGACTACGCCAAGATGAGCGAGCTGCAGTACGGCCGCCTGCCGGAACTGGAAAAGCAGCTCGCCGCCGCGCAGGCCGCCGAGAAGCACGAGTTCAAGCTGGTGCAGGACCGCGTCACCGACGAGGAGATCGCCGAGGTCGTATCGCGCTGGACCGGCATCCCGGTCAGCAAGATGCTGGAAGGCGAGCGCGAGAAGCTGCTGCATATGGAAGAGGCGCTGCACAAGCGCGTGGTCGGCCAGGACGAAGCGGTGCGCGCGGTGTCCGACGCGATCCGCCGCGCGCGTGCCGGCCTGTCCGATCCGAACCGCCCGTATGGCTCCTTTCTGTTCCTGGGCCCTACCGGCGTGGGCAAGACCGAGCTGTGCAAGGCGCTGGCCGAATTCCTGTTCGATACGCAGGACGCGATGGTGCGCATCGACATGAGCGAGTTCATGGAGAAGCACTCGGTAAGCCGCCTGATCGGCGCGCCCCCCGGCTATGTCGGCTACGAGGAAGGCGGCTATCTCACCGAGGCGGTGCGCCGCCGTCCGTACAGCGTGATCCTGCTGGACGAGGTGGAGAAGGCCCATCCGGACGTGTTCAACATCCTGCTGCAGGTGCTCGACGATGGCCGCCTCACCGACGGCCAGGGCCGCACGGTGGATTTCCGCAATACCGTGATCGTGATGACCTCCAACCTGGGCTCGCAGCTGATCCAGGAGCAGGCCGGCGATTCCGAAGCCGACTACCTGCAGATGAAGGCCTCGGTGCTGGGCGTGGTGCAGGCGCACTTCCGTCCTGAGTTCATCAACCGCCTGGACGAGCTGGTGGTGTTCCGCCCGCTGGAGAAGAAGCAGATCCGCAAGATCGCCCTGATCCAGCTGATCCACCTGGAAAAGCGCCTGGCCGAACGCCAGCTGCGCCTGGAGATCGGCGAGAAGGCGCTGGACCTGCTGGGCAATGTGGGCTTCGATCCGGTGTATGGCGCGCGGCCGCTGAAGCGGGCGATCCAGCAGCAGCTGGAGAATCCGCTAGCGAAGGAGATTCTCGAAGGCCGGTACGCGCCGGGCGATGTCATCGGGGTGGATGCGGAAGGCGGGCAGTTGGTGTTTCGCACGCAGTAAAAAAAGAAAGGCGCCCACAGGGCGCCTTTTCTTTTTCCCCCTCTCCCCTCCGGGGAGAGGGCTGGGGTGAGGGGTCGGGCGGAGCGGAGAAGCAGAAGCAGCAAGCAGGCCGCGCCCTGTCGAACCCTTCCCGCGAGCCCCGGCCCCTCATCTGGCTGCCGCCATCTTCTCCCCGGAGGGGAGAAGAGTTCGCTAGCGGGGTTCGCTGATACTTGGCAGGCCGTTTTCCATATGCCCCGCCAACCGCCGCCAATAACCCGCCAGCTCAGCAACCGTCACGCTCAAGTCGTACCAGTTGGCATGGCCACCCAGTGCCCAACTGTCATTCACCGTAGCCCCGGCGGCGACCGAATAAATCCGCACATCGCCCTCCACATAAGCATTGCTGACCGTCACGGTGCATGCCGCGCCGCCGTTATTGGTCACGGCCAGCCGCAGGCGATTGCCTGCGGCGTCGTAGCTCGCCGCCACTTCCGGCGCCGCGCCCATCCCGGTCGCCACGCTGCCGCGATACTGCCGCAGAAAACCATTCGGCCCATGCGCCTCCAGGTCGTACACGCCCTGGGTGTAACGCGCCGCGCTCCAGTAATCCGACAGCTGCTTGCCCGCCTCCACCGTGTAGCGCCATGGCCCGTCGCTGCGGTTCGCCGCATACACCTGGAACACCGCGCCGGCCGCACCGTCGTTATGGAAGTCGATCCAGTAGCGCCCCGCCGCCGCATCCACCCGGCCATCCGCACGCAGCGTGTAAGGCAGCGCGCGCGCCGGCCGCGTACCCGCTTCCTGCGCCGGCATCGCCTGTGTGGAGGGAATACTCGGCGCCGGCAGGTTCTTGCACTGCTGGTCCGCCGCGGCGGTGTAGCCGGTGGTGGAGGGCAAGCCGGGCCAGCCGCTGTTGCTGCCGCTGAAATCGAAGGCGCTGAGCAGGTCGCCGCACACCGCGCGGCGCCAGGCGCTGATATTCGGCTCCATCACGCCGAAACGCTGCTCCAGGAAACGCAGCACCGAGGTGTGGTCGAACACCTGCGAACACACCCAGCCGCCGCGCGTCCACGGCGACACCACGATCAGCGGCACGCGGAAGCCCAGGCCGATCGGCTGGCCGTTGCTGATCTCGCCCGTCACGCTCACCGTGGACAAGCCGTCGTTGGACGAAGCCGGCGGCGTCGGCGGCGGCACGTGGTCGAAGAAGCCGCCGTTCTCGTCGTAGTTGAGGATGAAGGCGGTCTTGGCCCATACCGCCGGATGGGCGGCGAGCGCGGCGAGCAGGCGCGCGCTCAGGTCCTCGCCGTAGGCCGGCTTGAAGCTGGCGTGTTCGGACAGGTAATCGGCGGCCACGATCCACGACACCTGCGGCAGCGTGTCGTTGGCCACGTCCTGGGCGAACGCGGCGACCATGTCCGCCTGCGTCGCCATGCCCTTGTCATGCAGCGGCGTGCCCGGCTTGGCCTGCTTGAAGTTCTTGAACCAGGCCAGCGCGTTGTCGTCGAAGTTGTTGCTTTCCTGGTAGACCTTCCAGCTCACGCCGGCCTTTTCCAGGCGCTCGGCATAGGTGGTCCAGGTAAAGCCCGCGCTCGGCTCGGTGTTGTCCAGCACCGCCGCCTGGCCCACCGACAGGCCGTTGCTGCCGGTCATCGCATGCAGGCGGTTGGGGTTGGTCTGGGTGAGGGTGGCGGCGAAGTAGTGGTCGCAGATGGTGAAGGCGTCGGCCAGCGCGTAATAGAACGGCAGGTCGGCGCGCTCGAAATGGCCCATGCCGAGGCCGGCCGCGCGTGCGGTGTTCCAGGCGTCGAACTTGCCCTTGTTGAAGATCGCCGTGTCCACCGGGTAGTTCATCGCCGGCGCATTGGCGCAGATCGCGCTGGTGGTCGCGGTGTTCATGCGGAACGGCAGCAGATAGCCGTCCGTATTTCCTGTGTAGGGCTGCTGCCACACGCTGCGCGCGCCGCCGGGCAGCGGCGCCGGCACGCGGTCGCCGAAGCCGCGCACGCCGCGCAGGCTGCCGTAGTAGTGATCGAAGGAGCGGTTTTCCTGCATGAAGATCACCACGTGCTTGACGTCGGTGAGGTTGCCGGTGCCGGTCGGGGAGGGGGCGGCCAGGGCCTGGCGCAGGGTTTCGGGGAGCAGGGAGGCTGCGGCGAGGCCGCCGGCGGCGGCGGCGGTCATCTGCAGGAATCGGCGTCGCTTGGGGTCGATTTCGCTCATGGGGGCGCTCGGGTGCTGCCTGATTGCGGGCTGTGGCTAGCTAATCGCAGTGGTGTTGCAGTGCCTTGCCAGCTGTGCGTCAGTGGGGAGACACATGGTGGACTGGGGGTGAAGGGGGCTAGCGAGTGGCGCGCCTTGCCGCCCCCTACTCGTCATCCCGGCGTAGGCCGGGATCCAGTGGCGATGGTGCTCGGTTGTCGCGTTGACGCGTATGGGTCTCGCCGTTGGCGAGGGTTTCGCCCCGCTGCCGCGGGGCGAGTTACTTTTTCTCTGCGTGCCCAGAGAAAAAGTAACCAAAAAGAGAGGGCACCCTGCTTGGCGCCCTCAGCAGCGCAGCTGCTGAGGGTCCGTGAGGGCTGGCCGGGCTTTTTGACAGGGCATCCATGCCCTGATCAAAAAGGCGAGGACTCCTGTCCTCGCCCCCTTCGGGGCCTTTTCGTCCAGCCCTCACCGCCGGCGCCAAGGGGACCCGGTAGAGCAAAAGCGCACAAGCGGAACGCCGCGGCTGCGCCGCGAGCTCTTCGCTCGATTTTCGCCCCACCCGTCATCCCCCTCTCCCCGCCGGGGAGAGGGTCGGGGTGAGGGGTCGGGGCTCGCCACGACACCTCCTACTCGTCATGACGAGCACCCCCTTGTCGTACTGCTAAGATGCCCGGGCCTGAGGTGACCGCTGGCCTGGCCGGTGGTTGAAACGGGAATCCGGTGCGCCGTATTGACGGCTATTCCGGAGCTGCCCCCGCAACGGTAGGCGAGACACGATCGGCGGAAGCCACTGTGCTGCGAAGCATGGGAAGGCGCCGGTCGGGGAGGCATCAGCCTTCGCTCGCGAGCCCGGAGACCGGCCTCGAGGTGAACCGGACATGCGGTGGGCGTGCTCCTGGCGAGCGCGCCCTCGTCGTGCGTCCGTCCGGAGCTCCTTCCGCCTGTCCTGCAACCGAAGCGATTCCGCGCGGGCAGGCGCGGTCCAGGAGCCACCAGTGTCATTGCATGTTCCGTCCTTGCGCCGGTCCGCGTTTGCGGCCGCGTTTTCCCTTGTCTTGCTTTCCACCGCCGCGCAGGCCGACGAGCCTTCGCAGGACCTCAAGGGCGTGGTGGTCACCGCCACCCGCACCGAGCAGAGCGAATCGGCCACGCTCGCCGCCGTCACCGTGATCGACCGCGCCGAGATCGAGCGCCTGCAGCCGCAATCCGTGGCGGACCTGCTGCAAGGCACACCGGGCCTGTCGATGGCCAACAACGGCGGCCCGGGCAAAGCCACCTCGCTGTTCCTGCGCGGCACCGAGGCCGACCACGTGCTGGTGCTGGTGGATGGCGTGAAGATCGGCTCGGCCACCCTGGGCCAGCCGTCGATCCAGAACATCCCGGTGGAGCAGATCGAGCGCATCGAGATCGTGCGCGGTCCGTTCTCCAGCCTCTACGGTTCGGAAGCGCTGGGCGGCGTGATCCAGATCTTTACCCGACGCCCCAGCGGCGCCTTCGAGCCGAACCTGGAGCTGGGCTACGGCAGCAACGACAGCTTCCGCGGCGCCGCCGGCCTGGCCGGCAAGGTCGGCGAGGGCTGGTATGCGGTGCAGGCCACGCACGAGGACACCGACGGCATCAACGCCTGCCGCGGCAAGCCGTCGCCGCGCGGCGCGGGCTGCTTCGTCAACGAACCGGACCGCGACGGCTTCCGCGACAGCTCCGTCTCGCTCAAGGGCGGCTACCGCTTCAGCGACGCCTGGGATGCCGACGCACAGTGGCTGCGCAGCTGGGGCTACAACGCCTACGACGGCTCCACCAGCAACCAGTCCGACGTGGTGCAGCAGGTCTACGGTGCACGCGTGCACTGGCGGCCGAGCCGCGATTTCACGCTCACCGCGAGCGCCGGCCAGAGCGCCGACCTCGGCGACAACTACCTCAACGGCCGCTACACCAGCACCTTCGATACGCACCGCGATCTCGGCTCGCTGCAGGGCGACCTCAATCTCGGCGGCGGCTTGTGGAGCCTGGGCTACGACTGGCAGCGCGACCGCGTCGACAGCAACACCAGCTATGCGCGCGACCAGCGCCTCAACCGCGGCCTGTTCGCGCAGTGGCAGCAGGCGTTCGGCGCGCAGTCGCTGCAGGCCAGCCTGCGCCACGACGACAACCAGCAGTTCGGCGGCAAGACCACCGGCAGCCTGCTTTGGGGCTGGGATTTCACGCCGGGCATGCGCCTCACCGCCAGCGCCGGTTCCGCCTATAAGGCGCCGACCTTCAACGAGCTGTACTACCCCGGCTACGGCAATACCGCGCTGCGGCCGGAAAGCTCGCGCAGCTACGAGCTGGGCCTGCGCGGCACGCCGGGCTGGGGCCTGTGGTCGCTCAATGCCTTCGAAACCCGCATCCGCGACCTGATCGCCTACGACGCCTCGCGCGGCGTGCCGGGCAATGTCGACCGCGCGCGCATCCGCGGCGCCGAAGCGGTGGCTTCCACCACGCTGGCCGGCTGGACCTTGCGCGGCACCGCCACCTGGCTGGACCCGCGCAACCGCAGCGACACCTACCGCGACAAGCTGCTGCCGCGCCGTGCCCCGCGCAGCGCGCGCGTGGATGCGGACCGCGGCTTCGGCGACTTCAGCATCGGCGCCAGCGTGTACGCGGCGGGCAAGCGCTACGACGACCTGGCGAACGGCTATCGCCTGGGCGGCTATGCGCTCACCGACCTGCGCCTGGCCTATGCGCTGGACCGCGACTGGAAAGTGCAGCTGAGCGTGCGCAACGCCTTCGACAAGCACTACGAGACCGCGGCCTATTACAACCAGCCCGGCCGCACCGCGATGCTCAGCGTGAGCTACCGGCCCGCGCAGTGAATCCCTTCCGCCCCGAGGACCGCACCATGTCCACCGCCATGCCACGCTTCTCCGTACCGCTCGCCATCGTGTTCGCCGCGGTGATGATCGCCACGCGCTTCCATCACTTCGGCACCGCGCTGCATCTGCCCGATGCCTCGATGGCGCTGTTCTTCCTCGGCGGCCTGTGGCTGCGGCGGCACCTGGCCTTTGCCGCGTTCATGGCGCTGGCGGTGGTGCTGGACTGGGTGTCGGTGTCGTATGCCGGCGTCAGCGATTTCTGCGTGACGCCGGCCTACTCGTTCCTGCTGCCCGCGTATGCGGTGCTGTGGTACGCGGGGCGGCTGTGGTCAGCGCGGATGGCGCCGGCGCCGCTGGCGCTGGCCGGTGCGTTCGGCGTGGCGCTGGTGGCGGCTTCGGTCTCGTTCGCCATTTCCAACGGCGCGTTCTACTGGCTGGGCGGGCGCTATGCGAATCCGCACCTGGGCGAGTACGTTGCCCGCTTGTGGCAGTGGGGCCCGCTGTTCGTGCGCACCACGCTGACCTATGTGATCGTGGCGCTGGCGGCGTACTGGGCGCTGGCGCGCGTGAACTCCACTCGCCAGGCAGGAACCCGGGCATGAGCGACGAAGAACTGCGCCACCGCGAGCGCATGCAGCGCAAGAAGGAGCTGGTCGACCGCAAGATCGCCCGCGCCACCATCGACCGCGGCGTGCTGGTGGTGAACACCGGCAACGGCAAGGGCAAGAGCTCGTCGGGCTTCGGCATGCTGGCGCGCTCGCTCGGCCACGGTTTCCACTGCGGCGTGGTGCAGTTCATCAAGGGCAGCTTCTCCACCGGCGAGGAAGCGTTCTTCCGCCGCTTTCCGGACATGGTCGATTACCACGTGATGGGCGAGGGCTTTACCTGGGAAACCCAGGACAAGGCGCGCGACGTCGCCGCCGCGCAGGCCGCCTGGCAGATCGCCGCGCGCATGCTGGCGGACGAGCGCTACCGGCTGGTGTTGCTGGACGAGCTGAATATCGCGCTGGTCAAGCAGTACGTGACGCTGGAGCAGGTGCTGCCCACGCTGGCCGCGCGTCCGGCCGGCCAGCACGTGGTGATCACCGGCCGCGGCGCGCCCGATGCGCTGGTGGCGGTGGCCGATACGGTGACCGAGATGCGCGTGGTCAAGCATGCGTTCGAGGCGGGCATCCGCGCGCAGCTGGGAGTCGAGCTGTGAACGCCGTGCGGCGGGTGCCGGCGTTGCTGGTGTCCGCGCCGGCTTCGGGGCAGGGCAAGACCTCGTTCACCGCAGCGCTGGCGCGCGCGCATGCGCGGCGCGGACGGCGCGTGCGGGTGTTCAAGACCGGGCCGGATTTTCTCGATCCGATGGTGCTGGAGCGCGCGAGCGGTGCGCCGGTGTATCAGCTGGATCTGTGGATGTGCGGCGAAGCCGATGTTCGCGCGCGGCTGTATGCGGCGGCGGGCGAGGCCGACCTGATCCTGGTCGAAGGCGTGATGGGCCTGTTCGACGGCGGCACGTCCAGCGCCGACCTCGCGCAGCGCTTCGGCCTGCCGGTGCTGGCGGTGATCGACGGTTCGGCGATGGCGCAGACCTTCGGCGCGGTGGCGACGGGGTTGGCGCGTTATCGCGAAGGTTTGCAGGTGTATGGCGTGGCCGCCAACCGCATCGGTGGCGCCTACCACGCGAAGCTGCTGGCCGGGAGCCTGCCGCCGGAGCTGCACTGGTTCGGCGCCTTGCCGCGCGATCCGGCGCTGGCCTTGCCGGAACGGCATCTCGGCCTGGTCGCCGCGGGCGAGCTGGCCGACCTGGATGCGCGCCTGGATGCGCTGGCCGATGCGATGGAGTTGCATGCCGGATTGGATCTTCCGCCGCCGGTCGCGTTCAGCCCGGTCGAAGCAACGCAGGTGCCGCGCCTGCTCGAAGGCCGGCGCATCGCCATCGCACGCGACGACGCGTTCTGTTTCCTGTATCCCGCCAACCTGGACGTGCTGCGCCAGGCCGGCGCGGAGCTGTGCTGGTTCTCGCCGCTGGCCGGCGATGCCTTGCCCGATTGCGATGCGGCCTGGCTGCCCGGCGGCTATCCCGAACTGCATCTGGCGCGGCTCGCCGGGCGCAAGGACCTGCACGCCGCGCTGCGCGCGCACGTCGATGCGGGCAAGCCCTTGCTGGCGGAATGCGGCGGCATGCTCAGCCTGCTCGACGCCCTGGCCACGCGCGAAAGCGATGCGCACACCATGGCGGGGCTGCTGCCCGGCTGGGCGGTGGTGCGCGAGCGGCTGGCGGGGCTGGGCATGCAATCCGTCGAGCTGCCGGAAGGCACGCTGCGCGGCCACACCTTCCACTACGCGCATGCGGAGATCACCCAGCCGCCGCTGGTACATGCAAGCAACCCCGACGGTGGCCCCGCCAAGGAAGCGGTGTACCGGCGTGCACGGCTCACGGCGAGCTTCGTGCATCTGTACTTTCCCTCCGCAACGGAAGCGGCCCTGCGTCTGTTCCTGCCATGAGCGCGCTGGCGCTCACCCTGGCGCTGCTGCTGGACGCGCTGCTCGGCGAACCGCGCCGCGCGCATCCGCTGGTGGCGTTCGGCGGCTGGGCGCGGGCGATCGAGGCGCGGCTGCACCGCGACAAGCGTGGGGCGGGTGTGCTGGCGTGGTGCGTGGCGGTGTTGCCATGGGTAGTCGCGACGTGGGCGATAGCGAGGGTATTGCCGGCTTGGGGCGACCTGCTGTTCGGCGCGGCGATGCTTTATCTCGCCGTAGGTTTGCGCAGCCTGGGCGAGCACGCCCTGCCGGTGGCGGATGCGCTGGAGCGCGGCGATCTGGCCGCGGCGCGCACGGCGGTGGGGCGCATGGTGAGCCGCGACACGGCCTTGCTGGATGAGCGGCAAGTGGCGGCGGCCGCCACGGAATCGGTGCTGGAGAACGGCAGCGATGCGGTGTTCGGCGCGCTGTTCTGGTTTCTGCTGCTGGGCGCGCCGGGAGCGGTGCTGTACCGGCTGGCCAATACGCTGGACGCGATGTGGGGCTATCGCAATGAGCGCTATGAGCGCTACGGCTGGGCCGCCGCGCGGATCGACGACGTGCTGAATTTCATGCCCGCGCGGTTGACGGCGCTGAGCTATGCGCTGCTCGGCGACTTCCTGCGCGCATGGCATTGTTGGCGCCGGCAGGCGCCGGCGTGGGACAGCCCGAACGCGGGGCCGGTGATGGCGGCCGGCGCGGGTGCGCTGGGTGTGCGCCTTGGCGGCGCCGCACCTTATGCAGGCGTCTGGGAGGAGCGTCCGGCGTTGGGCGACGGCGATGCGCCGAATGCCGCGGCGATCCGGCGCGCGCTGCGGCTGGTGCGGCGGAGCGTGCTGCTGTGGCTGGCGGCGATCTGGTGTCTCGTGCCGATCCTCGGAGATCATCATGCTTGAACATGGTGGACGCCTGCTGCGCGCCGCGCACGAGTACGGTATTCCCGCGGAGCAATGGCTAGACCTTTCCACTGGCGTCAGCCCATACGCATGGCCCGTGCCGCCGCTGCCCGCATCCGCATGGCAGCGGTTGCCGGAAGACGATGACGGCCTGATCGATATCGCGCGCACTTATTACGGGCATCCTTCGCTGCTGCCGGTGGCCGGTTCGCAGGCGGCGATCCAGGCTTTGCCGTCGCTGCGCGAGCGCTCGCGCGTAGGCGTGCTCGATCCTGGTTATGCCGAACACGCGCATGCCTGGCAGCGCGCGGGACACAAGGTGGAACGCGCCGCCGCCGATGCGCTGTTCGCCCGTGCGGCGCGCTACGACGTGGTCGTGCTGATCCATCCCAACAACCCCGGCGGCGAACGTTTCGAGCTCGACGCTTTGCTTGCCTTGCACGCCACGCTGGCCCGCCGCGGCGGCTGGCTGGTGGTGGACGAGGCGTTTATCGACGCCACGCCCGAACGCAGCCTGTGCGCGGCGCATGCGCTGCCCGGCCTGATCGTGCTGCGCTCGGTGGGCAAGTTCTTCGGCCTGGCCGGCGCGCGCGCCGGCTTCGTCTGCGCGGAACCCGCGCTGCTGGTGGCGCTGCGGGAGCGCCTGGGGCCATGGACCTTGAGCGGACCGGCGCGCCACGTGCTGAAGCTGGCACTGGCCGATACAGCCTGGCAGTCGGCGCAGCGCGAGCGTTTGCACGCCACCGCCGCGCGCCTGTCGAAGCTGCTCACACACCATGGCCTGGCTCCGGATGCCGGCTGCGCGTTCTTTCACTGGCGCCGCGACGACCGCGCGGCGGCGCTGCAACGCGCGCTGGCACGGCAGGGCGTGCTGGTGCGCCGCTTCGAGCAGCCGCACAGCCTGCGCTTCGGCCTGCCCGGCGACGACGCGGCGTTCGCGCGGCTCGATGCGGCGCTGGCCGGCTGGCGTTCGATCGATCGAAAGCAGGAGGTCGCGCCATGAGCGCACGGGTATTGATGATCCAGGGCTGCACCTCCGACGCCGGCAAGAGCACCGTGGTCGCCGCGCTATGCCGCTGGCTGCGCCGGCGGGGCGTGGCGGTGGCGCCGTTCAAGCCGCAGAACATGGCGCTCAATGCCGCCGTCACCGAGGACGGCGGCGAGATCGGCCGCGCCCAGGCGGTGCAGGCGCAGGCGGCGGGCGTGCCGCCGCATACCGATTTCAATCCGGTGCTGCTGAAACCGCAGAGCGATACCGGCGCGCAGGTGATCGTGCATGGCCGCGCGGTCGGCAACATGGATGCGCGCGACTACCACCGCTACAAGCAGGTGGCGATGGACGCGGTGCTCGCTTCGCATGGGCGCCTGGCGCAGCGCTACGCGGCGGTGGTGGTCGAAGGCGCGGGCAGTCCGGCCGAGATCAATCTGCGCGACCGCGATATCGCCAATATGGGTTACGCGGAAGCCGTGGACTGCCCGGTGCTGCTGGTGGCCGACATCGACCGCGGCGGCGTGTTCGCGCATCTGGTCGGCACCCTGGCCCTGCTGTCGGCGAGCGAGCGGGCGCGGGTGGCCGGTTTCGTGATCAATCGCTTCCGCGGCGATCTGGCGCTGCTGCAGCCGGGCCTGGATTGGCTGGAGCGCGAGACCGGCAAGCCGGTGTTCGGGGTGCTGCCGTATCTGCATGGCTTGCAGCTGGAAGCGGAGGACGCGCTGCCGCGCGATGCGGGCCGGCGCGAAGACGCACTGCTGCGCGTGGCGGTGCCGGCCTTGCCGCGCATCAGCAACCACACCGATTTCGACGCGCTGCGCGCGCATCCGCAGCTGGACGTGCGCCTGGTGGGGCCGGGCGAGGCGTGGCCGCCGTGCGACCTGATCGTGCTGCCGGGTTCGAAGGCGACGCGCGCCGACCTGGAGTGGCTGCGCGCACAGGGCTGGGCCGAGGCGATCGCGCGGCACCTGCGCTATGGCGGCAAGCTGATCGGCATCTGCGGGGGTTTCCAGATGCTGGGACAGGCGGTGCACGATCCGCACGGCATCGAAGGCGAAGCGGGTTCCAGCGCGGGCCTGGGCTGGCTGGCGATGGAGACGGTGCTGGAGCCGGAGAAGCAGCTGCGCCGCGCGCAAGGCAAGCTCGCGCTGGACGACGCGGACGTCGCCGGCTACGAGATCCATTGCGGCCGCAGCACCGGCCCCGCGCTCGATGCGCCGGCCTGCCTGCTGGCCGATGGCCGCGCCGACGGCGCGATCTCCGCCGACGGGCAAGTGCTCGGCACCTATCTGCACGGCCTGTTCGACGAGCCCGCCGCGCTGCAGGCGCTGCTGCGCTGGGCCGGCCTGCACGCGCCCCTCGCCGTCGACGTGCGCGCCTTGCGCGAAGCGAGCCTGGAGCGGCTCGCCGACGCGGTGGAAACGCATCTGGATACCGCGCGCCTGGCCGCGCTGCTGGGAGTGAACGACGCATGCGCAGCCTGATCCTCGGTGGCGCCCGTTCCGGCAAGAGTGCGCTGGCCGAGCGCATGGCGGCGGAGAGCGGGCTCGATGTGGTCTATCTCGCTACGGCGCAGGCGCTGGATGCGGAGATGGCGGCGCGCATCGCGCACCATCGCGCCGGCCGGCCGCCGCACTGGCACGACGTGGAGGAGCCGCTGGCGCTCGCCGATGCGCTGCGCGCGCATGCGCGGGCGGATCGCTGCGTGCTGGTGGACTGCCTCACGCTGTGGCTGAGCAACCTGCTCGGCGATGCCGATGGCGAACGCTTCGCGCGCGAGCGGCAGGCCTTGCTCGACGTGCTGCCCGATCTGCCCGGCACCATCCTGCTGGTGAGCAACGAAGTCGGCCTCGGCATCGTGCCGATGGGCGAACTGAGCCGGCGCTTCGTCGACGAAGCCGGCCGCCTGCATCAAGCGCTGGCCGCGGTGTGCGGACGCGTGCTGTTCGTCGCGGCAGGCCTGCCGCTGGCTCTCAAAGGAAATCTTGCATGACCATGGAAACTCTCGATTGGCTGGACCTGCCTTGCCGCGCGCCCGATGCGGTGGCGGCCGTGGCCGCGCTGGAACGACAGGCGCAACTGACCAAGCCGCCGGGTTCGCTGGGCGCGCTGGAAAACGCGGCGGTGCAGCTGGCGGCCTTGCAGGGCGCGGTGAAGCCGTCGCTGGAAAAAGTGTGGATCAGCGTGTTCGCGGCGGACCACGGCGTGGCGGAGGAAGGCGTGTCGGCCTTCCCGCAGGCGGTGACCGGCGCGATGGTGGCGAACTTCGCGCAGGGCGGCGCGGCGATCAGCGTGCTGGCGCGCGAGCTGGGCGCTTCGCTGGAAGTGGTGAACCTGGGCACGGTCAACGATGTGGGCGAGCTGCCCGGCGTGCGGCGCGCGTGGATTGCCGCGCAGACGGCGAACTTTGCGCGGGGCGAGGCGATGTCGACCGCGCAGCTCGCGCTGGCTTTGCAGGCAGGTGCGCAGAGCGTGCGGCTCGCCGATGAAGCGGGCGCCCAGCTGTTTATCGGCGGCGAGATGGGCATCGGCAACACCACCGCTGCCACGGCGCTGGCTTGCGCCTTGCTCGGCGAAGCGCCCGATGCGCTGGCCGGTGCGGGGACGGGACTCGATGAAGCCGGTGTCGCGCGCAAGGCCGCGGCGGTGCAGCGGGCGCTCGCCTTGCATGGTGAAGCGGCTGCGCCGATCGCCTGGCTGCGTTGCGTCGGCGGCTTCGAGCTGGCCGCGCTGGCAGGTGCCTACATAGCCGCCGCCCAGCGCGGCATGCCGGTGCTGGTGGACGGCTTTATCACCAGCGCCGCGGCCTTGGTGGCGGCGCGCCTGCAGCCGGCCTGCCGTCCCTGGATGCTGTTCTCGCACCGCTCGCAGGAACGCGGCCATGCACGCCTGCTCGAAGCTCTGGAGGCCGAACCGCTGCTCGACCTGCAGCTGCGCCTGGGCGAAGCCAGCGGCGCCGCGGTAGCGGTGCCGCTGCTGCGGCTGGCCTGCGCGTTGCATGCGGACATGGCGACGTTTGCCGAGGCGGGAGTGGCGCAGGCATGAGCATCGACCTGCTGCGCCATGGCGATACCGGGCAGCGCAGCTATCGCGGCCAGCTCGACGATCCGCTGAGCGAGCTGGGCTGGGCGCAGCTGCGCGCGGCGGTGGCGCAGCGCGCATGGGCCATGGTCGTTTCCTCGCCGCTGCGGCGCTGCGCGGATTTCGCGCGCGAACTGGCGGCGGCGCGCGAGTTGCCGCTGCGCATCGATCCGCGCCTGGCCGAATATCACTTCGGCGCCTGGCAGGGCGTGCCGATCGAGACGCTGGCGGAAACGCAGGGCGAGGCGCTGGCCAAGTTCTGGGCCGACCCGGTGGCGCATCCGCCGCCGCAGGCGGAGACGTTCGCGCAGTTCCATGCGCGGCTTGGCGCGGCGCTGGACGATGTCGCCGCCGAAGCGCACGGACGCGACGTGCTGGTGGTGACGCACGGCGGCGCGATCCGCCTGTTGCGTTGTCGCGCGGAAGGGCGCGATTTCGGCGAGATGGCGAATATCGACGTGCCGCATGCTTCGCTGCACCGCTTGCCGTGGCGCGTGGAGGCGGACGCGTGATGCGCGGCCTGCTGGTGGCCATCGGTTTTCTCACGCGCATTCCGGTGCCGCACGCCGTGTTCGGCGATGCGGACGCGCGCGTGCGTTCGCTGCCCTGGTATCCGCTGGTGGGCGTGCTGATCGGCGCCTTGCTTTACCTGCTGGCGTGGGCGATCCATGGCTGGCCGCCGCTGCTGTCGGCCGCGGTGATCCTGGCGGCATGGGTGGCCTTGACCGGTGCGCTGCATCTGGACGGCCTGGCCGACAGCGCGGACGCGTGGGTGGGCGGCATCGGCGACCGCGCGCGCACGCTGGCGATCATGAAGGATCCGAATTGCGGTCCGATGGGCGTGGTCGCGCTGGTGCTGACCTTGCTGCTGAAGTTCGCCGCACTGGCGAGCGCGCCGGCGTGGCCGGGCCTGCTGCTTGCGCCGCTGCTGGCGCGCGCCGCGCTGGTGGCGGCGTTCCTGTTCGTGCCTTATGTGCGCGCGGGCGGCCTGGGCGAGGGGCTGGCCGGTTCGTCGCGCGCGATCGACCTAGTCGTTTTGATGCTGGTGGCCGCGGGATGCGCTTGCGCCGGACGTCGCGGCATCGCCTCGCTGCTCGTCGCCATCGCGCTGTTCGCGCTGTGGCGCCGCGCCTGCCTGCGGCGCCTGGGCGGCATGACCGGCGACACCTGCGGCGCCCTGGCGGAACTGACCGAAGCCGCGGTGCTGCTCGCCGCGGCAACGGCCTAGGTTGGGGTGAGCCGCAGGCGAACCCCAACATGGCCAACCTCAGACGCCTCGCATGGTTGGGGTTTGCCTGCGGCTCACCCCAACCTGCAAGAGCGGGTTACCAGCGGTAGGCGAGCTTCCCGTACACATACGCACCGTTGAAGCCGAACGGCGAGAACACCGAGTAGGGCAGGGTGCCGTTGTTGTCGTTGGCGGGGATCACCCGGTCCGGATAGGTGTTGAACACGTTGTCCGCGCCCAGGGTGAAGGTCCAGCGGTCGAGGTTGTAGTTGACCGCCAGGTCGAGCAGCCACTTGCTGTCGAACTTCTGGTCCAGCGTGGCGGTGGTGGAGTTGTAGGAAATAAAGCTGCCGTAGCGGGTCAGCGCGCCGCTCAGGCTCCAGCGGTCCACGCTGTACAGGCCGCTGAGAATCAGCTTGCTGCGCGGCGTGGTGTCGGCCAGCAGGCCGTACTGGTCGCGGCGGTCGATGCGCTTGAGGTTGAGGCCCAGCGCGTTGAGCGCGGCGGGATTGGCCTTGAGGTCGGTGACCTTGTTCTTGTTGTAGTTGTAGCTGAGCGTGGCCTGCAGGGTGCCGGCGTTGCCGAAGTCGAACAGATAGCTGCCGACCAGGTCCACGCCGCGCGTGCGCGTGTTCACCGCATTGGTGAAGTAGGCGATGCCGCTGTAGTTGAGATCGGTGACGCCGTTGGCCACCAGGTAGTTGTGCACCGTGGCCGAGCTGGTGGCCAGGTTGCTGGACAGCACGATGCGGTTGTCGATCTTGATCTGGTACACGTCGATGCTGAGGTTCAGCGGATCGATCGGATTCCACACCGCACCCACGGTGAGGTTGCGCGACTTCTCCGGCTTCAGCGGCTCGCCGCCCAGCAGGGTGGCCACCTTGCTGGTGGCCGGCACGATGCCGGTGTTGTAGATGCCCTGCGGCAGGCCCAGCGAATTGCCGGCGCCGAAGAACAGCGAGGACACGTACGAGTAGTTCTGCTGCGCCAGCGACGGCGCGCGGAAGCCGGTGGAGGCGCTGCCGCGCAGGGCGAAGCGGTCGGTGAAGTCGTAGCGCAGCGCCAGCGCGCCGGAAGTGGTGTTGCCGAAATCGCTGTAGTGCTCGTGGCGTCCGGCCAGCGAGGCGCCGAGCTTGTCGGTGAGGTTGGTTTCCAGGCTGACGTATTCGGCCACGTCGTGGCGCGCATGCGAACCGGCATTGGCCGGCTGGAAGCCGCCGAAACCCTGCGCGCCGCCGGATGTGCCCGAGGTGCCGGTGTAGTACGAGGCCAGATCGCCGGCGTCGATCTTGTAGGTCTGGCGCAGGTATTCGGCGCCGAAGGCGAGCGTCACCGGATTGGGCAGCCAGCCGGTGGAGAACTCCTTGGCCAGGTCCACGTCGAAGGCCTGCTGCGAGGCCGACAGGATGCCGTCGTGGAAGCTGGTGGGGCTGCTGCCGAAGTCGTGCAGGAAGGCGCGGTTCACGCTGTTGTTGGTGGCGTACGACACGCGGTTGCCGCCGTAGTTGGCGCTGACGTCCCAGCGCCAGCCGCCGGCGGTCTTGCCGCGCACGCCCAGCACCAGGGACTGGTCGAGCGAGTCGGCGTTCTCCAGCGGCAGGTAGCCGTTCGGGTAAAGCGACGGCACCGAGTTGCTGTTGGCCAGGTTGCGGAAGAATGCCGGCGAGGTGCTGTCGCGCTTGCCGATGTGGCCGAAGGTGTAAAGCTCCGCCGATTCGCCGAGCTTGTACTGGCCGTTGAGGAACAGGTTGTGGTCGCCCACTTCCGGATCGCCGTAGCGCTGGGTGGTGCCTTCCCAGGCGCGGGTGCGGTTGGGGCCGGCGCGGTTGCTGTAGTCCTGGTGGCCGTCCTGCAGGGTGAAGCGCAGCCAGCCCTGGTCGTGGTTCAGCGGCAGGCCGAAGCTGGCCGAGCCTTTCCATTGCCGGCCGTCGCCCGCCGAATACTGGCCGCCGCTCAGTTCCACCGCGCCGCCGTCGGCGCCGCCCTTGAGCACGATATTGATCACGCCGGCGATGGCGTCGGAGCCGTACTGCGCGGAAGCACCGTCGCGCAGCACTTCGATATGGTCGATCGCCGCCATCGGGATGGTGTTGAGGTCCACCGCCTGCGAGCCGCGGCCGAGCACGCCGTTGGTCAGCAGGATGGCGCCGGGATGCCAGCGCTTGCCGTTCACCAGCACCAGCACCTGGTCGGGCGACAGGCCGCGCAGCTGCGCGGGGCGCTGCGAATCGGCGGTATCGGCGGCGGCGGGGCGCGGGAAGGTGAGCGAGGGGATGATGCGCGACAGCGCGGTGGAGAGCTCGGTAGTGCCGGTCTGCTGCAGCACCTTGGCCGAGACCACGTCGATCGGCGTGAGCGAGCTGCTTTCGGTGCGGTTGTCGACGCGCGTGCCGGTGACGATCACCGTGCTGAGGTTTTTGGCCTTGTCGGTGCTGGCCGCGGGCGCGGCGTCCTGCGCGGCGGCGCTGGCGGACAGGGCCAGCAGCAGGGCGGACGCGAGCGTGCTGTATCGCTGATGCATCTGAGTTCCCTTCTTCGATATGGTTTGTTGCGACGCGTCAATGCAGGCTAGACCCCGCGTCGGCGCTTCGTCAATAGCCGTCTAGACGTCCATACCATCCGCATGTCCCGTTGGCGCGGGCGGCGGAAAGAGGCCGTCGCCTCCCCCTTGGGGCCAGCATGCACGCCCGCGCCGGACATTGAAATCCTGCCATTCGTCTCGATAATGACGGCCTGCCGGCGTCCGCGCCGGCCCGGAATACGGAGCCACCATGCCTATCTATGAATTCGAATGCGGCGGCTGCGGCCATCGTTTCGACCGCCTGCAGAAGATGTCCGACGCCGACCCCAGCGCCTGCCCGCAGTGCGCGGCGGATGGCACCGTCCACCGCCGCCTGAGCGCGCCCCAATTCCGCCTGGCCGGCGGCGGCTGGTACGAGACCGACTTCAAGAAGGACGGCGACAAGAAGCGCAATCTGGCCGGGGACAATGCCGCGGCTGCCCCGGCGGCGGCGGCGCCCGCCCCCGCACCCGCGCCGGCCCCCGCCAGCAGCGACTGAACCGCCGCCGCCTGCCTCGAAATTTCCGGCGATCGGATCGCAAAATATTCAAGTGCGGTTGCCCTGCCTGCGGTAGCTTGGCGCCACCTTCAACACCGGGTGGACATCAAGATGAGCGCGATCGGCAAGGGGATGTGGGCGGCCGTGGTACTGGCCGCGGGAATGGCTTCCATGGCGGCGCCGACCGCGCATGCCCAGTGGGACCAGGGTTCGATCGGCTGTTCCAGCAACGACGGGCGTTTCACCCGCTGCCGCACGCCGTGGCCGGCCTCGCAGCTGGCCCGGCAGCTGTCGGATACCCGCTGCGTCTATGGCCAGACCTGGGGCAACGACCGCGGCAGCGTGTGGGTCGACCGCGGCTGCCGCGCCATCTTCGAACCGGCGCGCGGCGGTGGCTGGGGCGGCGGCTGGGGTGGCGACCGTCCCGGCTGGGGCGACGACCGCCCGGGCTGGGGCGACGATTCCGCCCAGGTGCGCTGCGACAGCAACGGTGGCCGCCGCCAGTACTGCCCGGTGGATCTGGGGCGCGGCGGCCGGGTCCGCCTGGTGCGCCGCCTGTCCGACTCGCCTTGCCGCGAAGGCGATACCTGGGGCTGGGATCGCCGCGGCGTGTGGGTGGACGACGGCTGCCGCGGCATCTTCCAGATCGATCGCCGCTGGTAAGTCCGCATGATCGAGGGCCGGGCTTCGCGCGAGCGGGGCCCGGCCCTTTCCTTTGGGCGCGCGGCCGGCCCTGCTACCATTCCCGGTCTTTTCCACGTCTCACGCCGCCCCGGGCGGCCCGGAGTTCCAAGCGCATGCGCACGCATTACTGCGGCCTCATCGACGAGGCCCTGGTCGGCCAGACCGTCACCCTGTGCGGCTGGGTCAACACCATCCGCCTGCAGAGCCACGTCGCCTTCGTCGACCTGCGCGACCACGAGGGCATCGCCCAGGTGGTGGTGGACAAGGACAATGCCGATGCGTTCGCGGTGGCCGGTCAGATCGGCTACGAGTACTGCCTGCGCGTGACCGGCACCATCCGCAAGCGCCTGGCGGCCAACGACAAGCTCAAGACCGGCACGGTCGAGCTGCTGGCCCATAAGGTGGAGATCCTCAACGCCGCGAAGGACCTGCCGTTCGCGCTGCACGAGAATCCCAACGAGGACATGCGGATGACCTACCGCTACCTCGACCTGCGCCGCCCCGAGATGCAGCGCATGATGCGCACCCGCATCAAGCTGGTGCAGGCGCTGCGCCGCTATCTGGATGCGCGCGGCTTCCAGGACATCGAGACGCCGATCCTGACCAAGGCCACGCCGGAAGGCGCGCGCGACTACCTGGTGCCCAGCCGCGTGCATGCGGGCCAGTTCTACGCGCTGCCGCAGTCGCCGCAGCTGTTCAAGCAGATCCTGATGATGGCCGGCTTCGACCGCTACTATCAGATCGCCCGCTGCTTCCGCGACGAAGACCTGCGCGCCGACCGCCAGCCGGAATTCACCCAGCTCGACCTGGAATTCGCCTTCGTCGAAGAAAAGGACGTGCAGGACTTCGTGGAGGAGCTGATCCGCCACGTGTTCAAGGAAGTGCAGGGCGTGGAACTGGACGCTGCCTTCCCGCGCATGACCTGGGCCGAAGCCATGCGCCGCTTCGGTTCGGACAAGCCGGACCTGCGCATCGCGCTGGAACTGGCCGACGTCGCCGACGCGCTCAAGCACGTGGAATTCAAGGTCTTCGCCGAACCGGCCAACGACCCGGCCGGCCGCGTCGCCGCGCTGCGCCTGCCGGAAGGCGCGGGCCTGAGCCGCAAGGAGATCGACCAGCTCACCGAATACGTGGCCCGGTACGGCGCCAAGGGCCTGGCCTGGCTGAAGGTGGACGACCTGGCCAAGGGCCGCGACGGCATCAATTCGCCGGTGGCGAAGTTCCTCGACGACGCCGCGCTCGATGCATTGCTCAAGGCCACCGGCGCGCAGAGCGGCGACATCGTGTTCGTCGGCGCCGGCAAGTGGAAGACCGTCACCGACTTCATGGGCGCGCTGCGCCTGAAGCTCGGCAAGGACCGCGGCCTGGTGGAAAACGCCTGGAAGCCGCTGTGGGTCACCGACTTCCCGATGTTCGAGTACGACGAGGAAGCACAGCGCTTCGTCGCGCTCCACCATCCCTTCACCGCGCCGAAGGTCGACGACATCGCCGACCTGCGCGCCAACGCGGCGAATGCGGTGAGCCGCGGCTACGACATGGTGCTGAACGGCGCCGAGATCGGCGGCGGCTCCATCCGTATCCATCGCCCGGACATGCAGAGCGCGGTGTTCGAGCTGCTCGGCATCGGCGCGGACGAGGCGGAAGCGAAGTTCGGCTTCCTGCTCAAGGCGCTGAAGTTCGGCGCGCCGCCGCACGGCGGCCTGGCCTTCGGCATCGACCGCATCGCGGCGCTGATGGCGGGCACCGAGTCGATCCGCGACGTGATCGCCTTCCCCAAGACCACCAGCGCGCAGGACCTGATGACCGACGCGCCTTCGCTGGTGCCGGACGCGCAGCTCAAGGAGCTGCACGTGAAGGTGGCGGCGGAGCCGGCGAACGGCTGAGCGCTTTCGCGGTCCCATGCTTTGATGTGTGATGACCGTGATGTGTGATGGGCGGGTCAGCGCCTCAGGGCTGATCCGTTCTATCGTTGCCTGGCTTTTTGCGGACCCGCGCTGTCGCCGATGACCGATCACGTAATCCTGCTGCACGGCCTGTGGATGCGCGGCTTCGCGCTGCTGATGCTGCATCGCCGCCTGATGGAAGCGGGTTTTCGCGTGCATCGCTTCGACTACATGAGCGTGGCGGCGACGCAGGAACAGACCATCGGTCGCCTGCATGCGCGCATGCGCGAGGCGGCGCCGGAAGGCGGTGCGGTGCACCTGGTCGGCCACAGCCTGGGCGGCCTGCTGGCGCTGCGCGCCTGCCTGGACGATCGCGGCCTGCCGGAAGGGCGCATCGTCTGCCTCGGTTCCCCGCTCAAGGGCAGTGCGGCGGCGCGTGCGTTCGCCAACCTGGGCGGGCGCGGCGGGGGTGCCCTGCTGGGGCATAACCGTGCCCTGCTGGAAGACGGTTTCGACCAGTGGACCGGCGCGCGCGAAGTGGGCGTGATCGCCGGCCGCAGTCCGTTCGGCCTGGGCCACGTGCTGGGCCAGTTCGACGGCGAGCACGACGGCAGCGTGGCGGTGGAGGAAACGCGCCTGCCCGGCATCGCCGACCACTGCGTGGTGGAAGCCAACCATACGGGCCTGCTGTTTTCGGTGGAAACCGGACGCCTGATCGCCGGTTTCCTGCGCCAGGGCCATTTCGGCCGCGTCCCGGCGGATCGCGAGCAGGCCTGAGAAGCCGCGCCACGGCGCGCTTTGCGCGGTATCGCCGGGGGCACGGAAGTGGCCGCCTTGCCAGCGCGCCATGCGGAAGGGATAAAATTCGCCACTTTCCGCCCGCATCATCCAGGAACACGTCATGGGTAGAGGCCCGTCCATCGAAGGTCGCAAGAACGCCGAAGACGCCAAGCGCGCCAAGGTGTTCACCAAGCTGATCCGCGAAATCACCATCGCCACGCGCGGCGGCGCGCCCGACCCGGCGGCCAATCCGCGCCTGCGCGCGGCGGTCGACAAGGCGCTGGCGGCGAACATGACCAAGGACACCATCGAGCGCGCGATCAAGCGCGGCTCCGGTGCCGAAGGCGGCGCGGACATGCACGAGGTGCGCTACGAGGGCTATGGCCCCGCCGGCACCGCGCTGATCGTCGACTGCGTCACCGACAACCAGACCCGCACCGTGGCCGACGTGCGTGCCGCGCTCAACAAGAACGGCGGCAACATGGGCACCACCAACTCGGTGGCGTTCCAGTTCACCCGCGTGGGCCAGGTGGTGGTGCACACCGGCGGCGACGCCGCGCTGGAAGCGAAGCTGGAAGAATCGGCGATCGAGAACAACGCCGAGGACATCGTGATCGAGAACGGCGTGGGCTACGTGCTGCTGGCCGCCGATCCGATCGCCGTCGAAGCCATGCGCAAGGCGCTGGCCGGCGCGGGTTTCGAGGTGGACAGCTCCGACGTGGTGATGCGTCCGAACGGCCCGCTGGTCACTCCATCCGGCGAAGCGCTGGAGCAGTTCGAGAAGCTGCTGGAGCGCTTGAACGGCCTGGACGACGTCGACGAGGTCTATCACAACGCCGTGCTGCCGGCCGGGGATGCGTAAGGTCCGCTACGGACTTTACGCATTCACGCGATCCGTAACGCCGCGGTCATGACACGCATCATCGGCATCGACCCCGGCAGCCAGCGCACCGGCGTGGGCATCATCGACGTGGACGGCGGCGGCAAGCTCTCGCACGTATTCCATGGCGCGCTGGCGGTGGCCGGCGAAGCCAGTTTTCCGCTGCGCCTGAAACGCATCTTTGACGAGCTGTGTGACATCATCGGCGAGCATCGTCCGGAGGAGTGCGGCATCGAACGCGTGTTCATGGCGCGCAACGCCGATTCGGCGCTGAAGCTTGGGCAGGCGAGGGGTGCCGCGATCTGCGCGGTGGTCAGCCGGGGAATCGCGGTGCACGAATATGCGGCGACGGAAGTGAAGCAGTCGGTGGTCGGCAGCGGCCGTGGCGACAAGACCCAGGTGCAACACATGATCGGCGTATTGCTCGGCCTCAAGGGCCCCTTGCAGGCGGATGCCGCGGATGCGCTGGCCATCGCCGTCACCCACGCGCACACCCGCGCCAGCCTCGCCCGCGTCGGCATTCCGCGCACCGCCTGGAGGCGCCGATGATCGGCCGCCTGCGCGGGGTGCTGGTGTCCAAGCAGCCGCCGTGGCTGCTGGTGGAAGTCGGCGGCGTCGGCTACGAGCTGGAAGCGCCGATGTCCACCATCTACGACCTGCCGCCCACCGGCAAGGAAGTGACCCTGCTCACCCACTACGCGGTGAAGGAGGACAGCGTCGCGCTGTACGGTTTCCTGCACGAGGCCGAGCGGGCGCTGTTCCGCAATCTGCAGAAGGTCAGCGGGATCGGCGCGAAGATCGCGCTGTCCGTGCTGTCCGGCGTTTCCACCAACGACTTCGCGCGCCTGGTGCAGGCCGGCGACGTGGTGGCGCTGACCAAGATCCCCGGCATCGGCAAGAAGACCGCCGAGCGCATGGTGGTGGAGCTGCGCGACCGCGTGGACGGCCTGGCGGTGAGCCTGCCCGGCACCGCCGGCAAGGGCGCGGCGCCGCTGGATCCCGCCGGCGAGGCCACCGTGGCCTTGCAGCAGCTCGGCTACAAACCCGCCGAAGTCACGCGGCTGGTGCAGAAGGTCGCCGCCGACGGCGACAACGCCGAAGCCATCATCCGCAAGGCGCTGCGCGCCGCATTAGGAGCTTGAGCCCGTGAGCCAGGACAACCTTCACGGCGTCGATGCCGACACCAAGCGGCGCCTCGCCGCCCTCGCGCTGGGCGCGATCGGCGTGGTGTACGGCGACATCGGCACCAGCCCGCTGTACACGCTGCAGACCACGCTCAGCCACGACGGCATGAAGCCCACGCCGGAGAGCATCTTCGGCGTGCTGTCGCTGATCTTCTGGGCGCAGATCATCGTGGTCTCGCTGAAGTACGTGGTCTTCATCATGCGCGCGGACAACAAGGGCGAAGGCGGCATCATGGCCCTGCTCGCGCTGGCCCTGCGCAGCTCGCGCGGCGATGCGCGCATGCGCTGGATCCTGGCCATCCTGGGCATCTTCGGCGCGGCGCTGTTCTACGGCGACGGCGTGATCACCCCGGCGATCTCGGTGCTGTCGGCGGTCGAGGGTATGAAGGTGGCCGTGCCGGACCTGCCGCACTGGGTGGTGCCGGTGACCTCGGTGGTGATCCTGTTCTTCCTGTTCGCGCTGCAGCGCCACGGCACCGAGCGCGTGGGCAAGCTGTTCGGGCCGGTGATGGTGATCTGGTTCATCGTGATCGCCGGGCTGGGCGTGCAGATGATCGCGCTCAATCCGCATGTGCTGCTGGCGCTGAACCCGATGTACGGCGTGAAGTTCTTCATGAGCCACGGCTTGCAGGCCTTCATCGCCCTGGGCGGCGTGGTGCTGGCGCTGACCGGCGCCGAGGCGCTGTACGCCGACATGGGCCATTTCGGCAAGAAGCCGATCCGCATGGCCTGGTTCGGCTTCGTGCTGCCGGCCCTGGTGCTGAACTACTTCGGCCAGGGCGCGCTGCTGCTCAACCATCCGGAAGCCATCGACAACCCGTTCTTCAAGCTGGTGCCCAAGGTCATGCTGTATCCGATGATCGGCCTGGCCACCATCGCCACCGTCATCGCCTCGCAGGCGGTGATCTCCGGCGCGTTCTCGATGACCCGCGAGGCGATGTCGCTGGGTTATTCGATGCGCATGCCGATCGTGCACACCTCGCGCGAGATGTCCGGCCAGATCTTCGTGCCCTGGGTGAACACCTTCCTGCTGGTGATGGTGCTGATCGCGGTGCTGGGCTTCCGCAGCTCGGAGAACCTGAGCGCCGCCTACGGCATCGCCGTGACCGGCACCATGACGGTGACCACCATCCTGGCCCTGGTGGTGGCGCGCTATCAGTGGCACTGGAGCCGGCTGACGGTGATCCTGGCCGGCGTGCTGCTGCTCACCATCGACCTGTCGTTCCTGAGCGCCAACGTGATCAAGATCGAGTACGGCGGCTGGTTCCCGCTGGTGCTGGGCGTGGCGGTGTTCGTGGTGATGACCACCTGGCGCCGCGGCCGCGAGCTGGTGGTGCGCGAGATCAAGCAGTCGGGCCTGGCGCTGGAGCCCTTCATCGAGAACGTGGGCGAGCATCCGCCGCTGCGCGTGCCGGGCACCGCGGTGTTCCTCACCGCCAACCAGCACGCGGTGCCGCATGCGCTGCTGCACAACCTCAAGCACAACAAGGTGCTGCACGAGCGCAACGTGCTGCTGACGGTGGAAATGCTGGAAACGCCGGTGGCCGAGTACGACGAGCGCGTGCAGCTCACCCCGCTGGGCGGCAACTTCTACGGCCTGGGGCTGCGCTTCGGCTTCGCCGAGGACCCGAACATCCCGCAGGCGCTGCTGCGCTGCTCCAAGGTGGGCCTGCCGTTCGACATGATGGACACCACCTTCTTCCTGTCGCGCGAAACCATCATCGCCGACGAGCGCCGCCCCGGCATGGCGCTGTGGCGCGACAAGCTGTTCGCCTTCATGGCGCGCAACGCGCTGCCGGCCACGGCCTTCTTCCAGATCCCGGGCAACCGGCTGATCGAGCTGGGCGCGCAGGTCGAGATCTGAGCCCCGTCTCGGCGTAGGTTGGGGTGAGCCGCAGGCGAACCCCAACGGACCTCGCCCGATGGCCGTTCTGTTGGGGTTCGCTGCGCTCACCCCAACCTACGTCCGGTAGAATGCCCGGCGAATCGCGCTTGCCGCCTGTTCCCGGACCTATTCCCACCCCCATGGCCGATCACCGCATCATCACGTCCGCCGCCCAGCTGGACGACGAGGCCCTGGAGGCTTCGATCCGCCCCAAGCGGCTGGCGGAATACCTCGGCCAGCAGGCGGTGCGCGAACAGCTTTCCATCTATATCGAAGCGGCGCGCAAGCGCGGCGGCGCGCTGGACCACGTGCTGATCTTCGGGCCGCCGGGCCTGGGCAAGACCACCTTGTCGCACGTGATTGCCAACGAGCTGGGCGTCAACGTGCGCTCCACCTCCGGCCCGGTGCTGGAGCGCGCCGGCGACCTGGCCGCGCTGCTGACCAACCTGGAACCGCACGACGTGCTGTTCGTCGACGAGATCCATCGCCTGTCCCCCGTGGTGGAGGAAGTGCTGTATCCGGCGATGGAAGACTTCCAGATCGACATCATGATCGGCGAAGGCCCCGCGGCCCGCTCGATCAAGCTGGACCTGCCCCCGTTCACCCTGATCGGCGCCACCACCCGCGCCGGCCTGCTCACCGCGCCGCTGCGCGACCGCTTCGGCATCGTGCAGCGGCTGGAGTTCTATTCGCCGGACGAGCTCACCGCGATCGTGCGCCGCTCGGCGCGCATCATGGGCATTCCCTGTGAGCTGGAAGGCGCGCAGGAAATCGCGCGCCGCTCGCGCGGTACCCCGCGCATCGCCAACCGCCTGCTGCGCCGCGTGCGCGACTATGCCGAAGTGCGCGCGGGCGGCCAGATCACCTGCGCCGCGGCCCAGGCCGCGATGGACATGCTCAAGGTGGACGCCGAGGGCTTCGACGAACTGGACCGGCGCCTGCTGGCCACCATCGTCGAGAACTTCGACGGCGGCCCGGTCGGGGTGGAGTCCCTGGCCGCCGCGCTCAGCGAGGACCGCGGCACCCTGGAGGACGTGGTCGAGCCGTATCTGATCCAGCAGGGCTTCCTGGTGCGCACCGCGCGCGGCCGCATGGCCAGCGCCAAGGCCTGGCGCCACCTGGGCCTGACCCCGCCGCCGCGCCAGCCGCAGGCCGCCGACCTGTTCACGGGCGATACCGATGTCTGACGCCGCGCCGGCCTTCGACCCGGGCAGCTTCCGCTGGCCGGTCCGCGTCTATTGGGAAGACACCGACGCCGGCGGCGTGGTGTACCACGCCAGCTACCTGCGCTTCCTGGAGCGCGCCCGCACCGAATGGCTGCGCGGGCAGGGCGTGGACCAGTCGGCGGTGCGGGCGGCCACCGGACTGGCCTTCCTGGTGCGCGACCTGCACATCGAGTTCCTCAAGGCCGCCGTGCTGGACGATGAACTGAGCGTAACGGTCGAAGTCAAAGAACGGCGCGCTGCCAGTATCCTGTTCGGCCAGACGATCAGCCGGGCAGATGGCACCACGCTGATCCGCGCGCAGGTGCGCGTGGCATGCGTGGACCTGGAACGCATGCGCCCGGCCCAGATCCCCGCCGGCCTGATCCCCGGCCTACCCCCAATCAAGTAACCCGCGGCGGAGAACGCTCAAGCAATGAACGGTGGATTGAACATTTTCAAGCTCGTCGCGGAAGCGAGCATCCTGGTGCAGGCCGTGATGCTGGTGCTGCTGGTGTTCTCCTTCCTGTCGTGGGTGATCATCATCCGCAAGCACCAGCAGCTGAAGTCCGCGATGGACGAGGCGGAGAGCTTCGAGGAGCGCTTCTGGTCCGGCGCCGACCTGGCCCAGCTGTTCCGCGAGGTGAGCGGGCGCGGCGCCGGCAACAACGGCGGCCTGGAGACGGTGTTCGAGTCGGGCTTCCGCGAATTCGCCCGCCAGCGCCAGCGCCGCACCCACGACCTGCGCATCGTCATCGAGGGCACCGAGCGCGCCATGCGCGTGGCCGGCACCCGCGAGATCGGCCGCCTGGAACGCAACCTGGAGTTCCTCGCCAACGTCGGTTCGATCAGTCCCTACGTCGGCCTGTTCGGCACCGTCATCGGCATCATGGGCGCGTTCCAGGGCCTGGGCGAGATGAAGGACGTGACCATCGCCGTGGTCGCGCCGCACATCTCCGAGGCGCTGATCGCCACCGCCATGGGCCTGTTCGCCGCCATTCCGGCGGTGTGGGCCTACAACCGCTACGCCAACAAGGTCGATCGGGTGGCGTCGCGCTACGAGGTGTTCCAGGAGGAGTTCTCCTCCGTCCTGCAGCGCCAGATCCAGACCGACGACGCGGCCTGAGCTGAGAGCCTCATGGTCTTCCCGTACCCCGCGTTGCCGTTGAGTGGCTGTCAGGTGGTAGTGCGCGGCGCCGGCCTGGCTGGCTGCCAGGCCAAGCCGCGCGCTGCCGCATGGCGGCCACTCAACGGCAACCCTTCGCGCCGGGTCGGTTTGCCCGCATGGCGGCGTCATCGCTCAGTCGTGTACGGACGTACACTCCTTCACTCTTCCTTGCCCTGCGCGCAAACCGATCCCGGCGCGGGGCACGGGAAGACCATGAACAGGCTCTAAGGGCTTCCTCATGCGTAGTTCCGCGCGCCACAAGCGCTTCAAGCTCAAGTCCGAGATCAACGTCGTGCCGTACATCGACGTGATGCTCGTGCTGCTGATCATCTTCATGGTGACCGCGCCGATGATGAATCTCGGCGTGGACATCCAGCTGCCGCAGACCCAGGCCAAGTCGCTGCAGGACAAGAAGGACCCGGTGGTGGTCTCGGTCGACGAGAGCGGCCAGATCTATCTCAGCTCGCAGGGCTCCAAGCGCGAGCCGGTCAGCGCCGAGGAGTTCAAGGCCAAGATCACCGCGTTCCAGAAGGAAAACCCCGACCTGCAGGTGCTGGTGGCCGGCGACGAGCGGGCCAATTACGGCAAGGTCTATCTGATCCTGCCGGTGCTGCAGGAAGCGGGCGTGTCGAAGATCGGCCTGATGAGCCAGCCCGAGTCGAGCGGGAAGCATGGACGACCGTAAAGGCACGCCCAAGGCGGTCGTTCTTTCCGCCATCCTGCATCTGGGCCTGGTGGGCTTTCTGGCCCTCGCCATCGTGCCCTGCTCGTTCTACGAAGAAGTGTTCGAGACCCTGCATCTGCCGCCCAGCCTCAACCTGCTGGCCTGCCCGAAGCCGATCGCGCTGCCGGGCCAGATCATCGAAGCCACCCTGATCGGCCCCACCGGCGCGCCGCCGCCGAAGGCCACCAAGGCCAAGCCGATCCCGGACACCACGCCGCCGCCGCCCACGGTGACGCCGCCGACTCCGCCGCAGGAAGCCCCGGTGGTGAAGACCTTGCCGCCGCCGCCCGAGCGTCCGGACATCAAGGACCAGGAAAAAGTGGTGGCCGACGCCCTGCAGAAGGCAGAGGACGCCAAGCGCGAACAGGAAGAGCGCCAGCGCCAGCGGCAGGCCGAGCTGGACGCCCAGGCGGCCAAGCAGAAGGAAGAAAAGAAGAAGCTGGACGACCTGTTCGCCCAGATGGACAAGGCCGACCAGGCGCGCCAGAAGCTGGAAAACAAGGCTAAGCAGGCCAAGCAGCAGCTGGAAGACATCAAGGACGCCAAGGACAACGGCCAGGCCGACCTGCCTCGCGCCGACCAGCGCCAGACCGGCCAGAACGGCCCGGACAACAGCCTGCTGGCCCAGTATCAAGCCGCGATTCAGAACGCCGTCACTCAGAATTGGCTCCGCCCGGATAACATGCCGAACGCTCCGTGCGTCGTGCACATCGTGCAATTGCCCGGCGGCGACGTGATGAGTGCCAAAGTCGATGCCTCCTGTCCTTACGACGAGGCCGGCAAGCGCTCCATCGAGAACGCCGTCCTTCGCGCCCAGCCCCTGCCTTACAAGGGGTTCGAGAGCGTGTTCAAACGCAATATCGACTTCACTTTCAGGCCGCAGTGACCAAGCCCATGCGCAAATTGAGCTCAGCTTTCGCCATCGTCCTGCTGGCCTTGTCCGGTCTCTTCGCCGGCCAGGCCGCAGCCCAGTCGCTCAACGTCGACATCGTCGGTGGCCTCAAGACCGCCACGCCGATCGCGGTGGTGCCGTTCGCCCAGGCCGGCGGCGCGCCGCTGCCCACCGACGTGGCCGACGTGATCCGCAACGATTTCAACCGCTCGGGCAAGTTCCGCTCGCTGGCCAAGAGCGAGATCGTGGAGACGCCGTCCAAGGGCGCGGACATCAAGTTCCCGACCTGGCGCCTGCTCAAGCAGGACTTCCTCACCATCGGCCGCATCAGCGACGCCGGCGGCGGCATGCTGCGCGTCGAGTACGAGCTGTGGGACGTCAACAAGCAGCAGAGCCTGCTGGCCCAGGCCTTCACCGCCCCGGCCGGCGACCTGCGCGGCGTGGCCCACCAGATCGCCGACCAGATCTACGAAAAGATCACCGGCGTGCGCGGCGCGTTCTGGACCCGCATCGCGTACATCACCGCGGTGGGCCTGGGCAACAACACCACGTACTCGCTGATCGTGGCCGATTCGGACGGCTTCAACCCGCAGGTGGTGGCGCGCTCGCGCGAGTCGCTGCTGTCGCCGCACTGGTCGCCGGACGGCAAGAAGATCGCCTACGTCTCGTTCGAAAGCGGCAACTCGGCCATCTACGTGCAGGACATCACCACCGGCCAGCGCCAGCTGGTCTCGGCTCGTCCGCGCGGCATCAACAGCGCCCCGGCCTGGTCGCCGGACGGCACCAAGCTGGCGGTGTCCCTGTCCTATTCGGGCAACCCCGAGATCTACGTGATGGACGTGGCCAGCCGCCAGGAGACCCGCCTGACCAAGAGCCTGGCCATCAATACCGAGCCGGTGTGGTCGCCGGACGGCCAGAGCATCTACTTCACCTCGGACCGCTCGGGCCGCCCGCAGATCTACCAGATGCCGGCTTCCGGCGGCGGCGCCAACCGCATCAGCTTCCAGGGCCAGAACAACCTGAGCGCCGACGTCAGCTACGACGGCAAGCAGGTCGCCATGGTGCAGGGCAACGGGAACGTGTATCGTATTGCGGTCATGGACCGCAGTCTGGGTGGGCAGGTGCGTCCGCTCTCGCCGGGCCCGATCGATGAGTCCCCGAGCTTCGCGCCCAACGCCAGCATGCTGCTGTATGCCGCTACCGAAGGACGGCGCGGCGTGCTTTATGCCGTTTCGGCGGATGGTCAGGTTCGCCAGCGCCTCGTGCTTGCCGATGGCGACGTGCGCGAACCGTCCTGGGGTCCGTACCGGCAGCGTTGAATGAGCGGCCGCGCGCCTCGAGGCGCAGCGGCCCGCAAGATCAGGGGCGGTGGTGGGGCAAAGATCCTGCTGCCGGCCCGGTCGCCCTTCGGGCCCTGGGCCTGGCGGGTGGCCGGCGCAGCGGCCAGCCGCGGCGCCGGTACCAAGGTGTCACAATAACAGCCGGTCCACCGGCGATCACTGTCCTGTAACCGCAATCGCTATTGACTGTCGGAACTCAAACCCGTTTGAAGGAACGTCCACCATGAATAAGACCGTTCGCGTCGCCCTGGTCGCCCTGCTCTGCGTTGGCGCGGCCGCATGCTCGAAGAAGCAGGAAGTCAAGCCGCAGACCCCGGCGGACACCACCCCGGTGGCCACCAGCCAGCAGCCGACCTCGGGCAAGTACACCCCGGAAGATCTCGACCGTGACGCTTGCCTGCGTCAGCGCGTCGTGTACTTCGATTTCGACAAGGACGAGATCAAGCCGGAGTTCCAGCAGATCATGGCGTGCCACGCCAAGTACCTGCAGGACCGCCCGACTGCCCAGATCCGCCTGGAAGGCAACACCGACGAGCGCGGCACCCGCGAGTACAACCTGGGCCTCGGCGAGCGCCGCGGCAACGCTGTCTCCAGCGCCCTGACCGCCGCCGGCGGTTCGGCCAGCCAGCTGAACGTGATCAGCTACGGCAAGGAGAAGCCGGTGTGCCGTGAGCACAACGAGGATTGCTGGGGCAAGAACCGCCGCGTCGAGATCGTCTACACGGCGAAGTAAGCATGAAGCAGCGACTGGCTAACAGCTACACGGCCAGGCGGCTCGGCATGGCGGGCGCGATAGCGTCCGCCATGCTTTTTGCCGTTCCCGCACTGGCGCAGGATTCCCGCCTCAGCCTTGCCGACCGCGTCGCGCGGCTCGAGCAGCAGGCGCAGAACCAGGACCAGGGCGGCGTCGGCATGGTCAACCAGATGCAGGCACTGCAGGCGCAGATGCGGCAGATGCAGGGCCAGATCGAAGAACTGCAGCACCAGCTGCAGGAACTGAAGGATTCCAACAAGGCGCAGTACACGGATCTCGATTCGCGTATCGGCCGCCTCGAAAGCGGCGCCGGCAACCATGCCGCCGCCACCGGCAGCGACGCGAACGCCGCGCCTGCCTCCGCCGGCAGCACCCATGCCGCGCCCGCCGCGGCGGCTGCAGCTGCCGACACCAAGGGCAAGCCCGGCGACACCAAGGCGCCTGCCGCCGCGCCGGGCGACCAGACCGGTGCGCAGGCCGCCTACGACACCGCCTTCAAGTCGCTGCGCAACGGCGACTTCGTGGCCGCCTCGCGCGGTTTCCGCGGCTTCATCCAGCAGTACCCCGACAGCCCGCTGATGCCGAATGCGTTCTACTGGCTGGGCGAGTCCTACTACGGGACCATGAACTACCCGCTCGCGGCCGAGACCTTCCAGCGCCTGCTCTCGCAGTACGCGCAGAGCGACAAGGCGCCCGATGCGATGCTCAAGCTCGGCTACAGCCAGCTGGAACTGAAGCAGGCCGAGCAGGGCAAGGCCACGCTGAAGTCGGTGACCACCAGGTATCCGGGTTCCAAGGCCGCCAGCCTGGCCCAGGAGCGGCTGCGCCGACTGCAGCAGCAGCCGGCCAACTGAGGTTCCGGCGGTGAGCGAAGGCAACGCGAACGTGGCGTCCACCACGTCGACGCCGGCCATGGCCGAGCGGCTGCGCATCACCGAGATCTTCCACTCGATCCAGGGCGAGGCCGATGCGATCGGCTGGCGCACCGTGTTCGTGCGCCTCACCGGCTGCCCGCTGCGCTGCGTGTGGTGCGACACCGAGTATTCGTTCTACGGCGGCGGCTGGCGCGACATCGATGACATCCTCGCCGAGGTGGCCTCGCATGGCGCCAAGCACGTCTGCGTCACCGGCGGCGAGCCGCTGGCGCAGAAGCGCTGCCTGATCCTGCTGCAGCGGCTGTGCGATGCCGGCTACGAGGTATCGCTGGAAACCTCCGGCGCGCTCGACGTGGCCGCGGTCGATCCGCGCGTGCGCAAGGTGATGGACCTGAAGGCGCCGGACTCCGGCGAGAGCGCGCGCAACCTGTGGTCCAACCTGGACCACCTGCTGCCGCACGACCAGGTGAAGTTCGTGCTGGCCAGCCGCGCGGACTACGCATGGGCATGCGAAGCGGTCGCCACGCACGCCATCGACCGGCGCTGCATGGTGCTGTTCTCGCCGGTGCACGGCAAGGTGAACCCGCGCGAGCTCGCCGAATGGATCATCGAGGACAAGCTGCCGGTGCGCTTCCAGTTGCAGCTGCACAAGCTGCTGTGGAACGACGCGCCGGGGCATTGATTCGTCCGCGCGCCGAGGCGCGCTGGCGCATAGCAGTTTCCGCGCGCCGGCCTGTGCTGCCGGTGGCGCTCTCCGGCCGGTGACCGGCCTGACTCTGAAGTGGATGTCGCCATGTCTGAAAGTTCTCCCCGCAAGGCCGTCGTGCTCGTCTCCGGCGGCATGGATTCCGCCGTCACCATCGCCATCGCACGCGAACAGGGTTACCAGGTGCACGCGCTGAGCGTGGCTTACGGCCAGCGCCACAGTTCGGAACTGGAAGCCTCGGCGCGCGTGTCGCGCCTGCTCGGCGCGGTGGAACACAAGACGGTGCAGGTCGACCTGCGCTCGATCGGCGGCTCGGCGCTCACCGCCGACATCGACGTGCCGCTCGACGCCGACCTGCACGGCGAAGCCGGCGGCATCCCGGTTACCTACGTGCCGGCGCGCAACACCATCATGCTGTCGATCGCGCTGGGCTGGGCCGAGGTGCTCGGTTCCAGCGACATCTGGTGCGGCGTCAATGCGGTCGATTATTCCGGCTATCCGGATTGCCGGCCGGCCTTTATCGAGGCCTTCGAGCAGCTTGCCAACGTGGCCACCAAGGCTGGCGTCGAAGGCGCCGGCATCCGCGTGCACGCGCCGCTGATGCGCATGAGCAAGGCGGACATCGCGCGCGAAGGCGCGCGCCTGGGCGTGGATTTCGCGGAAACCGTGAGCTGCTACAACGCCGATGCGCAGGGCCGCGCCTGCGGCCATTGCGATGCCTGCCGCCTGCGCGCGCAGGGCTTCCGCGAAGCCGGCCTGCCCGATCCCACGCGCTACGCCTGAGGCGGTTTGCTTGTGCCCCAGGCGCGCTGACCTTAAAATCGCGCGCTTGGCTTTTTGAGCGCATGGGCCGTTAGCTCAGCCGGTAGAGCAGCGGACTTTTAATCCGTTGGTCGACAGTTCGAATCTGTCACGGCCCACCAATCGAAGGATCCGCGGCGACGCGGATCCTTATTTTTTGCCCAATCCACAATCCGGTTCAGCCGCGGTTGCGCGCGGCAGCCAGGGCAATTCAGCTTGCCGGCGCTAGCATCGCTCCCGGCTGCCACGCAGCCGCATGCCATCAACGCCCCTCGAGGGTACGGAGCCGCCATGAAACGCCTGCTGGGTCTGACCACCGCCATCGCACTGCTCGTCACCAGCGCCGCCGCCTGGGCCGCGCCGCAGGACCACGATTGGGATCACGACCACGATCATGGCCGCGGCCACAATCCGAAGGACGAAGGCCGCCACGACAACGGCCAGCACCGCGGCTGGGAGAAGCACGCCTACCGCCGCGGCGAGCGCCTGCCGGACCGCTACTACGAGCGCACCTACTACGTGACCGACTACGAGCATTACCACCTGCGCCGTCCGGAACCGGGCTATCGCTACGTGCGCGACGACGACGGCCAGATCTTCCTCACCGCCGTCGCCACCGGCCTGATCGTGGACATCGTGGTCAACGCGCACTGATCGCCCGCGCATTGCTGCATAAGAAAAAAGCCCGCTCGAACGAGCGGGCTTTTTTCATGCGCCGTGCCAGGCCTTATTCCTTCTTCACCATCTGCTCCAGGATCACCAGCAAGGCCTTGCGCTGATCCCGCGTAAGCCGGCCGATCAGCCCGAACAGGCGCGCCTGCTCGCGATGGTCCACCCGGTACGGCGCCGCGGCGTCCTGCACCTTCATGAAGCCCTTCGGCTCGCCGCGCCCGGTGGCCAGCCATTCGAAACTGACGCCGAAGCGTCCGGCGATTTCGGTCATGCGCTTGGTTTCGGGGCGGGCCATGTCGCTGAGCCATTTGCGTGCCGTCTCGCGCGATACGCCGAACATGTCGGCCAGGCGGGTCGTGCGGCCACGGCCCTTGCTCATGCCGATCAGGTCCATGGCCAGATGCAGACGCTGGGAAAACCCGTTCATTGCCAAAAGAGGCTCCTTCTCGCGGTGCCGCGGACGGCCTGGGCGGCACGTTGCGCGGGGGTCGGAAACAACGGTGGTCGAGCACGTAAGACGAGCGCCATTGTTGATGATCTGACCCGCCGAGTAGGCAATTTCTAATTGTTTAGATTGTCAACTTGTGATGGTATTTCCTTGTATTTATTAGATTTATTCGCTAGTAGCAAAGTGCGAGGAAAGCAAGATGGAGAAGGCAATTTTCGGAGTACGGAGCAATCCTGAGGCGGATACCTCGCGGATTTATCCCAACACCCAGCTCGACCGCCTGCTCAACGACCTGCAGGGCAACAGCCCGCTGGCGCTGGAGGACGAAGGGCTGGCGCGCTTCCAGCCCGAGCGCCTGCAGGCGATCCGCGCCAACGCGCTGGCGCAGGCATCCGCAGCCTGGACCGCGGCGGTCGCACTGCGCCAGTTCGTACGGGAATGGGCCGGCGCCGGCTGGCTGGGCACGCCGTCCGGCGGCCAGCTGCGCGCCCACCTCACCCAGCTGCGCCAGGACGCGCAGCGCTGGCGCCAGCTGGCGGACTACGCGGGGCGCTACCTCGCGCACCCGCAGCTGGCCAGCCTGCATGGCCGCCAATGGTTCGAACAGAGCAGGGCCGGCGGCGAATTCCCGGGGCGCATCTCGGTGGCGAGCAGCCGCAGCAGCGCCGGTGCGGGCTGAGCGCTCAGCGCACCGCCTCGTGGTAGGCCTCCAGCAGCGCCGGATCCTCGAACGACCCATGGTGATGGAACTGCCGCCACTGTCCGTCCACGCGCCGGTACAGGCGCGTGGTGCGGATGGCCAGTTCCAGCTTGGTATTGCCACGCTCCAGCACGCCGCGTTCGCGCCCCACCGCGAGGAAGGCGTCGCCGAATTCATGCAAGCCGAATTCATGCAAGGTGTAGTCGTGGAACACCACGCGCACGTGCGCCTCGCCCAGGAAGATGCGCTCGTACACCGCGCGTATGCGCGACCATCCGCGCTCGATGCCGCCCAGCGGATTGCTCATCGACGCCGCCTCGTCGTGCGACCAGTTGCGCGCCATCGCCTCCAGGTCGCGCTGGTTGAAGGCGCGGTAGAAGCCGCTCAGCGCGGCCAGCGGATGTTCCGGCGCGAAGTGCGTGTCGAGGCCGTCGATGGCGTCGGGATGCGGGGCGGGCATGGGGATACCTCGGGTCCATGGGGAGCCGCGAGTATGCGGCGGCGCCCGGCAAGGGAGAATCAAGTTTTCTGGTAGGCAGTTTCCGATTTTCCGGGACGTTGGGCTTTTTCCTGATGGTTCGGATGCAGGCGGCGACAGGCTACGGTACGGCCTTTGCCGCACACGCTCTTTGCTCCAGGGCGAAAATGTGGCAAATCTAGGACGATTCAGGACAGTGATCGGCGAGCGGCCGCCGTCTCATTCCAATGCCGCCGATAAAACCGAACTACTACTCCATGGGGAGAACTCCAGCATGAAAGGAAAGCACTCGTGAGCGCGCTGCCGGCTGTCGCCGACGTGCGCAAGGAATTGACCGTACGCGGCGTGATCCTCGGCGTACTGCTCACCCTGGTGTTCACCGCCGCCAACGTCTTCTTCGGCCTCAAGGCCGGCCTCACCTTCGCCACCTCGATTCCGGCGGCGGTGATCTCGATGGCGATCCTGCGCGCGATGCGCGGATCCACCATCCAGGAAAACAACGTGGTGCAGACCATCGCCTCGGCGGCCGGCACCTTGTCCTCGATCATCTTCGTGCTGCCCGGCATGATCATGATCGGCTGGTGGACCGGCTTCCCGTTCTGGACCTCGTTCGCGGTATGCGCGCTCGGCGGCATCCTGGGCGTGATGTATTCGATCCCGCTGCGCCGCGCCCTGGTCACCAATTCCGACCTGCCGTATCCGGAAGGCATCGCCTGCGCCGAAGTGCTGAAGGTCGGCAGCGGCGAGCACGAGGCCGGCGGCAGCGTGGAAGAGGGCAGGGCCGGCCTGCTGGCGGTGCTGTGGGGTTCGGTGGTCTCGGCGGTGTTCGCCGTGGTGGTGGCCACCCAGGTGTTCGCCTCGGACGTGATCAGCTACTTCCGCGTCGGCGACAAGGGCTCGGTCAGCGGCTTCGACTTCAATCTTTCCTTCGCGCTGTTCGCGATCGGCCACCTGGTCGGCCTGTCGGTCGGTATCGCCATGCTGGTCGGCGCGCTGATCGGCTGGGGCTGGGGCGTGCCGTTCTATTCGCCGTTCGAGCACGTCGCCGGCGGCGTGGCCGAGCTGGCCCAGGCCACCTGGAGCCACAAGGTGCGCTACGTCGGCGCCGGTGCCATCGGCGTGTCCGCCATCTGGACCCTGGCCAAGCTGGTCAAGCCGGTGATCAGCGGCCTCACCTCGGCCATGGCCGCCTCGCGCGTGCGCAAGGCCGGCAACGCCGCTTCGCTGCCGCGCACCGAGCAGGACATCCCGATCGGCATCGTCGGCCTGATCACCCTGGCCTGCTTCGTGCCGATCGCCTGGCTGCTCGGCTACTTCGCCAACAGCAGCGGCCTGGGCGACCACCTCGCCGTGCTGGCGGTGGGCGGCGTGGCCTACGTGGTGCTGATGGGCTTCTTCGTGTCCACCGTATGCGGCTACATGGCCGGCCTGATCGGTTCGTCCAACAGCCCGCTGTCGGGCGTGGGCATCCTGGTGGTGATCGGCGCCGCGCTGCTGCTGGTGGCGGGCGTGAAGCCGTACGTGCCGGCCGAGGCCGGCAAGGCGCTGGTGGCGTTCGCGCTGTTCACCACCGCGGTGATCTTCACCGTGGCCGCCATCGCCAACAACAACCTGCAGGACCTCAAGACCGGCCAGCTGGTCGACGCCACGCCGTGGCGCCAGCAGGTGGCGCTGGTGATCGGCGTGATCGCCGGCGCCGCGGTGATCCCGCCGGTGCTGGACCTGCTCAACAAGGCCTACGGTTTCGCCGGCGTGCCCGGCGCCGGCCCCGCCGCGCTGCCCGCGCCGCAGGCCGGCCTGATCTCGGCGCTGGCGCAGGGCGTGATCACCAACAACATCGACTGGGGCCTGATCACCACCGGCATCGGCATCGGCGTGGCGGTGATCGTGGTCGACGCCATCCTGGCGCGCACCACCAGGATGCGCATCCCGCCGCTGGCGGTGGGCCTGGGCATCTACCTGCCCACGGCCAGCACCTTGATGGTGGTGGTCGGCTCGGTGGTGGGCTGGCTGTTCGACCGCCGCGCCGACCGCGGTCCGAAGCCCGAGGCCACCAAGCAGCTGGGCGTGCTGCTCGCCTCCGGCCTGATCGTGGGCGAGAGCATCATCGGCGTGGTGATTGCCGCGATCGTGGCGTTCTCCGGCAAGGGCGCGCCGCTGGCCCTGGTATCGCCCTCGTTCGCCAATACGGCGGAGGTCCTCGGCGGCCTGGCCTTCATCGCGATCGTGGTGGTGCTGTACCGCTGGGTGGCCCGCCTGGCGCGCGGCAGCGCGAACGCGTAATTCCTTGCCCATACCGCCGGTGAACCGGCGGCCGGGAAGACGACGGCCGGCTTGTCCGGCCGTTGTCATTTTCCGCTGCGTTGTTCGTCTTACACTGGCGCGACCGTTCCGCGGCCGCGCACCCGCATGTGCTCCATGCCCGCGCAGCGCGGCGGCCAGGGGGACAGCCGGGAAACGACGGACCGCAGACAGGTTCGACACGCTATGCTTGCCGACCGTGGTGGACGAGGCTTCGTGCTCGCGGCCGCCAGGCGCATGGCGCGCGGACCGGTGGCAGTAACGCCCGGCGTGCAGGCGCATGCCTTGAATCATTCGTGGAGGCCTTGGGTCGAGTGGTGGAGCAGAGAGGGGCGGACGCTCCAGAGCCGGCAGAAGCCCTGACGCGCCCTCGCGGGGCGTGGCTGCGCCGGCTCGCCGGTCCGCTGCTTTCGGTCGGCATGCTCTGCCTGGCGCTGTGGGCGCTGCGCTCGCTGGCCAGCCAGGTCAGCTACCGCGAAGTCGCGCGCTACGTGCACGGCCTGGAAAACCACCGCATCGTGCTGGCCATGCTGCTCACCGCGGCCAGCTACGGCGTGATGACCTTGTACGACTGGTTCGGCCTGGCCTCGATCGGCCGCAAGCTGCCGCGCGCCCAGGTCACGCTGATCTCCTTCATCAGCTACGCCTTCAGCAACGCGCTGGGCATGGCCCTGTTGATCTCTGGGTCGATCCGCTACCGCTTCTATATCCAGGCCGGCCTGTCCACCGCCGAGGTGGCCAAGGTGGTGCTGTATTGCACGGCCAGTTTCTGGCTCGGCCTGTTCGCGCTCACCGGCGTGACCCTGCTGCTGGTGCCGGTGCCGCCGACGGTGCCGATGGCCAGCCTGCGCATTCCGGTGGCGATCGTGCTCACCCTCATTCCCGTGCTGTGGCTGGCCGGCAGCCAGGTGCTGCGCCAGCCGCTGCGCCTGTGGCGATGGCGCGTGAGCTGGCCGTCCACGCCCACGGCGGCGCGGCAGATTCTTACCGGCGCGGTGGATTGGGGCCTGGCCGCGTGGGTGCTGTACCTGCTGATGCCGAATGCGGTGGACACCGGCTTCGGCCACTTCATGGCGATCTTCGTGCTGGCGCAGATCGCCGGCCTGGTCAGCCACGTGCCCGGCGGCCTGGGCGTGTTCGAGGCGGTGATGCTGGCCGGCTTCGGCGCCACCGGCAACGAAGGCCTGGAGGCGCCGATCCTCGGCGCGCTGGCCGCGTACCGCCTGATCTACTACTTCCTGCCGCTGTGCGCCGCCACCGTAGTGGTGCTGGCGCGCGAGGCGCGCGGGGTGGCCGGCAAGGTGCCGCTGGCGCCGTGGTTCACCGGCCTGCTGCCGCCGTTCTTCGCCGGCCTCACCCTGGTCTCCGGCGCGGTGCTGCTGTTCTCCGGTGCGACGTCCGCATTGCCGGGACGCATGGAGATTCTGCGCCACGTGCTGCCGCTGCCGGTGCTGGAGTTCTCGCACTTCCTGGCCAGCATGGTCGGCATGCTGCTGCTGATCCTGGCGCGCGGCCTGCAGCGCCGGCTGGATGCGGCCTATGTGCTGACCCTGGTGCTGCTGCTGCTCGGCGCGGTGCTGTCGCTGCTCAAGGGCATCGACTACGAGGAAGCCACGCTGCTCTCGCTGCTGGCCTTGGGCCTGGCGCCGGCGCACCGGCTGTTCTATCGCCGCGCCTCGCTGTTCAGCGCCACCTTCTCGGTGGGCTGGATCATCGCCATCCTCGCCGTGCTCGGCTGCGCGGGCTGGCTGGTGTCCTTCAGCTACAAGCACGTCGAGTACAGCACCAACCTGTGGTGGGAATTCAGTTTCTATCACGGCGGTGCGCCGCGCGCGCTGCGTGCGCTGGTGGGCGCGGCGGCGGTGGGCATGCTGTTCGCGCTGGCCAATCTGATCCGCCCCGCGCGGCCCGACTTGCACCTGCCCGGCGAAGAGGAACTGGCGCGCGCGCTGCCGCTGATCAAGCACTATTCCTCGGCGCAGGCGCACCTGGCGCTGATGGGCGACAAGACCCTGCTGTTCGATGCCGAGGCCAGGGCCTTCATCATGTACGACGTGGAAGGCCGCAGCTGGGTCGCCATGGGCGATCCGGTCGGCGAGGACGAAGACGCGCGCCGCGAACTGGTGTGGACCTTCCGCGAGCAATGCGAACGCGCCGGCGGCTGGCCGCTGTTCTACCAGGTGCGGCCGCAGGACCTGGACCTGTATCTGGAAGTGGGCATGAACCTGCTGAAGATCGGCGAGGAGGCGCGCGTCAAGCTGGACGGCTTCAACCTCGACGGCAAGTCCAAGAAGGTGCTGCGCAACACCATCAACAAGCTCACCCGCGAAGGCATGCGCCTGCAGATCGTGCCGGCGCACGAGGTGGGCGCGCTGATCCCGCGCTTGAAGCCGATCTCCGATGCCTGGATGCGCGACAAGGGCGTGCGCGAAAAAGGCTTCTCGCTCGGCACCTTCGACCCGGCCTACCTGGCGCGCACGCCGATGGCCCTGGTGTGGAAGGGCGAGGAGCTGGTGGCCTTCGCCAACCTGTTCCTCACCGACAGCAAGGAAGAAGCCTCGGTGGATCTGATGCGCCACCTGCCGGACGGCACGTCCGGCGTGATGGATTTCATGTTCATCGAATTGATGCAGTGGGCGCGCGCCGAAGGCTACGTCTGGTTCAACCTCGGCATGGCGCCGTTCTCCGGCCTGCAGAACCGGCGCACCGCGCCGCTGTGGAGCCGCCTGGGCGCGCTGGTGTTCGGCCGCGGCGAACGCTTCTACAACTTCCGCGGCCTGCACAAGTACAAGGACAAATTCGATCCCGAGTGGGAGCCGCGCTATCTCGCGGTTCCCGCCGGCATCGCCTTGCCGCTGGTGCTGGCCAATATCGCCAGCCTGATCTCCGGCGGCCTATCGGGTATGGTGCGCCGATGAAACGAATCACCAAGATCATCGGCGGCCTCGTGCTCGCCGCCGCGGCCGCGGGCGCGCTCGTGTGGCAGCCCTGGCACCACGCGACGATGGCCGAATCCCTGGTCGAACTGCCGGCCGCGCCGGGTGCCAAGCCGCTGGAAGGACGCGGCGACGTGGTCGCCATTTTCTATTCCGGCGACGGCGGCTGGCGCGACCTGGACAAGCAGCTCGGCGCCATCCTGGCCCAGCACGGCGTGCCGGTGATGGGCGTGAGCCTGCTCAAGTACTACTGGCGCCAGAGCAATGCCGATGCCTCGGCTGCCGACCTGGACGCGCTGATCGAACAGTCCACCGCCCGGCTGGGCAAGCAGCGCGTGTGGCTGATCGGCTTCTCCTTCGGCGCCGACGTGCTGCCGTCGGTCATCGAAAAGCTGAAGCCCGAGAACCGCGCCCGCGTCGCGCAGCTGGTGCTGCTGTCGCCGAGCAAGGACGTCAGCTACGAGATCGAGATGCAGGGCTATATGGTCGAGGGCTGGTTCAAGACGCAGACGCAGAACCTGTTCCAGCTGCTCAACCCGGTGAAGCACTACGACGCCCGCCCGCCGCTGCTCGCCCTGGACGGCCATCCGCCGGTGACGTGCTACTACGGCAAGGACGACGAGGACGACACCATCTGCGCCACCGCCGGTTTGCCGGCGTGGATCAAGGTGTATCGCAAGACGGGCGATCATCATTTCGACTACGACTATGAAGGGCTGGCGAAGCAGATGATTTCGGATCTGCCGGCGGCGAGCCCCTAGCCCCTCAGTCTCCAAGTTGGAATCCTTCTCCCTCTGGGAGAAGGTGGCGGCAGCCGGATGAGGGTTCGGTCGGAGCGGTGCACGTCACTCTTGCGCTCCGCCCGTACCCTCACCCCAACCCCTCTCCCGAGGGGAGAGGGGCTTAGTCCGCCATGACCTTCGGCCGATAGGCCCGCCCGCTTCCAGTGCTAGGGTTCCCCGACAACCAGCCAAGCGGGGGCGCAAGCAATGGACCGTCGGGACTTTCTCCGTTCCTCATTGACCGCGGGCTCGCTCGCCGCACTGGCCGCCGCGCCAGCCGCATGGGCCGCCGCTTCGCCTAAGAGTCCGCAGGACCCGGAGCACATCAACCGCAGCGTCATCCTGATGGGCGACGACCTGCCGCATTACGGGCGCGACGTGCTCGCCCGCATGGATGCCATCCTGCAGACCCGCGACAAGGCCGGCGATGCCTATCTGAAACGCGGCGCGGTGGAAGAACTGGAGCAGCGCTTCGCCCAGCTGCTGGGCAAGGAGGACGCCGCCTTCATGCCCACCGGCACCCTGGCCAACCAGGTTGCCATCCGCCTGCTGTGCGGCGACAAGAAGCGCGCCCTGGTGCAGCAGGAAAGCCACGTCTACTGCGACGAAAGCGATGCGGTGACCACGCTGAGCGCGATCAACCTGGTGCCGCTGGCGCCGGACCGCGCGGCGCCGACGCTGGACGAAGTGAACGCGGCCATCGCCGTGTCGGAGAAGGCCGCCTATCCCTTGCCGATCGGCGCGATCTCGCTGGAAAGCCCGGTGCGCCGCGCCGACGGCGCGATGGTGCCGTTCGAGGTGGTGCAGGCGATCGCCGAGCGCGCCCGCGCCAAGGGCATCGGCATGCATCTGGATGGCGCGCGCCTGCTGTTGAACAGCGGCGCCGAAGGCTTCGGCGCGGCGAAGTACGCGGCGCCGTTCGATACGGTCTACGTGTCGCTCTACAAATACCTGGGCGCGCCGTTCGGCGCCATCCTCGCCGGAACCAAGGCCAACGTGGCCAAGGCACGCGATACGCGGCATATCTTCGGCGGCACCATCTACCACGGCTGGCAGCCCGCGCTGCTGGCGCTGGATGCGCTCCATGGCTTCGAGGAGCGCTTCGCCAGGGTGCGCGCCGCCGGCGACCGCCTGCTCGACGGCCTGGCGAAGCTGGACGGCTACACCGTGCGCCGCGTGGAGCACGGCACCAATATCCATTTCGTCGAGATCGCCGAGCCGCGGCGGCAAGGCCTGCGGGAACGCCTGGCCAAGGCCGACATCATGATCGTCGAGCCGCGCGACGGCCGCCTGATGCTAATGTTCAACGAATCCCTGTTGCGCAAACCCGTCGATGCCATCGTCAAAGCCTTCGCCTCTTGAACGCAATCCCGGCATCGACCTGCTGCGCGGCATCGCCATCCTGCTGGTGGTGCTGCATCACCTCGGCCTGCGCATACCGCTGAAGAAGACCGCGCTGGCCGAGGTGCTGCCGGCGCGGCTGCTGAGCGCGCTGAATTTCAACGGCTACGAAGCGGTATTCGTGTTCTTCGTGATCTCCGGTTTCCTGATCGCGGGCAATGCGATCCGCCGCTGGGGCGCGCTGGAGCGCATCGACCTGCGCGACTTCTATGCGCGGCGTTTCGCGCGCATCGTGCCCTGCCTGCTGGCCCTGGTCGGCGTGCTGAGCGTGCTGCATCTGGTCGGCGCGCAGGACTACGCGATCAACCGCGAAGGCCAGTCGCTGCCGCGCGCGGTGCTGGCCGCGCTGGGCCTGCATCTGAACTGGTACGAAGGCCAGACCGGCTATCTGCCGGGCAACTGGGACGTGCTGTGGTCGCTGTCGATCGAGGAAGTGTTCTACCTCGGCTTCCCGCTGGCCTGCCTGCTGCTGCGCCGCGATGCGCTGATGGCGCTGCTGCTGTGCGCGCTGGCCATGGCGCTGCCGTGGCTGCTGTCGTCGCTGGACGACGCCAGCGAGATATGGAAAGAGAAGGCCTATCTGCCCGGCATGTCCGCGATCGGCACCGGCGTGCTCGGCGCGCTGGCGGTGGCGCATTGGAAGGCGCCGCGCTGGGCCACGCTGGCGCTGGGCATCCTCGGTGCCAGCGGGCTGTTCGCGGTGTTTATCGCCATGCCGTTCTGGTGGCCGCTGCTGCAGGACGGCGTGATGCTGCTGCTTACCTTCTCCACGCTGTGCGTGCTGGTGGCCTGCCGCCAGCGCGGGGCGGCGCGGCCGCTGCCGGGCTTCGGCTGGCTGCGCCGCTGGGGGCAGCTGAGCTACGAGATCTACCTCACCCATATGTTCGTGGTGTACGGCGCGGTGCGGCTGTTCCGCGCCAGTGGCGGCGACATGTCGCGCGGGTGGCTGTGGTATGTGCCCGCGCTGCTGCTGTGCTGGCTGCTCGGCGTGGCGGTGGAGCGTTATCTGTCGGCGCCGTGCGAGCGGTGGTTGCGTGCGCGGCTGCAGCGTCCCCGCCCGGCTATCGGTGCGGCCGTGGCCGCGACGGACTGACTTACAGCTCCATCAGGTCGCGGCCCACCACCAGCCGGCCCTTGAAGTGCGGGGCCACGGCGTCGCGCCAGACCTCATCGGTGAGCGACGCATCGCCACCCGGCACGAAGTGATTCAGCACCAGCGTCTTGACGCCGGCTTCGGTGGCGACGCGTCCCACCTGCTCGGTGGTGGTGTGGCTGGCCAGCAGGTGTTCGCGCAGGCGGGCGGCGTTCGGTTCGGAGGCGATCAGCTTTTCCAGCGCCGGTTGATACATCACCTCGTGCACCAGTACGTCGGCGTTGCGTGCGAGTTCGATCAGCGCGGACGTGGGGCGCGTATCGCCAGAGAACACGATCGAGCGATCCGGGCAGTCGAAGCGATAGGCGAACGCCGGCACCACCGGCGGATGCGCCACCAGCGCGGCGGTGACCTTGACGCGCTCGTCCTGCAGCACCACGCCGCCCTTATTCAGTTCATGCGGCACGATCAGCGGCGCCAGCGGCGGGCGGCCCTCGTCCTTGATGCGGATCTGGATGTCGACGTCGTTCATGCGCAGGAAGTCGCGCGTCATCGCCGCCAGCGGCGGCGGTCCCCAGGTGTCCACGCGCGTATGCAGGCGCGCGGCCCAGGCCAGCCACAGCAGGTTGCCGTAGTCGGCGTCGTGGTCGGAATGCTGGTGGGTGAGGAAGACGTGGCGGATCGCGCCGAGGTCGAGCTTCGCCTGCACCATCTGCCGCGCCACGCCGTTGCCGCAGTCGACTACGTAGATGACGCCGTCCACCACCACGGCGCTGGCGGGCGCGGCGCGGTCGGGCTTCGGCGTGGGGCCGCCGGCGGTGCCGAGCAGGATCAGGCGGGAGCGCGCGGCGGCGCGAGCGGCGAAGGGCAGGGCGCCGACGGCGGTGGCGGCGAGGCCGAAGCCGGCGGCGCGCAGCCACTGGCGCCGGTTCGGATCGAAAGCGCGCATGCGTTTTTCCCTGCGAAAAGAAAGACCCGACTATGCCGCGCGGCGCGCGGCGGGAAAAGCGCTCAGCGGTAGCGGTTGATGCCGTCGCGCAGTTCCTGCGCGGCCTTGCGCGCGGCGTCGGCGAAATCCTCGCCCTGGCCGGCATACAGGATGGCGCGCGAGGAGCTGATCATCAGGCCCGTGCCGTCGGCGCTGCGGCCATGCTTGACCACCGCCTCCACGTCGCCGCCCTGCGCACCGATGCCCGGCACCAGCAGCGGCACGTCGCCCACCAGCGCGCGCACTTCGGCCAGCTGCTCCGGCCAGGTGGCGCCGGTGACCAGGGCGCAGTTGCCGTGCGTATTCCACTCGCGCGCGACCATTTCGGCGACGCGCTGGTACAGCGGGCGGCCGCCGACGTCGAGATCCTGCAGGTCCGACGCGCCGGGATTGGAGGTGTGGCAGAGCAGGATCACGCCCTTGTCGGCGCGGTCCAGGAACGGCTGCGCCGAATCGCGGCCCATGTACGGGTTGATCGTCACCGCATCGGCGCCGTAGCGCTCGAACGCCTCAGTGACGTAATGCTGCGCGGTGCTGCCGATGTCGCCGCGCTTGGCGTCGAGGATCACCGGCACGCCGGGGTGCTTGGCGTGGATGTGCGCGATCAGGCGTTCCAGCGCGTCTTCCGCACGGAGAGCGGCGAAGTGCGCGATCTGCGGCTTGAAGCTGCAGGCCAGGTCGGCGGTGGCGTCGACGATGGCGGCGCAGAACTTGAAGACGGCGTCGGCGTCGCCGCGCAGATGGGCGGGGAATTTTGCCGGCTCGGGGTCGAGGCCGACGCAGACCAGGGAGCGGTGGCGATGCCATGCGGCTTGCAGGGATTGCATGAAGTGCATGTCTTTACTCCCTTGCCTCATCCTCTCACCCCTCTCCCCTCCGGGGAGAGGGCAGGGTGAGGGGCGGGTCTTGCGGTAACGGGTGTTTGGAGCGTGGCTCTTTTTGAGGGTATGGGCTTGTTGGGAAGGATAAGCAGGGTGCGGCTTGCTTGCTGCTTCTGCTTCTACGCTCCGCCCAGCCCCTCACCCCAACCCTCTCCCCGGAGGGGAGAGGGAGTCGGAGTGCTTACGCCAGCTTCTTGTACTTCACACGATGCGGCTTGGCCGCCTCGTCGCCCAGGCGGCGCTTCTTGTCCGCCTCGTACTCGTTGTAGTTGCCAGGGAAGAACTCCACGTGCGAGTCGCCCTCGAACGCCAGGATGTGCGTGGCGATGCGGTCCAGGAACCAGCGGTCATGCGAGATCACCATCGCGCAGCCGGGGAATTCCAGCAGCGCGTCTTCCAGCGCGCGCAGGGTTTCCACGTCCAGGTCGTTGGACGGCTCGTCGAGCAGCAGCACGTTGCCGCCCTGCAGCAGGGTCTTGGCCAGGTGCAGGCGGCCGCGTTCGCCGCCCGACAGGTTGCCGACGATCTTCTGCTGGTCGGTGCCCTTGAAGTTGAAGCGGCCGATATAGGCGCGCGACTGGATCTCGAAGTTGCCGATGCTGAGGATGTCCAGGCCGCCGGACACTTCCTGCCATACGTTGTTCTTGGCATCGAGCATGCCGCGCGACTGGTCGACGTAGGCCAGCTTGACGGTGTGGCCGAGCTTCACTTCGCCGGAGTCGGGCTGCTCCTTGCCGGTGATCAGCTTCATCAGCGTGGACTTGCCGGCGCCGTTCGGGCCGATCACGCCGACGATGGCGCCCGGCGGCACCTTGAACGACAGGTCGTCGATCAGCAGGCGGTCGCCGAAGGCCTTGGAGACGTTCTTGAACTCGATCACTTCCTGGCCCAGGCGCTCGCCCGGCGGGATGAAGATCTCGTTGGTTTCGTTGCGGTGCTGGTACTCGACCGAGTTCAGCTCCTCGAAGCGGTTGAGGCGCGCCTTGCCCTTGGACTGGCGGCCCTTGGCGGCCGAGCGCACCCACTCCAGCTCCTTCTCGATCGCCTTCTGGCGCGACTTCTCCTGGCTGGCTTCCTGCTTCAGGCGGGCGTCCTTCTGCTCCAGCCACTCGGTGTAGTTGCCCTTCCACGGAATGCCGCGGCCGCGGTCCAGCTCGAGAATCCACTCGGCGGCGTTGTCCAGGAAGTAGCGGTCATGGGTGACCGCCACCACGGTGCCGGGGTAGTTCTGCAGGAACTGCTCCAGCCAGTCCACCGACTCGGCGTCCAGGTGGTTGGTAGGCTCGTCCAGCAGCAGCATGTCGGGCTTGGACAGCAGCAGGCGGCACAGCGCCACGCGGCGCTTCTCGCCGCCCGACAGCGGGCCGATCTTGGCGTCCCACGGCGGCAGGCGCAGCGCGTCGGCGGCCACTTCGAGCTGGCGCTCCAGCGCGTGGGCGTCGTTCACCGCCAGGATGTTCTCCAGCTCCTGCTGCTCGGCGGCGAGCTTGTCGAAGTCGGCGCCTTCCTCGGCATAGGCCGCGTAGACCTCTTCCAGGCGCTTCTGCGCGTCCATGATCACCGACACGCCTTCTTCCACCGCCTCGCGCACGGTTTTCTCGGCGTCCAGCTGCGGCTCCTGCGCCAGGTAGCCGACCTTGATGCCCGGCTGCGGGCGGGCCTCGCCCTGAAAATCGGTGTCGACGCCGGCCATGATGCGCAGCACCGTGGACTTGCCCGCGCCGTTGAGGCCCAGCAGGCCGATCTTGGCGCCGGGGAAGAACGAGAGGGAGATGTCCTTGATGATCTGGCGCTTCGGGGGAACGATCTTGCTGACCCCGTTCATGGTGTAGATGTACTGCATGGAGCCTCCGGAGGCGTGCGCCGCCGGCCCGCGAGGCGGACGGAGGCGCTAGGGCGTTGGGTGAAACCCGGGATTATAGCCGGTCGGCGCGTCGTCCCGGTGACGGCCCGCGCCGCGCCCGGCCCGCGCCATGCCTTGGCGCACCAGGGCCATGCCCGGCCCGCAGGCTGGCGCGCCATCACCCGCTATGGAGCGCGCCCGCATGGATTCCCTGGTATCGGCCGCACCCCGCGGCCTGTGGCGGCTGGACGCCTGGGCGCAGGGCTGGGCCGCGCCGCGCGGCGCCTGGGCGCTGGCGCTGCACGAATTGGTCTGCTTCGGCCTCAAGCAGGCCTGGGCCTGCCTGTTCGGTGCTTGCATGCTGGCCTTGCTGCTGCTGACCTGGGCGTGCTACCCGGCCGGCGCCTGGCTGGCCCGCTACGACTTCCTGGTGCTGGCCGCGTTCGCCCTGCAGTGCCTGCTGCTGGCGCTGCGGCTGGAGACGCGCGAGGAAGCGGCCGTCATCCTGCTGTTCCACCTCACCGGCACCGCCATGGAAGTGTTCAAGACCGCCATGGGCTCGTGGGAATACCCGGAGCCCTCGCTGCTGCGCATCGGCGGCGTGCCGCTGTTCACCGGCTTCATGTACGCGGCGGTCGGCAGCTATATCGCGCGGGCCTGGCGGCTGTTCGAGTTCCGCTTCGTGCGGCATCCGCCGTTCGCGGCGACGGCGTGGCTGGCGCTGGCGATCTACGTCAATTTCTTTACCCACCACTTCGCGGCGGATCTGCGCTGGCTGCTGTTCGGCGCGGTGGCGGTGCTGTTCGGGCGCACCTGGGTGCATTTCCGCGTGCGCCATGAGCACCGGCGCATGCCGCTGCTGCTGGGCTTCGTGCTGGTGGCCGCGTTCATCTGGCTGGCCGAGAACGTGGGCACCTTCGCCGCGGCCTGGCGCTATCCGGCTCAGCGGGACGGCTGGAGCGTGGTCCCGCTTAGCAAGCTCGGCTCCTGGCTGCTGCTGATGATCATCAGCTACGTGATGGTGTCGGCGGTGGCCCGCCGTAAAGCCCCTCTCCCCCTGGGAGGGGGTTGGGTTGAGGGTGCGGGCGGAGCGCAAGAGTGATGTGCACCGCTCCGCCCGTAACCTCATCCGGCTACCGCCACCTTCCTCGCTCCTCAAAGCCGGGCACATCCCTGTGCCCTCCCCGCGTGCTCGCGGAGGGAGAAGGATTCCCCCCGGAGGTTGGCGCCGGTATGCGGTTTCGGAGCCTTCCCAAGGTGGCCCCCCAACCCCCCGGGCGCTACAATTTCTGGCTTCCACTCCCCGCCGCCACCCGCAGAGGTCAGGATGTTTGCCAAGAACGAGACGATCGCCGGCTTCGACGATGAGCTGGCCCAGGCCATGGCCGACGAGGCGCGCCGGCAGGAGGACCACGTCGAGCTGATCGCCTCCGAGAACTACGCCAGCCCGCGCGTGCTGGAGGCCCAGGGCAGCGTGCTGACCAACAAGTACGCCGAAGGCTACCCGGGCAAGCGCTACTACGGCGGCTGCGAATACGTGGACGTGGCCGAGCGCCTCGCCATCGAGCGCCTGAAGGAGCTGTTCGGCGCCACCTACGCCAACGTGCAGCCGCATTCCGGCTCGCAGGCCAACCAGGCGGTGTACTTCGCCCTGCTCAACCCGGGCGACACCATCCTCGGCATGAGCCTGGCCCACGGCGGCCACCTTACCCACGGCGCCAAGGTCAATCTGTCCGGCAAGATCCTCAACGCCGTGCAGTACGGCGTGAACGAGCACGGCCTGGTCGACTACGACGAAGTCGAGCGCCTGGCCCTGGAGCACAAGCCGAAGATGATCGTGGCCGGCTTCAGCGCCTACTCGCAGGTGATGGACTGGGCGCGCTTCCGCGCCATCGCCGACAAGGTCGGCGCCTACCTGTTCGTGGACATGGCCCACGTCGCCGGCCTGATCGCCGCGGGCGTGTATCCCAGCCCGCTGCCGCACGCCCACGTGGTCACCTCCACCACCCACAAGACCCTGCGCGGCCCGCGCGGCGGCATCATCGTGGCGAAGGACGCGGGTGAGGAAATCGAAAAGAAGCTGCAGTCGATCGTATTCCCCGGCATCCAGGGCGGCCCGCTGATGCACGTGATCGCCGCCAAGGCGGTGGCCTTCAAGGAGGCGCTGGACCCGTCGTTCAAGAGCTACCAGCAGCAGGTGGTGAAGAACGCCAAGGCCATGGCGCGCACCTTTATCGAGCGCGGCTACAAGATCGTGTCCGGCGGCACCGAGAACCACCTGATGCTGGTCGACCTGATCGGCCGCGACGTCACCGGCAAGGACGCGGAAGAAGCGCTGGGCAAGGCGCACATCACGGTGAACAAGAACGCCGTGCCGAACGACCCGCGCAAGCCGTTTGTCACTTCGGGCCTGCGCATCGGCACGCCGGCGGTCACCACGCGCGGCTACCAGGAGGCCGACGTGGCCGCGCTGGCCGGCTGGATCTGCGACGTGCTGGACGCGCCGAACGACGAGGCGGTGCTGGCCAAGGTGCGCGAGCAGGTGACGGCGCAGTGCCGTAAGTTCCCGGTTTACGGCTGACATCCTCGCCGCCAGCGGGCGCGTTGCGACGATCCGGAAAAGGGGCCGATCGTCGTAAAAGTCCCCGCATCCCGCGCGCTTCCGGCCTCGCCGGAAGCACGCCGGGTTGTACGGCGGCTCAACTGAACGTCTAATGGCGCCCCATGCATTGCCCTTTTTGTCAGCATGAAGACACCCGTGTGATCGATTCGCGTCTGGCCGACGACGGCACCACGGTGCGCCGGCGACGCGAATGCCCCCAGTGCGGCGAGCGCTTCAACACCTTCGAAACCGCCGAGCTGAAGCTGCCCGCCATCGTCAAGAGCGGCGAGCGCCGCGAGACCTTCGACGAACGCAAGCTGCGCGTGAGCTTCGAGCGCGCCCTGCAGAAGCGGCCGGTGGCCAGCGACGCGGTGGACGTGGCGGTACGCACCATCGTCAACGACCTGCGCAAGAGCGGCGAGCGCGAAGTGCCTTCGCGCCAGGTGGGCGAGCTGGTGATGCGCGAGCTCAAGAAGCTCGACCAGGTGGCCTACGTGCGCTTCGCCTCGGTCTACCGCAAGTTCGAGGACGTGCAGGCCTTCCGCGAGGAAATCGAAAAGCTCGAGCGCGACCTGCCGGGGCTGGAAAGCCTGCAGCTCTCGCTGCTGGGTGAGGCGGGCGTGCGCCGCGGCAAGAAATGACGGCGCGGCGCCGGCGCGGCTTCGCATAGACTCTTTCGTCCCACGCACAAGGGGACGCCATGTCCAGCTTCACCCCCACCGATCACACCCTGATGGCGCAGGCCCTGCGGCTGGCGGAGCGCGGCCTGTTCACCACCCAGCCGAATCCGCGCGTGGGCTGCGTGATCGCCCATGGCGACACGGTGGTGGGCGAGGGCTTTCACCCGCGCGCCGGCGAGCCGCATGCCGAAGTGTTCGCGCTGCGCGCCGCCGGTGAACGCGCCCGCGGCGCCACCGCCTACGTCACCCTGGAACCCTGCGCCCACCATGGCCGCACGCCGCCCTGCGCGGATGCGCTGGTGGCCGCCGGCGTGGCGCGCGTGGTGGTGGCGGCCGAGGATCCGTTCCCGCAGGTGGCCGGCCGCGGCATCGGCAAGCTGCGCGATGCCGGCATCGCGATCGAACTCGGCCTGATGCGCGAGGCTGCGCGCGAATTGAACGTCGGCTTTTTCAGCCGCATCGAGCGGGGACGCCCGTGGGTGCGCGTGAAGCTGGCGATGAGCCTGGACGGCCGCACCGCGCTGGCCAACGGCGCATCGAAGTGGATCACCGGCGAAGCCGCGCGCGCCGACGTGCAGCGCTGGCGCGCGCGCAGCTCGGCCATCCTGGCCGGCAGCGGCACCGTGCTGGCGGACGATCCGCGCCTCACCGCGCGCATCGACGCACCGTTCGCGCCGCCGCTGCGCGTGGTGCTGGACCGCAGCCTGCGCACGCCGGCCGGCAGCCACGTGCTGGACGGCAGTGCGCCGACCCTGCTGCTGCATGCGGAAGGCGCCGTGGTGCCGGCGCATCTGCAGAACGTGGATCTGGCCGCCGTGCCGGCAGCCGATGGCGGCCTGGACCTGTCCGCCGCCCTGGCCCTGCTCGCCGCGCGCGGCTGCAACGAGGTGCATGTCGAAGCGGGCCCCACCTTGTGCGGCGCGCTGCTCGCGGCGGGCCTGGCGGACGAGCTGCTGCTCTATGTCGCGCCAATGCTGCTGGGCGACAGCGCGCGTCCGCTGCTGCACCTGCCCACGCTGCAGGACATGGGCGCGCGCTGGAACCTGCGCGTGCAGGACCAGCGCATGCTGGGCCAGGACCTGCGCCTGCGCCTGCGTCCGGCGCGCGATTGACCGCTGCGCGATTGACCCTGCGAGAGCCCGCGCCCAGAATCGCCGGCCAGTACGGCGCCGAGGCGCCCAGCAAGTCTTTCCAGGAGTGCGCTGCATGCTCACCGCGGCGGAGCGCGAACAGTTCCATCGCCAGGGTTATCTGATCCGCGACGCCTTGAGCGCGGACGACGTCGCGCGCTACGTCGGCGGCGTGGAACGCGCCCGCGCCGAACGCGGCGAGCGCGGCCGCATGATGAACCTGCAGTTCCTGCAGCCGGGTAAGGACGTGCGCGCGATCCAGGACGTGATCTGCCATCCGGCCCTGCGCGCCATCGCGGCGGACCTGCTCGGCGACGGCATCGTGATCGACGGCGCTTCGCTGTTCTACGCCGATGCGGGCGTGGACTACCGCCAGGGCTGGCACCGCGACCTGATGCAGGTGCCGGACGAGCAGATCGACCCGCGCTGGTTCAGCGACGCGTACCGCTACAACTACGTGCAGGTGAATATCCCGCTCACCTGCGACCCCTGCCTGTGGATCGTGCCCGGCAGCCATCGCCGCCCGTACGACGAAGCGGAGCGGCGCATCTTCGGCGGCGATCCGCGCATCGCGCCGGTCGATGCGCAGCCGGAACTGGCGCAGGGCATGCAGCTGGTGCTGCAGCCCGGGCAGGCGGCGTTCTACAACAACTACGCCGTGCATCGCGGCTATGCCGGCGTGCTGCGGCAGCGGCGCATCACCATCCACCTGGGCTTCCATTCCAGCGCGCATGCGCCGACCTGCCACTTCGGCGTGCTCGACCATCGCCAGTACACGCCGGATTACCTGGCGAGCCTGGCGCCGGATGTGCGCGCCGCCTTGGAAGCGCATATCGCCGAACGCGCGCGCCATCCGGAAGTGGACCAGTACCACGCCTGGCACCAGCAATTCATCAGCAAGGAATTCGAGATCCGATGAGCGGCGAAGCAAACATGATCCGTTGGGGCATCATCGGCTGCGGCAACGTCACCGAGGTCAAGAGCGGCCCCGGTTTTCAGCAGGCGCCGCATTCCGCGCTGGTGGCGGTGATGCGCCGCGATGGCGCCAAGGCCAGGGATTATGCGCAGCGCCATGCCGTGCCGCGCTGGTATGACGATGCGGCGGCGCTGATAGCCGATCCGGAAGTGGATGCGGTCTATGTCGCCACGCCGCCGTCGACGCACAAGCAGTACGCGCTGATGAGCATCGCCGCGGGCAAGCCGGTGTATGTGGAAAAGCCGATGGCGCTGGATCACGCGGAGTGCGAGGCGATCCTGCGCGCCGGTGCGGAAGCGAAGGTGCCGGTGTTCGTCGCCTATTACCGCCGCATGCTGCCGCGCTTCCACCGGGTGCGCGAGCTGCTGTTCGGCGAGCAGGCCATCGGCGCGCCGCGCGTGGTCAACACCGTGCTGTACGAGCCGCACCATCCGCGCTACCACGACGGCGCGAACCTGCCCTGGCACGTGGTGCCTTCGATTTCCGGCGGCGGCGTGTTCATGGATATCGGCTGCCACACGCTGGACATCCTCGATTGGCTGTTCGGGCCGATCGTGTCGGCCGAAGGGCATGCGGGCAACCAGCTGGGCGCGTATCCGCCGGAGGATACGGTGGCGATGTCGTTCGCCTTCGACAGCGGCGTGCTGGGCACGGGGCTGTGGAATTTCGACAGCTACAAGCACCACGACTGCATCGAGGTGATCGGCGACAAGGGCAGCATGCGCTTTGCCACCTTCGGCGACGGGCCGATCGTGGTGGAGACGAAGGAGGGTGTGCGCGAGTATCGCGTAGCGAATCCTGCGCATATCCAGCAGCCGTTGATCGAGACGATCGTGCGGGAGTTGCTGGGGGAGAAGGGCGTGTGTCCTTCGACTGCCGAGAGCGGCGCGCGCACGACGTGGGTGATGGATCAGGTGTTGCGGGCGTATCGGCGGAAGACGGGGCAGGCGATCGGTGCCTAGTGCTGAAGCCCCTCTCCCCTTGGGAGAGGGGTTGGGGTGAGGGTACGGGCGGAGCGCAAGAGTGATGTGCACCGCTTCGGCCGAACCCTCATCCGCCTGCCGGCACCTTCTCCCGGAGGGAGAAGGATTCCTCCGTGCAGGTTGAGGATCACCTCGCGAAATCGATCGCAATCTTGCCGAAGTGCTTCCCTCCGGCCATCTCCTCGAACGCCTCGCGCAACTCCCCAAACCCATATACCGCATCGACCACCGGCTCCAGCCGCATCGCCTCCAGCGCCCGCACCATCCGTTCGTGCTCCTCCAGCGAGGCGACGGAAATCCCCTGCAGATGCACGCGCTTGAGAATCGCCGGCACCAGCGGCAGCGCCGCCTCGCGGCCGCCCATGAAACCGACGATGCCGATAAAGCCATGCATCGCCACCGCGTCCACCGACTGCGCGAACGTCGACGCGCCCACCGTTTCGATCACCGCATCCACGCCGCGCCCGCCATTGGCTTCGCGCACCGCCGCGCCCCACTCCGGCAGCTTCGCGTAGTTGATGCCGATATCGGCGCCCAGCGCCTTGGCGCGCTCCAGCTTCTCGTCGCTGGACGACAGCAGGATCGCCTTCGCCCCGCGCGCTTTCGCCAGCTGCAGCGCGAACAGCGACACGCCGCCGGTGCCGAGCAGCAGCACGCTCTGCCCGGTGGTGAGCCGGGCCTGCTCCAGCGCCGTCCATGCGGTAAGCGCGGCGATCGGCAGCGTGGCCGCCTGCACGGCGCTCATATGCGCGGGCGCATGGGCCAGCGCATAGGCGTCGTAGCAGGCCAGCTCGCGCATCGCGCCGGGGCCGGGGCCGCCCAGGTCGGCGCCTTCCCATTCGGGCCGCATGCCGCCGGCCAGCCAGCGCGCCTTGTAGAAGGTGCTGACGCGATCGCCCGGCTTGAAGCGGGTGACGCCTTCGCCGACCTCAAGCACAGTGCCGGCACCGTCTGACACCGGCGTCATCGGCAGCGCCACGTCGCGGTAGAGCTGGCCGTTGACCATCAGGTGGTCGCGGAAGTTGAGCGAGGCCGCTTCCATCTTCACCAGCACCTGGCCGGGGCCGGGGTGCGGGGCGGGCTGGTCGACGATGGCGAGATGCTCGGTGCCGAACTGGTTGAGCTGGTAGGCGCGCATGGCGGGTTCCTGGATGGAGGCGGGTGATGGGTGATGGGTGATGGGTGCCATGGTGGGCCGCGGATGCAGTGGCGATAATCCATCGATATCGCATATCTTTTGTTCGTCCCATGAATCAATCCTTCGAGCTCACCCCGAACCGCCTGCGCGAGCTGCGCGGCTTCGCCATCGCGGCGCGGCTGCTGAACTTCTCGCGCGCGGCGCACGAGGCCGGCTGCACGCCGTCGGTGCTGAGCCGGCGCATCGCGGCGCTGGAGCAGGCCGTGGGCGGCAAGCTGTTCCTGCGCACCACGCGGCGGGTGACGCTGACGCCGCGCGGCGAGCAGCTGCTGGCGCATTGCGAGCGGCTGGACGCGGTGATGCTGGCGATGGCGGCGGAACTGCGGCCGCGGGGCGGCGAGCCGGCGGGGCGCCTGTGCGTGCATCTGCCGGGTTCGTACGGGCGGCTGCGGGTGGCGCCGGTGCTGGCGCGCTTCATGGCCAGGCATCCGCAGATCCGCATCGAGGCGGTATACGACGACGCTTATGCGGACCTGGTCGCCGGCCGCATCGACCTGGCCCTGCGCGTGGGCCGCCTGGCCGATGCGCAGCTGGTGGCGCGGCGCGTGGGCAGCATGCGGCGCTATCTGTGCGCGGCGCCGGGGTATCTGGCCTCCGCGCCGGCGCTGGCCGATCCGGCCGGGCTGAAAGCGCACCGCTGCGTCGCCTTCAGCGGGCTGCGCACCGGCACGCTGTGGCAGTTCAGCCAGGGCCGCCGCCGCCGCTCGGTGCGCATCGACCCGGTGCTGACCTGCAACGATTCCATGGCCACCCGCGATGCGCTGCTGGCCGGCGTGGGCATCGGCATCCAGGGCGACTACATGGCCGACCCGCTGGTGGAACGCGGCAAGCTGGTGCGCGTGCTGCCGGAGTGGGAACTGAGCACCTCGCCGATCCAGCTGGTCTGGCTGCCGGGCGCGGACCGGGCGCCCGCACTGCGCGCATTGATCGATTTCCTGTCGTCCGAACTCTAGGTTGCCTCCGAAAAGCGCACGCAGCGTGCGCCACGGGAAACGCCGGCCGGTGCTAGACTTCCGCGGTCGGGGCGACCCGGCGACAACCATTACGACGTCTTCAGGGCGGGGTGCGATTCCCCACCGGCGGTAGGTGGACGAGGCCTGCGAGGGTCTCCGAGACAAGCCCGCGAGCGCTTCCGCTCCCAGTGCGGAAGGTCAGCAGATCCGGTCCGATGCCGGAGCCGACGGTCGGGGATTTCCTGCTTTTTTGCAGCGACATCTCCGGAAAGTCCGGATGAGAGAAGACGGTACGGCGTGCGCCCTCGCGGTGTGCGCCTGCCATGCGCCTTGGGGCGTTTTTCGCTGACCTTCGATGCGGGAAACGTTTCATGAAAAACCTCGACCGTTCCAACGCCGCCTCCGTGCCGGAGGTGCGCTGATGTTCACCGGGATCATCCAGAGCGTGGGCCGCATCGCGCGGCTCGAACCGCGCGGCGGCGACGTGCGCCTGTATGTCGACACCGCCCAACTCGATCTCGCCGACGTGCAGCTGGGCGACAGCATCGCCGTCTCCGGCGTCTGCCTCACTGCCGTCACGCTGGAACCGCGCGGCTTCAGCGCGGACGTCTCCAACGAGACCCTGTCGCTCACCACCCTGGGCAAGCTCAAGGCCGGCGACCCGGTGAACCTGGAAAAGGCGCTGCGCCTGGCCGACCGCCTCGGCGGGCACCTGGTCTCCGGCCACGTCGACGGCGTGGGCAAGGTGGTCTCGATCGCGCCCGACGGCCGCTCGCAGCGCTGGACCTTCGAAGTGCCGGCCAACCTGGCGCGCTATATCGCCGCCAAGGGCTCGATCTGCATCGAAGGCACCAGCCTCACCGTGAACGAGGTCGACGGGCTGCGTTTCGGCGTGAACCTTATCCCCCACACGGTGGAACACACAGTATTCCACGCGCGCCGCCCGGGCGATGCGGTGAACCTGGAGGTGGACGTGGTGGCGCGCTATGTGGAAAGGCTGATGGGCGGCGGTGGCGGTTCGCCGCGGCTGGATGAGGATTTCCTGAAGAAGCACGGCTTCGCGTGACCCCACAAGGCCGTCATGCCGGCGCAGGCCGGCATCCAGTGACGGTAAGGCATGGTCGAGCGAGAGCGCACATCGCTTTTGGTTGGCGGTGATTTCGTGCGCTGTCGCTACTGGATGCCGGCCTGCGCCGGCATGACGGTTAAAAACCACACTCTCGAGCTATCTGGATTCCCCATGAGCTTCAACACCATCCCCGAAATCCTCCAAGACATCCGCGCCGGCCGCATGGTCGTGATCCTCGACGACGAGGACCGCGAGAACGAAGGCGACCTGATCATGGCCGCGCAGATGGTGCGGCCGGAGGACATCAACTTCATGGTGCGCGAGGCGCGCGGCCTGGTCTGCCTCACGCTGACCGAGCAGCGCACGCGCCAGCTCGGCCTGCGCCCGATGGTCAGCGACAACACCTCGCCGTACCACACCAACTTCACCGTCTCGATCGAGGCGGCCGAAGGCGTCACCACCGGCATCTCGGCGCACGACCGCGCGCGCACCATCCAGGTGGCGGTGAAGTCGGATGCCAGGCCGCAGGATCTGTCGCAGCCCGGCCATATCTTCCCGCTCACCGCGCAGCCGGGCGGCGTGCTGACGCGTGCCGGCCATACCGAGGCGGGCTGCGATCTCGCCGCGCTGGCGGGGCTGGAGCCGTCGGCGGTGCTGATCGAGATCCTGCACGAGGACGGCTCGATGGCGCGCCGGCCGGAGCTGGAAGTATTCGCGCAGAAGCACGGCCTGAAGATCGGCACCATCGCCGACCTGATCCGCTACCGCCTGGAAACCGAGAAGACGGTGCAGCGCGTGCACGAGGAACAGGTGGACACCGAGTTCGGTCCGTTCCATCTGGTCGCCTACCGCGATGCCATCCACCACGGCCTGCATTTCGCGCTGACCCGCGGCAAGGTCGACGACGGCGCGCCGGTGCTGACGCGCGTGCACGTGCGCAACACGCTGTCCGACGTGCTGCATCTGCAGCGCGACGACCTGGGCCTGACGGTGACCTCCGCGCTGCGCCGCATCGCCGACGAAGGCCGCGGCGTGCTGCTGGTGCTGTCCGGCGAGGACACCGCCGACGCCCTGCTGCGCCGCCTCAACCGCCAGCCCTCGGCGCAGGCGCCGGAAGAAGCGCAGCAGCAGGAATGGCGCCAGCTGGGCCTGGGTGCGCAGATGCTGGCGGACCTGGGCGTGCAGCGCCTGCGCGTGCTGGGTACGCCGCGCAAGCTGGTCGGCCTGGGCGGCTTCGGGCTGGAGGTGGTCGAGCACGTGTGATCCGCCGCGCGCCCGGGCGCCGCCCTCTGGCGGCCAGGGCGCGCGCGGCATACTGCCGGCTTCGCTCAACTCCTTAACCGACGCCATGACTTCGATCCGCCTGATCGCTCCCTCCGGCTACCCCCACGACCGCGCCGCCATGCAGCGCGGCGTGGCGCGCCTGCACGCCGCCGGCTGCACGTTGGACGGCCTCGAAGCCCTCGAGCGCACCGAGCTGCGCTATGCGGGTTCCGACGCGCAGCGCGCGGCCGAGCTCAATGCGCTGGCCCATGCGGACACGCTGCCGGAGATCGTGCTGGCCATCCGCGGCGGCTATGGCGCCACGCGCCTGCTGGAGCAGCTGGACTACGGCGCGCTGCGCGAGCGCCTGGCCGGCAGCGCCACCGTGCTGGTCGGGCACAGCGACTTCACCGCGCTGCAGCTGGCGCTCTACGCCCGGTGCGGGCTGCTGACTTTCGGCGGCCCCATGCTGGGGCCGGATTTCGGCGCGCCGGAACTGAACCCGCTGATGTGGGAACACTTCTGGCGCACGGTGGCCGCGCCGCGGTCGACCGCGGCCTGGTCCACGCCCACCGAGGGCGAGCTGGACGTCGAAGGCCCGCTGTGGGGCGGCAATCTCGCCGTGCTGTGCAGCCTGCTGGGCACGCCGTATTTTCCGCGCATCGACGGCGGCATCCTGTTCGTCGAGGACGTGGGCGAGCCGCCGTACCGGATCGAGCGCCTGCTGTACCAGCTGCACCTGGCCGGCGTGCTGGACCGCCAGCGCGCCTTGGTGCTGGGCCATTTCACCCATTGCCGCCCGGCCGCCTACGACAACGGCTACGACGTCCCCGCCGCGTTCGAGCAGATCGGCCGGGTGGCGCGCGTGCCGGTGGTGCGCGGGCTGCCGTTCGGCCACGAGCCGGACAAGTTCACCCTGCCGTTCGGCGCCGCGGCCCGCCTGCGCGTGGCCGGCGGCACGGCCGAGCTGTCGTTCGGCGCTTATCCCCACCTGGCCGGGCCCCAGCCGCGGCCGGATCCGGGCACGCTGCCCCAAATCCCGTAAAATGACCGGCCCACATGGGCCGCACGCCCCAGGAACCGCATACCCATGAACATCATCGAAGGCGATTTCTCCACGCCCAAGGGCCGCTTTGCCATCGTCGCCGGCCGCTTCAACGGCTTCGTGGTCGAGGCCCTGGTGGCCGGCGCGCGCGACGCCCTGGTGCGCCACGGCGTGCAGGACGAGGCGATCGACCTGATCCGCGTGCCGGGCGCCTGGGAGATCGCGCTGGCCGGCCACAAGCTGGCCCATTCCGGCAAGTACGCCGCCGTCATCGCGCTGGGCGCGGTGATCCGCGGTTCCACCCCGCACTTCGACTTCGTCGCCGGCGAATGCGCCAAGGGCCTGGCCGGCGCGGCCTATGGCTCCGGCGTGCCGGTGTCGTTCGGCGTGCTGACCACCGACAGCATCGAGCAGGCGATCGAGCGTTCCGGCACCAAGGCCGGCAACAAGGGCGCCGACGCCGCCATCGCCGCGCTGGAGATGGTCAACCTGTACGGAAAGCTGTGATGAGCCCGCGTCCCGACGGCATCGACCTGGCCGCGCGCTCGCGCGCCCGCCGCCGCGCGCTGCAGGCGCTGTACGCCTGGCAGGTCAGCGGCAGCGGCATGAACGCGGTGATCCAGCAGTTCCAGCACGAGCAGGACATGGAAGTGGCCGACCTCGATTACTTCGAGGACCTGCTGCACGGCGTGGAGCGCAACCTCGCCGCCATCGACGAGAGCCTGAAGCCCTACGTCGACCGCGAGATCGAGCAGATCGACCCGATCGAGCGCGCCGCGCTGCGCATGGCCGCCTACGAGCTGAAGTACCGCCCGGACGTGCCGTACCGCGTGATCATCAACGAGGCCATCGAAGTGACCAAGCGCTTCGGCGCCGACCACGGCCACAGCTACGTCAACGGCGTGCTGGACAAGCTGGCCATGCAGCTGCGCGCGGTGGAGAAGAAAGGCTGATGGCCGCCGCGCCGGCCCATGACGTGCCGGTGCTGGAAACCGCGCGGCTGCGGCTGCGCGGCCATCGCCCGGACGACCACGCCGCCTGCGCGGCGGTGTGGGGCGATGCGGAGGTCACGCGTTTTCTCGGCGGGCGTGCGTTTACCAGCGAGGAAGTCTGGCGGCGCATGCTGTCGTGGCGCGGGCTGTGGAGCATGCTCGGCTACGGCTTCTGGGCGGTGGAAGAGAAGGACGGCGGGCGCTATGTCGGCGATATCGGTTTTGCCGATTTCCGCCGCGAGCTCGATCCTTCGCTGCGCGGCATGCTGGAATTCGGCTGGATCCTGGCGCCGTCGGCGCATGGCAAGGGTTATGCGAGCGAGGCGGTGGCGGCGGCCACGGCATGGGCGGCGGAGCAGCTGCCCGGGATGCGCTCGGTATGCATCATTGCGCCGGGGAATCTGGCGTCGATCCGAGTTGCCGAGAGAGCTGGATTCCGCGAATGGAAGCGCAGCGTTTATCACGGTGAGCCGACGATTGTGTTCAGGCGCGAAGGGTAAGAGCGGGGTTTTTCGGGCGTGGAGGTTTCGCTTCGCCCGGCCCCTCACCCCAGCCCTCTCCCCGGAGGGGAGAGGGGGTACGTTGAGGTGATCGTGAGGGTGAGCTTCCCAGTTCGAACTCTTCTCCCCGCCGGGGAGAAGATGCCGGCAGGCAGATGAGGGGCCGGGCGAAGCGAGACGCTACTTGCTCGCCCCACACTCCTTCCGCCCATTGTCCGCAATCCCCGCGATCAACCACTTCCCGTTCTGCTTCACCAGATGCGCGATATCCGTCCCGCAATGGTCGACCTTGCCGTCGACCAGGAACTCATACGGCGCCCAGATGATCGCGATGTTGTCGTCGATCTTCACCAGCGGATCGTGGATGCGCTCTTCCAGCTTCTGCGTGCCGGTGGCGGGAATGTGCTCGATGAACGCGTCGTAGTGCAGCTGCTGGGTCTTGTCGGCGCGGGTGAGCGTGATCATGCCGCCGGGCAGCAGGGCGGAGCGCATCATGTCGTGGTCGCGCTTGCCGATGCCGTCGAGCAGGGTCTGGAACGGGGCGAGCACGGCTTTCTCTTCGGGAGTCGCGGCGTGTACCGGGGCCATAGCCAGCACGGCGCAGGCAGCGAGGAACAGCGAGGATCGGCGGACGTGCATGAACGGACCTCCGTGGGCTGTAGTCCGCCGATTCTAGCCACGCATGCCGCGGCCGCCCGCATGACTGGCGGCAGGGGCGGCGCTTGCATGTGGCCCGACCTTGCATGACGCGTCCACGGATGGTCTGCTTGCCGCTGCCGCCCGCCGCAGGAACGCCATGGAATTCCGCCTGATCGACCGCATCCGCGAGCGCACCGCGCAGGGGCGCGACGATGTGCGCTTAGGCATCGGCGACGATGCCGCGCTGCTGGCCGTGCCCGAAGGGCAGGAGCTGGCGGTGGCGATCGATACCATGGTCGAGGGCGTGCATTTTCCGCGCGATACCGCGCCGGCGGACCTGGGCTGGAAAGCCTTGGCGGTGAATCTTTCCGATCTGGCCGCGATGGGCGCCACGCCCGCGTGGGCCTTGCTCGCCTTGACCTTGCCGCGCAGCGGCGCGGCGGAGGCGCGGCAGCGTTTCGTCGACGCATTCGCCGAAGGTTTTGCGCAGCTGGCGCAGCCGCATCGGCTGGCGCTGGTGGGCGGCGATACCACCGGCGGCCCGCTCACGATCAGCGTGGCGGTGCATGGCTTCGTGCCGCCGGGCAAGGCCTTGCGCCGCGCGGGAGCGAAGCCGGGCGACGTGGTGATGGTCACCGGCACGCTCGGCGACGCCGCGGCAGGGTTGCATCTGCTGCAGCGTGGCGGCGTGGACGGTGCGCAGGCGGCGTATCTGGTGGAGCGATTGCATCGACCCACGCCGCGGATAGCCGCGGGCCTGGCGTTGCGCGAACGGGCCAGCGCATGCCTGGACGTATCCGATGGCCTGGCCGCGGATCTCGGCCATATCTGCGCATCCAGCGGCGTCGGCGCGGAAATCGAAAGCGCGTTGCTGCCGCGTTCGCCAGCCTTGCTCGACCTGTTCGACGACGCCTCCGCCCGCGACTTCGCGCTGAGCGGCGGCGACGATTACGAACTGTGCTTCACCGTGCCCGCCGCGCGCGCCGCCGAAGTGCAGGCCGATCTCGCGCGCCTGGGCTGCGGCGCGACGCGCATCGGCCGCATCGTGGAAGGCGAGGGCGTGCAGGTGCGCGCGGAAGACGGCACCTGGCTGGAACCGGCGCACCAGGGCTGGGATCATTTCGCCGCATGAGCGACAAAAAAATCCTTACCCCCGAACAGCGCCGCGTGCTGACGTCTTCCTTCGCCGGCTGGATCGCCTGCGGCTTCGGCTCCGGCCTGGCGCCCAAGGCGCAGGGCACCTTCGGTTCGCTGGCGGCGCTGCTGCCGTGGCTGCTGCTGCGCCAGCTGCCGCTGCCGCTGTATGCGCTGGTGATCGTGCTGGCGTTCGCGCTGGGCGTATGGGCGTGCAATGTCGCCGGGCGCGCGCTGGGCGTGGACGATCATCGCAGCCTGGTGTGGGACGAATTCGTCGGGCAATGGATCGCCCTGGTGCCCGCCCTGTTCGCGCCGTGGTGGGCGGTGCTGGCGGGCTTCGTGCTGTTCCGCCTGTTCGACGTGGCCAAGCCCTGGCCGATCGGCTGGCTGGACCGCCGCCTGAAGGGCGGTCCCGGGGTGATGGTCGACGACGTGGTGGCGGGGGTGTTCGCCGCCATCGTGCTCGGCGTCGGGCTAAGCCTTACCGCCTGGGGCTGACCCACATGGTGATGACGGCGCGGAACACGGCTTCGCCGTTCGCATCGGCCACCGTCACCCGCACCGGATAATCCGCCGCCTCGCTGCTTATTTCAGGCGCCACCGGTTCGGCGATGCCGACCACACCGGTAGTCGCCTTCTTCAGGTATTCCACCGTCATGCCCTTGGGGATCCAGCGGTGCGTCGGCGGGATCGTCACTTCGGTCATGGTGCCGCCGGCCAGCTCCGCCAGGTTGCACATCGCGATGGCGTGCACCGTGCCGATATGGTTGAGCACCGCGCGCCGCTTGGCGATGCGGATGCGGCAATAGCCGGGGCGCAGTTCCTCGAAGCGCGGCTTGATGCTGCCGAAGTACGGCGCCTTCAGGCAGATCAGGCGCGAGAACAGCCAGGCGCCGCCGGGGCGGGCGGAAAGCTTCTGCCAGATCGCGAGCGGGCTGCGAGGGTGGCTCATGGGCAAGGTCTCGTGGCGGAGGCGCGGCGATTATTGCGCAGCGCCGGGTGATTGCATCGTATCCAGGCGCAGGTTGCGCTGCAGATAGCTTTGCAACTCGGCGCTGCGCGTAGCGTCCGCGCGGCCGCCGAGCGGACCTTGCAGCGCGGTCTCCAGCAGATACAGCGTGGCCAGGCGCGCCATCGGCGCTTCGAGCTGGTGGCCGGAGTCCGGATCGACCAGCAAGCTGACCGGCTTGCCCAGTGCCTTGAGCGAAGCCGCATAGCTGGCGACGCTGCGGACCGGCACCCGTTCGTCCTTGGCGCCGGCGATCAGCACCAGCGGCTGCGCGATGCGTTGCGGCATGCGCGCGGGCGCCTGCTCGCGCAGGCGCGCCAGGGTGGCCGCATCGTTGGCGTGCAACGCGGCCAGTTCTTCCGCTACCGGCACGGTGGCATCTTGCACCGGGTTGTCGGCAATCGTTTCAAACGCCAGCGCAAGATCGGGCGGCGAGGCCATGCCCACGCCGACGCGAAAGCGCGCGCTGTCGTAGGTGAGCCCGAGCAGGGTGGCGAAGCCGCCGTAGGAATGGCCGGTGATGGCTTGCCGCGCGGCATCGCCGACGCCGTGCGCGAGCAGCCAGTCCATGCCGTCGAGCATGTCGCGATAGACGCGGCCGTGCGCATAGTCGCCCCTGGCCGCGAACAGATAGGCGCGGCCGTAGCCGGTGGACGTGCGGTAGTTCGGTTCGAACACCGCATAGCCGCGATTGACCAGGAACTGCGTGAGCATGTCGTAGCCGGGCCGTGTCTGCGCCTTGGGGCCGCCGTGCGGGCGCAGCACCAGCGGCAGCTTTGCCGCGTCGCGTCCCGGCGGCAGGCTGAGAAAGCCGTACAGGCGCATGCCGTCGCTGGCGCGCCAGCTGACGGGGATGCGTTGGGCCAGCATGCTCTCGGGAAGCCTGCGCGAAGGAGCCTGCTGGTCTTCGGCAATGCCGCTCAGTGCATCGGCGCCGGGAAGCTTGCGTGGATCGAGCAGCCAGTAGCGTTCGCGTTGCAGGCGATCGCTGCGCTCGGTGACGAGGATCAGGCCGTTGTTGGCGACGTCCAGGTCCAGGTTGGCGTTGGCGAAGCGCCGGTCGAGCCAGGCTACCGGCGCGCGCAGGGCGGGATCGACGGCATAGACGTGGTGGCGGTCGGTGTCGTAGGCGGCCAGCAGCGCTTGCGCGGTGCGCGGATCGAGCAGGGCGTCGGCGAGATCGGCGATGCCTTCGGGGTCGGCATGCAAGGTCTGCGTGGTGTGTGTCGCCGGGTCGATGGCGACCAGTTGCTGCAGATTGGCGCCGCCGCCGCGCATCACCAGGCGGCCATCGTCGTGCACCGCCAGCGGCGTGCAGTGGATCAGCGCGCCGCAGTGCTGGAACAGTTGCCATCGGCCATCGCGCCGCTGCAGCAGATCGCGGCCGCCCTTGCCGGCGGTGCCGATGAAACGCGCCTGGCCCTGGCGGTCGAAGGCCACGTCGGTGGGAGCGGCATCGCCTTCGTACAGCAGTTCGTCCGCCCCATCGATGCGTTTGCGCAGCAGGCGGAAGCGGTGGCTCGCCGGATCTTTGTCCCGCAGCAGGTAACGCGCGGGCAACAGCGGATCGGCACCGAGGTAGGCTTGCCCGCGCGCTTCGTCCAGCGCCGCCAGCAGGCGCGCTTCGCCGCCATCCAGGGGCAGCGCGGCGATGCGGCTGCGCTGTTCGATCAGCAGCCAGCGGCCGTCGCTGCTCCAGTCCAGCGAGGTGGCCTGGATGGCGGCGAGCGCCTGCCTGCGTTCGCCGCTGGCGATGTCGAGCAGCCACAGGCTGGTGCGCTCCGGCTGCACCCACAGCCATGCCAGGTGTCTGCCGTCGAGCGCCAGGCGCATGGCGCGCACGCCGGTGCGGGTCTGGAAATCGTCGCGCGGCAGCAGCGGTGCGGCGGCCGCGCGTTCTGAGGCGGCGACGCGGGAGCGGAAGGTATCGTCGCCGCGCGCCGCCGCGGTGAGCGTCAGCAGCACCAGGGCGAGCGAGGCCGCCGCCCTCCGGGAGGTCGGTTGCTTGCGCATGTTGTTTCTCGAAAAGGCACCGGCGGTGCCGGTGCGTGGAGGATCAGGCGGTGGTGTGCAGCACCGTCATGCCGCGTTCGCGCCGCTGCACGGCGGGCGGATAAAGCAACAGGAAGCTCAGCAGCCCGGGCAGGCCGGTGACGCCGTTGGCAAGGATCCACAGCAGGCGTTCGCGCGGACGCAGGCCGGCGCGCCTGGCCTGCCACGCGGTGACCAGCATGCAGGCGACGGCCAATGCCGCGATGGCGAGCCAGACCGCGCGCGGCAGGCCTTCGGCATCGCCCGAGACGATCCAGCCCAGGCGGTACTGCAGCGCGTACCACAACGGCGTCACCACCCAGCCGAGGTGGCGGAACAGCAGCGGGTAATCGCGGCCGATTTCGCGCCGGGCGAGCGCTTCGACGCGGCCATCCTCGTGCAGGCGGAATACCGATTGCCAGGCGGGCACGTCCTGGTGATAGCTCTGGCGGCCGTGCAGCAGCGAAACCAGATAGCCGTCCAGAAGCTCGGCGGCATCGATGCGACCGATGTTGTCGATGGCGCCGTCCAGCGGCAGCGTGTGGAGGTCCTTGACCTGGCTGGTGCCGGCGAGGAATTCGCTGCCGTTGTAGACGTGCAGGCGGCGCGAACCCAGTACCAGCACGCGCGTGCCGAGCTTGCGCGGCGCGGCGGTGAAGTACTCGTCCTCCGGCAGCGCGATGCGCAGGTGCACGCTCTGGTCGATCGCGTTGAACTGGTACAGGCGGTGCGGCGTGACCAGGTAGCGTTCGTCGAACACCAGCGGCGGCTGTTCGAAACGGTCCGCCGCGGCGGCCGCGCCCTGCACGATGCCGCGCCGGCCGAGCCAGCCGGCGTCTTTGCGCGTGGCCAGGTCCACGCCATGGAACAGGCCGCGGTCATGGCTGAAGCTCCAGCGCAGGTGCCGGGTGGCGTCGTCGAATTCGAGCGGCATCGGGCTGGTCAGCTGCCCGTAGCGCGGATAATCCGCGGCGCCCGGCCCCCACGCGGCCTGTTCCGCCACGCCGGCCTGTTCGCGCAGCAGGGCGAAGCGCGCGTCGTTGCCGAGCCCCGCCCGCAGCAGCGCGGCGCTGTCGGCGCGTTCGGCTTCCGCATAGCCGCCGGCGGGAGGAATGCCGTTCAAGGGATGGCGCCCCAGTGCCATCAGGCCGAACTCCACGCCCAGCGTCAGCACCCAGTACAGCGCGAACGACAGGCCGACCTGCATCACCAGCACGATCGCCACGCGCGCAGCCGCGGCGCGCGGCAGGCTGGTCAGGTCCGGATGGAACAAGGTCAGCAGCAGGCCGGCCGCGAGCAGCACTGCCAGCAGCTGCACCGCCAGTGCGCCGCCGCCGCTGGCCGGCGCGGCCAGGCTCAGCAGGGGCAGGCACAGCAGCAGCGCCATGCCGCGGCGCGGCGCGAGCATGGCGCAGGCGCCGCATAGATAGACGCCGAAGGCGATGGCCCAGGCGCACAGCGGCAGCAGCCAGTGGCGCGTGTCGACGATGCGCGCGGAGAACAGCGCCACGCCGCCGATGTCCAGCAGCAGCGGCAGCGCGACGGCGATGAACAGCAGCACCGCCGCGGCGCCGGCCAGCGCCATGGCGATGCGCGCCGGATGCAGCGGGCGATGCAGCAGATACACCCAGGCGCCCGGCTTGCGGTGCTGGCTCATCTGATACGCGGCCAGCAGCAGGCCGGTAAAGGCGAACACCAGCGCGGCCACGCGATAGACCAGCAGCGGCTGCTGCAGCAGGTCGACCAGCCGCGTCATGAAGGCCAGCAGCAACAGGTGCAGCATGCCGTAGAGCAGGCCCGCCTTGAGGAAGCGGCCGAGTTCGGCTTTGAAGAGTTCGTTCACGGAGGGCTCCTTCAGGCCGCCGGGGCGATATGGTTCTTGGCCAGGAAGCCGTTGACCGCGCTGTCCAGGCTGACCGGCATGCTTTGCACGTAGCGCGCGCCCTGCGCACGCAGGAAGGCGCCGAAGTCCTCGGCCTGGTCGAGCACCGTGTAGTGGTAGAGCTGGTCGATCTTCTGCGCCAGCAGCAGGCCGGGAACGTCGGCCTGGTCGGGTGCGCGGAACGGGATGTCGGCCACCCAGTGGCGGATGCGTTCGCAGAAATCCTCCGGCGAGGACATGTGCCGCAGCTCGCCGCGCTCGAGGATGATCAGGTTGTCCGCCAAGCGTTCGATCTCTTCCATCTGGTGCGAGCAGTAGATGACGGTGCAGTGCTCGGTGGCATTGGAATCCAGCAGCGCCTGCAGGAACGCGCGTTTGGCCACCACGTCCAGGCCCAGCGTGGGTTCGTCCAGGATCAGCAGCTCCGGCGACTGCGCCAGGGCCAGGGCGAGATTGAGGCCGGCGCGTTCGCCACGCGACAGTTGCGAAATTTTCTGGTGGGGCAGCACGTGGTAGTGGCCGAGCACGTGGCGGTACATCGCTTCGTTCCAGCGCGGGTAGTGGCGTCGTTGCATGGCGGTGACCGCTTCGGCGCTCATCCAGCCGGGCAGGGTGTGTTCTTCGTTGACGAAGCCGATGCGGCCGCGGTGTTCGGGCGTCAGCGCCTGGCTGTCGCGGCCGAGCACGCGCGAGGCGCCGTCGCTGGGCGGCAGGAAGCCCAGCAGTACGCGGAACAGCGTGGACTTGCCGGCGCCATTGGCGCCGACGATGGCGTGGATGCGTCCGCGCGGCACGCGCAGGCTCAAGGCGTTGAGCGCGCGCTTGCGGCCGAAGCTGCGGCTGAGCTGCTCGGTTTCGATGACGTAGTCGCTCATGGCGGGGCCTCAGGCGCTCTTGCGCGTGGCGAGCGCGCGCAGTTCGTCGCCCAGCCGCGCCAGCACGGTGTCGGCGGGGTAGTCGAGCGAGACCACGTCGTGCACGAAACGCTGGATGGCGTCGTCGAGGCGGCGCTCGCGTTCGCGCGGGCTCAGCCGCTGGCGCGGCGTGGCCACGAACAGGCCCAGGCCGGGGCGCGATTCCAGCCAGCCTTCGGCGGTGAGCTCGGCGTAGGCCTTGGCCACCGTGTTGGGATTGATGGTGAGCTGCTGCGCCAGGCCGCGCACGCTGGGCAGCTGCCAGCCGGGGGTGAGTTCGCCGGTGGCCACTTTCAGGCGCACGGCGTCGACGATCTGCTTGCTGATGGGGCGCACGTCGCCGGTGGCGATGTCGATCATCAAGGCTTGCTGGCGGGCCATCGGTGGCTCCTGACTGTACTGTGTGTACTAGTACAGTAGGAACGAAACAATTCCGCTGTCAATAGGCCGGTTGGACGCTGCACGGGCGAGTTGGCATGCTCGCGCGGTTCGCTTTCCCCCCAAGGAGCTTCCCCATGCAATACCGTCGTCTCGGCAAAAGCGGCCTGCAGCTGTCGGCCTTGTCCTTCGGCGCCTGGGTCACCTTCGGCCAGCAGGTGGGGCGTTCGCTGGCGCGCGACATGCTGGCGATGGCGCACGACCACGGCGTGAATTTCTTCGACAACGCCGAGGTGTACAACCACGGTGTGGCGGAGACGCTGATGGGCGACGTGCTGGCGGATCTGCGCTTTCCGCGCGACAGCTATTGCGTGTCGAGCAAGGTGTTCTTCGGCGCGCGGGCGAATCCCGCGCCGACCCAGCGCGGGCTGTCGCGCAAGCACGTGCTCGAAGCCTGCCACCAGGCGCTGCAGCGGCTGCGCGTGGATCACCTGGACCTGTACTTCTGCCATCGCCCCGATCCGGATACGCCGGTGGAGGAAACCGTCGCCGCGATGGACACCCTGGTGCGCCAGGGCAAGGTGCTCTACTGGGGCACCAGCGAATGGCCGGCCGCGCTGATCGCCGAGGCGCACCGCGTGGCGCGCGAGAACCACATGTATGCACCCACGATGGAGCAGCCCGAATACAACCTGCTGCACCGCGAGCGGGTGGAGCAGGAATACGCGCCGCTGTACCGCGACTTCGGCATGGGCACCACGATCTGGTCGCCGCTGGCCTCGGGCCTGCTCACCGGCAAGTACAACGATGGCGTGCCGAACGACGCGCGCCTGGCCCAGCCCGGCTACGAATGGCTGCGCCAGGCGGTGCTGGAGCAGGGCGGCGAGCGCATCGCCAAGGTGCGGCGGCTGGCGCCGATCGCCACCGAGCTCGGCGTGAGCCAGGCGCAGCTCGCGATCGGCTGGTGCCTGGTCAATCCGCACGTGTCCACGGTGATGCTGGGCGCCAGCCGACTGGAACAGCTGGAACACAACCTCGACGTGCTGCGCCTGCTGCCGCGGCTGACGCCGGATGTGCTGGCGCGGATCGAGCAGGCGGTGGCCTGAGCGGCGCGGGGCAGGGCGCGGCGTTCTGCCCCGGCCGGATTCACACTTCGGCCGTTGACAGGTAAATGAGAACGATTATCATCAACTCCGCCTCTGACCAACGCGGAGCCTGCCCATGTCCACCACCGCCGTACTGCCCACCCCCGCCGACCTGCTGTCGCGCCCGCTCGGCTTGCTGCGCCTGAAGCCCCAGGCGGTGACGCCGGAACCCGGCGCACGCCGCATCTCCAGCCAGAACCTGCTGGCCGGCGAGCGCGAACTGGTGATCACCCACCAGGGCAGCGAGTACCACCTGCGGCTCACCCGCAACGACAAGCTGATCCTCACCAAGTAAGCCCGCACGTCCGGCGCCTCGCCGGTTTTCCCTTCAGGCCTATCGCCAGCGCCGCGTTGCCCTCCCCGCAGCGCGCCAGCCGGGTCTCCTCTTTCCAGGAGCGCGCCATGTTCGGCTGGCTGGCCCATACCCTTGCCGCGGTCTGTCCGCATTCGCAGGCGCCGTCCTGCCCGCCGCGCTGGCTGCGCGTGGCCCCCGCCGCGCTGGCCGCGCGCCTGCCATTGCTCGGCACCGTGCTGTATCTGCCGATGCGCGGCGATGCCTCGCCCGACCACCCCGCGCGCGGCTGGCTGGCCGAAGGCGAAGACCTCGCCCCGCTGCTGCATACCCAATGGCTGCTCGCCTCCTGCGTGATCGGCGCCGACGGCCCGCGCGAATGGCTGGAATGCGTGGACGCCGCCGGCCGCCTGCGCGCTCGCCTGCATCTGCTGCCGGATACCGACTACCTGGCCTGGGACGTGCTGCTGTCCGCCGCCGTGCCGGCCGGCGCCCCCGCGTTCCGCCGCGTGCAGCGGCCGTTCCGCGCCGCGGGCGCGCGCCTGCTGCATTTCACGCAGCGGCGCCTGGGCAATATGGACGTGCTGGGCGGCAGGGACGCCGCGCAACTCTCCGCGCTCGGCCGCGACATCGCCCAGGAAGTGCTGCGCGCCGAGGCGCTGTAGGTTCGTCCGTCCGCGGCGTCCGGACACTTGTCCGCCTGTCCGTCGATCTGTCCGCGGACAGCCTGTCTTCTGCGGACGGCTCCTCCAACTACCTGATAAACAAACCGAATCGATCGCCTGAGCGGTTGGCATAGCGCTTGCTGATACAGGTCCAGGGGCCACTCATGTCCGTGGCCTTAGGACCGATCATGATTCGCGATACCTCCGCTCAAGACCGCCTGGTCGAGGTCAAGCCCAGCCGCAAGCGCCGGCTCGTCTTCATCGGTGCCGGCGTGGCCGCCGTGGCCGTGCTGGCCCTGGTGCTGCCGCAGGCCAGCCGCCTGTTTTCCGCCGACGCCTCGGTCAGCGGCTCGCGCCTTGCCTTCGGCACGGTCGAGCGCGGGCTGTTCGTGCGCGACATCGCCGCCGAGGGCAAGGTGGTGGCGGCGGTCAGCCCGACGCTGTACGCCACTTCCGGCGGCGCGGTCACCTTGAAGGTGCACGCCGGCGACGTGGTGAAGCAGGGCCAGGTGCTGGCCACCATCGTCAGCCCCGAACTCACCAACAAGCTGGCGCAGGAACAGAGCGCGGCCGACGCGATGGAAGTCGACTTCCTGCGTTCGCAGATCGACGCCAAGAAGAAGCGCGGCGAACTCCAGAAAGCGTTCGACAACGCGCAGATCGACCAGACCAGCGCGCAGCGCGACCTGCAGCGCTACCAGAAGGCGTTCTCGCAGGGCGCGGTGCCCAGCATGAACGTGGACAAGGCCAAGGACGACGTCGAGAAGGCGCGCATCACCGTCGAGCACGCCAAGGCCGACCTCGCCAACGATGGCGCCAGCCTGGACTTCGACATCAAGTCCAAGAAGCTCGCCCACGACCGCCAGGTGCTGCTGGTGAAGGACCTGCAGCGCCAGGTCGACGAACTCAACGTGAAGTCGCCGGTGGACGGCCAGGTCGGCCAGCTGTTCATCGCCGAACGCGCCACCGTGGCCAAGGACGCGCAGCTGCTCAGCGTGATCGACCTGAGCAGGCTGGAAGTGGAAATGAAGGTGCCGGAAAGCTTCGCCCGCGACCTCGGCATCGGCATGGGCGGCGAGATCAGCGGCAACGGCAATACCTGGAAGGGCCTGGTCAGCGCCATTTCGCCCGAAGTGGTGAACGGCGAAGTGGCCGCCCGCCTGCGCTTCGACGGCGACACGCCCAAGCAGCTGCGCCAGAACCAGCGCCTGTCCGTGCGCATCCTGCTGGACCGCCGCGACAACGTGCTGGCCGTGCAGCGCGGCTCCTTCGTCGACGAATCCGGCGGCGCCTACGCCTACATCGTGCACGACGGCATCGCCGAGAAGCACCCGATCCGCGTCGGCGCCAGCAGCATCGACAAGGTGGAGATCCTGGACGGCCTGAAGGAAGGCGACCGCATCGTGATCTCAGGTACCGACAGCTTCAAGAACGCGGCGCGCGTCGCCATCAGCCGCTGATTGCGAGGGAATCGGGAATCGGGAATAGGAAATAGTGAAGAGCCCAAAGCTCACCGCGACGTCCACACCGATTCTCTGTTCCCTGTTCCCTATTCCCTGGCCCGAAGGAGCCATTCCATGCTCAAGATGACCCACCTGTCCAAGGTCTACCGCACCGAAGTGGTGGAGACCTACGCGCTGCGCGACTTCAACATCGACGTGAAGGAAGGCGAGTTCGTCGCGGTGACCGGCCCGTCCGGTTCCGGCAAGACCACCTTCCTCACCATCGCGGGCCTGCTGGAAACCTTCACCGGCGGCGAGTACCACCTGGACGGCGTGGAGGTGAGCAACCTCAACGACAACGCGCGCTCCAAGATCCGCAACGAGAAGATCGGCTTCATCTTCCAGGCCTTCAACCTGATCCCCGACCTCAACGTGTTCGACAACGTCGAAGTGCCGCTGCGCTATCGCGGCATGAAGGCGCCGGAACGCAAGCAGCGCATCATGGACGCGCTGGAGCGCGTGGGCCTGGCTTCGCGCGCCAAGCACTACCCGGCCGAACTGTCCGGCGGCCAGCAGCAGCGCGTGGCGATCGCGCGCGCGCTGGCCGGCTCGCCGCGCCTGCTGCTCGCCGACGAACCGACCGGCAACCTCGATACGCAGATGGCCCGCGGCGTGATGGAGCTGCTGGAAGAGATCCACCGCGAGGGCGCCACCATCGTGATGGTCACCCACGATCCGGAACTGGCCACCCGCGCTCAGCGCAACGTGCACGTGATCGACGGCCAGGTGGTGGATCTGGCGGAAGACCCGCGCTTCCACCAGCACCAGTCGCGCGCTGGCGCGCCGGCGTAAAGCTTTTGAAGCCCCTCTCCCCTCCGGGGAGAGGGGTTGGGGTGAGGGGACGGGCGGAGCGGTGAAGGATCGACCTGAAGCAGGTCGCGCTTTGTAGAGCCTTTCCCGCAAGCCCCGCCCCTCATCCGCCTGCCGGCACCTTCTCCCCGGAGGGGAGAAGGGATCGGAACCCGGACACTGCATCACTCATCGGACGCCTCCATGTTCGCCTACTACTTCCAGCTCGGCCTGCGCAGTCTCCGCAAGAACCCGTTGCTCACCGCGCTGATGGTGATGGCGATCGGTTTCGGCGTGGCGGCGTCGATGACCACCTACTCGGTGTTCCGCGCCACCTCCAACAACCCCATTCCGCACAAGTCCTCGCAGCTCTACGTGCCGCAGATCGACAACTGGGGTCCGGAAGACGCGCAGCAGAACCAGGGCGAACCGCCGCGGGCGATGAGCTACACCGACGCCATCGGCCTGATGCGCGACCGCAAGGCCGCGCGCCAGACCGCGCTGTACCCGGCCGGCCTGTCCATCGTGCCGGCCGACGCCAGCCAGCTGCCGTTCCGCGAGAACACCTACGGCGTGTACGCCGACGCGTTCCCGATGTTCGACATCCCGTTCAAGTACGGCCGCGGCTGGACCCAGGCCGACGACGACGCGCACGCGCAGGTCGCGGTGATCGGCCAGCAGCTCAACGAGAAGCTGTTCCGCGGCGAGAACAGCGTCGGCCGCGAGATCAACCTCGACGGCCGCGCTTACCGCATCGTCGGCGTGATGGATCACTGGGATCCACAGCCGCTGTTCTTCGACGCAGTGAACACCGGCGGCTTCGACGACCCGACCCAGCTGTTCGTGCCGTTCACCCGCATGATCGAGCTGAAGGTCAGCACCAACGGCAACAACAACTGCAACAAGGACCCCGGCACCGGCTGGGACAACTGGCTGCATTCCGAATGCATCTGGCTGGGCTTCTGGGCGGAACTGCCGACCAAGGCCGAGGCCGATGCCTACCGCAACTATCTCAACGGCTACTGCGCCGAGCAGCAGCGCGCCGGCCGCTTCAAGTGGGCGCCGAACACCCGCCTGCGCAACGTGGTGGAGTGGCTGGACTACCAGAAGGTGGTGCCGCCGGAGGCGAAGATCTCGCTGCTGGTCGCGCTGGGCTTCCTGGTGATCTGCCTGGTCAACACCATCGGCCTGCTGCTGGCGAAATTCCTGCGCCGCTCCTCCGAGATCGGCGTGCGCCGCGCCCTGGGCGCCTCGCGCAAGGAGATCTACACGCAGTTCCTGATGGAAGCGGGCGCGGTCGGCCTGGCCGGCGGCGTGCTCGGCCTGCTGCTCACCGGCGTCGGCGTGTACGGCATCTCGCTGATCTTCGACCCGCAGGTGGCGCGCCTGGCCAAGCTCGATTTCCCGCTGGTGCTGCTGACCATGCTGGTGGCGATCCTGGCCACGGTGATCGCGGCGTTCTATCCGACCTGGCGCGCCGCTCAGGTGCAGCCGGCGTGGCAGCTCAAGTCCAATTAATCCAAGCCCAATTGACCCAAGGCGACGACCATGCTGCAGATCAAGCCCATTCTCGCCGCCCTGAAGCGGCACAAGGCCGGCACCTTGCTGATCGCGATGCAGATCGCGCTCACCCTGGCCATCGTGTGCAACGCGCTGTTCATCATCCAGCAGCGCGTGGACCGCATCTCGCGGCCTACCGGCATGGACGAGAACAACGTGCTGGCGATCCAGAACCGCTGGGTCTCGGTGGACGGCAAGGACACCGCGCCGCTGATCAAGGCCGACGTGCAGGCGCTGCGCCAGACCCCCGGCGTGCAGGATGCCTTCGCCACCAACTCGTTCCCGCTGCGCGGCGGCGGCTGGTCCACCGGAGTGAACCTGGCGCCGAAGAACGAAGGCAAGTCGGCGGCGCAGACCACGCTGTACTTCGTCGACGAACATGCGCTGGCCACCTACGGCGCGCAGCTGATCGCCGGCCGCAACTTCACCGCGGACGAAGTGATCACCGCCGACCCGAAGGACATCAAGTCCACGCCGCAGGTGATCATCACCAAGGCGCTGGCCGACAAGCTGTATCCGAAGGGCGATGCGCTGGGCAAGCAGCTGTATCTCGGCGGCAAGGACATCCCGCCCAGCACCATCATCGGCATCGTGGCGCGCCTGCAGGTGCCGTGGAACGGTACCTGGTCCGACAACTTCAACGACAACGCCATGCTGCTGCCGGTGCAGCTGACCAGCAACTACACCATCTACCTGATCCGCGCCAAGCCGGGCCAGCTGGCCGACGTGGTGAAGAGCGCGCCGGCCACCTTGCTCAAGACCAGCCGCATGCGCGTGATCTCCGGCGAGCGCGCCGTGCGCACCTACGACCAGGTGCGCGGCGATGCCTACAAGAACGACCGCGGCATGGCGATCCTGATGGGCGTGATCTGCGTGATCCTGCTGGCCATCACCGCCGCCGGCATCGTCGGCCTGACCAGCTTCTGGGTCGGCCAGCGCCGCAAGCAGATCGGCGTGCGCCGCGCGCTGGGCGCGACCAAGCGCGACATCCTCAGCTACTTCCTCACCGAGAACCTGATGATCGGCGTGGCCGGCGTGGTGATCGGCGTGGGCCTGGCGATCGGCATGAACCTGTGGATGGTCTCGCAGTTCGAGATGGCGCGCCTGTCGATGCTCTACGTGGTGGTCGGCGTGGTGGCCCTGCTGCTGCTCGGCCAGGCCGCGGTGCTGGCGCCGGCGATGCGCGCGGCCAAGGTGCCGCCGGTGGAGGCCACGCGCTCCGTGTGAGCGCGTGGACCCTGAAGCTTCCCCTGCAGAGAGAATCATGAGCGGAATGTTTGCCCACAACCTGCGGCTCGGCGCGCGCAGCCTGCGCAAGAACCCGGTGCTGACCGCACTGATGGTGATGGCGATCGGCTTCGGCGTGGCGGCGTCGATGATCACCTACGCGGTGTTCCGCGCCGTGTCGGGCGATCCGATCCCGCAGAAATCCTCGCGGCTGTTCGTGCCGATGATCGACAACCGCGGGCCGCAGTACAACAACGCCGGCGAGCCGCCGGATGCGCTCAACTACACCGACGCCGTGGCGCTGATGAAGGCGCACCAGGCGAAGCGGCAGACGGTGCTGTTCGCGGTGCGCCTGTCGGTGATGCCGGAGGACGCGCAGAAGGCGCCGTTCAAGGTGCCGGGCTATGCGGCCACGGGCGATTTCTTCCCGATGTTCGACGTTCCGTTCCAGTACGGCTCGGGGTGGAGCGCCGCGGACGACGAAGCGCATGCCCCGGTGATCGTGATCAGCCGCAGCCTCAACCAGAAGCTGTTCGGCGGCGCCAACAGCGTGGGCAGGGAGATCGTGCTGGACGACCAGCAGTACCGCATCGTAGGCGTCGCCGATCAGTGGGATCCCAAGCCGCGCTTCTTCGACATGTTCAGCGGCAATGCCTATTCCGAGCCGTCGCAGGTCTACGTTCCGTTCAACCGCGCGATGGACCTGAAGATCGAGACCGCCGGCAACAACAACTGCGGCGGTGGCGGCAAGCGCGGCGACGACCGCGAAGGCTGGCTGCACGGCCAGTGCGTCTGGATCAGTCCCTGGGTCGAGCTCGACGGCGCGGCCGACGTGGCGCGCTACCGGCAGTTCCTGACCTCGTATGCGGACGACCAGCGCCGCGCCGGACGCTTCAACTGGGCGCCGAACGTGCGCCTGCGCGATGTGCCCAGCTGGCTCGGGTACAAGCATGCGGTGCCGCCGGAAAGCCGCATCGCGCTGGTGGTGGCGGTGGGCTTCTTCGTGATCTGCCTGGTCAACACCATTGGCCTGCTGCTGGCGAAGTTCATGCGCCGTTCGTCGGAGATCGGCGTGCGCCGCGCGCTGGGTGCTTCGCGCGGGGACATCTATCGGCAGTTCCTCGCCGAGGCCGGCATGGTCGGCCTCGCCGGCGGCCTGCTCGGCGTGGTGCTCACCGGCGTGGGCATGCTGGGCGTGGGCCTGGTCTTCGCGCCGGAGATCGCCCACCTGGCGCGGCTGGACGTGTCGCTGGTGTCGCTCGCCCTGCTGGTGGCGATCGCCGCGACGGTGCTGGCCGCGTTCTATCCGACCTGGCGGGCGGCGCAGGTGCAGCCCGCCTGGCAGCTGAAGTCCAACTGAGGCGGAGAGACCAGGCCATGGAAATCAAGCCCATTCTCGCCGCGTTGCGCCAGCACAAGGCCGGCACCATTCTCATCGCGATGCAGATCGCGCTGACCCTGGCGATCGTGTGCAACGCGCTCTTCATCATCCAGCAGCGCGTCGCGCATCTGTCCGAACCCACCGGCATCGACGAGCCGAACATCTTCGTGATCCAGAACGAGTGGGTCGGCAAGGTCACCAGCGCCGAGGCGGACGCGAAACTGCGCACCGATCTCGACGTGCTGCGCCGGGTGCCGGGCGTGCAGGACGCCACCACCAGCAACTCCTATCCGCTGCGCGGCGGCGGCTGGGACGATGGCGTGCGGCTCAGCGCCGAGCAGATCGAGGACACCTCGGATGCGACGATCTACTTCGCGGACGAACGCTTCCTCGACACGCTCGGCCTGAAGCTGACCGCCGGCCGCAACTTCCGCGCCGACGAGATCCAACCCATGAGCACGCGCGACCGCCTGGCGCCGCCGGTGATCATGGTGACCCGCGCGCTGGCCGACAAACTGTTTCCGAATGGAAGCGCGCTGGGCAAGACGGTGTATCTGGTCGGCGGTCCCGCCACCATCGTCGGCGTGGTCGACCTGCTGCAGGCGCAGAGCGTGGCGCGCTGGGCCTCGAACTTCGCCTACCGCTCGGTGATCGTGCCGCGCCGCATGGCGATCGCCGAAGGCGCGTTCTATATCGTGCGCACCCAGCCCGGCCAGCTGGAGCCGGCCATGCGGGCCGCGCGCAAGGCCTTGTTCGCGGACAATCCGCGCCGCGTGTGGGACGAGCGCGAGGGCATCCTGAGTTTCGCCGAGGTGCGCTCGGCCGCCTATGAAAGCGACCGCGGCATGGCCGTGCTGATGGGCATCATCAGCCTGGTGCTGCTGGCCATCACCGCCGCCGGCATCGTCGGCCTCACCAGCTTCTGGGTGGGGCAGCGGCGCCGGCAGATCGGCGTGCGCCGCGCGCTGGGCGCCACGCGCGGCGACATCCTCGGTTATTTCATGACCGAGAACCTGCTGATCAGCGTGGGTGGCGCCGTCGCCGGCGCGCTGCTGGCGATCGCCATGAACCTGTGGCTGGTCACGCGTTTCGAGATGCACCGCCTGTCGCTGTTCTACGTGCTGGCGGGCGTGCTGCTGCTGCTGTTGCTGGGACAAGGGGCGGTACTGGCGCCGGCGATCCGCGCGTCCAAGGTATCGCCGGTGGAGGCCACGCGCTCGGTCTGAGCGCGCGGTGCCTTAAGGGAAGCAAAGGGGAGAGGGCATGTTCACGTATTACCTGGAGCTGGCGCTGCGCAGCCTCCGGCGCAACAAGGTGCTTACCGCGCTGATGGTGGTCGCCATCGCGCTGGGCATCGGCGCCTGCATGACCACGCTGACCGTGCTGCACGTGCTGTCGGGCGATCCGATTCCGTCCAAGAGCGCGCGGCTGTTCTATCCGCAGCTCGACCCGCAGGACATGGACGGCTACCGCGAAGGCGAGGAGCCGCCCGAGCAGCTCACCTGGGTGGACGGCATGAACCTGCTCAAGGCCAAGCGCGCCAGGCGCCAGGCCCTGATGACCGGCGGTGCCGTGCCGGTGCAGCCGGCGCAGGCCGACGTGGAGCCGTTCTTCAGCGACTCGCGCTACACCACCGCCGATTTCTTCGCCATGTTCGACGCGCCCTTCCTGTACGGCCAGGGCTGGAACGAAGCCGACGACGACAGCAAGGCGCGCGTGGCGGTGATCACGCGCAAGCTCAACGAGAAACTGTTCGGCGGCAAGGACAGCCGCGGCCAGGTGGTGCGCCTGAAGGACACGCCGTTCCGCGTGGTCGGCGTGCTCGACGACTGGCGCCCGAATCCGCACTTCTACGACCTCAACGTGGGCAACTACACCGAGTCGGAAGAAGTGTTCGTGCCACTGTCCACCTCGCGCGACCTCACCTTGCCGCGCAACGGCAGCACCGACTGCTGGGGCCGCGGCGGCGGCAACGACGGCGACCACATGGAAAACGCCACCTGCGTGTGGATGCAGTTCTGGGTGGAGCTGGCCAGCGCCGCCGACGCGCCGGCGTACAAGGCCTTCCTGGAGAACTACTCGCGCGAGCAGAAGACCCTGGGCCGCTTCCAGCGCCCGGTGAACGTGCGCCTGCGCAACGTCATGGAATGGCTGGACCAGGAGAAAGTGGTGCCCAGCGACGTGCGCCTGCAGAGCTGGCTGGCGATCGGCTTTCTCGTGGTGTGCCTGGTCAATACGGTGGGCCTGATGCTGGCCAAGTTCCTGCGCCGCGCCGGCGAGCTCGGCGTGCGCCGCGCGCTGGGCGCGTCCAAGCGCGAGATCTTCAAGCAGTTGCTGATCGAAGCCGGCGTGGTCGGCCTGGCCGGCGGCGTGTGCGGACTGGTGCTGGCCTTCCTCGGCCTGTGGCTGGTGCGCCAGCAGCCGGCGGACTACGCCTCGCTGGCCCGGCTGGACCTGGCCATGCTCGGGGCAACCTTTGCGCTTGCCGTCGGCTCCAGCGTCGCTGCGGGCCTGCTGCCCGCGCTGCGCGCCTGCCAGGTCGCGCCCGCCCTGCAACTGAAGAGCCAGTAAGGAGACGCCATGGCCATCCGCCCCATTCTGTCGACCCTGCGCCGGCACAAGACCACGGCCTTGCTGGTGGTGCTGGAGATCGCGCTGACCTGCGCCATCGTGTGCAACGCAGTGTTCCTGGTCAGCCAGCGCATCGAGCGCATCCACATGCCCAGCGGCGTGGCCGAGCACGAGCTGATCCAGGTCGCCCTGGCCGAGATCGGCGCCAAGCCCGACGAACACGCGCGCACGCTCACCGACCTGGCCGCGCTGCGCGCGATTCCCGGCGTGACCGAGGTGGCTTCGGTCAACCAGATTCCGTTCGGCCGTTCGTCCAACAACAGCGGCATCAAGCTGGACCCCAAGCAGAACAAGCCCACGCTCAACGCCACCAATTATTTCGGCGAGAACATCGGCCAGACCCTCGGCGTGCAGCTGGTGGCCGGACGTCTGCTGCAGCCGGAGGACTACGTCAGCATCAAGGACGCCTCCAAGGCCTTCAAGGAAGGCAAGCTCGAAGGCCTGCCGCGCCTGGTGGTGATCACCGAGCCGATGGCGCAGCGTCTGTTCCCGGGGCAGCCGGCGCTGGGCAAGACGATCTGGCTGGGTTCGGAAGTGCCGCTGCAGATCGTCGGCGTGGTGAAGCACCTGGTGCGCCCGTCGATCTGGAACGACGCCGAGGCGCAGTACAGCATGATGGTGCCGATGCAGGTGGAAGATAACCAATACCTGATCCGCACCGCGCCGGGCGAACGCGAACGCGTGCTGGCCGCGGCGATCGCGGCGATGAAGAAAAACAACCCGCACCGCATCTTCTGGCAGAAGCGCACCTGGGACGAAGTGCGCCAGCGCTTCTTCGACGGCGACCGCTCGATGACCGGCCTGCTGATCGGCGTGTGCGTGGCGCTGCTGGTGGTGACCGCGCTGGGCATCGTCGGCCTGGGCAGCTTCTGGGTGGCGCAGCGGCGCCGGCAGATCGGCGTGCGCCGCGCGCTGGGCGCCACGCGCGGGCACATCCTGCGCTACTTCCAGACCGAGAACTTCCTGCTCGCCACGATCGGCATTGCGCTGGGCATGGTGCTGGCCTACGGCATCAACCTGTTCCTGATGGTGCATTACGAATTGCCGCGGCTGCCGGCGGTGTATTTCCCCATCGGCGCGCTGGCGCTGTGGCTGATCGGGCAGGCCGCGGTGCTGGGGCCGGCGATGCGCGCCGCGGCGGTGCCGCCGGTGGTGGCGACGCGTTCGGTCTGACGCTTTCCAGGAGAGAAGGATGTTCGCTTACTACCTCGACCTTGCCCTGCGCAGCCTCAAGCGCAACAAGGTGCTGACCGCGCTGATGGTGCTGGCGATCGCCGTCGGCATCGGCGCCAGCATGACCACGCTGACGGTGATGCACCTGCTGTCCGGCGATCCGCTGCCGGGGCGCAGCGACAAGCTGTTCTACGCGCAGGTGGACGACAACCCGCTGCCGGAAAAACAGACCGAGCCGATGGACGTGATGACCTACCAGTCGGCCATGGACCTGTGGAGCGCCCACCAGGCCGACCGCCAGACCATCATCGTGGACAGCCCGGTGAAACTGCGCGCGCCCGACACCACCTTGCCGCCGCTGATGCCGTCGATGCTGTCGACCACCGCGGATTTCTTCGCCATGTTCGACGTGCCGTTCCGCTACGGCGGCCCCTGGCGCGCGGAGGACGACGCGGCGCGCTCGCGGGTGGCGATCATCTCCAGCGATCTCAACGACAAGCTGTTCGGCGGCGCCAACAGCGTCGGGCGCACCTTGCGCCTGCGCGAGACCGACGTGCGCATCGTCGGCGTGCTGGCGCCGTGGCGGCCGTCGCCGCGCTTCTACAACATCGCCGGCGGGCGCTTCTCCGGCGGCAAGACCGCGGACTACTACGGCAGGCCGCAGGACGTGTTCACTCCCTTCAGCAGCGCGCTGGAGATCAACGACGGCAACTTCTACCAGTACAGCTGCTGGCAGCTGCCGCCATCGCCGGGGCATCTGCAGAACGCGCCCTGCGTGTGGCTGGCCGTGTGGGTGCAGCTGGACAGCCCCGCCAAGGTCGCCTCGTTCCGCCGTTTCCTCGACGGTTACGCGGCCCAGCAGCAGGCGCTGGGGCGCATCGCCCGGCCGCAGAACACGCGGCTGCGCAACCTGGTCGAATGGCTGGATTACCAGGGCGTGGTGCCCAGCGACGTGCGCCTGCAGGCCTGGCTGGCGTTCGGCTTCCTGGCGATCTGCCTGTTCAACACCATCGGCCTGCTGCTGGCGAAGTTCCTGCGCCGCGGCGGCGAGATCGGCGTGCGCCGCGCGCTGGGCGCGAGCCGCGGCGCGATCTTCCAGCAGTGCCTGGTGGAGGCCGGGATGATCGGCCTGATCGGCGGCCTGGGCGGCCTCTTGCTCACCTTGCTGGGCCTGAGCCTGGTGCGGCGGCAGCCGGTGGCGTTCGCCGACATGGTGCATCTGGATGCGCGCATGTTCGCGCTGACCTTCGCGCTGGCGATCGCCACCAGCCTGCTGGCCGGCCTCCTGCCGGCGCTGCGGGCGAGCCGGGTGGCGCCCGGCCTCCAACTGAAGACGCTCTGAGGTGCGCATGGAGATCCAACCCATCCTGGCCGCGCTGCGCAAGCACCGCCTCGCCACCTTGCTGATCGCGCTGGAGATCGCGCTGGCCTGCGCGGTGCTGTGCAACGCCTGCTTCCTGATCGCCAACCGCATGGACGCGATGCGGGTGAACAGCGGCGTGGAAGAGGCGTCATTGGCCACGCTGCAGATCAGCGGCTTCGACGAGAAGCAGGCCAGCGACGTCAACGCGCGCATGCTGGCCGGACTGCGCACGATTCCCGGCGTGCAGTCGGCCAGCGTGCTCAACTCGATTCCGTTCGGCGAGCACCGCGGCCGCGTCGGCATCACCACCGACCCGGAAGGCAAGCAGTTCGGCGGCGTGATCGAGCTGTACCTCGGCGGCCCCGGCAGCGCGGAGGCGATGGGCCTGAAGCTGGTGGCCGGCCGCGCCCTGCAGGCGGACGACTACCAGCCGTTCACCGGGGTGTTTCCCAGCTCCGCGCCGGTGCTGATGGCGCGCGAACTGGCCGAGCACCTGTGGCCGGGCGCCGATCCGCTGGGCAAGGTGATCTGGGTGGACAAGTGGTCGTACCGCGTGGTCGGCATCGTCGACCACCTGGCCACGCCCGCGCCGGACTGGGCCGGGCGCAGCGCGCCGGGCTGGTCGGCCTTCGTGCCGGCGCAGCCGGGGCCGAGCCTGGCCGGCAGCTATCTGATCAAGGCGCCGCCGGCGGACATCGACCGCGTGCTGCGCGATGCGCGCGCGCTGGTCGCCAAGGTGGCGCCGGACACGGTGCTCGACCAGGAAGGTTCGCAGACCATAGGCGACCTGCGCGCGCAGTTCTTCCAGCAGGACCGCATCATGGCCTTCATGCTGGTCGGCGTGATCGTCGCCCTGCTGCTGGTCACCGCGCTGGGCATCGTCGGCCTGGCCAGTTTCTGGGTGCAGCAGCGGCGCAAGCAGATCGGCATCCGCCGCGCGATCGGCGCCACCCGCGGCGACATCCTGCGCTACTTCCAGACCGAGAACTTCCTGATCGTCAGCGGCGGCATCGGCTTGGGCATGGTCATGGCCTTCGGGCTCAACCTGGCGCTGATGAAGTTCTACGAACTGCCGCACCTGCCGCTGCGTTACCTGCCGATCGGCGCAGCCGCGCTGTGGACACTGGGCCAGATCGCGGTGCTGGGCCCGGCCCTGCGCGCGGCGGCGGTGCCGCCGGTGGTGGCGACGCGGTCGGGCTGAGGAAAAAAGCGAAGAGCCTGCGCGAGGCAGGCTCTTCGGATTGACTATTTGCCGGCCCGCGATGCGGCGGGAGCGGTGGTGTAGGAATAGGTGAGGCCTTCGAAGCAAGCCTCGGCCTCCTTCAGGAATTTGCCGAATTCATCGCTCACCAGTTCGGCATGGCTGATCCAGGACACTTTTTCGACGGAGCGAGTCCGGTAGGCCGGCATGCCGTCGGCTTCCCGCCGGGCCTCGGCGTCATAGTCGAACCAGCGGGAACGCACGTGGCAGGTCTTCATGGGCCGGCTGAGTGCGATGCCGCTGATCTTGATCGACATCTGGCGGACCATGGGGACACCGATGTTGAAGTCGCCCATGCCACCCGTCCGGCGATAATTTTTCAGCTCTTCGAGGTCGAGGTTGAAGTAGTCGCCCAGGTTGCCCGCGTACTTTCCTTCATGCCGTGCGGACGCGGGTTGTCCCGGGGAATGGATCTTCACCGCGTAGGGCGCCTTCATCTGATCCATGGCGGGCCGTGTCACGCTGCAATCCTCATTGCCTGCGCAGAGAGCCCGGTCGAGCGCATTCGCGCCCTGGTTGTGCTCGAGCAGCATCATCGTGAGGAGCTTCGCGCCGTCGAACAGGCCGCTGGCATCCGTGTCCGACGTTCCGTCGGGATGGAAGCGGTTCTGCTGAGTGGTGTCCTCCGCCACGGCGGCTTCGGCGAGGGGGATGGTATCCAGCCGTGGCTTGCCGTCTTTGCCGGCCACGATGGCCCAGCGATCCTGCAGATCCGCCGGCGTGTAGCCGGGCAGCAGCACCGGATGGGTGGCATCGATCCACCAGGTCTTGCCGTCGACGACCGCGCGCACGATGGCATGATCGGGAGCGCCTATGCCGGGTATCCGCAGGGCAGGCGCATAGTCGCCCCGCACCACGAAGGCGGGTTCCGCGGCCATGTCCAGGCCGCGCAGCATGGCTGCCAGCAGCATCGCGAGGTCCTTGCAGTCGCCGTAGCCGTTCTTTTCTATCTGCGCCAGGTCCAGCGGTATGAGGCCGCGGCTGTCGAGGCGGTAATCGGCCAGGTAGCGATAGTGCGTGCCGAGAAACCGGATCAGGGACTGGACCTGTTCCTGTTGCGGCTTGTGCTTGAGCCGCTCCACCTCCTTGGCCGCCTGAGGCGGCAACGGCGCGGACAGGATCTTGTTGTAGATGCCGACCAGCTTGCCGTAGTGATCATCGAGCTTGTCGCTGAAGGCGAGCTCGATGCGCGGGAACCTGCGCATGATGAAGCCGTCTTCGTTCACGGTGTTGAAATAACGCGGCTTGGCCAGGTCGATGGTGACCTTCCTGCCGTCTTCCGAAGGCTTTACGTTGAAGGCTTCCAGTTCTTCGCCGCGCCAGATGATCGGCCTGTCCGCGCTGTATTGGAGATGGAAGCTCTCATAGCGCAGAGCCGCAGGCTGGAGGCTTATGGCTCGGTAGAAATCGGCCGCGCCCTTCGATGCCTTGCTGACGTCCCTGGTGCTGTATTCGATGGCGTCGCCTACTTCCAGGCCCTGGAACAGCAGGATCGTGTTCGTGCTGTTGTCGATGCCCTGATCGGAGCCGGTGCCGGATTTCCTGACGATCTGGCTGTCCGGCAGGCGGACGCGCGTGCCATTGCGCTTGATCACATAGGCCTGGAGGCCGGACATCGTCTGGTTGTCCAACGAGGGCAGGCTGACCTGCGAGAGCGCGTCCCGGCCCGCCGCGGTCAGGATGTCGTAGTGCGATGTACTGGTGCAGTCTTCGCTGAGGTCGGCATGGACACGGCAGGATGCTGTGTACTTCAGCGCCAAGGGCGCGTCTTTCGCCGGCTGCAGCGACGCAAAACAAGGCGAGGCCGCCAGCAGGGCCGCCGCACCGGCGGCCCGTGCAGCCATGGAGATCGGGATGGGTCTGGTCATCAGGGTGATGCCTCGATGGGATCGGCCCCAACAGACAGGCATAGGCCGGGACTGTCCGGACCATGAGGCGGGAAGGGCACCTTTGCCGTCGCATCGGGCAGCCGGTACGGCACTGTGCGGAGCGTGCGGCCGTCCCCCGCCTCTGACGGAACTTGCGGTTATCCCGCGATAAGCGCGGCGTGAGCTGGCTGGCGAGAGCTGCCACGCTGGTCGCAACCGGCTACAGTGCGTGGATCGCTTTGCCGCCTGAGGGGTTTGCATGAAGCTGGTGTCCTGGATGATCTGCGCGAGCCTGCTGGGCTCGGTGACCGTGGCCGCGCCGGTGGCCGCCGCCACGCCCGCCAGCGTTACCGCCCGGGTGGATGCGCTCAACAAGCTGCTGGCCGAACAGTGGCAGCACTCGCTGCAGAACGCGCCGGAGTTCGCCACCATCCTGGGCGACCTGCGCTACAACGATCGCTGGAGCGATCTCTCGCTGGCGCACCAGGCGGCCGAGCGCAAGGTCAATGCGGATTTCCTCAAGCGCTTCGAGGCGATCGACACCACCGGCTTCTCCGACGAGGACAAGCTCAATCTGCAGCTGATGGTGCGCCAGCTGCGCGACGGGCTGCAGAGCTACGACCTGAAGCTCAACGAGATGCCGCTGGACCAGATGAACGGCATGCACCTGCAGCTGCCGGGCTTCGTCAGCTCCATTCCGTTCGACAACGCCAGGCAGTACGAGGACTATCTCGCGCGCCTGCACGCCGTGCCGCGCGTGCTGGCGCAGGTGACCGAGGTGGCGCGCCGGGGTTTGCAGGACGGCATGATGCCGCCGCGCTATCTGCTGGAAAAAGTGGTCGGGCAGATCGACAGCATCGCCAAGCCGGCGGGTGAGGAAAACTCCTTCGCCGAGCCGCTGAAGCATTTCCCCAAGACGGTATCCGCCGCCGACCGGAAGCGCCTGCACGACGCCATCGTCGCCGCCATCGACAACGAAGTGCGCCCGGCCTACCGCAAGCTCGGCGAGTTCGTGGCCAAGGACTATGCACCGCACGGGCGCACCGAGCCGGGCGTGTGGCAGTTGGCCAATGGCGAGGCGATCTACCGCTTCGACGTGGAGCAGATGACCACCACCAGGGAGACCCCGCAGCGCATCCACGAGATCGGCCTGGCCGAGGTGAAGCGCATCGAGGAGGAGATGACGGCGATCGCCAAGGGGCAGGGCTATAAGGACCTGGCCAGCTTCCGCGAGGCGCTGAAGCATGACGCCAAGCTGCATCCGACGTCGCGCGAGGACATCCTCAACCGCTATCGCGGCTTTATCGCGCAGATGCAGCCGGAACTGCCCAAGCTGTTCGGCCTGCTGCCGAAGACGAAGGTGCAGGTGATGGCGGTGGAGCAGTACCGCGAGAAGGAAGCCCCCGGCGCCGAATACCACCAGGGCACGCCGGACGGTTCGCGTCCCGGCCAGGTCTACGTGAACACCGGCGACTTCGCCGACCGCACCACGCTGACCATCGAATCGACCGCGTATCACGAGGCGATTCCCGGCCATCACATGCAGATCTCGATCGCGCAGGCGCTGCCCAAGCTGCCGCCGTTCCGCCAGCAGGCCGGCTACAACGCGTACGTGGAAGGCTGGGCGCTGTACGCCGAGCGGCTGGGCAAGGACATCGGCTTCTACCAGGACCCGCTCTCCGACTACGGCCGCCTGTCCGACGAACTGCTGCGCGCCGACCGCCTGGTGCTGGATACCGGCGTGCACTACAAGCACTGGACGCGCCAGCAGATGGTGGATTTCTTCCACGCCCATTCCAGCCAGGACGAGCCGGACATCCAGGCCGAAACCGACCGCTACATCACCTGGCCGGGCCAGGCGCTGGGCTACAAGATGGGCCAGCTGAAGATCCTGGAGCTGCGCGAGCGGGCCAGGAAGGAACTGGGCGAGCGCTTCGACATCCGCGCCTTCCACGACCAGATCCTGGGCGGCGGCGCGCTGCCGCTGGACGTGCTGGAGGCCCGCACCGACGCCTGGATCGCCGCGGTGAAGTCCGGCAAGGCGCCGGCCCACCCCACCGCGGCGCCTTGACGGCTGAATAGGCCAATGGTCATTACAACGTTTTGCCGGCAGGATGCATCTGTTCCGGCATGCCCAAGAGCCACATGCGTACCGTCCTGATCATCGACGACAACCCCGCCGTGGGGGAGGCGCTCTCGCTGGCGCTGTCCCTGCACGAAATCCGCCCGCTGACCGCGCTGACGCCGGAGCAGGGCCTGGAGCTGCTCGAGCGCGAACGCATCGACGTGGTCATCCAGGACATGAACTTCACGGCGGACACCACCTCCGGCGAGGAAGGCATCGCGCTGTTCCGCGCCCTGCGCCAGCGCCACACCGACCTGCCGGTGATCCTGCTCACCGCCTGGACCCACCTGGAAACCGCGGTGGAGCTGGTCAAGGCCGGCGCCGCGGATTACCTGGCCAAGCCCTGGGACGATGCCAAGCTGCTGGCCACGGTGGAGAACCTGCTGGAGCTGTCGGAATCCACCCGCGAGGTGAACCGCGCCCGCAACGAGCGCCGCCGCCGCCGCGAGGACCTGGAGCGCCGCTACGACCTCACCGGCCTGGTGTTCTCCTCCGAGGCAATGGCGCGCACGCTGGAACTGGCCTGCCAGGTGGCCCGCTCGGAAGTGCCGGTGCTGATCACCGGCCCCAATGGCGCGGGCAAGGAGCGCATCGCGGCGATCGTGCATGCCAACTCGGCGGTGAAGCGCGGTGCCTTCGTGGCGGTCAACTGCGGCGCCTTGCCGGGCGAGCTGATCGAGGCCGAGCTGTTCGGCGCCGAGGCCGGCGCCTATACCGGCGCCAACAAGGCGCGCGAAGGCCGTTTCGAGCTGGCCGACGGCGGCACCTTGTTCCTGGACGAGATCGGCAACCTGCCGCTGTCCGGCCAGGTGAAGCTGCTGCGCGTGCTGGAGACCGGGCAGTTCGAACGCTTGGGCTCCGGCCGCACGCGCCAGGTGAAGGTGCGCGTGCTCAGCGCCACCAACGCGGACCTGAAGGCGATGATCCGCGCCGGCACCTTCCGCGAAGATCTCTACTACCGCCTCAACGTGATCGAGGTGAACCTGCCGGCGCTGGCCGATCGTGTCGACGACATCCTGCCGCTGGCCGAGCATTTCCTGGACGGCCGCGCGGAACTCACCGATGCCGCGCGCGAGGCGCTGCTCGGCTATCCGTGGCCGGGCAATGTGCGTGAGCTGAAGAATGCGATCGAGCGCGCCGCACTGCTCGCGGCCGACGGCCGCATCCAGCCCGAACTGCTCAACCTGCCGCAGGCCGCACCGGCCGCCAACCGCAATCTGGACGAGCCCAGCCGCGAAGCGGTGGAGGCGGCACTGGACAAGGCCGACGGCGTGGTGAGCCGAGCGGCGCAGGCGCTGGGGCTGTCGCGGCAGGCGCTGTATCGGCGGATGGAGCGGTATGGCCTGGCGACTCAGGGCACCTGAAGACGAAGCTCTTCTCCCCTCCGGGGAGAAGATGCCGGCAGGCAGATGAGGGGCGGGTGCTCGCGACAGCACTTCTACGAAGAGAACAGAAGCTTTTGGTTTTCGCGACCTTCTGCTCACTGCTCCGCCCGGCCCCTCACCCCAACCCTCTCCCCGGAGGGGAGAGGGGGCAGAAGCGTGGCCATGCCTAAAGATGGTTGCCCGCCGCACCCGCCGCATATCAAGATGCCGCGATCCTGAGCCTCCTGGGGAACGAGCATGCGTCGATGGATGATGTTGGGCTTCATCGCGGCAACCTTCGCGGCGCACGCGCAATCCGCGCCACAGGCGAGCGACAGCTGGCAGCGGCCGGCGCCGCCGTCCAGCGTGGCCTATGGCAGCAGCCCGGCCGCCGGTACGCGCGATGGCCAGAGCGCCTTCCGTTTCAAGGACGACAAGCCCGGCGAGTCGCGCTTCAAGGTCGAAGGGTCGTCGCAGCGCAACAGTCGCGGCCCGCAATCGGTCTGCGATTCCGCCAACGCCGCCTGCAAGCAGGAACGGTCGCTGGGTTCCGGCCAGGGCCGCTGAGTGCTGCGGCGCCTCGACACCCTGCAGACCCGCCTGGCGCTGCTGCTGGGCCTGGCCTATGTGTCGGGCGCGCTGTTGTATATCGGCATTACCCAATGGCCGCTGCCGCAGCTGCTGCAGTGGATGAAGCACGATCTCGGCGTGACCGTGCAGCCGCCTTCGCACCTGGGCGTGTGGGGCGGGCTGGCGGTGAGCGCGGGCGTGGCGATTCCGCTGTCGATCTGGCTGGCGGGACGGGTGATGCATCCGCTCAACCGCCTGCTGCGCGCGCTGGAAGGCGCGGTGGCCAGCTATCGCGACGGCGATTTCAGTTTCTCCATCGCGGCGCGGCGCCATGACGAACTCGGCGACCTGATCCGCATGCACAACGCGCTGGGCCAGACCCTGCGCGAGCAGCGCCAGAACCTGGCCCAGCGCGAACTGCTGCTGGACACGGTGGTGCAGAACACGCCGGTGGCGCTGGTGCTGACCGACAGCATCGGCCGCGTCACCTACGCCAATATCGCCGCGCGCCATCTGTTCAACGAAGGGCGCACGCTGCACGGGCTGGATTTCCTCGAGCTGCTGGCCGATGCGCCCGATGCGCTGCGCCGCGCGGTGGAAGGCGGCGAGGACGCGCTGCTGACGGTGGAGATGGATGGCAGCGAAGAAACGTTCCATCTGTCGCAGCGCAGCTTCCGCCTGCAGGGGCGCCCGCACCGGCTGCAGCTGTTCCGCCGCATGACGCGCGAGCTGTCGCGACAGGAAGTGGCGACGTGGAAGCGCGTGATCCGCGTGATCAGCCACGAGTTGAACAACTCGCTGGCGCCGATTTCCTCGCTGGCGCATTCCGGCGCCGAGCTGGCGCGCCGCGGCCAGACCGAACGCCTGCCCGGCGTGTTCGCCACCATCGGCGAGCGCGCGCGGCACCTGCATGGCTTTATCGCCGGCTATGCCAATTTCGCCAAGCTGCCGGCGCCGCAGCCGGTGTCGATTCCGTGGCGGCCGTTCCTGGACAGCCTGGCCCTGCACTGCAAGTTCCGCGTCGAGGGCAGCCTGCCCGAGCAGGAAGGCTGGTTCGATGCGGCGCAGATCGAGCAGGTGCTGATCAACCTGGTGAAGAACGCGCACGAATCCGGCAGTGCCGAAGACGGCGTCAGCGTGTCGCTGACGGTGATCGGCCGCGACGTGCGCATCGAAGTGGCCGACCGCGGCCCCGGCATGAGCGAGACCGTGCTGGCGCAGGCGCTGCTGCCGTTCTATTCCACCAAGCGTTCCGGCACCGGCCTGGGGCTGGCCCTGGCGCGCGAAATCGTCGAGGCGCATGGCGGGCGCATCACCCTCGCCAATCGCGAGCAAGGCGGGCTGCGCGTTAGTTTGTTGTTGCCGTTGAAGCTGGCCTGAGGCCCGCGCGCATAGTGACGTCATAACGTAACCGCCCCCTGCCTGGACCTCCCCTATACTCCGCGCCATCGTCACGGACAGGAGGTTGGGCCATGGGTTCGCTTTTAGCGCTGGTGGTCGTGGTGGTTGCGGTCATCATGATCGCCAAGCTGGTACGCATCGTGCCGCAGGGCTACGAATGGACGGTGGAGCAGTTCGGCAAGTACACGCATACGCTCACGCCGGGCCTGCATTTCCTGATTCCCATCATGTACAGCGTCGGCCGCAAGGTGAACATGATGGAGCAGGTGCTCGACGTGCCCTCGCAGGACGTCATCACCAAAGATAACGCGGTGGTGCGCGTGGACGGCGTGGTGTTCTACCAGGTGCTGGACGCGGCCAAGGCAGCCTATGAAGTGTCCAATCTGGAACAGGCTGCGCTGGCGCTGATCATGACCAATATCCGCACGGTGCTGGGCTCGATGGATCTGGACGAATCGCTGAGCCAGCGCGATGCGATCAACGCGCAGCTGCTGCGCGTGGTCGACGAGGCCACCCATCCGTGGGGAGTCAAGGTCAACCGCATCGAGATCAAGGACATCGCGCCGCCGCGCGACCTGGTCGATTCGATGGCGCGCCAGATGAAGGCCGAGCGCGAGAAGCGCGCGCAGATCCTGGAGGCCGAGGGCCTGCGCCAGTCGGCGATCCTCAAGGCCGAGGGCGAGAAGCAGTCGGCGATCCTTTCCGCGGAAGGCAAAAAGGAAGCCGCGTTCCGCGAAGCCGAGGCGCGCATCCGCCTGGCCGAGGCCGAGGCGCAGGCGACCACGCTGGTTTCCAACGCGATCGCCAACGGCGACGTCAATGCGCTGAACTACTTCGTCGCCAACAAGTACGTGGAGGCGCTGAAGGAGATGGCGCATTCGCCGAACCAGAAGATGCTGCTGCTGCCGGTCGAAGCCACCGGCATCATCGGCTCGCTGGCCGGCATCGCGGAGCTGGCCAAGGAGTCGCTGGGCCAGCAGCAGGAGAAGAACACGGTGCGCCGCACGCCGCCGCCGGTCTGAAGCGCCGCATCGTCGAAGGGGGTTGGCCATGTTTCCGGATATCGCAACGCATTACCTGTGGTGGATCGTCGCCCTGGTGCTGATCGGCGCCGAGGTGCTGCTGCCGGGCTATTTCCTGCTGTGGATCGGCATCGGCGCGGCGGCCACCGGCCTGCTGGTGCTGGTGGCGCCGCTGCCGATGCTGGCGCAGGCGATCGCCTTCGTGGTGCTGGCCTTTCTGTCCTGCGCGATCTACTGGTACCAGGTGCGCCCGCGCATGCGGCGCACCGACCAGAGCGAGTCGCGGCTCAACCGCCGCGGCGAGCAGAACATCGGCCGGCAGTACGTGCTGGCCGAGGCCATCGTCAACGGCCGCGGCAAGGCACGCGTGGGCGACGGCCTGTGGCTGGTGAGCGGACCGGACCTGCCGGCCGGCGCCACCGTGGAAGTGGTGGCGGTGGAGGGCAATACGCTGCAGGTGAAGCCGGCCGCGTGAGGCCGCCATTCGGACGGCCAAACGTATTCAAGCCGACGCCTTCCGGGTGAGAATGCGGGCATGAGCTTCCCGCCTTCCTCGCCCGCCGGCTTCGCCGCGCCCACGCTGAACTTCGCCACCGCGGCGCTGAACACGCGCATCGCCTTCCTGGTGGAGCTGGCGCGGCGCCTGCACCAGTACGGCACCTCGGCGCCGCGCCTGGAAATGGCCATCGCCGGTTCGGCGGCGCGGCTGGGGCTGGCGGCGGAAGTGTGGTCCAGCCCGACCGCCATCATCATTTCCTTCTCCGACCAGGCGCAGGGCGACGACGGCGTGGCCCAGGTGACCCAGGTGATGCGCTTGCCGCCGGGCGACGTGAATCTCGCGCGCCTGTGCCAGGCCGACCTGATCGCCGACCAGGTGATCGCCGGCCAGATCGAATTGCGCGAAGGCTTCCGCCTGCTGCGCGAACTGGGCCGGCCGGATACGCGCCGCGCGCAGGCCGGCGTGATCGCCAGCTATGGCCTCGCCGCCGCCAGCATCGTCGCGCTGCTGCTGCACAGCTCCTGGGCCGACCTGCTGACCACCGCGGTGATCGGCCTGATGATCGGCACCATCAGCGTGCTGTCGGCCACGCGCCCGCGCCTGGCGGTGGCGAGCGAGGCGATCTGCGCGCTGGTCGGCACGGTGTTCGCGATCCTGGTCAGCGCGCTGGTGGTGCCGCTGGCGATCAAGTCGGTGATCCTGGCCGGCCTGATCATGCTGATGCCCGGCATGGCGCTGACCACCGCGGTGCGCGAGATCTCCAGCCAGCATCTGGTGGCCGGCATGGCCAGGATGGGCGGCGCGCTCGCCACCTTGCTCAAGCTGACCTTCGGCACCGTGGCCGGCGCGCAGCTGTGTGCCGCGGTCGGTATCTATCCGCGCGACTTCTCCTTGCCGCCGCTGCCCGCCTGGACCGAGCTGCCCGCGCTGCTGGTGGCCGCGATCGCCTTCGCCATGGCGTTCCGCGCGGCGCGGCGCGACTGGCTGGTGGTGATGGGTGCGGTGGTGGTGGGCTATGCGTCCACGCGCTGGGGCGGCCTGGTCGCGGGGCATCTGCCGGCGGCGCCGTTCGGCGTGTTTCTCGGTGGCTTTCTGCTGGGCGCGCTGTCCAATGTTTATGCGCGCTTTGCGCACCGGCCGGGCGCGGTCGTGCGCGAGCCGGGGATTATCCTGCTGGTGCCCGGCAGCGTAAGTTTCCGCAGCGTGTCGTATCTGCTGGAGCGCGATACGGTGCTGGGTTTCGATACCGGCGTATTGCTGGTGACCCTGCTGATTTCGCTGGTGGCCGGCTTGCTGTTCGGCGACCTGCTGGTGGCGCCGCGGCGTTCGCTGTAGCCGCCGCGATTAACCTGCCGGGTGCGCCGGGTTAATGCCGGATGCGGTGACGCGTTGCAGATGTTCCATGTTGCATAAACGATGCACTTCGAATGACGCGAATGGAAAAGAAAACGCCGGCGCAAGGCCGGCGTTTTCTTTTACGCGGAGCGCGGCGATCAGATCGCCAGGTCCTTTTCCTTCTTGCCCGCCTTCAGCGCGTCGTTGAACCAGCGCGGACGCTTGCCGCGGCCGGACCAGGTCTGTTCCGGATCGGCCGGGTTGCGGTACTTCGGCGGCACGATGCCGCCGCTCTTGCGCGGGCCCTTGGCCGCGCGGCCCTGGCCGAACACGTCGTCGAACGCGAAGCCTTCGGCCTTGATCAGGGCGTGGATCTTTTCACGCAGCTTGACGACCTTGTCCTTGCGCAGTTCGGTCTGGCGCGACTGCGCCTTGGCGATCAGGTCGTTGAGCTGGTTATGGTTGAGATTCTTGATATCGACAGCCATGACTACTCCCGGGTGATGAGCCATTAACGGCATTATGGTTGTTTTAGGTGCAATGGATCGAATCGGTATTGCGCGGGGGATTCTGGATGATCCGTTCGGGAATTGCAAAATACCGGAGTTATTCCCCGGTAATGCACTCGCGCCAGCTTAACGGGGCATTATTCATCCGATTCCTAATTCGGAAGCGGATGATTAACCCGTAATTGGGCGGGACGGCCTGGCTTGGCTGCCGTTTTTCATGCCTTGCGCGTCACAAAATTGAGAACGGCCGCACAAGGCGGCCGTTCTGCGCACACTTCACCCGGAAAGAATCAGCCGAGCAGGGAGAACAATTCCTCGGTATTAATCGCCCGGGCTTCCGCCTCATGGCGCGCCCGGTATTCCAGCGTGCCGGCGGCGATGCCGCGCTCGCTGACCACCACGCGGTGCGGAATGCCGATCAGCTCCATGTCGGCGAACATCGCGCCGGGGCGCAGGCCGCGGTCGTCCAGCAGCACCTCGATGCCGCGCTGCCGCAGCTGCGCGTACAGCGCCTCCGCGGCCTGGGTGACCTCGGGCAGGCCCTTGGGATTGATCATGCACACGGCCACGCGCCACGGCGCCATGGCTTCTGGCCAGATGATGCCGGCCTCGTCGTGGCACTGCTCGATGGCGGCGGCCACGATGCGGCTGATGCCGATGCCGTAGCAGCCCATCAGCATCACCTGGGCCTTGCCGTTCTCGTCCAGCACGGTGGCCTTGAGCGCTTCGGCGTACTTGCCGCCGAGCTGGAATACATGGCCGACCTCGATGCCGCGGCCCATGCGCAGGCTGCCCTTGCCGTCCGGCGAAGGATCGCCGTCGACCACCTTGCGGATGTCTTCGACACGGGTGACGCGGGCATCGCGCTCCCAGTTCGCGCCGGTGTAGTGGGTGCCGTCCTGGTTGCCGCCGCAGACGAAGTCCGCCAGCACGGCGGCGCTGCGGTCGACGATCACGGGGATCTCCGCCGGCAGGCCGGCCGGGCCGATAAAGCCGGGGCGGGTGCCGGTAACGGCGAGAATCTCCGCCTCGGTGGCCAGCACCGATTCGCCCGGCATCTCGGCCAGCTTGCCGGCCTTCACTTCGTTGACCTCGTGGTCGCCGCGCACGCACAGCGCGACCAGGCCCTTGCTGCCCTGGACCAGGATGGTCTTGACGCACTGGCTGGGCTCGACCTTGAGGAAGGCGGCCACTTCGTCGATGGTCTTCTGCGCAGGCGTGTCCACGCGCTTGAGTTCGGCGGAAGGCGCCGGACGCGCGGCGACGGGCGCCAGCGCCTCGGCCTTCTCGATATTCGCTGCGTAATCGGAACCATCCGAGAACACCAGGGCATCCTCGCCGGAATCGGCCAGCACCTGGAATTCGTGGCTGGCATTGCCGCCGATGGCGCCGGTGTCGGCCTGCACCGCGCGGAACTTCAGGCCCAGGCGGGTGAAGATGCGCGCGTAGGCGTCGTACATGGCCTGGTAGGTCTGGCCCAGGGATTCCTGCGTGAGGTGGAAGGAGTAGGCGTCCTTCATCACGAACTCGCGCGCGCGCATCACGCCGAAGCGCGGGCGGATCTCGTCGCGGAACTTGGTCTGGATCTGATAGAAGTTGACCGGCAGCTGCTTGTAGCTCTTCAGCTCGTTGCGCGCGAAGTCGGTGATCACCTCTTCGGCGGTGGGCGCGTAGCAGAACTCCTGCTCCTTGCGGTCCTTGATCTTCAGCAGCTGGCCGCCGAACTTCTGCCAGCGGCCGGTTTCTTCCCACAGCTCGCGCGGCTGGATGGTCGGCATCAGCAGCTCGATCGCGCCGGCGCGGTCCATTTCCTCGCGCACCACCTGCTCGACCTTGCGCATCACGCGCAGGCCCAGCGGCGCCCAGGTGTACAGGCCGGCGGCGAGCTTGCGGATCATGCCGGTGCGCAGCATCAGCTGATGGCTGGCGATCTCGGCGTCGGCGGGCACTTCCTTGACGGTGGCCAGGTGGTATTGGCTGAGGCGCATGCGGGGGGCGTTCCGGCGGGTAAAGAAGCCGAGTATAGCGATTCCCGATTGGCCTGATTTCCTCGATCTTCCCAAGGCGAACCCTTCTCCCTTCGGGAGAAGGTGGCGGCAGCCGGATGAGGGTGCGGGCGGAGCGGTGCACATCAATCTCGCGCTCCGCCCGCACCCACACCCCAACCCCTCTCTCCCACAGGGACTACCTACGGGTCGCCAGGGGGAGAGGGGTTCAACGTCGCGGCGATCGATGCGCGGCTTACTCGTTCGGGCAGTACTGCTTGTACTGCGCCTCGGCGGTGGACTGCTGCTGCTTGCGCTGCGCGTCGTCCAGCACCTTGGCCTGGTTGCCTTCCTGCACCACCACCGGCTTCTTGTCGCGCAGGATGTCCAGGTTGCCCTTGAGCGTGCTGCAGAGCTTCTTGCGGTTTTCCGGGGTGTCGGCCACCGGCGCCTGGGCCGGCCCCTCGGCGGAGCCGGTGGTCTGTTCGCGGCCGCTGCCTTCCTTGGCCGGCTGGGCCGGCGCGGACGACGAGGACTGCGGAATGCCGGACAGGGTGATCTTCTTGGACGTGCCGCCCTTCGGCGGCGGGGTGTCGGAGTAGTGCACGGAGCCGCTGGCGTCGGTCCATTTGTAGACCTGCTGGGCCGCGGCCGGCAGGGCGAAGGCCAGGGGGGCGAGCAGCAGGGCGGCGGCGATCAGCGGGCGACGCATGGTCTTCTCCGGGGAAACTGGAAGGCGGGACAGGGCGGAAAAACGCTCGGCGCCCTTGTTAGCACCCGCACGGATAGGACTCAAGCGATGGTTTACACTGCGCGCATTCCGTCACGGATTGATCCATGAGCGAGACCACGCCCGTCCGCCCGCCGCGCCACCGGGGCATCTACCTGCTGCCCAACCTGTTCACCACGGGAGCCATGTTCGCCGGCTTCTACGCGATCGTGGCCAGCATCGGCGGCAGCTACAGCGACGCGGCCATCGCGGTGTTCGTGGCCGCCGTGCTGGACGGCATGGACGGCCGCGTGGCGCGCCTCACCGGCACGCAGAGCGAGTTCGGCGTGCAGTACGACTCGCTGTCCGACCTGGTCAGCTTCGGCCTGGCGCCCGCGCTGGTGATGTACACCTGGTCGCTGTCCACGCTCAAAGCCTATGGCCCGCTGTGGGGCAAGCTGGGCTGGGCCGCCGCCTTCATCTATGCCGCCTGCGCGGCGCTGCGCCTGGCCCGCTTCAACACCCAGGTGGGCGTGGCCGACAAGCGCTATTTCCAGGGCCTGGCCAGCCCGGCCGCCGCCGCGGTATGCATGTCCTTCGTGTGGAGCATGGACAAGTTCGGCGTGGGCGGCGACGAGCTGTGCTTCTTCACCCCGTTCATGGCGGTGCTGGTGGGCCTGCTGATGGTCAGCCGCTTCCGCTACTACAGCTTCAAGTCGCTGCCGATGGGCGAGCGCGACCGCGTGCCGTTCCTGTGGATCATCGTGGGCGTGCTGATCCTGATCCCGTTCCTGGTCGATCCGCCGCGCGTGCTGTTCGTGGTGTTCACCCTGTACCTGCTGTCCGGCCCGGCCCTCACCTTGTGGGGCCGCGCCACCCGCCGCCGCCGCGGAGCGGCATGAGCGCGATGGCGCCGTCCGGTTCCATGCATCGTTCGCGCGTGCTGCGCGCGCTGGGCGTCACCCCGTGGGTGCGGCGCGACGCGCCGTCGATGCCGTCCACGCCCACGGATGATGCGCCCGCCGCGGAAACCGCCGCCGGCCATTGCGTGGTGCTGCTGCCCGCCGGCTGCGAGCCGCGCGCGCTGGACCTGCTCGGCCGCGCGCTGACCGCCTTCGGCCCGGCGCTGGCCCGTGCCGCGCGCATCGAGGTGCGCGACGGGCGCCTCGCCGCCGTGCCGCTGGCCAAGGCCTACCTGGTGTTCGGCGAGGCCCAGGCGCATGCGCTGGGCCGCGAATTGCCCGCGGCGATGCTGCAGCAGGCGCATATCGTGCTGGCCGACGAGCCCGGCGCGGTGCACGGTTCCGGCGCCGGCAAGCGGCGCTTATGGACGGCGCTGCGCAGCCTGCGCCGCGCCCTGGCCGAGACCGCGGGCTGAGGCCATGGTCGCGGTCGCACGGCCCCATGCCGAAGTCCGCGCCATGCGCCGCGAAGACCTGCCCGGCGTCGCCGCGCTGGAACGCGCTGCCTACGACTTCCCGTGGAGCGAAGGCATCTTCGGCGACTGCCTGAAAGCCGGGCATCCGGCCTGGGTGCTATGGGTGGAAGGCGAGATGGCCGGCTACGGCGTGCTCTCCGTCGCCGCCGGCGAGGCCCACGTGCTCAACCTGTGCATCAGCCAGAACCACCGCGGCCTGGGCCTGGGCCGGCACCTGCTGCGCCGCCTGCTGGACGTGGCGCGCTGGAACGGCGCCGAGCGGGTGTTCCTGGAAGTACGCCCGTCGAATCCGGTGGCGCAGACCTTGTACCGCTCGATCGGCTTCGAGGAGATCGGCCGCCGCCCGAATTACTACCCGGCGAAGCAGGGCAGGGAAGACGCGATCGTCATGGCGCTGGATTTCGCCGCGCCCTGACGCGCTTCTTGCTCCCTCTCCCCTCCGGGGAGAGGGTTGGGGTGAGGGGCCGGGCGGAGCGTTGAGCTGAGGGTCATTACAAGCCCAAAAAGCTTTTGCTCACTCCGTAGAAGCGTTATCGCGAGCACCCGCCCCTCATCTGCCTGCCGGCATCTTCTCCCCGAAGGGGAGAAGAGTTCACTTAGCCAAGCTTCAACAACTGCTCCCGCAACGCACTCAACTGCGTGCCCCAATCCGCAATGCGCTGACGCTCCTGCGCCACCACGTCCGCCGGCGCATTCGCCACGAAGTTGGCATTGCCCAGCTTGCCCTCGCACTTCCTGATCTCGCCTTCGATACGGCCGATCTCCTTGCCCAGGCGCGTCTTCTCCGCGCCCACGTCGATCAGTCCGGCCAGCGGAATCAGCACGCGCATCGAACCCACCACCGCGGCCGCGGCGGCCGGCTCGTCCGCGCCGGCGTCGATCCACTGCGGCGCATCCACGCGCGCCAGGAAGGCGATCTGCGCGGCGAACTTCGCGGCGCGCGCGCGATCGGCGGCGTCGCCGTCGGCCAGCAGCAGCGGGATGGTCTTGCCCGGCGCGATATTCATTTCCGAGCGGATGCGGCGGATGCCGCTCAGCACGTTCTTGAACCACTCGACTTCGGCGGTGGCCGCCTCGTCGGCCGCGATGTCGCCGGCCTTCGGCCACGGCCGGCGCAGCAGGGCCGCCTCGGTGAGGCCCAGCAGCGGCGCCACCGACTGCCAGATCTCCTCGGTAATGAACGGCACGATCGGATGCAGCGCGCGCAGCACCGTCTCCAGCACCACCAGCAGGGTGCGGCGGGTGGAAGCGGCGGCGGCCGCGTCGTCGCCGTTGAGCGCCGGCTTGGACAGTTCCAGGAACCAGTCGCAGTACTCGTTCCAGACGAACTCGTACAGCTCCTGCGCGAGCAGGTCGAAGCGGTAGGTAAGGAAGTGCTGTTCGACGTCGCCCAGCGTTTGCTTGAGGCGCGTGAGGATCCAGCGCTCCGCTTCCGTCGCCGGCGGCGTGCCGGCCGCGGCGATGGCGCCGTTCTCCACGTTCATCAGCACGAAGCGCGCGGCGTTCCACAGCTTGTTGCAGAACGCCTTGTAGCCTTCGGCGCGCTTGATGTCGAAATTGATGGTGCGGCTGTAGCTGGCCAGCGCGGCGAAGGTGAAGCGCAGCGAGTCGGTGCCGATCGCGGGAATGCCGGCCGGGTAATCCTTGCGGATGCGCTTTTCCACTTTCTCGCGCACCTGCGGAATCAGCAGCGACTTGGTGGACTTCTCCACCAGCGGCTCCAGCTCGATGCCGTCGATCAGGTCCAGCGGGTCCAGCGTATTGCCCTTGGACTTGGACATCTTCTGGCCTTCGGCGTCGCGCACGATGGCATTGATGTACACCTCGCGGAACGGCACCTGGCCGGTGAAGTATTTGGTCGCCATCACCATGCGCGCGACCCAGAAGAAGATGATGTCGAAGCCGGTGACCAGCACCGCGCTGGGCAGGAAGATCTTGTCCGCCTGCCAGTCGGCCACCACTTCGCCGCGCTCGTTCTTCACCGGGCCGTCCGCCGGCCAGCCGAGCGTGGAGAACGGCCACAGCGCGGAACTGAACCAGGTATCGAGCACGTCCTCGTCCTGGCGCAGCGCGCCGACCGGCGGCACCGCGGCATGTGCGCGCGCGTCGGCTTCGTTCTCGCCCACGAAGATGTTGCCGGCCTCGTCGTACCACGCCGGAATGCGATGGCCCCACCACAGCTGGCGGCTGATGCACCAGTCCTGGATGTTCTCCAGCCACTGCGTGTAGGTGGTGCTCCAGTTCTCCGGCACGAACTTGATCTCGCCCGAGCGCACGGCGTCCAGCGCCGGCTCGGTGATCGCCTTGCGGCCGTTGTCGCTGGTGAGGTCGACGAACCACTGGTCGGTGAGCATCGGCTCGATCACCGCGTCCGAGCGCTGGCTCACCGGCACCTGCAGCTTGTGCGGTTTGGTTTCGACCAGCAGGCCTTCGGTTTCCAGGTCGGCCAGCACGCGCTTGCGCGCTTCGAAGCGGTCGAGGCCGCGGTACTGTTCCGGCGCGTTCTCGTTGACCTTCGCGTCCAGCGTGAAGATGTTGATCGGCGCCAGGTTGTGGCGCTGGCCGATGGCGTAGTCGTTGAAGTCGTGCGCCGGCGTGATCTTGACGAAGCCGGTGCCGAATTCGCGGTCGACGTAGTCGTCGGCGATCACCGGAATCTCGCGGTTCGACAGCGGCAGGCGCAGCATCTTGCCGACCAGGTGCGCGTAGCGCTCGTCTTCCGGATGCACCGCCACGGCGACGTCGCCGAGCATGGTTTCCGGACGCGTGGTGGCGACGACGACGCTGTCGCTGTTGTCCACGGTGTAATAGCGGATCGACCACAGGTGGCCGTCGCGCTCCACGTTGTTCACTTCCAGGTCCGACACGGCGGTGCCCAGCGCCGGGTCCCAGTTCACCAGGCGGTTGCCGCGATAGATCAGCCCCGCGCGGAACCACTCCACGAACACCTTGCGCACCGCGGACGACAGCCCCTCGTCCATGGTGAAGCGCTCGCGCGACCAGTCGGCGGCGACGCCCAGGCGGCGCATCTGGTTGGTGATGGTGGAGCCGGATTCCTCCTTCCACTGCCACACGCGCTCGACGAAGGCCTCGCGGCCCAGGTCGTGGCGGGTCTGTCCGGCGGCGGCAAGCTGGTTCTCCACGATCTTCTGCGTGGCGATGCCGGCGTGGTCGGTGCCTACTTGCCACAGCGTGTTGAGGCCGCGCATGCGCTGGTAGCGGATCAGCATGTCCATCACGGTCTGCTGGAACGCATGGCCCATGTGCAGGGTGCCGGTGACGTTCGGTGGCGGCAGCAGGATGCAGTACGGCTCGCCGTGTCCCGAAGGCTGGAAGTCGCCGCTGGCTTCCCAGCGCGCATACCACTTCGACTCGATCTGGCGGGGCTCGAAACTCTTGTCCATCGGGGGCTCGTCATGGCGCGCCGGGGCGGGCGCGTGGGTGGAAACGGGATAAAGACCCTGGATTGTAAGGGTGGGGGCTGGGGGCTGCCAAAAACAGGCTGGGGCGGACCTGTCCGGATGCGAACCCTTCTCCCTGCCGGGGAGTACGAGGGGAGGGCACAGGGATGTGCCCGGCTCCGAGGAGCGAGGAAGGTGGCGGCAGCGGGATGAGGGGCGGGGCTCGCGATGGAGGATCGACAGGGCGAGGCTTGCTTGCTGCTCCCGCTTCTACGCTCCGGCCGACCCCTCACCCCGGCCCTCTCCCCGCAGGGGAGAGGGGGTACGTCTTCAGGCCCTGGCGCGTACTACGCGGCCATAGGCATGCACTTCATCCACCAGCACCTTCACGCGCTCCGGATCCACCTCCGGCGTAATCCCATGCCCCAGGTTGAACACATGGCCCGGGTGGTTGCCGAAGCTGTCCAGCACGGCGCGCGCCTCGCGGCGGATGGTCTCGGGGTTGGAACGCAGCACGGCGGGGTCGAGGTTGCCCTGCAGGGCCACGCGGCCGCCGACGGCGGCGCGGGCGTCGGCCAGGTCGATGGTCCAGTCCACGCCCAGGGCGGCGCAGCCGGTGTCGGCCATCGCCGACAGGTGGCGGTGGGCGCCCTTGGAGAACAGGATCACCGGCAGCTCGCGCGCATGCGCGTCGGCCTTCAGCGCATCGACCACCTGGGCCATGTAGCGCAGCGAGAACTCGCGGTACGGCGCGGGGCCGAGCATGCCGCCCCAGGTGTCGAACACCATCAGCGCCTGCGCGCCGGCCGCGGCCTGCGCGGCGAGATAGGCGGCCACCGAGCGGGCCAGCGTGTCGAGCAACTGGTGCGCGAGCTTCGGCTCGTTCCAGCACATGGCCTTGAGCGTGGCGAAATCGCGCGAGCCTTCGCCTTCGACCATGTAGCAGGCCAGCGTCCAGGGGCTGCCGGAGAAGCCGATCAGCGGCACGCGGCCGTGCAGCTCGCGGCGGATCGTGCGCACCGCATCCATCACGTAGCGCAGCTCGCCGTCCATGTCGGGCACGCCGAGCTTGTCGACGTCGGCCCGCGTGCGCACCGGATGCGCGAACTGCGGACCCTCGCCCTGCGCGAAGCTGAGCCCCAGGCCCATCGCGTCGGGAATGGTGAGGATGTCGGAGAACAGGATCGCCGCATCCAGGTCGAAGCGCTCCAGCGGCTGCAGGGTCACTTCGCAGGCCAGTTCCGGCGACTGCGCCAGCGCCATGAAGCTGCCGGCGCGGGCGCGGGTGGCGCGGTATTCCGGCAGGTAGCGGCCGGCCTGGCGCATCACCCAGATCGGGGTGGTGTCGGTGGGTTCGCGGCGCAGGGCGCGCAGGAAGCGGTCGTTCTTCAGGGGTTCGCTCATTTCAACGTCCGTACGGGCCGTCCATGCCCTGGCTGAACATCAGGCGGTAGCCGCGCTTGAGCTGCGCGTCGCGCGCCTTCTCGAACGCCGCGATGGCGTCGTCGCGCTCCAGGAATTGCTCGCGCTTGAGGCTGGCCTTGCCGCCCTGCACGCCGGTCTCGCGGTACAGCGTCCAGCCGCCGAGCAGATCCTGCTCCAGCACGATCTGGACGTAGCGGGGCGCTTCGCCGGAGCTGGGCGCGGTTTGCAGGTAGAGGCGCATGGAAGGCTGCATGGTGGATAGGGGGCGGTGGGCCGCGAGTTGGGCATTCTAGCCAGAAGGCGGGCCTCAGGCCGAAGTCGCCTCGCGCAGCGTGGCCAGTACTTCGCCTTCGTCCACCCCGCCGACGATCTCCGCCCGCCCGATGCCGCGCCACAGGATCAGCCGCAGCGTGCCGGCGGTGTTCTTCTTGTCCAGGCGCATCAGGGCGAGCAGGGCCTGCGGGTCCATGCCGGCGGGAATCGCGGTGGGCAGGCCCAGCCGTTCCAGCAGGCGCTGCAGGCGCGCGGTATCCGCCGCGACGCTCATGCCCAGCCGCTCGGACAGGCGCGCGGCCAGCAGCATGCCGACCGCCACGCCTTCGCCATGCAGCAGGGCGGTGTACTTGCCGGCGGTTTCCAGCGCGTGGCCGAAGGTGTGGCCCAGGTTGAGCAATGCACGTTCGCCTTGCTCGGTTTCGTCGCGGGCCACCACGCCGGCCTTGTACTGCACCTTGCGCGCGATCGCCTCGACCAGCGGTGCGGTGTCGCGCGCGGCCAGTGCGTCGGCCTGCTGTTCCAGCCACTCGAAGAACGGCAGGTCGCCGATCGCCGCGCCCTTCACCACCTCGGCCAGGCCGGCGCGGTATTCGCGCTGCGGCAGGGTGGCGAGGGTGTCGATGTCGGCCACCACCGCGCGCGGCTGGTGGAAGGCGCCGACCAGGTTCTTGCCGGCCGGCAGGTTCACGCCGGTCTTGCCGCCGACGGAGGAATCGACCATGGCCAGCAGGGTGGTCGGCATCTGGATGAAGTCGATGCCGCGCATCCAGCAGGCCGCGCTGAAGCCGGCGAGGTCGCCGACCACGCCGCCGCCCAGCGCCACCACGCAGGCGTCGCGGGTGGCGCCCAGCCGGGCCAGTGCGTCCAGTGCGCGGCCCACGTTGTCGAAGGTCTTGTGCGCCTCGCCGTCGTCGAGCAGGAAGGCCGACCACTGCAGGCCTTCCAGCCCCGCGGCCACGCGCTCCAGATACAGCGGCGCCACCGTGGTGTTGCTGATCACCAGCGCATGGCGGCCGCGCAGCATGGCGCGCCAGCGCGCGCGGTCGCCGAGCAGGCCGGGGCCGATCCATACGGGATACGCGCGCTCGCCGAGGGCGACGTCGATGCTGCGCGGGGAAGAGGTGTGGTGGTTCATGCTCATGCGGCCTGCTGGCGCTGCCAGTGCTGGTCGATCAGGGCGATGCTGCGTTCGCTGGCGGCGAGCACGAGTTCGTGCTCGCCGGGGATCACCAGGTCGGCGACATCGGCATACAGCGGCGTGCGGATGCCCGCCATGGATTCAAGCTTCGCGCGGCGGTCCTCGCCGGCCAGCAGCGGGCGGCTGCGGTCGCGGGCCAGGCGTTCGAGCTGCTGCTCCACCGTGGCCTGCAGCCACAGCACGTAGCCGCGCTCGGCCAGCAGCCGGCGGTTGGCCGGGTCCAGCACGGCGCCGGCGCCGGTGGCCAGCAGCACGCCGCGGCGCGCGCTGCACGCTTCCAGCAGGGTGCTTTCGCGGCGGCGGAAGCCGGCCTCGCCTTCCAGTTCGAACACGGTGCTCACGGTGGTGCCGCAATGGCGCTCGATTTCCTGGTCGAGATCCAGGAACTCCAGCCCATAATGCGCGGCCAGCCGCCGGCCGATCGACGTCTTGCCGGCGCCGGTCGGACCGACCATGAACAGGTTGCACGAGGGATTCATATGCCGACTTTAACAGCAGGCCACGCATGACCGGACGGGTGCTGCTGGCCGGATGCGGCGATCTTGGGCTGCGCGTGGCGCAGCGTCTGCTGGCGCGCGGCGACGAGGTATGGGCGCTGCGGCGTTCACCTGTGCGTGACGGCGAGCATGGTGTGCGCTGGGTGCGCGGCGATCTGACGCAGCCGGAGAGTCTGCGCGCGCTGCCGGAGGGGATCACCCGGGTGGTGTATGCGCCGACGCCCGGGGTGCGCGAGGAGGCCGCGTATCGCGCGGTCTTCGTCGATGGCTTGAAGGGTCTGCTCGGGGCGCTGTCCGCCGCGCCGCTGGAACGCGTGCTGTTTGTTTCTTCCAGCGCGGTCTATGGCGAGCATGGCGATGCCTGGGTGGACGAAGAGACGCCGCCGTCGCCGCCGGGTTTCAATGGCCGCGTGTTGCTGGAAGCGGAGCGGTGGCTCGCCGCGCAGAGCGTGCCGTCGATCAGCCTGCGCCTGGCGGGGATCTATGGGCCGGGGCGCATGCAGTTGCTCGAACGCTTGCGCGCGGGCGAGGCGCGGGTGCCGCGGGATCCGCCGCATTGGTCGAATCGCATTCATGTGGATGATGCGGCGGGGGCGGTCGTGCATTTGCTGGGTGTGGCTGCGCCTGAGCGCGTGTATGTCGGCGTGGACGATGCGCCGTTGCCGATGCATGTGTTGTATGAGCACCTTGCAGGGTTGATGGGGGCGCCGTGTCCGGCGGGTGGGGGGGCGCCGCTGGGGGTTGGCAGCAAGCGGTTGAGTAATGCGCGGTTGCGGGGGAGTGGGTTTGTGGTTGGGTGGCCGGATGCGCGGGAGGGGTATCGCGCGTTGCTGCGGGGATCGTGATGAGGGGGCTCGTCATCCCGGCGTAGGCCGGGATCCAGTAACGGTATCGCTTGGTTTTCGCGTTATCGCGAATGGGCCGCTTATGCAGCGGGCATTTCGGACGCCTGCCGGCGCCCGAGTCACTTTCTCTTTGCTGGCTCAAAGAGAAAGTAACCAAAGAGAAATAGCCTCAGAGCAAAGGCTCGCGACGCGACTAGAAGGAGCGGTGGGCGGCCGCGGTAACCTGATTAACCTGGGTCTACACGAAACGGCAGTGCGTTTACGTAACGCGTGCTTCAACGTGCCGTTGCCGAGAGGACGTTCAAGAACCGAGGCCAGCTTTTGCTCTTCGCCCCTGTATGCCCCACCACCGCACTTCTCCCTCTCCCCTCCGGGGAGAGGGTCGGGGTGAGGGGCCGGGCGGAGCGGGGTGTTGCAGGTCGCGGTGTGCTGAAAGCTTTTCCGCCTGCTTTCATAGAAATCCGGCCCTCGTCAGGTGGCACATCCCGAGGCTCCGAGGCTATGGGAACATCGGCGCTTCACCACCACCAAGGAGCGATCCATGGCACACGTTTCTCCGAATATGGTCACCACCGGCAACGAGCTGCCGGGTTATCGCGTCGTGCGGCCGATGGGTATCGTGCGGGGGATTACCGTGCGGTCGCGCAGCATCGTCGGGAATCTGGGGGCGGCGCTGCAGACGCTGGTCGGCGGCAATATCTCGATTTATACCGAGTTGTGCGAGAAGGCGCGCGAGGAAGCGTTCGAGCTGATGCTGCAGCATGCGGGACAGCACGGTGCCAATGCGGTGGTGGCGATGCGGTATGACGCCAACGACGTGGCGGAAGGCGTTACCGAGGTGCTGGCGTATGGGACGGCGGTGCTGGTCGAGCCGCTCACCTGAGGCTGCGGTGCCGCGCGGGGTTCGCAGGCGACCGGAAAGCGTCGCCTGTCGACCGGATGCCGGGTTCAAAAATCTTCTGGCATACGTCCCGCGGCTGGAGGCCATGAAAGCATCCGCGCTCCATTCATCGAAAAGGAGTGCGCATGTCTCATATCCGCTTGCATCTGATCAGCACCGGCAATGATCTGCCGGGCTACCGCGTCGTCCGCCCCTTGGGCATCGCGCGCGGACTTACCGTGCGCTCGCGCAGCATTGTCGGTACTTTGGGCGCGAGCCTGCAGACGCTGATCGGCGGCAATATTTCGCTGTATGCCGATCTGTGCGAGAAGGCGCGCAGGGAAGCATTCGAGTCGATGCTTCGACATGCTGGGGACTTGGGTGCCAACGCCGTGGTGGCGATGCGCTATGACGCCAACGAGGTCATGGCCGGGGTGACCGAGGTGCTGGCTTACGGCACCGCCGTGATGGTCGAACCCTTGTCCTGAGCCGGATGCGCGGGCCATGCCGGGCCCGCGCGCCGCCGGCTTCAGAAATGGCTGAGCCCGGTGACGTGCCGCTGCGTGTCGTACTCCACGCAGGTGTCGGCCAGTGCGGGCAGGATGGCCAGGGCGTGGCGGCTCAGGCGTTCGAAGTGGGCGAGGAAGTGTTCCATCGCGTTCGCGTCCATGGCCAGCGGCGCATGGCGGGCGAGCAGTTCCTCTTCCTGCTGGCTGCGCCACTGGCGCACCACTTCCCAGTTCGGCGCCTGCAGCACCACCAGCGCGTCCAGCTTGCGCCATAGCGGCTGGTAGCCGCGCAGCTGCTTGTTGACCCAGTGGCGCCAGGTGCCGTCGGGGTCTTCGTCGCGTTCCATGGCATTGACGGGCTCGTCCAGCGCCGACTGCAGCTGCGGCTTGATGCCCAGCGCCCAGCCTTCCAGCACAATGAGCTTGGGCGGGCGGGTGATCCGGGGCCAGCGCGAGGGCGGCATGCGCGTGTCGCGGCCCTTGTCGAAGCGCGGATAGGTGACCGGCAGCTTCTCCGACGCATGCGGCAGGGCGGCCAGCACCGACATCAGCAATTCGATCTCATGCGTGCCGGGCACGCCGCGGGTCTTCAGCAGCGGATGGATCTGGTGGGCGAGCGATTCGCGCTCGCTGCGGCTGTAATAGAAGTCGTCCAGCGCCAGCACCTCGGTGGCCAGGCCGCGCGCCTCGGCCTGGGCCTTCACCTCCCGCGCCAGGGTGCTCTTGCCGCTGCCCTGCAGGCCGGAGATGCCCAGCAGGTAGGGTCGCCGCGAGCGGGCGATGCGGCCGGCGTACTGATCCAGCAGGAGTCCCGCCAGGGTCGAATTCTGCGTGATAGCATCGTTAACCATCCGCGCATGATGACGCGCGCCGGCCACGATTCAAGACCCATGCTGAAACCCGAAATCCTCGAGACCTTCCAACAGCTGCTGGAGGGTGCCCGGGCCAGCGGCGACCCCGAGCCCACCGCCATGACGCTCGCCACCGCCGATGCCGGCGGCCGCGTGAGCTCGCGGGTGGTGCTGCTCAAGGGCGCCGACGAGCGCGGCTTCCGTTTCTTCACCAACTACCAGAGCGACAAGGGCAGCGAGCTCGAAGCGCATCCGCAGGTGGCGCTGTGCTTCCACTGGAAGCTGCTGCGCGACGGTGTGCAGGTGCGCATCGAAGGCGCCGCGCGCAAGCTGATGGAAGAGGAGTCGGATGCCTACTTCGCCAGCCGGCCGCGCCTGAGCCAGATCGGTGCCTGGGCCTCGCTGCAGTCGCAGACCCTGCCGGACCGCGACACCTTCGAGCAGCGCGTGGCGCGCTACGAGCAGGAGTTCGATGGCCGCGACGTCACGCGTCCGCCGCACTGGGGCGGCTATGTGGTGGAGCCGGACATGATCGAGTTCTGGTACGGCGCGCAATACCGCCTGCACGAACGCGTCCGCTGGAGCCGCCACGGCCAGACCTGGACGCACCGCATGCTTTATCCCTGAAGCTTGCGCCGCAAGCTTTATCCCTGGAGGAGACTGCAGCCATGACCCGAGCCGCGCCCGCCGGACACGTCGCCCAGCAAGGCTTCACCGTGCATACGCGCGGCCGCGGTTTCAGCGAGATCACCGACAAGGTGACCGAGGCGGTCATGGCGGCGGGCGTGCATACCGGCATCGCCCACGTCTTTACCACGCACACCAGCTGCTCGCTGCTGATCAGCGAGAACGCCGACCCCGCGGTGCGCGACGACCTGGAGCGCTGGTTTGCCCGCGCCGTGCCCGACGGCGACGCGATCTTCCGGCACGACGCCGAAGGCCCGGACGACATGCCGGCGCACGTGCGCTCCATCCTCACCGGCGTCAGCCTCACCTTGCCGGTGCACGGCGGCAAGCTGCTGCTGGGCACCTGGCAGGGCGTGTACCTGTGGGAGCACCGGCACGATCCGCACCAGCGCAAGGTCACCGTGACCGTGCTGGGTCACTGAGCCGCACCTGCGCTTTCACCCCGCGCTTTTTTCGCCGAGACCATGCCCACCGACGCATTTCCGCACCGCATCGTCTGCCTCACCGAAGAACCCACCGAAGTCCTCTACGCGCTGGGCGAGGAGCACCGCATCGTCGGCATCTCCGGCTTTACCGTGCGGCCGGCGCGGGCGCGTAAGGAGAAGCCGAAGGTGTCGGCTTTCACCAGCGCCAAGATCGGCGAGATCCTGAAGCTGGAGCCGGACCTGGTGATCGGTTTCTCCGACATGCAGGCCGACATCGCGCGCGAGCTGATCAAGGCCGGCGTGGAAGTGTGGATCAGCAACCATCGCAGCGTGGACGGCATCCTGGCCTATATCCGCCGGCTCGGCGCGATGGTGGGCGCGGGCGCCAAGGCCGAGGCCTATGCGCAGGAAGCCGAACGCCATATCGCGAAGATCCGCGCGGCCGCCGAAGCGCTGCCGAAGCATCCGCGCGTCTATTTCGAGGAGTGGGACGAGCCGCTGATCACCGGCATCCGCTGGGTGGCCGAGCTGGTGCGCATCGCCGGTGGCGAGGACGTGTTTCCGCATCAATCCGGCGAGTCGCTGGCCAAGCACCGCATCCTGGCCGATCCCGGCGAGGTGGTGCGCGCGGCGCCGGAGGTGATCTTCGGCTCGTGGTGCGGCAAGCGCTTCCGGCCCGAGCATGTGGCCGCAAGGCCAGGCTGGGACGCGATCCCGGCGGTGCGCAGCGGCGACGTGGTGGAGATCAAGTCGCCGCTCATCCTGCAGCCGGGGCCGGCCGCGCTGTTCGACGGGCTCAGCGAAATGCATCGGCATATCGCCGCCTGGGCCGCGAAATAGCGGCGTAGGTTGGGGTAAGCGCAGCGCACTCCAACGCCATCGCCACGTTGGGGTGCGCTGCGCTTACCCCAACCTGCGCCGATGGCGTCAGCGCCCCAGCGCGAGCTGCACGCCCAGCGCGGTAAGCGGCGCGGCCACCAGGATGCGCAGCAGCACCAGCACGATCACCGCGATCCACGGCGAGAAATCCAGTCCGCCGGCCACCAGCTTGCCGCGCAGCGGACGCAGCACCGGCGCCACCAGGTTGCCGACCAGGCGCAGCGCGGGGTGGCGCTGGTCCATCGGGAACAGGCTCAGCAGCGACCAGATGAAGATCAGCACCAGGTAGGTGAGCAGCACGAAGTCGAGCAGGTCGGCCAGGCCCAGCACCAGCAGGCCGAGCGGATCGGGCGCCTGCCCGTAGAGCGCGAACGTCACCAGCCGCTGCAGCAGCATCAGCACCCACAGCAGCAGCACGCAGGCCAGGTTGATGCGGCGCCAGTTCGGCAGCACGCGGCGCAGCGGCGCCAGCACCGGATTGGTGTAGCGGTAGAGGAACTGGCTCAGCGGATTGTTGAAGTCCGCGCGCGTGGCCTCGGCCAGCAGGCGCAGCAGGAACAGCGTGCAGACCGCGCCGAAGACGAGGTCGACCAGGAAGGAAACGGCATTCAGCAGATAGCTCACGGGGCGTCATCCAGGGCGGCGGCCAGTTCCTCGCCGCGGCGGGTAGCGGCGGCGACGGCGCGCGCCACCATGCGCGGCAGCCCGTCGGCGCTGAAGCTTTCCAGCGCGGCCTGGGTGGTGCCGTTGGGCGAGGTCACCCGGCGGCGCAGCTCGGACGGGTCCTCGCCGCTTTCGGCCAGCATGCGGCCGGCGCCCAGGCAGGTCTGCGCGGCCAGCGCACGCGCGGTTTCGCGCGGCATGCCCTGGGCCACGGCGGCGTCTTCCAGCGCTTCGACCAGGGCGAAGAAATAGGCCGGGCCGGAACCGGACAGCGCGGTCACCGTATCCATCAGCGACTCGTCTTCCAGCCAGCGGGTGAGGCCGGCGGCGTCCAGGATGCGCTGCGCCACGGCACGCTGCGGCGGGCTGACCCGGCTGTTGGCGCACAGGCCGGTGGCGCCGGCGCCGATCAGGGCCGGCGTATTGGGCATGCAGCGCACGATCGGCAGGGCGCCGAACCAGCGTTCGAGCTGGTCGATGCGCACGCCGGCGGCGATCGAGATCAGCAGCGGGCGATGCTGGCGCAGCACGTCCTGCAGTTCGGCGCGCAGCGCCGGCATCACCTGCGGCTTCACCGCCAGCAGCACCACGTCGGCCTCGGCCGCGGCGGGCCGGGCATCGGCATAGCAGGCCACGCCGAATTCGCGGCCCAGCTCCTGGCGCGCCTCGGCGCGCGGCTCGGCCACGCTGACGGAGGAGGCCGCGATCCCGGTCTTGAGCAGGCCGCCGATCAGGCTGCGCGCCATGTTGCCTCCGCCGATGAAAGCGATGCGGGTCATGCGGGTTCCTTGGGGGACGTGGGGGCCATACCTTACCCGTAGGTTGGGGTGAGCGCAGCGAACCCCAACGGACGCCGCCGGATCATCCGGGTTCGGGTCCTGGCTGCGTTGGGGTTCGCCTGCGGCTCACCCCAGCCTACGGCGCCATTACGGGGTTATCACTTTCAAACATCGGCCACCCGAAAGACTGGCTCCTGTCGCCGCGCCGCGAGTAGTATCGGGCCGCTGCGAGGGGGACCCGCCAGGGTGGCAGCGCTCAGGCCGAGCCAGGCCGCCCGCGACCGTTCCCCACGCCGTACCGCCCAAAGTGAACGCTCGAAGGGGAACGCATGGATATCGCCGAACTACTGGCCTTCTCGGTGAAGAACAAGGCGTCGGACTTGCACCTGTCCGCCGGCCTGCCGCCGATGATCCGCGTGGACGGCGACGTCAGGCGCATCAACATCCCGGCGCTGGAGCACAAGCAGGTGCACGCGCTGATCTACGACATCATGTCGGACAAGCAGCGCCGCGACTACGAGGAATTCCTCGAGGTCGACTTCTCCTTCGAGATTCCCGGCCTGGCCCGCTTCCGCGTCAACGCGTTCAACCAGAACCGCGGCGCCGGCAGCGTGTTCCGTACCATTCCGTCCGAAGTGCTGACCCTGGAAGACCTCGGCGCCCCGCGCATCTTCCGCGAGCTGATCGAGCAGCCGCAGGGCCTGATCCTGGTCACCGGCCCGACCGGTTCGGGCAAGTCCACCACGCTGGCGGCGATGGTCGACCACATCAACAAGAACGAATACGGCCACATCCTCACCATCGAGGACCCGATCGAATTCGTGCACACCTCGCAGAAGTGCCTGGTCAACCAGCGCGAGGTGCACCGCGACACCCACGGCTTCAACGAGGCGCTGCGCTCGGCGCTGCGCGAAGACCCGGACTTCATCCTGGTGGGCGAGCTGCGCGACCTGGAAACCATCCGCCTGGCGCTGACCGCCGCGGAAACCGGCCACCTGGTGTTCGGCACCCTGCATACCAGCTCGGCGGCCAAGACCATCGACCGCATCATCGACGTGTTCCCCGCCGGCGAGAAGCCGATGGTGCGCTCGATGCTGTCCGAATCGCTGCGCGCGGTGATCTCGCAGTCGCTGCTGAAGAAGGTGGGCGGCGGCCGCATGGCGGCGCACGAGATCATGGTCGGCATCCCGGCCATCCGCAACCTGATCCGCGAGGACAAGGTGGCGCAGATGTACTCCTCCATCCAGACCGGCCAGCAGTACGGCATGCAGACCCTCGACCAGAACCTGCAGGACCTGGTCAAGCGCGGCCTGATCACGCGCCAGCAGGCCGCGGCGTACGCCAGGAACAAAGAGGTTTTCAAGTGAAAACGGGAACGGGGAACGGGGAGCGGGGAACATGGTGCTTGTCGCGAGCCTTGGCACGCGCGCGCCGTGAGGTGCGGTTGAAGCAGTGCGCCGCGCTCCGTGATGCCCTTCAAGTTCCCCGTTCCCCGTTCCCCGTTCCCCGCTCCAAGGGAGCCACGCCATGAGCGACTTCGACTTCACCTCCTTCCTCAAGCTGATGGTCCACAAGAAGGCCTCGGACCTGTTCATCACCGCCGGCGTCGCGCCGTCGATGAAGGTGCAGGGCCGCATCGTGCCGATCACGCAGAGCCCGCTGTCGGCGCAGCAGTCGCGCGACATGGTGCTCAACGTGATGACGCCCTCGCAGCGCGAGGAGTTCGAAAAGACCCACGAATGCCAGTTCGCCATCTCGGCGCAGGGCGTGGGCCGCTTCCGCGTGTCGTGCTTCTACCAGCGCAACTGCGTCGGCATGGTGCTGCGCCGGATCGAGTCCAAGATCCCGACCATCGAGGAACTGAGCCTGCCGCCGGTGATCAAGCAGCTGGCCATGACCAAGCGCGGCATCATCATCTTCGTCGGCGGCACCGGCACCGGTAAGTCCACCTCGCTGGCCTCGATGATCGGCTACCGCAACGCCAACTCGACCGGGCACATCATCACCATCGAGGACCCGATCGAATACGTGCACAAGCACGAGGGCTGCATCATCACGCAGCGCGAGCTGGGCATCGACACCGATAGCTGGGACAACGCGCTGAAGAACACCCTGCGCCAGGCGCCGGACGTGATCATGATCGGCGAGGTGCGTACGCGCGAAACGATGGAACACGCCATCAACTTCTCCGAAACCGGCCACCTGTGCCTGTGCACCCTGCACGCCAACAACGCCAACCAGGCGATGGACCGCATCCTGCACTTCTTCCCGGAAGACCGGCGCTCGCAGCTGTTCATGGACCTGTCGCTGAACCTCAAGGGCGTGGTCGCGCAGCAGCTCATTCCCACGCCGGACGGCAAGGCGCGCCGCGTGGCGGTGGAGATCCTGCTGGGCACGCCGCTGGTGCAGGACTACATCCGCCAGGGCGAGATCCACAAGCTCAAGGAAGTGATGAAGGAATCGACCAACCTCGGCATGAAGACCTTCGACCAGAGCCTGGTCGAGCTCTATCACGCCGGCGAGATCTCCTACGAGGACGCGCTGCGCCACGCCGACAGCTCCAACGAAGTGCGCCTGCGCATCAAGCTGGCCCAGGGCGGCGACGCGCACACGCTGTCGCAGGGCCTGGATGGCGTGGAGCTGGAAGAGACGCGCGACACCAACCAGCTGGGCGGCGGCATGCTGTATCGCTGACGCGGCGCGTTACCGGTCGCTGCAAAAAGAAAGGAGCCCGCGGGCTCCTTTCTCGTTTCCGCGCGCCCCGCGCTGGCAGGGAGCGGGGCGCGGCGCTTACTTCGCGTTGTCGCTGACGGTGACCCCGCCGGTGTCTACGCTCTTCACGCCTTTGACCTTCTTGGCGATCGCCTCGATCTTGGCTTTCTCGCCCGAGGTGGCGGCGGTGCCGGTGATGGTGACCACGCCGTCGGTGGTGTTCACCGACAGGTCGCCGCTCTTGATGCCCTTGGTGGTGGCCAGCTCCGATTTCACCTTGGTGGTGATCCAGCCGTCGGCGGCCTTGTCCGGCACGGTCTGGTTGCTGGTCGGTTTCTGCGTGGCGCCTGCATCCTGCGCGGCGACCTGGGCCAGCGGCGAGGCGGCGAGCAGCGCGACCAGGGCGGCGGCAGGAAGGGTCTTACGGAACAGGTTGGAAGTCTGCATGGCAACTCTCCTGAGAAAGGGGACGCTGTCCGGGGGAGACAGCCGGACGCGGTGTTTCGAACGTCCGTCATCGATACCAGCAGGTCGGGTGTGAACAGCGCTTCGAAAGCGCGTGGAGACGTTCAGGGCGCGATCGCCAATGCGAAGGTTTCGTGCGCTTGTGCGAGCTGAATCGCAAGCTTTCACGAAGCTTGCATGTCGCGCCGCAGCACGTGCGAATTCTCATTTTCTACAGCGATTTACGGGGTTTTCCGGCCCGCGCATGCGGCGGAATTAGTGACCGGGTGAAAAAAATCGCGTTACAAATTCGTTGAGAATCGTACTTTGTTGCGCTATACAGCCCGCTGCTCTTCGGGGCTGGATGGATACGAGAGGGGGGCTCGTCGAGCCGCATCTGGTTAGCCATCCGGGGGCACGTTTCATTCCTCGGAGCAGGGCCCTTCCCCGGGCTCGCACGACCCACATCCCCGGTCCGCACCCGCTTGCGGATCTTGCGTTGCTAACAAGTTGATGGGAGTACAACCTGTGAGTTACCTCGCTGCTTTCACCAAGCGGCCTAAGGGACGTTCGTCCCTGGCCCTGGCCGTTGCCCTGGCTCTGGCCGGCACCGGCGCCCTGGCTCAGTCCAACATCACCGGCTCGATCTTCGGCCAGGTCGCCCCGCAGTCGGGCAATACCGTCGAGATCAAGAGCGTCGACACCGGCCTGACCCGTTCGGTCACCGTCGACGAGCAGGGCCGCTACCGCTTCAGCTCGCTGCCGACCGGCCGCTACAGCGTGACGCTGAAGAACAACGGCGCCGCCGTCAGCACCCGCGACAACGTCGAGCTGAGCATCGCCGGCGGCACGGAAGTGTCCTTCGGCGCCTCCGCCGCGGCCGCGACCGACGCGAAGAACCTGGACGGCGTCTCGGTGGTGGCCTCGGCCCTGCCGGCCATCGACGTGTCCTCGGTCGACACCCGCACCGTGCTGACCTCCGAGCAGCTGGCCAAGCTGCCGATCGACCGCGACATCGCCGCCGCCGCCATGCTGGCGCCGAGCGTGGTCGCCAACTCCAGCTACGGCGTGCCCAGCTTCGGCGGCGCGGCCTCGTCGGAGAACGCGTACTTCATCAACGGCTACGCCGTGACCAACCCGCTGACCTCGATCGGCTTCACCAAGCTGCCGTTCGACGCGATCGACCAGCAGCAGGTGCTGACCGGCGGCTACGGCGCCGAGTTCGGCCGTTCCACCGGCGGCGTGATCAACATCGTCACCAAGCGCGGCTCGAACCAGACCAAGGGCGGCATCTACACCATCTGGGAACCGGAAGCGCTGCGCGCCAGCCCGCGCAACAACTACTTCCCGCAGACCGGCGCGGCCACCAACGCCGCCACCGACGGCAAGCTGTACCAGTACCGCAACCGCAACCAGTACTGGAAGTCCACCGTCGGCGCGTACATCAGCGGCGCGCTGATCAAGGACCGCCTGTTCTACTACATCGACGCCGAAGTGAACCGCCAGGAAGGCGCCAGCGTCGGTTCGTTCTCGAACTCCGCGGCCTCGGCCTCGAAGATCGGCTACAGCGACTACCAGTACAAGATGCCGCGCTGGACCGCGAAGATCGACTGGAACATCACCGACAACCACATCCTCGAATTCACGGGCGTGTCGGACAAGACCGAGTACACCTCGGATCGCTACGCGTACGACTACAAGACGCTCAGCCACGGCAACACGCAGACCGGCGGCGTCTACACCAAGGACGGCGGCGACCTCTACATCGCCAAGTACACCGGCTACATCACCGACGACCTGACCGTGTCGGCGCTGTACGGCACGCAGAAGATCAACCACGTCCAGACCAACTACGGCTTCAATCCGGCCTGCCCGTACATCTCGGTCGGCTCGAACGCGCAGGCCCCGGGCGTCACCTACAACAGCTGCCAGACCGCGGTCACCTCGACCCTGCCGCTGGACGGCGCGAACGACAAGACCAAGGGCTGGCGCCTGGACATCGAGTACCGCCTCGGTGACCACGACATCCGCTTCGGCTACGACGCGCAGAACGCGAAGTCGTTCACCGGCAAGGAATACGCCGGCGGCTACGCCTGGGTGTACGCCAAGCAGACCAACCCGGCCACCGCGATCGACCCGGGCCTGGGCGTGACCGGTTCGCCGGCTTCGGCGGGCGGCCTGGGCGCGCAGGGCTACTACGTCTACAAGGCGTACAACACCCAGCGTGCCGGCGTGGAAACCGACCAGGCGGCGCAGTTCATCGAAGACCGCTGGCAGGTCAACGATCGCTGGCTGCTCTCCATCGGCCTGCGCAACGAGCAGTTCACCAACTACAACAAGAACGGCGACGCCTACATCAAGCAGCGCCACCAGCTGGCGCCGCGCCTGGGCGCGTCCTGGGACGTGTTCGGCGATTCCAGCCTGAAGGTGTTCGCCAATGCCGGCCGCTACCACCTGGCCGTGCCGAACAACGCCGCCGTGCGCAGCGTGTCCGGTTCGCTGATCAGCAACCAGTACTTCACCTACACCGGCGTGGACCCGGTCAGCGGCGTGCCGCTCGGCCTGAACCCGATCGCGGTGAACCCGGCCAGCCCGTTCATCTGCGCCAGCACCGGCGGCGTGTCGTCCAACAAGGAATGCGGCCAGGCGCCGGATCCGCGCACCGTGGCCGCCAAGGGCCTGCGCGCGCACTTCCAGGACGAGTACATCCTGGGCATGGAGCAGCAGATCTCCCCGACCTTCAATTGGGGCGCGAAGCTGACCTATCGCAAGCTGATGAGCGCGATCGACGACACCTGCATCCAGGCGCTCGGCAACAAGTGCCTCACCTTCAACCCGGGCCGCGGCAACACCTTCATGGTGGCGCAGGCGGACGGCAGCCTGAAGGAAGTGCACCTGAGCCAGAAGGACCTGAACCTGCCGGACCTGAAGCGTAAGTACTACGCGGTGGATCTGTTCGTCGAACATCCGTTCGCCGACAGCTGGTACGGCAAGGTCGAGTACACCTTCTCGCGCAACTACGGCAACACCGAAGGCCAGCTGGCCTCCGACCTGGATACCGGCGCGGGCGGCCAGACCGACGTGTCGCGCACCCAGGACTGGGACCTGCCGCAGCTGATGGTCGGTTCCAACGGCACCCTGCCGAACCACCGCGCGCACCAGGTGAAGGCGTTCGGCTATTACCAGCTGAACCAGGAATGGCGCTTCGGCGCGACCCTGGTCGCTGCTTCGGGCCGCCCGAAGAACTGCACCAGCTTCTACCCGACCGCCGACGCCGGCCTGTACAACAGCTCCACGTACTGGTTCTGCGGCCTGCCGGGCCAGCCTGGCTATGCGATCTCGCCGCGCGGCTCCAAGGGCACCACGCCGTGGACCTACCAGCTGAACCTCAATGCGGCCTACACGCCGGGCTGGCTGGACAACAAGCTGACCCTGCAGCTCGACGTGATCAATGTGCTGAACCGCCAGACGGCGACGATGTACAACTATCGCTACGCGCTGAACCGCACCACGGTGAACCCGCTGTACGGCCGTGAGCTGAACTACACCGATCCGCGCTACTTCCGCGTGACCGCCCGCTACGACTTCTAAGCGGACGGAACGGCCCGGCGCCGCAAGGCTCCGGGCCGGTTTCGGCAGACCGAAGCACGAAGCCACCGGCAGCCGCCGGTGGTTTTTTTTTGCGCAGCGGCCGCGCTTCCCTTTAAGTTCCCGCCGATGCCGCCGCTACAGCGGCCGACCTGCAAGCGCCAGACGGAGCGAGGCTCTCATGCACCTGGACCTTCCCACCCTGATCTTCGTCAGCTTCCTCGCCGCCATCAGCGCGGCGATCGGCTTCACGTCGCTGATGCTGGTGCTGCGCGGACAGGCGGCGCTGCGGGTTTGGGTGGCCAGCCTGTGGGTGTCCACCGCGGGCATCGCGCTGATCTCGCTGCGCGGACAGATTCCGGACTTCATCTCGATCGTGCTGGCCAACGGCGCCATCGCGCTGGCCGGCGCCCTGATGGTGAAGGGCCTGGCCGTGCATATGCAGCGGCGCCTGCGCTGGCGCGCGCCGCTGGCGATCGTGCTGGCCTATGCCGCCGGGATCGCCTGGTTCGCCTATGCGCAGCCGGACCTGCATGTGCGCATCGTGCTGGCGAGCGTGCAGGCGCTGATCTGGAATCTCTGGTCCATCTATCTGCTGCTGCGTCATGCGCCGCGCGAGATCCGCCTGAGCTGCCGCATCCTGGCGCTGATCCTGGCGGCGGACGCCGTGCTGTTCATGATCCGCCCGTTCGTGCCGCTGAGTCCGGACGCGGGGCAGGACCTGCTGCGCGGCGGCGCGCCGGTGACCATGACCTATGTCGCCGGCATCGTGATCAGCCTCGCCGCCTATTTCGCGCTGCTGCTGCTGATCACCGAGCGCCTGATGGTCGACCTGCGCCGCGCGGCCTCGATCGATGCGCTGACCGGCCTGCTCAACCGCGGCGCCATGCTGGCGGAAGGCCGCCGCGCCTTGGCCGCGAGCGGGCTGCACGGCCAGCCCTTCGCGGTGCTGGCGCTGGACCTGGACCGCTTCAAGCAGATCAACGACCGCTGGGGGCACGAGGGCGGCGATGCGGTGCTGGTGCATGCCGCGGCGGTACTGCGCGAGGTGGTGGCATGGCCGGGGCACGCGTCGGGCCGTTACGGCGGCGAGGAATTCCTGCTGACCTTGCCGGGCGCGGACCTGCGGGCGGCGAGCGAGCTGGCGGAGCGGTTGCGCGCGGCGCTGGATGGTTCGTCGGTGATCGTGAACGGGCAGCGCCTTCGGGTGACTACGAGTATCGGGGTTGCCGTCGGGGCGGGTGGCGCGAGCTTTGAGCAGCTCGTGTCGTCGGCGGACCGGGCGCTGTATCGCGCGAAGTCGGATGGCCGCAACTGCGTGCGGCACGCGGCGGCTGACATGCTTCCGTGACCCTCTCTCCTCCGGGGAGGGGGCAACGGTCTTGCCTCGCCGTCTCATTTTCGTCATCCCGGCGTAGGCCGGGATCCAGTGGCGGTATCGCTTGGTTGTCGCGTTGGCGCTGGTGGGTCTCGCCTTTGGCGAGGGTTTCGCCCCGCTGCCGCGGGGCGAGTTACTTCTTCTTTGCGTGCCCAAAGTCAAGTCTATATAAACTTTTCGCAAGTGCGAAAAAAAGCGGCCATCAGGCCGCTTTGTAGTGTCTCAGTTTGCAGCGCTCGGTGGACCAGAGAACACCCGAAGGTGTCCTTGTCCCACCAGGAAATTCTTGTAGCAGGCAAGCGTGACATTCCAGGCCTCCCGCGCAACGGCGGGGCCTCTTTCGATGACCTTTCCGTTCTCGTCGATGATGGCGAGTGTCGCTTTACGTCCCTCCCGGGTCTCAGCAGAAAGGCCTTCGAAGCAGACCGCGGTAAGGACAGCCTGAGTCAGACTGCCGGTTGAGGGGATGCCGATCATGCACGCTCCAGCAAGGGGAAGGGACGGAATACGAGCGCTTCGGCGGACGTCACCGGGGAGGTGCGGTGACATCCACGAGCGCGGTCATGGTGATGACAAGCAGCATTACGGTCGTCGCGAAGTTGGGCAAGGAGAGGCCGTTCTGAATGAGGTCTCCCAGAACCATGGGTGTGCGGCATAGGGGGGGAAGCGTGGTGGATGAGGCCACAATCGTCGGCACGGCGAGCCACCTGGGCAAGCTCGTTGAGGTGTATGAGTGGACTTGTACACAAGCGATGGCGCGGCGAGGGAGGCGACGACGCGACGCTATCGGTAGGAGCGTGCTATGGGACAAAGGGCGGTGGCGTTCTGATGAGTGCCACCCGAGTACCACCGGCGGCGTGCGACTGCGCGCTCGTGGAGATTGTCGTCGATCACGATGGATGGGGACGCGTCGCTCTTTCATGAGTTGGAAAATGTGTGACTCCATCGGAAAAAGGTAATCAAGGTGATCATGCTTTTTCGTAGATAGGTTTTTCGCGTGAGATCAATGCGATAAAGGCGGGTCTGAACGGTAATCTTTGAGGTAATTAGAAGGTGATGGATTACCTCCTTAAAAGGTAATCATGCAGATGGGGCTGGCCACGAAAGATCAATCACTTAGAAAGTGATTACCTTTGGGGTCACCTCGAATTACCTCTTGGAGGTAATCATTGATCTGCGTGGAATCAATGGTTTGAGCGCCAAAAAGCGGCGGATTACCTCGATTACCTGTTTCCGGTGCAGCCAGGGTCCCCGCGGGAAAGCGTTGCGACGGATGGCCTAGAAAGCCTCGCCGAAGCAGGGCAGAAGGCGGCCGCTGCGGGATCCTCGGGTTGTCGGAACTCCCCTCGACGCGGATCGTTTTCGTTGGCACGTGCCTAACCTGCGCATTCACCGTCAGGAATGATCGTGCGGTGGCATCGGCGTCTATCGCGTGCGTCAAAGTGCGTCGCCACGGTCTCGCACTTCATACCCTACATGCCGCAGCAGGCCGGTTCCGGCGGGCTGTGGATAGCTTCGTCGAAATCGACCTCTAAAGGGTGCGCGGGTGCGGCGGGGGTAACCGCGCAGGCCAGGAGCATGTTCTCCTGCGCGCGTCGAAGCGCCCTCCCAACTGCTCTATCCGCGCCCTCTTGACGCGCCGCTTCGAGTCTGATGCTCAGCGGGGCGTGGGCTTTGTCTGCACGGAGCTTCATTTCTGGGGCGGTGCCACGAACCCCATCGTGGACGCGCTATGGCTCCGCAAGAATGGAGGCAGCTGCGCGATTCGACGATGAGCGTTCTCGTACTGGAAATGACACCACTGTAGGTTGTGGTGTCTGTCGGAAGATGGATGACCCAGTGGCTACCTTGAGGCAAGGCGTTGTCTGTCATGTCGTCCGCAAGAATCGGGTTGGTGATGTCGCCGCCACCCCGAAGCGTTAACGGCCTTCTTCTCCTGGCATTAGTGGAGAATCGGTGTCTCGTGGCGGCGATGGTAGTCGTCGATGCTGGTCAGAATTCGCTGGCGAACTGCACTTTCGCAGTCGACTGTTCCAAGGCTGCAGAGGAAGCGGTTTGCGACAAACGTCACTTCCCCGTCGTCGTCTTCAAGACTCGCCGACCAGCTCACGGCGTCCCTTTTACGGCGGTAGATGGCGATGTAGATCAAGCCTCGGTATGAGCCTTGAATGCCTGTCATGATCGAGATCTCCAGCGACTGAAGCAAAGGCGAGTCAGGCATACCAATCGTTGACCATGCACGTGACAGGTGGCCTATAAGCACCAAGGCCTTCCTTGGTGTAGTCCTATCGACATGTGTAGCGCGTTAATTCCAGTGGGCACTCAGCTTTTGCGGGTGCCAGATAACCGTTCTAGAACGCCGAACTGATCAAGCGGGTGACGACCGCTTTCGGCGGATGATCCGCCTTCGCTTATATCTTGCGATGCCAGTATGTCCGATAGGCGAAGAAGTGCTTGCTTCGCTGCAAAGCTGATCGGCTGCCCGGCCGCCGCCGCCTCCAGGGCCGGTGCTGCCACTTTTTCACACCAATCAATCAGTGGATTGCCATTCATAGAGGCCTCCATCCGTCGTGACTCGGGGGCGAGTCGGCTAACGACCTGGACACCCGAGTATCATAAAAGATGGCGCATGACAGGCCGGTCAAGTGCAGACATCGGCCGGAAGAACTATGACAATTCGGTTGGGTGGCATTGAGTAGAAATGAGTCGCCGTCGCGACGTCCTTACCCTTGAAGCGCCTTCAGCCGAACGAGACCTTCCTTTGTTCCTATTCGCGACGCGACTTCACGACGCGCGCGGGCTCTAAGGTTGACCGGCGCCATGGCGATTGATACAGGCGAATTGCCTGCCGCATCCATCCTGTGTGCTTTTGGCGCATCCTGGCCAACTCTTCAATCGATGGCGCGTGACGGTATGCGCCCCGTCGGAAAGGGCGGAAGAAGTAGGTGAATCTCGCAAATGTGCCCAGAATCATCGATGGCTGCCTCGTTTGATCCGCTTCGCGGCGTCTACCACTGCAGCGAGCTTTTGCCTTCGAGACATCACCGGCAAAGGTTTCAAAGGAGGTGTCTTGGTCAGATGATCGAACAGATCACCCAGGTGTGTGACCCATTTGCCAAGCAGTGACATGGGACGATGGGCGGTGCGTGAAATATGAGTGGTCATGGCGGTCGCCTCAATGGATGAACCTCTCCAAGTCGAAACAGCAGTCGAAGTCAGGTAGTGGGCCGGTGCGTGATGAAACTGGTAGTGAGGCAGGCCCCACCACCAGTTCCTGGTGGTTACTTCTTGGCGGGTACGTTCACCGCATCGATGGCATGGATGATGCCGTTGCTTGAGGTGATGTCTCGCCCAGTGATGGTCGCACCACCGATGCGGAGCTTATCGCCGTCTTTCGTGATCGCTGCCGTCTGGCCTTGCATCATCTTCGGTGTGGTCAGTTTCTCGACGTCGGTAGACGATACCCTTCCAGGTAGCACGTGGTACTTCAGCACGGAGATAAGCTCCGCCTTGTTCTCTGGCTTTAGCCAGTTCTCCAGGGTGCCTTCCGGCAGCTTCTTGAACGCCGCATCCGTTGGCGCAAAAAAGGTATAGGGGCCTGATTCCTTCAGGGTCTGGGTGAGTTCCGCAGCTTCGAGAGCTTTGCCCAGCGTATGGAAGGATCCATTTGCGGCAGCTGTCTCGACGATGTTCTTGCCAGGGGCTTGAGCGGTATTGAAGTCAGGGTTGGACATACATGTGCCTTGAGTGGTGATCCGAGTGGCGGATCTGGAGCGGCCGAAACCGCAACTCCGATAAGGATCGGAGAAGTACTCAGATGGCGTTAGGGATAGGACCGCGTGACTGAGGCGCCTGCCAAGGAGGAGGCTGTCTACCTGGCGCCAACGCAGCATGCTCCTGTCGTTGTTAGGTGGGGGTAACGCGAGGGGCGAGGCAAACGTGCTATCTGACGCGATCGCCTTGGATGCCTGTCGAAGCCCGGGGGCGCAAGGGGCTTGACGACACGTTACGGCGGCGTAACGAAAGAAAGCGCATGTTGAAGACGCGCCGCGGCTCAGGCTGTCATGCCTCCGGCACCTCAGACTGCCCGTGATTTTTCTTCCAAGGTCTCTGAGCCTCCTCCGCCCTGATCGGAGTTGTGGCTGATGCATGCGCACGCCCTGCAGGACGCAGGTCCGCACTCGAGGCCTTTCCATGTACATCCTCAATCAACTTAATTTGCTCTACTTTTACCCTCACAAGATGCACTTCTCGCCGATCATGGACGTTGCGAATAATGATCGCCGCACACAGCGATTTTCGGGCCATTCAGTGTGGACGGCACCCTCCCCGGCGACACCTCTGCCGCCACGCCAACAAGATGGCGGCGCACCCAAGCTCGACCAGTTGGCATCGGCCAGGGCCCGAGATCGTATCGATTCGGATCGCATGGACGACGATGGAGCACCCAGTACAACCCGTGGCTCATCGTGATCGATGGGCGCCCGCGTCGCTATACGATGGTTGATCTTTGCGCCCGTGTCTGTCGAGAGGCCCTGGGTGCAGGGATGATCACTGTCGAAGGAAGTCGTCATGACCAATGTATCTGGCAAAACTACGAATGGCTTTACGTACGACGGCGAATACGAGCTCACCCACTCGGATCGTGTCAGGTGGAGCGCCACCTACCGGCGTGATGGAATCTTCTTTGGCATGCGACATGGTGGCATCAATGAACTTCTAGGGATATCGCTTAGCGAGCTTCGAGAAGCCGTTATGGACGACATTGAGCTTGTCTGGGAACGATCCAGCTAGGCGAAGCACAAAGCCACGCGGTGCGTCGATTGTACGATCCTGCCCATCGAACGTTATTGATTCTCCTCAGCGGTTAATGTGGACGTTCGCGTCCTCAGCTGCATGGGCTGGCTGAATGAGTGTGGTTTATAGCGAGGCACTCAGCGCCCCTTAAAGAACCACGTATCTGTCAACGTGGTCTGAGCGATGCCTCACCCTGGGCGGTCGATGCAGTCGTCGGGCTCGATGCATCGGATAATCGCAAAGGCCGGGAGGGCGCGATGGCCCGAGGCCATGACCCAATTCATTTGAATCGATGTAAGGAAGAGCGTGTGCGTGCGCCAGCGCACCGACAGGCGACCACTTCGACGGCAACGTAAGTCACTGCCATTCACTCGCCACTGGCAAGCGAGGTGACGTCGTGAACACCATTACCCTATTCATCGTTGCCGTCTTGACCGCCATGGGCGGCCTGTTCATGTATCGCGGCAATGTGGGCATGGCTATTGGTTTCTTGGGCTTCGCCGCAATCGTTTCGCAATCGCTAAAGATGGCCAACACTTGGGAGAAGTTTGTCGTTCTGCGAGCAGGAAAACTACTGGGGGTGCGTGGGCCTGGCTTATTCCTCATCATCCCAGTGATCGATCGGGTGGTAGCGGTCATTGATGAGCGCATCCAGACGACGGCCTTCAACGCTGAGCAGGCGCTCACGCGCGACACGGTACCTGTAAACGTGGATGCCATCATCTTCTGGCACGTGCATGACGCCAGAAAAGCCGCGTTAGCCATTACGGACTATCAGAAGGCCATCGCCCGTGTGGCTCAAACGTCACTGCGCGAGATGATTGGTTCGTCGATGCTGGCATCTCTGCTTTCGGACCGCCAATCCGCCGATCTGGCGCTATGCACTGAAATCGGGAACAAGACCACCGAATGGGGGGTGACGGTGCGCTCAGTGGAAATACGCGACGTAGCTATTCCTGTGGCGCTGCAAGACGCTATGTCGAGGCAGGCTCAAGCCGAACGAGAGAAGCAGGCTCGCATTATCCTTGGGTCAGCCGAGGCCGAGATTGCGAGCAAGTTCGTCAGCGCGGCGAAGGTCTATTCCGATCAGCCGACGGCACTCCAGTTGCGCGCTATGAATATCATCTATGAGACGACTAAGGAGCGCGGTACCACCATCCTCATTCCTAGTTCAATGGTCGATAGCATGAACCCGGTATCAGCGCTCGCATGGGCGCTAGGCGCGCGTGGCGCAACCGTGCGTGTGGATGAGAACCATGGCGACGCCGGCGAATCGACTTTAATCCATGCCCCTACCGACACCAGGGCCGAAGATAACCGTAGGTCTGTTAAGGCAGCGGAGTGGAGCTTGGCTCATGCGCTGAATGACCTTGTGTCAGAGGGTGGCCATGCGCTTGCTTCTGACGATGAAATGACACCGTCCATGCCAAGCCAGATGCCCACTAAACAAGGATAGCGGTTTCTTCCAAGCGGCCCTGATATGCACGGTACGTATGGCTGGCAAGCAGCCTGCTTCGGCGCCCAGCTTGCCATAGCGACAATGACTGGAAGACGCTCTGTCTTTCGCCGGCCAACGTATCTCGCAACCACACACCGTGCCTAGCCAAAGCATTACTTTCGGGGTGTGCTGCGCGACGATGCTGGCCAACAAAGTTCAGCTCGGCATACTAGCCAGGGCAAGCTAACCAACATGTTCACGGCGAGGGCAGATCGAATGATGTGCGCAGCCTGGTCAGGCCGCCATTTGAGCTGCTCGGCACACTTGATGATCCCAGGTCGATCGGCATGAAGAGCCACGGGGCGGGCATTACACGAAAGCGGATCGGCGCCCAGGCTGCTACGCACGCGGAGGTTTGGGAATCGATGCCTTAAGCCAGCATCGCAGTTAGTGAGCCAAACCTGTAAGGCGGCAAGGCTACCTATCAGCATCTCACCCGGAGAGGTTGCAACCATGTCTGATATTGCAGGGGTGACGAGCGACGGTTTCGACTACACAGCCATGTATGTCGCAGCTGTCTTGAACAGCGTTGTCTGGGCGGCGACGTTTCGCCTTGACGGTGGCTATAGGGGGGCACGGCATGGGAGAGTCTTCGACGTCTCTGAACTGTCGATAGCTGATCTGCAGCAGGTCATCAAGGACAGCATTGAGTGTGCCTGGGTCAGCAAGGCTTGATGCAGTAGCTATCGACGCACTTCTCATCGCTTGCACGGCGTGCCTGAGCTGCCTAGTTGCGTACTTTCAAGCGCTAGCTGTAAGCGGCTTCCCGGGGTGGGCATGGCATTGCCGCCTTTGTTCGGCGATCACATCATCGCCTGGCGTCGTGCCATTTATAGAGCGAGACTTACTGGTCAGCCCCATAAGTGCTATCCGCGAGAAGTAGATGGGGGCTATGACTTGTCGTCAGTGTCATGCCAGCTGACCGTAACGGAATGCCCGTGCCTATTGAAAATGAATAAAGTGACGCACAAAGCCAAGGATCCGAAGAAGATGAACTGGGCGACGCCAGCGGTGGCGCCGGCGATGCCTGTGAAGCCAAGGGTTCCGGATACCAGTGCAACAGCAAAGAATATGAGTGCGTAGTAAAGCACGATGACAACTCTTGCAGTAGATAAGGCGTCTCAGCGCGGGCGTAGAGCCGGCTTTTGATGGCACTGGCAACGCTGCTATACAGCATCTCTCCGGCGGGCACCTTGACAATCGCAATGATCGCAGGCCGGAAGGAAAGTCCCTTTTCCTCCCGACGCGGGAACAGTACGCGCGCCGAGAGCTTCGCATCGGTGCGGCAGCGCACACCAGAGTGGCAATGTGCGGCTTCGAACATTGATAAGAGGGGGCGTCGTAACGACAGGCAGGATAGAGGCAAAGATCGCGATTAGCAGAACCATGTGGATTTCAGTCATTCGCGATCGGTGCGGCATCCCTAAGAGTGGCACGATCGCAGACTGGCTCCCACATGCAAGGTACGCTAGCGCACCGACATTATCGCCGCGGCGCCGCAGAGTACGGCCCTTGGGTGAGCCAGCCTGTGCTGGCGCTCAAGTTGGTTCGTCGATCGAATCCGCCGAGGACAGCTATGACGATCTCCAAAGAAGCTGGTTTCACTGGCCTGGAGAAGCGTTTTGATACCCTTCTTGACCAGAACCAGCGCATCATGCAAGAGAACGAGCTACTGAGGCGTGAGTTGTTACAGCATCCGTCCGGTGCCTTGCAGATTCGATCCGTGGAACGCTCTTTGGGGCGAGCTTATCGGCAAATCGATTCCACAGAATCACATGGGATTGTCAGTCGCCGGTGAGCTGCCTTGGAAAGGCCTCAGCAAATGAGGCAAAGCTTACGCTTGGTTGTCATGGATCGTTCTGCGCTCTTTGTCATCCTTGCCGTGGCTCGCTAATTGCATCGCATGCCGAAGCGCGGCGTGATATCTGGAGGTTGCGATCGTTTGAGGCGGCCATGATCGGTGTCATGCCCTCCCCCTGGCCTTTGCTGCCTGGCGCGCCGCCTACCGCCATGACGTTTGCGGGATCACTGCGCGCCCACTATTGAGTAGCGCCACGATCTTCCTGTGCACGAGAAGTTGATTCCGTAGCATCACTTACATCGCTGTCGGAGGAGGGAGAAGGCGGTCGTACTCCTTCTTGACCACGGCATAGCATTCACAGGTTCGCCGCTCCAGTTTTTCGCGATCGAGCACCGTGATATGGCCGCGCTGATACTGGATCAGCCCAGCTTGCTGCAGGTTGCCAGCGGCCTCCGTGACACCTTCACGACGAACGCCCAGCATATTGGCAATCAGTTCCTGCGTCATCACCAGCTCTTTGGAGTGCAGTCGGTCTAGACTCAGAAGGAGCCATCGGCACAGCTGTTGATCCAGGGAGTGATGGCGATTGCATACTGCCGTCTGCGCCATCTGCGTTATAAGGGCCTGGGTGTAGCGAAGCAGGAGATGCATGACAGCACCGGCTCGACTGAATTCCTGCAGCATGAGAGCAGCCTTAAGCCGATATCCCTGACCAGCGCTTTGTACTAAGGCGCGACTCGGTGTCGACTCCCCTCCCATGAAGAGCGAAATGCCGACAATGCCCTCGTTGCCGACGACAGCAATCTCCGCCGAGGCTCCGTCTTCCATCACGTATAGCAACGACACAATCGAGGTGGTTGGAAAGTACACATGAGTCAATCGGCTACCAGATTCATAGAGCACTTTGCCGAGTGGCATTTCCACCGCCTCAAGATGCGGCAGCCAATGCGCCAATTCTGCTTCTGGTAATGCGGCGAGTAGCCGATTCTGTCGCGGGTCATTAGCTGAGGGCATAGGCTCCTCCACTGCCGTTCGGCAGTGCGATTTTAGGTCCCGGGCAGGGCTCTAGAAAACTGTCACAAGGGAGTCTTGTCCACGATCGCGGCTTAGAAAGTGAAAATCTTGTTTAGGGGGGGCGGCGAGCGGAAATCTCCGCTTAGCACCTGCGTTATTTGGCGCAGGTGCTAGCACGGTGATGTCGATACGGTTGGGCGCCCCCACTCCCGGACCACAGGCCGATCGCCAAGGGTGGGGGCTGCGCAGGGGGCATGCCCTTGCGGCGCATGCTGGCCAGAAGGCCAGCTCCGCCCAGTTGCTACTGGCAGGCCTGCATGCATGTCTTGGTCATCAGTTCCTCGCTTGGCTGGCGCGGCATCAGCGTCATTTGTAGCGCTTTGCTGGCCGTAGATCCTCCGATCTTCAATAAGCACTATCAGGTGTCTACGGAATCGGGGGCGTACCAGTCCTTCAACTGATGGGGCGTGAACCGGCGTGGAAGAATGGAAGTTGATTTCCTAACGCGCAGGTCGCAGATTGATTCCGCGAGTTGTCTTTGATTCACCGGTTGCGCTGATGCTCCTGGTGGAGTGCTACGATCATCAGGCGATCAACTACCAGGGGTGGCTGCCCATGAACCGAGACGACCCAGATAAGGTGCGAGCGGAGATTGGAAGGCTAATGGATAACGCCGAGTACGCGGCACTGGTCAGCGAATGCAGTTCACTACGTATCGCATTGGATTTTGCTTGCCAAGAACTTGCAGCGTTGATGCATCGCGCCGACACCCGGGGTGAATATACGCGCAGGCAGTTGGTTAGTTTGAGTACAGAGGCTGCCCTGCGGCAGGGTCTTAGGCTCTTGCATAAGTGATTCAGTGAATACCCCTTCGTGTTGAGGGGGTATGAGTGGCGTCATTGCCGACCGAGCCTGCTGTCATGCCTGTTCCTTGCTTCGAGCGATCTTGCTCCGGCTACGGGTTGAACTCAGAAGTTAGGTTTGGATGGCGGCATATGCTTGCCCATACGTCGTCATTGAGGGGTAGCGAGTTGCACCGAAGGTGTGAGGCGCAACTTTCATAGACAGTTTCGTTCAGCGGCCGTGACTTGGGTCATAGTCCAGCTCACAGGGGCGACGCTATGAACGGCGTTATTCGTCGCGAGATGATTGGAGACTGGGAGCTATCTCTTACTGAGATCAGGCACTCCACCAGCCCGAGAGTTACTACATATCGATTTGGCGCTCGTATGTCCCTTGGCGGCGGTCGCTTCAACAGCGAGATCGGCGATCACGCGCGCGGGTTTCTGTCCAAAGCGGAGGCGTGGGCGGCTGGCAAGGCATTCATTGGACAGGGTGAGGTCTCGCGGTAGGTATCGATGGATGCCGCTTTACGATACCGATAGGCAGGTGTGCGGTAACTGAGGCTTCGATCGCTATGCGCGTTTGAAGCGGCGTTTGCCATCAGGGGCCTCGAAACCGCCGTCGATGACATTAAGCACGGTGCCGTCCGAGAGCTGGTATCCGACGGGACCTTCTTCCATGGCATCCGGATCGGCAACGGTTCCGACGCGAATCATCAGTGTGAGCGACCAAGCGACGTCCCGAAGCCCCCACTCATCAATGATCTCGATCGAGCTGGCCCTAGTAGGCATGAAGTAACTCCGGAGGCCAGTGAGGTTGATGGCGTGCAGTTGCGCCTCCTCCACTATGTCATGAATTGATGACTCATGTCGGCCAGGTGCTCGATTGCTGTCTAGCTGGTCCACATGCCTCGCGGATGGTCGCGATAAATGCTGCCTGCCTCAGGCGAGCAGCGGTTGCACATGGAAGGGGTGGGCTGAGATGACGTTTCAGTCGTTGTCATTCGAAGCAAGCAGCCTGTGCGCGAACTCGCTAGCGTACACTGAGAGTGCCTGGCGATCGGCCTCGCGCCCAGTATTCAAGCACCAAAGGGCGAAGGCGCCGGACTGCACCTCCACCTTGAATACGATGACACCGGCACGCCGCTGCTGATCTAGAACCTTGGTGGCAGCTATCTCCCAATGGTCGAACGTCGCGTGCCAACTGCGCTGGGGAACAAGCAGGCGGAATGCGTCGTAGTCGTCGCTGGTGAACCAGGGGATGCCGACCGGGTGGCGCAGGGGCATTTCGTTCATGGGCTACTCCGGCGGCGAACGCCTCCGACATGACATGCGCCCACATAGGCCGAGGTCTCGAAGAGTCCACCCCCTCATCACTTGAGGCCGCACAGATGCTCACACTACGAGCCTACATGTGAGCTTCGCGTGCTCGACAGCTAAGCCTGGGCAAGCTCTGTATGATCCCCTGGGCATCTGCTTGGCGTTCGAGATAGTGCGAAATCGAGACAAAAGCATGTGGTGTCGAGTGGTCAGCCCCGCCACGCTCACTTTTGATGACTACGTCCCCTCAGCTGCGTCATATCGCGTCGCGCGTCGCACAGGTTAAGGGGGCATCGTAGGCGTCGTAGGACCTTCCGCCCTCGGTGGGCAGCTTCGTCGAAATCGACCTCCAAAGGGTGCGCGGGTGCGGCGGGGGTAACCGCGTATTTCAGGGGCTTGCCAGCTCTCGTGCAAGGGCAACCTCTTTGGCTATTCGAGGGGGGGCTGCCCTCAACACACTCCCGGGCCGAACACAACTTGGTGTAACCGGGTTGCTGTTGTCTTGGGCATAGAGCCTACGCCGGCGGCCTTGCCCGCCGGTCTCACGCTCCTCGTTTGACCTATCGAGTTATGACGCGCGCCCGGAGGGATGAGCGTTCTTGATGGTTGTCGTCAAGCAAAGCAGACGTTCGCTCATAAACCGGGGGAGCTTGTCTGGCCGATTAGATGAGTTTGCGCGGCCTGACTCCATCGATCTCCCCTATGCCCTGCCTGGAAATCATTAGCAGCTAGCGCAATGGCTGTGGGGGGCGAGTAGACTGACAAATATGCCGATCCACGCGTTCCGCTTTGTGGGGTATGGCCATGAGTACGGAAAGTCTGAATGCCCCCGCATCTTCGTCGACGCCTATGGTGGGCTCCAAATCGCGCAAAGTGGTCTATCGGCACCCGCTGCCAATCCGGATCATGCATTGGGTCAATGTTCTTGCGCTGACGCTGATGTTTCTGAGCGGGCTGCAGATATTCAACGCGCATCCACGTCTTTACTGGGGCAATCGATCTGACGAGGGCACGGCCATCTTCGCCCTGGATGCTCGTCATGACGCCGCGGGGAAACTCCAAGGCGTCACCCGTATCGGAAAGCATGCGTTCACGACGACCGGCGTGCTTGGGGTATCGAGCGGAGGAGACGGTAGTCCGCAGGTCCGCGGGTTCCCGTCATGGCTCACCGTGCCTGGCCCACAATGGCTGGCGATGGGGCGGCGCTGGCATTTCTTCTTTGCTTGGGTATTCGTGCTGAATGGGTTGTGCTACGTCAGCTACGCGATGGCCACGCGACACCTGCAGCGCGACTTGTGGCCCACGCGATCGGATTGGCGTGGCATCGGCCGATCCATCGTCGATCATCTGCGCTTCAAACATCCCCATGGCGAAGAGGCGATGCGCTACAACATCCTGCAGCGGCTAGCGTACTTGGTCGTCGTCTTCATCTTCGGCGCCGGCATCGTGCTCATGGGCCTGGCCATGTCGCCGCGCATGGATGCCGTGCTTTCGCCCATGGTCGAGGCCGTCGGCGGCCGGCAGTCGGCCCGGACAATCCACTTCATCATCGCCTGGGGTTTCGTGGCCTTCGTGTTGATTCACCTGTTCGAAGTGCTGATCACCGGTGTGTTCAACCAGTTGCGCGGCATGATCACCGGGTATTACGTGATCCATGTCCGGCCAGCCGATGTGCAGCCTCCGGAGCCGCCGAGTGGGCCCGCGCCAGCAGAGGATCGCCCCCATGGCTGATCGCCGATCGTTCCTTCGCATGACGATGGTGGGCGCGGCGGGCGTACTCGTCGTCGGCTGCGATCGCATCTCCCAGACGATGTGGGGACCTGACGTCATGGGCAAGGCAGAAGGCTTGAATCGCCGCGTGCAGACGCTGCTGTCGCCTTCGAGCAGCATGGCGAAGGAATACACCGAAGCCGACATATCGCCGGTGTTCCATCCCAATGGCACCACCATGCCCGCCACACCTGCCTATCAGGCCCTGATGGCCGATAACTTCCGCGGTTACAAACTGCAGGTGGACGGATTGGTGCGGCAGCCGGCCATGCTCTCGATCGATGACCTGATGCGTCTCGATGTACGCACGCAGATTACGCGGCATGATTGCGTGGAGGGCTGGAGCGCCATCGGCAAATGGCAGGGAACAGCGCTTTCCGCGGTGCTCGATCAGGTCGGCGTCGACCCGCGGGCGCGCTTCGTCGTATTCCACTGCTTTGACGACATGGAAGAGGACACGCCTTACTACGAAAGCATTGACCTCACGGAGGCCATGCACCCGCAAACTCTGCTGGCATTTGCCTTGAACGACAAGCCGCTGCCCGTGGCGAATGGCGCCCCGCTGCGCCTACGGATCGGGCGCCAGCTCGGCTACAAGCAAGCGAAATACCTCGCCCGCATCGAAGTGGTCAGTTCATTCGAGGATATTGGGGACGGTAAGGGTGGATACTGGGAAGATCAGGGTTATGAATGGTATGCCGGGATATGATATCGCTTAATGCGCTTCGCTTAGGCCCCTAGACTGTGCGAAAAAATGACGTGTTGTTGCGCTGCTAGTTCGTCGCGACTGGGAGCTTGGGAAGCGTTCGCGGAAACGTAAGTGTGCGATCAGGTGCGTCCCTCTGCGTCGCCACTGTACGGTACGCTTGCTATTCGAAGTTCGGCGGGTCTGTCCTAGATTTTGTGTAAACGGGCCTTTGGCAGGAAACTGCCATCTGACCCGGAGACACCATGAGTCCACGCAAACACGAAGTGCCCGACGAGCTTCTTAGCAGCCTGTTGGCCAACTATCAGAAGCCCGAAGATCTCGTCGGCGAGAACGGCCTGCTTAAGCAGCTGACCAAGATGCTGGTCGAGAAAGCGCTAAATGCCGAGATGACCGAGCATCTGGGGCATCAAAAGCACGAGCCGGTGGCAAACGCCTCGGGCAATACGCGCAACGGCCACAGCCGGAAAGTTCTGAAGGGAGATTTCGGTGAGTTGCCTATCGAGATCCCGCGCGACCGTGATGGCACGTTCGAACCTCGGCTCGTCGCCAAGCACCAGACACGCTGGAGTGGCTTCGACGATAAAATCATCTCTTTGTATGCCCGAGGCATGACCGTTCGCGAGATCCAGGCCCATCTAGAAGAGATGTACGGTGCCGAGGTGTCCCCAAGCCTGATCTCCTCGATCACCGACACCGTGATTGATGAGGTCAAGACCTGGCAGAGCCGTCCACTGGATGCGGTTTATCCGATCGTCTATATGGATTGCCTGCATGTCAAAGTCCGAGAAGGCAGCGTGCGAGTAAAAGCGGTTTATCTCGCCATCGGCATCACGATGAACGGCGACAAGGAGGTCCTCGGCCTATGGCTTGCGCAGACCGAAGGCGCCAAATTCTGGCTGAGCGTTGTCACGGAACTTCGTAATCGTGGCGTGCAAGACATTTTCATTGCGTGCGTCGACGGCTTGAAAGGCTTTCCCGACGCGATCGAAACGGTCTTTCCTCAGGCAACGGTGCAGCTATGCATCGTGCACATGGTGCGACACAGTCTGAACTATGTTTCCTGGAAGCGGCGCCCCGAAGTGGCTGCGGATTTGAAGCGTATCTACACCAGCGCAACCGTCGACGAAGCCGAGCTTCAACTCACGGAGTTCGAGGACCGGTGGGGCAAGGAGTATCCGCCCATTGGTCAATCGTGGCGCCGAAACTGGACGCACCTGGTGCCATTTTTTGATTACCCGCCCGAGATTCGCAAAGTGATCTACACGACCAATGCCATCGAATCGGTGAATATGAGCTTGCGGAAGTTGACCAAGTATCGAGGCGCCTTTCCAACGGACGAGTCGCTCATCAAGCTCCTCTACTTAGGGCTGCGCAACATCAGCAAAAAATGGACGCTTCCCATCCACGATTGGAAGGCAGCGCTCAACCGCTTTACCATCCAGTTCGAAGGCCGCTTCCCTCAGCTTTAAAACGATCCCGTTTACACAAAAGTCTGTACAAGCCCAGTTCGGCGGGACTGGATATCCCTGGCGCTGATTGTCACGACGTCTATTCGACAATCAAGGCTTCGTTTTGAGAGTGCTATCCTCATTCCATATGGTGAGGTGAGGGCAGGCTCATGCACGTCCTTTTGGTGGAGGACAGTCTTGAAGTCGCGGAGGTATCTAAGGCCATGCTCGAGTATCTTGGATTCGAGGTGAGCCTGGCCCATCGTGGCGACATCGGTCTCCAGTGCATCTTGCATCAGCGCCCAGCATTGGTGATCACCGACTTCATGATGCCGGTGATGTCCGGATTAGAAATGATTGGGCGGGCGCGCGATGCTCAGTATGCAGGGGGCATCATCCTTTGCAGCGCTATGCCCGAATTGGAACTTCCGGTGCATCGAGCAAGTTATAACCTTTTTCTGCAAAAGCCCTATCGTCTGACAACACTGGCTTCCGTAATGGCCGCCGCACAGTCCTGCATAATAGCTTCCGGCACTGAATCATCGGCCAATTAAAGGATGGAGAGGTCTTGCTGTCCTGGTCTGACGCCCCGTTGATGATATGGTCGACGCCGTCTCGAATCGACCCGCTTAAGCGGGCTTGAAGGAGGGGAAGTATCCGTCACCAAGCGACCGATAGCGGGATACCAGCCTCTTCCATGACTTGTACTTGATTGGTCAAGGATGACTCTAGTTACTGAAGTTTTCGCAATGAGAAGCTGAGGTAGTGATGTTCTATGCAAGGACTACGGCGGTGAGAACATTGGCGGTCGAGGCTGGCGTCGTCCGCATTTGTTCTCGCTGCGGCCCGATCCTGGTAAGGACGTCTGACGAGCATGGAGACTGCGAATTTGGCGTTAACGCACTTAATGAGGCGTTGAGATATGCGATGCAGGCTCGATCGATCGGGCGCTACGATAAAATATTTGCTGATCAGTCTGCTATTCGAAGGGAAATGTTTGCCTACCTGTCAACCTTGCGCGACTCGGTGTGCAGCTGCGCCGCCGAAAACTAGAGAGCATCGGAAGCGCATGGTCAACGCGCACCTCACCTGTAGGCCAACTATCTAGCTGACGATAGCTCCGCGCAACGATTGCCACAATCGAGAAGGTCAAGGGTATTGGAGGATCCATAGCCATCAATGGCTCGGAGCAGTCTCGGGCAAGCCCTTTCTCTCACGCTAGGAATGTCCCCTTTGCGTAGGAGGATGTTGTAGTCATCCTCGGCCTTCGTCCATCCCGCCATAAACTGTGCCTCTAGCATGAGGTCGCCACTAGCGCCCTCTGCTGCCGAGGCCTTGAACGCACTCAATCGCTTTTCTGGCACGTTGCACAGAATTTTTGCTTCGGCGATGACGTAACCAGCTCTTCGCACACGATGCGCCTGCTCTAGTCTTTGACGCTCGGCCGTTCGGTCGGAGCACGCAACGATCAGCAGGGCTGTTAGCAATGCCAGGAAATACCACTGTTTCAAAACTCCCCCTAGCTCGGCGTGCCGCTGATTACGGGGCGAGCGTGGCAGTTGCAGGCCACGCAATGCGCCAAATCTGCGTTGGCATGTCAAGTCTCTCGTTTTGGCCAACGAGCATGCGGAGAGTGCCAAAGGGGGCTTCTGGATGCAAATGTGCTGAACCGATTACGGGCCGCTTTGCTCCGCGTTCAGAGGGGGCCTCACCTATCTACGTGGAAGATGCGCGGCGATCGACCCTCGGTAGAGGGTTTTCTGCGAACTCAATCATGGCGCCGGGCGATTGGCGACGATTGATTGAACGCTCCGCGCCCAACGTCTTGGCAAGTGCGATCACGTTCCGACCTGCATGAGTCATGCGTAACTGTCGTGAAGTCACCCGTGCGATAAACAGCGCGGAAAGATACCTTTTGAGCAGCGGTTGAGCGATGACCTTGGTCGATGGGCGATGTAACTTTAGCGAATACTGGTCTTAGGGCTTGATCTGATCATCGGCCTATTGCTTCGCGATTGGAGGCCATAGGCTGGCTGTGACGTGATGTCGTCTAGTGGGCCGAAGACGCGATTCGATTGTTACGTCGCAGGCAAAGCCAGCCGGCGATACCCGAAGTGATCGAGCCGGCGAGAATGCCAAGTTTAGCTTCGTTCTGCAGCGTCACGTGGCCAGGAAAGGCCAGCATGCTTATGAACAACGACATGGTAAAGCCGATCCCGCATAGCATTGCTGTGCCGAGCAGTTCACGTCGCCCGGCATCGCGCGGCATGGGTGCCCAGCCGAGGTGAATGGTGATCATTGTCGCAGAGAATACCCCGATAACTTTACCGAGAGCGAGGCCAAGGCCCACGCCCAAGGTTACCGGGGCAATCCAATGTGAGAGGCCGATATTGGTAAGGCCAATCCCCGCATTGGCGAAGCCGAAGAGTGGCATCACGGTGAGTGGCACAAAGCGGTGGAGAGCATGCTCTAATCGCAAAAGGGGGGAATGCGTGCAATCACCATTTGACGGCGGGCGGCCCTGCTCATCGCGCAGTGGGATGCAGAACGCCGTGGCGACGCCAGCTAGCGTGGCGTGAACCCCGGAGGCGTGAGTCAATAGCCAGAGAGCAACGCTCAGCGCCAGGTACGGCCAGAGCTTACGTACCCCACTCAGGTTGAGTATGACCATCGCGCCAACAACGATGAGCGCGCCTCCAAGGTAGGTGATGTCGAGGTGAGGTGTGTAGAACGTGGCGATGATGACGACGGCGCCAAGATCATCGATGATGGCAAGGGCGGCGAGGAACGCCTTGAGGGATGCGGGGACACCCTCGCCCAGAAGAGTGGCGACACTTAGGGCGAACGCGATGTCGGTGGCCGAGGGAATAGCCCAGCCATTGAACGCCTCACTGGTGATGCCATTGAACAATACGTAGATCAGCGCCGGCACGACCATCCCGCCAACGGCAGCGAGCCCAGGTAGGATTCGACGACGGTTGTCCGCGAGCTCTCCATCGATCACTTCGCGCTTAATTTCGAGGCCGACAAGCAGGAAGAAGACGGCCATAAGACCGTCGTTGATCCATTGCAGGATACTGAGGGGGCCAAGCTCCTTGGCGAGGAGGATTTCATACTCGGTTCGCCAAGGAGAGTTGGCGATGGCGAGGGCACAGGCCGCTGCCCCCATAAGGGCAAATCCTCCAGAAGCCGAGCCTGAGACGAAGTCCAAGATCCGCTGGATCGGGCGCCAGATGAGGGACTGAAGCAATGGGAGCATCCCTTCGTGATGATCGCCGATGGTCCCATCTCTGTCCCGTATTTGCCAACCCACGATAGGCTCGGCTTTCCAACGGTAGGTAATGCGAGGGCCCGTTGATGATGAGCGCCGTGGATGCGAAGGGGCGCACCCATGGAGGGCTTGTACAGACTTTTGTGTAAACGGGATCGTTTTAAAGCTGAGGGAAGCGGCCTTCGAACTGGATGGTAAAGCGGTTGAGCGCTGCCTTCCAATCGTGGATGGGAAGCGTCCATTTTTTGCTGATGTTGCGCAGCCCTAAGTAGAGGAGCTTGATGAGCGACTCGTCCGTTGGAAAGGCGCCTCGATACTTGGTCAACTTCCGCAAGCTCATATTCACCGATTCGATGGCATTGGTCGTGTAGATCACTTTGCGAATCTCGGGCGGGTAATCAAAAAATGGCACCAGGTGCGTCCAGTTTCGGCGCCACGATTGACCAATGGGCGGATACTCCTTGCCCCACCGGTCCTCGAACTCCGTGAGTTGAAGCTCGGCTTCGTCGACGGTTGCGCTGGTGTAGATACGCTTCAAATCCGCAGCCACTTCGGGGCGCCGCTTCCAGGAAACATAGTTCAGACTGTGTCGCACCATGTGCACGATGCATAGCTGCACCGTTGCCTGAGGAAAGACCGTTTCGATCGCGTCGGGAAAGCCTTTCAAGCCGTCGACGCACGCAATGAAAATGTCTTGCACGCCACGATTACGAAGTTCCGTGACAACGCTCAGCCAGAATTTGGCGCCTTCGGTCTGCGCAAGCCATAGGCCGAGGACCTCCTTGTCGCCGTTCATCGTGATGCCGATGGCGAGATAAACCGCTTTTACTCGCACGCTGCCTTCTCGGACTTTGACATGCAGGCAATCCATATAGACGATCGGATAAACCGCATCCAGTGGACGGCTCTGCCAGGTCTTGACCTCATCAATCACGGTGTCGGTGATCGAGGAGATCAGGCTTGGGGACACCTCGGCACCGTACATCTCTTCTAGATGGGCCTGGATCTCGCGAACGGTCATGCCTCGGGCATACAAAGAGATGATTTTATCGTCGAAGCCACTCCAGCGTGTCTGGTGCTTGGCGACGAGCCGAGGTTCGAACGTGCCATCACGGTCGCGCGGGATCTCGATAGGCAACTCACCGAAATCTCCCTTCAGAACTTTCCGGCTGTGGCCGTTGCGCGTATTGCCCGAGGCGTTTGCCACCGGCTCGTGCTTTTGATGCCCCAGATGCTCGGTCATCTCGGCATTTAGCGCTTTCTCGACCAGCATCTTGGTCAGCTGCTTAAGCAGGCCGTTCTCGCCGACGAGATCTTCGGGCTTCTGATAGTTGGCCAACAGGCTGCTAAGAAGCTCGTCGGGCACTTCGTGTTTGCGTGGACTCATGGTGTCTCCGGGTCAGATGGCAGTTTCCTGCCAAAGGCCCGTTTACACAAAATCTAGGACAGACCCGCTTTCAAACCTGGCACTATCTGGGTCGGGGTTCTCATCTGTGATGCGCACGCCGGCTAGATAGGAACGAACATCCTGAAAATATAGGGTGCTTACTTCGTCGTCACCGAAGTTCTTTCCGACGTAGACAAGTGAGCTGATCGTTGGAATTTTCATGCCCTTATCAGCGTATAGGACATGAAAATAGGTTTCGCCTTCTATGAGCTTGTCACTCGGAATCGGTCGTGCGTAGGGTGGGATTTCTCGTTGATCGAACTTGAGCATGGCATGGGTTTCCTTGTTGTGCCATTGATGTTAATGGCATTAGCAAAGAAGGCGGCCATTTGGCCGCCTTTCACTTGAAGCAATCGCGATAGCTCGCGCCGATATAATCTTTATCGGCGCGAGATGTTTCTATCGCTTATTTTTATTTCTCTGAATAGAGCACTTCAGGAGTTCATCTAGTGCTCTCTCAAACTCGTAGATCATGTCAAGCTGATCTGGTGTGAAGCGATACAGATTGTAGGTGCCGGATTCGGGCTTCTCGTTCATGCGGACCCCATCCCGGTAGGATTCTGCATCCTGAAAGTAAAGATACGACATGTCCTTTTCTTCTTCGCCAACAATATTAACGCCGAGAAAGATTAGCGACTCCATGACTGGAATACTAAAGTCATCAGCCGCGTAGCTGACCATGTAGTAGTCGGTGCCAGCGATTAACTGATCGCTATCAACATGTTGGGCATTTTGCTGTAACTCGCGTTTCTCAAAGGTAAGCATCTGCGAACTTCCTAGTGGGTCGTGCATTCAATAGGGTCGGTGCAATTGCATCCAGGGGATACTGATCGCTTGCTTGATGTTTCGGTCTCGGGGACGACAAACGGATTATGCCCATCTGGGTCGTTGCACGAGCAACTCAGTCGGCGATCGGCCCATTCCTTGAGTTCAAGCTCACCGGTCAACCTGGTGGTTCTGAATACTTGATTCACACGGCAGCTTTGCATGCCGGTCTCCTGGCAGCGCGCTTCGCATTCTGCAAGCTCGGCGTTGTTGCACTTGTCGGTCTTCTGTCTTGAAGGAGGAAGCGGCTTCGGAAGCAATCCAAGCTGATCGCTGTAGATGAAGGGACTTAGGTAAGCATAGCCATATGTGCTGGGTCCGCCATCCAGTCCCTTTGGGTCGCTTTGAAGGTAACGACCGGTTGCGGCCTCGTAGTGACGATTGACGTTGTACGCAATGCGCGACTCGGAGTCGTAATACTGCCCTGCAAAGCGCAGATTGAAGGTGTATCCGCTGGTCGAGGTAGGCTGGTTCTCACCGAACGGATTGGACTGGTACGCCCATTGCCATATCGTTGCGCCAGTGCTGTCAGTGATCGCTCGCGGCGTGTTGAGGCCATCGGCATGCACGTAGTTGGTGGTGCTCACCGTGCCTTGCGTATCGATGACGGCCAGCGGGAGATCTTCTAGCCATATGTAATCGCGGGTGGTCCCACCGTACTCGCCGATGAGCTGACTGCTCTCGTCATAAGCAAAGCGCTGGCTCAGCGACGCCGGCAGTGTGGCCACCTTTGCGACGCGCTCGCCAAGGGCGTTATAGGTATAGGTGCCGACGGTGCTGCCATTGCGCTGCGCAATGGTCATCCGATTCCGGCCGTTGTAGCCGAACCCAAACGATTCGCCACCCACCGAGCTGGCGGTCGTGTTGCCGTTGTTGTCATACGCGCGGGCGGCACTGCCGATGTAACTCAGCCAGTTATGGGGATATTGGTAGTAGCTATACATACCCGTGGCGAGTCCGCTAAAGCGAAGTTCAGCGCTGGCGGATGGTGACGCTTCAGCAGCATCACTCCACCACTCGGGCCACGCAGCATTCACGGCGGCCTCGCTGAGGCCAGCCTTGCGAATCAGTCTTGCCTTGAAGTCAGCGGCGTTCTCCGTCACGGCGCACCCCCTTCACCAATGCACTACCACACATTCTTACCGTGGTATGCGACGTAAACGACGTGCCCCACAGTTTCCGCGTTGCCGCGCACTCGCACCGGGCGAACTCGGAGCGAGTACCCGTAGTCTTCAATTCTGCTGCGGAGTACAAAATCTAACGATCTCAACAAAACGACCGGGCATGCGGAAAAGCTGCCGTGGAGGGGCCAAAAAAACAGGCCCCAAGAAGTCCTTCGACGCTCGAGGGGTGACCCCGCGCGAATTTTGCCGCTATCTTTTCACTATACTAAACAACGTTCAATCCCTTAGCCAACCATGTCTTCGCCGACTAGATCCCTGGTTCAATCACCAGCGTCCAAAGCCCGCCAGGCCCGGGTTCCTTCGGTGTTTTGCTGGACGAAAATGGGCGCCGAGGCTGGTCAGCAGCTAACCGACATCATCCGACGGAAGGAACTCGAGCGGGAGTGTGGAGAAGGCATCTTTGCCTGGGGTATCGGCAATTCCGTCGGGCCTGCAATTCGATATGCACGGTCCACTAAGAGCGTCCCGGACCTCGAGACGCTATTCACGCCGATGAAGGCCGCACCAAAGTCCATAGATGTGGCCCCGACATCCATCGTTATGTGGCTGGGATTTGTGTCCGAACAAGGAGAGACAGAGCTGCTGCCTCCTCACATGCTAGTGACCAGTAGAGGGCAATCCGAACTTGGGCTACAGAAGCGCTCACACTACGCTTTAATCTGCAAGTCGTCGCATTCACTGATGTCGCAGCGGCACAATGAGGCGATTGATCATCGCGCAGCGCGCAACTTGGTCAGCAGCAATCCGGTTGGCGCATCTCAAGTTACTTCGGTCGTTCGTTACAGCTATTCGGAATCCATTGAGGCAAGCTATCCGGTCTTGTTCCGTGCTCAGTTAGTTGGGCAAGCTTTTGTTCGCCTTGCCTTGCCAGTTCTTCTCACTGGTAGCTCTCTATCGAAGTATCGCGATGTGTGTGCGGCGCAGACGAGAGAAGACTGGATGACCGGGATGATTGAGCTAAGAGGCTCGGCCGCGCCCCAGCGAACCCTGGGCTTTCAGCGGTCACTCTTTTCTGACACCAATTAGCCATCCTTCGTTATGCGTGTAGGAGGCCTGGTGCGTAGCAGCCTTAAACACATCTCGAGCGGCCAAACTACGCGAGACACGTGCGGCCAAACTATGTGAGAAGGCACACACAGGTGCACCTTCAGCACGAAGGGACTTGCTGTGATTGGGGTGGCCCTGGAACACTCCGCATGTCTGCTTTCGACCCGAAGCGGACGCTCTGACATGTAGGCTGCGAGTTTGCCGTGGGAGGATGAGTAGATGCTGATTTGTGCTGGCTCTTCTCTGGATAGGTGCGATCATTTCGCTAGTAGGCACATAGGTGGCCTGTACAAAGCTTATTTTTCGGCTAAGGAGAGCCCATGGATTTGATAAGCGAAAAACAGGCTAGCGAAATTTGCTATCGGAACATCAATCTACCAAGACCGGACTGGCCTGATAAGCCAGAGTTTGTAGTGGTGCGGGTGGACGAGCGTGAGCGCACGTGGGTTGTTTATTATCAAACAAAACTTTGGGCGGTCACACGTAACGTTTCTCACGCACTCGCTGGAAATGGACCCTACCTTGTGTCCAAGGCAACTGGTGAGTTTGAAGTTGCGGGATCCTATCCTCCTCTATCGGATCGCTTGGAAGAGGCAGAAGAAAGGCTTGCCACCAGAGGGGGCCTTTAAGCGCGCTCCATCAGTCCTGAATCATCTTGGCTGAAGTCGCAACCCCATGCGGACTTAGATGCGCTCATTGCAACCTGTTCGAAATTCACTGGAGCCAGGGATGAAACAGAATATTTCTTTGATGGTGGCGGCGGCAATGAGCCTCGCTTTGGGATTGCCGGTGGCTCAGGCTACCGATCATGTAGTCAGTGGAAGGCCTGAGCAGGGTCTGGTGGTAACGGTCACTAAGGAGGGCTCTTACCGATTTTGCGGAGACGTGCAAGATGAGCAGGGAGTCCGCGCCAGACTCACCATCGCGGCCCTGCAAGTGCCCGAGCCAGTTTTACGCATATTTGTTGAAGGTGGTATCGAGACTCAGGCCGGAACAAAAGCCCTTCATGCATTATTGATCGATGTAAGTGATAGTGGTTTGACCCATATCGTGATTGATCGGCCAGATCCACGTAGCGTCTCTTCCCCGCCAAGCTGCTGAATTTCCCGTCAAGGAATCCAATAAATTGTCTGCTTAAAATCACTGAAGGCATGTCCGCTTCCGACCCATAGCGGACATTGCGCAACGCCGTGCCATAACTTCCTTTTGCAGAAAAGGACTCGTCAATCCTGCGGACGGCCTGTTTGAGCGAACAGTTATGGCTGCCCTCGCCATCGCCCCGCCTCGAACAGCATGAGCCAAGGAGCTTGCTGGCTGGGAGAGGCTGCTCTAAGGCGAAATGGCGGAGAGATAGCCGCCCGCGTCCATAGCTTCTGAAACATGTTTTGGCTAATGACGACTGGCTCGCCCCAATGTTTGCGCCAAGTCTCACCGAACCGGAAATCGGCCAGCGTGCCAAACTGATCGTCCCAGTGCTTGCGGTCATACCGTGTGAGATAACCGTTCGCGTACTCGTCAACTTGCCTCGATGCAAAGCCATCGTCACCAAGCTCGATGTAGCGAATGAACTGGCCCCAAGCGAAGGACTCCCTCAGAGCCTGCGCCGCCTGAAGGGGAGATTTATGGTATCGAACTGAGCCGATCTGAGAAGGCATAGCGCTTGAGGCAATTGGCCGCTGCCATGAAGGACATCAGATTAGCGTGGTAAGTCGGAGCGGTCTATTCCGGCCCTTTAGTGAGCCCAGGTTAGCCAACCTGGCAGGCCACATCATCATGATCGAGCCAGTGCGGCATCCGCTGCGCATCGAGGCGGCTACGCGGTGGAAGTGAAATATGAAGGGCGGCATGCGCCGCCCCACTGTCACCACTAGCGAAACTGACTGAAGGTTTTAAGAAGCTTCATGGTCGAGTCGTAGTCGAGCTTATCGCCCTCGAACTCGCACCTATAGAGACCTTGGAGATTCGATGGAAGAACAACTCCTTTCTCCACCAGCAGGATGACGCGTTTTCCGTAAAGCGCCATGGCCGCGCCAATTTCGATCAGCACGTTGTCATTAATCTTGACGTGCTCGTTCCCATCTCTATCCAGATACTTGCCTTCAGCTCCAACGTGAAGCACACCCGCTCCACACGAACGCATGTCTTCGAATACTTTCTCTGGTACTGGGATAGCTGTCGCTTCGCGCTCAACCGATACGATTGGCTCGAAGTTTCCGAACGTCAGAAGCTCTTTGATTTGGCCAACAATCGCGCGCTGCTTCCCATGAGTGATGAATACGCGATTCGCCTTGGCGTCAGGCTGAACGTTCGCCTTGGTCGCAGGTGTTACTGGCGAATGATGACCAACTTCTACCCCTGTATCAGTCGTCACCACGTCCGCTGCATGATCTTGCTGGCGGCCGTCTATATCTTGAGTGGTCGCTGGCGAAGGAACGCCGGGAGAATCAAGGTTTATGAACGGGCCGGTAGGAGTTTCACGAATGATGCCAGCATAGCTTCCGTTTGCCTTTATGATTTCGAACGCAGTTTGTGCTCGATCATCTGGAATGCCGAGCGATTTCAGGACATTGATTGCAATTGTCTCATTCGGCAATTTTGCGCGGCGATATTTCTCAAAAAATTCTTTCAAAATGCGAGGTTTCAAAATAGCCTCGCGGCGGGCAGCCACATCCTGCCCTTCTTCTTCCGGGGCAACGAGGCGTTTTCCCAATGCGGTAAGTTTGATAACGTTCGCATTTACTCCGCCATCTGTTAACCCATAAGCAATGGATGCGCCTGTGAGGTTCGGCCAACTGCTGCTCGTTGGGCTGATACCAAGTGCGAGCGCAACGTCGGGCGGCGAGGCAGAGTCACCCGCGAAATTATCCACTAGGGTCGAAGCAATTTTCTGAGCTTGCTGGAGCGTCGTTAGCGGAAAGTCTGCTTGCCTGAAATAGACACGCTTCTCGTCAGGCTTGGCTGATTGCTGCTTTCTCGCAACCTTGGTGACTTTTGCAGATTTGGCGGCGGGTTTCCCACCCTTTCTTTTTGCTTGCGCCACGTCGTTTCCCCTATGACGGCTGAATCTTTTGCATTGCGTGCAGCTTGAGTGCCTAAAATACTGCTTTAGCCGCGCGCCTCACGTCCTGGCTCGTCCTCAGCAACGCGTGTTCGCCAATAGAAATCTGGCTTGACCCAGACGACGGTTTCCGCGTTTAGCTTGCGAAACGCATTCAGCAGTGCAGTTCCCACCACAAGGTTGCCGTCTGCGTTTTCATGCAACAGGTCTTCTTGACCTGATTTAACCAAATAATCGACAACATCATCTTGGTAGAGGCAGCCGTGAATGTCGACCTGTGCCTGCATCCACTGCGCGGCGTCGGTGGCGCTCATTATTTATGTGCTTGAACTGGTTCGAGAGATTCAACAGGGAAAACTCCCGTGTCTAGCTTCTTCCCAGCAAACCATTGACAACGGTATTCACCCGTCGGCTGCTTCGCCGGATAGCTGAGAATAATCTCATTCACCGTCATGTCCGGGCCGCCTGATTTGAGCTTGACGATATCGCCGAGCTTGAATGCACCTTGCTTCGCCATAGAGAGCCCGCATCCCGGTTCGGTGTACCCGAAGCATAGCGGCGGTATCGAGCGCATGAAAGATCGTGCTGGCGATGCTGACGTGGAGGCAATGGCCTACGCTTGGGCGCGTTCGATCTTTATAGGCTGCGCGTAACCCATGCAGGCATGTGCAGGAACGTGTCGCACGGGGAGGGCAGTACCTACCTACTGTCCCGCAGTCATCGCACTGCGAAATCACCGCATACGTCGCGGCCATCTGTATCCTTAGCCGTCCGCGCACAATCGGGTTGTGAAGTAGGGACGAAAGTCGGGACGGTGGATAGTGGGCAATAAAAAAGCCCATTAATTCATGGGCTTATTTACATTTCTGGCGGAGAGAGTGGGATTCGAACCCAGTGCACGTACGCCTGATTTCGAGTCGACTGCAGTTCGCGACGCAGGGATATATGCGGATCAGCCGGCTAAAGGTTGGGTACTCACCTCTTCTGCGCCAAGCCATTGCCCCGTCTTGCGGTGAATGCGTAGCGCCCGCGGGTGACCACCATGTGGCACCAGGACCAGGTCTAGTGCGGAGTTAGCAGGCTCGCCAGGCTCGACACCCACGCGGTACACCACGATGCGGGCAAAGGTGTCGGCCACCAGTTGTCGGGCTTTCAGCCGCGCATCGTAATCCTGACTCTTCACCCCGAGCACCAGCTCGCGCCAAGCTTCGGCGGTCGTCGGCGCCTTCCGGGACACGGCGGCCCATTCCGCGTCGGCGTCGGCCACCTCGCGCCGCAGTCGCTCCAGTTCTTCCTCAAGTTCGCGGACTTTGCGCAGGATGATCGCGGGCGCTGCCCCGTCATCTTGCATCAGCGCGTCGGTCAAGCGCTTGAGCTGCATCTCCACGTCGGCAACGCGTGCTTTGGCGGCGGCGAGTTTCTGGCGAGCCGGGGGATCTACAGTGCCGCGTTCCAGCAGGGCATCGAGATTGATCTGGTCCGAACAGAAGTCCAACAGTGCCCGCTCGATCGGGACAATGCTCGTGCTGCCACCCACTGAACAACGACGATAGGCCTGTCCGGAACCGCACGACAGGCGACGATAGGTGTCATGGAGCCGGCCGTCATCGTCCTTTTTTCGACTCATGAGATTCTGGGCCACCATGGCCGACCCGCAGTACCCGCACTGGGTGAGGCGCAGGCCGGTGATGATGCCCGGCAGTTCACCCTTGCCCTTGCGCCGGCCCGACTGCCGGATCTGGCCCTGCAGCTCGTCGAACGCGGCCGGGCTCAGGATGGCCGGATAGTAATCGAGTAGGTCGTAGTCGACCCCATCGACCGACAGGGTTTTGGTACCGCGCAGGGCGGGCAGGCGGAACACCTTATATAGATGCGTCGCCCGAGTCCCTTTGTTCGAGACTGAAAGTCCCGCGGCATTGAGGCGATCCACAATGGCCACCGCCCCATGCCCGGCCCGGAACAAGTCGATGGCCATCCGGACGGCGTCGACCCGTTCCGGGATAAGGTGCCAGCCATCCGACTGCCATTTCAGCCATTGGGGATCCTTGCCATTGCGGATGCGACCGCGGTAAGCGCCGTCCAGCCACCGCTCGCACTGACGACGAATGGCGGCCTTGACCCGCTTGCTCTTGGTGTCGCTTTCCTCATAGGCCCGAATCATCACCAGCAAGCTGTGGATCAGCTCCATGGGATTGGCTTTCAGTCGTTCCCGGTTGTATTCCCGCCCATCGCTGGCCGTCACTACGGTGATGCCTGCATGGATGATCTGGGCGAGCTGTGTCTGGGCCAGGAGAGGTTCGGCGCGGCTCAGTCGATCCAGGCCTTCCACGACTAGCACGGACCCCGCGGCAATCCGGCCCTCATCCACGGCGCTGAGGAAGGTGCCCAGGGCTCCTTGTTTCACATGGCGCTGGTGGTAGGCGCTCAATCCTTCGTCGCGGAGGGAGAGCGAAGCATCGAGCTGCAACTGCCGGCGCTTGGCCCAGTTGGCCGCATACTCGGTCTGGCGATCGGCACTGCTGCCGGCGGACTGTCGAGCATCACTGAAGCGTAAATAGCTATAGACCTTGATGTTTGTGTCCACGTGAAGCATCGATCCCTGAGCAAGCTACGAAGTCTATATTGGATCTCATGTGGTTGCCCAAAGAAGAAGTAACCAAGAAGAAAGGGCACCCTGCTTGGCGCCCTCAGCAGCTGCGCTGCTGAGGGTCCGTGAGGGCTGGCCGGGCTTTTTGACAGGGCATCCATGCCCTGATCAAAAAGGCGGGGACATCGTGTCCCCGCCCCCTGCGGGGCCTTTTCGTCCAGCCCTCACCGCCGGCGCCAAGGGGACCCGGTAGATCAAGAGCAGAAGCGCACCAGCGGAACGCCGCGGCTGCGCCGCGAGCTCTTCGCTCGATTTTCGCCGCGCCCTGCATCCCCCTCTCCCCTCCGGGGAGAGGGCCGGGGTGAGGGGGCGGGCGGAGCGATGCGCGGAGGGGCGAGAAAGCTCAAAAGCTTTTCTTCTCTTCGCGGAAGCGTCGTCGCGAGCACCCACCCCTCATCCGTCCTGGCCGGTGTTTCTCAGAAGGCGACGTTCACCGTCAGTCGCGCCGACTGATCCCGCGCATCGCTCGCAAACTGCCCGTGATACCCGAGATCCACCGTCACCGCGTGGCCGAGCGGGAAGCGCAACCCAAGATCCAGCACGCCCGCGTTGTTCGCCACCGGCAATCCATACACGTTGAAGCTGTCCGCACCGGCGACGAAGCGCTGGCGGCGCTCCGGCACCGTGTCGCCCCAGGCGTGCTGGTAGCCCACGCCGGCATAGGCGTGCAGGCCGCCCGGCCCCAGCTGCAGCGAGCCGCGCACGCCGCCGATGGCGGCGGTGAGATTGGACGAGCTGCCGTCGACGCTGAGTGCGGCAATGGTGCCGTGCTCGGTGAACGCATCGGTGCGCACGTGCACCTGGCTCAGGTTGACGTAGGGCTCCAGCGTGCCGCGGCCGAACTGGAACACGTAGCCGCCGTCCACGTAGGCCTGCGCGGTGTTGGCGTCGTAGCTGGCCTGCGCCGTGCCGGAGAACGGGCCGAAGGCCATGCGCCGCGTGGTGTAGATCTTCTGCCACGCATAGGCCGCGCCGCCGCGCAGGCGGAAATTGCCCAGGTTCCAGCTGGCGTAGACACCGGCATAGTTGGCCTTCGCATGCGCCGTCGAACCGAGTTCGCGCACGTTGAGGCTGTTCTGCCCGTGGCCGAGCACACCGCCCAGGCGCACGTCGCCGACTTCCGTATCCGCGCCGATCAGCAGGCCGCTGCCGTTGGCGTTCATGTCGTGCGCATTGCCGTCGCTGTCATGGTTGCCCCAGTGGCCCCACAGCGAGCTCCACACCATGTTGCCGGCGCCCGTCGCGCCTTCGGCACTCTGGCCGCCGTAGTTCGCGCCCAGCAGATGGTTGTTGATGGCGTCGCGCACGTAGTGGCTGTCGTCGAACAGCGCGGTGGTGATGCTGCCGTGCATCTCGCCGGAGAGCTGATCGAAGGCGTGGCGTGCGCTGTCGGGGTCCAGGCCGAGCAGGGCGTCGATCAGCGGCGAGCTCGGGTCCAGATGATCGAGCGCGCCGGCGGTGCTCTTCTGGTTCTTGGTGTCCGCCACGCTTTCGAAGCTGACGTCGTTGCGCTGCAGCGAGAGATTCACTGCATTGGCGGTGTAGCTGAGCAGCGGCGTGAGGAAGGTCAGGTTGGCGCTGACCGCGCCGAACTGCCCGCTCACGCCCTGTGCGGCGGTGAGGATGGTGTAGTCGGTGCGCGGCGCGTAATTGCCCGGCTGCGCCAGTACCAGCACGCTGCCGCCGAGGATGGAGGCCGTGCCGCCGACCACGATGCGGCTGCTCTGGCCCTGCGGCGTGGCACCCACCTGGTAGCTGGAGCCGGGATGGAACACCGCATTGCCGGTCACCGTGAGCGTGCCGGTGGTGTTGCCGGGAATCACCGTGCCGGACAGGTCCAGCCCGCCGATGGTGCCGATGCCGCCGAGCGTGGCGCCGCCGTTCACCGTGACGTTGCTGCCCAGAGTGGCGCCGGGATGGCTGTTGTCGCCGACGATCAGCGTGCCGGCGGCGACCGTGGTGGCGCCCGACAATGGATTGACCGTGTCCAGCGTGAGCATGCCGGCCCCGGATTTCAGCAGCGTACCGCTGCCGGACAGCGTGCCGTTGAACGTGCCGTCCGTGCCCTGGTTGAAGATCAGCGCGGCGTTGTCGGTGATATTGCCCTGCAGGCTGGTGCTGTCGCCCTGCAGTGCGCCCGCGCTGATGGTGGTGCCGCCGCTGTAGCTGTTCGCGCCGCTCAGCGTGAGCGTGCCGGCGCCGAGCTTGGTCACCGAGCCGGTGCCGCTGATGACGCCGCCGAAGCTGCCGGCGGCGCCCTGGTTGAAGATCAGCGAGGCGTTATCGGTGATGTTGCCCTGCAGGCTGGTGCTGTCGCCCTGCAGCGCGCCCGCGCCGATGGTGGTGCCGCCGCTGTAGCTGTTCGCGCCGCTCAAGGTAAGCGTGCCGGCGCCGAGCTTGGTCAGCGAGCCGCTGCCGCTGACAGTGCCGGCGAAGGTGCCGTCCGCACCCTGGTTGAAGATCAGCGAGGCGTTGTCGGTGATGTTGCCCTGCAGGCTGATGGTGTCGCCCTGCAGCGCGCCGGCGCTGATGGTGGTGCCGCCGCTATAGGTATTCGCACCGCTCAGCGTCACCGTGCCGGCGCCGAGCTTGGTCAGTGAGCCGCTGCCGCTGACGATGCCGGCGAAGCTGCCATCCGTGCCCTGGTTGAAGATCAGCGAAGCGTTGTCGGTGATGTTGCCCTGCAGGCTGGTGGTATCGCCCTGCAGCGCGCCGGCGCTGATGGTGGTGCCGCCGCTGTAGCTGTTCGCGCCGCTCAGCGTGACCGTGCCGGTGCCGAGTTTGGTGAGCGAACCGCTGCCGGCGATGGCGCCGGTGAAGGTGCCGTCCGTGCCCTGGTTGAAGATCAGCGACGCGTTGTCGGTGATGTTGCCCTGCAGGCTGCTCGTATCGCCTTGCAGCGCACCCGCGCTGATCGTCGTACCGCCGGTGTAGCTGCTGGCACCGCTGAGCGTCAGCGTTCCCGCACCGAGCTTGGTCACCGTGCCGGTGCCGGAGAGGCTGCCGGCGAACGTGCCGTTCGCACCCTGATCGAACACCAGCGCCGCGTTGTCGAGGATATTGCCCTGCAGGCTGGCCGCATCGCCCTGCAGCGTGCCCGCGCTGACCGTGGTGCCGCCGCTGTAGGTGTTCGCGCCGGTCAGCACCAGCGTGCCCGCGCCGAGCTTGCTCAGGCCACCGGTGCCGCCGAGCGCCTGGTTGACGGTGAACACGTTGGCGGCATCGGCGATATCGAAACCGCCGCCCGGCGCGCTGAGCGTGATCGCGCGCGCGGTCGACTGGAATGCCGTGCCGGTCACCTGCAGGATGCCGCCTTCGAAATCCAGGCCCGCACTGGCGGCACCGAGGTTGGCATCGGTGCTGACCGACAAGGTGCCCGCGCTCAGCATGGTGCCTTGCGTGTAGGTGTTGCTGCCGCCGAGCACCAGGGTGCCGGCGCCGGTCTTGTTGAAGCCCAGGCCCGTCAGTGTGTTGTCGACCGTGGCCACCCATGCGGTACTTGCCGCGCTGCCGTCGCCGACGCGGATCTCGCTGAGCGCACCGGGCGTCGGCGCGACCAGGCCGAGCGCGTCGCCGACCAGGTGGAAGCCGTCGTTGGCGAACTGCATGCCCAGCGCCGTCACCGCGCCGCCGGTGTTGTCGACCGTGACCGTGCCGGCGTCGCCGCCGAAGATGGCGAAGGCATCGGCCGGTTGGCGCGAGGAAGTCACCGCGCCCACGGCATCCGTCCAGTTCGCCTGCGGAACCGACCAGATGCCGCTGCCGCCGCCCATGCGCGTGCTGTTGGCCAGGCCGTTGGCGTTCCAGAAATTCAAGGTCAGGCCGTTGGTGTTGATCAGGTTGATCTGCTTGCTGGCGGTGAGGTTCTGGATGGTGAAGCCCGAGGGCGGCGCGATGCCGCCATTGGTTTCGGTCAGCGTGCCGCCGTAGGTGAACAGGTTGTACAGGCCGGGGCCGAAGCCGCCGGCATCGATGGGATTGAGCGTGGCGCCGTTGATGGCGAGGTTGCCGTTGACCACCACGTTGTGGCCGGTGCCGGGCGTGGTGAAGTCCGGGCCGGGTGCGCCGAAGGAGAAGTCGAGCACGCTGCCTTGCGCCAGGGTGAGGTTGCTGTTCACCGTCAGCGAACCGGTGGGATTGCCCGGCGCGAGATGGCCGCCGTTCTGCACGGTGACGCTGCCGGCGACGGTGCCGAAGCCGCCGAGCGAAGCGCCGCTGGCCACGCTCACGTCGCCGCCGATGGAGGCACCGGCATGCGCGGCATCGCCGACCGTCAGGCTGCCGCCCTGCACGGTGGTCAGGCCGGTGTAGGTGTTCACGCCGTTGAGCACGAGTGCGTTGGCGGTATTGGTCAGGCCGCCGGTGCCCTGGATCACGCCATCGAAACTGCCGCCGCCGCTGCCGCCCACGCTGAGCGTGTTGGCGCCGAGATTGACGGTGCCGCCGGCGCCGGCCAGCGCGCCGATGGTCTTGTTGCCGCCGGCGGAGATATCGAAGGTGCCGCCCGCGCCCAGCGTCAGCGCGCTGCCGCCGGCGAGCGCGCCGCCCACGCCCAGCGCCAGCGTGCCATTGAGGATGCTGGTGCCGCCGCTATAGGTGTTGGCGCCGGTGAGGGTTTGCGTGCCGCTGCCGTTGATCGTCACCGAGCCGGTGCCGCTGATGGTGCCGGCGAAGCTGCTGCTGCCGGCGGGTGCGAGAGTCAACGCGTTCGCGCCCAGCGCCACCGAACTGCCGGCCACGCCGGAGAGATTGGCAAGGCTCTGCGCGCCGGCGGCGGAGAGATCGAGCGTGGCGCCCGGTGCTGCCAGGCTGACCGCGCCGCTGGGCGCAAGCGCGCCGCCGGCGCCCAGCGCCAGCGTGCCGGCGCCGACGGTGGTGCCGCCGGTGTAGGTGTTCACGCCGCTCAGGGTCAGCGTGCCGGCGCCTAGCTTGAGGATGCCGCCGGTGCCGCCGATGGTGCCGGCGAAGCTGCTGCCGGTCGCATCGCCCAGGGTCAGCGTGTTCGCACCCAGCGCGACCTGGGTGCCGGCCACACCGGACAGCGCGCCGATGGTCCGGCTGGAGGTGGCGCCGCTGATGTCGAAGCCGCTGCCGGCATTGTTGAGCGCCACCGCGCCGGTGGCGGCGAGCGTGCCGGTCCCGCTGAGCGCCAGCGTGCCCGCATTGATCGCGGTGCCGCCGGTAAAGGTGTTGGCGCCGGCCAGGGTCAGCGTGCCTGCGCCTTGCTTGGCGATGCCGCCGGTGCCGCCGATCGCGCCGGCGAACGTGCTGTTGGCGCTGTCGCCGAGCGTGAGCGTGCGCGCGCCCAGTGCGATCGTGGTGCCGGTGCCGCCGCTCAGCATGCCGATGGTGCGATTGCCGCTGGCACCGGAGATATCGAAGCCGGAACCCGCGTTCTGCAGATTGACCGCGCCGCCGGCCACCAGCGCGCCGTTGCCGCTGAGCGCGAGCGTGCCGGCGTTGATGGTGGTGCCGCCGGTGTAGGTCTCGGCGGCGCTCAGGCTCACCGTGCCCGTGCCGCTCTTGGTCAGCGCACCGGTGCCGGACAGCACGCCGGACAAGGTGAAGTCGTTGCCGCCGGTGACGGTGAGGCCGCCGGCGTTGAGCAGCACCGCCTTGCTCAGCGTCGAGCCGGCGGTGCTGGCGGCGAGGCCGCCGCCATTGGAAGCGATGCTGGCGGCGCTGCCGAAGTTGGCGTCGGCGTCGAACTGGGCCACGCCGCCATTGAGCACGGCGTCGCCGCTGACCAGGGCGCCGGACAGGCTCCAGGTGCCGCTGTTCACGATCAGGTGCTGGAAATTGACGTAGGTGCCGGAGGCGGCGCTACCCGTGCCGGTGGCGCCGGAACCCGGCCCGGCCACCACGTTCTGCAAGGTCAGCGTGTTGTTGCCGCCAGCGCCGCCGTCGATCTGCCCGGTGGGCGCGAAGTTGAGATTGATGCCGAGCACGCCGAGCAGGTTCAGGCCCAGGCTGCCGCCGGCGTTGACGTTGGAGCCGGTCACCGCGGTGAAGGTATTGGTGCTGTTGGTGCCCATCGACACGCTGCCGCTGATGGTGCCGGCGTTGATGTACGTGTTGCCCGCGGCGGAGCTTTCGAACGCGGTGCGGCCGGTGACGGTGCCGGTGTTGGTGAAGTTGACCTGCGCGCCGCCGTAGGCAGCCACCACCGGTGCATCGGAGCCGAGCAAGGTGACGCCGAGCAGGGCGGAGGAACCGATGCTGCCGGAGTTGGTGATGGTGGTGGTGCCGCCACCGCCATTGCGCACGGCCAGCGCCATGCCGGTGAGGTCGGCCAGGTTCAGGCCGAGCAGCCCGGTGGTGCCCTTCATCGTGCCCTGGTTGCTCACGGTCACGGTGCTGCCCGGAATGGAGGCGCCGAGATTCGGATTGCCGATCACCGTGCCCGAAGACAAGAGGCTGAGCAGTCCGAGCAGGGACGGATCGATGGTGCCGGCGTTGTTGAGCGTGGTGCCGTTGCCGGTCAGCGACATCGCGGTGCCGCCCAGGCCGAGCAGCACGCCGGTGGAACCGCCGGCGTTGACGTTGACGGTGAGGTTGTCGGCGCTGCTGGCGTACGAAGGCGCCAGCGGATTGGCCGCGCCCGAGCAGGTGACGGTGGCGCCGTTGGTGGGATTGATCGGCGAGCAGGCGGCCATGGCCGATGGCGGCGGCACGGCGGCGCATGCGGCGAGGCAGGACAGCGCGAGCAGGCGGCGCGCGGGCAGGCGGCGCGTTCCTCCCGGCGGAACCGCGGTGCATGGTGCATCAGCCAGTTCGGAGGCGACTTGACCGTGACCATCGAAAACCACACACAGCGTACGGTTCCAGACGAGCCGGTAAATGCGATTCATGTTGTACCCCTGTCGAGTGAGCCGGTGCCGGGCGGCTGTACTGCGTGTTGACGGGGCTCTCCTATGAGCCCCGGACGTGCAGCACGCGCATTCGCGGACGGTGCCGGACGGGCCGGCGGTCGCTGCGGTGCGCGTGAAAGGGGGTGGCTGGAATCAGCCGGTAAGGTTCAGTGCGGCGAGGTGTAGCGGGGCGGAGCGTCGTTCCACAAAGCGATGACCATCTGACACCTCCTGTGCAATGGACCGGGACGAACTGCGCTGGTCTGCCGTGGCGATCGCGCCCCCTGTGGATGCGATGCCCCGGCGATTCTATGGGGGCCAAATGTTGAATGGCGGTGAAAATACGCCCGGCCGGAGAAAAATGAAACGGGGTGTCAAGGCACGCCGGCGTTCCAACAGAAACGGGGCGCCAAGGCGCCCCGTTTGTTCTCGAATCGCCGGTGGATGGCGAATTACTTCAGCTCGGTCTGCGTGGTCATCACCATGCCGCCGGCTTCCACGTGCACCTCGCCGCTGATCGACTTGATGCGCTCGGCCTGCTGGCGCATGGTCTCGAACTGCGCCTTGGCGCGTTCGGCCGCGGCCTGGGCCTTGGCGGTCTCTTCCTTGTTGGCGTCGTCGCCGTCCTCGTGGTTCATGGAATCGGTCAGCTCCTTGAGGCGGTCCGACTTCTCTTCCATGGCCTTGATCCAGGACACGTACATGTCGCCGCTCAGGTGCACGCGGCCCATCTGGCCGGCGTCGCCGGTGGGGGCCTTGAGCATGGCGCCGAGCTTGGCGTCCTGGCCTTCGCCGATGGCCATGGCCAGGGCCTTGTCGCCCATCGCCAGCCATACCGGCTGGCCGAGCGCGGCGGTCATGTCCGGCGGCAGCGCCACCGGCTTGCCGTCGGGCGTGAGCTTGAGCTGGGCCAGGGCCGGCGAGGCCATGCTGCCCATCGCGGCCAGGCCGGCCGGATTGGTGGTGCCGACCAGCACGCGGCCGGTGAACTTCGGCGTGGCGCTGCTGGCGTCGAAGCTGTCCAGCGACACGCGCAGGCCCAGCAGGTCGCCGAACGGCGGCATCGCGGCCTGCTGCGCCACCTGGCCCAGCTTGGCGAAGCCTTCGTTGAGGTTGGCCAGCGAGGCGCAGCCGAACGGCTTGGCCGCCACGGCCTCGGCCTGGGCGGCCCAGAACGTGCGCAGCGTGCCGACCGGCAGGGCCAGGCTCATGTCCATCGGCGCGTCGGCGGCCACGCCCAGGCCCGGCAGCTCGACCTTGAGGCCGGTGAAGGCCTTGGTCACGTCGTCGGCCAGGGCCACGTCCCAGCGCAGGTCCTGGTGCTTGGGATCGAGCTTGGTGTAGCCGAAGCTCATCGCCGGCACACGGCCGGCGATGCGCACGGCGTCGGCTTCGCAGGCCGGCGAGATGCCCGGCTGGGTCGCCACCGGCTCGCCGGTCTTGGCCGATTCGGCCTGCTGGTGCGCCTTGTACATGGCGGCGAACAGCGGGTCCTTGCCGCTGGCGGCCAGCGGCAGCAGGCGGGCGAGATCGACCTGGCCCACGGCCCAGGGCTTGTAGCCCTTGTCCTTGGCCAGCTGTTCCAGGCGGCCGTCGTCCTGCAGGTTCTTGGCCGGGCGGTCCAGGCCCAGCGCCTGGCGCAGCAGCGGCTGCGGCGCGTCGGCCGGCAGCACCGCGGCCACCGCCTGCTTGCCGACCACGGCCAGGATCACCTGGGTGCCGGCCTCGGCGGAGGCATGCTTGCGGTAGGTGACGCCGCCTTCGGTGGCGGTGTCGAGCTTCTTGCCGTAGGCGGTTTCCAGGCGGCCGATGAAGGCGTCGAAGGCCTTGCCGTCGGCCAGCTCGAAGCGCATCACCGGGGCCAGCCCCAAGCCGTAGATGGCCGAATGGCCCTTCATGTTCACGCCCACGTTTTGCGCGAACGCCCCGATGCTCTTGCCGTCGAGTTCGGCGATGAAGGCCTTGAGCAGGTTGGCCGTGTCGGCGTCCTTCTCCTTCAGGTCCTCGGCGGCAGCCTTCAGCTGGGCCAGCTGGCCCGGCAGCTGGGCGTCGGCCTGCGCGATCAGCGCATTGCGGGTGTCCTCGTCCAGCACCTCCAGGTTGGCCACCACGTACGGCGTATCCGCCGGTACGAAGGCCAGCGGGGCGTCCTTGTCCTTGTGGCCGCAGGCCGCCAGCAGCACGCCGGCGACAGCCAGCGCCAGGTAGCGCTTACTCACTCGCATGTCGATTCCCTGAGATAGATAGAAGAAGGTGTAGCGCCGCGCATTATGCCCGTTTCGCTCGGCACTTGCGGGCGAAACAGTGGGCATTCCCGGGCGTTCGGGGAGGGGCGGCGCCCTACGCGGGGCTTACGGGCGCGCCAGCATCTCGGCCAGCACGGCCATGCGCACGAACACGCCGTTGCCGACCTGCTCCAGGATGCGCGACTGCGCCCCGTCGGCCACCTCGGAGCTGATCTCGATGCCGCGGTTGAGCGGGCCCGGGTGCATCACCAGGGCATTGCGCGCGGCGCGCGCCAGGCGGCGCGCGTCCAGGCCGTAGCGCTTGAAGTAGTCGGCCTCGTCCTGCAGGTCGGTGGCGGCCATGCGCTCCTTCTGCAGGCGCAGCATGATCACCACGTCGGCGCCTTCCACCGCCTGGTCGAAATCGGTGAAGCGCTGGCAGTGCGGCATCTCGTGCTCGGTGGGCATGAGCGCGGCCGGGGCGCACAGGCGGATGTCGCGCACGCCCAGCGCGGCCAGCGCGTGCACGTCCGAGCGCGCCACGCGCGAGTGCTTCACGTCGCCGCAGATCACCACGCCCAGGTTCTCGAACTCCGGCCGGTGCTGGCGGATGGTCAGCATGTCCAGCAGGCCCTGGGTGGGGTGGGCGCGGTTGCCGTCGCCGGCATTGACCACCGACACGCCGCTCATGGCGTGGCGCACCAGCTCGTCCGGCGTGCCGGAGATCTTGTGGCGCACGATGATCGCGTCCAGGTGCATGGCTTCCAGCGTGTGCAGGGTGTCGTACAGCTCCTCGCCCTTGCTGGTGGAGGAGAAGCCGATGTCGAAGTTGATGACGTCGGCGCCGAGCCGGCGCGCGGCCAGCTCGAACGAGGTGCGCGTGCGCGTGGACGGCTCGAAGAACAGGTTCAGGATGGTGCGCCCGCCCAGCAGGTCCAGCTTGCGCGTGCCGTGCGCGCAGGCGTCGCGCATGGCGACGGCGCGGTCGAGCAGGCGCTCGATGGTGGCGCGCGGCATGTTTTCGAGCGTGGTGAGGTGGCGCAGGCGAGGTGTCATGGCGGGGGCGGATCGGCAAGGGTGGAAGTGGCGTCGGCTGGCTGGGCCAGCCAGCGCTCCAGGATCACCGCGGCGGCTTCGGCGTCGATGGCGCTGGCGTCGCGGCGTTTCTTCAGGCCCGCGGCGCGGGCGCCGGCGAAGCGGCGGGCCGCTTCCTGCGAGCTGTGGCGTTCGTCGATCAGCGCGACCGGCAGCGCATAGCGCCGGCCCAGCCGCTCGGCCAGGCGGCGCGCGCCGCGGCTGGCGGCCTGTTCGTCGCCTTCGAGCGTCAGCGGCAGGCCGATCACCAGGGTGTCGGGCTGCCATTCGCGGCGCAGGGCGTCGAGCTTGTTCCAGTCCGGTTCGCCGTCGCGCACCGGCACCACGGCCAGGGCGCGGGCCAGGCCGGTGAAACGGTTGCCGACCGCGACGCCGAGCAGCCGGCTGCCGTAGTCGAAACCGAACACACAGCTCATGCGTGACCCACGTAGCCCGGCAACTGCAGCGGATTGACCCCGACCAGGCCGGCGGCGGCGCTCCAGCGTTCCTCCAGCGGGGTGTCGAACACGATGCGCTCGCTCGCCTCCACGGTGAGCCAGCTGTTGTCTTTCAGCTCCTGCTCCAGCTGGCCGGCGCTCCAGCCGGCGTAGCCCAGCGCCATCAGCGCCTGGCGCGGACCGGTGCCCGCCGCGATGGCGATGAGGATGTCGCGCGAGGTGGTCACCGACCAGTGGTCGTTGATGCGGTAGCTGGATTCCCAGTGGCCTTCCTCGCGATGCAGCACGAAGCCGCGCTCCTGCTGCACGGGGCCGCCGATCAGCACGGGCAGGTCGGAGACTTCCGGGTCGTCGCATTCGAGCTTCATCTGCCGGAGCACGTCGCCCAGGCGGTACTCGGAGAGCTGGTTGACCAGCAGCCCCACCGCGCCATCTTCGTCGTGCTGGCAGATGAAGGCCACGCCGCGCGAGAACGGCGGTTCGGCCAGGCTGGGCATGGCGATCAGGAAATGACCGGCGAGAGACGAGGGAGGGACGGCGCTCATGCCCCGCATTGTAAGCGCAGGGGGTGCCGGTAGGGTGAGGACGAGGTTGGCGGAACGTGCAGCCGCGGACAGGCGGGGCCGTTTCAGCGCGTATGCAGCACGTTGTCTTCCTGGAACTGCCAGGTGCGCGTGATGTGCAGTTCGTCCACGCGCTCGCCGCCCTGCGGCAGCGGCGGGAACGGCGCGGCCAGGCGCACGATGCGCTCGGCGGCCTTGTCCAGCAGTTCCTGGCCGGAGCTGCTGATCACTTCGATGTCCATCACCTTGCCGTCGCGGTCCAGGGTCACCGTGAGCAGCACGTCGCCGTGCAGCTTCTGGCGGCGCGCGGCGTCCGGATAGTTGAGATTGCCCACGCGCTCGATCCGGTCCACCCAGTTGCGCATGTAGCCGGCGTAGGCGTACTCGCTGGTGTTGGAGGAGATGAACTTCTTCTTGGGGCGCTTGGCGTAGGCCTCCTGGATGCGCCGCTTCTCGGCCGCCAGCTGGGCGGCTTCCATCTGCACGCGGTCGGCGTCGGAGGCCGGCAGCGCGCTGTCGCTGCGCTGCGGCTGGGCGCTGTCGGAGTTCACGCTGAAGCGGCTGTTGCCGGTAGTGGTGAGCAGGCGGTCCTGGGTGGCGTCCTGCGGGCGCGCCGCGGTGGCCTGCTGGGCGCGCTCGGCCACGCCGGGGTCCGGCTTGGGCAGCGGGCCGGAGAACGGCTGCGACGGGCGCGCCGCCTTGTCCTGCTCGCCGCCGCCGCGGTTGCTGGCCTGGGCCAGGAAGTCGGCCTGCTCGGGCTTCTCGCGGTTGGCCACGTCCACCAGGGTCACGTCCAGCGTGGGCAGGGCCGGCTTCGGCTTCACGTAGCCGAAGGTGATGCCCAGCAGCAGCACGCCGTGCAGCAACAGCGAGAACAGCAGGGTGGCGCCGATCAGGTCGGCGCCCCGGGGTGCGGGTTGACTCACGCGGAACGCTTTCCGTGGATGTGGTGTTCGATGACGTCGAACAGCTGGCCGCAGATATTAAGCCCGAACTGCTTGTCCAGTTCGCGCGCGCAGGTTGGCGATGTGACGTTGATCTCAGTGAGGTAGTCGCCGATCACGTCCAGCCCCACGAACCACAGGCCGCGCCTGCGCAGCTCCGGCGCCACCTGCGCGACGATCCAGCGGTCGCGCTCGGTCAGCGGCACGCCCTCGCCGCGGCCGCCGGCGGCCAGGTTGCCGCGGAATTCGTCGCCCTGGGGAATGCGTGCGAGCGCATAGGGCACCGCCTCGCCGTCCACCACCAGGATGCGCTTGTCGCCCGCGCTGATCTGCGGAATGAACTTCTGCGCCATCACGAACTGCGCCTGGGCACTGTGCAGGCCGCCGCTGAGCAGGGTTTCCAGCATCGAATTGAGATTGCTGTCGCCGGCGCGCACGCGGAAGATGCCGCGCCCGCCCATGCCGTCCAGCGGCTTGAGCACCACCTCGCCGTGCTCGGCCACGAAGCGGCGCAGGTCGGCCTTGTCGCGGGACAGCAGGGTGGGGGCCATGCACTGGCCGAAGTCCAGCGCGTACATCTTCTCGTTGCAGTCGCGCAGCGCCTGCGGGTCGTTCACCACCATCACGCCGGCGCGCTGGGCCAGCGACAGCACCATGGTGTCGTAGATGAACTGGGAGTCGACCGGCGGGTCCTTGCGCATCAGCACCACGTCCACCCCGGCCAGCTCCTGCCAGCGCGCCTCGCCCAGGCTGAACCAGCCGGACGGGTCGTCCTTCACGGTCAGCGGGGCCAGCCGGGCCCAGGCGCGGCCGTCGCGCACGGCCAGGTCGCCCTGTTCCATGTACAGCAGCGCATGGCCGCGGCGCTGGGCTTCCAGCAGCATGGCGAAGGTGGTGTCCTTGGCGATCTTGATGGCGCGGATGGGGTCCATCAGCACGGCGACCGAAAGGGCCATCGTCATTCTCCGGTAGTGGGTGCCCCGTAGACTGGCGCGTTCTTGCCGGGCCGGCGGCGCACCAGGTCGATCGGGTGGGAAGACGCGCATGTTCGCCGAGCCGCGTCACGGCCGGCAAGCTATGTGAAGTCGTGCCGCACGGCTCAACCGCGAGGAATTTGGCTTGACGCCACGGCGGGCAGGCGGTAAACAGCACGGACAATCGTCCGCCCACGAGCGGATGAATAGGTGGGCAATCTTGCGGGATTCTTTTCGTCCACATGGAGCCGACGGCCCTGGCGCTGTCGGCTTCGTGTCTACCTGAGCCTGGGGCGGGTCACAGGGGGGTGTGTGAACTTGAACATAAGTGGAAATGGCCTGGCCGGTCTGAAGGTCATGGTGATCGACGACTCGAAAACGATCCGTCGCACGGCGGAAACCTTGCTGAAGAAGGAAGGTTGCGACGTGCTCACGGCCGTCGACGGGTTTGAAGCGCTCGCCAAGATCTCGGACCAGAAGCCCGCCATCATCTTCGTCGACATCATGATGCCGCGCCTTGACGGTTACCAAACCTGCGCGCTCATCAAGAACAATCCGCAATTCCGGTCGACGCCCGTGATCATGCTGAGCTCGAAGGATGGCCTGTTCGACAAGGCCCGCGGCCGCATCGTCGGCGCTGAGCAGTATCTGACCAAGCCGTTCACGCGCGACGAACTGCTTGGAGCCATCCATCGCCATGTCACGGTGTAAGACCACCATCGACTACAGGGGCTGAGGGGGACCTGTGGCCAATATTCTCATCATCGACGACTCGCCGACCGACGTGCGCGTGTTCACCACGCTGCTGGAGCGCGCCGGGCATACGGTCGATTCCGTCAACAACGCCGAGGAGGGCATCGAGCGCGTGCGCTCGGAACTGCCCGCCCTGGTCATCATGGACGTGATCATGCCCGGCATGAACGGGTTCCAGGCCACGCGCACGCTGACGCGCGACCCTGTGACCAAGGATGTGCCGATCGTGATGATCACCACCAAGTCCATGGAGACCGACCGCGTGTGGGGTTTGCGCCAGGGCGCCCGCGCCTTCATCACCAAGCCGGTGAACGAGAAGGAGCTGCTGGCGTGCATCAACGATCTGCTGCCCAACGCGGCCTGAGGTCTACCCGATGAGCCAGACCTTGTCCCCGTTCGAGATCCTCGCGCGCTACGAGCGGCTGTCGCTGACCCATGCTTCGGATACGCCCGAAAAGCTGGAAGCGCCCGGCCTGTGGCGCGGCATCGGCTACCGCGTGGGTTCGCGCCTGTTCGTCAGCGGCATCGACGAGATCAGCGAACTGCTCGCCGTGCCTTCGCTGACCCCCGTGCCCGGCACCCAGGCCTGGCTGCTGGGCGTGGCCAACGTGCGCGGCAACCTGGTGCCGGTGGTGGACCTGGGGCGCTTCCTGTTCGCCGAGCGCACCCTGCACACCGAGCGCAGCCGCCTGCTGGTGGTGCGCCAGGGCGCCGGCAGCGTGGCGCTGCTGGTGGACGAGGTGTTCGGCCAGCGCACGGTGGATACCGAAGCGCGCCGGGCGGCCGAGCAGGAAGACGATCCGCGCCTGTCGCGCTTCGTCGAGGAAAGGGTAGGAGAACCCCGGCTGGCGGTTTTCAGCATGGGACGCCTGGTGCGTGCCCCGGACTTCCGCCAGGCCGCGGCCTGAGGCAGTAACCGGTAGTGAGTAGGACCGGTGCCGGGTCGCGGCCGGATTGACGGGCTTTGAAATTCCCAACCGATGCCGCAACGACGGCGTGGCGTAGACGGGTGAGGTAACGCACATGAGCACTACAGGGGGCGTCGGCAAGGAGCGGGGCTATACCGGCCTCATCGTCTTGCTGGTGGTCGCGATCGGCTTCGCGGCGCTGGACTTCTTCATGCTTAACGCGAAGAACGGCGAGGACCGCCAGGCCATCGGCCTGACCACGCAGATCCAGGTGTTGTCGCAGCAGACCGCCAAGTACGCGCTGGAGGCGTCGGACGGCAACGTCGACTCCTTCAAGGAGCTGGAAACCAATCGCAACGCGATCGATTCCGCGGTCCAGCGCCTGAATGCCGGCGACACCAAGAGCGGCATGAAGGCCTATGCCGACAACAGCGCCTCCCCGGCCGGCCGCGCGGTGGCCGCGCTGAGCAATGCCTGGAAGCAGCTGGACGCGGACATCGGCAAGATCCTGTCGAACAAGGCCCTGGTGCTGGATTCGGCCCAGCGCGCCGGCACCCTGTCGCGCGAACTGCCCGTGCTGAACTCCAGCATGGAGCAGGTGGTGAACATCCTGCAGCAGCGCGGCGGCAGCGCCGAGCAGACCTACACCTCGGCGCGCCAGATGCTGCTGGCCGACCGCATGATCCGCCGCGTGCAGGAGATCCTGCAGGGCGGCGACGCCTCGCAGCCGGCGGCCGACGGCCTGGCCCGCGACGGCCAGCTCTACGGCGGCGTGCTCAAGGGCCTGCAGGAAGGCAACGCCGAAGTCGGCGTGCGTTCGATGAACGACGCCAACGCCCGCAAGATCCTGGGCGACATGCAGATCAAGTGGGACAGCCTGCAGGACCCGGTGACCAAGCTGGTCGGCGCGGCCGGCAACCTGTCCGAAGTGAAGCGCGCGGGCAACCAGGCTTCGCTGGATTCGCAGAACGTGCTGCTGCGCGCGAACGAACTCTCGGAGCAGATCGGCAAGCTGCCGCTGCGCCGCCTGTTCCCGAACGTGTGGTGGGGCGTGCTGGGCGCCGGCGGCGCCGCCGCCTTCGCCGTGCTGCTGGTGTTCACCCTGGTCCGCGACCAGCGCCGCCGCTTCCAGGAATCGGCCGAGCTGAACCAGCGCAACCAGGAGGCGATCATGCGCCTGCTGGATGAAATGGGCTCGCTCGCGGAAGGCGACCTGACGGTGAAGACCACCGTCACCGAGGACATCACCGGCGCCATCGCCGACTCGGTGAACTACGCCATCGACGAGCTGCGCACCCTGGTGACCACCATCAACGAGACCTCCGAGCAGGTGTCGTCGTCGGCGCAGGAAACCCAGACCACCGCGCGCCACCTGGCCGACGCGGCGCAGAGCCAGGCGGCGCGCATCAGCACGGCCACCTCGGCGATCAACCAGATCGCCAGCCTGATGGACAACGTGTCGAAGGACTCCGCCGAATCGGCCGACGTGGCCGAACGCTCGGTGCGCATCGCCTCGCGCGGCGCCGAAGTGGTGCGCGAAACCATCTCCGGGATGGACTCGATCCGCGACCAGATCCAGGAAACCTCCAAGCGCATCAAGCGCCTGGGCGAGTCCTCCCAGGAAATCGGCTCGATCGTGGAACTGATCAACGACATTGCCGAGCAGACCAACATCCTCGCGCTGAACGCCGCCATCCAGGCGGCCTCGGCGGGCGAGGCGGGCCGCGGCTTCGCGGTGGTGGCGGACGAAGTGCAGCGACTGGCCGAACGCTCGGCCAGCGCGACCAAGCGAATCGAAACGCTGGTGCAGGCGATTCAGTCCGACACCAACGAAGCGGTCAACTCCATGGAGCAGACCACCGCGGAAGTGGTGGCCGGCGCCCGCAAGGCCGAGGACGCGGGCAGCGCGCTGGGCGACATCGAACGCGTGTCGCACGATCTGTCCGCGCTGATTCAGAACATCTCGGCCGCGGCGCGCGAGCAGTCCATCGCGGCGACGGACATCTCGCAGTCGATGAACGCGATCCAGGAAATCACTTCGCAGACCTCGCAGGGCGCGAGCCAGACGGCCGAGTCGATCGGCTACCTGGCCCAGCTGGCCAGCGATCTGCGGCGCTCGGTGGCGCACTTCAAGCTGCCGGGCTGACGACAAGAAACAGGTACGGGCGCGCGCATTCCCATGAGCGCGTCCGAGGACAGGGGGGCAACCTCGACGGTTGCGTGACACGCGTTGCGCGGCCGCTGAGAGGGGCGCATGAGACTTCAAGACCACATCGATTTCACCACCCTGCAGTGGGTCAAGCCCGAGCTTGACGAGACGCTGGCCATCGCCCGTGAGGCGCTGGAGTCCTACGTCGAAAATCCGGGCGACCGCGCCGTCATGCGCTCGTGCGCCGACAGCCTGCACCAGGTGCAGGGCACCCTGCGCATGGTCGAGCTGTACGGCGCCGCGCTGGTGGCCGAGGAAATGGAAAACCTCGCCATCGCCCTGCTCGAAGGCCACGTCACCCAGCGCGAGGAAGCCTATGCCGCGATGATGCGCGGCCTGATGCAGCTGCCGGACTACCTGGAACGCCTTTCGGGCGGCCATCGCGACGTGCCGGTAGTGCTGCTGCCGCTGCTCAACGAGCTGCGCGCCAGCCGCGGGCAGCAGGCGCTGCACGAGTCGGCGCTGTTCGCGCCCAACCTCGAAGCCGCGCTGCCCGACAGCGCGCCGGCCGCGCTCAACCAGGAAGAGGCCGAGCGCATGCACGGCCGCATCGCCGAACTGCGCCTGCGTTTCCAGCAGCAGCTGCTGGCGTGGTTCCGCGGCCAGTCGGCCGAGCAGCAGCTCGGCGCCATGGTGCAGACCCTCGATGCGATCGCCGCGCGCTGCTACAGCGTGCCGGGCCGCCGCCTGTGGTGGATCACCGCCGGCGTGCTGGAAGGCCTGCAGCAGGGCGTGCTGAAGAACCAGGCGGGCGAAGTGCGCCAGCTGATCGGCAAGGTCGATCGCAGCATCCGCCAGCTGATCGAACAGGGCGAAGCGTCCATGCGCGGCGGCGACGCCGACGAGCTGGCGCGCAAGCTGCTCTACGTGGTGGCCCAGTCCAGGCAGCGCAGCGCGCGCATGGACCTGCTGGTGCGCACCTACGGCCTGGACCGCCTGCTGCCCGACGAGGGCGAGCTGGAACACGCCCGCGGCTCCATGTCCGGCCACAACCGCGCCCTGCTGGATTCGGTGGCCAAGGCCATCAAGGAAGACCTGCTGCGCGTGAAGGAGGCGCTGGACCTGTTCCTGCGCCAGGCCAACGCCGATCCCGCCCAGCTCAGCGAACAGACCGGCGTGCTCGAACGCGTCGGCGACACCCTCGGCATGCTCGCCCTGGGCGTGCCGCGCCGCGTGGTGACCGAACAGCGCCGCGTGCTGGAAGACATCGCCAACCGCATGCGCGCCCCGGACGAAGAGCTGCTGCTCGACGTGGCCGGCGCGCTGCTCTACGTGGAAGCCTCGCTCGACGACCACATCGAGAGCCTGGGCGCCGACGAGGAACCCTCGGCCGAAGCGCCGGTGAACATGCTCCCGCGCAGCGAGGCGCGGCACATCCTGTCCACCCTGATGCAGGAAGCCACCGCCAACACCGGCAAGGTGAAGGACGCCATCGTCGCCTTCATCGAATCCGGCTGGCGCCATCAGGAACTGACCGACGTGCCGGGCCTGATGGACGAAGTGTCCGGCGCCATGCGCATGCTCACCGCGCCGCGCCCGGCGGAACTGGCCGAAGGCATCGGCCGCTTCGTAGGCAACGAACTGCTCAGCGACCGCCGCGTGCCCACCAGCGCGCAGATGGACCACCTGGCCGACGCGCTGGCCGCGCTGGAGTACTACCTGGAAGCGGCGCGCGAACACCGCGGCGGCCTGGAACACATCCTGGACGTGGCCGAGCACAGCCTCAGCACGCTCGGCTACTGGCCGCCGCCGCCGGTGCGCACCGTGCTGGCCGACGCCGAGCCGGAAGCCGCCGCGCCCGCGCCGGCAGCGGCGCCCGCCGCGTTCACGCCGGACCTGGGCACCGACCACGAACTCACCGAAACCGTCAGCCTCGCCACCGGCAACGACCTCGGCGGCCTGGTGATCGGCGAAGCTGTCACCCCGATGCCGTCGGCGCACGAGCTGGCCGGCCTGCGCCTGGTCGATACCGAGCACGTGCCCGCGCTCGCCGCGTCCGGCGCCAACGACGACGACGACTGGGTCGAGATCGAAGAAGAAGTGCTGGAGCAGGTGCCCTCCGCCGACGCCATCAATGCCCACGCCGGCTTCCAGGTCAGCGCGGACGGCATCGACGACGAGATCCGCGAGATCTTCCTGGAGGAAATGCAGGAAGAGATCGACAACCTGCGCGACGCCGAGCAGAAGTGGCTGGCCGATCCGGAGCGCCTCGAGGCGCTCACCCCGATCCGCCGCTCCTTCCACACGCTGAAGGGTTCCGGCCGCCTGGTCGGCGCCTCGGCGCTGGGCGAGTACGCGTGGAAGATCGAGAACATGCTCAACCGCGTGCTCGATCAGTCGATTCCCGCCAATGCCAATGTGCAGGCGCTGATCCGCCACGCCATCGAGGCGCTGCCGCAGCTGCGCTCCGCGCTGATGGGCGAGGGCGCGCCGACCGCGCCGTTGGCCGCGATCATGGAAACCGCCGACCGCCTCTCCGGCGGCAGCGAACACGCCAGCATCGAGGACTTCAAGCCCGCCGGCACCGAGACGGTGCGCCGCACCGTGCGCCGCCGCGTGCCGCGTTCGCAGCTCGCCGCCGAGGCGATCCCGCCGGCCACGCTCGCGCACGTCGAGCCGGCGCCGGAACCGGTGGTGCACACGCCGGTGCACGAGACCATCGCCGCGCCGGTGCTGCCGCCGGTCGACCCGGTGCTGCTGGAAATCCTGCGCAGCGAAGTCGCCCAGTACCTGCAGACCATCCGCCACGCGATCAACCGCGTCGACGCCGAACTGCGCGTGGACGACGGCCTGCTGCGCGCCGTGCACACGCTGCATGGCGCCATCGCGATGGTCGACATCCCGCTGCTGACCCAGCTGCTGTCGCCGCTGGAAAGCCTGCTCAAGCGCCTGCGCGCGGCCGGCCATCCGCTCTCCGCCGAGGGCGTGAACCTGCTGGGCAAGAGCGCCGATGCAGTCGACTACATCATGGGCCAGTTCGACGCCGAGCAGCCGCAGCTGCCGGAGCTCGACGCGCTGATCCGCCGCCTGTGCGAGCTGCGCGACGCGCAGCCGGAGCCGCAGGTGGCCCACGTGCTGTTCGAGCCGCTGGCCGACGACCTCGCCGCGGAAGGCGAGGCCGACGAAGGCGCGCTCGCCGCCGCGCTGGACGCCGCCATGCCGGTGCAGCCGGGCGAGACGCACGCGCCGCACGACGCCGCGCCGGCGGCCGAAGCGCCGGTGGACGCATTCACCGCCGAGCTGATGGCCGCGCTGGGCAGCTTCGACGCCGAACTGCCGGTGCACGAAGCCGGCACGACGCACCACGTCGCCGCGCCGGTGGCGGAAGAAGACGATTTCGCCGCGCTCTACGGCGACCTCACCGCCGAGGAGCCGCAGCACGCGGAAGCGGTGGAAGACCCGAACGAGATCGTGGTCGAGAACACGCTGTCCTTCGATGGCCACGCGATCGAACCGATCGGTCTTTCCGGCGCGCATCCGGGCGCCGCCGAACACATCGAACTCTCGCTCGACGCCGTCGAGCCGGCCGAAGCGCACCTGGTCGATGCCCACGCGCTGGTCGGGACGGAGCAGTCGGCCGAAGCCTTCACGCATGCGACGCTGGAACCGGCGCTGGCCGAAGGCGAGATCGAAGAGATCGAAGTCGGCGACGTGATCGAGAGCGAGCTGGCCGATTTCCTCGGCAGTTCCGAGCCGCTGGCGAATCTCGCCGAGCCGGTCGCGGGGCTGGCCGACGAGCCGGCGGCCGCAGCGGCGCACGTCGAAGAGACCTCGCTGGCCGATGCCGGGCCGGTGGTCGAACACGAGCACGTCGAGGCCGTGCACGCCGAGCCCGCTCATGTCGAGCCGGAACATATCGAGGCGGAGCGCATCGAGGCGGCGCACATTGAGGCGGAGCCGTTCAAGGCCGAAGAGATCGAAGAGCCTGCGCCCGAAGCAACCCGCGCGCCGCAGCACGACCTCAGCACCGAATACGCCGGCAGCTGGACCAACGACCAGATCGACCCGGACCTGCTGGAGATCTTCGCCGAGGAGGCGCGCGAGATCCTCGACCACTCCGACAGCGTGCTGGCGCAGTGGCGTGCCGAGCCGGCCGAGCCGGAACACATGGCCAGCCTGCAGCGCGACCTGCACACGCTGAAGGGCGGTGCGCGCATCGCCGGCATGGTGCCGGTGGGCGATCTCACCCACGCCATCGAAACCTTGCTGGAAAGCCCGGCCGGCCACGATCCGGCGCGCCAGGGCGAGCTGATCCGCGCGCTCGAAGCCGGCTTCGACGCCCTGCACGGACTGGTGCAGCGCGTGTCGCAGGGCCGCGGCGTGGAATACCCGCAGGCGATGATCGACCGCTTCCTCGGCCTGGCCGGCGAAGCGAAGCCCTCGGCCGCACACGCCGAACCGGCCGGCCTCGCCGCCGAACCGGCCGATCGCGCCCATCTGCCCGAGCTGCTGCCGGAAGAAGGCCAGTTCGACGAAATGCGCGGTCCGCAGGAACAGATCCGCGTCCGTTCCGAACTGCTCGACACCCTGGTCAACCATGCCGGCGAGGTGGCGATCTACCGTTCGCGCCTGGAACAGCAGGTGGCCGGCTACCGCTTCAACCTGGTCGAGCTGGACCAGACCGTGCAGCGCCTGCGCAGCCAGCTGCGCATGCTGGAAATCGAAACCGAAGCGCAGATCATCGCGCGCTTCCAGCGCGAGCACCGCGAAGCGGGCATGAGCGTGTTCGATCCGCTCGAGCTGGACCGCTACTCGCAGTTGCAGCAGTACTCGCGTGCGCTGGCCGAGTCGGTATCCGACCTTGTCTCCATCCAGAGCATGCTGGACGAACTGACCCGCCAGGCCGAAACGCTGCTGATCCAGCAGTCGCGCGTCAGCTCCGAACTGCAGGACGGCCTGCTGCGCACGCGCATGCTGCCGTTCGACACCATGGTGCCGAACCTGCGCCGCACCCTGCGCCAGGCCGCGCAGGAGCAGGGCAAGAGCGCGCAGCTGTTCGTGGAAGGCGCGCACGGCGAAATGGACCGCACCCTGCTGGACCGCCTGAAGGCGCCGTTCGAGCACATGCTGCGCAACGCCGTAGCGCACGGCATCGAGTCGCCGGAAGAACGCCGCAAGGCGGGCAAGCCGGCCGAAGGCGCGGTGCGCATCCGCGTGGCGCGCGAAGCCACCGAGGTGGTGGTGCGCGTGACCGACGATGGCCGCGGCCTGGACCGCGAGGCCGTGCGCAAGCGCGGCATCGAGCGCGGCCTGCTGCGCGCCGACGCCAAGCCCAGCGACGACCAGCTGCTGGCCCTGATCACCCAGCCGGGCTTCTCCACCGCCAGCAGCGTCACCCAGCTGGCCGGACGCGGCGTGGGCATGGACGTGGTGGCCAACGAGATCAAGCAGCTCGGCGGCTCCATCGCGGTGGAATCGCAGGCCGGCCAGGGCACCACCTTCGTGCTGCGCCTGCCGTTCACCCTGGCGGTGACGCAGGCGATCCTGGTGCGCATCGGCGAATCCAACTTCGCCATCCCGATGACTTCGGTGCAGGGCGTGGCCCGCATCAGTCCGGCCGACCTTACCGAACGCCTGGCCGCGTACGAGCCGAGCTTCCCGTATTCGGGCGAGCAGTACGGCATCCACGACCTGGCGGAACTCCTGGGCATTCCCGCCGGCCATCCGGGCGACGAGCAGCTGCCGCTGCTGCTGACCCGCGCCGGCGACCTGCGCGCGGCGATCCGCATCGACGCCGTGATCGGCTCGCGCGAGATCGTGGTGAAGTCGGTCGGCCCGCAGGTGAGTTCGGTGCCGGGTATCCTCGGCGCCACCATCATGGGCGATGGCTCGGTGCTGATCATTCTCGATCTGCCGCCGCTGGTGCGCCACGGTATCGTGCGCCGCCAGGAGCGCCTGGCCGAAGGCCTCAGCGCCGTCGAAATGCCGGTGGTGGAAGAAGAGCGCGTGCGTCCGCTGGTGATGGTGGTCGACGACTCCATCACCATGCGCAAGGTCACCGGCCGCGTGCTGGAACGCCACGAATACGAAGTGCACACCGCGAAGGACGGCCTCGATGCGCTGGAAAAACTGCACGAGCGCGTGCCCGACCTGATGCTGCTCGACATCGAAATGCCGCGCATGGACGGCTTCGAGCTGGCCGAGCAGATGAAGGCCGACCCGCGCCTGCGCAACGTGCCGATCATCATGATCACCTCGCGTACCGGCGATAAGCATCGCCAGCGCGCGTTCGACATCGGCGTGGACCGCTACCTCGGCAAGCCGTACCAGGAAATCGAGCTGCTGGCGCAGATCAGCGAAGTGCTGGAGCAGCGTGCGCTGCAGGACCAGGCCACGGAGTCCGCCCATGGCTGAAGCCCCGGCAGTCGCTCTGCTGTTCGACGACGCGGAACTCGGGGCGCATCTGCGCGAAGCCTTGCGCGAGCGCGGTGCACGCATCGTGCACGAAGGCGCGCTGGGTACGCTGAGCCGCGAAGTGATCCACGGCACCGGCGCCCAGGTGGTGGTGGTGAACCTCGACGACGAAGCGGCCGACGGCATCGACCGCCTCTACGACGTGATCGACGGCGACCATCCACGCGTGGTGTTCAACGACGCCCAGGCCAGCCGCGGCCTGGACGGCTGGGACCGCGCGCGCTGGGCCCGCCATCTGGCGGTGAAAGTGCTGGCGGACGGCGATATCGATCCGCCGCGTCCGGCCGATGCCCTGGCGGTCGAAACGCCGGTGGTGCAGGAGCCGGTAGCGGTGGCTGCTGTGGCTCCGGTCGCTGCCGTAGCGTTGGCAGAAACGTTTGAAGAACCGGCAGCCGAAGCCGAGCCGGCCACGCTGGCCGAGATCGAGCCGGTGGCCGACCTCACGCTGATCGACGAAGCGCCGGAGATCCTGCTTTCGCCGGTGGTCGGCGAAGCCGCCGACGTTTCCGAATCGCTCGCCGCCGAACTCGAAGCACTGCTCGCCGCCGATACGGACGAGCCGGCCGACGACGACTTCGGCAGCGGCCTGAAGCCCATCGCCGAAGACGCGCCGCCGCTGCACGACGGCATGTTCGGCGCCGACTTCGGCGCGGACTTCCTCGCCGACACGCAAGGCCATGCGCCGCTGCCGCCCGTACACGAGGGCCTCGTCGCCGCGGTGCCGCCGCCGGTGCGCGAAGAACTCACCGCCAGCCTTCCCGACGAGCCGCTGGCTGCGCCGCCGAGCGCGCCGCGTCCGTCGTTCCAGCTCGACCATCTCGCGCTGGCGCCGCTGGACGACAGCTTCATGCCGGCCGACACGCCGATCAAGGTGGAGAAGATGTCCACCGCCGAAGCGTTGCATGCGAGCTGGTCGCTGGTCGACGAGGACGCCCCGCTGGCCGAGGCGCCCGCGCCGGAGTTCGCCATCGAGAAAGTGAGCGCCGCCGACTTCCTCGCGCCCGACGTGGAGCTGGTGGACGAGGCGCCGCTGATCGAACCGGGCATGACGCTGGAGCTGGTCTCCATCGAGGAAGCCATCGCGCCGCGCGAGGAGTACTCGCACGAAGTGCACCTGGGCGAACTCGACAGCGCGCTGGGCCGCGTGCTGCTGCTGGGCGCGACGGTGGACAGCACGGATTCGGTTTGCGCGTTCCTTGCCGCCTTGCCGTCCAGCCTGCGCATGGCCGTGCTGCTGACACAGCATCAGGGCGCCGCTTCGGTCGATATGTTGTCCGAGCGCCTGTCCAAGCATTCCGCACTGCCCGTGCGCATCGCCAGCCACGGCCAGCGCGCCCGCGCCGGCGAAGTGCTGCTGGTGCCTGCCAACCGCCAGGTGCGCTTGCTGCGCGATGGCCGTATCGAATGCGAGGCGGTGGATGTGGCTTCGTTCCAGAACCCGTCCATCGACAGCGCGTTCACCACGGCGGCCAATGTGTTTGGCCGCGATGCCGTGGCCATCGTCTTCGCCGGCCCCGGCACCGATGCGGTAGCGGGCGCGCAGGCCGTGCACGACCGCGGCGGCCGCGTGTGGGTCGAGCGGGCCTCCGGCGACCATTACGCCGACATGGTGCACGGCGTGGAAGCCGAACGCCTGGCAAGTTTCACCGGAACGCCGTTCGAACTGGCGGCACGTTTGATCGAAGAGGAAGTCCAGCGATGAGCGAGCAGCCGTTGCCGCGCGAGATCCGTTGCGTACTGGTGCCGGTAGGCCATCTGCGCCTGTTGCTGCCCAACGCGACCGTGGCCGAAGTGATCACCTTGCCGACGCCGGAGACGGTGGACGGCGCGCCGGAGTGGCTGCTCGGGCGCATTGCCTGGCGCGGCTGGCGCGTACCGCTGGTGTCGTTCACCAAGCTGGCCGGCGCGGAAGAGGGCGACCCGTCGCTGGCGATGCGCGTGGCCGTGCTGAAGGCGCTGGGCGGCAATCCGAAGCTGCCGTTCTTGGCGGTGGTCACGCAGGGTTTTCCGCGACTGACGACGTTGAACGCGGAGCTGATCATTCCGACCCACGATGGGACGGAGTTGCCGCCGGGTGTGAAAGCGCAGGTGCTGGTGCGCGATGACGTGGCGGTGATTCCGGATCTTGAGGGGATTGAGGAGCAGTTGACGGAGATGTTGGAGTTGGCGAGCTAACGTCGCGTCTACTCGCTAGTACTTTCTACCGCCCAAGTTGTCATAAGCCGGGTGGCAATATATGAAAGGTCGACACCTTGGCGGGGTCGGCCTTTTTTCATGGCGGCATCAAAAGGGAGTTGGCGCATGAACAGATGGTTGCTATGCCTGCTATTCATAGTAATGGCGGGAATCGCGATGAAGGCTTCAGCGGATCATGCGCCAATCAATTTTTTTGCTAGCGCAAATTACGACCAAGATGCCACGAAGGTTCGGTATCCGAGTGCCATGTCGGCATTGCAGGCTGGCTGGGGCGTTACCAATGGCTGCTTTCCGGGCTCCAATCATACGTGGTACGGAGTCTTGCTTGGCGCAAAAATAGAGCATGTGGACGGGTATACGGACGGCGCTATATGGACGCCATATAGCGAGGAATTGTGGTGCGGCAGCAATGAGGTACTGAACGGCCCGGGATACAATATCCATTCCGTTATGGAGCAATGGTCGTCGTGTTCCTCTGCTCCAGGTCCGGTAGGTCGTTATGCAGGCGGTCCATGTCAGGCACTCCCTGGCGTGAGTCCAGACAAGAGTCGTGGCGCGCCGACGAGCCCGTGCGTCGTCTGCGGTGATCCGATTAATGTCGCCACAGGCAATGTCTTCGAGGTAAAGACCGAATATGCTGGTGGCGATGCCTTCCCGCTGAGCTTCAGCTGGGTTTATAACAGTTTAGGTTTTAGCGGTATTTCCTCGCCTGCAGAAAACGTGCTGGGCGCGAATCGGACAGCCAACTATCTAAAGTTAGCTCGTGTGTATCGAGTGCCGGATGGCAGCGCGACTTCCGCATACCTCTTGCGAGAGGACGGCAAGACCTACATTGCGGATCTTGTCAACGGCGTGTGGGCCCTCGAGGCTGATGTTGATGGTGTACTGACGTCAACGCAGGATTCGAGCGGAAATTTCACCTCGCTGACCTTTCTCAACGCCAACGGCGAGACGGAAACGTACGATGCCATCGGGCATCTCCAGTCGATTGTTGACCGTAGTGGTCATCTACAGACGCTGAGCTGGAATGGTGCTGGTCAGTTGGCTTCCGTGCAGGACGGCTCTGGACGTGCGCTGTCATTCGCTTATGACGACAACGGGCGCATCAAAACCCTGGTGCAACCCGATGGCGGTACTATCGGCTTCGTGTACGACGCAAATAATAATTTGCAGATCGTCACGTACCCTGACGGAAAGACCATTCAGTACAACTATGGCGAGACCGCCAATACGTCAGGCGCGAGTCTCCCGAATGCACTCACGAGTGTCATTGATGAAGATGGCATCGTTTATTCCAAGACTTTCTATGATCCGCAGGGCCGCGTCATCACTAACTATATGGCCGGTGGCGTCGCGTCCTATGCCGTTGCATACACCACTGTCCAGGTTTCCGAATCAAAATTTGATGTAGCTAGCGCTGTGGTCACCGATCCTCTTGGTGCAACAAAAAGCTTCAACTTCCAGTCGAGTCTGGGGGTAAATCGACCGACACAATCTGTGGCCAGCTGCGCAGGCTGCGTGTCGATGTCGAAGTACTACACCTTCGGGACCAATGGAAGAGTTTCGACGAGCACCGATGGCCAAGGAGCTGTCGCATCGAGCGCTTACGACTCGAATGGCCTTCGCACTCAGCTCGTCGAGGCTCAGGGGCAAGCCAATCAGCGTACGACGAACATTACTTGGGACGCTTCGCTGCGGAAGCCAATGAGCCGCTCCGTGCTGGACAGCAATGGCAATCTGGTGGCCAGGACCAGTTGGTTATACAACGCCGCCGGTCAGCTGCTGGCCAGTTGTAAGGCTGACCCCGGGGTGGCCGGGGCAGTGTCCTATACCTGCGCAACAACTGGCGCGGCCCCTGCCGGAATCAGCCGCTGGACTTATAGCTACTGCACAGCTGTCGATGGCGTGCGATGCCCTGTCGTTGGCTTGTTATTGAGTGCGACCGGACCGCGCACCAACGTCGCCAGCACCGTGCAGTACAGCTACTACATGAGTGCCGATGAGTCGGGCTGCGGTGCGGCCGGCGGCGCCTGCCACCGGGCGGGCGATCTTTATCAGGTCACCAATGCCATTGGGCAAGTCACCACCATGGTGGCCTATGACAAGAACGGCCGCGTCGTCCGTCAGCGCGACGCCAATGGCGTCCTGACCGATTCGATCTATACGCCGCGCGGCTGGCTGTCGACTCGCACCGTCCGCGCGAACGCGGACGGCAGTACCTCGCCGAACGATGCCGTCACGCAGATCGGCTACACGCCTTACGGTGCCGTCGCCTCGATCAAGGACCCGGACGGCGTGCAGGTGACCTACACCTATGACGCCGCCCATCGCCTCACCGACATCACGGACGCCTTGGGCAACCGCATCCACTACACGCTGGATGCCGCCGGCAACAAGACCAAGGAAGAGACCTTCGACGCCAGCAACACCCTGCGCCGCTCGCTGGCCCGCAGCTACAACACGCTGGGCCAATTGACTGGTATCAAGGATGGCCTCAATCGCACGGTCTTCGACGCGAGCTTCAGCGACAGCTACGACGGCAACGGCAATCTCGTGCGTAGCGCCGATGCGCTGGGCATCCAGCGCAAGCAAGGCTACGACGCGCTGAACCGCCTGGTCAGCACGATCGACAACTACAACGGCACCGACACCGCCACGCAGAACACCCAGAGCGTGTTCGCCTATGGCCCGCGCGATGAGCTGCAGGGCGTGAGCGATCCGGATAGCCTGAATACGACGTACGACTACGACGGGCTGGGCAATGCCACCGGTCTGCACAGTCCGGACACCGGTACATCCACCTATGTTTACGACGCGGCGGGTAATCGCATTCAGGCCACGGATGCGAGGGGCGTGGTCAGCCATAGCACCTACGATGCGTTGAACCGCATTACCGGGACCACCTATCCGACCAGCTCGGCCAATGTCAGCTATCGCTATGACGAAGCCGATAGCGTTACCGGTTGCACAGGCTCCTATCCGGCCGGCCGTTTGACCAGCATGGTGGAAACAGCAGTCACCACGGTCTACTGCTATGACCTCCGTGGCAATGTGGTGCAGAAGCGCCAGACCCAAGGCACCAACGTCGATACGGTCAGCTACACCTATACCGCGGCGGATCGCCTCGCTAGTACTCGCACGCCTGATGGAACCCTCATCCAATACGGCCGCGACAGCTTAGGGCGCATCAACGTGGTCACTGCGCAGCTGCCGGGTGCGGGCAGCGCCGGCAACGTGGTAACCAATGTCAGCTACCTGCCGTTCGGTCCAATTGCCAGTTACACATTGGGTAATGGCCAGACGATCACGCGTAGCTATGACGCTAACTACGCCGTAACGGATGTCGTCAGCCCGGCACTGAATCTGCACTTCGCGCGCGATGCGATGGGCAACATCACGGCGCTGGGTAATGCGCCAGGCGCCAATCCGGCGATCGAGACCTATAGCTACGACCCGCTCTATCGTTTGCTGGGACTCAAGGATGCCCAAGGTCAGGCCATCGAGACCTACACCTATAACAAGACGGGCGACCGCCTAAGCAAAGCAAGCAACGGGTTGGCTACCGGTGCTTATGGTTATCAGGCGGGTACGCACTGGCTGACAAGCATCGGCAGCAGCGCTCGCACTTACGACGCCAACGGCAACACCACGGGTAATGGGACGGGTGGTGACACGTTTGGCTACGGCTACAACGACCGCAATCGCATGACGGTGGTGCAGCGTAACGAGCAGACTGTTGCGAGCTTCATCTATAACGCGATGGGGCAGCGAACATATAAAGATGCAAGGGGCACACAGCGATTTGCCTATGACGAGGACAATCAGCTATTGGGTGAGTATGGGGCGGCGAATCGCAGCTATATTTGGTTGAACAGCATGCCAGTCGCTGTGCTCGATAGCAGTGGAGCGGTAGTTTCAATGAGCTATGTACACGCGGACGGGCTTGGTACTCCGCGCGTCGTCACCAATGGCGCGGGAGCAACTATTTGGCAATGGCCTTATCAGGGCAACCCCTTTGGCGAGTTGGCTGCTCCGGGGGCATTGATCTTCAACCTGCGATTGCCAGGGCAGTATTTCGACGTGGAGTCTGGGTTGAGTTACAACATAAACAGGTACTACGACCCTCTCACTGGAAGATATGCGCAGAGTGATCCCGCGGGGCTTCGGGGCGGACTCAATAGCTATGCGTATGTGGGTGGAGATCCCCTTGGTCTTGTTGATCCCCTTGGGCTAACTTCGGTGTGCCGGGCTGTACTAACGACCGCTGGTACTATCTGTGGCGGTCTAGCAGGCTCTGAGGTCGGCGGAGCCTTGGGCGCCGGAGGAGGTGCTCTCGTTGGCAGCGCTGTTGGGCCTGGTGGCACCATTGCGGGTAGTGTGGTGGGGGCAGGGGCAGGTTCAACGACCGGGGGTGTAGCTGGTGCAATCGGTGGCGGCATAGTTGGTAATGCTATCGCCGATAAAATGTGCGACGACAACAAGCCTTGTTCGCCTTGCATGATGGTTGATGGAACCCAAGTAGCCGTCGGCACAATTGGTTACCGCTATGATCAAGTGCCTCCAAGTGAACCTCACTGGCCTTTTACAGGCAGCCACTACCATCTTTTTGTGGCAAAGCAAAATCCCAATAATTGTCAATGTATGTGGCAGCCGCTAAAGCCTAAGAGTGAAAGGGTCATCGAGACCCCGCCACCGGCTGGGGCGATAGAGGCGAAACCGTTCGTATTGCCTTAGGACATCGCATGAAGTACGCAGACGGGAGCATGGTTAGACTCGGTGATCGAGTGAGATTTGAACCTAATCTCACTGGAGTCGTAGTTTGCTCTGTGGATACGAGCGAGTACATGGAAAAGTATCCGAGAGATCAATGGGCTTCATACTTGAAGCATGGAGTTCTCATAGAAACGGTAGAAATTGGGTTAGTTCATCTGGAGGAGAATGATGTAGCTCTTCAGAAAGAAGAATGAAGAGTTAAGAATTAAGAATGCTAGATGCGCTATGGATGGGGGCGGGACAAGTTTCTTGTCGCCTCTGTCGGCCTCTCACCTTTATGGCTGAGTCTATGAGAGCAATCTTGCCATCCTCCTTTATTGGCCTCGTCCTTCTGGCCTGCGGATCCGCGGTTGCTGCTCCATCGAGCGCTGTTGACTGCGCGGATCGCGAATCGCGAGTAAGCATCAAGCCTGTCGCCCGGCAAGAGCTGGACATTGAAGGAGGCAAGTTCTCCTATGGCGTCTTCGTCATATCGAACGGGGCAAGTAAGCCTGTCAGTCTGTATGCGGATGTCAGGGCGGAGAAGTATTGGATGGTCCATCCCAATTCCATCGTGCTGCAGCGGGATGTGGATGGAGAGTGGAAGGACTACGTCGGATCGCTATCCGAGTACGCTAGGCCCAGCAAGACGGTCATCATTCACACCACTGACGAGTGGCAGTTCCTCTATTTACTGGATGAAGTGATCGGCAGCGGTGCGAGCCGAACTCAGTTATTCAGACTAATCCTTGTGGATATTGCCAAGTGCAATATTCCGTCGGAACCGTTCTCCTTGGAGACGCTAGAAAAGTCCGAAGCCTCGCAATAGGTGCGCGCGCCTGTTGCGCACCCTTGGATAGAACTCTTGAAAGTCTTCTACGCGACAAAATTTCTGCTCCTCAATCAGTCGCCAACTACCCGGTCACTCCCTGCTCTTTAATTTTCAGACTGCGCCTATACGGTGCCGACGACGATTGGGCGCTTCGTCACATCTGATAATCATGCCGTCGTAGAACACTACGAGCACGGCCTGGTTGCTGTTACAACCACGGCTATGCAGGCATATGCAGCATGCAAAGTCCTGCGCGCGGAACCGGACGGCCGCTGCTACTTCGAGCGACGCGATCTCTCGCGCCGTAGACCTGACATTTGGAAATTTGAGGGCTTTATGAGGGAATTAATCGGTTTCGAGATAAAGCATGACGACGATGGCTCGTGTCAGTTGTGCATGGAACTTCAATCCGGTCTCTATGCGGGGCGTGGCTCTGCGTATTTCGACCCCAGGTTCCTTCTGGAAAAGGCCAAGGAAATGGCGGTTTATCCTCTGCCGGAGCATGGGGTGGAATTTTTCGGCGGGTATCTGGATGCGAATGATCTGACGAAACTGAGGTGGCGGCACGTCGATCTATCGGTGCGCTCCACGGGATTCCTGGGTGAAATCGGCTTGCGGGCGGCGGTGGCTGAGCCGTCGGATGATGGGAAGACCATTCGCAGCTATACCTTCGTTGAAATAGCCACCGACTACGCGCAGCTGTCCACATTGGCGGAGGGGTTGGTGGCACTGGTCGAAGGGCGGGATGATTCGTTCGCCATGGAGTTCAATACGGGGCGCGGGCGACAGGGAAGGGTGTACTGACTTATCGTTTCGCCCGATATGAGGCCGTGGCCGGCTTGCAAATCCGCACGATCCGCGTGAGTAATTTTCCATGCCGCATACTGCAGATCGCTACACAGTGGAACTTCGCATTTCCGGAATGGAACTGTCGCCTTCTGAGATCACGAAGGCGATGGACATCCAGCCCACGCATGTAAGAAGCAAGGGAGAGCGGCGAGGTGCATCGAGCACATTCGAGAGCGGCGTCTGGTCATATGCGGGCACTCATGCGGATGAATGGTCCTCGCTTGAAGCTGGGCTGGTGAGCTTGATGGAGATTCTTCGTCCGAAGAAGGCGCTTATCGCATCGTATGCGGAGCGCTTCGACGTTTGCTGGTGGTGCGGTCACTTCCAGCAATCGTTTGATGGAGGTCCCACTCTCTCGCCTGCGTTGCTGGGCGATCTCGCGGACTTCGGCGTTGCTGTTGTACTCAGCAACTATCACGTCGGGGCTGAGCGCTAACGGGATCACCAAGTGTTAACACACCCTTGCTACTCTCGCCCCGGCCAACAGCCAAGGAGAAAGACATATGCAAAGGATATCCACCGCCGTCCTGCTGGTTCTCTCCGTCGCCGCCATGCCAGCCTTCGCCCAATCGGATCGCGAAGTCGTCCAAGACATGGTCACACGGCTCCGCCGAGGCGAAGCCAGGTGCCGCTACATAAGGTAAGCGCCACTACCTGTCCAAAGCTTGGGCCGCGGAGCGCCACGATGGCATGCCATGGTCTGTATTGCAGATATCTCGTGCGGTGATAGGAACATCATGTCGAAAGCACGCATTGCCACCTCGCGCGAGAGCGATCCGCGGAAGGTCCTGGAAGCAGCTTGCGATCTTTATGAAAGCGGAGAGCGGCGCCGCTCCATCAAATTATTCAGACAGGCGGCCTCCGATGGAGTGATCGAGGCGCAGGTCAATCTCGCCAATATCTACGATGCTGGAGACGGCGTTAAACGAGATTTCGAAGCTGCGCGCTATTGGTACAAACGCGCCATCGACCAAGGAAGCCCCGAAGCCGCCTACAACCTCGGCATAAGCTATTTGAATCGCGATAACTTCAGATGGGCGCGTTATTGGCTGCTCATCGCCGAGAAGTTGGGTGATGAAGACGCAAAGGAACTTCTCGCTGGACTACCTTGAGCCGCTTCAAATATCCCCATGCAACGCCTGCAACGCCGCCAACGCCGCCAACCCCGCCGTCTCAGTCCGCAAAATCCTCGGCCCCAACCGCAACCCCTGAAACGCCGCCGTACTTAGCGCCCCCCCCATCCCGCTCCCCCCAACCCACCTTCCGGCCCAACCACCAACACCCCACCACTCGCCGGAAAATCCAACGCCCGCGCCTGCACCGTACCTTCTGGCAACAACGCCAGACGCAAGGCCCCATCATCCGCCGGCAGATCCCGCAACCAGGCTTCCAGCGACAACGCCGGCACAATCTCCGGCACCACCGCGCGCCCACTCTGCTCGCATGCGCTCTGCGCCACCGCCCGCCAATGCGCCAGGCGCTTCTCCGCCCGCGCAGCATCGAGCTTCACCTCCGACCGCTCCGTATGCAGCGGCACGATGCGCGCCACGCCCAGTTCCGTGGCCTTCTGCACGATCAGATCCATCTTCTCGCCACGCGCAATGCCCTGGGCCAGCGTCAGCCGCAACGGCGATTCGTTATCCACGCGCTCGCTGGACGCCACGCGAACGCTCACTTCGCGCTTGCCCACCGCAACGATGACGGCCGCATAGTCCTGCCCATCGCCATTGAACAGCACCAGCGCGTCGCCAACCGTCATGCGCAGAACGCGCGCCACGTGTTCGCCAGCCTGGGCGGGCAGGGCGAATTCGGTATCGATGGCGAGGGGCTGGTCGACGTGGATGCGGATGGTGCGCATGGCGGGAAGCTTTCGGGAAAGCGCTATTTTACCCACGACGATGGAGCTGAACGACGGTATCGCCTCCGGCTCCAGGCGGTTGCCGATGGCGTCCGGCAGGCGCAGCATCGTTGAACCCACGGCTTCCTGAGGGCCGAGTCATGTCCAAGTCCCCCCTGCTTATCGCCGCCTTGCTGGCCATGCTGGCAAGTTCAGCCTCGGCGCAGGACGCCAAGGTGCCCACCCAGGATGCCCGCACCCGGCGCATCGAGGGTCTGGAAACCATGCCGTATCCGACACCGGCGAGCAGCGCCCATGGCGGCCAGCAGGTAGGTACCGATCACAACTGCCTGCGCCAGACCGGCAGCCATATCCCGCCGAAGCAGGGCCAGTGCATTCCCGCGCCGGGCCGGACTTACAACAAGCAGGACATCGACCGCACGGGCGAACAGAAGCTTGGGCCGGCGCTGCGGAAGCTGGATCCGAGCGTGGGCGGACACTAAGGCTGGGCGATGGCGCGCTCGATGCCGGCGATGGCCACGTCGACCAGGTGATCCAGCTCGTCCGTGCTCACCACATAAGGCGGCATGAAGTAGACGACGTTGCCCAGCGGCCGCAGCAGCGCGCCATGCTCCAGTCCGTGCAGGTACACCCGCAGGCCGCGCCGTTCCTCTGACGGATAGGGCGCGCGCGTTGCCTTGTCCCGCACCAGCTCCACCGCCGCAATCATCCCGGTCTGCCGCACGTCGGCCACATGCGCATGCTCGCGCAGCGGCGCCAGTCGGCGCGCCAGTTGTGCCGCCAGCACCCGGTTGCGCTCCAGCACCGGCTCATCGCGGAAAATATCCAGCGTCGCCAAGGCCGCACGGCAGGCCAGCGGATTGCCGGTATAGCTATGCGAATGCAGGAACGCCTTGCCGGCGTTGTATTCGGCGTAGAACGCCTCGTATACCGGCTCCGTGGTGAGCACGGCCGACAGCGGCAGAAAACCGCCGGTAAGCCCTTTTGACAAGCACATGAAATCCGGCGACACCCCGGCTTGTTCGCACGCGAACAAGGTGCCGGTACGCCCAAAACCCACCGCGATTTCATCCGCGATGAAATGCACCCCGAACTCATCGCACAGTGCACGCAGCCCGGTGAGATACGACGGGTGATACGTCCGCATGCCACCCGCGCATTGCACCAGCGGCTCCACGATCACCGCGCAAGTTTCATGCGCATGCTGTTCCAGCAACGCCCGCAGATCGCCCAGCCGCCGCGCCGCATAAGCTTCCGCGCTTTCCCCGGCTTCCGCTTCGTAAGCATCCGGCGAAGGCGCCAGGATCGGCGTCAGCAACAGCGGCGCATAGGTCTTCCGATAAAGCGCCACGTCGCTGACCGACAAAGCCCCCAGCGTCTCGCCGTGATAACTCCCGCTCAACGCAATAAACCGCGTTTTCTGCCCGCGGCCCTGATTCAGCCAGTAATGGAAACTCATTTTCAGCGCGACTTCGATCGCCGCCGAACCGTTATCGGCCAGAAACACCCGCTCCAATCCGGCGGGTGTGATCGCCGCCAGCCGTTCCGCCAGTTCAATCGCCGGCTCATGCGTGAATCCGGCGAAAATCACGTGCTCCAGCGTATCCAGCTGTTCCTTCAGCGCCGCGCCGATGCGCGGGTTCGCATGCCCGAACAGGTTGGTCCACCACGAGCTGATGCCATCCAGATAGCGCCGCCCGTCCGCATCCACCAGCCACGGCCCTTCGCCGCGGACGATGGGCAGCAGCGGCACGGCGCCGGCGTGGTCGTGCATCTGGGTGCAGGGGTGCCACAGATGGCGGAGGTCGCGCGCGGCGAGGGTCTGGTTGCGGCTTTCGTTCGGGCTCATCCGGGTATGATCGGGGTTCGGCGCCGGCTGCCTCAAGCCCGCCTGTCCGTTGGAGCTCCCCCTGGAGTCAGATTTGTTGATCCGGTTGCGCACCGTTCTGTTGTTCCTGTTGCTGCTGTGTGCCCTGGCCTGGCTGGTGGCGTACCTGCCGGCAAGCTGGGTGCGGCCGCAGCTGGAGGCGCGCCTGCACGGCCTGCGCCTGGAAGGGCTGAGCGGCACCTTGTGGGACGGCCATGCCGAGCGCGTGCTGGCCCCGAGCGGCGGCGACCTCGGCCAGTTCGACTGGCAGCTGTCGCGCCGCGCCTTGCTGGGCGAGACCCGGCTGGGCGTCGCCTTCCGCGGTCCGTGGGGCCATCTCAGCGGCCAGCTGCGCCAGCTCGAAGGCAAGCGCGAGGAATGGAGCCAGGTGCAGCTGGACGGCGACCTCGCCACGCTGTCCGCCCGCCTGGCGCCGCAGGCCGACCGGCTCGATGGCCGCCTCAGCATCGACAACGCCCGCATCGTGCTGCAAGGCCGCTGGCCGGTGGAGCTGGACGCCGCCGCGCAGTGGACCGGCGCGCGCCTGCAGGGCGCGCAGCGCGAGCTCGTCTTCGGCAATCTCCAGCTGCGCGCCAGCGGCACGGCCGGCGTGGTCAACGCCACGCTGGAAGACGACGGCAACGGCCCGCTGCAGCTGGCCGGCCATCTGGCGCTGAGTCCGCTGGGCTGGAAATACGACATCAAGGCCAGACCGCGCGAGCCCGATCCGGCATTGCGCGACTGGCTTTCGGGCTTCGGCCGCCTCGCGGCCGACGGCAGCATGCATCTGCAACGCAGCGGCGGCCTGGCCGCCATCATGGGCAAGGGGAAACAATGACTGCACCCGATCTGGCGCGGGCCCTGTCCGCGGCGCGCGAAGCGGCGGAAGCGGCGGCGGAAGTGATCCGCCACTACTGGCGGCGCGGCGTGGACGTGGAGATCAAGAGCGACGCCACTCCGGTCACCATCGCCGACCGCGAAGCGGAACTGGCCATCCGCAAGGTGCTGCAGGCGGCGCTGCCGGAAGCGGCGATCTATGGCGAGGAATTCGGCCTGGACGACAGCGCGCGACAGCTGCTGTGGCTGGTCGACCCGCTGGACGGCACCAAGAGCTTCGTGCGGCGCACGCCGTTCTTCTCCACCCAGATCGCGCTGATGTACCGCGGCGAACTGGTGCTGGGCGTGTCCAGCGCGCCGATCTACGGCGAAACCCTGTGGGCCAGCGCCGGCCATGGCGCCTGGTTCCAGGGTGAGGAGGGACCCGAGCGCGTGCAGGTGGCCGCCACCGACAGCATCGCGCAGGCCTCGATCTCCACCGGCAACATCAAGACGCTGACGATGGATGCGCGCTGGACGGAACTCGGCGCGCTGATCCGCGACAGCAACCGCATCCGCGGCTACGGCGATTTCTGCCACTACCACCTGCTGGCGCGCGGCGGGCTGGATCTGGTGATCGAGTCGGACGTGAACATCCTGGACGTGGCCGCGCTGGCCGCGATCGTGCGCGAGGCCGGCGGCGTGTTCACCGACCTGGACGGCCAGCCGCTCACGCTGGACACGCGCAGCGTGCTGGCCGGCACGCCGGCCCTGCATGCGCCGGTGCTGGCGCGGTTCCGTGCAACCTCAGAGCGCTAGAATCGAACGATGCCCAAGCCACCCATCATCCATGCCACCCGCGACGTCCACGACAGCCATTTCCTGCGCGTCGAACAGCTGGACCTCGAATTCTCCAACGGCGAGCGCCGCACCTACGAGCGCCTGAAAGGCAGCGGCCTGGGCGCGGTGATCATCGTGCCGATGCAGGACGACGACACCGTGCTGCTGGTACGCGAATACGGCGCCGGCGTCGGCCGCTACGAATTGAGCCTGCCCAAGGGCCGCCTGGACCAGGACGAGACGGTGGAGCAGGGCGCCGACCGCGAGCTGAAGGAAGAAATCGGCTTCGGCGCGCGCAAGCTGAAGATCCTGCACAACCTGTCGCTGTCGCCTTCGTACATGACGCATATGGCGCACGTGGTGCTGGCGCAGGAGCTCTATCCGGAGCGCCTGCAAGGCGACGAGCCGGAAGAGCTCGAAGTGGTGCCGTGGAAGCTGTCCAACCTGCACGAGCTGATCGTGCGCGACGACGTTACCGAAGGCCGCTCCATCGCCGCGTTGTTCATGGCCCGCGAGTATCTCGCCGGCCGGTTCAAGCCCGCATGAGCGAGCTGGTTTCCCCGCTGCTGCGGCAGGTCGCGGCGATCGCGCGCGATGCGGCGGCGGCGATCCTCGCCGTGTACGCGCAGGAGTTCGAAGTCCAGCGCAAGGCCGATCACTCGCCGGTAACGGATGCGGACCTCGCCGCGCAGCGCGTGATCGTGGCCGGGCTCGACGCGCTGGAAGAAAAACTGCCGGTGCTGTCCGAGGAATCGCGCATCGCGCCGTGGAGCGAACGCCAGCGCTGGCCACGCTACTGGCTGGTCGATCCGCTCGACGGCACGCGCGAGTTCGTCAAGCGCAACGGCGAGTTCACCGTGAACATCGCGCTCATCGACGGGCACCAGCCGGTGCTCGGCGTGGTGCTGGCACCGGTGACCGGCGATCTCTACGCCGCCGAACAAGGCGGCGGCGCGTGGCGGCAGGAAAGCGCGGACGCCGCCTGGACATCCATCGCCACGCGCGCCATCACGGAGCCGCCCGTGGTGGCCGGCAGCCGCTCGCATGGCGGCCACGGCGCCCCGCTGCTGCGCGAACTGCTCGGCGCCGATTTCGTGGAAACGCCGATGGGTTCCTCGCTGAAATTCTGCCTGCTCGCGCGCGGCACGGCGGACGTCTATCTGCGCCGTGGCGCCACCAGCGAGTGGGACACCGCCGCCGCACAATGCGTGCTGGAGGCGGCCGGCGGCGCGGTGCTGGACCTGGCCGGCCAGCCGCTGCGCTACAACCGCAAGGATTCCCTGCTCAATCCCGAATTCCTCGCCGTGGGCGACACGGCCATCGACTGGACCGCGCGCCTGCGCGCGGCGGACGTCTGACCGCATGAACACAGCCAAGCGCCACAGCCTCGACGACCTGCTCGCCATCATGGCCCGCCTGCGCGACCCGCAGACCGGCTGCCCGTGGGACGTGCAGCAGGACTTCGCCACCATCGCGCCGTACACCATCGAAGAGGCCTACGAAGTGGCCGACGCGATCGACCGCAAGGACTGGCACGACTTGCGCGACGAGCTCGGCGACCTGCTGCTGCAGGTGGTGTTCCATGCGCGCATGGCGCAGGAGCAGGGGCTGTTCGATTTCGCCGACGTGGCGCATGCGATCAGCGACAAGATGATCCGCCGCCATCCGCACGTGTTCGGCGACGTGAGCTATGCAGACGTCGAAGCGCAGAAGGACGCGTGGGAAGCGATCAAGGCCGAGGAGCGCGCGGCCAAGGGCGAGTCGCACGACGACAGTGCGCTGGCCGGCGTGTCGCGCGGCCTGCCGGAATGGAAGCGCGCGCTGAAGCTGCAGCAGCGCGCGGCCAAGGTCGGCTTCGACTGGCCGGACGAGCAGCCGGTGCTGGACAAGCTGGCCGAAGAAATCGAGGAAGTGCGGGCGGAATTCGCCGCCGGCGCGGACAAGGCGCGCCTGCAGGATGAAATCGGCGACGTGGCCTTCGTGCTGGTGAATCTGGCGCGGCATGCGGATGTCGATTTCTCGCAGGCGCTGCGGCATGCGAACGCGAAGTTCGAGCGGCGCTTCCGCGCCATGGAAGATCTCGCGCGCGACGAAGGCGTGCCGCTGGCGGGGCGTGACCTGGATGCGCAAGAGGCGCTTTGGCAACGCGTAAAGGCTGGCGAAAGCACCGCGTAGGTTGGGGTGAGCCGCAGGCGAACCCCAACATGGCAGCGCCCCGTATCGTTGGGGTTCGCCTGCGGCTCACCCCAACCTGCGCCCGGGCGGCCGGGTCCGCAAAATAAAGAGGCGCGAGGTTCTGGGGTCCTCGCGCCTCAAGTTCCATCTCGCTGGGCAAACAGCGGTTCTTGCGTTTTCGTTGTTATTGCGCTGGCAGAACGCCCATGCCAACTGGCGGTTGACCCGCCGGGGCGCCCTTGCAACCTTTTGGCCGGCGGCCGCATCAGAAGGCCGAACGTCCATCAAGGAGCCACCCCATGCGTCACCTCTTCCTAGCCTGCCTCCTGCTGCTGCCGCTCGCCGCGCAGGCCGACGACTGCAAATTCCAGGCCCCGCGCAATCTCCAGCTCGACCTGGGCGGCGTGCGCTCGGTACAGATCGACCTGCGCAGCCACGACCTGCATCTGCGCGGCGACAGCGGCGCGCGCGGCGGCGAACTCACCGGCCGCGCCTGCGCGTCCAGCCAGGAGCTGCTGGACGACCTGGTGGTCAGCCAGCGCCGCCAGGGCGACGTGCTGATCGTGGAGCTGGGCCGCGAGCACACGCATTGGAGCATCGGCCACAGCTACTCCAACCTCGAGGTCAACCTGAAGCTGCCGCCGGCCATCCCGGTCACCTTGAACGGCGGTTCCGGCGACGCCTGGGTCGAAGGGATGAAGCGGCTCGACGCCCACGTCGGTTCGGGCGACCTGCACGTGAAGGATCTGGACGGCCCGCTCAGCGCCAGCATCGGCTCGGGCGACCTGGATGCCAGCCACGTCGGCAGCATCGAACTGGGCGCCGTGGGTTCGGGCGACTTCAAGGGCGAGGACATCAAGGGCGACGTGCGCGTGGGCAGCATCGGCTCCGGCGACGTGTCGGTGAACAACGTCGGCGGCAGCGTGCGCGTGGACACGATCGGCTCCGGCGACCTCACCGCGCGCAACGTGGGTGGCGATCTCTCGCTGGGCGCCAAGGGCAGCGGCGACGTGAACTACTCGGGCGTGCGCGGCAAGGTCAACGTGCCGCGCGATCGCGGCGACGACTGATCAGCTGAACCGGCGCGTCAGCTGAATCAGCGCGTCAGCTGAACCAGCGCGCCGCGAGGTAAACCAGCGGCGCGCACACCAGCAGAAACGGGATCGACACCCGATGGAACAGCCGCAGCCCCTGCGGCTGTTTCGCCAGGCGCAGGGCGATCAGGTTCGCCAGCGAACCGATCGCCACGCCGAAGCCGCCCACGTTCGCCGCCACCGCCAGCGCCATGGCATCCGGTGCGCGTTCCAGCAGCAGCACCGTGGCGGGCACGTTGCTGATCAGCTGCGAAGCGAGGATGCCGCTGGCGTAGAGATGCAACGGCTGGTTCAAGTCCACCGCACTCATCAGCTGCCCCACCCAGGGCAGCGCGGCGAAATGGCCCAGGCCCAGGAAGATCGCGGCGAAGGTGGCCAGCAGCAGCCAGTCGATGCGCAGCAGCAGGCGCCAGTCCAGCAGCGCGAACGGAATCAGCAGCAACAAGGCGCCGATGGTGGCGTGGCCGTGCTCCATCATCAGCACCATCATCGCCAGCGCCACGATCGACAGCCCCGCCTGCGTGGCGGACACGGCATGGCCGTCGACCTGCTCGGCGTGCAGTTCCACCTTTTCGCGCGGCAGCCAGCACCAGGCCAGCAGCGCCACCAGGGCGAACATGGCGGCCGCGGCCGGCAGCATGCTGCCGACGAACTGCATAAAGGGCAGGCGCAGGTATTGCCATACCAGCAGGTTCTGCGGATTGCCGATCGGGCTGAGCGTGGAGCCGGCGTTGACCGCCAGCGCTTCCAGGATCACCAGCCGCAGCACCGGCAGGTTGGAGATGCCGCCGGCCGCCACCGTGAGCGGCACGATCAGGAACAGGCTCACGTCGTTGGTCAGCACCATCGACAGCAGCGCGGTGATGCTCACCAGCAGCAGGCCCAGTGCACGCTGCGAATGCATGCGCGCCACCAGCAGGCCGGCCAGGTGCTGCACCAGGCCGCTGTCGCGGATGCCCTGAATCGCAATCATCAAACCCAGCAGGCCGGCGATGGTGGGCAGCTGCAGCCAGCGTTCGTACTTGCTCCACGGCTGCGGATCGGCCAGCGCCAGCAGCAGCGCCAGCAGAGTGAAGGCGACGAGCAGCCATTCGTCCTTGAGGCGCTGGCGCCAGGTTTTGCCGGCGCTTACTGCCATTCGGTGAGGCCTTCCAGCTCGTAGAGTTTTTTCCAGCTCGGACGCGCGCGCACCAGGTCGGCCAGGCGCTTGAGCGCGGGCCATCCGGTGGCCGGCCGCGGCATGTTGCGCGACCAGCGCAGCAGCATGGTCAGCATCAGGTCGGCGCCGCTGAACTGCTCGCCGAGCAGATACGGCCCGTGCGCCGCGAGCTGTGCGTCAAGGCGGTCCCACACGCTTTCGATGCGCCGCTGGATCGCCGCGCGGATCGCCGCCGGGTGTTCGTCGTAGCCCAGTTCGTGCGGGTAGAACCACAGCCGGTAGGCCGACATCAGCGTATTGCTCAGATACACCACCCACTGCTGCCAGGCCTCGCGCTCGGGCGTACCGGCTGGCGGGATCAGGTTCGCTTCCGGGTGGCGCTCGGCCAGCATCAGCAGCAGCGCGCCGGATTCGAAGCGCACGGTGCCGTCGATGGTCAGCGCCGGCACGGTGCCGCCGGGATTGAGCTTGAGGTATTCGGGCGAGTGCTGCGCGTCGCGCTCGAAATCGACCAGCTCCAGATGGTACGGCGCGCCGATTTCCAGCAGGGCCAGATGCACGACCATGCTGGCGGTGCCGGGGGAGTAGTAGAGCGTGTACATGGGAAGGCCCTGATGTGGACCCTGCGATCTTAGCCGCCAGCGCTCACCGTAGGTTGGGGTGAGCCAAAGGCGAACCCCAACATGGCCACGCTGGGACGCATCGCATGTTGGGGTTCGCCTGCGGCTCACCCCAACCTACGTCATGCGCCGTCACGACTCCCGCAGCAGCTGCATCGGCGAGGTACGCGTGACTTTGCGCGTGCCGGCCAGCCCCAGCAGCATCACCGCGATGGCGGCGGCCAGCGCCGCCAGCAGCAGCGGCCCCAGTGGCGGCACGAAGCCTTCGATGCGGAACACCGCGCGCCCCATCCACCAGCCCGCGCCGGCAGCGCCGAACGCCGCGGTGAGGCCGGCGACCAGGCCGAGCAGGGCGAACTCGCAGGCCGCCGCCGCGCGCAGCTGTCCGCGGCGCGCGCCCAGGGTGCGCAGCAGCGCCGCTTCGTGGCGCCGCTCCGCCGCGCTGGCGGCCAGGGCTGCGGCCAGCACCAGCGCGCCGGCCAGCAGGCTGAAGGCCAGCACCCAGCGCACCGCGTGGCTCACGCGGTCGACGATGTCGCGCACGCGGTCGAGCAGGGCGTCCACGTCGATCAGGCTGAGGTTGCCGAAATCACGCGACAGCCGGGCCATCGCTTCCGTGTTGCCGCGCGGCACGTAGAAGCTGGCGATCCAGGTGTGCGGCAGCTCCTTTGCGTGCGCGGGGTCGAGCAGCAGGAAGAAGTTCACGCGGAACGAACTCCAGTCCACCTGCCGCACGCTGGCCACGCGCGCCTGCACCGTGCCTTCGCCGACGTTGAAGCTCATGGTGTCGCCGATCTTCAGGCCGAACATGTCACGCCACATGGTGTCGACGGAGACTTCGGCCACCGCGGGACTGGGGCCGTTCCACGCGCCGGCCACCACGCGGTTGGAAGGCGGCAGCTCGTCGGTCCATGACAGGCGCAGCTGGCGGTCGCTCCAGTCCTTGGCGCGCTCGTCCTGGAATTTCAGCTGGTCGATCGGGCGGCCGTTGATGGCGGTGAGCTTGCCCACCGCCAGCGGCAGCATGTTGAGCTGCTGCGCGCCGAGCTTGCCCAGCGCCTGCTCGAAGCCAGGGCGCTGGTCGTCCTGCAGGTTCAGTACGAACCAGTTCGGCGTGTCGGACGGCAGCTCGCGGCGCCAGCCTTCCAGCAGCGCGGGCGCCACGATCGCCAGCAGCAGCAGCGCGACCAGGCCCAGGCTCAGCGCCGTGGCCTGCAGCAGGCTCATGCCGCGGCGGCGCGCCAGCGCGGCCAGGCCCAGGCGCAGGGCCGGATGCGCGCCGGGCGCGACGCGCCGCGCGAACCACAGCAGCGCCGCCGCCAGCAGCGCGGCCACCGCGGCCACGCCGGCCAGGCTGGCGGCGAGGATGCCGGCCATGCGCGCCGAGCCGCTCTGGCTCCAGATCAGCGCCAGCGCCACCAGCACGGGGATGAAATACAGCGCGTCGAAGCGGCGCACGCGGCGCGCCATGCTCTCGCGGAACACCGCCACCGGCGGCACTTCGGCCAGCCGCGCCAGCGGCGGCAGGGCGAAGCCGGCCAGCACCGCCACGCCCATCGCCGCGGCGGCGAAGGCCGGACCCAGCGGCAGTTCCACCGGCACGCTGGTGAACAGCGTGCTGGCGAACGACCACGCCGCCTGCGCGATGCCCAGCGCCAGCGTCACGCCCAGCAGCGAAGCCGGCACCGCCAGCGCGCCCAGCGTGCCCAGCAGCAGGCCGAGCACGCGCCGGCGCGGCGTGCCCAGGGCGCGCAGCAGGGCGACTTCAGTGGTCTTGCGCCGCGCATAGCGCTGCGCGGCCAGCGCGATCGCCACGCCGGCCAGCAGAGCCGAGAGCAAGGCGGTCAGGCGCAGGAAGGCGCTGGCGCGGTCGAACGCGCTGCGCATGCGTTCCTGGGTCTGCTCCGGGGTGATCAGCTCGGCGCCCTGCGGCAGCTTCTGCGCCTGCGCCCAGCTGCGCCAGCGCGCCACCTGGGAGGGTTCGCCGGCCACCAGCAGGCGATGCCGCGCGCGGCTGCCGGCGCCGAGCAGGCCGGCCTGTTCGGCATCGGCCAGATTCATGATGGCGCGCGGAGCCAGCGCGAACAGCTCGCCGCCGTCGGGCTGGCGCAGCAGTTCGGCGGCGATGCGCAGGTCGCGCCCGCCGACCTGCACGCTGTCGCCGGGCTTCAGGCTGAGCGCGACCAGGGCGCGGTGATCCAGGTACACCTCGCCCGGCGCCGGCCCGTGGCCGATGTAGTCGCCGCGGGCGGCGCGCAGTTCCAGCTGGCCGCGCAGCGGATAGGCCGCATCGGCGGCCTGCACATCGAGCAATTGGCTTTGTTCGTGGGCGAAGGCCACGCTGGGGAAGCCGGCGCCCTGGGTGATCGACAGGCCCTCGTCGCGGGCCTGCGCGGCGTAAGTTTCCGGCAGGTGCTGCGGCGAGCCGATGCCCAGGTCGCCGCCGATCAGCTCGGCCGCATTGGCCAGCATGCCGCGCTCGATGCGCGTGGCCAGGGTGGCCACCACGCCGAGCGCCACCACTGCCAGGGTGAGCGAAGCGGCCAGCGTGCGCAGTTCCGGCAGATGCCATTCGCGCACCAGGCTGCGCAGGGCCAGGCGCAGCAGCCTCATGCGGTGAGCTCCGCCGGGCCGCGGGCGATCACCCGGCCTTCGTGCAGTTCCACCCGGCGCTGGCAGCGTTCGGCCAGCAGCGGGTCGTGGGTGACCAGCACCAGGGTGGTGCGGTGGTCGCGATTGAGCGCGAACAGCAGGTCGCTGACGTGGTGGCCGGTGCGCTGGTCCAGGTTGCCGGTGGGTTCGTCGGCGAACAGCAGGCGCGGGCCGTGCACGAAGGCGCGGGCGATCGCCACGCGCTGCTGCTCGCCGCCGGAGAGCTGCGCCGGGTAATGCCGGCGGCGCGCCGACAGGCCGACGGCTTCCAGCGCCTCGCGGGCGCGCGGGCGGGCGTCATCGCGGCCTTCCAGCTCCAGCGGCAGCATCACGTTTTCCTCGGCGGTCAGCGCCGGCAGCAGGTGGAACGACTGGAACACGAAGCCGACCAGGCGCCGGCGCAGGTCGGCGCGGGCTTCCTCGTCCAGGCTTTCCAGCGCGTTGCCGTCCAGGCCGACGTGGCCGCTGCTGGGCACGTCCAGGCCGGCCAGCAGGCCCAGCAGGGTGGTCTTGCCGGAGCCGGAGGCGCCGACGATGGCGAAGCTCTCGCCGCCGCGCACCTGCAGGCTGACCCCGCGCAGGATGTCCAGCTGCCCCTCGGGGCCGCGCACCGACTTGCTAACATCGCGGGCTTCGAGAAGCGGACGGGAAATTTCGCTCATGCGTCGGATCCTATGGCTGGTGCTGCTGTGGCTGGGCTGCGCGGGCGCCGCAATGGCGGCAGACAAGCCCGGTACGGTGCTGGTCCTGGGCGATTCGCTCTCCGCCGCGCACAACATTGCGGCGGCCCAGGGCTGGGTGCATCTGCTGGAAGTACGTCTGGGCGACATGGAGCCGGGCTGGACGGCGATCAATGCCAGCATCAGCGGCGAAACCTCGCTCAGCGGCCGCAACCGCCTGCCGGCCCTGCTGGAGAAATACCACCCGGGCGTGGTGGTGCTGGAACTGGGCGCCAACGACGGCCTGCGCGGCCTGCCGCTGCCGGCGCTGCGGGAAAACCTGGCGGCGATGGTCGACGCGGCGCAGAAGTCCGGCGCCCGCGTACTGCTGCTGGGCATCGAGCTGCCGGTGAACTATGGGCCGCAGTACCGCGACGGGCTGCGTGCGATCTATGCGGACCTGGCCCGGGACAAGCACACCGCCCTGGTGCCTTTCCTGCTCGAAGGCGTGGCCCTCGATCCGTCGCTGATGCAGGATGACGGCCTGCATCCCACCGCCGCCGGCGAGCCGAAGGTGCTGGACAACGTCTGGAAAGCCTTGCATCCGCTGCTGCAGGGAAGTCCCAAAAAGTGAACCTGTAGCCTTTTTGCGTCATTCGCTGAACGAATACGAAAACGTTTCACACCCTACTCACCGGCCGCGAAGTTAGCTTTCACCAATGTGAAGTGCTAGGAGGTAAAGGATGAGTTCTCGCGACGAACAATCTGGTCTGATCCTGTTGGTAGAGGACAACCGGCAGATCGCCGAAATGGTCGGCGAATTCCTGGAGCGCCGTGGCTACTCGGTCGACTACGCCTCCGACGGCGTCAGCGCCCTGCATCTGGCGGTGACCAACAGCTACGACGTGGTGGTGCTGGATCTGATGCTGCCGGGCATGGATGGCCTGGAGGTGTGCCGCAAGCTGCGCAAGGAAGCGAAGAAGTCGACGCCGGTGCTGATGCTGACCGCGCGCGACACCCTCGAGGACAAGCTGGTCGGCCTGGAATCCGGCGCCGACGATTACCTGGTCAAACCCTTCGAAGTGCGCGAACTGGAAGCGCGCCTGCGCGCCCTGATCCGCCGCGACCGCCGCCAGGTTTCCACCGAAGTGCTCACCGTCGGCGACATGACGCTGGACACCGCCACGCTGCGCCTGACCCGCGCGGGCAAGGAACTGACCGTCTCGCCGATCGGCCTGAAGCTGCTGGCGATCCTGATGCGCGAATCGCCGCGCGTGGTGAGCCGCCGCGACATCGAGCGCGAGATCTGGGGCGACACGCTGCCCGATTCGGACACGCTGCGCTCGCACCTGTACAACCTGCGCCGGGTGATCGACAAACCCTTCGACCGCGCGCTGCTGCACACCATCCACTCCGCCGGCTATCGCCTGGCCGACCTGGATGCGGAAACCCCGGGCTCGAAGTCCGGCCTGGACCTGCCGCGTTCGCCGCTGGATGCGGAAGGGCATTCGTCCAAGAACCAGGTGGCCTTCCTGAAGTAACCCGATGGCCGCATCGTTTTCACCACCGGCGACGGAAGGCTCCCGCCGCGGCGCCTTCCATCGCCGCATGGCCTGGCTTTTCGGCCTGCAGACGGTGGCGGTGGCCGCACTGTGCGTGCTGGGCGTGACCCAGGTTCTGCCGGCGCTGGCGGTGCTGGGCCTGATCGTGGTGCTTGGCGCGCTGGGCTGGCTGATCGCGCGGCGCCAGTGGCGCCAGGTGCGGCGGCTGGCCAAGGCGGTGAGCAGCTGGGACGAGCGCAAGGCCGATATCGGCGAATGGACGCCGGGCGAACTGCCTAGCCGCGCGGATGCGGACGTGGCGGCGCTGGCCGAAGGCCTGTATGGCTTCGCCCACCGCATCGCCGGCTACAACCAGCGCGAGCGCAACTTCACCCGCGACGCCAGCCACGAGCTGCGCAGCCCGCTCACGGTGATCAAGATGTCGGCCGACATGCTGGCGGACGAACCCACCCTGGGCGAGTTCGGCCAGCGCTCCGTGCAGCGCATCAAGCGCGCCACGCGCGAGATGGAAGCGCTGGTGGAAGCCCTGCTGATCCTGGCGCGCGAGTCCGACAAGGGCCTGACCGAAGAAGACTTCGTGGTCAACGACGTGCTGGAACGCGAACTGCGCGACGTGCGCGAACTGCTGGAAGGCCGCCCGGTGACGCTGCGCCTGGACGAGCCCGCGCGCTTCGCCCTGCACGGTTCGCCGCGCGTGTTCGCCGTGCTGTGCTGGCAGCTGATCCGCAATGCCTGCCAGCAGGCGGAGGAAGGCACCATCGTGATCACCGTGCATCCCGGCGCGGTGACGGTGACCAACCGCGTGGAGATGGGGCCGGATGGCGTGGACCGCCACGGTTTCGAACTGGCCATCGCGCAGCGCATCAGCGAGCGCTTCGCCTGGCCGCTGGAACTGCAGACGCGCGACGGCAACCAGCACGTGGCGCGCATCCGCTTTCCGCAGCCGCTGCCGGCGAGCGCCGCGTAGGCTGGGGTGAGCCGCAGGCGAACCCCGACATCGGTATATCGGTGCGTTGCGTATCGTTGGGGTTCGCCTGCGGCTCACCCCAACCTACGCCGGCGGAGCATCAGCCCAAGGTCGACGCCACCGCGAAATCGCAGCCCGTCTTCGCCTTCACCTCTTCCACCGTCACGCCTTCCTGCAGTTCGATCAGGGTCAGGCCCTTGCCTTTCTCCACTTCGAACACGCACAGGTCGGTGATGATCAGGTCCACCACCTGCTTGCCGGTGAGCGGCAGATCGCATTCGTTCTTGATCTTCGGCGTGCCGTCCTTCGCGGTGTGCTCCATCAGCACCACCACGCGCTTGACGCCGCTGACCAGGTCCATGGCGCCGCCGGGGCCCTTGACCATCTTGCCCGGCACCATCCAGTTGGCCAGGTCGCCGGTGCAGGAGACTTCCAGGCCGCCCAGGATCGACAGGTCGATATGGCCGCCGCGGATCATCGCGAACGATTCGGCGCTGGAGAAGAAGCTCGAGCCGGGCAGGGTGGTGATGGTCTGCTTGCCGGCGTTGATCAGGTCGGGGTCGACGTGCGCGTCGTCCGGGAACGGGCCGATGCCGAGCAGGCCGTTCTCCGACTGCAGGGTGACGTCGATGCCTTCCGGAATGAAGTTGGCGACGAGGGTGGGAATGCCGATGCCCAGGTTCACGTAGAAGCCGTCGCGCAGTTCCTTCGCCGCGCGCTGCGCCATGGCGGTGCGCAGCGGGCTTTCCTTGCCGGTGTTGGCGCCGGCGACGGTGCGGAACTCGATGCGCTTCTCGTACGAGGGGCCCTGGATGATGCGGTCGACGTAGATGCCCGGCACGTGGATCTGGTCCGGCTCCAGCATGCCGACTTCGACCAGCTCTTCCACCTCGGCCACGCAGATCTTGCCGCAGGTGGCGATCATCGGATTGAAGTTGCGCGCGGTCTTGCGGAACACCAGGTTGCCCAGGCGGTCGCCCTTCCACGCCTTGACGATGGAAAGGTCGGCGTGGATGGCTTCTTCCAGCACGTATTCCTTGCCGTCGAAGATCTTGGTTTCCTTGCCTTCGGCCAGCTTGGTGCCGAACGCGGTGCGCGTGTAGAAGCCGGGGATGCCGGCGCCGCCGGCGCGCAGCTTCTCGGCCAGGGTGCCCTGCGGCACCAGGTGCAGTTCCAGTTCGCCGGCCAGCACCTGGCGCTCGAATTCCTTGTTCTCGCCCACGTACGAGGCATACACGCGCTTGACCTGGCGGGTCTTCAGCAGCGGACCCATGCCGAAATCGTCCACGCCCGCGTTGTTGCCGACGATGGTCAGCCCCTTGGTGCCCTTGGCGAGCAGGGCGGCGATCAGGTTCTCGGGGATGCCGCACAGGCCGAAGCCGCCGGCGGCGATGGTCATGTCGTCGAACAGCAGACCGTCCAGGGCCTGCGCCGCGCTTGCATAAACCTTGTCCATTGCGATGCCTTCTAGCAGGGAGAGCCAGCTGCCAAGGATACGACGGATCGGCGCCGGCTCATGCTGTACCAAGGTCCAGGACGCTTGCGGCGGCGGCCGCGACATGCCCGCGGACAGGGCACATTCGGCTGAGTACGGCCATTCCGCTGGCTATACTCGCCCCGACCATTCGGGGAGAACGACCGTGAAGTTGCCTTGCCTGCTTGCCGCCTTTGCGCTGCTGGGAGCGTCCGCCATGAGCCATGCCACGACCCCGGTGCTGGTCATCCACGGCGGCGCCGGCGTGATCAAGCGCGATATGAATCCCGCCCGCGAGAAGGCCGTGCGCGCCGCGCTGGCCCAGGCCCTGCAGAACGGCTACGGCCAGCTCAAGGCCGGCAAGCCGGCGATGGATGCGGTGACGGCGGCGATCACCGTGCTGGAGAACGACCCCAACTTCAACGCCGGCAAGGGCGCCGTGTTCACCCACGACGGCAAGAACGAACTCGATGCCGCGGTGATGGACGGCTTCACCCTCAAGGCCGGCGCGATCGCCGGCGTGCACCGCGTAAAGAACCCGATCCTGCTGGCGCGCGCGGTGATGGACAAGAGCCCGCATGTGATGCTCGCCGGCGACGGCGCCGAGGCCTTCGCCAAAGAAGTGGGCGTGGAACTGGTCGATCCTTCGTACTTCCGCACCGAGGAGCGCTGGCAGCAGTTGCAGAAGGCGCTGAAGGAAGACGCCGAGCATCGCCAGCACGAGGACATGGAAACCGCCAGGCATTTCGGCACGGTCGGCGCGGTAGCGCTGGATACGCAGGGCCGCCTCGCCGCGGGCACTTCCACCGGCGGCATGACCAACAAGCGCTGGGGCCGCATCGGCGATTCGCCGCTGATCGGCGCGGGCACCTATGCCAACAACGGCTGCGCGGTGTCGGGCACCGGCTGGGGCGAGTTCTATATCCGCACGGTGGCGGCGCACGAGATCTGCATGCGCGTGACGCAGATGCGCGTGCCGCTGAAGCGCGCGGCGGCCGAGGTGATCAACCAGGAGATTCCCTCGATGGGCGGCAATGGCGGCGCGATCGCGCTGGACGCCCAGGGGAATGTGGCGATGCCGTTCAATACGGACGGGATGTTCCGCGGGTGGATCGGCGAGGATGGGAAGCCGCACGTGGCCATTTATGGCGATGAGGATGACGGCACGCACGATCCGCTGCCGGCATCGGAGAGCAGCGCGGAGTAAAGCGCACCGCCTGGCGTAGGTTGGGGTGAGCCGCAGGCAAACCCCAACAAGACGCGGCGTTTGGCGCTGGCGATGTTGGGGTTCGCCTGCGGCTCACCCCAACCTACGGAATCGTGGCGAGCTTTTCCGGCGTCAGCTGCCCGCTGATGCCCTTGCGCGAGCCGTCCGCGCGGATGATCAAGGTGCGCGGCAGCTCGCCGCCCCAGTTCGGATCGATCAGGTAGTTGATGCGCTCGGGCGTGGCATCGGCATAAGCGCGCGAGGGAAGCATATCGACGCCGGCCGCGTGCAGGCGCTGTTCCAGCGCGGCGTTTTCGGCCACGCTGTCGGTCGCGACGGCGATCAGTTCGATCTCGCGCGGATGCGCCCGCTGCAGCTTCTGCAACGCCTGCAGATTCGATTCGCAATACGCGCAATCCAGCCCCCACAGCGCCAGCACGCGCACGCCATGAGCGGGCGGCTTCAGCAGGGCGGGCACGTCTTCCGCGGTCAAGGCGACCGGTGCGCCGGCCTGCGCCGCGAACGGCAAGGCCAGGCACAGGGCGAGCAGCGCGCGCCGGATCACAACGCCTCCGTCGGCACCACGCGGAAGCCGCCGGCGGTATTCCAGGCGACGAACGCGCGGTGCTGCCACAGCAGCAGCTGCGGCGCGGCAACGGCGCCCTTCTGGTTCGCGATCTCGCGCGCCTCGCCGAAGCTGGCGCCGCCGTCCTGCGATTCGCGCAGCATCAGCGCGAAGCCCTGCGCATTGACCTGGTTCCACACCACCCACACCTGCTTGCCGCTCGCCGCCACGTCGGCATGGCTGGCGCCGGCGGTGGCGATGGTCTGCAGATGCGCCGGCGCCTTGCCCGGATCGAGCTGGCCGTAATGGATGGCCGGCTTGTCCTTCGCCTCGTACCAGACCGCATGGCGCACGCCATCGGCGCCGATCGCCAGCCCCGGGCCGTGATGCGGACAGCCGGCGATATGCCAGTCATCGAAGGTCGCGCGCTGCGGTTCGAGCGGACGGCCATCCGCATGCAGCACTGCATACGCGTGGTCGCGGATGTTGTCGCCGAAGATGCTGCGGTAGAACGCGGCGATCTCGCCCTGCGGCGTGCTGGCCAACGCGATGCGGCAGCACTCGCAGGTTTCGTCGGCGAGCTTGCGTTCGGCGGAGAAGCTGTTGCCGCCGTCGCTGGAAACGCTGGTGTAGATCGCCGCGCCCCGGTACGGCTTGCCCTTGGCGGTGGCGGCTTCCAGATCGCGCTTGTCGATCCACGCCATCACGATGCGGCCCTTGCTGTCCACCGCCATCGCATCGAAGCGATGGGTGATCTCGGCGCGGTCGTGATGCACGGTGAGCGGTGCGGAGAAATGCTCGCCGTTATCGGTGGAACGCGCGAAGCGCACGAAGCCGGTCCACGGCCTGGCGTGCGGCTGCGACCAGCTCACATACAGCTCGCCCTTGGCGCCGAAGGCGATCTTGGGCCGGTTCTCGCCTTCCGCGTAGATCGGCTCGGCCTGCGCGTTGACCGGCACCGGCGCGCTCAGCGTGCGGCCGAAATCGTCCGAATGGCGCAGGCGCACGTGGCCGTCCGCCGCATCCACCACCCACAGCCGGCCCTTGCCGTCGAGCGCTGCGCTGGCGCCCAGGTCCGGCCCCTTGGGCATCGGCATGCCCGCCATGTCATGCGCCGCGGCGGCGCTCGCGGCAAGGCCGAACAACAGGGTGAGGGCTAGGCGCATGGCGCGGCTCCGGTATCAGTAGTCCCAGCGCACTTCGCCGAAGAAGGTGCGGCCGGGATAGGGATGGTAGACCCAGTAATGCTCGTTGGTGAGGTTGTCCACGCCGGCCGAAGCCGTCCATTGCGGCGCGAATTTCCAGCGCAGCCTGGCGTCGGCCACGGTGAAGCGGCTGACCGCGCCGTAGGTATTCACGAAATCGCTGTTGTCGAGCGAGCCGTACTGGCGGCCGGAATGGCGTATGGCCAGCGAGGCGTCCCATTCCGGCGTGATGCGGTAATCGGCGACGAAGGTGGCGCGCACCTTCGGGATGCGCGGGAACCACTTGCCGTCGGCCAGCGGATACTGGCGATCGCTCAGCGTCTTGGCGTGGTTGAACGCGACGCTGGCCTGCAGATCCAGTCCGGCGATCCACACGTCTTTCAGCGCCAGCTCGCCCTCGATGCCGCGCACGCGTACCTTGTCCACGTTCTGGATATTGGTGACCGTCGGCGTGACCGTGATGTCGGTCTGCGAATACAGCGAATCGGCGATGCGGTCCTGGAACAGCGACACGCGCCAGTGGCCATTGGCCAGCGTGCGCAGCAGGGTCAGGTCGGTGGACCAGTCGCGCTCCGGCCGCAGGTTCGGATTGCTGTTGACGATGGCGTTGGCCGAGATGCTGCCCTGGAACAACTCGTTCACCGTGGGGTAGCGCACCGCCTTGCCGCCGGCCAGGCGCAGCTGCCAGTCGTCCGCGAAGTCCCAGGCCAGCGCCGCCTTGGGCGAGAAGTCGGTGCGCTGGCGTTCGGCGTAGCGCAGCGTGGTGGTGGCGTTGGCGCGCAGGCCGTCGTAAGCGCGCCATTGTTCCCAGCGGCCGCCGAGCGTGAGCGTCCACGCCGGCGCGAAGCCCCACACGTCCTGCAGATACGCCGCGTAAGTGCGGGTGCGGCCGCCGAAGGCGCTGGTCTGCGCGCCGTTGGCGTCGCCGCGCCAGTCGCTGGCCTGGCGCACGCGCGAATCGAGCACGTAGCGGTCGCCGTGCAGGCCGGCGTACAGCGTGTGGTGTTCGCCCAGCGGGCCGGAACTGCGCAGGTCCGCGGTTTCCCAGCCGGAGCCGCCGAGGTCCGCCACCGTGCCCGGGCCGCCGAGCGGGCCGACCGGCGGGGCGAGGCTGGCGGTATGCGTCTGCGAGCGCACGAAGTCGTACTTGCTGCCCACCGCGGTCCAGCGCCAGCCGTTGTCGAAGCGGCCGTTCAACTCCACGCCGTACAGCGCATGCGTCTCGCGCGTGGCGGAAGGCGCCAGGCCGCTGGCCGGCAAGCTCCAGGTGCGGCCGTAGGCGCTGATCGCGCCGCTGTAGACCGGCTGGCCGGAGAGATCGCGGATCAGGCTGCGCGTGCGGTCGTCCGCATGGTTGTGCCAGTAGCCGAGGGTGAACAGCGCCGAGATCTTGTCGGTGACATCCACGCCGACCTTCAGCTTCGCCTGCGTCTGCTCGGTGTGCTCGATGGTGTTGGCGCCGTAGACCAGGCGCGGCGAACCGTTGGGGTTGCGGTCCAGCGTGGCGCCCTGCACCGGCACCGCGCGCGCCGCATTGCCGCCCGCGGTGGCGGTGGCGTACTGCATCGGCTGGCCGTCGTTGTCGAGCTTGTTGAGCGCGAGCATCCAGCTCCAGCGGCCCTGCTTGTTGCCGAGCGTGGCGTTGAAGTTGCGGCCGTTGTAATGGCCGCCGGCGCCGTAGTGGTCGGTGAAATGCTGGCTCATCACCTGGGCGCTGGCGCTGGCCACGAAGGTCTGCGGCAGGCGGGTGTGGATCAGCACCGTGGTGCCCATCGAATTGCCGGGATACAGCGCCGAATAAGGCCCGTACAGCACGTCGACCGCGCCGATTTCCTCCGGCGCCACCATGCCCCAGCGCGGCGCGCCGTCGTAGCCGTTGGTCATCAGGTTGGACAGCAGCAGGCCGTCCGCATAGACCAGGCTGCGCGCGCTCTGCAGGGTGCCGGCGTTGCGGCCGCTGATCACCGCGTTGGGGTCGCCGATATAGCGCTTGCGCACCTGCAGGTTCGGCGCGTACTTCAGCGCGTCGGAGCTGTCGGTGACGTTGTGCTTCTGCAACTGCTCGCGGCTGACGCGCACCTGCACGCCGGGCGTTTCGGTCACCTGGGTGTCGCTGGCGTGCACGTGCACGGCTTCCAGCGTGCTGGCCTGCTGCGCGAAGGCAGGCGCGGCGAACAGGGCCAGGGGGAGGACGCGGAGGCGGAGCGGTCGGTTCAAAGTCGTACCCTGGACCCAGGTCAAGGGTTGCGAGGATAGCCGCGCTCCCGTGAGGAAAAAGGCGGCGCGTTGTCGCAGGCCGTGTTTCCGTTTACCCGGTTGTCGCCCGGCTTATTCCTGGTCCGGGCGTTCCCGCACCGGATGCTTGCTCAGCTTGCGCTGCAGAGTGCGCCGGTGCATGCCCAGCCGGCGTGCCGTCTCGGAGATGTTGCCGTCGCACTCGGTCAGCACCCGCTGGATGTGCTCCCACTCCAGCCGGCGCAGGGCCAGCGGGGCTTCCGGGGCGTCCAGCAGTTCGTCGTCGGCGCTCGGGGCGTCGCCTTCCAGCAGGGCGCGCACCACGGCGTCGGCATCGACCGGCTTGGCCAGGTAGTCGTGGGCGCCGCGCTTGATCGCCTCCACCGCGGTGGCGATCGAGGCGTAGCCGGTGAGCAGTAGCACGCGCATCTCCGGCACCAGGGCGCGCAGTTCGGGAATCAGGCGCAGGCCGTTTTCGTCGCCCAGCTTCAGGTCCAGCACGCAGTAGCGCGGATGGTGGCGGCGGGTGAGGGCGCGCGCCTCGTCGGCGTTGCCGGCGGTGAGCACCTCGAAGCCGCGCGAGCTCAGCGCCCGGGCCAGCACGCGCGCGAAGGTCGCGTCGTCGTCGATGATGAGCAGGGGCTGCTGGTCGGTCATGAATGCGGTTCCCGGGGGATTGGCCGCACGTATTGTCGCGCAAGCCTGACCGGCGGGGCCGGGGGCGCGGCGAAGTGTCCCGTCAGCCGTCCTTGGCCTCCACCACCGCCAGCGGCAGGCGCAGGCGCATTTCCGCGCCGCCGTCGGGGGTGTTGGCGGCGGTCAGCTCGCCGTGCAGGCGTTCGGCGGTGGCTTCGGCCAGGGCGATGCCGATGCCCAGGCCGGTGGGTTTGTGCGACTGGCCCACCACCGCCGGCGCGCCGGTGGGCGTGAAGCCGGGGCCGTGGTCGCGCACCACGAACTCCAGCCAGCCGCCTTCGCGGTGGGCGATCAGGTCCACCGCCTGCGACTGGTTGAGCGCGGACGCCTCGAAGGCGTTGTTGAGCAGGTTCAGCAGCGCGTGGCGCAGGCCCGGCGGCGTGCGCAGCACGATCTCGCCGGCGTCGTCGTCCATCTGCAGTTCCAGGTCGGCTTCCGGGCGCAGCAGCTGGAAGCGTTCCAGCGCACCGTGAACGAAGCCGTCCAGCGTGGTGCATTCGGGCACCTGCGACAGCTGCGCCTTACCGAAGGCGACCATCTCGCGCAGGATCGTGCGGCAGCGCTCCACCTGGCCTTCGAGCAGGGCCAGGTCCTCGCCCAGCACGGTGTCGGCGGCGTGCTCGCGGCGCAGTTCCGGCAGCAGGGTGCGCATGGTCGACAGCGGCGTGTTGAGCTCGTGCGCCGCGCCGGCGGCCTGGGTGGCGATGGCCAGGATGCCCTCGTCGCGCAGCGCGCGTTCGCGCACGCGCTGCATCTCCACTTGTTGCAGCCGCACCGCGCGTGCAAGGCGATTGGTGAAGAAGGCCAGCAGCAGGGCGGAAATCACGAAGTTCACGCCCATGCCGGCCACGTGCAGGCTGAAGCCGTTGGGCCCGAACGCGTGCTCCGGCATCGGCAGCGGCACGTACCAGCCCAGCAGCACCACGTAGGCCACGCCGGCCAGGATCGCCACCGCGAGGATCGCGCGCACCGACAGCGTCGCCGCGGTGAGCGCGATCGGCACCAGCAGCAGGGTGATGAAGGGATTGCTGGCGCCGCCGGTGAAATACAGCAGATAACCCAGCACCAGGGTGTCGGCGGCCACGTGCAGGATGGTTTCCCATTCGCGCAGCGGCGTGGGCTGCGACAGCCGCCAGGCGGCATAGACGGCGAACACCGCCAGCGTGCCGATGCCCACCAGCAGCGGCAGCAGCGGGATATCCAGCTTCATCCACAACGCGCAGACCAGCACCGCCACGCTCTGCCCGGCGATGGCGCAGATGCGCAGCCAGGCCAGGGTGCGGGTGAGGGCGGTGGGGCCGATGCGCTGCTGGGCGAGGGAACGTCTCATGACCGCCATTCTAGCGGCCGCCCCCGAAGCGCCGGGGCGCTATGGCATCATGCCGCGTTTGTGGCAGCACCCGGCCGGCAGCCCGCCGCCCCGGGACGCCCATGAGCACGGACTTACAGCTATGGCAGCCAGCGGCATCCGCGGACCCAAAGAAATCTGGAACGCCTTCAAGTGGTCGATGAAGGGCTTGCGCGCCGGCTGGCAGCACGAGGCCTCGTTCCGCCTGGAGGCCTGCCTGGCGGTGGTGCTGGTGCCGCTGGGCCTGTGGCTGGGCAACGGCCCGCTGGAAAAGATCGCCCTGGTGCTGCCGGCGGTGCTGGTGCTTTCCGCCGAGCTGCTCAATTCGGCGGTGGAAGCGGTGGTCGACAAGGTCAGCCCGGAATTCCACGAACTGGCCGGCCGCGCCAAGGACATGGGTTCGGCCGCGGTGTTCCTGCTGCTGATGATGACGGTGCTGAGCTGGGCGCTGATCCTGGCGCCGCGCTGGATGGTGTGACTTCCGGCGTGCTCCGCCAGGCACGATTGCGCAGTTTCCTGCGGGGTGCTGCAATGTGGCGTCCACCGGATCGGAGTCCACGCCCATGAAATTCCTTCGCGCGATCGCCCTGCTGCTGCTCGTCCTCGGCCTCTCCGGCTGCGGCTACAACGCCATGCAGCGCCAGGACGAAGCGGTCAAGGCCGCCTGGTCCGAAGTGATCAACCAGTACCAGCGCCGCGCCGACCTGGTGCCCAACCTGGTCAATACGGTGAAGGGCTACGCGCAGCACGAGGAAAAAGTGCTGACCGAAGTGACTAATGCGCGCGCCAAGGTCGGCACCATGCAGCTGAGCCCGGACGCGCTGAACGATCCGCAGAAGCTGCAGCAGTTCCAGCAGGCGCAGGGCCAGCTGTCCAGCGCGCTGTCGCGCCTGATGGTGGTGAGCGAGAACTACCCGCAGCTGAAGGCCGACGGCCTGTTCCAGAATCTGCAGGCGCAGCTGGAAGGCACCGAGAACCGCATCACCGTGGCGCGCAACCGCTACGTGCAGTCGGTGCAGGAATACAACTCGATGATCCGCACTTTCCCGAACAACCTCACCGCCAAGATCTTCGGCTACCAGGTCAAGCCGAACTTCACCGTGGAGAACGAGAAGGCGATTTCCACCGCGCCGACCGTCGACTTCGGCAACAGCGCGGCGCCGGCTCCGGCCGCGACGACGCACTGAGGTGAGCGTGCGGCGCCTTTCGCGCCTGCCTTTGTTGCTGCTGGCCCTGCTGCTGCTCGCGGCAGGGCTGGCGCCGCTGCATGCGGATGACGCGCCGCCCAGGCTGGCGCGCCACGTCACCGACCTCACCGGTACGCTCACCGCGCAGCAGGTCGACCAGCTCGACGCGCAGCTGGTGGCGCTGGAGCAGCGCAAGGGCGCGCAGCTGGTGGTGCTGATGGTGGGCAGTACGCAGCCGCAGGATATCGAGAGCTATTCGCTGGCCGTGGCCGAGGCCAACAAGATCGGCCGCAAAGGCACCGACGACGGCCTGCTGCTGCTGATCGCCAAGAACGACCGGCGCGTGCGCATCGAAGTGGGCTACGGCCTGGAAGGCGCCATTCCCGATGCCGCCACCGCGCGCATCACGCGCGAATACATCGCGCCGAAATTCCGCAGCAACGATTACTTCGGCGGCATCAGCGACGCGGTCGGCGCACTCACTCAATTGATCGATGGCGAGGCCTTGCCGCCGCCGATCGAGCCGGCCCATCGCGAGCGCCGCAGCGGCCTGGGTTTCCAGGACATGCTGTTCATCGGCATCTTCGCCGGCCTGTTCCTGCGCGGCATCTTCGGCCGCGCCCGCATCTGGCTGCGCACGCCGCTGGGCGCCGGCCTGATCGGCGGCCTGCTGTGGCTGCTGGCGGCCAGCCTGGGCGCCGCGGCGCTGGGCGCGATCATCGGCGGCGTACTGATGCTGCTGCCGGCTGGCGCCGGGCGTTCCATCGGCGGCGGCGGGTGGGGCGGTTTCGGTGGCTGGGGCGGCGGTGGCGGTTTCGGTGGTGGCGGTGGCGGCTTCGGCAGCGGTGGTGGCGGCGGTTTCAGCGGGGGCGGCGGCAGCTTCGGCGGCGGCGGCTCCTCGGGGAGCTGGTGATGGGACGCGCCCAACGTTTCTTCGCGAATCTGAGCGGCGCATGGTTCCTGCTGCGCAGGGCGTTCACGCCTGCCGTGCTGGATGAGATGACCCGCGCTATCGCCGACGGCGAGCGGCGCCACAAGGGCGAGGTGTGTTTCGCCGTGGAGGCGCGGCTGTCGCCGTGGGATGTGCTGGAGGGGCTGGACGCGCGCCGGCGCGCGGAGCAGGTGTTTGCGCAGTTGCGCGTGTGGGATACCGAGCACAACTGCGGCGTGTTGTTTTATGTGCTGCTCGCTGAGCATCGGATCGAGATTGTTGCCGATCGCGGGATTGCGGCTGCGGTGCCGCAGGCGGAATGGGATGCGATCTGTGCGCGGATGCGCGAGTGTTTTGCGCGGGGTGAGTGGCGCGAGGGGAGCCTCGGGGGGATTGGGGCTGCGCATGAGTTGTTGGCGCGGCATTTTCCGGGGGATGGCGCCGGGAGGCCGGATGAGTTGCCGGATCGGCCTGTGTTGCTTTAGTGGGTTTCGCGTGGGCGCGATGTGGTCGCTCGCTCCTTGCTCGTCGTCCTGGCGTAGGTTGGGATCCGGTAGCGAATAGGTGTGGTTGTCGCGATTTGGCCGCTTATGCAGCGGGCATTCCGTGCGCCTGCCGGCGCCCGGGTCACTTTCTCTTTGCTGGCCCAAAGAGAAAGTAACCAAAGAGAAATGGCCTCAAGTCAAAGGCTCGCGACGCGACTAGAAGGAGCAGTGGACGGTTGCGGTAACTTGATTAACCTGGGTCTACACGAAACGGCAGTGCGTTTGCGTAGCGGGTGCTTCAACGTGCCGTGGCCGAGAGGACTTTCAAGGACCGAGGCCAGCTTTTGCTCTTCGTTCCTGCACACCTCACGACATCACCCCTCTCCCCTCCGGGGAGAGGGCAGGGTGAGGGGCCTGGCGGAGCGCAACGCTAAATCTTGCCGTGGCGTAGGTTGGGGTGAGCCGCAGGCGAACCCCAACACCCGCACCTTCACGCGCCTCGCCACGTTGGGGTTCGCCTGCGGCTCACCCCAACCTACCCTTGTGTGGCGGGGTGTAACGCTGCGCTCCGCCCGAACCCTCATCCGCCTGCCGGCACCTTCTCCCGGAGGGAGAAGGGTTCAACCTGAGAAGCTGAGGTAAAACGCACCGCTCAAGCTGGCCTCAGTTCTTGAACATCCTCTCGGCGACGGCACGTTGAAGCACCCGCTACGTAAACGCAAAGTCGTTTCGTGTAGACCCAGGTTAATCCGGTTACCGCAGCCGTCCACTGCTCCTTCTAGTCGCGTCGCGAGCAGTGGCTCTCAGGCCATTCTCTCTTTGGTTACTTTCTCTTTGGGCCAGCAAAGAGAAAGTGACTCGGGCGCCGGCAGGCGTCCGAAATGCCCGCTGCATAAGCGGCCAGTCCGCGGTAACGCAAAATCCAGGCGACACAGAAACTGGATCCCGACCTACGCCGGGATGACGAGCAAAGAGCGCCCCGCGCGCCCAAAAAAAAGGGGTGGACCCGAAGGCCCACCCCCTCAAAACAAAAATTCCATCCGCCTAAGCGATCAGAACTTCTGGTTATACGACACGTAGAAATAACGATCGATATCGAACGCCGGATTGTACGGCGGGCTGCCGCTGCCGAAATTCGTCACGTTGTAGTAGTAGGGGCTCTTCTTGTTGAAGATGTTGTTCACGCCAACCGTGAACACACCCTTCCACGGCGCCGTATAACGCACCTGCGCATCGTTGAACGCCAGCGAACCCTTGCGGCTCACGCCCACGCCCACCAGGCCGGGGGCCACGTAGGTCGGCATGTTGCACTCCACCGTCGACGTGTAGCAGCTGTCCTTCAGGCCGGAGAAGTAACGCACCGTCCAGCTCGCGCCGAACTGCTTGTAGTCCCAGTCCAGCTGCAGGTTCGAGCGCAGGCGGTACAGGCCGGTGATGCCGCCGTTGAGGTTGCCGGCGCCGTCGGTCATGAAGCCGACCGCGTTCACCGCCGGAGCGCCGGGGCCGCTGACCGTCTCGTACTTGGTCAGGTAGGTGCTGTCAGAGGCGATGCGGAAGGTGCCGAAGCTGGTCTGCGGCAGGCGGTAGTGGATACCGACGTCGTAGCCCTCGGTCTTCAGCGTGCCCAGGTTGGACAGGCTCTCGTTGAGGTTGGTGATCACGCCGTTGGCGCTGCGGCTGAAGCGGTCGCAGAAGGACGAATCGTTCTGCACGTAGCAGTAGTTCAGGATGCTCGACGCGGTGACCGAGGTAATGATGTTCTTCACGTAGATGTTGTAGTAATCCACGGTGAAGTCCAGGCCGGACACGTAGTGCGGGCTGTACACGAAGCCGATCGTGCGGGTGATCGACTGCTCCGGCTTCAGGTTCGGGTTGGAGCCCGAGATGAAGGGCGTCGCGGTCTGGCCGCCGGTGTTGTCGGTGATCGGCTTGCCGGTGCCGTTGTCGATCTGGCGATAGTTCGCCGGCACGCCGGCGGCGGCGCAGCGGGCCGCCACGGTGGCATTGCTGCCGGCGGCGCCGATCACGGAATCGCACGGGTCGACGAAGCTCTCGAAGCTCTGGCCGCTGCCGGCATAGAGATTGTCGATGGTCGGCGCGCGGAAGCCTTCGGCGTAGGTGCCGCGGACCAGCAGGTCCTCGAACGGGCGCCAGCGGAAGCTGTACTTGTTGTTGGTGGTGCTGCCGAAGTTGCTGTAGTGCGAGTAGCGGCTGGCCACGTTCACGCCCAGCTCCTGCGCACCCGGCAGGTCGCGCAGCAGCGGCACGTCGAGTTCGAGGTAGGCCTCGTTGACGATGTAGGCGCCGTTGGTCGGGTTGCTGGCCAGGTTGGTGGTCAGGCCGGCCGAGTCGCCCGCGTCGGGCCGGAAGCTGCCCTTCTCGCCGCGGTGCTCGATGCCGCCGGCGATGCTGACCGTGCCGGCCGGCAGGTCGAACAGGCCGCCGGTGAGGTTGGCGCTGAAGTCGTCGGTCTTGCTGGTCTGGCGCGCGGTGCCGATGTAGTTGATGTAGTTCCACACCGAGGCGGGCGTGCCGCCCGGGCCGGCCAGGATGTTCCACGGCACGCAGCCGGCGGCGCGGTCGGCGGCGCTGGCGCAGGCGACCTGGCCATCGACGATCGTGGTCGGGCCCAGCGCCTTCTGCGCGTTAGGCAGGTAGAAGTTGCCGGAGGAGACCTGGCGGACCTTGGTCTGCGAGTAGGTGTAGGTGGCGTCCCAGTTCCACTCGTGGCCGAGGAAGTTGAAGAAGCCTTCGGCGCCGACGTCGATGTGCGCGAGCTTGGACTTGCTCCAGGTGTCGCGCGGCTGCTCGACGGTGCGGCGGTAGAAGCTGGTCGCCTGGCCCGGGAACGGGTTGTAGGCGTTGTTCGGGTCGATGGTCAGGCCGGTGTTGCCGGTCTGCAGCGGGTAGCCGGACAGCTGGCTTTCGGTGTCGCGCACGCTGTAGCTGGCCGAACCGCGCAGGGTCACGTTGTCGGTGAGCTTGTAGCGGTCCTGCAGGAACAGGTTCTTCAGCTTGGTGCCGGCGCGGAAGGTCATGTCGGCCTGCGTGTTGTACAGGTCGCTCGGCGCGCCGGTGAACGGGTGGTAGTCGGCGAAGTTCGCCGGATTGCCACCGCGGTTCAGGATGTAATCCTGGCCGTCGGCCGGGTTGGTCACGCGGCCCCACGGACCGCCGCCCAGGCTGTCGTCGATATGGCGCGGGCTGTTGGAGTAGCGCGTTTCGGCGCGGTCGCGGTTCCACATCGGCTTGCTGTCCTGGTAGGCAGCGCCGAGGATCAGCGAGTTGTTCTCGGTGTTGTGGCCCCAGGTGAAGTCGACGTTCTTCTGCTGGCCGTCGCCCTTCTCGTTCTGGCCGTAGTAGGCGTTGACTTCGGCGCCTTCGAAGCGGTCGCGGGTGATGATGTTCACCACGCCGCCGATGGCGTCGGAACCGTAGACGGAAGACGCGCCGTCCTTCAGCACTTCGATGCGCTCGATCATCGAGACCGGGATGGTCGACACGTCGGTCAGGCCGCCCAGGCTGGTGCTCCAGCGGCGGCCGTTGACCAGCACCAGGGTGCGGGTCGAACCCAGGTTGCGGATGTTCACGTAGCGGCCGCCGACGTCGGCGCCCGACGACAGCGTGTCCTGCGGGGTGATGTCCGGCGTGCCGGCGGACGGCATGCGGGCCAGGATGTCGTTGACATTGGTCAGGCCGGTCGACTGGATCGCCTGGCGGTCCATGGTGAAGATCGGCTGCGAGGTCTCGACGTCCACGCTGCGGATGCGCGAGCCGGTGACCGTGATGGTGTCCAGGCTCTTGGCCTTGGACTGGTCGGCGGCGGGAGCGGGGGCGTCCTGGGCGGCGATGGACCAGGTCTGCAGCAGGAGCGCTGCGGCGATGGCGGTAGCCAGCAGGGTCTTTTGCTTCATTGTTATAGGAACTCCGAACAAAAAATAGCCAGCCGCCAGCTACTTAGCGCTGGTCGCCTGGATATCTGGGATGGCGCGTCCCACGGGGGGAGTGGACGTGCCCTGGCATCGCCGAAGCCGGGGAGCAGGCGATGTAAGCCCGAAGTTAAAACAAGGTGACAGCTTCCTGCAACCTTACTGTCGCGTCAGCTTTGTCTTCGTAAGTAATTGCAGACATTCGTTTTGGGCCGGGCCAAAACGAGGAAAGGGCGCCGCGGCGCCCTTTCCCGGGTCCCGCTTTCGTCAGTTCCGCGACAGCTATTTGGCGGCCACGTCGGCCTTCGGGCCGATGTATTTGTCCAGGAAGGACTGCAATGTGTTGTAGAACTCGATGTTGTTCTTCTCGGTGTAGAAGCCGTGGCCCTCGCCGGGCTTGGACAGCCACTGGTACGGCTTGTGCGCGGCTTCGAGCGCGGCGCGCATGGCCTTGGCCTGCGCGAACGGGGCTCGCTGGTCGTCCTCGCCGTGCACCAGCAGCACCGGCACGTCGATCTTGTCGGCCAGCTTGTCGGGGGAGTTGGCCGCCAGGTCGGCGTCGTTCTTGCCGATCACCGTGCGCAGATAGTTGCGGCCACGCTTGTTGGAGCCGATATCGCCCTTGTTGTACATCATGTCCAGGTCGTAGATGCCGGCGTAGCCGACCGCGCACTTGAACAGGCCCGGCGCGCGGATGGTGGCCATCATGGCCGAGTAGCCGCCGAAGCTGCCGCCGTAGACGCAGATGCGCGAGGGGTCGGCATAGCGCTCTTCGATCGCCCACTTCACGCCGTCGATCAGATCCTGCTGGATGCGCGTGCCCCACTTCAGGTAACCGGCTTCCTTGAAGTTCGCGCCGCGCCCGCCGGAGCCGCGGTAGTTCACCTGCAGCACCAGGTAGCCGCGGCTGGCCAGGAACTGCGCGTCGTCGTCGTAGAACCAGGTGTCCTGCACGTCGTGCGGGCCGCCGTGCGGCACCAGCACCATCGGCAGGTTGGCTTCCTTGGAGCCTTTGGGGAAGGTCAGGATCGCTTCCAGCTCCAGCCCGTCGCTGGCCTTGAAGCGCACCGGGCGGCGCTCGGCCATCTTGCCGGGGTCGATCCACGGTGCGGCGTCGAACAGCTTGCGCACTTTGAAGGTCTGCGTGTCGATCAGCATGTACGAACCTGGGCTGCGGTCGCTGCTGACCGAGAACAGCAGCTGGCTGCCGTCCTCGCTGTAGTTGATGAAATCCACCACCTGGCCCGGGAATTTCTGGCTGAGCGCCATATGCAGCTTGGCCGCCGGCAGGTTCGGGTCGATGTAGATCGGCTTGGGCAGGCCGGTCATCGGGGTGGCCGCGAACGGCTGGTTGGGCAGGGCGGTCCACTGCAGGGTGCCGATACTGCCGAAGTCGTCCTTGGCCAGGTCGTGGCGGCCGCTGCCGTTCTCGTCCTGCTCGACCAGCTTGCCGGGGCCGCCGTCGGCGCTGAAGCTGGCGTAGATGCGCTGGCGGTCCGGCGCGAAGCTGATCGGCGCGAAGCTGGCGCCGGTGGCCTGGCTGCCGAGCTTGGCCCAGGCGTTGTTCTCGCGGTGGAACACGACGAAGTTGTAGTTCTCGTCGCGGCCGTAGGCGAAGTGCGCCAGGCCGTCCGCGCCGGTCATGAAGGTCATGTCGCCCACGCCGATGTCGCCGATCAGCTGGCGCGTGTTCTTCTGCGCGTTGACGTCGTAGAGCGAGCTCTGGTTCTGCACGTCCCAGTCCTGCGCGCCCATGTAGAAATGGCCGTTGGCGCGCTCGGGCAGGCCGTCGATGGAACCCCAGCCGCGGTCGGTGCCGCGCGTGGCGGAACGGCTGCTGGCCTTGCTGTCGTAGCCGTAGAGGTAGTCCTGGTTCTTGCCGTTGAAGTCGGTGGCGATGATCTCGCCGGTGGACAGCGGCTTGTCGATCGAGCCGAACTGCTTGCCCTTCTCGATCACCAGGCGGGTGGGGCTGACCCAGACGATGCTGGTCGGCAGCTCGTACTTGGGCATGCGCAGCATGCTCACGGGGTTACTCATGTCGCTGACCTGGTAGACCATCAGCGCGTGGTTGTCGCCGTCGTCGGTATCCACGCGCACGGCCACGTACTTGCCGTCGGGCGACAGGCGCGGCATGGAGATCTGCGGATGGCGGGCGAAATCCTCGACCGGGATCAGGTCGGCGGCCAAGGCGGCCGCGGGCGCGAGCAGGCAAAGCACGGACAGCGCAGTCCGCGCGAAATGAAGCGACATGTATTTTCCCCTGTTTGGTGGCTCCCTTGCCGGGCCGGTGGCTGGGAGCAACACCCCCACCGTGCCGAACGCCGCGACGCATGCCGCTTTCCGGCGGCGCGCCGTGCGGGCGCCTCCCCGGGCCCGCATCGCGTTCGCGGCCGAGTATAGCCAAGCCGGCACGGCCGTCGACCCTGCCTGTCGGCAGCGGTGCCGGTGTCGCTACACTTGGACTTTGCCGGCTTCCCCGATCGGACTCATGTCGCTGCCTTATACCGTCGCCATCGACCCCGTGGCCTTCCGCCTCGGTTCCTTCCCGATCCACTGGTATGGCCTGATGTACCTGGGCGGTTTCTTCGGCGCCTGGCTGCTGGCCGAATACCGCCGCCGCCATGGCCGCCTGCCGGTGACGCGCGATGCGCTGGGCGACCTGCTGTTCTACGCGATGATGGGCGTGATCGCGGGCGGCCGCATCGGCTACATGCTGTTCTATGCCGACATCCATTGGATCTGGACCGACCCGGTGGCGCTGTTCCGCGTGTGGGACGGCGGCATGAGCTTCCACGGCGGCCTGCTCGGCGTGCTCGCCGCGGGGCTGTGGTGGTCGCGCCGGCACCAGGTCGCGTTCTTCGACACGGTGGATTTCGTGGCGCCGATCGTGCCGATCGGGCTGGGCCTGGGCCGCTTGGGCAACTTCATCAACGGCGAGCTGTGGGGCAAGCCCGGCGACGTGCCGTGGGCGATGATCTTCCCCAACGCGCCGGACCGCCTGCCGCGCCACCCCTCGCAGCTGTACGAGATGCTGCTGGAAGGCGTGGTGCTGTTCACCGTGCTGTGGCTGGTGTCGCTCAAGCCGCGCCCGCGCTATCTGCTCTCGGGACTGTTCGCGCTGCTGTACGGCTGCTTCCGTTTCGCGGTGGAATTCGTGCGCCTGCCGGACCCGCAGCTCGGCTACCTGGCCTTCGGCTGGCTCACCATGGGGCAGATCCTGTCGCTGCCGCTCATCCTGGTGGGCCTGGTGCTGATCTTCATGTCCCGCAAGGCGCCGACGCTGCGGCCGTATACCGTGGCGCTGCCGGCGAAGGAGTAACCATGCGCGCTTATCTCGACCTGCTGCGCCACGTGCTGGAGCACGGCACGATCAAGGCCGACCGCACCGGCACCGGCACGCGCAGCGTGTTCGGCTGGCAGATGCGTTTCGACCTGCGCGAAGGTTTTCCGCTGGTCACCACCAAGAAGCTGCACCTGAAGTCGATCATCCACGAGCTGATCTGGTTCCTGCGCGGCGACACCAACATCGCCTACCTGAAGGAACACGGCGTCAGCATCTGGGACGAATGGGCCGACCCGAACGGCGAGCTCGGCCCGGTCTACGGCGAGCAGTGGCGCGCCTGGCGCACGGCCGACGGCGGCACGGTGGACCAGATCCGCTGGGTGGTGGAGGAGATCCGCCGCAATCCGGATTCGCGCCGGCTCATCGTCAACGCCTGGAACGTGGGCGAGCTGCCGCGGATGGCGCTGATGCCGTGCCACACCATGTTCCAGTTCTACGTGGCCGACGGGCGCCTCAGCTGCCAGCTGTACCAGCGCTCGGGCGATATCTTCCTGGGCGTGCCGTTCAATATCGCCAGCTATGCGCTGCTCACCCACATGGTGGCGCAGGTCTGCGGCCTGGGCGTGGGCGACTTCGTGCACGTGCTGGGCGACGCCCACCTGTACAGCAACCACGTCGAGCAGGCCCGCCTGCAGCTGAGCCGCGAGCCGCGCCCGCTGCCCACGCTCCGGCTGAACCCGGACGTGCGCGCGCTGGAAGACTTCCGCTTCGAGGACGTGGCGATCGAGGGCTACACCCCGCACCCGGCCATCAAGGCGCCGGTCGCCGTGTGAATTGCCCTGGGCCGGCGGCCACCGCCCCGGCGGTGTTCGTGAGTACAATGCGCGGCTAGCGCGCGCCGACCCCCATATGGCCGCCCGTGCGTCCCCATACGGTTCGCTCATCTGGAGTCTTCATGGCCATTTCGCTCATCGCCGCGCTCGACGAGAACTCTGCCATCGGCCGCAAGGGCCAGTTGCCCTGGCACCTGCCGGACGACCTGCGCTGGTTCAAGGAGCTCACGCTCGGCAAGTTCGTGCTGATGGGCTACAACACGGCGGTGTCGGTCGGCCGCGCCCTGCCGGGCCGGACCAACCTGGTGCTGACGCGCAAGCACGAAGCGCCGTTCCCGGGCCAGGTCACCGTGCGTTCGCTGGAAGAGGGCCTGGCCCGCGCCGGCGGTACCGGACTGATGGTGATCGGCGGCGGCGAGGTCTACAAGGCGGCGCTGCCGAAGGCGCAGCGGCTGTTCCTGACCTGGGTGAATGCGGCGGTGGACGGTGCGGATACCTTCTTCCCCGGCGTGCATTTCAGCGACTGGACCGAGCTCAGCCGCACCCATCACAAGAAAGATGCCGACCACGCCTACGACTTCGACATGGTCGAGTACGTCCGCAGCAGCATTTGAGCCCCGTTCCCCCTAGCGGCGCCATCCACGTCATGGCCGGCGTCCTGGTCGACCCGGCCGGACGCGTGCTGCTGGCGCAGCGGCCGCCGGGCAAGCACCTGGCGGGCGCGTGGGAGTTTCCCGGCGGCAAGCTGGAGCCGGGCGAAGCGGCCGGCGACGGGCTGGCGCGCGAGCTGGCCGAAGAGCTGGGTATCGCGATCGGCCCGGGCGAGCCGCTGACGCGGGTGCCCTGGGCCTATGGCGCCAAGCGCCTGCTGCTGGATGCCTGGGTGGTGCGGCGCTGGGACAGCGAGCCGCGGCCGCTGGAGCACACCGCGCTGCAATGGGCCGATCCCGATGCGGTCGATCTGGCGCTGCTGGCGCCGGCCGACCGCGCCATCCTGCAGGCGCTGCGCCTGCCGCATCGTTATCCGATCACACCGGCGGACCTGCCGCCCGCGGCCCATGACGCCTGCGCCGCCATGCTGCGCGATGCCCTGGGCCGCGGCGAGCGGCTGCTGCAGCTGCGCCTGCCGCTATGGCCGATGGAGCAGGTGAGGGAGCTGGCCGGGCAGCTGCTGCCGGAAGCGCGCAGCCGCGGTGCGCGGCTGCTGCTCAACGGCGATATCGAAGGCGCACTGGCCCTGGGTGTCGGCGTGCAATTGAAGGCCGCGCAGCTGAGCGGCAGCGAACGGCCCTTGCCCTGGAACCAGCCCGTCGGCGCGAGCTGCCACGATGCCGCCGAGCTGGCGCGGGCGCTGGCGCTGGGGGCGGATTTCGCGACCGTGTCGCCGGTGGCCGTCACCGCGACCCATCCGGAGCTGCCTGCGCTTGGCTGGGCCGCTTTCGCGGCACTGGCCGAGGCGGCGGCGCTGCCGGTCTACGCGCTCGGCGGCATGAGTCAGGCAGACGTGCAGCAGGCGCGCACGTCGGGTGGGCAGGGCGTCGCGGGCATCCGCGGCTTCTGGGGCGGCTGACGCGCGCTCAGGTCCTGGTTTTGGCCAGCGCCAGATAGCGCTGGTGCAGGGCGGCCACTGCGGCATCCAGCGCGGCTTCTTCGCCGGTATTGGCGATCACGTCGTCGGCGATGGCGAGGCGTTCCTCGCGGCGCGCCTGGCGTTGGATCATGCGGCGTGCCAGCGCCTCGTCGATGCCGTCGCGGCGCATCAGCCGCTCCAATTGCGCGGCCTCGGTGCTGTCCACCACCAGCACGCGGTCGACCCAGCGGTAATGCGCGATGTTCTCCGCCAGCAGCGGAATCGCCAGCAGGCAGTACGGGCCGTGATCGGTGCCGGCGCGTTCGCGCAGCCAGCTGCGCACGCGCGGGTGGGTGATGGCTTCCAGCTGGCGCCGGGCCATGTCGTCGGCGAAGACGCGGCGGCGCATGGCGGCGCGATCGAGTTGCCCCTCGCCGTCGAGCACGCCGGCGCCGAAGGTCTGCACGATGGCCGCCAGCCCTTCGCTGCCGGGCTTGACCACTTCCCGCGCGGCCACGTCGGCGTCGTAGACCGCGATGCCCAGCGCTTCGAAGCGCCGCGCCACCGCGCTCTTGCCGGAGGCGATGCCGCCGGTGAGCGCGACGACGTAAGGGCGCGGCGCGATCACCGCAGCCCGGTGATCTGCATGTAGGTGTGCAGCATCCAGTCGCCGGCCACGAACCACAGCCAGCCGGCCATGGCGATGAACGGGCCGAACGGGATCGGCACCTCGGCTTTATGCCGGCGCAGCAGGATCAGCGAACCGCCGATCACCGTGCCCACCAGCGAGGACAGCAGCACGATCGGCAGCAGCGCGCCGGCGCCCATCCAGGCGCCCATGGCCGCCAGCATCTTGAAATCGCCGTAGCCCATGCCTTCCTTGCCGGTGGCGAGCTTGAACAGCCAGTACACGCTCCACAGGCTGAGGTAGCCGATCGCCGCGCCGATGATCGCGGCGGTGGGCGTGACGAACATCGGCAGCAGGGTAAGCAGCAGGCCGATCCACAGCAGCGGGTAGTTGAGTTCGTCCGGCAGGTACTGGGTGCGGAAGTCGATGCCGGCCAGCGCGATCAGCAGCCAGGTGAAGGCCAGGCCGGCCAGCGCCGGCAGGGTGGGGCCGAACTTCCACACCACGATGGCGCTGAGCACGCCGCTCAGCAGTTCCACCAGCGGGTACTGGATCGAGATCGGCTCCTTGCAGTAGCGGCAACGCCCGCGCAGCAGCAGCCAGCCGAACAGCGGGACGTTGTCGAACACCGACAGGCGGTGCTTGCACCTGGGGCAGTGCGAGGGCTCGCGCACGATGCCGGGCGGGCGGGGCGTGGTTTCGTCGGGGGGAAGCTTGAGCGTATCCAGCGCCTGTTCGCGCCACGCCGCTTCCATGCGCTCGGGCAGGCGCAGGATCACCACGTTGAGAAAGCTGCCCACCAGCAGGCCGAGCACGCCTGCCACGGTGATCCAGGCCCAAAGAGGAAGCTCAGGCATGCGTCGTCTCGATAGCTATAAAAAAAGCCCCCCTCTCCCGGGGGAGAGAGGGGCTCGGATGCGGAAGCTTACACGGTGCCCGCGAGCTTGAAGATCGGCAGGTACAGCGACACCACCATGCCGCCCACCAGCACGCCGAGGATCACCATGATCAGCGGCTCGAGCAGGGTGGACAGGGTGTCGACCGCGTTGTTGACCTCTTCCTCGTAGAACTCGGCCACCTTGAACAGCATGTTGTCCAGGGCGCCGGATTCCTCGCCGATGGCGGTCATCTGCACCACCATGTTCGGGAACAGGCCGGTCTGGCGCATGGCCAGCTGCAGCTGGTGGCCGACCGCGACGTCGTCGCGCATCTGCCGGACCGCGTCGCCGTAGACGATGCTGCCGGTGGCGCCGGCCACGGCGTCCATGGCTTCGACCAGGGGCACGCCGGCGCGGAAGGTGACGCCGAGGGTGCGGGCGAAGCGGGCGATGGCGGATTGGCGGAGGATGGCGCCCATCACCGGCAGCTTCAGCATCACGCGGTCGAGGAAGTGCGCGAACTTCTGCGAGCGGTTCTTGGCCATGACCAGGGCGACGATGCTGCCGACGATCACGCCGATCACCACGTACCAGTAGCTCTGCATGAACTGCGAGGCGGAGATCACGATCTGGGTCGGCGCCGGGAGTTCCGCGCCGGCGTCCTTGAAGGTCTGCTGGAACACCGGCACCACGAACAGCAGCAGGATCATGCTGACCAGCAGCGCCACCGCCAGCACCATCACGGGGTAGAACAGGGCCTTCTTGATCTTGCTCTTGATCGCTTCCATCCGCTCCTTGTAGGTCGCCACGGTGTCCAGCACCGTGTCGAGCACACCGGCGGATTCGCCCGCGTGCACCAGGTTGCGGTAGAGCTCGTCGAACTGGACCGGATACTTGGCCAGCGCCTCGTGCAGCGCGGCGCCGCCCTCGATGCCCTGCTTGACGTCGACCAGCATGTTCTTGAAGCGGACGTTCTTCTGGCCGTCGGCGATGATCTCGAAGGACTGCACCATCGGCACGCCCGACGCCATCATGGTGGCGATCTGGCGGCTGAAGATGGCCACGTCGCGCGGCTTGACCGTGCTGCCGGCAGCGCCGAAGAGGGGCTTGGACTTCTCGCGCACCGTCTGCGGGTTCATGCCCTGGCGGCGCAGCTCGGCCTTCACCAGCGAAGCGTTCTTCGCCGGCATCTCGCCCTTCATGCGCTTGCCGCGCTTGTCCAGCGCGACCCAGTCGTACATGGACATCTGGGTGACGGCGGCGCGCTCTGCGCCGCGGGCGCGAGCGTCTTTGGCTGCCGTGATTGCTGTGGCCATGCGGAAACTCCCCCTTCGAGCTTGCCGGCCAGGGGCCGGCGGCAAATTTGTTGCAGCTTATGGCAAATCTCTCAGGCAATCCGTGCCTTGGCACGCAACTCCAGTGCGGGCGGCGTCTCAGGCCGCCGCAGGAGCCGCGTCAGTCCTTGGTGACGCGGTCGATCTCGGCCAGGCTGGTCACGCCCTGCTTGGCTTTCAGCAGGGCCGAGGCGCGCAGGTCGTTGATGCCGGCGCCGCGCGCCACCTCGGCGATCTGCATGGCGTTGCCGCCCTGCAGCACGATCTTCTGGATCTCCTCGAGCATGGGCATCACCTGATAGATGCCCACGCGGCCCTTGTAGCCTTCGTTGCAGTTGTCGCAGCCGACCGCCTCGTACAGGGTCAGGCCGGCGTCGATCTCTTCCTGGGTGAAGCCGGCGGCGAGCAGGGTGGCCGGCGGCAGGTCCAGCGGCTTCTTGCAGTCGTGCAGGCGGCGGGCCAGGCGCTGGGCGATCACCAGGGTGACCGACGAGGTGATGTTGTAGGGCGCGATGCCCATGTTCATCAGGCGCGAGATGGTCTGCGGCGCGTCGTTGGTATGCAGGGTGGACAGCACCATGTGGCCGGTCTGCGCGGCCTTGATGGCGATCTCGGCGGTTTCCAGGTCGCGGATTTCGCCGACCATGATCACGTCCGGATCCTGGCGCAGGAAGGAGCGCAGGGCCGCGGCAAAGGTCATGCCGCGCTTGGTGTTCTGCTGAACCTGGTTGATGCCCTCGACGCGGATTTCGACCGGGTCTTCCACCGTGGAGATATTGCGCTCGTTGGTGTTGAGGATATTCAGCGCCGTGTACAGCGACACGGTTTTGCCCGAGCCGGTCGGGCCGGTGACCAGCACCATGCCGTAGGGCTTGTGGATGGCTTCGATGTAGAGCTGCTTCTGGACTTCCTCGTAGCCGAGCTTGTCGATGCCGAGCTTGGCGGTGGAGGCGTCCAGGATACGCAGCACGATCTTCTCGCCGAACAGCGTGGGCAGCGTGCTGACGCGGAAGTCGACCGAGCGGCTCTTGGAAAGATTGAGCTTGATGCGGCCGTCCTGCGGCACGCGCCGCTCGGCGATGTCCAGGCCGGCCATCACCTTCAGGCGCGAGGAGATGCGCGTGGACAGCTTCATCGGCGGGCTGGCCACCGCGCGCAGCATGCCGTCCATGCGCAGGCGCACGCGGTAGTTGGTTTCGAATGGTTCGAAGTGGATGTCCGAGGCGCCGCGCTTGATCGCGTCGACCAGGATCTTGTTGACGAACTTCACCACCGGCGCGTCGTCGTTCGCGTTGGCGTCGATGCCGGTGGTGTCGCCGTCGTCGTCGCCGGCTTCCAGCGCGAGTTCGTCGAGGTCGTCGCCGCCGAGGTCCGGCACGCTGGAGCTCATCGCGCTGAGCGCGGTCTCGATCACCCGGTGCAGCTGGGCGCGCTCGACCAGGATCGGTTCCACCATGCAGTTGGAGTGGAACTTGATCTCGTCCAGCGCATGCGACTGCATCGGGTCGGCGATGCCGACGAACAGGCGCTTGCCGCGGCGGAACAGGGGCAGGGCGTGGTGCTTGTTGATCAGCGCTTCGCTGATCAGGTTCAGCGGCATGCTGGCCGGCTGCAGCGAGGAGACGTCCATCGCCGGCATGCCGAATTCGGCCGAGGCGAGCTGGGTGAGCCGGCTGCTGTCGATCAGGCCGTGGTCCAGCAGCCAGGCGGTGAGCGTGGTCTTGGCCTGGGCGGAATCGAGTACCGCCTTGCGCACGTCCGGCTCGGGGAGCACCCCTTCGGATACCAGGCGCCGGGCCATGCCGGACAGCCCTGCCAGTGACGGTTGCATTTGCGTCGCCATAACCTGAATGTCGCCCAGCCCCCTGATTGACGGGGAATTTACCGCAGAAGCCGCGCCAGTACACCCGTGCCCGGCCCATTTGCGTGAAATCCAGCACATTGGATTCCCATAAGCGTGGCGTCCGTCAGGGTTGTGACGCCGCCATGGACGCCGCCGTGAAAGTTCGTATACAAAAGCGGCCTTTCCCCAGTGGTCGCCATCGTGTCCAACGCCGAACCCATGCAGCCGTTCCTGATCTTCGGAGCACCCCAGATCGGCGAGGAAGAAATTGCGGAAGTCGAGGCCTGCCTGCGCTCGGGCTGGCTGGGCACGGGGCCGCGGGTGGCGCGTTTCGAGCAGGATTTCGCGCAGTGGCGCGGGGTGCGCCCCTCGCAGGTGGCCGCGGTCAATTCCTGCACGGCGGCCATCCACGTGAGCATGGTCGCCGCGGGGCTGGAGCCGGGCAGCGAGGTGATCACCACGCCGCTGACTTTCTGCGCCACGGTCAATGCGATCCTGCACGCCGGCCTGACCCCGGTGCTGGCCGACGTGGACGCGGTCACCCAGAACCTGGACCCGGATGCCATCGAAGCGGCCATCACGCCGCGCACCCGGGCCATCCTGCCGGTGCACTTCGCCGGCCGCCCCTGCGCGATGGACCGCATCATGGCCATCGCGCGGAAGCACGGGCTGATGGTGATCGAGGACTGCGCCCACGCCATCGAAACCGAGTTCCACGGCCAGCCGGCCGGCACCTTCGGCGACTTCGGCTGCTTCAGCTTCTACGTCACCAAGAACGTGGTGACCGGCGAGGGCGGCATGATCCTGGGCCGCAGCGAGGAACAGATCGCCCGCGCCCGCATGCTGGCCTTGCACGGCATGAGCAAGGACGCCTGGCACCGCTTCGGCGACAAGGGCTACAAGCACTACCAGGTGGTGGAGTGCGGCTTCAAATACAACATGATGGATCTGCAGGCGGCCATCGGCATCCACCAGCTAGCCCGCGTGGAGCGCAGCTGGGAGCGCCGGCAGCAGCTGTGGCGCCGCTATGACGAAGCCTTCGCGGACTTGCCGATCGGCCTGCCGGCCGCGCCGGAAGCCAATACCCGCCACGGCTATCACCTCTACACGGTGATGCTGGACGAGCAGCGCTGCGGCATCAGCCGCGACGATTTCCTGGAAGCCATGAACGCCAGGCGGATCGGCACCGGCGTGCACTACCTGTCGGTGCCCGAGCACCCCTATTACCAGGACCGCTTCGGCTGGCGCCCGGAGCAGTGGCCGCATGCCATGCGCATCGGCCGGCAGACCGCGAGCCTGCCGCTTTCGCCCGCGATGAGCGACGCGGACGCCGAACGGGTGATCGAGGCGGTCACCGAGATCACCACCCGCGGCCAGGCGCGCAAGCGCGGCTGAGGCCGCGCCGGGGCCTCCAGGCGCCGGAATCCGTCGATTCCCGCGCAGCCCGCCCGCCCCGGGCAGGCTATGATTGCCATTACGAGAGGGGCGCATGAAATCACTGAGCATCATCCTGCCTGCGAAGAACGAGGCTGCGGCACTGCGCGGCCTGTTGCCCAGGCTGCGCGAGGCCGCGCCGGACGCGGAAATCATCGTGGTCGACGACGGCTCCACGGACGACACCCGTGAGCTGTGCGCCAGCCATGCCATCACCTGCCTGTCCTCGCCGTACTCGATGGGCAACGGCGCCGCGATCAAGCGCGGCGCGCGCGCCGCCGGCGGCGACATCCTGGTGTTCATGGACGGCGACGGCCAGCACGATCCGGCCGACATCGCCCGCCTGCTGCAGCACCTGGAGCAGGGCTACGACATGGTGGTGGGCGCGCGCGACTGGGAAAGCCAGGCCGGCGTCGGCCGCGGCGTGGCCAACACCATCTACAACTGGCTGGCCACGCGCATGACCGGTCACGCCATCCTGGACCTCACCTCCGGCTTCCGCGCGGTGAAGGCCAGGCAGTTCCGCGAATTCCTGCACCTGCTGCCGAACGGGTTTTCCTACCCGACCACCAGCACCATGGCGTTCTTCCGCAGCGCCTATCCGGTGGCCTACATGCCGATCAAGGCGGCCAAGCGCATCGGGCACAGCCATATCCGGCCGCTGCGCGACGGCGTGCGCTTCCTGCTGATCATCTTCAAGATCGCCACGCTGTACTCGCCGCTGAAGCTGTTCGCGCCGGCCAGCGCGGTGTTCTTCCTGCTCGGGCTGATCAACTACGCCTGGACTTTCCTGCACGAAGGCCGCCTCACCAACATGAGCACGCTGCTGTGGAGCGCCTCGGTGATCGTGTTCCTGATCGGGCTGGTGTCCGAGCAGATCACCGCGCTGACCTACAAGGCGCGGGACTGACGCATGCCTGCGCTTGCCGGCCGGCCGCAGCGGTGACCACGCATGGCTGAATCGATGGTCGTGATCACCAGCTCGTTTCCGATCCGCGGAGACGGCAGCGAGGCGGCGGGCGCCTTCGTGGCCGACCTGGTCGAGGAACTGGCGCGGCAGGCCGCGGTGCGCGTGGTGGCGCCGGGTCCGCGCGACGAGCGCGAGCAGTACGCGCCGAATATCGAAGTGATTCGCTACGCGGCGCCGGCGAAGCCGCTGTCCACGCTGAAGCCGTGGCGCCCGGGCGACCTGTACTGGCTGGCCCGTGTGCTGCGCGGCGGCATGCGAGCGGCGCGCGCGGCCGTCGGCAGCGGCAAGCCGCGCGTGCTGGCGCTGTGGGGCCTGCCCTGCGGCGAATGGGCGCGCCGCGTCGCCGCCAGCCGCGGCCTGGCCTACACCGTGTGGCTGCTGGGCAGCGACGTGTGGTCGCTGGGCCGCGTGCCGGTGCTGCGCGGCATGCTGGGGCGGGTGATCCGGCAGGCCGGCAAGGCTTATGCGGACGGCTACGTGCTGGCCGACGACGCCCGCAGGATCGCCGGTATCCCGGTCGACTTCCTGCCCAGCACACGTTCCATCGGCACGGCCGGCGAGCCGCCGCCGCCGCGGGCGCAGGCGCCATACCGGCTGCTGTTCCTGGGCCGCTGGCATCCGAACAAGGGCGTGGACCTGTTGCTGCAGGCGCTGGGCCTGCTCGGCGATGCCGACTGGCAGCGCATCGAACAGGTGGAAATCCAGGGCGGCGGCCCGCTGGAGCCGGCCGTGCGCGAGGCCGTCGAGGCCTTGCAGCGCGCCGGGAGGCCGGTGCTGCTCGGTGCCTTTCTTTCGAAGGACCAGGCCGAAGCCGCCATCGCACGGGCCGACTGGCTGCTGATCCCCTCGCGCATCGAAAGCATCCCGGTGGTGTTTTCCGACGCCATGAAACTGGGCCGGCCGGTGGTGTCGATGCCGGTGGGCGACCTGCCGCGGCTGGTGGAGGAGCTGCGCTGCGGTGTTGTCGCCCAGGCCGTGTCCGCCGAAGATTACGCGCGGGCGCTGGCCGCCGCCGTGGCGGCGCCTACCGGACGCTTCCTGCCGGGCACCGAAGCCGCCGCCCGCTTCGACCTGCGGGCCATCGCCCGCACCTTGCTGCACTGAGACCGGCTGCATTGAGACAGGCTTTGCTCCGCATATGAACGAGAACCGCCAGACCTGGGACGAACGGGCGCGGGCCCTCGGCGCCACGCGCCGCGGCGTGCTGTTCAAAGGTTTCACCGACGAGGCGAACGGCCGCCTGCACGACTGGCACGCCTGGCTGGTGCGCGAGATGTTCGCCCCGGCGATCGGCGCCGAAGGCGGCGCCGTGCTGGACCTGGGCTGCGGCTACGGCCGCCTGTCGCAGACGCTGGCCACGGCCCGCCCGGATCTGTTCGTGGTCGGCCAGGACATCAGCGGCTGGTACTGCCAGCGCATGGCCGAAGCCGGCGGTGGAGCGGTGCTGGCCGACCTGCGCGCGCTGCCGTTCCGCCCGCGCAGCATGGCCGGCGCCATGGCCATCACCTCGCTGATGTATCTGGACCGCCCCGAAGTCGGCGCGGCCTTCGCGCAGATCGCGGCGATGCTGCGGCCTGGCGCGCCGCTGCTGATCGTGGACCCGGGCGAGGAATTGCGCTCGCTGATCGGCCGCCTGGCCGGCAACCGCGTGGCCTCCGCCACCGGCGGACGCGGTTTCCAGCGCGAGGAATACATCGCCCTGGCCCGCGCGGCCGGTTTCGAGGTGCTGGGCAAGGGCGGCAATCCGCGCGACAGCGCGCTGCTGCTGGCCACCGCCGGCGGACGCGTAGGCTTGGGCCTGGCCAGCCGACTGGCCGGCCGGCAGAGGCCGCGTGCCGGCGGCTATTCGCCGCTGGCGCTGCATCGCTGGCTGCTGCTGAAAGCGCCCGGCGAGGGCCGCTGAATGGCTGGCAGCGCCTCTGACGTCGAGCTTTACCCGGCGCGGGAGCGCGTGGCCGATCCGGTCTGCTCCATCTGTATCGCCAATTACAACGGCACCGGACTGCTGGCCGAATGCCTGGATTCGATCTTTGCCCAGGCGGCCGAGATCGCACTCGAAGTGCTGGTGCACGACGACGCTTCCACCGACGGCTCGGTGGAGTGGCTGCGCGAGCGCTATCCGCAGGTGGAACTGCTGGCGGCGCGCAGCAATGTCGGCTTCTGCATCGGCAACAACCGGATGGTCGCGCACGCACGCGGCCGCTACGTGCTGCTGCTGAACAACGATGCCGCGCTGCAGCCCGGCGCGCTGCGCGCCCTGCTCGGCGTGGCCGCGCAGCAGGCCACGCCCTGCATTGCCACGCTGCCGCAGTACGACTGGGCTTCCGGCGAACTGGTCGATCGCGGCTGCCGGCTGGACCTGTTCTACAACCCCGTGCCGAACCTCGACGTGGCGCGCCGCCAGGTGGCGATCACCATCGGCGCCTGCCTGTTCCTGCCGCGCAGCCTGTGGGAAGAACTGGGCGGCTTCCCCGAGTGGATGGGCTCCCTCGCCGAAGACATGTACCTGTGCTGCCTGGCGCGCCTGCGCGGCGTGCCGGTGCTGGTGGCGCAGGAAAGCGGCTATATCCATCGCCAGGGCGCCAGCTTCGGCGGCAACCGCGTGGACGCCGGCCGCCTCAACACCACCTTCCGCCGCCGCCGCCTGAGCGAGCGCAACAAGACCGCGGTAATGGTGGTCTGCACGCCGACGATCGCGGTGTGGCCGCTGCTGACCCTGCACGCCGCCGCGCTGCTGCTCGAAGGGCTGGCGCTGGCGCTGGTCAAGCGCGATGCGCGCGTGTGGAGCGAGATCTACCTGCCGACCCTGCGCTATATCGCCAGCGACTTCCGCGCGCTGCGCCAGCGCCGCCGCGTCGCCCAGGGCATGCGCCGGGCCAGCCTGGCGGCCTATCTGCGCGACGTCGTGCTGTTTCCGCGAAAACTGAGCATGCTGGGGCGCTATGGCATTCCGCATATCCGCTGAGCCGTCCCATTCCACGAATTCCGCTGAGGTTGCATCCCATGTTTGACGGCAAGTCCATCCTGATCACCGGCGGCACCGGCTCCTTCGGCAAGCAGTACGTGCAGACCCTGCTCGGTCGCTACCAGCCGCGGCGCGTGGTGATCTATTCGCGCGACGAACTGAAACAGTACGAGATGCAGCGCCAGTACGACGCGCCCTGCATGCGCTACTTCATCGGCGACGTGCGCGACCGCGGCCGCCTGGTGCAGGCCATGCGCGGGGTGGACTACGTGATCCACGCCGCCGCGCTCAAGCAGGTGCCGGCGGCGGAGTACAACCCCACCGAATGCATCAAGACCAATATCCACGGCGCGGAGAACGTGATCCACGCGGCGCTGGAGAACGAGGTCGCCAAGGTGATCGCGCTGTCCACCGACAAGGCGGCCAATCCGATCAACCTCTACGGCGCCACCAAGCTGGCCTCCGACAAGCTGTTCGTCGCCGCCAACAATATGGCCGGCGGCCACCGCACCGTCTTCTCGGTGGTGCGCTACGGCAATGTGATCGGCTCGCGCGGCTCGGTGGTGCCGTTCTTCAAGCAGCTGCTGGCCGAAGGCTGCGATGCGCTGCCGCTGACCGACGTGGCGATGACGCGCTTCTGGATCTCGCTGCAGCAGGGCGTGGACTTCGTGCTGAAGAATTTCGAGCGCATGCACGGCGGCGAAATCTTCGTGCCGAAGATCCCCTCGGTGCGCATCGTCGACCTGGCCCGCGCGATGGCGCCGCAGATGGCGCACAAGATCGTCGGCATCCGCCCCGGCGAGAAGCTGCACGAGATCATGTGCCCGGCCGACGACTCGCATCTCACGCTGGAGTTCGACGACCACTACGTGATCCGCCCCACCATCACCTTCTTCAACCGGCCCAACGATTTCGCCGTCAACGGGCTGGGCGAAACGGGCACCCCGGTGCCGCAGGGTTTCGAATACAACTCCGGCACCAATCCGCATTTCCTCGATAACGACGGCATCCTGCAGCTGCACCGCGAGGCGGGGATCTGAACATGATTCCCTACGGCCGGCAGGACGTGACCCAGGACGACGTCGACGCGGTGATCGAAGTGCTGCATTCGGACTTCCTCACCCAGGGTCCGATGACGCCGAAGTTCGAAGCCGCCGTCGCAGCTTATGTCGGCGCCGGCTTCGGCGTGGGCGCGAACAGCGCCACCTCGGCCCTGCACGTGGCCTGCCTGGCGCTGGGGCTGGGCGAAGGCGACTGGCTGTGGACCACGCCGATCACCTTCGTCGCTTCGGCCAACTGCGCGCTCTATTGCGGCGCCCAGGTGGACTTCGTCGATATCGACGAGCGTACCTACAACCTCTGCCCGGTCAAGCTCGAACAGAAGCTGATCCAGGCCAAGGCCGAAGGGCGTTTGCCCAAGGTGGTGGTGCCGGTGCATTTCTCGGGGCAGCCCTGCGACATGCGCGCCATCCATGCGCTGGCGCAGACCTATGGCTTCAAGATCGTCGAGGACGCCTCGCACGCCATCGGCGCGCGCTATCTGGGCGAGCGCATCGGCAACAGCCGCTACAGCGACATCACCATCTTCAGTTTCCACCCGGTGAAGATCATCACCACCGTGGAAGGCGGCATGGCGATGACCAACGATGCCGCGCTGGCCGAGCGCATGGCGCTGTTCCGCGCGCACGGCATCACGCGCGATCCGGCGCGCATGACGCACGCTTCCGACGGCCCCTGGTACTACCAGCAGGTGGAGCTGGGCTACAACTACCGCATGAACGATCTGCAGGCGGCGCTGGGCATCAGCCAGCTGGGAAGGATCGACGCTTACCTGGAACGCCGGCACGAGCTGGCCGCACGCTACGACCGCCTGCTGGCCGGCCTGCCGCTGACCTTGCCGTGGCAGCATCCGGACGGCTATTCCGGCCTGCACCTGTACACCGTGCGGCTGCAGCTGGACCGCATCCAGCGCACGCGCCTGGAAGTATTCGAAGCGATGCGCGCGGATGGCATAGGCGTCAACGTGCATTACATCCCGGTGCATACGCAGCCTTACTACCGCGAGCACGGCATGGCCGGGCGCGAGTTCCCCGAGTCGGAGCGCTACTACGCGGAGGCAATCACGCTGCCGCTGTATCCGATGCTTACCGATGCGGCGCAGGACGAAGTGATCGCGTCGCTGCGCCGGGCGCTGGGCGTATGAATCTCGCGGTGATCCCCGCGCGCGGCGGCAGCAAGCGCATTCCGCGCAAGAACATCCGTGCGTTCTGCGGCAAGCCGGTGATCGCCTGGTCGATCGAGGCGGCGCGGCGCAGCGGGTGCTTCGAGCGGGTCGTGGTGTCGACGGACGACGAGGAGATCGCTGCGGTGGCGCGCTCGTTCGGCGCCGAGGTGCCATTCCTGCGTCCCGCGGAGCTGGCCGGCGATCACGCCGACACGGTGTCGGTCATCCGCCACGCCGTGGGCGAGCTGCAGCGGGCAGGCGCCGCGCCGCGCAACGTGTGCTGCATCTATGCCACCGCGCCGTTCGTCGAAGCGGGCGATATCGAGCGCGGCTTGCACATGCTCGATGCGGGCGACGGCGATTACGTTTTCCCGGTCACCACCTTCCCGTTCCCGATCCAGCGCGCCCTGCGCCTGTCGGCGGAGGGGCGGGTGGCGATGTTCGCGCCGGAGCATGCCGGCACGCGCTCGCAGGACCTGGAAGAAGCCTGGCACGACGCGGGCCAGTTCTACTGGGGCCGCGCGCAGGCCTGGCTGGATGGCGTGGGCATCTATGCGTCGGGCGCGGGGCTGCCGATTCCGCGGCATCGCGTGCAGGACATCGACACGGAAGAAGACTGGATCCGCGCGGAATGGATGTTCCGCGCCCAGCGGGCGGCGCAAGGCAATCACGGGGCGGAACAGGCATGACCTACAAGACCGGGCAGGAAGCGTTCTGCGGCGAGATCATGGACCGCTATCCGGACCTGCGCCTGGTCGACTACGGCTTCGCCTACCGCCGCGACCCCAGCTTCCCGCAGGACGACATCACCTGGTCCCTGCTCGAAAAGACCGCCTAGCGGGCGATGGCATGAAAGCAGCCTTTCGCGCCGATGCGTCGTTCCAGCTGGGCAGCGGGCATGTGATGCGCTGCCTGGCGCTGGCGCGTGCGCTGCGCGAGGAAGGAGCTTCGTGCCGGTTCGTTTGCCGCGAGTTGCCGGGGCATCTGGGCGCGCGGATTGCTGCGGAAGGTTTCGAGCTGGCCTTGCTGCCGGCCGATGGCGAAGCGGCTGCCATGGATGAGCGTGGCGATGCCGAGGCGACGATCGAGGCGCTCGGCGGCAGCGTCGACGTGCTGATCGTGGATCACTACGCACTGGATGCCCGGTGGGAACAGGCCTTGCAGCCCCACGCCGGGAAGCTTGTGGCGATCGACGATCTCGCCGACCGGCCGTATCTGGCGCAGATGCTGATCGACCAGAACGCCGGCCGCCGTGCAGAGCGCTATGCCGGCCTGGTATCCACCGATTGCCGGGTGCTTGCCGGCCCGCGCTACGCGATGCTGCGTCCGGAGTTCCGCCAGCGGCGCGAAGCAAGCCTGGCGCGACGCGCGCAGGCGCCGCTGCACAGGATCGTGATCAGCATGGGCGGGGGCGATGCGGCTGACGCCACGTCGCTTGCGTTGGAAGGCTTGAGCCGGTCGCTGCTGCCGGCGGCATGCCGGATCACCGTGGTGCTCGGTGCGCAGGCCGCGTCGAAGGAACGCGTGAGGGAGCTGGCGGCGCGCAGCCCATGGCCGTGCGAAGTTCTCGAAGACGTCGGCGATATGGCTGCCCTGCTGGCGGATTGCGATCTCGCCATCGGCGCTGCCGGCGTTTCCGCCCTGGAACGCTGCTGCCTCGGCTTGCCGTCGCTGCTGGTGATCCTGGCCGACAACCAGCGTCCCGGTGCGCAGGCGCTGGTGCGGCAGGGTGCAGCGATGCTGCTGGGCGGCCCGGAGAACCTGCCGGACGCCATCCCCGCCGCCTTGCAGGATTTGCTGGCGCCGGATGCCTGGCGCGCGATGTCGGCTGCGGCCGCTGACATATGCGACGGCCTCGGCTTGCAGCGCGTACGCATCTGCATCGAGGACCTGGCATTACGCCCATCCTCCTCGCACGAAGCCACCGTCAGGCCGATGCGCCCCGACGACCTCGACGCCGTACTGTCCTGGCGCAACCACCCCGACGTGCGCCGCCACATGTATACCACGCACGAGATCGGCATCGCCGAACACCGCGCCTGGTACGAACGCAGCGCGGCCGATCCGCGCCGCCATCTGCTGATCGTCGAGCAGGCCGGCCAGCCGCTGGGCTTCGTGCATTTCACCGAAGCTGGCACGGACGACGTCGCCGACTGGGGCTTCTACGCCGTGCCGGGCGCACCGTCCGGCACCGGCCGCCGGCTGGGCGCCGCGGCGCTCGATCACGCGTTTGGTACCCTTGGCCTGCGCAAGGTCCGTGGCCAGGCGCTGCTGTCCAATGAACGCTCGCAGGCCATGCACCGCGCGCTGGGCTTCATCGGCGAGGCGCTGCCGGAACCGGGCCATCCCGTGGACAGCGTCGGTTTTGGCCTGACCGCCCGCCAATGGCGCGAACGGGCTCCGGTATCGAGGTAAGGATGAGTCAGATGCATATCACCATTGCCGGGCGCCGCATCGGCGCCGACCAGCCGCCGTATGTGATCGCCGAACTGTCGGCCAATCACAATGGCAGGCTCGATACCGCGCTGCGCTTGGTGGAAGAGGCCAAGGCCTGCGGCGCCGATGCGATCAAGCTGCAGACCTACACGGCCGACACCATCACGCTCGACAGCGATGCCGAGGATTTCCAGATCAAGGACGGCCCCTGGGCCGGCCGCACGCTGCACGATCTCTACCAGGAAGCGCATACGCCCTGGGCCTGGCATGAGGCGCTGTTCGCGCGCGCCCGCGAGGTGGGCATCACCATCTTCAGTTCGCCGTTCGATGCCACCGCGGTGGACCTGCTCGAATCGCTGGGCGCGCCGGCCTACAAAATCGCTTCGTTCGAAGCGGTCGACCTGCCGCTGATCCGCTATGTGGCGCGCACCGGCAAGCCGATGATCATTTCCACCGGCCTGGCCGACCAGGACGAGATCCAGGAAGCGATCGACGCCGCGCGCTCGGGCGGCTGCAAGGAGCTGTGCATCCTGCATTGCGTCAGCGGCTATCCGGCGCCGGCCGGCGACTACAACCTGCGCACCATCGGCGACATGGCCGGGCGCTACGGCGTGCTCACCGGACTGTCCGACCACACGCTGGGCAACGCCACGGCCATCGCCAGCATCGCGATGGGCGCTGTGCTGCTCGAAAAGCACTTCACCCTGGACCGCAGCGGCGGCGGCCCGGACGATGCGTTCTCGCTGGAGCCGGAAGAACTGCGCGCGCTGTGCCGCGACACCAAGGTGGCGTGGGAAGCGCTGGGCCGGGTGGACTACGGCCGCAAGTCCAGCGAGCGCGGGAATCTGAAATTCCGCCGCTCGCTGTACTTCGTCAAGGACCTGCAGCCCGGCGACGTGATCGGCGCCGATGCGGTGCGTTCGGTGCGGCCGGGCTACGGCCTGGCGCCGAAATTCCTGGACGAGGTGATCGGCAAGACGGTGCTCAAGGCGGTGCACGCCAACAGCCCCGTCGGCTGGGACAGCATCGAACGCTGACGTGGCGCGCATCGCTTCCATCCTGATCGGCTTCACGCCGTTCCACCTGCTGCCGATGCTGGAACTGGCGGGCGAGGCGCAGGGCGAGCTGCATCTGTTCCATCCCGATCTGCGCGCGGACGTGCTGCACGCGCTGGGGCCGAAGGTTTCGTATCTGGGCGGCTGCGATGCGCCGCGCGGGCCGCGGGTACTGCGCTATCGGCGCGCCGGGCGCGAGATCGACCGCATCCTGCGCGAGTACGGCGACGTGGCGCTGTATGCGCCGCATCCGTTCAATCCGCTGGCGAACTACGCGCTGTTCCATCCGCAGGCGGGGCGCCGCTACATCTACCAGGACGGCATTCTCAACTACTACGACGCGCGCAGCCCGCTGGCGTCGTGGAAGTGGCGGCTGCGGCAGAAGGCCAAGGCCGCACTGGCGGGCATGCCGTATACGGTCTACCAGGGGCATCTGAGCGGCGTAGATGCATTGCCGGTCGCCGGCGGGTACTTCACGCATCCGGACATGATCGCGCGCGCCGCGCGGTTTCCGCTGGTGAAGCGCTTGCGGCTGGCCGCTGCAGCCGCGCCCGATCGGCCGGCCGAAGGCGGCGTGCTGTTTCTCGATCAGCCCATCGAGCAGGTGGTGGGCAATGACAAGGCAGCGTTCCTGCGCGCGCGCACGTTTGCCTACGTGGAGCGTCTCGGCGGCAAGGTGATCTACAAGCCGCACTACACGCAGAAAGCGGTGACGCCACCGCCGCGGTGGCGGATGCTCGACGAGGCGCTTGCGGCATTGCCGGCGGAAGAAGTGGTGGCGGAGCTGGGTGTGAACCAGGTGGTCAGCTACTTCACGTCGGCCTTGGCGAATATCGTGGTGGCGTATCCGGACATCGCCTGCCACGCCACGGCGGCGGACGCCGTGCCGATCACCATCGATGGACGTCCGTCGACGCTGGCGGAACTGTTCGAAGGTTTCGGCGTGCGCGTAGTGCGCTTCGACGCTAAGCCGGACTGACACCGCGGCGGCGCTGCCGCCAGATCAGGCCCCACACCAGCAGCACCAGCAGCGCCTGCGTGGACAGCAGCATCGCGGCCGGTCCGGCCAGGCCGAAGCGCGGCATGGTGAGCACCGCCGCGACCGCCATCACGCCCATGCCCAGCGCCTGCACGCCGGTGCGCAGATGGCGGCGCTGGCTGGTGAGCAGGACGTTGCAGCCCAGCGTGTACAAGCCGTACAGCAGCGGCCATGGCGCGAGCCACCAGGCCAGCCGCGTGGCGCCGGCAAAACCCGGCCCGAGCAGCAGCGGCAGCAGATAGCCGGCGGCGAAGGCGCCGAACGCCGCGAGCACACCCCAGGCCACGTTCACGCCGATCAACGTGCGCAGCAGGTGCGGGTTCGAGCCGGATTGTTCGAGATCCGCGCGGAACAGACGGGGCAGGGCGGCGGCGCCCACCGCGGTGGCGGGCATGGCGAGCACGGCGACCAATCGATAAGCGGAGCCGTAGATGCCGGCGATCTCGCTGCCGGCCAGCTGCAGCACCAGGGTCTTGTCCAGCGAGGTCATGCCGGTATCGGCCAGCCGCATCAGCGAGAACGCGGCGCCTTCGCGCACATCGCGCGGCTGCAGCGCGAAGCGCGCCGGTGCCGGCGCGAGCTTGCGCCGCACCAGCATCACGGCGGTGAGCGCGGCGAGGATCGACGAGGCTGCATGGAAGGGCAGATAGGTGCCGATGCTCGCCTCGCCCGGCATGCACGAAAACGCCGCCACCGCGGCGAGATTGCCCAGCGGCACCAGCGAGAACAGTGCGCCGGCCCAGCCCATGCGCTCGTGCGCCTGGAACGCGTAGCTGGAGACGATGGTGAGCGGCACGCACAACAGTTCCGGAATGCCGATGGCGACATACATCGCCAGCGTGCCTTCGCGATGGAACAGCGCGAACGCTGCGCCGATAAACACCAGCAGCAGTCCCGCGCCGGTAAGCAGGGCCATGCCCAGTGCATTCTTCCAGGTGGCGGCGAAGCGTTCCGGGGCGCGCGAGGTGTCCTGCAGCATCAGCACCCCGAAGCCGAAGCCGGTGAGCGTGCCCAGCGCCGTGGCAAGGCCCGCCATGCCGGCGAACAGGCCATAGCTGGACGGACCGACCTGGCGCGCCAGCACGATCATCCACAAGGCCTGCCCTGCGACGCGCAGTCCTTGCCACGCGACCGCCAGGCTGGCATTGCGCGCCAGCACGCTGTGCCGCCATCGCGCGATCAGGCCGGACAGCGGCTTCATGATTGCGGCGCGGGCAAGCGAAGCCTCACGGCGTCTTCGGTCCGCGCTCGGCGAGCTGCTCCAGCGCGGCGATCTGCGCATCGAGCTGGCCGTACTTGTTCAGCCGGCGCAGCGCGTCGATCTGCTGCACCACCAGTTCCAGCTTGCCCTGCGAGGCGTAGATGCGCGCGATATCCAGGCGATACGCCGCTTCGCCCGGCGACTTCTCGACCGCGCGCCGCAGGTACTCCTCGGTCAGCGGGATGTCGTTGAGCAGTTCGCGCGCGAACATCGCATAGGCAGCGAGCAGGCGTCCCGTCGGTGCGGGCTGCGACAGCGCGGCGAGGAAGGCCTGCTGCAGGTTGGCGGGATCGAACATGCAGGAGGTCTGCACGCGGCAGCGCGTGAGCGAGATCAGGCCGGAGATATCTTCCTCGCTGATCGGTTGCGCGCGCAGCTTGGCCAGCATGGATTGCCAGATCGCCGCGTCGTCGCCCTGCGCATCGTGGTCGGCCACCATCAGCATGGCCTGTTCGGACAGGGTGGACGAACCCGGGATTGCGGCGGAGCGGCGCAGGTAATGCCAGGCTTTGTCCAGCGCGGGCGAGGCTTGGTAATTGGAGACGACGATCAGCAGGCGGGCGGCTTCGTAGTTGGCGCGTGGCGACTGGTCGCGGCGGTCGGCCTCGATCATGGCCAGGTGCAGCGGATCGGACCACTCCTGCGCACGCAGCAGGGTGAGGCCGGCGAACCACACGATGAGCAGGGCGGCGATGGCGCCGCGCACGATCGGCAGCGCGATCTCGCGCGCGGTGCCGATCAGCAGCGAGAACACCGCCAGCAGCGTGCCGATCGCGGCGAAATAGTTGCGGTGTTCGTAGACCAGTTCCAGCGGAATGATGGTGGCGGTCAGCACGTGCGCGGCGTAGTACCAGGCGATGCCCAGCGACAGCAGCGGACGTTCGCGCCGCTGCCACACCGCCAGCGCCATCAGCGCGAACATCACCACGAAGCCGGCCAGCGTCGCCGGCGGCTGCAGCAGGCCGGTGGAGGCCTTGATCTCGTCGTGATACAGGCTGAGCGAACCCGGCGTCGGCAGCAGGGTCCAGCGCAGGTATTCCATCAGCACCATCGGCTCGGTCAGCAGGCGCGAGCCGAGGGTGAAGGTGCGGTTGGCCCAGGCCTGCGCCGGCAGCACGTGCGGCATCAGCCACACCAGCCCCAGCACGGCCGGCACGAATAGCATCAGCGTGTACAGCAGCCACAGGCTGCGCTGCGGCTTGCCATCGGCACGGCGCAGGCCGAACAGGATCAGGTCGGCGAGGAAGGCATACAGCGGCAGCAGCACCGAGGATTCCTTCGCCGTCACGCCCAGCACGGTGCCCACGGCGAGATAGGCCGCGGCGCGGACGCAGGCGCTGGTTTCCTGCTTGATGCTGTCCGCTTCGAGCATGCGGCGGCGCTCGCGCAGATAGCCCCACAGGCCGGCCAGCACGAACAGCTGGCACAGGCTTTCCATGCGTTGCACCACGTAGAGCACGGCCTGCAGATTGATCGGCAGCAGCAGCCAGGCGAGGGTGACGGCGAAGGCGAGCCAGCGCGCGCGCGGCTCGTCGACGTCGCCGCGGCTCTTGCGGTTGATCGCGTACAGCCGCAGCAGCTCCACCAGCATGCCGTACAGCAGCGCGCCGTTGAGCAGATGGATGATCAGGTTGGTGACCTTCATCGGCCCCGGCGCGGAGCCGGTGAACAGCCAGTTGGCGGCGAAGGTCAGCGAGGCCAGCGGACGGTGCAGCGCGCTGGCGGGCGAGGACAGCGCGGCGTTGATCCAGGCCGTATAGCTGGACTGGGTAACGTGGATGGCGGTGTTGTCGATGATGTTGGGGAAGTCATCGAACACGTAGCCGCCGGTCATGCCGGGGATATAGATCGCCGCGGTCGCCAGCAGGGCGAGGGCGAGCAGCAGCAGGTATTTGTAGCGCGTATCCGTGGGCATGGCTCAATCGCGTGAAGACGGTGATGGCGGGCGGGCCTGCGTGGCGGCGTCGGCGGCGAGGGTGGTCCGCAGGTGCGCCATTTCGTGCTCCCAGTAATGCTGGTGCGCCAGCACCCAGGCATGCAGTTTAGGCATGCCGCGGGAAGGCTGGGATGGTGCCGGAAGCGTCTGCCAATAATCCAGGTGCGCCAGGCCTTGCCGGGCGTAGCCGTGGGCGCCGAGCGTGGCGGCCTGTTCCAGCGCGGTGGCGGGGCCGGGTTCTTCCGCCAGGGCATGGTTGAAGGCTTGCAGGGCGGCGTCGGGGTCCTGGCGGGCCAGCTCGAGCATGCCCTGGAGGTGCTGCATGTCCTGGCGGCGGCCAGGGATGACGGACCAGTTGGGGTTGCGGCGGCCGGCGTCGATAAAGCTTTGCGCGGCGTCGAGATCCAGGCCTTCGCAGCTGTGGCTGGCGGCCATGTCGATGGCGGTATTGAGCCAGTCGAAGCCGAGCGTGCCGCCATTTTTTGCGGTGGACAGCGCGCGGCGCAGACCGTCCAGCGCGGCGGGGCTGGCGGGGCCGAAGCGGCATTGCGCGCCGATCAGGTTTACCGGTATCTGCAGATCGTCGGGGTGCGTGGCCATGGCCATGGTCAGGCGCGCTGCCGCCAGGTGGGGCTTGTCATGCTCCATCTGGTACTGCGCAGCTGCCGCCTGGGCGCGGGCCGACGTCGGATTGAAGGCGGCCCAGATCTGTGCCTGGAGATAGCCGTCGCCCCAGATGCCGGCGCGCTGGTAGGTGAGTGTTGCCAGCGCAAGCAATATCGCCATGCCGGCGCCACGGCGCAGCCATGGCAGCGGACCCGGCATGCCGAGCGCCACGCCCAGCGGCCAGAACAGCAGCAGCGCGGGCAGGTAGTTGCGGTGCTCGTAGTACAGCTCCAGCGGCAGCCAGGTGCTTTCGAGCAGATGGCCGGCGAAATAGAACAGGATGGCGAGCGAGAGCGCCGGCCAGCGCCTGCGTGTGGCGATCGCGAAGACGATCAGCGCCGCGATCAGCAGTATGCAGGGCAGGGTGGTCCACGGCTGCAGCCAGCCGGTGGATGGAGCGAAGGCATCGGTGAACAGGCCCAGGGTGGAGTCTTTGAGCAGCACCAGCATGCCGAGGTAGTCGCCGAGTGCGCGGGCTTCGGAGAGCAGCCGCTGGCCCATGGTCCAGCTGCGCAGCAGCGGCGTGCCGTGGATATAGCCGGGAATGCCCGCGATCATCCATGCCAGCAGAGCGGCTGAAGGCAGGGCGAGCAGCACGGCGACGCCGAGCTTGAGGCGGCGGCGCGCAGGTTCCGAAGGCATCGGCTGTGCAGGCGCCAGCACCAGCCACTCCACCAGCAGCACCAGCAGCGGAAGCAGAGCGCCGTTGCCTTTGGCCAGCGTGGCAAGCAGGGTGCCGCCGCCGATCGCGAGCAGCATGCCGAGCGTGCCGCGCTTGATATGCCCTTGTTGCAGGGCGCTGCGTGCCTGCATCCAGCCGAGCAGGCCGAGCAGCGTAAACGTCGCCGGCAGCATTGCTTCGCGCTGCACCACATAGAGCGTGGTCGACACCAGCAGCGGATGCAGCAGCCATGCGCCGGCGCCGATCAACGCGGCCACGCGTGCAGGTGTCACGGCCAGCTTGAATTCGCGCCCGAGCCGCGCCAGCGCCAGGTACAGCAGCAGGCCGTTGAGCAGATGGATCAGCACATTGGTGCGCTTGAACGGATACGGCGGTGCCGGCCATTCGCGCGTATCGATCAGGAACGAGGCCAGCGTCAGCGGCCGGCCGGTCGGGTCAGCCGTGCCGGAGGTGAGATAGCGCGCGAGGGTGTCGGCACGGTGGATCGGTCCGGTGGCACCGATATCCGGCAGGTTGCCGAAATCGTCGAACAGGAAATCGCCGCTCAATCCCGGGCGATAGGCCAGCCACGCCGCGGCGAGCAAGGCGACGAGGGCGAGCAGCGTGGAAAGGCGTTGCAGCCTGGCGGGAGAGTGTCGGCTGGAAATGGGAGCGCTCACGGCAGGCGTAGGGATTCGTTCGTCGCGGACGGCACCCAGCGGTGGCATCGCAGCTTACAGACAAGCGAAGGGCCGCGCGAGGCGGCCCTTCGACAACACATTCAACAGCGCGCAGCGATTAGTTGCGGCAGCTGGACGGCACGAACTTCGTGTCGACGGTGTTGGCCTTGCACTTCCAGGTGGTGCTGCCGGCGGTGGTGGCGGACGACAGGATCAGGATCTTGCCGTTGATCTTGCTGTTGGCCTTCAGGCCGTACTTGATCTGGATCTGGCCCTGGGTGGTGGTGCCATCGACCGAAACCACGTAGTTGCCGGAGATCGCGGTGGCAACCGGCAGACCAGCGGAGGCCTGGGTGGTCGGGAACACGCCGTAGTTGCTGTAGTACTCGGCCAGCGCGGTCTTGGAAGCGTCGGCCAGGCTCAGGCCTTCAGAAACCTGCGAACGGATGGTGTAGTCCTGGTAGGCCGGGATGGCGATGGCGGCCAGGATGGCGATGATCGCGACCACGATCATCAGTTCGATCAGGGTGAAGCCCTTCTGCACAGTCTTCTTCATGGTGGTTCCTCTGTTTTGGTTAGCTAACCGTAGTGATGCCCCCTGAGCCCCAGTCCCGAATCCCCCTAGGCGGGATTGGTCCCCATAACTTGCGGTCAGGAACGACCAGGAAGCTCGCGGTAGATGGATGCAGCTTGCATGCCATTTTTACCGCGGCGGTATTGCCGCATACAGCCAGGGTCAGGGATTGTGCAAGGCATCACGAATAGTCACAAGCGAAGGTTCTTGGACGATCCGAATGCCTGAAAACGTGATCTCGATAACCTGCGGATTACCAGCCGAAATGGGGCGGAAAGTGACAATTTTTGTCGTTGTCGCCGGCCGCCCCAGTCACTGTGTGATCAACGGCACAGAGAGGGCAGGTAACGGCGGTCGAGCGTGCTCTGGCTGCAGGTCCACGTGATGCTGCCTGCATGAGTGATCGGCGAAAGCACCAGCTGCTGGGTGCGGATAGCGGCATTCGAGCTCGGGCCGTTGTAAGCAACGTGGATCGCGCCGCCGGTAGCGTCAACGCTCGATACGTACCTACCCGTAATCTGCGTAGCTTGCGCTAGGCCTGCGGAGGCATTGCTCGGCGGAAACTGCCCCGTATTAGAGACGTAATCCCAAATGGCCGACTTGGCACCGGCCGAAAGGTTTATGCCTTCAGCCACCTGGGCGCGGATGGCGTAATCCTGGTAGGCCGGAATGGCGATCGCCGCCAGGATGGCGATGATCGCGACCACGATCATCAGTTCGATCAGGGTAAAGCCCTGGGCTGTCGTGCGAGACATGGTAAATCCCCCTGTGGATACACTCCGGGGGTAGCACGTCCCGTACCAATCTTAACGCGCTACGTCTATGTCAGCTGGAGCTGTGATTGCCGTCACGTCGGGCCAGTTTGGACGGCCGTCCGCCGGGCGATCGCCAGGCGGACCAATTGCGAGGCGCCATAGGCGGCCAAGAGTAGTTCGATGCCACGGAACGGGATCGAATAGCGCGGCTCTGCCTGCAGGATCGAATAGACCAGGGTGACGAACGCTGCCATGGCCATGATGACGATCAGTATCGGGTCCGCCTGCCTCCGGTGCAGCCAAGCCGCGATACAGCCGATCAGCATGAACAGCATCAGCACCGGATTGAGCGCATAGCATACCGATACGATCACGCGCAGCGGCAGCTTGTCGTAGAACGGCGAATAAGTCGTGGGATAGACATAGATATCGCCAGCGCCGACACGGATGCTCCAGCCCCACAGCAACGCCGGCTTGCTCAGATACCAGGCGATGTAATGGCCCGGCGCTGCGGACATCCGTTGGGCCATCGAGCTGAGGCCCTGTCCGGGATGTTCCTGGACAAGCCGGATCTCGGAACCCATCAGTCCAAGCTTTTTGGTAGCTTCTGCATCGTGATCCACCGCATAGCGATAGAAGTTGTCGTGATAGTCCGGCCAGGAGCCTTGCACCAGATTCATCGCAGCACGGCTACCGGAGGACGCTCCTCCCACTTGCACGTTGCGGAGTCCCCAGCAAAGCGGCAGCAGCAACGCTGATAGAGCCAAGGTTGCCAGCAGTCGCCTCGGCGCGCGGTTCATCATCCAGAGCAGCAGTGCCAGACACGGCGCAAGTGGAATCGCCATCGCATTGGTGAGTGCAGCCATGCCGAACAGCAGGCCAGTGAGGGCCATCAGCCATCCGCTGCCGCGGCGCAAGGCCACGCTGAGCACGCATAACGCGGCCGCGATCAGAAAGCCGAACAGCGTTTCGGTGAGGGCGAAGCCAGTGATGGTGATGCTGTGCGGCCAGATCGCCATGAGCACGCCAGCGCCGGCAAGCCAGCGCGTCGACAGCCACGTGCGCGCAGCGCTCATTAGCATCATCACCGTAAGCGCGCCAAGCAGCGCTTGTCCGACCAGCAGGTTCAAATACCAGCGGGGAAACTCGCCAAACGCAGCAATCCATGAAGCCAGGAACACCGGATAGCCCGGATCGCGAAAGCCGTCGCTCATCACCTGCGGGGCATCGGTTTTGGCCATTGAGAATACGCCGTGGTGCAGCAGGTTCCAGGCGTAGTAGTAGTACTCGAGTGCATCGCTGCGTATGGGCGTGTTGACCATGGCGTGCGTCACGTAATACCAGCGCAACACAAAGGCAAGCAGCCCGATGCCGGCCAGCAGAAGAATCCATGCGCGCGAGGATGCCTGGGTCATGCCCATCGCTGCCTTCATGCCTGTGCCGCCCCTGTCCACACCCTGAGAACCCACGATCCTCAGCGCTCAGCCCCCAAAACGCAAATCACCTCACCCCCAGCATCCACCGCTTGACCACCGGCGTCACAACCAGCGCAACCACGGCAGCCCCCAGCCCCAGCCACACCATCTGCTGGAACAGCGACCCATACTTCGCCGCCGCCACCGCCATGTCGATCTGCCCGTCCGCCGGCACGTCCAGTGCGGCGAGCTTGCCCAGGATCGAGGCCAGCTGTTCGGAGAACGAGGTGCCCAGCCACCACGCGCCCATCATCAGGCCGGCTACCTGCGGCACGGACAGCTCAGTGACGGCCGAGAGGCCGATCGGGGCAAGGGCTACTTCGCCCATCTCGATCAGCAGATAGGCCAGCGCGATCCACCACACGCTGCCGAGCGCGCCGGAAGCCGGGTCCGGGTTGCCCATCAGCAAGGGGATAAAGGCAAGGCCGGCGAAGGCCAGGCCGATCGCGCTCTTGGCGGGCTTCGACGGATTGAGTCCATGGCGTTCCAGGAACGGCCACAGCCACGCGGCAATCGGCGCCAGCAGCACGATAAAGAGCGGGCCCAGGTAGGTGAGCGAGCTGGCCGTCTGCGGCAGCACGATGCAGTCGCGCACGATAAAGACCACGCCCATCAGGGTGAGGCCGCCGAGTAGCAGGCCGGGCAGGCGGCCGCCGCGCAGGCGCAGCGCGAGCGCCACCAGGAAGGGGCTGAGCACCAGGGGCAGGGTGGACCACGGCACCGGGTGGCCTTCGCGGATCACCAGGGCGGGGAACAGGTCCTTGGTCAGCATGCGGTCGTTGAACAGCACCCAGGAGCCGTAGGTCTGCTCGTACAGGGTGAAGAACAGCAGGCACACCGCCACGAAGAACACGCAGGCCAGCATGTGCTGGCGCTGCACCCTGGTGCAGCGCGCGGTGACGTACCAGGCCAGCCAGCCCAGCCACGCCACCATCGTGGCCACCTGCAGCCACAGCACGGCGTTGCCCAGTTGCATCAGCGCCCACAGCGCCGGCAAGGCGAGCGCCGCGCACAGATAGATCGCCCATTCCACCGTCAGCGGGCCGAACAGCCGGCGCCGCAGCGCTGCCGGATCCGGCGGCTCCGCATGGCCCTGCAGGTATTTCTGGCCGGTGAGGAACACTGCCAGGCCCGCCAGCATGCCGATGCCCGCCGCGCCGAAGCCATAGCTCCAGCCATAGCGCTCGCCCAGATAGCCGCAGATCAGCGCCGAGAACAGCGCGCCCACATTGATGCCGGCATAGAACAGCGTGAAACCCGAATCCAGCCGCGGATCGCCGTCCGCATACAGCTTGCCCACCACGGTGGAAATATTCGGCTTGAGAAAACCCACGCCGCTGATGATCAGCGCGAGCGACAGATAGAACACGCTCAGCGCGAACAGGTCGCGATGCACCACGCCATCCGGCCCCACCGTGGCCGCATGTCCTTCCACCGCCATGCCCAGATGCCCCAGGCACAGCAGCACGCCGCCGAGCAGCACCGCCTTGCGCATGCCCAGGTAGCGGTCGGCCAGGATGCCGCCCAGCACCGGCGTGGCGTAGACCAGGCCGCCGTAGGCGCCGAGCACCGACAGGCTTTCCGCGTCGGTAAAGCCGTGGTGCTTGATCAGGTACAGCGCCAGCAGCGCCTTCATTCCGTAGAACGAAAAACGCTCCCACATCTCGGTGAAGAAGCAGACGTACAGGCCCTTGGGATGGCCGAACAGCTCGTCGCGATCGAGCATGGCCGCAAGGGCGGGATGGGTGGATGCCATGGGCGTGCCGGACTGCAAAAACGCCGAGTATAGCGAGCGCGGGCCGCCCGGTGCCCGCTGCAAGTACCCGTCGTGCTGCGTTATTCCTTGCGTCGCGTGGCGGGGCCTCTGTACCGTCTGCGCTTCGTTCCACCGAGGGAATCCTGCCCATGAAGCCCCTGTTTGCCGCGCTGGCCTTGTCGCTGACGGCGTCCTCCGCCGTCGCGGCCGAAGTCGAGAACCACTCGCCGCATCCGTTCAATATCCGCGACCTGGTGATGATGGACCGCGTCGGCGATCCGCAGCTGTCGCCGGACGGCCGCTACGCGCTGTACACCGTGCGCAGCACCGACTACGCCGCGAACAAGGGCGTCACCGCCATCTACCTGCTGGACCTGCAGCAGGGCGGCAAGCCGCGCAAGCTGGTGGACAAGGGTTCCTCGCCGCGCTGGGCGCCGGATGGCGCGTCGTTCTATTACCTGGCGGCGAAGGACGGCGTGTCGCAGCTGTGGCGCTGGGGTTCCAGCGAATCGAAGGCGGGGCTGTTCGGCAAGACCGCTTCGGCGCCGGCGCAGGTGACGCACACGCCGGTCGACGTCAATGCCTTCGTGCTGTCGCCCGACGGCAAGCAGGCGCTGATGAGCTTCGACGTCTTCACCGACTGCAACGACCTGGCCTGCACCAAGGAGCGGCTCGACGGCCGCGAAGCCGACAAGTCCACCGGCACGGTGTACGACAAGCTGTTCGTGCGCCACTGGGATACCTGGGCCGACGGCCGCCGCGCGCAGCTGTACATCGCGGACCTGGGCAGCGATGAGGCGCCGCGCCTGCTCAGCCGCGGCATCGACGGCGACGTGCCCAGCAAGCCGTTCGGCGGCGACGACGAATTCAGCTTCTCGCCCGACGGCCGCACCGTGTATTTCGATGCGCGCATCGCCGGCAAGACCGAGCCGTGGTCGACCAACTTCGACGTCTACAGCGTGCCGGCCGACGGCTCCGCCGCGCCGAAGAACCTCACCGCCGCGAACCTGGCCTGGGATGCGTTCCCGGTGGCGTCGCCCGACGGCAAGACGCTGTACTACCTGGCCATGAAAGAACCCGGTTTCGAAGCGGACCGCTTCGCCATCACCGCGCTGGACCTGGACAGCGGCCAGAAGCGCGAAGTCGCGCCCGACTGGGACCGCTCGGCCGGCGCGCTGAAGATTTCCGCCGACGGCAAGACGCTGTACGCCGGCGCCGACGACCACGGCCAGCATCCGCTGTTCGCCATCGACGCGGCTACCGGCAAGGTGCGCACCCTGGTCACCGACGGCGCCGTCGGCGGCTATTCGCTGGGCAAGTCCAGGCTGCTGCTGCAGCGCGACGACTTGAAGCATCCGGCCGACCTGTACACCGCCGACCTGCAGGGCAAGGGCCTGAAGCAGGTGACCCGCTACAACGAGCAGCGCCTGAAGAATGCGCAGATGGGCGATGCCGAGTTCTTCACCTTCAAGGGCTGGAACAACGAGCCGGTGCAGGGCTATGTGGTGAAGCCGGCCAATTACAAATCCGGCCGCAAGTATCCGGTGGCCTTCATCATCCATGGCGGCCCGCAGGGCGCCATGGAAAACGCGTGGAGCTATCGCTGGAATCCGCAGACCTATGCGGGCCAGGGTTTCGCCGTGGTCACCATCAACTTCCACGGTTCCACCGGCTACGGCCAGGCGTTTACCGATTCGATCTCGGGTGACTGGGGCGGCAAGCCGCTGGACGACCTGAAGGCCGGCTGGAAGAGCGCGCTGTCGAAGTACAGCTTCCTCGATGGCAACCGTGCCTGCGCGCTGGGTGCGAGCTACGGCGGCTTCATGGTGTATTGGATCGCCGGCGTGTGGAACGAGCCGTGGAAGTGCCTGGTCGACCACGATGGCGTGTTCGATACGCGCTCGATGTACTACGCCACCGAAGAACTCTGGTTCGAGGAGAAGGAAAACGGCGGCACGGCCTACGACCATCCGGAGAACTACGAGAAGTTCAATCCGCTGAACCACGTGAAGGATTGGCGCGTGCCGATGCTGGTGGTGCACGGCGGCAAGGACTTCCGCATTCCGGATACGCAGGGCCTGGGCGCGTTCACCGCGATGCAGCGCCGCGGCATTCCCAGCCAGTTCCTGCACTTCCCCGACGAGAACCACTGGGTGCTGAAGCCGCAGAACAGCGTGCAGTGGCACGAGACGGTCAACGCCTGGCTGAAGCAATGGACGGCGCCATCTAAATAATGCGGCGCAGGTTGGGGTGAGCCGCAGGCGAACCCCAACCTGCGCTTCGTCGACACCTGCGTTGGGGCTCGCCTCTGGCTCACCCCAGCCTACGGCGGTCGTGATCGGCAGTTACAGCCAGCGCGACCGCTTCAGCCACGCATAGATGCCGGCCACCACGCCGATCACCAGGCAGATCATCGCCGGATATGCCCAGGTCTGCTCCAGCTCCGGCATATGGTGGAAGTTCATGCCGTACCAGCTGGTGATCAGGGTGGGCGCGGCCAGCATCGCGGCCCAGCCGGCCAGCTTCTTCATCACTTCGTTCTGGTTGAAGGTGACCAGCGAGAGGTTGATGTTGATCGCCGCGGCGAGCATTTCGCGCATGGCGCTGATCGACTCGTTGACGCGGAACACGTGGTCGTACACGTCGCGGAAATACGCGCGCAGCTCGTCCTGGATCAGGTGCGGATGCATGCGCACGAGCTGGCTGATGATGTCTTGCAGCGGTGCCACCGCCAGGCGCAGGGTCATCAGGTCGCGCTGCATGTCGTACAGGCGGCGCACGGTGCGGCGCTTGAAGGTGTCGCCGAAGATGTCTTTTTCCAGCTCCTGCAGCTCTTCCTTGAACTCGCGCACGATCGGCAGCAGGTTGTCGACGATGAAGTCGAGCACGCCGTACAGGCCATAGCTGGGGCCCAGCGCCAGCAGGTCCGGCGTGTGCTCGCAGGCGCGGCGCGCCGGTGCGTAGGAGAGCGAGGCGCCGTGGCGCACCGTCACCAGGTAGCGCGCGCCGAGGAAGATATGCGTTTCGCCGAAGGCGATGTGCCCGTTCACCAGCTGCGCGGTCTGCACCACGATGAAGAGCGACTCGCCATAGGCCTCGATCTTGGTGCGCTGGTGCGCCGCCTGGGCGTCCTCGATCGCAAGATCGTGCAGGTCGAATTCTTCCTGCAGCTTCAGCAGCAGCGACTCGTCGGGCTCGTGCAGGCCGACCCAGACGAAGGTGTCCGGCTGCTTCAGCACGTCGCTGATCGCATCCAGGGTAACGTCACCGATGCGCTTGCCGTCGCGGGTGTTGTAGGCGACGCAGTTCACCACCATGGCGGGTTTGGCGTCGTCGGGCGCAGGGGCGGGGCGGGGACTCAGAGTCATGGCGCGCATGATGCCCAGGGCCTCACGCACGGTTCAATAGCAAGTTCCTGCGGTTCAGCGCAGGCGGCGCAGCCCGCGCCGCAGGCTCCACGACAGCGCCAGCCAGCATGGGATCGCGAACAGCAGCCAGGGCTGGTTCTGCTGCACGGTGCCGGGCCACGCGTGCAGGCCCAGTGCCACGGCGAGCGCGATCAGTTGCAGCAGGATGACGCGGTCCGCCAGGCGCGACGCCGCCAGCCCGCGGCGCGCGCGCCACAGCGAAGGCAGCAGCACGAAGGCCAGCGGATTGAACAGCAGCAGGTTGGCGTTGGCCCAGGCGGAGTGGTGCGTGGTGAGCGTCCACAGCACCAGCAGCAACAGGCCGACGATGCCGGCCGCGACCAGGTAGAGCGTGCCGAGCAGCGCAAGGCCGGTCGGCCACCGGCGCGCGGCGAGGATCAGCAGCACGGCGAAGGCGAGGCCCGCGATGGCGAGCGGCATGCGCAGGTCGGGTGCGTGTTCCGGTGGCACGTCGAGCCGGTTCGGCGACACCAGCGTGCTGTCGCCCGCGAGCTTGCGCGTGCCGCCGGCGCCGTCGTCCATCTTCACTGCAGCGAGTTCGCGCTCCAGCACCATCGGCAGGAAGCTTTCCTGCCATGCGGTGAGCGGTTGATCGGCATAGGGGCCAAGACCCAGATCGAGGATCAGCATCAGCCACGGCTGCGCGCTCATCAGGCGCGCGGTCTGCTGGCGGTAGGTCATCAGGCCGGCGCGCGACTGCAGCTGCTTGCGGATCACACCGCCGAGCGCGCGGTCCAGCGCGTCGCGCACGCGGGTGGTGCAGTTGTCGGCGTAGTAGTCGTAGTCGTAGCGCGCGTTTTCGGGGCGCAGGTTCCACAGCAGGAAGTCGCGCAAGGCGGCGGCCTGGTCCGGCGTCAGCGCCAGCGGCTGGCGCGTCACCGAGCGGCCGGATTCGATGTAGTAGCGCTGGTCCTGCGCCGTGTACGCGGCATCCATCAGGTAATGCATGCGGCCGCGCGCGAAGTTGAGCAGGAAGCCGCTTTCGTCGAAGTCGAACACGCCGTAGTTGAAGTCGACCGATTCGCCGCTGACGGTGTCGCGCAGCTGGATGGCGTCGTGGCCGAAGCGCTCCCAATAGGTTTCGCCGGGGCCGTAGGTGATCAGCGAGACTTCGAGGTTCGCGCCCGGCGCATTGGCCACGCTCGCCCGAGCCTGGGCGAACGCAGCCCCCAGCAGTGCAAACAACAGGAGGGTGCGAGCGATCAGGCTCATCGGCGGGCGTTTCCTAAAGGGTGAAGAACGGCTCAGCCTTCGGCGAGGCGGGTGACGCGGAACTGCTGCACGCGGCGGTCGTCCGCCTCGGTGACGAGGAACAGATAGCCGCCGATGGCGACTTCCTCGCCCACTTCCGGCAGGTGGCCGAACTCGGAGGTGGCCATGCCGCCGACCGTGTCGAACTCCTCGTCGGAGAACGCGGCGCCGGCCTGCTCGTTGAAGTCGGCGATCGGCGTCAGCGCGCTGACCAGCCAGCCGCCGCCGGCCTGCTCGTGCATCAGCTGGGGTTCTTCCTCGTCGTCGTGCTCGTCGTCGATCTCGCCGACGATCTGCTCCAGCACGTCCTCGATGGTGATCAGGCCGGCGACGCCGCCGTACTCGTCCACCACCAGGGCCATGTGGTTGCGCGTGTGGCGGAACTCCGCCAGCAGCACGTTCAGGCGCATCGCCTCGGGGATCAGCACCGCCGGGCGCAGCACCGTGGCCAGGCTGAAATCGCGGCCGTCGCCGACGAACTTCAGCAGATCTTTGGCCAGCAGGATGCCGAGGATCTCGTCCTTGTCCTCGCCGTGCACGGGGAAGCGAGAGTGGCCGGATTCGACCACGATGGCGAGGATCTCGCTCAACGGGGCTTCGGCGGAGACCATCACGATCTGCGCGCGCGGCACCATCACGTCGTCGACGCTCAGCTCGGTGACCTTGATCGCGCCCTCGACCATGGTGAGGGTGTCGTTGGACATCAGGCCGTTGGCCTGGGCCGAGCGCAGCTCTTCAATCAGCTCTTCGCGATTGCGCGGCTCGCCGGAAAACAGATGGCCCAGTCGATCCCACCATTTGCGGTGGGCCGGGCCGCTGGTACTGCCAGGGTCCTCGTTCATTACGCTTGCGGGTGTGCCCATTGCCAGGGCGGAATGGCGAGTCTAGCCCAAAACTTGTGACGATTCAGGGCGCAAGCCACGCCCGCGCGAGCTTCAGGCGTACGGGTCGGCGATGCCCAGGCCGGCCAGGATGCGGGTTTCCAGGGCTTCCATGGCCTCGGCCTCGGCATCTTCGAGGTGGTCGTAGCCGAGCAGGTGCAGCACCCCGTGCACCGTCATGTGGGCCCAGTGGTCGCGCGGCGCCTTGCCCTGTTCGGCGGCCTCGCGGGCCACCACGGGGGCGCAGATGGCGAGGTCGCCGATCAGCGGCAGGGCCACGCCGGGCGGCAGTTCGGCGGGGAAGGACAGCACGTTGGTGGCGTAGTCCTTGCCGCGGTAGTCGCGGTTGAGGGCGCGTCCTTCCTTGGCGTCCACGATGCGGATGGACAGCTCGGTCGCCTTGCGCCGCTTCGCTCCGCGCAGCGCCGCTTCCACCCAGCGGCGGAAGCTGGCGGGGGCGGGCACGCCGGCACGCGGCGCGGCGTAGCCCACCGACAGCGCCAGGTTCGACGCGGCGGCAGCGCTCACCGGGTCTCCTCGGGCTTCTGCTCGAAGGCCTCGTAGGCACGCACGATCTTCGCCACCAGCGGATGGCGCACCACGTCGCGCGAGGTGAAGAAGGTGAAGCTGATGCCGTCCACGCCGCGCAGCACCTCGATCGCATGGCGCAGGCCCGAGCGCACGTTGCGCGGCAGGTCGACCTGGCTGACGTCGCCGGTGATCACCGCCACCGAGCCGAAGCCGATGCGGGTGAGGAACATCTTCATCTGCTCGACCGTGGTGTTCTGGGCCTCGTCCAGGATCACGTACGAATCGTTGAGCGTGCGGCCGCGCATATAGGCCAGCGGCGCGATCTCGATCACGTTGCGCTCGATCAGCTTGGCCACCTTCTCGAAGCCGAGCATTTCGTACAGCGCGTCGTACAGCGGGCGCAGATACGGGTCCACCTTCTGCGAGAGATCGCCCGGCAGGAAGCCCAGCTTTTCACCGGCTTCCACCGCGGGGCGCACCAGCAGCAGGCGCTGCACGCGGTTCGCTTCCAGCGCTTCCACCGCGCTGGCCACGGCCAGGTAGGTCTTGCCGGTGCCGGCCGGGCCTACGCCGAAGCTGATGTCGTGGGTGGTGATGGCGTGCAGGTAGCGCGCCTGGTTCGGGCCGCGGCCCTTGATCACGCCGCGCTTGACCTTGATCACCACTTCCTGCGCGCCTTCGGCCGCTTCGGCGGTGAGCGCGTCGATGCCGGATTCGGCCAGGTGCAGGTTGATGCGCGCGCCGGTGAGGGCTTCCTGCTCGGTGGCGGCGTACAGCGCGCGCAGCACTTTTTCCGCCGCGCGCGCGGCGGCGTCCTCGCCGATCACCTGGAACAGCGTGCCGCGGTGGTCGATTTCCACGCCCAGGCGCAGCTCGATCTGGCGCAGGTGTTCGTCGAAGGGACCGCAGAGGTTGGCGAGGCGGGCGTTGTCTTCGGGGTCTAGCGCGAAGTCGCGCTGATTGAGCTCAGTCATAGGCGCGCGAGATTAGCGCGGGGGCGGCATCAGGGCTACCCGGACGAAGCGGCCGGCATGGCCGCGCTTGCCAATAATTAATTGTTTAATTAATTTACGCGGCATGGCTAGAACCAAGCCCCCCGCCAAGCCCCGCCGTCCCGCCGGCCGTCCCGCCAGGGAAGACCGCGACCTGCGCGCGCACCTGCTCGATGTCGCCCTGGCGCGGTTCGCCCGCGACGGCATCGGCGCCACGCCGCTGCGCGCGATCGCCACCGAGGCCGGCGTGACGCCGGCCATGCTGCATTACTACTTCGGCGACAAGGAGCAGTTGAAGCAGGCGGTGATCGACGAGCGCCTGCTGCCCGCGCTGGCGCCGATGCGCGACCGCCTGGCGCAGGCGGACAGCGAGCCGGCGGCGCTGGCCGGCCTGTTCGTGCGCGGCATCGGCGAGGTGGTGGCGAGCCATCCCTGGCTGCCGCCGCTGTGGGTGCGCGAGGTGCTGTGCGAGGGCGGCGAGCTGCGCGAGGTGCTGTTCCATCACCTGCTGCCGAACCTGCCGCGGCTGCTGGCGCAGCGCTTCGCCGCGGCGAAGCAGGCCGGCACGCTCAATCCCGCGCTGGACCCGCGCCTGCTGGTGGTGTCGCTGGTGGGACTCACGCTGTTTCCCGCTGCCGGTGCGCCGATCTGGCGGCGCGTGTTCGAGGCCGACGATCTCGACCAGCAGGCCCTGGTCAACCACACCCTGGCCCTGCTGGAAGGCGGCCTGGGCGTACCGCCGTCCGGAGCTTCACGATGAGCCGATACCTGTTCGCCCTCATGCTGGCCTGCACGCTCGCCGCCTGCGGCAAGGCGCCGCCGCAGGCGCTGGGCACGCTGGAATACGACCGCATCGGCATGCCCGCACCCGCCGCGGAACGCGTGGTGGCGCTCAAGGTGCGCGAAGGCGAACAGGTAGCGGCGGGACAGCCGCTGCTCGAACTCGACCCCACCCACACCCAGGCCGACCTCGCCGCGGCCGAAGCGCAGGCGCGGCAGCAGCAGGCGAACCTGCTGGAACTGCGCGTGGGCCCGCGCCAGGAAGACATCGCCAAGGCGCGCGCCGACCTGGCCGCCGCCGAGGCGCAGGCCCGCGATGCACGTGCCTACTACCAGCGCCTGCTGCCGCTGCAGAAGGACAACTACGCGGCCGCCGCCGATATCGATCGCGCACGCGCCGCCGCGGGCAACGCCGATGGCCAGGCCGCTGCCGCGAAGGCCTCGCTCGACACGCTGCTGCACGGCACACGTCCCGAGCAGGTTGCGCAGGGTGAAGCCGCGCTTGCCGCGGCGCAGGCGCAGGCCGCGGCGCAGAAGGTGCTGCTGGGCAAGCTGGCATTGGTGGCGCCGCGTGCGGGCCGCATCGACAGCCTGCCGTACAAGCTCGGCGACCAGGCGCCCGTGGGCGCGCCGCTGGTGGTACTGCTTGCCGGCGATGCACCGTATGCACGCATCTATCTGCAGGAACCGCAGCGCGCACGCATGCGCGTGGGCGACACGGTGCGCGTGCACGTCGACGGCCGCGACAAGGTCTACCAGGGCAAGGTCCGCCTGATCCGCAGCGAGCCGGAGTTCACGCCGTACTACGCGCTGATCGGCGAGGACGCGGCACGCCTCAGCTATCTGGCCGAAGTGACGCTGGGGCCAGATGCGGCGGACCTGCCGGTCGGCATGCCGGTACGTGTCGATTATCCCGAGGCGAAGCCGTGAGCACCGGGAACGGCAACGGCGAGTTCGCCATCCGTGCGCGCGGCCTCACCAAGCGCTTCGGCGATTTCACCGCGGTCGATCACGTCGATCTGGAAGTGCCGGCGCGGCATGTCTACGGTTTCCTCGGCCCGAACGGCTCCGGCAAGTCCACCACCATCCGCATGCTGTGCGGCCTGCTTACGCCCAGCGACGGCGAGATCGACGTGCTCGGCTTGAGCGTGCCGCGCGAAGCGGAAGCGCTGCGCAAGCGCATCGGCTACATGACGCAGAAGTTCTCGCTGTTCGACGACCTGGGCGTGCGCGAGAACCTGGAATTCATGGCGGCGGTGCAGGGCGTGCCGAAGGCGCGCACCGCCAGGCGCATCGACGAGCTGATCGAGCAATACCACTTCGGCGATCGCCAGAAACAACTGGCCGGCACCATGAGCGGCGGCCAGAAACAGCGCCTGGCGCTGGCCTGCGCGGTGATCCACGATCCGGAGCTGCTGTTCCTCGACGAGCCGACCAGCGCGGTGGATCCGGAATCGCGCCGCGATTTCTGGGAAAAGCTTTTTGAGCTGACCGACGCCGGCACCACCATGCTGGTCTCCACCCACCTGATGGACGAAGCCGAGCGCTGCCACCGCCTGGCCGTGCTCGACCGCGGCGTGCTGGTGGCCGACGGCACGCCGGCGGAGCTGACGGACCGGCTGCAAGGCCGCACCTTCGTCGTCGCCAGCGCGCAGCCGCGGCGTGCGCAGCAGCCGCTGGCGGAGGCGAAGGACGTGCTCGGCGTGGCCCAGGTGGGCAACGAGCTGCGCGTGATCGTGCGCGAAGGCCTGGCCGATGGCGACGAAGCGCTGGCGCGCCTGCATCAGGTGCTGGCCGAACGCGATCCGCAGGCGCGCATCGAAGCGGTCAAGCCGAATCTCGAAGACGTGTTCGTGGCGGTGACGCGCCAGCAGCGTCCGGGCCAGGAGCGCGCCGCATGAGCTGGCGGCGGCTATGGGCGATCGTGCTGAAGGAGCTGCGGCAGATGAGCCGCGACCGCATCACGCTGGCCATGATCGTCGGCATTCCGGTGATCCAGCTGGTGCTGTTCGGCTATGCGATCAATACCAATCTGCGCGGCCTCGATGCCGGCATCGTCGACCAGGCCAACAGCGCCGGCTCGCGCGCGCTGGTGATGGACATGCTGGCCACCGGTGTGATCGCGCCGGTGGCGCATGCCGATACGCCCGAAGCATTGGTGGCTATGCTGCGCCGTGGCGAAATCAGCATCGGCCTGGTGCTGCCGCCGGATTTCGAGCGCCGCCGCTACGATGGCCGGCAGGTGGCGCAGATCATGGTCGACGGCAGCGACAACGTGGTGCAGAGCGCCGCGGCGCAGCTGGCGCAGGTGCCGGTCGACAGCTCCGTGCCCGATACGCGCGCGCCGCTGGTCAGCACGCCGGCGGCGGGGCCGATCAGCATCGTCAGTTTCTATAACCCGCAGCGGCGCTCGGCGGTGAACATCGTGCCGGGGCTGATCGGGGTGATCCTGACCATGACCATGGTGCTGTTCACCGGCATCGCGATCGTGCGCGAACGCGAGCGCGGCAATATGGAATTGCTGATCGCCACGCCGCTGACCAGCGCCGAGCTGATGGTGGGCAAGGTGCTGCCGTATATCGGCATCGGCCTGCTGCAGGTCACGGTGATCCTGGCCTTGGGGCGCTGGCTGTTCACCGTGCCGATCCACGGCAGCCTGCTGGACGTCTATCTCGCGGCGGGTTTGCTGATCCTGGCCAATCTCACCATGGGCCTGCTGATCTCCACTCGCGCGCAATCGCAGTTCCAGGCGATGCAGATGACCTTCTTCGTGTTCCTGCCGTCGATCCTGCTGTCGGGCTTCATGTTCCCGTTCGCCGGCATGCCGCAGGTGGCGCAGTGGCTGGCGGAGATCCTGCCGCTGACGCATTTCCTGCGGCTGATCCGCGGCATCATGCTGCGCGGGGCGGGCCTGTGGGAGTTGTGGCGCGAGGTGGCGGCGCTGGCGGCGTTCACCGCCGTGATGATGACGGCGGCGATCCTGCGGTTCCGCAAGCGGCTGGATTGAAGGGTAGGTTGGGGTGAGCCGCAGGCGAACCCCAACGGTGCGATGCGTTCGAGTGTCGCGATGTCGGGGTTCGCCTGCGGCTCACCCCAACCTGCGTCATGCGGTGTGCACGCGGCCGCGCAGCGAATTGGCCATGGCTTCGGTGATCACCACGTCGATGAACTGGCCGATCATGCGCGCGTGGCCCGGGAAGTTCACGAAGCGCATGTTCTCGGTGCGGCCGGTGAATTCGTTCGGGTCCTTCTTGCTGGGCTTTTCCACCAGCACGCGCTGCACGCTGCCGACCATGGCCTGGTTGATCTGCCGCGCATTGGCATTGATCGCCGCCTGCAGCCGCTCCAGGCGCTGGTGCTTGACCGCCATCGGCGTGTCGTCGGCCAGGTTGGCGGCCGGCGTGCCGGGGCGCGAGGAGAAGATGAAGGAGAAGCTCTGGTCGAAGCCGATGTCTTCGATCAGCTTCATGGTCTTGTCGAAATCCTCGTCGGTCTCGCCGGGGAAGCCGACGATGAAGTCCGAGGAGATGCAGATGTCCGGGCGCACCGCGCGCAGCTTGCGGATCTTCTGCTTGAACTCCAGCGCCGTGTAGCCGCGCTTCATGGCGGCCAGGATGCGGTCGGAGCCGGCCTGCACCGGCAGGTGCAGGAAGTTGGCCAGCTGCGGCACGTTGGCGTAGGCCTCGACCAGCGAGTCGGAGAATTCCAGCGGATGCGAGGTGGTGAAGCGGATGCGGCCGATGCCTTCGATCTGCGCGATGGCGTGGATCAGCACGGCGAGGTCCGCAGTGCCGCCGTCGTGGGTGGCGCCGCGGTAGGCATTGACGTTCTGGCCCAGCAGGTTCACCTCGCGCACGCCCTGCGCGGCGAGCTGGGCCACTTCGACTACCACGTCGTCGAACGGGCGGCTGATCTCCTCGCCGCGGGTGTAGGGCACCACGCAGTAGGAGCAGTACTTGGAGCAGCCTTCCATGATCGAGACGAAGGCGGTGGGGCCTTCGGCGCGCGGTTCCGGCAGGCGGTCGAACTTCTCGATCTCGGGGAAGCTGATGTCCACCTGCGGCTTGCCGGTGGCGCGCTTGGCCTCGATCAGCTCGGGCAGGCGGTGCAGGGTCTGAGGGCCGAACACCAGGTCCACGAACGGGGCGCGCTTGATGATGGCCTCGCCTTCCTGCGAGGCGACGCAGCCGCCCACGCCGATCAGCACGGGCTTGCCGCCCTGCTTGTGCGCCTTCCAGCGGCCCAGCTGGCTGAAGACCTTTTCCTGCGCCTTTTCGCGGATCGAGCAGGTGTTGACCAGGATGACGTCGGCTTCGGATTCGTCCTGGGTCAGCTCCAGGCCATGCGATGCCTTGAGCACGTCGGCCATCTTGGCCGAGTCGTACTCGTTCATCTGGCAGCCGTGGGTCTTGATGAAAAGCTTGCCGCTCATGGCGCTGGTACCGGTGTAAGGAGGGGCGCTGGGCGCCGAACCGCACAGTTTACGCGCCCGCCGCCGGGCATGCCAGCGAAGGGCCAGTGCGATCAGGGACTTGCGTGAATCCCTGGGGCAGGCCGCACGGGGAGTTTGGCGCGGCGCACGAAACGGCGAGCCGGCGCTTGGCTTGGGTTCTGCCCGGGGGCACACTGCGCGCCATGTCTGATGCCGAGCGACAAGGGGAAAGCTTCGGCTCGTCTTCGCGGGCTTTCCGTATGGCCCCGGCCTTGAGCCGGGCCGCGGCCGCGTGCGCGCTGCTGGGCGGGCTGCTGTGGCTGGCGCCGGTGCAGGCGGGTTCGCTGTACCGTTGCACCGGTTCGTCGGGCGAGACCGTCTACAGCAACAGCGTCCAGGGCTACCAGGGCTGCCAGAAGATCGCCACCGTGGCCGACGTCGCGCCGCGCGCGGCCAGGCCGAAGGCTGCCGCGCCCAAGCCGGTGACGCCCGCCCCTCCGGTGAGTTCGCTGGCCTGGGTGCAAGGCGCGGTGCAGACCTCGGCGAAGGTGGTGCCCGAGCCCTCCCTGGTCGGCGTGCACGGCGACGTGGCCACCTCGGGCCATGCGCTGCCGCCGGCGTCCGCGGCGGCCAAGGGCGAGCCGGGGCAGTGGACGTACAGCGAATCGAAGACTGCCGGCGACACGGTGGCGGCGGCCGCGCCGGCGGCCCCCGAAGGCGACCGCGTGCTGCGCGGCGCGGTGTACCGCGTGACGCGCCCGGACGGCACCGTCGAATACACCAATATGAAGCCGGCCGGCCCTGGCACGCACGCCGTGACCATGCTGTTCACCTATATCTCCACCTGCGTGGCCTGCAACCTGCACTCGCCGATCCGCTGGAACAGCGTGGAGCTCAACCTCACCGCCTATGCGGACACCATCCGCCTGGCCAGCAGCGAGTTCGGCCTGGACGAGGCTTTCCTGCGCGCGATCATCCACGCCGAAAGCGCCTACAACCCGCGCGCGCTGTCGCTCAAGGGCGCGCAGGGCCTGATGCAGCTGATGCCGGCCACGGCCAGCGACATGGGCGTGCGCGACGCCTTCGACGCGGACCAGAACATCCGCGGCGGCGCGCGCTATCTCTCCCTGCTGCTGAAGAACTTCAACGGCGACGAACGCCTTGCCGCCGCCGCGTACAACGCCGGCCCCGGCGCGGTGCAGCGCTACAGCGGCGTGCCGCCGTACGCGGAAACGCAGGTCTACGTGGAACGCGTGGGCACCTTGCGCAAGCGCTACGGCGCGGTGGTGCGTCCGCCGGTGGCCACGGCGCAGGCCACGGGGCCGGGACGCGGCTGAGCGCTCAGCTGTCGAGCGAGGCGGTGGCCGTCAGCGGCGGCCGCTGCGCCGGCGTCACTTCGGTATGGAACGGCGTGCCGTTGCGCAATCCCGACACCTCCACTTTGCTGCCCGGCGGCAGCGCCGCCTCGCGCCGGCGCAGGTCGGCCGGGTCGACGATGTCGTCCTTGCCGATGCGCAGCAGGATGTCGTGCGGCTGGATGCCGGCCTGCGCGGCGGGGCCGCCGGGATAGACGTCGCTCACCTGCGCGCCGCGCGCCGCGGCGGGCAGGCCGCTGTCGGCGGCCACCGGCACGAAGCTGTAGTCGGCGCCGAGCCAGCCGCGCACCACATGGCCGGTGTCGATGATCTGCTCCAGCACTTTGCGCGCGCTGCTGGCGGGGATGGCGAAGCTGATGCCTTCGGCATTGGCGGCCTTGCCGATCAGCAGCGTATTGATGCCGACCAGCTCGCCGTCGGTATTGACCAGCGCGCCGCCGGAGTTGCCCAGGTTGATCGCCGCGTCGGTCTGGATGAAGTCTTCCGGACTGGAGCTGCTCAGCTGGCGGCCGATCGCGCTGATGATGCCCATGGTCACGGTCTGGTTGAGGCCGAGCGGGTTGCCGATGGCCAGCACCACGTCGCCGGTGCGCGCGGGGTGCTCGTCGGCGAAGGGGATGACGGGCGGGTTCGACACGTCGATCTTCAGCACGGCAAGGTCGGTCTCGGCATCCGCGCCGACCAGCTGGGCCTTGGCCACGCGGCCGTCGTAGAGCAGCACCTGGATGTCGTCGGCCTTGGCGATCACATGGTTGTTGGTGAGCACATAGCCCTGGCCGCTGACGATCACGCCCGAGCCCAGGCTCTGCTCGCGCCGCTTGTAGATGGCGGGACGGCCGCCGAACAGGCGCTGCAGCACCGGGTCGGAGTACATCTGCACGCCCTGCTCGGTGACCATCTTGTTTGCGTAGATATTGACCACCGAGGGCGCGGCCCTGGCCACCGCGTCGGCGTAGGAGACCGGTCCGCGCGAACGCCCGCGAATGGTCGGGGCCGACGCGCCGGAACTCGGCGCCTGCGCGCTGTGCAGGCCCACGCCGGCACGCAGCCGGTCGCCCACGCCGGGCCACACCAGGCCGATGACGAAGGCGACCGCCAGCCCCAGGACGACGAATCGGGCGATGAAGGCTAGCGTGCCGACGGCTTGTTTCATGCGGGAGGAGGGCCTTGGCGAAACGCTGGACGGTGGACGGGAGGAGGGGACGGAAAGCGCGCCCGGATCGACGCCGACGCCAGTCCGGTTTTATTGTACGTGGCAGGGGCTGACGCTACACTAACGCGATTTTTGCGACCCCCAAAGTCGCACCTCAATGGCATAAGTACCGGAGAGCCTGATGGCGAACGAAGTCGTCGATCATGGCCGCCGACGGTTCCTCACTGCGACCACGGCTGTGGTCGGTGGTGTAGGAGTCATCGCGGCAGCCGTGCCCTTCATCAAGTCGTGGGAACCGAGCGCTCGCGCCAAATCCGCCGGTGCCCCCGTCACGGTCGACATCAGCAAGATCGAGGCGGGCCAGAAGGTCACTTATCCGTGGCGCGGCCTTCCGGTCTTCGTGGTCAATCGCACCAAGGAGCAGTTGGACGCCCTGCCCAAGCAGGATGGCCGCCTGGTGGACGCCAAGTCCGACGGCAGCTCCGCCGAGCAGCAGCCCAAGTACGCGCAGAACGGCACCCGCTCGATCAAGCCCGAGTGGCTGGTGATGGTGGCGCTGTGCACCCACCTCGGCTGCGTGCCCGACTTCGTCCCGGTGATGAAGCCCGAGCCGTTCGATCCGGAGTGGAAGGGCGGCTTCTACTGCCCCTGCCACAAGTCGCGCTACGACCTGGCCGGCCGCGTCTACGCCGGCGTGCCGGCGCCGAAGAACATGCTGATTCCCCCGTACCACTTCGTGGATGACACGCACATCCAGATCGGCGTGGACCCGAAGGAGGCCGGCTGATGGCTACTGTGTTCTCGCGCATCGGCGATTGGGTCAATGAGCGCGCGCCGAATCTGGCGCCGACCTATCGCAAGCACATGACCGAGTACTACGCGCCGAAGAATTTCAATCTTTGGTACTACTTCGGTTCGCTCGCCCTGCTGGTGCTGGTCAACCAGATCGTCACCGGCATCTTCCTCACCATGAACTACAAGACCAGCGCGGCGGAAGCCTTCGCCTCGGTCGAGTACATCATGCGCGACGTGGAATGGGGCTGGCTGATCCGCTACATGCACTCCACCGGCGCCTCGCTGTTCTTCGTGGTGGTGTTCCTGCACATGTTCCGCGGCCTGATGTACGGCTCGTACCAGAAGCCGCGCGAGCTGGTGTGGCTGCTGGGCATGCTGATCTTCCTGGTGCTGATGGCCGAGGCCTTCATGGGCTACGTGCTGCCGTGGGGCAACATGTCGTTCTGGGGCGCCAAGGTGATCATCTCGCTGTTCGGCACCATCCCCGTGGTCGGCAACTCCCTGGTGGAGTGGATCATGGGCGACTACCTGCCGGCCGACGCCACGCTCAACCGCTTCTTCGCGCTGCACGTGATCGCGCTGCCGCTGGTGCTGCTGCTGCTGGTGGTGCTGCACCTGGCCGCGCTGCACGAGGTGGGCTCCAACAATCCGGACGGCGTCGACGTCAAGCACGGCCCGAAGGGCAACCGCTGGGACGCGAACAAGCCGGCCGACGCCATTCCCTTCCATCCGTACTACACGGTGAAGGATCTGGTCGGCGTGGGCTTCTTCCTGATCATCGCGGCCTTCATCATCTTCTTCGCGCCGACCTTCGGCGGCTGGTTCCTCGAGCACGACAACTTCGTGCCGGCGAACAACCTGGTGACGCCGACCCACATCAAGCCGGTGTGGTACTTCACGCCCTTCTACGCGATCCTGCGCATGATCCCGTCGCTGTTCAGCACCGCCATCTGGGGCGTGCTGGGCATGTTCGGCGCGATCGTGCTGCTGTTCCTGCTGCCGTGGATCGATGCCGGCAAGGTGCGCTCGATCCGCTACCGCGGCACCGGCTTCAAGGTGGCGCTGGGCCTGTTCGTGCTGTCCTTCATCGCGCTGGGCGCGGTGGGCGCGGGCGTGGTGGCCGAGGTGATCCCGGCCTGGTTCGGCAATGTCGACGTGACGTTCTGGGAGAACTCGTTCGGCCGCCTGTGGACCATCGTCTACTTCGGCTTCTTCGTGTTCATGTGGGTCTACACGCGCGGCGGCCGCGAAAAGACCAAGCCGGTCCCGGAGCGGGTGGTGTATGACCATGACTAAGCGGCAATCCCTGATGATGCGCACTCTCTCGTCGATCGCCCTTGCCGCCGGCCTCCTGCTGGGCAGCACCACCTCGGCCATGGCCTCGGAAGAGGGCGGCCTGCCCTCGGCCGGCACCAACGTGCACGACCAGGCGGCGCTGCAGCGCGGCGCCAAGCTGTTCTTCAACTACTGCGTCGGCTGCCACTCGCTGAAGTTCGTGCGCTACTCGCGCATCGCCCAGGACCTGGGCCTGAGCGAGCAGGACGTGATGGGCAACCTCAACATGACCGGCGCGAAGTTCGGCGATCCGGTGATCTCGCACATGCCGGAGGATTCGGCCGCCACCTTCTTCGGCAAGGCGCCGCCGGATCTCTCGCTGGAAGTGCGCGCCAAGGGCGCCGACTGGGTGTACGGCTACCTCAACTCCTTCTACCTGGACCCGACCCGTCCGGTGGGCTGGAACAACACGGTGTTCCCGAACGCCTCCATGCCCAATCCGCTGTGGGAACTGCAGGGCCTGCAGACCGCGGTGATGCACAAGGTCGACGGTGAGGAAGCGGTCGAGAAGCTGGAGCTCTCGCGCCCGGGCAAGCTGAGCCCGGCCGAATACCAGCAGGCCACGCGCGACCTCACCACCTTCCTGGAATACGCCGCGGAGCCGGCGGCCCTGCAGCGCCAGCACTACGGCATCTGGGTGCTGCTGTTCCTGGCCGGGTTCACCCTGCTGGCGTATGCGCTGAAGAAGGAATACTGGAAGGACGTCCACTGAGACGTCGCTCCTTGGCCCAGCATGCGGCGGCCTAGGCCGCCGCATGCGCTTAGTCGATGGGGAGACCGCGCATGGTTCAAAGCGCACGTTCGCGATCCGTACTGGCCTTGTACTCGACCGCGGATGACATCCAGTGCCACCGCACCCGCCTGGTGCTCGCGGCCAAGGGCGTCAGCTACGAAAGAGTGATCGTCGATCCCGGCAAGCCGCCGGAGGATCTGCTCGACCTCAACCCCTACGCTTCCACGCCCACCCTGGTCGACCGCGACCTCACGCTCTATGGCACCTCGGTCATCTGCGAGTACCTGGACGAGCGCTATCCCCATCCGCCCTTGATGCCGATCGATCCGCTGTCGCGCGCGCGCCTGCGCCTGGCTTCGCTGCGCATCGAGCTGGACTGGCTGCCCGAAGTGGACACCATCCGCGCCGGCGGCCGCCCTGCCGACGCCGCGCGCAAGCGGCTGCGCGAACACCTGCTGGCCTCGCTGCCGCTGTTCAAGGCATCCAAGTTCTTCCTCAACCCGGAAATGAGCCTGGCCGATTGCCTGGTGGCGCCGGTGGTGTGGCGGCTGCCCTGGCTGGGCGTGGACCTGGGCCGCGAAGGCAAGCCGATCCTGGACTACGGCGAACGCCTATTCCATAGCCAGGGCTTTGCGCGCAGTATGACCACCGACGAAAAGGCCATGCGGCCTTGAAGATCAAAGAAGAGCAGTAAAGATCGATGAGCAGTAACGATCCGCATGTACCGATGAGTTCCAATCGCCCGTACCTGTTGCGGGCGATCTACGATTGGATCACCGACAACAACCTCACCCCCTACATCCTCGTCGACGCCGCGCGCGAAGGCGTGCGCGTGCCGCCGCAGGTGGTCAAGAACGGGCAGGTGGTGCTGAACCTGGCGATGCGCGCCGTCGCCAACCTGGATCTCGGCAACGAGTGGATCAGTTTCCAGGCGCGCTTCTCCGGCGTGAGCCATTCCATCCTGATCCCGGTGCACGCCGTGCTGGCGCTGTACGCGCAGGAGAACGGGCAGGGCATGATGTTTCCCGCCGACGAAGGCGGCGACCAGCCGCCGCCGGAACCGCCGTCGGACGACACGCCGCCGCCGGATAGCGGTCCGGATACTGGCGAGAAACCCCGCAAGGGTGCGCCGTTCCTGCGTGTCGTGAAATGAGCCGCTGACGTGAGCCGTGGCGGCGACAGCCGCCGCCACGCCCGATCGATCAATGCAGCCGGGTATCGCCTGACTTCCTGCCGTCCAGGCGTGGACGCAGAGGCACGACGTTGTCCGTCTCCGGCGCGTCGCCGTCATGCTCGGGGATGCGCGTCTCGATGGTCGGCAGGCTCAGGCCGGTCAGCCGGCCCAGCGCCATCCACAGGCGGCCGGGTTCGCGGTCGTCGCCGTCGATGCTCACCTCGAACGCATAGCAGCGTTCGAACACGCGCATGCCATTGAGCTTGCGCAGGCGGACGCTGCGCAGCCCCACGGTTTCGTCCAGCAGCTGCAGCCCGTGGCGCTCGCACTGGCGGCGCGCTTCGGCCGTGGCGATCTCGCGCAGGCGGCTGAGTTTCAGCCATGCCACGATGATGCTTGCCAGGAGCAGCAGCAGGAACATGTCGTCGAATCGGCCCATGCACGCCAGTGTGTGGTCGGCTGGGGCCGCCCGCAAGGTCCACTTGGGTGGGAAAGCGTGGCGCCTGGCGCGCCACGCCTGCAGGCTTAGTCCAGCTGCAGGCGCAGCGACAGGTCGACGGCGCGCACGTGCTTGGTCAGCGCACCCACCGAAATGAAATCCACGCCGGTTTCCGCATAGGTGCGGATGGTGGCGAGGTCCACGTTGCCGGAGATCTCCAGCGGCACACGGCCGGCGGCGATGGCCACGGCTTCGCGCATCAGCGGCGGGGTGAAGTTGTCGATCATGATGCGGTCGACGCCGGCGTCGATCGCCTGCTGCAGTTCGTCCAGGTTCTCCACTTCCACTTCGAGCAGCAGCTTAGGATGCAGCCGCCGCGCCGCTTCCACCGCCTGGGCGATGCCGCCCGCGGCGATGATGTGGTTTTCCTTGACCAGGATCGCGTCGTACAGCCCCACGCGATGGTTATGGCCGCCGCCGCAGCGCACCGCATATTTCTGCGCGATGCGCAGGCCGGGCACGGTCTTGCGCGTATCCAGCACGCGCACCCGGGTGCCGGCGACCGCTTGCACGTAGGTGGCGGTGGCCGTGGCCGTGCCGGAAAGCAGCTGCAGGAAGTTGAGCGCCGAGCGCTCCGCGCTCACCAGCGCGCGCGCCTTGCCTTCGAGCCGGCAGATCACCGAGCCCGGCGCCACGCGCGTGCCGTCGCTGGCTTGCCAGTCGATGCGCACGGACGGGTCGAGGTGCCTGAAGCAGGCGTCGAACCATGCGGTGCCGGCGATCACCGCGTCTTCGCGGCAGGTGAGCGTGGCCTTCGCGTTCGCGTCGGCGGGCAGCAGTTGCGCGGTGGCGTCGCCGCTGCCGATGTCTTCGGCAAAGGCGCGTTCGACATCGGCCAGCACGAGTTCGGCCGGCGGCGGGACTAGCGAAGGGGATGAGGGCATGCCGATATCATCAGGCTGATGTGATCAGCCCGATGTTATCAGGGCGCCGCGGTGGCCGGTTGGCTGAGGCGGCCCACGATGGCGTCGAGCGCGCGATCGAACAGCGCGGTGGATTCGAGCACGCGCGCACGGCCGGCGATGATCTCGCGGGCCAGTTCGTACGGTGCGTAGTCGGCCACTTTCAGGCCGCGCCGGTTGACGAACAGATAGCGGCCGCTCATCGGGCTGACCCAGGACAGCTTGGCGCGCTCGATGGTGTCGCCTTCGGTGGCGAACTCCAGCCAGATGCCCGGCTTCAGCTCGTGCACCATGCGCAGTTCCGGCGTGTCTTCTTCCGCTTCGGGCACGGTTTCCTCGGCCTGCAGCGCGGCTTCGGTCTCGGTGATCGGCTGGATGTTGTCCGGGATCGGCAGCGCCGCGGATTCTTCCGCCGCCTGCACCTCGGCCGCCGGGATCGACTCGCCGAGCTGGTGGCGGTAGTAGGTGTGCAACTGGGCCAGCAGGCGCTCGATGTCGCTTTCCTGGAAGGCCACGTTGGCCAGGCCGCGGCGCAGCGAACGCTCGATGCCGGGCAGCATCTGGCGCAGGATGCGGCGGTCGTCCAGCGAACGCGCGGGGCGCGTGCTGGCGATGAAGTCGTTGACGAAACGCAGCGAGTCGCGGAACTCCGAGGATTCCTCGCCCTGGCGCAGGATCGTCAGCACCATGTAGTTGGCCCAGGCGCGCGACAGGATGCCGTGGATCAGCGGCGGCAGCGAATGGTCGCCGATGCGCGTGAGGATTTCCTTGGCGGCGCGGCGGCGCGCCTGCTCCAGCTTCTCGCGGCCGCGGGTGGACTCGGCCACGCGCTGCTCGGCCAGTTCGGAGCGGCGGCGGCTCTGGTCCTGGAAATCCTGCAGGTCGAGGTTGAGCCGGTCGAAGATGGTCAGGTCGTCGTCGAACTCCTGCAGCAGGGCATCGACGATGGTCTTGACCTTGTCGTGCAGGCGGTGGTCGCGATCGGACTCGGGCGACCAGCCCTTGGCGACGTCGGCCAGGCTGTCCAGCAGGCGGCGGGCCGGATGCTGGCGATGGGCGAACAGCCGGCGGTCGAGGATCGCGGCCTTCAGGTACGGGATCTGCAGGCGCGCCAGCAGCACCTGCATCTCGGCGGGCAGGTTGCGGTCCTCGAGGATGAACTCGAACAGCATGCCGACGAGGTCGATGGTGTCCTCGTCCATGGTGGCGACCTGGCCGGGACGCTCGCCGCGCAAGGAGCCGATCTGCGTGAGCAGCTGTTCCTTGAGGTGGGCGACTTCCTGCATCACCGCCGTGGTGGACGTACCGCCGCGCAGCGGCAGCGGGCTGCCCACGGTGGCGGCCTGGCTCTGCAGCACGCTGAGCGCGCCGATCAGTTCGTTGACCGTGGGCACCTGCAGCGGGCCGCCGACCGGGAGGTTTTCCGGCATGCCGCCGCGGCGGGCGCTGAACAGCGTGCGCAGGGTCTGCAGCAACTCGGTGGAGGTGGCGTCGTCGGCCAGCGGCACGTCGCCGATCTGCGCGGCGCCCTGGGCTGCCGCGGCCGCGGCGACGCCGGACGGAGCCGCCGCACCGCCGCTGCGCTGCACTTCGTGGCGCAGCTGCGGCAGCACGCCGGCGCGCACCAGCTCGGTGTTGATTTCCTGGTAAAGCTCGTCGAGCGCGGCCAGCACGTAGCGGTCGAACAGCTTGAAGATGATCAGCTTGACGCGCATTTCCGCCGACAGCTCGCGCATCGCCAGGCGGAAGGCCTGGGTGAGCGAGGCCGGGGCGACCGGGTTGTTCGCATCCTCGACGCGGATGCCGCCGTAGATGACCGACAGGCGCTGGTTTACCGCGTATAAGTCGCGGGTCAGGCGCGTCTCGTTCTTGCCGATCATGCTGGTGATGGCGAGCGATTCTTCCAGCTCGTTGTCGGCGACCAGGGTCAGCTCGACCGAGCCGATCGGCAGCGGCACGCCGGCGGCGGGGTTGGCGTTGGCGCGCTGCTGGGTGGCGAAATCGGCGATGGCGCGGGTGACCGCGGCCAGGAAGGCGCGCTCCACCGCGGGACGGCGCTTGCGCACTTCGCGCATGCCGTCGAAGTAGTGCATCTGGGCGGCGTTGTTCTCGGCTTTCTCGGCCAGGTCGAACAGGGCGTCGTCGACATGCTCGAACATGCCGTTGACCAGCAGCTGCAGGCGGCGCGAGGCGATGTCGCGGACCGTATTCAACAGGGCACCGCCGCGCTCGCTGGAAGGATCCAGGCGCTGACTGAGACTGACGATGTTCGATGGCTCACTGGCGTTGTTCATCGCCACACCCCTGTGTGATGTGCTGCCGTCGTTCCGAGGCGGCTACGCCGACCGCATGACCGGAAACGATACGCGAAAGATCACTGTCATGTCATGCTCAGGTTCGCATCTGGGGACATTGCCGCCGTCCCGCAACCCACCATCCGGCCTGGCTCAGGCCGCCGCGGGGAAATCCCGCAGCTGGGTGGTGCCGATGCCCTCCTCGGGCAGCATCACGGGGATGCCTTCGTCGATGCGGTAGATGACCTTGCGGTCGACCGTGATCAGGCCTTCCTGCAGGGAGGCCTCCACCCGGGCGCCCGCCACGTTGTCGACCTGGCCCTGGGCGATGGCGGCGTTGAGGGCGTCCAGCTCGCTTTTGCCGAGCGGCCGCACCGGGGTCTTGCTGACCGGACAGCAGAGGATGTCGAGCAGGCGCTTGTCCATGTAGGGAGTCGTGTGGTGACGCGGAAAGGCCCGTACAATAGCCCCTTTTGGATGGCCGGACCATGACTTCGACAGGCAAGGCGCCGCTGGTGGGCGTAGTGATGGGCTCCCGTTCCGACTGGGAAACCATGGAGCATGCGGCCAGCGTGCTGACCGAGCTGGGCGTGCCGCACGAAGTGCGCGTGGTCTCCGCGCACCGCACGCCGGACCTGCTGTTCCAGTACGCCGAAGAGGCCCCGGGCCGCGGCATCCAGGTGATCATCGCCGGCGCCGGCGGCGCCGCCCATCTGCCGGGCATGCTCGCGGCCAAGACGCGGCTGCCGGTGCTGGGCGTGCCGGTGCAGTCCAAGGCCTTGAACGGCATGGACTCCCTGCTTTCCATCGCGCAGATGCCGGCCGGCATCCCGGTCGGCACCCTGGCCATCGGCCGCGCCGGCGCCACCAATGCCGGGCTGCTCGCCGCATCCGTGCTGGCGCTGCACGACGCGGAACTCGCGGCCGCGCTGGACGCCTTCCGCGCCCGCCAGACGCAGACCGTGCTGGACAACCCGGACCCCCGCCAATGAGCGCGCGCCGCCAACCCGTGCTGGGCATCCTCGGCGGCGGCCAGCTGGCGCGCATGCTGGCCCTGGCGGCGGCGCCGCTGGGCGTGAAGACCCTGGTGGTGGACAGCGCGCCCGACGCCTGCGCCGCCCAGGTCGCGCCGCTGCTGGCGGCGGACTGGACCGACTACGCCGCGCTGGAAGGCTTCGCGCGCCAGGTCGACGTGGTCACCTTCGATTTCGAGAACGTGCCGGCCGAAACCGCGCACTGGCTGGCCGAGCGCGTGGCGGTGTTTCCCGCCCCGCGCGCGCTGGCGGTGGCGCAGGACCGGCTGGCCGAGAAGACCCTGTTCCGCGAGTGCGGCCTGGACACGCCGGCCTTCATGGCGGTCGACACTCGCGCCGATCTCGATCGCGCCCTGGCCACGGTCGGCGCGCCGGCCATCCTCAAGACGCGCCGCCTCGGCTACGACGGCAAGGGCCAGTTCCGCCTGCGCAGCACGGCCGACGCCGACGCGGCCTGGGCCGCGCTGGGCGCGCAGGCCGCCGCGCATGGCCTGATCCTGGAAGCCTTCGTGCCGTTCGAGCGCGAGCTCTCGGTGGTGGCAGTGCGTGGCCGCGACGGCGATTTCCGCACCTGGCCGCTGACCCAGAACTGGCACACCGACGGCGTGCTCTCGCTCAGCCTGGCCCCGGCGCCCGCCGTCGGCGGCCTGCAGCGGCGCGCCACCGCGCTGGCCCGCACGCTGGCCGAGCGGCTGGAATACGTGGGCGTGTTCGCGCTGGAACTGTTCGTCAAGGACGGCCAGCTGCTCGGCAACGAGATGGCGCCGCGCGTGCACAACTCCGGCCACTGGACCATCGAAGGCGCCATCACCAGCCAGTTCGAGAACCACGTGCGCGCCGTGCTCGGCCTGCCGCTGGGCGACACCGGCGCGCGCGGCCTGTCGGCGATGTTCAACTGGATCGGCGAGCTGCCCGATGCCGCGCCGGTGCTGCGCGCGGTCGACGGGCACTGGCACGACTACGGCAAGCAGCCGCGCCCGGGCCGCAAGGTGGGGCATGCAACGGTGTGCGCGACGGATGCGCAGTCGATGGCGCAGCGGCTGGCCGACCTGGCCGGCGCGCTGGAGCGCGACGCGCAGGCGGAGCCCGCGGTGCGCATGCTGGGCTGACCGGCCGCGCGGCAGGCACCACAAAAAAACGGAGCCGTCGCCGGCTCCGTTTTTTTATGCGGACCCTGGAAGGATCAGGCCAGGTTCTTGGCCGCGAAGTCCCAGTTCACCAGGTTCCAGAACGCTTCCACGTACTTCGGGCGGGCGTTGCGGTAGTCCACGTAGTAGGCGTGTTCCCACACGTCGCAGGTCAGCAGCGGCTTGTCGCTGCCGGTGATCGGCGTGGCGGCATTGGAGGTGTTGACGATGCCGAGCGAGCCGTCCGGACGCTGCACCAGCCAGGTCCAGCCGGAACCGAAGTTGCCGACCGCCGACTTGGAGAACTCCTCCTTGAACTTCTCGAACGAGCCGAAGGCCTTGTTGATGGCGTCGGCCAGCTTGCCGCTGGGCTCGTTGCCGCCCTTGGGGCTGAGGCTGTTCCAGTAGAAGGTGTGGTTCCACACCTGGGCGGCATTGTTGAACACGCCGCCGGACGACTTCTTGATGATGTCTTCCAGCGAGGCGTTCTCGAACTCCGTGCCCTTGATCAGGTTGTTGAGGTTGGTCACGTAGGCCTGGTGGTGCTTGCCGTAGTGGTACTCCAGCGTCTCGGCGGAGATGTGCGGCTCGAGCGCATTCTTTTCGTAGGGCAGGGGGGGGAGTTCGAACGCCATGGGAGGCTCCTGGGCGGTTGGCTAAGGAAAGTCGCGGCGGGCGCCGCGGGACGGCGGGCCGGTGCGCGACTGATACACTACCGATCTTGCCGCATTGTAATGATGAATCCCCGAGCTATGGACGTTAACGAGCGAATCAAGGCCGTGCTCGCCGAGCACCCCATCGTGCTCTTCATGAAGGGCACGCCGCAGTTCCCGATGTGCGGCTTCTCCAGCCGCGCCGCGCAGGCGTTGAAGGAGGCGGGCGCCGAGGTGCATGCCGTCAACGTGCTGGCCGATCCGGAAGTGCGCGCCGCGCTGCCGCACTACGCCAACTGGCCCACGTTCCCGCAGCTGTTCATCCAGGGCGAGCTGATCGGCGGCTGCGACATCGTCGAAGACCTCAAGGCCTCCGGCGAGCTGGCGCGCATGGTGCTCGACGTCAGCGGGGCGTCGCAGGCATGACGCTGGCCAGTGTTCGCCTTCCTGCCGGCTGGTCGGTGCAGCCGGGTTCGCTGGCGCATCGCGTGATCCTGGTCACCGGCGCCTACGGCGGCCTGGGCAGCGCGGTGGCGCATGCCGCGGCGCGCGCGGGCGCCACCGTGGTGCTTACCGGCCGGCGCAAGCGCCAGCTCGAACAGCTCTACGACGCGATGGTGGCCGCGCAGTTGCCCGAGCCGGTGATCCATCCACTGGACCTCGAAGCCGCCACGCCGAACGACTACCAGGCCGTCGCCGACGGCCTCGAACGCGACTTCGGCCGCCTCGACGGCATCGTGCATGCCGCCGCCAGTTTCGACGGCCTTACGCCCATCGGCATGCACAAGCCGGACGAATGGCTGCGCGCGCTGCACGTGAATGTGTCCGCGCCGTTCGCGCTGACCCAGGCCTGCATGCCGCTGCTCACCGCCGCGTCCGACAGCGCCGTGGTGTTCGTGCTGGACAACCCCGAGCTGGTGCGCAAGGCGCACTGGGGCGCGTACGGCGTGTCGAAGGCCGCGACCGAGCGCTTCGTCGAGATCCTGCACCAGGAAACCGAGCACACGCCGCTGCGCGCGCACGCGCTGCTGCCGGCGCCGATGCGCACCGCGCTGCGCCGCCAGGCGTATTTCGGCGAAGACACCAGCAAGCTGCCGCTGCCGGATGCCACCGCGGAAGCGGCGGTCTATCTGCTCAGCCCGCAGGGCGCGGCGGCGCGCGGCGGCATGCTCGACCTGCGCCATGATTGAACGCATGCGCGCAGTACAGGGGAGCTGAAATGGAAACGCAGATGACCACGCTGTCGGCGGCGATCCTGCTGTTCCTGATCATGGATCCGCTGGGCAATATCCCGATCTTCCTCAGCCTGCTCAAGGATGTGGCGCCCAAGCGCCGGCGCCGCGTGATGGTGCGCGAGCTGCTGATCGCGCTGGGCGTGCTGCTGGGTTTCCTGATCGGCGGCCAGCATCTGCTCAAGCTGCTGCAGCTGCGGCAGGAATCGATCAGCATCGCCGGCGGCATCGTGCTGTTCCTGATCGGCATCCGCATGGTGTTTCCGCCGGCGGACGGCGGCGGCATCTTCGGCAAGTCCGGCGAAGGCGAACCCTTCATCGTGCCGATGGCGATCCCCGGCGTGGCCGGCCCGTCGGCGATGGCGGCGCTGCTGCTGCTCACCAATACGCAGCCCGGCCGCACCGCCGACTGGGCGATCGCGCTGCTCGGCGCCTGGCTGGCGACCGCGGTCATCCTGCTGTGCTCCACTTATCTGTTCCGCTGGCTCGGCGAGAGCGTGCTCACCGCGCTGGAGCGGGTGATGGGCATGCTGCTGATCGCGCTGTCGGTGCAGATGTTCCTGGGCGGGCTGGCGGCGTATCTGCATCTCGCCGTTTGAAACGATCCGGGCAGATTTGCTCGGTACGATTCCCTCGATATAAATACCCGTGCCGAACGGCTTGCCCTCCCGGGATCACCTTGCTGTCATAATCCGCGGCGAGCATGGGCGAAGTCGTTAAGGAGACGATCATGCTAAGCGTCGAACAGACCCTCACTGAACGTCTGCCATGGCTGGCTCAGCATCCCGGTCTGCTGCGTTCGGCGGCGGGCCTGCTGGGCCGCCTCGCCGATGAAGGCGGTTTCAATCGTGTCCTCACGGCCATCGGCGAAGCCGAGGGTTTCGACTTCGTGGAGAAGTCGCTGGAAGTGCTGGGGGCGAACTACTACGTCAATCCGCGCGAGCGCGAGAACATCCCGGTCGAGGGTGGCGTGCTGGTGGTGGCCAATCATCCGCTGGGCATGGTCGATGCGCTGACCCTGCTGCACTTGGTCGGTTCGGTGCGCAGCGACGTCAAGATCCTCGGCAACGACTGGCTGGCATCGATCCCGCAGCTCAATCGCCTGATGCTGCACGTCGACGTGTTCGGCAAGGGCGCGGCATCGCGCATGCGCGAAATTTTCCGCGCGATGGACCGCGGCGAAGCGCTGATCGTGTTCCCGGCCGGCGAAGTCTCGCGGATGCGCCCGGACGGCGTGCGCGACGGGCGCTGGTCCGACGGTTTCGCGCGCCTGGCCTTCCGCAGCAAGACGCCGGTGCTGCCGATCCACGTCGCCGCGCGCAATTCCACCATGTTCTATGGCCTGTCCATGCTGGCCAAGCCGCTGAGCACCGCGATGCTGCCGCGCGAAGCGGTGGCGCCGATCAAGCGCCGCATCGGCTTCAGCGTCGGCGCCCTGGTGAGCGCGGACGAGCTCGAACAGCGCAGCGAGGGCTCGACCCAGCGCGCCGCCAAGCTGATGCGCCGCCACGTGTACCGCGTGGGCCGCCATCGCGGGCTGATCTTCGGCGGGCAGGCGCCGATCGCGCATCCGGAACCGACCGAGCGCGTGGTGGCGGATCTCGCCGCGCGCGCCGAAAAACTCGCCGACCTCAACGACGGCAAGCAGGTGCTGCTGCTGCAGGGCGCCACCGACAGCGCGGCGCTGCGCGAGATCGGCCGCCTGCGCGAGCTCACCTTCCGCCGGGTCGGCGAGGGCACCGGCGCGCGGCGCGACCTGGACGTCTACGACCCGCACTACGAGCACCTGGTGCTGTGGGATCCGAAGGCGCTGCGCATCGTCGGCTCGTACCGCTTCGGCCACGGCGGCAAGATCATTGCCGAGCGCGGCATGAAGGGCCTCTACACCTCCAGCCTGTTCAATTATTCGCCGGCGCTGGAATCGCGCCTGGCACAGGGCCTGGAGCTGGGCCGCAGCTTCATCGCGCCGGCTTACTGGCGTTCGCGTGCGCTGGACCAGCTGTGGCAGGGCATCGGCCTGTACCTGCAGCGCCACGCGGACCTGCGCTACCTGTTCGGTCCGGTCAGCATGTCGGTGAGCCTGCCGCGCGAAGCGCGCGAGTGGATCGCCGCGGCGCACCAGCATTATTTCGGCGTGACCGGCCTGGCCGCCGCGCGCCAGCCGTTCGTGATTTCGCCGGCGGTGATCGACCTGGTGCGCGCTGCGCTGGAAGGCCTGGATCCGGCCGCCGGCCTGGGCAAGCTCAAGCACCATCTGGATGCGCTGGGCGTCAGCCTGCCGGTGCTGTACCGCCAGTACGTGGACCTGGTGGAGCCGGAAGGCGTGCAGTTCCTCGATTTCGGCGAAGACCCGAGCTTCTCGGGCTGCGTCGATGGCCTGGTCATGCTGGACCTGGCTACCTTGAAGCCCGCCAAGCGGGCGCGTTACCTGGGTAAATCCTAGGGAAAGTTCTTATGCCGTAGCCCAAGTCAGGCTGCTAGCCTGACTTAAGCTTTCGTTGGTCCGTCATGTGCCGCGGCCGTGCCGGACCCCAGGGGACGAAGGCTGGTGGTTTAAGTACCTCCGTGGTCAAGTAACTGTTTTATCGTCACTTGTGTCGCACTCCACTGCAGTGGTATGGGGCGGCGCAGAGATAAAAAGAACGTGAAACCGTTACATAAGTGTCATAGAATGCCGTTAAAGTCCGTTTAACACTTTGTTGGCAGGCGGGGCGGTCTCGCCACAAGAAAGCAGCACCAAGCAAAGCTTCGGACAGCTACAAAACATTCCGGGGAAACCAATCTGCGTGGAATCACTGCCTGGCTGGAGCCGGGCATCGGCATTTTTGGTTTCCGCTCGTCAGTTTTTTTAAGTTGCGCGCCCAAGGGGTCAATCACAGTGAATAGCCGAATTCGTGCCAAGGTCCTGCCGTTTGCGATCGCGTCGATGCTCGCCATGTCGGTGCCGGCGATCGCCCAGGACACGTCCTCCTCCATCAGCGGCCGCGTGCTCGATGGCAATGGCCAGCCGGTTGCCGGCGCCACCGTGCAGATCGTGCACGAGCCGTCGGGCACCACCAAGACCGTCACCACCGACGCCAATGGCCGCTACGCCTCCTCGGGCCTGCGCGTGGGCGGTCCGTTCGACGTCAAGGTGACCAAGGACGGCCAGACCACCGAGCAGGACAACGTCTTCCTGCAGCTGTCGCAGGACACCGCGGTGAACCTGACCGTCGGCGCCGCCGTCGCCGCCAAGAACCTGGAGGGCGTGACCGTTTCCGCCACGGCCGGTTCGCAGCTCTTCACCTCCGAGAACAAGGGCCTGTCGACCAACGTGTCGCAGCGCCAGCTCAAGATGACCCCGGCGCCGAGCGGCAACATCGCCGACATCGCCCGCCTCGATCCGCGCGTGAACGTGGACCACGTCACCGGCGCCATCTCGGCCAACGGCCAGAACGCCCGCCTCAACAGCATCAAGGTCGACGGCCTCGGCGTGGGCGACCCCTTCGGCCTGAACGGCAGCGGCCTGCCGACCGTCGGTTCGCCGATCGCGATGGACACCATCGAGGAATACTCGATCTCCACCGCCAACTATGACGTGACCTCCGACTCCGTCGGCGCCGAAATCAATGCCGTCACCAAGAGCGGCACCAACGATTTCCACGGCTCGGTGTACTACACCTACAAGAACACCGACGACATGGTCGGCAAGGCCGGCTGGCTGCAGAAGAACCGCGACTACACCGAGTTCGACACCAACTGGAAGGCGGGTGTGACCTTCGGCGGTCCGATCATCAAGGACAAGCTGTTCTTCTTCGCCAGCTACGAAAAGGAAAAGGTCACCGGCCTGAGCTCGGGCGCCGCCAACGGCCTCGACAGCACGCTGACCGGCGGCTCCACCAGCAACAAGATCTCGCCCAGCGACCTGGCGCGCATCACCAATGCCGCGACCCGCCTCGGCCTGACCCCGGGCAGCCTCGGCGCCAATGCCGGCACCCTGGACGATAAGCGCTACCTGGCCAAGCTGGACTGGAACATCACGGACCACCACCGTGCCAGCTTCGCCTACCAGCGCACCAAGGAATTCAAGCCGAACCCGCAGGGCAACAGCACCAACTCGATCGGCCTGAGCAGCTACTGGTACAACGTCGCCACCGACAACAAGAACTACACGCTGCAGTTCTTCGATGACTGGAGCGACATCTTCTCGTCCGAGACCAAGCTCTCGTACAGCGACTTCTACCTGCACCGCACGGTGTCGACCCAGCAGCCGCAGATCACGGTGCGCGCGAGCAACGTCACCAGCACCTCCGCCCCGACGGTGAACCTGGGCGAAGACCAGTTCAGCCACTACAACGCGGCCAAGGTGAAGAACCTGGGCGGCTTCTGGGCCGGCACGCTGTACCTGGGCGACCACACGGTGAAGGGCGGCATCGACTACAGCCGCAACCGCATCTACAACCTGTTCGGCCGCACCGAGTTCGGCGCGTACACCTTCAACAGCATCCCGGCGATCGAGCAGGGCCTGTACTCCAGCTACAGCCTGTACCAGCCGGCGCCGGGCTACGACATCAACGGCATCGCGGCGAAGTGGGAACTGCGCGAGCGCGACGTGTTCCTGCAGGACACCTGGCAGGTCAACAACAACCTGTCGGTGCAGTACGGCTTCCGCGTCAATCACTACATGACCGACGACAAGCCGCTGTACAACGCCACGTTCCAGCAGCGCTTCGGCTTCAGCAATGCCGGCACCATCAATGGCAGCACCCTGGTGCAGCCGCGCTTCTCGTTCAACTACACCTTCGACACCGAGCTGAAGACCCAGCTGCGTGGCGGCGTGGGCCTGTTCCAGTCCAGCCCGCCGACCGTGTGGATGACGAACCCGTACCAGAACAACGGCATCAACATCGTCACCTACCAGTACGACCGCCAGACCTCGGGCCTGTGCCGCTTCGGCAACAACAACAACGTGCCGTGCCCGCCGTTCAGCTCCAACCCGCTGCAGCAGAACACCTCGGGCGCCGGCGTCACCCCGCAGATGGCGGTGGACTCGATCGATCCGAACTTCCAGCTGCCGAGCGTGTGGAAGGCTTCGCTGGCGATCGACCGCGAGCTGCCGTGGTGGGGCGTGATCGCCACCGCGGAATACCAGCGCCTGGAGACGCGTAACGGCATCCTGTACCAGAACCTCAACATCGGTGCCCCGTCGGGCGTGCTGCCGGATGGCCGCTTCACGTACTACGGCTGCATCGGCGGTGCGCAGTCGGTCGGCGGCGGTACCGGCGCCAACTGCGGCACCAACCCGAACGGCACGGTGACCGGCGGCGCGATCGTCAACAACTCGCGCATCCGTTCCGACGCCCGCTTCGCCCAGGGCGTGACCTACCTGACCAACACCAGCAAGGGCAAGGCCGAGTCGCTGACCCTGTCGCTGAGCAAGCCGTTCTCCGACAGCTGGGCCGCCAGCCTGAGCGTCACCGGCTCGCACGCCACCGAAGTGAACCCGGGCACCTCCAGCCAGGCCACCTCGAACTTCAGCAACAGCGCCTGGACCAACCCGAACGAAGACGTCGCCTCGACCTCGAACACCAACGTGCCGCTGCGCGTGAATGCTTCGGTGGCCTGGTCGCACAACTTCTTCGGCAACTACGCCACCACCGTCAGCCTGTTCTACGACGGCCACAAGGGCGTGCCCTACAGCTGGGTGTTCGGCAACGACGCCAATGGCGACTCCTACTCGCGCAGCGACCTGGTCTTCATCCCGAACCCGGGCCAGGTGATCATCTCGGCGCCGACCCCGGCCCAGGCCGCGAAGCTGGAGCAGCAGTTCTACGCGTTCATCAAGAGCGACGACTACCTGCGCGACCACCAGGGCAAGATCGCCGGCCGCAACGCCGCCAAGTCGGCCTGGGTCAACCAGCTCGACCTGAGCTTCAGCCAGGAAGTGCCGGGCATCTTCAAGGGCAACAAGGGCGAGATCCGCCTGGACATCTACAACGTCCTGAACCTGGTGAACGACAAGTGGGGCCAGCAGAACTACGTCGGCTTCCCCTACACCCGCACGCTGGCGAACTTCGCGGGCGTCGACAAGGCCACCGGCAAGTACATCTACACCCTGCCGACCGACCCGAACGGCAACTACCAGCCGGGCCAGAAGACGATCTACGACAGCTCCACCGACAACAGCGCGACCAAGGTCAACCCGGCCTCGCGCTGGTCCGCCATGCTCAGCCTGCGCTACACGTTCTAAGCCGGACGTTTCAAGCCAAGCTGCTCGTTGCAGACAGAAAACCGGCGTCCCTCGGGGCGCCGGTTTTTTTATGGGGGGAGGTTGACCGGCCCGGTTCGCCGGGGCCAAGCTAGCCGGCCGCCCCAGCTTGGGCGGTGTGTAGCCGCGGTTCCGCGGCCGAAGGAGATTCGATGAACGACGTTCACGCCGGCAAGTCCGGCAAGCAGGCCACCGTCAGCGCGCGCATTTCGCCCGCCGGCGGCCTGGACATCCTGTCCCGCAACGAGGTGGCGCGCCTGCGCGACGCCAGCGGTTCGGGCATGCACGCACTGCTGCGCCGCTGCGCGCTGGCGGTGCTGACCTCGGGCAACATCAGCGACGACCCGCGCTCGATGTTCGAGCAGTTCCCCGATTTCGACATCCAGGTGCTGCAGCAGGACCGCGGCATCAAGATCGAGCTGCAGCACGCGCCCGCGCAGGCCTTCGTGGACGGGCAGATCATCCGCGGCATCAACGAGCTGCTGGTGGCCGTGGTGCGCGACATCGTCTACGTGTCCACCCAGCTGGAGCAGGGCGGCTTCGACCTGGACGACACCGTCGGCATCACCCACGCGGTGTTCGAGATCCTGCGCAACGCGCGCATCCTCAAGCCGCAGATCGACCCGAACCTGGTGGTGTGCTGGGGCGGCCATTCGATCTCGCGCGACGAGTACGAATACACCAAGCAGGTGGGCTACCAGCTCGGCCTGCGCGGCCTGGACATCTGCACCGGCTGCGGCCCGGGTGCCATGAAGGGCCCGATGAAGGGAGCCGCCATCGCGCATGCCAAGCAGCGCCGCCGCGGCAACCGCTATATCGGCGTGACCGAGCCGGGCATCATCGCGGCCGAATCGCCGAACCCGATCGTCAACAACCTGGTGATCATGCCGGACATCGAGAAGCGCCTGGAGGCCTTCGTCCGCATCGGCCACGGCATCATCGTGTTCCCGGGCGGCGTGGGCACGGCGGAGGAAATCCTCTACCTGCTGGGCATCCTGCTGCATCCGGACAACGCCGGCATTCCGTTCCCGCTGGTGTTCACCGGCCCGCGCCAGTCGGCTGCGTATTTCGAGCAGATCGACAAGTTCCTCCGCCTCACCCTGGGCGACAGCGTGGCGCAGCACTACCAGATCATCGTCGACAACCCTGCCGCCGTGGCGCACGCCATGGTGCGCGGCATCGACAAGGTGCGTAACCACCGCCTGGACAACAAGGACGCGTTCTTCTTCAACTGGGCGCTGAGCATCCCGTACTCGTTCCAGATCCCGTTCCGCCCCACCCACGAGGCGATGCGCGGCCTGGCCATCCACCGCGACCGCCCGCGCCACGAACTGGCCGCCGACCTGCGCCGCGCCTTCTCGGGCATCGTCGCCGGCAACGTGAAGGAGGAGGGCGTGCGCGCGATCGAACAGCACGGCCCCTTCGACATCGACGGCGAAGCCGACATCATGCGCGCCCTGGACGAACTGCTGCAGGCCTTCGTCGTGCAGCACCGCATGAAGCTGCCTGGCGGCGCGGCCTACGTGCCGTGCTATCGCGTGCTCTCCCACTGAGCAGGAAGTTTCCAGCCCCGGGCTGTCAGGCTTGACAGCCCGGACAGCTGACTTCAAACTACGCGACTCACCCCGCCCGATTAGCTCAGCCGGTTAGAGCACTTGACTGTTAATCAGGGGGTCGTTGGTTCGAGTCCAACATCGGGCGCCATATACCGCAAAGGGCCGCGAGCAATCGCGGCCCTTTGTTTTTGTCTGCGATCGATAGATCCAAACAAGCTCTAGCTTGGCTCGCGCTGATGCCCCGGTGCGCCGCGCGTGCCTTGCGCCGCACGGTATATTCCCGCTGAGCTGGCACATCAGCCATTACAGGGGAAGTAGACGATGACGAAGTGGAGTGTGCTGGCCCTGGGGCTGGCGGTGTTGGCGTGGGTGCCGCAGGCGGGTTGTGCCGAGGTGGCGGGCAAGGGCTCGCAGCAGAAGGTGAGCCTTTCGCCTTCGTGCCAGGGCAAGCCGGCCAAGGTCGACGACGAAGGCTTCGTCGTCATCGGCGGCATCGAGCAGTGGGTGACGGCGAAGGGCGATAGCTGCGCCAGTCCCGTGCTGCTCTTCATCAGTGGCGGCCCCGGCAATCCGCTCAGCGGCATTTCCGACAGCGTCTACGGTGCCGGGCAGCGCGACTTCATCGTCGTGCAGTGGGACCAGCGCGGTTCCGGCATGACCTTTGGGCGCAGTCCTCCGGCGCCGGATGAGAAGCTCAGCATCGAGCGCATGGCCGAGGATGGCAACGAGCTGGCCGCTTATCTGGCCAAGCGCTACGGCAAGCGGAAGGTCATTCTGTGGGGCAGTTCGTGGGGTTCGATCCTCGCCGTGCATATGGCCAAGGCGCATCCGGAATTGTTCTACGCCTACGTGGGCACGTCGCAGGTCGTCAATTCCGTGGAAACCCAGGGCGAGAGCTACAAGAAGCTCCTTGCATTGGCGACCAGCGCGAACGACAAGGAATCACTGGCCGTACTCGAACAAGTCGGAACGCCTCCGTGGACCGATCCGCGCAGCTTCGGAAAGGTGCGGCGGATCATCCGCAAGTACGAGGCGAAGGTCACGCTGCCGCCACCGGACAGTTGGCATCGCGCGCCTGCCTACACCACGCCCAAGGCGGAAGCGGATTACGAAGCCGGCGAGGACTATTCCTTCCTCAACTTTGTCGGCATGCACGGCGACGGCATGCTGTCGCAGGTCGACCTGCCCAAGCTGGGCACGGACTTCGCCATCCCGGTTTACTTCATCGAAGGCGCGCACGATCTGCTGGCGCCGCCGGAGATGGCGCGTCGGTATTACGAGTCGATCACCGCGCCGCACAAGGGCTGGGTCTTGCTGGAGCATTCCGGGCACGATCCGAACCAGGAAGTGGTGGACGCCGAGTACAAGGTGCTGCGCGAGAGTGTGCTGCCGTTGACCCGCGGCAAGTAGCGCGGGCTGCTTCGGGCGGGCACGGTGGCCGTACGCTGCCATCGGTCGCCGGACAAAAGGACTTGCCTCGTGGCAAGTCCTTTTGCATCCGGATCGCCGCAAGCCCGCCGGCGAAGATCGCCCGGCTGGTCCTAAGGCTGGACTTGCTTGTTCACCGTCAACGACGTGTTGCGCATCCAGAGCTCGCTCGGCTGAGAAGGATCGGAAGGCTCATCGAGCCCCTTCACCAGCACCAGCTGCTCGCTCGTGCCCTGCTCGATGCGGGCGATCTTCACCGCCTCGGGCTTGTCGAAAGCGGCGCAGCGTCCGTTGATGTAGTTGAAGAACCCGGCCTTGTCGCCTTGCTTGGCAAAGCCCGCCGCTGTCTCCAGGTCCTCCTTCGCTTTGCATCCAATGGTTGCGTGCCTGGCGTAGACGGTCAGCCCTTCCTTGAGCGTGCCGCCATCGGCGGACGGTGCCGTGGGGCCGTGATGGCAGCCAGCCAGACTTGCGGTCAGGGCTGCGGCCAACCAGGTGCGATGCGAGAGGTTCATGACCTTCCTTCGTCCAAGTAAAGCCGCATCATAGCCGCTGGCTTTATGCGCCCGCGCACTGGTGCAATTGCGCCGGCGTGGCCTTGCCGCCACGCACACGCCCCGCATTCGACACCTTCACGCTCAACGCCCGGCCGTCGATACCGCGATGGCAGATCAGCAAGGTGATATTGCTGCCGCCCGCCGAACCATCGGCCTGGAACTGCACGCTGCGGCGGCCTTGCGGGCTGCGGATGCTCAGCTGGCTGGAAGGGCTGGCGCGGCGGACTTTCGGCGGCCCTTCGAGCTGGCCCGGCCGGTCTCCGCGCAGGCCGATCAGCCAGCCTCCATCCCAGCCCGCTTCGTCGCTGCAGCGGTCGCCGTCGCGGGTGGGGCAGGCGAGCGCGACCCGGCCGGTCTGCACGGCCAGCGCCCGGGTGTGGTTGAGCAGGGCGATCAGCCCGGTCTGGGCACTGCGCAATTCGGTGTTGGCCTGCAGGCGCCGCAGCGAAGGCAGGCCGATGCAGGCCAGGACGGCGGCGACCGCAAGCACGAACAATTGCTCGATCAGCGTCACTCCCCGCGGCGGCAGATGGCGTGGCGGCAGCCCTGGCATGCTTGGAACTCCCTGGAAACCAAGGCCCATGCTAGGCCGACGCCCGGCACCTGCCTGCCGGCCCTTCACGCCGCATCCTGTCAGAACCTGCTGACAAACCCTGTCAGCAGGAGCAATTTAAAATGTCCGGAAACGACCGCATGTGACTTCCATGACCGACCGTTTCGAACTCGTCTCCCCCTATCAGCCCGCCGGCGACCAGCCCCAGGCCATCCAGCGCCTGGTGGAAGGCTTCGATGCGGGTCTCGCCGCGCAGACCCTGCTGGGCGTGACCGGCTCCGGCAAGACCTTCACCATCGCCAATGTGATCCAGCAGGTGCAGCGCCCGACCATCGTCATGGCGCACAACAAGACGCTCGCCGCGCAGCTGTATGGCGAGTTCAAGGAGTTCTTCCCGCACAACGCGGTGGAGTACTTCGTCAGCTACTACGATTACTACCAGCCGGAAGCCTACGTGGTCGCGTCCGACACCTTCATCGAGAAGGACGCCTCGATCAACGACCATATCGAGCAGATGCGCCTGGCCGCGACCAAGGCGCTGCTGTCGCGCAAGGACTCGCTGATCGTCGCCACCGTGTCGGCGATCTACGGCCTGGGCGATCCGGAGGATTACCTCTCGCTGCGGCTGATCCTGGCGCGCGGCGAGCGCATCGAGCAGCGCGCGCTGATCCGCCAGCTGACCGAGCTGCAGTACACCCGCAACGAGCTGGAGCTGCGCCGCGGCACCTACCGCGTGCGCGGCGAGATCATCGATGTGTTCCCGGCCGAATCGGAAACCGAGGCGCTGCGCATCGAGCTGTTCGACGGCGAGGTGGAAAACCTCTCGCTGTTCGATCCGCTCACCGGCGAGACCATCCGCAAGGTGCCGCGCTACACGGTCTATCCGCGTACGCATTACGCCAGCACGCGCGAGAGCGTGCTCAACGCGATCGAGACCATCAAGGTCGAGCTGAAGGACCGCCTGGAATACCTGTACAAGGAAAACAAGCTGGTCGAGGCGCAGCGCCTGGACCAGCGCACGCGCTTCGACCTGGAGATGATGGCCGAGGTCGGCTACTGCCAGGGCATCGAGAACTACTCGCGCCATCTCACCCGCCGCGGCCCCGGCGAGCCGCCGCCGACTTTGTTCGATTACCTGCCGGCGGATGCGCTGCTGGTGGTCGACGAATCGCACGTGACCATCCCGCAGCTCGGCGCCATGTACAAAGGCGACCGCTCGCGTAAGGAAACCCTGGTGGAATTCGGTTTCCGCCTGCCCTCGGCGATGGACAACCGTCCCTTGCGCTTCGAGGAATGGGAGCGCCGCGCGCCGCGCACCATCTATGTGTCGGCCACGCCCGGCAAGTACGAGCTGGAGAAGTCCGACGACTCGGTGGTGGAGCTGGTGGTGCGTCCGACCGGCCTGATCGACCCGGAAGTGGAAGTGCGTCCGGTGCGCACCCAGGTGGACGACCTGCTGAGCCAGATCCACGAGCGCGTGGCGATGGGCGACCGCGTGCTGGTCACCACGCTGACCAAGCGCATGGCCGAGAACCTCACCGAATACCTGAGCGAGCACAAGATCAAGGTGCGCTACCTGCATTCGGACATCGAAACGGTGGAGCGCGTGGAAATCATCCGCGACCTGCGCCTGGGTGAGTTCGATGTGCTGGTCGGCATCAATCTGCTGCGCGAAGGCCTGGACATGCCGGAGGTGTCGCTGGTGGCGATCCTGGACGCCGACAAGGAAGGCTTCCTGCGTTCCAGCGGCTCGCTGATCCAGACCATCGGCCGCGCCGCGCGCAACGTGCGCGGCAAGGCCATCCTCTACGCCGACAACATCACCCGCTCCATGCAGGTGGCGATGGACGAGACGGCGCGCCGCCGCGAAAAGCAGGTGGCCTACAACGAGGAACACGGCATCGTGCCGCAGTCGGTGGTGCGCCGCATCGCCGACATCATGGAAGGCGCGCGCAGCGCCGTGCCCACCCGCGGCCGCGGCGCCAAGGGCGCGAAGGCCGCCGCGGTGGCGGAGCAGGGCGCGGACTACAAGGCGCTCAGCGCCGACCAGGCCAGCGCCATGATCAAGAAGCTGGAGGCGCAGATGTACAAGCACGCCGAGAACCTGGAGTTCGAGGACGCCGCCCGCCTGCGCGACCAGATCCACCAGCTGCGCGAGAAGGCTTTGCGCTGAGTCCCCGGTGGACGGGGGGGCGGCAGTTGTGGCTGTCCGGCGGCTCGTGTATGCTACGCGGCTCGCGCCGTCCTGCGGTGCGGCTGTGGGCGGTTAGCTCAGCGGTAGAGCACTTCCTTGACATGGAAGGGGTCACAAGTTCGATCCTTGTACCGCCCACCATCTTCAAAAGCCGGAATTCTCAAGAGCTTGGCTCTCCTGGGGTTCCGGCTTTTTCTTTGCCCGCGTGCCGGGCCCGGCAGACCTCGCCATCACGGTTCATCCGCAAGACTGTCCGGCGAATCCCGCCGGTTTCGGTGTGGCCGCGCCATGGCAGGCCGTCCGCGAGGCGGGCCTCCTCCGCCCATAAAACATAGGACAGGGGTATCGCCATGAGTATCGGCAAGTCGCTTCAGGACGATCTGGCGGCAGCGGGCGGATCGGCGCTCGTGGGCCACCAAACGGCGCTGCCCGACGCGAAGGCACGCACGGTCCAGGACAAACTGGGCGACGTCGTCACCATCAAGGACTTCGGCGCGGTCTGCGACGGCAAACACGACGACACCGAAGCGATCAACCGCGCCCTGGCCTCCGGCACTTCACGCCTGCGTTTCGTGGGGACTTGCCTGGTTTCGAAAACGCTGTTTTATCCCGGCGACATCGTGATCGAGTTCGATCACGGCGCTTCCATCGTTCCCGTGCCGCTGGACTGGTTCCAGCGCTTGCGGCTTCACGGCCGGAATTGGGGCTATGCCATTTTCATGAACGTCAATTGGCAGGCCGACGCCATCACCGACAGGCACGCCACCTTCATCAACCCGCGATGCACGCCTCCTTTCGCGTGGGATGGCCATTTCATCGGTGCGCGCATGTTCGGCAACCTGCAGGTCATCGGTTCGTACTGCACGAATATGGCGGACGTGGTCTCGAACATGGGTTGCTGCGACGTGATCGTGCGGGATGGCTGGTGCCAGGCGATCAGCAACTGCGCCTACGATTTCTGGGAGGGCTCGAAGCGTATTTCGGTCCTCAACTGCACGGGCTACGACGTCAATGCGGGCGTCAATTTCAACGCCACGGACACCCACGTGACGCTTGGGCTGGTGGCGGACAGCCTGCTGATCGACGGCTGCCGATTCTTCAACTGCCCCGCGGGCGGAATCTATGTGGCGCCGCTCAACGAAAGCTCCAGCTGCACGCATATCAAGATCACCAACAATCTGATCGACCAGGCCGAAGGCGTTTTTGGCGTTCCGCGGGGCGCCACCTGGGGCGGCATCGTCGTGCTGCGTTCAACGGTGGTGGAGATTCGCGGCAACACCTTGTCGCGCATGCCGGCCGCCACGGCGCCCATCCTCGTTGGCCTCGATGATTTCGGCTACGGCGATACCGCGGATGTCACGGACAATACGATCCTGGCCAGCGCGATCGGTTCAACCGCCTATATCCAGGTCTATGGAGCCCGTTCGAAGGTGCAGGACAACCGCGCCATCGGCAGTACGGCCGAGGGTGGTTTCGGCATCGCGGTCAATTCGCCGTCGACCGTGGTCGGGCCCAACGATATGGCCGGTGCAGGCATGTATCTGATCAACCAGAACCAGGGCGGTGGCGCCACCGCGCCCGCGTTGCAGCTGGACCAGGACACGGCCAATGGATTGTGGCGGTACCGCCAGCCGATCCAGGCGCCGTCGGTTCGCCAGGAGGCGGGCTATGCGCTGGTTGCCGCGGGCACCGATCAGGCGACGGCGCTGGCTCTCGCCACGCCCTACAGTTTCATCGCGGCGGGCGAAGCCAATGCAGGCGTGGCGCTTCCGGCCAATGCCGGCCGGGTTGGAGAGGAATGGGTCATCTGGAATCATGCCGGCACGGCGATCGTCGTCTATGCCGCGCTAGGCGACAGCATTTCCGGTTCCGCTTCGGTAGCCCTGGCGGACGGCGAGAAAATCCGCCTGGTGGCGATCACGCCCACGCTATGGCTGATCGCCTGAGCGGCCCGGCGTCCTGCCCGGAAATCGTTGATACGGCGATGGAGAAGGGCGACGGGTTGGTGCGCGTGCGCAGCGGCGCCAGCGGACGGCTGATTATGGTCCGGGTGATTGCCCCGGGCGCAGTGGAGCCGGTGCTCGACGCCGCGCCCGCGGGCGATCGACCTGCGAACGATGTGACTTGCAGCCGCACGCACTGACGGCCGGCATGGATCGACGTACCATCGCGCGGTTGCCCCCGCCGAGCGAATCGCCATGACCTATCTGTGGATCAAGAGCCTGCACCTGCTGTTCGTGATGGCCTGGGTGGCCTCGATCTTCTATCTGCCGCGGATCCTGGTGAACATCGCCGAGGCCGGCAGCGAGCCGGCGATAAAAGCCCGGCTGGAACTGATGGGGCTGCGGCTGTACCGCTTCGGGCACAGCATGTTCGGCATGGCGCTGCTGTTCGGCGCCACGCTGTGGCAGGGCTGGCGGCTGCTTCCAGGCACGCTGCCGAACTTCGGCGCGGCTCACTGGCTGGAGGCCAAGCTGACGCTGGTGCTGCTGCTGCTGGCTTATTACGTATGGAATGGCCGGCTGGTGAAGCGCAGCGCCGAGGGCGGCGCGCTGCCCGGCGCGCGCACCCTGCGCATCATGAACGAGCTGCCGGTGCTGGTGCTGCTGCTGATCATCTTCCTGGTGATCGCCAAGCCGTTCTGATATCGCGCCGATGCCGCGGGCTCAGGCGAGCCCGTGGTATTGGCGGTACCACGCGACGAAGCGGCGCACGCCTTCCTCGATCGTTGTGCTCGGCGCATAGCCCACGTCGCGGCGCAGCGCGGAGACATCCGCCCAGGTGTCCGGCACGTCGCCCGGTTGCATCGGCAGCAGGCGTTTTTCCACGCTGCGGCCGAGATGCTGTTCCATCAGCTCGATAAAGCGCAGCAGCTGCACGGGCTGGTCGTTGCCGATGTTGTAGACGCGATACGGCGCTGAGGAACTGCCGGGATTCGGCTGCTCCGCGTCATAGGCCGGGTCGGGCCGGGCGACGTGATCCAGCGTGCGGATCACGCCTTCGACGATGTCGTCGATATAGGTGAAGTCGCGGCTGTGGTTGCCGAAGTTGAACACGTCGATCGGCTCGCCGCGGCTGATGCGGTCGGCGAAGAGCATCGGCGACATGTCCGGCCGGCCCCAGGGGCCGTACACGGTGAAGAAGCGCAGGCCGGTGGTGGGCAGGCCGAACAGGTGGCTGTAGGTGTGCGCCATCAGCTCGTTGGCTTTCTTGCTGGCCGCATACAGGCTGACCGGATGGTCGACCGGGTCTTCCACCGAGAATGGCAGCTTGCGGTTGGCGCCGTAGACCGAGCTGGACGAGGCGTAGACCAGGTGTTCCACGCCGTGATGCCGGCAGGCCTCCAGGATGTGGGTGAAGCCGACCAGGTTGCTGCGCACGTACGACTGCGGGTTCTTCAGCGAATAGCGTACGCCGGCCTGCGCGGCCAGATTCACCACGCGCTGCGGCTGGAAGCTGGCGAAGGCCTGCTCGATGGCCTCGCCGTCGGCCAGGTCGGCGCGCAGGTGCGTGTAGCCCGGATGCGCGGCGAAGCGGGCCAGGCGGGCTTCCTTCAGGGCCGGGTCGTAGTAGTCGTTGTGGTTGTCGATGCCGTACACCTCGTCGCCGCGGGCGAGCAGGCGCTCGGCGAGGGCGGAGCCGACGAAGCCGGCGGTGCCGGTGACCAGGATGCGCATGGGGCTTTACTCTGAAAAAGATGCCCACAAATTCTATCGGCGCTGAATTGACACAGGAACGGCGCTAAACTAGCGTTTCGTCCTTCCTATCGAACGGAAACCAAGGTGGCCCGCGCCAAAAGTGCCGGCCGAGCGTGCGACATGGCAACTACCCAGCGCCAACTCTGAATCCCGCCACGCCTTGTGAATCCACAAAGGGCGCCGTGGCGCTCTTTATTTTTGCCCGCCGTCCGGGCGGGCAAAGGCAAAACCGGCCATCCATGGCCGGACTCTTCAAATAAAGCACGCCCGTTGATCGGGCACTGCACAGGTGTTTCCCATGATCGAAATCACGCTACCCGACGGCAGCAAGCGCCCCTTCGACCACCCCGTCACGGTGCAGGACGTGGCTGCCTCCATCGGCGCCGGCCTGGCCAAGGCCACCCTGGCCGGCAAGGTGGACGGCAAGCTGGTCGACGCCAGCTTCCCGATCGAGCATGACGCCCGCCTCGAGATCGTCACCGAGAAAAGCCCCGAGGCGCTGGACATCCTGCGCCACTCCACCGCCCACCTGCTGGCCCAGGCCGTGCAGCGCCTGTATCCCGGCGCGCAGGTCACCATCGGCCCCGTGATCGACAACGGCTTCTATTACGACTTCGCCTACGAGCGGCCCTTCACGCCGGACGACCTGGCGAAGATCGAAGAGGAAATGCACAAGATCGTGCAGGAAGCGCTGCCGGTGACGCGCAGCGTGAAGTCGCGCGACGACGCGGTGTCGTTCTTCCGCGGCATCGGCGAGGAATACAAGGCCGAGATCATCGAGAGCATTCCCGCCAATGAGGAACTCTCGCTGTACACGCAGGGCGAATTCACCGACCTGTGCCGCGGCCCGCACGTGCCCAACACCGGCAAGCTGCGCGCGTTCAAGCTGATGAAGGTGGCCGGCGCCTATTGGCGCGGCGATTCCAACAACGCGATGCTGACCCGCGTGTACGGCACGTCCTGGCTCAACGACAAGGACCTGAAGGCCTACCTGCACCAGCTGGAAGAAGCCGAGAAGCGCGACCACCGCAAGATCGGCAAGGCGCTGGACCTGTTCCACCAGCAGGAAGAAGCGCCCGGCATGGTGTTCTGGCACCCGAACGGCTGGGCCATCTGGCAGGCGGTGGAGCAGTACGTGCGCGGCGTGTACCGCTCCAGCGGCTACCAGGAAGTGCGCGGCCCGCAGATCATGGACGTGAGCCTGTGGAAGAAGTCCGGCCACTGGGACAACTACCAGGAAAACATGTTCTTCACCGAGTCGGAGAAGCGCACCTACGCGCTGAAGCCGATGAACTGCCCGGGCCACGTGCAGATCTTCAACACCAGCCTGCACAGCTACCGCGACCTGCCGGTGCGCTACGGCGAATTCGGCGGCTGCCACCGCAACGAGCCCTCCGGCGCGCTGCACGGGATCATGCGCGTGCGCGCCTTCACCCAGGACGACGGCCACATCTTCTGCACGGAAGATCAGATCGAATCCGAGGTCACGGCCTTCCACCAGCAGGCGATGAAGGTGTACGGGGACTTCGGCTTCGAGGACATCGCGCTCAAGATCGCCCTGCGCCCGGACAAGCGCATCGGCACCGACGCCGTATGGGACCGCGCCGAGGACGCCCTGCGCGCGGCCCTGCGCGCGGCCGGCGTGGAGTGGCAGGAGCTGCCGGGCGAGGGCGCCTTCTATGGCCCCAAGATCGAGTACCACATGAAGGACTCGATCGGCCGCGGCTGGCAGGTCGGCACCATGCAGGTCGATTTCATGATGCCCGAGCGCCTGGGCGCCGAGTACGTGGACGAGCACAGCCAGCGCCGGCACCCGGTGATGCTGCACCGGGCCATCGTGGGCTCGATGGAGCGCTTCATCGGCATCCTGATCGAGCACCACGCCGGCCACCTGCCGCCCTGGCTGGCCCCGGTCCAGGCCCAGGTGTTCAGCATCACCGACGCCCAGGCCGACTACGTGCGCGAAATCACGCAAGCCCTTGTCGAGAAAGGTTTCAGAGTCAAGGCGGATTTGCGCAACGAAAAGGTCGGTTATAAAATCCGCGAACATACGTTGCAAAAGGTCCCGTACCTGCTCGTGGTCGGTGACCGTGAGAAGGAATCGGGGGCTGTTTCCGTGCGTACCCGTGCCGGTGAAGACCTGGGCAGCATGCCGCTGGCCGCCTTCATCGAGCGCCTGGAGGCCGAGACGCGGCGCTGACCGCCGCCCGGCCAATCGACAATTCTTCTGGAGGATAGTGGTATCGCTACCACCGACAATAAGGGCAATCGCCGCAACCATGAGATCCGCGTCCCGCGCGTACGCGTGATCGGTGCGGATTCGGAGCAGCTGGGCATCCTCACGCGTGACGAGGCCTTGCGCTTGGCTGAAGAGGCCGGGATGGACCTGGTCGAAATCCAGCCCAACGGCGACCCGCCGGTCTGCCGCATCATGGATTACGGCAAGTTCAAGTTCGAAGCCCAGAAGAAGGCCCAGGCGGCCAAGAAGAAGCAGAAGCAGGTCGAGATCAAGGAAGTGAAGTTCCGTCCGGTCACGGACGTGGGCGACTACCAGATCAAGCTGCGCAACATGCTTCGGTTCCTGGAGGAGGGCGACAAGGTCAAGGTCACCATCCGCTTCCGCGGCCGCGAGATGTCGCACCAGGACCTGGGCCAGAACCTGGCCAAGAAGATCCAGGAAGACGTCGGCGAGAACGGCGTGGTGGAGTCCTTCCCCCGCCTGGAAGGCCGCCAGATGGTCATGATGATCGGCCCGAAGAAGAAGTAAGCCACGGTCCGATCTCCCGCAGCGGCGGCCCTGGGCCGCCGTTTGCGTTTCCCGGCCCGGCCGGGGGCCGGAACCCGCTGCACCGCACCACTGGCAAACCGCCCCCGATCCCCGTACAATCGCCGGTTCGACCCACCGGGACGGGTCGTGAACCGATCGTGGCAGGACGGAAAGCGCAGCCCCCGGGTTGCCGCCAGATCAGTCAGAAACCGAGATACGGAGCATTCCATGCCCAAGATCAAGACCAACCGGGCGGCGGCGAAGCGTTTTCGCAAGACCGCTTCCGGCAAGTTCAAGGCCGGTCACGCCTTCAAGTCGCACATCCTGACCAAGAAGTCGACCAAGCGTAAGCGCAACCTGCGCGCCACCAATCACGTCAAAGCTTGCGACACGAAGGCCGTCGCTCGCATGTTGCCGTACGTCTAAGGCGGAGGACTGAACCATGGCTCGTGTAAAGCGTGGCGTTACCGCCCGTCGTCGTCACAAGAAGATCATCGGCCGCGCGAAGGGCTACTACAACGCCCGCCGCAAGGTCTTCCGCGTAGCTAACCAGGCCGTCATCAAGGCCGGTCAGTACGCCTATATCGGCCGCAAGCAGAAGAAGCGCCAGTTCCGCGCCCTGTGGATCGTGCGTATCAACGCTGCCGCCCGTCAGTTCGGCCTGTCCTACAGCCGCCTGATCAATGGCCTGAGCAAGGCCGGCATCACCGTCGACCGCAAGGTCCTGGCGGACATCGCCGTGCACGACATCAAGGCTTTTGGTGCCATCGCGGAAAAAGCGAAGGCCAGTCTGGCGGCATAATTTGTGCGCTCATCCTTGATCGCGAAGATCAAGGAGCGGCCATCCATGGCCGCACTCTTCCATGAAGAGCGAACATCCGCGGGGAGGAGGCCTTAACGCCTCCTCCCCGTTTTCGTTTGTCCCTGCCGAACACAGGAACCGCACCGATGGACGACCTGGACACCCGGGCCGCGCAAGCCCAGGCCGAGATCGCAGCCGCCGACACGCTCGATGCGCTCGAAGCGCTGCGCGTGGGCCTGCTGGGCAAGAGCGGCATCGTCACCGCCGCGCTGAAGACGCTGGGCGCGCTGCCGCCGGAAGAAAAGAAGGCGCGCGGCGCCGAGGTCAACCGCATCAAGGAGCGCCTCGCCGACGCCCTCGGCGCGCGCAAGCAGGTGCTGGAGCAGGCCGAGCTGGACCGCCGCCTCGCCTCCGAGAAGCTCGACATCACCCTGCCGGGCCGCGACGGCGAGCGCGGCGGCATCCATCCGATCACCCGTGCGCTGGAGCGCATCTCGGCGATCTTCGGCCGGCTGGGCTACCAGCGTGCCGACGGTCCGGAGATCGAGGACGACTGGCACAACTTCGAGGCGCTGAACTTCCCGCCGCACCATCCGGCGCGCGCCATGCACGACACCTTCTATTTCGGCGACGGGCGCCTGCTGCGCACGCATACCTCGCCGGTGCAGATCCGTTCGATGCAGGGGCGCCAGCCGCCGATCCGCGTGATCGCGCCGGGCAAGGTCTACCGCAGCGATTCGGACCAGACCCATTCGCCGATGTTCCATCAGATCGAAGGCCTGCTGGTCGACGAGACCTCCAGCTTCGCCGACCTGAAAGGCACCCTGGCCGAATTCATCCGCGCCTTCTTCGAGCGCGACTTCGAGATGCGCTTCCGCCCCAGCTACTTCCCCTTCACCGAGCCCTCGGCCGAAGTGGACATCCGCTGGGACGCCGAGGACGGCTCCACCCGCTGGCTGGAAGTGCTGGGCTGCGGCATGGTGCATCCGAACGTGCTGAAGAACTGCGGCATCGACCCGGAGCGCTATACCGGCTTCGCCTTCGGCCTGGGCGTGGAACGCTTCGCCATGCTGCGCTACGGCGTGTCCGACCTGCGCGCGTTCTTCGAGAACGATCTGCGCTTCCTCAAGCAATTCGCCTAATCGCCGCGGGAACCGATACGCATGAAATTTTCGGAAAACTGGTTGCGCCACCATGTGCCGACGAACGCGTCGCGCGACGAGCTCGCGGCGACGCTGACGGCGATCGGCCTGGAAGTCGAGGACGTCGCCGCGCTGGGTGAATCGCTGGACGGCGTGATCGTCGCGCGCATCGTCAGCGCGCAGAAACATCCCGAGGCCGACCGCCTGCAGGTGTGCGAGGTCGATACGGGCAACGGCGTCGTCCAGATCGTCTGTGGCGCGCCGAATGCGCGCGCCGGTCTGGTCGCCCCGCTGGCGATGGTCGGCGCACAGCTGCCCGGCGGCATCGCGATCAAGGCAGCGAAGCTGCGCGGGGTGGAGTCGTTCGGCATGCTGTGCTCGGCCAAGGAGCTGGGCATCGATCCGGACGCGTCGGGCCTGCTCGAGCTTCCCGCCGATGCGCCGGTGGGCACGCCGCTGGCTGCCTATCTGGGCCTGCCGGACGCCACCATCGAGATCAAGCTCACGCCCAACCGCGCCGACTGCTTCAGCGTGCGCGGCATCGCCTTCGATGTGGCGGCCGCGCTGAACGGAGGGGTGATCGAACTCGATGCCAGGCCCGTGCCGGCCCAGAGCGATGCCGCGATGAAGGTCGCGCTCGAGGCGGGCGAGCGCGTTCCGCGTTTCGCCGGGCGCGTCATCGATAACGTGGACGCGTCGGTCCCGACCCCGGTGTGGATGGCCGAGCGGCTGCGCCGCAGCGGCCTGCGTCCGATCAGCTTCCTGGTGGATGTCACGCAGTACGTCATGCTGGAACTCGGCCAGCCGATGCATGCGTTCGACAAGGCCAAGCTGGAAGGCGAGATCGTGGTGCGCCCGGCGCGCGCGGGTGAGCCGCTGGCCCTGCTGGATGGCCGCACGGTCGAGCTGGACGACGATTTCCTGGTGGTGTCCGACAGCCGCGGCGGCAGGGCCGCGCGGGCGGTGGCGCTCGGCGGCATCATGGGTGGCCAGGACACGCGCGTCACGGAGGCGACCCGCAGCGTGTTCCTCGAGGCGGCGCACTGGATTCCCTCGGCGATCATCGGCCGCAGCCGCAAGCTGGGCATGCATACGGATGCCGGGCATCGTTTCGAGCGCGGCGTCGATCCGCAGTTGCCGGGCGTCGCGGTCGAGTACGCGACCCGGTTGATTCTCGACATCGCCGGCGGCGTGGCCGGGCCACTGATCGACGTCACCTTGCCGGAACATCTGCGCGCGCCGGAGCCGATCCTGCTGCGCCGCGCCCGGCTGGGGCGGGTGCTCGGGCTGGCCGTGGCCGACGACGAAGTCGCCCGCATCTTCACCGCGCTCGGCATGCAGGTGGAGCCGCAGGCCGACGGCTGGCGCGTCACCGCGCCCAGCCGCCGTTTCGACATCGAGCGCGAAGAGGACCTGATCGAAGAGGTCGCGCGCATCCACGGCTACGAAAACATCCCGACCCATACGCCCGCTGGCGCGCTGACCCTGGCGGTCGAGCCGGAAGCGCGGCTGGGCGAGCTGGCCCTGCGCGAGCAGCTGGCGGCGCGCGATTACTACGAGGCGGTCAACCTCTCCTTCATCGGCAGCGACGTGCTGCAGCGCTGGGGCATGACGGAGCGGCTGGTGCCGCTGGCCAATCCGCTCTCGGCGGACCTTGCGGTGATGCGCCCCTCGCTGCTGCCGGGCCTGGTCGAAGCGCTGCGCCACAACCGCGCGCGCCAGCAGGAGCGGGTGCGCCTGTTCGAAGTGGCGCGCGTGTTCGCCGCCGGCGATCCGCCGGTGGAGACGCCCAGCCTGGCCATCGCCGCCTGCGGCTCCGCCCGCGCGGAGCAGTGGGGCGAGGCGAGCCGGCCGCTGGATTTCCACGATCTCAAGGGCGAACTCGACGCCATCGTGGCCTGGGGCGGCGAGCCGCAGCGCTGGTCGGTGCATGCCGACGGCCTGCCGGGCTGGCTGCATCCGGGCCGCGGCGCCCGCGTGGCGCGCGACGGCCAGACCGTCGGCTACCTCGGCGCGCTGCATCCGCAGCTGGCCAAGGCGCTGGACCTGGGGCCGGACGTGCACGTGCTGGAACTGGCCCTGGAACCGCTGCTCGCCCGCCGCCTGCCCAAGGCCGCCGCCGTGCCGCGTTTCCCTTCGGTGCGTCGCGATATCGCCGTGGACCTGCCCGAGGAAGTGAGCTGGGCGCAGGTCGAGCAGAGCGTCCGCGCAGCCGTCGGCGGGGCGCTGGCGGAGCTGCGCCTGTTCGACCGCTACGCCGGCAAAGGCGTCGAGACTGGCCGAAAGAGTCTCGCTATGGGCTTGATTTTGCAGGACGCTTCACGCACGCTTACTGACGACGACGCAGACCGCTTCGTGCGCGAGGCGTTTGCTGCGTTGGAGACTTCATGCAAGGCAAGATGGCGAGGATGACATGGCGCTGACCAAGGCGGAGATGGCCGAGCGCCTCTTTCTCGAGGTGGGCCTCAACAAGCGTGAGGCGAAAGAATTCGTGGACGCCTATTTCGAGGTGGTCCGCGAAGCGCTGGAAAAGGGCGAGCAGGTGAAGCTGTCGGGGTTCGGCAATTTCGACCTGCGGCAGAAGAACCAGCGCCCGGGACGCAACCCCAAGACCGGCGAGGAGATCCCGATCTCCGCCCGCCGCGTGGTGACGTTCCGGCCGGGGCAGAAACTCAAGGTGAGAGTGGAGAGCTATGCTGGACCAAGGGAATAACACCGAGCTCCCGGCCATCCCGGCCAAGCGCTACTTCACCATCGGTGAGGTCAGCGAGCTGTGCGGGGTGAAGCCGCATGTGCTGCGGTACTGGGAACAGGAGTTCCCCGCGCTCAACCCGGTCAAGCGCCGCGGCAACCGCCGCTACTACCAGCGCCACGACGTGCTGATGATCCGGCAGATCCGCGCCCTGCTGTACGACGAAGGCTTCACCATCACCGGCGCCCGCGCCCGGCTGGAAGGCCCGCAGGCGCGCATGGAGTCGAGCATTTCGCATCAGATCGTGCGCCAGGTGCGCATGGAGCTGGAAGAAGTGCTGAGCCTGCTGCGCCGCTGAGCGCGCAGGCTGCAAGCTTTCGCAAGTCCTGCCCTAGCTGCTAGACTTGCCCACTTGCCGTAGCGTCGGGGCGTAGCGCAGCCTGGTAGCGCATTTGCCTGGGGGGCAAAGGGTCGTCGGTTCGAATCCGGCCGCCCCGACCAATTACGGTGATGGATGCGAAAGGCGCCCTTGGGCGCCTTTCTTTTTAGGTATGTCGGCGCCCTTGGGCGCCTTTCTTTTTGTGCGCGCATTTGCCCCCCAGGCAAATGCGCCAGCGCCTTCCTACTCGTCGACGAAACGCGGTATCGGCCCCGGATGCGGCGTCTTCCGGTCCGAGAGATCGAACATCACGTCATCCACGTAGCACCAGCCCCAGCCCTCCGGCGGATCGTAGCCCTCGATGATGGGATGCCCCGTCGCGCGGTAATGCTTGGTGGCGTGCCGGTTGGGCGAGTCGTCGCAGCAGCCCACGTGGCCGCAGCTGCGGCAGATGCGCAGATGGACCCACGGGCTGCCGGTCTTCAGGCATTCCTCGCAACCGGCGGCACTGGGGGTGACGTCGCGGATGCCGTCGAGATGGCTGCAGCTGGCTTTCATCGCGCGCTCCTTGGGGTGGGCAGGCGCTTGCGATCGGCCGCGCCATGCGCTTTCAGAGTTCTTCAAGGCTTTTTCAGGCGTGTTTCAGGACTCGAACGCGCCGCCTGGCGAGGGTGCGGGGAATCCCCCGCCCATCGAGAGGCTACATGAAGACGCTCGCCCCCATCCCCGCGCATGCACCCGTCGGTTTCGGCGACAGCCAGCTCTACCGGCTGCGCCGCGCGCTGGAACGCTGGTTCTACTTCGGCATGGCCTGGCTGGTGCTGCTGGTGGTGGGCTACGGCTTCGGCCGCGGCCTGGGCGAGCGGCTGCTGCACCCGGCGCAGCCGCTGCCGTGGATCCTGCACGTCCACGTGCTGGTGTTCGCGGGCTGGGTGCTGCTGTTTCTGGTGCAGACCGGGCTGGTGAGCGGGCACGCGATACGCCTGCACCGGCGGCTGGGCCTGTTCGGCGCGGGCCTGGGCACGCTGCTGCCAGTGCTGGGCCTGGCCACCGCACTGGCGATGCGCCAGTGGCATGCGCGCCAGGGAGCGGTGCACGACGCCTTCCTGGCCATCTCCTTCAACGACATGCTGACCTTCGCGCTGGCCTTCGGCCTGGCCGTGCGCTGGCGGCGGCAACCGCAGTTCCACCGCCGGCTGATGCTGATCGCCACCTGCGCGCTGACCGTGGCCGCATTCGCGCGTTTCCCGCGCGCCCTGGTGCCGGCCAATACCTGGTACGCCTGGGTGGACCTGCTGATCGGGCTGGGCCTGCTGCGCGACCTTATCGTCGAAGGCCGCATCCATCGGGCTTATGCGATCGGCCTGCCGTGCGTGATGGCGGGGCAGGGGCTGGCGCTGTACCTGGCGTTCGCGGCCCCCGCGGGCTGGCTGGCGCTGCTGCACGCCATGCTGGACTAGGCCACCTTCAGCACGATCTTGCCGACGTGCTCGCCGCTTTCCATCAGCCGGTGCGCATCCTCCGCGCGCACCAGCGGAAACACCTCGTGCACCATCGGCAGGCAGCGGCCGGCGGCCAGCACCGGCCACACATGCGCGCGCAGGTCGTTGGCGATCTCCGCTTTCTCCGCGCCGCTGCGCGCGCGCATGGTGGAGCCGGTGACGGTGGCGCGCTTGAGCACCAGCGCCTGCAGGTCGACCTGTTCCGCGTGGATGCCGCCGAGGAAGCCGATCACCACCAGCCGCCCGTCGCGTGCCAGCGCGGCCACGTTCCGCTCGAAATACGAGCCGCCCATGATGTCCAGGATCACATCCGCGCCATGCCCGTCGGTCTTGCTCAGCACCGCGAGCGCGAAGTTCTCTTCGTGATAGTTGATCGCCTCGGCGCCCAGATGCCGCACCACCGCGCATTTGTGCTCGCTGCCGGCGGTGGCGAAGGCGGCGATGCCGAACTCGCGGCACAGCATCAGCGCGGTGGTGCCGATGCCGCTGGTGCCGCCATGGATCAGCACCCGCTCGCCCGGCACCGCGCGGCCGATGCGGAACAGGTTGGCCCACACGGTGAAGAAGGTTTCCGGAATGGCCGCGGCGTGGATCGAATCGATGCCGTCGGGAATCGGCAGGGCTTGTCCCGCCGGCAGCACGCAGTACTCGGCGTAGCCGCCGCCGTTGGTCAGCCCGCACACGCGGTCGCCGAGGGCGAAGCCCTGCACGTCGGCGCCCAGCGCCACGATCTCGCCGGCAATCTCCAACCCCGGCGTGGGATGCGCGCCCGGCGGCATCGGATAGCGGCCCTGGCGCTGGATCACGTCGGGACGGTTCACGCCCGCCGCCTGCACCCGCACCAGCACTTCGTCGCGCGTCGGTTCGGGCAGGGGCACGGTGCGTGGCTGCAGCACGTCCGGCGGACCGGGCGTGTCGATGCCGATCTCGATCATCCGGTCCGGCAGGAAGACCTTGCTCATGGCGCGCGCATCCTTCCACGGGGTCCGCTTCGTTTACCCGGCGGGCGGTGAAAGACGCGTAAGGCGGCGCGTCTTCCGTTCAGCGGGACATGCCCGCGCGTCAGTACAGCACGCGGCTGCGCAAGGTGCCCGGAATCTCCGCCAGCCGGTCCTTGAGCGCACCGGCCTGCGCTTCGTCGGCCGACACGTCGATCACCACGTAGCCCACCTGCGGATCGGTCTGTAGGAACTGCGCGTCGATATTGATGTTGCCGGCGGAGAACAGTTCGTTGATGCGCGACAGCACGCCCGGCACATTGCGGTGGATATGCAGCAGGCGGCGGCTGTTCGGGTGCTCCGGCAAGGTCACTTCGGGGAAGTTCACCGCCGACAGGGTCGATCCATTGTCGCTGTAGCGCACCAGCTTGCTGGCCACTTCGATGCCGATATTGTCCTGCGCCTCCAGCGTGCTGCCGCCGATATGCGGGGTGAGGATCACGTTGTCCATGCCCACCAGCGGCGACACGAACGGATCGTCGTTGCCCTTGGGTTCCACCGGAAATACGTCCACCGCGGCGCCGGCGATATGGCCGCTGCGCAGCGCGGCGGCGAGCGCGTCGATGTCCACCACGGTGCCGCGCGAGGCATTGATCAGCACCGAACCCTTGCGCATCTTGGCAAGCTCCGTGGCGCCGATCATCAGCTTGGTCGACGGCGTTTCCGGCACGTGCAGGGTCACCACGTCGGCGCGTTCCAGCAGGTCGTCCAGGCTGCCGGCGGCGCGCGCGTTGCCCAGCGACAGCTTGGTCTCGATGTCGTGGAAGATCACGCGCATGCCCAGCGATTCGGCCAGCACGCCGATCTGCGTGCCGATATGGCCGTAGCCGACGATGCCCAGCACCTTGTCGCGCGCCTCGAAACTGCCGGCCGCGGACTTGGTCCAGCCGCCGCGGTGGCACAGCGCATTCTTTTGCGGGATCCCGCGCAACAGCATGATCGCCTCGGCGATCACCAGCTCGGCCACGCTGCGCGTATTGGAGTAGGGCGCGTTGAACACCGGCACGCCCTGCACCCGCGCGGTTTCCAGGTCCACCTGGTTGGTGCCGATGCAGAAGCAGCCCACCGCGATCAGCCGGCGCGCCTGTTCCAGCACGTCGGCGGTGAGGTGGCTGCGCGAACGGATGCCGACGATATGCGCCTCGGCGATGCGCGCTTTCAGTTCCGCTTCCGGCAGCGACTTCTCGTGGAATTCGATCTGGCTGTAGCCGGCGCGGCGGAACACGTCCACGGCGCTCTGGCTGACGCCTTCGAGCAGGAGGACCTTGATGTCTGCTTTCGGATACGAGGTTTTCATGGGCCGCCGGCGTGTATGGGGGATACGGGAATAGGGAATCGGGAATAGGGAATAGTAAAAGCAGCGCCCTACGAGCTTGTCGCGCCGCGCTTTTACTATTCCCTATTCTCTATTCCCGCCAAAGCCACACTATGCGGCAGCGCAGCACTGGACCGCAACGGCCGCGGCTGGCAGGCTGGGGAACTCGCTCGAGGAGTCGCCATGACCGCACCCGCTCTCGCCGACCTGGCCGCCCGCCTGCCCGAATTGCGCCTGCTCACGGAGCCGGCCGATCTGGAGCACTACGGCCGCGACTGGACCCGCCGCTGGACGCCGGCCCCGCTGGCCATCGCCCTGCCGGCCACGGTGGAAGAGGCCCAGGCCGTGGTGCGCTGGGCCAACGAGCATGGCGTGGCGCTGGTGCCCTCGGGCGGGCGCACCGGCCTTTCCGGCGGCGCGGTGGCCGCGAAGGGCGAGCTGGTGCTGAGCCTGGAGCGCATGAACCGCGTGCTCGGCTTCGCCCCGATCGACCGCACTCTCACCGTGCAGGCCGGCATCGCGCTGCAGGCCGTGCACGACGCCGCGCGCACGCACGGGCTGATCTATCCGGTCGACTTCGCCGCGCGCGGCTCCTGCTCCATCGGCGGCAATATCGCCACCAATGCCGGCGGCATCCGGGTGATCCGCTACGGCAATACGCGCGAATGGATCGCGGGCCTGAAGGTGATCGCCGGCAACGGCGAGCTGCTCGAACTCAATCGCGGCCTGATCAAGAATTCCAGCGGCTACGACCTGCGCCATCTCACCATCGGCTCCGAGGGCACGCTGGGCATCGTGGTGGAAGCCACCCTGCGCCTGGCCGAGCCGCCGCCGCCGTCGCAGGTGATGCTGCTGGCGCTGCCGGACATGGCCGCGCTGATGCAGGTGTTCGCGCTGTTCCGCGCGCGGCTGAAGCTGCAGGCTTTCGAATTCTTCACCGACGTCGCGCTGCGCCACGTGCTGGCGCACGGCGCGCAGCGCGCGCTCGACGGCGAGCATCCGTTCTACGTGGTCACCGAATTCGACGCCGCCGACGAAGCCGCGCAGGACGCCGCCCTGGCCGCGTTCGAGCACGGCGTCAACGAGGGCTGGATCGCCGACGGCGCGATCGCGCAGAGCGAGGCCCAGGCCGCCGCGCTGTGGCGCCTGCGCGAAGGCATCACCGAAAGCCTGGCGCCGCACAAGCCCTACAAGAACGACATCTCCCTGCGCATAGGCGCGCTGCCGGCTTTCCTGGACGAGATCCAGGCCCTGCTGGGGCAGGCCTATCCGCACTTCGAGGTGGTGTGGTTCGGCCATATCGGCGACGGCAACCTGCATATCAATGTGCTCAAGCCCGAAGGCCTGGCCGATGCCGAGTTCATCGCCCAGTGCGAGCAGGTGACCAAGCTGCTGGCCGAAGCGCTCAAGCGCCATGGCGGCAGCATCTCGGCCGAGCACGGCATCGGCCTGGTGAAGAAGGCGTATCTGGAGAGCACGCGCAGCGCGGCGGAAATCGCGCTGATGCGGGGCGTGAAGCAGGTGTTCGATCCGAACGGCATCCTCAACCCCGGCAAGCTGTTTTAGGGGCTTGCGGTATCCTCGGCGCTTTGAATCGCCGGAGATGCCCGCATGACCCAGCCACGCCGCCAGCTGTACCCCGAGATCGAGCCGTTCGACAGCGGCATGCTCAAGGTGTCGGAGCTGCACACGCTGTACTACGAGCAGTGCGGCAACCCGAACGGCAAGCCGGTGGTGTTCCTGCATGGCGGCCCCGGCGGCGGCATCAATCCCAATTACCGCCGCTTCTTCGATCCCAAGGCCTACCGCATCGTGCTGTTCGACCAGCGCGGCTGCGGCCAGTCCACGCCGCATGCGGAGCTGACCGACAACACCACCTGGCATCTGGTGGCCGATATCGAGCGCATCCGCGAGCATCTGGGCATCGATCGCTGGCAGGTATTCGGCGGCTCCTGGGGTTCGACGCTGGCGCTGGCCTATGCGCAGACGCATCCGGACAAGGTCACCGAGCTGGTGCTGCGCGGCATCTTCATGCTGCGGCGCTGGGAGCTGGAGTGGTTCTACCAGAAGGGCTGCGACGCGCTGTTCCCGGATGCCTGGGAAAGCTATCTGGAAGCGATTCCCGAGGCCGAGCGCGGCGACCTGATGAGCGCCTACCATCGCCGCCTGACCAGCGCCGATCCGAAGGTGCGCGTGGAAGCGGCGCGCGCCTGGTCGGTGTGGGAAGCGGCCACCAGCCATCTGTACCAGGACCCGGCGCATATCGAATCCAGCGGCGAGGACGAATTCGCGCTGGCCTTCGCGCGCATCGAATGCCATTACTTCGTGCATGGCGGTTTCTTCGAGCACGACGACCAGCTGCTGCGCAACGTCGAGCGCATCCGCAAGATTCCCGCGGTGATCGTGCAGGGCCGCTACGACGTGGTGTGCCCGATGCGCAGCGCCTGGGACCTGCACCGTGCGTGGCCGGAAGCGGACCTGCGCGTGGTGGCGGACGCGGGGCATTCGGCGCTGGAGCCGGGGATCGCGCATGAGCTGCTGGAGGCGACCGACCGCTTCCGCCACTAATGCTCGTCATTCCGGCGCAGGCCGGAATCCAGTAACGATACCGTTTGATTGTCGCGAAACTTTAAAGGCGCTTTTTGGGCGCTCACGCTTGCCCGAGCGCGTCGCTACTGGATTCCGGCCTGCGCCGGAATGACGGCGGTAGGTAGGGCGGAAGCCACGTGTGCGGTTGGCCATTCGGTCGGCCACAAAAGAAAAAGGCCACGCCCTTCGCCGGGCGTGGCCTTTCCGTTATTGCCGGCGGCGTAGGTTGGGGTGAGCGCAGCGAACCCCAACATCGACCACCGTCACGCGTATCGCATCGTTGGGGTTCGCCTGTGGCTCACCCCAACCTGCATCTTCAGTGCTGTTTGCCGTGGCCGTCGTGGCCGTCGTGGCCATGATCGTGATCGCCATGCGGATCGAACATCGCCGGCGCGAACAGGTCGAGCACGAAGCCGTCGTGGTCCGAGGCGCCGATCGCCTTGGTCCAGTCAGGGGCGTTCGCGGCGTCGGCTTCGGTCTGCGCGGGCGCGTCGATGTCGGCGCGGCCGTACTGCATGTGCAGGAAGCGGAACTGCGCGGCGCGGTTCAGCAGGGCATGGTCGAGCACCTGCACGGTCGGCACTTCGCGGCCGGAGTTGCCGCTGCCGGCCTGCGTATAGCCCTGGATCTCGCCGAAGTTCTCGGTGAACAGGAACGAGTAGCGATCGTTCTCCGGCACCGATTCCACCGCGTTCCAAAGCGCCGGGCGCACGATGTTCTGGCCCAGCTTGAGCTGGTTCTCGCTGTCCTTGTACTTGCCCGAGACCAGGCCGACCACGTCCACCCAGCCATCGCTGAACTGGTAGGCGTTGAAGTCGCCCACCACCAGCAGCGGCTGCGAGGGATAGCGGGTCTGCAGTTCCTGCACCTGCTTGGCCAGCGACACCGCCTGCGTGTAGCGCTTCAGGCGATCGCGCACGGCGGTGGCGTTGTCCTTGTCCACATTGGTGCGGGCCTTCGGGTGCACCGAGATCACGTGGAAGCGCATGCCGCGCACTTCGGCCGTCAGCAGCAGCGGCGGATGGTCGTGGACGAACGCGGTGCTGCCGTTGTCGTTCCAGGTTTCGTCCGCGCCGAGCTGGCGCACCGACTGCACGCGAATGCCGCGGTCGGCGCGCACCAGGAAGCCGACGTTGATGCCGCTGGGGTCATGGCCCGGCAGCAGGTAGGCGTCGTACTTCACCGGATAGTCGTCGCCCAGCTGCTTGGCCAGGCCCTGCAGCACGGCCAGGCTCTTCACCTCTTCGGTGGACAGCACGTCCGGCAGCTTCAGCACGCTGCCGACATAGGCCGACAGGCGGCGGGTCTTCAGCGCCACCTGGTCCGGCGTCGGCTCCTTGCTGTCGCCGCTGCAGGTGAAGGTGGTGTTGAACTCGCTGTCGCAGAAGCGCTCCATGTTGAACGCGCCGATGCGCAGCGCGAACGGCGGCTTCGGCAGCACGGGGCGCGGCATCGGCGCGGCGCGCTTCACTTCGATCCTGGTCGGGATGAAGGTGTAGGCGCCGAAGTCGTACGAGATGATGCCCTCGGCACGGAAGGTGGTGCCGGCGACGAACGGGGTGTTGACCGGCACGGCGCCGAAGTCGTCGGTGTTCATCTTGAACACTTCCGGATTGCCGCTCCAGTTGGGCAGGCTGACGCCGGCCGGCACCGGCACGCCGAAGCGCACGCCCGGCTGGCGCAGCGAACGCTTGCCGTTGGCGGTGATGCTCACCTCGGCGAACGGCTCGGTGCTGAAGCGCTTGTTGCCCGTGTTGATCATGCCGTCCTCGATCACCACGCGCATGCCCACGAAGCACTGGAAGTTGGTGGCGCCGCAGGACAGCTGGTTCGGATCGGACGACGGCGTGCGCGCACCGAAGATCACCGCCTTCGGCAGCCGCGCGCCATGTGCGGTCACGGTGACGGTGGCGTTCTTCAGTTCCGTCAGGTGGTAGTAGTTGTCGACCTTGGCGGCCACGTCCACCACGTCGCCCACGGCGACCGCCGGCTTGGACGAGGTGAACACGTACACGCCGTTGGAGGTGAGCGGATCGGCATCCACGCGGTTGTCCGGCGTCTGCATGGTGAAGCCGGCCGGGCCCACCGCGGTAACGATGTTGCCGCTGGTGATCACCGACTTGCCCAGCAGCGGCGAGCTCTGCTCGCGGCCCTGGATCTGCCAGATTTCCGCGGCGACCGGGATGTCGTACAGGATCGCGCCGATCGCGCTGTCGCGCGCCAGCGTGGCGCCGCCGGTGACCTGGTCGAGCTTGACCAGGAAGGCCTTGTCCGGCGAGCCGGTGCTGCGGCCGTGCACCACCACGTTGAAGCTGGCCTGGGTCTGGCCCGCGGCGATGTTCAGCGTGGTGTCGACGGCTTCGTAATCGCCGGCGGCGACGGTGGCGCTGTCGTCCTGGGTCGCCGCATGCACGCTCACGCCGCCGGCCGGGGCCGGCTGGTTGAGCGTGACGGTGAACGGCATGGTGACGTTGGCGGCGCCGTGCACGGTGGCGCTGGAGTCGGCGATCGACAGCGACAGGTTCATCACCGCGCAGGCGCTGGCCGCGTTGTGCGGCGCGGTGGGCGTGACCACCACGAAGTCGGACTGGTTGTCGCCGGTGTTCTGCGGCAGGCCGGCGCCATTGGTCTTGCGGCCGTAGCCCTTGTCCGCATTGGTGCTGCCCAGCGAGGTCAGCGGCGTGCCGGCCTTGTAGGCGGAGCCGGCGGAGAGGCCGACCTGGTCGACCAGCTGGCCGTTGGCGTCGAGCAGGGCCAGGCCGCCGTCATCGGTGACGCCGGTGCTGTATTTCAGGTCGCCCGCGACGCTGCCGGAGTAGCCGCCGCTCGCGCTGTTGGTCAGCAGCAGGTGGCAGCCCGGCGCGATCGACGTGCCGCTCGGAAAGGTCAGGCGCGTGCCGGTGGTGCCGCTCGCGTTCGATGCATTGAATTTGTAGCCGGAGACGTCCAGCGCGGTGGCGCCGGCGTTGAACAGTTCGACGAATTCGTCATTGCCGCCAGCGGGGCCGCGGACGCGGAACTGGCTGATGCTGAGGTCGGCCGCCTGGGCGGTGGCGATCGACGCGATTGCTAGCAACGCGGCCCATAGGGCGCGCCGGGCGTGCTTTGCTTCCATTGACCCACTCCCTTGTTGAAGGATCCGGATGGATCCTTCCGGGGAAAATAGCAATTTATTGCGACAGAATTGCTAATGGGGGTCTCAGTAGGGAGGGGTGCCTCTTGCTCGTCATCCCGGCGCAGGCCGGGATCCAGTGGCGGTATCGCTCGGTTGTCGCGTGGCCGCTAACTGGCCGCTTATGCAGCGGGCATTCCGGACGCCTGCCGGCGCCCGGGTCACTTTCTCTTTGCTGGCCCAAAGAGAAAGTAACCAAAGAGAGAATGGCCTGAGAGCCAAGGCTCGCGACGCGACTAGAAGGAGCGGTGGCGGCCGCGGTAAACGGATTAACCAGAGTCGACACGGGCCAGGGAGTGGTTTCGTGACGCGCTCTTCAACGTGCCGTTGCGAAGAGGACGTTCAAGAGCCGGGGCCAGCTTTTGCTTTTCGTTCCTGCCTACCTCACGCCATCACCCCTCTCCCCTCCGGGGAGAGGGCAGGGTGAGGGGCCGGGGCTCGCCCAGATTTTTATTGAGCAAAAGCGTTCGCGTTTTTCCTTTCAACCCGCTGGCAGCTGCTTGGTGCCGAAAATCTTGTCGCCCGCATCGCCCAGGCCCGGCAGGATGTAGCCGTGTTCGTTGAGGTGGTCGTCGATGGCGGCGGTGTAGATCTCGATGTCGGGGTGGGCGGCCTCGATGCGCTTCAGGCCTTCCGGTGCCGCGACCAGGAACAGGCCTTTGATGCGTTTGCAGCCGGCGGCCTTGAGCATGTCTACCGTGGCGACCAGCGTGCCGGCGGTGGCGAGCATGGGGTCGACGATCAGGGCGATGCGTTCGTCCATGCGGCCGGTCAGTTTTTCGTAGTAGGCGATGGGCTTGAGGGTTTCCTCGTCGCGTTGCAGGCCGACCACGCTGACCTTGGCGGCTGGGATCAGGTCGAGCACGCCGGGCAGCATGCCAAGGCCCGCGCGCAGGATCGGCACGATGGTGATCTTCTTGCCCTTGATCTGATGCACGGTCAGCGGACCCGCCCAGCCGTCGATGTGCTTGTCCACCGTCTCCAGGTCCTTGGTCGCCTCGTAGGTGAGCAGGGCGGCGACTTCGGAGGCGAGTTCGCGGAATTCCTTGGTGCTGATGCCGGCGCGGCGCATCAGGCCGAGCTTGTGCTGGATGAGCGGGTGGCGGACTTCGACGAGCTTCATGGGGCGTCCTGCTTGGCGGAATGCGGGGATTATGGCGCAGCGGGAATGATTCGTTTCTCCCAAAAAAGCAAAGGCGCCGCTTCCTCGAAGCGGCGCCTTGCGGCGATACACCGGTGCAGGAGTTTTACGGGCTCGCCGCGGCGCCGCCGCTCAGACACGAGCTCATGAACTTTTTGCGGTCGTCGCCCTTCAGGGTCTTGGCTTTCGTATCCGCATTGCAGGCCTTCATCTTTTCCTGCTGGGTCATCTTCGCCGGTGCGGCGGCTTCGCCCTTCAGGCAGCTGCTCATGAAGGCCTTGCGCTCGTCGCCCTTCTTGCCGGTCGCCTGCTTGTTGCAGTCGGCCATGCGCTGCTGCTGCGGGGTCAGGTCCTTCTTGGCCTGCGGGGCGGCGAAAGCGGTGGCGGAAACGGCGAGGGCCAGGGCGAGGCTGGCGGCGGTCAGGCTGAAACGCAAGAACATGCGGGTACCCTCCTGGAATGGACCGGCGAGTGCCGGTGGGCGCAAGTCTATGCCGCTTGCCGCGCTTGGGTAGAGGGGGAACGCCGGGCTCCGCGCCCGGCGTTCATGCGGCAAGCTCAGGCCGCTTCGGCCTTCAGCTTGCGTGGGCCCTGCTGCAGCGCCTGGCGCACGTGGGCGACGACCAGGTCCACCTCGGCGCTGGTCACCTTGAAGTGCGGGGTGAAGCGCAGCGAGTTGACGCCGCCGTGGATCACGCCGACGCCGCGCTCGCGCATGTATTCCTCGATCGAACCCGCGCCGTAGCACTTGAACTCCGCCGACAGCTCGCAGGAGAACAGCAGGCCGGTGCCCTGCACCTTGGTGATCAGGCCGCCGAGCTCGCCCTTCAGCGCGTTGAGCTTGTCGACGAATTCCTTGCCGCGCTCGCGGATGTTGGCGCGCACCTCGTCGTTGAGTTCGTGCAGCGTGGCCAGCGCCACGTCCAGCGCGCGCGGGTTGGCGGTCATGGTGTTGCCGTAGATGCCCTTGCGGTACAGGCCGGCGGCGCGCTCGTTCACCGCCAGCACCGACAGCGGATACTGGCCGGCGTTGAGCGCCTTGGAGAAGGTTTCCATGTCCGGCGCCGGCAGCTTCTCGAAGCCGGGATAGTCGGTGAGCGACAGCACGCCGTGCGCGCGCAGGCCGGCCTGGATCGAATCGATCAGCAGCATCGAGCCGTGCGCTTCGGTGAGTTCGCGCGCGGCCTTGTAGAACTCCGGCGTCACGGCGCGGCCGGGATCGCCTTCGCCCATCACCGGTTCCAGGAACATCGCCTCGATGAACCAGCCGTGGCGGTCGGCATCGGCGAACGCGGCTTCCAGCTGCGCCACGTCGTACGGCGCCACCGTGATCAGCGTGTCCTCGTGGCGATAGCTGGCCAGGTGCTGCTGGTAGGTCTTGCGCGTGGAATCCGAATAAAGCGCGGGTTTTTCAGTGCGGCCGTGGAAGGCGCCCTTCACCGCGAGGCGCTTGATGGTGCGCCCGGCGTAGCGTGCACCCGGCTCGGTCATCGCCTTGGCGTTGACGTCGGCGATGCGGCAGGCCAGCGAAACGGACTCGGAACCGGAGTTCAGGCACAGGTAGCGCGCATACGGATTGCCGCCGCGGTGGCGGCCGAGCTCGCGGTCCAGCGCCTTGGCAAAGCGCATCTGCGAGACGTTCGGCGTCATCACGTTGGCCATCACCTGCGGACGGCTCATCGCCGTGCGGATCGCCTCGTTGTTGTGGCCGAAACCGAGCATGCCGTAGCCGCCGTTGTCGTGGATCACCGCGCCCTTCAGCGTGACCACCCACGGGCCGCGCGCGGCGGCGGGCAGATAGCGGTTGATGCCGTCGTCGGGATAGAAATTGACGAAGCCCGCCTGCGCCACCTGCAGCTGCTCGGCTTCGTCGAGCTTGAGGAAGTCGGCCAGCTCCGCGCGCAGCGCGCGATGCTGTTCGAGCGCTTCGCCGATGGCCTGCGCCAGTTCGGGGTGGCTGGCGGCGAAGCGTTCGACGGTGGCGTCGTCCAGGCCGGTGGTCTGCGGCGCGCCGCCGAAATCGCGCAATTCGCGCAGCTGATCGATCACACCCATGATGACTCCTCCTCAAGGTACGCAAGCGCCGTCGGGGATGGCGCTTCCTGCCAACATCGCGATGAATGCTTTGGCGGGAGCCGATGACGATCATCTTGCGGCGATCGGAAACTCCCGCTCAGTCGAGCGCGCCGCGCATGTTTCTGCGCCAGCGATTCACCGAGGATAACCCGCCTTCGTCAGCGCCGTAACCCCGGGGGGAGGGGCCGGATGACGGCTGTCACGTGCGCGGGCTGACGTTGGCGAATGCCCGCCAGCCCTTGCGATGCCTAGCATTCCGGGCAAAGGAGGGAGACCCATGAACACGAATGCTTCACCCATCGCACGCCTGTCGTCCGTGGTGAAACGCTACGGCAATCACACCGCCGTCGACGGCCTGGATCTGATGCTGCATCGCGGCGAAATTTTCGCGCTGCTCGGCCCCAACGGCGCCGGCAAGAGCACCACCATTTCGATGCTGCTCGGCCTGGTGCGGCCCGATGCGGGCCGCGTCGAGCTGTTCGGCGAAGATCCGCAGCAGCTCGTGGCGCGCCGCCGCATCGGCGTGATGCTGCAGAGCGCGGCGCTGCCGCCCACCTTGCGCGTGGGCGAGCTGCTGCGGCTGACCGGCAGCTATTACCCGGCGCCGCGCGACCTGCACGAAACGGCGGAACTGGCCGGCGTCACCGACTTGCTGAAGCGTCCTTACGCCGCGCTTTCGGGCGGACAGCAGCGTCGCGTGCAGTTCGCGCTCGCGCTGTGCGGCCGCCCGGAGCTGCTGTTCCTGGACGAACCCACCGTAGGCATGGACCTGGAAGCGCGCCAGAAGCTATGGACCGCGGTGCGCCACCTGGTCGCCGAGGGCGCCGGCGTGGTGCTCACCACGCATTACCTGGAAGAAGCCGAAGCGCTGGCCAGCCGCGTCTGCGTGATGGCGCGCGGACGCGTGCTGAGCGAAGGCAGCGTGGACGACCTGCGCGCACGCGTGGCGCTCAAGCGCATCCGCTGCATCACCCGCCTGCGCGCGGCCGACGTCGCCGCCTGGCCGGAAGTGGCCGAGGCGCGCGACGAAGGCGAACGCCTGTGGCTGTCCACCGACAGCGCGGAGATCGTGGTGCGCCGCCTGCTCGACGCCGACGCGCAGCTGGGCGAACTGGAAGTCCAGCGCGCCGGCCTGGCCGAAGCCTTTACCGAACTGACTCGCGCCGCCGAGGCGCCCACCGAAGACAACCGCGAGGCCGCCTGATGAACGCCGTCTCTTCCGCCATGCCTGCCGCATCCGCCTCGCGCGAGATGGGGTTCAGCCGGGTGCTCGGCGCCTACCTGCAGGAAGCGCGCGCCGAATGCCTGCGCTATCTGCGCAACCCGGGCTTCATGATCCCGACCTTGATCCTGCCCACCGCGTTCTATCTGATGTTCGGCATTCTGATCGGCCGCGCCAACGGTCCCGATGCGCCGCGCTATCTGCTCGCCGCATATGGCACCTTCGGCGTGATGTCGCCCGGCTTGTTCGGCTTCGGCGTGGCCTTGTCGATGGAGCGCGACAACGGCCTGCTGACCTTGAAGCGCGCCTTGCCGATGCCGCCGGGCGCGTATCTGCTGGGCAAGGTGGTGATGTCGATCTTCGCGGCGGCGGTGGTGTCCTGCATCCTGGTGCTGCTGGCCACGCTGGTGGCCCATGTGCAGCTGTCGGCGGCGCAGACGGCCGGGCTGTTCGCCACCAACCTGTTCGGCGCGCTGCCGTTCTGCGCGATGGGCCTGATGCTGGGCATGTTCATCAAGGGCACCGGCGGGCCTGGCATCGTCAACCTGATCTACCTGCCGATGGCTTTCATGTCGGGCCTGTGGTTTCCGCTGTCGCTGATGCCCAAGGCGGTGCAGCAGATCGCGCTGGTGCTGCCGCCGTATCACCTCAACCAGGTGGCGCTGAACGTGGTGGGGCTGGGGCAGGAACCGGTGTGGCCGCACGTGGCGGCGCTGGCGGCCTTCACGGCGGTGTTCCTGGCCATCGCCGTGCGCCGCCTGCGGCGCCACGGTTGAAGTAGCATGCGAAGGGCTGCGCAACCGCCGGTTGCGCAGCCGGATGCCATGAAGACGTTCGTTGTCACGCGACCTGCGGGGAGGGTCACCGCCATGCTCCAACTGCTCCGCTCCTGGCTGACGCCGGCGCCGGATTCGCGTGTCGCCGCGATCCAGCGCCAGGGCAAGTCGGTGTGGGCCGAGGGCGTGCACCTGCTGTGGTCGGTGTGGGTGTTCATCACGCCGGCCATGGGCAGCCACTATGACCTCCGGTGGGTGCTGCTGACCCTGCTGTCGTATCCGCTGTTCCTGCTGATGTTCGCCAAGTCGATGCTCGCCTCGCGCCGGGTCGCCCCGCGCTACGCGCTCGGGCTGGTGGCGATGAGCATCGCGCTGGCGCCGTGGTACCCCAGCGGCATGGCGTATTTCATCTACGGCTGCGTGTCGTACAGCATGGCCAGCGCCAAGCGGGTGGGGCCGCTGCTGCTGCGCCTGATGCTGGTCAACGTGGTCTATGTCGCGGTGGCCAGCACCGTGGGTTATCCGTGGCAGGCGCTGGTGTCGGTGCCGTGCATGACCATCATCATCGCCATCATCACCCACGTCGAACGCATCGCGCACGAGAAGGACGCAGCGCTCAAGCTGTCGCAGGAAGAAGTGCGCCGGCTGGCCGCCACCGCCGAACGCGAGCGCATCGGCCGCGACCTGCACGACCTGCTCGGGCATACGCTTTCGCTGATCACGCTGAAGCTGGAGCTGTCGCGCAAGCTGTTCGACCGCGATGCGGACGCGGCCAAGCGCGAAGTGGCGGAAGCCGAGCGCGTCGCGCGCCATGCCCTGGCCGAAGTGCGTTCGGCGGTCACCGGCATCCGCGCCACCGACCTGGCCGCGGAACTGGCCTCGGCGCGCCTGCTGCTGGAGTCCTCCCGCGTGCACCTGGACTACGTGGCGCCGCCGGCCGATCTGCCGACGGAGATCGAGCGCGGCCTGTCGCTGGTCCTGCGCGAGGCGGCCACCAATATCGCCCGCCATGCGCATGCGAGCAAGGCGCGGATCGAGTTCGAACGCGACGCCTACACCTTGCGCCTGCGCGTGAGCGACGACGGTCGCGGCGGCGTGGGCGAGGACGGCAACGGCCTGTGCGGCATGCGCGAGCGCGTGCGCGCGCTGGCCGGGCATCTGACCATCGAATCGCCGCGCGGCCGCGGTACCGTGCTGCTGGTCACCGTGCCCCTGCCGCAGCCGAAGCTGCTGCCCACCGCCGCGCCGGAAACGGCGCCGCGCCAGCCGACGCGCGTGTGATGCGCCTGCCGTTCCAGCCCGCGCCGGATTCGCTGTACGTGCAGCTGCGCTCGCCGGTATTCATCGCGCGCTCGGCGCTGGGCCAGGCGGCGTGGATCGTGATGCTGCCGCTGATCCCGCTGGGCCTGCAGGGCTTCGCCTGGTCGTGGTTCGCGCCCACGCTGCTGAGCGTGCTGGTCTTTCTCTATCTGCACCTGCACGTGTATTTCGGGCCGCCGCAGCGCCTGCCCTGGTACGTGGCGGGCATGGCGGCGATGGGGCTGGGCCTGTGGATGGTCAATCCCATGGGCTTCGGCTATGTGATCACCGCCTGCACGGCCTTGTCGGCCACGCCGAACTTCCGCCTGTGGCTGCGCGGCGTCGCGCTGTTGACCGTGCTGTCCATGACGATGGCGTGGCTATGGGTGGATGCACCGCTGTGGATCATGCTGGTGGTGGTCGTGGCCGGCGTGCTCGGCGGCCTCAGCAACTTTCACTACATCAACAATCTGCGCAAGGACGCCGACCTGCGCTTGTCGCAGATCGAAGTACGCCGCCTGGCCACCCTGGCCGAGCGCGAACGCATCGGCCGCGACCTGCACGACCTGCTCGGCCATACCTTGTCGCTGGTGGCGATCAAGTCCGAGCTGGCGCGCCGCCTGGCGCTGGAAGATCCGCCGCGCGCGCAGCAGGAAATGAGCGAGGTGGAGCGGGTCGCGCGCCACGCGCTGGCCGAAGTGCGCGCCGCCGTCACCGGCATGCGCCGCAGCGACCTGGCCTCGGAAATCATTTCCGCGCGGCTGATGCTGGAAGCCTCCGGCGTCAGCTTCGAAGGCGAATGGCCGGAAGGTATCGCGCTGCCTGCCGCCGTCGAGGCGCCGCTGTCCCTGGTGCTGCGCGAGGCGGTCACCAATATCCATCGCCACGCCCGCGCCACCGCGGCGAGCGTGCGTTTCGTCCATGACAAGGCAAGGTTCCAGATGCAGATCAGCGACAACGGTTGCGGCGGACTCGCCGCGCACGGCAACGGCGTCAGCGGCATGCGCGAGCGCGTGCGGTCACTGGGCGGCAGCCTGGAGATCGACTCGCCGCGGCGGCACGGCACCACCTTGCGCATCGACGTGCCGCTGGCGAAAGCCGCCGTGGCCGCCCCGCGGGGCTTGCCGGAGGGCGCCGCATGATCCGCGTGCTGCTGGCCGAAGACCAGGCGATGGTGCGCGGCGCGCTGACGGCGCTCTTGAATCTGGAGTCGGATATCGAGGTGCTCGGTTCCGCCCCGGACGGCGAGGCGGCGTGGCGCGAGGTGCAGCGCCTGAAGCCCGACGTGCTGGTCACCGATATCGAGATGCCCGGCATCACCGGCCTGGAACTGGCGCAGCGTATCCAGCGCCACGAGCTGCCGATGAAGGTGATCATCGTGACCACCTTTGCGCGTCCGGGCTTTCTGCGCCGCGCGCTGGATGCGGGCGTGTCCGGTTATCTGCTGAAGGACGCGCCGGCGGAAAACCTCGCCGAGGCGCTGCGCATGGTTCACCGCGGCGGCCGCGCGATCGATCCGCAGCTGGCGCTGGAAGCGTGGTCCGAAGCGGATCCCTTGAACGATCGCGAGCGGCAGGTGCTGCGCCTGGCGGGCGAGGGGCAGTCGGCGAGCGAGATCGCCGCGCAGCTGAATCTCTCGCACGGCACGGTGCGCAATTATCTTTCCGAGGCGATCGGCAAATTAGGCGTGGCCAATCGCATCGAGGCGTATCGCCTCGCGCGCCAGAAAGGCTGGCTGTAAGAATTATTCGTACGCATTAAAAAAGTGCTTGCGCGAATAATCGTGCTCGCGTAATGTTCGCGCCTCGCCAATACCGGCGACAAGCATTAACTGAAAAGGCCAGGATCAAACCATGTCGTTCCACGTCACTCACCGCCAGCTGCCCTCGCGCGATCGCCGCGGCGCGCTGCCGTGCGTGCGGACGAAGGAAGGCCGTTTCATCCACACCGACTGATCCCACGCTTGCGCGGAGATCGGTCACCCCGATCTCCCGAGGCAAGGCGAACGCCCTCGGGTCCACACCCGGGGGCGTTTTGTTTTCGGCGTTCGCAAGGAAGCGTTCATGCACCGAAAGGTGATGACGGCACTGATCATCGGAAGACCACTTCCGCCCTGAAGCATCCGGCCGCGCCCCGGCCGAGGCAGGGGCGGCCGCGAGCGGCGCTCAGGATGCGCTGTGCCTTGATGCTTCGGCACGGGCGGACGGGTGATCGGGAAGGTCTCAACAGCATTCGGGTGCATGGCACCCACACGCATGACCGGTTGGCGACAGCCGGCCATACGAAGCATCGCCACGACAGGCTCCAGCGGTACGGGTTCCAAGCCCCGTCCGGTGCGCGCGGCTATGCCGGCAGCGTATGCCGGGCCTGCACGTTCGGTGTTTCGCAAAGACGTTAGCTCAGTCGGGTAGAGCATTGGCTTCGCTTGCCATTGGACGCCGGTTCGAATCCGGCACGTCGCCGATTTGGATAGCTCAGACGGGTAGAGCACCGGCATCGGATGCCGGCTGTCGCGGGTTCGAATCCCGCTCCAAGACACCGGGAGCGCAAGCTCCCTCACCAGGAAGCGCCCCGCGCGGCGCGGATGGTTTCATCAAGGACGATGAGCCATCGGCGCCGCAGCGCCAGCCACGCCGGACCGTCGTCCCGATCACAGGCCGACGTCCGCCGGCAAGCGGCCGGTTCGCCGTGCCGCGGACGGTGTCCGTCGCCCCGAGGGAGGCGCGACGGTCCCGCGTCGCCAGCGCCAGGGGTGCTTCCACCCTATGAATGAATTCGGCCATGAAAAGGTTGGTGGCCGATTATCCCGCGAGGGATGGGTTTCTACGCCCTGCGGATTATCAAACAGGATTTTCGCGCGCCCCGGTCCGTCCGTGCGAAAGGCATTAATCGAAGGCGGCCCGCATTAAGGGATAAAGGAGTCATTCCCATGTTCTGGATCAAGCAAATCGTGGTCGGCGACGGCGAGCGCGGTTTGCTGTACCGCAACCGTCGACTGCAGCGCGTGCTCGCCCCGGGCCTGTACCGCTATTTCGATCCGCTCAACCGTGTAGCCGTGGTGCTGCACAACGTGGCGCGGGCCGAATACGCCGGCAGCGACGCCGAGGTGCTGATGGCGGGGATGGATACGCGGCTGGCGCCGCGCTTCCTGATCGCCGACGTTGGCGTGGACCAGGTCGGCCTGGTGCTGAAGAACGGCAAGCTGGAAGACGTGCTCGCGCCGGGTACCCGCAAGCTGTACTGGAAAGAGCTGGTGCCGGTGGAACTGCGCCTGCTACCGCTGGCCGGCACGCTGGAGGTTCCGGCCGACGTGGCCAACCGCCTGCGCCAGCTCGGCGTGTTGTCGAAAATCGCCCTGGTGGTGGAGGTGCCGGCGGAATCGGCGGGCCTGTTGTTCCTGGACGGCAAGCTGGTACGCACGCTGGCGCCGGGCAGCTACGCGTTCTGGCAGTTCCGGAAGAACGTGGCCGCCGAGGTGATCGAGCTGCGCGTGCAGTCGCTGGAAGTGTCGGGCCAGGAACTGCTGACCCGCGACAAGGTGAGCCTGCGCGTGAACCTGGCCGCCAGCCTGCGCGTGACCGACCCGGTCGCCGCGCGTACCAAGGTGGCCAAGTACGGCGACTACATCTACCGCGAGCTGCAGTACGGGCTGCGCAAGGCGGTGTCGTCCAAGACGCTGGACGAGCTGCTCGGCGACAAGGCCTCGCTCGACGCCGACATCTTCGCCTACGTGTACAGCCGCGTGGCCGAGCTGGGCGTGGAAGTGCTGGGCGTCGGCATCAAGGACGTGATCCTGCCGGGCGAGATGAAGGACATCCTCAACAGCGTGGTGCAGGCGGAGAAGGCGGCCCAGGCCAACGTGATCCGCCGCCGCGAGGAGGCGAACGCCACGCGTTCCCTGCTCAATACCGCCAGGCTGATCGAGGAAAGCCCGGTGTTGATGCGCCTGAAAGAACTGGAGGCGCTGGAGAAGGTCACCGAGAAGATCGACAAGCTGACCGTGTTCGGCGGCCTGGATGGCGTGCTGAAACAGCTGGTGACCCTCAAGGAGTAAAACAGCCGGTGCGGCGGAAGGAATCGCCGCAGCGGCCCTTAAGGAACGACAAACATGAGTAGCGAAACTTCATATCAATTACTGCACGCCGAAGGCGCCAAGCCGATCAAGGGCTGGGTCGACGGCGTGCCGCTGGAAGCGCAGGCGCACGCGCAGCTGCGCAACATCGCGGCCCTGCCGTTCGTCGGCCCGTGGGTGGCGGTGATGCCCGACGTGCACCTGGGCAAGGGCGCCACGGTGGGCTCGGTGGTGCCGACGCGCGGCGCCATCATTCCGGCCGCGGTCGGCGTGGACATCGGCTGCGGTATGGCCGCAGTGCGGACCACGCTGCGCGCAGCGGACTTGCCGGAGAGACTGGCCCAGCTGCGTTCGAGCATCGAGCGCGGCGTGCCGGTGGGCAATGGCGAGCACCGCAGGATACCGGACGGCATCGGCACGCGGCTGGTGCAGTCCGGGCTGGCGCAGCGGCTGGAGCTGATCAAGGCGAAGCATCGCAAGATCCGCACCGACAAGATCGAGCGGCAACTGGGTACGCTGGGCGGCGGCAATCACTTTATCGAGCTGTGCCTGGACGAAGAGGAGCGCGTGTGGGTGATGTTGCACTCCGGTTCGCGCGGCACCGGCAACCTGATCGGTACGTACTTTATCGAGCGGGCGCGCGAACAGCTGGCGCATCGCGTGCTGGGCTTCCACCTGCCGGACCGCGACCTGGCCTTCTTCATGGAAGGCGAGCCGCTGTTCGACGATTACGTGGAAGCGGTGTCCTGGGCGCAGGACTACGCCCGCCACAACCGCGAAGCGATGATGGCGCGGGTGCTGAACGAACTGCGCCACCGCCTGCCGATGTTCCAGCTCGACAAGCAGGCGGTGAACTGCCACCACAACTACGTGCAGCGCGAGACGCACTTCGGCGAATCGCTGCTGGTCACCCGCAAGGGCGCGGTCAGCGCACGTGCGGGCGAGCTGGGCATCATCCCTGGCAGCATGGGCAGCAAGAGCTACATCGTGCGCGGCAAGGGCAACGCGGACAGCTTCCACAGCTGCAGCCACGGCGCCGGCCGCGTGATGAGCCGCGGCATGGCCAAGCAGAGCATCACGCTGGCCCAGCACCGCGAGGCCACCGCGCACGTGGAGTGCCGCAAGGACGCCGGCGTGCTCGACGAATCGCCGGCGGCATACAAGTCGATCGACGCGGTGATGGCCGCGCAGATCGACCTGGTGGAGGTGGTGCATACGTTGCGGCAGGTGTTGTGTGTGAAAGGATGAGTAAACGTCAGAGGCCGAACTCTTCTCCCCTCCGGGGAGAAGATGCCGGCAGGCAGATGAGGGGCGGGTGCTCGCGGTGGCGCCTCTACGAAGATATGTAGAGCTTTGGGTTTTCGCGCCCCTCAGTTCACCGCTCCGCCCGGCCCCTCACCCCGACCCTCTCCCCGGAGGGGAGAGGGGGTTGAGAGGGTGTCGCTGGATTTGTTCTAGGAAGCGTCGCGATCATCGTCGGTGGTCGCGTGTTCCTCGCTGCGTATCTGCAGCCACTGCATCCGCAGATGCGCCTGCGTCGCGCAGCGCGTGCCCATTTCGATAAACGTCGCGATGCTTTCCAGCATGACCGGCAGGCGCTGTGTATTCACACTGCCGCGTTCGTCCACCAGTTCCGCCAATAACCGAAGCGCGTTATGCGCGTAATGCAGCCACTCGGTCGCATCGTTCAACAACGCATCCGGCCCCGCCTCCGGATCCGAAAAATATTCCACGTGGCGTGTGAGCCACGCTTCGCCAAAGATATCCATAAGCAGCTCCTTGCCATGCGCCGCCCTCGTCCCGAGAACGGCACGCCGCCGGACAGCACGGCGTGCCGCGACCATACGGACTCGAGGTTTACCGACCACCTGGAACACAGGCGCCGGACGGCTTGATTGATGAAGTGGATGGCGGCTTCAGCAGCTTTCGCCGTTGCACGAAGCAACGCGCCGGGTTTCACGGCTAGGAATCATTACCTGCGAAAACTCTTAGGCCGCGGCTCTTCAACCGTGTCCGCGAAGACGGCGGACAGTCCGATTAGCCGGCGGATGTGTCGCCCGGGGGACCGGTGAGCGTACGAGTGACGTATGATCTGGCACAGCCATGATCGACTCCCTAGAAGTTGGTAATGGTTAGCGGGTCAGGGGTGTTCCTGCACCCTTGGCCCGCGCTCTCACGACATTGCTGCCATGGTTGCCCGCGATGCGACGAAAACATTGCGCGGGCAACGCAATCACGCTAGCAGAGCAACTTAGGGTTGTCTGTAGGGCAAATCCGATTTATAGCGACGTCATTCCGGCGCAGGCCGGAATCCAGTGACGACAACGTCCGGTTGTCGCAAAAGCGCATAAGAATATGCCTTGGGACATGGCGCTCGATGTGGCGCCCTGCTACTGGATTCCGGCCTGCGCCGGAATGACGGAGTAGGAAGGTGTGCGCACACTTGCTGCGTGGGGTGCCTTTGGGATGGTGAGGAGCGTTCGATGCATTTGAATTGGACAAGGGCAGGGCATTGGCTGATGGCAGCCTTGCTTGCTGGCGCGCTTGCTGCCTGCCAACCGTCCACGCCGCTGCAGCACGACGCCTACGTCTGGCAACGCCAATGGAATCCCGCCGTCACTTCTGCGCTGACGCAATCGGCCGACGTCATTCGCGAATGGCGCGTGCTCGCGGCGCAGACCGATGCGCGCGGCGAGCTGCAGCCGGTGACGATCGATCGCGCCGCGCTCGCAGCAACGCAGCGGCCGGTGGTGCTGGTGGTGCGTATCGATGGGCAGCTGCCGCAGTGGGATGCGGACAAGCTGCTGGCGCAGACGCTGGCGCTGCGCGCCGCGTGGAATGGCGTGCCGCTGGCCGGCATCGAGATCGACCACGACTGCGGCACGGCGCGCCTTCCTGCATACGCGGAATTTCTCGCTCGACTGAAGCACGCGCTTGGCATCACGCCGTTGTCGATCACCGCCTTGCCTGCGTGGCTCGCCTCCGATCAGCTGGAACATGTCACGGCGCAAGTCGACGAAGTGGTGCTGCAAGTCCACGCCGTGCAATCGCCCCGCGCCGGCCTGTTCGATCCGGCGCTCGCCCGCGCCTGGATCGATCGCTACGCTGCGCGCGCTCGCAAGCCGTTCCGCGTCGCGCTGCCCACCTACGGCTCGCGCGTGGCCTGGGACGAGAGCGGCCGCGTCGTCGCCATCGAAAGCGAAACGCCGCTGCTTGCCGGCGGCATGGAAGCGAGCGAGCTGGTCGCCGCGCCGGCGGAGGTGGCGAAGCTGCTGGCGGGGTTGCGCAGCGATCCGCCCAAGGGCCTGGCCGGCATCGTCTGGTTCCGCCTGCCCACCGTGCAGGACGCGCGCGCCTGGAGCCTGCCCACCTGGCACGCGGTGATGGCCGGCGCGCCGCTGAAGGAAATGCTGGCGGTGTTCTTCCAACCCGGCGGCGCGCCGGGCGCGGCCGACGTCGTGCTGCGCAATGACGGCGAGGTGGATGCGCGCCTGCCGGCGCGCATCGCGCTGCCGGCGGCCTGCAGCATCGCCGACGGCGTCAACGGCTACGTGCTGGATCGCCGCGGCGGCCGCCCGTTCTTGCGACGCGAACGCGACGGCTGGCTGCGCGCGCATTACCAGCGCGCGATCGGCTGGGCGCGCTGCGGCGGCGTTTCGGAACAACCCACGCTGGCGCCCTGATCCGGCTATTCCGCTGCGGCGTCTTTCCCCGCATCATTCACCGTCTACTTGAGGGGACGGAGTTCCGATGTACAAGCGCCAATGGATTGCCGCCGGCCTGCTCGCCGGCATCGCCGCCGCCACGGTATGGGCCTGCGGCCCGGATTTCCCCAGCCAGCTGCTGGACCATCGCGAGCTCACCCTGAAGGCCACGCCGCAGAACAGCTTCGCCTTCGAGGCGGCCAGCCTGTTGCCGGCCACCGACAAGCTGCCGGGCGACGAGCCGGGCGAGGCGCCCAAGGCCGACGACGCGGCGGCCATGGCCAGGTGGCTGGGCCTGGCGCCGGCGCAGTGGCAGCAGCTGGCTGAGCTGCGCCAGCTGCAGAGCGGCGCCGAGGTTTACGAGAAGGGCAAGGGCTTGCCGGAGGACTTGCGTCTGTACGTCGCGGGTGCCGAGGATTTCGAGATCGCGCAGAGCGCCTGCGAAGGCGACGGTGCGGCGAGCGAAGACGCGCCGCCGGCCGCCGCGCACTGCATGGTGTCCAGCGGCCCGGCGATGGACCAGGCCGTCGCCAGTTTCGAAAAAGTGCTGGCCCTGCCGCCGGAGCAGGCGAAGCTGCGCTCGGTGTGGGCGGCCTACATGCTCGGCCGCATCCATGCCGAGCGCGCGCTCGACCAGGCCGGTGATGCCGCCGCGTTCAAGCGCGAGCGCGAGGCCGCGGCCAAGGCCTTCCAGCAGGCGCGCGCGCGTGCGCTGGACGGCGGCAGCGACACGCAGGGGCTGGCGCTGTCCAGCTTCGGCGAAGAAGCGCGCCTGCATCTGTTCGTCGACGGCAAGCGCTGCGGCTGGAACGAGATCGCGGGGCCGGACAACGACTGCGGCGTGCGTCTTGCGCCGGACGATCTGAAGCACGCCATCACGCTGTATGCCGCGCAGGCCGGGCATGGCTCGGGCAGCGCCGTGCAGTCGCTGTCGATCCTGGCCAATACGGCGCTGCGCGACGACACGCTCGCCGCCGCCCTGATCGACCATCCGCTCTCGCAGCGCCTGCTGGTGATCTATGCGCTGGCGCGCGTCGACGACGTGGTCAGCGAAGCGGCCGACGGCAAGAGCATGACTACCAAGCCCAATCCCAACCTGGTGGCGCTGGTGGCGGCGATCGAGCAGCGCGGGCTGGAGCATGTGGAAGGCGCCGACCGCCTGGCCGCGCTGGCTTATCGCGCGGGCCGCTACGACCTCGCCGCCAAGCTGGTCGACAAGGCGCCCGGCCCGCTGTCGAGCTGGGTGCGCGCCAAGCTGGCGTTGCAGAAGGGCGACCTCGCCGCGGCGACGGCGGCCTATGCCGAAGCGGTGAAGGCTTTCCCCAAGGCGAACGACCCGAAGGCCAGCATCGACCCGGACAACACCCATCTGCTGGTCGGCGAGCAGGGCGTGCTGGCGCTGGCCCGCGGCGAATACGTCGAGGCGATGGGGCGGCTGTACGACGCGGCGATCGCGGTGGGCGGCAGCGGCAACGTGTTCTATCCCGACGACGAAACCAGCGGCATCGGTTTCGGCAACGACGTGACTTACCTGGCCGAGCGCGTGCTCACCATCGACGAGCTGAAGAGCTTCGTCGACGCGCGCGTGCCGGCGTCGGCGCCGCCGGCCCCGGCCAAGGCGGGCTCCGCCGCGCCGAGCTACTACCCCGGCTCGGCGCCGTTCGGCGACACCCTGCGCTGGACGCTGGCGCGGCGCCTGATGCGGGCCGGCCGCTACGACGAAGCGCAGAACTATCTCCCGGCCAGCGGCGACGAGCGCTTCGGCAAGGACGACCTGCGCGCCAAGGCGCGCGAGTTCGCCCAGGACCTGCACGACGCCGAGCACGCCTGGACCGATATCGGCAAGGCCGAGGCGCGCTACCGCGCGGCGGCGATCCAGCGCGAGCTGGGCATGGAGCTGTTCGGCTATGAGCAGGGGCCGGACTACAACGACATGGGCGGCGGCTTCCAGGGCGGCAGCGGGCATAGCGCGGACGATCTGAAGCAGTCCTTCGTCACCGACGGCGAGCGCCAGCGCTACGCCGACACCGCGCCCAAGCCGGACCGCCGCTTCCACTACCGCTATCTGGCCGCCGACCGCGCGGCTACTGCAGCCGACCTGCTGCCGCCGCGCTCGCAAGCCTTCGCCGCAGTGCTGTGCAAGGCCAGCGGCTGGATGCTGGAAGGCCCGCCGGACTACGGCGATAACGGCGACGGCACGCCGCCGGTGGTGCCGCAGCGGCTGCTCAAGGCCAAGGCGCTGTACGACCGCTACGTGAAGCAGGGGCCGTACGTGCCCTGGGCCGAGAACTTCGGCGAAAGCTGCCCGGAGCCGGATTTCGCCAGCGCGCGGGTGATGCAGCGGCATCTTTATGTGGTGAAGGCCAGGCGCGCGCTGCGGCATAACGTGCCGTTGCTTGCCGGCGGCCTGGTGCTGCTGATCGGCATCGCCAGTTTTGCCATCGTGCGCCGCCGTAAAAAGGCGGCCCGAACCGCCTGAAGCGTGCCGGCGCGGCCGGGCTGCGGGATAATGCGGCGTTTCCCGCCGCCCGCGGCCCCTGCCGAGCCCACCGTTGAAGAAGTCAGATTTCGATTTCGAGCTGCCGCCCGAACTGATCGCCCAGGCCCCGCTGCCGGAGCGCACGGCCAGCCGCCTGCTGCTGCTGGACACCCAGGCGCAGTCGCTGCAGGACCGCATGTTCCGCGACCTGCCCGGGCTGCTGCGCGCGGGCGACCTGCTGATCCTCAACGACACCCGCGTGCTGCCGGCGCGGCTGTACGGGCGCAAGGAAAGCGGCGGCGCAGTGGAGATTTTGCTGGAGCGCGTCACCGGCGCGCACGAGGCGATCGCCCAGCTGGGCGTGAGCAAGAAGCCGAAAGAGGGCGGCCGCATCGAGCTGGCCGACGGCAGCCACGCGGTGGTGCTGGGCCGCGACGGCCAGTTCTTCCGCCTGCGCTTCGAATCGCCCGAGCCGCTGGAACGCCTGCTGCGCCGCCTGGGCGAGATGCCGCTGCCGCCGTATATCGAGCGCCATGCCGATGCCAGCGACCTGGAGCGCTACCAGACGGTGTTCGCGCGCGAGCCCGGCGCGGTGGCCGCGCCCACCGCCGGCCTGCATTTCGACGAGGCCATGCTGGCGCAGCTGCGCGAGCTGGGCGTGGAGTTCGGCTATGTGACCCTGCATGTCGGCGCCGGCACCTTCCAGCCGGTGCGCGCGGACGACATCAAGGACCACCAGATGCACCGCGAATGGCTCAACGTCGGCGCGGGGCTGGTGGAGCAGGTGCGCCGCACCAGGGCGCGCGGCGGGCGGGTGATCGCGGTGGGCACCACCGTGGTGCGCGCGCTGGAGAGCGCCTGCCGCGACGGCGAGCTGCGCCCGTTCGCGGGCGAGACGCAGATCTTCATCTTCCCCGGCTACAGGTTCAGCAGCATCGACGGCCTGATCACCAACTTCCACCTGCCGCAGTCGACCCTGCTGATGCTGGTGTCCGCGCTGGCGGGGCGGGAGTTCGTGCTGCAGGCGTACCGGCATGCGGTGGCGCAGCGGTATCGGTTCTTCTCGTATGGGGACGCCATGATGATCCTGCCCCGCAGCTGACGTAGGTTGGGGTGAGCCAAAGGCGAACCCCAACATGGGCGCTGGATGTGACATCCCGTTGGGGTTCGCCTTCGGCTCACCCCAACCTACGCCGGGCGGTATTTCGCGCGGGCAAGGCCCAAAACCGCCATAATCCGCCGATGACTTCCCTCCGTTTCGACATCTCCGCCACCGACGGCGCGGCCCGGCGTGGCCGGCTTACTTTCGACCGCGGCACGGTGGAAACCCCGGCTTTCATGCCGGTGGGCACCTATGGCTCGGTCAAGGCAATGACGCCGCGCGACATCGTGGAGATCGGCGCCGAGATCATCCTGGGCAACACCTTTCACCTGTATCTGCGGCCGGGGCTGGAGATCGTGGAGCAGTTTGGCGGGCTGCACCGCTTTATCGGCTGGGACAAGCCCATCCTCACCGACTCCGGCGGCTTCCAGGTGTTCTCGCTGGCGCACAAGCGCAAGATCACCGAAGAGGGCGTGACCTTCGCCTCGCCGGTGGATGGTTCCAAAGTGTTCCTCTCGCCCGAGGAATCCATGCGCATCCAGAAGACGCTGGATTCGGACGTGGCGATGATCTTCGATGAGTGCACGCCGTATCCGGCCACCGAGCAGGTGGCGTCCACCTCGATGGAGCTGAGCCTGCGCTGGGCCGAGCGCTCGCGCCGCGCCTTCGACGATCTGCGCAACCCCAACTCGCTGTTCGGCATCGTGCAGGGCAGCGTGTACGAGAACCTGCGCCGCCGCTCCGCCGAGGGCCTGGTCGGCATCGGCTTCGACGGCTACGCGGTGGGCGGCCTGGCGGTGGGCGAGCCGGAGGCCGAGCGCAACCACACCCTGGACTTCACCGTGCCGCTGCTGCCGCAGGACAAGCCGCGCTATCTGATGGGCGTGGGCCGGCCGGAGGACATCGTCGAGGCGGTGCGCCGCGGCATCGACATGTTCGACTGCGTGATGCCCACCCGCAACGCGCGCAACGGCTTCCTGTTCACCGACGAAGGCACCCTGCGCATCCGCAACGCCAAGTACGCGATGGACACGCGGGTGATCGAGGAAGGCTGCGACTGCTACGCCTGCGCCGGCGGCTTCAGCCGCGCCTACCTGCGCCACCTGGACCGCTGCAACGAGATCCTGGCCAGCCAGCTCGCCACCATGCACAACCTGCGGCATTACCAGCGGCTGATGGCGGGACTGCGCGAGGCGATCGCCGCCGGGAAGCTGGAGGAGTTCGTGGCGGAGTTCTATGCGAAGCGGGCGCGGCCGAACGGCAGCACCTGATGGCGGCGTAGGTTGGGGTGAGCCAGGCCTGCCCCCTCTCCCCTCCGGGGAGAGGGCTGGGGTGAGGGGCCGGTCGGAGCGGGGCGCTGACGTTCGCGACGAACTAAAAAGCTTTTGCCCGCTCTGAAGAGGCGCCATCGCGAGCCCCGGCCCCTCATCTGCCTGCCGGCATCTTCTCCCCGGAGGGGAGAAGAGTTCCACAGCGGAACGGGTCGTGTGCGTGAGAGCCTGGGCGCATGGCATAATCCACGATCTTTTTCAGGCCTCTGGCAGAAATTTCAGCCGGGACCGCTACTTACGAGACAAGAAGATGAACTTTCCCAGCACTTTCCTGATCGCCCAGGCAGCACCGGCCGCCGGTGCCCAGGCGCCGAACCCGCTGATGACCTTCGGTCCGCTGATCCTGCTGTTCGTGGTGTTCTACTTCCTGATGATCCGCCCGCAGATGAAGCGGCAGAAGGAGCACCGCGCCATGGTCACGGCCCTGGCCAAGGGCGACGAAGTGGTGACCAACGGTGGCCTGGCCGGCCGCGTGGACGAGGTGGACGAGTCCTTCATCACCCTCGAGATCGCGCCGAACGTGAAGATCAAGGTGCAGAAGGGCGCCGTGTCCCAGGTGCTGCCGAAGGGCTCGCTGAAGTCGTCCTGAGGTCATCCGGCGGGATGTCCCGCCACAGGCCGTCCCGCGGGGGCGGACGGCCTCGCCGCAACGCGAACGATGCTACCGCCGCGGCCCCCGTGCCGCGGCTTTTGACGGATGCAAGGCATGAGTGATTTTCCTCGCTGGAAATTTTTCCTGGTCGCCATCGTTTTGGTGCTGGGCATCGTCTACGCGTTGCCTAACGCGTTCCTGCCGCAGCCGGCGGTGCAGGTCACGGCCAACCGCAACGGCGTGGTCAACCAGGCGCTGCAGGAAAAGGCGCTGTACGCGCTGAAGCAGCAGAACATCGCCTACCAGAGCGTGGAGCTGCAGAACGACCACCTGCTGGTGAGCTTCGGCAACCCCGACGTGCAGAAGAGCGCCGGCGACGCCATCAAGGCGGCGCTGGGCGACGACTACACCGTGGCCTTCAACCTCAAGTCCACCGTGCCGGGCTGGCTGTCCATGATCCATGCGCGCTCCATGCCGCTGGGCCTGGACCTGCAGGGCGGCGTGCACTTCCTGATGGAAGTGGACCAGAACGACGTGGTCGACAAGCAGGAAACGCGCTACGCCGACGACATCCGCAGCATGCTGCGCGAGAAGAACATCCGCTACGACTCGGTCAGCCGCAATGCCGTGCGCGGCCAGGGCGTGGCCGTGGTGCTGCGCTCCGCCGCCGACCGCACCGCGGCGGCCAATGCGATCGCCACCGAATACCCGGACCTCAGCACCCAGGACGGCCAGGTCACCGGCGACCGCTTCGTGCTCAACGCCGTGCTGCGCCCGGACAAGCTGCGCGAGCTGTCGCTCAACGCCGTGCGCCAGAACCTGGGCACCCTGCGCAACCGCATCAATGCGCTGGGCGTGTCCGAGCCGATCATCCAGCAGCAGGGCGACAGCCGCATCATCGTCGAGCTGGCCGGCGTGCAGGACACCGCCGAGGCCAAGAAGCTGATCGGCGCCACCGCCACCCTGGAATACCGCGCCGGCTACGGCACCCCGCAGCAGGCGGTGGATGCCAAGAACACCGGCAGCGTGCCGCCGGACGCGCGCCTGTACAAGGACACCCGCGGCAACCCGGTGCTGCTGAGCAAGAAGATCATCGTCACCGGCGACCAGCTGGTCGATGCGTCCTCGGGCAGTGACCAGACCAGCGGCTCGCCGATGGTGTCGGTCACGCTCAATGCCGCCGGCGCCAAGAAGATGCTCGACTTCACCACCAGCAACGTCGGCAAGCCGATGGGCGTGGTGTACGTCGAGCGCGTGGTCGAGACCAAGGTGGTGGACGGCAAGGAAGTGCGCACGCCGAAGATCACCGAGGAAGTGATCAACTACGCCACCGTCAACGGCGTGTTCGGCAAGAACTTCCAGACCACCGGCCTGCGCAGCGCCAAGGAAGCTTCCGAGCTGGCCCTGCTGCTGAAGGGCGGTTCGCTGGCCGCGCCGATCGACATCGTCGAGGAGCGCGTGATCGGCCCGAGCCTGGGCCAGGACAACATCGCCAAGGGCATGAAGGCCGTGCTGATCGGCCTGGGCCTGGTGCTGCTGGCCGCGGCCATCTACTACAAGCTGTTCGGCCTGGTGGCCGACATCGCGCTGTTCTTCAACCTGGTGATCCTGGTGGCGGTGATGTCGCTGGTCGGGGTGACCCTGACCATGCCGGGCATCGCCGGCATCGTGCTGACGCTGGGCATGGCGATCGACGCCAACGTGCTGATCTGCGAACGCGTGCGCGAAGAGTTGCGCAACGGTTCCTCGCCGCACGCCGCGATCCGCGCCGGCTACGAGAAGGCCTGGGCGACCATTCTGGACGCCAACGTCACCCACCTGATCGCCGCGCTGGCGCTGACCACGATGGGCTCCGGCCCGATCCGCGGCTTCGGCGTGACGCTGCTGATCGGCATCCTGACCTCGATGTTCACCTCGGTGACCCTGACCCATGCGATCACCTTGCTGATCCACGGCCACCGCAAACTCAAGACGCTGTCGGTCTGAAGAGGAACTGGCAATCATGGAAATCTTCAACCACAACGCGAACGTCAACTTCCTGGGCATGCGCAAGGTCAGCATCGGCATCGCCGTGCTGCTGATGCTGGTGTCGATCGCTCTGCTGGCTTCCCGCGGCCTCAACTACGGCCTGGACTTCACCGGCGGCATTTCCGCCGAGATCAGCTACCAGCAGCCGGTGGCCGTGGCCGACGTGCGCGAGGCGCTGGCCAAGGCGGGCATGGAGCACGCCGTGGTGCAGAGCCTGGGCGGCACCAAGGAAGTCTCGATCCGCATGCAGCCCACCGCGGCCATGCTGGACCAGGGCAAGGTGAACCTGGACAAGGTCTCGGCCGTCGTCAGCGGGGCGCTGCAGGCCGCGCGTCCCGATGCCCAGCTCAAGAGCCGCTCCTCGGTCAGCTCGCAGGTCGGCGACGAACTGCGCAGCGACGGCACCATGGCCGCGGGCCTGGTCATCCTGGGCATCGGCCTGTACCTGTGGGTGCGCTTCGAGCGGCGCTTCGCCATCGCTGCGCTGGCCACCGAGGTGCACGACGTGCTGGTGACCCTGGGCGTGCTGGTGATCACCGGCCGCGAGTTCGACCTGACCGTGCTGGCCTCGGTGCTGGCGGTGATCGGCTACTCCATCAACGACAAGGTGGTGGTGTTCGACCGTATCCGCGAGCTGTTCCGCCTGGCGCGCAAGGCCGAGCCGGTGGAAGTGCTGAACCGCTCGATCAACAGCACGCTGTCGCGGACCATCATCACCTCGCTGTTCACCGCCATCACCATGGCCGCGCTGTACTTCATCGGTGGCGCGGTGGTGCAGGGCTTCGCCATCACCATGCTGATCGGCATCCTGGTCGGTACGCTCTCGTCCATCTTCGTGGCCAGCCCGATCCTGTTGTGGCTGGGCGTGTCCAAGCAGGACCTGATGCCGCAGACCAGGGAGAACCCGGAGCTGGCGCGGCGCCCGTAAGGCATGGCGCCAGCATCCTCGGAAAGCCCGGCCTCGCGCCGGGCTTTTTTTATGCGCGGCACTGGCGCTGAGTGCGGTCATTCGATTAGCGGCTTAATCCCCGATTGCCTATTCCCAATTGAGATTAATCGCTGAGTCGCGATTACTTGCCGCATTGCCGCGCAAGATATTGCGAAGCGGCTCAATGTATTGCGGGCGCTATTTCCGGCGTTCGCAGATTCGGGCGCGGAAGAGGGGAATGGCGATGGCTTGAAAACCGCAGCGCTGTGCGATTCATTAAGTAAATGTTGACTTGATGTAACGGTCGACGTTATTTTCGGGATGTTCCTGATGCGACAGTCAGACGACAGCTTGCTTACAGCCACGGGAGGCCCGCAAGAAATCGTCGCCGCAGAGGGGAACGCAGAGGGGCAGTCTGCAGGGGGAGTTACCTACAGGCGCAGTCTTTGCAAACTTTTGGCCTATCGCCCGCATTGCGGGCGGTTTTGCTCAATTTTGCCCACACCCCACGTGGGCGTTTTCGGGGAGATCCAAATGAGTTTTCGTTCCTTGAATCGCGGCTATCTGCGTCATACGGCGCTTGCCGCTGCGCTGATCATGGCCGGCGTGTCCGGCGTTGCGTTCGGCCAGGCCACCACCGGCAACATCACCGGTCAGGCTGAAGCCGGCGACACCGTGACGATCACCAGCGCCACCGGCCTGAACCGCCAGGTGACGGTCGACGCCAGCGGCCGCTACAGCGCCACCAACCTGCCGGTCGGTTCCTACACCGTCACCCTGCAGAAGGGCGGCTCCACGGTCGACACCCGCAAGGACGTCACCCTGACCGTCGGTTCGACCACGGAAGTCTCGTTCGCCTCGGCCAACAACGCCTCGTCGCTGTCCGCCGTGACGGTGACGGCCAACGCGCTGCCGGCCATCGACGTCTCCGGCGTCGACTCGCGCACGGTGATCACCTCCCAGCAGCTGGCTCGCCTGCCGCTCGCGCGCAGCGCCGAAGCGATCGCGCTGCTGGCCCCGGGCGTGGTCCAGGGCAGCAGCTACTTCTCCGGCAACATGGGCGGCCCGCTGGTTTCGTTCGGCGGTTCGTCGGTGACGGAGAACGCGTACTACATCAACGGCTTCAACACCACCGACCCGCTGAGCGGCCTGGGCGGCCTGAGCCTGCCCTACGGCGCGATCGACCAGCAGGAAATCCTCACCGGCGGCTACGGCGCGGCTTACGGCCGTTCGGACGGCGGCGTGATCAGCCAGGTCGGCAAGCGCGGCACCAATGAGTGGCACTTCGGCGGCCAGGTCCTGTGGACCCCGACCTCGCTCGAGAGCGACCCGAAGAACTACTACTACGTCAACAAGGACGGTTCGAACGGCAAGCTCCGCCAGTACCGCAACGACAACAAGTCCTGGACCACCACGTACTCCGCCTATGTCGGCGGTCCGCTGGTCAAGGACAAGCTGTTCTTCTTCCTGGCCGCCGAATACGAGCGTGAGCAGGGCAAGAACACCAGCCTGAGCTCGGCTGCCGGCGTCGGCCCGAACACCGCTCCGTTCGTCGACCACGGCAAGATCAACAGCCCGAAGTGGTACGGCAAGCTGGACTGGAACATCACCGACAGCAACATCCTCGAAGTGACCGGCGTCTCCAACAAGACGTCGTACAACGGCACGCTGAACAACTTCGACTACGGCACGCTGAAGGAAGGCTCCTTCAACAGCTACGACACGTCGGTCAAGAACTCGTTCGATCTGTACACGACCAAGTTCACCAGCTACATCACCGATGACCTGACCCTGTCGGTGCAGTACGGCAAGATGAAGGGCAAGTACTACACCAACACCCCGGGCTACGATCCGACCAACCCGTACCTGTTCACCACGGAAAACCAGAACCCGGACATCACGGGCGGCAATCCGATCACGAACAACCAGACGGTTTCGACGATCAACCTGCCGGGTCACAAGACCACCAACACCAACCTGCGCGTCGACCTGACCTACAAGCTCGGTGACCACACCATCACCGGCGGTATCGACAACCAGGACGTGCGCAACACCGACGCCGGTACCGAATTCCCCGCCGCTGGCCTCGGCTATGCGTGGGAATACAACACCATGGACGGCGATCCGGACACCTACATCATCGGTGGCCCGGGTACCGCTCAGCCGGGTGCCGACTGGCACAACTCGCCGTGGGTGGCCAACACCGGCTCGCAGCCGGGCGGAGAGACCGGCTACTACGTGGCCCGCTACCGCTACCACGACAACGCGTCGGTCCGCGTGCAGCAGCGCGCCCAGTACCTGCAGGACGACTGGCAGATCAACGACCGCTGGCTGGTCAAGATCGGCCTGCGCAACGACCAGTTCACCAACTTCGGTGCTTCCGGTGCGCCCTACCTGCGCCTGACCAAGCCGCAGTGGGCTCCGCGCGTGGGCTTCAGCTGGGACGTCTACGGCGACTCCAGCTTCAAGGTCTACGGCAACGCCGGCCGCTACTACCTGGCGATGCCGACCAGCGTGGCCCTGCGTTCGGCGGGTTCCTCGCTGTACACCCGCGAGTACTTCACCTACACGGGTATCGACGCCAACGGCGTGCCGACCGGCCTGACCCCGATCGACACCAGCCGCGGCGCGGGCGCTCCGTTCTCCGCCAACGGCGAGTACGGCCAGCCGCGCGATCCGAACGTCGCTTCCGCGCGTGACCTGAAGTCCGAGTACCAGGACGAGTTCATCCTCGGCTTCGACAAGAAGCTGGGCGACTCGTGGGTCTACGGCGCCAAGGCCACCTACCGCAAGCTGCGCAACGCGATCGACGATATCGGCGACAACGTTTCGATCATCCGCAAGATGAACGAGCTGGGCATCGATCCGGCCACCTACGACGCCACCCAGGTGCCGGGCAGCATCCTGATCAATCCGGGCAAGAGCGCGACCTTCCTGATTCCGAAGCTCGCCGGCGGCTATTACAGCGTCCCGATGGACTGGCAGAAGGACTTCGGCTTCAACACCACGATGAAGCGCAAGTACTACGGCCTGAACCTGTTCCTGGAGCATCCGTTCGACGGCAAGTGGTACGGCCGCGTGGACTACGTGTGGTCGCATAGCTTCGGCAACTCGGAAGGCCAGGTGCGTTCGGATATCGGCCAGACCGACGTCTCGGCGACGGTGGACTGGGACTACGCCCAGGTCATGGACTACGCCAACGGCTCGCTCTCGAACGACCGCCGTCACCAGATCAAGGCCTACGGCTCGTATCAGATCGCTCCGGAGTGGATGGTTTCCGGTAACCTCGCGATCCTGTCCGGCACGCCGCGCACCTGCCTTGGCCTGTACGGCGCGGACGAGACCAATCCGGGTCTCGGCTACGGTCCGTACTACCACTTCTGCGACGGCAAGCCGTGGTCGCCTGGCACCACCCGCAACCCGTGGACCTACCTGCTGAGCGTCAGCGCCGAGTACCGTCCGGAATGGGCGGACAAGAAGCTGGGCTTCAACGTGATGGTCTACAACGTGCTGAACAAGCAGACCACCACGCAGGTCTACGCGATCTCGACCAGCTCGAGCTACCTGCGTCCGATCAGCTCGCAGACCCCGCGTTATGTCCGCTTCGGTGTGACGTACGACTTCTGATGAAGGCTGATGGCCACGGAGCTTCGGCTCCGTGGCAAGTAGAAAAGAAAGAGCCGCCGGGGAACCGGCGGCTCTTTTGTTTTGGTGCAACGGTCGGCGTCAGGCCTGCCGAATAAAACGGTTCATGCCGCCGGCGTACTCGAACTGGCCACTACGCTGTCGTCGATGACGATCGGTGGCGGGGAGGGCGGCGCCACCATGTGGTGCAGATCCAGATGTTCCACCGGTATCGGCTCATACCCCGGCCCGAACGCCACCTCGCCCAGCCTCCATCCCGCCGGCCGCCGCACCGCCCCCCAGAACCGCTTGAACGCGGCCCAGTGCAGCCCGATCAGGCCGTGCTCGTTATCGGCATCGACGGTGGGGTCGCCCACGCCCGTCGGCCGCGGCGCCATGCCGTAGAGCGAGGTGCCGAACAGCACGTCCCACACCGACAGCACCTGGCCGAAGTTGCAGTTGTGCAGGCCCGGGCGTTCCGGATCCACCAGCATATGGTGCAAGCGGTGGAATTTCGGATCGACGAACACGCGCCCGAGCACCGGTCCGAAGCCGATGCGCACGTTCGCGTGCGAGAAGTTCTGCACCAGTTCGCCCAGCAGCACCAGCCATGCGAACTGGTCCGGCTCCACGCCCATCACGATGCCGACCGTGGCCAGCACCATCGACTGCAGGAAGCCGTCGACCAGGCTGCCGCGGTCGTTGGTCCAGCAGCTCATCTGGCGCTGGCTGTGATGCATGCTGTGCAGTGCCCACCACCAGGGCAGGGCGTGCTGCAGGCGGTGCATCCAGTAATAGACGAAGTCGTAGGCCACGTAATAGCAGCCGAACAGCAGCCACGGATGCTGCTTCAGCCACGGCACCCAGTGCGTGATGGCGAGTGGCGAGACGCTGGCGTCGGAGGGGCCGGTGTCCGGGCCGCCGAAGTAATTGGCGATCGGCGTCAGCACCAGGAAGCTGAAGACCGGGAAGATGCCGACCAGCATCATCAGCGTGTACTGGAAATCCACGCGGGTGAGCTTGCGGTCGGCCCAGCGCTCGGCGGGCAGCAGGGTTTCCAGCGGGCGGAAGATCAGGCCGATGATGCCCAGCTGCAAGGTGGCGATCAGCAGCGATTCGGCGATGTCCTTGGGGTCGCCCGCCAGCCCCTGCAGATGCAGCAGCTGCAGCACGGGGAGCACGCCATGCCCGGCAAACCAATCGACGAGACGGGACCAGAGTTCGGCCATCGGCGAAACCTTGCAAGAAGAGACGGACGATCCTGCAGGTGGAATGCGGACTTGCTACAGAACCGGTCAGTACAGAATAGCGCCGGGCGGCGCTGCCATCCAAGCTCGGCAGGATTTTGCGGGCACGCCAGGTTCAGCCGCGGCGCAAGTGCGCGTCCAGCTCCGCCAGCTGGGCCGGGTTGCCCAGGTTGCGCCAGAAACCGTCGTAGCGTTCGCCGCTGAGCTGTCCATCGCGCATCGCCTGCTGGTACAGCGGCAGCAGCTTGAAGCGCCCGGGCGCATGGCCGTGCACGAATTGCGGCCGGTACACGCCGATATTGCCGAAGGTGAGCCGCTCGCCCGCGCCTTGTTCCTGCAACTGGCCTTCGTGCAGCACGAAGTCGCCCGCGGCATGCCAATCCGGATTCGGCACCATCACCAGATGGGCGAGGCCGGCGGGTTCCCATGGCAACTTCGCGTAGTCGTAATCGCAGTAGATGTCGGCGCTGACCGCGATGAACGGTTCCGGCCCCAGCAGCGGCAGCGCATTGAGCATGCCGCCGCCGGTTTCCAGCGGGGTGGGGCCTTCGTAGGCGTAGCGGATGCGCAGGCCCCAGCGCGAACCATCGCCCAGCGCCTCCGGGAACTGGTCCGCCAGATGCGAGGTATTGATCACCACGTAGTGCACGCCCACCGCCGCGAGCTTTTCCAGGTGCCACACGATCAGCGGCTTGCCACCCGCCATGAGCAAGGGCTTGGGCGTGCGGTCGGTAAGCGGGCGCATGCGCTCGCCCAGGCCGGCGGCAAAGATCAGCGCGTGCCTCATGCGGCCACCTGGGTGAGGTCGCGGCCGGCCGCGTGGCGTTCCAGCAGCGCGGCGAAGTCCGCCAGTTCCGGATAGCTGCGCGCCACCGTGCTGACGTAGCGATAGACCGTCGGCACGTCGGCGAGATAGCCCGGCTTGCCGTCGCGATACCACAGCCGATAGAACTGGCCGAGCACGCGCACGTGGCGGTGCAGGCCGGTGAGGTCGAACCAGCGCAGGAAGCGCGCGGCGTCCACGCCCGCATCGATCACCCCGGCGCCGAGCAGGCGCTGGCGGTACGACTCCACCCAGGCTTCGATGCGTTCGCGCGGCCACACGATGTAGGCGTCGCGCAGCAGCGAGGCGAGGTCGTAGGTGACGGGGCCGGCGAGTGCGCCCTGGAAGTCGATCACGCCGGGATTGTTGCGTTCGACGACGAGCAGGTTGCGGCTATGGTAATCGCGGTGCACGAAGCAGCGCGGTTGCTCCAGCGCGTTGCTGGCGATCAGTTCGAACGCCGCTTCCAACACCTTCCGCTCTTCGCCACTGGGCGTGTGGCCCAGGTGGCGGGTGAGAAACCACTCCGGCATCACTTCCAGGCCGCGCACCAGCACCTCGCGGTCGAACGGCGGCAGGTCGCGGTAGTCCATGCGCGTCTGCATCCGCAGCAGCGCATCCATCGCATCGCCGTACAGCGCGTCGGCGTTGCGCTCGTTCAAGGCCGACAGGTACAGCCGGTGGCCGAGGTCTTCGATCAGCAGGAAACCCTGCTGCAGATCCTGCGCCCGCACCGCCGGCACATGCAGTCCCGCGGCGGCGAGGCGTTCGCCGATGGCCAGCCAGGGGCGCGGGTCTTCGCGGTCCGGCGGCGAGTCCATCACGATCCAGCTGCTGCCCTGATGGTGCGTGCGCCAGTAGCTGCGGAAGCTGGCGTCGGAGGAAGCCGATTCCAGCGTGAGCGTGGCATCGTCGAGAACGGAGCGGGCCCAGGCGAGGCGGGCGGCGGAGCGGTCGGTCATGGCGGGCAGCTTAGCGGCCGCCGCCAGACCTCGCCAATCCACAAGCCGGCGTAGGTTGGGGTGAGCGCAGCGAACCCCAACGCATCGCAACTATTAAGCCCGTCTCCCCTCGGGAGAGGGGTTGGGGTGAGGGTGCGGTCGGAGCGTAGGAGTGATGTGTATCGCTCCGCCCGTACCCTCATCCGGCTGCCGCCACCTTCTCTCCCACGGGGACTACCTTCGGGTCGCCGGAGGGAGAAGGATTCCAGTTTGTAGACCGAGGCCAGTTGGTTAATCAGGAGAGGTTGTAAGCCTTCTCTTCGTGCAGCGCGATATCCAGCCCCACCATTTCCTGCTCGTCATCCACGCGCAGGCCCAGCGTCTTGTCGATCAGCTTCAGCAGCACGAAGCTCAGCACGGCGCTCCAGGCGATGGTGAAGCCCACGCCCTTGGCCTGGATCCACAGCTGGCCCCACAGCGAGGTGACCGTGCCGAAGCCGCCCAGCGCCGGCGAAGCCAGCGGGCCGGTGAGCAGGCCGCCGAGAATGCCCGCCACCGCGTGCACGCCGAACACGTCGAGCGAGTCGTCGTAGCCGAACTTGTGCTTCAGCCGCGTGGCGCTGAAGAAACACACCACGCCGGCGGCAAAGCCCAGCACCAGCGATCCGCCCGGCCCCGCGGTGCCGGCCGCCGGCGTCACCGCCACCAGTCCCGCCACCGCGCCGGAGACGATGCCCAGCACGCTGGGCCGCCCATGCACCACCCACTCGGCCACCAGCCAGCCCAGCGCGGCGGCGGCGGTGGCGATCTGCGTCACCAGCATGGCCATGCCGGCACTGCCGTTGGCGGCCACCGCGGAACCCGCGTTGAAGCCGAACCAGCCCAGCCACAGCAGGCTGGCGCCGACCACCGTGTAGCCGAGGTTGTGCGGCGGCATCGGCACGTGCGGAAAGCCTCGGCGCTTGCCGATCACCAGGCAGGCGACCAGGCCGGCGATACCCGCATTGATGTGCACCACCGTGCCTCCGGCGAAATCCAGCACGCCCAGGTCGCCCAGCAGGGAGCCGGGGCCGCTCCATACCATGTGCGCCACCGGCAGGTAGACGAAGGTCAGCCACAGCCCGCTGAACCACAGCATGGCGCTGAACTTCATGCGCTCCGCATAGGCGCCGACGATGAGCGCGGGCGTGATGATGGCGAAGGTCATCTGGAACATCACGAACACCGCCTCGGGCACCGTCTGGTAGCGCGAGTCGGGCTTGAGGCCGGCCAGCATCGCGCGATCGAGTCCGCCGATGATGGAATGCCAACCGATGCTGCCGGCCTGCATGCCCTCCGTGCTGAAGGCCAGCGAATAGCCGTAGACGATCCACAGCACCGTCACCATCGCGGTGATGGCGAAGCACTGCATCAGCACCGACAGCAGGTTCTTCGCGCGCACCATGCCGCCGTAGAACAGCGCCAGGCCCGGAATGGTCATCAGCAGCACCAGGGCGGTGGCGGTGAGCATCCAGGCGGTGTCGCCGCTGTCGATATGCGCAGGCGCGGCGGCCTGCCCCCATGCCGGCAGCGCGACCGATGCGAGCAATGCTCCCAGCGCGAGGAGGCGTCCCGCTCCCCGTTCCCCATTCCCCGTTACCCGCCTCTCAAAGCGCATCGGTGTCGACCTCCATGGTGCGGATGCGGATCGCCTGTTCCAGCTCGCTGACGAAGATCTTGCCGTCGCCGATCTTGCCGGTGCGCGCCGCGCCGCTGATCGCCTCGATCGCCTGCTCCAGCTGCTCGTCGGCCACCGCCACTTCGATCTTCAGCTTGGGCAGGAAATCCACCACGTACTCGGCGCCGCGGTACAGCTCGGTGTGGCCGTGCTGGCGGCCGAAGCCCTTGACCTCGGTGACTGTCATGCCGGCGACGCCGGCCTCGGACAGGGCTTGCCGGACGTCGTCCAGCGTGAAGGGTTTGATGATCGCGGTAAGCCACTTCATCCGGCGCTTTCCCCATGGCGGATTGATATGTGGCAGCGCAGCACGTTGCGTGCCAGCCGGATCAGCAATATCGGCATGCGCAGATTCAATGACTTAGAGCAGCGGCTTCTCCGATCAAGCTCCGCCTTGGCGCGTCCGCGGCGCCGGCTGCCCGTGTTTGGTGCAACGCCGCTCGATTGACCCGAACCCGCTTAATCCGTACCATTTTGGTCCCGATTCCCCGATCCCCGCCGCCTTCCGTCCCCATGCTCCGCGTCAGCCGCCTTACCGATTACGCCACGGTGGTGATGACCTGCATCGCCGTGCATCCGCACGACGTGCTCAGCACCGCGCAGATCGCCGACGAGGCGCGGCTGGAGCTGCCCACCGTGAGCAAGCTGCTGAAGTCGCTGAGCCACGCGGGGCTGGTCGAATCGTTCCGCGGCGTCAACGGCGGCTACCGGCTGGCGCGTCCGGCCGAAGCCATCTCGCTGGCGCAGATTGTGGAAGCGATGGAAGGACCGATCGGCATGACCGAATGCGGCGTCGCCACGGGGCAGTGCGAGCGCGAATCGCAATGCAACGTGCGCGGCAGCTGGCGGTTGGTGAGCCACGTGGTGGACAACGCCCTGCGCGCCGTCAGCCTCGCCGACATGCTCAAGCCGCAACCCGCGCCGCCGGTGGCGACCGTCGCACTCAGCACCCTGAAAAGCAGGACCACCGCATGACTCACGAACCCAGCAACACGGCCGTCGAAGCCAGCGCCGCCACGCTGCTGCGCGACAACGCCGAAGTAGCGGAAGCGCTAGGCCGCCGCTACGAGGCCGGCTTCGTCACCGACATCGAAACCACCAGCCTGCCGCCCGGCCTCGACGAGGACATCATCCGCCAGCTCTCCGCGATCAAGCAGGAGCCCGAATGGATGACCGAGTGGCGCCTGCAGGCCTATCGCCACTGGCTGACCATGCCGTCGCCGGATTGGGCCAAGCTGAACCTCGCGCCGATCGACTACCAGGCGATCAGCTACTACGCCGCGCCCAAGGCCGGACCCAAGTCGCTGGACGAAGTCGACCCGAAGCTGCTGGAAACCTACGACAAGCTCGGCGTGCCGCTGCACGAGCGCGCCAAGCTGGCCGGCGTGGCGGTGGACGCGGTGTTCGACTCGGTCTCCGTCGGCACCACCTTCCGCAAGGAGCTGGCCGCGGCCGGCGTGATCTTCTGCTCGATGAGCGAGGCGATCCGCGAGCACGGCGACCTGGTGCAGCAATACCTGGGCAGCGTGGTGCCCACCGGCGACAACTACTTCGCCGCGCTCAATTCCGCGGTGTTCTCCGACGGCTCCTTCGTATTCGTGCCCAAGGGCGTGCGCTGCCCGATGGAGCTGTCCACCTACTTCCGCATCAATGCGATGAACACGGGGCAGTTCGAGCGCACCCTGATCGTGTGCGAGGACGACGCCTACGTGTCATACCTGGAAGGCTGCACCGCGCCGATGCGCGACGAGAACCAGCTGCACGCCGCGGTGGTGGAACTGGTGGCGCTGGAACGCGCGCAGATCAAATACTCCACGGTGCAGAACTGGTACCCGGGCGACGAGAACGGCGTCGGCGGCATCTACAACTTCGTGACCAAGCGCGGCGACTGCCGCGGCGCGGATTCGAAGATCTCCTGGACCCAGGTGGAAACCGGTTCGGCGATCACCTGGAAATACCCCAGCTGCGTGCTGCGCGGCGACCGCTCGGTGGGCGAGTTCTATTCGGTGGCGCTCACCCACCATCGCCAGCAGGCCGACACCGGCACCAAGATGATCCACATCGGCAAGCACACCAAGTCGAAGATCGTCTCCAAGGGCATCAGCGCCGGCCGCAGCTCCAATGCCTACCGCGGCCTGGTCAAGGTGGAGAAGGGCGCCGAGGGCGCGCGCAACTACACCCAGTGCGATTCGCTGCTGATCGGCAAGCGCTGCGGCGCGCACACCTTCCCGTACATGGAAGTGAAGAACCCCAGCGCCATCGTCGAGCACGAGGCCACCACCTCGAAGATTTCCGACGACCAGCTGTTTTACTGCCGCAGCCGCGGCATCAGCGAGGAAGACGCCGTGTCGATGATCGTCGACGGTTTCTGCAAGCAGGTGTTCCGCGAGCTGCCGATGGAATTCGCGGTGGAAGCGAAGAAGCTGCTGGAGGTATCGCTGGAAGGAGCCGTCGGATGAAGCGCGCGCTCGCTTTCCTTGTTTGCGCCGCGCTGCCGCTGGCGGCCGTGGCCCAGCAGCCCGACTGCAAGGCGCCGGGTACGCAGCTGGAGATCGACGCCTGCGCCGGCGCCGATTTCAGCAAGGCCGACGCCGAACTCAACAGCGTGTGGAAAAGCATCCTGGCCAAGTACAAGGACCAGCCGCAGTTCCTGGACAAGCTCAAGGCCTCGCAGCGCCTGTGGCTGCAGTTCCGCGACGCCGAGCTGGAAGCGCTCTATCCGGTGGCCAAGGGCCAGGACGCGCGCGTCCAGTACGGCAGCATGTATCCCACCTGCTACACCGGCGCCAAGGCGAAGCTCACCCGCCAGCGCACCGAACAACTCAAGGTCTGGCTGGACGGCGCCCAGGAAGGCGACACCTGCTCCGGCTCCATCAAGAACTCCGCGGATTTGAAGTGACATGCTGAAGATCGAGAACCTGCACGCCCGCGTCGAGGGCAAGTCCATCCTCAAGGGCCTCACGCTTACCGTGAACCCCGGCGAGGTGCACGCCATCATGGGCCCGAACGGCGCCGGCAAGTCCACCCTGGGCAATGTGCTCTCCGGCCGCGACGGCTACGAGGTGACCGAAGGCTCGGTGAGCTTCGAGGGCCGCGACCTGCTGGCGCTGGAGCCGGAAGAGCGCGCCGCCGCCGGCGTGTTCCTGGCGCTGCAGTATCCGGTGGAAATCCCCGGCGTGAACAACACCTATTTCCTGCGCGCCGCGCTCAATGCGCAGCGCAAGCAGCGCGGCGAGGCGGAACTCGATTCCATGCAGTTCCTCAAGCTGGTGCGCGAGAAGCTGAAGATCATGCAGATCTCCGACGAGCTGCTGCACCGCGCGGTGAACGAAGGGTTCTCCGGCGGCGAGAAGAAGCGCAACGAGATCTTCCAGATGGCCGTGCTGGAACCGAAGCTGGCGATCCTGGACGAGACCGACTCCGGCCTGGACATCGACGCGCTCAAGCAGGTGGCGCAGGGCGTGAACGCGCTGCGTTCGGCCGAGCGCTCCTTCCTGATGATCACCCACTACCAGCGCCTGCTGCATTACATCGAACCGGACTTCGTCCACGTGCTGGCCGACGGCCGCATCGTCGAAAGCGGCGACAAGTCGCTCGCGCTGAAGCTGGAAGAACACGGCTACGCCTGGGTCAACGAGCGCAGCCCCGCCGGAGCGCAGGCATGAGCGAGCCGGCGCGCACGCCGTTCGTCGCTTCGCTGCCCGCCGCCGAGGCGCTCGAGCGCCTGCCCGGCAGCGGCGTCGCCTGGCTGGACGCGGCGCGGCGCGAGAACCTCGACGCCTTCGCCGCTGCCGGCCTGCCCGACACCCGCGTGGAAGCCTGGAAATACACCGCGCTGCGCGCGCTGGCGCAGCGCCGCTTCGCGCATGGCGACGCGCAGGCGGCCACGCTTGCGGTCGATGCCGCGGCGCTGGCCTTGCCGGGTGTCGACGGTCCGCGGCTGGTGTTCGTCAACGGTGCGTTCCGTGCCGATCTCTCTTCGCTGGCCGCGCTGCCCGCGGGCCTGAGCCTGCGTCCGCTGTCGCAGGCGCTGGGCGAGGATGCCGAAGGCCTGCGTTTCGCGCTGTCGCATCGCTACCGCGAAGCCGGCGACGCGTTCGCGCGGCTCAATGCGGCGCTGGCCGGCGACGGCGTGGTGTTGCGCGTCGCCGCTGGTAAAGCGATCGCCAGGCCGGTGCATCTGCTGTTCGCCGGCGCGCCGGCGGAGGGCGACCTGGCCTGGCACCTGCGTATCATCGTCGAGCTGGAAGAGGGCGCCGAACTGGCCCTGGTCGAACACCACGTTTCCCTCGGCGCGCAGAAGCAGCTGGCCACCGTGGTCAGCGACGTGGTGCTGCGCGACGGCGCCCGGCTCGACTATGCCATCGTGCAGGATGCCGCCGAAGACGCCACCCTGATCCGGCGCAGCCAGCTCCGCCTCGGCGCGCGTGCGCAGGCGGCCATGCACGTGCAGGAATTCGGCGGCGCCCTGGTGCGCCACGACCTGCGCGCGGAACTGGCCGGCGACGAAGCGCGCCTCGCCACCCATGGCGTGTTCGCGCTGCACGGCCGCCAGCACGTCGACACCCAGCTGGCGGTGCGCCACGCGGCCTTGAACACGGCTTCCGAATCGATCTGGCGCGGCGTGGCCGACCAGCGTTCGCGCGGCGTGTTCCGCGGCGCCATCGTGGTGGCCGAAGGCGCCGACGGCAGCGATGCCTCGCTCAGCAGCAAGAACCTGCTGCTGTCCGCGCTGGCCGAGATCGACACCAAGCCGGAACTGGAAATCTACGCCGACGAAGTGAAGGCCGCGCACGGCGCCACGGTCGGCCAGCTCGACGAGCGCGCGCTGTTCTACCTGCGCTCGCGCGGCATCCCGCACGCCGAGGCGCGCGCCATGCTGACCGCCGCGTTCTGCCGCGCGGTGCTGCAGGCGATGCCGAACGAAGCGCTGCGCGAGCACGTCTCGCAGCTGCTGCTGGCCCACCTGCCGGCCGAATGAAGCCCACGCCACCGGATCCCCAGCCGATGAACGCCCAAGCCCAGCTTCCCACCGCCTTCGACGTGCAGCGCATCCGCGCCGACTTCCCGCTGCTGGCGCGCAGCGTGCACGGCAAGCCGCTGGTGTACTTCGACAACGCCAACACCAGCCAGAAGCCGCACAGCGTGATCGAGGCGGTGGACCAGCATTACCGTCTGCACAACGCCAATGTCTCGCGCGCCGTGCATCTGCTGGGCGAGGAAGCCACTGCCGCCTACGAAGGCGCGCGCGACAAGCTGGCGGCGTTCCTCAATGCCGGCTCGCGCAACGAGATCGTGCTGACCTCGGGCACCACCCAGGCGATCAACCTGGTGGCCTACAGCTACGCCTTGCCGCAGCTGCAGCCGGGCGACGCCATCGTCACCACCGTGATGGATCACCACGCCAATATCGTGCCGTGGCAGATCGTGGCCGCGCGCAGCGGCGCCACCGTGAAGCCGGCGCCGATCGACGAGCGCGGCGAGCTGATCGTGGAGGAATACCTCAAGCTGCTCACGCCCGAAGTGAAGCTGGCCTGCGTGGGCCATGTCTCCAACGTGCTGGGCACGGTCAACCCGGTGCGCGAGCTGGCGCGCGAATGCCGCAAGCGCGGCATCCCGCTGCTGGTGGATGGCTCGCAGGCCGTGCCGCACCGCCCGGTGGACGTGCAGGCGCTGGGCTGTGATTTCTATGCGATCACCGGCCACAAGATGCTGGCGCCCACCGGCACCGGCGTGCTGTGGGCGCGCAAGGAATTGCTGCAGGCGATGCCGCCGTTCTTCGGCGGCGGCGAGATGATCCGCGAGGTGCGCTTCAGCGGCACCACCTTCGCCGAGCCGCCGCACCGCTTCGAGGCGGGCACGCCGAATATCGCGGGCTTCGCCGGCGTGTCGGCGGCGATCGACTACTACGCCTCGGTCGGCTTCGAAGCCATCCACGCGTGGGAACAGCAACTGCTGGCCTATGCCACCGAGCGCCTGCGCGAGATTCCCGGCCTGCGCATCTTCGGCGAGGCCCGGGAGAAGGAGCCGGTGATCTCGTTCCTGATCGACGGCGCGCAGGCGACGGACCTGGCCACCCTGCTGGACCTGCAGGGCGTGGCCGTGCGCTCCGGCCACCACTGCGCGCATCCGCTGATGCAGTTCTACGGCGTGCCGGCCACGCTGCGCGCCTCGCTGGCCTTCTACAACACGCGCGAAGAGATCGACGCCTTCATCACCGCGCTGCTGAAGGTGCGCAAGCTGCTGCTGTAATGCGAGGAGAAATGGCGCTGCGCATTTCGCTCGTCATCCCGGCGCAGGCCGGGATCCAGTGGCGGAAGTGCCCGGTGATATGCCAACGCTCCAAGGCAGTGCCTTTTCGCGCCACGCATCGTTGTAGCGCCTCGCTACCGGATGACTCGCTTCGCTCACCCCTTTGGGGCCACCCTTCGGGTGTTCTTCGCGCTACGCGCTCGTCCGGGCTGCGCCGGGATGACGACGCTTCGGGCGATTCCGCCAGTCGATAAAGAGAACCCCGCAGGCTCGCACCCGCGGGGTTTTCATATGCATGCCGTTCGTGCTTACCAGATCTTCACCTGCTGCTCGCCCGAGCGCACCATCTTGTCCCCCGGCTTGCACTGGAACGCCTGCGCGAACGCCGCCATGTTCGACGGCGCGCCGATCGCGCGGAATTTCGCCGGCGCATGCGGATCGGTGTTGAGCAGGGTCAGCTGCGCGGCATCGCGGATGGTACCGCGCCACACGCGCGCCCAGTTGAGGAAGAAGCGCTGGTCCTGGGTGTAGCCGTCGATGCTCCGCTTCGCTTCGGCCGGGTTCTTTGCCAGCGCCATCTGCAGCGCATCGTAGGCGGCGTTGAGGCCGCCCAGGTCGCCGATGTTCTCGCCCATGGTCAACTGGCCGTTGACGAACTTGCCGGGCAGCGCCTCGTAGCCGTTGAACTGCGCGGCCAGCTTGGCGGTGCGCTCGTCGAAGGCCTTGCGGTCGGCGTCGGTCCACCAGTTGACGTTGTTGCCCTGGGCGTCGAACTTGCTGCCCTGGTCGTCGTAGCCATGGCCCATCTCGTGGCCGATCACCGCACCGATGCCGCCGTAGTTCAGCGCATCATCCACCTTGGCGTCGAAGAACGGCGGCTGCAGGATGGCGGCGGGGAACACGATCTCGTTCTTCTGCGCGTTGTAGTAGGCGTTCACCGTCTGCGGCGTCATGCCCCATTCGCTGCGGTCCACCGGCTTGCCGATCTTGCCGACCATGTAGTCGTAGTTGAACTTGGCCGCCGCCTGCACATTGCCGAAGTAATCGCCAGGCTTCAGCGTGAGCCCGCTCCAGTCGCGCCACTGGTCCGGATAGCCGATCTTCGGCGTGAAGCTCGCCCATTTCTCCAGCGCCTTGCGCTTGGTCTCGGCGCTCATCCATTCCAGGTTCTCGATGCGCGACTTGTAGGCGGCGCGCAGGTTGTCCACCAGGCCCTGCGCGTGCTGCTTGGATTCGGCCGAGAAATAGCGCGCCACGTAGAGCTGGCCCAGCGCCATGCCCATGCTGTCGTTGACCGCGTCGAGCGTGCGCTTCCAGCGCGCCTTCATTTCCTTCTGGTCGTTGAGCGTCCTGGCGTTGAAGTCGAAGTCTTCCTGCTGGAAGGCCGTGGACAGGTAGGGCGCGGCGCTGTCCACCGCGTGGAAGCGCAGGTAGGCCTGCCAGTCGGCTACCGGCGTTTGCGCCAGCATCTGGTCGAACTCGGCGAAGAACTTCGGATGCGACAGCGAGAAGCCGTCCTTCACGTCCGCGCCCTGGGCCTGGAAGAACGCGGCCCAGTCGAAGTGCGGCGTGACTTTGCCGGCGTCGGCAAAGCTGACGTAGTGATAGCGGTTTTCCGGCTTGCGCAGTTCCACCGGCGGCAGCGAGGCCGCGGCCAGGCGCGTCTCGAACGCCATCACCGCCTTGGCCTGCGCCTGCGCATCGGCGGCGTTCACGCCGACCAGCTGCAGCGTGCGCGCGACGTGGGCGACATAGGCCTCGCGGATCCTGGCGAAGTCCGGCTTGCTGTAGTACTCGGCGGTGGGCAGGCCCAGGCCGCCCTGGCCGGCGTAGGCGATCTGGCGGCTGGAGTCCTTGAAGTCCGGGCTGCCGGAGAAGCGGAACGCCACACCGTCGCCGCGCGCGTAGCTGTCGCGGATATAGGCGGCGACGTCGGCGCCGTTCTTCAGCGCATCGATGCGCGCGAGCTGCGGCTTGATCGGGTCGTAGCCGGCTTTCTCGATGGCCGCTTCGTCCATGCCGGAGGCGTAGAGGTAGCCGATCTTCTGTTCGATCGAACCGGCCTGGGCTTGGGCCGGATGCCTGGCGGCGGCTTCGGCGATGGTGCGCTGCGCACTCAGGCTGTCTTCGCGCAGGGCGTCGAAGGAGCCCCAGCGGGTGCGGTCCGGCGGGATGGGGTGGGCGGCGACCCACTTGGCGTTGACGAAGCCGTTGAAGTCGGCGCAGGGGGCGATTTTCTTGTCCAGTTCCTTGATGTCGAGGTTGCCGGCGGGGCCGGCGATGGCGACGGTGGACAGCGCCAGGGAGATGGCCAGGGCCAGCTTGATGTGTTTCATGGTGGGTCCCCTTGGGTGGCGGGTGCGGCGGGAGGGCGCGGCTAGCCGCGCAGGCTAGGCAGCCTGGGGAAGTGTTCGACAGTGTCGAAGGTCATTCACGCTGGTCGTTTTGCTCGTCATCCCGGTGTAGGCCGGGATCCAGTAGCGACTAGGTGCGGTTGTCGCGACTTGGCCGCTTATGCAGCGGGCATTTCGGACGCCTGCCGGCGCCCGAGTCACTTTCTCTTTGCTGGCCCAAAGAGAAAGTAACCAAAGAGAAATGGCCTCAAGTCAAAGGCTCGCGACGCGACTAGAAGGAGCGGTGGGCGGCTGCGGTAACTTGATTAACCTGGGTCTACACGAAACATCAGTGCGTTTACGTAGCGGCTGCTTCAACGTGCCGTGGCCGAGAGGACTTTCAGTGACCTAGGCCAGCTTTTGCTCTTCGTTCCTGCACACCTCACGCCATCACCCCTCTCCCCTCCGGGGAGAGGGCAGGGTGAGGGGCGGGGCGGAGTGGTGCGCTGAAGGTCGCGGCAAGCGGCTGCAGATGAATTAGCTGAGTTTGACTGGCGTCAGCACTGGCTTGCGCGGACTGATGCGGTAGACGCAGCGGCGGGCCCCTGCGAGCAGGTGCTGTTCGCGTTTCACGCTTGCTTCTTCGCCGAGCACTTCCTGGAACAGCTCCAGCTCCGCGCGGCAGAAACCCTGGCAGGCGCGCGCGGCGGAGCAGATCGGGCAGTGGTCTTCGATCAATAGCCAGTCGCGGCCGTCTTTTTCCGCGCGGGCCATGTAGCCCTCGCGATCGCGGATGGCGGCGAGGCGGCGGATGCGGTCGGCGAGGGTGCGTGCGCTTGCGGTGGTCTGCAGGTACTGGCGGCGGTTTTCTTCGCGGCGGGCGTCGACCAGTTGGTCGACGCCGGCTTCGCCGAACAGGGCGCGGACGGAGGCGATCAGGTCGACGGCCAGTTGTGCATGGGCGTCGGGGAAGCGGGCGTGGCCGGTGGCGGTGAGGGACCACAGCTGGCGGGGGCGGCCGGCACCGGTGGAGCGTTCCTGTTCGCCGGCGATCAGTTGCTCGTCCAGCAGCTTCTGCACCTGCTGGCGGATCGCCTCGGTGCTGACGCCCAGGGCTTCGGCCAGGGCGGTGCTGCCTTGCGGGCCGAAGGTCTTGAGCTGGCGCAGGATGCGTTCGCTGGTTTCGATATTATCCAAGCTCATGCTTGTTTAATTCCCGTGGTCGGGTTTAATATCCCAAGTCATAACTTGGATATTGGCGCGCCCGGCGCGCATTGTCGAGGAAAGCATGGCAACGGCGATGGCTTCCGCCTCCTGGGCGGATCTTCTTTCGGGGCGCAACGGCGTCCGTTCGGTGGCGCTGGCGGGTGGCACGGCGCTGCATGCGGTCAATATCTACGTGGTGACCACGATCATGCCGTCGATCGTGCGAGATATCGGCGGGCTGGCGTACTACGCCTGGAACACCATGGTATTCGTGGTCGCTTCGATCATCGGCGCCACGCTGGCGGCGGCGCTGGCGGGGCGCTTGGGCGGAAAGGGCGCGTACTTGCTCGGGTTGGCGGTGTTCTCCGTCGGCGCGCTGGTCTGCGCAGCCGCACCGTCGATGCCGTGGCTGCTGGCGGGCCGCAGCCTGCAGGGGCTGGGCGGTGGCGTGCTGGTGTCGCTGGCTTATGTGCTGATCCGCCAGGTGTTCGAGCCGGCCTTGTGGTCGCGTGCGATGGGGCTGGTCTCGGCGATGTGGGGCATCGCCACCTTGTCGGGGCCGGCGATCGGCGGCGTGTTCGCGCAGCTGGGCGAATGGCGCTGGGCGTTCTGGAGCCTGCTGCCGGCGGTGGCGGTGCTGGGCGCTATCGTGCTGGCCTGGCTGCCCTCCGCGCCGGCGGGCGGCGAGCGCGCGGCGGTGCCGGGCGGGCGCCTGGCGTTGCTCGCCTTGTCGGTGCTGGCGGTGTCGATGGCCAGCCTCGCCGCGTCGCGCGCCCTGCAATGCCTGGGTATCGGCATCAGCCTCGCGCTGGCGGCCTTGATCGTGCGCGCGGATCGACATGCGCAGGTACGCCTGCTGCCGACCGGCTCGTATGCGCCTTCGCGTCTGCGCTCGCTCTATCTGGTGATGGCGCTGCTGGTGATCGGAAGCACGGTCGAGATCTTCGTGCCGTATTTCCTGCAGACCATCCTCGGCCACGAGCCGCTGGAAGCGGGCTATCTCACCGCGGTGATGGCGGCCGGCTGGAGCTTCGGTTCCATGCTCAGCGCCGGCCGCGACCGTGCGTTCGGCGCGCGCTGCATCCGCTTCGGGCCGCTGCTGATGGCCGTGGCGCTGGCCTTGCTCGCCTGGCAGTTGCAGCGGCCGGCCGCCGCGGCGCAAGGCATCGGTTTCGGCGCGCTCTGTGTGTTCCTCGCCTGCGTCGGGCTCGGCATCGGCATGGCCTGGCCGCATCTGCTCACGCGCCTGCTGGAAGCGGCACCGGCGGAAGAGGGCGCGCTGGCTTCTTCGTCGATCTCGACGGTGCAGCTCTATGCGATGTCGCTCGGCGCGGCGGTGGCCGGCTGGGTGGCGAATGCCGCCGGCCTCAGCGAGCCGGGCGGCGTGCCCGGTGCGCGCGCCGCGGCGCTGTGGCTGCTCGGCGGCTTCGCGCTGCTGGTCGCGCTGGGCCTGCCGGTCGCGCGGCGCGCGGCGCCGGCCCGCGCCTGAATTCCTCCCCCAACAAAGCACCCCAAGGAACGCTACGCATGGCTATCGAACTGCTGCCGCTGCCTTACGAGCTCAACGGCTTGGCGCCGCATATTTCCGCGGAAACGCTGGAATACCACTACGGCAAGCACCACCGCGCCTACGTCACCAACCTCAACATGCTGATCGCCGGCAGCGAACTCGAAAATCTGGAGCTGGAGGAGATCGTGCGCCGCGCCTCCGGCGCGATCTTCAACAACGCCGCGCAAGCCTGGAACCACAGCTTCTACTGGAACTCGATGAGCCCGCGCGGCGGCGGCGCGCCGCAAGGCCTGCTGGCCGACCTGATCGTGCGCGACTTCGGTTCGCTCGACGCGTTCAAGGAAGCGTTCGCCAAATCGGGCGCCGCGCAGTTCGGCTCGGGCTGGACCTGGCTGGTGCAGCGGCCGGACGGCCAGCTGGCCATCGTCAACACCGCCAACGCCGATACGCCGCTGACCGGCGCCGACCGCCCGCTGCTGGTGGCCGACGTGTGGGAACACGCCTACTACATCGACTACCGCAACGCCCGCGCGAACTACCTGCAGGCGTTCTGGCAGCTGGTGCACTGGGAGTTCGCGGCCGACAACCTGGCCTGAGCGGCGCGCCGGGAAAACTACACACCAAGAAAACCACACGCTAAAAGAACCATAAGGTGCGGTCGCTACGCTCAGGCGTCGACCGCCACCTTGCCGGGACTTTGCGCATGAAAAAGCCGTCCATCCGCCTGCTGCCGCTGCTGCTCGCCGCCACCGTGCTGCCCGCGCTGGCCGCGCCTTCCGAAGCGCCGTATGCCGTCGCCGCGCGCCATGCGCTGGGCGGACCGGGCGGCTGGGATTACCTCAGCCTCGATGCCGCCGCGCATCGCCTCTATATCGCCCGCGACGACCGGGTGATGGTGATGGATACCGCCAGCGGCAAGCTGGCCGGCGAAGTAGCCGGCATGCAGCATGCGCACGGCGTGGCCTTGTCGCCGTCCACGCACGAGGCCTTCGTCAGCAGCGGGCGCGGCGACGAAGTCACCGTGTTCGATACGCAGACGCTCAAAGTCACCCGGCATATCGCGGTCAGCGGCAAGAACCCGGATGCGATCCTGTTCGACGGCGCTTCCGGCCATCTGCTGACCATGAACGGCCGCAGCAACAACCTCAGCGTGATCGACGCGCAGGCCGGCAAGGAGCTGTCCACCGTCGCGCTGCCGGGCCGGCCGGAATTCGCGGTGGCCGACGGTAACGGCCTGCTGTATCTGAATCTGGAAGACAAGAACGCGCTGGCGCGCGTCGACCTCAAGGCCGGCAAGGTCACCGCGGTATGGGCGATGGCGCCGTGCGACGGGCCGACCGGCCTTGCGCTCGATGCGGCGCACGGCCGTCTGTTCTCGGTATGCGACAACGGCTGGCTGATCGTCACCGACGCGCACGACGGCCACCAGGTGGCGAAGGTGGAGATGGGCAAGGGCCCCGACGCGGTGATCTACGATGCCGCGCGCCACACCGTGCTGGGTTCGGCGGGCGAGGACGGCGTGCTCAGCGTGGTGGCGCAGGACGATGCCGATCATTACCGCCTGCTCGGCAACCTGCCCACGCAGAAGAGCGCGCGCACCATGGTGCTGGATCCGTCCACCCACGAGGTCTATCTCGCCGCGGCGGCAGCCAGCGGCAAGGGCAAGCCGGTAGAGGGTTTTCAGGTGCTGGTCGCCGCGCCGCACTGAGCGCGGCGCCATGGCCGGAGAGGGCGCCGCGGCATTATGATTCCGCTCATGCCCACGACCTCTCCCCCCGTGTTCCGCCCGGCCCTCGCGGCCGACGTTCCCGCCATCGTCGCCCTCGTCGAATCCGCCTACCGCGGCGATTCGGGCCGGCTCGGCTGGACCACCGAATCGGACCTGCTCGACGGCCGCCGCACCAATGTCGAAGGCGTGGCCGAGCTGCTGGCGCAGGCCGACAGCGTGGTGCTGCTGGCCGAGCGCGATGGCGAGCTGCTGGCCTGCTGCCACGTGGAGCGCCAGGGCGAGGCCGGCTATTTCGGCATGTTCGCGGTCAATCCGCTGCTGCAGAACGGCGGCATCGGCAAGGCCCTGCTGGCCGAGGCCGAGCGCCACGCGCGCGAGCGCTGGCAGTGCCTGGCCATGCGCATGACGGTGATCGAGCAGCGCGCGGAACTGATCGCCTGGTACGAGCGCCGCGGCTACCAGCGCACCGGCGAATACCGTCCGTTCCCCTATGGCGACGAGCGCTTCGGCATTCCGCGCCGCGACGACCTGCGCTTCGAATGGCTGGTCAAGACGCTCGCCGGAGGCACGGCGTGAGCGAGGACGTCAGCGGCTGGACCTACGTCGGCACGCGCGCGGAACTGCTGCCCGGCGAGTTCAAGGTCGTGTACGACGAAGTCACCCAGGAGCCGATCGCCATCTACAACATCGATGGCGAACTCTACGCGGTGCAGGACCTGTGCACGCACGACGGCGGCGACCTCGCCGGCGGCGACGTGCATGGCTTCGAAGTGGAATGCCCGCGCCACGGCGCACGCTTCGACCTGCGTACCGGCGCGGCATTGTGCCCGCCGGCCTATGAGCCGATCGCGAAGTTTCCGGTACGCGAAGCCCTCGGCGGGATCTGGACGCGCGACGACCGCGAGTGAGGTTTACGCTTCGAAGCTGGCGTAGGTTGGGGTGAGCGCAGCGAACCCCAACGTTGCGCGGCGCTGCCAGGCATGGTGTTGGGGTTCGCTGCGCTCACCCCAACCTACGGCGTGAATACAACATGGACGGCGACCGCGGATAAGCGCGTCCACGCCGCGCTGGCGTTTCTTTCATGCGCTCTTGTCCGCGCGCTGCCTAGCATGGGCCGACACTCCGCAGCAGGAGCAGCGATCCATGCGCGAACCCGACAGCTTCATGCTCGACCCGCACGACTGGGTGCCCAACCATCCGCGCCTGCCGGTGTTGATTTATCGCAGTGTGCTGGAAGCGATGGATGGCGAGGCCACCGCCGCCGCGTTCGAGGCGATGTTCAGCCGCCACGGCTGGCCGCCACGCTGGCGCAACGGCGTATACGGTTTCCATCACTACCACTCCACCGCGCACGAAGTGCTGGGTTTCGCCCGCGGTTCCGCGCGGCTGCTGCTGGGCGGCCCGGGTGCGCGCGAAGTGGATGTCGGGGCAGGCGACGTCGCGGTGCTGCCCGCCGGCACCGGGCACTGCAAGATGTCCGGCAGCGAGGATTTCCTGGTGGTCGGCGCGTATCCGCCGCAGCAGGATTGGGATATCTGCCGCGAGGCGGCCACGGACGTGATGCTGCACCGTATCGCGGCCTTGCCGTTTCCCGCGTCCGATCCGGTGCAGGGAAGCGATGGCGCGCTGACGCGCCTGTGGCAGCCGTCGGCCTGAACCTACGGCGCGAAGCGGTAGACCAGGGCCATCGAGCCGGTGAACTGGTCGGCGGTGCCGAAGCCGCGCACCAGCGGGCTGTCTTCCGCGTTGCCGAGCAGGCGCGCATAAGAGAGCGAGAACACCGTGGCCAGATGGCGGCCCAGCGGAATCAGGCCGTCGTATTCCAGCCCCACCTGCTGGCTGCCGCCGCCCGGCTGCCACGGCGCCACGCCCAGCGCGGCGGCTTCCACCGCCGACAGGCCGAAGAAGCGGCGCATCGCCGGGCCGTTCATCCACTGCCATTGCAACTGCAGGCCGTGCTCGTAGCGGCCGATCGGCGGCAGCGCGGTAAAGGCGTACAGATTGAAATAAGCGCCGGCGCCCAGCGTGTCGTGCGCGGCATTCATGCCCACGTTCTGCGCTTCGCTGAAGTCGTATTCCACATAGCCGCCCGCGTTGAGCCGCGGCGACAGCGAGGTGACCTTGCCGCCGAGCCGGCCGAGATCCTCGTGGCTGCGGCCCCACTGGTAGTTGCCGTACAGGCCGCCGTGCAGATGCTCGCCCATGATCAGGTCGAGCGTAGCGCCGTCGTCGGTGGACAGCGTGATGCGGTCGCCGAGCTTGGCCTGCACGTAGGGCGCGAGCTGGTCGCGGTGCGCGCGCGAACCCTGCCAGGCCGGCAGGCGGATAAAGCCGGCGCCGACCAGGTCGGCGTCGCTGGCCGAGGCGACGGTGTCGTCCGCGCGGCAGGGCGCGGCGATACCGAGCAGGGCGGCGCAGGCGGACGCCGCGAGCCAGCGGGCGAACGCACTCACGGCTGTTTCGGCTCCGCGTTCTTCGCGCCCGCATCGCCCGCGCTGAAACGCACCAGCACGCGCTGGCCGATGCGCGCCGAGGCCGGCGGCGGCTGGTCGAAGGCGAGCACGCATTCCACCGTGCGCGTGTTGGCGCGCACCAGCGGGTCGTCTTCCAGCGCGCTGGCGCCGAACACGGTGCCGATGCGCAGCACGTGCGCACTGAGGTTGGGCATGCCGCTGCCGCTGTCGTCCACCACCTCGGCGCGCATGCCGGTGCTCACCGCGCGCACGAAGGATTCGTTGAGCTCGGCGCGCACCAGGCGCGGCTGCTCCGGCAGCAGCACGAAGGCCGGACCGCCCTGCGGCGAAGCGGTGGCGCCGGGCTGGATCAGGCGCTGCACGATCTCGCCGTCCACCGGCGCCAGCAGGCTGCGCTGGGCCAGCTCGTAGCGCGCGCCGGCCAGCTTCTGCGCGGCCAGCGCGGCATTGGCGCGCGCATTGGTCAGCTCGCCCTGCAATTGCCGCGAAGCCTCGCGCGCATCGTCGGCGCTCTGCGCGTCACCGGCGCCGGCCTTGGCGGCGGCTTCCAGGCGCTCGGCGCGCTGGTCGGCGGCCTTCATGCGCGATTCGAGCAGGTCGGCCTGGGCCTGGGCCTGCTTCTGTTCCGCCTCGGCCGAGGTGACGGCGAGCTTCGACGGTTCGGTGTCGAGCATGGCCAGCAGCTGGCCCTTCTTCACACGGTCGCCTTCGTGCACCTTGATCTCGGCGACCACGCCGTCGCGCGGCATGCTCAGCTTGAGCAGGCCGCCTTCGATATCGATCTTGCCGCGCGCCACCGCGGCATACGGCGAGACGGCCGGCGCCGGTTTGCCGGTGTCGACGTCGTCGCGCGAGCAGCCGGCCAGCGCGAGCGCGGCGGCGAGGGCGAGCAGGGGGAGGGAGCTCGAAAAGAGCGGGCGCGAACTCATGATGCGGATTCCTTGAGGCCCGGAACGGCGTCCGGCAGCGAGGGCTGGCTGCGGTCGCTGAGGATGCGGCCGTCCTCCATGGCGAGGACGCGGTCGGCATGGCCGACCAGGCGCGGATCGTGGCTGACGCACAGCACGGTGGTGCCGTGCGCGCGGGCGATGCGGTGCAGGATGTCGATGATGGTCTGGCCGTTGGCGGCGTCGAGCGCGCTGGTGGGCTCGTCGGCGAACAGCAGCTCCGGTTCCTTGGCCAGCGCGCGGGCGATCGCCACGCGCTGCTTCTCGCCGCCGGAGAGTTCCGACGGGCGCAGGCGCATGCGCGGACCTAAGCCCACTTCTTCCAGCGAGGCCACCGCGCGGCGGCGCGCCTCGCGCGGCGCCAGGCCCAGGTAGCTCAGCGGCAGTTCCACCTGTTCCACCGCATTCAAAGCCGGAAACAGATTGAAGCCCTGGAACACGAAGCCGGTGTGCAGCAGGCGGAAGCGTTCCAGTGCACGGATGTCGAGCTGGCCCAGGTCCTGGCCCAGCGCGGTGACCTGGCCGGCATCCGGGCGCTGCAGGCCGCTGAGGATCGCCAGCAAAGTGCTCTTGCCGCAGCCGGAGGGGCCGGAAATCAGCGTGAGTTCGCCGGAGCGCATGTCCAGCGTGAGGTCGTGCAGCACGGTGCTGCGCACGCGGCCGGACTCGAACGACTTGGCCACGCCGCGCGCCTGCAGCGAGATGGTGGAGGAAGGCATGCCCGCGTTCATCGCAACAGGCTCGCCGGATCGGCGCGGCGCAGGCTGCGCATCGCCGCGAGGCCCGACACGATGGCCAGGCCCATGCCCAGCAGCAGGCAGGCGGCCACGGTGATCGGGTCCAGCGCCACCGGCACGCTGCGGCTGCGCGCGAAGGCGAAGAAGATGCCGCCCAGCAGTGCGCTGCCGACCAGGCCGATCGCGCCGACCCAGAACGCCTGCTCCATCACCACTTTGCGCAGCGCGCCGACACCCACGCCCAAGGCATTGAGCGTGGCGTATTCGCGCACCGAGCCGATCACCGCCGCGACCAGGGTCTGGCTGGTGATCACCGCGCCGACCAGGAACACGATGCCGGCCAGGAACAGCACGCCGGCGCCGGCGCCGGTGTCGAACATCCAGTAGAGCTGCGAGCGGCGGGCGAAATCGCGCGCGGTCCACACGTCGTAGCTGCCGAACGAGGTGGTGCCGCGCAGGCGCGCGGCCACCGCGGCGGCCTGGTCGGGGTCGTGCACCTTGGCCACGAAGTAGGTCATGCGGGTGGCATTGGCCGGGTCGGTATCGAGTTCGGCGGCGGTGGCCAGCGAGGCCACCACGTTGACGCCGCCCAGCGCGCGCAGGCCGCTGCTGACGCCGACCACGCGCACGCGGTGGCCGTTGATCACCGCCTTGTCGCCCACCTGCACGCCGAGGCTGCCGAGGTCGGCGCGATCGACGATCACCGCGCCGGGCTCGTTGAGGCGCGCGCGCAGCGCGGCGGGCAGGGCGTGCGCGAACATCATGCCGTCGGCGCGGGTGTCGATGCCGGAGACGAACACCGAGACGCCGCCGGTGTCGCTGGGGCCGCGCCAGTCGGCGTCGACCCAGTGGAAAGGCTCGACCTGGGTCACCGCCGGATCCATGCGCAGGCGCATTTCCACGCCGGCGTCGATCGGCCGTCCCAGGTTCACGCTCTGCGTGCCCGGGTAGCCGGCCCACAGGTCGGCGGAGGAGCCGGTGATGTACACGCTGGCGCTGCCGAAGATGCCCAGCACCAGGGCCGCCTGCAGCAGCTGCAGCAGGCCGGCGAAGCCGACCGCGAGGATGGCGGGCAGGAAGCGGCGCCATTCGTAGACCAGGGTCTTGCGGGCCAGCGCCACCATCAGTTGGCGCTCCGCGGCGGCGGGGGCGGCGGCATCGGCGCGCCGCCCAGGGCCTTGTAGAGCGAGACGTAGGCGAGGTCGCGCGCGGCGATCGCGCTGGCCAGTTCCAGCTCGGCGCGGTGGCCTTCGATCAGGCTGTCCTGCACCTCCAGCTTGCTGCCCAGGCCGAGCTCGGCGCGCTTGCGCACCGCGTCGCCGCCGCCGCGCGAGGCGTCGGCGGCCTGCTGCAGCGCCTGTTCGCGGCCGCGCAGCTGCTCCAGGTCGCCCAGCGCCACTTCGGTTTCGGCCACGCCCTGCAGTACGGCCTGGCGGTAGGCCAGCAGGGCGGCGTTGAGTTCGTGGTCCTTGGCGTGCGCCAAGGCCACGCGCTGGCCCCAGTCGAACAGCGGAATGTCGATGACCGGGCCGGCCGAGAAGATGCCCTCGTGGTTGCGCGCGCGGTGGTTGGTGGCGATGTTGATCGACCACTGGATCGACGAGCCGAAACCGATGTGCGGGTAAATGTCCTTGCGCGCCAGGCCCAGCTCGCCGGCGGCGCGCAGTACCTCGGCCTCGGCGCCGGCGATCTCCGGCCGCGCGCGCAGCAGGTCGGCCGGCGCGGCGGTGAGCTGCCAGGCGCCCAGGCGCGGCTGCGCGCCGGCTTCGAGCCAGGCCGGGTCGGGTTCGTTCTGGCCCAGCAGCACGGCCAGCTGCTGCGCGCTGGCGTTGATCGCCTGGCGCGGCTCGGACAGCGCGGCCTCGGCGCGGGCCAGCTCGGCCGACGCGCGCGCCGCTTCCGTGGGCGGCGCCAGCTTCAGGTCGACCCGGGTCTGCAGCAGGCGGGCCTTTTCCCGCTGGGCGTCGCGGATGCCCAGCAGCAGGGCTTCCTGGCGCTGCGCCGAGCGCAGTTCCACCCAGCGGCGGGTGACTTCGGCCACCAGCGAGACCTGGGCGCCGCGCAGCGCGGCCTGGGTGCCGTTGAGCTGGCCGTCGGCGACGCGCCTGCTGCTCTGCCAGGCGCCGAACAGCGGGAATTCCCAGCTGGCGTCGAAGCCGACCATGAAATAGGAGGCGCTGGTGTCCGGATTCACCACGTCGTTGGTGCGTGCGTGGAGATTGGGCAGGTAGCCGTCGCGCGAGTGGCCGTTGAGCTGGCGGGCCGCCTGCAGGCGTTCGGCGGCCTGGGCCACGTCGAGGTTGTTGGCCAGCGCGCGGTCGATCAGCCCGTCCAGCGCCGGATCGCCCAGCGCCTGCCACCAGCCGCGCAGGTCGGCCGCGGGCGGCGCCACGTTGGCGGGGGCGTTGCGCCAGGCCTCGGGCAGGGACGGCTTCAGCGCCGGCACGGGGGCGACCGAGCAACCGGCCAGCAAGGTACCGAGAAGCGCGCAAAGCAGCACCGGCGCGAGGCGTCCGATACGCGCGTTCGACGGTGGAATAGCGGTTGAGAACACGTCTTTCCCGGTCATCGGCGGAGGGTGGCTGCCTGGTCGCGGCCGCCTGGGAACCCGCGCCTGGCGGCCCGGCCGGGTGGGGCCGGCGAGCCAAGCCGTGCAGGGTATCGGCCTATGGTGACAGACAGCAATGGCATGAGCGGCGAGCATAACGTCCGGTGTCTTATGTTGGGCTTCGGATACATGACTTCCGGCGGGGTGAATCCGGAAAGGGGGCCGAAAGGGGTGCACGCCTAAGGTTCAGGTATCGTGAACCCTGGAGTCACCGCGTGACGGCTTGGAACATCCTCTGCGACTTCGACGGCACCATCTCCGTCGAGGACGTGATCGACTCGCTGCTGGACCGTTTCGGCCGTCCCGGCTGGGAAGCGCTGGAGCAGGACTGGCGTGCGGGCCGCATCGGTTCGCGCGAGTGCATGAGCGGCCAGGTCGACCTGCTGGACATGAGCCGCGCGCAGCTGGACAAGCACCTGGAAGGCCTGTGGATCGACCACGCCTTTCCGGCCTTCGTCGCCAGGACGCGCGAGCTGGGTACGCCGATCCGCGTGGTCAGCGACGGCCTCGACTACGCCATCCACAAGATTCTCGGCCGCTACGGCCTGGACGACCTGCCGCTGGCCGCCAACCACCTGGCCCCGGCCGAGCCGCCGCGCCAGTGGCAGCTGACCTCGCCGTTCCAGGCCGAGGGTTGCCGCAGCGGCACCTGCAAGTGCGCCTGCGTGGCCCAGGCCCGCAGCGGCGGCGCCAAGACCCTGCTGATCGGCGACGGCGCCTCCGACTTCTGCGCGGCCGACCGCGTCGACTTCGTGTTCGCCAAGCACCGCCTGATCGAGCATTGCCGCGCCGCCGGCATCCCCTACGTGCCGATCACCGGTTTCGAAGATGCGCTGGAACTGCTGCCGCGCCTGCTCGATGGCAGCCTGCTCGCCGAGCATGCCCGTCCGGCGCCGGCCGTCGCCGCGGGCTGTGGCCCGCGGTTGCGCCCGTCATTGACTTAGCAAGACCCTGCCTTTCCCCATTTCGGATTTCTCGATGAACGCTTACGACCCCAACGCCGCCACCGGTGTGATTCCCGACGCGCAGCTGCTGGCCGACGAGGCGCAGTACAGCTCCTTCGGCGACACCGTGCACTATGTGGACCCGCCGAAGATCTTCCGCCACGGCCAGGGCAGCTGGATGTACGACACCGCCGGCGTGCCGTTCCTCGACCTGCAGATGTGGTACTCCGCGGTCAACTTCGGCTACGGCAACAAGCGCCTCAACGACACCTTGAAGGCGCAGATCGACACGCTGCCGCAGGTGGCCAGCCAGTACCTGCACCAGACCCGCATCGAGCTGGCCAAGACGATTGCCGTCGATGCGCAGCAGAAGTTCGGCCTGAAGGGCCGCGTGCACTTCAACGTGGGCGGCGCGCAGGCGGTCGAGGATTCGCTCAAGCTGGTGCGCAACTACAAGAACGGCAAGAGCCTGATGTTCGCCTTCGAGGGCGGCTACCACGGCCGCACGCTCGGCGCGTCGTCGATCACCTCCAGCTACCGCTACCGCCGCCGCTTCGGCCACTTCGGCGAGCGCGCAATGTTCATCCCGTTCCCGTATCCGTTCCGCCGCCCGAAGGGCATGACGCCGGAGGAATACTCCGACGCCTGCGTGCGCCAGTTCGAGCGCCTGTTCGAGACGGAGTACAACGGCGTGTGGGACCCCAAGGTCAACCAGGCCGAATACGCCGCCTTCTACGTGGAACCGATCCAGGGCACCGGCGGCTACGTCATTCCGCCGAAGAACTTCTTCAAGGACCTGAAGAAGGTGCTGGACAAGTACGGCATCCTGATGGTGGTCGACGAGATCCAGATGGGTTTCTGGCGCACCGGCAAGCTGTGGTCGATCGAGCACTTCGGCGTGACGCCGGACGTGATCGTGTTCGGCAAGGCGCTGACCAACGGCCTGAATCCGCTGTCCGGCCTGTGGGCGCGCGAGGAGATGATCAATCCGGAGATCTTCCCGCCGGGCTCCACCCACTCCACCTTCAACTCCAACCCGCTCGGTACGTCGCTGGGCCTCGAAGTCATCAAGATGGGCTACGAGCTCGACTACGAGACCAACGTGGCGAAGAAGGGCGCGCACTTCCTGGACGCGCTGAAGGACCTGCAGAAGCGCCACAAGGAAATCGGCGACGTCGACGGTCTTGGCCTGGCGCTGCGCGCGGAAATCTGCACCGACGACGGCTTCACCCCGAACAAGGCGCTGCTGGACAAGATGGTCGACATCGGCCTGGCCGGCGACCTGGAGCACAACGGCAAGAAGATCGGCCTCGTGCTCGACGTGGGCGGCTGGTACAAGAACGTGATCACCTTCGCGCCCTCGCTGGACATCACGCACGAAGAGATCGACCTGGCCATCGCGCTGCTGGATCAGCTGCTGACCAAGGCCAAGAAGTCGATGTAAGGCTTTGCCGCCGCGGATGTGCCATGCGCGTCCGCGGCGGTGGGTGAGAAGTTTTTTTGTCGATATTTCCCATGCAGGGGAAGCTGGCAAGCAAGGCGGCGCTTCGGTGCCGCCTTTTTTTGTGCGCGAGTGGACGCCTTATTTTCCATGGCGAGTTTTCCCGCTGAGAGCGATATGTGAATTCGTCCATCGCATGGGCGCGTTTTTACTAATTATCCGAATTCGCATTCGGTGAGCGGTTATCTGATTTTTTCCCGTTCCTTTCCCACCTAGCATCAAGTCTCCACATGCGCCGGGATGCGCGGAGGGGCGCGATATCTGTTTCCACGGCGGGGTTGCACCGGTCCATCAAAAAGGCCGGATGTGGAGTTGTGCACGCTAATAACGGGAGATCTGGAATGAATGGGTTTTATCGCGCTTTTCGATATACAAGAAATACACGGAGCATGCTTGCGCCGGCACAGCGAGGGCAGGGAGACCGGCGAAGAGGTTTTCGGCAGCGGCGGCGCCTTCCCTTGACAGGGGCGGGCCTGTGGCTCATCGGGGCCGCGCTGGCAGCGCATGCGCCCGCTGGCCGCGCGAGGGAAATGCTCTATATCAATGACAACGACGACACCAGCTGCGGCGTGTTCAACGAATCCCTCGGCAGCCAGATAGCCAGCGCGGTCTGCAATATCGGCAGCCTTGCCGAGCTGCGCGCGCAGGGCGTGGTGGTCGGGGCGATGGTCGTCAACAGCAAGGGTACGTTCGTCAATGGCGGGCTTTCGATCGGCGGCGCGTTCGATGTGGGGTCGAACCAGATCCACGCCCTGCAGGCCGGCACCTTGGCCACCGACGCCACCAATGTCGGCCAGTTGTCGCCGATGGTGGATGCGCTCGGCGGCGGAGCGAAGCTCGATACCTCCAGCGGCGCCGTGTCCGGTCCCGCCTATGTGCTGGCCAATGGCGGCACGCGCACCACGGTAGGCGGTGCCTTGAGCGGGCTCGATGGCGCCATCACCGACAACAAGGACAACATCACCGGCTTGCAGAGCCTGATCGCGCAGGATGCGCTCAGCGGGACGATCCGCCTGGGCGGGACGCTGGGCGGCAACGCGGTCGACCTGTCCAGCAAGAGCGGCGGCAGGACGCAGACACGCCAGTTGACCGGCTTGTCCGAAGGCGCCCTGTCGAGCATCAGCACGGATGCGGTGACCGGCGCCCAGCTCCACGCCACCAATCAGAACGTCGCCGGCAACCGCAGCGACATCAGCCTGCTGCAGAACCGCATCGATAACGGCCTCGCCGGCCTGGTGCTGCAGGACGCAGCCACGCGAACCGTCACCGTGGCTGCCGCCAGCGATGGCGGCGCGGTCGACTTCACCGGCACCGACGGCGTGCGCGTGCTCAGCGGCGTCGCCGACGGCAAAGCTGATCATGATGCGGTGACGATCGCTCAATTGAAGGCGGTAGGCCTGGTCGGCCCGGAGGGCAACACGCTGGCCGCACTGGTGTACGACGACCTCGCGCTGGGCAGCGCCACCCTGGGCGGCACGCATGGCACGGTGATCCGCAATCTCGCGGCCGGCACGGTGGCGCTGGGCAGCATGGAGGCCGTCAACGGCGGCCAGCTCTACGACCTGCGGGTGGAGTTGGGCGATCAGATCGGCGTGTTGAATGGCCGCGTCGATACGCTCAACGTGAAAGTCGACGCGCTCCATCCGGTGCTGGTTAAGGACCCGGTTCCCGGGGGCAGGAACGAACCCGCCATCGCGCCGGGCACGGCACCTGGCAGTACCGCCGTCGGTGCCGGCGCTGGCGCTACCGGAAGCGGCAGCACCGCGGTGGGCACGGGCGCAAGCGCGACGGGTACCGACAGCACGGCGCTCGGCTCGAACAGCACCGCCAGCGGCAACGGTGCCGTGGCGGTAGGCGCTCACTCGGTGGCCGACCGCGACAACACCGTCTCGGTCGGCTCAGCCGGCAACGAACGCCAGATCGCCAACGTGGCCGCCGGCACGGGGCGCACCGACGCGGCGAACTGGGGCCAGGTCCAGGACGCCGTGCGTGAAGTGCAGCACTGGGTGCGCGACCGCTTCCGGCAGGCGAGCCGGCTGGCCAATGCCGGTACGGCAGCGGCGCTGGCGGCGACCAACGTGCCGCAGGCCTACGCGCCCGATCAAAGCGCGCTCGGTGCGGGCATCGGCAGCTTCAAGGGACAGTCGGCACTGGCGGTAGGCCTGTCGACGATCACGCCGGGCGGCCGCTGGGTGCTCAAGGGTAGTCTCACCGGCAATACACAAGGTGATGTGGGGATGGGGGTGGGCGCGGCGATGGTTTGGTAGTCCCGGCCTGCCTCAAGCTTGCTATCTTGGATCGGGCGTCTCGGCGTCCGGTCTCATGCGGAGTGCAATGAATCGTTGAGGCCTTCCATGGCGAAGGCCTCAATCCATAGTTGATAGGTTATGAGTATCCGATTTTGTGATCGGATCTGCCCGATGGTGTCTCGTTCCCCGATCGATGCGGTTTTGCTTCACTGGTAAGAGAAGGTGAACGTAGTCCTGGCATTGACCGCGCCAACGGGAAACTGAGCTCCGGGATTATGGGCATAGAACGCCCTGAAATTCAGGCTCATTGCGCCATTTGGTGTACTTCCGATCTTGATCTGATTGATGGTGCCAGCAGTTGGAGAATCCGGCCCCAGCTTTATTCGTATCTGCTCATCAGCCGAGCTTCTGTACTGGATTCCCACTCCGTAGGTATCGCCTGCATTGGGTGCACCTGTGGCCCTGACTATTTCGCCCGTGTTGGCTGGATTGTTCGCATCGGTGAAAGTCATGAACAACTGCGCACCAGCGGAACAGCTCAGTGAAATACTGAACGGCACGAACCCTGAGCCATAGCCCCCGTTTTCATCGGTGCTGTTGGCGTTTGCAGTAGCTATCGAGATATTGGGAAGAGTCACCGTTTGGGTTGCATTGGTCACGGTGCAAGTCGTGAGAGTGGGTTGTGCGATGGTGTAGCTAATGGTGATAGCGCTGGTGTCTGCGTTCTGATTGGCCCACGCTTGGTTATAGACGCGCGTATAGAGCTTGATGGATTGCGATCCGGCGACGGGCTTTTCGGTTACTTTGACGAGTTCGAGCGCCCCATGCCAACTGAAACTGGTTTGCCCCGCCGGTGCAGCTCCGAGGTTTGCCGCGTTCGCCGTGCCGCCTACCGTGCCTATGGGCATTGCATTACCCGAGGCGTCCAGGATGCGAAAGCCGATACCCGAGGGGCCGCCGGAGATGGTGTAGACATTGCTCAACCCTGGAACGGCCGTGACGGCTTCGTAGCCTCCCATGGCCCACGACTGTCCGCCGGTGATGGTTGTAGAGGGACAGCTCACGGAGAGTGATATCGACTGCTTTCCTCCGGGAATGGCCGCACCCAGTGGAAGGTCCCGCGGAATGTTCAAATTGGAAAGACTTACGCTCGATCCGAGCGTCGGTGTGCCGGTTCCCCTGCAATCCGAGGTTGCTGCGTGCGCGAACTTTGGCGCCAGGGAAGTCACGCCGATCAAGGCGGCAATGACGAGCTGTTTTATGACCGATCGCATGGACGTGGAGGCCCTCTGAATGGATTGAGCCGTTTGTAGTGCAGGCACGGACGCTCGTCGTGACCAGGCTGATCACGCGTCCAGATTCGTGTAGGGATTTTCTTGAGAATGGAAACGTTAGCGCGGCGATCAGGCTTATCAAACCGGAAAATTCTTCAATAAGAAGGCGCAACGATTCTTCCAGAAATCCGCTGAAGCGTTGATTCCGAGGCCGCGGAAGCGATCCGGCGAGGCCTCAGGCGTCGCCGTCCTTCCTCGCGGTGCGTGCATGCGGAAACCGCACCTCCACACGCAGGCCGCCTTCGTTGCCCGCCATGTAGCGCACCTGCGCGCGATGGCGCTGGGCGATGCGCTGCACGATCGCCAGCCCGAGCCCGGTGCCTTCCTCGTTGCAGCCCGGCACACGGAAGAAACGCTCGCCAAGCCGCGCGAGGAAGGCCGGCGGTACGCCGGGGCCGTTGTCCTCCACGCTGAGGCAGGCGCTGTCCTCGTCGTCGGCCACGCCCACCGTCACCATGCTGCCGCGGCCGGCATAGCGCAGTGCGTTGTCGAGCAGGTTGTCGAGCAGCTCCTGCAGGGTGATGCGGTCGCCGTCGATCCACACCGGACCTTGCGGGCCGTCGTAGCCCAGGTCCACACCGGCGGCCAGCGCTTCATGCACGCGCAGGGCGAGCAGTTCCGGCATCAGGCGGCAGAGATCGATCAAGCCGTGCGGGTCGCCGGTCTGATCGGGCGACTGCGCACGGGTGAGTGCCAGCAGCTGTCCCGAGGTGCGCGTGGCGCGCTGGGTCAGGCGCAGGATGTGGTCCAGCGCATCGTTCACCGTTTCCCGCGACGGGTCGGCCTGCGCGCGTTCCACATGCACGCGCAGGCCCGCCAGCGGCGTGCGCAGCTGATGCGCGGCGTCGGCGATAAAGCGCTCCTGCAACGTGAGCATGGCGCGCAGGCGCGCGAACAGGCCGTCGATGGTGCGGGTCAGCGGCAGGATCTCCACCGGCACGTCGGCATCGCCGATCGGCGCCAGATCGTGCTCGCGCGCGGCGAGGCGCGCGGTCAGCGGGTCGAGCTGGCGCAGGCCGATGCGCACGCCGAACCACACCAGCACGAAGACCGACGCGATCAGCAGCGCCTGCGCGGGAATGCTCAGCAGCAGGATCTCACGCGCATTCTGGCGGCGATCGCGCAGCGTCTCGGCCAGGGTGACGGTGAGCGTGTCGCCGGCTTCGTGCGTGCTGTCGATCACCACGCTGGCGGCGCGCAGCTTGCGGCGGTCCACCACCGCATCGAACAGCTTCGGCTCGCCGTTCACCGCCAGCGACAGGCGCGAGGGCGGCACCAGGGTCGAGGTACCCGCGATCAGGCCGTGATGCTCGCTGACGATGCTGAAGTAATTGATGTTGTTGTGGCCCTCGGGGTCGTACTGCAGCAGGAACTTGGCCTGCTCCGAGATCGGCCCGTCCATGCCCATCTGCAGCATGCGCGCCACGGTTTCGGCGCCGCCGGCCAGGTCGCGGTCGTGCACGTGGTTGGAATAGACCAGGGCGCCGGTGTAGGTGACCAGGCTTTCCAGCAGCAGCATCAGCATCAGCGGCACCAGCAGGAACGCGAGCAGGCGCCGGCGCAGGCTCTGCCGGCCATCCGGCTCCAGCAGGCGGTACAGCCAGGGCTGCGCGTCGGGCGCTTCGCTCACTCCGCGCCTTCCTTCGATTCCTCCAGCAGATAGCCCAGGCCGCGGATGGTGCGCACCTGGGTGCCGGAACCGGAAAGCTTGCGGCGCAGGCGGTAGATGGCGATGTCCAGGCCGTTGTCAGTCAATTCCTCGTCCCAGTTGCACAGCGCTTCCACCAATTGCGCGCGGCTGGTGACGCGGTCCGGACGCGCGGCCAGCGCTTCGAGCAGGCCGAATTCGCGCGCGGTCAGCTCCAGCGGCGCGTCGTCCACCCAGGCGCGATGGCCGGGCAGGTCCAGGCGCAGCCGGCCGATGCTCATTTCCGGCGCGCCCTGCGCCGTGTAGCGGCGCAGCAGGGCGCGCACGCGGGCTTCGAATTCGGCCAGGGCGAAGGGCTTGACCAGGTAATCGTCGGCGCCCAGGTCCAGCACGCGCACGCGTTCGCGCAGGCCTTCGCGCGCGGTGATCACCAGCACCGGCAGGCCGGCGCCGCGCTTGCGCAGGCGCTGCAGCACTTCGCTGCCATCCAGGTTGGGCAGGCCCAGGTCCAGGATCAGCAGATCGTAGGGGGTGTCGCGCAAGGCGCTGTCGGCGCGCGCGCCGTCGTTGACGTGGTCCACCGCATGGCCGCTCTGGCGCAGCGAGGCGCAGACGCCGGCGGCGATGGCAGGGTCGTCCTCGGCGATCAGGATGCGCATGCGGGGCTCCTGTCGGCATGCGCCGGGCGGCGCGGGGGCTTGAGTGAATTGCGAGTCATTCTCATCTGTGACAGTATCCGTGCCCGGCCGCATCTCGGCGGCCCGATCGCCCGGCAGCTTAGCGCCCGGACCGATCACTGGGACAGATCGCACGCGGCGCCGTTCATCGCCGGCCAGCGATACCCGCACTTCTTTACGGGCACACGCATGGGCAGGCAGGCGGCAACAGGGGCACACGACGGGCGGAGCCGGGTCTCACAGGATCGGGCGGGACGTTCGTTCTGGCTCAAGCAACTGCATCGCTGGCACTGGATCAGTTCCGCCATGTGCCTGGTCGGCATGCTGCTGTTCGCCGTCACCGGCATCACCCTCAATCACGCCGCCCGCATCGAGGCGAAGCCGCGCACCGAACATCGCGCGGCGCAACTGCCCGCGCCGCTGCTGCGCGCGCTGGCCGGCGAGGACGAACGCAAGGGCGCCGTGCTGCCCGTCGTCGTGGCCGATTGGGTCCGTGGCGCGGTGGATGTCGACGTCGCCGGCCGCCCCGCCGACTGGTCCGCCGACGAGATCTACCTGTCCATGCCGCGCCCCGGCGGCGACGCCTGGCTCAGCATCGACCGCGCCAGCGGCAAGCTGGAATACGAGCGCACCACGCGCGGCTGGATCTCCTATCTCAACGACCTGCACAAGGGCCGCAACGCCGGCCCGGTGTGGGGCTGGTTTATCGACCTGTTCGCGCTGGCCTGCGTGGTGTTCTCCGTCACCGGCCTGCTCCTGCTGAAAATGCATGCCGCCCAGCGCGGCGCCACCTGGCCGCTGATCGCGTTCGGGCTGGTGCTGCCGCTGGTGCTGGCCCTCATCTTTATTCACTGACACCGAAGGAGCGCCCGATGCGCCGCCTGCTCTACACCATGCCCGTCCTGCTGCTCGCCGCGCCGGCGGCGGCGGCCGATCTCGACGTCACCGTGCAGATCCCGCAACTGGACGTCGCCGAGTACCACCGCCCTTACACCGCGGTGTGGATCGAGCGCGAGGACCACAGCGTCGCCGCGCAGCTGGCCGTGTGGTACGCGCAGAAGGAAAGCAAGGAAGGCGCCGGCACCAAGTGGCTGCCAGAACTGCGCCAGTGGTGGCGCCGCGGCGGCCGCGAGCTGCAGATGCCGGTGGACGGCGTCTCCGGCGCCACGCGTCCGGCCGGCGCGCAGCAGCTGAAGTTCAAGCAGGGCAAGGCGCCGCTGGGCGAGCTGGCGCCCGGCAAGTACGAGCTGGTGGTGGAAGCGGCGCGCGAAGTCGGTGGCCGCGAAGTGGTGCGCGTGCCGTTCACCTGGCCGGCCGCCGCGCCGCAGCACCTCGATGCCAGGGGCAGCGCCGAACTGGGCGCGGTCAAGCTCGATCTGGCGCCCTGAGCGCGGCGTTTCCCTCTTCATTGCAAGGAGTCACTCATGTCGCTTCGTTCGTTCTCCCTGTCCGCGCTCGCCCTGGCTCTCTGTCTGCCGTTCGCTGCGCAGGCGCACAAGATGTGGATGCTGCCCTCGGCCACCAATGTCTCCGGCGCCGATCCGTGGGTGACGGTGGATGCCGCCGTATCCAACGACCTGTTCTTTCCCGACCACGTGCCGGGCGACCTGTCGCGCCTGGTCATCACCGCGCCGGACGGCCAGATGGCCAAGGCCGAGAACAGCGTCACCGGCAAGTACCGCAGCGTGTTCGATGTGCATCTGACCCAGCAGGGCACCTACAAGCTGGCCCTGGTGAATGCCGGCGTGTTCGCCAGCTACGAGCTGGGCGGCGAGAAGAAGCGCTGGCGCGGCGACGCGGCGAACCTGGCGAAGGAGCTTCCCGCCGGTGCGAAGAACGTGGAAGTGAACGAGTCGGTTAACCGCGTGGAAACCTTCGTCACCAACGGCAAGCCCAGCGACGCCGCCCTCAAGCCCGGCGGCAAGGGCCTGGAGCTGGTGCCGGTCACCCACGTCACTGACCTCGTCGCGGGCGAAGGCGCCACTTTCCAGCTGCTGCTGGACGGCAAGCCGGCCGGCGACGTGAAGGTCACCGCCATCGCGGGTGCCACGCGCTACCGCAACGCGCAGGACGAGTTCGACGCCACCACCGGCAAGGACGGCAAGTTCACCCTGACCTGGCCCAAGGCCGGCATGTACTGGATCAACGCCAGCACGCAGGACGACAAGACCAGCGTGAAGCAGGCCAAGCAGCGCCGCCTGTCGTATACGGCGACGCTGGAAGTGCTGCCGCAGTAAACCGCGCGATGACGGCAGCGGCGCACGCCGTGCACGAGCTGCACGGCCACACCATGGGCACCACCTGGTCGGCGCGCGTCGTCGCGCCGGCCGGTCTGCCCATGCGCGAGTGGCAGGACGGCGTGCAGCGCTGCCTCGATGGCGTCGATGCGCAGATGAGCACCTACAAGCCGGACTCCGCGCTGTCGCGCTACAACGCGGCGCCAGCCGGCACCTGGCAGACCTTGCCGGAGGAGTGCTTTGCGGTGATCGCGCATGCCTTGCGGCTGGCGCAGGCGACGGGGGGCGCCTACGACCCGACCGTTGGACCGCTGGTCAATCTCTGGGGCTTCGGTCCGGACGCGCAGCCCGGGCAGACGCCATCCGACGCAGCCATCACCGCCGCGCGCGAACGCATCGGCTGGTGGAAACCGCAACTCGACGAAGCGGCGCGGCAGATCTTCCAGCCCGGCGGCGTCTATATCGATCTCTCGTCGATCGCCAAGGGCCATGGCGTGGATCGCATCGGCGACTGGCTCGACCAGGCCGGCGCACAGGCGTGGCTGGTGGAAGTCGGTGGCGAGATGAAGGCGCGCGGCACAAAGCCTGACGGATCGCCTTGGCGTGTCGGCATCGAGCGTCCGGATGGTTCCGGCGCCTACGATCACGTGATTGCCTTGCGTGGATGCGCCATCGCCACATCCGGCAACTATCGGCGCAGCTACATGCAGGGCGGCGCGCTGCGCTCGCATCATATCGATCCGCGCACCGGCTATCCGGTGGCGAGCGCGGTGGCGTCGGTGAGCATTCTCGCCGCATGCGCCATCGATGCCGATCCGCTCGGCACCGCCATGACCTTGCTGGGGCCGGACGATGGCCTGGCATTCGCACGCGAGCGCGAGCTGGCCGTGCTGTTCGTGCTGCATGGCGAACGCGGCTGGCAGACGCGCATGTCGCCGGCCTTCGAAGCGGCACTGCGCGCGTGACGAAGCCGGTCGCTGCCAGCCGGGGCGAGGCGCTTGGCTATGCGCTGGTGTTGCTGCCGCTGCTCGCGCTGGCGGCGTGGTTGTTTTCGTTGCATGCCGGCGCGTTGCAGTGGCGTGATCCCGGAGCGCTGCGCTGGCTGGAAGCATCGGCGAGCGTGCTCGCATGGCTGGCTTTGATCGCTGCGCTGCATTGGCATCGCCGCAAGCCGGATGCCAACGATGCGGCAAGCGCCGACGCGCTTTTGATCGCCTGCGCCAGCCAGACCGGCTTCGCCGCGCAGCTGGCGAGCCAGACCGCGGAAAGCTTGCGCACTGCCGGCATGCCGGTGCGTCTGGTGCCACTGGGCACGCTCGACGAAGCAGCATTGCGCAGCGCCGGCCGCGTGTTGTTCATCGTCAGCACCACGGGCGAGGGCGACGCACCGGACGAAGCAGCCGCCTTCGAACGAGGCTGCCTCTCCCATATCGGCAATCTTGCCGGCCTGCGCTACGGCCTGCTCGCCCTGGGCGACAGCGACTACGCCGACTTCTGCGGCTTCGGCCACCGCCTGCGCCATTGGCTGGCGCAATCCGGCGCGCAGCCGCTGTTCGATCCGGTGGAAGTGGACAACGGCGACGCCGGCGCGCTGCGCCATTGGCAACACCATCTGGCCATGCTCAGCGGCGCCACCGAGATGCCCGATTGGCAACGGGCGCCGTATGGAAGCTGGCGGCTGGCCGAGCGCCGGTTGCTCAATCCGGGCAGCCTGGGTGGCCCTTGCTTCCATCTCGCCTTGCGGCCGGAAGATGGCGCGCTGGCATGGGAAGCCGGCGACATCGCGGAGATCGAACCGCGCCATGCCGCGGATACGGTGTGTCGATGGCTGGCCGCCACCGGATTCGATGGCACGACCGTGGCCGGCAACGAAACCTTGCTGGACCGCCTCGCGCGCAGCCATCTCCCCGAACCCGCGGACGTCGCCGGCCTCGACGCGGCAAGCCTCGCCGCGCAACTGCAGGCATTGCCGCATCGCGAATACTCCATCGCCTCGATTCCCGCCGACGGTGCGCTGCACCTGCTGGTGCGCCGGATGCAACACGGCGACGGGCGCGCGGGCCTGGGCTCCGGTTGGCTGACGCAACATGCGCAGTTGGCTTCGCCCATCGCACTGCGCATCCGCGCCAACCCCTCGTTCCGCCCACCGGCCGCGGAGTTGCCGCTCATCCTGATCGGCAACGGCACCGGCCTGGCCGGCCTGCGCGCACTGCTGAAGGCGCGCATCGCCGCTGGCGCGCGCCGCCACTGGCTGCTGTTCGGCGAGCGCCAGCCCGATCGCGATTTCTTTCACCGCGACGAACTCGAACGCTGGCAGCGCGAAGGCTGGCTGGAACGGCTGGACCTGGCCTGGTCGCGCGAACCTGCGGCGCCGGCCTATGTGCAGCAGCGCGTGCGCGAGTCCGCCGCGCTATTGCGGAGCTGGGTCGAACAAGGCGCAGCGATCCGCGTATGCGGCAGCCTCGCCGGCATGGCGCCGGCCGTGGACGAAGCCCTGCGCGAGGTCTTGGGCGACGAGCGGCTCGAGCAGATGCGCATGGATGGACGCTACCGAAGAGACGTCTACTGAAGGCGCAGGTTGGGGTGAGCCGCAGGCGAACCCCAACCATGCGATGCGCCAAGGGCGGGCCTGTTGGGGTTCGCCTGTGGCTCACCCCAACCTGCGTGTCTTAAGCGTGACCTTTGGCCTATGCCTCGACCCGTGCCCATGGCGCAACCTGCCGTATCACCTGGGGAGAGACAAAGATGGTGGGACGAGGGGGCAGGACCATAGGACTGCTGCTGGCGCTGGCCGCCGCATGGGCAGTGCTCGCACAGGACGCACCGGCACCGGCGAGCAGCAGCCCGCCAGCGCAGCCGGCAGCGGCGCCGGCACCCGCCGCGCCAGCCGAGATTCCGCTCGCCGGCGCCAACGCCGCCGGTGCGCGCCAGGCCAGCGCGCCGAATGCATGGGGCGGCGAACGCAGCGGGAATGAGCCGACGCTGTCCGACCGCGTGGTCGGCTACCGCATCGACGCGGAGCTCGATGCCGCCAAGCACGCCGTCACCGGCAGCGAGCAGATGACCTGGCGCAACCGCAGCGACCGTCCGGTGCGCAGCGTCTACCTGCATCTGTACCTCAACGCCTTCAAGAACGAAGGCAGCACCTTCTTCACCGAACGCCACGTGCTTACCGCGCACGGACGCTCGCGCGGCGCGGCGACGCTCAAGAAAGGGCAGTGGGGCTATATCGATCTCAAGCGCGTGCAGCAGGGCAGCGCGGCGCTGAAGTGGAGCTTCGTGCAGCCGGACGGCGGCCCGAAGACCGATCAGACCGTGGTGCGCGTGGACCTGGCCCAGCCGGTCGGCGCGGGCGAAACGCTGACCCTGGATATCGACTTCCTCAGCCAGTTGCCGCGCGTGGTCGAGCGCACCGGCTGGTGGGGCGATTTCAATCTGGTTGCGCAGTGGTTCCCGAAGATCGCGGTGCTGGAACTGCCGGGCGAGCGCGGCGCCGGGGAAGTGCGCTGGAACGCCCACGAATTCCATTTCAACAGCGAGTTCTACGCCGACTTCGGCAGCTACGACGTGCGCCTCACCGTGCCCTCCGACTACACCGTCGGCGCGGTTGGCGAACAGCAGGGTGCGCCGACCCAGGCCAATGGCAAGAGCACCTATCACTTCGTGCAGGGCGACGTGCACGACTTCGCCTGGGTCGCCGCCAAAGGCTATCAGACGCTGGACGGCAGCTTCACCGGGCCGGGCGTGCCCAAGGTTGCCGTGCGCGTGATCTATCCGCCGGAATACAAGGCCAGCGCGCAGCCGGTGCTGAAGGCGACCACCGATTCGCTGGAGTTCTTCTCGCGCACGCTCGGCGCGTATCCGTACCGCACCGTCACCGCGGTGGTGCCGCCGTACAACGGCGCCGAAGCGGGTGGCATGGAATACCCGACCTTCTTCACCGCGGAAGGTTATTCCAAGATCGACGCGCAGACCTCGGACCAGTGGGAAATCGACTTCGTCACCATCCACGAATTCGGCCACGGCTATTTCTACGGCCTGCTCGCCTCGAACGAATTCGAGGAGCCGATGCTCGACGAAGGCCTCAACGAGTATTGGGACGAGCGCATGCTGCGCGAGCGCAACCAGCCGATCCTGGTGCCCAGCTCGTTCGCCGCGCGCATCGGCATCCATCCGTCGATGGACGTGTTCGTGCAGGAGCGCCTCGGTGCCGGGCTGAAGTCGCCGTACGACCCGCTGTCGGAGAACGCGTGGAACCGCTTCTCCAGCAGCAGCTACGGCACGGTCTATTCGCGCACCGCCACGGCCATGCACGACCTGGAAGAGCGCCTGGGCAAGCCGGTGATGGAGAAGGCCTTCCGCGAGTATTACCGGCGCTGGCACTTCCGCCATCCGTCGGTGGCGGATCTGCGTGCCGTGCTGATCGATGTGTCCGGCGACGCGAAGAACGTCAACGAGATCTTCGACCAGTACGTCTACGGCACCTCGTTCATCGACGACCGCATCGCCTCGATCGACAACGACGAAGTGCTGCCGCAGGCCGGCGTGTTCGACAAGGACGGCAAGCGCGACGAAGTCGTCGCGGACGACCTGGAAAAGCAGCTCGACAAGCAGCGCGAGGGCTGGGAGAAGGCGCATAAGAACGCCAAGTCGTGGGAGGGGCCGTTCCCCTGGCGCGGCACGGTGACGGTGGTGCGCGAGGGCGCACCGGTGCCGCAGCTGCTGCGGGTGACGTTTGCCGACGGCAGCCACGAGGACGTGCGCTGGAACGACAACCGCCGCTGGGCGCGCTTCGTGTTCGACAAGCCGTCGAAGCTGGTCTCGGCCGAGCTCGATCCGGAGCACAAGATCCTGCTCGACGCCGACAAATTGAACGACAGCCGCACCACCAAGGCGAACGCCGCGGCCTCGCGCCGCTGGACGTCCGATATGGCAGCGCTGCTGCAGGCTTTCTACTCCTTCCTGGTGACGCTGTGATGGCCTTCAAGAACTCCCGTCGGGTTTCCCTGGGCGCCTTGTTCGGCGCTCCCGTGGCCGCGCTGCAGTGGCGGCTGTTGCTGCTATGGACGCTGCTGCTGTTGCTGCCCACCGTGGTGGCAGCGCTGCCGCTGCTGCGCACGCTCAGCCAACTGCTGGATCACTCCGTGCATGCCGAGGCCTGGGCGCAGCACTTCGATGCGCTGATGTTCGGCGACACCGTGCGCAGCGTGATGAACAACGGCAGTGGCGTGCAGGGCGGTTTTATCGCCGGTGCGGTGCTGACCGTGCTGCTGGCGCCACTGCTCAATGGCATGGCGGTGGGCGCCGGCCGCGCCGGGCGGCCGCTGGGTTTCGGCCATCTGCTGCAGAGCGGGGTGGTGGAGTACGGCCGCATGTTCCGGCTGATGCTGTGGACGGCGCTGCCGTATGCCGCGGCGCTGTGGGCGGTGAAGTGGAGCATGGATCTGCTGGACGACAAGACCGAGGTGGCGGTACTGGAGTCGCAGGCGCAGGCGTCGACGCATTGGCTGCTGGCGCTGGCGGTGTTGTTTGTGGTGCTGGCGCAGGTGATCGCTGATTCGGGGCGCGCGGCGTTTATCGCCGACGTTGGCTTGCGCTCGGCGACCAAGGCGTTGTGGCGCGGGTTTGTGCAACTGGTGCGCAGGCCTTTCAGCAGTTTGCTGGTTTATGTGGTGGTGACGGTGGTGGGGTTTGGGGTTGCGTTTGCGTTGGGGGTGGCGCGGGTGCATGTCACTGCGGTGGGGGTTGGCGTTTTGCTGGGGTTTTTGCTGATGCAGGTGGCGGTGATGGCGATGGCTTGGGCGCGGGTGGGGAGGGTGTTTGCGTTGGCGGAGGTGGGGCGTTCATTGGATGGGCGGCGCGCCACCTTTTGATCGTCATTCCGGCGTAGGCCGGAATCCAGTAACTGTTTCGCCTGGTTGTCGCATTGCGGTTGGTTGTCTCGCCTTTGGCGAGGGTTTCGCCCCGCTGCCGCGGGGCGAGTTACTTTTTCTCTGCGTGCCCAAAGTCAAGTCTATATAAACCTTTCGCAAGCGCGAAAAAAAGCGGCCATCAGGCCGCTTTGTAGTGTCTCAGTTTGCAGCGCTTGGTGGACCAGAGAACACCCGAAGGTGTCCTTGTCCCACCAGGAAATTCTTGTAGCAGGCAAGCGTGACATTCCAGGCCTCCCGCGCAACGGCGGGGCCTTTTTCGATGACCTTTCCGTTTTCGTCGATAATAGCGAGCGCCGCTTTGTGTCCCTCCAAAGTTTCAGCAGAAAGGCCTTCGAAGCAGACCGCGGTAAGGACGGCCTGAGTCAGGCCGCCGGTTGAGGGAATACCGATCATGCGTGCTCCAGCAAAGGGGGGGGAGGGGTACGAGCGTTTCGGCGAAGGTCACCAGGAGGGGGTGACATACACGAGCGCGGTCATGGTGACGACGACAAGCAGCATTACGCTCGTCTCGATCTCGAGCAAGGAGAGGCCGTTCTGAATGGAGGTTCTCAGAACAGCGGGGGGCTGCATATCCAAATTTGAAGCAGCGTTCAGGTATCGCTTGCATTCCGGCCAAGAACGAATATGATGTTCATCATATGAAGCGAATAACTACCCGATCCAAGGAAGCTACGCACGAGCGCATCGTCGAAACCGCCGCGCGCGCCATCCGCCGCAGTGGGTATGACGGCACCAGCGTCGCCGACATCATGAAGGAAGCTGGCCTAACGCATGGTGGGTTCTACGCCCATTTCGCTTCACGTGAGGCGATGCTGGCTGAGGCGGCGGATCGCGCAGGCGCCGAGGCGGTCGCCGCCTCTGCGCACATCGCCGCCTCGGCGCCGCCGGAGCAGGCATTGCAGCGATTGCTGAGCGCTTACCTGTCAAAAGAGCACGTTAAAAGTCCAGAGCTGGGCTGTCCCGTCGCGGCGCTCGGTTCGGAGATGCCGCGCCAGGCGCAGGAGGTGCGTCGAGCCGCAACGCGCCGAATCAAGGAAATGATCGATGTGATTGCTCGTCAATCGCCCGATTGGGGGCAGCTGGGCGCGCATGAGCATGCCCTGGTCACCGCGGCCACGATGGTTGGCGCGCTGGTCATGGCTCGTGCTGTGGATGATTCAGCGCTCTCCGATGCGTTATTGAAGGCTGCGTTGAATCACCTCGTCCCGGCCGCAGCCTGAGCGGCGCCGCGGCTGAGTTTTTTCGAGCACAAATATGATGATCATCATAATCGGGGGGGGTGAAAGGCGATACCGCGTCGACCTGATAACGCACCACTTCACCTGACCGAGTTCACGGCTACACGTCAAAAGGCATTCCCATGAAACCTAAGAAATCTATCGCGCTGGTCACGGGTGCCTCCTCGGGCATCGGCAAGGCGACGGCGGAGCGCTTAGCCTCCGCCGGCTATACGGTCTACGGCACCAGCAGACGTGCAGCGCAGGTCGGTCAGCTGCCCTTTGCGATGCTGCCGCTGGACGTGACGCGGGACGAGTCGGCGGAAGCCGCGGTCAGAGAAGTGATCCTCCGGGAAAGCCGCATCGATCTACTCGTCAACAACGCCGGCTTCAGCGTCGCGCCGGCCGGAGCGGAGGAAAGTTCGATCGAGCAGGCGCGGGCGATCTTTGATACCAACTTCTTCGGGCTGATCCGCATGACTCGCGCCGTCGTGCCTCATATGCGACGCCAAGGGGGCGGTCGCATCATCAATATCGGCTCCGTACTTGGTTTCCTTCCGATGCCGTACGGGGCGCTCTACGCGGCCACCAAGCACGCGGTCGAAGGCTACTCGGAATCACTCGACCACGAACTGCGAACGCGAGGCATCCGGGTTTCCGTCATCGAGCCTGCGTACACGAAGACGCAATTCGAGGCCAACTTTCTGGAGCCAGATGCCAAGCTTGACGAGTACCGTGAGATTCGCACTGCCCTGGCCGGAAGAACGAAAGAACTCGTCGAGGCGGGAGATAAACCCGATGTTGTTGCCGATACTGTGTTGAAAGCTGCTCTGGCGTCCAATCCGAAGCTACGGTACACCGCCGGCGGCCGAGCGCGCAGCCTGCAGCTCCTTCGCAAATACGCACCCGCCAGCTTGATGGACGCCGGAATTCGAAAAGATCTTCAGCTCGATGCTGTGCGGGCAAGGAGTACGCCATGAAGGCGTTCATCGTAGACCGATACGGAAAAACCGAGACGATGCGGCTCGGCGACATGCCGAAGCCTTTGCTCGGGGATGACGATGTGTTGATCGAAGTCCACGCTGCGGGTGTGAACCTACTGGATTTCAAGATCAAGAGCGGCGAGTTCAAGCTCATCCTGCCCTATCGCATGCCGCTAGTATTGGGCCATGACGTGGCCGGCATCGTGGTTCAAGTGGGATCGCGCGTTCGGCAATTCAACGTAGGCGACGAAGTTTATGCACGAGTGCCTGATCACCGCATCGGTACGTTTGCAGAATTCATCGCCGTGAACGAAAGTGATGTCGCGCCCAAGCCAGGGAATCTCACCATGGAAGAGGCGGCGTCGATCCCACTGGTCGGCCTGACGGCCTGGCAAGCCCTGGTTGAAAGAGTTCGCCTGCAGAAGGGGCAGAAGGTATTTATCCAAGCCGGGTCTGGTGGTGTAGGCAGTTTCGCTATTCAGTTGGCCAAGCATATGGGAGCCACCGTGGCGACCACCACGAGCAGCGCGAATGCGGAGCTGGTGAAGAGCCTCGGGGCGGATGTCGTCATCGACTACCGGAAGGACGATTTTGAGAAAGTGTTGCAGGACTACGACCTGGTCCTGCATAGCCAGAACGCGGAAGCGCTGGAAAAGTCCTTGCGTGTGCTGAAGCCCGGCGGAAATCTTATCTCGATCTCCGGTCCTCCCGATCCCGCATTTGCAAAAGGCATCGGTGCGCCATGGTTCGTCGGGCTCATCGCTCGACTGTTGAGTGCAGGCGTCAGGAAGAGGGCAGTCCGCCGCCATCTGGGGTACTCGTTCCTCTTCATGCGGGCCAACGGGCCTCAGTTGCGAGAGATTGCCCGGCTTGTCGAGGCTGGGGCCATCCGCCCCGTCATGGACCGAGTCTTCCCATTCGAATCGGCGAACGAGGCCTTGGCTTACGTCGAAGCAGGGCACGCAAAGGGCAAAGTCGTTATCAAGATCAAGTGAGTCGGAACGCTTTGTCCGGCACCCATGGAAACTTGTTCGGCACGGCCACGTTGAAGTAGGGGCGTCATCTATCCACGCAATCAGAGTAAATTTATGGCCGGCGAATAGCTCAGACGGATGTCATGGCGTGCTTAGAGCAGTTCAATGAAGGGCGTAAAAGAGAGGTACTGGCTGGGACCTAGAACGCCGTGCTTAAGCGGGGGGCGTAGCGATCGGCAAGGCCCCCATGGCTCATCGGAGCAGAGCGCTTTCGTTGACATTCGCACTCACCGTCAGGAACGACCACTGAGGGGGCTGTTGGGACTGTTGCATGAGTCAAAACGCGTCGCTGCCGTCACGCTTTCCATGCCTGACAGACCGCATCAGACGGGCCCTGGAGGTCTGTGAATGGCTTCGTCGAAATCGACTCCTAAAGGCTGCGCAGGTGCGGCGGGGGTAACTGCGCGGCCTTAGGGGCGTGCCGGCGCTCGCGGTAAGTCAATATCCTTCTGTCGTCGATGGCTGAGTAGCGAACTGGAGCACATAGGCGTTCGCCCATGAAGTGGCCTGCATAATGGGCTTGAGTCCAGTTCACATGTGTACGCCGCAGACACATGACGGCAGCTACGATCACGATTCTTAAGAATCTATTGCATTCATTCGAAAAGCCCTCGAAGAACGCAGTGATTCCACCTCACTTATCTTCCGATTGTTAGCATGAACTCCGTCAACGACTACGCCATCTACATGCTAGATGCCGCCGGCGCGGTACGCAGCTGGAGCAAAGGAGCGGAACGTTGTGAAGGCTACGGTGCACAGGAAATCCTCGACGCGCCGTTCGAAACCTTCTTCGTGCCCGAAGACCGCGCGCTGGGCTTGCCCGCGGAGATTCTCGCCAAGGCGCGGGAACAAGGACGCCACGACCTGGAATGCTGGCAGCTGCGCAAGGACGGCAGCCGCTTCTGGGCGCAGGTAACGGTGGATCCGGCCTGCGGCGATGACGGCGAGCACGCCGGCTACGCCACGCTGGCGCGCGATCTGACCGTGACCAGGCAGGCGGCGGAAGATCTGCGCCGCAGTGAGGAACAGTTCCGCACCCTGGTGCAGGGTGTCACCGATTACGCGATCTATCTGCTGGATCCGGAGGGCAAGGTATCGAGTTGGAATGCCGGCGCCCAGCGCATCAAGGGCTATGCGCCGCGCGAAATCATCGGCAAGCATTTCTCCACGTTCTATACCGACGAGGACCGCGAGAGCGGATTGCCCGCCAAGGGGCTGGCCACCGCCGCGCGCCTGGGACGCTTCGAGAACGAAGGCTGGCGCGTGCGCAAGGACGGCAGCCGCTTCTGGGCGCATATCGTGATCGACCGCATCCTGGACGACCACGGACGGCACGTGGGCTACGCCAAGATCACCCGCGACATCACCGCCCGGCGCGAGGCCGAGCAGGAGCTGGCGAACACGCGCGAGGCGCTGTTCCACGCGCAGAAGATGGAAGCCGTGGGCCAGCTCACCGGCGGCATCGCACACGATTTCAACAATTTGCTGATGGCCATCATCGGCAATCTGGAGCTGCTGATCCGACGCCTGCAGCACGATCCTTCCAGCGTGGCCTTGCTCAACAATGCGCTGTCCGGCGCCGAGCGCGGCGCCACGCTGACCAAGCGCATGCTGGCGTTTGCGCGGCGGCAGGAGCTGAAGCCGGCCGCGCTGGATCTGCGTCCGCTGGCGCGCAACCTGGTCGGACTGATGGAACGCTCGCTGGGGCCGCACATCGGCGTCGACCTGGCGTTTCCGATCTCGCTGGATCGCGTGCTGGTCGATGCCAACCAGCTGGAGCTGGCCATTCTCAACCTGGTGATGAATGCGCGCGATGCGATGCCGGAAGGCGGCCGCGTCACGCTGGGCGCGCAGTCGGTGCAGGTGGACGAAGGCCATGCGGTGGGCCTGGCGCCCGGCCGCTATGTCTGCCTGTCGGTGACCGACGAAGGGCAGGGCATGGATGCGGCCACGCTGGAACGCGCCACCGAGCCGTTCTTCACCACCAAGGGCGTAGGCAAGGGCACCGGCCTGGGTCTATCGATGGTGCATGGCCTGGCTGAGCAATCCGGCGGGCGGCTGGTGCTGCGCAGCGAAGCGGGCAAGGGCGCCCGGGTCGAGGTTTGGCTGCCGGTGGCACCTTCGGCAGCACAAGGGGATACGGCACCGTCGCCGATGGACGAGCCTTCGCGCAACGGCCAGTTGCGCGTGATGCTGGTGGACGACGATCCGCTGATCCTGGCTACCACCGCGGCGGTGCTGGAGGACATGGGGCATTTGATCTATGAAAAGTCATCAGCGAATGAAGCGTTGCAAGCCCTGTTTGACGGTGTCGAGGCTGACCTATTGATCACTGATCAGGTGATGCCTTCTATGCAGGGACATGAGCTCCTCGCGGAGTTGCGTACGCAATGGCCACAATTGCCGGCGATCCTCGCGTCAGGTTATACGGAGACGCCGCTGGGGTTGCCGGGGAACGTGGTGCGCTTGGTCAAACCTTATAGCCGGGCAGAGCTGCTCCAGGCGATTGATAAGGCAATCCTATCAATTGCCGGATACCGTCATGGTTAGCCTTTGAGGCTGGCGATTCTTCGCCCTTCATGCAAGAGCCTACTCACTAATACGTAAGCAGTCTTATGTGTGGCCGGCAGAGCATACAGATAGGGAGCGGGAAAGTGTGTGCTGGCGTCCGTAAGCGCACGGCGTCTCGCGTCCTTTCGATGCTTGCGCATAAGGGTCTCATTATGGCCATTCTTATTTTCTTTCGGAATTCGGCGACGCACCGATGCGATAGATTGGTGAACCTTGATCGTGCTTAATGAGATTCGTGCAAAGTAATAGTCAACCTTCCCTTGTCGCCGACAATAACCATGATGGCTGGGACTCTATCGGCAGAAAGGCTATGGACTAACCTTCTACGAGCGCTAGGTAGGTCTGACTAGTTTCGGGGGAGGTATGGCGAGGATGGGAGTGCCAATCCATCGCTACCCAACTTTGAATCCATGCCGGGAAAGGCTAAGGATCCCCGGCACGGGACTGCCGCGATCAGTCGTCCAGGTCGTCACTGCGCACGATCGCAACGCGATTGGTCGCAGCGCTGTCGATGGTGGCACTGCTCTTGAGGTCGAAATTGCCGTCTCCATTCATGTGGAAGATCGAGACATGGGACGCCGAGCCATTGGCGTCGATCACTGCGGCAAGGTTATCGCGATAGGTAATATCTGTCGGACTACCATTGAACAATGCGACGACTGCCGCGTCCTGTGTGATCGCTTAGCCATGAACGGTGTAGCGAAACACCGAGTGACTGGGTGAATTGGCAGAGAACAGGAACGACCTATCGAGGGCGACCCAGCAAGGCGCCATCTGCGTCCCGGAGCCGGTGACGGTACACACTGAGTCGTCGCGCACCAGGCTGATTTCGTTGGCATGTGCGATGGTGACATACGCATCCTTGCCTCGCGTCGCCAGTCCGAAAGGTGCGTTCACGTTGGCGGGATATGAGCGACCCATTGTGTGGCTCCCGCTACGACTCCCCATCGGTCAGGTTGACCGTCTCGATGGGATTGCCCTTCTCGCTCATGATCAGCTGCCCATCGAGGACGCCGACCTGGGCGGCAGAGCCATCGGCATGCACCAGCTTTGCTTTGCCGTCAGCGATCGGGCTCACGCCAAATCGGTCGATCGGATGCGACTTGATATGGGGCGCGGTAAGAATGTAAAGATGGTGCCGCCCGAACGCGACGCTGATCGGATTGGGATGGGTGTTGAAGTGCGGGGACGATGTCATTCGGCCGAATGACCGCTGTGAGGCGGCAATAGACTGCGTCACATGACGAGTAATGCAACGTGGCGTTCTTCTGATGCCATGTCGGAAAGCGTGCTGTTCGAGTCGGGATACGAGGTCTTTGGCGGAGAGCGAGAGCGGCACTACGTACCTGGGCTTAGTGAAGCGTCGGCGTTTCATGGCGCCGATGGTATTCGTCGATGCTTGCGAAGACCCGCTGCCTGATCAGCTTTTCACAATGAATCTTCCCAAGGCTGCAAATGAAGTAGCTGGTGATGAAAATCACCGCCCCCTCATCATCTTCCAGGCTCGCCGACCAGCTCACATTGCCGCCTTCCCGTTGGTAGGCGACGATGTAGATCAAGTCCCGATAGGAACCTCTGATTTCGTCAGACACGATGACAATCTCCTTCGACTGGAGCGAAGACGAGTCAGTGACCCCAGTCGCAGGTCATGCGCATGACAGGTAGCCAAGGTGCTTCATGGCTCCATACGGTGTAGTCCCTGGAGCCTGTGAGGAACGTTAAACCGGGCGAGGCATTGACACGGGCGGCTTGAGTGTGCAGACCAGGCGTCTATTTTCGGCGAGATCCAGGGGCGAGATCCAGCTTGTTTGGCGCCCTTCCCGGGTGATTCGGATCACGCTTGAAGTGCTGGGACCGGGTGTACTTCGACGTATCGTTCTCGCCTGAACTGTCTTTTTTTGCGGGCACAGTGGCGTAGACGGCATGAATCTCTGCCGCCGTGAAGGGCTTCGAGGGGTGCGCCATGAGGTTCTCTGAGTGAAGGGAGTGCCAGCAACGGGTAGCGTGCCGGGAGACAGATCGCCGAGCCAGGATGGCTACTCGGATGCATCAGACGAAGTCTGCTTCTCAGAGGGAGATGGGCTTTCACGCGCGCGTAGCGACGCGAGTATCTCTGACAGGCGGAATAGCGCTTCCTATGCAGCATAGCTTATCGGCTGACCGGTTGCTGCTGCGTGTAGGACCGACGAGGCGACTTGTTCACGCCAATCGATCAGGGAGTTGCCGTTCGTATGGCCTCCATCCTTCATGCCTTGGCTGCCAGCAAACGCTGGCGGCCTAAGCGTCATCCACAGGATAGGCCGGCGGCATGAAGCTTTGGTCAAGCGGAAACGTGAGCTACGGGGTAAAGCGGAGCCGCATGGAGCGGCTCCGCTTGAGCGGCGCAGCAGGGGTTACTTGCCTTGCTGTTTGCCTTCATCGGACTTGCTTTCCTTGGCATCTTGTCCCTCCTTTCCCTCCTTGGGTCGCTCGTCAGCCCGTTTTTCCGGCGGGTCATTCGCCGGTGATACGGGCGGTGCCTTTTGAGGAGAATCAGGAGTGTTGGGACTGTTCGAGTTGGTCATGTCGTACTCCGAGGCGGCGGATGCCGCTTAGCCACGGTGGCATAGCGAAGGTTGCTCTCGGGTGACGTGCGTGTTGCTGCGATGGATGCGGAACCGTCGAGCAGAATCTATTCAGTTCAACGCCGATGATCCTGCTCACCTAGAGGGATATTTCGCTGATCCGAAACGCCACGTCTGATAGCGGCATCTACGGCGTCGCGCTGGGTAAGAAAGCGCTCCCCAGTGACTCCGAAACGCCCTTTGATGGCTAAGCCATTGCGCAACAACTGCCAATGTCCACGCGACAGTCCGAAGGCATTAGGGCCATCTGCCCACGCATCTATCGAGATGATCGGCATGGGGATTCCTTGTGGCATGCCACGTTGACGCCAGTCCTATGGTGCAGAAGGCGCAAGTGCGAATGCCATCTATTCTAGGTGCTCGCGGACACGAAGCTCACATGCAGGCGTGTAGCGTCCGACTTCAACGCAGCGGGTGTCTGAGTTCTTTCAGGCTTCATGTTGCGTGAGCGCCTCCCGCGTGGCGCTCGCTATGGGAGTACTACATGAACGAAACGCCGAGGCGCGCGACAGTCGGGGTTCCCTGGTTCTCCCGCGATGACTACGAGGCGTTCCGATCGCTACTGCCTCAGCGCAGCTGGCATACGACGTACGACCAGTGGGAACTTGCCGCTAATAAAGTTCTGCACCAGCAACAGTGCGCGGGCGTGCCAACTCTCAAGGTCGACGTACAATCAGCAGCGTTTGCCCTGTGGTGTCGCGATACCGGTCATGACATCAATGCACGCGCACTCGTGGAGTACGCGAGTGCGTTCGCCCGACAGCATTTATTCCAAGACAAAGGACCGTGAGGCGCCTAAATGAAGCCTTTTCAAGCCCAGCAATCAACACGGTGGGCTCACGTTCGCTCGACTGATGGGGGCGACCCAACTCTTTCGAGATCTAGCACCGTGGTGAGTGCGATAGAAGCCGCCCAGTCTGAACGGGCTTGTCGCGCCGTTTGCCCTTTGACGAATTGCCCTGTACCGTGATGCGGCTGAGTTTCGAGGGTCACCATGAATTGTGGCCTGATGCTGTAGATAGCTTTTCACTACACCGTTATTCCCCATCCTCCTTGCGACCAGCTTTTCCGCCGCTATGCGGCCTTACTTGTTCCAAGGAGAAATAAACATGTCCCAGACCGAAACCGGTTCAGTTAAGTGGTTCAACGACGCCAAGGGCTTTGGCTTCATCAGCCGAGATGCAGGTGGTGACGACGTGTTCGTCCACTTCCGCTCGATCCAGTCCTCGGGCTTCAAGAGCCTGGCCGAGGGTCAAAAGGTGTCCTTCACGGTGACGAATGGCCAGCGAGGGTTGCAGGCAGAACAGGTGCAGGCGATCTAAGGATCCTTGCTCGAACGAAAAGAGCCCGGCCTTGTGCCGGGCTTTTTGCTTTAAGCGCACTTGCTGCGCTCAGCGCATTCCTGGAAGGGCGGCAGGATCAGATGCTCTTGGCGTTTGTTGTTCCAGCCACGGGCTCCGTCCTGGCGCCGTCGCGCGATGCCACCTTCTTGGCCTGCTTGTCGTCTTGCTTCTTCTTCTTTGCCATTTCCCGCTGGCGTTTTTCGAAAGAGTAGTTGGTCTTTGCCAATGGAGCGTTCTCAGATGGGGGGCGGTAGAGCGATCGTCGTACTTTACGCGTCAACGAGAGGCGATTGATCCCCAGATCGATTGCCAAGCCAAGGTATATATGAGCGTTGCAGCCAAAAGACCGTGCCCTTAGACCGATCGAGTCCACACAAACTCGATATCGTCCATGACGGCCTGTTGAACCTCTCTCGGCGATACGCCTGAAAGTTCATTAATGCCGCCATGACGCATCCCAAAGAAGATTCCGTCACGCCGGTAGGTTGCGCTCCACCTGACACGATCCATGCGAGTGAGTTCATACTCGCCCTCGTACGTAAAGCCGTTCGTGGTTGTACCGGATATGTTGGTCATGGCAACCTCTTTAGCGAGTGGAAGCTATGCATTCCATGATCTCTCGATAGCTAGGGTGCCTAGATGTCGAGCACGGCAAGGCGAGACCGGCGATGCGTCGTCCATATGCATCAACCGGATGCCTTCCAGAGAGCAGAATTACAGGCCTGTTCCCCAAGCGTGCGCTTGCCTGCGTTACGCTACCGTAACATGTCGTAAAGCCATCGCGCCTGAGGCTACGCCAGACATTCGAACCGATCGCATCGGAAATCATGCTCGCGTGGCTCGTCCGCGTTACCGCCGCCTAACAACTATAGGCGCATGCTGCGTTGGGGCGTGAAGACATTCCAGTCTTGGCAAGCGCCTCAGTCACGCGGCTCTGTTCCTGGCGCCACCCGAGCACTTCCTGATTCATATCGGAGTTCCGAGGTGGGCCGCTCAAGATTCGCCCTTTGCGCTAACCGGGAGACGACGCCATGTTGAAATCGAGGCAAGAGCTACGAAGCATGCTAAGCCGCATAGAGGCAGGGATAGTGCAGCTGCATTCCAGCAACCCCAGCGAACCGGATTTCTTTCGGTGGACGGACGGCGCATTTCACGGCGTTCGAAGGCAATGCGCGAACGAAGACGATGATTGGCTCTTCAATGTGATCGACCAGATATGTACGCGCCAGAGCGTTCCTTACCCGGCGGTCTTTTAGCGCGCCTCTTTGGCCCGGACAACAAGAAGGTCGAGGAGCTATCGTCGATGCTGTGGGAAGCGAAACTTTCATGGAAAGTCTCATTCATAGGCCGTAGCGCGGGTCACAATCCAGGCTTATGAGAGCAGCATCGTGAACAGCGTCGTTCGCCGTGAGATGATCGGAGACTGGGAGTTGTCTCTTACAGAGATCAAACATCCCGCTAATTCGAGAATGACTGCATATCGATTCGGTGCGCGAATGTCACTAGGGGGAGGCCGCTTCACTAAGGAGATCGGCGAGCATGCGCGCCGCTTTCTGTCTAAGGCGGCGGCATGGACGGCCGGCAGGGAATTCATTGGTGAGGAATAAAGGCCGGCGGATCATGCCGATGACTTCTGCCTCGCGTCCCCGAAAACGATCATGTGACAAATGAGCAGGCGACGCCGTAACCCGGCTCCATATGCTGAACATGGATAGCATCCTGCTTTCCGATTGCGGCCGATACCGCTACTGCCTCACTCGAGAGGTGGCGCCGAGCGGCCTGATCTTCGCGTTCTTCGGGGTCCATCCATCTATCGCCGATGCGGCGGTTGGCGATGCCGAAACGCGGAAGAAGATTGGATTTACGAGGCGCTGGGGCGGATCGCAGTGCGTCGTCGGCAATATCTTCGCGTTTCGTACTACCAACGTGTCGGTTCTTGGCAGGTGTGCTGATCCGGTTGGGCCGCGCAATGCGGTCGAACTGGACAACATCATTCGCTGTGCCGATGTGCTCGTCGCATGCTGGGGAACTCGATCGAAGCTACCGGAGCGCCTCCGGCCGCGCGTAGCGTGGTTGTCTGGGTTGTTACTGGCCAGCGGAAAACCCGTGAAATGCCTTGGCATTACCAGAGGTGGCGACCCTTGCCACCCGCTCATGACCGGATATGACACACCACTTATTGACTTTGTTGTTTGAAAACCTCAATCAGTGGTAGGCCCTGCTTTCTTAGACGGTTACAGAGGCGATGGTCCGACCACAGCGCGTTGCTCATGACATCCGCGGACCACGTGTGATTGGCTTGCATGGGCATCTCCAGCGGTTCGCTGCGGCGGTCAGGTAGGCGCCGCTTGCCTCGACGCGGCAGGTTTAGCTTCAGGGCCACATAGACCCGCCAACTGCGGATCTCGCCGAAGCCCTGCCGATGTAACGTGGTATCTCTCGGGAGTGTATGGCTGGGCCAAGCGTAGCAACCTGCGCTTCCAAGCTCCCCGTCCCATGCGCCGGATATTGCAGTTCTATCTCCTACCTTCGCTTGCCGACCTTCTGGCAGGGGGACGTATAACGTCAATTGGGCCTCGCCGCTATGGGGTACGCCTGCTGATGATCGAAATCGTGGTCAATTGTGCTCGACCCTCATCTCAAACCCGGCAACAGTGGTGTTGCGGCGTAGCGAGCGCCAGATGCTAAGGTGATGGCACGCGTGCGTCGTTTTGCGTCGCCGGGGCATCCACAGGCGACGGCAGCCATAGGCGTAGGGCCTAGCCTGAGGCGCTGTGGACAGGTTCGTCGAAATTGACCTCTAAAGGGCGCGCGGGTGCGGCGGGGGTAACTGCGCGGCGCAGGGGGCGTGCCGGCGCTTGCGCCAGGTCAGCGCCCTCCCGCCGTTGATGATCAAGACCGCAGTGGACACTTGCCGCTATATTTTGGAAAGGTTCCGCTTCCGACCCATAGCGGACATATCATGCAGGCCCGGAAAGGGCGTCGTGAGCCGTACTGCGTGGAAGGGCGGCACGCGCCGGGCATTCCGAGTGTGTACGAGGGCTCTTAGAGAGTAGCGGCAGTGGTTAGGTTCGGAAGTCTCCGGCCGCGGTACATATCCGAGGGAAGGCTTTCCTGCTTGGTTATTGCTTAGTTTGGTTGGCCGCCCCTTTCTCACTATCTCAGCCCCGTCTCCAATCAGCGCAAAGCAACACCGCTTAGGTGAGTAATCGGCGATGACGCCGGAACGCATTGGCGCGTACATACCTGGTCAACTAAATTGAGCAGCCAATCGTCGTCTTCGCGGTCGCATTGCGTTAGCACATCCTGAAAGACCTCATCCGCCGATCGGAAGAATTCTTGCTCGCCTGGATTCTTGGATCGCAGCAGTTCAATCACTACTTCGATGCGGCATAGCATGCTGCGTAAATCCTGCCTTGATCTCAACATGGCGGTGTCCCTTAGCCGGAGCGATAGAAGATCTTCCTTCCTTCGGCGTTAGCGAAGATCGGAGGTCTCGTGGATTCGATGATAGTCGTCAATACTTAAAAAAATGCGTTGCCGTAGCGCGCTTTCGCAGCTGATCCTTGCCGAGCCATAAATGAAGTGGCTCGCAACAAAAATTACCTCTCCATCGTCGTCTTCGAGGCTCGCTGACCAGCTGACGACGCCCCTTTCCCACCTGTAAATGGCGATGTATACCAAGCCACGGTAGGAGCCCCTTATTTCGTCGCGGTCGCGAACGCCTGAGGCGGAAGCAAGCTTCATGAGGGAGAAGGACGGCTGACGTGCATCACTGCTTCCTTGAGTAAGGCGGCTGACCAAATCGCCTATGCGCATGGATAGCTTGGTCAGTAGAGGCAGGGGACGATGGGCGCTAAGGGAAAAGTGGCCAGCCATAGTTAACGCCTCAAATGATGGGTTGCTGTGGGGCGCCATGGTGGTTGAAGTCAGGCGGCCAGCAGTGGGCTTCTGTGAGACCCGTGGTGAGGTTAATCCCACCACAGATCCCTGATTTTTACTGCTTGGTTGGCACGTTGACAGCGTCGATGGCATGGATGATGCCGTTGCTCGAGGTAATGTCACGTGCTTGGATGGCTGCGCCGCCGATGCGCAGTTTGCCGCCCTCCTTCGTGATAGACGCCGTTTGGCCTTGCATCATTTTTGGCGCGGTCAGTTTCTCGACCTCGACGAATGATGCCCGGCCCGGCATCACGTGATACTTCAGTACGGAGATCAACTCCGCCTTGTTCTCCGGCTTGAGCCAATTTTCCAGCGTTCCTTTCGGAAGTTTTTCGAACGCCGCATCCGTCGGTGCAAAGATGGTGTAGGGGCCGGAGTCCTTCAGCGTCTGGGTGAGTTCGGCTGCTTCGAGAGCTTTGCCAAGGGTGTGAAAGGAGCCGTTGGCGGCTGCGGTCTCGACGATGCTCTTGCCGGAGATGTCGGCGGGTTGGGAGTCGTGGTTGGACATGCGTTTACCTTGAGTAGTGATCCGCGAGGCGGATCTTGAGCGGCCGAAACCGCAACTCCGATAAGAATCGGAGAGGTACTCAGATGGCGTTAGGAAGAGGACCGCGTGGCTGAGGCGCCTGCCAAGGAGGAGGCTGTCGTTCTTGGCGCCCATGCAGCATGCGCGTGTAGTTGTTAGGTAAGGGTAACGTGGTGGACCAAATACTTGCTTGTGCTCACCGCTCCATAGGACTAGCGTCACTACAACATCTCTCTAAGTCCCCCCCATGTCGATCATCTCTATAGATGCCTGGGCAGATGGGCCAAACGCATTTGGCTTGTGGCGAGGCCGTTGGCGCCTGTTGCAGGATGGCTTAGCCGTCAAGGGGCGCTTTGGTGCTACAGGAGATCGTTTTTTCACTCAGAACGAGGCGGTCGATGCGGCTGTTAGGTGCGGGGTATCCGACAAGCGTAATGTTCCGGGGGACATGATGATTCGCGGAACCTGACGCGATCCGCTCGACGCTTCACTGTGGAACAAACGAGATCAGGACACCCGTGGTGATGTTGTGGCTGATAGCCGCGTCCAATAGAAGAGCTAACTTGTCACGGTTACGCTAAGCGGACTTCCTGGCAGTGACGAGGAAGCGCGTGTATCGGCTTGCATCAGTGGTGAGTTCGGCCAGTTGGTGAGCCTTGCGGGGGCTATCCACCAATTCTTTGAGGACGACCAGGTCTGATGGCTCTTGGTCCTGTACGCTTTCAGCAAGGTCCGCTTCCGACCCACGGCGGACGATTCAAAACGGGGCAGGGGCGCTTTCTCAAGCGACAGCGTACTCACCCTTGCGGATAGCCGGACGGATCGGCAGCGTGAGGTCGCCGGCGATGAGCTGCAGTTCGCCGTCCTGGATCAGGCATTGCAGGCGCATGCTGCGCTCGCACAGGGCAGCCAGTTGCTGCATGTCGGCGTGGTCGATGGCAAGCACGCTGAGATTGTCGTGGCGGGTGAGCGTGCTGGCGATCTTGCTCCACCAGACGTCGACGGCATGGCCGCCATAGGCCAGCACCACGACGTGCCGCGACTGGTTGCAGGCTTTGCGCAAGCGTGTTTCATCAGGCAGGCCGACGTCGATCCACAGCTCGATCTCGTCGGTATAGGCCTTGCGCCACAGGGCCGGTTCGTCGGTGTCGCTGAGCCCCTTGCCGAACTCCAGCCGTTCGTCGGCATACAGCGTGAACGCGAGCAGGCGCGCCATCAATCGTTCCTCGGTTTCCGACGGATGCCGGGCGAGGGTTAATGCGTGGGGGGGTTGCTCGGGCTGGATACTACGCTTGGCTTGACCATCCGATATCCGATCGAGCTCAGGAGGACGCGAGGCTGCTTAGGCTTATTCGTGCATCCTTTCGGATCAAGGAACCCAATATGGGAGCGATGCTTGGTGGCGCTTCTGCAAAGCCAACCGGCTCGATCCAAGTATGAGTCGGCGAGGAAACTGTTGGGACAATGCAGTGGTTGAATCCTTCTTCGGTAGCCTGAAGAAGGAACGGATCAAGAAGCGAATCTATGTCAACCGAGAAACTGCTATTCAGGACATATCGAGTTACATCGACGAATTTTACAATCCGACACGCCGTCACAGTCATCTTGGTGGCGTCAGTCCAGACGAGTTCGAGGCAACCCATCGAACTCGCCGGACTCATGTCCACTAAATCCGGGTAACTCCAAGTGGCTAGTATTTACGGCTAGCTTAAGCGAGTAGAGTGCCTTCGGCGATGTGCTTTAACTCGGTGAGAAGGCCGCGATCCCGCGCTGGGAAGCCTTTAATGCTCAGGAATATCTGTTGCTGCCCCCCAGCTACCTCGTCTAGCAGGATTTTTTCGATAGCGCCGAATTGGTTGCCATACTTCTCCGTGAGTTCAAGGGAGGGAAGGCTTTGTACAAACTTCTTCCCTTCTTCTACATAGATGTAGTCGTCCCCTTTTGGGAGTTGTTGCAGCCTAAGATCGATCCCGGTGCGAAATCCGACGTCCAGTAGCTTTGCTCCGGAGAAGTCATTACCTCGAAACTCGTTTCGATCCCGGTCGATTGATATGGGGCGATCCCGAAGAGGCCTTCCATTGAAAAATGCCTTCTTGATGACGCCAGTAAAGAGGCAGTCAATGAACTCCGCATCAAGGCCCCTGAAGACATGAATCTTTACATTGCGAAACGTGCATCGCTCGAACCGCGCGTTCCCTGGGGCGTTAGCGTAGATCTCCGCATCATCGAAGCAGCAATCCAAGTAGCGCGACTGGATGCCGCCGGCTCCAAAGCCGGCGGCATCAATTCGAGTTTTGGAAAAATCGCAGCTTTTGAAGGTTGCGCCAATGGCTACGAAATCTGGCCATTTCTGACCGCGAAAGGTTTCGCCGCTCACGATCTGGCGGTCAACAACCTTTCTCTCTCGCAGCAATCGCGCCAGATCTTTAGGTGGAATTTTTTTTGCCATTAGAAGTTGTAGAGCGCCCATAGTACGTTTTCGTAACCCACTTTACTTGCGTGCGCAGCTTTAGCAGCAGTGGTGGTTAGCTCAATTAGGTTACCAGTTGTCGTGTCCAGGAAGTCGGGTCCGATTCGGCTGTAGATGAAACGCCCTGGGTATTGTTCCCGTAATCCAAGGTCCGTGGCGTTGTGCACCGCTTGCCCGAGGAATCGCGATCCCGCTGCTGGATTCGCCAAAAATGCCCTTTTTTCTGCTTCGGACATGAACGCGGAAAGTCCTTCGTATCCGCTTGAGGCGTGCTTCTGCGCCATTTGCGCAACAATGTCTTCACCAGCTTCAAGCGCCGGTGCGGCGGATTTAGTGGCGACATTCGTCGCGCACATCGCGCCTGTGCGCCACGCCTGAGATTGACCGAGGGTTACGACCCAAAGCACCTGCTCGCCAACCATGGCGCCGGCATAGGCGACGGACCAGCCATAGCGCTCGTCCTCCCACGCATTGACCGAGGCATCCCACGCGCCCTGTCCGGGGACCGCCAACAGGAGACCGTCCGGGCTTTTCTGGTGTGTGCCAAGAAGATCAAACGCGACCAGCGGATTGCTGCTTACGTATAGCCATCCCTGTCTGCCCGAAGCGCCGATGCTTTTCGCTCCAGGGCGCCACCGCCACATATCCCCGGCGCCACCCGCATGACGCGTCAAGCAAGTGCGGGAGATTACGAATGCCACTATTTGACGAGTGGCATTCGGCGATCCGTGCGTGCGGTGTCTTTGTGTCCGGCAGAATCGGCGATGCGATGCCGCGGCGTGCTCAGGGCTCGATGCGCGCCAGCACCACTTCGCCGCCGCCTTCGATGCGCAGCGTGCCTGCCGCTTCGATCCATACCGATTCGCCCTGCGTCATCGCCAGGCTTTCGCCGCCGCTGCGCAGTTCGGCGTGTCCGGCGAGCAGATAGAGGAACCAGTGCGCGCCGGCCGACGGTGGCAGCACCATGGCGCCGTTCAAGGGGCGTGCGATCAGTTCGCCTTCCGCGCCATCGCGCAGCATCAGGTTGAAGGCGCGGGTGGGGCCGTCGGTGAGCCGCGCGTGCGGGGCGTCGGCGCCGTCGAAGCGGATCACGGCCAGGCGCAATGCATGTCGTTCGCTGTCCGCGAAGCGCAGCGCGAGCGAAGCGTCGAGCGCGGTGAACTGGCGGCGCACGCCGGGCAGTGCGGAAAAATCGGTATCGCGGTCGATCTGCGCGATGCTCAGGCGCCACTGCCATGCAGAAGAATCCGGACCGCTGGCCAGCACCATGGTGGTGCCGGCGCCGTTGGCCCAGGGCTCCGCGCGCAGGCTTTCCGCTGGCACGCGGTGGAAGGCGCTCATGCGCTCAGGCGTAGGCCGCGCGGCGCGATTCGCGGTACGGCGGGTAGTACGCGAACACGTGGTTGTAGCTGCCGCAGAAATCCATGTCTTCGATGTGCTCGCCGCCGAGGCGCTCGGCCAGGCGGTCGGAAGCTTCGTTGCCCACGCGCACCAGGCTGATCACGCGCTGCGCGCGCAGCTGGTTCCAGGCGAAATCGAGGATGGCCTGGCAGGCTTCGGTGGCGTAGCCATGGTGGCGGTACTCGGACTTCAGCATCCAGCCCAGTTCGATATCGGGCCAGCCTTCCGGATACATCAATCCCGCGCGGCCGGCGAAGACGCCGCTGTCCTTCAGTTCCAGCGCCCACATGCCGTAGCCGCGCAACTGCCAATGGCCCAGCAGCATCGCCAGCGAACGCCAGGCATGGCCGCGGTCCAGCGGCTCGCCGTCGCCGACCCAGCGCGTGCTGGTGGGGTCGGCGAGCATCGCGGCGTAGTCGTCGAAATGGCTGGCGGAGAGAGCGGTGAGGCGCAGGCGCGCGGTTTCGAGGGTGGGTATGTCGAACATTGCAGTGTCAGATGGCGGCGCTGGCCAGCAGGCTGGCGAGGGCACGGGTACTGGTGGCGAGACTGTCGGCCCAGGAGAGGCCGATGATTTTCTCGCCGGTGGCCGAATCGATGAAATCTTCTTCCTGCCCGGGGGCGAGCAGGTGGCGGTAATCCACGGTGATCTCGGTGCCCGCGGGCAGGTCGCGCGCGGCGAACACGAAACCGAGGTGCCACAGCCCGCTGGGCTCGAAGCTGTGGTTGATGTAGCACTCGTCGGGCCAGTCGGGGGACAGCGTGTAGCGGTCCTCGAACCAGCGCGCAGCCGCATAGAGCTGCACCTGCAGCTCGGGCGAGGCGGTGATCTGCGCGAGGCTCCAGGTGCGGTCGATCGCATCCGGCGCGGTCACGATGCGACCGGCGGCGACGTCTTCCTCCAGGAACAGCCCCTTGCCGGCGCCTCCGATACCCGAGGCGGCGATGCGGTAACGCGGCAGGATCATGGCGTGGAACGCAAATGTTTGTGCTGCTGAATCAGGTACATGGCCCCTGTGACGGCTCCGGCCTGGGTCGTGAAGGCGGTGACCGGGCGGTCGTGAACGCGGAGTGTAGGCGCAACCGGCGCGACCTGCCAGGGCCGCGCCGGCGCGGGCCGGCGAGCGGACTGGAGCTCAGTCCTCGTCCTTTTTGGCCTTGGGTCTGGCCTTGGTGGCGCCGGATTCGGGCTTGGCGCCTTCCTCGGTGATCAGGATGGCGGCACGGTTGCGGTCCAGCGTGCTGGCGCCCACGCCCTTGACCTGGCCGACTTCGTCCACGGTCTTGAACGGGCCGTGTTCCTCGCGCCAGGCCACGATGGCGGCGGCCTTGGCCGGGCCGATGCCGTCGAGCGCCTTGGCGATAGTGGCGGCATCGGCGGTGTTGACGTTGACCGGCGTGGCGGCGTGCAGCGACAGGCACACGGCCAGGCCGGACATGAAAGTAGCGAGCTTGCGCAGCATGGGATGCTCCTTCAGTGATGGGCTTCAGCGATGGGACAGCGCGGCGTCCATGCGCCGCCCAGCCACGATGCCGCCGGCGCGGATGCGCCGCAGTCGGCGCTCCCATCGCGCTGCGGTGCGCCTGCATCGCCGCGTGGCGTGGGTGCGCGCCTACGCGCTGTCGGCGGCGTTTCGGCCTGCGCTGATACAATCGGCGCTTTCCCCATCGCCGGAGCTCGCCCATGGATACCGCCCGTCTTTCGCATTTCGTCAGCGGCCTGTGGGATGACGAGATCGTGCCGCAGCTGATGGACTACATCCGCATTCCCAACAAGTCGCCGATGTTCGATCCCAAGTGGGTGGAACACGGCTACATGGATGCGGCGGTCAAGCTGATGGAGACCTGGGCGCGCACCAAGCTGCCGTCGCTGCCCGGCGCCACGCTGGAAGTGGTGCGCCTGGAGGGCCGCACGCCGCTGATCTACATCGACGTGCCCGGCCAGGGCGACGACACCGTGATGCTCTACGGCCATCTCGACAAGCAGCCGGAAATGACCGGCTGGGCCGAGGGCCTGGGTCCGTGGACGCCGGTGCTCAAGGGCGACAAGCTCTATGGCCGCGGCGGCGCCGACGACGGCTACGCCATCTTCGGCTCGCTGGCCGCGCTGCTGGCGCTGCGCGAGCAGGGCATCCCGCACGCGCGCTGCGTGGTGCTGATCGAAGCGTGCGAGGAATCGGGCAGCTACGACCTGCCGTACTACGTGGACCACCTGGCCACGCGCATCGGCAGCCCCTCGCTGGTGGTGTGCCTGGATTCGGGCTGCGGCAACTACGACCAGCTGTGGCTGACCACCTCGCTGCGCGGCATGACCGGCGGCGAGCTGAGCGTGCAGGTGCTGGAGGAAGGCGTGCATTCCGGCGACGCCTCCGGCGTGGTGCCGTCGAGCTTCCGCATCCTGCGCGAGCTGCTGACGCGCCTGGAGGACCCGCGGACCGGCACGGTCAAGCCGAAGGAACTGTACGTGGAGATTCCCGCGCAGCGCATCGAGCAGGCGAAGCAGGCCTCGCACGTGCTGGGCAAGGCCATCTACGAGAAGTTTCCCTTCGTCGAAGGCATGCATCCGGTCACCGACGACCTCACCGAGCTGGTGCTCAACCGCACCTGGCGCCCGCAGCTGGCGGTGACCGGCGCGGACGGCCTGCCGCCGCTGGAAAGCGCCGGCAACGTGCTGCGCCCGAAGACCTCGGTGAAGCTCAGCCTGCGCCTGCCGCCCACGCTCAACGGCAGCCAGGCCGGGCAGTTCGTCAAGCAGCTGCTGGAGAAGGATCCGCCCTACGGCGCCAGGGTCAGCTTCAAGCTGGAGAAGGACGGCGGCGGCTGGCATGCGCCGCAGCTGTCGCCGTGGCTGGAGCAGACCGTCGCGCAGGCTTCGCAGAACCATTTCGGTGCGCCGGCGGCCTACATGGGCGAAGGCGGCAGCATTCCTTTCATGGGCATGCTCGGCGAGAAATTCCCCCAGGCGCAGTTCCTGATCACCGGCGTGCTCGGCCCGCATTCCAATGCGCACGGCCCGAACGAATTCCTGCACATCCCCACCGGCAAGAAGGTGACGATGGTGGTGGCCGAGGTGGTGGCGGGCCACTACGCGCAGGGCGGCAAGGCTTGAGCGACGACTACGGCTATCTCGCGGCCCACTGGGCCGCCGTGCGCGAGCGCGTCGACGCGGCCTGCCGCGAGGCGGGCCGCGCGCCGGCCGAGGTGGACGTGCTGCCGGTGAGCAAGACCTTCGGCGCGGACGCCATTCGCGCCGCCACCGCCTTGGGGCTGCATCGCTTCGGCGAGAACAAGGTGCAGGAGATCCGCGAGAAGGCTGGCCCGCTGGCCGACTGCGCCATCGACTGGGTGGTGATCGGCCACCTGCAGACCAACAAGGCCAAGGACGTGGCCCGGCTCGCCGCCGAAGTGCAGTCGCTGGACCGCTGGGAGCTGGCCGAGGCGCTGGACCGCCGCCTGCAGGCCGAAGGCCGCGCCATCGACGTGCTGGTGCAGGTGAAGACCTCCCCGGAAGAGAGCAAGCAGGGGCTGGATCCGGCGGAGCTGCCGGCCTTCCTGGCCCGCTTGCGCGGCCTGGACACCCTGCGCGTGCGCGGCCTGATGACCATGGCCGTGCAGTCCGGCGACCCCGCTCCCGTGCGCGCCTGCTTCCGCCTGCTGCGCGAGCTGCGCGACCGCATGGCGGGGGAGGGCCACGCACTGCCGCGGCTGTCCATGGGCATGAGCGGGGATTTCCCGCTGGCGGTGGCCGAGGGTGCTACGGAACTGCGTATCGGGACGGCGATTTTCGGCCGCCGCGGCTGAATTGCGCTTCAGCTACCTTGCAGACCTGTTACGGACCTCCGTCACACTTCCGCCACGGTTATTTCTAGGAAATTTTCCTAGCCAGGCCAGGTGCTTGCAGTGATTTCCCACTGCTTTCATGGGGATGCCGGACGTTGCTGATCCCTTCAGCTTTTCGAAACCGCGGGGTTTAGTTAACCCGGATCGAACATACGGCCTATATCGCTTTGCTAAGTTCACGGCTTCGTCACGGTCGTCGACACATCCGACGGCCAATCCCGTGAACAGCAAGGGGATTTTTCCCGCATGCCAATCAAGCGATTGACCGTCCTCTCCGTGCTGGCCGCCGCCGCGCTCGTCTCCGGTCCCGTGCTCGCCAGCCCCAGCGGACAGGCCAAGGCCGCCCCTGCTGTCGCCACCATCACTCCGCCGCTGATGAGCCAGTTCGCCGCGCTCGCTCCGGCCCAGGCCCTTTCCCAGTCGGCTCTGCCGGCCGCTCCGGCGATCGAGGAGCAGGCCAGCAATGCGGACGATCTGCGCAAGACGCTGATCGATCTGGCGATGCAGCTGCGGGATATCCGCTATGTGCGCGGCGGGCACGATCCGTCGACCGGCTTCGATTGCAGCGGCTTTGTCCGTTACGTGTTTTCGCATGCGGTGGGGTTGGATCTGCCGACCAATTCGGCGGGGCAGTTTCTTGCGGGGCTGAAGGTCAACCGTACCGAGATGCAGCCTGGCGATCTGGTGTTTTTCCGCACTGCCGGCGGGCGCCGGGGTGGTGGGCGCATTTCGCATGTGGGCATTTATATTGCCAATGGGCAGTTTATTCATTCGCCTTCGCGGGGGAAGACGGTGCGGGTCGATAGTCTCGATGAGAGTTATTGGGCTAAGCGGTTCGCTGGCGCCAAGCGGCCTGAGGGCATGGCGCAGAACGGTTGAGCGTTAGCGCTTTCGGCAGTTTGAGGCCGCCTGCAGGGCGGCCTTTTTTATTTGTGCTGGCGCATCACCTATTCGTCATCCCGGCGTAGGCCGGGATCCAGTGGCGACTAGGTGCGGTTGTCGCTATTTGGCCGCTTATGCAGCGGGCATTTCGGACGCCTGCCGGCGCCCGAGTCACTTTCTCTTTGCTGGCCCAAAGAGAAAGTAACCAAAGAGAGAATGGCCTAAGAGCCACTGCTCGCGACGCGACTAGAAGGAGCAGTGGGCGTCTGCGGTAACTTGATTAACCTGGGTCTACACGAAACCACAGTGCGTTTACGTAACGGCTTCTTCAACGTGCCGTGGCCGAGAGGACGTTCAATGACCGAGGCCAGCTTTCGCTCTTCGTTCCTGCCTACCTCACGACATCACCCCTCTCCCCTCCGGGGAGAGGGCAGGGTGAGGGGCCGGGCGGAGCGTAACGCCTGTTATTCCTTGGGCCGCTTGGGCGCTATTCGCCCGCGATGACGCAGGTCAGCTTGCCCGACCCAAGCGCCGCAACTCATCCGACTCGACAATCCGCACTCCTTCGCCCGCTTCTCGCGCCAATTTCCACAACGCGCGCGCAACCGTCTCCACGTGAATCCCGCGCCATCGTCCGGGCAACAGGCGCGACAGCGGTCCCGCGACTGCCTCGCCTAAGCGGAACTCCTTGCGTGGTCCCAGCAGCAGAGATGGGCGGACGATGGTCAGCTGTGGCCAGTCATGTTCGATCAATGCTTGTTCCAGCTCGCCTTTGACCTTCGTGTAGAACGTGCGCGACGTGGCGCTCGCGCCGAGCGAACTCATCACCAGGTAATGCCGCGCTCCAAGCTTGCGTGCGCGTCGCGCCACGGCCAGGGGCAGGTCGTAGTCGGCCATGCGGAAGGCTTCGCGGGAGCCGGCCTGGGCGATGGTGGTGCCGAGGCAGCAAAGGGCTACGTCCAGCGGCGGCTGCAGGGTGGGGAGGGTGCGGTGGAGCATGCCGATGGGGTTTTCCAGCCGGGGGGCGCGTGGCAGGGCGTGGCGGGTGGGGGCGAGCACGCGGGCGACGGCGGGGTCGGACAGGAGTTCGCGCAGCACGGCGCCGCCGGTGAGGCCGGTGGCGCCGGCGAGCAGGACGTGGAGGGGCGCAGCGGTCATGGGTGCGGCATGGAGACCTGACGCGCACAGCTTGCCACGCCGCATCTTTGCTGCGCGTAACGCGAGCGGACCGAAACGCTAGCGCGCGACCACCGTCACAGGGCGGTGGAAACTCGCGGTCGGCTTCCACTGCGGATAGGTGGTTTCGGTCGACAGCTTGCCGCCGACCATGAACAGCGCGCGCAGGTCTTCCACCAGGCCGCGCAGGTCCCAGCTCGGCGCGGTACCGGCGGGCGGGGCGCTGGCGCTGGCCGCGAGGTAGTCGCCGTAGCGCTTGCGGCCGGCGGCGTCGCCGCCGTCGCGCAGGTCCAGGCCGGAGCGGGCGTAGAGCACCGGCACGCCGCGCGTGGCGAAGCTCAGCGCGTCGGAGCGGAACAGTTCCATGCCGGCCCGCTCGTCGCCCGAGCGCATGCGGCGGTGCTGGCTCTGCAGCGCATCGGCGAGGTAATCGTCCAGCTGCGACTGGCCATAGCCGAGCACGTCCAGGTCGCGGCTCGGCCCCAGCCACGGCAAGGCGTCGAGCTGGATTTCCGCCACCGTGTGCTCCAGCGCCACCGGCGGATGGTCGACGTACCAGCGCGAACCGAGCTGGCCGGATTCCTCCATGGTCAGCGCGACGAACAGCACGCTGCGATGCGGCTTGGGTGCGCGGTGCGCGAAGGCCTCGGCCAGTTCGAGCAGGCCGGCCAGGCCCGCCGCGCTCTCGGCCACGCCGTGCAGCGACTGGCTGTCGCGCGCATCGGGGTGGTTCCAGTGCGCGGTGTAGACGATCGCATCGCCGGGCTGCTTGCTGCCGTTCATGCGCGCGATCACGTTGGGCGACATGCCCTGGCTGATGCTGCTCTGGAATGCCAGGCTGGCCTTGGCCGCCAGCGTCAGCGCGCGGAAGCCGCGCCGGTGCGCGGCGGCGCGCAGCGCCTGGAAATCCTGGCCGGCGCTGGCGAACAGCCGGCGCGCGGCGGCATCGCTCAGCCAGCCGGCGATGGCGGGCGCTGCATTCGCATCGCCGGGCAGGGTGTACCAGGGGCTGCTCCAGTGCTGGCGCACCGCGGTCCATGGATAGCCCGACGCCGCTTCGTCATGCACCACGAACACCGCCGCCGCGCCGTGGCGCGCGGCCTGCTCCAGCTTGTAGCGCCAGGAACCGAACAAGGTGGGCGTGCGGCCGTGGAACAGCGCCGGATCCTGGCTGCCCCAGCCGGGGTCGTTGGCCAGCAGTACCACGGTCTTGCCCTTGACGTCGGCGCCGGCGTAGTCGTCCCAGTCCTGCGCGGGGTCGTCGATGCCGTAGCCGGCGAACACCACCGGTGCATGTTCGATCGCCGCGTTCGTATGCTGTGCGGGCGAGTTGGCCACCATGTCGATGCCGTAGGCGAGCGACAGCGGCTGCGCGCCGCCTTCGATCTGCAGGGTCATCCGTTCGGGATGGATCACGCTGCCGCGCACATAGGGCACGTCCTGCGTCCACTTGCCATCGGCGCCGGGCTGCAGGCCCATGCGCTGGAACTGCGCGATCAGGTAATCGACGGTATGCCGCTCGCCAGCGCTGCCGGGCGAACGGTCGCGCAGCGCGGGCGCGGACAGCGCGTGAAAATGGACGGCCAAATCCTCCGGCATGATGCCGGGTGAAAAGTTCGCCGCGATCTCGCCGTCGCGCGACGACGACGCATGCTGCTGGCAGGCAGCAAGCATGGTGCTTAGCACAACGATGGATAGAAAACGGCGCATTCCCCCGGCTCCCTGTAAGGGACCGGCAGGACTGTAACCGCGCCGCGGCCCGCTGAAAACGCGCAAGTTTTCGCGTTCAGCAGCGGGCGCGGCAGCTTCATGCGATCGGCTTAGAAACGATAGTCCGCGCCGACGTAGACATAGCGTCCGCGCGGATCAGCCTGCGTCAGGTCGTAGTAGGTGTTGGATGGATCCCACGGCGGACGGCGGTTCTGCAGGTTCTGCACGGCGAGCGTGAGCGTGGTCTTGGGCAGGCCGGTGTAGGCGATGCTCAGGTCGAAGGTGCTCCATGCTTTTACGCGCTCCGGATACGCCGGCGTGAGGCGGTTATCGGGGTTCTGCTGGTAGCCGCCCACGTAGTACCAGGTCAGCGTGCTGGCGAAGTCGCGGTAGCTCCAGGTCAGCCCGGTGCTGCCGCGCCACTTCGGCAGCGAGCCGAAGATATTGGTGCCCGCGCCGTTCACCGGTGCATCGCCGGCCACGCGCGGCTGGCTGTACTTGAGCAGGCGCGTCCAGTTGCCGTCGAGCGCGAAGTCGCCCGCATTCGCCGTGTGCAGCGCCTGGTGGAAGCTGAGGTCCACGCCGTCGGTGGTCAGGCTCTGCTGGTTGCGGTACTGGTTGGTGATGATGCTGATGCGTCCCTGCGCGTCGCGCTGCACGCGCGGGTCCTTGCGCTGCACCAGGGTGGCGTCGTCGTCGGGGCCGATGATGCCGCGCTGCACGATGTGGTAGTAGTCCGCGCCGAAGCTGGTGTCGGCGCTGGGCGAAATCACCAAGCCGCCGTTGTAGTTCTCCGAGCGCTCCGGCCGCAGCTTCGGGTTGGCGGCGAACACATCGGTATAGCCGCGGCGCTGGCCGGGCGTGACCGGATCGTAGGGATCGACCACCGTGCTGTAGCTCACCGCGGTGCTGTTGGTGATTTCCGGCAGCGACGGCGCGCGGAAGCCGCGCGAGTACGAGCCGCGCAGCAGCAGCCAGTCCAGCGGCTGGTAGCGCAGCGAGAACTTCGGCGCGAAGGCATTGCCGAAATCGCTGTAGTGGTCCAGGCGACCGGCGATGCCGGCTTCCAGCGTGGCGAGAATCGGCACGTTGAATTCGGCATAGCCGGCGTGCACGTCGCGCGAGCCGCGGATCACGTCGATGGCCGGACGCAGCTCGGAGCCGGACAGCACCGCCTGCGAGGTGCGCGAATTGATCGACTCGTTGCGGAACTCGTAGCCCGCGGCAAAGCCCACCGTACCCGCGGGCAGGTCGAACAGCTGGGTGCTGGCGGTGGCGTTGACCGCGGTGAGGCGCGATACGGCGGGGCGGATGGTGGACAGGCGCAGGGCCTCGATCGCCTGCTGCGAATGGTTGTTGGCGGCGAAGTTGTAGCCGCCATTGGCCAGCAGCGACTGGAACGCATAGCGGTTGCCGAAGTTGGTGACGTATTCCTTCAGGCTGCTCTCGGAATGCTCGGCGGAGACATCCCAGTCCCATGCGCCGGTACGTCCTTTAACGCCGCCGAGGAAGCGCGTGAAAATGGTGCGGTCGCGCTTGTTGCGCTGGCCCACGTCCCACAGGTTGGTGTTCACCGGCGTCGGCACGCCATAGGGGTTGGCTGGGTTGCCGGCCGGCAAGGTGGTGTCGATGTTCACCAGCTTCTGGTTCGCGTTGTCCCAGGCGCGCAGGCCGCTGCCGATCGCCAGCGGTCCGCTGAACACGAAGGCCGCGTGGCTGCGGCTGTAGATCGCCTCGCCGTAGGCGTCGATCTGGTCGGTGAGTTTCACCGTCGCCTTCAGCACGGCGTGGTAGCGCTCCACGCCGGGAATCAGCGAGGTGTACTGCGCCGGGTTGTAGGCCCAGGTATCGCCGCTCTTGCCGGGCGTGATGGCGCCGTAAGGCACTTTGCGCACGGGGCCGACGGCGCTGGCAAAGCCCTGGGGGGGATCGTTGTTGTAGTAGTTGGTCGGCGTCCAGTTGAGGCGGCCGCCGGGCTTGTCGCGGAAGTCGTTGTCGCGCAGCCAGCTCACGTGGTCCTGGTTGAGCTGCGAGCTGCGCGTGCCGTCCAGCGCGAAGAACACGTTGTAGCCGTCCTTCTTCAGGTCGCCCTGGCCCAGCAGCAGATGGAAATTATTCGAGCGCTGGCCGGTGCCTTCGGTGCTTCCGCCGACGTTGGCACCGACTTCGGCGCCCTGGTAGTTCTGCTTGAGGATGATGTTGACCACGCCGGCGATGGCGTCCGAGCCGTACACCGCGGAAGCGCCGTCCTTCAGCACTTCGATGCGCTCCACCGCCGCCAGCGGCAGCGCGTTGAGGTCGACGAAGGTGTCCTGCAGTTCGTAGGCGGTGGCGTAGTTGGCCACGCGCTTGCCGTCCACCAGCACCAGGGTGTTCTTCTGGCCCAGGCCGCGCAGCGAGATGCCGGCCGTGCCGGCGGAGAAGCTGCCGGTGAGCTGTTCGTTGACGCTGTTGCCGGTATTGGCGGAGATCGAGCGCAGCAGGTCGGGCAGGGTGGTCTTGCCGCTGCTGCGGATCTGTTCGGCGGTGATGGCCTGCACCGGGCTGGGGCCTTCCAGGTCGGTGGTCTTGATATTGGAGCCGGTGACGCTGACGGCTTCGAGCTGGGTGGCCTTCTTGTCGTCGGCCTCCTCCGCGTGCAGCGGGGACAGCGCGAGCGCCGTGGCAATGGCGAAGGGAAGCAGGCGGATCGTGTTCATGGCGGGAAGCATTCCTGTAGGCGCACCCGTCCCGGCTCCTGGCCAGGTGCGATGGATGCGCGGGATGCAGCGGGGGAGCTGCGTTCGGGGGATCGCCGTGGGGACGGCGTCAATGGCGGCGCGGGAAAACGCCTAGGGTCGCGGGATCAGCCGCAGCGACACATTCGACAGCAACGACAACAGCAGCCCGTGCCGGCGATGGCATGGCGGTGTCGTGGCGAAGAGGAGAACAGCGGGAAGTGCATCGTGATATCCGGCCCGGCGGCGTCCGGTGGACGCTGGCTTGCTTGGGGATTCCGGACTGGCGCCCGGCAACAGGGAAAGCGCGCGATCAGCAACAACAACAGCAGCAACACATCGCGCACATGCGATGCGTGGTGCTGGCGAGCTGGCGGTAACCCTGGATGGTCACGAGCGGTGGCATTCCTGCTGGGGACGGAACGGCGCGTTGGGGGTTCGGCCGTATGGACGGCTATTTGTGCATCGCCGCGCGGCGATGTCAACCCGAGGTGACGATGCGCGTTCGCCGCCGGCGGCGCAAAACGGCGGCCGGGCCGCGCCCCGCAAGGTTCCCCGGATGGGTGCGGCGAGTTGTCGCAGGATGTTGCGCCGCGCCATCGGGCGCCGATGGCGGCGCCCCGGCTCAGCCGCTACCCTTGGCCGTTGCCCACGGAACCGCCCATGTTCTACGACCTCGCTCCGGTAACCCGTAACCTGCTGATCGCCAACGTGGCGGTCTTCCTGCTGCAGCAGCTGATGCCTTCGCTGCTGGTGCCCCTGGCGCTGTGGCCCCTGGGCAGCGGCTACTTCCAGCCCTGGCAGGTGGTGACCAACGCTTTCATGCACGGCGGCTTCCTGCATCTGTTCTTCAACATGTACGCCTTGTTCATGTTCGGCAGCCAGATCGAGCGGCTGCTGGGCACGCGCAACTACACCATCTATTACTTCGTCTGCCTGATCACCGCCTCGCTCCTGCAGCTGCTGTGGCTGCGCTTTATCGAGCAGGATTTCCAGACGCCGACGCTGGGCGCCTCGGGCGCGATCTTCGGCCTGCTGCTGGCCTTCGGCATGCTGTGGCCGCACGAGAAGCTGATCCTGTTCCCGATCCCGGCGCAGATCCCCGCCTGGCTGTTCGTCTCCGGCTACGCCGCGCTGGAGCTGATCTCCGGCGCCACCGGCTGGGCGCCGGGCATCGCCCACTTCGCGCACCTGGGCGGCATGCTCGGCGGCTTCGTGCTGCTGCAGTACTGGCGCGGCAAGCTGCCGGTCAAACCGAAGCGGCGCTTGATGCGCTGACCTTTCCACCTCGCGGTTCTTCTTCATGACTCAGCACCTGCAGCGCCGGCTCACCCCGCGCCATATCACCTTCATGGCCCTGGGGATGGCGATCGGCGCCGGCCTGTTCCTGGGCTCGGCCAATGCGATCAACCTGGCCGGCCCCTCGGTGCTGTTCGCCTACCTGTTCGGCGGCGCGATGATCTTCATCATCATGCGCGCGCTGGGCGAGATGGCCGTGCACGATCCGGTGGCCGGGTCCTTCAGCACCTATGCGCACCGTTATCTGGGTCCGTTCGCCGGTTATCTCACCGGGTGGAACTACTGGATCCTGATGGTCGGCGTCGGCATGGCCGAGAGCACGGCGGTGGGCATCTACATGCGCCAGTGGTTTCCCGACTTGCCGCAGTGGATCTGGGTGTTCGGCAGCGTGGCGATGATCGGCGGCCTGAACCTGATGGCGGTGAAGGTCTACGGCGAGATGGAATTCTGGTTCACCCTGATCAAGGTGGTGACGGTGGTGCTGATGATCCTCGGCGGCGCCGGCATGATCTGGCTGGGCTGGGGTAATGGCGGCCAGCCGGTGGGCTTGTCCAACCTGTGGGGGCATGGCGGCTGGTTCCCGCACGGCTTTACCGGCATGGTGCTGGCATTGCCGGTGGTGGTGTTCGCGTTCGGCGGCATCGAGACCATCGGCATGGCGGCGGGCGAGGCCGCGCAGCCGGAGCGCACCATTCCGCGCGCGGTGAATTCGGTGCTGTGGCGCATCCTGATCTTCTACGTGGGCGCGCTGTTCGTGATCATGGCGATCTACCCGTGGAACCAGCTCGGCACGCAGGGCAGCCCCTTCGTCACCACCTTCGGCAAGCTGGGCATTCCGCAGGCGGCCGGCCTGATCAACTTCGTGGTGATCACCGCGGCGCTGTCGGGCTTCAACAGCACCACCTTCAGCGGCAGCCGCATGCTGTACAGCCTGTCGACCAAGGCGCAGGCGCCGGCCTTGCTGGGCAAGGTGAGCGAGCACGGCGTGCCGGTGCGCGCGGTGCTGGTGACGCTGGCCTGCCTGGTCCTGGGCGTGGTGCTGAACTACCTGCTGCCGGAGCGCATCTTCGCCATGATGATGTCGATCCTGGCCTTCAATACGGTGTGGACCTGGATGATGGTGCTGATCGCCCACTTCAGCTTCCGCCGCCGCTACGGCGCCACGCAGTTCCCGCTGCGCGCGTGGCCGCTGACCAGCGTGGTGTGCCTGGTGTTCCTGGCCTTCGTGCTGTTCATGCTCGGCTACAGCCCCGACACGCGGGTGGCGCTGTACGTGGGCGCCGGCTGGGTGGTGCTGCTGTCGCTGGCCTACCGGTTTCTCGGCATCGGTGCGCGGATGCGCGCGCTCGGCCCGCAGGCGGCATGAGGATGGAACGCCGCCTGCGCACGGTTGGCCTGATCGGCGGCATGAGTTGGGAATCGACGCTTGCCTACTATCAGTTGATCAACCGCGGCGTGCGGGAGCGGCTGGGGCCGCTGCGGTCGGCGCGGCTGCTGCTGGACAGCCTGGATTTCGGTGAGATCGAGGCGTTGCAGCGGCAAGGTGACTGGCATCACGCGGGGGAGCTGCTGGCCGCCTCGGCGCGGCGGCTGGAGGCCGGCGGCGCCGAGGCCATCGTGCTGGCGACCAACACGATGCATAAGGTGGCTGATGCCGTAATGGCGGCGACGCCGTTGCCGTTTTTGCATATCGCGGATCCGACGGGGGCGGCGCTGCGCGCGGCGGGTTGCCATCAAGTGGCGTTGCTGGGTACCGCTTTTACGATGGAACAGGAGTTCTATCGGGAGCGCTTGCGCGCGAGGTATGGCATTCGGTGCCTGGTGCCTGACGAAGGGCAGCGGCGTGAGGTGCATCGCATCATCTACGAGGAGTTGTGCGCGGGGGTGGTGCTCGATTCCTCGCGGCAGTTTTATCGGGAGGTGATGGTGGATTGTGCTGCGCGGGGGGCGCAGGGGGTGGTTCTCGGGTGTACCGAGATTGGGTTGCTGGTTGGGCGGGAGGATAGCCCGGTGCCGCTGTTTGATACGGCTGCGTTGCATGCAGCGGCCGCTGTGGATTTCATGTTGGGGTGATGGTTGTGATCCCGGTGTAGGCCGGGATCCTTTTGCTGTATCGCCTGGTTTTTGCGTTACCGCGGACTGGCCGCTTATGCAGCGGGCATTCCGGACGCCTGCCGGCGCCCGGGTCACTTTCTCTTTGCTGGCCCAAAGAGAAAGTAACCAAAGAGAAATAGCCTAAGAGCCACTGCTCGCGACGCGACTAGAAGGAGCAGTGGACGGCTGCGGTAGCCTGATTAACCTGGGTCTACACGAAACGGCAGTGCGTTTACGTAACGGCTTCTTCAACGTGCCGTGGCCGAGAGGACGTTCAATGACTGAGGCCAGCTTTTGGGCTTAGCTCTGTCCGTTGCGTAAGCGTACGGCGTAGGTTGGGGTGAGCCGCAGGCGAACCCCAACACCCGCACCTTCCCGCGCCTCGCCACGTTGGGGTTCGCCTGCGGCTCACCCCAACCTACGCCACGGCAAGATTTAACGTTGCGCTCCGCCCGCCCCTCACCCTGCCCTCTCCCCGGAGGGGAGAGGGGTGAAAGCGTGAGGTAGGCAGGAACGAAGAACCAAATCCGGCCTCAGTTCTTGAACGTCCTCTCGGCCACGGCACGTTGAAGAAGCCGTTACGTAAACGCACTGCCGTTTCGTGTAGACCCAGGTTAATCAGGCTACCGCAGCCGTCCACTGCTCCTTCTAGTCGCGTCGCGAGCAGTGGCTCTTAGGCTATTTCTCTTTGGTTACTTTCTCTTTGGGCCAGCAAAGAGAAAGTGACTCGGGCGCCGGCAGGCGTCCGAAATGCCCGCTGCATAAGCGGCCAGATCGCGGTAACGCAAAAACCAGGCGATCCCGCAAAAGGATCCCGGCCTACGCCGGGATGACGAGCCATCAACGCAGCGCGAGAAAATCCGGGCTGACCACAAAGCGCACAGCATCCAGCCGCAACCGCGCCTGCGGCAACGCCTCCAGCAGTGCCGTGCGCTCCCCCGCCACAGCGGCAACCTCAGCCTCGCTGATCGCAGGATTCACCGCGCGCAGCGCCAACAACCGCGAAAGCTCGGCATCGAGCGCCTCCGTCGCCGCCGCGACAGCGGCAGCCACATCACCCTTCGCGCGCTCGGCGGCGAGCTCCTCTGCCTTCTCCAGCATCGGCGGCACCAGCTTCGCAAGAAACTTGCGATACCGCGGCACCTCGATATTGCGGTCCGCCGCCTTGCGCAAGGCCAGCTCGCTCGGCTGGAAACCGGCACGTTCGGCCAGGCGCGTATCGACGGTGACCTGCACCGGCAAGGCCGGCAAAAAGCGCTCCGCGTCCAGCTTGCGGTCGGCCACGCATTCGAGCAGATACACCGCCTGCAACAACGCCGTGCGCGGCGGCAGCGCATCGTCGACGAGGAAGGCGGCATTGCCTTCCTCGCCGGTGAGCACCAGATCCAGCGCGCCGGCCGCCATCGGATGATCCAGCCGCAGCAGCGGCAGATCCTCGCGTGCCAGGGCGACTTCGCGCGCGAACGTCACCGCCACGGGGCCTTCGCTGAAGCCGGGCAGGGCGTCGGTGGAGAGGTACTGCGGGTCGAGCAGCAAGACCTTGCCGCCGAGTTCCTCGGCATGGATGCCGAACTGCTCCAGCAGGCGCTGGATGAATTCGTCGCGGCCGGGATCGTGCTCCTCGCGCGTGAAGGCCTGCTGCAATTCGTCGGCATGCAGGTCGCGGCTCGCCGCCAGCTCCAGCAGGTGATCGCGGCCGTCGCGGATCAGCGCGGCCATTTCCTCGTGGCTGGCGCGCGTCTCGGCCAGCAGCACGTCCAGTTCCTGGTCGCGGTTGTCGTCGCCGCGCGCGTGTTCGTCGGCCAGGCGCGCCAGCGGTTCGCCGTAGCGGCGCAGCAGTTCGCGGCCGTCGGCGGGGCTGAGGCGGAAGGCGTCGACGCCTTCGTCGTACCAGCGCGCCAGTACGTGCTGGGCGCTATCGGCCACGGCCAGGATATGGATGCTGATGTCGTGCTTCTGGCCGATGCGGTCCAGGCGGCCGATGCGCTGTTCCAGCAGGTCCGGGTCCAGCGGCAGGTCCCACAGCACCAGGCGGTGGGCGAACTGGAAGTTGCGGCCTTCGGAGCCGATCTCGGAGCAGATCAGCAGGCGCGCACCATCCGGCTGCGCGAAATAAGCGGCGTTGCGGTCGCGCTGCACGATGCCGAGGCCTTCGTGGAAACGCGCGACGCCGACGCCGCTCTTGGTGCGCAGTGCTTCTTCCAGCGCCAGCACCTTGGCCTGGCTGCGGCAGATCAGCAGGAACTTGTCCTGTGGATGCGCGTCGAGCAAGGCCACCAGCGCGTCGACGCGCGGATCGGCCGAGTAATCCGGTTCCTGCGGCGGCGAGGGCTGCTGGATATCGGCATGGAATTCGGCCAGCAGGGCCTGGCGGCCTTCTTCGCTGAGCAGGCCGGCGTCCAGCAGATGCCACACCGGCACGCGCTGCGGGAAGCCGCCGATGCCCGCGCGGCGATTGCGGAACATGGCGCGGCCGGTGCCGTGGCGGTCGATCAGCGCGGCGATCAGCTCGCGCGCATGCGCGGGCTTGGTGGTGTCGGCCAGGTGAGCGAGCAGGGTGTCGTCGCCGGCGAAGGCTTCGCGCAGGCGGGCCAGCTGGGCGTCGTCCAGCGCCTCGCCATCGAGCAGGCGGTCGGCAATGTGCGACAGGTCCTGGAAGCTGTCGGCTTCGGCCAGGTAGCTGGCCAAGTCGCGGTAGCGCTGCGGGTCGAGCAGGCGCAGGCGGGCGAAGTGGCCGCTGCGGCCGAGCTGTTCGGGCGTGGCGGTGAGCAGGATCACGCCGGGCGTGGCCGCGGCCAGGCGCTCCACCAGCGCATAGCGCGGGCTGGCGGCCTCGGGGGTCCAGGCCAGGTGGTGCGCTTCGTCGACCACCAGCAGGTCCCACGGCGCCGCGAGCAGCTGCTCGGCGCGCTTGGAGTTGTGCTCGAGGAAGTTGAAGTCGGCGATCACCAGCTGCTCGTCTTCGAACGGGTTGGCGCCGTCGCCATTCAGGTCCAGCGACTCGCAGCGTTCCTCGTCGTAGATGGCGAAGCTGAGGTTGAAGCGGCGCAGCAGTTCCACGAACCACTGGTAAACGAGCGTGTCCGGCAGCAGCACCAGCACGCGCTGGGCGCGGCCGGTGGCCAGCTGGCGGGCCAGGATCATGCCGGCCTCGATGGTCTTGCCCAGGCCCACTTCGTCGGCCAGCAGCACGCGCGGAGGGCGGCGCGAGGCGGCGATGCCGGCCACGCGCAGCTGGTGCGGCACCAGGCCGATGCGTGCGGCGCCCAGGCCCCAGGCGGCGGAGCGGCGGGCCGCGGCGCGGCGCTGCAGGCCTTCCAGGCGCAGGTCGAAGCGCGCCACCGGGTCGGTGCGGCCGCCGATCAGGCGGTCGTCGGCCTGGCTCACGCTCTGCTCGTCGTCAAGCTGGCCTTCGTGCAGCTCGCGGCCTTCGCCGCGGTAGATCAGCAGGTCTTCCTTGATCTCCACCCGCTCGACCAGGAAGGCTATGCCCTTGCCGGAAACGCGCTGCCCGGCGCGGAATTCCGCGCGCACCAGCGGCGCCGAATCCACCGCATAGGGCCGCAGCACACCGGCCTTGGCGAACAGCACCTGCACCCCGCGCCCCTCCACCCGTAGCACCGTGCCGAGGCCCAGCTCGGGTTCGGCGGTGGAGATCCAACGTTGGCCGGGTACGAACATCTGCGGTGCTTTCTTGGCGAATTGGGCCCGTGATTATCCGCTCACAGGGAGCGGATGCCTAGGGAAAAGGGCGCAGACCGCGGCGGATGCCGCTGGACCGAGGATTTGCGCACCCGGTGGTAGCCATCGGTGCCCACCGAACCGAGGCTCGTACTGTTCTGAAAGCAGCGTTTCACGCTCGTCGGAAGGATGCGGCCGTTCGTCGGACTTTGCTTGGCGCCGGGCATCCATCGCGCACAGAGTGGTCCGGTGTTTCCAGGGGAGCATGCCCGTGCATGCCATTGCATGCATCCATCGCCGACCAGGTTGATGCGCTTTCGCCGCCGGAAGCCGTTCAACACCGCCCGCTGAATTTTCATCACATGAGCCATGGAGCCGGAGCACGCGCGCCGGCGCGTACCGTCATGCCTATTCGCCCAGCCTTTCCGATCCGTCGCACGGCCGCGATGCGTTGTCTCGCTCTCCTGCTGGCGAGCGGTTGTCCGCTGTCGATGATCGCCATGCAGGCCGCTCCGCCGGTGGCGGTGACGGAGCTCAGTCCCACGCCGCCGAACCTGACCCAGGGCGTGGCGCCGAATATCGCGGTGACGTTCGACAATTCGGGTTCCATGCAGGTGACCTACATGGGCGACAATCGGCCCTATGACGATGCGGGATGGTCCGGCCCCTGGCAGTGCGCCGGTGTGATCGACCCTCGCATCACCAGCGCGGCGGACATCCGCTCGCGCACCATGAATGGCGTGTATTACAACCCGAACGTGCTGTACCTGCCGCCGCTGAGGGCGGATGGCACGGCGTTTCCCGATGCCGATCCGGCCGGCGACCTGAAACGCGTGCCGGTGGATGGCATGGCGATCCATCGCCCGCGCAGCCCGGCGACGCTGGATGCCGCCGGCGCCTATCGCAATAACCCGTATAGCCCGACCACGCGATCGCGCCCGGAAGAGAGCCGGGGCGCGACCGATCTGACCGGCGTGTATGGCTCGGGCGGTGGAAAGCCGTCCTACGACTATCGCTGGGTGTGCGCAAAGAGCCAGTCCTCGCCCATGGACGGTAAAACCACCGGTCCCGACGGCAAGGCCTATCCCGTCGGCGGCCCTTACTACTACCGCTACAAATCGTCCGCGCCGGCCATCGCCGTGGATACCTACGGCAATCCGACCGCGGCTGGCTTGTTCAATCTCTATTACGCCGCCAACTGGGAAGCCGTCGCGGTGCGCAACCAGAACGTCACCATCGGCGGCGTCACCGTCAACGAATGGAAGAACTTCGCCAACTGGTATGCCTACTACCGCACGCGCATGCTGATGACGCGCACGGTGATGTCGCGCGTGTTCGCCAAGCTCGGTGCGCCCACTACCGGCGGTGGCTATGGCAGCGGGTTCCGCGTGGCCTGGCAGAACCTCTATACCGACGACACCTTCCGCCTGCAGGACAGCGCCATCATCAGTACGCTGATGGACGCCAACGCACCGGCCTGCGTTGCCGCCAATGCCGATCCGAACAAGCTGGGCCTGCAGGCGGGCACGGTAAGGACGCCGCCGAACTGCTATCGCTCGGCCTTCTTCAACTGGATCTTCGAGACCTTGCCCAAGGGCACCACGCCCTTGCGCGCGTCGACCATCCGTGCCGGCATGTTCTTCGAGCGGGGCAAGGGCAACACGGGAGCCACGGGCGATCTGCACGATCCGTACTGGGAGCCGCCGGTGAAAGCCGGCGCGGACGGCCTGGAACTCACCTGCCGGCAGAACTTCCACATGATGGTGACCGACGGCTACTGGAACGGCGCGCATCCCTCGCTGCCGGCTTCGTTCAAGGACAGCCAGAGCTCCCGCACGCTGCCCGATGGCACGAAGTATTCCGCCGTGGCGGCGGAGTCGCGCGTGTTCTGGGATGTGCAGGGCACCAAGCTCACTTCGTCGCTGGCGAACATCGCTTTTCATTACTGGGCCACGAATCTGCGTCCGGATCTTTACGATCCGGCCGCAGGCAGGCAGGTGCAGCCCTACATGCCTGACAAGAGCACCGGCGTGGTGGCGGGGGCGAGTTCGAAAGAGGCGGAGCAGTACTTCCATCCGAAGAACGATCCCGCCAACTGGCCGCACGTGGTGCAGTACATGGTGACGCTGGGCATCGCGGGAAAACTGAACTTCTCGGATGACGCCAACTGCAGGGTCGCCACCGCCAACGATCTGTGCGCCTTGCGCCGCGGCAGCATCAACGCTACCGGCGCCACGGGCTGGACCAAGCCCGAGAGCGACAAGCCGGCTGCCGTCGATGACACCTGGCACGCGGCGGTCAATGGCCGCGGCGCCTACTTCAGCGCGGCCAATCCGCAACTGCTGGTGGATCAGCTCGGCACCATCCTCACCGGCATCAACACGCGTGCGGTGCCGGCGACGATCGGTGCGGTGAATTCGGCGGTGCTGGTCTCGGGCGCGCTAGGTTTCAATCTCGGCTACAGCTCGGCGGACTGGCACGGCAGTCTGCAGGCGGTGGCGGTGACGCCGCGCGGCGAGATCGCGGCGATGGCGTGGGATGCGGGTGCGCTGCTGGACAAGATGGATCCGGCGAAGCGCCATATCCTGACGTCTATGCGCAAGAGCGATGGAAGCTTCAAGGGGGGCATCGCGTTCAAGGCTTTCAGCGCCCTGGACAGCGCGGGCCAGGCGCTGCTCAGCAGCTCGCCCGCGAGCGTGGATGCCACGAACGACACCGGCCAGACGCGCCTGGACTACCTGCGCGGCGACCGCACCAAGGAAACCACCACCTTCCGTCCGCGCAACACCCTCAACCTGCTGGGCGCGATCATCGGCTCGCAGGCGGTGTACGTGAGCTACCCGTCGAGCGGCTACCGCAACAGCTGGCCGGCCGGTTCGCCGGAGCAGACGGCGGTGGCCGGCGATGCGGCGAACTGCGCGACGCAGACGCCGCTGACCTGCCACACCTACGAGGCGTTCGTGCAGAACAACCTCAGCCGCAAGCCGGTGGTGTACGTGGGCGCCAACGACGGCATGCTGCATGCGTTCGACGCCTCGATGACCACGGACGCCAGCGGCAACGTGGTCAAGACCGCCACGGCGGGCACGGAGGTGTTCGCCTACGTGCCGCGCGCGGTCTACCCGAACCTGGGCAACCTGACGGTGAAGGACGGTTTCAAGTTCATGCCGACCGCCGACGGTATTCCGGTGACGCGCGACGTGTACTTCGGCGCCGCCACCACCACGCCGGTGTCGACCTCGGCCGGCTGGCACACCCTGCTGGTGGGCGGTCTGCGCCTGGGCGGCCGCGGCGTGTATGCGCTGGACATCACCGACCCGACGGCGATGGCGGCGGGCAAGGTGCTGTGGGAATTCAACGCCGATGCACCGGCGCAGGCCGCGTGGAGCGACGGTTCGATCAGCAACCCGGGCGGCAACCCCGCCAACCTCGGCTACACCTACGGCCAGCCCAACATCGGCCGCCTCAACAATGGCAAGTGGGTGGTGCTGGTGCCGGGCGGTTATTTCCCGGATTGCACCAAGGCCCCGTTCACCGGCGCCAACTGCACCTCGCCGGCGGCGGCCTCCAACACCTACAGCTCGCTGTTCGTGCTGGATGCGCAGACCGGCAAGCTGATCCGCGAGCTGAAGACGCCGGATGCCAACAGCGGCGGCGCGGCCAGCCATGGCCTTTCCTCGCCGGTGCTGGGCGACTACAACGACGACCAGGTCGACGACGTGGCCTTTGCGGGCGACCTGGACGGCAACCTGTGGCGTTACGACCTGTCCTCGAGCGACCCCAACAGCTGGGCGGTGACCCTGGCGTTCAAGCCGGCCACGGCCGGTGCGCAGCCGATCACCAGCATGCCGCGGCTGTTCGCCGACCCGGTGACCAACAAGTTCATCGTGGTGTTCGGCACGGGCAAGTACCTGGGCGTGGGCGACAACACCAGCGGCAGCGCAACGACGCAGTCGGTGTACGGCATCCGCGACAACGGCACGACGGTGACGCGCACCCAGCTGGTGGCGCAGACCTTGAGCGAGGCGACGGCGGACGACGGCAAGACCATCGCGCGCGGCCTGACCGACAACGCGGTCGATAGCAGCAAGGGCGGCTGGTACTTCGACCTGGGTCCGTCGACGTCCTCGGCCGGCGAGCGGGTGGTGGTGACGCCCGGGGCCTTGTTCGACACGGGCCGTGCGGTGATCCAGACCTTGATCCCGGGCACCAACGATCCGTGCAACGCGAGTATCCAGGGCGCGCTGATGGTGGTGAACGCGGCGACGGGCGGGGCGAACGGCGGCCTGTCGGCGCCGGGCGTGTCGGGCTGGAATGGCACGGGCAAGTACGTGGTGGGCGGCCGGGTGAACGACCCGCGCACCACCGGCACGGTGCCGCTGGTGACGACGGTGGGCGGCGGCAGCGTGCTGGTGCCGGGCCTGAAGCTCACCGGCAGCAACAACGTTCTGAACATCAACGACGCCGTCTGGCGCCGCCGTTCCTGGCGGCAAATCATCCGCTGAGCGGTTCCGTCCGCCTCGCCGGGGTCCCCGGCGGGCGGGCTCTGTCTAGTGCGATCCAGTGCTCATTTCTATTGCGAAGCCACGCATTCCCGCCGAATCGGCCTCACCGCTCATCGGACGAATCCTGCCGCTTGTCGGATTCCGCTTGTGGGAATTCTCCCCTCCTAAGGAGAGTAGCCGCGCTTCCAGGGGAGAATCCGTCATGCATGCTGTGTCGCGTCAGCGCGGCGTTTCGCTGATCGAAGTGCTGATGGCCGTGCTGATCTTCAGCATTGGCCTGATCGGCCTGGCCGGCCTCATGGTCATGGCGACGCGTTCGAATCATTCGGCCTACCAGCGCACCCAGGTCACCTTCCTGGCCGGCACCATGGCCGACCGCATGGGCGCCAACCCGGTAGGCGTGTGGAGCGGTTTCTACAACTCCACCGGCTATCCGGTAGCCGCCAGCACGGCTTCGAACAACGACTGCAGCTCCGGCTGCACCCCGCAGGCGCTGGCCGCCGCGGACCAGCGCGCCTGGAGCCGCCAGCTCAGCACCTTCCTGCCGAACGTGAGCGCCGTGATCAGCTGCAACAACGGACCGGCGGGCTATACGCCGGCCGGCTGGACGATGGGCACGCCCGCCTCGGGCGCCACCGCCGCGGTGCCGGCCGATCCGGGCCAGGTGGGCATGCGTCCCCCCTATGGCGGCGTGTGCAACATGCGCATCGCCTGGGACGAGCAGCAGTCCGGCACCGGTCCGCAGCAGCAGACCGGTGTCGCCCAGCAGACCTTCTCGTGGACCTTCCAGCCGTGACCAACTCAGCGCATCCGACTGTTGCCGGCCGGGCCGCCCAGGCCGGCCTGACCCTGATCGAACTGATGGTGGCGATGGTGCTGGGCCTGGTCGTGGCCGGCGGCGTGGTTGCCATTTTCAATTCCACTTCCTCGAGCAACCGCGCGCAGACGCAGCTGGCGCGGTTGCAGGAGGAGGGCCGCTTCGCGGTGACCCGGCTCAAGCAGGACCTGGGCATGGCCAACGGCCAGTACTGCACCAATACCGGTGGCGTGGCCAAGCCGGCGGCGGCATCGCAGGTGTATCTGGATGGCCTGCGCTCGCCAATGGTGTATGCCAAGGGCCTGACCGCGGCGATCGGCGACGTGACCACCGCCTTCGGCGCCACCAGCGGCACCAATACCTATCCGGCGCAGCCGACCGCGCAGTATTCGATGCCGTCGTACCTGTTCATGCGCGGCTACGACTGCACCGCCACCGCCTGCAAGCCGATCGATCCGCACAGCGCCATCGCCAGCATTCCCGCCACCGGCAAGGCGGTGGGCAACCGCGTGATCGGTACCGACGTGATCACCGTGCGCTACGTCAACGCCGACCGCGGCTGGGCCATCGGCAGCGGCGGCACGTCGATCGCCACAGCCGCTTCCAGCGGTTCGGTGATCACCAGCATCACCCTGGCGCCCGCCACCTCGGCCGGCGAGCCGCCGGCCAGCGACTTCGCCAGCGGCGACATGGCCATGCTGGCCGACTGCTCCAATGCGCAGGTGTTCGCCGTGACCAAGAGCGGCAACACGCTGACCCCCGACAGCAGCAACAACTTCGGCTCGCCGGCTCCGCAGCAGCCGCTGTCGGCGCCGAAGCTGTTCGATTTCAACCGCGACTTCCAGACCGTCACCTACTACGTGAAGGTGGTGGACAACGGCAACGGCCAGACCACCGGCGCGCTGGTGCGCCGGGTCAACGGCGGCGCGTTCAAGTCCGACGGCACGACCGCCAATCCGGGCGGCAGCGAAGACGAGCTGGTGCGCGGCGTGGAGCGCATGGATTTCCGCTACGGCATCCAGGACGTCAACGGCAAGGTGCGGTATGTCACCGCCGACGTGGTGGACGCCGCCACCGGCATCAACTGCCCGCCGGGCGAAGTCAACAGCATCACCTCGGTCGGCTGCCTGTGGCGCGCGGTGTCCAGCGTGGAGATCAACCTGGTGATCGACGGCCAGATCCCGCTGTACACGCTGACCGCGAACGATCTGGCCTACACCTACGGCATCGACGGCAAGACCACGCCGGCCGCGCCCACGGCGCACGGCATCAAGCCGAGCGACCAGGGTTTCGTCAATCCGATGCTGCGGCGCGAATTCACCGCGGTGGTGGCGGTACGCAATTTCAATCCGTAAGGCGGGACGCCGCCGTGCGGTCACGAAGGGGAAATACATGATGTACGCACGCTCTTGTCCGCGGCAGCCGCGCGCGCAACGCCAGCGCGGCGTGGTGCTGATCGTGGCGCTGATCTTCCTGGTGCTGCTGACCATCCTGGCGCTGAGCGCGTCGGGCCGCTCGCTGCTGCAGGAGCGCATGGCCGGCGGCCTGCGCAACACCAGCCTGGCGGACATGGCCGCGGAAACCACGCTGCGCGGCGTGGAATGGAAGCTGTGGACCAGCACGACCAAGCTGACCAGCGCGCCGCTGCTGTGCGGTTCCGGCGTGCTGGCGGGCAACTGCTACCGCTACGACCCGAGCAACAGCGCGCTGTACGGCGCCGCCGGTATCGTCACCAAGTTCCGCAACGGCACGGGCTGGATCACCACCGGCACGGCGACCTACAAGGGCGCCGACAACGGCACGGATTTCACCGCGCTGTCCGGCAACCAGAAGACCGGCGCGCTGGCGAACAATCCGGTGTACCTGATCGAGGACATGGGCACCGAGCTGCCGCCGGGAGCCAGCGGCGGCCTGCACGAGTCCGGCGCCACCGGCAGCAACGGCACCGGCGCGGGCAGCACCAGCCGCCACGTCTACCGCATTACGGCGCGCGCCACCGGCGCGGATGCCAACACGGTGAGGGTGATGGAAAGCACCTTCGCCGCCAAGAGCAATTAAACGCGAACCACCGAGCACACGGGCTTTCGAGCCGGAGCCATCCAGCCATGCGTATTCGCCATTTCTTCTCGACACGCCGCGGCATCGCCGCGCTCGTGCTCGGCCTGACCCTGCTGGGCGGCCTGCCGGTACCGTTCGTGCCGACCGCCGACGCGCAGATCGCGCCGGTGCTGGCCAGCAGCATGCTGGCCACGTCCAGCACGGCCGCGCCCGCCGCGGTGGTGGAGCTGAGCCCCACGCCGCCGAACCTGACCCAGGGCGTGGCGCCGAATATCGCGGTGACCTTCGACGATTCGGGGTCGATGGCAAGCAATTACATGGGCGACAGCCGTCCGTTCGACAATGACACCTGGAGTGGTCCGTGGCGCTGCGCTGGCGTGATCGATCCGCGCATCACCAGTGCGACCAACATCCTGTCGCATGCGATGAACGGCGTTTACTACAATCCGAACGTGCTGTACCAGCCGCCGATCAAGGCGGACGGTACGTCGTTCCCCAATGCCGATGCGGGATTGACCCGCGTGGCGCTGGATGGCATTTCGGTGAACCGCCCACGCAACCAGGTCACCTTGGCGGGTACCGGCACCTACCGCAACAATCCCAACGGCACGACGGATCCGACCGGTGCCACCGACCTCACCGGCATCTGGGCGTCGATCAGCACCAAGACCGGATCGAGCTGTGCGGCGAATGCCGACCCGGGCTCGTGCGTCTGCGTCGACAAGAAAAGCAATGGCAGCTGCGGGACCACCAAGACCTCCTGGCAGTGGACCGTCACCACGCAAAACGCGGGCACCGACAACCGCTGGAAGTGCGGCTACGGTAATTCTCCGATGGACTACACCCAGAACGGTCCGGATGGCGTCGCCTATCCGAATGGTGGTCCTTATTACTATCGCTACAAGTCGTCCGCGCCCACCATCGCCGTCGATGTCTACGGCAATCCGACCAGCGCCGGCATCGGCAATCTTTACAACAGCGCTAACTGGGAAGCGGTGGCGGTGCGCAACCGCACCGTCACCATCGGCGGCGTCAGCGTCAACGAGTGGCAGAACTTCGCCAACTGGTACGCTTACTACCGTACGCGCAATCTGATGACGCGCACGGCACTTTCGCGTGTGTTCGGCAAGCTGGGTGCAGCCAATTCCACCGGCGGCTACGGCAGCACGTTCCGCGTGGCCTGGCAGAATCTCTACACCAGCGACACCTTCCAGCTGCAAGACAGCACCATCATCAGCAACCTGATGGATGCCAACTCGCCGGCCTGCGTTGCCTCCAGTGTCGATCCGAGCACCATCGGCCTGCAGACCGGAACGGTGAAGACACCGCCGAACTGCTATCGCTCGGCGTTCTTCAACTGGATCTTCGAAGTCACGGCAACCAATGCGACGCCGTTGCGCGCGTCAACCATCCGCGCGGGCCAGTTCTTCCAGCGCGGCAGCAACAACACGGGAGCTTCGGGCGACCTGCACGATCCATATTGGGACCCACCGGCGAAATCCGGAGCGGACGGCTTGGAGCTGACCTGCCGCCAGAACTTCCACATGGTGGTGACGGACGGCTACTGGAACGAAAACGATCCGGGGTTGCCCACGCCTTTCACGGACAGCCAGACCTCGCAGACCTTGCCGGACGGCACGAGCTATTCCACCGCGTCCGCCCAGTCCCGCGTGTTCTGGGATGTGCAGGGCGACAAGTACACCTCGTCGCTGGCCAACATTGCCTTTAACTATTGGGCCACCAACCTGCGGCCGGATCTCTACGACCCGGCCAACGGCAAGCTGGTGCCGCCGTACATGCCGGACAAGACTACCGGCGTCACTGGTGGGACGGCCGCGCTGGAGCAGTATTTCAACCCGAAGAACGATCCCGCCAACTGGCCGCACCTGGTGCAGTACATGGTGACCCTGGGTATCGCGGGCGAATTGAATTTCTCCAACGATGCCGATTGCGTGGTGGCGACGGCGAACGACCTGTGCGCGCTGCGCAAAGGCTCGATCAATTCCACCGGCGCCACCGGCTGGACCGAGCCCGCCAACAACTCGCCGCCGGGCATCGACGATACCTGGCATGCGGCGATCAACAGCCGCGGCTCGTACTTCAGCGCCGGCAATCCGCAGAACCTGGTGGACCAGCTCAGCGCGATCCTTACCAATATCAGCGCGCGCACCATTCCGGCCAATACCGGTGCGGTGAACTCGGCGGTGCTGGTGCCCGGCGCGCTGGGCTTCAATACGGGCTACAGCTCGGCGGATTGGAGCGGAACGTTCCAGGCGGTGACGCTGAACACCAACGGCGCAACCTCGACGACGGTGTGGGATGCGGGTCAGACCCTCGCTGACACCAGCAAGACGGTGGTGGCCAACCGCAACATTCTGACCGCCAAGGAAGGCAGCGACGGCAGCTTCGCCGGTGGCGTGGCGTTCAAGACCTTCGCCAACCTGGACAGCGCCGGACAGACGCTGCTGTCGGGTTCGCCGGCCAGCATCGACGCCACGAACGACACCGGCCAGACGCGCCTGGACTACCTGCGCGGCGACCGCACCAAGGAAACCACCACCTTCCGTCCGCGCAACACCCTCAACCTGCTGGGCGCGATCATCGGCTCGCAGGCGGTGTACGTGAGCTACCCGTCGAGCGGCTACCGCAACAGCTGGCCGGCCGGTTCGCCGGAGCAGACGGCGGTGGCCGGCGATGCGGCGAACTGCGCGACGCAGACGCCGCTGACCTGCCACACCTACGAGGCGTTCGTGCAGAACAACCTCAGCCGCAAGCCGGTGGTGTACGTGGGCGCCAACGACGGCATGCTGCATGCGTTCGACGCCTCGATGACCACGGACGCCAGCGGCAACGTGGTCAAGACCGCCACGGCGGGCACGGAGGTGTTCGCCTACGTGCCGCGCGCGGTCTACCCGAACCTGGGCAACCTGACGGTGAAGGACGGTTTCAAGTTCATGCCGACCGCCGACGGTATTCCGGTGACGCGCGACGTGTACTTCGGCGCCGCCACCACCACGCCGGTGTCGACCTCGGCCGGCTGGCACACCCTGCTGGTGGGCGGTCTGCGCCTGGGCGGCCGCGGCGTGTATGCGCTGGACATCACCGACCCGACGGCGATGGCGGCGGGCAAGGTGCTGTGGGAATTCAACGCCGATGCACCGGCGCAGGCCGCGTGGAGCGACGGTTCGATCAGCAACCCGGGCGGCAACCCCGCCAACCTCGGCTACACCTACGGCCAGCCCAACATCGGCCGCCTCAATAACGGCAAGTGGGTGGTGCTGGTGCCGGGCGGTTATTTCCCGGATTGCACCAAGGCTCCGTTCACCGGCGCCAACTGCACCTCGCCGGCGGCGGCCTCCAACACCTACAGCTCGCTGTTCGTGCTGGATGCGCAGACCGGCAAGCTGATCCGCGAGCTGAAGACACCGGCCGCCAACAGCGGCGGCGCCAACAGCCATGGCCTGTCCTCGCCGGTGCTGGGCGACTACAACGACGACCAGGTCGACGACGTGGCCTTTGCGGGCGACCTGGACGGCAACCTGTGGCGTTACGACCTGTCCTCGAGCGACCCCAACAGCTGGGCGGTGACCCTGGCGTTCAAGCCGGCCACGGCCGGTGCGCAGCCGATTACCAGCATGCCGCGGCTGTTCGCTGACCCGGTGACCAACAAGTTCATCGTGGTGTTCGGCACGGGCAAGTACCTGGGCGTGGGCGACAACACCAGCGGCAGCGCAACGACGCAGTCGGTGTACGGCATCCGCGACAACGGCACGACGGTGACGCGCACCCAGCTGGTGGCGCAGACCTTGAGCGAGGCGACGGCGGACGACGGCAAGACCATCGCGCGCGGCCTGACCGACAACGCGGTCGATAGCAGCAAGGGCGGCTGGTACTTCGACCTGGGTCCGTCGACGTCCTCGGCCGGCGAGCGGGTGGTGGTGACGCCCGGGGCCTTGTTCGACACGGGCCGTGCGGTGATCCAGACCTTGATCCCGGGCACCAACGATCCGTGCAACGCGAGCATCCAGGGCGCGCTGATGGTGGTGAACGCGGCGACGGGCGGGGCGAACGGCGGCCTGTCGGCGCCGGGCGTGTCGGGCTGGAATGGCACGGGCAAGTACGTGGTGGGCGGCCGGGTGAACGACCCGCGCACCACCGGCACGGTGCCGCTGGTGACGACGGTGGGCGGCGGCAGCGTGCTGGTGCCGGGCCTGAAGCTCACCGGCAGCAACAATGTCCTCAATATCAACGACGCCGTCTGGCGCCGCCGTTCCTGGCGAGGGATTACGCAATGATCGAGACACTGAAGCGGCTGCGCGAGCGCAATACGCGTGGCTTCACCCTGATCGAGCTGATGGTGGTGGTGGCGATCATCGCCATCCTCGCCGCCTTCGCGGTGCCGAACTACCTGCGCTACGGCATCCGTGCACGGCGCTCGGATGGACAGAACCTGCTGCTGCGCGTGGCGACCGCGCAGGAGCGGTTCTATTCGACCAACAACCGCTATGGCAGCCTGAGCGATATCGGCTTCACCAACACGGCGTCGGACAAGGGCTACTACACCGTCGCCGTGACGCCGGCGGCGCCGGCCACCACGTTCACCGCCACGGCCACGCCGGTGAGCGGCGGGCCGCAGGCCAAGGACGACTGCAAAGCGCTGAACATCAACAATTACGGAGTGAAAGGCGCCACCGGCTCCACCACCAACGGCAAGTGCTGGTGACCGCCATGACACGACAGGGGAACAAGGGCTTCAGCCTGGTCGAACTGATGGTGGCGCTGGCGGTGGCGGCGATCCTGCTGGTGGCGGCCGGGCCGAGCTTCCGCGATGCGATCCGGCGCAACAAGGTCAGTTCCGCCAGCAATGCCCTGCTGGCCGATATCGCTTATGCGCGCAGCGAGGCGATCAACCGCGGCAACGTGGTGTCGATCTGCCCGAGCTCGGACCAGGCCAGCTGCACCTCGAACGGCAAGGCCTATGAAAGCGGCTGGCTGATCTATACCTACCAGCCCGGCAAGGGCGTGGCGACCACGGCCTACAGCGCGACGTCCGGCGCGATCAAGCTGCGCGCTTCCGATGCGCGCGACAGCGTGTCGATCCAGGCGCTGGACAGCGTGATCCTGAGCTTCGGCTCGCAGGGCCAGGTGCGCCGCAGCGATAACAAGCAGCCGAAGTTCGCCACCTGCTTCCGCGCCGCGAACGATACCGGCACGGGTACCAGCACCACCGCGGTGCCGGGCGCGCAGCTTACGGTGAATGCTTCGGGCAGCACGACCTCGCAGTCGCTGGGCGTGCAGACCACCTGCGTGCCGAGCTGAGAACTCGTCTGAGCGGCGCCGCCATGGCGCCGCTCAGGTTTCGCTCCATTGGCGCAGCAGGTTGTGATAGATGCCGGTGAGCGAGAGCAGGGTGGCGCGGTCGGTGCCGGGGCTGGCGGTGAGCGACTGGATCGCCACGTCCAGATCGAACAGCAGGCGGCGCCGGCCGTCATCGCGCACCAGGCTCTGGACCCAGAAGAACGCCGCCAGGCGCGCGCCGCGCGTCACCGGACGCACTTCGTGCAGGCTGCTGGACGGATAGAGCAATAAATCGCCCGCGGGCAGTTTCGCCTCGTGCTCGCCATAAGTGTCGTTGACGACCAGTTCGCCGCCGTCGTATTCGTCCGGCTCGGCCAGGAACAGCGTGCAGGAGAGATCGCTGCGCAGCTGCCCGCCGCCGGGCAGCGCCATCACCGCGCCGTCGACGTGATAGCCGTAATGCCCGCCGCCTTCGTAGCGGTTGAAGCGCGGCGCCAGCGTGCGCAGTGGCAGCGCGGCGGCGTGATAGAGCGGGTGCTGCGCCAGTGCGTCGAGGATCAGGCGGCCCAGTGCTTCGCGCACCGGCGAGGCTTCCGGCAACTGCAGGTTGCGCTTGACCTGGGCGCCTTGCGCGCCGACGGTCTGGCGGCCGTCGGTCCAGTCGGCGTGATCCAGTTCGGCGCGGACGTGTCGCAGCTGTTCCGGCGTCAGTACGTTGGGGACATGCAGCAACATGCCAGTCCTCGCGAGGTTTGATCCCCTCTCCCTCCGGGAGAGGGGTTGGGGTGAGGGTACGGGCGGAGTGGAGCGTTGCGCTCCGGCCGTAGCCTCATCCGGCTGCCGCCACCTTCTCCCGAAGGGGAGAAGGATTCCACATCGGAGATTGGCGGAGTTACGTCAGAAGCGCACGTTGGCCGTGAGCATAGCCGAACGCGGTGCGCCGGGCGTGTAGCGGTAGCCGCTCTTGTTGATGGCCGAGACGTATTCCTTGTCGAACAGGTTGTACACGTTCAACTGCAGGTCGACGTGCTTGTTGACCGGGTAGGTGGCCACCGCGTCGAACACCCAGTACGACTTGGTATACGCCGGCGTGCCGATCGCACCGTCGGTGCCGCGCTTGAGCTGGTCGTTGTAGCGCGCGCCGCCGCCGACGGTCAGGCCGAACGGCAAGGTATAGGTGGTCCACGCGGTGAAGGCGGACTTCGGCGTGTACGCCAGATCCGAACTGCCGTCGCTGGTGACTACGCTGCCGCTGAGCACCTTGCTGTCCATCACCGTGTAGCCCGCGCTGACCGCCCAGTGCTCGGTAAGCTTGCCCACCGCGCTGAGCTCCACGCCCTGCACGCGCTTCTTGCCGGTCTGGTAGTACTGCAGGTCGGTCGGATCCTGCACCACGTCGTTGTTGATCTCGGTGCGATAGACGGCGCCGGTCAGCATCAGGCGGCTGTCGTAGAACTCCCACTTGGTGCCCACTTCGGCGGTCCTGGCCTTCTGCGGATTGAAGTTGGGATTGTCGGCGCTGTTGGCCGAACTGCTGAGCGTGAGCGTGCTGCCGCCCGGCGGCTGCTGCGAGATCGCGTAGTTGGCATACACGCTGCCGTTGGCGGCCGGCTTGTACAGCACGCCAACCTTCCAGTTGGTGAGGTTGCCGCTCTTGCGCGCATCCAGGCCCGGCACCGCCGAGTTGGCGGGCAGGGCGCCGCACACGGGCGCGTTGCGCGTGCCGCAGGTGACGGCGCTGTCGAAATCGGTCTTGTAGTGGTCCAGGCGCACGCCGGCGTTGACCTGCCATTGCTCGTTGAACTTCAGCGTGTCGAACACATAGGCCGAGTAGGTGTCGGTCTTGCCGTGCGTGTAGGTGCCGTTGCGGAACCACTGCATGCCCGACACGTGCGGGTTGGGGCGGTACACGCTGGCCGCGGGCCAGGTGTTGAGCAGCGAGACGATGCCGGTGGTGTTCGCTTCCTCGCGGGTCAGTTCGACGCCGGAGCTCAGGTTGTGCGTGATGCCGCCGGTCTGGAAGTTGGCAGTGAAGTTGAACTGGTCGGTGAGGATCTTGTTGGTCTGATCCTTGAACGTCGGGTTGCTGCGCGCGACGGTCCAGGTCGACGGATCGTTCGGGTTCGGCGTGAGCAGGTTGGCCGCGGTGGCCATGTACGAGGTCAGCAGGTAATCCTGCCTGGTGCGGCCCCAGCGCAGGGTGTTGTGCAGGGCCAGGTCGTCGCTGATGTCGTGCTCGACGCGCACAGTGAAGAGGTCGGCCTTGACGTGGTCGTGGTCGGCGTCGGTGCCGTAGAAGTTCGACGGATCGACCGGGCGCGCGTTGGCCAGCCATGGACGCTTGGGATCCGGGCTGCTGTAGCCGGGCAGGCCGATGGTGGAGACGCCGCCGTCGGGGATGTTGTTCTGCTTGACGTGCAGGTAGTCGATGTACACGCGCGTGGCGGTGCCCAGGCCGAAGGCCAGCGAGGGCGCGACGCCCCAGCGGTTGTTTTCCACCTCGTCGCGGCCCGGCACGCCGCTGTTCTGCGCCATCAGGTTGAGGCGGAACGCGCTGCTCGCGCCGAGCACCTGGTTCCAGTCGGCGGTGGCGCGCTTGCGGTCGGAACTGCCGTAGGCGACCTGGCCGGAGACGGCGTTCTGCAGCAGCGGCTGCTTGGTCACCAGATTGATCGCGCCGGTCGGCGCGGTGCGGCCGTAGTCGGTGCCGGCGGGGCCCTTGGTCACTTCCACCTGTTCGATATTGAAGATGTCGCGCGAGATGCTGCCGGTGTCGCGCACGCCGTCCACGAAGATGCTGTTGGACGTGTCGAAGCCGCGCATGTAGATGCCGTCGCCGGTGGTGGTGCTGCCGTTCTCGCCGGCATAGAAGGTGCCCACGCCCGGGGTGTTGCGCAGCGCCTCGGTAAGCGTGGTGGCGCCCTGCTGCAGGAACAGGTCCTTGGTGATCACCGAGATGGTCTGGGTGGTGTCGAGCAGGGGCTGGGTGAACTTGGGGGAGTCCACTTTGTCGGCCACGTAGTCGCTGCCGCGCGTCGCTTCCACGTTCACCGCCGAGAGGCTCTTGGCCTTGGACTGCGGATCCGCGGCGGTGTCGTCACCAGCCATGGCAGGCGACGCCAGCGCCAGGCCGGTCAGCAGCGCGGCGGTGGCCGCGGCGAGCTGGCCGGGCTGCAGCCGGGCGGTGGGGGCGGGGTGCTTGCGGCTTTTGATGTAGGCCATGGGGCTTCCAGATGCATCGATAAGGAGCGCGGCAGGCGATGCGCGCGTGCGCCCATGCCGCCGCGGCAATCGCGCGGCAGGGGCAGCAGGAGTTGTCGGTCACGGCATTGCCGGCGGATCCCCTGGGTCGGCCGTGATCTTCACATCGTATTTTTAATGAGAATGATTTGCAATCATTCCGTTCAGGGGGCAGGCCGCCCGGCCGGGGCCGATGCCGCCGCGGCGTACACTTCCGGCTCCCCCTCGCAGGTCCGTGTCTCAGCGGACCACCGCTTCATGGAGACTTATGCGATGCGCATCCTGGTAGTCGGCGCCGGCGCCACCGGCGGCTATTTCGGCGGACGCCTGCTGGAAAGCGGGCAGGACGTGAGCTTCCTGGTCCGCCCCGCGCGCGCCCAGGCGCTGGCCGCGCACGGCCTGGCCATCCGCAGCGCGCTCGGCGACGCCACGCTGCGCGCGCCCACCGTCACCGCCGGCGAACTGCGCGGGCCTTACGACCTGGTCCTGCTCAGCTGCAAGGCCTACCACCTGCCGCAGGTGATCGCCGACGTCGCGCCGGCGGTGGGCGAGGGCACGGCGATCCTGCCGCTGCTCAACGGCATGCGCCATCTGGATGCGCTGGACGCGCGCTTCGGGGCCGCGCGCGTGCTGGGCGGCCTGTGCGTGATCGCCGCGACGCTGGGCCAGGACGGCGAGATCCGCCACCTCAACCGCTCGCACAGCCTCACCTTCGGCGAACGCGACGGCTCGCGCTCGGCACGGGTGGAGCGCATCGCGCAGGCGATGGAAGGCGTGAAGTTCGACGCGCGGCTCAGCAGCGAAGTGCTGCAGGACATGTGGGACAAATGGGTCTTCCTCGCCTCGCTCGCCGGCATCACCTGCCTGATGCGCGCACCGGTCGGCGACGTCGTCGCCGCGCCGGGCGGCCTGGAAGCCACGCTGGCGATGCTGGAAGACTGCCGCCGTGTCGCCTCCGACCACGGTCACGCTCCCGCCGAAAACGTACTGGCGAAAGCACGCGGCGTGCTCACCGAAGAAGGCTCGACGCTCAGCGCCTCGATGATGCGCGATCTCGAACAGGGCGGTCCGGTCGAAGCCGATCACGTGATCGGCGATCTGATCGCCCGCGCGGCGCCGGGCACTGCGCTGCCGCTGCTGCGCATGGCGTATGCGCACTTGAAGGCTTACGAGAACCGCTGCGCCCGCACGGTTTAAAGCTCGTCATCCCGGCGCAGGCCGGGATCCAGTGGCGCCGCCGTGCGATTTTCGCGAACAGCTTCATGGGCGCTCTTCGCCTGCAGGCAGCACCTCGCTTCTGGATCCCGGCCTGCGCCGGGATGACGGCAAAAAGAAAAAGCGCCGCACTCGCGCGCGGCGCTTTTCTTTTGCATCGATCTGCCGCGACTCACGCCGCGGCCACCTCACTTACCAGATCTTCACCTGCTTCTCGCCATCACGCACCATCGCATCGCCCGGCTTGCACTGGAACGCCTTGGCGAAGGCTTCCATGTTCGACGGTGCGCCGATCGCGCGCAGCGAGACCGGTGCGTGCGGGTCGGTGTTGAGCGACAGCAGCGCCTGCTTCTCGCGGGCGTGGCCGCGCCACACGCGGGCCCAGTTGAGGAAGAAGCGCTGGTCCGGCGTATAGCCTTCGATCTTCTGCTCGGCCGAACCCGGCGTCTTGGACAGCACGCTCTGCAGCGCGTCGTAGGCCACGTTCATGCCGCCCAGGTCGGCGATGTTCTCGCCCAGGGTCAGCTTGCCGTTGACGTGCGCGTCCGGCTTGTCCTTGATCGGCGTGTAGTCGTTGAACTGCTGCACCAGCTTGTCGGTGCGCGCGTCAAACTTGGCGCGGTCGTCCTTGGTCCACCAGTTTTCCTGGTTGCCGGCGCCGTCGAACTGGCTGCCTTCGTCGTCGAAGCCGTGGCTGGCCTCGTGGCCGATCACGGCGCCGATGCCGCCGTAGTTGATGGCGTCGTCGGCGCTGGCGTCGAAGAACGGCGGCTGCAGGATCGCGGCCGGGAAGTTGATGGTGTTGTCGGTGGGGTTGTAGTACGCGTTCACCGTCTGCGGCGTCATGCCCCACTCCTTGCGGTCGGTGGGCTTGCCGATCTTGGCGATGTCGTAGTCGTAGTTGAACTTCGAGGCGGCTTCCACGTTGGCGTAGAAGTTGTCGCCGCTGATGTTCAGGCCCGACCAGTCACGCCACTTGTCCGGGTAGCCGATCTTGGGCAGGAAGGTGTTCCACTTGGCGACGGCCTTTTCCTTGGTGGCATCGCTCATCCAGTCCAGCTTCTCGATGCGCGCCTTCAGCGCATTGCGCACGTTGTCGACCAGCTCCTGCGCACGCTCCTTGGCTTCGGGCTTGAACACCTTGGCCACGTACAGCTGGCCCAGCGCTTCGCCCATCGAGCCGTTCACCGCGCCCAGCACGCGCTTCCAGCGCGGCTTCTGCTGCGGCTGGCCGGCCAGGGTCTTGCCGTAGAAGTCGAACTTGTTGTCCTGGAAGCTCTTGCTCAGGTACGGCGAGGCGTCGCTGATGGTGTGGAAGCGCAGGTACGCCTGCCACTGTTCCAGCGGCGCGGCGGCCAGCAGCTTGTCGAACTCGGCGAAGAACTTCGGCTGCGACAGCGAGAAGCCCTTGTCGACGGTCACGCCCTGGGCGCTGAAGAACTTCTCCCAGCTGAAGTGCGGGGTGACCTTGTCGGCCTCCTTCACGCTGACGAAGTGGTACTGGTTCTTCGGATCGCGTTCTTCCACCGGCGCCAGCGAAGCCTTGGCCAGCTCGGTCTCGAACTTCAGCACGTCGTCGGCCTGCTTCTTGGCATCGGCTTCGGCGGTGCCGGTCAGCTGCAGCGCCTGGGCAATGTGGGCCACGTAGGCGTCGCGGATTTCCTTGTACTTCGGATCGAGGTAGTAATCCTTGGTCGGCAGGCCCAGGCCGCCCTGGTTGGCGTAGCCGATCTGCATGTCGGCATGCTTGAAGTCCGCGCCGGAGCCGAACTGGAACACCTGGCCGTCGCCTTCGGCGTAGCTCTTGGTGATGTAGTCGGCCACGTCCGCGCCGCTCTTCAGCGCGCCGATGGCGTCGAGCTTGGGCTTGATCGGCTCGAAGCCGGCCTTCTCGATCGCGTCCTCGTTCATGCCCGACTGGTACAGCAGGCCGATCTTCTGCTCGATCGAGCCGGCCTGCGCCTGCGCGGCGCCCTTGGCGGCGGCGTCGACGATGTCGTGCTGGGTGTTGAGGCTGTTCTCGCTCAGCTGGTCGAAGGCGCCCCAGCGGGTGCGGTCTTCGGGAATCGGGTTGGCGGCGACCCACTTGGCGTTGACGAAGCCGTTGAAGTCCTGGCACGCATTGATGCCGGTATCCAGCTCGCTGACGTCGAAGGGGCTCTTCTTGGCGGCCGGCGCGGCGGCGGTGGTCGCGGCCGGGGCCGGCGCGCTGCCGGCGGCTGCGGGGGCGTTCTGCTCGGCCTCGTGCTTGCCGCAGGCGGACAGCGTCAGGGCCAGGCTCACCGCAAGGGCGAGCGGCTTCAGGTACGGCTTGGTCATGGATCTCCCTCTCATACGAATGGCGCCCCCGCGGGGCGAAAAGTGCTGGTGCGGCCGGTACCGCGGGTATCCCCTGTCACGGCCGCGACCTTCGACGACCTTCGACCCTAGGCCAAAGGTCACGGGGCGGCACAGTGTCAAAGGTCAGGGGCGGGGGATGGCGGCGGGCTGCGTTGGGCCCGCCGCAAGGGCTTACGGCGCCAGGCCCTGCAGGGTGGCGGCGTCGATCCGGTAGACCGGGTAGGCGCCCACGTCCTGGGCCGCGTACCAGGGCGAGCGCTCGAAGAAATAGAACAGCCGCTGCGAGGGGCTGGCGGCGAAGGCGGCGTCTTCATGCAGCTTTTGCTCGAACGCGGCCTTCAGCGCCGGGTCCTTGGCCATCATGTCGCGCGCCAGCTTCTCCAGCACACGCGGCTCGCCGTATTCCTTCGGCTCGAACACCGCATTAAGAAAGCCCCAGCGCAGCAGCGAATCCGGCGCCTGCGGCTCCAGCAGCTCGATCGCCACATTGGCCGCGCGCTGGTCCATCGGCACGATCACCGAGCCGGCCGGCAGCTCCACCTCGCGTACCGTGCTGGACTGGGTGAAGTCGCGCAGCATCAGATGGCCTTCGAACGGCTTGGACGCCCACTGCGGCTTGTCCAGCCGATACGCCTGCACCTTGAGCTTCTGCGGCCTGGCCAGGCGGCGATAGGCGATGCCGTGCGCGTCGAGCTTGTCGATCGCCTGCGTCCACTGCGCGGGAATCACATATGCGGCCGGCGGCGCGACGGACGCATCCGGCAGCAGGCCGTTCCAGTTCTGGACATCGTACGTGCGCGGCTTCGACGGGTCGTAGCGGATCCACTCGCTGTTCGACACGTCGCTGTGCGCGAGGCTGAATTCATAGCCCTTGAACTTGAACGGCGTCGACGCCGGATCGTCCTTGAACGTCAACGCTACCTGCGCCCGCGCATCGCGCGCCCGCGCCACCACGGCTTCGTCCGCCTTGCGGTTGATCGCGAGCAGGTTCGCCGCATCCGCGCCGGCCTGCTGCAGCATCAGGGCGACCAGGTCGTAGGTGCCGCGCACGCGCACCTCGTAGCTTTTCAGCATATGCGTCTCCACCAGCAGGGCCGGGCGGTTCTGCAGCGCCGCGTAGCCGGTGGAGAAGCGCGGGCCGGAACCGAAGTTGACGATGCCCTTGCGCGGGTCGCGGCCGTCCTTGAATTCCAGGTAGATCGAGGCGAGATGGCCGCACTTCTCGTAGGCCGGAATCACCTTGTCGTTGAGCAGATGCTGCTGCCATGCGCTGGCGCCGGCATCGAGCTTGTGCGGGTCTTCCAGATACCAGGTCAAGTCGTACTGGTAATCCGCACCGTCGGTGGTGTGGATGTCCAGCAGCAGGTCCGGCTGCCAGCGCTGCCACAGCTTCAGCCAGTCGCGCATCTCCGGCGCGTCGGCCTTGACGTAGTCGCGGTTGAGGTTGAGGTACTGCGACTGGCCGCGGAAGCCCATGCTGTCCGGGCCGTTCTGGTTGATGCGGTGATAGGGGCTGGAATTCTCGTGCCCGTCCACGCTGAACACCGGGATGAACACCAGCACCGCGTGATCGAGCAGATGCGGCAGCTTGCCGCTCACGGCGAAGTCGCGCAGCAGCATCAGGCCGGCGTCCTTGCCTTCGATCTCGCCGGGGTGGATGCCGGCCTGCACCAGCACCACCGGCTTGCCGGACCGGTGCGCCGCTTCCGGCGTGAACGTGCCGTCGCCGCTGGCGATCACCACCGTCATCGGGCGGCCCTGCGGCGAGGTGCCGAAGCTTTCCACTTTCAACTTGCCCGGCGCCGCATCGGCCAGCTGGTGCAGATAGGCCACCGTGTCGGCATAGCCCGGCGTGGTGCGGAAATGCGCGGCTTCGGCGGGCGTGGTCCAGTCGGCGGCCTGGGCATGGCCCGCGGCGGCGGCGAGCAGGGCGGCGAGCAGCAGTCGGTTCATGCGTGGTCCTGGCGTTGCGTCAGCGTGGCGGGCGAGGCGGGCAGGGTGTCGGGTGCCACCGCGCCGCCGGAGATGATGAAGGCCATGGCCTGGTCCATGGTCCAGTCGGTGGGGGTGAGCTCGTCCACCGGCACCACTTCCAGATAGCCGCCGGTGGGGTTGGGCGTGGTGGGGATGTACACCGCGGCCATCTCGCGGCCGGTGCCTTCCTCGATCATCACGCGGGTGACGAAGCCCACCACCTTCATGCCCTGGCGCGGGAAATCGATCAGCACCACGCGCTGCACGCCCGACGGCTTCTGCTGCAGCACCGCCATGAGTTTCTTGGTGCCGCCGTAGATGGTCTGCACCAGCGGGATGCGCGCCAGCAAACCGTCGAAGGCCTCCAGCAGGCGCTGGCCGATCACCCGGTTGGCCAGCCAGCCGAGCAGGTACAGCGCCAGCACGGTCAGCACCAGGGCCAGCACGAACAGCAGCCAGCCGCGGTTGAGCGAGGTGCCCAGCGCGGGCGAGGCCTGCCCCACCGCACCGACCAGGGCGCCGACCACCGGCGTGCCGATCCCGGCCAGCAGGCCGAGCACGAACTTGAACACCAGCCAGGTCACCCACAGCGGGATAAACGTGAGCAGGCCGGTCAGCAAATAGCGTTTGATGCGCAGTCGCCGCATGGGGCGGACCCTCGGAAGGCGGGGAAGCGGGCATTGTAGGGGGCGGGGGCGGCCGGCCGGGCGTGACGTTCGGCCCTTTCGCCGTGCCCTGTGATTTTTTGGGAGGCGCTGCGAATCATCAAAGGGAGACCAGGGGAAACAAGCATGGGCAGCAGGCCGGACCAGCGCGGATTCGAACAGCGGTTGCAGGAGCACCGGCGGCTGATCGCCAAGGTGGCGAGCGTCTACGCCGCCGGCGCGGAAGACCGGCGCGACCTGGAACAGGAAATCTGCGTGCAGCTGTGGCGCGCCTGGCCCGGCTACGACGAAAGCCGCGCGCGCTTTTCCACTTGGATGTACCGCATCGCGCTCAACGTGGCGATCTCGCAGCTGCGCCGCGGCGGCGCGGCGCAGGCGGGCCAGCTCGAACCGCTGCAGCCGCACCACCTGGACACCATCGGCGCGGAAGCCGCGCCGGAACGCGACGAGCGCCTGGTCGCGCTGTACGCCTTTATCGGCCAGCTCGAACCGCTCAACCGCGCGCTGATCCTGCTGTACCTGGAAGACCGCAGCTATGCCGAGATCGCCGAAGTGCTCGGTATCAGCGCCACCAATGTCGCGACCAAGCTCGGTCGCATCAAGCAGACACTTCGCGACCGCATGGTCGCCGCGGAGGCATGACGATGGAACTGGATGAACTCAAGCAGAGCTGGCAGGCGCTGGACCGCCGCATGGCGCAGCAGCACGCCTTGACCCTGCAGCTGCAGCGCGAAAGCCGGCTGGAAAAAATGCGCCACGGCCTGCGCCCGCTGCGGGTGGGGCAGATCGTGCAGATCGTGGCGGGCGCGCTGCTCAGCCTGGTCGCCGGCCATTTCTGGTTCGAGCACCGGCCATATCCGCACCTGCTGTTCTGCGGCGTGCTGGTGCATCTGTACGGCGTGCTGATGATCGTGTTCGCGGCGCGCAACCTGCACCTGGTCAAGCAGATCGATTACGCGGCGCCGGTACTGGACATCCAGCGGCGGCTGGCGGAACTGCGCGCATGGAAGACCAGGGTCGAGGCGCCGGTCTTCCTGGTCACCGGCTGCTTCGTGTGGATTCCCGCGCTGCTGATGCTGTTCGCCGGCCTGGGCGCGGACGTGTGGAAGCTGCATCCGGACGTGGTGCTGTGGCTGTGCGCGAGCGGCGTGGCCAGCCTGCTGCTGGTGTGGCTGGGGATGCAGGCGATCAAGCGCATCTGGGGCGCGCGGGTGCTGGAACGCGAAGCGGCCGGCTACAGCGTGCGCCGCGCGGAAGCGGTGCTGGACGAAGTGCGCCGCTTCGAAAACGACTGAATCCCCTGGCGTAGGTTGGGGTGAGCCGCAGACGAACCCCAACATGGCGAAGCGTACGAAGGCACCGATGTTGGGGTTCGCCTGCGGCTCACCCCAGCCTACGCAGCTACGCCGTCTCGCGGGCGCGGGGCTTGAGGCGCACGTACAGCTGCTTGCGTACCTTCGCCACTACCTCGCCGCCCGCGGTTTTCACGTCCGTTTCGAACCAGCGCAGCACCTTCTCGCCATTGGCCGCGGCGGCGCGGAGCTCGTCCAGCACCGCCGGCTCCAGCTTGAAATCCGCATAGACGTCTTCGCGCCCCGGCGCCACGAAATCGATGGCGCCGGCCTTGTCCCACACGAAGTACTCGCCGCCCAGCTGGTGCATCACCAGCAGCATCCAGAACGGATCGGTCATGGAAAACAGATTGCCGCCGAACTGGGTGCGCACGTAGTTGCGGTTCCACGGCCGCAGCCGCAGCACCACCCGCGCTTCCGAGTAATCCTCCGCCACGTGCTGCACGCGGATGCTGTTGAACAGGAACGGCGGCCAGAGATTCATCAGGCGGCGGAAGGTGGAGGCGCGCATCGGGCGTCTTCATGGGCCAGGACAGGGAAACGCAGTCTACATACGTTTGCGTATGGTTGCCTGCTCAAGGCCCATCGGGCGGCTCCCGGACGCCGATCTCCAGATAGCTGCCAATCGCCCAGCGGATGCGCAGCGGCTCCTTCGCATCGGCGATCGATTCGGCGCTGACGTCGCCGCCGGTGCCGTAGTTGATCTGGATCCGGGGCTGCTTGGGCACGCCGACCACGGCCACGATCCGGCTGCCGGCCGCAAGCCGCCGCGCGGTGAGCATCTGGCTGGTGAAGGCTAGCGTCCGCGCCTTGCCCGGCTGCAGCAGCTGCCGGTGGCTGCGGTCCTGCATATAGCTGGCGCGGCCCAGATACGAAGCCAGGTCGAGGTAGCGCCCATCCGCGGTCAGCTCGTAGAAATTCACCGCCAGGTCGAAGTCGCGCTTGTTGATCATGGTTTCGAAGTGGCCGTCGAACAGGCCGTCCACTTCCAGCGGCGCCTTCAGCGCTTCGGTTTCGAACACCAGGGCGTTGCGCGTATCCGGCATGCCAGGCGCCGGCCGGAAATCCACGTCGCGGCGATCGGCGAAATCGACGGTCAGCACCGGCGGCGCCTGCTTGCCCGCGGTATCGCCGAAGCGCAGATGGCCCGCTCTGCCGGCGCCGGTCAAATACAGCCGCCGCCGCCCGGTCGCCATCTCCGCCAGCGTCGATACATGCCGCCAGCGGTTCGCCCCCATCACCTCGAAATTGATCCTGCCGCTCAGCACGGCGGGCAGCGGCGCGCCGCGAAACACATGGTCGAACCACTGCAGCCGCACTTCCTGCAGGTCGATCATCGCGGCCCGATCCACGCGGTAGCCGTCGATCTCGGGCAGCACGCCGGTCTGCATGGCGATGTGGTGATAAGGGCCGACCAGCAGGCGGTGATCGGCTGAGGGACGGTATTTGTAGTGCTCCTGCAGGTAGTACAGCGCGCCGACCATGCCGCCGTCGTAATAGCCGGTCTCGACGAACACGGGGATATCGATGTCGGCGAATTCCTGGCCATACGGAATCAGCCGCTGCCAGTAAGCGTCGTAGGACGGATGCTGCAGCCACTCGTCGAAGATCGGATTGGGCTTGCCGTCGATCTTGTCCAGGTCGCGATACGGCCGCCCGCCGGCGTACCACGCCCGCTGCAGCCGGGCCCAGCGTTCGCGGTCGCCGTAGGTGGCGTCGTCGAGTTCCTTGTCGTCGGTAGTGTAGAACGGCCAGGGGTAGATAAAGCTCTGGAACACATTGCCCTGCATCGGCGTATCGATGCCCGGCGCATTGGTGGCATGCGTGGCCATCGCCTTCAGCGCGGGCGGCCGATGCTTGGCCGCGGCCCACTGGGTGAAGCCGTTGTAGCTGCCGCTGAACATGCCCACGCGGCCATCGCTCCACGGCTGGCGCGCCAGCCAGGCGATCACCGTGGCCGCGTCTTCGCCGTCGTGCACGTAGGGAACGATGGGTCCGCCGCTGCGGCCCTTGCCGCGCGTGTAGGCGACCACGCCGGCATAGCCGTGCGCCGCCATCTTCTTCGCATCGGCCAGGCTCCAGCGGTCGCGGGCGTAGATGGTGAAGTTGAGCAGGGCGGTCAGCTTTGCCGGTGCGTTGCGCGGGCGCACGATCAGCGCGGCGATCTGCGCGCCGTCCGGGGTGGGGATCAGCACCTGGTCGTCGATCAGAAAGGGCTGTCCCGCGTCGGCGCGGGCGCCGGCCGAGGCGGCGGATGGCGGCTGTGCCGCGTGGGCGGAGAGGGCGAGACAGCTGGCCAGCAGCCAGCGCAGGGCGGATTTCATGCGGTCCTCGATTCCGTGGGAGAACGGGCCGGAGGATCGCCACCAGCGCTTGCCGCGGCGGAAAAATTCGGCGAACGGACACGGCGGCGCGGCGAACCGCAGCCGCCGGCGGGTCAAATCACGCGGTCGCGCAACAGCCGGGCGCCGTCGCGGCTGGTGGAGACGGTCTGGCCGTTCTCCAGGTGCAGCAGCAGGCGTCCGCCGCCGGCCGGTTCGGCGCTGGCGATGTAGTGGGTGTTGACGATCCAGGAGCGGTGCACGCGCGCGAACTTGGCCGGGTCGAGCGAGCGGGCGAACTCCGCCAGTGTCACCCGCACCAGGTGCTTGCCGGTGAGCGTGCGCACTTCGGCGTAGTCGTCGGCGCCGCCGATGCTCACCACGGTGTCGAGATCGAGCGGGCGCAGCTCGTCGCCGATGCGCACGAAATAGCGGGAAGGTGCGGCGTCCGTGCTGTCGGCGGGAACGGCATCGACCGCCGCGGGCGCGGGGTCCGCCACCGCCGGTGCCGCCTTATGCATGGCCTGCAGGTGCGAAATCGCCGCGATCAGCGCGTAAGTCGTCACGTTCTCCAGCGTCTGCCACGCCACGGCACCGGCCTTGAACGGCCGGATCACGAAGCCTTCGGGGCTGGCGCCGACGAACAGGCCCAGCAGCATGATCAGCAGCCAGTACGACAAGGTGGCGAAGGCCGCGCACAGCAGCAGATGCGCACCCAGCTGCAGCGCCACCGGCCGGCCGACCAGCCAGCGCAGCACGATGTGCCGCACCGCCAGGCCGAAGATCACCACGGGAATGGTATTGGCCAGCCCGCCGAGCAGGCTGCCGGCCAGGTCGGTGCCCAGCGCCAGCCGGATCGTGACCGTATAGGCCGCGAAGATGCCGGCTACCGCCAGCAGGTCGAAGCTGCGCTGTTTCATCCCCGTCCGTCCCCCGCGGCCGGCTGCTCAGAACAGCAGCGAGGCCATCCGCCGGCGGTATTTGCCGACCAGTTCGGCGTCGTCGAGCGTGGCGAAGGCGGCCAGCAGGCGCTTCTTGGCCATGCCGTCGTTCCAGTCGCGGGCTTTTTCCAGGACGGCCAGGAACTGCTCCAGGCCGGCCGCGGCGTCGCCATCCAGCAGCAGGCGCACGCCGAGCAGGTCGCGCGCCTGCCAGTCGGCGGGGTCGGCCTGCACGCGCTGCTGCAGTTCGTTCTGCGCCGGCGCGCCCTGCAGGGCGCGGGCCAGGTCCAGCTGGCTGCGCAGGCGCACGGCGCGCGTGTCGGTGGCCAGGTTGGCCGGCAGGGCGGTCAGTTCGGCTTCGGCGGCGTCGGCCTGGCCGGCCTTCATCAGGGCCAGGGCGAGGTCGAGCTTGAGTTCGGAGTTGTCTGATTCTGCGATCTCGCCGCGCAGGCGTTCGATCGCCTGCTCAGGCGTTTCGGCCGGGGCCAGTTCGGCCTCTTCGTCCTCGCTTTCGCGCGGCTGCAGGTGGCGTTCCAGGAATTCGCGCAGCTGGCCTTCGGGCAGGGCGCCGGCGAAGCCGTCGACGATCTGGCCGTCCTTCACCAGGATCACCGTGGGAATGCTGCGCACGCCGAACATGCCGGCCAGCTGCTGGTTCTTGTCCACGTCGATCTTGGCCAGGCGGAACGCGCCGTTGAAGGCGGTGGCCAGTTTTTCCAGCAGCGGACCCAGGGTCTTGCAGGGACCGCACCAGGTCGCCCAGAAGTCGATCAGGATCGGCGTCGTCAGCGAGGCCTGCAGCACCTCGGCTTCGAAGTTGTCCTGGTCGACGTCGAACACATGGGTGGGGGCGTCGCTGGTCACGGCTGAAGCTCCGGGGGCAAGGGAATCGGAATCAGATCAGGGCGGCGCGGTGCATATCAAGTGGCGGGCTGGCACAGCCGGGCGGGCGCTGAATGGCCTGATCGCCGGGTGGCCGCGGCCTGCGCGGATTTGAGAGAATCCTTGGGATGACGAGCCGGACCTGACCTGAAGGACCTCCGTGGCCGAAAGCCCACCGCTGCTGATCTGCGAGCATTGCGACACCGTGTATCGGCGGCGCGAGCTGTGCTGCGGCGAGGTCGCGCGCTGCCAGCGCTGCGACGCCATCCTGGAGCGGCACCACCGCCTGGGCGTGGGCGGCATGTTCGCCCTGGTGGTCACGGCGATGCTGGTCTTCGTGCAGGCCAATGTGTGGCCCATCGTCACCCTGGGACTCGGCGGGACGATGATCAGCACCACGCTGTGGGGCGCCATCGTGATGATGTGGCGCGAGCATTCGCAGGTGGTCTCGGTGCTGGCCGCCGCCACGCTGTTCTTCTTTCCGCTGTGCAAGATGCTGCTGCTGGGCTGGGTGCTGTACTTCGCCCGGCAAGGACGCCGCGCGCCGGGTTTCCGGCTGGCCATGGTGGCGCTGTACCGGCTGGGGCCGTGGACCATGAGCGAGGTGTTCGTGCTCGGTGCGCTGGTGGCGATCGTCAAGGCGCGGCTGTATTTCGACGTGATCCTCAACCCGGGCATCTTCGCCTACGCCGGGCTCACCCTGCTGATCACCGTCTTCGCCAGCATCGACCTGCGCCGCCTGTGGGACATGGTGCCGGAGCATCACGCATGAGCGCCGACCTGCCGCGCGCCGGCGAACTGGGCCTGATCGGTTGCCACGTCTGCGGGCTGGTCTGCCGCGACACCGGCGTGGAGGGCGCGCATTGCCCGCGCTGCCACTCGGCGCTGCACCGGCGCAAGCAGGCCAGCTACACCCGCACGCTGGCGCTGCTGCTGGCCGCCTTCATGCTGTACATCCCCGCCAACGTGCTGCCGATCATGCGCACCGCCAGCGTGGGTGACATCGACGACAACACCATCCTCAGCGGCGTGGTCGAGCTGTGGGTGAAAGGCTCGCCGGACCTCGCGGTGATCGTGTTCACCGCCAGCATCATGGTGCCGATGCTGAAGTTCCTGGCGCTGGGCCTGCTGCTGTGGAGTTCGCGCCGCGCCACGCCGTGGGCGCGGCGGCAGCGCGCCAAGCTCTATCGGCTGGTGGAGCTGATCGGCTACTGGTCGATGCTGGACGTGTTCGTGGTGGCGCTGCTCACGGCGCTGGTGCAGTTCGGTGTGCTGAGCCTGGTGGAACCCTTGCCGGGCGTGGTGTTCTTCGGCCTCACGGTGATCCTCACCATGTTCGCCTCGATGAGTTTCGACCCCAGGCTGATCTGGGATGGCAGGGAATCCGATGACTGAGCAAGCCACGCCCGAACAACCCGGCTCTCCCGGCAGCGACTTGCCGGAGCCGGTGGTCCACAAGCCGCGCATCAATGCCTCCTTCGTGTGGCTGATCCCGGTGCTGGCCGCGCTGGTCGGCCTGTCGCTGGTGATCAATGCGTGGATGCAGGCCGGCCCCAAGATCAGCATCAGCTTCCAGAGCGCCGAAGGCCTGGATCCGGGCAAGACGCCGGTGAAGTACAAGAACGTGGTGATCGGCCGCGTCACTTCGGTGACCTTGTCCAAGGACCGCAGCCACGTCACCGCCAAGGTCTCGCTGGAAAAGAGCGCCGAGGGTTTCGCCACCGACGGCACGCGCTTCTGGGTAGTGCGCCCGCGCATCGGCTTAGGAGGCGTGTCCGGCATCGATACGCTGCTGTCCGGCGCCTTCATCGGCGCGGACGTGGGCGAGTCGAAGGAATCGCGCGACGAATTCACCGGCCTGGAAGAGCCGCCCGCGGTCACCCACGGCGCGCCCGGCAAGACCTTCAAGCTGCACACCGACGACCTCGGTTCGCTGGATATCGGCTCGCCGGTGTACTACCGCCGCATCCAGGTCGGCCGCGTGGTCACCTACCAGCTGGACAAGGACGGCAAGGGCGTGAGCCTGCAGATCTTCGTCGACGGGCCGAACGACGAATTCGTCAGCAAGTCCACGCGCTTCTGGAACGCCAGCGGCGTGGACGTGTCGATCGGCGCCGACGGCGTCAAGCTCAATACGCAATCGCTGGCCACCGTACTGGCCGGCGGCGTGGCGTTCGGCGCGCCGCTGGGTCCGCACGACGAGACGCCGGCGGAACAGAACGCGGAGTTCCGCCTGTTCGGCGACCAGGCCACCGCGATGGCGCCGCCGGACGGCGAGCCGCGCTATATCCGCATGCGCTTCGACCAGTCGCTGCGCGGGCTGAAGGTGGACGCGCCGGTGGAATTCCTCGGCGTGCCGTTCGGCCGCGTGGTGTCGATCAACCTCGATTTCGACGAGAAGACCCAGACCTTCCCGGTGATCGTCGGCGCGGTGGTGTATCCGCAGCGCCTGGGCCGCGCGCACGACAAGCTGGTGGCGCTGGCCAAGGCGCGCGGCGACGACGCGCAGCTGTCGCAGATGATGGGCCGGCTGATCGAGCATGGCCTGCGCGCGCAGGCGCGCAGCGGCAACCTGCTGACCGGCCAGCTGTACATCGCGCTGGACTTCGTGCCGAAGGCGGACAAGGTGCCGTACGACCCGACCATGAAGCCGCTGGAGATTCCCACCGTGCCGGGCAGCTTCGACAAGCTGCAGGAGCAGATGGCGGAGATCGTCGACAAGATCCAGAAGATCCCGTTCGACAGCATCGGCCAGAACGCCAACGCCACCCTGGCCGAGCTCAATCGCACGCTGAAGAAGGTCAACGACGACGTGCTGCCGGAATTCAAGAGCACCCTGCAGGGCGCGCAGCAGACCCTGGGCAACGCCAACAACGCGCTGTCGGCGGATTCCCCGCTGCAGCAGAACCTGGGCGGTACCGTGCAGGAGATGCAGCGCACGGTGCGCTCGCTGCGCGTGCTCACCGACTACCTCGGCGCCCATCCGGACGCGCTGCTGCGCGGACGCCGCGCGGACGCCCCGCCGGAACGCAACGCGCCGGCTTCGACGCAGCCATCCCTTATGAAAGACGGGAGCAAGCCATGATCCGCACCGGATATCTCCTCGCCATCCTGGGCGGCGCGCTGGCCCTGGCCGCCTGCGGCGGCTCGGCGCCGGTGCGCTACTACACGCTGGTGCCGGCGGCGGATGCCTACGCGGGCACGGCCACGCAATCCACCATTACGCCTGCCCCTGCGCCGTTCCAGTTCGAACTGCTGCCGGTGGGCGTGCCGGCCCAGGTCGACCAGCCGCAGCTGGTGGTGCGCCAGGGCGGGCAGGGCGTGGCGGTGCTGGACGGCGAGCGCTGGATCGCCCCGCTGGGCGACGAGGTGCGCGGCGCGCTGTCGGCGGATCTCGCGCGCCAGCTGCATACCCAGGACATCAGCGGCCTGCCGGCGGGAAGCAAGCCGGTGCTGCGCATCAAGGTGGACCTGCGCCGCTTCGATTCCGTGCCGGGCGCGTACGCGCTGCTGGACGCGGCGTGGAGCGTGCGCTCGCTCAAGGGCGGCGCGGCGCTGTCCTGCACCAGCCGCGTGCAGGAAAGCGTGGGCCAGGGCTACGCGGCCCTGGTGCAGGGCCACCAGCGGGCGCTGGACGGGCTGGCCGCGCAGATCGCCACCGCCGCGCAGGCGCTGGCCGCCGGCCAGACCGGCGCCTGTCCCGCCGGCTGAGCGCGGCATGGCCGGCGGGCGGGTTCGCGCCCGTTCCCCGGTCCCCGGGCACCGCCTCATCTGCTAGTCTGCCGCGTTCACCCGCAGCCGCCGGCGGACTCCGGCTCAAGCTGCCGTAAACGAGTTCAGGCGCCGGACACATGCAGGACAACCAAGCACAGGGCAGCACCGACCAGGCCGGCGAACAGGCCTATCAACCGCAGGCGGTGGAAGCCGCCGCGCAGCAGTACTGGCGCGAGCAGCGCGCCTACGAGGTGAAGGAAGACCCTTCGCGCCCGAAGTTCTACTGCCTTTCGATGCTGCCGTACCCGTCGGGCGCCCTGCACATGGGCCACGTGCGCAACTACACCATCGGCGACGTGATCAGCCGCTATCAGCGCATGAACGGCAAGAACGTGCTGCAGCCGATGGGCTGGGACGCGTTCGGCCTGCCGGCCGAGAACGCCGCGATCAAGAACAGGACCGCGCCGGCCAAGTGGACCTACCAGAACATCGAACACATGCGCGGCCAGCTGCAGCGCATGGGCTTCGCCTACGACTGGACCCGCGAGTTCGCCACCTGCCGCCCGGAGTACTACCGCTGGGAACAGCTGATGTTCACCCGGCTGATGAAGAAGGGCCTGGCCTACCGCAAGAACGCGGTGGTGAACTGGGACCCGGTCGACCAGACCGTGCTGGCCAACGAGCAGGTGGTCGACGGCCGCGGCTGGCGCTCCGGCGCCCTGGTCGAGAAGCGCGAGATCCCGCAGTGGTTCCTCAAGATCACCGATTACGCGCAGGAACTGCTCGACGGCCTGGACACGCTGCCCGGCTGGCCCGATGCGGTGAAGACCATGCAGCGCAACTGGATCGGCCGCTCCGAAGGCCTGGAGATCCACTTCGCGGTGGAAGGCGAAGCCGAGCCGCTGACCGTGTTCACCACGCGTCCGGACACGCTGATGGGCGTGACCTTCGTGTCGATCGCCGGCGAGCATCCGCTGGCGCTGAAGGCCGCGCAGGGTAATAGCGAACTGGCTTCCTTCCTCGACGAACTGCGCCACGGCGGCGTGTCCGAGGCGGAGCTGGAAACGCAGGAAAAGCGCGGCATGGCCACCGGCCTGTTCGCCATCCACCCGATCACCGGCGCCAAGGTGCCGGTGTGGGTCGCCAACTTCGTGCTGATGGGCTACGGCACCGGCGCGGTGATGGCGGTGCCCGGCCATGACGAGCGCGACTTCGAGTTCGCGCACAAGTACGACCTGCCGATCAAGCAGGTGATCGCCGCCGGCGACGAAAGCTACGACCCGGACAAGTGGCAGGAGTGGTACTCCGACAAGACCCGCGCCGACATGCGCGTGGTGCACTCCGGCGCGCTGGACGGCAAGAACTACCGCGAAGCCTTCGAGTATCTGGCCGCCACGCTGGAAGGCGAGGGCAAGGGCCAGCGCCGCGTGAACTGGCGCCTGCGCGACTGGGGCGTCAGCCGCCAGCGCTACTGGGGCTGCCCGATCCCGGTCATCTACTGCCCGAAGTGCGATGCGGTGCCGGTGCCGGAAGACCAGCTGCCCGTCGTGCTGCCGGAAGACGTTGCGTTCTCCGGCGTGCAGTCGCCGATCAAGGCCGACCCCGAGTGGCGCAAGACCACCTGCCCGCAGTGCGGCGGCCCGGCCGAGCGCGAGACGGACACGTTCGACACCTTCATGGAGTCGAGCTGGTACTACGCGCGCTACACCAGCCCCGGCGCCAACGAGCAGGTCGACGCGCGCGCCAATTACTGGCTGCCGGTGGACCAGTACATCGGCGGCATCGAGCACGCCATCCTGCATCTGCTGTACTTCCGCTTCTATCACAAGCTGATGCGCGACGCGGGCCTGGTGCGCACCGACGAACCGGCCACCAACCTGCTGTGCCAGGGCATGGTGATCGCCGAGACCTTCTACCGCGACAATGCCGACGGTTCGAAGGACTGGATCAATCCCGCCGACGTGGAAATCCAGCGCGACGAAAAGGCGCGCGTGATCGGCGCGGTGCTGAAGAGCGACGGGCAGCCGGTCAGCATCGGCGGCACCGAGAAGATGTCCAAGTCCAAGAACAACGGCATCGACCCGCAGGCGATGGTGGAGAAGTTCGGCGCCGACACGGTGCGCCTGTTCTCCATGTTCGCCGCGCCGCCGGAGCAGTCGCTGGAATGGAGCGAGGCCGGCGTGGAAGGCATGGCGCGCTTCCTGCGCCGCTTCTGGCGCGAAGTGGCCACGCATGCCGCCGGCCCCGACCACGCCGTGGTCGACCCGGCCGCGCTGGACGCCGGCCAGAAGGCGCTGCGCCGCCAGCTGCACGAGACCATCCAGAAGGTGGGCGACGATGTCGGCCGCCGCCACTCCTTCAACACCGCCATCGCCGCGCTGATGGAGCTGCTGAACGCGCTGGGCAAGTTCGACGACCAGAGCGAGCAGGGCCGCGCCGTGCGCCACGAGGCGCTGGAAGCGATGGTGCTGCTGCTCAACCCGGTGGTGCCGCACGTCAGCCACGCGCTGTGGCAGGTGCTGGGCCACCCGGCCGAGGTGCTGGAAGACCAGCCCTGGCCGAAGGCGGACGAAGCCGCGCTGGTGCGCGATTCGCTCACCCTGGCGGTGCAGGTCAACGGCAAGTTGCGCGGTACCATCGAGGTCGCCGCCGGCGCCTCGAAGGAAGAAGCGGAAAAGCTGGCCCTGGCGCATCCGAACGTGCTCGCGTTCATGGAAGGCCAGAGCGTGCGCAAGGTCATCGTGGTCCCGGGCAAGATCGTCAACATCGTCGCAGGATGAAATCCATGAGCCGCATCTTGAAAGCCTCGCTGTTGCTGGTGTCTGCCCTCGCGCTGTCGGCGTGCGGCTTTCATCTCCGCCAGAGCGCCGCGCTGCCGTCCGCGATGCAGCGCGTGCACCTGACGGTGAACGGCGGCCTCGACCTGCAGCGCGACCTGGCCCGTGCGCTGGAGGCCTCCGGCGCCACGGTGGAAGACAAGCCGGGCGCCGGCATCGCCGAACTGCGCGTGCCGCTGGCCACCTTCAGCACCGAGACGCTGACCGTCAGCGGCTATGCGCGCGTCACCGAATACGCCGTGCGCTACCAGGTGCAGTTCCAATTGAACGACGGCACCGGCCAGGTGCTGCTGCCGGCGCAGAACATCAGCATGTCGCGCGAATTCAGCTACGACGCCACCAATACCGTGGGCACCACGGCGCAGGTGGAAGAGATCCAGCGCAGCCTCAACGACGACATGGTGCAGGCCATCCTGTTCCGCCTGCAGGCGCTGCAGAAGCACGGCGGCGGCACGGTCGCGCCGGCGTCCGCCTCGTCCGCGCCGTAATCCGATGCCGCTGAATGCCGCCCAGTGGCAGAAGGCGCTGGCGGGCGACAGCCTGCGGCCGGTGTACCTGCTGGCGGGCGAGGAGCTGCTGGTGCTGGAAGCCGCCGACGCGCTGCGCGCGCAGGCGCGCCGCCTGGGCTATGCCGAGCGCGAAGTGCTCGACGTCGGTAATCATTTCGACTGGGACGACCTCGCACGTTCCGCCGCCGGCATGTCGCTGTTCGCCACGCGCCGCCTGCTCGACCTGCGCCTGCCCACCGGCCGTCCCGGCACCGAGGGCGCCAAGGCCATCAACGAGTTCTGCGCCAAGCCGCCGCCGGACGTGACCCTGCTGATCACCGCCACCGAGTGGAGCAGCAAGCACGAAGGCGCCTGGACCAGGAACCTGGACGCCGCCGGTGCGCTGGTGGTGTTCAACGCGCCCAAGCCGCACGAATGGGCGGCCTGGGTCGGCGCGCGGCTGTCCTCGCGCGGCCTCAGCGCCACGCCCGACGCTGCCGCGCTGCTGGCCGAGCGCGTGGAAGGCAACCTGCTGGCCGCCGCGCAGGAGATCGACAAGCTCGCCGTGCTGCGCGGCGAGGGCGGCGGTGCGCGCATCGACGCCACCGAGATGGAGCATCTGGTGGCCGACAGCGCGCGCTACGACGCGTTCAAGCTCACCGATGCGGCGTTCGCCGGCGACGGCGGGCGCGCGCTGCACATCCTGGCCGGCCTGCGCGCCGAAGGCGACGAGCTGATCGCGCTGATGGGCTGGCTGGTGAATCAATTGCAGCTGGCGCTGCGCCTGGCCAATGCACGCGATTTCGCCGCGCAGGCGCGCGCGGAGCGGCTGTGGCCGGCGCGCGAGCAGCTGTTCCGCAAGGCGCTGCGGCGCGCGCCGCGGGAGCATTGGCTGCAGTGCCTGGCGCGGGCGGCGCGGATCGACCGCATCGCCAAGGGACGCGAGGCGGGCGATGCCTGGCTGGAGGCCGAGCGCCTGATCGCCGCGATCGCCGAGCCGCGGGCTGCCAGCGCGCTCGCATGAAGCCCCTGGCGCTGTTTGGCGGCACTTTCGATCCGGTGCATCTGGGGCATCTGAGTGTGGCCTGGGAGGCTGCGGAGCTGCTCGATGCCGAGGTGCGGCTGATGCCGGCGAATGTGCCGCCGCATAAGGCAGCGCCGTTGGCGAGTGCGGAGCAGCGGGTGGCGATGCTGGATGCCGCGTTGCGGGGGCAGGATCGCCTGGCGGTGGATGCGCGCGAGTTGCGGCGCGATGGGCCGTCTTATACCTATGACACCTTGTGTGAGTTGCGCGCTGAGGTTGGCGCGCGGCCGCTGGTGTTGTTACTGGGCGTTGACGCGTTTGCGGGGTTGCCTGGGTGGCATCGCTGGCGCGAACTGTTCGATGTGGCGCATCTCGGGGTGTTGAGTCGGCCGGGTGTTGAGCCGGAGTTGCCGCATGCGTTGTGGGCGGAGATGGGGGGGCGTCGTACCGACGACGTTTCTGAGTTGCATGTGCGGCCTGCGGGGCGGGTGATTGAGTTGGCGGTGACGCCGATTGAGATTTCTGCGACTCGGATTCGGGAGTTGTTGGCGGCGGGGCGCGATCCGCGCTATTTGCTGCCTTGTGGGCTGTTCGAAGATCCCGCGTTGCTGGCGCCTTATCGCTCTTGATCGTCATCCCGGCGTAGGCCGGGATCCAGTAGCGGTATTGCCTGGTTTTCGCGTTATCGCGAACTGGCCGCTTATGCAGCGGGCATTCCGGACGCCTGCCGGCGCCCGGGTCACTTTCTCTTTGCTGGCCCAAAGAGAAAGTAACCAAAGAGAAATGGCCTAAGAGCCTCTGCTCGCGACGCGACTAGAAGGAGCAGTGGACGGCTGCGGTAACTTGATTAACCTGGGTCTACACGAAACCACAGTGCGTTTACGTAGCGGGTGCTTCAACGTGCCGTGGCCGAGAGGACTTTCAGTGACTGGGGCCAGCTATTGCTCTTCGTTCCTGTATGCACCACCACCACACTTCTCCCTCTCCCCTCCGGGGAGAGGGCAGGGTGAGGGGCCGGGCGGAGCGTGACGCTCGAATAACCTCAAGCCCCGCGCGGCACAAACCTCAGCGCCACTGAATTCATGCAGTAACGAAGGCCGGTGGGGCGCGGGCCGTCGGTGAATACATGGCCGAGATGGCTATCGCACCCGGCGCAATTCACCTTGGTGCGTACCATGCCGAGGCTGTAGTCGTTGCTCTCGATGATGTTCGCCTTGGCGATCGGTTGCCAGAAGCTTGGCCAGCCGGTGCCGGAGTCGAATTTGGTGGAGGCGTCGAACAATGCCGTGTCGCAGCCGGGGCAGCGGAACAGGCCTTTGGCGTGCAGGTTCCAGTGTTGGCCGCTGAAGGGACGCTCGGTGGCTTCGCGGCGCATCACGTCGAAGGCGTCGGCGGAGAGGCGTTGGCGCCATTGCGTGTCGGTGAGCACCAGCTTCTGCACGTGGCAGGGGCCGAGGTGGCGGCCGTCGGTGTCGGCGAAGCATTCGAGCAGGAGGTCTTTGCCGGTGGCGGTGGGCGCGGCGGAGGCAGTGGCGATCGGAGAGGGGCCGCGGGGCCAGAGCAGGGTGCCGAGGGCGGCGGCGCCGCCGCCGAGCGCCAGGAGGCGGAGGAAGGAGCGGCGCTGGTCGTTTTGCAGTTGGCGGATCGTGCGGGTGCTCATGGGGAACCTCGACGGGGGGATCGAAGCGATCAACCGAAAGTGAAGGCGTAGGCGCGTACGTTCGGATCGAGGAACTCGATCTCGAACTGGCGCTCGCCGGTGCCTTGTGCCTGGCGCACCAGCTGGTACAGGCGTTGCGTGGTGACGGTGCCGTTGCCGCCGGCGTCGGTGTCCATGCCGTGGTCGGCGCCGGGGGCCTGGCCGTCGATGCGCACGCGGAAGCGCACGGGCTTGCCGTCGGCGCCGGGGCCCAGCACCAGGTGCAGGTCGCGGCCGCGGAAGCGGTAGACGATGCGGCCGCCGGCCGCGGCGAGCTGCGCGTCTTCGGAGGCTACGGTCCAGTCGCCGCCGAACGACCATTGATTGGCGCGCAGCGTGGCGGGCACGCGGTAGGTCTCGCGGTCGTTGCGGATCAGCGGGCCGCCGACGAAGTTCTGCGCGCGCGCATAGCCCACGTAGGTTTCCGGCGAGCGGTCGGCGGCTTTCGAATCGGCGGCTTCGGCGCCCTTGGCATCGGGCTGCACATAGCCGGTGGGCAAGTCTTTCTGGCCCGCTTCGGTAAGCAGCTGGCGGATCACGTCCTCGCTCTGCGCATAGCCGCCTTCGCCGAAATGGTGGTGGCGGATACGGCCCTGCGTGTCGATGAAGTAATGCGCGGGCCAGTAGCGGTTGTTGAAGCCCTGCCAGATCGCGTAGTCGTTATCCAGCGCGACCGGATAATCCACGCCCAGGTCCTTCACCGCGCGCTGCACATTGCCCAGGTCTTTCTCGAAGGCGAACTCCGGCGCGTGCACACCGAGTATCACCAGGCCGTGGTCCTTGTACTTGTCGGCCCAGGCGCGCACGTAGGGCAGGGCGCGGATGCAGTTGATGCAGGAGTAGGTCCAGAAATCCACCAGCACCACCTTGCCGCGCAGCGAGGCCGTGGTGAGCGGCGCGCTGTTGATCCAGGCGGTGGCGCCGGCCAGCGAAGGCAGTTCGCCTTCCACCGGCAGCGCTTCGCCGGCCTTGCGTTCCGGCTGCGGCGCGGGCGGCGGCGTCACGGCGTCGACCAGCTTCTGCTCGATGCCGCCGGTGCTCGCCAGCGACACGCGGGTAAGCACGCCGGTATCCAGTCCCAAGCCGATCGCCGCCACGCCGGCCAGCACCAGCACACCGAGCACGCGCCGCACCCATTCGCCGGCACCGAGCGAGCGCTTCATCAGCGCGAACACCTTGCCGCCGACCAGCAGCGCCAGCGCCAGCGACGTGGCCGCGCCGGCCGAATAGGTGAGCAGCAGCAGGGTGGTCTGTACGCTGGCGCCGTTGAGCGCGGCGCCGGTGAGCAGCAGGCCCAGGATCGGACCGGCGCACGGCGCCCACAGCAGGCCGGTGGCGACGCCCAGGCCGGCGGCGGACAGCGCCGAGCCTTCGTCGCGGTCCGCGCGCTGCGTCAGGCGATTGCCCAGCGCCACGAACGGGCGCGCGATCCATTCGGCCACGCGCGGCGACAGCAAGGTGAGGCCCAGCACCGCCAGCACCACCAGGGCCACCCAGCGCCCGTACTGGTTGGCGCGCACCGCCCAGCCGCCGCCGACCGCGGCCAGCGTGGCGACCAGGGCGAAGGTCAGCGCCATGCCCAGCAGCATCGGCAGGCCGTTGCGCAGGAACGGGCGGTCGGCGCGGGCGAACACGAAGGGCAGCACCGGCAGGATGCACGGGCTGAGGATGGTCAGCACGCCGCCGAGATAGGCCAGGATGAGCACGAGCATGGAAGGAAGTCCGCAAGCAGGTTGATGGGCTATTCGGAATGGAACGCGGGAGAGTTACCTCGCAGGGAGATTTTTCACTGCGGGTAACCCTGCGCAGGCTTCGCGCGAATAACGGCGGAACCCCCAGCCGCGAGCCGGCCATGCATGCGAGCTTGACCGCGGACGGCGCCTTGGGTCTAGATGGCGTATTCCGCCGTCCGGATCCACGCGCCGCCTTGTCCGCTACCCCCGCCAGCGCCCAGCAGGAAGCCGACCAGCGCCGCGCCGCGTGGATGGCGGCCGCGCAGGCCGGCGACCGCCGCGCCTACGAGCGCGTGCTGGCCGATTCGCTGCCGCTGATCCGCGCCGCCGCGCGGCGGCAGGGCGTGGCCACCGACAACATCGACGACGTGGTGCAGGAAACCCTGCTCACCGTGCACCGGGTGCGCCACACCTACGATCCGTCGCGTTCGTACGACGCCTGGATCACCGCCATCGCCTCGCGCCGCGCCATCGATGCGCTGCGCAGCCACGGCCGCCGCGACCGCCGCGAGCTGCACGACGAGCAGGTGCTCGACATGCAGACCGACCACGCCGACGCCGCGCGCGACACCGAACGCGAGCAGGAGGCACGGCGCCTGCGCGCGGCCATCGCCACCTTGCCGCCGGGCCAGCGCGAGGCGGTGGAACAGCTGGCCCTGCGCGAACGCTCGCTGGCCGAGGCGGCCGAGCACACCGGCCGCAATGCCGGCGCGCTGAAGGTCAACCTGCATCGCGCGCTGAAGGCGCTGCGCAACCGCTTCCACGGAGACTCCTGAGCACCATGTCCGAACCGAGCAACCACCACCGCCTGATCGACGCGCTCGGCGCCGAGCTGGTGCCGGTGCGCCGCCTGCCGCCGCCGTGGCGGCGCGCGGCCGGGTGGCTGCTGGTGGTGGCGGCCATCGCGGCGGTGCTGTTCGTGCACTACGGCAGCGGCGGCATGCTGCGCCGCTGGGCGGGCGCGCCGGATCTGGCCTGGGCCGGCGTCGGCGCGGTGCTCACCGCGGCCACCGCCGCCTGGGCCGCGTTCGCGCTCGGCGTGCCGGGGCGCAGCGCGCGCTGGGCCTGGCTGCCGGTTGCGCCGGCGCTGCTGTGGGTGGGGGCCAGCGGACTGGGCTGCCTGCGCGACTGGATCGCGCCGGGCACCGTGGTGGCCGGGCCGCATCAGCCGATCGGCTGCCTGCAATTCATCATCGCCTTCTCGGTGCCGCTGTCGGCGCTGCTGATCTGGCTGCTGCGCCGCGCCTGCCCGCTACGGCCGGTGCTCACCGCCGTACTGATCGGGCTGGCCAGCGCGGCGGCCTCCGCCAGCCTGCTGGAGATCTGCCACGAGTTCGACGCGGCGGCCTCGGATCTGCTCACCCATGCGCTGGCCGTGGTGGCGGTGATCGCCGTCAATGCCGCCATGGGCGGGCGCCTGCTGCGTTCGCGCTGAGTTTTTCTTCACGCGGATCGTCAGGTTCGCGAAAGACGCAGAAACTTTCGTTTCTCTGGTGCGTCGCAACGCTGAATGCGCCAGGCGTTCGGCCGCCATTCCGCCGCATCGGGGCGAGCAGAACGCGAAAGCCCATTGCAGCGGTGTTCGCGCCGGTGGCTGTCCCGGCCATGTTGGTTTGCTCCGGATCGAGCCCCGCTCTGCGCATCGCAACACGCCGTGCGCAGACACGCCGCGAGACGGTATTGACGCTGAACAGCGCGGTTTTTTTTCGCGAAGCTCGTGTGAGCCGTCGAGCTAGGCTAGCCCGCGTCGGCGGCGCTGGAGGGGGCGCTGCCGCGGCGTCTCGCGCGGGGCCGTTGTGCACCGACCCGCCACAGACGCAGCGAGCCCGCCGCCGGTCGATGCCGGCAGCGGTACCGCCGGGGCGGCCCGGGAGGGGGGCCGCCCCGGCTCTTTCGACAGCAGTTGAGTTGAGCGACATCTTCAAAAGTTTTGGGGAAGCGCGGTTCGCGCCGCACGACATTCACCGACTTAAGGAGTACGCATCCATGAAAGTTTCCCGTTACGCCGTCCTCGGTCTTTCTCTCGCACTCGCTGTCGGCATCGGCCAGGCCAGCGCGCAGGAAACCACCCCCGCGTCGTCTTCGTCCTCGGCGATGAAGTCCGACATGCATATGAAGAAAGACTCCATGAAGTCCAACGACATGAAGTCCAACGACTCGATGAGCTCCGGCGATTCGATGAAGTCCGACGCCGCGGCCAAGCCGCATCACAAGAAAGGCCATAAAAAAGCGGCCGAGCCGGCTGCGGCCAGCAGCTCGCATTGATAAATCGTTCGCACTGATCGAACCGTAGCGTTTTTAACCACGGCCTCCGCTGGCAACAGCGGGGGCCGTCGTGTTTTCCATGGTGTAATACGCGGGTTTCGCTTTGCGGAGAAACGCCATGGCTCCCTCCTTCGTCGCGCGGCTCGGCATCGAGCATCCGCTGATCCAGGCGCCGATGTCCGGCTCCACCACGCCGGCCCTGGCCGCCGCAGTGTCCAATGCGGGCGCGCTGGGTTCGCTGGGCGCGGGTTATCTGGAACCGCAGGCCATCCTCGACCAGGCCGACGAAGTGCGCACGCTCAGCGACAAGCCGTTCGGGCTCAACCTGTTCGTGCTGCCGGAAAGCTTCGAGGTGGACATGGCGGCGGTCGATCATGCGCGCCGCGCGCTCGACGCCTTGATGGAGCGCGAAGGCCTGGCCGTGCGCACCGCGATTCCCGCGCGCTGGGCGCCGTCCTTCCACGACCAGTTCGCCGCGCTGTGCGAGGCGCGCCCCGCGGTGGCCAGCTTCGCCTTCGACCTGCTCAGCGTGGCGCAGGTGCGCCAGCTCAAGCAGCTCGGCATCGTGGTGGTGGGCACCGCCACCACGGTGGACGAGGCGCGCGCCTGGGAAGAACGCGGCGCCGACGCGGTGAGCCTGCAGAGCGCGGAAGCCGGCGGCCATCGCGGCACGTTCCTGCACGACGCGCAGGACGGCATGATCGGCCTGTTCGCCCTGCTGCCGCTGGCCCGGCGCGCGGTGAAGATCCCGCTGATCGCCGCGGGCGGCATCATGGACGGGCGCGGCATGCTCGCCGCCGAAGTGCTGGGCGCCGCCGCCAGCCAGCTCGGCACCGCCTTCCTGGCCTGCCCGGAATGCGGCGCGGCGGAGGGCTGGAAGCGCGACCTGCCGGCCTCGGCCGAGCACGAGGTCACCACCATCACTACCTTTTCCGGCCGCGCCGCGCGCGGTCTGCGCAACACGTACGTAAAGGCCATGGCAGGCATCGCGGCCGGCCTGCCGGCTTATCCGGTGACCAACGCGCTGACCTCGCCGCTGCGCAAGGCGGCGGTCGCCGCGGGGCGCGCCGACCTCACCAACGAATGGTGCGGGCAGGGTGCCGGGCTGTCGCGCGCCATGCCGGCCGCGGAACTGGTCGCCGTGCTGATGGACGAGTACGCCCAGGCGCGGCGTGCCTTCGACTAGGGCAAACCCCAGGCTTGACGCGGCTTCCCGGGCGGGGCGGTATACTGCGCCCGCGCCTCCGCCCAATGCGTGGGGCGCGCCGATCCGCATCGAGGGCACGCCCACTTGAGTCAGACTTCCCAGCGCAACAAGGCGGCCGACACCGCCACCCTCCGCAAGCACGTCATCGACGCGCTTGAAGAACTGAAAGCCAAGGACATCCGCGAAATCGACGTCCGCGGCAAAACCTCCATCGCCGACCTGCTGGTCATCGCCTCCGGCACTTCCGCGCGCCACGTCAAATCCATTGCCGACGAAGTGGTCAAGTTCGCCAAGAAGGCGGGCGTGATGCCGATCGGCGTGGAAGGCGAGCAGGAAGCCGAATGGGTCCTGGTGGACCTGGGCGACGTGATCGTCCACGTGATGCTGCCGCGCATCCGCGAGTTCTACGGCCTCGAGCGGCTGTGGACCGTGGGCGACCGCGAGCAGGACAGCCAGGCCGTCGGCGCGGGCTGAGCGCCCGCGCCAGGTTGGCTCCGCGCGGCACCGGCGACGGTGCGCGCCATAGCTTCGTCACCTCTTTTTTCCCGATGGTCTTCCGCTTATGCGCGCCCGCCTGATCGCCGTCGGCGAACGCATGCCCGCCTGGGTCGCCGAGGGCTTCGCCGAATACCGCAAGCGCCTTTCGCACGAGCTGCCGCTGGAGCTGGTCGAGCTCAAGCCCGGTGTGCGCGGCAAGGGGCGCGACGACGCGCGCGCGATCCAGGACGAAGGCGCCGCCATCCTTGCGGCGCTGCCGCGCGACATCCACGTGATTGCGCTGGACGGGCGCGGCAAGACCTGGTCCAGCGAGGAACTCGCCGCCCAGCTGGCGAAGTGGCGCATGTCCGGCCGCGATCTCGCATTCCTGATCGGCGGGCCGGACGGCCATGCGCCGGAGGTGCTGGCGCGTGCGGACCAGAGCTGGTCGCTCGGTCCGCTCACCTTGCCGCACATGCTGGTGCGGCTGGTGCTGGCGGAGCAGCTGTATCGCGCCACCACCTTGCTGGCGGGGCATCCCTACCACCGCGCCTGACCGTGCTGTTCGAGCGTGCGGCCTTGCTATGCTCGCCGCACTTTTCCCGCGGCGGGTCATTCCATGTCCATCATCGTGCGGCAGGCCACCATCCATGATCTCGACGTTGTCGCGCCGCTGTTCGACGCGTATCGCCAGTTCTATGCGCAGCCGGCCGATCTCGCGCTGTCGCGCCGCTTCCTGGCCGAGCGTTTCCAGCATGCGGAGTCGGTGATCCTGCTGGCCTTGAATGAAGCGGACGGCGAGGGCGTGGGCTTTACCCAGCTCTATCCGCTGTTTTCCTCGGTGCGCGCCACGCGCCGCTATCTGCTCAACGATCTGTTCGTCACGCCCGCCAGGCGCCGCTTCGGCGTGGCCGCCGCGCTGCTGCACGCGGCTACCGCGCATGCGCGCGCGATGGGCGTGGCCGGCATGTCGCTGTCCACCGCCAACGACAATGTGGCGGCGCAGCGCTTGTACGAATCGATGGGCTGGGAGCTGGAGCAGGGCTTCCGCGAGTACCACCTCACGCTGTGAAAGGAACCCCGATGCTTTATCTCGCCTCGCAATCGCCGCGCCGCCGCCAGCTGCTGGAGCAGATCGGCGTGGCGTTCCAGCCGGTGGATGTGGACGTGCCGGAACGCCGCGCGCCCGGCGAATCGCCGCTGGACTACGTCAGCCGCGTCGCGCGCGACAAGGCGCAGGCGGGCCGCGCGGGGCTGCCGCAGGATGCGCTGGTACTGAGCGCGGACACCGAAGTGGTGCTCGACGACGAAGTCTTCGGCAAGCCCGCCGACGCCGCCGACGCCGGCGCCATGCTGCGCCGCCTGTCCGGCCGCACGCACGAAACCATCTCGGTGGTGTGGGCCGTGCAGGGCGAGCGCGCGGAAAGCGCTACCAGCATTTCCCGCGTGCGCTTCGCCGCGCTCAGCGACGAAGACATCGCCGCCTACGTCGCCAGCGGCGAACCGTTCGGCCGCGCCGGCGCGTATGCGATCCAGGGCCTGGGTGCCACGCTGATCGAGCATCTGGAAGGCAGCTACACCGGCGTGATGGGCCTGCCGGTGTTCGAGACCGCGCGCCTGCTGCGGCGTTTCGGCGTGGCGTAGCGGCGCAGGTTGGGGTGAGCCGCAGGCGAACCCCAACACCGCCACATTCGAGCGCAACGCAACGTTGGGGTTCGCCTGCGGCTCACCCCAACCTACGATTTACGACCCGGTCACCAGGAACCACGACACCACTGCCAGCGCATTGTTGACGCCATGCGCCAGCACCGCCGGCCACACCGAACCCGAAGCCAGCCGCAGCCACGCCAGCACCATGCCCAGCACCAGCAGGTTGGGCAGGGCGTACCAGAGGAAGCCGAGGTCCGGCAGGTGCACGCAGGCGAACAGCGCGGCGGTGATGAACATCGCCACGCCCGGCGGCGCGTAGCGCAGCGCTGACGAAAACAGCACGCCGCGGAACAGCAGTTCTTCCACCAGCGGACCCACCGTCACCACCAGCAGGGCCAGCGGAAAGCGCAGCAGGGGCGAGGCGGCGGCGCCGAGCTGCTTGATGTCCTGGCTCACTTCGTGGCCCTGCGCGAACCACTGCGTGAGCAGGCCGCCGAGAAACGGCAGCATCAGGCCGAGCGCGAAGGCCAGCGCGTAATAGCCGGGCTGCGCGGGCGCGGCGAAACCGAAGCCGGGTGGCGCCGGCAGCGGCCATAGCGCGGGCCAGCGGCGGCGCGCCAGCAGCAGGGTCACGCTGGCGGTGATCAGCAGGGTGAGGATCACCATCAGCGCGTTGACGTCCGGCTGCACCAGCCACTGCTGGATTTGCGCCAGCGCCTCGCCATGGCGGAAGCCGTGCAGCAGGCCGACGGTCAGCCCGACCAGCAGCCCCACCACCGCGCCCACCAGGTATTGCAGCAGGAAGTACAGCGCGATCAGGCCCAGCGCGGCCCACAAGCTGGGCGCGGCGGGCGTGAAGGCGGAGTCGAGGCGGGGAGCTTCCATCGGGTTCATCCTGTGCGGGTGGCGTGGCTGCAAGCCCGAAGTCCAGGCCTGGCCCTTCCCCATCTCCCTGACCGTTGCCGACGCGCCCACGCTAATCGCCGCCGCCGCGGCCGCGCAATCCTGCCCTTCGTCATGGTCGCTGCGGATACGGCCTGTATAGTGGCGAGGTTCATACGGAGGAAGCAGGCGTCCAGGCGCCGACCCATGTTCGCATTCGATTGGCTGGCCGACCCCACTGCCTGGGCCGGTCTCCTCACCCTGGTGGTGCTGGAGATCGTGCTGGGTATCGACAACCTCGTGTTCATCGCGATCCTGGCCGACAAGCTGCCGCCGCAGCAGCGCGACCGGGCGCGCCTGATGGGCCTGGGCCTGGCGCTGGCGATGCGGCTGGTGCTGCTGGGCGCGATGTCCTGGCTGGTCAAGCTGACCGAGCCGATCGTCTCCTGGCAGAGCTTCACGCTGTCGTGGCGCGACATCATCCTGCTGGTCGGCGGCCTGTTCCTGCTGTTCAAGGCCACGCTGGAATTGCACGAGCGCCTCGAGGGCGGCGAAGGCCACGAAGGCGGCAACCGCGCGCATGCCCGCTTCTGGCTGGTGGTGACGCAGATCGTGGTGCTGGACGCGGTGTTCTCGCTGGACTCGGTGATCACCGCGGTCGGCATGGTCGACCAGCTGTCGGTGATGATGATCGCGGTGATCGTGGCGATGATCCTGATGATCAGCGCCAGCAAGCCGCTCACCGCCTTCGTCAACGCGCGGCCGACGGTGGTGATCCTGTGCCTGTCCTTCCTGCTGATGATCGGCTTCAGCCTGGTCGCGGAAGGCTTGGGCTTCCACATTCCGAAGGGCTATCTGTACGCCGCGATCGGCTTCTCGATCATGATCGAGGTGTTCAACCAGACCATGCGGCGCAACCGCCGGCGCGCGCTGTTCAGCAGCCCGCGCAAGCTGCGCGACCGCACCGCGCGCGCGGTGCTGCGCCTGCTCGGCGCCGGCGGCGAGGAAGAGGAAGACGTGCCCAAGGCCGCCGATGCGGCCGCCGACGCGGGCATGGGCGTGTTCGGCAAGGACGAGCTGGCGATGGTGCGCGGCGTGCTCGACCTGGCGCATCGTCCGGTGCGCTCGATCATGACCCCGCGCACCGAGATCAACTGGGTCGATCCGCGCGAAAGCGCCGAGACGCTGCGCGCGGAACTGACCGCGTCCTCGCATGCGTGGCTGCCGGTGGCGGGCGACGACCTCGACCAGCTGGTCGGCGTGGCCTCCGCGCGCGACCTGCTGGCCAGCCTGCTGGAACATGGCCGCATCGAGGCCGAACAGGTGGTGCGCAAGCCGCTCACGGTGCTGGAGTCGCTCAGCGTGCTGCGCCTGATCGACGCCTTCCGCCACTCGCCGCTGCAGGTGGCCCTGGTGGTGGACGAATACGGCAGCGTGCTCGGCCTGGTCACGCCCACCGACGTGCTGGAAACCATCGCCGGCGAATTCCCCGGCGGGGACAGCGGCGACCCTTCCGCCATGCAGGAAACCAGCGGCGCCTGGCTGCTGGACGGCAGCCTGGACCTGCGCCGCGCCGAGCATCTGCTGGACCGCACGCTGAGCGGCGACGGCAGCTTCTCCACCCTGGCCGGCTACGTGCTGCAGCAGCTGGGCCGGCTGCCGCGCGAAGGCGACAGCCTGGACAGCGAAGGGCTGCGTTTCGACGTGGTGGCGATGGACGGCGCGCGCATCGAGCGGTTGCGCGTGACGCCTGCGGACTGAGGCTCAGCCCAGCAGCAGCGCCTTGCCCAGGCCGATCGCGCCCATCCCCAGCACGGCCAGCAGGCCGACCGCCGCCACGATGAAGCCGCCTTCGCGCCTGGCCGGATCGCGCAGATAACCCACCGCGTACCACACGCGCCCGAGCACCCACACCAGCCCGGCGATGCCGCTCCACAGCGGCGCGCCGTAGGTGGCGGCCAGCCACAGCGCGGGCAGGAACATCAGGGTCGATTCCAGCGTATTCATCTGTACGCGGAAGGCGCGCTCGAACAGCGGATGCCCGCTGGTGGCGGGCGCCTTCACGCCGTACAGCGCACGGGCGCGGCCCACGGCGTAGGCGGTGCCGCACTGGAGCAGCACGGTAAGCAGGACGACCACGGCAGGGAGGTGCTGGAACATGGATTCCTCGAAAAGGCTCGGCGCAGGTTGGGGTGAGCATAGCGAACCCCAACATCACATCACCGCTGACCGCACCGGTTGTTGGGGTTATCACCCCAACCTACGTGGCGTGGGCGCGCCCATGGGGTTATCGTCCGCGGCGAGCCCACGGCAGACAAGGCACTCACATGGATTGGCAGAAAGGCGAACGCAGTCAGAACGTCGACGTCGACAGCGGCGGTGGTGGCGGCCCGCGCTTCGGCGGCGGGCGTGGCTTGGGTATAGGCGGCATCGTGATCCTGGCCATCCTCGGCATGGTGTTCTTCAAGGACCCCACCGCCCTGCTCAGCCAGGTGGACCAGGGCGGCGGCCAGGTCGCCGCGCCCAGCGGGCAGCCGGCGCAGGTGGATCCGCAGCAGAAGGACTTCGTCAGCGCGATCCTCGGTTCCACCGAGAAGACCTGGGGCGACATCTTCGCAGCCAACGGCAAGCAGTACACGCAGCCGCGGCTGGTGCTGTTCAACGGCGGCGTGAACACCGCCTGCGGCGCGGCATCCACCGCGGTGGGCCCGTTCTACTGCCCCGGCGACCAGAAGGTGTACCTGGACCTGGCCTTCTTCCAGGAACTGCAGGACCGCTTCCACGCCGCCGGCGACTTCGCCCGCGCCTATGTGATCGCGCACGAAGTCGGCCACCACGTGCAGAACCTGCTGGGCGTGTTCGACCGCGCCGAGCAGGCGCGCCGGCAGGGCGCGCGCATGGAAGGCGCGGACGGCCTGTCGGTACGCCAGGAACTGCAGGCCGACTGCTTCGCCGGCGTGTGGGCGTATCACAGCCAGGAACGCCTGCACTGGCTGCAGGCGGGCGATATCGAATCGGCGCTCAACGCGGCCAGCAAGATCGGCGACGACGCCCTGCAGCAGCAGGCGCGCGGCCGCGTGGTACCGGACTCCTTCACCCACGGCACCTCGGCCCAGCGCGTGAAGTGGTTCCGCACCGGTTTCGAGAGCGGCAAGGTCGGCGCCTGCAACACCTTCGCCGGCGAGCCCTGAGGGCTGGGAGCGAGCCATAGGTTGGGGTGAGCCGAAGGCGAACCCCAACAGACCCCGCAGGCGATCGCAGCGTTGGGGTTCGCTGGCGCTCACCCCAACCTACGTCATATTCCCCCGGGCCAGCAGGCCCGTGCACAATCCCGCCGCCGCGCGCCAGGGGGTGCGCTTCGGTCAACCGCGATGAGCCATCCGTGCCAGCGCTGCGGCGCCTGCTGTGCCCACTTCCGCGTGGCTTTCCACTGGTCCGAGGCCGAGTCCTTCATGGGCGGCGCGGTGCCGTCCGAACTGACCGAGCAGATCGACCCGCACCGCCTGGCCATGCGCGGCACCCAGGCGCGCCAGCCGCATTGCGTGGCGCTGCAGGGCGCGGTGGGCGAAGCGGTGCATTGCGGTATCTACACGCAGCGGCCGTCGGTGTGCCGGGAGGTGATTCCGGCGTGGGAGTTCGGCACGCCCAGCGCGCAGTGCGACAAGGCACGGGCGGCGTATGGGCTGGCGCCGCTGACGCTGGCGGACTGGGCGGAGCCGCGGACGGCATGAGCCGGCGCGGCGCACTGACGATTCAATGCGCCGTGTTATCGAACGCCAGCGCGAACTGCTTCAGCTCACCTTCGTTGAGGTCCGACACCGCCAGGAAGCGCATGCCGCCCTGGCGCCAGTCGATCACCGTATAGCCGTGCCGCTGCGCGATCGACTGCGGAGTATCCGCGCCGTCCGCCGGCCACTGGTACAGGTTGATCGCGTGCATGCGGCGGCGATACACCAGGGCCGCGACGCTGCGTCCGCCGATCGCATCCAGCCGTCCGCCGGCCAGCGGGAAGCCTTCCCCGGCCAGTTCCTTCACCCGCGGCGCGAAATCCAGCTTGCCCTCGAACCAGGGCTTGACCGTGTGCTGGTCGGTGGAGACCACGTCCATCAGGTGCTGCGGCTGCAGCGAGCGCAGATGGCCGGAGATCGCCTCGTCGACCAGCGCGGCCGGCGCCGCACCGGGCCGCGCCAGCCACAGCCAGGCCGGCGCCGACAGCAGCAGGGCGCCGGCAAAGCCGGCCGCGGCAGCCAGGGCCAGCGGGCGGCGGCGGCGCGGCGTGGCGGCGACGGCGGGCGGCGCCTCCCACTGGCGCCGCAGCGCCTCCGGCGCGCGGCGGTACAGCTCGGGCTGGGCCAGCGCCTTGCGCAGGCGCTCGTGCTCGCGCTGCGCGGCGGCACAGGCGGGGCAGGCGGCGACGTGGCGTTCCATGTCCAAGCTTTGCGCGGCGTCCAGTTCGTCGTCGAGATAAGCGTGCAGCAGCAGGCGCGACTCATCGCAGGTCATGGCGGCGCCCCTCTTTCGGTCGATGCGTGAGTTCTTCGCGCAGTTTCTCGCGCGCCCGCGCCAGCCGCGACATCACCGTGCCCATCTTGTGGCCGGTGATGGCGGCGATTTCCTTGTACGAACACTCTTCCAACTCCCGCAGCACCAGCACCTCGCGCCAGGTTTCCGGCAGGCGCGCCAGCGCTTCCTGCAGGGCGCCCACGTCCACCGCCAGCAGGGCCACGCTTTCCGGCGACGGGCCGGGGTCGACCAGCGGATGGTGGTCATCGTCCAGCGGATCGCGCGCAAGCTCCGGCGCGTGCCTGGCGCGCAGCGTGTAGAAGGTGTTGCGCACGATCGCCAGCAGCCACACCCGCGCATCGGCGCCGTGGAAGCTGCCGAAATAGCGCAGCGCCCGCACCATCGCTTCCTGCACCACGTCTTGCGCATCGGCGTCGTTGCGGGTCAGCCAGTGGGCGAGGTTGTAGGCGGCGTCCAGGTACGGCAGCACCAGGGCCTGGAAGCGCGCGTTGGCGGCGGCTTCGGCGCGGTGCGGCGGCAGGGGCGCATCGGTGGTCATGGGGGCTTATACCTGGCTGCGCGCGACTTTATTCCCGTCGCCGAAAAGCGGGAATAGGCCGCCCGTGCCGCCGGTATTGCGAATCGCCGGGGTCGTGTCGATGCCGGCCACCAGGCCAGCCGGCCGTCCATTCGGAGCGCACCATGCGAGACCACGACGACAAACAAGACGACCAGGCGGTGCACGGCCGCCGCCAGTTCCTGCAGTGCATGGCCTGGGCCGGAGCCGGCACCTTGTGGCTGATGAAGGGCGGGGTGCTGCAGGCGCATGCCCTGGACGGCCTGGCCGGCGGCGAGGCGGCCGATGCCAGCTTCAGCTTCGTGCAGATCAGCGATTCGCATATCGGCTTCCACAAGGAACCGAACCCCGACGTGGCCGCCACGCTGCGCGCCTCGCTGGCCAAGATCAACGCACGCTCGACCAGGCCGGATTTCCTGCTGCATACCGGCGACCTCACCCACCTGTCCAAGCCGGAGGAATTCGACACGCTGTCCGGCCTGATGCAGGAAGCGAAGGCGCCGCACACCTTCTACGTGCCCGGCGAGCACGACGTGATCGGCGACAACGGCGCGGAATTCTTCCGCCGCTTCGGCCAGCGCCAGCAGTCCGGCGGCTGGTACAGCTTCGACCACCGCGGCGTGCATTTCGTCGGGCTGATCAATGTGCTGAACCTCAAGGCCGGCGGCTTCGGTTCGCTGGGCGCGGACCAGCTGGCCTGGCTGAAGCAAGACCTGGCCGGCCTGTCGGCGGAAACGCCGGTGGTGGTGTTCGCGCACATGCCGATGTGGACGGTGTATCCGCAATGGGGCTGGGGCACCGACGACAGCGCCGAAGCCATGACTTACCTGCGCCGCTTCGGTTCGGTCAGCGTGCTCAACGGGCACATCCACCAGATCCAGCAGAAGGTGGAAGGCAAGATCACCTTCTACACCGCGCGCTCCACCGCGTATCCGCAACCGGCGCCGGGCAAGGCCGACGCACCGGGGCCGTTGAAAGACATCGCGCCCGGCTCGCTGCAGACGTACCTGGGCGTGCGTGAGGTGAGCCACGTGCGCGGCAAGCAGGCGCTGGCGGTGACCGAGGAGGTGCTGGCATGAGCGGCGCGCGCGCATGGTGGCGGGCGCTGGCGCTGGGCGTGGCGGCGCTGGGCGCGGGTTCCGCGGCTGCCGCCGGCAAGCCGGCACAGGCCAAGGTCGAGATCAAGCATTTCGCCTTCGTGCCGGAGGCGCTGACGGTGAGCGCGGGCACGCGCGTGGTGTGGACCAACCGCGACGACGAGCCGCACATCGTGGTCAGCGCCGGCAACCGCTTCGCCTCGTCGAAGGCGATGGATACCGACGAGACCTATGCGACGGTGTTCGACAAGCCCGGCACCTACGCCTACTTCTGCTCGATCCACCCGCACATGGTGGGCACCATCATCGTGCGCTGAAGCGGTAGATATCCATCGCCAGGAAGCCCAGGTCGATACCCGCGTCGATGCGTTCGGCGCGGGCATCGGCACCGGCGGCGCCGAGCGCCAGGAACAGCGGCTGCAGGTGTTCGTCGGTGGGATGCGCGCGTTCGGCGAACGGTGCCTGGCGGCGGTAGTCGAGCAGGGCGTCGACGTCGCCGGCGGCGAGCTTTTCTTCGATCCAGCCGATGAACGGGCGCACGTAAGGCGCTTCGTTGTCTTCGCTGAAACCGGCGCGGAAATCGTGCAGGTTGTGGGTGATGCTGCCGGAGCCGATCACCAGCACGCCTTCTTCGCGCAGCGGCGCCAGCGCGCGGCCGACCTCGTACTGGTGGCGCGGCCCCAGCTGCGGCTGGATCGACAGCGGCACCACCGGGATATCGGCCTTCGGATAGAGCAGGCGCAGCGGCACCCAGGCGCCGTGGTCCAGGCCCTCGCGCGGGTCGAGCATGGAAGGCAGGCCGGCGCGGTCCAGCAGCTCCACCGCGCGCGCGGCCAGTGCCGGATCGCCCGGCGCGGGGTAGCGCAGTTCGTACAGTTCGCGCGGGAAGCCATGGAAGTCGTGCACGGTTTCCGGCCGCGCCGCGCCGCCCACGGTGGGCTGGCGCGCCAGCCAGTGGGCGGAGGCGATCACGATGGCGCGCGGGCGCGGCATGGCCTGGGCCAGCTCGGCCAGGCGCTCGCCGACCTGGCCCGGATGCAGGGCGGTCATCGGCGAGCCGTGGGAGATGTAGAGGCTGGGGAGGGCGGTCATGGGGACGGTCTCTGGGGGACCGTCCTAGAGTATGGGCGCTGTCGGCAGGCGGTAGCCGTGCCGATTCGGACTAAGCGTTGCTCAAGTGAAACGATGGGCAGCCAAGGTCGCCCATGCGAAACGATGCGCAACGCCCGAAGAGTCAGCGCTTCTTGAACGGCTTGCCGCCGCCCGGGCGCTTGCCGCCGGGGCCGCCCTGGCCGCCCTTGAAGCCGCCCGGACGATAACCGCCACCGCCGCCGGCACGGCGCGGCGGGGCCTCGCCCGCGCCGCTGTCGTCGCCGTCCCATTCGCGGATGCGCAGCTGCTGCTGCGCCACCCACACCTTCTTCAGGTGCTCGAACACTTCCTTGGGCATGCCGTCGGGCAGGTCGATCAGGCTGTATTCGCTGCGGATGCTGAGGCGGCCGATGTGCTGGCTTTCCAGGCCCGCCTCGTTGGCGATGGCGCCGATGATGTTGCCCGGCTTCACGCCGTGCTCGTGGCCGACTTCCACGCGGTAGGTGCGCTTGCCCTGCTCGGTCTGGTGCGCGCGCACGGGGCGCGTGCCGAATTCGCGCGGCGCGCCGTCGCGTTCGCGCTGCTGGCGAGGTGCGCGCTCGCGCTCGCCGCCGTGGCGGTCCTCGCGGTGTTCACGCTGCTCGCGCGGGGACTGCTCGCGAAAGCCCTGCTCTCGAAAGCCCTGTTCGCGCGGCGCCTGCTCGCGCTTCGGCGGCGGGCTGAGCAGCAGCGGCTGGTCGCCCTGGGCGATGCGCGCCAGCGCGGCGGCGATCTCGATCGCGGGGATGTTGTGCTCCTGCTCGTACTGCTCGATCAGCTGCTGGAACATGCCCAGCTCGCCCACCGCCAGCGTGTCGCTGATGCGCTGCTTGAACTTGGCGATGCGCACGTCGTTCACCGCCTCGACGGTGGGCAGGCGCATTTCCTCGATCGGCTGGCGCGTGGCGCGCTCGATCGCGCGCAGCATGCCCTTCTCGCGCGGCGTGACGAACAGGATCGCCTCGCCGCTGCGCCCGGCGCGGCCGGTGCGGCCGACGCGGTGCACGTAGCTTTCGGTGTCGTACGGGATGTCGTAGTTCAGCACGTGGCTGATGCGCTCCACGTCCAGGCCGCGCGCGGCCACGTCGGTGGCGACGAGCACGTCGAGCTTGCCTTCCTTCAGCTGCTGGATCACGCGCTCGCGCTGCGCCTGGGCGATGTCGCCGTTGATGGCGGCGGCGGCGAAACCGCGCGCCTGCAGCTTCTCGGCCAGTTCCTCGGTGGCCTGCTTGGTGCGCGCGAAGATGATCATCGCGTCGAACGGCTCGGCCTCGAGGATGCGCGTCATCGCGTCCAGCTTGTGCAGGCCGCTGACGAACCAGTAGCGCTGGCGGATATTGGTATTGGTGGTGGTGGCCGCCTTGATGGTGACCTCGACCGGGTCCTTCAGGTGGCGCTGCGCGATCTTGCGGATCGGCGGCGGCATGGTCGCCGAGAACAGCGCCACGCGGCGCTCCGGCGGGGTGGCTTCGAGCACCTTCTCGACGTCGTCGATGAAGCCCATGCGCAGCATTTCGTCGGCTTCGTCCAGCACCAGGTAGCTGAGCTCGGAGAGGTCCAGCGTGCCGCGTTCCAGATGGTCGATGACGCGGCCGGGCGTGCCCACCACGACCTGCACGCCGCGCTTGAGCGCGTGCAGCTGCGGGCCGTAGCTCTGGCCGCCGTAGATCGGCAGCACCTGCAGGCCGGGCATGTGCGCGGCATAGCGCTGGAACGCTTCGGCCACCTGGATGGCCAGCTCGCGCGTGGGCGCCAGCACCAGCGCCTGCGGCTTGCCGGGCTTGAGTTCGATGCGCGACAGGATCGGCAGCGCGAATGCGGCGGTCTTGCCGGTGCCGGTCTGCGCCTGGCCCAGCACGTCGCGGCCTTCCAGCAGCGGCGGAATGGTGGCGGCCTGGATCGGCGACGGCGACTCGTAGCCGACGTCGGACAGCGCCTTGAGCACTTCCGGCTTGAGCGCGAGCGCAGCGAAGCCGGCGGCCGCCGGCTGGGATTCGGAGGACGGGGAGGACATGGGGAACCTCGACAGGGCAGGCGCGGCGCGCGTGCGTGAGAATGCAGGCATTGTAGCAGCCTGGCTGGCCTGAGCTGCGGGATGTAGGGTCAAAAAGCCCATTCCGTGCAGATTTGGCGCCGAAATCCCCGCCCTCAGGCCCCAGGGGCTAACCCTTCTCCCATTGGGAGAAGGTGCCGGCAGGCGGATGAGGGTGCGGGCGGAGCGGGGCGCCGCACTCCGCCGTACCGTTTTTTCCCGTCATTGCAGCCTGCGCCGGAATGACGAGCCTAGGACGCCCGGCTGAGATTCGACTCTGATCAGGCCGGCGGGAGAGCGGCTTCTGCTTATCATGCGTGGCCGCGACGCGATGGATGAAGGAAGACGTATGTCCGAGATCGAAACCGTTACCGAACACCGCAGCTTCAACGGCATACAGGGCTTCTACCGCCATTCGTCGGCAAGCTGCGGCGGCCCGATGCGCTTCGCGGTATACCAGCCGCCGCAGGCCGCCTTGCGCGCCTGCCCGGTGCTGTACTTCCTGGCCGGCCTGACCTGCACCGAGGAGACCGCCACCATCAAGGCCGGCGCGCAGCGCGTCGCGGCGGAGCTGGGCCTGATGCTGGTGATGCCGGATACCAGCCCGCGCGATACCGGCATCGAAGGCGCCACCGGCGACTGGGAGTTCGGCGAAGGCGCAGGCTTCTACGTGGATGCCACGCAGGCGCCGTGGTCCTCGCGCTTCCGCATGCACAGCTATGTGGCGGACGAACTGCCCGCGCTGCTGGCGCGGCACTTTCCGGTGGAGCTGGAACGCAGCGGCATCTGCGGCCATTCGATGGGCGGGCATGGCGCGCTGACCATCGCACTGAAGCATCCCGAGCGCTATCGCTCGGTGTCGGCGTTCGCGCCGATCGTCGCGCCCACCCAGGTGCCGTGGGGGCGCAAGGCGCTGCCGCGCTATCTCGGCGCAGACCCCGCCGCGTGGGCGGCGTACGACGCCTGCGAGCTGGTGCGCGAACGCACGTTCGGCGGCGAGATCCTGATCGACCAGGGCGAGGCGGATAAATTCCTGGCCGAGCAATTGCGCCCGGAACTATTCGACCAGGCCTGCGCCGAATCCGGCCAGGCGCTGCAGCTGCGCCGCCACGCCGGCTACGACCACAGTTACTGGTTCATCGCCAGCCTGATCGAGGACCACCTGCGCCACCACGCGCGGGCGCTGGAGGCATGACCATCCTGCTGACGCCGCGCACGCGCATCCGCCACGCCAGCGAAGCGGATGCGGCCGCGCTGTGGCGTTTCCGCATGGAGAACCGCGCGCACCTGGCGCCGTGGGAACCGCTGCGCGAGGAGCGCTACTACACGCTGGGCCATAGCGCGCAGACCATCGCGGACTGGCGCGAAGCGATCCGGCTCGACCGCGGCTACGCCTTCCTGGTGCTCGGCCACGACGAGCGCGAAGTGATCGGCACGTTCAATCTCGCCAACCTGGTGCGCGGCGTGTTCCAGGCCTGCCATCTCGGCTACGCCGTGGCGCAGCGCTGGCAGGGGCAGGGCCTGATGCGCGAAGCGCTGGAAAGCGGGCTGGCCTGGGCGTTCGGTCCGCTGGGGCTGCATCGCGTGATGGCGAACTACATGCCGCGCAACGAACGCAGCGGGCGCCTGCTGGAGCGGCTGGGCTTCGAGCGCGAGGGTTATGCGAAGCGCTATCTGTGCATCGGCGGCGAGTGGGAGGACCACGTGCTCACGGCGCTGATCCATCCCAGAGGGTAGGTTGGGGTGAGCCGCAGGCGAACCCCAACAGCGCGAAACGCAGGAGCGCGGTCGTGTTGGGGTTCGCCTGCGGCTCACCCCAACCTGCGCCGTGCTTTCGCGTTGCTCAGGCCTTTGCGGCGGGACGACGGCGGCGGCGGCGCTTGTGGTTGCCGTCGCTGGCGCGCTCGGCGCTGCCTTGCTGCGCATGTCCGTGCGGACGATGCGACGGCGCCGGCCGCGACGGACGCTGCTGGCGCTGGCCCTGCGGCTGGCGCTGGCCCTGCACCGGGCGCGGCGCGCCGGCATCCAGGCGCAGCGGCTGCGAGGGTTCGAAGCCGGCCACGTCGGTGATGGCGATTTCCTGCTTGAGCAGGCGGCGGATGTCGCGCAGCAGGCCGGATTCGTCGTGGCTCACCAGCGACACGGCCAGGCCGTCGGCGCCCGCGCGGCCGGTGCGGCCGATGCGGTGCACGTAGTCCTCGGCCACCATCGGCAGGTCGAAGTTGATCACGATCGGCAGCTGGTCGATGTCGATGCCGCGCGCGGCGATATCGGTGGCCACCAGCACGGTGATGCGGCCGGTCTTGAAATCGCTGAGCGCGCGGGTGCGCGCGTTCTGGCTCTTGTTGCCGTGGATGGCGGCGGCGCGCAGGCCGGCGGCTTCCAGGTAGCGCACCAGCTTGTCGGCGCCGTGCTTGGTGCGGCTGAACACCAGGGTCTGGCGGCGGCTGTCCTGGGCCAGCACGTGCAGCAGCAGGTCGCGCTTGCGCGCGGCGTCCACCGGATGCACGTGGTGGCTTACCGTGGTGGCCACGGTATTGGGCGGCGTCACCGACACCTCGCGCGGCTCGTGCATGAACTGCATCGCCAGCGCCTTGATCGGCGGCGCGAAGGTGGCCGAGAACAGCAGGGTCTGGCGCTGCCTGGGCAGCGCCGCGAGGATGCGCTTGAGCGCCGGCAGGAAGCCCATGTCGAGCATGCGATCGGCTTCGTCCAGGATCAGCGTGTCGATGCCGGAAAGGTCGACGCTGCGCTGCTGCATGTGGTCGATCAGGCGGCCCGGCGTGGCAATCACCACGTCGACGCCGCGGCGCAGCGCCTGCATCTGCGGGCCCATGCTGACGCCGCCGAAGATGGTGGTGCTGCTCACCCGCAGGTGGCGGCCGTAGTCGCGCAGGTTGTCGTTGACCTGGGCGGCCAGCTCGCGGGTGGGGGTGAGCACCAGCGCATGCGGACGGCGCGTGGTGGCCGGGCGGGCCGAGGACAGCTTGTGCAGCAGCGGCAGCGCGAACGCGGCGGTCTTGCCGGTGCCGGTCTGCGCGGCGGCAAGCAGGTCGTGGCCTTCCAGCACCACCGGAATGGCGCCGGCCTGGATGGGGGTGGGGTTGGCGTAGCCTTGTTCGGCAAGCGCACGCAGCAACGCGGGCGCGAGGCCCAGCGATTCGAAAGACATGTATGGATGCTCCAGAGGCGCAACCCGGAGCGTCTTGCGAACCGCGTTGCAGTGTTCAGTAGGGGAGGGCGGCGGTTGCCGCGCCGCCGAGTATAACCGAATTGTTACGCCGCTGCCTGACCGGGCCGGCGGGCCACCAGCAGGTAGCTGTTGAACGGGGTGTAGCCGAACAGGGGACTCACGGAAACCGCCAGCCCGGCGGCTTCCAGCGGCTGGCGCAGCTCCTCTGAGGAGGGATAGTGCTGGGCACCACCGCGGATCAGCCCGCTTACGCGCAACCACAATTCCTCGGCCCGCGTGGCGTGGAAACGCCAGCTGCGGTCGCGCAGCACGCTGCGGATGACCAGCGCGCCGCCGAGAGCGAGCCGGCCGATCGCCGCCTGCAGCAGCGCGGCCTGCGCCTCGCGCGGCAGGTAATGCAGCATGTCCAGCAGCGCCACGTGGCCGCGCAGTTCGGGCAGCGCAGCGGCGTCCGAGGTCCGCAGCTCGATCGCGTTCTGCAGCCCCGCGCGGCGTACCGCGGCGCGGCCTTCGGCGATCTTGCGCTCGTCGCGGTCCAGGCCCAGGTAGCGCGGCAGCATGCCGCGCGCATGCAGGTACAGGCCGAGCAGGCCGATGCCGCAGCCGATGTCGAGCAGGGGCAGGGCACTGCCGCCGATGGCCTGCGCGGTGGCCGCATAGACCGGATCGGAAGCGAGCTTGCCGCGCACGTAGCCGCGCTGGAAACGGCTGTCGTAGCAGGCGGCGATGTCTCGGTGCGAGAGGGAATCCATCGGTCCGCAAAAAATTCCGGGTCCCGCAGACTAGCCTCCGCCCTGCAGCGATTCCATTGGCATGGCGTGAATGTTCCGTACCGGGCGGGAGCGGTCTTGCACCGGGGAGCGCATTGGTGTCTTGTGGCGCCACTCGCCGCCATCGATGGAGCTTCCATGCGCCTGTTCGAGCCCTTGCGCGAACTGAATTCCACGCAGCGCCACACCGTGCTGGCGAGTTTCCTGGGCTGGACGCTGGATGCGTTCGACTACTTCCTGCTGACCTTCGTGATCGTGGCGGTCTCCAAGGAATTCCACGCCGACAAGGCGCAGGTGCTGTACGGCCTGTTCCTCACCCTGGCGGCGCGGCCGCTCGGCGCCTTCCTGTTCGGACGGCTGGCCGACCGCTACGGACGGCGGCCGGTGCTGATGATCGACGTGGTGCTGTTCTCGCTGTTCGAACTGGCAACCGCGTTCGCGCCTACGCTCACCGTATTCCTGGCGCTGCGCTTTCTGTTCGGCGTGGCGATGGGCGGCGAATGGGGCCTGGGCGCGTCGCTGGCGATGGAGAGCATTCCGGCGCGTACGCGCGGGTTGGTCTCGGGGCTGCTGCAGAGCGGGTATCCGTGCGGCTTCTTTCTCGGCGCGCTGGTGAACTGGCTGCTGGTGGATCACATCGGCTGGCGCGGACTGTTCATCGTCGGCGCCGCGCCGGCGCTGCTGGTGGTGTACATCCGCGCCAGCGTGCCGGAATCGCCGGTGTGGGAAGCGGGGCGCGGGGAGCGCGCCAGGCGCGGCCTGTTCGAGCAGATGCGCGGCCACTGGAAGCTGGCCTTCTACCTCACCCTGCTGATGGCCGCGTTCAACATGTTCAGCCATGGCTCGCAGGACCTGTACCACACCTTCGAGGAAGAGGTGCTGCACCTGCCGACCGGCTCCGGCGCGGCCTTCCTGCTGGTGGCCATGCTCAATCTCGGCGCCATGTTCGGCGGCCTGTTCTTCGGCGGCCTGTCGGAACGCTACGGGCGGCGGCGCACCATGATGACCGCGGCATTGCTGGCCATTCCGGTGATTCCGCTATGGATGTACGGCGGCTCGATGCTGTGGCTGTCGGTCGGCGCCTTCCTGATCCAGGTGATGGTGCAGGGCGCCTGGGGCGTGGTGCCGACCCATCTGAACGAGCTGTCGCCCGACGCCGTGCGCGGCACCCTGCCCGGGGTGGCTTACCAGCTGGGCAATCTGCTGGCGGCTTATACGGCCAATGCGCAGAACCTGATCGCCGAGTGGCGCGGCGGCGACCTGGCCTTCGCCATGGGCGCGTGGATCGCCGGGATTGCGCTGATCCTGGCTTTGCTGGTGTGGCTGGGGCCGGAAAAGCATGGCGTGGGGTTCGGAGAGCGCTAGCTAGCGGACCCTTCTCCCTCCGGCGACCCGAAGGGAGAGGGGCTCAAGGCCTCTGCTAGAATGCCCGCCTTTCGCACATCACGAGACAGGCAATGAAGGCTGGCAAGGACAAGGTCATCTCGCTCCACTACACCTTGACGGTGGACGGCGAGAAAGTGGAAAGCTCGCTCGATCGCAACGAGCCGCTATGGGTGCTGCTGGGCCATGGCCAGCTGATCCCCGGCCTGGAGAAGGCGCTCGACGGCCACGAGGCCGGCGCCCAGCTGCAGGTGGAAGTGGCGCCGGAGGAAGGCTACGGCGTGCGCCAGGAAGGCCAGATCCAGCGCGTGCCCAAGAAGTACTTCCAGAACGGCCAGAAGCTGAAGGCCGGCGACACCACCGTGCTGGCGCTGAAGCAGGGCGGCCACCGCGTGGTGGTGGTGCACAAGGTGGGCATGAGCGCGGTCGACGTGGACCTCAACCATCCGATGGCCGGCAAGACGCTGCACTTCGACGTCACCGTCAACGAAGTGCGCGATGGCAGCGAGGAAGAAATCCAGCACGGCCACGCGCATCCGCCGGGCGCCGAGGCGCACTGAGCGCTTCGTTCGCGACGGCATGAAAAACGGCGCCCTGGGGCGCCGTTTTTTTTCGCCTGGCGGTGGAGCGATCAGGCCGCCAGGGTGATCTGCACGTCCACATTGCCGCGGGTGGCATGCGAGTAGGGGCAGATGTCGCTGTGCGCGGTATCGATCAGCTTCTGCGCCACCTCGCGGTCGATGCCCGGCAGGCTCACTTCCAGCTTCACGGCGATGCCGAAGCCGGTCGGCTCGCGCGGGCCGATGCCGACCTGGGCGGTGACCGAGGCATCCTTCAGCGCCACCTTCTGCTCGCGCGCCACATAGCGCACCGCGCCTTCGAAGCAGGCCGCATAGCCGGCGGCGAACAGCTGTTCCGGGTTGCTGCCGTGGCCGCCCGGGCCGCCGAGTTCCTTCGGCACCTTCAGGTCGAAATCGAGCACGCCATCGCTGCTCTTGATGTGGCCTTCGCGGCCGCCGTGGGCGGTGGCGGTGGCGGTGTAGAGGATCTTGCTGACAGTGCCGTTGCTCATGATCGTTTCCTCGGTGGGTGTGATGTGGTGCGGGGTGGGTGATGGGTAAGGTCAGGCGTCGGTGCTCAGTACCCGCGCGGCGAGTTCTCGCAACTCGTCGCGCAGGCGGCGCATGTCGTCGGGCTCCATGCAGAGCCGGGCCGCCAGACAGGCGGGGACCGATTCGGCCGACGCGCGCAGCTCGCGGCCGGCCGGGGTCAGGCGGATTTCCACTTCGCGCTCGTCGCTGCTGCGGCGCTCGCGCGAGACCAGGCCGGCCTGCTGCAGGCGCTTGAGCAGCGGGGTGAGCGTGCCGGAGTCCAGCTGCAGGCGGCGGCCCAGTTCGCGCACCGTCACGCCGTCCTGCTCCCACAGCACCAGCATGGTCAGGTACTGCGGATAGGTGAGGTCCAGCGACTCCAGCAGCGGGCGGTACGCCGCGGTCACGGCGCGCGAGGCGGCGTAGAGCGCGAAGCAGAGCTGCTGGTCGAGCAGCAGGATGTCCGGGCTGGTGGAGGGCTTGGCGGTCTTCATGGGGCGAACCTTAGGCGCAAAATTCAATTGTGTACAATTGAATTTTTCAATCGGAGCGATAGTCGGGACGGGGGAGCGGGGAGCGGGGAACGGGGAACGGGGAGCGAGGAGCGAGGAGCGAGGAGCGGGGAGCATGAGGGAGAGCGCGGCCTTCAGCCTCGTATCACCCCATAAGTTCCCTGTTCCCCGTTCCCCGCTTCAATCCAGCAGCCGTTTGCCGAAGGCGAAATGGTCCTTCCAGTACGGACCGTCGATATCGTCCAGCCGCACCGTGCCGCCGCTGTTGGGCGCATGCACGAAGCGCCCCTTGCCGACGTAGACGCCGACGTGGCTGATGCCGCTGCCGCTGCCGAAGAACACCAGGTCGCCGCTCATCAGGTCGGTCATGGTGCCGACCCGGTGGCCGCTCATGGCCGACATCTCGCGCGAGGTGCGCGGCAGCTGCAGGCCGGCCGCCTGGCGATAGATGTAGTCGACCAGGCCGCTGCAGTCGAAGCCGCCGTCCGGCGTATTGCCGCCCCAGCGGTACGGCGTGCCGACCAGGGCGATGGCGCGGAACAGCACGTCGTTGGCCGTGCCCGCGGCGCCGTCCGGCGCGCGCGCCGGCAGATTGGCCAGCGCGGAGCGCGATTCCTTATAGGTGGGCTGCGGCCGGCGCGGCGCGCTGGAGCAGGCCGCCAGCGCCAGCAGCACCACGGCCAGCGCCGCATGCCGCAGCGCGAGCGGCGGGCAGGTGGTCGGGGCGGCGTTGGCCTGGCGCATCGGAATTCCCTGGCGAGCGACGGCGCGAGGCTAGCAAATCAATAAGTTGGATGGAAGTCTTGAGGATTGATCTGAGGCTCGACAGCGATTGAGATCGCCGCTCACTTCACCGGCGTTCTGGCGACGGTGACGGCCCGCTCCTCCAGCACCTTGCCGTCCGCATCGCGTACGCGCACCCGGTAGTCGCCGGGGAACAGGTAGAGCGCGCTCTGCGCGTCGGCGTCCAGGAAGGCGAAGCGGTCCGCGGCCACGGCCGTGTCGGGTTCTTTCGCGTAGAACGCCTCCACCAGGCAGGGGAATTTCTCCTTGCACAGGCCGCCGTCGACGGCCAGCGGCAGCCGCTGCCCGCCCAGCCCCAGCCAGTCGGGGCGCTTTTCGTCTTCACCCGGGGGCTTGGCGGGAATCAGCGCACCGTCCAGCGTGTACCAGCCGGGCACGGCCTTGGCGTCCTTCGGGGCGTTGCCGTCGGGCGGCAGGATCACCGACACGTCGTGCAGCGTCGGATCCGAACTCCAGGCCGCCGCGCCGGTCGCGCCGGCTTCGGGCTTGCGCTCCAGCACGATCGGCACGGTGGGATGGAAGGCCGCCACCAGCTGGTCATAAGCCGCATGCGGCACGCGCGGATTGGCTTCGCGGAACTGCGTCTGGTCGATCGACAGCGGCTCGATGCCGCTCAAGCGCGCCAGCTCGGCCGCCATCGGCGCGGCCCAGCCCAGCCGGCCCTTGGCCTTGTCGATATGCGCGTAGCCGGCATGCACGAACAGGCGCGCCTGCGGATGGTCGGCGAGCACGCGCTTGTAGAGGTTCTTGGCCTGGCCGGTTTCGCGCCCGGCGGTGGAGGAGTTGTCCGATTCGTACGGCACCACCACGAAGCCCAGTTGCAGCGCGCGGCGTACCAGCTCGCCGTACAGCGGCTCGTGCAGGTATTCGCTGCCGCTGTTCGTCAGCGGATAGCCGCGCCTGGCCAGTTCGGTGTCGTCGTCGCCCAGCGCCTCCACCGCGAAGTGGGTGAAGCCGGCGGCCTTCAGGCGCGGCAGCAGGGCCAGGGTGAGCTCGCGCGTGTGCGGGTCGTGGTGCGCCTCGTTGATCAGCACCAGCCGGCGCCCCGTGGCGAGGCGGGTGATCGCCGTGGCGGCATCCACCGCCTGCCAGTCGCCGATCGCGGGCAGCGGATCGCTGTAGACCTTGCGGCTGTCGATGGGGAAATCGCGCAGCGCCTGGCTGTACAGGCCCAGCTCGCTTTCGGTGGTGGCCAGCAGCTGCTTGGCCACCAGGCGCTGGTTCAGCGGCAGCTTGTGCATGGCCACCAGCAGATAGCGGTAGCGCGCCAGGTCGTCGGTGAGCGGCTTGAGCTCGCGCAGCAAGGCGAGCGTGGAAGGGTCGATGTCGCTGGCGCGCGCCGCGCCGCCGTACAGCAGTCCGAACGCACAGCAGATGGCCGCGGCCATGCGCGAAACCCGGTGACTCGATGGCATGAATCCGTTCCCCCTTGATGCGTGAAAGCTAGTTGCACCGAAACGAAAAATGCAAAAGCACTGCAACAAACCCTGTCAGGGAGCGACCTCCAGCCTGCGCTCCGCCAGCGTGCGGCCCTGCGCATCCGCGGCGCGCAGCACGTACTTGCCCGGATACAGATAAAGCGAACTCATCCCGTCCGCGGCGAGGAAGGCGAAGCGGTCGGCGGGGATCGCGTCGTCGTTCTCGTCCGCATGGCGCGCTTCCACCACGCAGGGGATATGCCCCGCGCACAGGTCGGTGGTGATCAGGCGCGAACTGCGCTTGCCGTCCAGGGTGAGCCAGCGCGGCCGGCGCTGGTGACCGGGCGGCGGCAGGATCACGTCGACGTCGTGGCGCGTGCGGTCGGCGCTCCAGGCGCTGCCGTCGTCGCGGCGCACCAGCACCACCGCGCGCTCGGGTTTGTAGAGCGCGAGCAGCTGGCGATACGGATCGTTGTCCAGCTTCACGCCGATATCGCGCCAGCGGGTCTGGTCGATGCTGAGCGGATCGAGGCCGGTCAGCTGCTTCAGCTGCATCGCCATCGGCTGCACGCCGGCGCCGAGATTGCCGGGCGCCTTGTCGATATGCGCGTAGCCGGCATGGATGAACAGCCTGGCCTTGGGGTCGGCCGCGAATACCTTGCGATACAGCTGGCGCGCCTGGCCGCTTTCGCGTTCGCCCGCGGTGTTGGCGTCCGACTCGTAGGACACCACCACGAAGCCCAGCTTCAGCGCCTGCCGCACGATCTCGCCGTACAGCGGTTCGTGCAGGTACTGGCTGCCGCTGGCGGGAATCGGGTAACCGCGCCTGGCCAGCTCGGGATCGCCGTCGTGCAGCGCCTCGGCGGCGAAATGAGTGAAGCCCGCGGCGCGCAGGCGCGGCAGCAGGGCCAGGGTGAGCACGCGGGTGTGGCCGTCGTGGTGGGCCTCGTTGATCATCACGATGCGCCGGTCCGCGGCGAGCTTCGCGATGACCTCGGCGGCATCGTCCGCGCGCCATTGCTCCGGCTGCGGCAGCTCGCCTTCGTAGCTCACCCGGTTGTCGAACGGGAAGTCGCGGATCGCTTCGTCGTACAGCCCCAGCTCGTCCTCGACCGCGGCCAGCAGCTGCAGCGGCATGATGCGGTCGTCGTGTTCCAGGCGCGGGATGGCGTCGGCCAGGTGCTGGTAGCGCTGCAGGTCGGACTTCAGCGGCTGCAGCTCGGCGTACAGGTCGCGCGCCTGCGCCGGGTGGCCGGCGGCCGCGGCGAGGCCGGCACTGCATAAGCCCAATCCCATGGCGAGGCCCAGCCGCAGGTACCGGCGCGCCACGCCCAGCTGCATGTCCATGCCTACCCCCGGATACGAGGCCGGCGGGGGAGCAGCCTCGCGCCGCTACAATAGCCCGTATGGATGCTTCGCGCAGTGATGTTCTGATCCTCGGCGGCGGCGTGATCGGCCTCGCCAGTGCCTATTACCTGTTGCGGGCCGGCGCCTCGGTCCGCGTGCTGGAGCAGGGGACGCCCGGCTGCGGCAGTTCGCACGGCAACTGCGGCACCATTACGCCCAGCCACGCGGCGCCCCTGGCGATGCCGGGCATGGTCGGGGTGGCGCTGCGCTCGATGTTCCGCGCCGACGCGCCGCTCTATCTCAACCCCCGGCCCGACCCGGAGCGGCTGCGCTGGCTGCTGGGCTTCGCGCGGCGCTGCAACTGGCGCGATTTCGAACGCGCCACGCGGGCCCGCTCGGCGATCCTGCAGCGCTCGCGCGGGCTGCTCGAAGCGCTGGTGCGCGACGAGGCGCTGGACTGCGAATTCGTGCCCGGCGGCGAGCTCTATGTCTACCGCGGCCGCGCGCAGATGGAGGCCGATGAGCGCCATCACGCCCAGGTGCTGGACCGCCTTGGCATCGAGGTGGAACGCCTGCGCGGCGACGCGGTGGAAGCCCTGGAACCGGCCCTGCTGCCCGGCGTGGCGGGCGGCCTGTTCCATCCGGGCGATGCGCAGCTGCGGCCCAACCGCTACGCGGCGGAACTGGCGCGCCGCGTGCGCGAGCTCGGCGGCGTGATCGAGAGCGGCGCGCGCATCGACCAGTTCGGCCTGCAGGGCGGCCGCATCTCGCACGTGCGCACCACCCGCGGCGTGTTCCATGGCGAGCAGGTGGTGATGGCGCTGGGCGCCTGGTCGCCGCTGCTGGGCAAGCTGCTGGACCTGCGCCTGCCGATGCAGCCGGGCAAGGGCTATTCGATCACCTACACCCGTCCGGAACGGGCGCCGCGCCATGCGCTGGTGCTGCGCGAGGCGGCGGTGTGCGTCACCACCTGGGGCAGCGGCTATCGCCTGGGCAGCACCATGGAATTCTCCGGCTATGCCGAAGGCCTGAACCGCACGCGCCTGGATGCGCTGCGCCGCGGCGCGGCCGCCGCGCTGCGCGAGCCGGAAGGCCCGGAGGTGGTGGAAGAGTGGTGGGGCTGGCGGCCGATGAGCATGGACGAGGTGCCGCTGATCGGCCCGAGCACGCGCTGGTCGAACCTGTTGCTGGCCACCGCGCACGGCATGCTCGGCGTGAGCATGTCGGCGGCCACCGGCGAACTGGTCGCCGCGCTGGCCGGGCGCGGCGCGCCGGCGATCGATCCGGCGCCGTATGCCCCGGCACGCTTCGGCCTGTGAGTCCTTGACGTGGACTTACAGCAGCGGCCGTTAGCTTGCCCCGTTTCGTACCGCAGCTTGATGGCGAGGAACCTCGACGCATGGCCGACACCTACGACCTGATCGTGCTCGGCGCCGGCTCCGGCGGACTGGCCATGGCCTTCCGCTCGGCACGGCACGGCGCGCGCGTGGCGCTGCTGGATCCCGGCGCGCTGGGCGGCACCTGCGTCAATGTCGGCTGCGTGCCGAAAAAATCCCTGTGGTTCGCCGCCCAGCTCGCGCATGCGATGCAACTCGCGGGGCCCTACGGTTTCGAAGGCGGGCCGGGCCGGTTCGACTGGGAACATTTCCGGCAGCGGCGGCTGGCTTATATCGACGGCATCAAGCTGCGCTACGAAGAGCGCCTCGCCGCCGCCGGCGTGCACTGGTTGCGTGAAGCCGGTCGCTTCGTGGCGCCGGACACCATCGCCACCGACAGCGGCGCCGAGCTGCGCGCGCCGCAGATCGTGATCGCCACCGGCGCGCGCGCGCAGCGCCCGCCGCTGCCGGGCTTCGAGCTGGGGCTGGTGTCCGACGACATGTTCGCGCTGCGCGAACTGCCGCGGCGCATGGCTGTCGTCGGCGGCGGCTATATCGCGGTGGAATTCGCCGGCCTGCTGCGCGCGCTGGGCAGCGAGGTGACCTTGCACGTGCGCGATCGCATGCTGCGCAGCTTCGACGGCGAGGTGGTCGCTTCGCTGGAAGAGCACATGCGCACCCAGGGCATCACCTTCGCCGATGGCGCGCGCATCGCCGGTGCGCGCCGCGACGGCGACGCGATCGTGCTGGACGACGCCAGCTGCGGCGAATGCGGTCCTTACGACGCCGTGCTGTGGGCGCTGGGCCGCGTGCCGAATACCGAGCGGCTCGATCTCGACGCCGCCGGCGTGCGCTGCGACGGCCTCGGCCACGTGCTCACCGACCCCTGGCAGAACACCAACGTGCCCGGCATCGCCGCGCTCGGCGACGTCACCGGCCGCCTCGCGCTCACGCCGGTGGCGGTGGCCGCGGCGCGGCGCCTGGCCGACCGCTGGTTCGGCGGCATGAACGAGGCGAAGCTCGACTACGACGACGTGCCCAGCGTGGTGTTCTCCGAGCCGCCGCTGGGCGCGGTCGGCCTGACCGAGGCGCAGGCGCGCGCGAAGTTCGGCGACAGCGTGCGCGTCTACCGCAGCCGCTTCACGCCGATGCAGTGGTCGCTGGCCGGCCTGCACGGGCAGACCCTGATGAAACTGGTCTGCGTCGGCGCGGACGAGCGCGTGGCCGGCGTGCACGTGCTGGGGCCGGGCGCGGACGAGATGCTGCAGGGCTTCGCGGTGGCGGTGAAGATGGGCGCGTGCAAGCGCGACCTCGACGCCACGGTGGCGATCCATCCCAGCTCCGGCGAAGAGCTGGTGCTGATGTCGTAGGTTGGGGTGAGCGCAGCGAACCCCGACGTGGCATTCCCCATGCGCGGTCTGTTGGAGTTCGCTCCGCTCACTCCAACCTACGGCGGTGCCGCCGGTACACTGCGCCGATGGATACCTACACCCTGCATCGAGGCAGCGCTCCGCTGCTGATCAGCCTGCCGCACGACGGCAGCTTCATTCCCGAGCCGATCGCGGCGCGCCTGCATCCGCATGCGCGCCGCGCGCCGGACACCGACTGGCACGTCGGCCGCCTGTACCAGCCGCTGGCCGAACTGCTCGGGGCGAGCGTGATCCGTCCGCAGGCGTCGCGCTATGTGGTCGACCTCAATCGCCCGGCCGACGGGCATGCGCTGTATCCGGGACAGCGCGAGACGGGCCTGGTCTCCACCATCGGCTTCGACGGCGAGCCGCTGTATCTGGACGGACAGGAGCCCGATGCGGCGGAAGTTCAACAGCGGGTAAACGATTATTGGCGTCCGTATCACCAGGCGCTCGCGCAGGAAATTGCGCGGCTGCTGGCGGCGCACGGCCGCGTGGTGGTGTGGGAAGGCCATTCGATCCGCAGCCGCGTACCGATGCTGTTCGAAGGCCGGCTGCCCGACCTCAATCTCGGCACCGCCGACGGCGCCAGCTGCACGCCCGCGCTGCAGGCGCAGCTGGCGGCCTGCCTGAAGGCGCAGTCCGACTACGCCTGCGTGGTCAACGGCCGCTTCAAGGGCGGCTACATCACGCGGCACTACGCGCGGCCGGAGCAGGGCGTGCAGACCGTGCAGCTGGAGCTGGCCCAGCTCAATTACATGGACGAGGAAAGCTTCGCCTACGACGAGGCGAAGGCCGCGCGGCTGCAGCCGCTGATCCTCTCGCTGCTGCGCCTGTGCGTGGCGTAAGCGCAAGGAATTTCGACCGGTAACGCGCCAGCGGAAAGTCAATAAGCGCGCGGTCTTTGCATGCACGGCGCGCGCTGATTTTCCGGTTCCAGCGCGGCGCGGAACGTGCCAAGGTAAACCCGCCGCGCCACCCGCGACGCCGGGTTCCGGCCGGGCCCGCGGCGACTTAAAAAGCTTTCGAGGTTTTCCCCATGCGCAAACTGGCCATCGTTTCTCTGCTGATCGCGGGTATGGCTCTTACCGGATCGGCGTTCGCCCAGGATGGCGCGGCCGCGCCGCAGACGGGCACGACCAAGTCGGCGACGCATCACGCCAAGCATTCCAAGAGCAAGGGCCACAAGGCCGCGAAGGGCTCCAAGAGCTCCAAGAAGAGCGCCATGCCGGCCACCACCACCACGCCCTGAGCGTTGCTCGTCATTCCGGCGCAGGCCGGAATCCAGTGGCGTTATTGTCCGGTGGTCGCGAACGACTCAAGCGCAAGGCCTTCCAACGCCCGCATCTTCAGCGGAGCGCCTCGCTACTGGATTCCGGCCTGCGCCGGAATGACGAGGATGTGGCGCCTCGCCTGCTGTCAGCTATCCGCCGACAACGCCGCGATGCACTTCAGCTCGATCGCGATCGGCGTCGGCAGGTCGGTGATGCCCACCGTGGTGCGGCAGGCGTCGACGCCGGCGAAGTATTCCGCGTAGAGGCGGTTGTAGATCGGAAAGTCGCGCGCCATGTCGGTGAGGAAGACGGTGACGTCGACCAGGTCTTCCCAGCGCGCGCCGCTGGCTTCCAGCACGTGGCGCACGTTGGCGAACACCTGCCGGCACTGCGCCTCGATGTCGTAGCTGAGCAGGCGTCCGTCGGCATCGGTGACATTGCCGGGAATGCCGTTGCTGCCCGGCATGCGCGGACCCACGCCGGAGAGAAACAGCAGGTTGCCCACGCGCCGCGCGTGCGGATACGCGCCCACCGGGGCGGGCGCGCGGTCGGTGCGGACGACGCCGTCGTTCATCGCGGCAGGGCCGGGCCGGTGGTCAGGCGCCGCAGCGCATCCTGGTAGGCCGGATACAACTGCTCGCGCGAACTCACGTGTAGACCGAGGTCGTTGATGTGCCCGTCGAACAGGCTGTAGCACCAGGCGTGCACGGACAGCTTCTGCCCGCGCTCCCACGCGTCCATCACCATGGTGGTGTGGCAGACGTTGACCACCTGCTCGATCGCGTTGAGTTCACACAGGCGCGTATTGCGCAGCTGCATCAGGTCCAGCGAGGCGAGCATGCCGGTGTGCTTCTGCGCGACGTCGGCCACGTGGCGCAGCCAGTTGTCGACCAGGCCCAGGCGGCGGTCGTCCAGCACCGCCTGCACGCCGCCGCAGCCGTAGTGGCCGACCACCAGGATGTGTTCGACCTTCAGCACGTCCACCGCGAACTGGATCGTGCTCAGGCAGTTGAGGTCGGTATGCGACACCACGTTGGCGACGTTGCGCTGCACGAAGATGTCGCCCGGCGGCAGGTCGACGATCTGCGTGGCCGGCACGCGCGAATCGGAGCAGCCGATCCACAGGTACTTCGGCGCCTGCTGCTGGGCGAGGCGTTCGAAGAAGTGCGGGTCCTCGCCGCGTACGGCGGCGGACCAGCGGCGGTTGCTGTCGAGCAGGTCTTGCAGGGGGCTGTTCAAGGCGAGGCCTCTTCAGTAGCGGATGCAGATGTTCTTGGGTTCGGTAAAGAAACGCAGCGCCTCGACGCCGCCTTCGCGGCCGACCCCGGATTGCCGGGTGCCGCCGAATGGCGTGCGCAGGTCGCGCAGCAGCCAGCAGTTGATCCAGACGATGCCGACGTCCAGCCGCGCACCGAAGCGGTGCGCGCGCGAGAGGTCGGCGGTCCACAGCGAGGCGGCCAGGCCGTAGCCGGTGCCGTTGGCGATCGCCAGCGCCTCGTCTTCGTCGTCGAACGGGATCAGGCTGACCACGGGGCCGAAGATCTCGTGCTGGTTGGTGGCCGCTTCCGGCGCCAGGCCTTCGACGACCGTGGGCGCCACGTACCAGCCGCCGGCGAGCGGGCCGGGCAGGGCGAGCGACTCGCCGCCGCACAGCACCTGGCCGCCCTCCGCGCGCGCCTGCTCGATGCAGCCCATGACTTTCTCGAAATGCTCGCGCGAGACCAGCGCGCCAAGATCGCTGGATGCGTCGCGCGGATCGCCGACGCGCAGCGCGCGCACCTTGGCCAGATAGCGTGCGCGGAAATCGTCGTAGATCGAACGCTGCACCAGCAGGCGCGAACCGCACAGGCAGATCTCGCCCTGGTTGGCGAAACCGGAGCGCACGATGGTGTCGAGGTTGGCCTCGCTCAAGTCCGCATCGGCGAACACGATCGCCGGATTCTTGCCGCCCAGTTCCAGCGACAGCTTCTTGAAGCGCGGCGCGGCCGCGGCGGCGATCTGCGCGCCGGTGCGCGTGCTGCCGGTGAAGGAAATCGCCTTCACCTGCGCATGCTCGACCAGCGCCTGCCCCACGCTGGGGCCGCGGCCCTGCACGATGTTCAGCACGCCCGGCGGAAAGCCGGCTTCGATGCTCAGCTCGCCGAGCAGGGCGGCGGTGCAGGGCGTGATCTCCGACGGCTTGGCCACCACCGCATTGCCGGCGGCCAGCGCGGGCGCGATCTTCCAGGTGAACAGGTACAGCGGCAGGTTCCACGGGCTGATGCAGCCCACCACGCCGAGCGGCTGGCGCAGCGTGTAGTTGATCGCGCCCAGCTCCATCGCGTGCGACTCGCTGCTCCACGGCACGATCGCCGCGGCGAAGTAGCGCAGGTTGCTGACCGCGCGCGGGATGTCGAGGCTGCGCGCCAGGCTCAGCGGCTTGCCGCTGTCGCGCGATTCCAGCGCGGCGAATGCGTCCAGGCGTGCTTCGACCAGATCCGCCAGGCGCTGCAGCAGGCGGGCGCGCTGTTCGCTCGGCGTGGCGGCCCAGGCGGGTGCGGCGGCGTGCGCGGCGGCAACCGCGGCCTCGACATCGTCGGCGCTGGAATCGGGGCAATGCGCGAAAACCTCGCCGCTGGCCGGCTCGAACACATCGAGCCAGCGATCCTGGCGCGGCGCCTGCAGGCGACCGTCGATCAGGTTGGCGAGGCGCAGGCTGGGCATCCTGGGAAGCTTAATCCTTGAGGCTCCTCAATGCACCGGACGCTGGGGTATGGCTTGGGGTGGAGCGGGGAACAGGGAACGGGGAACGTGCGAGCAATGCGAGAACCGGGCTCTTCATTTCCCCGTTCCCTGTTACCCGTTCCCCGCTCTTCAGGCCAACGCGCGCGTGCGGCCGCCGTCGACCGCGATGCTCACGCCGTTGACGTAAGCCGCCGCGGGCGTGCACAGGAAGGCGATGACCGAGGCGATTTCCTCCGGCTCGCCGAAGCGGCGCGCCGGCACCGTGGCCAGCATGCCGCGCTCCAGTTCCTCGCGGCTGCGGCCGCTGCTGGCGACCTGCGTATCCAGCAGGCCGTCCAGGCGCGCGGTGCGGGTATAGCCCGGCAGCACGTTGTTGACGGTGATGCCGTCGGCGGCCAGTTCGCCGGCCAGGGTCTTGGCCCAGGCGGCGACGGCGGCGCGGATGGTGTTGGACACGCCCAGGCCCGGGATCGGTTCTTTCACCGAGGTGGAAATCACGTTGACGATGCGGCCGTAGCCGCTGTCGCGCATGCCCGGCAGCACCGACTGCACCAGCGCCTGGCCGGCCAGCAGATGCTGGCGGAACGCCGCCTCGAACGCCGCGCCTTCGGCGGTGTATGCCGTGCCACCCGGCGGGCCGCCGGTGTTGTTGATCAGGATCTGCACGGGTTCCGCCGCGACGGTGTCGGTGGCGGCGGTAAGCAGCTTGGCGGTATCGAGCATGTCGGCCGCCTGCCAGCGGTGCAGTTGCGCGGCATGCGTGCGCGGAAGTTCGGCGGCCAGCGCCTTGAGCGCTTCGGCGGAACGCGCCAGCAGGGTGACATTGGCGCCGAGGGCGGCCAGTTCGACGGCGGCGGCGCGGCCGATGCCTTGCGAGGCTCCGCACACCAGGGCGTGGCGCCCGCTCAGATCCAGCTGCATGACGACGCTCTCCTGTTATCGGCCCTGTTATCGGCCTATAGCCGGCCCGGTTGCCAGCGGTGATCGGATGGCGATCGGCGAATCAGCGCGCCATCCACTGCAGGGCCAGCGCGGCGAACCAGCATAGCCATGCGCCCCACGAAGCGTAGCGCCACACCCGTCGCCAGCGGGTGACGGTGGCATCTTCCAGCGCGGGCAGGATCGGCGAACGCAGCGCGAGCTGCAGCCGCATCCAGATGCCGAACAGGCCGGCGCGGCCGGTTTCCGTCTCGGCGATGATCTTCCACTGCGACGGATGGTGATCGCGCAGCCTCTTGGCGATGCGCAGCTGCGCGAAGAAATGCAGCAGGAAGAACACCACGCCGGCGAGCAGAAGCGAGAGATAGAGCGTGAGCATGCGGGTGATTCCGGGGTATGCGTAAGCGTCGGCGCGGACGATCAGTGCGGCTTGGCGGTGTCGTCGGACTTGGCCGGGGTGTCGGCCGCCGGCGTATTGATCGTGCCGGGCTTGGCTGCGGCATCCGCGCCTGGCCACAGCGGCACCGGCAGCGCGGTGCGCAGCGTGTTGAGCACGCCGTCGCCCTTCGCCGCCTTGCCGCAGATGGCGCTGTCCACCGCATCGGCGAACGTGCTGTTCATCAGGCCGACCCACACCGAGCCGTCCGGCCCATGCGGAATGGTGAAGCTGCCCGCGGCGGCCATCTTCACCGGCGCCTCGGCGGAGAACGCCGCCGGCGACTGCTCCCAATACGTGCTTCCGGCCTGCTGCTTGGCCGAGCTGTACAGCACCAGGTAACGCGCCTGCTTGCTGGTGACCTTGACGCTGCCGAACGCGCCGGTGGTCTCGCTGGTCCAGCCCATGTGCTCGCACAGCGTGACGTCTTCACTGCTGATCGGCTGGAAGGCTTCGTCGAGCAGGGTGACGGTGGGGCCGAACAGATAGCTGGCGCGCAGCCAGCGGCCGTTCAATTCGGACTTGATCGCGATGCGGTACGGCAGCTTGCTGTCCGGCGGCAGGCGGAAGCTGATGAAGTAGCTGCGCTCGCCGTTGATGCTGGCGACCAGGCTGCCCGGGCCCAGCTCGAAGCGCTTGGGTTCCCACGGCAGCAGGGTCTGGAACGAGAAGTCGGCGTAGCTGCTGCAGCAGGGCGTGGCCTGCTGCAGCGTGGCTTTGGCCTGCTCAAGCGCGGTGCTGCTGTCTTCCGGCGGCCGGAAGTTCGGCGGCACCAGCTTCTTGACCTGGTGGCAGGCGCCGAGGGCCAGCAGGCCCAGGGCAAGCAACGGAGCGAGAAGCAGTCGGCTGGAGCGCATCTTCGAGATCAGAACTCGGCGGTGCCCGCGGCGCGCGGGTAGGGGATGGCGTCGCGGATGTTGGCAAGACCGCAAACGTAAACCAGCAGGCGCTCGAAGCCCAGCCCGAAGCCCGCATGCGGCACGCTGCCGTAGCGGCGCAGGTCGCGGTACCAGCCGTAGGTGGCGGCATCGAGACCGAACTTGGCCATGCGGCGGTCGAGGTAGTCCAGGCGCTCCTCGCGCTGGCTGCCGCCGATGATCTCGCCGATGCCGGGGGCCAGCACGTCCATTGCGGCGACGGTTTTCTCGTCGTCGTTGAGGCGCATGTAGAAGGCCTTGATCTGTTCCGGGTAGTTCATCACCACCACCGGGCGGCCGACGTGCTTCTCGGCGAGGTAGCGCTCGTGCTCGGTCTGCAGGTCGATGCCCCAGGCCACCGGGAATTCGAACTTCTGGCCGCAGTTCTTCAGGATCTCCACCGCGTCGGTGTAGTCGATGCGCTCGAACGGCTGGGCGATGAAGTTCTCCAGGCGCGTGACCGCTTCCGGCAGCACGCGCTCGGCGAAGAACGCCATGTCGTCCGCGCGCTCGTCCAGCACGGCCTTGAAGATGGCCTTGAGGAAGGCCTCGGCGCAGTCGGCGTCGGCGGCGAGGTCGGCGAAGGCGATCTCCGGCTCGACCATCCAGAACTCGGCCAGGTGGCGCGGCGTGTTGGAGTTCTCGGCGCGGAAGGTGGGCCCGAAGGTGTAGACCTTGCTCATCGCCAGCGCGTACGCCTCGACGTTGAGCTGGCCGGACACGGTGAGGAAGGCCTCGCGCCCGAAGAAGTCCTTGCGGAAATCGATCTTGCCGTCGGGCGTGCGCGGCAGGTTGGCCAGGTCCAGGGTGGACAGGCGGAACATGTCGCCGGCGCCTTCGGCATCGGAGGTGGTGATGATCGGCGTGTTGATCCAGAAGAAGCCCTGCTCGGTGAGGTGGCGGTGGATCGCCGTCATCATCGTGTGGCGCACGCGGGTGACCGCGCCGAACAGGTTGGTGCGCGGACGCAGGTGGGCGACCTCGCGCAGGAACTCCATGGAGTGCTGCTTGGGCTGGATCGGATAGGTTTCGGGGTCGTCGACGAAGCCGGTGACCTCGATCCGGTCCGCCTGCAGCTCGAAGCTCTGGCCCTGGCCCTGCGAGGGCACCAGGGTGCCGCTGGCGATCAGGCCGGCGCCGGCGGTGAGGTGCTTCACCTCGGTTTCGTAGTTGGCCAGGGTGGCCGGCACCACGGCCTGGATCGGGGCGAAGCAGGAGCCGTCGGTGATATTGACGAAGGACAGGCCGGCCTTGGAATCGCGCCGGGTACGCACCCAGCCCCGGACCGTCACCTTGCTGCCGGCCTCGAGCTTGCCGGAGAGGGCCTGTTTGACACTGACCACCGTCATGGATTGAAACTCCTGCTGGGGTGCCGCATCTGGCACATGTAATCGTTGTAGGACCGGGCCTGGATGCCCCGCCGCATCGCAGCGCCGGGGGCAAACCTGCATCATAATGTAGGCTTCGTCCGGACCGCGACGTTCCGATCCCCATTTCGTGCCATCAGTTCCCGCCATGAGCATCAGCATCACCCCCGCCGCCAGCGAACGCATGCGCCACTTCCTGGCCACCACGCCGGGTGCCGCCGGCATCCGCTTCGGCGTCAAGCGCACCGGCTGCTCGGGCTTCGCCTACGTGGTGGACCTGGCCGCCAGCGTCTCCGCCGAGGATCAGGCGCTGGACGTGGACGGCGTGCGCCTGATCGTCGATGCCAAGAGCCTGCCCCTGGTGGACGGCACCGTGATCGACTTCCAGCGCCAGGGCCTCAACGCGGCCTTCGTGTTCCACAACCCCAACGCCACCGGCGAGTGCGGCTGCGGCGAGAGTTTCACCGTCTCCTGAATTTAGAGCCCCTCTCCCTCTGGGAGAGGGGTTGGGGTGAGGGTACGGCCGGAGCGCAAGAGTGATGTGCACCGCTCCGCCCGTACCCTCATCCGGCTGCCGCCACCTTTTCCCGGCGGGAGGAAGGCTCTCATCTGGGGGCTTTCATACACTCCAGTCGCCCTGCTTGCGGTAAATCCCCGCAGTTGTTTACAATTCCGCTTCTGCCCAGGCGAAAAAGGTCCGGGCAGGCCCTTGCCTCACCGCATCCGGCGGGAGGCTGCCAGGCCCCGAAAGGGCCGCATCCGCAAGGAGTTACCTACCAATGACGACTCTCCGTCATTACGAAGTTGTGTTCCTGGTCCACCCTGACCAGAGCGAGCAGGTCCCGGCCATGATCGAGCGCTACAAGGCGCTGATCGAGACCGACGGCGGCAAGATCCACCGCCTGGAAGACTGGGGCCGCCGCCAGCTGGCCTACCCGATCGTGAACCTGGCCAAGGCTCACTACGTCATGCTCAACATCGAAGTCGGCCAGAACGCGCTGAACGAGCTGGAGTCGGGCTTCCGCTTCAACGACGCCGTGCTGCGCCACCTGGTGATCAAGCGCGACGCCGCCGACACCGAGCCGTCCTTCATCCTGAAGTCCAAGGAAAAGGATGACGCCAAGTCCTCGCGCCGCCGCGACGACGACAGCGACGGTGAAGGCAGCGACGACCGTCGCAGCAGCCGCAACGACAACGATCGCGACAGCGACGACTGATCAGGAGCACAGCCATGTCCAAGTTCTTCCGCCGCCGCAAGTTCTGCCGCTTCACGGCCGAAAACGTGAAGGAGATCGACTACAAGGATCTCAACACGCTGCGCCAGTACATCACCGAGAACGGCAAGATCGTGCCGAGCCGCATCACCGGCACCAAGGCGCGCTACCAGCGCCAGCTGGCCACCGCGGTCAAGCGCGCGCGCTTCCTGGCGCTGCTGCCGTACACCGACAACCACGACGTCTGAGCGTGGCGGAGAATAGGGAGTAGGGAATAGAGAACAGGTTCGCCGGTTCGCGGCGCCGCTCTCCGATTCCCGACTCTCCATTCTCTATTCCCAGACATTTCGGACACCCGTCCACGGCTGCGCCGGGCCACTCTCCGGCGCTAACGAAAAGGAATAAACCATGGATCTGATCCTCCTCGAGAAAGTCCGCGGCCTCGGCAACCTGGGCGACAAGGTCAAGGTGAAGCCGGGCTACGGCCGTAACTACCTGCTGCCGCAGGGCAAGGCCGCGCCGGCCACCGCCGCCAACCTCGAAAGCTTCGAGAAGCGCCGCGCCGAGTACGAAGCGAAGGCCAACAAGCAGCTGTCCGACGCCACCGCGCGCCAGGCCAAGCTGGCCGACGTGGCGGTGACCATCACCGTCAACGCCAGCCCGGAAGGCAAGCTGTACGGCTCGGTCGGTCCGCGCGAGATCGCCGACGCCCTGCAGGCCGCCGGCCACGACGTCCACAAGAACGAAGTGATCCAGGGCGAAGGCCCGATCCGCACCACCGGTGAGTTCGAAGTGGTCGTCGCGCTGCACGCCGACGTGCAGTCGACCGTCAAGGTGACGGTGATCGGCGAGAAGTAAGCCGGTCCCCTGAGCCCCAAGAAAAAGGGCGCCTTGCGGCGCCCTTTTTCTTGGGGCGGGAATAGGGAATGGGGAACAGATCATCGAGGCTGCGTCGCCTTGGTGGTCCGATTCCCTATTCCCCATTCTCTATTCCCAGCTTTCCCACAAGTTATCCACAGAGTTATGGTCTCGTCGCATGAGAAAACGCCGCGTATCCTCTGATGGCGACGATCCGCGTTGGTCGGACTCGCCCGGCAACTCGCGAGGAGACTCGATGTCCTTTGCCCCCGATCGCAAGCACGGCAACTCCGCCATCGAGGCGCTGCGCGTGCCGCCGCATTCCATCGACGCCGAGCAGGCCGTGCTGGGCGGCCTGATGCTGTCGCCCGATTCGCTGGACAAGGTGGCCGACCGCCTCGGCGAGCGCGATTTCTACCGCAAGGACCACCGCCTGATCTGGCGCGCCATCACCGAGCTGGCCAACAAGGGCATGCCCTGCGACGCAGTGACCCTGGGCGACTGGTTCGAGGCCAACGGCCTGGCCGAGCTGGTCGGCGGCGCCACGTATCTGGTGGAACTGGCCAATGCCACGCCGAGCGCGGCCAATATCGGCGCCTATGCCGACATCGTGCGCGAGAAGTCGATCCTGCGGCAGCTGATCGACGCCGGCACCGAAACCACCGAGGACGGCTACCAGCCCGAAGGCCGCAGCGTGCAGGAGGTGCTGGAAAGCGCCGAGCAGCGCGTGTTCAAGATCGCCGAGTCCGGCGCACGCGGCAAGAAGGACACCGTGTCGATGCGCGAGGCGGTGAAAGACGCCTTCCGCATCCTGTCCGAGCGCTACGAAAACCGCGGGCAGCTCACCGGCATTTCCACCGGCTTCACCGACCTGGACGAACTCACCTCCGGCCTGCAGCCGTCGGACCTGATCATCGTCGCGGCGCGCCCCTCGATGGGCAAGACCGCGTTCTCGGTGAACATCGCCGAGGCTGCCGCGCTGGGCGCCAAGAAGGCCGTGGCGATCTTCTCGATGGAAATGTCGGCCTCGCAGCTGGCCTTCCGCATGATTTCCTCGGTCGGCCGCATCCATGCGCAGCACCTGCGCAACGGCGACCTGGCCGAAGAGGACTGGCCGCGCGTCACCAATGCGATCGCGCTGCTGTCCGAAGCCAAGATCTTCATCGACGACACGCCCGGCCTCTCGCCGGTGGAAATGCGCTCGCGCTCGCGCCGCCTGCACCGCGAACACGGCGGCCTGGGCCTGATCGTGATCGACTACCTGCAGCTGATGCAGGTGCCCGGCAACAAGGAAAACCGCGCCACCGAGATCTCCGAGATCTCGCGCTCGCTGAAGGGCCTGGCCAAGGAGCTCAACTGTCCGGTGATCGCGCTGTCGCAGCTCAACCGCTCGCTGGAACAGCGCGCCGACAAGCGTCCGATGATGTCGGACCTGCGCGAATCCGGCGCTATCGAGCAGGACGCGGACGTGATCATGTTCATTTACCGCGACGACTACTACAACAAGGAATCGCCGGATAAAGGCCTGGCCGAGATCATCATCGGCAAGCAGCGTAACGGCCCCACCGACACGGTGAAGCTGACCTTCCTGGGCCACTACACCAAGTTCATGAACTACGCGCCGGATTCCTTCGTCGGGGCGTTCGAGTAAGCGCGGCGCCGGCTCAGGCAGCCGGCCAGAAATCCGCCGCGTGCCGCTGCACCCAGCCCTGGGTGAAATCGCGGAACAGCCGCACGCGGGTCGAGCGGCGCAGATCCGGATGCGTGACGAACCACAGCTGCGATTGCACCTCCGCCAGCGGCGCGCCGAGGCGGCGCAGCTTGGACGACGCTTCGGCATGGAAGCACGGCAGCAGCGCACGCCCCATGCCGGCCTCGCAGGCGGCGAGCGCGGCGGGCAGGGTGTCGACCACGATGGCGATCTGCGACGGGTCGACATGCGCATGCAGCCACTGCGCGGCATCGAGATGGGCGAGCGCATCGCCCAGGCCGATCCAGCGCTCCTTGTTCGCCGTCCCGCGCCTGCCCTTGGCCTGGTACACGGCGGTGGCGATCGGCGCCAGCTTGCGCACGGAAAGCCCGGTGGGCGACGTGCGCGCCGGTCGCAGCGCGACATCCGCATCGCGCTTCTGCAAGGTCAGGAAGGCGTTGTTGATCACCAGCTCGAAGCGCACAGACGGGTGCTGCGCCTCGAACGCGTTGCACAGTTCCACCACGTGGCGCACCAGGGTGTCCGGCGCGGTGATGCGCAGCAGCCCCTGCACGCGCTGGTCGTGTCCCTGCAGTTCGCGCGCCAGCAGTGCGGTTTCGGCCAGCACGCGCTCGCCGGCGGCCGCGGCCAGTTCGCCCGCATCGGTGGCTTCGTAGCCGCGGCGGCTGCGGCGGAACAGCGTGACGCCGGTGCGCGCTTCCAGCGCGCCGAGGCGGCGGAACGCGTTGGAGTGATCCACGCCCAGTTCGCGCGCCGCGCCGGCCAGGCTGCCGTGCGCCGCGATGGCGCGCACCAGGGCCAGATCGTCGAGTGACCAATCGCCTGACTTCATGCGCAAGCTTTCCTTGTGCCGGCGACAGATGGTGCCGGCGTGCCCGTGGCGGGATGCTGCCGCCTCCCCAATGGAGGCTCGCATGAAACTCTACTTCACCCCCGGTACCTGTTCCCTCGCTCCGCACATCGTGCTGCGCGAACTCGGCCTCGAGGCCGAACTGGTGCGCGTGCGCCTGGGCACCCCGCCGGTGATCGCCGCGACGCAGGACGACTACCGCACGCTCAATCCCAACGGCTACGTACCGCTGCTGGAACTGGACGACGGCAGCCTGCTGACCGAAGGCGTGGCGATCCTGCAATACCTGGCCGACCTGCACCCCGAAGCCGGCCTGCTGCCGGCGGCGACGCCGCTGCAGCGCTACGAATCCATGCGCTGGCTGGTCTACATCAGCTCCGAGCTGCACAAGATGTTCAGCCCCTGGCTGTTCCATCCGGAATACGGCGAACAGGCCGCCGAGGTGGCGCGCGGCAAGATCGCCAAGCGGCTGGAGCTGGTGGAGCGGCAACTCGACGGGCGCGACTACCTGCTCGGCCAGGCCTTCACCGTGGCCGATGCGTACCTGTTCGCCATCGTGAGCTGGGCGAAGCTGTGCAAGGTGCCGCTGGATGCTTTCGCGCATCTGCAGGCATGGCTGGAACGCATGGCCGCCCGGCCCACCGTGCAGGCCGCGCTGCAGGCCGAGCGGCTGCGATGAAGACCTCGACCGCATGGCTGATGCTGCTGGCCGCCGGCGGGCTCGACGTGCTGTGGGCGCTGTCGATGAAGTTCGCCCAGGGCTATACGCGCCCGGGCTGGACGGCCTTGTCGCTGGCCGCGCTGGCGGCCTTCGTCTGGCTGCTGGGGCGGGCGCTGTCGGTGCTGCCGGTGAGCAGCGCCTATGCGGTCTGGACCGGGCTGGGCGCGGCCGGCACGGCCCTGCTCGGCGCGGCGTGCTTCGGCGAGGCGCTGACGTTGGGACGGATCGCGGGGATCGTGCTGATCGTGGGCGGCGTGCTGGTGCTGCGCGCGGCGTAGGTTGGGGTGAGCGCAGCGAACCCCAACGTTGCGGCCACCTGGCCAGGCCTGTTGGGGTTCGCCTTTGGCTCACCCCAACCTACGCGCGCTTGTCCCGGAATTTCCCCGGGCCAGCCCCGGCTCCCGCAGACCCGGCCTGCTAAGCTTTTCCGCGATCAAGCCCGCCGCCATACAGCCGCCGCCTTCCGCGCGGCGCCAAGGAATCATGAGCCGTACCACCGTCGCCACCATCCACCTCGGCGCTCTGCGTCACAATCTCGCCCGCATCAAGGCGATGGCCGCGCCGGCCAAGGTCATGGCGGTGGTCAAGGCCGATGCCTATGGGCATGGCCTGGAACGCGTGGCGCGCGCGCTGGACGGCGCCGCCGACGCCTTCGCGGTGGCGGCGCAGGGCGACGGCCTGCGCCTGCGCGCGGCGGGGCACCGGCAGCGCATCGTGGTGCTGTCCGGCCCGGACCGCGCCAGCGATATCGCCGAGATGCAGCGCCTGCAGCTGGATGCCGCGATCCATCACGAATCCCAGCTCGCTTGGCTGGACGGCGCCTCGTCGTCGCGCGGTCCGCTGCGCGTGTGGCTGAAAGTCGACACCGGCATGCACCGCCTGGGTTTTCCGCCGGAGCGTGTGGCCGAAATCCACGCGCGGCTGTCGGCGATGCCCGGCATCGATCCCGAGGTCGGCCTGCTCACGCATTTCTCCGAATCGGAGGAATTCGAAGGCGACGAAACGCGTGCGCAAATCCGCCGCTTCAACGAGGCGGTGAAAGACCTCAGCGGACCGCGCGCGCTGTCCAATTCCGCCGGCGTGCTGGGCTGGCCGGAGGCGCGCGGCGACTGGGTGCGCACCGGCGGCCTGCTGTATGGCTTGTCGGTGGTGCCGGGCAAGAGCGGCGCGGACTTCGGCTTCCGCCCGGCCATGACCCTGACCACGCGGCTGATCGCGGTGAACTGGATCCGCCGCGGCGAACGCGTCGGCTACAACGGCACCTGGACCTGCCCGGAAGACATGCCGGTCGGCGTCGCCGCGGTCGGCTACGGCGACGGCTATCCGCGCAGCGCCGCCAGCGGCACGCCGGTGCTGGTGGGCGACCGGCGCGTGCCCCTGGTCGGACGCGTGTCGATGGACCTGATCACCTTGGACCTGCGCGAAGCGCCGCAGGCGAAAGTCGGCGACCGCGTCACCCTGTGGGGCGAGGAACTGCCCGTGGAGCAGATCGCCGCACAAGCCGGCACGATCTCCTACGACCTCACCTGCGGCATGACCCGACGCGTGCTGTTCGTCGAGGACGACAGCTGATGCCGGCATCCGCCGTCTCGCCGATTGCGATCAAGGCGGGCTAAGCTCGCCTTTCGTTTTTGCAGAGTTCGAATCCATGGCCAAGGCCAAGACCGCCTACGTCTGCGCCGATTGCGGGGCGGAGCATTCCAAGTGGCAGGGCCAGTGCATCGAATGCGGTGCCTGGAACACGCTGAGCGAATTCGTGGTGCAGCCGGCGGTGAAGTCGGCCGGCGCCGCGCGCAGCTCCGGCTATGCCGGCGCCGCGGCGGGCGCACCGAAGGTGACGCCGCTCACCTCGGTGGCGCTGACCGCCGAGACGCGCTCGCTCACCGGCATCGGCGAACTCGATCGCGTGCTTGGCGGCGGCCTGGTGGATGGCTCGGTGGTGCTGATCGGCGGCGATCCCGGCATCGGCAAGTCCACCTTGCTATTGCAGATGCTCGGCAAGCTCGGCGAGCAGCTGGCCAGCGTCTACGTCACCGGCGAGGAATCCCTGGGCCAGGTCGCGGCGCGTGCGCAGCGGCTGGACCTGCCGCTGGGTCCATTGCATGCGCTGGCCGAGACCTGCATCGAACGTATCCTGGAACAGGCCGTGGCGACGCGGCCGCGCGTGCTGGTGATCGACTCGATCCAGACCATCTGGACGGAACTGCTCACCGCCGCGCCGGGCTCGGTCAGCCAGGTGCGCGAATCCGCGGCCAAGCTCACCCGCTTCGCGAAGGAAACCGGCACCTCGGTCTTCCTGGTCGGCCACGTCACCAAGGAAGGCGGCATCGCCGGCCCGCGCGTGCTCGAGCACATGGTGGACGCGGTGCTGTACTTCGAAGGCGAATCCGGCAGCCGCTTCCGCGTGCTGCGCGCGTTCAAGAACCGCTTCGGCGCGGTGAACGAGCTGGGCGTGTTCGCCATGTCGGAGAAGGGCCTGCGCGAAGTGCCCAATCCATCGGCGATCTTTCTCTCCGCACATGCCGGTCCCACCTCGGGCAGCGCCGTGATGGTCACGCGCGAAGGCACGCGGCCGCTGCTGGTGGAAGTGCAGGCGCTGGTGGATCAGTCCTCGCTGGGCAATCCGCGCCGCGTGGCGCTGGGCCTGGAGCAGAACCGCCTGGCCATGCTGCTGGCGGTGCTGCATCGCCACGGCGGCGTGGCGGCGTACGACCAGGACGTGTTCGTCAACGTGGTCGGCGGCATCCGCGTGCAGGAAACCGCGGCCGATCTGCCGGTGCTGCTGGCGGTGCTGTCCAGCCTGCGCGACCGGCCCTTGCCGGAGAAGACGATCGCCTTCGGCGAAGTGGGCCTGTCGGGCGAGATCCGTCCGGTGCCCAATGGCGAGGAGCGTCTGAAGGAAGCCGCGCATCACGGCTTCCAGCGCGCGATCGTGCCGAAGGCGAATGCGCCGAAGAAGGGCAAGGTGGGCGAGATGGAAGTGATCGGCGTGGAGCGTCTCGCGCAGGCGATCGACGCCTGCCGGTAAGTGCCGGCGGCGGCGCGGCGATCATGGCCTGCGTCGATACCGCGTGAAAAAAGTTCGCGCGCCTTGCATCGTTTTCGATTTTTTTGAAGCTGTGCGTTGCATCAACTTAAGCCGCCATCGCGCGCTGGCAGCATCGCCCACTCAAGTGCGAGGAGCGCACTTCAAGGAGAGGGGGCTATGCGGATCCTGTTCCTGTCCACCAAGCACAATGGACTGTCCCAGCGCGCGCAGGTCGAACTGGAAGAACTGGGGCATCACCTGGATATCGCCGAAGTCGCCAGCGGCGCGCAGATGGAAGCCGCGGCGCAGCGTTTCCGCCCCGACCTGATTTTGGCGCCGATGCTGAAGTCGGCGATCCCCGCCAGCGTGTGGCAGCGCCATACCTGCCTGATCGTGCACCCCGGCATTCCCGGCGACCGCGGCCCTTCCGCGCTGGATTGGGCCTTGCTGGAAGATGCGCCGCAGTGGGGCGTCACCGTGCTGGAAGCGCGCGACGAACTGGATGGCGGCCCGGTGTGGGCGCATCGCTCCTTTCCTCTGCGCGTGGCGAGCAAGAGCGCGATCTACCGCCGCGAAACCACCGACGCGGCGATGGCCGCGATCCGCGAGGCGCTGGAGCGCTACCAGCGCGGCCAGCGTCCGCCGTTCGGCGAGCGCATCGACACGCGGGGCCACGAACGTCCGCCTTGCCGGCAGTCCGATCGCCAGCTCGGCTGGGATGCGCCGGCGGAACGGCTGCTGCGGCATATCCGTTCGGCGGACAGTGCGCCGGGGCTGCTGATGACGATGGCTGGCGTCAAGCTGCGCGTGTTCGGCGCCCAGCCCGAAGCGAAGCTGCGCGGCACGCCGGGCCAGTTGCTGGGCAGGCGCGACGATGCCGTTTGCGTGGCCTGCGCCGATGGCGCGCTGTGGATCAGCCATGTGCGCCGCAGGCATGGCCTGTCGCTGGACGATCCGCGCTACGACGTGAAACTTCCTGCAACGCTGGCGCTCGCCGAGCGCCTTGACGGCGTGCCGGAATGGCCGCTGGCGCCGGAGGCGCGGCCTTCCGCTTCCACCTGGCAGCCGATCCGCTACCGCGAACGCGGCCACAACGGCTATCTGCATTTCGACGTGCTCAATGGCGCCATGGGCACCGCGCTGCTGGAACGGCTGCTCGCCGCATATCGGCATGCGCGCTCGCGTCCTACCCGCACCCTGGTGCTGTGCGGCGGCGAGGATTTCTGGTCCAACGGCATCGACCTCAATGCGATCGAGGCAGCGCGGGATCCGGCCGAGGCGTCATGGCGCAATATCCTCGCGATGAACGCGCTGGTGCGCGAGATCGTGCTCACCCACGACAAGCGCACGGTGGCCCTTATGCGCGGCAATGCCGGTGCGGGCGGGGTGATCCTGGCGCTGGCCGCGGACCTGGTCTACGCCCGCGAAGGCATCGTGCTCAATCCGCACTACAAGGGCATGGGCGGCCTGTACGGTTCGGAATACTGGACCTACCTGCTGCCGCGCCGCGTCGGCGAAACCGCCGCGCGCCTGCTTACCGAATCGCTGCAGCCGCTGGGCACGGCGCGCGCCAAGCGCATCGGGCTGGTCGACGGCGTGCTGCCGGCCAGCGAATTGCCGGGTGCGATGGAAGCGATCCTGGCGCCCGGCAACGAGGCGCGGCATTGGCGCGACGAACTGGCCCGCAAGGCTGCGCGCCGCGCGGAGGACGAACAGCGCAAGCCGCTGGAACGCTACGCCGAAGAAGAGCTGGCGGAGATGCGGCGCAATTTCTTCGGCGCGGATCCGGCTTATCACCTGGCGCGGCGCGCGTTCGTGCGCAGGCTGGAACCGGCGATGGAAAACGCCGCGGCCGAACGCGCCTGACTCGTCATGCCGGCGCAGGCCGGGATGACGAGCTAAGAAATGCTGCCCGCCGCATGCCGCATCACTCCGGCGGCAACGCCAGAAACGCCGGCAGCCGCTCGGCCCGCGCCGAATGCGCGGCCAGGGCAGGGTAGTCCTGCGCCGCGATCAGTTCCGGCTGCATCAGCTGGGTAAAGCGCCAGGCCACGGCGATGGTGATGTCGGCCTGGGTCAGCGTGCTGTTCACCAGCCAGCCGTCGCGGCCCCTGGCTTCGCGTTCCAGTCCCACGTAGGCGGCCTTGAGCTGGCCTTCGACGCGCGCCAGCCAGCCGGCGTCGCGGTGGTCTTCGCTGCGCTTGCCTTCGTAGACGATCTGCACGCTCTTCTCCGCGGCGACCAGCGCCAGGCCGGTGAGGCGCAGCGCGCGCAGGCGTTCGCCGGGATCGCCGGGCATCAGGCTGGGGCCGCTGCCGGTGCTTTCGGCCCAGTCGATGATCAGCGAGGAATCCACCAGCTGCCAGCCTTCGTCGCCGACCAGGGTCGGCGCCTTCACCAGCGGATTGATCGCCTGGAATTCGTCGAAGTTGCGGAACACCGACAGCGACTGGTGCTCGAACGGCAGGCCCTTCAGGTGCAGCGTGATCGCCGCGCGCCGGACGAAGGGTGAGTCGAGCATGCCGATCAGCTTCATCTGCTATCTCCCGGATTGCGAAAAACGTCGGCGTAGGTTGGGGTGAGCACAGCGAACCCCAACGTCGCCACCATGCACAGGCTGCGCGGTGTTGGGGTTCGCCGTTGGCTCACCCCAACCTGCACCGGCCATTTCTTCAGGCCGTCCGATGGAGGATCAGTTCCAGCACCGCCTTGGTGCCGAAGAAGGCCAGCAGCAGCACGCCCATGCCCACCAGGGTGAGATTGACCGCGCGGCGCCCGCGCCAGCCGTAGCGCCAGCGTCCGAACAACAGGGCGCCGAACACCAGCCAGGCGATGATCGACAGCACGGTCTTGTGGATCAGGTGCTGGCCGAACAGGTCGCCGACGAACAGCGCGCCGGTCAGCAGGGTGAAGGTGAGCAGCACGAAGCCGGCGCCGATCAGGCGGAACAGCAGCGATTCGGTCAGGGTCAGCGGCGGCAGCGCGCGCAGCCAGGGGCCGAAGTGGCGATGGCGCAGGGCGCGTTCCTGCACGGCGAGAAGGAGGGCAAGGATAGATGCCAAAGAAAGGACGCTATAGGCCAACAAAGCCACGACGACATGCAGTTTGATTTGCCAGTCCATTGCCAGTGGGAACGTGGGTGGCATCCAAATCCGCTCGGCTGCCATCGCCCCTAGCATTAAGGCGCTGAGCGGAAACACGATCACGCCCAGCGCGGCCACCGGCCGGGTCAGGTTGACCATCAGGGTGAGCGCCGACACCACGCAGGCCACCAGCGACAGCGCCGCGAAGAAGTGCAGGTCCAGCGCGCCGCGGTGCACGCCCAGCAGGATGCCCGCATGGATCAGCACGGCCGCGCCGCCCAGGCCCAGCGCCGACTTGTTCAGCGGCTGCCCGCCGCCCAGCAGCGGCCGGGCGAGCCCGCCGGCGGCGGCGAGGTAGAGCACGACGGCGAGCACGGAAAGAAGGGGGATAGCCATGACCGGCGAGTGTCGCATATGCCCTTGGGACGAGTGAATGCGGCTCCGGCGCACTCCGCTATACTTGTCCACTTTCCCTCTGCCGTACTCCGCCATGTTCGAGTCGCTCAGCCAACGCCTCTCCGCCACCGTCAACCGCCTGCGCGGCCGCGGCCGCCTGACCGAGGAGAACATCCGCGAGGCCCTGCGCGAAGTGCGCATCGCCCTGCTGGAAGCCGACGTGGCGCTGCCGGTGGTGCAGGCGCTGATCGAGCGCGTGAAGGTGCGCGCGGTCGGCCAGGAAGTGCTCAAGAGCCTCAGCCCCGGCCAGGCCCTGGTGAAGGTGGTCAGCGACGAGCTGACCGCGGTGATGGGCACCGCCAACACCGAACTGAACCTGGCGCAGCAGCCGCCGGCGGTGGTGCTGATGGCCGGCCTGCAAGGCGCGGGCAAGACCACCACGGTGGCCAAGCTGGCGCGCTTCCTCACCGAGCGCAAGAAAAAGAAAGTGATGGTGGTGAGCTGCGACGTCTACCGTCCGGCCGCCATCGAGCAGCTGCGCACGCTGGCCGAGCAGGTCGGCGTGAAGTTCTTCCCGTCCGAGGCCGGCCAGAACCCGGTCGACATCGCCAAAAATGCGATCGCCGCCGCGCGCCGCGAGGTGGTCGACGTGCTGCTGGTCGACACCGCCGGCCGCCTGCACGTGGACGAGGCGATGATGGCCGAGATCAAGGCGCTGCACGCCGCGATCACCCCGGTCGAAACCCTGTTCGTGGTCGACTCCATGACCGGCCAGGACGCGGCCAACACCGCCAAGGCCTTCGCCGAGGCGCTGCCGCTCACCGGCGTGGTGCTGACCAAGACCGACGGCGACGCCCGCGGCGGCGCCGCGCTGTCAGTGCGCTACGTCACCGGCCGCCCGATCAAGTTCCTGGGCGCCGGCGAGAAGACCGACGCGCTGGAGCCGTTCCATCCGGACCGCGTGGCCCAGCGCATCCTCGGCATGGGCGACGTGCTGTCGCTGGTGGAGGAAGTGGAGCGCAAGGTCGACCAGGAAAAGGCCCAGAAGCTGGCCGAGAAGGTCATCAAGGGCAAGCGCTTCGATCTCAACGACATGCGCGACCAGCTCGAGCAGATGTCCAACATGGGCGGCCTGGCCGGCCTGATGGACAAGCTGCCGGGCGTCTCCAACCTGCCGGACAACGTGAAATCCAAGGTCAACGACGGCGAGATCAAGCGCATGGTCGCCATCATCAATTCGATGACCAAGAAAGAGCGCCGCCATCCCGACCTGCTAAACGGTTCACGCCGCGCCCGCGTGGCGCGCGGCTCGGGCACCCAGCCGGCCGACGTCAACCGCCTGCTCAAGCAGTACATGCAGATGGAAAAGATGATGTCCAAGCTGTCCAAGGGCGGCTCGAAGGGCCTGCTGCGCCAGATGCGCGGCGCCATGAAGGGCATGGGCGGCATGGGCGGCCTGCCGCCGATGCGCTGAAGCTTTGCCGGGAGCAGAGAATCGTGAACAGGGAACAGGGGCGGCGTAGCGCCCTGTCCGAGCAGCGATTTTTCGATTCCCCGTTCCCTATTCCCTTTTCCCGGCTTTCCCCCTAAAATGCCGCGTTTACCGCGCCCGTGCTCGGGCGTGCTGCCGGTACAGCCGGCATCTCTGGAGCTTTTACTTATGGTCAAGATTCGTCTTTCGCGCGGCGGCGCCAAGGGCCGTCCGTTCTACCACGTCATCGTCACGGACTCGCGCAGCGCGCGCGACGGCCGCAACATCGAGAACGTGGGCTTCTACAACCCGGTTGCCTCGGGCAAGGACAAGCGCCTTGAGCTGAACGTCGTGCGCATCCAGGAGTGGGTGTCCAAGGGCGCCCAGCTGAGCGACAAGGTCGCCTCCCTGGTGAAGGAAGCCGGCAAGCAGCAGGCTGCCTGAGCGTGACCGCAGCCGGCCGGCGCGTCCTGGTGGGACGCATCGTCGGGCTGTACGGAGTGCAGGGCTGGCTCAAAATCGAATCCTGGACCGAGCCCCGCACGCAGATTTTCCGCTACCAGCCCTGGCTGCTCATCACGGCGCCGGGTGAGGTAAAGGAACTGCACGGGGTCAAAGGTCGTCCGCAGGGCAAGGGCTTAGTGGCCTATTTTCCCGGCATCGACGACCGCGACGCGGCGGCAGCACTCATCGGGCAGGACATCCACGTCCCCCGCGAGCAGCTGCCACCTACCGGCAAAGACGAGTATTACTGGGTCGATCTCGAGGGCCTCGAGGTCGTCACCACGGAAAACGTGGTCCTGGGACGGGTGACTCACATGTTCGCCACCGGGGCCAACGACGTCGTGGTGGTGAGGGACGGCGAGCGCGAGCGGCTGATTCCCTTCGTCCAGGGTTCTTACGTGCGTTCGGTGGACCTGTCCGGCGGACGCATGGTGGTGGACTGGGATCCTGAATTCTGACGGCGGTTGCGCCGCAGCTGGAGTTTGAGGGTCATGCGCTTCGACGTCGTCACGCTGTTTCCCGACTTCGTGCGCCAGTGCGCTGCCGTCGGTGTCGTCGGGCGCGCCCAGCAGCGCGAGCTGCTCCAGGTGGAAACCTGGAACCCGCGCGACTACGCCACCGATAATTACCGCACCGTGGACGGCCGCACCTGTGGCGGCGGACCCGGGATGGTGATGCTGATCGATCCTCTGCGCGCGGCCCTCCAGGCCATGCGCGAGGCCGCACCGGAACCGGTGCACGTGATTTATCTCAGCCCGCAAGGTGCGCGGCTGACGCAAGGCAGGGTGGAGGCGCTGGCGAAGCTGCCGCGCATCGCACTGCTCTGCGGACGTTACGAAGGTGTGGACGAGCGTCTGCTGGCGCACGAGGTCGACGAAGAGCTTTCTATCGGCGATTATGTGCTGTCAGGCGGCGAGCTGGGCGCGGCGGTGATCATCGACGCGGTCGGTCGCCTGCAGGAAGGGGCGCTCAACGACGCGCAGTCGGCGCAGCAGGATTCGTTCTCGGACGGATTGCTGGATTGCCCGCACTACGCGAAGCCGGTGCGCCACGCACTGGGTGACGTGCCGGAGGTATTGCTGTCCGGCGACCACGCGGCGATCCGCCGCTGGCGCCTGAAGCAGGCCCTGGGACGGACCTGGCTGCGGCGTCCGGACCTCTTGGTGCAACGCGCGCTGGATAAAGAATCCCGTGCGTTGTTGGAAGAATTCCGTCGCGAACACGCTCAAGCAGAGCTCACGCGGCAAGCTAACGATGCGGCCAAGCAGTAACCGCAGCCATTGAAATCAGATAGGTGTTGCCATGAACAAGATCATCGAACAGTTCGAAGCCGAGCAGATCACCCGCCAGCTGCCGGAGTTCGGCCCTGGTGACACCGTGGTCGTCAACGTCAAGGTGAAGGAAGGCAACCGCGAGCGCGTGCAGGCCTTCGAAGGCGTGGTCATCGCCAAGCGCAGCCGCGGCCTCAACTCCGCCTTCACCGTGCGCAAGATCTCGCACGGCACCGGCGTGGAGCGCGTGTTCCAGTCGCACAGCGCCGCCATCGAGTCGGTGCAGGTGAAGCGCAAGGGCAAGGTCCGCGGCGCGAAGCTGTATTACCTGCGCGGCCTGGAAGGCAAGGCTGCCCGCATCAAGGAAGACGTCGCCGCCGCCGCCAAGGCGAAGGCCAGCGCCGAGTAATCGGGCTTCGGTCTACCGTTCAAAAGAAACCCGCGGATGCCTGGCATCCGCGGGTTTTTTCATGCCCGGGTTTTGTGCCTGCCCGAGAGGCCGGGCCCGCATGCGGCGGACCCGCCAGGTTCAGCTCAGGGCGTGATCGCCAGACGCTGCGGCTCCTGCAGGAAGTTGCCCTGCACGAAGTCCACGCCGCAGGCGAACAGCAGCGAGGTGCTGGCCGCGTCCTCCACCCATTCGGCGATGGTCAGGCGCTTGATCTCGCGCGCCTGGCGGCACAGCTCGGCCACTTTTTTCTGGCTGTCCGGCTGCTGCGGCAGGTTGGACATGTAGCTGCGGTCGATCTTCACGTAGTCCGCGTCGATATGGTTGAGCAGCTGGAACGAGTTGAGGCCCGAGCCGAACTGCTCCAGCGCGAACTGGCCGCCGAGCTGCTTCCACGCCCGCACGAACACCTGGGCCGGCCGCATCGAAGTGACCACCTTGCTCTCGGTCATCTCCAGCACGATCTTGCCGTGCTTCAGATTGGCCTGCTTCAGGCGCTGCGACAGCCACGGAATCAGCTGCTCGTCCTGCAGCGAGCCGGACGTGAGCTTGACGAAGAACGTGGTCGGCGAAGCCAGCCGCTCGCGCGAGGTCAGCGCCTGGATGGCCTGGTTCAGCACCCAGCGGTCGATCGCCGGGGTGAGGTTGTACTTCTCCGCGATCGGCATGAAGAAGCCGGGCAGCACTTCGCCCTGCGGGCCGTTGAGGCGCAGCAGGATCTCAGAGAACTCGCCCTCGGCGTCCTGCAGGCTGATGATGTGCTGGTGGTACAGCACGAACTCGTCCTGGCTCAGCGCCTGCTTCAGCTGGCCCAGCCAGTAGCGTTCGCGCTCGGCGTCGGCCTTCTCGCGCGCCGCCGGGTCGTGCAGGTCGTAGCGGCTGCCGCCCAGGCTCTGCGCATTGCGCAGCGACTGCCCGGCCTGTTCCAGCAGCAGCTCGGTATTGGCGTTCTTCTCGCCCAGCAGGCTGCCGCCGATGCTGGTGGTGACGGTGAGCGAGCGCGAGCCGACGTCGAAGATCTCGCTGGCCACCGCCTGCTGCAGGCTGACGATCCATTCCTTGATGCCGTCGTCGTTGCGCGAATGCAGGATCACGCCGACGGTGTGCTCGGCCAGCAGGCCGGCGGTGTCTTCCAGGCCGAGCAGGGCGTTGACGCGCGCGGCGAAGGCCGCCAGCAGCTCGTCCGCCTTGCCCAGGCCGATGCCGGAGACGATCGCCTGCCAGTTGTCCGGCTCGATCAGCAGCAGCGACTGGCCCTTGGTGCCTTCGGTGGCGGCGGCTACCGCCTGGTCGATGCATTCGAGCATGCGCGCGCGGTTGAACAGGCCGGTGACCGGGTCGCGCTGCAACTGCTCCAGCACCGACGGGTCCACCTGCTGGCGGCGGAACACGATCTGCACGCAGGGCTCGCCCTCGAAGGTGGCGTGCGCGAATTCGACCATGGCCTTGAAGCTGCTGGCGTCGGCGCGGCGCGCCTGCAGCTCCATCGGCGACGAGGGCTTCTCGCCGCGCGACAGGCTCTTCAGCGTGGCCTTGAAGTCCTCGGCATGGGTGGAGCCGATCATGTCCAGCACGGGCAGGCCGAGCAGGTCGTCGAATTCGGCATAGCCGAAGGTGTCCAGGTAGGCCTGGTTGGCGCGTACGTGCATGCCTTCGTGCACGTAGGCGATGGCGTCGGTGGAGGAATCCAGCAAGGCATCGCAGCGGCGCTCGGATTCGCGCAGCGCGGTCTCCAGGCGGCGCAGCTGGCGGCGCGTGTTGAGCGATTCGAACTCGCGCTGCACCACCGCCAGCAGCTGCTTGGGCTGCGGGCGCAGTGCGATGGCGCGCACGCCGTTGACGAAGAAGTCCGAGACGATGGTGTTGTCCACCTGCGGCACCACCGCGATCACCGAGAGATCGCGGCCGTTGGCGTCGAGCTGGTGGAGCAGGTCGGCCAGGGCGACCGTGCCGACGGAGGGGTCGTAGAGCACCACGTCGGGGCCCAGTTCCTCCAGCGCGGCCTGGATCTGTTCCGCATTGGTGGCGCGCGCAGGGCGCACGGCGATGCCGTTGTTGCGCAGCAGGCTGACGATCTGTTCCGCGTCTTCGACCGATTTCTCGATGAAAAGAATCTTGATGACCAGGTCTGTCTTCATTGGCACGTTGTACGGTCCATGGGCGCCCGAGCTGTCGATGGGGCTGGCCGGCGAGGCGCCGGCCGGCAGCGCTTGGTTTTAACGGATTCGTATGACATCCGCCAGCGAAAAAGTCCTAGGAGTGACGCGGCGCACTCAGTTTCAGACAGGGCGCTTGGAAGCGTCTCCGCCGACCTCGCGCACCAGCTTCGGCACCAGGTACCCCGGCAGCCGGCGGCGCATCGCCTCGACCAGCACCAGCGCGCGCGCATCGTCCACCTCGAAGTGCGCCGCACCCTGCACACGGTCCAGCTGGTGCAGGTAGTAGGGCAGGACCCCCGCGGCGAACAGGCGCTCCGAGAGCTTCACCAGCGTATCGGCATCGTCGTTGATCTGCTTTAGCAGCACCGATTGATTGAGCACCGTGGCGCCCGCCTCGCGCAGGCGGCGGCAGGCGGCATCCACGGCGGCATCGAATTCGTTGGCGTGGTTGGCGTGCAGCACCACCACTTTCTGCAGCGGCAGCGCGGCGAACCAGGCCAGGAAGGCGTCGTCGATGCGCTCGGGCAGCACCACCGGCAGGCGCGTATGGATGCGCAGGCGGGTCACGTGGGGGATGCCGGCCAGGCCGCGGCTGAGTTCTTCCAGCTTGGGCGTGGCCAGCGACAGCGGGTCGCCGCCGGACAGGATCAGCTCCGTGATGGAGGCGTCCTGGCGCAGATGCTCCAGCGCCTTGCGCCACTGCCCGGCCGCGGCCATCTCCTCGCCGTAGGGGAAATGGCGGCGGAAGCAGTAGCGGCAGTTCACCGCGCAGCTGCCGCTGGCGATCAGCAGGGCGCGGCCTTCGTATTTGTGCAGCAGGCCCTGCGCCTCGCGCGCGGCGAGGTCGCCGACCGGGTCGATCAGATAGCCCGGGGCCTGCTCCAGTTCGGCCAGCTGGGGCAGCACCTGCAGCAGCAGCGGGTCGCTGGCGTCGCCGGGCCGCATGCGCGCCGCGAAGCCGCGCGGCACGCGCAGGGCGAAGCCGGCGTCGGCGGGCGGCAGGCGCCCGGCCAGGTGTTCCAGGCCCACGCTGCGCAGCAGTTCGCCGGCATCGGTGATCGACGCGCGCCACAGCTCGCGCCAGTCGGGGGCGGTCGGCAATAGGCGGGCGGCGGGGCTTGCGGTTATCATGTCGGGCCTTGGATCGGGCCCAGGGCCCGGACGATCCCCTATTGTAGCCGCCCCCGGGCGGTGTCACCTCTGGAGCACAAGCGCATGGCCACCGTCGGTCTCAACGACGTCAAGAAGGGTATGAAGATCCTTCACAACAACGACCCGTGGGTCATCACCGACGCGGACTTCATCAAGCCCGGCAAGGGCCAGGCCTTCACCCGCATCTTCATCCGCAACCTGAAGAACGGCCGCACCACCGAGCAGACCATGAAGTCCAGCGACAGCTTCGAAGTCGCCGACGTGGTCGACACCGACATGCAGTACCTGTACTCCGACGGCGAGTACTGGCACTTCATGCAGCAGGAAACCTTCGAGCAGCACCAGGCCGGCAAGGTCGGCGTGGGCGACGCGGCGAAGTGGCTGAAGGGCGAGGAAGAGTGCGTGGTCACCCTGTTCAACGGCGAGATCATCGTGGTGCAGCCGCCGAACTTCGTCGAGCTGAAGATCACCGAGACCGACCCCGGCCTGCGCGGCGACACCTCCGGCGGCGGCGGCAAGCCGGCCACGCTGGAAACCGGCGCCGTGGTGCGCGTGCCGCTGTTCGTCACCACCGACGAAGTGATCAAGGTCGACACCCGCACGGGCGAATACGTCAGCCGCGTCGGTAAATAATCGCGGCGGCGACATCGAACGGCACGGCAGCCTCACGGACGCCGTGCCGTTTTTTTATAGATGTTTTCTGGAACCGAATCGGCGAGGTAGCGCATGAACCCCGGCAGCACTGTGATTGATCTGGTTATCGAAGCGCGCTGGGTCTTCCCCGTCGAGCCGCACGCCGTGGTGCTGGAAAACCACGCCGTCGCGGTAAACCAGGGCGCCATCGTCGCCGTGCTGCCGATCGCCGACGCGCGCGCCGCCTACGCGCCGCGCGAACGCGTCGAGCTGGGCGAGCACGCGCTGATCCCCGGCCTGGTCAACACGCATACGCACAACCCCATGACCCTGCTGCGCGGCCTGGCCGACGACCTGCCGCTGATGGTGTGGCTGCAGCAGCACATCTGGCCGGTGGAAGGCCAGGTGATCGGGCCGGAGTTCGTGCGCGACGGCGTGGAGCTGGCGGTGGCCGAGATGCTGCGCGGCGGCACCACCTGCGCCAACGAAAACTATTTCTTCCCCGACGTGATCGGCGCCACCTACCGGCGCCTGGGCTTCCGCGCCACGGTCGGCCTGCCGGTGATCGAGTTCCCCACCGCCTGGGCCAAATCCCAGGACGAATACTTCGAGCGCGCGGCTGAAGTGCACGACAGCTTCCGCGGCGACGCGCTGATCGGCACCGCGTTCGCGCCGCATGCGCCGTATACGGTGTCGGACCAGAGCTTCGAACGCATCCGCGTGCTGGCCGACCAGCTCGACATCCCGGTGCACCTGCATACGCACGAGACCGCGCACGAGGTGGAGGAAGAGAAGCAGAAGTCCGGCCTGCGTCCGTTCCAGCGCCTGCAGCAGCTGGGCCTGGTCAACGACCGCCTGATCGCCGTGCACATGACCCAGCTGACCGAGGGCGAGATCGCCGCCTGCGCCGAGGCCGGCGTGTCGGTGGTGCATTGCCCGGAGTCCAACCTCAAGCTCGCCTCCGGCTTCTGCCCGGCCGAGCAGCTGCGCCGGGCCGGCGTCAACGTGGCGATCGGCACCGACGGCTGCGCCTCCAACAACGACCTGGACATGTTCGGCGAGATGCGCACCGCCGCCATGCTGGCCAAGGCGGTGTCGAACGATGCCGCCGCCTTCGATGCGGCCTACGCGCTGCGCGCGGCCACGCTCAACGGCGCCAGGGCGATGGGCCTGGAAGACCGGATCGGTTCGATCGAAGCCGGCAAGCAGGCGGATCTTGCCGCGGTGCGGCTGTCGGACCTGGAAACCCAGCCGCTGTTCCACGTGGCCTCGCAGCTGGTCTACGCCACCGGCCGCCACCAGGTCACCGACGTGTGGATCGCCGGCCGCCGCAAGCTGGCCGGGCGCGTGCTGGTGGACATGGACGTGGACGGCATCCGCGCCCGCACCCATGCTTGGCGCGACCGCATCGCCGCCATCGACGCGGGGGTTTGAATCCATGCAGCGTTATCTGGTGCTGGTGATGCGCAACGCGCGGTTCGACCCGGCCGTGGTGCAGCCGCACCGCGACTACCTGGAAGGCCTGCGCGCCGGCGGCCGGCTGGAACTGACCGGCGGCTTCGCCGACGGCAGCGGCGGCGCCTACCTGCTGTTCGGCGACGACCTGGCCCAGGCCATGGCGATGGTCCATGCCGATCCGGCCTATGTCAGCGGCGGGTGGGATTTCACCGTTCACGAGTGGCACGCGCGTTAAGCTACGGCCTCCCCGCAAGCAACACCCCCAGAGGTACCCCCATGCAAGCCTCGCCTAACGTCAGCCCCGACGAAATCGCCCGCTTCGGCAAGCTGGCCGCCCGCTGGTGGGATCCCGACGGCGAATCGCGTCCCTTGCACGACCTCAACCCGGTGCGCCTGGGCTACGTGGCGGCCCGCATGGACCTGCGCGGCGCCCGCGTCGCCGACGTGGGCTGCGGCGGCGGCCTGCTCAGCGAGGCGCTGGCGCGCTCCGGCGCCGAGGTCACCGGCATCGACCTGGGCGAGAAGGTCATCGAGGTGGCCAGGCTGCATCTGCACGAATCCAACTTGAACGTGGATTACCGCGTGCAGTCCTCGGCCGCGCTGGCGGCCACGGAACCGGCTTCGTTCGATGCGGTGTGCTGCATGGAGCTGATCGAGCACGTGCCGGATCCGGCCGCGCTGGTGGCCGACCTGGCGAACCTGGTGCGCCCCGGCGGCCTGGTCTTCATGTCCACCATCAACCGCACGCCGGCCGCGTTCGGTGCGGCCATCCTGGGCGCCGAATACCTGCTGCGCATGCTGCCGCGCGGCACGCACCACTACGGCAAGTTCCTCAAGCCGTCCGAGCTGGGCCGCCTGCTGCGCCACACCGGGCTGGAACTGGAGGACGTCACCGGCCTCGGCTACAACCCGGTGAACCGCAAGGCCTGGCTGGGCCGCATCACTTCGGTCAACTACGTGCTGTGCGCGCGCAAACCTGCCTAAAGCCCCGCTCCTGATGAAACCACTCCCGCAAGACCTTCAAGGCGTGCTGTTCGACCTCGACGGCACCCTGCTCGACAGCGCCCCCGACCTGTACGACGCCCTGGTGGCGCTGTGCGTGGAGCAGGGCGCTCCGGTGCCGGCCTACGAGCCGGTGCGCGAAGTGGTGTCGCGCGGTTCGCGCGCGCTGATCGGCGTCGGCTTTCCCGCGCTCGACCAGGCCGGCGTGCTGGCGCTGGTGCCGCGCTACCTGGAGCTCTACCAGGACGTCATGTCGCGCCAGACGCGCGCTTTCGACGGTGTGGAACCCCTGCTCGCCCTGATCGAGGCGCAGGGCCTGCGCTGGGGCATCGTCACCAACAAGCCCGGCTTCCTCACCGACGAGATCGTGCGGCAGATCGGCTGGGCCGGGCGTGCCTGCGCGGTGGTGTCGGGGGACACCTTGCCGGTGAAGAAGCCGGACCCCGCGCCGGTGCTGCTGGCCTGCGAGCGCGCGGGGCTGGACCCGGCGCGCTGCCTGTTCGTCGGCGACGACCGCCGCGACGTGCTGGCCGGCGCTGCCGCCGGTTGCTGCACCGTGGCCGCGGCCTGGGGTTATCTGGACGGCGGCGATCCGCACGCCTGGAACGCCGACCTGGTGCTGGACGCGCCGTCCGAGCTCACCGTGCTGCTCCAGCGCGGCGCCGTCGCGGCATGACCGCTGCCGAATCCAGCGGTCCGCTGCAGAGCTACGTCGACAAGTGGCTGGCGGTACAGCCGCGCCAGCGCATCGCGCTGGCCTTCGTGGATGGCGCGCGCTATCCCGGGCATATCGCGCTGGCCGCGCTGGAACAGGAACTGCTGTCCGCCGCCTACGGCATCCGCGAGCCGCAGGTGGCCGCGGTCAAGCTCAACTGGTGGGCCGAGGAACTCGCCGGTGCCGCCGCCAGCGGCGGCCGCCATCCGCTGACCCAGGTGCTGTTCGACGACGAACGCGCGCGCCGCATGCCGGCCGAGCGCTGGCTGGCGCCGGTGCTGGCCGGCATGGCGCAGCTGGAAGAGGGCACCGCCGCCGACTTCGATGCGCAGCTGGCCGCCAGCGGCCAATTGCATGGCGCGCTGGCCGCGCTGGAGACGGCCTGGTGGTATGGCGAATCCGCGTCCGCCGAACAGGCCGCGCGGGTCGCCACGCTGTCGCACCTGCTGTTCGCCCTGCTGCGGGTGGAGGAAGACGCCGACCGCGACCGCCTGTCGCTGCCGATGGCGCGCATGGCGCGCTTCGGCCTCAGCCGCGGCGACCTGCGCAAGGACAACCCCGCGCGCGAGCAGGCGATCCGCGCCCAGCTCGGCGACCTCGCCACCGCCTGGCGCGATGCCGGGCGCCTGCCGGGACCGCTGAGCGTATTCCGCGCGCTGGAATCGGATACCGGCCGCGTGCTGGCCCGCCGCGCCGCCAAGGCCACCGACCCGCTGGCCGTGCTGCGCAGCGGCCTGTCGCGCAGCGGCTTCGGCACGGCCTGGCAGGCCTGGCGCGCGGCGCGCCAATGGCAGCGTGCGGCCGGCTGAGCGCCGGTCGGCGCGGCATTTCCGAGCCCGCGCTATTGCCGCGGGCCCGCACTGTCCCAAGATAGGCAGGTCAGGGCACGCGGCTACGATGCCCGTCTGAAGGGTTTCCCATGTACACCCACGAACAAACCGCACGCCTGCTTCCCGACGTCGCCCATCACGCGCAGCCGCACCTGGCCGGCGCGCTGGACTGGGTCGGCATGGACGGCATCGAGGTGCCGGTGCGCTTCGACGCCGGCGACGGCGAGCCGCAGCGCGCCAGCGCGCGGGTCGGCGCCTTCGTCAACCTGCATCGGCCGGACCAGCGCGGCATCCATATGTCGCGGCTGTATCTGCTGGTGGAGCATGCGCTGAGCACGCAGGCGGTGACGGCGCAGTCGCTGCGCGAACTGCTGCAGGCCTTCCTGGAATCGCACAAGGATCTATCCGACCGCGCCTGCCTCAGCATCCGCTTCGAGCAACTGGTGCGCCGCCCGGCACTGCGCAGCGGCAACAGCGGCTGGCGCGCGTATCCGGTGTGCATCGAAGCGAGCATGGTGGGCGAGGAGTTCCTGCTGGAGTACGGCACCGAGGTGGTCTATTCGTCCACCTGCCCGGCCTCGGCCGCGCTGTCGCGGCAGCTGATCCAGGACCAGTTCGCCAGGGACTTCGAAGCCACCGCACCGCTCGACCATGCCGCCGTGCTGGCCTGGCTCGGTTCGGAGCGCGGCATCGTCGCCACGCCGCATGCGCAGCGCAGCGTGGCGCGGCTGCGCGTGCGTATCGCCGATGGCGGCAGCTTCGACCTGATCCAGCTGATCGACCGCGCCGAGCAGGCGCTGGGCACGCCGGTGCAGACCGCGGTGAAGCGCGAGGACGAACAGGCCTTCGCGCTGGCCAACGGCGGCAACCTGATGTTCTGCGAGGACGCGGCGCGCCGCATCCAGAAGGCGCTGGACGCCGACGCGGCCTTGAGCGATTTCCATATCCGCGTGGAGCACCAGGAAAGCCTGCATCCGCACGACGCCGTGGCCTATGCGAGCAAGGGTGTGGCCGGTGGTTTCGGCAGCGCGCCGCGCGGCTGAGCCAGTGTTCGGAGAAGGATGAAAAAAGGCGCCGGTCGGCGCCTTTTTTCATGGCTTGGCGATACCCGGCAACAGCAGCGGATCCAGCCGCACGCCGAACCAGTTGATGCCCCAGTGCACATGCGGGCCAGTCGCGCGCCCGGTCATGCCGGCCGCACCGAGCACCTCGCCCCGGTGCACGCGCTGTCCCGCCTTCACGTCCAGCCGCGACAGGTGCAGGAAGCTCGAGCTGAGCCCGTAGCCGTGGTCCAGCAGCACGGTGCCGCCGGTGAGATACAGGCCGGGCCTGGCGAAGGTGACGATGCCGTCCGCCGGCGCCTGCACCGGCGTGCCCTGCGGCACCGCGATGTCCATGCCCGGATGCGGCGCCTTCGGATCGCCGTTGTAGATGCGCTGGCTGCCGAAGCGGCCGCTGATGCGGCCGTGCACCGGCCAGGCGAAGCCGGCGAGGAAATCCTCGCGGTCGTCGTCGCGGTTGCGCGCGGCGGCCACCTCGGCCTGCTCGCGCCGGATGCGCGCGGCCAGGTCCGGCGGCGGGTTGACCGTCTTCGGCGGCACGCCGTTCACGCGTTCCGTCGGCCAGTCGCGCGGCGCCACCGCGATGCGCACGGTTTCGCGGCGGCCGTCGCGATAGGCCAGGTTGACCAGCAACGGGCCCTGGTCATCGCGCCCGGCGCCGAACACCAGGATGCCGTCCGCACCGACGCGCACCGGCTTGCCGCCGACGGTGGCGTGGGCCAGTCCGGGCAACTTGCCGACGATCAGCCCGCCCTGCGAAACGCTGGCGGGCAGTGCACCACCCGCCGCCTGGGCCGCGCTCGCGCACATCAGCGCGAGCATGGCCAGGCACCATCGCCTCATCGGGCGAAAGCCAGGCGCTGGCCGCGCACCGAGGGATCGACGCTGCGGCCGTCCCACACGCGCTGGCCGTTGACGAAGGTGGCAGCGATCGAGCTGTTGAAGGTGTAGCCCTCGAACGGCGACCAGCCGCACTTGGACAGCACTTCCTCGCGGCGCACCGTATGCGGCTTGTTCGGGTCGACCAGCACCAGGTCGGCCGCATAGCCTTCGCGCAGGTAGCCGCGCTCCTTCACGTCGAACAGCGTGGCCGGCGCATGCGTCACCGCCTCGGCCACGCGCTCCAGCGACAGCTTGCCCTCGAACACCCGCTGCAGCGCCGCCTGCAGCGCGAACTGCACCAGCGGCAGGCCGGACGGCGCCTTGTCGTACAGCTGCGCCTTTTCTTCCAGCAGGTGCGGGGCGTGGTCGGTGGCCAGCACGTCGAGGCGGCCCTCGGCCAGGGCGCGGGTGATCGCCTCGCGGTCGGCGGCGGTCTTGATCGCCGGGTTGCACTTGATCAGGAAACCCAGGCGCTCGTAGTCGCGGTCGTCGAAGTGCAAAAAGTGCACGCAGGTTTCCGCGGTGATCCGCTTGCCCTTGAGCGGACCGGGCTGGAACAGCGCGAGTTCGTCGGCGGTGGAGATATGCAGCACGTGCAGGCGGCTGCCGTGCTTCTGCGCCAGCGAGATGGCCAGGCGGGTGGACTTGATGCAGGCCTCGCGCGAGCGGATCAGCGGGTGTTCCCAGGCCGGGATGTCGTCGCCGTACTTCTCGCGCGCCTTGGCGTGCAGCGCATCGATCATCGGGGTGTCTTCGCAGTGCGTGATGATCGGCGTGGGCGCCTCGCGGAAGATGCCGTCGAGCACCTCGGGGTTGTCCACCAGCATGTTGCCGGTGGAGGCGCCCATGAACACCTTGACGCCCGGGGCGGCGAGAGGGTCGAGCGAGCGGATCGCCTCGAGGTTGTCGTTGCTGGCGCCCATGTAGAAGGCGTAGTTCACCGCGGAGACTTCGGCGGCGCGCGCGTACTTGGCTTCCAGCGTGTCGCGGTCCAGCGCGGGCGGCTTGGTGTTGGGCATCTCCATGTAGCTGGTGATGCCGCCGGCGGCGCAGGCGGCCGATTCGTGGGCGATGTCGGCCTTGTGGGTGAGGCCGGGTTCGCGGAAGTGCACCTGGTCGTCGATCATGCCGGGCAGCAGCCACAGGCCGGCGGCGTCGACCACCTGCTCGCCGGGGCGCGCGTCGAGGTCGCCGGCGATGGTTTCGATGCGGCCGTGCTTCACGCGCAGGTCGGCATGGAAGCGGCGGCCTTCGTTGACCAGTTCGGCGTTCTTGATCAGCCAGTCAGTGGACATGAGGTTCCTCGTGGTTGCGGCAACGGCGGAAAGTGAATTGCTCGGGCACCGGATCCATGCCACCGTCGCACAGCGGCTGGCAGCGCAACAGGCGCCAGCCGGCCAGCAGGCTGCCGCGCAGGGGGCCGAAGCGCGCCACGGCGATCCGTGCATAATCCGAGCAGCTCGGATGGAACCGGCAGCGCGGACCGAGCAGGGGGCTCAACAGGCGCTTGTACAGGCTCAGCAGTAGAAGTAAGAGTCGTGTCACGACGGTTTTACGCTGCCGAAACAGCGCGCGGTGAAGTTGGCAGAGCGGGCGTGAAGTATTCCAGATGCATGGTTGCCGGGGTAGGTCACATGGGCTATAACACCCGGCCGCCAAGGCCAAAATGGTGAAGGGAAATGGCGAAAACGACGCGTAGTTCGACAGCTGCCAAGACGCAGAAGGGAAAGCCTGCGGCCAAGGCCAAAGAGGTCAAGCCCAGCAAGTCGAAAGTCGCCGCCAAGGCGGTCAAGACGACGGCCAAGAAACCCGCCGCCAAGGTCGCGCCCGCCAAGAAGGCGGCGCCGGCCAAGCAGCCCGCGGCCAAGAAGGCACCCGTAAAGACCGTGGCCGCCAAGAAGCCGGCCCCGGCCAAGAAACCGGCTCCCAAGCCGGCCGCGAAAAAGGCCCCTGTGAAATCCGCTCCCGTGAAGCAAGCCGCCAAGCCGGCGCCCAAGAAGGCCGCGCCGCCCGCCAAGCCGGTCGCCGCCAAGAAGGCGCCGCCGCCTAAGCCCGTCGCCAAGCAGCCCGCCGCCAAGCCGGCCGCCGCCAAGCAGGCCGTCGTGAAGCCCGCACCCGCCAAGGCGCCGGTGGCGCCCAAGCCAGCTGCGAAGCCGGCCGTGGTGGAAAAGAAAGTCGCCGCGCCGGCTCCGGCCGCCGCCAAGGAAACACCGAAGCCCGTCGCCGCGCCCCCTCCGGGCAAGGTGGCGAGCGCCATCGCCGTGGCGCCCCCCAAAGTAGCCACCGCTACCGCGCGCCATACCCCCTCCAAAAAGCAGAAGACCCCGCAGTCCTCGATGAATAGTTCCACAGCCGTACTCGACAATGGCATCACCAAGGAAGACGGGCGCTACGCCCTGCCTTCCACGACCTCCATCGACCTGCCCAAGGGCTACAAGCCCCTGGACGACGAGGAGTACATGAACCCGCGGCAGCTCGCCTACTTCCGCAACAAGCTCCGCGAATGGCGCGAGCAGCTGGTGGAAGAGTCGCGCCAGACCATGGAGAACCTCCGCGACGAGGTGCGTGACGTCGGCGACGAAGCCGAGCGCGCCACCCGCGAAACGGAGAACTCGCTGGAGCTGCGCACCCGCGACCGCTACCGCAAGCTCATTTCCAAGATCGACAAGGCCCTGCGCCGGATCGAGGAAGGCCGCTACGGCTACTGCGAAGAAACCGACGAAGAGATCGGCGTGGAGCGCCTCGAAGCGCGCCCCATCGCCACGCTCTCGCTGGATGCGCAGGAGCGTCGCGAGCATCTGCAGAAGCAGATGGGCGACTAAGATCCGTCTGTCATGACGGATCGCCAAGCCCCGCCTCCGGCGGGGCTTTTTGCGTGTCCGCTCTAAGGGAACACGTCTAAGGGAACACGCCGCTCAGAGCGCCGCGGCGGCGTAGGACTTCAGCTTGGCCAGCATCGCGGCCAGGCCGTTGGAGCGGGTGGGCGAGAGATGCTTGGCCAGGCCGATGGCGTCGATGAAGCGCGGCTCGGTGTCGACGATTTCCCGTGCGGAGCGGTCCGAATACACGCGCAGCACCAGGGCGATCAGGCCGGACACGATGGCCGAGTCGCTGGCCGCCTGGAAATGCATGCGCGCGGCGTCGCCCTCGGGCACCAGCCACACCATCGACTGGCAGCCGTGCACGCGGTAGGCCTCGGTCTTCAGGTCCTCGGGGAAGGGCGGCAGCTGCTTGCCCAGGTCGATCAGGTACTGATAGCGCTCGGTCCAGTCGCCGAAGAAGGCGAACTCGTCGACGATGTCCTGCTGCGCCTGCGCGGCGCTCGATACGGTGGTGTTCATCGGCGCATTATCGCGCGTTTCGGACGAAACCACGGCGAACAGGCGCCCGTGCGGCCGCCTGTTCGCGCATGCATCAGCCTTTGGCGACGCTCCAGCGCGTGCCTTGCGCGCCGTCTTCGATCACCACGCCCATGGCGGTCAGCTCCTCGCGGATCGCGTCGGCACGCTTGAAGTCGCGTGCCGCGCGTGCGGCGCGGCGTGCTTCCAGCAGGGATTCGACCTGGGCCGCGTCCACGTCGGTGGAGCCGCCGTGCTTGAACCAGGTTTCCGGATCCTGCTGCAGCAGGCCGAGCAGGGCGCCGCCGCCGAGCAGGGCGGCCTTGGCGGCCTGGCGCCCGGCCGCATCGGCCTGGCGCGCGGCGTCGGCCAGCTGCGACAGCTCGGCCAGCGCCTGCGGGGTGTTGAGGTCGTCGCACAGCGCCGCTTCGACCGCCGCCGGTATCGGCAGCGCGCCTTCGGGCAGGGCGACGTCGGCCAGGTCGCGCAGCACGCGGTACCAGCCGTCGAGCGTGCTCACCGACTGGGCGACGGCGTCGTCGGACCAGTCCAGCGGCTGGCGGTAGTGGCCGCGCAGCAGTACCAGGCGCAGCGCCTCCGGCGGATGCTGCTGCACCAACTCGTGCACCTTCAGCACGTTGCCCAGCGACTTGGACATCTTGCGGCCGTCGAAGGTGAGCATGCCGTTGTGCAGCCACCAGCGCGCGAACACCTTGCCGCCATGCGCGCAGGTGGACTGGGCGATCTCGTTCTCGTGGTGCGGGAACTGCAGGTCGACGCCGCCGGCGTGGATGTCGATGGTGTCGCCCAGGTGCGCCTCGCACATGGCCGAGCATTCGATATGCCAGCCCGGGCGTCCGACGCCCCAGGGGCTGTCCCAGCCGGGCAGGTCCGGGGTGGAGGGTTTCCACAGGACGAAATCGCCGGGGTTCTTCTTATACGGAGCGACCTCGACGCGGGCGCCGGCGATCAGTTCCTCGGTATCGCGGCCCGACAGCTCGCCATAGGCAGGATAGGTGCCCACCTCGAACAGCACGTGGCCCTCGGCCGCGTAGGCGTGGCCGCCGGCGATCAGGCTTTCGATCATGGCGATGATCTGCTCGATATGCGCGGTGGCCTTGGGCTCGATGTCCGGCGGGGCGACGCCCAGCGCGGCCATGTCCTCGCGGTAGGCCTCGGTGTAGCGCCCGGTGATATCGCCGATCGGGCAGCCGGCTTCCTTGGCGGCGGCGTTGATCTTGTCGTCCACGTCGGTGATGTTGCGGGCGTAGACCAGCCGCGGGTAATGCCGCCGCAGCAGGTTGGCCAGCACGTCGAACACCACCGGGCCGCGCGCATTGCCGATATGCACGTAGTTGTAGACCGTGGGGCCGCACACATACATGGTCACTCGCTGCGGATCGCGCGGGGCGAACGGCTCGGGGCGGCGGGTGAGGCTGTTGTAGAGCGTGATCGGCATCGGTTCCGGTCCGGTGAGGGCCGCGCGGCGCGCGGGCCAGCCGGGCATCTTAACAAGCTGTAAGCGGGTCCGCTGGCAGCTGTTTATTCTAAGCCGCGATTCAGAGATGTTTTGCTGCAATTCACATAAGCGCAACGGAGCGCCGTGATAGTCCCGTCGGAGGACCGCGATGATCAAGCTGTTCATTCCCGCACTGGTGCTGAGTCTCGCAGCCGCCAGCGTCGGTGCGCAGGACGCGCGTTACCCCAATGACGACAACACCCACTACGGCTGGGCCGACGTGCTGCGCGTGGACCCCGTCTACGGCGTCGCCCGCACCGAAGTCCCGCGCCAGGAGTGCTACGACCAGCAGGTGGTCCGCCGCGACCCGGGTTCGGGCAGCGCCGCGGGCACCATCCTGGGCGCCGTGGTCGGCGGCGTGCTGGGCAACACCGTGGGCAAGGGCGACGGCCGCCGGGCCGCCACCGTGGCCGGCGCGGTGGTCGGCGGCGCCGTGGGCAACGGCGTGTCGCGCAGCGGCGGCGGCGAGTACGAGTCCACCGAAACCCACTGCCGCCAGGTCTCGGCCGTGAGCGAGCAGCGCCGCATCATGGGTTACGACGTGGAATACCGCTACCGCGGCGAGGTCTACGTGTCGCGGCTGAATTACGACCCGGGCGAGCGCCTGCGCGTCCGCGTCAGCGTGGCCCCGGCGGACTGAGCGCCGGACCTGTCGCAGGGGAGTCCACCGCCGCCTTCGGGCGGCGGTTTCTTTTGGGCGCCGGCCTTTTAGGACGGATTCCCTGTTGCGGAGCAGCGGAATTCCCGTCATCATGCCGATTCTTCTACCCGAGCCACCCATGTCCTCAGCCGTCTATACCGCCACCGTCCTCACCAGCGCCCGCATGGCTGCTGGCATGACGTCGCGTGCGCGCCGACCGCTGGTCCGACATTCGGCCGGGTAGGCTGTCGCACGCGTTTCATGCGTATAGACGACAAAGGAACCCGGCCATCGCGCCGGGTTTTTTTGTGTTTCGGTTTTGGGGTACGCAGGGGAAAACCGGCTCGGCCGGGAGTTGCTCACCGTGGTTCCGGCCGTTGCCGAACCATCGTTACGAATACCGGATGAACTAGCAGAGACATCACATGACGCTTCGCCACTTCCTCACCACCCAGGATTACAGCCGCGCCGAGATCGACGCCCTGCTCGAACAGGCCGCAGCGTTCAAGCGCTCGCCGCGCGGCCAGCAGCTCGCCGGCAAGTCGGTGGCCCTGCTGTTCTTCAATCCCTCCATGCGCACCCGCACCAGCTTCGAGCTGGGCGCCTTCCATCTCGGCGGCCATGCCATCGTGCTGGCGCCCGGCAAGGATGCGTGGCCGATCGAATTCGACGTCGGCACCGTGATGGACGGCGACACCGAAGAGCACATCGCCGAAGTCGCGCGCGTACTCAGCCGCTACGTCGACCTGATCGCCGTGCGCGCTTTTCCGAAGTTCCAGGACTGGTCGGTGGACCGCGAGGACCGCGTGATCAAGGCCTTCGCGCAGTACGCGACGGTGCCGGTGATCAATATGGAAACGATCACCCACCCCTGCCAGGAACTCGCCCACGCGCTGGCCATGCAGGAACATCTGGGCAGCCTGCAGAACAAGAAGTACGTGTTGACCTGGACCTACCACCCCAAGCCGCTCAACACCGCGGTGGCCAACTCCGCGCTGCTGATCGCCACCAAGATGGGCATGGACGTGACCCTGCTGTGCCCCACACCGGACTACGTGCTGGACGAGCGCTACATGCAGGCCGGCTACGCCAACGCCCAGGCCAACGGCGGCTCGCTGCGCATCAGCCACGACATCGACGAGGCCTACCGCGGTGCCGAGGTGGTCTACGCCAAGAGCTGGGGCGCGCTGCCGTTCTTCGGCCGCTGGGAGCAGGAAAAGCCGCTCCGCGACGCGCACAAGCACTTCATCGTCGACGAGCGGAAGATGGCGCTGACCAACCACGGCCTGTTCAGCCACTGCCTGCCGCTGCGCCGCAACGTCAAGGCGACGGATGCCGTGATGGACGCGCCGTACTGCATCGCCATCGACGAAGCCGAAAACCGCCTGCACGTGCAGAAGGCGGTGATGGCGACCTTGCTCGGCCAGCGCTGACATGTATCTGCCGCGTTCGTTCCAGGAGACGCGCGAGCACGCCCTGCAGGCGTTGCTGCGCGACTACCCGTTCGCCACGGTGGTCACCGCCGGCGCCGCGGGCCTGGCCGCCAACCACCTGCCGCTGGAGCTGGTCGACGGCCGGCTGCACGGCCACGTGGCGCGCGGCAACGAACTGGCGAAAGCGGATGGCGCGCAGGTGCTGGCGATCTTCCAGGGCCCCGACGCCTACGTCAGCCCCAACTGGTACCCGAGCAAGCACGAGACCGGCCGCGAAGTGCCCACCTGGAACTACGCGGTGGTGCACGTGCACGGCCGCCTGCGCGTGGTCGAAGACCAGGCCTGGCTGCGCGCGCTGCTCCAGCGCCTCACCGACCGCCACGAAGCAGGGCAGGCCAAGCCGTGGCGCGTCGACGACGCACCGGCCGACCACGTCGAAAAAATGCTCGGCGCGATCAGCGGCCTGGACATCGCCATCGAACGCATCGAAGGCAAGTTCAAGCTCAGCCAGAACCACCCCGAGCGCAACCGAGGCGGCGTCGTCGACGGGCTGCGCGCACGCGCGCATCGCCACGACGGCGACCTCGCCGCCTTGATGCTCGCCAGCAAGGAGCCCGCCGATGGCGCATGAACACCACTACCCGGTCGAAGTCGTGTGGACCGGCAACCGCGGCGACGGCACGCGCACGTATCAAGGCTATGGCCGCGAGCACGAGATCCGCGTCGACGGCCGTCCGGTCATCGCCGGTTCTTCCGATGCCGCTTTCCGCGGCGACGCCAGCAAGCACAACCCGGAAGACCTGCTGGTCGCCTCGCTCTGTGCCTGCCACATGCTGTGGTACCTGCATCTGGCCGCGGACGCCGGCATCGTGGTCACGCATTACGTCGACCGCGCCGAAGGCAAACTGGTGGTCGATGCGAACGGCGGCCGCTTCAGCGAAGTGGTGCTGCATCCGGAAGTCACCATCGCGGCCGGCGATGCCGCGAAGGCGGAAGCGCTGCATGACGACGCGCATCACGCCTGCTTTATCGCCAACTCCATGAATTTCCCCGTGCGCTGCGCCCCGCGCATCGTCGTTTCCGCCTGAACGTTCTTCTTCATCCAGGATCATCGAAAGCCATGAGCAAAGACATCGTCCTCGCCTTCTCCGGCGGCCTCGACACCAGCTTCTGCGTGCCCTACCTGAAGGAGCGCGGCTGGAACGTGCACACCGTGTTCGCCGACACCGGCGGCGTGGACGCCGAGGAGCGCGCCTATATCGAGGCCCGCGCCAAGGAGCTGGGCGTGGCCAGCCATGTCACCGTCGACGGCGGCCCGGCGATCTGGAACGGCTTCGTCAAGCCGTTCGTATGGGCAGGCGAGGGCTACCAGGGCCAGTACCCGCTGCTGGTGTCCGACCGCTATCTGATCGTCGATGCGGCGATCCAGCGCTGCGCGGAACTCGGCACGCGCGCCATCGCGCACGGCTGCACCGGCATGGGCAATGACCAGGTGCGTTTCGACCTCGCCGTGAAGGCGCTGGGCGACTACGAGATCGTGGCGCCGATCCGCGAGATCCAGAAGGAACACACCCAGACCCGCGCCTACGAGCAGGCTTATCTGGAGGAGCGTGGCTTCCCCGTGCGCGCCAAGCAGAAGAGCTACACCATCAACGAGAACCTGCTCGGCGTGACCCTGTCCGGCGGCGAGATCGACTCGTGGAAGGCGCCGGGCGAAGGCGCCCGCGGCTGGTGCAAGCCGCGCGCCGAATGGCCGTCCGCAAAGCTCAGCGTCACGCTCGGCTTCGAACACGGCGAGGCGGTTTCGCTTAACGGCGAGAAGCTGGCGGGCGCGAAGATCCTGGCCAAGCTCAACGAGCTGTTCGCCCCCTACGGCGTGGGCCGCGGCATGTACACCGGCGACACCACCATCGGCCTGAAGGGCCGCATCGTGTACGAGGCGCCGGGCCTGATCTCGCTGCTGGCCGCGCACCGCGCGCTGGAAGAAGCCGTGCTGACCAAGCAGCAGAACCGCTTCAAGCCGGAGGTCGCGCGCAAGTGGGTGGAGGTGGTTTACGAAGGCTTCTACCACGATCCGGTGAAGGCCGACCTGGAAGCCTTCCTCGCCTCCAGCCAGCAGCAGGTCAACGGCGAAGTGGTGCTGGAAACCTATGGCGCCCAGGTCACCGCGGTGGAAGTGCGCTCGCCGCATATCCTCAACGCCAAGGGCGCCACCTACGCGCAGTCGGCGGACTGGGGCGTGGCCGAGGCCGAGGGCTTCATCAAGCTGTTCGGCATGAGCAGCACGCTGTGGGCCGAAGTGAACCGCAAGGCCTGAGCCATGAGCGAAACCTTGCGCATCGGTACGGATAAAAGCGAGTTGGACCTTGCTCTGATCCACGATTTCCTCGCCACCGGCTCCAGCTGGGCGCAGGGCATTTCGTTCGAGACGGTGCGCAAGTCCATCGAGCATTCGCTGTGCTTCGGCGGCTATCTCGGCGGCCGGCAGGTGGCGTTCGCGCGGGTCATTTCCGACTACGCCACCTTCGCCAACCTGGTCGACGTGTTCGTCCTGCCCGCGCATCGCGGGCAGGGCTACAGCAAGCAGCTGGTGGAAGCGGTGATCGCGCATCCGGAGCTGCAGGGGCTGCGCCGCTTCACCCTGGCCACCTTCGACGCGCACCAGCTCTATGCCCGCTATGGCTTCACGCCGCCGCACAAGCCGGACACCCTGATGGAAATCTACCAACCGGGCATCTACCAAGCCGCCCGACGATGACCACCCCGGAATAACAGACACAAGACGGATTTCATGAGCCACCTACTCGACGACACCCTCCGGCATCTCCGGGCCCTGGTCAGCTACGACACGCGCAATCCGCCGCGCGAGATCGGCACCGGCGGCATCTTCGACTACCTGCGCGAACAGCTCGCCGGTTTCGAAGTGACCGTCACCGATTTCGGCGCCGGCGCGGTGAACCTCTATGCCGTGCGCGGCAAGCCGAAATACCTGTTCAACGTGCACCTGGACACCGTGCCCGATTCCCCGCACTGGAGCGCCGATCCGCACGTGCTGCGCGTGGAAGGCGACCGCGCCATCGGCCTGGGCGCCTGCGACATCAAGGGCGCGGCCGCCGCGCTGGTGGCGGTGGCCAACGCCACGCAGGGCGACATGGCGCTGCTGCTGTCCACCGACGAGGAAGCGAACGACGCGCGCTGCATCGCCGGTTTCCTCAAGGACCACCCCGTGTACGAAGCGGTGATCGTGGCCGAGCCGACCAAGGGCGAGGCGGTGCTGGCGCACCGCGGCATCCACTCGGTGCAGATGCGCTTCAGCGGCAAGGCCGGCCACGCCTCGGGCGAGCAGAAACCGTCCGACAGCGCGCTGCACCAGGCGATCCGCTGGGGCGGCGCGGCGCTGGAATACGTGGAGAAACAGGCGCACGAGCGCTTCGGCGGACTCACCGGCCTGCGCTTCAACATCGGCAAGGTCGAGGGCGGCATCAAGGCCAACGTGATCGCGCCCACCGCCGACGTGCGCTTCGGCTTCCGCCCGCTGCCGTCGATGGACGCGGACAAGATGCTGGAAACCTTCCGCACCCTGGTCGAGCCGCAGCCGGTGGAATTCGGTGAAACCTTCCGCGGCGATTCGCTGCCGGCCGGCGACACCGCCACCGCCGAAACGCGCCGCCTCGCCGCGCGCGACCTCGCCGACGAACTGGGCATCCCGGTCGGCAACGCCGTGAACTTCTGGACCGAGGCGGCGCTGTTCTCCGCCGCGGGCTACATCTCCTTCGTCTACGGCCCCGGCGACATCGCCCAGGCGCACGCCGCCGACGAATGGGTGGCGCTGGACCAGCTCGACCATTACGCACAAACCATCTATCGGATCGTTGACCGTGGAAGCGCATAAGCACACCCGCAAGACCATCGTGAGGCTGCTGTCGAGCATGGGCAGCGCCAAGGAAATCCAGCAGTACCTCAAGCGTTTTTCGCAGCTGGACGCCAAGCGCTTCGCCGTGGTGAAAGTCGGCGGCGCGGTGCTGCGCGACGACCTGCCGGCGCTCACTTCCTCGCTCACCTTCCTGCAGCAGGTGGGCCTTACGCCCATCGTGCTGCACGGCGCCGGCCCCCAGCTGGACGAGGAGCTGTCCGCCGCCGGCATCCAGAAGCAGACCGTCAACGGCCTGCGCGTGACTTCGCCCAAGGCGCTGGCCATCGTGCGCAAGGTGTTCCAGGAGCAGAACCTGCGCCTGGTCGAGGCGCTGCAGGGCATGGACACGCGCGCCACCTCGGTGCCGTCCGGCGTGTTCACCTCCGAATACCTGGACCGCGACGTCTACGGCCTGGTCGGCAAGGTCAGCAGCATCAACCTGGCGCCGATCGAAGCCAGCCTGCGCGCCGGCTCCATCCCGGTGATCGCCAGCCTGGGCGAGACCGAGGAAGGGCAGATCCTCAACATCAATGCCGACTTCGCCGCCAACGAGCTGGTGCGCGTGCTGCAGCCGTACAAGATCGTGTTCCTGACCGGCACCGGCGGCCTGCTGGACGACAAGGGCCGCATCATCGACTCGATCAACCTCAGCACCGAGTACGAGCACCTGATGGCGCAGCCGTGGATCAACGGCGGCATGCGCGTGAAGATCGAACAGATCGCCGACCTGCTTTCCAGCCTGCCGCTGACCTCGTCGGTGTCGATCACCCAGCCGGCGGAACTGGCCAAGGAGCTGTTCACCCACAAGGGCTCCGGCACCCTGGTGCGCCGCGGCGAGAAAGTGCTGCGCTACGAGTCGTGGGAAGGCATCGACCTGGAGCGCATGCGCGAGCTGATCGAATCCAGCTTCGGCCGCAAGGTGGTGGCGGACTACTTCACGCGCACCACGCCGTACCGCATCTACGTGAGCGAGAACTACCGCGCGGCGATGATCCTCACCCGGGAAGAAGGCCTGGCTTATCTCGACAAGTTTGCCGTGCTGGACGACGCGCAGGGCGAAGGCCTCGGCCGCGCCGTGTGGCAGGTGATGCGCGAGGAGAACCCGCAGCTGTTCTGGCGCTCGCGCCATGGCAACCAGGTCAATATCTTCTACTACGCCGAGTCGGACGGCTGCTTCAAGCAGGAGCGCTGGAAGGTGTTCTGGTACGGCCTGAAGGACTTCGCCGAGATCGAGCGCTGCGTGGCGCATTGCGCCGTGCGTCCCGCCACCCTGGTTGATTGATTCGCTGGACGGAAAGCCCATGAGCACTGACAAGAAAACCATCGGCATCGTCGGCGCACGCGGCCATACCGGCGCGGAGCTGATCCGCCTGATCGCCGCGCATCCGGCGCTGGAACTGAGCTTCGTTTCTTCGCGCGAGCTCGACGGCCAGCGCGTGGCCGACCAGGTCGACGGCTACGCCGGCGAGCTGCGCTACGCCAGCCTCGATCCCGCCGCCGTCGCCGCCCAGGGCGCCGACGTGGTGGTGCTGGCCCTGCCCAACGGCAAGGCGGCGCCGTATGTGGAAGCGATCGACGCGGCCAGGCCCGACACGCTGATCCTCGATCTCTCCGCCGACTACCGCTTCAACGAGCGCTGGTACTACGGCCTGCCGGAACTCACTCGCAGCAAGTGGCGCGGCGAGAAGCGCATCAGCAATCCCGGCTGCTACGCCACCGCGATCCAGCTGTCCATCGCGCCGCTGAAGGACGTGCTGGCGGCGCCGCCGGTGAGCTTCGGCGTGTCCGGCTATTCCGGCGCGGGCACCACGCCCTCGGACAAGAACGACCCCGAGAAGCTGCGCGACAACCTGATGCCGTATTCGCTCACCGGCCACACGCACGAGCAGGAAGCCAGCCGCCATCTCGGCCTGCCGGTGGAATTCATGCCGCACGTGGCGCCGCATTTCCGCGGCCTCACCGTCACCACCAATCTGTACCTGGTGCGGCCGATGAAGCGCGAGGAGATCCTGCAGCGTTTCCGCCACGCCTACGAAGGCGAGAAGCTGGTGAAGGTGGTGGACGAGGCGCCGTGGGTCAGCCGGATCGCGCACAAGCACCATGCGGACGTCGGCGGCTTCGCCGTGTCGGTGGACGGCAAGCGCGTGGTGGTGGTCGCCACTCTCGACAACCTGCTGAAGGGCGCCGCCACCCAGGCCATCCAGAACATCAATCGCGCGATCGGCGTGGACGAGTACACGTCCATCCCGCTCGAAGGCTGATCCCACGTTTCCCAGGAATTCCCATGACCCAACCCCTGTGGCAGAAATCCGGCATCCAGATCGACGCGCGCATTATGCGTTTCCTGGCCGGCGACGACGTGGTGCTGGACCGCGAGTTCTTCCTGCATGACATCACCGCCAGCAAGGCGCACGTGGAAGGCCTGGCCAACATCGGCGTGGTCAGCGCCGACGAGGCCGCCGCGCTGAAGCGCGAGCTGGATGCGCTGGCCGGCGATTTCCGCGCCGGCAGCTTCGTGCTCGACGAGCGCTACGAGGACGGCCACTCCGCCATCGAAGCGCGCCTGACCGAGCGCCTCGGCGATGCCGGCCGCCGCGTGCACACCGGGCGCAGCCGCAACGACCAGATCCTGGTCGCCACGCGGCTGTGGCTGAAGGAGCAGCTGGCCGCGCTGGAGCGGTATTGCCACGCCATCGCCGAAGTGTGCCTGGAGCGCGCCGCGCAGCCGGCGTTGCCGCTGCCGGGCTATACGCATATCCAGCGCGCCGTGGTTTCGTCCACCGCGATGTGGTTCGCCGGTTTCGCCGAAGCCTTCATCGACAACACGCTGCGCGCCCGCCAGACCGCCGAGCTGATCGACTGCAACCCGCTCGGCACCGCCGCCGGCTACGGGGTGAACCTGCAGCTGGACCGCGAGCACACCACGCAGGCGCTCGGCTTCGCGCGCATGCAGATTTCGCCGATCTACGCGCAGCTCTCGCGCGGCAAGTTCGAGATGGCGGTGCTGGAAGCGATCGCTGCCGCGGTGCTGGACGTGCGCCGGCTGGCCTGGGATCTCTCGCTGTTCACCACCGCGGAATTCGGCTTCGTGCAGCTGCCGTCCGAATACACCACCGGCAGCTCGATCATGCCGAACAAGCGCAACCCCGACGTGGTGGAACTGCTGCGCGCCAGCTACGCCAGCGTGGCCGCCGCGCGCACCGAGATCGAGCAGCTGCTGTCGCTGCCTTCCGGTTACCAGCGCGACCTGCAGTTCTCCAAGGGTTCGCTGTTCCATGGCTGCCGCCACGGCCTGGCCGCGCTGGAACTGGTGCCGGACCTGCTGGCGCGGATGGCCTGGAACGAGCCCGCCATGCGCGCGGCGATCGAGCCGGCCATGTACGCCACCGACGTGGCGATCGAGCAGGCCGCCGCCGGCGTGCCGTTCCGCGATGCCTACCGCGCCGCGGCCGATGCCGCGGCCTCGGCGGGCGAGGGGCGCACGCCCGAGGGCAGCCTGGCCGCGCGCGTGTCGCCCGGCGCGGGCCACGACCTGCGGCTGGGCGAACTGAAGGCGCGGCTCGCCGCGCTCCATACTTGAGGCCATCGCGATGAAAGCCGTCAGCACTGCCAACGCACCGCATTACACCTGGGGCCAGCAGTGCGACGGCTGGCATCTGCTGCAAGGTTTCGACCTGAGCGTGATCGAGGAGCGCATGCCGCCGGGCACGGCCGAGGTGCGCCACCGCCACGTGCGCGCGCGCCAGTTCTTCTACGTGCTGGAAGGCGAGGCGGTGCTGGAGCTGGAAGGCGTGGCGCATCGCCTGGCCGCGCGCGAAGGCCTGCACGTGCCGCCGGGCGCCGCGCACCAGATGCGCAACGAAGCGGACGGCGAGCTGCGTTTCATCGTGGTGTCCTCGCCCAAGAGCCATGGCGACCGGGAGACGGTCGATGGCTGAACGCCTGCCGGCGCAAGCCTTGCCCGCGTGGCGGCGCGCGGTGCTGAAGGTCGGCAGCAATCTGCTGGCGGCCGACGGCGGCGGCCTGACGCCGCGCCATGCGCGCGCGCTGGCCACGTTTGTCGGCGACAGCCACGCGCAGGGGCGGCAGGTGGTGCTGGTGTCCTCCGGCGCGGTGGCCGCGGGCCGCGCGCTGCTGCGCGAACGCGCGCTGCCCGGCGACGACCTCGCCGCGCGCCAGGCGCTGGCCGCGCTGGGCCAGGCGCCGATGATCGCGCTGTGGCAATCGCTGTCGCCGCGCCCGGTGGCGCAGGTATTGCTCACCCACGACGACCTGCGCCATCGCCGCCGTTACCTGAATGCCCGGGCGACCCTGCGCGAACTGCTGCTGCTCGACGTGCTGCCGGTGGTCAACGAGAACGACACCGTGGCGGTGGACGAACTCAAGCTCGGCGACAACGACAACCTCGCCGCCATCGTCGCCGCCCTGGTCGATGCGGACCTGCTGCTGATCGCCTCCGATATCGACGCGCTGTACGACGCCGACCCGCGCCGCGTTGCTTCCGCCGCGCCGGTGCCGCACGTGCCGGTGCTGAGCCCGGAGGTAATGGCGATGGCCGGCGGCAGCGGCAGCGCGGTCGGCACCGGCGGCATGCATACCAAGCTGGAGGCGGCGGTGAAAGCCGGCGCGGCCGGCGTGCCTACCGTGCTGTTCGACGGCCGCAACACCGGCACCGTGGCGGCGCTGGCCGCGGGCCAGCTGCACGGCACGCTGTTCGACGCGCCGCGCAACCGCATGCAGGCGCGCAAGTACTGGCTGCGCCACGCGCCCGCGGCGCCGGGCAGCATCCTGGTCGACGACGGCGCCGCGCGCGCATTGACCGGCGGCCGCGCCTCGCTGCTGCCGGGCGGCATCGTCGGCGCGGACGGCGAGTTCCACCGCGGCGACATGGTGGAGATCGTCGACGTCACCCGGCGCCCGGTGGCGCGCGGCCTGTGCCAGTACGGCGCGGCCGAGGTACGCCGGCTGGCCGGCAAGCACAGCAGCGCGATCGATGCGGTGCTCGGCTACAGCTACGGCGCGGAAATCGTGCATAGGGACGACCTGGTCGTCCTGGCGGAGATGCTTTCATGAGCGAGATGCGAACCCAGGCACTGGCCTGCCGCGACGCGGCGCTGGCCATGGCGGAACTGAGCACCGACGCCAAGCGTGCCCTGCTGCAGGGCATGGCCGATGCGCTGCTGGCCGGCACGGCCGAGGTGCTGGCGGCGAATGCGCGCGATATGGCCGCGGCGCAGGAGAAGGGCGTGCAGGGCGCCATGCTCGACCGGCTGCGGCTGGACCAGGAGCGCGTGGCGAAGATCGTCGCCGCGCTGCGCGAAGTGGCGGAGCTGCCCGACCCGGTCGGCATCGTCACGCGCCGCGAGACGCGGCCCAACGGCATCCGGGTCGAACGCGTGCGCGTGCCGCTGGGCGTGATCGCGATGATCTACGAGGCGCGCCCCAACGTCACCGCCGACGCGGCGGCGCTGTGCCTGATGGCCGGCAACGGGGTGATCCTGCGCGGCGGTTCGGAAGCGCTGCATTCCAATACCGCCATCGCGCAGCTGCTGCGCCGGGCGCTGGCATCGCACGGCGTGCCGGCAGCGGCGCTGACGCTGGTGACCGATCTGCGCCGCGAGGCCATGGTCGAACTGCTGCAGCTGACCGACATCGTCGACCTGGCGATTCCGCGCGGCGGCGAAGGGTTGATCCGCTTCGTCGCCGAGCATGCGCGCGTGCCGGTGATCAAGCACTACAAGGGCGTCTGCCATCTCTACGTGGACCGCGCCGCCGACCAGCCGCTGGCGCTGGACCTGCTGGTCGACGGCAAGACCTCGCGCCCCGGCGTGTGCAATGCGCTGGAGACGCTGCTGGTGCACCGGGACATCGCCGCCGAGTTCCTGCCGCGCGCCGCCGATGCGCTGGGCCGGCGCAAGGTGGAACTGCGCGGCTGCGAGCGCAGCCGCGCGCTGGTGCCGGCGATGAAGGCGGCGGATGAAACCGACTACGCCGCCGAGTACCTGGACCTGATCATCGCGGTGCGCATCGTCGACGATCTCGACGCCGCGCTGGCGCATATCCATCGCTACAGCTCCGACCATACCGAGGTGATCGCCACCGGCGACGACGAAGCCGCGCGCCGCTTCGTGCGCGGCATCCGCTCGGCGGTGGTGATGGTCAATGCCTCCTCGCGCTTCAGCGACGGCGGCGAGCTGGGCCTGGGCGCGGAGATCGGCATTTCCACCACGCGCCTGCATGCCTACGGGCCGATGGGCGCGGAAGCGCTGACGGTGGAGCGCTTCGTGGTGCGCGGGGAAGGCCAGGTGCGGCATCCCGAGAGCAAATCGTGAATACCCATGCGTAGGTTGGGGTGAGCCGCAGGCGAACCCCAACGTGGCGAGGCGTAGGAAGGTGCCGGTGTTGGGGTTCGCCTGCGGCTCACCCCAACCTACCCCGGTAGCTGGCGGCAGCTCGCGGGCGTCATACCGCCGCAACGCAGCGGTAGCACTCTCGGCAGCTTGTCCCAGCCCGGAGTGCCCCGCATGCGTACCAAGCTCGCTTTCGCTGTGTTCGCCGCGTTCGCCGCCGCTGCTCCCGTCCATGCCGGCGTGGAACTGATCGCTGCCGGCAGCCTCGACGCCCACCAGGGCGACCGCGCCATGCGCACCGCCCGTCCGCTGGAGAACGGCGTGCAGGGCAACCTGCTCGGCGGCCTGGGCTCGGGCCTGGCCTACGCCGGCTGCGGCAGCTTCGTGGCCCTGCCGGACCGCGGTCCGAATGCGGTCTCCTACGACAGCGCCGTGGACGACACCTCGTCGTATATCGCCCGCTTCCACACCTTGCGCGTGGACCTGCGCCCCGCCGGCGCGGGCGCCGCGCTGCCATTCGCGCTGACGCCGAAGCTGGAACGCACCACCTTGCTGTGGGACCTGTTCGGCCTGTACTACGGCGACGGCAAGGCGGCGAATCTGCCGAACGGCGCGCCGCGCGAGAACCACGCCTTCCATCATTACTTCACCGGCCGCTCCGACAACGCCGACCCGGCGCGCAACTCCGGCTGGCCTTTGAACGGCCGCCTCGATCCGGAAGGCATCCGCGTCTCGGTCGACGGCAACGCGGTGTTCGTCTCCGACGAATACGGTCCCTACGTCTACAAGTTCGACCGCCGCAGCGGCCGCCGCCTCGACAGCTACGCGCTGCCGGCGCATTTCTACGTGGCGAAGACCGCTTCGCACGGCGCCGACGAGATCGCCGGCAACACCTCTGGCCGCGTCGCCAACAAGGGCATGGAAGGTCTGGCCATCTCGCCCGACGGCCGCGTGCTGTTCGGCGCGATGCAGGCGCCGCTGATCCAGGACGGCGGCGATGGCGCGCCGGTGCTGCGCATCGCACGCATCGACCTGCGCACGCGCCAGGTGCGCGAGTACGCCTATCCGTTGACCAACTCCGGCACGGCGGCCAAGCCGAAGTACAACGGCGTGAGCGAGATCCTGGCGGTGAACGACCACCAGCTGCTGGTGGACGAGCGCGACGGCAAGGGTTTCGGCGACGGCTCGGAGGCGAAGTTCAAGCGCGTGTACCTGATCGACCTGGATGGCGCGGCCGACGTGGGCAAGCTCAGCGGCGCCGCCGTGCTGGCGGCGGTGGCCGTGCAGAAGAGGCCGTTCCTGGACGTGGTCGCGGAGCTCGGCCGCCACGGCATGCTGCCGTCGGAGATTCCCGCCAAGCTCGAAGGCCTCAGCTTCGGCCCGGACGTGACCCAGGACGGCCGCCGCCGCCACACGCTGTTCATCGCCAACGACAACGACTTCCTGGCCACCGTCACCGACGATCTGCATCCGCAAGGCGCCGACAATCCGAACCGCTTCTTCGTGTTCGCCTTCGACGATGCGGATCTGCCGGGGCTGAAGCCGCAGCGCATCGAGCACGAGCGCTGCGACGCACGCTGAGCTTTTGCTCCCTCTCCCCGTCGGGGAGAGGGTTGGGGTGAGGGGGACCTACGGAGCGCAGAAGCGGAAGCATCAAAGCGATGCGACGCTTCGTCGATCCTCTGCCGCGAGCACCCGCCCCTCATCCTGCTGCCGCCACCTTCCTCGCTCCTCAAAGCCGCGCACATCCATGTGCGCTCCCCGCGTGCTCCCCGGCGGGGAGAAGGGTTCCTTGGTCTAGCGTTTGCTCCAATCCCGCACCGCTTCCGCAAACACGACACAATCCTCAAACCGGTTATACAACGGCGTCGGCGAAATCCGGATCACATCCGGCTCGCGCCAGTCGCCGACGATGCCGTGGTCCATCAGGTACTGGAACAAGGCCCGTCCGCGTTCGCGCCCGCCCTGCACGCGGATCGACAGCTGCGAGCCGCGGCGCGAAGGCTCGCGCGGCGTCACCGATTCCAGCACGTCGCCCAGCTGGGTCTGCACCAGCCATTCCAGGTAACCGGTAAGGCGCAGCGCCTTCTCGCGCAGCTGCGCCATGCCGGCGCGCTGGAAGATCTGCAGTGACACGCGCAGCGGCGCCAGCGACAGGATCGGCGGGTTGGAAATCTGCCAGCCGTCCGCGCCGGGCATGGGCACGAATTCCGGGCCCATGCGGAAACGCGACTGCTTGTCGTGGCCCCACCAGCCGGCGAAACGCGGCAGGTGCTCGGTATGGGCGTGGCGCTCGTGCACGAAGGCGCCGGCCACCGCGCCGGGGCCGGAGTTGAGGTATTTGTAGCTGCACCACACGGCGAAGTCGGCGCCGCTGTCGTGCAATTGCAGCGGCAGGTTGCCCACGGCATGGGCGAGGTCGAAGCCGACGGCGCAGCCCTGCGCATGCGCCAGCGCGGTGATCGCCTTCAAGTCGAAGGCCTGCCCCGTGCGGTATTGCACGCCCGGCAGCAGCACCAGCGCGATGCGCTCGCCATGTTCGGCCAGCGCGCGTTCGATCGCTTCCATCGACAGCGTGCCGTTCGGTTCGTCCGGCTGCAGTTCGATCAGCGACAGCGCGGGGCTGAAGCCGTGGAAGCGGATCTGCGATTCCACCGCGTAGCGGTCGGTGGGGAAGGCGCCGGCCTCGATCAGGATGGCGTGGCGCTCCAGGGTGGGGCGGTAGAAGCTCACCATCATCAGGTGCAGGTTCACGCCCAGCGTATTCATCGCCACCACTTCGGAGGGCAGGGCGCCGACCAGGGCGGCGAGGTCGTCGCGCACGAACTCGTGGTAGTCCAGCCACGGCAGGCGCACCTTGAAATGCCCTTCCACCGCCAGCGCGCCCCAGTCGTCCAGTTCGGCGTTCAGCGCCTCGCGCACGGCGCGCGGCTGCAGGCCCAGGGAATTGCCGCAGAAGTAGTGGCTGTCGCGGCCCTGGTGCGGCGGGATCAGGAACTCGTCGCGGAACGCGCGCAGCGGATCGGCGGCGTCCTGGGCGCGGGCCCATTCGAGGGTGGCTTGGTAAGCGGTCGACATCGAGTTCTCGTCCCACGCGGAAAACCGCTAAAGCTTAGGCCAAGCCGGCGGGCAAAGAAAAAGCCCGGGCGCATGGCCCGGGCTTCGGCAGCTTGCCGCGCTTACTTCAGGCGCTCGGCGATGGCGTCGCAGCCCTTGTCGAAGGCGGCTTTCCAGGCCGCGCCGGCCTGGCTCTGCGCCGGGCGCACGCAGCGCAGCTGGATGGCGTGGCCCTCGCGGAACCAGTAGCGCTCCACGTAGCTGAACTGCGCGCCGTTCTCCTGCGCCGTGTAGGTGCTGGCGTTCGGCGCGGGGCTGCTGCCGGGCTGGTAGCCGGTGAGGCCCTTGGCCTTGGCGGTGGCGGCGTTGACGTAGTCCTGGAAAGAAGCCACGTCCGGCACCTGCTTCACCGTCACGGTGACGCGGGCCAGGGCGGTGCTGCCGGTGGGCGAGGTGTCGGGCACCTGGAACACGCGCAGTTCCGGGTCGCCCTGGGTCTCCATGATGCCCAGCCAGTTGTCGGGCGTGCTGAAGTGCACGGTGCCGTGGGCCATCTCCACCTCGCCCGCGTGGGCGGCGCCGGCCAGCAGCAGGGCGCTGGCCAGGAGGGTGTTGCGCAGGAAACTCATGCCGGGTGTGCTCTCGTGAAGTCAGTCGGGTGCGAAACGGTAGAGGGGCAGGCCCAGCCATTCCAGGGCCGTACCGTGGAACAGGCGCGCTCGCGCCGCCTCGTCCAGCCCCAGGGCCTCGATGCCGCTGCCCGGGTGCTGCTCCCCCAACGGGAAAGGATAATCCGTGCCGAGCATCACGCGCTCGACGCCGGTCACATCCAGCAGATAGCGCAGCGCCTGCGGATCGTGCACGCAGGAGTCGAAATACAGCCGCTTGAGGTATTCGCGCGGGTTGCGCGGGTTGTCGGTGGCAACCAGGTCCGGGCGCATGCGGAAGCCGTGCTCGATGCGGCCGATGGTGGAAGGGAAGCTGCCGCCGCCGTGGGCCAGCATCACGCGCAGCCGCGGCAGCCGCTCCAGCACGCCGCCGAAGACCAGGCAGCAGGCCGCGCGCGACTGCTCGGCCGGCATGCCGACCAGCCAGGGCAGCCAGTACTTGGGCATGCTGGCGGCGCCCATCATGTCCCAGGGGTGGACCATCACCGCCGCGCCCAGGTCGGCGGCGGCCTCGAAGAACGGGAACAGCTCCGGCGCGTCCAGGTTCCAGTCGTTGCAGTGCGAACCGACCTGCACGCCGTGCAGGCCGAGCTCGTCGATGCAGCGCTCCAGCTCGCGGATGGCCAGGTCCGGCGACTGCAGCGGCACCGTGGCGATGCCGGCGTAGTGGCGCGGATAGTCGCGGCACAGGCCGGCGATGTTGTCGTTCAGATGCCGGTGCAGCTCCAGCGCCTGGTAGCCGGGCGCCCAGTAGGAGAACAGCACCGGCACGGTGGAAACGACCTGGACCGATACGCCGAAGCGCGCGTAGTCGTCGATGCGGTGCTGCGGGTCGAACGCCGATTCCCACACCTCGCGGAAGAATTTTCCGTCCTTGTAGATGCGGTGGCGCCCGTCGTGATGGGTCATCACGGGAAAGCGGAGGTCGTCGAACTTGGCCGCAAGATTCGGCCAGTCGCGGGGCAGGACGTGCGCGTGGGTATCGATCTTGAGCATGCCCGCGAGTGTAGGCGCTTGGGGTGGCGGTGCCTTGTCGCGGCGCGGCAAAGCCGTCGCTCGTCACCGCGGTCTAGGGCGGGATCTGCTTTTTGCTCGTCATTCCGGCGCAGGCCGGAATGACGATCAAGCAGCGGCCGCCGTCTTCTCCCGCTCGCCGCGCCCCACGATGTGCGCCAGCGTATTCACGTTGTCCACCAGCCGGTCGCTCAGGCGCTCCAGCAGCTCCGCCGCGCGGCGGTCCTCGGCCATCGCCAGCAGCGAGGCCAGGCTGCGCTGCAATGCGCGCAGGTCGGGCAGGTCGGTGGGCGCGCGGTGATCGCGCAGGGCGGTGGCGATGGTGTGCAGGGCGGCGGCGACATGCTCGACGAAGGCGCCGATCTCGGTGGCTTCGGGCAGGGCCTCGTGGTCGTCGATCACCGCTTCCAGCGTCATGGCGGTGCGCGCCAGGCGGTTGCCGTTGGCGAACAGCGTGCTGGCCAGGTCCATCAGCTGCGTGGGCGTGGCCGGCTCCGCGCGCATGCGGTCCAGCGAGGCCTGCGCATTGCTGCGCGCGGTGCGCGCGGCGGTGCGCGACTCGCGCTGCGCGTCGCGGCGGCCGGGGCGCGCCAGGCACTGCAGGTAGCCGGCGTAGGCGTCCAGCATGTCGGCCAGGGCGGCGCGTGCGCGGCCGCGTTCCCAGGTGGGCCACAGCACGTAGGCGAGCAGGGCCATGCCGCAGCCCAGCGCCGTGTTGAGCACGCGGTCGGCCACCGCCGCGCTGGAATTGACGCCTTCGAACGACAGCAGGATCACCACCGTGCCGGTCAGCGCCGCCACCGCGATGCCGTAGTGCGCATTGGCCAGGTAGCGGAACGCCATGCACAGCACCGCCATCACCGCCAGGTGCGCCCATGGATCGTGCGGCGTGAAGTGCAGCACCGCCGTGGTCAGCACCAGGCCGAGCACGGTGCCGACCACGCGCAGCAAGCCGAAATTGAAGGTGGCGCCGAAATCCGGACGCAGCACGATGGCCGCCGTCATCGGCAGCCAGTAGCCATGCGGCAGCGCCAGCTTGCGCGCGACGAACAGCGCCACGCTCAGGCATACCGCGCTGCGCACCGCATGGCGGAACGCCACCGAATGCGGCGTGAGGTTGGCGCGCAGGATCGACAGCGCGGAATCCGCGCGCAGCGCCGCCGGCAGCGGCGTTTCCGCCGCCGAGGCGCGCAGCTCGCCGCGGCTGCCGGCCCAGTTGGCGTTGCGCACCGCCGCCGCGAGCTGGCCCGACAAGGCATGGATATGCGCGGCCAGGCCATCGCCGGAGCCGCCGCGGCCCAGCAGGGCGTTCTCGCTGGCCTGCAGGGTCTGCAGCGCGCGCTCGGCCTGCTGCGGCGGTTCGGCCGCTTCCAGCGCGTCCGCAATGGCGGCGAGCACGCGCGCGGCGTCGCCGCGGAACATCGCATGCACGCCGGGGTTGGTGCGCAGCTCGGCCATGGCGGTGAGTTCCAGGCGGATGCGTTCGGCGATCTCCAGCAGCACGCGGAATGCTTCCATCGCACGCCCATTGGCGTGATGGCGGCCCAGCAGGGTGTGCTGCAGCGTGGTCATCGCGTCGGTGAGCGCGGGCACGTCCGCGTCGTCGTGCGCCTGCTGCCTGGCCAGGCTGGACAGGCCGCGATACACCGCCGCCAGCGCATGCCGCTCCGGCCGATAGCGCTGCAGCGGCCATGCCGCCACCGAGAACAGCGCCAGCAGCAGGCCGCCGGCGAAGATCAGTCCCGCGCCGCTCAGCGCCCCGGTGAGCGTGGTGGGCGAGGCGGCGGTGACCACCAGCAGGATCATGCTGGTCATGCCCACGCGCGCGATGTCGGTGCCGAACACCACCAGCAGGCCGCCGAAGAAACCGAACGCCGCCGTGGCCACCAGCATCGGCGCCAGCTGGTCGCCGAGCAGGAAGCCCAGCACCGAGGCCAGCGCCGCCGCCAGCGAGGCGAGGAACAGCTGCCACATGCGCTGGCGGTAAGGGCCGGGCTGGTCCGAGAACATGGTGTCCAGGGCGCCGGCGGCCACGCCCAGGCCGATTTCCGCATGGCCGGTGGCCAGGCCCAGCCCCAGCGGCAGGATCACCGCCGCGGTATTGCGCAGCACGACGCGCGGCGGCACGTCGGGGCGCTTGGCGGTCAGCAGGCTCTCGATGACGGTGGCGCGTAGCGAATAGCCGCTGGCGGGCATGGGTTCTCGTTCGCTCCTAAACGATTTAAGGGATTCTGCCTGAGCAGGGCTGAAGAGGGTGGGACGCGGCGCCTGCAATCAGCGCATGCCGAGGGCTTTATTTCCCGGCGAAAGTGCATAGGTCGAAGGGCGGGCGCGGCCGGGGCCGTCCGGCTGCCCAAATCGCTTACAGTCAAATCACTTACAGTAGGTCGCCGCGGTGTCCCGGGATGGATGCCCGGTTTGTGCAATCTGGAAGGCCATTATGAAAACTGATCCATCCAATCTGATCGAGGTGTCGCTGTCGCTGTTCAGGAGCAAGGGATACCGGCGCACTTCGATGGCCGACATCGGCCGGGCGACCGGATTGCTCAAGGGCAGCATCTATCATCACTTTCCGAACAAGGAGCGCTTGCTGATCGAAGTGGTGCAGCATGTCATCGGACTGTTCGAGAACGGCGTTTTCGAGGAGGCGCGGCGCACCGACCTGAGCGAGAAGCAGCGCCTGGACGGCATGGTCGACGCGGTGGAGAGCTATTACATCCAGCACCGGGTCTGCGCGCTGGTTCACTTATGGCCGGACGCCCTGCAGGAGAGCGAGGAGGCGCGCGGCATGATCCAGCAGTTCTTCCGCGACTGGCGCGACCTGCTGGCCGGCCTGCTGGCCCCCCGCCACGGCGAGGCGCAGGCCCGCAGCCTGGCCACGGACGCCCTGGCGCGGATCGAGGGGGCGGTGATCTGGCTGCAGATCGCCGGGGAAGAGGAAGCCTTGCGGGAATGCAGTAAACAGGTGCGTAACCTCTTGTAGCTCCGAAAAAAGCGCTTTACACGGGGGCGTACCGTCTGGTAGAAAACCAAACGTTTGGTTTTGGCTGTTCGTGCAGGCAAACCCAGGGGGAACAACCATGCCTTCGTTGATGGCTGATCTGGATCAACCCCGCAGGAAGGCGATCGCCGCCATGCGGGCGAGCGTTGCGCCGGCCCTCTGGCAACGGAATGCCGGCTTCGTGGAAAACCTTCGGCAACTGATCTCCACGCATCCGGTGGCGCGCCATCGCGCGATCGGCGTGCTCAACAGCGGCACGCTCGATCTCGAAGCGATGCGCACGATCCATCTGGAATACCGCCACGCGATCGTGCAGATCTTCACCGACGCACTGCTCGCCGCGCAGCTGCAGACGCGCCAGCTGGAACCGCGCCTGCCGCCGGGTTCCAAGCTGGCGCCGCGGTTCCTGATCACGCTCAACGACCTGGACGAATTCGGCTTCCGCCCCGGCCTCGACGCCGAAGGCTATTACCGCGGCAATCCGGCCTACGCGCATTACCCGCTGTTCGAGCGCGTGCTGGACGACTACGGCATCAGCCTGCAGCAGCGGCAGTCGTATCCGGCCAGCCGCATCTCGCGCAAGGTGCGCGAATTCCTCGAGCACAGCTATGGCGACTATCTCGACGTGGTGGTGCTGCTCGCCGCCGCGGAAGAGGAAGTGATCCTGTACAGCGCGCCGCTGCGCGAAGCCACCCGCGCGCTGGGCATCGACGTCGACGACGGCTACTACTTCGTGCACGGCGTCAGCGAGGACGTCAGCGCCGAAGCGGCCGACGACGATCACGAGAACGACCTGTGGCTTGCGCTCACACAGGCGCTCACGCCGGAACACTATCCGCGCGTGCAGTCGCTGTGCCTGCGCTATTGCGATCTGTGGGATCAGTTCTGGACCGCGCAGCTGGCGTTGATGCGCCCGGCGGCCTCCCTGGCGGGCACCCAGGGGCTGGCTGAAGCGGTCTGATGGGGGTTGGGAAGGAGGGATACCCATGGAGCCGGGTCTCCCTGCGGCGAATGGATGCGCCGGGCACAGGACGTGCCGCAGCTGATCAGCGCGCCGGGCGGGGTCAGCAGGGGGCGGGTCCGGCGCATGAGGCGCTGGACCCGTAAACCTTGCGGCGAGGCAGGGGCCTCGCCGGCAACATGCGCTTGAGCGCAACGATCAAGGCGGAGCCGCGCGGCCGGGAGCGCGCGGCCCGCGCAGGAAGGGGGAGGCTGGCGCGCTTCGGTGCGACGGCCTCCCAAGGGTGAATCGGGTGATGCCCATTTCGGCCCGTGATTTTCACGGGCCTTTTTTTGCGCGCAAGGTTTACGAGGCGCGGCCGCCGAATTCGCCGGTGGTGGTGTTCACCCACACCTTCTCGCCGTTGGTGATGTATTCCGGCACCTGGATTTCCACGCCGGTGCTGAGCCTGGCCGGCTTGGTGCGCTTGGTGGCGCTGGCGCCCTTCAGTTCCGGCGCGGTGTCCACCACTTCCAGCATCACGCTGGTCGGCACCTGCAGGCCCACCGGCGCGTCGTCGATCAGCTGTACGTAGAAGCCTTCGGTGTCCTCGACGATGTAGCCGGCGTTCTCGCCGACCAGTTCCGGACCGAGCAGGTACTGCGTGTAGTCCTCCGCGTCCATGAACACGAACGCCTCGCCGTCCTTGTAGGAATAGTTGGCCGCGCGGCGCACCAGGTCCATTTCCTTCAGGTCGTCGTCGGCGCGCAGGCTCAGATCGAACTTGCGTGCGCCGGGGATGGAATACAGGGTGAAGCGGAACGTCACGTTGCCGCCGCGCGCGGTGGGCGAGCTGCGCTCGATGTCGCGCACCTGGTACACGGTGCCTTCGTGTTCGACCACGTTGCCTTTCTTGACGTCGGAAGCTTTCATGGATTTTTAGGGAGTCGGGAATAGGGAATAGGAAGAGCGGGGCGAGGGAGTCTGGCAGGGTTTTGCTTTTGCTATTCCCTATTCCCGACTCCCTATTCCCTACTTTGGCTGCAGACGCACCGCGCCGTCGAGGCGGATGGTTTCGCCGTTGATGTAGCGGTTGGTCAGGATGAAGGCCACCAGCTCGGCGAACTCCTCCGGCTTGCCCAGGCGCGACGGGAACGGGATGGACGCGGACAGCGCCTCCTGCACCTGCGGCGGCATGCCGTCGACCATCGGGGTCCAGAAGATGCCCGGCGCGATGGTCGCCACGCGGATGCCGAAGCGCGACAGCTCGCGCGCCATCGGCAAGGTCATGCCGACCACGCCGCCCTTGGAGGCCGAATACGCGGCCTGGCCGATCTGGCCTTCGTAGGCGGCCACGCTGGCGGTATTGACGATCACGCCGCGCTCGCCGTCCTCGCCCGCTTCGTTGGATTGCATCAGGGCCGCGCCGGCCTTGGCCACGTTGAAGCTGCCCACCAGGTTGACCATCACCGTGCCGGCGAAGGTGCCCAGCGGCATCGGGCCTTCCTTGCCCAGCACGCGGCCGGCGCCCAGGATGCCGGCGCAGTTCATCACCACGTTGAGGCCGCCCATGGCGTCGCGGGCCGCGGCCACGTTGGCGGAGACGCCGTCTTCGGAGGTGACGTCGGTACGCAGGAAGCGCGCGGCGGCGCCCAGCGCCTTGGCCGCTTCCTGGCCCTTGTCCTCGTTCACGTCGAACAGCGCGACCTGGCCGCCGGCGGCGACCAGGCGCTGCGCCACGGCGTAGCCGAGACCGGAGGCGCCGCCGGTGATGATCGCCTTGACCTGCTGGAGCTGCATGGGTACGTCCTCGGGAATGCCGAAAAGCGGAATGGTAGCCGAGGAGCTGGGGAGAGCGCTTGCTGGTGGAACCCTTCTGCCCGCCGGGGAGCACGCGGGGAGGGCACAGGGATGTGCCCTGCTTTGAGGAGCGAGGAAGGTGGCGGCAGCCGGATGAGGGGCGGGGCTCGCGGTGGCGGATCGATGGGGCGCAGCGCATTTACTGCTTCTGCTTCACCGCTCCGCCCGACCCCTCACCCCGACCCTGTCCCCAGCGGAGAGAGGGGGATGACGGGCGGGGCGACAATCGAACGAAGAGCATGCGGCGTAGCCGCAGCGTTCCGCTTGCGCGCTTCTGCTCTTGATCTACCGGGTCCCCTTGGCGCCGGCGGTGAGGGCTGGACGATCAGGCCCCGCAGGGGGCGAGGACAGGAGTCCTCGCCTTTTTGATCAGGGCATGGATGCCCTGTCAAAAAGCCCGGCCAGCCCTCACGGACCCTCAGCAGCTGCGCTGCTGAGGGCGCCAAGCAGGGTGCCCTTTCTTCTTGGTTACTTCTTCTTTGGGCACGCAAAGAAGAAGTAACTCGCCCCGCGGCAGCGGGGCGAAACCCTCGCCAACGGCGAGACACCCAACCGTCAACGCAACAACCGAGCGACAAAGTCCCTGGATTCCAGCTTTCGCTGGAATGACGAGCGAGGCCTACGCCGGGATGACGAAGTTGAGACGATGAGGCAAGACCGTTGCTCACCCCAACCCTCTCTCCCACAGGGACTACCTTCGGGTCGCCCGGAGGGAAGAGGGGGCAAGTGGCGGTTACTCGGAGGCCGCGTAGTCCCGCGCGTCCGAACCCTCCGCCGCCTGGCTGTCGCGCGTGTTCTTCTGCACCGCGATCGCCGCGAACAGGGCCAGCGCGTAGGACATCCCGTAGAAGCCCTTCTCGCTCAGCGCCAGGGTGGCGTTCCACAGCCCCACCACCAGCAGCACGATGCTCAGCAGCACCGACACCCAGCTCAGGCCGTAATAGATATTGGTGACCGGGATGCCTTCCAGGCGGTCGCGCACGCTCTTCTGCACCGACACCGCGGAGAACAGGCCGTACATCAGCACGGTGAAGTAATAGCCCTTCTCGTTGAGCTGCATGCCGGCGTTCCACAGGCCGGTGACGAAGGCCAGGAAGCCTGCCAACAGGGCCGCCCAGGACACGGCGATAAAGGCGGGCGAGGGCTTCTGGGGCAGGGGCTTCATGGCAGTTCCTTTGCGTGGGGTGCCCCGGCGGGGCGGCGCGGCCATCCTAATCGAAGCCGCGCCGTTTGCTACAGCAGCGCTTTCCACTCGTCCCGCTCGCGCAGCTGCGCGAACGGAATCACCGCCGGCGGCGGCACCACTGGCGCCTGCAGTTCCTTCTGCCACACACCCACGTCCCACCATTGCCCCAGCTTGTAGCCGGCCTTGCGCCAAATGCCCGCGGGCGTGAAGCCCATCGACTCGTGCATGGTCACGCTGGCCGCGCCGGGCATGGTGATCACGCCCACCGCCTGGTTGATGCCCTGCAGGCGCATGCCGTCCAGCAGCACGCCGTAGAGCCGGCGCGCGATGCCGCGGCGCTGCGCGTCTTCGTGCACGTAGATCGAGGTTTCGGCGATCCAGTCGTAGGCCGCGCGTTCGCGGAAGCGGCTGGCGTAGGCATAGGCGAGCAGGCGGCCCTGTTCCTCCCAGACGATCCACGGATAGTGCTGCAGCCGCGCCACGAGGCGTTCGCGCATGGTCGCTTCGCCGGGCAGTTCGGTCTCGAATGTGGCCATGCCCTGCAGCACGTGCGGGGTGTAGATGGCATGGATCGCGGCGGCATCTTCAGGAACGGCAATGCGGATCATGCGAGCACCTTTTCCATGCATACGCTCTGCGGGTTGGCGCGATGGCTGCCGAATGGCGGGCAGCGGCGATAGCCGGCGCGTTCGTACAGTTCCAGCGCCTCGGCCTGGGCCGTGCCGGTTTCCAGGCGCACGATGCGGCCGCCGCGCGCGTGCACCTGCTGTTCCAGCGCTTCCAGCAGCTGCTTGCCCAGGCCCAGTCCGCGGCAGGCCGGCAGCACGTACATGCGCTTGACCTCCACGTAGTCGCCTTCGTCGACGCAGGCGCCGCAGGCCACCGGCGTGCCATCCACGCGGGCGGTGACGAAGGCGACATTGGCGCGGCGCAGTTCATCCAGCGCCACCGGCTGGATGTTGGCGGTGGGATAGAGCCCGGCCAGATAGCCGTCCAATTCCTGGGTCAGCGGCAGGATGTCCGGCGTGCCCGGATCCTCGATGGCGAAACTGAGCTGCGGTCGCGTCTTCACATGTACTTCCAGTTGCGTTGCTTGCCCTCGGCCAGCCATTCCAGGGTGGTGGCGAGGCGTTTCTGGCGGGTGGCGCCGGTCTTGGCTTCGCCGATCCATTCAAGGTATTCGCGCTGCATGCTGGCGCTGAAGCCGTCGAAGGTCTTGCGCGCGGCGGCGTGCTTTTTCTGCGCGAGCAGGGCGGCGAGATCTTCCGGCATGGCGGGCGCCGCCTTCGGCGCGGCCTTCGGGCGCGCGCGCGTGGCGCCGCCTTCGATCAGCTTCATCGCCTTCTTTACGCAGGCGGCCAGTTCCTTCTTCGCAGGCAGGTCGCGCACGGAAGCGAGCTTGCCGAACTGGCCCATGCCTTCCCCGGCGTCGTCGGCCGTCTCGCCGAACAGTTCCTTGTAGTGCCAGAAATGCAGGCTTGCATGCTGCTTGAACGCCGCCATGCCGCACATCAGCGCGCCCCGGTAGCTGAAGTAGGGCATGCTCCATTTCAGCGTTTCTTCCGCCTCGGGGCAGGCGGCGTGCACGGTGGCGCGGATCTGTTCCAGGATCGGCCGCGCGAACTCGGCGGATTTGGCGATATACGCATCGATGCGCGGATCGTGGCTGCTCATGGCGCTGTCCTCACAGCTCGCGGATAAAGAACTGGTCGCAACTGAAATGCCCGGTGCCGCCCATCGGCCCGCACAGCGTGGTGAAGCCGCTGCGGCGGTAGAGCGACTGCGCCGCGTCCATGCCGGTGAGCGTTTCCAGATAGCAGCGCTTGAATCCATGTGCGCGGGCCGCGTCCAGGCAGCGCTCCATCATGGCGCCGCCGGCGCCGATGCCGCGCGCGGCGGGCAGGAAATACATCTTGCGCAGCTCGCATACATCGGCGTCGCCGTTTTCCAGCGGCGCCACGCCGCCGCCGCCCACCACCCGGCCGTTCACTTCGACGACGAAGTACGCACTGCGCGGACGCGAATACGCGGCATGCATGCCATCCACTTCGGCATCGTGGATGGCGAAGCCGGGGCCGTCGGCGCCGAACTCCGGCATCACGGCGCGGATGATTGCGGCGACGTCGGCGTCGTCGCGCGGCTCGATGGGGCGGATCAGAAAAGCTTGGCTCATGGTTCGCTGCTGGTGGGCTTGTCGTCGGGACTGCGGTAGACGGTGCCGTCCTTCATCACGAACACCGGATGCTGCAGATCGCTAATGCGCTCGCTGGGATCGCCGGCGAACGCGGCCAGGTCGGCGCGCAGGCCCGGCGCGATGCGGCCGAAGTGCTCCTGCTCGCGCAGGATGCGCGCGGCCACGTCGGTGGCGGCATGCAGCGCCTGCGCTGGCGTCATGCCCGCGCGCACCATCGCGGCCGGCTCGCGCCAGTTGCTGCCGTGGGCGAACACGCCGACGTCGCTGCCGTTGCCGATGGTCACGCCCAGTTTCATGGCGGTGCCGAACGCGCGCCCGGCTTCCTTCATGCGTTCGGTCGGCTCGCTCTTGCCGGGCACGTAGTGCTCGAAATATTCGGCGGTGGCTTCGACCGCGGTGAGCGTGGGCTCGTAGGCCACGCCGCGCTGCTTCATCAGGCGGAAGGTCGCTTCGCTCGCGCCGTAGCCGTGCTCGACGCTGTCCACGCCGGCTTCCACCGCCATGCGCACGCCGGCATCGCTGGCGGCATGCGCGGCCACCGGCCGGCCGGAGAGATGGGCGGTGTCGACGATGGCTTTCAGTTCCGCCGCGGTAAGCGTGGGCGCGGTGCCGCCGCCGGGGCCGACGCGGTAGTCGGCATACAGCTTGATCCAGTCCGCGCCGCGGCCGGCCTGTTCGCGCACCGCGCGCATGGCTTCGTCCGCGCCGCTGATTTCCTGCGCGCCGCCGGGCAGGTCCAGGTCCGGGCGGAAGCCGCGCGGGCCGGGGCCGTAGCTGGAACTGGCGACAATGGCGCGGGTGGCGACGAACAGGCGCGGGCCCGGGATCAGGCCTTCGTCGATGGCGCGCTTGATGGAGACGTCCGCATAGCCGGCGCCTTCGGTGCCCAGGTCGCGCAGCGCGGTGAAGCCGGACAGCAAGGTGTCGCGCGCGTGCTTCGCCGCTTCCAGCGTGCGGTAGTCCTGCGGCTCCTTCAGCACCTGGTCGTTCCACAGCGTCTCGTTGTACGGATGCAGGAACAGGTGCGAATGCAGGTCGATCAGGCCGGGCAGCAGGGTGGCGCCCGGCAGTTCGACGCGGCGCACGCCGGCCGGCGGCTGGACGCCCGCAGCGGGGCCGACCGCGGCGATGGCGCCGTCGTGGACCAGCACGGCCCAGCCGGCGTGGGCCTGGTTGCCGTCGCCGGTCCAGACGCGCGCGGGCAGCAGCAAGGTGTCGGCCGCCGCCGCGGGCAGGGACACGCAGGCGAGCAGGGCGGCGAGCAGGCGGGTTTTCCAGCGCGGGGGCATGCGGGCTTCCTTCGGTGGAAGTGCCCGATGATAGCGAGGAGTGGCGTAGGTTGGGGTGAGCGCAGCGAACCCCGACGGTCGCTGCGGCCAGGCCGGTGTTGGAGTTCGCGTTGCTCACTCCAACCTACACTGGGCGCTATTGCAGCAGCGACACCTGGTCCGCCGCCGTGTACCACAGCAGGCCGTAGTGCCCATACGCATACGTCAGGCTGCCGTTCTCGCCGTCGATGCTCGAGGTATGCACCCCGCCCACCGTGCACACGCCGCCGTAGCAGTTGATTTCGTCGATCCACGACTTGATCGAATACATCTTCTGCCCGAAGCGCTTGCCCGCCAGGCTGCCCAGCAGCGGGCTGCCCACCGACAGGCCCCAGTATCCGCAGGTGCTGGTCGCCACGTTGAACGGATAGGTGCCGCAGGACCACAACCCGTGGAACGCACCGGCGATGCCGACGAACACGTCGACCTTGCCGGACAGGCCGAGCTTGTCGATCTCATGCGCGGCCAGCGTGGCTCCCATCGAATGCCCGAGCACGTCGATGCGCCCGGTGCACGAACCGGCGATCGCCGCCTTGAGCGCATTCGCCACCGGCGTCTCTTCGCTGCCGTTATGGTCGTTGCAGGCCGCGCACAGCGCATTGCCCCAGCTCGGCGCGTAGATCTGCGCGTCGGTATAGCCGTGCTGCACCAGGGCGTTGTAGGTATTCTGGAAATCGCCGGGACTGCCGGTATTGCCGTGCACCAGCACCACGCTGTCCACGCAGGCGGCATGCAGGCTTACCGCCGGTATCAGCAACAACAGGGCCAGCAGGCCCTTACCCCATCGTTCGATCGACATCGCGCTTTCGCTCCCTTCGCTTTGACGAGTCCCGCCGTGGCGGAACGGTGTGGAACCGCGCGCAAGGCGCGGCTCCGTATCGCAAGCGACGCGTTCCGCCATGGGCCGGACTTCGTGGAGCTAGACCAGGCCCAGCAGGTAATAGCCGCCGATCGCCACGAAGACAGCCGCGGTCTTGATCAGCGTGATGGCGAAAATGTCGCGGTAAGACTGGCGGTGGGTCAGCCCGGTCACCGCCAGCAAGGTGATCACCGCGCCGTTGTGCGGCAGCGTGTCCATGCCGCCGGAGGCCATCGCCGCAATGCGGTGCAGCACCTCCATCGGAATGCCGGCGGCCTGCGCGTTCTTGATGAAGGTATCGGCCATCGCACCCAGCGCGATGCCCATGCCGCCGGAAGCCGAACCGGTGATGCCGGCCAGCGCGGTGATCGAGATGGCCTGGTTCACCAGCGGATTGGGAATGGCGTGCAAGGCATCGGCGATAAGCTTGAAGCCGGGCAGGGCGGCGATCACCGCGCCGAAGCCATATTCCGAAGCGGTATTCATCGAAGCCAGCAGCGCGCCGCCGACCGCGGCCTTGCTGCCTTCGGCGAAGGATTGCTTCACCGGCTTCCACGCGAACGCCAGCACGCAGGCGATGCCCAGCAGCAGCGCGCCTTCCACCGCCCAGATCGCGGCGAGCTTGGAGACCTCCTGCACCACGGGCTTGGCGTCGCCGATCACCGCCGGCACGAAGGATTGCGTGGTGCCGTAGAAGCGCGGCATCGCGTCCGCCAGCAGCTTGTTCGCCACGCCCACCACCACCAGCGGCAGCAGCGCCACCAGCGGATGCGCCAGGCGCGTGCCCTCGAACGGCGCCGGCTCGTTCGCCAGCGCCTGGCCGTAGCCTTCGCCGGCCGCCGCGGCGCGGCGGCGGCGCGATTCCAGATAAGCCAGGCCAACGATCAGGATAAACACCGCGCCCAGCGTGCCCAGCCACGGCGCGGCCCAGGCCGTGGTGCCGAAGAACGACGTGGGAATGATGTTCTGGATCTGCGGCGTGCCCGGCAGCGCATCCATGGTGAAGGTGAACGCGCCCAGCGCGATAGTGCCGGGGATCAGGCGCTTGGGGATGTCCGCCTGGCGGAACAATTCCGCCGCGAACGGATACACCGCGAACACCACCACGAACAGCGACACGCCGCCGTAGGTGAGCAGCGCGCAGACCAGCACGATCGACAGCATTGCCCGCCCGCGCCCGACCAGGCCGATGGTGCCGGCCACGATCGCCTTGGAGAAACCCGACATCTCGATCAGCTTGCCGAACACCGCGCCCAGCATGAACACCGGGAAATACAGCTTGAGAAAGCCCACCATGCGGTCCATGAACAGGCCGGTGAACATCGGCGCGACCAGGGACGGGTCGGTCAGCAGCACCGCACCCAGCGCGGCCAGCGGCGCGAACAGGATCACGCTGTAGCCGCGGTAAGCCGCCAGCATCAGGAAACACAGTGCGGCCAGCACGATCAGGAACGACATCCGGGAACTTCCTCGCGGCGACGCCAAAGACGCAACGGCGGCGAGTATCCGGATGTGCCTTCAGTCACGGCACTGTACGAAGGTACAAGTGCCCCATCTGCCGGCCCTGCCTACATTGCCCGGCATCGGCAGCCCGGGTGAGGGGCTGTTCTTCATTGCGAGGGGAACCATGAAGCGCACGCGTTTGAGTCTGGCCATCGGCCTGGTCGTGAGCCTGTCCTGCCTGCCGCTGCACGCGCAGCAGGCGGCGGACAGCGGCAGTCAGCCGGCTGCGAAGAAGACGGAGGCCAAGCAGCTGGAGGAGATCACCGTCAGCGCGCGGCGCCGCGACGAGTCGCTGGAAAAGGTGCCGGTGGCGGTCACCGCCTTCAGCGGCGAAGACCTGAAAGACCTGCAGGCGATGAATATCGACGGCCTGCAGGGCGCGGTGCCCAATCTCAATATCGTGCAGGGACGCGGTTCGTCCTCGGCGGTGAACATCTTCATCCGCGGCATCGGCCAGCCCGACGCGCTGCAGACCTTCGATCCCGGCGTCGGCATGTACGTGGACGACGTCTACTACTCGCGCATCCAGGGCGCGCTGCTGAACCTGTTCGACGTGGAGCGCATGGAAGTGCTGCGCGGCCCGCAGGGTACGCTGTACGGCAAGAACTCCACCGGCGGCGCGGTGAAGGTGGTGACGCGCAATCCCGGCGAGCAGACCGAAGGCGCGGCCGAAGTGACCTTCGGCCGCTTCGGCCGGCGCGAAGGCAAGTTCTATCTGAGCGGTGCGCTGGGTGGCGCCTGGTCGGCCTCGATCGCCGGCGTGGCGACCAGGACGGACGGCTACGTCAAGGACCCGTCGACCAATCACGAATACAACGACGAGGATACCAAGGCGGTGCGCGCCAAGCTGCGCTACCACCCCTCCGATCGCTTCGACGCGGTGCTGAGCCTGGACTACACCAGGCAGGACACCGGCCTGACCCTGGGCCAGCCGGTGTCTCCCTTGATCCGCACCGACCTGGTGCTGGGTCCGGTGGTGCTGTACAAGCCCGACCTCGACCGGAAATACAACTTCCAGACGCGCACCTCGTTCGATCCCGACCGGGGCCAGAAGCTCAAGCACGAAGGCGCCGCGCTCAACCTGAGCTGGAAGCTCAACGACCAGTGGACGCTCAAGAGCATCAGTGCGTTCCGCAAGCTCAACAGCGATTCGTATATCGACATCGACGCCTCGCAGTACCAGCTCGGCGACGTGCTGGTGGATTTCCACCAGAAGCAGACCAGCCAGGAACTGCAGCTGCAGTACGACAATGGCAGCAACCTGCAGGCGGTGTACGGCCTCTACTACCTGCGCGAGACGGTACCCTCGCACCAGGAAGCCTATGCCAACGACCTGTTCGCGCTGGCCGGCCGCCAGATCACTTTCCTGCGCACCATCGACGACGACCTGAAGACCACCAGCTACGCCGGCTTCGCCCACGTCAACTGGCAGTTCGTGCCCTCGTGGACCCTGGCCGCGGGCGTGCGCTACAGCAGCGACGACAAGGACTACTACCGCACCACCAGCACCTTCTGGGGCGTGCCGTTCACGGCGCTCAACGGCACGGTGGCGCTGGACAAGAGCAAGCGCTGGAGCGCATGGACGCCCACTGTTAGCCTGCAGAAGCAGCTCGATCCGCAGACCATGGTGTATGTCTCGGCCGCGCGCGGCTTCAAGTCCGGCGGCTTCAACGGCCGCGCCAACGATGCCAACGAGGCGCGCAATCCACAGTTCGCGCCGGAATACGTGTGGACCTACGAGCTGGGCCTGAAGTGGCGCTCCGCCGACCAGCGCCTGCAGGCCAACATCGCCGCCTTCCACAGCGACTACAAGGATTTCCAGGCGCGCGTGTCGGAGATCCAGAACCCGGGTTCGATCACCCCGACCTTCGCCTTCCCGGTGATCAATGCGGCCAAGCTGAAGATGGACGGCATCGAATTCGAAGGCGCCGCCGTGCTGGGCGAGGGCACGCGCCTGCAGGCGCAGGTGGGTTATCTGGATGCGCGCTACGACCGCTTCGACGACCACCGCCTGATTCCCGGCGATCCGCAGTACAACCCGAACCTGCACAAGTACGTGCCGTTCTCGCCGAAGTGGACCAGCCGCCTGGCGCTGACCCAGAGCTTCAATATCGGCAACGCCGGCACGCTGACCCTTGGCGGCGACGTGTCGTACCGCAGCGAGACCTGGCTGAGCGTGGACAACTATGCGGCGCTGAGCCAGAAGGCGTATACCCTGCTGGGCCTGTTCGGCATCTACGACACCCTGGACGGCCACTGGCAGTTCCGCGCCGGCGTGCGCAATGCCACCAACAAGGTGTACAAGACCGACGGGCAGGAGTTCTCCAGCGTGGGCAATATCCGCACGGCGTACTACGGCATGCCGCGCAACTGGTATGTCAGCGCGCGCTACAACTTCTGAGCATGGACACGGCGCGGAGCACGGCGATGAAGCATCGATGGGGAACCTGGCTGGCGGCGTGCGCGCTGCTGGCCGCGGCAGGCGCGGCGCAGGCCGCGGACGTGGCGGCGCTGCCGTCGTTGAAGCTGGACGCATCGCGCGTCGCGGTGGCCGGCCTGTCCTCGGGCGCCTATATGGCGACCCAGGTGCAGCTGGCGTATCCGGAGCGCTTTCCCGCCGCCGCGCTGGTGGCGGGCGGGCCGTACGGTTGCGCGGATGGCAAGCTCGACGTGGCGCTCAGTACCTGCATGAAGGGTGCGCCGCCGGCGGATGTGCCGGCGCTGGTGGAGAAGGCGCGCCAGCGCGCCAAGTCAGGCGAGATCGGTTCGCTGGCCGCGCTGGCCAAGGGCAAGGTGTATCTGCTGCATGGCAAGGGCGATGCGCTGGTGGCGCCCTCGGTGGCGGAGGCCGCGGCGAGCTTCTACGAGAAGTTGCGCGCGGCCGATCCGGCGCTGAAGAACTTCAAGGTGCATGACGATGGCGGGCGCGATTTCGCGCACAACCTGCCGATCGCGGCAAAGGGCGACGATTGCGACAAGTCGGTGTCGCCGTATCTCGGGCATTGTGGCTTCGATGCGGCGGGCGAGATTTTCGCCGAGTTGTTCGGCAAGCCGGCGCATGCGGCGGGCGAGGCGAAGGGCGAGCTGCGCCGCTTCGACCAGAATGCGTACAAGCCGGATGGCGCGGATGCCTTCCTCGCCGACGAGGGTTACGTCTACGTGCCGCCGTCGTGTCTCACCGGCAAGCCGTGCGGTCTGCTGGTGGCCTTCCATGGCTGCAAGCAGAACGCCACCGCGGTGGGCGAGGCTTTCGTCAAGGATGCCGGGTTCAATCGCTGGGCCGACGTGTACGGCGTGGCGGTCCTGTATCCTCAGACGCGCGCCAGCATGGCGCCTTTGAATCCGCAGGCATGCTGGGATTGGTGGGGGTATTCGGGCGCGAATTACGACACGCGGCAGGGGGTGCAGCTGCGCTGGCTGGTGCGTGCCGTGGAGGCGCTCGGGTTGCCGTCAGCGAAGTGAGCGCTGTCGCTTGCTTGTCTCGCCGTTGGCGAGTGTTTCGCCCCGCTGCCGCGGGGCGAGTTACTTCTTCTTTGCGTGCCCAAAGAAGAAGTAACCAAGAAGAAAGGGCACCCTGCTTGGCGCCCTCAGCAGCGCAGCTGCTGAGGGTCCGTGAGGGCTGGCCGGGCTTTTTGACAGGGCATCCATGCCCTGATCAAAAAGGCGAGGACTCCTGTCCTCGCCCCCCTGCGGGGGCCTTTTCGTCCAGCCCTCACCGCCGGCGCCAAGGGGACCCTGAAGATCAAGAGCAAAAGCGCGCAAGCCGAACGCTCTTCGCTCGATTGTCGCCCCACCCTCCATCCCCCTCTCCCCGCCGGGGAGAGGGTTGGGGTGAGGGGCGGGGCTTGCGGGAACGGTCGGGCAAGCCACGTCCATGCTGACCCCCACCATCATCGCCACCGCCGCCCTGATCTGGCTCGGCCTGCTCTTCGGCGTCGCGCTGCTCGGCGAACGCCGCCCCGCACTCTTCGAAAAACGCTGGTCCATCGTCTACGCCCTGTCGCTGGCGATCCACTGCACCTCATGGACCTTCTACGGCACCGTCACCCAGGCCAGCCGCTCCGGCTGGTGGCTGCCGCCGACCTTCGTCGGCGCCATCCTGATGTACCTGTTCGGCATCGCCGTGCTGCGGCGGCTGGTGCAGCTGGCGCGCGACTACAACGCCGGTTCGCTGGCCGACCTGATCGCGGTGCGCCTCGGCCGCCATTCCGGCCTTGCCGCGCTGGTGACCGTGGTGGTGCTGATCGGCATCGTTCCGTATATCGCCTTGCAGCTGAAAGCGGTGGCGATGAGTTTCGCCATGCTCGGCCGCGGCCAGGTGGCCGAGTCGCCGCCGTGGCAGGACAGCGCGCTCTACGTCGCGCTGCTGATGGCCTTGTTCGCCATGCTGTTCGGCACCCGCCGCGCCTCCACCATGGCGCACAACCGCGGACTGGTGCTGGCGATGGCGTTCGAATCGCTGTTCAAGCTGGCGGCGATGCTGGCGCTGGGCAGCTTGCTGTTCGCGCCATCGCCGGCGGGTGTGGCGGCTGCCGCGCCGCCGCCGCACGACAGCGCGGGTTTTCCGGCCATGATCCTGCTCGGCGCGCTGGCCATGTTCACCTTGCCGCATCAGTTCCATGCCGGCGTGGTGGAATGCCGCGATGGCGCGCACCTGCGCACCGCGCGCTGGCTGTTTCCGCTGTACATGCTGCTGATCGCGCTGCCGATCCTGCCGCTGGCGCGGCTGGGCGATGCCTGGCTGGCGTCCAGCGGCGTGCCGTCCGATCTCTATGTGCTGGCCTTGCCGATGGCGCGCGGCCAGCACGGCCTTGCGCTGTTGGCTTTTCTCGGCGGCCTCAGCGCGGCGACCAGCATGGTGGTGGTGGCGACGCTGGCGCTGAGCCTGATGGTGGTCAATCACCTGATCGCGCCGCTGCGCGTGCAGGCGGGTTGGGGGCGCGGCGAGCATGGCGATCTGCGCGGGCAGGTGATCAACCAGCGCCGCGTGGCGATCCTGGCGGTGATCCTGCTGGCCTGGGCCTACAGCCGCGTGCTGGCGCGCAACGACGTGCTGGCGGATATCGGCGCGATTTCGTTTTCGGCACTGGCGGGATTGGCGCCGGCGCTGCTCGCCGCGGTGTACCGGCCGCAGCTGGGGCCGCGCGCGGTGGCGGCGGGCCTGGCCGCGGGCACGCTGGTGTGGTTGTACGTGCTGTTGCCGGCGATGTTTCCCGCGGCGGCGACGTGGTGGAGCGGCTGGCCGTACGGTCTGCATTGGCTGGCGCCGGACGGCTTGCTGGGATTGGGCGAATGGAGCCGCCTCGGGCGTGCGGTGGCGGCGGGTCTGGCCGCCAACGTGGCGGTGATATTCGCGGTAGCCGGTTCGCGCTTCGGCCGCGCACGCAAGCCCGCGGCGGTGGGCAGCATCGGTGTCGCCGAACTGCACGCGCTGGCTTCGCGCTTCCTGCCGGCCGAGCGTGTGGCGCATCTGTTCGAAGACGCACCGTCGCACGGCAGCGCCAGCGCGGCGCGCGTGGCCGAGGTGGAGCACGAGCTGGCCGCGGTGATCGGCGCCGCCTCCGCGCGCCTGCTGCTGGAAGTGGTGCGGCAGCAGCGCCGCGACGAGCTCGACACCGTCGCCGCCATCGTCGGCGAGGCCGCGCAGGATCTGCGCTTCAACCAGCGCGTGCTGGAAGCGGCGCTGGAAAACATGAGCCAGGGCATCTGCGTGGTCGACGCGGAACTGCGCCTGGTGGCGTGGAACCGCCGCTATGCCAGCCTGTTCGGCTATCCCGACGGACTGCTGCAGGTGGGGCGGCCGGTAGCGGACCTGACGCGCTACAACGTGGCGCGCGGCATGATCGGCGCGGGCGACGTCGAAGCGCGCGTGCAGCGGCGCCTTACCCATATGCGCGCCGGCACGCGGCATCTGTCCGAACGCAGTTTTCCCGATGGCACGGTGGTGGAGATCCGCGGCAATCCCATGCCGGGCGGCGGCTTCGTCGCCACCTTTACCGACGTCACCGCGTTCCGCCATGCCGAGGATGCGCTGCGCGGCGCGAACGAGACACTGGAGCTGCGCGTGGAAGAACGCACGCGTGCATTGGCCGATGCCACCGCCGAGGCGCAGCGCGCGAACGCCGCGAAAAGCCGCTTCCTCGCCGCCGTCAGCCACGACCTGATGCAACCGCTGCATGCCGCGCAACTGTTCGCGCATGCGCTGGCCGAGCGCGGCGGCGAAGCGGCCACGGTGCGCCATCTGCAAGGTGCGCTCGCGGCGACGGAAGGCTTGCTGGCGGGCCTGCTGGATATCGCGCGCCTCGAAGGCGGCCGTCTGCGCGCGCAGCCGCGCGAGTTCGCGCTGAGCGAAGTGCTCGGGCCGCTGGCGGCGGAATTCCAGGCCATGGCGCTCGATCGCGGCATGCGGCTGGGCGTGGTGGACAGCGCGGCCTGGGTGCGCTCGGATCCGTTGCTGCTGCGCCGGGTGCTGCAGAATTTCCTGTCGAACGCGCTGCGCTATTCGGAACGCGGACGCGTGCTGCTGGGCCTGCGCCGGCACGGCGAATACCTGCGGCTGGAAGTGTGGGATACGGGGCCGGGCATTGCGCCGGAAGAGCGCGAGCGCATTTTCCAGGCGTTTCACCGCTTGAACCACGCGGGTGGGCAGGGGCTGGGCCTGGGTTTGTCGATCGCGCAGCGCATGGCCGCATTGCTCGAACATCCGCTGGGCCTGCGCTCGTGGCCGGGGCGCGGCAGCGTGTTCCATCTCGACGTGCCGCGTGCGCAGCCGGTGTCCGCGCCGGCGGCTGCGGCGGACATCGCGCAAGGCGTGGCGGCCGGCCGCGCCGTGGTGCTGGACAACGAACCCGCCGCGCGCACCGCGCTGGCCACGCTGCTGCAGGGCTGGGGCTGGCAGGTGCACGTTGCCGCGCAGCCGCGCCAGGCGATGGATGCGCCATGGCCGCCGGATCTGTTCGTGCTCGACTATCACCTCGACCACGGCGTCACCGGGCTGGACGTGCTGCGCGCATTGCGCCGCGAACGTCCCGCCGTGCCGGCTGTGATCCTCACCGCCGATCGCGACGGCGAACTGCGCCAGCGCATTCTCGACGCCGGCGCGATGGTGCTCTACAAGCCGCTCAAGCCGCTGGCCATGCAGCAGGTGCTGCAGCGGCTCGCCACGGCGATGGTCTGATCACAGCGCCGGTTCGCTCAGCGCCAAGGAATTCAGCAGCACGCTGGCCTGGGTGCGGTTGCGCACGCCGAGCTTTTCGAAGATGGCGGTGACGTGCGCCTTCACCGTGCGCTCCTGGATCGACAGGCGGTCGGCGATCTGCTTGTTGAGCAGGCCTTCGCCGAGCAGGGTGAGCACGCGGTATTGCTGTTCGGTGAGCCGCGCCAGGCGCGCGGCCAGATCCGCATCGGCCGGATCGGCCGGCAGCGCCGCCACCGCCTGCGCCAGGGCCGGCGGCAGCCACGTGCCGCAGGCGAGCACGGTGCGCACGGCGTCGCCGATATCGGCGGGCGAGGCGCTCTTGGCGATGAAGCCCGCGGCGCCGTGGTCGAGCACGCGGCGCACGGTGCGCGCTTCGTCGTGCGCGGACACCACCAGCACGGCCACGCCCGGATGCTGCCCGCGCAGCGCGGCCAGGCCCGAGAGTCCCTGGCTGCCGGGCATGTTGAGATCGAGCAGCACCAGGTCGGTGTCGGGTTCGGCCGCCAGCGCGGCGAGGGCGCCGGGCAGGTCGGTGGCTTCGTGGATGCGGCAGTCGGCGACGCTTTCGGTGACGGCCTGGCGCAGGGCCGTGCGGAACAGCGGGTGGTCGTCGGCGATCAGGAGTGTGGGCATGACTTGTGACGTTAGCTTGGCCGGAGCGCGACGCAAAGCCCCTCTCCCCTTGGGAGAGGGGTTGGGGTGAGGGTACGGGCGGAGCGCAAGAGTGATGTGCATCGCTCCGGCCGTACCCTCATCCGGCTGCCGCCACCTTCTCCCAGCGGGAGAAGGATTCCAGGTTGGAAACTGAGGGGCGCACGAAACAAACCCGCTGTACCTTCGTACGATAGCGCGCCAACCGCCGGTTGCTATGGTGGCGCGATGACCATCCTCCATCGCTCCTGGCTGTTGCTGGTGCCGCTGCTCGCCGCTTGCGCGGCGCAGCCGCCTTCCTCTCATCGATCGGGACAGGGTTTCATGCAGTCACCGCAGTTCATCGAAGGCGAGGTCCGCGTCACCGAGCACCGCAACGGCGACGACCTGCTGAGCGCGGGGCTGGGCCTGGCCGGCCTGGCGGGCCTGCCCGCGCCGTATGCCGATGCCTTGCATCCCACGCCGCAGGAACTGCGCCGGCGGGCGATCCAGAACAGCTGGAAGGGCATCGCCGATCTCGGCCCGCTCGGCGGCTATGGGCGTGTCTACGGCGCCGTACCCGGAGTGCCGGGCCGCGAGTACCAGGCCTTCGCGCGCATTCCCGGCGCGCATGCGCCGCATCGCGTGCTGCTGCAGGTGCCGGATGGTTTCGATACGCGCAAGCGCTGCCTGGTGGTCACGGCCTCGTCCGGTTCGCGCGGCATCTATGGCGCGATCGCGCTGGCCGGCGCCTGGGGTCTGCCGCGCGGCTGCGCGGTGGCTTACACCGACAAAGGCACGGGCGCGGGCTATTTCGACTACGCCGACGACACCGGCGTGCAGCTCGACGGCACGCGCGCGCAGCGCGGTGCGGCGCCGCTGGAATTCGAGCCGGCGAAGGCTTCCGCCGATGCCGGCGTCGCCATCAAGCATCTGCACTCCGGCGACAACCCGGAAGCCGATTGGGGCCGCCACGTGCTGCAGGCCGCGCGCTTCGGCCTGGCCATGCTCGATCGCGCCTATCCGGACCAGGCGCCGTTCACGCCGCGGAACACGCGCATCATCGCCACCGGCCTTTCCAACGGCGGCGGCGCGGTATTGCAGGCCGCCGGTCTCGACAGCGAAGGCGTGCTGGCCGGCGTGGTGGCGCTGGAACCGAACGTGCACGTCGAAGGCTATGGCCGCGCGCTCTACGACTACGCCACCGACGCCGCGCTGTGGCTGCCCTGCGCGCTGAGCGACGCACGCTTCGGCAACACGCCGCTGGCGCGCGGCAAGGACGGCAAGCCGCCGGCCGCCTGGCTCGCCCGCTGCGCCAGCCTGCGCGAGCAGGGCCTGGTGAGCGGCGCCACGGCGCAGGCGCAGGCCGCGCAGGCTTATGAGCATCTGCGCGCGGGCGGCTGGACGGATGCCGCGCTGAACGTGGCGGCGAGCACGCAGGCGTTCGATCTATGGCGCGCGATCGCGGCGGGTTATGCGTCGTCGTATCTGCGCCGCGGCGCGGCGGACATGCCCTGCGGTTTCCATTACGCCACCACGGCGGAAGCGACGCCGGCCGTGCGTGCCTCGTGGTGGGCCGATGGCGCCGGCATTCCGCCGGGCAATGGCATCGCACTGCTCGGCGGCACCGATGCGTCCGCGGATCCCGCATTGCCCGGCATCCGCTGCCTGCGCGCGCTGTGGGACGGCAACGGCGCCGATGTTGCCGCTCTGCACGCCAGCGTCGCCGCCGCCTCGGCGCGGCTGCCGCGTCCCGGGCTGCCGCTGTGGGTGCTGCACGGCGCCGAGGACGGCCTGCTGCCCACTGCCTTCACCTCGGAGCCCTATGTGGACTGGCTGCGCGTGCACGGCCTGCATCCGCTGTACTGGAAGGTGCCGTACGCGCAGCACTTCGACGCCTTCCTGCCGCTGCCGGGCTTCGGCGACCGCCACGTGCCGCTGCTGCCGTACGGCTACCTGGCGCTGGACCGGCTGTGGAGCCACCTGTACGAGGACGCGCCGTGGCCGCTGCAGGCGCCGGCCCCGCCGGCGGCCCGGCCGCGCGGCGCCGCGGCGCTGGAGCGGGCGGCGCTGGGCCTGCCCTGAGCCGGCCCTCGCCGAGCCAGCGGCGGCCGGCTGGGGTATCCTTGCCGACCTCCGCCAGTCCAAGGAATACCGATGACCATCAACGTGACCCTCACCACCAATCGCGGCCCCATCCACCTGCGCCTGCACGACGACAAGACGCCGGTGACCGTGGCCAGCTTCGTCAACCTGGTGCGCCGCGGTTACTACGATGGCCTGAGTTTCCACCGCGTCATCAACGACTTCATGATCCAGGGCGGCTGCCCCGAGGGCAGCGGCCGCGGCGGCCCCGGCTACAAGTTCGAGGACGAGTTCAATCCGGCCCTGCGCCATGACAAGCCGGGCGTGCTGTCGATGGCCAATGCCGGTCCGCGCACCAATGGCAGCCAGTTCTTCATCACCCATGGCGCCACGCCGTGGCTGGACGGCAAGCACAGCGTGTTCGGTGAAATCGTCAGCGCCGAAGACCAGAAGGTGGTCGACGCCATCCGCCAGGACGACGTGATCGAGAAGGCCACCGTCGAAGGCGACGTGGACGCGCTGCTGGCCGCCCAGGCCGACCGCGTCAAGGAATGGAACGCGATCCTCGACCAGCGCGGCTGAGCCTCGCTTTCCTGCGAACACACGAAGGCCGCAGTCGGCGACGACTGCGGCCTTCGTCCGTTAACGGTGCCGTCACATGCGGCTAGCCGATGCCTACGTAGAATCGGCGGACGCGCCAGACGTGCGCTACCGGGGTAGGTCCTTCAATCTTAGGGAGAGCAAACATGGCATCACTCAATGATCTGCTTGGCGGCCTGGGTAGTCTGCTGGGGCAGGGCGGCCAGGAGGGGCAGGGCGGCTCGCTGATTTCGGTGGCCGGCCAGCTGATCGACAAGGCCGGCGGCCTGCAGGGGCTGCTGAACATCCTGCAGCAGCATGGCCTGGGCGAAGCGGCGCAGTCGTGGGTCGGCACCGGCGCCAACCAGCCGGTATCGGGCGACCAGCTCGGCCAGGCGCTGCAGAACGGCGGCCTGGGCTCGATCGTGCAGGAGGCGGCCGGCAAGCTCGGCGTCAATCCGGGCGACCTGCTGGGCCAGCTGTCGCAGGTGCTGCCGCATGCGGTGGATCACCTCACCCCCGACGGCCAGGTGCCGCAGGGCGGCAGCGGCATCGACCTGGGTTCGCTGGCCTCGCTGGCCGGCTCGCTGTTCGGCGGCAACAAGGCCCAGGCTTAAGTCAAGGCCGGATACGAAAAAGCCGCCGGCGGGGCGACCCGCCGGCGGCTTTTTTTCATGCTCAGGCCGTGCGGTTGCGGTTGAACACGAAGTGGTAAATCGCCAGCAGCACCACGGCGCCGATGATCGAACCGATGAAATGCATGAAGCCCGATGCCGGCCACCAGCCGAGCTGCTCGCCCGCCCAGGTGGAGATGAACGAGCCGGCGATGCCCAGCAGGGCCGTGATGATGAAGCCGCCCGGGTCCTTGCCCGGCATGATGGCCTTGGCGAGCAGGCCGACGACCAGACCGACGATGATTACCCAAAGCCAATGCATACCCGTTCCTCCGTCATGGTTGGCAACGTCCCCTGAGTACCGCTGGCGGGCGCTTCCTGTTGGCCCGCTGCCCCGGTCCCGGCGGCGCCGTAGCGGCCGGTAGCGTGCGCATCATGCCCCGCCCCGTGGACGAATGCACCGGGTAGTTCCTGCGCCGGCAAGGACTTGCGGCAACACCGGATGCGGCAGCGCCGCATGCTAAAATCCACCGGTTTGCTGCCTCCGTCCCCCCGAACCAGAGGAAGTCATGCCTCAGCTAGCCCAGCGTGTCGGCCGCGCCAAGCCCAGCGCGATCATGGTCATCGCCGAGAAGGCCAGGCAGCTCAAGGCTGCCGGCCGCGACATCATCAGCTTCTCCATCGGCGTGCCGAATTTCCTGCCCGGCGAGCACGTGTACGAGGCGGCGCGCGAGGCGCTCAAGCACGACTCCGGCCAGTACGGCAGCAACCGCGGCGCCGACGCGCTGCTGGATGCCTTCCTGCAGCACATCGAGGCGCTGGGCTTCAGCGGCTACGGCCGCAGCAACCTCTCCATCGGCATCGGCGCCAAGCAGGTGCTGTACAACCTGGCCGAGGCGATGTTGAACGAGGGCGAGGAGATCTGCTTCGCCGCGCCGTACTGGACCACCTACCACGACATCGCCGACATCGTCGGCGCCAAGGCCAACGTCCTGCACTGCGGCGCGGAACAGAACTACAAGCTGGTGCCGGCGCAGCTCGAGGCCGCGCTGCAGCGCAAGCCGAAGGTGTTCCTGTTCAACAACCCGTCCAACCCCACCGGCATGGTCTACACGCGCGAGGAAATCGCCGCGCTGGCCGACGTGCTGGCGAAGTATCCGGACACCTGGATCATCACCGACGACATCTACAACTCGATGGTGTTCGACGGGTTGGGCTACAACAACTTCGTGTTCGCGCGCCCGGAGCTGCGCGACCGCCTGGTGTTCGTCGACTCGGTGTCCAAGACCTACGGCATGCCGGGCTGGCGCGTCGGCCTGATCGCCGGCCCCGAGTCGGTGGCCAAGGCGGTGACCACGCTCAACTCCAACCACATCACCAGCGTGCCGGAAGTGATCACCGCCGCGGCCGTGGCGGCCTTCGCCGGCCCGCAGGACGTGCCGCGCGCCAAGTGCGAGGAATTCGCCGGCAAGCGCGACGTGGTGGTCGAGGCGCTGAGCGCCATCCCCGGCGTGGTGTGCCCGCGCCCGCAGGGTGCGTTCTATGCGTTCCCGGATATCTCGGTGGCTTTCGGCAAGAGCTACCAGGGCACGAAGATCACCAACGACGTGGAGTTCTGCGCCGTGCTGCTGGAAGCCACCGGCGTGGCTTGCGTGCCGGGCTCGGCCTTCGGCGAGCCGCGCGCGATGCGCATCTCCTACACCTGTCCCACGGCGCAGCTGAAGCCGGGCCTCGAACGCATCCAGGCCTTCTTCGCGCAGCTGAGCTGATCCATCCGTATCGGTGGGTCGTAAGGGCCCGCCAACACCATTCGGTGGGCAAGGCCCACCCGACCATGAAGGAGTGCAAGTGATGAAAGCCCCCGTTCGCGTTGCCGTTACCGGCGCTGCCGGCCAGATCGGCTATGCCCTGCTGTTCCGCATCGCCGCCGGCGACATGCTCGGCAAGGACCAGCCGGTGATCCTGCATCTGCTGGAAATCACCCCGGCGCTGCCGTCGCTGCAGGGCGTGGTGATGGAACTGAACGACTGCGCCTTCCCGACCCTGGCCGGCATCGTCGCCACCGACGACGTCAACGTGGCCTTCAAGGACGTGGACTACGCCCTGCTGGTCGGCGCCCGCCCGCGCGGCCCGGGCATGGAGCGCAAGGACCTGCTGGAAGCCAACGGCGCCATCTTCGGCCCGCAGGGCAAGGCCCTGAACGACCACGCCAAGCGCGACGTGCGCGTGCTGGTGGTCGGCAACCCGGCCAACACCAATGCGCTGATCGCCCAGCAGAACGCCCCGGACCTCGATCCGAAGTGCTTCACCGCGATGGTGCGCCTGGACCACAACCGCGCCCTGTCGCAGCTGGCCGAGAAGACCGGCGCGCACACCACCGACATCAAGAAGGTCACCATCTGGGGCAACCACAGCTCCACCCAGTACCCGGACCTGCACCAGGCTTCGGTGAAGGGCAAGGCGGCGCTCGAGCAGGTCGACCAGAGCTGGTACGAGACCGACTTCATCCCGACCGTGCAGCAGCGCGGCGCGGCGATCATCAAGGCGCGCGGCGCTTCGTCCGCCGCCTCGGCCGCCTCGGCCGCGATCGACCACATGCGCGACTGGGCGCTGGGCACCGTGGACGGCGACTGGGTCTCGATGGGCATCCCGTCGGATGGCTCGTACGGCATCGCCCCGGGCGTGATCTACGGCTACCCGGTGACGGTGAAGAACGGCAAGTACGAGATCGTGCAGGGCCTGGCGATCAACGACTTCTCGCGCGCCCGCATGGAAGCGACCGACAAGGAACTGCGCGAAGAGCGCGCCGCGGTCGAGCATCTGTTCGCCAAGAAGTAAGCCGCTTCGGCAGCGAAGCAGAAAAGGGCGGCCTCGGCCGCCCTTTTTTATTGCTGGTGGCTGGTCTGCTGCGCGCTTTGCCAGGCGCTGCGCACGTATGCCAGCAGCGCTTCGTCCACCGAGCTGCCGCTGCGCAGGTCCGGCTCCTGCGCATAGGCCTCGCGGATGCGCGCATGCGTGGCGGGGTCGTCGCCGGCATAGGCGCGGAACAGCTCCATCCAGCGCCGCGCCTTGGCCTGCACGTGCGGATGCTCCGGCGGCAGGGCGTCTTCCAGCGCGCTGCGCAGTTCGGCGATCAGCACCGGCCAGGCGTGCATCTGCCGGCCGTAGTTTTCCTGGATGCGCTCCATCTCGCGCGCATCCAGGTAGCGCGCGAAGATGGCCAGCCGCGCGGCGACCAGCGCCTGTTCCACGAAGCGCTCCAGCGCTGGCGTGATGCCGCTGCGCTCGCGGATACCCGGTTCCTGTTCGTTGATGGCCAGCAGGCGCAGCAGGAAGGACGGGTTGTTGCCGGTGCCGCGCCCGATCATGTTCATCCAGCGCAATGCCAGCAGCTGCGCGTCGGCGTCGTGCACGCTGGCGCCGCGGTCCATCGCCGCCTGTATCGCCATCACCAGGGCTTTCCATTCGGGCAGCACGTCGGGGTCGGTATGCAGCGGCAGGGTCTTCAGTTCGTCGGCGGAAAAGTATTTTTCGTACATGGTCATGGTCTCGAGCGTGTCCAGCCAGTCGGCCAGGTCGGGGGGCTGTCCGGCGTCCAGCTGCGTGCGCAGCCGCAACAGCCGCCCGCGCAGCAGCGCGGCCTTGGCCAGCTCGCGGTCGAGGGCGGCGATCTGGCGATCGATCACCTCCGGCAGCGGCGCCTGCGGCCCGGACAGGGCGTCTCCGATGGCGGTCAGCGACAGGCCCAGCTGGTGCAGGGCGCGGATACGGTGCAGGCGTTCGATATTGGCCCGATCGTAGAGTCGATAACCGGCAGCGGAACGCACCGAAGGCTTGAGCAGGCCGATGGCGTCGTAGTGGTGCAGGGTGCGGACGGTAAGCCCGCAACGCCGCGCAAGTTCGCCAACGGTCAGCAGCATGGAGTTCTCCTTCGGTGCGGGCCGCACACTGGGGCCTTACGTTACGTAAGGGTCAAGCGTTCCGATAGCCGTGGCGGCGGGCCTCTGCTAAAACACTTCCCGGTTGCGCCCGGCCGGGCGCGGCCGATCCGACGGGGCTCACCGTGCAAACCATTCTTGTCGCCGACGATCACCCGATGTTCCGCGCCGCGGTGCTGCACGCGCTGCGCGAGGCGCTGCCCGACGGCCGGATGCTGGAGGTGGCGAGCCAGAGCGCCGTCGAGGCGGCGCTGGCCGAGGAGCCGGTGATCGACCTGGTGCTGCTGGATCTGGCGATGCCCGGTGCGATGGGCTTTTCCTCACTGGTGCTGTTGCGCGGCGAGCGGCCCGAAGTGCCGGTGATCGTGATTTCGTCCAACGATCATCCGCGGACGGTGCGGCGGGCGCAGCAGTTCGGCGCGGCCGGCTTCGTGTCGAAGTCCGCGCCTGTCGGGGCGCTGGGCAGCGCGGTGCATGAGGTGCTGGCGGGCGGGAGCTGGTTTCCCGCCGGAAAGGCGGAGCGCAGCGAGGACGATGCGGCGCTGGCGGCGCGGTTGGCGCAGTTGACGCCGCAACAGTTGCGGGTGTTGATGTTGTTGGCCGAGGGCCTGCTTAACAAGCAGATTGCGGATCAGCTTGGGTTGGCTGAGAACACGGTGAAGATTCACGTGACTGCGGTGTTGAAGAAATTGGATTGTCGGTCGCGGACGCAGGCTGCTGTTTTGGCGAAGTCGCTCGATCTTGATGAGTCGCCTTAGTTCGTTATTCCGGTGTGGGCTGGGATCTTTTTGTGGTATCGCCTGGTTGTCGCGTTATCGCGATTTGGCCGCTTATGCAGCGGGCATTCCGGACGCCTGCCGGCGCCCGGGTCACTTTCTCTTTGCTGGCCCAAAGAGAAAGTAACCAAAGAGAGAATGGCCTGAGAGCCAAGGCTCGCGACGCGACTAGAAGGAGCGGTGGGCGGCTGCGGTAACCTGATTAACCTGGGTCTACACGAAACCACAGTGCGTTTACGTAGCGGCTTCTTCAACGTGCCGTGGCCGAGAGGACTTTCAATGACCGAGGCCAGCTTTGGGTCTTGGTTCCTGCCTACCTCACGATTCCACCCCTCTCCCCTCCGGGGAGAGGGCAGGGTGAGGGGCCGGGCGGAGCGCAACGTTAAATCTTGCCGTGGCGTAGGTTGGGGTGAGCCGCAGGCGAACCCCAACACCCGCACCTTCACGCGCCTCGCCACGTTGGGGTTCGCTACGCTCACCCCAACCTACGCGGGCGTGGCGGGGTGTAACGCCGCGCTCCGCCCGAACCCTCATCCGCCTGCCGGCACCTTCTCCCGGAGGGAGAAGGATTTGACCTGAGAGGCTGAGGCAAAACGCACCGCTCAAGCTGGCCTCAGTTCTTGAACATCCTCTCGGCAACGGCACGTTGAAGAAGCCGCTACGTAAACGCACTGTGGTTTCGTGTAGACCCAGGTTAATCAGGCTACCGCAGCCGCTCACTGCTCCTTCTAGTCGCGTCGCGAGCCTTTGCTCTCAGGCCATTCTCTCTTTGGTTACTTTCTCTTTGGGCCAGCAAAGAGAAAGTGACTCGGGCGCCGGCAGGCGTCCGAAATGCCCGCTGCATAAGCGGCCAAGTCGCGATAACGCGGCAAAGAACCTGAATCCCGGCCCACACCGGTATGACGAACTAAAACGCGCCACCAGCAAGCAACACTTGCGACATCAACGCCCGCAGCGCCGCCGGCGCCGCCGGCTTGGGCAGGAACCGTAAGCCCGCCTCCTGCACCCGCATGCGCGTCTGCGCATCCTTCTGCGCGGAAAGCACAATAGTCGGCGGCCGCGCCCCCCAGCACTCAACCAGCCGCGGCAGCAAATCCAACCCAGTGACATCGTCACCCAGCTGATAGTCGAGCAACAGCAGATCCGGCGCCCCGCCAGCGCGCGCCAGCGCCATCGCCCCCTCCGCGCTGTCGATCAGCGTGGCCTCGCACCCCCAGTGCCGCAACAGCGCGCCGGTAGCCTCGCGCACGCGTGGCGCGTCATCCACGCACCACACCCGGCAACCGCGCAGCGGCGAATCCTCATCGCCAGCGACCGCCATCGCGGCAGGAGCCGCCGCCACCCCCGCCGGATCGCCAAACGGCACCGTCACCGAAAACACGCTGCCGCGCTCCGGCCACGAGCGCAACCCGACGCGGTGATCGAGCAATCGCGCAATGCGATCCACGATCGACAAACCCAATCCCGCGCTGCGCCCATCGCGATCGATACCGGTATCGAGCCGGCGGAACTCCTCGAAGATCGCCTGCCGCTTCGCCTCGGGAATACCCACGCCGGTATCCCACACCTCGATGCGCAAGCCGTCATGCGCGCGGCGGCAACCGAGCAGCACGCGACCGCGCGGCGTGTAATGGATCGCGTTCGACAGGAAGTTCTGCAGCACGCGCCGCAGCAGCAGCGGATCGCTGTGCACCGTGGCATGGCAGGGCACGTAGTGCAGCACCAGGCCGCGCGACTGCGCCAGGATGCCGAACTGGCGCGCCAGGCCGGTAAGCAGTGGCTCCAGCGGTACGTCCACGGGCTTCGCGGTCAGCGCGCCGGCTTCCAGGCGCGCGATATCGAGCAGGCTCGCCAGCAGCTGGTCCTGGGCTTCCAGCGCGCTCTCCACGCGGTCGGCCAGGCCGCGATCGTCGCCGCCGGGCAGGCGGCCGCGCAGCACGCCCACGTACATGCGCGCCGCATTCAGCGGCTGCAGCAGATCGTGCACGGCCGCGGCCACGAAGCGCGTCTTGCTGCGGTTGGCGCGCTCGGCTTCGGCCTTGGCCGCCTCGAGGTCGTGCGTGCGCTCCTCGATGCGCTGCTCCAGCGTGGTGGCGAGGTTGCGCAGGTCGCGCGCCGCCGCCTTGTACGCGGTGATGTCGGCGAAGCTGGTGACGAAGCCGCCGCCGGGCAGGGGATTGCCGCGGATTTCCAGCACGCTGCCGTCCGGGCGTTCGCGCTCGAACATGTGCGCCGAGCCGCTGCGCATGTGATCCAGGCGGCGCTGGATTGCTTCTTCCACCGAACCCGGCCCGAGCCGGCCCAGCCGCGCGTTGTGGCGCAGTACCTCTTCGATCGGCATGCCGGCGCGCAGCAGGCCGGGCGGGAACTTGAAGATTTCCTGGTAGCGGGTGTTCCACGCCACCAGGCGCAGATCCTTGTCCACCACGCTCACGCCCTGCGGCAGGTGTTCCAGGCTGGCGTTGCGGCTGGCCGCGGCTTCCGCCGCATGCACCACGCTGTCCTGCGCCGAGCGCAGCTCGCCGGTGTAGTGGGTGACCAGGCGTTCCAGTTCGGCGCGGCTCTGCAGGCGGTGCTGGATCAAACGGCGGCGCTGCTGCAGGAACAGGCCCAGCAGGATCAGCGGCGCCCAGGCGCCCGCGGCCACCGCAGCGGCCAGGCGCGCGGTGGCGAGGCTGCCGGCGGCGCTGCGCAGCAGGTGCAGGGTCCAGCCTTCCAGCGGCAGGTTCAGCGAGGTCCACAGCCGCGTGCCGCGGTCTTCCGGCTCGACGATGCGCACCAGGCGGCTGCCGTCGCCCAGTTCGTCCAGCACGCGATAGACGGCCGGACGCAGCGGCTGGTTTTCGTATTGGCGGGTCGCTTCCATGCGCGCGGCTTCATCGGGCTTGAGCGCGGCCAGTTCGCGGAATTCCCATTCGCGCTGGTTGGTGAGGAACACCACGCCGGCCTTGTCGCTCAGCAGCAAGGTGCCTTCGCCGTGCAGCCATTCGCGTTCCAGCTCGCCCAGCGGCACTTTCACCGAGATCACGCCGATCACTTCGCCGCGGTTGCCTTTCACCGCTTCGGCGATGAAGTAGCCGGGCACGTGGGTCGAGATGCCCACCGCATAGAAGGTGCCGACGCCGTGGGCTACCGCACCCTGGAAATACGGCCGGAAATCGTAGCGGTGGCCGACATTGCTGCTGGGCTCGCGCCAGTTGTTGGCAGCCAGCGCCAGGCCGTCGCGATCGAGCAGGGTGAGCGTGGACGCATGCGTCACGCCGTTGGCGTGTTCCAGCTTCAGGTTGAGATAGTGCTGCATGGTGGCGTCGGGCGGCGCCAGCAGGGCGGCGCGCAGTTCCGGGTCCAGCGCCAGGGTGCCGGGCAGTACGCGGTAGCGGTCGATCAGGCGCTGCAGGGCCAGCGATTGCAGCTGCAGCTGCTGCGCGCTGTCCTCGGCCATGCGGCCCAGGCTCTGGCGCAGCGCGATGCGATAGGTGAGCAGGGCGGACAGCGCCATGCCGGCGGCCAGCAGCGCGGCGATGGCGAGGGTCTTGCCGTGGCGGAAACGGATGGCCATGGAAGGTAAAGGAGCGCCTTGGTCGCGGCGGCCTTCCTGGCTGCGCTGAGGGTCAGTCCTCGACAATGCGCGAATGCCGCCGGGTGTCGCGCATGCCTATGTATACCAGCAGGGAACAGGCGATGCAGGCGGTGACGTACCAGTAGAAATAATCCTCGTGGCCGATCTTCTTGAACCACAGCGCCACGTATTCCGCGGTGCCGCCGAACACCGACAGCGCCAGCGCATAAGGCAGGCCCACGCCGATGGCGCGGATCTCGGTGGGAAACAGTTCCGCCTTCACCACCGCATTGATCGAGGTATAGCCGCTGACGATGATCAGCGCGGCCATGATCAGGCCGAACGCCTGCCACCAGTCGTGCGCTTCCTTGAGCGTGGACAGGATGGGGTAGGTGAGCAGCGCGCCCAGCACGCCGAAGCCGATCAGCAGCGGGCGCCGGCCGATGCGGTCCGACAGCGCGCCGAAGGCCGGCTGCAGCAGCGCGTAGACGAACAGCGCCGCGGTGGAGATCGACGTGGCGTCGGCCTTGCTCATCCCGGCCGAGTTCACCAGGAATTTCTGCATGTAGGTGGTGTAGGTGTAGAAGGCCAGCGTGCCGCCCATGGTCAGGCCGATCACCGTCAGCACTTCGCGCGGATGGCGCATCAGGGTGCGCAGCGGGCTTTCCGCGTGCTTCGCCCGCTTGAACGAGGACGTCTCGTCCATGTTGCGGCGGATGATCACGGCGATCACCGCCAGCAGCGCGCCGATCAGGAAGGGAATGCGCCAGCCCCAGTCGTGCAGTTGCTGGGTGGACAGCACGAACTGCTGCAGCACCACCAGCAGCGCCAGCGCGATCAGCTGTCCCGCCACCAGGGTCACGTACTGGATGCTCGACCAGAAACCGCGGCTTTCGCGCGGCGCCATTTCGCTCAGATAGGTGGCCGAGGTGCCGTATTCGCCGCCGATCGACAAGCCCTGCAGCAGGCGCGCCAGCACCAGCAGGATCGGCGCGGCCACGCCGATCTGCGCATAGCCGGGCGACAGGCCGATGATCAGCGAGCCCAGGCTCATCATGAACACCGACAGCAGCAGCGCCGCCTTGCGCCCGCGACGGTCGGCGAACGTGCCGAGCAGCCAGCCGCCGAGCGGACGCATCAGGAAACCGACGGCGAAGATGCCGGACGTATTGAGCAGCTGCGTGGTCTGGTCGCTGGCCGGAAAGAACACCTGGGCGAAGTACAGCGAGAAGGCCGAATACACGTACCAGTCGTACCACTCGACCAGGTTGCCGATCGAGCCGCTGAAGATCGAACGCAGGCGCTTCCCGGCCGTCATGGCGGGCGCGCGTGCGATCAGTCCGGCGGTGGTGCTGCTCATGCTGCGGCTCCCGTTGCTCAGAAATACACCTGGGCGCGCAGCTCGAGCACGTCCGGATCCTGGCGTTTGCCCAGGTGGGTGGAGTGCGCCTTGACGTAGTTCGCCTGGAACTTGAAATGCTGGGTCAGATACCAGTTGGCGCCGAAGGTGAGGTCGTGTTCGCGGCCGCCGCGCACCTTGCCGTCGTCCAGGTCCAGCGCGCTGTAGCGCAGCAGCAGTTCCACCGCGCCCCAGGGGCTGCGCGGCTTGATGTTGGCGACGTTGCCGGCGGTGTAGGGGCGCGACTCGCCGGTGAGCACGTAGCTGCCGAACACGTAGTAGCCGTCCGCCGTGTAGTCGGCCAGGCCGTCGGTGCGCTTGGTCTGCGCCTGCAGGTATTCGCCCTGGAACGACAGCGGGCCGTGGATCCACAGGCCTTCGAAGCCGAGGCGGCGATTGCTGTCGACGTGGGTGAGCGAGCCGGAGTCGATCAGGCGCACGGTGGTGAGGCCTACTTCGGGGCGCGAACGCCAGCGTGCCGAGGGCGAGTGGTAGACGCCGCGCCCGTCGGTGGTGCCGTCGGGATTTTCGATCGATGCGGACAGGCCAAGATGCACCACGTCGCCTTCCTGCTTGAGCGGCGTCCACGCGGCGCGCGCGGCGACGGTGGTGCCGTCGTTGTCGCCTTGCAGGTCTTCGCCGAAGTAGTAGCCGACATTGACCAGATAAGTGGGGCGCTCATAGGCCCAGTCGACGCCGGTGCGGCGTGTCTCGTAGAAGGCCTGCAGCGGCAGCGCGATCTCCACGAAGCTGTCATTGCGCGCGCTGGTGACGCCTTCGAAGCCCACCGGCAGCTTGCTGTAGCCGAAGCGCAGCTTGCCGTAGTCCTGGCCGAACAGCCATTTGGTTTCCATGCGCCAGTACACGTCCAGCCATTGCTTGGACTGGAAATCGAAATAGACCAGCGCATCCCACTCGCCCTTTTTCTTGGCGGTGAAGCCGAGTTCCTTGCGGCGGTTGGTGTGCGAGTCCTCGATGGTGTCGCTGTGGCGCACGTCCATCCAGTCGTACTGGTAGTTGCCGTACAGCGCCCACTCGGTGCCGTCGCCGGTGGTGTACTTGATCGGCCAGTTGTTGATGTCGGCCGCCCGCGCCGCCGGCACCAGGCCCAGCGCGCACAGCATGACGGCACTCAGGGACTTGATCGGGAAGGTGTTCATCGCAGCCTCGTGGATGGCGGGTAGGGCCGGCTCAGCCGGCATCGGTAAGCAGGGGAGCCTCGTCCGCGGCGGGCGAGGGCGGGCGGCCGTCGAGCGCGGCCTGCAGGCTGGCGTGGTCGAGTTCCTTCTCCCAGTGCGAGACCACCACGGTGGCCACGCCGTTGCCGATGATGTTGGTGATCGCGCGCGCTTCGCTCATGAAGCGGTCGATGCCGAGGATCAGCGAGAGGCCCGCGACCGGCACCGATGGCACCACGGCAAGGGTGGCGGCCAGCGTGATGAAGCCCGCGCCGGTGACGCCGGAGGCGCCCTTGGAGGTGAGCATGGCAACCGCGAGCAGGGTCAGCTCCTGCGTCAGCGTGAGTTCCACGCCCAGCGCCTGCGCCACGAAGATCGCGGCCATGGTCAGGTAGATATTGGTGCCGTCCAGGTTGAACGAATAACCGCTCGGCACCACCAGGCCGACCACCGACTTGGAACAGCCCAGGCGCTCGAGCTTCTGCATCAGCGGCACCAGCGCCGACTCCGACGAGGAGGTGCCCAGCACCAGCAGCAGCTCGTCGCGGATATAGCGCAGGAATTTGAAGATGCTGAAGCCGGTGGCGCGCGCGATGGCGCCCAGCACCACCACCACGAACAGGATGCAGGCCAGGTAGAAGCTGCTCATCAGCTTCAGCAGCGGCCCCAGGCTGTGCACGCCGTACTTGCCGATGGTGAAGGCCATGGCGCCCATCGCACCCAGCGGCGCCAGGCGCATGATCATGCCCATGATGCGGAAGAACACCTTCGACAGCGCTTCCAGCAGGTTCATCACCGGCTTGGCGCGTTCGCCCAGGTGGATCATGGCGAAGCCGAACAGCAGCGCGAGCAGCAGTACCTGCAGCAGGTCGCCGTCGCCGCTGAAGGCGTCGGTGAAGGTCTTGGGGATCAGGTGCAGCAGGAAGGCGACGGTGCCTTGCTCGTGCGCGGCATTGGCGTACTTGGCCACCGCGGCGGCATCGAGCGAGGCGGGCGTGGCGTTGAAGCCGGCGCCGGGCTTGAGCGTATTGACCACCACCAGGCCGATCACCAGCGCGAAGCTCGACACCACTTCGAAATACAGGATGGCCTTGGCGCCGACGCGGCCGACTTTCTTCACGTCGGAGACGCCGGCGATGCCCAGCACCACGGTGAGGAAGATGATCGGCCCGATCAGCATCTTCACCAGCGAGATAAAGCCGTCGCCGAGCGGTTTCATCGCCACGCCGGTCTCCGGCGCGTAATGGCCGATCAGCCCGCCCGCGACGATCGCGGCCAGCACCCAGAAGTAGAAGCGGCGGAAAAACGCAGGCATGACGGCATCCCGGTGGAGGGTGTCCGGGAGCTTGTCAGGCGGGGGGCGGGGGGCAAATAACACATACCTACTAGGCCCGGCTCTTTGCCCCCTCTCCCCTCCGGGGAGAGGGTTGGGGTGAGGGGGCGGGCGGAGCGGTGAGCGGAAGGCCGAGAAAGCTCAAAAGCTTTTCTTCTCTTCGTACCAGCGCCACCGCGAGCACCCGCCCCTCATCTGCCTGCCGGCATCTTCTCCCCGGAGGGGAGAAGCGTGCATCGGCATGCGTTACGGGAACAATTGATACGAGAACGTCAGGTCATACCGCGTATGCCGCGCCAGGTTGTCCTGCGTCTTGTCGCCCACCGGCTGCGCGGCGGAGACGTCCACCGTGTAGTGCTTGCCGTCGGTCAGGCGCAGGCCCAGCGCGGCCGTCTGCAGCTTGTCGGCGGCCGGGCGCGCGCCGTTGAGATACACGCGCGCCATCTGGCCCAGCACGTACGGAGTGAGCACCTTCACCCATTTGGCGTTCACCTTGAACGGCCGGTTGAGTTCCAGCGAGGCGCCCCAGCCGCTGTCGCCCGATACCGAGCCCGGGTCGTAGCCCAGCGCGAAGCGCGGTCCGCCGAAGCTGATCTGCTCGGTCGACGGCAGGCGATAGTGGCTGTACTGGCCCACCACGCTGGCCACTGTCACCAGGTGAGCCGGCCAGGTATCGCTCTGCATCGCGTTGAGGTTGTAGCGGGTGAAGCGCACGTCGGTGGGATTGGCCACCAGCGCGCCGGGGATATTGGTAAGGCCGCGGCTGCCGGCGCCGAGCATGTCGAAGCCCTGGGCGATGCCGATGCCGAGCTTGCGCGTGCGTTTTTCGCCGGCCTGGGTGAAGTCCAGTTCGCTGTGCAGCACGCGCACGTCGTTCTTCAGTTCCAGTTGCGCGCCGTTGATCAGGTTGCGGTACTTGTCGTTCTGGTTGGAACCGTACAGGCCGGCGCCCAGCATCAGGCTGCGCGTATTGCTCAGCAGCAGCGGGTAGCTGAGGCTGAAGTCGAGGCGGTTCTGTGAAAGGCGATGGCGCAGGTACGACGGCAGCTGGTTGTCGATATCCGGGTTGCCGTAGTAGCTCGAGGCGTTGAGCCGGCCCATCAGGCCGCTGGAGCCGAGCATCTGCGCATAGCCGGCGCTGTAGAACTGCTGCTTGCCGCGGCCAGGCGGGTAGAGCACCGAGCCGGTGAGCTGTTCGGCCAGGGGCGTCATGCCGTTGAGCGTACCGGCGAAGATGCCCTGCACGCCGGGGTGGTTGGTGTCGATGCCGGTGCTCATGTCGTAGCGCTGGCGCTTCACCTTCAGCTTCAGGCGCGTGGCGCCGTCGGTGGTGGTGGGCGCGGGGATGTCGGCGTCGATCTTGGCGCCGGGCAGCATGCCCAGCGTCTGGATATAGCGCTCGAAGGTGCTGCGGCGCAGGGGGCGGTCGGCGGTGATGTGGCTGGCGATGGCGCGGATCTTCCGCTCCATGTTGCCGGGGACGCCGCCGACGTCCACTTCGGCCACATAGCCTTCCACCACGCTGACCTTGACCACGCCGTCCTGGAAGTTCTGCGCGGGAATGAAGCAGAACGACAGCGCGTAGTCGCGATCCTGATAGAGCTTGGTGCAGGCATTGGCCGCGGCGACCAGGTCGGCGATGCGCACGGTCTTGCCGGTGAGCGGCTTGAACAGCGCGGCCACCTGGTCGAACGGCACGGAGTGCACGCCGTCGATGTCGATGCGCGTCGGCGCGAGGGTGAGCGCCATCAGCGCGGCGAGCTGGTCGTTGCGCTGCTGCTCCACGTTGAGCGTGACGCTCGGTTGCCGCGTGGGCGCTTCCACGCGCGGCAGGGTCTGCAGGGGATTGGGAACCGGAGGACGACTCTGCGCCCAGCCCGTGGTCGAGGCTGCGGCGGCGGTGGCGAACACCAACCATCTCCTCATGCGATGACGCTCCTTCGTGTCGCTGGATCTTCACTGCACACGGCCAGTGTGCAGCGAAGCGATGCCTCATGCGAAGAGGCGGCCCTGCGGCCGCCTCTCCGTTGCCGCTTACTTCTTCAGCAATCCGCCCAGCAGGCCCCCGTTGTTGTTCGAGGTGCTGCCGCCGGTGCTGCCGACGCCGGAGGTCACGCTGCCCACCGTGCTGGTGAGCGAGCCGACCAGGCCGCTGACCGGGTTGCTGCCGGTGCCCGACGTGCCGCCGGATACGGCTCCGGTGATCGGCGCCGTCACCGTATTCACCAGGCTGCCCAGTCCGCCCAGGCTGCCGGTGCCGGCCGTGGCGTTGGTGCCCAGTGGCACGGTGGTGGCGCTGGCGACCGTGTTGACCACGTTGCTCAGGCCCTGCGTGACCGGCTGCAGCGGACCGTTGACCGTATTGGTCACCGCGCCGCCCAGATTGGTCACGCCGCCGCCCACCTGATTGACCGCCGAAGCGAGCGTGCTGGTCAGCGGGTTCAGGCCCGACAGCTGGCCGCTGCCGAGGCTGCCTACCACGCCGGCCACGCCGCTGGTGGCGGCACCCACGCCGGAGACCACACCGCCGGTGCTGGCCAGCGTCACGCCGACCGGGTTGGCGATGCTGCCCGCCTTGCCCAGGCCGTTGCTGAGGCCGCCGCCGAGCGCGCTGACCGTGCCGCCGACGTCGCTGACGGTATTGCCCAGCGCGACGGTGGTCGGATTGCTCAGGCCGCCCGGCAGGGAGGTGCCGAGCGAAGCGCCGATGCCGCTGAGCCCGTTGCCCAGGCCCGTGGCAGCGCCGCCGCCCGCCGTCGACACGGCGGCGACGAGGTTGGTCGGATTGCCCGTCGCGCTGCCGTTCTGGCCGACCAGGGCGATCGGCGTCAGCGTATTGCTCAGCGTCTGCGTCAACTGCTTCGGCAGGCCGCTGGCGAGCTGGCCGTTGAGGCCGGTGTCGAGCTTGCTGACGTCGGTGCCGACGGTGGACACCACGTTGCCGACCAGCGAAGTGATCGGCGTGATCGGCGAGCCCTGGAACGCGCCGGCTGCCTTCACGGTGCCGCCGAGGCTGGTCACCGCCTGGCCAAGATCGCCGACAGCGCTGCTGGTGCCGAGCACCGTGGTACCGACGGGATCGCTGGTGTTGCCGATCTGGCCGAGGCCGCTCTTCAGGCCGTTGCCGACGTCGACCACGGCTTCGCCGGTGTTGGTCACCACGCCCGCCAGGCCCTGCGTCACCGGCGTATTGCCGAGGATGGTGGTGTTGGGAATCTGCTGGCCGATGCCGACGACGGTGTTGCCTACCGCCGTGACGATGCCGCCACCGCCGGTCGCCACCGCGCCGACGACACCCGTGGGTGCAGGTGTGCCGGTACCGCCGCCACCGCCTCCGGTGCCGCCGCCGCCGCCATCTCCACCGCCACCGCCGGTGCCGCCACCGCCGCCGCCGGTGCCACCACCGCCGGTGCCACCACCGCCGCCGCCGGTGCCACCACCGCCGCCGCCGGTGCCACCACCACCGCCGCCGGTGCCGCCACCGCCGCCACCGGTGCCACCACCGTCGCCGCCAGTGCCACCACCACCGCCGCCGGTGCCGCCACCGCCGCCGCCAGAACCATCGCCGCCACCGCCGGAACCACCGCCATCGCCGCCACCGGCGCCGCCGGGATTCACGACGCCGCCGCCGCCTCCGGATTTATAGGAACTGTGACCCGAGCAGGCCGTCAGCGAAATGCCGGCGGCCAGCATGCAGGTAATCAATAGGGTCTGCTTCAACACGGTGCTCACATGTCGCTTACTCATCGCCATTTCCTCCGAGAAACGCAACCGAGTCGCTGGTAATAGGGCTTCCGAAGGGGCACGCGCGCCGCCCGATTCCGTCCTGGATCCAGGCAGATGATTAATGCCGCGTGTGTCGTTTCCGGATTAGCCACTCCCCTGTCCCAGTGGCATGTGCGCGTCGTTTCCCCATGCCCATCCGAGCACCTCAACGCGCGTTGCTGGGCGAGGCCGATACTCTGTGAAGAAATGTGAAAATAGCGTGTTAATTCCGGATTATTTTTGATATTCGCATGATTTGTTTCTCAGTGCCGGAAACACATTTGTGAAGGACGGGTATTTGGCATTTTCCATGCTTTATGGATTTTAATGCCTATGCTTATTGCATCGTTCTAATAAGCCTTTTGGCCTAATACCCGCCAAGTCCATTAATCCCTTCATTCGGTACGACCAAGGTCTAGTGCAACCCTCCGCGCGGCTTGGGCGAGTCTTGCCGTCCATACCCGGCGGGCGGATGCGGACATGGATTACGAGGCTTTTTACCGGCGCTCGATCGAAGAGCCCGAGATCTTCTGGGCCGAGCAGGCGCGACTGATCCATTGGCAGACCCCGCCGCAGCAGGTGCTCGATTATTCGCGCCCGCCGTTCCGCCGCTGGTTCGTCGGCGGCACCACCAACCTCTGCTACAACGCGGTGGACCGGCACCTGGCCGAGCGCGGCGAACAGCTGGCGCTGGTGGCGATTTCCACCGAGACCGGCATTACCCGCGAGCTGACCTATCGCCAGCTGCATCGCGAAGTGAATGTGTTCGCCGCGGTGCTGGCCGCATTGGGCGTGCAGCGCGGCGACCGCGTGGTGATCTACCTGCCCAATATGGCCGAGGCGGTCTTTGCGATGCTGGCCTGCGCGCGCCTGGGTGCGATCCACTCGGTGGTGTTCGGCGGCTTTGCGGCGCACAACCTTGCATTGCGCATCGACGATGCACAGCCCCGCTTGCTGATCGCCGCCGACGCCGGCATGCGTGGCGGCAAGGTGATTCCGTACAAGCCGCTGGTGGATGCCGCGCTGGAAGAAGCGTCGTCGCCGCCGCCGCACGTGCTGATCGTCGACCGCGGACTCGATCCCCAGATGACCCGCGTGGCTGGCCGCGATCTGGACTACGCCGAACTGCGCAAGGTGTACGAGCAGGCCGAGGTGCCGGTGGCCTGGCTGGAATCGAACGAGCCGAGCTATCTGCTCTACACCTCGGGCACCACGGGCAAGCCCAAGGGCATCCAGCGCGACGTCGGCGGCTATGCGGTGGCCATGGCGATGTCGGTGCGTTGCATCTTCGATATCGCGCCGGGGCAGGTGATGTTCTCCACCTCCGACGTGGGCTGGGCGGTGGGGCATTCGTACAACGTCTACGGTCCGCTGATCGGCGGCGCCACTTCATTGTTGTACGAAGGACTGCCGACGCGGCCGGACCCGGGCATCTGGTGGTATCTGTGCGAGCGCTATGCGGTGCGCACCATGTTCTCCTCGCCCACCGGCATCCGCGTCTTGAAAAAGCAGGACCCGGAGTGGCTGCGCAAGTACGACCTGTCCGCGCTCAAGTGGCTGTTCCTCGCCGGCGAGCCGCTGGACGAGCCGACCGCGCACTGGATCACCGAAGGCCTGGGCGTGCCGGTGATCGACAACTACTGGCAGACCGAAACCGGCTGGCCCGCGATCACCCTGATGCCGGGCCTGGATCTGAAGCCGGTGAAGTTCGGTTCGCCGGGCCTGCCCGCGCCGGGCTACCGCATGAAGGTGATCGACGAAGCCAGCGGCGCGGAAGCCGCGGCGGGCAGCAAGGGCGTGCTGGTGTTCGAGCCACCGCTGCCGCCGGGCTGCCTCACCACGGTATGGGGCGACGACGAGCGTTACCTGAGCAGCTACTTCGCTCACTTCAACGAGCTGCTGTACAGCTCGCTGGATTGGGCGATCCGCGATGCCGACGGCTACACCACCATCCTCGGCCGCACCGACGACGTGATCAATGTGGCGGGCCATCGCCTGGGTACGCGCGAGATCGAGGAATCCGTCGCCACCCATCCGGCGGTGGCCGAGGCGGCAGTGATCGGCGTGCGCGATGAACTGAAAGGCCAGGTGCCGGTGGTGTTCGCCACGCTCAAGCAGGACGCGGGCGCGCAGGCGGGGCAGGTGGCGCATGCCATGCAGCAGCGCGTGGTCGACCAGCTCGGCGGCATCGCCAAGCCGTCGCGCGTGTACGTGGTGAATGCGCTGCCGAAGACGCGCTCGGGGAAATTGCTGCGGCGCTCGCTGCAGGCGCTGGCGGAGCAGCGGGATCCGGGGGATCTGTCGACGCTGGACGATCCGGGCGCGCTGGAAGAGATCCGGCGTGCGCTGGAGCGTGGGCCGGATCAGGGCTGACGGGCATAAAAAAATCGCCCGCCCGACAAACCCCCGCCTGTTGGCGTACCGGGGGCTGCGGGCGGGCGAGTTCTAAGCAACGATCAGGCCGCGACAGCTTCCGCTTCGATCACCGGCATGCGGATCAGATGATCGAAGGCGCTGAGCGAGGCCTTGGCGCCTTCGCCCATGGCGATCACGATCTGCTTGTACGGCACGGTGGTGACGTCGCCCGCGGCGAACACGCCGGGGATCGAGGTCTCGCCGCGCGCATCCACTTCGATCTCGCCGCGCGGGGACAGCTTCAGCGTGCCCTTCAGCCATTCGGTATTCGGCAGCAGTCCGATCTGCACGAACACGCCTTCCAGTTCCACGCGCTCGCCGGCGCCGCTCTGGCGGTCGGTGTACGCCAGGCCGGTGACTTTCTGGCCGTCGCCCAGCACTTCGGTGGTCTGCGCGTTCACGATGATCCTTACGTTGGGCAGGCTGCGCAGCTTGCGCTGCAGGACTTCGTCGGCGCGCAGCTTGCCGTCGAATTCCAGCAGGGTGACGTGGCCGACGATGCCGGCCAGGTCGATCGCCGCTTCCACGCCGGAGTTGCCGCCGCCGATCACCGCCACGCGCTTGCCCTTGAACAGCGGGCCGTCGCAGTGCGGGCAATACGTCACGCCCTTGTTGCGGTATTCCTGCTCGCCCGGCACGTTCATGTTGCGCCAGCGCGCGCCGGTGGAAAGGATCACCGTCTTGGACTTCAGCGTGGCGCCGTTGGCCAGCTTCACTTCGAACAGGCCGTTCGGATCGGCCGGCGCGACCAGCTTCTCGGCGCGCTGCATGTTCATCACGTCCACGTCGTACTCGTGCACGTGCTGCTCCAGCGAGGCGGCCAGCTTGGGGCCTTCGGTATAGGTGACCGAGATGAAGTTCTCGATCGCCATGGTGTCCAGCACCTGGCCGCCGAAACGCTCCGCTGCCACGCCGGTGCGGATGCCCTTGCGCGCGGCGTAGATCGCCGCCGCGGCGCCGGCCGGGCCGCCGCCGACCACCAGCACGTCAAATGGCTTTTTGGCGTCGATCTTCCTGGCGTCGCGCTGGGCGGCGCCGGTGTCGAGGCGGGCGACGATCTGCTCGATCGTCATGCGGCCCTGGTCGAAGGTTTCGCCGTTGAGGAACACGGTGGGCACGGCCATCACCTGGCGCTCGTTCACCTCGTCCTGGAACAGCGCGCCGTCGATGGCCACGTGCTTGATATTGGGGTTGACCACGCTCATCAGGTTCAGCGCCTGCACGGTGTCCGGGCAGCTGTGGCAGGAGAGCGACATGAAGGTCTCGAAGCGGTACTCGCCTTCGAGGTTGCGCACCTGCTCCAGCAGCTCCGGCGCGGCCTTGGACGGATGGCCGCCGACCTGCAGCAGGGCCAGCACCAGGGAGGTGAATTCGTGGCCGAGCGGGATGCCGGCGAAGCGCACTTCGACGTCGGTGCCGACGCGGCTGATCGCGAACGAAGGCTTGCGCGCATCCTTGCCGGCGCGGCTCAGGCTGACCTTGTCGGACAGCGAGGCGATGTCTTCCAGCAGCCCGGCCAGTTCCTGCGAGGCAGCGCTGTCGTCGAGGGAGGCCACCAGCTCGATCGGGTGCGTGACCTTTTCGAGGTAGGCCTGCAATTGGGTCTTCAGATCGGCGTCCAACATGGTGGTTGCTCCGTTGTTTCGGGGAATTCGGGGTGAGCGCCGCGAGCACCTGGCCAGAGCCAGGCGTCGCGGGCAACTTGCGTCTTCGGAAAGCGGACCCGGCAGGACGCCGGGTCCGGAGCGGCCCGATGCAGCGGGCCGCGTATCGCGGAAAAGCGTGGCTTAGATCTTGCCAACCAGGTCGAGCGAGGGCTTCAGGGTCTTGTCGCCTTCCTTCCACTTGGCCGGGCACACCTCGCCCGGGTGGGAGGCGACGTACTGCGCGGCCTTCACCTTGCGCAGCAGCTCGGAAGCGTCGCGGCCGATGCCGTTGTCATGGATCTCGCACAGCTTGATCTGGCCTTCCGGATTGATCACGAAGGTGCCGCGCAGCGCCAGGCCTTCCTCTTCGATCATCACGTCGAAGTTGCGGGTGATGGTGCCGGTCGGATCGCCGATCAGGGTGTACTTCACCTTCTTGATCGCGTCGGAGGTGTCGTGCCATGCCTTGTGCGCGAAGTGGGTGTCGGTGGACACGCCGTAGATCTCCACGCCCAGCTTCTGGAATTCGGCGTAATGGTCGGCCAGGTCCTCGAGCTCGGTCGGGCAGACGAAGGTGAAGTCCGCCGGATAGAACACCACCACCGACCACTTGCCCTTGAGGCTGGCGTCCGTCACTTCGATGAACTTGCCGTCCTTGTAAGCCTGCGCCTTGAACGGTTTGATTTCGGTGTTGATCAACGACATCGGTTGTTTTCCCGTGTTGTGGTGGTTGGAAGCAGCAAAGATTAGCGCCGGCAACGGGATTTATCTAATCGATTGTCGGGATGGTGGTGATAGATGGCGACTATCGATAGCCGGCCCCGGCGCAAGACCTGGAGTCTGCGCCCGCCATCGTGACAGGAACGCGAGCCTGGTCAGGTGCCAGCGCGGCTGGCCTGGACGTCCACCACGGTGGCGGCGACCAGGTCGCCGCCCACGTTCACCGTGGTGCGCAGCATGTCCAGGATGCGGTCCACCCCCAGCACCAGGCCGATGCCGTCCGGCGGCACCCCGAAAGTGGCAAGCAGGCCGGCGATCAACGGCATGGAGCCGCCGGGGATGCCGGCCACCGCCACCGCGCTGAGCACGGCCAGCAGCATCAGCACGCACTGCTGGCCCAGCGCCAGTTCCACGCCGAAGGCCTGGGCCACGAACAGCACCACGCAGCCTTCGAACAGGGCGGTGCCGCTCATGTTCATGGTGGCGCCCAGCGGCAGCACGAAGCCGGCGGTGCTGGGCGAGAGCTTGAGCTGATCGCGGGCCAGTGCGAGCGAGGCGGGCAGGGTGGCGCTGCTGGAACTGGTGGAGAAGGCGGTGATCAGCACCGGCCGCACCTGCCGGAACCAGGCCAGCGGCGAGCGCCCGGCCAGCAGGCGCAGCCACAGCGACATGGTGCCGAACAGATGCAGCGCCAGCGCGAAGGCGCAACCGGCGGCGAACACGGCCAGGGTGAGCAGCGCATCGGTGCCGATCTTCACGATCACGCTGTAGATCATCGCCGGCACCGCCACCGGCGCCAGCCGCAGCGCGAAGCCGACGATGCCGGTCATCAGCTCGCTCACCAGATCCAGCCCCGCCTGCAGCCGGCGGCGTTTTTCATCGTCCAGCAGGGTGGCCGCCGCACCGACCAGGATGGCGAACAGGATCAGCGGCAGCACGTCGCCGAGCATGCCGCGATCGTTACCGACGAAGGCGCCGAACAGATTGCGCGGCATGAACATGTCCACCACCGCGGCCGGCGTCAGCGCCGGCCGCTGCTGCTGGCGCTCCACCGCCAGGTGCGCGCTGCCGCCGTATTCCTGCATCAGCCGCTCGCGCGAACCCGGTTCCAGCTGATGGCCCGGCTGCAGCAGGTTCATCATCAGCAGGCCCAGCGCCACCGCGATCAGCATGTTGGCCGCGAACAGCGCAAAGGTGCGCCCGGCCAGCGGCCCGAGGCGGCCGAGCCGGCCCAGCTGCGCCACGCCGGAAGCGAGCGAGGCGAATACCAGCGGGATCACTACGAAGAACAGCAGGCGCAGGAACACCTGGCCGAGCGGATCGAGCACGGTGGCGGCGAAGGCCTGCATGGCCTTCAGCGCACCCGGATAAAAGCGGCCGATGGCGAGGGTGAGCACCGCGGCGGCAATGCCGATCAGCAGGCCCTGGAGAATGCGTGTGGCAAGTCGGGTGGGTGTACTCATGCAAGCGAATGTAGGTAGCGATACGGCGCCCGGCGATACGCATATCGACGCTTGTGGTACGCGATTGGTGCGATCTTTGACGCGCCGCAGCACGGGTTGGACCCGCTCCGCGCGCTAAAATCGCCGCTTTACGCGGAGGTTCCATGACCCACAACGCATCCCCCGGCGCACGCTTCCGCGCCGCACTGGCCGAAGAGCAGCCGCTGCAGGTCATCGGTGCCATCAATGCCAACCACGCTCTGCTCGCCAGGCGCGCCGGCTACCGTTCGATCTATCTCTCCGGCGGCGGTGTCGCAGCCGGCTCGCTGGGCCTGCCGGACTTGGGCATCAATACGCTGGACGACGTGCTCACCGACGTGCGCCGCATCACCGACGTGTGCGACCTGCCGCTGCTGGTGGACATCGACACCGGCTTCGGCCCCAGCGCGTTCAATATCGCCCGCACGGTGAAGAGCCTGATCAAGTTCGGTGCGGCCGCCTGCCATATCGAGGACCAGGTCGGCGCCAAGCGCTGCGGCCACCGCCCGGGCAAGGAAATCGTTTCTTCCGGCGAGATGGCCGACCGCGTGAAGGCGGCGGCGGACGCCAAGACCGATGCGGACTTCTTCCTGATCGCACGCACCGACGCCATCCAGACCGAAGGCGTGGATGCGGCGATCGAGCGCGCCATCGCCTGCGTCGAAGCCGGCGCCGACGGCATCTTCGCCGAGGCCGTCTACGACCTGCCGACTTACCGCCGTTTCGCCGATGCGGTGAAGGTGCCGGTGCTGGCCAATATCACCGAGTTCGGCAAGACGCCGCTGTTCAGCGTCGACGAACTGCGCGAAGCCGGCGTCGGCATCGTGCTGTATCCGCTGTCCGCGTTCCGCGCCATGAACAGGGCCGCTGAGAACGTCTACCAGGCGATCCGCCGCGACGGCCACCAGCGCAACGTGATCGACACCATGCAGACGCGCGAGGAGCTGTACGACCGCATCGGCTATCACGATTTCGAGCGCCGCCTGGACGAGCTCTTCGCCAAGAAGGGCTGAGCGCCGCTTTCCCCACGGAGGCGCGCGCCGCCTTCGTCCATAGAGATTCATGCGTGCAGGAGAACCATCGATGAGCGAGCAAGTCCTCCCCAAGGCCAAGAAATCCGTCGCCCTGTCGGGCGTGGCCGCGGGCAATACCGCGCTGTGCACGGTTGGCCGCAGCGGCAACGACCTGCATTACCGCGGCTATGACATCCACGACCTGGCCGCCAAGGGCTGCTTCGAGGAGGTCGCCTATCTGCTGGTGCACGGCGTGCTGCCGAACTGGGCCGAACTCAACGCCTACCGCGCCAAGCTCAAGCGCCTGCGCGGACTGCCCGCGCCGGTGAAGAGCGCGCTGGAACTGCTGCCGGCCGCCACCCATCCGATGGACGTGATGCGCACCGGCTGCTCGGTGCTGGGCACCGTGCTGCCGGAGAAGGACGACCACAACCTCACCGGCGCGCGCGACATCGCCGACCGCCTGATGGCCAGCTTCGGCTCGATGCTGCTGTACTGGTACCACTTCAGCCACAACGGCAAGCGCATCGAGACCGAGACCGACGACGAGTCGATCGCCGGCCACTTCCTGCACCTGCTGCACAACAAGAAGCCTAGCGAGCTGCACGCGCACGCGCTGGACAAGTCGCTGGTGCTGTACGCCGAGCACGAGTTCAACGCGTCCACCTTTACCGCGCGCGTCATCGCCGGCACCGGTTCGGACATGTATTCCGCCATCACCGGCGCGATCGGCGCGCTGCGCGGTCCCAAGCACGGCGGCGCCAACGAAGTGGCGATGGAGATCATCGCGCGCTACCGCAACGCGGCCGAGGCGGAAGCCGACATCCGGGCCCGCGTCGAGCGCAAGGAGATCATCATCGGCTTCGGCCATCCGGTGTACACCGTGTCCGACCCGCGCAACGAGATCATCAAGGAGGTCTCGCGCAAGCTGTGCACCGAAGGCGGCAACCCGACCCTGTTCGAGGTGTCCGAGCGCATCGAGAAGCTGATGTGGGAACTGAAGAAGATGTTCCCCAACCTCGACTGGTTCTCGGCCAGCGCGTACCACATGATGGGCGTGCCCACCGCGATGTTCACGCCGCTGTTCGTTATCGCGCGCACCTCCGGCTGGAGCGCGCACGTGATCGAGCAGCGCCAGGACGGCAAGATCATCCGCCCGAGCGCGAACTACACCGGTCCGGAAGACCAGGCTTACGTGCCGATCGAAAAGCGCTGAGCGCAAGCCGTCCGGCACGGAAAGAAGGGAGCCCGCGGGCTCCCTTTTTTGTTTCCGCCGCATGGCATTTCGCATGTTCTTGCGTTTGCGTCAGCATCGTCTGCGGCCGGTGAAGAAGTGGCGGCCTTCCATTCACACCGGTTGTACGCGTGCTTCGCAGCAAGGAATCCGCATTCGGTGTCAACTTCCCCGGCCATCTGGACGGCCATACGCGCGGCCTGTCTTCGCACCCGCACGCCGCGTGCGAAGACGTTGCGCACCACGCCAGGAGGGCGCTATCCCAACCGTCATCAGGAGTGTGCGACCCATGAATAGATTCATCGGAAGAACGCGCCGGAGCAGGTTCGGCGCATCGTTGATCGCCGTCTTGTCCTTGCTGGCCGTCGCCGTCGGCGCGCAAGCCGCCGAGCAGGCCGCGTTGAAGCCCGACGCGGCCCTCACCTCGGTGAGCGCGATGGAGCTGCAGCTGCGCCCGCAGGGCGTGCCAAGCAATTTCGTGGTGACACCCAATGGTTATTTCGATCCTGCCTGCGTGCAGGAAGTGCATGAAGGCGAGGAGCTGCACAAGGACGGCAATATCCGCCGCGTCGACGGTTCGCTGCGCAAGCCCGCGCTGTGCTCGCAGCCGCACTTCGCGCTGAACGGCACGCGGATCGAGCCGAACGGGGCGGTGAGCTTCCCGGCCGCGCACAACCCGACCATCAACGGCTGGGTGATCGACACCAATTATTCCAGCAGCGTGGCGATCGGCCGCATCGTGGCCAGCTGGAAGGTGCCGAGCAACCCGACCACCTCGGCCAGCCAGGTGATCTATTTCTTCCCTGGACTCGAGCAGCTGCCGAACGTGCAGTCGATCCTGCAGCCGGTGCTGGGCTGGAACGGCTACAACGACCACAAGTGGACCATGGCCAGCTGGAACTGCTGCGTCAGCGGCACCACGTACCACAGCTCGCCGATCAACGTGTCGGTGGGCGACAGCATCACCGGCGACACCTTTTCCAATTGCGCGCCCGGCGTGACCTGCTCGACCTGGAAGATCGTGTCCAAGGACGTGACCAAGGGCACCAGCACCACGCTCACCACCAATCCGTATGCCACGCTGAACTGGGTCTTCGGCGGCGTGCTGGAAGCCTATGGCGTCAGCAGCTGCAGTCATTACCCGAGCAACGGCTCGATCGCCTTCACCAATATCGCGGTCTATAACCTGAACCAGGTGCAGATCGCCAATCCGCCGTGGACCAAGGACTTCCCGGTGGGTTCGACCAGCCCGCAGTGCAACTACGGCATCACCGCCACGGCGTCCAACACCACGCTGGTGTACTGAGCCGACGTGCCATCCGCGGGCGCGCCGGTTGCGGCGCCCGCGGATGTTTTTATCCGGCAGCGCGAAAAGCGCCGCTTCCTTCGCGCTTCGCGGCGCGTAGATGCTTTGTTGCTGACCGGCAGGCACAGGGCGTAACGCCGCTGTTACAGCGTAGCGAAGCGTGGCCTGCACCGAGTGGTGGCGGGCTGCGTCCGCCCTTGTTTTCAGCCCTTTGGGGCCTGCGCGCGTCTGCGCGGCGTAACACGATTGATGCACTCGGGCCCGCTGCCATTCCCGGCGTTCAGCGGCGCGATCGGTTTCGCGCCATGCAAGTGCTTGACTGCGCGCAAGGATTTCGCGCGATGCGAAACGGTGGAAGCCAGTGGCATGCATGTTGCCACGTCTGGAAGCCGCGTAGCTCGGCGTACCAGGGGGCCACTGTTCCGCAGGAGAGAGTCCATGCGCAAGACACTCATCGCCACGGCAATTCTGCTTGGCATCGGCTTGACGCTACCCGCCATGGCAGACGACGACAATTCGACCAACTCGCACAACAACAGCTCCACTCATACCCGGACCAATTCGAGCCAGGGCAACGACCGCAACAACATGGGCGATGCCAATGCATCGGCAGTGGGCGCGGCGTCCGCCAACAACGGCGGCACGGCCACTTCGGCGGTCACCAACTCGTTCAATAACAGCAAGGCGGTGGCGGTCAGCCGGCTCGACGGCACGGTGACCGATATCCAGGTCAGCGGCATCGGCAACGTCGCGCAGAACTGGGGCAATGCCAATGGCGCACGCGGCGGTTCCGGCGGCGATGCCTATGGCGGCTACGGCACGGGCGGCGGCGGCGGCTCAGGCGGCAGCGGCGGCAACGCGCATGCGCGCAGCGGCCGCGTCGGCGACAGCTCGGGCACCAGCGGCGGCGCAGCGGCAGGCGCGGGCGCGTGGGGCGGCGGCAGCGACGGCGACAACTACGGCAACGCCAGCGCGGATGCGCGCCGCAACAGCACCGGCGGCACCTCGACCGGCGGCAGCGGCGCATGGGCCGGCGGCTCGGCGACGGGCGGCACCTCGACTTCGACCAGCGGCAGCGCCACCGCCACCGGCGGCGCGAGCGGCGCGGCCGATGCCACCGCGGGTGCGGGCGGCATGGGCGGCGAAGGCGGCGTGGGCACGGGTGGCGGTGCGGCCGGCGGCGCCGGCGGCGCGGGCGCGGCGGGCGGCGCGTCGTGGGCTACGGCGGGCACCTTCGACATGTCCAACCACATGGAAGGCGCCGCGGCAGCGGCGGCAGGCGTGACCGTGATGGCGCAGAACAGCGGCGTGGCCGCGCTCACGCAGCAGAGCGTGAACGTGCAGGCCAACCTCAACGTCGGCCATTGATGTGCAACCGCGTGGCGGGGCCCACGCCCCGCCACGTTCGCGCAAGGGAGAACCGCCATGAGGAAGATCACAGCTGCATGCGGCGTCGGCATGGCGTGCCTGTCGCTGGGTGCATGGGGGCTGGCGCAGGCGCAAGCGGCGCCCACGTATCTGTCCGCCTCGCCCGCATCGGCCTATCGCGCGGCCGCGGCAGCGCATCCCGATGAAGTGAACGGCTTGGGCGCGCGCGTCGACAGCAAGGTGCTCGCGAGCTTGAGCGGCGGCGCCGACGTCAGCGCGAAAATGACCCTCGACGGCACGGTGAGCAACAACCAGGCCGACGACGTGGTCACCGGCACCAACTCGATCAGCGCAGGCTCCTTCCAGGGGGCCGCCGGCGTGCCGATGGTGATCCAGAACACCGGCAACAATGTGCTGATCCAGAACGCCACCATCATCAACGTGCAGTTCCGGCAGTAGCGCCATGAGGCCATGGCTGCCGGTGCTGCTGCTGTCCGCGCTGTGCTGGCACGGCGCGGCGCCGGCTGCGTCGATCACGGTGCCGGGCGCGCAGGGGCAGAGCCTCAGCCTCAGGCTCACCAGCCTGAAGGAAGCGCGCTTCCGCAACACCATCCGGCAGAAGTACGACTTCAGCTGCGGCTCGGCGGCGGTGGCGACGCTGCTTACCTATCAATACGGCTATCCGGTCGACGAGCAAGCCGCGTTCGCGCAGATGTATGCGCACGGCGACCGCGCCAAGATCGGCCGCGAAGGCTTCTCGCTGCTGGACATCAAGCGCTATCTGGCCGCCAACGGCTTCGACGCCGATGGTTTCGAAGTGCCGCTGGACAAGCTGCAGCAGGAACGCCTGCCGGCGATCGTGCTGATCGACGAGCGCGGCTATCACCATTTCGTGGTGGTGAAAGGCCTGCTCTACGACCGCGTGCTGATCGGCGATCCCGCGCTGGGCACGCGCTCGCTGCCGCGGGCGCGCTTCGAGGCGATGTGGAAGAACCGCCTGGTCTTCGTCATCCACAACCGCCGCACGCTGGCGGTCTTCAACAGCCCGTCCGACTGGCGCGCCGCGCCGCTGGCGCCGCTCGGTACCAGCATCGACCGCCGCGGCCTGGACGGCATCACCCTCCCCAAGCGGGGGCCGGGGGACATATGAGCACGCGCACGCATCGCGCCGGCCTGGGGCTGGCGCTGCTGGTCGCGACGGCGCTGGCGGCGCCGCGCGCTTACGCGGACGAGCAGGCCGTTGCGCAGTGGACGCCCGTAAGCGAGGCGCGCCTCGATGCGGCGCGCGGCGGCTTCGATCTCGGCACGGGCCTGGTGGCGTCGCTGGGGCTGGACCGCGTGGTGTACGTCGACGGCAACCTGGTCGCGTCCACCCATATCCAGATCCCCGACGTCGCGCATCTCACGCCGGCGCAGGCCAGCGCGCTATCGGCAGCCATCAATACGGCCGCCGTGGTGCAGGTGGGTCCCGGCAACGCGGTCGACCCGGCTGCGCTCGGCCAGAACGCCGCGACCACCGTGGTGCAGAACACGCTCGACAACCAGCGCATCGCGGCGATGACCACGCTCAATGTTTCGGTGAACACGCTCGGCGCGTTCCGCAACTTGAACCTGGGCCAGAGCCTGCAATCGGCGCTGGCCAATCCGCTCGGCCGCTGAGGGTGAGCCCCTCTCCCATCGGCGACCCGAAGGGAGAAGGGTTTGCTCTTGGAGAGTGAGAGAAGAAGGTGCCAATCAAGGAACCGGGGAGAGGGTGATGATCGGGAATCGTGGGGTAAGGCATAGCGTCGCCGCAGCCGTGGGCTTGGCGCTCATGGCCAGCACAGTCGCCGCGCAGCAAGCGCCCGCAGTGGAATCCGATGAACTGCACCAGCAGGTGAAAGCGCAAGGCGAGCGCCTGGATGCCATGCGCAGCCAGATCGCCGCGCAGATGGAACAGCTGGAAACCATGAGGCGCACGCTCGCCGCGCAGGAAGCCCAATACCGCGAGCTGCGCCAGGCAGTGGGCCTGGATGTGCTGGACCGTCAGCGTGCCGGCAATATCCGCGCGGCCGGCAGTTCGGCCACGGCCTTGCCGATGCCGGCCGATGCGGTGGCCGCTGCGGGCCCGGAAGACACGCAGCCCGTCGGCCAGGCGCCGCAGCGCGACTCGCGCCCGCCCGAAGTGGCGCCGATCTTCGACCAGCCCGGCGTGCTGACGCCGCCCGGCAAGCTGATCGTCGAACCCTCGTACCAGTTCGGTTATTCCTCGGCGGACCGCGTGGCGCTGGTGGGCTACACCATCATTCCGGCGATCCTGATCGGCCTGGTCGACGTGCGCCAGGTGAAGACCACCACGCAGACCGGCGCGATCGCGCTGCGCTACGGCATCACCAACCGGATGGAAGCGGAGGTGCGCATTCCCTTCGTGCATGGGCACACCGACACCATCAGCCGCGAGATTTTCACCGGCAGCGCCACCGACCGCGCCTTCGGCGCCAGCGGCAGCGGCCTGGGCGACATCGAGGCGACGCTGCGCTACCAGCTCAACGACGGCGGCGCCGACAAGGCTTATTACGTGGCCTGGCTGCGCGCGAAATCGCGCACCGGCCGCGATCCGTTCGAGGTCACCACCGACTGCGTGCAGCGCTGCGTGCAGAACGCCACCGGCACCGGCCTGCCATTGCAATTGCCTACCGGCAGCGGCTTCTACTCGCTGCAGCCGGGCGTGACCTGGCTGTATCCGTCCGACCCGGTGGTGTTCTTCGGCAACGTCAGCTACCTGCACAACTTCGCGCGCAACAACGTCAGCCGCACCCTGGTGCTGGCGGGCAAGGAGAACCTCGGCAAGATCCAGGTCGGCGACGTGGCCGACGTCAGCGTGGGCATGGGCCTGGCGCTCAACGAGAAGGCCTCCTTCAGCATCGGCTACGACCAGAGCTGGGTAGGCGTGACCAAGCAGAACAACCGTCGGGTGGCCGGTTCGGTGAAGACGGTGCTGGGCACCTTGCTGATCGGCGGCTCGTACCGCTTCAGCGACAAGCGCACGCTCAACTTCACCCTGGGCGTGGGCGTGACGCGCGATACGCCGGACGCGACGGTGACGGTGCGGGTGCCGATGATGTATTGAGCGCGCCGCGGCGGTGCTACAAGTTCGTCATTCCGGCGCAGGCCGGAATCCAGTAGCGGCAACATTCGGTTGTCGTGTCGCCGCTCAAGCGATGCTTGTGGCGTAGTCGCTCAAGCCAGCGCCGTCGTCACTGGATTCCGGCCTGCGCCGGAATGACGGGGTTTGGAGTGGGCGGCACACCCGTGGCCGCCCGTTTTCGACTCACGCAAGCTTCGCGCGCCGCTTCTGCACATACCACCCGCCGCCGCACACCGCGGCCACCAGCAGCACGTCCAGCGCGTAGCGCGCCCAGCCGTGCGCATCGAACCAGTCGTGCAGCAGGTGGTCGTGCGCGATCATGCGCGCGGCGGTCCAGGCGATCGCGCCGGCGCCGATGTAGACGATGACGGGGAAGCGTTCGATCAGCTTCAGGATCAGGGTGGAGCCCCACACCACCAGCGGCACGCTGATGGCCAGGCCGATGATCACCAGCACCATGTGGCCGCCGGAGGCGCCGGCGATCGCCAGCACGTTGTCCAGGCCCATCAGTGCGTCGGCCACCACGATGGTGCGGATCGCCGTCCAGAATCCCGCCGCGGCGCTCACCTGGTGTCCGTCGCCCTCGTCCGAGCGCAGCAGCTTCCAGGCGATGGGCAGCAGCAGCAGGCCGCCGACCAGCATCAGGCCGGGCAGCTTGAGCAGGTAGACCACCACGGCGGTCAGCGCCACGCGCACCGCCACCGCGCCGAAGCTGCCCCAGAACACCGCCTTCTTCTGCAGCTGCTTGGGCAGGTTGCGCGCGGCCATGGCGATGACGATGGCGTTATCGCCCGCCAGCACGAGGTCGAGCAGGACGATGGCCAGCAGGCCGGAGAAGAATTCGGGGGTGAGGAAATCCATGGCGGTTCATGTTCCTGCGCGCGGGACGAATGCAGCAACCACGAGCGCACGCAGCCTCGTGATTACCGCAAAAGTCTCGTTCCCGGCAGAACCGCTGCAGTGACCGGGGCGGTGCTCCGCCCGTGATGACGACCACTGCACGGACGCGCGCTGCGGCGCGTCCGGAACTACTCCCCTTTGGGATTAGTGCCCGCCATTGTCGGTGGCGCCGTGCATACCAGTCAAGCCAACACCCTTAAGCAAAAGGCTTTCCCTCGCTACAATGTGGCGGTTTTGCATCGACGCGAGCGGCCGCCGCCCGGCGGACGCGGGCCGGGCAATCTCTTCCTGGGTTCTCGACACATATGAATAGCGACTACCGCAAACCCCTTCCCGGCACCTCGCTGGATTACTTCGATGCGCGCGCCGCCGTGGAGGCGCTGCAGCCGGGCGCCTACGACACGCTGCCGTACACCTCGCGCGTGCTGGCCGAGAACCTGGTGCGCCGCTGCGATCCGGCGATCCTGGCCGATTCGCTGCGGCAGCTGATCGAGCGCAAGCGCGAGCGCGACTTCCCGTGGTTCCCGGCGCGCGTGGTCTGCCACGACATCCTCGGCCAGACCGCCCTGGTCGACCTCGCCGGCCTGCGCGATGCGATCGCCGAGCGCGGTGGCGATCCGGCCAAGGTCAATCCGGTGGTGCCGGTGCAGCTGATCGTCGATCACTCGCTGGCGGTGGAATGCGGCGGCTTCGATCCGCAGGCCTTTGCCAAGAACCGCGCGATCGAGGATCGCCGCAACGAGGACCGCTTCCACTTCATCGAGTGGACCAAGAAGGCGTTCGAGAACGTCGACGTGATTCCGCCGGGCAACGGCATCATGCACCAGATCAATCTGGAGAAGATGTCGCCGGTGATCCAGGTGCAGGAGGGAGTGGCTTACCCCGACACCTGCGTCGGCACCGACAGCCACACGCCGCACGTGGACGCACTGGGCGTGATCGCCATCGGCGTGGGCGGCCTGGAAGCAGAGAACGTGATGCTCGGCCGCGCCTCGTGGATGCGCCTGCCGGACATCGTCGGCGTGGAACTGACCGGCAAGCGCCAGCCCGGCATCACCGCCACCGACATCGTGCTGGCGCTGACGGAATTCCTGCGCAAGGAGAAAGTGGTCGGCGCCTACCTGGAATTCCGCGGCGAAGGCGCGGCCAGCCTGACGCTGGGCGATCGCGCCACCATCTCCAACATGGCGCCCGAATACGGCGCCACCGCCGCGATGTTCTTTATCGACGGCCAGACCCTCGACTACCTGCGCCTGACCGGCCGCAGCGACGAGCAGGTCAAGCTGGTGGAAACCTATGCCAAGGCCGCCGGGCTGTGGGCCGATACGCTGGCCGCCGCGCAGTACGAACGCACGCTGAGCTTCGATCTGTCCTCGGTGGTGCGCAACATGGCGGGCCCGTCCAACCCGCACAAGCGCCTGCCGACGGCCGATCTCGCCGCGCGCGGCATCGCCGGCGAGTGGCAGGAACAGCCGGGCCAGATGCCCGATGGCGCGGTGATCATCGCGGCCATCACCAGCTGCACCAACACCAGCAATCCGCGCAACGTGATCGCCGCGGCGCTGCTCGCGCGCAATGCCAATGCGCGCGGCCTTACCCGCAAGCCGTGGGTGAAGAGTTCGCTGGCGCCCGGTTCCAAGGCGGTGGAGCTGTACCTGAAGGAAGCGAACCTGCTGCCGGAACTGGAACAGCTCGGCTTCGGCATCGTGGCCTTCGCCTGTACCACCTGCAACGGCATGTCCGGTGCGTTGGATCCGAAGATCCAGCAGGAAATCATCGAGCGCGACCTGTACGCCACCGCGGTGCTTTCCGGCAACCGCAACTTCGATGGCCGCATTCATCCGTACGCCAAGCAGGCTTTCCTCGCTTCGCCGCCGCTGGTGGTGGCGTACGCCATTGCCGGCACTATCCGCTTCGATATCGAGAAGGACGTGCTCGGCGTCGACGCCAACGGCCAGCCGGTGCTGCTCAAGGACATCTGGCCCAGCGACGAGGAGATCGATGCGATCGTGTCCTCCAGCGTGAAGCCGGAACAGTTCCGCAAAGTCTACGAGCCGATGTTCGCGCGCAGCGGCCAGGGCGGCACCACGGCCGCGCCGCTGTACGACTGGCGCGCGCAGAGTACGTATATCCGCCGTCCGCCGTACTGGGAGGGCGCCCTGGCCGGCGAGCGCACGCTCAAGGGCATGCGCGCGCTGGCGGTGCTGGGCGACAACATCACCACCGACCATCTGTCGCCGTCCAACGCGATCCTGCTGGACAGCGCCGCGGGCGAATACCTCGCGAAGATGGGCCTGCCGGAAGAAGACTTCAATTCCTACGCCACCCACCGCGGCGACCACCTCACCGCGCAGCGCGCCACCTTCGCCAATCCCACCTTGCTCAACGAGATGGCGGTGGTCGACGGCGCGGTGAAGAAGGGCTCGCTCGCGCGCGTGGAGCCGGAAGGCAAGGTCATGCGCATGTGGGAAGCGATCGAGACGTATATGCAACGCAAGCAGCCGCTGATCGTGATCGCCGGCGCCGACTACGGCCAGGGTTCGTCGCGCGACTGGGCTGCCAAAGGCGTGCGTCTGGCCGGCGTGGAAGCGATCGCGGCGGAAGGCTTCGAGCGCATCCATCGCACCAACCTGATCGGCATGGGCGTGCTGCCGCTGGAGTTCAAGCCCGGCACCGACCGCAAGACCCTGGGCATCGACGGCAGCGAAACCTTCGACGTGATCGGCGCGCGCACGCCGCGTGCGGAACTTACGCTGGTGATCCACCGCCGCAACGGCGAACGCGTCGACGTGCTGGTGACCTGCCGCCTCGACACCGCCGAAGAAGTGTCGATCTACGAAGCGGGCGGCGTGCTGCAGCGTTTCGCGCAGGACTTCCTCGAAGCTTCGCAGGCGGCATGACCATGGCCCACGCTCCCCAGCTGCGCATTCCCGCCACGTATCTGCGTGGCGGCACCAGCAAAGGCGTGTTCTTCCGCCTGCAGGACCTGCCCGAAGCCGCGCAGGTGCCCGGCGCCGCGCGCGATGCGCTGCTGCAGCGGGTGATCGGCAGCCCCGACCCGTACGGCAAGCAGATCGACGGCATGGGCGGCGCCACCTCCAGCACCAGCAAGACGGTGATCGTGTCGCGCAGCACGCGCGCCGACCATGACGTGGACTACCTGTTCGGCCAGGTGGCGATCGACCAGGCCTTCGTCGACTGGAGCGGCAACTGCGGCAACCTGTCGGCGGCGGTCGGTCCGTTCGCTATCGCGGGCGGCCTGGTCGACCCCGCACGTGTGCCGCGCGACGGCGTGGCCGTGGTGCGCATCTGGCAGGCCAATATCGGCAAGACGATCATTGCCCACGTGCCGATGACCGGCGGCGCGGTGCAGGAAACCGGCGATTTCGAACTCGACGGCGTGACGTTCCCGGCGGCGGAAGTACAGCTGGAATTCATGGATCCGGCCGCGGACGAAGAGGGCGCGGGCGGGGCGATGTTCCCCACTGGCCACGTGGTGGACGACCTGGATGTGCCGGGCGTCGGCACGCTCAAGGCGACCATGATCAATGCCGGCATCCCCACCATCTTTGTCGAGGCCGCGGCGATCGGCTACACCGGCACCGAGCTGCAGGACGCGATCAACGGCGATCCGAAGGCGCTGGCGATGTTCGAGACCATCCGCGCGCATGGCGCGTTGCGCATGGGGTTGATCGGTTCGCTGGAGGAGATCGCCACGCGCCAGCACACGCCGAAGGTGGCGTTCGTCGCCGCGCCGGCGGACTACGTCGCTTCCAGCGGCAAGGCGGTGAAGGCGGGCGACATCGATCTGCTGGTGCGCGCCATGTCGATGGGCAAGCTGCACCACGCCATGATGGGTACGGCGGCGGTGGCGATCGGCACGGCGGCGGCGATTCCCGGCACCCTGGTCAACATGGCGGCCGGCGGCGGCGAGCGCTATGCGGTGCGCTTCGGCCATCCCTCGGGAACGCTGCGGGTCGGTGCCGAAGCGGCGCAGGTCGGCGGTGCGTGGACGGTGACCAAGGCGGTGATGAGCCGCAGCGCGCGCGTGCTGATGGAAGGCTGGGTGCGCCTGCCTGCAGTCTGATTCGGCGGGGGCGGGCGTTGACTGCCGCCGGATGCGGCGACATGGTTAGTGGTCTCGATCAGGCTTGCCAGGAGAGGGGCTTCATGAGTTCGCATGACATCCGCTCCGCCGAGCGGCCGTCGCCCGACCAGGCGATGGTCGACGTCGCCGATTACGTCCTCGACTACCGCATCGATTCCGCCGAAGCCTACGACACGGCGCGCTACATGCTGCTGGATTCGCTGGCTGCGGCAATGCTGGCGATGAAGTTTCCCGAATGCGTCAAGCACCTCGGCCCGCTGGTGCCGGGCGCCGTGCTGCCGGGCGGCGCGCGCGTGCCGGGCACCAGCTACGAGCTGGACCCGGTGCAGGCGGCATTCGCCATCGGTACGCAGATCCGCTGGCTGGACTTCAACGACACCTGGCTGGCGGCCGAGTGGGGCCACCCCTCCGACAACCTCGGCGCGATCCTGGCCGTGGCCGACTATCTCGGCCGCAAGGCCCAGCGCGAGGGCGGCACGGCGCTTACCGTGCGCGAGGTGCTGGGCTGGGCGATCAAGGCGCACGAGATCCAGGGCTGCTACGCCCTGCTCAACAGCTTCAATAGAGTGGGGCAGGACCACGTGATCCTGGTCCGGCTGGCCTCCACCGCGGTGGCCGCCGCCATGCTGGGCGGCAGCAGGGAGCAGATCGTCACCGCCGTCTCGCACAGCTGGATCGACAACGGCGCCCTGCGCACCTACCGCCACGCCCCGAACACCGGCCCGCGCAAGAGCTGGGCGGCGGGCGACGCCTGCCGGCGCGCGGTGACCCATGCGATCCATGCGGTCTACCGCGGCGTGGCGGGCTATCCATCCGCGCTGAGCGCGGCGACCTGGGGCTATTACGACGTGGCGTTCAAGGGGAACGCCTTCCGCTTCGAGCGGCCGTTCGGCAGCTATGTGATGGAGAACGTGCTGTTCAAGCTCAGCTACCCGGCCGAGTTCCACGCGCAGACCGCAGTGGAGTGCGCCATGCGGCTGCACCCTCAGGTGGCCGGCCGCCTCGACGAGATCGACCAGGTGGCGATCGAGACCCAGGAGGCGGGCGCGCGCATCATCGACAAGACCGGCCCGCTGGCCAACTACGCGGACCGCGACCACTGCATCCAGTACATGGTGGCCGTGCCGCTGATCTTCGGCCGCCTGACCGCCGAGGACTACGGCGACGAGGTCGCCGCCGACCCGCGCATCGATGCCTTGCGCGCCCGCATGGCGGTCAGCGAGGACCCGCGCTTCACCCGCGACTACTACGACCCCGACAAGCGCTTTATCGGCAACTCGGTGCAGGTGTTCTTTAAAGATGGCAGCAGTACGGAAAAGATCACCGTCGATTATCCGATCGGCCATCGCCGGCGCCGGGCGGAAGGCATCCCGGTGCTGCTCGGCAAATTCGAGGCGGCGATGCGCGGGCACTTGCCCGGGCACAAGGTCGGGGCGATCCTCCACGCGATAGCAGACCCGAGCAGGCTGGACGCCATGCCTGTTCAGGAATTCCTGGAACTCTTCACGTTGTAAAGACGGTGTGAGCTAAAAACTGAACGGGCGTTCGGAGAATTGTTTGTTTTTTGCTAAGCTCTCTGCGCCCGTTTCGGGTGGTTTGGCTTCAAGGCCGGCATCGGCCGGGACTCATGGCGGCACGGCCCGCAGGGTCGTTCGCCTGGGGGTGGAACGGACGCGAAAACCAATAAACGAGGAGACACCTGATGAAACGTAAGGGCTTGTACTTCGTGATCGCGCTTGCCCTGGGCGGCGTAGGTGCCGCTCACGCGCAGGACACTGCCAGCGCCACGCCCACTTACGACGGCCGCTGGTACATCGCCCCCACCGTGGGCGGCTACTACAACGATACCGACCGCAATACCAACAGCCGCCAGGTCTATTACGGCCTGGGCGTCGGCAAGTTCATCGCGCCGAACACCTCGATCGACCTGTTCATCGACCGCACCAAGCGCGACATCGATTCCAAGATCGGTGGCGGCAACTGGTCCAACAACAACTTCGGCGCCGCGGCGCGCTTCTACTTCGGCGCGTGGGACGCATGGCGTCCGTACCTGCTGGCCGGCGTGATGGGCAGCTACCACCACAGCCGCTTCGACAACGCGTGGTCGCCCGCCGCCGAGCTGGGCGTCGGTATCTCCAAGACCATCACCGACAGCAGCGACATCCGCGCGGAAGCCGGCTACCGCTACGACTGGGACGACAAGACCCAGCCGGAGAAGAACGGCTACGGCGACTGGTTCCTGGGCTTCAGCGTGGTGTCGCGCTTCGGCGCTCCGCCGGCTGCCCCGACCACCACGCCGCCCCCGCCGCCGCCGCCGGATTGCTCCAAGCTCGACAGCGACGGCGATGGCGTGAACGATTGCGACGACAAGTGCCCGGGTACGCCGGCCGGCACCATCGTCGGTCCGGATGGTTGCCCGCAGAAGGTCGTGATCGACCTGCGCGGCGTGAACTTCAAGTTCGACTATCCGAAGAAGGGCCACGTGAAGGCTGGCGAGATCGGCAAGGCCCTGGCCACCCCGACCGCCGACTCGATCGCGATCCTGGACCAGGCCGTGGACACCCTGGGCCGCTATCCGAACGTGAAGGTCACGGTCGCCGGCTATACCGACTCGGTCGGCAAGGACGACTACAACCAGAGCCTGTCGGAGCGTCGCGCGCAGATCGTGTTCGACTACCTGACCTCGCACGGCATCGACGCCAGCCGCCTGCAGGGTCCGATCGGTCACGGCAAGAACGACCCGATCGACAGCAACGACACGGATGCCGGCCGCGCCCGCAACCGTCGTACCGAGCTGCAGGTCCAGCAGTAATCGACCGCATGGTCGTCAGAAAAGCCCGGCGCGAGCCGGGCTTTTCTTTTGCCTCGCAGCCATGTGCGAAGAACTTTCGGTGAGGCGCGTTTTCACGCGAATTTGCCTGAACGAGAACCCACCAAAAGCTTAAGCTGTCACGTTTACCTGTTAAGGGACGTGTGTATCTCTTAACGGTTTTGCTACACTCTGCGCCGCTTGCTGTTAGGAACGCCAAGCAGGGAGCCATGAGGCCCCCGAATGTCGAACCCTGAAGTTCTGACGCGCGATTTCCGTCTGGGGTGGAACGGACGCGAAAACCAATAAACGAGGAGACACCTGATGAATCGTAAGGGCTTGTATTTTCTGATTGCCCTGGCCCTGGGCGGCGTGGGTGCCGTTCACGCGCAGGACAGCAGCTCCAGCGCACCCGCCGGTTTCGATGACCGTTGGTACATTGCCCCGACCGTCGGCGGCTACTACAACGACACCGACCGCAACACCAACAGCCGTCAGGTTTACTACGGCCTGGGCGTCGGCAAGTTCATCGCGCCGAACACCTCGATCGACCTGTTCATCGATCGCACCAAGCGCGACATCGACTCCAAGGTCGGTGGCGGCAACTGGTCCAACAACAACTACGGCGTGACCGCCCGCTACTACTTCGGCGCGGCCGACGCATGGCGTCCGTACCTGCTTGCCGGCGTGATGGGCAGCTACCACCACAGCCGTTTCGACAAGGCCTGGTCGCCGGCCGCCGAGCTGGGCGTCGGTATCTCCAAGTCGATCACCGACAGCAGCGACATCCGTGCGGAAGCCGGCTACCGCTACGACTGGGACGACAAGACCCAGCCGGAGAAGAACGGCTACGGCGACTGGTTCCTGGGCTTCAGCGTGGTGTCGCGCTTCGGCGCTCCGCCGGCTGCCCCGGTGGCCGCCACCCCGCCGCCGCCGCCGGCTCCGGACTGCTCCAAGCTGGACAGCGACGGTGACGGCGTGAACGACTGCGACGACAAGTGCCCGGGTACGCCCGCCGGTACCATCGTCGGTCCGGACGGCTGCCCGAAGCAGGTCGTCATCGACCTGCGCGGCGTGAACTTCAAGTTCGACCGTCCGAAGAAGGGCGAGAAGGACATCAAGAAGGCCCTGGCTGAGCCCAGCGCCGACTCGATCGCCATCCTCGACCAGGCCATCGACACCCTGCAGCGCTACCCGCAGGTGAAGGTGACGGTTGCCGGCTACACCGACTCGGTCGGTAAGGACGCCTACAACCAGAGCCTGTCGGAGCGTCGCGCGCAGATCGTGTTCGACTACCTGACCGGCCACGGCGTCGACGCCAGCCGCCTGCAGGGCCCGATCGGTCACGGCAAGAACGACCCGATCGACAGCAACGACACGGATTCGGGCCGCGCCCGTAACCGTCGCACCGAGCTGCAGGTCCAGCAGTAATCACGACCGCAAGGTCGCGTGGAAAAGCCCGGCGCAAGCCGGGCTTTTCTTTTGGGCGGACTGGGGCACGATGACCGGCATGGACCGAAAGCAAGGGCAGGGCAGGCGAATCACGCCGGGCCGCGGTGCCGCAGCCGCGCCGAAGCACGGCCTGGCCCGCGTGCTCAGCAAGCTTGGCGTGTGCTCGCGCAGCCAGGCGGAGAAGGCCATACGCGAAGGCCGCGTCAGCGTGGACGGCCGCGTGGTGCTCGACCCGGAACGCCCCGCCGACGCAGCCCGCCAACGCATCCTGCTCGACGGCGCCCCGGTCAGCGAGGCGCAGCGCGTCTACATCGTCCTCAACAAACCCCGCGGCATCGTGGTCAGCGCCGCCGACGAGCGCGGCCGCGACACCGTCTACGACCTGCTGAAGGACGCCGGCCTGCCCTGGCTCGGCCCGGTCGGCCGCCTGGACAAGGCCAGCGAAGGCCTGCTGCTGCTGAGCAACGACAGCGCCTGGGCCGCTCGCCTCACCGAGCCGCGCCACCACGTCGACAAGACCTACCACGTGCAGATCGACGCCGTGCCGGACGCCGCGCTGCTGGAGCGCCTCGCCGAAGGCGTAGTGGACGAAGGCGAACGCCTTGCCGCGAAGCAGGCCACGCTGCTGCGCGCGGGCGAAAAGAACGCCTGGCTGGAGATCGTCCTCGACGAAGGCCGCAACCGCCATATCCGCCGCCTGCTCGAAGCGCATGGCATCGGCGTGCTGCGGCTGATCCGCGTGGCCATCGGCACGCTGCCTTTGGGCGAACTCGCCAAGGGCCGGTGGCGCCACCTGCGCCCCGAGGAAGTCGCCGCGCTATCGCGCTGATCAGCCGCGCAACTGCTCCCGCACCACGTCTAGCGTGCGCTCCTGCAGCGGATGCGTGCGCGCCGGATCCATCACCGCATAGATCGTATTGAGGCAAGGCTTGCTCTCGCGCCCCACGGTGACGACGTCGCCGCGCGCCTCGGCCTCCCGCACGCACGCATACGGCACGACCGACAGCCCCCGGCCGGCCGCCACCCAGTCCAGCACTTCTTCCAGTTCCTCGAAATGCGCCACGCTGCGCAGCCGTGCGGGCTTCTCGCCCAGCACCTGGGTGAACCAGGTGGCGAACACGTAGTCGCTCTCGTCATAGGTCACGTAATCGGCCTGGGCCAGCGCGGCGATATCCAGCGTTGGCAAACTCTGCCGTGCGGATGCGATCAAGGCCGCCTGTTCCATGCCGACCGCAACCAGGCGCAAGGCGCCATGCGGCAGCATCAGATGCACGAAGCCCAGATCGCTGGCGCCGGTTTCCACCTGCCGCACCACTTCTTCCGCGGTGGGAAAGCTCATGCGGATCGGCACATCCGCCAGCGGCCCTTCGCGGAACAGCGGCAGCAGTTCATAGCGCCCGAAGCCGCTCACCGCCGCGATGCGCAGCGGTTGCGCCGGCTCGTCGCGCATCGCCTCGTGCACCTTGGCCAGGTCGCGCCCCATATCGCGGCAGAACGCCAGCAGCCGCTCGCCGGCGGCATTGGGCACCAGCGGACCCTGTCCGCGGCGGAACAGCGGCATGCCCAGCGCTTCCTCCAGCTTGCGCAGCTGGTAGCTCACCGCCTGCTCGGTGCGGTGCAGCGACGCGGCGGCAGCGCGCAGGCTGCCGCCTTCGCAGACGGCGCGGAACGCGTGCAGATAACGCAACTCCACATTCATGCGCGGAACCCTGGGCGAGGAGGGGATGAGGGGCGAAAAATTTTCGCCGCAAGCCCAAAAAGATTCGCATGGCCGCGAAGGCAGCGGCAAGCCGAGAATCGCAGCCGCCCACCCGCCAGGAATCCCCATGAGCCGCTGCCACCCGTTTCTGCTAGCCCTGTGCCTGGCCTTGCCCGCCCATGCTGCCCCAAGCCAGGCCGCCCCGGGCCATGCCGCACATTTCTACCTCTACCGCATGCAAACCGGCGCCGCCGATAAGTTCGAGCAGGGCTACCGCCAGCACCTCGCATGGCATCGCGCCCACCGCGATCCGCTGTCCTGGTACGGCTGGACCATCGAGGACGGCGAGCGCAGCGGCTGGTTCGTCGACGCCAGCGTGGGCGAGCCGTTCGCCGCCTTCGATCATCGGGTGGACGTAGCGGGCGACGGCGCCGATTTCCGCGCCAACGTGTCTGCGTATGCCATCCCGATGGGACAGCCCACCTATGTGCTGCTGCGCGAAGCCAGCACCGGTACGCCGCTGGAGAACCGCAAGCCCAGCGCCACCATGCAGGTGACGCACGTGCACGTGCGGCTTGGCATGGAGGCGCGTTTCGAGCGCGCGCTGGCCGTCGCACGCCAGGCCTTGCAGAAGGAACCCGGCGCCCCGGCCCATACCTGGTATCGCCTGGTCACCGGCGGCGACTCGGCGCAATACATGCTGCTGGTGGCCCGCGATCGCTGGGCCAGCTATGACGGTTTCGAACGCAGCCTCGGTTCGCTGCTGGCGAACGACGAAGCTGCACAGCGCGACATCGGCGATGCCGTGCAATCGGCCACTACCGAAACCTGGCGCTACCGCGCCGAACTCAGCGCGCTGCAATAGCGGAAGCGGGGGAGCGCAACCGCTCCCCCGTCGATGCTCAGCCGATCACCCCAAGCTCGCGGCCCACCTTGGTGAACGCCGCGATCGCGCGGTCCAGGTGCTCGCGCGTATGCGCCGCGCTCATCTGCGTGCGGATGCGCGCCTGGCCCTGCGGCACCACCGGATAGAAGAAGCCGGTGACGTAGATGCCTTCCTCCAGCAGCTTCGCCGCCATGGCCTGCGCCTTCTTGGCGTCGTAGATCATCACCGGCACGATCGGGTGCACGCCCGGCTTGATGTCGAAGCCGGCCTGGCTCATCTGCTCGCGGAAGTAGCGGGTGTTCTCCTGCACGCGCTGGCGCAGCTCGCCCGCGCTGGACAGCATGTCGAACACCTTCAGCGCCGCGGCCACCACGTGCGGCGGCAGCGAGTTGGAAAACAGATAAGGACGCGAGCGCTGGCGCAGCAGTTCGATCACTTCGGCGCTGCCGGTGGTGAAGCCGCCCAGCGCGCCGCCGAGCGCCTTGCCCAGGGTGCCGGTGAAGATGTCGATCTTGTCCATCACGCCGTTGACTTCAGCCGAGCCGCGGCCGCTGTCGCCGAGGAAGCCGGTGCAGTGGCATTCGTCGATATGCACCATCGCGTCGTACTTGGCGGCGAGCGCGGCGATCTTGTCCAGCGGCGCGATAAAGCCGTCCATCGAGAACGCACCGTCGGTGGTGATCAGCTTGGTGCGCGCGCCCGCGGCGTCGGCCGCCTGCAGCTGCTTTTCCAGGTCGGCCATGTCGCAATTGGCGTAGCGGAAGCGCTTGGCCTTGCACAGGCGGATGCCGTCGATGATCGAGGCGTGGTTGAGCGCATCGGAAATGATCGCGTCCTCTTCGCCCAGCAGCGGCTCGTACAGGCCGCCGTTGGCGTCGAAGCAGGCGGCGTAGAGGATGGTGTCCTCGGTGCCGAAGAACTCGGCGATCTTCTTTTCCAGCTGCTTGTGCAGGTCCTGCGTGCCGCAGATGAAGCGCACCGAGGCCATGCCGAAGCCGTGGCTGTCCAGCGCCTCCTTGGCGGCCTGGATCACGTCGGGATGATCGGCCAGGCCCAGGTAGTTGTTGGCGCAGAAGTTCAGCACCTTGCGCCCGCCCTCCAGCTCGATCTGCGCCGACTGCGGCGAGACGATCACGCGCTCGCCCTTGAACAGGCCCTGCTCGCGGATGGAATCCAGTTCGGCGGCGTAGCGCGCGCGGGTGGTGTCGGAGTAGCTCATCGGGATCGGCCCTTGGGGGGAAAGATGCCGATTGTGAGCCTTTGCGGCCCGCCGGAAAACCCGAGCCTGATCGAAAAGCCCGCGCAGGTTGGGGTGAGCCGCAGGCGAACCCCAACGATGCGGTGCGTCTGGACGTGGCGCGGTTGGGGTTCGCCTGCGGCTCACCCCAACCTACGCAGGCTGCGCAGGCCGGCAAGCGTCAATGCAAGCCGAAATCCACCCGTGTCGTCTTGCCCTTGTCGTCGATCCCCTCCGGCGTCAGCTTGGGATCCTTCAGCCCATACCGGTTGTCCGGCAGCTTGCCCTTCAGCCAGTCGCGCACCGCGTTGGCGCGGCGCTCGGCCAGGTCGCGCATCGCCGCATCGTCGGTCTTGACGTTGGTCTCCAGCAAGGCCCGCATTTCGTCGGGCTCCAGCGACTTCTTCAGTCCCAGCGCATTGCGCGGCTTGTCGATGTCGTCGGCGTGCTTGTACGCACGCGCCAGATAGCGCTCTTCCTGGTCCGGCGTGATCGCCACCGCGGCGAGCGCGGCGGGCGAGGTGTCGGCGTTCTTGCCGCCGTCGTCCAGCAGCTTCTCCTTGCGGATCATGTCCTGCACGGTCACCTTGCGCAGCCCGTTCTGGTCCTGCGCCGGATCGGCGCGGCCGACGATATCCAGGGTCAGCGAGGTCTTCTGGTTGAGCATCGCCACCACCTTGCCCAGGCGCTCCTGCGCGGCGCCGTTGAGCACGGCCGAGCCGGGTTCGAATTCCACGTAGCCGAGGTCTTCGTGGTCGCCGCCGCCGAAGGCCGAGCCGAGCAGGCGGAACGGCGAGGTCACCGCCTTGACGATCAGGTTGCCGATGGCGCGCCAGATCAGGCCGCCCATGCTGAACTGCGGATCGTCCAGCGAGCCGGACACCGGCACGTTGACGTCGATATTGCCCTGCGTGTCCTTCAGCAGCGCCACCGCCAGCTTCACCGGCAGGTGCGAAATGCCGGGCGCTTCGATGCGGTCGCCGAAGGTGAGCTGGGTGATGTAGATGTGGTTGTCGGCCTTGAGCTTGCGCTGGTCGAGGTTGTACTTCACGTCGACGGTGAGCTTGCCCGCGGTGATCGGATAGCCGGTGTACTTGCTGGAGTAGGCGCTGAGGCGCGTCAGCTCCACTTCGTTGGCCTTGCCCTGGATATCCAGGAAGGCCACCGGCGCCAGCGGATTCATGCTGCCGCTGATGTCCACCGGCGAGTTGTCGTCCAGCTGCGCCTGCACGGCCACCTCGGCCGGCGGGCCGCCCGCGGTGCCGAACGCGCCGATCTTGCCGGTGACCTTGGTGAGGTTGGCGGTGTAGTTGGGCTTGATGAAGTTGTCGGTGTAGTTGAGCTGGCCGTTGAGCAGGGTGATCTGGCCGAGCTGGATATCCGCCGCCGGAGCGATCGATTCGGTGGGCTTCTCGGTTTCCGTCGTCGTCTTCGACACCTTGGGTGCCGCCGGCGCATTGGTTTCGGCGCGCGTCACCGAGACCGGCGCTTCCTGCTCCGGCTTCGCCACCACGTCAGCCAGATTCAGCCGTCCATTCGCATTGACGATCATGCGCGCATAGAACGCGCTCAGCACCAGGCTGCCCACGTGCATGCGCGGCGTGCCGCTGCCGTAGGCCACGTCGAGGTTGCCGGCGTTGAGCGCGCTCCAGCGCAGGAAGTCGTCGCCGGTGACCTTGTCCTGCACGCGCACGCGTTCCAGCGCGGCATTGCCCTTGAAGCCGAACTTCGGTTCCGCGCTGCGTCCGTCGTAATGCAGCTTGCCCTTGCCGCTCAGGCGCGCGCTGGAGATGGTCACGTTCAGCGGCACGCTGATGTACGGCGCGAAGGTGGCGATGTCCAGGCCGCGGGTGGTGACGTCCAGTTCGGCCAGGGCAGGGGAGGGCTGCACCTTGCCGGCGAGCGAGAACGTGCCCTTGCCGATGGAGCCGTCCAGCTTCATCGCGCGCTGCTGGTTGAACGTGTCGCTGAGCTCGTCGATGCCGCCCTTCAGCGCCGTCACTTCCACCACCGCGGGCTTGCCGTTGCCCACCGCGTGGTCGGCGAAGCGCACGGCGCCGTTGTCCACGCCGAGGTGGGCGATGCTCCATTGCCACGCCGGTCCGGCGTCGGCCGGCCTGGCCTTGCCGCGTGGCGCCGCTGCCTTGGCGGCGGTCTTGGGCGGCGCGAACAATTCGGTGAGCGAAATAGTGCCGTTGGCCGCGCGCTGCACGTCCAGGCTAAGGCCGGTGCCGACCAGGCTTTTCAGGCGCGCCTGGCGCGACGCCAGGTCGATCTGTTCGATGTCCGCCTGCAGCTTGCCCCAGGCCACCGGTGCGGCCTGGCCCTTGCCGCCGGCTTCCAGCGCGAAATCGCTCACCGTCGCCTGCGCCGGCGCCAGGTGAACATTGACGGCCTTGCCCCAGTCCAGCTGCAACTGGCCATTGGCATCGAGCTTGCCCTTGGCGGCGCGCGCGGCCATGGCGGAGCCGGCCATCGCCTGCAGCGGCACCATGTCCACTTGCTTGAGCGACAGCGCCGCCTTCAGCGTGGCCGCGGCCAGGTCGAGCGTGCCCTTGGCGCCGATGTCGCCGCCGAACAGCTGGCCGGCCAGATCGAGCTTCGCCGGCGGCGCGGCAAGCATGCTCAGGCCGAGCAGGCTGCCGTGCAGGTTGGCGAGATCGAGCTTGTTCTGCGTGGCGTCGGTGTAGTGGATGGCGCTGCCGGTGAGCGCGATCGAGGCGATGCGCAGGTCGGTGGGCGCGGCTTTCTTCGCCGGATCGGCTGGCACCGACGGCGCCGTCAACGTGTCGTAGTTGCTGTGTCCGCCTTCGCTTGCCGTGTAGTAGACCTGGGCCTGCTCCAGCTTCAGCGCGCCAAGCCGGTAGCGCGACACCAGCGGCTGCACGTCCGCCAACTCCGCCGTGCCATGGCCGAGGCGCGCGATCGGCTCGCCCTTGCTGCTGTCCAGCGCGAAATCGTCCAGCTGCAGGTTGCCGGTGAGGCGCACCTGCGGCGCATCCGGTGTCTGCACGAAATTGAGTTCCAGCTTGCCGCTGAGCAGGCCCTTCGGAATCGCGATCGGCAGCGGCTTGGGCACATAGCCGAGGTAGCGGGGCAGGTCGAGGCGGTCGAGCTGGAAGCCGATCGCCGATTCGCGGTTGCTGGCGAACGGCTTGGTCTGGCCTTCGATGCGCAGCGGGCTGCCGTCCACCTTCAGCGCCAGCAGCGGTTTGACGAACACGTCGGTGCTGCTGGGCAGGTTGGCGAGGAAGGGAATGCCAAGTTCCAGTTGCTCGACATGGTGACTGGCTTTCGCCGCCTGGTCGTCGAACACGATGTCGCCGCCGTGCACGCTGATATTGGACAGCGCGAAGCGCGCCGGCTTGGCGTCGGGCGCGGCCGGTTGCGATGCGTAGCGCTCGATGATGTCGGAGAAATTGAAGCGCTGGTCGGCCGTGCGCGCGATGTGGATGCGCGGGCGCTGCAGCGAGAGTTCGTCCAGCACCGGCGCCAGGCGGAACAGCGAGGTCCACGAGGTGTTGGCGACGATCTGGTCGACGTCGACGAAGCTGGCCTTGCCGTCGCGTTCGCCGATATGCAGCTGGTCCAGCTGCAGCCGCAAGGTGTAGGGGTTGAGGTGCACCTTGCCCAGCGTCACTGGCCGGTCCAGCGCGGCGCTGGCGTGCTTTTCGATCTGGCCGCGGATGATCGACGGCGCGGCGAGAAAGCCGAACAGGCCGAACAGCACCAGCACGATGGCGGCGATCAGCGCGGTCTTGCGCGTGCGCCGCGAGCGGTAGACGGTGAGCGCACGTGTGCGCGCCGCCGCCAGCCGGGAACTGCCGGAAGAAATCTGATCTGCCATGCGGGCGATGCTCCGTCAGTTAAGCGACCCGACGGCGTGCGGTCCTACCCCGGCCGCGCACTGCCTAACCCAGTCCCATAAGCGCCGGTCGCGGGGGGAGTTTACCCGTGCGTGAGACGTTTCGGTGGGCTCCCGCGCACGCCCGGCGCGGGAGCCTTCAGGCCACGATCAGAGCCGGCTCCGCATCAAAGCCAGGAACACACGACCTTGCCGCAATGGCCGGCATCCATCAGGTCGAAGCCCTTCTGGAAGTCGTCGATATGGATCTGGTGGGTGAGCACCTTCTGCAGCGGGAAGCCGGTGAGCACCATCTGGGTCATCTTGTACCAGGTCTCGTACATGCGGCGGCCGTAGATGCCCTGCAGGGTGAGGCCCTTGAAGATCACCTTGTCCCAGTCGATGCCGGCGCCGCGCGGCATGATGCCGAGCATGGCGATCTTGCCGCCGTGATACATGCAGTCGAGCATGTCGTTGAAGGCGCGCGGGTTGCCGCTCATCTCCAGGCCCACGTCGAAGCCTTCGATGTGCAGGTCCTTCACCACGTCGCGCAGCGACTGGTTGGCCACGTTCACCACGCGGGTGGCGCCCATGTCGGCGGCCAGCTTCAGGCGGTAGTCGTTGACGTCGGTGACCACCACGTTGCGCGCGCCCACGTGCTTGGCGATGCCGGCGGCGATGATGCCGATCGGGCCGGCGCCGGTGATCAGCACGTCCTCGCCGATCAGGTCGAACTCCAGCGCGCAGTGCGCGGCGTTGCCGTAGGGGTCGAAGAAGGCGGCCAGCTCCGAGGGGATCTGGTCCGGGATCGGCCACAGGTTGGAGGCCGGCATGGCCATGTATTCGGCGAAGGCGCCGTTGCGGTTCACGCCGATGCCCACCGTGTTCGGGCACAGGTGCTGGCGGCCGGCGCGGCAGTTGCGGCAGTGGCCGCATACGATATGGCCCTCGGCCGAGACGCGGTCGCCGATCTTGTAGCCGGTGACGCCAGGGCCGATCTCGACGATGCGGCCGACGAATTCATGGCCGATGGTCAGGCCCGGCTTGATGGTGCGCTGGCTCCACTCGTCCCACTTGTAGATATGCAGGTCGGTGCCGCAGATGGCGGTTTTTTCCATCTTGATCAGCACCTCGTTGGGGCCGACCTCCGGCACGGGCACTTCTTCCATCCAGATGCCCTGCTCGGGCAAGCGCTTGACCAGGGCTTTCATCGTCTGCTGCATGGGGAATCCATCGGCTGGCCCGCAAGGCGGGCGGGGAAAGCGGCGATTATAAAGTGCGGGCACGGCGGGCCGTCTTCGTGCAGTGCAGCGTTGCCGGCCCGGCCGCTTCGGTCTAAGGTCGCAAGTTTGTGCGATCACCCAGAAGGGACAGCGGATGCGTAAGAAGACGATGGGCCTGGCCGCGGCCATGGCGATGGGCCTGGCCCCGGGCGCGCAGGCGGACGAGGGCATGTGGATGCCCTCGCAGCTGCCCTCGATCGGCAAGCAGCTGCGCGCCGCCGGCTTCCAGGGCAACCCGGCCGACCTGGCGGACCTGACCAGGCCGCCGCTCAGCGCGGTGGTCAAGGTGGGCGGCGCCACCGGCGCCTTCGTCAGCGGCGACGGCCTGGTGCTGACCAACCACCACGTGGCCTTCGGCGTCATCCAGTACAACAGCAACCCGCAGCGCGACCTGATCCAGCACGGCTTCGTCGCCGGCGACCGCGCGCAGGAGCTGCCGGCCAATCCGGACTTCCGCCTGCGCGTGACCACCGGCTTCGACAAGGTCACCGACCAGGTGCTGGCCCAGGCCCGGGGCAAGACCGGCCGCGCCTACTACGACGCGGTGGACGCCGCCGGCAAGGCGCTGGTGGCCGAGTGCGAGCGCGAGGCGGGCTATCGCTGCAGCGTGGTCAACATGTTCTACGGGCGCGATTTCTACCTGGTGAAGCAGCTGGAGATCCGCGACGTGCGCCTGGTCTACGCGCCGCCGCGCGCCATCGGCAACTACGGCGACGAAGTGGACAACTTCGTCTGGCCGCGCCACAGCGGCGACTTCACCGTGCTGCGCGCCTATGTCGGCCCCGACGGCAGGCCGGCGGCCTATGCCAAGGAAAACCAGCCGTACCACCCGCCGGCGCATCTGCAGGTCGCCAGCGAAGGCGTGAACGAGGGCGACTTCGTCATGCTCGCCGGCTATCCCGGCACCACCTATCGCCACCGCACGGCGGCGGAGTTCGCCGACCAGGTGCAATGGCGTCTGCCCAAGTCGGTGGAGGTGATGAAGCAGGTGCAGGGCGTGATCGAGGACGCCGGCCGCGCCGACAAGCAGGCGGCGATCCGCTACGCCTCGCAACTGCAGTCGCTGAAGAACGGCATCAAGCGTTTCAGCGGCGAACTCGACGGCCTCAAGCGCAGCGACGCGGTCGACATCCGCCGCAAGGACGAGGACGCCATGCTGGCGTGGCTGGACAAGCAGCCGCAGGCAAGAACGCTGCGCCCGGACATCGACACGGTGGCCAAGCTGATCGCCGGCGGCAATGCCAACCGCGAGCGCGATCTGCTCTTCGCCATCCTGCAAGCGCAGACGCAGCTGCTGCGCTCGGCGCTCACCTTGCAGCGCTACGCCCACGAACGCGCCAAGCCCGACGCCGACCGCGAAACCGGCTACCAGCAGCGCGACGAGGACCTCACCGCCGGCATGCTCAAGCAGGTGCAGCGCCGCTACGACGCGGGGGTGGAAAAACGCATCCTCACGGCTCTGCTCATCCGCTATCAGCAGTTGCCCGATCCGCAGCGCGTGCCGGAATTCGACGCCGCCTTCGGCCGCACGCCGGCCGAACTGGCCGGGACGCTGGACCGCGTGTATGGCGCCACCCAGCTCGGCGACGAGGCGCAGCGCCTGCATTGGCTGAAGGCGCAGCCCGACGAAGTGGCGAAGTCGGACGACGCGCTGCTCAAGCTGGCGGCGGCGCTGCAGCCGGCGCTGCTGCGCATCGAAGACCAGCGCAAGGAGCGCGACGGCGAGCTGCTGCGCCTGCGCCCGGCCTATATGCAGGCGCTGATCGCCTATCGCGAGCAGCAGGGGCGGGCGGTCTATCCGGATGCCAACTCCACCTTGCGCGTCAGCTACGGCAAGGTCACGCCGCTGAAGGCACGCGACGCGGTGAGCTATTCGCCGCTGACCAGCACCGCCGGTATCGTCGAGAAGAACACCGGGGTGGAACCGTTCGACGCGCCCAAGCCGCTGCTGGACGCCATCGCCAAGGGCGACTACGAGGGCTATCTGGACAAGCGTTCCGGTGTGATGCCAGTGGATTTCCTCAGCAACCTCGACACCACCGGCGGCAACTCCGGCTCGCCCGTGCTCAATGCGCACGGCCAGCTGGTGGGGCTGAATTTCGACAGCAACTGGGAAGCGGTGAGCGCGAGCTGGATGTTCGATCCGCGCTACAAGCGCGCGATCCACGTGGACATGCGCTACATGCGCTGGCTGATGGACAAGGTGTATCCGGCGCCGTGGCTGCTGAAGGAGCTGGGCGTGCCGGCGCGGTGATGCCGCGCCGGCGGCGAACGTAGGTTGGGGTGAGCGCAGCGAACCCCAACAGACGTTTCAGGTCGTCCTATCAAAGGGAAGGCCGGGCGCCGCGGCCGCGTTGGGGTTCGCTGCGCTCACCCCAACCTGCACGGCGGCTCAGCGCAGCGCCGAATAGATCAGCGCGAAAACCAGGCTGGCCGCGACGCAGACCACGAACCAGAAACCGCGGTTGTCCTTGTGCCACACCGGTGGCGCGCCATCGTCGCCCGCACGCGCGGGCTTGGCGGCGGCAGCGGGTGCCGAGGCGCGGTTGCCGGGTTCGGCCACCATGTACTTGCGTTTGTTCATTCCGTACTTCCCCCCGTTCAACGTTGTCTCGGCGGTTCGCTGTGGCTGACCACGGTTGCGATCGTGCAAGACACCGTGATTCTCGTCCAAAATGTGAAGCAAGGCACGTGCCCATACCGTCCAAATGGCGTTGCGTTGCCGTTGGGCGGGAAAACGCTGCATGCCAGCCTGACCCAGCACGTCACCTTGAGCCCTCCGGAAGCGTACATGCCTGCCGACTCGCGTCACCCCAGCATTTTCTTGATGGGCCCTACGGCGTCGGGCAAGACCGCGTTGGCGTGTGCGCTGAGCGAGAATTTTCCGGTTGAGCTGGTGAGCGTGGATTCCGCGCTGGTGTACCGCGGCCTGGACATCGGCGCGGCCAAGCCGGATGCGGCGACGCTGGCGCGCCATCCGCACGCGCTGATCGATATCCGCGATCCGGCCGAGCCGTATTCGGCGGCGGATTTCCGCGCCGACGCCCTGCAGGCGATGAAAGACATCACGGCGCGCGGCAAGGTTCCGCTGCTGGTCGGCGGCACCGGCCTGTACTTCCGCGCGCTGCAACATGGGCTGTCACATTTGCCGGAGGCGGACGCGGCGATCCGCGAGCGTCTCACCGAAGAGGCGGTGCTCATCGGCTGGCCCGCCATGCACGAGCGCCTGCGCCAGGCCGATGCCGCCGCCGCCGCGCGGATCGGGCCGAACGACGCGCAGCGCATCCAGCGCGCGCTGGAAGTGATCGAACTCACCGGCCGCCCGCTGTCCGAACAGCAGCGCGGCGGCAGCGGCGAGCGCTTTCCGTGGCGGGTGCTCAAGCTGGCCCTGCTGCCGGCGGACCGGGCGCCGCTGCACGCGCGCATCGCCGAACGCTTCGACGCCATGCTGCGCGACGGCTTCCTCGACGAGATACGCGGCCTGCGCGCGCGCGGCGACCTGCATCCGGACCTGCCCTCGATGCGCGCGGTCGGCTACCGGCAGGCCTGGGAGCATCTGGATGGCGCCACCGACGCCGCACAATTCCGCGACCGCGGCGTGTTCGCCACCCGCCAGTTGGCCAAGCGCCAGATCACCTGGCTGCGCGGCGAGCTGGACGCGCGGACTTTCGACCCCGACCGCCCCGGCCTGGAGGCCCGGGCCGTCGACGCGCTGGAGCTGTTCCTGGGCGCTTCCGGCTAAGGTTGGCGCGCGGTTTTGGCGAACGGGTTCGCGCTTCCCGGGCAGCCTGCCGGAAAGGCTTTCCAACGCGGGCGCGGAGCCTTTCATCAACGATTTAAAAGTGGTTAATATTCCGAAGCCTTGGGCCGGGGCGCGCGAGCGTCTTTTATCCGGCCCGTCCGATGCGAGGGGAGAACAACAATGTCCAAAGGGCAGTCATTGCAAGATCCGTTTTTGAACGCACTGCGCCGCGAGCGCGTCCCGGTTGCCATCTACCTGGTCAACGGCATCAAGCTGCAGGGCACGATCGAGTCGTTCGACCAGTTCGTGGTGCTGCTGCGCAACCAGGTCAGCCAGATGGTCTACAAGCACGCCATTTCCACCGTGGTGCCCAGCCGCAACGTGCGGATGGGGACCGGCCACGAGGGCCACGTCGAGGCTACGACGGCGCCCGAAACGGAAGGTTGAAACGGGCCTGGAATGACCCATGTGTAAGAGGCGGCGGGCCTTAAGGTCCCGCCGCTTGGTCGTTTCCGACCCCCGCGGCCGCTGGCGCCGCTACACTTCGCATTCGCCCCGTCGCGGCCGTCCGGCCCGGTGCCGGGCCCATTCCGCACAGGTCATTCCGCATCCGTGTTCGATAGACAAAAGAAAGGCGAGCGCGCCGTACTGGTGCTGCCGCATTCCCGTGGCGAGGGCGACACCGTGCGCCGCGCCGAAGAATTCACCGAGCTGGTGAAATCCGCCGGCGCCGAAGTGCTGGGCAGCGTCGCCGCCCGCGTCGAGGACCCCAACCCGCGCTACTACATCGGTTCCGGCAAGGCCGACGAGGTCGCCGAGATGGTGCGCGCGCTCGAAGCCGACCTGGTGCTGGTGGACCACACCCTCAGCCCGGTGCAGGAGCGCAACCTCGAGAAGCACCTGAAGACCCGCGTGGTCGACCGCGCCGGCCTGATCCTGGACATCTTCGCCCAGCGCGCCCGCTCGCACGAAGGCAAGCTGGAAGTGGAGCTGGCCCAGCTCAAGCACGTCGCCACCCGCCTGGTGCGCGGCTGGACCCATCTGGACGCCCAGCGCGGCGGTGCCATCGGCAACCGCGGCCCGGGCGAAACCCAGCTGGAAACCGACCGCCGCCTGCTCGCCGAGCGCGTGAAGATGCTGAGCAAGCGCCTGGAGAAGGTGCAGGTGCAGCGCACCCAGCAGCGCCGCGCGCGCCTGCGCAACACGGTGCCGCGGGTGGCCCTGGTGGGCTACACCAATGCCGGCAAGTCCACGCTGTTCAATAAGCTGACTTCGGGCGAGGTGTTCGCCGCCGACCTGCTGTTCGCCACGCTCGACCCCACCGTGCGCAAGCTGGACGACCTCAGCTGCGGCCCGGCTGTGCTGGCCGACACCGTAGGCTTCATCCGCGATCTTCCGCACGACCTGGTGGCCGCGTTCCGCGCCACCCTGGCCGAGGCGCGCGACGCCGACCTGCTGCTGCACGTGAGCGACGCCGCCGACGAGGAGCGCGAATACCTGCACAAGGTGGTCGACGGCGTGCTGGAGGAAATCGACGCCGGCGACGTGCCGCAGCTGCGCGTGATGAACAAGATCGACCTGGCCGGCACCGAGCCGCGCATCGACCGCGACGACGAAGGCCGCCCGGCCACCGTGTGGCTGTCGGCCGCCACGGGGCAGGGCCTGGACCTGCTGCGCCAGGCCCTGGGCGAACTGCTCGGCGGCGAGCGCGTGCAGTCCGAGCTGCGCCTGCCGCTCACCGCCGGCCGCCTGCATGCGCGGCTGAAGGCCGCCGGCGCCATCGCCGGCGAGGACGTGGACGTGGACGGCTGGCGCCTGCGCATCGACGCGCCGCGCAGCGTCATCGCCCCGCTGAGCGGCGGCAGCCCGGCCGAGGCCGAGCTGCTGCGCGGCTTGCTGGGCGAGCCCCGCGACGAGCCGTGAGCGAGGCGGGACGGGCCTTCGCCCGTCCGCCTCTGCTAGAATGCCCGCCGTTTGTGCCGCTTCCCTGCCGGGCAGGACCCTTGCCCGGACGCGACTCGCCACCATGATGCTTTCCGACCAAGGTGCTTCCGGCTATTGCTGCCGGCCTCCCAGCGGCCTCAAGGAGACTGACAATGGCCTGGAACGAACCCGGTAACGGGCAACGTGACCCCTGGGGCAAGCCTCGCCAGAACCCCGGTAAATCCGGTCTGGACGATGCTTTCAAGCAGTTGAAGAACCGGTTGTCCCGCTTAGGCGGCGGCCCCGGCGGCGTGCTCACCATCGTGCTCGCCCTGCTGCTGGCCTCCCTGCTGCTGAGCAGCTACACCATCGTCGACGCCCGCCAGGCCGGCGTGGTGCTGCGCTTCGGCCAGTACGCCCGCACCCTGCAGCCGGGCTTCCACTTCAAGCTGCCGCGTCCGCTGGAGACCGTCACCAAGGTCAGCACGACCGAGGTGCGCTCGGTGTCCGACAAGGTGCGCATGCTGACCAGCGACGAGAACATCATCTCGGTCGACTTCAACGTGCAGTACCAGGTGTCGGACGCACGCAAATTCCTGTTCTCGCTGAGCGGCCAGCCGGAAGATACGCTGCGCCAGGCCGCCGAGGCCGCGGTGCGCTCCGTGGTCGGCGCCAATGTGATGGACAACATCCTCACCAGCTCCGCGCCGGAGCAGGCCGCCGTGCCCGCCGCGCCGTCCACCGCGGCCGCGCCGGTCGCCGCCGCGCAGGCCGCGGTGACCCAGGCCGCCGCCGCCGCGCAGACGCGCGACACGCTGCAGCAGCAGACCCGCGAGATCCTCCAGGCCACCCTGGACAGCTACGACGCCGGCCTCGCCGTCACCGACGTGAGCTTCCAGAACGTGTCGCCGCCGCAGGAAGTGAAGGACGCCTTCGACGACGTCAACGCCGCGCGCGAAGACAAGCAGGGCACCGAGAACAACGCCCGCGCCTACGCCAGCAAGGTGGTGCCCGAAGCACGCGGCGAAGCCTCGCGCATCGCGGCCCAGGCGCAGGGCTACTCGGCCGAGCGCGTGGCGCGCGCCACCGGCGACGCCGACCGCTTCAACCTCATCCTCAAGGAATACCGCGGCGCGCCCGAAGTGACCCGCCGCCGCCTGTGGCTGGAAACCGTCGAGGACGTGATGTCCAACAATCCCAAGGTGCTGGACGGCACCGGCGGCCGCAACATGATCTACCTGCCGCTGGACCGCGCCGCCGTGCGCGACCTGCCGGGCGTGGGCACGGTGGCGCCGGCCGCCGACTCGGGCAAGGAGAAGCAGTGATGAAATTCCTCGCCGGCATCATCGTCGTCATCGCCGTCCTGCTCGGTTTCAACAGCGCCTACGTGGTGCACGAAGGGCAGAGCGCGCTGGTGCTGCAGTTCGGCCGCATCGTGCGCACGGGCGACACGCCCGGCCTGCACTTCAAGCTGCCGCTGATCCAGCAGGCCCTCCTGTTCGACAACCGCATCCTCACCCTGGAGGCGCAGCCGGAGCGCTACTTCACCTCCGAGAAGAAGAGCGTCAACGTCGACTTCTACGTGAAGTGGCGCATCGCCGACAACGCCGCCTATTACCGCGCCACCGCCGGCGCCGAGCTGCAGGCCGCCAACCGCCTGTCGCCGATCGTGAAAGACGCCCTGCGCTTCGAGTTCAACGGCCGCACCCTGCAGGAACTGATCGCTGGCGGCCGCAAGGACATCACCGAGCGCGTGCGCAAGCAGACCGACGCCACCGCGCGCAAGAGCCTCGGCATCGCCGTGGTCGACGTGCGCATCAAGCGCATCGACCTGCCGGACGAAGTGAGCGAGTCGGTGTACAAGCGCATGCGCGCCGAGCGCCTGCAGCTGGCCAACGAATTGCGCTCCACCGGCCGCCAGGCCGCCGAAACCATCCAGGCCGACGCCGACCGCCAGGGCCAGGTGATCCGCGCCGAAGCCGAGCGCGACGCGGCCAAGATCCGCGGCGAAGGCGACGCGCAGGCCGCGGCGATCTACGCGCAGGCCTACGGGCAGGATCCGGAATTCTTCGCCTTCTACCGCAGCCTCGGCGCGTACCGTAAGTCGTTCGACGACGGCAAGGGCGTGCTGGTGCTGAAGCCGGATTCGGAGTTCCTGAAGTATTTCAACGACGGCGCGAGCAAGCGCTGAGGCAGCCGGGCATGTCGCACGACCTCGCCGCCGCGCTGTGCCTGGTCCTGGTGATCGAGGGACTGGTGCTGTTCGCCTCGCCGCGCGGCTGGCAGAGCATGGTGCGCGAGGCGCTGAAGATGGAGCCGCGGAGCCTGCGCATCTGCGGCGCGGTGGTCATGGCGGCCGGGCTGCTGTTCCTGCAGCTGGTGCATTGACGCGCGGTTGCCTGCAACGTTTTCGATTCAACATCCTCCGGCCCCCCGATGGGGCCACGACCTACGAGCGAGAAAGATCATGGGCAAGTCAGTCGTAATCCTCGGCGCGCAATGGGGCGACGAAGGCAAGGGCAAGATCGTCGACCTGCTGACCGAGCAGGTGCGGGCGGTCGCACGCTTCCAGGGCGGCCACAATGCCGGCCACACGCTGGTCATCGGCGGCAAGAAGACCGTGCTGCACCTGATTCCGTCCGGCATCCTGCGCGACGACGCGCTCTGCCTGATCGGCAACGGCGTGGTGCTGTCGCCGCAGGCGCTGAAGACCGAGATCGAGGAACTGGAAGCGCAGGGCGTGGAAGTGCGCTCGCGCCTGAAGATCAGCCCGGCCACCCCGCTGATCATGCCGTACCACATCGCCGTGGATAAGGCGCGCGAAGCCGCCGCCGGCAAGAGCGCGATCGGCACCACCGGCCGCGGCATCGGCCCGGCCTACGAGGACAAGGTCGCCCGCCGCTCCATCCGCGTGGCCGACCTGATGTATCCGCACGAGCTGCCGGAGAAGGTGAAGACCGCGGTCGAGTACCACAACTTCATCCTCACCCAGTGGCTGAAGGCCGAGGCGGTCGACTACCAGCAGGTGCTGGATGACGCGCTGGCCTATGGCGAGTTCATCCGCCCGATGGTCGACGACGTCGCCACCATCCTGCACGACGTGCGCAAGGAAGGCGGCCACATCCTGTATGAAGGCGCCCAGGGCGCGCTGCTGGATATTGACCACGGCACCTATCCCTACGTCACCTCGTCCAACACCACGGTCGGCGGCGCGCTGGCCGGCACCGGCGTGGGCGCGGGCGACATCGACTACGTGCTGGGCATCTGCAAGGCCTATGCGACGCGCGTCGGCGGCGGTCCGTTCCCCACCGAGCTGCACGACGAGATGGGCGAGCGCCTGCGCAAGGTCGGCAACGAGTTCGGCGCCAGCACCGGCCGTCCGCGCCGCTGCGGCTGGATCGACCTGGTGGCGCTCAAGCGCGCGGTGCAGATCAACGGCATCAACGGCCTGGCCATCACCAAGCTCGACGTGCTCGACGGCCTGCCCAGCATCAAGGTCTGCATCGCCTACGAATACCGCGGCAAGCGCCGCGAGCTGGCCCCGCTGGACGCGGACGGCTGGGCGGAATGCAAGCCGGTGTATCTGGAATTCCCGGGTTGGGAAGAATCCACCGCCGGCATCCGCGACTGGAACAAGCTGCCGGCCGCGGCGCGTGCTTACCTGCGCGCGGTGGAAGAGCTTTCCGGTTGCCGCCTGGCGATCGTGGCGACGGGTGCGGATCGTGACGACACGATTGTGCTGGATGATCCGTTTGCCTGATCGGGCGTGCTTGCCCGACACGAAGAAAGCCCCGCCAATGCGGGGCTTTTTTTATGGACTCAAGCAGCGCGTTCACTGTGCCGTTCCGCAATCACCACGCCGCTTCCACGCCGTGCTGATCATCCAGGTTGGACCATGAGCCCTCCGCAGCAGGAGCGCATGCCATGGCCAACGCAGACAACAAGCATCCCCGCCGCGATACCGCCCCCGAGGACGAGCCGAAGCAGGGAGGCGAATTGCCCACCAAGCAGCTGCCGCGCGAAGACGAGGACGAAGACGAGTCGGGCTCGACCGGCGGTGACGGTGAGTCGTCCACGGCGAGCGCGGCGACGCCACCGGAGCGTGCGATCGCCCCGGAGGGCGGTGTCGGCCGGCGCAGCGGCACGGGGCAGGCGAGGGCGCATCGCTCGTTCGACGACGATGCGGGCAGTCAGATGCTTGGGCGTGCGGTCGATCCGGATGGCGAGCTGCCGGAGCCGGGCGTGGGCGACAGCTATCAGTCCGGCGTACGGGTCAAGGCGTGGCGCGACAGATGACGAACGGACGCTGCGCCTATCCGTATAGCCTGCGTGTTCTGCGCAGCGCGCGGTAAGGCGCCGTGAAGACCGATGCGATCCAGCGCGTGAACCGGATGTGCGCCCCTGCACAATCACAACCATTGCAAGCCCCACCGCGCCGGTTCTTGGCCGCTTTGTGAGCTGGATATAAGTCGAGGCATCGATCGCAACCTAAGGTTGCGCGCAGCCATGGTCGGCTCCAGGCGGCCGGAGATGGTCAGCGGGCCGGAGTGCGTCTGTGCTCTTGGCTCGCGCATGGTTTCTCCCCTCCGTCACGCGGGCATCGTTACCCGAGCGATGCCACCCACGCGCGACGGACCTATTCCGGCAGAAGCAGGGCCGCTACGGCGACCCTGCTTTTTTTTCGCGCCGCGTTCGCTCAAGTCCCGAATACATGCATCGCCGCGTACTGCAGCAGCATGATGGTCTTGCCGTCGACGATCTCACCGCGGCGGAGCATGGCCATGGCGTCGTCGAACGGCAGCTCCAGCACTTCGATGTCCTCGCCTTCGCCGGGCAGCCCGCCGCCGTCGCCCACCTTCTGCGAGGCGTCGTATTCGGCGACGAAGAAATGCAGCTTCTCGGTGACCGAGCCGGGACTCATGAAAGCCTCGAACACCTTGCGCACTTCGCCGACGCGGTAGCCGGTCTCTTCCTCCGCTTCGGCGCGGATGCGCTGCTCGGGTGTGGCCTGGTCGAGCAGGCCGGCGGGTGCTTCGATCAGCATGCCGTCGTGGCCGTTGACGAAGCAGGGGAAGCGGAATTGCCGCACCAGCACCACGCTCCGCGTCTCGCGCTGGTACAGCAGCAGGGCGGCGCCGTTGCCGCGGTCGTAGGTCTCGCGCTGCTGGCGCTGCCAGCTGCCGTCGGCGCGGCGGAAGTCGTAAATGGTCTTCTTGAGCAGGTACCAGTCGTTCGACAGCACCTGGCTGTCGATCACGCGGACCCGGTCGGGGGTGGTGGACATGGGGGAATCCAGCTGGACAGGGGACGCTGGCTACCGTATCGTGCAGTTTCGTGCAAAGTCAATTAAATTCGTGCAAATGCTATGCTGACCAGCCAGCGCAAGCAAGCCATCCTCGCGGCCCTGCAACGGGACGGGCAGGTCGTCGCCAAAGCGATGAGCGAAACCTTCGGGGTGTCCGAAGACACCGTGCGCCGCGACCTGCGCGAGCTGGCCGCCGAAGGCCTGCTGCAACGCGTGCACGGCGGCGCGCTGCCAGCCTCGCCGGCGATGGCGGACTTCGCCCATCGCCAGCACATCGGCCCGGAGGCGAAATCCGCCATCGCGCACCGCGCGGCGCAGATGGTGCTGCCCGGGCAGGTGGTCTTCATCGACGGCGGCACCACCTGCGTGCAGCTCGCCCGCAGCCTGCCGCAGGCGCTGCGCGCCACGGTGGTCACGCACAGTCCCAGCATCGCGGTGGAACTGGTGGATCACGCCGGCATCGAGGTGGTGCTGATCGGCGGACGCCTGTTCAAGCATTCGGTGGTGGCGGTGGGCGCCGCGGCGATGGAGGCGATCGCGCGCGTGCGCGTCGACCTGTACTTCATGGGCGTCACCGGCGTGCATCCCACCGCTGGCCTGAGCACCGGCGATTTCGAGGAAGCCAGCGTGAAGCGTGCGCTGATCGAACGCGCGGCCGAAGTGGTGGTGCTCGCTTCGGCGGAGAAACTGCACGCGGCCTCGCCGTATGTGATCGCGCCGGTGCAGGCCGCGCAGACCCTGGTGGTGGAGGGCGATACGGCAGAGGCCGTGCTGGCGCCGTTCGCGGCGCTTGGCCTGGCGGTGCTGCGGGCAGGGAGGGAGTAAGCCGCTGCGCGTGCTTACAGCAAGCCCGTCATCGGGCGCAGCGCCGCCACGGTGGTGGGCAGCCCCTGCGCCAGCAGCGTCGCCAGGCATTCCTCGACGGTTCTCGGCGGGTTCTTCAGTGCTTCGCGTTGAGCTTTGACCGCCGCGCAGACGCTGCCGCGCTGCAGGTCGAACAGGTGATGGATGAATTCGTCGGGATGCTGCGCTTCGATGTGGAAGGGTTCGAGCGCGTGCTGCGGAAAGTCCCTGAGGTTGAACGTGACGATCACGCCGGCATGGCATCGGATGGCCGCGGCCAGCACGTGGCGGTCGTCCGGGTCTTTAAGCGCCAGGCCTGCCTCGAGCTGTTCGTAGCCCGCGACCAGGCAGTCGGGCACGGCTGAGTCCATCAGCTCGCGCGTGCGCTGCAGCGCTTCCGGCTTCAGCTCCGGACGCCTGGCCAGCACCGAGCGCATCCATTCGTGATGGATGCGCTCGGTCCAGTGGGCGCGGAACAGGCCGGTAAGCGCCAGGCGCATGAGCAGGTCGCGCAAGGGTGCCGGGTACAGCACGCAGGCGTCGTAAATCACCGGAAAGGGCACAGTCAGTATCCAAGGCCCAGCTCTTGCGCCTGCGCGGCCAGCTCGTCGAGGGCGTTCCTGCTCACCGCATCGCGCTTGTGCCGATAGGCCAGCAGGTCGCTGGCGTAGATGCGCCGATGCGTGCCGGTCTTGTGGAAGGCGATGTCGCCGGCTTCGAGCAGCGAGACCAGATGCGGCCGGGACACGTTGAGGAAGTCGGCCGCCTGCTGGGTGGTCAGCTCAGCCTTCACCGGAATGATGCTGACCGCCTTGCCCTCGGCCATGTTGGCGAGGATTTCCACCAGCATGCGCAGGGCGCTGACCGGCACGTCGATGGTGGCGTCGCCGTCGATGACCTTGATGCGTCCGTTGCCGCCGTCGCCGAGGTAGGCGGCCAGCAGGCGGCCGCTGGCGCGGGCGGCTTCGGCTTCTTCGGGGGTGGGTGGCAGCGAGGGGATATCCTGGCGCGGCACGGTCATGGGAGCTCTCCAGCGGTCGATCCTGACTACGTTCATGGCAGATGCTCCTCCAAAATCGAAATAAACGCAACATACGAAATAAACGAAATTGTCTGGGCTTGTACCCGGCTCCCGCTGGCGATCGTGTGGCGAAGGGGCTGGCGTGACCGGGACCGAAGGCCAGATTACGGCCGGTGCGAGCGGCCGTATGCCGGTTTGACCGTAAAGTCAGACAAGACCTAGCCCGCTTCGATGTGCGTGGCCGCGAACGCAGAACGGGCCCGGTCGGCGACCGGGCCCGTTGCGTTTACGCCTCGATGCTGCGTCTTACTGCACGTTGAGGTTGACGTCGTCCAGCACGAACGAGGTCTGCAGCGAGCTGTCCTCGGTGCCCGTGAACTTGATGGTCACGGTCTGGCCGATGTACGCGCTCAGGTCGAACGAACGCTGCGTATAGCCCGACGCTTTGTTGAGGTTGGAGTACGTCGCCAGCGTCTTCAGCACGGTGCCGCTGCTGTTGAGCACCTGCACCGTCAGCTTGTCGTACGCCGTGGTGGTGGTGGTCTCGGCGGTGTCGATGTGCAGGTAGAACGTCAGTGTCGCGCTGGTCTTGCCGCTGGGAATGGCCACGCTCTGCGAGACGGTGTCGGTGTGGCTGCTGCCATAGCCGTCCAGCCACGCGAACCAGGTGCCGCCATGCGCGGTTTCGCCGCTGCAGCTGGAGTTGCTGCACAGCACGCCGGAGCTCATCGACCACGGCGAAGCCGTGCCGGTCTCGAAGCCGGGGTTGACGATCAGCTGGCTGCCGCCGCCACCGCCGCTGGACACCGCCACCGATGCCGTCTTGCTGCTGGTCTTGCCGCTGCCGCCGTCGGTCACCGTCTCGGTCACGCTGTAGGTGCCGTTGGCCGCGTAGGTGTGGCTCGGGTTGGTGGCGCTGGAGGTGCCGCCGTCGCCGAAGGTCCACGCGTGCGCGGTGATGCTGCCGCCGCTGTCGGTGGAGCTGTCGGTGAAGTTCGCGGTCAGGCCGTTGGTGGTGTAGCTGAAGTTGGCCGTGGGTGTGCCGCCGCCACCGCCGCCGCCGACTACCGGATGCGCCAGGTCGCAGCGATTGGTGTCGTTGGACCAGGTGCTCTGCATGGCGAAGTTGCCGGTGCTCATCGCCACGTTCGCGCTGGCGCCCTGGCCGGAGCTGAGCCACGCGCATTCGTCCGCGTTTTCCTGGCCGTTGTAGCTGGAGCCGGTGTGGTTGGTCCAGCCGCCGGCCGGGTTCTGGTCGCTGATGGTCTCGGCGTATTCGTGGCCGTTCACCAGCGAGAAGCCGTCGAGATTGCCGGCGCTGCCGCTGTTGACGAAGTTCTGTCCGCAGCTGGAACCCATGTCGAGCACATAGGGCATGTTGGTGAACGCGATGTCGCCGTATGAGGAGCTCACGCCCACGTCGCCGTTGTAGTCGTGCCACGCGCAGAATTGGCCGCTGGACGTGTTGAAGCCGTCCGGATGCGTGCCGGTGGGCGACAGGATCACGTATTGCACATAGCGGTTGGATGCGGCGGTGGTATTGCCGAAGTGGCCCGCGGCCTTCACCGCTTCCTGGCCGAGCTGCGCGGCGGTGGCATTGCTCGGCGAAGCTGCCGAGTTGTCGTACCACACGCCGGCGAGGGTGGCGCCGCCGGTGGGATAGCCGACATACGAGGCGCCGGTGGGACAGGCGGTGGCGCCGGAGGACACGCCGGCGCCGTCGCAGTACTGCGTCATCACGCCGGACCACAGCTCGCCGTTGGTGCCCAGTCCCTTGAACATCTGCTGCAGGTAGGGCACGGCGCCGGCGGAGTCGCCGGACAAGGTCATGTTGCCGTTGGCGTCGGTGCCGGCGGTGCCCCACTGGCTGCCGTACACCACCAGGTAGACCTTGGGCGTACCGCTGGTGACACCGATGCCGTCGATGCCGCCGCCGTAGCTCAGCGTCTGCGTGCCGGTGGCCGCGGGCGTGGCCAGATGGAAGGCCGCCCATTGCTTCATCTGCGCGTGCGCTTCGCGTGTCGGCACGGCGCCGTGGCGGTATGGGTGGTCGTAGTTGGGCGCGTAAGGATTGGCGACCTGGCTGCTGGCGGCCTGGCCAGCCGCGGCGGGACTGCCGCCGGCCGCGATGGCGCCGCCGCTCAGGGCGAGCAGCGCGGTCATGGCGGTCACTGCGATGGAACACGTCTTCATGAATGACTCCCCGGTTGAGATTTCTGGGGACAAGCGCGCCCGATGCGGCCGCGCGGACCCCATGCACAAGTGGATGCCCGGCTTGGGCCGGACCTGGTTTCGGCCTTGCTCCCCGCGGATCCCGGTCCGCTTCCCCTGGCGCGGCGAGCCGACGCGTGCCACAGCGGCGCCTCCACCGGGATATTCGTCAACCCCTCCCCGGGCCGGCGAATTGACGACGATATAAATACCGGCGGAGCACCGGTCAATTGGATTTTCAGGGCATTTTTGCCGGCTTTTTGTTGCGATTAATTTCCGTGAAATTGCGCAAGTTCGTGCGCGGGTTTCTTGCGCAGATAATGCTTCGCAAAGCTATTTTCATTGCGGTGGCGCGCCAGTCGTGGCGCGGTTGCGCACGCCGGCCTGTTTTCAGGGTTGCGCGAAGCTTTCGTGGCCGGTGAAAGCGGTGTGCATGGATTTTTTGCGTAATCGTTTTAGATGGGCAATTAATTGCGTTTCAAGAATAGCGATATGGCGCACGGCGCTTATTTATTCGAATGCTTCGCGCAAACTCCGCCTAAGTATTTGCTAAGCCCGCGCTAAGTTGATTTTTCAGTGGCCGCGCGTTTTTTGCCGACGGCCCCTCCCGCGAGCATCGCCGCACCCCGCCATGACTTCCGGGCCGTGCTCCCGCCCGGCATGGCCGGCGACCATCATGGGGACGTGCCGTAGAAGGGGAGCTTCGCCGGCCGCCTCCCGAATGCCTCGCCGGCACCCGCCGGACCCCACGCCTTTCCCAAGGAGCTGACATGCGCCGTTCCACCCTGGTTTCCGCGATCGTCCTGGCGCTCGCAAGCGCTTCCATGAGCGCTGTCGCCGCCGTCCCCGCGGCCAAGCACGCCGTCGAGCAGACCACCACCCAGCTGCCGCGCAACGTGCGCCCCACGCATTACGACGTGGCGGTGACGCCGCACGCGGACAAGCTGAGCTTCGACGGCAAGGTCGCCATCAAGGTGGACGTGCTGGAGCCGACCAGCAGCATCACCCTCAACGCGATGGGCATGAGCTTCTCCGAAGTCACCCTGGCCGCGGCCGGCGGCAAGGCGCAGGCGGCCAAGGTGGCCGTGGACGAAGACAAGCAGACCGCCACCTTCAGCTTCGACAAGCCGCTGCCCAAGGGCAGCTACACGCTGGCGATGACCTATACCGGCAAGATCGGCACCCAGGCCAACGGCCTGTTCGCCATCGACTACGACACCAAGGCCGGCAAGAAGCGCGCGCTGTACACGCAGTTCGAGAACTCCGACGCCCGCCGCTTCATCCCGTCCTGGGACGAGCCGAACTACAAGGCCACCTTCAGCCTCACCGCCACGGTTCCGGCGGATGACATGGCGGTGAGCAACATGCCGGTGGCGAAGAAGAGCGACGCCGGCAACGGCCTGGTGACGATCCAGTTCCAGCCCTCGCCGAAGATGTCCACCTACCTGCTGTTCTTCGGCGTGGGCGAATTCGAGCGCGCCACCGCGATGGCCGGCAAGACCGAGGTCGGCGTGGTCACGCAGAAGGGCATGCTGTCGCAGGCCAACTTCGCGCTGGATTCGGCCAAGACCATCCTGGCCGAGTACAACGACTACTTCGGCACGCCGTATCCGCTGCCCAAGCTGGACAACATCGCCTCGCCGGGCCGCAGCCAGTTCTTCGGCGCGATGGAAAACTGGGGCGCGATCTACACCTTCGAATACGTGCTGCTGCTGGACCCCACCATCTCCACCCAGGCCGACAAGCAGAACGTGTTCTCGGTGCAGGCGCACGAGATGGCGCACCAGTGGTTCGGCGACCTGGTCACCATGCGCTGGTGGGACGACCTGTGGCTCAACGAAGGCTTCGCCTCGTGGATGGAAGCGCGCACCACCGAGAAGCTGCATCCGGAATGGAACACCAAGCTGGAACAGGTCAATGTGCGCGAAGGCGCGATGAATCGCGACGCCATCGCCACCACGCATCCGATCGTGCAGCACGTGGAGACGGTGGAGCAGGCCAGCCAGGCCTTCGATGCCATCACCTATTCCAAGGGCCAGGCGGTGATCGGCATGCTCGAGGGCTACGTCGGTTCCGACGCATGGCGCGACGGCGTGCGCCTGTACATGAAGCAGCACGCCTACGGCAACACGGTGTCCGACGATCTGTGGCGCGCGGTGGAGCAGGCTTCGAAGAAGCCGATCTCCGACGTCGCGCACGACTTCACCCTGCAGCCGGGCATTCCGCTCATTACCGTCGACTCCGCCAGCTGCGCCGGCGGCCAGACCACGCTGAAGCTGAGCCAGGGCGAATTCACCCGCGACCGCCCCGACAAGAAGCCGCTGTCCTGGCGCGTGCCGGTGATCGCGCAGACCGTCGGCGGGGCCCCCGCACGCACGCTGGTGACCGGCGGCAAGGCCACGCTGGAAGTGCCCGGCTGCGGCCCGGTGGTGGTCAACGCCGGCCAGAGCGGCTACTACCGCACGCTGTACGGCGCCGAGCAGTTCGCCGCGCTGAAGGACAACTTCGCCAAACTGCAGCCGATCGACCAGCTCGGTACGCTGGGCGACACCTGGGCGCTGGGCATGGCCGGCAAGCGTCCGTCCTCGGACTTCCTCGACCTGGTGCAGGCGACGCCGGCCGATGCCGATCCGCAGATCTGGGGCGATATCGCCGGTGACCTCAGCGGTCTGGACGGCTATTACCAGGGCGATGCCGCGCGCCAGGCCGCGTTCCGCAAGTTCGCCGTGGCCAAGCTGGCGCCGGTGTTCGCCAAGGTCGGCTGGGAGCCGAAGGAAGGCGAGGCCGATCCGGTCAAGATCCAGCGCATGGAACTGATCGGCACGCTCGGCAACCTCGGCGATCCGGCCGTGCTCAAGGAAGCGCAGCGCCGCTTCGATGCGCAGGACAAGGATCCCAAGGCGATGCCGGCCGCCCTGCGCCGCACCATCCTGGGCGTGGTCGCCCGCAACGCGGACGCCGCCACCTGGGACCGCCTGCACGCCATGGCCAAGGCCGAGAAGACCCCGCTGGTGAAGGACCAGCTGTACACGCTGCTGTCGATCAGCCGCGACAAGGCGCTGGCGCAGAAGGCGCTGGACCTGGCGCTGACCGACGAGCCCGGCGCCACCAACAGCGCCAGCATGATCAGCGTGGTGTCCGGGCAGCATCCGGAGCTGGCGTTCGATTTCGCCGTGGCGCACAAGGCCGAGGTGGACAAGAAGGTGGATTCCAGCGCAAGCAGCCGCTATTACCCGCAGCTGGCTTCGCGGTCGCTGGATCCTTCGATGATCGCCAAGGTGAAGGCTTACGCGGAGAAGTATGTGGCGGCGGGGTCGCGTCGGGATGCGGATACGGCGGTGGCGAATATTGAGTATCGCGTCAAGGTGAAGGGTGAGCGGTTGCCCGCGATCGATGCGTGGCTGAAGGCGCACGGGGCGTAACGGTTATTTGGATGGTTTTGGTTTTGGGGCCCGCGTAAGCGGGCCTCTTTTTTGTGTTGGCGAGATGTGGGGCGCTCGTGATCCTGGCGTGGCCACTCCTACTCGTCATCCCGGCGTAGGCCGGGATCCAGTAGCGACTAGGTGCGGTTGTCGCGACTTGGCCGCTTATGCAGCGGGCATTTCGGACGCCTGCCGGCGCCCGAGTTACTTTCTCTTTGCTGGCCCAAAGAGAAAGTAACCAAAGAGAGAATGGCCTCAAGTCAAAGGCTCGCGACGCGACTAGAAGGAGCGGTGGGCGGCTGCGGTAGCCTGATTAACCTGGGTCTACACGAAACGGCAGTGCGGTTTCGTAACGCGTCCTTCAACGTGCCGTGGCCGAGAGGACATTCAAGAACCGGGGCCAGCTTTGGCTCTTCGTCCCTGCCTACCTCACGCTTTCCCCCTCTCCCCTCCGGGGAGAGGGCAGGGTGAGGGGGCGGGCGGAGCGCAACGTCAAATCTTGCCGGCGTAGGTTGGGGTGAGCCGCAGGCGAACCCCAACGTGGCGAGGCGGGGGAAGGTGCGGGTGTTGGGGTTCGCCTGCGGCTCACCCCAACCTACGCCGTGCGCTTACGCGACGAACAGGGCTAAGCCTAAAAGCTGGCCTCAGTCACTGAACATCCTCTCGGCCACGGCACGTTGAAGCACGCGTTACGTAAACGCACTGATGTTTCGTGTAGACCCAGGTTAATCAGGTTACCGCAGACGCCCACTGCTCCTTCTAGTCGCGTCGCGAGCCGTTGCTCTAAGGCTATTTCTCTTTGGTTACTTTCTCTTTGAGCCAGCAAAGAGAAAGTGACTCGGGCGCCGGCAGGCGTCCGAAATGCCCGCTGCATAAGCGGCCAAATCGCGATAACGCAAAAACCGAGCGACACCGCAAAAAGAACCCCGGCCTACGCCGGAACCCAAGTTCAGGGCTTGAAGCCCACCGACTCCCACAGCGGCGCGGGGTCATACACGCTGCCATTGGCGATAGTCTTGGCAATGCGCCGCGTATTGTGGATGTCCGCCAGCGGGTCGGCGTCGAGCAGCAGCATGTCGGCGCGTTTGCCGACCTGCAGGGTGCCGACCTCCTTATCCAGGCCAAGCACCTTCGCCGGCACGCTGGTCGCCGCCTGCAGCGCTTCCATCGGAGTGAAGCCGGCCTGCACGTAGATCTCCAGCTCGCGGTGCAGCGAATAGCCGGGGATGCCCTGGTCGGTGCCGGCCACGATGGTCAGGCCCTGGCGGTGCAGTTCGCGCAAGGTGGCGAGCATGTACTGATACCGCTTGATCGAATCCTCGGTGTGGTCCGGCGCCGCACCCGTCGCATTCAAGGCGGCGGCCAGCGGCGCGGCGACGTGGTCGATGCCGGGCTCGATCGAGCGCAGCGGCGTGGTGCTGGGGCGGTCGAACAGTTCGAACAGGGCGATGGTGTCGTCGAACACGGTGTGGTGCTGCTTGAACAGCGCCAGCTGCCGGCGTGCGCCGGGCGTCTTGAAATCCAGCGGCGGCAGCGGCTGCCCGCGCTGGACGCCGAGCAGATCGCGCATCACGAAATGAATGTGGTTGATGCTGTCGTAGCCGGCTTCCACGGCCTGCGCGCTGGTCATGCCCTGGGGCACGTGGCCGGTCACGGTAAGGCCGAGCTTGTGCGCTTCGGCGGCGATCACCGGCACCAGTTCGGGTTTCATGCTGCTGTAGATCTTGATTTGGATCGCGCCGGCCTCCTTGTAGCGCCGCACCACCGCGCGCGCCTGCTCGGGCGTGTCGGCGGTGATCGCCCCCAATGCGATCGGGCCGCTGCCGTCGACGATGCCGGCGATCAGCAGGCGCGGGCCGATGCCGCGGCCGGACTGGATCGCGTCGCGCACGGTAGTGATGAAGTCGAATTCGTTGCCGCAGTCGCGCACGGTGGTGACGCCGGCGGCCAGGTAGATCGGACCCCATTCCACCTGTTCGTAGTGCGCGTGCATGTCCCACAGGCCGGGGATCAGGAACTTGCCGCTGCCATCGAGCACGTCCAGGCCAGGCTCCGCCGGTGGCGCGGCGCCGCTGGTGTCGATGCGCACGATGCGCCCGTCTTCCACATAGACGGAGGCGTTGCGCCGCGCCGCCGCGCCGGTGCCGTCGATCAGGGTGACGTGGGTGACGACCAGTTTCTTCGAGGCGGGGCGCTTTGCCTTCTCGGTGAGTCCGGCCAGCGCCTGCAGGTTGTTGCCGGCGGCGTGCTGAATGAAGGCGGGCAGGGAGTCCTCGTAGCCTTCGCGCACGGCCTCGAAGTGATCGAACTCGCTGTCGGTGGTGACCACCGCGGCGAGCTTCTGCTGCTCGTCCAGCCAGGCGGTCTCGTTGCCCCAGACGAGGCCGCTGATCACATAGCCCTGCAGCCTCACCGGCTTGCCGCCGGCCTGGATCTCCAGCGAGCCGGCCGGCTGGATGCTGACCTGTCCGTCCGGCGGTACGGCGATACGCGCGGGCTTGCCCTTCGCCAGCCAGTAGCGCAGCAGCATCTGCTGCATCGCCACCGGTGAATAGCCGTCCACCAGGAAGGTGTTGTCGGTGACCGGATGCTGCGTGGTCTTGCCGGCGCGCAGCAGGGTCACCTTGCCGCTCTTGGCGTCCAGGGTGAAGCTGTCGTGCATCGGCGATTCGCGCGAAGACTGTCCGTCGCTCTTCAGCGTCAACGGATGCGTGGCGTCGGCCGCGGTGAACTCGGTCTTCAGCGGCACCTCGGTGCCGCGGTCCTTGAAGCTGAAATCCGAACGCAGCAGCAGGCGGCCCTGATCGTTGGAGATCGTGTAGCTCTCCTTGCCGATCGCCTGCGCGAACTTGTGCAGCACGAAGCTGCCCTGCTCGGCGGTGGGCGGGGTCTGCGCCGCGGCGTGCGCTGACAAGAGAGAGAAAAGGGCGGCGAGGGCGAGCGAACGAGCGAATGGATGCGGCATGTCGGCTCCCTTGGCTACGGCGCGGTCGATACGATCGGCGTAGGTCGGGGTGAGCGTGAGCGAACCCCGACGCTGGCGTATCCGGTTCGCGATGTCGGGGCTCGCTGGCGCTCATCCCGACCTGCGAAGGACGTGGGCGATCAGAGCAGCCGCCCCCGCCGATGGCAAGAGCCCGAAAGTCATTCCCCCGGAACGAAACAGGCCCCGCCATGGCGGGGCCTGTCGCGGCATGCGGGGGTGAAACCGGCGGCTTACGCCTCGGCTTCTTCCTTGTACGCGTCCACCGGGATGCACGCGCACATCACGTTCTTGTCGCCGTAGACGTTGTCCACGCGCGCCACCGGCGGCCAGTACTTCTGCAGGCGCAGGCTGGGCAGCGGGAACACCGCCAGCTCGCGCGGGTAGGCGTGGGCCCACTCGCTGCCGGCCACCGCGTCGGCGGTGTGCGGGGCGTGCTTGAGCGGGTTGTCCTCGCGGTCCAGGCGGCCGTCCTCGATCGCGCGGATCTCTTCGCGGATCTGGATCATGGCGTCGATGAAGCGGTCCAGCTCGTGCTGCGATTCGCTCTCGGTCGGCTCCACCATCAGCGTGCCGGCCACCGGGAAGCTCAGCGTCGGCGCGTGGAAGCCGAAGTCGATCAGGCGCTTGGCCACGTCCTCGGCGCTGATGCCGGTGGCGTCCTTGAGCGGGCGCAGGTCCAGGATGCACTCGTGCGCCACCAGCCCGTTGCGGCCGGTGTACAGCGTCTCGTAGTGCGCGGCCAGGCGCTTGGCGATGTAGTTGGCATTGAGCAGGGCCACCTGGGTCGCCTTGCGCAGGCCCTGCTGGCCCATCATGGCGATGTACATCCAGCTGATCGGCAGGATCGAGGCCGAGCCGAAGCTGGCCGCCGAGACCATGCCCACCGTGCCTTCGCCGCCGAGCGTGCGCGGCAGGAACGGCGCCAGGTGCGACTTCACCGCGCAGGGCCCCACGCCCGGGCCGCCGCCGCCGTGCGGGATGCAGAAGGTCTTGTGCAGGTTGAGGTGCGAGACGTCCGAACCCCACTTGCCCGGCTTGGCCAGGCCGACCAGCGCATTCATGTTGGCGCCGTCGGTGTACACCTGGCCGCCGTGCTTGTGCACGATCTCGCAGATGGCGACCACGTCTTCCTCGAACACGCCGTGCGTGGACGGGTAGGTGATCATCAGCGCGGCCAGGCGCTCGCTGTACTTCTCGGCCTTGGCGCGGATGTCTTCCAGGTCCACGTTGCCGTTGGCGTCGCACTTGGTGACCACCACGGTCATGCCGCACATCTGCGCGGAAGCCGGGTTGGTGCCATGCGCGGATTCGGGGATCAGGCACACGTCGCGGTGGTCGTCGCCGCGCGAGCGGTGATAGGCGCGGATCGCCAGCAGGCCGGCGTATTCGCCCTGCGCGCCGGAGTTCGGCTGCAGGCTTACCGCGTCGTAGCCGGTGCACTCCACCAGCATGGCTTCCAGCTCGTCGATCAGCTGCTTGTAGCCCTGGGTCTGCTCGGCCGGCGCCAGCGGGTGGATATTGCCGAATTCCGGCCAGGTCACCGGGATCATCTCGGCGGTGGCGTTGAGCTTCATGGTGCAGGAGCCGAGCGGGATCATGGTGCGATCCATCGCCAGGTCCTTGTCGGCCAGCGAGCGCATGTAGCGCAGCAGTTCGTGCTCGCTGTGGTGGGTGTTGAACACCGGGTGCTGCAGGAAGGCGTTCTGGCGCAGCAGGGCGGCGGGCAGCGCGTCGCCGGTGGCGGTGTCGGCTTCGTCGATGTCGCCAAGCTCCGCACCGAACAGCGCGGCCAGCGCCTGCACGTCGGCGCGGGTGGTGGTCTCGTCCAGGCTGATGCCCACGCACTGGCCGTGGATCTGGCGCAGGTTGAGGCCCTTGCTGGCGGCCTTGGCGTGGATGGCGTCGGCGTCGACGCCGGTGATGCGCAGCGTGTCGAAGAAATCGCCGCCCACGTCGAGGCCGGCCTTGCGCAGCGTCGCCGCCAGGATGGCCGCCAGGCGATGCGTGCGGCGCGCGATGCGCCGCAGGCCGTCAGGGCCGTGGTACACGGCGTACATGCTGGCCATCACCGCCAGCAGCACCTGCGCGGTACAGATGTTGGAAGTGGCCTTCTCGCGGCGGATGTGCTGCTCGCGGGTCTGCAGGGTCAGGCGGTAGGCCGGCTTGCCTTCGGCGTCCACCGACACGCCGATCAGGCGGCCCGGCATGGAGCGCTTGTAGGCGTCGCGGCAGGCCAGGTACGCGGCGTGCGGGCCGCCGAAGCCGAACGGCACGCCGAAGCGCTGGCTGTTGCCGATGACGATGTCCGCGCCCCAGCTGCCGGGCGAGGCAATGAGGGTGAGCGCGAGCAGGTCGGTGGCTACCGCCACCAGCGCGCCGCGCGCGTGCACGGCCTCGGCGGCGGCGCGGTAGTCGTTGATGGTGCCGTAGGTATTGGGGTACTGCAGCAGCACGCCGAAGCTGTCGACGGTGGCCGCGTCCGCGGCCGGGCCGACGTGCAGCGCGATGTCCACGCCGTCGGCGCGGGTGCGCAGCACTTCCAGCGTCTGCGGGTGCACGTCGTCGGCGACGAAGAACACGTTGCTCTTGGATTTGGCCGAGCGCTTGGCCAGCGTCATCGCCTCGCCCGCCGCAGTGGCTTCGTCCAGCAGCGAGGCGTTGGAGATGTCCATCCCGGTGAGGTCGGCCACCATGGTCTGGAAGTTGATGAGCGCTTCCATGCGGCCCTGCGAGATCTCCGCCTGGTACGGCGTATACGCCGTGTACCACGCCGGGTTCTCCAGGATGTTGCGCAGGATGACGTTCGGCGTGTGCGTGCCGTAGTAGCCCTGGCCGATGAAGCTGCGGAACACCTTGTTCTTGCCGGCGATGGCGCGGATCTTCGCCAGCGCTTCCACTTCGGTCATGGCCGGCGGCAGGGCCAGCGGCGCGGCGGACTTGATCTGGCCCGGCACGATGGCGTCGGTCATCGACTCCAGCGAGTCGTGGCCGATCGCGCGCAGCATGTGCGCGATCTCGGCGTCGTTGGGGCCGATATGGCGCTCGATGAAAGCCTCGTGGTGCTCGAGGTCGCGCAGGGAGGGGGAAGCGGGCTTGGTCATGACAGGGGCGTCCGGAGTGCCTGAATACAGGCAGGACGTGCGTGCCGCACGTCAGGCGCCCCTCTGTCCTTTTGCCTGAGAGTTTGGAAGCTCGCGCTTCGTGCCCCTTCGGCGCCGGATCTAACCGGTCTCTCCAGAGTTGTTCCGCGGCGGCGGTGGTATGGGAGCCTGAGCGATTACGGGCGTTGCGCCTTCGGCAGCGGATATGTCCGCTTCTCCCACCGCGCCTTAAGGGGGCGATTATACCCAACCTGTGGTCCCTTCTCCCCTCCGGGGAGCACGCGGGGAGCGCACATGGATGTGCGCGGCTCTGAGGAGCGAGGAAGGTGGCTGCAGCCGGATGAGGGGCGGGTGCTCGCGGAAGAAGATCGACGAAGCGTCGCTTGCTTTTGTGCTCTCGCTTCACCGCTCCGTAGGCCCCCCTCACCCCAGCCCTCTCCCCGCAGGGGAGAGGGGGCAGAAGCTTGGCGCCGTGGTGGTTTTAACGAAAACTTGCGCGTTCCCCCGGCGCGACGGAGTAGCGTTTGCCGGATCCCCTCATTCAGGTGCATCCATGCCCCATCCCCCGTTCCGCCTGCGCCAGCTCGACCACATCGTGCTGCGCGCCATCGACCCCGCGGCGCTCGAAGACTTCTACTGCCGCGTGCTCGGCTGCACGGTGGAGCGGCGGCAGGAGGCGATCGGCCTGGTGCAGCTGCGCGCCGGTGCCTCGCTGATCGACCTGGTCGGCATCGATGGCAAGCTGGGCCGCCTCGGCGGCGCGGCGCCCGGCGCGGAAGGCCACAACATGGACCATATCTGCCTGGCGGTGGAGGGCTACGACGAGGCGGCCATCCGCGCCCATCTCGAAGCGCACGGCGTGCGCGTCGGCGAGAGCGGCTCGCGCTACGGCGCGGAGGGCGAGGGCCCCTCGCTGTATCTGTACGATCCGCAGGGCAACATGATCGAGCTGAAAGGGCCGCCGGCGCAGGCTTGAGCGGGGCGAGAGGCGGCGCATCGAAGGGGGCTTCATGCGTGGCGTGGTGCATCGGTGGTGCGGACGGGTGTGCGGACTGCTGGCGCTGGCCGGCATCCTGGCCGCCTGCGCGCCATCGGTACGCCGGCTGGCGCCGCCCGCGCCCGACGCCGCCCTGAGCGTGGCCAAGGCCGCGGCCATGGACGCCATGCGCCAGGCCTCGCCGGAACGCGCGGCGCGCGGCTGGCTGCGCTGCGCCGCGGGTGCGTATCGCGCGGCGCTGGCCGGCGGCGCGGTGGCGGACGAAGCCGCGGCGCTCGATACGCAATGCACCGGCCATCTCCTCGACTTCCTGCTGGCCACCGAAGACGAACGCTGGAAGGCGCGCACGCTGGACGTCGGCGGCGATCCGCTGGCGGTGCAGCTGGACGGGCTGTCGCCGGATCTGGCCGGCGCCCCCATGTTCGTGCGCGCCGAGCGCATCCAGGTCTCCGGCCTGATGTTCGGCCAGCGCTTCGCCACCAACGGCTTCGGCGTGGCCCTGGTCGCCGCCACCCGGCGCTGCGAGGGCACGCCGCGCTGCCGCCTGTTCCCGCCGGAAGGCGTGACCCGCACGGCGGTGGCCTGGGTCGAGGCGGATGCGCAGGGCGGCACGCCGCGCCTGGTCTTTGCCGATCCGCTGAAGCGGGGCAGCCTGGCGATCGGCCCGCGCGAGTACGTGCTGTCGATGGACACCACCGCGCCCTACGCGATGCTGGCCGATGCCTCCCAGCTCAAGCAGCTGGCGATCCGCAACCTGCTGGTCAATGGCCGCGACATCGGCGTGCGCCAGGGCGTGTACCTGCTGGAGGACTACGACCCCGGCAAGATCCCGGTGGTGATGCTGCACGGCCTGGGCGGCAGCCCGCTGGTGTGGGCGCGCCTGACCAACCGCATCCAGGGCACGCCGGCGCTGCGCTCGCGCTACCAGGTGTGGCACGTGGTGTACCAGACCAATGCGCCGGTGCTGCTGTCGCGCCTGCGCGTGCAGGGTTTTCTCGACCGCGCCTGGGCCGCGGTGGACCCGGCCGCGCACGACGCGGCGCGCGCGCACATGGTGCTGGTCGGCCACAGCATGGGCGGCATCATCGCGCGCCTGCTCAGCGCCGACAGCGGCGACGTGCTGTGGCGCGCCGCCTTCCTGGTGCCGGAGCAGCAGCTGCACGGCAATGCGGACGACATCGACACCATGCGGCGCGTGCTGCGCTTCACGCCGTATCCGGGCGTCGATACGGCGTTCTTTCTCGCCACGCCGCATCACGGCAGTCCGGCCACCGAGGATTTCTTCGGCCGTCTCGCCCAGCATCTGGTGAAGCCGGGCGGGCCGGAGCTGGATGCGATCGCGCGGCTGGTCAAGGCCAACCCCGAGGGGATCCAGCCCGACCTGCTGCGCGCCTACCGCGAACGCGGCCTCAGCAGCATCAGCTCGCTGCGGCCGGATCAACCCGTGAGCCGCGCCGCCTGGTCGCTGCTGCCGGTGGCGGGCGTGCGCTACTACACCATCGCCGGCAGCCTGCCCGGCGAGGCGGTGCCGGGCGACGGCGTGGTGCCGCTGGAAAGCAGCTTCCTGCCCGGTGCGGTGTCCACCACCACGGTGACCTCGGGGCATCGCGTATACCGCAACGACGAGGCGATCAACCTGATCGTCAAGACGCTGGGCGAATCGCCGTAACGCTGCGCTTTACAGCTGGCTCATGCCGCCGTCGACCACGATCTCGGTGCCGACGATAAAGGCCGATTCCGGCGCGGCCAGGTGCAGCACGGTCGAAGCCAGTTCCTCCGAGGTGCCGAAGCGGCCCAGCGGCACCTGGTTCTGGATCTGCGCGGCGGTGCTCTCCAGCGTGGCGGCATCCAGGCCCAGCTTGCCGTACAGCGGCGTGCCGATCGGGCCGGGGCTGATCACATTGACGCGGATGCCCTGCGCCAGCAGTTCGCCGGACAGCGTCTTCGCCAGCGAGATCAGCGCAGCCTTGCTGGCGGCATAGACGGACGATGTCGGCATGCCGATATGCGCATTGATCGAGCCGTTCAGCACGATGGACGCGCCGCGGTTCAGCAGCGGCAGCAGCGCCTGGACCTGGAAATAGGCGCCCTTGACGTTGATGTCGAACATCTCGTCCCAGAAGCTTTCCTGCACCTCGGCAAACGCAGCGAAACGCGCGATGCCGGCGTTGATGAAGACCGCATCCAGGCGGACGGCTTGCCCGGCCAGCGTAGCGGCGAGCTGGCGCGCGGCGGCGACGTTGCCCGCGTCGTTGCGCACGGCCAAGGTGCCATCGCCGATCTCGGCGGCGGCCCGTTCCAGCGCGGCCGCGTCGCGGCCGGTGATGACCACGCGCGCGCCTTCGGCGGCGAAGGCTTTCGCGGCGGCGAGGCCGATGCCGCTGCTGCCGCCGGTGACGAGGACGGTCTGGTGGGCGAAACGATTCATGGCGTGTCTCCAGTGAGTGGGTGTTCAACTGGAACAGATGCTGCGCCTGCGGCCCGCCGGTGCCGTGCCGGCGCTTCGACGGAAACGTTCGACGGCATCGAACGTGTTGCCGTAGCATCGCTGCGCACCGCAAGGGGGAGACGCCATGCTGTCGGACGACGAACTGGCCCTGCTGGAAGCCATCCGCGAAAGCGGCAGCCTGTCGCGTGCGGCGGCGCGGCTGGGCAAGGCGCCTTCCACCGTGTCGCATGCGGCACGCCAGCTGGAAGCGCGCTTCGACGCGCTGCTGTTCGACCGCTGCCGCTATCGCCTGCAGCTGACGGTTGCCGGCCAGTTGCTGGCGCAGGAAGCGGCGCGGCTGGCGCTGGAAAGCGCGCGCCTGGGCCGGCGCGTGAAGCAGGTGGCCAGCGGCTGGGAAGACCGGCTGTGGATCGTCACCGACGAGCTGCTGGAATTCGCCACCCTGCTGCCGGTGATCCGCGCCTTCGATGCGCTGGCCTCGGGCGTGAGCCTGCGTGTCACCCACGAAGTGCTGGGCGGCACCTGGGAAGCCCTGCGCGACGGCCGCGCCGACGTGGTGGTCGGCGCCACCAACGAGCCGCCGTCGATGCCGAACCTGCAATGGCGCGAACTCGGTGCGCTGGAATGGGTGTTCGCCGTGTCGCCGCGGCACCCGTTGGCGAAGGCGAAGGAACCCTTGGCACGCGAAGCGATCCAGGCCCACCGCGCCGTGGTGGTGGCCGACACCTCGCGCCAGTCGGCCGGGCGCGCCTATGGCCTGCAGGGCGGCCAGCCGGTGCTGGCCGTGCCCAGCATGCAGGCCAAGATCCTGGCCCAGCGCGACGGGCTGGGCGTGGGCTGGCTGCCGAAGCAGCGCGTGGCTTCGTTGCTCCGGCGCGGCGAGCTGGTGGCCCGGCGCACCGCCGATCCGCGCGAGCCGAACACGCTCTACGTCGCCTGGCGCGGCGACCACGAAGGCCGCGCCCTGGCCTGGTGGCTGGAGCAGTTCGCGCAGCCGCGGCTGGCAAAGCGGCTGGTCGACGGGGTGGACGCCTTCGCCGAAGGCTGATGCCGCCCAGGCAACCTTTCCCGGCCGCCACGGTACCCACAGCCAGCCGACGTCCATGGGTCGCCGCCGCGAGGCCATCGATCACGTGCATACCGGAGCGCAGTACCACCAGCGGTTCATGTCTTCCCCGCGCGACCTGGCGGTGCGCGAGAGGTTTCAGCGGATGGCGCTGGGCCTGCTGGCGACGGGTGACGACATCCTGGATTTCGGCGCCGGTACCGGTATCGACGCGAAAGCCTACGCCGCGCACGGGCACCGGACCTTCGTCTACGAACCCGCGGAGCCGATGCGTGAGTATCTGCAGATCCATTGCCGCGACGAGCTCGCCGGCGGAAGCGTGATCGAACTCGGCTCATCGCTGGGCTGCAAGGTACGGGCGGTCACCGCCAACTTTGCCGTGTTCAATCATTTCGCCGATCACACGGCGCTGTTCGCGCAGTTGTCGGGCGTGCTGGGCGAAGGCGGCTTCGTGCTGGCGAGCATGCTCAATCCTTATTACCTGGGCGACGCGCGCTACGGCTGGTGGCGCCGGAATCTGCCGAAGCTGTTGCGCCATGGCCGCTATACCTTCGATACCGCCAGCGGCGTGCACCGGTTTGCGCCGGGCGTGGTGGCGCGCGCGGCGGCGCCGTATTTCCGGCTGGAACGGCTCGCGCCGCGCGGTCCGGGGATGCTGGTGACGCTGTATATGTTTTTGCTGTTCCGGCGCGCCTGACATGTGGAAGGACTGGGTCAGGCCATTCGTACGCCCCTTGCCGCAGTGGTCGGCGGTGGCCGTGGTGCCGGCAGCGCCGCTGGTGACGGCGGCGCTGCGCTGGGATGGACAGGCGGTGGACGTGACGGCGGATCACACCGTGGCGTCGCTGCATCCGCTGACCATCGCCAGCAGCGTCGACGGCGGTGCGCGTCCCGTTCTCGAATACCGCGACGGCGCGAGCGGGCGCCTGCTCGGCAGGCTGCAGCTGGTTCGCGACAGTTCGCTGGCCGCCGGGGTGGCGCCGTTGGCGTTCTATCGCGTCGAGGCCGGTGAGCATCGTTGCCTCGCCTGGCCGCTGCGTCCGTGGAATGCGTGGCTGCAGAACCGCGGCATGGCGAAGCATGCGGCGTCGAATCACCTGAACATGCCGCCGGCCGCCGCGCAGCAGTTGATGATCGCGTATCTGTGTCCGAGGCCGGTGGTGCTGGTTTCGGTGGCGGCGGAGGAGCACCGCAATATCTTTCCCATGGACCTGATCGGGCCGCTGGAGCGCAGCGGCTTGTACTCGCTGGCGCTGCGCAGCACCAATGTGTCGGAACCGGTGCTGCGCGACGTGCGCAAGGTGGCGCTGTCGCATGTTCCGGCCGCCATGAAGGGCATGGTCTACAAGCTCGCCGCGCATCACCGGCAGCCGCCGCAGGATTGGAACGGCTTGCCGCTGCCCCTGCGGCCGTCCAGGGAATTCGGCATTCCGGTGGTGGCCGGGGCGCTGCGCATCCAGGAGCTGGCGATCGTGCACAGCCAGATCATCGGTTCGCACACCTTCTTCCTTGCGCGCACCATCAGCAGCGAGGACCGCGAGGAAGCCGCCCAGCTGCATCACACCGCGGGTTTTCACCAGGCCTACCGGCGCCGGCGGCACCAAGCCTTGCCGGAGGCATAGCGTGTGGATGGCATCGCGCGGACGGGCACCCAGAAGCCAGCTTGGATCCAGGCGTTGCGCGGTGTCGCCGCGTTCATGGTGGTGATGGTTCACAGCTGCAGCATGTGGACGGGCACGGCGATAGGCAGGGCGGTCGCCCATCAGGTGCTTCTGCCGATGGCGATGGGCGTGGATCTGTTCTTCATCATCAGCCGCTTCCTGATGGTATGGGCCACGCGCGATTTCGATGGAAGTAAGGCTTACGCCTGGCAATTCCTGGTCAAGTGCTTTGCCATGATCTGGCCCTTGCTGGCTGTGATGACGCCCGTGGCTCTGGTGGTGGAACACGCTACGGCAGACTGCTCGATCGCACGCTGGTGCTTTCGTATCTGGAAGGACTCGCCTTTGTGCCGCACGATCCCGCCGCATCCGGCATCTATTTCAGCATGGCCGTGGGCGTGGCCTGGACGCTGTGCTTCGAGTGGTATTTCTATCTGGTGTTCGGGGCGGCGATGTTGTTCGGGCGGTGGCGCTACCTGACCATGGCCGCATGGTTCGCCTTGACCTTGCTGGCGATCTCGCTGTACCGCAGCGGCTACACACTGCATATGGGAGAGCAGCCGGTGGTGGCGTTGCTTTATGGTTCGCGCATCGATATCCGTTCCGTAGCGAAGATCATCCGCGATGACGGCAGTCGGCTTGGCGATGCTGTGGATCGCCTGGCAGCCGCTGCACATTGTGAATTTCTTCGGTCCGCAAGGCTGGGGCGCGCCGCTGGCGATCGAGTTCGCCGGCATCGCGCTGCTGGCCGGGACCGACCCGATTCGGGTTCCGCGCTGGAGCGTATGGATGGGTGGTATCTCGTACTCGCTCTAGCTGGTGTATGTGTATGTGTTCGAGCTGCTGCAGCGTGTGGCTGCCGCGATGCCATTGGATCATCTGGCATTTGAAATTGTGTTGTTCGCTATGCGTCAGGTAATTGCGATGATCTGCGCTGGGGTGCTGTTCCGCTTGGTGGAAACACCACTTTCCATATGGGGGCATAAGCGATTGCCGCGGCTCTGCCTGGTGGAAAGAGGCAGCGCGGCGAGCTTGCCGATCGGCTCATCCTAGGCGCAGATATGGCTCCGGCCAAATCAATCGAGTACTCCGATCGCCATTCGATAGAAAGTGAAATTTATGTGAATTTTGTTGCGTACTTTGCAGTGCTACCCGCTTCATTCGAATGGTTCAAGCGACCCCTATCACGATTTCACTAGCCGCTGCCGTTTTGTCCGCAGAGCGTTATAGTCTTCTTCGTCGAAAGGAGGCCTTCGAGTAATGGGAAGGCAAAAGGACGGGGGATTCATGGAACCAGTGCATGGGCAGGCCGCGTCCGCGGTCGGTGAAGAGCAGTCCATTTTTCAGAGCAATTTGCCGCTTGCAGAGAAGCTAGAGCGAGCTCGCGTCGAGTTGCTTGATTTATCAGCGCGCAACCGTTTGCTTAGTATGCCCCGGGGTGCTCGAGGTGGCCGCTCCATCGAAGTCATCGATGAGAAAGCCGGCGAGATATTCCGCTTGCTGGTCCGAGAAGGAAAGACGTTTACCTTCGTGGCGGGGCGTGCCGCAGAAATCAAGGACAAGGCGCCTGAAAGTGCGGACGGAATCTCCGCAGAAGCCGCTTCGGACAAAATGCCGATCGAGCCCGACGAGATCGAGGAACTCGCGCAACCTGACGATGATAGTACGGACGAGCGGGGTGTTTTGCGTCGGCACGCCGATACGCGTCTGCAAACGCGCTTGACCAGCAAGGGACTCCAAAAGCGCCTCCTGGAACTCTACCTGGATGCGCGCACGTTAGAGGAAGAGCAGGGTGTCAATGTGCTGTTCCTGGCAATCGGTGCCTTGAAGTGGGTCGATCCCAATAACGCAGAGAACGTTCGTTATGCGCCGCTGCTATTGATTCCAGTGCAGCTCGATCGCGGCAACGCTGGTGAGCGCTTCAATCTGAAGGTCAGGCAGGAGGATTTTGCGTCCAACTTGTCGCTCGAGGCTTATCTCGACCGGGTGCACGCCCTGCGCATGCCGGCCTTTGAGGCAAGCGATACGTTTGACCCGCTCGATTACATGGAGCAGGTACGAAAGAGCATCGAGACGAAGGAGACATGGGAGGTATTGCCCGACCATATGTCGGTGGGGTTTTTCTCCTTCGCGAAATTCTTGATGTATCGAGACCTCGATCAAGCGGTCTGGCCCAAGGGGGCCACGATAGGCGACCATCCGCTGGTCCGCTCGCTGCTCGCGGATGGTTTTGCTGGCGGAGAGGACCTCGCACATGAAGACGCCAATATCGATGCGCTGATCCCGCCATCCGAAATGCTCCATATCCTGGATTGCGACAGCTCACAGGCGCTCGCGATTCACGAAGTACGACGGGGTAAGAACCTGGTTATCCAGGGGCCGCCGGGTACAGGTAAAAGCCAGACGATCGCAAACATCATCGCTGCAGCGGTCAAAGATGGGAAAAGCGTGCTCTTTGTGGCCGAGAAAATGGCCGCACTGGACGTTGTGAAGCGCCGTCTTGATGACAAAGGTGTCGGTGACGCCTGCCTGGAGCTGCACAGCAATAAAGCCAACAAGCGCGCTGTATTGGATGAGCTTCGGCGCACCTGGGAATTGGGTGCGCCCAAGGTTGCGGATCCGGGAAGCTTGTTTGCGCGCCTGACCGAGGCGCGCGACAGCCTCAATGCGCACGCACGGAATCTGCATGCCGTCGATTCAACATCAGGACTATCTCCGTTCCAAGTCATTGGGCACTTGGTCCGCCTGCGTGAGCAGGGTGAACGCCCGAACGACATTCAACTGGAGAATCCGGAGCAATGGGGTAAGGATGGCTTCGTCGCGCGCCAGGATTTGTTGGCTGATTTAGCGAGCCGCGTGATCGAAATCGGTCGGCCAGCGGATCATACCTGGGTCGGCGTGGGGTTGGCTGCCATCTCGCCAATGGATGCCGAGCGTCTGGTCGCGCGTGTCCAGCAACTCCTGGACCGGGTCTTGGCGGCGCAGCAGCAGTTCGCCACGGCTGCTGAGTTACTAGAGCTCGAGCAGCCGCTGCGTTTGTCCGACGTTCCTCCCCTGGTGGAGCTGCTCCAGCGCATCGCGGTGGCGCCGAAGCTATCCGCGCAGGCCATGGGGCATGACGCTTGGCAAAGCCCCGAATCCATTCGGCATCTGCTCGAACTGGGTCAACGATATGCGGCACAGCGAGAGGCCCTGGCTGGCCGAATTGTCGAGAGTGCGTGGGATGCCGACGTCGGCGATATCCTTCAGGCCCTCACGGAGCTTCCAGAAACTTTCAGCACAGAGCAGTTCCAGCGTCTAGCCCGTATATCCGAAGAACTGCCCCGCTTGTTGGCCGAAGCCGCGGCGCTCGCTCGCCTACTGGGACGAGAGCCAGGATCTTCGTTTGGGGATTTCCAGACGTTGGTCCGTATCGGTGAACGCGTAGCGTCGGCGCCACCTGCCAGCCCGGAAACATTCGCGTCCGATCTGTGGAACGGTGGAGTAGAACGCGCCGGAGAGGTCGCTCAAGCAGTAGCCGACTTTGAGGTTGCCAAGACCACCATCGGAGCTCAGTTGACAGAGATGGCGTGGTCCCTCAGCCTGGCCCCGGCGCGAGCCACTTTGGCGTCGCGTGGCACGAGCGTTTTTCGTTTCCTGAGTGGTGAATGGCGTGCAGCCAATCGATTGGTAGGTTCTGTTCTAGCAACGCCGAACCAGCCGCTACCTGTCGTATTGGGATTGCTGGATGCCCTGGCCAAAGGGCAGGAGGCGAAGAAGCAGATCGAAGCAGAAGACGGTTTTGGGCGCAGCGCGTTTGGTGATGACTGGCGCGGTATGCGGTCACAGTCAGCGCCGCTCTTGGCGCTGGTCGAATGGATGCGCTCGCTGAAAGGGCTGGGTGCCGAACCACGGTTGATTGCTTCGCGCAGCCCGGAGAAAGCCGAAGTGGCAGCGCGTGCCAAGCAATTGTCGGCCGTCTGTTTGCAGGTCGAGCGTGGTCTGAAAGAAGTTTGGGACGACCTTGGGGTGGCGCGGAACTCCGTGTTTGGCGACGTGGCCGCGGTGGAGCGTGCCGATGTGAGTTCGCTGCTCCGGCTCGCGGTGCGATATACGCGTGCACATTCGGCTGCAGACGCACTGATTCCCACTGGAATCGCCAATGCGGGTGATGTCCGTACTGTTTTGGCGGCGTTGGCTGCCGGTCAGCGCGATCGCCAGGCTGTGCGTGAAGGTTTTGCGCTAGGACGGTCTGCCTTTGACGGTGAGTGGCAAGCGGAGCACTCAAATTGGGTGGCGCTCCAATCTGTTGCAGACTGGATTGGTCAGAACCCTGACATTCGAGCCTTAGCTGGTCGAGTGGGTGAGCGAGAGCTATTAGTGCCTCGCGCCAAGGTGCTGGCGGCATCGCAGGCGCTTATTCAAACCACTCTCAAAGGATTAGCTGACGAGCTCCAGTTGGACCTGGAAGCCTCCATTGGTGGCACGATTCTGGATGCACGGATTGAAGTGCTTGTCTGGCGGCTGCGACGCTGGGGCGAAGAACACGAGCAGCTCTTCCGCTGGGTGAACTACCGAGATCGTTCGGCCCGAGCTCGAGCTCAGGGCTGCGGCGATTTAGTGGCGCGCCTGGATGATGGCCGACTTGCGCCGGATGCGCTGGCTTCTGCATTCGAGATGGCCTACTTCGAGGCGACCTATGCACGTATGGTGCGCCTGGAGCCCGATCTGGCTCGCTTCGATGGGGCGACCCATGGGCGCCTTGTGCAGGAGTTTGCAGCGTTGGATCGGCAGCGGATCGTTGCCGCGAGCGCAGAAGTGGTGCGCGCACATTATCAGAACGTTCCGCCTCGGGATGGCGGGGCGCTGGGACCGCTCGGCGTATTGCGAGGCGAGATTCAGAAAAAGAAAGGCCATATATCGCTGCGCAAACTGGTAGAGAGGGCTGGGCCTGCGCTACGAGCGCTGAAGCCGGTGTTCATGATGAGTCCTCTGTCCGTTGCGCAGTTCCTCGTGCCGGGTGCGATGGAGTTCGACCTACTGGTGATGGATGAAGCCAGTCAGATTCAGCCCGTTGATGCCTTAGGGGCGATCGCGCGGTCTAGGCAGGTGGTTGTGGTCGGAGATCCCAAGCAGCTACCGCCCACCGCATTCTTCGCCAAGATGACCTCGAGCAACGAGGACGAGGATGACGATGGGGCGACCGCAGTCGCCGATATCGAGAGCATCCTCGGTCTTTTCACCGCGCGTGGTCTGCCGACCCGGATGCTGCGGTGGCATTACCGCAGCCGTCACCAGTCGTTGATTGCAGTGAGCAATCGGCAGTTCTATGAGAACAAGCTTTTTATCGTGCCGAGTCCTTATACGGCGCAGGGTGGAAGGGGCCTCAGGTTTCACCATATCCATGAAGGTCTGTTCGATGCGGGCAACAAGCGCAATAACCTGATCGAAGCGAAGGCGGTGGCGCAGGCGATCATCGCTCATGCACGCACCTACCCGAAGCTGTCCCTGGGTGTAGCAGCCTTCTCCGCCGCTCAACGTCGCGCCATCATCGATGAACTCGAACTTCTGCGCCGTGGGTTGCCGCCCGAGGTTGAGGAATTCTTCAAGGCGCATCGTTCGGAGCCGTTCTTCGTCAAGAATCTGGAAAATGTCCAGGGTGATGAGCGTGACGTCATTTTTATCTCCGTCGGATATGGCCGATCGGTGCCTAACGGGCGAGTGCCTATGCGTTTTGGCCCATTGGGTACGGCTGGTGGCGAGCGGCGCCTGAATGTCCTGATTAGCCGCGCCAAACAGCGATGCGACGTGTTTGCTTCCATGACGGACGAGGACATCGACCCGGCCTATGCCGCAGAGCGCGCAGGCGTCAACGCGTTCCGCATATTTCTCCAATATGCCCGCACGGGGCGCTTGTCGATGGCCGAGGTTACGGGGCGCGACCATGACAGCGTATTCGAGGCTCAGGTGGCCAACGCGTTGCGAACGAGGGGCTACGAGGTCCAGGCGCAGGTAGGTTTAGCCGGCTTCTTCATTGATCTGGCCGTTCTTGATGCCGATCGGCCGGGGCGATTCCTGCTGGGTATTGAATGTGATGGTGCGGCATACCACAGTGCCCGTTCGGCCCGGGATCGCGATCGGCTACGGCAGGCCATTCTGGAAGAGCACGGTTGGGCCATTCATCGGATTTGGAGTACGGATTGGTTCCAGCGGCCGACTGAACAGCTGGACATGTTGATTCGTCGCATCGAAACCCTTAAGGCTGAATTCGATGAGTTGCGAGAGGACGTGGCACTCACTGAGCAATTGGACGCAGAGGCGCCCTATGTGGAGCGCGAAGCGGTCACCGATGAGGAGGATGCCGCCGGCTTTGCACCCTATGAAGAAGTGGCTTTGGTACGGCCGCGTCATCTGATTGGAGAGTTGCATGAGGCACCGCCGGGAGCATTGACGGAGTTGGTGATCCAAGTGGTCGATGTGGAAGGGCCGGTGCACCGCGATCATGTCATTACTCGGATGCGGGAAGCCTGGGGTCTGAAGCGGGCTGGCGGTCGAATAGAAGATGCGGTCGTGCGGTCCATAGATATCGCAATAGCGATGGGGCGAATCGCTCGCTCAGGGCAGTTCTTGTCTGCTCCGAATCGTATGCCGGTGCCGCGTGATCGCTCCGGGGTCAATGCCATCGCCCTTCGTCGTGCTGACATGCTTCCGCCTGCGGAGATCGAAGTAGCAACCCTCCAGCTGATTGAAAGGAGTTTTGGTGCGACACGAGATCAGGTTATTCAGGCGGTGTCGCGTGGTTTTGGTATTCGTAATACGAGTAGCCAGGTTCGAGGTGTTCTTGAGCAGGTTGTCGACTCCATGGTTGGTAGGCGGCAACTGAGGGAGGTCGCAGGGGTGTTGACGACGACTGATAGTCCGGGACAGTCATTGGGGCAAAGGGAGTAATGGTGGCTATCACCCGTCTGTTGCCGTGAGCACTTTGGCTGTGACAAGACTGCGTTGGGCCATCCCTTGAGGATGCGATCCTGGCGGGCTCGTTGATAGATAACGATGCCATCCGGGAGCCCCGAAACGACGAAGCCCGCCTTTCGGCGGGCTTCGTTTACAATTGGTGCCCAGGAGAGGAGTCTAGGCCAGTTTTCGTAACCATTGGCACTGCTAGGTTTTACCCCAAAACTCCACGCTTAACAGCCATCTAGTTCAGTATGGCGCGGCAAGAATTCCACGAAATACCACGATAGTCCCAACTAGGATTACGCCAGATATTTCGCCAAAATTTGACCCATGGCGAGCTATCGGAAACGCGGCAAAATCTGGCGCGCGGAACTCTACCGGGATGGGCAAAGAGAGTCCGCGAGCTTTCCCACGAAAGCAGAGGCCGTCGCCTGGGCAACCCAGCGCGAGCAAGAACTGATCGGCGGCCAACTTCCTGAAAACACGGTTCGGCAGGCGCTCCGTCGCTATGCCCGCGAGGTCTCCCCGACCCATAAGGGCGAGCAGTGGGAGATAGCCCGTCTTGGCCTCATGGAGCGCGATCCGATTGCGCTGCTGCGCATGGACCGGCTCAAGGCATCCGACCTGGCGGCATGGCGCGATAGGCGCCTCAAGGCCGTCTCTGGAGCTTCCGTGGCCCGGGAGATGAACTTGCTCAAGTCCCTGTTCGAGGTAGCCCGGAAGGAATGGGGATGGCTCAAAACCAATCCCTTGGTCGACGTGAAGCGGCCAGCTTCTCCGCCAAGCCGTAAGCGTCGCATCACTGCGGACGAGATTCAGCGCCTAACCGCCGGGTTTGGCCTGAGTGAAGGTGATGCGGCCGAGACGGCCACGCAGAGGACTGGGCTGGCCTTTCTGTTCGCCTTGGAGACCGCAATGAGGGCAGGGGAGATCCTTGGCCTGCAATGGCGCGACGTGCGCCCCAAGTTCGTCATCCTGCCAAAGACCAAGAACGGGGACTCGCGGGAGGTGCCGCTATCCAGGCGCGCCAGGGCGATCCTTGATGCGCTGCCGGGCGATATCGGTCCCGTGTTCAACGTCGAAACCCAGGTCCGTGACGCGCTATTCCGGAAGGTCCGCGACCGATGCCAGATTGCAGACCTTCACTTCCATGACTCGCGTGCTGAGGCTATCTGGCGGCTATCCAAGAAACTGGACGTCATGGAGCTTGCACGTATGATCGGCCACCGCGATCTGCGCAGTCTCATGATCTACTACGCGACCTCCGCTGACGAGCTAGCCGATCAGCTTGGGTAGCCTCGCGCCACTCCATCAACTCTTTGGCGATCCACCGCGGATGACCGTCGCTGTCAACGCGCTTGGGGAATCCAGACTTGCAGGCCAGATGGTCGCGGACGTAGGTTGCGCTATAGCCGAGCAATTCGCCGGCCTGAGCAGCGCTCAGCGAACGAAGCTCGAATGGGATGTCGATCTTTTCAGCGGCGCCCATATTCCTCTCCGGTCCCATCGCTTAGGCGTGTCCAGTAGGTCACCTGTTTTATCTCTACAACCTCGATAAAATCTCGTTCCTTTACCAGTCTTGCAAATCTATAAATAAGCCTTACGAGATCATCCCTGCTAAGTTCATCAAGGCTCATCCCTTTATAGCTTTCATCGCTATATCTCATCGAGTACCCTTCCTTGTCGCCTGACTATTAACCATTTCGGAAGCGTCTTTTGCCTTTTTCGCTTTTTCTTGTCCATCATCATTGGATATAAATCCAGGGACAAGCTTTGCTACGCCTAACTGCTCAAGTCGATCGAGTTGAGTGAGGATGTCAACGATCCTAAGTATGGCTTCAGCTCGATCATGTTGCCCTATGTTGTGAAGTTCCTTTGCGCAAAACACAGCTTCGTTTATCTTCTTGAAGTGCTCATGGTTCATAAGTGCATAGCTCCAAAATTTGTTTGCGTTTTTCCGGTCCTCTGGCTGCGCCAAGACCATAGGTGCAGTAGATTTCCATTGCGGAATGGATGCGAACATTAAGTATATATTGCCGTCTTGCTATTCCATTTCTAAGGTCATCGGCTTCCTCTCGCGTAAGACCTGTCTTTTGACAAAGTGCTTCCACTGAATCACCCAACTCAATCCTTGATAGTTCCATGGCCTCGCCTAGTCTTGACGTATACTTTTTGAAGGATGCCATGTTACTCATGTAGCGCTCGTTCTTAGACATTTCTGGATCAGTTGTAAGTGGCTCACTATCCACTTCAAGTTGCATCCGATTTCTCCTGAACTTACTTAGTGAAACAACATTGGACGTAGCTTCTTCGCTGTTCAAAATTTTTCCTCCGGGTACTCAATCTCACACCAATGAGTTGCGCCAGTTCGATTCTTGAAATCGAAGTTCCCTTCGTCATAGATAAATCCCTGCCACACTCCACCCATTCCGTAGAACAATACGACTTCGTCGTATGGTGCCGTTTCGATTGGCTTCCAATTGAAGCGATGCTTCTGACTTAGTACGCGATTTTCGGTAAGAACGTCTATGACAATATCTGCAACGTCCTGACGTCCGTCATTAGCAAGGTCATCACACATCTTGATGATCGAGTCATAGCCTGGTCGTTTAGACATCACCCCACCTCCGGCGGCTCGGGAAGCGGCATCCACTTCATGTCGCCTCTCCCCGCCTGCCTGCGATGGCTTGGTCGATGTGTCGCTCCAACGCGCCCGAGCCAAGGTTGAAGGCGTCGTTGATTACCTCAATGAGGTGCGTATAGACCGTATCGTCGGAGTCGATCAGCTCGCACAGTGCACGCCACCTAAGCGCATCCCTCGCATCTACCAATTTGCTACTACTTTCCTGCGGATTAGTAGCTTCGGCGATGTCAAACGCCCTCTGTGCCTGTTCCTCGCTAACGTGGCCGACTGCTACAAGAGCATCGAATGCGAAGGCCTTCCGCGCATCCACCGAGCATTCCTCGGCACTTGCACTGCTCGCATGGGCGATGGCGGCTTGCGCAAGCTCTTCGATGACGGCATTCCGCAAGGTGATTTCGTCCATGTGGCCTTCGTGGTTCTTTGCCCACTCGGGTACGCCAGACGGCCATGTGCCGGTTGAGCGTAGATGCTGATATGCCGCATATCGCGGGAACGCCTCCCGCACCTTCTGCTGGTCGGTCATGGATTTTCTCCTAGCAATGGCAATTGCCAGCAATGGCGGGATTTCCTTTCGGTTGTCCACACATTCCGCACCGACCTTGCCTGTTAAGTTGCTTCGCTCTTTGCACAGCCAGACTGTCAACGTGGTGCGTTATTTCCTCTCCACATCGATCACATTTCGATCCAAACGAAGCAACCCCACAGCAACTTGAGAAGGGAGTTGAGTTGAACTCATTGGCACATCGTGTATAGGCCACGTCTCAACCCTCCTTCCCGGCGAGCGTCGGGGCGGCGAGCAGCATGGAGCGCAACTGCGGTGGTGTCAGCGTGATGATGTGGTGGAACTGATCCGGTTCGTTTGCCCAGCAGATTTCGGCGCCGTAGTTCTCGGCGATGTTGCACAGCGTCTCATCATTCATTGACGCCACCACCCGCGCACCTTCGGGAGGCTGAGGGGCGGCGGTGAGCGAACGTCGCAACAGGTTGTAAGCCTCAGAAGCCATATCCTGCATGTCGCTGCGAGACAGCTCCCCACCATCGGCAATCTGTGCAAGATTCTGGAATACGATATCCGGCGCGGCCGCGCGCTCGGCATTCATTGCAATGCGCGATGCTTCGTCAAGAGAAAGTCCGGCATCGCGAAGGGCAAACTCTACGCGGTCGTGCAACGACCATGAACTGCGATCCTCACCCTGCGCGCCCTGCGCTTTCTTGCCGCATGCGTAGCAGTCGTACGGCCCATTTCCATCCGTGTCGAACACACCATCAGGTTCGCACGCCGTGCATGCCTGCGCGCCATGCGACAGACGGGCGGCTAGTGCATAGGCTCTCATCTGCGACTCGGTGAAGTAAGCTGGTTCCTTTTCATAACCTCCCATCTCGAATCCTTTCCTAACCGATACCGTATTTCTATCCGTGGCATATACGGCAGGAAGGTGAGGCTTGGGCAGAGGTGGCAAATCATCCGTCACCCGCACCTTCGCCTGCGCGGAGAGGTGGGCGCTCACAGCATGATCAGCCGTGGCCGTGAGCTGCGGCATGACGACGGAAAGCACGGCATCCGCCTGCTTCTCACATTTCTCGCGCATGCCGTGACCGACAGAATAGGCGATGGCCTTGGCGATCTGATCGCGCAGTTCAAGCATGGGTAATGGCTTCGTGCTCATGACTTCGCCTCCTTTGTTTCGTTGGGAGTGGCGCGGGCGGCGAGAAAGTGATGCACTCGCTTGAGTGGTGGCGCCTTGGGATCGTTGCATTCCAGATAAAGGGCGCATTCTTTCATCAGCGAAATCACATCAATCACCTCTGCTTGCAGGCGCTGGCGGTCGGCGAGAAGGGAGAGAATCATCGCCTTCGTTGGGACGCTCTGCCATGCAGCATGCTCAAGCACCTGCTCATCCGTGTAGATCGGGTTAGTCATGGGCGTGCTCCCATCAGGCCAGCGCAAAGATCGCGCGCGCGGTGGCAGGTTTCGATATCGAAGAGTCCCCAGTGGCACTGCGCCGCGGTGAGTCCGAGCTTGCCGGCCAGCCACGCATAGGCGTCCGAGCGGGACATGCCGCCGCGCTGCCACAGGCGCTCGAAGGCCGGCTTGCAGTTCTTGCGGGCCACACGCGTCGCTTCATCAGCCAGCGTGCCCAGCGGGATATTGGTGAACGGGTGCATGCCGACGCGCGCGCCGCAGTGGTCGCACACGTACATCCACGGCCAGTCAGAGAAAACGCGGCCGTCATAGATGTCGCGGTGGTGCATGATCGATACCTGGCCCGAGCAGTACGGGCATTCGGTCGGCACAGGGATCGGATCGCGAACACGCGCCATTGCACTCTTGCTGGGGTTAAGCGGCGTTTTCTCCTGGCGCACAACCTCACTCATGGTCGTGGCCTTGGGCTTTGGCGATGGCGGAAGTGGCTTCCGCAATGACTTCATCGGCATCTCGAACGGGCTTGCCACGAAGCACTGCGCGGAATGCCAATTCCATGCGAGCTAAGGCTTGAAGAAGATCGGGCGCTGCGGATATTAGGTTTGCGCGCGCTTCCGCTGCTTCAACGCCATCTGGGTTCACGAACGGATAGCACTGGTGATAAACGATGGCGACAGCGTCGGCGTAATCGCGGTCTTCGTACTGATCGCAGTTGACCTCCGGTACTGGCGATGACCAGATGGCGGTCATGCACATGTGACTTTCGTCGTCGCAGTACCGGACATACCACGGTCCTTTGATATGGATGTCACTCATCTCACATCTCCTAGTAGGGTGGCGGGGCCGGTGCTGATCTCCGGCTTGCGTTGCATGCCCGTGGCCTTAACCACGAATATCCGTTATCACGACCCGGTACCCATAAAGGGCATATGCCACTACTTAGCCGGTATCGTTCCAACGCGGAAACGGTTTGCTTTCAAACCTGCGCATCAGCCTGCGCATTCCCGCCATAAATCGATTAGGAAGGTGGCTGGCCGATGGGATTGCCGTTGGGGCTCTCGCATGCATCCAACATCCCCGCTAGCCGGGACAAGACACCCAAAGTCTCTCCAGCCACCTTCCTAATGCCGCGTGCTACTCGACGCGGCGGCAAGTCATTCGTCAGATTCTTCAATGAACGTATCGAGCGCTGCACGAAGCATTCGCGCCTGACCCATACTCAAATGAGCTTCCGTTTCAATCCGTTCGCCGCCAGTACCATCGTTCTTGCTGAGCGCGGAATTGATACGAAGCCAGCAATGAGGCCCGCTAGATGACGAACTATCCAAAGTGACAGTCTCGCCGTATGAGGCAGTGAATGATCCGAAGGTAATTCCGCGAGGCATGATCAATCCTTGTTGGTTAAGCGGCAAACCGCCGCGAAAGTTCTTCGTCCGAATCACTGATCCCGCGCGCCAATTTCACGACGCTGGACCAGCGAACGGAATTACAGGTAAGCCCGAACTGCGACGGTTCATCGCCGAGGCAGAAGGCGAGTTGAATCGCTTCCGTAGCCTTCGACTTGGACAGCTCCTTGGATGACCGCGGCAGCATGATCATCGAGGGTTTGCCGTCGCCCATATCCAGGCCAGGAATGATTCGCCAGCTCAGCACCATGGCCGTGAGGATGTGGCGGTAGTCGTCCTGACTGAGGTAGTGCCCTCCCTTCCAAGGCATCGATGCCAAATCCGCGCACGCAGCATTGAGCAAGTTCTGCTGCGCCCGGCTCATGGGTTCTTCGCCGGAGAGTTGCCAGTCGTGGAGGTTGATGGTTTTCATCAGAATGGCAACTCCTCATCAAGGTTGATCAGTGGCAAGGTCATGACGCTGACCTTCTTGGACACGCACACGGCTTCGAGGACATAGAACTGACGCCTTGGTGCGCATTCGGCCAATCGCTCCGCCTCCCTCTGTGCTGCATCGAGGCTTGCATGGCGATGGCGAGGAGCGCCGCTCTCGGGCTGCCAGCCTAACCAAAACTTGGACTCGCTCATGCCGCATTCTCCTGAGCGATTACCTCGGCCTGCTTCGGAAGCTGCTCCTTGAGGAACGAGCGCTCCTCAGTGGTGAAGCAGCCGCCCTTACTTGGAGCGCGCCAGAGAAGCCGCTGCTCTTCCTGCGGAAGCTCGTACCAGATTTCAGCGATGGCATAGGCATCCGGTTCCTCGGCCAGTAGGTACTCTTTGATGGCGTACACCGAGCGCCAGTTACGGCCGACCGCAGCCTGATGGTGGAGAAGCGCCTGTGCCTCCTTCTCCTCATCGCTCATCAGCTCGTAGCCGCCCTCGGAGGTGTTGGCTACCTCAATGGCCTGAGCCAGCCTGTCGTCGGTATACGGCCACGTCTTGGAGGCACGCTTGATGACGGCCTTCTTAGCCATTTGCTCAAACCATTCGACCCACGGACCGGCCTTTTTCTTGGCATAGGCCGAGGATTTCTCGCGGATCTTCTCCAGCTCCGCGATGGGCATGGTCTCGCATAGGATGTCGCCATCCTTGGTCTTGGCGACGCAATAGGCTCCCACGATAAGGCCGCGATCAGCCTTGAAGGCGTCAGCCCGATGCTCAGGCATCGCCGCGGGACCGTTGTAGGTGAACGAGTCATCCTGATAGACGATGTCCGCCCGCGCCCACAGGATCGACCCGGAGTCCGTAGCGATCTTGATCAGGCCCTTGTAGCTGATATCCAGGACGATCTGGTTGTCCCGGGGAACCAGGTAGGCATAGCCGTTCGCCGGATTCAGCGTCAGACCCGTCGAAGCCACGTTAATCATCGCCAGCTGCACGCTGTACGGATTCTTGTTCGCCGTCTGCATGGCGTAATCCGTCTTCATCAGCATCTGCATGGCGAAGATGCTTTCCTTGTCGTAGTTGACGACATGGGTAGCGGCAATCTTCGTGAATCTATCCTTGGACTTCTGGATAGCTGCCTGATAGGGGGCAAGCTCGTTCATGGAAATCTCCGCACGCTACAATCCGGCGTGCACGGTGTTGGAATTGGTTACTCGCCGTAGCCGTCGCCGTCGCCGTAGCCGTCGCCGTAGCCGTAGCCGTAGCCGTCGCCGTCGCCGTAGCCGTCGCCGTCGCCGTAGCCGTCGCCGTAGCCGTAGCCGTCGCCGTAGCCGTAGCCGTCGCCGTAGCCGTCGCCGTAGCCGTAGCCGTAGCCGTCGCCGTAGCCGTAGCCGTCGCCGTAGCCGTAGCCGTCGCCGTAGCCGTTCGCTGCCTGCTGGATCCACTTCTCGCGCGGGAAATCAGAAGCCTTACAGGCGATCATCCCGCCATGCGTCTCGACGAAATCCTTGACGCCATCAATACACGCGCCGGCCTCCAGCACGTCGATGACGGTCACCTCTGGCCGAAAGACCGGCGCGTCCATCAGGCGTTCTCCCACTTCTCCACAGCGGCCGGCGTCACTTCGAAAACGGCCGTTACCTTGCGGATGTCGACGTCAGCGCGGGCCGAGACTTTGCTGCTGCTGGTCGGGCCAGTCTCCGCCAGCTCGACCAGACCGCGAGTGGTACCAAAGCGAATCGCCATGCGAGCGCGTTCCAGCTTGATCGTGTTGCCACTGGTGTCATCGGCATAGCCGAAGAACACGCCGCGATGCTCGGTGCAGACGATGACGGGACGGGAAGCGGTCTTCTTGGCAGTCATGTTCGTTCCTTGGTTGGTTTGCGCGTGATGCGCGTGGTTAGTCGTTAACAATCCGAATCCGAGGCTTCACTCGCATGCGAGGCTTGCGGTTCCGGTGATGTCCGCCGCCGTAGAACTTCGATGCCCATTCGGCGCGGCGCTGGTCGTTGGATGGCGAGTCACAGCCCACCAAGCTGTTCGGCCTTGTGCGGGTGATGGGGTGGATGGTCATGGCTTTAGCGCCTTCTCATCCTTTTCCATTTCAATGCCGGCAAGCCCAAGTGCATCCGCAAACTTCATGGTGAACTCGGAAGATGGGAGGGAGAACTGGACGTCTCCAAACCAGCGCTTTGATGCCTCATCGGGCGTACGGACCTCCATTGCACCGTGTTCGTCCCGACCAATTTCCAGGCATACACCCTCGCGGTCATTCCAGATACGGCGGATAACTTCGACGGTAGTGCTCACGCCACATCCTCCAAAAAGGCGCCGGCCTCAGCGAGTTCAGCGCAGGGGTTCGCATCCCCCGCATTGGCCGGCATAGAAAGGGACGCCCGATAGGACATGCGCACTTGGCGAAGCATTCGGAGCGATTCGACCTTGACGATGGATTCGCGCTGGTCGGGCGTGTAGTCGGTCAGGTCACAGATGCGCACGACAGGCATCCTCCGCAGCTTCGCGCACAAGGACGGCGCGCTCGTCGATCAGTGGACGCATCGCACGGAACAGGGCCGGTATCGTCATGGACTCATCCGGCGTGACCGGCAGTCCAGCAATCCGCTTCTCGATCACGGGCCATGCGTTCATCAGCAGGACGGAGAGTTCGATCAGCTCGATGTGCCCATTGCCCTTGTGCTGACGGGTCAGCCATGCGGCGTTGTCGGCGAACAGCTCGATGACCTGTGAGGTGTCGCGGTCGATGCGCTCGGCCTCTTCGTCGATTTGAGCGAGCGAAGGCTTGCTATCCGGCACATAGTCGTCAAGGCGGGGGAGGGCGCTCATGAATGGGTCTCTCCGTAGACGATAACGGCGAGAATTCCCGAAAGCAGGAAAAGTGGCGCAATAGATGCCAATAGGTGATGTCCGGATCCCCAGAGGTAAAAGGTTCCAACAACCGCCAAGGCAAATAGAGCCAAGACCACAAAAAGAACGATCCACAGCGCCAAGAAATTCATAGCGCGCCTCCAGCTCGGATCACGGCATGGCGCAGAAGCCATCCTTCTCGTTCCGTGAAATAGAGTCCTGAATTCTTTGGCATCTTTTCGCCAAGCCTTACCACTTCGAATATGTCGGCGATTGCCGCATCTGCATCCCGAAGGTTATTCACCATAACTTCGTCACCATTAGCGCTCATAACGGCAATCAAGCTGGCAATGAGGTGGCGAACGTCGATTGGCTTAGCCATGGCTGGCACCTCGGATATGGCGTATGGCTTCCCTGAGCTGCGCGTTCTCAGTGAGAATCCGACGGACCTCCGGAATGGCGGCAGCAAGATCGCGCCCGGTTTGTCGATCGACCTCAAATTCGCCGGTGTCCAGCATGTCGCAGGCAAGCTGCATCAACGCCAGCACATCGACCTTAGCCGGCTCACCAGAAGCCGCCTCAGCCGCCATCGCCTCGTAGTGCGCGCGGGTCTTGTCGGTGCTCATGCGGCACCTCCGGTGAGGGCGGCGGGCATGATCTCGTCGCGCTTGTAGTCCCACTCGGCGTTCGGCGGAATGACAACGTAAAGTTGATCGACGCTGTCGCGGCCGAGCGGAATGATTCGCGCCATTCCAAGCTTTACGAGTCGATCGGCCGCATCCCGCTTGCGCCGCCCATGTATCGGGCTGCTGTTGCACCATACGGCGTTACCGCGGACTAATTCCCGAAGCAGGTAATCGCAGCACTCGCTGACCAGCACATCCACCTTCTGCGTCTGCGCGCTCATCACACCCACCCCTTCATCCGCATCACCAGAACGAAGCCAGCGAACACCGCGATGACGATCAGGAACGGATAGGAATCGGCCCATGAAGCGGGCTGTTTGTCGCTGCCGATAGCTGCGTCCAGATCAACATCTACCTTGACGCCTCGGCGCTCGTATCGCGCAAACTCTCGGCGCATGGATGGAGGCAAACGGAAATCGTTCGATTTCACATTTGCTCGAAACTCGGACCGGGCCGAACGATGGGCGCACATGTCGGCACGGAAGCGGGCACGGCGGGCGAGGAAGTCGGCGTGGGTGATGGCAGAGCGACGGGTCATGGCTCAAGCCCCCAGCTCGGTGACGGCAAACTGATGCTCGCCTTCAAGGCCATATCCGCCACCCTGCTGAACTGTCCACTGCTCAGTGGTGACATCGACTACGAAGCATCCGGCATCCCCATGCGAGTCGCGCGAGGTGAGAATGTTTTCTGCATTCGATACGCCGAACCCGGTATTGCCGCCATTGCCATCAATAGCAGCGACAACAAGGCGAGCGAAGGCATAGTAAAGATCACCAGGGCGACCCCTCATGACCATCTGCGCGCGCCCGAGGATGTTGGCGACATCACTGCCAGACCAGTGGGTGTACAGAACGGGAGAGAAGGAGCCATCCTTCGTCTTGAGCTGAATCAGAGCGCGGTCACCCATGGCTCAGCCCTCCATACCAAAGCGAAGGGCCAGCATCCGGCGACGGTCATCAGCCGTCATGCGCATGCCGTAGTAGGAGCCGCGGATGGCGAGCTGCGCCTGACGTGCGGTTTCCTGGGAAATCTTGCCGGCCTCGAAGGCGGCGTCGATCAGCTTGGAAGCGGTGGTGATGTTCACGGTGTGCACCCCTGCGGTGGTGATGGGATGCATCCTATGTGTTCAGCGCATATGTGTCAAGCGCATATTCAGGCGTATAGGAAAAATTCCTAGACCACTGGCGCGATCTAAGAATTCTTTGGCTTTAAAGGCTGATTAGACCTTGCAGATGACCATGATCGATCGGTTGGCGCCGGTGGCTCCAAACAGATTGCCATTGCTGGCCGTCACAAACGCCTTGGATTCGCTGGCCTGATTTACGACGTCATAGCCCTTAGGGCATACAGCCGCAGCCTTCTCATAGCAGTCAGTGATATCCCTTGCTGCGCCCGGGCACTTGATGGCGAAACCTTGCTGCCCGCTTGGCATCATCATTGGCTTAGAGGTAACGCAGCCGGAAAGGGCGCCAATGCCAACTAGGCCCATTCCGAGGGCCATTGCACGAATCTTGTCCATAAATCCCCCATTCTTAGGCGGCGATGTGTTCCTCTGCCTTCGCCACTACCACGCCGCAGAAGGTAATGGGCTTGTTGACCGTAAGGGTTGCGTATTGCGGATTCAGGGGGACGAGAAGCTTCATCCCGGCATCCTCAACATACTGCTTGAACGTCGTTTCCGCCTCGTTTTCTAGGCGCGCCACGATAAGCGATCCGCTTTCCCATCGGCGGTGCGGATCCACGATGATGATGGAGCCTTCGGGGAAGGATCGGCGGTCATCCCTAGGATTCGTCATCGAATGACCGTGCACTTCTAGGGCATACGCCAGGCGCCCAACCTTGGCTGACGTCTGGATCATCCGCTTGCCGGTGCCTCGGGCATAGGAATCCACGGCCTCGGCGAAGTTGCCGGCCTCAACCCAGCTAATGAGTGGCACATGCCGCACCCCAAAAGCCTGGGTCAGCTGATAGGCCGTTGCCTCCTCGCTTCCGCTATCCACATCATCAACAATGGCATCAGCCTCAAGCTGCAACACTCCGGGGCGCGTTCCCAAGGCTTTTGCTAGCTCCTCCAAGGAGTCTAGGGTAAGCCCTTGCTTGCCGCTCTCGATCCGCGAGATTGCCGATTGATCCAATGCATCTAGCTTTTCAGCGAGCTGAGGCTGCGTCAGCTTGGCGTCTTGTCGGCGGCGCTTAATCGCAAGGCCAAGAGCTTTATTTCTATCCATATGCATATGGTGCATACGCATATCGCATTGCACCATAGCGCCCGGCACATGCGCTTGACACATACTATGTGTGGGGCGCATAGTGCTAGTCATGCGAACCGATCTCATCGAAGCGCGCCGCGCAGCTGGCCTGACCCAGCAACAGGTTGCCGAGGCCATTGGCAAAGACCAGGGCACTGTATCCCGGTATGAAACCGGAGCTACGCCAGTTGATCGTGATGTAGCAAAGCAACTTGCATCCCTGCTCGGACTCGAAGTCCTGACGGTGATTTTCCCCGAAGAAAAGGCAGAGTCCGAGCAGGGAAGGGCGGCCTAAATGGAAATCGCGAATGTTCATGGCAAAAAAATTTGCCTGAACGGCATTGGCAACGATAGGCAATTCCTGGCAACCGCTGGCAACCGTCCAAAGGACGCACCGCAGAAAGTTCTGCGTCAGGTGGAGACCGAGGCTCAAGCGCTCGCCATCTCAATCCAGGCCAGCACGCACAAGCTGGACTACATCGCTGCCGTCATCGGCAAGTCCAAGGGCTACGTCTCGCGCATGCAGAACGGCGAGCGTCCGATCCCTGAGAAGTTGGTCGGCCCTCTGTGCGCCGCCACGGGCAGCAACCTCCTGCTGCAATTCATCGAGCTACAGGCTGCGCTGAATGAGTTCGACCAGCGCTCGGAAATCAAACGCCTCGCAAAGCTGCTCGGAGCCTATTGATGACGCGATCCGTTTACGCATGGGGGGTTTTGAACCCTAAAGCCGCCGCCGGCCTTCGCTGGCGGATCTTCCGGAGCCGGCGTTCTGCGCGGGATTACCGCAAAGCCAATGGCGGCGAACTGTTCAAGATCGTGAGGACTCGCTAATGAGCGCACACGCAAAGAAACCGCCCATCGGCTTCATCAACAGTCCGAACATCACCGAATACCAGCTGACGAAGCCGCAGCTCAAGCTGTTCGGCTACTTCGATGAGCTGGAGCGATACCAGGCCTTGGCGAACAAGAAGCCGCCGCATGTTCGCCTCAAGCGCGAGGACTACAACGATCTGGACGCTTCCATTCGGAAGCAATCGGACGGCCAGCGAACGCTTGCCCAGGTGAACTACAAGGGCTACGCAATCCTGTCGATGGGGGCTGCATGAGAAAGACTCCATACAATCTCCGCGCTGGCGACCACGTCGAAACTGATTACGACGGCCGGAAGACGGTTCATGTTGTCGTCGCTCGCAAGCTGACGCCCGACTCTCGCTCCGGCGTTTCCTATCGAGTTTCTCCCAGTCCCCGCAAGGCATCGGCTGATGCGTGGCTTGATGCGGCCTGGTTTCGTCATGCCCATGGCTATGGCGGTGATGCGGAGGGCGAGCCATGGTGATTCATAGCTTCGCCGAAGCCGTCGCCAAGCGCGATGCCGGCATTGAGCAGGCCTTGGATGCCGCTGTCCGCCGCGACGACGAATGGGCAGATACGGCCTACGGCTTTCTCTACAACTACGCCCGTATGCACTCCACCTTCGAAGGATGGCATGTCACCCAGGCCGCCGACCGCATGGGCTACGGCTCACCATCTGACTCGCGTGCATGGGGAGGCATCTTCCGCCGTGCCATCCGCGAAGGCGTTATGACCATGGATGGGGTAGGGAAGAACCCGAACCGCCATGCGTCAGTGTGTCCGCGGTATCGGTCGCTCGTGTTCGGCGGGAGTGCGGCGTGAGTTCTTCCGCAAAACGCAAGCAGCTATCTAAGCGCATCCGCTTTGAGGTGTTCAAGCGCGATTCGTTTGCATGCCAATACTGCGGCGCCCATCCTCCAGAGACGGTCCTGCATGTTGATCACATCGTTCCGGTTGCTGACGGCGGCCAGAACGACATGGACAACTTGGTCACCTCATGCGACACCTGCAACCTGGGCAAGGGTGCCATATCGCTACAGAGCGTCCCGGCGTCGCTTGAATCTAGGGCTGCGGATGTGGCCGAACGAGAAGAGCAGATCCGCGGCTATGCCGAGGTCATGGCAGCTAAGCGTGAGCGCATTCATGACCAAGCCTGGGATGTCGCCGACATATTCATCGATCACTTTAGGCTGGATGGTATTCGCAAGGATTGGCTGCAAAGTATCAAGCAGTTCGTAGAGAAAATCGGTGTTGATGAGTGCATTCGAGCCATGGAGATTGCTGTAGCGCGCAAGGCCTATAGCAAAGGTCCGTGCTTCATGTATTTCTGCGGAATCTGCTGGAATATCGTTCGCGAGGGCAGCTCAACATGAGTCGCGCCCGCAACATAAAGCCAGGTTTTTTCAAGAACGAGATTCTTGCCGAATGCGAACCCCTGGCACGAATCCTGTTCTCTGGCCTTTGGTGTGAAGCTGATCGGGCAGGTCGCCTTGAGGACAGGCCGAAGAAGATTAAGGCGGAATGCCTTCCTTATGACGAGTGCGACATCGATAGCTTGTTGAATCAATTGGCATCGAAGTCGTTCATCTTGAGGTATGAGGTTGGTGGAAAGCGGTACATCCAGATTTTGATGTTCGCCAAGCACCAGAACCCTCACAAGAACGAAGCGGCAAGTTCGATACCTGCACCTGAGCCGCACTGTACAAGTACTGTGCAAGTTCCGTCAGACGACGGAAGCACTCCGGCTGATTCCTCTTTCCTGATTCCTGATTCCCCTTCCCAGGAAGATATAGACGCACGCGCGCAACCCTCGGACGCCGGATTAGCTGGTGCTGCAATGCGCAAAGCGGGCTGTTTCACGCTGAACCAAAGCGACCCCGATTTCCTGGAAGCGCTTCGGGAAGGCGTCACGCCTAAGGAGCTAGCCGACGCCGTGACGGCTTCGATTGGTATGGGAATCTCCGGCGCCGGCCTGTTCGTGTATGCCACGAAGGTCGCTCGCACCAATCACGCGAAGGTCGCCACAAAGATCGCCGCTCCCACCGCAAGAGCCGGGCCTTCATCGGCTCCTGGCAAGACGATGACCGCGATCATGGCACTTGAGGGCATGAAAAATGGACTGGATCAAACACGAATTACTGACGGGCTTCCAGAAGCTTCTCACGCTCGGCTTGGAACGACAGCCGGCGGCTGAGGTGATTCCCGGCACAGTGGCTACCTGGTTCGAGACGATCACACATCGCCGCGTGTTCCACGAGGAACGTGATCGACCGCGGTTCCGTGCTTCCTTCATCGACCTTGCTGGCCGCATGAAGCACTGGCCGACGCCACAGGATTTCCTGGAGTCGATGCCTGCCTTTCAGGAGCCTCGGGAGGCGCCGCGACTGGAGTCTGAGGAATCCAAAGCACGCGCCAAAAAGGCGATGGATGAGCTGGGCGAGATGTTACGGATTAAGGAGCCGAAGCAGTACAAGCCGCCGCAGGTTCGCCAGCCTGATGATTTCCCGCGCTGCTGCGAGAAGGGGACAAAGGAGCAGCCTGTGTGCGACGACTGCCGCGCGACTGCTTTAGCTGAGCATGGGCCGGTTACCAAATTCCATAAGGGCGATTCCCATGAAGCCATCTCCCCGTAAGCCGAGGGATCTTCCAGCTGGCGTGCCTTGGCATTTCGCCCAGGCGATTCTGTTCGCCGACTGGTGCGATTTCCAGCGGGAAATCCCGACCTATCAGGCAGTGATGGGTGAGTTTCTGGTCTCTCGTGCAACTGCATACCGGTGGCTAGAGGCCTGGAAGTCGGTCCGTGGAAACCGTATTTCGAGGTCCGTATGACCACCATGTCCAACGCCCGCTATGCCGCCCTTATGGACAACGACGACTTGCCGCTGACGCAGGACGAGAAGGATGCCGGCTGGCACTTCTGCTATGGCGGCTGGGACGGCCTTCTCGTCGGCCCTGGAATGTTGGAATGGGATGGTTGTGAGTGCGGGATCAAGCCGATGGATCCGGTATGAACGACCACTTCCTCAACACGCGCTCCTTCAAGAAAGACGATCCATGGACGCGGTGGATTGCACGCAAGGGAGCTGCCGCAAGTCCGTGGAGCGGCCAGCCTTTCAAGTCAAACGCCATCCGCACGCTGCGCCTGCAAATGATGCGCGATATCGCCGATGGGAAGACGCCTAGGAGGATCAAATGAGTCGGTTCTATGTGGGGCAGAGAGTAGTGCTAGCTCGTCCACGCAATCCAAATAACAAAGGATTGACTGGCACCATTGTTCGTTTTTCCGAATTCCCAAAAGGAACAATGATGCGTGATGGGGCTTGCAGCATCAATTGCGATTGCGTTGTTGATTACGACGCAAGAGGAATGTGTGCGGACCACACGGAGCGCTTAGATCCACTCACAGACTCCTACGACGTCGTGTCATGGAAGGACTGTGCGTGGAAGCCGGAGCATTTGAGGGTTGGGGTATGAGCGGCGAGACCTGGATGGATCTGGCAAAAGAAATCACTGGCCTCGAATCGGAAGAAGACCTAAGCGCCGTGCTTTGGGCTTGTAGCTCATTTCCTTTTGGCGATGAAGAGTCTGTCAGGAAAACGTTGACCGATTCATGCATTGGCGGTGGTGGAACGGTTGCTGGCGCGGTCGCCTTTGCCGAGGCAGAGCTTGACGCAGCTATGAGCCAGCTACAGCCATGAAATCCCCCATCCCCTCCATAGACATGCGGAAGGCGGCTAGGGGTAGGCCGTGCTTGATTAGGCTTCCAGGCTGCGATGGCGGTGGCGAGACGACGTGCCTGTGCCACTACCGCCTATCCGGCTACTCCGGCACTGGCCTTAAGCCACCGGACTCGATGGGTGCGTTTGGCTGCTTTTCGTGCCACGCCATCTGCGACGGGCGCGCCCCCATCCCCGAAGGCTACACCCATGAAACCGTCCGACTCGCCCACGCAGAGGGCTGTCTTCGTACTCAGGCGTTGATTCAAGGAGAGGTGGCGTGAGCGTTTCTCTATTGTCGGAGTATGCGGACTGGAGGGATGGCGCTAGGTATCGGTTCCTATGCGCTAACCCAGATTGGACATTCATCGAGAAGCTTTGCCGGGCAGTAGTTGCTGATTCAGCTATTGACTTCAAGCGTGCACTGGATGAGCAGATCGACAAGTGCATTCGTTCTCAAACTTCGCCAGGTAGCGTTTGACTGACATGCGCTCCAAGAAAGACGCCAACCACAACCCACTCGTTCGCAGGTTTCGAGACTTGGGCTGCACGGTGATGGAGACGGTTAATACGGGGATACCTGGATTCCCGGACCTGGTCGTCGGCACAGTTGGTCGGAATCACCTCGTAGAGCTTAAGAATCCAGAGAGCGCCTACGGCCGCCGCGGCCTCAACGACAACCAGACAGCCTTTGCCCGGGACTGGCGAGGCGAACGCATCTACACCGTCTCATCTGAGGATGAGGTCGTGGCGGTGGTGCAGAACTGGAGAAGGGCATGATCTTCTATCGGCTCGGTGGGCCGAGGTGTCACTAGGAGGGACTTATGAGCAACGAACATCGCAAGACCGACATCGGGTTCACCGTGACCAGCGAGGGGATGATTGACCATCTGGTCGTCCTAGTGGGTGGCTTGCGGATCCTGGCCCCCGTGAAGCTAAGCATGGAGGAGCGAAGCCCTAAGAACTACCCGGCGCCATGCCGTGATGGGGAAGGACATCTCATCTTCGTTCTTCCGGGCGGCGTAGAGGTATCCAGCACCATCGAGCCACGCAAAAGATTTGGTCGACAACGGGTGCAACGCTGTAGGAGCATGGCTGCATGAGCGCCAATGCCTTCACTTCCGATATGCCGACCGAATGCGGGTGGTATTGGGTCAAGCCCGCTTCGGATCAGCCTGCGCAGATCGTGCAGGTGGTGGAGCAACAGTGCACTCCGCCGACGACCAGTGTTCGGGCAGGCTTGGCGACCCAGGGTTACATCCTGACGGGTACTGAGGTTTGGATGGGGCCCGTGACGGTGCCGGCATGAAAGACGTCGTGGATGGATTCTGAGCATTAATTTGGCATGAGGCGCTCATGGATATCCTGATCCGGTCGAATGTGAATGGGAAAAAGCGTGAATGGCGCTTCATCCATTCCTTCAGGCAGGCATATGGCGGCCAATTGGTGATGTGGCGCTCTCTTGACGGGAAAGACCGCAAGATTGTGAGCGCCGGTGAGGTGGATGCTCATCCCAACAACAGGTGGATGGGCTTCCTACGCTGGCCGTTGTACGTGGCGACAAACAACGATGGTGTGCGTTGCGCAATACCCATGCCGGCGACTCATCTCATCAAGTGGAACATCCGGCAGTATCTTGGGCGTCATAGGGATCGGCGCGCTAAAGAGCGCATTTCAGCCATTCTTGCGCAACGCCTTAATAACTGAACTGTCTAGTTTTTGACCATTAACTATGGCGCGCACACCGGGATCACTTAACAAATCCACTGAACAGGTCCGCCGAGCCGTAGCGGAGCTGCTCACGATGTCCGCTCCGAAGATGGCTGGATGGCTCGATAAGGTCGCCAATGGTGATGAGAAGCTAGGCGTTAAGGCCGATCCCGGGAAGGCTGTAGACCTCATCCTTAAGGCCGCCGAGTACCACATCCCCAAGCTTGCCCGCACGGAGCATTCCGGCGAGGTGACGCAGAACCACACGGGCGAGGTAGGCATCCGTCCGCAGCTCACTCGCGAGGAGTGGCTCGCTCTGCATAGCGGTGAGAAGTGAGTGTGGTTCCCTCAGGCCGGTAACCAGCTAGCCGCCTTTGAGGCCGATTGGTGCCCTGAGCTGTTCTACGGGGGCGAGCGGGGCGGCGGGAAGTCTGACTTCCAGATCGGCTACCAGGAAGACGGCGCGCTGCGGTATGGCAAAGCCCACCGCGGCATCATGTTCCGCAAGACCTATCCCGAGATCGAGGAACTTCAGGCCCGCGCGGCTGAGGTGTTTCCTGCGGAGGGCGCGGTCTACAAGAGCCAGCCAAGCGCTGACTATCCTTTCTCGAACTGCTGGTACTGGCCCAGCGGCGCCTCGGTCAAGATGCGCTATATCGAGGCTGAAAAGGACTATGGTCGCTACCACGGCCATTCCTACACCCGGATCAGCTTCGATGAGGTGACGGAGTACGAGACGCCTGCTGGCTTGCTTAAGATGCTATCCACTCTGCGTAGCGCCCATGGCGTTCCGTGCTCGGTGCGGTTGACGGGCAACCCTGGCGGCGTAGGACACATTTGGGTCAAAGGCCGCTATATCGACATCGGGCCGGCCATGAAGCCCTATGTGGACCCGGATAGCGGCATTCTGCGGATGTTCGTTCCATCGCGGTTCTCGGATAACCGCCTTCTGGTCATGAACGATCCCGAGTACCAGCGCCGGATCATCGCGGCCACGGGCGGCAATGAGGCGCTCAAGAAAGCATGGCTTGAGGGTGACTGGAACATCGTGGCCGGTGCGTTCTTCGACTGCTGGAACACGGCCAAGCATGTCATCCGACCCTTCCAGATACCCAGCGATTGGGGGCGTATTCGATCGGGTGACTGGGGCAGCGCCAAGCCTTTCAGCTTCGGTTGGTGGGCTATCGCTGGCGATGACTTCAGCCATCCTGATGGGTTCGTTATTCCCCGTGGCGCCTTGGTCCGATACCGCGAATGGTATGGCGCCAAGGATTCTGCCCGTGAGCCTAACGTGGGCTTGAAGATGACTGCGGAAGAGGTGGGCAAGGAACTAGCCAGGTTGGAGCGCGAAGACGCGGCCATTTCGAACGCCGTGCTCGATCCTGCGGCGTTCTCCGAGGATGGTGGACCGAGCATTGCCGAGCGCATCTATCGCGGCTCAGGCAACAAGATCGGCTTTCGCAAGGCTGACAACCGGCGCGTCAAGACGGTGGGAGCCATGGGCGGATGGGATCAGATGCGCTCCCGCCTTATCGGGGAAGACGGCATCCCGATGCTCTATTGCTTCAACACCTGTCACGATTCGATCCGCACCATCCCGCTGCTCCAGCACGACCGGCTGCGCATCGAGGATATCGATACGGATATGGAAGACCATGCGGCCGACGAATGGCGCTACGCCTGCATGTCCAGGCCGTGGATCAAAAAGACCGAGGCGCAGAGCAAGCCGCGCTTCCTGCATGAGACGACGGCCAACGAAGTGTTCTGGCCTGAGCATACATCGGGCGGAAATCACCGAAGAATTTGACGTTTAGCGCCAGAATTTGGCCGATTTCGGTCAAATCAGTTTCTATGATCGTGAGCGACTTCCATCCGGAACTTCGCGATGATCACCCAGCCTTTCAGTCCTTGCTTCGGCGCAGGCGTCACCATTGCAGCCACGACGACCAGCGCCAACCAGGCGTTTACGGCGGGCGGTCCTCTCCAGAACGTCGCGGTGACGAATGCTGGCACTGCCGTTGCCTTTGTCCGGTTGGGCGTTGGCGCACAGACCGCCACGACTGCGGATATGGCTATTGCGCCGAATGCGACGGTCATCCTCACCAAGGGCTTGGCCGACAACATCGCCGCTATCTGCGCCTCAGGCACGGCCACGATCTACGCCATTCCGGGTGAGGGCCACTAATGGCCGAGCTGGCTGCGGGCGCGGTCTCTCCGGTCCAGGATCCGGCCGATGACGGCCCGGGCAGTGCCGCAGCATATATAAACGAAATCCAGCTCTACGAGCAGCAGGCGCTCAAGTTCGTCAACCGTGGTAAGAAGATCTATCGCCGCTACAAGGACGAGCGCAAGGAGCGTGAGGAGAATCTAGCCCGGTTCAATATCCTCTGGTCGAACACGCAGACCTTGCTTCCATCCTGCTATGCCAAGACGCCCGTGCCCATTGTGGAGCGCCGGTACAAGGACAGTGATCCTGTTGGCCGCGTAGCTTCTGAGGTCATGGAGCGTGCCCTGTGCTATGCCATGGGCTGCACCGACTTTAACGGCATGATCGAGCAGGCCGTCCTCGATTACCTCTTGCCAGGACGTGGCACCGTTTGGGTGCGCTATGAGCCACATATCCGCGATGCACGCGAAAATGGTGGCGATGGCGTACAGGTGACCGACGATGCGGACGAGGCCGACATCAAGGAAGAGGTCTATGACGAAGAGGCCAAGACCGACTACGTCCATTGGCAGGACTTCGGCCACAACGTCTGCCGCACTTGGGACGAGGTCTATCTCGTCTGGCGCAAGGTTTTCCTGACACGCCGCGAGCTGGTCAAGCGCTTCGGGAAGGATGTTGGCGGTCGGATTCCGCTGGACTACACCCCGGAAGGTGTAGGCAAAGAGCAGAGTACGGCGCTCAAGAAGGCCTGCATCTATGAGATGTGGGACAAGCGCGTCGCCAAAGCCATTTGGGTGTCTAAGAGCCACCCGAATGTGCTGGATAGCCGCCCCGATCCGCTGGAGCTTCCTGAGTTCTTCCCTTGCCCCAAGCCGCTGTTTGCCACGCTGGGTACGGATTCCCTGTTCCCGGTGCCGTACTACACGGAATACCAGGACCAAGCGCTTGAGCTGGACAACCTCACGGCGCGCATCGCCTCGCTAACCAAGGCCATCAAGGCGGTCGGCGTCTATGACACCAGCGCTGAGGGCTTGGCGCGGCTGCTTTCCGAGGGTGTCGAGAACCAGATGCTCCCAGTGGCGAATTGGGCCATGTTCGCGGAGAAGGGCGGCCTTAAAGGTGCGGTCGATTGGTTCCCGATGGACCAGATCGCCGAGACGGTGCTTAACCTCTACAAGGCCCGAGACCAGGTCAAGAACGACCTGTACGAAATCTCCGGCATGCCGGACATCATCCGCGGCGTCAGCGACCCGAACGAGACGGCCAAGGCCCAGCACATCAAGGGCCAGTTCGGCTCCATGCGCCTGCGCAAGATGCAGGACGAGGTGCAGCGGTTCTGCCGGGATGTCCTGGTCCGCATGGGCGGCATCATCGCCAAGCAGTTTAGTTGGGAGACGCTTCGTCGCATTTCTGGCGTTCAACTGCTGACGCAGGATGAGAAGGCTGCCTTTGCACAGCAGGCTACGCAAGCTCAGACCATGGCCCAACAGACAGGCCAGCCGCCGCAGCTCGATCAAGACATGCTGGAGCTGATGACGGAACCTTCCTGGGAAGAGGTTGAAGCCCTTCTCAAGGACAACAATGTCCGAGGCTTCCGGATTGATATCGAGACCGATTCTACCATCGGTGACGACGATGAGGCCGAAAAGGCCAAACGGATGGAGTTCATCCAGGCCGCCACCGGATTGATGGGACAGGCCATCACAGCGTCTACCCAAACGCCTGAGCTGGCCGAGCTAGCCATTCACATGGTCATGTTCGGGGTCCGGTCTTTCAAGACAGGGCGCACGCTGGAAGGGCAGATCCAGGATTCCCTTGATCGTCTCAAGCAGGCCATGGCGCAGCCCAAGCCCGATCCGCAGGCCGCTCAGTTGGCGCATGAGCAGCAGATTCAGCAAATGCGCATCGACGCGGACAAGCAGATCGCTCAGAACAAGGTGCAGTCCGACCAGCAGATCGCCGAAATCAAAGCGCGCTATGACGCACAGGCCGAAGCCGCCAAGCAACAGTATCAGGGTATTCAGGCTCAGCAGGAGAACGAGCTTGAGGCTCAGCGCAAGCAGGCCGAACGTGCCGATACGTTTGCCCTGGAGAAGTACAAGATTGATGCGGATATGCAGTTGCAGCAGATGAAGTTAGCTAACGATCTAGCCATCGCCCGCATCAACCAAGAAGGCAAGATCGAATCGGCGCGCGTAACCGCCAGCACAGATGACGGAGCGCAGCAGTTGGCCTATCAGGAAGGCCAGGATGGTGGCGGCTGATGCCCATGTATGACGCCCGTTGTCCCTCCTGCGGCTCCGTGGTCGAGGTGTTCCGCCGCATGGCTGACTGCATGGACATGCCGACTTGCGCCTGTGGCGAACAGATGGTGCGCGTCTTCACGGCGCCCATGATTACGCCGGACATCCAGCCCTATAAGGCCGTCGCCATTGATGCCAGGACCGGGGAGCTTCCGGTCATCGGCTCGCGGCGCGCCCATAACGAATTCCTCAAGCGCAACGACTACTGCGTTGCGGAGACCAGCTCTAAGCCGAGGTCCATTCGGGGCGATTTCGACCTCAAGAAAGACCTCATTTCAGCCACCAAACAGGTGCTTGGCAAATGAATATCGACACCGATCAGCTCAATACGCAGCAGGTTGAGCATCAGGACGCTACCCCTCCTGCCGACGAGCCGAAATCGCTACGCGAGGAGCTTTCCAGCTCGCTCGCCGAGATCAAAGAGCGCGCCCGGGACGATCAGGGCCGGTTTTCGAAGGATCAGAAGCCAGTTGTCGATAAGGTCGCCAAAGATCCCGCCGCCAAGGTAGATGTAACGGCGCCCGAGGAGGTGCCTTTCCCGGCATCCTGGCGCCAGGACATGAAGGACAAATGGGGCAATCTTCCGCCAGAGGTCCGCAAGTACGTCTCGGAGCGTGAGGCGGAAGTCCACAAGGGTTTTACGAAGCTCGATGACGAGCGCGCATTCGGCAAATCGATGCGCGAGACGATCCAGCCTTATATGGCGCTTATCCAATCCGAGGGAGCCAAGCCAGAAGAGGCAGTGAGGTCGCTCCTCAATACGGCCTATATCCTTCGCTCCGGTCAGCCGCATCAGAAGGTGCAGGCGATGCGCGGTGTCATGGATGCCTACGGCATCGACCCGCGAGAACTGTTTGCCACCTACCAAGGAGCGCAGCAGGCGCCGGATCCTCATGTCCAATCCCTGGAATCTCAGCTTCTGGAGCTGAAACAGTGGCGCGAAAATTTGGTTGCGCAGCAAAGTAACCAAGTGCAGGATGATGCAAACCGCCAGGTAGCGGATTTTGCCTCTTCCGCGGAACACCCTCATTTTGAGCGGGTCCGCCCCCGGATGGCGATGCTGATTCAGTCAGGCATGGCGTCCACGATGGATGAGGCATATCAGCAAGCCGTATGGGCGGATGCTGAGCTACGTTCCACGATGCTCGAAGAGCGGCAGAAAGCCGCAGAGCAGGCGAAACGGGCCGAGGCCGATGCGCGAGCAAAGGCCGCAAGGGCAGCAGGTGGCAGTGTGCGCGGTTCACCGGCCATTGGGTCGACGGCAACCGGCGATGCAAACCTGAGCCTTCGAGACGAGCTAAAGGCGCAATTTGCCGAGGCTCGGGGCCAATAACCCGTTTCGAGGAACTCACCCATGGCACTCGTCAACCCGAGTACTACGCTTACCGAAATCGTCACCACCACGCTGCGCAACCGCAGCGGAAAGCTGGCCGACAACGTCACCAAGAACAACGCCCTGCTGAACCGCCTCAAGAAGCGCGGCAAGGTCAAGACCGTTTCTGGCGGTCGCACCATCGTGCAGGAGCTGGAATACGCCGAGAACGGCACGTTCAAGCGTTATTCCGGCTATGAAGCCCTGAACATTTCGCCTAGCGATGTGTTCACTGGCGCCGAGTACAACTATGCGCAGGCAGCGGTAGCGATCTCGATCTCGGGTCTGGAGCAGCTCCAGAACTCTGGCGAGGAAGCGATCATCGACCTGCTGGAATCGCGCATTCAGAACGGCGAGAAGACGCTGGTCAACAACATCGCTCTGGACTGCTACTCCGACGGCTCGGCTGATGGTGGTCGTCAGATCGGCGGTCTGGCACTCCTTGTTTCCGGCACGCCAAGCAGCGGTATCGTGGGCGGTATCGATGCCTCCACCACGGTCGGTGCTTTCTGGCGCAACATTGCTTTCTCCTCAGCCACCAATGGCGGTGCCCCGGCGACGGCGGCGAACATCCAGTCCTACATGAATCAGCTGTACGTGCAGCTGGTGCGTGGCACGGACAAGATCGACCTGATCCCGGCCGACAACAACTACTTCCGCCTGTATCTGGAAAGCCTCCAGGCCATTCAGCGCATCCAGAGCACGGAAATGGCGGAAGCCGGCTTCGACTCGCTCAAGTACATGGGCGCTGATGTGGTGCTGGACGGTGGTTTTGGCGGCGGCGCACCGGCCAACACGATGTACTTCCTCAACACGGATTACATCTACTTCCGTCCCCATGTGGATCGGTTCTTCACACCGCTGGGCGACGACCGTTTCGCCGTCAATCAGGACGCGATGGTCAAGCTGATCGGCTTCGCCGGCAACATGACTGTTTCCAATCGACGCCTCCAGGGCGTCCTCAAGGCCTAAGGAGAGATCGCCATGGCTTTCGTTTCCTACGATACCATCCTGGGCGAAGTGGATCTGTCGATCGTCGACACCGCAGGCCCGGGTCCGTTCACCATCGGTGGCGCGGCTGGCCGCATGTCCGTCTACAACGGCGAACTGCGCGGCTATGACGTGAATCTCGGTGGTGGTGTTTTCGTCTATGCCGCCTTTGGTGCTTCCATCTCCGCCGGCCAGGTGGTGAAGCTCGATCAATCGCTGGTTAGTGGACAGGTCATCAGCACGGCTCAGCTATGGGATGGCACGGCCAATACCGGCCGTGCTTTGGCGGTCGCTGTTGCCAACGGTGTATCGGGGCAATATGGATGGTTTCAGGTCCAGGGCAACGCGATCATCGCCATTTCCGGTGCCGTCAGCGCCAATACGCCTGTCTACTGGCAGGCCAATGGCACCGTGTCCGCTACGGGTGTCGCCGGCAAACAGATGGAGAATGCGCAGTTCGCGACGGCAGGCGCCGTAACGATTGGCTCCGGTACGTCGGCCGTCATTTTGCCCTCCAGCAGGGCGGTGGCGTTCTTGCAGTATCCCGGCGCGCAGGGCGCTATCACCTGATGAACGCGGGGCGGTTTCGGCCGCCCCGCCCCCTTTCCCTCAAGGAAACCCCTACTCATGTTCGATGCACCCAAGGTCGATTTCCACGGTTCACAGACTGTCGCCACGGCCACGCATAGCAGTGACGCGGCTGTGTACGTCGAGTTCTCGATGGAGCCTTTCTATCTGGATGCGAGGAGTCGCGAGGAGGGGCGCCCCATCTATGAGGATCGTCCGTTCATCACCATGATGTTCCCGGGTGACCGAACCAAGAAGATCGCTCGGCATGCCTTCCTGACGCGCGAAGAGGCGGGTAATGGCCCGACTGACCCCGAGCGCTTTCCGCGGCAGTGGGATGCCTTCCAGCGCAATCAGTCCCAGGTCCCCGTTGGCCTTCCGCTCAAGGAATGGCCGCCGCTCAGCAAGTCGCAAGTGCTGGAACTCAATGCCATGGGCATTCCGACCGTTGAAGCTTTGGCGGCCATGCCGGATAGCGGCCTTACCTTCCTTGGCGCCCGCGAACTTCGGACCAAGGCTCAGGCATGGATCGATGCCTCGAAGGGTCATGCGCAGGAATCGGCCCTGATCGCCGAAAACGAACAGCTCAAGGCCCGGCTCGAAGCCCTGGAAAACCAGGTCAAGTTGCTGGGTGACGCCAATCCCGAAAAGCGTGGCCCGGGCCGACCGCCCAAGGCTGCTGCGGCCTGACCTGGAGAAACCTATGGCTATCGGCAAACGACTCACTGGCAGTGGGCTTTCCCCTCTCCAGACAACCAACATCATCGGCGACGTGGATCCAGCCGTCACGGCAGTGGGAACGAATGCTGCGACGGCTTACGCTATCGGCTCGGCCAATACGACTGTGACCACCGCGGCTTCCGGTACCGGCTTGATCCTGCCGGCCGGCGCCTCCCCGTGGGATGAGTACAGCATCGCCAATCGCGGCGCCAATACCATCGCCATCTATCCGCCGACTGGTGGCACGATCAATGGTGGCGCTTCGGCGACGATTGCGACGAATGGTCTTGGCTTCGCCGTTTGCACCTCGGCTGATGGCCTTACCTGGCTGATGAAGTAACGCGCCATGGCGGTCATGGCGCAGACCCCGGGCGGGGCCGTCAATCCCGCCAAAAAGTCACTTCTGGCCCTGGTCACCGCGGCATGCAGTGAACTCGGCCTGGCTGCGCCCAATTCGATCATCGGCAATACCGATCAGCAGGCCATCCAGCTCCTGGCTCTCGCTAACCGCGAGGGTCAGCAGACCTTCCAGGAAGGCACCGATATTGCCGGTTGGCAGATGCTCCGCAAGGAGTACGTGTTCAATATCCAGAGCACGGGACTGATCTCGGCCAATCTTGTTCAGAACTCCAACGTCATCAACTTCAATGTGACGCCGACGACGGCTCCGCAGGTGGGTTGGGTCGTGAGCAATTCCGGCTCAAGCTATGCCGGAGCCTTTCCCTATCCGACCAAGATCACCGCAGTAAACAGCCCTACGCAAGTCGTGGTAAGCAATGTCAGCTCAGTGACCAGCAGCAATACCTCTATTGCGTTCGGTCAGGATACCTATCCCTTTCCTCCCGATGTGGATCACCTGATCCCTCAGACGATGTGGGATCGCTCGTTCCGCTGGCAGTTGCTCGGTCCGCTGAATCCCCAGGAATGGCAGGTCTTGAAGTCGGGCATTAGCCCTACCGGCCCTCGTCGGCGCTTCCGCGTCATTGACGGTAGTTTCGTGGTGGATCCTGTCCCCTACGACAACAATCAGATCGTCTACGAGTACTACAGCAACGCATGGGTGCAGGACGGCATCACGCTTTCGCTCAAGACCTCGTTCCAGGCCGATACCGATATCTATCTCTTGGACGACGACACCATGATTCTCGGAATCATCTGGCGTTTCCGTCGCGCTAAGGGACTGGACTACGACGAGGAATACCAGGCTTGGCGTAATTCGGTCGATCGCTATAAGGCACGGCAAGCCACCGCTCGCAGCCTGCCGATCAATGCAGAGTCGACGGGTATTCGCCTGCTGAACAACATGAACGTGCCGGACACCGGCTTCGGATCGTGACATGCCTAAGAGGCCCGCTCACGCCCAGGTGATGTCGACGGTTTCGGTTCCGGCCCCGGTGGGTGGCCTGAACGCCCGCGACTCGCTGGCATCGATGCCTCCTACCGACGCCTATCTGATGGTGAACTGGTTCCCGACGCCTACGGGGCTACAGGTCCGCGGCGGCTCACTGGATTGGGCAACCGGCATGACGGGTTGGGTTGAAACCGTCATGGTCTATAACGGATACACCTCGCGAAAGATGTTCGCCGCCTGTGGGGGGAATATCTATGACGCCACGTCACAAGGTGCGGTAGGCGCTGCGGTGGTTACGGGGAATACCTCGAATCGCTGGCAGTACGTCAACTTCGGTACGGCTGGCGGTCAGTTCTTGATGGCAGTGAACGGCAATGACCATGGACAGGTGTACAACGGCAGCACTTGGTCCGCAGCGTCCCTAACCGGCGTTGCGGACACCCTTCTCATTTACCCCTTCGTCTTCAAGGGTCGGCTGTACTTCATCCAGCGCGACACGCTTAAGATCTGGTACCTGGCGGCAGGCGCCATTTCTGGTGCGCTATCGGCCTTCGATCTTTCGAGCATCTTCCGCCTTGGCGGTTACTTGGTGGCTGCCTCCTCGTGGAATGTCGATACCGTCGCTGGCCCACAGGACTATCTGGCGCTGGTGTCCTCCGAAGGTGAAGTGGCCGTCTATCAAGGCTTCGACCCTACACAGTCGAGCACATGGTCTCTGGTGGGTACTTTCCGGGTAGGCCGTCCGGTGGGGCGGCGCTGCCTGCAAAAGATCGGCGCCGATTTGATGATCATTTCGGTGGACGGGCTTTATCCGCTATCCGACGCCATGCTGACGGACCGCTCCCAGGAGCAGAAGGCGATCTCGTACAAGATCGAGAACCTCATCAACGCCGATGCGCAGACCTACGGGAACAATTTCGGGTGGCAGGTCGTGCTTTTCCCTGTAGGGAACAAGATCATCGTGAATGTTCCGATGGTCGAAAACGTATCGCAGTACCAGTACGTGATGAACACGATCACTCAGGCCTGGACCGTCTTTAATGGCTGGAATGCAGCCTGCTTTGAGCAGATGGGCGATGCGCTGTTCTACGGCACCAATGGCAAGGTCGTTAAATGCGATGTCGGAAGCGTCGACAATAGCGCGGCCATCATCACGGATCTCGGGCCGGCCTATTCCTACTTCGGTTCCCCGGGCGAGAACAAGCAGTTCACCATGGCTCGCCCCGTGTTTCAGAAGCAGGGTTCCGTAGGTACGTCGGTCATCCTGAATACGGACTTCCGTAACAGCCAACCCACCTCCACGCTGACATTGCCTCCCTCGGCAAATGCCTCTTTTTGGAATGTTTCGCCCTGGAATACGTCGTTTTGGAGCTATGACGGGCAAATTCAGCTGAATTGGCAGACGGTTTTCGGGGTGGGCTATTGCGCTTCGCTGCGTATGAAGACCATTTCCAAGACCAGTGATGCATTGCTGGCAATCGACTATGGATACCAGCGAGGCGGTGTGCTGTGAGGCTGCTTTACGGCGAACCTGAAAGGGTCGCTGCCTGGGTGACGGAGCGCATTCCGGACATGGTGATCGAGGCAGGAACCTACCAAGCCATCGGCATCGTGGACGACTCGGAAAACCTCATCGCGGGCGTGATCTACAACCATTACACCGGCAGCGATATTTCCATGCATGTCGCCGCAGAGCATGGTAGGTTGTGGGCCAAGCCCGAGATTTTGCATGGGCTGTTCGCTTTCCCGTTCAACCAGCTGAATTGTCGCCGCGTAACGGGTTTTGTGGACTCAACCAACCTTCACACCTTGAGCTTCGATCAGAAGCTCGGGTTCCGAATCGAAGGACGGTTGAGGGACGCAACACCTCACGGGGACATGTTCATCCTCGGCATGACTCGCAAAGAGTGCCGATGGCTGGAGACGAAGAATGGGAAAATCGACCAAAACCGTAGCGCCGCCTGATCCCTACGCAACTTCGAATGCGCAGACGCAGTCGAACATTGCGACGGCGAACTACAACGCCGCACTGAATCGCTATAACCAGGTCGGCCCCACGGGCAATGTGACCTGGCAGAACTCGGGCACCTACAACAATCCTCAGTGGACGCAGACGACGACCCTGAGTCCCGAGCAGCAGGCGCTTTACAACTACCAGACGCAGGGTGAGATCAATAAGCAGGGCGTGGGCAATGCCATGCTCCAGAACCTTGCGCCGAACCTCACCAGTCCGATCAATACGAGCGGACTTCCTGGCATTCAGTCACAGGTGGGATCGGGCAATCTGGACGCCATGCGCAAGCAGGCCCAGGACGCCATCTATCAGCGTCAGACCTCCATGCTGGATCCGCAGTACCAGCAGCAGCAGGAACAGCTGAACTCTCAGCTCATCAACCAGGGCATCACCCAGGGTTCGGACGCCTGGAACAACGCGCAAAACAACTTTGCCCGGCAGCGCGATTTCGCCTACGGGCAGGCCCGCGATTCGGCGGTCACGGGTGGCAACGACTACGCGAACCAGCAGTTCCAGCAGGGATTGAGCGGCGCGCAGCTCCAGAACAGCGCCAATGCGCAGGGCTTGCAGCAGCTATTCCAGTTGCGCGAGATGCCGCTGAATGAGCTTTTGGCTCTCCAGGGAGGTAGCCAAGTCTCGATTCCTAGTGCTGCCGGCGCTGGTGGTGCGGAGGCTGCCCCCACCAATGTCATGGGGGCTATCAACAACCAGTATCAGGGTCAGGTCGCCAACGCCAACGCTCAGAACGCGTCCAACAACGCGACTATGTCGACCCTTGGGTCTCTCGGCGCCGCGGCACTTCTGGCCTTCTCGGACCGAGAAGCGAAGAAGGACATTCGCGCCACGGGCGACAAGCTCGGCTCCTATCCGCTGTATTCGTTCCGATACAAGTGGGACGGTGATGGTACGCCCAAGCGTGAGGGCGTCATGGCGCAGGACGTCGAGAAGAAACAGCCCGAGGCGGTCGTCAACACGCCGTTCGGATTCAAGGCCGTCAACTACGGGGCACTGCGATGATCGATATGACCAATCCCTATAACGTCCCGATGATGCCGGGTCAGCAACAGCAGCAGCCTGGTCAGCAGGCTCAGCCCGGTGCACTCGGCCAGACGCCACAGCCTTCGTCTCAGCCCAATGCGGCCATGACCACGCAGCAGCGTATGGCGATTGCGCAGGCCCTTATGGGCCAGATGAACCGGAATCAGGGCGCCGGCCAGATCGCCATGCCGCCCGATCTCAACGGCATCCTCCCGAGCACCTATTGAGGCTGACACGATGGCCGGCCCGGTTGTCCTTCCTCAGTATCAAGCGCGCACCCTAGAGGCGCAGCGCCGCCTTGCCATGGCTCAGGCATTGCAGCAGCAATCCTTGTCCTCGGATATCCCGCAGGACTGGAACCATATGGCCGTCGTCCCACGCGCCGGCCTGAGTATGGCGATTGCCCCGATTGCCAAAGCCCTGTTGGCGAATAAGGCCTATGACAGCGCCTTGGGCAACATGCAGCAGCTCGGTAACGAGCAGTGGCAGGGCATGCAGGCCATGATGGGCGGCGCTCCTCAGGCTAGTCAGGGCCAGCCGTCGACTTACGGCGCCTCTCCACAGCCTCAGCAGAACGTCCAAGGCTCGCTTCCGAGCATGGGCGCATCTGGTGCGCCTACCGCTTCAGCTCCACCGCAGGGCCAGTCTTACCCGGCTGGTGGCCGTTCGCCCATGAACCCGCTCGGACTCGATCCTGGCGTTGCGGCCATGGGCTACTACACCGACCCTGCGGGCTATATGAAGGATGCGGTCTATGGACCCATGGCCTCGCGGCAGTCGCCTACGGAGTTCACCAAGAGCCTGATGCAGGCCGGCATTGATCCGGCGTCGCCGCTTGGCCGCCAACTCGCTCAAGACCAGATCGCCAAGCAGAACTATGTGGCTCCGACTGCCTTTCGCGGCGGTGGCTACATGTACGACCCCAAGACCGGGAGCATGGAGAACCTGCCGCAGACGCCGGAGGGTTTCCAGACTGTCCGCGGTCCGGATGGTCAGTGGATGCAGATCCCGGTGCAGCACGGAACAGAGGCCATTGCAGCATCCGAAGGCGCGAAAGCTGCGGGCAAGGCAGGCTACGAGCTGGCGACCGGCTATGACCAGAACGGTAATCCCATTACCACGACCGTTCGCCAGCAGGCTGAAGGGGCGAATGGTGGTAGTTCGCTATTCCCTGGCTATGGCGGTCAGGGTGCTGGTCAGCGTGGCGCCCTTCCCATGCAACTTCCCGCGGGTACGGAGGCGCTGACCAAGGGCTTCATCGAGCGTCATCAGAGCGTGCTTGATGCAGCCCGCAACGCGCCGGCTGACATACAGGCATTCCAGGCGATCGATCAGGCGGCCAACCAGGCGAAGACCGGCGTGGGATTTGATCGTAAGGCCGCCTGGCAGTCCATGGCATCGGTCATTCCAGGCATTGATCCGAATGCGCCGGACAAGGTCAACGCCGACATCATCCAGAAGTACAGCACGCAGATCGCTACCCGAAATGGTGGGCGTTCGGATGCTGCCCTGGATGCGGCGCTGCACTCGATCACCAATAGCCAGATGTCGCCCGAGGCGATCCATGACCTGACGCCTAGCCTGATTGGCCTTCGCATGGCCGACCTCGGCCGCGCGCAAGCTTCTACGCAATGGCTCAACCAGCACGGCAACAATCCTCAGACGCTCGGCAACTTCGAGCAGAAGTGGAATAGCGCCTATGACCCTAATGTCTATCGCTTTCAGGCGATGTCACCGGAGCAGCGGGCTGCTTTCAAGGCCGGCATGTCCAAGGAGCAGCAGGACGCTTTCCGCCAGAAGATTCAGGCTCTCCAAAGCTTGGGGGCCATCTGATGGCCTACGACGATCTGATCCAGGCAGCGGCAAAGCAGAACGGGATTGACCCCAGGCTGCTGACGGCCGTTATCCGCACGGAAAGCAGTTTCAATCCGCAAGCAGTCAATGCGGAGACTGGCGCGGCTGGCTTGGGTCAGATGCTTCCTTCAACCGCCGCATCGCTTGGCGTGAAGAACCCGAAGGACCCGAATGAGGCGATTCCTGGCACGGCCAAGCTTCTCGCCGAGAACATCCAGCGATTCGGGGTAGAGGATGGCGTGCGTGCTTATCACGGCGGCACGGATCGTGCGAATTGGGGTCCGAAGACGGAAGCCTATGTCAACAAGGTGAGTGCGGCCTTCCAAGGTGGCGCGCCATCGAGCGGCCTTCTGTCCGAATTCGACAGCACACCGGCATCCACTAAAGGCGCCCCGGCCTTCGCTAATGTCCAATCGTCATTGCAATCCACAGCGCCGGCAGCAGCCAGCAGCGGGCTTCTCTCGGAGTTCGATCAGACGCCCACGCAGCCCGTAGCGCCGAGCGCCAGTAATGTCGCGTCCGCGGCTTCGGTCAATACCGGATCTTCCATGCCTGCTGCGATTCAGCAGGTACGCCAGTGGGTGGCCGAACATCACCTTGGCGGGCCGCCCGAGGACTTCTACAACGCAGCGGTCCACAACCTGGCTAAACCGCTGCATGGTGCAGCCCAGCTTCTGGGCCATGGCGTTGCGGGCGGCGTGAATCTGGTGGCTCCTGGCTCCTCGGTCGCTGGTGCGGCCAATCAGGCCATGGGCAACTACGACACCAGTCTCCAGAATTGGGAAAACGCCTATCAGGCTCAGACGCCCACGAATGCGGCAAGCGTGGTGGGCGCTGGCGGTGGTCAGGTGATTCCGCTCATGGCTGGCGGGGCGGGGCAGAAGCTTGCGGAGGCTGGAGACTATGCGGCCAGCCTCATCCCTAAGCTCCCTCAGGCGCTACGCCCTTATGTGTCTGCTGCTGGACAGGGTGCGGCTCTAGGTGCAATCCAGCCAGTAACGGATGGGAGCGGATCATTCGGCGCAGACAAGCTCCATCAGGTCGAATTGGGTGCACTTACGGGCGGCGCTCTACACGCAGCCACAAGCGCTATTGGAACGCTAGCGCAGGCAGCTAAGCCTTTGATGGATCCTGTGGGCTATGTTAGGGAGAACTGGCTTCCAAAGATCGTCGGCGGAGATAAGCAGGCCATCATTGATGCACTTAGGCAGGCTCCGGAATATGTTCCCGGATCTGTGCCCACATCTGCCCAGGCGGCGGCCAATCCGCAGCTAGCCATGGCTGAAAAAGCTCTTTCGAACCAGTTCCCCGATTTCAAGATCGCGCTCATGGATCGTGCGAACGCCAATAATGCGGCACGCACTGCTCAGTTGCGCTCGTTGGCTGGAACTCAGGATGCAATGGATCTGATGGCGGCCGATCGCAAGGCCGCTGTCGGCCCCTGGATTGATGCCAACCTATCGGATTCCAGGCCTATCGTTCGCTGGGGAAACGCCGGAAATGTGCTTGACGATGTTTTGAGCAAGCCTATGAATCGAGGCAATGACTTCAATGCGCTGCAAGATGCGCAGAAAGTCATTGGCGCCGTTAAGTCCGGTAAGATTCAAGAGGATGACGCCCTTGAGTCGCTGAAAGAGCTAGGTGACTCGGTTAGCGGAAAGAAGGCACAGGCAGCATTTGCCAATGTCTTCTCTGAGATCAACAGAAACATGGTTGACCCCACTAGCGTTCTCAATACGCTAAAGACTATCCGTTATGGCTCTATGGGCGTTAATCCGCAGCGCGCGGCCACCCTCGATAGCCTGATTTCGCAAGTCGAGAACGGTCGTAATATCAATGGTATGATCGGAACGGATGTTCTTGATGCGGTGCGTCAGGAGGCATCCAAGGCTCTTGGAAATGCCACGCCTCAGAGTGCAATCGCCTATGGTCCGGCCAAGGATCAAATTACGCAGGCTATCGACCGAGTCGCACCAGGGTATTCTAATTACCTGGCCGACTACCGTGTCATGTCTCAGCCGATTACGGATGCACGCGCAGCATCCGGGATTCTGGACGTTCTGGATTCTCGTGGTCTTAATTCTGCTGGGCAGCCGCAGCTAACTCTTAGCAATTTCAACGGGCCTCTCAAGCAGGCTCTGGAAGGCGATTACCCCCTTTCTGCCCAAGCTCAAGCGTCTCTAAAAGGCGTTCAGAGAGATTTGCAGCGTGACACGATTTCCAGCTCTGTCCGTTCCCCTGGTTCGGACACGGTTGCAAATATTGGCGCCAACAACTGGCTGACCAAGTCCCTGTACGGATCTGACTTCGGCGGTACCGGCATGCTTCCCAAGCTTGCCGGAGGCGCCCTTGGCTCTTTGAATCCTCTTGTTGGCGCGCTAGGTGGCTTCATGGGCGCCGCAAAGATCGGGCAGAAGGGCGCCGAGCGTATCGGTCAGGCTGCTGCTGACATCATGCTCGATCCCAAGGTCATGGCCGATCAGCTTGATCTACTCCAGAAAACCAATCCCCAGGCCGCGCAGGCTTTGCAGCGCCTTCTCACGCAGGAAGGTTCGTCGCAGTCTGCCGGAAAAATCCCCTCGCAAGCCCAGCGCGATGCGCTAGCTCGCCGTCTATCGAAGGAGAACTAAGATGCCGTTCAATGGCTCGGGCGTCTTCGTGCGCAACTACAGCTGGACGCAGGATGCGACTAATAGCATCCCCATCTCAGCTACCCGAATGGACGCTGATACCAATGACATCGCTTCGGGGCTGACGAATTGCATCACCCGCGATGGTCAGGGTGGTGCGGGCGCCAACATCCCTATGGGTGGCTACAAGCTCACGAACTGCGCCAACGCCGCACTGACGAATGAGTATGTGACGCTTGGTCAGGCCAATGGCCTATATCAGACCACTCTCGGATTTACGCCAGTCCAGCAAGGCGGAGGCGTAGGACAAACCACTGACAAGATCTATATCGGTTGGTCTGCCGGCAGTAAGCCGAAGATGACCGTCAACTCCACTGATGTAGGCAACATTGCCCTGGAATCGTGGGTTTCAGGGAACTATTTGCCGCTCTCTGGTGGAACGATCACAGGTAGCTTCACGCTCAATAGCGGCATGACATCGCAGGGCGGTAGCGGAACCTACAACGCCATCACCATCAATAACACGAGCGGCGTTCAGCTACAGCTTGATGCTAATGCCAATGTCGAGGGCAACCTTCGTGTTGTTACCAACCATCCGCTCACATTCATGACGAACAACACGCTTCGCATGACGATTGCCGCGGCTGGCGATATCTCCATGACGGGTGCTCTAACCATAGGCGGCGGCAGGAAGGTATCTAAGGTCACTCTTTCGAATGCCGCGCCTGGCACGTTGCAGGATGGCGAGCTTTATCTCCAGTACTAAGGGATTCGCATGGCTGGCATCACATACGGCGATAGCGGAACGAATCGTTCGATCTCCAAGGTTTTCTACGGAGACAGTGGGACGAATCGTCAGATATCCAAGGTCTACTACGGCGATGGCGGCACGAATCGTCTCGTCTATTCGGCCTATGTCCCTGTGGGAGGTTCTGCATCTCCTACGACGATCAATGGCGCAGCATCCGCCAAGGGAACGTTCGCCATTGGAACCGTCACTGTCACCGGAACGGGCGGGACCGGCTCCTACACCTATGGAACGGCCACGCTCATTTCTGGAACATCGTCCGGACCCGATTCAAACATCAGCTTCGTTCAGACGGGAAACCAGTACGCGTTTAGCGCGACCAACGTCAACATCAATACCGATCCACTGCATGGGACATGGCAGGTCAACGTCTCGGATGGCACGACGAATACGAATGTGACTTTCAACGTCAATTGGAACTGATCCAATGAACGACAACTTCACCAACGTACTTCTCTCGGTGGCAGGTGCCGGCATCATCGGTTTCGTTGCATGGACCGTTAAGTCAATTGCTCATCTGCGCGCAGACCATGACGCCTATCGTCTCCATGTGGCTGAGCAGTACATCAAAAAGGACGATCTCGATGATGTCAAAAAGGAGCTTAGGGGGCTTCGTGACTTGACCATCGAAATCGCGGGGAAATTGGGCATTCCAGTAAGGAGCTAGCTATGAGCCTCGATGTGGGGGACATCGAAAAGTTCAACGAAGTGGTCAAGCGAATCGACAGGGTTCTAGACCGCATGGGTGATAGCAAGAACATCGGCACCGCGAACGTCAACATCAATGCAGGCGGTGTCGCTGTCTGGATTGCCGTGACCTGCTGTGTGGCGATGCTTGCAGCCACGATGGTGGGGGCTGTTTGGCTAGGACGCGAGTTCGGCGCCATGGAGTCGGCCAACCACCAGCAGGACAAGCGCATTTCTGACCTCAACGACTACCTCAGCGCCATCTACATGCAGGCGCCTCAATTACGACCGAAGGAAGAAAAGAAATGACGAAGATCATCATCATCACCCCGCCGCCGCCGCCGCCTCCGCCGAGTGGCAGTTCGGTAACCGCACTGGACGACGAACTCACGCCCAAGGCCATCGCCGACATCCTGCGCGAAGCCGCGGACGAGCTGGACAGCGGCGATGGCTGACTTCGACCGTGCGTTCTCTGCCCTTGTGGAGAACGAGGGCGGTTACAGCAACAACCCGGCCGATCCGGGGGGCGAGACCATGTGGGGCGTTACCGCTCGCGTGGCTCGCTCCCACGGCTACACCGGCTCCATGAAGGAACTCCCGCTGAGCGTCGCCCGAGCGATCGCCAAGGCCGAGTATTGGGATCCGGTGAAGGGCGACCAGCTGCCGGAACCCCTGGGCTTCCAGGTCTTCGACGGCGCCTACAACAGCGGGGTCGCGCAGGCCTCCAAGTGGCTCCAGCAGGCTGCGGGCGTCACGGCGGATGGTGTTATCGGGCCTGCGACCCTGGCGGCCGTTGCCGCGGCTCCTGCGCTGTCCCTGGTGGCTAAGTACAACGCCGCTCGCCTCCTATTCCTCGCCAAGCTCCCGACATGGCCTAGCTTCGGCAAGGGCTGGGCTAACCGTATCGCCAACAATCTACAGAGGGCAGCCTCATGAGCATGACCGGATTGGGTGAGGTCGCTGACCTCGCCGGCAAGATCGCTGACAAGATTTGGCCTGATGCGAGCCAGGCTCAGAAGGATGCACTGTCCTTCCAGCTTGCGCAGATGCAGGCGCAGACCGACACCAACAAGGTGGAGGCATCGAGCCAGAGCCTTTTCGTCGCGGGGTGGAGACCCTTCATCGGATGGATCTGCGGCTGCGGTCTGGCCTTCGCCTTCCTGATCTCGCCGCTGTTCACCTGGCTAGCCGCTCTGTTCGGGCATCCCATCAAGTTCCCGGAGCTTGACCTCGGCACGCTCATGACGCTGCTGCTGGGCATGCTCGGTCTGGGCGGCATGCGGACCTTCGAGAAGGTCAACGGGATCAAGGCGGGGCATTGATCTAAGGGCGTGAGACATCCCGGGCGTAACCTGCCCGGATGCCCGACATCCTCATCGAATGGGACCGCGTGAGCTGCGGTATCGAGCTGCTCGATCTATGGACGGGCAGGCTGGTCAGCCCTGTGCGGACGGTCCCCTTCCTCAAGATCAGCAAGCGCATCGATCACGGCTGGGTGCTGCACTTCTGCCCACAAGGCATCAGCATCTACAAGCCGGAGACGTATCACTATTACCGGACGCGGGAGAAGGCGGAGGCCCATGCGATGCGGTGGGCTAGGGCGCATTGGGAGACGATCCCTAAGGCTTGAGGCTACAATCGCGTCTGACGCCCAAACAGAAAGGGCGCCCTGTTGGGCGCCCATCCCGTCAAAATTACGCCAGATGCCGAATAAACCAAGCAGCTATGCGATGTGTTGGTGCCCAGGAGAGGACTCGAACCTCCACGGTTTTACCCGCTAGTACCTGAAACTAGTGCGTCTACCAATTCCGCCACCTGGGCAGGTGTCCCGCGCCGCGCTAAGCGAGCTGCGTGAGCCGCGTAGATTAGGGATGGAGCTGTGGGTTGTCAACTATTCTTTTACCGATTCTTCATCGCGCTTCGTCGGACCGACGCAGCGCCTTTCATCAAGGCTGATAAGTGACCCGAAAAAAACAGGACCAGCCGGCTAGCCCCGGCAAACCGAAGACCGCCAACCGCCCGGCGCAGCCCGGCAAGGCGGCGCCCGCGCCGCGCAAGCGCGCCGACGCAGCGCGCGGCGCTTCCGACCCGCACGCCGAGCGCGAGGCCCAGCGCTACGAGCGCCCGATACCCAGCCGCGAGGCGATCCTCGCCCTGCTCACCGAGCGCGGCGAGCTGCTGAGCGAGGCGCGCATCGCCGAAGCACTGCAGCTGCACGACGAATACGACCTGCACGCGCTGCGCAAGCGCCTGGGCGCGATGGTGCGCGACGGCCAGCTGCTGCTCGGCCGCCGCGGCGGCTATGCGCCCAGCAACAAGCTCGACCTGATCGCCGGCCAGGTGCTGGCCAATGCCGAGGGCTACGGTTTCCTGCGCCCGGACGACGGCACCGAAGACCTCTATCTGTCGCCGCAGCAGATGCGCCAGGTGCTGCACGGCGACCGCGTGCTGGCCAGCGTGGTCGGCCTGGACCGGCGCGGCCGCAAGCAGGGCGCCATCGTCGAAGTGCTGCAGCGCCGCTCGCCGCGGCTGGTCGGCCGCGTGGTGATGGAGAACGGCGTGACCATGGTGGCGCCGGACGACCGCCGCGTGCACCAGGACATCATGATCAAGCCCGGCCAGAACCAGGGCGCGCGCAACGGCCAGATCGTGGTGGTGGAAATCACCGACCCGCCGACGCCGCACCGCGGCCCGATGGGCAACATCCTGGCCGTGCTGGGCGAGCGGCTGGAACCTTCGCTGCTGGTGGAGATGGCGATCGCCAGCTACGACCTGCCGCGCGAATGGCCGCCGGAAGTGACGCGCGAGGCCGCCCAGGTCGAGCCGCAGGTGACCGCCGCCGAGCGCGAGGGCAGGGTGGATCTGCGCTCGCTGCCGCTGGTGACCATCGACGGCGCCGACGCGCGCGACTTCGACGACGCCGTCTACGCCGAACCCAAGCGCGGCGGCGGCTACCGCCTGGTGGTGGCGATCGCCGACGTCTCGCATTACGTGCCGGTGGGCAGCGCGCTGGACCGCGAGGCCTACGAGCGCAGCACGTCCACCTATTTCCCCGGCTTCGTGGTGCCGATGCTGCCGGAGACGCTGTCCAACGGCATCTGCTCGCTCAACCCGAAGGTCGAGCGCCTGTGCATGGTGTGCGACATGACGGTGGACGACGAGGGCGAAGTGATCCGCTCGAAGTTCTACAGCGCCGTGATGTACTCGCATGCGCGCTGCACCTACGACCGCGTGTGGCAGGCGATCGGCCTGAACGATGCGGACGCGCGCCACGAGCTGGCCGACGTGCTGCCGCAGCTGGAGAACCTGCACGGCCTGTACAAGCTGCTGGCCGCGCAGCGCAAGCGCCGCGGCGCGATCGACTTCGAGACGCCGGAGGTGAAGTTCCGCCTGGACAACACCGGCGACGTGGTGGCGATGGGCGCCACCGAGCGCAACGACGCGCACAAGCTGATCGAGGAATGCATGATCGCCGCCAACGTGCAGGCGGCCATGTTCCTGGAGAAGAAGAAAATCCCCGCGCTGTTCCGCGCCCACGAGCAGCCGCCGGAAGAGAAGTACGAGGACGTGCAGCAGTTCCTGCGCGAGTTCAAGCTGCGCCTGCCGCCGCTGGACGAAGTGACGCCCGGCGATTTCGCCGACGTGCTGCGCATGGTCAAGGACCGCCCCGAACGCGAACTGGTGCAGTCGGTGCTGCTGCGCGCGCAGAGCCTGGCCGCCTACCAGCCGGACAACCGCGGCCATTTCGGCCTGGCGCTGGAGGCCTACGCGCATTTCACCTCGCCGATCCGCCGCTATCCGGACCTGCTGGTGCACCGCGCGATCCGCTATGCGGTGGAAGGCGGCAAGCCGGCCGACTACGTGTACAGCCCCGCGCAGATGGCGGCGATGGCCTTGCATTGCTCGCAGCGCGAGCGCCGCGCCGAGGAAGCCGAGCGCGACGTGGACGAGCGCTACAAGTGCGCGTGGATGTCCAAGCACGTGGGCAGCGAGTTCGACGGCACCGTTACCGGCGTCACCTCGTTCGGCCTGTTCGTGGAGCTGAAGGAGTCGAAGGTGTCCGGCCTGGTGCATATCAGCCAGCTGTCCAACGACTACTACCACTTCGACCCGATCCGCCACCTGCTGAAGGGCGAACGCAGCGGCGCGCAGTTCCGCCTGGGCGACCACGTGCGCGTGCAGGTGCTGCGCGCCAGCCTGGAGGACCGCAAGATCGACTTCCGCCTGGTCGGCAAGAGTGAGCCCTTCGTGCCGCCGCGCGCCGCGCGCGCCTACGACTACGCGCAGGCCGGCGAGCGCTATTCGCTGCCCAAGCTGCCGAAGCCTCCCGCGGGCGGCGAGCGCAAGACGGCGCCGCCGCGCGATAATGCGCGCGATGCGGCGCCGCCTTCGCGTTTCTCCAAGGGCGGCGCCAAGGCGAAAACCGCGGGTGGCGCCAAGGCCGGCAAGAGCAAGGCCGGCGCACCGCGCAAGAGCGGGCGTCCGTCCGCGAAACCTAAAGGCAAGCGATGAGCGAGAGTTGGATCGTCGGGATCAACCCGGTCGAAGGCGCGTTGAGCAACGACGCCGAACGCGTGCGCGAAGTGCTGGTCGAGAACGGCCAGCGCAATGCGCGCGTGCATGAACTGGCCGAGCGCGCCAAGGCGCTGCGCATTCCGGTGCACCACCGTCCGCGCGAGCAGCTGGACAAAGTGGCGGGCGAGGCGCGCCACCAGGGCGTCGTCGCGCGCTACGAGGCGCCGCCGATGGCGAACGAGGGCGACCTGCCCGAGCTGCTGGAGCAGGCCGGGCCGGATGCGCTGGTGCTGGTGCTGGACGGCGTCACCGACCCGCACAACCTCGGCGCCTGCCTGCGCAGCGCGGCGGCGGCCAAGGTCACCGCGGTGGTGGTGCCGAAGGACCGCGCGGTCGGCCTCACGCCGGTGGTGCGCCGCGCCTCGGCCGGCGGCGCCGACCGCGTGCCGCTGGTGGCCGCCACCAACCTGGCGCGCGCGCTGCGCACGCTGAAGGACGCCGGCGTGTGGATCACCGGCCTGGCCGGCGACACCGAAACCTCGATCTACGACATCGACCTGAAGGGCCCGGTGGCCCTGGTGCTCGGCAGCGAGGGCGAGGGCATGCGCCGCCTCACGCGCGAGACCTGCGACTTCCTGGCGCGCATCCCTATGCCAGGCTCGATGGAAAGCCTCAACGTCTCCGTCGCCACCGGCGTCGTGCTGTTCGAGGCGCTGCGCCAAAGGAGTGCGAAACGATGAATATCCTGTGGCACGACTGGGCCGGCTATCTCGGCGTGGTGCTGGTGCTGCTGGCCTTCCTGCTGCTGCAGGCGCGCAAGCTGCACGGCAACGGGCTGGTGTACCAGCTGATGAATGTGCTGGGCGCGCTGGGCGTGATGCTGTCCCTGCTGTTCGGCAGCTTCAATGCATCGGCCTTCGTGATGCAGCTGGCCTGGATGGTGATCGGCATCTACGGCATCGCCAACAGTGCGCGCGTGCGGCGCGAGCTGAAGGACGTGGAGCGGCGCATCAGCTGAATGGCGGGTCAGGAGGCGGAGCGCGCGGCTTGGTAGAATGCGCGGGCTCCGGCCTTCCGCCGGCTTGCGGGGACGGCCCCGCTCGTATCCTCACCCGCGGGGACGGCCCCGCAGCGTCGGATGCGGTCCGCATGCGCAAGGCATGCGTCGATCGGCTCCCAAGGAGTCCATCATGCCCTGGATCTATCTTGTGCTCGCCGGCCTGTTCGAGATCGGCTGGGCAATCGGCCTGAAATACACCGAAGGCTTCACCCGCCCGTGGCCCACCGTGGGCACGTTGGCGGCGATGACTGTCAGCATCGTCCTGCTCGCGCTGGCGGTGAAGACCTTGCCGATCGGTACGGCCTACGCGGTGTGGACCGGCATCGGCGCGGTCGGCGCGGTGATCCTCGGCATCGTGCTGTTCGGCGATCCGGCGACGCCGGCGCGGTTGTTGTGCGTGGCGTTGATCTTTGTCGGGATCATCGGCCTGAAGCTCACCGGCGGCGCGCATTGATCGGCGTCATCCGGCGTAGGTTGGGGTGAGCCGCAGGCGAACCCCAACGTGGCCGGGTGCATCGCATTGTTGGGGTTCGCCTGTGGCTCACCCCAACCTACGCAACGAAAAAGCGATCCGCCTTACTCGCGATCGCCCAGCTTGGTGATCTCGGGGCTGGAGGTGAAGTCGCGCTTGCTCCGCTGCGTGGTCAGCGGCTCGCCGTGCACCTGGAACCAGATGTTCTCGGCGATATTGGTGGCGTGGTCGCCGATGCGCTCGATGTTCTTGGCCATGAACAGCAGGTGCGTGCACGGCGTGATGTTGCGCGGGTCTTCCATCATGTAGGTGAGCAGCTGGCGGAAGTAGCCGGTGTAGGCCTCGTCCAGCAGGGCGTCGTCCTTCCACACCTGGTAGGCGCGTTCGGCGTCGCGGTCGCGGTAGGCCACCAGCACTTCGCGCACTTCGCCGGCGGCCAGCTCGGCCAGGTAGCCCAGGCCGTTGGTGGGGGCGATCGGCGCCACCATCGACAGCGGGATGGAGCGCTTGGCCACGTTGGCGGCGTAGTCGCCGATGCGCTCGATGTCGGCGGCGATGCGCAGCGCGGCGAACACGTTGCGCAGGTCGCCGGCGATCGGCGCGCGCAGCGCCAGCAGGCGCACCACGTCGTGGCTGATTTCCTGTTCGAGCTGGTCGATGGCGTCGTCGTTGGCGACCACGCGCTGGGCGGCGCGCTCGTCGCGGCGCTCGACCACGTCGATGGCCGATTCCAGCTGCGTCACGGCCAGTTCGCCCATGCGCACGATCTCGCCGGTGAGGCGGGCGAGTTCGTCGTCGTAGCTCTTGATGATGTGTTCTTTCGAGGTGCCGGTCATGGGGCGGGTCCTGTTATAGGGGAACGGGGAACAGGGAATGGGGAACCTGTGGGTTGATGCGGGAGTGAAGCTTGCGGCTCACTTGCATGTTCCCTGGTTCCCGTTTCCTGTTCCCGGCTTACATCAACCGAAACGTCCGGTGATGTAATCCTCAGTCTGTTTCTTGCCGGGCTTGGTAAAGATCTGTTCCGTGCGGTCGAACTCGATCAGCTCGCCCAGGTACATGAACGCGGTGAGGTCCGAACAGCGGGCCGCCTGCTGCATGTTATGGGTGACGATGACGATGGTGTACTCGCTCTTGAGCTCTTCCACCAGCTGCTCGATGCGGCCGGTGGCGATCGGGTCCAGCGCCGAGGTGGGCTCGTCCAGCAGCAGCACTTCGGGCTTCAGGGCGATGCCGCGGGCGATGCACAGGCGCTGCTGCTGGCCGCCGGAGAGGCCGAGCGCGTTCTGCTTGAGCTTGTCCTTCACCTCGTCCCACAGAGCGGCGCTGCGCAGTGCCTGCTCCACGCGGATTTCCATGTCGGCGCGCGACAGGCGCTCGTGGTGGCGGATGCCGTAGGCCACGTTCTCGAAGATGGTCATTGGGAACGGCACCGGCTTCTGGAACACCATGCCGACCTTGCTGCGCAGCTTGTTCATCGAATAGCGCGTGTCGAGGATGTTCTCCTCGTCGAGCATGATCTCGCCCTTGGCTTCGAGCTTCGGGTAGATCGCATAGATGCGGTTGAAGATGCGCAGCAGGGTGGACTTGCCGCAGCCTGAGGGGCCGATGATGGCGGTGACCTTCTTCTCCGGGATGTCCATGTTGATGCCTTTCAGCGCATGGAACCCGTTGTAGTAGAAATTCAGGTCACGCACGCGCAGCTTGGTCGGCGCCAGCGCGGCGGCGGGCTGCGGATGAATGCCGGCGGCGGCGGACTCAGTCATGGGACACCTTGTTGCGGGAGAGGATCAGGCGGGAAAGCAGGCTCAGCGCGAGCACGAACATGGTGATGACGAAGGCGCCGGCCCAGGCGATCGCGTTGATCGCCGGATCCGGGTCCTTGGTGTACTCGTAGATCGCCTGGGGAAGGCTCGGCATCTTGTCCATCGGGTTGAAGGTCAGGAAGTTGTTGCCGAACGCGGTGAACAGCAGCGGCGCGGTCTCGCCGCTGATGCGCGCCAGCGCCAGCAGCACGCCGGTGATGATGCCCGAGCGCGCGCCGCGCATCAGGATCTGCATGGTCAGCTTCCACTGCGGGATGCCCAGCGACAGCGCCGCCTCGCGCAGGGTGGACGGCACCAGGCGGAGCATTTCGTCGGTGGTGCGCACGATCACCGGCAGGGCGATCAGCGCCAGCGCGATGCCGCCGGCCAGGCCGGAGAACGTGGTATCGCCGTGGGTGAGGGCGGTGGTCGGCAGCACCACGATGGTGTAGACGAACAGGCCCAGCACGATCGACGGCGCCGACAGCAGGATGTCGTTGAGGAAGCGGATCGATTCGCCCAGCCGCGTGCGGTTGGCGTATTCGGCCAGCCAGGTGCCGGCCAGCACGCCGATCGGCGTGGCGATGGCGATGCCCAGCAGATCCAGGATCAGGCTGCCGACCATGGCGTTGGCCAGGCCGCCGTTCTCGCGGTACACCGAGATCTTGCTGAAGAGGTTCCAGTTGATCGCACCGATGCCCTGGCGCAGCGTCTCCCACAGGATCCAGGCCAGGAACACCAGGCCGATCAGGGTGGCGACGGAACTGAGGCCCAGCGCGATGACGTTCTTCACGCGGCGGCGCAGATAGAGCGAGGAGGACAACATCAGCGGCCCTCCTTGTGGGCGAGTCGGCGCAGCATCAGGCGGGCGATCATCAGCACGATGAAGGTCACCACGAACAGCAGGAAGGCCAGCGCCATCAGCGCGGACTTCTGCAGGCCGGCGGCCTCGCCGAACTGGTTGGCGATGGTGGAGGCGATCGACGCGCCCGGATCGAGCAGGGAGGGCGAGAGCTTCATCTTGTTGCCGATGATGAAGGTCACCGCCATGGTCTCGCCCAGCGCGCGGCCTAGACCTAGGAAGATGCCGCCGATCACCGCCGAGCGGGTGTACGGCAGCACGATGTCCCATACCACTTCCCAGGTGCTGGAGCCCAGCGCATAGGCCGACTCCTTCAGGCGCGTGGGCACGGTCTGGAACACTTCGCGCATCACCGAGGAGATGAACGGGATGATCATGATCGCCAGCACGATGCCCGCGGTGAGCACGCTGCCGCCGAACGGGTTGTCGTTGCCGAACATGCGGCCGATGAAGGGAACATGCGCGGCCACCCAGGACACCTTGCCGTCGTCCGGCTGGTTGCCCAGGTAATTGGTGAGCCAGGGCTTGACGTGGTCGGCGAAGAAGGGCGCGAACACGAACAGGCCCCACATGCCGTAGATGATCGAAGGAATGCCGGCCAGCAGTTCGATGGCCGAGGACACCGGGGTACGCAGCCACGGAGGCGCCACTTCCGACAGGTACAGCGCGATGCCGAAGCTGATCGGCACGGCCACGAGCAGGGCGATGAACGAGGTGATCAGCGTGCCGAACACCGGCACCAGGGCGCCGTAGACGTCGTCGCTGGGATTCCACTCGCTGCTGGTGAGGAAGCCCAGGCCGAAGTGCGCGAAGGCATCGCGTCCGCCCCACAAGGTGGCGCCGGCGGCGCCGAGCAGGCTTGCCAGGACGAGCAGGGCGCAGCCCTTGAGCAGCCAGCCGAACAGGCGGTCGTCCCGTGCATCGCGGCGAGCGCGGACTTCCTGGGTGGAAAAGGGCGCTGACGCGGCCTCGTTCGCTTGCATGGTTTCGCTTTCCTGGCAACGCCGGCCGGCTGGGCCGCCCGGTCGATGGATTGGGCGCCGCGTCGGCGCTGTTCAGCAGCAGGCCGCCCCATCCTGCGATGGGGCGGCCCGGTCCTGCGCTCGGCTTCCGTGCCGGTGGCGGCGGGTTGCTTTACAACCCGCCGCGGTTTTCATCAGTGCTTGAACTCGGAGGCCCAGTAGGCTTCGATCTTCTGCACCAGGGTGGCCGGCAGGGCCACGTAGTCGAGCGAGGCGGCGTCGGACTGGCCGTTGTTCAGCGCCCACTTGAAGAACTCGAAGGCCACCTTGGTGTGCTCGGCGTTCTTCGGGCTCTTGTACATCACTACCCAGGTGGTGGCAGTGATCGGCCACGCCTGCGCACCCGGTGCGTTGGTCATGATCACGTTGAAGTCCTTGGCGCTGGCCCAGTCGGCGGTGGCGGCGGCAGCGGCGAAGCTGTCGGCGCTGGGCACGATGAACTGGCCGGAGGAGTTCTTCAGGTCGACCCAGGCGATGGTGTTCTTCTTCGCGTAGGCGTATTCGACGTAGCCGATCGAACCCGGGATCTGCTTGACGTACTGCGACACGCCTTCATTGCCCTTGCCGCCCACGCCGGTCGGCCACTCGACGGCCGTGCCGAACTTCACCTTGTCCGCCCACTCCTTGCTGACCTTGGACAGGTAGTTGGTGAAGTTGAACGAGGTGCCCGAACCGTCGGAGCGGTGCACCACGGTGATCTTCTTGGCCGGCAGGTTCAGGCCCGCGTTCAGCGCGGCGATCTTGGGGTCGTTCCAGTTGGTGATCTTGCCCAGGAAGATGTCGGCCAGGGTCTCGCCGTCGAGCTTGACCTGGTCGGCCTTGATGCCCGGGATGTTCACCACCGGCACGATGCCGCCCACCACCACCGGGAACTGGCCGAGCTTGAAGCTGGCGAGGTCCTCGGCCTTCAGCGGGGCGTCGGTGGCGCCGAAATCGATGGTGCCTTCCTTGATCTGCGCCACGCCGGCGCCCGAACCGACCGACTGGTAGTTGAGCTTGTTGCCGGTCTTTTCGGAGTAGCCAGCGGACCACTTCGAGAGCACCGGGTAGACGAAGCTCGAACCCGCGCCGGTGATGTCCGTGGCGTGGGCCGACATGCCGAACAGCGACGCCGCGGCGAACACAGCGGACGTGCCGATACGGGAGAAAGATTTGCTAGAGGTCAACACGGTTGCTCCTTAGTGATAAGGGTCACGGGGGATTCCCGCCCGACCGCTATTTCATGCGCGCCGTGTTGCAATGAAATGAGCTGAATGTTTCAGCGATATGACAACTTGTCATATTGGAGCGGGGAACGGGGAGCGGGGATCGGGGAATTGCAGGCCGCGCCTATAGTTAAGGTGTCCGGGCGCTATTCCGTTCCCCGTTCCCCCGTTCCCCGTTCCCGGCGCCGAAGGCGCCTCAGAGCACATCCAGGCCGATGTGTTCGCGTTCGAAGGTTTCCAGCCTGCGCCAGCGGTTGACGATGGCGCAGAACAGGTCGGCGGTGCGGTCGGCGTCGTAGATGGCCGAGTGCGCTTCGCGCGTATCGAAGAAGTGGCCGGAGGCCTGCACGGCCTTGCTCAGCACCGTTTGCCCATAGGCCAGGCCGCCGAGCGTGGCGGTGTCGAAGCAGCTGAAAGGGTGGAACGGATTGCGCTTGTGGCCCGTGCGGCGCACGGCCGCATTGAGGAAGCCCAGGTCGAAGGCGGCGTTGTGGCCGACCAGGATGGCGCGCTGGCAGTCCGCGTCGCGCATGCGTTCGCGCACTTCCTTGAAGATGTGGTCCAGCGCCGCCCGCTCGTTGAGCGCGCCGCGCAGCGGGTTGTCCGGGTCGATGCCGGTGATCTCCAGCGCGCGCGGGTCGATGTTGGCGCCGGGAAACGGCTCCACGTGGGCCGACACCGCCGGGCGGGGGCGCAGGTAGCCCTCGGCGTCCATGTCCAGGGTGACGGCGGCGATTTCCAGCAGGGCGTCGCGCTCGGCGTCGAAGCCGCCGGTCTCCACGTCGACGATCACCGGCAGGAAGCCGCGGAAGCGGTCGGCCAGCCGGCTGGACATGCTGTTGCTGAGGTTTTCCGGTTTATCCATCGAACAAGCATATCAGCCGGCCCGGGGCGGGCGGGGGGCGGTTTGTTGCAGTCGGCCGTACCGGTGTCTTCGTTTTGTCACGCAAGTAGCACGGAATCGTAAAACGCCGACCGCATGCTGCCGGCCATTACCTGGTTGGCCGTGCCGATCGAGAGGGGGCGGTCCAGGCAATGTCTACCAACATCCGGAGAACATCCATGCGTTCTAAGTTGCTCGCGGTGGCGATTGCTGCCGGTTTGGGCGTAGTCAGTTTCCACGTGGCCGCGGAGCCGGCGACGAAGGGCAAGGCCGCCCAGACCTCCAGCCAGGGTTCGCAGGCGTCCCAGAACGCCGAGATCGAAGCGCTGAAGGCCCAGCTCGCCGAGCTGCAGGCCAAGGTCATCGCGCTGGAAGAGCGTACTGACGCCCAGTCGGACATCAACGTGTCCACCGGCCAGAACCTCGAGGCCGTGCAGAAGGCGCAGGCCGCGTCCGACAAGAAGATGTCCACGATCGACAAGTTCGTGAACAACACGAAGATCGGCGGCACCATGTTCTTCGACCTGACCAATGCCGACCACAAGGAAAAGGGCAAGACCGGCGGCTTCGTCAGCAAGGACGGCCATGGCTCGGTCAACGGCACCGGCTTCGACGTCAAGCGCTTCTACCTGACCGTCGACCACAAGTTCGACGACACCTGGTCGGCCAACCTGACCACCGACTTCAACTACCAGTCCACGCTGAGCCAGACCAGCCTGTTCGTGAAGAAGGCCTACGTGCAGGGCACGTTCGACCCGCTCTTCACGGTGCGCTTCGGTGCGGCCGACATGCCGTGGATTCCGTTCGCCGAGAAGTGGTACGGCTACCGCTTCATCGAGAACACCCTGATCGACCGCAGCATCGACGGCGGCCGCGGCACCGTGGGCGTGGCCCCGACCGGCGTGGGCTCGTTCGGCAACTCGTCCGACTGGGGTATCCATGCCCTGGGCGCGACCACCGGCGACAACGCCGTCAACTACCAGCTGTCGGTGGTCAACGGCCGCGGTTTCCGCAACCCGTCGCGCTCCGACAGCGTGGACGTGGAAGGCCGCTTCGGCTACCAGCCGATCCAGGAAATGGTCATCGCCATCGGCGGCTACGACGGCAAGCGCGGCAACAAGGTGCAGAACGGCGCGGCCACGCAGAACGCGACCCGCGGCGACGCGCTCGTTGCTTACCGCGACAAGACCTTCGGCGTCGGCGCCGAATACTTCACCGCCAAGAACTGGGACGACGTCCTGAAGTACAACGGCGTGGTGCCGGCTCCGGCCGTGGTGCGCGACAAGTCCGAGGGTTACTCGCTGTTCGGCGACTACTCCTTCGCGCCGCAGTGGGCCCTGTTCGCCCGCTACGACCGCGTGGACTACAAGTGGTGGGGCGTGTCCGGCCCGCAGAGCAAGCTGAAGGACACCTACTACAACGCCGGCGTCTCGTACGACGCGCTGAAGAACCTGCGCCTGGCGTTCGCGTGGAAGCACGACAAGCTGGAAGGACCGATCCGCGCGTTCGAGTACAAGACGGACGAAATCGGCTTCTGGGGCGTGCTGTCCTATTGATTCACCGGTTATCGGAAGGGAGTTCGACCCAAGGACGGAAAACGGCGGGCCTCAAGCCCGCCGTTTGCTTTTTGCGGCAGCCAGAAAGTTTCCGGTTTGTGGCGAAGCGGCCCGGATTCAGTAGTTCACTTGCAGCTGCACCCTGAGCAGATCGCCGTCGATCCGGCGGTACGGCGCGGCGCTGACGTTGGTGCGGCGCATATTGGCGTAGGCCACCGCCAGCTCCACCGCGTTGTTCGGCTGCCACTCCACGCCGATCTCGGTCTCATCGACCAGCATGCGCGGCGTGTTGGTGTCGAATTTCGAGGCGCCGCGATAGGTCTGCCACTTCAGGTAGGGGAACAGTGTGCCGATGCTGCCGCCGTCGACCTTGTACATCGCCTGCACATAGCCGCCGCGCAGCGACCTGGTGCGGATCTGGCGCCGCGCGAGATCCAGTTCCGGGCCGCGGCCCACCGTCCATTCCGCCTGCAGGCCGAACGGCTGCGGGTAGTAGATGGCATGCACGGCCACGCGCTGGTCGATCGAGCCGTTCACCGGCGCGGTGTCCTTCGGCGTGAAGCTGCGGCCGTTGACGGTGATGGCTGCCGGCGTGGCGATCTTGAAGCGGCCGCTGTACGCGTCGGCCCCCACTTCGAAGAACTGTCCGCTGGCGAACTTGAACGGATAGCTGACGTGCAGCACGGTGTGCAGGCTGTTGTTCTGCTCGGCGCGGTTGGCGCCCTGGCCGTTGTAGAAACCCAGGCCCAGCACGCCGTAGTCGCCCGAGCCCTTGAGGCCGGACTTCACCAGGTACTGGTAGCGTTCCTGCACGTGCTTCGGCGTGTAGTAGAAGAACACGCCCAGATCGCGCTCGTCGCGCACGCCGGAGTTCAGCGCATCGGCGCGGTCCGGCGTGATGCGGTTCTGGCTGGACTGCAGGTTTTCCCAGCCGTAAGGCACTTTCGACTGGCCGGCGCGCGCGCGGAATTCGCGGTCCTTGTCGAAGTAGATGTCCGCATACGCATCGCGCAGCTGGGCGAAGTTGCTGGTGGTGGAGCCGGTGGGCGTGCTGGCGAAATCCGGCTGCAGGTAGATCGACACGCGATCGTTGAGATCGCCGCTGATCACCACGCGCGCGCGGCGGATGCCGAAGCCCTGGTTGTCGCCGATAAAGCGGTCGCCGGGCGAACGCAGGTCCGCCGCATCGCCGCCCAGGCCCTGGTTGTAGCGCAGCTGCGTGTAGCCGCGCAGCGCGATGCGGTCGTACCACTTCTTCTCGGCGGGCTTGGCGGGCTTCGCTTCCGCCGCCGGCGCGGCGGCGATGGCGGAGGAGGGCGTGGCCGCCTGCGTGCTTGCCGGTGCTGCCGGCGCCGCGGTGCTGCTTTCATCCACCTGCATGAAGGTACCCAGCTTGACGCGGCCCGGGCCGGGTTCGGCGAAGATCTGCTGGGTCTTGCGGTCGACGTACAGGTCCAGCGTGGCGGCGGCTGCCGTTTCCGAGAGCGCGGCGGCGCCCACGGTCCAGAGCATCGAGGCGAGTTTTTTTCTCTTCATGGTCGTCCAGGAATCGGGCGGCGTAGGCCGCGTGGCGAATGCGCGCGGCGCCGTATGGATTCCCGTCCCTGGATGCCCGGCGCCGCCTCGGCGGATGCCTGCGCGCAATTTCTTGCGGCATGCGGGGCGGCGAGCCTAGGGGCCATGGATGTCGGTTTTGTGACGGCCTGGCCATGCGCAGCCGATTTGCCAGGGGTCGAACTTGAAGAAAAAGCCTTGTTTTTGGCTTCACGGCGCTGAATGAAATGGACGTCCATATTCAGCTTGATCGAAATTTGTGCGCTGCAAGGGCTTGAGCATCGCCGCGCGAGCCCGTATCTTCCTACGCCATGCGTACCCGCTACTCCCGCGTCCTCGTCCTGTTCCTGGCATGCCTGTTCGGCGTGCTGGTGACATTCGCGTCGACGGCGCAGAGCATGGGCAAGGACGGACGCGCCGCCGTGGCGGCCGTGGTCGACGCAGACCTCGCCCAGGATCTCGCCGACGACGGCGAGGACGGCTCCGACGCGCTTGCCGGCGCCTGCGCCATCGACGACCAGTGTCTGGACGACATCATGGTCGAGACGATGGAGTGGTCCGTGTGGCACGACCGCGCTCCCTCCGTGGCCATCGGCCCGGTGCCCGACGTGCACGAGCACGTGGTCGGGCTGATCTGCCCCCCTCCCAACGCCTGATCTCCCTGCGCGCTTTCCGTCGCGGCGCCTGAGCGTCCGCGGCTGGGGTCCCTGCGCGCCTGCGGCAGCTTGCCTGCCGATGCCTTGCCGTGTCCGCGCGAGGCCCATCCCCATCGAAGAATTTTTGGCGGCCCGTTTGCCGCCCGTTTCCCCACAGCTAGGGAGATTTACCCATGGAACGTCTGCTCGAAGGCTTCGAACACTTCCGCCGCACGGTCTTTCCGGAACAGCGCGAGCTGTTCAAGAAGCTCGCTACCGGCCAGAGCCCGCATACGCTGTTCATCACCTGCGCCGATTCGCGCGTGATGCCCGAAATGATCTTCTCGGCGCTGCCGGGCGAGATCTTCGTCTACCGCAATATCGGCAACATCGTGCCGCCGTACGCGCAGCACGTGAGCGGCGTGGTCGCCGCGATCGAGTACGCGGTGAAGGTGCTGCAGGTGAAGCACATCGTGATCTGCGGCCATTCCGACTGCGGCGCCATGAAGGGCCTGCTGGCGCCGGCCAAGGTCGCGCACATGCCGTCGGTCGCTGCGTGGCTGAAGCATGCCGACGTGGCGCGCTATGTCGTGGCCGAAAACAGCCCGGACCTGCAAGGCGAGGAAGCGCTGCGCCGCGTCACCGAAGAGAACGTGGTCGGCCAGCTCGAACACCTGCGCACCTTGCCCGCGGTCGCCGCCGCGATGGCCAACGGCAGCGTGAGCATCCACGGCTGGCTGTACGACATCGCGCAGGCGGAACTGCGTGCGTTCGACGCGCATAGCGGCCACTTCGTGCTGATCGATCCGAGCACCCGCGAAGTGCCGGACGCGACGCCGCACGCGCGTTTCGCCGCTTCCGCGTCGACGGCTTAAGGAGCAGCCTGCCATGAGTTCCCATGTGTTCTCGAAGTACTTTTCGGGTGGCCTGTTCAGCCGTGACATGCTCGGCTCGATCGTGGTGTTCCTGGTGGCGCTGCCCTTGTGCATGGGCATCGCCATCGCCTCCGGCATGCCGCCGGCAGCCGGCCTGATCACCGGCATCATCGGCGGCATCGTGGTCGGCGCCATCGCCGGCTCGCCCTTGCAGGTCAGCGGCCCCGCCGCTGGCCTGGCCGTGCTGGTATTCGAGCTGGTGCGCGAACACGGCGTGGCGGCGCTCGGTCCGGTGGTGCTGCTGGCCGGCCTGATCCAGATCGCCGCGGGCCTGTGCCGCGTGGGTATCTGGTTCCGCATGACCTCGCCGGCGGTGGTCGCCGGCATGCTGTCGGGCATCGGCATCCTGATCGTGGCCTCGCAGGCGCACGTGCTGATCGACGCCAAGCCGGCGGCGCGCGGCCTGGAGAATTTCGCCGCGTTGCCGGGTGCACTGGCCGATGCGTTCTCCGGCGAAGGCACCGGCCTGGCTGCGCTGGGCGTGGGCCTGACCACCATCGCGATCATGCTGGGCTGGGAAAAACTGCGTCCGCAGAAGCTGCGTTTCGTGCCCGGCGCCTTGCTGGCCGTGGTGGCGGTGACCGCGTTCGTGCAGTTCAACGGCGTGAACGTCAACAAGGTGGACGTGCCGGCCAACCTGCTGTCGGCGATCTCGCTGCCCAGCTTCGCCGATCTCGGCGGCCTGCTCGAACCCTCGCTGCTGGTGGCCGCGCTGACCTTCGCCTTCATCGCCAGCGCGGAGACGCTGCTGTCGGCGGCGGCGGTGGACCGCATGCACGATGGCGTGCGCACCAACTACGACCGCGAACTGACCGCGCAGGGCGTGGGCAATACGCTGTGCGGCCTGTTCGGCGCGCTGCCGATGACCGGCGTGATCGTGCGCAGCGCGGCCAATGTGCAGGCCGGCTCGGCCACGCGCATGGCCACCATGATGCATGGTGCCTGGCTGCTGGTGTTCGCCTTGCTGCTGCCGTGGCTGATGCGCATGACGCCGGTGTCCTGCCTGGCCGGCATCCTGGTCTTTACCGGCGTGAAGATGATCAACTTCAAGCAGGTGAAGAGCTTCGCCGCCTACGGCAAGGGCACCGCCGCGATCTACCTGGCGACCACCTTCGCCATCGTCGCCACCGACCTGCTGGCCGGCGTGCTGGTGGGCTTCGCGCTGTCGCTGTTCCGCCTGGCCCTGCTGTCTTCGCGCCTGAAGGTGAACCTGGCCGAGCACGACGATGAGCCCGGCGCGGCCAAGCTGCACCTGACCGGCATCGCCACCTTCCTGAAGGTGCCGTCGATGGCGCGCACGCTGGAACAGGTGCCGCCGAACACGCGCCTGCACGTGGTGATGGACGACCTGCACCATGTCGACCAGGCCAGCTTCGAGCTGCTGCGCGACTGGGCCCGCAACGCCAAGTCCAGGGGTTGCGAGCTGGTGGTGGATTGGATGGAGCTTGAGCGTCGCGTGGAAGGTCCGGCCAAGGCGGCCTGATCGCTTCATGCGGTTTTGCCACACCCCGCGGATGCCCAGGCGCGTCCGCGGGGCTTCTTTGACCAGCGCAAGGGGAGTACATCGATGCTCGCGGACATCACGGCGGCGCTGGGCGCCATCAAGACCGGTTCGGATATCGCCCGCGACATGGCCGGCGCGCTGTCGCCGGACGAGACGCGGGCCAAGGCGCCGGAACTGTACGGCGCCATGGCCGAGATCCAGCACCGACTCGCCGCGATGCAGCTGGCTTATGGCGCACTGCTGGAAGAGCGCGATGCGCTGGCGCGCGAGGTAGAAGAAGTGCGCCAGGCGCGCATGGAGCGCGAACGCTACGTGCTGCACCAGCTGCCGCAGGGCGGCCTGGTGTATCGCTTCAAGACCAGCCGCGAGTCCGGCGCGGTGCCGCACGACTTGTGCGTGCATTGCTACGAGGGCGGACTGAAGTCGATCCTGCAGCCGAACGGTTCGCACCTGGTGTGCCCGACCTGCAAGACCAGGCTGCGCTCGAAGGGCATGGCCGCGGTGGCGACGCGGCGCGGCGGCGTCTGCGTGTGGACGCTTTAAATGTGCGCGAAATATCTGGCGCAGGTTGGGGGGAGCCTGTGGCGAACCCCAACGTCCGCACGACCGCAGCGCGGTCGCATGGTTGGGGTTCGCCTCAGGCTCACCCCAACCTACGCCGCGATGCGGTCTTCTTCGCCGCTGCCTTCTTGGCCGGCGCTTTTTTCTTCCCGGACTCCGCCGGCGTCTTGTCCTTGTACCGGCACAGATCGCGGATCACGCACTGCGGGCAATCCGGCTTGCGCGCCTTGCACACATAGCGCCCGTGCAGGATCAGCCAGTGGTGCGCGTCCTGCTTGAACTCCGGCGGCACCACTTTCTCCAGCTTGTCCTCCACCGCCCGCACGTCCTTGCCCGGCGCAAGGCCCGTGCGGTTGGAAACGCGGAAGATATGCGTGTCCACCGCGATGGTGGCGTGCCCGAACGCGGTATTGAGCACCACGTTGGCGGTCTTGCGGCCCACCCCCGGCAGCGCTTCCAGCGCTTCGCGCGTCTGCGGCACTTCGCCGGCGTACTGTTCGACCAGGATGCGGCACAGCGCGATCACGTTCTTGGCCTTGGCGTTGAACAGGCCGATGGTGCTGATGTAGCGCTTGAGCTGTTCCTCGCCCAGGTCAAGGATGGCCTGCGGCGTGTTTGCCACCGGATACAGCTTGCGCGTGGCCTTGTTCACGCCCACGTCGGTGGCCTGCGCCGACAGCACCACCGCCACCAGCAGCTCGAACGGCGTGGTGTAGTCCAGCTCGGTGGTGGGGTGCGGATCCAGTTCGCGCAGGCGGGAGAACAGCTCGACGACGTCGGCTCGCTTCACGGTTTGGGTTCCTGTTGCCTGGCCTTGGCGCGGGCCAGCGCGGCCAGCACCGGGTTGTCGCTCACCGCCGCGCCGAGCTGCGCCTTGCGCGCGGCCAGCTCGGCCGCCTGTTTGTCGCGTTCGCGCGCAAGGCGCGCCTCGCGGCGCTGGAAATGCGCGCGCGCCCGCTCGGCATGCTCAAGGTCTTCCACCTGCGCCAGCGGCATCGGCTCCAGCACGATGCAGTCGACCGGGCAGGCCGGCACGCACAGCTCGCAGCCGGTGCAGTCGTCCGCGATCACGCTGTGCATCGCTTTCGCCGCGCCGACGATGGCATCCACCGGACAGGCCTGGATGCATTTGGTGCAGCCGATGCAATCCGCCTCGACGATGCGCGCCAGCGTGCGCGGCTTTTCCACGCCGTTGTCGGGATTCAGCGGCAGCGGCTCGCGCCCGAGCAGATCCGCCAGCTTGCGGATGCCGGCCGCGCCGCCGGGCGGGCATTGATTGATCTGCGCTTCGCCGCGCGCGATCGCTTCCGCATACGGACGGCAGCCGTGGTAGCCGCATTTCTCGCATTGCGTCTGCGGCAGCAGGGTGTCGATGCGGTCAGCGAGGGTGTTCATGGCGTCGGGCTTGAACGAAGCGGAAGAACGGGCATGAGGCATCCCGTTCTTCCGGCGGAACTCAGCGAACCGTGGCTCCCGGCTTCGCGCCCTGATCCGCATCGAGCAGGAACAGGTCGTCCCCGCCGTCGCCGGCGGAAAGGATCATCCCTTCCGACAGGCCGAAGCGCATCTTGCGCGGCGCCAGGTTGGCGATGAAGACCACGTTGCGGCCGAGCAGTTTCTCCGGTTCGCCGTAGGCGGCGCGGATGCCGGAGAAGATCTGGCGCGCGCCCAGCGGGCCGGCGTCCAGTTCGAAGCGCAGCAGCTTGTCGGAGCCTTCGACGAACTCGCAGGCGGTGACCTTGCCGATGCGCAGGTCGAGCTTGGCGAAGTCGTCGATGCCGATGGTGGCTGCGGTGCCGGTGCTGGTGGTGTCGCTCATGGTCTTGCCGTTGTCCTTCTTGGTCTCGTTCTTGATGGCCTTGGCCGGCTTGGCGGTCGGCTCGGGCGGAGCCAGCGAGTCGCGCGACGCCTCCACCATCGTTTCGATCAGCTTCGGGTCGATGCGGCCGAGCAGGGGCTCGAAGGCATGGATGGTGTGGTTGTGCAGTTCGGCGCGGGCGTCGTCGAAGCCGGTGACCGGCGCGTCGAGGAAGCGCTCGGCCTTTTCCACCGTGGCCGGCAGGATCGGCTTGAGCAGGCCGGCGAGCAGGCGGAACGCGGCGATGGCGAACGAGCAGACCTGGTGCAGCTCCTGCTTGCGCGTGCTGTCCTTGGCGATGTTCCACGGCGCCTTGGCGGCGATATGGCCGTTCACCAGGTCGGCGATCTGCACGAACTTGCGCGTGACTTCGGCGAACTCGCCCTGGCGGTACAACGCCGGCACTTCGTCGTAGTGCGTCATCAGTTCGCGCCACAGCTCCGCTTCTTCCTTGCCGAAGGCGGGCGCCAGGCGGCCGTCGAAGAACTTCTGCACGAAGCCGGCGGTGCGGCTGGCGATGTTCACCCACTTGCCGACGAGGTGCGAATTGACGCGCTCCTCGAACGACTTCAGGTCCAGGTCCACGTCCACCGGCGTGTCGCCCAGCATGGAGGCGAAGTAGTAGCGCAGGAATTCCGGATGCAGGCCGACGTCCAGGTAGGTGCGCGCCTTGATGAAGGTGCCGCGCGACTTGGACATCTTCGCGTTGTTGACGGTGAGGTAGCCGTTGACGTGCAGCGCGGTGGGCGTGCGGAAGCCCGCGCCCTTGAGCATGGCCGGCCAGAACAGGCCGTGGAAGTTGATGATGTCCTTGCCGATGAAGTGGTGCATCTCGGCGCGGCTGTCCGGCGCGAGGAAATCCTCGAAGCGGGTGCCGGTCTTCGCGCACAGCGCCTGGAAGCTGGCCAGGTAGCCGACCGGCGCGTCCAGCCAGACATAGAAGAACTTGCCCGGCGCGTCGGGAATCGGGAAGCCGAAGTAGGGCGCGTCGCGCGAGATGTCCCAGTCCTTCAGGCCGCCATCCAGCCATTCGCGCAGCTTGGCGATCACGCCGCTGTTGGCCACCGGCGCGCCATCGGTGAGCTTGCCGCCGAACCAGTCGCGCAGCAGCGGCTCGAACTTGGCCAGCTCGAAGAAGTAATGCTCCGAATCGCGCAGCACCGGCGTGGCGCCGGACATCACCGAGTAGGGGTTGATCAGGTCGGTGGGCGCATAGGTGGCGCCGCAGTTCTCGCAGTTGTCGCCGTACTGGTCCGGCGTGCCGCACACGGGGCAGGTGCCCTTGATGTAGCGGTCCGGCAGGAACATGGTCTTTTCCGGATCGAACAGCTGCTGGATCGTGCGGCGCGCGATATAGCCGCCGTCGCGCAGGCGCGTGTAGATCAGCGAGGCCAGCTCGCGGTTCTCGTCCGAATGGGTGGAGTGGTAATGGTCGAAGGCCACGCCGAAGGCGGCGAAATCCGCCTCGTGGCTCAGCTGCACGCCTTCGATGAAGGTCTCCGGCGCCACGCCGGCCTTCTCCGCCGCCAGCATGATCGGCGTGCCGTGCGCGTCGTCCGCGCACACGTAGAACACCTCGTCGCCCTGCATGCGCTGCGCCCGCACCCAGATGTCGGCCTGGATGTAGCCCACCATGTGGCCCAGATGCAGCGGACCGTTGGCGTAGGGCAGGGCGTTGGTGACGAGGAGTCGGCGGGACATGGCTGCTCGGCTGGCGGAGGGATCGAGGATTATGGCACGCGCGCGCTGCCGGCACGCCGCCGGGCCAGCCACACGGCGAGCGCCGCCAGGCCGCAGGGCAGCCATACCCAGCGCAGTTCGGAAGCCAGCACCGACAGGCCGCGCGCGCTGAAGAAGCGCGCGCCGATCGGCGACACCGCGATCGGCCGCCAGGGGAAGAAGAAGCGCTCGCTGGAGAACGGCCAGGCCAGCGCTACGCCGAGGCCGCCGTCGGTCAGCGCATCCAGCAGCGGATGCGAGAGGGCGGCGAGGCCGACGAACAGGAATGCTCGCCACGCGGTGGTCCGCAAGGGGCGATGGGCGAGTGCGGCGATCGCGCCGAGCGCGAGCGCCATGCCGATGGAATGCGTGGCGCCGCGGTGGCCGAAGCTGTCGGCGTAGGCGATGCCGAATTTGAAGGCCAGCACGTCGGCGTCGGGGACCATGGCGGCGATGGCGCCGGCGGCGAGCAGGCGGGGCGATACCGCGCGCCTGCCGGCGGCGGCGCCGAGCAGGAGGGGGACGGCGGCGTGGGTGAGGATGGTGGGCATGACGTTCCTTGTGAGCTGCGCTATTTCCCTAGTCCTCCAAGGTAGAGCCCTTCTCCCTCCGGGAGAAGGTGGCGGCAGCCGGATGAGGGTACGGCCGGAGCGGTGCGCATCACTCTTGCGCTCCGCCCGTACCCTCACCCCAACCCCTCTCCCAAGGGGAGAGGAGCTTAAGCGTCGCGCACTTTCGCCGTTTGCTTGTTTATGCACGATTGTATACATTTATCCCCATTGTTGACCCCGAGCAACACCGCATGAAAGCAAGCACCGACGGCGCCCTGGGCGGCCGTGTATCCCTGGGCCGCGCCACGCTGTCCACCCGCCTGATCTTCCTGGTCTCCGGCATCGGCATGTCGGCGTGGGCGCCGATGGTGCCGTACGCCAAGTCGCGGCTGGGCCTGGACGACGCCCAGCTGGGGCTGATCCTGCTGGTGTTCGGCGGCGGTTCGATGGCGTCGATGCCGTTCGTGGGCTGGCTCAGCCATCGCTACGGCAACCGCCGGGTGATCGTCGCCTCCGGCCTGCTGCTGTGCCTGGCCTTGCCGGCGCTGGCGCTGGCGCCGAGCGCAATCGCGCTTACCGCGGCGCTGGCCTATTTCGGCGTGATGCTGGGCGTGGTCGACGTCGCCATGAATGCGCACGCGGTGGAGGTGGAGAGGCTCGACGGCCGCGTGCTGATGTCCGGTTTCCACGGACTCTTCAGCGTCGGGGGCCTGACCGGCGCGGCGGTGATGAGCGCCTTGCTCGCCACGGGCCTTGCGCTGGCCTGGTGCGCGACGGCGGTCGCGGCACTGCTTGCCGCCCTGGTGTTCTTCCTGCGCGATGGATTGCTTCCCGGCGCCGGCGAGGCGGAAGGCCATGCGGCGTTCGGCATGCCGCGCGGCCTGGTGCTGCTGCTGGGCCTGCTGTGCTTCGTCAGCTTCATGGCGGAAGGTTCGATGCTGGACTGGAGCGCGGTGTTCCTGCGCGACTTCCGCGGCTTCGCGGCCAGCTCCGCCGGCGTCGGCTACGCCTGCTTCTCCATCGCCATGGCGCTGGGCCGCCTCGCCGGCGACCGGCTGGTGCAGCGGGTGGGCACGGTGTGGACGGTGCGCGCGGGCGCGGCCATCGCCGCGGCCGGTTTTGCGCTGGTTTCCATGGTGCCGTGGGCGCCGGCCGCGCTGCTCGGCTTCTTGCTGGTCGGCATCGGCGCGTCCAACATCGTGCCGGTGATGTTCAGCGCCGCGGGCCGCCTGCCGGGTACCTCGCCGGCGGTCGCGCTGGCGACGGTGACCATGCTCGGCTATGTCGGCCTGCTCAGCGGGCCGGCCCTGATCGGCTTTCTTTCGAAGATCAGCAGCCTGCCGGTGGCGATGGCCGTGGTGGCGGGGCTGCTGGTGGTGGTGTCCGCTTCGGCGCGGATCGTGCGGCGATGAACAAAGGTGATGCAATGATCGATACCGTGGTGTTCGACCTCGGCGGCGTGCTGGTCGACTGGAATCCGCGCCATCTGTACCGCCAGCTGTTCGACGACGAGGCGGCGATGGAGCATTTCCTCGCCGAGGTCTGCACGGGACCGTGGAACGAGCAGCAGGATGCGGGCCGGCCGTGGAGCGAGGCGATCGCCGAACTCTGCGCCAGGCATCCGCAACAGGCGCCGCTGATCAATGCGTTCCGCGAGCGCTGGGAAGAAATGCTGGCCGGCCCCATCGCCGGCAGCGTGGAGCTGCTGGCGGAGCTGAAGGCGCGCGGCGTGCGCCTGTATGCGCTCACCAACTGGTCGAACGAAACCTTCCCGCGCGCGCTGCAGCTGTACGACTTCCTGCATTGGTTCGAAGGCATCGTGGTGTCGGGCGAGGAGCGCCTGATCAAGCCCGATCCGCGTATCTACCAGCGCCTGTTCGAGCGCTACGGCATCGAGCCGGCGCGCAGCATCTATATCGACGACGCACGGCGCAACGTCGACGCGGCCGCCGCGCTGGGTATGCATGCGTGGTGGTTCCAGGGTGCGGACGGCCTGCGCGACTGGCTCGCGGCGCAGGGACTGGTCGACGCCAGGGCCGCCGCATGAGCCGCAGCATCGCCAGCGAAAGCATCCCCGCGGAGGCGCTGCCGCAGGAACGCCAGCAATGGATCCTGCAGCGCCTGCGCAGCCGCGGCCGCGTGGTGGCGGCGGAGCTGGCGGCGGAGTTCCAGGTGTCGGAGGACTCGATCCGCCGCGACCTGCGCGAACTGGCCGCGCAGGGCCTGTGCAAACGCGTCTACGGCGGCGCGCTGCCGCTCACCGTCACCGTGCAGCCGCTGAAGCAGCGCCGCGCCGAACACGCCGGCCGCAAGCAGGCGCTCGCGCGCAAGGCGGCGACGCTGGTGCGGCAGGGGCAGATCCTGCTGATCGACGCCGGTTCCACCAATACCGCCATCGCCGCGGCGCTGCCCGAACGCAGCGGCCTGACGGTGGTGACCAATGCGCCGGACGTGGCGCTGGCGCTGATGGACCGCGAGGGTTTCGAAATCCTGCTGGTCGGCGGCCGCGTAGATGCGCGCATCGGCGGCGCGGTGGGTGCGCAGGCGGTGAAGTCGCTGCAGGGCATCCGCGCGGACCTGTGCTTTCCCGGCGCCTGCGCGCTGGATCTGGACGGCGGCCTGTGGGGTTTCGACAGCGAGGAAGTGCTGTTCAAGCGCACCATGGTCGAGTGCAGCGGCGAGACCGCGGTGGTGGTCACCAGCGACAAGCTCGGCACGGTGGCCACGCATCGCGTGGCGGAGCTGGGCGAGGTACAGCACCTGGTGGTGGAGCACGAGGTGGACAAGGCGACGCGGGCGGCCTACACCGCCCGCGGCGTGACGGTGCATCGTGCTGAGGCTGGGAATCGGGAATAGGGAATAGAGAATCGGGAATAGAAAAAGCGCGCCCCGCAATACTTGCGGGGCGCGCTCCGATTCCCTATTCCCTATTCCCTATTCCCTATTCCCTATTCCCTATTCCCTATTCCCTATTCCCTATTCCCTATTCCCAGGGGCGACGAAAGCCGCCTCACTCCTGGCGTTCCCACACCTGGCTGCGCCCGATCAGCGAGAAGCCGATGTAGCCGTGCACGTCGAGCTTGGCGCCGTTCTCCAGCACCTTCAGCTTGACCTTGTAGGTCTTGCCGTTCTTGGGATCGAGGATCTTGCCGCCGTCCCACTCGTCGCCGTCCTGCTTGACGCCCCACATGATCACCATGCCTTCGATCGGCTGGTCCTTGCGCGCGCCGTCGCATTCCTCGCACTTCGGGTTCGGGCCATGGTCGGACTGCAGCACGTGCAGCACCTTGCCCTGCAGCTCGCCGTTGACCTCGGTGATCTCCACGATGGACTTGGGCTGGTGGGTCTTGTCGTCGATGGTCTTCCAGGTGCCCACCGGCGAGTTGCTGGCGGCCAGGGCGGCGCCTGCGGCGAAGAGCAGGCCGGCGGCGGTGGCGAGGCGGATCAAAGGCTTCATGCAGTCCCTCCCATACGAAACGGTATGGACGGAGCCTGACGAGGCCCCGCCGGCCCGTCAAGCTGCAATGCGCAAGCTCGGCCTGGAGGCCGCGGCAGCTCAGTAATGGGGCCATGGGCTGGCATAATGGCCACTCTCTCCCGCAGCAAATCCCTTCCATGACGCAGGCAAGCGAAGCCCTGGTACGCCGCATCCTCGGCGACACGATCGACCCCCACACCGGCGCGCCGCTCGCCGACAGCCTGCGCGCCGTGGGCGTGGACGGCGCGCGCGTCTCGGTCGACCTGCAGCTGGGCTATCCCGCCGCGGGCGCCGTGGACGCGATCGCCGCGCTGGCGAAGCAGGCGCTGGAAGCGGACCCGGCGATCGAGGCCGCCGCGGTGTCGGCAGGCAGCCGCATCTACGCGCACAAGGTGCAGGGCACGCTGGCGCCGCTGCCCAACGTGAAGAACATCATCGTGGTCGCCTCGGGCAAAGGCGGCGTGGGCAAGTCCACCGTGTCCGCCAACCTCGCGCTGGCGCTGGCCGCCGAGGGCGCCAAGGTCGGCGTGCTCGATGCGGACATCTACGGCCCCAGCCAGCCGCGCATGCTCGGCATCAGCGGCAAGCCGGAATCGCCGGACGGCAAGACCATCACCCCGCTGCAGGCGCATGGCCTGCAGGCGATGTCGATCGGTTTCCTGGTCGACGAAGAGACGCCGATGATCTGGCGCGGCCCCATGGTCACCCAGGCCATGATGCAGCTGCTCAACGACTCGCGCTGGGAGCAGCTCGACTACCTGGTGATCGACCTGCCGCCCGGCACCGGCGACATCCAGCTCACGCTGTCGCAGAAGGTGCCGGTGGCCGGCGCGGTGATCGTCACCACGCCGCAGGACATCGCCCTGCTGGATGCGCGCAAGGCGCTGAAGATGTTCGAGAAGGTCGAGGTGCCGGTGCTGGGCGTGGTGGAGAACATGGCCACCCACGTGTGCACGAACTGCGGGCACGAGGAACCGATCTTCGGCGAGGGCGGCGGCGCGCGCATGGCCGAGCAGTACCACGTGGCCTATCTGGGCTCCCTGCCGCTGGATATCCGCATCCGCGAGCAGGCCGACAGCGGCACGCCTACTGTGGCGGCGATTCCCGATTCCGACCTGGCCGCGCGCTATCGCGAGATCGCGCGCAATGCCGCGGGGCGCCTGTCGCGCCAGCCGCGCAACAAGTCGCTGGGGCTGGGCAAGATCATCGTGCAGGGCACGCCGACGGCATGACCAGCCACGGCGTAGGTTGGGGTGAGCGCAGCGAACCCCAACATGGCGACCGCGGTACGGGGCTGTTGGGGTTCGCTGCGCTCACCCCAACCTGCGCCGGCCGGCTGGTGTCCAGCCTGGAATTCCCGGACAAGCCGGTCGCGCAATGGAGCGCCTCGGGTCGCGGCGCAGGCTGTTCGGCGGAAGCCCTGCTCGGCGATGCCGGCCACGTGGAACGCATCCGCGCCGCGTTGTCCCGCCCGTTCGCCATACTCGCCGCATAAAAAAACGGGCGCCTCGCGGCGCCCGTCGTGTCTCCGTCATCCGGATCAGCCACCAGCCTTCTTCTGCCGGTGGATCGCCCGGCTGTCGCGATTCTCCGTGCGCTGGATATGCCGCTGCTCGCCGCGGCTCACATGGCCGTTGGCGCCGGCGTTGTGCTCCTCGTGGTCGACGTGCGCCTCGCGGCCCTGCAGGTGCGCCACCTGGTTGTCGTTGAGCGAGCCGCTGCGCACGCCCTGGTCGATGCGCTTCTCCTGGTTGACGTTGCGCTGCACGTCGGCGGCCATGCGGCGCGAGGAAACGGAGTCGGGGTTCTGCGTGCGGCCGTTGTGCGCGTCGCGGTAGATGTCGCGGCTCTGCACGTTCTCGGCGTGCTGGATCTGGGCCTGTTCCTGGCTGGTCAGCGGACCCTTCTTCAGGTCGCGCTGCTCCATGCGGTCGACGTGGGCCTGGCCCTGTTCCAGCTGCGAGGCTTCGCGGGTGGTCAGCTGGCCATCCTTGACGCCGTTCTCGATGCGCTGCTGCTGGTCGACGTTGCGCTGCACGTCCTGATTGACCGGTGCCTCCTGCGCGTGGGCAGCGGCGCCGAAGGCGGCGGCGATGAAGCCGGCGAGCGCGAGACGGCGGAAGCTGATGCGATGCTGCATGGACGTTCTCCTCTTTGGAATGGTGGAACTGCGTGCCCGGGTGCTGCGGAGAACGGGAGGCCGGAGGGCGTGTTGACGGATGCGGGCAGGGCGGATTTAGCCGGCGCTCAGCCTGGGTTTCGATTGGTCTGTTCGGAAAATCTCTTCGAATCAGTGGTTTGTCTTTCCTGGCTTGCGGCTGGCTGACGATGATCGGCCTCGTGTGCGGCAGCGTCCCGCATCGCCGGAGCGGTCGCCGGCAAATCCGCCGGCCCGCCGCCGCGACTGGCGGGACCCAGGGCGATCCGCTATGTTTTTCCGCTTTCGGCCCGGCGTTCGCGCGCGGCCGGACCAGCAGATCGCAACGGGAGTCCGAGTGAGCATCAAATCCGACAAGTGGATCCGGCGCATGGCCGAGCAGAAGGGCATGATCGAGCCGTACGAGCCGGGCCAGATCAAGCTCCGCGACGGCAACAAGCTGGTCTCCTACGGCACGTCCAGCTACGGCTACGACGTGCGCTGCGCGCGCGAATTCAAGATCTTCACCAACATCAACTCCACCATCGTCGACCCGAAGGCGTTCGACCCGACCAGCTTCGTCGACGTGGAGGCGGACGTGTGCATCATCCCGCCGAACTCGTTCGCGCTGGCGCGCACGGTGGAGTACTTCCGCATTCCGCGCAGCGTGCTGACCATCTGCCTGGGCAAGAGCACCTACGCGCGCTGCGGCATCATCGTCAACGTGACGCCGCTGGAGCCGGAGTGGGAAGGCCACGTCACGCTGGAGTTCTCCAACACCACGCCGCTGCCGGCCAAGATCTATGCCAATGAAGGCGTGGCGCAGATGCTGTTCCTCGAATCCGACGAGGAATGCGAGACCAGCTACCGCGACCGCGGCGGCAAATACCAGGGCCAGCTCGGCGTCACGCTGCCGCGCACCTGATTCGCAGGAATTCGCGCGGGGCGGCAGCTGAACGGCCGTCGCCCCGCGCCGGTGCAGGCCAGGGGGCCGGCGCTACACTCGCTTCGTTGTCTTCACCTGAATTGAATTGCCGGAGATGCACATGATTCGTCTATCCACGCTACTCAGCCGCAGCGCTGCCGCCGTCCTGCTGGGCAGCATGCTGGTCCTGGCCGGTTGCCATCGCGGCGCCACCAAGGACGAGGCCATCAAGACGGCCCAGATGCAGGGCCAGTTCGACGCCACGGTGGAGGCCTACAAGAGCGGCCAGTTCGTGGTCGACGGCGCGGTGCTCTCGGCGCTCGACACCGGCAGCCACTTCGCCTATCTGAAGGACCAGGGCAAGCTGCCCAAGACCGTGCTGCTCACTCCCAGCGACGAGTCCAAGGTGCGCAAGGCGCATCTGGAGTTCATGGCGCGCATGCAGCTGGATTACGGCTTCGCCGTGTACTACGACGACGGCGGCACGCTGAAGAAGATCAACCCGGTGGAGACCAAGGCGCGCGCGCTGGAGGACTACCACGCCCCGGTCAAGATGAATGACGAACTGAAGGGCAAGGAAGCGAGCGGCGGCGGATACGATCCGTCGCAGCGCTGAGTTCGCTTCGTTGCAGCAAAAAGCCCGCGAGCGATCGCGGGCTTTTTTATTTTCCGCTGGCGCAGGTTGGGGTGAGCCACAGGCGAACCCCAACGAGATCACGCCCGAACGTTGGGGTTCGCCTGCGGCTCACCCCAACCTACGCCAGTGCGTTTCGCAGGTTGGCGATGAGCTGGGCCAGCGCCTCCGGCGCATACGCCTGCGCCGCACCGCTGCCCCACACCGGCCCCGGCCAGGCCGCATCGCCTTCGCGCCGCGCCACCACGTGCACATGCAGCTGCCGCACGATATTGCCCAGCGCACCCAGGTTGAGCTTGTCGCAAGGCGCGCAAGCGCGCAGCGCGGCCGCCGCCTGATTCACTTCGCTCCACAGCGTGCGCTGCTCGGTGTCCGCGAGGTCCGCGATCTCCACCATGCCGGCCTTGCGCGGCACCAGCACCAGCCAGGCGAAGCGTGCATCGTTCATCAGCAGCAGCTCGCACAGCGGCAGGCTGGCGACGTGGCGGGTGTCGGCGGCGAGGCGGCCGTCCAGCGCGAAGTGCCCGCTCATGCGCCGGCCAGTTCGCGCGCGAAGAAACCCATGCTGCGGTCCCAGGCCAGCGTCGCGCTGGGCTCGTGGTATTGCGCGCCGATGTCGCGGTTGAAGGCGTGGTCGGCCGGGTAGGTGTAGATCTCCATCTGCGGCAGTTTCTCGCGGTGCCTGGCCACCATCTCCGGCGGGATGCTCCTGTCGAGTTCGCCGAAGTGGAACATCACCGGCGCCTGCGGCGGCTGGTCGAGATAGGGCAGGTTGCGCGCACCGTAGTAGCTCACCGAGGGCAGCCCCAGCCGGATCGCCGCCAGCAGCGCCACCGTGCCGCCCCAGCAGAAGCCCACGGTGCCGATGTTGCCGACGTAGGCGATCGATGCGGCCGCGCTGCCCACGGCCTCGACGGCGCGATCCATGCCCAGCTCGTTCACCAGCGCCTTGCCGCGCGCCATGGTGTCGGCGTTGTAGTCCATCTCCACGCCGCTCTCCAGGTAATCGAAGAAATGCGGCGCCACGGCAACGTAGCCCGCCGCGGCGAGGCGGTCGGCGACGCTGCGGATATGCGCGTTGACGCCGAAGATTTCCTGGATCACCACGATGCCGCCCTTGGGCTTGCCTTCGGGCTTGGCCAGATAGGCGCCGATGCACTGGGTGCCGGAGGTGGGAAGGTTGATGTTCTGGCCCATGACGCTTTCTCGCTGCCGCAAAGCGGCAAGTTTAGGCGGATGGGAGCGGCCCTGCATTTATGAGAGGCTATCGCGGCTTATTTCCAAGGATGTTTCGATGAACGGCCAATCCGTGCAAACCGACCTGCTGCGCCTGTTCGAGCGCCACGAGGTGGAACTCGAACCGGACGAGGAATGGCTGGTCACCGACGGCGATTTCCCGGCCATCCGCGCCACCTGGCACGAAGGCGCGGGCGACGCGCCGGGCCGGCTCGACGTCGACGTGGTGATCAGCGAAGAGCGCCATATCGAGGAAAGCTTCGCCGGCCAGGGCCGCGGCGACGCGGGCATGCGCGATGCGCTGAAGGCGTTCGAGCGCAATGCCTTGTATGTCCTGCTGGCCTCGTGCTGGTACGTCACCGACGACCGGCGCCTTCAACTGCAGAACTGGGAACTGGGCCTGCGCAGCTGGGACATCTTCGTCGGCCCGCTGGCGATGAGCCGCGACGACGTGGCCGCTCCGGATGGCTTGCTGCAGGGTTTGCAGGAGGCGCTGCGCAACGAGTCGCTGAGCGGCGAGCTGCACTGGATCCGCCTGTTCTATCGCCGCGCCGACGATGGCGCGGTGCTGGCCGAAGCACTGCTGGACAACCAGCCCTGGCCGGGCGGCGACCGCCTGCTGGCCCAGCTGACCTGGCCGTCGGGCGGGCCGGGCTACAGCGCGCGCTGCTTCATCACGCTGGATATTCGCGATTATTGAAGCGCCGCGGCGCAGCGGAAACATCTGTGAAGTGTCGGGGGGCACGATGATCGAAACGGCGGCAGGCCTGGGTATCGAGCAGTTGCACACGTACTGGGCTTGCCAGTGCGCGCCGGGTTCGGTGGCGCCGCTGCCGCAGGACGTCGTGAAAACCCTGCTCGCCGGCCTGCGCCTCAACGTGCTGGAAACCCTGCGTTACCTGCATCAGCACAAGCCGAGCTTCGCGCAGTTCGAAGCGTGGATCGGCGAGCGCCATGGCGGCGAGCTGGACGAAGCGGCGGTCGAGCGCCTGCGGCGCGCGCTGGCGGGCGAGGCGGTCGGCGCGGAAGTCGGCGCTCTCGACCACGTCGAAGGCTTGAGCGCCGACGACCTCGCGCATTGGGACGAGCACGGCTACGTCATCCTGCGCAACGCCATCGCGCCGGAAGCGGCGCGGACCACCGAAGCGGCCATCTACGATTTTCTCGGCATGGACCGCGACGATCCCGAGTCCTGGTACCGCCCGTCGCTCGGCCACTCGATCTGGGTGCCGCTGCTGCACCATCCGGCGGTGGCGGCCAATCGCCGCTCGCCGCGCATCCACAAGGCGCATGCGCAGCTGTGGGGGCGCGAGGATCTGTGGGTCACCGTCGACCAGGTCGGCTTCAATCCGCCCGAGCGCCCCGAATGGATGTTTCCCGGCCCGCATCTGCACTGGGATTCCACGCTGGCCGAACCGCACCATCTGGAGCTGCAGGGCATCCTGTATCTCGCCGACGTGGCGCCCGACCAGGGCGCCTTCAGCTGCGTGCCGGGCTTCCATCGCGAGCTGAAGCAGTGGCTGAAGACCGTTCCGGCCGGCGTGAATCCGAACGACCATGCGCGCCGCACCCTGGCCCTGCAGCCGATCGCCGCCCACCGCGGCGACATGGTGATCTGGCACCACCTGCTGCCGCACGGCAGCAGCCCGAACCGGGCGCGGCGCCCGCGCGTGGTGCAGTACATGTCGCTGCGGCCCACGCGCTATGCCTATACCGAGGAATGGAAGTCCTGACCGCGGTGGGGAACCGGTCCGGACGGGGCAGGCGGGTTCGGCTATAATTCCCGGTTTGCCAACCTCTTAACGGTCCCCAGGTCATGTCCCAGGCCACCCAGAAGATCGGTTTCGTCAGCCTCGGCTGCCCCAAGGCCCTGGTCGATTCCGAGCGCATCCTTACCCAGCTCAAGGTCGAAGGCTACGAGATCGTGCCCAGCTACGGCGCGGCCGATGCGGTGGTGGTCAACACCTGCGGCTTTATCGACGCGGCGGTGCAGGAGTCGCTGGATGCGATCGGCGAGGCGCTGCACGAGAACGGCAAGGTCATCGTCACCGGCTGCCTGGGCAAGCGCTCGGAGCTGATCCGCGAGGCTTATCCGGACGTGCTGGCGATCACCGGCCCGCAGGACTACGCCAGCGTGATGAACGCGGTGCACGCCACCTTGCCGCCGAAGCGCAATCCGCTGCTGGACATCATTCCGCTTGGGCGCCTTGGCGCCCAAGGCGATGACTCGGTCGGGATCAAGCTCACGCCGAAGCACTACGCGTACCTGAAGATCTCGGAAGGCTGCAACCATCGCTGCAGCTTCTGCATCATCCCCTCGATGCGCGGCGACCTGGTCTCGCGTCCGGTCGACGAAGTGCTGCTCGAAGCCGAGCGCCTGGTGAAGGGCGGCGTGAAGGAACTGCTGGTGATCTCGCAGGACACCAGCGCCTACGGCGTGGACCTGAAGTACGCCGAGCGCCAGTGGCGCGACAGGAGCTGGCGCACGCGCATGACCGAGCTGTGCGAAGGCCTGTCGGAGCTGGGCGTGTGGACGCGCCTGCACTACGTCTACCCGTATCCGCACGTGGACGAAGTGATGCAGCTGATGGCGGACGGCAAGCTGCTGCCGTACCTGGACATCCCGTTCCAGCACGCCAGCCCGCGCATCCTCAAGCTGATGAAGCGCCCGGGCAACATCGACAAGACGCTGGAGCGCGTGCGCAACTGGCGCAAGGCGGTGCCGGACCTGACCATCCGCAGCACGTTTATCGTCGGCTTCCCCGGCGAGACGGACGCCGAATTCGAAGAGCTGCTGGATTTCCTGCGCGAGGCGGAACTGGACCGCGTCGGCGCCTTCGCCTATTCGCCGGTGGACGGCGCCAAGGCCAACGAGCTGCCGGGCGCGGTGTCCGAGGAATTGAAGGAAGACCGCCTGGAGCAGTTCATGGCGGTGCAGGCGGAAATCTCGGCGGCCAAGCTGCAGCGCAAGATCGGCCGCACCATCCGGGTGCTGGTGGACGAAGCCGACGCGCACGGCGCGGTCGCGCGTTCCGCCGCCGACGCGCCGGAGATCGACGGCCTGGTGCGCATCGCGCTCGACCCGGCCAAACCCGGCCAGCCGCTGAAGCCGGGCCAGTTCGTCGACGTGGTGGTCGAAGCCGCCGACGAGCACGATCTGCACGCGCGCCTCGCCGGCTGATTCCCCATGCGCTACGTGGCGCCCGCGCGCGGCTCGGTCGATCCGGCCGTGTTCCAGCGGCCGCCGCTGGCGGCCTGGCGCGAGTACGCCGACCTGCTGTGCGGGCCTGACTGGCCCGACGTCGCCCGGCTCGATGCGCTGCTGCCGCCGCAGCAGCGCGAGCGCTTCGTGGCGCAGACGCGTGCCGTGCTGGACGACGGCCTGCACTACGAGCAGCGCATCCACACGCAGGGCGCCATCGCCACGCGCGCCGCCAACTGGCACGACCTGTTCAATGCGCTGGCCTGGCTGCGCTATCCGGGGATCAAGCGCGCGCTGAATGCGCAGCAGGTGGCCGGGATCGCGCAGATGGGGCCGCGCACGCGCTCGCGGCCGCAATACGCGCTCACTCATTTCGACGAAGCCGGCGTGCTGGTGGCCGTGCGCGATCCTTCGCTGCTGGCGCTGTGGGACGCGCACGACTGGCACGGCCTGTTCTGGCGCCGCCGCGAGGCCTGGCTGGACGGTTCGATCCATGCCGAGGTGTTCGGCCATGCGCTGCTGGAGCACGCGCTGACGGACGGCAAGCTGCTGGTGGGCAAGGCCCTGGTGTTCGCCTGCGGCGACCGGGGCGAGGCCGCGCTGGCGCAGCGCTGCGCCGCCGGCATCGCGGACGGCACGCTGCTGCGAGATCCGCTCGAACTGCGCCCGCTGCCGCTGTCCGGCATTCCCGGCTGGCATGCGGACAACGGCAGCGAGGCTTTTCACCGCGGGGCCGCGTGCTACCAGCCCCTGCGCCATGGGCGGCGCTATCCGCCGCCGGTGCCGGCCGCCGCCTCGCCGCCGTCATGAACTGTCGCGGCAATTGCCGGCGCATGGGTTTCGCGGCTATATAAACGCCGGGGGCAAATCGGGGGCGGTTCTTATGACAGCCGGAACGTCGGGGCGTTGGCGCTGGATCGGATCCTGGCTGCTCGGACTGGTTTGCTGGCTGCCGCTCGCCGCGGCGGCGGCCGAAGCCGTGCCGGCGGAGCCGATCCGCTTCGGCATTCTGCCGATCGGCAGCGCGGCGGAATCGCGCGAGCAGTGGCGTCCGCTGCTGGCCGACCTGGAAAAGCGGCTGGGCCATCCGATCACCACCGTTTCGGTGAGCAGCTATGCCGGTCTTTCCGGCGCGATCGGCGAGCAACGCGTGGATATCGCCTTCCTGTCCGGCCGGCTGGCCATCGAAGCGGTGCTGCGCCAGCAGATGAGCGTGTTCGCGCAGTTCGAGCGCAGCGACGGCGCCAAGGGCAACGTGGCCTTGCTGGTGGTGCGCGCGGACGGCCCCATTCACGACCTGAGCGGCCTGCTGGCGCATCCCGGCCGCTGGCGCTATGCGCGCGGCGAGCCCTTGTCGGTGACCGGCTATGTCGCGCCGGAAGCCGAAGTGTTCGCGCCGCGCGGACTCAACTCCGACACCTTCTTCGCCCGCGTGCGCGTGGGCAACCACCAGAACAATGCGCTGGCCGTGGTCAACGGCGAAGTGGATGTGTGCAGCGGCAACAACCCGGACCTGGACCTGTTCCGCCGCAATTTCCCCGACCAGGCCGCACAGCTGAAGGTGATCTGGCGCTCCAGCCTGATTCCTTCCGGCGTGTTGGTGGTGCGCGCCGGCATGGAGCCGAAGCTGCGCAAGCAGCTGACCGATTTCATGCTGGGCTACGGCAAGGGCGGCGGTACGGCGGGCGAGCGCGAGCGCGACAACCTGGCACGCATTCCCGATCTCGCCGGTTTCGTACCCGCCAACAGCCTGGTGCTGCGTCCGTTCTCGGACATGGAATACACCTTGCAGCGGCAGCAGGCCCAGCACGGGCGCTGGGTCAGCGACGCGGCGCGCGATGCGCGGCTGCGGCAGATCGAGGCGGATCACAAGCAGGTGCTGCAGCAATTGCAGGCGCATTGAGAGCCGGGAACCCCTTTCCCGGCGTCGGAAATTCAATCTTGCTCAGCCCGCCTGGGCAGGTGAGGTTCATCCTTTATCCGTAGGGTGAGGCGTTCATGCCACCAGGAGATCTCGCATGACTCAGCACCACGCCCACCGCCGCGGCGCCTCCATGCGCTGGCTGTTCGCGCTCTCGATGATGGGCGCCGCCGCGCTGTCGCCGCTGTCGGCCTCGGCGCAGGCCAGCCCCCGCCCGCAAGCCGCACCGCAGCCGCAGGCGGCGCCGCAGCGCCAGTCCGGCCAGTCACCGGCGAACGCGAGCGGTCCCGAACTGCCCGCCGCCGACCAGCTGGCGATCAGGAATTACACGCTCAACGAAGACGTGCTCGGCCGCCTGATGGCGGTGACCAAGGAAGCGCGTGCGCAGGACATCCGCCCGCAGCCGGCGCCGGATCCCGCCAAGGTGCGCAACCTGGACGATCTGGCCAATTACGCGGTCGGCGGCGACAGCAAGCTCGCGCCGCTGGTGCAGAAGCACGGCTTCACGCCCAAGGAATTCCTGCTGGCCAATCTCGCGCTGATGAACGCGGCGCTGGCGGTGCAGGCGCGCAGCGATCCCAACCTGGCCAAGACCATCGACCAGTCGAAGGTGAATCCGGCCAACGTGGCGTTCTTCGAGTCGCACCAGCAGCAGATTGCGGCGCAGATGAGCGAAGGGGCGAAGTAACCGCGGAAGCGCGGCGTTTCGCTTTTGATCGTCATCCCGGCGCAGGCCGGGATCCAGTGGCGACCACGTTGGGTCGTGGTCGCTACGTCAAACAGCTGCTTTCAGCGTTGTGCCGACGACCGAGCGGTGTCGTTACTGGATCCCGGCCTGCGCCGGGATGACGGCTTCGATGTATGTCGCGCCGGCTCGGTAGGGCGTATCAGTACCCCACCGACACGATCGCAAACCGCGTACGCCCGCCCGGCAGCTCCGCGTCGAATTCGTCGTCCACGCGCTTCTTCAGCGCGGCCCGCGCCATCGGCGAATCGATGCTGATCCAGCCGGCTTTCGCGTCGGTCTCGTCGGGGCCGACGATGCGATAGATCACCGTCTCCCCGCTGTCCACGTTCTCCAGCTCGATGCGTGCGCCGAAGAACACCACGGCGCGATCCGCCGGTGCGCCTTCCGCCACTTTCAGCGCGGGAATCCGCTTGCTCAGGTAACGCACGCGGCGATCGATCTCGCCGAGCTGCTTCTTGCGATAGGTGTATTCGGCATTCTCCGAACGGTCGCCTTCGGCCGCGGCGGCCGCGAGCGCCTTCACCACTTCCGGCCGCAGCGTGTGCCAGAGGTGGTCCAGTTCGGCTTTGAGCTTCTCGAAGCCTTCGCGGGTGATGATCGCGGTCGAGGAGGGGGAAGGTGGGCGCCAGCGGCTCATCGGGCTTGAGGGGTATCCAGCAGTTGTCGTTCCAGGGCGATCAGTTCCGCGTGCACCGGGTGGTCCGGAAATGCGGCGGCGAGCTTGCGCAGCAGCACCAGCGCTTCGGCGGGCTGGTCCAGCCGCAGGCCGAGCTGCTGCGCGGCGAGCAGGCCGATGCGCGGCGCTTCGGGCGTGCGCGGCCACTTGGAAAGATAGCCTTTGCACAGCTTCACCGCGAGCCGGCTCATGCCCATGCGCGCGGCCAGTTCGGCCAGTGGGCCGGCGGTGGCCGGGTCGTCCGGCAGGAAGGCCGGATCGATCTCCATGCATTCCTGCACCAGGCCCAGCGCGCGCTTGCCTTCGTTGTTGGCGAGCAGGGCGGCGGTCCAGATCTGCCCGTGCACCAGCAAGGCCTCGCGCAGGCCTTCCTGGCGCAGCAGCTGGCGATAGGCCAGGTGCAGCGAGGCCGGCGCGCTGCGGTCCTGCAGGCGGCCCACCAGCATGTCGATGGCGGCGCGCGGCTGTTCCGCGGCGCGCTGCTGCACGGCGGCGAGCAGGCGGCTGTCCTCGTCCTGGCCGCTCGCGGCGACCAGGCGCTCGGCCTCGGGCGCCATGCCGAACTGCTCGTGGCGCTCGTGGATCATCGCGCCCATCAGATGGAAGCCGAGCACGATCAGATAGGTGTAGGCGAACGCATACAGCGGCTGCGCGACCAGCCGCGGCAGCACACCGGTGGCCGCTCCGGCCAGCACGATCAGCCCCGCCACGATAAGGTTGATCGTCACGGGAATCAGGTAGGCCAGGCCGAAGCCGCCGATCACGCGCAGCATCTGCAGCGGATTGAGCGCGTCGGCGAGGTTGCCCTCGAATGCCAGCGTCATGTCGATCGCCGGCAGAATCAGCACCGATACCAGCAGGATCGGCCACAGCGCACGCGGAAAGAACACCGCCGCGAGTATGCACAGCGCGGCCAGGAACAGGTGGATCGCAGTCAGCGCCCAGCCGGAGGATTCATTGCCGCCCAGGCTGACGTCCGGTGGGTCGGCGAAACCGTTGGCGGTGTGCAGCATGCAGTCCGCGGCGTAGCGCCATGTGGCCGCCCATATCGCCAGGGTGCAGATGCCGCCGAGCAGCGCCGGCAGCAGACCGACGACGAGGTGCGCCAGCGCCATCGCCGCGCAACTGGCCAGCGCGGCACCGCGCAAGGGATAGGCGAACGCCGCGGGCAGGCGTTCGGCAAAGGGTTTGTCGGCGGCGACCGTGGGGATCTTCGGCATGGTGCCGCGCTCAGCGCTTGCCGCCGAAGATGCTGCCCAGCACGCCGCGCACGATCTGCGTGCCCAGGCGCGAGCCGATGCTGCGCGTGGCCGACTTGGCCATCGCCTCGATCACGCCCTGGCGGCGGCCGTTGCCCAGCAGCACGTCGCGCACGGCGTCGCCCCAGCCGGGGCCTTCGGCCGCGGCGGGCGCGCCCTTGCCGGCCGGGGTGGCGGAAGCGACTTTCTCGCCCGCGCGCGCCGCCAGCATCTCGGCCGCCGATTCGCGGTTCACCGCGGTGTCGTACTTGGCGCCCACCGGCGAACGCTGGCGCACCGTGGCGCGCTCGGCCTCGGTGATCGCGCCGATGCGCGCGGTGGGCGAGGCCACCAGCACCTGTTCCACCGGCGAGGGCACGCCGCCATCGCGCAGAGTGGAGGCCAGGGCCTCGCCGACGGCGAGCTTGGTGATGGCGTCGGTGACGTCGAGCTTCGGATTCGGCGCGAAGGTTTCGGCCGCGGCCTTCACCGCTTTCTGGTCGCGCGGCGTGAACGCGCGCAGCGCGTGCTGCACGCGGTTGCCGAGCTGGCCGAGGATATTGCCGGGCACGTCGTCCGGATTCTGCGAGCAGAAATACACGCCCACGCCCTTGGAGCGGATCAGCCGCACCACCTGTTCCACGCGCTGCAGCAGCGCGGCCGGGGCGTCGTCGAACAGCAGGTGCGCCTCGTCGAAGAAGAACACCATCTTCGGCTGCTCCAGGTCGCCCACTTCCGGCAGCTGCTCGAACAGCTCCGACAGCAGCCACAGCAGGAAGGTGGAATACAGGCGGGGTTTGAGGATCAACTGGTCGGCCGCCAGCACGTTGATCACGCCGCGGCCGCTCATGTCCTGGCGCATCAGGTCGGCCAGCTCCAGCGCCGGCTCGCCGAAGAACTGGTCGGCGCCGTCCTGTTCCAGCTTCAGCACCGCGCGCTGGATCGCGGCGATGCTCTGCGTGCTGATCAGGCCGTACTGGGTGGAGATGTCCTTGGCGTGTTCGGCGGCGAAGCCGAGCAGGGCGCGCAGGTCGGCCAGGTCCAGCAGCAGCCAGCCGTTGTCGTCGGCCACTTTGAAAACGACTTCGAGCACGCCTTCCTGGGTGTCGTTCAATTCCAGGATGCGGCCGAGCAGGGTGGGGCCCATCTCGCTGATGGTGGCGCGCACGGGGTGGCCGAGCTTGCCGTAGATGTCCCAGAAGATCACCGGATTGGCCTGCGGCTTCCAGTCCTTCAGGTCGAGCTTGGCCAGGCGCGCTTTGAGCTTGTCGCCCGGCTCGCCGGCGGCCATCGCCAGGCCCGCGAGGTCGCCCTTGGCATCGGCCAGGAAGCAGGGCACGCCCAGGCGCGAGAAGCCTTCGGCCAGCACCATCAGCGAGACCGATTTGCCGGTGCCGGTGGCGCCGGCGATCATGCCGTGCCGGTTGCCGTAATGCGGGTCGAGGTTGACGGTGGCGCTGTCGTTGCGGCCGATGAGGATGTCAGTCATGAGGGTCCGTCCGGTAGGGGCGCGGCGATTGTAGGAGCAGGGAACGGGGAACGGGGAACGGGGGACGGGGAACGGGGAACGGGGAACGGGGAACGGGGAACGGGGAACGGGGAACGGCAGGAGCGTCGCAGCCCCATCCCCATCCTTCATATCGACCCGCATGTTCCCCGCTCCCTGTTCCCCGTTCCCCGCTCTCAAGCTATTGTCGTCGCTTTCGACACGCGACTTTCCCCATGCCGTCAACCGCTTCCGCGCGCTCCCTGCGCCTGCTTCCCCTGTTCGCGGCGCTGGCCGCGCTGAGCGCCTGCGCGAGCGGCGGCGGCACCAAGGCGGCGGCACCCTCGGCCCAGGTGAACGCGCTGTACGCGCAGCTGGACCAGGCCAGCAAGGGCTACGACACGGCGCTGCAGCAGGCGCGCGCCGGCGACGCGCAGGCTTCGCAGCAGACGCTGTCCACCTCGCTGGAGCAGCTCAAGCGCGCTTCGGCGCAGTGCGGCAGCAGCCCCGGCTGCGATCCGCAGCGCTTCTTCGCCGTGTACGACCGCCTGCTGCGCCTGAAGGACGGCAGCTTCTCGCTCGGCGACGATGTGGAAGTCAGCGGCGAGCAGACGCCCGAGGGCAGCGCCGGCACCGGCAAGACCGGCGCCGCCAGCCTGCCGCAGGCGCAGCGCAGCGTGACCCTGCTGCACGGCCAGAAGCTGTCGGAGCTGATCGCCATGAACGGCCCGGTGAAGGCGGCGCTGGAGATGTGGCTGACCCAGTGGCGCTCCAACCTGATGGACGCCTACGTCAACTATCAGTACATGCGCTACCAGATGTGGCCGGCCTACCAGAGCCGCGACCTGCCTGAGGCGGTGCTGTTCGGCATCATGGCCAAGGAGTCCGGCGGCAAGGTGCATGCGGTGTCGCGCTCCGGCGCGGCGGGCCCGCTGCAGTTCATGTACGCCACCGGCCTGCGCTTCGGCCTCAGCAGCGACGGCGGCTTCGACGAGCGCTTCGATCCGGCGCTGGCCGCGCGCGCCAACGCCGAATACCTGGACGAGCAGCTCGGCATCTTCAACAACAACCTGGAAGTGACGCTGGCCGCCTACAACGGCGGCGAGGGCCGCATGCGCCGCCTGGTCGGCGACGACACTTCGGTGAGCTTCTACGACCCGCGCATCTACAACCAGCTGTCGCAGGAGACTCGCGACTACGTGCCGGCGGTGCTGGCGGCGGCGTGGCTGTTCCTGCATCCGGACAGCTACAACCTGCGCTTCCCCAAGGTGGACGGCGTGCCGGGCAGCGTGGTGCTGAAGCGGCCGGCCTCGCTGAGCGAGCTCACGGTGTGCCTGGGTTCGGCCGGCAGCATGGAGAGCGGCTGGTTCCGCACCTTGCGCAATCTCAATCCGCGCGTCGATCCGCAGGCGGCGCTGCCGCAGGGCACCAAGCTGGTGGTGCCGAAGCTGATCGAGCCGTCCTATGCGGCGCGCTGCGCCGATGGCCCCTGGCCGATCCTGGCCAACGACCTGCATACCGCGGTGGTGCCGGTGGTGGCCTCCACGCCGGATCCGACGCCTTCGCGTTCCGCGCCGTCGAAGTCGCGCAGCTATACGGTGAAGCGCGGCGACACCCTGGCCGGCATCGTGCGCAAGCTCGGCTGCTCGGACGTGCAGGAAGTGGCCCAGCTCAACGGCATCAGGCAGCAGCACATCAAGCCGGGGCAGACGCTCAAACTGCCCGCGTGCCGCTGAGCCGGACGTAATGGGACGTAGGTTGGGGTGAGCCGCAGGCGAACCCCAACGATGCGTGGCGCTCGATGTTGGGGTTCGCCTGCGGCTCACCCCAACCTACGCAAGCGTTGCTTACGCCGCGGCGAGGCTGTTGCCGCGGGTCGGCGCCGCCTCGGTGCCGTTGCGGTGGGCTTCCTTCAAGCCATGCAGCACCTTCAGCAGATGGCGGTGCTGCAGCTGCAGCTTGAGGTGCGGGGAGTCCTTGGTCTCGTGGTAGGCCACCGCCAGCCACAGCGCCACGCCGCGGATGGCGACTTCGGCATTGTCCGACCGCGCGCGCGCATAGCCGACGTCGGTACCCTCGCCCCAGGGCAGATAGCGCTGTTCCGGCGAGGTGCCATAGAGATGCGGGAATTCGCTGCGCGAGGCCTGGCCGATCTCGCGGAGAGTCAGCGTGCCGAGCTGGACGCGCGTGCGGCGTGGCAGGCTGTCGACGATGCGCTCGATCTCGCGGAACTGACGACCCAGCTGCCGGCTGCGGCTCAGGGCGATGATCTGGCTGACGATGCGCATGCGGTTCCTCCGGTCGCGGATTCGGGATGCGGCGCGGCTGCGCGCTGCGGCGAATACGGGTGAGGATAGCGACGCCTCGCTTCGTCTTGCGCCAAAAAAGTCACAAAACGACGAAAAGCGTCACTCGGATCTGTGCGTCAGTTCGTACAGCGACCGAGACGCTGGCCCACTTGCACCACTTGCTGCGGCTGCAGCTGGTCGAATTCCGCCATGCCGTCGGGCAGCAGCAGGATCACCGTCGAACCCATGTTGAAGCGCGCCATCTCGGCGAAGCGCTCCAGCGAAATGTTCTGCCCGGCGAAGGACTTGCGGCGGATCGCCGGCGCGTACGGCGGAATCACCAAGCCGTCCCACACGGTGGCCACGGACGACACCAGGATCGCTCCCACCATCACGGCGACGAACGGGCCGCGCTCGCTCTCGAAGTGGCAGACCAGGCGCTCGTTGCGCGCGAACAGGCGCGGGATCGCCTCCACCGCGAACGGCGCCACGCTGAAGATGCGCCCCGGCACGTGCACGGTTTCCTTCAGCGTGCCGGCCAGCGGCATGTGCACGCGGTGGTAGTCGCGCGGCGACAGATAGATGGTGGCGAAGCGGCCGTTGCGGTACGGCGCGGCGGCGGCCTCGTCGCCCAGCAGTTCGGCGGCGGTGTATTCCTGGCCCTTGGCCTGGAAGATGCGCCCGTCCACGATGCGGCCGGACTGGCTGATGCGCCCGTCGGCGGGGCTCAGCAGGGCCTGCGGGTCGGCGTCGGCGCGGCGCGCGTCCGGCCGCAGCTTGCGGGTGAAGAAGGCATTGAAGTGCTGGTAGGCGAACGGATCGGGCTGGGCGGCCTGGGCCATGTCCACCTGATAGCGGCGCACGATCTGCCCGATCAGGAAGTTCTTCCACGGCACGAAGGTCCAGCGCGTGGCCCAATAGACCACCCGCGACAGCGCGCGATGGGGCAGGAGGTATTGCAGGAGCACTTTGAAAGTCATCCGGCCAGTATATCGGGTAGGGAACGGGGAACAGGGAATGGGGAACAGGTGGGTTGACATGAACGCCGTGGCTGCGACGCTCTTGCCGTTCCCCGTTCCCCGTTCCCCGTTCCCCGTTCCCCGTTCCCCGTTCCCCGTTCCCCGTTCCCCGTTCCCCGTTCCCCGGCCCGCTATACTTCGCGATCCTCCAGCCGCAGACCCTGGCCGCCGTGACCGCCGAACTCGCCTCCATCATCGATTTCATCCGCTACGGCGCCAGCCGCTTCTCGGCCGCCGGGCTGACTTTCGGCCACAGCCACGACAACCCGATCGACGAGGCCACCCACCTGGTGCTGGCCAGCCTGCACCTGCCGCCGGACATCCCGCCGGCCTACGGCGCCGGCAAGCTCACCGGCGAAGAGCGCGAGCGCGTGCTGGCGCTGATCGAGCGCCGCATCAACGAGCGCCTGCCGGTGGCCTACCTGGTCGGCGAAACCTGGTTCGCGGGGCTGAAGTTCAAGAGCGACCGCCGCGCCCTGGTGCCGCGCTCGCCGATCGCCGAGCTGATCGAATCCGGCTTCCAGCCGTGGCTGGAGCACCGCCACGTCGAGCGCGCGCTCGACCTGTGCACCGGCTCCGGCTGCATCGGCATCGCCATGGCCGAGTACAACCCGGACTGGCGGGTCGACATCGTCGACGTCAGCGACGACGCGCTGTCGCTGGCGCGCGAGAACATCGTGTTCCAGCACGTGGAAGGGCGCGTCGAGGCGGTGAAGTCCGACCTGTTCAACGGCGTGAAGGGCCGCGTCTACGACCTGATCGTGTCCAACCCGCCCTATGTCACCGAAGCCGAATACGCCGCGCTGCCGGGCGAGTACAGCCACGAGCCCAAGCTCGGCCTGACCTCCGGCGAAGACGGCCTGGACCTGTGCCTGCGCATGCTGGACGAAGCGGCCGGATACCTGAGCGAGGACGGCCTGCTGATCGTCGAAGTGGGCGAGAGCGAGCACGCGCTGGTGGAGCTGCTGCCGGAAGTCCCGTTCGTGTGGATCGAGTTCAAGGTCGGCGCCATGGGCGTGTTCGCGCTGGAGCGCCGCGACCTGGTCGAGCACGCCGACGCCATCCGCGCCGCGGCGCGCGCCCGCCACGGCTGAGCCGTGGACCTGCTGACGCCGCGCCTGCGCCTGGATGCCTTGGCCTCTGGCGACGCCGCGGCGCTGTATGCCTATCGCGGCGATCCCGAGGTGGCGCGCTACCAGGGCTGGCAGCCCGCCTCGCTGGATGAGGCGGCGGAATGGATCGAGGCGTTGGCCGCCGAACCCGCGCCGGGTCACTGGTGGCAGCGCGCCATCCGCCTGCGCGACAGCGGCGAGCTGATCGGCGACCTCGGCCTGGGCCTGGCCGCAGATGAGAAAGGCGGCGTGGAACTCGGCATCACCATCGCACCGCCCCATCAGGGCAGGGGCTATGCCGCCGAAGCGCTGCGCGCCGCGCTGGACTGGGCCTTCGCCCGCGGCGCCAACCGCGCCACCGCTTCGGTCGATCCGCGCAACACCGCCAGCGTGGCGCTGCTGTGCTCGCTGGGCATGCGCCAGGAAGCGCATTTCCGCGAAAGCTACTGGCTGCGCGGCGAGTGGGCGGACGACCTGGTGTTCGCCCTGCTGGCGCGCGAATGGCGCACCGGCGCAGACCCGGCGGCCCGTACACGCTAAGCTTGGCCGGTTAGCCCCCAGGAAAAGCCCCGTGTCCAGCAATTCCTTCGGCAAGATCTTCACCGTCACCACGTTCGGCGAGAGCCATGGCCCGGCCATCGGCTGCGTGATCGACGGCTGCCCGCCGGGGCTGCCGATCGAAGAGAGCGAATTCCGCGCCGACCTCGACCGCCGCGCTACCGGCAAGAGCCGCCACACCTCGCAGCGGCGCGAAGCGGACGAGGTGGAGATCCTCTCCGGCGTCTACGAAGGCCGCACCACCGGCACGCCGATCGCGCTGCTGATCCGCAATACCGACCAGCGCAGCAAGGACTACGGCGACATCGTCAGCACCTTCCGCCCCGGCCACGCCGACTACAGCTACTGGCAGAAGTACGGCATCCGCGATCCGCGCGGCGGCGGGCGCTCTTCGGCGCGCGAGACCACCATGCGCGTGGCCGCCGCGGTGATCGCCAAGAAATGGCTGGCCGAGCGCTACGGCGTGCGCGTGCGCGGCTATCTCGCGCAGCTGGGCGGCATCGCGCCGCAGGGTTTCGACTGGGACGCGGTGGAGCAGAACCCGTTCTTCTGGCCGCACGCGGCGCAGGTGCCCGAACTTGAGAAGACCATGGACGCGCTGCGCAAGTCCGGCGACTCCGTCGGCGCGCGCGTCAACGTGGTGGCCGAGGGCGTGCCGCCGGGCTGGGGCGAGCCGATCTACGGCAAGCTCGACGGCGACCTCGCCGCCGCCATGATGTCGATCAATGCGGTGAAGGGCGTGGAGATCGGCGACGGCTTCGCCGCGGTGGCCCAGCGCGGCAGCGAGCATCGCGACGAAATGAGCCCCGCCGGTTTCGCCTCGAACCATGCCGGCGGCATCCTCGGCGGCATCAGCACGGGGCAGGCGGTGACCGCTTCGATCGCGCTGAAACCGACGTCGAGCATTCTGATTCCCGGCCACAGCGTGAACCTGGCCGGCGAACCGGTCGAGGTGGTCACCAAGGGCCGCCACGATCCCTGCGTGGGCATCCGCGCCACGCCGATCGCCGAGGCCATGATGGCCCTGGTGCTGATGGACCACGCCTTGCGCCATCGCGCCCAGTGCGGCGACGTGGGCGAGGTGAGTCCGCGCCTGGCGTGAGCGCGCTTTGCGTGCACCGCCGGCGCGGCAAGACTGATGTGAGTACATGAGCGCAAGACAGAAAGTGTGGGTGTCGCGCCCCTTGTTTCCGGAAGTGCTGGCGCGGCTGTCCGAATACGTCGACGTGCAGGCCGAGGCGATCGAGCGCCGGCATGCGCCGGAAGCGCTGCGCGAGCACCTGTCCGGCGTCGATGGGGCCATCATCGGCCTGGCCGACCCGGTGGGCGCGGCGGTGGTGGAAGGCAACCAGCGCCTGCGCGTGATCGCCAATCTGGCGGTGGGCTACAACAACCTCGACGTGCCGGCGCTGACCCGCGCCGGCATCCTCGCCTGCAACACCCCCGACGTGCTCAACGAGACCGTGGCCGACTACGCCTGGGCGCTGATGCTGGGCGCCGCGCGTCGCGTCGGCGCCGCCGAACGCTGGCTGCGCGCGGGGCAGTGGCAGGGCGGCATGCGCTTCGACGACTGGCTGGGCGTCGACGTGCACGGCAAGACGCTGGGCATCCTGGGCATGGGCCGCATCGGCCAGGCCATCGCGCGCCGCGCGGCCGGCTTCGACATGCATGTGCTCTATCACAACCGCTCGCGCCTGCCCGAGCCGGTGGAGCGCGAATGCCGCGCCAGCCCGGTCGACAAGGCCGAACTGCTGCGCCGCGCCGATCACCTGATCCTGGTGCTGCCGTATTCGCGCGAAAGCCACCACGCCGTCGGCGCGGCGGAACTCGCGCTGATGAAACCCACCGCGGTGCTGGTGAACGTGGCCCGCGGCGGCATCGTGGACGACGCGGCGCTGGCCGCCGCGCTGCGCGAGGGGCGGCTGGCGGCCGCGGGGCTGGACGTGTTCGAGGGCGAGCCGGCGCTGCATGCGGACCTGCTGCGTCTCGAGAATGTCCTGCTCAGCCCGCATATCGCCAGCGCCAGCGCGGATACGCGCCGCGCCATGGCCGCCCTGGCCGCCGATAATGTGCTGGCCGCGCTGGGCCACGGACCGCGCGCCGGACGTCCGCCGGCGCCGCTCAATCCTGAAGTGATGAAACGTTGGTCCTAAAAAGCGGCTGTTTCAAAGCGTGATGCCATTCACGCCCAGGCAGATCGCGTATTGTTTTGCCCTCAACCCCGGCTAGATTTCCGTTGATGCGGATGTCGGCCCCGTTCGGACGGATCTCCGAGTCCCTCTACTGAAACCTGGAACATGAGCAAGAAGAGCAGCTACAAGGTGGCGATGGTCGGCGCGACGGGCGCCGTGGGCGAAGCCCTGCTGGCTATCCTGGCGGAGCGCAAATTCCCGGTCGGCGAGCTGGTCCCGCTGGCCAGCGAGCGTTCGGCGGGCGGCAAAGTGGACTTCGCCGGCAAATCGGTCACCGTGCGCAATCTTGCGGACTACGACTTCGCCGGCGTGGACATCGCCTTCTTCTCCGCCGGCGGTTCGGTCAGCCGCGAGCACGCGCCCCGCGCGGCGGCGGCCGGAGCGGTGGTGATCGACAACACCTCGGAGTTCCGCTACCAGGACGACATCCCGCTGGTGGTGAGCGAAGTGAATCCGCACGCCATCGCGCAGTACACCAAGCGCGGCATCATCGCCAATCCGAACTGCTCGACCATGGGCATGCTGGTGGCGCTGGCGCCGATCCACCGCCAGGCCGGCATCACCCGCATCAACGTGGCCACCTACCAGTCGGTGTCCGGCGCGGGCCGCTCGGGCATGGAGGAACTGGGCCGGCAGACCGCGGCGCTGCTCAATTTCCAGGACGTGGAAAAGTCGAAGTTTCCCAAGCAGATCGCCTTCAACGTGATCCCGCACATCGACGACTTCCAGGCCAACGGCTACACCAAGGAAGAAATGAAAATGGTCTGGGAGACCCGCAAGATCCTGGAAGACGACACCATCCAGGTGAATCCCACCGCGGTGCGCGTGCCGGTGTTCTACGGGCATTCCGAGGCCGTGCACATCGAGACCCGCGACAAGATCACCGCCGAACAGGCCCGCGCGCTGCTGGAAAAAGCCGAGGGCGTGGTGGTGCAGGACGAGCGCAAGGCCGGCGGCTATCCCACCCCGGTGGGCGACGTCGCGGGCAAGGATCCGGTCTTCGTCGGCCGTATCCGCGAAGATATTTCTCACGAGCGCGGCCTGGACCTGTGGATCGTCTCGGACAACATCCGCAAGGGCGCGGCGCTGAACGCGGTGCAGATCGCCGAACTGCTGATCGAGGAACATCTCTGATGCAAACCCGCCTGACCAGCCTGGCGCTCTGCGCCGCATGCCTGGCGATGCCGGCCTGGGCCGGTCAGCAGGCGGGGACCGCGGCCCCCGCTCCCGCACCGAAGGCCGAGGCCGAGCACCGCGTCGCCAGCAAGAACGCCGAAGTGCAGCGCCTGCAGCACGACGTCGCCTCGCAGGAGGCCCAGAGCGAGCAGGCCGACCGCAGGATGGAGCAGCAGGACCGCGCCATCGCGGAGCTGCGCCAGCAGCTGGAAGCACTGAAAAGCACCAAGGCCGCTCCCGGCCCGGGCCATTGAGCAAGACCCAATAAGCGGGACCGCTGCGAGAACCTCTCGCAGCAATGCGTTGTAAATATCGGCCGCAACTATTGTTTGTGGGCCTTTTTCTAACTTAAAGTGTCGTCTTGTCGACGGAATCGCCGCCCAAGTGCGGCGATCCTTATATAAGAAACGTCACGGGGCAGTTCGGGGGAACACGCGATGAATCGTTCGTTGAGACTGTCGGTGCTGCTGGCGCTGGCCTTAGGCAGCACCCAGGCCGCCGCGCTCGAACTGGGCCAGATCCAGGTCAAGTCGGCCTTGGGCCAGCCCTTGCTGGCCGAGATTCCGCTGAACCCGGAACATCCTTCCGAGCTGCAGAACCTGTCCGCCAAGCTCGCCTCCGGCGAGGAATTCGCCAAGGCCGGCATCAGCGGCGCGCCGAACATCCCGCTGCAGTTCGCGGTGATCGACGGCGGCAACGGCCGCAAGGTGATCCGCATCACCAGCGCCGCGCCGGTGAACGATCCCTACCTCGACCTGCTGGTCGAAGTGAGCAGCGCCACCGGCAAGAGCGTGCGCGAATTCGCCATCCTGCTCGACCCGCCGAGCAGCCCCGGCGCCGCGCCCGCCACCCGCGCGCCCGCCGTCGCTTCGTCCTCCAGCAAGCCCGCGCGCCATGCCGCGCCGGCACCCGCCGCCGACGAGCAGCAGGCTGCCGCCAAGCCCGCGCCCGCCAAGCCGGCGCCGGCCGCCGCGCCGGCGCTGAAGAACGGCGAATACGGTCCGGTCGAGCGCGGCCAGACGCTGTCGTCCATCGCCAAGGACACCGCGCCGCAGGGCGTGGACATCAACCAGATGCTGCTGGCCCTCAAGCAGGCCAACCCGGATGCGTTCTACCGCGACAACATCAATGCGCTGAAGACCGGCGCCGTGCTGCGCGTGCCTTCCGCGCAGGACGCGCAGGCCATGGCGGTGGCCGCGGCCGCCGCCGAAGTGCGCCGCCAGAACGGCGACTGGAGCTCGGGCGCCGCGCGCACCGCCACCAGCGTGGCCGATGCCGGCACGCGCCCGGCCGCTTCCACCGCGCCGACCGCCGGCAAGGGCGAACCGTCCGACCGTCTCTCCCTGGTGCCCGCGAAGGACGGCGCGCAGGGCGCCGCCGGCGGCAGCGCCAAGGGCGACGGCAAGGACGCCAAGGCCGCGGCCGGCCTGCGCGAAGACCTGCTGCGCAGCAAGGAGGCGCTGGCCACCCTGGAACAGCAGGGCAACGAGCTGAAGTCGCGCCTGAAAGACCTGGAAGACATCAACCAGAAGAACACCAAGCTGCTGGCGCTGAAGGACAACGAGATCGCCGACCTGCAGCGCAAGCTGGCCGAAGCCCGCAAGGGCGCGCCGGCGGCCGCCGCCGAGGCCAAGCCGGCCGAAGCGAAGCCCGCCGTCGCCGAAGCGCCCAAGCCCGCCGCCGAGGCGCCCAAGTCCGCGCCCGCCGCCAGCGCACCCAAGCCCGCCGACACGCTGGCCGTGACCCCGGCCGGCACCAGCTCCGCCCCGGCTTCCACCGGCAGCGCCGCCGCCACCGCCCCGGTGGCCAGCACGCCGGCCAAGCCGGAGAACAAGCCGGCGCCGAAGCCCGCCCCGGTGGCGCCGCCCGCGCCGGCCGAGGAAGAGCCCTGGTACATGCAGACCTGGGCGCTCGCCACCGGCGCCGGCGCCGTGGTGCTGCTGCTCCTGGGCGCGCTGCTGGGCCGCCGCAAGAAGTCGGGCGATGCTCCGGCGCCGCGCTCCGCTTCGTCGCTGGCCGACCGCTTCGGCGCCGAACCGACCATCGGCGGCTCCGATCCGGACCAGGACGAACTGCTCGACCAGCTCGCCGAGCATCCGGACGACGTCGGCCTGCACCTGGAACTGGTCAGCCTGTACTACAGCCGCCGCGACGTGGAGCACTTCGAAGCCGCCGCCGAAGCGATGCACGCGCACATCTCCAGCCCCGACCAGCCGGAATGGCTGGACGTGGTGTCGATGGGCGAGGACCTGGTCCCCGGCCATCCGCTGTTCTCGGGCGGCAACCCGCCGCCGCTGCCGCCGCAGAACGAGGACGAGCACGAGGCGCTGCACCAGTTCGACCTGGACCGCTACGCCGAGACCCAGCACGATGACATCCCGCCGATCCCGGCCGCTCCGCTGCCCCCGAAGAACCCCAAGGTCAGCGAGTACCACTTCGACTTCGACCTGACCCCGCGCCCGCTGGCCAACGCCGCGCCGGTAGCCGCCGAGCCGGAGCCGGTCGCCGCGCCGGAACGCGAGCCGGTGTCCACCTGGCAGTTCGCCGACCTGGAAGACGAGATTCCGGCCGCGCCGGCGCACAGCCCGGTGGAAGACGATTTCGCCCACGCCGGCGATGCGCACGAAGGCGGCTTCAACGACGACCCGGTCGACACCAAGCTGGACCTGGCCCGCGCCTACCTCGACATGGGCGACCCGGACGGCGCGCGCGCCATGCTGGAAGAAGTGCTGCACGAAGGCACCCAGATGCAGAAGGACGTGGCGCAGAAGCTGCTCGACGGCATCCGCTGAGTTCTCGCTGCAGGTGTTTTCTTATCGGGCCGGCTATATGCCGGCCCGATGTTTTTGGGGCTTGCCACAGGCGCGGGATGCTAACCTCGTCGGCCTTGCAGCTTCGCCTGGCTCCACATGCGCATCGCCCTGGGCATCGAATACGACGGCACCGACTTTCTCGGCTGGCAGCGGCTGACCCACGGGGCCACCGTGCAGGGCGCGCTGGAGAAAGCCCTGTCGTTCGTGGCCGCGCATCCGGTCGAGGTGACCTGCGCCGGCCGCACCGACGCCGGCGTGCACGGCCGCTGCCAGGTGGTGCACTTCGACACCGAGGTGCAGCGCGATCCGCGCGGCTGGGTGCTCGGCGCCTGCGCCAACCTGCCGCGCAGCGTGGCGGTGCTGTGGGCGCAAACGGTGCCGGAAGATTTCCATGCGCGCTTCTCCGCACGCAGCCGCCGCTATCGCTACCGCATCCTCAACCGCCCCGTGCGCGCGGCGCTGGATGGGCGCTACGTGACCTGGGAGCGCCAGCCGCTGGATGCCGCGCGCATGCACGAGGCGGCGCAGGCGCTGATCGGCGAGCACGATTTCACCGCCTTCCGCGCGGTGTCCTGCCAAGCGGCGCATGCGCGGCGCGAAGTGCTGGCGGTGAGCGTGCGGCGCGAGCAGGAACAGGTGCTGGTGGAGATCGAAGCGAACGCGTTCCTGCATCACATGGTGCGCAATATCGTCGGCTCGCTGCTGCCGGTGGGGCGCGGCGAGCAGCCGGCGGCCTGGGTCGGCGAACTGCTGGCCGGGCGCAATCGCGAAGTGGCCGGGCCGACCGCGCCGTCCTCAGGCCTGACCTTCCTCGGGCCTCGCTACGAAGCGCACTGGGGCCTGCCGCCGGAGGTGAGCCAATGACCCGCATCAAGTGCTGCGGCATGACGCGCGTGGAAGATGCGCGGCTGGCCGCGCAATACGGCGCCGATGCGATCGGGGTGATCTTCACCGCGCGCAGCAAGCGCCGGGTGGATATCGCGCGCGCCAGGGACATCTGCGCCGCGCTGCCGCCGTTCGTCAGCACCGTCGCGCTGTTCATGGATGATGACGCCGCCCATGTGCGCGAAGTGCTGCGCGAGGTGCAGCCCGATCTGCTGCAGTTCCATGGCGATGAAAGCGACGACTGGTGCGCGCAGTTCGGCCATCGTTATCTGAAGGCCATCGCGATGGGCGAGGGTGCCGCGGCTTTGCCGCGGCTGCGCGAGTATCCCGGCGCGGCGGGGTTGTTGCTGGATGGGCATGGGCTGGGCGAAGCGGGCGGCGGCGGCAAGGCCTTCGACTGGTCGTTGATGCCGACCGATCTCGATCAGCCGCTGATCCTTGCTGGCGGATTGACCGCCGAGAATGTCGCGCACGCCGTTCGCGTGGCGCAGCCGTGGGCGGTGGATGTGTCGAGCGGGATCGAGTCCGCGCCCGGCATCAAGGATGCAGCGAAGATGTACGCCTTCATCGAGGCAGTGCGCCAGGCCGGCTAAAAGCTCGTCATTCCGGCGCAGGCCGGAATCCAGTAACGGTAGCGTTCGGTGAACGCCTCATCGTCAGAGCGCCCATCGCTTCGTCTTGAGCAAACGCTGTCGTCACTGGATTCCGGCCTGCGCCGGAATGACGAGCAAAAAAGCGCCGCTCAATCGTCGCTCAGCGCACCACGCAGCCAACCGGCAAGCGCATCCGCCTGCGGCCCCGAAGCCCTTCGCGGCACGGCAAGAATCCAATGCGCCGGCGTGGTGACAAACCCCCACGGCGCCAACAACCGCCCGCTCGCCAGATCGTCCGCCACCAGCTGCACCGGTGCGATCGCCACGCCCAATCCCGCGACCGCTGCTTCGAGCAGGTAATACAGATGATCGAAGCCCTGCCCATAGCTCAGCTGTGCCGGCTGCAGCCCCGCCAGCGCCGCCCACTGCGGCCACGCCTGCGGCCGCGAAGCGGTATGCAGCAGCGCCTCGCTCAACAGCCCCTGCGGTGACCGTTGCTGCAGCTTCGACGCTCCCGGATAGCGCGGACTAAGCACTGGCCCGATCCGCTCCGGCGCCAGCTCATGCACGCGCCAGTCGCCCGGCCATGGCGGCTCCGCCAGCAGCAGCGCGGCATCGATGCCGGCCAGCGACGCATCGAGCGGCGCTTCCTGCGCGGAGAGGTGCAGCTTCAAGCTCGGCAGGTCCTGCCGCAGCCGTTCCAGCCGCGGAATCATCCAGCGCGCCAGCAGGCTGCCGGGACAGCCCAGCACGAACGGCGCGTCCGCCTGGCCGCGCGCCACGCGGGCCCAGGTATCGCGCAACTGTTCGAACGCATCGCGCGCGCCATCGCGCAACTGCTCGCCCGCCGCGGTCAGCGCCAGGCCGCGGCCCTGGCGCGCGAACAGCGGCTGGCCCAGCGCTTCTTCCAGCGCGCGCAGGTGGCGGCTGATCGCACCATGGGTGACGTGCAGTTCCTCCGCGGCGCGGCTGGCGCTGCCCAGGCGGGCGGTGGCCTCGAAGGCGCGCAAGGCATTCAGCGGGGGCAGGTCGCGGACGGCTGACATGTGAGTTTTGCTGACAGGTTGCGGCGATCTTATCGCTTTTCGCGAAGCCGGGCCGTGCGTTAATTTATCGGCCTGGCGCCCGCGGAAAGGTTTTTCGCGGCGCCCCTGCCGCTAGAGGAAACCGCACATGTCCCAGGACTTCCACCGCTGGCCCGACGAGCACGGCCGCTTCGGCGACTTCGGCGGCCAGTACGTCGCCGAGACCCTGATGGCGCCGATCGCCGAGCTGACCGAGGCCTACCTGCGCCTGCGCGAAGACCCGGCATTCCTCGCCGAGCTCGATCGCGACCTGAAGTACTACGTCGGCCGCCCCAGCCCGATCTATCACGCCGAAGGCCTGTCCCGGCACGTCGGCGGCGCGCAGATCCTGCTCAAGCGCGAGGACCTCAACCACACCGGCGCGCACAAGATCAACAACACCATCGGCCAGGCCCTGGTGGCCAAGCGCATGGGCAAGCCGCGCGTGATCGCCGAGACCGGCGCCGGCCAGCACGGCGTGGCCTCGGCCACGGTGGCCGCGCGCTTCGGCCTGAAGTGCGTGGTGTACATGGGCGCGGTGGATATCGAGCGGCAGAAGATCAACGTCTACCGCATGAAGCTGCTCGGCGCCGAAGTGGTGCCGGTGACTTCCGGTTCGAAGACGCTGAAGGACGCGCTCAACGAAGCCATGCGCGACTGGGTCACCAATGTGGCCGACACCTTCTACATCATCGGCACCGTGGCCGGCCCGCACCCGTATCCGATGATGGTGCGCGACTTCAACGCCATCGTCGGGCGCGAGGCGCGCGAGCAGATGCTCGCGCAATACGGCCGCCTGCCGGATGCGATCACCGCCTGCGTCGGCGGCGGCTCCAATGCGATCGGCCTGTTCCATGCGTTCCTCAACGATGCCGGCGTGCGCATCGTCGGTGCGGAAGCGGCGGGCGAGGGGATCGCCACCGGACATCACGCCGCCTCGCTGGCGGCCGGGCGTCCCGGCGTGCTGCATGGCAACCGGACCTACGTGCTGTGCGACGACAACGGCCAGATCACCGAGACGCATTCGGTCTCCGCCGGCCTCGATTACCCCGGCGTCGGCCCCGAGCATGCCTTCCTGAAGGACGCCGGCCGCGCCGAATACGTCGGCGTCACCGACGACGAGGCGCTCGAAGCGTTCCATCTGCTGGCGCGCACCGAGGGCATCCTCGCCGCGCTCGAATCCAGCCATGCCGTGGCGCAGGCGATCAAGCTCGCCCGTGGCATGCCCAAGGACCAGCTCGTGCTGTGCAACCTGTCCGGCCGCGGCGACAAGGACGTGCACACCATCGCCGCCCGCGAAGGAGTGCAGGTATGAACCGCATCGACCGCCGTTTCGAAGCGCTCAAGCGCGCCGGCCGCACCGGCCTGATCCCCTTCGTCACCGCCGGCGATCCCGCGCCGGAACACACGGTGGCGTTGATGCACGCGCTGGTCGAGGCCGGCGCCGACGTGATCGAGCTGGGCGTGCCGTTTTCCGACCCGATGGCCGACGGCCCGGTGATCCAGCACGCCAGCGAGCGCGCCATCGCCAAGGGCGTGGGCCTGGCCGACGTGCTCGGCTGGGTCCGTGCCTTCCGCCAGCGCGACGCCGACACGCCGGTGGTGCTGATGGGGTACCTCAATCCGGTGGAGATCCACGGCTACGAGCGCTTCGCCGCCGAAGCCGTCGAGGCCGGCGTGGATGGCGTGCTGCTGGTCGATTGCCCGCTGGAGGAATCGGCCGTGCTGGCCCCGCTGAAGGCCGCCGGGCTGAGGCAGATCCTGCTGGCGGCCCCCACCACCGCACCCGCGCGTATGGCGCGGCTGTGCGGGTCCGCAGAGGGTTTCCTGTACTATGTGTCGTTTGCCGGCATCACCGGCGCGGGGCGCTTGAGTACCTCGGACATCGCGGCCCGCGTGGCCGGGATCCGGGCCAGCGCCAAGGCGCCGGTGGCAGTGGGCTTCGGCGTGCGCGATGCGCAGAGCGCCAAGGCCATCGCCGGATTCGCCGATGCCGTGGTCATCGGCAGCGCGCTGGTCGAACGGCTGGCGGGGGCCGAGCGGGCGGACGACATCGCCGACCGCGCCAGGGCTTTCCTGCAACCGATCCGCACGGCGCTGGACGCACACTGAAACGATCTTCCTGATCGTTTCGGTCAGGAACGTTTGAGGTGTAGCGATGAACTGGCTGCAGAAAATCATGACCCCGCGTGCGCGCACGCAGAGCTCCAACGCCGGCAAGGGCAAGGTCCCCGAGGGCGTGTGGGAGAAGTGCGGCGGCTGCGGCACCGTGCTGTACCGCCCGGAGCTGGAACGCAACCTGATGGTCTGCCCCAAGTGCGGCCATCACCACGCGATCGAGGCGCGCGTGCGCCTGCAGGCCTTGCTGGACGAAGGCTCCACGCAGGAGCTGTGGTCGAACCTCGAGCCCACCGACCCGCTGAAGTTCCGCGATTCCAAGAAGTACCGCGACCGCATCGTGGCTGCGCAGAAATCCACCGGCGAGAAGGACGCGCTGCTGGCCATGAGCGGTGCACTCAAGGGCCGCCCGCTGATGGCGGTGGCCTTCGAGTTCAGCTACATGGGCGGCTCGATGGGTTCGGTGGTGGGCGAGAAGTTCGCCCGCGCCGCCGAACGCGCGCTGGCCGAGCGCAGCGCCCTGGTGTGCTTCTCCGCCACCGGCGGCGCGCGCATGCAGGAGTCGCTGTTCTCGCTGATGCAGATGGCCAAGACCTCGGCCGCGCTGGCGCGCCTGCGCGATGCCGGCGTGCCCTACATCAGCGTGCTCACGCATCCCACCACCGGCGGCGTGTCCGCCAGCCTCGGCATGCTCGGCGACATCAACGTGGCCGAGCCGAAGGCGCTGATCGGCTTCGCCGGCCCGCGCGTGATCGAGCAGACCGTGCGCGAGACGCTGCCGGAAGGCTTCCAGCGCTCGGAGTTCCTGCTGGAGCACGGCGCCATCGACATGATCGTCGACCGCCGCGAGATGCGCGACAAGCTTGCCGACGTGCTGGGCATCCTCACCAGGGCGCCGCGCGCCGCGTGATCGCCGCTGCCGCGATTCAAGAGAAATGCCGCCGCGAGGCGGCATTTTTTTTGCGCGTGCGCGGATGTTTTCCACAGGCGGTGTGGATGGTTTGCGGGTAAGCCTGTGGAAAAGCACTGCAAGTCACTGACGGTGTTGCGATGCGCACGCGCTGCGAAAGTTTTGGTCATGCGCGTGACGCCGCGGTATGCAGAAATCGCTTGCGAAATGGCTGAAAACATGCGTTTTCGCGCGCGGCGGCGTGGGGGTGTCGCGAGGTTGTCCACAGTGGCTGTGGATGTTCTGCGGGTGAGCTTGTGGACAACACACTCAAGTGTCTGATGGTGTTGATATGCGCACGCGCTGCGAAGTTTTTGGTCACGCTGCCGCGTGTTTGCTTCGCGTCTCCGCCCACCGGCGTAGGTTGGAGTGAGCGCAGCGAACTCCAACGCCGCGGCGGCGATCACGCGTGTTGAGCGCAGGTTTTCCACAGTCGTTGTGGATGCTCTGCGGGCGAGCCTGTGGAAAACACCTTCAAGTGCTTGATGGGGTTGGTGCGTGGACGCGCTGCAAAAGTTTTGGTCAGGCCATCGTCGTGTGATGGGGGTTTTCCACAGGTTTTGTGGATGTGGGTTGGGGGAGCTTGTGGATAAGCGCGAGGGGGGCCTTGGGCAATAGTGGGTTGGCACGCTTTGCCGAAGTTCTGCGCAACGAAGGGTGCGCATCCCGTTGCTCGTCATCCCGGCGTAGGCCGGGATCCAGTGACTGTATCGCTCGGTTGTTGCGCTGAGGCGTGGTTGTCTCGCCTTTGGCGAGTGTTTCGTGCCGCTGCCGCGGCCCGAGTTACTTCTTCTTTGCGTGCCCAAAGAAGAAGTAACCAAGAAGAAAGGGCACCCTGCTTGGCGCCCTCAGCAGCAAAGCTGCTGAGGGTCCGTGAGGGCTGGCCGGGCTTTTTGATCGGGCATCCTGCCCGAGTCAAAAAGGCGAGGACGTCCTGTCCTCGCCCCCTGCGGGGCCTGATCGTCCAGCCCTCACCGCCGGCGCCAAGGGGACCCCGTAGATCAAGAGCAACAGCGGAACGCCGCGGCTGCGCCGCGAGCTTTTCGCTTGATTGTCGCCCCGCCCGTCATCCCCCTCTCCCCTCCGGGGAGAGGGCCGGGGTGAGGGGCCGGGCGGAGCGATGAGCCGAGGGTCGAGAAAGCCCAAGGGCTTTTCAAAAGCAATTAACCCCCAAGTCCCGATTCCCGTGATAACCACGTGAAAATCTTTTATACCCGGATCAGCTAATGAAATTAACCAAGAGTTTTAATCGGATCACCAAATGCTGCGCCGCAGAAAATACCCCTTCCCGCCGTTTCCTCGCCTTCGTGAAGCTGACGTCGTAGGAAACGCTTCAAGCGCTGATTTAAAGGCTTTTTACCCGACGCATGCGCCTTTCAAATGCGCCGGATACCAGTCCTTGCGTTGCAACTTGCTTTTACCCCTACGCGAGTCAATCTTGCGAACGCTCGTATGAAACCAAGCGTTCAAATGGAGACTTGAATCCGACGTTCCACTTGCCGGAGGGGCAAGAGGGAACGGCCGGAGGATCAGCGGGGACCGGCAACCGATGTCGAATCAGCTCAACGATGAGCAGGGCGCCAGATATCGCCTGTTGCGTGCAGCCGAGACGCTGTACGTCGAGCACGGCTATGAGGCGACGTCGCTGCGCATGATCGCGGGACTCGCGCAGGCGAATCCGGCCCTGGTCAGTTACTACTTCGGCAGCAAGGAAGCCTTGATGCGCGAATTGATGATTTCCTGTCTGAATCGCTTGAATCAGGAGCGCCTGTATTTGCTCGCGGCATGCGAACAACCTAATGGCAATAGCGCGATTGCCGCACAGGCCGTGCTTGGCGCCTTGATTATCCCGGTATTGCGCATGCGCCAGGACAGCATCGAGGAGCGCACGCGGATACAGCTGCTGTTGCGCGCCTATGGCGATTCCTCGCCGGTCATCCGCGGTTATCTGAAAGAAAGCCACCGGTCGATTTCGGCGCGCTTTTTCAAGGCTTTCAAGCGCGCGCTGCCGGGACTGCCGCCGCGCGAACTGGGCACGCGCCTGCGCTTCGGCCTGAAGGCACTGGCCGGCGTCATGGCGGGGGCGAACCTGGCCGAGCTGGCCTGCGCCATCTGCATGGGCGAGCCGGTCAGCGAATCGCTGGTGATCACGCGGCTGCTGGTGTTCGTCACGCCGATCCTGGTCACGCCTTTCCGCGATCCCAAGCGCGACAGCCAGGTCGAGCAGGTAGTGGGCCAAGTGGTGGCCACCGCGGAAGTGGTGGAGCCCGAGATACCGGCGGCAGCGCATCGGGGCGCACGGGCCGGTGGTCGCGATCCTTTTCGCGCCGCGGACGAAGTGATGGGCCCGGCGATGGGCGGCGAGAGGGCGCCTGTAGCGGCTGCCGCTTTCGGCGAAGCCGACGCGGCGGCCGATCCGCCGGCGCGCCGCGTCCAGTGGTTTGCGTAGTGCTGCAGTCGTTCCAGGGGAAGGGCCTTCGGGCCGGGGATACAGGTGTCGCGCCTAGCGACTCTTCATTGGGAGGGGAGTAATGCAACACAAGCCATATCGGCCGCATACGTCGGTCAAGCCACGCGTGCTCATGCTGGCGATTCTGTCCTGTCTCGCCATCCAGGCGCGCGCGCACGCCACCGATAACGGCCACGATGCCGCGGCACCGGACGACGCCAAGCCGGCGCCCGCGGCCAGCAATGCCGCGCCACCGGCGGACCCGCAGGCCCAGGCCGCTCCCGACAACAAGAAATCCCGCGCCAGGCAAGGCAGCAAGGCTGATGCCGACAAGGTCGTCCAGCTCGGCGAAGTGACGGTGACCGCGCAGAAGCGCGAGGAGCGCCCGATCGACGTGCCGATCGCACTGTCGGTGTTCGACGCGCAATCGCTGGACGACCACAAGATCGAAGGCGGCGCCGAACTGCTGCGCGCCACGCCGAACGTGACGTTCTCCAAATCCAACTTCGCCAGCTACAACTTCTCGATCCGCGGCGTCGGCACCAAGGCGCTGTCGGTCACCACCGACCCCGGCGTGGCGGTGAGCTTCAACAGCACGCCGCTGATCCGCAATCGCCTGTTCGAGCAGGAATACTTCGACGTCAACCGTATCGAGGTGCTGCGCGGCCCGCAGGGCACCCTGTATGGCCGCAACGCCACCGGCGGCGTGGTCAACATGATTCCGAACCTGCCGTCGCTGGATGGCTTCGATTCCTGGTTCAAGGCCGAAACCGGCAACTACGACAGCCGCCGCTTCAGCGGCATGGTCAACGTGCCGATCGGCGATACCCTGGCCTACCGCCTGGCGGGCGCCTGGACCAAGCGCAGCGGCTACGACAACAACACCGTGACCAACAAGGACGTCAACGGCCGCGACCTGTGGAGCGGCCGCATGGGCCTGCTGTGGAAGCCCAGCGACAAGTTCAGCGCCAGCCTGGTATGGGAGCACTTCAACGAGAACGACGACCGATCGCGCACCGGCAAGCAGCTCTGCCACAACGACCCGGGTCCGACCCAGATCGGCGACACCGCCGTGCCCGAATTCAACCAGCCGCAATTCAGCCAGGGCTGCCAGCCCGGCTCGCTCTACGGCAAGGGCGCGTTCGGCGTGCCCAACGGCGCCAGCCTGTCGCAGCTGCTGTTCGCGCGCACCAGCCTGCCGCTGGGCATCACGCCGGACTTTCTCGAGACGCCGTCGCTGGTCAAGCCGGGCGATCCCTTCGCCGGCGTGCAACAGTCGACCAACCTGCGCACCATCGCCACCAGCTACGACCCGCGCTTCAAGGCCAAGAACGACGTGGTCCAGATCAACCTGGAGTTCAAGCCCAGCGAGGACCTGAAGCTGATCTCGCAGACGGCTTATTCGCGCGATTTCTATTACTCGACGCAGGACTACGGGCGCTTCCAGTCCAACCCGATCTTCAACGATTCGAACGGCCTGCTGAATCCGTTCCCCGATCCGGTCACGGGCAATTTCGGCGGCCCCGCCTATCCGATCACGCCGGGCGGCGTGTACACCGATCCGCAACTCGGCCCGTCCAAGGGTTATCTGGCGGTCGACCTGGTGCGCTCGCACAGCAAGCAGTGGTCGCAGGAATTCCGCCTGCAGTCCTCGTTCGACGGGCGCTTCAATTTCAGCGTCGGCGCCAATTACCTGGACTACAAGATCGACGAAGACTATTTCGTCTTCAACAACGTGTTCACCGCCACCGCGCAGGAATTCTTCAACCAGGGTTATTTCGGCCGCACGCCGATCGACTGCACGCCGAACTACCTGGACCAGTACAACAACTCCTGCGTGTATATCGACCCGAACCCGATCGGCAGCATCAACGGCCAGGGCCATAACTATTTCCGCAGCCAGAATATCGGCGAGACCAAGTCCAAGGCGCTGTTCGGCGAGCTGTATTACCAGCTCTCCGACACGGTGAAGCTGACGGCCGGCCTGCGCTATACCGACGACAAGAAGATCAGCACGCCGGTGCCGAGCCAGCTGCTGCTGATGCCCGGTTTCGCCGGCGGCGGCTATGTCAACTACGGCTATCCGCACCTGCCGGACATCAATCAGCGCTGGCGCAAGCCGACCGGGCGCCTGGTGCTGGACTGGAAGCCGAAGCTGTCCTTCACCGACGAAACCCTGGTGTATGCCTCGCTGTCGCGCGGCTACAAGGCCGGCGGCACCAACTCGCCGGGCATCGGCGCCGATCCGAAGAACCTCTACTTCAATCCGGGCCCGTCGACGTTCAAGCCCGAATACGTCAATGCGTTCGAGATCGGCACCAAGAACATGATGGACGGCGGCAAGCTGATGCTCAACGCCGACGCGTTCTACTACGACTACAAGGACTACCAGGTCTCGCAGATCGTCGATCGCGCCACCTTGAACGAAAACTTCGACGCGAAGATCTTCGGCTTCGAGCTGGAAGGCGCCTGGCAGGCCACGCGCGCACTGCGTTTCGACGGCAACCTCGGCTATCTGCATACGCGGCTTGCCAACGGATCCCGCTCGATCGACGTGCTGAACCGCACGCAGGGCAATCCGGACTACGTGGTGATCAAGCCCTGGCTGCAGCAGGCTTCCAATTGCGTGGCGCCGAAAGCGGAGGTGGAAAAGCTGCTGCAGTGGGCGCAGACCTCGGGCTACGTGCTCGCCTTCAACGACCTGGCCTCGTTCTGCGGCGGTCCGTTCCCGACCAGCAACTTCGTCGCGCCGGATGGCTCGATCCAGCTGGCCAGCGGCGATTTCTACAATCCCAATACGCAGGCGCCGAACGGCGGCAAGGGCTTCTACGCCGATCTCGGCGGCAAGCAGCTGCCGAACTCGCCGCATTGGACCGGCAACGTGGGTACGCAGTACACCTTCTTCACCGCCAGCGGCGACTTCACCCTGCGCGGCGATTACTACCGCCAGAGCTCCAGCTATGCGCGCATCTACAACACGGTGTCGGACAAGCTGCGCGGCTGGGGTAACGCGAATCTCTCGCTGACCTGGCAGTCGGCGAAGAGCGATCTCACCGTGCAGCTCTACGTCAAGAACCTGTTCAACGACACACCGATTACGGACGCCTTCGTCAACAGCGACGACAGCGGATTGACCACGAACGTCTTCACTCTCGATCCCAGGATCTACGGGATCTCCGTTCGCATGGGCTTCAACTGAGAGGTTCCACCGCTCTTATGCAGGGATAGCGCAGGCGCGTCTGCGATGTCCCTGCACCTCCGCTGGCAATGCCCTGTGCGTTGCCGGCGCAAGCCGCTGCGGCCTGCGTTCCGGCCGCGGTGCAGCCCGGTGCTCATCGCACCTCCTAACCTTGAAAGGAGTCATCGCATGACCTTCGTCAAATCCATCGCTGCAAGTGGTGTGCTGGCCGTTGGCATGTTGGCCGCCGCGCCGAGTTTCGCTTCGCATTTCACGCCGGACGGCACGTTCACGGCCACGGGTTCCACCAGTCTTTCGGCGCTTGGCGGCGCGATCAGGATTCCGTGCAAGTCCGTCTTCACCATCGTGGTGAGCGGCGGCGTGGGCGTCGTCACCAATGCCGTGTTCAGCCCCGATCCGGCCAACGGCAACAACGCGAACTGCAACAACCTGCAGGCGACCAACTTCAACTGGCCGTTGAACATCACCAGCGCCACCGGCGGCGTGGCCCAGAACGTCAAGGTGGTGGGCATCAACGGCAACCCGGTGACCTGCGGCGCCGGCCCGGTGCCGGTCACGCTGAGCAACGGCGTCGCCACCTTCAACGGCCAGCTCAATCCGGGCGCCTGCGCGGTGACCAGCAGCAGCCTGCCGGTGGTCAACACCGGTGGCGGCGCCACGCTGAGCATCGTGTATCCGTAATCAAGGAGCGGCATGGCGTTCCGGCTGGCAGGAGCCTGGCCGGGACGCGCCAGGGACGGCGTAGCTGGGATGCTTTTTCCGTCGTACCGCTGCGCAAGAGGGCGACCTCTTGCGCAGCCTTGATCTATCCGCGCCGCGATCGAGCGTCGTGCCGTAGCTGATTTTCAAGTGGGGAGCCGCTTGCAGGGCCTTTTGGCGCTCGCGGGCCCGGTGCGGCCGTGCCGGAATCCATGGCTTGCCATGCGCAAGCTTTCACTAGAAATACCGGAGATCACCATGTCAAAAACATTGAAGCTCTTCGGCATCGCCGCCGCCGGCGCGCTGGGCATCTGCGCGCAGACGGCGAGTGCCGGAACACCTTCGGGCGACTATGCGGTTTTCCAGCATTGCCCGTATCAATCGAACGACCAGGTCACCGCCTGCGTCGTTTCCACCATCACCTCGGGCTCGTTCAAGATCGGCAAGGCCACGGTGCCGATCACCAAGCCGATCGTGCTGCAGGGCGGCGTCAACAATATCGCCGGCCTCGGTGCGCTCTATGTTCCCGTCGATGGCGCGCCCGCCATGTCGGCCACGCCGCTGGAAGTGCCGGGCGGCCTGCTCGGCCTGATGGAACCGGACTCCACCTGGCCCGGACCGCTGGCGCAGGCGTTCTGGCATATCGTCAATACGGTGAATGACGTGTACGCCACCGCGGAGCCGGTGGGGCCGGCGCAGGCCAATCTGATCAACGCTTCCTTCCCGCCGTTGCCGCCGGAAGACCCCACGGTCATCCAGCTGCCGATCCGCATCCATCTGCAGAATCCCTTCCTCGGCAACACCTGCTATATCGGCTCCGCCAGCCATCCGATCGTGTTGAAACTGGTCGCCAATACCACCAGTCCGCCGCCGCCGAATACGCCGATCAGCGGCGTGCCGGCAGCGCTGTCCTTCCTCGATACGACGGACCCGGTCGGGCAGATCCTGATGGCCGATGGCGGCACCCTGGTCGACAACTCCTTCGCCGTGCCGAAGGCCGAAGGCTGCGGCAATACCTTGCTGCCGATCCCGATCGTCACGCCGATCCTGCAGGGCATCGTGACGGCCGCGGTCAACCTCAAGGAAGGATTGCCAGCCGCGGCAGGAAAGAACACGGCCATCATGAGCGGGGATACGGCGATCGGGCCGACCATCTACGTGCAGGCCAGCGAAAAGTAAGCCGGTTCCACGATTATCTTTGAATAAGCCGCCGGTTTTCACGGAATAAAACCCCTCTCCTTTGCCCGCGGGGATGGGAGAGGGGTTGCTCCCGCCGAAACGGCTATTCAATTCTGGATATTGAACTCGTTTTCATGCCGGTTATGGTCCGTCCGTGCTGGTAGGATCGGGCAGAACGGCAAAGGTGAGAATTTACGCGTGAATAGCCAAGTGACCGCGTCGGGAAATACCCGTATCCGCCTGTTGCAGGCAGCCGAAGCGCTGTTTATCGAGCGCGGCTTCGAATCCATGTCGCTGCGGCAGATCACCCAGCTCGCCGACGCCAACCTGGCCGCCGTGAATTACCACTTCGGCAGCAAGGAACTGCTGGTGCAGGAGCTGCTGTCCAAGCGGCTCGACCGCCTCAACCAGGAGCGCCTGCAATTGCTGGCCGCCTGCGAACAGGAGGCGGACGGCAAGCCGCTGCATGCGTCGGCCGTGTTGAGCATCCTGTTCGTGCCGGCGCTGCGGCTCAGCCGCGATCCCGCCGGCGGTCCTGCCTTCATGCGCCTGCTCGGCCGCGTCTACAGCGACGCCTCGCCGTTTATCCGCGACCATCTGCAGGAGCATTACCGCCCGATCTTCGGGCGTTTCTTCGAAGCGTTCTCGCGAGCGCTGCCGGAACTGCCGCGCAACGAACTGGGCATGCGCCTGCACTTCATCCTCAAGAGCTTGTCCGGCCTGCTCGCCGGCGAGGACATGGACGAACTCATCGCCTCGCTCGGCATGGGCGAAACCCTGAGCGATGCCGTGGTGCTGGCGCGCCTGATTTCCCTGCTGTCGCCGATGCTGACCAGTCCCTTCGGCAGTCCGGAACAGATCGAGATCGTCGAGCAGGTGATGGGGCAGGCCGACGCCGCGGCGAAAGCGACCGATGCCGTGCAGGCGGCCAGCGGCCAGGTGAGCCACAAATCGTTCGGCGTGCTGACCATGTTGAACGAATCGAACGACGGCGCCTGAGCGCCCGCCGCGGACGCTAGCGTTCGCGGCCCTTCCTGTTCACCAAAGAACGCATCGCCTACCAGTGAGCCGGGTGCGCGCGCACCGGTCGCGTACCTGCGCAATACGCCGACGAATCGGCGAAAACGCCAACTGCACACGGCAACGCAAAAACTTGCGGCTTGCAAAGCCGCGCGCATTGTTTGAAGAATCTACGAGGGGAGGGTCAAGCATGCCGCTCAGCGCGCCAGCAGGCGCGCGTGCCTGCCGCCATTCCTGCCGCATCAGCATCGTTTTCCATGGATCTGAAACGTCGTGCGCGCGTCCGCGCCAGGACGTCCCTCGTTAGGAGTACGCATGTCTACCGGTTCGCGCCCGTCGGAAACACTTTACGAAGTCGTGGTCAATCAGCACGGCCAGTACTCGACCTGGCCCGTGTACAAGGCGCTGCCGCAAGGGTGGGCGAAAGCGGGCAAGCAAGGGCCGAAGGCGGCCTGTCTCGAATTCATCGGAGCGACGTGGACTGACATGCGTCCGACGTCGCTCGGCGCCAGCGTGCGCCGCTAGCGCCGCGGCGCGGTTCGTTTTGCGTTACTGACGATCTGTTGGGGATCGTCATCGTGATGCCCCTTGGGGGAGGGGAGTTGGCTGCACGGTCAGCCATGGTTTCCGTGTGCGCACGGCCGTCACCGCGGCCGTGCAGCGGAGCCATGAGCCAGTATGGATGCGTCGCTCGTGAAAACCGTACTTTCGTTCGTGGGGCAGGGTACCCATCACGTGGGGATGGGGCGTGAATTGTTCGAAGGCGATGCATGCTTCCGCGCGAGCATGCAGCACGCCGACGGGGTGGTGCGCGAGCGTTGCGGCGAGTCCGTACTGGCCTTGCTGTATCCCGCGCAGAGCAGCCATGAACCGCTGACGCGCCTGCTGCACAGCCATGCCGCGATCTTCATGGTCGAGCATGCGCTGGCGACGTCGCTGCGCGAACGCGGCCTGCAGTTCGACCTGGTGCTCGGCTCCAGCCTCGGCACGTTCGCCGCCGCGGCCGCCGCCGGCTGGATCGATGCGGACGCCGCGCTGCTGGCGGTGATCGAGCAGGCGCTGGCGGTCGAAGCACATGCCGAACCCGGGCGCATGATCGCCGTGCTCGGCGATCCGCAGCTCTATCTCGACGCGGCGTTGCTCGCGCTGTGCGAAATCGGCGCGCGCAACTTCGCCAGGCATACGGTGCTGTCGCTGCCGGAAGCCAACGGCGAGGCCGTGGAATATCTGCTGCGCCAGCGCGGTATGAGTTTCCAGCGGCTGCCCGTGGCGTTTCCGTTCCACTCGCGCTGGGTCGACGCGGCGAAGGCGCCGTACGAAGCCTTCCTGCGCACGCTCGCGCCGAAAACCGGCCACCTGCCCGTCGCCTGCTGCACCGCGGGCGCCGTGCTGCCGGCGATGACGCCCACCGATTTCTGGTCCGTCGTGCGCGATCCCATCCGCCTGCCGGAAACACTGGCGGCGATCGGTGCGCCAGAGGGCCATCGCTATATCGACGCCAGCCCCGCCGGGACGATGGCGACGCTGCTGAAACACGCGCTGCCGGTCGGAGGCGCGCAGATCCGCCCGATCCTGTCGTCTTCCGGCGGCGATCTCGCGCGGCTCGATGCGCTGCTGCCCAGACCCGCGCGAACGGCAGCGGCAGGCAAGGGACAGGTAAGTAACGGACAACTACCGGAGTCACACCCCATGAAGGCAGTCATCTTTCCAGGCCAGGGTTCGCAATTCAAAGGCATGGGCAAGGAGTTGTTCCCGCTCTTTCCCGAGCAGGTGCGCAAGGCGTCGGAAATCCTGGGTTATTCGTTGGAAGATTTGTGCCTCAACGACCGCGACGGCCTGCTTTCCAAGACCCAGTACACGCAGCCCGCGTTGTACGTGGTCAACGCGCTGCACTACTACCAGGTGCAAGCCGGCGGGGCCACGGATGCGCCCGTCATCTTCGCCGGCCATAGCCTGGGCGAGTACAACGCCCTGCACGCGGCCGGCGTGTTCTCCTTCGAAACCGGCCTGCGGCTGGTGCAGAAGCGCGGCGAGCTGATGGGGCGCGCGAGCGGCGGCGGCATGGCCGCGGTGATGGGGCCGTCGGCGCAGGACCTGCGCGGCATGCTGCAGGAGCATCGCCTGCACGGCATCGATATCGCCAACCTCAATACGCCCACGCAGACGATCATCGCGGGCGACCACGAGGCGCTTGCGGCGGCGGCGCAATTGTTCGAGAAGATGCAGCTGCGCTACGTGCCGCTGAACGTCAGCGCGCCGTTCCATTCGCGCCATATGCGGCCGGTGCAGGCGGAATTCGCCGAGTTCCTGCGCGGCTTCAGCTTCGAGGCGCCGAAGGCCACGGTGATCGCCAATGCCACCGCACGGCCGTACGAAGGCAGCCGCATCGCCGACACCCTGGCCAGCCAGATCGCCACCCCCGTGCACTGGGTGGATTCGATCCGCTATGTGATGGGCAAGGGCGAGGTGGAGTTCCAGGAGCTAGGCGCCACGATCCTGTCCAAGATGGTGACGGAGATCCGCCGCACGCAGACGCCGATTTTCGACGACGAGGACGATGCCGCGCCGGTAGCGCCTGCCATCGTTCCCCGTGCCGATGACGCCGGCACGCCGGCGGAGTCCTTCACCGCACCGCGCGGCGAACCCGGCGCGATCGAAGCCTCCTCGCTGGGCAGCGCGGTGTTCCGCCGCCGACACGGCGTGCGCTACGCCTATATGAGCGGCGCGATGTACCGCGGCGTCGCCTCGGCCGAACTGGTGGTGCGCATGGGCAAGGCCGGCCTGCTCGGCTTCTTCGGCGCCGGCGGACTGTCGCCGGCAAAGATCGAGCAGGGGCTGCTGCGCATCAAGGCGGAGCTCGATGCGGGCCAGCCCTATGGCATGAACCTGCTCGCCAACTACGAGTACCCGGCGCAGGAAGAGGCGGTGGTGGATCTCTACCTGCGCCACGGCGTGCGCAACGTGGAGGCGGCGGCCTTCATGCAGATGACGCCGGCGCTGGTGCGTTTCCGCCTTAATGGACTGCGGCGCAACGCTGCAGGCGAGCTGGTGTGCACGCATCGCGTCATTGCCAAGGTGTCGCGTCCGGAGGTCGGGCGCGCTTTCATGAGCCCCCCGCCGCCGGCCATCGTCGAGCGCCTGCTCGAACGCGGCCTGGTCACGGCGGAGCAGGCGGCCTGGGCGCCGTCGGTGCCGATGAGCCACGACGTCTGCGTCGAAGCCGATTCCGGCGGCCATACCGACGGCGGCATCGTGGCGGTGATGCTGCCGCCGTTGATGAAGCTGCGCGACGAGCTGCAGGCCGCGCATGGCTATGCCGAGCCGATCTGCATGGGCCTGGCCGGCGGCATCGGCGGCCCCGAGGCCGCGGCCGCGGCCTTCCTGCTGGGCGCGGACTTTATCGTCACCGGCTCGATCAACCAGTGCACGGTGGAGTCGGGCATGAGCGCCGACGGCAAGGCGCTGCTGCAGGCCATGGACATCCAGGACACCGAGTACGCGCCGGCCGGCGACATGTTCGAGATCGGCGCGCAGGTACAGGTGCTGAAGAAGTCGGTGTTCTTCCCGGCGCGCGCCAACAAGCTGCTGTCGCTGTACCGCCACCACGAGAGCCTGGAGGACATTCCCGAGCGCACGCGCAAGCAGCTGGAGACGACGTTCTTCCGCAAGAGCTTCGGCGAGATCTGGGAAGAGACCCGCGCCTATTTCCGCTCGGTGGGCCTGGAGCACGAGATCGCCAAGGCCGAGGCCAATGCCAAGCACAAGATGGCCCTGGTGTTCCGCTGGTACTTCGCCTACTGCACGCGCATCGCCATGGAAGGCAAGGGCGAGGACCGCGTGAACTACCAGATCCAGACGGGCCCCGCGCTGGGCTCGTTCAACCAGTGGGTGAAGGGCACGGCGCTGGAGCCGTGGACCGCGCGCCACGTGGACGACATCGCCGTCCGCGTGATGGAAGGCGCGGCCGAGCATCTCAACCGTTCCTTCGCGCGGCTGCGCCGCGGCTGACAACGAATCGAAGCACAGGAAGGCACGCGCATGAACGCCGGTCAGATCGAGCCGATCAATGTATCCCCCGAACGCGAGGACATCGCCATCGTCGGCATGTCCTGCCGCTTCCCGGGCGCCGCCGACTATGCGCAGTACTGGCGCAACCTGGGCGCTGGGATCTCCAGCGTGGGCGAGGTGCCGGCGAACCGCTGGGACAGGGAGGCGTTCTACTCGCCCGACGTGCGCGAGCCGAACAAGTCGACCAGCAAGTGGGGCGGCTTCATGGACGGCGTGGAGTTCTTCGACGCCGACTTCTTCGGCATCTCCGCGCGCGAAGCGGCGGTGATGGATCCGCAGCAGCGCATCATGCTGGAGCAGGCCTGGAACTGCCTGGAGGATGCCGGCTACGACCCGCGCGCCTTCAGCGGCACGCGCACCGGCGTCTATGTCGGCGTGTTCACCTTCGACTACCGCGACCACCTGGGCCGCGCGCTCGATGCCGTGGAGGCGCACGTCGCCACCGGCACGCATACCGCGCTCATTCCCAACCGCATCTCCTATTTCCTCAACCTGCACGGCCCCAGCATTCCGGTCGACACGGCCTGTTCCAGCTCGCTGGTAGCCTTGCACAAGGCCGCGCACGCCATCCGCCGCGGCGAATGCGAACAGGCCCTGGTCGGCGGCGTCAGCGTGCTGTGCAGCCCGACCCATTTCATCTCGTTCTCCAAGACCGGCATGCTGTCGCCGGACGGCAGCTGCAAGACCTTCGACGAGCGCGCCAACGGTTACGTGCGCGGCGAAGGCGCGGCGATGGTGCTGGTCAAGCCGCTGGCCAAGGCGGTGGCCGACAAGGACCGCATCCTGGCGGTGCTGCGCGGCAGCGCCGTCAACCATGGCGGGCATGCGCGCACGGTCACTTATCCGGGTTCGCTGGCGCAGTCCAACGTGGTGGCGCATGCGCTGCGCGAAGCGGACGTGCCGGTAGGCACGGTGAGCTATGTGGAGGCGCACGGCACCGGCACGCCTAAGGGCGATCCGATCGAGATCGAAGGCCTGAAGATGGCTTTCGCCCGCGTGGCGGAGGAGCGCGGCGAAGTACTGGATGCCGGGTCCTGCGGCATCGGCAGCGTCAAGACCAATATCGGCCACCTGGAATCGGTGGCCGGCATGGCCGGTTTGATCAAGACCATCCTGTGCATGCGCCATGGCGTGTTTCCGCCGCTGGTGCATTACACCAGGCTCAATCCGCGCATTGCGCTGGAAGGCAGTCCGTTCTTTATCGTCGACCGGGCGCAGCCGTGGGTGGTGCGCAAGGACGAGCAAGGGCGGCCGGTTCCGCGCCGCGCGGGCATCAGCTCGTTCGGCTTCGGCGGCGTCAACTCGCATGTGGTGGTCGAGGAGTATCCCGCCGGCGAGGCGGCAGCCGACGAGGTGGCCCCGTCGCGCGAACCTGCGCTGATCGTGCTTTCCGCGAAGACCGTGCCGGTGCTGCGCGAGCGCGCGAAGCAGCTGCTGGACGTGCTGGATTCCGGTGAAATCGGCGATGGACAGTTGGCCGATCTCGCTTACACCCTGCAGATGGGACGGCAGGGGATGGCGGCGCGCCTGGCGGTGGTGGTGGATTCGGTGGCGGCGCTGCGCGCGCGGCTGCAGTCGTGGCTTGACGGCGACACGCGCGGCATCTTTGCCGGCGAGCTTTCGGCCGAGGCGACCGCATGGTCCGCGGAAGCGGTTTTGGTCCAGCCCGATGCGGACGCGCTCGAAACGGCGCGGCGCTGGGCCGCGGGCGAGTCCTTCGATTGGGCCGCTCTTTACGCCTCCGTTCCGCGCCGCCGCCTTGCCTTGCCGACCTATCCCTTCGTGCGCGACAAGCACTGGGTCGAGCTGAAAACGGCAGTCGGCGCGCAGGCGGCGATCCATCCGCTCGTGCATCGCAATACCTCGACCGTGTCCGGCCTGCGCTTCACCAGCCGGTTCAGCGGCCGCGAATCTTTCCTTGCCGACCACGTGGTGCAGTCGCGGCCGACCCTGCCGGCGGCGGCGCAGCTGGAGATGGTCCGTTGCGCCGCGGAGCTTGCGTTCGCCGCGGGTGGCGCCTGCCGCCTGCAGGATGTGGTGTGGCTGCGCCCCTTCGTCGCCGAAGACGAGTCCAGGGATTGCCATGTCGCGCTGTTCGCGGAAGGCGAGGGGCGCTTCGGCTTCGAGATCTACGACGACGAAGGCGAGGGCTGCGTCTACAGCCAGGGTGCGGTGACGAGGCAGCTTGCTGCTGCCGAACCTGCGACGCACGATCTGACCGCATGGCGGGCGCGCTGCCGGCGCTCCGTCCGCGAGGCGGGCGCCAGCTACGAGTTGTTCGATCGTATCGGCCTGGCCTACGGACCCGCGCATCGCGCGCTGGGCGAAGTACTGATCGGCGATACGGAGGCGCTTGCGCGCATCGTGCTGCCCGACGCCGCCAAGCCTTCGCAGGGCGACTACGTGCTGCATCCCAGCGTGCTGGATGCCGCGCTGCAGGCGGCCATCGTGGTCGCCGCCGACGGGCAGTGGACGGATGCCGGACTCGCCCTGCCTTTTGCGCTGGCGTCGCTGGACGTGATGGCGCCATGCCATGGCGACCTGTGGGCACTGCTCCGCCGCGAAGCAGGACAGCGCACTGGCGATGGCGTCAGCCGCTTCGATATCGATCTTTGCGACGACAGTGGCGCGGTCTGCGCGCGCCTTGGCGGCTTCTCGCTGCGTGCGGTGGGGCAGGCGAACGAAGAAGCCGTGCGCACGGCGCTGTTCGTCCCTGCGTGGACGCCAGCGGCGGCCGCGACCGGAGCGGCTCCCGCGCAACATCTGGTGCTGTCATGCGTGCCGTCAGCGAGCCCGCACGTGCCCGGCGCGGCCTTTGTCGATATCGACATGCATGGCGATCTGGCGGAGCGCTACGAGTCGGCGGCGGCTTCGCTGCTCGAAGCGATCCAGGCGCTGGTGCCGCAACCCGGGCGGCACCTGGTGCAGGTGGTCGTTCCCCAAGCCGGCGAAGCGCAGCTGCTGGGCGGCCTCGGCGGCCTGCTGCGCACCGCGCAGCGCGAGAATCCGCGCATTGTCGGCCAGCTGATCGAAGTCGAGCCGGGGCAGGACATCGCCCGGGCCATCGCCGATAGCCGCGAAAGCCTCGCATCGCGCATCCGCTATGTGGATGGCGTGCGCCAGGAAGGTGCGTGGCAGGAGACGGCGGCGCCATCCGTCGCGCGCTCGCCCTGGAAAGCGGGTGGAACCTACCTGATCACCGGCGGAGCAGGCGGCCTGGGCCGGATCCTCGCCCGCCACATCGCTGCGTCCGCAAAGGACGCCACGCTGATCCTCACCGGCCGCTCGCCGTTGCCCGATGCGGGCTTCGCCGAGCTGGCGGCCATGGGCGCCACGGTGCGCTATCGCCAGCTCGACGTGGGCGACCGGGAAGCGGTCCTGTCCTGCGTCAGCGAACTTGCCAGCCTCAACGGCATCGTCCACGCCGCCGGCGTCCTGCGCGACAGCCTGCTGGTGCGCAAGACCCGCGACGAACTGCAGGAGGTGCTGCGCGCGAAAGTCGCCGGCACGCTGCATCTGGACGAAGCCAGCCGCGATCTGGATCTGGATCTTTTCCTCTGCTTCGCCTCCACCTCCGGCGCGCTCGGCAATGTCGGCCAGGCCGACTATGCGGCGGCGAACGCTTTCATGGACGCCTTCGCCCGCCATCGCGCCGAACTCGTCGCCCAAGGCCGGCGCCGCGGCCGCAGCCTGTCCGTGGACTGGCCGCTGTGGGAAGCGGGCGGCATGCGCGTCGATGACGCAACGCGCGCGGAGCTGCTCGCGCACAGCGGGCTGGTGCCGTTGCGCACGGCCAGCGGCCTCGCCGCGCTGGAGCAGGCGCTGGCGCTGGACGTTGCGCAAGTGCTGGTGGCGGAAGGCGCGATCGCCCGGTTCAAGGCTGCGCTCGTGGACAGCCCGGCTGCGGTGTCCACAGCTCCGATCGAGGCGGGTTCCGTCTCCGCCGAATTGCGCGACAAGGCGGTGCGCTACTTCGTCCGCCTGCTGGCCGGCACGCTCAAGCGCGCGCCGGAGAGCATCGACGCACGGGCGCGGATGGAAGCCTATGGCATCGATTCGATCCTGGTGATGGAACTGACCCGCTCGCTGGAGCAGGTGTTCGGCACGCTGTCCAAGACCTTGCTGTTCGAATACCAGACCATTGCCGAGCTGGCGGGGCATTTCCTCGAAGAGCATCGCGAGCGGCTGGTCGAGGCGCTGGGTGAGACCGCGCAGGAAGCACCGGTGGCGGGGCCGCGCGACACAGTCGCGCCGCCGCCGCTGTCGCGCCGTCCGCGTTTCGGTGTCAGCCAGCCCGAGCGCTTGGCGGCGGCGCTCGATGCCAAGAGCGCGGCCGGCGAGATCGCCATCGTCGGCGTGGCTGGCCGCTATCCGCAGGCGGCCGATCTCGCCGCGTTCTGGGCCAACCTCAGCCAGGGCGTCGACAGCATCACCGAGATTCCCGCCGAACGCTGGGACTACCGCGACTACTACGACGCCGACCGCGATGCGCCGGGCAAGACCTACGGGAAATGGGGCGGCTTTATCGATGGCGTCGACCGCTTCGATCCGCTGTTCTTCAATATCTCGCCGCGCGAAGCGGAACTGATGGACCCGCAGGAGCGCCTGTTCCTCGAATGCGTGCATGCCACGCTGGAAGATGCCGGCTACACGCGCGAGAACGTGGCCGAGGACGGCAACGTCGGCGTGTTCGCCGGCGTGATGTACGAGGAATACCAGCTCTACGGCGCGCAGGAGCAGGCGCGCGGCAACAACCTTGCGCTGCTCAACAGCCCCGCCTCGGTTGCCAACCGCGTTTCCTACTTCTGCAACTTCAACGGCCCCAGCCTGGCGCTGGACACCATGTGCTCGTCGTCGCTGACGGCGATCCATCTCGCCTGCCAGGCCATCCAGCGCGGCGATTGCGCCGTGGCCATCGCCGGCGGCGTGAACGTGTCGATCCACCCGAACAAGTACCTGATGCTGGCCCAGGGCCGGTTTATTTCGGGCAAGGGCCGCTGCGAGAGCTTCGGCGAGGGCGGCGAAGGCTATGTGCCGGGCGAGGGCGTGGGCGCGGTGCTGCTGAAGCCCTTGGCGCAGGCGCAGGCCGATGGCGACCACATCTATGGCGTGATCCGCGCCACCGCGGTCAATCACGGCGGCAAGACCAACGGCTACACGGTGCCGAATCCGAACGCGCAGGCGAAGGTGATCGAGCGCGCGCTGCGCCGGGGCGGTGTCGATGCGCGCGAGATCAGCTATATCGAGGCGCACGGCACGGGCACCAGCCTGGGCGACCCGATCGAGATCGCAGGCCTGGCCAAGGCGTTCCGCCACTGGACGCGCGACACGCGCTACTGCGCCATCGGTTCGGCGAAATCGAATATCGGCCACTGCGAAAGCGCGGCCGGCATTGCCGGCGTCACCAAGGTGCTGCTGCAGCTGAAGCATCGGCAGCTGGCGCCGAGCCTGCATTCGGCGGTGCTGAATCCGAACATCGATTTCGACGCCACGCCGTTCGTGGTGCAGCAGGAGCTGGCGCCGTGGGCGCGGCCGGTGATCGATGGGCGCGAGCGGCCGCGGCTGGCAGGTATCTCTTCGTTCGGCGCGGGTGGGGCGAATGCCCACGTGGTGATCGAGGAGTACATCGCGCCGCAACCGGCGGCACAGCCGTCCGGTCCGGCACTCGTCGTGCTTTCGGCGCGCCATGAGGACAGGCTGCGTGAGCAGGCTGCGCGCCTGCTTGCCGCGATCGAGGCGGACCGGCAACTGCCGCTGCACGATCTGGCCTACACCCTGCAGGTGGGCCGCGAAGCGATGGACGAGCGGCTGGGCGTGCTCGCTCATTCGCTGGAGGATCTGCGCACGAAACTCGCGGCCTACGTGGCCGGAGAAAGCGCGATCGAGGATCTTTATCGCGGACAGGCGCGGCGCAACAAGGACGCCTTGGCTGTCTTCGCCGGCGACGACGATGCGGAAGCCATCGTCGAGGCGTGGATCGCGCGCGGCAAGTTCGGCAAGCTGCTCGATCTGTGGGTCAGGGGCCTGGCGATCGATTGGGCGCGCCTGCGCACGGATGCACCGCCGCGGCGCATCAGCCTGCCCAGCTACCCGTTTGCGCGCGGACGCTATTGGGTGCAGACGGGCGAGGCCCGCCCGCTTGCCCCCATGACCGGTGCGAACCTGCATCCGCTACTGCAGCGCAATACCTCGGATCTCGACGGGCCGCGTTTCAGTGCCGGCTTCAGCGGCGACGAATTCTTCTTCGTGGACCATGTAGTGCGTGGCACGCGCATGCTGCCCGGCGTCGCCCAGCTGGAAATGGCGCGCCGCGCGGTCGCCGAAGTGGCCGGTGCCGGTTTCGAGCCGCGCCTGAAGAACGTGTCGTGGCTGCGGCCGATCGTTGCCGGTCCGGATGGCATCGCGCTGCAGTTGTCGCTTTATCCGGAAGCCGATGGCGCTCTCGGTTTCGAGATCCATGGCGAGGGCGACCTTGTTTACGCACAAGGCATGGCCGTCGATGGGCGCGGCGCCGAGGCGGTGGCGAATCACGATCTCGTACTGCTGCGCTCATCGTGCACGACCACTTACACCGCAGCGGACTGCTACGCCGCCTTGGCGCGGATGGGTCTGCAGTACGGGCCGTCGTTCCAGGGCATCCGCGAACTCTTCACCGGCGCCGGCCAGGTGCTCGCGCGCATTGCCGTTCCTGCAGCGGCGCCGGCGGATGGCTACGAACTGCATCCCAGCCTGCTCGATGCGGCATTCCAGGCCACGCTGGGCCTGCAGTTCCCGGTGCCCGCGGCTGCCGTGCCGCAGGTGCCGTTCGCGCTCGGCGGCCTGCAGGTGCTGCGCCCGTGCGCGGATGTCGCCTGGGCCGTGGTGCGCTACAGCGCCGGAAGCGGCGCCGGGCAGGCGGTGCCGCGCCTGGATATCGATCTGTGCGACGAGCAGGGGACGGTCTGCGTCCGCTTCACCGACGTGGGGCTGCGCGCGATGGCGGCCGCGGCGAACGAGCCCGCCGCGGCTCGCACCCTGATGCTGGAACCGGCATGGGCCGCGAAACCGGCCGGGGCTGCCGGCGCCGAGCCGTTCGCCAGCCATCTGGTCATGGCCTGCGGTGTCGACGCGGGCGTTGCACCGCCGGGCGTGACCGTGGTTGCGACTTCGATGGATGGCGATCTCGCGGCGTGCTACGAAGCCGCCGCCGCTACCTTGCTGGAGCGGTTGCAGGCCTTGTCCACGCAGGGCGGCATCCATTGCGTGCAGATCGTGGTGCCCGCCCATGGCGACGGCAGCCCGATGGCCGGCCTGCTCGGCATGCTGCGCACGGCGCGCCTGGAAAATCCGCGCCTGCACGGCCAGCTGATCGCGGTCGAACCCGGACAGGATGTCGCCAGGGCGCTGCTGGACAACCGGGACGACGACGCGCGCCATGTGCGCTACGCCGGCGGCGAGCGGCAGGTGGCGGGCTGGGCCGAACGCCAGGTTCCCGCTGCTTCCTCGCCGTGGAAGGACCACGGCGTCTACCTGATCACCGGCGGCGCCGGCGGACTCGGCTCGATCTTCGCCGAAGCGATCGCCCGCGACGTGCGCAATCCGGTGCTGGTGCTGACCGGCCGCTCCGCGCCGGACGAACGCATCCACACGGTCATCCGTCGCCTGGAAGCACTCGGCGCCGTGGTGCGGTATCACGCCGTCGACGTCGCCGATGCTGCATCGCTGACCGCGCTGGTGCGCAGCATCCCCGAAGAGTACGAAAGCCTCGACGGCGTGATCCACGCAGCCGGCGTATTGCGCGACGGCTATCTGGCCGGCAAGACCCGCCAGCAGCTGCGCGACGTCTTCGCGGCCAAGGTGGCCGGCACGCTGAATCTCGACGAAGCCACCCGCGACATGCCGCTGGATTGCTTCGTCTGCTTCTCCTCGATCGCCGGCGCCGCGGGCAATGTGGGCCAGGCCGACTATGCCGCGGCGAACGCCTTCATGGACGCTTTCGCGCACGAACGCGCCGCCCGCGTGGTGCGTGGCGAGCGCTACGGCCGCTCGCTGTCGGTGAACTGGCCGCTATGGGAACAGGGCGGCATGCACGCCGACGAGGCGACGCGCGCCATGCTGCTGCGGCAGTGGGGCATGCGCGCGATGGGCAGCGCCCATGGCGTGGATGCGCTGCACCGGGCGCTGGCCGCCGGTATCGGCCAGGTGCTGGTGATCGAAGGCGATGCCGCCCGCATTCGCGAAGTCTTTCTCGATGCGCCCCGTGTCGCGCCTGCGGCGGAAGCGCGTGCCATGCCCGCTGCATCCAGCGATGCCGCTCCGGCGCAAGGCCTGCGCGATCCGCTCAAGCGTGCGCTGATGGCCCAGGTATCCGCGCTGATCAAGGTGAAGCCGGAAGATCTCGATGGCGATACCTCGCTCAACGAATACGGTTTCGATTCGATCTCGCTGACCGGCTTCGCCAACGCGCTGAACCGGCAGTACGGCCTCGACCTGATGCCGACGATCTTCTTCGAGTACTCCACGCTGGATGGCCTGGCCGGTTATCTGGAGCGCGAATACCGCGACGTGCTGGCGGCGCGCTTTGCTGCGCCGGTGCCGGCGGCAGCGATGCCCGCACCGGTCGTCGCGGCGGAGGCGCCGGCGCAGGAGGCCCGCCGCGCGCGCCGCGGCTACGCCGCCACCGCCGCGGCCCCCGCACCCGCAGCGAAACAACCGGTTGCGATTATCGGCATCAGCGGGCGCTTCCCCATGGCCGAGGATATCGATGCGTTCTGGCGCAACCTCGACGAAGGCCGCGACTGCATCGGCGAGATGCCCGCCGGCCGCGCCGACTGGCTGGCCTGGCACGGCGAACGCGCGCCGGAAGGCAGCGCGGGCCAGATTGTGCGCGGCGGCTTTATCGAGGGCGTGGACGCATTCGACCCGGCCTTCTTCGGCATCTCGCCGCGCGAAGCGGAGCTGATGGATCCGCAGCAGCGGCTGATGATGATCCACATATGGAAGGCGCTGGAGGATGCCGGCTACGCCGCCTCGGCGCTGGCCGGCAGCGACCTGGGCCTGTATGTGGGCACTATGCCCAGCGGCTATGCCACCCTGGCCAGCCGTGCCGGCGCGGCGATCGAGGGTTACTCCTCCACCGGCACGGTGGCGTCGGTCGGCCCCAACCGCATGAGCTATTTCCTCGGCGTGCACGGGCCGAGCGAGCCGGTGGAAACCGCCTGTTCCAGCTCCCTGGTGGCGCTGCGCCGCGCGGTGCTGGCGATCGAGCGCGGCGATTGCGCCATGGCGGTGGCCGGTGGCGTCAACACCATCGTCAACCCGGAGTTGCATATCAGTTTCGAGCGCGCCGGCATGCTCAGCGCCGATGCCCGCTGCAAGACCTTTTCCGCCGATGCCGATGGCTATGTGCGCGGCGAAGGCGTGGCCATGCTGGTGCTGAAGAAGCTCGCCGATGCCGAGCGCGATGGCGACCATATCTACGGCCTGGTGCGCGGCACCGCGGAAAACCACGGCGGCCGCGCCAATTCGCTGACCGCGCCGAATCCGGCGGCCCAGGCCGCGGTGATCCGCCGCGCGCACCAGGACGCCGGCATCGATCCGCGCACGGTGACCTATATCGAAGCGCACGGCACCGGCACGCCGCTGGGCGATCCGGTGGAAGTGAATGGACTGAAGGCGGCGTTCCGCGATCTCTATGCCGCCACCGGCGGCGGCGAAGTGGCCGAAGCGCACTGCGCGCTCGGTTCGGTCAAGACCAATATCGGGCATCTGGAACTGGCCGCCGGCGTGGCCGGCGTGGTCAAGGTGCTGCTGCAGATGAAGCACCGCAGGCTGGTGAAGAGCCTGCATGCGCAGACGCTCAATCCGTATATCGACCTGGCGGGCAGTCCGTTCCGCGTAGTCGGCGAGGCGCGCGAATGGACGGCATTGCGCGACGCGCAGGGCCGCGCCGTGCCACGGCGCGCGGGTGTGAGTTCGTTCGGCTTCGGCGGCGTCAATGCGCACGTCGTGCTGGAGGAGTACATCGCGCCGGTGGCCGATGCGGCGGCTGTCGAAGGCCCGGTCGCCGTGCTGCTGTCCGCGCGCGATGGCGAGCGCTTGCACGAGCAGGTGCGGCAGCTTGCGGCTTTCGTCGCCTCGCCGGAGACGCGCGCCAGCGTTTCGTTGGCGGATCTCGGCTACACCTTGCAGATCGGCCGCGAGCCGATGGAGGAACGCCTCGGCGTGATCGCCGGTTCGCTGGACGATCTGCACGGCAAGCTGGCGCGCTTCCTGGACGGCACCGGCGCGGTGCATCGCGGCCGTGCCGACAAGGCGCGCGAAGGCATGGACGGCAAGATCGAGGCATGGATCGCGCAGGGGCGGCTGGATACGCTGGTCGAGCTGTGGGTGCAGGGCCACGCCATCGACTGGCGCAGGCTGCATGCCCACCGCGTGCCGCGGCGCGTCAGCCTGCCGACTTATCCGTTCGCGGCGGAGCGCTACTGGATCGCGGCGGGCGCGGCGCCGCGCGCTGGCGCGGCCGCGCTGCATCCGCTGGTACAGCGCAATACCTCGACCTTGGAAGGGCCGCGTTTCAGCAGCCGCTTCGGTGGGGACGAGACGGTGTTCGCCGATCATCGCGTCGGCGGGCGTGCGGTGTTGCCGGGTGTTGCGCAGTTGGAGATGGCGCGTGCTGCGGCGGGTCTGGCGCTGGAATCCAGCGGTCCCCTGCACCTGAAGGACGTCGCCTGGATGCGGCCGGTGCTGGCCGGCGACGAGGGCGTGGAGCTGCATCTGTCGCTTTATCCGCGGGATGGCGGCGATGTCGCCTATGAACTCCATGCGGATGGCGATCTGCTTTATGGCCGGGGTACGGTCACGACGATGGCCGGCGCGGCTGCGCCGATGCCACATGACATCGATGCCTTGCGCGCGCGCTGCGCGGTGCGGCATCTCGATGCTGCCGCGTGCTATGCGATGTTCGAGGCCATGAGCCTGGGTTATGGCGAAGGCTTCCGCGGCCTCGTCGAAGTGTTCGCGTGCGAGGACACGGTGCTCGCGAGGGTTGCGCTGCCCGAGGCCTGGCGCGCGGCGGGGCAGGCTTATGAGCTGCCGCCGGGCCTGCTCGATGCGGCCCTGCAAGCCTCCATTGGCCTGTTCGCCGGTGATGGCGGCAACACGCCGCCGCTGATGCTTCCCGTGTCGCTTGCTGCGCTGGATGTCTTAGGGCCATGCGCGGATGCCACCTGGGTCGTGGTCCGGCGGAGCGATGCGGCGGACGTGGTGGATATCGATCTGTGCGGCGACGACGGCATGCCGCGCCTGCGTTTCCACAGGCTGGCGTTCCGTGCCGTTGAGGCCGCGTCGGCCGAAAACAGCGTCGTCATGGAGCCGATGGCGATCGCCCCTGCGCAGGCGGCGCTCATCGCCGTAGGGCACGCCGAAGACGATGCTGCCTTCCTGGAACGCGCCACGCGCCATTTCGAGCGCTTCCTGTCGGCCGCGCTGAAGCTGCCCGCGCACCGGATCGAGCGCAAGGCGCGGATGGAGACCTACGGCATCGACTCGCTGATGGTGCTCGACCTCACACGCGCCTTGGAAAAGACCTTCGGTCCGCTGCCGAAGACGCTGTTCTTCGAGTACCAGACGCTGGCCGACCTGTCCGGCTATTTCGCGCGGCAGCATCGCGAGGCGCTGGCCGGGCTGCTCGGCGAGCGGCGCAGCGCGGCCGCGGCGGTATCCATGCCCGTGGCAACGAAGACGGCGGCCGCGCCTCCGACACGCCAGGCACGCTATGCCTTGCGCAACCGCGCCATCGGCGACGAGAGCGGCGCCATTGCCATCATCGGCGTCGCCGGCCGCTATCCCCAGGCCATCGATCTGGATGCGTTCTGGGCCAACCTGAGCCAGGGCGTCGACAGCATCACCGAGATCCCGGCCGAGCGCTGGGATCACTCGCGCTACTTCGACGAAGACCGCAACGCCCCGGGCAAGACCTACGGCAAGTGGGGCGGTTTTATCGACGGCGTCGACCGCTTCGATCCGCTGTTCTTCAATATCTCCCCGCGCGAAGCGGAACTGATGGATCCGCAGGAACGGCTGTTCCTCGAATGCGTGCATGCGACGCTGGAGGATGCCGGCTACACCCGCGACAACGTCGCCGGGAATGGCAACGTCGGCGTGTTCGCCGGCGTGATGTACGAGGAATACCAGCTCTACGGCGCGCAGGAACAGGCCCGCGGCAAGGCGCTGGCGGTGCCCGGCCACCCGGCGTCGATCGCCAACCGCGTCTCGTACTTCTGCAACTTCAACGGCCCGAGCATGGCGCTGGACACCATGTGCTCGTCGTCGCTGACCGCGATCCACCTGGCCTGCCAGGCGATCCAGCGCGGCGATTGCGCGGTGGCGCTGGCCGGTGGCGTCAATGTGTCGGTGCATCCGAACAAATACCTCACCCTGGCCCAGGGGCGCTTTATCTCGGGCAAGGGCCGCTGCGAGAGCTTCGGCGAGGGCGGCGAAGGCTATGTGCCGGGCGAGGGCGTGGGCGCGGTGCTGCTCAAGCCCCTGGAACAGGCCCAGGCCGACGGCGACCATATCTACGGCGTGATCCGCGCCACCGCGGTCAACCATGGCGGAAAGACCAACGGCTATACCGTGCCGAACCCGAATGCGCAGGCGGAGGTGATCGAACGCGCCTTGCGCAAGGGCAGGGTCGACGCGCGCCATATCAGCTATATCGAAGCGCATGGCACGGGCACCAGCCTGGGCGATCCGATCGAGATCGCCGGACTGTCGAAGGCGTTCGCGCACTGGACGGCGGACACCGGCTACTGCGCGATCGGTTCGGCGAAGTCGAATATCGGCCACTGCGAAAGCGCGGCGGGCATTGCCGGCGTCACCAAGGTGCTGCTGCAGCTGAAGCATCGCCAGCTGGCGCCGAGCCTGCACTCGGCAGTGCTGAATCCGAATATCGATTTCGATGCGACGCCGTTCGTGGTGCAGCAGGAGCTGGCGCCGTGGGCGCGGCCGGTGATCGATGGGCGCGAGCGGCCGCGGCTGGCCGGCATTTCCTCGTTCGGCGCCGGTGGCGCGAATGCCCATGTGGTGATCGAGGAGTACGTCGAAGCCGTATCGATCGAGCATCGGGACGACGGCCCGGCCATCGTGCCGCTGTCGGCGCGCGACGACGCGCGCCTGCGCGAACAGGCGCAGCGCCTGCTGGCCGCCATCGAGGCCGATCCGCAACTATCGCTGCACGATCTCGCCTACACGCTGCAGGTCGGCCGCGAAGCGATGGACGAGCGCCTCGCGCTGCTGGTGCATACGCTGGACGAGCTGCGCGGCAAGCTCGCCGCCTGGCTGGCCGGCGACACGGCGATCGACGAGCTTTACCAGGGACAGGCGAAGCGCAACCGCGAGGCGCTGGCCGAGCTCACCGATGACGACGATATGGACGGCACGGTGCGTGCGTGGCTGGCCAAGGGCAAGCACGGCAAGCTGCTGGCGCTGTGGGCGAGGGGGCTGGCGTTCGACTGGCGCAGCTTGCATGCGGGCCGGCAGCTGCGCCGGGTGAGCCTGCCGACGTATCCGTTTGCCCGCGAGCGTTACTGGCTGCCGCTGGAGGCTGCGCCTTCGAACGAATCGCAAGCCGCCGCGCTGCATCCGCTGCTGCACCGGAATACCTCGACGTTCGCGCTGCAGCGTTTCAGCTCGCGCTTCACCGGCGGTGAGCCTTTCCTGGCCGACCACGTGGTGCGCGGCAGCCGCGTGCTGCCCGGCGTGGCGCAGCTGGAAATGGCGCACCGGGCCGTGCGCGAGGCGCTGGATGGCGACGAGCGGCTGCGCTTGGTGGACGTGGCATGGCAGCGGCCGGTGGTGGCGGATGCGGATGGGCTGGAGGTGCATGTCGCCTTGCTGCCGCAGGACGATGCGGCGATCCGCTTCGAGATATCCAGGGGCGATACGGTCTGCACGGTCGGATCGGTGGCTGTCGTCGAGGAAGGCGAGCCGCCGGCCGCGCATGACATGGAGAGCCTGCGCCGGATCTGCGTGGCGTCGCGGCTGGATGCGGCGCAGTGCCAGTTGGCCTTCGAGCGCATGGGGCTGGCGTACGGTCCGTCGCTGCGCGGTTTGACGGAAGTTCTGGTCGGGACCGGGCAGGCCCTGGCGCGCATCGTTCTGCCGGCGGGTACGAAGCTGGACGGATTCGGCCTGCATCCGAGCCTGCTCGATGCGGCCTTGCAGGCCACGCTCGGCCTGGCTTCGCCCGAGGGCGGCACGCTGTGGTTGCCCGCATCGCTCGCGTCGCTGGACATCCATGCTGCATGCGCCGAGCGCATGTGGGCCGTGGTGACGCGGCGCGACGACAGCGACTCAACCGGCAAGAGCTTCGATATCGACCTGTGCGATGACGCGGGCCGGATCTGCATCCGTTTCGGCGGCGTGCTCCTCCGCCAGGCGCCCGCCATCCAGGATGCCGCGCCGGTTCTGCTGGCGGCGCCCGCATGGCTTGCGCAGCAGGCGGCTTCGGGAGACGTGGCGGGCTCCGTGGCAAAACATGCCGTGCTGCTTGCCGGCCTCGCGGCGGCGGAAGCCGATCGTGTGCGCCTTACGTTCGGTGACGCCACGACTGTGGAGCTCGGCAGCGATCTTGCGCAGTCCTACGAAGCGGCCGCCGCCGCCTTGCTGGATACGCTGCGCGCATGGGCCACCGAGCCTGGCCCCTGCCTGGTGCAGGTGGTAGTGCCGGCGCAGGGCGCGGCGCAGGCGATGGCCGGACTGGAAGGCATGCTGCGCACCGCGCGGCTGGAGAATCCGGGGATCCGCGGCCAGCTGATCCGTATCGAGGCGGGCCAGGATGCGGTGCGGGTGTTGGCAGAGAACCGCTCTGACGACGCCGTTTCGATTCGCTATGTGGATGGCGTGCGCCAGACCGCCGGGTGGACGGAAGCGCAACCGGCGGCGGATGCCGTTTCGCCGTGGAAAGCCGGCGGCACCTATCTCATCACCGGCGGTGCAGGCGGCCTCGGGCTGGTGTTCGCCCGCGATATCGCCAGGCAGGCCCAAGGCGCCACCCTGGTGCTGACCGGCCGTTCACCGCTGAGCGGCGAAACACAGGCCGCGCTCGACGAACTCGCGGCGCTGGGTGCCACGGCCCGTTATCGCCAGCTCGACGTAGGCGACCGCGCCGCGGTGCTGGCCTGCGTGCGCGAGATCGCCGAGGCCGAAGGGCTGGACGGTATCCTGCACAGTGCCGGCGTGCTGCGCGATGGCTTTATCCTGCGCAAGTCGCACCAGGATCTGCGCGACGTGCTGCGCGCGAAGGTTGCCGGCACCGTGTATCTGGATGAAGCGAGCCGCGATCTCCCGCTCGACGCGTTTATCGTGTTCTCGTCGCTGGCAGGGGCCATCGGCAATGTCGGCCAGGCCGACTACGCGGCGGCGAACGCCTTCATGGATGCGTTTGCGCACCACCGCGATGGCCTGGTTGCGCAAGGCCAGCGCAGTGGCCGCAGCTTGTCGGTCAACTGGCCGCTGTGGGACCACGGCGGCATGCGCGTCGATGCGGCCACGCGGCAGCGTCTTCTGCGCGAGCGGGGCATGGCGCCGCTGGGGACCGTGGAAGGTTGCGCCGCCCTGGCGCAGGCATGGTCGCTGGGTTCGCCCCAGGTGCTGGTTGCCGCGGGAGACCTGGCGCTCCTGCGCGCGGACGTGCTGGGCCAGAGGGCGCGGCAGCGCGTCGCGGCACCGGAGCCGGTGCAAACGGCGGCGCCTGTCGAAACCCCGGCGGACGACCTGCGCGAGCGCACCGTGCGCCACCTGGTGCGCATGCTCTCGGCCACGCTGAAGCTCCCGCCGCAGCGTATCGACGCCGACGCCCGCCTGGAAGCCTACGGCATCGATTCGGTGATGACGCTGGACCTGACCGCGCGGCTGGAGCAGGCCTTCGGCGCGCTGCCGAAGACGCTGTTCTTCGAATACCAGTCGATCGCCGCGCTGGCGGATTACTTCCTGCAGCACCACCGTATGGCGCTGGCCGGGCTGGTGGGCGAAAGCACCGTCGCGGCGCCCGCGCCGGTGGCCGCGCCGGCGGCCGTGCTTTCTGCGCCCGTCGCGGCCAGCCGCCTGCGCTCGCGCTTCGTCAGCCGCACCGAAGTGAAGGAAGAGGGCATCGCCATCATCGGCGTCGCCGGCCGCTATCCGCAGGCGCGCAACCTCGAAGAGTTCTGGGCCAACCTCAGCCAGGGCCGCGACAGCATCACCGGGATCCCGTCCGACCGCTGGGATCACAGCCTGTACTTCGACGCGGACCGCAACGCCCCCGGCAAGACCTATGGCAAATGGGGCGGCTTTATCGACGGCGTGGACCGTTTCGACGCGCGCTTCTTCCATATCTCGCCGCGCGAAGCGGAGCTGATGGACCCGCAGGAGCGGCTCTTCCTCGAATGCGTGCATGCCACGCTGGAAGACGCCGGCTACACGCGGGAGAACGTGGCCGAGGACGGCAACGTCGGCGTATTCGCCGGCGTGATGTACGAGGAGTACCAGCTCTACGGCGCGCAGGAACAGGCGCATGGCCGCTTCGTGGCGGCGCCCGGCAGCCCGGCCTCGATCGCCAATCGCATCTCCTATTTCTGCGATTTCCACGGCCCCAGCCTGGCGCTGGACACCATGTGCTCGTCGTCGCTGACGGCGATCCACCTGGCCTGCGAGAGCCTGGCGCGCGGCGGTTGCGCGGTGGCCATTGCCGGCGGCGTCAATGTGTCGGTGCACCCCAACAAATACCTGGTGCTGGCGCAGGGCAAGTTCATTTCGGGCAAGGGGCGCTGCGAGAGTTTCGGCGAAGGCGGCGAAGGCTATGTGCCGGGCGAGGGTGTGGGCGCGGTGCTGCTTAAATCCCTGGCGCAGGCCAGGGCCGACGGCGACCATATCTACGGCGTGATCCGCGCCACCGCGGTTAACCATGGCGGCAAGACCAACGGCTATACCGTGCCGAACCCGAATGCGCAGGCCAAGGTGATCGAGCGCGCCCTGCGTGCCGGCGGCGTGGATGCGCGGCAGGTCAGCTATATCGAAGCGCACGGCACGGGCACCAGCCTGGGCGATCCGATCGAGATCGCCGGATTGTCGAAGGCCTTTGCGCACTGGACGGCCGACACGGGCTACTGCGCCATCGGTTCGGCGAAGTCGAATATCGGGCATTGCGAAAGCGCGGCCGGTATCGCCGGGCTGACCAAGGTGCTGCTGCAGCTGAAGCACCGGCAGCTGGCGCCCAGCCTGCATTCGGCGGTGCTCAATCCGAATATCGATTTCGCGGCGACGCCGTTCGTGGTGCAGCAGGAGCTGGCCGCATGGCGGCGGCCGGTGATCGATGGGCGTGAACATCCGCGTATCGCCGGCATCTCGTCTTTCGGTGCGGGCGGAGCGAATGCCCATGTGGTGGTCGAGGAGTACGTGCCCGCCGTCGCCGCAGAGCCGCCTGGCGGTCCCGCGTTGGTGCTGTTGTCCGCTCGCGACGAAGAACGGCTGCGCGAAAGAGCAGGCGAGCTGATGGCTCACCTGGCCAAGCCGGAACTCAAGTTGGCGGACCTGGCTTACACATTGCAGGTCGGCCGCGAAGCGATGGACGAACGCCTTGCGCTGCTGGTGCATTCGCTGGACGAACTGCGCGGCAAGCTCGCGGCATGGCTGGCCGGCGATACGGCGATCGAAGGCCTTTACCTGGGACAGGCGCGGCGCGGCGCGGACGCGCTTGCTGCGCTGGCCGGCGATGATGATATGGCCGCTACCGTGGCCAGCTGGTTTGCGCGCGGCAAGTACGAGCGGCTGCTCGATCTATGGACGAAGGGATTCAATCTCGATTGGCGGCACCTGTATGGGAACGATGTGCGCCCGCGCCGCATCAGCCTGCCGACGTATCCGTTCGCAGGTGAACGCCATTGGTTCCCCACAGGAGCGGCGCAGGCGCCTGCACGTGCCGAGCCGGTAATCGCTGCAGCGGCCGCACCCATCGAGACGCTGATGTTCCGGCCTGCATGGCCGGTGCGTCCCGTGTTTGAAGGTGCTGCCGCTCCCGCTTCGCGAGTCGTGCTGCTGTGCGGCCTGGAAGACGGGCTGGCGGTGCGTATCCGCGAGCAGTTCCCGCATGCGGCCTGCCTGGTCGCGCCAAGCGGTGCCGACCTCGGCAGCGCGTTCGAAGCGGCGGCGAGCTTGCTGCTGGAAACGCTGCAGGGCCTGGCCGCGCAGCCGGGGCAGCACCTGATCCAGGTCGTCGTGCCGCGCGAAGGCGAGTGGCAGGCGCTGTCCGGACTGGACGGCATGCTGCGCACCGCGCGGCTGGAGAGCCCGCGCCTGCTCGGCCAGCTGATCGCGGTCGAGGCCGGACAGGATGTCGCCGCCGCACTGAGGGAAGACGGCGCCGCGCAGCGCGTGCGCCATGTGCGCGGCGAGCGCCAGACCGCCGGATGGACCGAAGTGCCCTCGTCGGCGCAGGGCGCATCGCCCTGGAAGGATCACGGCGTCTACCTGATCACCGGCGGCGCCGGCGGCCTGGGCCTGATCTTTGCCCGCGCCATCGCCAGCGAAGTGCGCAACCCGGTGCTGGTACTCACCGGCCGTTCCGCGCTGGACGAAACGATCAAGAGCCGCATCCGCGAGCTGGAAGCGCTCGGCGCGGTGGTGCGCTATCACGCGGTGGACGTCGCCGACGCCGAGGCCATCGACACGCTGGTGCGCGGCATTCCGGAGGAGTTCGAAAGCCTCGACGGCATCGTGCACAGCGCCGGCGTGGTGCGCGACAGCTTCCTGCTGGCCAAGACCCGCGACGAACTGCGCCAGGTGCTGCGCGCCAAGGTGGCGGGCACGCTGAATCTCGACCGGGCCAGCCGCGACATGGCGCTGGATGCCTTTATCTGCTTCGCCTCCATCGCGGGTGCGCTGGGCAGCGTGGGGCAGGCCGATTACGCGGCGGCGAATGCGTTTATGGACGCCTTCGCGCATGAGCGCGCGGAGCGGGTGGCGCGCGGCGAACGGCAGGGACGCACGCTGTCGATCGACTGGCCGCTGTGGGCCGAAGGCGGCATGCAGGTGGATGCCGCGACGCAGGCGATGATGCGCCAGCAGCTGGGCATGCATCCGCTGGGCAGCGCCGAGGGCCTGCGCATCCTGCGCGAGGCCTGGGCCAGCGACGCCAGCCAGCTGCTGGTGGTGGCGGGCGAGCCGGAGCGTATCCGCGAGGCTGTGCTGGGCACGGCAACGCAGGGCATCGCCGCGCCGCCGGCTGCCATGGTGGAAGAGATGACGATCGAAGAGACCGCCGAATCGTCGCGCGAGGCGGTATGGACCGCGCTGACCGAGCTGGTCTCGGCCCTGATCAAGGTGAAGCCGGACGATCTGGACGGCGAGACCACCTTCAGCGAATACGGCTTCGATTCCGTCTCGCTGACCGAGTTCGGCAACGCCTTGAACCAGCGCTTCCAGCTGCGGCTGACGCCGACGGTGTTCTTCGAGCATCCCACGCTGGACCGCCTGATCGATCACCTGGTGCGCGAGCAGGGCGTCGTGGCCGCGCCACCGGTACGCAAGCGCGCCGCTGCGGTGGTTTCCGCCGCCGCTGTGAGCGCACCCGTGCCGGTGGTTACTGTGCCCGCCGCGGATGAACCGGTCGCCATCATCGGCATGAGCGGGCGCTTCCCCCACGCGGCGGATATCGAAGCGTTCTGGCGGAACCTGCGCGACGGCCGCGACTGCATCGACGAGATCCCGCCGTCTCGCTGGGACTGGCGCAGCCTGCATGGCGACCAGGGTCGCGAGGCGCACCGCACCCGGATCATCTGGGGCGGCTTTATCGATGGCGTCGACGAGTTCGATCCGCTGTTCTTCGGCGTCTCGCCCAAGGAAGCGGAGCTGATGGATCCGCAGCAGCGGCTGGCCATGATCCACGTATGGAAGGCACTGGAAGACGCCGGCTACGCGGGCGACGCGCTGGCGGGCAGCGATACGGCGGTCTATATCGGCACCGGCGCCACCGGCTATGGCCGGCTGGTCGACCGCGCGGGCCTGGGTGGCGAAGCGTACGCCTCGACCGGCGGCGTGCCTTCGGTCGGGCCCAACCGCATCAGCTTCATGTTCGACTGGCATGGGCCGAGCGAGCCGGTGGAAACGGCGTGTTCCAGTTCGCTGGTGGCGCTGGCGCGCGGCGTCGCCGCGATCCGCGGCGGGCAGGCCGCGGTCGCGGTGGTCGGCGGCGTCAACACCATCGTGACGCCGGAAGCGCATATCAGCTTCAGCAAGGCCGGCATGCTCAGCGCCGACGGCCGCTGCAAGACCTTCGCCGCCGAAGCCGACGGCTATGTGCGCGGCGAAGGCGTGGCGATGCTGGTGCTGAAGAAACTGTCGGAGGCCGAGCGCGATGGCGACTGCATCCATGGCCTGATCCGCGGCGTGGCGGAGAACCATGGCGGCCACGCCAACTCGCTGACCGCGCCCAATCCCGTGGCGCAGGCCGAGGTGATCCGCACGGCGCAGCGGCAGGCGGGCATCGATCCGCGCACGGTGAGCTATATCGAAGCGCACGGCACCGGTACGCGGCTGGGCGATCCGGTGGAGGTGCAGGGCCTGAAGGCGGCGTTCGGCGCAGAGGCAGTGGCCGCGCCGTACTGCGGGCTGGGTTCGGTCAAGACGAATATCGGCCATCTGGAACTGGCCGCGGGTGTGGCCGGCGTGGTGAAGGTGCTGCTGCAGATGAAGCACCGCACCCTGGTGCGCAGCCTGCACAGCGAACAGCTCAATCCGTATCTGGAGCTGGACGGCAGTCCGTTCTACGTGGTGCGCGAGGCGCGGGAGTGGGCGGCATTGCGCGACGCGCAGGGCAGGCCGTTGCCGCGCCGTGCGGGCGTGAGTTCGTTCGGCTTCGGCGGCGTGAATGCGCACGTGGTGCTGGAGGAATATGTGGCGCCGGTGGCGGCGCGGCCGCCGGTGACCGCGCCGGTGCCGGTGCTGTTGTCGGCGCGCAACGAGCGGCAGCTGCAGGAGCAGGTTCGCCTGCTGCTGGACTTCGTTACGCGGTCCGAGGTGGATCTGGGCGATCTCGCCTATACGCTGCAGGTGGGGCGTGAAGCGATGGAGTGGCGGCTGGCGTTGCCGGTGGCGTCGATGGAGGAACTGCGTGAGCGGTTGCATTCCGTCGTGGCAGCCGGGGAATCGTCGGCACTCATCCATCGTGGCACCGCATCGCGCGGACGCCGTGACGCCGCAGCCGATGCGCAGGCGATCGGCGCGTGGATCGCGGCCCGCGACCTGGACAAGCTGCTCGATGCCTGGGTGAAGGGCGCCGCTGTCGATTGGCGGCAGTGGCACGGTGCGCGCAGGCCGCGTCGCATCGGCCTGCCGACCTATCCGTTCGCACGTGGCCGCTACTGGGTGCCGGAGCCGACAGCGCCGGTTCGCAGCGAGCCCGTAGAACCCGTGCCCAGCGGCCACGAATGGCTGCTGCTGCCGACCTGGGAAGTCGTCGAGCCGAAGCTTGCCGCAAGCTCGGAAGGCGGACGCACCCTGATCGCCGGCGGCTCGCCGGCACAGCGGGCGATGCTGCTGGATGCGCTGCCGGATGCGGCGGTGCTCGATTCGAAGCCGGTGGACGCCGCCGTGCTCGAACGACACTTGCGTGCGCTCGGCTCGTTCGACCGCATCGTCTGGCTGGCCGTCGACGAAGCCCACGCGGCCGATGACGACGACGCGCTGATCGCTGCTCAGGAACATGGCGTGATCGCTGCGTTCCGCCTGGTCAAGGCCCTGCTCGCACTCGGCTTCGACCGCCGCGCGCTCGACTGGACCGTGGTGACCGTGCAGGCGCAGTCCGTGCACGGCTCCGACACCGTCGCGCCTGGCCATGCCGCGATCCACGGCTTCATGGGCGCGGTGGCGAAGGAGTGCGCCAGCTGGCGCCTGCACCTGCTCGACATGCCGCGCGCCGATGCCTGGCCGCTCGACCGCATGTACCGGCTGGCCGGCGAGGGCCGCGGGGCCACCCTGGCCTGGCGTGGCGGCCAATGGTTCCGCCAGGTGCTGTCGCGCGTGGATGCGGCGAGCGTGGCGCAACAGGCTTCGCCTTATCGCGACGACGGCGTCTATGTAGTGATCGGCGGCGCCGGCGGCATCGGCCAGGCCTGGAGCGAGCATATGATCCGCACGCATCGTGCGCGCATCGTGTGGATCGGCCGCCGCGCGGAAGACGAGGCGATCGCACAGGCGCGGACGCGGCTGGGCGCGCTCGGCCCGGCGCCGCTCTATATCGCCGCCGATGCGGCCGACCGCGCGGCGCTGCAACGGGCCTGCGCGGAAGTGCTCGCCCGCCATGGCGCGATCCACGGTGTGGTGCATGCGGCGATCGACCTGCTCGACAAGAGCGTGGCGCAGATGGACGAGTCGCGGCTGCGCGCGGGGCTGGCGGCCAAGGTCGCGGCCAGCGTGCGGATCGCCCAGGTGTTCGGCGCCCAACCGCTGGACTTCATGCTGTTCCTGTCCTCGCTGGCCGGCTTCGTGCGCGCCGCGGGGCAGGGCAACTATGCGGCGGGCTGCACCTTCAAGGATGCCTACGCGCTGCATCTGGCCGCGCGCCTGCCGTATCCGGTGAAGGTGATGAACTGGGGCTACTGGGGCAGCGTCGGCGTGGTCGCCTCCGGCGACTACCGCGAGCGCATGGCGCGGCAGGGCATCGGTTCGATCGAGCCGACCGAAGGCATGCGGGCGCTGGAACGGCTGCTGCGTTCGCCGCTGCCGCAGCTGGGCTTTATGAAGGCAGTGCGCGAGGACGTGCGCGGCGGCGTGTTCGATCTGGTCGGGCAGGCGAAGGTGCGCATGCACCCGGCCCGCTTCGACTCGGTGGCGGACACCCTGAGCGTGCCGCCGGCATTCCAGGGCGATGCGGCGCATCTCGCGGCCGAGGGCCGGGAGATCGACCGGCTGGCGCTGGCGATCCTGCGCGGCGAGCTGCAGGGCTTGGGGCTGGCGGATGCGGCGGCTGCTTCCCCGCGCTACGCACGCTGGCTGAAGCACAGCCTGCGCATGATCGCGCAGGCCGGCCTCACGGTGTTCCCTTCGCTGGAAGGCGCCTGGTCCGAATGGAACGCGCGCAAAGTGGCATGGCAGGCCGCAGGCCATGTGCGGCAGGCCCAGGTAACCCTGGTCGACGCCATGCTGCGCTCGCTGCCGGCGATCCTGCGCGGCGAGGTCGAAGCCACCGCGGTGATGTTCCCGGACTCGTCGATGCGGCTGGTCGAGGGCGTCTACCAGGGCAATGCCGTCGCCGATCATTTCAACGACGTGCTATGCGAGGCGGTGCTCGCCTTCGTCGCGGCCCGCGTGGCGCGCGATCCGGCGGCGCGCATCCGCATCGTCGAGATCGGCGCCGGCACCGGCGGCACCAGCGCGCGCGTGATGACGCGGCTGGCGCCGTATGCACAACACATCGGCGAGTACTGCTACACCGACCTGTCGCGCGCCTTCCTGCTGCACGCGCAGGGCAAGTACGGGCCGTCGTATCCCTATCTCTCGTACCGGCTGCTGGATATCGGCAGCCCGCTCGAAGGGCAGGAGGTCGAGGCCGGCGGCTACGACCTGGCCATCGCCACCAACGTGCTGCACGCCACGCGAGACATCCGCGAGAGCCTGCGCAACACCAAGGCCCTGCTGGGTGCGAACGGGCAGCTGGTGCTCAACGAGCTGGCCAGCTGCGAGCTGTGGTCGCATCTGACCTTCGGCCTGCTCGATGGCTGGTGGCTGTACGAGGACGAGGCGCTGCGTATTCCTGGCTGCCCGAGCCTGTCGCCGGCGCGCTGGCATGCCGTGCTGCGCGAGGAGGGCTATCGCCAGGTGCGTTTCCCGGCGGAGCCGGCGCATGGGCTGGGGCAGCAGGTGATCGTCGCGGAGAGCGACGGTGTCGTGCTGCAGAAGCCCGCGGCCAAGGCGAGCGCGCCGGCACGGGTGGAAGCGGCCACGGTCTCGCGTCCAGCCGAAGCGGCTGCGCCGGCGGATGCCGCTTCGCTGCGCGAGCGCTGCCGCGCGAAGTTGGCGAAGCTGATCGGCAAGGCGCTGAAGCTGCCGGCCGGCGAGATCGATACGGCGACGGGGCTGGACCGCTACGGCATGGACTCGATCCTGGTGCTGGAGCTGACCAACGCGCTGCGTGCGGCGTTCGAGGAGCTGGGGATCGAGGAGCGGGTTTCCTCCACGCTGTTCTTCGAGCATGCGAGCATCGATGCGCTGGCCGATCATTTCATCGCGGCCGAGCCGGAAGCGATGGGGCGCTGGACCGGAGTCGACGTGCGCGTCGCGCCGCCACCCCGCAAACATCCGCTGCTGCAGACCGCCGATGCGGCGGCCGGTCGCTTCGGCAGCCGCTTCGACGGCAGCGAGTTCTTCCTCGCCGACCATCGCGTGCAAGGGCGCCGCGTGCTGCCCGGCGTGGCCCAGCTGGAAATGGCCCGCGCCGCCGCGCAGCAGGCGATGCCGGGATCCGGCGTCCGGCTTGGCAAGGTCGCATGGATCCGCCCGGCGGTAGCGGACGACAGCGGACTGTCATTGCAGCTTGCGCTGACCGCCGAGCCGGACGGCGCGTTCCGCTTCGAACTGCGCGGCGAGGACGGCGCCGTCCACAGCCAAGGCATCGCGTCCGCGGGGCAGGCTGCCGCCGAACGGCACGATCTCGCCGCGCTGCGCGCCCGCTGCACGGTGGCGCAGGTCGGCCACGAGCGCTGCTACGCCATCTTCGAAAGCAAGGGCCTGCAGTACGGCCCGGCCTTCCGCGGCATCGACGAGCTGTTCGTCGGCGAAGGCGAAGTGCTGGCGAAGATTTCCCTGCCAGCCCCGGTCGCCGCCACGCTGCCGCATTACGCGCTGCATCCCAGCCTGCTCGATGCCGCCCTGCAGTCGTCGCTCGGCATGCATCTGGCGACGCATGGCGAAGAGGGCATCGCGCTGGCCCTGCCGTTTGCCGTCGACGGCGTGCAGGCACATGCGGCCTGCACCGCCGGCATGTGGGCTTACGTGCGCCACGCCGCGGGCACCGCAGCCGCCGGCGACATCCGCCAACTCGATATCGATCTCTGCGATGCGCACGGCCAGGTCTGCGTGCGCATCGAAAAACTCAGCCTGCGCACGGTCCATCTCAAGCCGGCACCTCCGCTGTCACGCGACACGAACCACGAACGGAACTCACCTGCCATGAACGATTCCAAGGACTTCACCTCGCACCACGGCCACGCCACCGACACGCAGCCGGCCAGCGCCGTGCTGCGCGAAAAGAGCATCCTGCAGTTCCGCAAGCTGATCAGCCGGCGCCTGGCGCTGCCGCTGGAGGCGATCGGGGCGACGGTGGGCTTCGACGAGTACGGACTCGATTCGATCCTGGTGATGGAACTGACCGATGCGCTGCGCGTGGTGTTCGGCGCGGAGCAGATCGGCGCGACGCTGTTCTTCGAGCACCACGATATCGAAGCGCTGGTCGATCACTTCCTGCGTACCGATCCGGCGGCGCTGTCGCGCTGGGCGGGCATGGCCGCCGCCGCGCCGGCTGCAGCGCCGGCCACCGTGGTACAGACAGCCAGCACTGCGGCACGCGAGGTGCAGCCGGTGGAGGCCACCATCCCCACCGTGCCCGCCCCAGTGGCGCCGTTCGACGTGGCCATCGTGGGCCTCTCCGGCCGCTACCCCGGCGCCAACGACGTCCACCAGTTCTGGGACAACCTCGCTGCCGGCCGCCACAGCGTGAGCGAAGTGCCGCCGGAACGCTGGGCGCATGGCCGCTTCTTCGACGAGCGCAAGGGCCAGGCCGGCAAGACCTACACGCGCTGGGCCGGGTTGCTGGACGACGTGCAGGGCTTCGATCGCCTGTTCTTCCATATCGCGCCCAGCGAGGCGCGCTTGATGAGCCCGCAGGAGCGGCTGTTCATGCAGGAGGTGCATGCGAGCATCGAGGACGCGGGCTATACGGCCGCCGGCCTCAGCGCCACGCGCAAGGTCGGCGTGTTCGTCGGCGTCACCAATGAGCACTACGCCACCGGCGCGCGCTTCTGGTCGATCGCCAACCGCATTTCGCACCTGTGCAATTTCCAGGGGCCGAGCCTGGCGGTCGATACCGCGTGCTCGTCCTCGTTGACGGCCATCCATCTGGCGCTGGAAAGCCTGCGCAGCGGCGACAGCGAGGTGGCGATCGCCGGCGGCGTGAACCTGATCGTGGCGCCGACCCAGCTGATCGACCTGGCCTCGATGGCGATGCTGTCGGCCGACGACAAGTGCAGGTCCTTCGCGGCCGGCGCGGACGGCTTCGTCGACGCTGAGGCGGTAGGCGCGCTGGTACTTAAACCCCTGCATCGCGCGGTGGCCGACGGCGACCATATCTATGGCGTGATCAAGGGCAGCGCGATCAATTCGGGCGGCAAGACCAACGCCTACCTGGTGCCGAACCCCAATATGCAGGCGCAGCTGGTAGGCGACGCATTGCGCCGCGCCGGCATCGATGCACGCACGGTGAGCTATGTGGAAGCGCAGGGCACCGGCAGCCACCTGGGCGACCCCATCGAGGTGGCGGGCCTGGCCAAGGCGTTCCGCCAGTGGACCCAGGACCGGCAGTTCTGCGCGCTGGGTTCGGCCAAGTCCAACCTGGGCCACAGCGAAAGCGCGAGCGGCTTCGTCGCGGTGAGCAAGGTGCTGATGCAGATGAAGCACGGCATGCTCGCGCCTAGCCTGCATGCGGCCACGCCGAATCCGGAGATCCGTTTCGCCGACACGCCGTTCTTCGTGCAGCAGGCGCTGGCGCCGTGGACGCGGCCGCAGCTGGACGTCGACGGGCGCCGCCGGGAGTTTCCGCGGCGCGCGGGCATCTCTTCGTTCGGCGCGGGCGGCGCGAATGCGCACCTGGTGATCGAGGAGTACGTCGAGCCATCGTCGTCGCTGCGCGGCAGCCTGCCTGGTCCGGCCATGATCGTGCTGTCCGCACGCGATCCGGAACGCTTGAAGGCACGAGTGGAACGGCTGCTCGCGGCGCTGGCGCCGGAGCGGCACGCCTCCGACCTGGCGCTGGCCGATATCGCCTACACCTTGCAGGTGGGGCGCGAGGCGATGGAGGAGCGCCTGGCCCTGCTGGTGGAATCGCTGGACGAGCTGCGCGGCAAGCTGGCGGCGATCCTCGCCGGCGGCAAGGACGTGGACGACGTCTATGCGGGACAGGCAAAGCGCAATGCGTTCTCCGCGCTGGCCGACGACGAGGACATGCAGGCCGCGGTGCAAGCCTGGGTGGCCAAGGGCAAGTACGGCAAGCTGCTCGACCTGTGGGTGAAGGGGTTCGCGTTCGACTGGAACGGCTTGTACGCCGGCGCCGCCAAGCCGCGCCGCGTGAGCCTGCCGAGCTATCCGTTCGCACGCGAGGTGTGCTGGACGGACGTGCGTTATCCGGATGCCGTCGATGCGTTGCCGACGCTGCGAGCGGTGCGTAAGGAAGGGCTGGCGCTCGCCGCGGCCGACGTTCCGGCCACCGATGCCACCGGCACCATGATGCGCATCTGGTGCGAGCTGCTGGGCCGCCCGTCGGTGGCGCTCGACGACGACTTCTTCGAGCTCGGCGGCCAGTCGCTGCTGGCGACGCGGCTGGCGGTGCGCATCCGCGACGAGTTCGGCGTGGAGGTGCCGGTGGCGGCGATTCTCGAAGCGCCGACGGTCGCCGCCCTGGTTGCATGGGTGGCCGCGGCCGCCCCTGTTACGGCTCCGGCCAGCACGGTGGCGGCGCCGGCCGCGGTGCGGGAAGAAAGCTATCCGCTGTCGTTCGCGCAGCAGCGCCTGTGGTTCCTGGATCAGCTGGAAGGCTACAGCCCCACCTACAACATTCCCGCCGCGGTGCGCCTGAAGGGCCGGCTGGATACCGCCGCGCTGGAAGGCGCGCTCAACGACGTCGTGCTGCGCCACGATGCGCTGCGCGCGCGCTTCGGCAGCGTGGACGGCACGCCGGTGCAGTACATCGCCGAGCGCGTGGAGCTGGCGCTGGCGCTGCACGACCTGCGCGCCAGCGCGCCGGGCGAGCGCGAGGCGCAGACGCGCCAGCTGATGCTGGACGAGGCGAGCACGCCGTTCGACCTGCACGGCGGGCCGCTGGTGCGCGGCAGCCTGCTGCGCCTGGCCGACGACGAGCATCTGCTGCTGCTGACCATGCATCACATCGTTTCCGACGGCTGGTCGATGGGCATCCTGGTGCGCGAGCTGGGCACGCTGTACGCCAGCCGCGCCTTCGGTGCGCCGGCGGCGCTGCCGGAGCTGCCGATGCGCTATGTCGACTTCGCGCGCTGGCAGCGCGAATGGCTGAGCGGCGAGGTGCTGGAGCGGCAGCTCGGCTACTGGAAGAAGCAGCTGGCCGGCGCGCCGACCTTGCTGACCCTGCCCACCGACCGCCCGCGTCCGCCCACCCAGGGCCAGGACGGCGCCGCGCTGCCCTATGCGCTGCCGGCGGAGCTCAGCGCGAAGCTGCAGGCGCTGAGCCGCAAGTCGCAGGGCACCTTGTTCATGACCTTGTGCGCGGCCTTCAACGTGCTGCTGGCGCGCTATTCCGGGCAGAACGACATCTGCATCGGCACGCCGATCGCCAACCGCAACCGCAGCGAGATCGAGGACCTGATCGGCTTCTTCGTCAACACCCTGGTGCTGCGCAACCAGGTGGACCTGAGCGCGGGCTTCACCGACCTGCTCAAGCAGGTGCGCGCCACCACGCTGGACGCCTACGCCCACCAGGACGTGCAGTTCGAGCAGCTGGTGGGCGCGGTGCAGCCGGAACGCCACACCAGCTATTCGCCGCTGTTCCAGGTGATGCTGGTGCTGCAGAACGCGCCGCTGAATCTTGCCTTGCCGGGGCTGGAGCTGGAACTGGTGCCGCACGAGACGGTGACCGCCAAGTTCGATCTCACGCTGACCTTCAGCGAAGGCCCGCAAGGCCTGTACGGCAGCTTCGAGTACAACACCGACCTGTTCGACCGCGCCACCATCGAGCGCATGGGCGAGCACTTCGCCAACCTGCTGCAGGCCATCGTGGCGGAGCCGGAGCGGCCGCTGGGCGAGCTGCCGATGATCGGCGAGGCGGAATACCGGCAGCTGGTCTACGGCTTCAACCACACCGCCAAGGCCTATCCGTGCGTGACGCCGGAGACGAACACGCTGCACCAGCTGTTCGAGGCGCAGGTGGCGCGCACGCCCGAGCACGTGGCCGTGGTGTACGAGAACCGCTCGCTGACCTATGCCGAGCTCAATGCGCAGGCCAATCGCCTGGCCCGCCACCTGCGCCATCTCGGCGTGGGGCCGGACGTGCTGGTCGGCCTGTGCACCGAGCGCTCGATCGAGATGATCGTGGGCCTGTATGCGATCGAGAAGGCCGGCGGCGCCTACGTGCCGCTGGATCCGACCTATCCGTCCGACCGCCTGGCCACCATCGTGGAGGATGCGGCGCCCGCGGCGATCCTCACCCTGACGCACCTGCGCCACGCCGCGCCGGCGATTCCCGGCCTGCCGGTGCTGTGCATCGACGGCGACGCCGCGAGCTGGGCGATGGAGGATGCCGGCAATCCGGTCAACGCCACCCAGCCGGGCGATCTGGCTTACGTGATCTACACCTCCGGCTCCACCGGCAAGCCCAAGGGCGTGGGCATCGACCATCGCGGCATCGTCAACCGCCTGGAGTGGATGCAGGAGGCTTATCCGCTGACCGCCGCCGACCGCGTGCTGCAGAAGACGCCTTTCAGCTTCGACGTCTCGGTGTGGGAGTTCTTCTGGCCGCTGCTGGAAGGCGCCACCCTGGTGGTGGCCAAGCCCGGCGGCCACCAGGACGTGGCCTACCTGGCCGGCCTGATCGACGCCGAGCGCATCACCACCACGCACTTCGTGCCGCCGATGCTGGAAGTGTTCCTCAACGAAGTGGAACCCGGCAGCGGGCGCTCGCTGCGCCAGGTGATGTGCAGCGGCCAGGCTTTGCCGATGGATCTGCAGCAGCGCTTCTTCGCCACCTGGGACCACGTGGCGCTGCATAACCTGTACGGCCCGACCGAGGCTTCGGTCGACGTCACCTACTGGCAGTGCCGCAAGGACAGCGCGCTCAACTGCGTGCCGATCGGCAAGCCCATCGCGAACATCCAGATCCATATCCTGGACGACTACTTCAACCCGGTGCCGGTGGGCGTGGTCGGCCATCTGTATATCGCGGGCGTCGGCCTGGCGCGCGGCTACGTGAACCGGCCGGATCTCACCGGGCAGACCTTCATCCCCAACCCCTTCAGCGCCGAGGACGGTGCGCGCATGTACCTGTCCGGCGACCTGGCGCGCTATCTGCCGGACGGCAATATCGAGTATCTGGGCCGCAGCGACCACCAAGTGAAGATCCGCGGCCTGCGCATCGAGCTGGGCGAGATCGAATCCACGCTGGCCGCGCTGGAAGCGGTGCGCGACGTGGTGGTGCTGGCGCGGCCGGACGAGCGCGGCGTGCAGCGCCTGGTGGCCTACCTGGTGGCGCACGACGGGCAGGCGCTGCCGGATCCGGCGGTGCTGCGCCGCACCCTGGCGCAGACGCTGCCCGACTACATGGTGCCGGAGTACTTCGTGGGGTTGGCGACGATGCCGCTGACCTCCAACGGCAAGGTCGACCGCAAGGTGCTGCCGGCGCCGGAGATGGCGCAGGACGAAGGCGAGCACGTCGCGCCGCGCACGGCGATGGAAAAGGCCATTGCCGCGGTGTGGTCGGAGCTGCTGAAGGTGGAGAAGGTCGGCCTGACCGACGACTTCTTCGAACTCGGCGGCCACTCGCTGCTGGCGACCCAGCTGGTCTCGCAGCTGCGCAAGCGGCACGTGGCGGAGATCGAGCTGCGCGACCTGTTCTCGCACGCCACGCTGGGCGCGCTGGCCTCGTTCGTGGATACGCGCAAGCAGGGCGGGCTGCATCCGAACCTGGTGCCGATCCGCGCCAAGGGTACGGCCGCGCCGCTGTTCCTGATCCATCCGATCGGCGGCGGCGTGCAGTATGCGTTCGACCTGGCCCAGCACCTGGATGCCAACCAGCCGGTGTACGGCCTGGCGGTGGGCGAGACGCTGCACCGGAGCATCGACGCCATGGCCACGGCGTATCTGGATGCGATCCGCGAAGTGCGGCCGTCCGGTCCGTATCTGCTGGCCGGCTGGTCGCTGGGCGGCATGGTGGCGTACGAGATCGCGCACCGCCTGCTGGCGGCGGGCGAGGACGTGCAGTTCGTCGGCATGATCGACACCAGCGCGCCGGCGCTGCGCGCCAGGGAGCGCGAGCGGCATCCGGTGCAGCACGACGCCTGCCGCGCGCTGCTGAACTGGCTGCTCGACCTGAACCTGGCCGGCGACTGGCGCACCCATCCCGACTATCCCGAGCTGATGGCGCGCGCCATCCGCGGCGATCTCGACGGCGTGATTGCGCTGTGCATGGGCGCGGGGCTGGTGCCGGCGGGGCTGGATGCGGACGAGGTGAAGCGCACGGTGGCGCTGTACGAAGCCTGCGGCCGCGCGGCCGACGACTATCGTCCGCCGGCGGCGCAGCTGCCGGTGACGTACTTCGCCGCCGATCGCCACGAAGGCGACGAGGTCTCGCTCGGCTGGCGCGACCTGGTGGGGCGGCATCTGGAGGTGTCGCGGATCGGCGGTTCGCATCTGTCGATCGTGTCGGCGCCGCTGAATGAAAAGCTGGCGCGCGATATCTCGGCGCGGATCGGCCGCTACACGCCGAATCTTTCCTTCACCGCGGCCAGTCCGTGAGCGCTCAACAGGGGAATGCCATGAACGAAACCATCTCCGAAGCACTGGCCTTGCCTGAAGAAGCCCCGGCCGAGCTCAGCTACACGCGCCGCATCGAGGATCTGCCCGCGCCGAAGGGCCAGCCGGTGGTCGGCAATGCGCTGCAGCTGAGCGGCCGCCAGATGCACCAGAAGTTCAGCGCCTGGGTGCGCGAGTACGGACCGATGTTCCGCCTGCAGGTGTTCGGCCACACCATCGTGATCGTCTCCGACGCGGCCACCGCGCACGGCGTGATGCGCGAGCGTCCCGACGGCTTCCGCCGCAACGGCGGGCTGAAGACGATCATGAACGAGCTCAACATCGGCGGCGTGTTCACCGCCGAGGGCGCGGCCTGGCGCAAGCAGCGCAAGCTGGTGATGAGCGGGCTCAATGCCGAGGTGATCCGCAACTTCTTCCCGAAGATGGTGACCTTGACCGAGCGCATGCTCGAACGCTGGAAGAAGGCGGTGCTCGAAGGCCGCGCCATCGACCTGCGCCGCGATCTCAAGGCGATGGCGCTGGATACCATCGTCGGCATCGCCATGGGCCACGATATCGACGCGGTGAACCAGGACGGCGATCCGCTGCAGCGCGATATCGACAGCATGTTCCAGCGCCTGGGCCAGCGCACCACCGCGGCGTTTCCGTACTGGCGCTACTTCAGATTGCCGGTGGACCGCGCGGCGGAGCGCTCCTTCGCCGAGATCGAGACGCGGGTGCAGGAGTTCATCCGCAACACGCGCCAGCGCATGGAGCAGCAGCGCGAACTGCAGCGCAAGCCGGCCAACATGCTGGAGGCGATGATCGCCGCCAGCGAGGATCCGGCATCCGAATTCACCGACGAGGAACTGGTGGCCAATGCCATCCTCAGCGTGATCGGCGGCGAGGACACCACCGCCAACTCGATCGGCTGGATGCTGTGCCTGCTGGCGCAGAATCCGGCCGCCGCGGCCGCGCTGGCGGCGGAAGCGGACCAGGTGCTGGGCGCGGCGCCGCTGCCGCGCGAGTGGGAGCAGATGAAGGCCTTCCATTATCTGGAGGCGGCGCACAGCGAGACGCAGCGGCTGAAGGCGGTGGCGCCGTATCTGGGGCTGACCGCGAACGCCGATTGCGTGGTGGCCGACACGTTCATTCCGAAGAACACCGCGATCATCGTGGCGACGGCGGGCGAGGGGCACGACGCGGCGCAGTTCCCCGAGCCGGATCGCTTCCGGCCCGAGCGCTGGGTGGCGGAACTGCGCGAGCCCGGCGAGGAAGACCCCAGCCGCAAGCTGTTTCCGTTCGGCGGCGGTGCGCGGCTGTGCCCGGGGCGGTTCCTGGCGCTGACCGAGATCAAGGTGGTGGTGTCGATGATCATGCGCAACTTCGAGCTGGAGCCCGACCCCAAGGCGCCGCCCGCGAAGGAGCTGCTGAATTTCTTCATGGCGCCGAGTTCCGTACCGGTGCGGCTGAAGCTGCGCGTGCCGCCGGCGGGAGGCGCGGCTTGAACGCCATCGCGCCCGCGTCCAGTGCCGCCATCGCGCGGCGCATCCTGAAGGTGTCGCTGCCCCTGATGGGCTCGATGATCGGCAACCTGATCATGATGCTGGTCGACCGCATCTGCCTGGCGCGGTACTCGGCCGATACGCTGGCGGCGTCCGGCCCCGCGGTGTACACGGCGATGGCGATCGTCGGCTTCTTCGTCGCCGTGGTGGGCTTCTCGCGTTCCTGCGTGGCGCAGGCCTATGGCCGCTCGGGGCACGCGGATGCGGCGTGGCAGGCGGCGATCGGCGTGGTGGTGGGCGTGGTGTTCGCGCTGCTGCTGTGGCTGATGGCGCCGCTGATGGCGTGGATCCCGGCGCTGAGCGACCGGCCGGCTAACCTCACGCGGCTGGAAGCGCAGTTTCTCTACTGGTCGGCGTATTTCGGCGCGGCGATGACCTTCAACATGGCGCTGTCGTCGTACTTCAACGGCATCGGCAAGACGCGCATCACCCTGGTGGCGGGACTGATCGGCCAGGCGGTGGGCATCGTGGCGACCATCGGCCTGGTGTTCGGCCGCTTCGGCCTGCCGGAGCTGGGCATGCGCGGTTCGGCGCTGGGCACCCTGGCCGGCACCCTGGCGATCACGCTGATCTATGTGGCGTACATGCCGAAGGACGTGTGGAGCGACGTGCGGCGGCTGGTGGCTGCGCGCGGGCTGCATCGCGGCGATCTGATGCCGCGGATCAGGAAGGGCGTGGCGCTGGGCGTGACGGCGGGCATCGGCAACTTCGGCAATGCGGCGTTTATCTGGATCATCGCCGGGCTGGGCGCGATCGCGCTGGCGGCCAACAACGTCAACCTCACGGTGAGCTATATCGGCGTGATTCCGCTGCTGGGCTTAGGCATCGGTTGCAGCGTGCTGTGCGGCAATGCGCTGGGGCAGGGGGAGTTCGAGCAGGTGCCGCGCATCATGCTGGTGACGCTGGCGCTGGAGCTGGCGTACGTGGCGTTCACGGCGTATCTGCAGATCGTCACGCCGAATGTGCTGCTCGATCCGTTCGGGCTGGCGGACAAGCCCGACGAGATCCGCCACGCGGCGGTGGCCACCTCGAAAGTGCTATGGACGTATTCGCTGGCGTTCGCGTTCTCGATGACGGGGCAGGCGGTGCTGGAAGCGTTCGGACTGACGCGGTTCCTGTTCGCGGTACGCTTCGTGATGATGTGGGTGTTGAGCATTCCCACGGTTTATCTGATTACCTTGGGGCATGTGGGGGATGCGGAGTATCTGCCGACGGCATGGGTGGTGGGGTCGTCGTTCGAGGCGGGTATCGGGGTGCTGTATTTCTGGCGGATCTGGGTGGCGGTGCGGCGGCGGCAGAATGAGATTGTGTTGCGGCCGCAAGTGGAGGCCTGAAGTCGTCGTTACTTTCCAAGTTTGAACCCTTCTCCCTCCGGCGATCCGAAGGTAGTCCCCGTGGGAGAGAAGGTGGCGGCAGCCGGATGAGGGTACGGGCGGAGCCATGCACATCACTTCTGCGCTCCGCCCGAACCCTCACCCCAACCCCTCTCTCCCACAGGGACTACCTTCGGGTCGCCGGAGGGAGAGGGGCTTGCGTAGAGGCGATGTGCAAAGGAGAGGGCATGCAGGAGTTGCGGCGCCTGTCGTTGGAGCGACATCCAGGGAATCTGCCCGACGCATTCGCGTTGCCGTTTGATGTGGACGAAAGCGACGACACGCATTTCGCCCATTACGGCATCGCTTGCCCGCCATCCATCGCGCGAAGCGTGGCAAAGCGCAAGGCGGAATATCTTGCCGGACGGCGTGCTGCGATGGCGGCGCTCTCGGAAGCTGGCGCTGAGGCGGGCGACCTGGCGATCGGGCCGTCGCGTGCGCCTGCATGGCCGCAGGGTTTTATCGGAAGCATCACGCATGCGGTGGGAATCGCGGCGGCCGTGGCCATGCGCGAAAACGCGGTGCGCGGCGTCGGGATCGATATCGAGCACGTGGTGGCGCCAGGCGCGTTCGATGCCATCGTGCAATCGGTGGTCGATGCGGCGGAGCGCAAGGTGCTGGCCGCACTTGCGCGGCGGTTCGGCGAACCGATGGCGCTGACCGTCGCGTTCTCCGCGAAGGAGAGTTTCTACAAGGCGACGGCAGCGGCGGTCAGCCGGGTCTTCGATTTCAACGCGCTCAAGATCTTCAATTTGAATGAAGAAACGATCGAAGCAGAAATCGCGCAGACATTAATTCCAGCATTACCGGCCGGCATGCGCTTCCGCCTGGGCTACTCGCTACTGGACGACAGCACCGCCATCACCAGCTGCGCATGGAACCGCTGACCGCTCAGTGCATCCAATGCATCAGCGGCAGCACCCACAGCGACAGCGAACCCAGCGCACCGCCGATCGCGGTAGCGGCGATCACGTCGCTCGGATAATGCAGGCCCAGGATCACCCGCGAGGCGCCGACCAGCGCCGTGAAGGTGAGCAGCAGCGGGGCCAGCAGGGGATACCAGGCCAGCGCCACGATGGTGAAGCTCACCGCCTGCAAGGTATGGCCGGACGGAAAGCTGAATTCGTCCAGCGGCGGCACGTGGGCGATCACGCCGGGGCAGGCGCGGAACGGGCGCGGGCGGCGGGTCCAGCGCTTGAGCAGGCGGTACAGCAGCAGGGCGGTCAGGCCGGTGATGGCCATCTGCGCGGCGGCGGCCAGGCCGCGGCGGCCGTCGAACAGGGCCAGGGCCAGCATCAGCGAATACCAGAACACCCCGTCGCCCAGGCGGCTGACGAGGCCGAAGAACACGCCGACGGCGCGGCGCGCGCCCCAGTGGTTGGCGGCGACGCAGATGCGCCGGTCGATGGCAAAACGTGGTCCGGCGGAAAGCTCAGGCGTGTGCAGCGGCGGCAGAGTGTTCATCGCGATGCTCCTTGGCCAGTTCACGCAACAGGGATTCGAATTCGCGGATCACCGCGTCCGGCGAGAGGTTGGCGATGCTGGCCTGCGCCGCGCGGCCCATGTGGCGGATCAGGCTGGCGTTGGCGGTGAGCGTGCAGGCAGCGTCGATAAAGGCGCGCTCGTTGCCGGCCTCGATGCGGAAGCCGTTGATGCCGGAGGACAGATGCTCGCGCGCGGCGCCTTCCTCGTAGGCCACCACCGGCAGGCCGGCGGCGAGCGCTTCGAGGATCACGTTGCCGAAGGTTTCGCTGAGGCTGGGGAAGGGGAATACGTCGGCGCTGGCGTAGTGGCGCGACAGCGCCTCGCCGCGCTGCACGCCGGCGAAGATGAAGTCGGGATTGGCCGCCTGCAGCGCCGCGCGCGAGGGGCCGTCGCCCACCCACACGTAGCGGGCCTTGGGTACGTCGCGCTGGATCGCGCGGAAGGTGCGCACGGCCAGGTCCAGGTTCTTTTCCGCGGCGATGCGTCCGACGTAGAGCACCACCGGCGTATTGCCGTCGACGCCCCAGGAGGCGCGCAGTTCGAGATCGCGGTGGCTGGGATGGAACAGCTGGGTGTCCACGGCGCGGCGCAGCAGGCGCACCGTGTCGACGCCCAGGTCCGCCAGTTCGCGCGCCAGCGCGTCGGTCGGCACCAGGGTGGCGGCGGCGCGGCAGTGGAAGCGGCGCAGGTAGCCGCGCACGACCGGGGTAAGGAAGCCCACGCCGTAGTGGTTGGCGTAGGTATCGAAACGGGTGTGGAAGCCGGTGGCCGCGGGAATGCCCAGCGCCTTGGCCGCGCGCACCGCCGACCAGCCCAGCGGGCCTTCGGTGGCGACGTAGATGGCGTCGGGGCGCAGCCGCGTCCAGCGTTCGCGCAGGTTGCGGCCGGCCGGCAGGCCGAAGCGCAGGCCCGGATAGCGCGGCAGTGCGGCGCCGCGCATTTCGACAGGGAAGATGCCCGGCTCGTCGTGGAACGGTTCGGCCTGGCGCGGCCGGGTCAGCTCGACGGTGTGGCCGCGAGCGGCGAGGCCGGCGGCGAGGCTGTGCACGGTAAGTGCGACCCCGTTGATTTCCGGCGGATACGTCTCAGTGACAATGCCGATGCGCATGGCGATACCTGTGCTGGCCCGGCATAGATTCGTCCTGGGGCGTTGCGGGGGCGTGGCGCGTTCATGACGCCCGCGTTACGACTGCTCCCAGTTAAGAGTTCTTAGGGCGCTTTCCGCATGACGATGCGCTTACACTGGCCGTCCCCCTTCATGCCAAGGAGATCCCACGATGAAGCGCATCCTGTTCGCTCTGGCCCTGGCCTCGACGGCCGCCGCCGCGATCGCCGCCGACGCTCGCGGCCTGCCGGTGACCAAGTCCCCCGCCGGCGCCGAGGTCTACATCATCAGCCCGAAGGACGGCGCCACCGTGGGCCAGGAATTCACCGTCACGTTCGGCCTCAAGGGCATGGGCGTGGCCCCGGCCGGGGTGAAGAAGGACGGCACCGGCCATCACCACCTGCTGGTCGACGTGAAGGACCTGCCGGCCGCCGGCCAGGTGATTCCGAAGGACGAGAACCACCTGCACTTCGGCAACGGCCAGACCGAGACCACGGTGAAGCTCAAGCCCGGCACGCACACGCTGCAGCTGGAGCTGGCGGACGAGAACCACATTCCGTTCGATCCGGCGGTGGTCTCGAAGAAGATCACCGTGCATGTGAAGTAAGGCAACGGCTGACACCTCCGGCGTAGGTTGGGGTGAGCCGAAGGCGAACCCCAACATTCGTGCGATGCGTGTGCTGCAACGTTGGGGTTCGCCTTCGGCTCACCCCAACCTACGCCACAGGTTCGGGGTCAGCGCCCGAAAAACATCGCCACGCCGAGCCCGGCCTCCCAGCTCGGCGCATGCCCACCGAGGCGGTGGCGCACCCAGCTGTCGAACTGCAGATTGGCCAGCGGCTGCCAGGCCAGGTCGGTGCCGGCTTCGCTGCCGAAGCCCTGGCTGCCGTCGTGCTGGGCCATGGCTTCGAGATACGCGCCGAACTGCGGATTGAACTGGTAGCCGATGCTGGGCGCGAACTGGACGCTGTCCTTGCCGCCGCTGCGCTGCCATTGCGCGTAATAGCCGAAGGCCACTTTGCCGCCGGTCTGCTGGGTGGCGTCGAAGCCCAAGGTGTAGGCGGGATGGTCGTTGCGGAAGGCGCGCGCGCCGTCGGTGAATTCCGCAGTGCCGAGCAGGCCCCACGACCATACGTCGCCGGTGACGGGGACCCATTTCAGGCCCAGCGTGGTGTCGCCGCGGCCGTGCACGGACGCTTGCCCGGTCTGGCGCAGGCGGTTGTACGGCGTGCCGCCGAGCTGCAGTTCGGTACCGCCGCCCAGGCCCAGGCGCAGCAGGCTGTCGTACATGGACAGGTCGCTGCGGGCGCCGGCGTCGCGCTGGCGGCTCCAGTCGGGCAGGCCTTGTTCGTAGGCGAACTGGCCGGCGTGCAGCGGGTTGGTGGCGAAGCCCCAGCCGGGGCGGTCGAAGCCGGGGCGTCGTCAGCCAGCGCCGCGGCGGCGCCGCTGGCCAGAAGGGCCGCCAGCAGGGCGCGGTGCCACCGGCCGAATCGGCTAAAATCCATCGTTTCGCTCCATACCCCAAGAAGATCCAATGACCGTCCGCACCCGCTTCGCCCCCAGTCCTACCGGCTTCCTGCATATCGGCGGCGCCCGCACCGCGCTGTATTGCTGGCTGGAAGCGCGCCGCCGCGGCGGCCAGTTCGTGCTGCGCATCGAGGATACCGACCGCGAGCGCTCCACGCAGGAGGCGGTGCAGGCCATCCTGGACGGCATGCGCTGGCTGGGCCTGGTCCACGACGAAGGCCCGGTCTACCAGACCCATCGCCTGGAGCGCTACAAGCAGGTGGCCGACGAGCTGCTCAAGGCCGGCAAGGCGTACTACGCCTACGAGAGCAAGGAAGAGATCGAGGCGATGCGCGAGGCCGCCATGGCCCGCGGCGAGAAGCCGCGCTACAACGGCTATTACCGCGACCGCAACGAGCCGCTGCGCGACGATCCCAACCGGGTGATCCGCTTCAAGAACCCGCTGGAAGGCTCGGTGGTGTTCGACGACAAGGTGAAGGGCCGCGTGGAGTGGGCCAATGCCGAGCTGGACGACCTGGTGATCTTCCGCTCCGACGGCTGGCCGACCTACAACTTCGCCGTGGTGGTGGACGACATCGACATGGGCATCACCGAGGTGATCCGCGGCGACGACCACGTCAACAACACGCCGCGCCAGATCAACATCTACAAGGCGCTGGACAAGCCGGTGCCGGAGTTCGCGCACCTGCCGATGATCCTCGGCCCCGACGGCCAGAAGCTGAGCAAGCGCCACGGCGCGGTGAGCGTCATGCAGTACCGCGACGACGGCTTCCTGCCGCACGCGCTGCTCAACTACCTGGTGCGCCTGGGCTGGTCGCATGGCGACCAGGAGATCTTCTCCGCGCAGGAGATGATCGCGCTGTTCGATATCGGCGACGTCAACAAGGCCGCTTCGCGCTTCGACGTCACCAAGCTTTCCTGGCTCAACCAGCATTACCTGAAGACCGACGAGCCGCAGGCGATCGCGCCGGAATTCGAGCACCAGCTGCAGCTGGCCGGCATCGACTACAGCAAGGGCCCGGCGCCGGCCGACGTGATCGTGGCGCTGCGCGACCGCGTGCAGACGCTGAAGGAAATGGCCGAGCGCGCGAAGATCTGGTACGGCCCGATCGTCGAATGGGACGACAAGGCGGTGGCCAAGCACCTGCGCAACGACAGCGCCATCGCGGTGCTGGAGCAGGCCAGGGCGCTGTTCGCCGCCTGCGAATGGACGCCGGAAGCGATCCACCAGGCGGTGGAGCAGATCGCCGCGAAACTGGAGCTGGGCATGGGCAAGATCGCCCAGCCGCTGCGCGTGGCGATGACCGGCACCCAGGTGTCGCCGTCGATCGATCACACGGTGTTCCTGGCCGGCCGCGAGGAAGCGCTCAAGCGCATCGACGACGCCATCGCGCGGGCGCGCGGCTAAGGCGCGCGCGCCGCCGTGGACGAGCTGCTCGCCAGCGCCACCCAGGGCGTGGACATGGATGCGCCGGACGCGAGCTGGCACATCTTCTGGAACATCATGGCGATGGTGCCGTGGGCGGCGCTGTTCTGGTGGTCGCTGGTGTTCGTGGCGGTCGGCGCGCTGCTGGGCTGGTGGCGCGGGCGCACCTGGGAAGGCGTGGTGTGGGCGGCGGTGCTGGGGCCGCTGGGCTGGGTGGCGATCCTGCTGCGGCCCAGGCGGCTGTTGCCGCCGCCGCTGCCGCGCCGGCGGCCCTGAACGGGCTCTTGCCGGGCTCTTACCCGGGCCGGTGTATCATCGCGCCCCGAGGTGAACCCATGAGCCATTCCGCTACCGACAAGCCGCACGATCACCACCATCACGACGATGCCAAGGGCTTCGTGCGCGCGGTGGAAAACGCGAGCGAGGAACGCGGGTTGCGCCTGACCCCGCTGCGCAAGGAAGTGCTGGAACTGGTGGCTGCCGCCGGCAAGCCGGTGAAGGCCTACGACCTGCTCGACCACCTGCGCGAGCGCCATGGCAATGCGGCGCCGCCCACGGTGTACCGCGCGCTCGATTTCCTGCTCGAGCACGGCTTCATCCACAAGCTGGAATCGATCAACGCGTTCGTGTCCTGCCACCATCCGGCGGAGGCGCACCAGGTGCCGTTCCTGATCTGCGACGTGTGTTCCAGCGCGCAGGAAGTGTGCGACGAGCGCGTGGCCGAACTGATCGAGGCGCAGGCCAAGGCGTTCGGCTTCCGTCCGCAGGCGCAGACGCTGGAAGTGCACGGCATCTGCAAGAACTGCCGCAAGGGCTGAGGCCCGTTTTCTGTCTCGGATAAAAGGCGGGGCGCGATGTATTGCACATCGCGCCCCTTGGTTTCGGCCGCGCCATCGAGGGGGGAGAGGGGCTGGCGCGGCCGAGAACGCGGTGGTGCTCAGAAGAACGCGCGCAGACCCATCGACACGCTGCGTCCCGGCAGCAGGACCTGGTCCTTGAACAGCGACGTGGCCAGGCGGCCCTTGCGGTTGGTGAGATTGCTGCCGTCGAGGAAGGCTTCCCACTGGCTGCGCTCGCCGTTGTGGAAGGTCCACGCGGCATGCGCATTCACCAGGGTGTAGCCGGCGGTGCGCGTTTCGAAGGCGGCGGTGCGGTTCTGCGCGAAGTAGCGCACGGCGCCGACGCTGGCGCGCAGGTCGTCGCGGCTCCAGCTCAGCTGGCCGCCGAGAAGCCCGGCGGGGATGCGCGGCAGATTGCCGCCGCCGTGTTCCAGCTCCGCGCGCACGGTGTCGCCGTAGGCGCGGAAATCCCAGGCGCCGCTGGCGTTGCGGGCCAGATGGAAGGTGGCTTCGGCTTCGGCGCCGCGGAACTTCGCGTCGCGCTGCGACCAGGTGCGCACCGGCATGCCGTCTTCGACTTCGCCGGTGTCGGCCAGGTAAATGAAGTCGTGGTAGCGGTTGCTGTAGACGGCGACTTTGCCTTCGACGAAATCGCCGTGATAGTGCAGCGCGAGCTCGGCCTGGTTGGCGGTTTCCTTCTTCAGGTTGGCGTCGCCGATTTCGTAGCTGTTGGAGGCGGCATGCGGGCCGTGCGCGAACAGTTCCTCCTCGGCCGGCGCGCGCTGGGCGCGATCGAGGTTGAGGCTGAGGTGCCAGCGTTCGGTGAACCGCCACGACGCGCCGGCGGAGAAGCTGGACGGAGAGAACTTGCGGCGCGGCTGGTCGTCCGGCGTGACGGTGTGGCGGTCGGTGCGCGCGCCCAGTTCCAGCTTCAGCGGACCGAACTGGCGCTGCTCGGTGAGGAACAAACCCCAGGCTTTGGTCGAGGTGGGCGGCACGAAGGTCTCCTCGCCGACGGCGGAGAAGTCGCGATGGATGTACTGCAGGCCGAAGGCGCCTTCCCAGCCGGCCAGCGGGTCGTGGGTGAACAGCAGGCGGCCTTCGTTGGCCTTGGTCTTGAACGTGGTACCGGCGGCCTCGCCTTCGTATTCCACGTGCTGGTAGTCGTTGTGGCCGAAGCTGACTTCCGCCTTGGCGATGCCGGGCAGCGGCTGGTTGAAGCCGCCCTTCATGTCGTAGCGGGTCTGTTCCAGCTTGATGTGCACGGGCGGCTCGCCTTCTTCCGCGTTGCCCGGCTCGGCGGGGCTGCCGTACTTGTCCAGGTAGCGCGATACGGAGAGGCCGAAGTAGCCCCAGTCGCCCAGCAGCGAGGCGCCGGCCGCGCCGGAGGTGGTCTTCACCTGGCTGTTGGCCTGGGTGCCGCCGGGAATGTCGTAGTTGCCGTCGTCGCGGCGCATGCCGTCCACGTGCAGGGCGAACTGCTGGTTGCCGGCGTCGGCGCGGAACACGCCGGTCTTGCCTTGGGTGCCGGTGTCGTAGCGGCCTTCGGCGCGGCCGCTGAAGCCGTTCTGCGGCGCGGCCATCGGAATGCGGCCGTCGACCACGTTGACCACGCCGCCGATGGCGCCGGAGCCGTAGAGCAGGGTGGACGGGCCTTTCAGCACTTCGATCTGGTCGGCCAGGAAGGGCTCGACCGAGGTGGCGTGGTCCTGGCTGATATTGGACACGTCCTGCGAGCCCAGGCCGTTTTCCAGCACCGCCACGCGCGGGCCGTCCATGCCGCGGATCACCGGCCGGCCCACCGCCTTGCCCAGGCCGGTGGTCTGCACGCCGGGGATGGCGGAGACTGTCTCGCCCAGCGTGCCGGCCTTCACTTCGTCCAGCGCCGAGCCGGCCAGCACGGCCACGGGGGCCACGATCTGATCGGCCTGCTGGCCCAGGGGCACGGCGTTGACGGTGATCGCGTCGAGATCCTTGGCCTTGGGCTTGTGGTTGTCCTTGTCCGCCGCGATATCCGTGGTTTCGTCGGCCGCCTGCAGCGGCGGGGCGATGGCGGCCAGGCTGGCGGCGAGGGCGATGGCGATCATGGTCTTGCGCATGCTGGGTTGTTCCTGGGGAGTGGATTCCATGAGTGTTATAAAGTAACATCACTTCCCGTCGCCCAGGCAAGAAGTCACGTTTGGCGCATTTTTTTACGAGTCGACCGATGGACCAGGAGAGCAAAACCCACTGGTGGCGCATCGCCGATCGCATCGGTGCGACGGCGTCGTTCCTGTGCGCGATCCACTGCGCCGCGCTACCGTTCGTGCTGGCGCTGCTGCCGCTGCTCGGCCTGGGCTTCCTCGCCGATCACCGTTTCGAGCGCGCCTTCGTGCTGTTCGCCTGCGTGCTGGCGCTGGTCAGCCTGCTCAGCGGCTATCGCCGCCACCATCGCGTGCTGCCCTTGCGCCTGGCATTGCCGGGACTCGCCTTGCTGGTGCTCGGCGTCACCGTGGCGGAGGGTTATTCGATCGGCGTGCACAGCGTGCTGGTCACCTGCGGCGGCCTGCTGGTGGCGGCCGCGCATTTCATCAACCTGCGCGCGGACCGCGAGCAGGGGCACGTGCACAGCGTGGATTGCGCGCACTGATGCGGCCTCGTGATTGTGTAACGGCGAGCGCGCTTCCTAGCATTCGCGCATGAGTCATACGCACGGCCATTCCCACGATCATGCCGATCACGCGCACGAGCACGGCGCGCACGGCCACGATCATGCGCACGCAGGCGCCGGCTTGAACGGCCGCGAGCGCAAGCTCGCCTTCGCCTTCGTGCTCACCGCCTTGATGATGATCGCCGAGGCGGTCGGCGGACTGTGGTCAGGCTCGCTGGCCCTGCTGGCCGACGCCGGCCATATGCTGGTGGATGCGCTCGCGCTGCTGCTGGCGGTGCTCGGCGCGTGGATGGCGCGCCGCCCCGCGGATGCGCGGCGCAGCTACGGCTACGGCCGCGTGGAAGTGCTGGCGGGTTTCCTCAATGCGCTGACGCAGTTCGCGCTGGTGGCCTTTATCGCTTACGAGGCGATCGAGCGCCTGTTCACGCCGACGCCGATTCTTTCCGGCGTGATGTTCATCGTGGCGCTGGTGGGCCTGGTGGTGAACCTGGTGGTGCTGCGCACCCTGCATGGCCATGACCATGACGACGTGAACGTGGCCGGCGCGGCGCTGCACGTGCTGGGCGACTTGCTCGGTTCGGTGGCCGCGGTGCTTGCTGCCCTGGCGGTGCGCTGGATGGACTGGCTGTGGGCCGACCCGGTGCTGTCGCTGCTGGTGTCGCTGCTGATCCTCAACAGCGCCTGGCGCCTGCTGCGCCGCTCCGCGCACATCCTGCTGGAAGGCGTGCCGGAAGGGCTGGATACGGGCGAGATCGAAATCGCCTTGCGCGAATCGGATGTCTCCATCAGCAATGTGCACCATCTGCACGTGTGGCAGCTCGCTTCGGGTTCGCGCATGGCCACCGTGCATGCGCAACTGCACGACGAGGGCAGCGGCGCCACCGCGATCGCGGCGATCAACCGCGTGCTCGGCGAGCGCTTCGGCATACGGCATGTGACGGTGCAGATCGACCCCGGCCCGTGCCCGGATCACACCCGCGGCTGCGCCGGCCAGCGCCGCGATTGAACCTGCCTGGCCGCGCTCCGGGCGCCTATTGCGCTTTGGGCGGCCACTGCTAGGATGATCGGCCGTTCAACTTACGTCTAACCAAGGAGTTCCCCATGGGCAAGGGCGATCGCAAGACCCGTCGCGGCAAGACTTACCGTGGCAGCTACGGCAACACCCGCGTGCACGGCGCGCAGCCTGCCGTGGTGGGCGCCAAGGAGACCGTGACCAAGCCGGCCGCCGCCAAGAAGGCCGCGCCGAAGAAGAAGTCGGCCTGAAGCGCCGGCCTGTCTCGGGCAGAGACGGGTTCCGCTCGAAAAGCCCCGCTACGGCGGGGCTTTTTCTTTGGGGCGACGGCGCCACACGCGTGCTCATTGCCATTGGGCCGCGATGCGGCGGTGGCGTTCGTTTTCCTGCCAGTCGGCGTGCTCGCGGGCGGAGGCGAGCTGGTTCCGCCAGGCCGTGGCGGCCTGCCGCCACGCTGGAGACAAGGCGCGCAAGCGCATGCCCGCCAGCCACGCCTTTGCGCACAGGCGGCAGGCGCGCGCGAATTCGCCATGGCGGATAAAGGTCTGGGCCATGCCTTCGATCGCTTCGGCCGGCGGCAGCGGCTGGCGCTCCAGCTTGCGCGCCAGGTCGAGCGCGACATGGCCTTGCGGCGACATTTCCGGCAAGGCTTCGTAAGCGAGCTGGATGGCGAGGCGGCAGCGCAGGCTGGCCTGTTGCCAGCGCGGCTCGCAGCCGGCGATGAAGGCGTGGGCGAGCGCGTGGGAAAAGATCTGCTTCGCCGATTCCACGGGGGCGGCGCGGCCGTGTTCCAGCGAGGCTTCGGCTACCGCCATGGCGACGCGCGCGCTGGAGGTGCGCGTAAACAGCGCATCCAGCAGGTGCTGTGCCTCGGCCAGCATCTGCAGGCGCACTTCGCCGCGCTCGCGGCCGGCGAGGCGCAGCAGCACCCGCGCCAGCAGGTACTCTCCGGCGTCGGCCATGCCCGGCACGGCGCACAGGCGCCGGGCTGCCAGCATGGCTTCGGTCAGCTTGCTCCGCGCGACGTCGCCCAGCTGCTGCTCGGCCGTGTAGAGCAGCGTTTCGATCCAGGCCTTGAGCACCGCGCCGGAACCTTGCTCGACCGCCGCTGCGTGGCGCAGGTCCATGTCGTGCAGCGCGAAGCGTCTCGATGCGCCGCTCAGCCGCCTGGCCAGCGCCAGATCCAGCTCGATGCGCCGCGCCTGCCACTCGGGTCTCGCGTCCTCCTGCGCCTGCTCTTCGCCATGCAGGGCATGCGCCTGCGCAACGCGATGCAGTGCATGCACCTGCGGCATGCCGGCCCGGTCCATCTGCATGGAGAGCACCTGGACGAGCAGCCAGCGTGCTTGATCGTCGCCCGCATCGCAGGCGTCGAGCAGGGCTGCTTGCCAGGCATCGAGCAGGGCCGCCGGCAGCAGGGCCGGATCGGCGGATTCGATCATGGCAAAGTCCGCGGCGCTTTCGATCGCGACGGAAACGTCCGGTGCGATGGCCCTTGCCACCGCTTGGAGGTGGGAGATAAGCGGAAGAATGCGACCGTCGGTCGCCGCGGCAGGATCCGGCGGCAACTCCGCCGTCGCCTCGCGGCTCGTCGATACGCGCACGCACCAGCCTTCACGGCAAGGATCGGGCAGGGGCGCCCATGCCGTCGAGCCCGCGCCATCCACGCCCGGAAGCACCGGCACGGAACCGACATACCGCATGTTCGAAAACTGACTGAAATCCACCATCGCGCCTCCCGCATGCGCCCGCACGTTCCGTGTGGGACCGCAGACCAAGGCTAGCGGGAGACGCGATCAGAGTGGTCTGAAAATCAATGGCAGCTCAAGCTTTCCGTCCGCCGCGATACACCGCACGCACCAGTTCGCCGCCGATCCAGTAGCACAGCTCCGCCGGCCGCTTTGCCTCCCACACGGCGAGATCCGCGCGCTTGCCCACTGCCAGCGTGCCGCGATCGTCCAGCCCCAGCGCGCGCGCCGCATGCACCGTGACGCCGCGCAAGGCTTCTTCCGGCGTCAGGCGGAACAGCGTGCAGGCCATCCCCGCCGCCATGCGCAGCGACAGCAGCGGCGAGGTGCCGGGATTGCAGTCCGTCGCCACCGCCATCGCCACGCCATGCTCGCGCAGTGCGGCGATCGGCGGCAGTTTCGTTTCGCGCAGCGCATAGAACGCCCCCGGCAGCAGCACCGCCACCGTGCCCTTCGCCGCCATCGCGCGCGCGCCGTCGTCGCTCAGGTATTCCAGATGATCGGCGGAAAGCCCGCCGTATTCGGCTACCAGCGCCGCGCCTTCCAGATTGGACAGCTGCTCGGCATGCAGCTTCACCGGCAGGCCCAGCGCACCCGCGCGTTCGAACACGCGGCGCGTCTGCTCGCGGGTGAAGCCGATGCCTTCGCAGAACGCATCCACCGCATCGACCAGCCCTTCCTCCGCCAGCGCGGGCAGCATCCGTTCGCACACCAGCGCGACGTAGGCGTCGCGGTCCTGCTGGTATTCCGGCGGCAGCGCGTGCAGGCCGAGGAAGGTGGTGCGCACGGTGATGCCCAGCGCTTCGCCGAGCCGGCGCGCCACCCGCAGCATGCACCGCTCGCTTTCGAGTTCCAGCCCGTAGCCGGATTTGATCTCGATGGTGGTGACGCCATCGGCAAGCAGCGCACGCGCACGCGGCAGCGCCTGCGCGAACAAGCTGTCTTCATCGGCCTCGCGCGTCGCCTTCACCGTCGAAGCGATGCCGCCGCCGGCGCGCGCAATCTCCTCGTAGCTGGCGCCGTTGAGGCGCAGATCGAACTCGTGCGCGCGGTCGCCGCCGAACACCAGGTGCGTGTGGCAGTCGATCAGGCCGGGCGTGACCAGCGCGCCATCGAGCTCTTCGACGTGCGCTGCACGCTGCAGCGCATCGGCCGGCAACTGCGCACGCGGGCCGATCCAGGCGATGCGTCCGCCGGCCACGGCGATGGCGCCGTCCTCGATCAATCCATAGGGCTGCGCGCCTTCGAACGTGGCGAGCGCGGCGCCGGTCAGCAACAGGTCCCAGGCTTGCGTGTTCATGGCGTCTCGCGTGGTTCGGGTGGCGTGGGCGTGGCGGGGTCTTCCACCAGCGCCGCGTCGTTGTCGCCGGTAGCGGCGGGCGGTGTGTCGCGCCGCGCCAGCTCCTGCTCATAGCCTTCGATCAACCGGTCGGCCAGCGCGCGGTACACCGGCTTGCGGCACAGCAGCGAGGAGGCTGCGCGCGCCAGCAGGCAGGTGGCCATGATCGGCAGCGCCATCTGCTGGTTGGCGGTCAGTTCCATCGAGATCACGGTGGCGGTGAGCGGCGCCTGCGTCACGCCGGACAGATACGCGGCCATCGCCAGCAGCACCACTGCCGGCACGTCCGCGCCGGGCAGCAGCGCGGCGATGTTCTGGCCGAGTCCGGCGCCCACCGCCAGCGCGGGCGAAAAGATGCCGCCGGGAATGCCGGCCCAGTACGAAGCGATATTGCCCAGGAATTTCAGCGCGCCGAATGCGCTGACGGTGTCCTGGTGCCCTTCCAGGATGGCGCGGGCCTGCGCATAGCCGGTGCCGTAGAGCCCGGTCTGCGTGAGCTGGCTGAGCAGCACCAGGGCGAGGCCGCAGGCCGCGGCGAACAGCACCGGATGGCGTGCGCGCAGGCGGCCCATCGCGCCGCGCAGGCCTTGGTCGTGCGGCAGGATCAGGCGCGCGAACAGCCCGCCGGCCAGGCCGCAGCCGATGCCGGTGGCAAGCACCGCCCACCACGCGCGGCCCAGCGGCAAGCCGATGTCGAGGCGGCCGAAATACGCGTAGTTGCCGAGGATGCCCAGCGACACCACGCCCGCGATGATCACCGCGGTCAGCAGGATGCCGCTCATGCGGTGCTCGAACGCGCCGCTCATTTCCTCGATGGCGAACACCACGCCGGCCAGCGGCGTGTTGAAGGCGGCGGCCAGGCCCGCGGCGGAACCGGCCAGGATGAAGCGGCCCGCCGCGGCCGCGTCGGCAAAACCGAAGCGCCGGCCCAGCGAATACAGCAGTCCCGCGCCGACGTGCACCGTGGGGCCTTCGCGTCCCACCGAGGCGCCGCCGAGCAAGGCGGCCAGGGTGAGTGCCATCTTGCCCAGCGCCACGCGCAGCGACAGCAGGCTGCCGCGGAAGCCGTCGTCTTCCACCTTGAGTGCCGCGATGGCTTGCGGAATGCCCGAGCCGCGCGTGGGCTTGAGCGCGCCGGAGGTCAGCCAGGCCAGCACGGCGAACATCGCCGGCGTGACCAGGAAAGCCCACCAGCGGCTGTGTTCGAGCATGCGGTGGAACAGGCCGAACGCGTAGTCCGCCGCCTGCGCGAAGCCGACCGCGGCCAGGCCGACGATGACCGCGCCGCTCCAGAACAGCACCCGCCGGCGCCACTGCACCGGCGAGAACAGATCCGAACCGGCCAGCCGCCGCAGCCGGCTGGCCGGTGTTCCGGTGTCCGGTTCGCTCATGATTTGCCGTCGCGCTTGGTGGTCCAGCGCGTTTCGTACAGGTCGAAGCGGCGGTCCTTGAGGTTCTGCACCGCGCCGGCGTTGCGCGCGCGCGCCAGGCTTTCCAGGCGCAGGTCGGCGAACAGCACGGTTTCGATGTTGGGCGTGGAGTCGGCGGCGATGCCGTCGCGCGCGAACGGGAAGTCGCTGGGTGTGAGGATGCAGCTCTGGCCGTACTGGATGTCGAAGTTGTTCACGCCCGGCAGGTTGCCGACGTTGCCGGACAGCACCACGTAGCACTGGTTCTCGATCGCCCGCGCCTGCGAGCAGTAGCGCACGCGCAGGTAGCCTTCGCGCACGTCGGTGCAGAACGGCACGAACAGGATCAGCGCGCCCTGGTCGGTGAGGTGGCGCGCGACTTCCGGGAACTCGGAGTCGTAGCAGATCATCACGCCGATCGGGCCGCAGTCGGTCTGGATGGTGGCCGCGCTGTCGCCGCCGGTGATGTTCCACACCGTGCGTTCGCTGGGCGTGGGGTGCAGTTTTTCCTGCTCGTGGATCGAGCCGTCGCGCAGGCATACGTAGCAGACGTTGTGGATGTCGCCGTTCGGCTGCTCGGTGGGGTGCGAGCCGGCGATGATGTTGATGTTGTAGTGCACCGCCAGCCGGCTGAAGAGTTCCTTCACCTGCGGCGTGTACTGGCTGAGCTTGCGGATCGACTCCACCGGCGACAGTTCGGCGTTCTCGATCGACAGCAGCTGCAGGGTGATCAGCTCGGGGAAGGTGACGAAATCCGCGCTGTAGTCCGCTGCGATATCGGTGAAGTATTCCACCTGGGTGGCGAATTCCTCGAACGACTTGATGCGCCGCTGCTGGTACTGCACCGACGCCACGCGCACCGAGTCGGGCAGGCGCTGCGGCGAGGGGATCGATGGCACGTCCGGCTGGTTCAGCAGCTGCGGGTTGCGCCAGACCAGATGCGCCGCGTAGCCCAGCGATTCGTAATCCGACGGCACGTAGCCGCGCAGCACGCCGATCACCTGGAAATCGTTGGACAGCTGGAAGCTGAGCGTGGGATCGCGCCGCTTGCCTTCCACCACCGCCTGCACATAGGCCTCGGCGCTGCCGTAGCGCTGGATGGCGCGGGCCAGGCCCGGCACGCGGCCGCCGAACACGATGCCGCGCAGCTTCAGGTCGGTGCACAGCCGCTTGCGCGCCTGGTACAGGCGCTGGCCGATGCGCATGCCGCGGTAATCCGGATGCACCACCACCTCCATGCCGTACAGCCAGTTGCCGTCCGGCTTGTGGCGCGAACCCATGCCGCCGCCGGTGATCTGCATCCAGGTATGCGGCGCCAGCGCGCTGGCCTCGTCGATGCGGAAGGTGGCGCAATAACCGACGATGCGCCCTTCGTACTCGACCACGAACTGCCCTTCGGGAAAGTGCGTCTGCTGCGAACGCAGCATCTCGGCCGAATGCCCCCACTCGGGCGTGTAGACGCGGCCGGTGAGCGCGACCAGGGCGGGGACGTCGGCCGGCTGCGCCTGGCGCACCAGCAGCTTGGGAGTGTGTTCATTCTTCTTGGCCATGCCGCGCATTATGCCGTAGCCATCCGTGCAGGGCCGGTTACACTCCGCGCAACGCAGCCGGAGCCTTGTCGATGAGCGATGCCACCCGTACTTACAGCGCCGACCAGCTGTGGCTGGCCGATGGCTGGAGCGCCGACGGCGCCTTCGCGGTGGACGCCACCGGCCATGTCGCGCCGCCCCTCGGCGAGCATGGCGGGGGCGAGGCCGAGCGGCTCGGCGCCTGGGTGCTGCCGGGCATGCCGAACCTGCATTCGCACGCGTTCCAGCGCGCCATGGCCGGCCTGGCCGAGCGCAAGGGACGCAGCGATGACAGTTTCTGGACCTGGCGCGAGACCATGTATGCCTTCGCCGCCGCGATCGGTCCGGAGGAACTGAAGGCGATCGCCGCGCAGCTGTACGTGGAAATGCTCAAGGCCGGCTATACGCAGGTCTGCGAATTCCACTATCTGCACCACCAGCCCGGCGGCACGCCGTATGCGCAACCGGAGGCGATGTCGCTGGCGCTGATCGAAGCGGCGCGCGAAACCGGCATCGCGCTGACCCTGCTGCCGGTGCTGTACATGACCGGCGGTTTCGACGGGCGTCCGCTCGGCCCGCGCCAGCGTCGCTTCGGCCATGACCTTTCTTCCTACGTGAAGATGCTCGAAGCCCTGCGCCGCCACGAAGGCGACGGCCTGCGCATCGGCATCGCGCTGCATTCGCTGCGCGCGGTGCCGGAAGAAGCGATGCGCGGCCTGCTGGCTACGAACATCGCGCAGGACCTGCCCATCCATATCCATATCGCCGAGCAGATCGGCGAAGTGCAGGACTGCCTTGCCACGCGCGGCGCGCGCCCGGTGGAATGGCTGCTCGACCATGCACCGGTGGACGCGCGCTGGACCCTGGTGCATGCCACCCACCTGACCGGCCACGAAACCTCGCGGCTCGCGCGCAGCGGCGCGGTGGCGGGGCTGTGCCCGACCACGGAAGCGAATCTCGGCGACGGCCTGTTTCCGCTGGGCGATTATCTCGACGCCAAAGGCGTGCTCGGCGTCGGTTCGGATTCGCACATCTCGATCTCGCCGGTGGAAGAACTGCGTTGGCTGGAATACGGCCAGCGCCTGTCCACGCGCCACCGCAACATCGCGGCGCGGCACGAGGGCGACAGCGTCGGCGAGACCTTGTGGCGCGCCGCGCTGCGCGGCGGCGCACGCGCGGCCGGGCTGCCGGTGGGCGGCTTGAACACCGCCGCGCGCGCCGACCTGCTGGTGCTGGACGAGGCCTCGCCGCTGCTCGCGGCGCGCGACACGCGCTCGCTGCTGGACAGCTTCCTGTTCGCCGGCAACACGCCGCTGGTGCGCCACGTGATGTGCGGCGGCCGCTGGGTGGTGCGTGATTTCCATCATCAGGACGAAGCCGGCATCGCCGCACGCTACCGTGCGGTGGTGGAGCGCCTGGCGCGCGGCTGAGCTGCAACGCCCGGCCGCGCGGGGCGGCCGCTATATCGACGGAGAGCTTTCCATGCAGTCCTCATCCAACGAACTGGGCAAGCTGGTGCTGCGCGTGGTGCTGGGCGCGCTGATTTTGTTCCATGGCGTGTCCAAGCTGATCCATGGACCGGGCTTCGTCGTGCAGGTGCTGGCGCAGCAGGGCTTGCCGTCGTTTCTCGCCTACGGCGTGTACGTGGGCGAAGTGGTGGCGCCGCTGCTGCTGATCCTGGGCCTGTGGACGCGCATCGGCGCGCTGATCGTCGCGGTCAACATGGTGGTGGCCTTGCTGCTGGTGCACACCAGCCAGTTCCTGTCGCTGGCCGACACCGGCGGCTGGGCGCTGGAGCTGCAGGGCATGTACCTGGGCGGCGCCATCGCGGTGATGCTGCTGGGTGCGGGGCGCATTGCGCTGGGCAAGCCGTACAGTCGCTGGACCTGAGACTAGGGTGAGGGTGCGGGCGGGTTGGGGCGTTACGCTTTGCCCGCACCCTCATCCGGCTGCCGCCACCTTCTCCCAAGGGGAGAAGGAAACAAGTTTGAAGCGTTGTCTTTCTCTGAACGCCGTCCCTCCGCGGCCTGAACGCACGGCATCGTGCGCCGCGCCGCTTCGTCATCGGCGTTTCACAGCCGCCGTTTTCCTGCCCACCTCTCCCACTCGGAGCACGTCATGGGCCGGACCAGGATCTTCTTCTGCACTGCCTTGCTTGCCGCCACCACGGCGCTCAGCGGCTGCATCGTCGTTCCCGCACGGGGACGCGTATGGGTGCCCGGCTACTGGTCCGGCCCGCACGTATGGGTCGAAGGGCATTACCGCTATCGCTGAGCCATGCGCTCGCGCAGGAAGTCGATGAATGCGCGCAGCTTCGGCGGCACCTGGAAACGGCTGGGGTAGTAGAGATAGAAACCGTCGTAGGGCGGCAGCCAGGTGTCCAGTACGCTTTCCAGGCGGCCGGCGGTGAGGTGTTCGCGCACCGCCGGCTCCAGCGTATGGGTCAGGCCCAGTCCGTCCAGCGCGGCGCGGATCGCCAGCGAAGGATGGTTGACGATCAGCGGCCCGCCCACGTCGAGATCGAACCAGCGTCCGCGCTGGGCGAACTCCCAGCGATAGATCGCGCCGCTGGTCACGTAGCGGTTGCGGATGCAGGCATGGTTCTGCAGATCGCGCGGATGCTGCGGCCGTCCGTGCTTGTCCAGGTATCCCGGCGCGGCCGCCACGATCGAACGCACTTTGCCGCCCAGCGGCACCGCCACCATGTCGCGCGCCAGGCGTTCGCCCAGGCGGATGCCGCAGTCGTAGCCTTCGGCGACGAGATCCACCAGGCCGCCGGTAACGCCGACATCCAGCGTGAGCTCCGGCCAGCGCCGCAGGAAGTCCGCCTGCAGCGGCGCCACCAGCCAGTCCAGCACGATCTCCGGCACGGTCACGCGCAAGGTGCCGGCGGGGCGGTCGCCGTGCTGGCGCAGTTCGTCCAGGGCGCCATCGATCGCGGCCAGCGCCGGCGTGATGCGCTCCAGGAACTGCCGGCCCGCTTCGGTCAGGCCGACCTTGCGCGTGGTCCGCTGCAGCAGGCGCACGCCGACGCGCTGCTCCAGCTGGCGCATGGTCTGGCTCAGCGCCGAGGCGGTGACCTCCATGTCGGCCGCGGCGCGGGTGAAGCTGCCGTAGCGGGCGATCAGGTGGAAGGCGCGCAGGGCGGGGGAGTGGTCGTCGCGCATTGATTAGATTCTCTAAATAACGCTTCAAAAGAATCCGTATTTTTCTACGCAATGGCAAGGGCCAGACTGCCTCCATCACCACCGGAGGACTCCGCCCATGCCGCTCGATCGCTACTACACCCTCGGCCGTTCCGGCCTGCGCGTCAGCCGCCTCTCGCTCGGCACCATGACCTTCGGCGAGGACTGGGGCTGGGGTTCGGACGCCGCCGAGTCGCGCCGCATCTTCGACCTCTACGTGGAGCGCGGCGGCAATTTCATCGACACCGCCAACTTCTATACTGGCGGCAGCTCGGAACGCCTGCTCGGCCAGTTCATTGGCGAGCGCCGCGATTCGCTGGTGGTGGCCACCAAGTATTCGCTCAACATGCGGCCGGACGATCCGAACGGCGGCGGTAACCACCGCAAGAACATGCTGCGTTCGGTGGAAGCGAGCCTGCGCCGCCTCGATACCGACTACATCGACCTGCTTTACCTGCACGCCTGGGACGACCTGACGCCGGTGGACGAAGTGATGCGCGGCTTCGACGACCTGGTGCGTTCCGGCAAGGTGCTGTACGCCGGCATCTCCGACGCGCCGGCCTGGCAGGTCGCGCGCATGCAGACCATGGCCGACCTGCGCGGCTGGGCGCCGCTGGTGGCGCTGCAGGTGCAGTACAACCTGGCCGAGCGCACGGTGGAGCGCGAGCTGCTGCCGATGGCGAAGGAACTGGGTCTGGGCGTGCTGGCCTGGTCGCCGCTGGCCAGCGGCGTGCTCACCGGCAAGTACAGCCGCGCGGACCTGGCGCACGTCGGCCAGGTGGTCGGCAGCGACGTCACCGGCACGCGCAAGGATGTCGCCGCGGCGATCGGCGCACTGACGCCGCGCGCCCTGGATATCGCCGAGGTGGTCAAGCAGATCGCGCAGGAACTGGAACGCACGCCATCGCAGGTGGCGCTGGCGTGGACGCTGCTGCATCCCGCCGTCACCGGCCCGATCGTCGGCGCGCGCACGCTCGAGCAGCTGGAGGACAACCTCGGCGCGCTGGAGATCGCCTTCAGCGACGAACAGCGCCGCCGCCTGGACCAGGCCAGCGCCATCGAACTCGGTTTCCCGCACGACTTCATGCAGCTCGAACAGACCCGCCAGGTGCTGTTCGGCAACGCCAAGGTCGGCCGTCTCCCCTGATTTTCCCTTCCACGATCTCCCCGCCCACGCTTTCAAGGAACAGAACGATGTCACTCGACCGGTACTACACCCTGGGCCGCTCCGGCCTGCGCGTCAGCCGCCTCTCGCTCGGCACCATGACCTTCGGCGAGGACTGGGGCTGGGGCGCCGCGGAAGACACCGCGCGCGCCATGTTCGACCGCTATCTCGACACCGGCGGCAACTTCATCGACACCGCCGACATGTACACCGAAGGCAGCAGCGAAAGCCTGCTCGGCAAGTTCGTGGAGCAGGCCGGCGTGCGCGACCGCGTGGTGATCTCCACCAAGTTCAGCTACAACGCGCAGCCCGGCAATCCCAATGCCGGCGGCAACGGGCGCAAGAACATCCTGCGCGCGGTGGAAGGCTCGCTGCGCCGCCTGCGCACCGATTACATCGACCTCTATCTGCTGCACACCTGGGACCGCATCACGCCGGCCGAGGAAGTGGTGCGCACGCTCGACGACCTGGTCCGCGCCGGCAAGATCCGCTACGCCGGGCTGTCCGACACGCCGGCATGGTATGCGTCGCGTGCGCAGACCTATGCCGAAGCGCATGCACTGACGCCGCTGGTGAACATGCAGCTGGAGTACTCGCTGGTGGAGCGGCATATCGAGCACGAGTTCGTGCCGCTGGCCACCGGGCTGGGCATGGGCATCACGGCGTGGAGTCCGCTCGGCATGGGCCTGCTGTCGGGCAAGTACCGGCCGAGCCAGGCCGGCGGCGAGGGCGATGGGCGTCTGGCCAAAGTCACCGCGGCGCCGGGCTTCGAGCGCTTCACCGAGCGCAACTGGCGCATCGTCGCCGCGCTGGAGGAAGTGGCGCGCGAAAGCGGCCGCAGCATGGCGCAGGTGGCCTTGAACTGGGCGGCGAACCGGCCGGGCATCGCGGCGCTGATCGTCGGCGCGACCAGGCTGGCGCAGCTCGAAGACAACCTCGGCGCACTCGACTTCACGCTGCCGGATGCTTTGCGTGCACGGCTGGACGAAGCCAGCGCACCGGATGCGCCATTCCCGTACTACATGTTCGCCGACCGCCAGCAGACCCGCATCCACGGCGGCGTCGCGGTGGGCGACAAGCCGGCCGGCTACGCGCCGCCGGTGTGGGTGGATGCGGTGGAAGCGCGCGACGTGCGCGCCAGCCGTTGAGGAGACGCCTCCATGTCAGCGACTTTTCTGCACAAGAAGACCGGCGCGCCGCAGGCGCGCTGGATCGAGGCGGACGGCGTGCATTTCCATGCCGAAGAAGCGGGACGCGGCGATGCCGTGACGATGCTGCACGGCTTCCTGGTCGACAGCGGCCAGTGGGACGAAGCATTCGCCGCGCTGGCCGATGAGCACCGCGTGCTGCGCTACGACCTGCGCGGCTTCGGCCGCTCGTCGATGCCCGCCGATACCACGTTCGCGCATCACCAAGACCTGCAGCGCGTGCTCGACGACCGCGGCATCGAATGCAGCGCCTTGCTGGGTTGTTCCGGCGGCGCCGGCACGGCGCTGGATTTCGCGCTGGCGCATCCGCAGCGGGTGACTGCGCTGGCGCTGATCGGCGCGGGCTACTGGGGCTACTACGCCACGCGCACGCCGGAGGCACAGGCGTTCTGGGCGGCGGTGCAGGGCGGCGATGCCGATGCCTTGCTGGATACCTCGCTGCGCGCCTTCGTGGATGGACCGCGCCGCACGCCGCAGCAGAGCAACCAGGAAGCGCGCGCACGCATCGCCGCCATGAGCGCATGGAACTTCGGCCGTGCGGACGGCTATTGGAAGCACGCTTCGCTGCAGCGCAATCCGCCGGTCCCCGCGCCGGAGCGGCTGGCGGAACTGCGCATGCCGGTGCTGCTGATCGTGGGCGAGGAAGACCAGCCGGAAGTGATCGAGCTGTCCGAACGCCTCGCCGCCGGTTTGCCCGATGCGCGCCTGGTGCGCGTTCCGGATGCCGGCCATCACGTGAATATCGAGCGGCCCGACGTGGTGCTGCCGCTGCTGCGCGAGTTCCTCGCCGCGGTGCGCGCATGAGCCGCCCGCCTTCGTACGGTGCGCCGATCACGCTCGCCGATGCCGCCCGCGTGATGGCCGCGGCACAGGCCGAGGCGCAGCGCAACGACTGGCCGATGGCCATCGCCATCGTCGGCAGCGGAGGCCATCTGGTGATGCTGCATGCGCTGGACGACGTGCAGCATGCGAGCGTGGCGGTGGCGCAGGCGAAAGCCGAAACGGCGGTGAATTTCCGCCGCCCGTCGAAGCTGTTCGAGGACGCCGTGCGCGACGGCGGGCTGGGCCTGCGCCTCCTTGGCATGGACCACCTGTTGCCGCTGGATGGCGGCCTGCCGCTGTACCGCGACGGCAAGGTAGCCGGTGCGATCGGCGTCTCCGGCATGCAATCCACCCAGGACGCCCAGGTGGCCGCCGCCGGCGCGGCCTTGATGCAGGCGTAAAAAAAGCCGCGTCCGCACGGGGCGGACGCGGCTTTCACCGGGGCACTACCCTTCCAGAGAAGGTCTTACTGGGCCGTCGACGCGCTGGAGCCGGCGGCCTTCTGCTGCGCCTTGAACTGCATCCACTGCTGGCGGCGCTGTTCACGCTCCTGCTTCAGTGCGGCCCACTGCGCCTTCTGCTGCGTGGTCAGCAGGGCGTAGATCTGCGCCTTGAGCTGGGCCTGCTGCTGCACGCGGGTCTGCGTGGCGGCGGCTTCGGCCTGGGCCAGCTGGGCCGCGGCGGCCTGGTAGCCGGCCTGGTCCGGGGTCATCGATTCGAAGGACTGGCGCTGGGCGCGCAGGGCGTCGCGCTGGGCCTTGTTCTGGCTGAAGCTGTTCTTGACCAGGTCGTGGATGCTGGCCTTCTGCGCGTCGGTGAGGTTGAGCTTCTGCATGGCCATGAAGCCGTGGCCGCCGCGATGGCCGCCGAAATGCTGGCCGCCGTCCTGGCCGGCCGCGAACGCCGCGGTGCCAAGGGTCATGGCGGAAGCGAGGGCCAGGCCGAGGAAGAGGGACTTGCGCATGTTCTTCACCTTTCGGGTTGGGGGGACTTGCGGAGTATTTGACGACAAGCCCGCGTGTATGTTTTTTGCCGATGGGTAAAGAAGCGTAAAGCCCGTGGTTCCTCGGCTCCCGCGCCGTTTGAATGGCGCAAAAACCCACGCCAGCGACTCATGCAACGAATCCTGCTTGCCGACGACGACCGCGCCCTGACCGACCTGCTGGCCGAATACCTGCGCCGGGAGGGCTTCACGGTCGACGTGGCCCACGACGGCGAGGAAGCGCTGGCGCGCCTGAGCCCTCCGGCACAGCGGCCGGATCTTTTGATCCTCGACGTGATGATGCCCGGCCGCGATGGCCTGGAGACCTTGCGCGAGCTGCGCCTGCAGCACCGGTTGCCGGTGATCATGCTGTCCGCCCGCGGCGAGCCGGTGGATCGGGTGATCGGCCTGGAACTCGGCGCGGACGACTACCTTTCCAAACCCTGCCTGCCGCGCGAACTGCTGGCCCGCGTGCGCGCCCAGCTGCGCCGCCATTCGCCGGCCGCCGCGGGCACGCTGGAAGTGGGCGTGCTGCGCCTGCTGCCGGGCGAGCGGCGCGCGTATGCGGGCGAGGCGGAACTGTCGCTGACCGGCGCGGAATTCGGTTTGCTGCTGGCGCTGGCCCAGCGCGCCGGACAATTGGTGGACAAGGCCACGCTCACGCGCATGGCGCTGGGGCGCGAGCTGGAGCGCTTCGACCGCAGCATCGACGTGCACGTGAGCCGCCTGCGCCACAAGCTGGCGGAGGCTTCGGAGCAGGCGCCGCGGATCGAGTCGGTGCGTGGCGCCGGCTACGTGCTGGTGGCGGGCGCGGCATGAATCCGTTCAAGACTTCGCTGTTCTGGCGCCTGCTGGTGTGGTTCGTGCTGGCCAACCTGACGGTGCTGCTGCTGGGCGGCTATGTCACGCGCAGCTTCATCGAATACAACACCGCGGTGGAGATCAACTGGACCGCGCTGGCCGACAGCGCGAACGAAGCCTATGCAAGCGGAGGCGCCAGCGGCCTCGACGCATGGATCCGCGACCAGCGCCGCGACGGCGTCGACGCCACCTTGTACGAGAACGGCGAGCCGCTGGTGCCGATCCGCCTGCCCGGCAGCGTGCGCGATCAGTTGCCGCAGTGGCTGGCGTCGGGGCATGACCTGGTGATGCAGCCGTATCCGCGCATCTACCTGGCCGTGCAGCAGGTCACCGGCAGCGATGGCCGTGCGCGGCAGCTCGTCGCCCTGAGCCGCACGCATTCGCGCATTCCCATGCAGACGCGCAACCAGATCTACCTGGCCGTGCAGTTCGCGCTCTCGCTGCTGTTCATCGTGCTGATCGGCTGGTGGTTCGCGCGCGGCGTGGCGCGGCCGGTGGAAGCGATGCAGCGCGCGGCGCGGCGCATGGCGGCGGGCGAGCTGTCGACGCGGGTCGGCCCGGAAGGGCGGCGCGGGCCGGGCGAGCTGTCGCAGCTGGCGCAGGATTTCGACGCCATGGCCGTGCGCATCGAAGCGCTGGTGGCGCACGACCGCGCCGTGCTGCAGGACCTCTCGCACGAACTGCGCTCGCCGCTGGCGCGGCTGCAGCTGATCCTCGACCTGGCCCGGCGCAGCGACGGCGAGCAGGCCGACGCGTACTTCGCCCAGGCCGAGCGCGAGATCGTCCGCCTGGACCGCATGACCGGCGAGATGCTGGCCCTGTCGCGCCTGGAAGGCGGCTTGCCGGGGATGGAGCGCGAACCGGTGGACCTGGCCGCACTGGCGCGCGAATGCGTGGCCAAGGCGGCGATCGAGACCTCGGCGCGCGGCCTGCGCCTGAATGCGGCGATCGAGGCGCCGGCCTGGGTTTCCGGTAGCGGCCAGCTGCTCGAACGCGCGCTGGACAACCTGCTCGGCAACGCCCTCAAGTACAGCCCCGAAGGCGGCAGCGTGGAACTGGCGGTGCGCGCGGAGCACGGGCACGCCGAAGTGATCGTGCGCGACCACGGCGCCGGCGTGCCGGAGGAGGAGCTGTCCCAGCTGTTCCGGCCGTTCTTCCGCGGCAGCAATGCGCCCAAGGCGGAAGGGCACGGGCTGGGCCTGGCCATCGTCAGCCGGGTGGCGCAGGTGCACGGCGGCGAGGCGGGCGCCCGCAACGCCGAAGGCGGTGGGCTGGAAGTGCGCCTGAGCTTGCCGCTGCTGGGGTAAGGGCGGGCTATAAGTAATGACATTGTCAGTACGTCCTGGTAGGCTGGCGCCTTGCCTGGAGTCTGAAACTCATGACCAAACCCGACGCTCCTTCCGCCAAGCGGGATACGCTGAACCTTCGCATCAAACCGGAGGACCGCAGCTTGATCGACCGAGCCGCCCAGGTCCGGGGTAAGACCCGCACCGACTTCGTCCTCGACGCCGCCCGCACGGCCGCCGAGGAAGCCCTGCTGGAGCAGGCGGTCGTCATGGCCACGCCGGAGGCGTACACCGCCTTCCTGGAACGCCTGGACGCGCCCCCCCAGTCCAACGAACGCCTGCGCCAGACCCTGCGCAGCAAGGCCCCCTGGGACAAGGCGTGACGCTGGCCGCTCCGCAACCGCTGTCCGCGCACCATCAGCTGGAACCCTTCGCCTGCGGCGTCGACAGCCTCGACCGCTGGCTCAGGCGGCGGGCCGCCGGCAACCAGGCGACGGGTGCTTCGCGCACCTACGTCGCCTGCGAAGGCGCACGCGTGGCCGCGTTCTACGCGCTGGCGTCCAGCGCGGTGGCCGGCGACCTCGCCACCAGCCGCTTCAGCCGCAACATGCACGACCCGGTGCCGGTGGTGGTGCTGGGGCGGCTGGCCGTCGATCGGGCCTGGCAGCGCCAGGGCCTGGGGCGCGCCCTGGTGCGCGACGCCTGCCTGCGCATGGGCCACGCCGCCGATGCGATCGGTATCCGCGGCATGCTGGTGCATGCGCTCAGCCACGAGGCGCGCGCGTTCTACTGCCACGTGGGCTTCGATCCTTCGCCGCTCGACCCGATGCTGCTGATGATCACGCTGGCCGATCTGCAGGCGAACCTGTAGACGCCGGCATGCCGGCCGCATCGCCTAACATCGATCTTCGTGCCACCCGTCCTGAGTTCCCCATGCGCTCCAATGCTCTCGCCGCCGTCGGGCTCGCCCTGTGCTCGGCGCTGTTCTTCACGCTGACCTATGTGCTCAACCGCAGCTTCGTCGCCGGCGGCGGGCATTGGGCGTGGGCGGGCATCCTGCGTTATCTGATCACCCTGCCGCTCCTCGCCGTGGTGCTGCCGTGGCAGGGCGGGCTGGGCGAGCTGCCGCGGGAACTGCGCCGCCATCCGCGCACCTGGCTGCTGTGGAGCAGCGTGGGCTTCGTGCTGTTCGGCGTGCCGCTGACCTGGGCCGCCAGCAGCGGGCCGTCGTGGCTGATCGCCGGCAGCTTCCAGACCACCGTGCTGGCCGGTCCGCTGATGGCGCCGCTGATCTACCGCGATGCGCGCGGCCGGCTGGCCTGGCGCACGCTGGCGATCGGCGCGTTGATCGTGGCCGGCGTGTTCGCGCTGCAGTGGGGGCATGCGCAGGGACGGTTGAGCGCGGGCGACTGGCTGGCGATCGGCGCGGTGGTGGTGTCGGCGTTCGCGTATCCGCTGGGCAATCGCATGCTGCTGCTGCATCTGGAGCATGGCCAGGCGCGGCTCGGCGCGGTGCAGCGCGTGTTCGGCATGACGCTGTGCAGCTGGCCGCTGTGGCTGCTGTTCGCCGGCATCGCGTGGGCCACGGTCGGCCCGCCGTCGTGGCGCGACGTGCTGCTGGCCGGCGGCGTGGCGCTGTCCTCCGGTGTGATCGCCACCGTGCTGTTTTTCCGCGCCACCGACATGGTGCGCAGCGAACCCACCGCGCTGGCCGCGGTGGAGGCAATGCAGGCGGCCGAGCTGCTGTTCGCCACCTTGCTCGGCGGCCTGCTGCTGGGCGAGGCCTGGCCGCATGGCTATGCCGCCTGCGGCGCGGTGCTGATCGTCGCGGGCATCGCCTTGTTCGGCTGGATCAGCGGCCGCGGCGCGGCCGGCCACGATGAGGAACTGCGCACATTGCGCACCGACCGCGGCGCTTGAATCGCGGCCGTCCAGACGTCCGGAACTTGCCTCGCCCGCATGCATCGGGTTAAACACTTCCGTTTGGCAGCATGGGCGAGGTGGACGATGCGGCAGTTCTACGCGCGGGCAGTGCTGGCCTGCATGATGGCGGGAGCGTCGCTGGCGCTGGCACCGGTGGCCAATGCGGACGAACACGGCGCGCCCGTGCTGCGCTGGGATCCTGCCAAGCTGGGCAATCATCGCTATCTCGTGCAGGTCGACGCGCCGGCCGAGGCCGTGCACGTAGTGATTCCCTGGCGCCGGCGCGATGCGCATCCGGAGAAGCTGGCGGTGATCGTGGCCGATCCCGACGGTGCGCCGGTGGCCAACCTCGTCACCGGCAAGATCGACCGCGCATCCGGCGAACTGGTGTTCCAGGCTGCGAAGGCCGGCACCTACGCGGTGTACTACCAGCCTTATGTCGGCGGCGGCCGCAGCAATTACCCGGTGGTCACTTACGCCGCGGCGCGCGACATCGCCGACTCGGCCTGGGCCGGCAAGCTCGGCAAGGCCTCGGCCTGGAACCGCCTGCCGCAGGCGCAGGTGCTGCGCTACGAAGCGGTGGACGATTTCGATGCATATACCGAGATGGAACGCACCGCCACGCCGGCCGAACTCGACGCGCTGCTGGCGAAGCATGAAGGGCCGCTGCTGCTGTTTCCGGAAACGCGCGCCAATCCCGTGCGCATGTTCGACACGCTGCCGGCTTCGTGGGCGCAGCGCGGCCCCGGCGGCGACTTGAGCGACAGCGCACTGCGCGGCGAATACCTCAGCTTCCAGATCGGCCTGTGGGCAGCGCGCGCGCCGGCAAACGCGGTGCGCGTGGCCTTCGGCGACCTGCACGGTCCCGACGGCGCGGTCATCCCCGCCACCGCGCTGACCTGCTTCAATCTGCGCGGCATCGACTACACCGGCCAGCCGTTCGGCACGCGCGTGGATGTGGCGAAGGGCCGCGTGCAGCCCTTGTGGATGGGCGTGGATATTCCCGCGGACGCCAAGCCCGGCGTGTACCAGGGCGAAGTGAGCATCGGCGCCGATGGCGTGGATGCGCAGCGCGTGCCGCTTTCCATCACGGTAGGCGACGGTGTGGCGGTTGCGCATGGCGACGACGATCCGTTCAAGCTCACCCGCCTGCGCTGGCTCGATTCCACCCTGGCGCAGGACGACGCCGTAGTGAAGCCGTTCACGCCCATCGCCGTGAAGGGCGCGACGCTGGACATTCTCGGCCGCGACATCGCGCTCGCCGACAGCGGCCTGCCCGCACAGATCCAGAGCCGCTTCGACGAGCGCATGACCGGCTTCGCCAGGCAGCCGCAGGCACTGCTGCAGGCGCCGATGCAGTTGCTGGTGGAAGACGGCTCGGGCGTGCATGCGCTGGCCGGCAAGGGCATGCCGAAAGTGGAGACCGACGGACCCGGCAAGGTGCACTGGACGGTGACCGGCAACGCCGGCCCGCTGCGCGGTGAAGTGAAGGCCTCGCTGGAAGCGGACGGCACCCTGCAGTACGCGATCGAGCTGCAGGCCGACCGGGAAACCCAGGTCGGCGACATCCGCCTGGAAATGCCGCTGCGCAACGAGGTGGCCCATTACCAGCTCGGCCTCGGCCAGCAGGGCGGCGAAGCGCCGGCCGGTTTCAGCTGGCACTGGAACGTGCGCAACAACCAGGACGGCGCGTGGATCGGCGCGGTCAACGCCGGCCTGGAATTCCACCTGCGCGACGAGCACTACCTGCGCCCGCTCAACACCAACTTCTACCAGCAGCAGCCGCTGCGCATTCCGCAGTCCTGGGACAATGGCGGGCAGGGCGGCATCGACCTGGAGCGCGGCAAGGAGCGCTACCTGGTGCGCGCCTTCAGCGGCTCGCGCACGCTCAAGGCGGGGCAGACGCTGCGCTACGACGTGGTCCTGCGCGTGACGCCGTTCAAGACCATCCAGCCGGCCCAGCAGTTCGGCGAGCGCTTCTTCCACAAGTACGGCGACCTCGACGCGATCAAGGCCGACGGCGCGAACGTGGTGAACATCCATCACGCCACGCCGATCAATCCGTGGATCAACTATCCGTTCCTGGAAGCCGAGGCGATGCGCAGATACATCGATGCGGCCCACCAGCGCGGCATGCGGGTGAAGATCTACGACACCATCCGCGAGCTGTCCGACCGCGCGCCCGAGCTGCCCATGCTCGAATCGCTGGGCCACGAGGTGATCAGCGCCGGCAAGGGCGGCGGCTTCTCCTGGCTGCAGGAACACCTGGACGGCGATTACATCCCCGCCTGGCACGTGCCGGAAAACCGCGACGCGGCGGTGATCAATGCCGGACAGAGCCGCTGGCACAACTACTACATCGAGGGCCTGGACTGGCTGGCGCGCAACGAAGGCATCGACGGGCTGTATCTGGACGACGTCGCCTACGACCGCACCACCATGAAGCGCGTGCGCAAGGTGCTGCAGGCACGCCGGCAGGATCCGCTGATCGACCTGCATTCGGCCAACCAGTACAACCCGCGCGACGGCTATATCAACAGCTCGCTGCTGTACATGGAGCTGTTCCCCTACATCGACCGCCTGTGGTTCGGCGAATACTTCGACTACGAGAAGAGCACGCCGGCGTACTGGCTGACCGAGATCTCCGGCATTCCCTACGGCCTGATGGGCGAGATGCTGCAGAACGACGGCAACCCGTGGCGCGGCATGGTGTTCGGCATGACCAGCCGGCTGGGCTGGTCGCCCAAGAGCGATCCGCGTCCGCTGTGGAAGCTGTGGGACGACGTCGGCATCGCCAAGGCGGAGATGATCGGCTGGTGGGTGCACGATGCGCCGGTCAAGACCGGCCGCGACGACGTGCTCGCCACCAGCTACGTGCGCAAAGGGCAGGGCACCCTGGTGGCGCTGGCCTCGTGGGCGCCGGAGCGGACCGAGGCGAAGCTCGCCATCGACTGGAAGGCGCTGGGCCTGAATCCGGCCAAGGCGAAACTGGTGGCGCCGGCGATCCCGGGTTTCCAGCCGGCGGCGACGTTCAAGCCGGGCGACGCGATTCCGGTCGAGCCGGGCAAGGGCTGGCTGCTGCGGCTGGAATAAGTCCGGTCGATCGCACCGCACGATGGCTCTATCCTTGACGGACGCACCAGTCCCCCGGTGCGCCGCCAAGGATCTTTATGCAAGCCCAGGCCGCCGCGAACCGCGCGGGCGAGGAGTTCATCCGCCACGGCACGCCGCTGTTCCGGCGCACCAATTTCGCCCTGTTCGCCGCGGGCATCGCCACCTTCGGCCTGCTGTATTGCGTGCAGCCGCTGATGCCGGAGTTCAGCAAGGACTTCGGCGTGAGCGCGGCCGGCGCGGCGCTGTCGCTGTCGGTCACCACCGGCGTGCTGGCGGTCGCGATGCTGGTGGCCGGCGCGGTGTCCGATGCCTGGGGCCGCAAGTCGGTGATGACGGTGTCGCTGCTCACCTCCTCGCTGCTGGTCATCGCCACCGCGATGGTGCGCGACTGGCCCATGCTGCTGGTGCTGCGCACCTTGCTCGGGCTCACTCTTAGCGGACTGCCCGCGGTGGCGATGACGTATCTCAGCGAAGAGATGCATCCGGATTCGATCGGCCTGGGGATGGGCCTGTACATCAGCGGCAATGCGCTCGGCGGCATGGGCGGACGCCTGGTGGCCGGCGTGATGGCCGACTTCGTCGGCTGGCGCGCGGGCGTCGGCGCGGTCGGCGCGATCGGCCTGCTGGCGGGGTTGGTGTTCTGGCGCAGCCTGCCGCCGTCGCGGCATTTCACGGTGCAGCCGTTTCACTGGAAAGCCCTGCGGCAGCGCTTTGCCGGCGCATTCCGCGACGCGGGCCTGCCGTGGCTGTTCGCCGAGGGCTTTTTGCTGCTGGGCGCGTTCGTCACTGTCTACAACTTCATCGGCTATCGCTTGCTGGCGCCGCCGTACGGGCTGAGCCAGGCGGTAGTAGGGCTGATTTTCAGCGTCTATCTGATCGGTACGTTCAGCTCGGCCTGGATGGGACACCTGGCCGGCAAGCTGGGGCGGCGCAAAGTGCTGTGGACCGCCTTCGCGCTGATGCTGGCCGGCGTGCTGCTGACCCTGGCCGCGCCGCTGGCGCTGATCGTGCTGGGCATCGTGGCGATTACCTTCGGTTTCTTCGGCGGGCACTCGATCGCCAGCAGCTGGGTGGGGCGCCGCGCGGGCCTGGCCAAGGCGCAGGCGTCGTCGATGTATCTGTTCGCCTACTACATGGGTTCCAGCGTGGCCGGTGCGGGCGGCGGGCTGTTCTATGCGTCCCATGGCTGGAACGGCGTGGCGGCCTTTGTCGGCGCGCTGGTGCTGGCGGGGCTGCTGATCGCGTGGCGGCTGCGCCATCTGGCGCCGTTGCCGGGGCCGCCGTCGAAGGGCGACGAGCCGCCGCTGGCGGAGCTTTGATCGCTTTGGCGCAGGTTGGGGTGAGCCGCAGGCGACTGCGAAGGCAGGATGCCGTAGCGAACATCCGCGTAGCGGATGGCCCAAAGGGCTGGCTGCTGATGCAGCCAGTAACCCCAACAGTGCGAGGCCTTGATGTTGGGGTTTGCCTGCGGCTCACCCCAACCTACGACAGGCGTTATGGCTTCAGCGCAGCCTTCAGCGCCTGCGCATCGCCGTCGTTCTGCACCGGCGTCACACCCAGCAGCTGCGTCATCAGCGGATACACGTCCACGTTCGAGATCGCCGGCAGCACGGTGTCCTGGCGGAACGCCGGGCCGCGCGCGACGAACAGCGCCTGCATGGTCGGGTCGGCATTGTCGTAGCCGTGCTCGCCCAGGCTCAGCTTGTCGCCCTTCTTGAGCTTCTTGGCCACGTAGTCGCTGGTGGTCACGCGCCAGCCTACGTCGGCCAGGCACACCAGCTGCGGCACGCGCGGGTTCTTGCCGTAGGCCAGGCGCGCGGGGATGCGGGTCTTGTCCCAGCACTGCATGTGCTGCTGCGGCTTCTCCAGCTTCGCCTCGATCTTGGCGAAGTCATGGCCCGGCTTGGCGTTGAAGCCGGCCAGCACGCCCAGGCTCACCACCTGCACCTGGTTCAGCGGCACCAGCTTGTCCACCATCACGTTGTGCTTGGCCGGCACGCTGGCCATGCCGTGGTCGGACACCACGATCATATTGATGCGGTCGAGCAGGCCGCGCTGTTTCAGGCCGTCGACCAGGTGGGCGAGCGCGCCGTCGACCTTGGCGATGGATTCGTTCACCTGCTTCGAATCCGGGCCGTAGCCGTGGCCGGCATGGTCGACGTCGTCGAAGTACAGGGTGAGGAAGGTCGGGCGCTCGCCGGCCGGCAGGTCCAGCCAGCTCAGCACGGTGTCCACGCGCTGCTCCGGCGACATGGCGCCGTCGTAGGGCAGCCAGTGGTCGGGGCGGTAGTCGTGGATCGGCGCTTCGCTGCCGGGCCAGAACATGGTGGCGGTCTTCAGGCCCTGGCGGCCGGCGGTTTCCCAGATCGGCGTGCCCTGGGCCCACCAGCGGCCGTCGGCGCCGGCGGCGCGGTTGCTCAGCGAGAACTCGCCCAGCTCCGGGTCGAACATGGTGTTGTTGACCATGCCGTGATGGTCCGGGCGCAGGCCGGTGACGATGGTGTAGTGGTTCGGGAAGGTCAGCGACGGAAACGACGGCTGCATCGCCTGGGCGCGCACGCCTTCGTGGGCCAGCGCGGCGAGGGTGGGGCTGAGGCCGCGCTGGATGTAGTCGGCGCGGAAGCCGTCGATCGAGATCAGCAGCAGCGGGGCCGGCGCGGCCTTGACCACCGGCGCGGGTTTAGCCGGGGGATGGGTGGCACACCCGGCGCTGAATGCGGCAACGGAGCAGAGCAGCAGGCGAAACAGGATTTTCATACGCGAGTCCATACGATGTTCCAGGCAATCCCACCATGATGGCGCACTCGTATGACCATTACATCTCTGTCCATACAGCGTCTTGTCCGGCCGGCCCTGCTCGGACTGGCGGTGCTGGCCGCCGCGGCGCCGGCCGCCGCGCAACAGCAACAGCAGCAGCGCCAGCAGGCGCAGCAGCCCACTTACCAGCCCAACTACAACGCCATCAATGCGCAGCAGGCGAACCAGCAGGCGATCCTGCAGGACAAGCTGCGCACCAGCCAGCTGCAGGAGCAGCAGCGCCAGCTCAATGCGGCGGCGGTGCGCCAGGCGCAGGCGAACAACCCCGCCGCGGCGCAGGGGCTGGACTTGTCCAGCCAGGCCCAGCAGGACCGCTTCGATGCGCGCCAGCGCGCGGCCGTGGACCAGTACCGCGCCGCGTCGTCCAGCGCGCCGCTGGTGCTGCCGCAGCCGGTGCGGCCGTCGTCGACGGCGAAGAAGCCGCCGCCGTCCGCGCTCGATCAGCTGCATCCCGCGCCGCAGGCGCAGCCGCAGAACCAGCCGCAGCGCTGAGCGCGCAGCGCGTAGCTTGGGGTGAGCGCCAGCGAACCCCAACGCTAAAGTGCCTGGCCATGTCGTGCGGTGCCCGTTGGGGTTCGCTGGCGCTCACCCCAGCCTACGGCAGCGCGAACAGGTCACCGTGCGCAACGCGGTCTTCCATCGACAGCAGGAAACGCTTGGTCGGCAGCCCGCCGCCGAAGCCGGTGAGGCTGCCGTTGCTGCCGATCACGCGGTGGCAGGGCAGGATGATCGGGATCGGATTGCGCCCGTTCGCCGCGCCCACCGCGCGCATTGCCGCGGGCTGGCCGATGCGCCGTGCCAGTTCCGCGTAGCTGATCGTCACGCCATAGGGGATGCGCCCCAGTTCTTCCCACACCGCGAGCTGGAACGGCGTGCCGACGGGATGCAGCTTCAGTTCGAAGGACGTGCGTTCGCCGGCGAAGTATTCCTCCAGCTGGCGGCGCGCCTGGGCCAGCGGCCTGGCGGCATGCACCCATGCCGGCTGCGGCGACTTGCGCTGCCGGCCGGTCTCGAACCACACCTCGCGCAACCCCTGCGCATCCGCCACCAGCAGCAGCTGGCCGATCGGGGTGGGCAGCACGTCGTACCAGATCGTCTCGCTCATGCGTTCTTTGCCTTCGGTCTGGCACGTTCGGCCGCGTCGGTGGCGGCGCGCCACAGATGCATCACCGCATAGGCGCGCCAGGGGCGCCAGTCTTCGGCCAGCGCGGTGAGCGCTTTCGTGCTCAGTTCCGCGCCGTCGCCGGCGGCGGCGCGGCGCAGGATCAGGTCCGCGGCGGGGAACGCATCCGGATGGCTGAGCGCGCGCATCGCCATGTAGTGCGCGGTCCATTCGCCGATGCCGGCCAGCTCCACCCAGCTCGCCACGAACGCATCCAGCGGCTGTTCGCTGCGGAAATCGATGCGCCCGTCCAGCAGCGCGCGCGCCACGCCTTGTACGGTATTGGCGCGCGCCGTAGTGAGGCCCACTTCGCGCAGGTCCACGTCGACCAGGATCTCCGGCCCCGGAAACAGGCGCTCCAGCCCCGGCGCCACGATGCCCGCCACCGGCGTGCCCCAGCGCTGCACGATGCGCGTAGCCAGCGTGCGCGCCGCCGCCACGCTCACCTGCTGGCCGAGAATCGCCCGCACCGCGATCTCGAAACCGTCCCAGCCGCCCGGCAGGCGCAGGCCGGGGCGGCGCTGGTGCAGCGGCTTCAGCACGCCGCCGGCATGCATCACCGCGCCGATCGCCTGCGGGTCCGCATCCAGGTCGAACATGCGCCGCAGCTTCGACACCACGCCGAGCATGCGCGCCGGCTGCGGGCACTGCAGTTCCAGTTTCAGCGCGTGCTCGCCGTTCGGCCACGCGCTCAGGCGCAGCCAGCCGGGCGCATCCGCCGGACCGAACACGCGCGCATAGCTGCGCTCGTCCACCTGCTCCACACCCGGCAGCGCACGCGTGCGCAGGAACGCCAGGATCGCCTCGAAGTCGTACGGCGGCCGGTAGTTGAGGCGCAGCGCCAGGCCGCCGTCCGCCGCCTTCGCCGGATGGCGGCGCAGTTCGCGCGGCGGCATCCGGTTCGCCTGCTGGAACGCTGCGTTGAAGCGGCGCAGGCTGCGGAAGCCGGATGCGAGCGCGACGTCGGTTACCGGAAGGTCGGTCTCGGTCAGCAGCTGCTTCGCGAACAGCAGGCGGCGCGTGGTGTGCACGCTGATCGGCGGCGCGCCCAGGCGCTCGACGAATACGCGGCGCAGCTGGCGCGCGCCCACGCCCAATCGCTGCGCCATGTCTTCCAGCGAATCGTCTTCCAGCACGCCTTGTTCCATCAGCTTCAGCGCGCGTGCGATCACGTGGTCGCCGCGCTGCCAGCTGTCGTTGCCCGGCGCCAGCTCCGGCCGGCAGCGCAGGCAGGGGCGGAAACCGGCCGCTTCCGCCGCCGCGGCGCTGGCGTAGTAGCGGATGTTCTCCGGTTTCGGCGACGGCGCCGGGCAGACCGGGCGGCAATAGATGCGCGTGCTGGTGACGGCGGTGAAGAACAGCCCGTCGAAGCGCGCATCGCGGCTGAGGCGGGCTTGTTCGCAGAGGCGGTCGGGGAGGGGCGCGCTGGGGGCGGGGACGGTGGCCATGCATGCAGGCTAGCACCGCGGGCGGCGGGGGACTCGCCGTTTTCGGACATCAATAGAGCGGCTATGAAAACTCTTCTCCCCTTCGGGGAGAAGATGCCGGCAGGCAGATGAGGGGCGGGTGCTCGCGGTGGACGTTCGACGAAGCGTCGCGCGCTTCTATGCTTCCGCTTCACTGCTCCGTAGGTCCCCCTCACCCCGGCCCTCTCCCCGGAGGGGAGAGGGGGCAAAGCGGAGCTATTTCACCGGCGCCATCAGATGCTGATACGGCGTCCCCGCCCACATCACATACGGCGCCGACGTATCCGGATCCGCGCCTTTCGGATACGCGTCGTAGAACGCCGCGTCCGCGCCCACCACCATGATGTGCGGGCCGGTCTTGATCCAGTGGTTGCTCGCGTCGGGTTTCGTCGCATACGGATCCGTGTTGCTCGCATCCGTGCCGCCCGACAGCATGTACATCACGCCCATCTTGCCGGCCGGCGGCGGCTTGTGGCTCATCCACGCCTGCGCCCATTCCATCGCGTTCTTGTCCATGCACATCGGATCCGGCCCAGGCGTTTCCGGGTTGTCCGGCATGCAGGTGTAGTCGTTCGTGCCCTTGCGCAGCATGCGCGCGCTGCCGTCCGCGTTCATCGCGATGATGGTGGCGCCCTTGGCCACGCCCGGCGGCGCGGCGCGCATCGCGCTGGCGATCAGTTCCGCATCGCTTGGCGCCTTCTTCGGCGCGGCCTTGTCGGCGGCATTCGCGCTTGCCGTGACCAGCAGGGCGGCGATCAGCGCCGCGAGGTAGATGGTGCGTGTCGCGTACATGGGACCCTCCCGTTCGAGCCGCGACGCGGCCATGGCCCGGCTTCCCCCGCGCAAAGTCTGGTCCCGCCGCGGATACCGCCACAATCGGCCAAACGGACGGTTTTGCCGCAGTGCAGTTGGCGGTCCCGAAAACCCGCGCCCATAATCGACGTTTCCCCCCGCAGGCCAGGATTTCCCATGAACGCCCCGACGCGTATCGACACCACCCGCACCATCCGCGCGCCGCGCGGCGGCGAGCTGAGCTGCAAGAGCTGGCTCACCGAGGCGCCGTTCCGCATGCTGCAAAACAACCTCGACCCGGAGGTGGCGGAAAACCCGGCCGAGCTGGTGGTGTACGGCGGCATCGGCCGCGCCGCGCGCAACTGGGAATGCTTCGACGCGATCCTGCGCGCGCTGCGCGAACTGAACGACGACGAGACCTTGCTGATCCAGTCCGGCAAGCCGGTCGGCGTGTTCCCCAGCCACCCGGATGCGCCGCGCGTGCTGCTGGCCAATTCCAACCTGGTGCCGGCCTGGGCGAACTGGGAGCACTTCAACGAGCTCGATAAGAAGGGCTTGATGATGTACGGCCAGATGACCGCCGGCTCGTGGATCTACATCGGCTCGCAGGGCATCGTGCAGGGCACCTACGAGACCTTCGTGGAGATGGGCCGCCAGCACTACGGCGGCAGCCTCAAGGGCAAGTGGATCCTCACCGCGGGCCTGGGCGGCATGGGCGGCGCGCAGCCGCTGGCGGCGTCGCTCGCCGGCGCATGTTCGCTGAATATCGAGTGCCAGCAGAGCCGCATCGATTTCCGCCTGAAGACGCGCTACGTGGACGAGCAGGCCACCGACCTGGACGACGCGCTGGCGCGCATCGCGAAGTACACCGCCGCCGGCGAAGCGAAGTCGATCGCGCTGCTCGGCAATGCGGCCGACGTATTGCCGGAACTGGTGCGCCGCGGCGTGAAGCCGGACGCGGTCACCGACCAGACCAGCGCGCACGACCCGGTCAATGGCTATCTGCCCAGCGGCTGGACGGTGGAGCAGTGGTTCGAGCGCCGCAAGAGCGATCCGGCCGGCACCGCCAAGGCGGCCAAGCACTCCATGCGCACGCACGTGGAAGCGATGCTGGCGTTCCAGCGCGCCGGCATTCCCACCTTCGACTACGGCAACAACATCCGCCAGATGGCCAAGGACGAAGGCTGCGCCGACGCCTTCGAATTCCCCGGCTTCGTGCCGGCCTATGTGCGCCCGCTGTTCTGCCGCGGCGTGGGTCCGTTCCGCTGGGTGGCGCTGTCGGGCGATCCGGAAGACATCTACAAGACCGACGCCAAGGTGAAGGAACTGATTCCGGACGATCCGCACCTGCACCGCTGGCTGGACATGGCGCGCGAGCGCATCAGCTTCCAGGGCCTGCCGGCGCGCATCTGCTGGGTCGGCCTGGGCCTGCGCCACAAGCTGGGCCTGGCCTTCAACGAGATGGTGCGCAAGGGCGAGCTGAAGGCGCCGGTGGTGATCGGCCGCGATCACCTGGACTCCGGCTCGGTCGCCAGCCCCAACCGCGAGACCGAAGCCATGCGCGACGGCAGCGATGCCGTGTCCGACTGGCCGCTGCTCAACGCCATGCTCAACGTAGCCGGCGGCGCCACCTGGGTGTCGCTGCACCATGGCGGCGGCGTGGGCATGGGCTATTCGCAGCATTCCGGCGTGGTGATCGTGTGCGACGGCAGCGAGGCGGCGGACCGGCGCCTCGCCCGCGTGCTGTGGAACGACCCCGGCACCGGCGTGATGCGCCATGCGGACGCCGGCTACGACATCGCCGTGCAGTGCGCGAAGGAGCAGGGGCTGAAGCTGCCGATGCTTTGAGAGCGGGGAACGGGGAACGGGGAACGGGGGGAAGGATCGCAAGCTTCGCTTCCACTACAACCCGCACGTTCCCTGTTCCCTGTTCCCCGTCCCCCCAATCGTCACCCGGCCAATAGCCCTACCCCGAAGGGCCGGACGATTTTCCATGTCCTGCCACCTCCAGTCCGAAGATTATGTGATCTCCGGCACCTTTCTGGCGCCGGGGCGTCGGCCATTCGGCCGACGTCAGTCAAAACACTGGAGATCGCATCATGACTACGCAATTCGAACGCACTGGCGCGCTGACCGAGCTGAGCAGCTATCCGCACTGGGCGCAGGACATCGTCCACGCTGCCGAGGAGACCAAGCGCACGGTGGTGGACCACGAGGTATGGGAGCTGATGATGAACAGTCGTCTTCACGCTGCCTCCACGCGAGACTTCATGGTGGGGATCTGGCCCGTCATCGAGCGTTTCCCGGCCTACATGGCGCTGAACCTGCTGAAGACCCAGTACGGCCGGACCCAGGGCGACAACCTGGCCCGGCGCTGGCTGGTGCGGAACATCCGCGTGGAGCAGAACCACGCCGAGTACTGGCTGGATTGGGCCGAAGCCGCGGGGATCAGCCGCGACGAGGTCCTGCACGGGTTGCCGCCCCATGGCACGGGAGCCTTGCCCGACTGGTGCGAACAGGTGAGCACCAAGGCTTCCCTCGCCGCCGGCATGATCGCCACCAATTACGCGGTGGAAGGTGCAACCGGGGAGTGGTCCCAGAAGGTGTTCGAGAGTCCCTACAAGGAGGCCTTTGCGACCGAGACCCGGGGCAAGGGTTTGCGTTGGCTCCAACTTCACGCGGCCTACGACGATACTCATCCTTGGGAAGCGCTCGAAATTGTGTGTACGCTAATGGGGACGGCGCCGACGCCGGCCGAGGTGGCTTATCTGGGGGAATGCGTGCGACGCAGCTACGTCAGCATGCAGATCACCTTGGACCGCTGCCTGGACGTGCGCCAGGATCCGTGGTCAGTCAGTGAAGCCGCAGCCTGACGCAACGCGTTTGCCGGGCGGGACGCATCGCAGGCAGTGGATGTCGGCTTGAATGAGGACACGGGACGCTATGCGTAACGCTCGTACTGGCTTGCGAAGACCATTGCTGCAAAGGCTGCTGCCGCTGGCCTACGCACTGGCGGCAATGCTCGGGCTGGTCCTCGCCCTTACATGGGGAGCCTTGCAGCTCCAGGTGACTCTCGCCGGTTTTCTCAACGGCGAGAGTCTTTGGTCCAAGGCGCAGAAGCAGGCGGTGGTGGACCTGGAGAACTACGCCACCAAGGGCGATCCGGTCTACCTGCAGGGTTTCCGCCGCAACTACGCGGTGCTGGTGACCGACCGCTATGCGCGCGACAAGATCGACAGCGGCGACTTCGACCGGGCCGAAGTGATCGAGGCCTTCCGCCGCGGCGGGGTGATCCCCTCGGCGATCCCCGGCATGGTTTTCATCCTGCAGTATTTCTCCGCCGCCCCGCATATGCGCGAGGCGCTCGCCGACTGGCATTCGGTGGACGGCCAGATCGCCGAACTGAACGTGATCGCCGGCGAACTCGAACGCAGTTACGCCGCCGGCGCGCTGGCCCCGGCCGAGCTGGCGCGGCAGCGCGACCGCATCCACCAGCTCAACGATTTCATCGAGCCGCGCAGCAGCAGCTTCTCGCTGCACATCGCCAACGGCGCCACCTGGATGGGCCGGGTGCTGTTCGCCAGCGTGGCCCTGATCACCCTGGTGGCCGGACTGCTGTGGCTGCGCATGGCGCGCCGCATCCTGGCCGGCATCCGCGGCACCGAGGAACGCTACCGGCTGCTGTTCGACAGCGCCGCCTCGGCCATCGTGATGGTGGACGAGTCCTCCGGGCAGATCCTCGACGCCAACCGCACCGCCGCGCGCTGGACCGGGCGCGGCCCGGACGAACTGCTGGGCGAGTCGTTCGCGCGCCTGTTCGCCTCCGGCGAGGCGCCGCAGGACAGCAACGTCGCCCTGCTGCGCGATGCCGCCGGCGAGGCGCGCCCGGTGGAAACGCAGAGCGCGCTGGCGCTGTGGGGCGAGCGCTTCGTGCGGCAGGCGATCATCAGCGACGTGTCCGAGCGGCTGTCGATGGAGCACGAGCGGCGCATCGCCTCCGAAGCGCTGGCCGGCATCGCCGAGGGCGTGGTGATCGCCGACGCCGAGCGCCGCATCACCACGGTCAACACTGCCTTTACCCGCATCACCGGCTATGACGCCGATGCCGTGCGCACGCGGCGCTTCGACGAGACGCGCACCCAGCTCGACGGCTCGCCGCTGCCGGCTTCGATCTGGGACACCGTCGCCAACGGCGGCAACTGGAAGGGCGAAGTGTCCAGCCGGCGGCAGGACGGCAGCAGCTATCCGGAACTGCTCAGCATCAGCGCCATCCGCGACACCTACGGCCGCGTGCAGCACTACGTGGCGGTGCTGACCGACATCACCGCGATCAAGGCCGACCGCCTGCGCCTGGAACACCTGGCCACGCACGACCCGCTCACCGGCCTGGTCAACCGCGCCGAGTTCGAGCGCCTGTGCGAGCACGCCATCCTCGGCGCCACCCACGGCCGCAATGCGGTGGCGGTGCTGTTCGTGGACCTGGACGCCTTCAAGGTAGTCAACGACAGCTACAGCCACGCGATCGGCGACAGCCTGCTGGTGAAGGTGGCCGAGCGCATCGACCGCGCGCTGGGTCCGCACGACGTGGCCGGGCGCATCGGCGGCGACGAGTTCACCGTGCTGCTGGGCCGCCTGCCCACCCGCGAAGACGCGCGCACCATGGCCACGCGCCTGCTGTCCTCGCTGGCCGAGCCGGTGCTGGTGGGCGACTACGAGATCGCGCTCAGCGCCAGCATCGGCATCGCCGGCTTCCCGCTGGACGGCGGCGACCCGATCACCCTGATCACCAATGCCGACGCAGCCATGTACGTGGCCAAGACCGAGGAGCGCAATGCGTTCCGCTTCTACACGCCGCTGATGCATGCCGACGCGCGCCGCCGCCTGATGCTGGGCGTGGACCTGCGCCAGGCCCTGGTGCGCGGCGAGCTGTACCTGGTCTACCAGCCGAACGTGGAGCTGCGCACCAGCCGCATCGTGGCGGTGGAGGCGCTGCTGCGCTGGCGCCATCCGGAACGCGGCGTGCTGCTGCCGGACGAATTCATCCCGATGGCGGAAAGCCTGGGTCTCATCCGCCAGATCGACGAATGGGTGATGCGCGAAGCCTGCGCCCAGGTGCGCCGCTGGGACCAGGCGCACCTGCCGCCGCTGCGCATGGCGATCAACGTCTCGGCCAGCACCTTCGGCCACCGCACTTTCATCGAGCGCCTCAGCGCGGCGCTGGATGCCGAACAGCTGGACGGCAAGCGCCTGCTGGTAGAGATCACCGAGAGCGCGATCCTGCGACTGGGCGAACAGACCGACCGCACCATGCACGCCTTGCACGCGCTGGGCGTGGGTGTGGCGATCGACGACTTCGGCACCGGCTATTCGTCGCTGGCCTATCTGAAGCTGTCGGCCATCGCCTTTTTGAAGATCGACCGCTCCTTCATCAACGGCCTGCCGCAGGATTCCAACAACGCCGCGATCACCGAGGCGATGCTCGCCATCGCGCGCAGCCTGGGCCTGCGGCCCATCGCCGAAGGCATCGAGACCAAGGAGCAGCACGAGTTCCTGCTCAAGGCCGGCTGCGCCGAAGGCCAGGGCTTTTATTACTCGCGCCCCGAAGCGGCCGAGGAGATCGCACGCCAGCTGGTGCGCAGCCCGAAGCCCGCGAAGCTGCGGCTGGTGCCGCCGAAGCAGCGTTGAGGATGCCTGTGCGTAGTGCGTAGGTTGGGGTGAGCCGCAGGCGAACCCCAACTGTGCGGCAACGTTGGGGTTCGCCTGCGGCTCACCCCATCCTACGCCGCCACGCCGTCCGTCTCAGTGCAACTGCACGTCCACGACGCTTTCGTCCGGCTTGTACTCCGCCGGGAACAGCTCCTTCAGGTGGCGCACCTTCGGCGCATCGTTGATCACGATGTACGGATAGTCCGGATGCAGCCGCGCGAAATCCTGGTGGTAGGCCTCGGCCATGTAGAAGGCCTTCAGCGGCGCGACCTGGGTGACGATGGGGGCGCGGAACACGTGGGCCTGGTCGAGCTGGGCGATATAGGCGCTGGCTACGCGCTTCTGCTCGTCGTTGCCGTAGAAGATCACCGAGCGGTACTGCGTGCCGGTGTCCGGGCCCTGGCGGTTGAGCTGGGTCGGGTCGGTGGCGACCGAGAAGAACACCTGCAGCAGCTTGCCGTAGCTGACCTTGGCCGGGTCGTACACCACCTTGACCGATTCGGCATGGCCGGTGTTGCCGCCGGAGACCTGCTCGTAGCTGGCCGTGGCGGCCTGGCCGCCGGCATAGCCGGACCAGACCTTCTTCACGCCCTTGACGTGCTCGAACACCGATTCGACGCCCCAGAAACAGCCGCCGGCGAATACGGCGATCTGCTCGCCCTGGGCGGGCGCGGCATCGACGGTGGGCGCCGGTGCGGCGACGGGTGCGCTGTCGGCGGCAACGACGCCGCAGGCGGTGGTGCCGGCGGCCAGCATCAGGCCGGCGAGCAGGCGGAGGCGGGGCAGGCGGGTACGCATGGTGCGAGGCTCCATCGATCGAAAGGGGCGGCGCGCGGGGCGGCGCCGTTCGAACTGTTTTCGCCCACGAATGGCACGGGGTTACCTCCGGCCGCGGTGCTATGGTGCCGCCTCCCCAGCCTACCCCCCCAAGGTGTTTTCCATGAGCTACGCCATCGACCTGCCGGCCTATCTGCGGCGCATCGGTTTCCAGGGGGAGGCGAAGCCCGATGCGGCGACCTTGCGTGCCCTGGCGGTGGCGCACGTGGCGGCGATTCCGTTCGAGAATCTCGATCCGTTCCTGGGTATTCCGGTGGTGCTGGAGCGGCGGCGGCTGGAGCGCAAGCTGGTCGAGTTCGGGCGCGGCGGGTACTGCTTCGAGCAGAATTTCGTGTTCCGCGAAGTGCTGCGTGCGATCGGCTATGCGGTGCAGGGGCTGATCGCCCGCGTGCTATGGCAGCGTGACGACGATGACGTCACCGCGCAGAGCCATATGCTGCTGCGCATCGAGATCGATGGCGAGAGCTGGCTGGCCGATGTGGGGTTCGGGGGGATGGTGTTGCCGGGGGCGTTGAGGCTGGTGCCGCTGGTGGAGCAGGCGAGTACGCATGAGCCGTATCGGCTGCTGGAGCAGGGGGGCATTTGGCGCATGCAGGCGCTGGTGCGGGGGGTGTGGCAGACGCTGTATCGCTTCGATCTGCAGGCGAAGGATGATGTCGATTATGTGGTGGCTAATCACTATACGTCGACGTTTCCGGAGTCGCATTTTTTGCATGGGTTGAATGTTGCGCGTACTGAGGCGGGGCGGAGGTTGACTTTGCGTGGTCGCGATTTCGCTGTGCATACGTTGGGTGGGGAGACTGTGCGGCGCACGCTTACCGATACGGAGGAGATCCTTGAGGTTCTGGAGCGCGAGTTTCTGTTGCGGGTGCCGCAGGTGACGCATCTGCGGGCGCGGATTGATGCGATGCCGCTTCCTTCGCCTGGCGTGTCGGCGTAGGCCTCTTTGCTCGTCATCCCGGCGTAGGCCGGGATCCAGTAACTGTATCGCTTGGTTTTCGCGTTATCGCGAATGGGCCGCTTATGCAGCGGGCATTCCGGACGCCTGCCGGCGCCCGGGTCACTTTCTCTTTGCTGGCTCAAAGAGAAAGTAACCAAAGAGAAATAGCCTTAGAGCAACGGCTCGCGACGCGACTAGAAGGAGCAGTGGGCGGCTGCGGTAGTCTGATTAACCTGGGTCTACACGAAACGGCAGTGCGTTTACGTAGCGGGTGCTTCAACGTGCCGTGGCGAAGAGGATGTTCAGGGACTGAGGCCAGCTTTTGTTCTTCGTTCCTGCTTACCTCACGCCATCACCCCTCTCCCCTCCGGGGAGAGGGCAGGGTGAGGGGGCGGGGCTCGCGGCGGAGTTTGTTCGGGCGTGCTTTACGGCGCGCGCTTCACGCGAATGCGGATGTCGTCGATCTCGACGACCTGGCCCGCGTGGATCTTGCAGGTCTTGCGCAGTTCCTGCTGCCCGTCGACGTATACCGCGCCGCTGGCCACGATCGCCTTGCCGGCGCCGCCGCTGTCGCACAGGCCGGTCAGTTTCAGGAGCTGGTTGAGTTCGACGTGCTCGTGGCGGTCGTCGAGGTCGAAATCGATGGACTGCATCAGAAATCCGGGTCGTTGAAGGCGCTTTCGGGCATGGCGAAGAAAGCGAAGAACGGTTTGCTGTCTTCCTGCCAGGTCTCGGCGGCTTCGTCGAGGATGTCCAGCAGGATGTCGAAGTCTTCTTCGCTGGCTTCGCGCAGGTCGTCGGCGTGGTCGAACAGCAGCAGGTAGCCGGTGCCTTCGAGCCAGTCCAGGTCGTTGACGGCGTCGGCCAGGGCGTCCCAGTTGTCGCCGAATTCGGCGGGCAGGCGCCAGGAGGCTTTCAGGCGGCGCAGCAGTTCGTCCTTGCCGGTGCAGCCCTTGAGGCTGGTGCGGGCGACGAACAGGCCCTGGCTGGAACCCTGGGCGCCCAGCGGATCGAGGTCTTCCTCGATCACGAAGAACACGCCGCCGGCGTCGGGGTCGAGCAGGTCGATGTCGTGGTCCTGGGGAGTCATCGCGGCACCTCGAAAGCGCGGAACGAGTTGTAGTGGTCGTCGGTGTAGTAGTAGACCACCGGAGGATTACCGCCAGTGATGATCCGGCGCGCACCGCGATAGCCGAGGCCGGGCGTGGCCACCGTGTACTCGTGGTAATAGCCGCGCGGCTGCTGCGGCAGCAGGCCTTCGCGATTGCCGAACACGGTGCCGTCCTGCCGGTTCGGGAACGGGCCGCCGCGGGCGATCAGGGCCAGCGTGTCGCGCGCTTCGGACGGCAGGAACGAGGGCAGGCCGGTGGCCGGGGCCGGTGCGATGCGCGGCTGGCGCGCGGCCGGGGCCGGCTCCGCGGCGGACTGCGCCGGCGGGTCGGGCATGCGCACGGGCCGCGCGGCATGGCGGTTCCACAACAGGCCGGCGGCGAGCACCGCGGCCAGCAGCAGGAAGGTCTGGAGGTAGCGCATGGGCATCGCCGCCGTAAGGTGGCGCGCAGCTTAACAGGGCCGAATGACGCGCATCGGCTTGGTGTCCGCAAAATCTTGCGGCACACTCGAGGCTTTGGCCGGTCCCCCTGGAGCCACGCATGAGCGCCGCCCCTTCCACCGCGCGCGGCCGCCTGCCGCGGCAGATCCCCTTCATCATCGGCAACGAGGGCTGCGAGCGCTTTTCCTTCTACGGGATGCGCAACATCCTCACCCCGTTCCTGATCACCTCGCTGCTGCTGCAGCTGCCGGAAGCCGAGCGGCCGGGCGCGGCCAAGGACGTGTTCCACACCTTCGTGATCGGCGTGTACTTCTTTCCGCTGCTCGGCGGCTGGCTGGCCGACCGCTTCTTCGGCAAGTACCACACGGTGCTGTGGATGAGCCTCGTGTACTGCCTGGGGCATCTGTGCCTGGCGCTGTTCGAGCACCATCCCACCGGCTTCTACGTCGGCCTCGGCCTGATCGCGCTGGGCGCGGGCGGGATCAAGCCGCTGGTGGCCTCGTTCGTCGGCGACCAGTTCGACAGCGCCAACAAGCATCTGGCCAAGCCGGTGTTCGACGCCTTCTACTGGATCATCAATTTCGGCTCGTTCTTCGCCTCGCTGCTGGCGCCGATGTTCCTGCGCCACTTCGGCGCGGCGGTGGCGTTCGGCATTCCCGGCGCGCTGATGCTGGCGGCCACGTTCGTGCTGTGGCTGGGCCGCCACCGCTACGTGATGGTGCCGCCGTCGCCGCCCGATCCGGACGCGTTCACCCGCGTGGTGCGCACGGCGCTGCTCGCGCAGGCGCCGGGGCAGGCGCGGCCGGGCCTGTGGCTGGCCGGCGCGGGTGTGCTCGCCGCGCTGGCTGCCTTGACCATGGCGCCCTCGCTGGGTTTCGTGATCGCGCTGTGCCTGGCCATCGTGGCGCTGATCGGCGGCGTCGGCGGCGGCGCCTGGCTGCAGCTGGAGCGCTCGCGCGGGCGGCATGCGGATGCGGCGGTGGACGGCGCGCGCAACGTGCTGCGCGTGCTGGTGATCTTCGCGCTGACCACGCCGTTCTTTTCGCTGTTCGACCAGAAGGCCTCGACCTGGGTGCTGCAGGGCAATGCCATGGCCGCGCCGGACTGGTTCCACCCGGCGCAGATGCAGGCGCTCAATCCGCTGCTGGTGATGCTGCTGATCCCGTTCAACAATCTGGTGCTGTTTCCGCTGCTGCGCGGCCGCGGCGTCGAACCCACCGCGCTGCGCAAGATGACCATGGGCATCGCCTTCGCCGGGCTGGCCTGGATCGTGGTGGGCGGCTACCAGCTGCTGCTGGACGGCGGCCAGGCGCTGTCGATCGTGTGGCAGGTGCTGCCCTATCTGCTGCTGACCTTCGGCGAGGTGCTGGTCTCCGCGACGGGGCCGGAGTTCGCGTACAGCCAGGCGCCGGCGTCGATGAAGGGCGTGATGATGAGCTTCTGGTATCTGGCCACCACCATCGGCAACCTGTGGGTGCTGATCGCCAATGCCGCGGTGCGGGACGAGGCGGTGACCGGGCATATCGCCAGCACGGGCCTGAGCGTCGACGCCTTCCAGATGTTCTTCTTCGCCGCCTTCGCGCTGCTCGCCGCGCTGGCGTTCGGCGCCTACGCACGCCGTTATCGCGAGGTCGACAACTACCGGGCGGCCTGAGCCGCCGCGGCGATTGGACGGCTAGACGGATGTGCCGGGCGGGCGATTCCTGCGAACCGCGCCGCATTGAGGCGCATCCGGCGTTGCCCGATTGCCGCAGTGCAAGGTACATTTCGGGCTAATTAGCTGGGGGGAAATCATGAACAAGACGACGATGGCCCGTGGGGCGGGCCTGGCCGCGATTGCGCTGGCGCTGGCCGCCTGCGGGGGACAGAAGGCACGCGAGACCGTACCGGTGGATGCACTGGTGGTGCCGGCCTTCGCGCCGTGGATCAGCGTGGAGCCCACCGCGGGCGACCTGCAGGTGCGCGGCCTGGACGACAAGGTGGTGCTCAGCCCCTCGCGCCCCGTGTCCGAGGTGCTGCAGGCCCAGCTGCGCCAGGCGCTGCAGCCGGCCTATATCTCCAACCTCACCGTGGCCTGCGAGCGGGTCAAGACCGACATCCGCGTGCGCCGCGAGGACGACAAGCCCTCGATCGCCACGCTGGACATCAGCATGCGCTGCACCACCAATGCGCGCGGCTTCGTCACGCGCAGCGAGCCGCACCTGGAACCCACGGCCGAGGTCAACGGGCAGACCAACTATCCGAAGCTGTTCGTCAGCCTGCTCGACCATGCGTCGAAGGAGCTGGCGACCAAGCTGCAGGCGGATATCGACGCCAGCAAGGCGAACCTGAAGTAAGCAGCACAGGACGTAGGTTGGGGTGAGCCACAGGCGAACCCCCAACAATGCGGTGAGCTGGATGTTGGGGGTTCGCCTGTGGCTCACCCCAACCTACGCGTCCTTAGCTAGAGCGGACGGGCCAGCGCCCACGCCGCCGCGGCGGCGCCCGCGCGCAGTCCGCTGGCGAAGCAGGCGGTCAGCAGGTAGCCGCCGGTCGGCGCTTCCCAGTCCAGCATCTCGCCGGCGCAGAAGATGCCGGGCAGGGCGCTGAGCATCAGGCCCTGGTCCATCGCCTCCAGGCGCACGCCGCCCGCGCTGCTGATCGCTTCGGCGATGGGGCGGGGTTGCCGCAGCCGGAGATCGAGTCGTTTGATCGCGCGGGCCAGCTGTGCGCTGTCGTGCAGATCCTCCTTGCGTACTAGCTCGTGCAGCAGCGCGGCCTTGGCGCCGGCGATGCCGGCCTGCCGCCGCAGGTGTTCGCTCAGCGAGCGGCTGCCGCGCGGCTTGGCCAGGTCCTGCTGCAGGCGTTCCAGCGGGCGGTCCGGTGCCAGATCCAGCGTCAGCGTGGCCTGCCCGTCGCGCGCGATCGCCTTGCGCAGCATCGCCGACAGCGCATACACCAGGCTGCCCTCGATGCCGGTAGCGGTGATCACGCACTCGCCCTGGCGCTGCTGCTCGCGGCCGTCCGCGTCGCGCCAGTGCGCCACCACCGGCTTGAGCGGCGCGCCGGCATGGCGCTCGGCCAGATGCGCGCTCCAGCCGATATCGAAACCGCAATTGGCCGGCTCCAGCGGCGCCACCTCCACGCCGCGCGCAATCAGCCACGGCTGCCAGGCGCCATCCGAACCCAGCTGCGGCCAGCTGCCGCCGCCCAGCGCCAGCACCGTGGCATCCGTGCGCAGCGCCAGTTCGCCCGCGGGCGCGGCGAAGCGCAGCGCGCCGTCGTCCGTCCAGCCCAGCCATCGGTGCTGCACGTGGAAGCGCACGCCGCTCTCGCGCAGGCGATGCACCCAGGCGCGCAGCAGCGGCGCGGCCTTGAGGTCGGCGGGAAACACCCGGTGGGACGTGCCGACGAAGGTCTCCACGCCCAGGCCGCGCGCCCATGCGCGCAGTGCGTCGGCGTCGAAGTCGTCCAGCCAGCGCCCGACTTCCGCCGCACGTTCGCCGTAACGCCCGTCGAAGGCGGGACGCGGCTCGCCATGCGTGAGGTTCATGCCACCCACGCCGGCCAGCAGGAATTTCCGGCCGACCGAACCCTTGGCTTCGTAGACGTCGACCTCGAGGCCGGCGGCGCGGGCGGTTTCGGCGGCCATCAGGCCGGCGGGGCCGGCGCCGACGATGGCGAGAGTGGGCGTGGGCTTGGACATGAAGAACGCATTGTAGGTTGGGGTGAGCCGAAGGCGACTGCGAAGGCAGGATGCCATAGCGAACATCCGCGCAGCGGATGGCCCGAAGGGCGGGCTGCGGATGCAGGCCGTCAGCCCAACGAGGGGTCGCATCGTTGGGGTTCGCTGCGCTCACCCCAACCTACGCCCACTTGTGCCGCCGCTCCGCGGCCCTCAACTTGTCATCCCCCTCACCCCCTTTTCAGGCACCATGCCTCGCCTGGCATGGCAGGACCTCCCCATGATCTTCCGCTGGTTCGAATCCCTGATCGACGCCTTCAAGGAACCCGAGGACGGCATGCCGCCGGACTCGGTCTGGCGTTTCTATGTGTTCTATCTGCGCCAGGTGTGGCCGGTGTTCGCCGCGGCGATCGTGGTCGGCTTCGGCGTGGCCATCGTGGAAGTGGCGATGTTCGGCTTTATCGGCCGCATCGTGGACCTGGCCAAGGGCGTGCCCACCCCCGGCTTCTTCGCCGAGCACGGCAACGAGCTCATGTGGATGGTGTTCGTCACCCTGCTTGCGCGCCCCGTGCTGATCCTGCTGCACGACCTGCTGGTGAACCAGGCCATCGTGCCCAACCTCACCAGCCGCATCCGCTGGCAGAACCACCGCTATGTGATCCGCCAGAGCCTGGGCTTCTTCCAGAACGACTACGCCGGCCGCATTGCCAACCGCATCATGCAGACGGCCGGCTCGCTGCGCGAATCGGCGGTGCAGATTGTCGATGCGATCTGGTACGTCACCATCTACACCGGCAGCGCCCTGGTGATGTTCGCCCACGCCGACGTGTGGCTGGCCGCGCCGCTGCTGGCCTGGCTGGTGCTGTACGTGATCACCCTGGCGTACTTCGTGCCGCGCACCAAGGAGCGCTCCTGGAAGCAGTCCGAAGCGCGCTCGCGCCTGATGGGCCGCATCGTCGACGGCTACAGCAATATCCTCACCCTGAAGCTGTTCGCGCATACCCGCCGCGAGGAGGCCTACGTGGCCGAGGCGATGGGCGAGCAGATCCAGCGCATGCGCGCGATGACCCGCCTCACCACCGCCATGGACGCCACCATCAGCGCGCTCAACGGCCTGCTGATCGTCGGCACCTCGGCGCTGGCGGTGTGGCTGTGGAGCCAGGGCCGGGTGACGGTGGGCGCGATCGCGCTGTCCACCGGGCTGGTCATCCGCATCCACAACATGTCCGGCTGGATCATGTGGGTGGTCAACGGCATCTTCGAAAACGTTGGCACCGTGCAGGACGGCCTGGAAACCATCGCCAGGCCGCGCCTGGTGCAGGACCGCGCGGACGCCGTGCCGCTGCAGGTGAGCCACGGCGCCGTGCGCTTCGACGAGATCCATTTCCACTACGGCAAGCAGGGCGGCGTGATCGCCGGCCTGGACCTGGCCGTGCGCCCCGGCGAGAAGATCGGCCTGGTCGGCCCTTCCGGCGCCGGCAAATCCACCCTGGTGAACGTGCTGCTGCGCCTGTACGACCTGGAAGGCGGCCGCATCCTGATCGACGGCCAGGACATCGCCCAGGTGCAGCAGGAAAGCCTGCGCTCGCAGATCGGCGTGGTCACCCAGGACACCTCGCTGCTGCACCGCTCGATCCGCGACAACCTGCTGTACGGCCGCCCCGACGCCACCGAGGAAGACATCCGCGAGGCCGTGCGCAAGGCCCGCGCCGACGAATTCATTCCGCAGCTGGTGGATGGCGAAGGCCGCACCGGCTACGACGCGCACGTCGGCGAGCGCGGCGTGAAACTGAGCGGCGGCCAGCGCCAGCGCATCGCCATCGCGCGCGTGCTGCTGAAGGACGCGCCGATCCTGATCCTGGACGAAGCCACCTCGGCGCTGGATTCCGAAGCGGAAGCCGCGATCCAGGACAGCCTGGAACTGCTGATGCGCGGCAAGACGGTGATCGCCATCGCCCATCGCCTGTCCACCATCGCGCGGATGGACCGGCTGGTGGTGATGGACAAGGGGCATATCGTGGAAACCGGCACGCATGCGGAGCTGATCGCGCACGACGGCCTGTATGCGCGCTTGTGGAAGCGGCAGACGGGTGGGTTTGTCGCGGCGGAAGACGACGCAGTCATTGCCTAAGCTTGCCTCACCGCTTCGGCTCCCTCTCCCCTCCGGGCGACCCGAAGGTAGTCCCTGTGGGAGAGAGGGTCGGGGTGAGGGGCCGGCCGGAGCGCTGAGCTGACGGCCACGGCACCCGCAAAGCTCTTCATCGCGTGCTCAAAACGCGCCGATTGTCTCCAAACCCGATGCCTCAGTCAGCGAAGCATCGCGCACCGCCCTCGTGATGCACTTCTAGCTTTTCCCCCTCCGCACCCCACTTCTGCACGCCCCGCAGAAAAACACCGCCACCTCTTCCAGCAACTCCCGCCCTGCCTAAGCTGAGCATCCCTCCCCCCACGGACGGAACCCGATGCTCACCCCAACGCCCCCACGCGGCGCCTCCCTGCTCGAAGTCCTGGTCGCCCTCGCCATCTTCAGCATCGGCGCCATCGGCGTCAGCGGCTGGATGCTGCTGGCCACGCGTTCCAGCCACACGGCCTACCTGCGCACCCAGGCCAGCTTTCTCGCCAGCGACATGGCCGAACGCATGCGCGCGAATCCCGCCGCGGTGTGGAGCGGTGCCTACGATGGCGAAGCGGACGCCGGCGCTTCGGCCTGCGACACCGTCATGGGGTGCATGCCCGAAGCGCTGGCGAAGCACGACCGCGCATTGTGGGCGGCGCGCCTGCGGACCGTGCTGCCGGAAGGCAAGGGCGCCATTCGCTGCGACCGCGGCATCGGCGTTGCGCTCACCGCCGAACAGCTGCGGCTGCCGCCACCGTTCGCCGGCCTGTGCACGATGACGGTGCGCTGGCTCGAGCGTGGCGCAGGCGGCGACGCGCATCGTGGCGCGGCGTTGCGCAGCTTCGCGTGGGTGTTCCAGCCATGAACGTGCCGTCGCTGGAGCGCTGCGTACGCGGCCACTCGCTGATCGAGCTGATGGTGGCGATGGTGCTGGGCCTGATGGTGGCCGGCGGCTTCGTTGCCGTCTTCGTGGCCACCTCCGCCAGCTACCGTACGCAGACCCAGCTCGCCCTGCTGCAGGAGAGCGGCCGCTATGCCATGGCGCGCCTCACCCGCGATCTGCGCATGGCGAATGCGTTCTACTGCGGCCGCGCCGGCGCCGTACCCACCGTGCAGGCCAGCGGGATGATGGGTGCGCTGCATGACGTCACCACGCGATGGGGCCATGCGCCGTATCCATCTTCGCCGGCTTCGTCGTATCGCTTTCCGCGCTTCCTGTCGATGCGCGGCTACGACTGCGGCAGAACCAGTTGCGTGCCCGCGGCCCCGTCCGGCCTGCCGGCGATGGGGCGTAGCGTGGGGCAGCGCGTGATCGGTGCCGGCGTGCTTACGCTGCGTTATCTGGATCCGGACAGCGGATGGGCGGCAGGCGACGCCGCGGCGATCGCCGGCAGCGTAGGCGGCGCGATCCATCATCTCGTTATCCGGCCTGGCGCAGGCGAGCCGGCGATCGCCGAGGTTTACCAGCCGGGCGATCTGCTGATGCTCGCCGACTGCCCGCTCGCGCAGATCTTCTCGGCGAACCTGCAGGGCGGCGATACGTTCTATCCCGATGCGCCGGAGACCGGCCGCAACCTGGCGATGCCGCGCATGCCGCCGTCGTTCAACGCCCCGCGCCTGTTCGACTTCAACCGCAACTTCCGCACTGTCACTTACTACCTGCAGGTAGTGGATGCCGGCGATGGCGTCACTACCGGCGCCCTGATGCGGCGCGAAAACGGCAGTGCCAGCGAAGTCGTGCGCGGGGTGGAGCGGCTGGACCTCCGCTATGGCGTGGAGGACGCCGCCGGCGCCACGCGCTATCTCGCCGCCGCACAGGTCGACGACCGGGCCGGCGGCAGTATCGCCTGTCCGCAGCTTCCATCCGATTTAGCCGACGACGACTACGGTTGCCTTTGGCATGCGGTGAAATCGATCGAAGTCCATCTGCTGGTGGATGGCCAGCAGGTACACGCGGCATCGGGCGCGGACGCAACGCACTACGCCTACAGCATCGACGGCGATCAGAGGCCCGCCGCGCCCGAGGCAGCCACGCGCAAGCTGCGTCCGGCCGAACAGGGCTTCGATCCACGGATGCTGCGCCGCGAGTTCAGCGCGCTGGTCGCGCTGCGCAGCTATCGCCCTGAGGCCGCTTTGGCGAGGAATCCCCATGCGCCGATCCCATGATGGGCAACGTGCTGCCGGCCGTGCGCGGCAGCGCGGCATCGTATTGGTGCTGGCGCTGATCTTCCTGCTGCTGTCGGCGATGCTCGCGGCGGGTGCGCTCGACCATGCGCTGCTGCAGCAGCGCATGGCCGGCCATCAGCGCAGCGCGCAACTGGCCGGGATGGCCGCGGAGTCGGCGCTGCGCGGCGCCGAGTGGAAACTATGGCGCGATGCTTCGGCGGCACCCGTGAGCGACTGCGCTGCTTTCGATCCGGCGCACCCGGCAGCGTATCGGGGCACCGATGGCCGCCACGACTTCACCACCCAGGCAGGCCTTGGCCTGGAAGACGATGCGCGCAGGACCGCCGTGCTGGCACAGCCTCCGTCCTACCTGATCGAGAGCCTCGGTCCGGCCTGGCCGGCCGCGCCGGGCACGGCAGCGGGTGCCGCGGGCTGCGTCTACCGCATCGTCGCGCGAGCCGTGGGGAGCGACGCGAATACGGTGCGCGTGGCGCGGAGCGTGTTCGTGGCCGGAGGCGACTGAGGTGCCCCGCGTGCCGCGCGGCTTTTCCCTTATCGAGCTTCTGGCTGCCCTGGCCATCGCCGCCGTGCTGGCCGCGCTGGCCGTGCCTGCCTACCGGCAGCATGCGTATCGCGTGCGCCGCATCGAAGGCAAGGAGCTGCTGCTGCGCATCGCCCAGGCGCAAGAGCGCTACTACGCCAGCTATGGCCGTTACGGCGCGCTGGCCGAACTGGGTTTTGCGGAGCCTGTGCGATCCACGCACGGGTATTACCTGGCCACTCTGAACCTGGGCACGGGCGTGAGCATGCAGTCCTTCGTCGCGACGGCCCTCCCGGCGCGGGTGCAGCGAGACGACCGCTGCGGCGCGCTGGCTCTCGATGACACCGGCCGGAAAATGCCGGAAGCCGGCGATGCGGCGGCAAACGGCCATGGCGCCTGCTGGTGAGACGGCGTGCCGCGATGGCGGCACGCCGCCGGCAGCCTACTGCCGCGGACAGTCGTCCGTGCCCACCACGTGCGGGCAGAAGCTTGCCGTGGCATTGCCGCCTGCGCCGGCCAGGTCGGTATAGCTGCGCCCCTTCTCGATCAGATAGAACGAGTCGACATAGTCGTTGCTGTCGACCAGCAGAGAGCTGGGCATGGCGTCGAGAATCGCCTTGCCGATGGCCGTGACGGCGGATGCCCCGGGCTTGGACGTCGCCAGATGGTTCTGTACGGCGCCGGCGACCTTGGAGGCCAGCTCCTGGTAGTTGAGGTCTTCCTGGTCGCGCTCGAACAATTGCAGATTGGCCATGCCCAGCCCGTAGTCGGCCCAGGACACCATGTCCTGGTAAGGCGCATAGGTGGTGTTGTCGTAGTCGAGGTATTCCATTTCCTTGATCTCGATCTGCGGCTCGGCCTTGCCCGGTTTCATGCCGGACACGATGGCGAAGATTTCCGCCTTGCCTTTGAACCAGGGTTCCTCGTCGTCCTTGAGGCGGATGCCGGTAAGGACGGTCAATTCAGCGCCGGTGGCCATCGCACCGGCGTCGCGTGCCTGCAGGTTCGCCTGCCGCAGCGCCTGGTTCATCAGCATGACGCCAGCACGCGCCGAGGCCTGGCTGTCCACGTCAAGCACCAGCACGGGCATGGTGGGCGCCGTCCTGGCATCGAGCTCATGGCGTTTGCCGTGGGCGTCGAAGGCCGGTATCGACGTGAGCTGCCGTTCGTCGCCGGCGGGCTCCACCGCGACCAGCACGTCGTCCAGTTCCGCAGGCAGCCTGCCGTCGGCATCGCCGGGCAGATACAGGCGCAGTCGAAGCACGCCTTGCGACCAGCCGGTCAGTCCTTTCGTCGCGGTGAGCTGGCGATTGGCATCGTCGATCCGTGCGATCGCCTCGCCGTGGCTCCGCGCGGTCAGGGCATGCAGGGGAATGCCGTCCCGTTCGCCCGAGGAAGCCTGCGCGGTGAACAAGCGCAATGCGGCATCCGAAAAAGCCGGATCCTGCAGCTGCCTTGCGATGGTCCTGGCCGTGTCCTCCTTGATCTGCTGGGGAGTCTGCGTATCCGCCGCCTGCAGCGAAAGCGGCATGGCCGTGCTCAACAACGCGGCCAGAAGCGTGGTTCTGGTGGTCATGAGGTCGTCCTCCGGAAGAGGGATGGGCGCGGTTCGATGCGCAGCCCATGTTCGGGCGGGCGGCGCGATCCGGCGATTGCTCATGCGCCGGAATGCCATGTCCCATCGGCGGGATTCGCGGTGATCCCGCGGGGAAAACCGTGCATCAGGGCGCGACGAGCCGCTCCCGCAAGCCCGAATGCCGCAGCGTCAAACGCTGCGCGGCGGTCTCCACCACCCGCTCCCCGCCCACCAGCATGAAGCGCCGCCGCGCACGCGTGATCCCGGTATACAAAAGTTCGCGGGTAAGAATCCCGCTGTCCTGCGCCGGCAGCACCAGGGCGGTGGAGTCGAACTCCGATCCCTGCGATTTGTGCACGGTCATCGCATAGACCGTTTCCAGCTCGCCCAGCCGCGACGGCAACACGAAGCGCACGCGCGCGCCGTCCGGTCCTTCCGACGGGCCTGCCGCGGCAAAGGCCACGCGCAGGCGCGGCACGCCATCCTCGCCGGGCATCGTCAGCGCCACGCCGACGTCGCCGTTCATCAGGCCCAGGTTGTAGTCGTTGCGCGTGACCAGCACCGGCCGCCCTTCGTACCAGACGTGGACCGGATCGATCAGCCGCGCGCGGCCCAGGATGTCCTCGATCTGCCGGTTCAGCCCTTCGGTGCCGTAGTCGCCGCGCCGCAGCGCGCACAGCAGCTGGAAGCGGCCGAAGGCATCGAGCACGCGATGCGCCCAGTCCTCGTGCGCGGCCTCGCCCGCACCGGTCGCGGGGCGTTCGCGCCGCAGCAATTCGAGATAGTGGCGATAACCCTGCGGCGCCTGGTCGTCCGCCGCGAAGCGCTCGCCGCCGCCGTGCAGCACCAGTTCGGCGAGGTCGGCCTGGCCAGCCGCATGCGCCATCCACGCGATGTCCGTCCGCGGCGCCGCCAGCAGCGCGCGCAGCGCGGACATGTCGCCCGCATTCACCGCCTGCGCCAGCCGCCCGATGCCGCTGTCCGCGCCGAAGCGATGGCTGTGGCGCAGCATCACCACCTGCTGGTCGAGCGCCTGCGCATCGGCCGCGGTCCACGCGCCGACGTCGTCGCCGGATACGCCATGCAGCCACGCGGCCGTGTCCTGTGAGTAATGCCCCGCCTCGGCGCGCCGGCACAGATCGCCCAGCACCGCGCCGGCTTCCACCGACGACAGCTGGTCCTTGTCGCCCAGCAGCACCAGCCGCGCCGACGGCGGCAGCGCGGCAAGCACGGCGGACATCATTTCCAGGTCGACCATCGAGGCTTCGTCGATCACCAGCACGTCCAGCGGCAGCGGATGCGCCGCGCCGTGGCGGAAGCGGCGCGTGTCCGGGCGCGCGCCGAGCAGGCGGTGCAGCGTGTCCACCTGGGCGGGAATGGCCGCGCGCGCCGCTTCGTCCACATCCAGCCGCGCCAGCTGGCCCTGGATCGAAGCCTGCAGGCGCGCCGCGGCCTTGCCGGTCGGCGCGGCCAGGCGGATGCGCAGCGGCCGCTCGCCGGCGCGCAGGCGCAGCGTCTGCAGCAGGCCGAGCAGGCGCACCACGGTGGTGGTCTTGCCCGTACCGGGGCCACCGGTGATGACGGTGAAGGCGCCGCGCGCAGCCAGCGCGCAGGCGATGCGCGGCCAGTCGGGCGAGGCTTCGCCGGGAAACAGGCGCGCCAGCTGCTGGCGCAGATGCGCCGGCGCGGCATGGGCTTGCGCCAGCCGCGCGCGGATCGCCTCGGCCACCTGGCGCTCGTGGTTCCAGTAGCGGCGCAGATACAGGCGCGTGCCTTCCAGTACCAGGGGCGTGGCGTCGTTGCCGGCGCCGATCCACGCCGGTACGCGCTGTTCGCCGAGCACGTTCGCCACCGCCTCGCGCCACGGCGCGGGCCAGGCCTGCTCTTCGGCCAGCGGTTGCCACAGCGACAGATCCAGGCACAGATGCCCGTCCGCCACGCGCCGGCTGAGCAGCGCGGCGAGCAGCAGCCAGGCGCCGTCGGCCTGTGCATCCAGTTCGGCGAGGAAGCGCGCGAACGCCACGTCCAGCGCCCGCAGGCGCTGCTGCTCCTCGGCGGCGAACAAGGGAATAAGGCGCTGATCAGGCGGCATCGGCGCGGCCTCCCTCGGCGAACAGCCGGTCCATCGCCTCGACCAGGCGCAGCGGCAGGCGCTCGTAGTGCACACCATGGCCTTCGCCATCGAGGCCGCGCAGATACAGATAGAGCACGCCGCCGACATGCCGCTCGTAGTCGTAGTCCGGCAGGCGCGCGCGCAGCTGGCGGTGCAGGGCCAGGGTGTAGATCGCGTACTGCAGGTCGTAGCGCTCGCGCAGCACCGAATCGCGCACCGCCTCGGCGGTGTAGGCCCCGGCGTCCGCGCCCAGCCAGTTGGATTTGTAGTCGACCACGTAATAGCGGCCGCCATGCTCGAACAGCAGATCGATAAAACCCTTGAGCATGCCGTTGAGCCGGTCGTACAGCAGCGGCATCCGCGGACGTCCGTCCAGCGTGCCGGCGGTGACCAGGCGGTCCAGCGCCCGCGTATCCACCTCGCGCACGGCAAACCAGAATTCCAGTTCGGCGCGGTAGCGCGCCGGGTCGGCGAGCTCCGCCAGGGCCACGGCATGTCCGTCGCCCAGCGGCAGCGGCGTGCGCAGCAGCGCCGGCACCCACTGCGCCAGCAGCGCGGCCTGCGCCTGCCAGCCGTGGCGCTGCACGCGGCGCGCGATCAGCTCGGCCAGCGGCCGCGGGTCGGCGGCGGTTTCGGCAAAACCCTGCTCGGCCGCCCATTCCAGCAGGTCGTGCAGGAAGGTGCCGGCCACCGCGCCGCGCGGGAAGGCGTGGATGCCGCTGCCTTGCGCGTCGGCCACCGGCGCGGGCTTTTCCGCGCCGGCCTCGGCGAGCACGTCCTGCGCCGGCGTTTCGGGCGCGGCCGGCGCGTCGCCGGAGATCTGCACGCCGCTGCTCTCGTCGTACTTCAGCGCGCTGTAGCTGGCGATCCACCAGCGCTCGCCGGGACGGCCGGCATACGTCCGGGCCGGTCGCGTGTCTTCGCGTTCGTGCGGCGCGGGTGGCGCGATGCGCGGCTGCGGCATGTCCGGCAGCGCATCCACGGCGATGGCGGTCTCGCCGCCGCGCAGCGCCAGCAGCGCGGGCAGCAGATCGGACGCGTCGATCGCCGTGCCGCCCGCCAGCAGATAGCCGAACGCGGACTTGTGCAGCGACGAGGCCTTGGCATTGCCTACGCTCACGCTGGCCACGCCCACCCAGCACGCATAGCGCGCACGGGTCAGCGCCACGTAGAGCAGGCGCAGGTCTTCCTGCAGGCGTTCGCGTTCGGCCTGGCTCCAGGCCGCGTCGTCCGGTTCCAGGTCCATATGCGGCTGGCCGCCGCCGTCGTGCCAGACGAACAGGTCGTCGCGTTTCAGCTCGCGCGCGGCGCAGGCGAACGGCAGCAGCACCAGGGGATATTCCAGGCCCTTGGACTTGTGCACCGTCACCACCTTGACCAGTTCGGCCTCGCTCTCCAGCCGCACGATCTGTTCCTCGGCGGCTTCGGCCAGGCCTTCGCGCGCCTCGGCGATCTGCTCGGCCAGATAGCGGATCAGCGCATGCTCGCCGTCCAGCGCGGCGGCCGCCTGCTGCAGCAGTTCGGCCAGGTGCAGCAGGTTCGTCAGCGCACGCTCGCCGCCGTCGTATGCCAGCAGGCGCGCGGGCAGGTCGAAGGCGTGCAGCAGGTCGTGCAGCATGGCCAGCACGCCGTGGCGGCGCCAGGTCTGCTGCAGTTCGCGCAGGCGTTCGCCGCAGGCTTCCCACCAGCGCTCGTCGGTATTGAGGCGGTCCAGTTCGGCGTCGCCGCGGTCCAGGCTGCGCGTGGCCAGCGCGGCGCGCATGGCGCGGTCGGAGCCCGGTTCCGCGCAGGCCTTCAGCCACAGCAGCAGGTCGGCCGCCTCGGGCGAGCTGAATACCGAGTCGCGATCGGACAGGTACACGCTGCGCAGCCCGGTGTCGCGCAAAGCCGCGCGCACCAGCGCCGCCTCGCGACCGCTGCGCACCAGGATGGCGACGTCGCCCGGCGCCAGCGGCAGCAGCAGGCCATCGGGCGTGGCGAAGCCGCAGCGGCCTTCGCGCGCGGCATCGAACAGGCCGGCCAGCCATGCGGCCGCCTGTTCCGCCATGCGCTGGCGATACGCGGTGCTGCCCACGTTGCGGCCTTCGTCCAGCACCGCCAGCTGCAAGGCCGGCAAGGGTTCGCCGTCAAGCACCAGGGTCGCTTCGCGGCCGCGCGCGGCGACCGGATGGAACGGCAGCCCGCGCTCGCCGCGGCCGAACGCGAACGCGCCTTCGGCGTGGCGGTCGCCTTGTTCGAATACGCGGTTCACCGCGGCGACTAGCGCGGCGGTGGAACGATGGTTGGTGCCCAGCGTCCATACCGGCGGCGCGGCCGCGGCGCGCGCCTGCAGATAGGTATGGATATCGGCGCCGCGGAAGGCATAGATCGCCTGCTTGGGATCGCCGATCAGCAGCAGGCCCAGCTCCGCGCGGTCCGCATACAGGCGATGGAAGATGCGCCACTGCAGCGGGTCGGTGTCCTGGAACTCGTCGATCAGCGCCACCGGATACTGCGCGGCGATGGTGCCGGCCAGGCGTTCGCCGGCCGGGCCGTGCAGGGCTTCGTCGAGGCGGCGCAGCATGTCGTCGAAGCCGAGCAGGGCGCGCTGCCGCTTGACCAGATCGACGCGCGTGGCCGTCCAGGCCGTGGCGTGGGCGAGGATCAGCGGACGCGCAAGGTCTAGTTCGGCGGCGCTGTCGATCACCGCGTCGATCGCAGCGAATGCGTCGTGCGCCGGCGCGGTGCGGCCCTGGTTGACGGCGCCATCCAGTCGCGATTGCGCGTAGCGGGCCGGCAGCTTGTCGTCGCCATCGCCGCCCGCCGCCCAGGCGCGCAGCGCGGCAAGGTCCTGCGGCAGGCGCTTGGCGGGATAGCGGGTGCCGTTCAGCGCCTTGTCGCGCAGCGCATCGTCCAGCAGCCGTTCCAGCGTTTCCCGATGCGCCAGCCACAGTGCGCGAGCGTGTCCCTCGGCGGCGTGGAAGCGCGCCAGCGGCGCTTCCAGGATCGCGCGCACGTCCGCCGTCTGCGGCAGCGGCTGCCCGTGCAGGCGCAGGTTCGCCGCCGGCTGGCGCAGCAGCGGGCGCAGGCTCTGCTGCAGTTCGCGCGGGTCGCTCCACCAGCGCGCCAGCAGCGCGGCGGCAGCGCGGCCCAGCGGCAGGCATTGCAGGCGCCAGTAGTCGCGCACCGCCTCGGCGAGCAGGTCGCCATCGTCGGTCTGGATGTCCTGCACGAACGGATGGCCGCTGTCGAACGCGTGCTGCGCCAGCATGCGCTGCGCCCAGCCGTGGATGGTGTGCACGGCGGCTTCGTCCATCCATTGCGCGGCCAGTTCGAGCTGGCGCGCGGCGGCGGCGCGCGCGTCCGCCTCCGGATATTCGGCGAGCAGCGCGGCGAGGAATTCGTCCGCTGCCTTCTGCGCGCGGAACACCGCGGCCGCTTCGGTCAGCCGCGCGCGGATGCGGTCGCGCAGCTCCGCCGTGGCGGCCTTGGTAAAGGTCAGCACCAGGATCTGCGCCGGCAGCAGCGGCGCGGCGGTGCTGTGGCCGAGCACCAGGCGCAGGTACAGCGCGGCGATGGTCCAGGTCTTGCCGGTGCCGGCGCTGGCTTCGATCAGGCGCACGCCGTGCAGCGGCAGGCGCAGCGGATCGAGCGTCATGGAGGCCGGCGGCTGCACCGCGCTCATGCGCCGTCCTCCCAGCGCACGCTCTGCGCCATCGCGCGGTACAGCGGCAGCCAGTGTTCGAAGCCGGCGTCGTGCATGGCTTCGAAGGCGGGCCAGGCGCGTTGCAGGTAGGCGTCTTCGTCCACTTCGGCAAAGCGCTGGCCGCTGTCGTCGCGGTCGTAGCACAGGCGCGCGGCGGCCGCGGCGTCGCGGCCTTCGTGTTCGGCCTGCAGCCAGGCGAAGGCGGTCTTGCGCGCGACCGGCAGCGGCGCGCGCATGCCGTGGCGCAGCGCATCGAGCAGGGCATCGAGCAGGGCGCGCGCCTGCGGCGGGTCCAGCGCAGGGAAATACGGCTGCGCATCCGCCGCGACCACGCGCGTCTCCACCCGCAGCCCGCCCGCATGCGCGAACAGGTGCGCGACCCAGGCCGCGACCAGCTTGTCCAGGCGGCGTCCGCGCGGGCGGGCCAGCAGCGGCCCCTGGATCAGTTCGAGCCGCACGAAGTCGATGTCTGCCTGGGTTGATCCGGGCCGGCGCAGATCGGACAGCCAGTCCTCCAGCACCAGCCCGTGCGCTTCGTGGCGCAGCTCGAACTTGTCATCCACCCGCGGCCAGCGCCGGTCGGCGGCATGCCAGTGCGCGGCGAGCACGCCGGCTTCGGCGGCGATCTTGTCCTGCCACAGTTCGCCGAAGCCGCCGGTGGGCAGGCGGCCCTGCTGGGCCAGTCGCTGCACGGCGTCGTTGACGGCTTGCGGCGCGCGGTCGCCATCGGCGACCAGCGCCGCCTGCAGCACGCCGAGAATCGCCTGGTAGCGCTCCAGTCCGTCGAGCGCGAACGGCTCGTCGTCGAGCGTGTCGGCTTCCTCGCCGCCGAAATGCACCTTCAGGCGCTGGTTGAAGAAGTGGCGCACGGGGCGGGCCAGGAAGCCTTGCAGTGCATCCAGCGCGATGGGGGCTTCCGGCAGCCACGGCGCCAGCGGTCCGGTTTCCGCCGCCCGCCCGTCGAGCGCGTGCGCGCGCTGCCATTCGTGCGCATAGGTAAAGAGGGCCGGGTCGCCGTCCGCGCCGAAGTAGCGCCGGCTGAACGGCTGCAGCGGGTATTCGGTGGTGAGCGCATCCAGCAGTTCGCCAACCGCCGCCTGCCAGCCGCCCGCGAGGTAGTCGCGCAGCTGGCCGACCAGCACCGACGGCGGCAGCACCGCGTTGTCGCGCACGCTGCGGCCGACCCAGCTCACATGCAGGGTGTCGCGCGCGGACAGCAGCGCTTCCAGGAACAGATAGCGGTCGTCCTCGCGGCGCGAGCGGTCGCCGGGCATGGCCTGGCCCGGCTGTGCCATCAGGTCGAAGTCGGCCGGCGCCTGCTGGCGCGGGTAGTCGCCGTCGTTCATGCCGAGCAGGCAGACCACGCGGAACGGAATCGCGCGCATCGGCATCAGCGTGCCGAAGCCCACCGCGCCGCCCATGAAGCGCTGCGACAGGCGGCTGGCGTCGATGCTTTCCAGCCAGTGCTCGCGCACGATCTCCAGCGGCAGCGGTTCGTCCAGCGCCGCTTCGGCGCAGGCTTCCAGCCAGGCGTCCAAGGCTTCGTCGAGGCGGCGCAGGCGGTCGCCGTCGGTGTGGTCCGCGCTGTCGAAGAAGGCGGCGAGCAGGTCGCGCAGGCGCGCCGCCCAGACGGCCGGCGCGGCGGGCGCGCGCAGCGCGTGCCAGTGCAGTTCGAGCTGGTCGAGCAGGCGGCTGAGCGGACCGAGCAGGCCGGCGTCGAGGCCGCCGACTTCGCCGTAGGGCGCCATCTCCGCCCAGGTGTCGCCGTGTCCCACCGCATAGCCGAGCAGCAGCCGGCGCATGCCGAAGGCCCAGCTGTTCTGCGCCTGCGGCGGCAGGCCCAGGCTTTCCTTCTGCGCGCCGTCCAGGCCCCAGCGGATGCCGGCGCCTTCGATCCAGCGGCGCAGGGTGGGCAGGCCGGTTTCGTCGAGGCCGAAGCGCTGGCGCAGCGCGGGCACCTCGAGCAGGTCGAGGATGTCGCTCACCGTGAAGCGCGACTCCGGCAGCGACAGCAGATGTTCCAGCGCCACCAGCAGCGGCGCGGCGCCGCGGTCCGGCTGGTCGGCGACGGCATAGGGCAGGTAGCGCGGATCGTCCGGCGGGATGCGCCCGAACACCGCCTGCACGTGCGGCGCGTAACTCTGGATGTCCGGCACCATCACGATCACGTCGCGCGGCGCGAGCGGACGGCCGTCGCGCTGGGCCTGCTCGAACAGCGCCAGCAGGCGGTCGTGCAGGATCTCCACCTCGCGCTGCGCGTTGTGCGCGACGTGGAAGCTGAGCGAGCCGTCGCCCACGCGCCAGGTTTGCCGTTGCGCCGGGTCGGCGGGCAGCGGTTCCAGGTCGAGCACGGCCTGCTGCACCTGGTGCAGCAGGGTGTCGCGGCCGGGGTCTTCGAACAGGTCGATGCTCGAACCCCAGGAAGCGAAGCGGCGGCGATAGCGCTCGGGCTGGTCGAAGCTGTCGAGCAGGCGGATGTAATCGCGCCCCTGCCTGCCCCAGGCGGCCAGCAGCGGGTTGGCATGCAGATGCAGTTCTTCATAGCGCGGCTGTTCGGGCAGGCCGGGCTTGCCCGGCTGGCGGCGGCGTTCGCCGCGCAGCAGCTCGCGGTCTTCGATGATGTCGGCCCAGTAGTGGCGGCAGGGATTGGCCACCATCAGCAGCACCTGGCTGTGCCGCGCCAGCGCGGTGAGCGCTTCCAGCGTCTGCAGCGGCAGCGAGGAGATGCCGAACACCACGATGCGCCGCGGCAGCCGCGCGGGCCGTTCGGCCAGCGCCTGCGCGCGCGCGAGGAAGGCGGCGTGCACGGCGGCGCGGTGGCTGTGGCGGAACTCGCCGCCGACGTCGTCCAGCAGCAGGCGCCACAGCTGCGCCTGCCAGCGCTGGCCCGGCGGCAGCGGCGCGTGCCGGCCGCGCCAGTCGTCGTACAGCGCGTCGACGCCGCGTTCCCAGTCGGCCAGCCAATGCGCGCGATAAACCTGGTACTGGTCGAACAGGTCGGCGATGCGCGCGGCCAGTTGATGGCGCTTGCGCCAGTCCGGCTGCTCGCCGAGGAAGTCGCGCAGCGGGCGGAAGTCGGCGTCGTCCAGATGCCGCGGGATCAGCCGCAGCAGCCGCCAGGCCAGGCGCGACTTGTCGAACGGCGAGGTGGGCGGCACCGCATCGCGGCCGAGCACGGCGCGATAGGCCTCCCATAGAAAGCGTCCCGGCAACTGCACCTGCACCGCGGCGCTGATGCCCAGGCCGCCTTCCTGCGGCGGCCGCGCCAGCGCCAGCTTCAGCCACTGCGCGATGCCGTTGCTCTGCACCAGCATCAGCTCGTCTTCCAGCGGACGCAGCGGCGTGCGCTGGATCCAGGCGGTGAGCAGGTCGCGCAGATCTTCCAGGCGGTTGCCATGGATGACCATCAGGCCCGGTTCGATCGGCACGTCGAGGGGCAGGGCCAGGGAAGAGGTCATGCGGGAATTGTGGCGGACATCGGCGCGGCGGGCGAGTGGCGGCGGCGGGCGAGTGGCGGCGGCGTGCCGTGGCGGCGTGCCCTGAAACGAACATCGCCGCATGCGGTGAGCATGCGGCGATGGGTGTTGCGGGTGAAGCTTGGCAGTGGGCCCACGCGTATTCGAGCGCGGGTGGTGCATTGTGCGCCAACGTACGTGGTCGGTGTCAACTACTTTAGTTGCGCAAGCGGTGGGCGACAGTGGCGGTTGCGGATGCCGTTGCGCGTGTACGGTGCATGCGCGCGACGGCATTCATGATCAGAACGTGTAGCGCGCACGCCCATACCAATACGCGCCGTTGACGCCGATCGGCGAGATCACGTCGTAAGGAAAATTGCCGGCGTAATTGATGTCGCTGTTGGAGCGCGTGGGGTATTGGTTGGTGAGGTTGTAGCCGCCCAGCGCCAGGCTGAAGCGCCCGGTCACGTGCAGTTCCGCTTCGGCATCCAGCTGCCAGCGCGCGGCATAGACCTGGCGCGGTTCGAAGCCGCCGCCGAAGTCGAACACGCGCACCGTCGAACCCTGCCGCGTGATGCGGCCGAGCAGGGACCAGCGCCGGTTGCTCCAGTTGGCGCTGAACGAACCGCGCTGGCGTGGCGCGGCGTCGGTGAGGGTGTTGCGCTCCTCGTCGCCGAACAGCACGTTGCCGGCGCCGGTCGCCGCCAGTTCCGGCGGCGTGGCGCGCACGCCGCGGATGTCGGTGTGGTTGCGGCTGTAGGCGAGGGTGAGCAGCAGCCGGCCGCCGGCCCAGGGCGTGCGGTAGTTGCCGACCAGCTCGGCGCCGCGCGTGCGGGTGTCCACCGCATTGGTGAAGAAGGCCACGCTTTGCACGCCGGGGACGCCGAAGTGCTGCAGGATGTAGTCCTCCAGGCCGGCGCTGTCGATGGTTTCGGACAGGGTGACGCGGTCGTCGATGCTGATCTGGTACGCGTCGAGGCTGAAGTCGAAGTGCTCGCCGAGCTGGCCGGTCAGCCCGAGGCTGAAGTTGCGCGACTTCTCCGGCTTCAGCGCCTGCGCACCCAGGCCGCGCGCGAGCGGGTTGTTCACCGACAGGATGCGGCCGGTGACCAGCTTGCCGTCGGCGCCGTAGCCGCTGGTGGTGGACTCGAAACCGATCTGGCTGAGCGAGGGGGCGCGGAAGTTGTTGGAGGCGGCGCCGCGCAGCGCGAAGCCCGGGGCGAATTCCCAGCGCGCGCTGAGCTTGCCGCTCCAGTTGCCGCCGAAGTCGCTGTAGTGCTCGTAGCGCGCGGCGGCGTCGGCAAAGAAATGGTCGGTGATGTCGCTGGATACTTCCGCGTAAGCCGCGCCGACGTTGCGCGACAGCCGCGCCGCATCCTGCGGCTGCAGGCCGCCGCCGGCCTGTGCTCCGACCGGTGCGTCAAGATAGGGGCCGACCGCGTACGAGGCCGGATCGCCGGGCAGGGTGCGGAACTGCTCGTGGCGGTATTCGCCGCCCAGCGACACGGTGACGTAGCGGCTGCCGGCGGCGAACTCGCGGTTGGCGTCCAGGTTGGCGCTGCCCTGATTGAAGCGGTAACTGCCGATATGGAACGAGGTGGGGCTGGCGGGACCGAGCGAGGCGTTGAGCGAATCGCGCAGGTCGTAGTCGAAGGCATTGCTGCCCCAGTTGAGGCTGCCGTCGAGATGCCAGTCGGCCAGCGTGCCGCGGACGCCGGCGGCGGTCTGCACGTCGCGGTTGCTGCCGACCGATTCGGGGCGGTAGCCGTCGGGGTAGATCGAGGTCACATTCGCGCTGCTGTCCGGATAGCGGAAATAGTTGTCGCCGATGGTGTGGCGCTGGGTGTAGGTGCCGAACCAGTACAGCCGGGCGTTGTCGCCCAGCGGCAGTTCGCTGTTGAGCCAGCCGCTGTAGTTCTCCGACTTCGGATCGCCCGCCGCATAGTTGCGCCGCCCGCGCAGCGCCAGGTTGGCGGGCGTGGGATCGGCCAGCCAGTCCGGCACGGTGTCGAGGCCCGCGCGGTTGGTGGCGTCGTGGTGGCCGGCCTCGATGCCGGCGCGGAAGAAGCCGGTGCCGGCCAGCCGCGTGCCGAACTTGGCGGCGCCGTAGCTGCTGTTGCCGTCGGTGATGGTGCGGTCGGCGGGGCTGAAGCGGGTGTGGTTGGCGCCGTAGCTGCCGGTGACTTCGCCGCCTTCGGGCGCGTCGTCCAGGATGATGTTGACCACGCCTGCGATGGCGTCCGAACCGTATTGCGCGCCGGCGCCGTCGCGCAGCACTTCCACCCGCTTGATCGCGCTGATCGGGATGGCGTTGAAATCCACCGGCGTGGTGCCGCGCCCGATCTTGGTATCGCTGTTGACCAGGGCCGAGGTGTGGAAGCGCTTGCCGTTGACCAGCACCAGCACCTGGTCGGGCGACAGTCCGCGCAGCTGCGCGGCGCGCACGTGGTCCGAGCCGCCGGAATTGGACTGGCGCGGGAAATTGAACGAAGGCAGCAGGTTGGCCAGCGCCTGGCCCAGTTCGCCGTTGACCGCGCCGGCGGCGCGCAGTAGCACGTCCACGGGTACCGGCGATTCCAGTGCGGTGCGGCTGCTGGCGCGCACGCCGGTGACCACGACCTGGTCCAGCGTGCGCGGCGCGGCGTTGTCGGCCTGCTGGGCCTGCGCGTGGACGGCGGACGCGGCGAGCAGCAGCGCGGTGGACAGGCAGGTACGGCGATACGTGCGGGAAACGATGGACATGCGGATTCCTTGCAGCGGGCAGCAGCGGGGCGCGCCGCATGGGGGTGCGGCGTCGAAGGTCTTGTCTGGAAGGCGCTGGATCAGCGCGTCGCGAAAAAAATCAGCGACAGCAACATCGCCGCATTCGGGCGGTACGCGGCAAGCGGCGTTGTCCGGCGGTCGTGATGGTCACGGCGAGGTTCGCGAAGATAGGGAAGGGCGCGTTGCTCCCGCGCCGTCCGGCATTTGTTGCATTGCGCAAGGTTCATGTCAATACTTCGTCACGAAACTTTCCGGGCGTACGACGGTTTATCCGTCTGGACGTCCAAACGACGACAGGGAATCCCTATGCAATTTCAGCGTGCGCTGGCGGCGGTGCTGGCTTTTGGCCTGGTGGCGGGTTGCGCCACGCAACCGCAGGCCACCGCCGGTGCGACCCTGCAGGGCGACCATGCGCATCCGGCTGCGACTCAGGGCTGGGTGGAGACGCGGCTGTATTTCGGCCTGGGGCTGGCGGACCAGCCGGGCAACGGCGTGAGCGAGCAGGCCTGGCGCGAGTTCCTCGATCGCGAAGTGACGCCGCGCTTTCCCGACGGGCTGAGCGTGATCGACGTCTACGGCCAGTGGCAGGGCAAGCAGCAGAGCACGCCCGAGCGGCTGCGCTCCAAGCAGCTGGTGATCGATTATCCGGACACGGCCGAGAACCGCGCCAAGGTTGAGGCGATCCGCGCGGCGTGGAAGCAGCGCACGGGTGATCAGTCGGTGCTGCGGGTGACGCAGCCGGCGGATGTGTCGTTCTAATCAGCGCATCAGGACATCACTTTGAACAATACCGCGACACGCCGCTGGCTGACGCCCGGCGACCTCAATGGTTTCCTCGGCCTGGTGGTGGACAACCTGTCCATCATGGCCTTCCTCGCCACCGCGCTGATCGGCATCTTCGGGTTCCCCGCCGACATCGTGTTCCTGCGCATGTTTCCCGGCACCGCGCTGGGCGTGCTGCTGGGCAATCTCGCCTATACCGCCATGGCGCGCCGGCTGGCCGCGCGGGTGGGCCGCGACGACGTGACCGCGATGCCGCTGGGCCTGGACGCGCCGACCAGCATCGGCATGGCCCTGCTGGTGCTCGGCCCGGCCTTCGTGCATTTCAAGCAGGGCGGCATGGACGAAGCGGCTGCCGCGCAGGCCACCTGGGAACTGGGCATGGCCTCGCTGGTGGTGATGGGCGTGCTGAAGTTCGTGCTGTCGTTCTTCGGCGGCGCGGTGCAGCGGCATGTGCCGCGCGCGGGGCTGCTCGGCTCGATCGCCGGCATCGCCCTGGTGCTGATGGGCTTCCTGCCGCTGGTGGAAATCATGAAAGTGCCGCTGGTCGGTTTCGCCGGCCTTGGCGTGGTGCTGTACGCGCTGGTGGCGAAAGGGCGCCTGCCGTTCGGCGTGCCGGGCGTGCTGGCGGCGGTGGCGATCGGCGCGGCGCTGTACTACGTGCTGGGGCCGCTGGGCTGGCTGGGCAGCGGCTATCACGCGCCGGCCGGATGGACCTGGCGCTTCGCGCTGCCGCTGCCGACGCTGAAGTGGCTGGACGGCATCGCCTACACCGTGCCGTACCTGCCGCTGATCCTGCCGTTCGGCCTGCTGATGGTGGTGGGCGGCATCAACGTCACCGAAAGCGCGCGCGCGGCCGGCGACGAATACCGCACCCGCGACATCCTGCTGGTGGAAGCGCTGGCCACCCTGGTCGCCGGTTTCTGCGGCGGCGTGGCGCAGACCACGCCGTACATCGGCCAGCCTTCGTACAAGGCGATGGGCGCGCGCAGCGGCTATACGCTGCTGACCGGCATCGTGATCGGGCTGGGCGGCGTGTTCGGCTATCTGTCCAACCTGGTGGAGCTGGTGCCGCTGTCGGTGCTGGCGCCGATCCTGGTGTTCGTGGCGATCGGCATCACCGTGCAGGCGTTCGAAGCCACGCCGATGCGCTATGCGGCCGCGGTGGTGTTCAGTTTCTTTCCGGCGATCGCGCGGATGGTGACGATCAAGCTGAGCGACCCGACTTACGTCTCGCCGCAGCGTTTCGGCGAACTGTTCAACCAGCAGGGGCACGGCATCGCGGAGCTGGCGGTGATCACCATCCTGGGCAACGGCTTCATCATCACCTCGATGGTGTGGGCCAGCTTCGTGGTGGCGATGATCGACGGCAAGAGCGGGCGCGCGGCACTGATCCTGCTGCTCGGCGCCGGCCTGGCCTTGTTCGGCTTGATCCATTCGGTGGATCCGGCGGGCGGCGTGTACCTGCCCTGGCTGCTCGATGCCGGTGCGCGCGCGCTGGTGTGGCAATTCGCCGGGGCTTATGCGGTGCTGGCGGCGGGACTGCTGCTGCTCAGCCTGCAGCGTTCGAAGCCATCGGCCATATGACATAGACCGCATGGCCGAAGTCCGCCACCGGAGACCCGTCAACGGCGGGTCTTTTTTTGCGTTCTGCATCACACGCGCGCAAGACGCAAGGAACCCAGGTCCGCACGGCGCAACTCATTGCGTCCGGAAATCGCTAGCCTAGGCACCGGAACGCATCTCTGCGGGCGTATCCTGGCAGGGACTGCCGCGCCGCAAGGCGAAGGGGACGGGATACCCGGCAGTCCGGTCAGAACGTTTTGCTCAAGGGGACATCGATGCTGCTCAATAACGCCGGACTGGTGGTGGACGACCGTGTCGTGCTGGCACCCGGTGAGCCTTGGGATATTTTCTTCTTCGTCGGCGAAATCGTCGAAGGCGCGCGCCAGGGGCATTTCGCCGGTGCCTATGCATCGATGCCCTATGTGATGCGCAAGCACGGGCTGGACTGCGCCAGGGCCATCCTGGCCAGGCGCCTGCCTTGGCGCCGCGGCAAGGCAGGCATCCGCTTCGTGGTCGCGCGCAAGGCGGGGCAGGTCCTGGGCGCGATGCTGCTGAAGGACGTGAGCCTCGACGACGGCGCACCCGCCGTGCTGCTCGAATACCTGGTGGTGGCGGAATCCGCGCGCCGCGCCGGCATCGGCCGCCTGCTGGTGGACTATGCGCTGCGCCGCGCGCCGGCCGGCGGCGTGGAATGCTTCTGCACCGACTTCTCGCGCGGCATGCAGCGCCTGCTCAAGCGGCAGGGTTTCGTGCGCACGCATCGCGCCAAGGAGATCCAGGTGAACCAGGACAGCCGGGTCGCGTTGCCGGCGCGGTTCCTCTGGAAACCCTGAAATAAAAAAGCCCGGCGCTGCCGGGCCTTTTTTATGGCATGCACGCCGATGCTCAGTCGCGCGCTTCGAGCGCCCGGTTCAGGCGCAGTGCGCCCAGCGTGCAGATCGCGCCGGACAGCAGGTACACCGTGACCGCGCCCAGGCCGAACTTGCTGGACAGGCCCAGCGCCACCAGCGGCGCGAAGGCGGCGCCGATCAGCCAGGCCACGTCGGCGGTGAGGGCCGCGCCGGTGTAGCGGAAGCGGATCGGGAAGTTCGAGGTCACCGTGCCGGCGGACTGGCCGTAGGACAGGCCGAGCAGGGCGAAGCCGATCAGGATGAAGGCGTCCTGCGCGGCGCGGCTGCCGCCGAGCAGCCAGGGCGCGAAGAAGCTGAACAGGCCGATCAGCGCGGCCAGCGTGCCCAGGGTGGTGCGGCGGCCGATGCGGTCGGCCACGAAGCCCGAGGCGATGGTGCCCAGGATGCCGACACCGGCGCCGACCACCTGGATCAGCAGCACCTGGTTGACCGACTGGGTCGAGCCCAGGCTGATCCACGACAGCGGGAACACCGTGACCAGATGGAACAGCGCATAGCTGGCCAGCGCGGCGAACGCGCCCAGGAAGATGTTGTAGTCCTGCTTGCGCAGCATCTCGAAGATGCCGATCGGTTCCAGCGCGCTTTCTTCCAGCGCCTGGGTGTACTCCTCGGTCACCACCAGGCGCAGGCGCGCGAACAGCGCCACCACGTTGATGGCGAAGGCCACGAAGAACGGATAGCGCCAGCCCCAGCTGAGGAAGTCTTCGCTGGACAGCTGGCTGTGCAGGAACAGGAACAGCCCGCTGGCCAGCATGAAGCCGATCGGCGCGCCGAGCTGGCCGAGCATGGCGTACCAGCCGCGGCGGCCCTTCGGCGTGTTCAGCGCCAGCAGCGAGGGCAGGCCGTCCCAGGAGCCGCCGAAGGCGACGCCCTGCAGCAGGCGGAAGAAGGCGAGCAGGGCGATCGCGCGCCAGCCCAGCGTGTCGAAGCCGGGCAGGAAGGCCATGCCCACGGTGGCGCTGCCCAGCAGGAACAGCGCGGCGGTGAGCTTGGTGCCGCGGCTCCAGCGGCGCTGGATGGTCATGAACAGGGCGGTGCCGAACGGGCGCGCCACGAAGGCCAGAGCGAACACCACGAAGGACAGCAGCAGGCCGTGCAGGCGGTCGCGGAACGGGAAGAACACCGACGGGAACACCAGCACCGAGGCGATGCCGAACACGAAGAAGTCGAAGTACTCGGAAGCGCGCCCGATCACCACGCCGACGGCGATCTCGCCGGGGGCGACCTGGGAGTGGCCGGGGGCGGGCCTGTCCTGGAGCGCGTCCTGGCGGGCCGTGTCCGGGGATCCGTGTTGGTCAAAAGTGCTCGACATGGCCATGCTTGAACTTGAGAACTGGGGTGGTTCGCGTAAGGATCGCACCGGCGGCGTTTAATCGCCATGAGACAAAGTGTCCTATTCCGCGGCGCAGCACGCGTAGGTTAACTTTCCGGGTCTCTCCCCATGCTTCTGCTCCCCTTCCGGCCCATGTCCTCCAAGGCTCTCCGCGGACTGCTGCTCCCCGCCGTCCTGTTGCTGTCGGGCTGCCAGACCGTGCTCATGTCGCCGTCCGGCGACATGGCCGTCCAGCAGCGCGACATCATCCTGATCTCGCTGGTGCTGATGCTGCTCATCGTCGTACCGGTGATCGGCCTCACGCTGTTCTTCGCCTGGCGCTACCGCGCGTCCAACCAGAAGGCCACCTACAAGCCGGACTGGGACCACTCCACCGTGCTGGAGCTGCTGATCTGGTCGGCCCCGCTGCTGATCATCATCGCGCTGGGCGCGCTGACCTGGGTGAGCACGCACAAGCTCGATCCGTTCCGGCCGCTGGAGCGCATCGCCGCCGGCCGCGAAATTCCGGCCGGCGCCAGGCCGCTGGAAGTGGACGTGGTGGCGCTGGACTGGAAATGGCTGTTCATCTATCCGGAGCAGGGCATCGCCACGGTGAACGAGCTGGCCGCGCCGGTCGACCGCCCGATCCAGTTCAAGATCACCGCCTCGACCGTGATGAACTCGTTCTTCATCCCCTCGCTGGCCGGCCAGATCTACGCCATGCCGGGCATGGAGACCAAGCTGCATGCGGTGATCAACAAGCCGGGCAGCTACGAGGGCATTTCGGCGAACTACAGCGGCGCCGGTTTCTCGGGCATGCACTTCAAGTTCCTGGGGCTCAGCGAAGGCGAGTTCGAGCAATGGGTGGCCAAGGCGAAGGATGGCGGCGCGCTCACCCGCGAAAGCTATCTGCAGCTGGAAAAGCCCAGCGAGAACGAACCCGTGCGCCGCTACGCCACGGTCGCGCCCGACCTGTATCCGGCCATCGTCAATCTGTGCGTCGCACCGGGTACGCCGTGCATGCACGAGACCATGGCAAAAGATGCCGCCCGCGCCGGCAAGCCGGCCGGCGAGCACGACATGTCGCACATGGAACACATGGAGCACTGATCGTGCGCCGTCCCGTCCGCCTTACGCATTGCGCCTTCCCGGGTGTCCAAGATGTCTGACCATCCCGATCTGACCAAACTGATCTTCGGCCGTCTCAGCTGGGACGCCATTCCGTTCCACGAGCCGATCCTGCTGGCCACCTTCGCCGCCGTGCTGGTCGGCGGCCTGGCGCTGCTCGCGGTGATCACCAAATACCGCCTGTGGGGTTATCTCTGGCGCGAATGGTTCACCAGCATCGATCACAAGAAGATCGGCATCATGTACATGGTGCTGGGCCTGGTGATGCTGCTGCGCGGCTTCGCCGACGCCATCATGATGCGCCTGCAGCAGGCGATCTCCTTCGGCGACAACCTCGGCTACCTGCCGCCGCATCACTACGACCAGGTCTTCACCGCCCACGGCGTGATCATGATCTTCTTCGTGGCGATGCCGATCGTCACCGGCCTGATGAACTACGTGGTGCCGCTGCAGATCGGCGCGCGCGACGTGGCCTTCCCCTTCCTCAACAACTTCAGCTTCTGGATGACCACCGCCGGCGCCGTGCTGGTGATGGCCTCGCTGTTCGTGGGCGAGTTCGCGCGCACCGGCTGGCTGGCCTATCCGCCGCTGTCGGGCATCCTGGCCAGTCCGGATGTGGGCGTGGACTACTACATATGGTCCCTGCAGATAGCCGGTGTCGGCACCTTGCTGTCGGGCGTGAACCTGCTGGTGACCATCATCAAGATGCGCGCGCCGGGCATGAAGCTGATGCAGATGCCGGTGTTCACCTGGACCGCGCTGTGCACCAACGTGCTGATCATCGCCGCCTTCCCGGTGCTGACCGCGGTGCTGGCGCTGCTGTCGATGGACCGTTACCTCGGCACCCACATGTTCACCAACGAGCTTGGCGGCAACGCCATGATGTACGTGAACCTGATCTGGATCTGGGGCCATCCGGAGGTCTACATCCTGATCCTGCCGATGTTCGGCGTGTTCTCCGAGGTGGTCTCCACCTTCGCCCGCAAGCGCCTGTTCGGCTACACCTCGATGGTGTACGCCACCATCGTGATCACGGTGCTGGCCTACCTGGTGTGGCTGCACCACTTCTTCACCATGGGCTCGGGCGCGAGCGTGAACTCGTTCTTCGGCATCACCACGATGATCATCTCGATCCCCACGGGCGCGAAGATCTTCAACTGGCTGTTCACCATGTACCGCGGCCGCATCCACTTCGAGCTGCCGATGATGTGGACGGTGGCCTTCATGGTCACCTTCGTGATCGGCGGCATGACCGGCGTGCTGCTGGCGGTGCCGCCGGCGGACTTCTCGCTGCACAACAGCCTGTTCCTGATCGCGCACTTCCATAACGTGATCATCGGCGGCGTGCTGTTCGGCGCGTTCGCGGCGATCAACTTCTGGTTCCCCAAGGCCTTCGGCTTCAAGCTCGACGTGTTCTGGGGCAAGTGCTCGTTCTGGCTGTGGGTGGTGGGTTTCTACTTCGCCTTCATGCCGCTGTACGTGCTGGGCCTGATGGGCGTGACCCGCCGCATCAGCCACTTCGAGGATCCCTCGCTGCAGATCTGGTTCCAGATCGCCGCCTTCGGCGCGGTGCTGATCGCGCTGGGCATCGGCGCCATGCTGATCCAGTTCGTGGTGAGCTTCCTGCGCCGCGACAAGCTGCGCGATGTCACCGGCGACCCCTGGAACGGCCGCACGCTGGAGTGGTCCACCTCCTCGCCGCCGCCGGCCTACAACTTCGCCTTCACCCCGGTAGTGCACGACGGCGACGCCTGGTGGCAGATGAAGCAGCTGGGCTGGCAGCGTCCGCTGTCGGGGTTCATCGACATCCACATGCCGAAGAACACCGGCGCCGGCATCATTCTGGCCGGCATCAGCACGGTGCTGGGCTTCGCCATGATCTGGCAGATGTGGCTGGTCGCCGCGCTGGCCTTCGTGTCCCTGCTGGCCGTGGCGATCGGGCATACCTTCAACTACAACCGCGAGTACTACATCCAGGCCGCCGACGTGGCCCGGGTGGAAGCGGCGCGCACCGAGGCGCTGGCCAGCCATGTCTGACGCGAAGTCCTACGACACCTACAACACGGCCGCCGCGCCGCTGCGGTTCCACCAGGAAACCGAGCATCACCCGGAGAACGGCACGCTGCTGGGCTTCTGGCTGTACCTGATGAGCGACTGCCTCATCTTCGCCTGCCTGTTCGCGGTGTACGGCGTGCTGGGCCGCAGCTACGCCGGCGGTCCCACCGGTGCGGAAGTGTTCGAGCTGCCGCTGGTGGCGCTCAATACCTCGCTGCTGCTGCTGTCGTCGATCACCTATGGCTTCGCCATGCTGGAGATGCAGCGCAAGCGGGTGAATCCCACCCTGGTGTGGCTGGCCGTCACCGGCCTGCTCGGCGCCGGCTTCATCGGCATCGAGCTGTACGAGTTCGGGCACTTGATCGCCGAGGGCAACGGCCCGCAGCGCAGCGCCTTCCTGTCCTCGTTCTTCACCCTGGTCGGCACGCACGGCCTGCATGTGAGCTGCGGCATCATCTGGCTGATCACGCTGATGGTGCAGGTCAAGCGCAAGGGCCTGATCGGGCCGAACAAGCGCCGCCTGTGGTGCCTGTCGATGTTCTGGCACTTCCTGGACGTGGTGTGGATCGGCGTCTTCAGCTTTGTCTACCTGATGGGAGTGCTGCCGTGAGCGCGCATACCGACGTCCATGCCGGACATGGCCACGATGAGCATGGCCATGGCGAGCATCACGAGCACGACGACGGCATCGGCCACGTCTCGCTGAAGGGCTATATGATCGGCTTCGTGCTGGCGGTGCTGCTGACCGCGGTGCCGTTCGCGCTGGTGATGAGCGGCGGCCTGAAGGATCCCAGCGCCACGGCGTTCGTGATCCTGGGCTTCGCCGCCGTGCAGATCGTGGTGCACATGGTGTACTTCCTGCACATGAACGCGAAGTCGGAGGGCGGCTGGAACATGCTGGCCCTGATCTTTACCGCGGTGCTGGTGCTGATCACGTTGAGCGGTTCGATCTGGGTGATGTATCACCTGAATCACAACATGATGCCGGCCCTGATGGATCCGCGGAACCTGCCGTGATCCCCGTCGCGGCGGCGCTGCCATGGCCAGGCTAGGCGCCGCCGATGCGTCCGAGCGCGGCCCGCGCGGGCCGCTCGCCTTGTCGCTGCTGGCGCTGTGCGCGCTGGCGGCGTTTGCCGGCTTCCTCGCCCTGGGCACCTGGCAGGTGCAGCGCCTGGCCTGGAAGCGCGAGCTGATCGCCCGCGTGGAGCAGCGCGTGCATGCGCCGGCCGTCGCCGCGCCCACGCCGTCCGAATGGCCCGCCGTCACGGCGGCCAGCCACGAATACCGCCACGTGCGCCTTGCCGGCGTGTTCCTCTACGAGCAGCAGGTGCTGGTCGCGGCCAGCACCGCGCTGGGCAGCGGCTATTGGGTGATGACGCCGCTGCGCCAGGACGACGGTTCCCTCGTGCTGGTCAACCGCGGCTTCGTGCCGGCCGAGGCCTGCGGCCGCGACGGACGCTGCGCGCCCGGCCCCGCGGGCGAGACGACGGTTACCGGCCTGCTGCGCACGCCCGAGACGAAAGTGTTCCTGCGCCATAACGACCCCGCGCATGCACGCTGGTACGCGCGCGACGTGCAGGCCATCGCCAGGGCGAGAGGGCTGGGTGCGGTGGCGCCGTTCTTCGTCGACGCGGATGCCGACCCGGCGCAGGCCGACGCCTGGCCGCGCGGCGGACTCACCGTCACCAGCTTTCCCAACAATCACCTGAGCTACCTGATCACCTGGTACGTGCTGGCCCTGATGGTGCTGGCGGCGGCGGTCTATGTGGGGCGCCACGAATACCGGCTGCGGCGGCGGGCGGGGTAGGGCAGGCGGGCTCAGAATCTTCGGTCATGGGCATTGACCTGCTGGTGAAGTCCCCGTATAGTTTCGCGCTTCCGGCGGGCGGTTAGCTCAGCGGTAGAGCACTGCCTTCACACGGCAGGTGTCACAAGTTCGATCCTTGTACCGCCCACCATCCCGATCGAAACACGAAGGCCACCCCCGCGGTGGCCTTCGCGTTTTCGCGGCGCCACCGCGCCCGCGCCTACAATGCCCCGGCTGACCCGTACGGATGACCGCCATGCACGAAGCTCTCGCCAACCTGCACCTGATTACGCTGACGCCGTGGAAAGTGATCGGCCTGCTCGGCACGCTGCTGTTCACCGCGCGCTGGTTCGTGCAGTTCTATGCCACCAAGAAGCAGAAGAAAGTGGTGGTGCCGATGTCGTTCTGGTACCTGTCGGTGGCTGGCAGTGTGTTGACGCTGGCCTATTTCATCTGGGGCAAGAATGATTCGGTCGGCATCATCCAGACGGCATTTCCGATGCTGGTGTCGATTTACAATGTGTTTGCGCATTTGCGGCAGCACAGGCCGGAGACGGTGCGGCCTGGGGGGCCGGAGGAGACCTGAGGTCGGGGGGCGGGGTCGCTCGGTTTTTGCGCTGGCGCGACCTGGCCGCTTATGCAGCGGGCATTTCGGACGCCTGCCGGCGCCCGAGTTACTTTCTCTTTGCTGGCCCAAAGAGAAAGTAACCAAAGAGAAATGGCCTAAAAGCAACTGCTCGCGACGCGACTAGAAGGAGCAGTGGACGGCTGCGGTAGCCTGATTAACCTGGGTCTACACGAAACACCAGTGCGGTTTCGTAACGCGTCCTTCAACGTGCCGTGGCCGAGAGGACGTTCAAGAACCGGGGCCAGCTTTGGCTCTTCGTCCCTGCCTACCTCACGCTTTCCCCCTCTCCCCTCCGGGGAGAGGGCAGGGTGAGGGGTCGGGCGGAGCGCAACGTCAAATCTTGCCGTGCGTAGGTTGGGGTGAGCCGCAGGCGAACCCCAACGTGGCGAGGCGCGTGAAGGTGCGGGTGTTGGGGTTCGCCTGCGGCTCACCCCAACCTACGCCGTGCGCTTACGCGACGAACAGGGCTAAGCCCACAAGCTGGCCTCGGTCATTGAACATCCTCTCGGCAACGGCACGTTGAAGAAGCCGTTACGTAAACGCACTGTGGTTTCGTGTAGACCCAGGTTAATCAGGTTACCGCAGACGCCCACTGCTCCTTCTAGTCGCGTCGCGAGCCTTGGCTCTGAAGGCCATTCTCTCTTTGGTTACTTTCTCTTTGGGCCAGCAAAGAGAAAGTAACTCGGGCGCCGGCAGGCGTCCGAAATGCCCGCTGCATAAGCGGCCAAGTCGCGGTAACGCAAAAAACCAGGCGACAGAAATTGAACCCCGGCCTACGCCGGAATGACGAGCAAAAAGGGGCGCCAGCCCCTCACCCTCAATCCGGATCGTAATCCAAGTTCGGCGCCAGCCACCTCTCCGCCTCCTCGCGAGTCCACCCCTTGCGCTTCGCGTAATCCTCGACCTGCTCGCGGGTCAACCGTCCCACCACGAAATACTGGCTGTCCGGATGCGAGAAATACCAGCCGGACACCGCCGCCGTCGGATACATCGCGTAGCCCTCGGTCAGCTCGATGCCGGTGTTGGCGGTCACGTCCAGCAGCTTGAACAGCGTGCTTTTCTCGGTGTGGTCGGGGCAGGCCGGATAGCCGGGGGCGGGGCGGATGCCGCGGTATTTTTCGTCGATCAGCGCTTCGTTATCCAGCGCCTCGTCCGGCGCATAGCCCCAGAACTCGCGGCGCACCCGCTCGTGCATGCGTTCGGCGAAAGCCTCGGCCAGGCGGTCGGCCAGCGCCTTGAGCAGGATCGACGAGTAGTCGTCGTGGTCCGCTTCGAAGCGGGCGATATGTGCCTCGATGCCGATGCCCGCGGTGACCGCGAAGCCGCCGACCCAGTCGCGCTTGCCGGCTTCCTTCGGCGCGATGAAGTCGCCCAGGCAGAGATCCGGACGGTCCGCCGGCTTGTCCGCCTGCTGGCGCAGGTGGCGCAGCATGGCGAGCCTGCGGCCGTCTTCGGCGTAGACCTCGGTGTCGTCGCCGACCTGCGCCGCGGGCCAGAAGCCGATTACCGCGCGCGCGGTCAGCCAGCGCTCGGCGACGATGCGGTCGAGCATCGCCTGCGCGTCGCGGAACAGTTCGCTGGCCTGGGTGCCGACGACGTCGTCGGTGAGGATGGCCGGATAGCGGCCGGCCAGTTCCCAGGCCTGGAAGAACGGCGTCCAGTCGATGTAGCTGCGCAGTTCCGCCAGGTCGTAGTCGTCGAACACGGTGACGCCCGGCTGGCGCGGCTGCGGCGGCTCGTACGCGGCCCAGTCGCAGCTGTAGCGCTGCGCGCGGGCCTTCTCCAGCGGCACCAGGCTCTTGCCGGGGCCGCGGTTGCGGTGGCGTTCGCGCACTTCCTCGTAGTCGGCGCGCACCTTGGCCATGAAGGCGTCGACCAGGTCCTTGCTGACCAGCGACTGCGCCACGCCGACGGCGCGCGAGGCGTCCTTCACCCATACGGTGGGCGCCTTGTAATGCGGGTCGATCTTCAGCGCCGTATGCGCGCGCGAGGTGGTGGCGCCGCCGATCAGCAGGGGAATGCTGAATTCCTGCCGCTGCATTTCGCGCGCGACGTGGCTCATTTCCTCCAGCGAGGGCGTGATCAGGCCGGACAGGCCGATCAGGTCGGCCTTGTGCTCGCGCGCGGTGTCCAGGATCTTCTGCGCCGGCACCATCACGCCCAGGTCGATCACCTCGAAGTTGTTGCAGCGGAGCACCACGCCGACGATGTTCTTGCCGATGTCGTGCACGTCGCCCTTCACGGTAGCCATCACGATGGTGCCGTTGTTCTTGCCGACGTCGCCGGTGCGGGCCTTTTCTTCCTCGATATACGGCAGCAGGTAGGCCACTGCCTTCTTCATCACGCGGGCGGACTTGACCACCTGGGGCAGGAACATCTTGCCGGCGCCGAACAGGTCGCCGACCACGTTCATGCCGTCCATCAGCGGGCCTTCGATCACGTCCAGCGGGCGCGCGGCGAGCTGGCGCGCCTCTTCGGTGTCGGCCTCGACGAAGGCGTCGATGCCGTGCACCAGGGCGTGGCTGAGGCGCTCGCGCACGGGCTTCTCGCGCCAGGCCAGGTTCTCGACCACCACCTCGCCTTTCTTCGCCTTGTAGTTGTCGGCGATCTCCAGCAGGCGCTCGGTGGCGTCGGCGCGGCGGTTCAGCACCACGTCCTCGACGCGCTCGCGCAGCTCGGCCGGCACCTCGTCGTAGATCATCAGCGCGCCGGCGTTGACGATGCCCATGTCCATGCCGGCCTTGATGGCGTGGTACAGGAACACCGAATGGATCGCCTCGCGCACGGTGTTGTTGCCGCGGAACGAGAACGACACGTTGGAGACGCCGCCGGAAATATGGCTGAGCGGGAAGCGCCGCTTCAGCTCGCGGGTGGCTTCGATAAAGTCCACCGCGTAGTTGTTGTGTTCCTCGATGCCGGTGGCGATGGCGAAGATGTTCGGGTCGAACACGATGTCTTCGGGCGGGAAGTCGAGCTGTCCGGTGAGCAGCGCATAGGCGCGCGAACAGATCTCCACCTTGCGTTCGCAGGTATCGGCCTGGCCCTGTTCGTCGAAGGCCATCACCACCACGGCGGCGCCGTACTGCTGCACCTTGCGCGCGTGCTCGAGGAACAGCTCCTCGCCTTCCTTCATCGAGATGGAATTGACGATGCCCTTGCCCTGCAGGCAGCGCAGGCCGGCTTCGAGCACGCTCCATTTGGACGAGTCGACCATCACCGGCACGCGGGCGATGTCCGGTTCGGCGGCGATCAGGTTGAGGAAGCGCGTCATCGCCGCTTCCGAATCGATCAGGCCTTCGTCCATGTTGACGTCGATGATCTGCGCGCCGCTGGCCACCTGCTGGCGCGCCACCTCGACGGCTTCCTCGTAGCGGTCTTCCTTGATCAGCTTGCGGAACTGCGCGGAGCCGGTGACGTTGGTGCGTTCGCCGACGTTGACGAACAGCAGGTCGGGCGTGATGACCAGCGGTTCCAGGCCGGACAGGCGGGTATGGCGTGTGCTCATCGGATCAGGCGGCTTCGGCGGCGTCGATGGAAGGGAGGGCGCGCGGCGCGCAGTCGCGCACCGCTTCGGCGATCGCCTTGATATGCGCCGGCGTGGTGCCGCAGCAGCCGCCGACCAGGTTGAGCAGGCCGTCGCGGGCGAAGCCGCCGATCACCGCGGCCATCTGCTCGGGCGTTTCGTCGTATTCGCCGAACGCGTTCGGCAGGCCGGCATTGGGATGGGTGCTGACGAAGCAGTCGGCGACCTGGGCCAGGGTCTGCACGTGCGGGCGCAGGTCGGCCGCGCCGAGCGCGCAGTTCAGGCCCACGGTGAGCGGGCGCGCATGCGCGACGGAGTAGTAGAACGCCTCGGCCGTCTGCCCCGAAAGCGTGCGGCCGGAGCGGTCGGTGATGGTGCCGGAGATCATCACCGGCAGGCGCGCGCCGCGTTCGCGGAACAGTTCGCTGATGGCGAACAGCGCGGCCTTGGCATTGAGCGTGTCGAAAATGGTCTCGACCATGATCAGGTCGGCGCCGCCGTCGATCAGGCCGGCCGCGGCCTCGGTGTAGTTGGCGGCCAGTTCCTCGAAGGTGACGTTGCGGAAGCCCGGGTCGTTGACGTCCGGCGACAGCGAGGCGGTGCGGCTGGTGGGGCCGAGCACGCCGATCACGAAGCGCGGCTGGTGCGGCGTCTTCGCGGTCCAGGCATCGCAGGCGGCGCGGGCCAGGCGCGCGCCTTCGAGGTTCAGCTCGTGCGCCAGGTGTTCCAGCTGGTAGTCGGCCTGGCTGATCCGCGTGCTGTTGAAGGTATTGGTCTCGACCAGGTCGGCGCCGGCTTCGAGATAAGCCTCGTGCACGCCGCGGATGATCGCCGGCTGGGTCAGCGTGAGCAGGTCGTTGTTGCCCTTGAGGTCGCAGCCGGGATGGTCGTGATGCGCCTCGTGCGCATGGTCGCGGCCTTCGACGAAACGCTCGCCGCGGAAGCCTTCCTCGTCCAGGCGATGGCCCTGCAGCATGGTGCCCATGCCGCCGTCGAGGATCAGGATGCGTTGGCGCAGCGCCGCCTCGAGCAGGGCGACGCGGTCGGGGTGGAGCCAGGGCAGGGCGCTCATGCGGATGTTCTCCTTACGGCTTGCGGGCGAGCAGGCTGATCACCTCGAAATGAGGGGCCTTGCGCTCGCGGCTCAGGCGGGTACAGCTGATGTCTTCCAGGCCCGCGCCGCGCGCGAAGCCGGAGAGTTCGTCCTGGGAAAAACCCAGGTTGCGGTGGTCGAACGGCTCCACCACGGCGCGGTGGTCGTGCCGGCCCAGGGTCACCGCCAGCAGGCGGCCGCCGGGGCGCAGCAGGCGCGAGGCCTCGGCCACGGCCTGCGCCGGGCGCTCGGCATAAGTGAGGGCGTGCAGCATTAGCACCAGGTCGAAGCGGCGTTCGCCCAGATCCAGCGCGTGCATGTCGCCCTGGCGCACTTCCACGTGGGCGAAGGGCTGCAGGCGCTGGGCGGCGGCTTCGACCACGCGGTCGCTGGAATCCACGCAGACGATCGAGCGCGCATGCGGCGCCAGCAGCTCGGCGGTGATGCCGTCGCCGGAGGCGATGTCCAGCACGTCGCCGGTCTCCAGCAGCTGCAGCAGGGAGCGGGCCAGGGTTTCCCAGGTGCGGCCGGGCGAGTAGTGGCGCTCCATGTCGCCGGCCACGGTGTCGGCCCAGCCGGCCTCGCCGGCGCGCTGGGCCAGCACGGTGGGCAGGCGGTCGGCGTCTTCGCGCAGCAGGGCGTCGTCGATGCTGTCGCGCAGCGAGCGGATCAGGTCGTGCTGGCGCTCGTCGCCTTCCATATTGGCGCGGTAATAGGCGGACACCCCGGCGCGGCGGTCGCGCACCAGCTCGGCCTCTTTCAGCTTGGCCAGGTGGGTGGACACGCGCGGCTGGGCCAGGCGCAGCACGGCGGCCAGCTCGGCGACGGTGAGTTCTTCACGTTCGAGCAGGGCCAGCAGGCGCACCCGGGTGGGGTCGGCCAGCAGGCGCAGAACGCTGGAAGCGGTGGCGAGATCCATGCCGCATCCTTATATCGCGATGGAAAGATGCAAAAGGCTAGGGCGGGACCGGGAGGGCGTCAAGCGACAAATTCCAGGGCGGCCTCCACGCGGGCCGGCGGGCGGGGCGGCAGGCCTTCTGCTGCACCGCACAGGGGCCTTTTTCCCGCGCCGGCTAAAATAGCGGGCTAGCTTTTTTCCTTTGCCCTTCCCCGGAGTCCCCCATGGATTTCAGCTTTACCGAAGACCAGCTTTCGATTCAGTCCATCGCCCGCGATTTCGCCCAGAAGCGCATCGTGCCGGTCGCCGCCGAGCTGGACGCCAAGGGCGAGTTCCCGCTGGAGAACATCCGCGAGATGGGCCAGCTCGGCCTGATGGGCATCGAAGTGCCGCACGAGTACGGCGGCGCCGGCATGGACCCGGTCGCCTACGTGCTGGCGATGATCGAGATCGCCGCGGCCGACGCGGCCACCTCCACCGTGATGTCGGTGAACAATTCGCTGTTCTGCAACGGCATCCTTAAGCACGGCAACGAGGAGCAGAAGCAGAAGTACGTGCGCGCCATCGCCCAGGGCGAGGCGATCGGCGCCTATGCGCTGACCGAGCCGCAGTCCGGCTCCGATGCCTCGGCCATGCACACGCGCGCGACGAAGAATGCCAATGGCGACTGGGTGATCAACGGCAAGAAGAGCTGGATCACCTCCGGCCCGGTGGCGCGCTACATCGTGCTGTTCGCCATCACCACGCCGGGCATCGGCGCCAAGGGCGTGTCGGCCTTCATCGTCGACACCCAGCTGCCGGGCTTCATGGCCGGCAAGACCGAGCCCAAGCTCGGCATCCGCGCTTCGGCCACCTGCGAGATCGAATTCAGCGACTACGTCTGCCCCAAGGAAAACCTGCTGGGCGAGGAGGGCAAGGGCTTTTCCATCGCCATGGGCGTGCTCGACGCCGGCCGCATCGGCATCGCCTCGCAGGCGGTGGGCATCGCCCGCGCCGCCTACGAGGCCACCCTGCAGTGGTCGCGCGACCGCAAGGCCTTCGGCCAGCCGATCGGCACGTTCCAGATGACCCAGGCCAAGATCGCCGACATGAAGTGCAAGCTCGACGCCGCCACCTTGCTGACCCTGCGCGCAGCCTGGACCAAGGGCCAGACCGAGAAGCACGGCGGCCGCTTCGGCACCGAGGCTTCGGTGGCCAAGCTGGTCGCTTCCGAGGCGGCCATGTGGATCGCCCACCAGGCCGTGCAGATCCATGGCGGCATGGGCTATTCGAAGGAAATGCCGCTGGAGCGCTATTTCCGCGACGCCAAGATCACCGAGATCTACGAAGGCACCAGCGAGATCCAGCGCCTGGTGATCGCGCGCGCCGAAACCGGCCTGCGCTGAGCCTTTCGGCAAGCGGGATCGATCAAGCCCGGCGGGTGACCGCCGGGCTTTTTTATGGGATGCGCGGCATGCCTGCGGCCGGATGGCGTCGTAAGCTCGGCGCCGAGAGCATGCAAAAGGATGCAGTCATGAACCCCGGCGTAGATACCGACGTGGTCGCCAGCGCTTTTTTCCGGCGGTACTACCACGGCTTGCAGACCGACCCGCATACGTTGGCGCCGTTCTACCACGACGGTTCCCTGCTCACCTTTGAAGGAGAGAACTACCAGGGGACTGGCGCCATCATCGGAAAATTGCAGTCCATTACCGCGGTGACTTATGAAGTCGAGGAAACCTACGCGCAGCCGAGCATGAATGGCGGGATCTGCGTCCTTGTAAAAGGAACCCTGCGGATCAACCAGTATCCCACGCGCTTCTGGGAGTTCTTTCAAATCATGCCGACGACCGAGGACTACTGGATCCTCAACCAGATCTTCCGGTCCGAGACTTACGATTACTAGCTTAGACCATCGGGCTTTGACCACCGGGGCTTTGGCCAACCAACGGCTTCGATGCGGCGGATGCATAAAACAAAAGCCCCGGCATGGCCGGGGCTTCTGTTTGTTGCAGGGTAGCTGGCGATCAGTGCCCGGAGGCTGCGTCGCCGCCACCGCCGTGCGCCTGGCGCACCTTGTGCGAGCTCTCGTCCAGCTTGTCGCCCAGGGCGCGGCGCACCACCACGTAGAACACCGGGATCAGCAGCAGGCCCAGGAAGGTGGCGAACAGCATGCCGCCGATCACGCCCGTGCCGATCGCATGGCGGGAGTTGGCGCCCGCGCCGGTCGACACCGCCAGCGGGAACACGCCCAGGATGAAGGCCATCGAGGTCATCAGGATCGGGCGCAGTCGCAGGCGGGAGGCCGTGACCACCGCGTCGAACAGCGACTTGCCCTGCTGCTGCTGTTCCACCGCGAATTCCACGATCAGGATGGCGTTCTTCGCCGCCAGGCCAATCACCGTGATCATGCCGATCTTGAAGTACATGTCGTTCGGCAGGCTGCGCAGCATGGAGAACACCACCGTGCCGAGCAGGCCCAGCGGCACCACCAGCAGCACCGCGACCGGGATCGACCAGCTCTCGTACAGCGCCGCGAGGCAGAGGAACACGATCACGATCGACAGCACCAGCAGCAGGGTGGCCGAGTTGCCCGCCAGGATTTCCTGGTAGGACTGGCCGGTCCAGTCGGCGCCGAAGCCCTTGGGCAGGTCCTTGTCGACGATGTTCTGCAGCGCGCCCATGGCCTGGCCGGTGGAGTACCCCTTGCCTTCGCTGGCCACGATTTCAACAGCGGCGTAGCCGTTGTAGCGGGTCAGCGCCGGCGAGCCGGTGCCCCAGTCGGAATGCACCACGCTGGAGATCGGGATCATGTTGTAGGGGTTGGTGGCCGAACGCGCGGCGCTGCTGCTACCGGTGCTGGCCAGCGCGCTGGGCGTGAACACGTGGTTCAAGGCGTCCGGGCCCATGCGGAACGGCTGGTCCGCCTGCAGGTAGACGCGCTTCACGCGACCGCCGTAGACGAAGTCGTTGACGTAGATCGGCGCCAGGGTGAGCTGGATCGCGGTGTACACGTCGCTGACCGACAGGCCCATCGACTCGGCCTGCACGCGGTCCACCTTGAGGTTCCACAGCGGAGCGTCGGGCAGCGAGTTCGGACGGGTGCCGAGCAGGGCAGGGTTGCCCTGCGACTTGCCCAGCACCATGCCCATGGCCTGCATCAGCTCGCCGTGGGTCTGGCCGGCACGCGCCTGCAGGTACATGTCGATGCCGCCGAACTGGCTGAGGCCGCGGATGGTCGGCAGGTTCACCACGAAGATCTGCGCGTCGCGGATGCCGTGCAGCACGCCGTTGGCCTGCATGATCAGCTCGTCCGCGGTGATCTTGCGCTCGCTCCAGTCCTTGAGCTTGATGAAGGCCATGCCCGCGCTTTCGCTCTGGCCGACGAAGCTGAAGCCGCTGATCTGGTACATGCCGACGATCGAGTCGTTCAGCGGGCTGTTCTTGATGCGCTCGCGCATCTCCGCCATCACCTGCTCGGAGCGCTTGAGGGTGGCGCCCGGCGGCAGGTTCACGATGGCCAGCGCGAAGCCCTGGTCCTCGCTGGGCACGAAGCTGGTGGGCAGCTTGGTGTACAGGAAGCCGGCCAGCGCGGTGATCAGCGCGAACACGATCATCCACCGCGGCGCATGCCGCGCGGCGCTGGAGATATGGCCGCTGTAGGTGTGGGTGACCCAGTCGAACATCTTGTTGAAGCCGCGGTACACCACGTTCTTCTTCTGGTCGTGGGTCGGCTTCAGCATGGTGGCGCACAGCGCCGGGGTGAACGACAGCGCGAGGAACGCGGAGAAGCCCATCGACACCGCGATGGTCAGCGCGAACTGCTTGTAGATCACGCCCGAGGCGCCGGCCTGCAGGGCCGACGGCACGAACACCGCCGCCAGCACCACGGTGATCGCCACCACCGCGCCGGTGATCTGGCCCATGGCCTTGCGGGTGGCCTCCTTCGGCGGGAGGTGCTCCTCGGTCATGATGCGTTCGACGTTCTCGATCACCACGATCGCGTCGTCCACCACGATGCCGATCGCCAGCACCATGCCGAACAAGGTCAGCTGGTTGATGGTGAAGCCCAGCGCGATCAGGCCGATGAAGGTGCCCAGCAGCGCCACCGGGATGACCAGGGTGGGGATGATGGTGGCGCGGATGTTCTGCAGGAAGATCAGCATCACCAGGAAGACGAGGATGATCGCCTCCACCAGGGTGTGCACCACTTCGTTGATCGACACCTTCACGAACGGCGTGGTGTCGTACGGCGCGAACCAGGTGACGCCCTGCGGGAAGTCCCTGGACAGCTCGTCCATCTTGGCGCGCACGGCGGTGGCCACGTCGAGCGCGTTGGCGCCCGGCAGCAGCTGCACGCCGAGGCCGCCGACCGGCTGGCCGTTCCAGGTGGAGGCCAGGCCGTAGGACTGCGGACCGAACGAGACGCGGGCGACGTCGCTCAGGCGCACCACGGTGCCGTCGCTGTTGGCGCGCAGGATGATGTTGCCGAACTCCTCGGGCGAGGAGAACCGGCCCTCCGCCGACACCGTGGCGGTAAAGCCCTGGTCGGCCGGCGCCGGGTCGGCGCCCAGCGAGCCGGCGGCGAACTGCACGTTCTGGGTGGACACGGCGTCGCGCACGGCGCTGGCCGAGAGGCCGTAGCCCTGCAGCTTGTCCGGGTTCAGCCAGATGCGCACCGCGTATTCGGCGCCGATCACGCGGGTGCTGCCGACGCCGGGAATGCGGCCGACCTGGTCGGCGACCTGCGAGGCGATGATGTCGGCCAGGCGGTTGCCGTCGATGTCCGGGTTGGTCGAGACCAACGAGACGAACATCAGGAAGTCCGGATTGTTCTTCGCCACCACCACGCCCTGCTGGGTCACGGCGGTAGGCAGGCGCGGCTGGGCCAGCGAGACCTTGTTCTGCACCTGCACCTGGGCGATGTCGGCATTGGTGCCGGTCTCGAAGGTGAGGGTGATGGAGGCCGAGCCGTTGGAGCTCGAGGAAGAGGAGAAGTACAGCAGGTGGTCGATGCCGGTGAGCTGCTGCTCGATCACCTGGGTGACGTTCTTCTCCACCGTGTCCGCGTTGGCGCCCGGGAAGGTGGCGTTAACCACCACCTGCGGCGGCGCGATGTTGGGGTAGGACTCGATACCCATGTTCAGCATCGCAATCGTGCCGACCATGGTGATGAGGATCGCTACCACCCACGCGAAAATCGGGCGGTCAATGAAAAAACTGGGCATGTCGGTCGACTCCCGTCAGTGCTTGCCGGCCGCGGGCTGACCGCCCGGCGCGCCGTTCGGCGGACCGGCGTTCTGGCCCGGCGTCCACGGCGAGGCCTTGGCGGGCGCGCCCTGCTGGACGGCCTGCAGGCCCGACACGATCACCTGGTCGCCCGCGGCGAGGCCGCCGGTGACGATCCAGTTGCCGTTGCTCAGGTCGTTGGCGGTGACGTCCTTGCGCTGCACCTTGCCCTCCTGGTTCACCACCAGCACGTAGGCGCCGGCGACGTCGCGCGCCACGCCCTGCTGCGGCACCAGGAACACGTTGTTCTGCTGGCCGAGGTTCGCCTTGATGGTGACGTAGGTGCCGGGCAGCAGGCGCTTGTCCTGGTTGGCCAGCTGCGCGCGCAGGTTGACCGTGCCGGTGGTCGGGTCGACCGTGGCGCCGGAGAAGTCGAGCTGGCCCTGGTGCTCGTACTTGCTGCCGTCGGGCAGGATCACGTCGACCGTGGTCTTGGTCGGGTCGGTCAGGCTCACGTGGCCGGCGCTCTGGGCGCGGCGCAGGCGGTCGAGGTCGGCGGCGCTGACGGTGAAGTTGATGTACAGCGGATCGAGCTGGTCGACCGTGGTGAGCAGGGTGGAGCTGGCGCCGGCATCGGCGTTGCCGTTGCCCACGATGGCGCCTTCGGTGACCTGCTGCTGGCCGGCGCGGCCGTCGATCGGCGCGGTGACGCGGGTGAAGCCCAGGCTGATGCGGGCGCTTTCCACCGAGGCCTGCGCCTGCTTCACCGCGGCGGACGAGCTGCGCTCGCTGGCTTCGGCGCTGTCGAGGTCGGCCTGCGACACGTAGCCCTGCGGGCGCAGCTGGCGGGCGCGCTCGGCGGCCTTGTGGGCATTGGCGTAGGTGGCCTGGGCCGAGGCGAGGTTGGCCTGGGCCGAGTTCAAGTTGGCCTGGTAGACCGACGGATCGATCTCGAACAGCACCTGGCCCTTCTTGACGTCGGTGCCTTCCTCATAGACGCGCTTGAGCAGCACGCCGGCCACGCGGGCGCGGACGTCGGCGCTGCGGAAGGCGGAGAGGCGTCCCACCAGGTCCTTGTTGAGCGGGGCGGAAACCGGCTGGGCCTTGACGACGCCGACTTCCGGCGGCGGCATCTGCGGCGGGCCTTGTTCCTTCTTGCCTCCGCAGGCGGCCAGCGCCAGCAGGCCAAGGCACAGCAGGGGTGTGCGCAGTGACGAGGACTTCATGGGGACTCCATTTATAGGTATCGGGTGTGCGGGTCTCGCCGATCCCCGGATCGGCTGCCAGGCGCGTAGCTTTCCGTGGCGCAGCATGCCTGCCTAGTGCCGCCGGACAGCTTGCGGCTGAACGACGGCTGTGACCAACGCATGCGGTGCTCCGGACGGGCAGCGGGCTTGACTATACCGGCCAGTTTACAATTTGCTTTGACGAATGGTCTAGCCCTGAATTCTTCGTGTTTTCGCCGCGAAGGGGGTGTGACGGGATGTGACGGGGACCGTGCGCGGGCGCATGGTCTAGCTAGCGATCCGGGTGGAATGCTCCCTCAGAGGAATTCTTGAGCCGGCAGGCGACGACCACGCCGCGGCCGCCGCGTTCCGGATATCGAACCGGTATTTTTATCCGGGTTTCTCGCCCCGAAGCCGGCTTGGCGTGCTGCGGCGCAGCGAAGCACGCGCGCGGCCTCTTTCCGATGCAGTGGCAAGGCATCGCTTGCATCGTCGATCCGCATCCGTCGACGAACACACGTGCGCATCGCTCCGCACCGCAGTGCGCATGCATCCACGCGCACCGTTGATCGAGCCGCAACGCACGCTTGCGCAAAACGATCGTCTGCCGAACCGCAGGCTGAAGTGATTGCCGCAATGCAGGTGGCTATCGCCTTGGTGCGAGCGTATCCTTTTGCGGCTTTTCTGCCCCATCTCCGTCACTGCCAATAGATGCCATGAACGCAATTCGTGCGGCCAGCGAAACATCGATCCAGGCTGAAGTTCTGGATGAACTGAAAAAAACCGGTTTCCCCAACCAGCGCCTTGATGAGGCGCAATTTTTTATCAGCGCCTTTTTCTCCCGCGTCGCCGCCGGCGACCTCGAACTGCACACCGCAAGCGAATGGGCCGCGCTGATCGGCGGCCTGCTCGAGTTCGTGCAGCAGCGCCAGACCGGCCGCGCCTCGGTGCGCGTGTTCAATCCGCAGGCCGGGCATGCGGGCCGCAGCGTGGTGCAGATCGCCACCGACGACATGCCCTTCCTGGTCGACACGGTGAGCATGATCGTGTCCACCCGCCTGCAGATCCATGCGGTGATCCATCCGGTGGTGAAGGCCGCGCGCGATGCCGCCGGCCGCCTGCAGCGCCTGGGCGCCGACGACGGCGCGCCCGAGTCGGTGATGCACTTCGAGATCGACCGCCTCGCCGACGAAGCCGAGATGGCCCAGCTCAAGGCGCAGATCGAGAGCTCGCTGGAAGACGTGCGCGCCTCGGTCGCCGACTGGAGCCGCATGCGCGACCAGGCCCTGGCCATCGCCGCCGACCTGCCGAACCGCCAGCTGCCGGTGAACCGCGATTCGGTGGAAGAAGCGGTCGAGTTCATGCGCTGGCTGGCCGACGACAACTTCACCTTCCTCGGTTATCGCGAATACGAAGTCACCCAGGCCGCCGGCGACGAAGTGCTGCGCTCGGTCGAAGGCTCGGGCCTCGGCATCCTGCACAAGCAGGAGCGCTCGATGGCGCCGCGTTCGCTGCGCAGCATGGCGGCCAGCGAACTGCCGCAGTCCGGCTCCACCGACGCGATCATCCTGACCAAGACCAATGCGCGCTCGCACGTGCACCGCCAGGGCCACATGGATTACGTCGGCGTGCTGCGCTTCGACGCCAGCGGCAAGCCGGTGGCCGAACAGCGCTTCCTCGGCCTGTTCTCCTCCAATGCCTACATGGCGCGCCCGCAGGACGTGCCGCTGGTGCGCCAGCGCGTGGAAGCGGTGATGGCCCGTTCGGGCCTGAAGCGCGATTCGTACTCGGGCAAGTCGCTGCGCCACATCCTGGAGACGCTGCCGCGCGACGAGCTGTTCCAGAGCAACGAGGACGAGCTCTACGCCACCGCCATCGGCATCCTGGAACTGCGCCAGCGCGCCCGCACGCGCCTGTTCGTGCGCCGCGACCGCTACGGCCGCTTCTTCACCTGCCTGGTGTTCGTGCCGCGCGAGCGCTTCAACACCTCGGTGCGCGAGCGCATCGAGAACATGCTGCGCGACGCGCTGCACGGCGAGCAGATCGATTCCTCCGTGCTGATGGGCGAGGCCGCGCTGGCCCGCCTGCACATCGTGGTGCGCCCGAAGATCGGCGACCACGTGAGCTACGACGCCGCGGCGCTGGAGCAGGGCGTGGCCGCGATCGTGCGCAACTGGCACGACGACCTGCGCGATGCCCTGGTCAAGCTGATGGGCGACCACGACGGCGTGGTGCTGGCCAACCGCTACGGCAAGGCGCTGCCGGCCGGCTACGTGGAAGACGTGCTGCCCGCCGCCGCCGCCGAGGACGTGCGCCAGCTGGCCCTGCTGAAGGGCGACGACGCGGTGCGCATGTCGTTCTATCACCCGGAGCAGCGTCCGGAAGAACTGCGCTTCAAGGTCTACCGCAGCGGCGCCGACATCGCGCTGTCCGAAGTGCTGCCGCAGCTGGAGAACCTCGGCCTGCGCGTGCTCACCGAGCACGTGTACGACGTGAAGACCGGCGGCACGCCGCTGTTCATCCAGGACTTCGAGGTGCAGCCGGTGGGCAACCTCACGTTCTCGGTGGAGCAGGTCGGCAGCCTGTTCGAGGACGCCTTCGAGCAGATCTGGCGCGTCAACGCCGAGAACGACGGCTTCAACCGCCTGGTGCTCGGCGCCAAGCTGAGCTGGCGCCAGGTCGCCATGCTGCGCGGCTACTGCAAGTACCTGCTGCAGACCGGCGTGGCGTTCTCGCAGAACTACATGGAAGACGCCTTCAACCGCTATCCGGCCATCGCCGGCCTGCTGGTGGAGCTGTTCCTGGCCAAGTTCGATCCGCGCCGCGAGGCGCTGGAAGCGCTGGAACTGAAGAACGCGCAGGCCGCGCTGGCCGGCGAGATGCAGGCGCTGATCCCGGAAAGCGTGCGCCACGCGCATCCGGCCCTGATCGACGGTCTGGTCGGGGCGCTGGCACAGCCGCGCGCCGAGCAGATCAAGGTGATCGAGGAAACCATCGGCGTGCTGCTGGAGAACGTCTCCAGCCTGGACGACGACCGCATCCTGCGCAGCTTCATGGCGCTGATCCGTGCCACCCTGCGCACCAGCTTCTTCCAGCAGTGGGAAGGCGCGCACCGCGGCTACATCAGCTTCAAGTTCGATTCGCACCGCGTGCCCGACCTGCCCAAGCCGGTGCCGTACCGCGAGATCTTCGTGTCGGCGCCGCGCGTGGAAGGCATCCACCTGCGCTTCGGCGCGGTGGCGCGCGGCGGCCTGCGCTGGTCCGACCGCCGCGAGGATTTCCGCACCGAGGTGCTGGGCCTGGTCAAGGCGCAGATGGTGAAGAACACCGTGATCGTGCCGGTGGGTTCGAAGGGCGGCTTCGTGGTGAAGCGTCCGCCGGCCGGCGGCGACCGCGATGCGCAGCTGGCCGAGGGCATCGCCTGCTACCGCATGTTCATCAGCGGCCTGCTCGACATCACCGACAACCTGGTCGAAGGCAAGGTGGTGCCGCCGCACGACGTGGTGCGCCACGACGCGGATGACCCCTACCTGGTGGTGGCGGCCGACAAGGGCACGGCGACGTTCTCCGACATCGCCAACGCCATCTCGCTGGAGCACGGCTTCTGGCTGGGCGACGCGTTCGCCTCCGGCGGCTCCAACGGCTACGACCACAAGGGCATGGGCATCACCGCCAAGGGCGCCTGGGAGTCGGTCAAGCGCCACTTCCGCGCGCTGGGCCGCGACAGCCAGACGCAGGACTTCAGCTGCGTGGGCATCGGCGACATGTCCGGCGACGTATTCGGCAACGGCATGCTGCTGTCGCGCCATATCCGCCTGCTGGCCGCGTTCGACCATCGCCATATCTTCCTGGACCCGAACCCGGACGCGGAGCGTTCCTTCGCCGAGCGCGAGCGCATGTTCAAGCTGCCGCGTTCGAGCTGGGAGGATTACGACAAGTCGCTGATCTCCGCCGGTGGCGGCATCTATCCGCGCACGCTCAAGGCCGTGCCGGTGTCGCCGGAAGTGCGCGCCGCGCTGGGCATCAAGGGCGACGTCACGCAGATGGCGCCGAACGAACTGCTCAACGCCATCCTCAAGGCGCCGGTGGACCTGCTCTGGAACGGCGGCATCGGCACCTACGTAAAGGCCAGCAGCGAGAGCCATGCCGACGCCGGCGACCGCGCCAACAACGCGCTGCGCGTCAACGGCGGCGAGCTGCGCTGCAAGGTGGTGGGCGAGGGCGGCAACCTGGGCTTCACCCAGAAGGGCCGCATCGAAGCCGCCCAGCACGGCGTGCTGCTCAACACCGACTTCATCGACAACTCGGCCGGCGTGGACACCTCCGACCACGAGGTGAACATCAAGATCCTGCTCGACGACGCCGTGCAGCGCGGCGAGCTGGACACCGCCGCGCGCAACCAGCAGCTGGCCGCGATGACCGACGAGGTCGGCCAGCTGGTGCTGTGGGACAACTACCGCCAGAACCAGGCGATCACCCTGATGGAGCGCCAGTCGGTGCGCCGCCTGGGTTCGATGGCCCACTTCATCCGCATCCTGGAAGGCGAGGGCCTGCTCGACCGCCAGGTCGAGAACCTGCCCAGCGAGGCGGAGCTGACCGAGCGCAAGACGCGCGGCCAGGGCATGACGCGTCCGGAGCTGTCGGTGCTGCTGTCGTACGACAAGATCAAGCTGTTCCAGCAGCTGCTCGACTCGGACGTGCCGGAAGACCCGTACCTCTCCAAGGAGCTGGTGCGCTACTTCCCCGAGCCGCTGCACGAGAAGTACGCCGAGCACATGCAGCGCCATCGCCTGAAGCGCGAGATCATCGCCACCGCGGTGACCAACTCGACGATCAACCGCATGGGCGCCACCTTCATGATGCGCATGCAGGAAGACACCGGCCACGGCCCGGCGGCGATCGCCAAGGCCTATACGGCGGCCCGCGAGATTCTCGGCGCGCGCGACCTGTGGGCGGAGATCGAGGCGCTGGACAGCAAGGTGGCGGAGGAGACCCAGCTCGACGCCGTCATGCAGATCTGGTCGCTGCTGCGCCATCTCACCCGCTGGCTGCTGAGCCGTCCGGGCGGCACGCTGGAAATCGCCGCGAACGTCGACCGCTACCAGGCCGGCGTCGCCGCGCTGTACGAAGCGGTGCCCCACGCACTGACGCCCACCGGCAAGGCCGACTTCGGCACCAGCCAGGAGAAATGGGAAGGCCTAGGTCTTCCCACCGGCTTGTCGGTGCGCATGGCGCGCATCCCCGAGCTGCGCGCCATGCTCGACATGGTCGAAGTGGCGCAGCAGAGCGGCCAGCCGGTGGACAAGGTGGCCGGCGTGTTCTACGAGCTGGGCGAGGCGCTGGACCTGGAATGGCTGCGCAGCCAGATCGAGGCGCTGCCGGTGGAAGGCCACTGGCATGCGCAGGCGCGCGGTTCGCTGCTGGATGAGCTCAACCACCAGCATCGTGCGCTGGCCCTGCAGGTGCTGGCGCTCGCCGGCCAGGCCAAGGACGTCTCGCCGGTGCAGGCATGGCTGCAGCGCGACGATGCGACGCTGAAGTACACGCGCAACATGCTGGCGGAGATCCTCACGCAGAACGCGGATTATCCGATCGCCTCGGTGGCGGTGCGCCGCCTGGCGCAGCTGGCCGCGGTGCCGGTGAGCGCGTAAGCGGTAGTGGCTGCGAAGGCTTCCGCGCCCATGCGGAAGCGTTGAACGGGAAGGCCGGCATCCGTGGATGCCGGCCTTCTTTTTGGCGGGCCGCGCTTACCAGCCCAGTGCGAGGCCGGCACCCATCGAGGTGTCGTCGCCGTTTGCCGCGCCGCCCAGCGACAGGTTGAGATTCGCATGCAGCTGGTGCGAATAGCCGAGCGCCACGGCGGAGCGGCTGCCTTGTCTGCCCACGCCCACGGCCACGCGGTTGACCTTCGCCAGGCCCTGCGCACTGAACGCCATCTGCGCCATGGCCGCGCCCATCGCGCCCATGCCGGCGATGCGGCGATCCATCTGCGCGAAGCGGCGGCGGGTCCAGTGCCGCACGTCGCCGATGGCGTCCTGCACCTGGCCCCAGTTGGCGGCGTCGGTACGTGCGGTGCCGGGGGCGACGTGGGCGATCGGGCGGGGTTGCGCTGCTGGCGTTGACGATGCCGGAGTTGACGATGCCGTGTGCCCGCGGTCCGCCACGGTGTGGCTGGCGGTGCCTGTTTCCGCACGATGGTTGGCGTTGTCGTTCTGGCTCTTGGCCGGAGCGGCTGTCGCGGTGTCGTCGGCGGTGCGGGACATGTCGCCGTGATGGCCGGCACCGGATGTCTCCAGCTGGCCGACGCGTCCGTCCAGTCCATGCAGCTGGCCTTGCAGGTCTTCGCGCAGCGTGTGGAGCTGCCCGCCATTGACCGCCTGCGTGCTGCCGGCGGCGATCAGGCCGGGAGCGACATTGGCCAGCACGGTGCCGCCGCTGCCGCCGAGGCTCACCATCGCCTTGTCCGCACCGTCGTAGATCACGGCGTGGCGCGCGGTGCCATCGCGATCGAACAGACCGCTGTCCTTGAGCTGCCCGAGATTCACCGCGTCGTTGTCGGCACTGCCGGCGGCGAGTCCGGTGAGGCGGCGGTCCTTGATCTTCTTCACTGTGCCGCCGCCCGCGGCCTCTTCATCGAAACTGCCGGCGATATTCAGGCGTTCGCCATCGAGATCCTTGGCCAGCATGATGTCCTCGCCTGGCGCGGCCTGCCGCAGCAGGCCGGCGGAGCCGTTGCCGAGGCTGCCGTCGAGCCTGGCGATATGGGCGTTGGCGTTATCCAGGCCGGCGTCGAGCGCATTCAACGCGCCATCCACGCCGGTGTGCTCGCGGCCCTGGATCCTGTAGATGGGCTGCACCACGTTGCCGGCGGCATCGACCGTGGCGCCGCCGCCGAGTACGCCAAGCAAGCGGGTGATATGGGCGTTGCTCGCGCCCAGATCGCTGTCGAGCCTGGCGATGCTGCTGCTGGCAGTGGCGAGGCCGCTCTTCAGATTCACCAGATCGTTGTTGGCGGTGTCGAGGTGGCTGCTGAGCCTGGCGATGTTGCCGTTGCTGGTGTCCAGCCTGCTATTGAGGCCGGCCAGATGGCTGTTGGCGGTGTCGAGGTGGCTGCTGAGCCTGGCGATGCTGCTGTTGCTGGTATCGAGGCCGCTCTTGAGGCCGGCGATATGCTTGTTGGCGCCGTCGAGGCCCGTGCTGAGGCTGGCGATGCTGCTGCTGGCGGCGCCGAGGTTTTTCTCCAGGGTTCCCAGCGTGCCGCTCGCTTGTTTCAGCGAATCCTGCAACGGCCGCAACTGGCCGAAGTTCACCGCGTCGGCGTCGGCGGTGCCGGCCGCAAGGCTGGTGAGTTTGTTGCCGTTGAGCGAGGCCTGGCCGTGGATCTGCACGCCGTTGTTGCCGCGCAGGGTCAGCGTGCCGTTGTCATGGCCGTGCACCGCCGCGCCATCGCCGTTGCTGGCGAGCAGGAAGGTGGTGCCGTTCTTTCCCTGTGCGTTGCATTTGCCGACTTTCGCGGTGGAACCTGCGGTGATGGTGGTGGCGGTGTTGCCGTCGCAGATTTCGAGCACGTTGGCGCGGATCTGGATGGTGACGCATAAAGCCAGGGCGCCGAAGCCGACGGCGAGCAGGTCGCCGCCTTGGTCCGGGCGTCTGGCGGCACCGCGGCCGGTGTGGCGCGTGGCATGCACGCATGGCGTGCCGTGCCGGTTGAGGCGGATCGGGTATCTGGGACTCATGGGTAGCGCTTGCGAGTAGGTGAACGGTGCTTGGAGAGGGCGCGCAACGCCGCCGCGCGGGCGCAAGGCGCCGGGCGACGGGTTGTTCGCGATAAGCGCTGCTGCCGCTGGCCATGTTCGCTTGCTCGTGTCTTGCCCCCACGAGTGGCATGTCCCCTGCCCAGTCGGCAGCAGCGTGGCTATGCTCGTCCGTGCGCCGGCTGACGGCGGTGACGGTGGTCGCGCCATTCGCAGAACCGCCCGCGCGCGTACCGGAATGGAGCCAAATGGATAACCGCCGAACGCCGGGCGCAAAAAAAAGGCCGGCATCTTTCGATGCCGGCCCAAGGGACTGCCCTCGCTTGCTGCTGCTTACCAGCCGATGGCCATGCCGGCGCCCACCGAGGCTTCCTTGCCGGAGGCCGAACCGCCGAAGGACACGTTGACGTTCGGCGAGAACTGGTGCGACACACCCAGCGCCACCGCCGACTTGCCACCCTGCATGCCCACGCCCACACCGACGCGGTTGGGCGTGTTCACCCCCGTCGCGCTGAAGGCCATCTGCGAATAGGCGGCGCCCATCGCACCCATGCGGTCGATGCGGCCATCGACCTGCTCGAAGCGGCGGGTCGCCCAGTCCTGCACGCCGTGCACGGCGTCCTGCACCTAGCCCCAGTTGGCGGCGTCGGTAGCCTGGGTGCCGGCGGCCACATTGGTGATCTGGCGTTCGTTGCCTTCCGAGCCGACCGACACGGTGTTGTCGCGGTCGGCGGTGGAATTGGCGCCCAGGGCCACCGAGTTGCTGCCGGTGGCGCTGCTGTTGGAACCCAGCGCCGTGCTGTTGTTGCCGGAGGCCACTGCATTAGTGCCGTTGGCGGTCGAGCCCTCGCCCGAGGCGATAGCATGAGCGCCGCTGGCCGTGCTGTCGTTGCCGGTGGCCTGCGCGCCGTTGCCATTGGCGGTGCTGTTGCCGCCCGAGGCGATGGCGTTGGCGCCATTGGCCGTGCTGTTATCGCCGGAGGCGCTGGAGCCCGCGCCGGTGGCCGTGCTGCCGGCGCCGGACGCGTTCGAGCCCGTGCCCACCGCCGTGCTGTGATCGCCGGACGCATTGGCGCCCACGCCCAGCGAGGCGCTGTCGCCGCCGGTGCCGGTACCGCCGATCGAGCCGTTGTTGATGCCTTCCTGGATATGGCTCACCTGGTCGTTCAGCGCATTGATCTGCCCGTTGAGCGCATTCATCTGGTTCCGCACGTCCTGCTGGAAGTCGAACAGCTGGCCGCCGTTGATCGCCTCCATGCTGCCGTGCGCCACCGAGCCGTTGGCCAGGTTGCGGATCACCGTACCCTTGCTGCCGCCGAGCATGGCGCTGCCCATGGTCAGGTCGTCGTAGACCAGCGCCAGCAGCGACTTGCCGTTGCCGTCGACCAGGCCGGCGGCCTTCAGCTGCGCGATGGTCACCGCATCGCTGTCGGCCGTGCCGTTGGCGATGCCCGTGAGCACGCGGCCGCCGGCGCTGCCGGCGAAGTTGATGCTGGTACCGCCGCCCGCCGCGCCAACGGTGATCGCCTGGGTAGTGGCGTCCTGCTTGACCAGGCCGATCGAACCGTCGTTGATCTGGGTCTGCAGCGAACTGATGTTGCTCGTATTGGACGCGATAGCGCTGCTGTTGGCAGTCACGTTCTGATTGGTGGCGTACAGCTGCGCACCCGTCACGGCATCCGTGCTGGTACTGGACAACTCGCCATTGCTCAGGCCGGTGAGCTTGCGTGAGATCGCGGCGCCAGCCTTCTTGCCGGAGAAGTCCACGGTATCGCCTTCGACCTCCGATGCGACCGTGATCTTCTTGGTGGTGGCGTTCTGCTGCACCAGGCCGACCGAGCCGTTGTTGATCTGGCTCTGCAGGGCGCTGATGTTGTTGGCGTTGGTGGTGACGTTCTGGTTGGTGGCGTAGAGCTGCGAGCCGATCACCACTTCGTTGCTGGTCTCCGACAGCGTGCCGGCGGCGACGTTGACGATCTTGCGCTTGGTGGTGCTGTTGCCGACGGAGATGGTGTTGGCTTCGGTGGCGGTCGAATCCTTGCCGAGTGCCACCGAACCGGTAGCGTTCTCACCGACCGACGCATTAGCACCCAGCGCGGTGCCGCCTGTGGCTGTGGCGGCCACAGAGGCGCTGTAACCAACTGCCAGCGAGTCGTCGCTGAGAGCCTTGGCGCTGTCGGAAAGAGCCGACGAGTGCGCTCCGCTGGCTTGCGCCAGTCGACCCAGCGCAATGGCGTTGTTCGCATCTGCCTTGGCTTTAAGGCCAATGGCAATGGAGTCCACGGTGCCCGTTTCCTTACCCGAGATCGCCCCGCCGCCTATCGCAATGGCACCGGTGCCGGTGGCGATCGCATCAGCCGTGTTGGGATAAGAGTTGACTTTGTAGTTTCTGTTGATTGTGGTGATGGCGTTGTCCAAGCCAGTCAGCGCACCACCCACCGTGGTCTGCGTGCCGCCATTGGTCAGATTGTAGGTCGGACCGGTTACCACGCCAGTGGTGGCATCGATCTTGGCGCCGCCGCCGAGGGCATTAACCACTGGCGATAGCTGGCTCAGGTTCACCGCGTCGGAGGCATTCGTGCCGGCCGAGAGTGAGGTGATCTTGTGCGAGTTCAGGTCGAACACGCCGTCAATCGATAGTTTGCCGTTGATGAACGTGCCATAGCCATTGATGACCACCGTACCGGCGGCTGCGCCGGTGGCTTTGAGTTCAGCGATGCTTTGAACCGAGCAAGGTGCATTTCCGCCACTGGTGGAGCCAACCTGGGTTCCGGAAGATTCATTGAAAGCGCCACAGCCGGTGTCAGTCCCGTCGTTGACGAAAAGAGTGTTCGTCGTACCGGCGGTCGCGCTCGAACCCATTCCTGCAGCCATGAGCATGCCGATGCTGATGATTGCGGCTTTCGTCAGATGGATTTTCTGGTGCTTCTTGCCGCGGGAGCGGGCAAGCTCGGATGCCACCACCCACTTGCCGGTCGAAGCATTCCGTACAACCTTGTAGATCGTATTCACTTAAAGCATCTCCACTTGATTCGAATGTGCGTGCACGCGCCAACGCCTACCGCACACCTGGCGGTAGCTGGGCATCGAAGGAACCTCGCGCACGCACGCCGGGTGCGATGAGGGATGTGCATCGTAGAAATCCGCTCGGCGGCAATGAACCGGAAAAAACCAGGACTGGCCCATCGCTGGCCGCGCCAGCTCTTGCACCCATCGCCCATCTAGGCTCAACTGGCGGCCCGTCCACCGCCGCCCACGCCCCCATGGCCTACGCCTTCGTCGCCAGCGAAACCTCGGTCGCCCAGCAGGCTCGCCGCAAACTGGTGGAGCGTTACGGCGAGGTGCCGCCGGAGCAGGCGCAGGCGATCGTGGCCTTGGGGGGCGATGGCTTCATGCTGCGCACCTTGCATGCGCATCTGCCGCTGGATATCCCGGTGTATGGCATGAAGCTCGGCCGCGTCGGCTTCCTGATGAACAAGCATCGCGTGGACGATCTGCCCGGGCGCATCGAGCGGGCACATGCGGCGGTGCTGTATCCGCTGGAGATGGACGTGGTCTGCGCCAAGGGCGAGAAGCACCACGCGCTGGCCTTCAACGAAGTCTCGCTGTTGCGCCAGAGCAACCAGGCCGCGCATCTGGAAATCAAGCTCAACGAAACCGTGAAGCTGGATGCGCTGGTGTGCGACGGCATCCTGGTTTCCACGCCAGCCGGTTCCACCGCCTACAACCTTTCCGCGCATGGCCCGATCCTGCCGCTCGATGCCAATGTACTGGCGCTCACCCCGATCAGCCCGTTCCGCCCGCGCCGCTGGCGCGGGGCGATCCTGCCGCACCGCACCCAGGTCAGCCTGCGCGTGCTCGATCCGAACAAACGGCCGGTCAGCGCCACCGCGGATTTCCACGAAGTGCGCGACGTGCGCTCGGTGACGGTGCGGCAGTCGGCGGGGCCGGGCGTGCGCCTGCTGTTCGATCCGGAGCACAATCTGGAACAGCGCATCCTCGATGAGCAGTTCGCACCGGACTGATCACGTGCACAATCACGCCATGACCACCCCGCACCCCGACGCCCACGATCCGAAAGCCGCCAGCGACAACCGCCTGGTGGTGGCGATTTCCTCGCGCGCGCTGTTCGACCTCGGCGACAGCCACGCGCTGTTCGAGCGCGACGGGCTCGATGCCTACCGCGCGTTCCAGATCGACCACGAGAACGAGATCCTCAAGCCCGGCGTGGCCTTCCCGTTGGTGCAGAAGCTGCTGGGCCTGAACAAGCTCGGCGGCAATGTGCCTCCGGTGGAAGTGATCCTGCTGTCGCGCAATTCCGGCGATACGGGGCTGCGCATCTTCAATGCGATCCAGCATTACGGCCTGGACATCAGCCGCGCGGCATTCACCAGCGGCGCGCCGACATCGGACTACATCGCACCGTTCAAGACCGACCTGTTCCTGTCCGCCAACGCCGAGGACGTCGGCCGCGCGCTCGCCGCCGGCGTGGCCGCCGCCACCATCCTGCCGTCGGTGGCGCCGCCGCGTGCGACCGAGCAGCTGCGCATCGCCTTCGACGGCGATGCGGTGATCTTCGGCGACGAAGGCGAGCGGGTGTCGCGCGAGGAAGGGCTGGATGCATTCCACCGCAACGAACGCGAGCGGGCGGAGGAGTCGCTGTCGGTCGGGCCGTTCCGCGGCTTTCTCACCGCGGTGCATCGGCTGCAGGCGGCGTTTCCGGCGGAGACCTCGCCGATCCGCACCGCACTGGTCACCGCACGCTCCGCACCGGCGCACAAGCGCGTGATCCTCACGCTGCGCCGCTGGGGCGTGCGTATCGACGAAGCGCTGTTCCTCGGCGGACGCGACAAGGGCCCGTTCCTGGAAGCCTTCGGCGCGGACATCTTCTTCGACGACTCACCGGCCAATATCGAGTCCGCGCGCAGATACGTGGCGGCGGGGCACGTGCCGCACGGGGTCAGTAACAGCTGAGCGCGGGCCCCCCGCGCGATATGAGCCTGAGCGCGGGCCTCCCGCGCGATATGAAGCTGAGCGCGGGCCCCCCGCGCGAGATATGAACTAGACCAGCTTAGTTCGCCGCCACCACGGCGTGACGCGCTCCTCGCGCACCAGGGTGAACAGCCCCGACCCCAGGATCAGCCCGATGCCGATCAGCATCGGCCAGTCCAGCCGGTCGCCGAACAGCCAATAGCCGAAGCCGATCGCCCATAGCATCTGGCTGTACTGGGTCGGCGCCACCCGGTTGGCCGGCGCATGCTGGGTCGCCAGCATCAGCAGCACGCCGGCCAGTCCGGCGAGCAGGCCATAGCCGGCCAGCAGCAGCCATTGATGGGCATCGGGCCAGACGAAATGCGGCAGCATCAGCACGCCGCCCGTCAGCAGCGGGCCGATCACGCCGGCGCCGTACAGGCTGATGCGCTTCTCGTGCGCGCCTGCCATGCGCAGCGCCACCACCGACACCGCGCCGAACAGGCCGCAGGTCATGGCCGCCAGGTGCCCGACGCCGAGCGCGCGGAAGCCCGGCCGCAGCACCACCAGCACCCCCAGGAAGCCCGCCACCACCGCCGACCAGCGGCGCCAGCCCACGTGCTCCTTCAGGAACAGCACCGACAGCAGGGTGACGAAGATCGGCAACAGAAAGATCAACGCGAAGGCCTCGGCCATCGGCAGCGCGGTAAAGGCGATCACGGCAGTGATATTGCAGACGGCGCCGGAAACCGCCCGGATCCACCACAGCGACGGCTTGCGGGCCTGGAACACCTCGATCCAGCGGTCCCCCGGCCGCCGGATCAAGGGCAGGGCGCTGAGCATCAGCACGGCGCCGAAGAACACCGCCTCGAAGGCCGGCAGGCCGCCGTGCAGGGATTTCACGAAGGCATCGCTGATCGCGTAGGCGGCGTAGCAGGCGAAGCCGAGGAGGACGCCTTTGAGCATGGGGAGGGGTGGAAGGGGAAAGGGTCATGGTCCCATAAGCGGCCTTGAATGCCGAACTCTTCTCCCCTGCGGGGAGAAGATGCCGGCAGGCAGATGAGGGGTGGGTGCTCGCGATAAAGGTTCGACGAAGCGACGCACGCTTAACCCGTGCCGCTTCACCGCTCCGTAGGTCCCCCTCACCCCGGCCCTCTCCCCGCAGGGGAGAGGGGGCAGAGGCACATCTGCTGCACCTCGTCATGACCCGGCCCGAACCGCCCCGCTAGAATCGGCGGCTTCCCACCGACCGCACGGAACATCCGCATGTCCGCCCGCCTGAACCCGCTCGACCTGTACGACGTCCGCTCGCTGCTCACCGACGAGGAGCGCATGGTGCAAGACACCGTGGGCCGCTTCGTGGACGAGCGCGTGCTGCCGATCATCGGCGACGCGTTCGACCAGGGCCGCTTCCCCAAGGAACTGGTGCCGGACATCGCCAGCCTGGGCCTGCTGGGCGCCACCCTTCCGGAGAAATACGGCTGCGCCGGCATGAACGGGGTCAGCTACGGCCTGATCTGCCAGGAGCTGGAGCGCGGCGATTCGGGCCTGCGCAGCTTCGCCTCGGTGCAGAGCTCGCTGTGCATGTACCCCATCTACGCCTACGGCACCGAGGAGCAGAAGCTGCATTACCTGCCGAAGATGGCCGCCGGCGAGATCATCGGCTGCTTCGGCCTCACCGAGCCGCACGGCGGCTCGGATCCGGCCAATATGAAGACCAACGCCAGAAAGGACGGCGGCGACTGGGTCATCAACGGCGCCAAGATGTGGATCACCAACGGCAACCTGGCGCACATCGCCATCGTGTGGGCGCAGACCGAGGACGGCATCCAGGGCTTTATCGTGCCCACCGACACCCAGGGCTTCACCGCCCAGGAAGTGCACAAGAAGATGAGCCTGCGCGCCTCGGTCACCTCGGCGCTGTTCTTCGACAACGTGCGCGTGCCCGAAGCCAACCGCCTGCCCAACGTAAAGGGCCTGAAGGGCCCGCTGGGCTGCCTCACCCAGGCCCGCTACGGCATCACCTGGGGCCCGATCGGCGCCGCCCAGGCCTGCCTCAGGGAAGTACTGGACTACACCCAGGAGCGCGTGCTGTTCGGCCGGCCGCTGGCCTCGAACCAGGCGGTGCAGCTGAAGATGGCCGAGATGGCCCGCCGCATCACCATGGCGCAGCTGCTGTCGCTGCAGCTGGGCCGCCTGAAGGACGCCGGCACCATGCAGCCGACCCAGGTCTCGCTGGCCAAGTGGAACAACTGCCGCATGGCCATCGACATCGCGCGCGAATGCCGCGACATCCTGGGCGGCGCCGGCATCACCACCGAGCACGTGGCGATCCGCCATGCGCTGAACCTGGAATCGGTGATCACCTACGAGGGCACGGAAACCGTGCACCAGCTGGTGGTGGGCCGCGAGCTCACCGGCATCAACGCGTTCTGACGCCGATGGGGGCGCCGGATACCGCCTGGGTCGAACTGCGCATCGAAACCGAGCGCCTGCTGCTGCGTCCGCCGCGGGCCGAGGATTTCGACGGCTGGGCCGCGAACATGGCCGATGCGGAATCGGCCCGCTTCATCGGCGGTCAGCAGCCGCGCGCGGTGGCCTGGCGCGGGTTCCTGACCATGGTCGGGGCCTGGTCGATCCAGGGCTACGGCATGTTCTCGGTGATCGAGAAGGCCACCGGCCAGTGGCTGGGCCGGCTCGGCCCCTGGCAGCCGGAAGGCTGGCCCGGCCCCGAAGTGGGCTGGGGCCTGGCGCGCGCGGCCTGGGGCAAGGGCTATGCGGCGGAGGGCGCGGCGGCGGCGATGGACTGGGCCTTCGAGCATCTGGGCTGGACCGACGTGATCCACAGCATCGACCCCGCCAATACCGCCTCGCAGGCGCTGGCCATGCGCCTGGGTTCGCGCAAGCGCGGCCCGGGCCGCCTGCCGGAGCCGTTCCAGGACGTGGCCATCGATATCTGGGGTCAGAGCCGCGAGGAGTGGCGCCGCCGCCGGCGCGCCTGACGAGCCGCATGCGCGACGCACTGGAGCAGGTGATCCTCGACGCCGTGCCGCAGCTGCGGCAGCTGTGCCGCGACCCCTGGCAGCTGATCGGCAGCGCCGCCGCCCGCCTGGCCGGCGCCGATGTCAGCGTGGCCGACCTCGACCTGCTCACCAGCGCCGCCGATGCCGCGCGCCTCACGGACGCCTGGCGCGACCGCCTCGAAGCCAGCTACGAACCCGCCGGCGCCGAACGCTTCCGCTCGCATTTCGCGCGCTTCCGCTTCCCCGGCATGCCGGTGGAAGTGATGGGTGCGCTGGAACTCAACGCGGGGCAGGGCTGGCAGCCGGTGGCGGTGCACGAGACCGTGCAGGTGCGCGTCGCCGGCCTGGACGTGCCCGTGCCCAGCATCCCCGAACAGATCCGCATCCTCGAAAGCTTCGCCCGCCCGAAAGACCTGCATCGCGCCGCGCTGCTGCGCGCATTGCCGGGCACCGCGAGCTGACGCCAGCGTTTCCTTCTTTCCCTTCCTACCGAACCCGACACGCCATGACCGCGCTTCCGTTCTCCCTGAATGCCCGCCACAAAGGCTTCAACCGCGCCGAGATCGTCGACCAGAACTTCATCGAGTTCGTACAGCTCTGGCAGGGCCAGGCGCAGGCCGCGCCGCGCGACGGCGAGCCGGTGCTGCCCGGCAGCGCGCTGGACGCGCAGGGCTTCCGCGACCTGCTCGGCTCGCAGCTGATCTCGCGCCATCTGGACCTGATGGCCCGCGTACTGCGCGTGCAGAACAAGGTGTTCTACACCATCGGCTCCAGCGGCCACGAAGGCAATGCGATGGTGGCGCGGCTCACCCGCCATACCGATCCGGCCTTCCTGCATTACCGCTCCGGCGGCTTCATGGCCGAGCGCTTCCGCAAGCTGCCGGGCATGGATCCGGTGATGGATTCGGCGCTGTCCTTCGCCGCCAGCATGGAAGACCCCGCCTCCGGCGGCCGCCACAAGGTGTGGGGCAGCAAGCCGCTGTGGGTGCTGCCGCAGACCTCGACCATCGCCTCGCATCTGCCGAAAGCCTTCGGCACCGCGGTGGCGATCGAACAGGCGCGCCGCATCGGCCACACGCTGCCGGTGCCGGAGGACAGCATCGCGATCTGCTCCTTCGGCGACGCCTCCTCCAATCACGCCACCGCGCAGACCGCGTTCAACGCGGCAGGGTGGACGGCCTACCAGAAGCTGCCCGCGCCAGTGCTGTTCGTGTGCGAGGACAACGGCATCGGCATCTCGGTGAAGACGCCCAGCGGCTGGATCGCCAACAATTTCAGCCGGCGCCCGGACCTGGATTATTTCTACGCCGACGGCCTGGACCTGGCCGAAGGCTACGGCCAGGTGCAGGCCGCGGTGGAGCACTGCCGCCGCACGCGCCGCCCGACCTTCCTGCATCTGCGCACCACGCGCGTGATGGGCCACGCCGGCACCGATTTCGAGATCGAGTGGCGCAGCGTGGAGGAGCTGTTCGCGCTGGAAGCTACCGACCCGCTGCTGCGCTCGGCCGAGATCGCGCTCGCTTCGGGCCTGTACACGCGCGAGTCGCTGCTGGAGCTGTACGAAGCCACGCGCAAGCAGTGCTTCGCCGCCGCCGAGGAAGCCGACCGCCGTCCGCGCCTGGGCACGCTGGCCGAAGTGATGAAGCCGCTGGCGCCGTACACGCCGGCCGCGGTGAAGGCCGAAGCCGAACGCGCCGATTACGCCGCGCGCCGCGCCGAGGTGTTCGGCGGCGAAGAGAAGCTGCCGGAGAAGCAGCCGCCGCGCCATCTGGCGATCCAGATCGGCCAGGCGCTGCACGACGTGATGGCGAAGTATCCGGAGTCGCTGCTGTTCGGCGAGGACGTGGCGCTGAAGGGCGGCGTGTACACGGTGACCAAGGGCCTGTTCAAGACCTTCAAGGGCAACCGCGTGTTCAACACGCTGCTCGACGAAACGGTGATCCTGGGCCTGGCCCAGGGCTACGCCAACATGGGCATGCTGCCCATGCCGGAAATCCAGTACCTGGCGTATTTCCACAACGCCTGCGACCAGATCCGCGGCGAAGCCTGCAGCCTGCAGTTCTTCTCCAACGACCAGTACCGCAATCCGCTGGTGATGCGCGTGGCCTCGCTGGGCTATCAGAAGGGCTTCGGCGGCCACTTCCACAACGACAACTCGATCGCCGCGCTGCGCGACATCCCCGGCCTGGTGGTGGGTTGCCCCAGCCGCGGCGACGACGCAGCGGCCATGCTGCGCACGCTGATGGCGCTGGCCAAGGTGGACGGGCGCGTGTGCGCCTTCCTGGAGCCGATCGCGCTGTACATGACCAAGGACCTGTACGAAGCCGGCGACGGCCTGTGGCAGTACGCCTATCCCGCACCGGGCGAGGCGCTGCCGCTGGGCGAAGGCCGCGTCTACGAACAGGACGCCGACGACCTGGTGGTGTTCACCTTCGGCAACGGCGTGCCGATGGCGCTGCGCGCCGCGCGCGAGATCGAACAGAAACGCGGCTGGCGCACGCGCGTGGTGGACCTGCGCTGGCTGGCGCCGCTCAACGATGCGTTCATCGTGGAGCAGGCGCGCAGTGCGAAGCGCATCCTGGTGCTCGACGAAGGCCGCCGCAGCGCTGGCGTGGGCGAGGGCATCATCACCGCCATCGTCGAAGGAGGTTGCGGCGCGACGCCGCTGCAGCGCGTGGTGGGCGCCGACACGTACACGCCTTTGGCCGGTGCCGCGTTGCTGGTCCTGCCTGGCGAAGCGGAGATCGTGGCCGCGGCCGACCGCATGGCGTAGGTTGGGGTGAGCCGCAGGCGAACCCCAACAGCACGATGCACGTGATCTGGTTCACGGCATGGGACCGCAAGGGTGGCGATTCAGCCCTCGCGCCGTATGGTCGAAGTCCTTCGAACGAATAACGAAGGGAGGCAGCCATGAAACATGCCGTTCACGCGCTCGTGATCGCCTCGGTCCTCGCCGTCGCCGCGTGCTCGCAGGACGACACCGCGGATAACCCGGCGACCTCGCCGTCGACGCCGGCCCTATCCACCACCGCCACCGCAGCCGCGAGCAATCTGGCGCCCGCGCCCGGCAGCAGTGCCGCTGCCGCGTCTTCCGCCGCCACGCCGGCTTCGGCTGGCCCGTATCTGTTCGACCTGCTGCAGCAGAGCGATTTCGCCGCGGCGTTCCACGCGCTGAAGGGCGCGAAGGAGCTGCCCGACTGGACAGAGCAGGGGGGCACTTCGACGCCGGCGCAGAAAGTCGCGGTCGACGGCAAGAGCCTGCTCGCCGCCGCCGGCTGCAAGCCGCACGACTGTCCGAGCGAACGCATCGTGCTGCTGTACGACGAGAAGACGCACGCGATGTGGGGCGTGTTCGCGCGGCGCCAGGGCGAAGCGCCGGCCGATGTCAGCGACGGCAGCAACGACCAGCTGAGCTGGCTGGGCGAGCCGGACGATCAGTTCAAGGACGCCTTGAAGAAGAGGCTGTACTACCCCGAGTGATGCCCGATGCCGGCCGCGGCCTGGCGCGGCCACTGGAATTTTCCTGCCGACGCGGTGCGATGGCGGTGGCTATGGTGCGGTGCTTTTCACGCAGCCTGCACCAACAAGCTGCCGTATCCGCCGTCGAAGGAAAATCAGCATGAACATGCCCGCTCGGGCTCTCGCGATCGCTTCGGTCCTCGCTATCGCCGCCTGCTCGCAAGACGATGGGGACCGGGAGGTAAGGGTGCGGGTCGCCAGTCCGATCATCCCTGCCGCTCCGGCGCATGGCGGCAGCGTATCGGCGGCATTTCCGATGGGGGCCGATGCAGAGCCGGCGGACGGAGCCGGGCCGGAAGTATCGGTGCTTGGCCCCTATCTGTCCGATCTGCTGGAACGGGCCGATTTCGCCATCGCCTTCGAGGCGCTCGCCGGAATCAACGCGCTTCCTGCATGGACCCGCGACGGCGGCACCGCCGCGCCCGCGAAGGACATGCGGGCGGACGGCCGGACCTTGCTCGTCGCGCACAGCTGCAAGCCGCACGACTGCGCGACCGAGCGTCTGGTGCTGGCGTACGACGAGAAGAGCCATGCGATGTGGGGTGTGTTCGCGCGGGCCCGCCGCGACCGGTCCGATCTTGACGACGGCGGCGCCGACGAAAGCCGCGACGAGCTCACCTGGCTGGGCCGGCCCGACGCGAAGATAAAAGCGGCGCTGAAGCAATGGCTCTACCAGAGCGCCTGATCGATGGCCGTGGCGCGAGGCGCATGCCGGCGCGTCCGCGGCTCAGGATTGCTCCGTCGAACGCAGCGCCGCCCGCTCGCGCGAGCGGCAGGCCATCAGCTTCTCGTCCACGCGCACGCGGTTGCGGCCTTCGAGCTTGGCGCGGTACATCGCGTGGTCCGCGCGCTCGACCAGGGTTTCCACCGTATCGTCGGCGCGGTGCATGGCGATGCCGATGCTGACCGTCAGCAGCTGCTGGCGGCCGTCCACGGGAATTTCCAGCCGGTGCACGCGCCGGCACAGCCGCGTCGCCACGTGGATGGCCTGCGGCAGCTCCACGCCGCGCAGCACGGCGAGGAATTCCTCGCCGCCGTGGCGGCCGAGCAGGTCCTGCGGGCGCAGCTCGTGGCGCAGCGCGGCGGCCACGGCGGCCAGCGCGCAGTCGCCGGCGTGGTGGCCCTGGCTGTCGTTGAGCGACTTGAAGCAGTCCAGGTCCAGGAACAGCAGGGCCAGCGGCTCGCCGTGGCAGGACATCGCCGCCTGCAGGCTTTCGCTCAAGGCACGGCGGTTGAGCACGCGGGTCAGCGCGTCGACGTCGGCCAGTTCGCGCACCACGTCGGTGTCGTGGCGCATGGCCAGCGCTCGGTCGGCCAGGCCCAGCGCCAGCACCACCGCCTGCACCGCGCCGGCGGCCAGGGCCGCATCGTCCAGCCAGCCCATGCCGGGCAGGGCGCCGTTGGCCTGCGCGCTGTCGAGCACGGTGAGCGCCAGCAGCGGCGTGAAGCCGAGCAGGAAATAGCGCGCGCTGCGCGAACCGCGCACGGCGGCGACCACGCCGGCGCACAGCAGCAGCACCGCGCCGATCAGCAGCATGGGGTAGTGCAGGGCGCGGGCCGGCGCGATCAGCGCATCGATATGGCTGCTGCGCATCAGCACCAGCGGCGGCGCGCCCAGCGCCAGCGCCAGCGTGGTGGCGTGCAGCGCCGGCGCGAAGCGCTGCAGATCGCAGAAGCGCGCCACGAACACCGCGGCGAAGGCCAGTGACAGCAGCGCCGCCGTGGGCGCGGCCACCTGCGCGGTGCCGGCCAGCCAGGCCCACTCCATCGGATGGAACACGTAGCCGGTCTGGATGCCCTGGATCGCCGCGTAGCAGCACACATAGCCGGCATACCAGCCGAAGGTGGCGTCGCGCAGCATCAGCGCCAGGCACAGCGCGAACGCGGCCATCGCCAGCATCACCGCAAAGCAGGCGCTGGCGAACATCAGCCAGCCGGCGTCGTCGCGCAGATAGTCGGCCCAGGGCTGCAAGCCGAAGCGCATCGGCGCGCTGGCCGCGGCATTGGCTTCGAAGCGCAGCAGGATCGGCGCGGTGGCGCCCGTGTCGGCCGGCATGCGCCAGGCCAGCCGGCCGTGGCCGTGCAGCGGCGCGTCGAAATCGTCCAGGGCCAGCCGGCGCGCGGGTTCGCCGCGCGCGTACAGGGTCACGGGCGTCAGCGGCGGCGGTTCGATGGTGAGCGCGCGCTCCTCGACCAGCGGCGTCGGCAGCGGCCGCAGCACCACCCAGGCGGCTTCGCCGGGATTGAGGATGGGAGTCATCGCGGACGGGTCGAAGGCGCGCAGCTCGCCGCGGTCGAAGGCGGCCAGCACGCCGGCCGGCGTGTCGCCGGGCCGCGCCGCGCACCAGGCCGCCTCCATCGCGGCCGCGGGCTGCGGCATGACGCGCCATGGCACGAGCAGCAGCAGCGCGAGGACGAACCATCGCCGCCACCTGTGCGTTCCTGGTAACCAGCCTGCCACCACCACACCCCCCTGCCGGCCCGCCTGGCGTCCGCGGCCATCCTGGCCCGGCTCTGCCGTGCGGTCTGGCCTTGGATTCTGGCCGAGTCGCGGCGGCTGACCCATTCGGACGAATGGCCTAGGAAAGAAAGCATGGGGCGTGCCATCCAGGCGTCACCTTGCCTTGACCGCGGCTCCGCAAGCTTGGGCGTTCCCTTTCCCGGAAGGAGCATTCGCCATGAGCACCAAGGTCGCCGTCTTCGTGGGCAGCCTTCGCCAGGATTCGATCAACCGCAAACTCGCCCGTGCGGTGGAAAAGCTGGCGCCGAAGGATCTTTCGTTCGAGCACATCGACATCGGCGGGTTGCCGCTCTACAACCAGGATTTCGACGGCGACTATCCGGCCGCGTGCCAGCAGCTGAAGCAGGCGGTGGAAGCGGCGGATGCGCTGCTGTTCGTGACGCCCGAATACAACCGTTCGATTCCCGGCGTGCTGAAGAACGCGATCGACATCGCCTCGCGGCCGTGGGGGACGAATTCCTTCGCGGGCAAGCCCGGCGCGGTGATCGGCGCCTCGATCGGCGCGACCGGCTCGGCCTTGTCGCAGCAGCATCTGCGCAATGTGCTGGCCTATGTGGACGTGCCCTTGCTGGCGCAGCCGGAGGTGTTCATTGCGTTCAAGGACGGGTTGATCGACGGCGAGGGGAATATTTCGAGCGACGGCACGAAGAAGTTCCTGCAGGGGTTCGTGGACAAGTACGTGGCATGGATAAAGCGTTTTCGCTGAAGCGCAGTTTGCTCCCTCTCCCCTCCGGGGAGAGGGTCGGGGTGAGGGGTCGGGCGGAGCGGTGAGTGGAGGGTCTCGATAAGCTCAAGAGCTTTTCTTCTTTTCGTAGAAGCGTAATCGCGAGCACCCACCCCTAATCCGGCTGCTGCTACTTTCTCCCCGGAGGGGAGAAGGGTTCCATAGTCACCCCCACTGCCTCGCCAACCGCTCCATCCACAGAAACGACACCAGCACCGCCGTCGGCGCACGCGCCTGGCTGGCCGCTACCGCGTCGAGCAGCGCCATCACGCCACGCCGGTCGACCAGCCCAAGATCCGCCAGCGCGCATTCGTGCAACTGTTCCGTCAGCATGCCCGCCTGTGCCGCGATCAAAGCTGGAAACACCTGCTCGAACGTCTCCTTCCGATAACCGGCCGGAAACGTATCCTCGCCGAGCTGCTGCTGCAGATAGCGCTGCATCAGGGCGCGCCCGCGTCGTTGCTCGAGCGGGAGCTGATGGCAGAACCGCGCCAGGCGCGGATCGCTCAATGGATTCACCGGCCACAGCCCGCGCCGTGCGATATCCGCTGCGCGGCAGGCCTGCGCGGCGAGCGCGGTGGCCGGCACCGGGCCGGCTGGCGCGCCGAAGCTGTGCAGGCCGCGCGCGGCTTCCCGCGCGCGCGGCGTGAGCAGCGTGTCGACTTGTGCGCGGTGCGTGCGCTCGCGTTGCGCTTCGAGCGTGTCGCCTTCGCTGGCCAGTTCGTGCAGGTAGTCGGGAAACAGCTCGTCGCCGCCCACGCCGGTATAGAGCCGGTCGCAACCGAGCGAAGCGGCGCGATCCCACAGTGCGGCGCAGGCCTCCAGGTAATACTCCTGATTGAAGCCCAGCCGCTGTCCCGGCACCGGGCGCAGGTCGAGGCTTGGGGACCGCGCAGCGATCTCCACCGTTTCGTCGTGCAGCCCAAGTCGTTCCACGATAGCCCCGCGGCGCTTCAACTGCGGCGGCCGGGTCTCGCCTTCGAGCAGGATGCCGAGGCTGCTGCGCGGTGCGGCGATCGCGGCCAGGCCGCAGGCCACCGTGGCCGAGTCCATGCCGCCGCTGAGTTCGAGTGCGCTGCGTGCCGCGACGAACGGGCGCGCATCGACTGCTTCGCGCAATTGCGCGGCGAATGAAGGCAGCCATGCGTCGCGCTCGCGCGCCTGCGCCAGCGTGGTGACCTGCACCGGCGGCGGATAGTGATAGCTGGCCTTGCCAGGTTCGACGGACAGCGAGGCGCGTTCGGTCAGCATCACGATGCCGACCGCGATCTGCCGCGCCGAGTAGATCGTGTGCAGCGCGAGGCGATGGCTCGCTATTTCGAAGTCCAGCGCGGTCGGCGCGCGGGTCAGGTCGCCGGCATCCCAGGACAGTTCCAGCCGGTCGTCCGTGGCGCGCGCATACACCGGCAACGCGCCGAACACGCCTGCGCGCAGCTTGAGGCGGCACCCGGCCTGCGCCGCTTCGACCATGGCGTAATCGAGCGGCCACAGCAGGCATTCGCGGTAGCGCTGTTCGAATTCGGCCGCGTCGACGTCCAGTTGCCGCGCCGGCGCGCCGCCTTCGGTGCGGCGCTCGCGCACGGTGGCAAACCATTGGCCGTCGGTGCGCACCAGCAGGGTTTCCAGCGCGGGATGCGCGAACGGTTCGATGCGGCTGGCGCCGAAGGCGACGGCCTGGCCGTCCCAGCGCGGATCGAATGCAAGATCGGCAAGCGCGATCGTGGCCTTGAGCATGTTCCGTCCATGAAAGGCGGGCCAGCCATACCGGCATGAAAAAGCCGCCCCGTTGGCGAGGCGGCTTGGCGGTCACCCGTGAGGGCGCGTGGTCACGTTGCGCGGCGACTCAGCCGCCGCCGTCGTTGCGGCCGCCGAAGGTGCCGATATCGCCGTCGAACCGGGTCTTCGGCGCACGCTTCTGCATGGGGGCCTGTTTCTGCATCGGCGCGTCCATCGGCACGCCGAACACGTCAGCTGCAATCACGCCTTCTTCACGCACGGTGAGTTCCTGAAGTTCCATGTGAATGCCCTTTGCGATTGAGCCGCGACAATGCGGCCGATCGAGACTAGCACCGGGATATCAGGTCAAACCAGAACTCCATCACGCTCGCCTGGCCCTTCACGAAGCCTGCACGTGGCGGCCTATTCGACGGGGTTGGCGCCCACGCCGCAGATGCGCTCCAGCAGCTGCGCCTGCGCATTGCGTACCGCCTGGCCGGACGGTGCGAGGCGGTGATAATGGCCGTCCGCCTGCAGCACCGACGCGCTGCTGTTGTCGGCGAGGTAGAGTTCCAGTTCCTTCTTCACGCGCTGCTGCAGCTTCTTGCTCTCGATCGGGAAGCCGGTTTCGACGCGGCGGTCGAGGTTGCGCTCCATCAGGTCGGCGCTGGCCAGGAACAGTTCGTCGTCGCCGTTGTTGGCGAACCAGTAGGCGCGGCTGTGTTCCAGGAAACGATCCACGATCGAGCGCACACGGATGTTGTGCGACACGCCCGGCACGCCGGGGCGCAGGCAGCACATGCCGCGCACGATCAGTTCGATCTTCACCCCGGCCATGCTGGCCTTGTACAGCGCGCGGATCACCTTCGGGTCGGTCAGCGCGTTGACCTTGGCGATGATCTGCGCGGCGCGGCCGGCCTGCGCATGCGCGGTCTCGCGCGCGATCAGTTCCAGCAGCGTTTTCTTCAGGGTGAACGGCGCATGCAGCAGCTTCTTCATGCGCAGCACCTTGCCCATGCCGGTGAGCTGGCTGAACAGCTTGTGCACGTCCTCGCACAGCGCCTGGTCGGAGGTGAGCAGGCTGTAGTCGGTGTACAGGCGCGCATTGCCGGTGTGGTAGTTGCCGGTGCCCAGGTGCGCGTAGCGCACCAGTTCGTCGCCTTCGCGGCGCTGGATCAGCATCAGCTTGGCATGCGTCTTCACGCCCACCACGCCGTAGATCACCATCGCGCCCGCCTGCTGCAGGCGCGAGGCGAGGGTGAGGTTGGACTCCTCGTCGAAGCGCGCGCGCAGCTCCACCACCACGGTCACTTCCTTGCCCGCGCGCGCGGCATCCACCAGCGCGTCGACGATCTCGGAGTTGGCGCCGCTGCGGTACAGCGTCTGCTTGATCGCCAGCACGTTCGGGTCTTTCGCGGCCTGGTGCAGAAGATCCACCACCGGCGCGAAGGATTCGAACGGATGCAGCAGCAGCACGTCCTGCTTGCCGATCACCTGGAACAGGTCTTCCTCTTTCTTCAGCGCCTTGGGGATGGCCGGCGTGAACGGCGGATACAGCAGCTGCGGCGCATGCGACTTGTTGGCCAGGCCCATCAGGCGGGTGAGATTGACCGGGCCGTTGACCTCGTACATCTCCGCCGCGGTAAGGCCGAACTGCTTCAGCAGATAATCGGTGAGTTCCTTCGGGCAGTTGTCGGCAACTTCCAGGCGCACCGCGTCGCCGAAGCGGCGCGAGTACAGCTCGCCGCGCAGCGCGCGGGCGAGGTCTTCCACGTCTTCCGGATCGATCGTGAGGTCGGCGTTGCGGGTCAGGCGGAACTGATAGCAGCCGCGCACCGACATGCCGGGGAACAATTCCTCGGTATGCGCGTGGATGATCGAGGACAGCAGCACGAAGTTCTCGCCGCCTTCGCACACGTCGTCCGGCAGGCGGATCAGGCGCGGCAGCACGCGCGGGGCTGGCACCACGGCCAGGCCGGAGTCGCGGCCGAACGCGTCCACGCCTTCCAGCTGCACGATGAAGTTGAGGCTCTTGTTGACCAGCAGCGGGAAGGGATGCGTCGGGTCCAGGCCGATCGGCGTGACCAGCGGCGCCACCTCGTGGCGGAAATAGCGGCGCACCCACAGCTTCTGTTTATGCGACCACTCGTTGCGGCGCACGATGCGGATACCGTGGCGCGCCAGCTCCGGCAGCACGCTCTCGTTGAGGATGGTGTACTGCCGCTCGATCTGCTTGTGTGCGATCTCGCTGATCTCGGTGAGCGCGCGGCGCGGGGCGATGGCGTCCGGGCCGACGATCTCGTGGTCGAAGGCGATCTGGCTCTTCAGGCCGGCCACGCGGATCTCGAAGAACTCGTCCATGTTGCTGGAGAAGATCAGCAAAAACTTCAGGCGCTCCAGGATCGGCTTGCGCTCGTCCAGCGCCTGGTCCAGCACGCGGATGTTGAACTGCAGCTGGGACAGCTCGCGGTGGATGTACAGGCTGCTGTCGTTGAGATCCGGCGGCGCGCCCTGCGCGTCGCCCGCGGGCATGGCGGTGGCGGGCGCTTCTTCGACCGTGAGGCTGGGGCGGTTTTCGCTGCTGGACATCGGGTGCTTCCTGATCCCCGCGGACGGGGTGTGGGAACAGGCATCCTACCCCGTTGCCGCGGCAGGCATGCCGTAAGCCCGGCGGTCAGTCCGGGCCATTTCGCAAACCGTCATATTGCTGCGGAAATTTGACGGCGGCGTGACGGCGCTCAGCTTTGCGCGTAAGCATTCAAGGCTTCGCCGAGATAGTCGAACAGGCTGCGCACGGCGGCCTGGCGGCGCAGGTCCTCGTGCATCACCACCCAGCATTCCATCGGGATCGACAGTTCCTGCGCCAGCAGGCGCACCAGCTTCGGCGTGCGCGCGGCCAAGGGCACCTGGCAGATGCCGATGCCGTAGCCGGCACGCATTGCCGCCAGCGCGGCCAGCGGGTGGTCGGTGCGCAGCGCGAAATGCTCGCGCGTCCAGGGCAGGTGCTTGGGGCGCAGCGTGCGCAGGTACGGCGGTTCCTGGTCGAAGCCGATCAGGCTGTGTTCGCGCAGCTCGTCCAGCGTGGCCGGCGCACCGTGCCGGCGCAGATAGCGCGGATGCGCGAACAGGCCCAGCTCGATGCGCGCGAGCTGGCGCGCGATCAGCGCCTGCTGGGTGGGGCGGGCCATGCGGATGGCCAGGTCCGCGTCCTTGCGCAGCAGGTCCTGCGCGCGGTCGGTGACCACCAGCTCGATGGTCACCCCGGGGTGTTCGCGGCGGAACTCGGTCAGCATCGGCGGCAGCACTTCGGTGCCGATCGCTTCGCTGGCGGTGAGGCGCACCACGCCGCGCACGGCATCTTCGCCCGCGCCGATCGCACGCCGCAGCGCCGCCGTCGCCGAGGCCATCGCTTCCGCATGCGGCACCAGGCGCAAGGCCAGCTCGGTGGGCAGCAGGCCCTGCGGCGAGCGGGTGAACAGCGCGGCGTCCAGCGCCGCTTCCAGCTCGCGGATATGCCGGCCCAGGCTGGGCTGGGTCATGGCCAGGGCGCGCGCGGCGCCGGACAGGCTGCCTGCGCGCATCACGGCGAGGAAGGAGCGGTAGAGGTCCCAGGAGGGTTCGGGCTTGTCCATGCATATTTGTATAGCAGATGTTCGGTCTTCGTGGATTTTCTTATGGGCGCCCCAAGGCCAAGCTTGGCCCATCCCAACGGAGGACGACACGATGAAGCGCACGAAGACGGTACTGGTGGTAGGCGCCAACGGCGGCGTGGGCGGCGAGACCTGCATGGCCCTGCTGCGCCATGGCTGGCATGTGCGCGCGCTGGCGCGCCAGCCCGGCAGCTTGGAAGGCATCGAGTGGGTGCAGGGCGATGCGATGGTGGCGGCCGACGTGCTGCGCGCCGCGGCCGGCGCCGACGTGATCGTGCATGCGGTGAATCCGCCGGGCTATCGCGGCTGGGAGAAACTGGTGCTGCCGATGCTGGACCACACCATCGCCGCGGCAAAAGCAGCCGGCGCGCGCATCGTGCTGCCGGGCACCATCTACAACTACGGCCTCGACGCCTTCCCGGTGCTTACCGAGGATGCGCCCCAGCATCCGGCCAGCCGCAAGGGCGAACTGCGCGTGGCGATGGAGCAGCGGCTGGCGCAGGCGGCGAACGAAGGCGCGCCGGTGCTGATCCTGCGCTGCGGCGACTTCATCGGCCCGCGCAATACGGGCAACAGCTGGTTTTCGCAGGGGCTGGTGAAGGCCGGCAGCAAGGTGCGCGCGGTGAGCTATCCGGGACCGCCGGAGCTGGGCCACGCCTGGGCGTATCTGCCCGACGTGGCCGAAACGCTGGCGCGCCTGCTCGATCGCGCCGACGAGCTGGAGCCGTTCGCTGCATTCCATTTCGGCGGCTATTGGCTCGACGGCCACCAGATGGTCGACGCGGTGCGCGCGGCGACCGGCGATGCGACGGTGCGCGCGGCGCGCTTTCCATGGTGGATGGTGGCAGTGGCGCAGCCGTTCGTGGAGACGCTGCGCGAACTGTGGAAGATGCGCTATTTGTGGAAGCACGAGGCGCGGCTGGAGGATGCGAAGCTGCGGCGGTTTCTCGGCGAGGTGCCGGCGACGCCGGTGGTGGATGCGCTGCGTAGTGCGCTGGTGGGGGCGGGTTGCCTCTAACGCGGCCGGCGTAGGTTGGGGTGAGCGCAGCGAACCCCAACAATGCGAGGCGCCTGGCGGTGCGGTGTTGGGGTTCGCTGCGCTCACCCCAATCTGCGCCGTGCTGTTTCAGGTCGGAGCACCCTTGGCGCGCGGCCGCTGCTCTCCCGCCATATACCGGCTCGGTGGTTCCCCCAGCACCCGCCGAAACGCCGCCGTAAACGCACTCGCACTCCCATACCCCAGCTCCACCGCCACCTCAGTAATCGACTGCCCCCGCCCCAGCCGCGTCAACGCCGCCAGCAGGCACGCCTGCTGCCGCCACGCCGCATAACTCATCCCCGTCTGCTGCCGGAACGTGCGCGTGAAATGCCGCCGGCTCATGTCCACCTTGGCCGCCACCGCGTCGATATCCAGATCCAGCGCCGGCGCATCCAGCAGCGCGCGGCAGAGCTTGTGCAGGCGCGGCTCGGCCGGCAACGGGGTGTTGAGGGCGAGGGTGGGCATGGCGGCGATCTCGTCCAGCAGCAGCGCCATCAGGCGGCCGTCGCGGCTGTCCAGCGCGTATTCCACGGGCAGGTCGACGGCGGCTTCGAGCAGCTCGTGCAGCAGCGGCGACACGGCGATCACCTGGCAGTGCGGCCACAGATGGCGCGCCACCTCCGGCTGCAGGTAGGCGCTGCGCGTGCTCACCTCGCCGTCCATATGCACTTCGTGCATCACGCCGGCCGGAATCCACAGCGCGCGGCGCGGCGGCACGATCCAGCTGCCCTCGGGCGTGATGGTCTTGACCACGCCGGTGGCCGCGTACAGCAGCTGGGCGCGCTTGTGCGCATGGGCGGGCAGCACGAAGCGGGCGGGGTAGTCGTTGCCGGTGGCGACGATGGCGCGCGGCACGTCCTCGTAGTGGTTGACGCGGGTCTGGCGCATGGGGATGGCCCGAATTCGACGGATATTGACCCGCTGGCGTGAGCGGGCCGGCAAGGCCCAATTTAAGGTGCTGGCCTGTGCGCGGCAAGCCGCCGCACCCACCGTCCCCCACAGACCCGCCCGCTCCCATGCAGACCCGCGTCGAAGATCTCCCCCTGCCGGCCGCCGCGCCCAAGACCGAGCCGAAGACCGAATTCGGCATCATCGGCGCGATCAGCTTCGCCCACCTGCTCAACGACATGATCCAGTCGTTGATCCTGGCCATCTATCCGATCCTGAAGGAAGGCTTCCACCTGAGCTTCGCCCAGGTCGGCCTGATCACGCTGACCTACCAGGTCACCGCCTCGCTGCTGCAGCCGATGGTGGGCATGATCACCGACCGCAAGCCGATGCCGTTCTCCTTGCCGGTGGGCATGGGCTTCACCCTGTGCGGCCTGCTGCTGCTGGCAAACGCGCCGAACTTCGGCCTGCTGCTGGTGGCCGCGGCGCTGGTGGGCACGGGATCGTCGGTGTTCCATCCGGAATCCTCGCGCGTGGCGCGCATGGCCTCGGGCGGACGCCACGGCCTGGCGCAGTCGCTGTTCCAGGTCGGCGGCAATACCGGCGCCTCGCTGGGGCCGCTGCTGGCGGCGTGGATCATCGTGCCGCACGGCCGCGGCAGCGTGGCCTGGTTCGCGCTGGCGGCGCTGCTAGCGATCGTGGTGCTGCTGCAGGTGAGCGCGTGGTACCGCGACCACCACGCGGCGCGCGGCAAGGCCAAGGCGCGCCACGCAACGGTGACGCTGACGCGCGGCCGCGTGGCCGGCGCGGTGGCGATCCTGGGGCTGCTGATCTTCTCCAAGTACTTCTACATCGCCAGCATCACCAGCTATTACACCTTTTATCTGATCCACAAGTTCGGCGTGTCGGTGCCCAACGCGCAGACGCATCTGTTCGTGTTCCTGTTCGCGGTGGCGGCCGGTTCGCTGATCGGCGGACCGGTGGGCGACCGCATCGGGCGCAAGTGGGTGATCTGGGCCTCGATCCTGGGCGTGGCGCCGTTCACCCTGCTGTTGCCGCACGCCAGCCTGTTCTGGACCGGCGTGCTCACGGTGGTGATCGGCCTGATCCTGTCCTCGGCGTTCTCGGCCATCCTGGTCTATGCGCAGGAGCTGATTCCCGGCCGCGTGGGCATGATCTCCGGCCTGTTCTTCGGCTTCGCCTTCGGCATGGGCGGCATCGGCGCCGCGGTGCTGGGCAAGGTGGCGGACGCGCAGGGCATCGATTTCGTCTACGGCCTGTGCGCCTACCTGCCGCTGCTTGGCGTGATCACCGTGCTGCTGCCGAACCTCGATGGCCCCAGGCGCAAGGCCGCCGGCGCGGCCTGAGCCGGCGGCTTACCAGCGCATGCCGTGCATGGCGGTGAGCGACATGCCGATCACGATCAGCGCGGTGAGGAACAGCGCGAACGGAATCAGCAGCAACAGCGCATACACATGCGTGCGCGCCTGCTCGCCGCGCCCCTGCCAGGCGCGCAGCACGGCCAGCGCGATGCAGGGCAGGGTCGCCACGGCCGGCAGGAACGGCGCGAAGCCGGCGGTACGCGGATCGAGCACCAGCACCAGCGCCGACAACAGCGTGGCGAAGGCGAGCAGGTGCAGCAGGATGGCGCGGATGCGCGGATGGCCGATCCGCGTCATCCACCAGCCCAGGTACAGCGGATAAGTGAGGCCGCCGGCGTAGAGCCAGGGCGATTCGCCGCGGATATGCTTGGACGCCTGGTCGTAAACCAGCGGCGGAATGATCAGCACCGCGAATATCAGCAACAGATGCAGCGCGATCTTCCCTGCCAGCCTCATGGTTTATCCCTTGCCGACGACCACCGGTTCGGGCTCTAACGTCACACCGAACCTGGCGTGCACACCGGCGATCACCTTCTGCGCGAACGCCCACAGCTGGGCGCCGCTGGCCTGGCCGTGGTTGACCAGCACCAGCGCATGGCGGTTGGAGATGCCGGCGTCGCCGTCGCGCTGGCCCTTGAAGCCGGCCGCTTCGATCAGCCAGGCGGCGGAGAGCTTCCAGCGCCCGTCCGCGCCCGGCCAGGCGGCCAGTTCCGGATGGTCGCGCTTCAGTGCTTCGCCCACGGCCGCAGCGACGACGGGATTCTTGAAGAAGCTGCCGGCATTGCCGATCACCGCCGGGTCCGGCAGCTTGCGCGTGCGGAGGTGCACCACCGCCTCGGCGACGTGGAACGGCGCGGGCTTGTCCACGCCCATGCGCGCCAGTTCCTCGCGGATGCCGGCATAGTCCAGGCGCAGTGCGTGCGCGCGGGGCAGGGCGAAGCGCACCGCGGTGACGATGTAGCGGCCGGGTTCGCGCTTGAACAGCGAGTCGCGGTAAGCGAAGGCGCAGTCGTCGCGGCTCAGCACCGCCACGCGGCGCTCGCGCGTATCCCAGGCTTCCACGCTTTCGATGAACTCGGCCACTTCGGTGCCGTAGGCGCCGATGTTCTGGATCGGCGCGGCGCCGACCGTGCCGGGGATCAGGATCAGGTTTTCCAGGCCGGCGAAGCCCTGGCCCAGGGTCCAGCGCACGAAGTCGTCCCAGCGCTCGCCCGCGGCCACCGCGATGCGGGTGAGCTCGCCTGCCTGCTCCACCTGCACGCCGCGGTTGGCCATGGCCACCACGGTGCCGTCGACGTCGCCGGCCAGCAGCAGGTTGCTGCCTTCGCCCAGCACCAGCAGCGGGCCGCTGCGCACGGCGGGGAAGTCCAGCAGCTCCGGCAGCCTGGCCGCTTCGGTGACCTCGGCCAGCAGGCGCGCGCGCGCATTGACGCGCAGCGTGTTGCGCTGGCCCAGCGGGGCGTTTTCGATCAGCGCGTAGCCGCCCATGTCGGTGCGTTCCGGCGGCAGCGCGTAGCGGTCAGCCGGCATCGTCGTGCTCGCCCTGGCGGCGGATTTCGTCCACGCATTCGCCGATCAGTTCCGGGCCGCGATACACCATGCCGGAATACAGCTGCACCAGCGCCGCGCCCGCCGCGATCTTGCCGGCCGCATCGGCGCCGTCGAGGATGCCGCCCACGCCCACGATGGGCACGCGCTCGCCCAGGCGGCGGCGCATGCCGCGCAGCACTTCGGTGGAGCGCGCATACAGCGGGCGCCCGGACAGGCCGCCGGTTTCGTTGCCGTGCGGCGAGCTGGCCACCGGGCCGCGCTCGATGGTGGTGTTGGTGCAGATCAGGCCGTCGATGCCGGTGGCGAGCAGCACCTCGGCGATGCCGTCCAGCTCCGCCTCGGCCAGGTCCGGCGCGATCTTCAGCAGCATCGGCTTGCGCTGGCCGGACTGCGCGCCCAGGCGCTCCTGCGCCTCGCGCAGCGTTTCGATAAAGCGGCGCAGCGTGGCTTCTTCCTGCAGGTCGCGCAGGCCCTGGGTGTTCGGCGAGGAGATGTTCACCGTCACGTAGCTGGCGTGCGCATACACGCGCTCCAGGCAGAAGAGGTAGTCGTCGACCGCCTTGTCGTTCGGCGTGTCCTTGTTCTTGCCGATATTGATGCCCAGCACGCCGCGGTAGCTGGAGCGCTGCACGTTGCGCACCAGCGCATCCACGCCGGCATTGTTGAAGCCCAGCCGGTTGATCACCGCCTCGTGCCGCGGCAGGCGGAACATGCGCGGCTTGTCGTTGCCCGGCTGCGGGCGCGGCGTGGTGGTACCCACTTCGACGAAGCCGAAGCCGAGCGCGCCGAGCGCATCGAGATGGTCGGCGTTCTTGTCCAGGCCGGCGGCGAGGCCGACCGGGTTGGGGAAGTCGATGCCGAACACGTGGACCGGCAAGGCCTGCGGCGGCCGGGCCAGCACGTGCAGGAAGTTGCTGCGGTGGGCCACGTCCAGCCCGTACAGCGTGACGCGGTGCGCCGTTTCCGCGTCGAGCGCGAACAGCAGGGGGCGAAGATAGGAATACATGCGTGCGGTGCTTAGCCTGGGTGGCCCACGTAGACGCGGGTGTCGTAATCGAAACTGATCTGGCCGTCGCGCGCGGTGGCGTCGAACAGCTCGCGCAGCGCCTGCATCATCGGCGCGTGCTGCGGATGGTCTTCCTTCGGCGCATACGAGGAGGACATCAAGCGCCCGCGCAGGCTGTCGAAATCCAGCTGCTGGCGATGCTCGAAACTGCCGCTGCCGCGGTAACCGTCGCCGAACCAGGCGCGCATGCGCGGCTCGTCGGCGTAGCGTTCGGCCACGCTGGTGTAGTCGGTGCCGTAGCGCTGCAGCAGCGCCTCGTAGCCTTCCAGGAACGGCGTGCCGGTCAGGCGGCGGCTGTTCCAGTAGATCGCCGCCAGCCCGTGCGGGCGCAGGATCCGCGCGAACTCGTGGCGGGTGGCGTCTTCGTCGAACCAGTGGAAGGCCTGCGCCACCGACACCAGGTCCACGCTGTGCGCGGCCAGGCCGGTCTTGTCGGCGCGGCCGTCCAGGGCGCGGAAGTGCTGGTCCAGGCCCAGCCATTTCTCCGCCGCCGCGCGCATGGCGGCATTGGGTTCCACCGCGATCACGCGGTAGTCGGCATCGAGAAACAGCTTGCTGGAGATGCCGGTGCCGGCGCCGACGTCGGCGACCAGCCACTGCGGCGTCACGCCGTGCTCGCGCTGCAGCCAGTCCAGCATCGCCCTGGGGTAATCCGGGCGGTAGCGGACGTAGTCCTCGACGCGGTTGCTGAATCGTTCCGTGGCTTGCAGATCGGTCATGGCGCTAGTCCTTGGGACCTCAGGGAGCCACCGTTACCTATGGAAAAAGCGCCCGGCGCGTGGCCGGGCGCCGTCGCACTTACAGGTCGAACTTGATGCCCTGGGCCAGCGGCAGCGAATCCGAATAGTTGCTGGTGTTGGTCTGGCGGCGCATGTACACCTTCCACGCGTCCGAACCGGATTCGCGGCCGCCGCCGGTCTCCTTCTCGCCGCCGAAGGCGCCGCCGATTTCCGCACCGGAGGTGCCGATATTGACGTTGGCGATGCCGCAGTCCGAGCCGGCCGCGGACAGATACTGCTCCGCCGCCTTCAGGTCGCGCGTGAAGATCGCCGAGGACAGGCCCTGCGGCACGTCGTTCTGCAGCTCGATCGCTTCGTCCAGGCTCTTGAACGGCATGATGTAGAGGATCGGCGCGAAGGTTTCCGTCTGCACCACCTCGTCGCTGTTCTTGACGCCGGCGACGATGGTCGGCAGCACGAAGTTGCCCTTGCGGTCGGTGAGCGCGGCGCCGCCGGTCAGCACCTTGCCGCCGCTGGCCTTGGCCTTCTCCACCGCGCCGAGATACGCCTGCACGGCGTCCTGGCTGTTGAGCGGGCCCATCAGGGTGGTGGCCAGGGTGGGGTCGCCGATCTTGCCTTCCACCTGCTTGTAGGCGGCGACCAGCTTGTCGGTCACTTCGCCGACGATGGACTCGTGCACGAACAGGCGGCGCGTGGTGGTGCAGCGCTGGCCGGCGGTGCCGACCGCGCCGAACACGATGGCCGGAATGGCCAGCTTAAGGTCGGCGCTCGCGTCCAGGATGATGGCGTTGTTGCCGCCCAGCTCCAGCAGCGAGCGGCCCATGCGGCGCGCCACGCGCTCGCCGACCATGCGGCCGACCTTGGTGGAACCGGTGAAGCTGATCAGCGGGATGCGCTTGTCGTCGACGAAGCCCTGCGAGAGGTCGGTGCCGGCGTCGTTGAACAGGAAGAAGATGTCCGGGAAGCCGCCGGCCTGCAGCGCCTCGTTGCAGATCTTCATGGTGGCGATGGCCGACAGCGGGGTCTTCGGCGACGGCTTCCAGATGCAGATGTCGCCGCAGATCGCCGCGAGGAAGGCGTTCCACGCCCACACCGCCACCGGGAAGTTGAACGCGCTGATGATGCCGACCAGGCCCAGCGGGTGGTACTGCTCGTACATGCGGTGGCCGGGGCGCTCCGAATGCATGGTGTAGCCGTAGAGCATGCGGCTCTGGCCCACCGCGAAGTCGGCGATGTCGATCATCTCCTGCACTTCGCCGTCGCCTTCGGGCTTGATCTTGCCCATCTCCAGCGCGACCAGCGAGCCGAGGGCATCCTTGTGCTTGCGCAGCGCTTCGCCGCACAGGCGCACGGCTTCGCCGCGGCGCGGGGCCGGGGTGGTGCGCCAGGTCTTGAAGGCTTCCTGGGCGCGCTTGACGATGGTTTCGTAGTCGGCGGCGCTGGAGGCGTGCACGGTGCCGATCACCTCGCCGGTGGCCGGATTCACCGGCTGCAGCGCGCCGGCGTCCGCCGTGCGGGACCATTCGCCCTGGCCGAGATAGGTGCCGGAATGCTCCGCGCCGATGCCGAGCGCCTTGAGGATTTCGTGGGACATGCTTGCTCCTGGACCGTGGCGCCTGGGGGCGCGGAGGTGGTTTGGGATGGGTGATTAGGGATGGGTGGAAAAGGGCAATTCTAGCAGGCCGGCACGGGTAGGCCCGAGGCACGGCCGGCGGCGGCGGATGGTGCGCCGCGCCATCGGGCCGGCAGGGCCTCACCCGGGGGGATTTGCGTGACAGGGATACGACATGGTTCTGGCGTATCCTCCGCGCGGAAAAAAACGGCCGCGGCCCTGCCGCCGTTGCGAGGAGTCCTCTTGAAGACGTTCGAAGCGATATGCGCGGAACGCGCAGACCAGCAGTCCAACAACTTCCTGCTGCTGCGCCTGCTGGCGGCGATGCTGGTGGTCTACGGCCATTCGTTCCGCCTGGCCGCGGAATGCGCTTCCTGCGTGGACCTGGCTTCGCTGGTGTCGCGCGACCCGGAAATCCTCAGCCACCGGATCGGGCTTTTCATCTTCTTCGTGATCAGCGGTTTCCTGGTGACCAAGAGCTGCGTGGAAAGCCGTTCCGCCGCCAGCTATTTCGCCAAGCGCGCGCTGCGCATTTTTCCGGGCCTGATCGTCTGCGCGCTGGTGATGACCTTCGTGCTGGGCACGGTGTTCACGTCGCTGAGCCTGCCGGAGTATTTCTCCTCGCCCACCACCTGGCGCTATCTGCTCACCAACGCCACCACCTATCGCATCGCGGGCGATCTTCCCGGCGTGACCTTGCGCGACGGCGCCTTCGCCGGCGTGATCAACGGCAGCCTGTGGACCATCCCGGTGGAGGTGCGGCTGTACATCCTGGTGGGCCTGGCCGCGCTGGCGGCGTACAAGTCGCGCGCGGCGTTGAATGCGCTGGCCGTGCTGCTGATCGCATCCGCGTTCTTCGACTTTCTGCCGATGATTGCGCATGGGGTCTGGGAATATAAGCTCGCGGCGATGTTCTGCTTCGGCGGCCTGGTGTACGTCAACCGCCGCTTCATTCCCTACAGCCCGGCGCTGGCGGTGGCGCTGCTGGCGATGACCTTTCTTTCCGCCGATACCCGCGCGTTCTATCCGCTGTGCTATCTGACCCTGGCCTACGGCACGCTGGTGATCGGCTACGGACGCAAGCTGGCGCTGCCGCGCTGGATCGACGACTACAGCTATGGCGTCTATCTCTACGCGTTTCCCATCCAGCAGGTGATCGCGCATTACCTGCCGTCGGCCGGTCCGTACAAGATGTTCGTGCTGGCCGCGCCGCTGGCGCTGCTGGCCGGCATGCTGTCCTGGCGGCTGGTGGAGGCGCCGGCGATGGCGCTCAAGCAGCGCATCGCGCGCAGGCCGCTGGAGCCGGTGGCGGGCGAGGCCGCTTAGTGACAAGCCGGCCCGCCGCCAGCGAAGAGTGGTGCCCCCGATACGATTCGAACGTACGACCTTCCCCTTAGGAGGGGGACGCTCTATCCAACTGAGCTACGGGGGCAACGGGCGGCAAGTATAGAGGAAGCGGACCCGGCGCGAGAAAGCGGCGGGGCGGCGTGCTTTTTCCCAGCGCGTACGCGGTCGGCCCGCGCGGCTCGGTGTGCGTTCATCGGCATGCGCCATAGTCGGGCGCTGCGGCAAGCACGCGCTTGGCGTCACGAAACCCCAACGGCGGCTTGCCGACCATGTGGCGCGGGCCATCTGGCGATGCCCCGCCGTTCGATACGCGACAAGGGAAGAGCGAATGGAGACGAAGTCCCGACCGGCCGCCGCGCTGTGGATCACCGCGGCAGTGTTCGTACTCCTGGGCCTGGCCCTGCTGGCCGGTGGCGCGTGGCTGCTCGTGCTCGGCGGTTCGCCGTACTACGTGCTGGCCGGCGCGGTGCTGATCGCCACCGGCTGGCTGGCGTGGCGAGGGAGCGGCCTGGCGCTGGGCCTGCACGCGCTGCTGCTGCTTGCCACCTTGCTGTGGGCGATCTACGAGGTGCGCTTCGACTGGTGGCAGCTGGTGCCGCGGCTGGCGGTGTGGTTCGTGCTGGGCGCGTGGTTGCTGTTGCCGTGGGTGTCGCGGCGCCTGGAGCCGGATCCGGAAGCGGCCTTGCGCTGGGCGACGGGCACCTTGCCGCTGTGGGTGGCGATGGCCGCAAGCGTGGCGGTGGGCGCGGTGGCGTACTTCACCGACTACCACACGCTCGCCGGCGCCATGGCCGACGAGAGCGTGGGCGCGCCTCCGTCCGCCGATGCCACCGGCACGCCGCCGAACGACTGGACCGCCTACGGCCGCTCCGGCTACGGCGACCGGTACGCGCCGGCCGCGCAGATCACGCCGGAAAACGTCTCGAAACTGCAGGTGGCGTGGACCTTCCACACCGGCGACCTCAAGGGCCCCGGCGATCCCACCGAGATCGCCAATGAAGTGACCCCGCTGAAAGCCAACGGCATGCTGTACCTGTGCACGCCGCACAACATCGTGATTGCGCTCGATCCCGACACCGGCAAGGAACGCTGGCGCTACGACCCGAAGATCAACCGCGATGCCAAGGGCTATCAGCACATGATCTGCCGCGGCGTGGCGTATCACGATTCCGGCGCCTATGCCGCGCAGGCTGCGGCCGAAGGCGTGGCGCCGGTGGCGCCGCCGCCGACGCCTAAGGGTGCGGTGGTGGCCGAGGCGATCCATTTCGACAGCTGCCCGCGCCGCATCTTCGCGCCCACCGCCGATGCCACCGTGATCGCGCTCAATGCCGACAACGGCCAGCCCTGCACCGACTTCGGCGACCACGGCGCGATCGGCTTGAACCAGGGCATGGCGATGACGCGGCGCGGTTTTCTCAATCCCACCTCGCCGCCCACGGTCACGCGCAATGTGCTGATCGTGTCGGCCAGCGTCACCGACAACGAATCGACCGACGAACCCTCCGGCGTGATCCGCGGCTACGACGTCACCAGCGGCAAGCTGCTGTGGAACTGGGATGCGGCCGATCCCGCCAGCACCGAGCCGCTGCCGGCCGGCGCGCACTACAAGCACAATTCGCCGAACTCGTGGAGCGTGTCCAGCGTCGACGAGAAGCTCGGCCTGGTCTATATCCCGATGGGCAACCAGACGCCGGACATGTGGGGCGGCGACCGCTATCCCGAAGGCGAGCGTTTCAGCAGCGCGATCGTGGCGCTGGAGATCGCCACCGGCAAGCTGCGCTGGGTCTACCAGACCGTGCATCACGATCTGTGGGACATGGATATCGGCGGCCAGCCCAGCCTGGTCGACCTGGACACGCCGCAGGGCAAGCGGCCGGCGCTGGTGGCGTCGACCAAGCGCGGCGATATCTACGTGCTGGACCGGCGCGACGGCAAGCCCATCGTGCCGGCGCCGGAGCAGCCGGTGCCGCAGGGCGCGGCCACCGGCGACCGCACTTCGCCCACGCAACCGTTCTCCGCACTGAGCTTCACGCCGGAGCGTCCGCTGCGCGAAGCGGATATGTGGGGCACCAATCCCTATGACCAGCTGGTGTGCCGCATCAAGTTCAAGCGGCTGCGCTACGACGGCATCTTTACGCCGCCCTCGGAACAGGGCTCGCTGGTGTATCCGGGCAACTACGGCGTGTTCGACTGGGGCGGCGTGGCGGTGGATCCCGCGCGGCAGCTGCTGGTGGGCAATCCCAACTACATGGCCTTCGTGTCGCGGCTGATCACGCGCGAGAAGGAAGAAGCCAAGAGCGCCAAGGGTTCCACCGGCGTCGAGCACGGCCTGCAGCCGATGCAGGGCACGCCGTTCGCGGTCGACCTGCAGCCGCTGCTGTCGCCGCTGGGCATTCCCTGCCAGGCGCCGCCGTGGGGCTATGTGGCGGCGGTGGACCTGCGCACCATGCGCAAGGTGTGGATGCATCGCAATGGCACGGTGGTGGACAACGCGCCCCTGCCGATTCCGCTGCCGCTGGGCGTGCCGAGCCTCGGCGGCATGATCGCCACCGGCGGCGGCGTGGCCTTCATGGGCGCTGCGCTGGACGACTATCTGCGTGCCTACGACGTGCGCGACGGCCGCCAGCTGTGGCAGGCGCGGCTGCCCGCAGGCGGGCAGGCGACGCCGATGAGCTATGTCTCCGACCAGACCGGGCGGCAATACGTGGTGATCATGGCCGGCGGCCATGGTTCGCTGGGAACGAAGATGGGCGACGCCCTGGTCGCCTATGCGCTGCCCAAGCCGTAGGTTGGGGTGACAACCCCAACATCGCTGCGCATCGTGGATGCGACGACGTTGGGTTATCACCCCAACCTACGCCGGCGTTGATGCCTACAGCACCCGCATGAACGCCACCAGGTCCTGCTTCTCCTGCTCGTTCAACTTCGTGCCCAGCACCAGGTTGAAATACTCCACCGTGTCGTCCAGCGTCAGCAGCCGCCCATCGTGCAGATACGGCGGCGTGTCCTTGATGCCGCGCAGCGCGAAGGTTTTGATCGGGCCGTCCGCGCCGGCCATCATGCCGTTGATCATGCGTGGCTTGTAGAAGCGCTCCGCCTGCAGGTTATGCATGTTGCCGTCGGTGTAGTAGGGCGGCGTATGGCAGCCGCTGCACTGGCCCTTGCCGAAGAACACCGCCTGCCCGCGCAACTCCTGCTCGCTCGCTTTCGCGGGATCGAGCTTGCCGTCCCAGGCCAGCTTGGGCGCGGGCGGGAAATCCAGGATCTCCTGGAACTCCGCCATGAAATGCACCTGGCTGCCGCGCTCCAGAATGTTCACGCCCTTCTTGGTGGCGATCACCGGATCGCCGTCGAAGTAGGCCGCGCGCTGTTCGAACTCGGTGAAATCCTCCACCGTCTTCAAGGCGCGCTGCGAGCCGAACAGCCGCTGGATGTTCACGCCGCGCAGCGACGGTGTCTCGATGCGGTGGCGGAATTCCTGCGGGCGGATGTCACCCACCAGGTGGGTGGCGCCATTGGTGCTGCCGTTGGCATGGCAATCGAAACAGGCCACGCCCAGGCTGGGCCGCGCGGAACGCCGGTCGCCGGTGGCATTGAACTGCTGCTGCGGAAACGGCGTGACCAGCAGGCGCAGGCCTTCCAGCTGCTTCGGATTGAGAAGGCCGTTGAACAGCTCGTAGTAATTGTCCAGCGTGACCAGCTTGCCCTTGGAGACATCGCCCAGGTCCGGGCGCGTGGTGAGGAAGATCGCTTGCGGGAACTCCGGCAGGATGTGGTCCGGCAGGTCGAAGTCCAGGTCGAAGCGGGTCAGGTCGCGGTTGTCCTGCTGCTTGATCCGCTCGATCTCGAAATGCGGAAACACCATGCCGCCTTCGGGATGGTTGGGATGCGGCAGGGGCAGGAAGCCGGACGGAAACAGGTCCTTGCTCTTGATCTCGTCCGGCGACAGGTCGGCCAGCTGCTGCCAGCTGGTGCCGGAGCGGAGTTTCACGCGTACGCCTTCCTGCACCGGCTTGCCGCGCGACATGGTCACGCCTTTGGCCGGCTTGTCGGCAAGGTCGTAGCGTTCCTGCAGCAGGTTCTTCTGGCGCTGCATGACGCCGGCCTTGGCCTGCGACATGCGTTGCATGGTGGTGGCGAAATCCGGTTCGATCACCGGCGCGTAGCTGCTCGGCGGCGGCTTGCGGGAAGAGTCGGCTTGCTGGCTCTGCACCGATCCGGCCACGGCGAAGGTCACGGCGATCGCCAGCGCGAGTCGCCGTCCGTGCTTTACGGTTGCGCGTTTCATGGGGCCTCCCTTGCGTTGGGTAGCAGGCGGCCTGACGTGTCCCCCTTGGTAATGAAGCCGCCTGCCGCGAGCCTATGCCTCGCCGGCGGCCATGAATAATTGATTGATCGAATTGCACCGATCGATGATTTCTATACGCGTGAAGTACGCGTGACCGGCAGGTTCTTCAGACTTCGGCGTGCATGCCTGGCCGAGCGGAAGAGGCGGCCCATACGCTATGGGCATCCCCATGCAGCGCACGCTGCCGGCTGGCCCGCGCCAGCCACGCAAAGCCGATGCCCAGGGCGATGCCGGTGAGGTCCACGCCCAGCACCGCCAGCGACTGCGGCGTCCATGGCTGGCTCCACGCCGGCGCGTTACGGATGAGGTCGGCGATCGCCACCGCCACGTGCGCCGCCGCGGTGAACAGCAGCAACTCCACCGCGGCCCGCGCCACCGGACGCATGCAGGCATACGCCACCGCCAGCGCCACCACGCCATAGCAGGCGGCTTGCTGCGGCATGGCGGGATCGATGCCCAGCGCCTGCGCAAGCATCGTCGCCGCGAATGCCGCCGCAATCCCGGCGCAGGTGCCCAGGCACACGCCCAGGGTGGCGCGCGCCATCACCAGCGTCTTGCGCGGCTGTTCGGCGTGGCGGCGCTTGCGCCGCGATTCGATCCACAACAAATTGCCGGAATAGAACAGGAACGCGCCCGCCAGACCGAGCAGGAAATACAGCCACTGCACCGCGCGTCCGCCGAAGTTGCCGAAGTGCAGCGCATAGATCGAGGAATTGACCAGTCCGTTGACGCTGTGCGCGGCGCCCACGTGCTGCTCCAGCACCGCGCCGGTGGCGCCGTTGAGCGCGATGGTGCCGTAGGTGCCCAGCGTGCGCTCCGACACGCCGCGCACCTGCACCAGGGCGTTGGCGTCGCCGTAGTGGTCGTAGTGCACGTAGTCCGGTTCGAAGCGGGTGACGCCGAGCGACAGCGCCGAGGCGCGCGCGCGTTCGGTCAGCGCCTCGGCCGAAAGCATCGGTGCCGCGCGTCCGCTGGCCTGCACCGTCGGCGCGGTGCTGATCGCCTTGGCGAAGGCATCGTCCAGCTTGCCGTCGAAGGCGATCAGGTTGAGCGCGGCGAACAGCGGCACGAACAGGCACATCAGCGCGCCGGTCACCGCGAAAATGATGTGGAAGGGCAGGCTCAGCACGCCGATGGCGTTGTGCGCGTCCTGCCATAGCCGCTTGAGGTTGCGGCCGGGGCGCAGCGCGAACAGGTCGCCCAGCAGCTGCGGCAGGTGGATCAGCAGGCCGGAGATCAGCGCCAGGCCGTAGATCACGCTGACGATGCCCATCAGGTACAGGCCCACCACCGGAATGCCCAGCGAATCGTGCAGCGCGTAGACGAAGTCGGCCAGTTGGCCGCGGGTGGCGCCGGCGTCGTCGGTGGGGCGGTCCAGCTTGTCGGCGGTGGCGAAATGTTCCTCGCCATCGTTCCAGTACGCATACGGACCCTGGGCGGTGCCCGGCGGCGCCAGCACGATGCCGAAATCCTTGGCGGCCTTCGGATGCGCGGCGAGCAGGCGGTCGATCATGGTCTGCACGGAGACGTCGCGCGCCGGTTCGCTGCGCCACGGCGGGCTTTGCCACAGCGCGATGTCGTGATGGAACACGGTGAGCGCGCCGGCATAGAACGCCACGAACAGCGCGAAGCCGGCGAGCAGGCCGGCCCAGGTGTGGACGGTCTGGAAGGTGCGGATGGTGGAGGATTTCATGCGGGCCTCAGGCGCCGGCGACGTGGCGCGACAGCCACAGCAGAGCGAACGCCGCGCCATTGGCGGCAGCCAGCATCAGCCAGGCGCGCGCGCCGCTGCGGAACATATAGCTGCCCGCCATCACGCCCACCCACAGCGGGAAGAACAGCAGCAGCACGGGAATCAACCAATCCTGCCCATGCCCGGGCAGCCAGAACAGGCACAGCGCCAGCAGCATCCCCGACAGCGGAAAGCCGAGCACGGTGCCGGCCAGGCAGCGCGCGATCATCGCCGCTCCCCGCGCGAGGCATACCACGCCGCGTAGGGCAGGCCGACCCAGCCGAGCATCAGTGCGGTAAGCGCGGTGAACAGCCCCGCGCCCAGGCCCAGCACGTCGATCCACGCACCGGCGCCGCTGGCCGCGAACGCCAATGCCGCCAGCCGTATCCACGACGGCAGCGGCCGGGCGCGCAGGCGCTGCTGCGGGCTGGCCAGGTAGAACAGCAGCGCGCTGGCGAAACACAGCAGGAGGGCGGCGGGCACCATGGTTCAGAACCGGTACGTCACGTTCAACTGCCAGTTGGTGGGCGCGCCGTAGTAGCCCTGTGCCCAGTACAGGCTGGCGATGTATTTGCGGTTGGTGAGGTTGTCCAGGTTGAGCGTGGCGCTCCACGAAGGATCGAAGTCGTAGCGCGCCATCAGGCCAAGCAGCGCATAGCTGCCCTGGGTGGTGTAGATCTCGCGGCCCTGCGTATCCAGCGCCAGCTGGTCGCGCACGATGCGGTCCTGCCAGCGCAGCGAGCCGCCCACTTTCAGGCCGGGCATCCACGGCAAGCGGTAGGTGGTGTGGATGCGCAGCGTGCGGCGCGGCACGTAGGTGCGCACGTTGCGGTCCTGGTCGTCCTCGATGCCGAGCTGGGTGATGCCGGCGCTGGCTTCCCAGTCCGGGGTGATCTGGCCGGCGAGATCGAATTCGTAGCCGGTGGAGGTGGCGTTGATGCCGCGGTAGTAGTTCTGCGCGGTGGCCGGGTTGATGCCCACCGATTCGGCGTAGTTGTTCTGGCGCGAGCGGAATACCGCGAACGAGGCGTTGAGGCGGTCGTCCATCCAGGCGCCCTTGATGCCGGCTTCGAGATTGTCGCCGGTGACCGGCGCGAGCACGCGGTTGTTGACGTCCACTTCGGTCTGCGGATTGAACAGCTTGGCGTAGCTGGCATACAGCGAGTAGTGCGCGTTGAGGTCGTAGACCGCGCCGACGAAGGGCGTGGCCTTGGTTTTCTCGTACGCATGCGGCACGCCGTAGTTCTGGCCGGTGCTCTCGACATGGGTGAGGGTGGCGCCGGTGATCAGCTTCAGCGAGTCGGCCAGGTTCCAGCGCGCGGTGGCATAGGCGCTGCGGCGGCGGATGTGGAACTGCGCGCTGTTGTAGTAGGCGTTGAAGGCGGGCTTGGCGTAGCGGCCGTTCCAGTCCCACAGCGGCGGCAGCGCGGTGCCGATGTCGGTGGAGTAGCCGGAGAGCTGGTCCACGTCGCTCTTGCCCGCGTTCACGCCCAGCACCAGCTCGTGTTCGCGGCCGCCCAGCGAGAACGGGCCGCTGGCGTAGACATCGGCGTAGTACTGCTTCTCGGTGCTGTTGTACTGCGAGGGGTAGCTGAAGAGGCCCAGGCCGGTGGCCGCATCCGGCGTGCCATAGATGTAGAACAGCTCGCTGGCGCCGGCCAGGCGGCGGTAGTTGAGCGCGGCTTTCACGCTCCAGCCGTTGGCGAAGTCGTGCGACAGCGACAGGTAGGACTGCGTGTTGCTCATGTCCCAGCGCGACCAGTCGGCTGCGGTGCTGGTGGAGCGGCGGTAGTCGGTCGGCGTGCCGTCGGTGTTGTACAGCGGCAGCGCGCCCCACATCGGGCTCTTCGGCGCATTCTTCTGCCAGGTGATGCCGGCCGAGAGCAGGGTGTTGGGCGTCAGGTCCGCTTCCAGCATGCCGGCGGCTACTTTCTTGCGCACCGCATAGCGGTCGAGATAGCTGTCGCTCTGTTGATCGGCCAGTACCACGCGGCCGCGCACGCTCTTCGATGCATTGAGCGCGCCGGACAGGTCGCCGTCCAGCCGCCGGTTGTTCCAGCTGCCCACGGTGGCGCCCACGCTGCCCTGCAGGTCGGCGGTGGGGCGCTTGCGCACGAAGTCGATGGTGGCCGAGGGATTACCGGTGAACGAGAGCAGGCCGTTGGCGCCGCGCAGCACTTCGATATGGTCGTAGATGGCGGTGTCGATATCGCCTTCCTGCCCGCCGTTGGCGAACGGCATGCCCAGGCCGTCGGTCAGGAAGTTGGTGATGTCGAAGCCGCGCGCGCTGTAGTAGGTGCGGTCGGTTTCGATCTTCTCGACGTTGATGCCGGTGGTGCGGCCGAGCACGTCGTTGATGTTGTTCAGGCCGAAGTCGTCCATCTGCGCGCGCGTGACCACGCTCACCGACTGCGGCGTCTCGCGCAGCGACAGCGGCAGGCGCGTCGCACCGCTGGCGGCGGGCACGGTGTAGCCGTGGTCGTCGACATTGGCGGTGGCACTCACGCCTTCGAGCGTGGTGACGCGGCGCTGGTCCTTGTGGTCGCTGTCGGTGGCGGGCGGTTCGGTGGCGAGCGCCGGTGCGGCGAAGGCGAGCAGGCAGGCGAGGGCGAGAGCGCTGCGGTGGAACGAGGGAGAAGCGGGGGAGTGGCCGGCCACGGGTGCGTCCTTGGGCACGGTGCTTCCACGCGGGAGGCACCGTTGATGAAGAAGGAGCGGCTGGGTCGGCGGAGCGACGTGGCTTGCTGCGGGGTTGTCAGCCTCAAATGATAATGATTCTTATATGGAGAGGGCAAGTGTTTGGGCGGCTAAACGTGGCACAGCCGGATGAGGGGTGGGTGGTTGCGGTAGAAGATCGACGAAGCGTCGCTTGCTTTTGTGCTCCTGCTTCATCGCTCCGTAGGCCCCTTCACCCCGACCCTCTCCCCGCAGGGAGAGGGGGTAGCGTTACGGCACGACGGCCGTCGCTTCGACTTCCAGCAGCAAGCCCTCGCGCCCCAGCTTGCTTACCTCGACCAAGGTGCTCGCCGGCGGATGCCGCACGTCGACGTACTTGTCGCGCGCCGCACGCAGCGCTTTGAGCTGCGTCATGTCGGTGACGTACATGTTGAGCTTCACGACATTGCGGAAGCTCGCGCCCGACGCCTTCAGCGCCGTATCGATATTGGCGAAGACCTGCTCGGCCTGCGCCGCGAAATCGCCGGCGCCGACCAGGTTGCCTTTCGCATCCAGCGCGATCTGGCCGGACAGATACAGCGTGCGCGCGCCGGCCGGCACGTCCACCACGTGGGTATAGCCGGTGGGCTTGGACAAGCCGGCGGGATCGAGATAGCGCACGCCGGAGGGCGCATCGGCGGCATGGGCGCAGCCGGCGAAGGCGAGCGCGGCAACAGCGAGACAGCAGGCGGGACGTCGCGACACGGCACACTCCTGGCGTGGGGAAACGGCAGATCATAGCCAGTGCCCGCCGCCGCTGCTGCCGGGCGCATCACCGGCCGGAAGTTACATTGCCGGGCCACATGCGCGCGTGCACCATACGCCACGCGAGTCGACGGCCCGTCGCCATGGAGTGCGGCGTTCAGGCCCCCGGCTCGACAAGGGGGCGCTGTTCCTCCATCCGGCGGAAGGCACGGTGCAAAGTCGAATCCAGGGGATGTTGGTAGCGGTCGTTGGGGAACGCCGATGGAATCGCTTCCATCGCGCGACGCGAAGGCTTTGTGCTGCAAGCCGGTTCCGCACGCACCCCGAACGATCGGTCTATGCCATCCGCCCATGCTTGCTGCAAGCGGCCCCGGCGCCATGCCGCGAGTGGCCGATCGATCGACCCATAAACAGGGGTACCGCCATGAACCGCATCTACCGGCTCGTCTGGAATCGTTCGCTGCGCCTGCTGCAGGTGGCTTCCGAACTGGCGCATGCAAGCAGCGGCGTGTCCGGCCGAAGCGGGGCGCGGATTGCGCCCATGCTGCGCCCCCTCGCGCTGGCGGTGAGCTTGGCCATGATCTCGTCGACGGCGTGGGCCGCGTGCAGCTCCAACGCCAGCGATATTGCTTCCTGCAGCGCGCCGGGCGGCGCGGGCATTCCGCAACGCACCGGTGGTGGCGGCGCAGGCAACGGCAGCGGCGGTGGCGCGAGCGTGTTCAATTCAGGCACCGGCGCAACCGACCAGGTCGTCGGTGCGCCGGCGGGTGCCAATGGCGTAGGCGGCGCGGGCGCGGCGGGCGAGAACGCCGGCGGCGCCGGCGGCAGCGTCGGCACCACCGGCGGCGGCACGCTCGACATCACCGCCACCTCGAATGGCGGCACGGGCGCGGCCGGTGCCAACGGCTTCAATTTCGCCAGCGGCGGTGGCGGCGGCGGTGCGGGCGTGACGTTTACCGCTGCCGGCATCCAGTTGAACGTGCAGGGCGGCGCGGCGGTGGCGGGCGGCAGCGGCGGCGCGGGCGGCAACGGTACCAGCGGCGGCGCCAGCAATGGCGCGGGCGGCGGCGGCGGCGGTGCCGGCGTGCTGGCGGTGGCGGACGATGCCGACATCCAGATCGATGGCCAGGTCACCGGCGGCTCCGGCGGCGCGGGCGGCAGCGGCGGCAACAACGGCGGCGGCGGCGCGGGCGGCGATGGCGTGCTGGTGCTGGGCCAGAACAGCTCGACCACCAACAGCGGCAGCATCCAGGGCGGCAACGGCGCGGTGGCAGGCACCGGCAGCGCCGACAACTCCGCGCACGGCGGCAGCGGCGGTGCGGGCGTCAACCTGGTCGGCCAGTTCGCTACGCTGCAGAACGACGGCAGCATCGCCGGCGGCAACGGTGCCGTGGGCGGACAGGGCGGCATCGGCGTGGTCACCTGGAACGGCAACACCATCGTCAACGGCCCCGGCGGCAGCATCAGCGGCGGACTCAACCCGGACGGCAGCACCGCACTGGCGATCCAGTTCAACGGCACCGGCAATGCGCTGACCATGTTCGACGGCAGCAGCATCACCGGCGGCATCGACCTCGCCGCGGGCGCGCAGGCGCGCGTGTTCGCGCAGGACGTGAACATGGTGCTGGACAACGCGATCACGCTCGGCGCCGGTTCCATCCTCACCGGCGACATGGATGGCGCGGATGGGCTGCAGTTCTCCGGCCCGATCTCCGGCGGCGGCGCATTGGCGGTCATCGGCTCGGGCACGCTCACGCTCTCCGGCACAGGCACCTATACCGGCGGCACCTCGATCGACACCGGTTCCACCTTGCAGATCGGCAACGGCGGCACCACCGGTTCGATCGTCGGCAATGTGCACAACCTGGGCACGCTCGCCTTCAACCGCAGCGATGCGGTATCGCTGGGCGGCGCCATCGATGGCACCGGCAATCTGGAACAGAACGGCAGCGGCACGCTGACGCTGTCGGGCGTCAATACGTACACCGGTTCCACCACCATCAACAGCGGCACGCTGGCGCTGAGCGGCAACGGCAGCATCGCCGCTTCGAGCGGCGTGGCAGTGAACGGTAACTTCGATATCAGCGGCACCAACGCCGGCGCTTCGGTAACGGCCATCAGCGGCGCCGGCAATATCCTGCTCGGCAGCAAGACGTTGACGCTGACCAATGCGAGCGGCAGCTTCGACGGCGTCGCGAGCGGCAGCGGCGGCCTGTCGATCGCCGGCGGCGCGCAGACGCTGACCGCCGCGCAGGCCTATACCGGCGCGACCGGCATCGGCGCCGGTGCGACGCTTGCGTTGACCGGCGCGGGCAGTATCGCTTCGTCATCGCTGGTTACTGCCGATGGCAGCTTCGATATATCCGGCACCACGGCCAGCGGCAGCAGCATCGCATCGCTCGCCGGTGCGGGCTCGGTCGTGCTGGGTGCCAAGGATCTGACCCTGACCCAGGCCAGTTCGCAGTTTGCCGGTGTCATTTCCGGCTCGGGCGGCGTCACGGTAGCCGGCGGCACGCAGGGCTTTTCCGGCGTCAACACCTACACCGGCCAGACCGCCATCGATGCCGGCGCCACGCTGGCGCTGGCCGGCGCCGGCAGCATCGCCAGTTCCAGCGGCCTGGTGAATAACGGCAACTTCGATATTTCCGGCAGCAGCGGCAGCGTGGCGATCGCCGCGCTGACCGGCAGCGGCGCGGTGGCGCTGGGTTCGCAGTACCTCAACATCACCGACGCCAGCGGCGATTTCGCGGGCGGCATCGCGGGCAGCGGTGGCCTGACCATCGCGGGCGGCACGCAGACACTGAGCGGCAGCAATGCGTATACGGGCCAGACCACCGTCGCCAATGGCGCCCTGCTCGCGCTCATCGGTACGGGCAGTATTTCCAGTTCGGCAGGCCTGGTATTGAACGGCGGCGGTTTCGACATCTCCGGCACCAGCAGCGGCGCATCGATCACCCGCCTGGCCGGCAATGGCAATGTCGCGCTGGGCGCGCAGACGCTCACGCTGACCGACGGCGGCGGCACCTATGCCGGCGTGATCGGCGGCAGCGGCGGGCTGACCGTCAGCGGCGGCACGCAGACGTTTTCGGGCGTGCAGGCATACACCGGCGCCACCAGCATCGGCAGCGGCGCCACGCTGGCATTGAGCGGCCCGGGCAGCATCGCGGCGTCCAGCGGGGTGGCGAGCGATGGCATCTTCGATATCTCCGCCACCAGCAATGGTGCGAGCATCCGCACGCTGACTGGGAGTGGCGCGGTCGATCTCGGCGCGCAGCAGCTGACGATTACCCAGGCCAGCGGCAACTTCAGCGGCGCCATCGGCGGCACGGGCGGCATCGGGATCGGCGCCGGCACACAGACGCTGAGCGGCAACAACGGCTATACCGGCGCCACCGCGATCGACAATGGCGCCACGCTGGCGCTGAGCGGCGCCGGTTCCATCGCGCAATCCAGCGGTGTGGCGAACCACGGTACGTTCGATATCGCGGGAACGACCGCGGGTGCGAGCATCCAGCAGCTTTCCGGCAGCGGCGCCGTCACGCTCGGTGCGCAGACGCTCACCATCGCCAATGGCGGCAGCGCGTTCGACGGCATCATCTCCGGCAGCGGCGGGTTCACCATCGCGGGTGGCGCGCAATTCCTCAGCGGCGTCAACGCGTATACCGGGCTGACCACCATCGACAGCGCCGGCACGCTGGCCTTGTCCGGCAACGGCAGCATCGCGGCGTCGAGCGGGGTGGTGGCGAATGGACTGTTCGACATCACGGGTGCGACGAACGGCGCATCCATCGCCACGCTCAGCGGCAGCGGCGCCAACAGCCAGGTCAACCTGGGCTTGCGCACGCTCACCTTGACGCAGGCGGCCGGCAACTTCGGCGGCAACATCACGGGCGCGGGCGATCTGGTCGTGGCCGGCGGCACGGAGACGCTCAGCGGCAGCAATGCCTATACCGGCGCCACCACGATCCAGCAGGGGGCCACGCTGGCGTTGGCGGGGACGGGCAGCATCGCGGCGTCGAGCGGCGTGGCGAATGGCGGAAGTTTCGATATCTCGGGCACGACGGCCGGTGCGAGCATCAAGGCGCTGACGGGCCATGGCGGCGTGAATCTCGGTGCGCAGACATTGACGCTGACAGGCGCGAGCGGCAGCTACGACGGCGCGATGACGGGAACCGGCGGCGTTGCCATCACCGGCGGCACGCAGGTTTTCAGCGCCGCGCAGGCGTACAGCGGCCAGACCGCGATCGGCACCGGCGCCACGCTGGCACTGACCGGCGCGGGCAGCATCGCTTCCTCCAGCGCGGTGACGGTCGACGGCACGCTCGACGTGACGGCCGCGAACACCGGCGCGACGATCCACGCGCTTGGCGGCGGCGGTGCGGTGAACCTCGGCAGCCAGGCGCTCACGCTGGTGGGCAGTGGCCAGTTCGATGGCGCGATTTCCGGTGCGGGCGGTTTGAATGTCACCGGTACCGAAACGCTGACGGGCAATAACGCCTATACCGGCGCAACGACCGTCAGCGGCGCTCTCGCGCTGCAGGGCGGCGGCAGCATCGCGGCATCCAGCGGGCTTGCGCTGGCGAACGGCACCTTCGATATCGCCGCGAGCAGCAGCGGCGCATCGGTCGCCAACCTCACCGGCACGGGCAGCGTGAATCTCGGCGGCAGCGTGCTGACGATCATGCAGGCCGCCGGCACGTTCGACGGGGTGATCGGCGGCGCGGGCGGACTGACGCTGGGCGGCGGCACGCAGACGCTGACCGGCGTGAACACCTACACCGGCGCGACCACTATCAACGGCGCCACGCTGCTGCTGCAGGGCGGCGGCAGCATCGCGGCATCGAGCGGCGTCACGCTCGCCAATGGCAACTTCGATATCTCGGCGACCACGTCCGGTACGTCGATCGCCGGGTTGGCCGGTACCGGCAGCGTGAATCTCGGCAGCCAGTCGCTGACCCTGACGCAGGCGAACGGCAGCTTCGGCGGAGCGATCGGCGGTACGGGCGGGCTGAGCTTGAGCGGTGGCACGCAGACATTGACCGGCGCCAATACCTACACCGGCGCCACCACCGTCACCGGCGGCACCCTGGCCCTGGCCGGCAGCGGCTCGCTGGTGCCGGCGACGGCGCTCGCCTTGAACGGCAGCGGCGCGAGCTTCGATATCTCCGCCGCCGGCGCGCAGACCATCGCCACGCTGGCCGGCGTCGGCGGCAGCCGCGTGGCGCTCGGCGCCAACACCTTGAACCTCGGCGGCGGCACGTTCGCCGGCAGCTTCACGGGCAGCGGCGTGTTGAACAAGCAGGGCAGTGCGGTGCTGACCGTCAATGGCGACAGCAGCGCGTTCACCGGCAAGACCAATGTGACGGCTGGCACGCTGGCGGTTGGCGATGCCAGTTCGCCCGGCGCGGTTCTCGGCGGCGACGTGGCGGTGGGCGCGCAAGGCAAGCTGCAGGGCCATGGCAGCATCACCGGCAGCGTCACCAACGACGGCATGGTGGCGCCGGGTGGATCCATCGGTACGTTGACGGTGGCCGGCAACTACGCGCAGTCGGCGAACGGCACGCTGTCCATCGAAGTGAGTCCGACCGATGCCTCGTTGCTGAAGGTGGGCGGCAACGCCAGCCTGGGCGGCACGCTGGCGCTTATCTACGATCCGGGCACTTATGCCGCGCACCAGTACACCATCGTGACGGCGGGCGGCAGCGTCACCGGCACGTTCGGCAACGTCACCAATACGTATGCCAATGGCGCCGCGCTCGGCACGCTTACGCCCACGGTCACCTACGGCGCGAACCAGGTCGGCCTGAACCTGGCGACGCCGACCGGCCCGAGTGGGCCGACCGGGCCAACCGTGATCGCACCCACGCAGACCTCCAACTACGCCGCGCTCGGCACCGCCGCGCTGCTGCGCGCGCAGTCCGCCAATGCTTCGCTGGTGGATCGCGCGCTGCTCGATGACCGGTCGCGCAAGGGCGACGGCCTGTGGGTGACCGCATCGGGTGCCGGCACCGATATCGAAGGACGCAGCGGGCAACCCGGTTTCCACATGGACCAGTACGGCCTGATGATGGGTGTGGATCGTCCGCTGGGCGATGCCACCGTCGGCGTTGCGGCGGGCTTCTCGCACAGCAACCTGCGCGAGAACGTGACCGGCGACACCGCGCAGACCGACACCGTGCGCCTGGCCCTTTACGGCGCGCAGCCGCTGGGTGCGGTGCGCCTGTCCGGCACGGTGGGCTACGCCTTCGACGACCTCTCGCAGAAGCGCAACTTCGGCGGCATCGGCGTGGCCGAAGGCGATCACGTGGGGCACGAATTCACCGCGGCGCTGCAGGCGGCCATGCCGCTTGCGGTGGGCGGCGGCACGCTGACGCCGAGCATCGGCGCGCGTTACGCCTACTTCCACGGCAATGCCTTCGGCGAAGACGGCGCGCGCGGGCAGAACCTGCGCGTAGGCGTGGACAGCGCGCGCAGCCTGCAGCCGTATGTCGGGCTGTCGTTCGACCGGTCCTTCGACAACGACGGCAAGCCGCTGGATCTGCAATTGCGCGCCGGCTACGCCACCGAAACCGCCGGCCGCCACCGCGGCGTGACGGTGGCGGCGCAGGACGGCACCTTGTTCGCCGCACCCGGCACGGATCTGCCGCGCTCCTACGCCACGCTGGGCGCGAGCGTGGCGATGCATCCGACGCGGGCGTCGACCTTGTCGCTGAGCTACGACGCGCTGCTCAAGGTGGGGCATGCGTCGGCGCAGGCGGCGTCGGTGACGTTCAGTTACCGGTTCTGAGGCGAGGGAGCGCCGGTCGGACTTCTGTCCGGTGCTGGTTGCTGAGTCGATAGAGCTATTCCAATGATTTGGATAGCTCTATCGTCTAAAAAATCAACTCCATTGTTGATTATCAACGAGTGAGTTGATATTCATCCCCCATGATGAATATCCAGCAGCTCCTGCACCTCGTCGACGCCTCGGGCGAACACCCCGAGCTGGCCCGGGAACGCCTCAACCAGGTGTTCTTCGCGCTTTCCGATCCGGTACGCCGGGACATCCTCGAACGGCTCGACGGCCAGGCCTTGCTGGTATCGGAAATCGCCGCCGCTTTCGATATCTCGCTGCAGGCCGTATCGCGCCATATCCAGGTGCTGGTGCGCACCGGCCTGATCCAGCAGGAACGCACCGGCCGGATCAGCCGCTGCAGCCTGGATGCCGGCCCCATGCTGGAAGCGGCGGTATGGATGAACCGCTACAGCAAATACTGGCAGCAGCAGTTCGACCTGCTCGCCGTCACCCTGGCGGATATCGACGAGCGCCGCGCCGCGGCGGCCGCGAAGCCTGCGCGCAAAGCCGCGAAGAAGCGCACGCCAGGCAGGAAATAAGCGCGCCGCGACGGCACGCCGTCCATGCAAGCCCCAACTCCCCCTTATCCCGAGGTAATGGTCATGGCTCAGCATCGCATCGTCAGTCACGAGGAATGGCTCAAGGCCCGCAAGCTCTTCCTCGCCAAAGAGAAAGAACTCACCCATCTGCGCGACGAAGTCACCCGGCAGCGCCAGGAGCTGCCGTGGGAGCTGGTCGAGAAGAACTATGCGTTCGAGACGGCGCAGGGCAGGGCCACGCTGGCCGATCTGTTCGGCGATCGCAGCCAGCTGATGGTTTATCACCTGATGTATGCGCCGGAGTGGGAAATCAGCTGCAAGAGCTGCGCGTTCTGGGCCGACAACTTCAACGGCATCGTGCCGCACCTGGCCCAGCACGACGTCGCCTTCGCGGCGATCTCGCGCGCGCCGCTGGCCAAGCTGCAGAAGCAGGCGCGCGAGTTCGGCTGGGCTTTCCCCTGGGTGTCCTCGCTGGACGATTTCAACTACGACTACCAGGTGTCGTTCCGGCCCGACGTGCTCGAGCGCGGCGAGGCTTACTACAACTACGGCAGCATCAAGGTCAGCGGCACCGATTACCCCGGCGTCAGCGCGTTCTTCAAGGACGAGGACGGCAAGGTCTACCACACCTATTCCACCTACTCGCGCGGCATCGACATCTTCAACGCCGCCTACCAGTACCTGGATGCTTCGCCGCTGGGCCGCAACGAGGAAAGCCTGTCGTACCCGATGGCCTGGGTGAAGCACCGCATCGCCTACGGCACCTGAGCGCCAAGGAACACCGCCATGAAATACAACGACGTGAGCGGCAAGCTCGCCGACTACCGCCGCCAGATCGCTGCCATCCGCGAGCAGATGCGCGACACGCTGGCCGGCGTGGAGCCGCAGCGGGTGGACGATTACGAGTTCAACGGCAGCGAGGGCAAGGTGCGCCTGTCCGAGCTGTTCGGCGAACACGAAGACCTGATCGTGGTGCACAACATGGGCGTGGCCTGTTCGTACTGCACGCTGTGGGCGGATGGCTACAACGGCATCCACCAGCATGTGGTGACGCGCGCGGGTTTCGCCGTGACCAGTCCGGATCGTCCTTCGGTGCAGAAGCGCATGGCGGAGCTGCGCGGCTGGACATTCCCGATACTCAGCCACGAAGGCAGCAGCTTCGCCAGGGACATGGGCTATGTATCGCCCAAGGGCGGCTGGCTGCCGGGGCTGTCGGTGTTCCGCCGCGACGGCGACGCCATCTTGCGCGTATCCGACACCGGCTTCAGTCCCGGCGACGACTTCTGCGTGCTGTGGCATTTCTTCGACATGCTGCCGGGCGGCGTCGGCGCGTGGCCCGGGGTGACCGCGGCCGTGCCGCCCTGCTGCGGCGAACATTGAGGAGGGCGGCTTATGTGTCCTTTATGCATCGGTACCGCGTGGCTGATCGCCGGCGGAGTGAGTTCCGCCGGTGGCGTCGCCACCGTGGCGTGGCGTTCGGTGGCGAAGCGGCGCCGGCGGGATGCTCCCGCGAAGCACGTCGACAAAGCGATCAAGCCGCGCCGGTTGAAAGCATCGCACCCCGCGTAGAAACATCCGGCGTAGGTTGGGGTGAGCGAACGCGAACCCCAACGGACGTGCGAGGCGGTGCCGGCGTAGGTTGGAGTTCGCTGCGCTCACCCCAACCTACGCCGGGCTGAAACTCTGATCGCCAGCACCATCAAGGCCGCGGCCACGCCGAAGGTCGTGCGCATGCCGAATGCCACCGCGGTTGGCGCGGCATGTGCGACATCGCCGCTGCCCACCGCCCACGCAAATATCCCGGCCATCGCCGACGCACCCGTCACCAGGCCGAGATTGCGCGACAGGCTGAGCATCCCCGACACCACGCCGCGCTGGCCTTGCGCCACGCCCGTCATCATCGCGGTGTTGTTGGAAGCCTGGAACAGCGCATAGCCGAGCGTGGTGATCACGATGGGGCCGATATAGCCGGCTACGCCGAGCGGCCACAAGGTGGACAGGGACAGCAACGAGGTGCCGATGGCGATGCCGATCAGGCCGAGCACGGTCGTGCGGCGCGCACCCAGGCGATCCACCAGGCGGCCAGCCGGCACGCCGCTCAATGCGGTGACGCAAGGGCCGGAGGACAACACCAGGCCCGCCCACAGCGGCGCCAGGCCAAGCGCCCGCGACAGGTAGAACGGCCCGACCACCAGCGTCGTCATCATCACCGCCGACACCAGCGCGCTCATCGCCAGCCCCGCGCTCAGGTCGCCATCGCGCAGCATCGACAGGCGAATCAGCGGTGCGGCCACTTGCGTCTGTGCGTAGGCGAACAACGCGGCGCCCGCAACGGCGGCCAGCAGAAGCGCGAGATTGAGCGCGCCGAACTTCCCGTGGCCCAGTGTCATGGCGAGCGCATACGCCGCCAGCGCCACCGCCAGCAGCACAGTGCCGAGCGGGTCGAAACCGGCGCTCGCCGGCTTGTCGGCGGTGCGCTCCCGCGGCATATGCCGCGACACCAGCACGAAGGCCAGCACCCCCAGCGGCACATTGACCAGGAAGATCGCCGGCCAGCCGAACGCCGCCGCCAGCACGCCGCCCAGCGACGGCCCCAGCGCGGTGCCGATTGCCGACATGGTGCCGAGCAGGCCCATCGCGCGGCCGATCCGGTCGCGGGGCACGGCTTCGCTGACGCTGGCGATGGTGAGCGCGAGCATGATCGCCGCGCCCAGTCCCTGCTCCGCGCGTGCCGCGATCAGCACCCACAGCTGCCCGCTCACGCCGCACAGCATCGAAGCGAAGGTGAAGCAGAAGATGCCCACCAGCAGCAGGCGCCTGCGGCCGACCAGGTCGCCCAGGCGTCCGGCGCCGACGATCAGCGTGGTGATCGCCAGCAGATAGGCCAGCACCACCCATTGCACCTGCTGGAACGGCGCGTCGAACGCTTTCGCCAGCAGCGGCAGGCTGGTGTTGGCGATGCTGGTGTCCAGCGAGGGCAGCAGCATGGACAGCGCCAGGCCGGCCAGCGCCCAGGGCGCGGCGGGCTGGCGCGTGGCGCCCTCGATGGCGCATTCGCCCTGGGCGGAAACAAGCGGCTTGGACATGAAGCGGGCGACTCCGGCAGCGTGGATGCCGGCAAATTAATGCCGCTCGTGGCATGGCGGAAGGCGCAGCATTTGCACTTTATCCGTGCGTTTGACGCCAGGTATCGCCGCTGCCATGGTGGCGCGCATGTCCATGCCCGATCTCAACCTGCTGGTCACTCTCAACGTGCTGCTGGCCGAAGGCAGCGTCGCGCGCGCCGCGCGGCGGCTGCGGCTGAGCCCTTCGGCGATGAGCCGCGCACTGGCCCGTCTGCGCGAAGCCACCGGCGACCCGCTGCTGGTGCGCGCCGGCCGCGGCCTGGTGCCGACGCCGCGCGCGCTGGAACTGCGCGACCGGGTCGGCCAGCTCGTGCTGGGTGCGGAGGAAGTGCTGCGCCCCGCGGTCAGGCCGCGGCTGGAGCAGCTGGCGCGCACCTTCACCCTGCGCACCAGCGAGGGCTTCGTGGAGAACTTCGGCCCCGCGCTGATCGCCCGCATCGCCGCCGAAGCGCCGGGCATCCACCTGCGTTTCATGCAGAAGCCGGACAAGGACAGCGCGCCGCTGCGCGACGGCATCGTCGACCTGGAAACCGGCGTGGTCGACTCCAACGCCGGCCCCGAGATGCGCGTGCAGGCGCTGTTCCGCGACCGCTATGTCGGCGTGGTGCGCCATGGCCATCCGCTTGGCCGCGGCCGGCTCACCGCGGCGCGCTATGCGGGCGGGCGCCATATCAGCGTGTCGCGGCGCGGCCGCGAAAAGGGACCGATCGACGCCGCGCTCGCCGCGCTGGGGCTGGCGCGCGAAGTCGCCACCATCGTCGGCGGCTTCGCCACCGCACTGTCGCTGGCGCGGCAGACCGACCTGATCGCCAGCGTGCCGGAACGCCATACCGGCAATCTGCGCGAAGGCATGCACAGCTTCGCGTTGCCGGTGGCGACGCCGGTCTTGAACATCTCGATGCTGTGGCATCCGCGCCTGCATGCGGATCCGGTGCACCAATGGCTGCGCGAATGCGTTCGGGAGGTCTGCGGCCCGCCGGACGGCAAGCCGGCGGGAAGGCCGCGGCGCGCGGCCCGCCGCTAGGGTTCCTTCGGATCGCAAAAGGAGAATGGAATGAAATTGCGTGCATGCATGCTTGCGGTGGTGCTTGGAGCAGCTTTCCTCGGCGCGGGCTGCTCCATGAAACAGCAAGCGGACGCCAAGTTCGGCGACCAGAACTTCAAGACCGCCATCGCGCTGATCGAGCTGTACAAGGTGCGCTACGGCCACTACCCGGATGCCCTGCGCGATATCCGCTACGCCGGCGACTGGGATGCCATCGCGCTCAACTCGGTGGCATACAAGCGCGTGGACGGCGGCTATGAGCTGGACGTGGTGCGCGGCTGGGTGGGGCGGCCCACGCTGTCGTATCCGGCGGACTTCTGGCAGGGACTGGGGCTGGTCTCGTCGAACGTGGCAGGCGTGCCGCAGCGGATGGCGCCGCCTTCCTCAGCCCGCTGACTGGCCACGCATCGCCGGGCGGCTTGGTGACTTCTTGACGGATATGCCGGAAGGCGAGGGGCCGGCCGATTCTGGCCTTTAATCGGTCATTGGCGCATCAGACGCTCGCTTCATCATGCGTTTGCGAGTCACGGCCAGCTGGCCCCTATGCAACCAAAGGAGATGGATATGAATCGGAAGTTCCGGACGATAGCGGTGATCCCGGTGGCTGCTTTTGCCGTCCTGGGCCCCTTTTCCGCCAGTTATGCCAGCGACGATGTCTCCACGGATCGCGGGTTGCTTGCGTTCGTCCTTCGCAACGACACGGTTCTGGCGCGAGTGTCGGAGAACTGCCAGGACGTTTCCGTCGCGCGGGCGGCTCTCAATGGCCGCATGGGTTTCACCATCCAGGCCGAGTGCGCGATCAAAGACGGGCGCGAGGAGAATGCCGACTGCTCTGCTTACCGCATCAACGCCACCGGCACCATCGACAGTCCGGCCCAGGCAACCGTGCGCCACCTGATGCTGGACCTGCGCTGCTCAGCCTGACGAGGTGCGAGCAAGCCCCGCGCGCAGCATGAGGCGCGGTGGGGTAAACGGGCGAGGGAAGAACGGCGGGCAACGAAAAAGCCCCGAAAGCGCTGGTCTTTCGGGGCTTTATGTCTGGAATGAATGGTGGAGCGGAGGAGGATCGAACTCCCGACCTTCGCATTGCGAACGCGACGCTCTCCCAGCTGAGCTACCGCCCCACGCGAGCCGCGGATATTAGCAGCGGCACCGGGGGCCGCCAAGCCCCCTCGCGCAAGCCTCAGCCGGGCAGCAGGCTTGCCAGGCGGTCGTGCAGGTGTTCGCGGCGCCAGCCTTCCAGGAATTCCGGCCAGGCGCGGGTGACGACGTAGGTCTCCAGCACCTTGCGCGGGCACAGCAGGCCGGGGGGCAGGTCCAGCGCCAGCGCGGTGCTGTCGACGGCGTCCTTCATCGCAGCCAGCGCCTTCTTCGCCTCGCCCTGCGGCGTGCCGGGAATCGGCGCGGTGGCGGCGATGTCTTCTTCGGTGACCGGCTGCTGCAACAGATGAAACAGCTCGGTGCGCTGCGGGCTGCGCAGGGCGCGCTGGCCGCGGGTGCGTTCGTCGAGTTCGGCCATGCTCTGCGGCGGCAGCTGCGCCAGGTTCATGGCCTGGGCGTCTTCCAGCAGCCAGGGGCGCGGGCGGTCCTGCTGGCGCGCGGTGGCGTCGCGCCACAGCAGGATGCGGCGCAGGCGCGCCTGCTGCGCGGGCTGCCATTCGGCGGCGCCGCGGAAATTCTCCTGCGGCTGCGGATCGCCTTCGCGCACGCAGGCGCGGCGCTTGAGGCGTTCGCAGTCTTCCGCATGCCAGGCGCCGCGGCCGCGCTGCTCCAGGCGCGCGGCAAGCTGCTCGTGCACGGGTTCGAGATAGACCACGTCGAGCGTGGCGTAGGCGCGCTGCGATTCGGTGAGCGGACGCTGCATCCAGTCCGAGCGCGTCTCGCCCTTGTCCAGTTCGGCGCCGACCAGTTCGGCCACCAGCGCGCGATAGCTGATGCCCAGGCCCATGCCGACGAAGGCCGCGGCGATCTGGGTGTCGAACAGCCGCGCGGGGCCGCCGGGCAGCAGCGGGGCCAGCGCTTCGAGATCTTCGCTGCCGCTGTGCATCACGGTGAGCAGTTGCCCGTTGCCGAGCAGCGGGCGCAGCGCGTCGCCGATGTCGAAGGCGAGCGGATCGACCAGCGCGTAGCGCCCGTTCCAGCCCAGCTGCAGCAGCGCCAGCTGCGGATAGAACGTGTTGCGGCGCATGAACTCGGTGTCGAGATCGAGCGCGGCGTCGGCGGGCAGCGCGGCAAGCCATTGCTCGAGCGCAGCGCGGCTGGTGATCCAGTCCGCCGCCGGGATAACGGGAAGTTGCATCGAAGCTTCCTTCGCAGCCTGAGGGACATGCATCGCTCATTGTCCTGTCAGGGGTTTGTGCCTATGGTTAGCGGCGCACCTTAGCAGGCTGCCCCAAGGACACGCACCATGCCGAGCAAGGAAACCGTACAACGCCAGCGCGCCCTGGGCGGAGCGCTTGGCGTGGTCATGCTCGGGATGGCGCTGGTCTATCACTTCTTTCCGCGCGTGTTCCATGTCGACCCGACGCGGGTGCAGACGCAGCGCGCCATGAACCTCGGCCCCGCCGCCGCGCCGCTCGGCACCGGCCGCGCGCCGGCGAGCACGGCGCAGGCCGAACTCGATGCCGGCCCGCCGGTGACGCTGGCCCCGACCGATGTGATCGTGGCGCGCATGAGCAGGAAGAACGAAAGCCTGCCCGAGCAGAAGAGCGCGGATACGCCCGAAGTCGAAGCGCTGCTGGACAAGGCCACCAAGGCGCTGCGCAACGGCCAGCTGGCCGGCGACAAGGACGGCGCCGCCGCGCTGTTCGCCGAAGCGCTGAAGCTGAAACCCGACAGCCGCGCCGCCGCGCAGGGCCTGTACGAAGTGCGCGCGCGCCTGGTGGCGGAGATCGGCCAGGACATCCTGGTCGGCGACGAGGAGTCGGCCAAGGACCTGCTCGACGCATTGAAGAGCGTGCCCGACAGCAAGGACGACGTGGCCCAGGCCGAGGCCAGGCTCAAGACACTGGCCCAGGTGCGGCCGATGCTGGCGCAGGCGGCAGCCTTGCTGCAGCAGGGCAAGGTGGACGCGCCCAAGGGCGGCAATGCGCTGGAGCTGTATCGCCAGGTGCAGCAGCTCGATGCCGAAAACGCGGTGGCCGCGCAGGGCATCGCGCAGGTGCAGCGCGCGGTGCTCGATCGCGCCCTGGCCGCGGTGGCCAGCAACGACTTCAAGGGCGCCGGCGATGCGCTGACCGAGGCGGCCACCATCCTGCCCGGCTCGCCCGCGCTGCAGGACGTGCAGGGCCGCGTCGACGGCATCCGCCACCAGCGCGCCGCCAACCTGCTGGCGCAGGCGCGTTCGGCGCTGGACGGCGGCGACCAGGCGCTGGCGCTGCAGCTGGCCGAGCAGGTGAAGGAGCTGGCGCCAGACCTGCAGGGCCTCGCCGACCTGCAGGAACGCCTGACCAATGCGCGCCTCTACGCCAGCTACAAGCCGGGGCAGGTGTTCGCCGACCGTTATGTGGATCTGCCGGGGCAGACGCCGTCGATGGTGGTCATTCCCACCGGCAGCTTCAGCATGGGCGCGCCGGATGGCGAGGAAGGCCATGCGGGTGCGGAGACGCCGCAGCACCAGGTCGCCATCGGCAAGGGCTTCGCGCTGTCGCGCGCGGAAATCACCATCGGGCAGTTCCGCGAATTCGTGCGCGCCAGCGGCTACCAGCCGGACTCGCAGAAGCTCGGCGGCGCCAGCGTCTACGACGAACGCAGCGGCGCGCTGCGCGACGATCCCGACGCCACCTGGCAGAGCGACTACGCCGGCCGCGCCGCCACCGACGAGCGCCTGCCGGTGGTGAACATTTCCTGGAACGACGCCAAGGCCTACGTCGACTGGCTCAGCCAGCGCACCGGCAAGCGCTACCGCCTGCCCAGCGAGGCCGAGTTCGAATACGCGCTGCGCGGCGGCACCACCACCAAGTACTGGTGGGGCAACGGCACGCCCACCCGCAAGGTGGAAAACCTCACCGGCGCGGGCGACCGCTCGCAGAGCGGCCGGCGCTGGAGCAATGCGTTCGAGAAGTACCGCGACGGCTACTGGGGGCCGGCGCCGGTGATGAGCTTCGAAGCCAACCCATACGGCCTGTTCGATATCGACGGCAACGTGTCGGAGTGGGTGATGGACTGCTGGCACGACAGCTACGTGCGCGCGCCCACCGACGGCAGCGCCTGGGTCAACCCCGGCTGCTCGACCCGGGTGGTGCGCGGCGGCTCCTGGGGCAGCTCGCCGGACCAGGTGCGCTCGGCCTACCGGCAGGGCGCCGACGGCAATGTGCGCAGCGGACGGGTGGGCTTTCGCGTTCTCCGCGAGCTGTGAGACCGCGCCCGCGCGGCTTGCGGCGCGCAAGCCATTGAGCGGGCGGCATCTTTATATAAAGGCGTGGACAAGCCGCCATTGGCTTGTCTTGCCGCCGCGCGCAACCGTAAAATGGCCCGCTTTCGTGTAAGGGAATCATCGACTTAGGGCGAGGGGCCCGGGTACGGACGGGGGACGGGGCAGGCCAGGTGCCTGCGTGAATTCCTCGCGGTATCCGCAGCTTAGGCGTCTTTCCCCGGGTCGGTCCGAGCGAAAGTGGCGGAATTGGTAGACGCACTGGATTTAGGTTCCAGCGGTTAACCCCGTGAGGGTTCGAGTCCCTCCTTTCGCACCATCCCTTATCGAATTGGTGGTTTTCATTGCGGGCGGCACGACCGCCGGGCGCGGTCGGCGCGCACTTTCGGGTATTCAGGAGACGTCATGCAGGTTTCGGTTGAAAACGTTGGCAAGCTCGAGCGCAAGCTCACGGTGAAGTTCCCCGCGGAGCGCTTCGAGTCGCAGGTCAGCGCTCGCATCGCCGAGATGGGCCGCACGGTGCGCCTGAAGGGCTTCCGTCCGGGCAAGGTGCCGACCACGGTGATCCAGCAGCGCTTCGGCGCGCAGGTGCGCGGCGAGGTGCTGTCCGACCTGATCGGCAGCACCCTGCGCGAGGCGGTGAACCAGGAGAACCTGCGTCCGGTCGCCAACCCCTCGGTGGACACCACCGGCCAGCCGGAAAACGGCGAGATCACCTACACCGCCACCTTCGAAATCATGCCGGAGTTCCCGGAAGTCGACGTGGCCGCGCTGGAGATCAAGCGCCCGGTCGCCGAAGTGACCGACGCCGACATCGAGAAGATGATCGAGACCCTGCGCGCCCAGCGCCGCAGCTTCGACGAAGTGGCCCGCGCCTCGGCCGAGGGCGACTTCGTGATGTTCGAGTACAGCGCCACCGCCGGCGACTACCGCTTCCCGGCCGAAGGCCTGGAGCGCGCCGGCAGCGTGCTGGGCTCCGGCACCCTGTTCAAGGCGCTGGACGAGGCCCTGACCGGCCGCTCGGCCGACGACGAGTTCGAGACCGACGTGGAATTCCCCGCCGATTTCCGCAACGAGAACCTGGCCGGCAAGACCGCCAAGGTCTCGTTCAAGATCGTGAAGGTGCAGGAACCCAAGCTCCCCACCGTGGACGGCGAGTTCGCCAAGCTGTTCGGCATCGCCGACGGCGACCTGGAGCAGTTCCGCAAGGAAGTGCGCAACAACCTGGAGCGCGAGCTCAAGGCCACCCTGATGGCGCGCCTGAAGTCCCAGGTGGCCGAGAAGCTGGCGGACGCCCACGACGGCCTGGAAGTGCCGAACATCATGGTGCAGTCCGAGGCCCAGCAGCTCGCCGCCGGCAGCGTGCCGCGCGGCCAGCAGCCGCCGCCGCAGCTGGTCGAGGCCGCCGCGCCGATGGCCCGCAAGCGCGTGATCGCCGGCCTGCTGATGAGCGAGCTGGCCCGCAAGCAGGAGCTGAAGCTGGACCGCACCCGCCTGGCCGAGCAGCTCGCCGCGATCGCCTCGACCTACGAGGAGCCGGAAAAGGTCATTGAACTGTACAACTCCGACCCCCAACTGATGTCCGGGCTGCAGAACCGCGTGATGGAAGACCAGGTCGCGCTGTGGGTGGCGGATAACGCCAAGACCACCGACGAGAACCTGAGCTTCGACGAGGTGATGCGCCCGGTCAGCGCCTGAGGCGGGTATCGATCGACAGCCCGCCGTTCCTTGGAGTTTTAAGGAGTCGACGCGGCCGGCCTTGATGGTCCGGCCGCGGAGCGGGCAGCGACGAACCACGTGCCGCAGGAACGCGCGATTTCCGCCCGGATGGCGGTTTGGCGCGGTTTCCAGCACGATCCATCAGCAATGTCAGGCGTATCAACCCGGAGAGCGACAAGCATGGCCATGGACCCGATCCAGAACCTCAACCTGGTCCCCATCGTCGTCGAGCAGACGGCGCGTGGCGAGCGTTCGTACGACATTTATTCGCGCCTGCTGAAAGAGCGCGTGATCTTCCTCGTCGGCGAAGTCAACGACCAGGTTGCCAACCTGCTGGTCGCGCAGATGCTGTTCCTGGAGTCCGAAAACCCGGACAAGGACATCCATCTGTATATCAACAGCCCGGGCGGTGCGGTTACCGCCGGCCTGGCGATCTACGACACCATGCAGTTCATCAAGCCCGACGTCAGCACCATGTGCGTGGGCCAGGCCTGCAGCGCCGCCTCGCTGCTGCTGATGGCCGGCGCCAAGGGCAAGCGCTATTCGCTGCCCAATTCGCGCGTGATGATCCACCAGCCGTCGGGCGGCGCCCGCGGCCAGGCCACGGATATCGAGATCCAGGCCCAGGAAATCCTGTACCTGCGCCGCCGCCTTAACGATATTTACGTACAGCACACCGGCCAGCCGCTGGACAAGATCGAGCGGGACATGGAGCGCGACCGCTTCATGAGCGCCGAGGCCGCCCGCGACTACGGCCTGATCGACCAGGTGCTGGACCGCCGCGCCGGCGAAACGGTCAAGTCCGCCTGATCCGCGGCCGTTACAGTGCTTGAGGGCCGGGTTCTGCGTCTGGAATCGGACGCGGAACCCTGTGCTATTCTCGCGTCGCAACCGATTTACAGCAGGGTTACAGCATGACTGACGAGCGGCAGGGCCGTTCCAACGACAGCGGCAAGATTCTCTACTGCTCCTTCTGCGGCAAGAGCCAGCATGAAGTGCGCAAGCTGATCGCGGGTCCCTCCGTGTTCATCTGCGACGAGTGCGTGGAGCTTTGCAACGACATCATCCGCGAGGAGCTGGAGGAGAAGGCCGCCTCCGGGCGCAGCCAGCTGCCCAAGCCGCGCGAGATCATGGAGACGCTCGATCAGTACGTGGTCGGCCAGACCCGCGCCAAGAAGGCGCTGGCGGTGGCCGTGTACAACCACTACAAGCGCATGGAATCGCGCCAGAAGAGCGACGACGTCGAACTGGGCAAGTCCAACATCCTGCTGATCGGCCCGACCGGCTCCGGCAAGACGCTGCTGGCCGAGACGCTGGCGCGCCTGCTCAACGTGCCGTTCACGATCGCCGACGCCACCACGCTGACCGAAGCCGGCTACGTGGGCGAGGACGTGGAAAACATCATCCAGAAGCTGCTGCAGAAGTGCGACTACGACGTCGACAAGGCGCAGTCGGGCATCGTCTACATCGACGAAATCGACAAGATCTCGCGCAAGAGCGAGAACCCGTCGATCACCCGCGACGTGTCCGGCGAAGGCGTGCAGCAGGCCCTGCTGAAGCTGATCGAAGGCACGCTGGCCTCGGTGCCGCCGCAGGGCGGTCGCAAGCATCCGCAGCAGGAATTCCTGCAGGTCGACACCAAGAACATCCTCTTCATCTGCGGCGGCGCGTTCGCCGGACTGGAGAAGGTGATCCAGCAGCGTTCCGAAACGACCGGCATCGGCTTCTCCGCCGAAGTGCGCAGCAAGGAGCGCACCGAGAACCTCGGCAAGGTGCTGGCGGACGTGGAGCCGGCGGACCTGGTCCGCTTCGGCCTGATCCCGGAATTCGTCGGCCGCCTGCCGGTGGTCGCGACCCTGGACGAGCTGGACGAGCCGGCCCTGGTGAAGATCCTCACCGAGCCGCGCAACGCCGTCACCAAGCAGTTCAAGAAGCTGTTCGAGATGGAAGGCGTGGAGCTGGAATTCCGCCCGGAGGCCCTGCAGGCGATCGCCCGCAAGGCGCTCAAGCGCAAGACCGGCGCGCGCGGCCTGCGCACGATCCTGGAGCAGGTGCTGCTCGACACCATGTACGAGCTGCCCTCGCTGGAGCACGTCAGCAAGGTGGTCGTGGACGACGCCGTCATCAACGGCCAGGCCGAGCCCTACCTGATCTATCGCGGCAACCTGCAGCAGCAGCGCGTGGCGGGCGAGAGCGGCGACGCGGCCTGAACAGTCTTTCCAGGCTGAACGAACGGCTCCGGAGCAATCCGGGGCCGTTTTTTTTGAGGCCCAGGTTTTCGTGGCTGTTTCATTGCTACAGGCCGTTTTGCTTTTCGTTGCCGCGCATGCACTTGTATGACAACGCCCCGGCCTCCACTTGACGATCAGATGCCTCCGGCGCAGTGTCGGGGCGTAGTCGTTTTAGTCCCCAGAGGGAACCATTTCACATGGCAAAAAATGCCCCCCTTCCCGTCGCCACCGGTGCCGCGCTGGACGCGCTTCCGGTCCTGCCGCTGCGCGACGTGGTGGTCTATCCGCACATGGTCATCCCGCTGTTCGTGGGCCGCGACAAATCGATGCGCGCTTTGGAGCGCGCCATGGAAGGCGAGCGCCAGATCCTGCTGGTGGCGCAGAAGAGCCCGGACATCGACGACCCCGCGGTCGCCGACCTGCATCAGATCGGCACGCTCGCCGGCGTGCTGCAGCTGCTGAAGCTGCCCGACGGCACCGTGAAGGTGCTGGTCGAGGGCCAGGCGCGCGTATCCGTCGAGAAGTACCAGGAAGACGGTGGCATGCTGATGGCAACCTCACGCATCATCGAGCCGCAGTACAGCGCCAAGGAGCGCGAGCTCGACGTGGTGTCGCGCACGCTGGTCTCGCTGTTCGAGCAGCTGGTGAAGCAGAGCCGCAAGCTGCCGCCGGAAGTGCTGGCCACCTTGTCCGGCATCGACGATCCCTCGCGCCTGGCCGACTCCATCGCCGCGCATCTGTCCGTGCGCATGGCCGACAAGCAGAAGGTGCTGGAAACCGCCGACGTCGGCCAGCGCCTCGAATTGCTGATCGGCCTGGTCGACGGCGAGATGGATCTGCAGCAGGTGGAAAAGCGCATCCGCGGCCGCGTGAAGTCGCAGATGGAGAAGAGCCAGCGCGAGTACTACCTCAACGAACAGATGAAGGCCATCCAGAAGGAGCTCGGCGAGAGCGAGGAGGGCCCGAACGAAGTCGAGGAACTGCAGAAGAAGATCGACAACGCCGGCATGCCCAAGCCGGTGCTGGCCAAGGCGCGCCAGGAATTCAGCAAGCTGCGCCAGATGTCGCCGATGTCGGCCGAAGCCACGGTGGTGCGCAACTACCTCGACTGGCTGGTCGGCGTGCCGTGGAAGAAGCGCAGCAAGGTGCGCAAGGACCTGCAGCTGGCGCAGGACGTGCTCGATGCCGACCACTTCGGCCTGGAGAAGGTCAAGGAGCGCATCCTCGAATACCTCGCCGTGCAGCAGCGCGTGAACACCATGAAGGGCCCGATCCTGTGCCTGGTCGGCCCGCCCGGCGTGGGCAAGACCTCGCTCGGCCAGTCCATCGCCAAGGCGACCAACCGCAAGTTCGTCCGCATGAGCCTGGGCGGCGTGCGCGACGAGGCCGAGATCCGCGGCCATCGCCGCACGTACATCGGTTCGATGCCGGGCCGCATCGTGCAGAACTTGAACAAGGTCGGCACCAAGAACCCGCTGTTCGTGCTGGACGAAATCGACAAGATGTCGATGGACTTCCGCGGCGATCCGTCCTCGGCCCTGCTCGAGGTGCTGGATCCGGAACAGAACCACACCTTCAACGACCATTACCTGGAGGTCGATCTCGACCTGTCCGAGGTGATGTGGATCGCCACCGCCAACTCGCTCAACATTCCCGGTCCGCTGCTGGACCGCATGGAAGTCATCCGCATCCCCGGCTACACCGAGGATGAGAAGCTGGGGATCGCGCAGAAGTACCTGCTGCCGAAGCAGCTGAAGGCCAATGGCCTGAAGCCGGAAGAACTCAGCGTGGACGGCGAAGCCATCCGCGACATCGTGCGCTACTACACGCGCGAATCCGGCGTGCGCAACCTCGAGCGCGAGGTGTCCAAGATCTGCCGCAAGGTGGTGAAGGAGCTGACCCTGGGCGAGGCGAAGAAGGTGTCGAAGGCCAAGGCCGCCAAGCCGGAAACGGCGAAGACCGCCAAGGCGAAGAAGCCGTCGGCGATCAAGGTCACCTCCGGGAACCTCGAGCATTACCTCGGCGTGCGCCGCTTCGATTTCGGCCGCAAGGAACTGCAGAACGAAGTGGGCCTGGTCACCGGCCTGGCGTGGACGCAGGTGGGCGGCGATCTGCTCAGCATCGAAGCCTCGATCGTGCCGGGCAAGGGCCGCCTGGTGCATACCGGCCAGCTCGGCGACGTGATGAAGGAATCGATCCAGGCTGCGCTCTCCGTGGTGCGCGCGCGCGCGGACCGCTTCGGCATCGACCCGGAATTCCACCAGAACCTGGACATCCACATCCACGTGCCGGAAGGCGCCACGCCGAAGGACGGCCCGAGCGCGGGCATCGCCATGTGCACGGCGCTGGTGTCGGCCTTGACCAAGGTGCCGGTGCGCTCCGAAGTGGCGATGACCGGCGAGATCACCCTGCGCGGCCGCGTGCTGCCGATCGGTGGCCTCAAGGAGAAGCTGCTGGCGGCGCATCGCGGCGGCATCACCACGGTGATCATTCCGGAAGAGAACAAGAAGGACCTCGCCGACATTCCGTCCAACATCACCGGCCAGCTGGAGATCCACGCGGTGCGCTGGATCGACGAAGTGCTCGACATCGCGCTGGAGCGTCCGCTGCAGCCGCGCCAGGCCGGCGAAGCGGAAGCTGGCGCGAAGGTCGAGAAGAAAGTCGACGGCAACGAAGACTCCGCCGAGACGCCCGTTCGTCCGCACTGAGCGGCGCACTGGTCATCGTAAGCAAGCCGAAGTGGCATGCCTCTGGCATGCCACTTTTTTGTTGCGCGAATACTGCTTCGCATGTGCGCCGGGTAACGTTTCGCACCCCTTCCGGCAAGTGCCGGCGAGACCTTCGAAAAGCCTGAAAGCCTTGGTATTGCTTGTATTGCGGACCCTAGGGGCCACTGGTATAAAGAGCGGCACCGCAATCCAGGCGCGTCGTCGTCAAGCGCATGATGCGGGGTCGCGGGGCGGCGCCCACCGGTCGCCAAATCATCCTAGTCGGCGTCGTCTCGTCCCAGACTGACCACGCGGGCCGCATAACGTTTAAGGGAGTGTCTCAATGAATAAAACCGATCTGATCAATGCCATTGCCGAGAAGGCCGAACTCACCAAGGCCGACGCCGGCCGCGCGCTCGAGGCTTTCTTCGAGACCGTGCAGAAGGCACTGAAGAAGGGTGACGATGTGTCGGTCGTGGGCTTTGGCACGTTCACCGTGCGCAAGCGCGCCGCCCGTACCGGCCGCAACCCGCGCACCAACGAGACGATCAAGATCAAGGCCTCGAAGGTTCCGGCTTTCAAGGCTGGCAAGACCCTGAAGGATGCCCTAAACTAAGCGGCTTCTCGCTTGGTTTCGGGTGCTTAGCTCAGCGGTAGAGCACCGCCCTTACAAGGCGATGGTCGTAGGTTCGATCCCTACAGCACCCACCAGAAAACTGCGGAGCGGTAGTTCAGTCGGTTAGAATGCTGGCCTGTCACGCCGGAGGTCGCGGGTTCGAGTCCCGTCCGCTCCGCCACAGTTCGCAAGGGCGCCCGCGTGGCGCCCTTGCTTTTTATGGACCGCGCCGGGTCGGGCGCACTCGATCAACCCTGACGGGAAGATTCCCATGTTGCAGGCACTACGTACCAAGCTGCACGGCTGGCCGTCGATCATCATCCTCGGCATCTGTGTCTTCGCCATCTCGTTCTTCGGCATCGAGTCGTATTTCATGTCGCACACCGAGACCTTCGTGGCGAAGGTGGGCAAGCATGAGATCTCCCAGCAGGACTTCCAGCAGCGCATGAACAACCTGCGCCAGCAGATGGTCCAGCAGCAGGGCGAGCAGTTCGACCCCGCCGCGTTCGAGAAGCCGGAGAACAAGCTGCGCGTGGTCAACGCGATGATCGACCAGCGCCTGCTGGTGGATGCCGCCGAGAAGATGGGCATGCGCATCTCCGACCAGCAGCTGCGCGACGCCATCATGGCTTTCCCCGGCCTGCAGCAGAACGGCAAGTTCGACGCCGGCCTGTACCGCGCCTTCCTCGCCGGCATGGGCCGCACGCCCGGCCAGTTCGAGGCGGAGCTGCGCAACGAGCTCGACGTCGCCCAGCTGCCCGACGCGATCACCGCGTCCACCCTGGTCACCGACGCCGACATCGACCGCTACCTCAACCTGAGCATGCAGCGCCGCGACCTGCGCTACTTCGCGCTGCCGCGCCCGGCGCTGACCGACGTCAAGGTCGACGACGCGCAGATCGACGCCTACTACAAGTCGCACCAGGGCGACTTCATGAATCCCGAGCAGGTCTCGGTGAAGTACATCGAAGTCAGCGGCGACGACCTGAAGCTGGACACCCAGCCCAGCGAGGACGACCTCAAGAAGCGCTACGAGGAAGGCAAGCAGCGCTTCATGATGCCGGAGCAGCGCCTGGTCTCGCACATCCTGGTGAACGTGCCGAAGAACGCCTCGCCGGAGCAGCAGAAGGCCGCGCTGGCCAAGGCCGAGCAGCTGGCCGGCGAAGCCACGCCGGACAACTTTGCCAAGCTGGCCGGGCAGTCCTCCGACGACCTGGGTTCCAAGCGCACCGGCGGCGATCTCGGCTGGCTGGAGAAGGGTGTGGCCAACCCCGCCTTCGACGAGGCGCTGTTCAAGCTGCAGAAGGGCCAGGTGTCCAAGCCCGTGCTGTCCGACGAGGGCTATCACGTGCTGTGGCTGCGCGACGTGCGCAACGGCCAGCCCAAGCCGTTCGCCGAGGTGCGCGAGCAGCTGGTGAAGGAAGCGCTCACCGGCGACCGCGACCGCAAGTACAACGAGATCGCCGGCAAGCTCACCGACAGCGCCTACCAGAACCCAGGTTCGCTGGAACCCGCCGCGCAGGCGCTGGGCCTGCCGATCAAGACCACCGAGCTGTTCGCGCGCCAGGGCGGGGCGGGCATTGCCGCCAACCCGAAGGTGGCGCAGGCCGCATTCGCCGACGACGTGCTGGCGCAGGGCAACAATTCCGGCCTGATCGACCTGGGCAACGACCACGCCGTGGTGATCCACGTCGACAAGCACGTCTCCGCCGCGGTCAAGCCGCTGGCCGAGGTGCGCGACACCGTGCGCCAGAAGATCCTGGACGAGCGCGTCGCCGCCGCCGCCAAGGCCAAGTCCGACGAGCTGCTGGCCCGCCTGCAGAAGGGCGAGGACATCGCCGCCGTGGCCGCCTCGGTCGGCGCGCCGCTGAAGACTTCCGCCGAAGCCACCCGCGGCTCGGCCGACGTGGCACCGGAGCTGCTGGACGCCGCATTCAAGCTGCCGCATCCCGCGCCGGGCAAGCCGCAGTTCACCAGCGTGGCGCAGCTGGACGGCTCCTACGACCTGGTGGCGCTGGACAAGGTGCAGGACGCCGACCTGTCCAAGCTGCCGGCCCAGCAGCGCGACATGCTGCGCCAGCAGATGGCGCGCGTGTACGGCGCCTCGGCGACGCAGGAGTTCATCGACGCGCTGAAGGCGAAGACCGAGATCAAGGTCGCTACGGATCGCATGTAAGCGACCTGGCAGCGCAACGGAAAAGGCGGCCGCGAGGCCGCCTTTTTTGTTTCCGGCCACGATGGCACCCATTGCCGTCATTCCGGCGCAGGCCGCAATCTGGTGGCGTCACAGTCCGATGCCGCGATACCGCCAGGGGCTCCGGTATTGCGGTGATGCACCGATAACCGAGCGTGAGGATGGCGCCGCGCGGGCGCGCCATGGCGCGACGCCAGTCTGGCGCGTTGCACGGCCGGTCAGCCCTGCGCGCTGAGCTTCAGCACCTGGCCCAGCCGCAGCGTGGAGCTCTGCAGCCCGTTCCAGCGCTTGATCTGGTTGACGTCCAGCGAATAGTGGCGCGCGATGTTCCACAGCGTTTCGCCGGCCTTGACCGTATGCGTGCGCGAAGAAGCGGCGGCGCTGTCGTCCTGCGCGGCGGAAGGGCCGTTCGCCGCCGCGGCCAGGCGGTTGTCATTGCTGTCCGCGCTGGCGAGGTTGTTGCCGTTCTGCAGCAGCGAATTGCGGAACTGCTCGACGCGGCCGCTCGGCATCACCAGGTAGGAAGCCGCGCGCTTGTCGACATAGCCGTTGCGGAAACCGGCATTGAGGTTCTTCAGTTCATCCACCGACATGCCGGCGTGATTGGCCGCCTGCGCCAGCGGCATCGAGCGGTCCAGGTCCACCGACACCAGCTGCTGTTCCGGCGCGATCAGCGGCAGTTCCACATGGAAGCGCTGCGGTTCGCGCACCACGCAGGAAATGGCCAGCAGCTTGGCCAGGTGTTCGCGCGTGACGCGCTTGACCGGCATCTTGGGAATCGCCGGCTCCTCGCCGGGCATGCCGTAGCGGCTGACCATGCCGCGCACGGCGAACTCGCCGGCATTGAAGGCGTAGTCGGCCATGCGCCAGTCGCCGAGATCGTCGTGATAGCGCTTGAGCAGGGCCATGATGGCGTCGGTGGCAGCGGGCATGTCCAGGCGGCCGTCGAAATTCTTGTCCACGCGCATGCCCAGCGCATTGGCCGTCACCGGCATGATCTGCCACATGCCGGCCGGATTGCCCTTCACGCCGGGCACCGGGCGGTAATGGCTTTCCACCCACGGCAGCAGGGCGAACTCGCCGGCCACGCCATGCCTGGCGGCGATCTGCTGCACGTACATCAGGCGCGGCATCACGTCGCGCATCTGCGCTTCGAAGGCGGAAGGGTTCTGCGTGTAACGCCGGGCCCAGTCCATGATCGCCGGGTCCGCATCGCAGTCGGCCATCTGGAAGCTGCCGCGCAGCTGGTCCCACACATTGCCGCTGTCCTGCGGCGCGGCGGGTGCGTCGACGCGGCTGGCGACGTTGTCCACCGCGGGCTTGCCGGATGGCTTGACCACGCGCGGCGCGCCGGCGGTGCTTGCCGGTGCCTGCTGCTGCGGACCGCTGGCGCAGGCGGCCAGGCAGAGCGCGAGCGAAGCGGGAAGAAGGCGGAGACTGGGACGTGTCATGCGCGGAACTCATCCTTGGCGGCGCGCAAAGCGGCGAAGCGCGAAACGCGGTCGTTGCCGGCGCCGTGGCGCGTACACCATTGCGCCACGGCGTCGCTGTCGACGCGCAGGAAAGGGTTGGTGGCGCGCTCGGTGGCGAGCGCCACCGGCAGCGTGGGCTGCGCGCGCTCGCGCAGGGCGCGGACCTGTTCGATGCGCTGCGCCAGTGCCGGGTTGGCCGGTTCCACCGTCTGCGCGAAGCGCCCGTTCGCGGCGGTGTATTCGTGCGCGCAGCAGACCTTCAGGTCGCCGGGCAGGTCGGCCAGGCGGTCCAGCGAGGCCAGCATCTGCTGCGGCGTGCCTTCGAACATACGGCCGCAGCCCATGCTGAACAGCGTGTCGCCGCACAGCAGCACGCCATTGCCCACGTAGGCGATATGGCTGCGGGTATGGCCGGGAATCTCCAGCACGCGGAACTGCGCCGCCGGCTGCGCGATATGCACGGTGTCGCCATCGGCCACGCGCTGCGTGACGTGGCCGATGCGCTCGTCGTGCGGCGCGTACACCGGCACCGGATGGCGCGCCAGCAATTCGCCGACGCCGCCGATATGGTCGTTATGGTGATGCGTGAGCAGCAGCGCGCGCAGGCGCAGTCCGCGCTCGGCGAGCGCGGCTTCCACGGGAGCGGCTTCGCCGGGGTCGACCGCGATCGCGTCGCCGGCATCGTCGTACAGCAACCAGATGTAATTGTCGGCTAGCGCCGGTAGCGGTACGACGTGCAAGGGGGACTCCACTGCGTTTTCGTATCGACTGGCGCAGGCATCCGGGCTTGCGCGAAGTGCGGGACTATAAAGCGGGCGGGAGGGTTGCTCGTTAGCCGGGCGTTAACCGGGGCCGGCGTGTTCAGTCTTGTGCCGGAGTAGGCGGCACCCATGTGAGCAGGGGCAGCGTTTACACTCTCCGCCTGACCGTTGGCCCCGATCTCATGCTGCAGCGCGACCCCGACATCTACGCCAGTGCGCACCTACGCCACCTGCTGGCGGAGGAAGCCGCCGCCATGGCGCCGCTGCTGCAGCGCTGCGCGGGGTCGCATGCGCTGCTGCTGTCCGCGCTGTCGCACGACCATCCGCCGGTGCTGCCTTTGCTGGGCTACTGGACGCGCATGCGCCTGGTCGGCAAGCGTTACCAGGGCGACGTGAAGGCCAGGGCCGACGAGCCCCTGCCGTTCGCCGACGACGCCTTCGGGCTGGTGCTGCTGCGCCATGCGATGGAAGTGGCGCCGGTGCCGCAGTCCCTGCTGCAGGAAGCCTGCCGCGTGCTGGCGCCGGGCGGCGTGCTGGCGGTGACCGGCCTGCATCCGCTCAGCGCCTGGCTGCCCTGGGTGTACTGGCAGCGCCGCCATACCACCATGCCGGCGATCACCTCGCCGCTGACGCTGGAGCGCTGGGTCAGGGCAGGAGAGCTGGAGATCGAACGCGTCGAGCGGGTGGGGCATGTCTGGCCCAACGCCGGCGCCAAGGCCCGCGGCGTGCATCCGCTGGGTGGCGCGTATGTGCTGATCGCACGCAAGAACCGCCGGGTGGCGATCCTGCCGAAATTGAAGCCGGCGCTGGTACCCGCGCCGGTGAACGTGAAACTGGCGCCCGGGGCGCGGCGCGGCGCCCCGTCCGACGCATGACTGACGAACCATTGCAGGTAACGATGACCGAAGTGGAAGCTTTTACCGACGGCGCATGCCTCGGCAATCCGGGGCCGGGCGGCTGGGCCGCCCTGCTGCGCGCGAGGGGGACCGAACGCCTGATCGCAGGCGGTGAGCCGGACACCACCAACAATCGCATGGAGCTGATGGCCGCGATCGCCGCGCTGGAGGCGCTGACGCGCCCGTGCAAGGTGACGCTCACCACCGACTCGCGCTACGTCATGCAAGGCATCGAGGAATGGGTGCCGAAGTGGCGCGCCAACGGCTGGAAGACCGCCGACAAGAAGCCGGTGAAGAACCAGGACCTGTGGCAGCGGCTTGCCACTGCCACCGCGACGCATCAGCTGCGCTGGCAATGGGTGCGCGGCCATAATGGCCATGTGGAGAACGAGCGCGTCGACGTGGCCGCGCGCGAACAGGCCGAGCAGTACAGGAGCACGCGATGAGGCAGATCGTCCTCGATACCGAAACCACCGGTCTTGAAGTCCGCCAGGGGCATCGCCTGATCGAAATCGCGTGCATCGAGATGGTCGAGCGCCGTCCTACCGGGCGCCATTACCAGACGTATCTCAATCCGGATCGGTTGATTGACGAGGGTGCGAAGCAGGTCACCGGTATCGAGGATGAGTTCCTGCTCGATAAGCCGCGGTTTGCCGATGTGGTCGGTGAGTTTCTGGCCTTTATCGATGGGGCTGAGCTGATCATCCATAACGCGAGCTTCGACCTGGGCTTCCTCGACGCCGAACTGGCTCGCCTTGACGGCAACTACGGCCGCATTACCGATCGCTGCCCGGTGATCGACACCCTGGCAATGGCGCGCGAGCGTTTCCCCGGCCAGCGCAACAGCCTGGACGCGCTGTGCAAGCGCTTGGGCGTGGATAACTCCGCCCGCGACCTGCACGGCGGCCTGATCGACTCCCAGCTGCTGGCCGAGGTCTACCTGGCCATGACCTCGGGGCAGGTCGCGCTGGACCTGGCGTTCGAGAGCGCGCCGGAGCAGCAGGGCGCCGCGCAGGTGATCCTGCCGGCGGTGCTTAGCCGGCGGCCGAAGGTGTTGCGTGCGAATGCCGACGAAGTGGCGGCGCATGAGCTGCGGCTGGACGCGCTGGACAAGAGTGCGGGTGGGGTGAGCATCTGGCGCAAAGAGGAAGCGGTGGTGGGGGAGGTGGTGGCTTCTTGAGGGTTGCTTGTTGCGCACGGCTGGGTCTGCAAAACGCCCCGGAAGGGGCGTTTTTGTTTGGCTTCGATAGGGCGCGTGCTTCGGTTGGGAGGGGTGGGATTGTTCGGCCCATCCATGGGCCGAACCCCTTCGCGCTGCGCGCTGCGGGGCCAGCCTGCGGCTGTCCGAATTCGCTCCCGGCGAATTCGTCGAACCGGTGACTCGGCTTGCCGAGTCACCGGTTCTCTATACCAACCCTCTCCGCCAGATACGCAAAACGCCCCGGAAGGGACGTTTTTTGTTTGGCTTCGATGGAGGGCGCGCTTCGGTGGGGAAGGTGGGATTGTTCGGCCCATCCATGGGCCGAACCCCTTCGCGCTGCGCGCTGCGGGGCCAGCCTGCGGCTGTCCAAATTTGTTCCTGACAAATTTGTCGAACCGGTTGCTCGGCTTGCCGAGCAACCGGTTCTCTCCACCCACCCTCTCCGCCAGATACGCAAAACGCCCCTTGCGGGGCGTTTTGCGTATCTGGCGGAGAGGGTGGGATTCGAACCCACGGTACGCTTACACGTACGCCTGATTTCGAGTCAGGTACATTCGACCACTCTGCCACCTCTCCAAAGGGGTCACACGGTGGTCCGCGCGAGCCGGCGATCATACGCCAGGCGGTTCATCGTGACAACTCCCTGGTCATGGGGCATGCTCCGCGCAGACTTTTTTTCCGGATGCCCATGATCGAGTTTGGACACGGCACCCACGTCGGCCTGCGGCGTGCGCGCAACGAGGACACCTATTACGCCGACGCGGGGCAGGGCCTGTTCCTGGTCGCCGACGGCATGGGTGGGCATCAGCATGGCGAAGTGGCTTCGGCCCTGGTGCGCGATGCAGTGGCCGACCTGGTGACCCGTGGCCACAGCCTGGTCGAAGCGATCAAGGGCGCGGACGAACGCTTGATGGCGCAGGCGCGCGGCTATCGCGATGCGTTGCCGATGGGCACCACCATCGCGGCGCTGCGGCTGAGCCCGGGCAACTACGAAGTGGCCTGGGTGGGCGACAGCCGCATCTATCTGTGGAAGAACGGGCTGAAGCAGATCAGCCACGACCACTCGCTGGTGCAGGAACTGGTCGCGGCCGGCACGCTCGATCCGGCCCAGGCCGCACGCCATCCGCAGCGCAACGTCATCACCCAGGCGCTCGGCATCACCGCGGTGGATCAGCTGCATATCGGTCTGGCGCGGGGCAAGCTCGAGCCGGGCATGGCGTTTCTGCTGTGCAGCGATGGCTTGACCGAGGAAGTGAGCGATGCCGTGATCGCCGGCATCGTGGAGCGGCGCGATCTCGCCGCGCAGGAATGTGTGGATCACCTCCTGCTTGCGGCGCTGGAAGCCGGCGGCAGCGACAACATCACGGTGATTCTCGCCCGGACCAATTGAGCGGGCTATTCCAGCCTGGCCCAATACCGCCCGCTACGCGGCAGATAGTGATGATCCGGATCGAGCGATATCGCCACGCGCGTCGCTCTTCCCGTGATCTCGTTGCGCGGAAAGAAGCCGTAGTAACGCGAATCCCGGCTGTTGTCGCGGTTGTCGCCCATCATCAGATACTGATGCGGCGGCACGGTCACCGGCCCGAAGTTGCGATCCGCGCTCGCGTTGTATTGCGACCAGCGCACCGCATGGCTGCGTCCATCGACATTTTCCGCGACATAGATCGCCGGATCCCACGCATCGTCGCCGATGCCATCGACATGCATCGGCCGGTAATCCGCAAACCGCCCGTTGACGTAAAGCCGGTTGCCGCGCAGCGCAACCACGTCGCCCGGCACGCCGACCACCCGCTTCACCAGCCGCTCGCCGGCCTTGTCCGATTCCAGCACCACGATGTCGCCTCGTGCAGGATCGCCCCGATGCAGCAGCGACACATGCGTAAACGGCAGCCGGATGTCATACGCCGCCTTGTCCACCACGATGCGGTCGCCGATGCGTATCGTCGGCTGCATCGAGCCGGTGGGCACGACATTCCAGTCCGCCACCGCGCTGCGGAACACCAGCATGCAGAACATGAAAACGATAAAGCCGCGGTTTCTCGCGAGGCATTGCTTCAGCCGTTCCATTCCCGTTCCCCTGGCATGAGGCGATAGGCGCCAAGCGGGAAGACCGGCGCCGGGCGGCGAAGTTCCGGACAAAAAAAGGGACGGTGATCGCCACCGTCCCTTTCAAGGTCCTGCCGCAAACCGTGCTCAGCCGGCTTTCTTCTTCGCCAGGCGCAGCCAGGTGTCCACCACGGTGTCCGGATTGAGCGACACCGACTCGATGCCCTGATCCATCAGCCACTCGGCCAGGTCCGGATGGTCCGACGGACCCTGGCCGCAGATGCCGACGTACTTGCCCTTGTCGCGCGCGGTCTTGATCGCCATCGCCAGCAGCTTCTTCACCGCCGGGTCGCGTTCGTCGAACAGGCTGGCGACGATGCTGGAATCGCGGTCCAGGCCCAGGGTGAGCTGGGTGAGGTCGTTGGAGCCGATCGAGAAGCCGTCGAAGATGTCCAGGAACTCATCGGCGAGCAGCGCGTTGGACGGCACCTCGCACATCATGATGATCTTCAGCGCCTCTTCGCCGTGCGCGCTGGCGCCCTGCTTGAGGCCATTCTTTGCCAGCACCTCGACCACCTTGCGGCCTTCGCCCAGGGTGCGCACGAACGGGATCATCACCCACACGTTGTCCAGGCCCATCACTTCGCGCACGCGCTTGACCGCCTTGCACTCCAGCGCGAACGACTCGGCGAAGCCGGTGTCGACATAGCGGCTGGCGCCGCGGTAGCCGATCATCGGGTTCTCTTCGTGCGGCTCGTAGCGCGAGCCGCCGAGCAGGTTGGCGTATTCGTTCGACTTGAAGTCGGACAGGCGCACGATCACGGGCTTGGGGAACACCGAGGCGGCGATGGTGGCGATGCCTTCGGCCAGGCGGTCGACGTAGAACGACACCGGGTCGGCGTAGCCGGCGATGCGCTCGTCGATCTTCGCCTTGGTGGCGGCGTCCTGCTTGGCGTATTCCAGCAGCGCCTTCGGATGCACGCCGATATGGCTGGCGATGATCATTTCAAGGCGGGCCAGGCCGATGCCGGCGTTCGGCAGCAGGCCGAAGTCGAAGGCGCGCTCGGGGTTGGCCACGTTCATCATGATCTTCAGCGGCGCCTCGGGCATGGCGCCCAGATCCGCGGTGACGCGGTCGAACTTGAGGATGCCTTCGTAGATGGTGCCGGTGTCGCCTTCGGCGCAGGACACGGTGACGTCGGCGCCGTCGGGAATCTTTTCCAGCGCATTGCCGGTGCCCACCACGGCGGGCACGCCCAGCTCGCGCGCGATGATCGCCGCGTGGCAGGTGCGGCCGCCGCGGTTGGTGACGATGGCGGAGGCGCGCTTCATCACCGGCTCCCAGTCGGGGTCGGTCATGTCGGCCACCAGCACGTCGCCGGGCTGCACCTTGTTCATGTCGGCGAGGCTGCGCACCACGCGCGCCTTGCCGGCGCCGATCTTCTGGCCGATGGCGCGGCCCTCGGCCAGCACCTTGCCCTTCTCGCCGAGGTGGAAGCGCTCCAGCTGGGTGGCGTGCGCGCGCGACTTCACCGTCTCCGGGCGGGCCTGCACGATGTAGAGCTTGCCGGTGTTGCCGTCCTTGGCCCATTCGATGTCCATCGGGCGGCCGTAGTGCTGCTCGATGATCAGCGCCTGCCGGGACAGCTCTTCCACGTCGGCGTCGCTGATGCAGAAGCGGTTGCGCAGCTCGTCCGGCGTCGGCTCGGTCTTGACGCGCTCGCCCGGCGCGGACGAATACACCATGCGCAGCTGCTTGGCGCCGAGCTGGCGTCGCAGCACGGCCGGCTTGCCCTGCTTGAGGGTGGGCTTGAACACGTAGAACTCGTCCGGATTGACCGCGCCCTGCACGACCATCTCGCCCAGGCCGTAGGAACCGGTGACGAAGACCACGTCGCGGAAGCCCGATTCGGTGTCCAGGGTGAACAGCACGCCGGAGGCGCCGACGTCCGAGCGCACCATCAGCTGCACGCCAGCCGAGAGGAACACGTCCTCGTGCTTGAAGCCCTGGTGCACGCGGTAGGCGATGGCGCGGTCGTTGTAGAGCGAGGCGAAGACTTCCTTCACCTTGTGCAGCACGTCGTCGATGCCGACCACGTTGAGGAAGGTTTCCTGCTGGCCGGCGAACGAGGCGTCGGGCAGGTCTTCGGCGGTGGCGGAGGAGCGCACGGCCACGGCGATGTCGTCGGCGCCGGCGTCCTTGCAAAGCTTGGCGTAGGCCTCGCGGATGGCCTGGTCCAGGTCCGCCGGCAGCGGCGTCTCGGTGACCCACTCGCGGATTTCCTTGCCGGCGGCGATGAGCGCGTCGACGTCGTCGACATCCAGGCCGGTCAGGCGCGCCTGGATGCGCTTGGCCACGCCGCTCTTGTCCAGGTACTGCTGGAACGCGTCGGCGGTGGTGGCGAAGCCGCCGGGCACGGATACCCCGAGCTTGGCCAGGTTGCCGATCATCTCGCCGAGCGACGCGTTCTTGCCGCCGACCTTGCCCAGGTCGGTCATGCGCAGCGAGTCGAGCCAAAGCACCAGATCGTTCAAGGGAGTCTCCTCAAGAGCTCGTAGGGGTAGGCCTGGAGCAGCCAAAAATCGGCCGCAAAGAACTGGTATTGTCCGCCGCCGATGGTGCACGGCACAAGAAGACCATTGCCGCCCACTGCCGCGCCAACTGCATACCAGTCAGGCGAGGGTCAAGCAAAGACAGGGATTCGTGCTTGCGCTAAGGTGGCGCCCAACTTTTGCAGGCCCGGCGGAACTGGTATGCGGCGTACCGTTTTTTACATCTCCGATTCCACTGGTATTACAGCGGAGACGATCGGCAACAGCATCCTGGCCCAGTTCGAGGGCGTGCAATTCGACAAGCATCGCCTGCCGTTCGTGGACGACGCGCAAAAAGCGGAGGCCGCCGCGCTGCGCATCAAGACGCGCTTCGCCCAAAGTGGCGAGCGGCCGATCGTGGTCAACACCATGGCCTCGCGCGACCTGTGCGAGATAGTGGCGGCGAGCGGGGCGCTGATGCTGGACGTGTTCGCGCCGTTCATCGGCACGCTGGAAGACGAGCTGGGCGCCAAGCGCTCGGGTGCGGTGAACCGCTCGCACGGCATGGTGGACTTCGACAAGTACGAGGCGCGCATCAATGCCACCAACTACGCCTTGTCCCACGACGACGGCATCGACGTGGACTATGCCCAGGCCGACCTGATCCTGGTCGGCGTATCCCGCTCGGGCAAGACGCCGACCTGCCTGTACATGGCCTTGCATTACGGGGTGAGCGCCGCCAACTACCCCCTCACCGACGACGACCTGGACAAGCTGGAGCTTCCGGTGCGGCTGCGTCCCTACCGGGACCGGCTGTTCGGCCTGACCATCGACCCGCAGCGCCTGGCGCAGATCCGCGAGCAGCGGCGCGCCGGCAGCCGGTATGCGACCCTGCAGCAGTGCCGCTGGGAGTTGGAGCAGGCCGAGAAGCTGATGCGGCGGGAAAGCATCCCCAGCCTCAACACCACGCATACGTCGATCGAGGAAATCGCCAGCAAGATCCTTGACCGCTTCGGTATCGAGCGGACCATGTTCTGACTTCGAAGGAGTACCCAAGGTCCTTATGAGTGCCGTGCTGGACAGTCGCCAGTCCCTGCTGCCGGATCGCTTCGGCTTCCTGATGGGACTGTATGCGGAGAACTACCATCGCCTGGCGCACCTGTTCGCACCGCATGAACTGGCGCCGGGCTTCTATGTGTCGAGCGTGGACGACGGGCTGGACGTGCGCCTGCAGGTGCAGGAACGCCATCCCTATACGCTGGAACTGGAACTGACCTACGACTTCCTCGATGCCAACACCGGGCAGCCGTCGCCGTCGGCGCAGCTGCGCATGTACACCGACGCGCACGTGGCCGAGGCGCTGCATTGCCATCCGGGCCGCCATCTGTGGCAGGTGCTGGGGCCGTTTCCGCCGGCGCACACGGTGCTGCAGCATCGCCTGCGCATGAACGGCTTCCTCTCGCGCTGGCTGGAGTACCTGGCCGAGCAGGGGCATTCGCGCGGCACGCTGGAGCCGCTGGCGCAGCACAAGCCGGTGGACTTGCCGCCGGGGCACGAGCTGTAGGTTCGCCGGGGGTGGAAGAGGGCGCGGAATCGCGCGCAACAAAAAACCCGCGCCAGGCGGGTTCCTTGGAAAAGTGGCGGAGCGGACGGGACTCGAACCCGCGACCTCCGGCGTGACAGGCCAGCATTCTAACCGACTGAACTACCGCTCCGCATTTTCGAACAGCTGAAACCAGTAAAACCAAGAGGCCCCTGATTCCCAACCTGCACCGTCACTCTTTAAAGTAGCGGCTTGGATTGGCGTCCCCACGGGGATTCGAACCCCGGTCGCCACCGTGAAAGGGTGATGTCCTAGGCCTCTAGACGATGGGGACGTAATCTAAAATTTATTGGTGGAGCCAGGCGGGATCGAACCGCCGACCTCCTGCATGCCATGCAGGCGCTCTCCCAGCTGAGCTATGGCCCCACTGCTGTGGAGCCCGAAAGAATAGATAGGGATCGGGGTTTCGTCAAGCATCCGCGAACAAAAATTTTCACAAATGTTCGCGCGGCGTGTCAGTCCTGCGTCGGGGCGGCGAGCAAGCGAGCGTGGAGGGCGTGAAGCCGCGCTTCCGACACCTCCGTGTAGTCTTGCGATGACTCGACACGGAAGCGCCCATGCACGATCTGCACTTCATCCAGGATCTCGCCACGGTGATGCTGGTCGCCGGCCTCACCACGGTGATCTTCCAGCGCCTGCGCCAGCCGGTGGTGCTCGGCTACATCATCGCGGGCGTGCTGGTGGGGCCGTATACCTCGCCGGTGATCTTCATCCACGACGAAGACACCATCCGCACGCTGTCCGAGCTGGGCATGATCCTGCTGCTGTTCGCGCTGGGCCTGGAATTCAGCCTCAAGAAGCTCAGGGCGGTAGGCGGCGCGGCGCTGGTGGCGGCGCTGTGCGAGATCGTGCTGATGGTGTGGATCGGCTACGAGATCGGCCGCTTCTTCGGCTGGACGCCGATGGACTCGATGTTCCTGGGCGCGATGCTGTCGATCTCCTCCACCACCATCATCATGAAGGCGCTGGACGACCTCGACCTCAAGCGCGAACGCTTCGCGCAGCTGATCTTCGGCATCCTCATCATCGAGGACGTGCTCGCCGTGGTGCTGATGGCGCTGCTCACCGGCATCGCCAGCACCGGCGACCTGGAAGCGGGCCAGGCGATGGAAGCGGTCGGGCGCCTGATGCTGTTCATGGTGGTATCGCTGGTGGTGGGCCTGCTGCTGGTGCCGCGGGTGGTCGACTACATCGCGCGGGTGGCGCGCGACGACGTGCTGCTGGTGGCGGTGCTGGGCCTGTGCTTCGGCTTCTGCCTGCTGGTGACGGAAATGGGCTACAGCATCGCGCTGGGCGCCTTCCTGATCGGCGCGATCGTGGGCGAATCGGACAGCGTGGCGCGGGTGGAGCGCATCATCACCCCGGTGCGCGACATGTTCAGCGCGGTGTTCTTCGTCGCCATCGGCATGCTGATCGATCCGGCGCTGCTGAAGCAGTACGCGCTGCCGATCACCGTGGTCACCATCGTGGTGGTGCTGGGCAAGGTGATCACCTGCAGCTTCGGCACCTTCGTCGCCGGCAACGGCGGGCGCACCTCGCTGCGGGTGGGTATGGGGCTGGCGCAGATCGGCGAGTTCTCGTTCGTGATCGCCTCGCTCGGCCTGACCTTGAAGGTGACCAGCAGTTTTCTGTATCCGGTCGCGGTGGCGGTGTCGGCCATTACCACCTTTCTTACGCCGTACCTGATCCGCGGCGCCGATCCGCTGGCGGGTTTCCTCGGGCGGCGCATGCCCGCCGGTGTCAGCGGCATGTTCGGCGCGTACACCGACTGGATGGGCAATGTGAGCCTCAGCGGGCAGGGCGCGATCGTGATGAAGATGATCCGCCGCCTGGTGTGGCACGTGCTCATCAACATGATGCTGGTGGTGGCCGTGTTCCTGATCATGGCCTATCTGTATCGCCGGCAGTTCTTCCATTGGGAATGGTTGAACCAGCGTCCGCTCACCGAGCGCACGCTGGCCTGGTCGGTCGCCGCGCTGCTGTCGCTGCCGATGATCGTGGCGGCGTACCGCAAGGCCGCGGCGCTGGGCATGCTGCTGGCGGAGCTGAGCATTCCGGAGCGGCTCGGCGGCGCGCTCAACGTCAAGATCCGCTCCGTATTGGCACGCATCGTGCCGCTGGCCGCGATGTGGGTGCTCGGCCTGCTGGTGGCGGCCCTGGCCTCGACCATCCTGCCGCCGCGGGAAGTGGCGCTGGTGCTGGTTCTGGTCGGCCTGGCGCTGACTTGGCTGCTATGGCGTGTACTGGTCCAGGTGCACGCGCGCCTGCAGGCGGCGCTGCGCGACACGCTGGAACGCGACGGCCGGCCGAACGGGCATTCGTGAAGAAAATCGCAAAATGCCACGATGTCACGTGCTTTGAACCTTTATATGGCCTGATGGTCGACATTCGACATCGTTGCTAAGACCGGTAAGGCGCCTCACAATGCGTGGCGCTGCCTCCATCCGGGAGGCCCGTCCGGTGAGCACCGGGACATCCAAAAACGAGGGAGTTTCAAATGAAGCAATTCTTGCGTCCCACGCTGACGGCCGCCGCCCTGGCGGTTGCGCTGGGCCTCACCGCCGGCGCGCACGCCCAGGCCGCCAAGACCGCCGCTCCGGCGGCCGGCGCGGTCGACAAGACCAAGGCCAGCTACGTGGTCGGCTGGGACCTGGCCAGCCAGCTGCCCCCGCTCGTGCGCGAGGAAGTGGATCCGGCCACCGTGGCCCGCGCTGTGCAGTCCGCCCTGTCCGGCCAGAAGCCGACCATGAGCGAGGCTGAAGCGAAGCAGGTGCGCGACGCGTTCGTCGCCAATCTGCAGACCAAGGCCAAGGCCGAGTACGAGAAGGTTGCCGCCAAGAACAAGACCGACGGCGATGCCTTCCTGGCCAAGAACAAGTCCGCCGCCGGCGTGAAGACCACCGCCTCGGGCCTGCAGTACCAGGTGATCAGCCAGGGCACCGGCGCCCGTCCGGGTCCGAACGACACCGTGCAGGTGAACTACGTCGGCAGCTTCGTCAACGGCGAAGTGTTCGACGATTCGTCCAAGCACGAGGGCAGCACCGGTCCGGCCTCGATCCCGCTCTCCGGCGTGATCCCGGGCTTCCGCGAAGGCCTGCAGCTGATGCAGGTGGGCGGCCACTACAAGCTGTTCATCCCGTCGAACATCGCCTATGGCGCGCAGCCGCAGAACGGCTTCCCGCCGAACTCGACGATCATCTTCGACGTGACCCTGGTGAAGACCGGCCCGACGCCGGCCGGCGCCGCTGGCGACCAGGGCGGCGCGAAGTAAGCGTCCGCGGTTCGCAGCAGATCAGGCACGGGGCGCGAAGCGATTCGCGCCCCGTTGCTTTTCCGGGCATGGATTTCGGAAAAGCCGGCAGTCCGATGCGGCAGGACCCCCTGCTAGAATCTGCGGTCTAACGCATCGCGGAACCCTGCATACGATGAAAGTCACCATTTTCGGCACCGGTTACGTGGGCCTGGTCACCGGCGCCTGCCTGGCCGAGATGGGCAACCACGTGGTCTGCGTGGATATCGACGCGGCCAAGGTCGAGCGCCTGAAGCGCGGCGAGATCCCCATCTACGAGCCGGGCCTGGAACCCATCGTCAAGCGCAACCACGCCAGCGGCCAGCTGGATTTCACCACCGACGCCGCGCCGGCCATCGCGCACGGCCAGGTGCTCTTCATCGCCGTCGGCACGCCGCCGGACGAGGATGGCAGCGCCGACCTCACCTACGTGCTCGGCGTGGCGCGCACCATCGGCCAGCACCTGGACCGCTACGCCGTGGTGGTGAACAAGTCCACCGTGCCGGTAGGCACCGCCGACCGCGTGCGCGAAGCGGTGGCGAACGAACTCTCGGCGCGCGGCGTCCAGGTCGATTTCGACGTGGTCTCCAACCCGGAATTCCTGAAAGAGGGCGATGCGGTCGAAGACTGCCTGCGCCCGGACCGCATCATCATCGGCAGCTCCAGCGAGCGCGCGGTGGGCGTGCTGCGCAAGCTGTACGCGCCGTTCAACCGCAACCACGACCGCACGGTGGTGATGGACGAGCGTTCCGCCGAGCTGACCAAGTACGCCGCGAACGCCATGCTGGCGACCAAGATCAGCTTCATGAACGAGATCGCCAACATCGCCGAGCGCGTCGGCGCCGACGTGGAACTGGTGCGCCAGGGCATCGGCTCGGATCCGCGCATCGGCTATCACTTCATCTACCCCGGCGCCGGCTACGGCGGCTCCTGCTTCCCCAAGGACGTGCAGGCGCTGGAACGCACCGCGCGCAGCGTGGGCTATCCGGCGCGCCTGCTCGGCGCGGTGGAGTCGGTGAACAACGACCAGAAGGGCAAGCTGTTCGAGCTGGTCTCGCGCCATTTCGACGGCGACCTCAAGGGCCGCACCATCGCGCTGTGGGGCCTGGCCTTCAAGCCGAACACCGACGACATGCGCGAGGCCTCGAGCCGCCGCGTGATGGAAGCGCTATGGGAGGCCGGCGCCAGCGTGCGCGCGTTCGACCCGGAAGCGCGCGAGGAAACCCATCGCATCTACGGCGACCGCGCGGATCTGGTGCTGTGCGACAGCGCCTACCAGGCGCTGGAAGGCGCGGACGTGCTGGCCATCGTCACCGAGTGGAAGGCGTTCCGCAGTCCGGATTTCGCGCGCATCCGCGCCGCGCTCAAGAGCCCGGCCATTTTCGACGGCCGCAATCTGTACGACCCGTCCGCGGTCGAGGAAGCCGGCCTGGCCTATTACGGCATCGGCCGCGGCCGCAGCCTGAGGGTATGACGTGTCGGTATCGCTCGAACAACGCCTGACCGAACTGGAAGTGCGCCTGACCTTTCTCGACGACACGGTGAACGCCCTGGTCGCCACCGAGACCGAGCAGGCGCAGCGCATCCTCAAGCTGGAGCAGATCCTGCGCGACCTGCGCGACGAGCTGCTGGCACTGCGCAGCTCGCAGTCGCACGACCCGCACAGCGAGCCGCCGCCGCCGCATTACTGATGTTTCGCTAGTCCCACGTTCCGATCCACACGCAAGACAGGTTTATCGATCATGGCCGATTCCCTGCGCGATCAGCTGCTCAAGAGCGGCATCGTCAAACAGGTGCGCGACGAGAAGCGCGCATCGCAGCCGCCCGCCGGCAGGCCGGCGCACAAGCCTTTCAAAAGCCAGGGCGGCAAGCCCGGCAACCCGCAGGCGAAGCCGGGCGGCAAGCCCCAGCAACCGTCCGCGCGTCCGCTGCGCGACGGCGAGATCGACCTGGCCAAGGCCTATGCGATCCGCAAGCAGGCCGAAAGCACCGAGCGCCGCCAGGCCGAGCAGGCCGCGGCCGAGGAAGCGCGGCTCAAGCGCGAGCGCAAGCAGAAGGTCCAGCAACTGCTGCAGGGCCAGGCATTGAACAAGAAGGACGCCGAGCATGCGCGCCACTTCGAATACGGCGGCAAGATCCGCCGCGTCTACGTCGACCAGGCGCAGCTGGCCGCGCTCAATGCGGGTGAGCTGGGCGTGGTGCAGCAGGGCGGCCATTACCTGGTGGTGAGCCGCGCCATTGCCGAGCAGGTGCGCGAGATCGATGCGCATTTGCTGGCGCTGCTGCCGGAGCCGGGCACGGGGGGCGTGGGCGAGGATGGCGTGCCGGACGATCTGGTCTGGTAGGCGCTACCTGAGACGCAGGGAATCGCGGCACGCGACTACGTATGGACGTCATTCCGGCGCAGGCCGGAATCCAGTGGCGATACGATCCGAATGTGCCGAAAGCTCCAGAGCAGGCTCTGGATGTCGTCACTACGATGTGGCGTGTCGCTACTGGATCCCGGCCTGCGCCGGGATGACGAGCAAAAAAAGGCCGGCGATGATGCCGGCCTTTTTTTATCGCACGCTTTCTTCGTGTCAGGCTTCCGGCGGCTGCGCCAGGATCGGCAAGTCCCAACCCTGCTTCGGCGCGAAGCGCTCGCCATGCCGCTGCGCCAGCCGTTCCAGCTTGCCCTTGACCACGCCGGCGCCTTCGCTGCGCACGTACTGGATCGGGCCGCCGCGGAACGGCGCGAAGCCGGTGCCGAAGATCACGCCGGCATCGAGCAGGTCGGCATCGTCCACCACGCCGTCGGCGAGGCAGGCCACGGCCTCGTTGACCATCGGCAGCAGCATGCGCTCCTGCAGGTCGGCGGGCGCGGCGTAGTCGGGATCCACTTCCGGCTTCTGCGGCTTGCCTTCCTGCCACACGTAGAAGCCCTGGCCGTCCTTCTTGCCGCGCTTGCCGGCGGCGAGTTTGTCCTCGATGCCGGGCGGCAGTTCCAGGCCGAGGAAGGGCGCCAGCTCCTTGCCTACGGATGCGCAGACGTCCAGGCCCACGGTATCGGCCAGTTCGATCGGCCCCATCGGCATGCCGAATTTCTTCGCTTCCTTGTCCAGCACCGGGCCGGGCACGCCTTCGTTGTACAGGCGGATGGCTTCGAGCAGGTAAGGCATCAGGATGCGGTTGACCAGGAAGCCCGGCGTCCCCTTCACCGCCACCGGCAGCTTGCCGATCGCCTTGCAGAAGGCCAGCGCGCGCTTCTCGATCGCGGGGTCGAGACCGTCGTGCCGCACCACTTCCACCAGCGGCATCTGCGCCACCGGATTGAAGAAGTGCAGGCCCAGGAAACGCTGCGGCGCGCGCAGGCCCTGGCGCAGTTCGTCCAGCGGAATGCTCGAGGTATTGGTGGCGAGGATCTCGTCCGCCTGGAACTGCGGCTCGATGGTGGCGTACAGCGCCTTCTTCGCCTCGGCGTTCTCGAAGATCGCCTCGATCGCGAGATCCGCCGCGGCCACGCCCTTGCCCTCGACGTCGGCGCGCAGGCGGCGCGCCACTTCTTCGACCTTCTCCGGCGTCTTCAGCTTTTTCTCGTACAGCGCGCGCGCGCGGTCCAGCGCGGGCTGGATGAACTTCATCTCGCGGTCCTGCAAGGTCACCTGGAAACCCTTGAAGGCCGCCCAGGCCGCGATATCGCCGCCCATCACGCCGGCGCCCACCACGTGCACGTGCTCGATGCCGTGCTCCGCGCCGGCGCCCTGGCCCTTCAGGCGTTCCTGCAGCAGGAAGATCCGGATCAGGTTGCGCGCGGTGCTGGTCTCGGCCAGCTTGGCCACCGAGCGCGCCTCCAGCTTCAGCCGCTGCTGGATGCTGGAGCCGCCGCGCTGCCATACGTTGATGAGCGCGAACGGGGCGGGGTAGTGCTCCTTGCGCACCTTGGCGGCGGTCTGCTTCAGCACCATCGGCGCCAGGATCTGCCGCGCGGGCCAGGTATTGGTGGCCCAGGCCTTCAGCCGCTGCACGGCGGGGCGCACATGCGGGCGGCGCAGCAGGGCGCGCGCTTCGGCCAGCAGTTCGCCGGCGGGCGCCAGCCGGTCGACCACGCCGAGCGCGGCGGCACGCCTGGCCGACAGCGCCTTGCCGGTCAGCATCACCGGCAGCGCGTCGAGTGCGCCGATCAGGCGCGGCAGCCGCGCCGTGCCGCCCCAGCCGGGGTGGATGCCGAGCATCACTTCGGGCAGGCCGATCCGGGTCTTCTCGTCATCCGCCGCGATGCGCTGGCGGCAGGCCAGCACCAGCTCCGTGCCGCCGCCCATGCAGGCGCCATGGATGGCGGCCACCGTGGGGCAGGGCAGGCGGGCCAGCGACTCGAACACGCGCTGGCCGTTCTCGATGTTCTGCAGCACCGTGCCGTCTTTGGCGTATTCGACGAATTCCTTGATGTCCGCGCCTACCGCGAAGCCGCCCGGCTTGGCCGAATGGATCAGCACGCCGGCCGGCTTCTCGATCGACAGGCGCTCCACGATCTGGCCGAGCTCGTCCAGCACCTCGCGCGAGAGCGCGTTGACGCTGCTGTTGGCGCGGTCGAGCGTCAGGGTGACGATGCCGCTGTCGTCCAGGCTCGTCTTCCAGTGGTTGAAGCGCAGTCCTTCGAACATGAGTCAGGTCCAGCATGGAAAGGCAGGCACCATACCCTGCCGTAGCGTGGATTGCGAGATGGTCCGGGGCGGTGCGCAAGTCCATGAAAGTGGCGTAAAAGACCGGCCTGTGCGCTGACGCAAGAAACCCGCCGGCGAATGCGCGGAGGCTCTTTCGGGCGCTAGGCGTAGCCCCGCGGACCGCGTAACTTAGCTGCCCAATGAACACCTCCATTGCCGCCCCAGCCGTCCAGCCAGGTGCCGATATCCTCGAGCGCATCCTGGGCGCGCGCGGCTGCCTGGTCTCACTGGAAGACGCGGACGGCGACGCCCTGATCGGGCAGTTCCGCAGCCTGGTCCGCCGCACCGGCCAGGCCATCTATCTGTGGAGTCCGGAGGAAGGCCTGGGCAACCTGCGCGAGGAGCACGCCGACAAGGCGCCGCATGCGCGGCTGAGCCAGGTGCTGCGCTACATCCAGCAGAGCAATCACTTCGGCATTTACTTATTGCGCCGGCTGCCGCTGCCGCTGGCCGCGCCGGACGTGGCCCTGCTGCGACAGCTGGCGCGCACGCCCACCGGCCACGTGCGCCGGGTGGTGCTGCTCGATGCCCCCGAATCGCTGGTGGAAGGATTGAGCGACGTGATCGTGCGGCTCAGCTGCCAGGTCAAGCCCGCGCTCCGGCCGCGCCTGCGTGACGGCCGGTGGCTGCTTTGAACGCGGCCGTGTCCGCCCCCGGCGGCATCATGGTGGTGGCGGCGCAGCGCGAGCTGCGCCGGGCCGTGTTCGACGCGCTGGACCGCGACGGCCACCTCGCCGTGCATTCCGCCCGCGACACCACCCACGCCGGCATCCTGCTCGAAGGCCGCCCCAAGCTGGCCCTGGTGGTGATGGTGCTGGAAGGCGACGCGCGCGACGCGCTGGCCTCGGTGGAACAACTGCGCCGCCTGCCGGCCTGCGCCGAGGCACCGGTGATCGTGGTGCTGACCGAGGGCGCGGCGATCAAGCCGGCCCAGCTGCCGGCCGGGGTTTCCGACTGGCTGTATGCCGCGCAGATCGACAGCGAGCTGATCGCACGCTGGCAGCGCCTGCAGCGCACCGGCGCGATCCTGCCGGCTTCCGCGCAGGGCGAGGCGGCGCACGGCGGCGGCGACTACCGCTTCGCCTTCGACGAAGTGGACAGCGAGTGGCTGATCGTCGATGCCGAGCGCGGCCGCCTGCTCGAAGTCAGCCCCGCGCTGCTGCGCCGCAGCGGCCTGTCCGGTGAGCGCCTGGTCGGCCAGCCGCTGGCCGAGCTGCTGCGGTTCCAGGGCCTGGCGCCGGAGCAGGCGCTGGCCGACGATTCGCGCCGCTGGCATCCCTGCCGGCGCCGCTCGCGCCAGGGCGAGGACAGCGGCGAGGCCAGCGCGCGGCAGATCCGCCACGCCGGCCGCGACGCCGTGGCCTTCGTGTTCCGCAGCGACCGCGCCGGCGCGCGCGCCGAAGTGGCGCTGGCCATGCTGGCGCGCCTGTTCGCCAGCAGCAGCGCCGACGACAGCATCGCCACCGCGGCGCGGATGCTGTTCGAGGACATGGGGCTGGACTATCTGGCGATCTGGTCGGCGCGTCCGGAAGACGGTGGCGCGCCGCTGCAGCTGGCGCAATGCTGGAGCGGCGAGGAGCAGCTGTGGCCCAGCCCGCAGCTGCAGAGTTCGCTGCGCCTGGTGCTGTCCGGGCAGCCGATGCTGCATCCCGGCGGCGCGCGCCGCCTGGCGGCGATGGATCCGCTGCTGGAACAACTCGACCTGAGCGGCTTCGCCGGCCTGCCCTTGCTGGACGAACGTCACAGCGTGCTCGGCGCGCTGCTGGCCGGCACGCGCCAGCCGTTCGGCGAGCTGGCCATCGTGGAACCGGTGCTGCGCTGCGCGGCGGCGCGCTTCGCCCATGCGCTGGAACTGCGCCGCACCCGCGAGCAGGGCCGCGCCGAAGGCCTGCTGGACGCGCTCACCGGCCTGCCCAACCGCCTGCTGTTCAACGACCGCCTCGACACCATCATCCGCGAGGCCAACCGCACCGGCGAATGCTTCGCCATGCTGTTCGTCGACCTGGACCGCTTCAAGACCATCAACGACACCCTTGGCCACGCGGTAGGCGACCAGGTGCTGATCACCACCACCCAGCGCCTGCGCACCAGCGTGCGCGCGTCGGACACGGTGGCGCGCTACGCGGGCGACGAGTTCGTGGTGATCCTGCGACACATCGTGAAGAGCGAGGACGTGCTGCGCGTCGCCGAGAAGATCGTGCAGGTGATGGAAGCGCCGTTCCGCATCGACGACGGCACCGAGCTGCAGGTCACCGCCTCGATCGGCGTGAGCTTCTTCCCGGACGACGCGCCGGACGCCGAGACCTTGCTAAAGCACGCCGACGAGGCGATGTACGCGGCCAAGAGCCTGGGCCGCAACAACTACCAGATCTACGAGATCAGCGCCGAGCAGGCGCAGCAGCAGAACATGGCGCTGAAATCCGGCCTGCGCCACGCCGAGCACAATGGCGAGCTGCGCGTGTTCTACCAGCCGCAGGTGGACGCGGTCAGCGAGGACATCGTCGGCATGGAGGCGCTGGTGCGCTGGGAGCATCCGGAGCTCGGCTTCATCGGCCCCGGCTTCTTCATCCCGCTGGCCGAGGAGACCGGCCTGATCGTCTCGATCGGCGAATGGGTGCTGCGCACCGCCTGCAAGCAGGCGCAGGAGTGGGAGCGCAAGTTCGGCCTGCGGCTGCGCCTGGGCGTGAATCTCTCGGCGGTGCAGCTGATGCAGCCGAACCTGCTCGACATCGTGGCGTCGGCGCTGCAGGAGAGCGGCCTGGATCCGGGCCTGCTGGAAATGGAGGTGACCGAGAGCATCAGCATCAAGGCCGCCCCCAACCTGGTGGAGAACCTGCACGGCCTGCACAAGCTGGGCTGCCGCATCGCCATCGACGACTTCGGCACCGGTGCCGCCTCGCTGGACTACCTGCGCAAGCTGCCGGCCGACCGCATCAAGATCGACCAGAGCTTCGTGCGCAATATCGGCGTGGACCCGGACGACGAGGCGATCGTGCGCGCCACCATCGAAATGGCCCATCGCCTGAAGCGCGGTGTGGTGGCCGAGGGCGTGGAGATCGAGCAGCACCTGCATTTCCTGCGCGCCAACCGCTGCGACGAACTGCAGGGCTATCTGTTCTGCCGGCCGCTGCCGACGCCGGCCTTCGAAAAGCTGCTGCACGAACGCCAGCGCCTGCTGGCCACGGCGGATGCCGGCGAGGAGTGAGGCGATTGCCGCTTGCCTGGCCGTGGCGCGTCCCTATATCTGCAGCAGGGCGGTCGGCCGCCGGGATGCCAGTCGCGTTGGGTACGATGGCGCCGGAGCCGGCCGGGGCGGATGCCTTATCTGCGCGGGGCGCTGAACTCGGCGGCATGTTTCTTGTCCTAGCGAACCGTCCCGAGCCGGCGGAATCCCTCCAAGCGGTGGCAGCGGTAGTCAGAAGGAGACGGCCCGGATGGGCGAAAACGAACTGGACAGCGCCCTGGTCGAGCGGGTCCAAAAAGGGGACAAGCGGGCCTTTGACCTGCTGGTGCGCAAGTACCAGCACAAGGTCATCGCGCTGGTTTCCCGCTATGTGAACAACTACGCCGAGTGCGAGGACGTGGCCCAGGAGGCGTTCGTGCGCGCCTGGCGCGCGATCGGCTCGTTCCGCGGCGAGAGCGCTTTCTATACCTGGATGTACAAGATCGCCGTGAATACGGCGAAGAACCACTTGGTGGCCCTGGGGCGGCGTCCGCCGGCCGACGACATCTCGGTGGACGATGCGGTCTTCGTGCCCGGTTCCGACCGCATGCAGGAAACCGCCACGCCCGAGCGCGAACTCCTGCGCCAGGAAATTGAACAAACGGTTTTTTCCACTGTCCAAGCGCTGCCCGAAGAGCTGCGGACCGCTATCACGCTACGCGAGGTGGACGGCCTGAGCTACGAAGAAATCGCCGAGGCGATGGGCTGCCCGATCGGTACGGTGCGTTCGCGTATCTTCCGGGCACGCGAAGCAATCGACGAGAAACTGCGGCCCCTGCTGTCGGACCGTGAGGACCTGACATGACTGACAACCATCGCGAACATCCTTCCCAAGGCATGCTGTCCGCCGGCATCGACGGCGAACTGACCCAGGAGGAACTGCGCTTCCTGCTGCGCCGGCTCGACCACGACGCTGCCCTGCAGCAAGCCTGGTCGCGCTATCACGTGGCGCGCGACGGCCTGCGCCACCAGTTGCCGCCGCTCGCCTCCGCCGGTTTCTCGGCGCGCGTGCTGGTGGCGATCGAGCAGGAAACCATCGCGGTCGGCAGCGGCAGGCGCCGCCACTGGCTGCGCTGGTCCGCCGGCGGCGCCATCGCCGCGACGGTCGCCGTCGCCGCCCTCATGGTCACCCAGCCGGTCGGCCCCGGCAGCGACAACGCCACGCCGCGCGTCGCCACCGCCGGCAGCCAGCGGGCCGCCGTGACGCAGTCCGCCGCCACGGCCACCGCCCGCGCCGACGTGCCGGCCGCCGCACCGGAATGGCTCAACAACTACGCCGGCCTGCCTTCGGCGCTGACCCAGCAGGCTTCGGCCACGGTCGGCGGCGACGACGGCGCCACCTTCCTGTACTCGCGCAACCGCCAGAACCCGTACCAGCTGGATCGCTACCGCGCGATCAACAACGGCGACGGCAGCTACCTGCTGCTCGCCCCGCAGGTGCAGCAGCGGATTCCCCAGGCGCAGTCCGCGCAGGAACCGCAGGCGCAGTAATCGCGGCGGTGTGTCCATGCCCGCCCCGATGGCCTTTCTTGTTGTCCCCCATGCAGTGATGTCCGTCCGGCCCCCAGGGGCCGGACGTTGCACGGGCGCGCTCCGCGTCCAGCCCGATTCCCACACCTTGGAAAGGAGGAACACATGAGTCGAACGAACCTGCGTCGCGCGCTGGGCTGCGCGCTGGTGTCGCTTGCCGTGGCGAGCGGAGCGCAGGCCCAGGCGGCGAGTCCCGCGCCGGCCCCCGCGGCCAGCCTGCCGGACTTCACAGGCATCGTGCAGAAGAACGCCCCGGCCGTGGTCCACGTCGAAGCCAAGTACAGCGGCAAGAGCGCGCGCAAGGCCGCACCCCAGGCGCGCGGCCGCGGCGCGATGCCGCCGGACGACCCCCAGCTGGACATCTTCCGCCGCTTCTTCGGCATGCCGATGGTGCCGTCGCCGGAAGAACAGCAGCGCACCTCGCTCGGCTCCGGCTTCATCATTTCCAGCGACGGCTACATCCTCACCAATACCCACGTGGTGGACGATGCCGACCAGGTCACCGTGCGCCTGCAGGACCGCCGCACCCTCACCGCCAAGGTGATCGGCAGCGACCCGCAGTACGACATCGCCCTGTTGAAGGTGGATGCCGGCGGCAGCCTGCCGTCGGTGAGCATCGGCGATTCGCGCAGCCTCAAGCCCGGCCAGTGGGTGCTGGCGATCGGCTCGCCGTTCGGCTTCGACTACACCGTGACCCAGGGCATCGTCAGCGCCGTGGGCCGCAACCTGGGCAGCCAGGACCAGCCCTACACCTCGTTCATCCAGACCGACGTGCCGATCAACCGCGGCAACTCCGGCGGCCCGCTGTTCGACCTGCAGGGCCGGGTGGTCGGCGTGAACTCGCAGATCTATTCCAACACCGGCGGCTATCTGGGCGTGGCGTTCTCGATCCCGATCGACGTGGCCATGAACGTGGTCAAGCAGATCAAGGAAAAGGGCTACGTCACCCGCGGCCAGCTCGGCGTGATGATGCAGCCGATCACCGACGACATCGCCAAGGCGCTCAAGCTCGGCAGCAATTCCGGCGCGGCGGTGACCCAGGTCAATCCGGGCAGTGGCGCGGACAAGGCCGGCATCAAGCCGGGCGACATCATCGTCGGCTACAACGGCCAGCCGATCACCCAGGCCGCCGACCTGCCGCCGCTGGTCGGCATGACCGCGCCGGGCAGCAAGGCCACCCTCAGCATCCTGCGCGACGGCAAGAAGCAGGACGTGCCGGTCACCGTCGGCGAGATGAAGCGCGACGGCAAGGCCATCGCTGCCGCCGCGGGCAAGGAAGCGCCGGCCACCGGTGGCGGCTCCACCGCGCTGGGCCTGGCGGTGCAGGACCTGGACAGCGACACCCGCCAGCAGCTCGGACTGAAGGCGGGCGAGGGCGTGCTGGTCAGCGACGTCAACGGTCCGGTCGCGGCCCGCGCCGGCCTGCAGCCGGGCGACGTGATCCTGATGGTCAACCAGCGCCGGGTTGGCACGGCGGCGGCGTTCCGCGAAGCCACCAAGGAGCTCAAGCCCGGCGATACCGCGCTGCTGCTGGTGCGCCACGGCGACCAGAGCGGCTTCGTCGGCCTGACCATCCCCAAGGCCGGCGAGGAGGAGTGATCTCCTGACCGGTGATACCGACGGCGGGGCGGCCTCCGGGCCGCCCCGCCGCATTCCGGCCCCCGCCGCCCGGCCGATGCGCTTTCCATGCGATAATGCCGGGTTCGTATCGCCATCCCGGTGATACGCTGCCTGTGCTCCGCGCAGGCGGTGACCGCAGCCAGCGTGTTCCATGGAACTGATCCGCAATTTCTCCATCATCGCCCACATCGACCACGGCAAGTCGACGCTTGCCGACCGCATCATCCAGATCTGTGGCGGCCTGGCCGAGCGCGAGATGGAAGCCCAGGTGCTCGACAGCAACCCGATCGAGCGCGAGCGCGGCATCACCATCAAGGCCCAGTCCGTGTCGCTGCCGTACAAGGCGCGCGACGGCAAGACCTACCAGCTGAATTTCATCGACACCCCCGGCCACGTCGACTTCTCCTATGAAGTAAGCCGCTCGCTGGCCGCCTGCGAAGGCGCGCTGCTGGTGGTCGACGCCGCCCAGGGCGTGGAGGCGCAGTCCGTCGCCAACTGCTACACCGCGGTGGAGATGGGCCTGGAAGTGGTGCCGGTGCTCAACAAGATCGACCTGCCCACCGCCGACCCGGACAAGGTCAAGGGCGAGATCGAAGCGGTCATCGGCATCGACGCCGACGACGCCGTGGCGGTCAGCGCCAAGACCGGCCAGAACGTGGTGGAAGTGCTCGAGGCCATCGTCGCGCGCATCCCGCCGCCGAAGCCGCGCGACACCGACCGCCTGCAGGCGCTGATCATCGACTCCTGGTTCGACAACTACCTCGGCGTGGTCTCGCTGGTGCGCGTGATGCAGGGCGAGATCCGCCCCGGCGAGAAGCTGCTGGTGATGTCCACCGGCCGCACGCACGAAGTGAGCGAAGTGGGCGTGTTCACCCCCAAGCGCAAGAAGCTGGAGCGCCTCGCCGCCGGCGAAGTGGGCTGGATCACCGCGTCCATCAAGGACGTGCACGGCGCGCCGGTGGGCGACACGCTCACCCACGCCGGCAAGCCCGCCGACAAGCCGCTGCCGGGTTTCCAGACCATGCAGCCGCGCGTGTTCGCCGGCCTGTTCCCGGTTTCCGCGGACGACTACCCGGCGCTGCGCGAGGCGCTGGAAAAGCTGCGCCTCAACGACGCCGCGCTGTTCTTCGAGCCGGAAAGCTCCGAGGCGATGGGCTTCGGCTTCCGCTGCGGCTTCCTCGGCATGCTGCACATGGAGATCGTGCAGGAGCGCCTGGAGCGCGAATACGACCTGGACCTGGTCACCACCGCGCCCACCGTGGTCTACGAGATCCTTAAGAACGACGGCTCGGTGATGCTGCTGGACAACCCGGCCAAGCTGCCGGCCTCGCCGCAGGTGGAGGAGATCCGCGAGCCGATCATCGTCGCCAACATCCTCACGCCGGCCGACTACATCGGCAACATCATCACGCTGTGCGAGGAGAAGCGCGGCATCCAGCGCTCCATCCAGTACCTGGCCACCCAGGTGCAGATCAGCTACGAGCTGCCGCTGGCCGAGGTGGTGCTGGATTTCTTCGACCGCCTGAAGTCGGTTTCGCGCGGCTATGCCTCGATGGACTACCACTTCGAGCGCTTCGAGGCCGGCCCGTTCGTGCGCACCGACGTGCTGATCAACGGCGACCGCGTCGATGCGTTGTCGCTGATCGTGCACCGCAGCCACGCGGACCGCCGCGGCCGCGACCTGGTCGAGCGCATGAAGGATCTGATCCCGCGCCAGCAGTTCGACGTGGCGATCCAGGCGGCGATCGGCGCGCAGGTGATCGCGCGCTCCACCGTGAAAGCCTTGCGCAAGAACGTTCTGGCCAAGTGCTACGGCGGCGACGTCAGCCGCAAGAAGAAGCTGCTGGAGAAGCAGAAGGAAGGCAAGAAGCGCATGAAGCAGGTGGGCCGCGTGGAGATTCCGCAGGAGGCCTTCCTCGCCGTGCTCAAGGTCGACAAATGAGCGAGGGAAGCGGGAATAGGGAATAGGGAATAGGAAAGACCGCGCCATGGTTCTGACCTATTCCCGATTCCCCATTCCCTATTCCCCGCTCCAACAGGAGCCCACATGGATTTCGATTTTTCGGCGATTCTGCTTGCCCTGACCGTGCTGTTCGGCGTGGTCTGGGGCCTGGACCGCCTGCTGTTCTACAAGGCGCGCAAGGCCAGGGCCACGGCGGCCGGGCAGGAGGAGCCGCAGGACCCGGTGGCGGTGGACTGGGCGCGCTCGCTGTTCCCGGTGGTGCTGGTGGTGCTGCTGCTGCGCTCGTTCGTGGCCGAGCCGTTCCGCATTCCGTCGGGTTCGATGATGCCGACCCTGGACGTGGGCGACTTCATCCTGGTGAACAAGTTCGCCTACGGCCTGCGCATGCCGGCCTTCAACAACAAGTTCCTGGCCCTGGGCGAGCCCAAGCGCGGCGACGTGGTGGTGTTCCGCTTCCCGGGCTACCTGTGCGGCGTGGACGGCAAACTGGTGCGCAGCGGCGACCAGACCTGCGCCAACCCGCAGGCGCCGGTGCCCAGCCAGAACTGGATCAAGCGCGTGATCGGCCTGCCGGGCGACCGCATCGAGATGCAGGGCGACCAGCTGCTGATCAACGGCCAAGCGGTCGAGGCCGAGGAAGTCGGCCCCTACATGGGCAACCCCAAGCGCGAAGAAGACCGCCTGATGCTGGAAATGGGCGCGACGGTGTGGAACGAGCACCTGCGCACCGAGGAGGGCACCGTGGTGAACCACCTCACCGCGCGCATGCCGGCCTACAACCGCCCGCCGCCGATCCCCAACGACAAGGTGCCGTCGGTGATCCCGCAGGGCTGCTACCTGGTGATGGGCGACAACCGCTACAACAGCACCGACAGCCGCTGGTGGGGCTGCATGCCGGAGCAGAATCTGGCGGGCAAGGCCTTCCTGATCTGGCTGAGCGTGAAGGGGCCGGACGCCGGCTGGGTCGACTTCTCGCGCATGGGCCGTGTGATTCACTAAGCAAAGCGTGACAGCGGTCGGGTCGCGCGGCGTGACGCCGGCCCGCCGTGGCGCCAGAATCCGCCTGCGCGATGCCGGCGGGCCGGCAACGTGGCACCATTTCCATACAAGCGGGGCCGCCGCCGGTCGGCATAGCGAGGGGACTATGAAAGCAAAGCAGTCGGGTATCACCCTGATCGGGTTTCTTGTGGTGTTGATCGTCGTGGCCTTCTTCGGCTTCATGGCGATGAAGCTGGTGCCGTCCTACGCCGAGTTCATGGGCGTGAGCAAGGCCATGAACCAGGTGGCCACCGCCGGCACCGAAGGCCGCACGCTGGACGACATCCGCCGCGACCTGATGTTCAAGCTGGGCTTCCAGTACGTGGACGATGCCACCATCAAGCCCAAGGACATCACCATCTCGCGCGCCAACAACGCCGCGCTGCTGAAGATCGAGTACGACAAGCGCGTGCCCTTTATGTACAACATCGATTTCCTGCTGCACTTCGAGAAGACCGTGCCTCTGCAGGGCAACATCGGTTACTGAGGTTTTTTTGGCCAAGCTGACTTACCGTTTCCGCGACCCGGCGCTGGCGCAACTGGCCCTGACCCATCGCAGCGCCGGCAAGCCGAACAACGAGCGGCTGGAGTTCCTCGGCGACGCCCTGCTTGGCGTGGTGGTCGCCGAACTGCTTTACGAAGCGCACCCCAACGCCAGCGAAGGCGAGCTGTCGCGCCTGCGCGCGCAGCTGGTCAACGGCCAGGCGCTGGCGCTGATCGCGCGCGAGCTGGAACTGGGCGACGCGCTGAAACTGGGCTCGGGCGAGTTGAAGAGCGGCGGCTACCGCCGCGATTCCATCCTCGCCGACGCCTTCGAGGCCCTGGTGGCCGCCGTCTACCTGGACAGCGATTTCGCCCAGTGCCGCGAAGTGGTGCGGGGCCTGTTCGCCGAGCGCGTCGCGGCCATCCCGCGCTCGTCCAAGGACGCCAAGACCCGCCTGCAGGAATGGCTGCAGGCCCGCGGCTGGCCGCTGCCGCACTACGAACTGACCGACAGCTACGGCGAGGATCACGCGAAGACGTTCGACGTCTCCTGCATCATCGCCGAACCCATGCCGGTCACCGCGGAGGGCCGCGGCGGCAGCCGCCGCGCCGCCGAGCAGGACGCGGCCGAGGCCGTGCTGCGCCAATTGCAGGAAACCAGACCATGAGCGACCACGATCAAGATTTCGAAGCCCCCGCGCCGGCCGAACTGCCGCACGAGGATTTCCGCTGCGGCGCCGTCGCGCTGCTGGGCCGGCCCAACGTGGGCAAGTCCACCCTGCTCAACGCGATGATCGGCTTCCGCCTGTCCATCGTCAGCCCGCGCCCGCAGACCACGCGGCACCGCATCCTGGGCATCGCCACCAACGAGGCGGGGCAGATTCTCTACGTCGACACGCCCGGCCTGCATCGCGGCGCCAAGCGCGCGATGAACCGCAGCCTCAACCGCGCGGCGCGCTCGGCGATCGGCGAAGTGGAGCTCGCCGTGCAGGTGATCGAGTCCGGCCGCTGGACCGACGAGGACCAGGCCCTGTACGAGGCACTGGCCGAGCAGAAGATCCCGCGCCTGCTGGCGATCAACAAGGTCGACCTGGCCAAGGACAAATCCGCCATGCTGCCCTTCGTGGCCGGCCTGATGGAGCAGCACAGTTTCGACGAGGTCTACTACGTCAGCGCGCTGAAGGAAAAAGGCCTGAAAGAGCTGGAGCAGGGCATCCTGAAGCGCCTGCCGGTGCGCGCGCCGATGTACGGCGAGGACGAGATCACCGACCGCAGCGAACGCTTCCTCGCCGCCGAGATGGTGCGCGAACAGCTCATGCTGCGCCTGGACCAGGAACTGCCGTACGCCACCACGGTGGAGATCGAGCAGTTCAAGGACCGCGATGACGGCGTGGCCGAAATCCATGCCGTGATCTGGGTGGAGCGCGACGGCCAGAAGGCCATCGTGATCGGCAACGGCGGCCAGCAGCTCAAGGCGATCGGCTCGGCCGCGCGCCGCAAGATGGAGCAGCTGTTCGAGCGCAAGATCTACCTGCGCCTGTGGGTGAAGGTGCGCGAGGGCTGGGTCGACGACGAGAGCATGCTCAAGAAGTTCGGCTATACGGATTGATGGGGAACAGGGAACAGGAACCGGGGAACGGAAGCGCTCGATAAGCTTGCGGCGCCTCATCTACCGGTTCCCCGATCCCCGTTCCCTGCGCTCAGGCCATGCAACTCCTCCAGCAGCCCGCCTACGTGCTTCATGCGCGGCCCTATCGGGAGACTTCGCTGCTGCTGGAATGCCTGACGCTGGAGCACGGCCGGATCGGCGTGGTGGCGCGCGGCGTGCGGCGCGAGCGCGCGAAGCTGCAGCGGTCGCAGCTGGAGCCGTTTCAGCCGTTGGCGATGGATCTGCTGCTGCGCGGTGAGTTGGCGACCTTGCAGGGGGCTGAGCATGCGGGGGCGCCGCAGCGGCTTGGTGGCGATGCCGGTCTCGCCGGGCTTTATCTCAATGAATTGGTGGTGCGGCTGACGGGGCGTCAGGATCCGCATCCGGAGCTGTTCCAGGCGTATGCGGCGACGCTGGCGCGGATGGCGAGTGGGGAGCCGTTGGCGTGGACGCTGCGGCGGTTTGAGCGCGATCTGCTGGATGCGATTGGGTATGGCTTGCAGCTCGATTACGAGGGGGAGTCGGGGGAGGCGGTCGATCCGGATCGACATTACCGTTATCGGGTGGAGGTCGGGCCTACGGCGTGTCGGGCGGATCTTCCGCATGCGTTGCGGGGGAGTGATTTGCTGGCGCTGGCGGCGGATTTGATGCCGGATGCGGCTGGGTTGTCGGCGCTGCGCGCGATGATGCGGGAGGTGATTCGCTTTCATCTTGGTGGTGCTGAGTTGCGTGCGTGGCACGTACTTTCGGCGGCGTTGTCGCGTCGCTGATTCTCGTCATCCTGCTCTGCTCGTCATCCTGCTCTGCTCGTCATCCTGCTCCGCTCGTCATCCCGGCGTAGGCCGGGATCCAGTAGCGACTAGGTGTGGTTGTCGCGACTTGGCCGCTTATGCAGCGGGCATTTCGGACGCCTGCCGGCGCCCGAGTCACTTTCTCTTTGCTGGCCCAAAGAGAAAGTAACCAAAGAGAGAATGGCCTGAGAGCCAAGGCTCGCGACGCGACTAGAAGGAGCGGTGGGCGTCTGCGGTAACCGGATTAACCTGGGTCTACACGAAACGGCAGTGCGTTTACGTAACGGGTGCTTCAACGTGCCGTTGCCGAGAGGATGTTCAGGGACTGAGGCCAGCTTTTGCTCTTCGCTCCTGCCTGCCTCACCACATCACCCCTCTCCCCTCCGGGGAGAGGGCAGGGTGAGGGGCCGGGGCTTGCGCAGAGGCTTGTTCGAAGCACGACGCAAATCTGGCGTCAGTTCAGGCGCCCGCGCCCAGCGCCTCGATCGTCTCCAGCAACGTCGCCCGGAACCGCTCGTGCATCGCCGGTGGAATCGCGCGCCCGAGTTTGAACTGTTCCTGCAGCTGCACCACGCGTGCGGCGAGAGCGGTGGCGCCGCAGAAGCCGCAGGAGCCCCGCAGTTTGTGCAGGCGGTCGCCGAAGCCGGCTTCGGTGAGGACGGCGGTGGCAAGGTCCTGGTAGATGCCGACCAGTTCGTCGCGCAGCAGGGCGCGCATGGCGCGCATGATCGGTTCGCTGCCGGTGCTGGCCAGGCCCTGGGCGTCGTCCAGGAGAGGCTGGCAGTCGGGTTGGACGAGGGCGACGATGCGGCGCAGGTCGGCCAGGTCGCAGGGTTTCTGCAGGACTTCGGTGAAGCCGCCGGAGAGCAGGCGCTGGCGTTCGGCGGCGTCCATCTCGGCGCTGGTGGCCACGGCGGTGCTTTCGGCGGAGGGGGCGGCGGGGTCGCCGCGTAGTTCGGTCAGGACTTGCTGGGCGCCGGCGCCGGGCATGCGGCAGTCGAGCAGGAGCAGGTCGTAGGCTTCGCGGCGTCCCCGGGCGATGGCGGCGGCGCCGTCGTCGCAGGCTTCGGCTTCCAGGCCCAGGGTGCGCATCGCTTCGACCAGGAACAGGCGGCTGGCCGGATCGTCGTCGGCTACCAGGACACGCAAGGCATGAGCGCCTGAAGGATGGCCGGGGGCATGGCCCGCGGGAACGGCTGACCTGCCGTTGGAAGAGGTGTTGAACATGACGAGTCCATGTCGTTCAGCTGGTTTTGGCAGAATGGCGCGACATGCGCCCGACATCAAGCCACCTTTTGTTCTATTTGTGCATCGTGTTCGGTTTCGCCGTGGCGCTGCCGGCCCGTGCGGACATCGTGCTCGAGGCCAGGCAGGTCGCGGTGCCGGGCCTGCGCCTGCAGGACGTGCAGATGCGCATCGCCGAGGACGGCAACGGCGGCCTGCAGCTCACCCTGCGCGCGGCCAAGGCGGAACTCCCGGTGCTGGGCTGGCGCCGCGTCGGGCTGGACATGCAAGGCGCGCTGTCGCGCGACCCGCACCTGCGCTGGCTGTTCGACGGCGACCTGCGCCTGGCCGGCGCGCCGGGCGGGGCCTGGAACGACGCCAAGGTCAATCTGGTGCTGGATGACGCGGCCAACACGCTGCAGGTGGACGTGAACCAGGGCAAGTCGCTGGCCAGCGCCGCGCTGCCGCTGGACCAGCCCACCCATGCGCAGATCAGCCTCAAGGGCCTGCCGGCCGGCTGGCTGCAGGGGCTGCTCGCCACTATGTGGTCCGGCCGCGCCACCGCGGGGCGGCTGGATGCGGAGCTGGCGCTGGACGTGCAGAACGGCGGCGTGCAGGCCTCCGGCCAGTTCGGCCTCGCGGAGCTGGGTTTCGATACGCCGTCCGGCACGCTCGCCGGCCAGCGCCTCAACGGCAGCGGACGGCTCAATGTGGACACCATCGGCGGCCCCGCGCGCATCGGCCTGGATGCCAGCCTGCGCGGCGGCGAACTGCTGCTCGGCCCGATCTACGCGCGCCTGCCGGACCACCCGGTGCAACTGGGCCTGGATGCCAGCGCGCGCAACGGCGTACTCGACTTCAGCCGCCTGCGCGTGGGCGACGCCGACGCGCTGCAGCTGGACGGCTCGCTCGCCTTCGACGCCAAGGGCGAACTGCAGAAGCTCAAGCTCGACCGCTTCCAGGCCAGCTTCCCCGCCGCCTACCAGCGCTACGGCCAGGCCTGGCTCGCCACCATGGGCCTGCGCAACGCGCGCATCAGCGGCCAGCTCGCCGCCACCCTGGACATGGCCGCCGACGGATTGCGCGCGTTCTCCTTCGATACCGACGGCCTCGACATCGCCGACGGCGACGGCCGCCTCGCCCTCAGCGGCGTGCGCGGCGGCATGGACTGGGCGCTGCGCGGCACGCGCCCGGCCACCACGCTGAGCTGGCGCAGCGCGCAGGTCTACCGCCTGGCGCACGGCGCGGCGCAGATGGGCTGGCAGAGCCGCGACGGCAGCCTCGGCCTGCAGAAGGCGATGGACGTGCCGCTGCTCGGCGGGCGCCTGCACGTGGCCGACCTCGACTGGCGCCCGGCCGCGGCCAGGGGCCGGCGCCTGTCCACCTCGCTGGCGCTGACCGGCGTGGACATGGCCGCCTTCAGCCGCGCCATGGGCTGGCCGGAATTCCCCGGCACCCTGGGCGGCGCGATTCCCGCGCTGCGCTGGGTGGACGACCGCATCGAGCTCGAAGGCGGCCTGTCGATGAACGTGTTCGACGGCTTCGTCGACGTCACCCGCATGTCGCTGCAGGACCCGTTCGGCAACAGCCCGGTGCTGGCCGGCGACCTGGCCCTGCGCCAGCTGGACCTGGGCGCGATCACCAGCGTGTTCGACATCGGCAGCATCACCGGCCGCATGGACGGCAGCGTGCAGAACCTGCGGCTGGTGAACTGGAATCCGGTCTCGTTCGACGCACGCCTGCTCGCCGGCGGCGGCGGCCGGATCAGCCAGCGCGCGGTCAACAGCCTGGTCTCGGTGGGCGGCGGCGGCATTGCCGCCGGCCTGCAGGGCGCGATGCTGCGGCTGTTCAAGAACTTCAGCTACAAGCGCATCGGCCTCAACTGCGCGCTGCAGGGCACGGTGTGCCGCATGAGCGGACTGGACACCGACGGCGATGGCTACACTATCGTCGAAGGCAGCGGGCTGCCGCGCCTGCAGGTGGTGGGCCACCAGACCCAGGTGGACTGGCCGACCCTGGTGCGCCGGCTCAAGTCCGCCGCCGAGAGCGGCGGTCCCGAAGTCCACTGAAGCCCGGCCTCGAACCACTTGCCCCGAACATGAAGTTCTCCCATCCCCTCCATGGAGCGTCGATCATGCGCAAGCTCGCCTACGTCCTGCTGACCTCGCTGTTCGTCGCGCTGGTCGGTTGCGTCACCATCAATGTCTACTTCCCCGAGGCCGCCGCGCAGAAGGCCGCCGACCAGTTCATCGGCACCGTGCTCGACAACGCCAAGCCGGCCAGCCAGAACAACGACGGCAAGGACCAGCCCAAGCCCGCCGAGAAGCCCGGCAAGCAGCCCTCGGCGATGCTGCTGGACCTGCTGATTCCGGCCGCCTATGCGGCTGACACTCCGGACGTGCGCGTGCAGACCGCCACCACCGAGGCGATCCGCGGCCGCATGCAGCAGCGCTTCCAGGGCAGCCTGGGCACGCTGTTCGACAGCGGTGCGGTGGGCTTCACCAAGGACGGCCTGGTCGCCGTGCGCGACGCCTCCAAGGTGCCGCTGAACCAGCGCGCCGAAGTCAATGCCAGCGTGGCCGACGAGAACCGCGACCGCAGCGCGCTGTACCGCGAAGTGGCCAATGCCAACGGCCATCCGGAGTGGGAAGCGCAGATCCGCGCCACCTTCGCCAAGGGCTGGATCGAGCGGGCCCGGTCCGGCTGGTATTATCAGGACCCCTCGGGCGCCTGGAAGCAGAAGTAACTCTCCGCGCGCTTCATCTGTTTTTTTCCGCGCCGCCCGGACCGCATGATCCGGGCGCGCTTGCTTCAGGGTCACGATGAAAGAGTTCGAAGCCACCATCACCGATCTGAGCCACGATGGCCGCGGCGTCGCCCGCATCGACGGCAAGGCCGTATTCGTCTCCGGCGCCTTGCCCGGCGAAGAGGTGCTGCTGCGCATCCGCCGCCGCCACCGCAGCTTCGACGAAGCCGAAGTGGTGGAGCTGCGCACGCGCTCGCCGCACCGCGTCGAACCGCGCTGCCGCCACTACGGCCAGTGCAGCGGCTGCGCGCTGCAGCACCTGGATGCCGAGTCGCAGATCGCCGCCAAGCAGCGCGTGCTGGCCGAGAACTTCGAGCGCATCGGCAAGGTGGCGCCGGCCGCGTGGCTGCCGCCGCTCACCGACCAGCCTTGGGCGTATCGCCGCAAGGGCCGCCTGTCGGTACGCAACGTGGTGAAGAAGGGCCGCGTGCTGGTCGGTTTCCGCGAAGAAGACAACCCGCGCTTCGTCGCCGACATCGAGCAGTGCGAAGTGGTGCATCCGGCGCTGGGGCCGAAGATCGGCCTGCTCGGCGAACTGGTCGGGTCGCTGGAAGCCGCCGGCGATATCGCGCAGATCGAATTCGCCGCGGGCGACGACACCGTCGCCCTGGTGTTCCGCCATCTCAAGCCGCTGAGCGACTCGGACCTGGCCAAGCTGACGGCCTTCGCCCAGGCCCACGCTTTCGCCATCTACCTGCAGCCCGGCGGTATCAGCAGCGTGCATCCGCTGTGGCCGGAGCAGCCGCGCCTGGCCTTCCGCGTCGAGGCGGGCGAGGGCGTGCCCGACGTGGAGCTGGAATTCCGTCCGCTGGACTTCGTGCAGGTCAACGCCGGCATGAACCGCCGCATGATGGCGCGCGCGTTGGAGCTGCTCGATCCGCAGCCTACCGACCGCGTGCTGGACCTGTTCTGCGGCCTCGGCAACTTCACCCTGCCGATCGCCCGCCGCGTGGCCGAGGTGGTCGGCGTGGAAGGCGAGCACGGCCTGGTCGAGCGCGCGGCGCAGAACGCCATGCGCAATGGCCTCGGCAACGCGCGCTTCGAAGTCGCCAACCTGTTCGACGACCAGCGCGACGCGCCGTGGGCGCGCCAGGCCTGGGACAAGCTGCTGCTCGATCCGCCGCGCGCCGGCGCGGACAAGGTGCTGGAGTACCTGCCGCACCGCGAGACGCAGCGCATCGTCTACGTGTCCTGCCACCCCGGCTCGCTGGCGCGCGACGCCGGCATCCTGGTGCAGAAGCACGGCTTCAGGCTCAGCGCCGCCGGCGTGATGGACATGTTCCCGCACACCGCGCACGTGGAATCCATCGCCCTGTTCGAGCGCGGCTGACGCCATGGGCGTGGAGATCGAACGCAAGTTTCTTCTGCGCGGCGACGGCTGGCGCGCGCAGGCGGGCAGCAGCGAACGCATCGCCCAGGGCTATCTGGTCGGCGCCGAAGCGCTGCGCGCGGGGCTGGCGCGCGCCTCGGTGCGCGCGCGCATCGCCGGCGAGCGGGCCTGGCTCAACATCAAGTCGGCGGAGCTGGGCATCCAGCGGGCCGAATTCGAATACCCCATTCCGGTAGCCGACGCCGAGGCCCTGCTGGCGCGCCTGTGCGGCGGCGTGCTGGAGAAGTTTCGTCACCTCGTCACCGTGGACGGCGTAACGTTCGAGATCGACGAATTCCTGGGCGACAACGCCGGCCTGGTGGTCGCCGAAGTGGAGCTCGACGCGCCGGACGCGCCGTTCCCCCGTCCCGCCTGGCTGGGGCGCGAGGTGAGCGCGCTGGCGCGCTACTACAACGTCAACCTGATCGAGCATCCGTACGCGCGGTGGACCGCGGCCGAACGCGCTGCCGACGACGCGGAGGAGCAAGCCTGATGCTGATGATCGGCCTGGCCGGACTGGAACTGAGCGAAGGCGAGCGCCGCCAGCTGGTGGCGCCGGGCGTGTCCGGCGTGCTGCTGTTCGCGCGCAACTTCGCCTCGCGCGAGCAGGTGAGCGCGCTGATCGAAGCGATCCGCGAGGTGGCCGGCGAGGACTTCCTCGTCGCGGTCGACCAGGAAGGCGGCCCGGTGCAGCGCTTCCGCGACGGCTTCACCCGCCTGCCGGCGCTGGCGCGCATCGGCGCGGTGTATGAGCGCAACCCCGACGAGGCGGTCCGCCTGGCCGAGGAACACGCCTGGGTGATGGCCAGCGAGATGCGCGCGATCGGCGTGGATTTCAGCTTCGCGCCGGTGGTGGACCTGGCCCGCGGCAATGCCGCCATCGGCACGCGCGCCTTCCACGCCAACCCCGCGGTGGCCGCCGAACTGGGCCAGGCCTACGTGCGCGGCATGCACCTGGGCGGCATGGCGGCGGTGCTCAAGCACTTTCCCGGGCATGGCTCGGTGGCGGTGGACACGCACAAGGCGGCGGCGGTGGATCCGCGCCCGCTGGAGCAGATCCGCCGCGAGGACCTGCACCCGTTCGCCGAAGGCATCGAGGCGCGGGTCGAGGCGGTGATGATGGCCCACGTGGTCTATCCGGCCGTCGACGGGCAGCCGGCCGGTTTCTCCACGGTGTGGATCCAGCAGGTGCTGCGCGGCGAGCTGGGTTTCCGCGGCGCGGTGATCAGCGACGACATCAGCATGGCCGCCGCCGGCGCGGCCGGCGGCGCGGCCGCCCGCGTGGCCGCGCACCTGGACGCCGGCTGCGACCTGGTGCTGGCCTGCTTCCCCGACGTGGTGGACGAGGCCATCGCCGCCGTGCGGGGCCGCGCCGCCGCCGCGCCGGAGCGCCTGGCCGCGCTGCGCGGCGCGCTGGGCGCCACCTGGGAAGGACTGACCGACAACCCGCAGCGCGAGCGTTTCATCGCGCGCATCACGGCGCTGGACGCCGAGGAAGGCAAGGCATGAGCACCGACGCGACCCGCACCATTCCCCCGCTGGCCGACGCCCTGGCCAACGCCGACCTGCTGTTCGACCGCGCCACGCTGGAAGGCGTGATCGCCGACATGGGCCGGCGCATCGACGCCGCGCTCGACGGCGAGCGCGCGGTGTTCCTCACCGTGATGAACGGGGCGCTGGTGTTCGGCGGGCATCTGGCGCTGGCGATCCGCACCGACGTCGAGTTCGACTACGTGCACGCCACCCGCTACCGCGGCGCCACCACCGGCAACGAGCTGCACTGGCTGCGCGAGCCGCAGGTGTCGCTGGTGGACCGCACCGTGCTGCTGGTCGACGACATCCTCGACGAAGGCCACACCCTCAAGGCCGTGCGCGACGACTGCCTGCGCCGCGGCGCGCGCCGCGTGCTGGTGGTCTCGCTGTGCAGCAAGCAGCACGACCGCCTGGTCGAAGGCATCGCCGCCGACTTCAACGGCGTGGAGCTGCCGGACCGCTACGTGTTCGGCTTCGGCATGGACTACTACGAGCAGGGCCGCAACCTGCCCGGCATCTACGCGCTGCGCTGAGCGGCGCCGCAAGGGAAACGCGTGAACATTCTCGGCATCTCCGGCAGCCTGCGCGCCGCTTCGTTCAACACCGCGCTGCTGCACGCCGCGCAGCAGCTCGCGCCGGCCGGCATGGCCATCGGCGTGCACCGCCTGCACGACATCCCGCTGTTCGACCAGGACGTGGAAGAGCAGGGCGACCCCGCGCCGGTCAAGGCCTTGAAGGACGCGGTCGAGGCGGCCGACGGCCTGCTGCTGGCCTGCCCGGAATACAACGGCGGCATCAGCGGCGTGCTGAAGAACGCGATCGACTGGATCTCGCGGCCCGGCCATGAGCGCAAGGCCGCGGTGCTGGCCGGCAAGCTCGTCTGCATCGTCGGCGCCAGCCCCGGCGCCACCGGCACCGTGCGCGCGCAGGACTCGCTGCGCCTGGTGCTGCGCCGCGCCGGCGCGCGCACCGAGCCGCAGGGCGACGTGCTGGTGTTCCAGGCGCACACCAAGATCATCGACGGGCAGCTTGCCGACGAGCGCACGCGCGAGGCGCTGGCGCGCCACCTGCAGGCTTTCGCCACGCGGCTGGCGGCAGAGACGGGCAGGTCGGGGTGAGCGCAAGCGAACCCCAATGTTGCCCCTGGCTGCCAACCCCCGCGCTGGGGTTCGCTTGCGCTCACCCCAACCTACGCCGTACGAAACGAAGGAAGACCTCACCGTGACTATCGATCTGGCCGTCATCGGCGGCAGCGGCCTCTACAGCTTCCCGGGCCTTGAGAACACCACGCGCCACGGCGTCGACACCCCTTACGGCAAGACCTCGGCCGACGTGGTGATCGGCGACTTCGCCGGCAAGCGCGTGGCCTTCCTGGCGCGCCACGGCGAGAGCCACGGCGTGCCGCCGCATCGCGTCAATTACCGTGCCAATTTGTGGGCGCTGCATTCGCTCGGTGCGCGAACTGTGATCGGCGTCAATGCCGTCGGCGGCATCCGCGACGATATGGGGCCGCGCGCCATCGTGGTGCCGGACCAGGTCATCGACTACACGCACGGCCGCTACACCAGCTTCTGCGACGTCGAAGGCGCCGAGGTAAAGCACATCGACTTCAGCGAGCCGTACACCGGGGCGCTGCGCCGCCGGCTGGTGGATGCGGCGGGGCAGGCCGGCATCGCGGTGATCGATGGCGGCTGCTACGGCGCCACCCAGGGGCCGCGCCTGGAGACGCGCGCCGAGATCGCGCGCATGAAGCGCGACGGCTGCGACCTGGTCGGCATGACCGGCATGCCCGAAGCCGCCCTGGCGCGCGAGCTGGAACTGGCTTACGCCTGCCTGGCCCTGGTGGCGAATTTCGCCGCCGGCTGCGGCGACGAGGCCGAGATCAGCATTGACGAGATTTTCGCGCACCTTAAGGCAGCGACCGCGGAAGTGCCCCGGATTCTCGAAGCCTTGCTCAAAGCTTGAGCAGTCCGGCCTACCCCGTCCGCGCTATACGCACCCGCATATTGCGCTTTGACCTGAAACATGTTGATACTTCCGCCCGTGCCAGGGGCGGCGAACCAAGGGGTTGTGGTGGTTCTGCAGGAAGCCATGGTGCATCCAATCCATGATTCAGAGGTTCACGCAATGCGTTTCGGTACGGTCAAGTGGTTCAACGACGCCAAGGGCTTTGGTTTCATCGCGCCTGAGGACGGTGGGGAGGACGTGTTCGTCCACTTTTCGGCGATCAACTCCAAGGGCTTTCGCAGCCTGCAGGAAGGCCAGCGCGTGAAGTTCGAAGTGACTCAGGGCCCGAAGGGTGCCCAGGCTTCGGGCGTCGAGATCGCAGGCTGATCCGCCGCGCCGGCGTTGCGTCGGCCACCGGTTAGATAGAAAGAATCCCGCATCGCAAGATGCGGGATTTTTTTATGCGCCGGCTGCGGCCGGCGCGCGGCGTTCCGTCCGCGGCGGCGCGGTGGAGCCGCGGATCACCAGCTCCGGCACGAAGCGCTCGCTGCCGGGCAGGGTGCCCTTCTGCAGCTGCTCCAGCAGGCGCGAGGCCGCATGCCGGCCGATCTCGCTGGTCGACTGGCTGGCGGTGGTGAGCGCGGGCCAGGCCTGGCGCGAGAACGGGTTGTCCTCGAAGCCGGCGATGGAAAGGTCCCACGGCACGTCCAGCCCCGCCGAGCGCGCGGCGGCGAGCGCGCCGGCGGCGATCTCATCGTTGCTGCCGAAGATCGCGCTGGGCGCGTCCTTGCCGGCCAGCAGCTTGCGTGCGCGGCGGAAGCCGTCCTCGAAGGTGTAGGTGCCTTCCAGCACGTATTTCTTGCGCACGGGAATGCCGTGCTCCTTCATCGCGTCCGCATAGCCCTCGTAGCGCTCCGGGCTGGAGCGGTAGTGCGGGTCGCCCCACAGGAAGGCGATGGCGGTGTGGCCGAGCTGGATCAGGTAGGCGGTGATCGCGTACGCCGCCTTGTGGTCGTCGACGTAGACGCAGGGCGCGCCGTCCTTCGGGTCGCCGCGCGCGGCGATGATCCGCGCATAGGCCACGTCGTTGGCCTTGAGCTTGGCCAGCAGGCGGGCGTTCTCCGACATCGGCGGGGTCAGCACCAGCCCGGCCAGGCGCGCGTTCTTGGCCAGCAGGGACAGTTCGTCGACCAGGCGCGGCGAGCGCGGGTCGCAGGGATAGATCAGCAGCTCGTAGCCGCGCTCGCGGCAGGCGCCGAGCACGCCGTTCTGCAGGCTGAGGATGTAGTTGGCGTTGGGGTTGTCGTCGTAGACCAGGGCGATGGTGAACGAGCGGGTGCCGCGCAGGCTGCGCGCGGTGGCGTCGGGGCGGTAGTGCAGGGTCTCGATCGCGCGGCGCACTTTCTGCACGGTGTCGGCATGCACGGTCGGCTCGAGATTGATCACGCGCGACACCGTCATGGGCGACACGCCGGCAAGGCTGGCGACGTCTTTGATCGTGGGCCTACGCAACGCAACGCTCCCCCTGGCGGCGACGTTCCATCCTAGCCCAAGCGGCGGCGCGCGGGCGACGCGACTTCCGTTCCATGCGGCCATCGCAGGTAGCGTTACCAAGAATGAGGCGGATCGAATCGACGTTCGCGCCGCGCGGCGTGGGCGGCAAGGATCCCGCTTCAGGCCGCCGGCGCCGCCCGGGATGACGCATTACTCCATATATATAAGGAGTAAGCGACCAGCGCGGATGGTTGTGACCCAGCGCACGGCCGAGCCTCGGCCGTATCTCCAGCAACCGTTGATAACGTTACCATTCCGCCTTAGCATCGATCCGATGACAGCGACACGGCACCGCCGTGTCGGAGCAATGACGGGGAGCATCGATGCGGGATCGTGCGTGGGGAGCCGTGGCGCCTGAGCCGCGGGTGATGCTGGCGGCGGACGTGGGCGGCACGCATGCGCGCATCGGCCTGGTCGATGCCGCGGCGCCGGCCGGCGCCGGCGGCGTGCTGGCCTACGAGCGCTATGCGGGCGCCGACTGGCCGGGCCTGGCCGAGATCTTCGCCGACTTCCTCGCCCGCCATCCCGGCCATGCCGTGGACGAAGCCGCCATCGCCGTCGCCGGCTATGTGCGCGACGGTGAACTGGTGGCGGAAAACCTGCGCTGGCCCGTGCGCCTGGCCGAGCTGCGCGAACGCCTGCGCCTGCGCAGCCTGCGTGTGGTCAACGATTTCGAGGCGCTGGCCTATGCCACGCAATATCTCGGCGCCGGCGAAAGCCTGGCGGTGATCGACGCGCCCGCGGCCGCCGGCCCCGTCGCGGTGGTCGGCCCCGGCACCGGCCTGGGCTGCGCGCTGCTGCTGCCGGACGGGAACGGCGCCACCGTGCTGCCCAGCGAAGGCGGCCACGTGGCGCTGGCGCCGGGCAACGAGCGCGAGATGGCCCTGCTGCGGCTGCTCGGGCGCGGCCGCGACTACGTGCACACCGGCCACGCGCTGTCCGGCCCGGGCCTGGTCAATCTCTACCGCGCCGTTGCCGAACTGGACGGGTTGCCGGCGATCCACACGCAGCCCGAACAGATCAGCGCCGCCGCGCTCGACGGCGGCGATGCGCTCGCGCTCGACACCCTGCACATCTTCTGCGCCATGCTCGGCGGTTTCGTCGGTGACCTGGCCGTGCTGTTCAAGGCCTCCGGCGGCGTGTACCTGGCCGGCGGCATCCTGCCGCAACTGCGCGAATTCCTGCCGCGAAGCGCGTTCCGCGAGCGCTTCTTCAACAAGGGCGTGATGCGCGGGTTCCTCGCCGGCGTACCCGTGCGGCTGATCGAACACGGCCGCCTGGGCGTGCTGGGCGCGGCCGGCCTGGCCGCGCGCGACGAGGCCTGAAAGGCGCGGGCCCGGCGCCCGCGCAGCGAACCAAGCCCGCCGCCGATCGCGTGGACGGGACCTGACAACAACATTCATTGGGAGGTGAAGGCATGTTGGCAAGCAAGCATCGGGGGCACGAGCTGTCCCGCAATATCCTGGCGTGCGTGCTGGGCCTGGCCCTGAGCGGCACGGTCTTCGCGCAGGCGACCACCGGTTCGATCTTCGGCAATGCTGGCAGCGATGCCGCCGGCAGCACGGTGATCGTGCAGGGCGACAACGGTGTGTCGCGCCGCATCCCGGTCGGCGCGGACGGCCGCTACCAGGCCGGCGCGCTGCCGGTGGGCAACTACAAGGTGATGCTGGAACGGCAGGGCGCCGTGGTGGCCACGCGCGACCAGGTTTCGCTGCGCGTCAGCAGCGGCACCCAGGTCGATTTCGCCGGCACCGCCGCGGCGGGCGCCACCAATCTGCAGGGCGTGCAGGTCACCGCCAGCGCGCTGCCGCCGATCGACGTGAGCAGCGTGGATTCGCGCACCGTGATCACCGCGCAGCAGCTGGACGCGCTGCCGCTGTCGCGCACCGCCGAGGACATCGCCCTGCTGGCGCCGGGCACGGTCACTTCCGGGTCCAACTTCACCAGCCGCATCGGCGGCGGCGGCGACCTGGTCTCCTTCGGCGGCGCGTCCGGCGCGGAGAACGCGTACTACATCAACGGCTTCAACACGACCGACCCGTACAAGGGCCAGGGCGCGCTGCAGCTGCCCTACGGCGCGATCGACCAGCAGGAAGTGCTGACCGGCGGCTACAGCTCGATGTACGGCCGCTCCGACGGTGGCGTGTTGAGCCAGGTGGGCAAGAGTGGCACCAACGAGTGGCATTTCGGCGCGCAGGCGCAGTGGACGCCGCGCTCGCTGATGTCCTCGCCGGACGACATCGTCTACGCGCGCAACCGCTACGCCGGCAAGCTGTACCAGTACCGCCAGGACGACAAATCCTGGCGCACCACCTACAGCGCCTACGTCGGCGGCCCGCTGATCAAGGACCGCCTGTACTTCTTCGTCGCCGCCGAGGCCGACAAGGAGCAGGGCAGCAACACCTCCACCAGCGACGCCAGCAGCCCCTCGCGCAGCAACTACAGCTACCGCACGCCGAAGTGGTACGCCAAGCTCAACTGGAACATCACCGACAACCACCTGCTCGAACTCACCGGCATCCAGAGCGAGCAGCACGGTTCCGGCAGCAACTACGCGTTCGACTACGACACGCACCGCGCGGGCGCCTTCCAGTCGTACTCCGACCGCACCAAGACCGGCGGCGATGCCTACATCGTCAAGTACACCGGCTATCTCGCCGACAACATCACGCTGAGCGCGATGTACGGCAAGATGCGCCTGCACGACTATTCGGCGCCGGTCAGCTACGACCCGAACCTGCCGTACCTGCAGAACATCCAGGACCAGAACCTCGCGCTCACCGGCGGCCGTCCGATCGGCAATACGCAGTCGACGTTCTCGGTGCCGGCGCCCACCCAGGGGTCGCAGAACACCAATCTGCGCATCGACCTGGAATGGCGCCTGGGCGACCACAAGCTCAATGCCGGCATCGACGACCAGACCCCGCGCACCATCGACCAGGGCAGCAACAGCCTGACCTGGACCTATGCGCACAACAACGACGCCAGCGCGCCGGTCGACCCGGCCAACGGCATCGGCGCGCCGGGCGGCAACGGCTACTACGTGATGAAGGAAGTGGTCACCGGCGCGGCCGGCGTCAAGACCGTGGAGCACGCGCAGTACATCGAAGACACCTGGCAGGTGACCGACCGCTTCCTGCTCAACATCGGCCTGCGCAACGACGCCTTCGCCAACTACAACAACAGCGGGCAGAAATTCACTTCGCAGAACCATAACTGGTCGCCGCGCCTGGGCTTCAGCTGGGACGTGTACGGCGACGCCAGCCTGAAGGTCTACGGCAACGCCGGCCGCTACTACCTGGCGATCAACAACAACACCGCGTACGACGGCGCCACCGGCTACGCCTGGAACCGCAGCTACTACACCTATACCGGCATCGACTCCAACGGCATGCCCACCGGCCTGACGCCGTTCGGCTACTACGACGTCAACGGCCATACCGGCCAGGCGCCCGATCCGCGCACGGTGGCCTCCACCAACCTGGGCGCGGAATACCAGGACGAGTTCATCCTGGGCGCCACCAAGGCGATCACGCCGGAGTGGATCACCGGCGTGAAGGGCACCTTCCGCGTGCTGCGGCAGATCTCCGACGACGTCTGCGACAGCTCCAACCTGCTCATCGCCAAGACCAAGGCGATGTACAACCTCACCGACGACCAGATCACCGCCAACCGTGGCGCCTGCTACATCTTCAATCCCGGCAAGACCAACGACTTCGACGTGCTCACCACGCAAGGCTATGTGCGCGTGCCGATGAGCAATGGCGACTGGGGTTTCGCGCAGGGACCGAAGCGCAAGTACTACGCGCTGGAGGCCTTCCTGGAGCATCCGCTGGGCAAGGACAACTGGGGCGGCCGCATCAGCTACGTGTTCTCGCGCAGCTACGGCAATTCCGAAGGCCTGCTGCAGGTGTCGCGCGGCAACGACTCGGTGGGCGTAACCCAGGACTGGGATAACTCGTACGTGATGGACCGCGCCAACGGCGTGCTCGGCAACAACCGCACGCACCAGATCAAGGCCTACGGCGTGTACCGCATCTCGCCGGAATGGATGGTCTCCGGCGTGGCCAACCTGTCCTCCGGCGGCCCGCACAACTGCCTGGGCTTCTACGGCACCGACCAGTCGCAGCCCGACGGCTACGGCTCGTACTACCACTGGTGCAACGGCAAGCCCTCGGTGCCCGGCTCGATGGGCGACCTGCCGTGGACCTACCGCGTCGACCTCAACGTCACCTACCGCCCGGCTTTCGCGGACCACAAGCTGGCGTTCAATGTAAGCGTGTTCAATGTGCTCAACCAGCAGCGTCCGCTGGTGCTGTACACGCGCTACAACAGCAGCAATACGCCGGACAAGCTCAACGACCTGTACGACACGGTGAAAGTGGCGGAGTCGCCGCGCTACGTGCGTTTCGGCGTGAGTTACGACTTCTGACCGGTAAAGTCCCGCGGCCGGACCATGCCGGCCGCGGGCGTTCGCCTGTACTCTCGGGCGACCATTTTTCCCCTCTGCCTGGAGACGCCCCGATGGCCGACCGCCGCCGCTTTCTCAAGACCGCAGCACTGGGCGTCACCGCCGCGGCGCTGGCTTCCCGCATCGCGCCGGCAGCGGCCGGGGCCAACACCGGCGGCGTCAGCGGCGGCCGCAAGCCGCGGGTGATCTCCACCTGGGACTTCGGCGTGCCCGCCAATCTCGCCGCCTGGGCGGTGCTGGCCAAGGGCGGCCGCGCGCTGGACGCGGTGGAGGCCGGGGTGATGATCCCGGAGGCGGATCTCAAGAATCACAGCGTGGGCCGCGCCGGCTATCCGGACCGCGACGGCCACGTCAGCCTCGACGCCAGCATCATGGACGGCGACGGCAGCTGCGGCGCGGTCGCCGCGCTGGAAGGCATCGCCCATCCGATCCAGGTCGCGCGCCGCGTGATGGAACGCACCCCGCACGTGCTGCTGGTGGGCGAGGGCGCTCAGCAGTTTGCGATCGAGCAGGGCTTCAAGAAGGAAAAGCTGCTCACCCCGGAATCGGAAAAAGCCTGGCACGAGTGGCTGAAGACCGCCCACTACCAGCCCAGCGCCAACAGCGAAGTGCGCGACTACGGCAAGGGTGCCGGCGGCAAGGACAACCACGACACCATCGGCATGCTCGCCATCGACGCGCAGGGCCGCCTGGCCGGCGCCTGCACCACCAGCGGCATGGCCTGGAAACTGCGTGGCCGCGTCGGCGACAGCCCGATCATCGGCGCGGGCCTGTATGTCGACGGCGACGTCGGCGGCGCCACCTCCACCGGCGTGGGCGAGGAAGTGATCCGCAACGCCGGCAGCTTCCTGGTGGTGGAACTGATGCGCCAGGGCCGCTCGCCGCAGCAGGCCTGCGAGGAAGCGGTGATGCGCATCGTCAAGAAGCGCCCGCAGGCTTCGAAGGATCTGCAGGTGGGTTTCCTCGCCATCAACCGCGAGGGCGACGTGGGCGCGTTCGCGATCCAGTCCGGTTTCAGCTACGCCGTGTGCGACGGCGGCAAGCAGGACGCGCTGTTCCCGTCCAGGAGCGTGTACTGATGGCTGGCCGCTACGTGCTCGAAGTGGCGGCCAATTCGGTCGCCTCCGCGCTGGCCGCGCAGGAAGGCGGCGCGGGGCGCGTGGAACTGTGCACCGGCCTGGAACTGGGCGGACTCACGCCGTCCGCCGGCCTGGTCGCGATGGTGCGCGAGCGCCTGCATATTCCGCTGTACGTGCTGGTGCGTCCGCGCGCGGGCGACTTTCTCTACAGCGACGTCGAATGCGAAATGATGCAGCGTGATATCGACACCTGCGCCGCGCTCGGCTGCGATGGCGTGGTGATCGGCGTGCTCGATGCGGACGGCCGCGTCGACAGCGAGCGCTGCAAGCCGCTGGTGCGCGCCGCGGGCGGGATGGGGGTGACCTTCCATCGCGCATTCGATCTCACGGCGGATCCGGAGCAGGCACTGGAAGACGTGATCGCGCTCGGTTGCGAGCGGGTGCTGACGTCGGGCGCGCGGGCCAGCGCAATGGATGGCGCGCCGCTGATCCGCCGGCTGGTGGAGCGGTCGGACGGCTGCATCGCGGTGATGCCGGGAGCGGGCGTGACGCCGCAGAACATCGCTGCGCTGGCGCAAGCGACCGGTGCCACCGAACTGCATGCATCGGCCAAGCGCCAGCTGCCTTCCGGCATGCGGCACCAGCGCCCGGAACTGCACGATATGGAAGGCGGCGAGATCCGCAGCGACGTGGAGCAGGTGCGCGCGCTGGTCGCCGCGCTGCAAGGGTGACGCGCCGTTACCCCCTCTCCCCTCCGGGGAGAGGGCTGGGGTGAGGGGGACCTACGGAGCGCAGATGCGGCTGCTTAAACACGAGCAACGCTTCGTCGATCTTCCGTCGCTAGCACCCGCCCCTCATCCGGCTGCCGCCACCTTCTCCCCGGCGGGGAGAAGGGTCCAGTAGGTGGCTATGCCGCAAACTGCAGCTTCGCCAGCTCCGCATACAGCCCGCCTTCCGCCAGCAGGCTCTCATGCGTGCCCTGCGCCACGATGCGCCCGCCATCCATCACCACGATGCGGTCGGCGCGCTGCACGGTGGCCAGGCGATGCGCGATCACCAGCGTGGTGCGTCCCTTCTCCAGCCGCTCCAGCGCCTGCTGGATCGCCGCCTCGGACTGCGCATCCAGCGCCGAGGTCGCCTCGTCCAGCAACAGCAGCGGCGCGTCGCGCAGGATCGCGCGCGCAATCGCCACGCGCTGGCGCTGTCCGCCCGACAGGCGCACGCCGCGCTCGCCCAGCTCCGAGCCATAGCCGCCATCCAGCGCGCTGATGAACTCGTGCGCCTCGGCCGCGCGCGCGGCCTCGCGCACTTCGTCGTCGCTGGCGTCCTGGCGCCCGAAGCGGATGTTGTCGGCGGCGGTGCCGCTGAAGATCACCGTTTCCTGCGGCACCAGGGCGATGGCGCCGCGCAGGTCCGGCAGCGCCAGGGCGCGCAGGTCGACGCCGTCCAGCGTGATGCGGCCGTGCTGCGGGTCGTAGAAACGCAGCAGCAGGGCCAGCACCGTGCTCTTGCCGGCGCCGGAGGGGCCGACCAGGGCCACCGTCTCGCCGGGGCGGATGCGCAGCTCGAAATCGTGCAGCGCCGGCGCATCCGGGCGGCTGGGATAGTGGAAGGCCACGTGCTCGAAATGCAGCGCGCCGCTCACCGGCTTCGGCAGCGGCTGGGGCTGCGCCGGGCTGGTCACTTCCGCGTGCTCGCCGAGCAGTTCGCCGATGCGCTCCATCGCGCCGCCCGCGCGCAGTACGTCGCCCCACACTTCCGCCAGGCCGGCGACCGAGCCGGCCGCGAAAATCGCATACAGCACGAACTGGCTGAGCAGGCCGGGGGTGAGGTCGCCCGCCAGCACGTCGCGCGCGCCGATCCACAGCACCAGGGTGATCGCGCCGAACATCAGCACGATCACCGCCGCGGTCAGCAGCGAACGCGTGCCGATGCGCTTGCGCGCGGTGGCCAGGGCGCGGGTGATGGCGCTGCCGTAGCGCGTGCTCTCGATGTCCTCGCGCGCATAGGCCTTCACCGCGGGCGCGGCGTTGAGCGTTTCGTTGGCGATCGCGGCGGCGTCGGCCAGGCGGTCCTGGCTGGCGCGCGAGAGTTTGCGCACGCGGCGGCCGAACACCAGGATCGGCAGCATCATCGCGGGGATCACCAGCGCGGTGAAACCGGCCAGGCGCGGGATGGTCCACACCATCGCCACTACCGCGCCGACCAGGGTGACCATGCTGCGCAGGGCCACCGAGATGCCCGAGCCGATCAGCGCCTGCACCACTTCGGTGTCGGTGCCCAGGCGCGAAATCAGTTCACCGACGCGGCTGCGCTCGAAGAAGCCGACGTCGAGCCGGATCACGTGTCCATAGAGCTTGGAGCGCATCGAGGCCAGCGCGCGCTCGCCCAGCAGGGTGATGCAGAAGTAGCGCGCCGCGGTGGACGCCGCCAGCACCAGCGCCACGCCGAACAGGCCCAGGAAGGTGAGGTTGATGGTGGCCGCGTTGGAGGCGCCGAAACCCTGGTCGATCATGTGGCGCACCGCCATCGGCAGCACCAGGGTGGAGCCGGAGGAGATGGCCAGGAACACCAGCCAGCCGATCGCCAGTGCGCGATGCGGCTTGAGGAAGGGCCAGAGCTGGCGCAGCGCGCCGAGCCGGCGCTTGGGGGAGGAGTCGTTCGCCTGGGATTCGCTCATGGGGTTCGCCGGGTCTGGACCGTTGGGACATTGGGGGTCCGGATCGGTGATTCAATCACATGCCCATGGCAAAAAGGGTGATGCTGCGACAACGTCGGCGCTCAGGCCCCGGCCGACGTCGGCGCCAGCGCCGGGCGCGCGGCGGGGCGGCGCTGCAGGCGGTCGCGCAGGCGCAGGAACGGCGCTTCCACCGCGTAATGCAGCAGCGCGCCGCCGGCCAGCGTGCAGGCTGCATAGATTGCGAACGCGCCCGCGCCCTGGATCGACGGATGCGCGGCAAGCCAGCCCTGCACCGCGTGAAACACCAGCTTGTGATCCAGATAGAGGCTGTACGAGACCAGCGCCAGCCAGCCCGCGCCCGGCACGCGCTGGCGGCCCAGCCAGCAGGCCGGGCTGGTGGCCGCGGCCACGATCAAGGCCAGGCCCCACGAAAGCAGCGGATAGCCGAGCACCGAGGCGAGCATGCCGGCGCGGTCCTGGAAGATCGCCAGCGCGATGCCGGTAAGCGCGAGGCCCGCGAGCAGCGCGGTATTCGCGCGGGCCTGCAGCGCGGCCCACAAGGCCGGACGATAGGCCTGCATGGTGGCGAGCACGACGCCGGCGAGCAGTCCGTCGAGCCGGTTCCAGGTCGGGTAGTAGATCACCTCGACGAACGGCCGCTCGCCCATGTGCAGCCACAGCCAGCCGCGCAGCGCCATGCCGCCGGCCAGCAGCAACAGGCACAGCGCCACGAACGTACGCAGCGAACCGCGCCGCGCCACCCACCAGGCCAGCAGCGGGAACAGCAGGTAGAAATGTTCTTCCACGCACAGCGACCACACATGCGAGAACGCCTGGTTGTGCCGGTAGTCGATCAGGACATTGACCGTGTAGCTGAGGAACTGCCACAGCGGCTGGATGCCCGGTGCCTCGCGCGTGGAAGGAAACGCGAAGTACACCGCCAGCACCGCGAAAAAGGCCGGCATGGTGCGCAGCGCGCGGCGCAGATAGAAGCGCCCGAACGCCGGCGGCCTGCCGTCGGCCAGCGGCTTGAGCCACTGCGAACCGATCAGATAGCCGCTGAGCACGAAGAACAGATCCACACCGGCCCAGCCGTTGTTTTCCAGCCAGCTCCACGAGTCGCCCAGGCCACCGACAATGTAGGAATGGAACAGCATCACCCACACGATGGCGATGGCGCGCAGCAGGTCGAGGCCGGGCAGGCGGTGCATGGCAGGTTCAGTCCATTGAGGGTGCGGTGTGCGAAGCACGCGATTCTCGGAATGCCTCGAGGCGGTGGCAAGCGCTGTTTCGTGGCGTTTTGCGGGCAGTCGGCGAAGCGTGTGCCGGGGCCGGCGGAGCGGTGCGCCCATTCTTTCCCGGGGTGGGCGTAGGTTGGGGTGAGCGCAGCGAACCCCAACGCGTGCGATTACGGGTACGGTCTGTTGGGATTCGCCTTCGGCTCACCCCAACCTACGGGGGCTCCGCGTTCAATCCAGCCGGCGTGCCGCCGCGCGCCCGCGCGTGATATCGACAATTCGCGCCTGCGCTTCCGCCACGCGGCTTTCCGGCAGCCGCAGCACCAGCTCGACACCAGCGGTGCCGAAGCGCTCTTCCTCGATCTGCGCCTCGCACTCCTTCAGCCGCGCCTTCAGCAGCGCCAGCTCCGCGAATTCGCATTGCAAACCCAGGCGAGCCATCGCGACGATCGCCACGCGCTCGGCCAGGCGCAGGCACTCCGCCGCCGTTCCGCCATAAGCCCGCGCCAGCCCGCCCGCCCCGAGCTTGATACCGCCATACCAGCGCGTGACCACCACCACCGCGCGGTCGATGCCCTGGCCTTCGATCGCCTGCAGGATCGGCCGCCCCGCGGTGCCGCCGGGTTCGCCGTCGTCGTTGAAGCGGTAGTCCTGGCCGATGCGGTAGGCCCAGCAGTTATGCGTGGCGGCCGCGTCGCTCACCTGGCGCACGAAGGCCAGCGCCGCCTCCGGCGTATCCACCGGTGCGGCCTGGGCGAGGAAGCGGCTTTTCTTGATGTCTTCCAGATGCTGGCAGGGACCGGCCAGCGTATAGCTCAGGCTCATGGCGTGAGCAGCAGCGTGCGCAGGTCGTCGGGCAGCGTGTAGTCGGGGTGGTCGCGGTGGAAGTCGGCGAGGCGCTGGCGCGCTTCGTCGCGATGCCGCCGGGCGAGCAGGCGGCGGATCTTGTCCAGTTCCTGCGCGGGAGTGTCCTTGACGTTGCGGGCGGTGTCGTCGGCGGGCGGCGGTGCGGCCGGTGTCGCCATGACGTCCGCTGCGGCTTCGGCGCGGCGGTCCGCGGCCTGCTGGTCGGCGGCATAGCCCTGGGCGACAGGCTCGGCCGGTTTCGGTGCGTAGGCGCGCAGCTCGGCGGCAGCTGCGGCGGGCCTGGGCTGTTCGGCAGGGGCGGGCTGTTCGGCAGGGGCGGGTGCCGCGGCCATCGGCGCGGAGGCGAGCGCGGCCCGCTCCTGCAACGGCGCGTTGTGCATGGCGGAAGCGGGAAGAGCCGCACGCTTTGCCGCCACGGCATCGGCCTGGCGGACTCTCGCGGCAACGATGCCCGGCGGCGCGGTTTTCTCAGGCAGGGAAACAGGGCTTTCCGCAACTTCGCCCTGGACCTCGGGCGCCGGTGCAGGCGCGGGCGCCGCTGCCACCGTGGGAGCCGCCGGTTTCGCCGCTTCCTGCACCGTCACCGCACCCGGCTGCGCGGCCGGCACGCTGGCCGGCATGTCGCGCATGCGCCAGCCGAGTCCCACCGCGAGCACCAGCACCGCCGCGCTGCCCAGCGCGATCGGCCAGCGCGGCCGTTTCGGCGCGTGCGCGCTGGCCGCCGCCGGCTGGTCGGCGCGGATCGCCTGCGCGGCCGCGCGCAGCACGGCGGCGTCGAGCGCGGGGCCGGGCTCCTTGCGCGGGAGCTTGCGGTACAGCGCGCCGAGCTCGTCTTCGCCGGGCAGGCTGCCCTTATCGGGGAGATCGTTGTCGTTGTCGGGGGGAAGCTGCGTATTCATTCGGCCAGCTGCTCGCGCAGTTTGTTCATGGCATAGCGCAGGCGCGACTTCACGGTTTCGCGGCCCACGCCGGTGACCTCGGCGATCTCCTCCAGGCTCAGTTCCTGCTCCAGGCGCAGCAGTACGGCGGCGCGCTGCTCGTCCGGCAATTGCTCGATGGCGCGCTGCAGGCGGCGGCGCTGTTCGAAATCCGACAGCGCATGCTCGGGCTGCTCCTGCGGCGGCGCTTCCATCTGCGCGATCGCATGCTCGCCCGCTTCGCCGTCCAGCGTCGGCCGCTTGCGCCGGTAGCTGTCCACCAGCAGGTTATGCGCGATCTGCAGCAGCCAGGTGGTGAATTTCGCCTGCGGCTGGTAGCGCTCGCGCGCGGCGATCACGCGGCTCCAGGTTTCCTGGAACAGTTCGTCGGCCACCGCAGGCTGGCGGCAGGCCCGCAGTAAAAAGCGGTACAAGGTGCCGCGATGGCGCGCGTACAGGGCCTCGAACGCAGCCAGGTCGCCCTGCGCGTAGGCCAGCATCAGCGTCGCGTCCTCGTCCACCGCGGTATCCATGGCCGGCGAGGGTAAGCGAAATCGGCCGCGCGGGTAAGCGGCGGGCAGGGCGGGTGCGCAGGTCGTCATCACCGCATGCAACGCCGCCACGCTGCCGGCGGGGTTGCTTCAGCCGATCACGGCGCCCGGGTCAGGCTTGCGGAAATCCTCCGGCGCCAGGTTTTGGGTCAGCCGGAACACGCCCTCGTGCACCTTGCGCGGCAGCACCACGTCCAGCACGGTGGTCTGGTGCGGGCCCAGCGCGGCGAACAGGTCGTCCACTGTCGATGCCGGCAGATGGTGCACCAGCCCCGTGACCAGGGTGGGCTGGATCAGCGCGGTATATGGACGGCGTCCATCCGCCACCGGCCGCAAGGTCTGCCGGCTGTTGCGCGGATCGGCCACGCGCGAGTCGCCGTTGAGCAGCGCGTAGTTGAGGAAGAACGAAATCACCGCCGGCGCGCGGCTGTTGGCCTGGCGGTCGAGCATGAAGCCGCGCGGCATCCAGTCCGGATTGGCCGGCGTGCCGGCGGCGAGCAGGAAGCGCGTATCCGGCAGCGCTTCGCCGGCCTCGTCGGCGAGGCGCACGATCAGCAGGCTGCGTGGATCGTGGATATGCACGCGCGGCGGAAACGGGCCGACCGGTTCCAGTTCCACCTTGTCGGCATCGCGCTGCAGGTTCTCCGCCTCGAAGGCAGCGCACAGCGCCGCGTAGCCAGCGCGGTCCGCCACGTGCAGGCAGCGCAGCACGGCGTCGATGGTGGCGGCGGGCGCGGCGGTCATGATGCCCTGCGTTTCGCCGGAGTGGGACGCGCCGGGAATCAGCTTGAACGCCGTGCGCGGCGCATGCACCAGGTTCAGGCCCAGCACGTCCGCGTTCGCGCCGCTGCTCTTGCAGGTGAGCACGGCGTGCGCCGCGTTGAGGTTGGCGGAAGCGATGCGCACCACGCCGTCGGAGCCATCCTCGCCGGTATAGCTGTTGACGTGGTCGTACATCGCGCGGTCGGGGCGGTCGCCGGTCAGCACGAACAGGAACTGCCCCTGGTCCGCGGGATCGCTGCCGTGGATGTGGTCCACATTGAGCGACAGCGATTCGGGGCTGCCCAGTTCCAGCCAGTCGAGAATGCGCTGCCCGGGTTCGACGCCGTCGAAGGCGGAGCGCATGCGCCCCAGCAATCCTTTGCCCAATTGCGCCAAGGCCGAACCGAAATTCGCCGGCGCCAGCATCACCAGATGCGTCAACCGGATGGTGCTGTACACCCCCGGCCGCTCGCGCTGCGCACGCAGCCATTCGCGCACCAGCGGTCCACCGGTGGAATGGGTGATGCAGGCGAAGCTCGGGCCATCCAGATGCAGGTCGCGCAGCGCGTGATCGAAGGCGCGCACCAGGTCGGCCATGGTCACCGAGTCGTCGAAGCTCACGTACTTGGACAGCCACAGGTCCGCGATGCGCACGCCCATGCCTTGCGCGGAAGCCTGCTGCTGCAGTCGCTGCGGCAGGGCGCCGTAGGTGGAGGTGTTGGTGACGCTCCAGCCGTGGACGAAGACGAGGGTGGTCATGGGCTTCGAGTCCTGCAGGTTGGAGGAGGGATGATGCCAGCCGGCGGTCGCGCTTCCTGCGACTGGCGCCACCCGGCGAGCATTTACTTCACCTTCGGCGCGTTCATCCCCAGCGCGTTGTACACGTGATACCGCGCGATCCCCACATACTCATGCAGCGCTGCATCCGCCACCGTGAAATTCCACGACAGCGGATAGATCGACCACAGCGGCTCGAGCAAGTCCCCGCGCACCGGTACCGGCTCGATGCCGAAATGGGCGAAGTACAGCAGGCTGCGGCGCATGTGCAGGCCGGAGGTGACCAGCACGGTGCGCTGGGGCGCGTAGGCGGCGAGCATTGGCTTGCTGTACTGCGCGTTGTGCCAGGTGCTGAGGCTGCGGTCTTCCACCAGCACGTCGGCGGCGGGTACGCCGGCATGCACCAGCGCATCGCGATAGACCGCGGCCTCGGGCGCGCCGTTGCCCTGCGCGTCGCCGCCGCTCGCCAGCACTTTGCAATCTCCGCCTGCGGCGTGGCATGACTGGTACTGCGCCACCGCCGCGAGAATGCGGCCGTCGGCGAAGAAGCTCGGCTCCAGCGTGCCGTGCGCCGGATCCTTGAAGGTGCCGGCGCCCAGCAGCACGATCGCGTTGCGCGCGCCCCACGGGAACGAGGGCGCGCTGGCGTAGTCGCCCTGCAATCCGCGCATCAGCCAGCCCGGCACCGGTCCGCAACCCACGGCGAACACCAGCAGCAACGCGATCACACCCAGGGTGCGGGCCAGCCGCGGGCGTTTGCGGCGGGCCAGGTATGCGAGCAGGCAGAGCAGCAGCAGTACGATCAGCGACATCGGTTCGTTCCAATGCACGGGGAAGCTGCGCAGCTTAACCGGCGCACATCGCCGTGGCGCGCATGGCGGCTCGATTCGCATGCAAAACGTGTTGCGCGGCAGCAAAAGCTGCATACGTATTCATCGACGCGGCGCACGCACGCAACGCAGAATCGGCCCGGTTTGTTTCCGGCATTTTGATTCCGACATACGGCAAGGGGAGCGCCGCGGCATGAAGGCAGAGAGGGTCGAAGGGGAGGGCCGCGCGACCGCGCGGGTGGTGCTGATCGCCGCGGCGGCGGCACTGGGCGGATTTCTGTTCGGTTTCGATACCGCGGTGATCAACGGCGCGGTGGATGCGGTGCGCGGCAGCTTCGGGCTGGGCGCCGGCAGCATCGGTTTCGCGGTGTCGTGCGCGCTGCTCGGTTCGGCGCTGGGCGCGTGGTATGCCGGACCGCTGGCGGACCGCTGGGGCCGCGTGCGCACCATGCAAGTGGCGGCGGTGTTGCTTGCCTTGAGCGCGGTGGGTTCGGGACTGGTGACCGGCGTGTGGGACCTGGTGCTGTGGCGCCTGGTCGGTGGTGTCGGCGTGGGCGTGGCGTCGGTGATCGCGCCGACCTATATCGCCGAAGTCTCGCCTGCCTATGTGCGCGGTCGGCTCGGCTCGCTGCAGCAGCTGGCGATCGTGCTGGGCATCTTTGCCGCCTTGCTCAGCGATGCGTGGCTGGCCGGTACGGCTGGCGGCGCCGCGCACAAGCTGTGGCTGGGCCTGGAGGCCTGGCGCTGGATGTTCCTGGTGGCGGTGCTGCCGGCGCTGATCTACGGCTCGCTGGTGCTGGGCGTGCCGGAATCGCCGCGGCACCTGGTGGCCAAGGGGCGCATGGACGAAGCGAAGCAGGTGCTGCGCCAGGTGCTCGACCTGCACGACGAGCAGGCGCTCGGCCACAAGCTCGATGACATCGCGCAGAGCCTGCGTTCCGAATACCGCCCCGGCCTGCGCGACCTGCGCGGCTCCATGGCCGGACTGCTGCCGGTGGTGTGGGTGGGCATCCTGCTGTCGGTGTTCCAGCAGTTCGTCGGCATCAACGTGATCTTTTATTACTCGTCGACGCTGTGGCATTCGGTGGGTTTCAGCGAGTCCGATGCGTTTTCGATCAGCGTGGTGACCTCGGTGGTCAACGTGCTGGTGACCCTGGTGGCGATCGCCCTGGTCGACCGCATCGGGCGTAAACCTTTGTTGGCGATCGGCTCGGCCGGCATGGCGGTGACGCTGGGCCTGATGGCGTGGTGCTTCTCGCAGGCCACCGGCAGTGGCGCGGTGCTGAGCCTGCCGGCGCCGTGGGGCATGGTGGCGCTGGTGGCGGCCAATGCCTACGTGGTGTTCTTCGGTCTGAGCTGGGGCCCGATGGTGTGGGTGCTGCTGGGCGAGATGTTCCCCAACCGCATCCGCGCGATCGCACTGGCGGTGGCCGCGGCTGCGCAGTGGGTGGCGAACTTCATCATCACCAGCAGTTTTCCGGCGCTGTCGGAGCTGGGGCTCAGCTTCGCCTATGGCTTGTATGCCTTGTTCGCGCTGGTGTCGCTGGTGTTCGTGGTGAAGGCGGTGCGGGAGACGAAGGGGATGGAGCTCGAAGAGATGGGGCGCTGAAGAATGAAACCCTTCTCCCCGCCGGGGAGAAGGTGGCGGCAGCCGGATGAGGGGCGGGTGCTCGCGGAGGAAGATCGACGAAGCGTCGCTTGCTTTGATGTTGCCGCTTCAGCGCTCTGTAGGTCCCCCTCACCCCAACCCTCTCCCCGGCGGGGAGAGGGGGCTGGCTGAGGCGGGATTCAGGCCGCTTTTTTCAGCGAAGCAAGGTCGATCACGAAGCGATACCGCACATCGCTCTTCAACATGCGCTCGTACGCCTGGTTGATGTTCTGGATATCGATCATCTCGATATCCGACACGATGCCGTGCTCGGCGCAGTAATCGAGCATCTCCTGCGTCTCGGCGATGCCGCCGATGGCGGAGCCGGCGATCGCGCGGCGGCCGATCACCACGTTGTGCGCGGCCACCGCCGGTTCGATCGGTTCGAGCAGGCCGACCAGGCACAGCGTGCCGTCGATGTTGAGCGTTTCCAGGTAGGGGTTGAGGTCGTGCGGGCTGGGCACGGTGTCGAGGATGAAGTCGAACGCACGCGACACCGCTTTCATCTGCGCCGGATCGGTGGACAGCACCACGTGGTCGGCGCCCAGGCGGCGCGCTTCGGCTTCCTTGTCCGGCGTGCGGGTGAACAGGGTGACGTCCGCGCCCATCGCCTTGGCGAACTTCAGCCCCATGTGGCCCAGGCCGCCCAGGCCGACGATGGCGACCTTGCTGCCCTTGCCGATCTTCCAGTGGCGCAGCGGCGACCAGGTGGTGATGCCGGCGCACAGCAGCGGTGCGGCGGCCTTGGGGTCGAGCTTGTCGGAGATGCTCACCACGAACTTGTCGGACGACACGATGCGCTCGGAATAGCCGCCGAAGGTCGGCATGCCGTCGCGGCGGTCGATGCCGTTGTAGGTCCAGGTGGCGCCTTCGGCGCAGTACTGCTCCAGGCCGGCGTGGCAGGCGCCGCAGTGCTGGCAGGAGTCGACCATGCAGCCGATGCCGACCATGTCGCCGACCTTGAACTTGCTGACCTCGGCGCCGACCGCGCTGACGCGGCCGATGATTTCGTGGCCCGGCACCATCGGATAGATGCTGTTGTGCCACTCGTTGCGGGCCTGGTGGATGTCGGAATGGCAGACGCCGCAATACAGGATGTCGATCACCACGTCGTCCGGGCGCGGATCGCGCCGCTCGAAGCGGTGCGGTGCCAGCGGGGTGGTGGCGGACTGCGCGGCGTAGCCTTGGATGGTCAGGGCCATGGGGGCGTGCTCCTAGGTCATTAGGGTGGCTGGTGACCTGAAAAGTATGAGTCGCCGCTCCCGCGCCCGGTTAGCCGGATACTGCGAGATCGTTGCCCGATCCTGCAAAGTCGTTTGGGAAGGTCGCCGGCGGCCGTAGAAATAGGCAAAATCCGCCTGTCGCTATACGGTGCAAGCCCATGCAGCACAAGCCTTTATACGAATCGATCCCGCCGCACCTGCAGGAATGTTGCGAGGAATTGACAGCGCGGATTGAACGATACGCCCCCGGCGAGGGCACCCACGACACGCCGTGGGGCTCGCTCACGGTGTTCCGCGCCGACTCCACCAGTACGCCCACCTGCACCCTGTACGAGCCCAGCTTCGGCATCGCCCTGCGCGGCGCCAAGCAGATCGTGCTGGGCCAGGAAGCGCTGGTGTTCGAGCCGGGCCGCTATCTGCTCACCTCGGTGGACGTGCCGGTGCTGGCGCAGGTGTCGCGCGCGGCGCCGGACGAGCCTTGCCTCTGCCTCAAGATCCGTTTCGACCTGCCGCGCGTGCGCGAGCTGCTGCCCGAAGTGCGCGCGGCGCGCGCGTCGGCTCCCTCGCGCGGCATTGCGCTGAGCCCGGTCACCGGCGACCTGCTCGATCCGGTGCTGCGCCTGGTGCGCCTGCTGGAGACGCCGCAGGATCTGCCGGTGCTGGGGCCGCTGCTGGAACGCGAGCTGCTGTATCGCCTGCTGACGGGAGAGCAGGGCGCGCGCCTGGCGCAGATCGCTACGGCGGGCAGCCAGGGGCATCAGATCACCCGCGCCATCCAGTGGTTGCGCGAGCACTATCAGCGGCCGTTGCGCATCGACGATCTGGCGGCGCAGGTGAACATGTCGACCTCGTCGCTGCATCACCACTTTCGCGCGGTGACGGCGGTCAGTCCCTTGCAGTACCAGAAGCAGCTGCGCCTGCAGGAAGCGCGGCGGCTGTTGCTGTCGGAGCGCTGCGACGTGGCGACTGCGGCGCATCGCGTGGGCTATGAAAGCCCGTCGCAGTTCAGCCGCGAATACAGCCGGCATTTCGGCGCGCCGCCGCTGCGGGATGTGGTGCGATTGAGGGTGGAAGCAAGCGTGGCGTGACCCGCTTCTGCTCCCTCTCCCCTCCGGGGAGAGGGTTGGGGTGAGGGGCCGGGCGGAGCGTAGATGCGGGAAGAGAGCGCGAGCAGCGCCCTGTCGATCCTACATGGCAAGCCCCGCCCCTCATCTGCCTGCCGGCATCTTCTCCCCGGAGGGGAGAAGAGTTCTGTCTTTCAGCTCTCTCTCATCACCATCAACCGAATCTCAGTCATATCCTCGATCGCATAGCGCACGCCTTCGCGCCCCGCGCCGGACAGCTTCACGCCGCCATACGGCATATTGTCCACGCGGAAGCTCGGCACGTCGTTGACGATCACGCCGCCTTGTTCCAGCTCGTTCCACGCACGCATCGCATGAGCCAGGCTGTCGGTGAAGATGCCCGCCTGCAGGCCGTAGTCGGAGTCGTTGGTCATCGCGATCGCTTCGTCGAGCGTCTTGAACGGCGCCAGCAGCGCGAACGGCCCGAACACTTCCTGCCGGTTGACCTTCGCGTCGCGCGGCACGCCCTCCATCAAGGTGGCCTCAAGCATCGGTCCCTTGCGCTTGCCGCCGCACAGGACCTTGGCGCCGGCCTTGCGCGCTTCCTCGATCCAGCCATGCAGCCGCTCGGCCGCGGCTTCGTCGATCATCGGGCCGAGGAAGGTTTCCTTCTTTTTCGGATCGCCGGCCTTCAGGTTTTTCACCGCCGCGACCAGGCGTTTCTTCAGCTCGTCGTAAAGGCTCTCGTGCACGTAGATGCGCTGCACGCTGATGCAGCTCTGGCCCGACTGATAGAACGCGCCGAACACCAGCCGCTCGATCACGTGGTCCAGCCGCGGCTGCTGGTCCGCATCGACGATGCAGGCCGCATTGCCGCCCAGTTCCAGCGTCACCTTCTTGTGGCCGGCACGGGTCTTCAGGTCCCAGCCGATCTGGCTGCCGGTGAAGGACAGCAGCTTGAAGCGGGGGTCTTCCACCAGCGGCGAGGCGTGCTTGCCGTCGAGGTTCAGAATGGAGAACGCACCTTTGGGAAGATCGGTTTCCGCCAGCACCTCGCCGATGATCAGCGCGCCGATCGGCGTGCGCTCGGCCGGCTTCAGCACGAACGGACAACCGGCCGCGATGGCCGGCGCCACCTTGTGCGCCACCAGGTTGAGCGGAAAGTTGAACGGCGTGATGAAGGACACCGGCCCCAGCGGCACGCGCTTCGTATAGCCATGGTAGCCATCGAGCCGCCTGGCGATTTCCAGGTTGATGGTTTCGCCGTTGGTGCGCACCGCTTCCTCGGCGGCGATGCCGAAGGTTTCGATCAGGCGGGTGACTTCGCCGGCCGAATCCTTGATCGGCTTGCCCGCTTCCACGCACAGCGCATAGGCCAGCTCGTCGCGCCGCTCGGTAAAGCGCTGCACGCAATGCTGCAGCACGGCCTGGCGCGCCCAGGGCTTGAACTGCCGCATCGGCTCGGCGGCCTTCACCGCGGCGGCGATCGCCTGCTCGGTGGCCTTGGCATCCGGCACCGCCACGCGCGTGGCGACCTTGCCGCTGTACTTGTCCAGCACGTCCATCCATTCCTTGGAGGTCTGCGCCTTGTTGGCCAGGTAGTAGGGATATTTTTTCTCAAGCATGCAGGCGCTCCGGTCACACCGCCGCGCTGAGGCGGCGGATCTCTTCGTTGAGGATGCGGTGGTTGTCGCTGTAGTCGATGGCCAGGTCGATCAGGTGCACGCCGCCCTGGTCGAAGGCGCGCTTGAGCGTGGGCAGGAACTCGTCCGCATTCTGCGGACGGTGGCCATGCGCGCCGTGCGCTTCGGCGAACTTGACGAAGTCCGGGTTGCTGAACTGCATGCCGAAATCCTGGTAGCCCATCTCCGCCTGCTTCCAGCGGATCATGCCGTAGGCGTCGTCGCGCAGCAGCAGGATCACCAGGTCCATCTTCAGGCGCACCGCCGTTTCCAGCTCCTGCGCATTCATCATGAAGCCGCCGTCGCCGCAGATCGCCAGCACCTTGCGCTCCGGGTACACCAGCTTGGCCGCCATGGCCGAGGGCAGGCCGGCGCCCATGGTGGCGAGCGCGTTGTCCAGCAGCACGGTGTTGGGCTGGCGGGCGCGGTAGTAGCGCGCATACCAGATCTTGTACATGCCGTTGTCCAGGCACAGCACGCCGTCGTCGGGCATGTAGCGGCGCGTGTCGGCGACCAGCCGCACCGGGTGGATGGGGAAGCGCGGATCGTTCTCGTGCTCGGCCAGCTGGCGGTGGAAAGCCTCGCGCACCTTGTCGAAGTACTTGAAGTTCCAGTGCGCCTGCGGGGTCAGCGCGTCGGTCAGGCGTTCCACCGTATGCGCGATGTCGCCCACCACTTCGATCTGCGGGAAATAGACCGTGTCCACTTCCGCCGAGGAGAAGTTGATGTGGATGACGGTGCGCCGGCCCTTGTGCATGAAGAACGGCGGCTTCTCCACCACGTCGTGGCCGACGTTGACGATCACGTCGGCGGCGTCGATCGCGCGATGCACGAAGTCGCCATCGGAGAGCGCGGCATTGCCCAGCCACAGCGGGTGGTCCTCGTCGACCACGCCCTTGCCCATCTGGGTGGTGAAGAACGGGATGCCGAGCTTGTCGATGAAGGTGCGCAGCGCCACCGCGGTGCGCTGGCGGTTGGCGGCGGCGCCGATCATCAGGATCGGGTGCTTCGCGGACGTGATGGCCTCGCCGGCCTGCACCAGCGCGGCGTCGTCGGGCGAGGGGCGGCGCGCGTATTCGGTGGGCAGCAGGATGGCTTCGTCCACTTCGTCGCGGGCGATGTCTTCCGGCAGTTCCAGGTGCACGGCGCCGGGGCGTTCCTCTTCGGCGCGGCGAAAGGCTTCGCGCACGCGTGCGGGGATGGTGGGCGCGGAGACGATCTGCCGCGTGTACTTGGTCAACGGCTGCATCATGTCGACCACGTCGACCAGCTGGAACAGGCCCTGCTTGTGCGTGCGGATGGGTTTCTGGCCGGTGATCATCATCATCGGCATGGCGCCGAGCTGCGCATAGGCCGCGGCGGTGACCAGGTTGGTGGCGCCGGGGCCGAGGGTGGACAGCGCTACGCCGGCTTCGCCGGTGAGGCGGCCCCAGGTGGCGGCCATGAAGCCGGCGGCTTGTTCGTGGCGGGTGACGATCAGTTCGATCTTGGAGTCGCGGAGGGCTTCGACGAGGTCGAGGTTTTCTTCGCCGGGGACGCCGAAGATGCGTCTTACGCCTTCGGCTTCGAGGGCTTTTACGAATAACGCTGCTGCTTTCATGCATTCGCGTTCCATCGGGGGGATGGCCGGGCAGGATGCGCTCGTTCTCGTTTAAAAGGTGTGAGATGGGGTGGGTTTGGTTATATGGAATTTGGGGGTCTGTTATTTGCTGCGCGTCATCCTGACCTGCTCGTCATCCCGGCGTAGGCCGGGATCCAGTAACGGTATCGTTTGATTTTCGCGGTGACGCGAATGGGCCGCTTATGCAGCGGGCATTTCGGACGCCTGCCGGCGCCCGAGTCACTTTCTCTTTGCTGGCTCAAAGAGAAAGTAACCAAAGAGAAATAGCCTCAGAGCAAAGGCTCGCGACGCGACTAGAAGGAGCGGTGGTCGGCTGCGGTAACCTGATTAACCTGGGTCTACACGAAACACCAGTGCGGTTTCGTAACGCGTCCTTCAACGTGCCGTGGCCGAGAGGACGTTCAAGGAACGAGGCCAGCTTTTGCTCTTCGTTCCTGTATGCGGCGCCACATCACTTCTCCCTCTCCCCTCCGGGGAGAGGGGCGGGGTGAGGGGCCGGGCGGAGCGAGGAGTTGAAGCCTGCGGTGAGCGCTTAGGAGCGCTGCCCCTCGTTCTTCAACATCAGCTCCCCATCGGCCAGCTTCGCCCGGACGCGCTCATCCGGCGTGACGGATGCGGCGGAGCGGATGACGTGGCCTTGTTCGTCGAACAGGATGGCGTAGCCGCGGTCGAGGGTGGCCAGGGGGCTGATGGCGTGCAGTGCGCGGCCGGTCTGGGTCAGGGTGGCGCGGTGGCGTTCGAGGATGCGGGCGATGGCCTGGTGCAGGCGGCGTTGCTGTTGTGCGAGTTGTTGGGTGTAGAGCGGCAGGCGGTGGCGGGGATGGCGGGTGAGCAGGCGGGCGTGGTTGCGTTCCAGGCGGCGGCTGTCTTCGCGCAGGGTTTCGCGCATCGCCACGACCAGGCGGTGGCGCAGGTGGGACAGGCGTTCGTGGTCGCGTTGCAGGCGGGCTTGCGGGCGCTGGGCTTGCAGGCGGGCCAGCAGGTGGTCGGTGCGTTGGATCAGGGCGTGCAGGCGGCGTTGCTGCAGGGTGGCCAGGCGCTGGCGCAGCTGGCGCAGGTGGCGTTCCAGCGCTTGCGCGTCGGGGACCAGCAGTTCGGCGGCGGCGGAAGGCGTGGGCGCGCGCAGGTCGGCGACGAAGTCGGCGATGCTGAAATCCACCTCGTGGCCGACGGCCGACACCACCGGCACGGCGCTGGCGTGCACGGCGCGCGCGACCTGTTCGTCGTTGAAGGCCCACAGGTCTTCCAGCGAACCGCCGCCGCGGGTCAGCAGGAGCACGTCGTAGCGGCCGCTGGCGGAGGCGCGGCGGAGCATCGAGACGATCGCCGGCGGCGCTTCGCGGCCCTGCACCGGCACCGGCAGTACGTCCACTTCGGCCAGTGGCCAGCGGCGCGACAGCACGCTCAACACGTCGCGCACGGCGGCGCCGGTGGCGGAGGTGATCACGCCGATGCGGCGGGCGAAGGCGGGCAGGGGGCGCTTGCGCGAGCGGTCGAACAGGCCTTCGGCGTCGAGCCTGGCCTTGAGCTGTTCGAACTCGCGCTGCAGGGCGCCTTCGCCGGCCGGCTCCATATGCTCGGCCACCAACTGGAATTCGCCACGCGGTTCGTACAGGCCGACGCGGGCGCGCACCAGCACGTGGGCGCCGTCGGCGGGGCGGAAGCGCAGGCCGATGGCCTTGGGGCGGAACATGGCGCAACGCACCTGGGCGTTGGCATCTTTCAGGGTGAAGTACAGGTGCCCGGAGGCGGGCCGCGCCACGTTCGACAGCTCGCCCTCGATCCACACCAGCGGCAGCGCATCCTCCAGCAGGTCGCGCACCAGCCGGTTGAGCGTGCTCGGCGTAAGGATGTGCCGCGAGGGCGGCGTGGGAGCGTCGGGGGCGGGCATGGAAAGCGGGAGACTAGCGCAGGAACTGCCGCGCTGTCATGAGCTTGCCGCAAAGTGTTGAAGTGTAGGTTGGGGTGAGCCGCCGGCGAACCCCAACGGTGCGGCAACATGGGGTTCGCCCGCTCAGGCGTCCGGCTCGTCCGCCGCCTCGATCCGCCGCTGGTGCTTGCGCCGCGCCCGCCAGGCGCGGATGCCGAAGTTCAGCGCGAACCACGCCGCCAGCAGCGCGATCGGCCAGCCGACCACGGCCGGCCACAGGATCGCCACCGCCGCCAGCGCCGCCAGCGCGGCGGTGCCGGCCAGCAGCGGGCCGGTCTCGGTGTCGCCCAGTACGCGGCGGTCGCTGAGCGCGGCGCCCATGGTGTTGGCGATGCGCAGGGCGCCGGCGGCGGCGCGGCTGGAACTGCCGCCCATGCGGCCGGTGCGGGTGCGGCGGGCGGAGGCGCTGACGCGGTCCTTGTACGGGCGGTTCGGACGCGGGGTCAGCACGATCTCGGTGGCATTGGCCAGGTCCTGCTCGTACTGCGCGGCCAGCTGCTGGGCGAAGGCGGCGTCTTCCACCGCCACGTCGATCTCGCGGTTGCTCAGCCAGCTGGCGATATTGAGATTGGACGAACCCACCCGCGCCCACTGGCCGTCGGCCACCGCGGTCTTGGCGTGCAGCATCGAGCCGTTCCACTCGAACACGCGGATGCCGGCCTTGAGCAGGGGCCGGTAGCCGGAACGCGACATGCCGGCGACCACCGGGATATCGCTGCTGCCCGGCACCAGCAGGCGCACGTCGACGCCGTCTTTCGCCGCCGAAGCCAGCGCCTGCACGTAGGGCGCCACGCCGACGAAGTAGGCGTCGGTCAGCCACAGCGTCTTGCGCGCCATCGCGGCGATCAGCTGGTCCATGCGGTACATGCCGGCGGTGGAGGGCTGGGTGGCGATCACCCGCAGCGCCACCTCGCCGGCCGGCTGCACCGGTTCCAGCGGGAAGTCCGGCAGCGGCTCGCCGATGCAGGACCAGCTCTGCGCAAAGGCCAGTTCCAGCTCCGCCACCGCCGGGCCGTGCAGCGCCACGCCGGTGTCGCGCCACGGCGCGATGCCGCGCGCCGGGTCGCCCAGCCATTTCTGGCTGATGCACACGCCGGACAGGAAACCTTTTTCGCCGTCCACCACCAGCAGCTTGCGGTGATCGCGGCTGATCCAGCCGAACGGCTGGCCCAGCTGCGGCGGATTGAAGCTGCGCACCTGGCCGCCGGCGGCGCGCAGCGGCGCCCAGAAGCTGGCGCGCGACTGGCCCAGGCAGCCCATCCAGTCGTACACCACCGCCACCGTCACCCCGCTGCTGGCGCGCTCCACCAGCGCGTCGCGGAAGGCTCGGCCGACCTCGTCGTCGCGGATGATGTAGTTCTCCAGCAGCACGCGCTTGCGCGCGCCGCGGATCGCCGCCAGCCAGGTTTCGAAATGCACGGCCGCGTCGATCAGCAGGTCGATGCGGTTGCCCGGCAGCAGCGGCGCGCCGGCGGCGCGGCTGAGCGCCTGTTCGGCCAGGCGCCGGGTGGGGGAGGTCGGGGACGCGGCGAAGTTCATGCCGGCAGTGTAGGGCATGGCTTGTGACTGCCGCGGCGGGTGAAGGGGGCATGAAAGCGCCGGCTATGCAGCATGTACTGCGTTTTGGCATGCTCCGCGCCCATGACGCCAGAGCAATGTCGTACCGACACGGAAGCCTGCGCACGGCACATCGCCGAACGGCTCGGTCCCGATCTGCGCATCGCCGCGCCGCTCGGATTAGGCAAGCCGCACGGGCTGCTCAACGCGCTGTACCGGCTGACCCAGGCCGACGGCTCGCGCTCCATGACGCTGTACACCGCCTTGTCGCTGACCCGTCCGCGTCCGCAGCCTGGGCTGGAAGAGCGCTTCGCCAAACCCTTTCTCGACCGCCACTTCGGCCTCGACACGGAAGACCCGCAATACGCCGTGGACCAGGCGCGCAATGCCTTGCCCACGAACGTGGCGGTGCACGAGTTCTACATGCAGTCCGGCGCGCTGCTGCAGTCCGGCAGCGCGCAGCGCAACTACATCAGCCAGAACTACACGCACGTCGCGCGTGACCTGGTGGTGCAGGACATCAATCTGCTGGTGCAGCTGGTGGCGCGCCGCGAGACGCCCGAAGGCGTGCGCTACAGCCTTTCGTGCAATCCGGACCTTACCCTGGATTTCCTCGACCAGGCCCGGGCCGCCGGCCGCGCGCGGCCGCTGTGCGTGGCGGTGGTGCATCCGGATCTGCCGTACCTCAGCGGCCATGCCGAAGTGGAAGCAAACTTCTTCGACCTGGAACTGCGGCCGGAAACCGCCGCCCCGCTGTTCGCCCTGCCGCGCCAGCCGGTGGACCTGGCCGAATACGCGCTGGGCCTGCACGCCAGCGCGCTGGTGAAGGACGGCGGCTGCCTGCAGATCGGCATCGGCGCGCTGTCCGACGCACTGGTGCATGCGCTGCTGCTGCGCCAGCGCGACAACGTGCACTGGCGCCGCGCCCTGGTGGCGCTGGATCCGCGCGGAGCCACCCACGCGCTGGCCGCACGCTTCGGCGGGCTGGCGCCGTTCGACACCGGCCTGTACGGCGCCAGCGAAATGGTGATGGACGGCTTCATGCATCTGCAGCGCGCCGGCATCCTGCGGCGGCGCAGCTGGGACAACTTAGGCCTGGAACGCGCTTCGGCCGCGGGGCGGCTGGCGCCGGAAACGCCCGGCGGGCATTACCTGCGCGGCGCGTTCTTCCTCGGCACGCGGGAGCTGTACCGCTGGCTGGACGAAACCGAGGCGGCCGATCCCGATGCGATCGACATGTGCCGCGTCTCCAACGTCAACCAGCTGTACGGCAACCACCAGGCGCTGGCCTCGCTGCAGCGCCGCGGCGCGCGCTTCTTCAACACCTGCATGATGGCGACCCTGCTGGGCTCGGCGGTGTCGGACGGCCTGGAAGACGGCCGCGTGGTCAGCGGCGTGGGCGGGCAGTACAACTTCGTGGCGATGGCGCACGAGCTGCCGGACGGACGTTCCGCCCTGCTGCTGCGCGCCACCCGCAAGGTGCGCGGCACGGTGGAGACCAATATCCGTTTCAACTACGGCCACTGCACCATTCCGCGGCATCTGCGCGATCTGTTCGTCACCGAGTACGGCGTGGCGGACCTGCGCGGCAAGTCCGATAACGAATGCGTGGAAGCGATGCTGGCGATCAGCGATGCGCGCTTCCTCGACGCGCTGTGCGCGGAGGCGAAGTCGGCGGGCAAGCTGTCGCCGGATTTCCAGATTCCGGAGAAGTGGCGGCTCAACACGCCGGAGCATCTGCGCGAGGCGCTGGGCGCGATGGAGCGCCGCGGCCTGTTTCCGGCCTTCCCGTTCGGCAGCGACTTCACCGAGGTGGAACAGCGGCTGTTGCCGGCGCTGGGGTGGTTGAAGTCGAAGAGCGGGTCGTGGCGCGGGCGCTGGGAGTTGCTGCGTGCCTTGTTCCAGCCGGGGGAGCCGGTGGAGGGCGAGGGCGAGGCGCTGGTGCGGATGGAATTGATCGGGCAGGGCAGTTTGCAGGAGCGTGTGCTGCGCAGGCTGGTATCGGCAGGGTTACGCAAAACCCATCGATAGAACTCTTCTCCCCGCCGGGGAGAAGATGCCGGCAGGCAGATGAGGGGCGGGTGCTCGCGATGGCGGTTCTACGAAGAAATGAAAAGCCCTAGGTCTTTTCGACCCTTCGCTCACCGCTCCGCCCGGCCCCTCACCCCAGCCCTCTCCCCGGAGGGGAGAGGGGGTAGGGCGCGCGATGCATTAATCTTTGCCGCACGAACCGCAATCCAAAGCCTCCATGTCCCCCACCGAATCCCTGATCCGCCGCTACTACGCCGCGTTCAATGCCGCCGACTGGCCCGCCATGCTCGGCTGCCTCGCCGGCGACGTCGCCCACGACATCAACCAGGGCGGCCGCGAGACCGGCATCGATGCGTTCAAGGCCTTTCTCGGCCGCATGGAGCGCAGCTACCGCGAGCAGCTGAAGGACATCGTGGTGATGGTCAGCGCCGACGGCGCGCATGCCGCGGCCGAATACGTGGTGCACGGCGAATACCTCGCCGACGACGAAGGCCTGCCGCCCGCGCGGGGCCAGCGCTACGTGCTGCCGGGCGGGGCGTTCTTCGACGTCCGCGACGGCAAGCTGGCCCGCGTCAGCAACTACTACAACCTCAACGACTGGATCGCCCAGGTCGGCGGCTGAGCATGGCGCTCGAGGTGATCACCTGCAGCGGCGAGGCGGTGGCCCCTTATCTGGGCGACCTGGCGCGGCTGCGCATCGCGGTGTTCCGCGAGTATCCGTATCTGTACGAAGGCGATGCCGATTACGAGCAGCGCTACCTCACCGCCTATGCGCGCTCGCCGCGCAGCGTGTTCGTGCTGGCGCTGGACGGCGGCCGCGTGGTGGGTGCTTCCACCGGGCTGCCGCTGGCGGATGACGGCGAGGCCTTCCACCGGCCGTTTCTCGAACGTGGATGGCCGCTGCACGAGGTGTTCTATTTCGGCGAGTCGGTCTTGCTGTCCGCCTATCGCGGCCGGGGCCTGGGCCACCGCTTCTTCGACGAACGCGAAGCGCATGCGCGGCGCCTGGGCGGTTTCCGCCTGACCGCCTTCTGCGCGGTGGAACGCGCGCACGACGATCCGCGCCGCCCCGCCGATTACCGCCCCAACGACGCGTTCTGGCTCAAGCGCGGCTATGCGCGCCAGGACGACATGTTCTGCGCACTGGACTGGAAGGAAGCCGGCGCCGCCGCGCCGAGCAGCCACCGGTTGCGCTTCTGGCTGCGTCCGCTGGACGCCTGACTCTCTATCTGGAAACACCGGTATGTCGCGCACGCTGGCCGAGTGGCTGAGCTATCAGGAAAGCGTCAACCCGCGCAGCATCGAGCTGGGCCTGGAGCGCGTGCGCGAAGTGTGGCGGCGCATGGGCGCGCCGGCGCCGGCGCGCTGGATCGTCACCGTCGGCGGCACCAACGGCAAGGGTTCCACCGTGGCCATGCTCGAAGCGATGCTGCGCGCGGCCGGCTGCCGCGTGGGCTGCTACACCTCGCCGCATCTGCTGCGCTACAACGAGCGCATCCGCATCGACGGCCAGGATGCCGGCGACCAGGCCCTGGTCGACAGCTTCGAACGCATCGAAGCGGCGCGCGGCGATATTCCGCTGACCTATTTCGAATTCGGCACGCTGGCGGCGCTGGACCTGTTCGCGCGCGCCGACCTGGACGCGGCGGTGCTGGAGGTAGGGCTGGGCGGGCGGCTGGATGCGATCAATATCGTCGACGCCGACGTCGCGGTGATCACCACCGTCGATCTGGACCATATGGACTGGCTCGGCAACGACCGCGACAGCATCGGCCGCGAGAAAGCCGGCATCGCCCGCCACGGCCGCCCGGCGATCGTGGGCGAGGCGGCGCCGCCGGCCGGCCTGCTGCAGGCGCTGGCCGCCATCGGCGCGCGGGTGGAGCGGGCGGGCGTGGATTTCCGGGTGGAACGCCATGCACAGGGCTGGACCTGGCGGCATGCCGACGGCACGGCGTTCGGGCTGCCGGATCCATCGCTGGCCGCTCCGGTGCAGTACGCCAATGCGGCGGCAGCGATCGCCGCGCTGCATGCGCAAGGTGCGCATGCGCCGATACCGTCCGCCGCACTCGCGGCAGCCGCGGCCGCAGGCGTGAAGACCGCCGCTGTCGCCGCGCGGCTGCAGGCGCTGGGCGGCGATCCGGCGCTGATCGTCGACGTCGGCCACAACCCGCAGGCGGCGCGCGCGCTGGCCGAATGGCTGGACGCGCATCCTGGCGGACGCGTGCATGCGGTGTACGGCGCGCTGGCGGACAAGGACGTGGGCGGCGTGATCGCCGCGCTGGGCGCGCGCATCGGGCATTGGCACCTGGCGGGGCTGGAGCGCGATACGCCGCGCGGCCTGCCGGCGGAGGCCTTGCGCAAGGAATTGCAGATGGCGCTGCCGCCGGCCGCGTTCGATCTTCACGCCGACGTGGGCAGCGCGCTCGCCGCGGCGCGTGCGGCGGCACTTCCGGGCGAGCGCATCCTGGCGTTCGGTTCGTTCTTCGTCGCCGCCGCGGTGCTGCAGAACTGAACGCTCGAAACGGTCATCGAAGCGTCCGCATGGGTGATCGTCCACGTCAGGTATAATCCCGCCGTTTCGTGTTTGCGCTTTTGCCGCCTTGGAGCCTGTCTTGAAAACACGTCTGCTGGGTGCCGCCGTCCTGATCGCGCTGGCGGTTCTGTTCGTGCCGATGTTCTTTTCCAGCACGCCGCCCAAGACCGGCGGCGACGAAACGGTCAGCCTGGCCATCCCGCCGGCGCCGGACCGCGACCTGCAGACGCGCACCATGAGCCTGACCCCGGGCGCCGCCACCGCCGGCACGGCCGCCGCCGCGCCGGCCGCGGCTTCCTCGGCCGCGGGCCAGGCCGCCACGCCGGCCGGCTCCGACAAGCTGGCCACGGTGGAGATCGGTTCCAACCGCCCGCGCGACGTCGAGACCGACCCTGCCGCCGGCCAGCAGCCGGCGCCGACCACGGTCACCCGCCCGGGCGCGCCCGGCCAGCCGGTGATCCCGAACCAGGCCGCCGCGCCGCCGAAGCCGGCCGCGCAGCCGGCGATTCCCGCGCAGACCAAGCCCGCCGCCACCCCGGCCCCCGCCGCCGACCTGCCGGCCGCGACTGCGGCGCATGGCCGCTACACCCTCAATCTCAGCGCCTACGCTTCCGCTGCCAGCGCGCAAAGCCTGACCCAGCGCGTGCGCGCGCTCGGCTATCCGGTGTCCAGCCGCCCGCTCAACCAGGCGGGCAAGCAGCTGACCCTGGTCACCGCCGGCCCGTTCGACACCCGCGCCGCCGCCGAGGCCGCGCGCCTGAAGATCACCCAGACCATCCCCGGTGCCCCGGCCCGCCTCGAAGGCAGCGCCAGCACGCCGGCGCAGGACGACGCTCCGGCCGCGGCCGCGGCGGCGCCCGCCGCCAAGCCGGCCGCCGCCGCGCCTGCGCCCGCCGCCCGCGCGGGCGGCTGGGCGGTGCAGGTAGCCGCGATGGGCAGCCAGGCCGACGCCACCGCGTTGCGCGACAAGCTGCGTTCCAACGGCTTCGACGGCTACGTCGACACCGTGAACGCCAGCGGCAAGCAGCTGTGGCGCGTGCGCGCCGGCCCGCAGACCCAGCGCGACGACGCGGTGCGCGTGCGCGACCAGATCAAGACCAAGCTCGGCCTCGCCGGCAACGTCGTCTCCGCGCCCTGAGCATCGAGGCCAGCGCCGCCATGAACTGGGCCGACTACATCATCCTGGCGGTACTGGGCATCTCGGTCTTGATCGGGTTGTGGCGCGGCCTCATTTCCGAGGTGCTGGGCCTGCTGATCTGGGTCACCGCGGCGTGGATCACCTGGACCTTCGGCCCGCACGTGGCGGAGTTGTACGCGAACAAGATCAGCCTGCCTTCGGCGCGCCTGGCGGCCGGCTATGCCACCACCTTCGTCGGCGTGCTGGTGCTGGGCATCGTGGTGCGCTTCCTGGTGGCCAGGCTGGTGCAGGGCACCGGCCTGAGCGGCACGGATCGCCTGCTGGGCATGCTGTTCGGCCTGGCGCGCGGCGTGCTGGTGGTGACGGTAGGCGTGTTCCTGGTGAGCCTCACCGCGCTGACGCGCGATCCGTGGTGGCAGCAGTCGGCCTTGCTGCCGCAGTTCACCGGCGTGGCCGGCTGGCTGAACCAGCAGGTGCCGAGCAGCGCCCGGCGCTTCCTGCAGCAGCCGTCGACGGCGATGGACGGGCTGCCGTCGCTGCCGGACAAGCTGCCGGAGCTGCGGCTGCCGACCCAGTTGCCCAGCCAGCTGCCGCAACTGCCCAGCCAATGGCAAGGCCAGCTGCAAGGCCTGCCGGCGGCACTGCAGGGCCTGGCGCCCGCACCGGCCCGCAGCGCAGCGCGCGCGCCCGGCGCGGACGCCGCGGTACCGCGCGACCCGGCCGCCATGAGCGCCGCGCGCGACCCCAAGGCAGTGGAAGCCGCCCCGCGCCAGACAACGAATCCTTAAAGCACTTACAGGCATCACAACCATGTGCGGAATCATCGGCATCGTCGGTACCACCGAGGTGGCATCGGCCCTCTACGACGGCTTGACCGTGCTGCAGCACCGCGGCCAGGACGCGGCAGGCATCGCCACCGTCGAGGGCGCGCGGCTGCGCCTGCACAAGGGCAACGGCCTGGTGCGCGACGTGTTCAACCAGACCGCGATGACCGGCCTGCGCGGCCGCATCGGCATGGGCCATTGCCGCTATCCCACCGCCGGTTCCGACGGTTCCTCGGAAGCGCAGCCGTTCTACGTGAACTCGCCCTACGGCATCGCGTTCGCGCACAACGGCAACCTGGTCAACACCGAAACGCTGCGGCGCGAGATGTTCGAGGACGACCGCCGCCACATCAACACCGATTCGGATTCCGAAGTGCTGCTCAACGTGCTGGCGCACGAGCTGCAGATCCAGGACCGCATGGCGCTCACGCCCGACCACATCTTCAAGGCCGTGGCCGGGGTGCACGCGCGCGCGCGCGGCGGCTACGCCTGCCTGGCGCTGATCCTGGGCTACGGCCTGCTGGCCTTCCGCGATCCCAACGGCATCCGTCCGCTGGTGCTGGGCGAGCGCGTCACCGCGGAAGGCCGCGAATACGCGGTGGCGTCGGAGTCGGTGGCGCTGGACATCCTCGGCTTCAAGCGCCTGCGCGACCTGGCGCCGGGCGAGGCGGTGTTCATCAGCGTCGACGGCCAGCTGTTCAGCCGCATGTGCGCCGAGGGCGCCACGCATGCGCCGTGCATCTTCGAGTACGTGTACCTGGCGCGGCCGGACTCGATGATCGAGAACGTCTCGGTCTACAAGGCGCGCCTGCGCATGGGCCAGAAGCTGGCCGAGAAGATCCTGCGCGAGCGTCCGGACCACGGCATCGAGGCGGTCATTCCCATCCCCGACACCGCCCGCACCGCCGCCAGCGCGCTGGCCGAGGCGCTGGGCGTGCCGTTCCGCGAGGGCTTCGTCAAGAACCGCTATATCGGCCGCACCTTCATCATGCCGGGGCAGGGCGAGCGCGTGAAATCGGTGCGCCGCAAGCTCAATCCGGTGGAGCTGGAATTCCGCAAGAAGAACGTGCTGCTGGTGGATGACTCCATCGTGCGCGGCACCACCTCGCGCCAGATCATCCAGATGGCGCGCGATGCCGGCGCGCGCAACGTGTTCTTCGCCTCCGCCGCGCCGCCGGTGCGCTATCCGAACGTGTACGGCATCGACATGCCGGCAGCGTCGGAACTGGTCGCCGCCGGCCATACCGAGAAGGAAGTGGAGCAGGTGCTCGGCGCCGACTGGCTGATCTACCAGGACCTGAAGGACCTGTTCTGGGCGGTGCAGGACGGCAACGAGTCGCTGACCCACTTCGATGCCTCCTGCTTCAACGGCGAGTACGTCACCGGGCTGGACAAGCAGTATCTGGAACAGATCGAGATGCTGCGCTCGGACGATGCCAAAGCCGCGCGCCGCAGCGCGTAAACCTCCATACCGGAGTCCTTCTCCCTCCGGGAGAAGGTGGCGGCAGCCGGATGAGGGTACGGCCGGAGCGGTGCACATCACTCTCGCTACTCCGCCCGCACCCTCACCCCAACCCCTCTCTCCCACGGGACTACCTTCGGGTCGCCGGTGGGAGAGGGGCTTAAAATTCTCGCCATGACCGACCTCCACCAAGCCGCGAAGCGCTGCCTCGACGCCACCGATCCGGCGGAGAAAGTGCGCCTGACGCGCGCGGCCTGGAACGCCTTGCTGGCCGGCGAACTGCAGCCGGATCCAGCCTCGCCGGCGCCCGAACCCATCGGCGCGCCCGGCCGCCCCGAACGCCCGCTGCTGGTCCACGCCAGCAAGGTGCCCAGCCGCGGCCTCGGCAGCTCCGAAGGCCGCGCGGCGCTGGTGCATGCCGTGGCGCATATCGAATTCAACGCGATCAACCTGGCCTGGGACGCGGTCTACCGCTTCCGCGGCAAGCCCGGCGCCTACTACCGCGACTGGGCCAGCTGCGCCCACGACGAGGCGCGCCACTTCGACATGCTCAGCGAGCGCCTGGCGGAACTGGGCCACGCCTACGGCGATTTCGACGCGCACAACGGACTGTGGGAAATGGCCGAGAAGACCGCACATCACGACACCGCGCGCATGGCCCTGGTGCCGCGCGTGCTGGAAGCGCGCGGGCTGGACGTGACGCCCGGCATCATCGAGCGCCTGCGCGGCGCGGGCGACGAGCGCACCATCGCGATCCTGGAAGTGATCCTGCGCGAGGAAGTGGCGCACGTCGCCGCCGGCACGCGCTGGTTCAGCCACTGCTGCGAACGCGACGGGCTGGAGCCGCGCCAGGCCTTCCTGGATCTGCTGCGCGGCTACATGGGCCGCACGCCGCGCGGACCGTTCAACCGGCAGGCGCGGCTGGAAGCGGGCTTCGACGCCGAGGAAATGGACCGGCTGGCCGAACTGGCGCTGCTCGACTGAGCTGCCTGCGTTGCCGCGGCGAAGCGCGGACATGAAAAAGCCGGCGCTGGGCCGGCTTGATCATCGAATTGGTCGGGGTGACATGATTCGAACATGCGACTTCTACGTCCCGAACGTAGCGCTCTACCAGGCTGAGCTACACCCCGTGGGAGCCGCGTATCTTAATGACCCTCGGCGGACTTCGCAACAGGTCCGGAACATTCCGATTCCGCGCCGCGCCCGGCGAAGGGGCGCGCAGGCCTTCTGCTAACCTATGCGGCTACCGCCGCGCGCCATGGCGCCGGCAGCGTTTCCCTTTCGAAGCAGAGGATTTCATGGCGCTTACCCCGGCCCGCACCATGCCCGGTGTACTCGAGCTGCTGCCGCTCGACCAGATCGCGTTCCAGCGCATGCTCGACACGATCCGCCGCAACTACGAGCGCTTCGGTTTCCTGCCGGTGGAAACGCCGGTGATGGAGTTCTCCGAGGTGCTGTTGACCAAGACCGGCGGCGAGACCGAGCGCCAGGTGTATTTCGTGCAGTCCACCGGGTCGCTGGAGCAGGGCGAGAAGCCCGAGCTGGCCCTGCGCTTCGACCTCACCGTGCCGCTGGCCCGCTACGTGGCCGAGCACGAGCACGACCTGAGCTTCCCGTTCCGCCGCTACCAGATGCAGCGCGTGTACCGCGGCGAGCGCGCCCAGCGCGGCCGCTTCCGCGAGTTCTATCAGTGCGACATCGACGTGATCGGCAAGGACGGCCTGTCGGTGCGCTACGACGCCGAGCTGCCGGCGGTCATCTACAGCGTGTTCCGCGAACTGAACATCGGCGCGTTCACCATCCAGCTCAACAACCGCAAGCTGATGCGCGGCTTCTTCGAGAGCCTTGGCGTGAGCGACGCCGAGCAGCAGACCCTGGTGCTGCGCGAAGTGGACAAGCTGGACAAGCGCGGCGCCGACTACGTGCGCGAGACGCTCACCGGCGCAAGCTTCGGCCTGGCCGCCGACGTGGCCGAGAAGATCCTCGCCTTCGTGCAGGTGCGTTCCAGCTCGGTGCGCGAGGCGTTCGAGCAGCTCGACGCGCTCGGCGCGGGTCCGGAGTCGATGGAGCAGGGCCGCGCGGAGCTGAAGGAAGTGCTGGGCCTGATCCGCGACTTCGGCGTGCCGGAATCGCATTTCGCGCTGAACCTGTCGATCGCGCGCGGCCTGGACTACTACACCGGCACCGTCTACGAGACCACGCTCAACGACTACCCGCAGATCGGCTCGATCTGCTCCGGCGGCCGCTACGAGAACCTCGCCGGCCAGTACACCAAGTCGCGCCTGCCGGGCGTGGGCATCTCCATCGGCCTGACCCGCCTGTACTGGCAGCTGCGCGAAGCCGGCCTGGTCAGCACCGCGCGCAGCACGGTGGACGTGCTGGTCACGCAGATGGACGAGTCGCGCATGGCCGACTACCTGGCCGTGGCCAGCGAATTGCGCGGCGCCGGCATCGCCACCGAGGTGGTGCTGGAAGGCGGCAAGCTGGCCAGGCAGTTCAAGTACGCCGACCGCGCGGGCATCCGCTTCGTGCTGGTGCTGGGCGAGGACGAACTGGCCAAGGGCGTGGTCACGGTGAAGGACATGCGCCGCCAGGACCAGTTCGAAGTCGCCCGCGCGGAACTGATCAAGACGCTGCGCGTCGAGCTGGCGCAGGCCGAGATCGCGCCGTGATCCCGGCGCGGACGCCGTCGCCGATGGCGTCCGTGCGGTTCCTCTTGCCGCATCCCCATTCCCCCTGAGACCAGCGCCCACCGGCGCGGAGCACACCTATGAGCCATATCCATGAGCGTGAGCAGATCCGACTCGATGGCAGCAGCCTCACTCGCGCGCAACTGGTTGCCGCCGCGCGCGAGCGCGTGCCGGTGGTGCTGGACGAGGCGCAGCTGGCGCGCGTGCAGCGCGCCGCGGATTTCCTCGCCGACAAGGTGAGCTGCGGCGAGCCGACCTACGGCGTCACCACCGGTTTCGGCAGCAACGCGGACAAGCTGCTGGGCGCGCATCGCCTGCGCGATGAGCTGCCCGGCGGCCACCCTGAAAAGCCGGAAGGCACGCTGCTGGAAGAACTGCAGCACAACCTCATCACCACTCATGCCGTGTGCGTCGGCAAGCCGTTCGCCGAGGACGTGGTGCGCGCCATGCTGGTGATCCGCATCAATACCTTGATGCGCGGCCATTCGGGCATCCGCGTGGAAACCCTGCGCGCGCTGGCCGCGCTGCTCAACAGCGGCGTGGTGCCGGTGGTGCCGGAGAAGGGCTCGGTCGGCGCCAGCGGCGACCTCGCCCCGCTGTCGCACCTGGCCATCGTGCTGCTCGGCGGCGGCGAAGCGTTCTACCAGGGCGAGCGCCTGCCCGGCGCCGAAGCGCTGGAGCGCGCGGGCCTGGCGCCGATCCGCCTGTCCTTCAAGGAAGGCCTGGCGCTGAACAACGGCACCGCGCAGATGCTGGCCACCGCCGCGCTGGCGCTGGACACGCTGGAGTACCTGCTGGACACCGCGGACCTGGCCGCCGCCATGACACTGGACGCCTTCGCCGGCCGCAGCGGCGCGCTGCGCCCGGAAGTGCACGCGCTGCGCCCGCATCCCGGCCAGGTGGAAACCGCCGGGCACGTGCGCGAGCTGCTGACCGAAAGCACGCTGGTGGACATTCCTTACCACCTGGTGCCGCGCTTCAAGCAGTGGGCTTCCGATGCGTGGACGGCGCCGGAAGACCAGGCGCTCAGCTTCGACATCGGCTGGGACTGGGTGCCGGCCAACCAGCGCCACGGCCGCGAGGCCTTCTACAGCCGCTTCCTGCCGTTCAAGGGCGGCAAGAAGCACCAGCCGCAGGATGCCTATTGCCTGCGCTGCATGCCGCAGGTGCATGGCGCGGTGCGCGATGCCTGGGCGCAGGCTTGCCGCGTGATCGATATCGAGCTCAATGCGGTCACCGACAATCCGCTGATCTTCCCGGATGCGGAGGGTGCGCAGTTCATCGAGGAGCAGGTGATTTCGGCGGGCCATTTCCATGGGATGCCGCTGGCGCTGGCGATGAGTTACGTCAAGGCGGCGATTCCGGTGCTGGCTTCGATTTCCGAGCGCCGGCTCAACAAGCTGGTGGATCCGGCGACCAACGATGGCCTGCCGGCGTTTCTCACCGGCAATGAGGACGGTACCGATTCCGGCTTCATGATCGTGCAGTACACGGCGGCGGCGCTGGTCAACGATCTGGCGACGCGGGCGCATCCGGCGAGCGTCTACTCGGTGCCGACGAGTGCCAATGCTGAGGATCATGTGTCGATGGGCGCCAATGAGGCGCGGCATGTGCTGGAGATGCTGGATGATCTCAGCCATGTGATCGCGTTGGAGTTGTATACGGCGGCGCAGGCGCTGGATTTGCGCCAGGCGATGTTGAATGCCGCGCGGCGGCTTGCGGCGCGTGGCGATTGGAAGGCGCTCGCCGCCAAGGTGGCTAACGCGCCGCGGGAGGATCATGCGCATTACGCGCAGTTTGCTGCGGAGGTGCAGCAGTTGACCTCGGCCTTGGCCGGGGTGGGGGATTTCCACGCGGGGGAGGCGGTGCGCAAGGCGCACGATGTGTTGCGTGGGCATATTGGGTTTATGTCGCGTGATCGCGCGATGGATGGGGATGTGCGCACGGTGTGCGAGCTGGTGCAGCGGCGCGCTGTCGGCTGAATGCTCGTCGTTCTGGCGTAGACCTCCCTACTCGTCATCCCGGCGTCGGCCGGGATCCAGTAGCGACTAGGTGAGGTTGTCGCGACTTGGCCGCTTATGCAGCGGGCATTTCGGACGCCTGCCGGCGCCCGAGTCACTTTCTCTTTGCTGGCCCAAAGAGAAAGTAACCAAAGAGAGAATGGCCTAAGAGCCAAGGCTCGCGACGCGACTAGAAGGAGCAGTGGGCGGCTGCGGTAGTCTGATTAACCTGGGTCTACACGAAACCGCAGTGCGTTTACGTAGCGGCTGCTTCAACGTGCCGTGGCCGAGAGGACGTTCAGCGACCGGGGCCAGCTTTTGCTTTTCGTTCCTGCCTACCTCACGACATCACCCCTCTCCCCTCCGGGGAGAGGGCAGGGTGAGGGGCCAAGGCTTGCGGCAACACGCATCGAGCCAAAGCCCTTTATCTGACGCCAGCCGCGCGCCGCATATGCCGCGCCGCCCACGCCAGCCACACCAGAATCAAGCCGATCGTCAGCTTCTGCATCAGCCCATGCGGCAGGTCGCGCAGGAATACCTGGGACCACAGCACCACGGTCGCGAGCCACGCCACGATCCATCCCGCCGTGTTGCCTGTGCGCAGCAGGGCATCGCGTCGCCAGCGTGCATTCAACAGCAGCATTCCGAAACTCAGCCACAGAAACGTGGCCTGCGCGGCGAGGCCGTGAATCAGGCGTGCCGGTTGTTCGTACGGTGAGCCGAGGAATAGCTCGGTGAGTGCGACGACGGGCAGGGCCAGGCCGGCGCCTGCGAACAGCGTCGAGGCCAGGCGGCTGCGCAGCGGTGGCGATGTTGCGCGGTATCCGCCCAAGGCAAAGCCCAGCAGGCCGGCCGAGATCAGGTAATACGCCAGGCGCACGTAGGCGCCGCCGGGACCGGTGAGATAGAAGCTGAGGGGGATGGCGATGGGGTCCAGGTCGTGCCGCCAGAACTGGGCGGCGCCGCAGACCAGGGCGAAGACAGTGGTGGTGAGCAGGAGGAGATGGGCGGTCGGGGCGACGGGGCGCGTGTCGGTCATGGGGCGCGTTGGGGCGGAAAGTCGCGGATTGTAGGCCTTGGGCGGGTGAAGCGGTCGTTGCGGGGTGTGGCGGTCCGGGTGGGCAATAAGCCCCGGGTAGCGGGCTTGCTGCAAGCGCACAAGCGGGTTATAGTTTGCTCCACTGTATTAACGCGTTAGTACATTATGAAGCGTCGATCGCTGGATCCCGAACTGCCTGCCGAGTCCGCCGAGCTCAGTCTGAGCGAGGCCTTGCTGTCGTTGAAGAACACCGAGGAGATGAGCGCCTTCCTGCGCGACCTGTGCACGCCGGCCGAGCTGGAAGTGCTGGTGGATCGCTGGCGGGTGGTGCCGTATCTGCTGGACGAGGTGCCGTACCGGGAGATCCACGAGCGCACGGCGGTGAGCATCACCACCATCGGGCGCGTGGCGCGCTTCCTCAACCAGGGCAACGGCGGCTATCTGGCCGCCGCGGCCCGTGCGTCGCGCCGCCGGGCGGCGAAGAAGGGGCGTGCATGAAACCGCGTGACCGCCTGCGTATCGCCATGCAGAAATCCGGCCGGCTGACCGAGCCGGCGCTGGACCTGCTCAACCGCTGCGGCCTCAGTTTCCGCCAGAGCCGCGACAAGCTGTTCCTGTTCGGCGAAGGCGAGCCGGTCGACCTGCTGCTGGTGCGCGACGACGATATCCCGGGGCTGATCGCCCAGGGCGTGTGCGACCTCGGCATCGTCGGCCGCAACGTGCTCAGCGAATACTCGCTTACCGACGGGCGCGAGACCGAACCGCTGGCCGAATGGCGGCCGCTCGGCTTCGGCCGCTGCCGGCTGTCGATCGCGGTGCCGCAAGAGATGAACTACGAGCAGCCGCCGCAACTGGCCGGGCTGCGCATCGCCACCTCGTATCCGGGACTGCTGCGCGACTGGCTGCGCCGCAGCGGCGTCGACGCCGGCGTGGTGACCCTGGCCGGTTCGGTCGAGATCGCGCCGCGGCTGGGCACGGCCGACCTGATCTGCGATCTGGTGCAGAGCGGCGGCACCCTGGTCGCCAACCAGCTGCGCGAGGCCGACGTGCTGCTGGAAAGCGAGGCGGTGCTGGCCGGCCCCAAGGTGCTGCCCACCGACGAGCGCGGCGACATGATCGAGCTGCTGCTCAAGCGCCTCGACGGCGTGATGCAGGTGCGCGAGTCGCGCCTGCTGCTGCTGCAGACCTCGCGCCAGCACCTGGACGCGGTGACCCGCCTGCTGCCGGGCGGCCCGCAGCCGACCCTGCTGCCGGTGGCGGGGCAGCCGGACCAGCTGATGCTGCAGGCGCTGTGCGCGGGCGAGGTGAGCTGGCGGCAGCTGGAAGAGATCAAGAAGGCCGGCGCGCGCGAGATGTTCGTGCTGCCGGTGGAGAAGATGCTGGCATGAAACGACTGGACTGGAATGCGCTCGATCCCGCGGCGCAGGTGCAGGCACTGGCCCGTCCCGCGCAGTCGCGCGCGGAGGAACTGCGCCGCGGCGTCGAGGCGATCGTCGCCAAGGTGCGCGCCGAAGGCGATGCCGCCTTGCGCGAGCTGAGCGCGAAGTACGACCGCTGCGCGATCGAGGCGATCGAGGTGACGGCGGAGGAATTCGCCGCCGCCGAAGCGGCGCTCGCACCGGAGCTCAAGGCCGCCATCGAAGAAGCCGCCGCGCGCATCGCGGCCTTCCATCGCGAGTCCGCGCCGCGACCCGTCGCCGTGGACACCGCCCCCGGCGTGCGCGTCGAACGCGTGCTGCGTCCGATCGCCAAGGTCGGCCTGTACGTGCCGGCCGGCAGCGCGCCGCTGCCGTCGACCGCGCTGATGCTCGGCGTGCCGGCGGGCATCGCCGGCTGCCGCGAGATCGTGCTGTGCTCGCCCGCGCGCGCGGACGGCCGCTGCGACGAGGCGGTGCTGTATGCCGCGCGCGTCACCGGCGTGCACCGCGTGTTCAAGCTGGGCGGCGCGCAGGCGATCGCCGCCATGGCCTATGGCACGGAAACCGTGCCGCGCTGCGACAAGCTGTTCGGCCCCGGCAATGCCTGGGTCACCGAGGCCAAGCTGCAAGTATCCGGCGACCCGGACGGCGCCGCGATCGATATGCCGGCCGGTCCTTCGGAAGTGCTGGTGATCGCCGACGGCCAGGCCGATCCGGAATTCGTCGCCGCCGACCTGCTGTCGCAGGCGGAGCATGGCCCCGACTCGCAGGTGATCCTGCTCAGTCCCTCCGATGCGCTGCTGGACCGCGTGGCGGTGGAAGTCGACAACCAGTGCGCGGCCTTGCCGCGGGCGGACATCGCGGCGCAGGCGCTGGCGCAGAGCCGCCTGATCCTGGTCGATTCGCTGGAACAGGCGGTGGCGGTAAGCAACCGCTACGCGCCGGAGCACCTGATCCTGCAGGTGGCCGCGCCGCGCGCGCTGCTGGACGGCATCGACAGCGCCGGCTCGATCTTCCTCGGCGCCTGGACGCCGGAATCGGTGGGCGACTACTGCAGCGGCAGCAACCACGTGCTGCCCACCTACGGCTATGCGCGCAGCTACAGCGGCGTGTCGGTGGCCAGTTTCCAGAAGCAGATCACCGTGCAGGAACTGAGCGCCGACGGCCTGCGCGCGATCGGCCCCTGCACCGCGACCCTGGCCGCCGCCGAGCAACTGGAAGCGCACCGCCGCGCGGTGACGCTGCGCCTGGCCGCGCTGGAGGCGAAGGCATGAGCGTGCTCGATCTGGCGCGTCCGGAGATCCGCGCCATGCAGCCGTATTCCTCGGCGCGCATGGAAGCCAGCGGCGGCGCCATCCTGCTCAATGCGAACGAATCGGCCTGGGCGCCGGCGGGCGCGGCGGGGCAGGGCTGCAACCGCTATCCCGATCCGCAGCCGGCCGCGCTGCTGCAGGCGCTGGCCCAGCTCTACGGCGTGCGCGAGGAGCAACTGCTGGTCGGCCGCGGCAGCGACGAGGCGATCGACCTGCTGGTACGCGCGTTCTGCCGCGCGGGGCGCGACGCCATCGCGATCCAGCCGCCGACCTTCGGCATGTACTCGGTGTGCGCGCGCATCCAGGACGCGGGCATCGTGGAGGTGCCGCTCGCCGCCGATTTCACGGTGGATGCCGACGCTCTGCTGGCCGCCATCACGCCGGCGGTGAAGCTGGTCTTCGTCTGCACGCCGAACAATCCCACCGGGCAGCCGGTGCCGCGCGCCACCATCGAGCGCCTGGCGCGCGAGTTGGCCGGCCGCGCGCTGCTGGTGGTGGACGAGGCCTATGTCGAATTCGCCGATGGCGGCAGCGTGGCGGAGCTGATCGACACTTACGACAACCTCGCCGTGCTGCGCACCTTGTCCAAGGCCTGGGCGCTGGCCGGCGCGCGCGTCGGTACGCTGCTGGCAAATGCCGAGGTGATCGCCCTGTTGCGTCGGATCATTCCGCCGTATCCGCTGCCGCTGCCTTGCGTGACGGCGGCGCTGGACGGCCTGTCGGTGCCGGGCCAGGCGGAAGCGGCCGGACATATCCGCATCGTGCGCGAAGAGCGCAGCCGGATGGCCGCCGCGCTGGCCGCCGTGCCGGGCGTGCGCGAGGTGCTGCCTTCGCAGGCGAATTTCCTTGCCGTGCGCTTCGACGATGCCGGCGGCGCCTATCAGCGCCTGTTCGCGGCCGGGATCGTGGTCCGCGACGTACGGCGTTATCCGAATCTTGCCGATGCCTTGCGCATTACCCTGGGTACTCCGGCGGAGAATACGCGTGTGCTCGAAGTGCTGAATGGAGGACGCGTATGAGCCGCAAGATGCTTTTCGTCGACCGCGACGGCTGCCTGATCGAGGAACCGGCCGACGAACAGATCGACAGCTACGAGAAACTCGCCCTGCTGCCCGGCGTGATCGCCGCGCTGCAGCGCTGCGTGGCCGCCGGCTACGAGCTGGTGATGGTCACCAACCAGGACGGCCTGGGCACCGACAGCTTCCCCGAGGCGCATTTCACCGGCCCGCACGAGCTGCTGATGCGCATCCTGTCCTCGCAGGGCATCCGCTTCCGCGAGGTGCTGATCGACCGCAGCTTCCCGCGCGACGGGCTGGACACGCGCAAGCCCGGTGTCGGCATGCTGCGCCATTACCTGGCCGACGACAGCTGGAGCCGCGGCCTCTCGGCCATGGTGGGCGACCGCCAGACCGACCTGCAGTTCGCCGCCAACATGGGCGTGCGCGGCTTCCTGGTCGGGCCCAAGGGCCAGTCGTGGGAAGAGATCGCGCACCAGCTGCTGGATGCGCCGCGCACCGCCACGGTCGTGCGCAACACCAAGGAAACCCGCATCACGGTAAGCGTGGACCTGGACCGCGTGGCCGAGCCCAAGGCCCGCACCGGCTTGGGCTTCTTCGATCACATGCTGGAGCAGATCGGCAAGCACGGCGGCTTCGCGCTGGAACTTGAGTGCGACGGCGACACGCATATCGACGAGCACCACACCATCGAGGACTGCGCATTGGCCCTGGGGCAGGCGTTGCGGCAGGCGCTGGGCGACAAGCGCGGGATCGGCCGCTACGGCTTCGTGCTGCCGATGGACGAATCGGAGGCCAGCGCGGCGCTGGATCTTTCGGGCCGCCCGTACTTCGTGTTCGACGGCAATTTCCCGCGCGAACGCGTGGGCGAGGTGCCGACCGAGCTGGTGCCGCATTTCTTCCGCTCGCTGTGCGAGACCCTGGGGGCGAACCTGCACCTGAGCGTCTACGGCGAGAACGCGCACCACATGGTCGAGGCCTGCTTCAAGGCGGTGGCGCGCGCCCTGCGCGACGCCATCCGCCGCGAGGGCAGCGAGCTGCCCAGCACCAAGGGAGCGCTGTAATGGCCGTGGTGCTGGTCGATGCGGGCGGCACCAATATCGGCTCGGTGCGCTACGCGCTGCAGCGGCTGGGCGCGGATGCGGCGCTCACCGCCGATGCGCAGGCGATCCGCGCCGCCGACAAGGTGATCCTGCCCGGCGTCGGCGCCGCCGGCCCCGGCATGGCGCGCCTGCGCGAGCTGGGGCTGGCGGAGCTGATGCGCTCGCTCACCCAGCCGGTGCTGGGCGTCTGCCTGGGGATGCAATTGCTGTTCGAGCGCTCGGAAGAAGGCGATACCGAGTGCCTGGGCGTGATCCCCGGCGCGGCGCGCCGTTTCGCCGACACGCCGGAGCTGCGCGTGCCGCACATGGGCTGGAACAAGCTGCGCGTCGAGCGCGGGCATCCGCTGGTGGCCGGGCTCGGGAACGGACCGGGGCACGAAGGCTGGGCCTACTTCGTGCACAGCTACGCCTTGCCGCCGGGCGAGCACACGCTGGCCAGCGCCGATTTCGGCGGTGCGTTCTCGGCCGTCGTCGCGCGCGGCAATTTCCACGGCATGCAATTCCACCCCGAGCGTTCCGCCGCCGTCGGCGCCAGGCTCCTGCAGAACTTCCTCGAACTATGAGCTTTACCGTCATCCCCGCCATCGATCTGCGCGCCGGCCGCGTGGTGCGCCTGCGCCAGGGCGACTACGCCCAGCAGACCACCTACGAGTTCGAGCCGCGCGCGCTGGCCCTGCGCTACGCCGGCGCGGGCGCCATGTGGCTGCATGTGGTGGACCTGGACGGGGCCCGTTCCGGCAGCCTGGACAACCTGCGGGTGATCGAGGCGATCGCCCGCGACGGCATGCACGTGCAGGCCGGCGGCGGCGTGCGCGGCGAGGACGATCTGCGCCGCCTGTTCGATGCCGGCGTGGCGCGCGTGGTGCTCGGCAGCGTGGCCATCCGCGAGCCCGAACGGGTCGGCGGCTGGCTGCACGAGTACGGCGCGGAGCGGTTCACCATCGCGCTGGACACGCGCCGCATCGACGGACGCTGGGCCCTGCCCAGCGCCGGCTGGACCGAACTGGAAGCCCGCTCGCTGGACGAGCTGGCGCCCTGGTACGCCGAGCGCGGCGCGCAGCAGCTGCTGTGCACCGACATCGACCGCGACGGCATGCTGGCCGGGTTCAACCTGGAGCTTTACCGCGAGCTCGCGCGCAGCGTGCCGGCGCTGGCCGTGCAGGCTTCCGGCGGCGTGCGCTCCATAGAAGACATCGTGGCGGCGCGTGACGCGGGCGCGCAGGGCGTGATCCTGGGCCGCGCCCTGCTGGAAGGCCGCTTCACCATCGAGGAGGCATTGGCATGCTGAGCCGCCGCATCATTCCCTGCCTGGACGTGCGCGACGGCAAGGTGGTCAAGGGCGTGCGCTTCCGCGACCACGTGGTGATGGGCGAGATCGTCGAGCTGGCCATGCGCTACCGCGACGAAGGCGCCGACGAACTGGTGTTCTACGACATCACCGCCAGCCCGGAAGGGCGCAGCGTGGACCGCGGCTGGGTCGAGCGCGTGGCGCGCGAGATCGACATCCCGTTCTGCGTGGCCGGCGGCATCCGCAGCGTGGAAGAAGCGCGCGCCGTGCTGCACGCCGGCGCCGACAAGATCTCGGTCAACTCGCCCGCGCTGGAACGCCCCGCGCTGATCGGCGAACTGGCCGATGCATTCGGTGTGCAATGCGTGGTGGTCGGCGTGGACAGCCTGCGCGACGCCGACGGCGAATGGCGCGTGCGCCAGTACACCGGCGACCCGGGCAAGACCCAGGCCCTGGCGCGGCGCACGCTGGACTGGATCGAGGAAGCCCAGCACCTGGGTGCCGGCGAGATCGTGCTCAACTGCATGGGCAGCGACGGCGTGCGCGAAGGCTACGACCTGGAGCAGCTGCACGCCGCACGCAGGTTGTGCCGCGTGCCGCTGGTGGCCTCCGGCGGCGCGGGTGCGCCGGAGCATTTCCGCGATGCGTTCGCGGTGGCCGACGTGGACGGCGCATTGGCGGCCAGCGTGTTCCACAGCGGCACGATCGCCATTCCCGCGCTCAAGCACTACCTGCGTGGCGCGGGCATTGCGACACGTCTCTGACCGGAATCGACCATGACCGACTTCAACACCGACTTCGCGCGACTGGACTGGAGCAAGGGCGACGGCCTGCTGCCCGCGGTGGTGCAGCACTGGCTGACCGGCGAGGTGCTGATGCTCGGCTATATGAATGCCGAGGCTTTGGCGAAGACGCGGGATTCCGGCCAGGTCACGTTCTTCAGCCGCAGCAAGCAGCGCTTGTGGACCAAGGGCGAGAGCTCGGGACACGTGCTGGCGTTGAAGTCGCTGCGCGTGGATTGCGACGCAGACACGCTGCTGGTGCAGGCGGAACCGCAGGGACCGACTTGCCATCTCGGCACGTCGAGCTGCTTCGGCGAGCAGGTGGGGGTGGCGCCGCCGTTGGGCTTTCTGGCCGTGCTCGACCGGTTGGTGGAGCGGCGCCACGCTGAGCGCCCGGAGGGCAGCTACACCACGCGTTTGTTCGAGGGGGGCGTTCGCCGTATGGCGCAGAAGGTGGGTGAGGAGGGGGTGGAGACCGCTCTCGCTGCGGTGGCGCAGGATGATGAGGCGTTGCTCGGCGAGGCCGCTGATCTGGTGTTCCACTTGATGGTGGTGCTGCGCGCGCGTGGCCTCGGCATGCGTGAGGTGTGCCGTGTGCTGGAGGCGCGGCATAGCCAGCGCCACTAAGGGGCTGGTGGAGTCCTTGCTCGTCATCCCGGCGTAGGCCGGGATCCAGTAGCGACTAGGTGTGGTTGTCGCGATTTGGCCGCTTATGCAGCGGGCATTCCGTGCGCCTGCCGGCGCCCGGGTCACTTTCTCTTTGCTGGCCCAAAGAGAAAGTAACCAAAGAGAAATGGCCTAAGAGCCACTGCTCGCGACGCGACTAGAAGGAGCAGTGGGCGGCTGCGGTAGTCTGATTAACCTGGGTCTACACGAAACGACAGTGCGTTTGCGTAGCGGGTGCTTCAACGTGCCGTTGCCGAGAGGATGTTCAAGAACTGAGGCTGGTTTTGGTTCTTCGTTCCTGCCTACCTCACGCTTTCATCCCTCTCCCCTCCGGGGAGAGGGCAGGGTGAGGGGCCGGGCGGAGCGCAACGTCAAATCTTGCCGTGGCGTAGGTTGGGGTGAGCCGCAGGCGAACCCCAACACCCGCACCTTCACGCGCCTTGCCACGTTGGGGTTCGCTACGCTCACCCCAACCTACGCCGGCGTCGCGGGGTGTAACGCTGCGCTCCGCCCGAACCCTCATCCGGCTGCCGCCACCTTCTCCCGGAGGGAGAAGGATTCGACCTGAGAAGCTGAGGTAGAACGCACCGCTCAAGCTGGCCTCAGTCCTTGAACATCCTCTCGGCAACGGCACGTTGAAGCACCCGCTACGCAAACGCACTGTGGTTTCGTGTAGACCCAGGTTAATCAAGCTACCGCAGCCGTCCACTGCTCCTTCTAGTCGCGTCGCGAGCAGTTGCTCTGAGGCTATTTCTCTTTGGTTACTTTCTCTTTGAGCCAGCAAAGAGAAAGTGACTCGGGCGCCGGCAGGCGTCCGAAATGCCCGCTGCATAAGCGGCCAAATCGCGTCACCGCGAAAATCAAACGATACCGTTACTGGATCCCGGCCTACGCCGGGATGACGAGCAAGAAGGGCGAGCTACCGCGCCGCAGGCGCCACATCCACATGTGAGGGCTCAAACGCCACCGCCGCCCCAGGCTTCACATGCCCGCGCCAGCGCGCAAGCTGGTCCGCAATACCGGCGCCCACGTCGATCTGCGGCTCCGACGGCGTCAGGTGATCGCGCGTCTCCCACTGCGCGATCTCCCCCTTCGCCTGCTGGAACCCGGCAATAAAATCCGCCGTGCGATTCATCGCATCCACCAGCCACGCACGACCGAAATACGTGATGTCCGAATCGCTGCCGCAACCGAACGAACTGCGGTCGGCACGCGCAGCGGTCAGCACCAAAGTGCCAGGCCCCTTCAGCGGCGGCACGAAGCCGCCCGAGTAGCAGGCGTTCACCACCACCACTTTCCACTTGAACGGATGCTTGGCCAGGATGCCGGCCAGATCCGGCGCGCCGATCTGGTCCAGCGGCAGCGGGTCCATGTCGACCAGCAGGTTGTGGTCCGGATCGCCGTGCGAGGTGAGATAGAGCACGAGGATGTCCTCGTTCTTGTTCATCACGCCCGACAGCGCATCGAGCGCGCTTTCGAGGTTGCTCCAGGTGGCCAGCGGGCGGGTTTCCAGCGTGTCGGGGCTGTTGGCCAGCAGCAGCGGATGCACGGTGGCGCCGAAGCGGTCGGCGAACAGCTTGCCGGCGTATTCCACTTCGTTGTGGAACACGTCCTCGCCGCCGTCGCCGGCAAAGGCCACCAGATAAAGATTCGGCGTGCCGGCCACGCGCGGCCCCAGCTTGGCGATGGCCTCGCGCAGCATGCGCGGCTGGGCGTAGGCGACCTGCTCCGGCGTCGAGCCTTTTTCCGGCCAGCGGTCGGCTTCGTCTTCCGCGGCGGGGGCGGGCAGCTCGGCGGAGCTGGCCACGGCAGGTGCGGCCTTGGCGACCGTTGCCGCGGCAGCCGGCAGGGCATTGTGATGCGCCGCCAGCGCGGGCGCGGCGCGGTGCACCAGCAAGGTGAGCAGCACGCCGGCGGCGAAGGCGAGCAGGGCGGTCAGGGCAATGCGCATGGCGGCGGACGCGAACTCAGGGCTGGATGGCGTCGAAATCGGTATAGGCGGGGTGGCGCGGTGCGGCCGGCACCGCGAGCGGCGGGCGCAGCAGCCAGGCGGTGTGGAAGCCGGCGGCCTTGGCGGCGTCCAGTTCCTCCACGATGTCCGACAGGAACAGCAGGTGCTCAGGCAGCTCGCCGATCGCCTCGGCGATCTTCGCGTAGGAAGCCTGCTCGCGCTTGGGGCCGGTCTCGGTATCGAAATAGCCGGCGAACAGCGGGGTGAGGTCGCCGGCTTCGCTGTAGCCGAACAGCAGCTTCTGCGCGGCCACCGAGCCGGAGGAATACACGTACAGGCGCAGGCCTTCGCCGCGCCATTCGCGCAGGCGGGCGGCCACTTCCGGATACATGTGCGAGCGGTATTCGCCGCTGGCGTAGCCGTCCTTCCAGATCATGCCCTGCAGCGCCTTCAGCGCGGTGGACTTGCGGTCCTCGTCGATCCAGCGCAGCAGCAGCTCGATGATCTCCTGGCGGCTGGCCTCGACCAGGCCGGCTTCCTTGGCCGCCTCGTGCAGCCAGTGCTGCACCTCGGGCGTGTCGACGTGGGTTTCCACGTAGGCCGGCAGGCGCTTGCGCGCATAGGGGAACAGCACGTCCTTGACGAAGCTGATCGAGCTGGTGGTGCCTTCGATGTCGGTGACGATGGCGCGGATGACGGTCATGCGGATAGCCGTGGAAGCGATGACGGAAACGCGGGCCCGTGCAGCCGGGCCCGGAGTGGCAAGCTTAGCCGCGCCGCCGGGGCGCGGAGCGGTTCAGGCGGCCGCCTTCCCCGAGGCGTGCGGCAGCATGCGCGGGAAGCGCTGGGCGATGTCCTCGCCGGTGAAGTTGGCGACCCAGCCTTCCTTGTTGGTGAACAGGCGGATTGCCACGAAGTAGGGCGCCTCGCTCATGTCGAACCAGTGGCGGGTGCCGTCGGGCACGCCGATCAGGTCGCCCTGTTCGCACAGCACGTCGTAGACCTTGCCGTCGATGTGCAGGGTGAACTGGCCGGCGCCGGCGACGAAGAAGCGCACTTCGTCCTCGCTGTGGGTGTGCTCGCTCAGGAACTTCTGGCGCAGCGCGGCGCGGTCCGGGTGGTCGGGCTTCAGGCTGATGACGTCGACGGCCTGGTAGCCCTCGGTGTGCATCAGGCGGTCGATGTCGGCGCGGTAGGCGGCGATCACTTCGTCCTGGCTGGCGCCGGGGGCGATCGGCTGGCCGGCTTCCCACTGCTCGAAGCGCACGCCCACCCGGCCCAGCTCGCGCGCGATGTCGGCGTGCTCGGTGTGGACGGCAAGCGGCGCGTCGGGGCGCTGGTCGTCGAAAATGCGCAGGCGGCTCATGCGGACAATCTCCTCAGATCGAGTTCGCAGCCCAGCAGGAATTCCAGGGCTTCCAGGTGGCGGCGGGTTTCCGCCATGTCCCTGCCCCAGGTGTAGATGCCGTGGCCGTTGATCAAGTAGGCGTGCAGCGGCTTGCCGCTGTCGAGCCAGGCATCGACCTGGGCCACCAGCTCGGGCATGTGCTGGGTGTTGGGGAACACCGGGATGTCCAGTACGGCGTCGTGGGTGGTCTCGCCGGCGATGGCCTTCTGCAGCTCCCAGCCTTGCAGCCGCACCACGCCCTCGTTCGCGAACAGGCGCGAGGCCACGCTTTGCGTGCGCGAGTGGGTGTGCAGCACCACGTTCATCGGCGGCAGGCGGCGGTAGATCTGCGTATGCAGTTCGGTTTCCGCACTGGGGCGCGCGGCGGTGCCGACGGCCTTGCCGTGCATGTCGATCAGCATGATGTCGGCGCGGCCGAGCTTGCCCTTGTCGCGGCCGGAGATGGTGATGGCCGCGTGCTCCGCGTCGATGCGCATGGAGAAGTTGCTGCTGGTGGCCGGCGTCCAGCCGGCGAGCGCGAGTTCGCGCGCGGCGTCGGCGATGGCGTCGGCGCGTTCGGCGAACAGTTCCGGCGCGATGGAGGAGGGAAGGACCTGGCTCATTGCGATATGGACGTCCAAATGGCAGGGGACTATAGCACGCCGGTCCGCACGCCCTTTTGACAGCCGCGGCGCCGAATGCGAGCCATTCTCATGGTGTTGTGCAGGCCGGGCGTACCATGGCCGCCGATTCGCCGCCCGGCGCGGCGCCATGTCCCCAAGACGGAGGTTGTCCCCAATGTCGAACGACAAAACACTCGAGTCCCGCCGCCAGTTCCTGAAGATCGCCGGCGGCACCGTCGCCGCCGCCGCGGTGATCGGCACGCTGCCGCGCGTGGCGCGCGCCGCCGACCTGCCGCATGTGAGCCCGGACGATCCGACCGCCAAGGCGCTGGGTTATGTCGAGGACGCGGGCACCACCAAGGACGCCAAGCACAAGGCCGGCGACGTGTGCGCCAATTGCCAGTTCTATTCCGGCGGCGCTTCGGGCTACGGCCCCTGCCAGCTGTTCCCGGGCAAGTCGGTGAATGCGAAGGGCTGGTGCGTGTCGCATTCCAAGAAAGCCTGAGCGATCGCGGCATGCATAAAGAGGCCGGCCCTGGTGCCGGCCTTTTTCTTTGCGCGGCGGACATGAAAAAACGCGCCGTAGCGCGTTTGAAGAGAGTGTCTGGAGGCATCCATCGGCGATCGGAGGATCGAGCCGGAGAGAAGATGCAACCCGGACGCGTCAGGCCGAGGAGCTGACCCGCCTGACGCGCCGGGCGGCAATCCGGGGCCCACTGCCAAGTGATCTACCCACGGACGGCAGATGTTACTCCCCAAACCGCCGTTTGGGGCATCTGGGCGAAAAATTTTTCCCGAAAAAGTCTCGTTAAAACGAGAAAAAACAATAGCTTATGGCGTTATTCGTGACTGAGCATCAAAAATCCGCGTCGATTGCGCATTTCGCGGCAGTTCTGTTCAGTTGAGCACCATACGCTGATCTTTGGCGCCGTAGCCCGCCATTGGCGGGCGTTCGGCGGAGATCGCCTCAGGAGGCGCGGCGCAGGCGGCTGTGGCGCCGGCCGTAGCCGAAGTAGATGCACAGGCCGATCACCGTCCACGCGATCATCAGCAGCCAGTTGAACCAGGCCATGAAGTACAGCAGGGCCAGGCAGCTGAGCACGCCGGCGGTGCAGACGAACCAGGCCGCCGGCACGCGGAACAGGCGCGGCAGTTCCGGCGAGGTGTAGCGCAGGATCAGCACGCCGGCGCAGACCGCCACGAAGGCGATCAGGGTGCCCATCGAGGTGAGGTCGGCCAGCAGGTCCAGCGGGAACACCGCGGCCAGGATGGCGATGCCCACTCCGGTGATCACCGTATTGAGATGCGGCGTGCGGTGCTTGGGATGGATGCGGTTGAACACCGGCGGCAGCAGGCCGTCGCGCGACATGATCATGAAGATGCGCGGCTGCGCGATGATCATCACCAGGATCACCGAGGACAGGCCGATCATCGCGCCGATCTCTACCACCAGGCGCAGCCAGCCCAGTTCCGGATGGTTGCGGATCGCGGTGACCACCGGCTCGCTGGTGCCCAGTTCGGTATACGGAATGAGGCCGGTGAGCACCGCCGCCATGGCCAGGTACAGCACGGTGCAGATCACCAGCGAGACCAGGGTGCCGAACGGCAGGTCCTTCTGCGGGTTCTTGCATTCCTGTGCGGCGGTGGAGGTGGCCTCGAAGCCGATGTAGGCGAAGAACACCATCGCCGCGCCGCGCATGATGCCGGACCAGCCGTACTTGCCCGGCTCCTGCTCGGCGGGAATGAAGGGATGCCAGTTGGCCGGATCGATATAGCGGTAGCCGGCCACCACCACCACGATGATCAGGCCGACCTTCAGCGCCACCATCAGCACGTTCAGGCCCGAGGATTCGCGGATGCCGACGTAGCACAGCCAGGTCAGCGCCAGCACGATCGCCACCGCCGGCAGGTTGAGCAGATGCCCGGTGGACACCAGGTGCCCGTCCTTGAACGCCAGCGGCGCCTCGGTCAGCGCCACCGGCAGGTGGATGCCGACGTGGTCGAGCAGGCTGGTGAAATAGCCGGTCCAGCTCGCCGCCACCGCGGAGGCGGAGATGCCGTACTCCAGCACCATGTTCCAGCCGATGAACCAGGCCACCAGTTCGCCTAGGGTGGCGTAGGCGTAGGAATACGAACTGCCGGAGATCGGGATCAGCGTGGCGAATTCCGCATAGCACAGCGCGGTGAAGCCGCTGCAGATCGCCGCCAGCATGAACGAGATCAGCACCGCCGGGCCCGCATGCTCCGCCGCCGCCTGTCCGGTCACCACGAAGATGCCGGTGCCGATCACCGCGCCGATGCCCAGGGCGGTAATGCCCCATTTGCCCAGGGTGCGGCGCAGGGCCGGCCCGCCGTGGCAGTCGTCGGCGTCGGAGAAATCGGTCTTGCGGGCGAGAAGCTGCTTGAGCATGCGTGGACCTGGGTGATGCGGGTGTCGGATCGGGCCGACTATAAAAGAGAAGGCCGGCGCGGAGCCGGCCCTCGGAGGCGGGATGGATCAGGCGGCCGGCTTGCGCAGCTTGCTGTGCGAATAGCCGTAGAGGAAGTAGATCGCCTGGCCGATCGCGATCCAGGCCAGCATCCAGCGCCAGTGCTCCAGGAAGGACTGCAGGAACAGCGCCATGCAGGCCAGCGCGCCGAGCGGGCAGACGATCCACGGCACCGGTACGCGGAAGGCGCGCGGCAGTTCCGGGCGGGTATAGCGCAGCACCAGCACGCCCACGCACACGGTGGCGAAGGCCAGCAGGGTGCCCATCGCCACCATCTCGCCCAGCACGCCGATGTTGAACAGGCCGCCCAGCGCGGCAGCGAGCACGCCGACCACCACGGTGCCGACGTGCGGCGTGCGGAACTTCTGGTGGATGCGGCCGAACACCGCCGGGATCAGGCCGTCGCGCGCCATCGAATAGAAGATGCGCGGCTGGCCCATCAGCATCACCAGCATCACCGAGCTCAGGCCCGTGACCGCGCCGATCACCACGATGATCTGCAGCCAGTGCAGGCTCGGGTAGTTGTCCAGCGCGGTGGACACCGGCTCGGGCGTGCCGAGCAGGCGGAAGTCGGCGATGCCGGTGAGGATGCCGGCGACGATGATGTACAGGATGGTGCACAGGATGAGTGAGCCGATGATGCCGATCGGCATGTCGCGCTGCGGGTTCTTCGCCTCGCCGGCCGCGGTGGAGACCGCGTCGAAGCCGATATAGGAGAAGAACACGATGGCGGCCGCGCGGCCCACGCCGGCCCAGCCGTACTTGGACGCGCCTTCGGAGGCCGGGATGAAGGGATGCCAGTTGTCCGGGTTGATGTACTTGGTGGCGAAGGCGATGAACAGCAGGATCACGGTGACCTTGATCGCCACGATGATCGAGTTGACGAAGGCCGACTGGGTGATGCCCACGTAGCACAGGCCGGTGATGGCGGCGATGATCGCCACCGCCGGCAGGTTGATGAACATGCCGGTGGCCTGGATATGCCCGTCGACCACCGTGAACGGCGCCGCGGCCAGGGTCTGCGGCAGGCTCACGTCCTGGCCGATCCAGCCGCTGATCAGGGCCAGCAGCTTGTTGAAATAGCCCGACCAGCCCGCCGCCACCGTGGCCACGGTGAACAGGTATTCCAGCACCAGGCTCCAGCCGACGAACCAGGCGACGTATTCGCCCAGCGTGGCGTAGGAATAGGAGTAAGCACTGCCGGACACCGGCAGCATCGCCGCGAACTCGGCGTAGCAGAGCGCGGCGAGGGCGCAGGCGATGCCGGCGAACACGAAGCTGAGCACGATCGCGGGGCCGGCATGCTGGGCCGCGGCCTGTCCGGTGATGACGAAGATGCCCGCGCCGATGATCGCGCCGATGCCCAGCAGGACCAGGTGCCGCGCGGTGAGCGCGCGCTTGAGGGTGGCCTCGCCGTGCGCGCCGCCCTCCGGCAGATCGGCGGACGCAGGCGAGATCTGCGTCGTCGCAAACAGGTTTTTCAGCATGGGTTCCCCCCTCCGGGAATGGCTGCTTGTAATTTTTCGGACGACTACCGAATGACTGGCCCTACGGGCTTGTCCGGCAAAGGATTTCGACGCCACGAGCTGGTTGCGCTCGGCGCGGAAGCACCGAACCTTAGCCGAGCCATGGGAGGGGTACAAGTCGCGCCGCAGCTACAATCGCAGGTTCATCCTATTCCTATGTGTCACAAGTCATGCACGATCACCGCCAGGCTTTTTCCGCGCATTTGAACGGCTACGCGCAGGCCCATCCGGACGAGGGCGAAGTCGCCGCCCGCTTCGGCGAATTCCTGCGCTCGGCGCCGACGGTATTCGAGCGCACCCATGCGGTGGGGCATTTCACCGGCTCGGCCTGGCTGGTCAGCGCGGACGGCGCGCGGGTACTGCTCACCCATCACCGCAAGCTCGGCCGCTGGCTGCAGCTGGGCGGGCACGCCGACGGCGACCCCGATCTGGCCGGCGTGGCGCTGCGCGAGGCGGAGGAAGAATCCGGCCTGACCCAGCTGGCGGTGGAGCCGCTGCCGTTCGACCTGGACTGCCACTGGATTCCCGAGCGCGCCGGCGAGTCGGGCCACTGGCATTACGACGTGCGCTACGTGGTGCGCGCCGGCGGCAGCGAGGCGTTCGCGGTGAGCGAGGAATCGCTGGCGCTGGCGTGGAAGCCGGTGGCGGAGATCGCGGGCGATGCTGCCGCGGACGAATCGCTGCGGCGCATGGCTAAGAAATGGCTCGGCAGGTTGGGGTGACAACCCCAACATCGTTACGCCGGCCGCGCCCTTGTGTTGGGGTTGTCACCCCAACCTACGCATATTGGGCCGGCGCGGGATGCACGGTGCCGCACTGCGTGCAGGTGCGCGCTTCGAGCGAACGGTAGAAGCGCTCGAACACCGGCGGGAAATCGCGCTCGATGCTTTCCAGCGCGAAATATTCCTCGAACAGCTTGTGGTTGCACTGCGGGCAGAACCACAGCAGGCCGTCCTTCTCGTCCGCCAGCCGGCGGCGCTCGATCACCAGGCCGATCGAGTCGGGCATGCGCTGCGGCGAATGCGGCACGCGCGGCGGCAGGTAGAACATCTGGCCGGCGCGGATCGGGATGTCGCGCGCGGCGCCGTCGTCCTGCACCTTCAGCACCATCTCGCCTTCGAGCTGGTAGAAGAATTCCGGGCCTTCGTCGTAGTGGTAGTCGGTGCGCGCGTTCGGGCCGCCGACGATCATCACGATGAAGTCGCCGTCGACGATGCACTTGTTGCCCACCGGCGGCTTGAGCAGGTGGCGGTGTTCGTCGATCCAGCGTTGCAGGTCCAGCGGTGGCGTCAGGGCCATGGCGGAGGGTGCTCGGATGAGGTCCGATTAAATTAGCACCCTTTGCTGGACCGTCATCCCGGCGCAGGCCGGGATCCAGTGACCGGGCGCCGCCTGCGAGCGTGAGCATCACAAGCAGCAGCCCGCGACAACCAGACGGCAACGCCACTGGATCCCGGCCTGCGCCGGGATGACGGTGTTGCAAGTGTCGTGCGTTGAGGGCGAGCCTCAGACCTCGAGCGTGGCGAGGTCGCCTTTCTCTTCCAGCCAAGCCTTGCGATCGCTCGCCCGCTTCTTGGCCAGCAGCATGTCCATCAGCTTCGCCGTGCCCTCGCCATCCTCCACGGTGAGCTGCACCAGCCGGCGCGTATCCGGGTGGATGGTCGACTCGCGCAACTGTCCAGGGTTCATCTCGCCCAGGCCCTTGAAGCGGGTGGTGCTGACCTGGCCCTTCATCTTCTCGCGCTCGATGCGCTGGAGCATCGCGGCCTTCTCGTTCTCGTCCAGGCAGTAGAACACCTGCTTGCCCACGTCCACGCGGAACAGCGGCGGCATCGCCACGAACACGTGGCCCTCGCGCACCAGGGCAGGGAAGTGGCGCAGGAACAGCGCGCTGAGCAGGGTGGCGATGTGCAGGCCGTCGGAGTCGGCGTCGGCCAGGATGATCACCTTGCCGTAGCGCAGGCCGCTCAGGTCGTCCTTGCCCGGATCGCAGCCGATTGCCACGGCCAGGTTGTGCACTTCCTCCGAGCCCAGCACCGAGCCGGATTCCACTTCCCAGGTGTTGAGGATCTTGCCGCGCAGCGGCAGGATCGCCTGGAAATCCTTGTCGCGCGCCTGCTTGGCGCTGCCGCCGGCGGAGTCGCCTTCGACCAGGAACAGCTCCGTGCGGCTCAGGTCCGTGGCGCTGCAGTCGGCCAGCTTGCCGGGCAGGGCGGGGCCCTGCGTGATCTTCTTGCGGATGACTTGCTTGGAGGCTTTCAGGCGCGCGCTGGCGCGCTCGATCGCCAGTTGCGCGATGCGCTCGCCCAGCTCCACGTTCTGGTTCAGCCACAGGCTGAAGGCGTCGTGCACCACGCCTTCCACCAGGGCGGCGGCGTTGCGCGAAGAGAGGCGCTCCTTGGTCTGGCCGGCGAACTGAGGATCCTGCAGCTTGGCCGACAGCACGAAAGACAAGCGCTCCCACACGTCTTCCGGCGCCAGCTTCACGCCGCGCGGCAGCAGGTTGCGGATGTCGCAGAACTCGCGCACCGCATTGGTCAGGCCGCTGCGCAGGCCGTTCACATGGGTGCCGCCCTGCGCGGTGGGAATCAGGTTGACGTAGCTCTCCTGTACCAGCTCGCCTTCCGGCAGCCAGGCCAGGGCCACGTCCAGGCCTTCGGTGTCGCGCTGCACGTGATGCACGAACAGCTCGGCCGGCAGCGTCTCGGCGCCTTCCAGCTCGCCGCGCAGGTAGTCGCGCAGGCCGTCCTCGTAGTGCCAGGACACCACTTCGCCGCTGGCCTCGTCGGTGAGCTTGACGTTGAGGCCCGCGCACAGCACGGCCTTGGCGCGCAGCAGGTGCTTGAGCTTGGACAGCAGGATCTTCGGCGAATCGAAGTACTTCGGGTCGGGCCAGAAGTGCACGGTGGTGCCGGTCTTCTTCTTCGGCACGCTGCCGATCACTTCCAGCGCGCTGGCGCGGTCGCCGTGCTCGAAGGCCATGCGGTATTCGTTGCCGTCGCGGCGGATGGTCACTTCCACCCGGCTGGACAGCGCATTCACCACCGATACGCCCACGCCGTGCAGACCGCCGGAGAAGTTGTAGTTCTTGCCGGAGAACTTGCCGCCCGCATGCAGGCGCGTGAGGATCAGCTCCACGCCGGGAATGCCTTCCTCCGGATGGATGTCCACCGGCATGCCGCGGCCGTCGTCGCTGACCTGCACCGAGCCGTCGGCGTGCACGATCACTTCGATCGCGCTGGCGTGGCCGGCCAGGGCCTCGTCCACCGAGTTGTCGATGACTTCCTGCGCCAGGTGGTTCGGGCGGCTGGTGTCGGTGTACATGCCCGGCCGGCGCTTGACCGGGTCAAGGCCGGAGAGGACTTCAATGTCGGCGGCGTTGTAGCGACTGCTCATGCTCGGGGGTTCTGCCGGAAGTTAAGCGGGGAAAGCCGCGGGAGAATGGGGTGGCCGGCCAAGGAGGTCAAGCCAGCTTGCGCGTCACAGCGGCGCGCAATGGCGCTCCAGCCAGACCAGGTCGGCGCCTTCCAGCAGCGGGCTGAGCGCGGCGCGCACGCGGGCGTGGTAGTCGTCCAGCCAGGCGCGCTCCTCGGGGTTGAGCAGGCCCGGCTCCAGCGCGCGGCGGTCGAACGGGCACAGGGTCAGGGTCTCGAAGGCGTGGAATTCGCCGAACTCGGTCTGGTCGGCCTCGGCCACCACCGCCAGGTTCTCGTGGCGGATGCCATGCCGGCCCGGCTTGTACAGGCCCGGCTCGATCGAGCTGATCATGCCCGGCTCCAGCGCCACCAGCGGGCCGCCGGTCGGCGGCCGGATGCTCTGCGGCCCCTCGTGCACATTGAGGAAATAGCCCACGCCATGGCCGGTGCCATGGCCGTAGTCCATACCCGAAGCCCACAGCGGCGCACGCGCCAGCGCGTCCAGCTGCGGGCCGCTGGCGCCCTTGGGGAAGCGGGCGCGCGACAGCGCGATCAGGCCCTTCAGCACCAGGGTGGCGTCGCGGCGCTGCTCGGCGGTGGTCTCGCCCAGGGCCAGCACGCGGGTGACGTCGGTGGTGCCGCCCAGGTACTGGCCACCGGAATCCACCAGCAGCAGGCCCTGCGGCCTGAGCGTGCTGTGGTGTTCGGGCGTGGCGCGGTAATGCGGCAGGGCGCCGTTGGCCTGGTAGCCGGCGATGGTGGCGAAGCTTTCGCCGACGAAGTCGGGCTGGGCCGAGCGCTCCTCGCGCAGCAGGGTGTGCACGTCCAGCTCGGTCTGGCGCATGCCGGCGGCGAGGCGTTCCTCCAGGCGGCGGAAGGCGCGTGACAGGGCGGCGCCGTCGCGGCGCATCACCTCGCGCACGTGATCGAGCTCCGCCGCGCTCTTGCGCGCCTTCATCGCGGTGGACGGATTGGCCGCGTCGATCAGCTGCGCGGCCGGCGCGATCGCATCGGCCACGGCGCAGGCCACGCGGCCGGCATCCAGCAGCAGCCGGTCGCCTTCGCGCAGTTCGCCGAGCGCGTCGGTGACCGTGGCGTAGTCGGCGATGCGCACGCCGTCGGCGGCGAGCGCGCCGACCAGCGCGTCGGTGAGCTTGCCGCGGTCGACGAACAGCACGGCCGGGCCTTCCGCCGCCACCAGCAGGTGGGCGAGGAAAACCGGATTGCACTCCACGTCGCTGCCGCGCAGGTTGGTCAGCCAGGCCACGTCGTCCAGGCTGGAGACCAGGTGATGGCTGGCGCCAAGCTTGCGCATGGCGGTGCGCAGGCGCGCCAGCTTGTCGGCGCGGGCGATGCAGGCGTAGCGGATCGGGTGTTCGGTGACCGGCGCGGCGGGCAGGGGCGGGCGGTCGTTCCAGGCTTCGCCGGGCAGGTCCAGGTCGGTGCGCAGGCGCGCGCCGGTGCTTTCGAACCGGCGTTCGATGCGCGTGCGGCTGGACAGCGGCAGGCTGTCGCCGGCCACGGCCAGCACCTGGGACTCGTGCAATTGCTGGTGCAGCCATTCCTGCGGCTCGGGCACGTTGGCCGTGCGCTGGCGCATCAGTTCCACGCCGGCGCCGGCCAGTTCGCGCTCGGCCTGGGCGAAGTAGCGCGAATCGGTCCACAGCCCGGCCCAGTCCGCGGTCACCACCAGGGTGCCGGCCGAACCGGTGAAGCCGGACAGCCAGGTCCGCGCCTGCCAGTGGGCCGGCAGGTATTCGGACAGGTGCGGATCGGCGCTGGGGACGAGGCAGGCATCGACGCCGTGGCGGCGCATGGCCTGGCGCAACAGGGCGAGGCGGGAGGGAATGGGTTCGCTCATCCGTTCATGCTAGCAGTCGGATCGAGCCGATCCGCGCCCGATTCCGTGGAGCGCGGCTCGATGAACCGCCGGAGGAATTTTCAACGTAGCGCTCGCGGCCCGGAGCGACCTCCGCTAAAATGCCGATTTCCAGCACGGCTGCATCCCATGACCCCCCTGATTTTCGTCACCGGCGGTGTGGTGTCCTCGCTTGGCAAGGGCATCGCCGCGGCGTCGCTGGCTTCCATTCTGGAAGCGCGTGGCCTCTCGGTCACCATGATGAAGCTCGACCCGTACATCAACGTCGATCCCGGCACGATGAGCCCCTTCCAGCACGGCGAGGTCTACGTCACCGACGACGGCGCCGAGACCGACCTGGACCTGGGCCACTACGAGCGCTTCGTCCACACCCGCCTCACCGGCAAGAACTCCATCACCACCGGCAAGATCTACGAGTCGGTGATCCGCAAGGAGCGCCGCGGCGACTACCTCGGCGCCACCGTGCAGGTGATTCCGCACATCACCGACGAGATCAAGCACTGCATCCACGAGGCCACCCGCGGCTTCGACGTGGCCCTGGTGGAGATCGGCGGCACGGTGGGCGACATCGAGTCGCTGCCGTTCCTGGAGGCGATCCGCCAGCTGCGCATCGAGCACGGTCCGGAGAAGTGCCTGTTCATGCACCTCACCCTGGTGCCGTACATCAAGGCCGCCGGCGAGATCAAGACCAAGCCCACCCAGCACTCGGTGAAGGAACTGCGCTCGATCGGCATCCAGCCGGACGTGCTGCTGTGCCGTTGCGAGCAGCCGCTGCCCGACGGCGAGCGCCGCAAGATCGCCCTGTTCACCAACGTGCCGGAGCACGCGGTGATCAGCGCCACCGACGTGGACATCATCTACAAGCAGCCGCTGTGGCTGCACAAGCAGGGCCTGGACGAGATCGTGGTCAAGCGCCTGGGCCTCGACGCCGGCCCGGCCGATCTCTCCGCCTGGCAGCGCACCGTGGAAGCGGTGGAGCATCCCAAGGACGAGGTCAACGTGGCCATCGTCGGCAAGTACGTCGAGCACAAGGACGCCTACAAGTCGCTGGGCGAAGCCCTGCGCCACGGCGGCATCAAGCAGCAGACGCGGGTGAACCTGCAGTGGGTCGATTCCGAGCAGGTGGAAGCCGAGGGCGCGGCCAAGGTGCTGGGCGGCGTCGACGCCATCCTGGTGCCGGGCGGCTTCGGCAAGCGCGGCTTCGAAGGCAAGGTGCTGGCCGCCAAATACGCCCGCGAGCACGGCGTGCCGTACTTCGGCATCTGCTACGGCATGCACGCCGCGGTGGTGGATTTCGCCCGCCACGTGGCCGGCCACGCCGACGCCGATTCCAGCGAGAACGACCGCAACACGCCCAACCCGGTAATCGCGCTGATCACCGAGTGGACCACCGCCGCCGGCGAAGTGGAAACCCGCACCGAGCGCTCGGACCTCGGCGGCACCATGCGCCTGGGCGCGCAGGAATGCCGGCTCAAGGCCGGCACCCTGGCGCGCGAGCTGTACGGCCAGGAAGTGGTGCGCGAGCGCCATCGCCACCGCTACGAGTTCAACAACCGCTACCGCCAGTCGTTCGAAGACCTGGGGCTGGTGATCTCCGGCAAGTCGATGGACGACCTGCTGGTGGAGATCGTCGAGCTGCCGCAGCAGCAGCACCCGTGGTTCCTCGGCTGCCAGGCGCATCCGGAATTCACCTCCACGCCGCGCGACGGCCACCCGCTGTTCATCGGCTTCGTGAGCGCCGCGCGCGAGCACAAGGCGGTGCGCGAAGGCGAGCGCCTGGCCTCGGCAACCACCCCGAACACCAGGGAGAACGTCGCATGAAGTTGTGCGGTTTCGAGGTCGGCCAGGACCAGCCGCTGTTCCTGATCGCCGGCCCCTGCGTGGTCGAGTCGGAGCAGCTGCAGGTGGACACCGCCGGCAAGCTCAAGGAAATCACCGGCCGGCTCGGCATCAACTTCATCTTCAAGTCCAGCTTCGACAAGGCCAACCGTTCCTCCGGCAGCAGCTTCCGCGGGCTGGGCATGGAAGAGGGCCTGCGCATCCTGGGCGAAGTGAAGCGCCAGGTCGGCGTGCCGGTGCTCACCGACGTGCACGAATACACCCCGTTCGCCGAAGTGGCCGCGGTGGTCGACGTGCTGCAGACGCCGGCCTTCCTGTGCCGCCAGACCGATTTCATCCAGGCGGTGGCGCGCGCCGGCAAGCCGGTGAACATCAAGAAGGGCCAGTTCCTGGCGCCGTGGGACATGAAGAACGTCGTGGACAAGGCCAAGGCCGTGGGCAACGACGACATCCTGGTGTGCGAGCGCGGCGCCAGCTTCGGCTACAACAACCTGGTGTCGGACATGCGCTCGCTCGCGGTGATGCGCGACACCGGCTGCCCGGTGGTGTTCGACGCCACCCACTCGGTGCAGCTGCCCGGCGGCCAGGGCACCAGCTCCGGCGGCCAGCGCGAATTCGTGCCGGTGCTGGCGCGCGCGGCGATCGCCGTGGGCGTGGCCGGCCTGTTCGCCGAGACCCATCCGGATCCCTCCAAGGCATTGAGCGACGGCCCCAACGCCTGGCCGCTCGGCAAGATGGAAGCGCTGCTGGAAACCCTGATGGAGCTGGATGCCGTGACCAAGCGGCATGGCTTCCTCGAACAGACGCTTTGATCCTTCAAGTTTCATTCCCCGCTTTAGTTCGTCCCCTTCGCCCTTTCTGGACAGGAACTGCATGAGCACCGACATCACCCGCATCCACGCCCGCGAAATCCTCGACTCCCGCGGCAATCCCACGCTCGAAGCGGAAGTGACCCTGGCCGGCGGCGGCTTCGGCCGCGCGGCGGTGCCGAGCGGCGCCTCCACGGGTACCCGCGAAGCGGTGGAGCTGCGTGACGGCGACAAGTCGCGCTATCTGGGCAAGGGTGTGAAGAACGCGGTGGGCAACGTCAACGGCGCCATCGCCGGTGCGCTCAAGGGTTTCGACGCGGCCGACCAGAAGGGCCTGGACGCCAGGCTGATCGCGCTCGACGGCACGCCGAACAAGGGCAAGCTCGGCGCCAACGCCATCCTCGGCGTGTCGATGGCCGCCGCGCACGCGGTGGCCGCGCAGCAGGGCCGCCCGCTGTGGCAGTACCTGGCCACCATTAACGGCACCACCGGCAAGCCCGGCGCGCTGCCGGTGCCGATGATGAACATCATCAACGGCGGCGCGCATGCCGATAACAACGTCGACGTGCAGGAATTCATGGTGCTGCCGGTCGGCCTGCCCAGCTTCGCCGAGGCGCTGCGCGCCGGCACCGAGATCTTCCACGCGCTCAAGAGCGTGCTGAAGGGCAAGGGCCTGAACACGGCGGTGGGCGACGAGGGCGGCTTCGCGCCGAACCTGCGCTCGAACATCGAGGCGCTGGACACCATTCTCGAAGCGGTCAACCACACCGGCTACAAGATCGGCAGCGACATCCTGCTCGGCCTGGACGTGGCCAGCTCCGAGTTCTTCAAGGACGGCAAGTACGACCTGGAAGGCGAGGGCAAGGTCTACACGCCCGCGCAGTTCGTCGACCTGCTCGCCAGCTGGGCGAAGCAGTACCCGATCGTCACCATCGAGGACGGCATGGCCGAAGGCGACTGGGACGGCTGGAAGCTGCTCACCGACAGCATCGGCAAGCAGGTGCAGCTGGTCGGCGACGACCTGTTCGTGACCAATCCGGCGATCTTCCGCGAAGGCATCGACAAGCACATCGCCAACGCCATCCTGATCAAGGTCAACCAGATCGGCACGCTGTCGGAAACGCTGGAAGCCATCGCCATGGCCGACACCGCCAAGTACGCCGCGATCGTGTCGCACCGCTCGGGCGAGACGGAGGACACCACCATCTCCGACATCGCCGTGGCCACCACCGCCACGCAGATCAAGACCGGTTCGCTGTGCCGCACCGACCGCGTGGCCAAGTACAACCAGCTGCTGCGCATCGAGGAACAGCTCGGCGCCGCCGCGCAGTACGCCGGCCGCAACGCGTTCCCGAGCCTGGCCAGGCTGCCGGGCTGAGGGAGCGAAGTCCACGGCCATGCTGCGCTGGATCGCCCTCATCCTGCTGCTCGTGCTGATCGGTCTGCAGGTGAAACTGTGGACCGGCAACGGCGGCGTGCACGAGGTGGAAACCCTGCGCGCCGCGGTGAAGAAGCAGACCGAGGACAACCAGCGCCTGCTCCAGCGCAACCAGGCGCTGGGCGCGGACGTGGACGATCTCAAGCACGGCGAACAGGCGGTCGAGGCGCGCGCGCGCGGCGAGCTGGGCCTGATCAAGCCGGGCGAGACCTTCTACCAGGTGGTCGAGCAGCCGGGCGCCGCCGCCAGCGCGGCACCGGCGCCCGCCGCCAGCAGCGGCGGACGCTGACATGGCTTCGCTGTGGTGCGTGGTGCCGGCCGCCGGGCGCGGCGCCCGGGTCGGTGGCGACATTCCCAAGCAGTACCTGCCGCTCGCCGGCCGGCCGCTGATCGAGCACACACTGGCGCGGCTGGCCACGCATCCGCGCATTGCCGGCGTGATGGTGGTGCTGGGCGCGGGCGACGACCGCTGGCCCGGCCTGGAGCGCATCGGCGGCAAGCCGGTGCTGACCACGCTCGGCGGCGCCGAGCGCTGCGATTCGGTGCTGGCCGGCCTGGATGCCTTGCCGGCCGAGGTGAAACCCGACGATTTCGTGCTGGTGCACGACGCCGCGCGCCCCTGCGTGCGCGCGGCCGACATCGCCCGGCTGATCGAGCTGGCCGTGCCGGCCGGCGGCGGCCTGCTCGGCGCGCCGCTGCGCGACACGCTCAAGCGTGCCGACGCCGCGCACCGCAGCGTGGCGACCGAGCCGCGCGAGGAACGCTGGCGCGCCTTCACTCCGCAGCTGTTCCGCCGCGCCGAACTGGCCACGGCCCTGCGCGTGGCGGCGGCGGGCGGCTTCAAGCCCAGCGACGAGGCGATGGCGATGGAGCGCGCGGGCCATGCCCCGTTGCTCGTCGAAGGCGCCGAGGACAATATCAAGGTGACCACGGCCGCCGATTTCGCGCTGGCCGAGTTTCTTCTGGACAGGACGGCGTGAGGGCGCGCGCATGATGCGGATCGGCCAGGGCTTCGACGTGCACGCCTTCGGCGACGGCGACCATGTGATGCTCGGCGGCGTGCGCGTGCCGCACAGCCGCGGCGTGGTGGCGCATTCCGACGGCGACGTGGTGATCCACGCGCTGTGCGACGCCATCTTCGGCGCGCTGGCGCTGGGCGATATCGGCCGGCATTTCCCGCCTTCGCAGGAGCGCTGGCGCGGCGCCGAAAGCCGGCTGTTCCTGCGCCACGCCTACACGCTCATGCGCGAGCGCGGCTACGCGATCGGCAACGTCGACGTGACGGTGATCTGCGAAGCGCCCAAGGTCGGCCCGCACGCGCAGGCCATGCGCGAGCTGCTGGCCGAAGACCTGCATTGCGAGGTCGACCGCGTCAGCATCAAGGCCACCACCACCGAGAAGCTCGGCTTCACGGGCCGCGGCGAGGGCATCGCCGCGCAGGCCTGCGCGCTGCTGGTGCTGGCGTGAGCGAGGCCGAGGCCCGCGGCTCCGCCGGCCGGCTGCACGAGCAGCTGGAGCGCATCAACGAACTGCTGCGCCGGCACAAGCTGGTGGAGCAGGTGGCGCATGCGCAGCACGGCCCGCACCAGGACCTGGTCGACAACCTGCTGCACCGCCAGCATCTCTCTGAGCTGCAGCGCCAGCTCGACGTCCTGCATCCGGCCGACATCGCCTACGTCCTCGAAGCCCTGCCGCTGGAAGACCGCCTCGCCGTCTGGCAGCTGGTGAAGGCCGACCGCGACGGCGAGATCCTGCTCGAAGTCTCCGACGCCGTCCGCGAATCGCTGATCGCCGACATGGACCAGCGCGAGATCCTCGCCGCGGTCGAGCCGCTGGAAGCGGACGAGCTGGCCGACCTGGTGGAAGACCTGCCCACCGAAGTGCTGCCCGAGCTGATGGCCAGCCTCGACGCGCAGCAGCGCGAGCAGCTGCAGTCGGCGCTGTCCTGGGCCGACGACCAGGTCGGCGCGCTGATGGACTTCGAGATGGTCACCATCCGCGAGGACGTCAGCCTGGAAACGGTGCTGCGCTATCTGCGCCGCTTCGACGAGCTGCCCGCGCAGACCGACAAGCTGTTCGTGGTGAACCACGACAACCTGCTCACCGGCGTGCTGCCGATCCACTGGCTGCTGGTCAATTCGCCGGAAAAAATGGTGAGCGAGGTGATGGCGCCGGACGTCAACACCTTCCACCCGGCCGACGACGCCTACGAAACCGCGCAGGCCTTCGAGCGCTACGACCTGGTCACCGCGCCGGTGGTGGACGACAACAGCCACCTGATCGGCCGCATCACCATCGACGCCATGGTCGACGTGATCCGCGAGGAAGGCGAGAGCGAGGCGCTGAGCCGCGGCGGCCTGCGCGAGGAAGAAGACATCTTCGCCTCGGTGTGGAAATCGGTGCGCAACCGCTGGACCTGGCTGGCGATCAACCTGGTCACGGCATTCATCGCCTCGCGCGTGATCGGCCTGTTCGAGGGTTCGATCCAGAAGCTGGTAGCGCTGGCCACCCTGATGCCGATCGTGGCCGGCATCGGCGGCAATTCCGGCAACCAGACCATCACCATGATCGTGCGCGCGCTGGCGCTGGACCAGATCACGCCCGCCAGCGCCAAGCGGCTATGGCGCAAGGAGATGGGCGTGGCGCTGGCCAATGGCCTGGTCTGGGGCGGCGTGATCGGCCTGGTGGCGTGGGCGCTGTACGGGCATCTGGCGCTGGGCCTGGTGATGACCGCGGCGATGACGCTCAACCTGCTGCTGGCGGCATTCTGCGGCGTGGGCATCCCTATGCTGATGGCGCGCCGCGGGCGCGATCCGGCGCTGGGTTCGAGCGTGCTGATCACGGCGATGACCGACAGCGGCGGCTTTTTTATTTTCCTCGGGCTGGCCACGGTGTTCCTGGTCTGACGCGTTTTTCTTTTTTCGGTATCCATTCGATGAGCGATCTTCCCTACGCCCATGGCACCCCGCCGCTGAGCGCCCAGTTGCGCAGCACGCCCGAGGATTTCCGCGTGGAGGAGATCCTCGGCTACGAAGCCGACGGCGAAGGCGAGCACGCGCTGCTGCTGGTGGAAAAGCGCGGCGCCACTACCGACTGGGTGGCGCGCGAGCTGGCGAACTACGCGGGCGTGCCGCAGGTGGCGGTGGGCTATGCGGGCCTGAAGGACCGCCACGCGGTGACGCGCCAGGCCTTCTCGGTGCAGCTGGCCGGCAAGCCCGATCCGGACTGGTCGGCGTTTCCGCATGCGGACGTGCAGGTGCTGTCGGCCGCGCGGCACAAGCGCAAGCTCAAGCGCGGCGCGCTGCGCGGCAACCGCTTCGTGCTGGTGCTGCGCCAGGTGCAGGGCGACCGCGCGCGTGCGGAGGAAGTGCTGGAGCGCATCGCCGCGCGCGGCGTGCCGAATTATTTCGGCGAGCAGCGCTTCGGCCGCGGCGGCGGCAATGTCGAGCAGGCGCGCGCGATGTTCGCCGGGCGCCGGGTGGACCGCGACAAGCGCCAGTTCCTGCTGTCCGCCGCGCGCTCGCATCTGTTCAACGAAGTGCTGGCCGCGCGCGTGGAGCGCGACGCCTGGGATAAGCCGCTGGACGGCGAGCTGTGGTCGCTGGCCGGCAGCCGTTCCTGGTTCGGGCCGGAGCCGTTCGACGGCGTGCTGGCCGAGCGGCTGGCGCGCGGCGACATCCATCCGTCCGGGCCGCTGTGGGGGCAGGGCGAGACGCCGGCGGGCGGTGAAGTGGCTGAACTGGAAAGTGCGATGGCCGCGGCGAATGCGGATCTCGTCGCGGGGCTGGTGGCCGCGCGGATGGACCAGGAGCGCCGCCCGCTGCGGCTCATTCCCGATCAGCTGCGCTGGCAGTGGCTGGGCGAGGATGCGCTGGAACTGGCGTTCGGCTTGCCGGCCGGTGCGTATGCCACCGTAGTAGTGCGCGAACTCGCCACAACCTAACCCCCTCTCCCCTCCGGGGAGAGGGCTGGGGTGAGGGGCCGGGCGGAGCGGTGAGCGGAAGGTCGGGAAAGCCTAAGAGCTTTTCTTCACTTCGTAGACAAACTGTCGCTAGAGCGACCCCTCATCTGCCTGCCGGCATCTTCTCCCCGGAGGGGAGAAGAGTTCAGTCCTTCAGCAGTACGACCACGGCACCCGTGCCGCCCTGCATCGGCCGTGCCGAAGCAAACGCGATCACATCGTCCCGCCGCCGCAGCAGGCGGTCCGTCAGCACCTTCAGCACCGGCCCGGCGCTTTTCGAGCGCAGGCCTTTGCCATGCACGATGCGCACGCAGCGGAAGCCGCGCTCGTGCGCCTCGGCGAGGAAGTCGGCGATGGTCGCGGTGGCCGCCGCGGCATTCATCTGGTGCAGGTCGATGTCGTCCTGCACGCTGAACTGGCCGCGCTTGAGCTGGCGCAGCAGCTTCGGCGGATAGCCGTCGCGCAGGTAGCTGAGCTCCTCGCCGACCTCCATGAGACCGGGATCGAAGGCCATGTCGAGCAATTCGCCCGGCACCGCGGCTTCGTCCGCTTCCAGCATGTGCGCGCGCGGTTCTGGACGGGGCGCGGCCGGTGCCGGCTCGGCGGGGTCGAGACGGCGGACTTCGCCGATCGCCTCGCGGAACAGGCGCGCGTCGTCGTCGTTCACGGTGGGCGGGCGGCGTTTCATCGCGACATCGTAGACCAGGACACGGCGCAACCGGGACGTGACATCGTCGGCGATGAAACCCCTGGCCCGCTCGGGTAGACTTCCGCGTATCGCTGGCGTGCCGGGGAACGCGCCGGCTCCTGGGTTTTTCGAACGGATGACAATGCGAGTTCTCGTAAGCAACGACGACGGTGTGGATGCTCCCGGCATCCGCGTGCTGGCCGAACGCCTCGGCGCGGTCGGCCAGGTCACCGTGGTGGCTCCCGACCGGGACCGCTCCGGCGCCAGCAATTCACTCACCCTCGACGCGCCGATCCGCGTGCTGCGGATGGACAACGGCTACTACCGCGTGGCGGGCACGCCGACCGACTGCGTGCACCTGGCGCTGGCCGGCCTGCTCGACGACGAGCCCGACATCGTGGTGTCCGGCATCAACAACTCGGCCAATCTCGGCGACGACGTGATCTATTCCGGCACGGTCTCCGCCGCGATGGAAGGCCGTTTCCTCGGCCTGCCGGCGATCGCCGTCTCGCTGGTGAGCAAGGACCACCACGGCGAGCACTACGACTGCGCCGCGCGCGCCGTGCTGATGCTGATGGAACGCCTGCTGGTGGACCCGCTGCCGGCCGACACCATCCTCAACGTCAACGTGCCCGACCTGCCGTGGGAACAGATCCAAGGCTTCGAAGTCACCCGCCTGGGCAAGCGCCACCGTTCCGCGCCGTGCATCCGGCAGACCGACCCGCGCGGCAAGCCGATCTGGTGGATCGGCCCGGCCGGCGACGTGGACGACGCCGGCCCCGGCACCGATTTCGACGCGGTGCGCCGCGGCTACGTCTCGGTCACGCCGATCCACGTCGACCTCACGCGCTTCCAGGCGCTGGAGAAGGTGAGCAGCTGGATGACCGCGCTCAGCGACCGCATGGGCGCCGGCAGCGGAGCGAAGGTGGCGTGACCATGAACGTGCACCCGCTGCCGCCGTCCGCGCTCAAAGGCGAAGGCATGACTTCGCAGCGCGCCCGCGACCGGCTGGCGTCCAAGCTGAAGGAAGACGGCATCAAGGATGCGCGCGTGATCGAGGTGATCCGCAACCTGCCGCGCCATCACTTCATCGACCAGGCGCTGCACTCGCGCGCCTACGAGAACACCGCGCTGCCGATCGGCCATGGCCAGACCATCTCCCAGCCCTGGGTGGTGGCGCGCATGACCGAGGCGCTGCTGGAATTCGGCACGCCGCAGAAGGTGCTGGAGATCGGCACCGGCTCCGGCTACCAGGCGGTGGTGCTGGCCGCGCTCGTGCCGCAGCTGTACACGGTGGAGCGCATCGAGGAACTGCTGCGCCAGGCGCGCCGGCGCTTCCGCCAGCTGGGCCTGGCCAACCTGCGCTCGCGCCACGACGACGGCAAGCTCGGCTGGCCGGACGAGGCGCCCTTCGACGCCATCATCCTCACCGCCGCCGGCGACACCATTCCCACCCAGCTGCTCGACCAGCTCAGCCCGACCGGCGTGCTGGTGGCGCCGGTGGGTTCGCCCAGCCATCAGACCTTGATCCGCATGCGCGGCGACGGGCAGGGCGACTTCGTGCAGGAAGAACTCGGACCGGTGAGCTTCGTGCCGCTGCTCGGCGGCATCGGCTGATGCCGCCCTCGCTTGAAGGACGCTAGATGCGCTTGTTCGGAACGCTGTACGCACGCGCCCTGACCTGGGCGCGCCATCCCAGGGCGGTCTACTACCTGTGCGGCTTGAGCTTCGTCGAAGCCTTCATCTTTCCGATCATGCCGGAAGTGATGCTGGCGCCGATGATGCTGGGCAAGCGGCACAAGGCGTTCTTCTACGCCAACTTGAGCCTCGTGTTCTCGCTGCTCGGCTCGCTGGTCGGCTATGCGCTGGGCCACTGGGCGTTCCAGGCGCTGCATCCGGTGCTGGAGGCGCTGCACCTGCTGGCGCCGATCGAGCAGGGCGTGGAAAGCCTGCGCGCGCAGATGAACACGCATTGGCTGGGGCTGCTGGTGGTGCTGGCGCTGGCCGCGCTGCAGCCGGTGGTGCCGATGAAGTTCGTCACCTGGGCAGCCGGCATCGTCGGCGTGCCGATCGTTCCATTCCTGGTGTGCATGGCGGTGGGCCGCGGCAAGCGCGTGTGGCTGCTGGCGCTGCTGATCCGCATCTTCGGCGAACGCGCCGAGCGCATCCTGCACAAGCATATCGAGCGCATCGGCTGGGCCGCGGTGGTAATCCTGGCCGGTTTGCTCTTGTGGTGGGTGCTGCGCCATTGAGCTTAGGGCGAAGTCCGAAACAGGACATCCGCATGAAAATCACCCTTTGCCTCGCTATGCTCACCGCATGAACGGACCCAGCCGCTACCTCGTCCCCGCCGCGCTCTCCCTGCTGCTCGCCGCCTGCGTCTCGCCACGCAGCTCGGTGGTGGTCGAACCGGCTGCGGGCACGCAGGGGCGCACGGTGGCGCCGGCGGCTGTACGCGCGGCGGCGCCAGGCGGCACTTATAAGGTAGTAAAGGGCGACACGCTGTATTCGATCGCCTTCCGCAACAGCGTGGACTTCCGCGACCTGGCTTCGTGGAACGGCATCGCCGCGCCGTACACGATCTGGCCGGGGCAGACGCTGAAGCTGTCGCCCAATGGAGCGGCTGCACCGGCGGCCAGCCATGCGGCGGTTGCGGCCACGCTGCCGAAGCCGCCGAGCCACCCGGTGGTGCTCGTGCCGGCCAATCCCCCGAGCGGCGGCGGCTTCCAGAACGTGCAGAACAATCCGGCGGCGACGCCGGCCGAGGCTCCGGTGGCGTCGGTCCCGGCCAAGTCCGCACCGTCCACGGCGCCCGTGGCGGTGCCTGCTCCGGCTTCGACGGCGGTCACCGTCGTGCCGGTGGCCGGCTCCCCGGCGACCGCGCACACCGCGGCGGCTGCCGCGACGCCACCGCCGGTTCCTCCGCAGGCTGTGGCCCCAGGCGCCACACGCTCCAGCGCCGGTATCAACTGGCGCTGGCCGGCGGACGGTTCACTGGGTAAGCGTTACCAGTCGGGCGATGCGATTCCGGGGATCGAGATCCTGGGCAAGTCCGGCGATCCGATCCGCGCCGCCGCCGATGGCGTGGTGGTGTACAGCGGCAATGGCCTGGTCGGCTATGGCGAGCTGGTGATCATCAAGCACAACGACAGCTTCCTGTCGGCCTACGGGCACAACAGCAAGCGCCTGGTGAAGGAAGGCCAGCGCGTCAGCGCGGGCCAGCAGATCGCCGAGATGGGTTCCACCGGCGCGACGCGGGACGAACTGCAGTTCCAGATCCGCCGCGACGGCAATCCGGTCGACCCGCTGGGCTATCTGCCGTCGCGCTGAGCGGCGGCGCTCAGGCTTCCGGCAGGATAAAAGCCGCGACCACGCGGCGGCGCTCGCCGGCCAGCAGGTCGTAGGTACGCGCCGCGGCGGCGTTGTCCATCACTTCCACGCCCACGCCCTTGCGCAGGAAGCCGGCCAGGAAGGCGGCGGCGGGGAACACCTGGCGCTCCCCGGTGCCCAGCACCACCACTTCGGGGTCCAGCGCCAGGATGCTGTCGACGTGGCCGGCATCCAGCTGGCCGGCGTGGGTGACCGGCCAGTTCTCGATGGCTTTTTCCGGGGAAAGCACCAGGCTGCGGGTGAACTCGCGATCGACGACGGTGACGCTGCGCGCGCCGACCCGACGCACGTACAGGTATTCGCCGGGGCGGTCGAGCGAAAGATCCATGCGGGCCGGCTCAGCGCGGCAGGGCGAGCTTGGGCTCGTCCTCGTTGCGGCGGAACAGCACCACGATATGGCCGATCTGCTGCACGTTCTCGGCGCGGGTGCCGCCGGCGAGGAAGTCGATCTGCTCCTGGCGCTCGTCCTTGTCGCCGCCGGACAGCTTCACCTTCACCAGTTCGTGGTGGGTCAGGGCCAGGTCCAGTTCCTTGACCACGGCCTCGGTCGCGCCCTTGGCCCCGAGCAGGATCACCGGCTTGAGGTCGTGGGCCAGACTGCGCAGATAGCGGCGCTGGGAGGGGGAGAGCGACATGCGTTCAGTCTCGGATTCGCGGCGAATGGACCGACAAGGGTATCATGCCGCCCCGTTACCCCCTATCTGTGGCCGTTGCCGACCCATGTCCCGCAGCAAAAGCAGTTCCCGCTGGCTGCGGGAACACTTCGATGACGTCTATGTGAAGAAAGCCCAGGCCGAGGGCGTGCGCTCCCGTGCCGTCTATAAGCTGGAAGAACTGATCGAGCGCGACCGCCTGCTCAAGCCGGGCATGCGCGTGGTCGACCTGGGCGCCGCCCCGGGCGGATGGTCCCAGCTGGTGCGCCAGCGCCTGGGAGACACCGGCAAGGTGGTGGCCCTGGACATCCTGCCCATGCAGGGCATCGCCGGGGTGGATTTCCTGCAGGGCGACTTCCGCGAGGAGTCCGTCCTGCGCGAGCTGGAGAGCCGCCTGGAGGGCCAGCAGCTCGATCTTGTCCTATCCGACATGGCCCCCAATATGAGTGGTGTCGCGCTGGCCGACCAGATCCGGGCTATGGATCTGGCCGAGCTGGCGCTGGATTTCAGCCGCCATTGGCTGAAACCGGGCGGTTCGTTCCTGATCAAGTTATTCCAGGGAGCTGGCTTCGACGATTACTTGCGTAGCTTGCGCACGGAGTTTTCGCGCGTAACTATGCGTAAACCCAAAGCCTCCCGCGCCCGTTCGCGTGAGGTCTATGCGCTGGCCACAGGAAGAAAGGTCAGTGGCGCTCAACCGGGCGAGAACCGTGCATGAATGAGATGGCTAAAAATCTGTTGCTCTGGCTGATCATCGCCGTGGTATTGCTCACGGTGTTCCAGAGCTTCAATCCGCATGGCGCGTCGTCCTCCGACCTGCCGTACAGCAGCTTTGTACAGAGCGTGGACAACGGCAACGTGTCCACCGCCGTGATCAGCGCCGACCAGCCGGCCACGATCAGCGGCAAGCTCAAGGACGGCAGCGCCTTCCGCACCGTGGCCCCCGTGCTCGGCTTCTCCACCAGCTCGGTGGTCAAGCAGATGCAGGACAAGGGCGTCGAGGTGCGGCAGGAGCCGGCCAACAACGGCTTCTCCCTGCTGGGCCTGCTGCTCAACTGGCTGCCGATCATCCTGATCGTGGGTGTCTTCATCTGGTTCATGCGCCAGATGCAGGCCGGCGCCGGCGGGCGCGGTGCCATGAGCTTCGGCCGTTCGCGCGCCAAGCTGCAGGGCGAGGACCAGATCAAGGTCAATTTCAGCGACGTCGCCGGTTGCGACGAAGCGAAGGAGGAAGTCGGCGAACTGGTCGAGTTCCTGCGCGACCCGGGCAAGTTCCAGAAGCTGGGCGGCAAGATTCCGCGCGGCGTGCTGATGGTCGGTCCGCCGGGCACCGGCAAGACCCTGCTCGCGAAAGCCATCGCGGGCGAGGCCAAGGTTCCGTTCTTCTCGATCTCCGGTTCCGACTTCGTCGAGATGTTCGTCGGCGTCGGCGCCAGCCGCGTGCGCGACATGTTCGACCAGGCCAAGAAGCATGCGCCCTGCATCATCTTCATCGACGAAATCGATGCGGTCGGCCGCCACCGCGGCGCCGGCCTGGGCGGCGGCCACGACGAGCGCGAGCAGACCCTCAACCAGTTGCTGGTGGAGATGGACGGCTTCGAGGGCACCGAAGGCGTGATCGTGATCGCGGCGACCAACCGCCCCGACGTGCTCGACCCCGCGCTGCTGCGTCCGGGCCGCTTCGACCGCCAGGTGGTGGTCGGCCTGCCGGACGTGAAGGGCCGCGAGCAGATTCTGAAGGTGCACCTGCGCAAGGTGCCGACCTCCGTCGACGTCGACGCCATGACCATCGCGCGCGGCACGCCGGGCTTCTCCGGCGCGGACCTGGCCAACCTGGTCAACGAAGCGGCGCTGTTCGCCGCGCGCGAGAACGCGCGCGACGTGCGCATGAATCATCTGGACAAGGCGCGCGACAAGATCCTGATGGGCACGGAGCGCCGCTCCATGGCCATGAGCGAGGACGAGAAGAAGCTCACCGCGTATCACGAGGCCGGCCACGCCATCGTCGGCCGCCTGGTGCCGGAGCACGACCCGGTCTACAAGGTCACCATCATTCCGCGCGGCCGCGCGCTGGGTGTGACCATGTACCTGCCGGAAGGCGACAAGTACAGCATGAACCGCGTGGCGATCGAATCGCAGCTGTGCTCGCTGTACGGCGGCCGCGTGGCCGAGGCGCTGATCTTCGGCGAGGACAAGGTCACCACCGGTGCGTCCAACGACATCGAGCGCGCGACCAAGATGGCGCGCAACATGGCGACGAAGTGGGGCCTGTCCGACACGCTCGGCCCGGTCACCTACGGCGAGGAAGAGGACGAAGTGTTCCTCGGCCGCGCCGTCACGCAGCACAAGAACGTCTCCAACGAGACCGCGCGCAAGATCGACGAAGAAGTGCGCGCCATCCTGGACCGCAACTACGCGCGCACCAAGCAGCTGCTCACCGACAACATCGACAAGCTGCACGTGATGGCCGAAGCGCTGCTGCAGTACGAAACCATCGACGCGCACCAGATTGACGAGATCATGGCCGGCCGCGTGCCGGGCCCGCCGGCGGATTGGACCAAGTCCGCCACCGGTTCCACGCCGCCGCCTCCGCCGCCGCGCGGCGATGCCGGCGCCAAGGTGGGCGACCCGGCCACGCAGAGCCGTCATCCGCACGGCTGAGCGGGCAGGGCATGGCGATGGCAACGAGGGCGGCGATGGCCGCCCTCGTCGTTTCCATCATCGATGGATGCCGCGCGACACGCGAAGCAGAACGAAGCAACACATTCTGCTTTCCCTCTAGGCGATCCTGTTTTCGGCCGTTAGAATGCGCGGCTTCGATGCAGGTCGTCGGCACCGGGATATGAATGCTTCGGCATCCGGTGAAAAAAAACTGAAAAAAGTATTGACGACCACTGTCCGAATCTGAATAATTCCGCTTCTCGCTTCGGCGCTTTCCACTCCGGTGGTTAAGCGAAGATGGCAAAGGTTTTACAACGCGCCCGTAGCTCAGTTGGATAGAGTACCAGGCTACGAACTTGGTGGTCGGGAGTTCGAATCTCTCCGGGCGCGCCATACAAGGCAGGCAGTGATGTTCGCATCACGGTTTGCATCCGAAGGGCAGAACACCGCTCCTAGGAACCGGACGAAAGATGTGTTCGGTGTGCTTCGATACGGATTGACTGGGCGAAGCGTCACCCGTAGCATTTCAAAGCTTCGGCATTGCGAAAGCGGTCGAGGGTTCGAAATCGGGGTATAGCTCAGCCTGGTAGAGCGCCAGCTTTGGGAGCTGGAAGTCGTGGGTTCGAATCCCTCTGCCCCGACCAGCAGTTGCTCTGCACCCGAGTGCATTGCGCCTGTAGCTCAACCGGATAGAGCATCGGCCTTCTAAGCCGACGGTTGCAGGTTCGATTCCTGTCGGGCGCGCCAGTACATATCAAGGTTATGGTGGGCGTAGCTCAGCTGGTTAGAGTACCGGATTGTGATTCCGGATGTCGTGGGTTCGAGTCCCATCGTCCACCCCAAAATTTGAAGTTTCAGGGCCGTTAGCTCAGTTGGTAGAGCAGTTGACTCTTAATCAATTGGTCGTAAGTTCGAATCTTACACGGCCCACCAATCAAAGAAGGCGCTCAGGGAAACCTGGGCGCTTTTCTTTTGTGTCGAACCCAGCCTGTTCCTAGGGAACGTCCTAGTGTGCCCGTCGAAGGAAGACTGACTAGGGTGAGGCTCCCCATAGGAGTTATCGCCATGGCAGGTTCCGTTTCCGGTTCTAGTGGTGCGAATTCGGCTTCCAACGCCGCCGACCACGCAGCGAATGCCGCGCAGAATTCGTGCACCAGTTCGGAGGGCCGCCCTTGCACGGCGGCCGAGGTCGCGTCGGGGGACGCGGCGGATGCGGCGGTCTCCGCAGCCGCCGACGCCGCGAATGCGGCTATGAAGGCCAAGGCCGAACCCAATAGCTGTGCTGCCGAAGCACTGGCCCACCAGGCACAGCAGGCCGCCGACGCGGCGCAGGCCGCCGCGGCCAGGGCCGTGGCAGCCGCGGCGAAGCAGCCCAGCCGCGACACCGATGCCGCGGTCCGCGCCGCCGTCGGGGCGGCCCAGGAGGCGGCCGGCTATGCCGCCGATGCGGCGGCCGCGGTCAGGGACGGCAACGCCAAGCGCGGTACCGCCGGTTGCATCTCGCAGGCGCCGGCGAATCCCACCCCCACGTTGTCGCTCGACTCGATCCATCAGCTCGATGCGATGTCAGTGAACCCGTACGGTGCCGGTATTACGCAACCCACCTGAGCGCATTTTCGTATTTCATCTAAAGACAGGGCAGGGCCAGCGCCGAACACTGGGCCGGCCCTGGACGCGCGATATCCGCGTCGTGCCGTCGACAGGGCTTCCAACGATCGGAGAGAACCCATGTCTGACGATCTGAGCAAGCGCGGCCCGCAGGACGCGGCCAGGGTGAACGTGCATGAGGATTGGGAAGTGCGCTACTGGTGCAAGGCGTTCAGCTGCACCGAGCAGGAGTTGAAGGCGGCAGTGAAGGCGGTCGGCGTATCGGCGGCGGCGGTGCGCAAGCACTTCGGCAAATAGGTCATCGCATTCCGCCCCGGTCGATCGAAAAGCCCGGCTTCGCGCCGGGCTTTTTCCTTGGCGGCAACAGCGGGGGCCTGCCGCGATCGACTAAGCTCAGCGGCGGGCGCGGCAGGGGAAGGCGGCGCCATGGCGTCCTCTCACTCAGAACCTCCGCTCGGGAGCTATCCGATGGCGATCCTAAGAACCGCCTGCCTTGCCCTGCTGCTGGCCTCCATGCCCGCCATCGCCAAGGACTCCACCGATCTTCGCGCCCGGCTGAAAGCGCAGGCCGACGCCTGGGATACGGCGATCGTCAAGAAAGACCGGCAGGCCATCGCCAGGAACATGTCCGACACGTTCTTCCAGATCGGCAGCGACGGCGCCACCGCCGACAAGGCGCAGTTCCTGCAGAACCTCACCTCGCCCGACCTGGTGATCGAGCCGTACACCGTCGAGGACTTCACCATCCGCATCTACGGCAATACCGCCCTGCTCAACGGCAGCACCGATATGCACGGCACCTATCAGGGCAAGCCGTTCCGCACCCACTACCGCTACACCGACACTTATGTGAAAGAAGGAACGGTCTGGCGCGTGGTCAACGTGCAGACCACGCGTATCGCGGAATGACGCCAGCGAGCGCTGGCGCTCAGGCGCCGTTTTCGCCGTTGTCGGGCAAAGCGGCCCGCAGATAACGCACCAGCTTCATCGCCGACTTCTGCGCCTGGCGCAGGGATTTGGCGGCTTCGTGCTGCTCCGGCAGCAGGGGCAAGGCGGCGTCCAGGTGCATGGCCACGCCGATGGCCAGGGCCAGGTTTCTCAGCTCGCTCTGGGTGGGGTGCTCATTGACTGTCGGGTGCATGGCCTTTTCCTCCGGGGGCGGCGAATTCTGGAGGCGGGGACTGAGCAAGTCCTTAGGAAAAGTCTGGTAGCTCAAAAGGTTTTTCAGCCCGCGATAAGCGCAGCTTGACCGGCGGATGGCGGTGATAAGTGCCGTCATGGCGGCCGAGGTAAAAAGGCCGGCGGGCGCCGCGTCTGAAACCAGTGGATGAGCGCCCCTTGCCGCGCTTTGGGTAGTTCTGCAAGATTCGCGAAGTCTGGCCGGGTTACCGGCTCGATAGCGTGGGAGACAGAGGGCGGTTTCGCTTCGCTACTCGAAGGGAAAGGGCGCCGCCCTTATTGCAGGAAAGCACTTACAGGGGGATTTATGAAACTACGAATGATGCTGCTGGCAGCAGGCTTGCTGCTGTCCGGCGTGGCGCAGGCCGGCCCGTATACCGACAAGCTGTCGCAATGCCTGGTCGGGAAAAGCACGATGGACGACCACGTGGTGATCGTGCAGTGGATGTTCGCGGCGATGTCGCGGCACCCGTCGGTGGCGCCCATGGGCTCGGTATCCGAAGACCAGGTCGACAAGGCCAACGCCCGCATGGCGCAGCTGTTCAGCCGCCTGCTGACCGAGACCTGCAAGGACGAGGCGAAAGCGGCCCTGAAGAACGAAGGCGACCTGGCCATGCAGCAGGGCTTCCAGGCGCTGGGGCAGGTGGCGGGGCGCGAGCTGTTTCTCAATCAGGACGTCGAGAAGAGCCTGACGGGTATGACGAAGTACATCGATGTGAAGAAAGTGGCGGAGTTGAGGAATCCCTGAGTTCTGGCGAATCCGCAACGCGTATCGCCCAACCGCTGCCGCTGCCGCTACCGCTGCGTCCGCATTGCATGATCATTCTCTTTGATCTAGCGTCGTCACTTGGCCCACGGGACCGCAGCGCTCCCTGGGTTTGAGGAGCCTCACGCAGCGCTGCTCATCAAGAGGGGACACCAATGAAAAGGATCTTGGGTGCCTTGGCGCTGGCCGCCATCGTGTTTGCCGTGCAGGCGGGCGACGCCGTCCCGGCAGGTGGTGGGATACACCAGCCTTATGCGAATGCGCCGGTCTGTCCGGAAGGGTGGACGGCGGTGCGGGTGAAAGAGAATGGGGTATGGACCTGGATTTGCGTGCCGGGTCCCGGCGGCTGATGGTCGATCAGGTTCTGAATAAAAAAGCCCCTTCGAAAGAGGGGGCTTTCTGTTTGCGGCGCCTGTGAACACTTCAGCGCCCGCAAGTCCGACACTTAAAATTCGTGAGAGAAGCTGATAAGTCTCTCCTCTGCCGTGGTCTCTTAATCATGGGAGCTGAGGATGAGTACCGACCGGGATACCGTGAGGTCTTATGACATGGCCGCGGCGGAATACGCTGCCGAGGCCGCGGCCATGTCCCCATGGGTCGCTATCGAAATCGATGCGTTCGTGACCGCGCTGGGTGGCTCCGGAAGAGTGCTGGAGATCGGAAGCGGCGGCGGACGCGATGCGCTTGCGCTTGAGCTGAGGGGAATCAACGTCCGCCGCACCGATGTTTCGAACGGTTTCGTCGAACTGCTTCGCCGCAATGGCTTTGAGGCCGACCTGTTGGATCCATTGACCGACGATCTGGCCGATCTCCAGCGTCCCGATTCGCCATACGACGGCATCTGGGCCTGCGCCTGCCTGATTCATGTGGCGCGCGAGGATTTCGGCACGGTGCTTCGACGGCTTGCAGGCGCAACCCGAACCGGTGGTCCACTGCACGTCTCAGTCAGAGATGGCGATGGCGAGAGTGTGTCCGCACACGGCAGCACGGCATCATCGCGGCGTTATGTCGAGACGTACTGGCGCGAGTCCGACTTGCGATCCGCGATCGCAGACGCCGGTTGGATAGTCGGCGAGATACGTCGTTGCATGGGCAGGCCCGATGATTGGTGGCTGAGTGTTCGGGCGAGTCGGGGATAGTCGGCGCGCACTCGCCCTTTGTCGCTGCGACGGAAACGAACATCCTGGGCATGTACAAGTTTGGCGCCAACTACCCCGGACTCGGGTCGCACGTACCAATGCGCCGGCGGTGGAGCTGTACAGGAAACTGGGCTTCGCTATCGTCGGCACCTTGCCGAAAGCCTTTCGCCACCAGCATCTGGGGCTGGTGGATGCTTATGTCAGGCGGATCAAGTAGTCCCGGCAAGGGTGGCTATCTGTGAGTACCTTCACGGCAAACTCCGTTGCCAGCTGACGACCCCAATTTGGACCGCTATCGATGAAAATGGCCCTGCAATGCGCGCTCTGCGAGACAACACTCACCGGCACACTCTCCATCGTGTCCGAAAGAACGCCTGGCGCGCCCCAGCCCAAACATAAGGAAGGCGAGCCGCTTACCCCCTGCGGCGTAGCATTCGAGAGCTGGGAGCCGATAGAACGATCCTGCGGCGACACGCCAAGCGCACTGGAGTTTGTGCCGCAATTCTGGTTGAACCCAGATGATCTCAATGGATCCGTCCATAACACCAGCGACGTGAGTCGCCTCAATGGCTGCTGTGGCCTGGACGGCTGCGATGGCCTCAATCAGGTATGCCGGTGCGGCGCTGGCGTGGGCACGTTGCGTACTGACTGCTGGACACCAACGGTATTCATCCCCGACCCGAAGGGTACGAAGTGGACCCTGGCATGAAAACCCGCACGCAATCCCATTTCAGCGCCTAGGGCTGAGCAGCCCGGATACCCCCAAAAACACCCCCCAAAGATGGCGAGATTCCAGGAGACGCCCTTGGACGTGGCTGGACGACGGGCATAAAAAAACCCGCATATTTGCGGGCTTTTCTTGAGTTTCCTGGACTCTGTCGGACGTCCCTTGGACATCCTCTTGGTACCGGTGAGAGGACTCGAACCTCCACTCTGTCGCCAGAAGCGGATTTTGAGTCCGCCGCGTCTACCATTCCGCCACACCGGCATTGCAAGCGGGTGATTATGCCGGCTTCAGTGGACCGGGTCGAGACCCAGCTGGCGGTCGGTGCGCTCGTAGCACTGGGTGGCGCCGACCACGGGCTTGAAGATGGCGCAGTGGGTCATGGGGCCGGAATAGATGTGCAGGCTTACGGCGACGGCGTCATCGCTGGGGTTGCGGATGGTGTGGTACTCGTGCGGCGGGATCAGGCTGCCGGCGGAGCCGGGGCCGGCCTGGATCGAGCCGACGGGCTGGAAGCGCCACTGGTCGTTCTCGCCGGCCAGCCGCTCGTACTGCACCACTTCCAGGGCGCCGCTCCAGACGCCTTCCACGCACCACATGCCGCAATGGTCGTGGATGGGGGTGCCCTGGCCCGGGCCCCAGGTCATGGCGACCACGCAGTAGTCGTGGTCTTCGCTGCGGTAGAGCTCGCGGCGGGCGTAGCGGCCTTCGATGGTTTCGAAGACGCAGTCGGGCAGCTTCACTTCCTGGCCGCGGATCAGCTGGCACAGGCTGTTCCGCAGGCTGTCGGTGATCTCGTGCGTGCTGGGCTTGCTGACGGCAGTGTCGATGGCGTCGATAAGCTTGCGACAGCCGGGGAATTCCACGGTAAGCATGTGATTCTCGGGAAAGGCGTTGCGACAGGGCCGATCTTACCAGCCCGGGGGCGGGGCGGCGTCCAGGGCGTTCAGAGACGGCCCAGGAAGCCCCCGATGGCCCGGCTGTAATTTTCGATGTCGACCAGGAAGGCGTCGTGGCCCTGGGGCGAGTCCAGCGCCACGAATTCCACCTCGGCGCCGGCCGCCTCGAGCCCCTCGGCGATCTGCTCCTGCTGCTCCAGCGGGAACAAAATGTCGGTGCTGACGCCGATCACCAGGGCCTGCTTCACGCGGATGCGCTTCAGCCCCGCCTGGATGCTGCCTTCGCCGTATTCGGAGATATCGAACCAGTCGCTGGCGCGCGACAGGTACAGGTAACTGTTGGGATCGAAGGTGCGCACGAAGCGCTGCGCATGGCCTTGCAGATACGACTCCACCTGGAACTCGAAGCCGAAGGGATCGTCGTCGCGCTGCTCCGCGTCCAGGCGGATGCGCGCGAAGCGGCCGTTCCATTCCATCGCCGAGCGGTAGGTGATCACGCCGAGCTTGCGCGCGATGCTCATGCCCGTTTCCGGGAAATGCGCGTCGTCGTAATGGCCGTTGTTCCACTGCGGATCGAGCCGGATCGCTTCGCGCTGCAGCGAGCGGATGGCGATGGCGAACGGCTGCGCCTGCGGCGCGGTGTCCACGCTGATATGCGTGCGCACGCTGCCGGGATGCAGCAGCATGTAGGCCAGCGCGCTCATGCCGCCCATCGAGCAGCCGACCAGGCAGGCGAGCTGCTCGATGCCCAGCGAAGCCACCGCGCCGTGCGCGGCGTTCGCCACGTCTTCCAGCGCCAGCTCGGGGAAACTCAGGCGATACGGCTCGCCCGTGGCCGGATCGATCGACGCCGGGCAGGTCGAACCCTTGTCGCTGCCCAGCGAATTCACGCAGATCACGAACCAGCGGTCCGTATCGATCGCCTTGCCCGGCCCGATCATCGCCTCCCACCAGCCCGGCGAGGGATCGATTTCGTTCGACGCCGCATGCGCGCTCGGCGACAGGCCGGTGAGGATCAGCAGCGCATTGTCGCGCGCCGCGCTCAGCCTGCCCCAGGTTTCGAAGGCCACGCGTGCGCCGTGCAGCTCGCCGCCGCGCTTCATGCGGAAGGGGGAGGGAAGACTGAAATACTGCCGCGCGTCCTGGCTCATCGGCGAACCTTGTCGATTTCGATCTTGATCGGCGCCTTGCTCGCCACCTCGACCACGCCGGCATCGCCTTCCAGGTCGCCGGTCTGCGCGATGGCCTGGCCGCTGCGGCTGATGCGCGCGCCGACGAACACGCGCGCGGCGGAAGAGAGCTTCAGCTGCGGCGCCATGCCCATCGCGTCGGTGAGCGTCACCGTGGCGGGCAGGGCGGCGGCGTCCAGCCGGGCCACCGCCAGCGGCATCGGCGGGCCTTGTTCGGCGCGGGCGTAGACGAACAGTGTCTCGCCCACTTTCACCTGATCCTTCAGCGCGGGCGCCAGCGTGACCTGCACTTGCAGCGCGGGGCCATCCGCCGCCACCGGCGTTCCCTGCGGCGCCGGCGGATGGCCCGTGCGCGTATCGGCCACGGCGATCTGTTCGGCCACGGCTTTCGCCACGGCGGAGCCGGGTTCCAGCATCGGCTGCAATTTGCGCCACGTAGTCGCGGCTTCCGCATAGCGGTCGTGCTGGAACTGGCTGATGCCGAGCAGCCACAGGCCGCGCTGGTTGTCCGGTTCCAGCTGCACGGCGCGTTCGAGCAGTTCGAGCGAGCGGCCTTCGATGCGGTGATCCTCGCGCACGATCGAATCCGACTCGGCCCAGCCCACCATCGCGGCGGTGTTGTCCGGCTGCAGGTTCAGCACCTGCTCGTACGCATCGCGCGCTTCGGCGGATTTGCGCAGGCTGGCGTAGGTCTGCGCCAGCAGCAGCCAGCCTTGGGCATCTTTCGGCTCGGCTTGCAGATGCGCCTGCAGTTCGGCCACGGCCTGCTCGATCGACATCGCCTCGGGCTGCTTCTGCACGCCGTTCAGCGCCACCGGCGTGCCGATCAGCAGATACAGGCCCACGGCGCCCAGCGGCAGCGCGAAGGCCACCAGCAGGGCCAGCACGAAGACGCCGCGCGGGCGGCCCTGGCGGCGCCCCTGGCGGATCAGCGGCACCAGCAGCAGAGCGAGCGCCACGGCGATCATCGCCGCGGCGGCCAGGTAGAAAACGGGCTTCACCAATCGTCCCCTTCGTCGGTCGGGCTGCGCTCGTTCGCGCCGGTGCCGGCGGTGGCGGGCGCCTGCGCGCGGCTGCGCCGGCGGATGGTCACCACCACCACGGCGGCGCCGGCCAGCAGGATGGCCAGGGGGCCGAACCACAGCAGCAGCGTGCTGCCCTGCACCGGCGGGTCGTACAGCACGAAGTCGGAATAGCGGTCGACCAGGTACTGCTTGATCTCGGCGTCGCTCTTGCCCTGGCGCATCAGGTCGAACACCTGGTGGCGCAGGTCGCGCGCCAGGTCGGCGTTGGAGTCGGCGAGGTTTTCGTTCTGGCAGACCAGGCAGCGCAGTTCGCGCGTGAGGTGCTGGAAGCGCGTTTCCTCGGCGTGGTCCTTGAACGGCAGCGGGTCGATCGCCTGCGCGCTCAGCACGCCGCAGCACAGCGCCAAGACCAGCGCGAGGGCCAGAGCGAACGGCACACGGCGGAGCGCGGCGCTCATGGCGCTTCCTTGCTCAGCGCGGCGATCGCGGGCTTCAGTTCGCGCTCGATCACCTCGGGCGTCAGCGGCCCGATGCGCTTGTAGCGGATCACGCCCCTGGCATCGACCAGGAAGGTTTCCGGCGCGCCGTACACGCCGAAGTCGATGGCGGTGCGGCCTTCGCGGTCGGCGATGACCAGCCCGTAGGGATTGCCGTGGCGCGCCAGCCAGGCCTTGGCCTCGTCCGGCTCGTCCTTGTAGTTGTAGCCCACCAGCGGCACGCCGATGCGCTGGCCTTCGCTCATCAGCACCGGGTGCTCCTCGCCGCAGGCGACGCACCAGCTGGCGAACACGTTGATGAGGTAAGGCTTGCCGAGCATGGCCTCGCGCGTCACCGTCTGCGCCGGGTCGTCCAGCTTCGGCAGCGCATACGCCGGCGCGGGCTTGTTGATCAGCGGGGAGGGCACTTCGCGCTGGTCGTGGCGAGTGTTCCACCAGATGCCGAAACCGAACAGCGCCACCAGCAGCAGGAAGCCGAAGAACGGAACCAGCCGGCTCATGCGTGCGACTCCCGCACCGGCGCGGCGAGTGCCGACTCGGCTTCGCGGCGCAGGCGGAAGCGCTTGTCCGCCGCGCTGAAGAATCCGCCCAGCATCATCAGCAGGCCGCCGGCCCAGATCCAGCGCACGAACGGCTTGTGATACAGGCGCAACGCCCAGGCGCCTTCCGGATCATTGCGGTCCATCGGCTCGCCCAGCGCCACGTACAGGTCGCGCGTGACGCCCGCATCGATCGCCGATTCGGTCTGCACCTGGCCGCGCGTATAGGTGCGCTTCTGCGGGTGCATCACCGCGATCTCGCGGCCGTTGCGCATGACGGTGACCGTGCCCTGGTCGCCCTGCCAGTTCGGGCCGTCGGCCACGTGCACGCCGTCGAAGCGGAAGTCGTAGCCGCCGATGCTCTGCGTCTGGCCCGGCGCCATGCGCACGTCGCGCTCCACGCTCAGCGCTTCGGTCAGCAGCACGCCGGCCAGGAACACGCCGACGCCGAAATGCGCCAGCAGCATGCCGGCCATCTCGGCCGGATAGCGGCGGCCGGCCGGCATCTCGCGCCAGCGCTTGATCACGTACAGCAGGGTGCCGACGCAGCACCACACGGCCGCCGCGGTACCGGCGATCGCCTTGAGCTCCCAGCCAATGGCGAAGGCCGCGGCGATGGCGCAGGCCACGGCGGCCAGGCCTGCGCGCACGGCTACGTTCTTCAGCGGCGGCAGGCCGCCCTTGTCGCCCCAGCGCAGGTACGGGCCGAACGGCAGCAGCAGCACGATCGGGATCATCAGCAGGGTGAACAGGAAACCGAAGTAGGGCGGGCCCACCGAAATCTTGCCCAGGTTCAGCGCATCGCCCAGCAGCGGGAACAGCGTGCCCAGCAGCACCATCGCGGCGGCCACGGTCAGCATCAGGTTGCCGATCAGGATCGCCGTTTCGCGCGACACCACGCCAAAAGGTTTTCCGCCGGCCACCTTCGGCGCACGCAGCGCGTACAGCAGCAGCGAGCCGCCGACCACCACGGCCAGGAAGCACAGGATGAACAGGCCGCGCTTCGGGTCCGAAGCAAACGCATGCACCGACGTAAGCACGCCCGAGCGCACCAGGAAGGTGCCCAGCAGCGACAGCGAGAAGGCGAAGATCGACAGCAGGATGGTCCACGCGCGCAAGGCGCCGCGCTTCTCGGTCACCGCCTGCGCATGGATCAGCGCCGCGCCGACCAGCCACGGCATGAAGCTGGCGTTCTCCACCGGATCCCAGAACCACCAGCCGCCCCAGCCCAGCTCCGCATACGCCCACCAGCTGCCCGCCACGATGCCCGCGGAAAGAAAACCCCAGGCCACGTTCGTCCACGGCCGCGCCCAGCGCACCCAGGCCTGTTCCAGTTCGCCGCCGAGCAGGGCCGCGATGGAGAACGCGAACGCCACCGAGAAGCCGACGTAGCCCATGTACAGCACGGGCGGATGGAAGGTCATGCCCGGATCCTGCAGCACCGGATTCAGGTCGCCGCCATCCGGCGGCATCGGCAGCAGGCGCTCGAACGGGTTGGAGGTGAAGACGATGAAGGCGAGAAAGCCCACCGCGACCAGGCCGAGCACGCCGAGCACGCGCGCCACGAAGACGTCCGGCAGCTTGCGGCTGAAGGCGGCCAGCGCCACCGTCCACAGGTTGAGGATGAAGATCCACAGCAGCAGCGAGCCTTCGTGCGCGCCCCACACCGCGGCCAGCCGGTAATACCAGGGCAGGGCGAGGTTGGAGTTGTCGGCGACGTAGCGCACCGAGAAATCGAAATGCAGGAAGGCCCAGCTCAGCACGCCGAAGGCCATTGCCACGAACACCGCCTGGCCGGCCGCGGCGGGACGCGCCACCGCCATCAGCGCGCCGTTGCCGCGCCAGGCGCCGAGCAGCGGCAGCACGCCCTGCGCCAGCGCCAGCAGCAAGGCGAGAATCAGCGCCAGTTGTCCCAGTTCCGGCGTCATCGCGGCTTGTCCTGCGCGGCGGCTTCGTTGATGGGCTTGCCCTGGTGCGCCTTGGCCATGGCGTCCTTCAGTTCCTTCGGCATGTAGGTCTCGTCGTGCTTGGCCAGCACTTCGGTGGCGATGAAGCGCGCGTTGTCCATATGGCCGCTGGCGATCACCGACTGATTGTCGCGGAACAGGTCGGGCAGGATGCCGTTGTATTCCACCGGCATCGCGCCGGTGGCGTCGATCACCGTGAAGGTCACCTTGAGCGAATCGGCGGCGCGCTGGATCGAGCCGGCCTTCACCATGCCGCCCAGGCGGAAGTTCTTGTACTGGCCGGCCTCGCCGGACTGCACCTGGCTGGGGGTGAACAGGTAGTTCATGTTCTGCTGCAGGGCGAACACCGTGAGGCCGATGGCCACGGTGGCGGCGGCCAGAACCAGGAGCACGATGGTGAGCCGGCGTTTGCGAGCGGGATTCATGGGGGTGGGATTCATGGAATAACTCTGCGTCGCCCAATCAGCGTAGGTGTCAGGACGACGGCGTCGGGTTGCGTTGCTGGCGCGCGCCCTGGCGCGCCAGGCGGGCGCGCAGTTCGCGCAGCTGGCGGCGCCGGCGGATGCCCGGGGCCAGGAAGTCGGCGATCAGCACGATGAAGAACACCGCATACGCCGGCCACACGTAGGCGGCATAGCCGCCCATGGCGAAGAACTGGCTCATCGGCCCGCCTCCGCTTCGGCGATCTGCCTGACCCAGTCCTTGCCGCTTTCCAGCGCCAGCAGGTCGGCGCGCACGCGGCCGAACAGGCTGGCGATGTAATAGAACTTGGTGGCGGCCATCATGGTGAGCAGCGGCCACAGCATGTCGCCGCTCATCTTCGAGGGGCCGAGGATGCGCACGGTGGAACCCTGGTGCAGGGTGTTCCACCAGTTCACCGAGAAATGCACGATCGGCACGTTGACGATGCCGATCAGGGCCAGGAAGGCCGCGGCGCGCGCGCCTTGCCGACGATCCTCGAAGGCGTGGTACAGGCCGATCACGCCCAGGTACAGGAACAGCAGCACCAGCTCGGAAGTCAGGCGCGCGTCCCAGGTCCACCAGGTGCCCCACATCGGCTTGCCCCACAAGGAGCCGGTGATCAGGGTGACGAAGGTGAAGGCCGCGCCGATCGGCGCCGATTCCATCGCCACTACTTCGGCCAGCTTGATCCGCCACACCAGGGCGATGAACGAGGCCAGCGCCATTACGCCGTAGATGAAGAGGCTCATCCAGGCACTGGGCACGTGGATGAAGATGATGCGGTAGGCGTCGCCCTGCTGGTAATCGGCCGGCGCCAGCACCAGGCCGCCGTACAGCGCGGCGATGCCCAGCAGCAGCGCCAGCGCCAGCGCCCACGGCCGCAGGGTGCCGGCGAAGCGGTAGAAGATCGGCGGCGAGCCGAGCTTGTGCAGCCACAGCGGAATCCAGTTGGCCATGTGTCAGGCATCCAGGGCGATACGTAGGGCGGCGGCGCAGGCCAGCGGCGCGAGCACCAGGGCCATGGCCAGCGCGGCGCCCAGCCAGGCGACGGGAGCGAGCCAGGGCAACCCCTGTTGAGCCGCGGAAACCGCGCCGGCGGCGAAGATGACCACCGGCACGCAAAGCGGCAGCAGCATCAGCGCCAGGAGCATACCAGAGCGTCGTGTGCCGGCCGTCAGCGCCACCAGGATGGCGCCGAGCAGGCTGAGCAGCGGCGTGGCCAGCAGCAGCGCCAGCAGCAGCACGGACATCGCCGCGCCCGGCAGGTGCAGCATGCCGGCCAGCAGCGGGGCGATCACGATGAGCGGCAGGGCGGTGGTGATCCAGTGCGCCAGGATCTTCATGCCCAGCATCAGCGCCAGCGGCTGCGGCGCGAGCACCAGCTGTTCCAGCGAGCCGTCTTCGATATCGCCGCGGAACATCGCATCCAGCGCCAGCAGCATGGCCAGCAGCACGGTGACCAGCACCACGCCGCCGGCGATCCGCTGCAGCAGCGCTTCTTCCGGGCCCAGCGCGAACGGGAACAGGGTGGCGACGATCAGCGCGTACAGCACCGGCATGGCGATATCGCCGCGCCGGCGCCAGGCCAGTACCAGGTCGCGGCGCAGCACGGCGGCGCAGGCGGCGGCGAGCGGCGGGCGGCTCATGCGTGCATCCGGATGCGGCGCGGCGCGCCGTCCAGGAAGCTCACCGCGCCATGGCTGGTGACCAGGGCCGCGCCGCCGCGCGCGGCGTGCTGCGCGAGCAGGCCGTTGACCAGCTCGATGCCGCTGCGGTCGAGGTTGGCGTAGGGCTCGTCGAGCAGCCACAGCGTGGCCGGCAGCAGCAGCAGGCGCACCAGCGCGGCGCGCTTCTTCTGGCCGGCGGAGAGGCGGCGCACGGGTTCGTCCTCGTAGCCGGCCAGGCCGATCTGGCGCAGCGCGTCGGCGGGAGCCAGCCCGTCGCGGCGGCCGTACAGGCCGGCGGCCACGGCCAGGTTCTCGCGCGGGCTGAGGTCGCCCTTCAGGCCCAGGTGGTGGCCGAGGAACAGGATGTCGCCCAGGTGCGCGTCGCCCTGCCAGGGCTCGCCGCGCCAGAGCAGCTGGCCTTCGTCCACGTGCAGCAGGCCGGCCAGGATGCGCAGCAAGGTGGTCTTGCCGCTGCCGTTGTCGCCTTCGACCAGGGCGATCTCGCCGGCGCCGACGCTGAAGTCCAGCGGGCCGAACACGGGTTCGTCCTGGCGATAGAAGGCAAGCGCCCGCGCTTGCAGGAGCGCGGGCCGGGCGGGCGGGGCGGTCATCCGGGTGATTGTCCAAAAACGTCGATAAGGTTGTCCATGCGGCGCAACCGCGCTGGCGCGCGTGCGTCCGGGGCGTGCACGTAGGCGTGCTGGCCGAAGCGATGGGCCAGCGCGTCCAGCGCGGCGACGCCGGGGCCGCTGACGAACAGGCTGGCTTCGCGCCAGCCCGTGCCCGTACCGATACCGGCAAGGATTGCTGCAATGTCCGGCAGTTCGCGCAGCGCGGCCAGCAACGCCCGCTGCGCCTGGCGATTCTGCTGGCGCGGCAGCGGCGACGAGGCGGGATTCCATGCCGTGATGAACCCCCACGGCCACGCACCCGTCAGCGCGGCCAGCGCCGCCGGCAGCGGCCTGCCGATCCGGATCGAGGCCCAGCCGCCGCGCGCGAGCCGTACCCGGTAATCGGTGGCGAGGTAGGCGGCGAGCAGCCGCTCATCCATGCCGCAGGCTGGGCAGGGGCGGCAGGGTGGCTTGCAGGGCGGTGACGGCGGCGTCCAGGTCGACGCTGCGCGGGTCGGTCGAACCGCGCAGCAATTGCTGCAGCAATTGGTCCTGCGCGCGGCCGCGGTCGTAGGCGTAGGCGTACGGCAGGTGGGTGAAGGTGACCATGCGGTAGCGCGCCATGAAATGCTGCGGCGCGCGCTCGGCCAGCAGCAGGCCGAGTTCGCGCTTGGCCAGGTAATGCGGGTCGGCCACCGAGTCGCGCATCTCGATGTAGTTCTCCAGCGCCATCGCGGCGATCGCGTTGGCATTGGGCTGGCGCACGCGCTGGAACTCGGCGAAGGCGTCGGCCACGTCGTGCGGCGCTTCGGCGAGCAGGGCGGCGAGTGCCACGGTGTCTTCGAAGCCGCAGTTCATGCCCTGGCCGTGGAACGGCACGATGGCGTGCGCGGCGTCGCCGATCAGCAGGGCGCGGCCGTCGAGATGCCAGCGGTCCAGGTACAGCGTGGACAGCGTGCCGACCGGATGGCTGCCGTAGTCCTCGGCGAAGTCGGGGATCAAGGGCAGCAGGTCGGGGAAGTCGTCGCGGAAGAACGCCTCCGCGGCGCCGGCATCAGCCACCGTGGCGAAGCTCGGATGCGCGCCCTGCGCCGGCAGGAACAAGGTCACGGTGAAGCTGCCCTCGGTATTGGGCAGGGCGATGCACATATAGCCGCCGCGCGGCCAGATATGCAGCGCATGCGGCTCCAGCGCGAACTGGTCGTGGCCGCCACTGTCGCCGAGCAGGCTGGCCGGCAGCTGGCCGGCGGGTGGAATCTCCAGTTCCTTGTAGGCGTGGCCCAGCGGTTCGACGCGCTCGCCCAGCGGGCGGTACGCATGCATCGCGGCGCGCAGCGCGGAGCCGGCGCCGTCGGCGCCGATCAGCACGCCGGCGTCGATGCTGCGCTCGTTACCCTGTTCGTCGGCCAGGCGCACGCGCCGCGCATCGAAATCCGCCGCCACCAGCGACTGCCCGAAATGGAAGCGCACGCCGGCGGCTTCGGCCGCATCCAGCAGCAGCATGTTCAGCGCGCCGCGCGAGACCGACCAGATCACCTCGCTGTCGTCCACGCCGTAGCGCTGCAGGCCGGAGCGGCCGTCGCGGGTGTGCACCATGCGGCCGCGCATCATCACCGCGCGCGCCAGCACGTCGTCGGCCAGGCCGGCGGTGCGCAGCGCCTGCAGGCCGCGTTCGGCCAGGGCCAGGTTGATCGAGCGCCCGCCGACGAAACCCGCGCGGCGCGGATCGGGGCGCTTTTCGTAGACGTCGACCGGAAAACCGCGGCGGGCCAGCTGCTGGGCGAGCAGGGCGCCCACCAGGCCGCCGCCGATAAGGGTGATGGAAGGCTGCTGCGTCGACGCCATGGGCTGTTCCGTCGGTCGGATCGCGGGACTTTATCAGGCGTGCTTCAGAAGCTCATGAAATAGCCGCCGTTGACCGGCAGGTTGGCGCCGGTGATGTAGCCGGCGTCGTCCGCGGCGAGGAAGCACACCGCGCGGGCGATGTCGCCGGGCGAGCCGAGCCGGCCCACCGGGATGTCTTCGATGATCTGCGCGCGGATCTCGGCCGGCACCTTGGCCACCAGCGGCGTATCGCAATAGCCCGGCGACACCGTATTGACGGTGACGCCCTTGCGCGCCGTCTCGCGCGCCAGCGCCATGCCGAAGCCATGCACGCCGGCCTTGGCCGCGGCGTAGTTGGTCTGGCCGAACTGGCCGGTCTGGCCGTTCACCGAACTGAGGTTGACGATGCGGCCGAAGCCGCGCGCGCTCATGCCTTCGACCACGTTGCGGCACATGTTGAAGACGCCGTCGAGGTTCACCCGCATCAGCTCGTGCCATTGCTGCGGATCCATCTTGCGCAGCGTGGTGTCGCGGGTGATGCCGGCGGCGTTGACCAGCACGTCCACGCTGCCGTGGGCGGCTTCGACGCGCTGGATCAGCTCGTTGCAGCTGGCGAAGTCGCTGACGTCCACCGGTTCGAAGCGGATGGCGCCGTCGAGGTCGGCCAGTTCGGCCTGGAAGGCCTCCACGCGTTCGGCGCGGGCGGGCAGGTCGGCGGCGATCACCTGGCGGCCGGCCAGGGCCAGCTGGCGGCAGATTTCGGTGCCCAGGCCGCCGATGCCGCCTGTAACGATGGCGATACGAGTCATGTGGCGCTCACTCGATCATGCCGCACGGCAGCACGTGCTGTGCCGCAGCGGCTGTTGCAAAGAGAAGCGCCGGCGCCAGCGGGGCGCCGGCGCGGGAGAAGGGCGTGACTTACTTCTTGCCGGGGCCGGGCTTGGCCGGGTTGGAAGCCTGGCTGGCGGCGTCGAGCAGGCCGCTCTGCATGGACTTCCATGCATCCATGTTGCGCTGGGTGAGGTCGTTGAGCATCGACCAGGGCGTCTGGCCCAGCAGGCTGTTGAGCTGGTTGCGGAACTGCTGCTGCTGGTCGAGGAAGACCTGCAGGCTGCGCTCCAGATAAGGACCCATGAAGCCCTGCAGCGAATCGCCGTAGAACCGGATGATCTGGCTCAGCAGCTGCGGCGAGAGCATCGGCTGGCCCTTTTCCTCGTGCTCGGAAATGATCTGCAGCAGCACGGAGCGGGTCAGGTCCTCGCCGGATTTGGCGTCGCGGACTTCGAAGGTTTCGCCGTCGAGGACGAGCTGACGGACTTCTTCCAGCGTGATGTAGCTGGAGATCTCCGTGTCGTACAAGCGACGGTTCGGATACTTCTTGATGATGCGGATCGTTTGTGCCATGCGGCGGAAACTACCAGAACGTATTGCGCCGCACCAGTCGCGCCCGGCACGGTTTTGCTGCACTTTTCCGGTGCAGCAAATTTGGATCGATCTTGCCCGGGCAGTGGTCTGCTAGTGCTCAATCAATGGTCTGCTAGTGGCCTGCCGCACCGCCCGCGCTGCCGAACGGCGGCCTGGCGAACCAGATCATCGGGATCAGCGCCAGGAACAGCAGCGCGCACAGCCAGAACACGTCGTTCACCGCCAGGGTCAGCGCTTCGCGCGTCAGCACCTGGTCGACCACGCCCAGCCCGCGCGTGCCCGAGAGACCGCCCTGGGCCAGTCCCTGCAGATACTGCGTGGCGGCCGGATGGGCCGGCGATACGTTCTCGGTGAGGATGGCGTGGTGGAATTCGCCGCGGTGCTGCCAGATCGTCACCGTCACCGCGGTCGACACGCTCGAACCCATGGTGCGGCAGAAATTGGCCAGGCCCGAGGCGCTGGCGATCTGGTCGCCCGGCAGGCCGGCCAGGTAGATCTGGTTGAGCGGAATGAAGAAGCAGGCGATGCCCGCGCCCATCACGAAGCGCGGCAGCACCAGGGTGGCGAACGAGGCGGAGCTGTCGAAGGTGGAAAACCACCACGAGGTGCCGGCGAAGATCAGGAACGCCGCCGTTACCACCATGCGCAAATCCATGCGGTTGATGTTGGCGCCGATCACCGGCGACATCAGGAACGCCAGGATGCCCACCGGCGCGGTGGCCAGGCCCGCCCACGTCGCCGTGTAGCCCAGCGTGGTCTGCAGCCACAGCGGGAACACCACGTTGATGCCGAAGAACGCCATCATGCCCAGCGACAGCGCGACCACGCCCACGGTGAAGTTGCGCCGCTTGAACAGCGACAGGTCCACCACCGGATGCCTGGCGTGCATCTCCCACACGATCAGGAACACGATGCAGACCAGGGCGGTGATGCCCAGCACGGTGATCAGGGTGGAGGAGAACCAGTCGTTGTCGTTGCCGTTGTCCAGCATGAACTGCAGGCAGCCCACGCCCACCACCAGCAGCACCAGGCCGACCAGGTCGATCGGGGTCTTGAAGGTCTTGGTCTCGCGCTTGCGCAGCAGGGCCCAGGTGATCACCGCCGCCAGCGCGCCCACCGGCACGTTGATGTAGAAGATCCACGGCCAGGAGAAATTGTCGGTCAGCCAGCCGCCCAGGATGGGGCCGAAGATCGGCGCCACCACCACGGTCATCGCCCACATCGCCAGCGCGATGCCTTGCTTGGCCTTCGGGTAGCTGGACAGCAGCAGGGTCAGCGACAGCGCCACCATCGGGCCGGAGCCGGCGCCCTGCAGCAGGCGCGCGATCACCAGCATCGGCATGCTGGTGGCCAGGCCGCACAGCATCGAGAACACCACGAACAGGCCGACCGAGGCGATAAAGGTCTTCACTTCGCCGAAGCGCCGCGCCAGCCAGCCGGTGAGCGGCTGCATGATCGCGCTGGCCAGCGCGTAGGAGCTGATCGTCCAGGTGCCTTCGCTGGAGCTCACGCCGAGGCTGCCGGCGATGTGCGGCACCGCGACGTTGACGATGGTCATGTCCAGCACCTCCATGAAGGTGCTGAACGCGACGGCGATGGTCAGCAGGACGAGCGCGCCGCCCTGCAGGGGTTTCAAGGGTGCGGCTTCGTCAGGCGTGGCGGCCATGGCTGGTCAGGACTCAGCGGCCGGCGCCGCGGCTGAGGTTGGCGTTGATGATCTTCTCGGCTTCCGCATCGGCCTGCGTGGCCATCTGGTCGTAGACCTTGGTTTCGGCGGTCGGCGTCTGCACCGGCGAGGCCGCCAGCACGGGGCCGCGGTCGTCGGTGATGTCCACCGTCACTTCGGTGGACAGGCCGATGCGCAGCGGATGCTTGTCCAGGTCCTGGTTGTCGATGGCGATGCGCACCGGCACGCGCTGCACCACCTTGATCCAGTTGCCGGTGGCGTTCTGCGCGGGCAGCAGCGAGAACACGCTGCCGGTGCCCGCGCCCAGGCCGACCACCTTGCCGTGGAATTCCACGCTGCCGCCGTAGACGTCGGCGGAGAAGTGCGCGTTCTGGCCGATATGGATGTGGCGCAGCTGGCTTTCCTTGAAGTTGGCGTCGATCCACAGGTCGTGCAGCGGCACCACGGTCATCAGCTGCTGGCCCGGCTGCACGCTGTTGCCCACCTGCACGCTGCGCTGGGCGACGTAGCCGGACACCGGCGCGAAGATCGCATTGCGCTGCGAGGCCACCCAGGCGGCGCGGAAGTTGGCGCGCGCCTGTTCGACCGCCGGGTTCTGCGCGATCTCGGTGCCTTCGATAGCCGCGTGCGAGGCGCTGGCCTGGGCCACGGCGGCGTCGAGCGCGGTCTGCGCCTGCTCCACGCCGTCGCGCAGGTGCTGCACCACTTCGGGCGCTTCGGCGTGCTCGGCCAGCAGCGGCAGATGGCGCTGCAGGTCGGCCTGGGCCTTTTTCAGATCCACCCGGCGCGCGGCCACGGCGGCGTCGGCGCTGGTGGCCGAGTCGGTCTGCTGGCGCACCTGGCGCACCGCCTGGGCCAGCGCGCTGCTGGCCTGGCGCAGGCGCACGTCGGCGTCGGTGCTGTCCAGGCGCACCAGCACCTGGCCGGCTTCGACGCGCTGGGTGTCGTCGGCGAGGATCGCCACCACGGTGCCGGGCACCTGGGCGGAGATCGCCACCTGGTTGCCGCCCACATAGGCGTTGTCGGTGGTCTCGCGCTTGGACAGCACCAGCAGCCACAGCAGGAACCAGCCCAGCCCCAGCACCACGAACACCAGCAGCACGATCAGCAGTGCGCGGCGCCGCTTCGGCGGGTCCTTCGCGGCCAGCCCGCTGTCGTTGGCGTCTTTCTGCGTGGCGGCGGAATCAGTGGCGCTCATGATCGGCGTCTCCGGCGATAGCGGTCGATGGGGATGAAGTGGAAGAAGCGGAGGCGGGCTCGGCGGCGACGCGGTAGCCGCCGCCCAGGGCCTTGATCAGCGACAGGTCGGTGGACAGCGCCTGCGCCTGCAGGCTCAGCGCGTCGTCGCGCGTCTGCAGCAGCTGGCCCTGCGCGCCCAGCGACTCGCGCACGTCGCGCACGCCCTGGCGTGCACGCGCCTGCGCGCTGGCCAGCAGGGTTTCGTTGGCGGCGATCTGCGCCGCCTGTTCCTTGCGCCGCGCGACCAGCTGCTGGGCGGTCAGGCTCTGCAGCGAGACGTCGCGCGCGGCCGCCAGCACGGTGCTGTTGTACTGCGCCACCGCGGCATCGAGCTGGGCCTTGCTGGCGCGGAAATTCGCCTGCAGCAGGCCGCTGTTGAAGATCGGCAGGTGCAGCGCGGGCGTCAGCGAGAACACGCGGCTGGAGGCGTTGAACATCTTGTCGAGGTCGATGCTCGAGAGTCCCGCCATCGCCGACAGGCTGATGTCGGGGAAGAACTCGGCGCGCGCCGCATCGGTCTGCTTCAGCGCGGCCTCGACCTGCCAGCGGCTGGCGGCGATGTCGGGGCGGCGCGCGATCAGGTCCATGCCGACGTTGGCGGGCAGGCCGCCGTCGATTGCCGGCAGGGCGCGCGGCGTCAGTGCCGGCAGCTCCGCCGGGGCGACGCCGAGCAGGCTGGCCAGCGCGGTCTGGCGGATCTTCGCCGAGCTTTCCAGCGCCACCAGCAGCTCGCGCGCGGAAGCCTGCTGGATGCGCGCCTTCTGCGCGTCGTCGGGCAGGTCCACGCCCTGGCGCACGCGAAGATCCTCGACGCGCACGTACTGGTTCTGCGTGTCGACCTGCTTGCGCGCGACCTCGATGCGCGCTTCGTCGGCGAGCCAGCCGAAGTAGGTGTCGGCCACCGCGTTCTGGATCGACAGCGCCGCGGCGCTGCGCTGCGCTGCGGCGGCGCGGGCCTGGTCGACGGCGGAATCGATCTGCGCGCGGCGCTTGCCCCACCAGTCGAAGTCGTACTGCGCCTGCACGCCCAGGTCGCCCTGGTTGTACCAGGTGAAGCCGAGGAACTTGGACGGAATCAGTCCGTTCTCGCTCATGCGCTGGCGCATGACCTGCGCGCTGCCGTTGACGCTGAGCCCGGCCTGCGCGGCGGCGATGCGGATCGACTGCTGCGCTGACTCCAGGCGCGACTGCGCCTGGGCCAGGTCGGGCGAGCCGCGCATGGCGCGCTCGATCAGGTCGTCCAGCTGCGGGTCCTGGTACTGGCGCCACCAGTCGGTTTCCGGCCAGCCGGCGCGGGCGGGCGCTTCCAGGCCGGCCAGCGGCACTTCGTCGCGCAACGCCGGGTGCTGCACCTTGGAGGGAATCGCGCAGCCGGCTAAGGCGACCACGATGGCGGCGACCAGGGCCGTGCGCGGGCGGAAGAACGGGCGCTTGGGAGGAATGGCGATCATGGATGGGAATCCGATCCGATGAGTTGATCGATATTGGCGGCCACCTTGCGCAGAAGCTGTTCGAGGGTCTTCTGCTCGGTGGCGCTGAGGCTGGCGAAAGCGCCGTGAATGCGCGGGAAAAGCGTGGGCAGCAGCTTGCGCACGAAGCGCCGGCCTTCCGGCGTGATGCTCAGTTCGACGCGGCGGCGGTCTTCGTCGCTGGCGGCGCGGGTGACGAAACCCTGCTTCACCAGCACGTTGGTGATGCGCGTCATATTGGTCGGGCTCTGCTGCGCGAAGCCGCACAGCTCGCTGGGCGAGGTGCTGCCGCCCGGCGCGGTGTAGACCATCATCAGCGTGCGGAAATCGCTGTCGCTCAGGCCGTGCGGCTTGAGGATGCGTTCGATTTCCTCGACCACCGCATTGCCGGTCATCAGCAGCATGCGCAGCAGCACGGCCTCGTGCACGGGCAGGCCGGGCACGCTTTCGCTGGCATGGTGGATGCCGGCGTTCATGCGGTCGATGCGGTCCAGTAGTCCGAACATTTCACCAGGAAATATTACTTCAATGAACTATTAGGCTAGCAGCGGTCCGCGACGGGCCGCAAGTGGGCTCAGCCGCGGCGGAGCAAAGTCGCGGCGTTGGCGCTGGTGGCGGCCGCGATGTTTTCCGCGCTGTCGCCGCGCAGTTCGGCGACCACGCGCAGCACTTCCACCAGATGCGCGGGCTCGTTGCGCTGCCCCCGGTGGCCGGCGCCGGGCTGGTCGGGCGCGTCGGTTTCCAGCAGCAGGTATTCGATCGGCATGCTCGCGACGATGCGGCGCAGGCGCTGCGCGCGCTCGTAGGTCACCGGGCCGCCGATGCCCAGGCAAAAGCCCAGCCGCCACAGCTGTTCGGCTTGTTGCTCGCTGCCGGCAAAGCCGTGCACCACGCCGCGCAGGCCGCCGATACGGCGCAGCGTGGAAGTGACTTCGTCCATCGCGCGGCGGGCATGCATGATCACCGGCAGGTCGAATTCGCGCGCCACGTGCAGCTGCTGTTCGAAGTAATCGCGCTGCCGTTCGCGGTCGAGTTCTTCCAGGAAATAGTCCAGGCCGATCTCGCCGACGGCCACGGCGGGGTGATCCTTCAGCCAGCGCGTCAGCTCGGCGACATGTTCGGGCCGGTGCTGTTCCAGATAGATCGGGTGCAGCCCATAGGCGGGCAGGGCCTGCGGGTAGTCGCGGCACAGCCGCTCGATGCCGGCCCAGGAATCGCGATGGATGGCGGGCACGACGACGCGGCGCACGCCCGCCTCGGCGGCGCGCTGCATCACCTCGGCGCGATCCGGGTCGAAACTGCCGTCGTCCAGGTGTGCGTGGCTATCGGTTAGATCGATCACAGGAATGGATGGCCAACGGGGCTAGGATAGGGCGGCTCGGTCTAGCCAACATTCAGTTGACCGAGGGTTCAATGATTTCACTACGGATCGCCTTGAATGGCGCGGGGTGCGCCAGTGATCCATCCAGGAGAGCATTATGAGCAGGTTCGTCATTTCCGCGCTTAATCTGGGGCTCGGTGCCGTGCTCGCGGTGGGCCTCACGGCCTGTAACCGCGACGCGAACGCCGATGGCGGCGTGGGTGGCACGGCGGCGTCGCAGTCGGCGGCCGCGGGTCCCAAGTACGCCCGTGTGGTCAGCGTCACGCCGGTGCGCGACCAGGCCAGCGCGCCGCAGCAGGTCTGCCACGATGAAGTGGTCACCCAGCGCGCGCCGGTCAAGGATCAGCACCAGATCGCCGGCACCGCCATCGGCGCCGTGGCCGGCGGCCTGCTCGGCAACCAGGTCGGCGGCGGCAAGGGCCGCACGCTGGCGACGGTGGCCGGCGCGATCGGCGGCGGCTATGCCGGTCACGAGATCCAGAAGAACCGCCAGGAGAACAACACCGTCTCCAGCACGCAGCGCCGCTGCACCACCGTGGCCGGCAAGGGCGGCGACAAGATCATCGGCTACGACGTGGCCTACGAGTACAACGGCGTGACCCGCACGATCCGCATGGACCACGATCCGGGCGACCGCGTGCAGGTGCAGGAAGGTGTGGTCGCCGTCTCCGACGCCGCTCATTGATCTTGCTTTCTTGAGGAGGACCTCGCCATGAACACGACGCTCAGCAAACGCCTCGCCACGGCGGCTCTTGCCGGCTGCTTCGCCCTGCTGGCGGCCTGCGCCACGCCGCCACCGCGTTCCGGCGGCTATTACGGCGGCAACGGCGGCGGCTACAACGACGGGGGCTATCGCTCCAGCCGTTGCGACCAGTGCGGCACGGTCGAGGACGTGCGCGTGGTGAACGTGGACAAGCAGGCCTCGCCGCTGGGCATGGTCATCGGCGCGGTCGCCGGTGGCCTGCTCGGCAACACCGTGGGCAAGGGCAATGGCCGCACCGCCGCGACCGTGGTCGGCGCGGTGGCCGGCGGCGCCGTCGGCAACGAAGTGGGCAAGCGCAACGGCGGTCCGGACCAGGCCTTCCAGGTTTCGATCCGCCTCGACGACGGCCGCTATGCCACGGTGACCCAGGCCGACGACCCGCAGATCCGCCAGGGCGACTACGTGGAAATCCGCAACAACCGCGTGTACCGCCGCTGACGTATAGACGTCTGGACGTCCAAACGAAAAAGGCCCTCGAATTCGAGGGCCTTTTTTTATTGCTTGGGTTGCGGTTTCAGTTGACGGCGTAGAACGCGTGGTCGCCGATCTTGCGTACCACCCGGCTGGTGCTCCATGCCGGCGCCACCGCGGTGGTGGCGAAATGGTCGGCATGCGGAACGTAGACCATCCGCTCGCCCATCGGCAGATTCCAGTTGACGATGGAATCGCCGGCGATCTTCCACGCCTTGCCCCAGGCATTGAGATCGGTCACTTCGAACGTGCTGGCCGTGGTGGTGGTGGCGAACTGCCGTGGCGCATTGACCACTTCGCACACGTTCTTGCCCCAGGTGCCGCGGTCGCGGCGGCGGAGCGCTACTTCGGCCACGGCGAACTGGCCGATGGTCGACTCGCTGCGGGCTTCGAGATACACCGTCGTCGCCAGGCAGGTCTGGTCGGCGAGGGGTTGGGGCAGCACGGACGCAAGCCACAACAGCATGGAAAGTTTCATTCTGCCTCCAACGTGCTGTACGCGCCGGTCCGGTGCTGCTGGACAGGAACGCCGTTGCGATGGACGGGCGGGCAGGCCGTTCCATCTGGATTGAACACGCGCCGGCCGAAACTTGTGGCCGCTGCGGTTTGCCACGGAATGTGGCGGTGAGCGGCTGAATCCGATGCCGCTCGCTACTGCTGCCTTGGCGCTCGGGGACTCTTTCGATATCCGGTGGCCTGCAACTTGTGCCGCCGTCTGGCGGTTGTTCCTCCGGCCTTATCGGCCGGGTCGCGCCGCGATCCGGACCCCTCCGGTTCGTCGCGTATGGGACATCCGTCAAAGGGATGTCCGTCGAATGTGACCGGCGGAGCCTAGTGGCAGGTTTTGTTCATGGCAAGTGCCGGGCTCGACGGGTTCACGTTGTGCTCACAATCGCAAGAACATCGCTGATACATCAGCGAACCTGTTCGCATCATGCGGGCCAGCGTTCGCGCAATTCGATGTCGATGATGTCTTCGTTCCATCTCAGCGCGTGAGATTTTCCTTGCTCGGCGAGTGCATCGTTGATGACGGCGAGCGCCACGTTTGCGTTGTCCGCCGCAACGACATCGAGCAACTGCGCGACATCGCTCTGTTCGTCGCGCAGCACCGTGCCCGGCGGCAGCGCTTGCGACAATACGACGCAATGCATATGCCGCTTGTGGCCACCGCGAAAATGCAGGCGCGCAGCGATTTCCTGGCCCGGATAGCAGCCTTTGTCGAAGGCGACGGCCTGCAATCGTTCCAGCGACAACGCTGGCGGCAGCAGTGCATCGAGCGCCGCATCGGGCAGCCACGGCCAACCGAGATGAATCTGTTCGGCGCGCCATGCATCGTCCTGCTGCGCGCCGATCGTCATGCTGTGCATGCCGCAGCCGAGTACGACGGCATCGCCGCGCTGTTCGACCGTGTGCGACTCCATCGCGGCACTTGTGCCAAGTGCACGCACAGGCAGCGCCTGCAGCTTCACCTTGGAACGAAACACGAATCGCCGCAGCGCATCGGCGAACGGTTCGGTGCGTCCGCCGCGCAACAGCAGCAGCAGGCTTTTCTCGCTCACGCGCGCCAGCTGGAACAGCGCGCGCACGCGCCCCTGGGCATCCAGCCAGGCGCTGAACTGCCAGCGTCCGACGGCGAGCGCGGCGGCGTTGCCGCTGAACTGGGCTTGGGCGAATGCGATGGCGTCGTCGCCTTCGAGGAGCAGGGTTTCGGCTTGGAATGTCACGGGCATGGCGGGACGGATGGGGGCGGGCGGGAGCATCCGCAAGGCGTGCGGGCCAACTCGTTGGTCAAGCCGGGGCGCAGTCGTCAAGGTTGTGCCGTTTTAACGCAAGTATTAACCTTTGCCGGCTTACTGAACCCATGTCCGACACATCCTCCCATCCCGAATCTGATTCGGCCGAATCCAAGCCCGCTTCCGCTCCGGCGGAGAACCACTCCGTGCCTGACGGCAAGGAGCAGGGCAAGGTTCCGGCGGAGCGGCCGGCACCCGATCCCACCCGCTACGGCGACTGGGAAAAGAACGGGCGCTGCATCGACTTCTGACCGCCGCGCCGGCGCGTGACGCGTCGGCATGGTGGCCATGGGACGGCGTACGGACATAAGCGATTCCACACAGGATAGCCGCCATGGCAGACACGCGACGACCGCTCTCTCCGCACCTTCAGATCTATAAGTGGCAAGTGCAGATGGTGACCTCCATCGTGCACCGCGCCACCGGCATCGCCCTGGCGGTCGGCACCTTGCTGATCATGTGGGGCCTGCTCGCCCTGGCCGGCGGCGAAGCCAGCTACAACCAGTTCAAGACCTGCATCGGCAGCCCGATCGGGCTGGTGCTGCTGTTCGGCTGGAGCTGGGCGCTGTTCTTCCACCTGTGCAACGGCATCCGCCACCTGGTGCAGGACGCCGGCGCCGGCTACGCCATCGCCCAGTTCGTGCGTTCGAGCTGGCTGTCGGTGATCGGCAGCCTGGTGCTCACCGTCCTGGTCTGGGCCTATGTGCTGGCCGGAGGTGCCGCATGAGCGCCAACGCCAACAGCAAGGACCTGCGCAATCCGCTCAAGCGCGCGCGCGGCCTGGGTTCGGCCCAGTCGGGCGTGGGCCACTGGTGGACCCAGCGCCTCACCGCCGCCGGCCTGATCTTCCTCGGCATCTGGTTCGTGGCCTTCGTGCTGTGCTCGCTGCACGCCGACTACGCCACCGCCAGGGCCGCCGTGGCCAAGCCGTGGAATGCGCTGCTGCTGATCGCCTTCACCGTCACCGCGTTCTGGCACGCCGTGCTCGGCCTGCAGGTGGTGCTGGAGGACTACGTGCACACCCGCTGGCTCGAAGTGGTGTCGCTGGTGTTGATCAAGTTCGTCGCCGTGCTGGGCGCGCTGGCCTGCGTGCTGGCCGTGGTGCGCGTGGCTCTGGGAGTGTGAGTTCGATGGAAGCCTACAAGGTTCAACAGCATAAGTACGACGTGATCGTTGTCGGCGCCGGCGGCGCGGGCCTGCGTGCCACGTTCGGCCTGGCCGAGAAGGGGCTCAAGGCCGCCTGCATCACCAAGGTGTTCCCGACCCGCTCGCACACCGTGGCCGCGCAGGGCGGCATCTCCGCCGCGCTCGGCAACATGGGCGAGGACGACTGGCGCTTCCACTTCTACGACACCATCAAGGGTTCGGACTGGCTGGGCGACCAGGACGCCATCGAGTACATGTGCCGCGAGGCCATTCCCTCGATCATCGAGCTGGAACACTACGGCGTGCCGTTCTCCCGCACGGAAGAGGGCAAGATCTACCAGCGCCCGTTCGGCGGCATGACCACCCACTACGGCAAGGGCACCGCGCAGCGCACCTGCGCCGCGGCCGACCGCACCGGCCACGCCATCCTGCACACGCTGTACCAGCAGGCGCTGGCGCATGACGCCACCTTCTTCATCGAGTACTTCGCCACCGACCTGATCTTCGACGAAGAAGGCGTGTGCCGCGGCGTGCTCGCGCTGGACATGAACGAAGGCACCCTGCACGTGTTCCGCGGCCACGCCGTGGTGCTGGCCACCGGCGGCTACGGCCGCGCCTACTTCAGCGCCACCTCGGCGCATACCTGCACCGGCGACGGCGGCGGCATGGTGCTGCGCGCCGGCCTGGCGCTGCAGGACATGGAGTTCGTGCAGTTCCACCCCACCGGCATCTACGGCTCCGGCTGCCTGATCACCGAGGGCGTGCGCGGCGAGGGTGGCTATCTCACCAACTCCAACGGCGAGCGCTTCATGGAGCGCTACGCGCCGAACGCGAAGGACCTGGCCTCGCGCGACGTGGTCAGCCGCGCCATGACCATGGAAATCCGCGAAGGCCGCGGCGTCGGCGAGCACAAGGACCACATCCACATCAACCTGATGCACCTGGGCGCCGGCGTCATCCACGAGCGCCTGCCGGGCATCGCCGAGTCGGCGCGCATCTTCGCCGGCGTGGACGTGACCAAGGAGCCGATCCCGGTCATCCCGACCGTGCACTACAACATGGGCGGCATCCCCACCAACTACCACGGCGAAGTGGTGCAGAAGCGCGGCGACAACGTCGACGCGGTGGTGCCGGGCCTGTTCGCCATCGGCGAGGCCGCCTGCGTGTCGGTGCACGGCGCCAACCGCCTGGGCTCCAACTCGCTGCTCGACCTGGTGGTGTTCGGCCGCGCGGTGGCGCACCGCTGCGCCGAGATCGTCAAGCCGGGCGCGCCGCACAAGGATCTTCCCGCCAGCGCGCTGGACCAGGCGCTGGGCCGCTTCGACGGCCTGCGCTACGCCAAGGGCAGCCTGCCCACGGCGAAGATCCGCGCCGAAATGCAGCGCACCATGCAGAGCGACGCCGCGGTGTTCCGCACCGGCGAGTCGCTGAAGGAAGGCTGCGAGAAGATCTCGAAGGTGTACGACTCCTTCAAGGACGTCGGCGTCAGCGACCGCTCGCTGGTGTGGAACTCCGACCTGATCGAGACGCTGGAGCTGTCCAACCTGCTGGGCCAGGCCGTGGCCACCATGTACTCGGCCGAGCAGCGTCCGGAAAGCCGCGGCGCGCATGCCCGCGAGGACTTCCCGGACCGCGACGACGTCAACTGGCAGAAGCACACCCTGGTGTCGGTGGACGACAAGGGCAAGGCGAACTTCGATTTCCGTCCGGTGCACATGTACACCATGACCTCGGACGTCGAAGTGGTCCCGCCGAAGAAGCGCGTTTACTGAATTTGAGCCCGGAACCACTGAGGTTCTGCTGACGTTGTACCGGCGCTCGCCAGACGGGCGCCTGAGGACAACACGATACCGAGAGGCAAACATGGCAGAGTTCTCTCTACCCAAGAATTCCAAGGTCCAGCCGGGCAAGCACTACCCGGCCAAGGACGCGAAGAAGCCCCGCACCTTCCGCATCTATCGCTGGACGCCGGAAGACGGCCAGAACCCGCGCATCGACACCTACGAGGTGGATCTGGCCGCGTGCGGCCCGATGGTTCTGGACGCGCTGCTGAAGATCAAGAACGAGATCGATCCGACGCTCACCCTGCGCCGTTCCTGCCGCGAAGGCATCTGCGGCTCGTGCGCGATGAACATCGACGGCACCAACACCCTGGCCTGCACCAAGGCGATCAGCGACTGCGCCTCCGGCGACGTCAAGATCTACCCGCTGCCGCACATGCCGGTGGTGAAGGACCTGGTGCCGGACCTCACGCACTTCTACGCCCAGTTCGCCTCGATCAAGCCCTGGCTGCGCACGCAGAGCCCGGCGCCGGCCGACAAGGAGCGCCTGCAGTCGCCGGAAGACCGCAAGAAGCTCGACGGCCTGTACGAGTGCATCCTGTGCGCCTGCTGCTCGACCAGCTGCCCGAGCTACTGGTGGAACGGCGACAAGTACCTGGGCCCGGCCATCCTGCTGCAGGCCTACCGCTGGATCGTCGACTCGCGCGACGAGGACACCGGCGCCCGCCTGGACGACCTGGAAGACCCGTTCAAGCTGTACCGCTGCCACACGATCATGAACTGCGCGCGCACCTGCCCGAAGGGCCTGAACCCGGCCAAGGCGATCGCGGAGATCAAGAAGCTGATCGTGGAGCGCCGCGCACCCTGACGGCGGCTTCCGTCCCCTCCCATGGCCCGCGGCTTGCCGCGGGCCATGTCGTTTCAGCCACCAGCTCATGAGCACCGCCATGGACGAAGCCCGCATCAAGCGCCTGCGCTGGCGCACCCGCCGCGGCACCCGCGAGCTCGACGCCTTGTTCGGCGGCTGGCTGGACGAGCGCTTCGCCCAGGCCGACGAAGCTACGCGCGCGGCTTTCGACGAACTGCTCGACGTGCAGGACCCGGACCTGTGGGACTGGGTCATGGGCCATGCGCAGCCGCCGCGCGCGGACTGGCAGGCGATCATCGATGACATCCGCGCCCGCCATCGGCTTTGAGTACGCGCCATCGCGCCTGGCTGCGCGAAGCTGCGTTGGCATGGCGCTGCTGGCCGCCGCCGCGGTGTGGCTGTGCGGCATGCCGTGGTGGGGCAGGTTGATGGTGAGTTGCGCGCTGGCAGCCTTGTTGGTCGTCGAACGGCGCCATCGGCGGCATCCGGCCGTGACGGCGGCGGGCTGGGCCGCGGACGGCAGCTGGACGCTGCGCGATGCGCACTCCGCCGACACCGTGGCCACGCTGCGCTCGTCCCGCCTGCTGGGCGGCTGCGTGTGGCTGTGCCTGCAGCCTTCGTCGGGCCGGGCGGTGAACCTGCTGCTGGCGCCCGACAACAGCGACGAGGACCTGCGCCGCCGCTTGCGCATGCGCCTGGCCGCCGCCCTGCCGGGCCGCTGAGCGGCGGCTTGCCGAACCGCAAGGCTTGGGGCACTCTGCCGCGGCGTCGCGGTCTGATTCCGCTGACCGAAGGCAGCATCCTGGGGCGTCCTCCGCGATGCCGGGCGGCCAGCCCACCGAATCCCACGAGCGACCCGTCCATGTTCCGACCGCTAGAGCTTTTCATCGGCCTGCGCTACACGCGTGCCAAGCGACGCAATCAGTTCATCTCGTTCATCTCGACTGTCTCCATCGTCTGCATCGCCATCAGCGTCACCGCGCTGATCACGGTGATGTCGGTGATGAACGGCTTCGACAACGAGCTGCGCACGCGCATCCTCGGCGCCATCTCGCACGCCACCGTGTCGGGCCTGGCCGGCGAGAGCGTGCAGAACTGGGAGCGCGCGATCCAGATCGCCGAGGCCAACCCGCACGTGCGCGGCGCCGCGCCCTATGTGGAGGCGCAGGCCTTCCTGCAGGCGCGCCGCTCCAGCGGCGCGCTGGTGCGCGGCATCGACCCGGCGCAGGAGCCGAAGGTCTCCGACATCGACAAGCACATGATCGACGGCAAGCTGGACGCACTGCAGCCGGGCAAGTGGAACATCGTGCTGGGCCGCGAGCTGGCCATGACCCTGGGCGTGGCGATGGGCGACCACGTCACCATGGCCGTGCCGGAATTCCGCGCCACGCCGATGGGCAGCGTGCCGCGCCTGCGCAGCTTCACCGTCGCTGGCATCTTCGAGCTGGGCATGCAGGAGTTCGACTCCAACCTGGCCCTGGTCAGCATGCAGGACGCCGAGCGCCTCAACAGCATAGACGGCCCCACCGGCATCCGCCTGCGCCTGGACGACATGTTCAATGCGCGCCCGGTGGCGAAGGAGCTGGCCAACAACCTGGGCCAGGTCTACCGCATGGATACCTGGATGGACAGCCATGCCAACTTCTTCTCGGCCATCTCGATGGAGAAGAAGGTGATGTTCATCATCCTCTCGCTGATCATCCTGGTGGCGGTGATCAACCTGATCTCGATGCTGATGATGCTGGTCACCGACAAGCAGGCCGACATCGCCATCCTGCGCACGCTCGGCTCCACCCCGCGCAGCATCATGGGCATGTTCATGGTGCAGGGCGTGCTGGTGGGTTTCGTCGGCATCGGCTTCGGCGTCACGCTGGGCTCGCTGCTGTCGTGGCGGCTGCCGCAGATCGTCAAGTGGATCGAGCGCACCTTCCACACCACTTTCCTGTCGCCGGACGTCTATTACATCAGCGAGCTGCCCAGCAAGCTGCAGATGGACGACGTGGCCAAGGTGGCGCTGGTGACCTTCCTGTTCTCGCTGCTCGCCACGCTGTACCCCGCGTGGCGCGCTTCCCGCACGCAGCCGGCGCAGGCGCTGCGCTATGAATAAGCCCATGACCGAAAATGCCATCGTGCTGCGCGCCAGCCACATCGCCAAGACCTACGAGGAAGGCGGCCTGCACACCGACGTGCTCAGCGACGTGAGCTTCGCGCTGAAGCGCGGCGAGACGCTGTCCATCGTCGGCGCGTCCGGCTCCGGCAAGAGCACCTTGCTGCATATTCTCGGCGGCCTGGACACGCTGACCAAGGGCGAGGTCGAGGTGGAAGGGCAGCTGCTGTCCTCGCTGTCCGACGCCGAACGCGGCCGCGTGCGCAACCGCTCGCTGGGTTTCATCTACCAGTTCCACCATCTGCTGCCGGAATTCACCGCGCTGGAAAACGTGTGCATGCCGCTGCTGATCCGCGGCGTGTCGATTCCGGAAGCGCAGAAGCGTGCCTCGGATCTGCTCGAACGGGTGGGCCTGGGCCAGCGCGTGGCGCACAAGCCGGCCGAGCTTTCCGGCGGCGAACGCCAGCGCTGCGCGGTGGCGCGCGCGCTGGTGACGCGTCCGGCCTGCGTGCTGGGCGACGAGCCCACCGGCAATCTGGACGAGGGCAACGCCGAGCACGTCTACGAGCTGATGCTGGAGCTCAATCGCGAGATCGGCACCAGCTTCGTGCTGGTCACGCACGACACACGTCTGGCGGCGCGGATGGATCGCACGCTGGAGTTGCATAACGGCGTATTGCGGGAACGCCCCGCGCACTGAAGCCGTACTTGGCCGACATGACGTGTCGGCCGATGCCTACAGCGTTTTCGTACTTATTGCGGACGCCATCGCGTTAGCTTGAGCCATCTCCCACGGATGGACGATGGCGGTGCGCGAGTACGGAGCGATCCTGCTGGCGCCGGCGTTTCTCGCCGGCGTGCTGGCGGTGCAGTGGATGCCGGTGCTGCCGCCCAAAGGCTGGGCGGCGGCGCTGCTGGTCCTGATGGTCTGGCTCGCGTGGTATTCGCCGCGGGCGCGTGTCGTTTCCTTTGTGATGATGGGCGCCGCCTGGGCCGCGTGGTGCGGTGCGCGCGCGATGGAGTCGCGGCTGCCACTTGAGCTGGAAGGGCGCGATCTGGTCGTGGTCGGCACGGTGGCCGGCTTGCCGCAGGTACGGGAGGAGGCGACGCGGTTCCTGTTGAAAGTGGAGCAGGCGTCGGTGAGCGACGAGCCTGTCGCACTGAATGGCATGGTGCGGATCGCGTGGTACGCCACCGCTCGTACGGCGATTCCCGCCATCGTTCCTTGCACGCGCTGGCGGCTGGCGTTGCGGCTCAAGCGGCCGCGCGGGCTGGTCAACCCAGGCGGCGCCGATGGCGAACGCGGTGCGCTGGAGCGTGGCATCGTCGCCACGGGTTATGTGCGCGATGGTCCGTCCAATGAAAGCCTGGGCACGCCGTGGTGCATCGATGGCTGGCGTGCGGCGATCGCCGACGGTATCGCGCAGCGTGTCGCGGATGTCCGCGCCGCCGCCTTGCTGCGTGCCTTCGCCGTGGGCGATACGCGCGGCCTGAGCCAGCACGACTGGGAAGTGGCGCGCGCCAATGGCGCTTCGCATCTGATCGCGATTTCGGGCTTTCATGTCGGCGTGGCGGCGGTGGCCGGCGTCGGGCTGGTGCGGGTGATCTATATCCTGTTGCCCGGCTTCGGACTGCGCCTGCCGCGGCGGCAGATGCAGGCGATGGCCGCGCTGGGGTTCGCCGCGCTCTACAGCGCGCTGGCCGGTTTCGGCCTGCCCACGGTGCGTACTTTGCTGATGATTGCGGTGGTGGCGCTGGCGCGCTGTTCGCGCCGCCATGTGTCGCCTGCGCAGTCGCTGGCGCTGGCCTTGTTCGCGATGCTCGCGGTCGATCCGCTGTCGGTGTTGAGCGCCGGCTTCTGGCTGTCGTTTGCGGGCGTCGCGTTCCTGATGTACAGCCTGGTCGCGCGCGAGGAAGGCTGGCGCGGCCTGGTGCGCGAAGTGACGCTGGCGCAGGCGGTGATGGCGGTGGCGCTGCTGCCGCTTACCTTGTGGTTCTTCGGCGAGACGTCGCTGGTCGGCGCGCTGTCCAACCTGGTCGCGGTGCCGCTGGTGAGTTTCCTGATCGTGCCGCTGACCTTGCTCGGCACCGTGTTGCTGGTGCTGGCGCCGCCGCTGGCGGGGCCGGTGCTGGTGCCGGCCGGATGGCTGTGCGCGGCGCAGTGGTGGATGTTCGAGCGCGTCGCCGGCTGGCCCGGCGCGCATCTCTACGTGCCCGCGGTGCAGCCATGGGCGCTGGGCCTGGCGCTGCTCGGCGCCGGCTGGATGCTGTTGCCGCGCGGCACGCCGATGCGCTGGCTGGGTGCGCTGCTGTTCCTGCCGCTGCTGTGGCCGGCGGTGGAGCGTCCGCCGCAGGGCGCATTCCGCGTGTGGATGCTGGACGTGGGGCAGGGGTTGGCGGTGGTGCTGCGCACACGGCAGCACGCCCTGGTATTCGATGCCGGCGCGCGCTTTCCTTCCGAGTTCGACCTTGGCGAAGCCGCGGTGCTGCCTTCGCTGCGCGCGCTGGGCATCGCGCGGCTGGACCTGCTGGTGGTCAGCCATGCCGACAACGACCACGCCGGCGGCGCACCCGCGGTGGCGAAGGCGTATCCGGAAGCCGCGCGGCTGGCCGGCGAACCGCAGCGCACGCCGGTGCCCGCGGCCGCCTGTGCGGAAGGACAAGCCTGGGACTGGGACGGCGTGCGCTTCCGCATGCTCGGTCCGGCCATCGGCGCCGCCGGGGCACGCGGCAACGACCGCTCCTGCGTGCTGCTGGCGGAAGGCACGGGCGGCCGCCTGCTGCTCACCGGCGATATCGGCCTGCCGGCGGAACGCGGCCTGCCCGTAACCGTCGGATCCGGCCCGCCGCTGGTGCTGCAGGTGCCGCACCACGGCAGCCGCACCTCGTCCGGGCCGGCCCTGGTCCGCGGACTGGCGCCGGTGCTGGCCCTGGTCTCGGCCGGCTGGCGCAACCGCTTCGGCCATCCGCATCCGCTGGTGGCGCAGCGCTATGCCGCGTCCGGGGTGCCCCTGCTGAACACCGCGGAGCAGGGGGCGATCGAGGTGGATTTTCCGGCTGGCGGGGCACCTCGCGTGGTCCGCGCATGGCGCCGCCACCGCGCCCGCTACTGGCGCGAGCAAGCCCCTGCATGCGCCGGTTTCCAGGCCGTGTGCGATGCATCGCGCATTTGCCACGGGCGCCGCGGAACCGCCGGACGGGACTGCTATGATGCGCCCCTGCAATTCGATCGCATGGGTGGGTGTAGTCGTGCTGGATATCCTGATGGCTGGCGGTTGGGCAATGCTGCCCATCCTGATCTGTTCGGCGATCGCGCTGGCGATCGTGCTGGAGCGCTGCTGGACCCTGCGCCGCAAGTCGGTCCTGCCGCCGGGCCTGGGCGACGAAGTGCGCGAATGGGCGCGCTCGGGCCAGCTCGATCCGGCCCACCTGGCCACCCTCGCCACCGGCTCGCCGCTGGGCGAACTGCTGGCCGCCGCGCTGGCCGTGCGCAACCGTCCGCGCGAGCTGATCAAGGAGCGCATCGAGGACACCGGCCGCCATGTGGTGCACAACATGGAGCGCTACCTCAACACGCTCGGCACCATCGCCCTGATCGGCCCGCTGCTGGGCCTGCTGGGCACCGTGGTCGGCCTGATCCGCATGTTCATGGACGTGATGAAGGGCGGTGTCGGCGATCCGCTGAAGATGGCCGGCGGCATCGGCGAGGCGCTGATCTGCACCGCCAGCGGCCTGGTGGTGGCGATTCCCGCCTACGTGCTGCACCGCTATTTCCGTTCCAGGGTGGCCGGCTACTGCGTGGAGATGGAGAAGCAGACCACCGTGCTGCTGGACGAGCTCACCGTCGCCGCTCCGGCCGCGGCGCGTCCGCGCCGTCCGGCCGCCGAGTCGACCGCGGGCTGACCCGGCATGCGCATCGGCAACGACCGCCGGCAGGACGACTTCGAGATCAATGTGATCTCGCTGATCGACGTATTGCTCACCCTGCTGATGTTCTTCGTACTCACCACCACCTTCGTCCAGCACACGCGAATGCAGGTGACCCTGCCCAAGGCCAGCGCGGACGAGCGCGACATGCAGGCGCCCGCGCTCACCATCGTGGTGGACCGCGACGGGCATTACTACGTCGGCACCGACGAAGTGCTGGGGCAGGGCATCGAACCGCTCAAGCAGGCCATCGCCAACATCGCCGGCGACGACCGCGAACGCCAGGTGACCATCCGCGCCGACGCCATGACGCCGCACCAGAACGTGGTCACCGCGATGGACGCGCTCGGCCAGCTCGGCTTCACCAAGCTGTCCATCGCCACCACGCCGACCCAGGCGGGCTCGCGCTAAATGGGCGCCGAAACAGCGGGCGCCGACGTCATGGGCGCGAACCGGTGAGCAACAAGAAAGCCTCCGTGTGGGATGCCGAGACCTGGCGGACCTACAAGCGCCTGCTCGGCTATACCCGCCGCTACTGGGTGGTAGGCCTGGTCTCGCTGGTCGGCATGGCGCTGGAGAGCGGCTGCCTCGCCGCATTCACCAAGCTGCTGCGGCCGATGATCGACGAGCTGTTCGCGCACAAGGACGCCTACCTGATCTTCTGGATGCCGATCTGGATCATCGGGCTGTTCGTGCTGCGCGGCGTGGCCATCGTGCTGAACGACTACGGCATCGCCTATATCGGCCGCAACGTGGTGCAGAACATCCGCCGCGACGTGTTCGACGCCTATCTGCGCCTGCCGGCGGCCTTCTTCGGCAGCGAGCATTCCGGCCAGCAGGTGTCGCGCATCACCTACACCAGCGAACAGGTGGCGCAGGCCTCCACCGACGCGGTGAAGGTGGCGGTCACCGAAGGGCTGATGATCGTCGGCATGATGTACGTGATGCTCTCGACCAGCGCCTACCTCACCATGGCGCTGCTGATCATGGTGCCGGCGGTGGTGCTGATCGTCACCGTGGTCAGCCGGCGCTACCGCACCATCAGCAAGCGCATCCAGGGCACCATGGGTTCGGTCACCGGCACGGTGGAGGAATCCGTCGGCGCCCATCGCGAGGTGCGCATCTACGGCGGCCAGAAGCGCGAAGCCGAGCGTTTCGAGCAGGTCACCGAGCATTCCAAGCGGCTGAACCTGAAAGTCGCGGTGACCAGCGCGTTCTCCAGCGCCACCATCCAGACCGCGGCGGCGTTCGCGCTGGCCCTGCTGGTATACCTGGGCACGCGGCCGAACGTGATCGACAGCATCTCGCCCGGCGTGTTCATCACCGTGCTCACCTCGATGGGCGGCATGCTGCCTTCGCTCAAGCGCCTCACCGGCGTGCAGGCCAGCGTGCAGCGCGGCGTGGCCGCCTGCGAAGACCTGTTCGGCATCATCGACCTGCCGCCGGAAGTGGACACCGGCACCCGCGTGCTGGAGCGCACCCGCGGCGACATCGTGTTCAACGACGTGCGCCTCACCTATGCGCGCAACGATTTCGAAGCGCTGCGCGGCGTCGACCTGCACTGCCGCCCCGGCACGGTCACCGCCCTGGTCGGCCGCTCCGGCAGCGGCAAGAGCAGCCTGGTCAGCCTGCTGCCGCGCTTCTACGAACCCAGTGCCGGCACCATCGACCTGGACGGCCACGACTACGCCAGCTACACCCTGGCCTCGCTGCGCCGGCAGATCGCCTGGGTGGGGCAGAGCATGGTGCTGTTCGACGGCAGCGTGGCGGAGAACATCGCCTACGGCGAGCTGGAGGGCGCCAGCGAGAAGGACATCGTCGCCGCGGCCGAGGCGGCCAATGCGATGGAATTCATTCAGCGCCTGCCCAAGGGTATCCACAGCCAGATCGGCCAGGCCGGCAACATGCTTTCCGGCGGCCAGCGCCAGCGCATCGCCATCGCCCGCGCGATCCTGAAGAATGCGCCGATCCTGGTGCTGGATGAGGCGACCAGCGCGCTGGATACCGAATCCGAGCGGCTGATCCAGCAGGCGCTGCAGCGCCTGATGCGCGACCGCACCACCCTGGTGATCGCGCACCGCCTGTCCACCATCGAGCACGCCGACCAGATCGCGGTGATGGACCAGGGCCGCATCGTCGAGCGCGGCACGCACGCGGAGCTGCTCGCCCTGAGCGGCCACTACGCCGCGCTGCACCGCATGCAGTTCCACGACAAGGCGAGCGACTGAGGCCGCCGTGGCGCTGGCCGACACGCTAGCCGCGGCCTGGTACGGCAAAGGCGCGGCGCCGTGGTGGACCGCGCCGCTGGCGGGGCTGTACGGCGGCGTCACGCGGCTGCGCCGACGCCTCTATCGAAGCGGCCTGTGGTCCAGCGTGCGCTTGCCGGTACCGGTGCTCGTGGTCGGCAACGTCAGCGTCGGCGGCACCGGCAAGACGCCGCTGACCATCGCGCTGGCCGAAGCGCTGGGCGCGCGCGGTTTCCGTCCGGGTGTGGTGAGCCGCGGTTATGGCGGCACCGAACAAGGACCGCTTCTGCTCGGCGACAAGCCGGACCCCGCGCGCTTCGGCGACGAACCCTGCCTGATCCACGCCGCCGGCACGCCCGTGGCGGTAGGCCGCGACCGCCCCGCGGCAGCGCGCCTGCTGATCGACGCCGGCTGCGACGCGATCCTCGCCGACGACGGCCTGCAGCACTATCGCCTGCGCCGCGACGTGGAAATCTGCGTGATCGACGGCGCCCGCCGCTTCGGCAACCGGCGCTTGCTGCCGGCCGGCCCGCTGCGCGAACCGCTGGCGCGCCTGGACGAAGTGGATTTCCGCGTCTGCAACGGCGGCAGCGCCGAAGCGGGCGAAGTGCCGATGCGCCTCAAAGGCGGCACGGCGCGCGCCTTGCGCGATGGCGTCACCCAATCGTTGGATGCGTTCCGCGGCCAGCGCGTGCATGCGGTGGCCGGCATCGGCAATCCCGAGCGCTTCTTCGACGACCTGCGGGCGCGCGGCATCGAAGTGGTGCAGCATCCATTCCCCGACCACCACGCCTATGTTTCCGGCGAACTGGATTTCGGCGACGGCGCTGCGGTGCTGATGACCGAGAAGGACGCGGTGAAATGCGCGGCGTTGGCGCCTGAGCAGGCGTGGGTTGTGCCGGTGCGGGCCGTGCTGCCCCAGGCGTTCTTCGATGCGGTGGCTGAGAAGCTGGTGGCGGCCCGTCGCAGCTGATCCGCAACGGCAATCCACCGGTCGCGATACCTCTCAGCCGTCATTCCGGCCTGTGCCGGAATGACAGCACGGCGGCCGCGATTTCACCGTCGTGCAAAAAAACGCGGCCGGTGTCGCCACCGGCCGCGCTCTTCGAACCGCATGCGCCGCGCTTACTGCACGCGCACCACGTTGCCGTCCTGGTCCACCTGCACGATGTCGCCCTCGCGGATCGCGCTGGCGTCCGGCACGGTGACGTTGGTGTAGCCGCCGTCGCCCATGCGCAGGCGCAGCGTGAAGCTTTCGCTGCTGCCGCCGCGGCCGATGCGGTTGCCGGCGAAGCCGCCGCCCACCGCGCCGAGCACGGTCGCCGCCTTGCGGCCGTTGCCCTTGCCGACCTGGTTGCCCAGCACGCCGCCGGCGACCGCGCCGATGATCGCGCCGGCGGTGCCGTGGTCGGCGCCCTGGGTGACGGTGCGCTCGATCGACTCGACCGTGCCGCACTGCGTGCAGCGCAGGAAGATGCCGTCGCGGCGGATCAGCACGTTGCCGTTGAGCTGGCCTGCGGCATCGACCGCCGGACGGCGGCTGGTGCTGGAGGACTGCGCGGCGGCGCCCATGGAAGCGAAGGCGAGGGCGGCTGCCAGGGGCAGGATGAGGAGCTGCTTGGTGTTCATTGGATTCTCCCGGTGTAGTGAGGCCCGCACAGTCTATTCGGATCAGCTGAACCATCGGCCAGGTATTGTCTCTATCATGTGCAGCTTGCCGGCGCCGTCCGCGTGCCAGGCCTGTTTTTCGAAGGGAGTTCCCATGAGCCTGATCCTAGTCCCGGTGTCCTACGGTGAGCTGATCGACAAGATCACCATCCTGGAGATCAAGTCCAAGCAGATGACCGACCCGGCCAAGCTGGCCAACGTGCGCAACGAGCTGGATCAGCTCAATACCACCTGGGCCGCCCATCCGGCTGCGGCCACCGACATCGCCGACGAGCGCGCCCGCCTGCTGGCGGTCAACGAAACGCTGTGGGATATCGAAGACCGCATCCGCCTGAAGGAAAAGGCCCAGGCTTTCGACCAGGAGTTCATCGAGCTGGCGCGCGCGGTGTACTTCCGCAACGACGAGCGCGCGGCGGTGAAGCGCGAGATCAACCTGAAGCTGGGCTCGCAGCTGGTGGAAGAGAAGTCGTACAAGGACTACAAGGCCAGCTGAAGCCTTCGTAGCTTGGGGTGAGCCGCAGGCGAACCCCAACATCGGCGTGTCGATGCGCATCGCATGGTTGGGGTTCGCCTGCGGCTCACCCCGACCTACGCCGGTATCTGGCCAGGCATCTCCGCCGCGTACGCCTCGAACCGCTCGATCACGTCGTCGACCTCGATCAGGTCCATCACGCCCGCGTATTCGATCTTGCTGCCCCAGGGAATCTCGCTGGCCGGCTTGCCCAGGTATTTGCGCGCGGCCGCGTCGTACTTGTTCACGCACCAGCGGCGGTCGGAATAGGGGCCCGAGCGGTCCGGGTTGCTTGCCGCATGCAGGCCCAGCACCTTGCAGCCCACCGTATTGGCCATGTGCATCGGGCCGGAATCCGGGGTGAGCAGCAGCGAGGCGCGCGCCAGCATCGCCAGCAGGCGCTTGAGCGTGTCCTTGCCGGTCAGGTCGGTATGCGGCAGGCGGCAGGCGGCCAGCACGGCGTCGGCCATGCTGCGCTCGCCCGGCGAGGGGCCGCCGATCAGCATGACGCGCCAGCCGCGCTGCGCGGCATGGTCCATCACCGCGGCATAGCGCTCCGGGCGCCAGTTGCGCAGCGCGTGGCTGGAGGTGGGGCTGACCAGCAGCACCGGCGCGCCCGGCGGCAGCTGTTCGGCCGCCCAGGCGAGCGCTTCTTCCGGCAGGGGAATATCCCAGCGAACCTCGGTCTGCTGCAGCCCCAGCGGCTCGCAGAAGCTGCCGATCGCCTCCAGCACGTGTTCGCCGGTGCGCGCCGGAATGCGCTCGTTGATGACCAGCCCATGCAGGTCCTTGGCGCGCGCCTTGTCGTAGCCCACGCGGCGTTTCGCCTTGATGCCCAGGCTGAGCAGGTTGGAGCGCATCGCCACCTGCATCTGCAGCAGCGCGTCGAAGCGGCGGCCGCGCAGGGCCTCATGCACGGCGCGCATGCCGGCCCAGCCGGCGCCCTTGTCGAAGGTGACGAAGTCCACGCCGGGCAGGTCGCCGACCAGGCGGCGCTCCAGCTTGCCGACGATCCAGGTCAGCTCCACCTGCGGCCAGGCCCTGCGCAAGGTGTGCACCAGCGGCACGACATGGGTGACGTCGCCGATGGCCGAAGTGCGCAGCAGGCAGATGGAGGTGGGAGCAGGCATGGCGTGGGCTAGAATCAATGATTATCGGATGGGGTGCCGGGTCGCACATGATGGCGCAAGAGCAGGTCCGGACGAAGGCGGGCGGGGCGATTCTGTTCGACCCCACGGTTTCGTCACAAGTCGACGATGACTGGTTCATGCCTAGCCACTGGCGCGAACTGGGCGCCTTGCGCATGCAGACCGGCGGGCGCGGCGGCGTCGCCCTGGTCGGCACGCCGGCGGGCGAGGGCGTGCTGCGCCACTATCGCCGCGGCGGCATGGTGGCCCGGTTCATGGGCGACCGCTATGTGTGGACCGGCGCCGACCGCACGCGCAGCTTCGCCGAGTTCCGCCTGCTCGCCGCGATGGCGCGCGAAGGCCTGCCGGTGCCCGAGCCGATCGCCGCGCGCTACCGGCGCCACGGCCCGTTCTATACCGCCGATCTGATCACCCGCCACGTCCCTTCCGCGCGCACGCTGGCCGAATGCCTGGCCTGGGGCAGCCTCGACGCCGCCCTGGCCGAGCGCACCGGCGACATGATCGCGCGCTTCCACCGCGCGGGCGTGTGGCATGCCGATCTCAACGCGCACAACATCCTGGTGGCGGAGCCGGGCCTGTACCTGATCGATTTCGACCGCGGCGAGCGGCGTGCGCCGGCCGAAGCCTGGCGCACGGCCAACCTGCAGCGCCTGCGCCGTTCGCTGCTCAAGCTGGGCGCGGGCGCCGAAAGCGAGGCGGTGTTCGAGAAGACCGTGTGGCAGCCGCTGGCGCAAAGCTACGCCGCGGCATTCGGCGTCGGCGGCGACGCGCCATGAGCCTGGTTTGCCTGCGCGAGGAAGCGGCCGCATGAACTGGAACCTGCATTTCCTGGGCGTCGGCGCCGCGCATGCGGTGGAGCTGGGCTCTTCGTCCGCGGTACTGGAGCGCGACGGCGCGCCGCTGCTGCTGATCGACTGCGGGCCGGACACGCTGGACCGCTACGTGGCCGCCTACGGGGACGTGCCGCCGGCGCTGTTCATCACGCACACGCATATGGATCACGTCGGCGGCATGGAGCGGCTGTTCTTCCGCCTGTGGTTCGACGAAGCGCGGCGCGGGCGCACCAGGCTGTTCGTGCATGCGGCGCTGATGAGCTGGCTGCAGGCGCGGGTGGCGGACTATCCCGGCGTGCTGGCCGAGGGCGGGGTGAATTTCTGGGAGGCGTTCCAGCTGATTCCCTGCCATCGCGGTTTCTGGCTGGACGGGCAGTGGTTCGACGTATTTCCCACCCGCCACCACCTGCCGCAGACCTCGTTCGGCCTCGCCCTGGGCGGCAGCTTCGCCTATACCGGCGACACGCGGCCGGTGCCGGAGATGCTGGCGCGCTACGCGGCCGGCACCGAGCTGGTGGCGCACGACTGCGGCCTGGTCGGCAATCCCTCGCATACCGGCATCGATGATATCGAGCGCGAATACCCGCAGGCCCTGCGCGGCCGCCTGCGCCTGTACCACTACGGCAGCGTCGCCGACGGTGCGGCGCTGGCCGCCCGCGGCTATGCCATCGCCGCCGCCGGCGAGCGGATCGCGCTGCCGCCGCCGGCTGCGCCACGGCCGGATGCCGGTTGAGGCAGCGCTTGGGGCGGCTTGTCTGGATCGGGGCCTGCCGCTATGATTTCCCCTCTTTGCCGGGCTGGAATGCCCGGCAAGGCGATTTCACCATCGCGGAGAGGTGTCCGAGTGGTTGAAGGAGCACGCCTGGAAAGTGTGTATACGGCTTATCCCCGTATCGCGGGTTCGAATCCCGCCCTCTCCGCCAGTGAAATCGCATGACGGTCCGCGCCTGGCGCAACCGTCGACCAGGGCGACCAGCCCACCGTCTATGGTGACCCCGTCGGTCCCCCCGCGACGATAGTTCGTAAATCCCGCCAGGCCCGGAAGGGAGCAACGGTAGCGAATGATTCGGGTGCCGGGGTGTGGCTGGCGGGGTCGCCGCCTTTTCGGGCTCCGCCACGCGCATTCGCGCCGCCTCCCGTACCGACTTGCCGCAAGCGACCGTGCTGACTTGCCGTAGGCGACTTGGCACAATCGGCCGTCGCCCCAAGTTAGTATCCCGCCACTTCATTCCCGTCCTCGCTGCGCAGCTCCAAAGGGCCGCGCCAGCCCGGCGTCCAGCAGGTTTCCAACGCATGTCCTATCAGGTACTCGCGCGCAAATGGCGCCCCCGCAAGTTCGCCGAACTGGTCGGGCAGGAGCATGTCGTGCGCGCGCTCACCAATGCGCTCGATACCGGCCGCATGCACCACGCCTACCTGTTCACCGGCACGCGCGGCGTGGGCAAGACCACCATCGCGCGCATCTTCGCCAAGTCGCTCAACTGCGAGCGCGGCGAGTCGGCCGATCCCTGCGGCGAGTGCGCGGTGTGCACCGCGGTGGATGCCGGCCGCTTCGTCGACCTGCTGGAGATCGACGCGGCCAGCAACACCGGCGTGGACGACGTGCGCGAGGTGATCGAGAACGCGCAGTACGCGCCGGCGCGCGGACGCTTCAAGGTGTACCTGGTGGACGAGGTGCACATGCTGTCCAAGCCGGCCTTCAACGCGCTGCTCAAGACGCTGGAAGAGCCGCCGCCGCACGTGAAGTTCCTGCTCGCCACCACCGACCCGCAGAAGCTGCCGGTGACGGTGCTGTCGCGCTGCCTCAAGTTCAATCTCAAGCGCCTGCTGCCGGAACAGATCTCCGGGCAGATGCGCCACATCCTCGGCGCCGAAGCCATCGCTTACGAAGACGGCGCCATCGTCGAGCTGGCCCGCGCCGCCGACGGGTCGCTGCGCGACGGCCTGTCGCTGCTGGACCAGGCCATCGCCTACGGCGGCGGCGCGCTCAAGCTGGACGACGTGCGCGCCATGCTGGGCAGCGTCGCGCGCGGCCAGGTGCTGGGCGTGCTCGAGGCGCTCGCTGCGGGCGACGGCGACCAGCTGATGGCCGAATGCGCGCGCATCGCCTCGTTCTCGCCGGATTTCGGCGGCGTGCTCGACGATCTCGCCGCCGTGCTGCACCGCCTGCAGCTGTTGCAGCTGGTGCCGGGCTACCGCTCCGAAGGCGACGGCGACGACGAAGCCGCGCTCGCCGCGCTGGCGGAGCGGCTGGGTCCGGAAGACGTGCAGCTGTACTACCAGATCGCCATCGGCGGCCGCCGCGACCTCGCGCTGGCACCGGATGCGCGCACCGGTTTCGAGATGGCGCTGCTGCGCATGCTGGCGTTCCGCCCGGCGGGTGAGGGCGAGCCCGTGCGCGCCGAACGTCCGGCCGCTGCCGCGCCGCGTCCCGCCGCCGCGCCCGCACCGGCGCGCTCCGCGCCGCCGATGTCCGCGCCTGCGCTGGAACGCCCGGCGCCGCGCGCCGCCGAAGCACCCGCGCCGCGCGTCGAACCCGCAGCCGTGCCGGCGCCCGCGCCGCGCGCCGCACCCGCGCTCGACGCGCGCGGCCTGCCGCACTGGGACAGCCTGATCGAACAGGCCAGCCTGCGCGGCCCGATGGGCCAGCTCGCGCAGAACGCCACCTTGCGCGACCGCGAAGGCTCGACCCTGGTGCTGGCGCTGCAGCCGATGTACATGCACCTGGCGGTGGAGCCGATGGTCGGCCAGATGGAAGAGCGCATCAGCCAGGCGCTGGGCGAACGCATCCGCCTGCGCTTCGTCGACGACCGCTCCAGCGGCGCCGAAACGCCCGCCGCGCGCGCGGCTCATGCGCGCTCGGCCGCGCAGTCGGCCGCCGAACAATCGATCGAGGAAGACCCGCTGGTGCAGTCGCTGCGCAAGGAATTCGGCGCGCGCGTGCTGCCGCAGTCGGTCAAGCCGTTTGAACCCTGATACACCTAAGCCTTCGGAGTACGCGTCATGAGAGGACAGATCGGCCAGCTGATGCAGCAGGCGCAGCGCATGCAGGAAGAAATGAAGCGCGCGCAGGAAGAGATCGCCAAGCTGGAAGTCACCGGCAGTTCCGGCGGCGGCCTGGTCACCGTGGTGATGAGCGGCGCGCATGAAGTGCGCCGCGTGCAGATCGACCGCAAGCTGTTCGCGGACGACCCCGAGATGGCCGAGGACCTGGTCGCCGCGGCGATCAACGACGCCGTCAACAAAGTGGGAGAGGCCAGCAAGAACAAGCTCGGCGGCGTCACTTCCGGCATGAACCTGCCGCCCGGTTTCAAGCTGCCGTTCTAAGCCACGTGAGCAAACTCCTCACCGATTTGATCGAAGCCCTGCGCTGCCTGCCCGGCGTGGGCGGCAAGAGCGCCCAGCGCATGGCCTTCCATCTGCTGGAGCGCGAACGCGAGCGCGGCCTGCGCCTGGCCCAGGTGCTGGAGCAGGCCATGCAGCGCATCGGCAACTGCACGCGCTGCCGCAATTTCAGCGAGGAGCCGGTGTGCTCCCTCTGCGCCAGCAGCAGCCGCGACCGGCAGGTGCTGTGCGTGGTGGAGTCGCCCACCGAGCTGGCGGCGATCGAGCAGGCCACCGGCTACCGCGGCCAGTATTTCGTGCTGCTGGGCCGGCTGTCGCCGCTGGACGGGCTGGGTCCGGAAGAACTGGGCCTGGACCTGCTCACCGAGCGGCTGGCCGAAGGCGAGATCGAGGAAATGGTGATCGCCACCAATCCCACCGTGGAAGGCGAAGCCACCGCGCATTACCTGGCGCAGCTGGCGCGCGCGGCCAAGGTCAAGCCGACGCGGCTGGCGCACGGCGTGCCGCTGGGCGGCGAGCTGGAATACGTCGACCGCAGCACCCTGGCGCATGCCTTCGGCAGCCGCCAGACGCTGGGCTGAAACCATCACAGAAGGAAGCCTGAGCATGGCCGATACGATTTTCGGAAAGATCATCCGGCGCGAGATCCCCGCCGACATCGTCTACGAAGACGAGGACGTGCTGGCCTTCCGCGACCTCAACCCGCAGGCGCCGGTGCACGTGCTGTTCGTACCCAAGCGCGCGATCGCCTCGCTGGACGAAGCCCAGCCCGGCGACGCCGAACTGCTGGGCAAGCTGCTGCTGGCCGCGGCCGCGTATGCGCGCGAGCAGGGCCTGGCCAAGGACGGCTACCGCACGGTGATCAATTGCAACGAGCACGGCGGGCAGACGGTGTTTCATCTGCACGTGCATCTGCTGGCGGGACGGCGCATGCATTGGCCGCCGGGCTGAGCCGCGCGCTACGAGGCATAAAAAAAGCCGGCCCTGGGGCCGGCTTTTTTTGTTTTGGACGTCTGGCTTACTTGCCCCGCGGCACCGCGCGCGGCACCACGATCACCCGCGGCTGGTACCAGAACGGGTCGCCCCACGGACCCCAGCCCGGGCCCCAGTACGGACCGAAGCCCGGACCCCAGAACGGGTCGTAGTAGCCCGGCGGGTAGCGCACGGCGACGCGCTTGGGCCACAGGTAGACAACGTCGGCCTCGACGCGCGGATAGGCGTAGTCGTACTCGCCCACCTTCTGCGACACGGTGCCGTGCAGGGTGCCGGTGACGGTGAGCTCGCGGCCGCGCGAGAACACTTCCGGATCGTAGAAGCCCGAACGGCAGGCCACGAAGCGGCCCTGGCTGTCGTTGTCGGTGGCCATCTTCGGCCGGGCTTCGCTGTCCAGCGGACGCGAGAGCAGGAAGAAGCAGGTTTCCTGCGGGCCGGGTTCGGTCTTGATGATCTCGCCGCCCCAGCGGACCTTGCTGCCGCCGGCGCCACCTTGCTGCGCCTGGGCCGTGGTGATTTCGGTATAGGTGCCCTGCAACGGCTGGGGGATGGTTGCGCAGGCCGCCAGCGTAGCCGTCACGGCTGCGGTAGCGAGGAACTTGTAGGTGGACATGACCGCTTTCTCCATGATCGGGCGGATCTTCCGTGATCCGAAACATTCAGTCGTTCGGTTCATTTGACCACGTGTCGGGGTCTGAATTCCCGCACCGCCCGGCGGAACCGTCGCAGGGGATCGGGCGGCGGGGTTTGATGGGCATAGCGCAGGTCGAGGTAGCTCCTCATCAGTTGATCCAGCTGCGCGCGCTGGCCGGGCAGAGCCCGGGCCGCGCGCTGCAGGTAATGCTGCGGGCCCTCGCTGCTCCTGCGCGCCACGCCGGCCGAGGCCAGCTTGCGCTCCAGCGTGCGCAGCGCGGCCCGCAGGGGGTCTTCGTCGCGCCGCCGCCACAGGGCCCAGGCCAGGCCGAGCAGGGCGAACGCCACGCTGCTGGCCGCCAGCAGCACGCTCAGGGTCATCGTATCCGTGTTGCGGACGCCGAATGGCGTGAGGAGCCCGCGTTGCCTGAGTGCGTCGAAGCCGATAACGCCTTCGCTCCACCAATGGTTGACGACGTCCCAGCGGTTGCGCAGGTCGCGCAGCCAGGCCGCGCCCTGCCATTCGGACTGGCCCGCGGCGGCGGCTGCCGCCGCGGCGCCCAGGCTGACCCGCTCCGGCCGCACCGCGGCGGTGGGGTCGATGCGCACCCAGCCGCGGCCGTCCAGCCATACCTCGCTCCAGGCATGCGCGTCGGACTGGCGCACCAGCAGGTACTGGCCGAGCTTGTTCCAGTAGCCGCCCTGGTAGCCGGTGACGACGCGCGCCGGCACGCCGGCGGCGCGCATCAGCACGGTGAAGGCCGAGGCGTAGTGTTCGCAGAATCCTTCGTGGGTGCCGAACAGGAAATCGTCCACCGCGTCGCGGCCCAGCGGCGCGGGCGCCAGGGTGTAGCTGAAGCCGCCGTCGTGGAACAGCGACAGCGCCGCGGCCACGATGGCCGCATCGCGGGTGCCGTAGGCCTGCTTCCACTGCGCCGCCAGGGCCAGCGCGCGCGGATTGAAACCCTCGGGCAGCTGCAGCGCGCGACGCCGCGCAAAGTCGTCCAGCTCCGGCTGCAGGCGGTAGCGCACGGCCGAGCGCAGTTCGTAGGTAAGCGGATCCTGCACCGGCTTGCTGCTGGTGATGTCGTGGTCGCTGCCCAGGGTGGCATTCGGCGGTGCTTCCAACGGCACGTCCAGCGCCGGCAGCACGCGCTGGCTGGTCGGTTCCAGCGCGATGCGGTAGCCGATGCTGTCGATGGCTTCCACCGGCACCGGCGCACGGCCGCTCGGCACGCTGTTCCAGCGGCGGCCGTCGTAATGCGACATCACATAGGCGCGGAAATAGCGCTGCTCCGGTGCGGGCACGCCCTGGTCGAAGCTGGCGCGCAGGGCGGGGCGGTCGTCGGTAAGCAAGTCGACGAAATCGCCCGGGGACATCCCATCGCTCAAGCCCGTGCGCGCCTGCCCCGACGGCGGCGCGCCCCACAGCGGCGATTCCAGCCGCGGCACCAGCACGAAGGCCAGCAGCGACAGCGGCAGTGCCGCGGCGAGCAGGCCCAGCGCCGGCAGCAGTTCGCGCGGCAGGCTGGTGGGCAGGCGCGCCGGCTGCAGCGCGCGCAGGCTGGCGACCGCCGGCAGCAGGCCCAGCGCCACCACGAAGGTGGCGACCATGCCCTGGTCCGACAGCAGCGCGGCCATCAAGGTGAAGCAGGCGAAGGCCACGGCGACCTTGGCGTCGCGCGCCGTCTCGGTCTCCAGCAGCTTCAGCACCAGCAGGCCTACGGCCAGGGCGGAGCCGGGCTCGCGTCCGAAGATGTTGCCGTAGTGGAAGATCACCGTGGCCGCGAGCAGCACCACCAGCGGCAGCTTCAGATAGACCGGCGCGCGCCCCGGCTTGCGGCGGCGCTGCCACCAGCGCAGCGCCAGCACCGCCATCAGGGCGGCATCCAGCCAGGGCGGCAGATGGATGGCGTGCAGCACCAGCACCACCGCGGCGGTGAGGCAGAGCAGGTCGAAGACGCGCGTATCGAGCGGCGCTTCGTCGCGCTTGCGGCGGAACAGGCCGAACGTTTTCGCTTCCGCGTTGTTCGATGCCGGGTTCATGGCAGCTTCGCCAGCGCATTCATGCAGCGCGCGTAATGCGCGGGGCCGGCGCCATGGCCGATCTCCTCGCCGGGCAGCCACAGGCTGGACGGCACGCCGCGGGCCTCGGCCTCGCCCAGCCAGCGGGCCAGGCGGGAGATGCGCGATTCGCTGTCCAGGTGCTTCAGGTCGCGCCAGTCCAGCCGCCATTCCAGGCGCGGGCGCGGCTGCTCGAAATCCTTCACCAGCAGGCCTTCGTGCCGCGCACTGGCTTTCCACGCGATGCGCCGCTGCGAATCGCCCGCGCGGTAGTCGCGCAGCGCGGCGAGGTCGTCGCCGTGATGCAGCCGCTGATGGGTGGGGTCGTCGGTGGGCGAGCGCGGCGGCGGTCCTTCCGCTTCCGGGCGCGGCCATACCAGCACCGACATGTCCGGATACAGCCAGCTCCACGCGCGGAACAGGCCGAGCGGCCAGCTCGTCCACAGCTGGATGCGCGGCAGCTGCTGCCAGCCGCGGCGGTCGGTCTGCAGCGCGATCTCCACCGGTAGCTGCTGATGCGCACGGACCGCGAAGGCCTGCATCCGGCCGTCCATTTCCACCCGGATCGCCTGGCGCGCGCGCACGCCGGCATCCACGTGCAATTGCAGGGTCAGCGCTTCGCCGGCGGTGGCGTGGCCGGCCTGGATCGCGGTGAGGCGCAGGCCGTCGAGCGCGCGGAACGCGACCAGCATGCTCGCCGTGCACGCCGCGGCCAGCATGCAGGTGAGCAGCAGGGCGGCGTTGTTGGCGTAGTTGAGCGCGCCGGCCAGCATGATCATCAGCAGCACGCCGAACGCCGCGCCCAGCCCGCTGGGCACGATATAGATGCGGCGCCGGTGCAGTTCGACTGGCAGGCTTTCCGGACGGCGGTAGCGGGTGAGCGCCGGCAGCCGGCGCTCGGCCCATTGCTGAAAGCGGCGGTAGGTGTCGGCCACGCCCATGGCCATCAATCCACCGCCACCTCGGCAAGCAGCTGGCGCGCGAGCGCGTCGCCGTTGGCGCCGCGGGCGGGTACCAGGCGGTGGCCGGCCAGCGGCACGAACAGTGCCTGGATGTCTTCCGGCAGCACGTGCCCGCGGCCGGACAGCATGGCCCAGGTGCGCGAGGCATTGAGCAGGGCCAGGCCGGCGCGTGGCGACAGGCCCACGCGGATTTCCGCATGGCGGCGGCTGGCGGCCAGTAGCGCCTGCAGATAGTCGAGCAGGGCCGGGCTGGCGGTGATCGCCTGCGCCTGGCGATGCAGGGTGGACAGCGCGGGGCCGTCCAGCTTGGGGCTGAGCTGGGCCAGCAGGTCGCGGCGGTCGCTGCCGGTGAGCAGGGCGCGTTCGGCGGCGGCGTCGGGATAGTCCAGCGAGACGCGCAGCATGAAGCGGTCCAGCTGCGAATCCGGCAGCGGGAAGGTGCCGGCCAGGTCCAGCGGATTCTGCGTGGCCACCACGAAGAACGGCTGCGGCAAGGTGTGCGTCTGGCCGTCCACGGTGACCTGGCCCTCGGCCATCGCCTCGAGCAGCGCGCTCTGCGTCTTCGGCGTGGCGCGGTTGATCTCGTCGGCCAGCAGCAGGCCGGTGAAGATCGGGCCGGGGTGGAAACGGAACTGGCCGGTCTCGCGCTCGTAGACGCTCACCCCGATAATGTCCGACGGCAACAGGTCGCTGGTGAACTGCACGCGCTGGAAGTCCAGCGCAAAACTTGCGGCGAGCGCATGCGCGAGGGTGGTCTTGCCCACGCCCGGCACGTCTTCCAGCAGCAGGTGGCCGCCGGCGATCAGGCAGGTGAAAGCCAGCTTGACCTGGCGCGGCTTGCCGAGCAGCACCTGGTTGACCTGCGCCATGGCGGCGTCGAGGCGGGAGTGCAGGGCGTCATCGTGGAGTGGAGTGATCGCGGACATGGCAACGCGCAGAGGGATGAGATGGGGCAGGGCATGAGCCATGCATGATCGCGGCAGTGTAGCCCCGGGCCTCGCGCGCTGGCGAGGCGCGTTTCTCATTGCCTTTCTTGTGCTGCTTGGGGCACGTATTGCGGTCGCCGCGCAACTGGCGCCGTTCGGCGACGAGGCGTTCTATTGGCAGGAGAGCCGGCATCCGGCCTGGGGCTACAGCGACCTGCCGCCGTTCACCGCGTGGATGATCCGCCTCGGCGAAGCGCTTGCCGGCCATGGCGTGCTCGGCATGCGCTGGCCGTTCCTGCTGGTGGGCAGCGCGCTGCCGTGGCTGGTGGTCGCGTTCGCCCGCCGCGCTTTCGATGCGCGCGCCGGCTGGCAGGCCGGCCTGCTGTGCCTGGCGCTGCCGCTGGCCGGCACGCTGGGCGTGATGGCGGTGCCGGACGTGCCGCTGACGGTGGCCAGCATGCTCGCCCTGTTCGCGCTGCTGCGCGCCATGCAGGACGACCGCCTGCGCGACTGGCTGCTGCTCGGCGCGGCGCTGGCCGTGTGCTGGCTGACGCACTACCGCGCGGTGATGCCGATGCTGGCCGGGCTGGGCCTGCTGCTGCTGACGCCGCGCGGACGCCTGCAATGGCGCCGGCCGGGATTCTGGATCGCGTTGGTGCTGTCGCTGCTGGGGCTGATTCCGCTGGCGGTTTCCAACTGGCAGCAGCGCGGCGCGGGCCTGGCGTTCCAGGTGGTGGAGCGCAATCCGTGGAGCTTCCATGCCGATGCGCTGGTGCAGCCGCTGGAACAGGCCGCCGCATGTACGCCGCTGCTGTACGGCCTGCTGTTGTGGGCGGCGTGGCGCAGCTGGCGGCGGCGCGGCGAAGGGGCGCCGTGGGATCTGATCGCGATCGCTTCGCTGTGCTTCGTGCTGCTGTATTTCGTACTCGGCCTGTTTGCCGACGACGAGCGTTTCCGCGCGCACTGGCCGCTGCCGGGTTATCTGCCGCTGCTGGGCGCCTTGCCGGTGTTGCTGCGGCCATTGTGGGGAAGGCGCTGGATCCGGTGGGTCACCATCGCGGCGGTGGGCATGGCGCTGTTCGGGCATTTGAGCGGACTGGCCTATCTGGGCATGGCGGCGAGCGAGCGCGGCGCGACGGCGCTGGCCGGCGTCAAGGCATTTCCTGCGCGCTTCGTGGGCTGGCGCGAGAGCGGCGATGCAGCGCGCGCTTTGCTCGCTGCGCATCCGGGTGTGCTGGTGGCCGACAATTTCATGCTGGCTTCGGAGCTCGAATTCCAGCTCGACGGCGCGGTGCCGGTGTATGCGCTGGACAGTCCGCTCAATACCAAGCACGGGCGCGCGCCGCAGCTCGCGGTATGGCATCGCGACGAAGCCGCGCTGCGCCAGGCGCAGGCCGGTGCACCGATGCTGCTGGCGGTCGACGAAACCTCGCTGCGTATCCGCGAGCGTTCCGACTGGCTCGGTTCGCTGTGCAAGCGCATCGATAATCCGCAACCGCTGCAACGGCTGGATCTGTTCGACGGACGCAAGCGCATCGCTTTCTATGCCGGGCGCGTGCCGGTGGCGGGATCGGCGCCAGTGGCGCCGGGCAACTGCGTGATCTGGCGCGAAGGTGCCGCGTCGTTCCGTTAGGGCAGCGCGACGCCGGCCGTGCGCAGCAGCCGCGCGAGCGCGATCAGCGGCAGGCCGATCAGGGCGGACGGGTCTTCGTTGTCGATGCGCTCGAACAGGCTGATGCCCAGCCCTTCGCATTTGAAACTGCCGGCGCAGTCCAGCGGCTGTTCGCGTTCGACGTAGCGGGCGATTTCATCCGCGCCCAGCACGCGGAACTGCACGCGGGTGCGGTCGACATGCACGTGCCGCTCGCCGCTGCGCGTATCGAACAGGCACAGCGCGGTGTGGAACTGCACGCTGCGGCCGGAACTGGCGGCCAGCTGTTCGCGGGCGAGCTCTGGCGTGCCGGGTTTGTCCAGCATCCGTCCGTCCAGTTCGGCGACCTGGTCCGAACCGATCACCAGCGCGTTGTGCAGCCCCTGCGCGCAGGCTTCGGCCTTGGCCACGGCCAGGCGCAGGGCGCGGGCGTCCGGGGCTTCGCCGGGCAGGGCGGTTTCGTCGGTGCCGGGGGCGCGCTGTTCGAACTCCGGGCAGAGCCGGCGCAGCAGGTCGGCGCGGTAGCGCGAGGTGGAACCCAGCACCAGGCGGGGCGGGCTCATGCTTGAGGATCGCGCTGGATGTGCTCGCGCATGGCGTCGTCCAGCGCGTGCTGCGCGTCGTTCAGCGCTTCCAGCAGGGGCGCCAGGCGGCTGCGCGTCTCGGCCATCGCCGCGACGGCCTGGTTGAGCTGGTCCTGGGTGGCGTGGGGCGCCTGGTCGCGGATCCAGATGCGCTGCTGCAGCAGGGAGCGCAGGCCGGCCTCGATCGCCTGGCGGGCTTCCTGTTCGCTGGCGGCGGGCTTGTCCGGATTGAGCGACATCACCGCATGGGCCTGCTGCAGGCCGGCGCGGCAGGTCTTCAGGTCCGCTTCCAGCCGGTCGGCCACGTCGAGCAGCTCGTGCAGGCTGTCCGAGCGGCGGTTGCCGCGGCGCCGCAGCCAGAGGCTGCCGCCCGTGACGATCACGGCGAATACGAAGAAGGTGGCCAGGCCGTACGTCAGGAGGTCATTCACGTGAGACGGAGCGGCTCGGCGGCGTGGGAGGGCGCAGTCTGCCGCATGGGGCCCGTTCAGGCAAAACGCCCGGACGGACTTGAAGCACAATAATGAAGCCGGGCAGCCTATGTGGCCGCCGCGCCCGGCCAGGTAAACAAGATGTTGACTTGGACCGGCCGCAAACCTATGATTTCGCGATTATGTCCGTGACACTGCCAGAGTCCGTGGACGCTTGGCGCATGGTCTCGGCGCGGCGTTCGTTCAAGGGAGCCTTGCCCATCGCCGCCATGCGGCGCCTGAGCGAAGCCCTCGCCGGTACCGAAGGCGAGGCCCGGTTCGAGCTGGATTTCGGTCGTGACGAGTTCGACAACGCGTACCTCGACGTACGCGTCGAAGCGCCGCTCGCCGTGATCTGTCAGCGTTCCCTGGAGCCCTTCGTGCTCCCGGTGAATGTGGATACCCGGCTCGGCCTGATCCGTTTCGAGCGCGAAGAAGCAGCCTTGCCTCCGGGCAGCGAGCCGCTCCTGATCGCCGAGGACGGCAAGCTGGCCCTCGCGGACGTGATCGAAGACGAATTGCTGTTGGCGCTGCCGCTGATCCCGGTCAATCCGGACAGCACGCTGCCCGACGATGTAGTGCCCCCATCGCCCGAAGAGGATTCGGTCGAGGGACGTTCCGATAACCCGTTCGCGATCCTGCGCGAACTCAAGAAATAACGCTTAGCTGGAGACTCGCCATGGCCGTTGCCAAGAGCCGCAAGACCCCGTCCACCCGCGGCATGCGTCGTTCGCACGATGCGCTGAAGACCGTGCAGCTCGCCACCGATCCGACCAGCGGCGAAGTGCATCGTCGCCACCACGTCACCAAGGATGGCTACTACCGCGGCAAGAAGGTCATCGACACCAATACTTCGGTGGTCGAAGAGGACTGAGCGCTCCCGCGGGGGCTTTACGCTCCTAAAGGATCCGGTTCTGCAAGGCGGCGCGGTGACGCGCCGCTTTGCGTTTAGGCGCTCACGAACGTAACTTTGCGGTCTTGGTGCGGGCAGTCTCCCAGCGTGGGCGGCGCTCCGTGCCGTTTCCCACGGACAGTCCATGGCCCAGATCTATTCCCGCATCATCGCCACCGGCAGCGCGCTGCCGGAGCGTGTCGTCACCAATGCCGACCTGGAGAAGTTCGTCGATACCAGCGACGAATGGATCCGCGAACGCACCGGCATCCGCCAGCGCCACATCGCCGCCGACGGCGAGACCACCGGCGACCTGGCCACCCAGGCCGCGCAGCGCGCGCTGGAGGCGGCGGGCGTGAAGGCCTCCGAGCTCGACCTGATCGTGATGGGCACCACCACGCCCGACATCATCTTCCCGTCCACCGCCTGCCTGGTGCAGCACCGGCTGGGCGCGAACGGCTGCGCGGCGTTCGACGTCAATGCGGCCTGCTCGGGCTTCGTCTATGCGCTGGGCGTGGCCGACAAGTTCATCCGCAGCGGCCATTCCAAGAAGGTGCTGGTGATCGGCGCCGAAACGCTCACCCGCATGCTGGACTGGGACGACCGCACCACCTGCGTGCTGTTCGGCGACGGCGCCGGCGCCGTGGTGCTGGAGGCCTCCTCGGAGCCCGGCATCTACGCCACCTGCCTGCATGCCGACGGCGGCCACAAGGAGCTGCTGTACAACCCGGTCGGCGTGTCGGTCGGCTTCAAGGCCGACGAGAAGAACCACGGCGTGCTGGTGCGCATGGCCGGCCGCGAAGTGTTCAAGGTCGCGGTAAAGACGCTGGACGCGCTGGTCGAGGAAACCCTCGGCGCCGCCGGCATGGACGCGTCCGAGCTGGACTGGCTGATCCCGCACCAGGCCAACCTGCGCATCATCGAAGCCACCGCCAAGCGCCTGGCCATGCCGATGGACAAGGTCATCGTCACGGTGGACAAGCACGCCAACACCTCGGCCGGCTCGGTGCCGCTGGCGCTGGACTACGCGGTGCGCTCGGGCAAGGTGCAGCGCGGCCAGAACCTGCTGCTGGAAGCGTTCGGCGGCGGCTTCACCTGGGCCTCGGCGCTGCTGCGCTACTGAGGCTTCCCGCGAAACGTTTCAAACGCATGCCGCCTCCGGGCGGCATGCGCATTTCAGGGGTGCCGCCACCGGAATACGGCTGCGTACGGCCGGCGTTGCTGGCACCATTCCGCTTTTCCCCGACGGAATCCGTTCCTGCATGACTCAGCACGCTGCCTCGCTCGCATTCGTCTTCCCCGGCCAGGGCTCGCAATCCGTGGGCATGCTGGCGGAACTGGCCGCCGCCCATGCGGAAGTGCAGGCCGCTTTCGACGAGGCCTCGCAGGGCGCCGGCGTCGACCTGTGGGCGCTGAGCCAGCAGGGGCCGGAAGAAGCCTTGAACCGCACCGAGAACACCCAGCCCGCGCTGCTGGCTGCCAGCGTTGCCGTGTGGCGCGTGTGGCGCAAGCTCGGCGGCGCGCTGCCGGCGCAGCTGTCCGGGCATAGCCTGGGCGAATACAGCGCCCTGGTCTGCGCCGGCGCGCTGTCGCTGCACGACGCGGCCGCCCTGGTCGCCGAGCGCGGCCGCCTGATGCAGGCCGCGGTGCCGCCGGGCGTGGGCGCGATGGCCGCCGTCCTGGGCGGCGACGACGCGCAGATCGCGGCCGTCTGCGAGGAAGTGGCGCAGGGGCAGGTGGTGTCGCCGGCCAACTTCAATTCGCCGGGCCAGCTGGTGATCGCCGGCCACGCCGAAGCGGTGGACCGCGCGCTGGCGCGCCTCGCCGAACTGGGCGTGAAGAAGACCATCAAGCTCGCCGTGTCGGTGCCGTCGCACTGCGCGCTGATGAGCGACGCCGCCGACCAGCTCGGCGAGCGCATGGCGAAGCTGGACTGGCAGCTGCCATCCATTCCGGTGATCCAGAACGCCGAGGCGCGCGCCTATGGCCAGCTCGAGGACATCCGCGCCGCGCTGCAGCGCCAGCTCTACCTGCCGGTGCGCTGGACCGAATGCGTGCAGGCGCTGGCCGCCGGCGGTGCCGTCCGGGCGGCCGAATGCGGCCCGGGCAAGGTGCTGGCCGGCCTGATCAAGCGCATCGACAAGAGCGTGGAAGCGCGCGCCATCGGCACCCCGGCCGAACTCGACGCCGCGCGCGCCGAGTGGGCCTGAGCGCCCACGCCACTCATCACACCAGACCTCAGGAACAAGCAACGATGAGCAAGCCTCTGCAAGGTGAAATCGCCCTCGTCACCGGCGCCAGCCGCGGCATCGGCGCGGCGATCGCCGACGAACTGGCCGCCCAGGGCGCCACCGTGATCGGCACCGCCACCAGCGCAAGCGGCGCCGCCGCGATCGGCGAGCGCCTGGCGCCGCACGGCGGCCAGGGCCGCGTGCTCAATGTGACCGAAACCGGCGCGATCGAAGCGCTGGTGGACGCCATCGGCAAGGAGGTCGGCGCGCTTTCCATCCTGGTCAACAACGCCGGCATCACCCGCGACCAGCTGCTGATGCGCATGCGCGACGAGGACTGGCAGGCCATCCTCGACACCAACCTCACCTCGGTCTACCGCGCCTCCAAGGCGGTGATGCGCGGCATGATGAAGGCGCGCAAGGGCCGCATCGTGTCGATCGCCTCGGTCATCGGCCTCACCGGCAATCCGGGCCAGTCGAACTACGCGGCGGCGAAGGCCGGCATCATCGCGTTCTCCAAGTCGCTGGCGCGCGAGATCGGCAGCCGCGGCATCACCGTCAACGTGGTGGCGCCGGGCTTCATCGACACCGACATGACGCGCGCGCTGCCGGAAGAATCCAAGCAGGCGCTGCTGGGCCAGATCGCGCTGGGCCGCCTGGGCGAAGCGCAGGATATTGCCAAGGCGGTGGCCTTCCTGGCCTCGCCGGCGGCTGCCTACATCACCGGCGAGACGCTGCACGTCAACGGCGGCATGTACATGCCGTAAGGCCGGTTTCCAACGGTCCGGACAGAGCCGTCCCGAGGGGCGGCTCCATCGTTTCCGCGGTCGTGTTTCCGGACATCCGCCCGGGTATGCATGACCACCCCGGGCGCCAACGGCCAGACCGTCCGCCCGGCCCGGCAGAGCCCGCCAGGGCGGGGCGGCCGGGGTTGTCGCCATCGGACCGTTTTTAGGAGACAATTACGCTTTCGCGCCGGTCGTCAGGGCCAGCGCCTTACCAACGTTGGTGGACCGTGGCGGGAGCTGAGGCTTAGCCACTACAATCCGCCGGCATTTTTGTCCTTGGGAGGTATTGGCAACATGAGCACCATCGAAGAGCGCGTCAAAAAGATCGTTGTTGAGCAGCTGGGCGTGAAGGAAGATGAGGTTCAGCCGAGCTCGTCGTTCGTTGACGATCTGGGCGCGGATTCGCTGGACACCGTCGAACTGGTGATGGCGCTCGAGGAAGAGTTCGAGACCGAGATCCCGGACGAAGAGGCCGAGAAGATCACCACGGTGCAGCAGGCCGTCGACTACATCAAGGCCCACACCAAGGAGTGATCGTGCCTGGCGGGCCCGGCCTGCCTCACGACGCGACACCAGAAAGCTGCGCCACATTGGCGCAGTTTTCGTTTCTGCAATTTGCAACGTCCTAACCCGTATGGTTCGCGTCTCGCGCAACATACGGCGAAGACGGCATCCACGCGGTCTCCGCGGGATGGCTGCCCTCGCGGCAGGCACACGGAACCATGAAGGAAGATCAGCATGAGCAAACGACGTGTGGTGGTTACCGGCCTCGGCATCATCTCGCCGGTCGGCAACGATATCGCCACGGCCTGGGACAACGTTCTCAAGGGCGTGAGCGGCATCGGTGCGGTGACCCATTTCGACGCCACGAACTACGCCACCCGCATCGCCGGCCAGGTGCGTGATTTCGATCCGGCGCAGTGGATCGCGCCGAAGGACATCAAGAAGATGGATCCCTTCATCCACTACGGCATCGCCGCGGGCACGCAAGCCCTGCGCGACTCCGGGCTGGAGGTGACCGAAGCCAATGCGCCGCGCATCGGCGTGGCGGTGGCGGCCGGCATCGGCGGCCTGCACACCATCGAGCACACCTCGATCGAACTGCACGAGAAGGGCCCGCGCCGCGTGTCGCCGTTCTTCGTGCCCAGCTCGATCATCAACATGGTGTCCGGCCACCTGTCGATCATGTACGGCCTGAAGGGCCCGAACATCGCCTGCGTCACCGCCTGCACCACGGCCACCCACAACATCGGCCTGGCCGCGCGCATGATCCAGTACGGCGATGCCGACGCGATGATCGCCGGCGGCGCCGAGTTCGCCACCACCGGCACCGCCATGGCCGGCTTCTGCTCGGCCAAGGCCATGTCCACCCGCAACGACGAGCCGACCAGGGCCAGCCGTCCGTGGGACAAGGACCGCGATGGCTTCGTGCTGTCCGACGGCGCCGGCGTGCTGATGCTGGAAGAGTACGAACACGCCAAGGCTCGCGGCGCGAAGATCTACGCCGAGCTGATCGGCTTCGGCATGAGCGGCGACGCCTACCACATCACCGCGCCCAGCGAGGGCGGCGAAGGTGCGGCGCGCTGCATGGAGAACACGCTGAAGGATGCCGGCATCAACCCGGCCGACGTGCAGTACGTCAACGCGCACGGCACCTCCACGCCGCTGGGCGACCTGGGCGAAGTGCTGGCCGCCAAGCGCGTGTTCGGCGACCACGCCTACAAGCTGGCGATGAGCTCGACCAAGTCGGTCACCGGCCATCTGCTCGGCGCGGCCGGCGGCGTCGAAGCGATCTTCACCATCCTGGCGCTGCGCGACCAGGTGCTGCCGCCGACGGTGAACCTGGACGAGCCGGGCGAAGGCTGCGATCTGGACTTCGTGCCGCACACCGCGCGCGAAGCCAAGGTCGACGTTGCTCTCTCCAACTCCTTCGGCTTCGGCGGCACCAACGGCACGCTGGCGTTCCGCCGCCTCTGACCGGCGCGTGACCTCCATCAGCCGCACCCTGCACGGCCGGCGCGACCTGCTCGCGCCGGCCGCTGCATTTCCGGAGCGCTATCCCTGCCTGCTGCAAAGCGTGGTGCGCGGCACCCCGCAGGCGCGCTTCGACCTGCTGTTCGCCTTTCCGCGCGACAGCCTGACCCTGCACGGCGACGGCCGCGTGCTGGACGGGCAGGGCGCGGAACACGCGGGCGGTTTTCTCCATGCGCTCGACGCCGCCTGGCAGGCCGAACGCCTGCCGCGCGACGCGGACGACGGCCTGCCGTTCCACGGTGGCTGGGTGCTGCTGCTGGCGTATGAACTGGCCGGCGAAATCGAGCCGCGCCTGCGCCTGGCGCAGGACGAGGTCCTGCCGGTGGCGCTGGCGCTGCGTTGCCCCGCGGCAGTCATCGTCGACCACGAACGCGAGCGCACCGTGCTGGTCGCCGAAGCCGGCTGCGAGGCACTGCTCGAGCGCATGGCCGCCGACCTCGAGGCGCACGCGGACATCGCGCCGCTGCCGCTGCCGGTGGCGCGCGACGAAGACGATCCGCAGCTGTTCCTCGACGGCGTGGCGCGCATCCACGAACACCTGCATGCCGGCGACATCTTCCAGGTGAACCTGTCGCGCGCATGGCGCGCGCAGTTCGCCGAAGCGCCCGCGCCGGCTTCGCTCTATGCCTCGCTGCGCCAGGCCAATCCGGCGCCGTTCGCCGGCCTGCTGCAGCAGCCGGCCTGGGCGGTGGTGAGTTCCTCGCCCGAGCGGCTGGTGGAAGCGCGCGGCGGTATCGCGCAGACGCGGCCGATCGCCGGCACGCGCCCGCGCACGCCGGCGGACGACGAGCTGGCGCGCATCCGCGAGCTGCGCACGCATCCGAAGGAGCGCGCCGAGCACGTGATGCTGATCGACCTGGAACGCAACGATCTTGGCCGCGTCTGCGTGCCGGGCACGGTGCAGGTCGACGAGCTGATGGTGGTGGAGAGCTATGCCCACGTGCACCACATCGTGTCCAACGTGCGCGGCAAGCTGCGCGCCGGGGTGACGCCGGGGCAGGTGATCGCCGCCACCTTCCCGGGCGGCACCATCACCGGCTGCCCCAAGGTGCGCTGCATGGAAATCATCGCGGCGCTGGAGCACGCGCCGCGCGGCGCCTATACCGGCGCGCTGGGCTATCTCGACCGCAACGGCGATCTGGACCTCAACATCCTGATCCGCACGCTCACTCTTTGCGGCCGCCAGGTCAGCCTGCGCGCGGGCGCGGGCATCGTCGCCGACTCGGTGGCGGACAAGGAGCTGGACGAAACCCGCGCCAAGGCGCGCGGCCTGCTGCGCGCGCTGGGAGCGGCGGACTGATGGCGGCGCCGCTGCGCCTGCTGGTCGACGGCGCGGCGGACGCTGCGCTGTCGCCGCTGGATCGCGGGCTGGCCTACGGCGACGGGCTGTTCGAGACGATCCGCTTCGTCGCCGGCCGTGCGCCGTTGTGGCCGCGGCATATGCAGCGCCTGCGCGAGAGCTGCGCACGCCTGCGCCTGCTGGCGCCGGATGAAGCCTTGCTTGCACGCGAAGCGGCTGCCGTCGCGGACGGTATGGCCGACGCCGTCGTGCGCATCACCATCACCCGCGGCGTGGCCGAGCGCGGCTATGCCATGCCCGCATCGCCGCAGCCCACCCGCATCGTCGCCGCGTTCGCCGCGCCCGTGACGGCGCCGGAGACGTACCGCGACGGCCTGCGCCTGCGCCTGTGCCAGCTGCGCCTGGCCGAGCAGCCGCTGCTGGCCGGCATCAAGCATCTGAACCGCCTGGAACAGGTGCTGGCGCGGGCGGAATGGGACGATCCCTCCATCGCCGACGGCCTGCTGCTCGACGGCGCCGGCCGCGTGATCTGCACCACCATGGCCAACCTGTTCGCGGTGATCGGCGGCGCGCTGGTGACGCCCTCGCTGGAGCGCTGCGGCGTGGCCGGCGTGGCGCGTGCGGAAGTGCTGGCCGTGCGCGAGGTGCGGGTGCGGGAACTGGCCCTGGGTGAGCTGCTGCATGCGCAGGAGCTGTTCCTCAGTTCCAGCGTGCGCGGCATCGTGCCGGTGCGGAGCATGGCCGAGACCGTGTATGTTCCCGGACCGGTCACCCGCGCCCTGCAGTCGCACTGGCGCGAGCTTGGTTTTCCGACGGAGCACTCATGAGTCGACGCAAGACGAAAGGGCGCGCGCTGGGCCGCGGCCTGGTTCTCCTGCTGCTGCTGGCGGTCGCCGGCGCGCTGGCCTACGGCTGGCGCGAGTTCGCGCGCTTCAGCGCGGCGCCGCTGAACGTGCAGGTGCAGGGGCAAAGTATCGACGTCGGCCGCGGCAGCAGCCTGAAAGAGATCGTGGCGCAGCTGCGCGCGCAAGGCGTCAGCGCCGAGCATCCGCTGTACTGGCGCGCGCTGGCCGAACAGCTGCGCGTGGCCGGCCGCCTGCATGCCGGCGAATACGCGCTCACCCCCGGCATGACGCCGCGCGACCTGCTCGCCAACATGGCCGCGGGCCGGGTGATGCAGCGCAACTTCACCATCGTCGACGGCTGGACCTTCCGCGAACTGCGCCAGGCCCTGGCCAAGGCCGACAAGCTGCGCCAGGACGGCGTCGCGCTGGACGACAGCCAGCTGATGGACAAGATCGGCGCCGCCGGCGAGATGCCGGAAGGCCGCTTCCTGCCGGAGACCTACGCCTACGTCAAAGGCGACAGCGACCTGGACGTGCTCAAGCGCGCGCATACCGCCATGAGCAAGACACTCGACGCGCTGTGGGCGCAGCGCGACAAGGACGTGCCGCTGGCCACGCCGTACGAGGCGCTGATCCTCGCCTCCATCGTGGAGAAGGAAACCGGCCGCGCCGACGAGCGTCGGCGCATCGCCGGCGTGTTCGTGCGCCGCCTGCGCACGCACATGCTGCTGCAGACCGATCCCACCGTGATCTACGGCATGGGCGAGAGCTATGCCGGCAATATCCACCGCAGCGACCTCACCACCGACACGCCGTACAACACCTACACCCGCGCCGGCCTGCCGCCGACGCCGATCGCCCTGCCGGGCAAGCCGGCGCTGGAAGCGGCGCTGCATCCGGCGGCTGGCAGCGAGCTGTATTTCGTCGCGCGCGGCGACGGCAGCCATGTGTTCTCCAGTACGCTGGACGAACACAATCGCAATGTCGCCTGTTATCAGTTGAAGCGGTGCCAATGAGCCAGACACGCGGAAAATTCATCAGCCTCGAAGGCGGCGAAGGCGCGGGCAAGAGCACCTTGCTGGCCGGGCTGCGCGCCTGCATCGAAGCGCGCGGCGTCGACCTGCTGCTGACCCGCGAGCCGGGCGGCACCACCCTGGGCGAGGCGGTGCGCGGCATCGTGCTCGATCCCGCCTTGCGCGGCATGGCCGCGGAAACCGAATTGCTGCTGATGTTCGCTTCGCGCGCGCAGCTGGTGCGCGAGCTGATCGAGCCGGCGCTGGCCGCCGGCCGCTGGGTGCTGTGCGACCGCTTCACCGACGCCAGCTACGCCTACCAGGGCGGCGGGCGCGGCCAGCCGGTCGAACGCATCGAGGCGCTGGAGCAGTGGGCCACCGGCGGTCTCGCGCCCGACCTCACCTTGCTGCTGGACTTGCCCGTCGCTACCGGCCGCGCGCGCGCCGCGGGGCGCGGCGAAGCGGATCGCATCGAGGTGGAAGCGGATGCGTTCTTCGAGCGCGTGCGCGCCGCCTATCGCACGCGCGCCGCGGCGCAGCCGCAGCGCTTCCGCGTGATCGACGCCAGCCATTCGCCGGCGGAAGTGCTGCGCGCAGCCGAGCAGGCGATTGCGCCCTTGTTCGAGGCTGCGCCATGAGCGCGATGCCCTGGCATGCGGAACTGTGGGAACGCCTGCAGGCGCGCCGCCGCCGCGATGCCATGCCGCACGCGCTGCTGCTGTGCGGGCCGGCGGGCCTGGGCAAGCGCGACTTTCTGCGCCGCTTCGTGCGCGGCTTGCTGTGCGAGCAGTCCGTCGACGGCGATGCCTGCGGCCGCTGCCGCAGCTGCCTGTTGCTGGACGCGGGCACGCATCCGGACTTGATCGCCTTGAGCTTCGGCCTGCGCAAGGACGGCGTGCAGCGCAGCGACATCGTGGTCGACCAGATCCGCGATCTTTCCTCGCGCCTGGCCATGGCCAGCCAGTTCGGCGGCTGGCAGATCGCCACCATCGATCCGGCCGATTTCATGAATACCGCGGCGGCGAACGCGCTGCTGAAGACGCTGGAAGAACCTTCGCGGAACACCTTGCTGCTGCTGGTGGCCGACGCGCCCTGGCGCATGCCGCAGACCATCCGCAGCCGCTGCCAGCGCATCGAATTCCAGGTGCCTGCGCGCGAGGAGGCACTGGCCTGGCTGCAGGGCGAGGGCGTGAAGGATGCGGCCGCCGCGCTCGATGCGGCCGGCGGCAATCCCGGCCTGGCCAAGGCCTGGGCGGAGCAGGGCGCGCTCGCGCGCCGCCAGGAAGTGCGCAAGGACCTCGCCGCGCTCGCGGCCGGCCGCGGCGAAACCATGGAAGTGGTGCGCCGCTGGCTGGACAACGAACCGGAGCAGCGCCTGTGGTTCGCCGCGCAGGCCGCGGCCGACGAAGCGCGCGGCCGTGCGGGTGCGGGCAACGGTCCGCTGTCCAGCCATCTGGATGCCGAAGCGCTCGACGACTGGTATCGCGCCGCCAACCATGCGCGCGATGCCTTGCGCGGTCCGCTGCGCGGCGACCTGCTGCTGCTGGAATTGCTCTCGCGCTGGCGCTGACTCGCACCGCGGCGTAGGTTGGGGTGAGCCGCAGGCGAACCCCAACGTCGACACCTTTGCACTGCGATGTTGGGGGTCGCCTGCGGCTCACCCCAACCTCCGATGTCCTGGACTGGAAAGCTCGCAGACAGCCCGTTTTTCTAAACTGGCTGGATGAGTTTTGCCAAGGAAAAACCCTTCACGGTTCGGTGGCCATGGCTGGCATTGGCGCTGCTCGCCGTGCTGCGCCTGGCGTGGTTGAACGCCTATCCGCTCAATTCCGACGAAGCGCAGCACGCGCACGTGGCCTGGGCATGGACGCAGGGGCTGCACGTCTACCGCGATGTGTTCGACAACCACGGCCCGCTGTTCAGCGGCCTGCACTCGCTGGTGCTGGACCTGATCGGCGCGCGCGCCGACGCGCTGACCTGGCTGCGCCTGTCGATGCAGGCCTGGTATGCGCTGGCGCTGTTCGCGGTGTGGCGCATGGGGCGCCGGCTGTACACGCCGAACATCGCGTTCTACGCGATGCTGATCGTGGCCCTGGTGCCGCGCTTCTTCCTGGTCAGTGGCCAGTTCCGCACCGACGACATGTGGATGGCGCTGTGGCTGGCGGCGCTGGCCGTGGTGGTGGGCGCGCCGCCGCGGGCGTGGCGCTGGTTCGTCGCGGGCGTGCTGGTGGGCGCGGCCTTGTCGGTGTCGCAGAAGACGTTGGTGCTGCTGGGCGTGGCCGGCTTCGCGGGCCTGGTGGTGTCGCTGGCGCGGCCGCCGGGGCGGCGCGTGCCGCGGCTGCGTTCGCTCGCCTGCGGCATCGCGGGCCTGCTGCTGGTGCCGGCGCTGTTCGCGCTGTGGCTGGCCTGGCGCGGCGACCTGGGGCCGGCGTGGTACGGGCTGGTCGGCTACAACGTCGGCGGCGCGCGCAAGGCGTATGCGCTGCCCAAGCTGCTGGTCTTCGTGCTGCTGTCGGGCGTGTGCGTGCGGCTGGCTTATGGGCATGTGCGGCGCGTGGCGCGCGAGGTGTTCGATTGGCCCGTATTCCTGGCGCTGCAGGCGGGCCTGTTCCTGTTCCTGGTGTGGTTCGTGTGGCCGCTGATCACCGCGCAGGATTTCCTGCCGGCGATCCCGCCGCTGGTGCTGGTGCTGGCCGGTGCGATCGCGCGGCTGCCGTGGCTGCGCGAAAGCGCGGCACGCCGGCGCGCGGTGGGCAAGGTGGTGATCGGTGTCGAACTGGCCGCGCTGCTGCTCGGCGCGCCGCCGTGGCTGGACCGCCTCGCGCCGCAGCGCGCGGAGCTGGCCGCGGTGCTGCACTACACCGATGCGGGCGAGACGGTGATGGACCCCAAGGGCGACGCCATCTTCCGCCCGCGGCCGTATTTTCCGGTGATCGAAAGCATGGCGATGATCCGCCTGCGCCGCGGCCATATGGCCGACACCATCGCCGAGGAAATGGCGCGCGACCGCACCATGCTGGTGCTGCGCCGGCGCCTGCCGCCGGCCAGCGATGCCTTCGTGCGGCGCAATTACCTGCCGCTGCGCGACGAGGTATGGCTGGCCGGCCAGTACCTGCCGCCTGCATCGGGAACACGTTCCGTCGACCTCGCCTTGGCGGGCAGTTATGTACTGAGCGACGGCAAGGGCCTGGTGCAGGCCTCGGTCGACGGTGCGCCCGCCGGTACGGCATGGACCTTGGCCGCGGGACGCCATCGCATCGACGCCGCCAATGGCCGTGCCCTGGTGCTGGTCTGGAAACGCGCCTGGGAGCGCGGCTGGCGACCGGCGGCATTGCCGCCGCCGGTGGAAGACGAGGAGGGCGCGGACGCATGCCAGTGACGATCGACGCGCGGACCCGCCTGCTGGTGGTGGCGCCGCATCCGGACGACGAAAGCATCGCCACCGGCGAATTGATCCAGCACGTGCGCGCCGCGGGCGGCGCGGTGGAGATCCTGCTGCTCACCTTGGGCGACAACAATCCCTGGCCGCAGCGCTGGCTGGAACGCCGGCTGCGCATCCGCGCCGAGGACCGCCGCCGCTGGGGCGCGCGCCGGCGCCAGGAAGTGGCCGGTGCGCTGGCGCGGCTGGGCCTGCCGCAGGAAGCGCTGCATCCGCTGGGCCTGCCGGACATGGGCCTGACCGCGTGCATCCGCGACGACCTCGATGGCCAGCTGCGCGCCTGGACCGGCTGGCTGGATCGCTGCCGGCCGAACCTCATCGCCGTGCCGGCGCTCGGCGACGGCCACCCCGACCACAGCGCCGCCCATGTGCTGCTGCGCCTGGCGGTGGCGCGCTGGCGGGAAGCGGGGCAGGGCGAGGCGCCGTTGCTGCTGAGCTACCTGGTGCATGGCCGCGCGGCGGAGCGCGGCGAAGCGGTCGCGCTGCCTTCCTTCGCGGCCATCCATGCGGCCAAGCTGGCCGCGCTGGACGAGCACCAGAGCCAGGTCGCGCTCAGCGGCGGACGCATGCGCGGACTGGCCGGGCGGCCGGAAGTGTTCCGCACGGTGGAGCCTGCCGGCGGCGAAGGCTGGCTGCCGTGGCAGCCTTCCGCCACGCAGCGGCCCTGGCTCAAGCTGACCCTGGCCGGCCGCGACGGCGCATGCACCTGGCCCTGGTCGAAGGCGCCGCTGGAGCGCGATGCCTCGGGCCGCTGGCGCCTGTTGCCGGAAGCGGCGCCCGGCCCGCGCTTCGTCAAGCTCCATTGCGAGCTGCCGTCGCTGTGGATCTTCGACCGCTGGGGCTGGTGCGAGCTGTAGCGGGCGGCTGTGAACCGGCTCCCACGGCAGGTCATGCACGCTTTACGCCCAGGCGGGCCGCTCGCTACGATGCCCGCCATCGGGCCGACACCGTCCACGGCCCGCGGGGACGCAGCATGAATCCGGCCATCGCGGCCCGCCAGGGCATCATTTCATTGAAGATCAAGGACACGGCCGCGCTCTACAACGCGTACATGCCGTTCCTCAAGCACGGCGGCCTGTTCGCCCCCACCGCCCAGGGCTATTCGCTGGGTGACGAAGTGGTGCTGCTGGTCAACCTCGCCGACGAAGGCGAGCGCCTGTCGGTGGCCGGCAAGGTGGTCTGGGTCACGCCGGTCGGCGCCCAGGGCAACCGCACGGCCGGCATCGGCGTGCAGTTCAACGATTCCTCCGACGGCGAAGTCGCGCGTTCCCGCATCGAGGCCATCCTGGCCGGCATGAGCGGCTCCGAACGCCCCACTCACACGATGTAACGCCGCCGTCACGGCAGCAGGCGCGGCATGGCGTCGCGGGGCCGGCTGCCGCCTGCCGGCAGCGCTTGCCAGCAGGCCGATGAAATAGCCGTCAAGGCTTGTTGTTGTTAAACGCACTGATACAATGTCCCGATTCCCGAATTCGATCGTGGAAAGTCGGACGCTCGTGCTTGCAACGCGCGCGATCGTGGCTCGAAAGCCCGCGGCCTCCTGGCCATGCCGATCCGCAGTAGACCGGACCTGTTTTACCCCTGGCCGTTTCCCCCGGACGGTCACTGATGCGCCCCGGCGGCGCGGAGGTACGCGACATCGTGCTTGCCGAATACTGGCCCATCCTGCTCTTCATCGGCGTCGCGACGGGCTTAGGGCTCGTCCTGCTGGCCATCGGCCTGCTGGCCGGCCCCCGCCGTCCCGAATCGGAAAAGCTCTCGCCCTACGAGTGCGGCTTCGAGGCCTTCGAGGACGCCCGCATGCGCTTCGACGTGCGCTATTACCTGCTGGCGATCCTCTTCATCATCTTCGACCTGGAAATCGCCTTCCTGTTTCCGTGGGCGGTGGTGTTCGACAAGATCGGCTTGACGGCCCTGATCGAAATGGCCTTGTTCCTGCTGCTCCTGGTGATCGGTTTTGCTTACGTGTGGAAGAAGGGAGCACTGGAATGGGAGTGATCTCCTCGCTTGACCGGGTGATGCACAACCCGCAGCCGCTGAACGTGGTGGACGACATCCTGCGTCCGGCCGGCGACAACCCGGTGATCCAGCGCGGCGCGGTGACCACCACGGTCGACGCGCTGATGAACTGGGCGCGCACCGGCTCGATGTGGCCGATGACCTTCGGCCTGGCCTGCTGCGCGGTCGAGATGATGCACGCTGGCGCCGCGCGCCTGGACCTGGACCGCTACGGCGTGATCTTCCGTCCCAGCCCGCGCCAGTCCGACGTGATGATCGTGGCCGGCACCCTGGTCAACAAGATGGCCCCGGCGCTGCGCAAGGTCTACGACCAGATGCCCGACCCCAAGTGGGTGATCTCGATGGGCAGCTGCGCCAACGGCGGCGGCTACTACCACTATTCGTATTCCGTGGTGCGCGGCTGCGACCGCATCGTGCCGGTGGACATCTACGTGCCGGGCTGCCCGCCGACGGCCGAAGCGCTGATCCACGGCATCCTGCAGTTGCAGAAGAAAATCCGCCGCACCAGCACCATCGCGCGGTCCTGAGGCCTTAAGCCATGAGCGAAACGCAAACGAACTCGCTGGCCGAGCGCCTGTCCGCGCGATTCGGCGACACGCTGAAGATCAGCGTCGCCCGCACCGAAGTCACCGCCGAAGTGGCCGCCGCCGACCTGATCGCGGTGGCCACCGCGCTGCGCGACGAGCCGGCCTTCCGCTTCGGCGAGCTGATCGACCTGTGCGGCGTGGACTACCTCGGCTACGGCCAGACCGAATGGGATACCGAGACGGTGTCCGGCACCGGTTTCTCGCGCGGCGTCGAAGGCGAGGCGATGGGCCGCTTCAAGTGGGCCGACCGTCCGCGCGACGTCAGCCAGCCGCGCCGCTTCGCCGCGGTCATCCACCTGCTGTCGGTCGAGAACAACCAGCGCCTGCGCCTGCGCGTGTTCGGCGAGGACGACAGCCTGCCGGTGGTGCCCTCGGTCACCGGCGTGTGGGCCGGTTCCAACTGGTTCGAGCGCGAGGCGTTCGACCTCTACGGCATCATCTTCGAAGGCCATCCGGACCTGCGCCGCATCCTCACCGACTACGGTTTCGTGGGGCATCCGTTCCGCAAGGACTTCCCGCTGATCGGCAACGTCGAAGTGCGCTACGACCCCGAGCAGAAGCGCGTGGTCTACGAACCCGTGTCGATCGAGCCGCGCGTGCTGGTGCCGCGCGTGATCCGCGATGACGCCGACCTGTTGCAGGCCAAGGCCGAAGCCGCCGATAACTGGCGGGAGAACTGAGCATGCAGGAAATCCGCAACTACACGATGAACTTCGGCCCGCAGCATCCGGCCGCGCACGGCGTGCTGCGCCTGGTGCTGGAGATGGACGGCGAGACCATCGTCCGCGCCGACCCGCACGTGGGCCTGCTCCATCGCGGCACCGAGAAGCTGGCCGAGGCCAAGCCGTTCAACCAGTCGATCGGCTACATGGACCGCCTCGACTACGTGTCGATGATGTGCAACGAGCACGCCTACGTGCGCGCGATCGAGACCCTGCTGGGCATCGAGGCGCCGGAACGCGCGCAGTACATCCGCACCATGTTCGACGAGATCACCCGCATCCTGAATCACCTGATGTGGATCGGCTCGAACGCGCTCGATCTCGGCGCGATGGCGGTGTTCCTGTACGCCTTCCGCGAACGCGAAGAACTGATGGACGTGTACGAGGCCGTCTCCGGCGCCCGCATGCACGCCACGTACTACCGTCCGGGCGGCGTCTACCGCGACCTGCCGGGCAAGATGTCGCAGTACCGCGAGTCGCCCTGGCACAAGGGCAGCGACCTCAAGCGCCTGAACGCCTGGCGCGAGGGTTCCATGCTCGACTTCCTCGAGGCCTTCACCGCCGACTTCCCGTCGAAGGTGGACGAGTACGAGGAACTGCTCACCAACAACCGTATCTGGAAGCAGCGCACCGTCGGCATCGGCGTGATCTCGCCGGAGCTGGCCCAGCAGTGGGGCATGACCGGCGCGATGATCCGCGGCTCGGGCGTGGCCTGGGACCTGCGCAAGAAGCAGCCCTACGCCAAGTACGCCGAGATGGATTTCGACATCCCGGTCGGCGTCAACGGCGACTGCTACGACCGGTACCTGGTGCGCGTGGAAGAAATGCGCCAGTCCAACCGCATCATCCAGCAGTGCGTGGCCTGGCTGCGCGCCAACCCGGGCCCGGTGATGGTGGAGAACTTCAAGGTCGCGCCGCCCAGGCGCGAGGCCATGAAGGAGGACATGGAAGCCCTCATCCACCATTTCAAACTGTTCACCGAAGGCTACGGCGTGCCGGCCGGCGAGACCTACTGCGCGGTCGAGGCGCCGAAGGGCGAGTTCGGCTGCTACCTGGTCTCCGACGGCGCCAACAAGCCGTTCCGCGTGCACCTGCGCGCGCCGGGCTTTGCCCATCTGTCGTCGATCGATCCCATCGTGCGCGGCCACATGCTGGCCGACGTGGTGGCGATGATCGGCACCTATGACCTCGTGTTCGGCGAAGTCGATCGCTGAGCCGACGGGAGCATACGCATGAAAGCCACCGGAAATTACGAGCAGGTCAAGCACGTCGACCCGCTCGTCGCACTCAACGAGCACACCCGCCATCACATCGACGAGTGGGTTGCCAAGTTCCCGCCAGACCGCAAGCGCTCGGCGCTGATCCAGGCGCTGTTCGCCGCGCAGGAGCAGAACCAGGGCTTCCTCACCGACGAGCTGATCACCGCCGTCGCCAAGTACCTGGAGCTGCCCGCGGTGTGGGCGTACGAGGTGGCCAGCTTCTATTCGATGCTGGAGACCAGGCCGGTCGGCCGCAACAACGTCGCCATCTGCACCAACATCTCGTGCTGGCTCAACGGCGCCGAGGCGCTGGTCGCGCATTGCGAGAAGAAGCTGGGCATCAAGCTGGGCGAGAGCACCCCGGATGGCCGCGTCTACCTCAAGCGCGAAGAAGAATGCATCGCCGCCTGCGCCTGCGCGCCGGCGATGACCGTCAACGGGCATTACCACGAGCGTCTCACGGCCGACAAGGTCGACGAGATCCTCGACGGTCTCAAGTAAGGGTCACGGCGTCATGGCATACGGTCCCGCACCCCAGGAACACCAGGTCGTCTACACCACGCTGCATTTCGACAAGCCGTGGGCGATGGACAGCTACACCCAGGTCGGCGGCTATGAAGCGTGGAAGAAGATCCTCGCCGAGAAGCCCGACCCGAACGCGCTGATCGAAGAGATCAAGAAGAGCAATCTGCGCGGCCGCGGCGGCGCGGGCTTCCCGACCGGCCTGAAGTGGTCCTTCATGCCCAAGGGCAACATGCAGAAGTACATCCTCTGCAACTCCGACGAGTCGGAGCCGGGCACCTGCAAGGACCGCGACATCCTGCGCTTCAACCCGCATGCGGTGATCGAGGGCATGGCCATCGCCTGCTACTGCACCGGCTCCACCGCGGCGTACAACTACCTGCGCGGCGAGTTCCACCACGAACCCTTCGAGCACTTCGAGGAAGCGCTCAAGGAAGCGTATGCCGCGGGCCTGCTGGGCAAGAACATCCAGGGCACCGGCCTGGACGTGGACATCTACGGCGCGCTCGGCGCCGGCGCCTACATCTGCGGCGAGGAAACCGCGCTGATGGAATCGCTGGAAGGCAAGAAGGGCCAGCCGCGCTTCAAGCCGCCGTTCCCGGCCAACTTCGGCCTGTACGGCAAGCCGTCGACCATCAACAACACCGAAACCTACGCCTCGGTGCCGGCGATCCTGCGCAAGGGCGCGGACTGGTTCCTGGCGCAGAGCAAGACCAAGAACGGCGGCCCGAAGATCTTCTCGGTCTCCGGCTGCGTGCAGAAGGGCGGCAATTTCGAAGTGCCGCTGGGCACCACCTTCGACGAGCTGCTGGAAATGGCCGGCGGCCTGCGTCCGGGCCGCACGCTCAAGGGCGCGATCCCGGGCGGCGTGTCGATGCCGGTGCTGACGGCGGCGCAGCTGAAGGGCCTGCCGTTCGACTACGACACCCTGCGCGACCTCAAGACCGGCCTGGGTTCCGGCGCCATCGTGGTGCTGGACGACACCGTCTGCACGGTGCGCTTCACCCGCCGCATCTCGCAGTTCTTCCATAAGGAATCCTGCGGCCAGTGCACGCCGTGCCGCGAAGGCACCGGCTGGATGCACCGCGTGCTGGACCGCATCGTGGAAGGCAAGGGCACCATGGACGACCTGCATCGCCTGAAGGCGATCGCGGGCCAGATCGAAGGCCACACCATCTGCGCGTTCGGCGAGGCGGCGGCTTGGCCGGTGCAGGGTTTCCTGCGCCAGTTCTGGCATGAATTCGAGTACTACATCGTCAACGGGCGTTCCATCGTCGACGACCAGATCGGAGTCGCCGCATGAGCGCGCAGCCCGTGAACAACACGCCGCCCGATCTCCTCAACATCGAGGTCGACGGCAAGCCCACGCAGATCCGCAAGGGCGCCATGATCATCGAAGCGGCGGACGCCATCGGCGTGTCGATCCCGCGCTTCTGCTATCACCGCAAGCTGCCCATCGCCGCCAACTGCCGCATGTGCCTGGTGGAAGTGGAAATGGGCGGCAAGCCCATGCCCAAGCCGCAGCCGGCCTGCGCCACCCCGGTGGCCGAGGGCATGAAGGTCACCACGCGTTCCGCCGGCGCGCTGAAGTTCCAGCGCGACGTGATGGAATTCCTGCTGATCAACCATCCGCTGGACTGCCCGATCTGCGACCAGGGCGGCGAGTGCGAACTGCAGGACGTGGCCCTGGGCTACGGCCGCAGCGTGTCGCGCTACACCGAGCGCAAGCGCACCATCGCCGATGAAAACCTCGGGCCGCTGGTGGCCACCGAGATGACCCGCTGCATCCAGTGCACGCGCTGCGTGCGCTTCACCAGCGAGATCGCCGGCACCTACGAGCTGGGCGGCATGAGCCGCGGCGACAACCTGCAGATCGGCACCTATATCGGCAAGGCGCTGGAGACCGAGCTGTCCGGCAACGTCATCGACGTGTGCCCGGTCGGCGCGCTCACCAACAAGCCGTTCCAGTTCAAGGCGCGCGCCTGGGAGCTGGTGGCCAAGCCGTCCGTCGGCTACCACGACGCGCTGGGTTCCAACCTGTGGCTGCATACGCGCCGCGGCGAGGTGCTGCGCACGGTGCCGCGCGACAACGAAAGCATCAACGAGTGCTGGCTGTCGGACCGCGACCGCTACAGCCACCAAGGCATGTACGCGGCCGACCGCATCACCGCGCCGCAGGTCAAGCGCAACGGCCAGTGGCAGTCGACCACCTGGGAAGACGCGCTGATCGTGGCCGGCGAAGCGCTGGCCAAGGCGCGCGGCGAACTCGGCTTCCTGGTTTCCCCGGCCACCACCAACGAGGAAGGCGACCTGCTGGTGCGCCTGGCCCATGGTCTGGGTTCGGCGCATATCGACCACCGCCTGCGCCAGACCGACTTCGCCGACCAGGCCCACGCCCAGGCCTTCGGCCTGCCGGTGGCGGAAGTGGACAAGGTCAAGGCCGCGCTGCTGGTCGGCGCCGACCTGCGCTACGAAATGCCGCTGCTGAACCATCGCGTGCACCAGGCGGTGAAGAAGGGCGCCAAGGTCTACGCCGTCAATCCGGCGCGCTTCAACTTCAACTACGCGCTGGCCGGCGAAGAGATCGTCGCGCCGCAGGCCATGGCCGACGCGCTGCTTGCGCTGGCCAAGGCGGCAGTGCAGGGCGGTGCCACCGCACCGGCCGCGCTGGCTGCCGCCATCGACGCCGTGCAGGCCGACGACGGCGACCGCGGCGCGATCGACGCGCTGAAGGCCGGCAAGGCCGTGGTGATCCTCGGCGAAGCCGCCGCGACGCATCCGCAGGCCTCCTGGCTGCGCGCGATCGCGCGCTTCATCGCCCAGGCCACCGGCGCCGGCTACAACGAAATCCCGGTCGGCGCCAACGCGCTGGGCCTGAGCCGCGTCGGCGTGCTGCCGGGCAACGGCGGCCTCGACGCGCAGGCGATGCTGGCGCAGCCGCGCAAGGCCTACGTGCTGTACGGCGTGGAGCTGCCGCACGACGTCGCCGACGGCGCCGCCGCGCTGCAGGCGCTGACCGCCGCCGAAAGCGTGGTCGCGTTCTCCGCCTACGCCACCCCGGCGCTGCGCGACCTGGCCGACGTGATCCTGCCGATCGCGCTGCTGCCGGAAATCGACGGCACCCTGGTCAACGTCGATGGCCTCGCGCAGAGCGTGGTCCAGGGCGCCCGCGCGCCCGGCGACGCCCGCCAGGGCTGGAAGGTGCTGCGCGCGCTCGGCGGCGGCCTGAAGCTGGCCGGCTTCGAGTTCGACGACCTGGCCGGCCTGCGCGACGGCATCGCCGACCGCGTGCCGGCTGCCCGCGAAGGCCTGGCGCCGCGCGCCGCGGCCGACGGCCTCACCCGTCTGGCCACCTGGCCGATGTACCGCTCCGACGCCGTGCTGCGCCGCGCGGGCGCGCTCAGCGCGCATCCGCTGAACCGCGAGCCGGCCGTGCGCCTGAGCGCGGCCGAAGCGCAGCGCCTGGGCCTGGCCGACGGCGCTTCGGTGCGCATCGGCAAGGTCGCGCTGCCGGTGGCCGTCGACGAGTCGGTGCCGGACGGCACCGCCTGGATCGAAGCCGCGCACGAACTCACCGCCACGCTGCCGCCTTACGGCGCGGCCATCACCTTGAGCAAGGCGTAAGCCATGGGCGAACAGATCCTCAACCAGCTCGTCTGGCCGATCATCTACATCCTGTGCATCGCCGTTCCGGTGATCCTGGCGGTGGCGATGTTCGTGTACTGGGAGCGCAAGGTCATCGGCTGGATGCACGTGCGCATGGGGCCGAACAAGATCGGTCCCCTTGGCCTGCTGCAGGCCTTCGCCGACGTGGTGAAGCTGCTGATCAAGGAAGTGATCCTTCCGACCAGCGCGAACAAGTTCCTGTACTACCTGGCGCCGCTGCTGGCCCTGGTGCCGGCGATGGCCGCGTGGGCGGTGATCCCGTTCAACGACAAGATGGTGCTGGCCAACGTCAACGCCGGCGTGCTGTACCTGCTGGCGATGACCTCGCTGGGCGTGTACGGCATCATCCTGGCCGGCTGGGCCTCCAACTCGCGCTACGCGCTGCTGGGCGCGATGCGTTCCGCCGCACAGGTCATCTCGTACGAGCTGGCCATGGGCCTGTGCCTGGTCTGCGTGCTGGTGCTGGCCGGCAGCCTGAACCTCACCGACATCGTGCATGCGCAGTCGGGCAGCAAGGGCATCTTCGAGTGGTTCATGTGGCCGCTGCTGCCGGTGTTCGTCATCTACTTCATCTCCGGCGTGGCCGAGACCAACCGCGCGCCGTTCGACGTGGCCGAAGGCGAGTCGGAAATCGTCGCCGGCTTCCACGTGGAGTATTCGGGTTCTGCGTTCGCCATCTTCTTCCTGGCCGAATACGCCAACATGATCCTGGTCAGCTTCCTGGCCGCGATCCTGTTCATGGGCGGCTGGCTGTCGCCGTTCCCGCCCGGCTGGGGCTGGATCGGGCAGGGCAGCTTCTTCTGGCTGTTCGTGAAGGCCTTCATGTTCGCCTTCTTCTTTCTCTGGTTCCGCGCCAGCTTCCCGCGCTACCGCTATGACCAGATCATGCGGCTGGGCTGGAAGGTGTTCATTCCCATCACCATCGTCTGGGTTCTCGTGGCCGGCTGCATGAAGTATTTCGGCTGGGTCAGCATCGGCACGGGAGGCTGAAGAAAACCATGTCCGGCATTAGCAACTATTTCAAGAGCCTGCTGCTCATCGAGCTGTTCAAGGGCATGGGCCTGACCATGCGCTACATGTTCAGCCCCAAGTACACGATGCGCTACCCGATGGAGCACATCCCCAAGTCGAACCGCTTCCGCGGCCTGCATGCGCTGCGCCGCTACGCCAACGGCGAGGAACGCTGCATCGCGTGCAAGCTGTGCGAGGCGGTGTGCCCCGCGCTGGCCATCACCATCGACTCCGCCCCGCGCGAGAGCGACGGCCAGCGCCGCACCACGCGCTACGACATCGACCTGTTCAAGTGCATCTTCTGCGGCTTCTGCGAGGAGAGCTGCCCGGTCGACTCCATCGTCGAGACGCACGTGCACGAATACCACTTCGAAAAGCGTGGCGAAAACGTGGTGACCAAGCCGCAGCTGCTCGCCATCGGCGACCGCTTCGAGCATGAAGTCGCCGCCGCCCGCGCCCAAGACGCCGCGTACCGCTAAAGGACACAACCGTGATCGATCCGTCTGTGTTCCAACTTGTCTGCTTCTACGCTTTCGCGGCGGTTACCGTGGTGGCGGCGCTGGGCGTCATCACCCTGCGCAACTCGGTGCATGCCGTGCTGTCGCTGGTGCTGACCTTCTTCAGCACCGCCTGCATCTGGCTGCTGGCCGAGGCGGAGTTCCTGGCCATCGCGCTCATCGTGGTCTACGTCGGCGCGGTGATGGTGCTGTTCCTGTTCGTGGTGATGATGCTGGACATCAAGCAGGAGCACCTGCGCGAAGGCTTCATCCGCTACCTGCCGGTGGGCATCGTGGTGGCCGTGGTGATGCTGGTGGAAATGCTCGCCCTGATCGGCGTGCGCACCATGCACGAGGCGGTGATGGGGGCCAACCCGGCCACCGCCGCCGGCCTGTCCAACACGCAGTGGCTGGGCCAGGCGCTGTACACCCAGTTCCTGCTGCCGTTCGAGATCGCCGCGCTGATCCTGACCGTGGGCGTGGTCGCGGCCGTGGCGCTGACCCTGCGCCACCGCGGCGGCACCCGCCACCAGACGGCCGCGCAGCAGGTCGCCGTGAAGGCCACCGACCGCGTGCGCATCGTGAAGATGGCGGCCGAGCGCCCCGCGACCGACGCGCCCGCGCAGACCCAGAATCCGGAGACCAAGCCATGATCACGCTGTCGCACTTCATCGTGCTTGGCGCGGTGCTGTTCTGCATCGCGGTGGCCAGCCTGTTCATCAACCGCAAGAACGTCATCGTGCTGCTGATGTCGATCGAGCTGATGCTGCTGGCCGTGAACATCAACTTCGTGGCCTTCTCGCGCTTCCTCGGCGACGTGGCCGGCCAGGTGTTCGTGTTCTTCATCCTCACCGTGGCCGCGGCGGAAACCGCCATCGGCCTGGCGATCCTGGTCCTGCTGTTCCGCAATCGCAGCACGATCAACATCGCCGAAATCGACAGCATGAAGGGCTGAGCCGATGATCTCCACCTCCATCCTGCTGGTCATCGCGCTGGCGCCGCTGCTCGGCTGCCTGCTCGCCGGCTTCCTCGGCAAGTTCATCGGGCGCGCCGGCTCGCACAGCGTCACCATCCTCGGCGTGGCGGTTTCCTGCGCGCTGTCGATGTACGTGCTGTACCAGCTGTGCACGGGCGCCGTGCCGGTCTACAACCAGAACATCTACACCTGGTTCGAGATCGGCAAGTACACCGCCACGGTCGGTTTCCTGATCGACAAGCTGTCCGCCATGATGATGGTGGTGGTCACCTTCGTGTCGCTGCTGGTGCACATCTACACCATCGGCTACATGGCGGAAGACGACGGCTACCAGCGCTTCTTCAGCTACATCTCGCTGTTCACCTTCTCCATGTTGATGCTCGTGATGAGCAACAACTTCATGCAGCTGTTCTTCGGCTGGGAAGCGGTGGGCCTGGTGTCGTACCTGCTGATCGGCTTCTGGTTCAAGCGCCCGACCGCGATCTTCGCCAACCTCAAGGCCTTCTTGGTCAACCGCGTTGGCGATTTCGGCTTCCTGCTGGGCATCGCCGCGATCCTGTACTTCCTGGGCACGCTGGACTACTCCGCCGCGTTCGCCAACGCGCCGAGCCTGGTCGGCAAGACCCTGCAGATCACCCAGAACCATGCCTGGGACGCCGCCACCGTGATCGGCGTGCTGCTGTTCATCGGCGCCATGGGCAAGTCGGCCCAGGTGCCGCTGCACGTGTGGCTCCCCGATTCGATGGAAGGCCCGACCCCGATCTCGGCGCTGATCCACGCGGCCACCATGGTGACCGCGGGCATCTTCATGGTCGCGCGCATGTCGCCGATCTTCGAGCTGTCCGAAGGCGCGCTCAGCTTCATCATGGTGATCGGCGCCACCGGCGCGCTGTTCACCGGCCTGATCGGCATCGTGCAGAACGACATCAAGCGCGTGGTGGCGTACTCCACGCTGTCGCAGCTGGGCTACATGACCGTGGCGCTGGGCGTCTCGGCGTACTCCGGCGCGGTCTTCCACCTGATGACCCATGCCTTCTTCAAGGCGCTGCTGTTCCTGGGCGCGGGCTCGGTGATCATCGCCATGCACCATGAGCAGGACATGCGCTACATGGGCGGCCTGCGCAAGTACATGCCGGTCACCTGGATCACCATGTGGATCGGTTCGCTGGCGCTGTGCGGCGTGCCGTTCTTCGCGGGCTTCTATTCGAAGGACGCGATCATCGAGGCGGTGGGCGAGTCGCACCGCTGGGGCGCGGGCTATGCCTATGCCTGCGTGCTGATCGGCGCGTTCGTCACCGCGCTGTACACCTTCCGCCAGATGTACCTGACCTTCCACGGCAAGGAGCGCTTCACCGTGGTGGCCGAGCATGGCCATGGCCACGATGCGCACGCCGCCCATCACGACGCGCACCATGGCGATGCGCATCACGATGACGCACACCACGATGACCATGGCCACCATGAGCCCGGCGTGCTGCACCATGCGCCGAAGGAGTCGCCGTGGGTGGTGACCCTGCCGCTGGTGCTGCTGGCGATCCCGTCCATCGTGATCGGCGCGATCGGCGTGAAGTCGATGCTGTTCGGCGGCTGGTTCGGCGAAGCCATCCACGTCAACGAAGCCAATGACGTGTTGGCGGAAGTGGGCCACGAGTTCCATGGCTGGGCCGCGATGGCGCTGCATGGCTTCCTGCAGTGGCCGTTCTTCCTGGTGCTGGCCGCCTTCGTCATCCAGACCTACATCTACTTGTTCAACCCCTCCGTCGCCGACAAGATCAAGAGCGCGCTCAAGCCGCTGTGGACCGTCCTGGACCGCAAGTACTGGGTCGACGACGTCTACTTCGCGCTGTTCGCCAAGGGCGGCGTGAAGCTCGGCCGCGCGCTGTGGAAGGGCGGCGACGCCGCGGTGATCGACGGCGCGCTGGTGAACGGCTCGGCCTCGCTGGTCCAGCGCATCGCCGGCGGCGTGCGCGCGCTGCAGTCCGGCTACCTCTATCACTATGCCTTCGCGATGATCCTCGGCCTGATCCTGCTGCTTGGCGGGTATTGGCTGGTCGGGCAATAAGGGAACCCAGCTCCATGTTCAATCACTTGCTCAGCCTGCTGATCTGGCTCCCGATCGTCGGCGCCATCCCCGTGCTGCTGGCCGGCTCCGGCCGTCCCGACACCGCACGCTGGATCTCGCTGCTGGTGGCCGTGCTCACCTTCGTGCTCAGCCTGTTCCTGTTGACGCAGTACAACGCGGCCGACAGCAGCAAGCAGCTCGGCGAAAGCTATCTGTGGATCGCCTCGCTCGGCGTGCATTACGGCCTGGCGGTCGACGGCATCGCGGTGGCGCTGATCCTCTTGACCAGCTTCGTCGGCATCCTGGTCATCGTCGGCGCCTGGGAAGTCATCCAGAACCGCCCGCACCAGTACATGGCCGCCATGCTGGTGCTCGAAGGCCTGATGATCGGCGTGTTCTGCGCCACCGATGCGCTGCTGTTCTACGTGTTCTTCGAAGCCATGCTGATCCCGATGTTCATCCTCATCGGCATCTGGGGCGGTCCGCGCCGCGTGTACGCGACGCTGAAGTTCTTCATCTACACCTTCCTCGGCTCCATCTTCATGCTGGTGGGCCTGATCTACCTGTACCTGAAGGCGGGTTCGTTCGATCTGGCCACGCTGGCGGCGCTGCCGCTGAGCATGCGTGAGCAGACCTGGCTGTTCTTCGCCTTCCTGGCCGCCTTCGCGGTGAAGGTGCCGATGGTGCCGGTGCACACCTGGCTGCCGGATGCCCACGTGGAGGCGCCGACCGGCGGTTCGGTGGTGCTGGCCGCGGTGATGCTGAAGATCGGCGGCTACGGTTTCCTGCGCTTCTCGCTACCCATCGTGCCGGACGCTTCCGAGGCCTACGCCTGGGTGGTGATCGGCCTGAGCCTGATCGCGGTGGTCTACATCGGCTACATCGCCCTGGTGCAGGACGATATGAAGAAGCTGGTGGCGTATTCGTCCGTGGCGCACATGGGCTTCGTCACGCTGGGCATCTTCATCGCCTTCATGCTGGTGCGCGGCGCCGGCAACCTGGACGCGGCCAAGCTCGGCATGCAGGGCGCGATGGTGCAGATGATTTCGCACGGCTTCGTGTCGGGCGCGATGTTCTCCTGCATCGGCGTGCTGTACGACCGCCTGCATAGCCGCCAGATCAAGGACTACGGCGGCGTCATCAACGTGATGCCGTGGTTCGGCTTCTTCTACGTGCTGTTCGCCATGGCCAACAGCGGCCTGCCGGGCACCAGCGGCTTCGTCGGCGAGTTCCAGGTGATCCTGGCCAGCTTCCAGGCCAATCCGTGGATCGCGCTGTTCGCCGCCTTCACCCTGATCATCGGCGCCGCCTACACCTTGTGGATGGTCAAGCGCGTGCTGTGGGGCGAGGTGACCAACCCGCACGTGGCCGAGATGAAGGACATCAACGGGCGCGAAGCCTTCGTGCTGATCGCCTTTGCCGCCGCGGTGATCGCGCTGGGCGTGTGGCCGCAGCCGCTGATCCACCTGATGGACAGCTCCGTGTCGCAGCTGGTGCAGCAGCTTGGCAACCACAAGATCTGAGAATGACCATGCCGAATCTCAATGACATTCTGATCATGCTGCCGGAGTTGTACCTGGTGGCGGCGGCGTGCCTGCTGTTGCTGCTGGACGCCTTCATGAAGCCCGAGCAGCGCAGCCTGCTGCACTGGCTGTCGATCGCGGTGGTGCTGGTGGCCATCTACCTGGTGATCTCCGGCCAGCCGGAACAGCCGGTGCGCGCCTTCGGCGGCATGTTCGTGCGCGACGGCGTGGCGGAGATCTTGAAGACCTTCGCGCTGCTGTGCGTGGCGCTGGTCTTCGTCTACTCGCGCTCCTACCTGGCCGACCGCAAGCTCTACGTCGGCGAGTTCTACACGCTGATGATCTTCGCGGTGATCGGCGTGATGCTGCTGGTCTCGGCCGGCAACCTGATCACGGTGTACCTGGGCCTGGAGCTGCTGACGCTGTCCTCGTACGCGCTGGTGGCGCTGAACCGCGATTCGAAGCTCTCGTCCGAAGCGGCGGTGAAGTACTTCGTGCTGGGCGCGCTGGCCTCGGGCATGCTGCTGTACGGCATGTCGATGGTCTACGGCGCCACCGCCACGCTGGACCTGGCCACCCTGCACGGCGCCGCCGCGCATACCGGCGTGCCCAACCTGCTGCTGTTCGGCATGATCTTCATGATCATCGGCATCGGCTTCAAGCTGGGCGCTGCGCCGTTCCACATGTGGATTCCGGACGTGTACCAGGGCGCGCCGACCGCGGTGACCATCTTCATCGGTTCCGCGCCGAAGCTGGCCGCGTTCGGCATGGCCTATCGCCTGCTGGAAGCGGGCCTGGGCGACCTGTCGGCGCACTGGCAGCAGATGCTGGCCGCGCTGGCGGTGCTGTCGCTGGCGATCGGCAACCTGGTCGCGATCGTGCAGACCAACCTCAAGCGCCTGCTGGCCTATTCGACCATCTCGCACATGGGCTATCTGCTGCTGGGCCTGGTCAACGCCGGTCCGGAAGGCTATGCATCGGCGCTGTTCTACGCGATCAGCTACGCGCTGATGGGCACCGCGGCCTTCGGCGTGATCATGGCGCTGGCCCGCGCGGGCTTCGAGTGCGAGGAGATCGACGATCTCAAGGGCCTCAACCAGCGTTCGCCGTGGATGGCCTTCCTGATGATGCTGGTGATGTTCTCGCTTGCCGGCGTGCCGCCGCTGTTCGGCTTCTTCGCCAAGTTCCTGGTGCTGCAGTCGGCCATCCATGCCGGCATGCTGTGGCTGGCGATCGTCGGCGCGGTGTTCGCCATCATCGGCCTGTACTACTACCTGCGCGTGGTGAAGGTGATGTACTTCGACGCGCCGGTGGAAGGCACCGAGATCAAGCTGCAGCAGGATCCGGCGCTGCGCCTGGTGCTGTCGCTCAATGCGCTCACCTTGCTGGTGCTGGGCCTGGCCTGGGGTCCGCTGCTGGGCTGGTGCAAGAGCGTGTTCCCCGGTTGATCGATGCGGCGGCCGATGCCGCCGTGTTGATGCGGCAAGCGTGCGATTGAGAAGAGTTGTATGGGGTCGGGTAAGAATTCCGCAAAAAAAGTTTTACGGAATTCGCCTAGAGCCCTTGCAAGAATTCGGCCATCCCGCTATAGTTTCATTTCTCTGGTGCGGGGTGGAGCAGTCTGGCAGCTCGTCGGGCTCATAACCCGAAGGTCGTAGGTTCGAATCCTACCCCCGCTACCAATTATTCGATTCGGCGTCCTCGCAAGAGGGCGCCGAATTTCTTTGAGCGCTCGAAAAACCTCGCTTCGCATTCGCGCGCCGGGCTCAGGCCAGCCCGCGTAAATGTTGCGGAATCGCGTTAATCAGACTATGATTCGTGAACTCTGAGGCGGACAAAGCGGAATAACGAAGCGCTTCCACAGCGCGTCCTAAGTTCCCCCGCTACCGGATCTTTCTTTGAACAAGAAAGCCTCCTCGTGAGGCTTTTTTGTTGGGCGCAAGGATGCGTCGCATAGTCGTCACGCCCGGCTTGCTATTCGTACCGGTTTGCGCGCGCACATGCCCGGAAAGAGCCCCGGAAGAGTCGGGACATCGGCGAGATAAGGGAATGGGCCGTTGGAGCCCATTTTTCGTTTCTGGCGACGGTAAATAGACGGTTTTTATGGACACGCAGGCACTCGCACAACGCTTCACCGAGGTACTGGCCGATCTGGGCCTGAGCTGCCTTGGCGTGGAATTCTCCCCGTCGCAGGGGCAGAGTACCCTGCGCGTTTACCTGGACGTGGAAGGGCGCGAAGTCTCCCTCGACGATTGCGAGGCGGCCAGCCGCGAGCTGTCGGCCATGCTCGACGTGGAAGACCCGATCCCGGGGCATTACCTGCTGGAAGTGTCCTCGCCGGGCATCGACCGCCCGCTGTTCACCGCGGCGCAGTTCGGCAAGGTCGCCGGCCAGGAAGTGAAAGTACTGCTGAAGGCGCCGATCGAAGGGCGCCGCCGCCTGCGCGGCAAGGTCACCGCGGTGGAAGGCGAGCGCATTTCGCTGGAAGCCGAGGGGAAAGTGTTCGAGTTCGATCACGACGCGGTGGAAAGCGCGCGCGTGGTGCCGGATTGGGCAGCGCTCGGCTACGTGCCGCAGCCCAAGCCCGGCAAGAAGCCGGTCAAGAAGACCAAGTAATCCATCAGAGCGAGCGGGCGACGGAAAGGCGTCCACGGAGTTGCTGCAATGAGCAAAGAACTGTTGCTGGTCGTCGACGCGGTTGCCAATGAAAAGGGCGTGCCGCGCGAAGTGATCTTCCAGGCGATGGAGGCCGCGCTGGCCTCGGCCGCCAAGAAGCGCTACCCCGACGAGGATCCGAACATCCGCGTGAGCATCGACCGCCAGAACGGCGAGTACGAGACCTTCCGCCGCTGGGAAATCATCGCCGACGACGGCGAGATGGAATCGCCCTATCACCAGCTGCGCCTGATGGACGCGGTCGACGAGCGCGAGGACGCGCAGGTCGGCGAGTACATCGAGACGCAGATCGAGAACGCCGAATTCGGCCGCATCGCCGCGCAGGCCGCCAAGCAGGTGATCGTGCAGCGCGTGCGCGAAGCCGAGCGCCAGCAGGTGGTGGACGCCTACACCGACCGCGTGGGCGAGCTGATCACCGGCATCGTCAAGCGCGTCGAGCGCGGCAACGTCTATCTGGACCTGGGCGGCAACGCCGAGGCCTTCATCCCGCGCGACAAGACCATCCCGCGCGAATCGCACCGCGTCGGCGACCGCGTGCGCGGCTATCTGTTCGAAGTGAAGTCGGAAATCCGCGGCCCGCAGCTGTTCGTCTCGCGCGCGGCGCCGGAATTCATGATCGAGCTGTTCAAGCTCGAAGTGCCGGAAGTCGGCCAGGGCCTGGTCGAGATCAAGGGCTGCGCCCGCGATCCGGGCGACCGCGCCAAGATCGCCGTGGTGGCCCATGACAGCCGCACCGATCCCATCGGCGCCTGCATCGGCATGCGCGGTTCGCGCGTGCAGGCGGTGTCCAACGAGCTCAACGGCGAGCGCGTGGACATCATCACCTGGGCCGACAACCAGGCCCAGTACGTGATCAACGCGATGGCGCCGGCGGAAGTGCAGTCCATCATCATGGACGAGGAAAAGCACTCCATGGACATCGCGGTGGCCGAGGAGAAGCTCTCCCAGGCCATCGGCCGCGGCGGCCAGAACGTGCGCCTGGCCAGCAAGCTCACCGGCTGGCAGCTCAACGTGATGACGCAGGACCAGGTCGCCGCCAAGAGCGAGGCCGAACAGGAGGCCGCGCGCCAGCTGTTCATGGAAAAGCTCGAGGTGGACCAGGAGATCGCCAACATCCTGGTGCAGGAAGGCTTCTCCACGGTCGAGGAAATCGCCTACGTGCCCAGCGCCGAGCTGCTGGCGGTGGAAGGCTTCGACGAGGACATCGTCGAGGAACTGCGCGCCCGCGCCCGCGACGCCCTGCTGACCGAGGCGCTGGCGGTGGAAGAGGGCGTGAACGAGCCTTCGGAAGAGCTGCTGGCGCTGCCGGGCATGAGCGAGTCGATCGCCTATGCGCTGGCCGAGCGCGAAGTGGTGTCGCTGGACGATCTGGCCGACCTCGCGGTCGACGACCTGATCGATATCGAAGGCGTGGACGAAGACCTCGCCGCCAAGCTGATCATGGAAGCGCGCAAGCCCATGATCGAGCGGCTGGAGAGGGGCGGCTAACCGCGGACGGCCGCGCCCGGGATGGGCGCGCCGAGGGAAGCCTTGAATGGCTTCCACCACGGATGGCGGTATCCGGGCGGCCTTCGGTCGCACGGGGTATGCGCGGGAACGGCGGAGAAAGAACACGATGTCGGACGTAACGATCAAACAACTTGCCAAGGTACTTGGCCTACCGGTGGACAGGCTGCTCGGGCAGCTTGCCGAAGCCGGCATGAAATTCTCCGATCCGGAGCAGGTCATCAGCAGCACCGAGAAGGTGAAGCTGCTCGGATTCCTGCGCCGCACGCACGGCAAGAGCGAGGAGACCGCGGAAGCGGAAGACAGCTCGCCGCGCCAGATCACGCTCAAGCGCCGCAAGGTGAGCGAGCTGAAGGTCTCCACGCCCGGTGCCCGCGGTGCCGGCGGCGCCAAGACGGTGAACGTGGAAGTGCGCGCCAAGCGCACCTACGTCAAGCGCAGCGTCATCGCTGAAGAAGCCAGCGCCGACCACGAGCGCGAGGACGCCCTGCGCAAGCTGCAGGAGTCCGCGCAGCAGCGCGAGCACGAGGAAACCGAGCGCGTCGACGCCGAGCGCCGCCGCCAGGACGAAGTGCGCGAGCGCGAGGAAGCCGAGCTGCGCCGCCAGGAAGAAGCCGAGCAGCGCCGCCTGCAGGCCGAGGCGGAAGCCGAAGCCGCACGCGAAGCCGCCGCTGCGGCCGCCGTCGAGCGCGAAGAGGTGCAGGTGCAGGAGCCGCCGCAGGCCGTTCCCGAGCCGCAGGTGCAGGCGCAGGAAAAGACGGCCGCCGCGCCGGCTGTGTCGTCCGTGCAGAAGATCGATCCGAAGGCGCTGGGCATGATCCTGCCGCGCATTCACGAACCGCGCCGTCGCGAGAAGCCGGTGGCTCCTCCCGTGGCTGCGCCGGCACCGGCGCCCGCTGCCGCTCCCGGCCGCCCCTCGGCTCCGGCCGCGGGCCGTCCTCCGGCGGCTGGCGCCGCTCCCGCGCCGGCTGGCGCCACCGACGCGCGCAACAAGGCGCGTCCGGGCGGCCGCGACCGCGACGAAGGCCCGGGCGGCAAGCGTTTCGCCGCCGGCGAATTGCATCTGTCCGAAGCCGACCGCGCCCGCCGCAACAAGCGCGGCAAGCCGGGCCGGCCGGGCCGCAACGAGCCCGTGCGTGGCGGCTCGTCGGCCTCCAGCTCCGGTCCGCACGGCTTCTCCCGCCCGACCGCACCGGTGGTGCGCGAAGTGGTGGTGGGCGACGCCAACGTGGTCGCCGACCTGGCCCAGAAGATGGCGGTCAAGGGTTCGGAAGTGGTCAAGGCGCTCTTCAAGATGGGCGTGATGGCCACCATCAACCAGACCATCGACCACGACACCGCCGTGCTGGTGATCGAGGAGCTCGGCCACACGGCCGTGGCCGCGAGCGAGAACAACGCCGAGGCCGCGCTGGCCGCGCACACCCAGAACGCCGAGCTCGAGGGCGAGAAGAAGCCGCGTCCGCCGGTGGTCACCATCATGGGCCACGTCGACCACGGCAAGACCTCGACGCTGGACTACATCCGCCGCACCAAGGTCGCCTCGGGCGAAGCCGGCGGCATCACCCAGCACATCGGCGCGTACCACGTGGAAACGCCCAAGGGCGTGATCACCTTCCTGGATACCCCGGGCCACGCGGCGTTCACCTCGATGCGCGCCCGCGGCGCCCAGTCCACCGACATCGTGGTGCTGGTGGTGGCGGCCGACGACGGCGTCATGCCGCAGACGGCCGAAGCCGTTCAGCACGCGCGTGCGGCGAAGGTGCCGCTGATCGTGGCGCTCAACAAGATGGACAAGTCGGACGCCAACCCCGACCACGTCAAGCAAGGCCTCGGCAACCTGGAAGTCATTCCGGAAGAGTGGGGTGGCGACACCCCGTTCGTGCCGATCTCGGCCAAGACCGGCATGGGCATCGACGACCTGCTCGACGCGATCCTGGTGCAGGCCGAAGTGATGGAGCTGACGGCCGTGGAAGACGGCCCGGCGTCGGGCGTGGTGATCGAATCCAGCCTCGACCGCGGCCGCGGCCCGGTGGCGACGGTGCTGGTGCAGCAGGGCACGCTCAAGCGCGGCGACTTCGTGGTCTGCGGCATCGAGTACGGCCGCATGCGCGCGCTGATCGACGAGAACGGCAAGACCGTGCAGGAAGCCGGCCCGTCGATTCCGGTGCAGGTGCTGGGCCTGTCCGGCGTGCCGGAATCCGGCGACGACTTCGTGGTGGTGGCGGACGAGCGCCTGGCCCGCGAAGTGGCTGCCGAGCGCCAGCTCAAGCGCCGCGAAACGCGCATGGTCAGCAAGGCCAACCGCCTCGAGGACATCATGGCCCAGATGGGCCAGGGCGCCGAGCAGCAGACCCTCAACATCCTGGTCAAGGCCGATGTGCAGGGTTCGGTGCAGGCGCTGCGCGAATCGCTCAGCTCGATCGGCAACGAGAATGTGAAGGTCAACGTGATCGCGGCCGGCGTCGGCGGCATCACCGAGTCCGACGCCACCCTCGCGGCGGCGTCCAAGGCGCTGGTGATCGGCTTCAACGTGCGTGCCGATGCCTCGGCCCGCAAGGTGATCGATACCGCCGGCCTGGACGTGCGCTACTTCTCGATCATCTACGACGTGATCGACCAGGTGAAACAGGCCGCTTCGGGCCTGCTGGGCAAGGAAGTGCGCGAGGAGATCATCGGCATCGCCCAGGTGCGCGAGGTGTTCCGCAGCTCCAAGTTCGGCGCGGTCGCCGGCTGCATGGTCACCGAGGGCACGGTCAAGCGCAGCAAGCCGATCCGCGTGCTGCGCGACAACACGGTGGTGTTCCAGGGCGAACTGGAATCGCTGCGCCGCTTCAAGGACCTGGTCGACGAAGTGCGCAACGGCATGGAATGCGGTATCGCCGTGAAGCAGTACAACGACGTGAAGGTCGGCGACCAGATCGAGTGCTTCGAGCGCATCGAAGTGGCCCGCACGCTGTAAGCCGGGCAGGGGGCGTACGCTCCCCGTTCCGACGGAATCGGAGCCCGGACAGTCCTGTCCGGGCTTCGGCGTTTTTCGTATCGGCGCTGTCCGGCATCCGGGCGGCGCGCCATCGGCCGCGAATGGCGGCCGTCTCAAGGAGGCTATATGCCCTCGCGCGATTTCAAGCGTACCGACCGCGTCGGCGCCGAGCTGCGCCGTGAACTGGGCCTGCTGGTCCACGCCGCCGTGCGCGACCACGGCCTGCCCTCGGTGAGCGTCTCGGACGTGGAAGTGACCCGCGACCTGGATTGGGCCTCGGTGTGGGTGACCGCGCTGCTGCCGGAACAGTCCAAGGACGCCGTGAAGGCGCTGAACGAGCTGGCGGTGGAATTCCGCCGTTCGCTCTCGCGCAGCATGCGCATCCGCCGCGTGCCGGAGCTGCGCTTCAAGTACGACGATTCGGTGGACAAGGGCGAGCGCATCGAGGCGCTGCTGCGCGAGCAGGCCCGCGACCTGGCCCCGGCCAAGGACGACGCCGCCAAGGCCGACGGCGAGGACTGATGCGCCGCAGCCGCTTCCGCGACCTGCACGGCCTGCTGCTGCTGGACAAGCCGCTGGGCCTGAGTTCCAACCAGGCCCTGCAGAAGGTCCGCCACCGGCTGCGCGCCGAGAAGGGCGGCCACACCGGGGCATTGGACCCGCTGGCCACCGGCCTGCTGCCGCTGTGCTTCGGCGAGGCCACCAAGATCGCCGGCAGCCTGCTCGGCTCGCGCAAGGCCTATCGCGCCCAGGTGCGCCTGGGCGCCACCACCGCCACGGCCGACCTGGAAGGCGCGGTGGTGCGGGAACGCCCCGTGCCGCCGCTGGACGAAGCCATGCTGGAAGCGGCCCTGGCCGGCCTGCGCGGGCGCATCGTGCAGATTCCGCCGGTGTACTCGGCGCTGAAACAGGGCGGCGAGCCGCTGTATGTGAAGGCGCGCCGCGGCGAGGACGTGCAGGCGCCGCCCCGCGAAGTGGACATCTTCAGGCTGGAGCTGCTGTCACGCACCGCCGACACGCTGGAGCTGGAAGTGGAATGCGGCTCCGGCACCTATATCCGCAGCCTCGCCGTGGACCTGGGCGAGGCGCTGGGCTGCGGCGCCCATCTCACGGCGCTGCGCCGGCTGTGGGTCGAACCGTTCCGGGCGCCGGCCATGGTCGGCCTGGATCAGCTCGACGCCGCGGCGGAGCAGGGCGAGGCCGCCATGGACGCCCTGCTGCTGCCGGTCGCCGCCGGCCTGGCCGGCTGGCCGGCGCTGGCCCTGGACGAGGCGCAGAGCCATGCCGTGACCCGCGGCCAGCGCATTCAGCTTGCCGGCCATGCGGCCGGCGCCTATGCCGCGTTCGCCCCGGACGGGCGCCCGGTGGCGCTGTGCGAGCTGGACGCGGACGGCCTGTTGCGCATCCAGCGCGGCTTCAATCTGCCGCCGGCGGCGCAAACGGCATGAGAGCGCCATCGGCGCACTTGTCATGCTCTTGTTGTAATGAGCATCGGCCGGCTAGAATATCCCGCTTGTTCCAGAGCTTTATCCATCCATCCGAAGCTTGCGCAACGTCATCGACGGTGACGTTGCGCAAGCTTCGCACCCGCTTTTGAGGAAGAGAGACCCATGTCCCTTACTGCAGAACAGACCGGCAAGATCATTGCTGAATACGGCCGCGTGCCGAACGACACCGGTTCGCCGGAAGTCCAGGTGGCCCTGCTGTCGGCCCGCATCGCCCACCTGACCGACCACTTCAAGACCCACAAGCAGGACCACCACTCGCGTCGCGGCCTGCTCAAGCTGGTCAACCAGCGCAAGCGCCTGCTGAGCTACCTCCAGGCCAGCGACGTGACCCGCTACCAGAGCCTGATCGAACGCCTCGGCCTCCGCCGTTAATCGACTCCAAGGACTAACGACGTGGCGAAAGTAACCAAGTCATTCCAGTACGGTAATCACACGGTCACACTGGAGACGGGCGAAATCGCCCGCCAGGCGTCCGGCGCCGTCATGGTCAGCATGGACGGCACCGTGGTGCTGGTCACCGCGGTGGCCGCGGCCAAGGCGAAGGAAGGTCAGGACTTCTTCCCGCTCACCGTGGATTACGTCGAGAAGTTCTACTCGGCCGGCCGCATCCCCGGTGGCTTCTTCAAGCGCGAAGGCCGCCCGACCGAGAAGGAGACGCTGACCTCGCGCCTCATCGACCGTCCGGTGCGCCCGCTGTTCCCGGAAGAGTTCAAGAACGAAGTGCAGATCATCGCGCAGGTGGTCTCGCTCAATCCGGAAGTCGACGGCGACATCCCGGCCATGCTGGGCGCGTCCGCCGCGCTGAGCCTCGCCGGCATCCCCTTCAAGGGTCCGATCGCCGCCGCCCGCGTCGGCTACACCAACGGCCAGTACGTGCTGAACCCGACCGCCACCGAGCTGAAGAGCTCGGACCTGGACCTGGTCGTGGCCGGCACCACCAACGCCGTGCTGATGGTGGAATCCGAAGCCAAGCTGCTCAGCGAAGAAGTCATGCTGGGCGCCGTGGTGTTCGGCCACCAGCAGATGCAGACCGCGATCCGCGCCATTGCGGAACTGGCCACCGAGGCCGCCCGCCCGTCGATGGACTGGCAGCCGCCGGCCCGTAACGAGGCCCTGGCCGCCGCCGTGCGCGGCGCCGTCGGCAGCAAGCTGGACGAGGCCTTCCAGGTCAAGGACAAGCTGCAGCGCCGCGACGCTATCGCCGCCATCAAGGCGGACGTGATCGCCTCGCTCAAGGCCCAGGCCGAAGAGCACGCCTGGCCGGCCGCCGAGCTGGCGAAGGAATTCGGCGAGCTCGAATACCGCACCATGCGCGACAGCGTGCTGAAGACCAAGGTCCGCATCGACGGCCGCCAGCTGGACGACGTGCGCCCGATCACCGTCCGCGTCGGCGTGCTGCCGCGCACCCACGGCTCGGCGCTGTTCACCCGCGGCGAGACGCAGGCCCTGGTCGTGGCCACGCTGGGCACCACCCGCGACGCGCAGATCATCGACGCGCCGGAAGGCGAGTCGAAGGATCCGTTCCTGTTCCACTACAACTTCCCGCCGTTCTCGGTGGGCGAGGCCGGCCGCTTCGGCGCGCCGAAGCGCCGCGAGATCGGCCACGGCCGCCTCGCCAAGCGCGGCGTGCAGGCGGTCAAGCCCTCGATCGAGGAATTCCCGTACGTGCTGCGCGTGGTCTCCGAGATCACCGAGTCGAACGGTTCCTCCTCGATGGCCTCGGTGTGCGGTTCCTCGCTGGCCATGATGGACGCCGGCGTGCCGCTCAAGGCTCCGGTGGCGGGCATCGCCATGGGCCTGGTGAAGGAAGGCAACGACTACGTCGTGCTGTCCGACATCCTGGGCGACGAAGACCACCTCGGCGACATGGACTTCAAGGTGGCCGGCAGCGCCAACGGCGTGTCCGCGCTGCAGATGGACATCAAGATCGACGGCATCACCGAAGAGATCATGAAGGTGGCGCTGGAGCAGGCCAAGCGTGGCCGCCTGCACATCCTGGGCGAAATGGCCAAGGTGATCAGCGAGCCGCGTTCGGAGATGAGCGAGTACGCCCCGCGCCTGCTCACCATCAAGATCCATCCTGACAAGATCCGCGAAGTCATCGGCAAGGGCGGCGCCACCATCCGCTCGATCACCGAAGAGACCGGCACCACCATCGACATCAGCGACGACGGCACCGTCATCATCGCCTCGGTCAACCGCCTGGCGGCCGACGAAGCGAAGAAGCGCATCGAGCAGATCGTCTCCGACGTCGAGCCGGGCCGCATCTACGAGGGCAAGGTCGCCAAGCTGATGGACTTCGGCGCATTCGTCACGATCCTGCCGGGCAAGGACGGCCTCGTCCACGTTTCGCAGATCTCCAACGAGCGCGTGGAGAAGGTCTCCGACAAGCTGAAGGAAGGCGACATCGTCAAGGTCAAGGTGCTGGAAGTGGACAAGCAGGGGCGTATTCGCCTGTCCATGAAGGCGGTGACTGAGGAAGAGGGCGCCTGAGGCGCTCTCTGCAGGCAGGTTGAAGAAAGCCCGGCTTATCGCCGGGCTTTTTTTTGCTCGTCATCCCGGCGTAGGCCGGGATCCAGTGGCGATATCGCTTGGTTGTTGCGTTGACGCGTATGGGTCTCGCCTTTGGCGAGGGTTTCGCCCCGCTGCCGCGGGGCGAGTTACTTTTTCTCTGCGTGCCCAGAGAAAAAGTAACCAAAAAGAGAGGGCACCCTGCTTGGCGCCCTCAGCAGCTGCGCTGCTGAGGGTCCGTGAGGGCTGGCCGGGCTTTTTGACAGGGCATCCATGCCCTGATCAAAAAGGCGGGGACGTCCTGTCCCCGCCCCCCTTGCGGGGGCCTTTTCGTCCAGCCCTCACCGCCGGCGCCAAGGGGACCCGGTAGATCAAGAGCCAAAGCGTGCAAGCGGAACGCTGCGGCTGCGCCGCATGCTCTTCGCTCGATTTTCGCGCCACCCTGCATCCCCCTCTCCCCTCCGGGGAGAGGGCCGGGGTGAGGGGGCGGGCGGAGCGCAAGAGTGATGCGCACCATTCCGCCAAAACGCTCATCCAGCGCCCTCCACTTTTTTGCGCAACAGTGGCGTGAGGTGGCTTTTGCTACGATGCCCAGAGCGCAAACGAGGATGCGGGCATGAGCGATCACGCCAACGATGTGATGAAGCAATACCAGGCCTGGGCGCAGCAATCCTGGGACGCATGGATGCAATCGCTGCAGCGGCCCGCGTCGCCGTTCGCGCCGGTGCCCGCGGCTTCCGACGACCTGCTGTCGCGCGCCATGGGTGGCCTGAAAAGCTATGCCGACTGGATGCAGGCGGCCGCCACCAGCGGCATCGCGGGGCAGGGGCCGGACGACTGGCAGCAGGCGCTGCGCCAGCTGTTCATGGGGCAGCCGGTGGCGGGTGCGGCCGCCATGGGGCAGGGCTTCATGGGCAATCCGTTCGCCGGCATCAACCAGCCGTTCGCGCAGGCTTTCGCCGGCATCGACAATGCCGCCGCGCACGGTTTCGCCCAGCAATGGCAGAGCTGGCTGCAGGCCGCGCAGCCGCAGGCCGGCGCCTGGGGCGCGGGCCTGGGCGACACGCCGGCGTTTGGCTATACGCGCGAACGCCAGATGCAGCAGCAGGCGCTGCTCGAAGCCATGCGCGAATACGCCGAGGCTTCGTCGCGCTACAACACGCTGATCCTGCGCGCCAACGCCGACGGCTTCGAACGCCTGCGCGAAAAGCTCACGCAGATGACCGAGCCGGCGCGCCAGGTCGATTCGCTCAAGGCGCTGTACGACCTGTGGGTCGACGCCGCCGAAGAAGCCTATGCGCAGATCGCGCTGTCGGACGAATTCCGCGAAGCCTACGGCGCCATGGTCAACACGCAGATGCAGGTGCGCCAGCGCCAGCAGCGCCAGACCGACGCCTGGTGCCGCGAACTGGGCATGCCCACGCGCGGCGAAGTCGATTCGCTGGGCAAGCGCGTGCAGGAACTGCGCCGCGAACTGCGCGCAAGCTCCGCTGGCAAGGCGCCGCGCGCCGCCGCGCCGGACGCGGAACTGGACGCGCTGCGCAACGAAGTAGCCGCACTGAAGCGCAAGCTCGCCGGCCGCCCCGAAGCCGGCCACGCGCCGAAGAAAGTGCTGTCCGAATCGCTGGGCGCCGAGGCGGAAAGCAAACGCAAGCCGCCTGCCGCCCGCCGCACCGCCAAGACCGCGCCCGCGCGCGGCACGCAACGCACGCGCAAGTGAAGGACTGACGCATGTTCACCCCTCTACGCATCGATCCGGCCAAGCTCCTCGGCGAAGTCGCCGCCTTCCAGCGCAAGCTCGCCGCGGGCGTGGAAAGCCTGCGCGGCATGCACGAACCCGAATACGCCAACACGCCGCGCGAAGCCGTCTATCGCGAGGACAAGCTCACGGTCTGGCATATGAAGGGCAACGGCAAGCCCACCTCGAAGACGCCGCTGCTGATCGTCTACGCCCTGGTCAACACGGTGTGGATGACCGACCTGCAGGCCGACCGCTCGCTGGTGCGCAATCTGCTGGAGCAGGGCGAAGACGTGTACCTGATCGACTGGGGCTATCCGGACGGCGCCGATCGCTGGCTCACCCTGGACGACTACCTCAACGGCTATCTCGACCGCTGCGTCGACGCGGTGCGCGCGCGCCACGGCCTGGATGCGGTCAATCTGCTCGGCATCTGCCAGGGCGGCGCGTTCTCGCTGTGCTACACGGCGATGCATCCGGAGAAAGTGCGGAACCTCGTGACCATGGTCACGCCGGTGGACTACCACACGCCGGACAACATGCTGTCGCACTGGGTGCAGAACCTGGACGTGGACCTGTTCGTCGACACACTGGGCAATATCCCCGCCGAGCTGATGAACTACGTCTACCTCACGCTCAAGCCCGTGCGGCTCAACCAGCAGAAATACGTGTCGATGGTCGACCTGCTGGACAACCGCAAGGAGATGGAAAATTTCCTGCGCATGGAACGCTGGATCTTCGACTCGCCCGACCAGGCCGGCGAAGCGTTCCGGCAGTTCATCAAGGATTTCTACCAGGGCAACAAGCTGGTCAAGGGCACGCTCACCATCGGCGACAAGCCGGTGGATCTGGGCATGGTCACCCAGCCGGTGCTGAACATCTTCGCCGAGCAGGACCACCTCGTGCCGCCGGACGCCTCGCGCGCGCTGGGCAAGCACGTGGGCACCACCGACTACACCCAGCTCGCCTTCAAGGGTGGGCATATCGGCATCTACGTTTCCGGACGCGCGCAGCGCGAAGTGCCGCCGGCCATCCACCAGTGGCTGCGTTCCAGGGATTGAGTTCCAGCACAAGGAGAACACCATGAATACCGACAAGCGCCTCGTCCGTTCCAGCAGCCAGAAGATGATCGCCGGCGTGTGCGGCGGCGTCGCCCAATACCTGGGCTGGGACGTCACCATCGTGCGCCTGCTATGGATCGTCCTGACCCTGGCCGGCGGCTCCGGTATCCTTATCTATCTGATCCTGTGGCTGGTGATGCCGCAGGACGTCTAAGCGGCCGAACCCCGAAGCCGCCGGCATGCGCAAGCCGCGCATGCCGCATCGTTTGAGCGAATCCATGAGCATCGACTACGACCGTTACGACCGCATCCGTGCCGTGCAATGGCAGGGCGACCATCTGCGCCTGCTCGACCAGCGCCTGCTGCCGCGCGCGGAGGAGTGGATCGACTGCCGCGACGCCGCGCAGGTGACCCAGGCCATCCGCGACCTGGCCGTACGCGGCGCGCCGGCCATCGGTATCGCCGCCGCCTGGGGCGTGGTGCTGGCGGCGCAGCAGGGCGCGCCGCTCGAGCCGGCCCTGGCCATGCTGCGCGCCGCCCGCCCGACCGCGGTGAACCTGATGTGGGCGCTGGACCGCATGAAGGCGCGCATCACGGCCGGTGCCGACGCCGCCGCGCTGGAGCGCGAAGCGCAGGCGATCCAGGACGAGGATCTGGCCGCCAACCGCCATATGGGCGAGCTCGGCGCCGCGCTCATTGCACCGGGTTCCGGTGTGCTCACCCATTGCAATACCGGCTCGCTCGCCACCGCGGGTTTCGGCACCGCGCTGGGCGTGATCCGCGCCGGCGTCAGCGCCGGCCGTATCGACGAGGTCTATGCCGGCGAGACGCGGCCGTGGCAGCAGGGCGCGCGCCTGACCATGTGGGAGCTGGTGCGCGACGGCGTGCCCGCGCGCCTGATCGCCGACTCCGCCGCCGCGCATCTGATGCGCTCCGGCGCGGTGCAGTGGGTGATCGTAGGCGCCGACCGCATCGCCGCCAACGGCGACACCGCCAACAAGATCGGCACCTACCAGCTGGCCATCGCCGCGCGCCATCACGGCGTGAAGTTCATGGTGGTGGCGCCGTCGTCCACCGTCGACATGGCCACGCCCTCGGGCGAGGCGATCGAGATCGAGCTGCGCGATCCGGCGGAACTGCTGGCCGTGGCCGGGCAGCGCACCGTGGTCGAGGGCGCGCAGGCGTGGAACCCGGTGTTCGACGTGACGCCGGCCGGGCTGATCGACGCCATCGTCACCGAGCGCGGGGTGATCGAGCACCCGAACGCGCTGGCCATGCAGGCGATGTTCGGTTCATGAGGCACGGCTCATACGGGGCCGGCCCATGAGGCTGCGCCGCGAAGCGGGCCTGTTCTTCGTCGGCGGCGTGATCGGCTTCATCGTCGATGCCGGCGGCGTGCAGGCCCTGGTCTCGCTGGCCGGCGCCAACGCCTATGTGGCGCGCGTGCCGTCCTTCCTGCTCGCGGCCACGGCGACCTGGTGGTGGAACCGCCGCTACACCTTCGCCCACCGCGCCAGCGGGCAGCCGCTGCACCTGGAATGGCTGCGCTGGATGGGCCTGATGACCGCCGGCGCGCTGATCAACTACGCCACCTACGCGCTGATGCTGGTCGGTTTTCCGGCCCTGCACCGCTGGCCGGCGGTAGCCGTGCTGGCCGGTTCGGCGGTGGCTGCGCTGGTCAATTTCTCGACAGCGCGCGGGGTGCTTTTCAAAGGCTCCAAAAGCTCTGCGTAAGCCATTGATTCCATTCATCAAAATACTGTCGTTTCGATAGTATTTCTGCTATACTTCAAAGGCTATATCCGGGACCGCTGCACGCGCGGCTGAAGCTCGCGCGCCACGGCCCTTTTTCTTCATCCAGGGAAGCCGATTGATGGCAGAACTCGCCAAAGAAATCATCCGCGTCAACATCGAAGACGAGATGCGCCAGAGCTACCTCGACTACGCCATGAGCGTGATCGTGGGCCGCGCCCTGCCGGACGTGCGCGATGGCCTCAAGCCCGTGCATCGCCGCGTGCTGTACGCGATGAACGAACTGAGCAACGCCTGGAACAAGCCCTACAAGAAGTCGGCCCGCGTGGTCGGCGACGTGATCGGTAAATACCATCCGCACGGCGATGCCTCGGTCTACGACGCCATCGTGCGCATGGCCCAGCCGTTCTCGCTGCGCTACATGCTGGTCGACGGCCAGGGCAACTTCGGTTCGGTCGACGGCGACAACGCCGCGGCCATGCGCTACACCGAGGTGCGCATGTCGCGCCTCACCCACGAGCTGCTGGCCGACATCGACAAGGAAACCGTCGACTTCGGCCCCAACTACGACGAGAGCGAAAGCGAGCCGCTGGTGCTGCCCACCCGCGTGCCGAACCTGCTCGTCAACGGCTCCGCCGGCATCGCGGTGGGCATGGCCACCAACGTGCCGCCGCACAACCTCAACGAGGTGGTGGCCGCCACCATCGGCCTGATCGACGACCCGTCGCTGTCGGTCGACGACCTGATGCAGTACATCCCCGGCCCGGATTTCCCCACCGCCGGCATCATCAACGGCTCCTCCGGCATCGTCGAGGCCTACCGCACCGGCCGCGGCCGCATCCTGGTGCGCGCCCGGACCGAGATCGAGACCGAATCCAACGGCCGCGAGACGATCATCGTCAGCGAGCTGCCGTACCAGGTGAACAAGGCGCGCCTGATCGAGAAGATCGCCGAGCTGGTCAAGGAAAAGAAGCTCGAAGGCATCAGCGAGCTGCGCGACGAGTCCGACAAGGACGGCATGCGCGTGGTGATCGAGATCCGCCGCGACTCGATGGCCGACGTGGTGCTCAACAACCTGTTCCAGCAGACCCAGTTGCAGGTCACCTTCGGCATCAACATGGTGGCCCTGCTGGACGGCCAGCCGCGCCTGCTGAACCTCAAGGATATCCTCGAGGCCTTCATCCGCCACCGCCGCGAGGTGGTCACCCGCCGCACCATCTTCGAACTGCGCAAGGCCCGCGCCCGCGCCCACATCCTCGAAGGCCTCACCGTCGCGCTGGCCAATATCGACGCGATGATCGAGCTGATCCGCAGCTCCGCCTCGCCGCAGGAAGCGCGCGAGCGCATGCTGGCGCGCAAGTGGGAGCCGGGCATGGTCTCGGCCCTGCTGGGCGCGTCCGGCGCCGATGCCTCGCGTCCGGAAGACCTCGACCCGCGCGACGGCCTCAAGGCCGACGGCTACCAGCTTTCGGACGTGCAGGCCCAGGAAATCCTGGCCATGCGCCTGCACCGCCTGACCGGCCTGGAGCAGGAAAAACTCTCCGACGAGTACCGCGAGATCCTGGCCACCATCCGCGGCCTGATCGAGATCCTGGAAGACCCGGCCCGCCTGCTGGCGGTGATCCGCGCCGAGCTCGAAGTGGTCAAGGAAGAATTCGGCGACAAGCGCCGCACCGAGATCCAGCATTCGCAGGAAGACCTCAACGTCCTCGACCTGATCGCGCCGGAAGACGTCGTGGTCACGCTGTCGCACACCGGCTACGTCAAGCGCCAGCCGGCCAGCACTTATCGTGCCCAACGGCGCGGCGGCAAGGGCCGCTCGGCCTCGGCGCTGAAGGACGAGGATTTCGTCGAGCAGCTGTGGGTGGTCAATACCCACGACACCCTGCTCACCTTCACCAGCACCGGCCGCGTGTACTGGCTCAACGTGTACCAGATGCCGGAATCGGGCCCCAACGCCCGCGGCAAGCCGATGGTCAACCTGCTGCCGCTCGCCGCCGGCGAGAAGGTGCAGGCGGTGCTGCCGGTGCGCGAATACAGCGACGACTGCTACGTGTTCTTCGCCACCCGCCAGGGCACGGTGAAGAAGACGCCGCTCAACGAGTTCGCCTTCCAGCTGCAGAAGGGCAAGATCGCCATCAACCTCGACGAGGGCGACGCCCTGGTCAACGTGGCGCTCACCAACGGCAACAGCGACGTGCTGCTGTTCGCTTCCAACGGCAAGACGGTGCGCTTCGACGAGGGCGAGGTGCGCTCGATGGGCCGCACCGCCACCGGCGTGCGCGGCATGAAGCTGGCCGACGGCGCCGAAGTGGTGTCGCTGATCGTGGCCGAACCGGAAGGCGACATTCTCACCGCCACCGAACGCGGCTACGGCAAGCGCACCCAGCTGGAGGAATTCCCCAAGAAGGGCCGCGGCACCCAGGGCGTGATCGGCATCCAGTGCTCCGAGCGCAACGGCGGCCTGGTCTCCGCGGTGCAGGTCACCGAGGCGCACGAGCTGATGCTGATCTCCAACCAGGGCACCCTGGTGCGCACCCGCGTGGCGGAAGTCTCGCAGCTCAGCCGCAACACCCAGGGCGTCACCCTGATCAAGCTGCCGGCCGATGAGGCGCTGGTCAGCGTGGTGCGGCTGGATGCGGAGGAGGAGGTTGAGGGTGCGGATGCACCCGATGGCGGGAGCGGCGGCGTGGAGCAGGGTGGTGACGTTGCGGCGCCGGATGCCGGCGATGCGGGCGATGCCGGCGAGCCGACGCCGGAGGAGTGATCGGCGGCTGATTGCTCAGCGCTGATTGATGAGATCCCTCGCCGCACCGCGGCGGGGGATTTTTTTGCTCGTCATTTCGGCGTAGGCCGGGATCCAGTAGCGACTAGGTGGGGTTGTCGCGACTTGGCCGCTTATGCAGCGGGCATTCCGTGCGCCTGCCGGCGCCCGGGTCACTTTCTCTTTGCTGGCCCAAAGAGAAAGTAACCAAAGAGAGAATGGCCTAAGAGCAACGGCTCGCGACGCGACTAGAAGGAGCGGTGGGCGGCTGCGGTAACCTGATTAACCTGGGTCTACACGAAACGACTTTGCGTTTACGTAGCGGCTTCTTCAACGTGCCGTGGCCGAGAGGACGTTCAAGAACCGGGGCCAGCTTTGGCTCTTCGTTCCTGCCTACCTCACGATGCCACCCCTCTCCCCTCCGGGGAGAGGGCAGGGTGAGGGGCCGGGCGGAGCGCAACGTCAAATCTTGCCGGCGCAGGTTGGGGTGAGCCGCAGGCGAACCCCAACACCCGCACCTTCACGCGCCTCGCCATGTTGGGGTTCGCCTATGGCTCACCCCAACCTACGCCGTGCGCTTACGCGACGAACAGGGCTAAGCCTAAAAGCTGGCCTCGGTCATTGAACATCCTCTCGGCGACGGCACGTTGAAGCACGCGTTACGTAAACGCACTGTGGTTTCGTGTAGACCCAGGTTAATCAGGCTACCGCAGCCGCCCACTGCTCCTTCTAGTCGCGTCGCGAGCCTTGGCTCTCAGGCCATTCTCTCTTTGGTTACTTTCTCTTTGGGCCAGCAAAGAGAAAGTGACTCGGGCGCCGGCAGGCGTCCGAAATGCCCGCTGCATAAGCGGCCCAATCGCGTCAGCGCAAAAACCAGGCGATACCGCAAAAGGATCCCGGCCTGCGCCGGAATAACGGGCACACCCACCACGCCACACTTATTCGTAAGTGGTGACAGTCAACCGCGCATCACTCCCGGCATAGCCGACGAAATACCGCAACAGCTCGGGTGTATCGCCGCCGGCCAGCGCGGTACTCAATAGCTGCTTCCGCGCGCTCGCGGAATTCCCATCCGGCAACACATGCACACCAGCAACGCTCAACGGCGCCGCAAGCGCCACCAGTCTTCCGGTGAATTGAATCCGCCCTTGCTCGGCTTGCGCGGCAGCGGGCGACAGCAGCAGGGTGGCGATGGCGAAACCGAAGGAGGGCCGCGTGCGGCCGGTGTGACGAAGATCCATGGATAAGCATTCGAATAGTGAAGGTGACCGTAGATGTATCCGGTCACCTAGGACTATTCCTTGAGGTATTTCCCGATCAAGGCGATTTCGTCGTCGGGGATACTGCTTTGAAGACATACGGCGGCGTAAAGCTCAGCACCGACAGCGGCGCCGGCAGTTCTCCTCGGCGCACCACGACGCTGGCCGACGGCAGCCAGTGTTTCTGCTCGCCGAAATCGCCGATCGAGGCATAGCTGCCGACCCAGCCGAACTGGTCGAACGCATAAGGCAGGCCCTCCGCATCCAGCGGCACGTTCGCGTCGGCGACATGCATATGCAGATGCGGGCCGGTGGTTTCGCCGGTGTAGCCGAGCCGTCCGATCACGTCGCCGCGATGCACTGCCTGGCCCGCTTTCACCGTGATGCTGCCGGTCTTCAGGTGCTCGTAGAACACATAGTGCCCACCGCCCAGGTCCAGGCTCACGTAGTTGCCGGTGGCGTCCTGCAGCGGCACGCGGGTGGGTTTGCCGGGGTCGACTTTGGCCGGCTCCGGCATGCCGTCCAGCGCGGCGGCGATCCTGCCGTCCGCTACAGCCAGCACTTCTTCGCCGTAGCCGAGCCAGTGGTTCTTGTCGGTGGGATCGCCCTGGGTGTAGCGGCCCTGCGCGTCGACCTTGATCCAGTCGACGGCGAAGCGTCCGGGCACGTGCACCGCGCCGTTCACCGCGTACAGCGTGCGGCGATGGCCGCGCGGCCAGGCGCTGTCGTAGATGGCGACCCAGTAGCCGCCGCGCAGCGGCGGCGAGAACACCACGGGTGCGGGCCCATGCCGCAGCGTGAGCTGGCCGCCTTGCGCCTGCACCGCCGTACCGTCGTCGCGTGCTGCGCTGAGTTCGTGGGTGAGATGCAGGTCCGCCGGCGCTTCGTCGAAGCTCAGGTTGAGATACACCACGGCATGCGCGCCCGGCGCGATCGTCGTATCGCCTTTCTTGCCGGACATGCCCGGCCCGCCGAGCAGCGCGCGCAGTGCGGTTTCGTCGTAGTCGCGCAGCACGTGGCCGTTGTCGGCATCGAGCACGCGCAGCTGCTTCGGCTGCAGCGGGTCGGCGGCGTAGTTGTCCAGGTGCAGCTCGTACAGCAGCTGCCATTGGCCGTTGACCTTGACCGGCTGAGGCTGCCACGGCACGCGCAGGTCGAAGGTCTGCACGACGGGGGCGCGCTGCGCGAAGGCGGGGGATAGCGACATGCCGAGAAGCGCGATGGCGAAGGGAAGGAGCTGGCCGAACGTCGAAGCGGATTTCATGAGTCCCCCGATGGCGATGCCGGCCAATGTGGGAGACCACGAAGCGGCGCGCTAGTGCCCACACACCATGACCAATGGCGGGCGCCCCACGGTGTTGGGGTTCGCCTGCGGCTCACCCCAACCTACGCCGGTCGGTACCGAGAGGGTGCTAAGCGTCGACTGCGGCCAGCATCGCCTCGGCACTGGACACGCGAAATTCGCCCGGCGCTTCCACCTGCAGCTGCCGCACCACGCCGTTCTCCGCATACAGCGCGAAGCGGCGCGAACGCAGGCCCATGCCATACGAAGCGCCGTCGAGTTCCAGCCCCAGCGCGCGCGTGAAACTGCCATTGCCGTCGGCCAGCATCAGCATGCCGGGCGGCACCTTCTGGTCGCGCGCCCAGGCCTGCATCACATAGGCATCGTTGACCGCCATGCAGATCACGTCGACGCCGCGCTGCTGGAACTCCGCGAAGCGCTGCACGTAGCCGGGCAGATGCTTGTTGGAGCAGGTCGGCGTGAACGCGCCGGGCACGGCGAACAGCACCACTTTGTGCTGGCCGAACAGCGCGGCGGTCTGGCGGGTTTCGATCTGGCCGTCGACGATGGCTTTGATCTCGAGGTCGGGCAGGGCCTGGCCGGGCTGGATCGTGGTCATGGGAACGCACTCTGCAGAATGGGTAAACGCGGGGATGCTAGCGCCTCGGGGCCGCGGCTGTCGTCTTGGCTGGTCATCTTGAATCGTCGCGGCGCGCACCTATCTATCCGGGCAGGCGGTGATGGCACCGCAAACCTGTTCGAGGATTCACCATGTATCTGGGACGTACGCTTTCCTGGCCCCGGCAGCGCCTGGGCGACCATCTGTTCCAAGTGGAGCAGCCCGTCAACGCCAACACCGGCGAGGCGCAGTGGGCGCCGCGCGTGGACATCAAGGAAGACGACAAGCGCTTCGTGATTCTGGCCGACATCCCGGGCATCGACCCGGCCGGCATCGAAGTGAGCATGGACAAGGGCGTGCTCACCATCAAGGGCGAGCGCAAGCAGGAGGCCCCGGCCGAGGGCGAGCGCCACACCCGCGTGGAGCGCGCGCACGGCGCCTTCCTGCGCCGCTTCGCGCTGCCGGACAGCGCCGATGCGGAAGGCATCACCGCGCACGGCCGCCACGGCGTGCTGGAAGTGTCGATCCCCAAGCGGGCCGAGAGCGCGCCGCGCCGCATCACCATCGAAACCACGCACTAAGCGCGCACATCAGACGCTTGCGTGTTGCGGCTACGGCCCGCCACGGACCATGATCCGTGGCGGGCCGTCCGCGTTGTTTGGACTTGCAGCAGCCATTGGCGGGAGTGGCAGTGGAATTCAAAGACTATTACGACACCCTGGGCGTGAAAGCGGACGCCAGCGAGGCCGAGATCAAGGCGGCCTATCGCAAGCTCGCCCGCAAATACCATCCGGACAAGAACAAGGAAGCGGGCGCCGAGGAGAAGTTCAAGGCCATCAACGAGGCCAACGAAGTGCTGCGCGATCCGGAAAAGCGCCGCGCCTACGACAACCTGCGCGCCGGCGGCTACCGCGGCGGCGAACAGTTCCGTCCGCCGCCGGGCTGGGGCCAGGGCCAGAACTTCGATTTCGGCGGCGGTGGCGGGGGCGATTTCAGCGACTTCTTCGAAAGCCTGTTCGGCCGCGCGGCCGGCGGCGCGCACGGCCAGGCCCGCGCCAGCCGCGGCAGCGACATCCAGGCGCAGGTGCAGATCGAGCTGCAGACCGCTTTCGACGGCGGCCGCACGCGCGTGGCCCTGCACGACGGCAGCGGCAACGAGCGCGTGCTGGAAGTGAAGATCCCCGCCGGCATCCAGCCCGGCCAGGTGATCCGCCTGTCCGGCCAGGGCCACCCCGGCCGCGGCGGCGGCCCCAGCGGCGACCTGCTGCTGGAAGTGCAGTTCCGCGACGACGCGCGCTTCCGCCTGGACGGCCGCAATGTGCTCCACGTGCTGCCCATCGCCCCCTGGGAAGCCGCCCTGGGCGCCACCGTGCCGGTGCCGACCCTGGCCGGCACCGTGGACCTGCGCATCCCCGCCGGCTCGCAGTCGGGCCGCAAGCTGCGCCTGAAGGGGCGCGGGCTGCCGGGAGCGCATCCGGGCGACCAGCTGGTGGAGTTGTCGATCCGTGCGCCGGTGGCGGAGTCGGAGGCGCAGAAAAAAGCCTATGAGGCGTTGCGCGATGAGTTCGAAGGATTCGATCCGCGGCGTTGATTAAAGCCCCTCTCCCACCGGGAGAGGGGTTGGGGTGAGGGTACGGGCGGAGCGCAAGAGTGATGCGCACGGCTCCGGCCGAACCCTCATCCGCCTGCCGGCACCTTCTCCCGGTGGGAGAAGGAATCAGGATTTAAGTACCGAGGCAATCATCAATAAAAAAACGGCGCCCCAGGGCGCCGTTTTTCTGTACTGCTTCGCCTCGCCAGTTCAGGCCGGCAGCAGACCCTTCAGCGTCTCCACCAGCTCTTCTTCCTTGATCGGCTTGGTCACATAGGCCTTCGCACCCTGGCGCAGGCCCCACACCTTGTCGGTTTCCTGGTCCTTGGTGGTCACCAGGATCACCGGGATGTGCTGCGTTTCCGGATCCTTGCTGATGGTGCGCGTGGCCTGGAAGCCGTTGAGATTGGGCATGACCACGTCCATCAGGATGAGGTCGGGCTTCTCGCGCTTGGCCACCTCCACGCCGGCGGCGCCGTCTTCCGCAGTCAGGGTCTCGTGCCCCAGCTTCTCGACGATGCGCTTGATGCCCAGCAACTGCGACGGCGAATCGTCGACGATCAGAATACGTGCCATAAGGTGGGAGTCCCCTTGTTGTTTCGTGTTTCGAAGGATTCTAAGCCGCGCTAGCGGCTCTTCCAAGTCGGTTCAGCTTGGGCTTTACACTTCAAGTCTCACAACTGTGCGCCCGAACGAGTCGCCTGCCAGCATGCGCTCGAAAACGCCCGGCAGCTCATCCAGGCTCACTTCGCGAGTGGCGATCCGGTCGAGGTGCCGCGGTTTCCACTCGCCCGCCAGCTTTTCCCATACGCGCTCGCGCTGCTCCCGCGCGGTGCCGGCCGAGGCCACGCCCAGCAGGTTGACGCCGCGGATGATGAAAGGCATCACCGTGCTGTCGAACGCGATGCCGCCCGCATTGCCGCAGATCGCCACGTTGCCGTAGGGCGCCACCAGCGGCAGCAGGCCGGCCAGCATGGCGCCGCCGACGTTGTCCAGGGCGCCGCCGAAGCGCGCCGAATCCATCGGCTTGCCGCTGAACACCAGCTCGTGGCGATCGATGCAGGCGCTGGCGCCGAGGCTGCGCAGGAAGTCGAAATGGTCGGCCTTGCCGCTGATCGCATGCACGTCGTAGCCGGCGCGGCTGAACATGTCGATCGCCAGCATGCCCACGCCGCCGGAGGCGCCGGTGACGGCGATCGGACCCAGCGCCGGCGTCTGGCGGTTGTCTTCCATCTGCAGCAGGGCCAGCGCGGCGGTGAAGCCGGCGGTGCCCAGCACCATGCTTTCGCGCAAGCTGAGGCCGGCGGGCAGGGGGATGGTCCAGTGCGCGTCGAAGCGCGCGTATTCGCCGTAGCCGCCGTCGCGCACTTCGGAAAGGCCGCTGCCGGTGCACAGCACCGCATCGCCTTCCTTGAACTTGGGGTCGGTGGAAGCCACCACGATGCCGGCCGCATCGATGCCGCCGTTGAGCGGGTACTGGCGCAGGATCTTGCCCTTGCCGGCGCCGGCCAATGCATCCTTGAAGTTGACCGAGGACCAGGCCGTCTTCACCAGCACCTGGCCGGCGCTGAGCACGGCGGTGCTCATGGTTTCGATGCCGCCGCGATAGCCGGAGCCGTCGTTGTGGATGCGGAAGGCGCGGAACTCGATGTCGCTCATGGCGTGGCGTCCGGAAGGATGGGTCAGGCTTCGACGCTGCTGCGGTCGATCCACTTGGGGCTGTAGTGGCCCTGGTAGTGCTCCATCCAGTGGAACAGTTTTTCCATGCTGTCGCCGAACCACACGCTGTCGCGCTGCTCGGCGCGCACGAAGCGCTCGTCCACCATGTGGTCGAGCATGCCGCGCAGCTGGCGATAGTAGCCGCGCACGTCGAGAAAGGCGCAAGGGAAGCTGTGCAGGCCCAGCTGCGCCCAGGTCAGCATCTCGAACATCTCGTCCATGGTGCCGAAGCCGCCGGGCAGGGCGACGAAGGCGTCGGAGCGCTCGAACATGCGGGTCTTGCGCTGGTGCATGGTCTCGACCACTTCCAGTTCGCTCAGGCCCGCGTGCGCCACTTCGCGCTCCACCAGCTGGCGCGGGATCACCCCGATCACCTTGCCGCCGCCGGCCAGCACCGCGTCGGCCACCGTGCCCATCAGGCCGACCTTGCCGCCGCCGTAGACCAGGGCGATACCGCGCCGCGCCATCTCGGCGCCGAAGGCGCGCGCCTGCTCGGTGTATTCCGGCGAGCCGCCCGGGCTCGAGCCGCAATAGACGCAGATGGCGGTGGGCTGGGGCATGGGGGTCTCCGGGGAAAAGGAATTAGGGGGCGACGGCAGGTCGCGGGGATGTGAAGGAAGCCGGCTTTTCGGAGCTGTCCCCGAAAACGGACGGCCCGCCCATGTCGCCATGGACGGGCCGCGCCGGTGATGCCTGGATCCCGGCTCGACGCGCAGCCCGCGCTGTCCGGGATGAGGTCGTCCTGACCTCAGTTGCCCTTGTGGATCGCGCGCTTGTCCACCGACAGCGCGGCTTCGTGCACGGCTTCCGACAGCGTCGGGTGGGCGTGGACGATGCGGGCCAGGTCTTCGGCGGAGCCCTTGAACTCCATCGTCACCACGGCTTCGGCGATCAGCTCGGACACGCCCGGGCCGACCATGTGCACGCCGAGCAGGCGGTCGGTCTCGGCATGGGCCAGCATCTTCACCTGGCCGACGGCCTCGTTCATCGCCACGGCGCGGCCGATGGCGGCGAACGGGAAAGTGCCCACCTTGTAGGGGATGCCGGCGTCCTTCAGTTCCTTCTCGGTCTTGCCGGCCCAGGCGATTTCCGGTTCGGTGTAGATCACCCACGGAATGGTGTCGAAGTTGACGTGGCCGGCCTTGCCGGCGATCCACTCGGCCACCGCCACGCCTTCCTCGGAACCCTTGTGCGCCAGCATCGGGCCGCGCACGGCGTCGCCGATGGCCCACACGCCGTCCACGCCGGTGTGGTTGTGGTTGTCGACCACGATGCGGCCGCGCTCGTCCAGCTTCACGCCGGTGTCGTCGGCCAGCAGGCCGGCGGTGTAGGCGCGGCGGCCCACCGCCACCAGCAGCTTGTCCACCACCAGCTCGTGCGCGCCGTCCTTGTCTTCATAGGTGAGCGCAACCTCGTTGCCCTTGACCTCGGCCTTGGTCAGCTTGGCGCCGAGCTTGATCTTCAGGCCCTGCTTGGCGAATTCCTTGGCGGCGATCTTGGCCACGTCGGCGTCGGCCACCGAGAGGAAGTCCGGCAGCGCTTCGAGGATGGTCACGTCGGCGCCGAGGCGGCCCCACACGCTGCCCAGTTCCAGGCCGATCACGCCGGCGCCGATCACGCCCAGGCGCTTCGGAACTTCCGGAAAATCCAGCGCGCCGGCGTTGTCGACGATGAACTTGTTGTCGAACCTGGCGAACGGCAGCTCGATCGGCACCGAGCCCGAAGCCAGGATCACATTGGTCGCGCTGATGGTCTGCTTGCTGCCGTCGTTCGCGGTGATCTCGACGTTGTTGCCTTTGAGCAGCTTGCCGGTGCCGTAGAAGGCGGTGACCTTGTTGGCCTTGAACAGCTGGCCGATGCCGCCGGTGAACTGCTTGACGATCTTGTCCTTGCGGCCGACGAAGGTGGCCACGTCGATCTTCGCGTTGTCGGCGGTGATGCCGTGCACGGCGAAGTTGTGCGTCAGGTTGTGGAACTGCTTGGACGAATCCAGCAGCGCCTTGGACGGAATGCAGCCCACGTTGAGGCAGGTGCCGCCGAGCGCCTGCTTGCCGTCCTTGCCGGTGAAGGCGTCGATGCAGGCGGTCTTCAGGCCCAGCTGCGCGGCGCGGATCGCGGCCACGTAGCCGGCCGGGCCGGCGCCGATGACGATGACGTCGAATTGTTGCTCGCTCATGTTATTCGCTCGCGGGAATAGGGAAGGGGGAATAGGGAATCGGAAAAGCCAGGATGCTATGAGGGCGACCCGCTATTCCATCAACCAATCAAGGCAGCGAAGAGCGGGAATCGTGGGAGGGGTTTTTACTATTCCCTATCCACGATTCCCGATTCCCCGGTCTTTGATCGCAAAGGCGATCAAAGACCGAGCAGCATCCGCTGCGGATTCTCGAGCTGGTTCTTGATGTCGACCAGGAACAGCACCGCGTCCTTGCCGTCGATGATGCGGTGGTCGTAGCTCAGCGCCAGGTACATCATCGGCGCGGCGATCACCTGCCCGTTCTCGACGATGGCGCGGTCCTTGATGGTGTGCATGCCCAGGATCGCGCTCTGCGGCGGGTTCACGATCGGGGTCGACAGCAGCGAGCCGAAGGTGCCGCCGTTGGTGATGGTGAAGGTGCCGCCCTGCAGGTCGTCCAGGCCCAGCTTGCCGTCGCGCGCCTTCTTGGCGTACTCCAGGATGCCCTTCTCGATGTCGGCGAAGCTCTTGTCCTGCACGTCGCGCAGCACCGGGGTGACCAGGCCCTTGTCGGTGGACACGGCGATCGAGATGTCCTGGTAGCCGTGGTAGACGATGTCGTTGCCGTCGACCGAGGCATTGATCACCGGGTGGCGCTTCAGCGCCTCGGCGGCGGCCTTGACGAAGAAGCTCATGAAGCCGAGCTTCACGCCGTTCGACTTCTCGAACTGCTCGCCCAGCGTCTTGCGCATCTTCACCACCTCGGCCAGGTTCACTTCGTTGAACGAGGTGAGCATGGCGATCGAGTTCTTCGACTGCATCAGGCGCTCGGCGATGCGCGCGCGGATGCGCGTCATCGGCACGCGCTCTTCCGGACGCGCGCCCGGGGTCGGCTTCGCGGCCGGGGCTGCGGCGGCCGGCGCGGCAGCGGCGCCGCCCTTGCCGTAGTTGACCAGGTCTTCCTTGGTCACGCGGCCGTCGCGGCCGGTGCCGGCGACCTTCGACGCGTCGATGTTCTGCTCGGTGGCCACGCGCAGGCCGGCCGGGGACAGGTCCGCGCTGCCCTTGGCGGCGGCGGGAGCCGCGGCGGCCGGGGCGGGGGGCGGCAGCCGGCGCAGCGGCGGCGGGCGCCGGCGCGGCGGCCACGGCACCTTCCTCGATCACCGCGATGACCTGCTGGCTGGTCACGGTGTCGCCGGACTGGAACTTCAGTTCCTTGATCACGCCGTCGACCGGAGCTGGCACTTCGAGCACCACCTTGTCGGTCTCGAGGTCGACCAGGTTCTCGTCGCGCTTGATCGCGTCGCCGACTTTCTTGTGCCAGGTGGCGATGGTGGCGTCGGAGACAGACTCGGGCAGAACGGGCACTTTGACTTCAATGGACATCGGGTCTTACTCCGCAGCGTGGTCGGTGCCGATCGGCGCGACCAGCGCCTGCTCGACGAGTGCCGCCTGTTCGGCGACGTGGGTATTGAGGTGGCCGGCAGCCGGCGCCGGCGAGCGGGCGCGGCCGGCGTAGGAGAGGCTCTGCTTGGCGTTGACGCAGGCCTGCAGGTGGTGGCGGATCTGGAACCAGGCGCCCTGGTTCATGGGTTCTTCCTGGCACCAGATCACTTCCTTGGCGGAAGCGTACTTTTCCAGTTCGGCCACGACCTGCGGACGCGGGAACGGATACAGCTGCTCGACGCGCACGATGGCGACGTCGGCGAGGCCGCGCTTCTCGGCGTCTTCCAGCAGGTCGTAGTAGACCTTGCCCGAGCACAGCACCACGCGCCTGACCTTCTTGGCCGGCAGCTCGCGGTGCTCGCCGATCACCAGCTGGAATTCGCCGTTGGCCAGTTCGTCCAGGCTGGAGATCGCCAGCTTGTGGCGCAGCAGCGACTTCGGCGTCATCACGATCAGCGGCTTGCGCGTCGGGCGCACCATCTGGCGGCGGATCATGTGGAAAGCCTGGGCCGGCGTGGTCGGCACGCAGACCTGCATGTTGTCCAGCGCGCACAGCTGCAGGAAGCGCTCCAGGCGCGCGGAGGAATGCTCCGGACCCTGGCCTTCGTAACCGTGCGGCAGGAACAGCGCCAGGCCGCACAGGCGGTTCCACTTCGATTCGCCCGAGCTGATGAACTGGTCGATCACCACCTGGGCGCCGTTGGCGAAGTCGCCGAACTGGCCTTCCCAGATGTGCAGGGTGTACGGGTCGGTGGTGGCGTGGCCGTATTCGAAGGCCATCACCGCCTCTTCGCTGAGCAGCGAGTCGATCACCTCGACGCTGGCGTTGTCGCGCAGCGTGGCCAGCGGCATGTAGGTGTGGCCGTCCTTCTGGTCGTGCAACACCGCGTGGCGGTGGAAGAACGTGCCGCGGCCCACGTCCTGGCCGACCAGGCGCAGGTTGTAGTTCTGGTCCACCAGGGTGGCGTAGGCCAGGTTCTCGGCGAAGCCCCAGTCGCCCGGCAGCTCGCCCGCGGCCATCTTGCGGCGGTCGTCGTAGATCTTGGCCACGCGCGACTGCAGCGTGGTGTCCGAGGGCACTTCGAGAATCTTGTTGGCCAGCTCGACCAGCTTTGCCTTCGGCACGCCGGTGTCGGCCTGGGTGGACAGCTTGCCGCCGATGAACTGGTTCCAGTCCACCTCGATGTCCTTGACCAGGGCGCTGGTCAGCTCGGTCATCGGGTCGCCGGCTTCCAGGCGCGAGCGGTACTCGTCGACCATCTTCTGGGCGTCGCCGTCGGCGATCACGCCTTCCTTGACCAGGGCCTGCGCGTACAGGTCGCGCGTGGTCGGGCGGGCGCGGATGATCTGGTACATCACCGGCTGGGTCGCGGCCGGCTCGTCGGCCTCGTTATGGCCGTGGCGGCGGTAGCAGACCAGGTCGATCACCACGTCCTTGCGGAACTGCTTGCGGAAGTCGTAGACCAGGCGGGTGGCCTGGATCACCGCTTCCGGGTCGTCGCCGTTCACGTGCAGCACCGGCGCGTTGACCATCTTGGCCAGGTCGGTGCAGTACAGCGTGGAGCGCGCGTCCTGCGGATTGGAGGTGGTGAAGCCCACCTGGTTGTTCACCACGATGTGCAGCGTGCCGCCGATGCGGAAGCCGCGCGCCTGCGACATGTTGAACAGTTCCATGTTCACGCCCTGGCCGGCCAGGGCGGCGTCGCCGTGGATCAGCACGGCCATGGACTGCTGGCGCTCGCTGTCGCGGCGGCGGATCTGGCGCGAATGCACCGAGCCGGCCACCACCGGGTTGACGATCTCCAGGTGCGACGGATTGAACGCCAGCGCCACGTGCACGCCGCCGTTGGGCGTCTTGACGTCGGCGGAGAAGCCCATGTGGTACTTCACGTCGCCGGAGTGGGCCGGGTCGTCCGGGTGCTCGAACTTGCCTTCGAACTCGTTGAACAGCGTCTTCGGCGGCTTGCCCAGGATATTGACCAGCATGTTCAGGCGGCCGCGGTGGGCCATGCCGACCACGACTTCCTTGATGCCGTTGTCGCCGGCCGTGCGCACCACCTCGTCCACCATCGGGATCAGGCTGTCGCCGCCTTCCAGCGAGAAGCGCTTCTGGCCCACGTACTTGGTGTGCAGGTAGCGCTCCAGGCCCTCGGCGGCAGTGAGGCCCGCCAGCACGCGCCGCTTGCCGGCCGGGTCCAGCCCGGCGCTGCCGCCGGCCTTTTCCAGGCGGGTGTAGATCCAGTTGCGCTGCTCATGGTTGCTGATGTGCATGAACTCGGCGCCGATGGTGCCGGCATACACCTTCTTCAGGCGCGCCAGCAGCTCGCGCAGCTTCATGCGCTGGCCGCCGCCGGCGAAGTTGCCGCAGTCGAATTCGGTGTCGAGGTCGGCGTCGCTCAGGCCGTGGAAGGCCAGGCCCAGGTCCGGCGCCGGCAGCTTCTCGGCCAGGCCCAGCGGATCGAGGTCGGCGGCCAGGTGGCCGCGCGAGCGGTAGGCGGTAAGGATGCGCAGCACCGCGGCCTGCTTGCGCGCGTGCTCGTCGTCGACGGGGGCGGCGACGCCCACGGCGCGCTGCTTCTGCGCGGCTTCGATGCGGGCGATCGCCGCGGAGTGCGGAACGTCACCGGATTCGCGGCCTTTGAAGGTCCCGAAATACTGGTTCCATTCGGCGGGGACCGACGCGGGGTCGGCCAGCCAGGACTCATACAACTGCTCTACGTAATCGGCGTTGCCGCCGGCGAGCTGGGACGAATCGAAGAACTCGCGAATCAGATTTGTGCTCACGTCACCACCGGTGAGGGAAGGGAGGCCTCAGGCCATCCGTCGACCTGGCGGATGGCGGGGAAAAATCCTGTTAATTATGGCCCCGGCTGCTGCACAGCGGCAACCCGGGAAACGGGTTCCAGGTGGGGTCGGAAGGCGTTATTTCGAGGCCGGAGGCTACCGACCATCGTCGTAGGCACGGGTTTTCGCCGGTTTCGCGCGCGGCGGCCGCCCGCAGGCGCAAGCGGGTTGCCGTTCAGCCGGGCGCTAGAGATCGAGCGGCTGCAGCGCGGTGGCGCGGGCCGCACGCTCCCACGCTTCCTGGAAGTGCTGCTGCAGCGGCGCCTGGCTGGCGCGGTCTTCCATCGCGCCGCGGCCGCGCGGGCGCGCCGCTTCCGGCAGGAACAGATAGCCGCCGGCGTCGGTGAGCAGGTAGGCCGAGCCATACGTGCGGTCGGACTCCTCCACCGGCTCGCGCACCAGCACCGTGCTGGGCAGGCGCTGGGCCAGGGCGATCAGCCGGTGGCTGTCGCGCAGGGCCGCGGCGGGGTCGTGCAGGATCAGGCGGATCTCGGCGCCGCGGCCGGCGGTGGCGATGCGGCGCAGCTCGTCCAGCTCGGCGGCATGGTTATAAGCGTCGGTGGGCAGCGCGGGCTGGTAGATCGCCACGCGGCGGCGCGCGCCGCGCAGCAGCTGCAGGCGCATGGCTGCCAGCGCCTCGCCGCCGTCGACGACGAGCGTTTCCGGGGCGGGGCGATCCGATGGCTTCACCGGCGGCGCGCCTTGCGCGGCACCAGGTGGCCGTCGTTGACCAGCGCCAGCAGCAGCGCCCGCTCGGCGCCGGCCGGCGCGCGGCCGAACGCCAGCGTGCGTTCGGCGCACAGGCGCTCGGCCAGCTCGGCCGGCGCGGGGTAGGCCTGGCCGTTGGCGAACAGGGTGGCGCCGCCCTTGACCCGGGCCCAGGCCATGCGCGACCACGGATGGCGCAGCAGCTGCGCGCCGTCGCCCAGCAGCTTGGCCAGGGCGGCCTCGGTGCTGGCCTTGTCCGGCGCGGCCGGCGCGCGCGCCACGCGGTAGCGGGTGATGTAGCGGCCGAACCAGTCGACCAGGGTGGCGTCGTCCAGCGCGGCGAACGGCAGGGCCTCGCGCACGCGGGCCAGGGCGGCGCGGTCGATCTCGCCGGCATGTCTGGCCGGGGCCAGGTCCGGGTCGCGGTAGCGCTGCTCGTCGGGCAGGCGCTCGACCAGGTAGTCGGCCAGGTCGCTGGCCAGTTCCGCGCGCGAGGGCGCGCGCATGCCCACCGAGAGGGTCATGCAGGGGCCGCCGAAGGCCACGCCGTCGTGCGGCACGCCCGGCGGCAGGTAGAGCATGTCGCCCGGTTCCAGCAGCCATTCGTGGGTGGGCTCGAAGTGCTTGAGCTGCTTCAGTTCCACGTCGTCGCGGAACTCGGTGGAGGCCTGCGGATCGTCGCTGATCGCCCAGTGCCGCTGGCCCAGGCCCTGCAGCAGGAACACGTCGTACTGGTCGACGTGGGCGCCGACGCCGCCGCCGGGCTCGGCATAGGAAATCATGATGTCGTCCACGCGCCAGTTCGGCAGGAAGCGGAACGACTCCAGCAAGGCCGCCACGTCGGCGTCCCACTTGTCCACGTCCTGCACCAGCAGGGTCCAGTTGGCGGGCGGGGTCGTGGCGAAGTCGTCCTCGCTGAGCGGGCCGGTCTTGACCGACCAGCGGTCGCGGCGCGCGTCGTGGACGATCAGGCGCGACAGGGCTTCCTCTTCCAGCGCCAGGCCGGCCAGGTCGTCCGGCTGCAGCGGGGGCGTGAAGTCCGGGAAGGCGTTGCGGATCAGCAGGGGGCGCTTCTGCCAGTAGTCGCGCAGGAACTGCGCCGGGGTCATGCCGAGGGGCTGGCGGGCGCTGCCGCGGACTTCGAGGGGGAGGGTGGGCTTGGTCATCGGGAGATTGTACGGGGCGCGGCGCGGCCGGCGTAGGTTGGGGTGAGCCGCAGGCGAACCCCAACAATGCGAGGCGCACCGCCGCGTTGGGGTTCGCCTGCGGCTCACCCCAACCTACGTGGGTGGTCGGGCTTAACGAGGAAATAATGGAAACGGCATGTGCATATGTCGATACATCCTTTCCGGCATAAGCACTCCGAGGTCTACCTTCGACGAATAGACGTATAGACGTCCAAAGAAGGTCCAGCCTTGAACGCCGTCGTTTCGCAGGAATCCCTCGCTTCGCCGCTCGCCGCCGACAAGGCCGCGCAACTCCAGCGCCTGCTGGAGGGCCTGGCGCCCCACGAGCTGTACTGGGTGGCCGCACGCAGCGCGGCGCTGGCGGCGCGCGGGCCGCAGCCGGCGCAGGTGCAGGCTGCGGCCGCGGCGACGGAACGGGTCACCGTGCTCTACGGCAGCCAGACCGGCAATGCCAAGCGCGTGGCCGAGCAGCTGCTCAAGAAGCTGGAAGCGGCCGGCCTGCCGGCGCGGCTGGTGCGCGCCGACGCCTACGTGCAGCGCGAACTGGCGCAGGAGCGCCAGCTGTTCCTGGTGATCAGCACCCAGGGCGAGGGCGAGCCGCCGGACGATGCGCGCGGCCTGATCGACTTCATCGCCAGCCGCCGCGCGCCGCGGCTGCCGGCGCTGCGCTATGCGGTGCTGGGCCTGGGCGATTCCAGCTATCCGCAGTTCTGCGCGATCGGCCGCCAGCTCGACGCGCGGCTGGAGGAACTCGGCGCCGCGCGGCTGGATCCGCTGGCCGAGGCCGACGTCGACCTGGACGAAGTGGCCGCGCCCTGGACCGCCGCCGCGCTGGAGCGCGCCCGCGAACTGCTGAAGGCGCCGGCGGCCGCGGTGCGCGCGCCGCTGCTGCAGGCGGTGCCCACGCATGCCGTGCACGACCGCGACCACCCGTTCGCCGCCACCGTGCTGGCGAACCAGCGCATCGTGTCGCGCGACAGCGAGCGCGAAGTGCTGCATGTGGAGCTGTCGCTGGAAGGCTCCGGCCTGAGCTACCGGCCCGGCGATGCGCTGGGCGTGTGGCCGCGCAATCCGCCGGCGCTGGTCCGGCAGTGGCTGGCACTGCTGCAGTTGGACGGCGACGCGGACGTGACCCACAACGGCCGCACGCTGCCGCTGCTGCGCTGGCTCACCGAGGAGCGCGAGCTGACCCGCCTCGCTCGCGGCTTCGCGCTGGCCCATGCCAGGACCAGCGGCGATGCCGGCCTGGCGCGGGCGCTGGAAGATCCGGTGGCGCTGACCGCGCTGCTCGACACGCACCAGCCGATCGACCTGCTGCGCCGCTATCCGGCCCCGTGGGAAGCCGCCGCGCTGGTCGCCGCGCTGCGCCCGCTCACGCCGCGGCTGTATTCGATCGCCTCCAGCTCCGCCGTGGTCGGCGACGAAGTGCACCTCACCGTGTCCACGGTCGACTACGAAGCCTTCGGCGAACGCCACTGGGGCGCCGCCTCGGCCTTTCTCGCCGCCAGCGGCGAAGACGCGCGCGTGCCGGTGTTCATCGAAGCGAACGAGCGCTTCCGCCTGCCGGCCGACAGCGCGCGCGACGTGATCATGGTCGGTCCCGGCACCGGCGTGGCGCCGTTCCGCGGCTTCGTGCAGGAGCGCCACGAGACCGGCGCCAGCGGCCGCAACTGGCTGTTCTTCGGCAACCGCCATTTCGCCGACGACTTCCTCTACCAGCTGGAATGGCAGGAAGCGCTGAAGCAGGGCGCGCTGCACCGGCTGGACCTGGCCTTCTCGCGCGACGGCGCCGGCAAGGTCTACGTGCAGCACCGCCTGCGCGAACACGGCAAGGAGCTGTACGCCTGGCTCAGCGGCGGCGCGCATCTGTATGTCTGCGGCGACGCGACGCAGATGGCCAGGGACGTGCACGCGGCCCTGGTCGACATCGCCGCCGAGCACGGCGGCCTCTCCCACGAAGACGCCGGCGCCTGGCTGGCCGACCTCCTGCAGCAAGGGCGCTACGCGCGCGACGTGTATTGATATGAGCGCAGCACTTTCCGATTTCGAACGCGTCAAGGCCGCCAGCCGCCAGCTGCGCGGCGGCATCGCCGCGGGCCTGGCCGATCCCGTCACCGGCGGCATCAGCGAGGACGACGGCAAGCTGCTCAAGTTCCACGGCAGTTACCAGCAGGACGACCGCGACCTGCGCGAGGAACGCCGCCGCCAGAAACTGGAGCCGGCCTACAGCTTCATGCTGCGCGCGCGCCTGCCGGGCGGCGTGGTCACGCCCGCGCAGTGGCTGGAATTCGACCGCCTGGCGCGCGAGCACGCCAACGGCACGCTGCGCATCACCACGCGGCAGACCTTCCAGTGGCACGGCATCATCAAGCGCAAGCTCAAGCCCACCATCGCCGCCATCCACGCCAGCCTGGCCAGCACCATCGCGGCCTGCGGCGACGTGGTGCGCAACGTGGTGAGCACCGCCAACCCGGTGGAGACGAAGGCGCACGGCGCGGCCTATGCGTGGGCGGCGAAGCTGTCGGATGATCTGGCGCCGCGCACGAGTGCGTATCACGAGATCTGGCTGGACGGCGAGCCGCTGGTGGGCGAACCGGAGGTGGAGCCGCTGTACGGCGCCACCTATCTGCCGCGCAAATTCAAGATCGGGCTGGCCATTCCGCCGTTGAACGACGTGGACGTGTTCTCGCAGGACCTCGGCCTGATCGCGATTGCCGAGGACGGCGAACTGAAGGGTTTCAACCTCGCGGTGGGCGGCGGCATGGGCGCCACGCACGGCGATGCGTCGACCTATCCGCGGCTGGCGACGGTGCTCGGCTTCGTCACGCCGGAGCAGTTGTATGCCGCCTCCGAGGCCGTGGTGGCGCTGCAGCGCGACTGGGGCAACCGCGTGGAGCGCAAGCATGCGCGGCTGAAGTACACGCTCGATCATCGCGGCGTCGACGTTTTCAAGGCCGAGCTGGAACGCCGCCTCGGTTTCGCGCTGGAACCCGCGCGTCCCTTTCGCTTCGACCATAACGGCGACCGCTACGGCTGGATCGAAGGCCACGACGGCCGCTGGCATCTCACCCTGCATATCGAATCGGGCCGCCTCGCCGACCGCGGCGAGCGCCGCTGGCTGAGCGGCCTGCGCGAGCTGGCGCGGGTGCACCAGGGCGATTTCCGCCTTACCTGCAACCAGAACGTGATCGTGGCCAACGTGCCGGCGCACGAGCGCGCGCGCATCGACGCCATCGTCGCCGCGCACGGCCTGGACGATTACCGGCGCATCAGCCCGATCCGCCGCCACGCGGTGTCCTGCGTGGCGCTGCCCACCTGCGGCCTGGCCATGGCCGAGGCGGAGCGCTATCTGCCGGAACTGCTGGACAAGGTCGAGGCGCTGTTGGCCGGCCATGGCCTGGCCGATGCGCCGATCGTGCTGCGCGTCTCCGGCTGCCCGAACGGCTGCTCGCGTCCTTACCTGGGCGAGATCGCCCTGGTCGGCCGCGGCCCCGGACGCTACGACCTGCGCCTGGGCGCGGACTTCAGCGGGCAGCGGCTCAACCGCGCCTACCGGGAGAACGTGGACGAGGCGGCCATCCTCGCCGCGCTCGATCCGCTGTTCGGGCTTTACAAAAAGCAACGTCAACCGAACGAGGGCTTCGGCGATTTCCTGCTTCGTGCGCAGGTACTGGCGGCGCCGCCGGACCGGCGCATCCCGTTGGAGGTCAGGGCATGAACGGCGCGACGCTGGAAGCGGCGCGGCAGGATGCGGATGCATGGGCGGAACTCGATCACTGGCTCGGCACGCTGGATGCCGGACACCGCGTGGCCTGGGCGCTGGAGCACGCGCCGGGCGCGCATGCGCTGTCGTCCAGTTTCGGCGCGCAGGCCGCGGTGTCGCTGCATCTGCTGACGCGGCAGCAACCGGACTTGCCCATCATCCTGGTCGATACCGGCTATCTGTTTCCCGAGACCTACCGCTTCGTCGACGAGCTGCGCGAACGCCTCGCGCTGAACCTGCACGTGTACCGCTCTCCGCTGGGCACCGCCTGGATGGAATCGCGCCATGGCCGGCTGTGGGAGCAGGGTGTGGAAGGGCTGGGGCGCTACAACGAGCTGCGCAAGGTGGAGCCGATGCGGCGCGCGCTGGAGGAGCTGGGCATCGGCAGCTGGTTCGCCGGCCTGCGCCGCGGCCAGTCGCGCAGCCGCGAACGCATTCCCTTCCTGCGGCTGAGCCAGGGCCGCTGGAAATTCCATCCGATCGCCGACTGGAGCGACCGCGACGTCGGCCGCTACCTGCAGCGCCATGGCCTGCCTTACCACCCGCTGTGGGAGCAGGGCTACGTGTCGATCGGCGACACCCACACGACCCGGCCATGGGAGCCGGGCATGGACCCCGAAGAGACGCGTTTCTTCGGCCTCAAGCGCGAGTGCGGCCTGCACGACCTCACCTGACCCTTCCGCCCCCGATATCCAAATAAAGAACGCCATCATGAGCCAGAGCGCACTCGCTGCACTTCCCGTCGAAACCGAACTGGAGCCGTTGATCGCGCCGCATGGCGGCACGCTCAAGGACCTCTACCTGCCGTATGCCGAGGCGCAGGCGCTGAAACAGCGCAGCGCGGGGCTGCCGGCACTGGACCTCAACACGCGGCAGCTGTGCGATCTGGAGCTGCTGCTCAACGGCGCCTTCTCGCCGCTGGAAGGCTTTCTCACCGAACGCGATTATCTGCGCGTGGTGAACGAGCTGCGGCTGGCCGACGGCACGCTGTGGCCGATCCCGGTCACGCTGGACGTGAGCGAAGCGTTTGCCGCCACGCTCGCGCCCGGAGCGGAGATCGTGCTGCGCGATGCGCAGAGCGTGCCGCTGGCCGTGCTGGAACTGCAGGACATCTATCGCCCGGACCGCGCGCACGAAGCGCAGCAGGTGTTCGGCACGCAGGATCATTTGCATCCCGGCGTGGCCGAACTGCTCGAACGCACCCGGCCGGTGTATCTCGGCGGCCGCCTGCGCGGCATCCAGCAGCCGGTGCACTACGACTTCACCGAGCTGCGCGACAGCCCGCGCACCTTGCGCGCCTGGTTCGAAGCGAACGGCTGGCGCCGCGTTGTGGCGTTCCAGACGCGCAACCCGATGCACCGCGCGCACCGCGAGCTGACCCTGCGCGCCGCGCAGAAGGTGGGCGCCAAGCTGCTGATCCAGCCCTCGGTGGGCCGCACCAAGCCCGGCGACGTCGACCACTACACCCGCGTGCGCTGCTACCGCGCCCTGTTGCCGCAGTACCCGGCCGACAGCGCCAAGCTCTCGCTGCTGCCGCTGGCCATGCGCATGGGCGGGCCGCGCGAGGCGATCTGGCACGCAATCATCCGCAAGAATTACGGCGCCACGCATTTCATCGTGGGGCGCGACCATGCCGGCCCGGGCCAGGATTCGAACGGCCAGCCGTTCTATGGGCCGTTCGATGCGCAGCATCTGCTGGAGCGCTACCAGGACGAACTGGGCATCCAGGTGGTGGCGTTCCCGGCGATGGTCTATGCGGCCAACCGCGATGCCTACGTGCCGGCGACCGAAGTGGCGGCGGACGACGAGGTGCGCGACATCTCCGGCACGCAGCTGCGGCGGCATCTGCACGAGGGCACGGACATCCCTGCGTGGTTCACCTTTCCCGAGGTGGTGAAGATCCTGCGCGAACGCCATCCGGCGCAGGCGCCGCGCGGCTTCGCGCTGTTCTTTACCGGGCTGTCGGGTGCGGGCAAGTCGACCATCGCGCAGGCGGTGGTATCGCAGCTGCTGGAGCACACCAGCCGCGCGGTGACCGTGCTGGACGGCGACGAGGTGCGCAAGCATCTGTCGCGCGGCCTGGGCTTCTCGCGCGAGGATCGCGATGCCAACGTCACGCGCATCGCCTACGTGGCGAGCGAGATCGTGCGCCACGGCGGCGTGGCGGTATGCGCGCCGATCGCGCCGTATGCGAATACGCGTGCCGAGGCGCGCGGCCTGGTGGAGGCGCATGGCGACTTCATCGAGATCCACGTGTCGACGCCGCTGGAAGTGTGCGAGGCGCGCGACCGCAAGGGGCTGTATGCGCAGGCGCGCGCGGGGAAGATCGCGCAGTTCACCGGGATCAGCGACCCGTACGAGGCGCCGGAGCAGCCGGAGGTGCGGGTGGATGGAAGCGGTGCCGAGCCGGCGGTGCTGGCGGGGCACATCCTGGGGTTGTTGAGGGATCGGGGCTTGTTGTCCGCCTGATGCGGCTGCAACGACGGCGTAGGTTGGGGTGAGCCGAAGGCGAACCCCAACATTGCGATGCGCATCGGTGCGACGATGTTGGGGTTCGCCTTCGGCTCACCCCAACCTACGTCCTACGCCGGGGTCAGTCCGCCGCGCGCTCCCGCCAGTGCGGCACCGCCGGCCAATGCGTCGCCCCGCCGCTCGCCAGCGCGCGGCTCACCGCCCGGCGCTCCAGCTGCGGCGCAAACAACCCGATAAATTCCAGCGCGAACTCCCGCAGCACGCTTTCCTTCCGCAGCACGATCCACGTCGTGCATGGCGCGAACAGATGGTCCGCCGGCAGGGCGCGCAGATCCTGGTCGTCCGGCTGCACCGCCATCTCCGCCAGCACGCCGATGCCGACGCCGGCGCGCACATAGGTCTTGATCAGGTCCGCATCGCTCGCCGTCATGGCGATCTGCGGATGCAGGTTGGCCGCGTGGAAGGCGCGCGCCAGCGAGGAGCCGGGCTTCAAGGAGGAGTCGTAGCTCACCAGCGGATACGCCGCCAGTTCGTCCAGCGTCGGCGGCCGTTCCAGCCTCGCCAGCGCATGCCGGTGCGGCACCATCGCCACGCGGTTCCAGCGATAGGCGGGCAGGGCGATGCCGCTGCCGGAGGGCGCGCCGCCCGAGCTGCTGACGATGGCCAGGTCCACGTGGCCGCCTTCGAGCAGGCCGATCACGTCGGCATCGGTGGACGGCAGCAGATGCACGCTGACCTGCGGGTATTGGCGGGTGAGCGCGGCCACCGCGCCGGGCAGGGCGAAGCGCGCCTGGGTATGGGTGGTGGCTACGCGCAGCGTGCCGCGCGATTCATTGCGCAGGTTGGCGGCGATGGAGCGGATATTGGTGGCTTCGGCCAGGATCGTGCGCGCGCGTTCCAGCACGTGGCTGCCGGCGTGGGTGATGGAATCGAGGCTGCGGCCCTTGCGGTGGAACAGCTGGAAGCCGAGTTCGTCCTCAAGCTGCTTGAGCAGCTTGCTGAGTCCGGGCTGGGTGGCGTGCACGCGCTCGGCGGCGAGCGTGATGTTGAGGCCGGCGTCGGCGATGGCGACGAGATAGCGCAGTTGCGTGAGGGTCATGCGAGGGCATCCTGGAGCGGGCAGGTCGGGTGGACTGGCTTGCGGGCGCTGCAGGGGTACATCGCGTGATGGCGGGGCGGCACGGACCGGCGCCGGCCGGGAGGCCGGAGGGCAGGGCGTCGGTGGCGTGGCTCGCGGTCGTCATTTAGACGTCTATACATCCGTTTAATGATGGCGTCAATGCGCGGTCGGGGTCTTATGCCGAAAACGGGAGCTGCCACATAACCGCGCGGCATGAGCGGCCAAGGACAAATCATTTGCCCGGCTGCGTGGCCCCGCCTAGCGTCGTTATTCCCTTGTCGATGGTGCGATGCCCATGAAGCTGTACCCGCTGTTTGCCGATCTCGCCGGCCGCCGCGTGCTGGTGGTCGGCGGGGGCGCAGTGGCCGAGCGCAAGGCGGCGGCGCTGCTCGAAGCCGGCGCGGCGGTGACCGTGGGTGCGCTGGCGGCGACGGAAAACCTGCAGGCCTGGGCGGCGGCGGGCCGGATCGAGCTGCGCCTGGATGGCTTCGAACAGGCCTGGCTCGACGGGTGCTGGCTGGTGATCGCGGCCACCGGCGAACCCTTGCTCAACCGCCGCATCGCCACACTGGCGGAAAAGCGCCGGCTGTTCGTCAACGTGGTGGACGATGCGGAGCTATGCAGCTTCCACGTGCCCGCGGTGATCGACCGCGATCCGGTGACCATCGCGATTTCCAGCGGCGGCACCGCGCCGGTGCTGGCGCGGCTGCTGCGCGAAGGGCTGGAAAGCCTGCTGGATCCCGCGCTGGGTCCGCTCGCCGCGCTGGCCGCACGCCTGCGCGGGAAAATCCGCGCACGCCTGCCGGATCTCGGCGCGCGCCGCCGCTTCTACGAGCAGCTGTTCGCCGGCCCCGTGCTGCAGCTGCTGCGCCGCGCGCAGCCGGAGCAGGCGGAGGCCGAAGCGGAGCGCGCGCTCGCCGGCGCCGTGACGCAAAGCGTCGGCAGCGTCGTGCTGGTCGGTGCCGGCCCGGGCGATCCGGGCCTGCTGACGCTGCGTGGCCTGCGCGCATTGCAGGAAGCGGACGTGATCCTCTACGACCGCCTCGTCGCCGCCGAAGTGCTGGCCTTGGCACGCCGCGATGCCGAGCGCATCGAAGTGGGCAAGGAAGCCGGCAACCACCACGTCACCCAGGAACGCATCCACGCCTTGCTGCTCGAACACGCGCAGCAAGGCCGCCGCGTGGTGCGCCTGAAAGGCGGCGATCCCTTCGTGTTCGGCCGCGGCGGCGAGGAACTGGAACATCTGCGCGCCCACGGCGTGCCTTACGAAGTGGTACCCGGCATCACCGCCGCGCTGGCCTGCGCCGCCTATGCGGGCGTGCCGCTGACCCATCGCGAGCATGCGCAGTCGGTGCGTTTCCTCACCGCGCATTGCCGCGGTTCCCACGACACGCTGGACTGGCCCGCGCTGGCGCGCGAACGGCAGACGCTGGCGGTGTACATGGGTGTCAGCGAACTCGGTACCGTGCAGGAACAGCTGCTCGCCCATGGACGCGCGGCAAGCACGCCGTTCGCCTTGGTGGAGAACGGCTCGCGCATGAAGCAGCGCGTGGTCACCGGCACGCTGGCCCGGTTGCAGCAGCTGGCGACAGCGCATGAGGTGCGCTCGCCGGCCTTGCTGATCCTGGGCGAGGTAGCGGCGCTGGCCCGGGAGCTGGCCTGGTTCGGCGCGCCTCCTGTCGGCGACTGTTCCGAAATTGATGCATCGTCGGTGGCCGAAACGCCCCTGGCCCGGCGCGCCTGACGCAAAATTTCACCGCGAAGGGCGCACTATGCGCCGACCCGCCCATGTCCTTTCCATCCTCGCCTGGAGCCTTTCATGATCTACGACAGCATCCTCGACACCATCGGCAAGACCCCGGTCGTGAAACTGCACCGGCTGGCGCCGAAGCACGTCGAGCTTTACGTAAAGGTGGAAGCGTTCAATCCGGCAGGTTCGGTGAAGGACCGCCTGGCCCTGGCCATCATCCTGGACGCCGAGGCGCGCGGCACCATCAAGCCCGGGCAGACGGTGATCGAGGCCACCTCCGGCAATACCGGCGTGGCGCTGGCGGCGGTGTGCGCGGCGCGCGGCTATCCGTTCGTGGCGGTGATGACCGAGACCTTCTCGATCGAGCGGCGCAAGCTGATCCGCGCCTACGGCGGCAAGGTGCTGCTGACCCCCGCGGCCGAGCGCGGCAGCGGCATGGTGCGCAAGGCCAGGGAGCTGGCGGACAAGCACGGCTGGTTCCTGGCCAGCCAGTTCGAGAATCCCGCCAATCCGGCCTATCACCGCAGCACCACGGCCGCGGAAATCCTGCGCGATTTCGCCGGCCGCCGGCTGGATTACTTCGTCACCGGCTGGGGCACTGGCGGCACGCTCACCGGCGTGGGCGAGGTGCTGAAGGTGGCGCGTCCGGAAGTGAAGGTGATCGCCAGCGAACCGGCCGGCGCCTCGCTGCTGAGCGGCAAGGAATGGCAGCCGCACAAGATCCAGGGCTGGACGCCGGACTTCGTGCCGAAGGTGCTCAACCGCGAGGTGGCGCAGCAGATCCTGCCGGTGGACGACGTGGTGGCGCGCGACACCGCGCGCGCGCTGGCGCAGCAGGAAGGCATCTTCGTGGGCATTTCCTCCGGCGCCACGCTGGCCGCGGCGCTGCAGGTGGCGAAGGATGCGCCGGAAGGCTCGGTGCTGCTGGCAATGCTGCCGGATACGGGCGAGCGGTATCTGTCGACGTTCCTGTTCGAGGGCGTCAATGAGGGTTCGGACGAGGTCGAATAACTCCACGCCCCGACAACCTACCCCCTCTCCCCTCCGGGGAGAGGGCTGGGGTTGAGGGGCCGGTCGGAGCGGTGAGCGGAGGGTCGAGCGACGTAGGTTGGGGTGAGCCGAAGGCGAACCCCAACAAACCCGCACGGTGCCGCAACGTTGGGGTTCGCCTCTGGCTCACCCCAACCTACGATGAGGCCCGCCCCACTCAGCGATCAGCTTTTTTCCCACATCCGCCAACGCATCGATCGCCGGCAGCAACTCCCTGCCCAACGGCGTCAACGCATACTCAGCCGACGGTGGCGACGTCTCCAGCACGGTGCGCATCACCAGGCCGCGCGACTCCAGCTCCCGCAACCGCGCACTCAACACCCGCGCCGAAATCTTCGGCATGTCATGCCGCAGTTCCCCGAACCTCCGCGGCTCCCCGCTCAGCAACCACACCACATTCGGCGCCCACGCCCCGCGCAGCAGTCCCAGCACTTCGCTGAGCGGACACGCCGGCGGCGGCATCACTTTGTTCTTGCGGACGGGCAGGCCCATGGCGCGGTACCGGTAACTGGCGAGATACCGGATTTTAGGGGCTGCCCCCGGCCAGGTGGTATCCAACAGTAACCATGGCTGGCTACGATGGCCGTCTTACCCCACCCGTTCCATCCAAGGAGGATCGCCATGAAGCTCTACTACGCCGCCGGTGCCTGTTCGCTGTCGCCGCATATCGTCGCGCTGGAAGCCGGGATTCCGGTCGAGCTGGTGAAGGTCGACACCAAGGCCAAGCGCACGGCCAGCGACCAGGACTACTGGCTGATCAACCCCAAGGGCTATGTGCCGGCGCTGACGCTGGACGACGGCGAGCTGCTCACCGAAGGCCCGGCCATCGTGCAGTACCTGGCGGACCTCAAGCCGGAAAGCGGCCTGGCCCCGGCCAACGGCACCACCGCGCGCTACCGCCTGCAGGAAATGCTCGGCTACATCAACTCCGAGCTGCACAAGACCTACTCGCCGCTGTTCAAGCCGGAAACGCCGGACGTGGTGCGCGAAGAGCGCAAGGAATACCTGCGCAAGCGCTACCGCCTGCTGGAAGAGCGCCTGGCCCAGCACCCGTGGCTGGTGGGCGACCGCTTCACCGTGGCGGATGCCTACCTGTTCACGGTCACCAACTGGGCCAGGCACGTGGCGCTGGACCTGTCGGAATTCCCGGCGCTGCTGGATTTCCAGAAGCGCGTGGCGGAGCGCCCCGCGGTGCAGACGGCGCTGGAAGCCGAAGGCCTGAAGAAAGCGGCCTGAGGCCATGAAAAAGGGGCGCGGATCACGCGCCCCTTTTTCTTCATGCGGAAAACGAACCCGCTCAGATCTCGCGAGCGAGCGGCTCCGCCAGGCCGATATAGCCGCCCGGCGTCAGCTCCATCAAACGCTGCTTCGCCTCCGCCGGCAGGTCCAGCCCGGCGATGAATGCGCGCATCGACTCCTTGGTGATGCCCTGGCCGCGGGTCAGCGCCTTCAGCTGCTCGTACGGCTCCGGCAGGCCGTAGCGGCGCATCACGGTCTGCACGGCTTCGGCCAGCACTTCCCAGGCGGCGTCCAGGTCCGAGGCGATGCGGTCGGCGTTGACGTTGAGCTTGCCCAGGCCCTTCTGCAGCGATTCCAGCGCCACCAGGGTGTGGCCGAAGGCGGTGCCCAGGGCGCGCAGCACGGTGGAGTCGGTGAGGTCGCGCTGCCAGCGGCTGATCGGCAGTTTCTCGGCGAAGTGGCCGAGCAAGGCATTGGCCAGGCCGAAATTGCCTTCGGCGTTTTCGAAGTCGATCGGGTTGACCTTGTGCGGCATGGTGGACGAGCCCACCTCGCCGGCCTTCAGCGCCTGCTTGAAATAGCCCAGCGAGATATAGCCCCACACGTCGCGCGCCAGGTCGATCAGGATGATGTTGGCGCGGCGCACGGCGTCGCAGTATTCGGCCACGCCGTCGTGCGGCTCGATCTGGGTGGTGTAGGCGTTGTAGTCCAGCCCCAGGCCCTGCACGAAACGCTGCGAGAAGGCGCGCCAGTCCAGTTCCGGATAGGCGATGGCGTGCGCGTTGTAGTTGCCCACCGCGCCGTTGATCTTGCCGGGGATGGCCACCGCGGCCAGCTGCGCGCGCTGGCGCTCCAGGCGCGCCACCACGTTGGCCAGTTCCTTGCCGAGCGTGCTGGGCGAGGCGGTCTGGCCGTGGGTGCGCGAGAGCATCGGCAGCGCGGCGTTGGCATGGGCCAGTTCGCGCAGCTTGGCGCTGACCGCGTCGAAGGCCGGCAGCAGCACCTGCTGCCGGGCGTCGCGCAGCATCAGGGCGTAGGAAAGATTGTTGATGTCTTCGCTGGTGCAGGCGAAGTGCACGAACTCCTTGGCCTGGGCCAGGGCGGCGTCGTTGCCGATGCGCTCCTTGATGAAGTACTCGATCGCCTTCACGTCATGGTTGGTGGTGGCTTCGATGGCCTTGACGCGCTCGCCGTCCTCGACGCCGAACTTCGCGGCAATCTCCTTCAGCTGGGCGACCTGCGCGGCGGAGAAGGCCGGCAGCTCGGCGATGCCGGGATCGGCGGCCAGCGCCAGCAGCCATTCGATCTCGACGTGGACGCGCCGGTGCATCAGGCCGTACTCGCTGAAGATCGGGCGCAGGGCTTGCGCCTTGCTGGCGTAGCGGCCGTCCAGCGGGGACAGGGCGGTCAGGGCATGGGCAGACATCGAGGCGATCCGGCAGAGGAAAAACGGCATTTTACAACGGGCCGGGCCTGTCCCGCCCCCGGCGCCGCTTGGCACCGCCCTAACGGGGGCGGGCCTATAGTGGCTCGATCACTCCAGCGTGAAGGAAACCAGGGCATGAGCCAGTACCGCATCGAACACGACAGCATGGGGGAGCTCAAAGTCCCCGCCGATGCGCTGTACGGCGCGCAGACCCAGCGCGCCGTGGACAATTTCCCCATCTCCGGCCTGCGCCTGCCGCGCGCCTTCATCCGCGCGCTGGGCCTGATCAAGGCCGCCGCGGCCGAGGCGAACCTGGGGCTGGGCCATCTGCGCAAGAACCAGGCCGCGGCCATCCGCAAGGCCGCGCTGGCGGTGGCGGACGGGCAGTACGACGACCAGTTCCCGATCGACGTGTTCCAGACCGGCTCGGGCACCAGCACCAATATGAATGCCAACGAGGTGATCGCCCACGTCGCCGGCAAGGCCGGCGCCAAGGTGCACCCGAACGACCACGTCAACTACGGGCAGAGCTCCAACGACGTGATCCCCACCGCCATCCACGTCAGCGCCACGCTCACCGCCAGCGAGCAGTTGCTGCCGGCGCTCAAGCACCTGAAGAAGGCGATCGAGCGCCGCGCGCGCGAACTGCGCAACGTGCCCAAGACCGGCCGCACCCATCTGATGGACGCCATGCCGGTCACCTTCGGCCAGGAACTCTCCGGCTGGGCCGCGCAGATCGCCAGCGCCATCGAGCGCATCGAAGACAGCATCAAGCGCATGCGCCGCCTGCCGCAGGGCGGCACCGCGGTAGGCACCGGCATCAATGCGGACCCGAAGTTCGGCCCCGCAGTCGCGCGCGAGCTGAAGAAGCTCACCGGCGTGCGCTTCGATGCGGCGGACAATTACTTCGAAGGCATGGCGGGGCAGGACGCGGCGGTGGAGCTGTCCGGCCAGTTGAAGGCCTTGGCGGTGGCGCTGATGAAGATCGCCAACGACCTGCGCTGGATGAATTCCGGCCCGCTGGCCGGCCTGGGCGAGATCGAGCTGCCGGCGCTGCAGCCGGGGTCGTCGATCATGCCGGGCAAGGTCAATCCGGTGATTCCCGAAGCCACCGCGATGGTGGCGGCGCAGGTGATCGGCAACGACGCGGCCATCACCATCGGCGGCCAGTCCGGCAATTTCCAGCTCAACGTGATGCTGCCGCTGATCGCGCACAACCTGCTGCAGTCGATCGGCCTGCTGGCGAACGTGAGCGTGCTGCTGGCGGATAAAGCCATTGCGGGCTTCAAGGTGAATGCGCCGCGGGTGAAGGAAGCGCTCGACAAGAACCCCATCCTGGTGACCGCGCTCAATCCGGTGATCGGGTATGAGAAGGGCGCGGCGACGGCAAAGCAGGCTTACAAGCAGAAGCGGCCGATTCTGGACGTGGCGCTGGAGACCACGGGGCTGCCGAAGGAAGAGCTGAAGAAGCTGCTCGATCCGATGGCGCTGACCAAGGGCGGCATCCACGGCGGTGGAGGCGGCGGCGGCTGAGCGCCGCTGCCAATACATGCGGCGTAGGTTGGGGTGAGCCATAGGCGAACCCCAACATCTCGATACGTTCGAACGTGGCGATGTTGGGGTTCGCCTTTGGCTCACCCCAACCTACGTCGTTGCGGCGGGGTGTCAGTCCTTGCGCTCGGTTTTTTCGTCATTCCTGCAATCGGTCACGGACTTCTCGTCCACGATCCCCGCATACGGCTTGAACGCCGGCAGGCTGGTGGCCAGCTGGTCCTGGGCGACCTTGATGTCCGCCAGGTCGTCGCAGATCTTCATCACCTGGGCGGTGATCTTCTGCGTCTGCGCTTCCACGCGCTTGTCCACGCTGTCCTTGTCGCCGGCGACGGATTCGGCCACGCCCTTGAGCGCTTCGCCGGCCATGGCAGCGCCGGCCTTGCCGGTCTCGATGCCGTGCTGGCGGATAGCCGTGGCGCTGATGTAATAGCGGCGCAGCAGCTCGCGCTGGCGGTCGTCGATGCCGATGTCCTTGCCGTCGATGCTCAGCGCGCCGGCCTGGTCGATGGTGGCTTCCGGCGCCCCCTGCGCGTTGAGCAGGATCAGGCCATGGCGCTGGGTGATGCGGCCATGGTCGGTCGAGGTATAGCTGCCGCTTTCGCAGCCGGCGGCGAGGACGCACAGGGCGAGCACGGGGATCAGTTGACGCTTGAGCATGTGGATTTCCTGGCTCCTTGAGTGAGGGTGTTCAGGACGCCCGTCCTACCGGCGCGCACGGCGGATGCGGCTGCGTGCGCGCCTCGGGCGTGCGCCATTGCGGATGGTCGTAGGGCACGTCGCTTTCCCAGAACCACGGATAGCAGGTGGGGCCCAGCGCGGCATCGAGCAGATACAGATACAGGCCTTCGGCATTCGAGCTGTTGCTCATGATCAGCACGCAGTCGCGCGAGTTTTGCAGGCAGAAGGCAAGGTTGTTGGTGCCGTCGTCGTGGCCGGTCTTGAACCAGGCGGTGCCGCGCGGCGACTGGTACACGGTGACGCCCAGCGCGGTGGACAGGCGGATGCCGTCGTTGTCGTGCGTGGTGGCGGTGTCCAGCGTGGGGAACTGGGTGACGGACCGGATGCGCTGCACCGGCTTCAGCCACTCGGCGCGCGCCTTGGCACCCAGGCCGTCGGCGCGCACCATGCCGGCCAGCAGCTGGGCGTAGTCGCGCGGGGTGGTGTCCATGGAGCCGGCGGCGCGCACGCTGCCGCGCTGCCTGTGGCCCAGCGGCTTGCCGTTCTCGTCGTAGCCGATGGCGAGGTTGCCGGCGAAGTCGGCGCGCCAGGTCATGGAGGTATGGCGCATGCCGAAACGGTCGAACAATTGCTTCTGCATCAGCGTGGCGACGTCGACGTCCTGGCCGTGTTCCAGCACGAACTGCATCAGGTTGATGCCTTCGCCGGAATAGGCGTAGCGGCTGCCGGGTTCGGCGTAGATCTTGAGCTTGCCGTTCGGGTCGTAGCTGGTGGCGCCCGGCGGGAAGTTGCGGAAGTTGGGAAAGCCGGCGCGATGGGTGAGCAGCATGCGCGGGGTGATCTTGCGCCAGCGCGGATCGTCGGCCAGATCCGCGTATTTGTCGTAGTCGGGCAGGGGCTTGGGCAGCAGCTTGTCGATCGGCGTGTCCAGATCGAGCTTGCCCTGGTCGACCAGGCTCAGCGTGGCGTAGGTAAACGCGGCCTTGGTGATGGAGGCGGCGTACATCACGGTATCGACGGTGAGCGGCAGCTGCTGTTCGAGGTCGCGCTGGCCGTAGGCCTTCAGATGCACCACCTTGCCGTTCTCGATCACCGCCAGCGCCAGGCCCGGCACGTGGGCGGCCTGCATGAGGCGGGCGACTTCCTGGTCCAGGGCGGGGCCGCGGAGGCGGGTGGGGTCGGCGTGGGCGGTAGTGGCGAGCAGGCAGGCGGCCAGCAGCGCCGAAGCAAACGACGACTTCCTTGACCGATCCATGCAATCCCCCTTACTGACTCAGTCCCCAAGAGCGAACCCTTCTCCCTTCGGGAGAAGGTGGCGGCAGCCGGATGAGGGTTCGGGCGGAGCTGTGCACATCACCCTTGCGCTCCGCCCGTACCCTCACCCCAACCCCTCTCCCCGTGCACAAATTGGTAAACGGGGAGAGGGGCTCACCTCGCTCAATTCTTGTCGTCGTCCTTCCCGCAATCCTCCACATCCTTCTGCGTCATCGTGGCGTACGGCCGAAACTCCGGCAGCGCCGCGGCCAGCTTCTGCTGCGAAGCGAGCAGGTCGGGCATGCGCAGGCACAGCTTGGCCGCGGCGGCCTTGATCTGTTCGGTCTGCGGCTTGATGCGGTCCTCGATTTCCTTGTCGCTCTTGCCGGTGAGCGCGCCGAAAATCGCTTCCTTGGCCGCGCTGGTGCCCAGGCTCGCGCCGCTGGCGCCGATATCCATGCCGGCTTCGGCGATGCTGATGATGTGCTGGCGGTAATCGGCCACCAGGGTGTGCTGCTCGGGCGTGGTGGTCACCGTCTTGCCGGCGATGACGAAGTCGCCCTGCGGGGTGATCACCGCGCGGGGCAGGCCGCTGGTGTCGTCTTGGTGGCGGTCGTTGTCCTTGCCGACATGCACGCTGCTGACGTTGATGTCCTTGGTGGCCAGCTCGCGCTTGGCCTGGTCGATGCCTTTCTGCACCTGCGCGGCAATGAACGAGGGCGAGGTGGCCTGCTGCACTTCCTTCGCCGCGTCGGCCACGCCCTTGGACGCGCCGGTGTCGGCCTGGCCGGCCTGGTCGTCCTGGCCGCAGGCCGCCAGCGAGAGGCTGAGCGAGGCGGCGAGCAGGCCGGCGGTGATCGAGCGGTACTTCATGGCGTGACTCCTGTCGAAGCTGGATGGAATGGCGCGGAAGAGAGCGGCGGCGGCTTGGGCGCCGCCGCCGCGGAGCTTGGGTCAGCTGTCGTCGCGGACCCGGCGGAACCAGATGGCCGCGGCGATCATGGCGACCGCAGCCGCGACACCGATCCACAGGTTGGGCGAGCCCAGCACGGCGTAGGTCTGCGCCGGCGAGAGCAGGGCCAGCGGGTTGTGGGCGTCGCCCAGGTCCCCGGACATGCTGCGGAAGGAGTGCCGATCCAGGGCGAAGTGGGAACCCGGGAACACGCTCAGCAGCGAGCGGGCCACGATGTTGGACCAGAACCACACGGCCGTCTCGTTGAACACGCCCATGATGCCGAACCAGGTCACCATCAGGCCGGCCACCACCGGCGCGGCCACCGCCCACAGGAAGGGCTTGCTGCGTGCCCAGGCCGAGCAGAGCATCAGCCAGCCCACCGCGGGAGCCGCCCACAGGGCATACACCGGGATGGAGCTGAGCAGCGAGGCGACGGCGCGCAGCGGGTGGGCCAGGGTCAGCAGCTCCCACATGTTGATGCCGTGGAAGGACAGCACCAGCGAGAAGATCACCAGCTGCAGCAGCCCGACCGCGATGCCGACGACGACCGCGATGGCCGGTGCGAGCACCACGGCGCTGGCCACTTTCGAGAGCACCGTGCCGGTGTTGGACAGCGGCAGCGACTTCCAGAACAGCACGCTGCGGTCGCGGCGGTCGTCGTACAGCGAACCCAGGCAGTAGAAGAACACCACGAAGCCCAGCACGATGGTGATCAGCCCCATCGAGGACAGCATGGTCATGTCCAGCGCCGCGCCCACCTGGGCCAGGTCGCCGTCGCTGGCCTTTTCGATCAGCTCGCGGAAGTTGTTGCCGCCGATCTGGATACCGTGGCGGGCGCTCATCACCTCGGCGGCGACGATGGCCATCACGTTGAGCACCAGGAAGACCACGCCCGTCACGATCGGGGCCCACAGGAAGCCGCCGCGGTTCTCCCAGAATTCGCGCTTCACCTGCCAGTAGAAGGTTTTCATGCGTAGGTCCCTTTCATCGTGGCGACGAACAGGTCGCTGACCGACGGGCGGCGTACCTCGCCCATGGCTTCCAGCGTGGCGCGGTCCGCGCCGTCGAACAGGAAGATGCTTTTGCCGAACACCTGGCGCTCGTCCAGCGGCTTCATGCGGCGGGCGGCGTCGGCTTTGTCCGCGCCGACCATCACTTCGGCGAAGCGCTCGCCGACCGAATCCATGTCGGCATCGAGCACGATCTTGCCGTCGCGGATGAACATCAGGTCGGTGAGGATGTGCTCGATCTCTTCCACCTGGTGGGTGGTGACGATGATCGTCTTGTTCTCGTCGAAGTAATCCTCCAGCAGGCTCTGGTAGAACTGCTTGCGGTAGAGGATGTCCAGGCCGAGGGTGGGTTCGTCCAGCACCAGCAGGCGGGCGTCGATCGCCATCACCAGGGCCAGGTGCAGCTGCACGATCATGCCCTTGGACATCTGCTTGACGCGCTGATTCGGGGTGAGCTTGGTGCGCGCCAGGAAGGCTTCGCACTTGGCGCGGTCGAAGCGCGGGTGCACGTTGGCGACGAAATCCACCGCCTCGCTCACCCGGATCCAGCGCGGCAGCACCGCCACGTCGGCGATGAAGCACACCTGTTCCATCAGGCGGTCGCGCTGGGTGCGCGGGTCGAAGCCGAGCACATCGAGCTTTCCTTCGAAATCGGTCAGCCCGAGGATGGCCTTCAGCGCGGTGGTCTTGCCGGCGCCGTTGGGGCCGATCAGGCCGACGATGCGGCCGGACTCGATGCGGAAGTCCACGCCGTCCAGGGCGGTGGTGTTCTTGTAGCGCTTGCGCAGTCCGCTGGCGGAGACGATGGCGTTCATGACTGCTTGGCCTCCGCCGCGGTCATCAGGGTCTTGAGATCCAGCCCCAGCCGCTGCAGGCGTTCGAACAGCGCGGGCCATTCTTCGCGCAGGAACCGCTCGCGCTCGGACTTAAGCAGTGCCTCGCGGGCTCCATCGATCACGAACATTCCCAGTCCCCTCCTTTTTTCCACTAGTTGATCGTCGACCAGTTCCTGGTACGCCTTGGAGACCGTAAGCGGATTGATCTGAAAATCCGCGGCCACCTGGCGCACTGACGGCAGCGGGTCGCCCTCGTTCAAGGCGCCGTCCAGGATCATCGCCACGACGCGTTCGCGCAGCTGGCGGTAGATCGGGACGCTGTCGTTCCAGGTGATGGTCATGGATTAATCCTTCGTGATGCGGCCGAACGTGGTGCCAAACGAATAGTAGGGCATGGCCAGCTGGGCCCCGAGCAGGGCGACGCCGCTTTCGGCGGCATGGGCCGCGACCGGCGCCACGGTGGCCGTCGCGGTGGCCAGGCCGGCGTCGGCCAGCAGGGCGGCGGCGCGCATGTCTTCGGCGGTGGGGCGGACTTCGACCGGAGCCAGGTTGATGACCTTGACCCCGTTGATTTCGGTGACGGGCAGGACCTTGACGTTGTTGTTCACGGCGGCCAGGCCGGCGGTGGTCAGCAGGACGGCGGCGGTCAGGGCGAGCAGGTTCGGCGCTTTCATGGCAGGTCTCCTTTAGTGACCTCGTGGACCGGTGTTGTAGTGAACTATAACACCACATTTGGACCCGTCAATAGGCGATCGCTGAAATCGCAACATGACTGATGGCCTATAAGGCGGGCCGGGCTGGCTGGACCGCCGCGGAGTGCGCGCCGCGGGCGGTCCTGCCTTCGATGCCTATGGTCTCGCCGGGGTTTAGCCGGCGGCAGCGGCGGCCATCAGCCATCGCACATGACAGACATCAGGCCCGTCACAAGGCGCAGGCGGCGCCATCTGCTTCAATGAGCGGACACCAGCACAGGAGTTTGCGCATGGATCTGGGCCTTACCGGGCGCGTCGTCGTCATTACGGGCGCAAGCAAGGGCATCGGGCTGGCCTGTGCCGCCGCCTTCCTGCGCGAAGGGGCCACGGTGGTGGGCGTGTCGCGCTCGGTGGAGCATCTACAGGCCGCGCGCCGGCAGATGCAGGAACAGGGCCTGGCGCTGCACGTGGAACCGGCCGACCTCGCCGACAGCGTGGCCGCCCAGGTGGTGATGGAGCGCATCGAGGACGACCACGGCCCGATCGACGTCCTGGTCAACTGCGCCGGCGCCGCCAGGCGCACGCCGCCCGCGGAGCTGGACGCCCAGGCCCTGCATGCCTCGATGCAGGCGAAGTACTTCACCTATATGCATGCCATCGATCCGGTGATCCGCCGCATGGCGGCGCGCGGGCGCGGGGCGATCGTGAACGTGGTCGGGCAGGGCGGGCGGCAAGCCAATCCCGTGCATATCGGCGGCGGCGCGGCGAATGCAGCCTTGATGCTGGCCTCGGTGGGGTATGCGACGGCGTATGCGGGCAAGGGCGTGCGGGTGAATGTGATCAACCCCGGCATGACGCGCACGGGACGCGTGCAGGAAGGCTTGGAAGCGTCGTCGCGCGCGACCGGCAAGTCGAAGGACGAACTGCTCGCCGCGCAGGTGGAGGAGATTCCGCTGGGCCGCATCGCCGAGCCGGAGGAGATCGCGAACGTGGCGTTGTTTCTCGCGTCGCCGCTGGCCAGCTACGTCACCGGCGCGGTCATCCCGATGGATGGCGGCAAGACCGGCGCGATCTGAGGCTGGCGCATCATGGAAAGCATCGCTCAATGGCTTGGGCTGACCGACACGCGCAGCCGATGGGTATTTTCATTGGCGATGCTGGGCATTGCCGCATGCCTGCTGACGGCCGAATGGGGCACGCCGTCCTGGCACAGGAATCTGTTGACGCTGGCCTGCCTGATCGGCGCCCTCGGTGCGCGGATGTTGAACCGGGGGCAGGGTGAGTTGACCAAGACCTTGCCGGAGATCTACCGGGACCGCTTGCGCAGCGGCGTGCGCATGTCGTTCGCGGCGAAGTTGCTCAGCCTGCTATGCATCGGGCTTGGCCTGCTGTCCTTCGTTACGCCGGCGGGGCAGTAGCCGGCTGCGCCGGCATCGGGACGGTCAGCAATTCGCAGGCTTTCCGCAGAGCGGTGAAGCGGCGTGGCTGAAAAGCCTCGAATCTTCTTGCGATCCCCGTATCATGGCCCGGCTCGATTCGATCACGGATCCGATCGCCCTCCATCCACTGGATATGCCATGAGCCCTGCCGCACCGCGTCTGCCGACGTCGCCGCTTTCCCTCGACGGCCCCGAATGGAATCTGCTTCGCCAACAGCATGCACTGCGCCTGGCCATGCTCGAACGGCGCTTCGAAGAAGTCGAGGAGATACTCGGCGCGCTGGAACACGAATGGTGGCAGGCGCCCGACGAAGCCGCGGTGGCGTACGAATATCTGGTGCGCGCGCCGGCCCTGTTCGATTTCGCCACCGTGCCCGCGGACGTGCGCGTCGAATGCCTGCAGGCATGGAATGCCGCGTTTCCCAAGTCGTATCACGCACGGCTGGTGCTGGGCCGTTATTACTACGGCCGCGCCGGGGATATTCGCACCGCCGCGTGGGCGTCCCAGGTCAGCCAGGCGCAGTGGCTCGCCGCGGCCATGGCCTGTGCGCGTGCCGCCGAATATCTGCTCGAAGCCATCGCGCTTTCCGCACGGCCGGCTATTGCCGCTAAAGACCTGATGGAAATGTCGCGGCATTTCGACGAACCGGCATTCGTGGATGCGCTGTTCCGCGGCGAAACACCGGAAGCGCCGCCCAGCCGCGAGGACATAGGGCCGCAGCTCTACGACGCCGCGCTGGCCTTGCTCAAGCACTACGCCATCGTGCCGCCGGAGCATTTCCCCGCGAGCTTGCCCGCCGGCTTGCCGGCCCGCGTTGCGGGCGAAGCGGCGCGGCCCGCGGATTACTGGCTTCGTTTTGCCGCGCAGGTCAAGCCCGCATGGCCCGGCTTGCTGGCCAGCTACGCCAATTACCTCACCCCGCGCTGGGGCGGCGAGCCCGGCGAAGTGGAGAAATTCGCCAAGGGGCCGCTGTGCGCGTCCTTGACGGAGGCGCAGCTCAGCGTGGTGCGGTGGCCGGGCGTCAACGACGCGCTGAGCGAATTTCCCGAGCAGGGCAATACCCGGGCCATCGCCGCTCACGAAAAGGCGATGGAGCGCTGGCTGGCCGGCCAGATGCCGGATTACGTGCGCTTTATCGCGATGGGCAGCCTCGCCAACTTCACCACCTATTCGCTGGGCGACCGCGATAAGGCGCTGCAGCGGCATGTCGCCTCCCTGCGGTATTGCCACGCTCCTTATGTGTATACGGATGCGGAAGGAACCTTCCGCGATTACGCGCGCCTGATGCTGATGTTCGGCTTCGCCGACCAGGATGGCGCATTCAAGCAGGTGCTGGAGCGCGCCGTGCGCTGGTTCGACGAGCCGACCATGCTGGCGATTGCGGCCGTCGCCTATCGTTTCGGCCTGTGGGATATCGCGCCGGATCATGCGCTGGCGGCGTCGCTGATCGAACGCACGGCCGAACTCGCGCCGATCCAGCAGCCCAGTTCCTTCACCCCGCTGGCCGTCTGCCGCATGCTGTGGGACGGCGACCGCCACGAGGCCTCGGTCTATCTCGCCAGCGAGCTGGCGGAGCGCCGCGTCTACGAGGCCAGCGCCTTCATGTACGACGTGCGCCGCGGCTGGCTGCCGGATACCGAGCCGCATCATGTCGACGAGGCCCAGTCGCTGCATTGGCTGGAGCGCGCGGCGGAAGAAGGCATTTCCACCGCGCTGTACAACCAGGCTTATCGGCTCGAGAAAATGGACGGCATGGACCTGAGCCAGCGCGCGAATTTCGAACGGGTGCGCGAGCTCTATCAGCAGGCGCTGGAGCAGGGCCTGGCCATGGCCTTGATCCGCCGCACCAGCCTGCTGCGGCGCTTCGGCACGGAGCAGGAAAAACAGCAGGCCGTGGCCGATATGAAAGCGGTCATCGCGGACGAGGACTACGACGACCTTATTGCCGGCGAGGCCTACGGCGAGATCGTGCTGGCCTATAAGTACGGCGACGGCGTGCCCCGCAGCGAATACATCGCCATGCAGTGGTTCGACCGTTTCAAGGAACTGCATCCGGAGCATTCCAGCCTCGAATGGCTGGAATCGCAGGTCTACGGTGACAGCGGCTGGCAGATGGCGGGCAGGGCGCTGCGTGCGTTCTTCGGCGCCAAGCCCTCGGCCGAGCACTTGCCGCCGCGCTAAGCCTCAAGGAGCGGACCATGGATCGGATACCGCGGCGCGACGGGCGATGGCGAGCGTGCAGCTGGCTGCTGCTGGGCGAGCTGCTGCTGTTCGCGGCGGGCGGCGCGCTGGTGCTTTCGCCGTGGTGGCTGGCGCATATTGTCCGTTCGCCGCTGGTGTTGCTGCTGCTCGCGCTGCCGGTGCTGTCGTGGGTGGTTTATGGCGTGGCGGTGTTGCGGGCCTGCGCGGTTGCCTTGCCGGCGCCGGCCGCGCAGGGTGTTCTGCTTTCCGAAGGCGAAGCGCCAGCATTATTCGCCGAGCTGAAACGGCTGCAGGCTGCGTGCGATGCGCCGGCGTTCGACGAGGTCTATATCGACGGGCGCTTGAATGCCGCGATCTACCAGACCGGCCGCTCCAGGCATGTGCTGATCGTCGGTCTGCCTTTGCTGGCGCTGCTGTCGCCCGCGCAGTGCGCGGCGGTCCTGGTCCATGAGTACGCGCATATCTCGCGCAGCCATGGGCGGCTGGCGCGCTGGGTGTATCGGGCGCGGTTGCGCTGGCAGGCGCTGGAAAGCCTGCATGAGCGCAATCACCGGCTGGTGACCGCGCCACTGCGGCTGTTCCTGGCGTGGTATGTGCCGCGGATGCTGCGCGAGACGCTGGCGTTTTCGCGGCGCTGCGAACAGGTGGCGGATGCGCTTGCGGTGGCGGTCTGTGGTTCGCGTATGGCCTGCGAAGCCGAGGTCGCCTTGGCGTTGCGCGAGAAAGCCTTGGACGGCAGGTTCTGGCCGGAGCTCTTCGGTCGGGCCGGGCAAGACGATATCGAGGCGGTGCGGCCGTTCGAGCGCCTTCTGTCGGGCGATGCAGACGCCAGGCCGCGCGATAGCGCCGAAGCGACGGTATGGGTGCACGAGCTGCTCTGCCACAAGACGTCGCCGGACGATACGCATCCGGCGTTTGCCGAACGCGTTGCCGCCACGGGTGTGGATCCCTTGCGCGACCTGCCGGCATTGCCTTGGCGCCACCCGGACCGCTCGGCTGCGGAAACATGGCTTGGCGATGCGGCGGCCGGGATAGCCGAGTGGCTGGATCACCGTTGGCAACCGAACGCGCAGTCCGATTGGGCGGCGGCGGCGGCGCGCCATCTCGAAAAGGCCGCGTTCTACCGCGATCTGCTTCAGCGCGAGCAAAGCCAGGTATTCGACGCCTCCGACTGGTGCCGCCTGGCTTCGCTCGCCCGCGAGTTCGAGGAAGACCCATCCATCCAGGACGATTTCCTGCGCCGTGGATGGGAGATCGATCCCGAGCATCCGCGCCTGCTGGCGATGCAGGGCGATCGGCTGGCGGAGCGGGGCGATCTTGTTGGGGCGATAGCGCTATGGACGTCGATAGCCGAGGGTCCGTGGCGTTCGCGTCATCAGGTGCATCGCCGGCTTTCCGAGCTCCATCTGCGTGTCGGCGACCATGCTCGTGCGCAACAGGAACGCATCACGGCCGACGCCTTATGGCAGGACGCGGACGTCGGCCCATCGGACGCCCCGCAGCCGCATGGCCTGGATGCCGCCGAAATCGGCTTGCTGTGCCGCCAGCTGGCGCCGGTCTTCGTCCATGCCCGCGCGCTGTGGCTATGCCGCCAGGCGTCGGCGGACAACGACGAGCAAACCCCGTGGATATTGTTCGTGCAGGCTTTCGATGCGCCGCTGCTGCGCGCCGTGGGTGCGCTCACCGGCGAAAAGGACAGGCAGCGCTCCGCCTGCGAACGCCTGCTGCTGAAACTGGTGCCGCGGCTGCATCTGCCGCTGGAAGTCAGAATGCTCGGCCCCCGCGATGCGCCGGGCGATTATTGCAACCCGGCCAGCCAGATCGCCCTGGTGGCGGCATCGACCTGAGAGGCCGCTGTTAATCCGCGTGCGGCAGTGCATCGAGCCTCGCCTGATATTCCATGATCAGGCCAGGGTCCGCGTCGTGGCGATGCTTGTCGATGAAGGCGGCCAGGGCGCTGCGATATTCGGCGATAAACGCCTTGTTCCCAGGGCTCACGGCAAATTGCGCGGCGGCCTTTTCGACGGGCCCGCGATCTTCGGCGAGCTGATATCTTTTTCCATAGCTCGACTGCTCGCGCATGACGACAAAGTTGCGCGGAAACCCCGGGATATACCTCACCACGAACATCTCGCCCTGCGGCGGGATCATGATGGCGTTGGTAATGGGATAGATGCTGGCGGACATGGTGTCGAACTTCACCACCACGTCCTGGCCGTCCGCCGTTTTCAGCACGCCGTCGAACTCCCAGATGTTCTGGTCGTTGAGGGTGGAGTTGGTTTCCTCGGCATGGGTGATGATCGCCGTTCCTTCGACACCGAACGCCTGCAGGAACAGCGCATTGAAGATATGCGCGACAAAGAGATTCATCACGCCATAGATGAAGAACGCCAGGATCAGCCCATACCAGCGATCCTTGCCCGTCCGCTTGGCCAGCCACCGGGACAGCACCACGCCGATAAATATGAGCACGGGCCAGGCCAGGAACGGATGCTGGGTGAGGAAATAAAGGATCGCTGAGAGTGCGGTCATGATCGGTCCGGTCCTTCGGAGAGTGATGGGCGATGGGCGCAGTCGGGACGGCCTGGCTATGCAGTCAGCATCTTAGCGTCACGGCGATTGGGGCAGTGGCGAAGGGGCGTGTTGCCATGATGCGATACTCGCCGGACCTTGATGTTGCGATCCCGTTACCTTGGCGAAGGCTTGGCGCTTGTGGCTTTCGGCGATTGAAGCGGCTGAATGCGTCAGTGATGCATGAGCGCCACGACACCGTCATTCCGGCGCAGGCCGGAATCCAGTAGCGGGGCGCTGTATGGAGCGTGTCGCTCCAAGATGTCGCTTTTGAATGTCCTCGCGACAATCGAACGTTATCGTTACTGGATTCCGGCCTACGCCGGAATGACGGTTGGGACGCCGCTATTCACATCACCGGCGCGTCTTCTTCGAGCGCACCAAGCACCCGCTCAACACCGCAAATCCCAAGCCCTCACCGCACACACGACGAACTCCACCTCACCCCCGGCTGCGAACCACCGCGCGGATCAAAGCTGATCGTCTCCGCCTTGCCCCCACGAGTGACCTTCAGCACCACCGGTTTGTCGAGGCTTTCCGCCATGGGATTGATGTCGACGCTGGCCTCCAGCACGTCGCCATCGCGCAGCCCCGCACGTTCCGCCGGAGACCCTTTAACCAACCCACCGATACTCGCCCCCGCCGTCAGCCGCACCGGCGACGCAAAGCCGAGATCGAAAATACGCACGTCTTCCTTCGCGGCATGCATGCACGGCCCGAAAGCGCCAGCCGCCGGCACGATAAGCTTCCCTTCCATCATGTCGTTCCAGTCCTGCACCGCCCAGGAGCCAACCCGCTTGGAAAGCACCGCCAGCCAGGTGCTGTGGTCTTCCGGCGCGCCGGCATTCATCCGCGCACTCATCTCGTTGGCCAGATCGAGCACGCTGACGCCGGCACCGTGCGCCTTGAGCTTGGCATCCAGGTCGGCCAGATACAGGGTGCCGCGGTTGTACGGAAGCATCCACGCATTGCGGCCCGACCACACGACGGCGGGAAGCGCGCTATTGGGCAGCGAGCGTTTCGCATTGGTGTAATAGCCGGCGCTCTGGCCGCTGACCAGCTCAAGATATTCGGCCGGCGTGTACAGCCCCGCCGCATCGGGCACGGTCAGCGCGATGTAATTGGCCAGGCCTTCGGTGTACCAGTCGCCTTCGATGTCTTCTTTCGCCAGATTGCGCGCAAGGCTGTGCACCATTTCGTGCGCCACCGTGTAGTGCAGTTCCGTAGTGTCGGGGCTCTGGCCCGGCGGCACGTAGAGCATGAAGGAATGCTCGGCGGCGCGGCCGCTGGGGTTCGCCACGCCGTCGAAGGAGCGGATCATGTAGCGATACGCGCGGTTGCCTTCGAGCTTGAACCCCTTGAGTTCCGCGGCGTAAGCCTTGGCAGCCCAACCGCCCGCCGCCTGCACCTGCTCCTGCGTCACGCCCAGGCCGTAGATCTGAAGCCCCGCATCCTTGGCCTGGCCCTGCGGCCGGAAGGTCTTGACCGGCCCCGCCAGGAACAGCGTGCCCAGTAGCTTGTCGGCGGTGAAGCTGCCCGCGTAATCGCCTTCGCCGTACGAGCTCACGCCCATGGCGCCCGGCGCGAGCTTCCAGTGCACCCGGGTCTTGAAACTGGCCTCGCCGATATCGGGCAAGGCCAGCACGCCGACGTAGCCGCCGGAAATGCCGCCGCCCGCCGCCTGCAGGTCGACCTGCGGGCCACGCTTCTTCGGCCGGCTGGGGGCGACGTGCATGCGGTAGGACACGTGCACCACGCCCGTCGCGGCGCGCGTCGTCGTCCAGGTCTGGAGGCTTCGCGGCCCGTCCTTGCGCACAAGCGCGGGGCCGGTGGGGAGCGCGCCGCGATCGTCGCTAAGGACAAGGTCCGCGACCTGGTCCGTGCTGCGTTCGAGCCCGGGTTCCAGCGTGTCCAGTTGCAGCGTCACCGGCGCGGCGGCCGGCGTTGCCGGCGTGTAGGCATAGCTGACGGCGATCCCGTCGGCGCCGCCGCCGCTGGCCTGCGTGGTGGACAGCGTGAGGTCGAGCGACGCGGCCGGCTTCTCGGCAGGCGTCGCGGCGAACGAGCTGGCGATCGAAGACGCCGCCAGGCCCAGGAAAACCACGGGGTAAAACAACGGGACGTTTTGAACGGAGCGCATGCCGGTACTGCCTTGGGGAAAACCGAAGGCTACAGCCTGCTAGCGGCCCGGCTCCAGTTCCGCCGCCACCGTCCGCAACAGGCGCGCCGCACGGGCGCGGTCGCTTTCGCCTTCGGTGGGGGCGATGGGCAGGTCCGGCGCGATGCCCGCTACTTCGTCGCTGCCATCTGCGCGCAATCGCATGCAGTTCGGCACGCGGAAGCGCAGGCGCGAATGCGCAAGCACCAAGGGCGGAACGTCGCCCATAAAACCGCAGCCATCGCCGCCGGTACGCACGCCGATGGTTTTCGCCGCGCCGTTGTCCTTCATCGTGGCCGCGAACATTTCGGCCGAGGAAAAGGTCTTGCCGTCGGTGAGCACATAAGCGGGGCCGGGCCAGGCGCCATAGAGATCCTGCACGATGGTCGACCACGCCAAGGCCTGCTCGGTAGTCTCGTCGCCATAGGCATGCGCGGGAAGGCCGGGCAGCGGGCCGTCGGCATAACCCGCGTCGATGACGCGGCGGCAGGCGACCTCGCGCCAAGCACGCCGTTCCTGCCACACCCAGGAGAGATCGCACGGCGCCGCGCCGAGGCTGGCCTTGCGCGCCTTGAACGCGGCCAGCGCTTTTTCCAGATCCGCCTTGGCCTTGCCGCCGGGCCTGGCTGCCAGCGCTTCGGTCAGGCCGTCGATCTCTTCGTCGAGATAACCTTTGCCCTCGGGCGCATCCACCACCAGCAGGCGCGACGAAGCGACCGGCCGCGTGCCGAACAGCCGCGGAATCCAGTCGCCGCTGTCGTCGCCGCCGCCGTTGTTGCCGACGTCGACGATCACCGCCTGCGCGCCCGCGCTGCGCAGCGCTTTCAGTTGCTCGGCCAGTTCCTTCAGCCATAGATAGCGCGCCGCTTCGCCGATGGCGGCGCGGGTGATCGGCGTCGCCGCCCGGCGCGCCTGCGCCCATGCGCGCAGACAGGCCTGCGGGAAGCCGCGCGCGCGGAACACCTGCAGGCGCACCAGGCCGATGCGCCGGCCGTCGACGTCGGCCATGCCGATGCGCAACACGCTGCTCTGCCCGTCGCCCAGCAGATGCACACCGGGCAGGCTTTCGAATGGCTGGCTGAAGGCGACGCTGGCGGTCGAGGCGTAGCCCATGGCCGCGCAGCCGGAGGCCGGATCGGCGGGATCCAGCGTCGCTTTCTCAGGTTCCGGCGCATCGCCTTGCGCCGGCAGCTGGGTGGCCAGCTCGGAGAGATGACCGTCGTGGAAGCCCGCGACGAAGGCGCGCAAGACATCGCGCGCCTCGGCGTCGCTATGGGCGGCGTCGAGGGCGAGTTCGGCGCGGTGGGCGAGGGCGGGTACGTCGATGCCGCTCTCGTAGGAGCCCATCCAGGCCAGGTTGACGTAGCGCACCTGCAGCGCCGTCTTCAGCTGCGCGAAGTCCGCGCGCCACGCGTGGGCGTCGTAAGGCGCGGGCGCGCTCGCCAGGGCGGTGGCCATCAAGGCTGCGCTCAGTAAGGGGGTCATCGTTGCCATCCTGCATCCGGTTCCGCCGCGGAGCTTAGGCCGCGGGCGCCGCCGCCGTCTTGGATCGCCGCGACGATTGGGATGCTACGAACAGCGCCGCAACGCGGTCGGCGCGCAGCCATAGGCCGCCTTGAACGCGCGGGACAGATGCGACTGGTCGCAGAACCCGCAGGCCAGCGCCACCTCGCCGAGCGGCACCTGCGTTTCGCTGACCAGGCGCAGCGCCTGCTCCAGCCGCAGCCTGCGCTGGTACTCGCCCGGCCCCAGGCCCAGCTCGCGGCGGAAGGCGCGGGCCAGGCGCGCGGGGTGGATGCCGCAGAGCGACGCCAGGCGAGCGATCGATAACGGCTGGTCCAGATGGGCGGCGATGCATTCGCGCGCCCTGGCGACACTGGCGGTGTCCTGCGTGCTGCGGTGCCCGGCATGGCGGCCGAACAGGGCGACGAGTTCCCACGAGAGGCCTTCCAATGCGGCGGGCGAATGCGTGTCGGCCACACGCAGTTCCTGGGCCATGCGCTGGCCCAGGCGTATCAGTTCCGGCGCGGTGGCGACGGGCGCTTCGGCCAGCGGCAGGCGCTCCTCCAGGTATTCCAGCATGGCCGCCGCGGGCGCAAGGCTGAGCTTCACCGCGCCGCCCGGAGCGAACAGCTGCGCATGCGGTTCGCCCGGCGGATAGAACAGCAGCGCGCCCGCGCCGTGCCAGGCGGAGCGGCCGCGGATGGTTTCTTCGTAGCGGCCGTTCAATACCAGGGTGAGGCTGGGTGTGGCGTGGCTGTGGACGGCCATCGGGGCGGAGCTGTAGCGCGAGATTCTGGCGTGGGCAGTGGCGGCAGAAGGGTGCATGGCTTGTCTCGCTGCAAGCCAGGTTGGGCTCGCCCACGGCGATCCTACTGAGACGCGGGCGCTGCATCCACCGGCATCACGCCGAGCGTATCCCCACGCGCATCCAGCAGCAGCGTCACGGGGTCGGGCAGCGGCGTGGGTGCGGATGCCTGCTCGCCGAGCAGGCTGCCGATGTCGTGGCGCAGCGTGACCAGGCACAGGCGCGGATCGTCCTCGCTCTCTTCGGGCGGCTGGCGCGGCGCGCTCATCACGTGATGGCAGGCCAGTTCGAAGGTGAGCAGATCGCGCAAGGCATCCACCGGCCAATGAATGGCCGGCGGATGGGCGAGCAGCCAGTGCGCGAAGCGATGGGCTTCGAGCAGGTATTGCAGGGTGCTTTCCGGCTCGTCGGCGAAATAGGCGTCGAGCACGCCGCCAAGAACCTCGCCGAGTCGGTGGCAAGTGCGCGGCAAGACGGAATGGATGGGGATGATGCGATTGATGCGATAGAGCGTGCAGTTCATGCGCATGCCGGAGCTGCGCGCCATGACCCACAGGCGCCGCCGCTCGCGTTGCGTCAAGGCGTAATCGTGCAACGCCCGCTGCGGTTGCGCGGCGACCTCGGCGCTGTGCAGCGGCGAGGCGATCAGATCGCCAAGCGCGCGCTGGAACTCGGCAAGGGACATGGCACGGTGCTCGCGGAGGGTTGCAGCGCCTGGCGCGCGAGTGCGATCTGCGCGAGTACGCCGTGGTCGCCCATCAGGGGAAAATACGATTCGAGGAATTCGAACGTCACGCCGCGCAGATTCGGACAGCGCGGCGCCACCAGGGCCAGCAGCTCGAATACTTCCGGCGGGCATGGCCCCGAGTGGGAATCCAGGTAGATGCCGTGCATGGTCGAGCCGCCGGCGATATGGATCTCCTGCACCGCATCGAGATTCAGCGCGTCGATAAAGTCGAGCGGCGAGCGGCCCAGGTTCTTCGCGTTCACATGCAGATTGTGCAGGTCCAGCAGCACGCCGCAGCCGGTGCGCGCGACCAGCGCATTGAGGAAGGCCGGCTCGCTCATCTCCGAAAACGGCACGGGCGTATATTCCACGCCGTTCTCGAACAGCATAGGCTGGCCGAGCACGTCCTGTGCTTGCTGGATGCGCGTGCCGAGCAGGTCGAGCAATTCCTCGTCCCACGGCAAGGGCAGGGCGAGACCCGCATGGTGATCGCTGCCCGCCGCCTGCGCGATGCGCACAGCGGCGAGATGCTCGCTGATCCAGGCGAAACCGTAGCGCGCTTGCCAGTCCTTGAGCTGGTGAACGTAGTCCAGATCGAACAACGATGCGCTGGCGATGGACAGCCCCACGCCGTGCGCCACCACGGGTTTCTTCGCCGCGATGCGATCGAGCAGATCGATCTCGTTGGGCAGCGGCACGAAGCGCTGGCTGGCGCCGCGGCCGTGGTCGTTCCAGAAGCGCTCGGGAATCACCGAATAGAAATCGACGGCGTCGGAGCAGTGCTCGACGAAATGCGCGAGAGACGGGTTGAACAACACCCCGACGCCGATCGAGTGACGCTTGAACATGTGGCGGTAACCGTCGGATCAGGCGGCTGCGGTCCGCGCGCCGATCTGCGCGTTGGCGCGTTCGACGACGTGGGCGGCTTCGGACGCGACCAGGATCACCGGGTCATCCGAGATGTGGTACGGGACACCCGAGGTGCAGGCCGGGCACCCGGTCAGGCCGCGGATGATTTCCTGGCGCAGCTTTTCGTACTTGGACGCTTCGGCAAACGAGGCGCCCTTCGGCAGGTACAGCTTGAGCACCGGCTGGCCATTGGTATGTTCGAGCCGGAACTCGGCAGCGCGTTTATTGGACATGACGTTCTCCAGATTCATCGGTAGTGGCTCCGCGAGGGCGGAGCGGCGGCTACTGTGCGCCTGGCGAAAGCGGGGCCGCATCCATCAGTGGTGCTATGCGGCCTTCGTGCGTGCGTCGTAGGGGAACGCTGACATGGGCTGGTGGGCTTGGCTGATGGCGCATGAGCGATGCATGGCCGGGTTGATGCATGGTTGTCCTTACGCGCCAGCCAAGGCCACCGCATCCGCTCCGGCCGGCAGGCGCATCGGGCTGTCCGGTTCGTTGACGGCGCGCCATACCGCCTCGGCGACGTCGGACGAGTGCGTTACCGGAGCGGTGGACTGCGCCCAGTCATCGAAGATCTTCCTGGCCAGCTCGGCGTAGGCCTCGTGGACGCCGTCCTGCATGCGCGACCGTGCGTTCTCGCCGAAACGCGTTTCCGGCGCGCGCCCCGGCAACACCAGCCGCACGCGGATATGGAACGGTTCCAGCTCCAGCGCCAGCGATTCGGTGAACGCATTCACGGCCGCCTTGCTGGCGGTGTAGACGGACAGCAGATGCAGCGGCTTGAGCGTGACGCTGGAGGTGACGTTGACGATAACGCCACCCTGGCGCTGGCGGAACTGCGGCAGCACGGCCTGGGTCACGGCGATGGTGCCGAGGGTGTTGGTCTCGAACAGTTCGCGCGCGGCGTCCATCGGAATCCCTTCCAGCGCGTTGAGCAAGCCGATGCCGGCGTTGTTGACGAGGGCATCGATGGGGCCGGCGGCATCGATGAGCTGGCGAATGCTGTGCGGGTCGGTCACGTCGAGCGGCAGTACGCGCAGTTGCGGCGAGGGTGGCAGCAAGTCCTCGCGCGGCGTGCGCATGGTGGCGATGACGTTCCAGCCGCGGTGGAGGAAATGGCGGGCGGTTTCGAGGCCGAAGCCGGACGAGCAGCCGGTGATCAGGACGGTTTTCATGCGGGTTCCTGTGGGGCGGAGGCGATGCACCCACGATAGGCAGCGCGAGCCGGACGGGCTACCATCGGAAGTCCATATTTCATTGGCAACAGTCCAGACGTGGCCGACCCACTCTCGGAAGTCGTCACCTTGCTGCAGCCCTCGGCCGGGTTTTCCAAGCTCGTCAGCGCCGCTGGCCGCTGGCGAGTGCGCCGCACCGAGGTCGGGCGGCCGTTCTACTGCGCGGTACTGGAGGGCTCGCTTCGGCTCGCGGTGGAGGGGCGCGAGCCGCAGGTACTGCAGGCTAACGATTTCGTGCTGATCCCCGCCGCGCAGAACTTCAGCACCTCCAGCCTCGATCCGCCGGACGATCTGGTGGACCTGCTGCCCACGCTGCTGCCCAGCGGCGAATTCCGGCTCGGCGCGCCGGAGCACCCGGCGCAAGTGCGCATGATGGTCGGCTATTGCACCTTCGCTTCGCCGGATGCGGCCATGCTGGTGTCGCTGCTGCCGCAACTGGTCCACGTGCGCGACGAAAAGCGCCTCGGCACCCTGGTGCGGCTGGTCAATGAGGAATCGCGTGCGGAGCGGGCGGGGCGCGATGCCGTGCTGACGCGCCTGCTGGAAGTGCTGTTGATCGAAGCCTTGCGCTCCACGGCGGGCGCCGCCACTTCGCCGGGCCTGCTGCGCGGCCTGGCCGATACGCGCGTTGCGGTGGCGTTGCGGCGCATGCACGAGCTGCCGGCGCAGGCTTGGACAGTGGCGCAACTGGCGAAGGAGGCGGCGCTGTCGCGCTCGGCGTTCTTCGAGCGTTTCAGCCGCACGGTGGGCGTGGCGCCGATGGAATACCTGCTGGCCTGGCGCATGGCGCTCGCCAAGAAGTGGTTGGGCGATAAAGAGCTCGGCATCGCGGATGTGGCCGAGCGGGTGGGGTATAGCTCGGCGAGTACGTTCAGCGTGGCGTTTACGCGGCATGTCGGTGTGCCGCCGGCGCGTTACGCACGCGCGCAAGCATCGTTGCCGGCTGCGTGATGCCTTAAAGGCAGAATAATCGGAAGGATTAATCCTTATCGGATTTATTGCATACGCAATACGGGCGCGCGCCTACACCCACGAAGAGGTGGCCTCCGGGTGCACGGTGCATCGGCGAACGTCTGACTTCCCGGTCACCCAAGCCTTGCAGAGAACGCAGGGTCATGATTTCAACGTGGCGGTCAGCCTCCTGCTTTTCGGGGGGAGGAAGCCTGGCGGCCTGGACGGGTGTGGCTGAAAACTTCGCTGCGAGTTTCACTGGCGTGGCGCTGGTCGCCTATATGTCGCGTTTTGTCTCATCGGGTCATGCCGGCGCCCAGTACGCAGCGCTGACATGCGCCTACTCATTGTTCGGCCGCGTGCTCAGTGGCTTGTCAGGCTGGCTCGTCCAAGGCGCGGCGCACGGGCAGGGAGGTACTTCAGCGTATGCGGTGTTCTTCACCCTGGCGGTGTTTGCGGCTTTGCCGGCCATCATGCTGCTGCCCAAGGTCGAAGGGCTTGGTGGACGTCGCGAGCGTGCAGCACGTGGCACGGAAGATGCCATCTCGATGCGTGAAGCGAACAAGGCCGCCTAGCCAATCACGGCCAATCAGCGAAGTGGGCACTGCAATAGCTCTTCACAGGAGGGCCGCCTCTTAACCGAGATGCGCGGCGGCCAATCGGGCATGGTCTCCACTCACGTTGCCCAGGGCCCGAACAATGAAGCGCGACCCCAGTGCGGTGCGTGCATGCACGGGCACCAAGAAGCGGACATACCAGCCCGAGGGTCGGCGGAAGAGGAGCGGCTTTGGCATGACGCGATACCTCAAACGATACCTAGAGAAGGTCGTTTCGAGGATCGTTGAGTTCCAAAAAAGCATCGGCCGATCAGTGGTTTAAGCTGATCGGCCGACAGGTTTTGGTGGAGGTGGCGGGAGTCGAACCCGCGTCCGAAGGCGTTTGACGCCCGGTACTACATGCTTAGCTCACCGTTAGATCTCATCCCGCGACAGCACAGTGTGCGAAGCGCATCGAAGGACCAGCCTGCTTGATTTAACCCTTACCGACAGGCGGCAGCTTTGGGCGATCTCGTGATAGTGACCCTACATCCACGAGCACGAGCACAAGTGGGTTCGGGGCTAGGCCTTAAGCGGCCAGAGCGTAGTTGTCGTCGTTGGCAACTATAAGTTTGCAACTGGATTTACGAGGAAAGTCGCCCCCTCGGCATGCACCAAGCTATCTCACTACCCCCGTCGAAGCCAGGACACCCCCGGGGAAAAGATTGCTGGAACGCGACAGTATATGGAGCCGCACGGGCTCACTTCAAGCTTGCGGATGCACCGCACTCTGCCGCTATCGTTGGCCCACGCAGACGACAGGGGAAAGCGCATGACCAGGGTTCGGCTGGCGGTACAGAGCGATGCGGGCGCGCTGACGGAATTGCGCTGCGCCTTTCTTGAGGAAATGGGGCAGCGGCTGCCGGATGGCTTCTCCGATCATCTGCGCGACTGGATCGAAACCGCGCTGCAGGCCGGCCGGCTGCATGCCTGGCTGGCGGAGCACGAGGGGCGGGTGGTGGGCAGTGCGGCGGTCAATCCTTATCCGCACATGCCTTCGGCGAATTATCCGACGGGGCAGGGCTGGTACCTGCTCAATGTCTACGTGAAGCCGGCGCAGCGGCAGGGCGGCATCGGTACGGCGCTGCTGGCGGCGGTGGGCTCGGCGGCGCGGGAGCAGGGCGTAGATGCGCTGACCCTGCATGCCAATGCGCGGGCCAGGGCGCTGTACGAGCGCCACGGGTTCAAATCGTCGAACGATGCGATGAAGCTGGGCCTCGCCTGAGGCCGCAGCTTTAAGGCCAGGCCTCAGGCGCGGTTGTGGGCGCGCATGGTGCGCTGCTTCTCGCGCTGCCAGTCGCGTTCCTTCTCGGTCTCGCGCTTGTCGTGCGCCTGCTTGCCGCGGGCCACGCCCACTTCGACCTTCACCTTGTTGCCCTTCCAGTACATGGCCATGGGCACCAGGGTGTAGCCCTTGCGTTCCACCGCGCCGACGAGCTGGTCGATCTCCTCGCGGTGCAGCAGCAGCTTGCGCGTGCGGCGGTCCTCGGCCACCACGTGGGTGGAGGCGCTGATCAGCGGCGGGATCGAGGTGCCCACCAGGAAGATCTCGCCCCTCAGCACGATGGCGTAGCTGTCGCCGAAATTGATGCGGCCGGCGCGCAGCGCCTTCAGCTCCCAGCCCTGCAGGGCGATGCCCGCCTCGTAGCGCTGGTCGATGTAGTACTCGTGGCGCGCGCGCTTGTTGAGCGCGATGGTGCCGCTGCCTTTGTTGTCTTTGTCCTTAGCCTTGGCCATGTCCGCTAAACTTCGGGGCCGACGACCCCGCTGGCGATGCGGCCGGGGGCCGCACCGAGTGATTCGAAGAAGAGGCTGATGTGATCGAGATCCGCCGCAGCGCGCTGGTGAAGTATTCCCCGGCGCAGATGTTCGACCTGGTCAACGATGTCGAAGCATACCCAAAGCGTTTCCCCTGGTGTGCCGGCGCCGACGTGCTGGAGCGCGGGGAGAACATGCTGGTGGCGCGGCTGGATCTCAAGTTCGCCGGCCTGCGCCAGAGTTTCACCACCCGCAATACCACCGAGCGTCCGCACCGGCTGCACATGAGCCTGGTGGAAGGGCCGTTCCGCAGCCTGGACGGCGTGTGGGACTTTCTGGCCCTGGGCGATGCCGGCTGCAAGATCAACTTCGCCCTCGATTTCGACTATGCCGGCGGATTGGCCGGCGCCGCGCTGAAGATGGGTTTCCAGGCGCTGGCCAGCCGCATGGTGGAGGATTTCGTCCGCGAGGCAGAGCGCGCCTATGGCTGAGCGCATCGCGGTGGAAGTGGCCTATGCCGAAGCGGGCCGCCAGTGGGTGTTGCCGGTGGAGCTGCCGGCCGGCGCCACGGTAATGCAGGCGATCGAGGCGTCCGGCTTGATGGCGCAAGTGCCGGGGCTGCAGGTCGACCCGGCGCGGCTGGGTGTGTTTTCCCGCAAGGCAGCGCCGGACCAGCTGCTGGAAGACGGCGACCGGGTGGAAATCTACCGGCCGCTCAGCCTCGATCCGAAAGAGGCGCGCCGGCGGCGCGCCCAGAACCCGTAAGGCTTAGTTGCCGCCGTTGTTGCCGGTCGGGAAGGTGTTGCCGTCCTTCTTCTGCTCTTCCGGCGTCTTGGTCTTGTCGCCCGAGGTCTCGTCCACCGGGTAGCCGGCGCGGAACTTCTTCTGCTCCTCGACCAGCTTCTTGGCGTCCTCGGCGAAGAAATCGCCTTCGGTGCGCACCAGGCTGTCGTTATTGAAGCTCAGGCTCAGCGTGCGCACCTTGATCGGGCCGCCGCGGTGCTGCTGGGTGGACACGTAGTCCCAACGGTTCTGGTCGAACGGGGTGGCCACCGAGGGCGAGCCCATCAGCACCAGCACCTGGCGCTTGGTCATGCCGGGCTTGAGCTGATCCACGTTCTTCTTGTCGAGCAGGTTGCCCTGCTGCACGTCGGGGGTATAGACGAGTCGGCAGCTGGCCAGGGACAGGCCCAGCAAGGCGAAACCCAGCGTGCGGATCAGCTTGTGCATGCGTGTTGCGTCCGGATCGTGAAGGTGGCGGATGATACACTATCGAGTTGATGGCACCGTGTGCCTGGAGGTCGAGCGATGGAACAGGAAACCAAGGAACTGCGCAAAGCCGGGCTGAAAGTGACCCACCCCCGCATGCGCATCCTGCAGATTCTTGAGGAGGAGGAGGCTCACCACCTCACCGCCGAGGACATCTACAAGAAGCTGCTCGCCCACCAGGAAGACATCGGCCTGGCCACCGTGTACCGGGTGCTGACCCAGTTCGAGGCCGCCGGCATCGTGGTGAAGCACAATTTCGAAGGCGGCCAGGCCGTCTACGAACTGGATCGCGGCAAGCATCACGATCACATGATCGACGTGGACAGCGGAAAAGTGATCGAGTTCGTCAGCGAGGAGATCGAACGCCTCCAGCATGAAATCGCGGCGCGGCATGGGTATGTGATCGAGGATCACAGCTTGGTGCTGTATGTGAGGCCGAAGCCGCGGGCGCGTTGAGGTTCGGTGGGATTGGAAAAGGCCGGTGGCATAGCCACCGGCTTTTCTTTTGCCCCCTCTCCCCTCCGGGGAGAGGGCTGGGGTGAGGGGGCGGGCGGAGCGGGGCGCTGAGGGTCGAGAAAAGCCCTGAAGAGCTTTTCCTCGCTTCGTAGAAAGCCCGTGGCTAGAGCGGCCCCTCATCCGGCTGCCGCCACCTTCTCCCCGGAGGGGAGAAGGGACTCATTCCTGGAGGGGGGCGGCGGAAAAACCTTCGCCCATAAAAAAAGCCGCGGGAGGACTCCTGTCCACCCGGCGGCTGATCCGCTACCGATCGGCTTCCTGACGGGGCGAATTGCTCGCCAGTTTGTCAGGCTATGCCCTCCGGTAGCGGAGGAACGGCTTCCTGCCGTTCTTCATGCCCACCGTCCCCACGGTTGGCATGGCTCACCATCTTGCGATGGTGGCTCCCCCACATCGATGGGAAGGATGCTAACGAGCTGTTCACGAGCCCGGTATTGGAAAATTTCCTAGAAGTGGGAACTTTCTGGAACGGTTTACAAACGCTGTGTGAAGCCGTTCGCATTGCTGCTGCGCAGCAGTATGCGCAGGTGCACGCCCTGCGATTCCGGGCGCAGGCGGAATACGCCGCCCAGCGAGGTCACGCGGTCGCGCATGCCCTGCAGGCCGCGGCCGCCGCGCGGCATGCGGGTGGGCAGGCCCACGCCGTCGTCGCGGATATCCAACAGCGCCAGCGCGCCGCCCTGGCGCTCGCCGATGCGCAAACGCAGCTGGAAAGTGGAGGCCTGCGCATGCTTCACCGCATTCGTCGCGCTCTCCTGCACCAGGCGGTAGATGGCGGTGCGGGTGTCTTCGTCCAGCAGGCGCGGGTCGCCGTGCAGGTCGGTGCGGTAGATGACGCCGGCGGTGGCGAGCAGATCGCGGATGGGGCCTTCGTCCAGCGCGCGCAACAGGCCGAATTCGTCGAGCACGGCGGGGCGCAGGTCGTCCAGCAGGCGATGCAGCGCGCGGCGCATATGGCCCAGGATGCCGTTGATCGACAGGCCGATATCGTCCATGCCCGCTTGCGCCAGGCGCGCCTGCGCCAGCTTCAGGTGGGTGGAGATCGCGGTGAGGTTCTGGCCGAGTTCGTCGTGCAGTTCGGCGGCCATGTGGCGGCGCTGGTTTTCCTCGGCCTGCAGGTTGCCGCGCGCGGCGTCGCGCAGCTGGCGGGCGAGCTGGTCCAGGCGGCGATTCACCGCGGCCAGGTACACGTTCTGCTCGGCCACGCGCTCGCTGCTGCGGCGTAGCGCGTCGGTGGCCGCGCCCAGCATCAGCGCGCCGGTGCCGGCGACGGCGAGGAACAGCTGCGCGGGGGCTTCCGGCGCGGGGCGGCCGGCGAAATGGTCGACCACCGTCATGCCCAGGCTGGAAATGAGCATGGCCAGGCTGGCGCCGCGCCAGCCGTGGCGGAACGCGAAGAACAGCACCGGCGCCAGCGACAGAATGCGCGCGAACTGCGGTTGCGGCGCGGGGTGCGAAGAAAGCAGCAGCAGAATCGCCAGCGCCGGCAGCATCACCAGCAGGCCGTCCATGGTGAGGTTGGCCAGCGCGCGATGCTCCAGATGCGCGCGGAACAGCATGATCAGCAGCGGCACCACCAGCAAGGTGCCGACGTAATTGCCCAGCAGGTCCTGGCCCAGCGCGCGCATCAGCAGCTGCGAGGAAGGCACGGCGTGCACGGCGGTGAGGATCGCCGCATCCACCACCGTGGTCGCCGCCACGGTGAACGCCGCCGACAGCAGCAGGCGCGAGACGTCTTCCGGGTCGCGCATGCTCACGTGCAGCTGCGCGCGGCGCATCAGCCACAGGCACAGCGTCACCACGACCGGTTCCGGCAGCTCGCCCAGGATCAGCCCCTGCCAGCCCAGCGGCATGCCCTGGGTCAGCGCCAGCAGGGTGGTGGCGCCGAATTCGGCGAACAGCAGCCACGGCCACATCCGCGTGGGCGACAGCAGCAGGGCGCCGAAGCGCAGGCCGTAGGGCAGCATCCAGTATGGCTGCTCGGTCGGCCACAGCAGCAGCCACAGCAGGAAATAGCCGACGCAGGCGAAGATGCCGGCCCAGGGCAGGAACAGGGGTCTCGAAAGCATGGCGGCGATGGTACATGCGGCCAACGGGGGAGCGAGGGGCGGGGGAGCAAGAGTGAGGTGCGTCGCTCCGGCCGGACCCTCATCCGGCTGCCGCCACCTTCTCTCCCACGGGGACTACCTTCGGGTCGCCGGAGGGAGAAGGATTCCAGCGTGGGGGCTGAGGTGGGCCCGTGGGCAAAGGGCGGGGGGCTGCTATACAGTGCGGACCCATGTACAGCATTGTCCTGGTCGATGACCACGCCATAGTCCGCGAAGGCTTCAAGCGGCTGATCGAATTGGAGCCGGACCTCGAGGTGGTGGCCGAGTGCCGCAGCGCCGACGACGCGGTGGAAGCCGTGAGCCAGCGCCGCCCCGACCTGGTCGCCCTGGACCTCTCCCTGCCCGATGGCAGCGGCCTGCCGCTGATCGAGCACCTGCGCAGCGTGGCCGACCAGACCCGCATCGTGGTGCTGAGCATGCACGACGGCGAGCCCTATGTTTCCGAAGCGCTGCGCCGCGGCGCCAGCGGCTACGTCACCAAGGGCGTGGCGCCGGAGGAGCTGGTGGCCGGCCTGCGCGCGGTGATGCAGGGCGAGTGTTTCCTGAGCTCCGATTTGCGCCAGCGCCGCGCCGAACGGCCGAGCGAGGCGCTGGATCCGATCAACCGCCTCACCAGCCGCGAGCGCGAGGTGTTTCTGCTGCTGGCGGAAGGGCGCGCGCCGAAGCAGGTGGCGGGTGAGCTGGGGATCGGGCAGAAGACCGTCTACATCCACCGCGCCAGCCTGATGGGGAAGCTGGGGGCGGGGTCGGAACTGGATCTTTACCGTATGGCGAGCGAGCGGGGGTTGTTGCCGCGGCGCGAGGGGAAGGGCTGAGGCTTCAGCGTTCAAAGCTGGCCGCAACCTTTCCCGTCATTCCGGCGTAGGCCGGAATCCAGTAGCGGGGCGCCTGATAAATGCGTGGGCGTTCAAAGGCATGGCCTTTGTGCTTTTCGCGATAATCCGACGCTGACGTCACTGGATTCCTGCCTGCGCAGGAATGACGAGCAAAAGCTCAGGCCGTCTGCGCCCTATCCAGCATCTGCTTCGCGTGCGCCCGCGTCTCCTTGGTGATCTCCACCCCGCCCAGCATCCGCGCCAGCTCGTCGCGACGTCCGTTCGCATCCAGCTTCTCGATCCGCGTCTGCGTCGAACTGCCGTCGCTGTGCTTGCTCACGCGCAGGTGCGCATGGCCCTGCGCCGCCACCTGCGGCAGATGGGTGACGCACAGCACCTGCCGCTGGCCGCCCAGGGCGCGCAGCTTCTGGCCGACCACTTCGGCGACGGCGCCGCCGATGCCGGTGTCCACTTCGTCGAACACCATGGTGCCGACCGTGTCCTTGCCCAGCGTGGCCACTTCGATGGCCAGGCTGATGCGCGCCAGTTCGCCGCCGGATGCCACCTTGCGCAGCGGGCGCGGCGGCTGGCCGGGGTTGGCGCTGACCAGCAGCTCGCAGCGTTCGCGGCCCTGCGGGTCCGGTTCGTCGCTGCCGGCTGGTTCCAGCTCGATCACCAGCTGGCCGCCGGCCATGCCCAGTTCCGACATCAGCGCGCCGACTTCCTTGCCCAGTTTGGCGGCGGCCGCGGCGCGGGCCTTGCTCAGCCTGGTGGCGGCGGCGTCGTAGTCGCGGCGCAGCTGGTCGCGCTGGGCGGCGAGTTGTTCCAGCGCTTCGCCGGCGCCTTCCAGTTCGGTGAGTTCCGCGCGCAGGGCGGCGGTTTTCTCGTGCAGGTCGGACACCGGCGTGCGGTGCTTGCGCGAGAGCTCGTGCAGGCGGGTGAGGTGGGTGTCGACCTCGGTGTAGCGCTCCGGGTCCAGGTCCACGTCCTGGGCGTAGCGATTGAGGCCGTCGGCGGCTTCGCCCAGCTGGATGGCGGCGTCGTCCAGTAGCTGCAGCAGCGGGGCGAGGCGGTCGTCCAGGGCGGCCAGCTTGTCCAGGTCGGCGTGGGCGCGGGCCAGGGCGCGGCTGAGCGCCAGCTCGCTGTCGCCGTCGATCAGCTCGGCCACGCCGGAGGCGCCTTCGGCCAGCCGGCCGGCATTGGCCAGGCGCTTGTGGCTGGCTTCCAGCTCCGCCAGTTCGGCCGGGGCCAGCACCCATTGCTCCAGTTCCGCCGCCTCGTGGCGCAGCAGTTCCAGGCGCTGCTCGCGGTCTTCGCCGCCGCTGAGCTTGCGGATGCGCGCGCCGGCCTCGCGCCACTGCACGGCGCTGTCGCGGGCCTGGGCCAGCAGTTCGTCGTGGCCGGCGTAGGCGTCCAGCAGTGCCATCTGGTGGGCGCGGGAGAGCAGGGCCTGGTGCTCGTGCTGGCCGTGGATTTCCACCAGCAGGGTGGCCAGCTCGCCGAGCTGGCTGGCGCTGGCCGGACGGCCGTTGATCCAGGCGCGCGAGCTGCCCTCGGCGCGGATCACCCGGCGCAGGCGGCAGCTGCCGTCCTCTTCGTCCAGTTCCTCGCTGCGCAGCCATTCGCGCGCCTCGGGCAGGGCGGCCAGGTCGAATTCGGCGGCCAGTTCCGCGCGGTCGCTGCCGGCGCGGACCATGCCGCTGTCGGCGCGGCCGCCGGCCAGCAGCAGCAGGGCGTCGACCTGCAGGGACTTGCCGGCGCCGGTCTCGCCGCTGACCACGGTAAGGCCTGGGCCGAAGGCGATCTCGGCTTCTTCTACTACTGCGAAATGGCGGACGTAGAGCGAGGTAAGCATGGGGTATCGCGTCGGTGAGTCGGAGGATTGTAAAGGCAGACCCCGGCGGGGAGGAGCGGGCCTGAACGCCCCCGGTACCAGCCCCCGCCTGTCCGGTTTTCTTGCAAACTAGCGGACCAAACCTTATTTCTTAGCCGTCTCACGGATTGCCACAGCGCGCATGTCACGACCTCTCGCCCACGACCTGGATATCCGCGCCCGGCGGCTGCTGCGCACGCTGATCGCGCAGTACCTGGCCGACGGCGAGCCGGTGGGATCGCGCACCCTGTCGCGCTCCTCCGGGCTGGACGTCAGCCCCGCCACCATCCGCAACATCATGGCCGACCTGGAAGACGCCGGCCTGGTCGCCTCGCCGCACACTTCGGCCGGCCGCGTGCCGACGCCGCGCGGCCTGCGCCTGTTCGTGGACAGCCTGATCGAGCTGCAGCCGCTGCCGCACGAGGAAATGGCCCGCCTGCAGCGCGAGCTGCCGGCCGGCCCCACCACCACGCGCGACCTGCTGGGCAACGTGTCCAGCCTGCTCTCGGCCATGACCCATTTCGCCGGCGTGGTCACGGTGCCGCGGCAGGTGGATTTCCCGCTGCGCCATATCGACTTCGTGGCCCTGCCGGAGGCGCGCGTGCTGGTGATCCTGGTGTTCTCGGACAACCAGGTGCAGAACCGCGTGATCCAGCTGGCCAAGCCGCTGGACCCGGGCGAGCTGGAACAGGCCGCCAATTACCTCAATGCGCATTTCGCCGGGCTGCGCCTGGACGACATCCGCGCCCACCTGCTGCGCGAGCTGCGCGAGGCCAGCAGCGAACTGAACCGGATGATGTCCAGCACGGTGGAGCTCGCCGCCGCCTCGTTCGCGCCGCAGAGCGAGAGCGACGACGTGCTGGTCAGCGGCCAGACCAACCTCATGGGCTACGCCGAACTGGCCAACCTGGAGCGCCTGCGCGAGCTGTTCGAGGCGTTCCAGAAGAAAAACGAGCTGCTGCAGCTGATGGAAGTGTGCGCCCGGGCGCCGGGCGTGCGGCTGTTCATCGGCGAGGAATCGGGCTTCGCGGCACTGGACGGCTGCAGCGTGGTCACCGCCACCTACGGCACCCAGGGGCGCGTGCTGGGGGCGGTCGGGGTGATCGGCCCCACCCGCATGGCCTACGAGCGGGTGATCCCGGTCGTGCAGGCCACGGCCGGCGTGCTGAGCGACGCCTTGAATCGCGCCGCCACGGCCTTATAACCGCCACGGGAGGCGGGGTTACCCGCGCAATGTAGGGAGGTCGGCACGCCGTGCCGGCCATGTTTGGGTTTTGGAGTCTTTCATGCAGAACAACGACCAGCAGGTGCCCAGCGGGGCGCCCGAGGCCAACGCGCCGGACGCGCAGGCCCACGCCGAACTCGAGGCCTTGAAGGCCCGGGTCGCCGAACTCGAAGCCGCCAACACGGAGCTGCGCGACACCGTGCTGCGCGAGAAGGCCGAGATCGAGAACCAGCGCCGCCGCCTGCACCGCGACGTGGAGCAGGCCCGCCGCTTCGCCAACGAAAAGCTGCTCAACGAGCTGCTGCCGGTGTACGACGGCCTGGAAATGGGCCTGACGGTGGAAGGCGGCGACGTGGCCAGCGTGCGCGAGGGCATCGCGCTCACGCTCAAGTCGCTGCTGAAGATCGCCGAGAACAACGGCCTCGTGCAGGTCGACCCGGTCGGCCAGCCGCTGGATCCGGAGCGCCATCACGCGGTGAGCATGGTGGAAGCGCCGGGCAAGGCGCCGAACACGGTGGTCAGCGTGCTGCAGAAGGGCTACGTGCTGAACGACCGCCTGCTGCGTCCCGCGCTGGTCGCGGTCGCCAAGGACTGACCTGGGTTTGGCCGCCTGAACGCGGCCACGCCGACAGCTTCAAAACACCAGAGAAGGGTCCGCCGGCGCGTTGAATCGCCTGAGCCGGGCCCCATTTGACCAGACATCGCGGCCGCGGGGCCGCATCGAGATTCGGAGCATACAGACATGGGCAAGATCATCGGCATCGACCTGGGTACGACCAACTCCTGCGTCGCCATCATGGACGGCAGCACGGCCAAGGTCATCGAGAACTCGGAAGGCGATCGCACCACGCCTTCGATCGTCGCTTTCACCAAGGACGGCGAAGTGCTGGTGGGCGCGCCCGCCAAGCGCCAGAGCGTGACCAACCCGAAGAACACCTTCTACGCGGTGAAGCGCCTGATCGGCCGCAAGTTCACCGACGCCGAAGTGCAGAAAGACCTGCACATCGTGCCGTACGGCATCGTCGCGCACGACAACGGCGACGCCTGGGTCAGCACCGCCGATGGCAAGAAGATGGCGCCGCAGGAGATCTCGGCGAAGGTGCTGATGAAGATGAAGAAGACCGCCGAGGACTATCTCGGCGAGCCGGTCACCGAAGCGGTGATCACCGTGCCGGCCTACTTCAACGACAGCCAGCGCCAGGCCACCAAGGACGCCGGCAAGATCGCCGGCCTGGAAGTGAAGCGCATCATCAACGAGCCGACCGCGGCGGCCCTGGCCTACGGCCTGGACAAGAAGGGCGGCGACCGCAAGATCGCGGTGTACGACCTGGGCGGCGGCACCTTCGACGTGTCGATCATCGAGATCGCCGACGTCGACGGCGAGAAGCAGTTCGAGGTGCTGGCCACCAACGGCGACACCTTCCTGGGCGGCGAAGACTTCGACCTGCGCGTCATCGACTACCTGGTGGAAGAGTTCAAGAAGGACCAGGGCATGGACCTGCGCAAGGATCCGCTGGCCCTGCAGCGCCTGAAGGACGCCGCCGAGCGCGCCAAGATCGAGCTGTCCTCCAGCCACCAGACCGAAGTGAATCTGCCGTACGTCACGGCCGATGCCTCGGGTCCGAAGCACCTCAACATCAAGCTGACCCGCGCCAAGCTCGAAGCGCTGGTGGAAGACCTGGTCAAGCGCACCATCGAACCCTGCCGCACCGCGCTGAACGATGCGGGCCTGCGCGTCTCGGACATCGACGAGGTGATCCTGGTCGGCGGCCAGACCCGCATGCCCAAGGTGCAGGAGTCGGTGAAGGACTTCTTCGGCAAGGAGCCGCGCAAGGACGTCAACCCCGATGAGGCCGTGGCCGTGGGCGCCGCGATCCAGGGCGGCGTGCTGGGCGGTTCGGTCAAGGACGTGCTGCTGCTGGACGTGACCCCGCTGTCGCTGGGCATCGAGACCATGGGCGGCGTGATGACCAAGCTGATCGAGAAGAACACCACGGTGCCGACCAAGGCCTCGCAAGTGTTCTCCACCGCCGACGACAACCAGACCGCGGTGACCGTGCACGTGCTGCAGGGTGAGCGCGAGCGCGCCAGCGCGAACAAGTCGCTGGGCAAGTTCGACCTCACCGGCATCGATGCCGCGCCGCGCGGCATGCCGCAGATCGAAGTGACTTTCGACATCGACGCCAACGGCATCCTGCACGTGTCGGCCAAGGACAAGAAGACCGGCAAGGAACAGAAGATCGAGATCAAGGCCGGCTCGGGCCTGTCCGAGGAGGAGATCGCCCGCATGGTCGCGGACGCCGAGGCCAACAAGGAAGAAGACCGCAAGTTCCAGGAACTGGTCAGCACCCGCAACAAGGCCGACCAGCTGGTGCATGCCACGCGCAGCGCGCTGAAGGAGCACGGCGGCAAGGTGCCGGGCGAGCAGCTGAGCACGATCGAAGGCGCGCTGTCGGAGCTCGAGAAGGCGAAGGACGGCGACGACAAGGCCGCGATCGAGGCGAAGATCGAGAAGCTGGAGCAGGCCGCGCAGGCGCTGAACGCGGCGGCCCAGGGCGCCGGTGCCGGCGGTCCGCAGGCCGGTCAGCAGGGCGGCGCTTCCGGTGCGGCCGATGACGTGGTCGATGCCGAGTTCACCGAAGTGAAGGGCGACGACAAGAAGTGATGGAGCGGCCGTCATGGCCGATCTGACGCAGCCCGCGCCTGGGGAAACCGAGGCGCGGGCTGTTTCGTGAGGAGAGTCATGGATCGCCGCCGATTCATGGAAAGCAGCGATCCAAGTCGGAAACCAGCATGAGCAAGCGCGACTATTACGAAATCCTCGACGTCGAACGGACGGTGACCGAGGTCGAACTGAAGAAGTCCTTCCGCCGCCTGGCGATGAAGTACCACCCGGACCGCTGTCCGGACGATCCCCATGCGCAGGAGAAGTTCAAGGAGGCCAAGGAGGCCTACGAAGTGCTGTCCGATCCGCAGAAGCGCTCGCTGTACGACCAGCACGGCCACGCCGCGTTCGAAGGCGGCATGGGCGGGCGCGGCGCCGGCGGCTTCGGCGACATGGGCGATATCTTCGGCGACATCTTCGGCGACATTTTCGGCATGGGCGGCGGCGGGCGCGGACGCACGCGCCGCGGCGCCGACCTGCGCTACCTGATGGAACTGGATCTCGAGGAAGCCGTGTTCGGCGTCGAGAAGAACATCCAGGTGCCGACCCAGGTGAACTGCCACCACTGCAACGGCTCCGGCTCCGAAGACGGCAAGACCGCGCAGTGCCGCACCTGCAACGGCCACGGCCGCGTGCGCATGCAGAACGGCATCTTCTCGATCCAGCAGACCTGCCCGCATTGCGGCGGCGCCGGCCAGACCATCGAGAAACCCTGCCGCCCCTGCCGCGGCGAAGGCCGCCTGGAAGAAAACCGCACGCTGTCGGTGCGCATTCCGGCCGGCGTGGACACGGGCGACCGCATCCGCCTCACCGGCCAGGGCGAAGCCGGCGGCGCGGGCGCCGAGGCCGGCGACCTGTACGTGGAAGTGCACGTGCGCGACCACGCCATCTTCCAGCGCCAGGGCAACGATCTTTACTGCGAGCTGCCGATCCGTTTCGGCCAGGCCGCGCTCGGCGCCGAGCTGCTGGTGCCGACGCTGGAAGGCGAGGTGTCGATCCAGGTGCCGCCGGAAACCCAGACGGGACAGCAGTTCCGCCTGCGCGGCCGCGGCGTGAAGTCGGTGCGCAGCGGGCGCACGGGCGACCTGATCTGCCACGTGGTGGTGGAAACGCCGGTGCGCCTGACCAGGCAGCAGCGCGAGCTGATGGAGCAGCTGGAAGCCACCTTCACCCATGACGACGCCGACCAGCACACGCCGCGCGCCAAGACCTGGGTGGATGGCGTGAAGCAGTTCTGGTCGCGCGTCACGTCGTAACAGCCGATCTTTGTCGGGATGTTGCGCCGGCGCGTGCCGGCGCTAGCATCGCCGCTTCACCGTCCGCAGGAGTTCCCGCATGAGCCGTCCTCTCCGCCTCGCCGTCGTCGGCGCCACGGGCCGCATGGGACGCGCCTTGCTGGACCTGCTGAAGGACGACGCCCGGTTCGAGGTGGTGGCGGCGCTGGCCTCGTCGTCGCGGCTGGGCGAGCCGGTGCATGCCGGCGAGGAAGGCCTGCGCTACACGCGCGAATGGCCGGCCGTGGCGCCGGAGGTGGCGATCGATTTCAGCGGCCCCGCTGGTCTCGGCGCCGCGCTTGCGCACTGCCGTGCGCACGGGATCGCCCTGGTCACCGGCACCACGGGGCTGGATCAGGCGCTGCAGGATCAACTCGCCGCCGCCACGCACGAGATCCCCGTACTGCGCGCCGCCAACTTCAGCCTCGGCGTGGCCGTGCTGCGCCGCCTGGTGCGCGAAGCCGCGGCGGCCCTGCCGGACTGGGACCTGGACATTCTCGAAGCCCACCACAACCGCAAGGTGGACGCGCCCTCCGGCACTGCGCTGGCGCTGGGCGAAGCGGCGGCTGCCGGACGAAACCTGTCCTTGAGCGACAGCGCCGTCTACGCCCGCGAAGGCACCACCGGTCCGCGCGAGCACGGCAGCATCGGCTTTGCCGTGGTGCGCGGCGGCGACATCGTCGGCGAGCACGAGGTGTGGATGATCGGGCAGGGCGAGCGGGTGGAACTTAATCACCGCGCCACCGACCGCTCGATCTTCGCCCGCGGCGCCATCGAAGCCGCGCACTGGCTGGCCGGCCGCCAGCCCGGCGCCTGGGACATCGACACCATGTTGTCCGAGCGCCTGCGGCGCTGAGCGGCTTGCTGCGGCCCGGCGGCGCCGCTACCATGCCGCCCGTTGTCATTGGGGAGTAGCCATCCTCGCTCCCGGAAGCTTCGCTTCCACCACCAGAGGAATTCGCGTCAACAGACTTGAAGCTTCGGCTTCATGGCGCGAATGGCAGCCGCTACCGGTCACGGTGGCCGCATGCCCGGCGAGACCTTTGGCGCGACGCGCTTGCCCGGCCGGGCGAGGTGCGTCGTTGCCATCGGTTATCCGCTCGCCCGGCCTAGGATTCGAAGCCCATGCTCACCGCCTTCCTGTTCCTGCTCTCGGCCGGCGCGATCTACGTCGCCTGCGAATACTTCGTCAACGGCGTCGAGTGGTTCGGGCGCAAGCTCAACCTCGGCGCCACCGCCACCGGCACCGTGCTGGCCGCGTTCGGCACGGCGCTGCCGGAAAGCGCCGTCACCTTCGTCGCGGTGGTGCTGGGCCGCACGCCCGAGCAGAAGGACATCGGCGTCGGCGCCGCGCTGGGCGGCCCGCTGGTGCTGGCGACGATCGCCTATGCGGTGGTCGGCCTGGCCTTGTGGGCCAATCGCCGCCGGCTGCAGCGCACCGACAACCTGGTGCGCGTGGAGCACGGACGCCTGGCGCGCGACCAGGGCTGGTTCCTCGGCATCTTCGTGGTCAAGTGCGGCCTGGGCCTGATCGCGTTCGCGTGGAAGCCCTGGCTGGGCGTGCTGTTCCTGGCCGCGTACGGCCTGTACGTGTGGCGCGAGCTGCAGAACGCCGACACCGCGCCGGAAGAAGAGGAACTGGAGCCGCTGAAATTCCAGCCCAAGGCGCTGGACCCCGCGCTGTCGCGCGTGCTGCTGCAGACCACGCTGGCGCTGCTGGTAATCGCCTTCGCCTCGCATACCTTCGTCAAGCAGATCGAGGCGATCGGCCTGGCCCTGCAGCTGTCGCCGCACCTGGTGGCGCTGGTGCTGAGCCCGGTGGCGACCGAGCTGCCGGAGACGGTGAATGCGCTGATCTGGGTGCGCCAGGGCAAGGAGCGGCTGGCGCTGGCGAATATCTCCGGCGCCATGATGATCCAGGCCACCATTCCCAGCGCGCTGGCGATCTTCGCCACGCCCTGGCTGTTCGATGCGCCACTGATGGTGGCCGGCGTGCTGACCGGCGTGGCGGTGATCGCGCTGTGGTGGCTGTTCCGCCGCGGCCGCGTGGATGCGCGCTGGATCGTGCCGGTGGGCGGCCTGTACGGCGTGTTCGCGCTGTACGTGGCCTGGCATTTCGCCGCGTGAACCAAAAAAAGCGCCGGCTTGCGGCCGGCGCTTTTCATTGCGGCAAGCCGCGCGGGGCGCTCAGTCCCGGTGCGCTGCGTTGCGGTCGCGGTCCGCGCCGAGCTTGCGGTCGAGCGAGCCGAACAGCTTCTTGAAGGCGCGGGCGAACTTGCCGCGCTTGGTCTTGCGCAGCTTTTCCTCCTCGCTGGTGAGCCAGGCCACCTGGATCACCCGGCGCTCGCCCTCGTAGGGCAGGTGGCCGTGGAAGGAGTTGTCGCAGCGCTTGAACACCGCGAACTCGCCGTACAGCGGCTTGAGTTCGGGCGCGACGATGTCGTCGATATTGTCGATGCTGCCCAGGAAGCGCAGGCAGCCGTCGCTGGTGTCCGGCCACTGCGTGTTGAGGTAGAGCAGGGCGGTGGCGACCTTGGACTTGCTGTCGGTGTGGATGGTGCCGTGGCGCTTGTTGAGCGAGCGGCACAGGGTGACCAGGGTGGGGTACTGGCCCAGGTTCTCTATCCCTAGGCGCTTGCCGATCGCGCCGGCGAATTCCGGCGTGGTCAGGCGCTCGACCAGGGCGTTGACGGTGGGGCCGCAGTCGCTGGCGTCGTAGGGAAAGAAACCGGCGCTGGCGTAGCGCGGGAAATCGCGTTCCAGGTCGGTGCGCGACTCGTCCGGCAGCTGCCCGTGGGCGATCAGGAACGGGAAGGGCTCCAGCCTGATATCCGTGTCCGGTCGGTCGAGGCGGGCAGGATCGAGCAGAACGGCGGCGCTCATGGGCGTGTGCATCTCCTTTGGAACGGGCGCTAGTGTAGCGCCTGTCCTGTCGTCCGGCGGACAAGAACACGCCACGTTCACGGCGGTGTCAGCGGTAGAGATCGGTGGACAGAACAGGCCTTCGCACCTATCATTGCGACCCGCCCAAAGACTTTCCTCGACCAAGGTCCACAAGCCAGCTGGTAGCGGCTTGCGGACTTTGCTGCACCTAAAAGGCGGCCCCCTCCATGCCTATTCCCGCTCTGCTTGCCCTCGAAGACGGCAGCGTATTTCACGGCCAGGCCGTGGGTGCGACTGGTGAAACCGTTGGCGAAGTGGTCTTCAACACCGCCATGACCGGCTACCAGGAGATCCTCACCGATCCCTCGTACTCGCGTCAGATCGTCACCCTGACCTATCCGCACATCGGCAACACCGGCGTCAACGCCGAGGACGCTGAGTCGCTGGCCGTGCACGCCGCCGGCCTGATCGTGCGTGACGTGCCGCGCCGCGCGAGCAACTGGCGCAGCACCGAGAGCCTGCCGGACTACCTCAAGCGCCTGGGCATCGTGGCGATCGCCGGCATCGACACCCGCCGCCTTACCCGCATCCTGCGCGACAAGGGCGCGCTGGCCGGCTGCATCGTCGCCGGCGAGCACGCCGACGCCGAGGCCGCGCTGGCCAAGGCGCGCGCCTTCCCGGGCCTCAACGGCATGGACCTGGCCAAGGTGGTCAGCGTGACCAGTCCCTACGCCTGGAAGGAAGGCACCTACGATCTGGACCGCCAGGCCTTCGAACAGCCGGCCACGCGCTTCAAGGTGGTGGCCTACGACTACGGCGTGAAGTTCAACATTCTGCGCCTGCTCGCCGCGCAGGGCTGCGACATCACCGTGGTGCCGGCGCAGACGCCCGCCGCCGAGGTGCTGGCGATGAAGCCGGACGGCGTGTTCCTGTCCAACGGCCCCGGCGACCCGGCGGCCTGCGATTACGCGGTGGCCGCCACGCGCGAATTCCTGGACGCGAAGATCCCGCTGTTCGGCATCTGCCTGGGCCACCAGATCATGGGCCTGGCGCTGGGCGCCAAGACCTTGAAGATGAAGTTCGGCCATCACGGCGCCAACCATCCGGTGAAGGACCACGACGACGGCCGCGTGCTGATCACCTCGCAGAACCACGGCTTCGCGGTCGACCCGGCCACCTTGCCGGCCAACGTGCGCGTCACCCACAGCTCGCTGTTCGACGGCTCGCTGCAGGGCTTCGCGCTCACCGACCGCCCGGCGTTCTGCTTCCAGGGCCACCCGGAAGCCAGCCCCGGCCCGCACGACATCGGTTACCTCTTCGAACGTTTCGCCCAGCTGATGCAGGAGTCCCGCTGAGATGCCCAAGCGCACAGACATCAAGAGCGTCCTGATCATCGGCGCCGGCCCGATCGTGATCGGCCAGGCCTGCGAGTTCGACTACTCCGGCGCGCAGGCCTGCAAGGCGCTGAAGGAAGAGGGCTACCGGGTGATCCTGGTGAACTCCAACCCCGCCACGATCATGACCGACCCGGAAACCGCCGACGCGGTCTACATCGAGCCGATCAACTGGCAGACGGTGGAACGCATCATCGCCAAGGAGCGCCCCGACGCGGTGCTGCCCACCATGGGCGGCCAGACCGGCCTCAATTGCGCGCTGGACCTGGCCGACAACGGCGTGCTGGAAAAGTACGGCGTGGAACTGATCGGCGCCTCGCGCGAAGCCATCCGCATGGCCGAGGACCGCGAGCTGTTCCGCATCGCCATGAAGGACATCGGCCTGGAATGCCCCAAGGCCGAGGTGGCCAAGACCTTCGAGCAGGCGCTGGACATCCAGGCCAAGGTGGGCTTCCCCACCATCATCCGCCCCAGCTTCACCCTCGGCGGTTCGGGCGGCGGCATCGCCTACAACAAGGAAGAATTCGAGGAGATCGCCAGGCGCGGCCTCGATCTCTCGCCCGTGCACGAAATCCTCGTCGAGGAATCGGTGCTGGGCTGGAAGGAATTCGAGATGGAAGTGGTCCGCGACAAGGCGGACAACTGCATCATCGTGTGCTCGATCGAAAATCTCGATCCGATGGGCGTGCACACCGGCGACTCGATCACCGTGGCGCCGGCGCAGACGCTTACGGACAAGGAATACCAGCGCCTGCGCGACGCCTCGATCGCCGTGCTGCGCAAGATCGGCGTGGACACCGGCGGCTCCAACGTGCAGTTCGGCATCAATGCCGAGGACGGCCGCGTGGTGGTGATCGAGATGAACCCGCGCGTGTCGCGCTCCTCGGCGCTGGCCTCCAAGGCCACCGGCTTCCCGATCGCCAAGATCGCGGCGAAGCTGGCCGTGGGCTACACGCTGGATGAGCTCAAGAACGACATCACCGGCGGCCTCACCCCGGCCTCGTTCGAGCCGACCATCGACTACGTGGTCACCAAGATTCCGCGCTTCGCCTTCGAGAAATTCCCCTCGGCCGATGCGCGCCTGACCACGCAGATGAAGTCGGTGGGCGAGGTGATGGCGATGGGCCGCACCTTCCACGAGTCGCTGCAGAAGGCGCTGCGCGGCCTGGAGATCGGCAAGACCGGCCTGAACCCGACCGGCGTGGATTTCACCAGCGACGAAGGCCTGGCCGCGCTCAAGCGCGAGCTGCGCGAGCCGCGCCCGGACCGCGTGTTCCACCTGGGCGACGCGTTCCGCGCCGGCCTGTCGCTGGAAGAGGTGTACGGCCTCAGCCGCGTGGATCCGTGGTTCCTCGCCGCGTTCGAGGACATCGTGCTGACCGAGAACGAAGTGCAGGCGCAGGGCATCAGCGCGCTGGACGCACTGCGCATGCGCGAGTTGAAGCGCATGGGCTTCTCCGACGCGCGCATCGCGGAACTGACCGGCACCGACGAAGCCGCCGTGCGCCACCTGCGCCGTACCCTGGGCGTGCGCCCGGTGTACAAGCGCGTGGATTCCTGCGCCGCCGAATTCGCCACCACCACGGCCTACATGTACTCGACCTACGAGGAAGAGTGCGAAGCCAACCCCACCAGCCGCGACAAGATCATGGTGCTGGGCGGCGGTCCGAACCGCATCGGCCAGGGCATCGAGTTCGACTACTGCTGCGTGCATGCGGCGCTGGCGCTGCGCGAGGACGGGTTCGAGACCATCATGGTCAACTGCAACCCGGAAACCGTGTCCACCGACTACGACACCTCCGACCGCCTGTACTTCGAGCCGCTGACGCTGGAAGACGTGCTGGAGATCGTGGACCTTGAAAAACCCAAGGGCGTGATCGTGCAGTACGGCGGCCAGACCCCGCTGAAGCTGGCGCGCGCGCTCGAAGCGGCCGGCGCGCCGGTGATCGGCACCTCGCCGGACTCGATCGACCTGGCCGAGGACCGCGAGCGCTTCCAGCAGATGATCGAGAAGATCGGCCTGAAGCAGCCGCCGAACCGCACCGCGCGCAACGCCGACGAGGCGCTGGCGCTGGCGCGCGAGATCGGCTACCCGCTGGTGGTGCGCCCGAGCTACGTGCTGGGCGGCCGCGCGATGGAAATCGTCTACGGCGATGCCGATCTCTCGCGCTACATCCGCGAGGCGGTGCAGGTCTCCAACGATTCGCCGGTGCTGCTGGACCGCTTCCTCGACCACGCGGTCGAGGTGGACGTGGACATCATCGCCGACGCCGAAGGCAACGTGCTGGTCGGCGGCATCATGGAGCACATCGAGGAGGCCGGCGTGCATTCCGGCGACTCGTCCTGCTCGCTGCCGCCGTATTCGCTCTCCAAGGAAGTGCAGGACGAGCTGCGCCGCCAGTCCGCGCTGATGGCGAGGGAGCTGAAGGTGATCGGCCTGATGAACACGCAGTTCGCCATCCAGGGCGATACCGTGTTCATCCTGGAAGTGAATCCGCGCGCCTCGCGCACGGTGCCGTTCGTGTCCAAGGCCACCGGCGTGCCGCTGGCCAAGATCGCCGCGCGCGCCATGGCCGGCCGCACGCTGACCGCGCAGGGCACCACCAAGGAAGTGATCCCGTCGTACTACTCGGTGAAGGAAGCGATCTTCCCGTTCCTGAAGTTCCAGAACGTGGACCCGATCCTCGGCCCCGAGATGCGTTCCACCGGCGAGGTGATGGGCGTGGGCCGCAGCTTCGGCGCCGCCTTCGCGCGCGGCCACGACGCCGCCGGCATCAAGACGCCGCCCAAGGGCAAGGTGTTCGTGTCGGTACGCGATGCCGACAAGGACCGCCTGCTGCCGGTGGCCAAGGACGCCGTGTCGCGCGGTTTCAGCCTGGTCGCCACCGAAGGCACGGCCGCGTACCTGGCCGGGCATGGCGTGGCCTGCGAGCGCATCAACAAGGTGGCCGAAGGCCGCCCGCATATCGTCGACCTGATCAAGAACGGCGAGATCGTCTATATCGTCAACACCACCGAGGGCAAGCAGGCGATCGCCGACTCGTTCTCGATCCGCCGCGAAGCCCTGCAGCATCGCGTCACCTACTCAACCACCGTCGCCGGTGCCCGTGCACTGGTGCATTCGCTGGACTACCACGGCGCCGGTGAAGTGCACAGCTTGCAGGAGCTGCACAAGGAGCTCACAGCATGAGTCGCGCCCCTATCACCAAACTGGGTTCCGAGCGCCTGCGCGCGGAACTGGAACGGCTGAAGTCCGTGGACCGGCCGCGCATCATCGCGGCCATCGCCGAGGCGCGCGCGCACGGCGACCTGAAGGAAAACGCCGAGTACCACGCGGCGCGCGAGCAGCAGAGCTTCACCGAGGGACGCATCGCCGAACTCGAAGCCGCGCTGTCCACCGCCGAGGTGATCGACGTCACCCGTCTCAATCCCGGTTCGCGCGTGGTGTTCGGCGCCATCGTGGACCTGGAGGACGAGGACAGTGGCGAGGCGGTGACCTACCAGATCGTCGGCGACCTGGAGGCGGACATCAAACAGCGCCTGATCGCGGTGTCTTCGCCGATCGCCCGCGCGCTGATCGGCAAGAGCGCGGACGACAGCTTCGAGTTCCAGGCGCCGAACGGGACGAAGCGGTATGTGATCACCGGGGTGCGCTACAACTGATCGAGCGCCGTAGGTTGGGGTGAGCCGCAGGCGAACCCCAACAGTACGACACGTGTGAAGTCTGCGATGTTGGGGTTCGCCTGCGGCTCACCCCAACCTACGTGCTACGAAACCCAGGCAATAAAAAAGGGCCGCTGATGCGGCCCTTTTTATGACTCGTCGCGGCTGAAACTCAGCGCTGACGGGCCTTGAAACGCGGGTTGCTCTTGCAGATCACGAACACCTTGCCGCGACGGCGCACAACCTTGCAGTCACGGTGCCGCTGCTTGGCGGACTTCAAAGAGGAAAGCACCTTCACGGCCAGCTCCTGACACTAACGGGAAAAGACAAGCTCGCAAGTGTAGCTGCTTGATTGCCCTGGAACAAGTACGTCCTCACAACAAATTCGGTACGGAGCGCGCCTCGGCCACCAGGGATAGGAACTGGGCCAGCACCGGGGAGGCGTCGTCGCGGCGGCTGGCCACGGCCAGCAGCATGTAGGCGTCCGGGTCTTCCAGCTGTACGTAGCTGACCCCGGCCAGGGCCACCGAGCACATCGAGGCGGGAATCAGCGCCAGCCCCATGCCGGCGGCCACCAGCATCAGCAAGCCGTTGATCTGCTGGGCGTGCTGGCGGATCAGCGGGTGGAAATCGGCCTTGGCGGCGATCAGGGTCAGGCGGTCGTACAGGGTGGCGGCCAGCTCGCGCGGCTGCACCACGAAGGGGGCGTCGGCCACTTCGCGCAGCCAGATCTTGCGGCGCGCGGCCAGCGGATGCTCGGAGGGCAGGGCCAGCAGCAGGGGTTCGCGGTCGATCTCGTCGATGCGCAGCGTGTGGGTGTCCGCCTCGTGCCTGGGCAGGTCGCGCACGAAGCCTACGTCCAGCTCGCCGGCCAGCAGGGCGGCGAACTGCGGCTCGGTATACATCTCGCTGAGGATCACCCGCACGTGCGGCGCGTGGCGCCCGTAGCGCAGCAGGGTCTGGGGCAGGGAAGGGTGGAAGGTCACCGACACGGTGTAGGCCAGTCGCAGCTGCCCGCTGAAGCCCGCCGCGGCCTGCGAGACCTGGCTGCGCGCCTCGTCGGCCTTGGCCAGGATCTGCCGGGCCTGCTCCAGGAACACGCGGCCGGGTTCGGTCAGGGCCACGTTGCGCTTGTCGCGGTCGAGCAGGCGCACGCCCAGGTCCGCTTCCAGCGCCTGGATCTGCTGCGACAGCGGCGGCTGGGAGATATGCAGGCGTTGCGAGGCCCGGGTGAAGCTGAGTTCCTCGGCCACGGCGACGAAGTAGCGGAGCTGGCGGAAATCGAACATATAGGGTTTACATATAAGAATCGTCCGAAATATATATTGGCCGATGCGGTCTGTCGAACCTATGCTTCCGTTCGTCCCGCCACCGTCCCCTCCCCCCAGGTGGCGGCGACCCTCGCCCCGCAGCGACGCTACCCCCGCGATACCCGGCCCCCTCCCCCTGGCCCGCTATCGACGCGTCGTCTAGCGGGGCGCTTTCTTTTCTGCTCCCCGGAAACGCGACTGACCAGCCCCTCAGAGGGTGCTGGCCAGGCGCGTGCCCTGGGCGATCGCGCGCTTCGCATCCAGTTCGGCCGCCACGTCGGCGCCGCCGATCACGTGCGCGCTGATGCCGGCGGCGAGCAGGGCGTCGGCGAGTTCGCGCAGCGGCTCCTGGCCGGCGCAGACCACGACGTGGTCGACCGGCAGCAGCTGCGGCTTGCCGCCGACGGTGATGTGCAGGCCGGCCTCGTCGAGGCGGTCGTAGCTGACGCCGCCCAGCATCGCCACCTGCTTGTTCTTCAGCGTGGCGCGGTGCACCCAGCCGGTGGTCTTGTTGAGGCGCGCGCCGGGGCGGCCTTCGGAGCGCTGCATCAGCCAGATCTGCCGCGCGGGTTTTTCCGGCGCCGCGGCCAGCAGTCCACCGCGCGCGTCGAGCCGCATGTCCACGCCCCATTCGCGCGTCCAGCGCAGCACGTCGGTGGTCGGGGAGGGCGCATGCTCGGCCAGGAATTCCGCCACGTCGAAGCCGATGCCGCCGGCGCCGATGATGGCCACGCGCTGGCCGACGGGACGGTTGTGCGCGAGCACGTCCAGATAGCTCAGCACGCGCGCATCGTCGCTGCCGGGGAAGGCCACCTTGCGCGGCGCGATGCCGGTGGCGATCACCACCTCGTCATAGCCGCGCAGCGCCTCGACGTCTGCCCTGGTGCGCAGGCGCAGGCTCACGCCGAGATCCGCCAGGCGATGGCGGAAATAGCGCAGCGTCTCGTGGAATTCCTCCTTGCCGGGAATCCGCTTCGCATAGTTGAACTGGCCGCCGATCTCCTCGGCCCGGTCGATCAGGGTCACTTCGTGCCCGCGCTCCGCCAAGGTGCTGGCGCAGGCCATGCCGGCGGGGCCTGCGCCGACCACGGCGATGCGCTTGCGCTGCGCGGCCGGGGTGATCGGCAGTTCGGTTTCGTGGCAGGCGCGCGGATTCACCAGGCAGCTGGCGCGCTTGTTCTGGAACACGTGGTCGAGGCAGGCCTGGTTGCAGGCGATGCAGGTGTTGATGCGGTCGGCGCGCCCGGTGGCGGCCTTCTTCGCCCACTCCGGATCGGCCAGCAGCGGCCGCGCCATCGACACCATGTCGGCATCGCCCCCGGCCAGGATGCGCTCGGCCACGTCGGGCATGTTGATGCGGTTGGTGGTGATCAGCGGAATGCCGACCTCGCCCTTGAGCTTGCGCGTCACCCACGCAAAGCCGGCGCGCGGCACGCTGGTGACGATGGTCGGGATGCGCGCCTCGTGCCAGCCGATGCCGGTGTTGATGATGCTGGCGCCGGCGGCTTCGACGGCCTTGGCCAGGGTGACGATCTCGCCCCAGTCCTGGCCCTGCTCGACCAGGTCCAGCATCGACAGGCGGTAGATGATGATGAAATCGCGGCCCACCGCTTCGCGCATGCGGCGCATGATCTCCACCGGAAAACGCATGCGCCCGGCCGCGCTGCCGCCCCAGCCGTCGCTGCGGCGGTTGGTGCGCTCGGCCAGGAACTGATTGATCAGGTAACCCTCCGAACCCATCACCTCGACGCCGTCGTAGCCGGCCTCGCGCGCCAGCTTCGCGCAGCGCACGAAGTCGGCGATGGTGCGCTCGACGCCGCGCGAAGAGAGGCCGCGCGGCGTGAACGGGGTGATCGGGGATTTGAGCCTGGAAGGCGCCACCGACAGCGGGTGATAGCCGTAGCGGCCGGCATGCAGGATCTGCATGCACAGCTTGCCGCCTTCCGCCTGCACCGCCCGCGTCAGCTTGCGGTGCCGCGCCACGTGCCAGGGCATGGACAGGCGTCCGCCGAAGGGTTTCAGCCAGCCTTCGATGCTGGGCGCGATGCCGCCGGTGACCATCAGCCCCACGCCGCCGCGGGCGCGCTCGGCGAAATACGCGGCGAGCTTGTCGTAGTCGGCGGCCTTGTCCTCCAGGCCCGTATGCATCGAGCCCATCAGGATGCGGTTGGGCAGGGTGGTGTGGCCCAGGTCGAGCGGTGCGAAGAGGTGGGGGTAGTCCATACGGCCCGGTCGGTTCAAACGGTCGTATGAATGTGCCCGCTGGGCGGGCTCAAAAGCAAGGCTCAGGCGAGCAGCTGGCGTACCAGGGCGATGTAGCGGCGCATGGCGTCTTCGCGGGAACTGCCGCGCAGCTTGGCCCAGGCCTCGTACTTGGCGGTGCCGACGAAGTCGAAGAAGCCGGGCACGGTGCCGTGCACGTCGCCCTCCGAACCCTGCTTGTAGAGGGCGTAGAGCTTGAGCAGGGTGTCGTTGTCCGGGCGCTCGCCCAGCCCCTGGACGTCCTCGGCGGCTTGCTGGAACTCGCTTTGAAGATCGTCGCTCATGGATGGGCTTGGGCACGCGGCAGGACGGAGGCGGCCGGCTAGATAGCATGCGCTCCGGGTGGGGTCAACGCGTTAACATAGTGGTTTGCCCGCCGCCGGAGCCCCCATGAGTCCCTCGACCCCCGTTCCCGTGCTGACCATCGACGGGCCCTCGGGATCCGGGAAAGGCACCATCAGCCGGTTGGTGGCCGAGCACCTGGGCTGGCGCCTGCTCGATTCCGGCGCGCTCTACCGCGCGGTCGGCTACGCCGCCGGCATGGAAGGGCTGGACCTGTCCGACGCCGAGGCTGTGACCCGCTGCGCCCAGCACGTGAAGATCCGCTTCCAGGCCGCCCCGGACGGCGGCGACACCCACGTGCTGGTCAACGGCCACGACGCCACCGACGAACTGCGCACCGAGACCGCCGGCGCGGCGGCCTCGGCCATCGCCTCGATCCCCTCGGTGCGGGCTGCCCTGGTCGACCTGCAGCTGGGCTTCCGCAAGGCGCCGGGCCTGGTCGCCGACGGGCGCGACATGGGCACCGTGATCTTCCCGGACGCCCCCTACAAGGTGTTCCTGACCGCCAGCGCCGCCGAACGGGCGAAAAGGCGCTATAAACAGTTGAAAGCAAAGGGTCTCAGCGTTACACTCTCCGGCCTTCAGCGAGAGATTGAAGCGCGCGATGCCAGGGATGCCTCCCGGACCGTCGCGCCGCTCAAGCCCGCCGACGATGCGGTCCTGGTGGATACCACCGGCATGGGCATCGACGACGTCGTCGCGAAAGTACTTGCCGTCCTGCAGCCCTAGGGCTGCGCGAAGGCATCAAGGCGCCCCGCCTCGAGCGGGGTTTTGGTCAACGGTGCCGAAGGGGATCCTCCTCTGTAGACACCCACAACCGGTGGGCCGATCCACATTGCGCAAACTTTCCCATGCGCGCGGTGGAGCAGGCCTTTTCTCATTTCTGGAATCAACATGACTGAAAGTTTTGCCGAGCTGTTTGAACAGAGCCAACAGGCCATCTCCAAGCTGAAGCCGGGCGCGATCGTCAGCGGCATCGTTGTGGAAATCCGCAACGACGTCGTGGTCATCAACGCCGGCCTCAAGAGCGAAGGCATCGTCCCGATCGAGCAGTTCAAGGACGAGAGCGGCACGCTCGAGGTGCAGGTGGGCGACGAAGTGAAGGTCGCTCTCGACGCGCTGGAAGACGGCTTCGGCGAGACCAAGCTCTCCCGCGAGAAGGCCAAGCGTTCCATGGTGTGGGACGACCTGGAAGCCGCCTTCGAGAAGGAAGAGACCATCACCGGCAAGATCTCCGGCAAGGTCAAGGGCGGTTTCACCGTCGACATCAAGGACGTCCGCGCGTTCCTGCCGGGTTCCCTGGTCGACGTGCGCCCGGTCCGCGACCCGGTGTACCTCGAGGGCAAGGACCTCGAGTTCAAGATCATCAAGCTGGACCGCAAGCGCAACAACGTGGTCGTCAGCCGCCGCGCCGTCGTCGAGACCGAGTTCTCCGAGGAGCGCGAGAAGCTGCTTGAGCGCCTGACCGAAGGCGCGGTGGTGAAGGGCACGGTCAAGAACCTCACCGACTACGGCGCGTTCGTGGACCTGGGCGGTATCGACGGCCTGCTGCACATCACCGACATGGCGTGGAAGCGCGTGCGCCACCCGTCCGAAGTCGTCAACGTCGGCGACGAGCTGGACGTGCGCGTGCTGAAGTACGACCGCGAGCGCAACCGCGTGTCGCTGGGCCTGAAGCAGCTGGGCGACGACCCGTGGGTCGCCATCGCCCGCCGCTACCCGGTCGGCAGCCGCCTGTTCGGCAAGGTCTCCAACGTCACCGATTACGGCTGCTTCGTCGAGATCGAGCCGGGCGTGGAAGGCCTGGTCCACGTGTCCGAGATGGACTGGACCAACAAGAACGTCAACCCGGCCAAGGTGGTGCAGGTCGGCGACGAGACCGAAGTGATGGTGCTGGACGTGGATGAAGAGCGTCGCCGCATCTCGCTGGGTATCAAGCAGACCCGCTCGAACCCGTGGGAAGCCTTCGCCGCCATGCACAAGAAGGGCGACAAGGTGTCGGGCCAGATCAAGTCGATCACCGACTTCGGCATCTTCATCGGCCTGGACGGCGGCATCGACGGCCTGGTCCACCTGTCCGACATCTCCTGGCAGGGCACCGGCGAAGACCTCGTGCGCAACTTCAAGAAGGGCGACGAGATCGAGGCCGTGGTGCTGGCGGTGGATCCGGAGCGCGAGCGCATCTCCCTCGGCATCAAGCAGATGGAGCAGGACCCGTTCGGCCAGTTCATGGCGACCAACCCGCGCGGCACCATCGTCAACGGTACCGTGAAGGAAGTCGACGCGAAGGGTGCGGTGATCGACCTGGGCGAGGGCGTGGAGGGTTACATCCGCGCCAACGACATCGCCAAGGAGCGCATCGACGACGCCACCCAGCACCTGAAGGTGGGCGACAAGGTCGAAGCCAAGTTCACCGGCATGGACCGCAAGGGTCGCCAGCTGCAGCTCTCCATCCGCGCCAAGGATGAAGAAGACCTGCAGGACGCGATGCAGGAGTACTCGTCGGCTTCCGGCGGTACCACCAAGCTCGGCGCCCTGCTGAAAGAGCAGCTGAACAAGGCCGACTAAGCAACACACGCAAGACACGGGGCGGCGCTCGCCGCCCCGTGGTTCCATCGTCACGGACATTGGGGACCCATGACCAAATCCGAATTGATCGAAGCGCTGGCACGGCGCCAGACCCATCTGGCCTTCAGCGACGTCGAACTGGCCGTCAAGAGCGTCATCGAGCAGATGAGCAACGCGCTTTCCCACGGCGAACGCATCGAAGTCCGCGGTTTCGGCAGCTTCGCGCTGCACTACCGTCCGCCGCGCATGGGCCGCAATCCCAAGACCGGCGAAGCGGTGGCCCTGCCGGGCAAGCACGTGCCGCATTTCAAGCCGGGCAAGGAATTGCGCGAACGCGTCAACCAGGCCCTGGCCGAAGCGGAAGCGGCTTCCGCGGCCTGAAGGCTTCAGGCCAGGCAAGCGATGGAGGCAGGCGGCGTCGAGCCGGTCCTGCCTTCTTTTTTGTCTGTGCGTCGTGAATGCGAAAACCTGCGCACACCGCATGAACACTGGCCTCGCGGACGCCTGTGCCGGTAGGCATCAATCGGTTAAAGTCCCGGGCATGCGATTGATCGTCACGCTCGTTCTCCTGCTCTTCATCGCCGCCGGCGTGGCGCTGGGCGCGCTCAACGCCGACCTCGTCGGCTACGACCTCGGCTTCGCACGCTTCCAGCTGCCCAAGGGCGCGGCCCTGCTCGCCGCGATGGCCGTGGGCTGGCTGCTGGGCGGGCTGACGGCATGGCTGGGCACCAGCGCGCGGCATCGCCGCCAGCGCCGGCAGAGCGCCCGCGGCACGGATTCCAAGCTCCCCGCCGACGCATGATCGCCCTCTATGTGCTGGCCCTGCTGATCCCGGTCGCCTTCATCAGTGGCTGGTGGACCGCCCGGAGCGCCGGAGCGAAACGCTCGGGCGCGCAGGTCAGCGAGCTTTCCTCCGACTACTTCCGCGGCCTGAACTACCTGCTCAACGAGGAGCAGGACAAGGCCATCGAAGTGTTCCTGCGCCTGGCGGAATACAACCGCGACACGGTGGAAACGCATCTCGCCCTGGGCAACCTGTTCCGCCGCCGCGGCGAAGTGGATCGCGCGATCCGCCTGCACCAGCATCTGGTCTCGCGTCCGGGCCTGTCCGATGCGATGAAGACCGTCGCGCTGCTGGAACTGGGCGAGGACTACATGCGCGCCGGTCTGCTCGACCGCGCCGAAACGCTGTTCTCCGACCTGGTGGCGATGGATGCGCACGCGCCGTCCGCGCTGCGCCACCTCATCGCGATCTACCAGCACGAGCGCGACTGGCACAAGGCGATCGAACACGCGCGCCGCCTCGAAGCCATGACCGGCGAAGACGAGGCCGGCATGATCGCGCAGTTCTATTGCGAACTGGCCGAGCAGGCCCGCCAGCACGGCGCGCGCCAGGACGCCCGCGAGTACCTGCGCCAGGCCTTCGCCTGCCAGCACGACAGCGTGCGCGCCTTCATGCTCACCGGCCGCCTGCATGCGGAAGAGGGCGAGCACGGCAAGGCCATCGAGGCCTACGAGGCGGCGGTGGAAGCGGATATCGCCTTCGTGCCGGAAATCCTGCCGCCGCTGCTCAACAGCTACGCGCGCTCGCAGCAGATGGAACGCGCCGAGCGTTTCCTGCGCGACATCCTGGAGCGCTACCACGGCATCTCGCCGGTGCTCGCGCTCACCCGCCTGTACCAGCAGCGCGACGGCGAGCGCACCGCGATCGACTTCCTCACCTCGCAGCTGCGCCAGCGTCCTTCGGTGCGCGGCCTGATGGCGCTGATCGACGCCACCATGGACAAGGTCGAAGGCGAGGCGCGCGAGAACTTCCTGATCCTGCGCGACCTCACCAAGAAGCTGCTGGAAGGCCAGGCCATGTACCGCTGCAGCCGCTGCGGCTTCGGCGCCAAGGCCCACCACTGGCAATGCCCCAGCTGCAAGAGCTGGAGCACGATCCGGCCGATCCACGGCGTCGCCAACGAGTGAGGCCGCGATGATGACGCCCCTCGTGCTGGCCTCAGGAATGGTGCTGGCCTCGCTCATCCTTGCCTTGCTGATCGTGCTCGCCGCGATCGCCTATGCGCGCTGGCGCGGCATGCTCGACCACCCCGGCCAGCGCCGCTCGCATTCCATTCCCACCCCGCGCGGCGGCGGCATCGGCATGGTGGCCGCCGTGCTGGCGACCTCGCCGTGGGCGCTGCTGCTGTTCGCGCCGGCGTGGCCGTGGCAGGTGGCGCTGGCCTTTGCGCTGGGCACCGTGCTGGTGGCCGCGATCGGCTGGTGGGACGACCATCATTCGCTGCCCGTGCTGCCGCGCCTGGGCGTGCAGCTGGGCGCCAGCCTGCTGTTCGGCGGCGCGCTGATCGCGGGGGCGCCGGCCCTGGGCGAGGTGTCCTGGCTGTGGCTGCCGCTGCTGGTGCTGGGCGGGGCCTGGAGCATCAACCTGCACAACTTCATGGACGGCATCGACGGCATCCTGGCCCAGCAATGCCTGTTCGTGGCGGTGGGACTGGCCCTGCTGGCCGGCGGGGCGGGGCAGCCGGCCCTGGCCGTGTCCGCCGCCTGCCTCGCGGCCGCCGCGCTGGGCTTCTGGTGCTACAACCGGCCGCGGGCGGCCATCTTCATGGGCGACGTGGGCAGCGGCACCCTGGGTTTCCTGCTGTTTGCCTTCACCGCGCTGCTATGGCGGGTAGACCATGCTCTGGTCTGGCCGGCCGTGATCCTGAGTTCATCCTTCGTAACGGACGCCAGCCTTACCCTGCTGAACCGTTTCCTGAAGGGACGGCGCTGGTACGCCCCGCATCGCGAGCACCTGTATCAATGGCTGGTTCGCAGCGGCTTTTCGCACGCCAGGGGGGATGCCTGTTATCTGGCCTGGAACGTACTGGTGGCGGCGCCGCTGGCGTGGCTGTCATGCTGCTGTCCGGGATGGGGATGGACCATAGGCGTCGTCACCTATTTGATCGCGGGCGCAGCTTGGGTGCTCGCCAAGCGCTACTGTCTGTGGCGTATCCAGCACAAGGCTAGTCATGTCGCTACGTAAATTCATCGCTGTCATCCATCCGCGTGCGGCCGTCGTGCTGCACGACCTGCTGATGGCGGCGCTGGCCTGGTGGATCGCCAAGTCGCTGCGCTACGCCCTGGTGGGTGGCGTGTCGGTGCACTTCCACCTGCTGGAATTTCCGCTGGTGCTGGCGGTGCAGGGCCTGGTGCTGAACTGGACCGGCCTGTACCGCGGCCTGTGGCGCTTCGCCAGCCTGCCGGACCTGTGGAACATCCTGCGCGCCACGGTCATCGGCTCGCTCGCCATCGGCCTGATCCTGTTCCTCTACAACCGCCTGGAAGACGTGCCGCGCTCGGTGCTGCTGGTCTATCCGGTGGTGCTGTCCATGCTGCTCGGCGGCCCGCGCCTGGCCTACCGCTTCTGGAAGGACAGCCGCATCGACATGTTCCAGTCGCAGCCGGTGCAGCGCGTGCTGATCGTCGGCGCCGACCGCGCCGGCGAGGCGCTGGCGCGCGACCTGCACCGCGACAGCCGCTACGCCGTGGTCGGCTTCGTCGACGACCACGACAGCCTGCGCGGCGCCAGCATCAACGGCCGCCCGGTGCTGGGCCGGGTGGAGCTGCTGCCGGAGCTGGCGCGCGAAGTGGCCGCGCAGATGCTGCTGATCGCCATGCCCGGCGCCTCCACCGAGGAAATGCGCCGCGTGGTCGAGCTGTGCGACCAGACCGGCCTGCCGTACCGCACGGTGCCCAAGCTCGAGGACGTGGTCGCCGGCCGCGCCCAGTTCAACGAGATCAAGGAAGTCGCCATCGAGGACCTGCTCGGCCGCGACGCGGTGGAGCTGGACTGGACGGCCATCCGCGAAACCCTCACCGGCAAGCGCGTGCTGGTCACCGGCGGCGGCGGCTCGATCGGTTCGGAACTGTGCCGGCAGGTGGCGCGCCTGGGCGCGCAGTCGCTGTGCGTGGTGGACAACGGCGAGTTCAACCTCTACCAGATCGCGCAGGAACTGCGCCAGGAATTCCCCGAGCTGCTGTTCGACCCGATCCTGGCCGATTGCGGCGACCCCGCCGCCATGACGCGCCTGTTCGTCGAATACAAGCCGCAGGTGGTGTTCCACGCCGCCGCCTACAAGCACGTGCCGCTGCTGCAGGGCCAGTTGCGCTCGGCCTTCCGCAACAACGTGCTGGCCTCGCGCAACATGGCCGACCTGGCCGACCGCCACCACGTCGAATGCTTCGTGCTGATCTCCACCGACAAGGCGGTCAACCCCACCAGCGTGATGGGCGCCTGCAAGCGCATCGCCGAGATCTGGTGCCAGAACCTCGATGCCCGCTCCACCACGCGCTACATCACCGTGCGCTTCGGCAACGTGCTCGATTCGGCCGGCTCGGTGGTGCCGCTGTTCCGCAAGCAGATCCGCGCGGGCGGCCCGGTCACCATCACGCACCCGGAGATCTCGCGCTATTTCATGACCATCCCGGAGGCCTGCCAGCTGATCCTGCAGGCGGCCAGCCTGGGCAAGGGCGGCGAGATCTTCGCGCTGGACATGGGCGAGCCGGTGAAGATCCGCGACCTCGCCGAGCAGATGATCCGCCTGGCCGGCAAGAAGCCGGGCACCGAGATTCCCATCGTGTTCACCGGTTTGCGCTCCGGCGAGAAGCTGTTCGAGGAACTGTTCCATCCGCTGGAAAACTACACGGCGACCGCGCACGCCAAGATCTTCCTGGCGCAGTACCGCCAGGTCAGCTGGGACCTGCTGCAGGCCCAGCTGGTGAAGGCGTCCGAAGCCACGGTCGCCTACGATGAGGAAACCCTCAGGCGCTGCGTGTCCAGCCTGCTGCCCTCGTTCCGCTGGAGCGATGTGGCGCAGCCGGACAATGTGGTGTCGATCCGTCGCAACGAATCAGGAGAGAAGTGAGTGAGCAAGCCTTTGCGCAAGGTGGTGTTTCCCGTGGCGGGCCTGGGCACGCGTTTCCTGCCGGCCACCAAGGTGGTCGCCAAGGAAATGCTGCCGGTGCTGGACAGGCCGCTGATCCAGTACGCGGTGGATGAAGCCGTCGATGCCGGCGCCGACACCCTGGTGTTCGTCACCAACCGCTACAAGCACGCCATCGCCGACTACTTCGACAAGGCCTACGAGCTGGAAGCGAAGCTGCAGGAAAAGGGCAAGGACGAACTGCTGGCCCTGGTGCAGGGCACCCTGCCGCGCAACGTGCGCGCCATCTTCGTCACCCAGCCCGAGGCGCTGGGCCTGGGCCACGCCGTGCTGTGCGCCAAGCCCGTGGTCGGCGACGAGCCGTTCGGCGTGATCCTCCCGGACGACCTGATCTGGAACAAGGGCAAGGGCGCGCTGGGCCAGATGGCCGAGCTGGCGCAGAGCCAGGGCGCCGGCGGCGTGATCGCGGTGGAGGAAGTGCCGCAGAACGACACCGACAAGTACGGCATCGTCGACGCCACCCCGATCGATCCGCGCAGCGCGCAGATCCGCCACATGGTGGAAAAACCCAAGCCGTCCGAGGCGCCGTCCAACCTCGCCGTGGTCGGCCGCTACGTGCTGCCGGGCCGCATCTTCGAGCTGCTGGAAAAGACCACGCCGGGCGCCGGCGGCGAGATCCAGCTGACCGACGCGATCGACGCCCTGCTCAAGGAACAGGGCAAGGTGCTGGCCTACCGCTTCGAAGGCACCCGCTTCGACTGCGGCAACAAGGCCGGCCTGGTGCGCGCGACCATGCACATGGCGCTGCAGGATCCGAAGCTGGCGCCGGTGGTGCGCGAGCTGCTCGCCGGCCTGTAAAGAGCAGCCTCCCAGCCCACGACGACCTACCCCCTCTCCCCTCCGGGGAGAGGGTTGGGGTGAGGGGCCGGCCGGAGCGGTGAGCTGAGGGTCGAGAAAGCCTGAAAGCTTTTCTCCGCTCCATAGAAACACTGTCGCTAGAGTGGCCCCTCATCTGCCTGCCGGCATCTTCTCCCCGGAGGGGAGAAGAACTCTGATTTGTAGGCGCGCAATACTCTTCGCCGCCCAAATCTCAACGCGCCCATGCCACAATCCCATCAGCATTCCGCCAGGAATCGCAGGCAGGATGCGTCAAGGGGAAAGACCTGATCACGACGCTGTTCCACTCGCTGGAGCGGCTTTGTCGCATGCGGGTTCCGGCCCAGGGTCGGCCTAGCGCCGTCTTGCGTCTTCATCGGATGAATTGCCAGGAAGCATTATGGATTTGCTGCGGTTTCTGCTCTCGTTGCCCCTGCGCCTGCTGCGCGGCCTGCTCTATGTGATCGCGCTGCTGCTGCGGCCGCTGATCGGCAACGTGTCCTGGTCCGCGCCGGGCTGGGTGCCCGCCACGGGCGCCTTCGTCAGGCGCAAGCCGCTGCAGTCGGCCGGGCTGCTGGTCGGCGTGGTGGCGCTGGCGGCGGGCGGCTGGTTCGGCTGGGAGTGGTACAAGAACCGCCCCAAGCCGGTCGAACCCACCCGCATCACCTTCGAGGTGAGCAAGCCGGGCATCACCAACTACACCGCGCAGACCATCAGCTACGACCCGCTCACCGTGCGCTTCTCGCGTTCGGCCGCGCCGCTGGAAGGCGTCGGCAAGCCAGTCACCGCGGGTGTGGTGATGGACCCGGTGATGAAGGGGCAGTGGACCTGGGAGGACGACCGCACCCTGCGCTTCGCCCCCAGCGAGGACTGGCCGGTCGGCAAGCACTTCGAAGTGCGCTTCGACATCCCCAGGATGTTCGCGCCGCACGTGCTGATGGCCGACGACCATTTCAGCTTCGACACCGAACCCTTCGTGGTGAAGTTCGGCCGCGGCGAATTCTTCCAGGACCCGCAGGACGCCACCGCCAAGAAAACCATCCAGCCGGTGAGCTTCAACTATCCGGTGGACACCGCGCAGTTCGAGAAGCGCATCGCGCTCACGCTCAGCCAGAAGGGCAGCGCCGACAGCGATCTCAAGTTCACCGTCGTGTACGACCCGTACAAGCTGCAGGCCTGGATCCATTCCCAGCCGCTGGCCCTGCCGCGCGACGACGGCGCGGTGAAGTACGCGCTCGACAAGGGCGTGCGCAGCCTGCGCGGCGGCGACGCCTACAAGGAAAAACTCGATACCGCGGTGAAGGTGCCGGGCCTGTACAGCCTCACCATCGACGACATCTCGCCCACCCTGGTCGACAACGACAAGTACGAGCCCGAGCAGGTGCTGGTGATGGGCCTCGGCGGCACGGTGCGCGACAGCGAGCTGGCCGGCCTGACCAAGGCCTGGATCCTGCCGAACCGCAATCCGAAGGTGGACCAGTCCGACGACGACTCGCCGTACCCGTGGGACGTTTCCCAGGTCAGCGAAGACCTGCTGCGCAAGTCGCAGCCGCTCAAGCTGGAACTGGTGCCGACCGAGAACGAATACGAAGCCGGCCAGAGCTTCAAGTTCCACGCCGAACCCGGCCAGCGCATCTACGTGCGCGTGGAAAAGGGCCTGAAGTCGTTCGGCGGCTACATCCTGGGCCAGCCCAGGGTGCAGGCGCTGACCGTGCCGGACTACCCCAAGCTGCTGCGCTTCATGGCCGACGGCTCGCTGCTGTCGCTCAGCGGCAGCAAGCGCATCTCGGTGGTGTCGCGCAATCTGCCCGGCATGCGGGTGGAAGTGGGCCGCGTGCTGCCGGACCAGCTGCAGCACCTGGTCAGCCTCAACGAAGGCAACTACGCGCATCCGTCGCTCAACTACGCGTTCAGCGAAGACCACATCGTCGACCGCTTCGAGCAGAAGCGCAGCTTCCCCAAGGGCGACCCGGGCAAGGCGCATTACGAGGGCGTGGATCTCGCGCAGTACCTGAAGGACGGCAAGCGCGGCGTGTTCCTGCTGCATCTGTCCGCCTACGACGCGGCCGCCGAGAAGAAGCGCGCCGATGCCGCCAAGGCGGCGGAGCAGGGGCCGGAAGCCGCGCCGCGCACCGCCGCGGATGAAGGCGCCGACGCGGAAGGCGAAGGCGAGGCCGAGGGCGATGCCGCCGAAGCCGACACCAGCACGCCCGACCCGGCCGACACCCGCCTGGTGGTGGTCACCGACCTGGGCATGCTGGTCAAGCGTGCCGTCGACGGCAGCCAGGACGTGTTCGTGCAGTCCATCCACGACGGCCAGCCGGTGGCCGGCGCCACCGTGTCGGTGCTGGCGGTGAACGGGCAGACCCTGTTCAGCGAAAGCACCGGCGCCGACGGCGTGGTGCATTTCCCCACGCTCAAGGGCCTGGAGCGCGAGAAGCGCCCGGTGCTGTACCTGGTGAAGAAGGGCGAGGATCTCTCCTTCCTGCCGATCGGCAGCTACGACCGCCAGCTCGATTATTCGCGCTTCGACATCGGCGGCGAGCGCAACGCCACCAACCAGGGCCAGCTGTCCAGCTACCTGTTCTCCGACCGCGGCATCTACCGCCCGGGCGACACCTTCCATATCGGCCTGATCGTGCGCGCCGCCAGCTGGACGCGCAGCGTGGCCGGCGTGCCGCTGCAGGCGGAGATCGTCGACCCGCGCGGCGTGACTGTGAAGCAGCTGCCGATGAGCATGGACGCCAGCGGCTTCGGCGAACTCTCCTACGCACCGGCGGAAACCGCGCCCACCGGCACCTGGACGGTGAACCTGTACATCGTCAAGGACGGCAAGGCCGGCGCGCAGATCGGCAGCACCACCGTGCAGGTGAAGGAATTCCTGCCCGACCGCATGAAGGTCGAGGCCAGGCTGTCGCAGCAGGTGCCGGAAGGCTGGGTCAAGCCGGACCAGCTCAAGGGCCTGGTCGACGTGCAGAACCTGTTCGGCACCCCGGCGGAAAACCGCCGCGTCGAAGCCTCGCTCACCCTGCGTCCGGCCTGGCCGGCCTTCCGCAGCTGGCAGGACTACCACTTCTACGACGTGCGCCGCGCCAAGGAGGGCTACGAAGAAGCCCTGCAGGACGGCACCACCGACGACAAGGGCCATGCCGAATTCGCGCTGGACCTGAAGAAGTACGCCGACGCCACCTACCAGCTGTACTTCCTGGCCAAGGCCTATGAAGCCGAGGGCGGCCGCAACGTCGCCGCCGCCGCGCAGACCCTGGTCTCCAGCAACGACTGGCTGGTCGGCTACCGCGCCGCGGACAGCCTGGACTACGTCGGCCGCGGCTCGCCGCGCAGCGTGCACCTGGTGGCGATCGACAGCCACGCCAAGGCCACCGAGGTGAAGGACCTGCGCGCCGAGCTGATCGAGCGCCGCTATATCTCGGTGCTGACCAAGCAGGATTCGGGCGTCTACAAGTACCAGTCCAAGCTCAAGGAAATCGCCGTCAGCGAAAAGCCGCTGACCCTGACGGCCGCCGGCATGGACTACGCGCTGCCCACCGACAAGCCGGGCAACTACGCCCTGGTGATCCTGCGCGGCAGCGACCGCGTCGAGGTCAACCGGGTGGACTTCTCGGTGGCCGGCGACGCCAACGTGTCGCGCTCGCTGGACCGCAACGCCGAACTGCAGCTCAGCCTGAGCAAGCCGGACTACGCGCCGGGCGAAGCCGTCGAGATCGCCGTGCGTGCGCCTTACGCGGGCAGCGGCCTGATCACCATCGAGCGCGACAAGGTCTACGCGCACGCCTGGTTCCATGCCGACACCACCAGCTCGGTGCAGCACATCACCGTGCCGGCGGACTTCGAAGGCAACGGCTACATCAACGTGCAGTACATCCGCGATCCGTCCTCGGACGAGATCTTCATGAGCCCGCTGAGCTATGGCGTGGTGCCGTTCTCGGTCAACCTCGATGCGCGCCGCAATGCCATCAAGGTGGACGCGCCCGCGCTGGTGAAGCCGGGCGAGACGGTGACCTTCAAGCTCAGCGCGCCGCAGCCGACCAGGGCGGTGGTGTTCGCGGTGGACGAAGGCATCCTGCAGGTGGCCCGCTACAAGCTGGGCGATCCGCTGAAGTTCTTCTTCCGCAAGCGCATGCTGGAAGTGGGCACCTCGCAGATCCTCGACCTGATCCTGCCGGACTTCGAGAAGCTGATGGCCATGGCTGCCCCCGGCGGCGATGCGGATGCGGCGATCGGCCGCCAGCTGAATCCCTTCAAGCGCAAGCGCGACAAGCCGGTGGCGTTCTGGTCCGGCATCGTCGACGTGGACGGCGAGAAGGAACTGACCTACCAGGTGCCGGACTACTTCAACGGCAAGCTGCGCGTGATGGCGGTCAGCGTGTCGCCGGATCGCGTCGGTACCTTCGAAGGCGCCACCACCGTGCGCGGCGATTTCGTGCTGTCGCCGAACGTGCCCACCACCCTGGCCCCGGGCGACGAGGCCGAAGTGAGCGTGGGCGTGGCCAACAATCTCACGGGCCTGGGTGGCAAGCCGGTGCCGGTGGCGGTCACGCTGAAGACCGGCCCGCAGCTGCAGGTGCTGGGCGAGGCCACGCAATCCTTGAGCCTGGGCGAGATGCGCGAAGGCGTGGCGCTGTTCCGCGTGAAGGCCACCGACAAGCTCGGCTCGGGCAATCTCAGCTTCAGCGCGGGCTATGGCGGCAAGTCGGCCAGGCAGAGCGTGGACCTTTCCGTGCGCCCGGCTTCGGCCTACCGCACCCAGGTCGACGTGGGCCGCGTCGATGCCGGCGCCAAGGCCGACCTGCCGGACCTGCGCAAGCTCTACGACGAATACGCCGCGCGCGATTCCGCCATCTCGCCGCTGCCGGTGGTGCTGGCGCAGGGCCTCACCAGCTATCTGGTGAACTACCAGAACTACTGCAGCGAGCAGATCATCAGCTCGGCCATGCCGCGCCTGGTGCTGCCGAAGTGGCCGGTGGTGCCGGTGTTCGCGCATGCGCTGCAGCCGGCCTTCGAAGCCAAGAAGCTCAGCAACGAGGAAGCGCTGTCCAACTTCCTCGACGTGCTGCATTCGCGCCAGAACGGGCAGGGCGGCTTCGGCCTGTGGGCGGCCACGCCCGACGCCGAGCCGTTCGTGTCGGCCTATGCGATGAACTTCCTGATCGAAGCGCGCGACCGCGGCGTGAGCGTGCCGGCGGACATGTTCAATGCCGGCAACACCTACCTGCGCCAGCTCGCCGGCGACAACGGCATGGACTCGCTGGACAAGCTGCGCCAGCGCGCCTACGCCGTGTACCTGCTGACCCGCCAGGGCAATGTCACCACCAACGACCTGGCGGCCGTGCAGAAGCGCCTGCAGGATGCGTACCCGGACCAGTGGAAGAACGACCTGGCCGCGGCCTGGCTGGCCGCTTCGTACCAGCTGCTGAAGCAGGACAAGCAGGCCGCGCAGCTGATCGCCGGCCCGCAGAAGCTGCTGGAGCGCAGCGACCGCGACAAGCACTACGTCTACGGCTACTACTACGACGCGCTGATCCGCGATTCCAGCGTGCTCTATGTGCTGGGCAAGCACTTCCCCGAGCGGGCGAAGAACCTGTCGCCGCGCGTGTGGGAGAACATCGGCTACGCGCTGTCGCACCGCTGGTACAACACGCTGTCCTCGTCGATGACCATCCTGGCGCTGGACGCCTACGCCAACGACGCGGCCGCCGACGTGGCCAAGCTCGGCATCGACGAAGTGCACGCCGACGGCAGCGTCAAGGCCATCGCCACCTTGCAGGGCAACCTGGTGCAGGCCGGCAGCTGGAGCGCCGCGGCGGCCCGCCTGCGCTACGTCAACGGCGGCGCGCTGCCGGCCTGGTACGTGGCCAGCCAGGGCGGCTACGACCGCGACGCGCCGGCCAAGGCGGTGAAGGACGGCATCGAGATCATCCGCGAATACACCGACACCAGCGGCAAGGCGCTTAGCGAGGTGAAGGTGGGCGAGGAGATCGACGTGCACGTGAAGATCCGCGCCACCCGCGACGAGGGCGTCTCCAACGTGGCCATCGTCGACCTGCTGCCCGGCGGCTTCGAGCCGGTGATCCAGCCGCCGCCGGAAGTGACTGACCACCAGGAGGACGGCAGCGAGCAGAACGACGCCGGCGGCGACAGCAAGGTCGAGGCCAGCGCCTGGCGCTCGCCGATCGGCCTGTCCAGTTCCACCTGGATGCCGGAATACGCCGACATCCGCGAGGACCGCGTGGTGATCTACGGCACCGCCACCCCGGACGTGCGCCAGTTCGTGTACCGCATCAAGGCCACCAACGCCGGCAAGTTCATCGTGCCGCCGGCGTACGGCGAGTCGATGTACGACCGCACGATCCAGGCGCGCTCGCCGGGCGGTACGACGTTGACGGTGAGCAAGCCGTAAGACCTATCGACCGGCGTAGGTTGGGGTGAGCGCAGCGAACCCCAACGTGGCGGCCACGCGGCCAGTCCCGTTGGGGTTCGCCTCCGGCTCACCCCAACCTACGCCAGCGCTGCTGGAACGATGAAAGCCGTACTCGCCAACTCCGCCGTCAAAGCCCTCACCCGCTGGATCCTCCGCTGGCAGAACTGGCTCGTCGGCGCCGTGCTGATCGCCGCCGTGCTGGCGGGCCTGCGCCTGTGGCCGCACCAGCGCCTGCGCACATGGCTGCCTTCCTCCACCGCCGTCTACGACGCCAAGGGCCGCCTGCTGCGCCTCACCCTGGCCAGCGACGACCGCTACCGCCTGTGGGTGCCGCTGAAGGACATCTCGCCGCAGCTGGTGCAGGGCGTGCTGCTGCACGAGGACCGCTGGTACCGCTGGCATGCCGGCTTCAATCCCTATGGCCTGGCGCGCGGCGCCTGGGTCACCTATGTGCGCCACGGCAATCCGCAGGGCGGCTCCACCGTGACCATGCAGCTGGCGCGCCTGCTGTGGCGGCTCAATACGCGTTCGCCGCTGGGCAAGCTGCGCCAGCTCGGGCGCGCGGTGCAGCTGGAGCTGTTCTATTCGAAGGACGAGATCCTCGAGGCCTATCTCAACTACGCGCCGTACGGGCGCAACGTGGAAGGCGTGGGCGCCGCCAGCCTGGCCTATTTCGACCGGCCGCCCGCCGCGCTCACCTTGCCCGAAGCGCTGACCCTGGCCGTGGTGCCGCAGGACCCGACCCGCCGCCTGCGCGCCGGCGGCGAGGCAGCGGACGCCGCGCCGGACGTGATCAACCGCCACCTCGCCGACTCGCGCAACCGCCTCTACGCGCGCTGGCTGCAGCAGCACCCCGCCGACGCCGCGCTGAAGCCGCTGTTCGCGCTGCCGCTCAACCTGCGTTCGCTGTCGCGCCTGCCGTTCGAGGCGCCGCATGCGGTGGAGCAGCTGCTCAATGCGCGGCGGCTGGAGGCCGGCAACACCGACAGCCGCGTCGCCTCCACGCTGGACCTGGACCTGCAGCACGACCTGGAACGCCAGGTCGCGCGCTATATCGAACGCAACCAGTCGCGCGGCGTGCGCAATGCGGCGGCGATCCTGGTCGATACGCGCGACATGGCGATCAAGGCGATGATCGGCTCGGCCGGCTATGGCGACGCCGCCATCCACGGCCAGGTCAACGGCACCCAGGCCAAGCGCTCGCCGGGTTCGACGCTCAAGCCCTTCATCTACGCGCTGGGCTTCGACCAGGGCGTGCTGCATCCGCAGACCGTGCTGCGCGACGTGCCGACCTCGTTCGGCCCGTACACGCCGGAGAATTTCGACGGCCATTTTCTCGGGCCGGTCACCGCGACCGAAGCGCTGGTGCGCAGCCGCAATATCCCCGCGGTGTGGGTGGCCTCGCAGCTGCACGGGCCGAGCTTCTATCAGTTCCTGCGCGAGGCCGGCATCGGCCGCCTGGCCAGCGAGAAGCACTACGGCCTGGCCCTGGTGCTGGGTGGCGGCGAAGTGACCATGCAGGAGCTGGCCGGCCTGTACGCCATGCTGGCCAACCGCGGCGAACTGAAGCCGCTGCGCCTGGCCGCGAACGATCCGCTGCCGAAGCAGGGCACGCGCCTGCTCAGCGAAGAAGCCAGCTTCATGGTGATGGACATGCTGCGGCAGAACCCGCGCCCCGACGAAACCACCGGCGCGCAGCCCTACCGCCTGCCGGTGTACTGGAAGACCGGCACCTCGTGGGGCTTCCGCGACGCCTGGACCGCCGGCAGCTTCGGCCCCTACGTGCTGGTGGTGTGGGTGGGCAATTTCGACGGCAGCAGCAATCCGGCCTTCGTCGGCGTGGAAGCGGCGGCGCCGCTGTTCTTCCAGATCGTCGACGCGCTGCGCGCCGAGCAGCCGGGCATGGCCGAGCCGATCCGCCGCATGCCGGCCAATCTCAAGCGCGTGTCGATCTGCCTGGCCAGCGGCGAGCTGCCTAATCAATGGTGCCCGCAGAAGGGCACCACCTGGTTCATTCCGGGCAAGTCGCCGATCCGGGTCAGCCAGGTGCATCGCCCGGTGGTGATCGACGACGCCACCGGCAAGCCGGCCTGTCCGCCCTACGACGGCAAGCGCACCCATCTGGAGGTGTACGAGTTCTGGCCGTCCGAACTGCAGCAGGTGTTTATCCAGGCCGGCATCCCGCGCCGCACGCCGCCGCGCAACGAGGCCTGCGTCAACGGCGGCGAGGCGGTGGGCGAGCCGCCGCGCATCACCTCGCCCTTGCGCGGCAGCATCTACGCGCTGCGGCTGAAGCGGAGCGACGAGAGCCGCATTGCCTTCAGCGCGAACGGCGACGCCGCCACGCGCACGCTGTACTGGTTCGTCAACGACGCCTATGTCGGCAGCAGCGCGCCGGGGCAGCCGCTGTTCTGGCAGCCGCCGGCGGCGGGCAACTACGACGTGCGCGTGGTGGACGACCGCGGCATGAGCGATACCCGGCCGCTGGGTGTGAGCCTGGTCGAATAACGGGTACCCAGATGAAGCAGGATCGAACGACCCTGCCAACGGTCACGCCGGAGCCCGCGCGGGGCTGCGCTATGCTCCCAGGCCTGTCCCGCGCAGCCTGCCTCCGAGCGCCACGATGAAGCAGCCACCGGCCCCTTCCTATTACCGCGCCACGGCGAACGCCTACGAGCCGTACGCCGCGCTGCGCGGCCGCGCGGAAGCCAAGGTGGCCATTATCGGCGGCGGCTTCGCCGGCCTGCATACGGCGCTGGCGCTGGCCGAGCGCGGCGTGCGCGACGTGCTGCTGCTGGAGCGCGAGCAGGTCGGCTTCGGCGCCTCCGGCCGCAATGGCGGCTTCGTCTTCGCCGGCTATTCGCTGGGCGAGCAGAGCCTGCTGGACCAGCTCGGCGAGGAGCGCGCACGCGCGCTGTTCGGGCTGACCACCGCGGCGGTGGAACGCATCCGCGCGCAAGTACTGCGCTATGGCATCGACTGCGGCCTGGTCGACGAAGGCGTGCTGTGGGCCAACTGGTTCCGCGACCCGGCCGTGCTGCGCGCGCGCCAGGCGCTGCTGGAAAAACACTACGGCGTGCAATGGGAATGGGTGCCGCAGCAGGCGCTGCGCGAACGCGTGCATACCGCGCGCTATTTCGACGGACTGTACGAGCGCAACGCCTTCCATCTGCATCCGCTCAACTTCGCCATCGGCCTGGCCGCGGCCGCCGCGGGGCAGGGCGTGCGCATCCATGAAAACACCGACGCCTGGCAGCTGCGCCGCGACGGCCTGCGCTGGCGCGTGGAAACCGACCAGGGCACGGTGCTGGCCGAGCACGTGGTGCTGGCCTGCGGCGGCTACCTGGCCGGCCTGCAGCGGCGCATCGACCGCGCCATCCTGCCGATCGCCACCTATGTGATGGCCACCGAGCCGCTGGGCGAGCGCCTGCGCGACTGCCTGGACACGCGCGCGGCGATCTACGACACGCGCTTCGCCTTCGACTACTACCGCCCGCTGCCGGACACGCGCCTGCTGTGGGGCGGGCGCATTTCCATCCGCAACCGCTCGCCGCAGGCGGTGCGCCGCCTGCTGATGCGCGACCTGCTGCGCGTGTTCCCGTCGCTGAAGGACGTGCGCGTCGACTTCGCCTGGTCCGGCCTGATGAGCTACGCGCGCCACCAGATGCCGCAGATCGGAGGCGGCGAGGAAGGCCTGTGGTGGGCGCAGGCCTTCGGCGGCCATGGCCTGGCGCCGACCTGCGCGGCGGGCGGGCTGCTGGCCGCGGCCATTGCCGAGCGGGATGGCGGCTGGAAGCAGTTCGCCGATTACGGCCTGGCCAGCGCGCATCGTCCCGCCGGCTATCTGGCGGCACAGGCGAGCTACTGGTGGCACCAGGGCCGCGATTGGTTCAAGACGAGACTGGAAGCATGACGAACGAACACAGCGCGGAAATCACCTGGGCCGACTTCGAGAAAGTGCTGCTGGTGGCCGGCACGGTCACGCGGGTGGAAGCGTTTCCCGAGGCGCGCAAGCCGGCCTGGAAAGTGTGGGTGGATTTCGGCCCCTACGGCGAGAAGAAGACCAGCGCGCAGATCGCCGCGCTATACCGCGCGGAAGATCTGGTCGGCCGGCAGGTCGTCGGCGTGATCAATTTTCCGGAGAAGCAGATCGGGCCGTTCCGCTCGCAGTTCCTGCTGACCGGATTTCCCACCGACGAGGGCGTGGTGCTGACGGCGATCGAACGGCCGGTGCCGAACGGCACGCGCCTCGCTTAGACCACGGCTCGCCCGCGGCCGGCCATATCCGCTCCATACAGGGCCGGCATGCTGCGGCACCTCCCACGATCAGGACGAACGATGAACCAGCCGCTCCGCCTTCTTCTCGCCGGCGCCGTCGCGCTGGCCTGCGCCCAGCTCCACGCCAGCGATGCCGACGACCGCGGCTGGACCACGCCGGAAAAGCCGTTCCGCATCTACGGCGATACCTGGTACGTCGGCACGCACGGCCTCAGCGCCATCCTGATCACCTCGCCGCAAGGCCACGTGCTGATCGACGGCACCCTGCCGGAGAACGCCAGGCTGGTGGAGCAGAACATCCGCGCGCTCGGCTTCCGCCTCGGCGACGTCAAGGCCATCCTCAACTCGCACGCGCATGCCGATCATGCCGGCGCGATCGCCGCGCTGGCCGCGGCCAGCGGTGCGCAGGTCTACGCCAGCCACTACGGCGCGGAAGAGCTGAAGGCCGGCGGCGATTACGCGGAAGATCCGCAGAACGGCGAGGCGCCGCATTTCCCCAAGGTGGCCAAGGTCAACGAAGTGCCCGACGGCGGCACGGTGAAGGTTGGCGACATCGTGGTGACCGCGCATTACACGCCGGGCCATACGCCGGGCGCGACCACCTGGACCTGGCGCTCCTGCGACAAGCAGCGCTGCCTGGACGTGGTCTATGCCGACAGCATCACCGCCTTCACCAACGGCGTGTACCGCTACAGCGATCCGGCGCATCCGGAGCGCGTCACGGGTTTCCGCAAGACCTTCGACATCGTCGGCGCGCTGCCCTGCGACGTGCTGGTCACCACGCATCCGGACATGAGCGATTTCCTCGAACGCGCCGCCGCGCATCGCGCGGGCAAGCAGCCGGACCCGCTGTTCGACCGCAACGCATGCAAGGCGCTGGCGCAGTCGTCAGTGGTGAAGTTCGAGGAGAAGCTGAAGGAAGAGCGGGCTGCCAAGAAGCCCTGAGGGCGCCTACCTCGTCATTCCGGCGCAGGCCGGAATCCAGTAGCGAGGTGCTGCATTCAATGCGTGCAGCTCCAAGATGCAGCTCTTGAATGCCCCCGCGGCAATCGGACGTTACAGTCACTGGATTCCGGCCTGCGCCGGAATGACGAGCTTGGGAGGATGAGGCGCGTGGGGCAGTGATGCATCAACCCCCGCGATCCAGCCACACCTCCAGCCCCTGCGCATTGAGCTCGATATCCATGCCCAGGATCCGCAGCAGCTCGTCGCGCGTTCCCTTCCAGCCATGCGCGGCCAGGCGCCCGGCGTAGAGATCGGTCAGCGCCCACTTCAGCTCCTCGTGGCGCTTGTCCTTCGGCTCGCCGCGCACCGCATGGCCCAGGCTCACCATCGCGTCGATCTGCTGGTGCAGCCCCTTGGCGAGGCGCTCGATATCGCCGACGGGGCCGAAGTGGGTGACGTACATGGCGTCCGGTTTCAGCGCGACCAGGCGGTCGATCGACTGGTGCAGCGCGTCGGGTTCGAACTGCACCGGCGTGCTGGTGGGGATCGCGTAGGGGCCGCGTTCCGTGTCGAACTCGCGATAGGACAGGCCGAAGGTATCGCCGGTGAAACAGGCCCGGCCCCGCTCGTCGTACACGCACAGATGATGCTTCGCATGGCCGGGCGTATCCAGGCAGCGCAGCGGACGTCCCTGCAGTTCCACCACGTGGCCTTCCGGCGCTTCCACCACGCGTTCGGCGGGAATCGGCCGCAGCCGTCCGTAGGTTTTCTCCATCACCGCTTCGCCGTACACGGCGCTGGCGCCGGCCCACAACTGCGTGGGATCGATCAGGTGCCGCGCACCGCGCGGATGCACCACCGCCCTGGCGTTCGGCAGCCGCGCCATCAGTTCGCCGGCGCCGCCGGCGTGGTCCAGGTGCACGTGGGTGAGGATCAGCCAGTCCACCTGTTCCGGCGTCAGGCCGGCCTGGTCCAGCGCTTCGAGCATGCGCGGCACGGCATGGTTGGTGCCGCAGTCGATAAAGGCGCCATGGCCTTGCTCGGCCACCAGGTAGGCGGCATCGAAGCGTGGACGCACGAAGCCGGTGTCGATGACGTGGATGCCGTGTGAGGGAGCCATATCCGCCTTCGCCGTGGGACACGCGCCGCAGCGTAGCAAACTGGAGCGCGCCCGCGCGCCGGCTCTTGTGCCGCACCGCGGCAAAGGCTAGACATGCACGGACCGCCGCTGGATCCGACGCCATGACCCCCGCTCTCATGACGCATTACCTGCTCCTGGTGCTCGACCTGCTCGGCACCTTCGTATTCGCCCTCAGCGGCGCGCTGACCGGCGTGCGCCGGCAGCTGGACCTGTTCGGCGTGCTGGTGCTGTCCTTCGCCGCGGGCAACGCCGGCGGCATCACCCGCGACCTGCTGATCGGCGCCACGCCGCCGGCGGCGATCGCGGACTGGCGCTACCTGGCGGTGTCGGTGCTGGCCGGCATCGTCACCTTCTACCGCTACGGGCTGATCGAACGGCTGAAGAATCCGGTGCAGATGTCCGACGCGGCGGGCCTGGCGCTGTTCGCCGTGGCCGGCGCGCAGAAGGCGCTGGCGCATGGGCTCAATCCCGCCATGGCCGCCTTGCTCGGCATGCTCACCGGCGTGGGCGGCGGCATCCTGCGCGACGTGCTGGTCACGCAGATTCCGACCGTGCTGCGCGCGGACCTGTACGCCGTGGCCGCGCTGGCCGGCGCCGCCATCGTGGTGGCCGGCGACCTGCTGCAGGTGCCGCCCACCGTGTCCACCCTGGCCGGTGCGGCGGTGTGCTTCGGCCTGCGCTTCATGGCGATCCGCCACGGCTGGCACCTGCCGCGCGCGGCGGGCGGGCAGGAGCCGCCCACCGGATAAGGCTCAGCTGGCGTCGTGGAAGATGATGCCCAGCGTATGGCGCCGCCCCGAGCGCAGCTCGCTCACACCGTGCCGCAGGTTCACCCGGTAGCTGCCGCGGCTGCCGCGCACGGGGCGGTGATGCACGGCGAAGATCACCGCATCGCCCTCGCTCAGGGGCACCACGTGCGGACGCGACTGCATGCGCGGGCGCTGCTCGGTCAGCACGAACTCGCCGCCGGTGAAATCGCGCCACGGTTCCGACAGCAGCACCGCCACCTGCAGCGGAAACACGTGCTCGCCGTAGAGGTCCTGGTGCAGGCAGTTGTAGTCGCCGGTGCCGTAGCGCAGCAGCAGCGGCGTGGGTCGCTGCTGGCCGGCGTGGTGGCAGCGTTCGAGGAACTCGGCGTACCGCTGCGGATAGCGCACGCCGATGCCCATGGTTTCGTTCCACTGGTTGGCCAGCGGCACCAGCCGCGGATACAGCGCCGCGCGCAATTCGCCGACGGGCGAGGGCAGGGGATAGCCGAAGTACTGGTATTCGCCACGGCCGAAGCCGTGGCGGGCCATCACCACCTTGCTGCGGAACAGCGCGGGGCGGTCGTACAGCGAGGCGATGCGGTCGCAGGCTTCCGGCGCGAGCAGGCCCGGGAGCATGGCGTGGCCTTGCGCGTCGAGCTGCTGCAGCACGAGCGGCCAGTCGAACGCGGCCAGGCGTGCCTCGACGTCATCGCCCAGCGCCGCTTCCAGCATCGCGCTCATGCCCGCGCCTCCCGCGCCAGCAGCGCGCGCTTGCGTTCCACGCCCCAGCGATAACCCGACAGCGCACCGTCGCCGCGGATCACCCGGTGGCAGGGCACCGCCATGGCCAGCGCATTGGCGCCGCAGGCCAGCGCCACGGCGCGCGAGGCGTCCGGCATGCCGATGCGCAGCGCGACTTCCTTGTAGCTGGCGGTGGCGCCGGCGGGGATCGCGCGCAGCGCTTCCCACACCTTGCGCTGGAACGGCGTGCCGCGCAGGTCGAGCGTGGCGTCGAAGGGCGCGTGCGGATGCTCGATCAAGGCAGCGGTTTGCACCAGCGTGCCGGCCAGCGCGCCGTCGTCGCGCGACAGATCGGCCTGCGGAAAGCGCTGGCGCAGATCCGCTTCCAGCGCCTTGGCGTGCTCGCCGAACAGGATCGCGCACACGCCGCGTTCGCTCGCCGCCACCAGCAGCAGGCCCAGCGGCGAACTGCCGATGCCGTAGCGCAGCGTTTCGCGCACGCGCTCCGGATGGCAGCGCGCGCAGGGACGGAAGCCGGCGCGCTCGGCCTCTTCGCGGCTGGCGTGGAAGGCGACGTTCTCGGGCCGCGCGGGGCGCGCCGCGCACGAAGGTTTGCAATACACGCCGGTGCTGCGCACCGAGTACCAGAACGAGCCGTCCGCGCTCCGGTCGCGGTTGCGCAGCTGGCTCCAGCGCGGATCGCGCAGGGTGGCGTCGATGTGGTCTTTCATGCGGGCGGCAGCGTTCATGGCGCGTCTCCTGGTTCGAGGGTGAAGCCAGCTTAGGTTTCGCGCGAGCTGCGGACACTCCGGTTCTTGCTGTGATCGTTGCCATGAAAAAGCGCCGCACTAGGCGGCGCTTCTTCTCTCTACTTCCCAGGGGCGAACCCTTCTCCCTCCGGCGACCCGAAGGTAGTCCCCGTGGGAGAGAAGGTGGCGGCAGCCGGATGAGGGTTCGGCCGGAGCGATACACATCACTCTTGCGCTTCGCCCGCACCCTCACCCCAGCCCCTCTCCCGACGGGAGAGGGGCTCAAGCTCACAGCGACTCGAAAATCCCCGCCGCGCCCATGCCGGTGCCGATGCACATCGTCACCATGCCGTACTTCTGCTTGCGCCGGCGCATGCCGTGCACCAGGGTGGCGGCGCGGATGGCGCCGGTGGCGCCGAGCGGGTGGCCGAGCGCGATGGCGCCGCCGAGCGGGTTGATCTTCGACGGATCCAGGCCCAGGTCCTTGATCACCGCCAGCGACTGCGCGGCGAAGGCTTCGTTGAGTTCGATCCAGTCCAGCTGGTCCTGCGTCAGGCCGGCCTGCTTGAGCGCCTTGGGAATCGCTTCCTTCGGGCCGATGCCCATGATCTCCGGACGCACGCCGGCCACCGAGTAGCTGACGAAGCGGGCGATCGGGGTGAGGCCGTATTCCTTGATGGCCGCTTCGCTGGCCAGCAGCACCGCGCCGGCGCCGTCGGAGGTCTGCGAGGAATTGCCGGCGGTGACCGAGCCGCCGAACTGGCCGTTGCGGAACACCGGCTTGAGCTTGCCCAGCACCTCGACCGTGCTGCCCGGGCGCGGGCCTTCGTCGGTGTCGATCAGACGGCTGTCCGTCTTGATCGAACGCGTGGCGAGATCCGGGTAATGGTCGTCGAGCTTGAACGGGGTGATCTCGTCCTTGAACTCGCCGGCCTTGATCGCGGCCAGCGCGCGCTCATGGCTGGCGGCGGCGAAGCTGTCCTGTTCCTCGCGGCTGATCTTCCACTGCTTGGCCACGTTCTCGGCGGTGATGCCCATGCCGTAGGCGATGCCGATGTGCTCGTTATCGAAGATGCCGGGATTCATCGCCACCTTGTGGCCCATCATCGGCACCATGCTCATGCTCTCGGTGCCGGCGGCGATCATCAGGTCCGCCTCGCCCAGGCGGATGCGGTCGGCGGCCTGCGCGATGGCCTGCACGCCGGACGAGCAGAAACGGTTGACGGTGACGCCCGGCACGGTGTCCGGCAGGCCGGCCAGCAGCAGGCCGATGCGGGCCACGTTCATGCCTTGCTCGGCCTCAGGCATGGCGCAGCCGACGATCACGTCGCCGATGCGGTGCGCGTCGATGCCCGGCGCCTGCGCCATCACGGCGCGGATCACGTGGGCCAGCATGTCGTCGGGACGGGTGTTGCGGAACACGCCGCGCGGCGCCTTGCCGACCGGGGTGCGGGTGGCGGCGACGATGTAGGCGTCTTGCACTTGCTTGCTCATTGGCTTTCTCCGAAAGCCGGGAATCGGGAATAGGGAATAGGGAATCGAGTCCCAGCCCGTCGCGAATCCGGCCTAACTGACTATTGATAGATAGCGAGGTTCGGGGAACGGCGCTTTACCTATTCCCCATTCTCTATTCCCGATTCTCAATTACGCAGCGGCTTGCCGGTGCTCATCGTGTGAGCGATGCGCGCCTGGGTCTTTTCCGTCTGCGCCAGTTCCACGAAGTGCTTGCGCTCCAGCGCCAGCAGCCATTCCTCGTCCACCAGCGAACCGCGCTCGATGACGCCGCCGCACAAGGTGTCGGCGATGCGCGTGGCGATCTCGACGTCGTGCTCGGAGGCGAAATAGCCGGCCAGCATGTTGGCCAGCGAGGCGCGGAAAGTGGCCGTGCCGACGTCGCCGGCGACCGGGATGCTGCGCGCCGGCAGCGGCGGGCGGTAGCCGCTCTCGGCCAGCGCGCGCGCCACCTGCTTGGCCACGTAGAGCAGCTCGTAGGCGTTGAACACCACCACGTCGCTGTCGCGCAGCAGGCCCAGCTGCTTGGCCTCCAGCGCGCTGCCGGAGACCTTGGCCATGGCCACCGTCTCGAACACCTTCTTCAGCGCCTCGAACGGATCGGCCGGATTGGCCTGCGCCGCGCGGATCGCCAGCTCGTGCAGGCCGCCGCCGGCCGGCAGCAGGCCCACGCCCGCCTCGACCAGGCCGATATAGCTTTCCAGCGCCGCCACGGTGCGCGCCGAATGCATCTGGAATTCGCAGCCGCCGCCCAGGGCCAGGCCGCGCACGGCCGACACCACCGGCACCAGCGAGTGCTTGATGCGCATGCTGGTGCGCTGGAAGTTGGCCACCATCGCCTCGAAGTCGCCCAGCTTGCCGGCCTGCAGCAGGCCCAGCGCGCCCTTCAGGTCCGCGCCGGCGGAGAACGGTTCGCCGGTCTGCCAGATCACCACGGCCTTCAGCTGCTGCTCGGCGACGTCGATCGCCTGCTGGATGCCGTCGAGCACCTGGTCGTTGACCGTGTTCATCTTGGTCTTGAACGAGATGATGCCCACGCCGTCGTCGCCCAGCGTCCACAGGCGCACGCCGTCGTTCTCCCACACCGTGCTGCCCTGGTCGAACTTCTCGCCCAGGATCGGATCCGGGAACAGCTGGCGCCGGTACACCGGATGCTGCGAGCGCAGCTTGTCGGCGTTGGCGCCGGCCGAGTACGAACCGCTCTTGCCGTGCACGCCGCTGCGGCCGTCGGTCACCCACTTCGGCAGCGGGGCCTTGCTCATGGCCTTGCCGGCGGCGATGTCTTCCTCGATCCACTTGGCCACCTGCTGCCAGCCGGCGGCCTGCCAGGTCTCGAACGGGCCGAGCTTCCAGCCGTAGCCCCAGCGGATGGCGAAGTCGACGTCGCGCGCGGTGTCGGCGATGTCGGCCAGGTGATAGGCGGTGTAGTGGAACAGGTCGCGGAAGGTGGCCCACAGGAACTGCGCCTGCGGGTCGGCGCTGGCGCGCAGCTTGGCGAACTTCTCCGCCGGGTCCTTGATGGCGAGGATGGCGGCCACTTCGTCGGAAGCCTTCTGCTCCGAGGCGCGGTAGTCGCGCTTGGCCACGTCCAGCACCACGATGTCCTTGCCGGCCTTGCGGTAGAAGCCGGCGCCGGTCTTCTGGCCCAGAGCGCCCTGGTCGATCAGGCCCTGCAGCCAGGCGGGCGCTTTGAAGTACTCGTGCCACGGGTCGTCGGCCAGCGTGTCGGCCATGGTCTTGATCACGTGCGCCATGGTGTCCAGGCCCACCACGTCGGCGGTGCGGTAGGTGGCGCTCTTGGGACGGCCCACGGCCGGGCCGGTGAGCGCGTCGACCACGTCGAAGCCGAGCTTGAACTGCTCGGTGTGGTGCATGGTGGCGAGCATGGAGAACACGCCGATGCGGTTGCCGATGAAGTTCGGCGTGTCCTTGGCGTAGACCACGCCCTTGCCGACCACGGTGGTGAGGAAGGCTTCCAGGCCCTGCAGCACGTTGGCGTCGGTGAGGCGGGTCGGGATCAGCTCGACCAGGTGCATGTAGCGCGGCGGATTGAAGAAGTGCACGCCGGTGAAGCGGTGGCGCATGTCTTCCGGCAGCGCTTCGGCCAGGCCGTTGATCGACAGGCCCGAGGTGTTGCTGGCCAGCACGGCGTGCGGCGCGACGTAGGGCGCGATCTTCCTGTAGAGGTCCAGCTTCCAGTCCATCCGTTCGGCGATCGCCTCGATCACCAGGTCGACGTCCTTGAGGTGTTCGAGGTCGTCGTCGTAGTTGGCCGGGATGATCGCGGCGGCGCGGCTGCCGTCGGCCAGCGGAGCGGGGGAGAGCTTCTTCAGGTTCTCGATCGCCTTGAGGGCGATGCCGCTCTTGGGACCTTCCTTGGCGGGCAGGTCGAACAGCACGGTCTCGACATTGGCGTTGGTCAGGTGCGCGGCGATCTGCGCGCCCATGACGCCGGCGCCGAGCACCGCGGCCTTGCGGATGCGCAGCGGATGGGATGCGACTGGAGCGGTCATTGGCTTCTCCGTGGGACGGACACTTGAGGGGTGTTGAAACGCGAAGGAGACCGTTGCCGGCCTCCGTAAGGAAATCAGGGGGCGTTGAGGCCGGCGGCGGCGAAGCGGATCAGGTGCTCCGCCGTCTGTTCACGATGCACCCGCTCGGTGACATCGCTTTTGCGCTGGATCATGCCGAAGCCGGACATGGCATGGGTCAGCGCGCCGGTGACCAGGTCGACCCGCCAGTACAGTTCTTCCCGGCTCAGCTGGGGCAGCAGGCGGCCGAACTCGGCGGTGAACTGGCGCATGACGTGGCCGTAGTTCTCCGACAGGAACTTGCGCAGGGTGTCGTCGTGCTCGGCGAAGGCGCGCGCCAGTACGCGCATGAACAGCGAGCCGCTGCCTTCGTGGGACAGCTCCAGCGCCGGCTTGATGAAGGCGGCCAGCACGTCCTCGAGGCTGGTTTCCGGCAGGCCGGCGATGCGCGACAGGGCGGTCATGCGGTGGCCGTTGAGCTGGTCCAGGCGGCGGCGGAAGACCTCTTCGATCAGGCGGTCCTTGCTGCCGAAGTGGTAGTTCACGGCGGCCAGGTTGACGCCCGCGGCGGCGGTGAGCTGGCGCAGCGAGGCGCCGTCGAAACCGTGCCGGGCGAACAGCTCCTCGGCGGCGGTCAGGATGCGTTCCTTGGTCGAATGCGGCACGGCTTGCAAGCGGGCGGTCCCCCGGGTGGCTACGGCAGGAATCAAACGATCGTTTGAGCATACGGGGGAGGAATCCCTGCCGTCAAACGATCGTTTACAACGCCCGGCGCCCGGCTTGCGAATCAGTTAGAATCTGTCAGACTTTCGTGAGCTAAATCCTCTAAACGTCATCGGATTTGGCCTACTTTGCTGGCTAGCCTGGCCAGACCGCCCACTCAGATACCAGTTTTTCCGGAGCAGACTACTCATGGCGCTGGAGCGCACCCTTTCCATCATCAAGCCCGACGCCGTCGCCAAGAACGTCATCGGCGAAATCTACGCCCGTTTCGAGAAGGCTGGCCTCAAGGTCGTCGCCGCCAAGCAGAAGCAGCTGTCGCGCCAGGAAGCCGAAGGCTTCTACGCCGTGCACAAGGAGCGCCCGTTCTTCAAGGCGCTGGTCGAATTCATGATCTCCGGCCCGGTGATGATCCAGGTGCTGGAAGGCGACAACGCCGTGCTCAAGCACCGCGAGCTGATGGGCGCCACCAATCCGAAGGAAGCCGCGCCGGGCACCATCCGCGCCGATTTCGCCGATTCGATCGACGCGAATGCGGTGCATGGTTCGGATGCGTCTGAAACCGCACAGGTCGAGATTGCGTATTTCTTCGCCGCGACCGAAGTGCATTCCAGGTAATCCACCGCGGCGCCCGTGCAACGGGCGCCGTCCGCCATGCGGCCAACGCGGCCGCGCTTTTTGAAGACGATGAACCAGGCCGTTTCCACTCCATCCACCGACAAGGTCAACCTGCTCGATTTCGATCGCCAGGGGCTGCGCGACTTCTTCGCCCAGCTCGGCGAGAAGCCGTATCGCGCCGAGCAGGTGATGAAGTGGATCTACCACCGCCTGGAAGACAACTTCGAAAACATGACGGACGTCGGCAAGGCGCTGCGCACCAAGCTCGAGGCGGCCTGCTACATCGGCCCGCCCAAGACCATGTTCGACAAGGGCGCCGCCGACGGCACGCACAAGTGGCTGCTGGGCATGGACGGCGGCAACGCGGTGGAGGCGGTGTACATTCCCGAGCCCACCCGCGGCACGCTGTGCGTGTCCTCGCAGGTCGGCTGCGGCCTGAACTGCCAGTTCTGCTCCACCGCCACGCAGGGCTTCAACCGCAACCTGGCCACGTCCGAGATCATCGGGCAGATGTGGGTCGCCGCTAAGTACCTGGGCAACGTCACGCACCAGAACCGCCGCATCACCAACGTGGTGATGATGGGCATGGGCGAGCCGCTGCTGAACTTCGACAACGTGGTCAAGGCGATGAGCCTGATGCGCGACGACCTGGGCTTCGGCCTGGCCTCCAAGCGCGTCACGCTGTCGACCGCCGGCCTGGTGCCGATGATCGACAAGCTGTCCGAGGCCATCGACGTGTCGCTCGCGGTGTCGCTGCACGCCGCCAACGACGAGCTGCGCACCGAGCTGGTGCCGCTCAACAAGCGCTATCCGATCGAGGAGCTGATGGGCGCCTGCCGCCGTTGGCTGGAGCGCCGGGCGCGCACCTCGATCACTTTCGAATACACGCTGATGAAGGGCGTCAACGACCAGCCCGAGCACGCGCGCCAACTGATCAAGCTGATGCGCAAGATGCCCAACTGCAAGGTCAACCTGATTCCCTTCAATCCTTTCCCCGGCACGCGCTTCGAGCGCTCCGACGCCGACACGATCCGCGCCTTTCAGACCCAGTTGCTCAACGCCAACATCCTCACCATGCTGCGCCGCACCCGCGGCGACGACATCGATGCGGCATGCGGCCAGCTGAAGGGACAGGTGCTGGACCGCACGCGCCGCCAGGCCGAATTCCGTAAACGACTCGACGAGGGCGCCAGCCATGCGGCTTGACCGGATCCTGCTGGCCGCCTGCCTGGCTGCATCGCTCACCGCCTGCCAGACCACCGGCGTGGACCCGGGCCCGAACCCGCGCGTCGCCAAGAGCGACAACGCGCTGGAAGGCGCCCGCGTGCATACCGAGCTGGCCCAGTCGTACATGCAGAACGGCGACCTGCAGGGCGCGCTGACCAAGCTCAACAAGGCGCTGACCTTCGATCCGAACTACGTGCCGGCGCACACCGTGATGGCGGTGCTGTACGAGCGCATCGGCAACCAGGCCGAGGCGGAAAAGCACTACCGCCGCGCCGCCGCGCTGGCGCCCGACAAGGGCGATCCCAACAACAATCTCGGCGCCTTCCTGTGCAAGACCGGCCGCGGCGCGGAGGCGGCGCAGTATTTCCAGAAGGCGGTTGCCGATCCGTTCTACCAGACGCCGGCCACGGCCTGGACCAATGCCGGCCGCTGCCTGGAAAGCACCGGCGACGTCGCCGGCGCCGAAGACGACTACCGCAAGGCGATCGCGCTCGATCCGCAGAACGCGGACGCGCTGCTGCAGGTTGCCTCGCTGCTGTTCCAGCGCAACGATGCTTTCCGCGCGCGGGCCTTCCTGCAGCGCTACGACAGCCTGGGCCAGGTCTCGCCGACCGGACTCAAGCTGGGCCACGACATCGAACTCCGACTGGGCAACAAGGACGCTGCCCGCAATTACAGCAGGCGATTGCAGAGCCAGTTCCCGGATTCGGAGCAGGCCCGCGCCATCGACTCGACCGCAAGCCAATGACATCCATGCAGTCACAGCCAACCGGTCCGGAGGCCGGTGAAAAAGGTCTGTTCGACGCGAGCGCGCAGGGGGCGACCGCCATGATGGACAACGCCGTAACGGATAATTTCGGCGCGCGCCTGCGCGCCGCACGCGAGGCCCGCGGCCTGGACGTGGAAAGCTGCGGCCAGGTCTTGCGCCTGCCGGTGCGCGTCCTGCGCCAGCTCGAGAGCGGCGATTACGCCGGCATCGACTACCAGGTCTATCTCGCCGGCTATCTCACCAAGTACGGCCGCCACGTCGGCGTGGAAGAGTCGGCGCTGCAAGCCGAACTCACCCGCCTGACCCCGGTGCAGCCGACCCTGGTGGCCACCGGCGGCATCTCGCATTCGCGCTATCTGCTCGAACGCTATGCACGCGCGGCCACCTACGTGGTGCTGACCGCGGCGATCGTGGTGCCGACCATCTGGCTGGGCGTGCGCGGCACGCTCGACCGCGACGTCAGCCACCTGGCGCCGCTGGATTCGAAGCCGGTCGCCCAGGCGGACCTGCCCGCGGTAGCCACCAGCGCGGCGAGTGCCGGCACGCTGGCGGCCCATGCGCCGGCCGCCGCGCCCAAGCCCGCCGAGCAGCCGCCGGTCGACGCGCAGCAGGAACAGCCGCTGCTCGCCTCGATGGCGCCGTTCCCGAACCTGGGCAGCGCCGACACCGCGCAGCCCAAGCCGGCGGCCCAGGCCGAACCGGTGGGCGACGGCGCGCACAGCCTGTCGCTGCAGCTGCCCAACGCCAGCTGGGTGGAAGTGGTCGCGACGGACGGTTCCCGCCTGGAATACGGCCTGCTGCCGGCCGGCAGCAGCAAGACCTACCACAGCGACAAGCCGCTGACGGTGCGCATCGGCAATGCCACCGGCGCCCAGGTCTCGATCGACGGCCAGCCGGTCGCGCTCGACAGCTACCGCCGCGCCAACGTGGCGCATTTCAAGGTGGACGTGCGCGACGGCAAGGCCACTCCGGCCGGCGTCTGAGCGTGCTTGCGCGGGTCGCGCCGGCTGGCGCGACACCGCCTGCGGGCTGACTTGCGGTGCGTGCCGCGGGCCACGCTCAGTAGCGCGATCGGTTATGCTTGCCCTTTGCCCGCTCGACGGCAGCGTCGGGCCGGGTCCGTTCCAGTTTTTCTTATCGCGCCAGGAAGGTCGCCGCGCCCTCCGGCGGCATCCGTTCCCTTCAAGGGTGATTGCATGGCATTTGAAGTCTACGACGACTACGAGCAGGGCGAACGCGTACAGAAGTGGTTGCGCCAGAACGGTCTTTCGATCGTGGTCGGCGTCGCGATCGGCCTGGTCGGCATCTTCGGCTGGCAGCAGTGGAGCAACCACAAGGCCGGCCGCGAGAGCGAGGCGTCGCAGCTCTACCAGCAGGTGCAGAGCGCCATCGCCGGCGGCAAGAACGACCAGGCCGAGACGCTCACCGAACAGCTCTTCAAGGATTACGCCGATTCGCCGTACGCGGTGTTCGCCGCCGGCGACCGCGCGGTGCGCCAGGCCAATGCCAAGCAGCTGGACAAGGCGCTGGTCTCGCTCAACTGGGCCGAGAGCCATGCCGCCGATCCGAATCTGAAGGCCCTGATGCAGTTGCGCATCGCGCAGCTGCAGCTGGCGCAGGACAAGGCCGCCGACGCGGTGGCCACGCTCGACCGCATGGGCGCGAAAAACTACGAAGGCCTGAGCCAGGAACTACGCGGCGACGCCCTGGTCAAGCTTGGTCGCCCGGATGACGCGCGCAAGGCCTACGAGGCCGCCAAGGCCGTGCTGGGCGTGGGTGCGCCGCAGAGCGGCGCCTTGCAGTTGAAACTCGACAATCTGGCCGTGGCCGGGAAGCAGGGTGCATGAAAGCTGGTGTGATGAAACGAGCTTTGCTGGTCGGTCTGGTGTCGATGGCGACCCTGGCCGGCTGCCATTCCTTCAAGAAGGAAAACGTCCAGCCGCCCACGCCGCTCGACAAGGACTTCAAGCCGACCGCGCAGGTCACGCGCCTGTGGACCAGCAGCGTCGGCAAGGGCGCCGGTGAATCCGGCCTGCGCCTGCGCCCGGCCTTCGCCGACGGCGTGCTCTACGTGGCCAGCACCGACGGCAAGATCGAGGCGCTGGACGCCACCAGCGGCAAGACGCTGTGGTCCAAGAGCTCCAGCACCAAGGGCTGGTTCGGCTGGGGCGACAAGAAGCGCAAGGATGCGTTCTATGCCGGCGGCCCGGCCGTGTCCGGCGACCTGCTGGCGATCGGCACGCTGGACGGCCACGTCTACGGCATCAATGCCAAGGACGGTTCGCCGCGCTGGGAAGCCAGCGTCAGCTCCGAAGTGCTGGCCGCGCCGGCCGTGGTCGGCAACCTGGTGGTGGTGCGTGCCGGCGACGGCCGCCTGTACGGCCTGGACAGCGGCACCGGCGAGCGCCGCTGGGCCTACGACCAGGGCAACGTCCCGCTGCTCAGCCTGCGCGGCAACGGCCCGCTGCTGGCGGCCAACGGCGTGATCTTCTTCGGCAGCGACAACGGCAAGCTGGTCGCCCTGCGCCTGGACAATGGCGAGAAGCTGTGGGAGCAGAACATGGCCAGCGGCGAAGGCCGCACCGAGATCGACCGCCTGAACGACGCCGACGGCGCCATCGTGCTCGACGGCAGCACCCTGTACGGCGCCGCCTACCACGGCAACCTCGTGGCGGTGGACGGCCCCAGCGGCCGCCCGCTGTGGGCGCGCCCGTTCTCCACCTTCACCTCGGTCGACATCGGCGGCAACGCGCTGTTCGGCGTGAACGAGGATTCCCAGGTGTGGTCGTTCGACAAGAGCGGCGGCGCCGACATGTGGAAGAACGAGAAGCTCAAGTACCGCTGGCTCACCGCGCCGAGCGTGCAGAACAACTACGTGGTGGTCGCCGACAGCGAAGGCTACGTGCACTGGCTGCAGACCAGCGATGGCGCCCTGGCCGCGCGCGAGCGCCTGTCCAAGAAGCCGATCCGCGCCCAGCCGCTGGTGGTGGGCGATACCGTGTACGTCGAGGACGTGAAGGGCCATATCGGCGCCTACCGCCTCGGCGGGCACTGAGCCGGCGAGGTTGTACCCGTAAATGCTGCCCGTCGTCGCCCTGGTCGGCCGCCCCAACGTCGGTAAGTCGACCCTCTTCAATGCCATGACGCGCAGCCGCGACGCCCTGGTGGCCGATATGCCGGGCGTCACCCGCGATCGCCACTACGGCGTCTGCCGCATCGGCGACCGCCCCTTCGTGGTGGTGGACACCGGCGGCCTTTCCGGCGTCGAGGAAGGCCTGGATGCGCTCACCGCGCAGCAGGTCCGCCTCGCCGTCGAGGAAGCGCAGGTGCTGGTGTTCGTGCTCGACGCGCGCGACGGCCTGCTGCCGCAGGACCGCGCGATCCTCGACGACCTGCGCCGCAGCGGCAAGCCGATCATCGCCGCGGTCAACAAGACCGATGGCCTGGACCTGCAGAACGCGCTGGCCGAGTTCGCCGTGTTCGGCCTGGGGTCCACGCTGCCGCTGTCGGCCGCGCACAACCGCGGCACCGACGAGCTGGTGCGCCACGTACTGCCGCTGCTGCCGGAAGACGCGCACGAGGAACTCGCGCCGGAAGACGAAGGCGCCATCCGCGTGGCCATTGTCGGCCGCCCGAATGCCGGCAAGTCCACCCTGATCAATCGCCTGCTCGGCGAAGAGCGCCTGATCGTCTCCAGCGTCGCCGGCACTACGCGCGACCCGATCCGCGTGCCGCTGGAACGCGACGGCCGGCGCTACGTGCTGATCGACACCGCCGGCGTGCGCCGCAAGGCGCGCGTGGAAGAAGCGGTGGAGAAGTTCAGCGTCATCAAGACGCTGCAGTCCATGGCCGCCGCCCAGGTGGTGGTGGTGATGGTCGACGCGCGCGAGAACCTGGCCGACCAGGATCTCACCCTGATCGGCCACGCCGTGGACGAGGGCAGGGCGCTGGTCATCGCCGTCAACAAGTGGGACGGCATGGACCAGTACCAGCGCGAGCAGTGCGAACGCGCGCTGGAGCGCCGCCTGCAGTTCGTGGACTGGGCCAAGAACGTGTTCATCTCCGCGCTGCACGGCTCCGGCCTGCGCGAGCTGATGCGCGCGATCGTGCGCGCGCACGACGCGGCCAACCGCGAGCTCGGCTCGTCGGAACTGACCCGTACGCTGGAGCGCGCCTACGAGGGCTACCAGCCGCCGCTGGTGCGCGGCCACGCGCCGAAGCTGCGCTTCGCCCATCCCGGCGGCAGCAACCCGCCGACCATCGTGATCCACGGCAGCCGCACCAAGCACATCGCGCCGGCCTACCGCCGCTATCTCGAGAACTTCTTCCGCAAGCGCTTCCGCCTGGAAGGCACGCCGGTGCGCATCGAGTTCCGCGACGGCGAGAATCCCTACGCCGGCAAGAAGAACGTGCTCACCGAAGGCCAGATGCGCAAGCGCCAGCGCATGATCCGCGAGATGAAGAAGCGCAAGCGCTGATTCGATCCTGGCGTCACCCCGCATCCTCGTCCCTGGCGCCACCCCACACCCTCGTCATTCCGGCGCAGGCCGGAATCCAGTAGCGGAAGAGCTGGACCTGGCGATGTGCTCCAGGCTCAATGCTTTAAAAGCGTCCCGGGCGGTGAAGCTTGTACTCGCGTTATCGCCACTGGATTCCGGCCTGCGCCGGAATGACGAGCAGGGGCGCGTCGTCGGTCGATCGCGCGCCCCTCCCCGGATCGTCCTAAACTCCCCCGCATGACCGAGTCATTCAATCGCGAGAGCTGGCTCGCGCAGCTGCGCCAGCAGGTGCCGGAGATCTCCCCGGCGGAAGCGCTCACCCGGCAGGCCGGCGGCGCCCTCCTGATCGACGTCCGCGAAGACCACGAACGCGCCGACGGCACACCGGCCGACGCGCTGGGCCTGTCGCGTGGTTTTCTGGAGCTGCGCATCGAGCAGGCCGAAGCGAACCGCGAACGTCCCATTCTCGCGCTGTGCGGCAGCGGCCAGCGTTCGCTGCTGGCGGCCGAGGCGTTGCAGCGCATGGGTTATCGGCAGGTGTCGTCGGTGGCCGGCGGCTTCAACCGCTGGAAGGCCGAAGGCCTGCCCATCGTCACCGGCGCGCTCGACGCCGACGCGGCCGAACGCTATTCGCGCCAGCTGCGCCTGCCGCAGGTGGGCGAAGCGGGGCAGGCGAAGCTGGGCGCGGCAAGAATCGCGCTGCTCGGCGCCGGCGGCCTTGGCGCGCCGGCGGCGCTTTATCTCGCCGCCGCGGGAGTGGGGCAGCTCACCCTGATCGACGACGATCGGGTGGAGCGTTCCAACCTGCATCGCCAGGTGATCCACGCCGATGCGCGCGTGGGCATGGCCAAGACCGAATCGGCGCGGCTGGCCTTGAACGCGCTCAATCCGCGCGTGCGCATCGAGACCCGCGAGGAGCGCCTGCGCGCCGACAACGTCGAGCGCCTGCTGGCCGGCCACGATCTGGTGATCGACGGCGCCGACAATTTTCCCGCGCGCTATTTGATCGCCGCCGCGACGCGGCGCCTGGGCCTGCCGATGGTCTACGGCGCGGTCGAGCGCTTCACTGGCCAGGTCAGCGTGTTCGATCCGCGCCGCGACGACGCGCCGTGCTACCGCTGCCTGTTCCCGGAACCGCCCTCGGCGGCGGAAGCGCCGAACTGCAGCGAAGCCGGCGTGCTCGGCGTGCTGCCCGGCCTGATCGGCCTGCTGCAGGCGACCGAAGCGCTGAAGCTGATCCTGGATCTGGGCGAGACCTTGTCCGGCCGCCTGCTCCACGTCGATGCGCTGGCCATGCGTTTCCGCGAGACGCGGCTGCGGCGCGACCCGGCATGCCCCGGCTGTGGGCATGAGGCGGTCTTCCATGGCTACGAAGACATCGCCGAACTCTGCGCCTCGGCCTGAGCGCTAGGCCAGGTCGGACGGAATCAAGGCATACACCGCCGCATCCACGGCGGTGTCGTCGATGACCAGCCGCTGCCGTCCGATGCCTTCGAACCGCGCGCCGGCTTTTTCCGCGCAACGGCGGCTGGGCACGTTGTCCACTGCGGCGACGATCTCCACCCGCACCAGGCCCAGCGTCCCGAAACCGAAACGCGCCACCGCCGGCACCGCGCGAGGCGCGATGCCTTGGCCCTGGCGCGACTGCCGTACCCAGTAGCCCAGGTTCGCGCTGCGGTGCTGCCGGTTGAACTGGTTCAGCCCCACGCCGCCGGCCACGCTGCCGTCGGCTTCGTCGACGATGGCGAAGGCGAACAGTTCCTCCAGCTGCCAGCAGCCCTGGGCGTGCGCGATCCACGCCACGCTGTCCTCGCGCGCATAGCCCGCGCGGCACCACGGCAGCCAGCGTCCCACGCTCTGGATCGACTCGCTGGCCGCGGCGAACAGCGCGTCGGCGTCTTCCGGCTGCCACGGACGCACCCGCAGCGTGCCGGGCGGCAGCGGAAAGGAAGGCCAGGGAGCTTGGTCCTGAGACATGGGCGGTTTGTGCGGGTCGGAGCGAGTCCGGATAATAGGCATCTTTGCAGGCGGGCAGACACCATGAGCGCACGGATCATCGACGGCAAACGCATCGCCAAGGAGCTGCTCGACCGCATCGGCCGCCGCGTGGCCGAACGCAAGGCGCAGGGCCTGGCCGAGCCGGGCCTGGCGGTGGTGCTGGTCGGCGACGATGCGGCGTCCGCCGTCTACGTGCGCAACAAGCGCGCCGCCTGCAAGCAGGTCGGCTTCAACTCCTTCGGCTACGACCTGCCTTCCAGCACCACGCAGGAAGAACTGTTCGCGCTGATCGACCAGCTGAACGCCGACCCTGCCGTGCACGGCATCCTGGTGCAGTCGCCGCTGCCGGAACATATCGACGAGGACGCCCTGGTCGACCGCATCGACCCGGCCAAGGACGTCGACGGCTTCCAGGCCATCAATATCGGCCGCCTCGCGCTGCGCCGCTTCGGCCTGCGCCCGTGCACGCCGCGCGGCGTGCTGACCCTGCTGGGCCATACCGACCGGCCGGTGCGCGGCCAGCATGCGGTGGTGGTGGGGGTGTCCAACCATGTCGGCCGTCCGCTGCTGCTGGAACTGCTCATCGCCGGCTGCACCACCACCGCCTGCCACAAGTTCACCCGCGACCTGGAAAGCCATATCCGCCAGGCCGACATCGTGATCGTCGCGGTGGGCCGCCCGGGCCTGATCAAGGGCGAATGGATCAAGCCGGGCGCGGTGGTGATCGACGTCGGCATCAACCGCCTGGACGACGGCCGCCTGGTCGGCGACGTGGAATTCGAACCGGCCGCCGAGCGCGCCAGCTGGATCACGCCGGTGCCGGGCGGCGTCGGTCCGATGACGGTCGCCACGCTGCTGGAGAACACGCTGGAAGCAGCCGAAACCCGCGGTGCCACGCACAAGGTGCATTGAGGAAACGCCCGCTTCCGGGAGGCCACGAACGGCGGCGGCTGCGACGTTCCGTACAGCCGTGGCGCTCTGGCGGCGCCACGGGCGGGAGCGTATAATTCCATCTTTGCAGCGGGACAAAATCGCATGCGCATCCTCGCCGAGGCCCTCACCTACGACGACGTGTACCTCGTTCCGGCCCACTCGGCCGTCCTCCCACGCGACGTCGACACCTCCACGCGGCTCACCCGCAACCTCCGGCTGAATATCCCGATCGTGTCCGCCGCCATGGACACCGTCACCGAAGCCCGCCTCGCCATCACCATGGCCCAGCAGGGCGGCATCGGCATCATCCACAAGAACATGACCGCCGAGCAGCAGGCCGCCGAAGTGCGCCTGGTAAAGAAGTTCGAAGCCGGCGTCATCCGCAGCCCGATTACCGTCGCCCCGCACACCTCCATCCGCGAAGTGCTGCAGCTCACCCGCGCGCACAACATCTCCGGCGTGCCGGTGGTGGAAGGCGAGAAGCTGGTCGGCATCGTCACCAGCCGCGACCTGCGCTTCGAGCGCAAGCACGACGACCCGGTGCGCAACATCATGACGCGCCAGGAGAAGCTGGTCACGGTGCGCGAGGGCGCCAGCCACGACGACGTGCTGCAGCTGCTGCACCAGAACCGCATCGAGAAGGTGCTGGTGGTCAACGACGACTTCCAGCTGCGCGGCCTGATCACCGTCAAGGACATCCAGAAAGCCCGCGACAACCCGCACGCCGCCAAGGACCGCCACGAGCGCCTGCTGGTCGGCGCGGCGGTGGGCGTGGGCGGCGACACCGAGCAGCGCGTGGCCGCGCTGGTGGACGCCGGCGTGGACGTGCTGGTGGTCGACACCGCGCACGGCCATTCGCAGGGCGTGATCGAGCGCGCCGCATGGGTCAAGAAGCACTACCCGCAGGTGCAGGTGATCGCCGGCAACATCGTCACCGGCGAAGCGGCGCGCGCGCTGCTGGACGCCGGTGTCGATGCGGTGAAGGTCGGCGTGGGCCCGGGTTCCATCTGCACCACCCGCGTGGTGGCCGGCGTGGGCGTGCCGCAGATCACCGCGATCGATATGGTCGCCACCGCGCTGAAGGACGAGATCCCGCTGATCGCCGACGGCGGCATCCGCTACTCCGGCGACATCCCCAAGGCGCTCGCCGCCGGCGCGTCCAGCGTGATGCTCGGTTCGATGTTCGCCGGCACCGAGGAATCCCCCGGCGAGGTGGAGCTGTTCCAGGGCCGCTCGTACAAGAGCTACCGCGGCATGGGTTCGCTCGGCGCGATGGCGCTCGGTTCCAAGGACCGCTACTTCCAGGACGAAGCCGACGCCGACAAGCTGGTGCCCGAAGGCATCGAAGGCCGCGTGCCTTACCGCGGCCCGCTGCGCAACATCATCCACCAGCTGATCGGCGGCCTGCGCGCCTCCATGGGCTATCTGGGCGCGGCCACCATCGAGGACGTGCGCCACCAGGCGCAGTTCGTGAAGGTGACCTCGGCCGGCGTCACCGAAGCGCACCCGCACGACATCCAGATCACCAAGGAAGCGCCGAACTACCGGCTGAATTCTTGAGGGAATAGGGAATCGGGAGAAGGGAATAGTGAAAGCATCTCCTGCATTCCCCGTGCCCCCTCGCCAAAGCCAATCGGGGCAGGGCGCGCCACGGCGCCTTGCCCTTTTCTATTGCCGATTCTCCATTCCCGATTCCCGGCCCTCATGACCGACATCCACAGCGACAAAATCCTCATCCTCGATTTCGGCGCGCAGTACACCCAGCTGATCGCCCGCCGCGTGCGCGAGATCGGCGTGTACTGCGAGATCTGGGCCTGGGACCACGATCCGGCCGAGATCGCCGCGTTCGGCGCCAAGGGCATCATCCTGTCCGGCGGCCCCGAGTCCACCACGCTGGAAGGCGCGCCCGCCGCGCCGCAGGAAGTGTTCGAGGCGGGCCTGCCCATCCTGGGCATCTGCTACGGCATGCAGACCCTGGCCGCCCAGCTCGGCGGCGCCACCGAAGCGGCGGATGCGCGCGAGTTCGGCCATGCCGAAGTCGACATCAACGCATCGAGCCGGTTGTTCGCGGGACTCAGCGACCACGCCGACGCGCACCGCCTGGACGTATGGATGAGCCACGGCGACCACGTCGCCAAGGCGCCGCCGGGCTTCGTCGTCACCGGCACCACCGACCGCATCCCGGTCGCGGTGATGGAGAACGAAGCCAGGCGCTGGTACGGCGTGCAGTTCCATCCGGAAGTGACGCATACCAAGCAGGGCACCGCGCTGCTCAAGCGCTTCGTCACCGAGATCTGCGGCTGCCGCACCCTGTGGACGGCCGCCCACATCATCGAAGACCAGATCGAGCGCGTGCGCGCCCAGGTCGGCGACGACCACGTGCTGCTGGGGCTGTCCGGCGGCGTGGATTCCTCCGTGGTCGCCGCGCTGCTGCACCGTGCGATCGGAGACCGCCTCACCTGCGTGTTCGTCGACACCGGCCTGCTGCGCTGGCAGGAAGGCGACCAGGTGATGGCGACCATGGCCCAGCACATGGGCGTGAAGGTGATCCGCGTGGACGCTGCCGGGCGCTACTTCAAGGCGCTGGAAGGCGTGGCGGATCCGGAGGCCAAGCGCAAGATCATCGGCCGCCTGTTCGTGGAGATCTTCGACGAGGAATCGGCCGAGGTCACCGCCGCGGGCAGCGGCCAGGTGAAGTGGCTGGCCCAGGGCACCATCTATCCGGACGTGATCGAGTCGGCCGGCAGCAAGACCGGCAAGGCCCACGTCATCAAGAGCCACCACAACGTCGGCGGCCTGCCGGAGCACATGAAGCTCAAGCTGGTCGAGCCGCTGCGCGAGCTGTTCAAGGACGAGGTGCGCCGCATCGGCGTCGAACTCGGCCTGCCGCGCGAGATGGTCTACCGCCATCCGTTCCCGGGCCCCGGCCTGGGCGTGCGCATCCTGGGCGAGGTGAAGCCGGAGTACGCCGAGCTGCTGGCGCGCGCCGACGCCATCTTCATCGAGGAGCTGCGCCGCTGGGACCTGTACGACAAGACCAGCCAGGCCTTCGCCGTGTTCCTGCCGGTGAAATCTGTCGGCGTAGTAGGGGATGCACGGGCCTACGAATGGGTGATCGCCCTGCGCGCGGTGGAGACGATCGACTTCATGACGGCGCATTGGGCGCATTTGCCGTATGAGTTCCTCGGTAAGGTTTCCAATCGTATTATCAATGAGTTGCGCGGTGTTTCTCGCGTTGTCTATGACATCAGCGGCAAGCCGCCGGCGACCATTGAGTGGGAGTGAGTTCCCCTGACCCGCGCCGCTTCATCGGCCCATAGGAAGTTGTCGTAAATCTTTGATTTTTCGAACTGGCGCACGAGCACGGATGCTCCTCGCCAGGAAATCTAGAACTAGGCCTAATTTGGCCGGTTCGATGCGCCATGCGCCGCGAGGGTGAGCCACCACGCAGGTGGCCGGGCCGCTTGCCCGATATCGATGCCGCTCGGTGTCGATGTCCAAGATTCGGATAAGTTGTCAATTGACAACCCGGCCAGTCCCCCTCAGACTGGAGACCATGGATGGCCCGTCCCTCTCATCCCAAGAAAAACGTCGAGCTCGCCCTGCGGCACGCCGAAGAGCGGGGCTGGCGCGTCGAGGCCGGCGGCAGCCATGCCTGGGGCCGGGTGTATTGCCCGCGCAACAGCCAGGACTGCCGTTGCGGCGAGTTCTGCATCAGCAGCATCTGGAGCACGCCGAAGAACCCGCACAACCATGCGCGCGCCTTGCGGCGCGTGGTGGACAACTGCACGGCGTATCACTAGCGACACCGACGGCGATGCCGGGGAGCAGCACGATGGAATACATCTTCACCCTCAAATACCAGCTGGCCGACGACGACCGCGACCCGGATGCCCTGGTCGGCCGCCTGGGCGAAGCCGGCTGCGATGACGCGCTGATCGGCACCGGCCTGCCGGGCCGCCTGGCGCTGGAGTTCACCCGCGAAGCCGCCGACGCGGAAACCGCCGTGCGCAGCGCACTGGCCGACGTGCGCCGCGCGGTGCCCGGCGCGCGGCTGATCGAGGTGGCGCCCGACCTGGTGGGGCTCACCGACGTGGCCGAGATCGTGGGCGTGTCGCGGCAGAACATGCGCAAGCTGATGCTGGTCAATGCGGGCAGCTTCCCGGCGCCGGTGCACGAGGGCAGCGCGTCGATCTGGCATCTGGCCGACGTGCTGGCCTGGCTGAAGGCCAGGGGCGGCTATGCGATCGCGCCGGCCATGTTCGAGGTGGCGCAGGTGGCGCTACAGGTCAATGCGGCCAAGGAGGGGCGGCGCCTGCCACGGTCCGCCTTCGAGGAACTGGAAGCGCTGGTCCGCTAGCGGCACGTCCAGCGCCAGCACCGGATCGAAGTCGAAACTGAACTGGTGCGGCGTACGCATCGCCCGGTAGCGCCGCCATGGCTGCGGTTGCTCGCCGGGCGGGACGGGAAGCCCGTCCGGCAGGGGCCACTGCGTCTCCGCCAGCCGCAAGGCGCGGGTGTAGCGGCGATAGCACCAGGACAGGGAAATCATCAGATGGCGCGCGACCGTCGGCATATGGCCGCCGCGCACGGATATGAAACTGGCCCAGGCGGCTGCCTGCGAATGGCGATAGGACGGCAGCGGCATATCGACGTGTTCTTCGGTCGCCAAGGCCACGGACAGCGGGTCGGGCGTCGGCGCCGCAAGCCTCTCCAGCAGCGGCAGTGCCTCGTCCTCGACTTCGAAGCGCAGCGCAGCCGCAATCCTGCGGTCGTTGTAGCGGACGAAATGCTGAAAGAGGTGCGCCAGCAGGCGTTGCCGGAAATCGGCGTCCGCGAAATCCACGCCGGCCCCGCCGGCCTCGAACGCCGCCGCCATCAGCCAGGCTTCGCAGGCGACATCGTCCGCATCGCAGTCGCCTGCCTTGCGCGCGATGCGCCGGAAGTCGCCGCGGCAGTCGCGGCAGAATGCCTGATACGCGGCAAGCCGGTCTTGGGTCATCGCCATGGCCTTGTGCGAAAGGACAGGCATGCCAAGTAGCAGCTGTTCGTATCTAAACAGTCAGCAGGACCCTACAATTCAGACTATTTGCTGATCTTTGTCCTCCCGATGAGTAGCGATCTCCCAGATTCGTCCACGCCCACTTTCAGCGACGAAGACGAGCGCTTCATGCGCCGCGCGCTGCAGCTGGCGGGGCATGCCCGCGATGCGGAGAACGAAGTGCCGGTCGGCGCCCTGGTCGTGCTCGACGGCGAGATCATCGGCCTGGGCTGGAACCGCAACATCACCCTCAACGATCCCACCGCGCACGCCGAGATCCAGGCCATCCGCGCGGCCGGCGAAAAGATCGGCAACTACCGCCTGGTCGGCGCCACGCTGTACGTGACGCTGGAACCCTGCGCGATGTGCTCGATGGCCCTGGTGCATGCCCGCGTGGGGCGGGTGGTCTACGGCGCGACCGATCCGAAGACCGGCGCCGCCGGCAGCGTGTTCGACACGCTGATCTCGGAGCGGCACAACCACCGTATCCAGGTCGATGGTGGGCTGCTGGCCGAGGAGTCGTCGGCCATGTTGAGGGATTTCTTTCGATCTAGGCGCTGACCGTCGTAGGTTGGGGTGAGCCACAGGCGAACCCCAACGCAGTGTCTAGGATTTAGCGCATTGTTGGGGTTCGCCTGCGGCTCACCCCCAACCTGCATGGCAGCTTCAGTGCCGCCAGTAGTGACCTAGTTTGTCCAGCCGCTCCAGCGAATGCTCCGCCTTGGCCGCCGCTTCCCCCGCGGTGTGCTTGGCCCACTTGCGCAGGGCTCTCAGCTGGGCGTGCTCGCTCGACGCCGGCAGCAGCTCCTTGCACAAGGCTCGTGCGGTCAGCCGGTCATGCGCCTCGCCGAGATGGCTCTGCACCTCGGCCAGTTTTTCCAGCCAGGCCTGGCTGGCTTCGCGCGGAAACAGCGGCTGGAACAGCTCGATGGTGTAGCGCAGCTTCTTGGTGGCGGTGCGCGCGCGATGGAGGCGGATCCGCCCCTCGTGCATCCGCGCCGCCCGTTTGCGCAGCTGGCGGAAGCGGGTGTCGATCACGCTCGCCGCCGCCGCACGCAGTTCGTCTTCGGTGACGTTGCGATGGGTCTCGGCCCAGGCGTGGAAATGATGGACCGCCGTGGTCAGCCGGGCCTTCTTCAGTCCCTCGACCGCTTCCTGATGCCCATGCACGCGCCGGGCATTCAAGGCATGCAGCAGTTCGCCATCCAGCCGGTCGCCATGCCCGCCGTGCGCAAGAAAGGCCGGCAGGGTCTCGTCCAACAGAATGTCCAGGTCGCGCGCCCCGCCGGTGGCATTGCGGAACTCCTTGAGCTGCGCCAGTACACCATCCGGCTGCTCGCCGGGCAGGGCCGCGGCCACGCGGTCGAGGGTGGCGGTGATGCGCCGCAGGCTCACCCGCCAGGCGTGCAGCGACTTCGATTCGTACTTGCGCAGCAGGGCCGCGCGGGCCTTGGTCGCCTTGGCCAGGTAGCCGTCGTAGGTCGCGCACAGGTCGGCGATGGCGGAAGGCGGCTTGGCGGCCTTCGGCGGACGAGGGCGGGGAATGGACTGGCTGGGCTGGTGAGGTATCGCACTCATGGCTCGACTCGACCGCTGCGGAGAGGGACGGATTCCACCCGTCATTTCTAGCCGAGGCGCCGACCGCGCCTCCTGATGCAGGTCAACATGAACGAGCCGGACGCGACCGAAGGCCGTGCCGGGCTCTTTACTCTGCTACAAAATCCGCCAGCTGGCGAGACAGCCTCAAGCGATAGCCGCCAGGGTCTGGGCTACCGGCCGCTCGATCTTCAGGCTGAACAGATCGTCGGCCCGGGTCCGGCCCATGTTCACTGCCGCGATCGGCTTGCCGGCCTTGGCCGCCGCGTTCACGAAGCGGAAGCCGGAGAACACCATCAGCGAGGAACCGGCCACCAGCACCGCATCCGCCTGTTCCAGGCCATGCGTGGCGGCCAGCACCCGTTCGCGCGGCACGCCTTCGCCGAAGAACACCACGTCCGGCTTCATCAGCCCGCCGCAGAGCGGGCAGGCGGGTACGTCGAAGCGGGAGAAATCCTGGCCTTCCAGATCGGCATCGCCGTCCGGGGCGTCCCCGGCATCGAGCAGCGCCCACTCGGGATTGCGTTCTTCCAATACCGCCTGGAACGCCGAACGCTGCACCAGGTGCCCGTGTGCCATGCAGCGCACCCGGTCCAGCCGTCCGTGCAGGTCGATCACGTGGTGGCTGCCCGCCGCCTGGTGCAGGCCATCGACGTTCTGGGTCAGCAGCACTTCCACCTGTCCGGCGGCCTCCATGCGCGACAGCGCCAGGTGCGCCGCATTCGGATGCGCCCGCGAGAAGCGCCGCCAGCCCACCAGGCTGCGCGCCCAGTAGCGCCGGCGCGTGGCTTCGTCGCCCATGAAGGCCTGGTAGGTCACCGGCTGCGGGCGCTTCCAGCCGCCCTGGTTGTCGCGATAGTCCGGAATGCCCGAATCGGTGCTGACACCGGCGCCGGTCAGTACGAACAGGCGCGGATGCGCCGCGATGAAGTCGCGCAGGCGCGCCAGGTCGTCTTCCAGCGAACCATCCGGCAGCGCGTCCGCATTCATGCCGCGGCCCGCAGTCCCAGTTCGGCCAGCGCGGCCGCAATGCCGCCGGCATCGCTCACCTGCGCCACGCGCGGCGAGGCGGCGGCGAAATCGGTGTCGGCCTCGTGTGCCCAGGTCACGTGGTAGGGCATGTAGATGCCCCAGCCGCCGAGCTCCACCACCGGCGCGATATCCGAGCGCAACGAATTGCCGACCATGGCGAAGCGCTCGGCGCCCACGCCGAATTCGTCGAGCAGGCGGCGGTACGAGCGCTCGTCCTTCTCCGACACGATCTCGATGCGATGGAACAGGTCGGCCAGCCCGCAGGCGGCCACTTTCTGCTCCTGGTGGAACAGGTCGCCCTTGGTGATCAGCACCACGCGATGCGTCGCCGCCACGGCTTCCACCGCTGCGCGGATGCCCGGCAGCAGTTTCACCGGATGCGCGAGCACCTGCTTGCCAATGCCGATGATCCGGTGCAGATCGGCCGCGCTGATGCGCGAGCCGGTGACTTCGATCGCCGCTTCCAGCAGCGACAGCGTCATGCCCTTGGCGCCGTAGCCGAACAGCTTGATATTGCGCCGTTCCACCGCCAGCAGGCGGTCGTGCAGGCGCAGGTTGGCCAGGTCGACATAGCGGCCGACGATCTCCTCGAACTGCGCGTGCGCGTCCTGGTAATAGCCCTCGCTATGCCAGAGGGTATCGTCGCCGTCGAAACCGACCCATTCGATCACGGTGTACTGCCCGCGCTGCCAGGAAAGCGCTCAACGATAGCGCGTCGCCGCAGGCGTAGCGAGTGCGCGCGGCAGGCCAGGTGGGCAGGCCAGGTGGGTTGGGGCGAGCACCGGCAAGCCGGTGCGGACGCTCCACGGTGCGCCCGGCCGGACCCGCGGCCGGCTCGCCCCAACCCGCCTGGCCCGCCGGCGTGCTTCAGGCGCGCTCGCGCAGCGTCTCCTGCAGCAATTCCTCCTTGTCCTTCAGCAGTTCCTGCTTGCGTTGGGACATCTGCTCGCCCAGCTCCTTGAGCTTCGCCGCGTCCAGCAGCTTCTTCGCGGCCGGGAACATCTCCTTCTCCTCTTCCGTGGCGTGATGCAGGATCAGTTCCTTCAGCACCTTGGCGCGGCCGGAAAACTGCTCGCCCGACGGATCGGTTTCCAGCAGGTCGGGCAGAACCAGCTCGCCCGCGGCGCGGTGTTCCTCGACCGCCTCGAAATACATCTTCGCTTCTTCCTTGTCGCCGGCCTGCTTGAACGCCGGATAGAAAATCTCTTCCTCGATCATGGTGTGCGCCTTCAGCAGTGCGCCGATTTTCTGCACCAGCATCTCGCGTGTCTTCACCGCGCGCGGCGTGGTTTCCGTCAGCTCTTCCAGCAGTTTTTCGACAGTGCGGTGGTCGCTGACGAGCAGATCGATGGCATTCATGGGCCTGGCTCCGTGCTGGGTGAGGTTAGGGAAGGGACGCCATTGATCGCGCTTCGGCGATGAATGCCGCGTCGGGCGGCGGTGAACGCGGCGGCTGCGCGCCAGCTGCGATTCATCGACGTCGACGCGCCGTGCCCCGACTCATCCACGCGCCGGTCATCCACGCGCGCAAAGCGTTCATCGCGGCCTTGTGGACGAGCCTGTTGATCCGCCGCAGCCACCGCTTTCAACCGCGCGCGCCGACCATGAGACCGCAACGCCCCGGACGCCCGTTCGCCATCGACGACCGCCACCGCGGATGACCTATCTCTCGCGCTATTCGCGCATCGCCCTGTTCGTGCTGCGCTACCGCCGCGCCGGCGTGCTGCGCGGCTTGCCGGGCCATCGCCGCGGCGCGGAGCTGGCCGACGAGCGCCTGCCGCAGCGCCTGGTGGAAGACCTCGAACGCCTCGGCCCCGCCTTCATCAAGCTGGGCCAGGCGCTGTCGTGCCGGCCGGACCTGGTGCGCGCGCCGTTCCTGGCGGCGCTGACGCGCATCCAGGACCGCGTCGAACCGATCGACGTCGCCGACGTGCGCGGCGTGATCGCCCGCGAACTCGGCGCGCCGCCGGAACAACTGTTCCGCTTTTTCGACCCAGTGCCGCTCGCCGCAGGTTCGCTCGCGCAGGTGCACGCGGTGGTGCTGCCCGACGGCATGGACGCGGTGGTCAAAGTGCAGCGCCCCGGCATCGCCCAGCGCATCCGCTCCGATCTGGACGCCCTCGAACGCCTCGCGCTCACCGCGCAACGCCATACCGAAGTCGGCCGCCGCTACGGCTTCGTGCCGTGGATCGCCGAGCTGCGCCGCAGCCTGCTCAACGAACTGGATTTCATGGCCGAGGCCAGCCACCTCGATACCTTCCGCCGCCAGCTGGAGGGCTATCGCGGGCTGTACATCCCCGCGCCGTTCTTCGACTTCACCAGCTCGCGCGTGCTGGCCATGGCGCGCGTGCACGGCCACAAGCTCGGCGCGCCGCCGGGCGGCGTGCCGCAGCCGCCGCGCGCCGAACTGGCCGGCGAGCTGCTGTCGGCCTATGTCGACCAGGTGTTCGTGCATGGCCTGATCCATGCCGATCCGCATCCCGGCAACCTGGTGCTGACCGACGATGGCCGGCTGGGCCTGCTGGATTTCGGGATGGTCACCAGCCTGTCGCCGGCCATGCGCAACGACCTGCTGCGGCTGATGCTCGCCGCCGCGGATGGCGACGGCGACGGCGTGGCCGATATCGGCGAACGCCTGTGCGTGGTACTGCCGGAAATGGACCGCGCCGCGTATCGCCGCGCGGTGTGCAACGCGGTGCTGCGCTATGCCGGCGCCAGCGACCAGAGCCGCCTGGAAGAAGGGCGCCTGCTGCTTTCGCTCACCCGCATCGGCGCCGACAACGGCCTGCGCCCGCCGGCCGAACTGAGCCTGCTCGGCCGCGCGCTGCTCAACCTGGAGCCGGCGCTGGCGCGCCTGGCCGACGGCCTGCCGACACGCGAGATGATGCGCGCCCGTCTGCTCGACGTGGTGGCCTCGCAACTGCTGCGGCCGGTGTCGCAGGCACGTGGCGGTGCGCTGCTGCTGGAAGCGCAGCGCTATTCGATCAATGCGCCGGGCCAGCTCGGCCGCTTCGTGGAAATCCTGGCGGACAACCGCCTGCGCGTGCGCCTGGACGGCCTGGAGGAATCGCATCTGATCGAGAACCTGCAGAAGATCGCCAACCGCATCGCCGCCGGCCTGATCACCGCGGCGCTGCTGATCGCCGGCGCGCTGATCGCGCGGCTGGCGCCGGCCGGTTCCGGCTATGGCTATCTGGCGGGTGCGATGTTCGCGCTGGCCGGCATCATCGGCTTCGGCTTGGTGGTGAATGCGCTGCGCCGCGACCGCGCGCCGCCGGACGACGGCGACCCGGGGCGCTAGCTCAGCGCTTGGCCTGGATGCCCGGCAGCTCCAGCCGCACCAGGTATTGCCGCACGATATCCGGCAGATGCTCGCGCAGCCATTCGGCCATCGCTTCCTCCTGCCGCAGGATCTCCTCGCACATGCCGGCCACTTCCGGTTGCGCGGCGACTTCCGCCGCGGTGGCCAGGGTGCGGTAGACCACCACTTCCATCGACTCGAAGGAGTAGGTGAGCACCAGGCTCTTCACCACCTCGTCGGAGGAGGCCACCTGCAGCAGCCCATGGCCCAGCGACAGAAAGCGCGCACTGAACTCGCGCAGCCCCGAAGGCTCGCTGCCCAGTTCGCGCAGGCAGCTTTCCAGCCGCGCCTGCTGCTCGCAGGTCTCGGCCAGATGGCCGACGATGCGGTCGCGCAAGCGCGGATAGTGGCGCAGGCGGCGGATATGCGTCTTCAGCATTTCCTCGGACTGCACTTCCATCGCGTGCGCATTGCGCAGCCAGTCCAGCAGTTGGGCATGGGCGGTGTTCATCGGCGGCCTCAAGGCTTGGGAGGTTGGTATCGACGGTGCCGTCGCGGCTGGGGCATCAACCGTCCGACTGTTCCTCGGGGCGCGCTTGCGGGCTGGTGCCGCAGGCCGGATGGCCGCAGCCGCACAAGGTCTCCGGCGCCTGGCTGCCCGCCGCCTTGCTGCAATGATCCCCGCAGAACTCTCCCTCGGACGGCACCGTGCATTTGCACGGCCGGTGTGCGCATTTGAAGCCGTTCTCTGCCATGGCGCTTGCTCCTCGAACTGCAATGAGAGGTCCGCACTCTGGCGCCGCTGCCGTCCAGCGGCCGTGACCCGCGCGTGAGCGGCCCGGCAAAGCGGTAGCCCTGTATTCACGCGCCATCGCGCGGCATTAACGCCAGCGGACCCACCATTTATGCTTGAGCCTCGCCGCCTGGCGCGCGGCGCCGGGCGGCGATCTCGATGCGGAGGGCGGTACGGGTGACGCTTCCTCGCCAGGGTTATTTCGACGATCGCGAGCATGCCGCCGAGCAGCTCGCCGAAGCGCTGCTGGCCTATCGCGGCAGGCATCCGCTGGTGCTGGCGATTCCGCGCGGCGGCGTGCCGATCGGCCGCGTGCTGGCCGACCGGCTCGACGGCGATCTCGACGTGGTGCTGGTGCATAAGCTCGGCGCGCCGGGCCAGGAGGAATTCGCGGTCGGCGCGATCGGCGAGGACGGCCAGGTGCTGGTGGCCGAACATGCCGCGCGTGCCGGCGCCGACGCGGACTATCTGCGCGGCGAGGCCGCGCACCAGCTCGACGCGATCGCCCGCCGCCGCCAGCTGTACGACCCCCATCGCGAAGCTTTCGAGGTGGCCGGACGCATCGCCATCGTGGTGGACGACGGCCTCGCCACCGGCGCCACCATGCGCGCGGCGCTCACCGCGGTGCGCGCGCTGGGGCCGCAGTCGCTGGTCTGCGCCGTGCCCGTCGCTTCGTCGCGCAGCCTGGCGGAGCTGCGGCCGCTGTGCGACGACGTGGTCTGCCCGGCGTCGCCGCGCGACTTCGGCGCGGTGAGCCAGTACTACCGCGACTTTCCCGCGGTGACGGACGACGAAGTGGTGCGCCTGCTGACCCGGCTGCAGGCGCCGGCCGGCGGCATGCAGACGGTGCGCATCCCGGCCGACGGCGTGCGCCTGGAAGGCGACCTGCACGTGCCCGAACAGGCCAGGGGCCTGGTGGTGTTCGCGCATGGCAGCGGCAGCAGCCGTTTCAGTCCGCGCAACCGGCAGGTGGCGGAGGAACTCGGCAAGCACGGCATGGCCACGCTGCTGTTCGATCTGCTCGGTGCGGAAGAAGACATCGCGCTGGCATCGCGCTTCGATATCGAGCGCCTGGCCGGACGCCTGGAAGCCGCGGTGACCTGGGCGATGCGCCTGCCGTCGCTGGCGCGCTTGCCGCTGGGGCTGTTCGGTGCGAGCACCGGCGCGGCGGCCGCACTGGCGGTGGCGGCACGCCTGCCGCGCGCGGTGCAGGCGGTGGTGTCGCGCGGCGGGCGGCCGGACCTGGCCGGCCATGGCGCGCTCGGCGAGGTGCAGGCACCGACCTTGCTGATCGTCGGCGCGGCGGATACCGACGTGGTCGCACTCAACAAATCCGCGCTGGCCTCGATGACGCATACGGTCGAACTGGTGCTGGTGCCCGGCGCCACGCATCTGTTCGACGAACTCGGCGCGCTGGAGCACGTAGCTGCGCTTGCCGGCGCATGGTTCCGCCAGTGGCTGCGGTAGGTTGGGGTGAGCCACAGGCGAACCCCAACGGCGCGGCAACGTTGGGGTTCGCCTTGCGGCTCACCCCAACCTACTCGAACAGCATCAGCACCGCGGGCGACCAGCTGTAGTCGTACAGCGCCTCGGTGCGCACGGTGGCATAGCCGGCCTCGCGCAATTCCTCCAGCCAGGCCTGGATCGGCTGCTCCCAGTTGGACGGCCGCGAGGCCTGCCGCAGCTGGCCCAGCAGCATCGGCGCGAGGAAGCCGCCCGCGACCAGCGGCGCATCTTCGCCATAGCCGGCGAGCGCGCGCTCATAGCGCTGCGCGAGCGAATCGAAATACTCCGCGCTGCGCGCTTCCAGCACCGGCACGTCGAATTCCACCACGGCCAGCTGCCGCACATGCGGACGCAGGCGGCGCAGCGTGTCCCTGCGCTCGGCCGGCGGCAGCGATTGCAAGGCGAAGGTGGATTGCGCCAGGTCCCATTGCTGTTCCGGCCGCAGCGACGCGGCGAAATCCTGCGCGCCGATCGGCCAGGCGAGCAGATGATCGAGTGCGAGCGGGATCGTGCGCAGCGCTTCGCTGGCATGGCCGAGCAGGGCCGGCGACGGTTCCACCAGATCCAGCTGCGTCGGCGCGTGCCGCGCGCGCTGCAGGGCGGGGATCAGCGCCATGCCGTCGCCGCAGCCGATATCCAGCAATGAAGTCACCGGCAGCGTGTCGTAGAGGCGCGCCAGCGCCGTGCTGGTCGCTTCGTACAGCGGCACGTTGTCGCCGCCGCGGATAAACGCCTCGAACGCCGCCGGCTGATCGTAGGCCGCGCGCGCCTCGCCTTCGTCGAGCAGATCGAGCAGCGCCTGCGCCAGCAGCGCGCCATCGGCCACGGCTGCCTGCAGCGCGTCGCGCGCCTGCGCGGCGGCTTCGTGATGGGCGATCGCGGCCAGCGCATCGGCGAGGCGGCGGGTGGAAACGCTGTTCTGCATGGGCGCGTCCTTTGGGGACAGGGAGTGCCGGGATGATGGCACGGCCCCGCCGGACCCTCCTTTTTCTTTCAATTTCTTCCTTTTTTTTACGAAGCGGGCCTCGCGTAAGTCGTTGTTGCAGCGCGGCTTGCCACGATCTAAATTAAATATGAAATTCTGTTTCGCCAGTGAACATGGGTCGCCGGGGAGGCGGCCGGGAGGGCTGGGCGGCTATGACACATCCAGTGGTTGCGAGCGTGCGAAACATCGAATCCGGCGAAGACCTCGCGTACTTCTCCGCGCCCACGGTGCGCGACGCCGATGCGCAGCGTCCGTTCCTGGCTGCCGATATCGGCGGCACCCATGCGCGCCTCGGCCTGGTGGCGCCGCAGCTGGAAGGCGCGCCGCGCGTGCTGAGCTACCGCAGCTACCGCTGCGCGGACCATCCGCATCTCGACGGCATCGTGCGGCAGTTCTGCGCGGAGCTGGACGCGCGTCCGCGCGAACTGGTGCTGGCCAGCGCGGGCTATCTGCATGCCGGCGTGGTGGTGAACCGCAATCTCGCCTGGCCGCTGGTGCCGGCCACGCTCGCGCAGGAACTGCGCCTGGAGCGCGTGCGTTTCCTCAACGATTTCGAAGCGCTGGCCCACGCCATCGCCTACGTCGACGAGCACAGCTCGGTGGCGCTGAAGACCGCGTTCGCGCCCGATGCGCAGCAAGGCCCCATCGCGGTGATCGGCCCGGGCACCGGCTTGGGCGCCGCAGTGTGGTTCCCCGGCGAGCCGCCGCGCGTGATCGCCACCGAGGCGGGGCAGATCCAGCTGGCCGCGCGCGGTGGCCTGGAGCGCGAAGTGCTGGACCGCATCGCCGCGCCCGATTGCCACACGCCCTACGAAGCGGTGCTGTCCGGCCCCGGCCTGCATCGCCTGTATGCCGCGCTGTGCGCGGTGTACGACCGCTATCCCTCGTACGCCGAGCCGGCCGACGTGGTCGCCGCCGCGGAGGCCGGCGACGAAGTGGCCTACGAGACGCTGCAGATGTTCGGCGGCTGGATGGGTTCCTTCGCGGGCGACCTGGCCATGCTCTACGGCACCACCGGCGGCGTGTACCTGGCCGGCGGTTTTCTCTCGCGCATCGTCGACCTGCTGCGCTGCGGCCCCTTGGTCGAACGCTTCCTCGACAAGGGCGTGATGCGCCCGTTCCTGCACAAGGTCCCCATTCGCGTGGTGGACCACGGACAGCTCGGCGTCGTCGGTGCCGCCAGCTGGCATCTGCATACACGCACCGCGAAACAGGCGCCGGGATAAGGGCCGAACCGTCCGAGCGGGCGGAATCCACAGCACAGCGTCGCCGGCGCGCCTCCTGGGAGGGAGGCCGCGGCAATCAACGAAAGGGGTGGGACCTGATGATCAAGAACGGCAAGAAACTCCTGTGCGTCAGCATCCTGTGCGGCCTTGGCCTCGCCGGCGCCGCGCATGCGCAGAACGACACCGCCGCGGCGGCGCAGAACGGCAGCACCGCCGCCGGCAGCGGCGACAAGAGCAAGACCCCGCAGCAGCGCGCGCAGGAAAAGCAGGCGCAGAACCTCCAGCAGGTGACGGTGACCGGCTACCGCGAGAGCCTGGCCAAGGCGATCGAGATCAAGCGCAACGCCAATGCCATCGTCGATGCGATCAACGCCGAGGACATCGGCAAGTTCCCCGACACCAACGCCGCCGAATCGCTGTCGCACCTGCCGGGCATCTCGGTGGACCGCCAGTTCGGCGAGGGCGAGAAGGTCAGCATCAACGGCACCGATCCGGCGCTCAACCGCGTGCTGATCAACGGCCAGACCATCGCTTCCGGCGACTGGGGCGGCAACCCCACCGACACCAGCGGACGCACCTTCAACTACACCCTGCTGTCGCCGGAAATCATCGGCAACATGCAGGTGTACAAGTCGCCCGAGGCGCATATCGACGAAGGCAGCATCGGCGGCACCGTTATCGTCAACACGCGCAAGCCGCTGGACCTGCCGGCCAACACCCTGCGCGGCTCGCTCGGCTACAGCTACAACGACCGCTCGCAGGAAGGCAATCCGCGCGGCTCCGTGCTGTGGAGCTGGAAGAACAGCGACAGCACCTTCGGCTTCCTCACCGCGGTCACGCACGACAAGGAAAACCTGTCGCGCGCCGGCATCGAGTTCTTCGGCTATTCCACCCCCGGCACCAGCATTCCGTCCACCGCCACCGTGCACGGCAGCGGCGACGTGGCCACCGCCAAGTACCCGGTGGGCATCAACAGCTCCTACTTCCAGCAGGTGCGCAAGCGCGACGGCATCCAGTCCGCGCTGCAGTGGCGGCCGGACGAAAAGAACGAGTTCAACCTCACCGGCATCTACGTGCGCGGCTCGTACAACAACTTCAGCGAATCGCGCTACGTCTGCCCGGGCTGCGGCGACACCAACAAGATCACCGACCTCACGGTCAACAACGGCTACATTACCAACGCGACGGTGTCCGGCAATACCGCCAACGGCCAGCCGTATGCGGAACTCGACGCCAACTACCGCATGTCGAAGGTGACCACCAAGAGCCTCAACCTGCGCCACGACTACAACGGCGACAAGTGGATCTTCACCAGCCAGGTCGGCTACACCGCCGCGCGCGGCGGCAAGGACCCCGAATACCTGATGAAGTACCTGCTGAATTCCGGCGGCTACAACTTCAGCTACGACGGCCGCAACACCGCGGTGAACTACGACAACGGCTCGGCCGCCAACTGGGGCCTGCCCGCCTCGCCGGCCGGTTCGCCGCCGGGCGATTCCACGCTCAACGGCAAGTACCAGGCCGGCGGCATCTACTACGAGACCACCAAGGACCGCGAGCGCTACGCCCAGTTCGACGCCAGCCGCGACCTGGAATGGGGCCCGATCTACCAGGTGCAGATGGGCTTCAAGTACATCAACCACGTGAACTCGCAGTTCTCGCAGGGCAACCGCATCAACACCACCGATGCGATCTCGCTGACCGATTTCGATCCGGGCACCACGCCGGGCAACCTGTACGACGGCCTGCACGCCGGCGGCGACCTGACCGACTGGCCCACCGCGAACCTGGGCACGGTGAAGTCCTACCTCAACGGCCAGCCGCAGGGTCCGTACAACATCAACTATCCGTCGATCTACAACGTGCGCGAAATGACGCGCGACCTGTACACGCAGTTCAACTACAACGCCGGCGGTTTCCGTGGCAACTTCGGCGTGCGCTACGTGGACACCACCGACAAGTCCACCTACTACCAGTCGACCAGCGGCAGCGCGTATTACCTGACGCAGGGCAAGACGCACTATTACAAGCCGCTGCCCAGCTTCAACATCGCCTACGACATCGACGACAGCAAGGTGGCGCGCTTCGGCGTGTCCAAGGTGATCGCGCGTCCGCGCTATGCGGACCTGGCCGGCTCGGTCTCGCTGAGCTGCACCGGCGGCAACTGCACCGGCAGCGCGGGCAACCCGAACCTCAAGCCGTATTCGTCCACCAACTACGACCTGGCCGGCGAGTGGTACTTCGCGCCGTCCAGCATGCTCGGCGCCGAGGTGTTCTACCGCAAGATCGGCAACTACATCGTCAGCACCACCGACGAGCGCACGTTCTTCGACCCGACCAACGGCCAGACCAACGTCTACACCATCACCTCGCCGGTGAACGTCTCCAACGCCAAGGTGCGCGGCATCTCCCTGCTGTACCAGCAGGACCTGGGCCACGGCTTCGGCGTGCAGACCAACTACACCTATGCGCATGCCGACACCAGCACGGGCCTGAACCTGCCGTACCTGTCGAAGAACACCTTCAACATCATTCCGTACTTCGAGAAGGGGCCGTGGTCGGCGCGCGTCAACTACAGCTGGCGTTCGCCGTACTTCACCCAGATCGGCCGCCTCGATTCGCACGTGTTCGCCGACCAGTACAAGGAGCTGGACGTCAGCGCCTCGTACCAGGTGAACCAGTGGATGGCGGTGACCCTGAGCGCGACCAACCTGCTCGATTCCACCTACTACTGGTACAACGACGTGAAGTACGCGCCGATCGGCATGTACAAGAACGGCCGCACCTTCGCCGTCGGCGTCAACTTCAAGCTGTAACGCCAAACTTTTAGGCGCCGGGCCGGTCACGGCGGGATATCTCCCCTCCGCCGCGGCCGGCCCCTTTTTTATCCCGCCGGTTCATGCCACCGGAACGTTCCGGAAATGTGCGCGCAACGACATTTCCAGCCAGAGGCCCGGGTAAAAGCCGTGCCCGCGTGGTCGATTCGCCGGCCAGCCGCTATGATCTTGCGCTTCGCCTCGGCCCAGGGTGGGCTGCGAGGTGTGTTCGCGTTGCCGTCGGCACGGCGCGCGTCATCGGCATGCAGGGAGACGCAGCGATGGAAGGCCTTACCCCCAGGGACATGGACGTGCTCGGCCACTATGCCCGCCAGGGCAACCGCGAGCGCTACTGGAACTACCTGGCAAGGCACGAAGGCGCCGACGGCTACGGCCTGCTCGCGCTGGGCGCGGTGCGCAACGACAGCACGCCGGGCGCCGTCGCCAATCTCTATGCGCAGAACTACGCCTACAGCCGCAACCACACCATCCTGAGCGAACGCGGCTGGGAGGAATTCGGCCAGGACCTGGTGCGCGTGGACTACGCGCGCCGCGCCGCGCATTTCAACGGCGGCGCGCCGGAGCTGGCGCTCAACCTGCCGGTGAAGGACGTGCAGGAAACCTACACCGAAGCCTTCGCGCGCAAGCGCATCGACGCGGACGCCTGGACGCCCAACCGCCTGCTCGACGCCGCGCGCCGCCACGGCGGCGAGACCGCGACCGAAGGCGCCTGGCGCAGCATGCTCGACGGCGGCCGCCTCGGCGCCTGGCGCGGCTACGACACGCTCACCGCGGTGGTCGCCGCCTATGGCGACGACGAGATGCGCCGTGCCGAATACGTCAAGGACATGGGCGTGGCCTACGCCGGCGCCATGGCCGCCACGCCGCAGGTCGACCCGGACCGCATCCAGCGCGGCGACGACCGCTACGCCTTCGATCCGCACAGCCGGCAGTGGCAGCACGACGTGGCGGGGCCGGTGACCGATCCCAAGGAACGCGCGGAGCTGGACGATGCGCGCCAGGTGCGCCTGGAGCGCGCGCAGAAGCTGCGCGAGATCCATCCGGCGGACCGCTTCCACGAACTTGCCGCCAGCCCGTTCGCACTGTCCGAACGCACGCCGTCCGCACCGCCGGTTGCCGAGCCCGCCGCCGCAACGCTCGCCGCGCGCGACATCGCACCGGCGCTCTACGACGAGTTGAAGCCGCAGCTGCCCCCCGGCTTGCCGGAAGACCGCCTCGCCCAGGTCACGCTCGCCGCGAAGGAAGGCGGCATCAAGGCCGGCCACGTGCGCGCCGTGCTGGTGGAGAACGACACCGTCTACATCGCCGGCCGCATTCCCGGCATGCTCGGCCAGGTCGACCTGGCCAGGCCCGCGCCGCCGCTGCAGGAAAGCCTGCAGCGCTCGGCCGCGCTGGATCAGCGGCAGGAAGCACAGGCCGCGCCGCAGGGGCCCAAGCTGGGATAAGCGCGCTGCGCTAAAGTCGCGCCTTTCCGGCGCCGCGCGGTGCGCGCCGGCCATGGCGGGACACCGATGCGCGCGAACCGATTCACCCTGGTCGACGTCTTTTCCACCGAAGCGTTTCGCGGCAATCCCGTCGCCGTGGTGCACGACGCCGGCGGCATGTCGGAGCAGGACATGCAGGCGCTCGCGCGCTGGACGAACCTCAGCGAGACCTGCTTCCTGCTGCCGTCCGACGATCCGCGCGCCGATTACCGCCTGCGCATCTTCTCTACGTTGCGCGAAATGCCGTTCGCCGGGCATCCCACGCTCGGCGCCGCGCATGCCTGGCTGGCGGCCGGTGGTGTGCCCAAGGGCCAGCAGCTGGTGCAGTCCTGCGCCGTGGGCCTCGTCGATGTCCGCGCAGAGCACGCGCAGCTGGCCTTCCGCGCGCCGCCTCTGCTGCGTGCCGGCCCGGTGGAAGAAGCGCTGCTGGCAGGCATCCTCGGCGCGTTCGGGCTGCAGCGCCATGAAGTGCAGCGGGCACAGTGGGTCGACAACGGCGCCGGCTGGCTGGCCCTGATGCTGGACGATCGCCATCGCCTGCTCGGCCTGGCGCCGGACCTGTCCACATTGCACGGCGTGCCCATCGGCCTGTTCGCACCGTGGCCCGGCGGCGATGCCGCGTTCGAAGTGCGCGCGTTTATCGGCGGCGATGCGGTGCCCGAAGACCCGGCCACCGGCAGCCTCAACGCCGGCCTCGCGCGCTGGCTGCTGGAGGAGGGCATGGCGGCGGCGCCCTTCGCGATGGCGCAAGGCACCGCGATCGGGCGCGCGGGCCGCATCCATGTGCGCGGCGGCGGTGCGGACCTGTGGATCGGCGGCGCCTGCGTCACGCGCGTCGACGGACAGCTCGCGCTCTAGGCCGTTGCCCCGGTGGCGGCTGTTGCAGCCGGCGCAACACGGTGATGCGCGCCGCGCTTCCTTCCCAGGCGCCGGTCTTCGGTTCATGCTGTCAGCTTGGCCTTCCGTGCCGCACCACATGAGGACGCTTTCATGAGCCAGCCGATCCGGGTGCTCCTGCAGACCACCATCCCGACTGCCGCCGACGACTGGCATATCGGGCGCTTTTCGCAGCTGGCGCAGACGCTGGCCGCGGCACGCGGCACGGATGGCGCGCCGCTGTTCGAGGTAAGCGCACGCGACCGCGGCCCGGTAGGCCAGCCCGATCCGGTGCTGTCCACGCTGGACCGTTCCGGCTTCGACCAGCTCTGGCTGTTCGCCGTCGACGTCGGCGACGGCCTGCACGATGCGGACTGCGAAGCCATCGGGCGCTTCCGCGGACGCGGCGGCGGCGTGCTGGTGGCGCGCGACCATATGGATCTGGGCTGCTCGATCTGCTCGCTGGCCGGCATCGGTGCGGCGAATTATTTCCATACGCACAATCTCGATCCGGATCCCGCGCGCCGGCAGATCGACGATCGCGACACCGCCTACATCCTGTGGCCGAACTTCCACTCCGGTGCCAATGGCGATTGGCAGCACGTCGTCGCCGTGGGCGAGCCGCATCCCGTGCTGCACGATCCCGACGAAGCGAACGGTGTGCTGGCTTACCTGCCGTCGCATCCGCATGAGGGTGCGGTCGACGCGCCCGCCGGCGATGCGAGCGCCCGCGTGATTGCGCAGGGGCGCAGCAGGGCGACGGGGCAGGCCTTCAATCTGGCGGTGGCGTTCGAATCGAAGGACGGAGGCGGCAGGGCGATCGCGCAATCCACCTTCCATCATTTCGCCGATTACAACTGGGACCCGCGCCTGGGCTGTCCCAGCTTCGTCAGCGAAGCGCCGGGCGATGCGATCCGGCAACATCCGCATGCGCTCGACGCCACGCGCCGCTACGTGCGCAACGTGGCGCTGTGGCTGGCCGGCCGCGACGTGGCGGTGGCCTGATGGACTTCCGCGACGACGATCTGAGCCACTACGCCGCCCACGGCACGCCGCCGTTGCCGGCGCCTGTGCGGGAGCTGCACGTGGACTATGCCGGCGCCTCGATCTGGTGCGGTGTCTACGGCGAAGGCGCGCCGGTGCTGCTGCTGCACGGCGCGTTCAACCAGTCCGCCGACTGGAGCCGCCAGATCGCCGCGCTGACCGAGGCCGGCTACTGCGCCATCGCCATCGACAACCGCGGCCGCGGACGCAGCACGTTGGGTACGCGGCCGCTGAGCTATGCGCTGGAAGCGCAAGAGGTGTTTGCGGTGATGGATGCGCTGGACTTGCCGGCAGCTTCCATCGTGGGCTGGAGCGACGGTTCCATCATCGGCCTGACCATGGCGATGCAGCAGCCGCAACGGGTGTCCCGGGTGTTTGCATTCGGCACGGTGATGCATCTGGACGGCCTGACGCCGCTGGATATGGACGACCCCGTGCTGGGGCGGATGTTCAACCGCGTGAAGCACGACCATGCGCGGTTTTCGCCGGAGGCGGAACGGTTCGAGGAGATTGCCCAGGCGGTCGGCCGGATGACGGATACGCAGCCTACGTATGGCGATGCGGAGCTGGCGGCGATACGCGTGCCGGTGGCCATCGTGGTGGGGGTGCGTGATGAGTTTGTTGCGCGGGGGCATACGGAGCACCTGGCGGAGGTTATTCCTGGTGCGAAGTTGATTGCGTTGCCGGGGGGGACTCATTTTGCGTTGCTGCAGCGGCCGCAGGAATTCAATCGGGCGATGCTCGATTATCTCGGGGACTCCGTGATTATGTCGGCTTAGGCCGGGATCTTTTTTGCGGTGTCGCCTGGTTTTGCGTGGCCGCGACTTGGCCGCTTATGCAGCGGGCATTCCGGACGCCTGCCGGCGCCCGGGTCACTTTCTCTTTGCTGGCCCAAAGAGAAAGTAACCAAAGAGAAATGGCCTGAAGTCAAAGGCTCGCGACGCGACTAGAAGGAGCGATGGACGGCTGCGGTAGCCTGATTAACCTGGGTCTACACGAAACCACAGTGCGTTTACGTAGCGGCTGCTTCAACGTGCCGTGGCCGAGAGGACTTTCAATGACCGAGGCCAGCTTTTGCTCTTCGTTCCTGCACACCTCACCTCACGCCATCACCCCTCTCCCCTCCGGGGAGAGGGCAGGGTGAGGGGCCAGGCGGAGCGCAACGCTAAATCTTGCCGTGACGTAGGTTGGGGTGAGCCGCAGGCGAACCCCAACACAGGCACCTTCACGCGCCTCGCCACGTTGGGGTTCGCCTGCGGCTCACCCCAACCTACCCTTGTGTGGCGGGGTGTAACGCTGCGCTCCGCCCGAACCCTCATCCGCCTGCCGGTACCTTCTCCCGGAGGGAGAAGGGTTCAACCTGAGAAGCTGAGGCAGAGCGCACCGCTCAAGCGGACCTCAGTCCTTGAATGTCCTCTCGGCCACGGCACGTTGAAGAAGCCGCTACGTAAACGCACTGTGGTTTCGTGTAGACCCAGGTTAATCAAGTTACCGCAGCCGCCCACCGCTCCTTCTAGTCGCGTCGCGAGCCTTGGCTCTCAGGCCATTCTCTCTTTGGTTACTTTCTCTTTGGGCCAGCAAAGAGAAAGTGACTCGGGCGCCGGCAGGCGTCCGAAATGCCCGCTGCATAAGCGGCCAAGTCGCCGCACCGCGAAAACCAGGCGACAATGTGAAAGTTGGGGCGTGCCCCACTAATCCGCCACAAACCCGATAGTCGCATGCGTCCCATCGCAAAACGGCTTGTTCTTGCTCCCGCCGCACCGGCACAGAAACGCGCCGGTCACCCGCGCCACCATCCGCCCGGTGCCGCTGACGATCTCCAGGTTCCCCCGCACCTTCAACGGCCCGTTCGGCTGCGGCTCCACATGCAGCGGCCCGTTGCGCACCGCCAGCATGTCGGTGGCCTTGCCGGTCGGCGGTTCGCCGCTGGCCGTGAAGCCTGCGTCGTGATGCGAGCCATCGCAGAACGGCTTGTTCTTCGACGCGCCGCAACGGCATAGCGTGGCGCGATAACCGGCCGGCACACCGTTCAGATACAGCTCGCCGCGGAATGCATACGGGCCGGCTTCGCGCGTGCCGGCCAGATTCACCGGTGGCGCGGTTTCGTCGGGACGGCCATCGCGGCGGCGGTACTGGATCGCGCCGGAAGGGCAGGCGTGGGCGATGTCGGCGAGGCGTTCCACGTCCATGGTGTCCGGATGGATCCATGGCCCCTGCACATTGGCAAGGAACACGGTGGGCGCGCCGGTGACGCAGAAGCGGGCATGGATGCAGCGCCTGGTTTCGAACAGCAGCGTCAGCTTCTCGCCCTCGACGCGTTCGATGCCGTCTTCGACGGTCGACGGCGTGGACGGCGAGGGCGGTGCGGCGACGGCAGCCACCGGTGCGCCCGCGGTGCTTGCCGCACGATCAAGCTCGAAACCCTGCGTCGCGCTCTGCGCCAGCCGCTGCAGCAAGGTCGCCGCCGCCGCCGTGCGCGCATCGCCTTGCTCGTTCAAGCGCAGCGCCGCTTCCGTCAACTGCTGCAGCCGCTCGACGAAGAACCGCCGCGCGCCCGGCCCCGGCGGAAACGCCGACGCATCACGCAGCGCGATAAACGACAGCCCCGCATGGCACTGCGGATTCGACGGCCCCGCCGGCAAACGCGCCGCGCGTTCGGCCAGCGGCGCGATCGCCCACATCAAGCCCACGGCCAGGTCCACCGACAGAGCCTTGTCCGGATCCGGCGCCGGCACCGCATACGCGTAACCGAGCAATCGCAGCATCAGGCCATACGCGGCATTGGCCAGGTCGACGGTGGCAATCGCGCGCGCATCCTCGATCCATACGCGGCCCTCGGGACGCGGCGGCCGGCGCATCACCGGATTGGTGGCGGCGGGGAAGGCGGGAGTGAACAGGGGATCCTCCGCCAGCAGCGCCTGGTATTCCGTGCGGATCGCGGCGAACTTCCGGTAGTGCGAGTCTTCGACGTTTTCCAGCGCGCCTTCGCCCTGGGTGACGATGGCATCGAACGCGGCCAGCGCCGTCTTCAGGCAGATCACGCGCTTGCAGCCGGGCAGGTTGGCGTCCGCGTCGGTCAGCTGCAGCTCCGGCGTGCCGCACAGCGCGCCGGCTTCGCCATAGATGTCGACCATGCGGCGCAGGCCTTCGCCGAGTTTTTCGTAGAACTGGCCCACGGTGTCGTAGTCCACGCCCATCGGCGTGAGGCGCGGGCCGTCGGCGCCGCGCACGAAGCTGCGGTCCGAGGTGAAGCCCTCGCCATCCGGTTCGTCCGAACCGGCGGGGCGTTCCAGGTAAATGAAATGCTGCAGCGTGGCCAGGTTGAACGGCGCCAGCTTCACCACCACGCCGGCCGGCAAGATGCCGGGGTCCAGCGGAAAGTTGAAGCGGCCGATGCGCGGCGCGCCGCCCAGCGCGACGGTGATGTTCCACACCGCCACCAGGTGGCCCATTTCTTCCGTCGCCACCTGCAGGATGGCGCGCCGCCAGCGCATCACCGCTTCCAGCTGCGCCGGCGTCAGTCCTTCGTCCACCGAGGTCTTCAGCGAGAAGGCGGCGTACAGATAGGTGCACATCAGGCAGTGTTCGAGTTCCGCCGCCTCGTACAGCGCGTGCAGGGCCTGCTCGCGGCTGGGCGCGGAGAGATGCGGGTGGTTGCTGGCCATGGGCTGGCTTCCCGGATGAGCGTGTCGTGGGGAGATCGAGGGTACTCCGCCGCGCACGATAGCGCGGCGCGGCCATGGCCTGGAAGCCGGCCGCCGCCACTTGCGCCCGGTCGGCCGGAAGCTGAGGACAAATGCCGCTCCGCGTCAAGGCAGCGCCGGCGCCTCGGCCTCTCTACAATGCGCACCCTTTGCCCTTCCGGAAGACAAGCGATGGCGGACCTGGTCGTCAACGAGGAACTCAAGGCCTATATCGACCCCATGACGCCCGACGAGTACGAGGCGCTGGAGCGCAGCATCCTGGCCGAGGGTTGCCGCGACGCGCTGGTGCTGTGGGGCGACACCCTGGTCGATGGCCATCACCGCTACAGTGTCTGCCGCAAGCACGGCCTGCCGTTCCAGACCATCCAGAACACGCGCTTCCAGTCGATGGAAGACGTGCACCTGTGGATGATCGAGCAGCACCTGGGCCGGCGCAGCGTGTCGCCGTTCCAGCGCGGCGTGCTGGCGCTGCGCAAGCGCGAGATCCTGGCGGCGCGGCGCGGGCGGGTAAAGGAAGCCGAAGACGAAACGCCGCCTTTCGAGGTCCATGCCGCGCCGGAAGCACCCGCCGAAGCGGCGGCCGCGGAAACGCCGGTTGCGTCGCCCGAGCCGGTACCCAGCCGCGAAGACCTCGCCCGCGAGGCGCGCCTCAGCCACAGCCAGGTCGGCCTGATCGAGAAGATCCAGAAGCAGGCCACCGAGGAAGTGGTGGCCGCGGTGAAGTCCGGCGTGCTGTCGATCCATGCCGCCGCCGCCGTGGCCAGCCTTCCCGCCGAAGAACAGCGCGCGGCGGCCGAGGCGGGCGGAAAGGAATTGAAGGAGGCGGCCAAGCGGGCGCGCGAGTCGAAGCGCAAGCCGCGCAAAAAAGAGCAGGAAGAAGGCGAGGCCGCCGCCGGGTCCGCGGAAATGGACGAGCGCGAGGAGCTGCTGATGCTGCGGCAGCGCGTGGCCGAGCTGACCGCGGAGAACGAGGAGCTGCGCCGCCGGCTGGCCGAACTGCAGGGCTGAAGCGGGATGCCATCAGGCATGCTGTGCGGAAGGCCTCCAAGGCTTAGGCTTCAGGGGTCAACCGCCGACCAGGAGCCTTCCATGTTCGATATGCGCCGTCTTGCCCTTTGGCTGGTCCCGCTGTTCGTTGGCGGCGTTGTCCATGCCGCGGCGCCCGCCGCCATCCCGCAAGGCGATGCGCTGGTGCGCACCGTCAACGAGCTCGATAAAAAAGTCTTCGACGCCTACAACAGCTGCGACCTGAAGACCTTCGGCGATTTCTTCAGCGCCGACATCGAGTTCTATCACGACAACGGCGGCCTGATGCTCGGCCGCGAACCGGTGGTCGAAGCCACCCGCCGCAATATCTGCCACAAGGTGCGGCGCGAGCTGGTCGGCACGCTGGAGGTGTATCCGATCAAGGATTACGGCGCGATCGAAACGGGCACGCACCGCTTCTGCCAGATCGGCGGCAAGACCTGCCAGGGCGAGGGCAAGTTCCTCCATATCTGGCGCTACCAGAACGGCCAGTGGCAGCTGACGCGCGTGGTCAGCTACGACCACCACAGCATCGAGAACGGCGGCAAATAAGCGCAACGCCGATTGGCTGAACGGCAACCCCCTTCGGCTGCCGTCGAGGGCCGGCCCGCCGGCGCCTTCACACTATGCTGTGCGAACATCGTCGATCGACCAGGGGGACCGGACTGGTGACCGAAGGGTGATCCCATGAGACTGTCTGGCGTAGGTGGTGGGCTGCTCGCGCTGCTTGCCTTGCTGTTCGTAGGGCTGCTGGTGGCCGTGGCGTTCTACACGGAAGCCGTCGCGCCCAAGGACCTGGCGACCTGGACGTTCCCCTTCGTGGGCACGCTGCTCGGCGCGATCCTCGCCTTCAAATACCAGGGCATCAACGAAGCCATGCGGCGCGAGGAGCTGCGCGCCGGCGCGATCAACCGCGCCATCCTGGTGCTGGTATCGCAGGCGCATTACCTCTCCACCGTGCAGGCCGAGCTGACCAAGGGCAAGGACACCTGGCACCAGATCTCCAACCTGCGCGCGTTTCCCAACCCGCCCAGCAGCCATGCGCGCCAGCGCGCGGAAGACCTGACTTTTCTGGTGGAGCGCGGCGATGCCCACCTGATCGTGCAGGTGGAAGCCGTGCAGCGCCGCTACGACGATTGCATTCTGCATCTCAATATCCGCAACGACCTGCTGTTCGAGATCGTGCATCCCATGGCGGCCCGCGCCGGCATCATGGGCAAGCCGATCACCATGGAGCAGTTCAAGCAGGCGCTTGGCGACATGCATTTCGCGCGCTGGGAAACCGCGGCGACCAACGTCTACCAGTCCATTCCCGCCACGCTGGAGGCCATGCCCAAGCTGGCCACGAAGCTGCGCGATGCGGGCGTGAAATGGTTTCCGCGGCGGAAATTCATCGAGCGGATTGATATTCCGGTTGGCTGATCGCGCCGCCCGGCGTTTTTCCGCCCTGCGCCAGGCACAGATCCTTGGGTTTCCACGGCGGATTGCGCATGACCGCGGGCTGCGCGGCGTCGTGCAGCACCAGCACCAGTGCGCGGCGCGTCGTATCTCCCGCGCCATAGAGTTTCATCGGCACGCCGGCGGCGACGGCGCTGCCTTCGCCCGCCTGCAGGGTCTGCGTGCCATCCGGCGTTTCCAGGCATTGCGCGCCTTCGACGACATAGAAGACTTCCGGGCCGGGATGGCTATGCGGCAGTGAATCCATCGTGGCGTCGGTGGTGGCGACCATATAAGTCGCCGTCTGCACGCCGTCGGTCGGCGGCGTGAACGGGCCGATCGTGGCGACGTGCCGGCCGCCTTCCGGGCGCCAGCTTTCTTCGGCGATGGTCAGCAGCCACACCTGCCCGAAGGCTTCGATCACGCTGCCGTTCCTGCCGCGCGCCGTGCGCGCTGCCCTGGCATCGGCGAAGGTATCGAGATGCCAGTACAGCGGCCCGGCCGGAGGATCGGCCATCGACTCCTGCGCGACGATATAGCAACCGGTATCGCCCACCTTGTGCGTGCCCAGCGGCTGGCAGCCGTTCGGCACCATGGAGCGGTGGTCGTGCTGCGCCATGCATGGCGTGGCGGCGAGCGCCGCGAGGGCGAGGGCGGCGAGGCGGAGGTTTCGTGGCATCGGTGCACTCCTTGGCGTGGCGCGAAACGCACCGATGCTAGCCCGCTGCAGGCAGCATCCGGTATCGACCGAATGGCCAGCGCGCCGTGGTGGCTTTTGTCATCTTTCCAGCGCGACGGCACGTGCGTGGCGGAGACTTGCCGCGATCAGCAAGCCAATGCCTGCCGCCACGCCGCCGATCAGGAACACGCTGCCGTATCCCGCCCGGTCGGCCAGTAATCCGGCCAACGGGCCGGTGAGGCCGTAAGCGGCATCCTGGAATGCCGCAAAACCGCCCAGGGCCGTGCCGCGCAGATGCGGTTCCACCAGCTGCACCACTTCGCGCCCCATCGCCGGAAAGATCATCGAGCAGCCCAGTCCGGTAAGGAAGGCGCCGGCAAAGGCGAGCGCGGGATCGTGCGCGCCCCAGATCAGCACCTGCCCGACGGCTTCGATGGCCAGCGAGCCGATCGCCACGCGCAGGCCGCCCATGCGGTCCGGCAGATGGCCGAAGCACACGCGCATCAGCACGAAGCCGGTGCCGAAGGCGGTCAGTCCGAGTCCCGCATAGCTCCATTGCCGGTCCAGGAAGTACAGCGTGAAAAATGCGCCGATCGCGGCAAAGCCGATGCCTTGCAGGCAGACGATGGAACCGTGCAGCCAGATCCGGCTCATCACGCTGAGGAACGAAGGGCGGCTGATATCCGGATGCGCCGGTACGCCGTCGATAAAGGCGATGGCCAGCAATCCCAAGGATGGCAGCACGGCGCTGATCGCCATCGCGCCCGCAAAGCCGATACGGCCGAGCAGCGCCACGCCGATGGGTCCGCCCACCGCCAGCGCGCCGTAGATAGCCGCGCCGATCAGGGCGAGCACGCGGCCGGAGCGGGCAGGGCCGGCGATGCCGATGCCCCAGGCCACGATGCCGACGCCGACCAGGCTTTCGCCGAGCCCGACCAGCAAGCGCCCCGCGAGCAGGCCTGCATAGGCGATCCATGCCGACGGCAAGGAAACGTCGGCGATCAGCGAAACCAGTGCGCCAGCCATATAGAAGGCCAGGCCGCGTCCCACCGCGAGCTTGGCGCCACGGCGATCCGAGATGCCGCCGGCATAGCCGCGCGTGGCGATAGTGGCGAGAAACGCAATGCCGATGCCGAGGCCGGCCCAGGCATTGCCGAGTTGCAGCCGGGTGGTGACGTAGACCGGCACGATGGGCAGGGCGATGCCGATGCACAGGTAGGAAATAAACAGAATGGCGGTCAGCAGAAGGAGGCGACCCTGTGCGGGGTCGCGTGCGGGAGTGGAAGTCATGGGTGTTCCGGGCGTTGGGTCGGCGGCCCGGTATGCTGCTTCGAGCCGGTCGGTGAGATGGGTGCGCCGCACGTCATCCTGGGGTAGGCCATGATCCAGCGGCGGTAGCGTTTGGTTTCAGCGAAGCGCAGATCGCTCTGGCGTCCATCACGCGTTGACGCCACTGGATCCCGGCCTACGCCGGGATGACGCCATAGGGGCTGTGATCGACGGTCGGTATCTTGCCGGCTTCGTCCAGCACCCGCTCAAGGAACGCAATGACGATATCCCCACGATCGTCTGTTCCCAGCTCATAAGCCGTCCTGCCGTAAGGCGAAATGGGCGTCCGGAAGAACCACTCCCAGATCGCCTCGCGGTCGGGCTCGACTTGTTCCGCCAGAGCAAGGATATGCAGCAGCAGACTATTGCTCATGGTTGTCCTCCGCGGCCGTGTTCTAAGGCCGGTCAGTGCTCCATCAGCCGAGCCGCATCGACAGCTCGACGTCTTCCGCGAACGGCACCGACATGTACCCGCTGGCCGGGGCGCGCACGCGTTCCAGGTATTCCGGGCTGTAGTCGGCGTTGTCCGCCACCACCAGGGCGCCGGGGCGCAGGCGGCTTTCCAGCAGGGCGAGCACGTCCGGATAGAGCGCCTTGGCGCCATCGAGCAGCACGAGGTCGACCGCATCGGGCAGGTCGGTGCGGAGCGTCGTCAGCGCGTCGCCTTCGCGGATCTCCACCAGGTCGATCACGCCGCCGGCCTTCAGGTGCTCGCGCGCCCGCGCCACCTTGGCCGGCTCGAACTCGGTGGTGATCAGGCGGCCGCCGCCGTTGTCGCGCAAGGCCGCGGCCATGTGCAGGGTGGAAATGCCGAACGAGGTGCCGAATTCGACGATGGTCTTCGCGCGGGTGCTGCGCGCCAGCATGTAGAGCAGTTGCGCCGTTTCGCGCGACACGGGAAGCCACAAATCCTTCATGCGTTCATAAAGATCGCGATACTCGGTCTTGCTGTGCATCAGCCGGTTCAGTTCCTCGCGCGGGAAATCGGACCAGTTCGGGCTGTTCGCCTGGGACTGCGCGAACAGGTCGTCCAGCAGCGGGGCAAGCGGGGCAGTGGTGAGGGTGCTCATGGGTTTTCTCCGGTACTTGCGTGGGTATTGCGGGGCCGGATTAGAATGCGAGTAATTCGTCAGTTTTCCTATTCGCATTGCCGGAGCGGCCATGAGCGAACCCAAGAACCCCAGGATTTCCTCGCGAAAACAGCCCAAACAGGCCCGCTCGAACGAGCTGGTGGCGGCCATTCTCGAAGCGGCTGCTCAGGTTCTGGCGAAGGAGGGCGCGCACCGCTTCACCACGGCGCGGGTGGCCGAGAAGGCAGGTGTCAGCATCGGCTCGCTTTACCAGTATTTCCCGAACAAGGCAGCGATCCTGTTCCGGCTGCAGAGCGACGAATGGCAGCAGACCACGGGCTTGCTGCACCAGATATTGCAGGACAAGAGCAGGGCGCCGCTCGATCGTCTGCGCGCCCTGATCCACGCCTTTATCCGCTCCGAATGCGAGGAGGCCGCGATGCGCGTGGCGCTGAGCGATGCCGCGCCGCTTTATCGCGATGCGCCGGAGGCGAAGGAGGTGAAGGCTTCCGGAGAGAGGGCGATGCAGGCGTTCATGCGGGAGGTGTTGCCTGAGACGCCTAAGGCCAAGAGGGAGTTGGCGGGGGAGCTGGTGAAGGCGACGATGAGTGCGGTGGGGAAGGAGTTTTCGGAGAGTTCGCGTACTGAAGGGGAGATCATGGCGTATGCGGATGCCATGTCCGATATGTTCTGTGCTTACCTTAAGCAGTTAGCGGCTTCGGATACTCGTAAGACGACCAAGCGCAGCGAAGCTTGAAATGATGGTCTGGAACGAAGGAATGCCATGAAGATTTACGGATATGCCGATAGAGAGTTGCCGCCCGAACTCATAGAGCCGATGGAGCTGGCGGAAATCACACTGGTCGCCGGCCCCGAGGAATTGCGGCAGATGGCCTCCTTCCTCACCGCGGCCGCCGGGAGCATGGAAAGCATGGGGCCTGCATTTAGCCACGAGCATCTTGCGGACAAGCTGCCCGTTTTCTCGAGCTCACCTCACTTTGTCGTTTTCAATCCCCTTGCCAGCGAACTGCAGAAGACGGAACGATAGATCCGGATTATCTGGATAACGCCGGTCTCAATGTTTGAGCCGTACGCCACGGACGATCCAGGGCACCCCGCCAAAGCAGCCCTCGCCTGGACGCACCCATGATCAACACCCTGGCCGTCGCCAACTACCGCTCCCTGCGCTCGCTCACCATCCCGCTCGGCCGGCTCAATCTCATCACAGGTGCCAACGGCAGCGGCAAGTCCAACCTCTACCGCGCCCTGCGCCTGCTGGCGGAAACCGCGCATGGGGGCGTGGTGAGTGCGCTGGCGCGTGAGGGTGGTTTGTCGTCCACCTTGTGGGCGGGGCCGGAGAAGATCACGCGCCGCATGATTACCGGCGAGATACCGATCCAGGGGCTGCCGCGGCAGGAGCCGGTGGCGCTCAAGCTGGGTTTTGCCGGTGATGATTTTGGTTACGCCATTGACCTGGGCTTGCCACCACCATCCGATTTTCCGACGGCTTTCCAATTCGATCCGCAGATCAAGCGCGAGGCGATCTGGGCCGGACCTTTCCTGCGCCCGGCCAACGTACTGATCGATCGCCGCGGCGCGCTGGCCCGCACCAAGGAAGGCCGCAACTGGCGCGTGATGGCCGAACATCTGAACGTATTCGAGAGCCTGTTTGCCCAGCTGGCCGACGCCGAGCGTGCGCCCGAAGCGATGGTGATGCGCGAGAGGATCCGCCAATGGCGCTTCTACGATCATTTCCGTTCCGACCGCGATGCTCCCGCACGCATGACCCCCTTGGGTACGCGCACGCCGGTGCTCAGCCACGACGGTGGCGATCTGGCGGCGGCCTGGCAGACCATCGTCGAGATCGGCGATACGCGGGCGCTGGCCGCGGCGGTGGAAGATGCCTTTCCGGGCGGCTCCGTCCATGTCGAGACCCGCGGCGGCCGCTTCAATCTGCTGTTCTCGCAGCACGGCCTGCTGCGTCCGCTCTCCGCTGCCGAACTCTCCGACGGCACGCTGCGCTATCTGCTCTGGATCGCGGCCCTGCAAACCCCCAGGCCGCCCCCGCTGATGGTGCTGAACGAGCCGGAGACCAGCCTGCATCCGGATCTGCTGCCGGCCTTGGCAAGGCTGATCGTGCAGGCGTCGAAGCGCAGCCAGGTATGGGTGGTGTCGCACGCGGGGCGCTTGATCGCAGCGCTGGAGGATGCGCCGGGTTGCAACGTGGTGGCGCTGGAGAAGAACCTGAGCCAGACGCGGGTGGTGGGGCTGAGGGAGTTGGACGAGCCGGCTTGGTATTGGCCGGAGAGGTGACGGCGATGCCGCCAGCCGCTCAGGCAGCCGCCGGCGGAAACGGCACGATCTTCGGACGCTTCTTGCGCCGCGCCTCCCACAGGTCGAACTGAGCCTGCATCGTCGTCCACATTTCCGCGCTGGTGCCGAGCGCCGCTTCCAGGCGCAGGGCCATGTCGGCGGAGATGCCGTTGCGGCCGTTGAGGATGCGGGAGAGGGAAACCCGCGTGATGCCAAGGCGCTCAGCCGCCTCCGTGACCGAAAGATCGCCGAGGTATTCACGCAGTACTTCACCGGGGTGGGCGGGATTGTGCATGCGGGACATGATGTTTCCTCAGTGATAGTCCTGATAGTCCACCAGGATGGCGTTCATGCCTTCGAAGGCGAAGGTCAGCCGCCAGTTGCCGTTGACCTTGACTGACCAAAGCCCTGCGAGCTCGCCTTTCAGCGGATGAAGCTCCCAGCCTGGCGCCCCCATGTCGGAGGGCGCGACGGCTGCATCCAGCGCTGTAAGCAAGATGCGCAGGCGCGATCGGTGATGCGCCTGGATGCCTGCGATCGAGCCGGTCTCATAGAATTTCCTTACACCCTTGTGGCGAAAACTCCTGATCATCTGCCTGCCCCAGAGACTGGTTGAGCCCGTGCATGAGGCTTTGGGGCCTCATTGCGCCATGTCGATAGCCTGGCGATCACGGATGGACGATCGATGCGTACTGTATAGCATCGATATACAGCGATCAATGTCGCTTCGTCCGCAAGTTTTGCAAATTTGGCGGGCGTCTCTGGGCAGGACTACATAAAAAAGGCGTTCCCCTACGCAAGTCGGGAGTTCGCCGACAGCAGGAGTTTCCTGGCGCTAGGACATGTCTTATGGGGCTGCCCGTGCGATCATGCCGCATGACCGCTTTCACCACGCTCCCCCTCAAGCCCGCCTTGCTCGCCAGCGTCCAGGCGCTGGGCTACGACGAGATGACCCCGATCCAGGCGCAGAGCCTGCCGCCCATGCTGGAGGGGCGCGACGTGATCGCCCAGGCGCAGACCGGCAGCGGCAAGACCGCCGCCTTCGGCCTCAGCCTGCTGCAGTCGCTGAGCGTGGAGACGATCCGCCTGCAGGCGATGGTGCTGTGTCCGACGCGCGAGCTGGCCGATCAGGTCAGCAAGTCCATCCGCAAGCTCGCCGCCAATATCCCCAACGTCAAGCTGCTGACCCTGTGCGGCGGCATGCCGCTGGGGCCGCAGCTGGCTTCGCTCACGCACGATCCGCACATCGTGGTCGGCACGCCGGGCCGCGTGCAGGAACACCTCAAGCGCGGCAGCCTGCATGGCGGCGGCATCCAGGTGCTGGTGCTGGACGAGGCGGACCGCATGCTGGACATGGGCTTCAGCGAGGCCATCGACGATATCGTCGGGCGCATCGCCAAGCACCATCAGACGCTGCTGTTCTCCGCCACTTATCCGGAAGACATCCGCGAGGTGAGCCGGCGCCTGCAGCGCGATCCGGTCGAGATCACGGTGGAGGCGCCGGCCGATACCAAGCCTGCTATCGAGCAGCGCTTCGTCGAGGTGGATCCTGCGCGCAAGCTCGATGCGCTGGCGCAATTGCTTACCGGCGAACGCGGCCAGCATGCGCTGGTGTTCTGCAATATGCGCCGCGATGTCGATGCCGTGGCCTTGGAGCTGGACCAGCGCGGCTTCTCCGCACTCGCCCTGCACGGCGACATGGAACAGCGCGACCGCGACGAAGTGCTCGTGCAATTCGCCAACCGCAGCTGCGCCGTGCTGGTGGCCACCGACGTGGCCGCGCGCGGACTCGACATCACCGCCTTGCCGCTGGTGGTGAGCTACGACATCGCGCACGATCCCGATACGCATACCCATCGCATCGGCCGCACCGGCCGCGCGGGGCAGACCGGCCTGGCGATCACGCTGTGCACGCCGCGCGAGAAGCCCAAGGCCGACAATATCGAGCAGGTGCTCGGCCAGCCGCTGGCCTGGCATGCGCTCAAGCTTTCGGCACCGCGTGGAAAGACCTTGAACCTGGCGCCGATGAAAACGCTGGTGATCGATGCGGGACGGCAGGACAAGCTTCGTCCTGGCGATATTCTCGGTGCGCTTACGGGAGACGCCGGCCTGAAGGCGGACGACGTCGGCAAGATCGATGTGTTTGCCACCCGGGCCTACGTCGCTGTAAGTCGATCCCTGGCGAACAAGGCGCTGGAGCGTCTGCGCGCTGGCAAGATCAAGGGGCGCAATTTCCGGGTGCGTACGCTGGGCTAATCCGCCGTAGACTCCGCCAACCATCCTCCCAGGGGCATCGGGCCATGAAGCTGCTCATTCTCGCGACTTTCGCCGGCTTGCTTGCCGCATGCGCCTCGCAACGGGAACCGGCAACCCCGCCACGCTCCGCGCAGATGGCCAATCCCGCCTCCGTCTACTGCCAGCAGCTCGGCGGCAAGCTGGACATCGCCAAAGGCAAGGACGGTGGGGAAACGGGTTATTGCACCTTGCCCGGCGGTGAGCGGATCGAAGAGTGGGAGCTCTTCCGCCGGGACCACAAGTAGTTCGCAGGCAGCAGACAGCAAAGACCTACCGCCCTTCCAACGGACTCCTCATGCACACCAACGACTCGTTGCAACGCGGCCTCCAGGAGCGCCACATCCGCCTGATGGCGCTGGGTTCGGCCATCGGCGTGGGCCTGTTTCTCGGTTCCGCCAATGCGATCCGGCTGGCCGGCCCCGCCATCCTGCTTTCCTACGTGCTCGGCGGCCTGGCGATCTTCATCATCATGCGCGCGCTCGGCGAAATGGCCGTGCAGAATCCGGTGGCCGGCTCCTTCAGCCGTTATGCGCAGGATTATCTCGGGCCGCTGCCGGGTTATCTCACCGGCTGGAATTACTGGTTCATGTGGCTGATGACCTGCATCGCGGAGATCACCGCGGTGGGCGTCTACATGGGCGTGTGGTTCCCGGATGTGCCGCAGTGGATCTGGGCGCTGGCGGCGCTGGTGACCATGGGCGCGGTCAATCTGGCGGCGGTGAAGGCGTACGGCGAGTTCGAATTCTGGTTCGCCATGATCAAGGTGGTGACCATCGTGCTCATGATTCTCGGCGGCGGCGCCATGATCGTGTTCGGCCTTGGCAACCAGGGCGTGCCGACCGGCATCAGCAACCTGTGGACGCACGGCGGCTTCATGCCCAACGGCGCCAAGGGCATGCTGATGGCCTTGCAGATGGTGATGTTCGCGTATCTGGGCGTGGAGATGATCGGCCTTACGGCGGGCGAGGCGGACAACCCGAAGAAATCCATTCCCGATGCGATCAATTCGGTGTTCTGGCGCATCCTGATCTTCTATGTCGGCGCGCTGTTCGTGATCCTGTCGATCTACCCGTGGAACGAGCTGGGCACGCAGGGCAGCCCGTTCGTGATGACCTTCGAGCGGCTGGGCATCAAGTCGGCCGCGGGCATCATCAACTTCGTGGTGTTGACCGCGGCGTTGTCGTCCTGCAATGGCGGCATCTACAGCACCGGCCGCATGCTCTACAACCTGGCCCAGCAAGGGCAGGCGCCACGCACGTTTGCCGTGACATCGGGCACCGGCATTCCGAACCGGGCGATCCTGGTTTCGCTCGTGGCCTTGCTGCTGGGCGTGCTGCTCAATTACCTGGTGCCGGCGAAAGTGTTCGTATGGGTCACCTCGGCGGCGACTTTCGGCGCGATCTGGACCTGGGGCATCGTGCTGATCACGCAGATGAAGTACCGCCGCAGCCTGAGCGATGCGGCACGCGAGCAGCTGGTCTTCCGCATGCCGTTCTTTCCCTACGCTTCGTATCTGGCGCTGGCGTTTCTGCTGCTGGTGGTCGGCTTGATGGCTTATTTTCCCGACACGCGCGTGGCCCTGGTGGTCGGGCCGCTGTGGCTGGTGTCGTTGACGGTGCTGTACTACGTATTCGGGCTGGGCCGTAAAGCGGTCGCGTAGAAGGCGGCCGAAGGGCCCTGGGCGACGGATGGGAATGGCTGTCCACGGGGGGAGCGGGTATGGGGCGATCCGCCAATACGGCTTTGGCGCTGGTGGTGCTTGGCTGGCTGCTGGCCTGGTACGGCGTCATGTCGCAGTTCGGTGATCCGGCGCCGACGGTGCCGGAGTCCGTCATCAAAAGACAGCACGACGTTTCGACGACCATCTTGCTGCTCGGCATCGCGTGTCTGATGGGAACGCTGTGGCTATCGGGACGATCTTTCGCCGGAGCCCGCCGCCGTTCCTTGCTGGCGGCAGCACTGGTAGTCGTGCCGGCGGGTATCGTGCTGGCTGCGCTTTACTGACGGTCGGGCAGCGAGGCTCTCATGAAGATACTCAAGCGAATGGCGGGCGGTGCGCTGATATCTGCCGTCCTGTTCTTCGCACTGGGCTATGGGCTGGCTTTTGCCGCGCGGGACAAATGCGTGAGCGATACCGCACGAGCCGTGATGGAACAGCACATCAAGGGCAGGGACTTCAGCGGAACCGTAGTCGAGGTCAATGCTGCCGACGTCGAATCGAGGATTCGATGGCCTTTTGTCGTGGACGTCTATTACGGCGTCCCGCGATACCTTCATGTCACCGTGCACCGTGATCGTTATGTCGTGTGGCCATGGAAAATCAGCAAGCCACTGCACACGGTTTACTATTTGGTCTGAGCAGGGCGGCGGACAGCCGGGTGCCGATAAGGCGCTGTCAACGCCACCGGCGGCCCCGCTGGTCGCGAGGCCGCCTTCACTGCATCAGCCCTTGATGAACGCCAGGATGTCGTTATTGATCACATCCGCATGCGTCGTCGCCATCCCGTGCGGAAAGCCGGGATAGATCTTCAAGGTGGCGTTCTTCAGGATCTTCGCCGACAGTACGCCGGCATCCTGGTACGGCACCACCTGGTCGTCGTCGCCGTGCAGCACCAGGGCGGGCTGCTCGATCTTCTTCAGGTCCTCGGTGAAATCCGTTTCCGAGAAGGCCTTGATGCAGTCGTAATGGGCCTTGGTGCCGCCCATCATGCCCTGGCGCCACCAGTTGCGGACAATGCCGTCGGAGACCTTGGCGCCCGGGCGGTTGAAGCCGTAGAACGGGCCGGCGGGGATATCCAGGAAGAACTGCGCGCGATTGGCCACCAGTTGCTTGCGGAAATCGTCGAACACTTCGATCGGCGTGCCGCCCGGGTTGTTGGCGCTCTTCACCATGATCGGCGGCACCGCGCCGATCAGCACGATCTTGGCCGTGCGCTTCTGGCCGTGGCGCGCCACATAGGCCGCCACTTCGCCGCCGCCGGTGGAGTGGCCGATATGGATGGCGTCGCGCAGGTCCAGCGCCTCGGTGAGGGCGGCGAGGTCGGCCGCGTAATGCTCCATGTCGTTGCCGGTGTCGGTCTGGGTGGAACGGCCGTGGCCGCGACGATCGTGCGCGATCACGCGGTAGCCGTGGTCCAGGAAGAACAGCATCTGGGCGTCCCAGTCGTCCGAGGACAGCGGCCAGCCATGGCTGAAGACGATGGGCTGCCCCTTGCCCCAGTCCTTGTAGAAGATCTCGACTCCGTCTTTGGTAACGATCTTGTCGGTCATGGTGTGCACTCCGTGGATGAAGGCTGAGGTCTCTGCGCAGCTGCCGTGCATGCTACGCAAAGGCAGCCAGCGTATCGCCGGCGGCGTCAAAGTCACAGCGCTTCGCGGATGACACAGTGTTTCCTTGTCGGCGCGGTTGGCATTTCTTTTGCCACACCCGTTCAAGGCCTGAAGCATGTATCGCCGCTGGTACGCCTTCGCGACCCTGCGCCGTACCCCGCCGAAGCGGACGCGAGCCCGCGCGCATGCATGGCGTGGGCGCGTTGCATGCCTGGATTTAACGGCGGCTGCAGCACAGTCCAGCTTTGCCCTGGCCGGAACGCATGCCCAAGCGCAGACCACGCCGCCATGTCGAAGCCGCCAGCATCCCTTCGAGGCCAACCATGAAGCCCATCCAGCAATTGCGCCAGCTCGGCCAGAGCCTCTGGCTGGACAACATCACCCGCGACATGCTCGACGATGGCAGCTTGCGCCGCTATATCGACGAACTGTCGATCACCGGGCTTACTTCCAACCCGAGCATCTTCAACGCCGCCATCGGCGAAGGCCGCGCCTACGACGGCGATATCCGCGCAAAGGCGCGCGCGGGCCTGGCCGGCGAGGATCTTTTCATCGAGCTGGCGCTGGACGATCTGCGCCGTGCCGCCGACCTGTTCCGTCCGGCATTCAAGGCGAGCCAGCAGGCCGATGGCTGGGTGTCGATGGAAGTGTCGCCGCTGCTGGCGCACGACACCGACGGCAGCATCCGTTCCGCCAGCGACATCCACGACAAGGCGCAACGCCCGAATCTCTACGTAAAGATTCCCGGCACGCCGGAGGGTGTGCCGGCGATCGAAGCATCGATCTACGCCGGCGTGCCGATCAATGTGACCCTGCTGTTCTCGCGCGAGCAATACGTGGCGGTGGCGCAAGCCTATATGCGCGGCATCGAACGCCGCCTGGAGGCCGGGCTGGATCCGCGCGTGGGTTCGGTCGCTTCGCTGTTCGTCAGCCGCTGGGACGTGGCGGTGCAGGACAAGGTGCCGGAGGAATTGCGCAACCGGCTCGGCATCGCGATCGGCGGGCGCGTGTACCAGGCCTACCGGGAACAGCTGGCGTCGAAGCGCTGGCAGGCATTGGCCGAGGCCGGCGCACGTCCGCAGCGTTTGTTGTGGGCCAGCACCGGCAGCAAGGACCCGAAGGCCTCCGACACCTTGTACGTCGAGGCATTGGCTGCGCCGGACACCATCGACACCATGCCCGACAAGACGCTGCTCGCGTTCGCGGACCACGGCACGGTCGGCAGCGCCATGCGCACCGACGGCGGCGATGCGGAGCAGGTGCTGGCGCGCTTTGCCGATGCCGGCGTGGATATCGACGCGCTCGCGCAGCAGCTGCAGCAGGAAGGTGCGGCTTCGTTCGTGAAGTCCTGGAAGCAACTGCTGCAGCGCATCGCCGAAAAGAGCGAGCGGCTGGCTGGCGCCTGAGCGGCGCATTCCCCTTCACGACATCAGGTGACCCGCATGGCGGACGATCTCGACCAGAAATGCATCAACACCATCCGCTTCCTGTCGGTGGACATGGTGCAGAAAGCCAACAGCGGGCACCCCGGCCTGCCGCTCGACGCGGCGCCGATGGCTTACGTGCTGTGGACGCGCTGGCTGAAATACCACCCGGCCAACCCGGACTGGTTCGACCGCGACCGTTTCGTGCTTTCGGCCGGCCACGGCTCGGCATTGCTTTACAGCCTGCTGCACCTCACCGGCTTCGATCTCTCGCTGGACGACATCAAGCAATTCCGCCAATGGGGCAGCAAGACGCCGGGGCATCCGGAACGCGGCCACACGCCCGGCGTGGAAACCACCACCGGCCCGCTGGGGCAGGGCATGGCCAATGCGGTGGGCATGGCCATCGCCGAAGCGCAACTGGCGGCGCGCTACAACCGTCCCGGGCATACGGTGATCGACCACTGCACCTATGCCCTCGTGAGTGACGGCGACCTGATGGAAGGCGTGGCCTCCGAAGCCGCGTCGCTGGCGGGAGACCTCAAGCTGGGCAAGCTGATCTGCCTGTACGACCAGAATTCGGTGACGCTCTCCGCCGGCACCGACATCACCTTCGGCGAGGACGTGCGGCGCCGTTTCGATGCCTACGGCTGGCACACCATCGCGGTGGCGGACGGCAACGACCTGATCGCGCTGGACGCGGCACTGGAGACCGCGCGCGCGAAGACCACGCGGCCGACCATGATCCTGGTGCGCACGCACCTGGGCTATGGTTCGCCGGAGCAGGACAAGTTCAAGGTGCATGGCTCGCCGCTGGGCGAAGAGAGCGTGCGCAAGACCAAGCAGAAGCTGGGTTGGCCGACGGAGCCGGACTTCCTGATTCCCAACGATGCGCTGGCGCATTTCCGCCAGGCGCAGCGGCGCGGTGAGCGGTGGGAGGCGGCGTGGAATGAACGGATGGCGGCCTATGCGCAGGCCTTTCCAGACCTCCACGAGGACTTGCAGCTGCTGATCCGGCGCGAGCTTCCCAAGGATTGGGATGCCGGCATTCCCAGCTTTCCAGCCGACGCCAAGGGCATGGCCACGCGCGATGCTTCCGGCAAGGTGATGAACGCCTTCGTGTCGAAAGTACCCGGTTTCACCGGCGGTTCGGCCGATCTCGATCCGTCGACCATGACGGCGTTGAAGGGGCAGGGCGATTTCCATCCCGGCGCGGCGCAGGGCGCCGACCTGCAAGGCACCGATTCCGCCGGCTGGAGCTATGCCGGCCGCAATGTCCACTTCGGTGTGCGCGAGCACGCGATGGGCGCCATCGCCAACGGCCTGGCGGCGCATGGCGGCATGATTCCGTTCGGCTCTACCTTCCTGATCTTCTCCGACTATATGCGGCCGCCGGTACGGCTGGCGGCGCTGATGAAACTGCACGTGATCCACGTGTTCACCCACGACAGCGTGGCGTTGGGCGAGGACGGACCGACACATCAGCCGGTGGAGCAGCTGGCGAACTTGCGCGCGATTCCCAACCTGTTGCTGATCCGTCCCGCCGATGCCAACGAGACCGCGGTGGCCTGGCGCGTGGCCATGGAAACCAAGGATCGCCCGGTGCTGCTCGCACTGACCCGGCAGAAGGTGCCCACGCTGGATCGCGAGCGCTGCGCGGCGGCCGACGGCCTGCGCCGCGGCGGCTACGTGCTGTTCGATACGCCGGGCCGCCAGCCCGAGCTGATCCTGATCGCCAGCGGCTCGGAAGTGAGCCTGGTCGTGGCCGCCGCGGAACGCCTGCAAAGCGATGGCGTGGCGGTGCGTTGCGTGTCGATGCCGTGCTGGAAACTGTTCGACGCATTGAGCCAGGAGCAACGCGACGAGGTGCTGCCGCCTTCGGTCGGCGCCCGGCTGGCCGTTGAGCTTGGCGTGTCCCAGGGCTGGGAACGCTATATCGGCCCGCGCGGCGACATGCTGGGCATCGAGCACTTCGGCGCGTCGGCGCCGGCCGAAGTGCTGCTGGAGAAATTCGGCTTTACCGCGGACGGGGTCTACGCCCGCGCCAAGGCCCTGCTCGCCAGGTAGTGCTTATTCCTTGGTGATGGCGTGCCCACCGAACTCGTTGCGCATCGAGGCCAGCAGCTTGTCGGCGAAAGATTCCTTGTCGCGCGAACGCAGGCGTTCGATCAGCGACTGCGCGATCACCGGCACGGGCACATTGAGCTCGATCGCCTCGTCCACCGTCCAGCGGCCTTCGCCGGAATCCGGCACGTACGGCGCGATGCCGGCCATCTCCGGGTTCTTGCCCAGCGCGTCGGCGGTGAGGTCGAGCAGCCAGGAACGCACCACGCTGCCGTGGCGCCAGATCTCGGCGATCCGGTGCAGGTCGAGCGCGAATTCGGCCTTGTGCTTGAGGATCGAGAAGCCTTCGGCATACGCCTGCATCAGGCCGTACTCGATGCCGTTGTGGACCATCTTGGTGTAGTGGCCGGCACCGACCGGCCCGACGCGCGCCCAGCCACGATCGGGCGCCGGCGCAAGCGTCTCGAAAACAGGACGCAAGCGCTCGACCGCCGCTTCGTCGCCGCCGATCATCAGGCTGTAGCCCTCGTCCAGGCCCCAGATGCCGCCGCTGGTGCCGCTGTCGACATAGGCGATGCCGTGCTCGGCGAAGCGCTTCGCGCGGCGCTGGGTGTCCTTGTAATAGGAGTTGCCGCCGTCGATCACGGTGTCGCCCGCGGCGAGCAGCGGCAGCAGCGTATCGAGACTGGCATCCGTGGGATCGCCCGCCGGCACCATCAGCCACAGCGCGCGCGGCGCGGGCAGGGCGGCGACCAGTGCGGCCAGCGATTCCGCCGAGGCGGCGCCCTTGTCTTCGAGCGCCTTGCGCGCAGCCGGTTGCGGATCGAAGCCGACGATGGCGTGGCCGCCGCGCATCAGCCGCTGCGCCATATTGGCGCCCATCCTGCCCAGGCCGATCATGCCGAGTTTCATGGTGGGTTCCTCGCGTGGGTTGTCATGGCAGAGCGGCATGATGAACCATCGGAGCAGCCGGCGACATGTATTCGCCGCGAAAACCGAGGACGCTCCCATGGCCGAACGTTCGCAACAACCTGTGTCACCTGGTTTCGTCGTGCTGAAGCAGACCGCTGCGGGGCAGTGGCAGCTGCTGGGCAAAGCGAGGCGCAAGCCTGGTCTCACGGCACAGGCCGCGCGCACGCACGCGATCATGGAGGCGACGGGCGGCAAGGCGAAGGCGGGGGAAATCTATGCCGCGGTACTGCGCAGCGAATGGCTGGTTGCGCAGAAGTGGAGTCCGCCGGCTTAGGCGCTCGCGTACTTTTCCGGCTTCTCTCGTCTCGATGGAGAAGGGCGGTTGATGGAAGGCGGCCTCGCGGCACGATAATCTGCCGTCTCACCGCTATCCTCCTCTTTCCACCGCGAGCCCCATGACCGCCACGCCGCGCAACGTAGCCCTGGATCGACTGCGTTCCTTCGTCACGCTCCTGGTGCTGCTGCATCACAGCCTGCTCGCCTATCACCCCTATGCGCCGCCGGCGGCTCCGTTCAACGCGCCGGCCTTGCTTTGGACGGCCTTCCCGGTGGTGGACAGCGTGCGCCTGCCCGGCGCGGAGTGGGTGGTCGGCTTCAACGACGTGTTCTTCATGGCGCTGATGTTCCTGGTCTCCGGCCTGTTCGTGTGGCCTGCGCTGGCGCGCCGCGGCACCGTGGATTTCATCGGCGAGCGGCTGCTGCGCCTTGCGGTGCCCTTCATGTATGCCGCCGCCGTGCTCGCGCCGCTGGCGTATTACCCGGCCTGGCGGATAAGCGGTGGCGGCGGTGGCGGCCTGGGGGTGCTGGCGTTTCTGCAGGACTGGATGCGCTTGAGCGTGTGGCCGGCGGGGCCGGCCTGGTTTCTCTGGGTCTTGCTGGTGTTCGGTGTGCTTGCTGCGGGCGTGTATGCGCTTGCGCCGAAAGCCGGCGCGGCGCTCGGGCGCCGGCTGACAGGGCAGAAGCCGATCGTGCTGTTCGGTGTGTTGGCGGGCCTTTCGGCGCTGGTCTATCTGCCAGCGACGCATACGGTGGATCCGCAGGCCTGGCTCAGTTTCGGCCCGTTCTTCGTGCAGATCAGCCGCGCGCCAATCTATGCGCTGTACTTCGTAGTGGGCATCGGCATGGGTGCCATGACGTTCGAGCAAGGGCTGCTCGCGCCGGATGGCCCGCTGGCGCGGCAATGGCGGGATTGGCTGGTTTCGGCGCCGGTGGTGTACGTGCTGCTGGTGGCCATTCAGATGGGCCTGGCCAAGGCGCAGGGCGCGGGAGCGTCAACGGATATCTGGCGCATTGCGGAGAACCTCGCCTTCGTCGCCTCCTGCGCGGTGTCGTGCATCGCCTTCCTCGCGCTGTTCCTGCGTTTTTTCAAGCGCGGCGGCCGGATCGGCAACAGCTTGTCGCGCAATGCCTATGGCATCTATCTGGTGCACTACGTGTTCGTGACCTGGCTGCAGTGGACGCTGCTCGACTGGCCGCTGCCGGCGTTCGAAAAGGCGCTGATCGTCTTCGTGGGAGCCGTGCTGCTCAGCTGGCTGACCACGGCGATCCTGCGGCTTATCCCCGGAATCGCCCGCGTGCTTTGAGCCGCTGCGCCAGCAGCAGCACGCAGGCCGCGGCCAGCAGCATGCGCAGGGCATCGAGCGCATCGCCGAATGGATCGCCGTTGCGCACATGCGTGGCGATGGCGCCGAGCATCATCAGCACGAGCACCGCTGCCGCCACCGGGCGCAGGGGGCGCAGCAGCAGTGCAAAGGCGCACAGGCTTTCGACCGCCATCACCACGTACATCGACCACACCGGATAACCGGAAGCCTGGAAGAACTGCCGCATCTGTGCATCGGGCAGGGCCTTGCCGATCTCGAAGCCGATGAAGTTGAGCGCGACGTAAACCGATAGCGCCGCGGCCAGCCTGGCGGCAGCCTGCGTGCCGTAGGACCGCTGCCTGGCCGCATCGACCGTCGCCACCGCCGCCATGCCCACCAGCCACGGGCCGAGTGACACGGTGCCGCTCGTCAGTTGGCGCAGGAGGTTCTTCACCGCATCCGGCACCACCGGCAACAGCGCCACGCCGGCCAGCCATGCCAGGCCCAGAAGCAGGCACGCGCCCACCACGATGGCCGACAGCGTCCGCCGCCCTTGCGTACGGATGGGTAGGAGAAGAATGCCCAGGGCGAGCAGCGCCGCGATCCCCGCATGCGCCAGAAAGACCGAGGTATCCGACATGGGCTGCGGGTTGCGTTGGGAAGGTGGGCGAGTCTACCCAGGCTTCACCGCCGGCCCGCCCGTGCCGGAAGTCCCGTGGGACGCGGCCTGGGGCGGGGCGGCCCTATGCGCGGAAGAGAGAACCCGGAAACCGGGTGTCCCGGAGTGGCAGGGTTACTTCCGGGTGCCCGGACGCTTGACGTCCGGCTTGGACGGCGCTTCGCCGGTATGGTTCGGGTCGCGGTCGTAGTGGTTGGACTTGGTATAGCTCTTCACTTTCTCGCCCACCGGGGCTTTTTTCTTGTCCACCGGCTTGCTCGCGTAGGCAGAGTGGATTTCGGCTAGCGAGATGTCTTTCGGGGGCTGGTTCATCGCAGTCTCCGCGGGCGGGAAAGATTCACCGTACACCTACTGCCCCCGAGAAGCGAATGCGGGAGGTCATTTCACTCGTTTTTCACGAGAGGCCGGTGCCGCGCCTCAAGCTACCGCCGTGCTCAAAGCCACCACATCCCGCCGCGGCGGCGCGCCGAACATCCGGGCGTATTCGCGGCTGAACTGCGAAGGGCTTTCGTAGCCCACGCGGTAGGCCGCCGATTCCGCGTTCGCTGCGCCCGCCATCATCAGATCGCGCGCTTCCAGCAGGCGCAGCTGCTTCTGGTACTGCAGCGGCGTCATCGCCGTAAGCGCCTTGAACTGGCGATGGAAGGCCGATGGGCTGAGGCGGGCAATCGCAGCCAGCTCGTCGATGCGCACCGGTTTGCGGAACTGGTCGCGCAGGCGGTGCAGGGCTTTCATCATGCGCTGGGTATGTCCGGAGCCGAGCACCACATCGGCAATCTCCCCTCCATGCGGCCCGGCCAGCAGCCAGTAGCAGAGTTCGCGCTTGATCATCGGCGCCAGCACCGCAATCGCGTCCGGCGTGTCGAGCAGGCGCGCCAGGCGCAGCACGCATTCGGTAGTGGGGCCGGTGAAGTCGGCAACGAAGATGCCACGCTGCGCGCTGCCCGACAGCGGTGGCGGCGCCGGCATGCTCTCCAGCATCTCGCGCATCGCGGCGGGATCGAACTCGATCACCACGCACAGATAAGGCTCCGCCGGACTGGCGCGCGTGACGCGGCTGAGGCCCGGCATGTGCACGCTGACCACCAGCGCCTGTCCGGCGCTGTAGTCGTAGCGCCGGCCACCGAAGATGCTGCACTTGGCGCCTTGCACCACCACGCACAGCACCCGCTGCGATACCAGGTGCGTGGGGTGCTGCTGCCGTCGATCGGCGCGGATGAACGAAACGCCTTTGATCGGCGTTTCGTGGAAGCCTTCGCCGCCACGCCCGCCGGTATGGCGCTTGACGATATCGACCAGCGTGTCAGCCATGGCGCAATCCCCGGTATGCATGCAATGGATGCTAGCGCCATTCGCGCCCCCGGCAACGGGGCCTGAGCAGGATCGGGCAAGAACACGGCCGGTTCCGGCATTCGATGCGGCGCTGGCGGCGCCTAAGCTTGCCGCCGTTTTCCTCCTCCCCGCAGGTCTGCCATGAATACCAGCGTCACCGGAAACAAGATCGCCATCGTCACCGGCGGAAGCCGTGGCCTCGGTCGCAACACCGTGCTGCACCTCGCGCGCCGCGGCGTGGACAGCGTCTTTACCTACCGCGCCAACCAGGCGGAGGCCGCCGAGGTAACCCGGCTCGCCGCCGAAGCCGGACGCAAAGCCATCGCCTTGCAGCTCGACACCGGCGATACCGCGCAGTTCGACGGCTTCGTCGGCGAGGTGCGCAAGGCGCTGGCCGCGCTGGGTGCGGAGCGCTTCGACTACCTGGTCAACAACGCCGGCACCTCGCACCACGCGCCGATCGCTGAGACCACGGAAGAAGACATGGACAGCCTGTACCGCGTGCACTTCAAGGGCGTGTTCTTCCTCACCCAGAAACTGCTGCCGCTGATCAACGACGGCGGCCGTATCGTCAACATCTCCAGCGGCCTGACCCGCTTTTCGTTCCCCGGCAGCGCGCCGTATGCCTCGATGAAGGGCGCGGTCGAAGTGCTGACGCGCTATCTGGCCACGGAGCTGGGCCCGCGCGGCATTGCCGTCAACACGGTGGCGCCCGGCGCGGTGGAAACCGATTTCAGCGGCGGCATGGTGCGCGACAATCCCGAGATCAACCGTCGCGTGGCGGAATCTACCGCGCTTGGACGCCCCGGCCTGCCGGACGATATCGGCCCGATGATCGCCTCGCTGCTGATGGAGGACAATCGCTGGGTCAATGCGCAGCGCATCGAGGTATCCGGCGGCATGCTGATCTGAGGCAGCCTCCCCGGTTGGCATCGGCGAGGCGCTTGCCCGCCGATTGCCAGGATTTCGCCCGATGGCGGTGCAGCGAGGCTTTTACTATCCCGCACCGCTATCGGATCGGAGCCATTACCTTGCCGTCTTTTTTCGCCAGCTTCTGCACCGCCGGCCTGCTGCTGGCCGCAGGTTCCGTCCACGCCGCCACCCAACCGGACTTCGACAGCGAACTGCGCCGCATCGCCGATACTTTCATGCGCGACAACCACATCCCCGGCATGGCCATCGCCATCACCGTGGACGGCAAGGAGTGCTACTACAACTTCGGCGTGGCATCGAAGCAGAGCAAGCGGAAGGTGAGCAGCGACACGCTGTTCGAGCTGGGTTCGATCAGCAAGACCTTTATCGCGACGCTGGCCACTTATGCGCAGGCCGAAGGCAAGCTGTCGCTCGATAATCAAGTCGAGGATTACCTGCCGGAATTTAAAGGCAAGCCGTTCGGCAAGGTCGCGCTGTTCGACCTGGGTACGCACACTGCCGGAGGTTTTCCGCTGCAGGTGCCTGACGAAGTGGGCAATCATCGGCAACTCATCGATTGGCTGAAAGCGTGGCAACCGCGCTACCCGGAAGGCACCAGGCGCAGCTATTCCAATCCGAGCATCGGCATGCTCGGCCTGATCACCGCCGGCCGGATGGGCCAGCACTATGCCGACGCGGTCGAGCACACGCTGCTGCCCAAGCTGGGTCTGGCCGATACCTTTATCCGCATACCGGCTGACAAAAAGGCCGATTACGCGCAGGGCTACAACGGCGACGACAGCCCCGTGCACGTCAACCCCGGTGTGCTTGGCGACGAAGCATACGGCGTGATCTCCAGCGCGAAAGACCTGCTGCATTACGTCCACGTGCAGCTTGGCGAAACGCCGGTCGATGCGCTCATCCGCCGCGCCATCGCAGACACCCGCATCGCCTACTACCGGAGCGGCCCCATGATCCAGGACCTGGCCTGGGAGCAGTACCCCTATCCCGTCACCCGCGACGACCTGCTGCGCGGCAATAGCAGCCGGATGATCCGCGAAGACCAGCCCGTGACCGCGATCAAGCCCCCGCATCCGCCCACTGACGCCGTGCTGGTGAACAAGACCGGCGCCACCAACGGCTTCGGCGCCTACATCGCCTTCGTGCCGGCGAAGAAGCTGGGGCTGGTGATCCTCACCAATCGCAGCCATCCGACTGAGGCGAGGGTGGAGTTTGCGTATGAGGTGTTGAAGATGATGGATCCGGATGGGTTGGGCGGAGCCACGCACTGATCGAAGCACAACGGTGAACCGGGCCTTGCCTTACGCCACAGTTACAGAACTGACACAACCCACTGCTAGCCTCCCAAAACGTGTAGCCGATGTATAAAGCCTCACCCGGCGCGAGGTCGGGCCGACCGGCGATCCGGAGACGGTCTATGAAGTACGCCTGGTGGGTGCTGTTGGCAGCGTGTGGGTTTTGTGGGGGGGCGGGCCATGCCGTGGAGCAGCAGGTGGCGGACGTGGGGCCGGCCGACGATGCGCGCGGGCGCTGGTCTTTCGACATCGGTCCGCAGCCTTTGAGTAGCGCGGTGAGGGCATTCAGCGACGTGACGGGACAGGCCTTGCTGGTTGACGAGCGCCTGCTGGTGGGGCGTGTGTCCCCCGGCGTGCGCGGGGAATTCACGCCGGAGGACGCGTTGCGTCGGCTGCTGGCGGGCACGGGGCTGCGCGAGCGCTACACCTCGGACAAGGCTTTTACCTTGATGCCCGCGGTGGACACCGACATAGGCATCGCCAACATGGCGCCGTCCGCTGCACCCGCGGAAACCGCCGACACCGTCGTCGCCAGCTACGGCGCCGCCTTGCAGACCGCGGTGGAAGCCGCGCTCTGCCGCACGTCGCTCACGCGCCCGGGCGAATATCGCCTCGCCCTGCAGGTCTGGGTCGACGGCTCCGGCCAGTTGTATCGCCTGCGCCTGCTCGGCAGCACGGGGCGCGAAGAGCGCGACAAGGCAGTGGAGTCGATCCTTGGCGGTTTGCATGTCGATCCGCCGCCGCCTGGCCTGGCCCAGCCGCTCACATTGTTGCTGCTGCCCGCCGGCGCCTCGCGTCCGGCGCACTGCTGAGTTGGCGATGTCGACCTCGCTGTCGCTGATGGGCCTGTTCCTGGAATGGCAACCGGAGCTGCGCAAGCGGTTGCGCCGGCGGTTGGGCTCGGACGAACTGGTCAACGACGTATTGCAGGAAACCTATCTGCGCGTGGAGCGCCTGGGCGACAGCTCGCCGGTCTCGCACAACCCGGCCGGCTATCTGTTCCGCATGGCGCTCAACGTGGCGGCCGACCAGCGCCAGGCCGAATCGCGCTACCTCACCGGCGAAGAGGTCGAAGACCTGCTGCACATCGCCGACGAGGCGCTGGACCCGGCGCGCATCGCCCATGCCCGCATCGAGATCGCCGCGCTGGAGCATGCCATGGGCGAGCTCACCCTGCGCCAGCGCGAGATTCTGATCGCCGCCCGGGTGGACGACCTGCCGCAGCAGGAAATCGCCGACCGTTTCCGCATTTCGGTGCGCATGGTGGGCAAGGAACTGAAGAGGGCCCTGGAGCATTGCGGCGAGCGCCTGGATCGCCGCGTGGTGCAACGGTTCGGTCCCGGGGCCGGAAAAGCGTCTTGAAGGGTATGGAACCGAATTCCGCCAGCCTGAGCCACGATTCGCCGCTGCACCGCGAGGCGCGCGACTGGCTGCTGCTGCTCAAATCCGGCCGCGCCACGGCTGCGGATGCCCAGGGTTTTCGCCACTGGGTGGCGCAGAGCGTGGCGCATGCGCGTGCGTTCGCCGAGACGCGGTTGATGTGGGAGCGGCTGGGTGCCGCGTCGGCCCATGTGGCTCAGCGCGAGCGGGCGCCTGCGGTGGCGCCGCGGCGCATGACGCGGCGCGCTTTTCTGGGCGGGGCGGTGGCGGCTTCCGCTGCGGCGTTGCTGCTGGCGCAGCCGCCGTTCCGGCTGTGGCCCGGTATCTCCGATATGGCGGCGGATTTCCGCACTGCGACCGGTGAACAGCGTTCGGTGCAGGTTGCGCCTGGGGTCACGGTGGAGATGAATACGCAGACTGCGTTCAATCTGCGCAAGGTGGATGACCAGTTGGCCGGCATCGAATTGCTGGATGGAGAGATTCAGCTGCAGCTGGCTGAGGGCGCCGGGAATTTTACGGTGTGGGCGGCGAAGGGTGGCCTGCTGGCCAAGCCGGGGTCGCAGTGCAATGTGCGTTGCCTTGGGGGCGACGTGGAGGTCACCGCACTGGATGGCTCGGTGCGCGTTGACTACCGTGGGCAGAGTGAGGCGCTCGGTGCTGCGCAGCGGGCCAGTTACGGTGAGCGTGAACTGACGCCGCCGGCGTCGGCGGATCTTGAGCAGGCGATGGCTTGGCGGCGGCGGGTGTTGGTGTTTGATAACCGGCCGTTGTCGTATGTGGTGGCGGAGATTAATCGCTATCGGCCGGGGAGGTTGGTGTTGACCAACGATGTGTTGGGGGCGCGGATGGTGCATGCGCGGTTTTCGCTTAATCAGCTGGCGGATGTTGCGACGTTGATTCGGGAGGCCTTCGGCGCTCGAGTGACGGAGTTGCCGGGGGGCATCGTTCTCCTGAGTTGATGGGCGCTTGCGCTCTTAGGTTCGGCATCCCGGCGTGGGCCGGGATCCAGTAACGGTATCGTTTGATTTTCGCGGTGACGCGAACTGGCCGCTTATGCAGCGGGCATTTCGGACGCCTGCCGGCGCCCGAGTCACTTTCTCTTTGCTGGCTCAAAGAGAAAGTAACCAAAGAGAAATAGCCTAAGAGCAACGGCTCGCGACGCGACTAGAAGGAGCAGTGGGCGGCTGCGGTAACTTGATTAACCTGGGTCTACACGAAACGGCAGTGCGTTTACGTAACGCGTGCTTCAACGTGCCGTTGCCGAGAGGACGTTCAAGAACTGCGGCCAGCTTCTGCTCTTTGCCCCTGCCTACCTCACGACATCACCCCTCTCCCCTCCGGGGAGAGGGCAGGGTGAGGGGTCGGGCGGAGCGTCGCGTGGGGTCTTGCCTCATGTGCAAAAGCTCCCGCTTGCTCTTCTTTGCCGCGTGAATTCCACGTCCAGCATGTCCATCCATATGACATTCCCATGTCATTGCTGGCCGCAAACAAGCCGAAACATCCTCCGTCATGAATTTTTCGTGACGCAGGTTCAGTTCCCTCGGAAGGGTTCCGTCTAAGGGCAAAGGAAGGCGGTACGGGCTGGGATGCCCACCGGAATTTCTTCGCCCGGTGCGCTTGTGGGTGTGCCGGAAATCTCGATCGGGCTATGGGCGCGGCTGGTGTGGCGCGCCCCGGGGGATGGTGTGCGTTTCATTGTCAAAGCGGTTCGGCCGTATGGACGGCCCGCATGCATGGGTGGCCTTGGATCGGACATGTGGCTGTCGCGAGGCGGTTATGCGTCGGCGCTTAGCTACGGGGACATCAGGAAAGGGACGACCGCATGGACCGGAGCGTCGCGATGAAGGGCCGCCGGCCGCTGGCTCTCGCCGTCATGCTGGCGCTGGCCTTGAGCACGGCGCAGGCGCAGCAGGCCGCCGCCCCGGCGCAGGAAGCGCCGCAGCGCTTCGACGTCAACGAATACCTGGTGCGCGGCAATACGCTGCTGCAGGCGGTGGAGATCGAGCAGGCGGTGGAGCCGTTCCTGGGGCCGGGACGCAGCCTGGACGACGTGCACGGTGCGCGCGACGCGCTGCAGAAGATCTACCAGGCCAGGGGCTACCAGTCGGTCACGGTGGAAGTGCCGCCGCAGCAGGTACGCGGCGGCGTACTGCTGCTGAAGGTCACCGAGAACAGCATCGGCCGCGTGCGCGTGGAAGGTTCGCGCTACCACTCGCCGCAGGCTATCCGCGAAGCGGTGCCGGCGCTGGCCGAAGGCGCGGTGCCGAACTTCAACCAGGCACAGGAACAGCTCGCGCAGGTGAACCGCCAGCCGGGCCGGCAGGTGGTGCCGCTGCTGAAGCCCGGCAGCCTGCCGCAGACCATGGACGTCACGCTGAAGGTGGAAGACAGCTATCCGCTGCACGCCAGCCTTGAGGTCAACAACGACCACAGCGCCGACACGCCCGCGCTGCGCACCGTCGGCAACGTGCGCTACGACAATCTGTGGCAGCTGGGCCATACCGTTTCCGCCACCTACATCGTGGCGCCGCAGGATCGCCACGCCGTCGAGGTGTATGCGCTGTCCTACCTGGCGCCGCTCGACAGCCAATGGAGCCTGCTCGGCTCCGGCTACAAGTCCAACAGCAATGCCAACACGCTCGGCGGCACCACGGTGCTGGGCAAGGGCAATGCGGTGAGCCTGCAGGCGATCCGCAACCTGCCGACCCTGGGCGACTACAGCCAGTCGTTCTCGCTCAGCGTGGCGCGCAAGCATTTCGACCAGCGCCTGACCGTGGGCGAACAGCAGCAGGCGGTGCCGATCACCTACTACCCGCTGACGGTGGCCTATACCGGCCAGCGCACGCGCGACAGCTCCTCGCTGGGCCTGTCCATCGCCGGCAACTTCGGCGTGCGCGGCGCCGGCAGCGGGCGTCTCGAATTCGACAACCAGCGCTACAACGCGCGGCAGAACTTTGCCTACCTGCGCGTGGATGCCAACTACACGCGCGCATTTGCCAACGGCTATGCGTTCGCCTTCCACGCCAGCGGGCAGCTGGCCGATTCGCCGCTGGTGTCCAGCGAGCAGTTCGCCGCCGGCGGCGCCAACAGCGTGCGCGGTTTCCTGTCGGCGGAAGACACCGGCGACAACGGCGGCTCGGCCACGGTGGAACTGCGCAGCCCGTCGGTGGCTTCGTGGTTCGGCAAGTACGTCAACGAGTGGCGCTTCCACTGGTTCGTCGACGGCTCGCGCATCCTGCTGATCGATCCGCTGCCGGAGCAGCGCGGCCGCTTCACCTTGCTCAGCACGGGCCTGGGTACGCGCTTCACCTTGTTCGACACCGTCAGCGGCGAACTGGAATACGCCTGGCCGCTCAAGGACGGCTCGCGCACGCGCGCCCACGACGGGCGCTGGCTGTTCAGCCTCAAGGCCGGGCTTTGAGGAGCGCGGCGATGACACGGCTTTCTTTTTCTTCTAGGGGTGCAACGACGATGCGTTACCTGATCCTTGCGTGGCTGCTGTGCCTGGCCTGCCTGCCGCGCCTCTCGCTGGCGGCCGAGTCGGCCTGGTGGAACGATGACTGGTCCTACCGCAAATCCATCACGCTGGACACCAGCCCCACCGGCGCGCCGTTGCCGCAGTCGCCGGGCCGCATGCCGGTGCTGATCCGCCTGCATCCGGGCAACTTCCAGTTCGACGGCGTGGCGAAGGACGGCGCGGACCTGCGTTTCATCGCCGCCGACGGCAAGACGCCGCTGAACTACCAGATCGACAGCTTCGATCCGGTGATGGGCGTGGGCCAGGTCTGGGTGGATGTGAGCGAACTGCCGGCCAATGCGAAGCAGACCATCTGGATGTATTACGGCAACCCCAAGGCCACCGCGCAGAGCAGCGGCCCGGCCGCGTTCGACGCCGACCACACCCTGGTCTACCACTTCGAGGAAGCCGCCGCGGGGGCGCCCAAGGACGCCACCGCCTACGGCAATCATGCGCAGTCGGGCAGCGTACAGCCGGTGGATGGCGGCATCGTCGGCAAGGCCGCGCGTTTCGACGGCAACCAGGTGGTGACATTGCCATCCAGCGCTTCGCTCAACGCAGCGGCCGGCAGCGCCTTCACCTTCAGCGCGTGGATCAAGCTGGACGCGCTGCCCACCACGCCCACCGCCATCTACGCGCGGCACCAGGACGGCCGCTCGGTGGTGATCGGCCTCAACGGCGGCGCGCCCTATGTGGAAGCGAACGCCGGGCAGGGCGCGCAGCGCAGCGGCGCGGGCGAGCCGCTCAAGGCCGGGCAGTGGACGCAGCTCGCCGTTACTTTCGACGCGCAGCAGGCCACGCTCTACGTCAACGGCCAGAAGTATTCGACGCTGGCTGGCGCGATGCCGGCGCTGGGTTCCGCCGCCACGCTGGGCGGCGATGCGGCCGGGCAGGGCGCGGCGCTGGCGAATTTCCTTGGCCTGATGGACGAAGTGCGCCTGTCGCGCGTAGCGCGCTCGGCGGCCGCGATCGGCGTCGACGCACTGTCGCAGGGCGCCGAATCGAAGCTGGTGCAGTACGGCGAGGACGAAAAGAAATCCGGCGCCGGCTTCGGCTACTTCGGCGTCATCATCAAGTCGGTCACGCTCGACGCCTGGGTGGTGATCGCCATCCTGCTGGTGATGGCGGCGATCTCCTGGATGGTGATGTGGCAGAAGGGCCGCTACGTCAGCAGCGTCACCAACGCCAACGACCGCTTCCTGGAGCGCTACCGCGACCTCGGCACCAACCTGCTCGGCATGGGCGACGAAGGCACGCCGCGCGACCTGGCCGACTCCTCGCTGTACCGCCTCTACGAAGTGGGCAAGAAGGAAGTGTGGCGCCGCAAGGACGCCAAGGGCCGCCTGGTGATCGCCACCGAATCGATCGAGGCGATCCGCGCGGTGATGGATTCCACCCTGGTGCGCGAGAACCAGAAGCTGTCGCGCTCGATGGTCATGCTCACCATCGCCATCTCCGGCGGCCCGTTCCTGGGCCTGCTCGGCACGGTGGTCGGCGTGATGATCACCTTCGCGGCGATCGCCGCCGCGGGCGACGTCAACGTCAACGCCATCGCGCCGGGCATTTCCGCCGCGCTGCTGGCCACGGTGGCCGGCCTGTTCGTCGCGATCCCGGCGCTGTTTGGCTACAACTATCTGCTGACGCGCAACAAGGCGGTCACCGCGAACATGCAGGTGTTCGTCGACGAGTTCGTCACCCGCCTGGCCGAACTGCACCGCGACGCCGACCTCGGCGCGGCGGCTTAAGGGAGGGCGCGGCCATGCAGGTACAGGACGACGACAAGCCCTACGACGACATCAACATCACGCCGATGCTGGATCTCGCCTACGTGCTGCTGGTGATCTTCATCATCATGACCACCGCCTCGGTGCAGGGCGTGAAAGTGAACCTGCCCAAGGCCAGCGCCTCGGTCAGCCTGGCCAAGCCGCAGACCAAGGCGATCACCGTGTCCGACAGCGGGCAGATCTTCCTCGACGCGTTCCCGGTGACCCTCGGCGAACTCGAAGCGCGGCTGCGCACGCAGAAGGCGCTGACGCCGGAATTCCCGATCATCGTCAAGGGCGACGCCAACGTGCAGTACCAGAAGGTGGTCGACATCCTCGACCTGCTGCGCCGGCTGGATCTCTCGCAGGTCGGCCTGGTCACCGGCAAGGCGCCGGGCGGTTGACGATGAACAAGTCCGGACCGAGTCCGAAACGCTGGCGCGGCCGCATCATCGGCATCGCCGCCGTGCTGCTGGCCGGCGCCCTGGTATGGCACTACGCCGGGCACCAGGTCGGCGTGCGGCGCGAGGCGCCGCGCGTGCCCACCATCACGCCATTGCCGCCGCCGCCACCGCCGCCGAAGGAAAAACCGCCGGAACCGAAGAAGCTGGAGGAGACCAGGCAGGAACTCCCCAAGCCGAACGAACCGGCCAAACCGGTGGAAGCGCCGAAGGCGCCGGACGTGGCGCGGCAGGTGACCATCAACGGCGCGGCGCAGGCCGGCAACGACAGCTTCAACATCGGCGCGGGCGACGGCGGTGGCATGGTCGGGGCCGGCGGCGGCAACGGCGTCGGCGGCTCCTCGTACGAGCAATACCTGGGCTATGCCTTGCAGCAGGCGATTCAGCGCGACGAGCGCACGCGGCGCCTGGTGTTCGAAGTGAAGGTCAGCCTGTGGATCGACCCCAGCGGCCGCATCACCCGCGCCGAAATGCTCGCGCCCAGCGGCGCGCCCGCCACCGACGAAGCGCTGCTCGAGGTGCTGCGCGGCCTGAGCATCGATAGCCCGCCGCCGCCGCGCCTGAGCATGCCGGTGCGCGCGTCCATCCGCGGCAGGCGACCTGTATGAGCACGCCATTCTTTTCTCTGGAGCAGATCATGGATGTTTCGAGGTTTTCCAAACAACGCGCACTGTGCCTGGCGATCGGCCTGCTGCTGGCCGGCGCCGCGCCGGCCGCGCTGGCGCAGAACGCCGCGCCGTCGCCCAACGCCACCATCAACCTGATCCGCCTGATGGTGAAGAAGGGCCTGATCACCCAGGCCGATGCCGACGGCCTGATCGCCGAGGCGAATGCCGAAGCCGCGCAGGCGCAGAAGGCGCAGGCCTCGTCCGCGCTGGCCGCGAACGACGGCGCGCAGCCCGGCGACGTGCGCGTGCCCTATGTGCCGCAGAGCGTGCGCAACGAGATCCGTGAGCAGGTCAAGCAGGAAGTGATCGCGCAGGCGCGCAGCGAGCACTGGGCGCAGCCGGATGCGCTGCCGGAATGGCTGGACCGCATCGCCTGGTCCGGCGACATCCGCGTGCGCGACGAGGGGCGCTACTTCAGCCGCAGCAACTCGCCGTACTTCATCGATTACGCCGCGCTCAACCGCGGCGGTCCGTTCGACGTCAACCAGATCGGCCGCGGCGTCAATCCGCCCATCGCCAACACCCAGCAGAACCGCCCGAACATCCTGTCGATCCAGGCGCACCTGGGCGTGGACGTGAAGCTGGGCGACACCATCACCGCCGGCATCCGCATCGGCTCGGGCAACGACAACAATCCGGTATCGACCACCCAGGCGCTGGGCGGCGGCCTGGCCAAGAAGAACCTGTGGCTGGACCGCGCCTGGCTGCGCTGGCAGCCGCTGGAATGGGGCGCGCTTACCGCGGGCCGCTTCGCCAACCCGTTCTTCGCCACCGACCTGATCTATTCGCCGGAGCTCAACTTCGACGGCATCGTCGGGCAGGGCCATTGGAAGCTGGCCAGCGATATCGAAGGCTTCGCCAATGCCGGCGTGTTCCCGATCCAGTACGCCGGCAACGACACGCCCAGCCAGGCCTTCGGCTACCAGAAGAACCGCAGCGACCAGAAGTGGCTGTCCGCGGTGCAGCTGGGCGCGCACTGGAAGATCGACGAGGACATGCAGTGGAGCGCCGCGCTGGCGTACTACTACTACGACAAGATGCGCGGCAGCCTGTCGCAGCCGTGCCCGATCTATACCGGCATCAATTTCTGCAGCACCGACGACGACGCGCCGCAGTACATGCAGAAGGGCAACTCGGTATTCCTGCTGCGCAACATCGTGCCGGATCCATCCTCGCCGGGTAACTACGCGCAGCCGCAGCTGGTCGGCCTGGCCTACGACTACCACCTGCTCAACCTCACCAGCCAGTTCGATTTCGCGGTGGGCAGCACGCCGGTACGCGTGCAGGCCGACTACGTGCGCAACATGTCCTACCACGCCAAGGACGCGTTCCAGCGCTATCCCAACGGCCTGGGCCAGCCGGTGAACAACTACGAGGCCAGCACCGCGGCCAACGAATCCGGCCCGTACAAGAGCGGCCCGGTGGGCTGGCTGCTGCGCGGCATCCTGGGCAATCCCAGCCCGATGAAGGCGCACGACTGGAATGTGGCGTTCGGCTACAAGTACCTGCAGCCGGATGCCGTGCTCGACGGCCTCACCGATCCCAACTTCCACCTCGGCGGCACCAATGCCAAGGGCTTTATCGTCAGCGCCGACTACGGCATCGCCGAGCGCACCTGGCTGACCGCGCGCTATTTCAACGCCAGGCAGGTATTCGGCCCGCCGCTGTCGATCGACGTGGTGCAGCTCGAGATCAACAGCAAGTTCTGATGGAGGCGACGATGAAGACCGTGATACGCACGGGCGTCGCCATGGCGGCGCTGATGCTGGCCCAGGGCGCGTTCGCGCAAAGTCTGGAAGAACAGCTGCGCACCCAGCTGCGCGACGCACGCAGCCAGCTGCAGGACCTGCAGGGGCAACAAGCCGCATGGCAGGCGCAGAAGGCGGGTATCGAGGGTGAGCGCGACCAGGCGCGCAAGGCGCTGGAACAGGCGCAGGCCGAGGTGGCGAAGCTGCGCGCTTTCGCCGGCGACGGCAAGGCGGTGGCCGCCGAACGCGGCGCCAGGCAGCAGGCCGAGACCGCCTTGCAGCAGGCGCGCAAGGACAACGCCGACGCGGTGGCGAAGCTGAAGGAGCAGCAGGGCCGCGACGGCGCGTTCCAGGCGCAGCTGGACGAAGCGAAGCAATCGCTGGTCACCTGCGGCGCGCGCAACCAGAAGTTGTACGAGGTGGGGCAGGAGATCCTCGATGCCTATGTGCATATGGACATGGGCTCGGTGCTCGGCGCGCGCCAGCCGTTCGCCGCGTCGGCGCGGGTGAAGCTGGAGAACGCCGCGCAGGCCTATGGCGACCGCCTGTACGAGCAGCGCTACGTCGCGCCCGCGGGGCGGCAGCCGTGACGCGCCGGGCAGCCCGCGTGCTGGTCGCGTGGGGCTGCCTGATCGCGGGCCACGCGTGGGCGCAGCAGCAGGAAAGCTGCGTCGACGTCAGTGTCAATCAGCATGCGGCGCTGGCGTACGACTGTCTCAGCCGGCAGTTGAGTGGCGATGGCAGCAAGAAGGCGGCGCCGCCACCGCCATTGCTGGATGCGGTGAGCGGCGAGCCGTCGAATCGGCAGGTGGGGCAGTACAACGCGGCGGCGCTGGAACATCGCATGGGTTCCAGTCTTGGACACAGCGTGGTTCCGCAGCGGCCTGCGCCGACGTATCCGCAACTGATGCCGCCGGGAGCGACCGGTGGCCACTGACGATACCGGCGTAGGTTGGGGTGAGCCGCAGGCGAACCCCAACATCGTCACCTTCGGATGTCTCGCATCGTTGGGGTTCGCCTGCGGCTCACCCCAACCTACGCCGTGGGGACGCGACGATGCGTAGCAATTCGGCCGTCCATATGAAGTTTCCATGACACCAGTTCAGTCCTTCAGCTCCGTGAAGGTCTAACCGGAAGAAGCCGCGGCCGCGCGCCGCGCGGCAAAGCTAACGAGGCAAACGCGTGATCAAGGCGGTCGATTCGGCGAAGGCAAGCATCATCACTCCACGCAGCGTCCCCGGACGCCGCCCGCTGGCGCAATGGATCGCCGCGGCGCTGGCGATGGGCGCGGCGATGCAGGCGCATGCGGGCAATCCGCCGGTGCTGAGCCAGGCCTGGCTGGCGGCGCAGCGTGGCGGACAGGCCGGCGCGCCCAACGGCAATGCGCCGGCGCCGACGCCGAACAATCTGTCCGTGCAGAACGCGCCGCAGCTGCTGCAGCAGCGCGTGGTGCAGCAGTCCATCGCCAACCTCAATCAAGCCGCGCAGGCGGTGGCCGCGCAGCTCAGCGCGCAACAGGCGGCGCAGCAGGCGGCGCAGCAGCTGGTGTCGCCGGTGCCCGACGGCATCGCCGCGGGCGGCCTGCAGATGGCGGCCGACGCGGTGCGCAATCCCGCGCTGTGGCAGAACGCCAACGCGCCGGTGCAGAGCGCGGCCGGCGGCAGGACCACGGTGGAAGTGAAGCAGACCTCGTCCAAGGCCATCCTCACCTGGGACAGCTTCAACGTCGGCCGCAACACCACGCTGTACTTCAACCAGAGCGGCGGCAATCAGTCCAACGGCAGTAACGACTGGATCGCGCTCAACCGCATCCAGGATCCCAGCGGCGCGCCGAGCAGGATCTTCGGCCAGATCAAGGCCGAGGGTTCGGTTTATCTGCTCAACCGCAACGGCATCCTGTTCGGCGCCGGCAGCCAGGTGAATACGCATTCGCTGCTGGCCAGTTCGCTCAGCCTGTTCAGCAGCGACATCGCCACCAGCAATGCGCGCTTCCTCAACGGCGGCATCGCCGACCAGGCTTCGACCACCGCCCTGCTGGTCAACGGTGTGTTCACCGATGGCCGCAGCCACGACGTGGTGATCGAGAAGGGCGCCAGCATCACCACCGGCAAGCAGGGCTTTGCCCTGATCGCCGCGCCGCATGTGTCCAACGCCGGCGCCATCGTCGCCGACGACGGCCAGGCCTTCCTGGCCGGCGGCACCGCGTTCTACAACCCGGCCGGCGCCGACGGCGTCAATGCCGCGCTCGGCATCGCCGGCATCAACGACGGCTCCGGCCCGAACGCGCCGATGGGCAGCGTGATCAACACCGGCCTGGTGCAGGCGCGCCGCGGCAGCGTGCACATGCTCGGCCACGACGTCACCCAGGCCGGCGTCGCGCTGGCTTCGACCAGCGTGGCCTTTCCGGGCAGCGTCGAGCTGAATGCGCGCGACCAGGCCAGCGGTGCGGGCGGCCTGCTCGATTTCGTGCGCGGCGGCGTGCTGCTGCTGGCACCGGGTTCGGTCACCACGGTGCTGCCGGAGAAGGACGGCAGCACCACCTCGTCCAGCGCCGCGGCGAATGCCGCGTTCAAGGGCAGCACGCTGACCCTGGACGGCGCCACCGTCAACCTGCAATCCGGCTCGCTGCTGGAAGCGCCGGGCGCCGCGGTGGCGATCGCCGCGCACACCTATGCGCAGGATACCTCGCCCACGGCGGGCCGCGTCTACGTAGACAACGGCGCGGTGATCAACGTCTCGGGCCTGGCCAACGTGGTGCTGCCGATGTCGGCGCTGCTGGTCAACGTGGCGCGCGTGGGCCAGAACGAACTGGCCAATTCGCCGCTGCTGCGCAACGGTTTTCTGTACACGCAGAAGAACGTGCTGGTCGACAGCACGCAGAGCGGCACGCGCGCGGACGGCCTGGACTGGGTGGGCAGCCCCATCCTCAACGTGGCCGGCTATGTGGAGAACGTGCCGCGCACGGTCGACCAGCTGATGACCAAGGGCGGCGCGGTGTCGCTGCACGGCGGCGAAGTGATCGTCCGCACCGGTTCGCAGCTCAATCTCGACGGCGGCTTTCTCTCCTACCAGGCCGGCTGGATCGAAACGCCGAACCTGCTCGGCGCCAACGGCCGCGTGTACGACATCGCCGCGGCCGATCCCGACATGACGTATGTCGGCTATGCCGGCCAGTACACGCAGGACCACGTGCGCTGGGGTATCAGCCAGACCTACAACAACGGCATGCTGGCCGGCTCGCGCCGCTGGGATCCCGGCTTTATCGCCGGCGGCGACGCCGGCACGCTCGACGTGCAGGCCGGCCATGCGCTGGTGCTGGACGGCGATATCTCGGCGCAGTCCTTCGCCGGCCGCAACCAGGTCGGGCAGGGCAAGCAGCCGGCCGGCGGCACGTTCCGTTTCAGCGTGCCGCCGATCGGCCTGGACACGCGCTACAGCTACGCGCCGGGCATCCTGCTGCAGCAGTCCACGCTGGCGCTGGACCAGCTCGCGCCGGGCTTCGACGCGGACACCGTGTGGGATACGGTCACGGCCGCGCAGCCGGCCGGCACCGCGCACGACAGCGACCTGCGCTGGTGGCTGCCGATCTCCACCGGCATGCTGAGCGGCGCGGGCTTCACCAGCATCGCCTTGTCCACCGGCGACAGCGGCTCGCAGATCCTGCAGCAGGCCGGCGCCACGCTGGCGCTGCGTCCCGGCGGCAGCGTGGCGTACACCGCCAGCCGCGTGACGGTGCTCGGCAACATCAGCACGCCGTCCGGTTCGATCAGCCTCACCTCGAACGGCCCAGGGCTGGATACGCCGGCCATGCAGGCGGCCGATGGCAGCATGCTGCGTCCGGACATCACCATCGGCAGCGGTGCGACGCTGGGCACGCGCGGCCTGTGGGTGAACGACAGCGGCCTGGCCGCCGATGCGCGCGTGGGCAACCGCTATGTCGACGGCGGCAAGATCGCGTTGACCGCGAATGCCTCGATCGGCCCGAACAACTCCGACGCCACCGGCTCGGTGCTGCTCGACACGGGCAGCACGCTCGATGTTTCCGGCGGCGGCTATGTCGGCGCCGATGCGCGCGTGCAGCTGAAGAACGGCGTGCCGGCCGGCCAGGGCGGCGATATCAGCCTGGTCACCTATGGCAACGTCAAGGCGGAATTCCAGCAGGCCAAGGCGCTGGACCACGGTGCGCTGCGCCTGGACGGCACCTTGCTGGGCTACGGCTTCAGCGGCGGCGGCACGCTGACCCTGCAGGCGAGCTACGTGCAGGTCGGCGGCGATCGCGCGGCGATGCCGATGGCCAATGGCCTGTACCTGGACGCCGGCTTCTTCGCCGGCCAGGGTTTCGACCGCTACGCGCTTACCGCGCTCACCGACGGCATCGTCGCGCCGGGCACCCAGGTGCGCGTGACGCGCGGCAACCTGCTGGCGGACTACCAGGCGCTGCTTACCGCGCCCACCGGCAGCGACCTGTATGCACGGGATGCCGCGCATCCGGCCGGTATCTATGCCACGGTCGGCGTGCTCGATGCGTATCACCGCTATGCCACGCGCGACAGCAGCGCCGGCCCGGGTTTCTCGCTGAGCGGCGGTCAGTACCTCGACTGGTCGGTCAATCCCAACGATCCATCGAAGGGCGCGCCGCAGTACGCCGGCGTGAGCGGTTCGGTGTCGGTGGGCGAGGGCGCGCAGATCGCGGTGGATGCGGGCGGCAGCATCGCGCTGGCCGGCACGCAGGCCACCACCGTGCTGGGCGTGCTGAGCGCACCGGGCGGCAGCATCAGCGTTTCCACGAATGCGCTGTCGCGCAATGCGGGCCTGCCGAAGGTGAAGCCGCGCGTGTGGCTGGGCACATCGGCCGTGCTGGATGCTTCCGGTGTGGCCTTGATCGATCCCTGGGCCGCCGCGGTGGCCGGTGCGGACGGCACGCCGCAGCTGCCGCGCACCGGCACGGTGCTGGATGGCGGCGCGGTGACGCTGCAGGGCAACGGCGGCTACGTCGTGGCCGAGCAGGGCAGCCGCATCGACGTCGCCGGCGCGGCGGACAACTTCCAGTTGCCGGCGAGCGATCCCGGCGGCCTGGGTAATGCCACGCGCTACCTCGGCACGCCGGTATGGAGCGACGCCGGCAGCATCCGGCTGGCCGCCGCGGCGGGCTTGTATTTCGACGGACAGCTGCAGGCCACGGGCGGCGCGGCGCAGGCCGAAGGCGGCACGCTGAGCCTGGTCGGCCTGGGCCACAAGCAGGGCCAGAACGGTGCGCCGCAGGCGAGCGGCGTGTTGATCCAGCAGTCCGGCATGTTGCTGCCGCAGGGCGCGCAGAGCGGCGGCGCGGTCGAAGCGGCGGCGCCTTCGGGCCTGCTGCATTTCGCCGCCGACCGGCTTGCCGGTTCCGGCATCGGCACGCTGGCGATCGGCCCCGATGCGTCGCAGGGCAGCACCACCGACTTCGCCACCGCCGTGCCGCTCGGTTTCGCGGGCGACGTGCATCTCTCGCTGGGCCGCGCCTTCATCGTCAACGCTCCCGCGATCCAGGCGCTGCCGGCAGGCGCGACCGGCCTGGCCGGCAACGCGACGGCTTATGCCAGCGGCAACGGCCACGTCAGCATCGCCGCGCCGTACGTCAACCTCACCGGCGGCGTGGTGCCGGGCGCGGCACCGGTGGCGATGGCCGGCGATGGCACGCTGTCGGTGCAGGCGAACTTCATCGATATCGGCGGCTGGCTGAATCTGCAGCGCTGGGGTGCGGCGGATTTTGAGTCCGCTTCTGACATCCGCTTCCAGGCGCCCGCCTTGCTCGCCTATGCCAATGGCAAGGCGCAGCCGGGCCTGCTGTACAGCACCGGCAACTTGAGCTTCAAGGCGGCGCAGCTGTATCCGGCCACCGACTACCGCTTCGCCATCGTGGCGAACGGTGCGGGGCTGAAGGATGCGAACGGCAGCGCGATCGACACCACGCTCAGCATCCTGCCCGACGGCAGCAGCACCACGCCGCTGTCCGCCGGCGGCACGCTGCTGCTCAGCGCCAACCATATCGAGCAGCAGGGCACGCTGCGCGCGCCGTCGGGCAGCCTGATCCTCGGCGTGACCGATGCGGCGGCGCAGGCCGGCGCGCTCGGTGCGGACCCGAAGCTGTTCCCGCTGGCCGTGACCCAGTCGGTGCACCTGGCGCCGGGCAGCCTCACCTCGGTCTCGCTCGGCGGCGCCACCGTGCCTTACGGGCGCACCATCGACGGCGTGCAGTGGCGCTACGACGCCGACCCCACCAACGACACGCCGGATCTCACCGCGCCGCCGTCCAAGCAGATCGCGCTCAACGGCGCCGGCCTCGCGCTGGATGCGGGCGCCGGCATCGATCTTTCCGGCGGCGGCCATCTGCAGGCCGCCGAATGGGTGAGCGGCACCGGCGGCACGCGCGACGTGCTGGCGCAGTACGGCACCAGCTACAGCGGCACGGCGTCCGCGCAGGTGCCGCAGTACGCGGACGGCCGCGCGATCTACGCGATCCTGCCCGGCTACCAGGCGCCGGTGTCGGCTTACGACGCCGCGTTCGCCAAGCAGGGCGGCACCGGTCCCTCGGTGGGCCAGACGGTTTATCTCTCGGGTGCGCCCGGCCTGCCGGCGGGCTACTACACGCTGCTGCCGGCGCGCTACGCGACCTTGCCGGGCGCCTACCGCGTGGTGCAGGACACCGGCGCGACGGACAGCGTGCTCGGCGCGAACGCAGTGCGGCCGGACGGCACGCTGGCGATCAGCGGCTACTTCGCCGACGCGCTGAGCGGCGCGCGCGATGCACGCAACACCAGCTTCCTGGTGCAGTCGGGCCAGGTCTGGCAGCAGTACTCGCAATACACGCTGAGCGATGCCGACACCTTCTTCGGCAATCTCGCCAGCAAGGCTGCCCAGGTGGCGCCGGCGCTGGCCGCGGATGCCGGCCGGCTGAGCCTGGCCGCCACCCGCACGCTCGATCTCGGCGCCACGCTTACCGCCGCGCCGGCCAAGGGCGGGCGCGGCTCGCAGGTGGATATCGCGGCGCAGGCGATCCAGATCGCCGGTGCCGACAGCACGGCGCGCGACGGCTATCTCACACTCTCGGCCGACGGCCTGAGCACGCTGGGCGCCGGCAGCCTGCTGCTGGGCGGCACGCGCCAGCGCGGCACCGACGGCGACCACGTCACCGTGGTGGCGGACAGCGTGCTGCTGGCCAACGACGCGGCGCATCCGCTGCAGGGTGCGGAAATCCTGCTCACCGCCAATGGCGGTGCGAACAGCGGCGCGCAGGGCGTGCTGCTGGCTTCCGGCAGTGTGCTGCGCGCGAGCGGGCAGGGCACCGGCGTGGCCAGCCTGCCGCTGGTGTTCGGCGCCGTCGCGGGCACCGGCGCCAACGGCCAGGCGATCGCCGCGGTCAGCGGCGACGGCGCGCTGCTGCGCGTCTCGCAGAACGGCGCGGCAGGCATCGTGCGCAACAACGTCTCGGCGAACCCGGGCGGCGCGCTGAGTATCGCCGCGGATGCGCGCATCGACGGCGGCGCGGCGCTGACCCTGGATGCCACCGGCAACACCCATGTGGATGCCAGCGCGGAACTCTCGGCGCAGGCGATCGACGCCAACAGCAACCGCATCAGCTTCCTCGGCGACGGCGACGGCGCCGGCGCGCCGGGCGGCACCAGCGGCTTCGTGATCGGCAGCGACACGCTCAACCTGCTGCGCGGCGCGCAGAGCGTCACCTTGCGCAGCCGCGGCGACATGGATTTCCTCGGCAAGGTGCGCATCGACCTGGCGCACGACCTGAACCTCAGCGCGGGCGCCTTCGCCAGCGACGGCGGCACGGTGGACATCCAGGCCGGCGGCAAGCTCGGCCTGTCCAACGACCTGGGCGCGGCCAACGGCACGTTCGCGGCCGGCAGCGGCCAGTTCACGGCGCATGCGGGCGAAGTGGATTTCGGCGCCGGCAACACCGGCCTGCGCGGCTTCGGCGGCTTCTCCGCCACGGCGGCGCAGGGCATGCAGGGCCTGGGCACCGGCCGCTTCGACTTCGGCAGCCTGGACGTCAACCTCAGCACGCCGTGGCTGCTTGCCGGCGACGGCGCCAATACGCAGCTGATCACCACCGGCGCGCTGCGCATCGTCGGTACGCCGGGCGCGATCGGCGGCGAACACCTCGGCGGCGCGCTCAATCTCACCGGCGGCAGCGTGTCGATCGGCACCACGGTGGCGGCGCCTGCCGGCCAGCTCGGCGTGCATGCCACCAGCGGCGACCTGACCATGAACAGCGGCGCGCTGCTCACGGTCGGCGGTATCAACAAGACCTTCTTCGACACCACCACGTATGCGGCCGGCGGCACGCTCACGCTGCTGGCCGACCACGGCGGCATCGGCCTGGCGCAGGGCGCCACGCTGGACTTCTCCGGCGCCGCGGGCGGCGGCGATGCGGGCAGCCTCGATGCTGAAGCGGGCGCGGCGCTGTCGCTGGCCGGCACCTTGCGCGGCCAGGCCAAGGACGGTTACCGCGGCGGCTATCTCACCCTGGGCAGCGGCACCGCGATCGATCTGGATGCCGCCGCGCAGATGGCGGCGGCCGCGGGCGCCACCGGCCTGTTCCAGCTGACCACCGGCGCGGGCGACCTGCATCTGTCGGCCGGCAACACGCTGCGCGCGCAGAAGGTGTTCCTCACCGCGGCCGGCGGCACGGTGGCGATCGACGGGCGCGTCGATGCGTCGGCGCCTTCGGGCAGCCGCATCGAGCTGTACGGCGAGCGCGGCGTGGATGTCGAAGGCAGCCTGATCGCCACCAGCAGCGTCGCCGCGCAGCGCGGCGGCGACGTGGTGATCGGCACCGGCGGCAACACGGACGGCACGCTCAACAGCCAGTACGGCTACCAGAACGTGCAGTACGCCGATTCCGGTTCCATCCATCTGGGCGCGCAGGCGCTGATCGACGTGTCCGGCGGTTCGGCGGATGCATTCTCCGGCGGTTCGCTGAGCCTGCGCGCGCCGCTGCTCGCCAACGGCGACGTGCGCATCGCGCTGGACGGCGGCGGCGCCAGCGTCAAGGGCGCGCGCGTGGTGACGCTGGAGCCTTACGCGCGCTGGAGCACCAAGGACGCCTCGGCCGATCCGTCCAAACACTTCGACGGGCTGATCGATCCGGCCGGCTGGTATGCCACCAGCACCGGCGTCACGCCGTCGCTGGTCGCCGGCACCTGGACCGATGCCAGCGGCAAGATCCTGCCGCCGCCTGCCGACGATGCGCAGCTCAAGCAATACCTGCAGAACAATTATTTCGTCCCGAAGCAGGCCAATGGCGACCATGCCGGTTTCTACGGCTACGTCGGCGGCGACGCCAGCAAGGGCGCCGGCACGCTGATGCGCTACGTGCAGCAGCCGGGCTATGCCTTCGGCGCGCGCTACGCCGGCATCGCCAACCTGCAGCTGCGCCCGGGTATCGAGCTGGTCAATCCGGCCGACGGCACGCGCGGCGGCGACATCGCGGTGCTGACCCACTGGAACCTTGGCGCCGGCACCACGCAGAGCGACGGCAGCATCGCGCTGGCCTACCGCTACAACGGCATGGCGCCGATGCTGACGGTGCGCGCCGCGGGCGACCTGGATCTGGCCGCGAGCATCACCGACGGCTTCTATCAGCAGAACAACGGCGCGGCCCTGGCCAATCCGCCGGCACCGCCGCCGCCGGTGGACGACCACGGCTACGGCACCGCACTGGCCGCCTACACCGTCTCGCAGCAGTACCTGGACGCGAACGGGCTGTGGAACGGCACGGTCAAGCTGCGCGACGGCGCGGCCGCGCAGGGCTATACGCCGGGCGGCGGCACCGTCAGCATCGCCAGCGACCCGTACTACCAGGCGCTGCAGGCGCCCATGACCGGCCAGACCGCCGCGTACTACACCAACTACGAGGCGTATATCGGCGAAGTCGGCAACGGCAGCACCACCAATGCCTGGGCCTATACCTACAACCGTATCGGCGGGCCGACGGCCAAGGGCTTCCTGGTCTACAGCCCCAGCACGCTGACGCCGCTCAATGTCGGCGATTACGCCGCGTACCAGGACTACGCCACCGCCTACCAGGCCTGGCTGAAAGCCAACTTCGCCACCAACCCGGTGGCCAAGCGCATCGTCACGCCGCCGCCGCTGCTGCAGCCGGTGAACAGCGACTATGCCAGCTACAGCTCGAACTACGCGATCTACATCACCGGCCACAATGCGTACTTCAAGTACGTGTCCGGCAGCGTGGGCAATGTCACCGCGGGCAGCCAGCTGTTCTACGCGCCGTTCGCGCCGAAGTCCGACCCGAGCGATCCGCTGTACGGCAAGGCGCTGGCCGATTACCAGAAGTCGCAGCAGTTCCTCGATGCCAACGGGCTGTGGAACGGTTCGATCAAGCTGCGCGACGGCGCCGCCGCGCAGGGCTATACGCCCGGCGGCGGCACCGTCAGCATCGCCAGCGATCCGTACTACCAGGCGCTGCAGGCGCCGCTGGCCGGACAGTCGAGCGACTACTACAGCAACTACGAGGCATACATCGGCGAAGTCGGCGACGGCACCACCGCCAATGCCTGGGCCTACACCTTCAACCGCATCGGCGGACCGACGGCCAAGGGCTTCCTGGTCTACAAGCCGAGCACGCTGACGCCGGTGAACCCCGCGGACTACCCGGTCTACCAGGACTACGTCGGCGCCTACCAGACCTGGCTGAAGGCCAACTTCGCCACCAACCCGGTGGCCAAGCGCATCGTCACGCCGCCGCCGCTGCTGCTGCCGCTGGACAGCGACTACAGCAAGTACAGCACCGACTACGCGCTGTACGTCAACGGCCACAACGCGTACTTCAAGTACGTGTCCGGCAGCGTCGGCAACGTCACCGCCGGCAGCCAGCTGTTCTACGCGCCGTTCGCGCCGAAGTCCGATCCGTTCAAGCCCGGCGGCGGCACCACCGTGCCGGTGCCGGCCAGCGCCGCGAACAACAGCCCGTCGAACATGCCTTCGCTCGGCAGCCCCGCCTCGCTCGCTTCGGCGACGCTGCTGGGCGGTTCCAGCACCTCGTACCGGCTGGTGGCCGGCGCGCAGGTCGACGCCGTCGATCCGCTGGCCACGCTGGCCGGCGCGGGCGACGTCAACCTCGACGGCCACTTCGCCGTGGTCGACACGCTTACGCCCACCACGCCGACCGGCCAGCAGAGCAAGACCAACGGCAAGGCCGTGCTGCTGCCCACCACGGTGCGCACCGGCAGCGGCTCGATCGAGATCGCCAGCGGCGGCGACATCAGCTGGCTGGATGCGGCGGCACCCGCGGCGATCTACACCGCCGGCACGCCGGCGCAAGGCACCGGCACGTCCACCGGCGTGAGCGTGATCCGGCCGAACTGGAACTCGCCGCTGGCCACCACGCCGTACATGCTCAGCACCGGCCAGGTGAATCCGGAACATGCCGGCGACCTGAGCCTGGATGCGCGCGGCGACATCGACGGCATCCAGCGCGTGGTCGACACCAGCGGTGCGGCCACCACGGTGGCCGGCACCGACATCTCGCAGTACTGGTGGCCGTGGATGCAGACCGCCAACGCGGCGGACGGCTCGGCCTCGTCGATCAACTTCGCCAACTTCGGCCAGGGCGTGATGAGCGCCGGCGGCAACGTGGCGGTGGACGCGGGCGGCGATATCCGCCAGCTCTCCGTGTCGCTGCCCACCACCTGGAAGGCGAATACCGGCGGCCAGGGCGTGACCACCTACGGCGGCGGCAACCTCGACGTGCATGCCGGCGGCGACATCCTCAGCGGCACGTATTTCGTGGCCAAGGGCCAGGGCAGCATCGCCGCGGGCGGCGCGATCGGCGCCGACTTCAGCTTCACCGCGCCGGCTTCCGACAGCCAGTACGGCGGCCTGAGCACGCCGGTGTCCACGCTGTTCGCGCTGCAGGATGCGCAGCTGGACGTGCGGGCGCGCGCCGGCGTGGATATCGGCGGCGTCTACAACCCCTCGTACGTGCTGGCCGATGCCAACCCGCTGGCGCTGGCCGTGCTGCCGGCGGGCCGCGGCGATGCGCAGAGCTACAGCACCGGTTCCTCCTTCAGCGCCGGCTCGGTCGCCGGCAACGTGGTGTTCGACAGCCTGCGGCTGCCGGGTGCGCTGTTCGACTATGGCTATGCCGACACCGTGCGCAATCCCGGCGCGATCCTGCCGGCCAGCCTCAGCCTGAGCGCGCTCGACGGCAGCCTGGACATCCGCGGCGCCGGTGCGCTGTATCCGTCGGCGCTGGGCAACCTGAGCCTGCTGGCCGACCAGAACATCGCGCTGAGCCAGCAGGTCTACACCATGCAGCTGGGCACCGGCGACAACACCTACGGCTTCGGATTGATCGAAGCGGCGGCGGGGCTGCTGCCGTCGGCGCTGCATCCGCAGGGCGAGGGCGATCCGTCGAACTTCGGCGCGCTGTGGAGCATGGGCTACCTGGACAGCCTCAACAGCGTCTACAGCAGCGTGCTGCATCCGCAGGTGGCGCTGCACGGCGGCGACTACCAGCCGGTGCGCGTGTATGCGCTGCATGGCGATATCGCCAACGGTGTGACCGCGGCTTCCGGCTTCCCGTACCGCTCGCTGCAGCTGACGCCGTCCAAGCCCGCGCTGATCCGCGCCGGCCGCGACATCGTCAACCTGTCGCTGCTGGGCCAGCACGTGCACGATGCCGACGTCACCCTGGTCTCGGCCGGCCGCGACATCTACGACATGGCGGTGAGCAAGACCTTCCGTCCCGACGTCAAGAACGACCCGGGCGCGTACCAGCTTGCGCCGGCCCTGCTGCTGGGCGGGCCGGGCAGCTTCCTCATCGAGGCCGGGCGCAATATCGGGCCGCTCACCAATCAGGGCGAAGTGGCCAACAACATCACCATCCGCAGCAGCGGCGAGACCGGCATCGAGGCGATCGGCAACCGCTTCAATCCTTACCTGCCGCATGCCAGCGCGGACGTCAGCGTGCTGTTCGGCATCGCGCCGGGCATGGCCACCGCCGACTTCCTGGCCAGGTACGTGGACGCCGCGGCGCCGGGCCTGGACAGCCTGATGCCGGAGCTGGTGGATTTCATGCAGCGCCGCGTGGCCGGGCGCGCGGTCGATACCGGCTATGCGCAGGACCAGCTCAGCGTGACGCTGGCGCCGGCCGATGCGCGCCGCCTGTTCGCGCAGGAGCCGGACTACGTGCAGCGGCAGTTCGTGTCCGAGGCGCTGTTCGGCATCCTGGCCAAGGTGGGCGCCGACTACAACGACAAGAGCAGCGCGTACTTCAACCAGTACGCGCGCGGCTATGCGGCGATCGACACGCTGTTCCCGGCCGGCTTCGGCTACACCGCCAACGGTTCGGGCCAGGGCGGCTTGAACGGCGCGCAGCACACCGTCGATACAGGCGATCTGGATCTGCGCAGCACCACCATCCAGACCCAGCAGGGCGGCGACGTCACCGTGCTGGGGCCGGGCGGCCAGGCGCTGCTCGGCAGCGCCTCGGCGCCGCCGGTGATCACCGACAGCGCGGGCAAGGTGGTGGCCGGTCCCAACACCATGGGCGTGCTGACCCTGGAGCAGGGCAACATCAACCTGTTCACCGACCGCAGCGTGCTGCTGGCGCAGAGCCGCGTGTTCACCGAGCAAGGCGGCGACCTGGTGCTGTGGAGTTCCAACGGCGACATCAACGCCGGCCAGGGCGCCAAGACCACCACCGAGATTCCGCCGCCCACCTATCTGTGCACCATCGACGCCTGGTGCCGGCTGGATGCACGCGGCCAGGTCAGCGGCGCGGGCATCGCCACGCTGCAGACCGTGCCGGGCGCGCCCAGCGGCAGCGTGTACCTGGTGGCGCCGCGCGGCACGGTGGATGCGGGCGACGCCGGCATCCGCGTGTCGGGCAACCTGATCGTGGCGGCGGCGCGCGTGGTCAACGCCGACAACATCCAGGTGCAGGGCGAGAAAGTCGGTGTGCCGGTGGTGCAGGCGGTCAACGTCGGCGCGCTGAATGCGGCCAGCGCCGCGGCCAGCGCGGTGAGCAAGGCCGCCGAGGACATGGCCAGGCAGCAGCAGGACGACGCGCGCAGCAAGCAGCCTTCGGTGATCTCGGTACAGGTGCTCGGCTACGGCGACGGCAGCGCGAGCCTGGACAACGGCCGCGGTGCGCCGCGGCCGTACGACCCGAGCAGCCCGGTGCAGGTGCTGGGCGGCGGCATGCTGGGCACGCGCGCCAGGCAGCAGCTCACCGCGGACGAGCGCAAGCGGCTGGCGGAGTAAATCGACAGCGCCATCGATAATGGGGCGTTTCCATCATGGAAGCGCCGCGGCGGGATTTTGTCCGGAGTTTTATTGTGGTTTTCGGGAAAATCCATTCGACAGGGAGTTAAATAACCGTGCAGCAGCCTGGTCGGGGCAGGGCTTTCGCATTATCCGAGGCATTGCGCCAATTACTTGAGGCGCGCCAGGAGAAAATGGCCGAGCGGTTGATCGATCAATGCAGTCCCGAGCTGGTCCGGCAGATCAGCGAATCGCCCATCGCCTCGCTCAACGCCCGCCTTTCCTACCTGCTGAAGTCGCGCCTGCGCCGCCGCGCGCCGCCGGGCGAGCGCGGCGTGCACAGCGCCGCGCCGCTGCTGGTGGGCGTCTTCAACGTGTGGTGCCGCGAGGGGCGCCGCGCCTCGGTGCGCAGCGTGCTGCGCGAACTCGGCGGCGCCGACCTGCGCGCGCTGCGCGAGGAGCGCGAGCTCGATCCGGAAGTCGTCTCGATGCTGCACGAATTCGATGCGCGAGCCTGATCACGCTTTTTACGCGCGCGCCGCGCGCATCCGTATGCGCGGCGTGACGGCGGTGTCTAATAAGTCTTCGTCCGTGTCATTTGGATTATTTGGAAAAACCGAGTCATCGGAAAGAAATTTTCGATTACATCTAGCTTTAATCGATGCGTCATTCCAGGCCTGTACAAAATCCACGGCCTCCACTCCGGAGGTATTTTCAAAGTAGGGGTATGTCATGATCTTCGGGTTTAATGGAAATACCCGCATGAAGAAGCTTGCGGGCGCCCTGGTGCTGGCTTTCGCCGCCGCTTCCTCGGCTCATGCCGCCATCCAGGTCGGCGGTGGCGCCACGCTGCCGGCGGTGGGCTACGTCGGTGACGTGTCGAATCGCCTGAACTATGCGCCGGATGCCAACTCCCTGCTCGGTGCCTACAAGAGCGTGACGGGTACCGGCGCTTCGTACTGCCAGACCGGCAGCGGCGCGGGCAAGAACATCCTCGCCGGCGTCAGCGGCACCAGCGTGCAGAACGCCTGCCCGAACGGCTCGACCGCGCCGACCGGCTTCGGCGCCAGCGACTCGCACATCAACCGCACCACGCTGACCCAGCCGAACTTCGCCGGCTCGGATTCGCCGCTGTCCACCACCGACTACAACAACTACGTTGCCAACCGTTCCTCCAGCTTCCCGGTGCAGTTCCCGGCCGTCGCTGGCGGCATCGCCATCGTCTATAACAACTCCGCCGTGTCCGGCACGCTGGCCCTGACCACCGCGCAGGTCTGCGGCGTGTTCAGCGGCGCCATCACCAAGTGGAGCGACCTGGGCGTCGCCGGTTCCTCGCCGGACACCATCACGGTGGTCTACCGTTCCGACGGCAGCGGCACCAGCTTCGGCTTCTCCAACTTCCTGTCGAAGAACTGCCCGGGCAGCACGCCGGCCAAGCACTTCGTCACCGACCAGTCGTACGTCAACGTGGTGCAGAAGTACTTCACGCTGACCTCGACCACGCCGAACTGGAACGGCCAGAGCGGCAACGCCAACGTCGTCAACCAGATCCTCAGCGTGCCGGGCGCCATCGGCTACGCCGAAGCCGCCAACGCGCAGGCTGCGTTCGGCTCGGTGGCCACGGTGGACGGCAAGGATCCGGTGGCCGATCTCGGCGACGCGACGAACCACAAGGTGGCTATCGGCAGCACCGACGTGGTCTACAACAACGCCATCACCGGCGTGGACGCCAACACCGGCCGTCCGACCTTCGCCGCGATCGCCGGCGCCCCGTCCACCAGCTGCATCGCCCTGGTGAAGCCGGACGCGTATGCCACCCCGGCCGCGGGCTATCCGATCGTCGCCGTGTCCTACCTGCTGGGCAACAGCGCCAACAACGGCGCGGACGCCGCTTCGGTGCGCGCGCTGATCGGCGCCCCGTACAACAGCTCGATCGTCGCCGCCACGGGCACCATCGGCGCCGGCACCGGCCTGGCGTTCCTGGACGTCAGCGCCACCTCGATCACGCAGACCCAGATCAACGGCTGCATCAACTGATCGACGACGGTTCCACTTGCCGTGGAACGCACGGGAGAGGCTTGCCTCTCCTGTGTTTTTTGGTGTGTCAGAGGTTTGTTCTCTGGTGTTTTTTCGTGCGTCTGGCTGTCATGCGTGCGGCGTAGGGTGCGCCTATGAACCGGCAACAAGGCTTCAGCCTGCTCGAAACCATCGCCGCCATCCTGCTGCTGGCGATTGCCGTCGCCGCGCTGATGCGCGTGGCGAGCGCCTCGCTGAACCTCACCGACAAACTCGGTCAGGCCACGCACGCGGACATGCTCGCGCAGGGCAAGCTCGACGCGCTGGGCATCGCCGAACCGCTGGCGCCCGGCGAACACGAAGGCAGGTTCGACAAGGACTACCGCTGGCGGCTGCGCGTGCTGCCCTGGCAGGACGGCGAGCTGCCGCCGGATGCGGCACTGATGCTGTACCGCGTGGAGTTGCATGTGCTGTGGGGCGACGCGCGGCGGCCGCGCGAGCTCACCTACGTCACGTTGCGCACCGCGCGGCGGGGCGCGCCGTAATGCAGCGCATCGCGCCGCGCGGCTTCAGCCTGCTGGAAGTGCTCAGCGCGCTGGCTCTGCTCAGCCTGCTGCTGCTTGGCGTTTTCTACGGCATCCGGACGGCCACGCGTTCGGTCAACACCGGCTCCGCCGCGCTGGAGCGCAACGATGAGGCGCGTTCGCTGCAGCAGTTCCTGCGCCGCGACCTGATGCAGGCGCGCGCGCTGCCGTGGAAGCTGGATGCGAAAGGCGACGGCGTGGTGTTCGAAGGCGAGCCGCGCAGCATGCGCTTCGTCGCGCCGCTGCCGGGCTATCTCGATCGTGCCGGTCCGCAGCTGCAGGCGCTCGCGCTGGTGGACGACGGCAAGGGCGCCTTGAAGCTGGAGCTGGGCAGCGCTCCGCTGACTTCCGGCGGCGCCAGCGCGGCGTTCGAATCGGAATCGCTGGCGGAAGGTGTGCGCGGCGGGCGATTCCGCTACTACGGCCGCGATCGCGAAGGCGCCGAAGCGAGCTGGCGCGATCGCTGGAACGTGGCCGGGCGCACGCCGGAACTGGTGACCATCGAGCTGGAACGCGGCAAGGCCGACGAGGGCAACAAGGCCGGGCGCGAGGACGCCACCGCCTGGCTGTGGCTGCAAGCGCCGATCCGCCAGAACCCGTATGCGCTGAACGTCGGCGCCCTGGCCAAGGCGCTGGACGGAGCGAAGCCATGAGCGCGACAAACCGCCGTCGCAATCGTGGCATCGCCTTGCTCGTCGTGCTGTGGGCCTGCACGCTGCTGGCCATCCTGCTCGGCAGCTTCGCCACGCTGGCGCGCACCGAATCCATCCAGACCCGCTATCTCTCCAACCGCGTGCAGCTGCGCTATCTCGCCGAAGCCGGCGCCATGCGCGCGCTGGCCGAATGCGTCAGCCGCAGCGGCGGGCGCTGGGTCGGCGACGGGCGCCGCTACCGTCTGCGGCTGCAGGACCACGACATCGACATCCGCATCCAGGACGAGCTGGGCAAGGTCGACATCAACGCGGCCGATCCGCGCGTGCTGCAGCGGCTGTTCGTCGCCGCGGGCGCCGACGACGCCACCGCGACGCAGCTCGCCGCGAATATCCAGGAGACGCGCGACACGAACGCCAAGCTGTTCCGCGAGGAAGGCGCCAGGCGCTACGCCGAAGCGGGGCTGGCCGGCGGACCGCGCTATCGCGAATTCGACATGCCCGAGCAGCTGCAGACGGTGCTGGGCATGACGCCCGCGCTGTACCGCAAGCTGGCGCCCGCGATCACGGTGTGGTCGCGCCGCCCCGAGCCGACCCTGGCGCTGGCGCCGCCGCTGGTGCTGGCCAGCCAGCCGGACATGGACATGCCCAAGGCCGAACGCTACGCCGCGCTGCGCGCGATGACTTCCACCAGCACACCGCCGCCGCTGCCGAACGGCCAGTCCGCCGGCGCATGGCGCGGCGGGCTGGTGCGCACCATCGTGGCTTCGGCGACGGACGGGCAGGGCACGGCGGCAAGCGTGATCGTCACGTTCCGCTTGACGGCCTTGAAGGGCGGCCTGGGCTACAGCGTGCTGCGCTGGCAGGAAGACGGCGCGGGTTGAGCGCGAAACTCAGCCGCGCAGGAACTCCAGCAGCGCGCGCACCTTCGGCGAGGCATTGAGCCGCGCCGGATACAGCGCGAACAGTTCCACCGGTTCCGGTTCCCATGCCGGCAGCACGCGCACCAGCTGTTTCTTCGCCACCGCCTGCGCCGCGCCATGCTGCGCCAGGATCGCCACGCCGGCGCCGTCCAGCGCGAGCTGGTGATTGATGGTGGGGTCGGGTACGGACAGGCGCGCCTCGACGCGCACTTCCTGCACGTCCTTGCCGCGGTGCAGGCGCCAGATGGTCTGTTCGGCCGGCTGGCCGAGCGGGCCGCAGGCGGTGATCAGCGCGTCGAGCTGGCTCAGGTCCGCCGGCGTCTTGGGCAGTTTCCGGCCCTTGAGATACGACGGGCTGGCGTAGAGGCCGAGCTCGATGGTGGCGAGCGGGCGCGCGAGCAAGGACGAATCCTCCAGCGGGCCGGGGCGGATCAGCACGTCGAGGTTGGCCTGCTGCGGCGTGGACTCGCCCGCGGTGATCTGCAGCTGCACGCGCAGTTCCGGATAGCGCCGCGCGAATTCCGCCAGGCGCGGGCCGAGCATGAAGCGCGCGAAGGCTATCGGCGCGCCGATGCGCAGGCGCCCGCGCGGCGCGGCCTGCATGGTGCCGATCGACAGGTCGGCCAGTTCCGCTTCCTCGATCACGCGGCGGCAGCGCTCCAGGTAGGTCTCGCCGGCCTCGGTCAGCGCCATGCTGCGCGTGGTGCGTTCGATCAGGCGCACGCCCAGGCGCTGCTCCAGCGCCGCGATGGCGCGGCTGACGCTGGACTTGGGCACGCCGAAGTGCGCGCCCGCCGCGGTGAAGCTGCGCGCCTGCGCTACCTGCACGAAGTACTGCAGCTCGTTGAGGTCGATCATGATTGTTGCGCCTGTGCAACAGAACGTTTCAAAACGAAGGATTGTTCCATTGTAGGACGGAGCCTATCGTCCGCGCACCCCACCCACAACGAGGCGACGGACATGTATCTGGTCACTGGCGCGAGCGGCAATATCGGCGGCCATATCGCGCGGCAATTGCTTGCAGCCGGACACGCGGTGCGTGTGTTCGCACGCGATCCGGACAAGCTCGGCGAACTGGCTGACCGCGTCGAAATCGCCCGCGGCGATTTCAGCGATGCCGGCAGCCTGGGCGCCGCGGCACTGGGCACGAAGGCGGTATTCCTCAACACCGGGCCGAACCCGCCGGCGCTGCCGGCATTGCTCGCGGCGCTGAAAGCGAACGGCGCGCCGCGCGTGGTGTTTCTCTCCAGCATTCTTGCCGGCGATCCCGAGTTCTTCCTGGGAAGAATGCATCGCGCCAACGAGGAAACGCTGGCCGCATCCGGCCTGCGCAACACCGTGCTGCGGCCCTCGGGCTTCATGACCAACACCTTGCGCTGGGCCGATTCGATCCGCGCCGAGGACGTGGTCTACAACGCCATGGGCACCGGCAGGGCGCCGATGATCGCGCCGGAAGACATTGCCGCGGTGGCGGTGCGCGCGCTGCTGGATGCTTCATTGGCGGGCCAGACGCTGGAACTCACCGGCGGCGAGCTGCTGAACGTGCCGGAGCAGGTGGACATTCTTTCCGGGTTGCTTGGCCGCACGCTGCGCAGCGTGGACGTAAGCATCGAGGACACGGTGCAGGGATTGGTTGCCAGCGGAATTCCCGAGCCGGTTGCACGTGGCGTGGCGCAGTCGCTGGAGGCGGTGCGCGACGGACGCGGGCGGGCGATGACGCCGACGGTGCAGCGTGTCACTGGCGTGGCGCCGCGTTCGTTCGATGCGTGGGCTCGCGCAAACACTGCTCGCTTTGCTTAGTGCTTAAGCCCATCTCCCATCGGCGACCCGAAGGTAGTCCCGTGGTAGGGAGGGGTTGGGGTGAGGGTACGGGCGGAGCGCGAGGATGATGTGCACCGCTCCGCCCGAACCCTCATCCGACTGCCGCCACCTTCTCTCCCACGGGGACTACCTTCGGGTCGCCAGAAGGAGAAGGATTCCACCGCGTGCTTCGGTGCTGGCAGTTGACGTCCACTCCATTGCACCTCAATGTCTCGCCCTCGCACAGGGGAAGCCATGGCTCGCATCTACGTTACCGACACGATGGGCGAGGCCGAGGTGCGCGTGGCGCTGGTCAGCGCGCGCGGCATCGCCGACCTGTGGGTGTGCCGCGTCTCGTCCTGGGGCCTGGCGATAGGCGACGAACGCTGGTTCGTCACGCCGGACCGCCAGTCCGCCACCAAGCGCGTGTTCTTCACCTCGCAAGGCATGGCGCAGATCACCGTGTGCTTCGTGCCGACCCTGGGCGAAGCCGGCTGGCGCGACCCGGCGCGCGCGCGGCCCGGCATCTTTTCACGATGAGGGTTTGCTCTCCGGCAGCCGGATCACCGGCGTGCTGGCGAGCTTGAGCACCGCCTGTACACGCGGCGCCGCGTCCTGCGCGGCGGCGGGCGAGGGGAAGCGGCCGGCGGCAAGCACCGTCCATGCGGCATGGTCGGGATCGACGGCGGCGATGCGCCGCAGCGGCAGGCCAAGCCCCTGCGCCGAGCGCTCCAGCGCATCCGCATCGCCCGCATCGACGAACTGGCCCAGCTGCAAGGCGTAGGCGGGTTGACCGGGCGCGGGAGCTGCTGCGGTCACGTCGCTGGTGACCAGCAAGGCGTTGGTCGACACCACGCTGGCGGCCGCTGCCGGTGCCGCGGCGGAAGCGGCTGCCGCAGGAAGATGCGGCGCTGCGAGAACCGGACGATCGCGCCAGCGCGCGGCGAACGCCTGCATCGGTGCGCGCCAGTCGTCGGGCGCCATCATGCCGCCGGCAAAGGCGAGCGCGCCGAACAACAGGATCAGCAAGATCAAGCCGAGCTTGGCGAACATGATGGACGGCCCCCTGCCGCATCGATCTGCCTGTGCGTCTTCACATGAAAAAGACATTTCGCCAGCGTGACGCGCGGCATCCGCGAATTTTTCCTGGCCGATGCATATTGCGGTCGCGCACCGCGAGGGGCAACATCCGCGGTCCGGGGAGTCGCATGGAGCAAAGGACGCGATGCCCCGTACAGGGGGCGTCATGGTCGATATCGCGGAGTCCAACTTGCTTGGATCTTCGCCGCAGTTCGCTCACGTCATTGCGCAGATACGCCGTATCGCGAAATTCGACGTGACCGTTCTGATCGGGGGAGAGACCGGCACGGGCAAGGAACTGGGGGCAAGAGCGGTGCACTACCTGAGTGCGCGCGCGTCCCGCCCTTTCATCGCCGTCAACTGCGGCGCGCTGGCCGATTCGCTGGTGGAAAGCGAACTGTTCGGACACGAGCGCGGCGCTTTCACCGATGCACGCCAGGCCTCGCCCGGCCTGGTCAGCGAAGCCGAGGGCGGCACGCTGTTTCTCGACGAGATCGACACGCTCTCGCCGAAAGCGCAGGCCTCGCTGCTGCGTTTCCTGCAGGACGGCACCTACCGGCGCGTCGGCGGCACGCAGACACGCTCGACCGACGTGCGCCTGATCGCGGCCAGCAATGCCAATCTCGATGAAATGGTCAAGACGCGGCAATTCCGCCGCGACCTGCTGTATCGCCTGAAGGTGATGCCGCTGGTGATGCCGCCGCTGCGCGAACGCGGCGGCGACGTGATGGAGCTGGCGGAAGCGTTCCTTACGCGGCTCAATCGCCAGTATGGCGCGCAGACTTCGCGCAAGAGTTTCGATCCGGGCTTTCTTGCCTCGCTGCAGCGCTACAGCTGGCCCGGCAACGTGCGCGAGCTGGAACACTTCGTGCAGCGCGAATACCTGATGTGCGAGGGGCAGCTGATCCAGGGCGGCCCGCCGCAGGATCTGGCCGAGGCGCCGGCCAAGGCCGCCGACGATGCCGCCTTCAAGCAGGCCAAGGCGCGGGCGATCGCCGATTTCGAGCGCAGTTACGTGGCTTCGGCCATGGCGCGGGCGCGGGGCAATATCACGCAGGCGGCGCGGATGGCCGGGCAGGACCGCAGTGCGTTCAGCAAGCTGGTGAGCAAGTACAGGCTCGCTTCCGTGGTCGGACAGGAGCAAGATTCCGGCGAGTGATGCCATCCATCGGGCGGGGCGAGTGACTGGTCATTCCGTACGTGTCGTGGCTGATGCGATTGCTCGCTATCTGGAGGCGAGTCCGGGGTGTGCGGATTCTGCGGAAGGGATTCAGCAGTGGTGGTTGAGGCCAGGCGGGGTGGAGGTTTCGCTTGATGTGGTGGTTGAGGGGTTGAGGGTGTTGGAGGGGGAGGGGGTTGTCGAGTGTCGACGGCTTGGGGCTCGCGAAATTTGGCGGCTGCGCCGCGTGGCTGAGTGACGCTTCTTTGGGTGGCGGCATCGCAATGATGTCGTCGGCTTCTCTGCTCGTCATCCCGGCGTAGGCCGGGATCCAGTAACGGTATCGCTCGGTTTTCGCGGTGACGCGACTTGGCCGCTTATGCAGCGGGCATTTCGGACGCCTGCCGGCGCCCGAGTCACTTTCTCTTTGCTGGCCCAAAGAGAAAGTAACCAAAGAGAGAATGGCCTAAGAGCCACTGCTCGCGACGCGACTAGAAGGAGCGGTGGGCGGCCGCGGTAACCTGATTAACCTGGGTCTACACGAAACGGCAGTGCGTTTACGTAGCGGCTGCTTCAACGTGCCGTGGCCGAGAGGACTTTCAAGGACCGAGGCCAGCTTTTGCTCTTCGTTCCTGCACACCTCACGACTTCACCCCTCTCCCCTCCGGGGAGAGGGCAGGGTGAGGGGCGGGTGCTCGCGATAATTCCTCATCGAAGCATTCATTTGCATGCGATGCGCTGAAAAAGCGCACAGCGTCGTGTGCGCGATGGTGCCGCCGTGCAATTCCGGCCACGGCGTGATCTTTTTATCTCGCCCGCATGCAACGCATTGCACGCGCCTTCAATTCAAGGCATTGCACTTGAATTAACGCATTTGCATCCTCTGTCGCCGTGCGAAAAAGCACACGCTCGATGTGCGCGATTTTGCTCGCGATCACCGGAGAATCGCGCCGCGGCGCCATTCCTTTCCGTTGGCACGCCTCTTGAATAATCCCTCCCGCAACGCGTGCGGCAGCGTTCGTTAGCGAGAAGGGACTTTGCAGCCGCCCACCGAACCGAGGCCTGTACATGACTGTCGAGAGCATTCAACAGAAGCTGCTGCGCGTGCGGCCGCCGCGCGTGCGCATCACCTACGACGTCGAAACGGGCGGCTCGAGCGAGAAAGTGGAGCTGGCCTTTATCGTGGGCATGTTCGCCAATCTGTCGGGCGAGCTGGCGGCCAGTGAGCTGCCGGCGCTCAAGGATCGGCGCATGCGCGATATCGACGCCGAGTCGTTCGACAAGATCCTGGCCGACAGCTCGCCCATGATCAAACTCAACGGCATCGCGGACACCATCGCGGGCGGGGGCAAGGTGCTTGCCGGCGAGCTGCATTTCAGCGCGCTGTCGGACTTCGAGCCGCTGGCGGTGGTCAATGCGGTGCCCAGCCTGCGCCAGCGCTACGACGCGCGCGCCGACCTGCGCTCGCTGCAGTCGATGGCCGAATGCAACGACGCGCTGGGCGCCTTGCTCGACCGGTCGACTACCGACGGCGCGGCGATCACCGCCTTGAAGGCGGGCTTCGCGGCCGACGCCACCGACAACTGGGCCGGCGCGGCCGTCGACGCCAAGGACAACCCGCCGCCGAACGCGGCGGGCGCCGATATTCCCGGCGCGCTGGTCGGCTTGCTGGCCGCGCAGATGGCCGGCAATGCGCAGGCCGCGGCTGCGGCCAAGCAGGCTTCGGATGCGGCGGCCGCCGCATCGGTCACGGCCACGGCGAACATCAAGACCACCACGGACGCGCTCACCGCCGCGCAGAAGGCCGCCAGCGATGCCGCCGCCGCGCTGTCCAAGGCGCAGGACGCCGCCAGCAAGGCCAAGGGCGACGCCGTGCCCGACGCCAACAAGGCGGTGGTCGATGCGACCAAGACCAAGAACGATGCCGACGCCGCCGCGCTTGCCGCGCAGGCGCAGGCCGATGCCGCCGCCGAGCTGGCCAAGCGCCAGGCGGCGGTCGCGGCCGAGCGGCAGCAGGCCTTTCTTGCGATCGATCCGCTGAGCAAGGCACGCCGCCTCGCCGGCCGCTTCACCAACGAGATCCTGGTGCCGCTGGGCAACAACGATCTGCACCAGGTGGCGCTGGGTTCCAACGGCCTGATGGACGAGCGCGCCGGCGGCATCGACGTGCAGATCGGCGGGCAGCTCGACGTGATCCTGCACACCAAGTCGTTCAAGGATCTCGAAGCCACCTGGCGCGGCCTGTTCTACGTGGTGTCGCGCACCGAGAGCGGCCGCCTGCTGAAGCTGCGCGTGCTCAACGCCAGCGCCGACGAACTGCGCAAGGAGCTGGAGAAGGCGGCCGAGTTCGACCAGAGCTGCATCTTCAAGATGATCTACGAGGCCGAATTCGGCACCTACGGCGGCTCACCCTACAGCCTGCTGCTGGGCGGCTACGAATTCGACCACTCGCCGGCCAGCATGTCGCTGCTGACCAATATGACCAGGATCGCCGCGTCCGCGCACGCGCCGTTCCTGGCCGCGGCGGCGCCCGGTCTGTTCGGCCTGGACGGCTTCGACAAGCTGGCCAAGCCGCGCGATCTCAGCCAGCTGTTCGAGTCGCCCGAGCTGGCGCAGTGGATGGAATTCCGCGGCAGCGAGGACTCGCGCTACGTGGCGCTGGCCCTGCCGCACGTCCTGCTGCGCCTGCCGTACGGCAAGGACGCACGCCCGGCCGAAGGCCTGCGCTACGAGGAGACGGTGACCGGTCCCGACGGCCCGGACCACAACGCCTTCCTGTGGGGCAATGCCGCCTACGCGCTGGCCGAGCGCATCACCAACTCGTTCGCGCTGTATCACTGGACCGCGGCGATCCGCGGCGTGGAAGGCGGCGGCCTGGTCGACGGGCTGCCGGTATTCACCTACCGCGACGATGCGGACCTGGTGAACATGATCTGCCCGACCGAGGTGTCGATCACCGACCGCCGCGAAAAGGAACTCAACGACCTGGGCTTCATCGCGCTGTGCAACTGCAAGGGCACCGGCCAGGCTGCGTTCTTCGGCGGCCAGACCGCCAACCTGCCGCGCCAGTACATCAGCGACGAGGCGAACGCCAACGCCAAGCTCTCGGCCATGCTCCCGTACATCCTGGCCGCGTCGCGCTTCGCGCACTACATCAAGGTGATCATGCGCAAGAAGATCGGCGCCTTCCTCACCCGCGGCAATATCGAGGCCTACCTCAACAGCTGGATCGCCCAGTACGTGCTGCTGGACGACAACGCCTCGCAGGAGGTCAAGGCCAGCTATCCGCTGCGCGCGGCGCAGATCACCGTGACCGACGTGCCCGGCTCGCCCGGCTCGTACAAGGCCACCGTGTTCATCAAGCCGCATTTCCAGCTGGAAGAACTCACCACGTCGATTCGCCTGGTGGCGGATCTGCCGGCGGGCTGACGCATAGCCGCGACCCGCCACGCCACCCGATCAAGAACCTGGAGCGACCATGGACCTCATACTTCTGCAACCCGGCGACTCGTCGATCTTCGGCGGCCCCAACGGCTGGAAAGGCGGCGGCAGCCTGATCGACGACCAATGGCGCGACGAGGTGCTCAAGCTCGGGCAGTGCCTGGAGCTGGTCTCGGTGCACCAGGGCATGAAACAGCAGATCACCACCGACGTGAGCAATTCGGCGCGTACCTCGGGCCGCCCGATCATCACCGAGTTCACCTGCGTGAAGTACGTGGACAAGACCTCGGTGAAGTTCTACGAGTACTGCCTGCGCGCGCAGCCGCTGGGCAAGGGCGAGAAGAACCCGACCAAGATCTACATCGCGCGCAACTCCGGCGAGAAGACCGCCAACATCCTCACCATCGAGCTGCGCGACGCGATCATCAGCGAGATCCAGTTCCAGTCCAACCCGGACGACATGCCCACCGAGCAGTTCAAGCTCAACTTCACCGAAGTGCTGTGGACGTACACGGTGCAGGAGGCGGACATGAATACCTCGGGCAACCTGGCGGCGGGCTGGAGTATCGCGCGCAACCGTCCGATCGGGCAGTTCACTACCTGAGCATGATCTGCTTGAGCCCCTGTCCCCGTTTACCAATTTGTGCACGGGGAGAGGGGTTGGGGTGAGGGTGCGGGCGGAGCGCGAGAGCGATGTGCACCGCTCCGGCCGTACCCTCATCCGGCTGCCGCCACCTTCTCCCGGGGGGAGAAGGGTTCACTAGGTGTGTCGAGTCATAGGGCGGGAGATCGTCGTGCGATTCCTGATGGAGCGGCTGGTCAATCGCAGCGAGCCGGACATGGGACAGGCGCCGCCGTTCGATCCGATCGGCGCGGTGGCCGCGCAGATCCAGCGCATCGTCGAATGCCGGCCCTACGTAGGCCTGGGCGGTGCGCGGGTGTGCGAGTTCGGCATGCCGCCGATCGTCGACACCGGCATCGGCCTGCCTGACCACGAACGTTTTGGCGCGCGCTTGCTGGAAGCGATCGCGCGCTTCGAACCGCGCCTGCGCGCGCCGCGGCTGGAATGGCTGGCGACGGGCAGGGCGCTCAAGCCGTATGCGCTGGTCGTGCACGGCACCGTGCAGGTGGAGGACCAGCCCAGCACGTTCCGTTTCGAACTGCCTTGCCCGGACGACCTGGCATGAATGCCGATGTGCCCCGCCTCAAAATGTGGTTCGAGCAGGAGCTGGCGTCGCTGCGCGACGAGGCGGCGGATTTCGGCGCGTCCTTCCCGGCCATCGCCAAGGCGCTGGAGCTGAGCGGCGGGCGCAGCAGCGACCCGCACGTGGAGATGCTGGTGCAGTCCTTCGCCTGGATGGCGGGGCGCCTGCGCTACCAGCTGGAGACCGACCAGGCGGTGCTGCCCAATGCGCTGATGGGCCTGCTGTATCCGCATCTGGAGGCACCGCTGCCGTCGATGCTGGTGGGCGAGATCGAAGTGCGCCCGGACGGCGCCAACTTCGCGCACGGCGCCACCCTGGAGCGCGGCCGCTACGTCTACGCGCTGGCCACCAACGAATTCGGCCAGCAGGTGCGCTGCCGCTTCCGCACCTGCTACGACACGCCGCTGTGGCCGCTGAAGATTACCCACGTGGAGTCGATGGCGGCCAACGCCTATCCGCTGGACCCGAACGACACGCGCACCGCGTCCATCCTCAGCGCCACCATCACGCGCACCGGCAAGGAGCCGGTGCATGCGATGCAGATGAAGTCGCTGCGCTTCTGCATCCATGCCGACCACAAGCTGGCTTATTCCTTGTACGACGGCCTGGCCATGCACCTGGTGCGCATGGCGGTGCGCGTGCGCGCCACCGGCGAGCTGCGCTATCTGGACGCCGCGCAGCTGCAGTGGCGCGGCTTCGACGACAAGGAAGCGGTGCTCGGCGCCAACCCGCTGACCCATCCGGGCTACCGGCTGGTGCAGGAATACTTCGCCTTTCCGCAGAAATTCCTGTTCTTCGACGTGGCCGGCATGGACCTGACCGGCGTGGACAAGGACTTCGAGCTGCTGTTCCTGCTCGACGTGCCGCCGTCCAAGGACCACCACTACGACAAGCACCTGCTGCGGCTGAACTGCCTGCCGCTGATCAATCTGTTCCCGCAGCGCATCGAGCCCTTCGTGCTGGATCAGCGCCAGTACGAATACCGCCTGGTCGCCGACGAGCAGAACCACCGCTACTGCGAGATCTACAGCCTGGACGAGCTGGTCTCGATCCGCCCGGACCGCAGCCCGCGCCCGATCGCGCCGTACTTCGCGCTGGACGAGATGCAGCGGCTGGACAAAATCGACTATTTCTATGCCACCCGCCGCGAGGTCAACCAGACCGGCGCGGTGCACGGCACGGAAACCTTCGTGTCCTTCCTGGATCCGGAATTCGACACCGTGCTGCCGGCGGAGGAAATGATCGGCGGCACCGCGCTGTGCACCAACCGCCGCCTGCCGTCGCAGCTGGTGGTGGGCACCACCTTGTTCCTGGAAGGCGCCGGCCCCGTCACTTCGCTGCGGGTGGCCTGCAAGCCCACGCCGAACCAGCCGCCGCAGATGGTGGGTGAGCGGCCGTGGGCGCTGGTGTCGCAGTTGTCGCTCAATCATCTGTCCCTGGTGGACGGCCAGCGCGGCCCGCCGGTGCTGAAGAACATGCTGCGCCTGCACGTGGGGCCGGCGAGTTTGACCGGCTACCGGCAGATCGACGGCCTGCGCGCCATGTCCACCCGCCGCGTGCAGAAACGCATGCCGCGCCGCGATGCCTGGCGCGGCTTCGTCGACTGCCTGCAGGTGCGCCTGCAGGTGGACCTGGGCCATTTCGAAGGCGGCAGCGCGGTGCTGTTCGGCAGCGTGCTGCACCGTTTCCTGGCGCTCTATGCGGAGGTCAATACCGTCATCGAACTGATTCTCGAATCTTCCGACCGCCGAGGAGAGCTCAAGTCATGGCCACCCCTGACTGGCGCACAGGTGAGCCTCTAGCCGACCGGCTGCTGCGGCGGCCGGCCAGCTTCGATTTCTTCCAGTGGGTGCGGCTGCAGTCGTGGCCGCGCCGCGGTACGCCTGCGCGCCGCGACGGCGCGCGCTACGTGTCGCCGCGCCTGCGCTTCCGCGGCGAGATGTCGACGGTGTTTCCCGGCAGCGAGATCTCCAAGGGCCGCCTGCGCGAAGAGCGCAGCATGGCGCTGGACGATCCGCGGCTGGAACTGTTCGTGGCCAATTTCGCCTTGTCCGGCGTGCTGGGGCCGATGCCGGACAGCTTCGCCGACTGGGCGCGCCAGCGCCTGGCCGAGCGCGATCCGGCGATGGCGCAGTTCCTGGACATCTTCAATCACCGGCTCAGCACGCTGCGCTACGAACTGAAGGCCGCCAGCGTGCCGGCCTTCGACGCGGTGCGGCCGGAAGACACGCGCCAGGCCGACGCGGCCGGCGCGCTGATGGGCCTGTCGGCCTTCGAAGGCGAGGGCGCGGCGATCCTCGCGCGCCGCGTACCGGTGCCGCGCCGCGCACTGCTGGCCCTGGCCGGCCTGGTGGCGAACGGACGCAAGAGCGCGGCGCAGGCGCAGATCGTGCTGGGCGTGTATCTGCAGGCACCGGTGCAGGTGCAGGCGCTGGTCGGCGCCTGGCGCGACATCGAAGCGCGCGACCGCACCTTGCTCGGCCGGCGCGTGCTCGGCGACGGCGCGCCGCTGGGCCGGCGCGTATGGGTGAACCATGCGGCTATAGGCCTGCGCATCGGCCCGGTGCCGTATGCGCGCCTGTGCCTGCTGCTGCCGGATCGCGCGCACCTGCCGGGCGGCGCGCACGACGCGCAGTTCGGCAACGGCTATCGCGGGCTGGCGGCGATGGTGCATTACCTGTTCGACCGCCACGTCGATGCGGTGGTCACCATCGAGGTGGACGAAGCCGATATCCCCGCCTCCTGGATGGGCAAGCCGCGCCGCCTCGCCGGTTTCGGCAGCGGCCACGGCCTGCGCCTGGGCCAGACCGCGTGGGTCAGCGGCCGTCCGGAAGCGAAGCGCGAAGTGACCTTCACCATCCGCGCCGACGATGTGCAGGAGGCCGCATGAGCGCGCTGCCCACCGACACCGCCGGCCGCACCGCGATCCAGCCGATCGGCCAGCAGGGCCAGGCCAGCTCGCCGCTGCTGTACCTGCATTGCGGCATCGGGCTGCCGGGCAACCGCTGGCTGGCCGACGAGACCTTCCGCCTGCTCTCGTTCGAGGGCCAGGAATCGGTGTCCGAGCCCTTCGATTTCCAGCTGCAGCTGCGCGGCAATACCGATCCGAAGCTCAATCCGCCGCTCACCTTCGATGCGCTGATCGGCCGCCCCGTCACCGTAGGGCTTAACCGCCCGGTGGAAGGCCAGGCGCCGGACGCCGCCGCGCGTTTCGCGCAGGCGCTGCGCAGCGGTTCGGCGCCGTCGATGAGCTTCTACAACGGCATCGTCGGCTCCTTCGCCATGGACGAGCCGGGCGTGTACCGCGTCGGCATGAAGCCCGCGCTGTGGCGGCTGAACCTGACCAACCGCTACGAAGTGCATGCGCAGATGAGCGTGCGCGACGTGATCGCGGACCTGATGCGCAAGCACTACATCGACTGTTCGCTCGATGCCGTTTCCGGCGAGGACAATATCGCCATCGCCCGTGTGCAGGACTGGCTGCAGGCTGGCGAAAGCGACTACGAATTCCTGCGCCGGATCATGTCCAAGGCGCACATCTATTACTACTTCAAGCACACCGGCAACGGGCATACCGTGGTATTCGCCAACCGTCCGGCCTACCTGCAGGCGTTCGACCGTCCGCTGCGCTACACCTATACGGCGCTGGACGAGCTGGGCATGCAGCAGGACGACGTGGTGTTCCAGTACAGCTACCAGCAGTCGCTGACCAGCACCGGCGTCAGCGGCCGCTTCGCGCACCAGGAGAACGCGCCGGACGAGGATCCGATTCCCACCTTCCAGACCTTCGGCGCGTTCACGCCGGCGGACCCTGGCGAGCTGCCGTTCAACCAGTACCGCACTTACCAATATGGGATGAGCAGCGGCACCGTGCGCGAATACGTGCGCACCACCGCGTCGACGCTGGCCGCCTCCGGCCGGCAGCTCACCGGCAGCAGCACCTGCGCGGGCTTCCGTGTCGGCACCCAGTTCACCATGCGCGGCGACATGGCCGAAGGCACCTCGCCCGCGCCGGTGCGCCCGTCGCTGGAGAACAAGGCCTTCGTGCTGAGCAAGGTCACCCATCAGGCCACTGCGGACGGCGGCTATACCAACCAGTTCGAGTCCACCGACGCGGCGGCCATGCTCACCGCGTTCTCGGTGCAGGACACCCAGCAGGGCGGCATCCTGGCCAAGGTGGTGGACATGGCCGGGCGCGGCCCCACCGATTGGCGCTACTACGAGCCGGCCAATTTCGATCCGGCCACCAGCCGCCTGCGCGACAGCCAGGCCGCGCCGCCCAACCTGATGGCCAAGGGCGTGTACGTGCAGTTCTCCAGCCCCGGCGCGGCGACCGGGCCGGTGTGGGTGAAGCTGTCGGCCAGCATGAACACCGTGCCGGAGATCGGCGCCACCGTGCTGGTCACGCGCGCCAGCGACGAGTCGGAGCTGCCGGAAGTGCAGCAGCTGATCGCGCCCAACGGCAGCCTGGTGGTCACCCCCTCGGGCTGGACCGCCAACACCCATGTGGGCAGCAACTACTCCACCACCTACGGCGACGGGCAGAGCATCCGCTACGGCCTGCACTCGGCCTACAACCTCGACCACGCGGTAAGTATCGTCAACGGCGCCTACGAGAGCGGCCAGTACCGCGACACCAGCTATGCGCAGGGCGCCAGCTACAGCTATTCCACCTCGGAGAACGGCGCCAGCGGCCTGCTCAGCCGCAGCGAATCCTATGGCAGCACCTACAGCACCATGGAAGCGGCGGTGACCTGGAGCAAGAGCACCATCGGCGACAGCACCAGCTACAGCACCGTCACCGGCGATACCTACGCGGAAGACACGGTGGAGGGCACCTCCACGCGCATCACCACGCAGAACATCGTCAACGGCGTCACCACCACCGCCATGCAGAGCAACCTCACCACCACCGGCATCAACAACGGGGTGGAGACGATGGGCATGACCACGACGATGTCCAGCACCGGGCGCAGCGCGGCGGTGTCGCTTACCGGCCTGGCCGACCAGGTGTCGCTCACCGGCGTGCGCACCGAGACCGCGATCACCGCCAGCAGCGACAGCACCAATGTCACCGGCATCTCCGAGCAGGTCTCGGCGACCGGCAGCAGCAGCGTGATCTCGGTGACCGGCACGTCCAGCCAGACCAGCGTCACCGGTTCGAACACCAATATCAACGTCACCGGCAGCAGCACCGGCATCAATGTCACCGGCAGCAGCACCGAGATCGGCGTGACCGGCAGCACCACCCGCATGAACGTCACCGGCAGCAGTACCGGCATCAACGTCACCGGCGACAGCACCGAAGTCGGCGTCACCGGCAGCGAGACGCGCATGAGCATCCACGGTTCGTCCAGTTCGGTGGACATCACCGGCGTGGGCACCTCGGTGACCATCGCCGGCGCACGCATCTCGATGGAAATCGTCGGCCTGAGCGTGTCGATCCCGGTGGTCTATATCTACGTATGAGGCGCGCATGAAGATCGTCAAACCGATGACCCTCGGCCTGATGCACCGCCCGTACCGCTGGCAGGGGCGCGACCGCCTGCTGGTGGCGACGCTGGGTTTCTTTGCGCTGGGCGGGCGGCCGGATGCCTTGCTGCGCGACAACCTGCAGTGGCGCAAGGTGATGTCCGCGCTGCCGCCGGGCCGTCCGCTGGACGAGCTGATGCCCAAGACCCGCGGCGAAGTGCTGCTGGCCGGCAGCGCGCATGCGGCGAACGGGCTGGCGGTGACCGAGCAGATGGTGCGCCTGGTGGTGGGCAGCGCGATGTCGAACGGCGGGAAATCGGGTGGCGTGGACAAGCGCCTGCGCGTGGTCGGCGACCGCCAGTGGATGTACGGCATGCTGCCCTGGCTGCAGGTGACCGAGCCGCTGCCGTTCACCCAGATGCCGCTGACCTGGAGCCGCGCCTACGGCGGCGCGGGCCATCCGGCGAACCCGGAAGGACGCGGCTACGCGCGCCATCCGCTCGCCGCATTCTTCGGCCGCAACCACGGCGACATGCCGAACGTGGAACAGCCGCAGCGGCCCGTGCGGAGCCCCCGCCGGCGTTACGCGCCGGCCGGCTTCGGCCAGCTCGACGTGGGCTGGACGCCGCGGCGGCAGTGGATCGGCAGCTACGGCAAGCGCTGGCGCAGCGAGGCGTATCCGGGGCTGGCCGACGATACGCATCCGGAATTCTTCAACGCGGCGCCGCTGGACCAGCGCATCGAAGGCTTCTTCACCGGCGGCGAGACGTATCGCCTGGAAGGCATGCATCCGCGCCTGCCGGTGATCGAAGGCTGCCTGCCGGAGTTCCGGCCGCGCGCGTTTGCCCATCGCGCGGGCCAGCCGGCGGATGCGGTGGACGAGGTGGCGCTGTCGTTCGACACGGTGTGGTTCTTCCCCGACGCGGAGCTGGGCGTGACCATCCACCGCGGCGAGATCGAGGTGGAGGACAGCCTGGCGCTGGACGTGGAAGCGCTGATGGTGGCCTACGAACATGCCGACGACGCGCCGCGTGCGCTGTCGCACTACGGCGAGGTGCTGGCGCTGCGGCTCAACCGCGACACCGCCGCGCGCCACGTCTTCAACGAAGCGCAGCTGACGCCGGAACCCGACGCCGCCCTGCGCGCCGCGCGGCAGACGGAAGTGCAGGAAGAACAGCAGCGCCGCGTCGCCGTGCGCGCGGCGCGCGAAGCGGGCCTGGCCGCGGAATTCGAAGCGTCTTCCGGCATGCCCGCGCCGCCGCCGGCGCCAGCGCCGCTGGCGGTGGACTTGCCGGTGCCCGGCGAAGCCGCGATCCGCCGCGGCGATTTCGATCTCAGCCCGATGCTCGACGCCGTCGAACGCATCGGCCGCGCAGCGAAGGAGCAGGCGCAGGCGCGCCGCGACGAAGCCGCCGCGCAGCTGGCGCAGTTGCCGGAGCTGCCGCCCGCGGTGCCGGCCACCACCGAGGAAGCCCTGGCGCGTGCGGCCGGGCAGGGCGGCGCGATGGGCGCGCTCGGTGAGTTCGGCGCGCTGGCCGGCGTGCCGCCGGTGGCGGTGGAACAGATCCACGAACTGCAGCGCAAGGGCCGCCTGGCCTCGCCGCAGCCGAGCGTGCCGGGCCTGCCGCTGCAACCGGCGGTGGCGGCCGCGATCGGCCAATGGCTGTTGCTGCGCGTGCGCGAAGGCGGCTCGCTGCATGGTTGCGATCTGGCCGGCGCGGACCTGCGCGGCGCCATGCTGTCCGGTGCGGATCTGCGTGGCGCGCTGCTGGAGGCTTCCGATCTGCGCGGCGCCCAGCTCGACGGCGCGGACTTGAGCGAAGTGGCGCTGACCGGCGCCACCATGGATGCGGCCAATTGCGCCGCCGCCTGCTTCGACGGCGCCAACCTCGCCCGCACCCGCGCGCACGACGCCGTGTTCCGCGGCGCCAGCTTCGCCGGCACGCAGGCCGGCGATGCCGACTGGAGCCGCGCGGACCTGGCCGGTGCGCGCTTCGAGCGCTGGATCGCGCCGAACATCGTGCTGGAAGGCTCCAACCTGGAACACGCCACCCTGGCCGACTGCGTGCTGCTGCACGCCAAGGCCGACGGCAGCCGCTGGGCGCATGCGGCCTGGCAGCGCACGGTGGCGCTGGGTTCCAGCCTGGCCGGCAGCGACTGGCGCGAGGCGGCCCTGTCGCGCAGCGTGCTGATGGAATGCCGGCTTACCGACAGCCACTGGACCGGCGCCGACCTGGCCCGCGTGCAGGGCGGCGGCGGCGCGGACTGGTCGCGCGCCGACCTGCAGCGCGTGCGCGCCGACCACAGCAGCTGGCGCGGCGCCAACCTGGCCGATGCCAACCTGGCTGAGGGGCAGTTCCGCGAATGCGATTTCAGCGGGGCGCGCCTGCCGCATGCCGTGCTGGAACGCACCTTGTTCTACCGCTCGCTGTTCATGGGCGGCGAACTCACCGGCTGCCATGCGGAAGCGGCGGACTTCTACCAGGCCATGTGCCGCCGCGCGGACTTCCGCGAGGCGGACCTGCGCGAAGCGAACTTCGTGCAGGCCGAATGCGCCGAGGCGCGCTTCGACCACGCGCGGCTGGAAGGCGTGCGGCTGGAGCCGGGACGGAGGCTGCCATGAGCGCGGCGGCGATCTCCTGGGACGATATCGCCCACCTGCAGCGCCTGGGGCGTCCGGTGAACGGCGTCGACCTGGGCGTGCTCGATGGCAGTGGCCGCGCGATCGAATCGCTGCTGTTCAACCAGGTGAACTGGCGCGGCGCCGATCTGCATGGCGCGCGCTTGCAGCACGTGAACTTTATCGACTGCGATCTGCGCGAGGCGGACTTCAGCGGCGCGACCCTGGAAAGCTGCAGCTTTACGCGCTGCAAGCTGGGCGCTTCGCGCTGGGGCGGGGCGAATCTGCAGCAGTGTTCGTTTGCGCTGGCCGACTTGTCGGCGTCGTCGTGGACGAAGGCGGAAGTGGCGCTGTCGGCCTTCACCCAGACGGATCTGCGCCTGGCCAGCTTCGCGCATGCGCTCCTGCATCGCACCGTCGCCACCCAATGCGACGTTGCCGGCCTGGTGCTTGCGCACGCCACGCTGGCGCAGGCGGTGCTGCCCGGCGCGGACTTCCGCGTGATCGACGTCACCGGCCTGGTCGCGCAGGCGGCGGTGCTGCAAGGCGGGCTTTTTGGCGGCATGGACCTGCGCGGCCTGGTGCTGCAGCGCTGCCTGCTGGAAGGCGCCGACTTCACCGGCGCGCGGCTGGACGGCGCCGACCTGCGCGAGGCCAATCTGCGCAAGGCCGTCTTCGCCAAGGCCAGCCTGCGCGCAGCGAAACTCGACAACGCATTGCTGCTCGACTCCAGCTGGAGCGAGGTGGATGCGGCCGGCCTGTCCTGCGAAGGCGCGCTGTTCCAGTCCGCCGAGTTGCAGCAAGTGTCGCTGGTGGAAGCGCGCGGCACCGGCAGCGTGTGGGACCACGCGCGGCTGACCGGGGTCGACTTCGGCCACGCCACGCTGAGCTATGCGCGCTTCGACCATGCCAGCGGCGGACGCGTCGGTTTCCGCCACGCGCGGCTGGACCACGCCAGCTTCCACAACACCCGCTTTGTTCAAGCCGACCTGCACGCGGCGCAGACCCAGCGCCTGCGCGGCACCTCGTCCTCCCGCCTCGCCGCCGAGGCCCGCGCCCTTGCCCTGGAGACCGCCTGATGTTCGCCGCCCGCCAAGCCAAACCCGTTCAAGCGGCCGCGCCCGCCTGGTTCGAAGCCACCATCCGCGAAGCCGCCGGCCGCGACGGCTGGCGCCTGGACGACGGCCGCTGCGCGCGCCAGGCGGTGTCCTGCCTGGTCACGCCGCAGGCGGGCGACCGCGTGCTGCTGGTCGCCACCGCCGACGGCGAATGCTTCGTGCTGCACGTGCTGGCGCGCGCCGAAGGCGGCCGCGCCACGCTGGCGGTGCCGGGCGCCGACGCCGTGTCGATCCGCCAGGCCGAGGTAGATATCGCCGCCACGCGCAACATCGCGCTGCGCGCCGGCGAAGGCGTGGAAGTGACGGCGGTGCAGGGCGCGCTCGCGCTCAGCGGGCGGCAGCTGTTCGCCAGCGCCGCGGAGTCGCTGGTGCAGACCGCGCGTACCTATGTCGGCCAGGTCGAACAGTTCCTGCTCGACGCGCGGCAGTTCCTGCGGCTGCATGGCGAGCAGGCCATGATCACCGCGCGGCAGGACGCCAAGATCGATGCCGAGCGCATCAGCCTGGGATAAGCCCATGTTCGTCAACACCAATCTCGGCGTGCTCAACCTGGCCTTCCCGGACGTGTGCTTCGTGCCGGTGCTGGGCGTGCCCACGCCGATGCCGTTTCCGAATATCGCCTTGTCGTTCGCGGACATCCCCGCGCAGTTCGAGGTGATCGTCGGCGGCGGGCTGGCGGAAAACCTGGTCACCGTGGGCGCGCTGAGCAACGGCGACCAGCCAGGCGCGGAAGGCGGCGTGGTCTCGCATCTGTTCATGGGGCCGTTCCGCTCGATCCTGGGCAGCTTCAAGGTGTTCATGGGCGGCATTCCCTGCACGCACATGCTAGGGCTGGTGGGCCAGAACGGCCTGCTGCCGAACATGGTGGGGGTGTCGCTGACGCCCGCCCAGGTCACCGTGCTGGTGCTGAGCTGATGCGCGCGCGCCTGCTCCTGCTGTTGGCATTGCTGGCCGCGCCGGCCGGATGCAGCTCGGTCAACAAGCTGCTCGGCCGCACGCCGACCACCACGCTGTCCAGCGTGCGCGTCGCCGCGCCGCCGGGCGCCAATCTCAATTCGGCGGTGCAGCTGGACCTGGTGTTCCTGTACGACCTGAAGAACGAAGCCATGCTGCCCAAGACCGGGCCGGAGTGGTTCGCGCAGAAGACCGCGCTGATCAACGGGCTGGGCACCTCGGTCGATGCGGTGCATCTGGAGATCCCGCCTGCGCAGGTGATCGATCCGGTGCCTTTGCCCAAGCGCGCGGGCAAGGCGGTGGCCGTGTATGCCTTTGCCAACTATCTGTCGGCCGACGGGCAAGCGCGCGCCGATCTCACCAAATTCCGCCGGGCGGTGGTGTGGCTGCAGGCCACCCAGCTCGCCGTGACCGAACAGCCATGAACGCGACAGCAGGGGAAGCGCCATGAACGCCACCGTCGACACCCTGGACAGCCTGCCGGAGCCGGTCTCCTGGTCGGAGGGCATGCTGCTGTCGCCGCATCACTTCCAGCAGAACGACATCTACTGGAACAACCTGCTGCACCGCCGCCTGGTGATGCTGCAGCCGCATGCCTGGGGCGTGCTGGACATGGCGCTGGACCCCACGGAACTGAGCAAGGGCCGGGTGGTGTTCCAGCGCCTGCGCTGCGTGATGACCGACGGGCTGGTGATCGACTATCCCGGCCATTTCGCGCCGGCGGGCCTGTCGCTGGACCTGAGCGGCACCGACTGGAACCAGCAGAAGCAGGTGCGCGTGCATCTGCGCGTGCCGGTGCGCGGCAAGGGCGCGGCCAGCGACATCGGCGACATGCAGCGCTACACCATCGAGCGCGGCAACCTGGAGGCGGACGAGAACACCGGCAAGGACGAGATCGTGGTCGACCGCATGCGGCCCAAGCTCAGCCTGGCCGCGGGCGACAACGTGGCCAAGAGCTATTGCTCGGTGCCTTTGCTTGAGCTGTACGGCGATTCGCGCGGCGTGCATCTGGCGCCGTTCCATCCGCCGATGCTGAATATCGGCGCCTCGGCGTTCCAGGGCGACGGCAGCCTGCAGCGCTCGCTGGCCTCGCTGTCGGAGCTGCTGTGGAAAAAATACCGCGAACTGCTCGGCGTGCGCCTGGACGATCGCGGCCAGCCGCGCCTGGACAGCGAGAGCAGCGCGCAGGTGCAGGCCGCGCGCCATCTGGTGATGGCGATGCCGACTTTTGACGTGATGCTGCAGTCGCCGCATACGCATCCGGCCGATCTTTATCTGGGCCTGTCGCAGCTGGTGGGCTTCGTCGCCGCCACGCCGGGCGCGCCGCCGCCGCCGGTGCTGGGCGCCTACGAGCATGAGGACTGCGTGCCCGGTTTCACCCGCGCCATTGCCTACGTGCGCGACCAGCTCAACCGGCTCAATGCCAACTTCCGCGTGCTGGAATTCCAGCGCGTGGGTAATTCCGGCTTCCGCCTGCAGCTGCCGCGCGGCATCGACACCGGCAAGCTGCTGATCGAGCTGGCGCCGCGCGCCGGCCAGAACGCCGCCACCATGAGCCAGTGGCTGGGCAGCGCGCGCATGGCCAACGAGGAGCTGATCTACCTGCTGGTGCGCCGCCGCTATCCCGGCGCCACGGTGAAGGAGGCCACGCCGCAGCAGGTGGCCGCGATCAACCTGCGTCCCGGCGCCTTCGTCTACGAGGTGAACAACGCCACCATCGAGGGCGAGGACGGCGCGGCGCGGCCGCTGATCAGCGAAGGCCACACCTTCGTCATCCTCGGCGAGCCGGACGAGCACGTGCCGGCCGCGATCACCCTGTACCTGCCGCGCGAGGGAGCCACCGCGCGGCCATGAACGGAACGGTTGCCTCCTCCAACTTCCTGCTGGGACGCTTCGCGGCGTTCTACGAGGAAGTCGCGCAGGTCAAGCTCGCCATCCAGAAGGGCGAGCTGACGCGGCTGCTGCAGCCGGACAACCCGCACGGGGAGCTGGAGGCGCACCAGAGCGTGGAGCGCATCGCGCACCGCCTGCTGGCCGTGCTGGACCGCCAGTCGCGCGACGTGCAGGCCGCGGCCACCAGCGCGGAGCTGGAGGCCTACCGCCGCGCGCGCTACGCGATGGTGGCGCTGGCCGACGAGATCTTCATTCTCGAACTGCACTGGGCCGGCGCCGAACACTGGCCCGAGCACCTGCTCGAATACACGGTGGAACGCTCGCGCGTGGCCGGCCGGCGCTTCTTCGACCTGGTCGACGACCTGATGGGCGCGGGCGAGCGCAGCACGCTGGATGCGGACCTGGCCGCCGTGCTGCTGCTGGCCATGCAGCTTGGCTTCCAGGGCATGTACCGCGGCGCCGAAGGCTTGAAGAAACTGCGCCAGTACCGCGCGCGGCTGTATCCGCTGGCCAGCGGCCGCAAGCTCGGCAGCGTGGAGGCGCGCGCGTTTCCGCAGGCCTATGACTACACGGTGGTGTCCGACCGCGACAACACGCGCATCGCGCTGGCGCCGTGGCTGCGCGCCGCGGCCTACGGCGCGGCGATCTACCTGGTGCTGTCGTCGCTGGTCTGGCTGTTGCTCACCTGGTCGCTGCTGGACGCGATCAACAGCGGAGCGACATGAGCCCGAACCCCGCGCCCGCTACGGCTTCCAGCACTGCCGCTGCTTCCAGCGGCGGCTTCGATCCCTTGTTCCTGGTGCTGGCGGTACTGGCGGCGCTGGCGTTTCTGCTGATCGCCTGGCTGATGTGGCGCGCGCGCTCCAAGACCATCGCCACGCGTCCGGCGCAGAACCGCGATGGGCAGAGCGGGTGGGTGCGCTTCCGCGACGGCGCGCGCCGGCGCTATGCGGTGATCGAGCGCGCGCTGCGCTATCTGTGGGCGCGCCGCGACTGGCGCTACAAGAGCTCGTGGGTATTGCTGATGGGCTTCCCCGGCGATGGCAAGAGCAGCCTCGCCGCTTCGCTGCCCAAGGACATGCAGCGCGCCACGCATCAGCGCAAGGCCAAGCAGGAGGCGTATCTCAGCCAGGCCGTGCCGAACAGCCAGTGGCTGTTCCTGGAGCGGGGGATTCTGATCGATCCGGACAGCGTGCTGGGCGAACCGCTGAAACCCGCGGCCGGCATCGGCGGCTCCGCCACCGACACGCCCGGCGCGCGCTGGAGCGAGATGCTGGCCGATATCGACAGCCTGCGCCCGGACCGCGCGCTGGACGGCATCGTGTGGGTGATCTCGGCCGAGCGCCTGTGCCAGGCCACGGCGGAGCAGCGCGCGGCGATGGGCCGCTATGCGTATGCGCGCATCCACGAGCTGCAGGATGCATTTGCCTATGCGCTGCCGGTGTACGTGGTGTTCAGCCACTGCGACAGCATTCCCGGCTTCGACGGTTTCTGGCGCACGCAGGACGCGCGGCTGCAGCGCCAGATCGTGGGCTGGTCCAGCCCCACGCTCGACGACAACGGCCTGCCGGCCGACTGGGTGCCCAAGGCCTTCGACAAGGTGATCGAAGGCATGCGCAGCCTGGTGCTGGAAGCGGCCACCAGCCACGACCATATCGACGACGTCGACGGCTTCTTCCTGTTTCCGCAGCACATGCGCAGCCTGCAGGCGCCAGCGCTGGATTTCCTCTCCACGCTGTTCAAGACCAATGTGTACGAGACGCGCTCGTTCTGCCGCGGCCTGTACTTCTGCGGCGTGGTGGATGCGGGCAAGGGACCGGAGGTGGCCGGGCCGCGCAAGGATGTCGCCTTCACCGAAAGCCTGGTCCGCGACAAGGTGCTGGGCGAGCAGCGCCTGGCGCAGCGCACGCAGAAGGGGCTGCTGGCGCGCAACCGGCTGATCCGCCGCCTGCAGCTGGCGCTGGTCGGCCTGGCCGTGCTGCTGGCGGTGGCCTTGCCGTGGAGCGCGGCGCGGGTGAACCACCATGCGCAGGGGCTGCGCGACACGCTGCTCAACATCCAGCTCAACAGCCGCTCGCTGGCCCAGCACGGCTGCCTGGACCAGGAGCGCGTGTACAAGCTGATCGCGCAGATCACCACCTTGAGCGAGGACACGCGCTACGCCGCCATTCCGCTGTCGTGGGTGGACGGACGCATCCATCGCGGCATTACCGAGGTGGTGTCCAAGAACGCGCTGCAGCAAGTGGTGCTGCCCTCGATGGCGTGCAAGCTGCAGCAGCGCATCGACGATATGTCCGCCGCCACGCTCAAGGTGTCGGAGAACACGGTGGCGCCGGATGCGGTGTATGCCGATTATCTCGCCCAGCTAAAGCGCCAGCTCGACCAGCTGTCGGCGCTGGAAGGCGGCCTGATGCGCTTCGGCCGCATCGCCCAGCCGGGCATGGCCGACCGCAACGCCCAGCTGCTGGATTTCGGCGCGCTGGCCGATTACCTCTACGGCAGCCCGCTGCCGGCCGACACCATCAAGCGCGACAGCCCGCTGGCCGACGCGCTGTCGGTGGCCACCTATGCGGACGCGCCGGCGATTTCGCCGGAATTGCGCGAGCGGCTGGGCAAGCAGTTCGAGCGCATGGCCGCGCAGGCCGAGCGCGACCTGCTGCACCGCGCGGCGGACGGCGTGCCGCTGCTGTCGGCCCTGCAGGAAGGCAAGCCGCCGCTGCTCGATACGCTGCGCGGCTTCAACAGCTGGCTGGCCTGGGTGCACAAGAGCTGGCTGCTGAGCACGCCGCAGGACAACCCCTGCACGCGCATGGGCGAGGAGATCGCGCCGGGCATCGAGCACCTGATCAAGAACCACCACTACGACCCGGAGCTGCGCACCACCCTGGGCTTCTTCGACCTGGACAGCTGCTACCAGCCCGCGGTGGACAGCCTGCGCAGCGCCACGCTGGCGCCGTATGGCGCGCTGTTCGTGGTCAATCCCAGCAATCACCAGCTCGAAGGCATCAGCCCCGGCCTGGGCCGCGAAGTCGGCGGCCTGCGCGCGCTGGCCGGCACCGCCTTCATGCAGGTGAAGTCGCCGCAGCAGTACAGCTGCAACGGCGCCGCCGGCGGCTGGCGGCCGAGCACCTTCGACGAACTGCTGACCCAGCTGCGCGAATACCAGGAATTCGCCAGCCACGAGAAGATCGACCAGACCGGCAGCAGCACGGGGCAGCCGCTGTACGAGCGCCTGGCGCGCACCCAGCTGCAGCTCGCCTTGCAGGACAGCCTGGCGCGCAACCAGCGCGGGCAGGTGCAGGCGATCGATACGGGACTGGACGCGACCTCGCAGCTCGATCGCGAGCTGGCGGACGAAAGCTCCAGCCTGGCCGCCTCGGTGGAGCCGCTGCTGCAGGCCCAGCAGCGCATGCGCCAGCTCGGCTTCGGCAGCCTGGCCGACGAGGTAGGGCAGTGCGCGCAGAACTATGCCTCGAGCATGCTGCTGGATGTGTCGGAGCTGGCCTCGGCCAGCCATCTGTACGACCCGCCCGCGCCCAGCGGCGGCGACGACAGCGCGCCGCTGTTCGATCTGGGCAGCGTGCCGGTGCTGCAGGGCTACCTGGATCGCCAGCTGCAGCGCGCGGAAGTGCTGTCGCGCTACGCGGCGCCGTTCGTGACGCTGCTGAAGCAGACGCGCGGCGTCAACAACAGCCAGCGCATCAATACCCAGGTCGACGCTTACTGGGGCGGCACCATCAACGAGTTGAACCGCGCGGTGCAGTTCGCCGACCCCGCGGGGCAGGTGGCGCACCTCAACGATTTCTTCCTCAAGCAGCTGGCCAGCCTGAGCTATGCCAACTGCGAGGCGACCCTGGCCGCGTATGTGCCGGCCGCGGTGGGCAACGATCTGTTCTCTTCGCGCCGCGGCGATATGGAAAAGCTGGCCAGGGCGGCGTGTTCGGGCCGCGGGCAGGCCAGTTCGGACCTGCACTACGCGCGCATCGGCATGCTGTTCAACAGCCAGCTGGCGGGGCGCTATCCGTTCGGCCCGGTGGATTCGCGCGAAGTGTCGCCGGCGGTGGTGAAGGCGTTCTTCGTCTACTACGGCAAGGAAAAGCCGGAGCTCAAGGCCTGGCTGGAACACGCCACCGGCCCGCGCGCCGCCAGGATGAAGGCCTTTATCGGCCAGCTCGATGCGGTGGAAGCATTCTTCGCCGGCAATCTCTCGGCGCAGCCGCAGAGCCTGCCGATCCAGGTGAAGGTGGGCTTCCGCGCCTTGCCGGACCGCTCGCCGATCAGCAACCAGCTGATCGGCTGGACGCTGCGCGCGGGCGGCGCGCAGGGTGCCGCATGGCCGGGCGCGGACGACAGCTTCGCCTGGAGCGTGGGCACGCCGCTGTCGCTGGATCTGCAATGGGCCGACCGCTCGCGCTATATGCCGGTGCCCGACGCCGCGCAGCCGGAGCTGCGGGCCAGCGGCTATCACGCGGTGTTCGACACCGGCGGCTCCTGGGCGCTGCTGCGCTGGCTGGATGCGCATGCCGCGCCGCCGGAGAACGGCGCGCTCGATCCGGGCCAGCGCATGCTGCATTTCGCCGTGCCGGTGCTCGACGGCAGCGCGCCGAGGGATGCCAAGGCCACGGACAAGGCCGACCTGTACCTGACCCTGAAACTTTCCGGCACCGACGCCACGACCAAGGCGCCGGTGCCGCTGGAGGCGCCCGCGTTCCCGCGCGACGCGCCCGTGCTGTGGTGACCGACGGAGCAATGCGATGAGCCAGTACGCCCAAGCCAGGAACCTGGAGGCCACGCCGGAAGCGGTGGCCGAAGGCTGCGACGACGGCGGCTATTTCGAACGGCGCGTTGGCGTGCCGCTGGCCAGGCTGCTCGCGCCGCTGGACGGCCCGCAGCCGGCCGGCGCTTCCGCGCGCGGCAGCATGGGTTTCCGCATGATCCAGCAGCTGCGCCAGAGCGACGACGCCAGCCTGCCGATGGGCGCCTGGGCGATCGAGCCGCGCCGCGCCAACTGGCCGAAGGTGTCGCAGCTGGCGGCCGGCATGCTCGACACGGTGGGCAAGGACCTGCAGCTGGCCGCCTGGATGCTGGAGGCGGAACTGCACGAAGGCGGCTATGCCGCGCTGCGGCCGTGCTTCGCGCTGCTGCGTGGCCTGTGCGAAACCTGGTGGGACGGCCTGCATCCGCGCGAGGACGGCGACGGCTACGACGCGCGCTGCAATATCGTGCGCTGGATCAACGAGAAGCTGCTCAACACCATCGCCCTGCTGCCGCTGGTGGAAGACGACGAACACGTCGCCAGCTGGTCGCAATGGGAGCTGGCGCATTACCACGAGCGCATGCGCGCGGTGCACGGCAACCTGCCGGAGGAAGCGCAGGACGCGGCCACGCTGGAGGACCTGCAAGGCCTGCTGGCGCGCATGGATGCCGGCGACCTGCGCGGACGCCACGCCGAGATCGGCGAAGGCCGCGCCGCCATCGCCGCTTTCGAGCACGCCTTGCGCGAACGGCTGGGGCCGGAGACGCCGCCGCTGGGACGGCTCGACGAGTTCCTCGCGCGCATCGAGGCGCTGCTGCGCGGCGAACTGACCCGGCGCGGCCCGGCGGCCTTGCCGCCGGTGGCGCCGATGCCGTTCGACGAGGAAGCGGATGAGCAGGACGAGGAAGGCGCGCCGCACGCGGCCGGCGATCTGTTCGGCGAGCGCGAACGCGCCTACCAGGTGCTGGCGCAGATCGGCGAATACCTGATGCAGGTGGAGCCGCACAGCCCCGTGCCGTACCTGATCCGCCGCGCGGTGGCGTGGGGCGGGTTGAACGCGGCGGAGCTGTATCGGGAAGTGTTCCAGAAAGGGGGCGGGCGGATCGAGATCTTCGAGCTGCTCGGCGGCGAAGCGGACGCCTGACGGCGATCAACGGGGGATACACGACATGCCTGCCTGGACACGGCGAGACATCAAGGAAAACGGCACGACGATCGGCCGCATCCACTACGCGCAGATCGACCAGCCGCGCTACCGCTCGATGAAGGAGAAGGCGAACATCGCGCGCCAGAACCGCTTCGGGCAGCGGCAGCGCACGTATCCGGGCGTCGGCGGCGGCGTCAAGAAAGTCTATGTGTCGGCAAAGCTGCGCACGCGCCCGACCGGAGCGCCGCGCGACAATCTGGCGGGGATCGGCGTGGTCAATCCCAGCTACGTGCCGGCCAATGTGCACAAGGCCCACCTGGCTTCGGACCGCTTCGGCGGACCGAGCAATGCGCAGAACCTGGTGAACGAGAAAAGCCGGATCAACCTCAGCGCCCATAAGCGCATCGAGAACCGCATCGCCCGCCTGATCAAGGACGTCACCGCGCCGGGCGATACCAATGCCAACCGGACACGCGGCGGCATGATCGTGAGGGAAACCTATTCGCCTGGCGGGAGGCCGACGGGGCGCACGTACATGGTCAGCGTGAAGGACCACACGACCAATACGCGCAGCTATCACAAGCTGGAATTCAAGCCGATCTGACGCCGAGCGCGAGGTACGCATGCCATCCCATCCCGCCAAGGACAAACCGACGCCGCTGCATCTGTCCATGCAGAAGCGCAATACCGTGCGCTACAAGAAGGCGGGCAAGCCTTCGCTGCAGAAACAGGAGCTGGGCAAGCTGGCCCGCCGCGGCCTGGCCGGCCCGCTCAGGGCCGAGCTGAAGCAACTGCGCGGCAAATGGGTGCCCTGGGTGAGGAAGGGCGGCGGCGGGCAGTATTCGAGCAAGATCCGCGTGCGCACCGACAAGACACTGACCAGCCGCGCCGGCGCCAAGCAGAGTTTCGTCGGCATCGGCCTGGACGAGCACGTGGCTACGCGCCTGCTGAAGATGCGCGCCTTGTGGGGAGGCGTCAGCAAACGCAAGGCGAAGAACCTGTTCGATACGCGCTCGCGTACCGCCGACCTGGTCTGGTACAACCCGCCGCCGAACCAGGGCGCTGCCGTGGGCAGCTGGCAGCCCATCGCCGGGCATACGCCGGCGATCAAGTCCAAGGCAGTCGGCGGAACCTCAGGCGCCATTACCGAAGGCCATGGCAATGGCCGGCCGGGCAGCGGACGCGACGGCCTGCGCGAGCTGGCGGTGGACCAGACCCGGCAGGACGCGAATTCGCCCAAGCCCTTTACCGACACGCTGATCATGGGCTCGCTGGCGACCATCAAGTACATGTCCGATCCGTCGACCCGGCTCAAGCTGGCCAGGCCGCATGTGAAAGCGCTGCCGGGCGCGCGCTACGCGGCGCTTACCGGCAGCAAGGATCTGCGCAAGAAGAAGCACTTCAAGAATCTGGTCGCCCACGTGCAGGAAGAGCGCGAGCGCAAGAAATGGGAGGTCGGTGCGGTGATGCGCGGCGACGCGCGCCTGGCCGGGATGGTGCCGCCGGTGATAAGCAATTATCTGCACGCGCACGGCAACCAGCCGCGCGCCGCCATGGAAGCGTTCCGCAGCGACGCGCACAGCACCAACAAGAAGCCGCCGATCAATACATCGGTCGAGTCGGATACGCGCGACCTGACCACCAAGTCGCTGCACCACATGGCGACCAAGACCAATACCAGCGGACGCCGGCAACGCTCGCTCAGCGACGCGCGCATGCTGCCGGTGGCGCCGCCGCAGAACAGCCGCGGCCATTGACCGCAGCCCCGGCGTCCATGCGACGCACGTAAAGAGGAGACCGACATGCCGAAGAACCGCAACTGGACCTGGGCGCCGGTGAAGGAGGGCAACCAGACCCTCGGGCGCGTCAATTATGCCGTCTCCGACCGCGCCAGCTACCGCGCGTTCAAGACCGAGGCCAATGCGGCGCGCGCGCCCGGCACGCGCTTCGGCCATCGGCAGGTACCGCACGGCCCCGGCCTTGGCATACAGCGCGCCTATGCGTCGAGCAAGCTGCGCCTGCGCCGGACCGGTGCCGCGCGGGCGTTGCTGGCCGCGACCAATGTGCTTAACCCCGGGCACCTGCCGGTGCCCCGCAACAAATCGCATCTGATCGCCGACAAGTTCGGCGGGCCGAGCATCCAGAACAATCTTTCCAATGAGCGGCGCTCGATCAATCTGCGCGGGCACAAGGTGATCGAGAACCGTATCGGGCGGCTGCTGCACGCGGCCAGCGGCGGCAATACGAACCCTACGAGGGTGCGCGGCGGCATCGTGGTGAGGGAGACCTTCAACGCTGCGGGGCAGCCCACCGGGCGGCTGTACATGGTGAGCGTCAAGCATCTGGTCACCGGCAACCGTACTTTCCACAAATTCACTTTCAACCGCACCTGAGTCCGGCGGTTGCGTAGCGAAGGCCATTATTCAAGGAATTCCCCATGCCCAAGGACAGTCTGAGAACACGGGTGGTCGAGAAGTTCGCGGCGGCCAACAGCGCAGGCGTCGCACCGAAAGTGGCTCCGCGCGAACAGCGCTTCGTCAAGGACATTACGTCCAAGCTTTCCAAGGCGAATGCCGAGGGCAAGCGCGCCGATATCCCCAAGCGCTGGGCGCCGGTGGTGGCGCGCGTGGCGCGCACTTCGGCGGCGGGATTCACGCCGGAACTGCTGCAGGCGCAGGCGCAGAAGCTGAAGCGGGTGGAGAAGGTGCAGGTGCACGGCGAGCTGGCCAATGTGCATGTGAAGCGCAGCGCCGGCGAGAGCGCGGCCGCGTTCACCGACCTGGCTGCCGATGCCCGCCGGTCCATGCACACGCTGATGAGCAAGCCGGGCGGGCATCAGATGATGAAAGAGCTCGACGCACGCATCACGCAGAACCGCCAGCACGCGGGCGAGCATGCAGGCGTGCATATCAGTTCGACCAAGCCCGGCGAGACCTCGAACATGAATGCCCCGCATATCGCGCCTGGGCAAGGACTCGCGCAGAGCGTGGGCCAGGGCTACCGCTTCGACGGCAAGGAAGGCAAGGGCTGGGGCAGCGAGGTGCGGATCAACCCGAACGAGGCGAAAGCCAACCGTTTTATCGGCCTGGGGCATGAGATGGTGCATGCGCACCGCCTGGCGCACGGCAAGGGAGTGGGTGTACCGGAGGTCAATCAGGCGAACCACGCCTTGTTCACCAACCCGGCCTCGCTGGGTTCGCAGGTCGATGCCGCGGGGAACGCGCAGTTTGGGCAGCATCTGAAAAACGTGGTCGGGCACAGCAACCAGCTGCAGGAGGAATTCGAGACCATCGGCCTGGCCAGGACGCCGCGCGGCGCATTCAACCCGTCGGAGAACATGCTGCGCGCGGAGCACAACCTGCCTGCGCGCACCGAGTACTCCAAGCTGAAGCCCGGCCATGACAAGGACACGCTCGCCCAAAGCGATGCGCTGTTCGACAACCGCTGGTGGGGCAAGCGGCTGTGGCACAGCGTGTTCGGCGGGTATCCGGCGCCGACGCCGGTGCAGGATATGGTGAAGCGGTACAAGGATTGAGCGCGGGATGGACGGGTTCCACTGAGGCCACGATAAGGGTTCCCGATGTCCAGAGGCTGGAGAAAGCGCTCGTCCAGTGACATGCAGGGCGGCAGCGAACCGAATCCGAACGACGGCAGAAAGGCCGGTCGGAGCCGGAACGCGACCAACCCTCCACTTGCGCCGCCGTCGCCGATCGACGAGATCGAAGACTTTTCCCCGTCGCCGCCGCCGTCGCGTTCGCCGTCGCCCATGTCTGCCCCAAGGCATGGCTTTTCGCTGTCGTCGAGCAGTGCTGCCGCACCTGGCAGCATGGGGAGCGTCGCGGCATCTTCGGCGCGTCCTCCCGGCGGCGGACGGACTATCTCGTCCATGTTCCGCAACTCTCTGCCGGCGCCGGTCGATCCGTTGGCGCATGACCCGATCGAGGACGACGACTCGCCACCGCGCGGCGTGCGGTCCCATGGCGGCGTGGCAGCATCGTCGTCGACAGCGTCGCGGACTCCCCAGAGCGCTCAGCGCCGCAGCCGCATCCCGCCGTTGCAGCTCTCGTCATCGTCATCGCCACGGCCGCGGCCACGCGACGAGGCACCCCAGCGCCAGCGCAGCCCTTCGATGGGCGAGCTCGACCCGATCCAGGATGCCGATTCTCCATCCCGGCGCAGTCGATCCCCATCGCCGGTAGCGCACCCGTCTTCGGCGCATCCGGGCCTTGCGCCGGTATCCCATGCCAGCTCATCTTCTTCGGCATTGCAGCCGGGGCCGTCGGCGCCACCGATGCCGGTTTCGGCGTTTGCCGCGCCTTCGACGTCGTCCGCGCCGTCCAGGCCGCCGTCATGGGAGGACTTGAACAAATCCAAGGGCGCGGCCGAGCATCGGTTTTCCAGGAGCTGGTCGTGGTGGAGCGGGCAGCCGCGCTTTGCGCCGGGATCCCGCTACAAGGAGAACTTCGAGCATCCCACCGCTGGAGATGCTGACAAGCGGAATCTGGCCGAGAACAACCTGCAGAGGCGCACGCGCGACCCCGCCAGATTTTCCATCAGGGCGTTGAGCGAGCTGGACGCGCGTCCTGCCGGCGCGTCGGGTGCGCCCAGGGAGAATCTGGAGTTCCTCCAGCGCAGGCGCGGTCTGGGTGGTAGTCCGGTCTTCAGCACCGCCCTGGTGGCGCCGAATGCCAGTGGCGGCTCTTCGCGAAGCGTAGCGCTGGAGCCTCTATATGCCGAACGGCGGTACCAGGGACTGGAGCAGCAGCGCATCGACAAGGGGAAGGAACATTTTGCCGGGACAGGACGGACCTATCCGGATTGGGTAGCCCGATCCCGGCAGGGCGACGGCAGCTACAAGACCATCGCGTTCGATCTCAAGGTTCCGCTGTACAAGCCCGGCACGTTCATGCAGCAGTTCTACCAGCCACCGGACGGCGCACGAGGCATCAAGCAGGAGTTCGAGCAGCGCAGGGAACGCATGCCTGCCCATACCGAACAACGCCTGGTGTTCGACTTGGTCAGCGGTAATCACAATTACAAAGTGAGCAAGCAGGCGATCAGGGATTTCGCCGATGCGCATCGAGATTCGTCGGGACAATTTGTGGCCGATTCGGCGCAGTTTCTCTATCGCAGGGAAATCAAGGACAAGAGCGGAGCCTTCCCGCGCGGAACAGGGCGGTACGAAGTGAAAATGTCCAAGCCCATCCCGCTCAATCCAGCCCCGGCAGCCGCCGCGTCGAGCATGGGCAGCAGCTCCAGTCCGGGCTCGATGCTTGCGGGTGTGGGCGGAGCTTCTTCATCGACGCTACGCACGGCATCCTCAAGCGCCGCCTCGTCGATGCCTCCACCTTTGGCGGTCCCGCCTCCTCCAGGTATCCGGCCCACGCCATCGGTGCCGGCGCAGAGCTCGAGCTCCAGGCCGCCTGGCTCGCTCAGTCTTTCGAGTATGGCTTCCGGCGTACATTTTCCTACGGCACCCGCACCGCATCAGCCGCCGCCATCGTTATCGGCGAACAGTACGGGGGCGAGGCAAAGCACTACATCTTCCAGCACCAGTGCTTTGCCGCGGCACGTTTCGACGGCCAGTTCGACGGGCAAGGGGGGCCAGGGGCCGTCCTAGTGCGGACTCGTCCCCATTGAGTTGTAGAACTAGATTCGAGCCGCGGCTACATAGTAATCAATCGCTTCATGTAGAAGCTGCCAAAGATCTTCTCCATCTTTCCTGAAGAATGATTCGCCGAAGAGTGGTCCGGCAACGACCACCGTGTAGATGGATGCCTTTGAGCGGTCGCCATCAATCTTGACAACTATGTTTGCGCCATTTTGTCCTGCGGCATCAAGAGCGGCCAGCATTTCTGCCGCCTCTCGCCATCGAGTAACGGCTTCGATGGTCACTTGCCCGGCTTGTTTGAGTTTCTCGATCGATGCTTGCTCGTTCATGCCTGCTTTTCCGATGTCGCAGATGTATCTTCAAAACTTCTTGGTGCCTGATGATCTTTCCCTACGTCACTCTGATTGAGCCCTGCGAGATCACTCCTCGTAACGGGTGGATGAATTATCTGGTAGGTCATGCCTTCCCCAAAAGGTCGCGATTGCATGATTGCGCCGAATCGCGAGTACGGATTCAATCCCACGCAATGGCTTCCTCAACGGCCGAACGGAACCGCGCCCACACGTCATCGAACTCGGCCTCGTCTCCCCAGCCTGGAGAAGCGAAATCATGGATGACAAACACTCTTTCCCCTGTGCTTTTTGACAAGCAAGCCAGGTCATCGTTGTCTTGCCTGTAAGCGAATGGAAACAGCTCGCGGCCGGGGTGGCGCTTGGCCAAGCCGCGTGCGCGAGCCAATGCCGCCTCACTTTCCAGAATATGCCAAGGAGTGAGGTGGACCAGCCCTTGTTCGATCATTCGGCGGATTGAACGAGGGTACTCAAGCTTAGGCACGACGCTGTGGGCACCAGGCCGCTTCATGGAGCTCGGCGCGACCATTCTTCATAGACTTCGCGGAGACGGCTTGCAGGCCGACTCCTATCAGCGAGTCCGTGCGCGATGCTGACAGAGACGCCGATCGGATTGAGCGGAACCGGTCCGAATGGAACGAGAAGTGGTTGCCCATAGTCCATGCTCTTCCGGCTCTTGAATTCCTGCGTCCAGGAAAGCGATGGGTGATGGGCCATGAGCATTTGTGCGAAATACACCCCTGCATCAAACGCCAAGGAATAGCTTGCATCCGTCAGATCGTAGTTCGGCATCTCGATCGAGTGCGGGCTATCGCTGCGCATGGCTTCCATCTCGGCCTCGGTGCGCTTTCTCAACGACAGGTGCCCAATCAGCCACTCGCCAAGTGCATCGAGCGATGACGTACTATTGTCTGGTTTCCAGTTTACGTACGCGGGATCCTGCCTGATGTATTCAGTGAGTTTCTCGATGCGCTCTGGGATCACGGCCTTGAACCAGGCGAAGTATTCCTTCAACTCTTCTTTAGGCATGTCCCAGAATTGGAGGCTGAAAGGTGGCTGGATTATTTGGTATGTCATGTGGCTTCTCAGTGATAAACGACGCCGATACCAGCTTGGTCCAACATGCTCAATGACATAGAAGAATTCATCTTCCGATGACTGTGCATGGGAGGCCGCCGGCAGGGCTATTCCAAAGGCGACCTGTACTGCGGTACCGCTAGCGCATTCGATCCAGGCATGGCACTCGGTGAATCGGCGCAAGCTTTCCCGGGTGAATCGAAGTCCTTCCCATATCTCCCTCTCGCCTTGAACGTCGATGGATGACGCCCCGCGCTTGAGCGGGGCGCGCGCAACTTTCAGTTGGGAATTTCTGGGCGCGATGGTAGGCGAGGCGGCCTGGCTCCTTGCCGCCAAAGACCGACATTTAGGACAGAAAGAGATAGCGGCGCATCCGCCGTGGGCGCCGCGATGTGCAGGCGCACCATTCCCGCCGCGCAAGCTCGCGTATAGTCGCGGCTTGGTCCCTGGGGAAAACTCGCATGCTACGCAAGCACCTGCCCACGATGTTCGGCGGCATGGCCGCCACCTTCTGTCTCGCGCTGCCGTTCGCGGCCGCCGCCCAGGCCAAGGATCCCCAGGCCGAACAGATCGCCAAGCGCAATGCCACCGAGCAGTCGCTGCAGGAAGTGGCGGTGGTCGACCGCAAGGTGATGGTGAAGATGCGCGACGGCAAGCGCATGGCCGCGGACATCTACCGGCCCAAGGGCGCGGGCAAGGTGCCGACGATCTTTTCGCGCACGCCGTACAACTTCAATTACTGGGACGTGAAACTCGGCGCCCCGCGCGACATGACGCGCGCGCTCGATGCGGTGAAGCACGGCTACGCCTATGTCGAAATGAACGAGCGCGGCCATTTCTTCTCCGAGGGCAATTACGACATCCTCGGTGCGCCAATCACCGACGGCGTCGACGCGGTGCGCTGGATTTCCTCGCAGCCCTGGTCCAGCGGCAAGGTCGGCACCACCGGCTGTTCGTCCACCGCCGAGTGGCAGATGGCGGTGGTGGCGCAGAACGAACCGGCGCTGGCCACCTTCAACGTGCAGGGTTTCGGTGCCGGCGTCGGCCGGGTCGGTCCTTACTATGAGCAGGGCAACTGGTACCGCGGCGGCGCGGTGCAGATGCTGTTCATTGCCTGGATCTACGACTACGGCATCCAGAACCAGGTGCGGCCGAACTTCCCGGCCAATACCACCCAGGCCGAGCTGGTCAACGCCTCGCGCTATTTCGACCTGGCCACGCAGATGCCGCCGGTGGATTGGGACAAGGCGTTCTGGCACCTGCCGGTGAAGGACATGATCAAGGCGCTGGACGGCCCGCCGGGCATCTTCGACACGCGCATGCCGGTGGCCACCGGCGGCAACATGATCGCGCGCACGCCGAACGACCCGGCCTGGTACAAGGGCGGCCTGTGGCACGACAACATGAAGATCGCCAAGCCGGGCCTGTGGTTCATGAGCTGGTTCGACGTGTCGGTGTCGCCGAACCTCGCCGCGTATAACGAAGTGCGCCGCACGGCGCCGAAGGAAGTGGCGGACGAGCAGTACGCCGTGATCGCGCCGGTGCTGCATTGCGCCTACACCCGCGCCAGCGAGCACACCATGGTCGGCGACCTGGACATGGGCGATGCGCGCTACGACTACAACGCCCTGGTGTTCGGCTGGTTCGACCGCTTCCTCAAGGGCGAGGACAGCGAGGTGGTGAAGAAGCAGCCCAAGGTCATGTACTACCTGATGGGCAAGAACGAGTGGAAGAAGTCGGCGACGTGGCCGCCGGCCGGCGCCATCACCAGGGAGTTCTACTTCGCCAGCGGAGGCAAGGCCAACACCATGTACGGCGACGGCAAGCTCGTCGCCCAGCCGGAAGCCGACGATCATCCGGACCGGTTCGTCTACGACCCGGCCAATCCGGTGATGACCTATGGCGGCGGCGGCTGCTGCCAGGGCAATGCGGTGAAGTTCGGCTCCTTCGACCAGCGCAAGGAAGAAGCCCGCAACGACGTGCTGGTCTACGACAGCGAGGCGTTCGCGCAGGGCACCGAAGTGAGCGGGCCGATCACGGTCACGCTGAATGTCTCCTCCAGCGCCAAGGACACCGACTTCACCTTCAAGGTGATCGACGTCTATCCGGACGGGCAGGCCTTCAACATCACCGAGAACATCCAGCGCATGCGCTACCGCAACGGCTACGACAAGCCGCTGGCGTGGATGAAGGCCGGCGAGGTGTATCCGGTGACGTTCCAGCCGATCGACACCAGCTACTACTTCAAGCCCGGGCACAAGCTGCGCATCGCGGTATCGAGCAGCAACTTTCCGCGTTTCGACCGCAACCTCAACACCGGCGGCAACAACTTCGACGAGGCGGCCGGCGTGATCGCCAACAATGCCGTGCACCACAGCAGCGCCTATCCGTCGAAGATCGTGCTGACCGTGGTGCCCGAGCAGGCCGGCGCGCACTGAGCATGGCAGCGGAGCAGGGCAGCGCGGCCGCGCCGCCGCCGGTATGGCGGCGGTACGCGCTGGTGCTTTGGGTGCTGCTGCTGGTGGCGATCGGCGCGATGCGTGCGCTCAACCGCTACCTGGTCGGCGTGGCCTATGGCCACGTCGCGCCGTTTCCGCCGCTGCTGATCGAGGAGCTGACCGGCTCGCTCAGCTTCGGCGCCTTCCTGCCGCCGGTTTTCTACGCCTTGCGCTGGCTGCGCCGGCGCCGCTGGCGCCTGCCGTGGCACCTCGCCGTGTTCGCCGGCCTGTCGGTGGCGCAGACCAGCCTGATGATGGGGCTGCGCCTGCTGGTGTTCGGCCTGGTGGGGGGCCCGGCGGACGACTATGCGCCCACCGTATGGCGCTACGTGATGGAAGTGCCGACCCAGCTGTTTTTCTACGTGCTGATCGCGGTCGGCCTGTGGCTGTTCGACCGCTACCGCGAAGGCCGGGCGCGCGAGCTGCGCGCGGCGCAGCTGGAGTCGGCGCTGTCGGAGGCGCGGCTGGAGGCGCTGCGGTTGCAGCTCAATCCGCATTTCCTGTTCAACACGCTCAATGCGGTGTCCGAGCTGATGTACGACCGGCCGGCCGTCGCCGACGAGATGCTTTCGCGCATCGGCTCGCTGCTGCGCGCGACGCTGTCGGCCGGTGCGCAGGAGCATCGCCTGGCCGACGAGTGGAAACTGCTGGCGCTGTATATGGACATCCAGCGTGCGCGTTTCGGCGCGGGCCTGGACGCGGACGTGCAGGGCGACGCCGCACTGGACGACCTGCGCATTCCCTTCCTGCTGCTGCAGCCGCTGGTGGAAAACGCCATCGAGCATGGCGGGCAGGGCGACCGTCGCCTGGTGCGCGTGGAAGCCGCACGCGATGCCAACCGCCTCACCGTGAAAGTGCGCGATGGCGGCGGTGGCGTCGCACGCGCGGGCCACGGTATCGGGCTGGGCAATGTGGAGGCCCGTCTGCGGCACCTCTATGGCGACGAGGCTGGTGTTCGCCTCGAGCCTTTGCCGGAAGGCGGCAGCGTGGTCACCGTCTGGCTGCCCGCGCGGCGCTGGGAGGCGGCATGACGCTGCGCGCGGTGGTGGTGGACGACGAGGCGCCGGCCCGCGCCAAGCTGCGGCGCTATCTCGCCGAGGCCGAAGGTGTCGTGTGGGTGGGCGAAGCCGGCGACGGGCGCGAAGCGGTGCGGCTGATCCAGCGTGAGCATCCCGACGTGGTCTTTCTCGATATCAGCATGCCGGGCATGGACGGTTTTGCCGTATTGCAGGCGCTGGGCGAACCGCTGCCGGCGGAGATCGTCTTTGTCACGGCGCATGACGACCAGGCCGTGCGCGCGTTCGAAGTGCATGCGTTCGACTATCTGCTCAAGCCGGTCGGCCCCGAGCGCTTCCAGGCGGCGATCCGCCGCTTGTGCGACAAGGTGGCGCCCTCGCTGAGCGTGAGCACCCGTGTCGACGGCCTGCTGGAAAACGCGCCGCCGCCGGCACGCTATCTCGAACGCCTGCTGCTGCCGGTGGGCGATGCGGCGGAGCTGGTGCCGGTGGAGCGCATCGACCGCATCGAGTCGGATCGCAATTATCTGCAGGTCTTCGTCGATGGCGAGCCGCGCCGTTTACGCGGCACGCTGGATGCGATGCAGGCGCGGCTGCATCCGTCGCGGTTCGTGCGGGTGAATCGTTCCACCGTGGTGCAGATCGATGCCATCCGCGAAGTGCAGCCGTGGCCGGAAGGGGAGAAGCGGCTGCTGCTGCGGGATGGGGCGCGGGTGACGTGGACGAAGCGGTATCTGGAGAATCTGCCGCCGGGGATGTCGATATCCATCTGACGAAGGAATCCTTCTCCCCGCCGGGGAGCACGCGGGGAGCGCACATGGATGTGCGCGGCATTGAGGAGCGAGGAAGGTGCCGGCAGGCGGATGAGGGGCGGGTGCTCGCGGAAGAAGATCGACAGCGCAGCGCATGCTTTCCGCTCCTGCTTCTCCGCTCCGCCCGGCCCCTCACCCCAACCCTCTCCCCGGAGGGGAGAGGGGGCTGGGCATCGCGTTGTTTTATGGGCTGTCTTGCCAGCCATTCCTGGATTTTCGCCAAGTGCGGCATCGAGGCTGCTGTCGTTCCGGTGACATCGTCGTCGGCGCCTGCGGCGGTCCGAACAGCGTGGGACACACGGGCTGACGGTCGAACATGTTCCGGTGGGCTTCGAACTGCCGTTCGGCCGTAGTGATGGAAGACGGGCGCTGTTCTTCCGGATCGGTAAAGCGCATTCGCGGAACGCCCCGACGCATTTCCTGCCGCAGTTCGGCCTGAGCCTTGCCGTTCAAGTCGCTACGCTCTTTTGCTTCGTGGTTTTCGCCCGCGGGCTGGGGCGGAAGCTGCAGATTTGGCCGGAGCGTCCGGGGGCGGCGCGCTCTGCGCCGGCGCCCCGGGCGAAGCCATCCAGGCGAACAGTGAGATAAGCAACATCGTTTTCGTGCGATGCGTGGTTTCGATCATGCGGGCACCTGTTTTCAGATGGGGGGGAGGGGCTGAGCCATAGCCGCCTATGACACCGGGGCGGCCGCCGATGGCATGGCCCGCCTGGAAGTCCGCGGCAAACGGGCACCGTTTTCCGGCCTCTCTGCCAGCCCATCCGGGTTTTGTCCCCGCCCCCGCGGCCTTCGTCCCAGTCCGTCCCCCTCCGTCCCGCCGGTCTCCGCAGACTCTGGCCACACCCACGGAGACCGACCGCCATGCGCAAGACATCCATCGTGCTCGCCAGCCTCGCCACCACGGCTTTCGCCGCCGCGGCCGGCGCCTACGGCACCACGCAGCTCAGCCAGATCCTGCCGGTGGCCGCCGGCGTCGCCGCCCATCACGTCTGCTCGATGACCTTCGTCGGCGGGCAGGACCCGGACCAGACCTTCGACCAACTCGTCATGCCGGTGCTCGGCGACTTCGGCCGCATGCTGAAAGTGCACGTCTCGCGTGACACCCGCACGGTCGAAGTGTCCGGCCCGCTGAGCGAGCTGGCGCGCGCCCGCTTCACGCCCGGCTACGGCTGCCGCCTGGTGCTGCCGGGCGACCAGCCTTTGCCCGCGGTCGCCGACGCACCCATCGCCCCCAGGGCCGATGGTTTCGCGCCGAAGGGGCGCGTCGCTTCCAGCAAGCCGGCCGTCACCGCCGCGATCGACAACGTGTTCGCCGAACATGCGGGCCAGCCGGTCAAGCGCGTCAAGGCCGTGGTGATCGTGAAGGACGGCCAGGTCGTCGCCGAGCGCTACGCCGACGGCATCGACGAACACTCCCCGCTGCTCAGCTTCTCGGTGGCCAAGTCGTTCACCAACGCGTTGTTCGGCATCCTGGTGCGCCAGGGCAAGCTGCGCGTGGACGAATCCTTGAACCCGCCGGAATGGAAGGACAAGAACGATCCGCGCCGCGTCATCACGCTGGAAGATCTGATGCGCATGCGCAGCGGCCTGGCGGTGGAGGAAGCGGAGTCCGCCGAAAGCCCGGTGGCGAAGATGGAATTCCTGCACGGCGACATGGCTGCCTTCGCTGCCGCCCAGCCGGCAAAGGAGCCGCCGGGCCGTACGTTCGAATACACCTCGGCCGACACCGTGCTGCTCGCGCGCAAGCTTGGCAGCGTGGTCGGTGGCGGTGCGCCGGGCATGCGCGAATTCGCGCGCCGCGAGCTGTTCGCGCCGCTGGGCATGGGCGACGTGACGATGGAATTCGACGGCGCCGGCACCTTTATCGGCTCCACCTACGTGTATGCGAGCGCCCGCGACTACGCACGCCTCGGCTGGCTGTACCTGCGCGACGGCATCGCGCCGGACGGCAAGCGCGTGCTGCCGGAAGGCTGGATGGACTGGTCGCGCCGCTCCACCTTGAATTCCCCGTACGGCGCGGGCTTCTGGACCAACGACGGACGCAGCGAAGAGGCGAAGTGGCGGATCGATTCCGGCTATCCGAAGGAAGGCTTCTACGCCAGCGGCACCATGGGCCAGCGCATCTACGTGATTCCTTCGGCGCACCTGGTGATCACGCGCTTCGGCTATTCCGCACCGCCGTACTACGGCATGCGCGACGATCTGGCGCTGATCAAGGCGGCGATCGAGGCATATCGCTGAAGGGTTCCGGCCGCGGCGCAGCGCTCAGCCTGCGCCGCACAGCTCCACCAGGAAATCCACGAACGCCCGCGTCTTCGCGGGCAGATGCTTGCGCGACGGATACAGCACGTACAGCGGAAAGCGCTCGTCCGGCCAGTCGGGAAACAATTCCACCAGCTTGCCCTTGGCCAGGAACTCGCCGATGCCCAGCGACATCATCTGCGCGATGCCATAACCGGCGAGACAGGCGTGCAGCATGGTGCCGACGTCGTTGACGATCAGGCGCCCGCCGGTGGGCACGCTCAGCCGCTTGCGTCCGCGGTGGAATTCCCAGGCATAGGGCTGGCCGCTGGCCGGATCGCGGAAGTCGATGCAGGTATGGCCGTCCGCGCTCAAGGCCTGCGGCGTGGCGGGCCGGCCGTGGCGGCGCAGATAGGCGGGAGCGGCGACGGTGAGCACGCGCGTTTCCAGCAGCTTGCGCGCCACCAGGGCGGAAGCGCGCGGTTCGCCGAAGCGGATGGCCAGGTCGATGCCTTCGCTGACCAGGTCGCCGGGCTGGTCGCGCACCAGCAGTTCCAGCTGCAGTTGCGGATGGCGGGCGAGGAAGGTTTCGATGCGCGGCGCCAGCAGCAGCTGCGCGAACAGCGGATCGAGCAGGCCCACGCGCAGCTTGCCGCGCACCGCGCCCGCGCTGCCCGCTGCCTCGTCGACCACTTCCTCCAGCTCCGCCAGCACCGGCGTCACCTGCCGGTGGAAGCGGCGGCCTTCCTCGGTCAGCGCGACCGCGCGCGTGGTGCGGTCGAACAGGCGCAGCCCCAGGCGCTGTTCCAGCCGCGCGATGGCGCGGCTGACGCCGGGCTGCGACATGTCCAGGATCTCGCCCGCGCCGGCAAAGCTGCCGGCATCGACCACGGCGAAGAACACGCGCAGGCCGGCCAGGGTGCGTTCGTCGAATCCGCTCATGCGCGCCAGTCATGGATGAAATGCCATTGATGTTATCGCCGCAGGGCGGGCGAAGTCGAACAATGCCTGCCGACGCGGCCGTACGCCGCCTGGCTTGAGGAGAACTTCGACATGTATGCGATCACGGGTATCACGGGGCAGGTTGGCGGCGCGGTGGCGCGCGCGCTGCTGGCACACGGTGCGGCGGTACGCGCCGTCGTGCGCGATGCGGCCAAAGGGGAGCCCTGGCGGGCGCGCGGCTGCGAGGTGGCGCTGGCCGGTTACGACGACGGCGACGCGCTGGCGCGCGCCTTCGAAGGCGTCGACGGCGTATTTCTGATGATGCCGCCGGACTACGATCCGGCGCCGGGCTTCCCGCAGATCCATGCGCTGGCGGAGCGCTTCCGTCACGCGCTCGAACAGGCGCAGCCGGGGCGCGCGCTGTTTCTCTCCACCGTCGGCGCGCAAGTTGCCGAACCGAACCTGCTGAACAATGCGGGGCTGATGGAGCATGCGCTCGGCGGCGTATCGATGCCGGTGGCCTTCCTGCGCCCGGCCTGGTTCATGGAGAACGCCGCGTGGGACCTGCCCGGCGCGCGCGAGGGCACGATCCACAGTTTTCTGCAGCCGCTGGATCACCGCATCCCGATGGTGTCCACCGAGGACATCGGCGCGGTGGCGGCGGAACTGCTGCTGCGCGGCTGGAACGGCCGCCTGGTGCAGGAGCTGGAAGGTCCGGCGCGCTACGGCGCCGAGGACATCGCTCGCGCCTATGCCGCCGTGCTCGGCCAGCCGGTAGGTGCGCAGGCGGTGCCGCGCGAACAATGGGAAGCGCTGTTTCGCCAGCAAGGCGCGCAGCACCCGCAGCCGCGCATGCGCATGCTCGACGGCTTCAACCAGGGCTGGATCGATTTCGAAGGCGCGCCGCGCAAGGCGGCCACGTCGCTGGAAACGGCGCTGCGCCGGATCGTGCAGCGCTCAGCCTGAGACGGCCCGCGCCCGGTGCGAGGCGAGCAGCACGTATTCGCCGTCGGCGCCCTGGCCCTGGCCGATCCCCGCGAAGCCCAGCTTCTCGTAGAACGCCAGCGCCGCCTCGTTGCGGCGCAGGCATTTCATCTGCAGCGGCTGCTCCGGCCAGCCCAGCGCCTGCAGCAGCGCGCGGCCGATGCCGCGCCGCTGCTGTCCGGCGGCGAGATACAGGTGATGCACGAAGCGGTCCGGCTCCCATAGCGCGACGAAGCCGGCGAGGCTGCCGTCGCCGTCCAGCGCCACCAGCACGCGCTCGCCGCGGGTCTGGCCGTCGTAATCCTCCAGCCGGAAGCTGTCGGCGGCGGCCCAGGTGAAGGTGGCCCGGCGCGCCTGCAGGAACAGTTCGCGCAGGGCGGGGCGGTCGTCGTCGGTGGCGAGGCGGATCGTGATGGTCATGCCGCACAGCCTAGCGCGTGGCGTGCCTGGACCGCGCCTGGTGCGAATGGTGGATGTTTTTCGATATCCACCACCTGCTTTATGTTTTTTCGCGGTATGTGCGCCCGCTCACCGCACTGAAAAACCCCGCGTGACTGCAGTCACGCCCGCGCCAACACCGCCGGCACCTGGCGCGGCCCGTGTGTTACTAAAGCCACCGCCAAGCAAGTCGACCGCGTTCTACAGGGGACGTGCCGTTTGCCCGCAAGGGCATGCGTCGGCAGCGCGACAACGCGGTGTCCCGAAGGTGGCGCCGTCCATGATGAAGCTCCCGCGGGTTGGCCCGAAATGACCAGCCGTGGCGTGTTTTGTCCAACGTTTTATCGGCGGCCGAAACCAGACCATGGGCAAGACGCAGCATACGAAGGGGAGTGCCGAGGCCATGCTCCAGGCAAGAAGGCAAGAGCTGGCGCTGTCGATCGCGGTGGCGTTGACCTGCGTGGCGGTGCCGGCCGAAGCGGCCGCCACGGTCTATACGCAACCGGTCACCGGCGTGGCCGGCAACGATGCGCCCGGCGGCACCGGCGGCTACAACCCCGGCTACATCATCACCAGCAACAACGGTACGCCCACCTACACCCTGGCCCAGGGCGATGCCATCAATGTGGAATCGGCCAACACGCAAGTGGTGGGTGTGGGCATTACCTCGTCGTCCTCGTCCAGCGTGATCGACGCCACCGCGGGCAACGTGTCGATCACCGCCACGCGCGACGTGCCGGCCACCGGCACCACCGGCGGCAGCGCCATCGGCATCTTTGCCTCCAGCCCGCAGTCCGATCCGAAATCGGTGACCGTCAACGGGCCCATCAGCGTCACCGCCAACGACAAAAACTCCAAGGGCAACGGCAGCATCTACGGCAATGCCTACGCGCTGTGGGCGGACGATTTCGCCAGCATCACCATCAACGGCGACACCACGCTGCACGCGTCGACGCCGGGCTATGGGCGCGTCATCTATCTCACCGGCAACGGCAGCCGCATCACCATCAACGGCAACCTCACGGCCGAGTCGGACAGCAACAACACCAACTACGCCATCATGGGCGACGGGCGCAGCATCCTGCGCATCAGCGGCAACGTCGACCTCACCGCCAGCGGCATCTACCCGTCGGACAACGTCAACGGCATCTGGAACCCCAGCGTATCCACGCGCACGGAGATCGGCGGCAACCTGAAGCTGTACGCCATCGCCCGCGGCTCGACAGTGATGGGTATCCGCAACAACGGCTATATCGGCGTGGTCGGCACCACCACCATCACGGCGTTCGGCAACCGCACCGCTTTCGGCGTCAATGCCGGCCACCGCCTGTCCAAGACCGAGTTCTTCGGCGACGCCACCATCACCGTGCAGGGCGGCCCCAACCGCTTCGGCGACACCGTCGGCGCGTACAACTTCGGCGGCAATGGCGGCAACGGCTACATGCGCTTCGACGGCAACCTGACCGTCACCGCCACCAACGGCACCTTCGAGGGCGACTCGGACGTGCTGGGCATCGACAACAACGGCCGCATGACCCTGGCCACCGCGGGCAAGCTGGTGCGGCTGCTGCCGACCGGCAACCAGGGCACGCATTCGGCGTACGGCATCCGCAACGGCATGTCGTTCACGGCGGCCAGCGATGTCGATATCACCGTGTCGGAAAAGGCTGGCGCCACCTATGGCGTGGCCAACTACGGCGCGGCGGATTTCAACGGCGCGCTGTCCATCGCCAAGGCGGCGGGCTCGACGGCGGCCAATCACTACGGCGTGGTCACGCGGCCCACGGCAGGGGCGTCGGCCACCACCAACATCAACCAGGGCGGCGGCCATCCCGTCGCCATCCAGGGCGATGTGCTCACCGCTTCGAACAGCGGCGGCTTCCTCGGCACGCTGAATCTGAAGCTCGATACCTCCGGCTCCTGGCTCAACGGCCTGGTGCTGGCCGATACGGACGGTAGCGTCGGCGCCGCCAACCTGGTGGTGAACAACGGCGCGCGCTGGATCGCCGCCGGCAGCGGCACCCTGGCCACCGACTTCGGCGCTGGCAGCCTCAGCGTAGGCAGCGGCGGCGCGATCGACACGGCCGCCAGCTGGGGCAGCTTTGCACCCGGCAGCGTGCCGGCGTACAGCCTGCGCACGCTGCAGATCGGCAGCAGTGCGGGTAGCGGCGCAACGGTCAGTCTTGCCGACGGCGCTGCGTTCACCTTGCTCAGCGACGTGCGCAACGGCACGGCGGACAAGGTGGTGTTCGGCAGCGGCGTCAGCTCGTTCAGCGCGCAAGGCACGCAGAACGTGCGCCTGGCGTACGACCCGGCGCTGGACGATACGTCCTGGATCAATGCCACCAGCTTGCGCACCGGCACGTCGATCCTCGCCGCCAGTCCGATCGTGATCGTCGACGCCAGCACGGCGGCGAACGGCACGGCGAATTTCCTGGCCGCTGCCGGGTTGTCGGGTCAGTGGAGCGGCACCTACCAGAACGCGCTGGTGCGTTTCAGCTATACGCCGCGGGTGAGCCTGAGCGCGGATCATCGGCAGATCCTGCTGGCGGGTATCGATATCGCTGGCGATGGATCGAGCGCGCCGCCGAATGGCGGCGGCACCACGGGCACCGGCTCCGGCTCCGGCTCCGGCGGCGGCGGCGGCGCGACGACGGGTTCGAATACCGGCGCCGGCAGCGGCACGACGACGGGTGGGAATGCCAACACCGGCAGCGGCACCACTACAAGCGGCGGCACGCCACCCGCCACCGGCACGGCCGCTTCCGATCCGGCCGCCGGCAACGTGGCGATCGCGCCCTCCACCGGCGTACTGGTCGCCGCCGACGCCGCGCTTGCACTGACCAATCTCTGGCAACTGGACGAGCGCGCCGTCTCCCGCCGCAGCGAAGCATCGCGCCTGGACGACGCGCCGGCCGGCTCCGCCTTCTGGGCCGATACGGACGGCGGCAGCCTGAAGGGCGACAGCGCGGACGGCCGCAGCTACCGGCAGAACGCCACCAACGTCAGCGCCGGTGCGGAATGGCGCGCGGATGCCGACCAGGGCCGCGGCACTGTCGGCGTGGTGTATACGCATGCGCAATCCCGCGCCGACCTGCAGAACGGCAGCGCCGATCTGCGCGGCGATTCGGTCGGCGTCTATGGCGTGTGGAATACGGGCAACGGTTTGTTTGCCGACGCTGTGGCGCGCACCGGGCGACTGGGCGACAACTACACCTCGCGCGACGCTTTCGGCGTCACCTCCGGCCGCTACCATGCGCGCGCATCCAGCGTGTCGGTGCGCGTGGGCCGCCGTTTCCGCGGCGAACATGGCGGCTATATCGAGCCGCAGGTGCAGGCGGCCTATGGTTCGATCGGGGCGGTCGGGTACACGGCCAGCAACCGCGTGCGCTTCGATACGCAGCGCAACCACACCTTCATGTCCCGCGCCGGCATGCTGTTCGGCCAGAGCTTTTTCCTCGGCCCGACCTTGACCGGCGATGCCTACGCCCGCGTGGCGGTGGTGCATACGGTGGGCGACCGCCCCGATATCACCGCCTCGCTCGACGGTGGTTCGCTGCCGGTGATCCTGCCGGCGCGCCACGCCACCACACGCGAGGTGGCCGTGGGCGGGCGGGTGGCGTTCGGTTTGACGTGGAGTGCGTATGCGGAAGCCGGGCATGCATCGCGGACGGATGCACTGGCCGGTGGATGGCGCGCCTCGGCGGGCTTCCGTGTGAATTTCTAGCCGCGGCTTGTCGCTGCGGCGGGCTGCATGTCATGGTGCGGCCCGCCGGGCGGTCCGGCCTGCGAGGGAATGCGCGATGGGATCGGTAAGAACGCAGCGGGCCATGGTTTAGATGGCCGCTCGTCGAGTCCCCGCCATGCCGGGCACGCGCGTGCGGCTCACGCCGCGGGAGCGCGAGGCCGTCGAGGCCTACTGGTCGGCGTCGCCGCAGCGCACGGCGCGAGGCGTGCTCGCCGTTGCCTCCACTCTGATGATGGCCGTCGGCGCGTTATGCCTGCTGATCGGCCTGACCGGCGCCTTCCTCGGACATCGCCACGACAAGCACGCCTGGGTGTTCCTGATGCTGGGCGGCATGCTGCTGCCGATGGCGGGTTTCTTCCTGTGGGCGCTGCGCCGCAAGGCGAAGCGGCTGGCCGAGGATCTGAAAGTCGGTTCGAAGCTGGTCGTCGACGGCATCGTCGGCGACCGCTTCTATCTCGCCCGCAACGGCGGCACGCCCGACTGCCTGATCCGCGTGGTGGTGCCGCCGCTGAAGGAACCCGGCAACTTCGCCGTGCCCGAGCGCGTATTCAACGAGCTGCGCAAGGGCGATGCCGTGCGCTGCGCCTATCTGCCTGCCTCGAAGATCCTGCTCTCGCTGGCGTCGGACAAGGTTTTCCACGCGATCGGCGAGTGAGCCGGCTGCTCGTCTGGAGCAGGCGCCCATGCGCCCAGGCAGGTGGCCGCGCTGTGCGGCTTCTCCAACGCCGATCATCTGCGGCGTGCGTTTGTGCAGTACCTGGGAGTAACGCCAGCGGAATATCGCCGCAGGCACGGAGCCCCAACCTCCGTCATTCCGGCGCAGGCCGGAATCCAGTAGCGATGCGCTTTATGGAGCGTGCAGTCCCAGAGCGCTGCTCTTGAACGTTCTGCCGAAAACCAGGCGGCGCGGTTACTGGATGATTCGCTTCGCTCACCCCTTCGGGGCCGCCCTGCGGGCGTTCTTCGCGCTGCGCGCTCGTCCGGCCTGCGCCGGAATGACGAGCATTGCTTCGGCCAGCATCAAGCCAGCTTCGGCCACACCGTCACCGTACCCGTGGCCAGATCATGCACCGCACCCGCCACCATCAACGCCCCCGAACGCACCGCCGGCGCGATGATCGGATCCAGCCCGCGCAGCCGCTGCACGCCGTTGCTGACGTTGTTGTAGGTCACCTGCTTCTGCAGCGCCTTGCCGCTGAGCTTGTCGTCCTGCGCCACGGCCTGATCGACGGCCGGATAGATCAGTTCCAGCAGGTCGTCGATCGCGCCGGCCGGCTTGTTCTGCTCGTGGCGGAACTGGATGGCGGCCTTCATCGCGCCGCATTCGCTGTGGCCCAGCACCAGGATCAGCGACACGCCAAGCTCGGCCACCGCGTATTCGATGCTGCCCTTCATCACCGGCCCGCTGCCGGCCACCACGTTGCCGGCGGCGCGCACGGTGAAGAGCTGGCCCACGCCCTGGTCGAAGATGATTTCCGGCGCGGTGCGCGAATCGGCGCAGGCGATGATGGCGGCGAACGGCGCCTGGCCCTGCGCCACCTTGGCGAAGTCTTCCGGCGTGCGGCAGGCGGCCGAGCCCTTGCCGGCGACGAAACGCGCATTGCCTTGCAACAGCCGGTCCAGCGCCTCCTGCCCCGTGGGGCGGTGCGCCGGCAGCGGCGGGAAGCCGGGCGAGGGCAGGGCGCGGGCCTGGAGGTCGGCCCAGGGCGTTGCCGCCGAAGCCATGGCAAGGGCGGAGAGCTGCAGGAACTGGCGGCGCGAAGGGGGCGTCATGGTCTGGGTATTCGTATCGGGGAAGCGCAACGCCGGCGTTGCGGGCGAAGCTGCGCGGCATGTCGCGCCGGAGCTTCGGGAGCCGCGCAGATTTAAAGGATCGCGCAGGCGCATACGAATAAAATGACGGGCGCGGTTGCGCCATGTCATTTAAGGCCAGTGAGCTGAGCGTCGGGGTCTATGCGGCGCGCGGCCGCAAAGCAGCGGCCGTCAAGGCGACCCAGCGTGGTGCAGCGAACTCTGCAGGGCCCGCACCGCCAGTGCCGCGTTTACCTGGCTCTGGCCGTTGGCCGTCTTGCCATCCATCAGCAGCAGCTTGCGGATCGATGCGGCATCGAGATCCGGCTGGATCGACAGCAGCAGCGCGACGATGCCGGTGACGTGCGCGGCCGCCATCGAGGAACCCGAGGTGAAGTCGTAGCCGCCATGCGGCTGGGTGGTGAGGATGTCGCTGCCCGGCGCGCTTACTACGTCCGGCGGCGCCGGCGTGGCGGCGGCGGAACGCACCACGATCACACCGGGCGAGTTGTCGGGAAAACCCTTGGCGTCGCCGTCCGGCGGACGCGCCGCCACCACGATGCGCTTCTGCCGCAGCAGTTCGTCCAGCAGCTTGCCCAGCAGCGGATCGGCCGGGCCGCCCAGGCTGAGATTGACCACGCGCGCATCGGTGTCCAGCACCGCCGCCAGCGCCTTGGCCAGGGTGAACGAATTGCAGCGCGCGCCGGCGTTGCGGTCCGGATACCAGCAGGCCTTGTAGACGCTCAGCACCGCCTTGGGCGCGATGCCGACAATGCCCTGGTGGTTGTCGCCCATGGCCGCGATGATGCCGGCCACTTCGGTGCCGTGCGCATCGCGGTCGAAGGCGGTGGCGTCGCCGTCCACCGCGTTGTGGGTGTCGGCGATGCGGCCTTGCAGGTCGGGATGCGTGACGTCCGCGCCGGTATCGACGATGGCCACGTGCACGCCGCCGCCCTGGCTGGTCTCGTGCGCGGTGGCGGCGTCGGTCTCGACGAAGCCGCGCTGCAGGTCGGCGTAGGGATCGTTGTACTTGTGCGGGGCCTGCTGCTGCGTATCCGCATAGACTTCGTAGTCCTGCAGCGGCTGGGCGAGCTTCACGCGCTCGTCCTTGGCCAGGTTCTGCAGCAGGGCCTCGCGGTCGGCGCCCGCGGGCGGTTCCACCACGATGCAGAACAGGCCCAGCGCCTTGATCGGCCAGCCGACCACTTCGCGCAGGCCGTAGCGCTGCTTCAGTTCGTCCAGCTGCGAGACCGCGCGCTGGCCGGCGCCGTAATGGCCCGGCGGCGCATAGCCGAGCAGGCTGGAGCCGGCATGCGTGCCCGGCGGATCGAGAGGGTTGGCCACGGCCAGCACGATGTCGCGCTGGCTGTTCATCGACGCCGCGGCCGCAGGCGTTGCCGCCGCGTTGCCGCGCCCGGCCGGCGCCGACGCGCAGGCGCCCAGCGCAAGCGCCATGGCGAAGGCGAGGCAGGCGCGCAGCGTCGCTTTCACGGGACCGAGGCCACCGGCTCGGCCATGCGGATGCCGCGCGTGGCGCGCAGCTGGCGCACCACTTCGGCCTGGGTGGTGGCGGTGTCGGCGGCCACCACGGTGTAGGCGCCCACGGTGTTGGGGCCGCCCACCACCTGCAGGTGCAGCGCATGCACCGCGGCATTCCAGTCCACCACCTTCATGCTGGCATCCGGGATCACGCGGATCGCCCCGGCCGGCGCGGCGGCGCCGTCCTGGCTGCTGTAGGTGCGGTAGTCCGCCGCGCCCTGTTCGCGATACAGCTTCAGGCCGAGGATGCCGATGCCCAGCGCCTGCAGCAGCACCGCGGCGGCCAGGCCGCGCAGCAGCCAGCCGCTGCTGCGCGCGCGTGCCCTGGCGGGCGCGGCGGCTTCGGCGTCGTGCGCGTCCAGGCGGTCGAGCAGATGCTTCAGGCCGGCGTTGGCGTCCACCGCGACATCGGCCGGCAGCGCCAGCGCGTCGCGCAGGCGGATCTGCTGCGCGTATTCGGCGCGGCAGGCCGCGCACTGCGCGAGATGGCCGTCCAGCCATTCGGCCTGCTCCGGCGAGGCGTTGCCTTGCAGCACCCAGGGCATGGCTTCCCAGGCGCGGGCGCAATCCCGGCTGGCGTTGATCGAAAACGTCATGGCGCACCTCCAACGTGCGCTGAGGATTCGCCGGCAAGGTCCGGCAACACATTGCGCAGGCGCACCCGCGCGTGAAAAAGCCGCGCCTTCACCGTGCCCACCGGGCACTGCATGATCACGGCCACGTCGTTGAGCGAATGGCCCACGCCGTAGACCAGCTCCAGCACCACGCGCTGGTCGACGGTGAGGCGCTCCAGCGCCTTGCCCAGCCAATCGCGCAGTTCGTGGTCTTCGCTGGGGTCGTGGCTGGGGGCGCGGTCGCCGTACAGGGCGTCGTCCTCGATCGGCTCGTCGCCATGCTGGCGCAGGGCCTTCAGGCCGCAGCGGTAGGCGATGCCCATGATCCAGGTGGATACCCGCGAATCGCCCTGGAAGGTGCCGGCCTTCTGCCAGGCGATCCAGAAGCAGTCGTTGATGACTTCCTCGATCACGTCCGGCCGCCGGGTCAGGCGCGTCAGAAAGCGGGTCAGGCGGCCGTGATAGCCGCGGTACAGCGTGGCCAGGGCCACGCGGTCGCCCGCCGCCATGCGCTGCAACAGCGCGCGGTCGGTGGCATCGGCTTCGATATCGGCTTCGTTCATGATCGTCAGGTCACCGGTCTGAGGGCGGCGTGGCTGTCCCCATGAGTGCCGACCGGATAGGAAAAGGTTGCGCCGGGGTTGGGATCCGTCGCAAGCGGTCAGAACGACCAGAGCACGGTCGCCACCCAGGGCTCCGCCTCGGGCGAACGTGAACGCCAGTAGCGGGGCGTCTTCACATCCGCCGCCACCCGGTCCAGCTCCATCCGCCACGCGCCCCGGGTCCAGGCCAGGCCGGCATGGCCGTAGCGGTAATAGGGGTAGGGGTCGAAATAGGACTTGGCCACGCCGGCGCCCACCGACAGCGACAGTTCTTCGGTCAGCGGCCAGTGAAAGGTGGCATCCGCGCCCGGCCGGGTGCGCTCGTGGTCGGCGTGGGTGAAGCGGGTGGCCGACACGCCGAAGGTGAGCACGTCGCGGTACGTCCAGTGCAGTCCGCCTTCGCCGCGGTCGAAGAAGCGGCTGCGCATGGGGTATTTGTAGTAGATGGCGCTGGCCTGCATGGACCAGTCGTCCGACAGCGTCCAGTAGTGCGCGACCTGGCCCATCGCTTCCACCATGCCTCCCGGCGAGCGTGCCTGGGCGCTGGCGGAAAGCCCCAGCGCCCAGCCGTCCGGCGTGGTCCACGACAGCACGCCCTGCAGCACTGGCGTGGCCCTGGTGATGGCCTGGCCGCGGTCGACCAGCTGCGAACTCAGTGCGATGCCGCCGCCGAGCGTGCCCGCATGCAGCGGCAGCGCCATGCAGAGGGCCGCCACGCCGGGAAGCATCCGGCGTAGCGGCAAGGCAGTACATACAGCGGCGGAACGTGTCGTCAGTGGAGCGTGCCCAGGTAGGAAATGAGATCGTCGAGCTGTTTTGCATCGTTCAGCCCATCGTATTTCATTTTCGTACCGGGATTGGCGCGCTTGGCCGGTTGAGCGAGATAACTGTGCAGTTGTTCCGGTGTCCACACCCATGACGACTGCGCACGCAGCGCATCGGAGTACTCATAGTCCGGCACCGTCGCCGCCTTGCGGCCCAGCACGCCGAACAGGCTGGGGCCTTTCTTGTTGCGGCCCTCCTTGATGCTGTGGCACTCGGCGCATTCGCTCTTGAACACGTCGGCGCCGGCCGACGCATCGCCGGCGAAGGCCGGCGAGGCCGCCATCCAGGCGCAGGCCAGCGCGGCGAGGGCGAGGTTTCGAAGGTTTCGCTTAAGGCTTGAGGTCTTCACGCATCGGATCCGGTCAGAACGCCACGGCGGCGGTAAGGGAGAAGGCATTGAAGTCGCGTGCATTGGTGCCCGGCGCGCCGAAGATGTTGTCGCGGGCGCCGTTGAAGCGGGTGAAGCGGAACCAGTTGGCGGCGAGCTTGAGATTGGCCATGGACGTGTACGAGTCGTCCTTGCCGAACGGCGCCCAGTACAGGCTGACCAGGTTGGCGGTGGTATCCGGCACGCCGTAGGGGACGAAGCGCGCGTCGTCGCGCGAGCCGGTGCTGACCAGGTGCGAGAACAGCAGGGTGTAGCTCTGCTTGAAGGTGTAGGCCACGGTCAGGGTCTGGTCGTGCACCGTGCCGCGCGGCTTGGCCAGCAGGCCCGGCGCGATCGGGCTGGCCGGCGTGCTGCCGTATTTGCGCCGCTCCAGGATGTTCACGTAGCTCAGCTGCACGATGTGCTCGCGGTTGCCGAGGAACTGGTAGGTGAGGTCGTAGCCCAGGTCGGTGAGCCGGTCCATCGGGCCGCCGGTGCGCGGCAGCTCGCGCTTGGTGGTGAGCGCGACCACGCCCGCGGAGAAGAACTGCCGCCGCATGTCGCGCATGTAGGCGAAGCGCGCATAGCCGGTGTCGTGCAGCTTGCCCGGGTCGCCATTGGGGTTGTAGCCGAGGCGGTCCTGGGTGGAGCGCTGCATCGAGTTGTAGGTGCCCAGCTCGCCGTACCAGCGCGAGTCGTACAAGCCGTACACGGTGGCGCCGAACACGCGGTTGGCCGGCGCATTCGGGCTGGACGGATTGAGCACGGTGCCGGTCACGCCCGGCGGACCCAGCGAAGATGCCGCGGGCAGGGCGGCGATCGGATCCTGGAAACCGGGATTGTTGTTGACGCTCACGCCCAGCGTGAGGTCCTTGCCGCCGAGCTTCAGCTCCTTGGCGACGAAGCGCAGGTCCACGTCGCTCAGCTTGGTGTCGAAGCGGTTGTGGCCGTCGTTGTTGCTGGTCACCTTCACATAGCCGCCGACCTGCTCGGTCAGGCGTCCGGCCAGATAGACGTCCGCTTCGGTCAGCCGGTTGGAGCTCTCGCCGCGCGCCGGCACCGAGCGCGTGCCGATCAGCTGCGCGGCCACCGGGATCTTGAAGCCCTTGCCGTCGGTGTCGGTATAGCCGTTGAGCTTGAAGCGCATGCCGTAGGGCGTGAGCGCCGGGCCATAGGAGCCGGCGTGGCAGTCGGCGCAGGCGGCGCCGGTCTGGCGGGCATAAACGGGAATGGCCTGCGCGGTGGTGCAGGCCAGCGAGAAGGCGGCGCCCACGCCGTACAGCACGGTCATGTTCCGCGTGCGGCGCGCCATCCGGCGATACGGCAGAGACAGCATGAAACCTCCTTGGTGTGTCGGGATGGGGGACTTGCGCGAGGGGTTACGGCGAAGGATTCAGCGCGAACGCCACGGCCACATCGCGCGCAGCACGTCGTCGCGCCGCACGAAGTGGTGATAGAGCGCGGCGCCGATATGCAGCAGCACCAGGGCGAGCAAGGACCAGGCGATGTCCTGGTGCCATACGAGCAGGGCGTCGGCGAGGTCTTCGTCGTCCGCCACCAGCGCGGGCAGGGCGGCGCCGAACAGCGTCACCGGCTTGCCCTCGGCATTGCTCAGCGCCCATCCGACCAGCGGCAGCGCGAGCAGGATCAGATACAGCGCGGCATGGGTGAGCCACGCGGCGATGCGGATGACGCGCGAATGGACGGCCTGCGGCAGGCGCCCGTGACGCAGGCGCAGGCCGATGCGCAGCACCGCCAGCAGCAGCACCAGCAGGCCGGTATGGCGATGGCCTTCCAGCAGCCATTGGCGCGCGACGCGGCCGGCGACTTCGTCGCGGGTCAGCGCGAAGGCGGCGGCGGCGATCAGCAGCAGCACCGTGCTCCAGTGCAGGATCGCCATGCCGCGCGGGCGGCGCAGCGGCTCCTGCGTTTCCGTGCGGCCGCCGACGGCGGGCGTGCTGCCCGGCATCGGCATGTCGGCCTTGTCCTGGTACCTCGAACCCATCCGGCGATCCCCGCGCGTCGTGTCGAGGCGTAGGTGCTGGATCGAGCCAAAAAGGTTGCGACAACTTGCTCCCTCTCCCCTGCGGGGAGAGGGCTGGGGTGAGGGGGACGCTCTAGCCACAGTGTTTTTACGAAGCACAGAAAAAGCTCTGGAGCTTGAGAAGACCGTTCGCTTTCCGCTCCGCCCGGCCCCTCACCCCAACCCTCTCCCCGCAGGGGAGAGGGAGCAGGTTGTCGCTGGGATGGAATGCATCGCTGCAACCTTTCCCGGCGCCACCGGCACTCAGCCTCGAACAGGTCGTTCTCACACGAGCGAAGAGCCAGCCACGATGGACATCGAACGCATCCAGTTTCAGCAGCACGGCGACCACGGCGGCATGCTCGTGGCCTTGGAACAGGAGCGCAACGTGCCGTTCGAGATCCGGCGGGTGTACTACGTGTACGCCACCGAGCCGAACGTGCACCGCGGCCGCCATGCGCACCGCCACCTCAAGCAGCTGGCGGTGGCCGTGCGCGGCTCGGTGACCATCCTGCTGGACGACGGCACCGGCCCGGTCGAGGTGGTGCTGAACGACCCGAGCCAGGGCCTGCTGCTGGGCGACATGGTGTGGCGCGAGCTGTACGGCTTCAGCGACGACTGCGTGCTGATGGTGCTGGCCGACCAGTTCTACGACCCGGCCGACTACATCACCGACTACGACGAATTCCTGCGCGAAGCCAATGGTTTCCGCCGCCTCGGGGGCGCGGTGGCATGAGCCGGCCGCTGGTGCTGATCGGCGCGGGCGAGATGGCGCGGATCGCGCTCGAATACTTCGAGCACGACAGCGACTACGACGTGGTCGCCTTCAGCGTAGAACGCGCACACCTGAAGGACACCGAGCTGGAAGGCCGCCCGGTGCTGGCTTACGAGGAGCTTGCCTCGCGCTACGCACCCGGCGACGCCGAGTTGTTCGTGGCGATTCCCGCCACGGGCCTCAACCGCCTGCGCACGCGTTTCTATCTCGACGCCAAGGCCAGGGGCTACCGCTTCGCCAGCTACGTGAGCAGCCGCGCCTTCGTCTGGCGCAATGTGGAGATCGGCGAGAACAGCTTCATCTTCGAGCACAACGTGATCCAGCCCTTCGTCACAGTGGGCAACAACTGCATCCTGTGGAGCGGCAACCACGTCGGGCACCGCACGGTGGTGCGCGACCATGTGTTCGTCGCCTCGCACGCGGTGATCTCGGGCTTCTGCGACATCGGCGAAAGCAGCTTCGTCGGCGTCAACGCCACCTTCAACGACGGCGTGAAAGTGGCGGCCGACAATGTGATCGGCTCCGGCGCCCTGGTGGTGCGCGATACCGAACCGGGCAAGGTCTACGTCGGCTCGCCTGCGCGCGCCTTGCCGGACCGCTCCAGCCTGGATGTGAGGTTCTAGCGCGCATGCCTGCCGCCATCCCACTCGCCTGGACCAAGCGCGGACTGGTCTTCGACGTGGCGCGCCAGGGCGTCGGCGGCTGGATGCGCCATTCGGCGCTGACGCCCACGCCGTGGCGGCTCGACGAGGAGCGCATCCGCGTCTATGCGGGCTTTCGCGACGATGCCGGCGTCAGCCGGCTCGGCTATGTCGACCTGGCGGCGGCAGAGCCCACGCGCGTGCTCGGCGTCAGCGCCAGGCCGGCGCTGGATGTCGGCCGTGGCGGCTGCTTCGACGACAACGGCATGATCCTGGGCGACGTGGTGGATGCACCCGGCGGGCTGCATCTGTTCTACGTGGGCTTCCAGCAAGTGGCCAAGGCCAAGTTCCTCGCCTTCAGCGGACTGGCGCTGTCCACCGACGGCGGGCAGCGCTTCCAGCGCGTGCAGGAGACGCCGATCCTGGACCGCGCGCCGCGCCGCAGCACCATCGCCGCCATCCACAGCGCGCATTACGAGCAAGGCCTGTGGCGCCTGTGGTACGCGGTAGGCGACGACTGGGAATCGATCGGTGGCCGGCCGTTTCCGCGCTATCACATCTGCTGCACCGAGACGCGCGACCTCAGCGCCATCCCGCGCGGCGACCGCATCTGCCTGCTGCCCCGCGGCGACGAATACCGCATCGGGCGGCCGCGGGTCTACCGGCTCGGCGGCGGCTACGTCATGTACTTCACCTGGGGCGACCGCGCGGGGCGCTATCAGCCCGGCGTGGCGTTCAGCGACGACGGCGTGCATTGGGAACGCCACGACGAGGCGCTGGGTATCGCGCCGTCCCGCGACGGCTGGGATGCGCGCGCGCTGAGCTATCCGGCGCTGCTGCGCCACGGCAGCAAGCTGCTGATGTTCTACAACGGTAACGATATGGGCATGGCCGGCTTCGGCCTGGCCGAGGCTACGTTCGAAGGCAAGGCGGACCAGGCCATCGCGGAGGGCGCGCATGCTCTCGGTTAAGCCTTACACGCCCGCCGACGCCGCGGCCTGGGATGCGCTGGTGGCGCGTTCGCGCAACGGCAACCTGCTGCACCGGCGCGGCTACATGGACTATCACGCCGAGCGCTTCGCTGACGCCTCGCTGCTGATCGAGAAGGACGGCGAGCCGGTCGCCGTGCTGCCGGCCAACCGCGACGGCGAGCAGGTCAGCAGCCATGGCGGGCTGACCTATGCGGGGCTGATCAGCTCGCGGGCGCTGCGCGCCGAGGCGGCGCTGGAAGCATTCGAAAAGATCGCCGGGCACTACCGCGCCCTGGGTGCGAAGCGGCTGCTCTACAAGGCCGTGCCACATGTATTCCATGCTTATCCCGCGGAAGAAGATCTCTATGCGCTGCATCGCCTGGGCGCCCGGCTGGTGCGGCGCGACCTGTCTTCGGTAATCGCATTGCGCGAGCCGTTCGAATTCACCGACGAGCGCCGCCGTGCGGTGAGCAAGGCACGCAAGGCCGGGCTGAGTATGCGTACCGGCGGCGATCTCGCACCCTTCCACGCGCTGCTGACGGACGTACTGGCCAGGCACCAAGCCACGCCGGTCCATTCGCTGGCCGAGCTGCGCCTGCTGCAGGGCCGTTTCCCGCAGCAGATCGTGCTGCACGAAGTGGTGGACGAACACGAAGTGCTGGCCGCCGCGCTCGTCTACGACCTCGGTCCTGCAGCCCATACCCAATACCTGGCCGCCTCCGAAGCCGGCCGCCAGCGCCATGCGCTGAGCCTGCTGCTGGCCGAACTGATCGAGCACAGCTATGCGCACAAGCGCCACTTCAGCTTCGGCATCTCCACCGAGCAGGCCGGGCGCGTGCTGAACGCCGGGCTGGTCGCGCAGAAGGAGCGCTTCGGCGCGCGCGCCGCGGTGCACGATTGCTACGAATGGGAGTTCGCATGAGCGTCCCGTTCTTCGACCTGCAGGCGGTCAACGCGCGCTACGCCGAGGCGCTGAAAGCCGCGGCCGCGCGCGTGATCGACTCGGGCTGGTACATCCTGGGCGCGGAGCTGGAAGCGTTCGAGCGCGAGTTCGCCGACTACTGCGGCGTGCGCCATGCGCTGGGCGTGGGCAACGGGCTGGATGCGCTGGCGCTGATCCTGCGTGCTTGGCGCGGCCTGGGTGCGCTGCGCGAGGGCGACGAGGTGATCGTGCCCGCCAACACCTTTATCGCCACCTTCCTGGCGGTGAGCCAGAGCGGGCTGGTGCCGGTGCCGGTGGAGCCGGATCCGCTGACCTTCAATCTCGATCCGGCCCAGGTGGAGCAGGCGATCGGGCCGCGCACGCGCGCCATCATCGCGGTGCATCTGTATGGGCAGCTGGCCGAGATGCCGGCGCTGGCCGCCTTGGCGCGCCGCCGCGGACTGCTGCTGATCGAGGATGCCGCGCAGGCGCATGGCGCATCGCTCGATGGTTGCAAGGCCGGTGCCTTCGGCGATGCGGCGGCCTTCAGCTTTTTCCCGACCAAGAACCTCGGCGCGCTCGGCGACGGCGGCGCGGTCACCACCAGCGACGATGCGCTGGCGCGCCGTGTCGCGGCCTTGCGCAACTACGGCTCGGAAACCAAGTATCAGCACCAGTTCCAGGGCGTGAATTCGCGCCTGGACGAAATGCAGGCCGCGCTGCTGCGGGTGAAGCTGGCGCATCTGGACGAAGAGATCCTGCTCCGCCGCCGCATCGCGCGGCGCTATTGCGAAGGCATCGACAACCCGGCCATCGCGTTGCCGCCGGTGGCGCGCGAGGAAGGCCACGTCTGGCATCTGTTCGTGGTGCGCAGCCGGCGGCGCGATGCCTTGCAGCGCCATCTGCAGGCGCACGGCATCCACACCCAGGTGCATTACCCGGTGCCGGCGCATCGCCAGCCCGCCTATGCGCAATGGCATCGCCTGCAGCTGCCGGTGGCCGAGCGGCTGCATGCGGAAGTGCTGAGCCTGCCGCTGAATCCGGCGCTGGACGACGCGGCGGTGGAACGCGTGATCGCCGCCTGCCGCAGCTTCAAGGGCAGCGCATGAGCATCGCCCGCGCCGGCCTGTACAGCGCCATCGGCACCGCCGCGCGCCTGCTCGCGGGCCTGGTGGTGGTGAAGCTGGTGGCGTGGGCGGCCGGGCCGGACGGCGTCGGCAAGCTCGGCCAGTTCATGAGCCTGATGTCGCTGCTGGCGGTGCTGGCCGGCGGCGGGATCAGCGCGGCCATCGTCAAATACGTGGCCGAATACCGCGACGATCCGGAACGCCTGGCGCGCCTGCTGCGCGCGGCGCTGGGCTATGCGCTGTGCGCGGCCATTCTGATGGGCCTGGCTGCCTTGCTGTTCAGCCGGCAGCTCGCGCTGTGGCTGCTGGACGATGCGCGCTACGAAGGCCTGCTGCGGGTGCTGGCATTCGCGCAGGTCGGCATTGCGGTAAGCAACTATCTGCTGGCGGTGATCAACGGCTTCATGGACGTGCGCCGGCTGGTGTTCATCCAGGTGGTGGGTTCGGCGCTGAGCATCCTGCTGGCGGCGTGGCTGTCGTGGCAGCAGGGTCTGTACGGCGCGCTGCTGGCGCTGGTGCTGGGTCAGCTGCTGTGGCTGGCGATCGGCCTGCCGGCGTGGTGGCGCAGCCCGGATTTCCGCCCCGGCATGCTGCGCGCCGGCTACGACCGCGACATGATCGTGCGGCTGGCCACGTTCTCGCTGATGACGCTCAGTTCCGCGCTGTGCGCGCCGCTGGTCAATATCGCGGTGCGCGACCATCTGGCCGCGCAGTTCGGCTGGGAGCAGGTGGGCTACTGGCAGGCGGTGACGCGGGTGTCGGACGCCTACCTGCTGTTCCTCACCACCGCGATCAACGTCTACTACCTGCCCAGGCTGGCCGCGGTGCGCGAGCGCGAGGAGCTGAAGCGCGAGCTGGGCCAGGCCTGGCGCCAGCTGCTGCCGGCCGCGGCGACGCTGGCCCTGCTGGTGTACGTGGCGCGCGAATGGGTGACGCGCGCGCTGTTCACCGCCGACTTCGCCGCCGCCAATGCGCTGTACGGGCCGCAGCTGATCGGCGACGTGATCAAGATCGTCTCGTTCGTGCTGTCGTACCTGATGCTGGCCAAGGCCATGACCGGCCTGTTCGTGCTGTCGGAATTCGTCTTCGCCGCCAGCTATCTGGCCCTGGTCTTCGTATTTACCCGCTGGTACGGGCTGCCCGGCGCCGTGTACGCGTTCGCGGTGAACTACCTGTTCTATCTCGCCTTCAATCTGCTGGTGGCGCGCCGCTACCTGAGGAGCTTGTAGCCATGGGCAGCGAATGGCCGCTGGTGTCGGTGCTGATTCCCGCGCACAACCACGAGCGCTTCGTGCTGCGCTGCCTGGACAGCGTGCTGGAGGATCCCTACCCGGCGAAGGAAGTGGTGATCATCGACGACGGCTCGATCGACGGCACGCCGGGCAAGATCGCGCAGTGGATCGCGCGGCACGAAAGCACGCTGCCGATCGTCTACCGGCGCCGCGAAAACCGCGGCGTGGCGGCCACGCTCAACGAGCTGGCTTCGCTGGCGCGCGGCGACTTCCTCAAGCTCGGCGCCAGCGATGATTTCCTGTTGCCCGGCGGCCTGGAGGCGCAGGTGCGCTATCTGCAGGCGCATCCGCGCAAATGGGCGGTGGTGGGCGATTCGGTGGTGGTCGACTGCTATGGCAACCGCGTGCACGAAAGCGGCATGCGCAGCCTGCACCATGCCGACAAGCGCCAGTACGCCACCGACGACGGCATCCGCCGCGCGGTGATCCGCCACTGGGCGATCGGCGGCCCGGTGGCGCTGCTGCGGCGTAGCGTGCCCGGCGCGATCTCGGGCTGGACGGAAGAACTGCGTATCGACGACTGGGATTTCTTCCTGCGCCTGGTCGCGCGCGATGCGCTGGGCTTTATCGACCGGCCGGTCTGCGCCTACCGCCTGCACGACGCCAACCTGAGCAAGACCCGCCACGTCGCCACGCGCGTGGCCAATCTGGCCGAGTCGCGGCGGGTGGCGCTGCGCCGGGTGGAACTGTTCGACGGGCCGGACCGCCAGCTGCTGAAGGCGCAGGCGCATTTCATCGGCGCCAAGATCGCCTTCCTGCAGCGCCGCCCGCTGCGGCTGGCCTGGCGCATGGCCGCCTGCCTGGCGCTGCGCGGCCTGGCGAAGCTGCGCCTGCCGTCGGCGCATCCGCAGGCGGAACGGGCATGAAAGCCCTGTTGCGCCGTCCCTCCACGTATCTGGGCCTGCCGATGCTGCTGGCCTGCGGGGCGACGCTGCTCACGTACGACCTGCCGGAAGGCTATCTCGACGGCGTGCTGCTGCTGATCGCCGGCGCGGTGGCGATGCTGGCGCTGGACGCCCTGAGCGGCGTGCGCCTGCCGCCGTTCGAGCGCTTCGCGCTGCGCGAGTACGCGGGCACGCGCGAGGCCATGGTCGCCTTCGCGTTCTGCGCGCTGGTGGCGGTGTTCTGCGTGCTGGACCTGGCGCTGTTTCCGATTCCGCTGCTGGATAAACCTTCCGCCTATGCACAGATGGAAGGCGGCCGCGAACATATCCGGCATCTTTCCGCGTGGTGCTGGGTGCTGCCGCCGGTGGGGTTGCTGTGCGTGCGCCATCGCGGCCTGCGCTATGCGATGGTGCTGGCGGGCATCGTGTTTCCGATCCTGGTGATCGACCGCAACCGCATCTTCGCCAGCCTGTTCTCGGTGGCCCTGGTGCTGGTGCTGCGGCGCAAGGGCGGGCTGCGCCTGCCGTGGCCGGCGGTGCTGTTGCTGGGGCTGGTGGGCGCGGTGCTGTTCGCGGTGCTGGGCATCCTGCGTTCGGGGCCGCTGGAGGGCGTGACCCTGCCGTTCGGCGCGCTGTACCGCGAAGCGCCGCCGGGCGTGAAATGGCTGCTGCTGTATCTCACCGCGGGGCCGTACAACTTCGCCTCGATGCTGGCCAAGCAGTATCACAACGCGGATTTCCTGCTGAACCAGGTGGTGCCGCTGCGCGGTTCCATCGTCACCGCCGGCACCGGCATTCCGCTGGATTCGCCGACGATCAATGTCGGCACCGAGTATTTCCCGTTCCTGCTCGCGCTGGGTCCCGCCGGGGCGGTGGCGGCGATGCTGGGGCTGTACGCGATGCTGGTGTGGAGCGCGCGGCGGCTGTGCGCGTCCACCTCGCTGTTCTCGCTGCTGATCTTCCTGCGCATGGCCTATGTCGCCGCGATGGCGCCGTTCGCGCCGCAGGCCTACACCTTCATGAGCGCGGGTTTCATCGCGCTGTGCCTGCTGATGCAGCTGTTCGCCGCCTGGCTGCCGCGCCGGCCGCCGTCTTCCTTCTCCTTGCCCCGAGTCGACCACCATGCACCATGACGAAATCTACCTGATCGATCTGTGGCGCCTGCTCATCCGCCAGTGGCGCGGTTTCGCCGTGGCGCTGCTGGCCGTGGTGGCGCTGGCCGTCGCCTACGCGTTCCTGGCCAAGCCGCGCTACGAAGCCACCGCCTGGGTGCAGGTGGGCCAGGTCGGCACCGCGCCGGCGGGGCAGGACCCGCGGCCGGAACCGTTCCAGCGCGTGCTCGATCGCCTGCAGACGCGCTCGTTCCAGGACGAGGTGACGCAGAGCGCGGGGCTGGCGGCGAATTCGCCCGAAGCCCGCGGATATCGCGCGAGCCTGAAGGCCGAGCCGTCGTTCTATGCCGGCCTGATCAAGCTCAGCGTGCGCGCGGCCTCCCCGGAACAGGCCAGGCGCCTGGTGCTGGCGACGGTCGAGCGCCTGCAGGCCATCCACGGCCAGCTGCTGGCCGAGCCCCTGGCGCAGGCGCGGGCGCGCCTGGACGAAGTGCAGGCCGACCTGCGCACGGCGACCGCCGAACGCGATGGCCTGCAGCAGGCGGCCGGCAAGGATGGCGTGGCCGGGCAGGGCAATGCCGTGGCCGCCGGCCTGCTGCTGGCGAACAAGGACACCGAGGTGCGCGAGCTGCGCAATGCGCGCAGCGACCTGGCCGCGCGGATGAGCGCCAACTACACGTTCGCCACTTCGATGCCGTGGCCGATCTACCAGCCGGACCACCCGGTGGCGCCGAACCGCGTGCTGATCCTGGGCGTGGGCCTGCTCGGCGGCCTGGGCCTGGGCCTGTTCGTGGCGGTGGCGCTGGATGCGCGGCGGCGCGCGGCGCAACCGATGCGGGGCTGAGCGGCACTCACCCAATAGCCACAACGCCAGCCCCCTCTCCCCTCCGGGGAGAGGGTTGGGGTGAGGGGGCGGGCGGAGCATAGAAGCAGGAGCGGAAAGCGGGCGACGCCTTGTCGATCCCTTTCCGCGAGCCCCACCCCTCATCCGGCTGCCGCCACCTTCTCCCCGGCGGGTAGAAGGATTCCTAACTGAAGTGGAGAACCAACGTTGGAAATGAGCAGTCCGCACGAACTGGAACCGGCCGCCCTCGACCACGCGCGCCTGCTCGACACCCAGCGCGCGTTCGACAGCGTGGCCGCCGACTACGACGGCCCGCGCGGCAACAACGAATTGATCCAGCGCATGCGGCTGACCCTGTGGGACACCGTGCAGCGCCTGTTCGCGCCGGGCTCGCGGCTGGTGGACCTGGGCTGCGGCACCGGCATCGATGCGGTGGAATTCGGCCAGCGCGGTTTCCGCGTGCTGGCCACCGACTGGTCGCCGCGCATGGTCGAGCGTACGCGCGACCGCGCCGCCGCCGCGGGCATGGAAGGCGACGTGCGCGCCGCGCATATCGGGGTGCAGGAGCTGGCGCGCATCGGCAGCGGTACCGGCGATCTGTTCGAAGGCCCGTTCGACGGGATGTATTCCAACTTCGGCCCGCTCAATTGCGCGCTGGACCTGCCCGCGGTCGCCGCCGAATGCGCGCGCCTGGTGCGCCCCGGCGGTTATCTGGTGTTCTCGGTGATCGGCCGGATCTGCCCGTGGGAGATCGCGCACTACGTGCGGCGCGGCCGCTTCCGCCGCGCGGCCGTGCGCGCCGCGCGCGGCGCCACCGCGGTGGGCATGAACTACCACACCATCTGGACCCGCTATTACCTGCCGCGCGAGTTCTACCGCAGCTTTGCCGAAGGCTTCGCGCTGGAGGGCTATCGCGCGCTGAGCCTGTTCATGCCGCCGCCGTACCTGGTGGACCGCTACCGGCGCCACCCGGCGCGCTACGAGCGGCTGGGCCTGCTCGACGATCGCTGGGGCGCGGCGCCGCTGCTGCGCGACATGGGCGATCACTTCCTGATCGTGATGCGCCGGCGCTGAGCGTGGACGCGATCCTGCACGGCGGGACGGTGGTGAGCGAGGACGGCACCTCGCGCCTGCCGCTGGCGATCCGCGACGGATGCGTGGCCGAAGCGCAACCGGTGCGCGGTTTTTCGCTCGACCTGCGCGGACACCTGGTGTTCCCGGGGCTGGTCAACGCGCACGAGCATCTGCACGTCAATGCCGTGCCGCCGTTGCCGCGGCGACAGCCGTTTCCCAACAGCTACGCCTGGATCGAAGCGTTCCAGGCGCATTTCCGCGCGCCGGAAGTGGCGGCCGCGCTGCAGTTGCCGAAGGACCTGCGCCTGCGCCACGGCGCACTGAAGAACCTGCTGGCCGGCGTGACCTGCGTGGCGCACCACGATCCCTGGCACGAAGCACTGGATGCGCCGGATTTCCCGGTGGCGCTGTTGCGCGGCCATGGCTGGGCCTATGCGCTGGGCTGGGCTTACGGCCCGCCGGTGCGCGAGAGCTTCGATGCCACGCCGGCCGGTTCGCCGTGGCTGATCCATCTGGCCGAAGGCACGGACGATGTAGCGCGGGCCGAGCTCGCACAACTCGAGCAACTGGGTTGCCTCGATGCACGCACCGTGCTGGCGCACGGCGTCGGCCTCGGCGAGCAGGACATCGCCAAGGTGATCGCCAGCGGCGCCGCGGTGGTGTGGTGTCCGGCCAGCAATCTCACCTTGCTCGGCCGCACGCTCGATCCGCGCAAGCTGCATGCGGCCGGCCGCCTGGCGCTGGGCAGCGATTCGCGCCTGAGCGGCGCGCGCGACCTGCTCGAAGAACTCTGCGTGGCCGCGGTGGTCGGCGGCCTGCACAGCAACGCACTGCTGGCGATGGCCACGCATCAGGGCGCCGATGTGCTGCGCATGCCCGAACATGGGCGCCTCGTTCCCGGTGCGCCCGCCGACATGGTGATCGTGGCCGATGCCGGCGGCGCGGTGGCCGACAGCCTGGTCGGCCTCAGCCGCGCCGACTTGCGCGCGGTGGTACGCGGCGGCGTGCCGCGCATCGCCGATCCGGATTTCGCCGGCTGGTTCGACGCAGCGGGCGTGGAGGCGGTGCCGGTGATGCTCGACGGCCGGCCCAAGCTGCTGGCGAAGGAACTGGCGGACCCGGCGCTGCTGGCACTGGAGCCAGGACTGGCGTTCGCCGCAGCCGGCGCGGCTTCGTTGCTGGCGGGAGCGCAGGCATGACCCGCCCCGTCATCCTCGAACCCGAAGCCGCGTACGCGCTGTGGGCCGCCAGCTACCCGGCCTTTGCGCACAACCCGGTGATGCGGGCCGAGGAGCGCGCCATGCTCGCGCTGCTGCCCACCGACCTGCGCGAGCAGGCGGTGCTCGATGCCGGCTGCGGCAGCGGCCGCTATCTGCGCCATGTCGCGCGCCGCGGCGCCACGCGCCTGACTGGCGTGGATCTCTCCTTGCCGATGCTCGAACGCGCCTACGGCGAGCTGGCCGATCTGCGTCCGGATACCGAACTGACCCTGCTGCGCGGCAGCGTGGTGGAGCTGCCGGTGGAGGATGCCCGCGCCGACCTCACCATCAGCGGCCTGGTGCTCGGCCATATCGACGACCTGCCGCGCGCGCTGGCCGAACTGCGCCGCGCGACGAAACCCGGCGGCAGCCTGCTGTGCAGCGATTTCCATCCCACCGGCCATGCGCTGGGCTGGCTGCGCGACTTCAAGGCCGGCGGCGAACGCTACGCCGTACGGCACACGCCGCATCTGTACAGCCACTGGCACCGCGCCTGCGCGGCGCTGGACCTGGCGATCGAGGAGGTGCGCGAACCCATGCTCGATCCCGCCGATATTCCCGCCAACGCGCGTTTCGATCCCATCGCCCTGGACGTGCCGGTGGCGCTGGTGTTCCGCCTGCGCCGGCACGGGTGACGACTGCCATGCCCCATACCCTGCTGATCAACCCGACCATTACCGCGCGCTCCAGCGCACGCTTTCCGCTGGCCCTGCTGAACCTGGCCGCCGCGCTGGACCGGCGCGGCAGCAGCCGCATCGTCGACGGCAATGTCGACCGCGATTTCATCCGCACCACTTTGCAGGCGCTGGACCGGGGCGGCGTGGATGCGGTGGGCCTGAGCGTGATGGGCGGGCCGCAGCTGGCGCCGTCGATCGAGCTTTCCAAGGCGATCCGCGAGCGCCACCCGCAGGTGCCGATCGTATGGGGCGGCTATTTCCCCACGCTGTACACCGATACCGCGCTGGCCGCGCCTTACGTGGATTACGCGATCCGTGCGCAGGGCGAGCAGACCATGGCCGAGCTGGTCGCGGCGCTGGGCGGGCAGGGCGAGGTGGCCAAGGTGGCCGGCTTGTCGTGGAAGCGCGGCGACGAACACGTGCACAACCCGAACCGCCACTTCGTGCCCGGCGACCCCTCGGTGCAGTTGCCGTACGACAAGCTCGGCGATCCGCGGCAGTACCTGGCCCGCACCTTCCTCGGCCGCCGCACCGCCGGCCACCAGGCCGCGCTGGGCTGCCGCTTCCGCTGCACCTTCTGCGGCGTCAACGCCATGTTCGGCGGCGCCACCGCGCTGCCGGCGGTGCAGCGGCTGGAGCGGGACCTGAAGTATCTGAAGTACGAGCTTGGCGCCGATTCCGTGCAGTTCTTCGACCACAACTTCTTCGACCGCGAAGTGGAGATGATCCCGCTGCTGGAAGTGATGGCGAAGCTGGAAATGCCGTGGTGGTGCTATGCGCGCGCCGATGCGCTGCTGAATCTTTCCGAGAGCACCTGGAAGCTGGTGCGCAAGAGCCGCCTGAAGATGGCCTATATCGGCGCCGAATCGCCCAGCGGCAAGATGCTCAAGGAAATCCGCAAGGGCACGCGGCCGGACCAGACGCTGGAAGTGGCCGAGCTGTGCCGGCGCAACGGCGTGATTCCGGAGCTCTCCTTCATGGTGGCGCCGCCGGTGGATACCGAAGAAGAAACCGAGCACACCTTCGAGTTCATCCGCGAGTTGAAGCGGATCAACCCCGCCTCGGAAATCATCGTCTACGTCTATACGCCGCTGCCGGAAAGCGCCAAGCACGAGAGCGACCGCGGCAAGCGCGCCTCGATGCCGCTGCTTGATCTCAACGGCGAGCCGGTGGTGTTCCCCTCGACGCCGGAAGAATGGGCGCAGCCGCAGTGGGTGGACTATGCCTGCCACGCCGATGCGCCCTGGCTGACCGACAAGATGCGCAAGCGCATCCACGATTTCGTTACCGTGCTGCGCTGCCGCTATCCCACCGTGCAGGACATGCGCACGCCGCGCTGGGCGAAACACGGCCTGCGCACCATGGCCTCGTGGCGCTACCGCTATCGCCGCTACGACCAGCCGTGGGAACTGAACCTGGCCAACCGCTGGGTGAAGCTGCGCCTGCCGCAGGTGTCGAGCCTGTAGGCCCGCCGTGCATATCGCCCAGCTCAACCTGGTGCCGGCGCCGCCGCAGATCGAACCCGGCGACCTGCCGGTGCATTGGCACACGCTGGCGGATGTCGCCGATGCGGTGGCTTCGGCGGGCGTGCGCGTGTCGGTGATCCAGAATGCGGCACGCGAGGCGGCATTCGTGCGCGCAGGCGTCGAGTACCGTTTTCTGCCGCTGGACGGCAAGGACGGTCCGCGGCGTCTTGCCGCTGCGCTGGTGGGTGCCGGCGCCGGACTGGCGCACGTGCACGGCCTGGATTTCGCGCCGCAGGCGCATGCCTTGTCGAAGCGCCTGCCGTGGCTGCCGATTCTGCTGCAGGACCATGCCAACCGTCCGCCAAGCTGGTGGCGGCGCGCGCAGTGGCGGCGCTGGTATGCGGCGGCCGCGGGCGTGGCGTTCACCGCGCCCGCGCTGGCGACGCCGTTTGTCGAGGCAAAACTTTTCCGGCCCGGAACGCGGGTGTTCGCGATTCCCGAATCCAGTTGCCGCTTTACGCCGGGCGACCGCGCCCAGGCGCGTTACGCCACGGGCCTGCATGGCTATCCCTGCGTGCTGTGGGTGGGGCATCTGGCGGCGGGCAAGGATCCCCTGGCGGTACTCGACGGCGTGGCGCTGGCCGCGCGGCGCCTGCCTGACCTGCAACTGTGGTGCGCCTACGGCAACGCGCCGATGCTGGAGGCCGTGCAGGCGCGCATCGCGCGCGATCCCTGGCTGGCCGGGCGCGTGCATCTGCTGGGGCGGGTGCCGCACGAGAAGGTCGAGCTGCTGCAGCGCGCGGCGGATATCTTCGTCGCCGGCTCGCGCGCGGAAAGCTGCGGCTACGCGGCGCTGGAGGCGATGGCCTGCGGCGCGGTGCCGGTGCTGACCGATATTCCTTCGTTCCGCGCCTTGAGCGGCGATGGCCGCCTCGGCCGCCTGTGGCCTTGCGGCGATACCGGACGCCTGGCGGATGCGCTGGTGGCGATGGCCGCGGCCGGCCCCACGCGCGCCGAGGTGCGCGCGCATTTCGACGCCGAGCTGTCGTTCGCGGCGGTGGGGCGGCGCTGGGCCGAGGCTTATGCCGCCTTGCTGGCCGGACGCCCCCGCGCGGCGGCGTGGGAGGCGGCATGAAGCTCGCGCTGGTCTTGCCGGGCGGCGTGGACCGCGGCGGCGAGGAGCGGGTGATTCCGGCGTTTCTGGCCTTGATCGGGCAGCTGGCGCGGCGGCATGAGGTGCATGTGTTCGTGCTGCGGCAGGAGCCTAAGCCTGCGACATGGATGCTGCGTGGTGCGACGGTCCACAACATCGGCGATGGCAGGCAGCGTTCGCGGGCGATCGCGGCGATCCTGGCCGAGCACCGGCGCGGGGCCTTCGATGCGGTGCAGGCGATTTTCTCCGGCACCTGCAGCCTGGTGGCGATCGCGGCGGCGAAGCTGATGCGCCGCCCTGGCCTGGTGCATATCGCCGGTGGCGAATTGATCGCCTTGCCCGCGATCCGGTATGGCGGGCGGCAGCGATGGGTGAGCCGCGCGCGCGAGGCGGTGACCTTGCGCGCCGCGGCGGCGGTGACGGCGGCGAGTGCGCCCATCCTGGCATCGCTGCAGGCTTTGGGTATCGAGGCGCAGCGTTTGCCGCTGGGCGTGGATCTGGCGGCGTGGCCGCCGTTGCCGCCGCGGCGGCGAGCCTCGGGGCCGGCGCGGCTGCTGCATGTGGCGAGCCTCAACCGGGTGAAGGATCAGCCGACCTTGCTGCGTGCCTTGGCCGCGCTCGCCGCGCAAGGCGTGGCATTCCAGATGGACATCGTCGGCGTCGATACGCTCGATGGCGAGATGCAGCGGCTACGGCACGCACTCGATCTGGATGCGCAGGTGCGCTTTCTCGGCTTCAAGACGCAGCGCGAACTGCGGCCGCTGATGGAAGCGGCCGACCTGCTGGTGATGTCGTCGCTGCACGAGGCCGGGCCGCTGGTGTTGCTGGAGGCGGCGGTGGCCGGCGTGCCGACGGTCGGGACGGCAGTGGGCCACCTGGCCGAGTGGTCTCCGGCGGCGGCGCTGGCGGTGCCGGTGGGGGATCATGCGGCGCTGGCCGGCGCGGTGCGGCAGGTGCTGGAGGATGAGGAACTGCGCCTGCGGCTGGCGTACGAGGCACAGCGGCGGGCGGTGGATGAGGATGCGGTTTATACGGCGGAGCGGTTCGAGGCGCTGTATCAAAGCTTGTTGAAGCCCACCTAATCGAACTCTTCGCCCCTCCGGGGAGAAGATGCCGGCAGGCAGATGAGGGGCGGGTGCTCGCGGCAGCGCTTCTACGGAGCGAAGAAAAGCTCTCGAGCTCGAGATGACCGTCAGCTCATCGCTCCGCCCGGCCCCTCACCCCGACCCTCTCCCCGGAGGGGAGAGGGGGCAGATAGGTGGGGCGAGTTTCATCTTGCGCTTTGCGTTTCACTCCTGCGCCTCAAGCGCGGCGCGCACCACATACAACGTATCCATCCGCGGCACCGACCCCGCCAGCCGCCGCAGCAAGCGCCGCGCCTGCGAGCGCGTCACCCACGCCTGTCCCTGCAGCCACAGCTGCGTCCGCGCCATATCCTGCCGTTCCTGCCGGCTTTCCTCGTCGGGCACGAACCGATGCCGCAGATAGCGCAGCGCTTCGCCCGGCGTGCGCGACCACTCGATCCCGGGCAAGGCCTGCAGCCACAGGTCCGAACATGACACCCGCGTCAGCGTCTGCCGCTTCGCCGCGGCGCGCAGCCATGGCGGACAGCCGCGCCGCAGCCGCGCCAGCACCGCCGCCGGCACCGCATTGCGGTAATAGCGCGCCACCAGCCGCAGCGGCGGCAAGGCCCACCAAGGGTTGCCGGCGGACCACAGCACTTCCCAGTCCGCCAGCGTCATCCGCGTGGCCAGCAGCGAGATGTCGTTGAGGTGCAGCAGGCGCAAGGTGCGGCTGCAGATATTGCCGGCCGCATGCAGCAGCAGATGCGCCATCAGCGCGCCGTTCGATGGATAAGGATTCAGTCCCGGCCGCGGACCCGGCGGAAACACCATCGGCGTGATGTCCACGATCGAGGCCGGCAGCCGCTCGTGGATACGCGTATGCAGCTCGATATTCACCGCGGTGTCGCGATGCTCGCCCAGTCCCGCCACCGCGCCGCCCGCGGCGGGCTTGAACGCGCGGTGCTTCCACTGCGCGAAGGCTTCCGTGTAGCCCAGCCCGCACAGCAGTGCCGCCGCCCGGTCCGCGTCGCCGGCGCGCACCAGCAGGTCGATGTCGGCCATCGGGCGGTCGCCCGGCGCATACAGCCCGAGACCGTGCAGGGCCACCCCCTTGAGAGCGAGGACAGGCAGGCCGGCGGCGCGGAAAGAAGCATCGATGCGCCGCAGCAGCGCTTCGATGCGTACATGGCGCTGCGCCACGTGCTGGCGCTGGCGGTCCAGGAAACGGCGCCACTCCACCCGCTGCCAGGTCGAGAAGCGATGCAGCAGCGGCGCCACGCCGTGCGCGACGGCAGCTGCGGTGGCGAGCCGCCATTCCAGTTCGCTCCACGCCGGCAGCACGCCGCCGGAGCGCACCAGGGCCAGTTCCTCGGCCAAGGCCTCGGTGGCGCGGCGCAGGCCGGCGCGCACCTGCTTCAGCGGAGGCAGCGGCGCGGGCGTGGGCGTGCGGAGACGTCCGGCGGGGAAGGCGAGCACGGGCATTTCAGGCGCTGGCCGTGCGGCCGGCGGGCAGGGCCAGGTCGTGCGCGGGCGTGGCGTCGGCGCGGCGGTACTGGCGTTCCTCGGCCATCAGCGCGTCCCAGCGTGCGTCGAGTCCGGCCAGCGCCCGCGCGTCCTGCGAGGGATGGTTGCGCGGCTGCGCCTTCTGCAGCACCACCTGTTCGTGCAGCAGGTCGCGCACGCGCCGATAGAACTCCGAGTCGTAGGCGCCGCGGAACATCATCGCCAGGTCGCCGCTGTCCTGCCAATGCGTCTTGCGCCCGAGCTGGGCCTTCACCTGCTCGTAGAACTTGGTGCCGGGCAGCGGGTAGGACACGCTCACGCCGATATCGTCCGGCGCGGCGCGTTCGATCAGCGCGCGCGTCGCTTTCAAGTCTTCCAATTGCTCGCCCAGATAACCCAGCTGCACAAAGAAGCCCACGCGGATGCCGTACTGGCGGAAGCGGTCGCGCGCACTGTGCAGCTCGGCGATCGTGGTGCCCTTGTTCATGCGGTCGAGCACCGCCTGGCTGCCGCTTTCGGCGCCGATCCACGCCTCGGCGCAGCCGGCCTGCGCCAGCGCCGCCACCATGCGGTCGCTGGACAGGTCCGCGCGGGTCTGGATGGTGAACGGCACCGAGCCATCCGCGTCCCGCAGATGCTCGGCGAACTGGGTGACCCAGTCGACGTGGAAGCCGAAGATGTCGTCCGCCATCCAGATATGGTCCGGCGCGTAGGCGCGCTTGAGGTAGATCATTTCCTCGGCGACGTCGCGCGGGCCGCGCTGCTTGTAGTGGTTGCCCCAGATCGGCTTGGCGCACCAGTGGCAGCGGAACGGGCAGCCGCGCGAAGCGGCCATGTTCAGGCTGAAATAGCCGTGCCGCTCCTGCCACAGCGCGCGATAGCGCTCGATGTCCACCAGGTCCCAGGCCGGATGCCCGCCCAGGCGCGGATCCGGCGGCTGCGCGCCGATGCGGGTCAGGCGCTGCTGGCCCTGCGACAGCGTGGCCACGCCGGCGAGGTCCGCGGTCCACGGCGCGATATCCATCCGCAGGTCGTCGTTGAGCCGGCCGATCAGGTCGAGCAGCGCGGCGATGCCTTCGCCCACCAGCACCGCCTCGGCGCCGGCGGCGAGAAACGCTTCCGGGTGGTCCGAAGCATCGGAGCCGGCGACGATCACGCGCGCACCGTGCGCGCGCGCCTCGCCGATCATCTGGCAGGCCGCTTCGCGCATCCGGTTCAGGCACATCTTAGTGAGGTAATTGAAGTTGTCCTCGTAGATGACCACCACGTCCGGCGCCGCGGCGGCGAGCGAGCCGGCGTAGTCCTCCACGCCTTCGGCCAGCATGGCGTCGAACAGGCTCACCTCGTGGCCCAGGTCCCACAGCAGGGAAGCCACCTGCAGGGTGGCCAGGGGCGGGTAGGGCTTGCCGCGTTCCCACTGCTTGCGGTCGTAGCGCAGGAAGTAGGAGTGGCTGACCTGGATTCTGAGCATGGAGTGGGGCCTTGTGATCGCCGGGAGCGTGCCGCGCGGGCGCGGTGTTCCGTTGTCGCTGGGCGTGAGTGCCGCGCCGCGCGGGTTCGGTTGCGAGCGGCGCCCGCAGCCGGGCGTGGCGCGCGACAAGGCAACTTTCCGGCGACGCGGCGGCACTCACGCCAGACGCGGACCACAGCCCCGCCGACGGAGTCCTACGCTTGACCAACCTGGGCCTTGCCGCGCGCCCCGCGCCGGTCGACGACGCCGCGATCGATCCGTTCGGCGAACGGACGGCGCGGCGTTTTGCCGTGAATGCATGTGTGCTCGGTGCGGACGTGCGGTTCGAGGCCGACGACGAGGCCTGGCTGGAGGTGATCGAGGCGGCGTATGGCGGCTTGCCGGCGCATCGCTTTCCGGCGGCAGCGCCTGCGCTGCATATCGAGCTGCGGCTGGCCAAGCCGGCCGATGCCGCCAGCCTCGACGCGCCGCCGCCGGTGCATATGCGCTCCGGTGCGGGGCTGCTGTGCGGCGTGATGGATGCGGCGCATTACGCCGCGATCGCGCCGGCGCGGCGGCAGGCGCTGGTGGTGGCTTCCCCGGCGATGCTGGCGCGCCATCCGTACCACGTGCGCTACGAGCTGCTGGAATTCGCCGTGTTCGTGCTGGCGCAGCGCGCGCAGGGGCTGGTGCCGCTGCATGGCGCCTGCGTCGGGCGCGATGGGCAGGGCGTGCTGCTGCTGGGCGAGAGCGGGGCGGGCAAGTCGACGCTGGCCTTGCACAGCCTGCTGGGTGGCCTGGATTTCCTCGCCGAGGATGCGGTGTTCGTGCATCCGGACTATCTGCGGGCGACGGGCGTGGCCAATTATCTGCATGTGACGGACGATGCGTTTCGCTTCGTCGACGACGCGGGCGTGCGCGACTGGATTCGCCGTTCGCCGACGATCCGCCGCCGCAGCGGCGTGGAGAAATATGAAGTCGATCTGCGCGGCGGCCATGGGCGGTTGGCGCCGGAGCCATTGCAACTCAAAGGCGTGGTGCTGGTGTCGGCGCGGCCGGCCGAACGCTTGTTGACGCCGCTGCCGCCCAGCGAAGCGATCGCGCGGCTGGCCGCGGATCAGCCCTATGCGGCAGGCCTGCCCGGCTGGGACGAGTTCTGCCGCCGCTGCGTGCGGCTGGGCGTGTATCGCCTGGCGCGCGCGCGGCATCCCGGGGAAGCGGTGGCCGCCCTATCGGCGTGGCTGGAACGATGAGCGCGCGCAATTTCACCGACCGGCTGCTGCCCGCGGCATTCGCCGACACGCTGGAACGCCGGCACGCGTGGCAGATGGCGTTCTATGTGGTGCTGTCGGTGGCGTCCGCACTCGCCGGCAGTCTTGCCGCGGTGCTGCTGGTGCCGCTGGTCAGCCTGGGCGCGCCGGGGGCCGAAAGCGGCTTCTATCTGCATCGCGGCGTGGATGTGCAGGCGGGGGCGTTCGTTGCCGCGGCGTTTGCGCTGGCGGCGTTGCGCTGGGGGTCGTCCCTGCTGGCCGCGCGCCTGACCGGCGACTACGGCGCGGATCTGCGCCGCCGCGTGCACGGGCATCTGATCCACGCGCCGCTGGCTGCGCTGGCCGATGCGACCTCGGCCGAGATCGCCAACGTGCTCACCTATAACATCGAGATCATGATGCAGGGCTTCAGCGGCCTGCTGCAGCTGTGGGTGGCCGGCCTGACCTGCGCGATCAGCCTGGCGTTCGCGTTCTGGATCTCGCCGATGCTGATGCTGGCCGTGCCGCTGCTGGCCTTGCTGGGCGTGCTGGTGTCGCGTTCGCGCGGGCAGGAGCAGGCGCGGGTCAGCCGCAAGTACGTGGCGGACCTGACCAGGCTGTTCTGGCTGAGCGAGGATTTTCCGCGGCGCCTGCGCCATATCCGTTCGTTCGGCCGCGAGGGCGTGGAGCGGGCGGCGTATGGCGATGTCTCGCGCGAACTGGCGCGCGGCTACGAGCATCAGCAGGACATGCTGGCCTCCGGCAGGCTATGGCTGGAACTGCTCGCTGCCGCCGGCATCGCCGCGATGTTCATGCTGGCGCACCGGCTGCAGGGCGATGCGCGCGCCTCGCTGATCGCGGTAAGCCTGCTGCTGGGGCGGTTGCTGCCGTATCTGGTGTCGACGCGGCAGAGTTTCCGCCAGCTGCGCTCGGCGGTGCCGGCGTTCGAGCTGTGGCGGCGCTACGCGGGGCTGGCCGGCGATGCGGTGGTCGCGGGTGCGCCTGGGGCGTTTCCGGAAGGGGCCGTCTTGCGCATCGAGCGCGTGCGCTCGGCGGTGGCGCTGCATGGCGCGGAAGTGCGCGACATCGTGCTGGCGCCGGGCGAGCTGACTTTGATCGCCGGCGATTCGGGCGCAGGCAAGAGCAGCCTCGCCGACGTGCTGGCCGGCTTGATCGAGCCGGCCGATTTCGCCGCGAAGATCGGCGGCCGCACGCTCGATTTCGATGCCTACCGGCGCCATGCGCGGCACGCGGCCTTCGTCAGCCAGCACGTGCGGCCGTGGCAGGCAACGGTGCGCGAATGCCTGCGCTGGGCCGATCCGCAAGCCGGCGAGCAGCGCATGCACGAGGTGCTGGCGGACGTCGGGCTGGACCGGCGCCTGCGCGCGAGCGAACAGGGCCTGGATCTCGCGCTGCGCGATCGCTCCAGCCAGCTGTCGGGCGGCGAGCTGCAGCGCCTGCTGCTGGCGCAGCTGCTGCTGCGCAGGCCGTTCCTGGCGATTCTGGACGAGTCGACCGGGGCCCTGGATGCGGCGGCGGAGATCGACGTGCTGGCGATGCTGAAGCGGCGGTTGCCGCAGACGATGCTGCTGGTGATTTCGCACCGTGCCAGCGTGCGGGCTTTGGCGGACCGGTGCGTGATGCTGGGCGGCTCGATGCCTTCGACCGCCATTCCGGCGCAGGCCGGAATCCAGTAGCGGCAACGTACGATTTTCGTACGGACGTCCAAAAGCCGCATCGTGGATGCACAAGCTCCATGAGAGGCTCTCGCTACTGGATTCCGGCCTGCGCCGGAATGACGAGTGTCAGTGTTTCTGCGCCGCGCCTGTATACGTCCCGGCGCCGGCGGTCGAACTGCGCAGATCCTCATCCCGATGATCCCGCTGCTCCACCCGCACCCGGTTCTCCACGTCCTTCACTCCGAAGCTGCGGTCCGCGCAGTCCTCGGCCAGGTGCTTCATCTGGCGCGAAGGCACCGTGCCCTCGAGCGTGACCACGCCGCCTTGCACGCTCACCTCGAGTTCGCGCGCATCGATCCGCGGGTCTTCCGACAACCGTTCGCAGACGTCTTCCCGGATGCGCTCGTCCGAGCGCCGATAGCCCTTCGGTGCCTGGCGATAGTGGCTGGGGCCGGCGCCGTAGTCGTGGCCGAACGGGTAGCGCTCGTCCATGAAGTCGGTGGGGCTGCGCGCGTACTGGCGGCGGCCGTAGTCGGCCTGGTAGTCGCGGTATTGCGGATTGTCCCAGTGCGGGCCGCCCCACGAGGCGCCTCCGGAGGGTGAACCGTAGCCCTGGCCGAAGCGTTGCCGTCCGCCTTCGTCGCCATAGTCGCGGCGCACGCCGTGCGGTCCCTGCAGGCGGCCTGCGCGGTCGGTGCCATAGCCGGCGAAACCGCGCGGATATTCGTCCTGCCAACGTTCGCGCCAGTCGGCGGGGCGGTCGCTGCCGTAGCCGCCGGTGTCGCTGGCGAAGGTGTTGCGGTAGCCGCCGTGCTGCGGGCCGGCTTCGTCCCAGGCGGGCGGCAGATAGCCTTCGTCGATGTCGCCATAGCCTTCGGCGGTGGCGGAGAGGTAATCGCTGTGGGGGCCGTAGCGGTCGTGGTCGCGATAGCCGGGGCCGGCGCGGCGCCCTTGCGGGTTGCGGGGATCGCCGCGGCCTTCGGCGCGCCCGCCGGCTTCCCGCCACGGACCGCTGCCGGGCCCGCGCCATGTTTCGTCATACGCGCCGTAGCCGCCGCGTTGCGGCCCGGAAGGATAGGGGTGGCGATGCTTCATGACATTCTCCAGGACCGGCGCAGGCGCCGGTCGGATGGATGGCTAAAAGAGGGATGGATCAGTGCCCATTGCTGGGCGGTCCGCTACTCGGCGGCGGTTGCGTCGAGGAAGGCATTTCCTGCATCGGCGAACGCGGGGTGGCCGGACCCTGCATTTCGTCGCGGCCGGCCTTGCGCAGCTGCTGCGCCATCTGCAGATGGTCTTTCAGCACCGGCAGGGTCTGCGCGGCGAATTGCTTGACGTCGTTGTCGGTGGCGCCGGTCGAGGCCTTGGTGAACAGGGCGATGGCCTGCTGGTGGTCCTTGACCATGTCCTGCGCGTAGGCGCGGTCGAAGGCGTCGCCGTCGAGTTTCTGCAGCTTGTCCAGCTTCTGCTTGGCGGCTGCGTCCGGTTCGGGCGCGACGGTGATCTGCTTCTGGCGCGCGAGCGCGACCAGCTGTTCATTGGCCTTGGTGTGGTCGGACACGATGTGCTGGGCCAGCTGCCTGGTCTGCGGCGAGCTGGTTTTCTGCAGGGCCAGCTGCCCCAGGGCGACTTCGGCGCTGCCGGCTGCGGCGGCGCGGGTGAGAAAGGCCTGGTCGGCGGGCGAGCCTTCGCTCGCGCTGGCCGCCGGAAGGCAGGCCAGCGCGAGGAGGCTCGACGCCAGGGCCGTGAGGAACAGGCTGCGTTTAGGCATGACGCTCTCCGATCCTTCTGGGGTGGGAATGGCCGGGGCGTGCGATGGACGCTCAGGAGGGCTGGGATTCCCGCTGCGCGCGGAGGCGGCGGCCGCCGATGCGGCCGATGGCCGCCATGTGTTCGCGGTTCTCGCTGACCGCCTTGCCCCCTTTGTGGCCGGCGAGGCGTGCTTCCTCGCTGGTGAATTCGTGGGCACTGCCGCGGGCATGCGCGGTGCGTCCACCCAGCGATGACACCTGGCGCTGACGCTGGGGGTCCATCCGCGCAAAACCGCGAAGAGGCGCTGCTTGTCCTGTCGTCTCTTTGGAAGTCATGGGCTTCTCTCTGTGTGTGGCCGAAGGGGGATCGCGCAGGCCTGCAGGCCTCGCGCGCTTTCGTCGCCGCAACATCCGTGCCATGTGCGCAATCGGCGTCGTGGCGTGCTTAGCCTGCAACGCTTGATGTTTTCGTCGCGCAAATTTTTCGCGAGCATGAAAGAAGTACACGCACGGCGCATGCGCTGTTCATGCGTGCGCGCGTGCCGCGCGGCTGAACGAGCGTGAGATGCAGGCATCCGCTTGACGTGCTGTCGACTCGATATCGACGGCGCCTGGCCTACACCCGTCGATACCTGAGCCATCGCGGAGTATCACGACATGCCCGAAGCAAAGACCCGCAAAGCCGCGGCACGCGACAAGCGCCAAGGCAAGGCGCCGAGCACGCAGGCCGGCGAGTACGTGCACGAGGAGATCGAACATGTGCGCGAGGGCAAGCACGGTGCCCGCTCGGCCAAGCAGGCGATCGCCATCGGCCTGTCGAAAGCGCGCCGGGCCGGCGTGAAGGTGCCGGCGAAAAAATCGGCGAGCAAGGCCACGCGCAAGAAGGCCGCGCAGGACGAGCGTGCGGCGAAGCATCCGCACAAGACTTCGGCGAAGCGTTCGCGCGCCACCAAGACGGCGCTGAAGCGTGAAGGCCACTCGGCCGCGTCGCACGAGTCGCTGGCGAAGCAGGGCAAGCGGGCGGCGGCGAAGCGGTCGTCGTCGTCGCGTTCTGCCGCGGCGAAGAAGGGCGCGCGGACCAAGAGTGCGGCGCAGCGCTCGGCTGCGGCGAAGAAGGCGGCGAAGACGCGGGCGGCGCGGCGTCGGGCCTAGGGCGCTGGAGGCGCCGTAGGTTGGGGTGAGCGCAGCGAACCCCAACCTACGTCGTGCGCGGGTGCGCCCGAGGGCCCGGATTTCAAAAATCTCCGGGCCGAACGTCTAGGCTGTTCTCCACCGCCATACCTACGTTCCGCGCCTTGATGAATGCCAGACCCACTCAGCACGGCCGCGCCCCGCATGGATAGCCCGGGCCCGCACGCCGCCCCGCCGGAGGTCTCCGCCGGCACGGAGGACCGCGCCGCGCAGATCGCCGCGCTGTTCCGCGAGCACAACCGCACCCTGGTCGCCTTCCTGGCCGCCCGCCTCAATTCGCGCTCGGATGCGCAGGAGGTGGCCCAGGAGGTGTACGTGCGCATGCTGGCGATGAAGGACGCCGACCCCATCGCCGCGCCGCGCGCCCTGCTGTTCCGCATCGCCGCCAACCTGGCGGTGGACCGGCTGCGCATGCGCGCCGTGCGCGCCAATGCCCCGGCCGACGCGCCGGACGACGACTGGTTCGCCCAGCCCATCCCCGAACAGCATGCCTCGGCGCTGCAGCAGTGGCGCGAAGTGCGCGCCGCGCTGCGCGAGCTGCCGGCCAAGACCAGCAAGGCTTTTGTGATGCACGTGATCGAGGGGCGCGACTTCGGCGCCATCGCCCAGACCATGAAACTCAGCGAGCGCATGGTGCGCTACCACGTCAGCAACGCGCTGGCCCATTGCCGCGCGCGCATCCAACCCTCGGAGACGCCATGATGGCCATGACTTTTGCCGGCGCGGGCGATCGCGTGACGCAGGCGGCCGCGCAATGGTGGACGCGCCTGCGTGCCGAGGACCCCTCCGACGCCACCATCGAGCAATGGCTGGCCTGGATGGAAGAGGACGACACCCACGCCCGCGCCTTCGAGGAAGTCAGCCGCCTGAGCCAGCGCCTGGGCCAGGCCGACAGCCATGCGCGCGAGGCCTTCGTGGCCGAATTCGCCGGTGCCGCCGAGCGCCGCGTGCGCTGGCCGCTGTGGATCGGCGCGGTGGCGGCCTCGCTGCTGCTGGCGGTGCTCGGCGGGCGCATGCTCGACCGCATCTACCGCCCGCAGGCGCAGCCCTACGCCAGCGCGGTGGGGCAGAACCGCGACCTGGCCCTGCCGGACGGCACGCGCGTGGCCCTGGGCGGCGCTTCCGCCATCACCGCGCGCTATGCCGACGACCTGCGCAAGATCGAGCTGCGCGAGGGCGAGGCCTTCTTCAGCGTGGTGCACGAGCAGCGGCCGTTCGAGGTGGTGGCGGGTCCGCTGTTGATCCGCGACCTGGGCACCGCGTTCAACGTGCGCCGCACCGGCGACCGCGTCGCGGTGGCGGTGACCGAGGGCCGCGTGCGCGTGAGCGTGCCCGGCGGCAAGGACGCGCTCGAAGCCGGGGCCGGCCAGCAGGTGCTGTACGATCCCCAGACCGGTAACGGCGGCATCTCCATCGGCCCGATCGCGGTGGACGACGCCACCGCGTGGCGCGGCCGCCGCCTGGAATTCGTCAACGAGCCGCTGTTCGTGGTGGTGGCCAGCATCAACCGCTACAGCCGCCGGCCGGTGCAGATCGCCGATCCGCGCGTGGGCGCGCTGACCTTCACCGGCACCGTGCGGGTGGATGCGATCGACCGCTGGGTGGAGGCCTTGCCGCGGGTCTTCCCGGTGCAGGTGAGCGCGTTCGGCGACCACGTGGTGCTGTCGAGCGCGGAGCGGCATTGAACGCAGCGCCCTTCCACGGGGGCTGCGGGCGGGTAGTGGCGGCGCCAGTCCGCCTCGTGCCTTTGGTCTGGATGGAACGCGAGCGCGCCTTTGCCAACTCCCCGCCGGCGAAGGGTTGCGACGATGCGCCTCCGCTACCCGCCCGCAGCCCCTGTGCAAGGCAGGGCCGCTCTTCACAATCGCGGCCTTGGTGTATGTGGCGTCCCATGCCAGACTTCGGCCTTTAGGACATCGCAGTCCGGGGGATTGAACACCGCATGGTTCGGCGCGCGCTTTCATGGTTCGGCGGCAGCTTCGCGCTGTCGCTCGCCATCGCCGCCGCCTGGGCGGAGCCCGCGCCGCCGCGCGTCACGGTGGACTTCGCGATTCCCGCCCAGCCGCTGTCCAGCGCGCTGATCGCCTTCGGCAAGCAGGCCAATGTGCAGGTGCTGACCGCGGGCCAGGCGATCATGGACCTGCGCAGCGAAGGCGCCGCCGGCGCGCTCACGCTGGAACAGGGCATGGCCGAACTGCTGCGCGGCACCGGCCTGGAATACGAGGCGGTGGACGCCGGCACCGTGGTGGTCAAGCGCCGCCCCATGCCGGTGGCGGCCAGCTATTACCGCAGCAGCCTGCTGGAGGCCAAGCCCAGCGTGCCGATCGTCGCCTCGCTGGCGGCGATCCAGGTGCAGGGCACCCTGATCGGCGACGTGGGCTACCGCGCCGGCTCCACCAGCGCGGCCACGCGCACCGATACGCCGCTGGCCAAGGTGCCGCAGTCGGTGAGCGTGGTCACCCGCGACCTGATGGACACGCAGCAGGCGGTGACCGTGGCCGACGCCGTGCGCAACGTGGCCGGCGTGCAGTACATGGACGGCTTCGACGGCCCCGCGCTGTTCCGCATCCGCGGCTTCAACGCCGGCAACGGCATGACCGACGGCATGCCCAACGGCGTCGCGCGCACCGAAGACCTGCCGCCGCTGATCGGCATCGAGCGCATCGAAGTGCTTAAAGGGCCGGAGGCGATCCTCGGCGACGCCTCGGTCAACAACAATTTCGGCGGCCTGGTGAACGTGGTGATGAAGCGGCCGCAGAGCGACCCGGTGCGCCAGCTCAGCTGGTCGCTGGGGCGTTACGACGGCGCGCGCCTGGGCGTGGATCTGGCTGGCGCGCTCGGCAACGGCGGCGGCTGGACCTACCGCCTGGTCGCCGCCGGCAACCACGCCGACCGCAGCGCGCAGGGCTATCGCGGCCAGCGCAGCGCGTACTTCGCGCCATCGCTGGGCTGGGAGCGCGATGCCACGCGCTTCACCCTGGGCTACGAGCTGGTCACCAACCGCGTGCCGGGGCCGGACCACACGGTGCTGCTCGGCGATACGCTGGCCGCGATGTCGCCGTACGGCATCCTGACCGGCAACCCCGGCGACCATTCGACTTATCGCACCAACCGCGCCGTGTTCACGCTGGAACAGGGCCTGGACAGCCACTGGACCTTCCGCAGCCGCGGCCAGTACGTGAAGCAGCGCACCAGCGGGCAGGGCTGGTCCTTGACGGACGGCTATCTGACCGGCGACGTCGACGCCACCGCGCGCACGTTCCGCTACTCGGATGCGTTCTACACCTTGCAGAACGACCTCACCGGCGTGTTCGAGCAGGGCGACATCACCCACACTGTGGTGCTGGGCGTCGACTACGCGCGCACCAAGGCCGGCCGCGACCGCCAGCGCGACACGCTGAAGGTGGGCCCTTCGCAGTCCTACAACCTGTTCACCAATGCGGCGCTGCCGAGCGCGCGCGTGAGCACCGACGACGCGGCCTTCGTGCAGGCCCTGGGCGGCGGCGACTGGACCACCGAGACCGGCCTGTTCCTGCAGGACCAGCTCGCGCTGGGCGAACGCTGGGACGTGCTGCTGGCGCTGCGGCGCACTTCGTACGAGCTGTCCACGTCCTGGGCCGACGGCAGCCCGCGCCGCCTGCGCAAGAACCAGTGGGTGCCGAAGGCGGGCGTGCTGTTCAAAGCGACGCCGGAAGTGGCGCTGTACGTCAACCACACCTCCGGCTTCCAGGCCAATTCGCTGCTGGGCGAGGACGGCCAGCCGCTGCCGCCGGCGAAATCGCGCCAATGGGAAGCGGGCACGCGCATCGACCTGTTCCAGCAGCGCGCGCGGCTCAATGTGGCCTGGTATCGCATCACGCTGGACCACAGCGTGGATTACATCGCGCCGGAGCCGCCGTACTTCGCCACGCCTGGACCCGGTCAGACCAACCACGGCGTGGAAGTGGAGTTCACCGGCCAGATCACGCGCGGACTGGAAGGCGTGCTCAATTACACCCATGCGCACATCCGCAACGACGATGGCACGCAACCGGTGGCGGCGCCGCGGCACTTGCTCAGCGCCTGGGCCAACTACCGCTTCCAGCGCGAATCGCTGCGCTCCTGGGGCGTGGCGGCGGGCGTTTCCGCGCGCAGCCGCAGCGTGGGGCGCCTGCAGGGCGGCGGCTATTTCGATCTGCCGGGGCAGGCGAGCGTGGATGCCAATGTCACCTACTACGGTGGGGATTGGCGCTTGACGCTGGGCTTGCGCAATCTGTTCGACCGCACCTTGTATGCGGTCAATGCCGACCAGAGCTTCGTGCCGGTGCGGCAGGGGCGGATGGCGATGGTGACGGGGGTTTACGACTTCTGAGTTCGGTCGCGGCCAGTGATTTATTTTAAATCAGTTGCTTGCGTGGCTTTCCGATGTAATTTCTTACCTCCAAGCTCCGTCCGACAAAATCGGCTTCGCTGTTTTGCGAAGCTAATTCGCATCCAGCCCTAAACTTTTTCCCCAACTCCTGGATTGACCTTGTAGTGGACGCAAGAAATCGCGTCCTCCTCAATGTTTTATCCGGGAGATACGCATGGTCGCTGTCATCGCAGGGAATGGGCTGGGCCTCACCAACACGTCGCTGAGCCAACTGGGCCAGACGCAAGGCGGAGCCGCTTCGCTGGGGCAGGCCCATGGCATGCAGTACGCGAATATCGCGTCCGGCAACCTGGTGTTGCAGGGACAGGACGAATCGCTGCTGTTCGACGGCACGCCGCTGAACTTCCTGCGGACATACAACAGCCAGCAGGCGAGCAACCACGGCTGGCTGCTCGGCTTCACGCGCCATGTCGGCGGATTGAGCGGCACGCTCAATGCGGCCGGCAGCACGGTGACACGCACGGACGACGACGGCTCCGCCGTCGCCTACGCCTACGACGCTACGCTTGGCGCCTATGTCAGCACCGGACAGAGCGGCTCCGAAGACCGCCTGGCCTGGGACGCCGGCACGTCCACCTGGACCTGGACCGACAGCGCGCACAGCCTGCAGGAAACCTACGACAGCAATGGCCAGCTGCAGAAACTGACCAATACGCAGACTGGCGCGAGCTACAGCTTCAGCTATACCGGCGGCCGCTTGTCGCAGATCGCCGCCGACGATGGCGACACCCTCACGCTTTCCTACAACGACGCCGGCCAGCTCACCGGCCTTTCCATCACCGAGATCCCGCCGGGCCAGACGACGGCGGTGACGCGGCAACAGGTGATTTACGCGTACGACACGCAGGGACGCCTGAGCACCGTCACCACCACGCTGGCATCGGATACCAACAGCGCCGGCACCGGCAGCTACACCACCACCTATACGTACGACGGCAGCAGCGATCGCATCGCCTCCGTCACGCAGAGCGATGGCACGGTGGCGAGCTACACCTATGTGCAGGATGCGAACGGCGTCTATCGCCTTGCCAGCGCCACCACGGGCACCGGCGCCGCGGCGCAGACGGTGAATATCGGCTACGACCTGGGCGGCGACGTCACCACGGTGACGAATGGGCTGGGGCAGGTGTGGAGCTACGGCTACGACGCCTCGGGCCGCCTCGTGCAGGTGAAGGAGCCGGCGGTCAACGGCGCGAATCCGACGACGCAGTACAGCTATGACGCCAACGGCAACCTGCTGCAGTCGATCGATGCCAATGGGGCGTCGACGCGGTACAGCTATGACGCGGACGGGAATCTGCTGAGCGTGGTGGATGCGACGGGGCATACCGTCGGCTACACCTATAACGCGGATGGGAAGGTGCTTACCAAGACCACGTATGCGGTGGCGGCGCAGGGAACGGTGGGGCAGCCGGGGTATGTGGCGGCGAGCGGGGCGCAGACGACGTATTACGTTTATGACGCCAGTGATCGGCTGTGTTTTGTGGTCGATCCGGTAGGGGCGGTGACGGAGCAGGATTATTCGACGATTGCGTCGGGGGCGAGTGTGGTCAGTGCTGTGCGGACCTATCTGGGGGCGCAGTATGACGTGACGTCGCTGACGACGGGCACGCCTCCTGTCCTGGCCGATCTGCAGGCCTGGGTGGCCAGCGGTGCGGTGCAAGCAACGCTCGCAAAAACCACGCTTACTCAATACGCCTACGACGTTCGCGGATTGCTCGCTTCGAGCACGGCTTGGGGAGCGGTAAATAGCGATGGCAGCGGTATTACTGCCGGCCTGGTCGGCTACAGCTCGGTTTTCACTGAGTATGTTTACGATGCAAGCGGTCGCCTGCTACAGGTCATCCGAAGAACCGAGCCGGATCGCAATACTCTGACGCTCACCAGCAGTTACGCATATGACGGTTTGGGGCGCCTGATCAGCACTGCGGATTCCGCGGGAATCACCACCTACGCATATGCGGACAGCCTGAGCACCGTGGTCATTACCCAGGCCAACGGCCTGGCGACGACCGAGCTTAGAAACAGCAGAGGTCAGCTGATCAGCCAAACTCAGGCTGCCGCTGGAAACGCTTCGCGTATCACTTCGTATCTCTATGACGCCGCAGGCCAGCCTGTCGCCGCCATCGATCCCGCGGGAAGGGCTGTCTTCACCTTCTATGACGCAGACGGACTGGCGAGCGGAGTAGTGGATGCCGCTGGCGCGGTGACGCAATACCTGCGGGATAACGACGGACGAATCGTTCGTGCAATTGCCTACGCGACCACGATCAACATCGCCGGATGGATCAGCGCCGGGGCATTGACAGCAGCGAAACCCGAGGCATTGCCGCTGCCTGCGGCGAGCGCTGAAGATCGAGTTGCCGATTCGGTCTACGACGAAGCCGGAAGGCTCGTGGCGACTATCGACGCCGCGGGTAATGTCATAACGAAAACCTACGATGGCGCGGGCAATGTGCTGGCTAGCAAGGCTTACGCTACTTCCTTGACCGCGACGCAGCGGAGCGTCCTCGCGACACCGGTGACATGGTCGGCGCTGCATGCGGCCATGGTGGACAGCAGTGGCGATCGCCTGACGCAGACGGTCTATGACGTAGGCAATCGCGCAGTTGCGACCATTGATGCATCGGGATACGTGACGACCACAAGTTACGATAATGCAGGCAACCCGACTCTCCTCACGACTTATGCGACGCCTTTGACAGCGGGTCAGCGCGCAGCACTTGGTGGGGCCCCGGCACTTTCAGCTATCCAGGCCGCCGTGCCGGCCAGCAATTCGGACCAAGTGACGCACCAATACTACGATCGGCAGAATCGCTTGATCGGTGTGATCGATGCGGGCGGCTACCTGACGGTTTATGCCCATCTTGAGACGACATTTATACCGGGTTACACCACGCGCTTCTTGGAGCTGAAGGGTTCAGCACCGCTTACTTCCGATCAGATCGCGAATATTCCGAGCTTTACGGATTTCCTCACCTTGAACAGTTACAGGCAAGGTGAAAGCAAAGTTGTGCATCGTTATTACGATGCAAGTAATCGTCTGGTGGAGATGGACTACGTCTACGGCTCGGCTTCCACGAAGGTGACTTATTCGTACGACGGAGCGGGAAATTTACTTAATACACATTCGACGTCCTCGGTTTGGCAAGGCAATAATCTCGTAGTTACGAATGACAGCACCCGCACCGCGACTTATGACGCCTATGGCGATGTGCTGACGGCAACCGACGGTACCGGCGCTGTCACTACGAATGCGTATAACGCGGATGGCCAATTGGTGCAGACCACCGATGGCCAGGGCAACAGCATCTGGTACTACTACGACGACGCTGGGCGCCTGGCTTATCGCGTGCATGGCCAGTCGAGCGGCGGAACCCCGAATTTGCTGGGCAGCGTCACTGCGTACAGCTACAACGCTTTTGGCGAGGCAACTTCAACCACGGCCTATGCCAGTCAGCTGAGCTTGATTACCGGGGGCTCGGGAACCGGGGCCGAACTCAATGCGGGCAGTGCGACGCTGGCCCAGGTGGCTGATGCGGTTGCCGCGTTGCCGAACGCCGCTGGCGATGCCAATAACCATATCGCGACGGTGTATACCGCCAATGGGCAGGTGGCCTCGACCACCGATGGCGACGGCTACGTCATTGCCAATGAGTACGACGCCTTCGGCGATCTGGTAAAGGTCACCAGCCAGCTGAGCAACCCGGGCAGCACGCCCAGCGCAAGCAATAGCTCAATTACGCAGTATCGCTATGACCAGCGCGGGCAGCGCGTCAGCGAAACGGACGACGCCGGAGGCACTGCATCCCAGACTTCTCAAGTGGCTTACGACGCGTTCGGCCGGGTGATCAGCCGCACCGATGCACGTGGGCAGACGATCAGCTACAGCTACGATGTCTCGTCTCGCCAGGTTGTAACCAGTCAGGTCGTCGACGGCCAGCTCCGCACGACCCAGGCGAACTACGATCGCTACGACCGGGTGGTGAAGCAGATCGACGCCGCCGGTGGCGTCACCACCTATCAGTACAACGACTCAGGCCTGGTAACCACCATCACGACGCCCGCTGGCGTCGTTACCCAGATCACCAAGGATATGCTCGGCAATACGCTGAGTACGGCAGACAGTGCCGGTAATACCACGACTTACACCTACGACGACGAAAACCGGCTGCTGACCACCAAGGATGCGGCCGGAAAAATCACCACCAACACCTATGACGCGAATGGCCATCTGAGCACGGTCGTCGATGCCACTGGCCACAAGGTCGCCTACATATACGATGCCGATGGACGCTTGCTCAGCGAAACCGTCGACCCGGCAGGCCTTGCGCTCACCACTTCCAATCTCTATGACGGCGAAGGTCGCCTGCTCAGCACGACGAGCCCGGCCGGTACGATCACCAGCTACACTTACGATGCCGATGGCAACGTCCTGAGCAAGACGGAGGGATCCCAGTCTGGTGGTTCCGCACTCGTCACGGCATATACGTACGACGGCGCCGGCCACGTATTGACCACCACGGTGGCTGGCGGCACCGATGCAGCCAGCACAACCAAGTACGTCTACGACAACCTTGGCCGGTTGACCCGGAAGATCGTGGATCCGACAGGACTCCAGATCACCACCACGTACGCTTACGACGCCAACGACAACCTCGTCGCATCGACCGACGGCAACGGCGCCACGACGTACACGATCTACAACGAAGCCAACGAAGCCGTCTTCACCATCACCCCGGCAGGCCAGCCGGGTTCGGCCATGGGGGCGGTAACCCAGCAGTCGTATGACGCCAACGGCCGCGTAGTAGCCACGCACGCCTATGGCGCCTTGGTCAGCACCGCGGCTCTCGCGGCACTGGCTGCCGGAACGACCGCTTCCAATATGGCGCTCGGTGCCACACTGGCTGCCGCCGCGGCGACCGGCGCAGACCATGTCTCCTATGTGGTCTATGACGCGGACGGCCACGTGCGCTTCGCCATCGATCCACTGGGAAATGTGGCCGAGACGCGCTACAACACGCTTGGCCAGGTCGGCGCGAAGCTGGCGTACGCAACTCCGATAGCACCAAGTGCAGCCTTGAAGCTCGCCCTGAGCGAAGGAACGGCCCAGATCGCCGATGTGCAGGCCGCGCTGACGGCAGCGGGCGACGCCGATGTCAACGCACACGCCACCTATACGTACTACGACGCGAACGGCCGTGTGGTCTATTCCATCACCGTAGCGGAAGGCTACGGCGTGACGGGCGGGCACATTACACAGTTCGCTTACGACGCGGCGGGACGCGTCGTAAAGCAAACATCGTACGGTACGCTGCTTGAAACCCAGTACTTCGGAGGCACGGCGACTACTTCGTCGCTCGACTTCATCGTTCCACGCACGCAGACGCCCCTTTCCACCAGCACCACGCAGTATGTCTACGACCAGGCGGGCCGCCAGGTCGCCGTGGTGGATCCGCTCGGCAATGCGTCTTACACGTTCTATGACGCGGCCGGAAATGTGGCAGCGACGGTGGATGCAGCAGGTGCCGTCATCACCTATACGCGGGACGACCTTGGCCGCGCTATCAATCAGACCGGTTACGCCACGACGATCAGTACCAGCGGCTGGCTGGCTAATGGTGTCGTCAGCGTCAACCTCCAGTCGGTGCTGCCGACGGCAAAGCCTCTGCTTGATCGCGTGGTGACCACCACCTACGACGCGGCGGGCCGTGTCCAGACGGTCACTGATGGATATTCCGTGGGAAGCGGCACCTGGCAATACGACGAAAATAATGACCCTTCTACCCAGTCCAGCGGCTACACCAATGGCTCGGTTACTTCGTACTACTACGATGCGGCCGGCCGCCTGGTTCAACAGATGGCGATCGATCGCGGCGGCAACGCGAATCCGAGAGTTAACAGCTACTACTATGACGCCAATGGTCGCTTGACCGGGGCGCTGGATGCCGATTGGTACCTGACCACCAATGAGTACGATGCGGCAGGCCATCTCGTCGGTACACATGCGTACGCGTTGCAGGCGGATACTGAAACGAATGCCGACGTACTGCAGAACCTGATCATCCAGCCCAGCGACGACGACCGCTCCACCAAGAGGTACTTCGATGCCTTCGGCCAGGTGGTTGGTGAGTTCGACGGCGAGTATTTCACGCAGTACACCTATGACCTCGATGGCCAGCAGCTGACGCAACAGCGCTATAACCGCTCCGTGCGTGGACTTGCCGACGACAGCCTGGCCGGCGTGATGGCAGCTCTGGTCGGCGCCTCATCCCGCTCCAGTAGCCGCACCTATGATGCGTACGGCCAATTGGCCACCGAGCAGAACGAAGAGGGTACCGTCACCCGCTACAGCTACGACCTGGCCGGGCGGCTGAAGTCGACGACCGTGGCCGACGGTACGGCTGACGCCCGAACGGTCACGCTGGTCCGTTGGGGTTCAGGCAATATTCTGTCGCAGACCGATGGAGCCGGCATCGAGACGCGCTATGAGTACGATCTGGCGGGTCACCAGACCTTGGCTACCGACGCGCTTGGCAATCGCACGTGGTACGTCTATGACGCAGCAGGTCGACGCAATTACACGGTCCATAGTATGGAAAGTGACGTCGACGGCTTGATGGGTGAGGTCGTCGAAACGGACTACAACGCTTTCGGCGAGATTTCTGCGTCGATTGTATATTCGTCTCGCTTTTCAATGGCGGACGGGTATCCTCCGACGATCGCGAAACTGCAGGCATTCAAGTCCGCCGAGCTGGCTAGCGACAATCCCGACCAGATCACCCTGTATGTCCGCGACGGGCTGGGCAACCTGGTCGAAGTCATCTCGGGCGATCAATATTCCGTCACTTACTCCTATAACGGCGTCGGTGACAGCCATACGGCCACTGTCGCCTATGACGGCAATGGCGACGAGCACGTCTACCTCTACCAATACAACGGCTTCGGCGAGCGCATCTGGGCCAGCGACCAGTTCGACTCCCGGATTTCCCATTACGAATACAACGCAAGAGGGCTGCTGATCAGCCGGTCCGATGGCGTCGAAGGCAATGGCTGGAGCGTTTCAGATCGCTACAGCTCCGATCCTGGCCTGAGCAATGTGGCATTCGACTATGACGCGTTTGGTGAACTCATCTCCGCCACGGATGGCAACGAAGTCACTACCACCTACACCTACGATCATCTCGGCCACCGCATAAGCCAGGCCCAAAGCGTGGATGGTCTCCAGCGCGAGACGCATACGGACTACGACGCCTACGACCGCGTCATCGCCGAAACGAGCGCCATGGGCCGGGTGACCACCTATACCTACGACGATGCCCTGCGCAGCGTCGTGGTCACGGCACCCGGCAATGTCGTCACCAGCACGACCCGCAATCGCGAAGGGCAGGTTGTGTCTTCCACCAGCGCCGCCGGCTACACCACGACGTATCGATACGACGGTGCCGGACGGCTGCTGGAGACGGACAACCCCGACGGCAGCGTGGCGACCAACAGCTACGACGGCGATGGCCGCCTGGTGCGCACCGTCGATGCGGCTGGCCACGTCACCACATATACCTACGACGACGCTGGACGAGTGGTGGTGAAGACGGTCGATCCCGATGGCCTGAACCTGCGCGTCGTCAGCACCTATGACGGCGCAGGTTTGAAGATTGCCGAAACGGACGCCAGCGGTGTTCTCACCACCTACGCCTACGATGGCAACGGCAAGCTGGCGGTGATGATCCAGGACCCGGGGGCGGGTACCGATCATCTGAATCTGCGCACGGAGTATTACTACAACGCCGCCAATGACATCACTACTGTATGGCGCGGGGGATCGCAGGTTTTGTCGGGGCAGGGCAACACTCAGTACAACTACGATGCGCTGGGGCGTGCGACCGAGACTTACCCCGATACCGGCGGCAGGAACGACGTATCCACCACGTACGACGCCAATGGGAATGTCACTTCCCAGGGCACTTCTTTCGATGGCTACAACCCTTACTTCATCTACAACGAAGCCAATCAGCTCATCTACCAAGTCGACCCCGTTGGAGACAAAACCTTCGGCGGCGAAGGAATCCAGCCCCCATACGGCCTGGTGACCCAGAGAAGCTACAACGCCGATGGCCAGCTTGTGTCCATCCGGCGCTACAAGAATCTCCTTCCTTCCTATCAATACGATTCGACCACGCCTCGCCAGCCACAGCTGGCGACGAGCGATGACGATTCCGTTTCCTACCTGGTCTATAACACCGCCGGCCAACTGCAGTTCACCATCGACCCGAGCGGCATGGTGACGGAGCTCCGCTACAACGCCGCCGGGCAGGTGACGGAAACGATCGTCTACGGCACGGCCCTGCACCCGGCAGGTGCTCTTGCCAGTGCACTGGCCGCTGGAACGGCTACGTCCGCGGATGTCGCGACAGCCCTCCAGTCCGCGGGGGCGAGCGAGTCCACCGCCCAGGTGACGTACACCTACTACGACGCGATGGGTCGGGTGCGCTTCTCCGCACAGGCGGTTTCCAGCAGTGAGGCCTCCGTCATCGAGCATCGATACGATGGCGATGGCAACGCCATCGAAGATATCGCCTACGGAGCCTTGCTGCCGCTCTCGGCGTTCAACGCCGGCACCAGTGCAGACGCTGTGGCACAGCTCGTGGCGACGAGCGGCGCGCATATCACCCGCCATGTTTACGATGGCGCCGGACGGGAGGCCTATGGCATCGATGCCAATGGCTACGTCACCGAAAAGCGCTACGACGGCGATGGGCGGCTGGCCTGGACGCTGACCTACGCCAACGCCATCGCGCCCTCCACATGGGATGCGAGCGGAGTGAGTGCGGCTGTCGCGCAGGCCAACCCGGGTGCATCGGATGTCCGGGCCAGCGGCCTGGTCTACGACGCAGCCGGCAACGTGATCAAGACGCTGGATTCACTGTCCGGCTCGGTAAGCGGCACCTATACCTATGACACACGGGGCCTCAAGACCTCCTTTACCAATAAGGACGGCCAGACCTGGCTCTATCAATACGACAGCAGCGGAAACCTCATTCAGCAGACGAGTCCATCCGTCGTGGTCGGGCGTATCGTCGATGGCCAATACACCATGGACTGGCGCCCCATCGTCACCACGTACGAGTACGACGCAGATGGCTTTCTCACACGGTCCACGGTGGATGACGGCCAGTATGCGGCGCGTTACCTCCAGTACAACAACGACTATCAAGGCCATAGCGTACTGACCGTCGACCAGTCCCCTGCGAATATCTACAACCCAACCACTCACGCCGTAGACGAAACGTCCACCAGTCAGTGGACCTACGCCACCTACGACGACAACAGCCATCTGCTGGTCACCAAGGATGCCGCGGGCCGCCACACCTATGCGATCTACACGGCCGACGACCGCCTGGCTTACACCGTCGACGCGAGCGGCTATGTCACTGGCTACCAGTACGACGTCCATGGCAACCAGACTGTCGTAACGCGCTACGCCAATGCGCTCGATCTTCAGGCAATGTCGGAGGGCGCCTGGTCCGCCGACAATCCGCTCACCCTCTCTCAGCTGCAGTCCGAGCTCACCACGTCTTCGGACGACCGCTCCATCGTCACCACCTACGACCGCCTCGGTCGCAAGGTTGCCGTCACCCAGCCCGCGGTGACATACACCAGGAGCGACGGCAGCACCGCCACCGGCTCGCCGGTCACCACGTACACCTACGACGCCTACGGCAATCTCTCGAGCCAGTCGACCCTGGTGGAGGGCGATCCCGCCTCCGGGGACGCGGTATGGGCGACCACGTTCAATTACTACGACGCGCTCGGCCACAAGACCGTTTCGGTCGATCCTCAGGGCTACGTCACCAGCTGGACCTACGACGCGTACGGCGATGCCGTATCGACCACCGAGTGGGCGACACCCATCGCCACGGCCGGCCTGGTGGCTGGCGGTGCGCCGCCCGCGTTGCCCGGCGCATCGGGCGCCGATCGCACCTCGACCTGCACCTACAACAGCCTGGGCCAGAAGAGCAGCGAATCGGTCCTGCGGACTTACGTCGATGCCAGCGGCGCCACGGTCCATGGTTTCGTGACCACCAGCTACGTCTACGACGGCGAAGGCCGGGTCATGATGACGACGCAGGGCGGGCGTACGATCACCACGCAATACGATGCGCTGGGGCGGATCCTGCTGGTGAGCAGCCCGCAGGAAAAGGTGCTGGTGTCGAACTGGCAGGCCTTGCTGGCGGCGAATCCTGCGCTGGATCTGACCAGCGATTCGCTGTACATCAACACCTCGCAGTGGGTGACCTATAACTACGACGCCTTCGGCAATCGTCTGCTGACGATGCAGGCTTCCATGAACGGAAGCCAGACCTTGATGACGTATTCCCGCTACGACGGGCAGGGGCACGCTACGGCGACCTTGACCGTGGGCTCGGGCGAGCTGGTCGACTGGTCTTCCAGCAAGGCCAGGTACATGACCTATGACAACGCCGGCCATCTGCGGCAGACGTTCTGGACGCAGGATGGCAACGACGGCAGCACCACCCATATCGTTTCGACCAGCACCTACGATCTGGACGACCATCTGCTGTCGACCAGCGTGCAGCGCATTGGCGCCCTCGCGCCGGATCTCGCCACCTCGACGGCCTACAACGCCTTCGGCGAAGCGATCGGCACCGGCGATGGCGTCACGCTGAACGGCATTACCGTCTATGACGAGGCGGGTCGCGCGGTAACGGTGACCGACCCGAAGACGGGCGTAGTGCACACCTACGGCTATAACCTCGCCGGCCAGCTCATCACCGACACCGTGCCGCTCACTGGCGGCACGGGCACGGCGACAACGTTCTACACCCGTGACCTGGACGGCCGCGCCACTGCCGTACAAGCTCCCAGCAACAGCGCCGCCAGCGGCAGCAATGCCGCGCTTGCCGCCAGCTACGACCGCTGGGGCAATGTCGTCAGTTCCACCGATGCAACGGGTCAGACCACGACCTATACCTATAGCGAACGCAATCAGGTCCTCACCCAAACGGGGGCGGCGGTTGCGGTGGTGGACGCTCACGGCAACAGCACCACCACCACCACGGTGAAGACGTCAGGTTATGACGTCGATGGCAATCTGACGCTGTCGATCGACGAGAACGGCAACACTTCCCGCACCATCTACGATGCAGTCGGCCAGGTGGTGAAGACGGTCGATGGCACCGGCGCGGCCTCGTACACCGCGTATGACCTCTACGGCCGCGAGGTGGCTGAGCAGAGCGGTACCGGCCATATCACTTTCAAGAATCTCGACAATCTCGGCCGCACGGTGCAGCAGGGCGACTTCGAGCTGTCGGCCGACGGCACTACGCGTTCTGCGGTATGGCAGCAGGCCTACGTGCTGGATCAAGCCGGCAATCGCCTGATCAGCTACGACGGCCTGGGTGCCGCCTATCTGCAGACAGGCGATGCGACCAATGCGGCGAAGCACGCCAACTACTACGGCTACGACAGCCAGGGCCGGGTGATCTGGAGCCAGGATGCGGCGCAGCGCGCCGCCAGCCAGGCCAATCAGCATGGCGGGGTCGGCCAGGCGTGGACGCAGCAGCCGACCAATCCGAATTTCAGCGATGGCTTGAACGGTTGGCAGGCGGATCCAGGCTGGTCTTCGGTGGGCTCGACCGCCTGCTTCTCGGGCCAGACCGCCAGCGGCGCCGGCGCGATGACCAACTTGAATCGCGTGCCGGTGGTGCCCGGGCAGACGGTCACCGCCCGTGGCCAGTTCCAGGTGATCGGCGAACATGGCGGCGGAGCGGTCCAGATCCTCTGGTTCGACGCCAACGGCAATTTCATCAGCGCGCCTTACAACAACGACATCCTTTCCGCGGGGCGGGGCATCGGCTATTCCACGCAGACGGCGACGGCTCCGGCGGGCGCGGCCTGGATGGGATTCGGGATCAACGCGATCAACTACAACATCGCCAGCAGCGTCTATTGCTACGGCGTGTCGATGGATTACGTGCCCCCGGCCGGCGCCATCATGCTCGCGCCGGATGGCCAGCTGGTGGTGAGCCTGCCCAATGGCACCTTCACGCCGCAGCCGACCAATCCGGATTTCGAGAACGGCGACAGCGGCTGGGACAAGGGAGCCGGCTGGTCCATCCATACGCAGGACAACACCTCCAACGGTTCCTGGGTCGGCGGTTATGGCGGCAATGGCAGCGGCTACATGGTCAACCGCGACCATGTACCGGTCACGGCGGGGCAGACCATTTCCGCGTCGGTGCAGGTGTCGCTATACCTGTCTCCTTCCGGCGCCGCTGCTGCGGGTGCGGTGGCCATCCAGTGGTTCGATGCATCCGGCAACCTGATCAGCACTAGCCAGGGCAACCTCATAAGCACGGATCGCCGCGGTGCCTGGAAGAACTCCTCCGTCACGGCGTCGGCACCTCCGGGCGCGGCTTATGCGGCATTGGCCGTTTTTGGCTATGCCAACGGCATCGGCGCGGCCTCCTTCGACGCGGCGGTGTGGAACTATCAGTACGTCCCGCAGGTACCCACGGGCGTCATCCAGAACACCTTCGTGTACGACCGCAGCGGCAACCTGATCAGCCAGATCAATGCCAATGGCGACAGCGAGACCTGGGACCGCGATGCCTACGGCCGCGTCGTCCATCACGTGGACATGAGCGGCGCCGCTTACAACTACAGCTACGACCAGTCCAGCGGCCTGTTGCTGGGCGAGAGCGACAACTGGTCACCGACGCCGCAGAACGCATCGGTGCCGCCTTACGTCACCGCCGCCACTTCACCCAACAGCTCCACCAACACCTACTACGCCAACGGCCAGCTCGCCACCCAGACCTTCGCCGACGGCTCGGTCTACAGCTACAGCTACGACGCCAACGGCAACCAGACGCGGCAGGAGGTCGTCACCAAGGACGGCAACGGCAAGTCGATCCACACGGTGACGCAGACCACCTACGACAGCCACAACCGCATCAGCCACGTGGTAGTGACGGACGTGCTCACCAGCACCACCACGCTGGACGAAACCTATCGCTACGACGCTGCGGGCAACCGCCGCGAGGTGACGGCCACCAGCGGCAGCACCACGGTCGATGCCTGGTACACCTACGATGGCGTCAACCGCGTGCAGGTGTCGGCAGGTGCGCTGCAGAACGGCAATATCGTCGTCACTGCATCTTCGTCTTCTTATGCGCTTGGCTATGACGCGGTGGGCAATGTGGTCACGCGTACCACGGTGAACGCGGCTGGCCACACGCTGGTGCAGAGCTCGCACTACGACGACCGCAACGAAATGGTGCGCGCGGACTATGCGGTGGACATCACCGCCGGCGGCAGCTTCAACGGCATCGCGGAGACGCGCAGCTACGACGCGGCCGGGCACGTGCTGGTGATCAACCAGTTCTATGCGCTGGGCACCACGCTGGATCAGCGCCCGAACACCAAGGGCGATCCGGATGACATCGACGGTAACACCGGCACTGGTGCGGATGTGGGCGGCAGGCTTTCCGGCGCTACGGTCAGCCGGTACGACTCCGTCGGCCGCCTGGCCGAGCAGCAGAACTTTACGCGCCTCAGCGGCTGGGACGGCTCGGGCACGGACAACCTGCCCACCACCTTGCCGGGCCCGGACGACACCACGTATGGTGGCCTGACGCTCGACAATGCGGTGGTCTATGCCGGCGCCAATGCCTCGGCCGGTTACGACGCGATGGGCAATGTCGTGTCGTACCAGTACCGCGATGCGGGCGGACGCGTCGACCAGTACACCATCACCTATCTGCGCAAGGACAGCTACCTGGAGGCCGCCACTACCGGCCAGAACATCTCCAATACGCCGAACGTACGTCCGACCACGGACGAGAGCTATTACGACAGCCGCGGCAACCGCGTGGCCATCGCGCAGCACACGCAATATGCCGGCGGCACGGTGCGGGATACGGTGCGGGTGTTCGGGTATGACGGGAATGGGCAGATCGTCAGTCGCCGGGATGGCACGGCCAATGGTTCGACCATTGATCAGGGGGCGAATCCGGGGCATCAGAACCAGCACTTCGTGTATGTGATGGGCGAGCAGGTGGCCCAGTACGACGAAGGTGGCACCTTGAATGTGCTGGATCGGGTTACTGCGTTCAGTAGTAGCGAGGGTGGCCCGGGCGGGTATGTGGTGCAGGCGGGGGATACGCTTAAGAGCATTGCGCAGGCGGTCTATGGCAACGCCAGTCTCTGGTATGTCATTGCTCAAGCGAACGCCATGAGTAGCGACAATGACTTGAGCATTGGCCAGGATCTGACGATTCCGGTGGTGAGCACGAACGTCAATGATGCGACGACGTTCAAGCCGTACAACCCGAGTGATATCACGGGCAGCACCACACCGAGTCTGCCGACGATCGCGCCGCCGCCGCCGCCGAGTCAGCATCATTGCAATGCGTTGGCGATGATCGTAGTGATTGCGGTGGTGGTGATCGTGACGTACTACGCCGGTCCCCAGGTCAGTAGTTTTCTGTATGAGCAGCTGGCTGCCGCCGGCGTGGAAGTGACCGCAACGACGGCGGCGGCGGTATCGGTGGCCTCGGCCGCGGCGGCAGCGGCCGCCGGCAACGCGGCCGGTCAGATTGCCGGCGATATCACCGGCGTCCATCAGGGCTTCAGCTGGGGCGAGGTCGGGCAAAGCGCGTTGAGTGCGGCGGCGACGGCGGGCGTGACTTCTGGATTGCAGGGCAGTACGGCGTTCACCGCTGGCGTGGACAGCGCGGGGCAGCCGGTGTTGAACGGCTGGGGGCAAGCACTGCAGGGGGCGGGGAGCTATGCCGATGATGTGATTGCTTCGAAGATCACGGGCCAGCCGACGCATTTCAGCTGGGCGGGGCTGGTGTCCAACAGTCTTGCGAATCGAACGAGCGGCGCGCTGGGCGACACCGTGGCCAGTATGGGGATCAATCAATACGGCGATAGCGATTATCTGCAGCGACTTGAATCGCGTGCCCTTGGCGATGTGGTGCGGAAAGTGACGGGGTCCGCGCTGGGGGACAACCATGTGCCGAGCTGGCAGCAGATCGGTGAGGATGTGGCGGGCAATGCGTTAGCCATGGGGGTGACGTCCGAGTTCCCGTTGCGCGCGCAGGCGGATGAGCCGTCAGGGGCGTCCCGTCAGCAGGTTTCGGTCGGAGGTGCTTATGACCCGATGAATCCGCTGTCGAGGTGGAATGGTCAAGGTGGGCAAAGTGGCCTTGCCATTGGCCTGCCTACGCAAGTCGCGGCTTATGACTCCATGAATCCCCTCACTCTATGGAACTCTCAGGCCGGACAGGACGAGCTCGCTTATGAGTTGCGAGCACAGAGCGCGATGGATGACTCTCCTCAGGTTGCGGCCGTGGATGAACGTTATGCACAAGCAGCGCCTGGGAATGGCTATGGCGTGACGAATACCGCGCTTGTGGCAAATCAAGTACGCACGTCTGAAGGCGCCATTGCCTACTCCGCCATGCACCTGAATGGTTCGTCGGGTCCATACGTGAACTTCCTGGAGACGCCGGACGGCTCGTGGGTGGGTGCTGGTGGTCCGGCTATGCCGGCAGAGTCTGGTAACTATGCGTTTGACGGACTAAGTCGGGATAACTACACCTGGTTCACCGGAACGCCGGATTGGAGTGGGGCTTCGAGCGTGGCTTGGAAGGGGGTTCCTTATGCCATGCCGGCGATAAGCGAGCTTGAGGGGGTAAGCGTGACGGCTGATGTGTCGGATACCTTCCTGGGATCCGGCGATCCGGTCAGCCTGCAAGCTGCTTTGGGCACGGAACCGCAAGTCGGAGCCATGCCCATGCCTGGCGTGGCGTTCCAGTGGTCGAATCTGGTGTCCAGCCTGACGGGTCGCAGCGAGGAGCCGAGCTTTAGGGCGACTCCCTATACGCCCTGGAACGCGATGTACGACAACGCGGAGGTGATGGCTCATAGTACGCCGCGAGATGCAAATGGTGTTCCCGTAGTGGCCATGCCCGGGTTAACTGCCGCACCTGGAGTCCTCAAGAGGTTGGGAGACTATTGGGCGGCGCTGACGGCAGAAGACAATGGCGTGACGTTGCAGGGGATCAATCCGTTTACCCAAGGATCCCGCATGGGTATGGAGGTGAAGAACGACCGCTTGGAGCTGGGCGTGAGTGTGGTCACGGCGCCCGTCTTTGGCTTAGAGAGCGCCGGGCAGGTGGCTGTAAGGGAAGTATTGGCGGAGAGTGTTCTTTCAGCACGTGGGCCATGGTTCTCGTCGTCGATGAGTCTGTCGGAAAGGCAGGCGGAACTGGCGACGGTGGATACCTGGATGGCCAGGCCTGAGGGGGCGTGGCAGTTTGATTTTGCGGAAGACTCGGCTCAGAGGATTACAATTCGAAGTGTTCCAAACACGATTGCTGATGCTGGCAACGCCGAAGCGATTGGTCGTACTGGTTTCCAAATGAACCCTTCTGGGCCGACTACCCTTTTTGCGCGTGATCCAGTTGACATCGCCGCCCAGCAACGCTTGAACGTTATAGACGGAGATAGAGCAGCGTATGCGCCCGGCGAAGCTGGGGCAGCAGCTGAGATGGAAAACTATTTGGGTGGAACTTTGGAGCGCGCCCCAAGCGGCACGAGTGCCGACTACCTGGTGACGTCAGGGGACTTCTCTGGGGCCCGTATTGATTTCAAGCTTACGCCAGATAGCTTTGCTCAGGCCGATAAGATCAATATGTATTTTGATAAGACATTCCCAAAGTTCTCTCAATCGTTTGCCGATAAGCTTGCCGCGCCTAACGGCGTTGATATGATGCCGTTTGATACCCGCTTCTTAACGCCGACGAACCGGGGGACGTTGTTTGATTTCGTGAACAATCTTCCTGTGTCTTCTCAGAAAAAAGTCATCTATTTGGTGCATTGAAATGTCCGGAACCATCATTCTTAGCAAGCAAAAATCGCTCGACGTAAGGACGGTAGACTTTGCACGCATTACCAGTGCAATTCGTGCGCGCGTGTCGACGTCACCTGTAGCGAGGGGGCTTCTTGAGTCTATAGATGATTTCGGTATGAACATGATCAGCGCAGATGAACTAAGCGCTGGTGAGTTCGCCGAATTCTATGGCTTGATGAAAGATATTCGGGACGACCTTAAGGCTGATCACGGCCTCACTGCTTTTTTCGACGAGCTGTTGAGATTCATTGAGGTCGATGAAAGGCTTGGCGTCAAATAGGTTTGGAATTCGTGTTATTCGGAATTCCAGAGGGTGAGGTGTCAGACATCTACATACTCGAGTTTACGCATAGGACTCGCCAGTCGATCATCGAGCTTGACGATGCTCTCGACATACTCGGGAAGAATTTTTTTACTGAAAAGTCTATAAACGAGCGAGGTTACTTGGATTACTCCATCGAACTCGCTCAGCGCTTGCGGGACCTGGGCTTTGAAGGGGTTGAGGCCATGACGTTGAAGAGCGAATAAGGAGCCGGAGGTAGTTATACGCAGTCCCGGAATGTCAACTTCGGTTGCCTCTTGAGGCTGACGGCTGGCCCTTTGGCCGTACAGATGCTGGCTGCCCAAGCCCTTTTTGACCATCGCTTGGAGTCGTTGATCACCCAGCTCGCGCTCATACTTCAAGTAGGCTCAGTCCGCGAGGCATGCTAAGTTCTTCGATGAACTGATATGCAGATATTTGGCGATGACAAAAGCTGGCGATATCAGCCTCCTTCTTTACGGCATGTCAGATGGCGCCATCGTTTCGAGTAAGCGCTTAACTACCTCCGGCCCCTTTGTCTAATTCGGACTTTGACTTTGGGATCCGTGTTTCCCCTGAGCGTTTCGATGAACTGGTTGCCCAGCGATTCGGCAGTCCTGACCCAAGGGCGCTAAATTTAGGTCTCGCACCGCCGCCATCCAAAACGGTAGGATATTTGCGGGTGAGGCAAAACTGACGGCGATGAAGGCAATTATTGCGCGAACCTTAGACATTCCGGAAGACAAGGTTCAAATTACTGTCATTCAAGAGGGTGGCGCTTTTGATAATGGCCCGCAAACGCCTTTATCGTTCGGATTCTAGGGATGTTTTAATGGATCAGTTCTCTTGCATGTTGTACATAGATACGAATGAGGTCATTGATGCGGTAAAAGGGGCGGTCTATGAATCTGGAAAGAATATTTTTTCGGGCATGAATGTTAGTTTGCTGGTTTACAATAATGAAGACTTTGACCCGTCGCGGCTAAATAAGAAACCTTACGATTTTATTGAGGCATCGAAGTACTATGTCGAAATAGTGGCGGAGGACGAGTTGGATGAGCAGGTTATGGGTTTCCAGTTGAGGGTTGCGGCACTCATTCGGCAAATCAGGAGTGGGGGGAGGATTGTTACTGCATCTTGCGATTTTGAGGACCTCATAATTAGCGAGACGGGCTGGAACTGGACGGAGAGTCAGCCAGAGCCACCTGAAAAAGCGCAATAATGGACGTGTATGATAAAGGGGCGCAATAAGGGGCCGGAGGTAGTTAAGTGCGGTGGCCAGAATCTCAACTTCGGCTGCCTCATATCGAGCGCTTCCGGCGAGTCGAGTAAGCGCTTAACTACCCCCGGCCCCTTTGTCTCCCAGCTCGCGCTCATACTTCAAGTAGGCGCAGTCCGCGAGGCATGCTGAGTTCTTCGATGAACTGATATGCAGATATTTGGCGATGACAAAAGCTGGCGACATCAGCATCCTTCTTTACGGCATGTCAGATGGCGCCATCGTTTCGAGTAAGCGCTTAACCACCTCCGGCCCCTTTGTCTGTCTGGTGAATATATGAGTTCCATTAGAGATTTACTAAGATCGGGGATGTTGAACGGTGGCGAGACGAAGGTCTGGTGGGCGAGGGCGCTGTCGGCGATGGCGTGGGAATAGGCCTGATAAACGCGGAGCGTGTGCTCGTTGTAAAGCGCGCGAATCTGGCGTTGGGGAAAGTTTGTTTGCGTCATTTCAAGGGCTATTTGTATTTTCTACTGGATTAATTCTGTCGATTATCGCCGCGTAATTTCAGCCCAATTCGAGGCCGCGAAACCCCGCGACGTGGCTTGATATTCCAGTAGACAGGAGTTGTTTGGGGAAGGGCGCTTTGCACGCGTGCGCGATGTTCCGTCGATTGCTGCACTGCATACAAGTGCTGAAATCCCTGCCCATGCCCAAATGACCCAAAGTCGCTAAAACAGGAAAGCCTGGTGCAAGAAATCATTCATCTGTGGCGTCGCGCCCTGATGCGGTCGCAAGAAATAACGACACAAAAATTTATAACAAGCAAAAGAAGTTGCCGAATCAATCACCCGATAAACGGAGCTTCTTAGACATTTTCTTCACGATATAAATCACATTTTCTTTCGGTCATTTGTGAACCAAAAACGCCACAAAGTTGATCTTGCTATGCCATTTCCTTCACCCCTATGCTGATTTGGCGTGCCGCATGGATAGGGATCTGGCGGTTGTTCAGGGGACGCAGTGCCGGCCTTGGAAAGGGTCGTTGGAGGGGAAGTGTCGTACCGGTTCGTCGTGGTGCCTGCGGGCGCCGCCGTTCGTGACAGGGAGTGGTCAAACGGGAGGTCGCCATGGACAGGCTGATCCAACTGCGGGATTTCCATCGCCAGGACCCGGGCAATGACCTGATCGTGATCGATCTGGTCGATGCCTTGCTGGCCCATGGTCTGCTCGACGAGGCCGAAAGCACGCTCGACAGCGTGCCGACCGCATTGCGCGAACGCCCGGATTTCCTTTTCCGCACAGGACGATGCGAGCTGGCGCGTGGCCGCTTCGCGGTGGCCGCGGATGCGCTGGTGGCCTGCCTCGAAGCCGGCGCCGACAGCGTCGCCGTTCGCCACGATCTTGCGTTCGCGCTGCTGGGCGCGGGCCGGCTCGATGCCGCCGAACGCGTACTTGCCTCCGTCTTGCCGCGCTCGCCCGATGAACCGGCGATCGCCCTGCTGCATGCCCGCCTGCTGCAGCACCGCCAGCAGTACGAAGCCGCGGCGGCCGTCGCCGGCGCGGTGGTGCAGAACCATCCACGGCATGCCGAGGCCTGGGGCCTGCTGGCGATGCTTTACCTCGACCTGGCGCAGGTGGCCGATGCGCGCGATGCCGCGCAGCACGCGCTCAGCATCGACGCCGCGCAATCGGACGCACTCACCACGCTGGGCACGCTCGGCTTGTGGTCGCACGATGCCCAGTCCGCCTACCAGTCCTTCGCCCAGGTATTGGCCACGCAGCCGGAAGCCGGCCGCGCACTCGCCGGTGCCGGTGAAGCGTTGATGCTCAATGGCGACGTGCCTGCCGCGCATGCTTTTCTCAGCCGCGCCACGGACCGCATGAGCCAGCACATCGGCACCTGGCACGCGCTGGCCTGGTGCGATCTTCTGCTCGGCAACCCGGCCCAGGCGTACGCGCATTTCAGCAAGGCGCTCGATCTGGACCGCAACTTCGGTGAATCCCACGGCGGCATCGCCCTGGTGCATGCGCTGAACGGCCATGCCGACGATGCGCGCAACGACATCAAGCGCGCGCTGCGCCTGGACCCGCAAAGCCGCAACGCCCGCTACGCGCAAAGCCTGCTGTGGAGCGCGGAAGGGCGCGACCGCGAGGCGGCGGCGATGGTCGACGGCATCCTGGCCGAAGCGGGCATGGACACCACGCGCCGCCCGGTCGATTTCATCCAGCAGCTGCAGGCGCGCCTGCGCCCGGCCGGACGCGCCTGAGCATGGACGCCGATACCGGCATGCACCTGCTGGCCCAGATGCTGTTGACCGCGGCGAAGGTGTCCGCGCCGATCCTGCTCGGCACCTTGCTGGTGGGCCTGCTGGTGTCGGTGTTCCAGGTGGTCACGCAGATCCAGGAGATGACGCTCACCTTCATCCCCAAGCTGATCCTGGTGGTGGCGCTGTTCCTGTTGCTGGGCTCGTGGATGATGGCCGTGGTGGTGGAATTCGCCCGGCAGGTGATCGGCATGGCCGGAGGCATGGGATCGGCATGATCGGCCTGCAGCTTGCCGTGGTGGCCTGGATGCTGGCCACGCTGCGTTTCGTCCCCGTCTTGCTGATGCCGGCGTTTACGCCGTTCGCGTGGGCGCCGCTGCACGTGCGCGCGATCCTGCTGCTGGCGCTGTCTTGGCTGCTCACCGGCGTTGCCGCGCCGTCGGCGCTGCCGGCGGATCTGGTGCTGGCGGCCTGTTCCGAATTGCTGGTCGGCGCCTGCTATGGGCTGGCGGTGATGCTGCCGATGGCGTCGCTGGGTTTCTCCGCGCGCATGCTCGACGTGCAGGCGGGCCTGGCCTCGGCGAACCTGTTCAATCCGGCCTTGCAGGGCACCGATTCGCTGCTCGGCACGGTGCTGTCGCTGGCCGGCACGCTCACCTTCTTCGCGCTCGGTTTCCATCTGCTGCTGCTGCGCCACCTGGTCGCCTCGGTGCGCTGGGTGCCGCTAGGCGCTGCAGCGCATGCGCCCTCGCTCACAGCACTGCTGAACCTGCTCGGCTCGCAATTTCTGCTCGGCCTGATGGTGACGCTACCTGTCGTGCTGGGCCTGTTCGCGGTGGATATCGCGGTGGCCTTCGCCAGCCGCTCGATGCCGCAGGCGAATATCTATTTCCTTGCCTTGCCGCTGAAGGTGGCGACGGTGCTGGTGCTGCTGGCCGGTTCCTTGCGCCTGGCGCCGGCGCTGCTGGGGCGGCTGTTCGCGGACGGCCTGGCCGGCGCGCAATCCATGGTCCGGGGCTGAGATGGCCGAAGACCAGGACAAGACCGAACAGCCATCGCCGTTCCGCCTGCAGGAAGCGCGCGAGAAAGGGCAGGCCGCGCGCAGCACCGAGCTGACGGCGGTGATCTGCCTGGCGGTGTTCTGCTTCGCCTTGATCGCGGGGCTGGCCGGCATCGGCCGCGCCATGGCCGATGCGGTGCGCGCTTCGCTGGCGATGGCCGGTGCGGCGCCGGCGCCCGGTGCCGGACTGTGGCATTGGCTGGGCGGTGCGTTCGCGCCGGTGTGGCATGCACTGGCGCCGTCGATCTTTGCATTGGTCATCGCCGCCATCGCCGCCAACCTGCTGCAGACCGGGCCGATGTTCTCGACGCAGCCATTGAAGCCCGACGCTTCGCGACTGAATCCCGTCAAGGGTTTCAAGCGCATCGTCTCGCTGCGCACGCTGTGGGACCTGGGCCGCCTGCTGCTGAAGCTGGGCATCCTCGCCGCCGTGCTGGCGTGGATGGCGCATGCGCTGTGGCAGCCACTGATGGCTACCGCGGGCGCGGCGCCGTCGGCGATTCCGGCGGAGCTGGCGGACCTGTTCGGCCATCTGGCCAAATGGCTGCTGTTCGTATTCGGCCTGATCGCGGTGCTGGACCTGCTGTTCTCGCGCCGCGAATTCATCCGCAAGCTGCGCATGAGCCGCCGCGAGCTGAAGGACGAACACAAGCGCCGCGAAGGCGACCCGGCCATCCGCTCCAAGCGCCGCCGCCTCGCGCGCGACATGCTCAAGCGCATCCAGTCGGTGGCGCGCGTGCCGTCCGCCGACGTGGTGGTGACCAACCCCACGCACGTGGCGGTGGCCTTGCAATACCGCCGCTCGCGCATGCTCGCGCCGGTGGTGCTGTCCAAGGGCAGCGGCTGGCTCAGCGCGCGCATCCGCCAGGTGGCGGCGCGGCATGGCGTGCCGATCGTGCGCTCGCCGGCGCTGGCCCGTGCGCTGTTCCGCGAATGCGCGCTGGACGAGAGCGTGCCGGCCGAACGCTATGGCGAGGTCGGCGCCGTCTACCGCTGGGTGATGTCGCGCCCGGGCCACAAGGTGCATACATGAAGGGGCTGCTGCGCCAGCTGCTGGATGGCAGGCGGGATCTCGCGCTGGTCGGCGCGATGATCTTCATCCTCACCATCCTGTTCGTGCCGGTCTCGCCGGGGCTGCTGGATTTCCTGCTGATCGTGAACTTCAGCATCGCCTTGCTGGTGCTGCTGATCACCTTCCTGACCGACTCGCCGCTGAGCTTTTCCACCTTTCCGTCGCTGCTGCTGATCACCACGCTGTTCCGCCTGGCGCTGAACGTGTCGGCCACGCGGCTGATCCTCAACGGCGGCAGCGCCGGCCATGTGATCGGTGCGGTGGGCAGCTATGTGGTGGGCGGCAACTATGTGATCGGCCTGGTGGTGTTCCTGATCCTGGTGGTGGTGCAGTACGTGGTGGTGACCAGCGGCGCGCAGCGCGTGGCGGAAGTGGCCGCGCGCTTCACCCTGGACAGCATGCCCGGCAAGCAGATGAGCATCGACGCCGACATGAACATGGGGCTGATCGATGAGGCCGAGGCCCGCCGCCGCCGCTCCCTGATCGAGCGCGAGGCGAACTTCTACGGCGCGATGGACGGCGCCACCAAGTTCGTCAAGGGCGACGCCATCGCCGGCATCGTCATTCTGCTGATCGACATCATCGGCGGCCTGTCCATCGGCATGCTCCAGCATGGGATGCCATGGACCGAGGCCGTGCACCGCTACACGCTGCTGACGGTGGGCGACGGCATCGTCACGCAGATCCCATCGCTGGTGATCGCGGTGGCGACCGGCATCATCATCACGCGCGCCGCGTCGGATGCGGAGCTGGGCGGCGAGATCGCCAAGCAGGTGCTGTCCAACCCGCGCACCTTGATGGTGGTGGGCATCACGCTGTTTATCGTGATGCTGCTGCCCGGCCTGCCGGTCTTGCCGGTGGCCTTCGTGCTGGCCGGCATCGCGGCGATGATCTGGCTGGCAAGGCGTAGCGCATCCACTGAATCCGCCGCGGAAACCGAAGCGGACACGCCCGAAGCGAAGCCCAAGGGCGAAGAGGATTTCTACCGCAGTCTGCAGATCGACCCGCTCGAACTGCGCCTGGGCGCGGCCGTGAAGGAAGTCTTCCAGCACCGCGCGGCGGAACTCAACGAACGCATGCAGAGCCTGCGCAAGCAGTTCGCGCTGGACTTCGGCTTCGTGCTGCCGCCGGTGATGACGCGCGAAGCCACCGCGGGCACGCTGGGCGAACATCAGTATCAGGTGCTGCTCAACGGCAACCGCATCGGGCAGGGCGAGCTGCATTTCGATGCGGTGCTGGCGATCAACCCGGGCGGCAAGCGGCCCAAGCTGGAAGGCCGCGAAACGCGCGATCCGGCCTACGGACTGCCGGCGCAATGGATTTCGCCGGATGCGCGCCAGTACGCGCGCGGCGCGGGCTACACCCTGGTCGATCCGGATACGGTGCTGGTCACCCACCTCAACGAACTGGCCAAGCGCCACGCGGCGGACCTGCTCACGCGCGCCGAAGTCGAGCGCCTTGCGCTGCGCCTGAAGGAGCGCCAGGCCGGTCTGGTCGACGAACTGGTGCCCACCGTCCTGAGCTATACGGACGTGCAGAAGGTGCTGCAGATCCTGCTGCGCGAACTGGTCAGCATCCGCCAGCTGGAAACCATCTTCGAAGTGCTGGTGGACGCCGGCAAGGTGAGCAAGCAGGCCGAGGACCTTGCCGAGAAAGTGCGCGAGCGCCTGGGCGCGGGTATCTGCCAGAAAGCCAGCAACGAACAGGGCGAGCTGCACGTGCTGACCCTTGCGCCGGAATTCGAACGTTCGATGCTGCAGGCGGCGCGCCAGCGCGAGGGGCATTCGATGCTATTGACCGATCCGAACATGCTCGACGGCTTCCTGGGCAGCCTGGCCCGGCAGTCCGACGCGATGCTGGCCAAGAACCTTTCACCGGTGCTGCTGTGCCCGTCGCTGCTGCGCCGGCACGTGCGCGCCCTGATCCAGCGCTCGCTGCCGCATGTGGCGGTGATCGGCATCAACGAACTGCCCGGCACCATCGTGGTGCGGGCCTTCGGCAGCGTGACGCCCACCGCGGCGGCGCCGGCCGCGGCATAAGGAGACCCAGTGAGCGACCCTATCAGCTCGATTGCCCGTTACTTGAGCGCCGACGTGCGCGCGCTGGGCACGCTGAGCCAGAACGTGGCCAACCTGACCACGCCGGGCTATCGCGCGGTGCAGCGCGCCGAAGGTTTCGAAGGTGCGTTGGGTGCGGCGCCCACGCGCGTGGACCAGCGCGACGGCGCCCTGATCCAGACCGGCCGACCGCTGGATCTTGCCCTGCAAGGGCAGGGCTTTTTCCAGGTGAGCGCGGGCGACGAGCAGGTATTCCTGACGCGCGCCGGCCAGTTCTCGCTGGATGCCAGCGGACGCCTGGTGGACGCGCAGGGCCGCGCGGTGCTCGGCGCCGACGGCCCCATCGTGCTCTCGAGTTCTGCCGTAACCATCGGCGAAGACGGCGCCATCCACGACGGCAAGGACGTGGTCGCGCAGCTGGCCCTGGTCGACGTGGCCGACGGCGCCACGCTGCAGCCGCTGGGTGGCGGCATGTACGCCGCCAGCGCCACCGCGGACGCCGATGTGCGCGTGCACCAGGGCGCGCTCGAAGGTTCCAACGTCGACCCCGGCGAGGAAATGGTGCGGCTGATGCAGCTGTCGCGCCACGCCAGTTCCATCCAGCACGCGATTTCCACCTATCACACGGCTCTCGTGGCCGGTATCGACCAGATCGGCAAGGACTCCTGAGGACGCCATGATCGAAGCACTCCATATCGCCGCCAGCGGGCTCAACTCGCAGCAGCAGCAGATCGACGTGATCTCCAACAACCTGGCCAATATGCAGACGCCGGGCTACAAGCGCTCGCGCGTGGCCTTCACTGACGTGTCGGCGCTGACGCCGGCGCAGGCGCAGCAAGGCCTTGCGGCCAACCAGCTCGGCGCCGGCACGCGCATCAGCGAGACCGCGCCGGTGATGATCGACGGCGCCCTGCAGCAGACCGGCAACACCTGGGACCTGGCGATCCAGGGCGCGGGCTTCTTCGAAATCGAAAGCGGCGAAGACGGCGGCCGCCTGTACACGCGCGCCGGCCAGCTCAAGGTGGACAACGACGGCTATCTGGCCACCGCCGCAGGCCATCGCCTGGCGCAGGGCATCCAGATTCCCGCCGACGCCACCCATATCACGGTGAGCAGCAACGGCGACGTGCATGCGCAGCTCGGCAGCGACGCCAAGGACAGCGTGGTCGGTAACCTGCAGCTGGTGACGTTCGCCGCGCCGGAAGCGCTGCGCTCGGTCGGCGGCAACAATTTCGCGGTGACGCCGGATTCGGGCGACCCGGTGGTGGGCAAGCCGGGCGATGCAGGCTTCGGCACGCTGTCGCAGGGTTATGTCGAGGGTTCCAACGTCGACTTGGTGGGCGAGATGTCCGCGCTGGTGCTGGCGCAGCGCGCGTACCAGCTCAATGCGCGCGTGCTGCAGGCGACCGACCAGATCCTGGACACCATCAACAATCTCAATCGATGAGCCTTCGCCTCGCCACCTTGCTCGCACTGGCGTGCCTGGCGCCGGCCGCCGCGTGCGCCGGCGATGCCGCCGCAGATGGCGCGGTGGCGGCAGCGCGTGCGGCGGTGGAGCAGCGCCTTGGCCACGGCTATGAGCATTTGCAGCTGGACGTGACGACGCGTCCGGAGCACCTGCCGGCCGCCAAGGGCGCGCTGGAATTTCGCGCGCTGCCGATCGCCGGCCGCTGGCCGCGCGCACGCTTCACGGCGATGGTGGAAGTGCGCAGCGGCGGTCGCGTGCTGCGCACGGTGCCGGTGGGTTTTGCGCTGTCGGCGACGGGGCAGGCCTGGGTTTACCGCGATGACGTGGTCGAGCGGCTGCCGGCCGATCAACTGCAGCTGGAAGAACGCAATGTGGACGTGGCGCTCGGCTCGTCCGCGCCGCTGGCCTCGCCGGATGCGCTCAAAGGCAAGCGCCTGCGCCATCCGGTGCGCGCGGGGCAGGTGGCCAGCATCGAAGATTTTGAGGACGTGCCCGACGTCGACAATCGCCAGCAGGTACGCCTGATGGCGAGCTACGGCGGGATCACGGTGGAGCGCGCGGGCGTGGCCATGCGCGCTGCGAACAAGGGCGAGACGGTGCCGGTGCAGGTGGCCGGTACCAGCGAACCCGTAAAGGCGACGGTGACGGACCGGGGAGTGGCGCAAGTTGTTCCGTGAATACACATTCGCAGCCCTGCTGCTGCTCGGCCTGCCTGCCGCATGCGCGCAGGACAGCGGCGGCATGATCGACCCGCGCACCTACCGCGGCCTGGCCGAGGATCGCCGCGCGCACCGCGTGGGCGACACGCTCACCATCCTGGTGGTGGAGACTTCGCGCGCGTCAGCCGCCGCGAACACCGACTCGGCCAATAACGTGAGTCTGGGCGGCAGCCTGCGCACCACGCATCACGATTACAACGGCAATCTCGGTCTTTCCGGCAGCGACAGCGGCGCGGGGCAGACCACGCGCTCGGGCGCGGTGCAGGCGCAGATCGCGGTGAGGGTCACCGGCATCGACGACGTCGGCACCCTGCGCATCCGCGGCGAGCAATCGGTGGTGGTCAACGGCGAGAAGCAGCGCATTGCGCTGAGCGGCGCGGTACGGCCGGAGGACATCTCCTCCTCCAATACCATCCTGTCCAACCGCATCAGCGAAGCGAACATCGAATTCACCGGCCGCGGCGACGTCAGCGAGCCGCAGAAGCGCAGCATCATCTACAGGGTCAGCAAATGGCTGGGGTTGCTATGAGGCGCGGGCTCTGTGCCGTGCTGCTGGCCGTGGCTGCGTTCGCGGCTTCGGCGCAGACGCAGACCTTCGTGGGCGTGCGCCTGAAGGAAATCGCACGCGCCGAAGGCGTGCAGGACAACGCGCTGATCGGCTACGGCCTGGTGGTCGGCCTGGCCGGCTCCGGCGATACCAACCGCAACCACGCCACTTTGCAGTCGGTGGCGAACACGCTCAGCCACTTTGGCGTCAACGTGTCCACCGACGATCTGAACAGCCGCAACGTGGCGGCCGTGATGGTGACCGCGACGCTGCCGGCGTTTGCGGAATCCGGCCAGAAGCTGGACGTGTCGGTGGCCTCGGTCGGCGATGCGCGCAGCCTCGGCGGCGGCACCTTGCTGCTGACGCCGCTCGATGGCCCTGACGGTCAGGTCTATGCGCTGGCCCAGGGCGCGATTTCGGTCGGCGGCTACAAGGTGCAGTCGCACGGCAACCTAGAACAGAAGAACCATCCCACCGCTGGCCTGGTACCGGAAGGCGCCACCGTGCAGCGTTCCGCGCCGCTGGGTGCGCTGGGGCCGGGCGGCACCATCAATCTGATTCTGTACCAGCCCGATTTCACCACCGCCTCGCGCGTGGCGCAGGCGGTGCAGCGCACGCTGCCCGGCGTCGAGGCCAGCGCCGCGCACGCCGGCAAGGTGGTGGTGCATTTCAGCCAGCCCGGCAGCGCGGTGCAGAACATCGCCGCGCTGGAAAACGTGATGGTGCAGCCCGACCAGGTCGCGCGCGTGGTGGTCAACGAGCGCACCGGCACGGTGGTGTCCGGCGGCGACGTGCAGCTGGCCAGCGTGACCATTTCGCAGGGCGACCTGCGCGTGTCGATCAAGACCGACTACCTGGTTTCGCAGCCGGGCGACGGCGTGTTTGTCGACCCCTCGCGCAATATCCGCACCGCCATCGTGCCGCAGACCAAAATCAAGGTGAACGAAGACGATGCCCGCATGGTGCAGCTGCCCACCGGCGCCACCGTGGGCGACCTGATTTCCGCGCTGCGCGCGATCCATCTTTCCACCCGCGATGTCATCACCGTGCTGCAGTCGATCAAGGCGGCCGGTGCGTTGCGCGGCGAATTGCTCATCCAGTAAGGGGAATACGGATGTCCGATCACAATGTCACTCTCGGCGCCATCGGCCTTGCGCTGGACATGGCCCAGCGGCGGGCGGAGATCGCCAGCCACAACGTGGCCTTTGCCAACCGGCCCGACGGCACCGTGCAGCGCGCGGACTTCGGCGACGCGCTGGACCTGCTGCAGCGGGTTGCCGACGGTGGCGACGTCGATGCCGGCGCGCTTGCCTCGGCCCGCCTGGGCAGCACTACCTCGCAGCGCATCGACAGCGCCGACGGCTCGCTCAGCCTGGATCACGAAGTGACCGAACTGGCCCTGGCCAGCGCGCACTACCAAGCCTTGTCGGAAGCGGCTACGCGCCAGTTCGCCCTCATGAGCCTGGCGCTCAGCGGAGACCAGTCATGAGTCTGCAGTCATGAGTCTTGATGCCATGTTCGCCGTGACGCGTTCCGGCCTGGATTACGAGCGCATGCGCATGGAGGCGGCCAGCCAGCGCATCGCCACCGCCGACATGCCGGTGCAGCAGCGCGCCGCGGCGCAGGCGGCTGCGTTCACCCGCGAAGTGGATGGGCCGGCCATTGCCGCCGGCGCGTCCAGCGCGGATGGCGCCGGGCAGACCGTGCTCGATCCGTCCAATCCGCTGGCCGGGCCGGACGGCACGGTGCAGTACCCGGACGTCGACCTGGCGCAGGAGATGGCCACGCTGATGTCCGCGCAGCGCGCGTACCAGGCCGATATCCGCGCCTTCAATACGCTGCATGGCATGTTGCTGAAATCGTTGAGCATCGGAGGCCGCTGAGATGATCGAACCCATTGCTCCCCTTGCCGCGCTCGGCGATATCGCTCCTTCCGCGCGCGCCACGCCGGTGCAGACCGCGCCGGGCTTCGACAGTCTGGTGGCCCAAGGCGTCGAAGGCGTCAACCAGCAGCTCAACGCCGCCGACCAGGCGACGCGTGCGCTGGCCGCCGGCGCGGACCTGCCGGTGCACGACGTGATGATCGCGCTGGAAAAGGCGCGCATCGATCTCCAGTTCGTGGTGCAGGTGCGCAACCGCGTGCTGGCGGCGTACCGCGACATCACCAGCATGCAGGTCTGAGCCGTCCATGGAATTCCTTCGTTCGCTCTGGGGCAGTTGGTCGCATGGGCGCCGCCTCGCATTCGGCATCGGCCTGCTGCTGATCGTGGTGCTGGCCGCCGGCCTGACCTGGTGGTCGACGCGCACGCGTTACGGCGTGCTGTTCACCGAGTTGAAACAGGTCGACGCCGCGGAAATCGCCGGCGCGCTGGATGGCCTGCAGGTGCCGCACCGCTTCGCCGACGACGGCGCCACTGTGCTGGTGCCGGAGGAGTCGGTCTACGACGCGCGCATGAAGCTGGTCGCGCAAGGCGTGCCGCACGGCGGCAGCGTGGGCTTCGAGGTGTTCAAGGATTCGGATTTCGGCGTGACCGAGTTCGCCCAGCGGGTGAATTACCAGCGCGCGCTGCAGGGCGAACTGGAACGCACCATTGCCACCATTCCGGACGTGCGGGCCGCGCGCGTGCATCTCACCTTGCGCCGCGCGGGTATGTTCGAAAGCCAGGATTCGCCTTCGAAGGCCTCGGTCAGCCTGGCGTTGCAGCCTGGGCGCTCGCTGGCGCCCAAGCAGGTGACCGGCATCCAGCGCCTCGTTGCATCCGCGGTGGATGGTCTGTCGCCGGATGCCGTCACGGTGCTGGGGCAGGGCGGCGCCATCTTGTCGGGTGGCACGGCCGGCGACAGCGGCGAGGAGCAGGCGCGCGTGGAAACGCGCCTGCGCCAGCGCGTCGAAGCGCTGTTGCGCGAGGCGCTGGGCGAATCGGCTTCGTTCGCGGTGTCGGTGAACGTGCAGCTCAACTACGACCGCATCAAGCAGGTGAAGGACACGCTGCTGGCGCAGGGCAAGGATGGCAACGGACTGCTGGTGCGGCAGAAGACGTCGAACACGCATGGCGCACCGGGTCCGGAGGGCGACACCGCCCGTGCGGCGAGCAGCGCGGGCGAGTCGGAACTGGAATACGCGCACGGCCGCCAGCAGGAAGAGATCGAAGTGGCGCCGGGGCAGGTGCAGCGGATCAGTCTGGGCATCATGTTGCCTTCGTCGGTGGACGAGGTAACCAGCGCCAAGCTGGCCTCGGTGATCGGTGCCGCGGTCGGTCTGGATGCGCAGCGCGGCGACCGCCTGGATATCGCGGCGGTAGCTGCCGCGCCGAAGGCCGCCATCGTGCTGCCTCCCGTGGCCAGCCAGCGCGGCGCACGCCCGGCGGAGATGGTTGCGGCGTCTTCGAAACTGCCGCCCGGCGCACCTTGGGCGATGGCCGGCCTGCTGGGCCTGCTGTGTTTCGGCACCGGTGTCGGCATGGCGCGCCTGCGTTCGCCGAAGCGGCTGCCCGCCGCGGAACGCGAGCGCTTGCTGCAGGACGTGCGCCGCTGGATCGACGCACCGGAGCGTCCATGAACACCCAGGGCCTGCGCATAGCCGCCGCGCGGCTCGCGGCGCTGCATCCCGGTGACCGCGCCTGGCTGCTGAAGCAGCTGCCCGTGGAGCACGCACGCGCGTTGCAGAGGGTGCTGCGTTCGCCGGAACTGAAGCGCTGGAGCGGCCAGTTGGGCGAGCTGGAGATTCCGGCTCCCGCTATCGCGGCCGCGGAAACGGAAGCGACGGTGACGCAGACTGCGCTGCCCGCCGCCTTGAAGCAGGTCGATCCCGCCTGGATCGCGCTTTGGCTGGCCGCGCGTCAGCCGGAAGATCGGGATGTCGACCTCGACAGCCTCGGCGTGACGCGCGCCCGCAAGGTGCGCGAAGAAGCCGCGCGCCTGATACAGCCGTTGCCGCCTTCGCTGCGTGCAGCGCTGGCGCAATGGCCCGGCAAGGCCGGTAGCTTCGCGGAGTGGCTATGAGCCAGGATTTGACCAAAGGCGCCCGCCGGCTGTCACGGCACGATATCGTGCAGGGACAGTCGCGCGCGTTCGGGGAGCGTGGCGAAACGCTCGCCAGCATCATGCCGGAGGAGGCCGACGCGGAGGAACATCGCTTCGGTTTCGAACAGGGTTATCGCGATGGCTTGCGCCAGGCGAGGACGGAGTTCGAGGCCGCCGCGGCGCAGGCGCGCACTGAATTTGAGCAGCAGGCGAAGACAGCGTTGGATGAAGCGCAGCAGACGTTGCGCGTCGAGCACGAACGCCTCGCCACGGTGTCGGATGCATTGACTGCCGCGCTGGAAGAAGACCGCCGCTGGGCGGAGTCGGCTGCCGTCGAGATGGCTTATGCCGCGATGCTGCGCGTGCTTGGCGACAAGGCCGCGGACCGTAGCCTGGTCGCGGCCTTGTGCGAACAAGCGCGCCGCGAGCTGGGCAGCGAGGTGGTCAGCGTCCGCGTGGCGGAAGCCGATGCGGCGGCGCTGCAGGCGCTGGTGCCAGGTATCCCCGTTGTCGCCGATGCCAGCCTGCAGGCGGGCAGCTGCGTGCTGGAAAGCCGCCGAGGCCGCTTCGATGCGGGCCTCGACGCGCGCACGCAGCAACTGCGCCATGCCTTGCTCGCCGCACTCCATGACGGCGACGCCCACGCATGAGCGCCCTGGTCGCCCGTTTCCACGAGCAATTGCGCCAGCTGCCCGCGTTCGTGCGCGAAGGCGAGGTGGTGGCGAGCAATGGCCTGGTGGTGGAGGCGATCGGCCCCGATGCGCATCTGGGTGAACTGTGCGAGTTGCGGAAGTCCGGCAGCACCGAGGCCTTGCTGATGCAGGTGATCGGCTTCCGCGATGGCCGTGTGCTGCTTATGCCGATGGGTCAGGCCGCGGGGTTGCGCGTGGGCGATCGCTTGCGTGCGCTGGGCCATAGCCTGCGCATTCCGGTGGGCATGGGCATGCTCGGGCGCGTGGTGGATGCGTTCGGTGCACCGCTGGACGGCAAGGGTGCTCTGGCCGCGGAAGCGCATTACGAGGTCTACCGCGCGCCGATCGATCCCTTGTCGCGCCGCGAGGAAGATACGGTGCTGGAAACCGGCGTGCGTGTGGTCGACACGCTGCTGCCGATGGGCAAAGGCCAGCGCATGGGCGTGTTCGCCGGTTCCGGAGTAGGCAAGACCACGCTGCTGGGCATGCTGGCGCGGCACGTGCGCGCGGACGTGGTGGTGGTCGGCCTGATCGGCGAGCGCGGGCGCGAGGTTGGCGATTTCGTCACCCAGGCGCTGGGTGAACAGGGCATGCGCCATGCGGTGGTGGTGGCAGCCACCTCGGACCAGCCGCCGCTGGTGCGCGCGCATGCCACCCATGCCGTGCATGCGGTGGCGGAATACTTCCGCGACCAGGGCAAGGACGTGCTGCTGATGGTGGACTCGGTGACGCGCTTCGCCATGGCGCAGCGCGAGATCGGCCTGGCCGCGGGCGAGCCGCCGACGTCGCGCGGCTATCCGCCTTCCGTCTTCAATGCATTGCCGCGCCTGACCGAGCGCGGCGGTGCGCTCAAGGGTTCGGGATCGATCAGCTGCGTCTACAGCGTGCTGGTCGAGGGCGACGATATGAATGAGCCGGTGGCCGACCATATGCGTGCGCTGCTGGACGGGCATATCGTGCTGTCGCGCGATCTGTCCCATCGCGGGCAGCTGCCGGCGGTGGATCCCCTGCGCAGCGTCAGCCGCTGGCTGGGGCGGTTGGCCACGGCGGAAGAGCGCCGGCATGTGGCCGAAGCGCAGGCGCTGCTGGCCACCTATGAAGCTTCGCGCGACCTGATCGACATGGGTGCGTATCAGCGCGGCGCCAATCCGCGGTTGGACCGCGCCGTCGAGCTGGCTCCGGCATTGGAGCAGAGCCTGCGGCAGACGCCCGACGTCAGCCTGGATCGCCACGAAGCTTATGCGGCGCTGGCGTCGATTCTTCATGGCCAGGGGAGCCTCGCCCGATGAGCGATCGCGCCGCGACCCTGGCCCGTCTTGCCGCGCTGGAGCGCTTCCGCGAAGAACGCGCGCGGCAGCAGTTGGCCACTGCGCATGCGGATGCGCAGGCTGCGCGCGAGATCAAGGAGCGAGACGAGGCCACGCTGGAGACCTTCGAACGCGCACGCGAGTCGGCTCTGCATCATCCCGCGGCGGATATGGCGCGCTATGCGCTGTATGCGGACGCGGCCATGGCCGCCGAAACCGTCCTTGCGCGCAGCACCGACACGCTGGCGCAGAGCGAAACGGCGCTCCGGCAAGCTTCGGAGGACTGGACCTTGGCCCGCGCACGGCGAGATATGGCCGGCGAGCGCGCCACCGAAGCACGAGAGCAGGCAGAACAGGCGGTCGAAGCCAAGGTGGCCGCCGATCTGATGGATCTGTGGCTAGGCAGGGGGGCGGCTAAGTGAATCCTTTGTTGCCGCTCAATACGCCGGATGTATTGCCTGCCAAGCCGGCTCCGCCCAAGCCGAATCCGCGCAAGGATTTCGAGGCGCATGTGCGTTCGTCGCACGCATCGGAGCAAAGCGGCGCCGATGGTTTGTCGCAAAGCCGCCAGCATGCTCAGCCTCACGCCGACGATGCCGCCGCACCGCTCGACGTGCGTCTGGCGATGGCGGGCATGTCGGGAAGGATCTACCCGCAGGGGCTGCATGCGACCGGTTATCTGTCGATGCTCGACAGCAACCGTGACGGCGCGGACGGCCATGCGGCCGGCGGCGTTTCGCCGGAGTTGGCGTTGGCGTCGACACCCGATGCCATGCCCGTGCCACACGCATCAGCCGATGCTATGGCGGTTGGCAGCGATGCCGACGCGGTTGCCATCCGCACCGATGGAATGGCTATTCCGATCGAGCGAGACAGCAGCGCTACCGTTGAAGCCACCGCACTGCGCACCGGCACCAGCGGCGACTTCGCTGAATGGGCGCGCCGCATGGTGCGCCTCAGCGACGGCACCGCCACGCTGTGGATCCGCGACTACCGCCTGGACGCGCCGCAGCAGCGCGCGCTGGTCGAACAATTGCACTCATTCGCCCGCGGTGCGGGCCAGCCGTTGCAGCGCATCGTGCTCAACGGACAGGACATCTGGCGCGCAGGCGCCGTTAACCAGGATATCGGCAAGGGAGAACCGCATGGCCGTTGATTCGATCGGCGCCGTCCTCGGCGCGCCTGCCACCGCCTCGGGCGTCAGCAACAAGGCGATCAACCAGGAGGACTTCATCCGGCTGTTCGTCAGCGAGCTGCAGTTCCAGGACCCGATGCAGCCGCTGGATAACAGCCAGTTCCTGCTGCAGCTGTCGCAGTTCGAGGGCATCGAGCTCAATGGCGAGATGAACCAGGGCATCCAGGACTTGCTCAGCATGAAGTCCACCGACCAGTCGATCAGCCTGCTCAACCATCCGGTGCAGGTCACCGGCGTGGATGGTTCGACCACCGCCGGCAAGATCACGGCCGTGTCCTTCACCACTGGCGGCGTGCAGCTGTCGGTGACCGCCAGCAGCGGCGGCAACGTGATGACCGGCGTGCGCCTGTCGCAGATCACCCTTGTGCAGCCCTGAGGAATAGCGCCATGCCCATGATGCAAGCACTGTTCAACGGCCTGTCGGGCCTGCTGGGCTTCTCGCGCGACCTGGAGAAGATCGGCAACAACATTTCCAATATGAATACGCCGGGCTTCCGCGGCCAGACTGCGTTCTTCGAGAACGCCGGCGACGGCATCGGCACCACGCTGTCGCAGGACGTGACCGACCTGGGCCAGGGCGATACGCAGCAGACCGGCACCAGCACCGACGCGGCGATCCAGGGCAAGGGCCTGTTCGTGCTGCGGGACGACAACGGCAATCTGTTCTACACGCGGGGCGGCCATTTCCGTTTCGACGACAGCGGCCAGCTGATCGACGACGTTACCGGCTACCGCGTGGCCGCGCTCAACGATGCTGGCGGGCTGGCGGATTTCAGCATTGCCGATCTGCAGACGCTGCCGCCGCAGGCCACCACCTCGGTGAATTTCAGCGGCAATCTTTCGCCGAACGACACCACTCAGCAGGTCACCGGGCTGCAGGTGTACGACGCTTCCGGCGGCCTGCACACGCTGACGGTGACGCTGACCAACAACAAGGCCGTCACCGCCAACGACTGGCTGGTCTCCGTGAAGGAGGGCAGCAACGTGGTCGGCAGCGGCGAGCTGCGTTTCGATACCAGCGGTACGCCGACGCCGGGTTTCAACAGCTTCAACGTCACCATCAGCGGCAACGGCGCGAGCCAGCAGGTGACCTTCAATGCGGGTACGCCGGGCGGGTTCTCCGGCGCGACGCAGATTACCGGCGCGAGCTCCAATATCGGTGCGCATGCGGTCGACGGCCACGCCGTGGTGGGCATGTCGCAGGTGAGCTTCGATAGTGCTGGCCTGCTGCAGATCACCTACTCGGACAACGAGAAGAAGACCGGCCCGCAGCTGGCGCTGGCCGAAGTGGCCGACGAGCAGCTGCTGCAGCTAGGTCCCGGCGCGCTCTATACCGCAGGGCCGGATGTGAAGCTCAATTACGGCAAGGCCACCTCCGGCCATCTGGGCAAGATCCTGGGCGGCAGCCTGGAACAGTCGAACGTCGACCTCACCCGCGAGCTGACCGAGATGATTATCGTGCAGCGCGGCTACCAGGCCAGCTCGCGCGTGCTCACCGTGACCGACAGCATGCTGCAGCAGCTGTATTCCAGCACGGGAGGCGGCGGTGGCGGCTAAGGCGTTTGGTTGGATGGGCGAAACGCGCCGCCACGCCGTCATGGCGAAGGCGGGCGCCGTAGTGCAGGCGTGGTGGAATGCCTGGGCCATGAGCGCGGCGCAGGTGCTTGCCGACGGCGGCGCCGACGTGGTGCCGGATGGCGTGTGCCGGCAGGTCGAAAGCCGCGGCGTGGCGTTCTGCGTCGATGGCGATCTGGTCGGTTCGCTGACCGGCCTCGCGGCCAGCCAGGGTGGTGAACTTGCCGCGCATCTGGAGCGTTCCGCGCTGCTGGATCTGGCGCGCCGCATGACCGGCGTCGAGACGCTGGACGATGCGAGCGTCGGCGCGATCGAAGCCGTGCCGGACACGCTGGCCGATCCGCGCTGGGGCGGCTGTGCGCTGGTGCTTGGCATCGGCGGATTGCGCTTGCGCCTGTGGCTGGACCGGCGTGCGGCGGCGCATTGGGCGCCGGCTTCCGCGCCGCGCGTGGCTGCGCTGGTACCGCGGATCGAAGCGATTGCGCCGGCGTCCGCGCAACTGCGCGCGTCGCTCGATCTGGGCGAGATCTCGCTCGACGAACTGCAAGGCCTGGCGCCCGGCGACGTGATTGCCACGCTGGCGCCGCTGTCGCGCCCGCTGGATATCACCGTGGCCGGCGTCGACCGGCCGCTCTTTCAGGGACTGCTGGGCGAGCGCGGCGGACACCCCGCCCTGCGCCTGGCGTCCACCGAACATCTGGAGTCCGCACCATGAATTCCGTACTGGTTGAACCGCTCGTCTTGCCGCCGCTCGCCGATGCCGAAGCGGACGAAGGCGCATCCGCTCGTGCCGCGGCGCCCGATCTGAGCCTGGTGGGCCACGTCAAAGTGCGCCTGACCGCCGTGCTCGGCGAAACCGAAGTAAGCCTGGCCGAACTGTTCGAGCTGAAGGCAGGCAAGGTGCTTACCTTGGGACAAGGACTGGAAGAGCCGGTGACTCTGCAGCTCAACGGCAAGCCCGTGGCCACCGCGCAGTTGATGGCGGTGGGCGATCACTTCGGCGTGCAGATCGTGCAGGTGCTGTAAGCCCATGCGTGTGGATGTTGCCATGCCAACGGTCGCGGCTTCGGTCGCGCCGGCCGCGCCGATTCCTTTCAGCCATGAGAGCGCGCCTGCCGCTTCGGGAGGTGGCAGCCTGCTGGTTGCCGCTTTATTGCTGGGCGCAGCGTTTGCCGCTTTATGGTTGCTCAAGCGCAGCGGCTGGAAAGGTGGCGCACTGATCAATGGGCCGTGCGCACAAGCGCCCGGCGTCAGCGTTGCGCAACGGCTGCGCCTGGGGCCCGGTTGTTCGGCCTATGTGCTGCATGATGGCGACGAGCGGCTGCTGGTGGTGGAGGCGCGCAGCGGTGTGCAGGTAGCTGCGCTGCGTCCGCTTGCGTCAACGGCCAACGATGGAGCAGCGCCATGAAGGCGCGCTTGCGGCGCTATGTGTGGCTGGCTTTCGCGGCAGTGCTCGGCGTAGCGTTCTGCCTGCCCGCGGCCGCGGCGATCGATCCGCTGCGCGATGCGGTGAACCAGAACAGTGCGGATCTCGCGCCGGCGCTGCGGCAGGTGGCGGTGCTCACGGCGCTGTCGTTGCTGCCGGCGCTGCTGATCGCGATGACCTCGTTCACCCGCATCGTGATCGTGCTGTCCATGCTGCGCACGGCGCTGGGCCTGCAGCAGACGCCGCCGAACGCGGTGGTGATCACGCTGTCGCTGTTCCTTACCTTGTTTTCGATGATGCCGGTGCTGCAGTCGGCCAAGGACCATGCGCTGGATCCGTGGCTGGCCAACGGCATCAGCACGGAAACGGCGGTGACGCAGGGCTTTCAACCGTTCAAGGAGTTCATGATCCGGCAGACCCGCGAAGGCGATCTGCGCGCGGTGGTGGACATGGCCGGCGCGGCGCAGCCCAAGTCGCTGGCCGACGTACAGGCACTGCACCTGATTCCGGCCTTCATGCTGAGTGAGTTGCGCACAGCCTTCCAGATCGGCTTCGTGATCTTCCTGCCGTTTCTGCTGATCGACCTGGTGGTGGCGGCGATCCTGATGGCGCTGGGCATGATCATGGTGCCGCCGGCCACGGTGAGCCTGCCGCTGAAGGTGCTGCTGTTCCTGCTGATCAACGGCTGGGTGCTCGTGGCGCAGGCCCTGCTGGGAAGCTACAGGCACTGAAATGGCCGCCATGCCGTATCCAGCGCAGGAGCACGCCGCCGAACCCGGCGCCGAGCTGTGGACGCGCTGGCGCGTGGCCGGGGACATGCAGGCGCGCGAGGCCTTGCTCGGACACTACGTGGGCTGGGCGCGCAAGCTGGCGCGCGCCGTGTTCATGCGCGTGCGCGGACGCAGCGCCGATTGGCCGGATTACGTGCAGAACGCCTCGATCGGCCTGATCGAAGCCATCGACGCTTTCGACCACCGGCGCGGCGTGCCGTTCGAGGCCTATGCCAGGCAGCGCGTGCGCGGCGCGGTGTTCAACGGATTGCGCGCGCTGGCGGGCACGCACGAGGTGCGCCAGCAGGTGCGCGCCGATGGCATCGATTCCCTGCTGGAAGAAACCGAGGACGATCCGGTCGAGCGCCTGGTGCGGCTAGTGGCGTCGCTGGGTGCGGGCTATGCCTTGTCGGTGCCGGTCGAACCGGAACACAGCAGCGTGCCCACGCCCTACGACGAGGCGGTGCGCCACCAGCTGAGCGATCGCGTCCATCGCCATCTGGCCCGCCTGCCTGAGCGGGAGCGCCTGGTGCTGCAGCTGCATTATCTGCAGCATATGGCCTTCGTGGAGATCGCCCTGGCGCTGGCGCTGACCAAGGGCAGGATTTCCCAGCTGCATCGACAGGGACTCGAACGGTTAAGATCGCTGATGCAGGCGGACGCCTGGCAATTCGTGCTTTAGCTGCCGGCTTGCCCGGCCCAACCAGGTCTCCCGATGGATCGCATACGCCCTACCCAGACTTCGGCCCTGATCGATGCGCTGCGCAAGCTTTCCAGGTCGAAAGCGGGCGCGGCGGACACAGAAACGGGCGCTGCGGCGGGCGATACCGCGCCACCGGATCTGCGTGGCGAACTGCGCAGCCTTGCGGCGGGCGTAGATATCGACAGCGACGAAGCCTTACGCGCGATCCAGCCCCAGCTGCTGCGCTGCATCCTGCAGCATGAGTGGGGTAAGGACGTGGAGAGCGATCCGGCCTTTGCAGGCGTGGTCAGCGCGGTGAACGAGGCGATGTTGCGCGATCCGCGCCTGCAGGCCGTGCTGCGCGAGGCGCTGCACGCCTTGCGCTGAACCTCAGGCCCAGGCGCGCGGGCGCAGCGCTGCTGGCGGCAGCCGCGAAACATCGCGCTGATCGTCGGGCGAGGGTTGCGAAGGGCGGCGCCAGTCCAGCGCGCGCAGGAACACGGCACGCGCTTCATCCAGGAACTGTTCGCGCTGCCGGCGCGCGGCGCGGCGCTTGCTGGGCAGCAGGCGTACCGGGCGGCGGGTGCCGAAGCGCGGGAGTTCGTGGAAGCCGTGCTCGCCGGGGATGCCGCCGTTTTCCTGCCAGAAGCTGTCGTAGTCGGCGTGGATGCGCGCGGCGAAGGGATGCGCCGCTTGCGCCACGCCGCGCAGGCGCTCGATGCCGTACAGGCGCGCAAGCACGCGCATCAAGGTAAGCAGCAGGTTCTTCGGCCGCACGCCGTGGCTGCCGCGGGTGAACTCGCGGATCGGCGCGCGGCCCAGGAACGACCACGAGCCCTGCATCGCGCCGATCAGCAGGCCGTCCTCGCCGCCGAAGGTGAAGATGCACGAGGACAGCACTTCCTTGCTGCCGGTGACGAGGTACAGGCCCAGTTCGCCCATGGCACGCACTGCGGGCTTGCGCAGATGCAGATGGACCGCCTCGCCATTGCGCAGACGCAGGGTGCCGATGCGCACGTCGTGGCCGCGCAGCAGCTTGTCGCGCAGGCGCGGGGGAAAGCGTTCGAGCAGGAAGCGGTAATGCGCCTGCAGGATGCGCAGGCGTGCCGGGGCATCGAGTTCGCGCGAAATAAAGGGCGCATGCCAGCGGCTGTAGAGGCCGGGGTCGCTGCGCACGGCCTGGCGCATTTCTTCGGAACCGTCGAGAAAACGCAGCCAGTCCAGCTGGCGCGGCAGATAGGCGAGGCTATGGCGGGCGTGGCTCAGATAGCCGTGGATCTGGCGCGGTGCGGGGGTGTAGCCCAGGTCCCAGCGCCCCTGGAACGACCGCAGCAGCAAGAGCGCTCCCGCTCGCGGCGCTAGCGCCGCAGGGGCTGCGTCCAGCCACTCTTCGTGTACTGCTGCCTTCATGAGGATTCCGGTCCAAGCCGCTTGAACGGAAGCCAAGACGGCCGATGCCGGAATTTTTGAAATGCGCGGTGAAGAGGCTGTCAAAAAAGCCGCGATCCATCACGCGATGGTTTCGCCGCCAGTCAGTTTCGCCGAAAAAACCTGCGTCAGCCCGCTCAGGCGTCCCAGCCTTCGTCGTCGAACGCCGCGATATCGGTGGCTTCGCCGGTGATCGCCTCGCGCAGCGGGGTCATCTGGCGATTCACTTCGTGGCACCAGTGTTCCATCGATTCGCTGAGCACGCGGGCGCGCGACTGCGCTTCCACTTCGTCCAGCGGGGCGACGATGGCCTCGTACAGGGCGGCCAGTTCGTCGCGCGGGACGATGGTGCCGGCCAGGCGGTGGTAGTCGCTGAGGCGGGTGTGCAGTTCCTCGAGGGTGCGGTAGAGCGGAGGCGGGAAATCGCCGGGCAGGCCGGTGAGCAGGGCGTCGAGTTCGCCCAGGTCGAAGGCGATCTGGGGGGCGTGGACCAGGGTGGCGATGGGCATGGTGGGCTCCGGGAATCGGGCTATGTTCGCGCCGAACGCCGCGAGAGGGAAACTCTTCTTATGCGTCGCGCCGGCTGCGCGCCCTGAGCAGGCACAGGGTGCGCCCCGGCACCGTCAGCATTCCCGGGCTGTCGTAGCGGCTGTTTTCCTGCAGCGAGGCGTCGGTCGACAGCAGCAGCCGCCACTCCTGCACGTCTTCCACCGCCGGCAGCTGGAAGCGCAGCGGCTCTTCGCCGGCATGGACGATCAGCAGCAGGCTGAGGTCCTCGCCCATGCGGCGGATGCCGGTGGGGCTGGCGCGGCCGTCGAGCAGCATGCCCAGGCTGCGGCTGGAAGCTTCGTGCCAGTCGGCCTCCTGCATGGGCGTGCCGGCGGCGGTGAGCCAGGTGACGTCGCGCACGCCGAACACGTCGTCCGGCTCGCCGGTCAGGAAGCGGTTGCGGCGCAGCAGGGTGTGGCGCTTGCGCAATGAGGTGAGCTTGCGCACGAAGCGCACCAGCTCCTCGTTGGCGCGCGGTCCGCGCCAGTCCAGCCAGGCCAGTTCGTTATCCTGGCAATAAGCATTGTTGTTGCCCTGCTGGGTGCGCGCGAATTCATCGCCCGCCACCAGCATGGGCGTGCCGCGCGCCAGCAGCAGGGAGGCGAGCAGGTTGCGGCATTGCTTGCGGCGCACGCTCTCGATCGCTTCGTCGCCGCTCGGACCTTCCACGCCGTAGTTGCGGCTGAGGTTGTGGTCGTTGCCGTCGCGGTTGTCTTCGCCGTTGGCTTCGTTGTGCTTCTGCTCGTAGCTGACCAGGTCGGCCAGGGTGAAGCCGTCGTGCGCGGTGACCAGGTTGACCGAGGCATACGGCCGGCGCCCGCGCCGGTCGAACAGGTCGGCCGAACCGGTAAGGCGCGTGGCCAGTTCGCCGATCATGCCTTCGTCGCCGCGCCAGAACGCGCGCAAGGTATCGCGGAAGCGGTCGTTCCATTCGGCCCAGCCGGGCGGGAAGCCGCCGCTCTGGTAGCCGCCGGGGCCCAGGTCCCAGGGCTCGGCGATCAGTTTCACGCGGCTGAGGATGGGATCCTGCCCGCAGGTGTCGAAAAAGCCGCCGTCCTGGTCGAAGCCGTGCGATTCGCGCCCAAGGATGGTGGCCAGGTCGAAGCGGAAGCCGTCCACGCGCATGTCGCGCGCCCAGTAGCGCAGCGAATCGGTCACCAGCTGCAGGGTGCGCGGATGGCTGAGATTGAGCGTGTTGCCGGTGCCGGTGTCGTTGATGTAGCGGCGCGGATCGTCGGCCAGCCGGTAGTAGCTGCGGTTGTCGATGCCGCGCAGCGACAGCGTGGGTCCGAGTTCGTTGCCTTCGGCGGTGTGGTTGTAGACCACGTCCAGCAGCACCTCCAGTCCGGCGTCGTGGAAATGCGAGACCATCGACTTGAACTCGTCGATGCTGTGCACGCTCATATAGCCGGGGTGCGGCGCGAAGAACGCCAGCGTGTTGTAGCCCCAGTAGTTGCGCAGGCCCTTCTCCAGCAGGTGCTTGTCGTCGACGAAGGCATGCACCGGCAGCAGCTCCACCGAGGTGACGCCGAGCGAGCGGATGTAGTCGGTGACCTCCTGCGCCGCCATGCCGGCGAAGCTGCCGCGCAGTTCCGGCGCGATGCCGGGGTGGCGCATGGTGTAGCCGCGCACGTGGGCCTCGTAGATCACCGTGTTTTCCCACGCCACCCGCGGCGCGCGGTGGCGGCCCCAGGTAAAGGCCGGGTCGATCACGCGGGCCTTGGGTACGTAGGGCGCGCTGTCGCGCGTGTCGAACGACAGGTCGCGGTCGCGATGGCCCAGCGTGTAGCCGAACACGGCGTCGTGCCATTGCAGTTCGCCGACGATGTGCTTGGCATAAGGGTCCAGCAGCAGCTTGTTCGGATTGAAGCGATGGCCTTCGTCCGGTTCGTAGGGGCCGTGCACGCGGTAACCGTAGATCTGGCCGGGGCGCGCATCGGGCAGATAGCCGTGCCATACCTCGTCGGTGTACTCGGGCAGCACGATGCGTTCGGTTTCCTTGCCGTCCCGATCGAACAGGCACAGCTCGACGCGCGTGGCATACGCGGAGAACAAGGCGAAGTTGACGCCCAGCCCGTCCCAGGTAGCGCCCAGCGGGTAGGGCAGGCCTTCGCGCACGCGCGACTGGCGGCGCGCCGGGTGCGGCGCGGCGTCGTGCGGATCCACCGGCTTGGCGCGGCGCTCTTCAGGGGGCATCGTCGTCGCCACCGCTGCTTTCCTCCGCTTCCACCAGCCGCGTGGCCGCGTACCAGTGGCGCAGCTCCTGTCCGGCCGGACAGCCTTCCGCTTCCCAGATATGGTGGGCGAGTTCGCGGATGCGCTGCTCGCGCTCCTCGTCGCCGCTCGCTGTGTCGCTCATGTGGCCTCCTGGTCCTGCGCGTACAGCACCGCCAGCGGCAGCTGCGCGAACAGGGCGGAACAGAATCCTGCCGCCGCGCCGCCGGGCATCGCGCGACGCCCGTCCAGCGCGTCGATGAAGCCGCCGGGCGGCGGGTCTTCCAGGCGCAGTCTGCCGTCGCCCCAGTGTTCTTGCGGTATGCGCGGCGTGCACGCGCCGCGCAGCCAGTCCGCGCACAGATGCGGCACGGCGACGACGAGGCGATGGCCATGGCAGCGCCGCTCGAAGGCCAGCACGCGTTCGCGCGCGGCGCCTTCCACCGGCACGGGGCGATAGCCGCCGGCATCGAACACGACGGGCACGCGGCGGCGCAGATGCAGCAGGCGCGCGAGCAGCCATTGCTTGATCGCGCCGTCGCGGAAGCGTTCGAGCAGTTCGGCCACCGGTGTTTCCGCGGCCGCCGTGGCGCTGCGCGCCGCGTAGTCGACCGCGCGCCGGTTGTCGGGATCGACCAGCGACTGATCCCAGTAGTCGGTGCCCTGGTAGAGATCCGGCAGGCCGGGCATGGTGTTGCGCAGGACCACCGTCGCCAGACCTTTCGCCGCGCCCGGCACGTCCAGCTCATGGGCCGCGGCGGCGATCTCGTGCAGCAACCTGCCGTCGGGTACGAACAGCTCCTGCAGCAGCGCCTGCGCCGCGCCTTCGCAGGCTTCGTCCGGCGCGGTCCAGCTGGTGCGCAGGCGCGCTTCGCGCAAGGCTTTCATCCACCAGGCATGGATGCGCTCGCGATAGGCGGCCAGCACCGCGGCTTGCCGCGGCTGCAGCTCCAGCGGCCAGGCGGCGACGATGGTCTGCAGCAGCATCGACAGATCGCCGGCATCGATGCTGCAACGCGCCTGCAGCGCACGTATCCACGCATCGGCGCGCACGCTCCAGTCGCCGGCCAGCTCGCTCAGCACGGCCAGCCGCGCGCGGGTGTCCTCGCCGCGCTTGTGGTCGTGCGTGGCGGTGGCGTTGAGGCTGTGCGGCCATTGCCCGGCGCGGCGCTGCATGGCCGCATGGAAAGCCTCCGGCGCCAGCGCGAAGATGGCCGGATCGCTGCCCACTTCGTTGCGCGAAAGCAGCACGCCATAGCGATAGCCCGCGGTGTCTTCCACCGCCTTGGCGCACAGCGGCGCAGCCAGTTGCTCGAAGCGCTGCCGCGCGCGCTTCAGCGCCACGCCGGCCAGGCCGGGCATCGCCGACGGCACGCGTTCCAGCAGCTGCCGGCGCAGCCATTCGCGGGCGGGGCGATCGTCGCTGCGGCCATCGCGCGCGGCGCGTTCGAAGGCGATGACCAGCGCCTCGCTGTCCGCCGCGGTGGCGATCGCGGGGCCGAGATAGCTGCGGTAGACCGGCAGGCGCGCGAGCACGCCGTACAAGGCGCGCGCCAGCGCGGCGGCGCTGAGGTCGCCGTCTTCCGGCTGAGTGGCCAGATAGGTTTCCCACTGGCGCAGGCAGCGGATGAAATCGCTGCGCAGGCCGTAGCGCAACCATAGCCGGCGCGCGCGGCGTTCCTCGCGGCGGAAGTCCGGCGCGTGGCCGGTGCAGGCCTGCCACAGGCGTGCGAGCGCGGCGTGGCCGCGCGGATCGTGCTGCACGGCGCCGATCAGGTCCATCGCGTCGTAGCCGGTGCTGCCTTCCACCGGCCAGTCGCGCGGCAATGTTTCGCCGGGGGCGAGGATTTTTTCCACATACAGGCGCACCGCCTGCGCCGGACGGCCGGACTGTGCGGCGGCCTCGTCCATCGCGGTGCGCAGGCGCCGCAGATACAGGCGCGGGCAGGCGATGCCGTCCACGTGATCCACGCGCAGGCCATCGACCCAGCCGCGCGCGATCAGCGCCAGCGGCAGCGCATGCACGGCGTCGAAGGCCTCGCCGTGGTCCATGTCCAGCGCCACCAGCGCGTCGATATCGAAGAAGCGCCGGTAATTGATCACGTCCGGTCCGCTGCGCCACCACGCCGGACGGTAGTGCTGCAGCTCCAGCAGGCGGCGCATCGCCGCGGGCGGCAGGGGCAGGTCCAGCGGCAGGCCCAGGCTGCGCAGATGTTCGAGCGAACCCTGCGCCAGCGGCAGGCGCAGTTCGCCATAGGCCAGCTCGCTGTCCGCTTCGCCCGCGCGCGTGAGCGTGAGGCCGCCTTCGTCCAGCACCTCGGCCAGCGGCTTGGCCAGCACCGGCAGCCATACGCGCCCCTCGGCTTCGGGCGAGCTCCAGTCGATGTCGAACCATCCGGCGTAGCGGCTTTCACGTCCGTGCTGCAGCACGTCGCGCCACCAGGGGTTCTCGACGGACGCGGCCATATGGTTCGGCACGATGTCCAGCAGCAGGCCCATGCCGTGCGCATGCAGCGCCTCGACCAGCGCGGCCAGGGCCTCCTCCCCGCCGAGCGCCGCGCTGACGCGGGTCGGATCGACCGCGTCGTAGCCGTGCGTGGAACCGGTGCGGGCCTGCGCGATCGGCGACAGATACAAATGGCTGATGCCCAGCGCCGCGTAGTAGGGCACCTGCGCGGCGGCGGCGCGCAGGTCGAATTCCGGGCGCAGCTGCAGGCGCGCGGTGGCGGTCCAGGGTTTCATGCGGGACTCCGTTCGCGCGACAGCCAGTCCAGCGCCTCGCGCAGGCGCACGCCTCGCCAGCGCAGGCGGCGGCGCCAGTTGGGGTGTTCGGCCACGGTGCCCGGCACGTTGACCTGCTCACGGCGTTCGAGCAGGTCTTCGAGGGGAATCAGCGCCAGGGGCGAGGCCGCACGCAGGGTCATGGCGATGGCCGCGCGCGCCGGTGAAAGGCCGCGCCGCGCGGCGGCGCGATCGAGCGCGGCGGCCTCGCGCCGCCGCGCGGCGTGGGCACGGCGCTGCGCGGCGGCGGGCCATTGCTGTGCACGCGCCAGCACGTGGAGGTCCACGCCGTCGCGCCAGCCGGCCAGCGGCGGCAGGTCGTGGGTGGTGCTCATCGCCACCGCGCCGCGGCGCCATTGCGCGGGGTCGATGAAGCGGCCGTGCGCATCGCGGGTGAACAGCAGCACGTCCAGGCCCAGCACGCCGTGCCGGGCCAGCGTGGCGCGCAGGCCGGCGGGCACGGTGCCGAGGTCTTCGCCGATCACCACGCAGCGGTGGCGCCACGATTCCAGCGCCAGCAGGCCGAGCAGCTCGCGCAGCGGATAGCGCACGTAGCCGCCTTCGTTCGCGTCGAGGCCGGCTGGAATGAGCCAGGCGCGCGACCAGCCGAGGATATGGTCGATGCGCACGCCGCCGCCGCGCGACATCGCCGCGCGCAGCAGGTCGATCAGCGGGCGGTAGCCGCTGGCGCGCAGGCCTTGCGGCGCGTAGGCGGCGAGGCCCCAGGCCTGGCCCTGCGCATTGAAGGCGTCCGGTGGCGCGCCGAGTTGCGCGCCTTGCATCAGCAGGTCGCGGGATTGCCAGGCTTCGCCGCCGCCCGGCTGGAAACCTGCCGCGATATCCCACACCAGCCCCAGGCGCTGCCCCGCCTGCCGCGCCTGCGCGTGTGCATGCGCCCAGCAGGTGGCGGCCAGCCATTGCAGGAAGCACTCGAAGGCGATGCGCGGCGGATGCGCGCGGGCGAAGGCGCGCACGGCGGCATCGAGGCCGCGCGGGTCGCGCCAGCTGCGCCCATCGGGGGTGCCGTCCCGTTCGAGCTGCCAGCGTTGATAGGCGGCGAAGCCGGCGTAGGCGCGCAGCGCGGCGCCGCCCTGGCGCACGAACCGGCGCAGCCCGGCCAGCGCGGGTTCGCGTTCGCCATGGCGTTCGAACAACTGCCACCACACGCGATGGCGCAGCGCGTACTGCGCGGGCCAGTCGATAAGGCGCGCCCGTTCGGCGCGCGCCCAGGCTTCGGCGGCGCCGGCGTGCCGGATGGCATCGTGCAAGGCGCTTTCGCCGAAGACGGTGGCCGGATCGATCTGCAGCCAGTCCAGCCACGCGCGATGCGACGGCGCATAAGGACTGTGCAGCCCGGTCACCGGAGCGGCCGCGTGCAGCGGACTCAAAGCCAGCGCATCGCCGCCGGCCGCGCCGACCCGGGTGCCCAGTTCGCCGACGGCGCGGCTGTCGCCCAGGCCGCCATCGCCGCTGCGCCGCAGGCTGTACACCTGCGACGCCAGACCCCACAGGCGCGGCGAGGTGCCGGCGAGATCGGCCGGGCCGAAGCAGCGCGGCGGCGCCACCGCGAGCGTCAGCGTGCGGGCACCGTGCCGCCAGCTGTAATAGCCGGGCGTCGACGGTGCGCGGCCGTTCTTCAATGCCATGCGGCGGCCTGTTTCGTCCACGGCATGCCGCGCGCCGCCGCCAGGCAGTTCGCCGCCGATGGGAAGCACAAGACAAGGCTCTTCATGCGCGTCGATCGGAGGCAGTGCATGCAGCAGTCCTTCCAGCGTGCGGTCGGAGAGACGGCATGGCTTGCCCTGCGCATCGGTCCAGCGCACCCGGATGCCGGCCGCCGCCGCCCGTGCCTGCAGGCCGTCACGCGGCATGGCCGGGTCCATGCCAGGCACCGAAACTGCCGGGCGGCAGGCCATCGCCGGATGCGGCGCCATGCGCGTCTTCCCCATGCACGCGGCGGCTGCCATCGGGCGCGGCGAAAGCGACCGCGCGCTCGCCGAGATTGAACGCCAGCGTCCACAGCGAACCATCGGCAAGCTCCCAGCGTGCCGCCAGCGCGGCTTCGCCCAGGCGTTCGCAGCCGAGCGCGCGGCAAGGTTCCAGCCGTGGCACCAGTACGCGCAGGCGCAGCTCCAGCAGGCCGCGGAACCATGCACGCGCGGCCGCCGCAGCGCCGGCATCGTCCACGCGCGGCACCGAAGCCTCGAACGTCGCCCGCGCATTCGGGTCGGGAATCCGCGCCCGCTGCTGCGCCGACGCATACGCGCTGAACGCGGCGAACTCCGCGCGCCGGCCCTCGCGCACTTTCGCGCCCAGCTCCGCCGGATGGCTGGTGAAGTACAGGAACGGCGTGGCGCAGCCCCATTCGTCGCCCATGAAGAACAGCGGCACCATCGGGCTCAGCGCCACCAGCGCCATCGCCACCCGCCAGCGCGCCGGCGGCACCAGCGCGCTCAGCCGTTCACCCAGTGCGCGGTTGCCGATCTGGTCGTGGTTCTGCAGGAACAGCACGAACGACGTCGGCGCCAGGTCGCCGCTGGGCTGGCCGCGGCGGCGGCCGTGGCGGTCGCGCTGGCCCTGGAAGGCGAAGCCTTCGGACAGCACCCGGGCGAGCCGGCCCAGCGGATCGCGTGCGTAGTCGGCGTAGTAGCCCTCGTGTTCGCCGGTCAGCAGCACGTGCAGCGCGTTGTGGCCGTCGTCGTTCCATTGCGCGCGGGCCGCGCCGCGCAGCAGGCCGGCGTCGTTGCGCTCGTTTTCCAGCACGAGATGCACGTGGCGGCCGCGCGGCAGGCGTTCGCGCACGGCCTGTGCCAGCCGCGGCACGAAGGTGGGCGAGGCGATCGCATGCACCGCATCCAGGCGCAAGCCGTCCAGGCGGAACTCCTCCAGCCACATCAGCGCGTTGTCGATAAAGAAGCGGCGCACCTGTGCGCGGCGGAAATCGATGGCCGCGCCCCAGGGCGTGGCCTGGTCGCCGCGGAAGAATGCGGGTGCATAGGCGTGCAGATAGTTGCCGTGCGGGCCGAAGTGGTTGTAGACCACGTCGAGCAGCACCATCAGGCCCAGTCCGTGCGCGGCGTCGACCAGGGCCTTGAGCGCGTCCGGCGTGCCGTACGAGGACTCCGGCGCATATGGCAGCACGCCGTCGTAGCCCCAGTTGCGCTGGCCTGGAAATTCGCCCACCGGCATCAGTTCGATCGCGGTATAGCCGGCGGCGCGGATCGACGCCAGGCGCTCGCGCACGCCGTCGTAGCCGCCGAGGCAGCCCACGTGCAGTTCGCAGATGACGGCTTCTTTCCACGGCCGGCCGGCCCAATCGGGATGGCGCCATGGATAGTGCGGATCGACCACCACGCTATAGCCGTCCACATCGCCTTGCTGGCGGCGCGAAGCCGGATCCGGCACTTCGCTGGCGCCATCGATGCGATAGCGGTACGCGGTACCCGCGGGCACGTCGAGCAGCAGTTCGAACTCGCCGTGCGGCTTTGCGCGCATCGCGTGCGCTTGCGCGCCGATTATCAGCTCCACGCGCCGCGCCGCCGGCGCCCACAGGCGAAAGCGCACGCCGCGCCCGGTGAGGATGGCGCCGTAGCGGAAGGCCTGCGCCGCCATCTCACTCGCCTTCGGCGCGCAGGATCACCGTGGCCAGCGGCGGCAGCAGCAGCGACAGCGAATGGGCGTGGCCGTGGCTGGGCAGCGGCTCGCTCGCCAGCATGCCGCCGTTGCCCAGGTTGCTGCCGCCATAGGCGGCGCTGTCGGTATTGCACAGCTCGCGCCAGGTGCCGGCATGCGGCACGCCGACGCGGTAGCCGTGGCGCGGCACCGGGGTGAAGTTGCATACCGCCAGCAGCGGCGGCGCCTGGTGCTGGCCGAAGCGCAGGAAGGCGTAGACCGACTGCGCCGTATCGTCGGCCACCACCCACGAGAAGCCGCGCGGATGATCGTCGTTCTCGTGCAGTGCAGGCTCCACCACCAGCAGGCGGTTGAGGTCGGCGAGCAGGCGGCGCACGCCTTCGTGCAGCGGATACCGCAGCAGGCTCCAGTCGAGCGCGCCATCGTGGCTCCATTCCCAGGGGCTGGCGAATTCGCCGCCCATGAACAGCAGTTTCTTGCCGGGATGCGCCCACATGAAGCCGTAGTACGCGCGCAGGTTGGCGAAGCGCTGCCATTCGTCGCCGGGCATGCGCTGCAGCAGCGAGCCTTTGCCATGCACCACTTCGTCGTGCGAGAGCGCCAGGATGAAGCGCTCGGCGAACGCGTAGGTCATGCCGAAGGTGAGCTCGTGATGATGATGCCGGCGATGGATCGGATCGCGCTTCATGTAGCCGAGCGTGTCGTGCATCCAGCCCATGTTCCATTTGTAGGCGAAGCCCAGGCCGCCGTCGCTGGCGCTGCCGGTCACGCCGGGCCAGGCGGTGGACTCTTCCGCGATCAGCATCGTACCGGGGCAGTGCTCGGCCACGCGCCGGTTGAGATGGCGCAGGAAGCCGATCGCTTCCAGGTTTTCGCGGCCGCCTTGATGATTGGGAATCCATTCGCCCTCGCGGCGGCTGTAGTCGCGGTAGAGCATGCTGGCCACCGCATCCACGCGCAGGCCGTCGACGTGGAAACGCTCCAGCCATTCCAGCGCATTGCCGAGCAGGAACTGGCTGACCTCGCGGCGGCCGTAGTTGTAGATCAGCGTGTGCCAGTCGTGATGGAAGCCTTCGCGCGGATCGGCATGTTCGTACAGCGCGGTGCCGTCGAAGCGCTGCAGGCCGTGGGCGTCGTCGGGGAAGTGCGCTGCGACCCAGTCCACGATCACGCCGATGCCGGCGACGTGGCAGGAGTCGACGAAGCGCGCGAAGTCGTCCGGACTGCCCAGGCGCGCGGTGGGCGCATACAGGCCTACCGGCTGATAGCCCCAGGAGCCGCCGAACGGATGCTCGCTCACCGGCAGCAGCTCGATGTGGGTGAAGCCCAGCTCCTGCACGTAGGGAATCAGTTCGCGCGCCAGGCGCGGCCAGTCGTAGCCGGAGCCGTCCTCGGCGCGGCGCCAGGAGCCGGCGTGCACTTCGTAGATCGACAGCGGCGCGTCGCGCCGCGCATGCCGCGTGCGGCGTTCCATCCAGTGCGCGTCGTGCCATTTGACCCGCAGCGGCGCGGCCACCACCGAGGCGGAGGCGGGCGGGTGTTCCATCTGGCGCGCATACGGATCGGCCTTCAGCGGCAGCAGGCGGCCATGGCGGTCCAGCAGTTCGTACTTGTAGCGCGCGCCGGGCACGACGCCGGGCAGGAAGATTTCCCACACGCCGGCGGCGTGGCGGCAGCGCATGGGATGGCGGCGGCCGTCCCAGCCATTGAAGTCGCCCACCACCGACACGCGCCGCGCATTCGGCGCCCACACCGCGAAGCGCACGCCGCCGACGCCGTTCACCGTGACCGGATGCGCGCCGAACACCTCGCCCGGACGCAGCAGCTTGCCGCGGTGGAACTGATCCAGCGCCGATTCGTCCAGCAAGGGGCCGAACGCATAGGCGTCGGCCACCACCTCGACGCTGCCGGGCCAGCGCAGGCGCAGCAGGTAGCCGGGCGGCAGGGCGCGGCCGCGCGCGGCGAAGATGCCGTGTGCATCGGCCGGCTGCGCAGCGGCCCAGATCCGGCCGTCCGCATGCAGCACGTCCACGCCGAGTGCGCCCGGGGCGCAGATGCGCACCACATCGTCCGCGCCGTCGCGATGCGGGCCCAGCCAGGCGAACGGATCGTGGTGGCGGCCCGCCGCCAGCAGGCCGCTGGCGTGCGCGTGTTCGCGCGGCTCGCTCCGGGTGTGTTCCTCCTGCGCGGGCGCGGCGGTGCTGGAGCGCCGGTGTTCCATCGGTTCAGGCCGCCGCGGAGCGGCGCGGCAGCAGCGACGCGTACAGCGCGGCATAGGCGTGCGCCGAGCGGCTCCAGTCGTGCCGCTGCAGCATCGCCGCGCGGCGCATCGCGGCCAGCAGGCGCGGTTCCTCGTGGATGCGGAACGCGCGCTGCAGCGCGCGGCGCAGGCCGGCCACGCTCGGCTCGCGGAACAGCAGGCCGGTGACGCCGTCTTCCACGGTGTCGAGCAGGCCGCCGGTGGCATAGGCGATCGGCAGGCTGCCATAGGCCTGCGCGTACATCTGGCTGAGGCCGCAGGGTTCGAAGCGCGAGGGCATCAGCAGGAAATCGGAACCGGCGAACATGCGCCGCGCCAGCGCTTCGCGGAAGCCGACATGCGCGGCCACCTGGCCGGGAAAGCGCCGCGCCAGCCGCGCGACTTCGCGCTCCATGCCCGGATCGCCGCAGCCGATCAGTGCCAGCTGGCCGCCCGCGGCAACGATCTGCGGCGCGGCCTCGCACACCATGTCGATGCCTTTCTGGTGCACCAGCCGCGCGACCATCGCAAACAGCGGCCCGCGGCTGTCGCGCAGGCCCAGTTCCACCCGCACGCGCTGGGCGGTTTCCGCGCGGGCCTCGCTGCGATGGGCGGTGAACGGCGCCGGCAAGGCCGGATCGACCGCCGGGTCCCAGCTGTCGTCGATGCCGTTGAGAATGCCGGCCAGCTGCCCCAGCGCGGCCTTCTTCCGCAGCAGCTGGTGCAGGCCCATGCCGTGCGCGCCTTCGGTGATCTCGCGGGCGTAGCTGGGGCTGACCGTGGTGAGGTGATCCGCATGCGCCATGCCGGCGCGCAGGAAGCACAGCTGGCCGTGCGCTTCCGCCTCCGCCGCATGCGGCGGAATGTCCAGCAGGCTGCGCAGCGCCAGCGGGAAATAGCCTTGATAGGCGAGGTTGTGCAGGGTGAGCACCGTGGGTATCCGGCAGCCGTCCCAGCGCGCATAGGCGGCGGCCATCGCGGTGGGCCAGTCGTTGAGATGCAGCAGTTCCGGCTGCCAGGGCAGGTGCGCCCGGCCCGCGGCGATCTGCGCCGCGGCCATGGACAGCGTGGCGAAGCGCAGCGCGTTGTCGCTCCAGTCGGCGCCGACGGGGCTGACGTACGGCGAGCCGGGACGCTCGAACAGTTCCGGCTGCTTCAGCACGTAGATGGTGAGGCCGTCTTCGGTCTGCATGCGGCCGATCTCGCAGGCGGGCAGGCCGGCGCGCGCTTGCGTGCGTCCTTCCCATACCACCGAGCGCGCCTTGTCGAGCACGCTCGGGTAAGCCGGCAGCAGCACGCGGACGTCGAGCATCGAGCGCAGCGCGCGCGGCAGCGCGGCGGCGACGTCGCCGAGGCCGCCGGTCTTGACGAAGTCGGTCATCTCGGTGGTGACGAACAGTACGCGCGAGGGCGGCGTCGGCGCGATGCGCGTGGGGCGCGCATGGCGATGGCGGTCCGTCAGCACGCGGCGGGCCAGCGATTCGCCGTGGCGGTGGGAAGGCAGGGGATCCTTGTGCTGGAAGGGCATGGGCACTTATCTCGCGTAGGACACCGCGGCCGCGGGATGCGTGCGGCTAGGCAGCGGCAGAAGCCGGTCGGGGAGCGCGGATGAGGGAGCATCCGGCAGGCACAGGCTATGCATGCCTCGATCAAGCACGCGTATAGCGCGACCCTGCATGGCGTGAAGACGAGTGCTGCTCATGGACTCTCCGTGGCGCTGCGATCGCGTGCCGCGCAGTGCATCGCGCGCTGTCGGGCTCGTCTTCGCAGTATCGGCAGGCGCACGCCACGCATGCCGTGAAACACGCATGGACCAGATCGTTGACGATGCCGCGCAGGAGTGAGTGCAAGCAGCGAATCCGGGTCACGTCCCCATCACTTCGCGCTGTCTACGCTGCCGCGCGAAATCGCCTGACGCGTTCCGTGCAGATTGCAGGGGCGAGCTTTGCGAAAGCTTGCGAAGGGGCGGTCAAAGGTTTCACTATCGGTCCGATGCCAACCTCTGGCATGCGACGCCGCGGCGCTGCCGCGGTGCGCTGCCGATGCGACAGAGGCCGATCTATGCCCCTCACCGAAGAGAACAAGTACAGACTGCTAGTGGACGCCACCATCGATCACGCCATCTACATGCTGGACACCGACGGAGCGGTGCGCAGCTGGAACCGGGGGGCGGAACGCTGCGAAGGCTATGGTGCGCAGGAGATCCTCGGCGCGCCCTTCGAGACCTTCTTCGTGCCCGAAGACCGCGCGCTGGGCTTGCCCGCGGAGATTCTCGCCAAGGCGCGGGAACAAGGACGCCACGACCTGGAATGCTGGCAGCTGCGTAAGGACGGCAGCCGCTTCTGGGCGCAGGTAACGGTGGATCCGGCCTGCGGCGACGACGGCGAGCAGGCCGGCTACGCCATCCTGGCGCGCGACCTCACCGCCGCGAAGCAGGCGCAGGAAACCCTGCGGCGCAGCGAGGAGCAGTTCCGCATCCTGGTGCAGGGCGTGACCGACTACGCCATCTATCTGCTGGACCCGGAAGGCAAGGTGTCCAGCTGGAATGCCGGCGCGCAGCGCATCAAGGGCTATGCGCCGCGCGAAATCATCGGCAAGCATTTCTCCACTTTCTATACCGACGAGGACCGTGAACGCGGGCTGCCGGCCAAGGGCCTGGCCACCGCCGCGCGGATCGGCCGCTTCGAGAACGAAGGCTGGCGCGTGCGCAAGGACGGCAGCCGCTTCTGGGCGCATATCGTGATCGACCGCATCCTGGACGACCACGGCCGGCACGTGGGCTACGCCAAGATCACCCGCGACATCACCGCCCGGCGCGAGGCCGAGCAGGAGCTGGCGAACACGCGCGAGGCGCTGTTCCACGCGCAGAAGATGGAAGCCGTGGGCCAGCTCACCGGCGGCGTCGCACACGATTTCAACAATCTGCTGATGGCGATCATCGGCAATCTGGAACTGCTGACCCGCCGCCTGCAGCACGATCCTTCCAGCCTCGCCCTGCTCAACAACGCGCTGTCCGGCGCCGAGCGCGGCGCCACGCTGACCAAGCGCATGCTGGCTTTCGCGCGGCGGCAGGAGTTGAAACCCGCGGCGCTGGATCTGCGTCCGCTGGCGCGCAACCTGGTCGGGCTGATGGAGCGTTCGCTGGGGCCGCGCATCGGCGTCGACCTGGCGTTTCCGATCTCGCTGGAACGCGTGCTGGTGGACGCCAACCAGCTGGAGCTGGCCATTCTCAACCTGGTGATGAATGCGCGCGATGCGATGCCGGAAGGCGGACGCATCACGCTGGGCGCGCAGTCGGTGCAGGTGGACGAAGGCCATGCGGTGGGCCTGGCGCCCGGCCGCTATGTCTGCCTGTCGGTGACCGACGAGGGGCAGGGCATGGATGCGGCCACGCTGGAACGCGCCACCGAGCCGTTCTTCACCACCAAGGGCGTGGGCAAGGGCACCGGACTGGGCTTGTCGATGGTGCATGGCCTGGCCGAGCAGTCCGGCGGCCGGCTGGTGCTGCACAGCGAAGCGGAGCAGGGCACGCGCGCGGAAGTGTGGCTGCCGGTGGCGCCGACGGAGACGCAGATGGAGACGCCGCCCTCGCCGATGGACGAGCCTTCGCGCAACGGCCAGCTGCGCGTGATGCTGGTGGACGACGACCCGCTGATTCTCGCCACCACCGCGGCGGTGCTGGAGGACATGGGCCATCTCACCTATGAGAAGTCCTCGGCGAACGAAGCGTTGGAAGCGCTGTTCGGCGGCGTGGAGCTGGACCTTTTGATCACCGACCAGATGATGCCGGGCGTGCAGGGCCATCAATTGCTGCTGCAGGTGCGTGCGCAGTGGCCGCAGCTGCCGGCGATCCTGGCGTCGGGCTATTCGGAAACGCCGAAGGATCTGCCTGGAAACGTGGTGCGCCTGGCCAAGCCGTATGGCCGCGCCGAACTGATGCAGGCGATCGACAAGGCCGTGCTGATGCAGATGCTGGCCTGAGGCCGCTGCATCGCCGGCTCAGTGCTTGATGCAGATATAGGCGCTGTCGGCCTGCCCGGCGAGCACCGCCATCATGGACAGGATTTCCGAGCCGGTCGCGCGCGGATGCAGCAGCAGATAGCGGTTGCTGCACGGGCCGGCGGGGCGGCGTGCCGCGGCGGTGCAGAGTTCGCCGTCGGCGGAGGCCAGCACCGGCGCTACCGGGTAGTCCGGATCCCACAGTTGCCGGCGCACCAGTCCGTGCTGCGGACCTCCGGCGATCAGGCATTCGACGATCTGTTCCATATTGATTTCCCCCTGCAAAGCCGAGGCTTCTGGCCTCGATGGCAGGTAAGCAGGGGCTGGGCCAGATGCGCAGATCACGTGTGATTTGCATCACGTTTTTCTGGCTCGGCAAATTCAGCGATGTGGTTGTGACGTGAATTGCGCCCCTCCGGGTAACTGCAGTGGCCTGATGGCTGCGTCGAAACGCGTTTGTATGGAGATGCGCATCCTCCATGGGCCGGCATTCGTGGCTTATCGGATGCCTCGTCAGCGGAAAACGGCATGGCATTTGTCTCGTTCCAGGTGACGTTGGGCGGCAGATTGCAGCCACGGCGTCCCCATTCGCCGCGTTCCAGCGGACTCATCTGGACATCCGTTTTACAAATGAGATAGATTCTCATTTGTCGGCGAGGGCTTCAGCACCTCGCCGCTTTCCATCGATCGGCCGCCAGCCTCAGGGACCGCAGTTCCGTTTCCTTTGCCAGCCCGCCGCGTGATTCCACGCTCAGGCAAAGGACTGGTTCGCCCATGCTTCGCATCGCCCCATTGGCCGCCGTGATCGGCGCGCTGCTTGCTGTTCCCGCCGTGGCCGCCGAGTCGGCCGCGCCCGCCGACGCCACCGATCTGCCGCGCGTGCAGGTCACCGCGCTGGCGCCGTCGATCCAGCTCAATGTGCCCGGCACGGTGTCGACCATCGACCGCGCGCAGATGGACCGGCATCTGAATGTGTCCATCCGCGATCTGGTGCGCTACGAGCCCGGCGTGTCGGCGATCGGCAGCGGCGGCCGCTTCGGGCTGGACAGCTTCAATATCCGCGGCCTGTCCGGCAACCGCACGCGCATCGAGATCGACGGTGTGTCGATGCCGGCGTCGTTCGGTGCCGACGTGGCCGGCGGCAGTTTCCGCGCGGGACGCAACTTCGTCGACCTGGATCAGCTCAAATCCGTGGAGATCGTGCGCGGCCCGGCCTCGGTGCTGTATCCCTCCGACGCCTTGGGCGGCGTGGTCAGCCTGCGCACCAAGGATCCGGCGGACTATCTGCGCGACGGGCGCGATACCTATGTCTCGCTGAAAGAGCTGTACGACAGCAGCGACCGCAGCCTCGCCTCCACCGTGACCTTGGCCGGTGGCGACAAGCGCAACGGCATCCTGTTTGTCGGCAACCACCGCGAGGGCAGCGAGCTTGCCAACCAGGGCGAGGCCGGCGGTACCGGCGCCGCGCGCACGCGGCCGGATCCGCGCAGCTACAGCCTGGACAGTTTCCTCGGCAAATACGTGCACACCGCCGACAGCGGCCGCGCCGACCGCATCGGCGTGGATGGCTCGCAGACGCGCACGCGCACCAATTCGCTCTCGAACGTGACGCCGGCCGCCGGCTATTACCGCTCGCAGGACGAGAACATGCGCGTGCGCGCCACCGCCGGCCAATGGTTCCCCCAACTGGGCAGCGCGCTGGCCGACACGCTGGACTGGAACGTTTACTGGCAGAAGAGCCGCACCCGCACCAGCACGCAGACCGAAACCGCCACGCTCACGCGCTACTACCAGAGCCTGCCGCTGCAGGAGAAGGTGTTCGGCGGCAAGCTGGTGGCGGTGAAGCAGCTGGGCGAGGGCGGGCCGGTCACGCAGGCGATCAGCTATGGCGTGGAGCTGTCGCGCACCGATGCGCAGTCGTACGCCGGCGGCTATGGCGTCAACAAGCGCACCGGCGCGAGCGGCAGCGGCAAGCCGTTCATGCCGGGCAACTATCCCTTGCATCTGATTCCGGACAGCGAAACCGATCGCTACTCCGCCTTCGCGCAGGACGAGATCGGCCTGCTCGGCGGCAGGCTGGAACTCACGCCGGCCGTGCGCGTGGACCGCTACTCGTACAAGCCGCAGGACGACGCGCTCTACGCCGCCTACAACCCCGGCTACGTGCGGCAGGACTACAGCAAGACCCACGCCTCACCCAAGCTGGGCGTGCTGTGGCATTTCAACGGCGTGCTCAGTGCGTATGCCAACTACGCGCAGGGCTTTCGCCCACCGCTGTACAGCGAGATCGCCGGCGCCTGGAACGAGCAGCCGTTCCCCGGCTTCAATATCGCCTTCCTGCCGAACGAAAAGCTCAAGGCCGAGACCAGCCGCGGGCTGGAGCTGGGCCTGCGCGGCAAGGGCGAGGCGGGCTGGTTCAACGTCGCCGCTTACTACAACCGCTATCGCGATTTCATCTGGTCGGGCTACCAGCTCAAGGCCAGCCAGGTGCCGGACTGGGTGCAGGTCAACCCCGGCATGAACCTGTTCTATCAGGCGGTGAATGCGCGCAAGGCCTATATCAAGGGTGCCGAAGCCAGCGGCGCGCTGCGGCTGGCTTATTTCAACGAAGCCTTGCAGGGCTGGTCCGTGCGCGGCAGCGCGGCGGTGGCCAGCGGGCGCCTGATCGAACCCGGTGCGAGCGGCTACAGCCCGCTCAATACGGTGGATCCGGCCAAGCTGGTGCTGGGCATCGCCTACGACGCCAACCGGTGGGGCGCGGAACTGATCGGCACCGGCGTGCGCAGGCACAGCCGGCTGGGCGATCCCGGGGCCTTCCGCCCCGGCGGCTACGCCACGCTGGATCTGTACGCGCATTACTCGCCGCTCGCCAACGTCGAGTTGTATGCCGGCATCAGCAACCTGGCCGACCGCAAGTACTGGGACTGGGGCAGCTTGAACAGCGGCGCGCTCGGCAACCTCGTCACCGGCAACGGGATCAATGACGCCGGCACCGGCGGCATCCCGGCCGACCGCCTCTCCATGCCCGGCCGCAGCTTCAGCGTGGCCGCGCGCATCGCGTTCTGAAAGGAGTGCCGCACATGTTGAACGAAATCACTTCCGCTTCCGCCGCGCCCTCGCTGCCGGAACTGCTCGAGGCCTGGCGCCGCCTGCGCCAGGAACAGCCGCAACTGCGCGCCCGCGACCTGGCCGAACGGCTGGGCGTGAGCGAGGCCGAGCTGGTCGCCAGCCGCTGCGGCGACGGCGTCACCCGCCTGCAAGGTCCGTGGGCCGGACTGATACGCGCCTTGCCGGAACTGGGCCCGGTGATGGTGCTGACCCGCAACGAGCATTGCGTGCACGAGAAGAAGGGCGCGTTCGCCAACATCGAGATCGGCGGCAGCATGGGCGTGGTGCTGGATGAGGCGATCGACCTGCGCCTGTTCCTGCGCCACTGGGTGTTCGGCTTTGCGGTGCGCGAGGAATCGCGCGGGCGCTGGCTGCGCAGCCTGCAGTTCTTCGATGGCGACGGGCGCGCGGTGCACAAGGTGTATCTCACCGAACAGAGCCTGCAGGATGCCTGGTCCGGCCTGGTGGCGCGTTTCGCGGCGCCGGTGCAGTCGCCCTTGCTGGAGCTGGCGGCAGTGGAAGACCCGCTGCCGCTGCGCCGCGACGACGAGGCGGTGGACGTCGCCTCGCTGCGCGAACAATGGCGCCGCATGCGCGATCCGCACGATTTCTTCGCGCTGCTGAAGAAGCACGAGGTGACGCGCACCCAGGCCTTGCGCCTGGCCGGCGCCGAATTCGCGCGGCGCGTCGATGGCGGCGCGGTGCGCACGGTGCTGGACAGTGCCGCGGCCAGCGGCCTGCCGGTCATGGTGTTCGTCGGTTCGCCCGGTGTCGTGCAGATCCACACCGGTCCGGTACGTAACATCAAAACCGTCGGACCCTGGCTCAACGTGCTGGACGAGGATTTCAACCTGCATCTGCGCGAGGACCGCATCGCCGAGAGCTGGATAGTGCGCAAGCCCAGCCCGGAAGGGCAGGTCACCTCGCTGGAGCTGTACGACGGCGGCGGTGGCCAGATCGTGCAGTTCTTCGGCAAGCGCAAGCCCGGTACGCCGGAACTGGCGGCCTGGCGCGAACTGGCCGAAGGCCTGGCCGATGCGGAGGTGCCGCATGTTTGAGCGCAGCCGTTGCTGGTTGGGCGCCGTGGCGCTCGCGTTGTGCACGCAGGTGGCGGCTGCTGACGCGCCGCGCGTGGTTGCACTCGGTGGCGACATCACCGAAACCGTGTATGCGCTGGACGCGCAACAGAGCCTGGTCGGCGTCGACAGCACCAGCCTGTGGCCGGCGGCGGTGCGCGAGCTGCCGAATGTGGGGTATGTGCGTCAACTGGCTGCCGAGGGCGTGCTGGCCTTGCGGCCGAACCTGATTCTCGCCACGCACGATGCGGGTCCGCCGCCGGTGATGGCGCAGTTGCGCGAGGCGGGCGTGCGCATCGAGCTGATGCCGGCCACGCGCACGCCCGAAGGCGTAGTGGCGAAAGTACGGGAGATCGGCCGCGCGCTGGGGCGCGAGGCGGCAGCCGATGCCATCGCGCACCGGATCGAAACGCAATACGCCGAACTGTCGAAAGCCGTCGCCGGCATGAAAAGCCACCCGCGCGTGCTGTTCCTGATGGCCACCGAAGGCAGTCCCAAGGCCGGCGGCCGCGAGACCGCCGCCGCCAGCGCCATCGTGCTGGCCGGCGGCACGCAGATCGCGGACGGCTTCACCGGCTACAAGCCGGTCTCCGCCGAAGCGCTCGTTGCCCTGGCGCCGGACGTGATCCTGCTGATGCGCGAGCGCGCGGATGAGGTGGGCGGCGTGAGTGGCGTATTGCAACTCCCCGGCGTGGCATTGACGCCCGCGGGCAAGGCGCGCCGCATCGTCTTCGTCGACGGCCAGGCCTTGCTCGGTTTCGGTCCGCGCAACGCCGAGCACGAACTGGAGCTGCAGCGCGTCTTCGCCGGCGCGCAGCCGTGAACAGCATTGCCTTGCCTCGCCGCCATGCCCTGAACGCTCGCGGCTGGGCGCTGGGCGGATTGTCGGCGCTGCTGGCGGTTGCGGCGATCGGCGGCATGGCGGTCGGTGCGATGCCGTTGTCGGCCACGCAAGTGCTCGGCGCCTTGCTGCGCTGGCTGGATGGCCTGCCGATGCAGGGCCGGGACGCGGTGGTGCTGACGCTGCGCCTGCCGCGCGTGCTGATGGCCAGCCTGGTCGGCGCGGCCCTGGCGTGCAGCGGCGCCACCATGCAGGGCCTGTTCCGCAATCCGCTGGTGGAACCGGGACTGGTGGGCGTGTCGGCTGGCGCGGCGCTGGGCGCGATCGGGATGATCGTGCTCGGCGGTGCGGTGACCGCGGCGCTGTCGCCCTTGCTCGGTTCGTTCGCCATCGCGGGTGCCGCGTTCGGTGGCGGCTTGCTGGCGACCTTCCTGGTCTATCGGTTCGGCAGCCGCCGCCCCGGCGTCGCCACCTTGCTGCTCGCCGGTGTGGCGATCAATGCGATCGCGATGGCTGGGGTGGGTGTGCTTACTTATCTGGCGAACGAGCACCAGCTGCGCGATCTCACTTTCTGGACCCTGGGCAGCCTCGGCGGCAGCAGCTGGGCGCGGCTCGGCGCGGTGGCGCCGCTGATGCTGCTGCCGCTGCTGTGGTTGCCGACCCAGGCGCGCGCACTGAACGCGCTGCTGCTCGGCGAGCGCGAGGCCAGCCTGCTCGGTTTCGAACCGCGGAAGCTGCGCCGCCGGCTGGTGACGGTAGTGGCCTTGGCGACGGGGGCGGCGGTGGCGATGTGCGGCGTGATCGGCTTCGTCGGCCTGCTGGTGCCGCATGTGCTGCGGCTGGTGTGGGGGCCGGACCATCGCCTGCTGCTGCCGGGCTCGGCGCTGGCCGGGGCCAGCCTGATGATTGGCGCGGATGCGGTGGCGCGTGTCGCGGTGGCGCCGGCGGAATTGCCGGTGGGCGTGATCACCGCGCTGCTGGGCGGGCCGTTCTTCTTATGGCTGCTGTCGCGGCTGCGCGCGGGAGAGGCGGGATGAACCTCGCGGTGGATTGGCGCGCCGTATCCGGCGCGGACGAACGCGTGCTCGAAGCGCGCGACGTGCATCTGCACTATGGCTCGCGCCGCGTGCTGCAAGCGGTCAACCTGCGTGCGCAACCGGGGCGTGTGCTGGCGCTGATCGGCCCGAACGGCGCCGGCAAGAGCAGCCTGCTCGGGGTGCTGGCCGGCCTGTTGCGGCCTTCGCTGGGTGTGGCCATGCTGGATGGCGTGTCGCTGGCGCGCTGGCCGGCACCGGAACTGGCCCGGCGGCGCGCCATGCTGTCGCAGCGCGTGCAGCTGGGTTTCGGTTTTCGCGCGGAGGAAGTGGCGATGCTGGGGCGCAGTCCGCACGGCGCCGCGTCGCCGCAGGCATCCGATCGCCGCATCGTCGAGGCGGTGTTGCGGGCCACCGGTACCTGGGAGCTGCGCCAGCGCAATTACCTGGAGCTGTCCGGCGGCGAGCAGCAGCGCGTGCAGCTGGCGCGCGTGCTGGCGCAGATCTGGGATTGCCGCGAGGCGCCGGGCTGGCTGTTGCTGGACGAGCCGGAGGCCGGGCTGGATATCGCCCACCAGCACGAATTGCTTGGACACGCGCGGCAGCTGGCGGGGCAGGGCTTCGGCGTGATCGCCGTGCTGCACGAGCTCAATCTTGCCGCGCGCTACGCCGACGATGTCGCCCTGCTGGCGCAGGGGCGGCTGGTGCGCCATGGCGGCCGCGATCAGGTGCTGGATGCGCAGGTGTTGTCGAAGATCTATGGCGTGGCCCTGGCCTGCGCGCGCGATGGCGAGGGGCGGCCGCTGATTCATGCCGTCTAGCCGACCGCCTGGCCGGCCGGTCTCAATCCCTGAGATGTGCCTGGGCGACGCTTTCCGACTCGTCCCCGGAAAGCCCGCCATGTCGTACGTCGACCGGATGTGCCTGCGCCTGATGGCGCCCTGCCTGTTGCCGGCCCTGTGCGGCGCACTGTTCGCATGGGGCACGGAAAGCCTGCTCGGCCTTCCGCGCGTGGCGCATGGCGTGTCGGCGCTGGATCTTCCTTCGTATCTGATCGTCGCCGGCGGCGCGGCGAGCGTGGCCTTGTATGCGGTGCAGGCCGGGCGGTTGCTGCGCTGGCGGCGCGGGCGCGGCGCGGTCTGCTATGTCTGCGGCTGCCTGCTCGGCGGCGTGGGCGAAGGGCGCTGGGGGCGCTACCGGCGTTGCATGGGGTGCGGGAAACAGCATCCGGCTTGAGCATCGCCCAAGCCGCCGCGGAGCTGTGCCTTGCGCTGGAAGCGGCCGCCGGAAAGCTCGCGCCGCCCGGCTGAGCGGCATCAGGCGGGCCGGAAAACCTGGGCCATGGCGCCGGAGCGGAACACCGTCGACGAGCGCAGCTGCAGATGCAGCGGCTTGGGTAACCGGGCGAACAGCGCCTGGCCCGAGCCCAGCGCCACCGGGTGCACCACCAGCCGGTATTCGTCGATCAGCCCGGCCGCCGCCAGGTGCTGCGCGAATTCGACGCCGCCCTGGGCCAGGATGTATTTGCCCGGCTGCTGCTTGAGCCGGTTGACCTCGGCCACCAGGTCGCCGCGGATCACTTCGGCCTGTGGCCAGTTGCCCGAGCCGGCCGAGCTCACATCCAGCGCGTCCTGCCGGGTAAAGACCGCCTTGGGAATCTCGTTCATGTGCACGGCGAGAGCGTCGCCGGCGGTCGGCCAGTAACCGGCCATGCTGAAAAACGACTTGCGCCCCATCAGATGCAGGCCGGCCTGCGCGAGCGTCTCCCCGACCCACTCGCGGCCGCCTTCGTCGCGGCTGGGCACCATCCAGTCGCCTTCGCCGTTGGGGCCGGCGACGAAGCCGTCGAGCGAGATGGACATTTTCAGGATAAGGCGTCGCATGATCGGGTCTCCAGGTCGGGCCGGTGCATCCGGCTTGTACGGGAACGACGAATGGAGTTTCCGGAAATCGACCAGGGCCCGCTACGTCATCCCGGCCTGCGCCGGGATGACGTTTGATGGAGAGGTGGCTATCGGATGGATGTCAGATCAGTGCGCAAACCACTTCAGGTCGACCGCCTTCGCCATCGCCTCGAAACCCGCCCCGTTCGGATGCAGGTGATCGCCGCTGTCGTAGGCCGGCAGCATGCGGTCGGGGTGGGCCGGGTCCTGGGTGGCCTGGTCGAAATCCGCCACGCCATCGAAGGCGCCGCCGCTGCGGATCCACGCATTCACCGCCTGCCGTTTCTGCTCGTTACGTGACGAGTGATACGGCCAGCCCGCGCCGCCGAACGGGGTGAGCGTGGCGCCGTAGATCTTCACGCCCCTGGCGTGAGCGCGGGCAATCAATGCCTTCATGCCTTCGATGATCTGCTCGGCAGAGACGTCGTCCTTCGGCGTGGCCGGCTGGCCGGAGCCGCCGATGTCGTTGATGCCCTCCAGCAGCACGATCCAGCGCACGCCGGGCTGGTCCAGCGCGTCGCGGTCGAAGCGCTTCTGCGCGCTGGGGCCGAAGTTGTCGTTCAAGACACGATTGCCGCCGATGCCGGCATTCGCCACCGCCACCGTGGCCAGCGCCGGGTCGGCGCGCAGGCGTGCGGCGAGCTGGTCGGGCCAGCGCTCGTAGGTGTTCTGCTGGCCGCCGACGCCGTCGGTGATGGAGTCGCCGAAGGCCACTACGGCGTGGCGTTCGGCAGGGCCGGCGACCTGGATGTCGCTGAGAAAGAAGCGGCTGCCGTGCACTTCGGTGCCGGGGTATGAGGTGGCTGCGGTGGCGTCGCCGTGCTCGGTCAGATACGCGGTGGCGAGGCCGGCGTTATGTAACGTCGACGGGCCCGGCGCGGCGCCGGCGGGAACATAGAGGCTTACCGCCAGTTCCTGCAGCGGCTTCACTTCCATCGTCACGGCGTCGCTCAGGGCGCTGCCGCCCTTTGCAATGGTGACGGTGGATTTGCCGCCGAAGCGAAGTTCGCGATCGGAACCGGCCACGGTCGAAGAACCCTCGGCGCGCACGGCGACATGCACCGGCCCCAGCGTCACCGGCCCGTCGCCATAGAGATTGGATAGCCGCACGCGCACCGCGCTGCCGCCGATGCTGACGCGGGCGATCTGCCGCACGGTCTGGTCCGACAGCCGCGGCCCCGGCGAATCCATGGATGCACTCCAGGCGGCCACCCAATGCGCGTCTTTTGCGGGGGCGGCGAGGGCCGGGGCGAGCAGGGCGCACAGTGCGCCGGCCAGGAAAAACTGCAGGAGATGACGGTGCATGCCGGATCCTTTGCCTGGGGTGATCGGGGGAGTTTGTATAACAAAGTCGCGCTTACGGTATCCGCGACCGGCGTTTGCAAAATCAGACGGGCCGGCCCGATGCGGGCGGCCTGAAGGGTGGGGGCTCCTTTTTCCTGGCGATGCGAGGCGACGTTACGTGACGTCTGCCCCAGCGCCCTCGGCTGGCCAAAAGACCGCGCCACGGCAAGACAAATCACTCTAAGAAAATTTCTTAAAGAACTTATTTATCTGGAAATTTCTTCCAGAAATGACGGATTTTCGCTTGCTATTTATAGTTACGTAACTTAAAATGCCCGCCATCTCACCAGGAGCACGAACATGGTCGACGCACGCGATCCCGGCACCCTGCAGCTGCCTTTGGCGTTCAAGCGCAGCCGCGGTCGTCCGCGCAAGGAAAGTCCGCTCACCGGTGCCCAGCGCCAGGCGCGTTTCCGTGCCCGCCGCGAAGCGCAGGCACAGGTGCTGCGCGAGCGCCTGCAGAAGGCGCTCGGTTATCTGGAGCAGGGCGACACGGGGATGGCTCGCTACGAGCTGGAGTCGCTGGTCGCGGCGACGGCAAGCCGGCGCGAGGAAGACGCTCTCGATACCTAGGGTGTTGTTGCCGCGGCGAGCGTGGCGGTGCCGCGTCATCGGCTTTGCGTGACGTGACCGATGCGCCGATGGTGCTCCGTGCCGGTGCGTGCGCCACTGTCCTGCATTGCCGGTACGGGCGCATTACGTGACGGATTTCCGCTGGCCGAGATCCGCGTCTGGTACGCAAATACCTGCGTGCTATTCTCGGCGGCGAGGCGCGCCGGTCATGCGTCCGATCCAGGAACACCCTGTCGGATCGGTCGCATTGCCGGTGTCTCGGTCGGCGGAAAAGGGATCTTGCCGCGAAGCGCTACGGCGTCGAAAGGGAGATTCCACGCTGCTCAGGGGATACCGGCAAGACCATCCACCCCACGCGCTTCTGGCGTTCCTCCGTTTGTCCGCGACGGCGGCGGGACCACACCGACCATGGAAAAGGAAAGGGAATCATGAGGAAGACTTTGAGCCTGTTGTCCATGCTGGCGCTGGCCGGCTGCTCCACCATGAGCGTCAATGAGGCGATCGTGCCGCTGCAGACCGAGACGGCGAAGATGATCGGCCTGGCCTCGTCGGACGAGCTGACCATCTCCAACGTCAAGGCGGGCGAGCCGGACAAGCTCGGCGCCCAGCAGCTGACCTACACCGCCACCACCACCAAGGGTCGCGTGTTCAACTGCTCGTCGGTGCAGACCCCGGGCCTGCTGGCCTCGCCGCCGACGCTGAGCTCGCCCAGCTGCAATCCGGTGCAGGTGCACCAGTAAGCGCCACCGGCGGCTTCGATGCAGCATCCAGTGCCCCGCCTTTGCGGGGCACTTTGCGTTACGGAACCTGCGTGGCTGCGGCCACTGCGGGTTATGTCACGGAAACCGGTGATCTCGTGCGCTGAGATCGGGTGCGGCGCGGGGGCGCCGTCCGGTCGAGGGGGGATTCATGCCGAATCAGCAGGGAAAGCCATCGAGCGGCAGTGCACGGCGCGGCAAGCGCCACGCCATGAGGCAGGATCTCAGCCCTTGCGGGCGCGGCGCACGGTCTTCTTCGTGGCCTTCTTCGCGGCACGCGCCGGTGCGCGCTTGCCGGTCTTCTTGCCGGCGGCCTTCTTGACCACCCGCTTGGCGGCGACGTTCTTGCGGGCCGGTGCGGCCGTGCCGTCGATCAGCAGGCTGTCCAGCGTGACGCCGCGCTTCTTCAGCTGGGCCACCAGCCACAGCGGGCGCTTGCCGCGGCCCGACCAGGTCTGGCTCGGGTCTTCCGGGTTGCGGTACTTGGCCGCCACCGTGCCCTTGGCCTTGCCCTTGCCGACCTGGCGCGGAAACACCTCGGCCAGGGTCAGGCCGGAGGACTTCAGCAGCGCTTCGATCTTGCCGCGCACTTCGCCGATCTGCTGGCTGCGCGACTGTTCCAGTTGCGAGCGGGCATTGGAGATAAGGGTTGCCAGCTGGTCGGCGGAAAGCGACTTCAGATTGATAGCCATATAAATGTCCTGTACCCGTTAGGCGGCCGACCTTAACACATGGCCTGCGGGCGGCATGGGGCGCCGCCGCCGATTCTGTCGATCAGATCGCGCCGACGGCGAGGGTGAAGCTCTGCAGGAAATGGAAATCCGGACGGCGCAGGGCGAAGTCCGGATGTTCGGGGTCGCACAGCCGCACCAGGGCGGCGTAATCCCCATCCGACAGATAAGGCCGCAGCCGCTCACCCCAGCTGCCGCGAAAGATCGCTTCGACCAGATACGCCTCGTCCGCCGCGCTCACCGGCGCCACCCGCTCGATCAGGCAGGTGCGCACGGCCACGTCGCGCAGGCCGCTGCGGCGCAGCAGCCCGACCAGCGAGCGCACGGCGGTGAGGTCGCGTTCGTGCAGGCCGTAGCGGTCGCGGTAGTACTGGCGCACGGCTTCGTTGGTCACGCGCTCCAGGCGCGAGTCCCAGGCGAAATACATGTCCGGCAGCAGCGAACTCTGGCCCAGCGCGATGCGGCCGCCCGGGCGCAGCAGGGCGGTGAGGGCGCGTACGCCTTGTTCGGGATCGCGCAGGTGGTTGACCGTATTGACCGACCACACCAGGTCGAAGGTCTCGCGCGCCAGCGGCGCCATCAGCAGGTTGGCCTGCATGATCCAGGCATCGCGCGGCGCACAGGTGCGCGCCGCCGAGGTATGCGCCGAGGCCAGGTCCAGTCCCACCACCATGCCCGCGTGGCCGACCCTGGCGGCCAGCCAGCCCAGCGCTTCGCCGGTGCCGCAGCCCGCATCCAGCACGCGCATGCCCTGTTGCAGGTCCAGGGCGGCGATGGCCTGGCGCAGTTCCGGTTCGGCGTAGGCATTGAACAGCCGCAGCTTGTGCGAGTAATCGCGGGCGACGGTATCGCCCAGGAGGCCCGGGCCGGCGGCGGGACGAAGCTGCGGTGCGTTCATGGGCGGGGCGACGGTCGCTCGCCAGGGCCGGATGCCCTGGATCACTACTGAGTCGCCCCGCGGCGGCGAATGGTTGCGATGCGCGGCTTACAAGGTGAAATCGGCCGCGATCGGGAAGTGGTCCGACGGATAGCGTCCGTCCTCCGAGGTGGTCAGCACGCGTACCGCGTTGGCCTTCACGCCGCGATAGAGGATCCAGTCGATCTGCACGGTCGGCTGGCCGGTGAAGTCGTGGAAGGTCTTGGCCGGGCCTTCGCGCTTGGGCGCGGTGTCCCAGGCGTCTTTCAGTTCCGCGGTCAGCACCTTGTGCGCTTCGCTGCTCGGCTCGGTATTGAAGTCGCCGGTGACGATCACCGGCACGTCGGCCGGCAGCTTGGCGATCCAGGCGGCCATTTCGCGCGCGCCCTTGGTGCGGGCGTCCTCGTCCTGGTCGCGGTAGGGGAAATGGGTGTCGAGCAGATAGAAGCGCTTGTGGTCGTCCAGGCGTTCGAACAGCGCCCAGTTGACCATGCGCGGAAAGACATTGCCCCAGGTGATGCTGGCCACCTTGTCGGGCGTGTCCGACAGCCAGAAGTCGCCGGACTTCACCAGCTTCAGCCGATCCTTGCGATAGAAGATGCCCATGTGTTCCTCGGCATGCTTGCCGAAGCGGTCGCGGCCGAACCAGGTGTATTCCGGCAGGCGCTGCACGGTGTCGTCGCCCTGCTGCTTGAACAGCTCCTGCGTGCCGATCACGTCCGGATGCGCCTGGCGGATGGTTTCGGCGAACAGTTCGCGGCGCTTGTCCCAGGCATTGGGTCCGTCCTGGGCGGCGAGGGTGCGGACATTGAAGCTCATCACTTTCAGCTCCGCCGCGGAGGCGGACAGGGCGGAGGCGGCGAGGGCCAGGGCGAAGGCGAGGCGGGAAAAGTTCGGCATGGACGTAAGCGCTTGGCGGAATGGACGTCCGACTATAGCCCCGCCGTGTGACGGAAAGTGGGTAATCGTTCCGTTATGCTGGCCGCGGCCCGGCCTCGGGCCAGCGGCTCTTCAAGGGATCCGGCATGGCCTCTGAACGTTTGACCGATCTGGCCCACGGTGGCGGTTGCGGCTGCAAGCTGGCGCCCGCGGTGCTGCAGGAATTGCTGGCCGGCAAGCCTGCGCTGCAGCCGTTCGCGCAACTGCTGGTGGGCACCGAATCCAGCGACGACGCGGCGGTATGGCAGGTGGACGAACGCACCTGCGTGATCGCCACCACCGATTTCTTCATGCCGGTGGTGGACGACCCTTACGATTTCGGCCGCATCGCCGCGGCCAATGCGCTGTCCGACGTGTACGCCATGGGCGGCAAGCCGATCATGGCCCTGGCCATCCTGGGCATGCCGCTGGGCAAGCTGGAGGTGGACACGGTGCGCGCCATTCTCGCCGGCGGCGAGTCGATCTGCGCGCAGGCCGGCATCCCGGTGGCGGGTGGCCATTCCATCGATTCGGCCGAGCCGATCTATGGCCTGGCGGCGATCGGCCTGTGCACGCCGGCGCAGGTGCGCCGCAACGCGGGGGCGCGGCCGGGCGATGCGCTGATTCTCACCAAGGGCATCGGCGTCGGCATTTATTCGGCGGCATTCAAGAAGCAGATGCTGCCGATGGATGCGTATGACGAGATGCTCGCTTCCACCACCTTGCTCAACCGCGTGGGCCACGAGCTGGCGCAGGACGAGGACGTGCACGCGCTCACCGATGTCACCGGCTTCGGCCTGCTCGGGCATGCGCTGGAGATGGCGCGCGGCAGCGGTGCGCGGATCCGCATCGAGCTGGCGAGCCTGCCGCTGTTCGTTCGCGCGGAAGCCCTGGCGGAAGCGGGTTACGTAACGGGTGCATCGAAACGCAACTGGAGCAGCTATGGCGACGGTGTGGTGCTGCCTGCCGATGTACCGGAATGGTGGCGTGCGCTGCTGACCGATCCACAGACTTCCGGTGGTTTGCTGGTGGCTTGCAAGGCCGACAGGGCCGAGGAAATACGCGCAACGATCGCGGCGGCGGGATATCCGCGGGCGAGCATCATCGGAACAGTGGAAAAAGGGCTGCCTGGTATCGACGTGGTTTGAGGCGGCTGGTATGTGCGCCGTCGTCCCATGCTCGTCATCCCGGCGCAGGCCGGGATCCAGTAACGATGCGGCCAGGTTTTCGCGTAGAGCCCATCAACGGGTTGCGTATCGGCAGCGGCGGGGCATTGCCGCCACTGGATCCCGGCCTGCGCCGGGATGACGAGCCAATTCAACGCTGGCGATACCGTCACGCCGAACGACGATGGCGGAAGAGAGTGGGAGTCGAACCCACCCGAGACAGTCTGATCTGCCTCACCCGGATTTGAAGTCCGGACGCCCCACCGGAGACGATTCTCTTCCATGCGCTGCGCTTGCCGCCGGCGCGAACAGATCCAGATACCGCGCCTGCACCCGGCGCAAGGTGCCGCGATTGAGCGTCACGCCTTGCCGGTCGAAGAATTCTAGGATCTGGATCGCCACTTTACGACCATTGTCCAGCCGGTCGCGGAACTGCGCGGCGGTAAAGCGGCCGTCCGTGCCTTGGGCTGCGAGCGCGGCGGCGATCAGGGCCATCTCGTGCATGGTCGCGCGCAGGAAGAAATGATCGTGCGCCACCTCGTCGACTCGGCCCAGCCGCGCGGCGAAGCGCAGCAGCTGCCGCACTTCAGGCTCCTGCCGCCCCAGCGCCCAGGCCAGGTCGCGCACTCGCGGCGGGCGGAAGCGGGCCTCGCCATTCAGCAGCGGGGCGATGGCCTGCCACAGCGCTTCGCGTTCGGGGCTCAGCCGCAGGGTATGGCCGGGCAGGCGCACGAAGGCGCCGTCGCGGACGATGCGCCCGGCCAGATCCGGATGCTGCAGCGCCTGCGCGAAGGCGGGCGCGGGCAGGCGCGGCTGCAGGGCCAGGCGCAGGCGTTCGCGGCCGATGCCTTGCAGGTCCGGATTGGCCGTATGGAAGGCCCCGAGAAACTCGAGCAGCCGCGCCACGAAATGTTGCCAATGCACTTGGCCGATGGCGATGCGTTCGGCGCCATCGGCGAAGATGACGGGCGCCAGCGCGGCGGCAATATCGTCCGCGCGGGCAGCAGATAAGGCGCGATCTCTTGCGAATGCCGCCAGGTCCCAGGCGAACGGCGGCGCATCGAGCAGTGCCGCGAACGCCTGCAGCGGATCGCTCATCAGCAGCGCCGCACGCTGCGCCTGGCGCTCGGCGGTGCGGCGCTGGCGCGGCGGACCGCGCAGATCCAGGAACTGGCCGCCGCCGATGGTGCGCTGTGCGGAGACGTCGCGCAGCACGAAGCGGTCCAGCGCGGCGGCAGCGATCGGACGGCTCAGCACCAGTTGCACGTCGGCCGCCTCCCCGGGCGCCAGCTGCTCGCCTTCGACCAGCACCACGCGCACGCCCACCTCGCTGGCGCCGTGGTGCAGGCGCGCGGGAAACCACTGGCTCATCGGCTTGGGTTCGCCGGGCAGCAGGCGCAGGCGCGCGTCGATGCGTTCGACCGGCGCATGCAGGAACGGATCGACCACCATGTCGCCGCGGCGGATCGCATCCTTGGCGATGTCCTCGCCGCTGAGGTTGAGCGCGCAGCGGTCGCCGGCGCGCCCGAGTTCCACCGCACGGTTCTGTGCGTGCAGCGAACGCACGCGCGCGCTTAAGCCGGAAGGGCTGAGCAGCACCTGGTCTTTCACGCGCACCGTGCCGGACAGCACCGTGCCGGTCACCGTCAGGCCGATGCCGGGCAGGGTGAATACGCGGTCGACCGCCAGGCGGAAGCGGCCGTCGGCGGCGCGTTCGCCCAGCGTCCGCGCTTCGGTGGCCAGGCGCTCGCGCAGCGCGTCGATGCCAAGGCCCGTGGCGGAAGAAACCGGGAACATGTCGGCATCGCCGAGCGCCGTGCCCGCGGTGGCGGCGCGGATCTGCGCGCCTACTTCGGCCAGCCTTCCCGGTGGCGCCAGGTCGACCTTGGTCAGCGCGATCACGCCGCGGCGGATCTGCAGCAGGTCCAGGATCGCCAGATGTTCCAGCGTCTGCGGCATCACGCCATCGTCGACCGCCACCACCAGCAGGGCGATATCGATGCCGCTGGCGCCGGCCACCATGGTGTGCACGAAGCGCTCGTGGCCGGGCACGTCGACGAAGCCGAGCGTGCCGGCGTCGCCCAGCGGCAGGTAGGCGAAGCCGAGGTCGATGGTGATGCCGCGGGCCTTTTCTTCCTTCAGGCGGTCGCCGTCGACGCCGGTCAGGGCCTTGATCAGCGAGGTTTTGCCGTGATCGATATGGCCCGCGGTACCGACGATCATGGAGTGCCCGCGTGGAGTCCGTCGAGATCGAGCCAGGCCAGGCTGGCCAGCAGGTCCGCTTCGTCCGCCTCGGCCAGGCAGCGCAGATCCAGGCGCAGCGCGCCGTCGGCAATGCGGCCGAGCACCGGCTGCGGCAAGGCGCGCATGGCGGCGGACAGGCGTTCCAGCACGGCCTGGCTGCCGTGCGGGCGGATCAGCAGTGCGGCGCTGGCCAGCGTATCCAGGGGCAGTGCGCCGGAGCCGACCTGGCTGAGGCAATCGCCCACCGCCACCTCGAAGTGGTTGCCGAGCCGTTCGGCAACCGCCGGTTGCAATCGATGCGCCTGGGCTGCGATCGCCGCTTGCGTGCGTGCAAGAAAGCGCAAGGTCGGCAGGCGTTCGGCCAGGCGGTCCGGATCGCGATAGAGCTTGAGCGTGGCTTCGATCGCAGCCAGGCGCAGCTTGTCCACGCGCAGCGCGCGCTTGAGCGGGTTGCGGTTGATGCGTTCGATCAGTGCGCGGTCGCCGACGATAAAGCCGGCCTGTGGGCCGCCCAATAACTTGTCGCCGGAGAAGGTGACCAGCCGCGCGCCCTCGGCCACCGCTTCGCGCACGGTCGGCTCCTTGGCCAGGCCGTAGCGCGCCAGGTCGACCAGCATGCCGGAGCCCAGGTCGTTCAATAGCGGCACGCCCGCGGCATCGGCGATGCCCGCCAGTTCGCGCGCGCCCACTTCCGCGGTGAAGCCCTGGATGCGGTAGTTGGAGGTATGCACCTTGAGCACCAGGCCGGTGCGTTCGCCGAGCGCTTCGCGGTAGTCGGCGGGATGGGTGCGGTTGGTGGTGCCCACTTCGATCATGCGCGCGCCGGCGCGCGCCATGATCTCGGGCAGCCGGAAGGCGCCGCCGATCTCGATCAGCTCGCCGCGCGAGACCACCGCGTCGCGGCCCAGCGCAAAGGTGTTGAGGCAAAGCAGCACGGCAGCCGCGTTGTTGTTGACCACGGTGGCGTCTTCGGCGCCGGTCAGTTCGCGCAGCAGGCCGCGCACGTGGTCGTCGCGTTCGCCGCGTTCGCCTTCGTCCAGGTCGTATTCCAGCGCCACCGCATGGCGCATCGCCGCGGTGGCGGCTTCGATGGCGGCTTCGGCCAGCAGGGCGCGGCCGAGGTTGGTGTGCAGCACGGTGCCGGTGAGATTGAACAGCGGGCGCAGGCTGGGCCGTTGCGCATCCAGCCGCGCCGCGGCGCGTTGCGCCAGTTCGTCGGCGCCGGGTGCGCTCGAAGACGTGGCGCGCATGATGTCGCGTGCTTCATCGATCGCGGCGCGGATGGCGTCCGTGGTGGCCACGCGGCCATGGCGCTCGACCAGGACAAGGGCCTCGCGGGTGGCCAATACCGTGGCAACCGCGGGGAGATGGCGCAGGGAAGTGGCCTCAGGGCCGGTCACATTGCTTGTCCATGGGCATTGCCGGGTATCCGATTACAGCGCGCGCTGGCGAAGCTGGCGTGACAGTTCAGGCCGCGCAGCGGGACCTATGCTGCGTCGCGGATCGGGGCAGGGTCAAGGCGGGAGTGAAGGTGGAACCCCTCTCCCGATGGGAGAGGGGCTCAGCGCTCCGGTATTCCTCAAATCTTCAAGTTGGAACCCTTCTCCCTTCGGCGACCCGAAGGTAGTCCCCGTGGGAGAGAAGGTGGCGGCAGCCGGATGAGGGTCCGGGCGGAGCGGTGCACATCATTCTTGCGCTCCGCCCGTACCCTCACCCCAACCCCTCTCCCAGGGGGAGAGGGGCTTTACGCAGTCGCGAGATCCATAGCATTCTGCGCAGCGCGCAGGAGATCTCCTTTTGCGCATGTCTTGCCCCCGCCGCAGCGCCTGCATCCTGCGGCACCGGTCGGCAGCTTCGTGCCCTGTAGGGCCGCTACATCCAAGCCATGGGTTGGGATAGCGATGTCCACCGCCTTGCCGGCCGCGCGTGCCGCGCGCCTGTGCGTGTTCCTGTTGCTGGCCGTCGCCGGCCTGTTCTACGTGAAGTGGCATCCGTACTACGACCGCGCCTTCGTCGCCGCGGCCGGGCATGCGATCGGCCATTCGATCCTGATGGGCGATGCGGCGAGCGCGCCGTCGCCGTCGTGGCAGGCGGCCATCGGCTATGCGCTGGCCTATGGCAAGGCGATCTGGCAGGCGATGCTGCTGGGCCTGCTGCTGGGTTCGGGCATCCAGGCCCTGCTGCCGGCGAGCTGGGTGCGGCGCGTGCTGGGCAGCAGCAGTATGGGTGGCGTGGTGGCCGGCGGCCTGCTCGCGTTGCCCGGGATGATGTGCACCTGCTGCGCGGCGCCGGTGGTGGTGGGCATGCGCGGGCACCAGGCCGCGGCGGGGCCGGCGCTGGCGTTCTGGCTCGGCAATACCGTGCTCAATCCGGCGACCCTGGTGTTCACCGGCTTCGTGCTCGGTTGGCATTGGACCGTGTTCCGCCTGTGCTTCGGCGTGCCGCTGGTGTTCGGCCTGGGCTATCTGGCCGGCCGGATGACGGCACCCGCGAATGAGTCATCGCCCGCCGATTTGCCAACCGTCGAGCCCGAGCCGCATTCGCTCGCGGAAGTCGGCAAGCGCTGGGCCGCGATCTTCGGACGCATGGCGCTGCGCCTGCTGCCGGAATACCTGGTGATCGTGCTGCTGCTGGGCGCGTTCCGCGCCTGGATGTTTCCCGTGATCGGACCGGCCATCGGCGACCAGTGGTACTGGATCGCCGCGATGGCGCTGGCCGGCATGCTGTTCGTGATTCCGACCGCCGGCGAAGTGCCCATCGTGCAGGCGATGCTGGCGCTGGGCATGGGCAGCGGGCCGGCGGCGGCCTTGCTGTTGACCTTGCCGCCGGTGAGCCTGCCGTCATTGGCGATGCTGGCGCGCTCGTTTCCATGGCGGGTGTTGCTGGCGGTAGCCGCCGCGGTGGTTGGCTGCGGCCTGCTCGGCGGCGCCGTCGCCGCGTGGCTGGCCTTGCGCTAGGCGACCAGCAGCAGGGGATTCGGCGCGTGCCGCGAGAAACCCGCTTCGGCGACCAGGATGTCGAGGCCGATCGAAGCGAGATCGTCCGCGTACGGGTCCGCCTTCATGTCGTGAATCTGATAGAGCAGCTTGGCGTAGGTCTGGCATTCGCCGCAGGTCTCGGCCTTCACCACGCCGGGATCGCCCTCGATAGCTTGCAGGGCGAGATGCCGCGTGCCGCTGCAGGTGATGCAGACGGCGCGCACGTGGTTCCATGCCGTGGAGCACAGCGAGCAGTACAGATAGCGCGTCCCCGGCGTACTGCCGCTGGCGGCGACCATGCCGGCGACCGGCGGCGAACCGCAGCAGGGGCACAGTCCGCGTTCTTCCAGCAGTCGCAGCTCATCGGCTTTCAGGCGCGCGGCGGAGCAGGTGAAGTAGACCTGCAACGCGGCGGCGACATAGATCGCCGCGCCGGCATCGGCGGTGGACAGGCCGCCGCGCAGGAACTGGTCGGCCAGGCGCTCCTGCATCGCGGCTTCGCAGCCCAGCAAGGCATCGACGACAGCCAGCGCCGGAGGGGGCAAGCTGTTGCGATCGATGCGGTCGAGCAGCAGCGCCAACCCTTCGCGCCAGGACACGTCGCGGCGATGGCCGTCGGCCGCCAGCGGCGGCAAGCGTGCTTCGATCGATTGCGCGACGCTGGGTGGATCGAGCGTGGCGGCAGGCGCCAGCGTGGTCGCCACCTCGTGCTGCGCACGCGCCAGCACGGCGACGAAGCGCAGCCACGCTTCCATCGGATGTCCCGCCGATAATTGTTCCAGCCGTTGCGCGGTGGCGGCGAAGCGCCGGGCAGGATCGGGTAGCAGGATCGGGTCCGGCGCCTTGACGCCGGCATGCGAAGGTCCGGTCCATTTGCCGCTGGGCGGCGCTTCGGCCTGTCTCACGTGCGTGGTTTCCTGGTGCTGACGATCGCGCCGTCTTGCTTGCCGTGCTGCGCCAGTTCCAGCAGCCATTTGCGGTGGTGCCGCCACGCCCAGCCTGGCGTGACATAGCCCTGGGTCATCGCGCGCACCGAATGGCGCACCCAGATCGCCGCATAGACATGCACGATCCAGATGATGATTGCGGCCAATGCCGCCAGGCTATGGATCAGCGCCGCCGCGCGCTGCACCGGAATCGAGGTGGCGCTGCCGAAGTACACTTCCCACAGGGTCAGCCCGCTGAAAAACAGTACCGGAATCAGCAAGGTCATCGACCAGAACACCAGCTTCTGGCCGGCATTGTTGCGGCCGACCGGCGGCGTGTGCTCCTCGTCGTTGACGATCACCGCGTCGATCGACTTCATCCACGCGGCATCGTCCCGGTTCAGCAGGTTCTCGCGCCAGAACTGCACGATCAGGCCCAGATAGCTCACCAGCAATACCACGCCGATCCACGGATGCACCGCCCGCGTCCATTGCCCGCCGCCGAACAGGCCGGACAAGAAGAACAGCATCGGATGGAACATCGACAGGCCCGACAGCACCAGCAGCACGAAGCAGATCGCGGTGATCCAGTGATTGACGCGGTTGGCCAGGGTGTAGCGCACGATGGCGTTCTTCGGGCGGCTCATGACAGCTTCTCCTCGCCTTCGCGCAGCACGCGCTCGCCCTCGGCCTCGTCTTCCTCGGTGACTTCGTTGGGGCCGGCGCTGATCCAGTGGAAGAAGCCGGCCAGCGCGGCGAGCGCGATGCCGGCCAGGCCCAGCGGCTTGATAAAGCCCTTCCACAGGTCGACGGTGGCGCTGATGCGCGGCTTGTCGGGCAGGCCCGAATACAGCGAAGGCTTGTCCGCATGATGCAGCACGTACATCACATGAGTGCCGCCGACTTCCTGCGGGTCGTACAGGCCGGCGTTCTCGAAGCCGCGCGTCTTCAGCTCGACGATGCGCAGCTGCGCCTGCTGCTGCATGTCGGTCTTGGCGCCGAACATGATGGCCCCGGTGGGGCAGGCCTTGACGCAGGCCGGTTCCAGCCCGACCGACACGCGGTCCGAGCACAGCGTGCACTTGTACGACTTGTGATCCTGCTTGCTGATGCGCGGGATGTTGAACGGGCAACCCTTCACGCAATAGCCGCAGCCGATGCACTTGTCGCTGATGAAATCCACGATGCCGTTGGCGTACTGCACGATCGCACCCGGGGCAGGGCAGGCCTTCAGGCAGCCCGGGTCTTCGCAATGCATGCAGCCGTCCTTGCGGATCAGCCACTCGAGGTTGCCCTGTTCGTTCTCGTGCTCGGCGAACTTCATCAGCGTCCATACGCTGGGGCCCAGGTCCGCCGGGTTTTCGTACGAGCCTTCGAAGTGGCCGATCTCCGGGCGCAGGTCGTTCCATTCCATGCAGGCGGACTGGCAGGCCTTGCAGCCGATGCAGCGGCTGACGTCGATCAGCTTGGCGACCTGGTCCTCATGGCTGCGCGCCATCGGCGGCGTCATGGTGGTGGCGGAGATGCGGACGTAGTCTTGCGATTGCAGTTCTGACATGACTGGAGTCCTCAGGCCGCGGGTGCCGTGGTGCGCTCGACATTGACCAGGAACGCCTTGAACTCCGGCGTCTGCGTATTGGCATCGCCCACCGACGGCGTCAGCGTGTTGGCGCCGTAACCCTTGCGGGCCTGCCCGGTGAAGCCCCAGTGGATCGGCACGCCGATCACGTGGGTGGGCTTGCCGTCCACCGTCATCGGCTTGATGCGCTTGGTCACGTAGGCCTTGCAGATCACCTCGCCGCGCTTGGAACTCACCTTCACCCAGCCGCCTTGCTCGATGCCTTTCTCCTTGGCCAGCACCTCGCCGATCTCGATGAATTCCTCCGGCTGCAGGATGGCGTTGATCAGTGCGTGCTTGGTCCAGTAGTGGAAATGCTCGGTCAGCCGATAGGTGGTCGCCACATAGGGGAACTGCTTGGGGCTGCCGAACGAGGCGCGGTCATCGGCAAACACGCGCGCGACCGGATTGCTGCTGACCTTCGGATGCAGCACGTTCTCCACCGGCGATTCCAGCGGCTCGTAGTGCTCGGGGAACGGCCCTTCGGCCATCAGGTCGCGGGCGAACAGGCGGCCCATGCCTTCGGCATTCATGATGAACGGGCCGACGCCGTCGGACGGTTTCACCGTGGGGCCATAGTCGGGCACGTCGATGCCCACCCACTTGCTGCCGTTCCACGAGATCACCGGCTTGGCCGGATTCCACGGCTTGCCGTCCGGGTCCGCGCTGGCGCGGTTGTAGAGGATGCGGCGATTGGCCGGCCAGGCCCAGGCCCAGTTCGGCGCGATGCCTTGCTCGCGCGGGTCGCTGGCGTCGCGGCGGGCCATCTGGTTGCCCTTTTCGGTAAAGCAGCCGCTGAAGATCCAGCAGCCCGAAGCCGTGCTGCCGTCGTCGCGCAGCTGGGCGAAGCCGTCGAGCAGGGTGCCGGCCTTGGTAACCACCGCATTGGTGGCCGGGTCGATGAGGTCGGTGAGCGCGCGGCCGTTCATTTCCTTGGCCAGTTCTTCCGGATCCGGTTCGCGCGGATCGGTGTACTTCCAGCTCATGCCGAGCACCGGATCGGGGAAGGCGCCGCCTTCCTTGCGGTACAGCTCGCGCAGGCGCTGGAAGATGCCGGTCATGATCCAGATGTCGGATTTCGCCTCGCCCGGCGCATCCGCCGCCTTCCAATGCCACTGCAGCCAGCGCGCGGAATTGACCAGCGAACCGTTCTCCTCGGCAAAGCACGTGGTGGGCAGCTGGAACACTTCGGTCTGGATCTCGGCGGACTTGGCCGGATTCTGCGGGCCGAAGTCCTGCCAGAAGCGCGAGGTTTCGGTGTCCAGCGGATCCATGGTGACCAGGAACTTCAGCTTGCCCAGGCCGCGGCGGATCTTGCCGCGGTCGGGGAAGGCCTGCAGCGGATTGAAGCCCTGGCAGATATAGCCGTTCATCTGGCCGTTGTTCATCATCTCGAACGCGCGAATGATGTCGTACAGCGGCACGTCGAGCTTGGGCAGCCAGTCGTAGGCCCAGTCGTTGTCCTTGGTGGCCGCGTCGGCGAACAGCGCCTTCTGCAGGCTCACCACGAACTTGCGGTAGTTCTGCCAGTAGCTGGTCTGGCCGGCGCGCAGCGGCTTGTACAGCTTCGTCTTCATGTATTCGTCGAAGCTGGTTTCGCGGTCGTTGGGCAGGGTGAGGTAGCCGGGCATCTGGTTGGAGAGCAGGCCGACGTCGGTCAAACCCTGGATGTTGGAATGCCCGCGCAGCGCATTCATGCCGCCGCCGGCCACGCCGATATTGCCCAGCAGCAGCTGCACCATGGCCATGTTGCGGATGTTCTGCGCGCCCACCGAATGCTGGGTCCAGCCCAGCGCGAACAGGCTGGTCATGGCCTTGTCCGGCGCGGCGGTGCTGGCGAACAGCTCGCATACGTGCAGGAACTTGTCCTGCGGCGTGCCGCAGATGCGCGAGACCATTTCCGGCGTGTAGCGCGACACGTGCTGCCTGAGCAGGTTGATCACGCAGCGCGGGTGCTGCCAGCTGTCGTCGGACTGGGCGTAGCCGTCCTTGTCCAGTTCGTAGTCCCAGCTGGACTTGTCGTAGCTGTGCTTTTCCTCGTTGTAGCCGCTGAACAGGCCGTCCTGGAAGCCGAAGCCGTCTTTCACGATCAGGCTGGCATTGGTGTAGGCGCGCACGTACTCGTGCTGGATCGCGTCCTTTTCCAGCAGGTAGTGGATCACGCCATTAAGAAAGGCGATATCGGTGCCGGGGCGGATCGGCGCGTAGTAGTCGGCCACCGAGGCCGTGCGCGTGAAGCGCGGATCGACCACCACGAGCTTGGCGCCGTTCTCGATCTTCGCCTCGATCACCCACTTGAAGCCGCACGGGTGCGCTTCGGCGGCATTGCCGCCCATCACCACCACGACATTGGCGTTCTTGATGTCCTGCCAGGTGTTGGTCATCGCACCGCGACCGAATGATGGGGCCAGACTGGCCACCGTCGGTCCGTGTCAGACGCGCGCCTGGTTGTCGAACACCACCATGCCGAGGGAGCGGGCCACCTTCCAGGTGAGGTAGGCGGTTTCGCTGGACGAGGCCGACGCGGCGAGCATGCCGGTGGTGGTCCAGCGGTTCACCGTGGTGCCGGCCGGGTTCTTGGCGATGAAGTTCTTGTCGCGGTCGTCCTTCATCAGCCGGGCGATGCGGTCCAGCGCGAAGTCCCAGGAGACTTCCTTGAACTCGGTGCCGCCGGCGGCGCGGTAGCGCGGCGCTTTCAGGCGGGTGGGCGCATGCACCACGTCGAGCAGGGCCGAGCCTTTGGGGCAGAGCGTGCCGCGGTTCACCGGATGGTCCGGGTCGCCTTCGATATGGATGATGTTCGAGCGCGCGTTCTTGGCGCGGTCGCCCATGCTGTAGATCAGGATGCCGCAGGCCACCGAGCAGTAGGTGCAGGTGTTGCGCGTCTCGGTGGCGTGGGTGAGCTTGAACGGCCTGACGGCGGCGGCTTGCGCCTCGCCGGAGGCGCCGAAGCCCAGGACGCCCAACCCCGATGCTGCCAGGCCGAGGCCGGTGATCTTGATGAACTCGCGACGTGTAAGTGCCATCGCTGTGCTGCTCCCGTCAGTTGGCTGGACATGCCGCCCGGCGAAGGGGGCGATGCGGCTCGAGAGACTGCTGGACGAATAGGACTGGTCCCATTGTCCGGATGGAAATTAGCACAGAACATCGTTTCCGATGGCGGGATAACAAGAAAGTTACAGCCGCCATCGACGGCGGGAAAAGGTCAGGATCCGGGCCAGCCCCAGCGGGCGAGCAGGCGCCGCAGCGGGCCGCGGTCGCGCAGCCGATACGCGGAGGCCGCCTTGGGCGAATCCACCATGACCGCGTCGGCGCCGAGCCCGGCGGCAAGCCGGTAATCGGGCTCGCTGTTGATGCCGAACAGGACGATCCGGGTGCCGCCGGCCGCGTTGAAGCAGGCGATGGCGTGGTCGTTCCACAGCAGTGCCGAGACCTTGCTGGTGCCCTTGCCCAGAGTCAGCGCCTCGGTGACTTCCAGGTCGCGGCGCAGTTCGAAGCCGACCTGCGCGCCGGCGGGCGGGCTCCCCGGGCAGCGCTGTTCCAGCAGCAGGCTGAGCAGCCGCTGGCGGGTGGCTTCGCGCGCCTCGAAGCGGCGGGCCTGCGCATGGGGCCCGAAGGCCTGCAGGTTGTCCGCCTGGGTCGAATAGAGCCAGGTCCTGCTCCAGAAATGCCGGCGCTGCAGCACCCCGGCGATGGCTTGCGCCGCGTGTGCGGCGTCCGGCGTCTTGATGTCGATGAAAAGCTCGACGTCTTCCGGCAGCTGGTCGATCAGGTCCTCCAATGCCGGTATATGCACTGGAGTATCCCGGTACGGATAGGTCACGGCGCCGGAGGCTCCCGTTTCCTTGAACTGCCATCCGGCATTGAGTTTCACCAGCGCCGCATAGGGCGTTTGCGCGACTTCGCCGGTGCCGTCGGTGAGCGCGGAAAGATCGCGCGGCCGATACAGCACCGGAATGCCGTCCTGGGTGACCTGCACGCTGACCCAGAGTTTCTTGACGCCGTAGGAGATGGCCAGGCGGCAGGCGGCGAGCGTGTTCTCCGGCGCGTCCGCGGTGCCGCAGCGGTGCGCGATCAGCGCGGGCGGACGGTGCGGCGGGTGCGCGGCGAAGGGGCGCGCCACCGCGAGCCAGGCCAGCGCCACCGTGACCATGCAGGCAAGCAGGACGCCGACACCCAGTCTGATGCTCATGCGAGTTCCTGCCGTTCGTGTGGAGTGGTGCCGGATCAAGTTAGCGATCCGCCACGATCGCTTGAATGGGATTTATCCAGAAATTTGCCCGCTTTCGCCGTCACCGAAGCCTGCGTACTGGAATAAGACTTTTCGCCGACATTCCTCCTCCTTCGCCTCGGCAGATGAGTCCGGAACGCAACCGCGGCGTGGCGCCAGGTCCCAGCTCCGGAAAATTCAGGTTCAGCGCACTGGTCCGCTTTCATACGCTGGCGGTCATGGGAACGATCCGTCCAAGCCGGGCGAGTGTGTCGGAAGGGGGCTTCGGCAAGATGTCAGCCACCACGATGCACGGCGTCGATCATGCGCAGGCAGAGCCGGCGCCCAAGACGGTGCGCCGTCGCGCAGGCCGCCTGCATCCGGCCGTGCTCGCCGTTTTCATCGCCTCGACGATGGGCGCCTGCGGCGTGGAACCGTGGCAGGAGCGGCCGTCGGGCCGGGACGCCGCCTCGGCGCAACGCGAGGGTGGCGATGCGCCGCCGGCGCCGGCGCCGATGCCGGCGCAGACTTTTCCGATCGAGCCGGTCGATGCGGAGCGCAAGGCCAGAAAAGCGCGGGCCGCGTCCGCGCTGCCGTCGCGGCAGGCGCGGCGCGCAAAGCAGGCAGAGCCCACGCCCGATACGCCTGCACTTGAAGATCCGGAGCTTACGCCGCCCGAGGCCGCTGAAACGCCGGCGGTGGAGACGGCGCCTGCCACCGCATGGGTCGATCCGCTCGCGACCGAGGAAGTGGCTACGCCGAACCTGGCGCCCTCGCTTCCTCCCGGCGCCGAGGCCGGCGCCAATCCGGTGGCGTGGCTGGTGGTGGCCAGCTGCGGCGTGCTCGGAGCCTTCATCCTCTGGCGCCGCCGGCGCGAACGCCAGCGGCGCCGGCGGCGCGAAGCATGGACGCCGATCCGCTGGGGCGGCCCCAAGCTGATCCGTCCGCACTGGGACTACGACCCAGGCCAGTTCGACTCGGATGCCTTCCTGCAGCGCTGGGACTCGATCGGCTTGAGCATCTCCGGCGACTGGCGCCTGCTGCTCGCCATCGCCGGCCGCATCGCGCCGAGTGCGGCGCAGTTCGCCGGCTGGCGCAGGGCGGTGGCGCGGCCGCGGCCGTTGCTGTCGTTCCGTCCGGACTGGCATTACCTGCCGTTTGCGGGCGATGCGGCCGAAACGCTGGCGAGATGGTGCCGGCTGGGCCTGAGCATCCATGGCGATGCCTTGCAGGCTTCGATGGTCGGCGGACAGCTCGAATGGGTGTTCGAGGTGGACGCCGGACGGGTCGAGGCGCCGGTGGAGGCGTTCGCGCAGTTGCCTGCGCCAGCGCCCGGGCAGCCGGCGGAAATCGTCTTCGATGTATCTCCTTCCGATCTCGCAGCTGTGCCGGTGGAGGATCAGGCCGTGCAGCATGACGATGCGCAGGACCTGCCTGCGGAAATTTCATCGCCCATGCCCGTCGCGGACGAGCCGCCTGCATCCGGGGTGATGGATGCCGAGCCGGAAAGCCGCCAGCCCATCGTCGAAGCCGTGGCGCCGGTCGCCTGCGACATCACCGCCGCACCGCAGGAAGAACAGTCCGGCACAAGCTGGCTCTCTCGTCTCGGCAGCTTGCTCAAGGCCTGGGAAAGCCAGCCCGCGCCGGAACTCGAAGCGGAGCTGTGGGGCGCATCGCGCCGCCTGTCCGCCCATGCCGCGGCTTTGCCGCCGGCCGCGCGCGCCCCTTGGCTGGATGCCGTGGAGGCGCTGGCCGAACGCATGGTGCGCAGCGTGCCGGCCGCGTCGCGCGGCGCCTGGCAGGCCCATTGGGTCGACCTGCGGCTGGACCGGCTCGGTGCCATGAATGGCGCATGGCGCCTGCTCGAGCTGCGCGCGCTCGACGACGCCTGCGCCGGCGACGGCGCGCCTGAAGTGATCGAGGCGAGGATCCGCCTTCTCCATCTATGGGCCGATGCGCTGCTCGGTCCGGCCGCCAAGGCCAAGCGCGCGGAAGCCGCGGCGCTGGCGGCTTCGCTTCGCCCGGCGCAGGCGGCGAGCGCCTGAGCGGATTCGCCGCTCGCTTTCTCGCTCCATCCACTTTCCATCCATCTGTTGTCATCACCATCCAAGAGGAACTACCCATGAACGTTTTCAATGCCGCCGCTCAAGAACCCGTCCCGCCGCTGCTGTGGACCGTGCGCTACGGCGTCGTCAGCGCCACCGCTTCGCAGCATCCGGCCGCGCGCTCGCTGCAGCTCTACGGCGAATGGGCCGAAGCGGAAATCGATCTGCTCAGCTCCGTGCTGCAGGAACAGCACACCGTCCTGCAGTTCGGCGGCGAATACGGCGCACACACCTTGTGGCTGGCACGCGTGGTGGGCGAGGCCGGCAAGGTCTACGTGGCGGAGCCGGCGCGCATCGGCTTCCAGCAGCTGTGCGCCACCGCGGCGCTGAACGGCCTGACCAATGTCTATACGCTCAACCAGTGGCTGGGCCGCACCGGCGCGGCGGCGCCGCTGAGCGCGCTGCCGGGCGGCGCATCGCTGCGCTGCGAGACCGACGACGTGGTGCGTCCGGTCGCCGTCGACGACCTGGGCCTGGATGGCCTGGACCTGCTCAAGATCAACGTGCCGGGTTCGACCATTCCGCTGCTGCACGGCGCGGTCGAGATGGTGCGCAAGCATCGGCCGGTGATCTACGCGCGGCTGGAGCCGGAGCAGGCGCTGGCGGAAGTGCGCGCGATCAAGGAGCTCGGCTACCGCTGCTGGTCGCACGCGCCGCACATGTACAACCCGGCCAACATCCTGGGGCAGGGCGACAACATCTTCCCCGGCCGCGTGCTGCAGAACGTGATCGCGATGCCGGTCGAAGGCGGCACGGTGTTCGATCAGCTGATGGAAATCTGATGCGGGTTGCCGCTTTCAGAATTTTCCAGTCCACATCGGGCAGGCCGTCCGGCAATCTGTACACGGCTCGACACACATGACTCCAAGCTCTCTTCCCCCTGGGCCACTGGATCATTCTCGAGCCAGCCCGTGAAAACGTTCCTCTCACTGGCACCCGACCGCCACAAGCTGTGGCAGTCACCCCGAAGGCCCTCAGCAATGAGGGCCTTCTCTTTGCGAGATCTCCCTGTTTCGGCGGGCTGCGCGCGGGATTTTGCTGGCCATGCAGGGTCGATGGCAGATGCTCCGGGCGTTATCGTTCACGTACGTTTCCCGCCAAGGCCCCGCTGGGGCCTTTTTTTTGGCGTGGAAGCCGCCCGCCATCAGCGGGTGGCGTGATCCGCGCTGATGTGAAGCCCGGCCCGATGGCGGGCCAGCGTATCGATCAGGTTTACGAGGTCCTGCCGATAGTGCTGCAGCGGCGCTTCCTGGCCATCGACCCGCTGCTGCGCGAGCAAGGCGGTGCGGATATGTTCGCCCGTATCGGCCAGGCCGGCCGCGCCGAAGATCTTGATGGCGCCATCGATGCGATGGATGCAGCCGGCGATGGCCTGGATATCCTCCGCCCGCAAGGCCTCGTCGAATACCGCCAGGTCGTCGCGCGCCGTCGCCAGAAAGCCGTCCAGCAGTTCGTCCAGCCGCGCGGATGGGCCAAACAATTCCGTCAGCGCCTCGATGGGCGAGAACGCCGGTTCCGCCGCCTCCTTGCTCCGGCGCAAGCCGGCCGCGGCGGGCATCCATCGATGCAGCGCCTCCTGCAGCTCGCTGAGCCCCGTCGGCTTGACCAGCAGCGCGTCCATGCCCGCCTGCGAGCAGCGTTCGGCTTCATCGGGCAGGGCGCTGGCGGTCAGGGCGAGAATCGGCAGATGCCGGTCCGCCGATTCATGGGCGCGTATGTCGGTGGCAAGCGCATAGCCGCTCATGTGGGGCATATCGCAATCGGTGATGAGGAGCGCGATGTCGCCACGTGCGTGCAGTGCTTCGAGCGCCTCGAGGCCATCGGCGACCACCAGCGAGCGGTAGCCCAGGCGCTGCAGCTGCGCACGGATCAGCTCGCGGTTGGTCGGATGATCCTCCGCCACCAGCACCAGCCCTTCGTGCGGCTCGCCTGTCATGCGTTCGGCTCTTGCCTCCGCCACTGGCGCGGCGAGGCTGAGGGCATGCCGGCAGCAGGCTTCCACCGCCGCCCAAGAAAACGGATTGCGGCTGAGCATGCAGCTGCCATCGGCTTCCAGCGTATAGCCCAGCGGGCTGGGTTCGTCGGTGACCACCACCCGCGGCGTGCTTTCCGCCGGGGCCGCGGACAGTTCATCGATGAAGCGCAGGGCGCCTTGGCCGCCATCGGCGCCGATGGCGACGCCTAACGGTTCGAGCAAGCCGGCCAGCGCCTGCGCATCCTCGCCCGTCAGTTCGATGGCGGCGCGGCAGCCCAGCAGCGGGGGCGACAACAGGTGCTGGCGGTGCACCGGCAGGCTGAACTCGATCGCTATCGCCGTGCCTTCGCCCGGCGCGCTGTGCATCGCCAGCGTGCCGTCCATCAGGTCGACCAGCCGCTGGCAGATGAGCAGGCCCAGGCCGGTGCCGCCGAAGCGCCGGGCAATGCTGGCATCGGCCTGGGCGAACGGTTCGAACAGCCGCTTGCGCTGTTCCGGCGTCATGCCGATGCCGGTGTCGTGCACGGTCAGGCGGATGCGCTGCCGTCCTTCTTCGCTGGCCAGCACCTGCAATCGCACGCCCAGCTCGCCTTCCTCGGTGAACTTGGTGGCATTGCTCAAGAGATTGAACAGGATCTGGCGCAGGCGCACGCCGTCGCCGATCAGTTCGGCGGCCAGCGAGGCATCGATGGTGTTGCGCACGAACAGGCCTTTCTCGTGCGCCAGGTTCGACGCCACGCCCAGCACGTTGTCGATCAGCGCGCGCAGGTCGATCGGCGTGGGCGACAGGGTGAGCTGCCCGGCATCGATCTTGGAGAAGTCCAGTACGTCGTTGAGGATCTGCATCAAGGCCGCGGCCGAGTCGTCCACCATGCGCAGCATGCGCTGCTGGTTGGCGGTGAGCGGCCCTTCGCCGATCAATTCGAGCAGGCCCAGGATGCCGTTCATCGGCGTGCGGATTTCGTGGCTCATGGTGGCCAGGAAACTGGCTTTCGCCGCGGCCGCGGCCTCGGCTTCCTCCTTGGCGGCGGCCAGCGCCTCGGCCTGGCTACGCGCTTCGGTCACGTCGGTCCACACGCCGCTCCAGAACACCCGGCCGTCGTCTTCCTGCTGCGGCGTGGCCTGGGCGCGGATCCAGCGCACGCGGCCGTGGGCGATGTTGCGGAACACCACATGGATGTTCTGCAGCGTGCGCGCGGAGGCTTCCACTGCCTGTTCGATCAGAGCCTGGTCTTCCGGATGCACGCGCGCGAATGCGTTGCGCTCGTCGGCGACCATGTCTTCGGCGGCCAGATCCCACATCGCGCGGGTATCGCCGCCGACATAAGGAAAGGTCATGCGGCCGTCCGGCGTGCGGCGCAGTTCGAACACCACCGCGGGCAGGTGCGCGGTGATCCGGCGCAGGCGCAGGTCCAGCGCGCTGGCGCGCTGCTCGGCGGCGCGGATGTCGGTGACGTCCACCAGCGCGGCGAGCAGGCCACCGCTGCCGCCGCTGGCCAGCTGGAACGGATGCATCCAGTACAGCCAGGAACGCTCCGTGCCGTCCACGTCGGGCAGGCGCAGTTCGGAGTGGTAAGGGATGTTGGTGGCCAGCGCTTGGGCGCCGATCTCATGGAAACGCAGGTTCCACTCGTCCTGGTATTGCCGCGTCTCCGGCGTGGTCCGGCCGATCAGCGCGCTGCGCTCGACGTGGAAGGCCCGCTCGTAGGCGTGGTTGATGGCCAGATAGCGGTTGTGGTGGTCCTTCGCCACGACCGGCGAGGGCAGGGTCTCCATCAGCGCCTCGGCGAAACTCAGCTGGTCGGCCAGTTCGCGCTCGGCCTGGTGGCGCTGGCGGATCTCGCGCCGCAGCCGCAGGTAGGCGGTGAGGATGATGCTCAGCACCGCCAGCACGCTCAGGCCGACCCACAAGGTGGTGGTCCAGAACGTGCGCCACGACAGGCCGCTGGTGTAGTCCGACCACAGCCAGGTGCTGCGGATGCGCTGCTGTTCTTTCTCCGGCGTGCTGGCGATGACGCGGTCCAGCAGCGGCACCAGCCGTGCGTAGGTGTGGCCGACGCCGATGGTCTGCGCGCTGACGATGTCGGCCGGCGCGGCGATGCGCAGGACGCCGGCGTAGTGGCTGCGGATCTGCACGTCGGCCACGGCGGCATTGCCGATATAGGCGTCGGCCCGGCCGTCGGCGACCATCGCCATCGCGTTCTGCACGCTGTCGGCGACGATCAGGTGGGAGCCAGGCATGCGGCGCCCGATGGATTCCGGGATTTCCCTGGGGTCGGACACGGCGACGCGCTTGCCGGCCAGGTCGTCCACGCTGATCGGTGTGGCCTGGCGCTGGGCGACCACGATCACGTCGGAGAACACCGCGAACGGCCGGGTGTAGACCATGTCGCCGGCGCCGCCCGGCAGTGCGTTCAATGGCGCGATCGCATCGAGCTTGCCGGCGCGGGCCAGCTCCAGGGTCTCGCCCCAGGATTTTGTCGGGACATAAACAAAGTGGATGCCGAGTGCGGCCGACATGCGGTCCAGGTAATCGGCGGCGATGCCGCTGGGCACGCCGTTCTTGTCGACATAGGCCACCGGCGCCCAGCTCGGGTCGAAGCCGAGCCGCAGCGGCGGCAGGCTGGCCAGCCAGTGCCGCTCCTCCGCGGTCAGCGCCAGCCCGGTGTCGCGCACGCCCACGCCGACGGCGGCGTTCAACCAGCGCGCGCGGATGGCCTGGTGCTGTTCCGGTGTGATCCGTGCCAGCTGCGCATTGAGCAGCTCCAGCAGCGGCAGCCGGTCGCGCGGCACGGCGAAATGGATGGTGCTGCTGGCGATGCGGTTTTGCGTGTAGACGCCGAGCGCGTTGCCGGCGTCGTCGCCCATGACCTGGGCGATGACATAAGGATCGCCCAGATACACGTCGGCGCGGCCTTCTTCCACCAGGCGCAGTCCGCTCGAGGTGTCAGCCGTGGGCATGCCGGTGGCGGTGGGCAGCCGGCGGCGCAGCCAGTTCTCGGTGGCGGTGTCCTTTTCGTACGCGATGCGAGCGGAGGGCAGGGCGCTGTCGTTGTGATAGCGCGGGCTGTCCTTGCGTGCGACCAGCACCGGCGGCACGTCCAGGTACGGCTCGGTGAAGGCCATGCACCGGGTGCGGTCCGGGGTCATGCTGACGTTCATCACCAGATCCACTTCGCCCTTGCACATGGCCTCGAACAGGGCCAGCAGATTCGGGTAAGTCCTGGAATGCAGCTGCAAGCCGTAAGGTTCGGTCAGCAGCTTGAGATAATCGATGCTCAGGCCGGCGGGCTCGCTATCCTTCAGTGTCTGATAAGGCGGCCAGTCTTCTCGGAGGATTCCGATCGTGATGGACGTGTGAGTATCCAGCCAGGCCTTCTGCCCGGGCGTGGGTTCCTGTGTCGCCGCGTGGGCCGCGCCGAGCCACAGCGCAAGGCATAGGAGGCATACGAATCTGAATCGAGGCATGGCCCCTCCTGTTGCCGAACCCACCGGGCGTCCCTGTATCCTAAAGATTATTCGGAGAAGAGACGAACCGTCGGAGAGCGCCCATGACTTTAAAGATCGTACTCGCAGACGACCATCCTATTGTCCTGCTTGGCGCGCGCATGCTGGTCGAGCAGGGCGAGGCGGTGGTGGTCGGAGAGGCGCGGACTCCCGAGGAACTGACCTTGATCCTGTCCAGCACGGAATGTGATGTGCTCGTGACGGACTTCGCCATGCCTGGCGGAGCCGAAGCCGACGGCATGGCCATGCTGGGGCGGCTGCGGCGGAAGTATCCGGCGCTGCCGATCGTGGTGCTCACCAATATGTCCAATGCCGGCGTGCTGCGCTCCATTCTCGGCGAAGGCGTGCGGGGCATCGTGGAGAAGGGCGCGGAGATGGGCGAATTGCCGGTGGCCATCCGCGCGGCGGCCAAGGGCGTGACCTACCTGAGCGAGAAGCTCAAGCGCCACCTCGAAGAACAAGGCTTTACCAGCAAGGAAAGCGTCAGCGCGGCCAGGCTCACCGCGCGCGAAATGGAAGTGGTGCGCCTGCTCGCCAGCGGCATGTCGCCGACGGAAGTCAGCCAGGCGCTGCATCGCACGGTAAAGACGGTGAGCTGGACCAAGATTTCCGCCAAGCGGAAGCTGGGCCTGAAGAGCGATGCGGAGCTGTACGAATACGCCCGCAATCATCAGCTGACGTCCTGAGTTCCGATGTGGCAGCGAAGAGCCTGGCCGGCGACCGGCCAGGCTCTTTCGCATGCTTATCGCTTGTCGCGTGTCGGGGTCTTGTCCGGCTTGCCGGCCTTGTCGTGCTTCGCGGCACTGTCCAGTTCGGGCGCCTTGACGCCGGTGATGCATTCCAGATCGAGCTGCGGGCTGCCGCTGCCGGCCACACCCACGGCGCCGATCACCTGGTCGCCGGCGCGGATCGGCATGCCGCCGCCCACCAGCAGCAGTTCCGGCAGGTTGGCCAGCGCGGCGGTCTGCGGCGAGGCCAGCACGCGTTCGGCGAACTCGCTGGTGATCATGCGGGTGGACAGTGCGGTGTAGGCCTTGCGGCGGCTGGCGTCGACGTTGTGCGGGCCCACGTTGTCGCCACGCTCAGTGACCACCACCTGGCCGGCGCGATCCACCACGGTGACGGCGATCGGTGTGCCCTGGGCGGCGCAGCGCGCCTGGGTGTCCGTGGCGAGCTGCCTGGCGAGCGCCAGAGACATGTTCGGCTGCAGCAGCACTTGCGGGCTTTCGTTGGCGAAAGCCAGGCCCGGGAGCAGCAGGGCGAACATCAGATAGGTCTTCATGAGCCCTCCAGCGGGCGGTGTCGAATGAGAAGGGAGTGCGCGATTCGCGCGATGGGAGTGCGGCAGTGTCCCGCCATGGCCGCAGTCTTTGAACAGGACTTTTCCAGGCAGCGCGCCTTCGTGGCAGGCGCCCAAAGAGAAAGGCCGGATCGCTCCGGCCTTTCTCCTTTCAAGCCATCGGCGATAGCCATGATCGCCCGATGCCAACGAGAGAAAGGACGCATGAGGCGTCAGCAGCGCATCGCGTCGCAGCCCGAGGTTGCCCCTGGCGCTGGACCAGGCGTAGTCCTCGGGTTTCTCCGACAGGGCCGCCCGCACGGGATTCAGCTCGATATAGCGATAGGCGGCGAGCAGATACCGGTCGCAGGCGACCGGGCAGGATTTGAAGCGTCCCTCCCATAGCGTGCCCGTGCGCCGATGCCGATAGTTGAACATGGCGACGTAGTTCAAGCCCACGCGATGCATCATCGCCGACGTCGCACCGGCGTGATCGCTGCTGGTCAACAGATGGACGTGATTGCCCATCAGGACGTAGGCATGGAGGTTCACGCCTTGTCTCCTGGCGTGGCGCCCAAGCAGGGCGAGATAGTGCCGGCGATCCTCATCGTCGATGAAGGTGGCGCATCGATTGACGCCGCGATGGACGATATGGAGCGGGATGCCTGCCACCTCGATGCGCGCGCTTCTTGGCATGGGGGTTCGCCGGGAAATGAGCGGGCAGTGTGATTTGTTCGGCGGCGCACGGCTGTCGGATTTTGTTGAGACATGCGGTAGGGGTTGGCTGGTGTCGTTTAACTGCACTCGTCCCCGTTTTTAATTGCGCCTGGAATTTTCCCGGCACGAATATTCCAAAACGCCAGCCAAGAACATTCCCACCAGAAATTTCTTGTACATCCCCGCCCGCATGGTTCCTACCTTGAGTCCCGCTCCGATACGGCCGGGACGGGGCATGCAGTTCCATCTGTTTCCCGGCCTCTACCAAGGCTTATCCAAACCATGAAATTTCTTGCATGCGCCGCCCTGATCGGCGGTATCGCAATGGCCTCCGCCGCGCAGGCATCGGATGGCACCATCAACTTCACCGGATCGGTAACGGGCAATACCTGCACGGTCACCAATGATCCCGTCGCGCTGCCGCCGGTGGCGAAGAGCAATCTGAATGCCGATGGCCAGGTGACCGGCCAGACGCCGTTCGCGATCAAGCTCACCGGCTGCACCGACGGCGCCCTTGCCAAGGCCCAGCTCACCGGTGCGGTCAAGGCCTACTTCGAGCCCGGTACCACGGTGGATCTGGCGACCGGTCGACTGAAGGTCAGCGGCGGCACCACTACCGCGACGAACGTCCAGCTGCAGCTGCTCAACAGCAACGGCACGGTGATCAAGATCGGCGACCCCAGCACCATCACCGGCGCCACACTGGCCAGCGGCGCCGCGACGCTGAACTACGCCGTGCGCTACTACGCCACGGGCGCGGCCACGGCCGGTACGGCAAACAGCTCGGTTACCTACAGCATCGTCTATCAGTGAACCCATCGGGGTTGCTCCGAGCTGTCAGCCCGGAGCTCCCTTCTCTCGGGGAAAGATCATGAAGAAGTATCTGTCCATGCTGTGCCTGGCTGCGTGCTGTGTGTCGGCGCTGTTTGCCGGTGCTCACGCCTCCGTGGTGATCGACCGGACGCGCGTGATCTATCCGGCACAGAGCAAGGAAGTCGACGTGCGCCTGCGCAACGAGGGCGCCGAGCCGGTGGTGGTGCAGTCCTGGCTCGACCTGGGCGATCCGCGGCAGGCACCGGATGCCATCCGCGTGCCGTTCGTGCTGATGCCGCCGATGGCGCGGCTCGATGCCGGACGCAGCCAGATCGTGCGGCTGGTGTACACGGGCGATCCGCTGCCGGCGGACAAGGAGTCGGTGTTCTGGCTCAACGTGCTGGAGATTCCGCCGAAGGCCAATAAGGACTCGCAGCAGAACATGCTGCAATTCGCCATCCGTTCGCGCATCAAGCTGTTCTTCCGTCCCGACGGCATCCAGGGCAAGCCGGAAGAGGCGGCGGCCGGGCTGTCCTGGTCGATGGTGCGCGATGGCGATGGCTATCTGCTGGAGGCGGTAAACCGCAGCCCGTATCAGGTGTCGCTCAGCAGCGTGGTGCTGCAGGACGGCGCGAAGGATATCCAGGGCGGCGACGGCATGATCGAGCCTCAAGGCCGCAAGCGCTTCGCGCTGAAGGATCTGCATGCGCAGCCTGGGCATCCGCGCGTGAGTTATGTCGCCATCGACGACTACGGCGCAAGCCGCGAGTACACGGCGACGCCCGCCCCCTGATATCCCTGCCCACCACCCTTCAGGAACGACTTATGAGCAAGGCGACGACCTGCCTCGTAGGAGGCGGGGCTGGACGATTGCGGCCCAGAATTCTTCATTTATGGATGATGCGCGCGCTGGCTGGCGGCGTGCTGGTGATCAGTCCGGTTTTCGCTGGCGCCGTGGAAGCGCCGGCCGCCGAAGGCGCGCATGCGGTGGATTTCGATCCGGTGTTCCTGCCGGGCGGCGTCGGCTCCGCGGACCTGGCCAGGTTCAGCCAGGGCGAGCAGGTGGCGCCGGGCACGTACCGCGTGAATATCTACGTCAACGAGCTGCTGCACGGCAGCGAGAGCATTGTGTTCAAGGCCGGCCCGAACAAACGCGATGCCACGGCATGCCTGCCTTACGCTTTCGTATCCGGCCTGGTCGACAAGCTTCCGCCGGAAGCTGCCGCGCAGCCTTGCGTCGATCTGGCCTCGCTGGTGCCATCGGCGAGCGTGCGTTTCGATCTGGGCGAGCAGCGCCTGGATGTAAGCATTCCGCAGGCGGCCATGCGGCGCAGTGCGCGCGGCTATGTCGATCCTTCGCGCTGGGACAACGGCATCACCGCCGGCCTGCTCAATTATCAGTTCAACTGGTTTCAGCGACAGGGCGGTGGCAGTCAGGACGGCCAGGCTTATCTGGGGCTTACCGGCGGTTTCAATGCGGGAGCGTGGCGTTTCCGCCATCAGTCGTCATTGCAATGGAACAGGCGCGATGGCTTGCAGTGGCAGAACCTGCGCAACTATGTGCAGCGGGATATCACCGCGCTGAAGTCGCAGCTGGTCGCCGGCGATTTCAGCACCAGCGGTGAGTTGTTCGATACGGTGGCCCTGCGTGGCGTCCAGCTTTCCACGGATGAACGCATGCTGCCGGATTCGCAGCAGGGCTACGCGCCGGTGGTGCGCGGCATCGCCGCCAGCAATGCGAAAGTGAGCATCCGCCAGAACGGTTACGTCATCTATGAAACGACGGTGGCGGCCGGCCCATTCCGCATCGACGATCTGTATCCGACCGGCTATGGTGGCGACCTGGAAGTCAGCGTGCTGGAGGCCGATGGCCGCGAGCAGAAATTCACCGTGCCTTATGCGGCGGTGACGCGCATGCTGCGCCCAGGGTCGACGCGCTTCAGTGCCGCGGCGGGTGTTTACCGCGAAGCCGGAGTGGACGTGCATCCGTGGGTGGCGCAGGCCACTTGGCAGCGCGGATTGTCCAACCGCATCACCGGCTATGCCGGCGCCGTGATATCGAAGCATTACCAGGCGGTGCAGTTCGGTTCCGCGTTGAATACACCGTATGGCGCGTTCGGCCTGGATCTGACCCATGCGCGCACCGTGCTGCGCGCGCCGGCGCTGGTGCCGAAGGATGCTGCCATCGGCGATGGTGCATTCGGCGGTGGGCGCGTTGCTTCAGGAGATAGCCTGCGGCTGAGCTACAGCAAGAATCTCAACGCCACCGGCACCAATCTATCGGTGGCGGCCTATCGCTATTCGACCCGCGATTACTACAGCCTGCGCGATGCGGTGCTGAGTACGTCCGCGATGGGTATCGGCGCCATGCACCGGCGCAACTCCGCGCAGATCACGCTCAGCCAGTCGGTAGGCGGCAGCGGGAGCTTGAACCTGACCGGCTCGACCCAGAATTACTGGGGCGGTGCCGGTTCGGATGTGCAGTACCAGCTTAGCTACAACGGCAGCACGCGCTGGTTCAATTACTCGGTCTCCGCGGCCAGGCAGCGCGATGGAGCAGGGCGGACGGATAACCGGGTCTACGCCACGTTTTCCATTCCGCTGAGCCGCGACACCGTGGACACCAGCATCGGCTTCGGCCGCGAAGGACATAGCGAACAGGTGGCATACAGCGGCTCGCGAGGTGACCGCATCAGTTACGGCGCGTCGGTTTCGCGCGATGCGCAGGGCAGTACCGCATTCAATGGCAGCGGCACCTATCGCCATCCGTATGCGTTGCTGAACGGCTCGCTGGCATTCGGGCCGGGCTATCGGCAATACGCATTCGGCGCCTCCGGCGCGATGCTGGTGCATCCGGGCGGCGTGACTTTCGGTCAGGGGCTGGGCGATACGGTGGCGCTGATCAAGGCGCCGGATGCGGCAGGTGCTGCTGTCAGCTCGTACCCAGGCGTCAAGCTCGACCGACGCGGCTACGCGATCGTGCCGTATCTGACTCCGTATCGGCGCAACCAGATCGAGCTCAATCCGCAAGGACTGTCCAGCGAAGTGGAACTGCTTACGGGAAGCCACGAAGTGGTGCCACGCAACGGCGCCGTGGTGATGGCGGCGTTCGCGACGCGCAAGGGGCGGGTGGCGGTGATCGATCTCAGTCCCGCGGACAGCGCGGCGATTCCGTTCGGCTCGGATGTGTTTGACGATGCAGGCCGGGTCGTCGGCGTGGTGTCGCAAGGCGGGCGCGCGCTGGTGCGCGGCATCGCCGACGAAGGGCGCCTGGATGTGCATATGGACGAGGGGCGCGTGTGCAGCTTCCATTATCGATTGCCGGCGGTGGATGCGGCGCGGCATGGGGCGAGGGACTATGCCTATTTGCAGGCGACCTGTGGCGGAGCGTCGGTATCGCGTGGGCGGGCGCCGTGAGGGTGGGGTCTTGTCGCTGGAATAATCCGGTTAACCGGTGGTGCTCTTGCTCGCTAATGTGTTCTGCATCGAGGCGATGATCGTGCTTCGCGCTTGACTTTGGTGTTCCCGTCTCTCCTCTCCACCGGATGGACATTCCATCCGGCGCCAGCGGTCTGTCACCCCCTGGGCTCCTGGCGCGGCGGATGGCCGGTGGAGAGGACCTTCTTAATGTCCGGCGATGCCGGGCACCGGAGCCGTTCGTCGGCTCCGGTGCCCGTGCGCATTCAGTTTCCGCGGTAAGTGGAATAGCCGAAGGGGCTGAGCAGCAATGGGATGTGATATGGCTGGGCGGGATCGTCGACGCTGAAGGTCACCGTGACGGAAGGGAAGAACGTGGCCTGGTGATGCGCGGCGAACCATTCACCGGTGGCGAAGGTGACGCGGTAGACGCCTTTGTGCAGGGGCTTGTCCGCGGGCAGCAGGCTGGCGACCCGTCCGTGCTCGTCGGTAGTGCTGTGCGCGACCATCTTCCAGCTGTCCGCTCCCTTTGACTGTTCCTCCAGCGTGACGCCCACGGTGGCGGCGGGCTGTCCTCGCACCTGATCCAGCACGTGCACGCTGATGGCGCGCGATTCCGCCGCACAAGCGGCTGCCGAGGCGAGGGTGCAGGATACGATCCATATCATCGAACGAAGCAAGGTCATGGCATACCTCTCTGGTGATGTTTGAATGGCCCGCGGATTTGATTCGCGGGCAGCATCATTCCAGCGCGTGAGGCTCCGCATTCCGTCCAGAATCGTCCAGTTCGCTGGGCTTTTTCGCGTACCGCATTGGTGCGGGGGGAGTACGAGAAATTTCCTGTTGGTAAGGCCCTGTCGCATTCCTAGTCTGGCGGCCTCTGATTAGGGGTTTTCCGCATGCCTTATGCAGATATTTTTCTCGTCTATGATTTATTGGGCGCCGCGATCGCGCGAGGGCGGCTCGACGTCGTTCATTACGGGCGCGATGGCAAATACACCCGTTCGGAAATCCTTTCCTGTCTTTGCATGCTGTGGCGAGAGCGGATGATCGAGCCGCCGGTGGTCAGTTTTGCCGCCGGCGAGGACAGCATCATCTCGTTCGATGAGGGCGCCAGCGAATGCGGGCGCGGCATGCATCGGTTTTTGCGGGAGACGCTGCTTATTTCGCCGGCGTTGTCCGAAGCCGCCGCGCGCATGGGCGATGGCAGGGCGCCCGCGCGGTCCATGCGGGCGCCGGCCGGCGCAGGAGGTGCTCATGTCCTTCGCTGACATAGCGCTGATCTTCGATCTGTTGCACGCAACCGCCTTATGCGCGCCCTTGCTCGCCACCGAGTACGACGCGGGCGGAAGCGATTCGCGCGCGCAGGTGCTGGGTGGTTTCAGTACCTTGCATAAGCATGGATTGATCCACTGCGAGATCATCGCCGATGCCTCCGGCTATCGGACCATCGACCTTCGGGTGCACGGCTTGACGCCCATGGGGCGGCGCGTCTACCAGGTGATGCTGCAGACGCAGCTGGCTTTCGAGGATCCGAAGGGTTGATGGGCTGGTGTCGGCAGGGGCGATTTCCTGGTTGGTTTGAATTTGTCTGACAATTAGACAACACTCTGCGGATCGTCACGGTTCGGGAGTGCGCGCATGCCTTCGCTGTCTTCGATAAGCCGCCGGTCCTTTCTGCAAGGGATGGCCCTGGCTGGAGTGGCAGGCACACTGACCTTCCGTCCGCTTCATGCGGCAGCTGCGCGGCCCGCGGAAACAGCCGGCCGCGCACAGCATGCTCCGTTGTTTCCCCAGGCACCGTTGGCGCAGCAACCCTTTGCCTTGCTTCCGGCCGGCTCGATCAAGGCGAGCGGATGGCTGTTGCGGCAGCTCCAGATCCAGGCCGATGGCCTGGGTGGTCATCTCGATGAGTTCTGGCCGATCGTGGGTCCGGATAGCGGGTGGTCGGGAGGGAAGGGCGAGTCGTGGGAGGACGGCCCGTATTTTCTCGATGGCCTGGTGCCGCTCGCGTGGCAGCTCGATTCGCCGAAGCTCAAGGCGAAGGCGATGCGCTTTATCGACTGGACGCTGGACCATCCCTGGGAAAACGGCATGTTCGGTCCGCGCGGCAACGACGACTGGTGGCCGCGCATGGTCATGCTCAAGGTGCTGACGCAGTATCACGAGCTGACCGGCGATGCGCGCGTCATGCCGCTGATGACGCGGTATTTCCATTATCAGTTGCAGGCATTGCCGGCCCGCCCGCTGCGCGACTGGGGCCGGATGCGCTGGCAGGACGAGCTGCTTTCCGTGCTGTGGCTGTATCAGCGCACGCAGGATGCGAAGCTGCTGGAGCTGGCGCATCTGCTCAGGCAGCAGGGTTACGACTGGCAGAGCATGTATGCGCATTTTCCGTTCAAGGAAAAGACCGATGCCGAAGCCTTGCGCAAGCAGGCCGGTGCGTCGGACGCGTTCATGCAGGACCTCGGCCTGCAGGTGCACGGCGTCAATATCGCGCAGTCGTTGAAGGCGTCGCCGATGTGGTCCGTCGTGTCTGGCGGTGCGTCCGATCGCGAGGCCATCCATCATCAGCTGCGGATGCTGGATACCTATCACGGCCTGCCCAATGGCATGTTCTCCGCGGACGAGCATCTGGCCGGCCGCAGCCCTTCGCAAGGCACGGAACTGTGCACCGTGGTGGAGGCGATGTTCTCGCTGGAGGTGGCGCTGGCCGTTACCGGGGATGCCGGCCTGGGCGACCGCCTGGAGCGCATCGCCTTCAATGCGCTGCCTGCCGCATTGACCGACGACATGTGGGCGCACCAATACAACCAGCAACCCAACCAGGTCGAATGCAGCCTGCATCGCGAGCCCTGGACCACGGACGGGCCGGAATCGAATCTGTTCGGGCTGGAGCCGAATTTCCGCTGCTGCACCGCGAATTTCCATCAGGGCTGGCCGAAGTTCGCCAACAGCCTGTGGATGGCGACGGCGGATCGGGGATTGGCGGCGATGAGTTATGCGCCTTGCACGGTGACCACCGAGGTGCGCGGCGTACGCGTGGTCATCGAGCAGGTCAGCGAGTATCCATTCCGGCAAGCCGTCAGCATGACCTTGAAACCGGAGCGCGCCATCGCGTTTCCGCTGAAGTTGCGCATACCTGCATGGTCGCAAGGCACGCATCTCTCGGTGAATGGAAAGCCGGTCAAGGTTTCCCCGGGCTTTACGACGATCGAGCGCACCTGGGCGCCGGGCGACACGGTCGAATTGACGTTTGGTGCAGCGGTAAAGGTCGAGCGTGGCTACAACGGTGCGCTGAGTTTCAGCCGGGGCGCCTTGCTCTATGCCTTGCCGATCGAGGAGCACTGGGTGGTCTGGCGCAAGCGCGAGATGACCAGCGATTGGCAGGTCTATCCCGGCTCCCGCTGGAATCTCGGCATCAGGCCGGACGTGCAGGTCGCTGTGACCGAGCATCCTGTGGCGGAGAGGCCCTTCGCCGGCGCGGCGCCCGCGGTTCAACTGGCGATGCAGGGGCGTTATGTGCCGGCATGGAAAGCCTCCGATGGCAATGCCGAGCCCGTGCCGGCCAAGGCGGAGCCATCGGGCGACGAAGACGTCCAGGCGATTACGCTGGTGCCTTATGCCGGAGCGAAGCTGCGCATCGCGGCGTTTCCGGCGCTGGACTGATCGCCGATGGTGGATGCCTCCGCCCCGAGGTAAGCAGGGCGGAGGCATCGCCTGGCTTATTCGACGATAGTCGCGGCGACGTGATAGACGCGCCCGCCCCAGCCATCGTCAGGGAAGGCATCCGACACCCTTACGTAAATCGGCCGCGCACCATTCGCGGCGGGGCCGAGATAGGGCGTCAGGTCGATGCTGCGATCCGCCTTGTTCGATCCATCGGTAATGCGCCGGGTTTCCTGCAGCACGGTCGTCCAGTGCTGGTTGTCGTTGCTGACCTGCACCAGGAATTCGGCGTCGATGGTCAGGGTGACATTCGCGGCGGTGGTATCGGCGGGGAAGGGGAGGCGATAGGTGAAGTGGGCATTGCCGTCGGCAAAGCGATTCTGCACGCCGTTGCTCTGCGATCCATCCGGATCGAACAGCCAGGGATTTTCGTCGACGGTGCCGGTGTCGAAATCGATCTTGTGCGCGACCAGCACATCGGCCTGGGTGGTGAAGCGCAACCCGGCCGCCATCAAGTTCGCGGTGACCAGGTGATGGCCATCGGTGGCCGAACTCGGCACGGCAACTTTCAGCGCAAGCGCGCCGTTGACTGGGATGGCATTGCCGTGCGGCTGCAGGGGTATCTGGGCGGCTCGCGGTGAAACATTCCAGCCGGCAGGTGCATCGATTGAGGCCAGTGCGCGGAGCGGAATGAATCCCGTGGCCGAGATGCCGAGATCGATGGCGACAGGCGTGGCGCCGGATGCGGACGGCATGATCACCGGCTGCGCCGGCGACATCGTCGCGGCCAGCGATTCCAGCGGCGGCGGTATCGGCACATTGCCGATCAGTGCGCTGAGCGCACTGGCCTGGGTGCGCCAGTCGAACACATTGGGGTGGTCGTTATCGGTGGCGCCGGACCAGCGTGTGCCGAGGCGGCCAGCCGCGTCGCGGTCGTTGTTCCAGATGTTTTCCGCTTGCTGGCTTAGAAATGCGGCGTAGCGGCGGTCGCGCGTGGTGTCGACCAGGTCGGTCCAATAGCGCATGAAGATGCCTTTGAACTGCTTGCCGTTGTCGTCGCAGGTCTGGGTGATGGCGTCGCAGGATTCCGTCAATACGCCATCGGTGGCCAGCGCACCCGGGCCAATGGCTGCATCGGCGAGGCGCCGCACGCTGGCCAGGATGGCTGGGTCCCTGGTGGCTCGCCACAATTCCAGGCCGGCGCCGATCGCCAGCCCCTGGTTGTACGTCCACACGTTCTGGCCATTGTTGGTGCAGGCATCGGTAAGGCCGTCGTTGACCAGGCCGCTGGCGTTGATCATGCCGCTGTGCTGAAACCAGTCCCATGCGGTGCGCGACCGGCCCAGCCACAACTGGTCGCCGGGGATGCGGTTATGCAGCTCCGCGGTAAGCCGGATCCATAATCCATTGGTGACGGCATTCTTATAAGTGCGCTCGGCATTCCACCAGACGCCGCCGCCACAGCTACCGGCATCCCAATAGTTATTCACGTAGTTGGCGATGGTGACCGCCATATCCAGGTATTTGGGATTCCTGGTGAGGTCGTAGGCCTGCAGCCAGGTCAAACCCCACCATTCCGAATCGTCGATGGCCCGGCTGGTGAAATTGCCCAGCAAGGGATCGCCCGACAGCACTCCCGGTGGAAATACGCCTTTGTCTTTTTCGAAGGTGTTGTCCAGCTGGCCGAGATAACGGCGGTCGCCGGTGCGTTGCATGTAATCGGCGATGGTTTGCAGGGCGACCGCGGAATTCCACCAGCTGGAGGGAAACCAGGCCTTGCCGGGATCGTACGAATTCATCAGCACGTCCGCCGCCACGCGTGCGCGGGCGACGGCGGTCGGGCCATCGGTTCGAGGATTGGCGGGCGATGCCTGCTCGGCTGCAAAGGAAGGCGTTGCGGCGGCCACGGTCAGGCCGATCACGGCCAGCAGTGTCCGGACTCGTACGCGTACGGCTTCGAGATTCATGATCAGAAGCGCTCCTATCGGATGCCCACGAATGCGATGGGGAATCCAATCCATCTGTTGCCGGACCGTGGGCGGTGATCCGGGATTGATGTAGATCGATCTAAATTGGTGATCCAAAAAAGGGGCGTGCGTTGATGAGCCCCGGGGAATGCTCAGTCGGCGACAGACGTGCTGTCGTCTGAGCGGCATGGATCATGGTGTCTTCGCGAGTACGGTTCCGCACCGGGTGTCGCAGTTTTGAGGGTTGCGCAGTTCGTGGGCGGTTGTGTGGGTGTTGGCCAAGGCTGGCGAGATCGAGGGCTATGGGTGGCTGAAAACCGGCCAGCGGTGGGGCGGAGGGGTTAGGGGCGCCGGTGGCTAAAACTGGCTTCAGCTCGGCAAAGGGCTGTTCCTACGTACAAATGTAATTTTACATAATATACATTATGCGCAATCAAGGATGGCCGCCGATGGAACCGGAGGCCGTCCTCTGGGCACTTCTGGGCGTCGCCCTGGCACTCGCCGCGCTCGCCCCTGGTACATCTCACCAGACGGCTTCCGCGAGCTACGGCACAGCTGCTTTCTGAGTCGCAAAGCCTGCGCCGAGTATCTGGGTGTGAGCCTGCGCACGGTGCGCTACTGGGATGCCGGCCGCAACCGTGTTCCGTGGTCTGCGGTGCGGCTGCTGCGCCTCATGCGTTGCGGTGATCTTGGCGCGTTGCTGCCGGCGTGGTCTGGCTGGGTGCTCAACCGCAACGGTCTAGTCTCGCCCGATGGCAAGGTCTACACCGAGCGCAACATGCGGCATTGGTGGTGGACCTGCGAGCAGGCGTTCTTCTGGCGGAAGCGTCATAGCTTGGTTTCCGTGACGCGTCACGATAAATCCGCCGAGCCTTGGGGGTGTGGGGGCGAAGCCCCCCCGGTGACGCCTTTGATCTCGGAGCCTGTTCGTGCCTCTCTATTGGCGGGCGAGCCCCCTTCCCTCGCTGCCGCTGTTTCCATGCCCACCCAGCTGACCGCCTTTGTTTTTTGTTGGGGGAGGCCTCGGGGGTGGCTTCGGTGCGCACATCGCGAGCGGAGCGAGCGAGGGGCGCCGAAGGCGCGCCCCCGGAACTTGACCCATATAAAACAAAGGCCGCACGCCCTCGCGAAGTTCTGGCCCTTCAAACCGCACAACCGTGCGGGTTTGCGCCGCTTTTCGAGCAGCGAAATTGGGCGCTTGCGATGGGGCCACATTGGGGCCAATATGGGGCCACATTGGCTACCGGTAATTGGCATGTCCGATCGATCGAAGTTGAACCTTCGCTTGCCCGAGGATCTGCGCGAGCAGGCCATGGTGTTGGCGGAGCGTATGGGGCTTTCGTTGAACGCGTTCATCGTGATGGCGGTGCGCAGCCAGGTCGACTACTTGCAGGGCCGCTTACCTGCGGCGGAGGCGAATAAGCGTGGCCGGGAAAAAGCGTGACGGCGTGGAGTTGGCGGCCGAGTTGGCGGCTCGCCATGCTGAAGTGTCTGGGGAGATTGAGGCCGAGCGTGCTGCTGCGGCTGAGGCTTTTGGCTTCACGCGCCGCGCGTTTGTTTACGTGCTGGGTTGCGCCTATGACATGGCGGTGGATGACATTGCGGATGGCTTTAAAGGGGATCGCGAGCAGTGTTTGAACCTTCTGTTTGCTCACCTGCAGGCGAGCTTTAGTGGCCTCGCCTCCTTCCCTCTCGCTGATGGTTCTGTGGCGGATAGCGATTTTGACGTGGACGATCCGGAGAATCCGGACGTCTAAAAGGTGAGGCCCACGCGCGCCGGCAAGCTGAGCGTGGGCCTCGGGTGCAGCTTGAGACGGGACCGAAGTCCCGAAGGGATGTTCTCATGAAAATCGACTACGCGGCACAGTGCCGCTTTTTCTCGGCCGAGGATGCGGTGCGTTTTGCTCTGGCGTCTTACTACGCTGCCTCGCGCGCCATCGAGCCTCCTCCTGGTGAGCCGTGGTTCGATGATGGCGTGCCTTTTGCGAGCGGCGGTGTGTTTGCCGACGAGTTCGTGCAGGAACTCGCTGATCGCGTTTCTGCGGCCGCCTATGCGATGAAGGTTGCTCGGAGTGGCTCTCCGATTGATGGTTTGTGGTGGCCGGTTGGTGATGAAGAATTAACCGAGCGTCGGGAATTTTTGTTGCGCCGGATAATGAACCATTTGCCACGTGGAGATAATGGAAAGCATAATGCCGTCCCTCATGGGGACGAAAATGCCTGAGAAAATCGAGGCATCTATACATTATGCGCAATCAAGGATGGCCGCCGATGGAACCGGAGGCCGTCCTCTGGGCACTTCTGGGCGTCGCCCTGGCACTCGCCGCGCTCGCCCCTGGTACATCTCACCAGACGGCTTCCGCGAGCTACGGCACAGCTGCTTTCTGAGTCGCAAAGCCTGCGCCGAGTATCTGGGTGTGAGCCTGCGCACGGTGCGCTACTGGGATGCCGGCCGCAACCGTGTTCCGTGGTCTGCGGTGCGGCTGCTGCGCCTCATGCGTTGCGGTGATCTTGGCGCGTTGCTGCCGGCGTGGTCTGGCTGGGTGCTCAACCGCAACGGTCTAGTCTCGCCCGATGGCAAGGTCTACACCGAGCGCAACATGCGGCATTGGTGGTGGACCTGCGAGCAGGCGTTCTTCTGGCGGAAGCGTCATAGCTTGGTTTCCGTGACGCGTCACGATAAATCCGCCGAGCCTTGGGGGTGTGGGGGCGAAGCCCCCCCGGTGACGCCTTTGATCTCGGAGCCTGTTCGTGCCTCTCTATTGGCGGGCGAGCCCCCTTCCCTCGCTGCCGCTGTTTCCATGCCCACCCAGCTGACCGCCTTTGTTTTTGTTGGGGGAGGCCTCGGGGGTGGCTTCGGTGCGCACATCGCGAGCGGAGCGAGCGAGGGGCGCGCCGAAGGCGCGCCCCCGGAACTTGACCCATATAAAACAAAGGCCGCACGCCCTCGCGAAGTTCTGGCCCTTCAAACCGCACAACCGTGCGGGTTTGCGCCGCTTTTCGAGCAGCGAAATTGGGCGCTTGCGATGGGGCCACATTGGGGCCAATATGGGGCCACATTGGCTACCGGTAATTGGCATGTCCGATCGATCGAAGTTGAACCTTCGCTTGCCCGAGGATCTGCGCGAGCAGGCCATGGTGTTGGCGGAGCGTATGGGGCTTTCGTTGAACGCGTTCATCGTGATGGCGGTGCGCAGCCAGGTCGACTACTTGCAGGGCCGCTTACCTGCGGCGGAGGCGAATAAGCGTGGCCGGGAAAAAGCGTGACGGCGTGGAGTTGGCGGCCGAGTTGGCGGCTCGCCATGCTGAAGTGTCTGGGGAGATTGAGGCCGAGCGTGCTGCTGCGGCTGAGGCTTTTGGCTTCACGCGCCGCGCGTTTGTTTACGTGCTGGGTTGCGCCTATGACATGGCGGTGGATGACATTGCGGATGGCTTTAAAGGGGATCGCGAGCAGTGTTTGAACCTTCTGTTTGCTCACCCTGCAGGCGAGCTTTAGTGGCCTCGCCTCCTTCCCCTCTCGCTGATGGTTCTGTGGCGGATAGCGATTTTGACGTGGACGATCCGGAGAATCCGGACGTCTAAAAGGTGAGGCCCACGCGCGCCGGCAAGCTGAGCGTGGGCCTCGGGTGCAGCTTGAGACGGGACCGAAGTCCCGAAGGGATGTTCTCATGAAAATCGACTACGCGGCACAGTGCCGCTTTTTCTCGGCCGAGGATGCGGTGCGTTTTGCTCTGGCGTCTTACTACGCTGCCTCGCGCGCCATCGAGCCTCCTCCTGGTGAGCCGTGGTTCGATGATGGCGTGCCTTTTGCGAGCGGCGGTGTGTTTGCCGACGAGTTCGTGCAGGAACTCGCTGATCGCGTTTCTGCGGCCGCCTATGCGATGAAGGTTGCTCGGAGTGGCTCTCCGATTGATGGTTTGTGGTGGCCGGTTGGTGATGAAGAATTAACCGAGCGTCGGGAATTTTTGTTGCGCCGGATAATGAACCATTTGCCACGTGGAGATAATGGAAAGCATAATGCCGTCCCTCATGGGGACGAAAATGCCTGAGAAAATCGAGGCATCTATACATTATGCGCAATTGCGCAGACTGCGCCGGATGGCCGGCATGCTCCGTGCATTCCTCCGTTCCCTGATGCATGGAACGCAGGAATGTCACGCAAGCGCCTGAAATGGCTCTGGAACGAGGAGCGCCAAGAGTTCGTCACACCCAGCGGCCGAACTATCTCACTTCATGAGATAGCTCGGCTGCTGGACGATTATGCGCAGTGCCGCGTTGACCTGGCCGGCCCCTGGTTGGGCTGGAAAATCCGAGGCCAACGCCTCATCCCGCCGGGCGGCTCCATGCGCGGGCCAGCCATCACCATCCACAACGCCGCGGCCTTCAACCGCTGGATCAACCAGCCAGCTTTCGAGCCTGCGCGCGAACAGCCAAGGCACCAAGCAAGGGCGCGCAAGCAAGGGCACCTGAAGCTTGTTTTCAGCCGGTAAGGCACTGCCCTCGCCTTCCCAAACCTACGGTTTGCTCAGTCAAGTGCAGGTAGGTCACAGGCGCCAACCCTACGGGATTGGCCGTCGAACAAAGGGCGCAAAGCCTGGCTTGACTACACGTGTAACGCAGCAAACCGAACACCAAGAGCGCGGAGAGCGGCAGCGCGTAGACGTACCACGGGATGTTCTTCTGCGTCGTATCGAGCGAGGTCGATTCGTACAGCCCGCGCTTCATCACCGCCGAGGGGTACGACCAGAATTTCTTGGTGTCGCTCTTTTTGACGTTATCGCTGTACCGGTCCCACCACAGAATCACCGCCTTCTTAAAACCGAACTTGCGGCGGATATGCTCGTGGTGCTCCACCAAGCCAACGATAAACGGATGTAGCTGCTTGCTCGCCTGCTGGCACACCAAGATGAAGTCAAAGCCACGGTGGCGATGCGTCGCCATCGCCTGGATGTAGTCCGGAATGCGCGCCGTGCTGCCGCCCTTAGGAAACCACTGGTAGCACTCATCCAGCAAGATCACCGAACCATCCGGGCAGTCCTGCCACTTTCGCGGGTCCGCCAATTCGTGGAAACCCGCGTCCGCATGCTTAAGACCGCGCACGCCGGCCACGAATACCTCGCGGCCCTTCGCCTTGAACTCCAGCGCCTGCGAGATCGCGCGCAACGTCTTGCCGTGCCCAGGCTGCCCCGTCTTGAGGTAGATCACGAACTCACCCTCCGCAGCACCAGACGACCCGTTGCAGACGTCACGCTCGCGGAAAGCAACATGCTGCACGCCACGTCCATGCCGAGCGCACCAAAGGTCTGATACGCCACGGAAGGAAGGCCGTTCGCGTAGCTCTGAACGAGCGAAAGCAGCGCGGGCATCGCTACCTTGTTCGTCACCACCGTCAGGCCAAGCGTCACCAAAATCTTGAGCACCCACTGCCCGGCGTACGTCGAAACGAGCCAAAGCAGCATGCGGCCAACCAGCGCAATAATCGCGGGCATTAGCGGCTCCCCATCGAGAGAATTTTCGCCGAGGCAATCGCGGCGAAAAGCAAAATAATCGAGCGCAGCACGTGCAGGTGCTGGCACAGCATGTCGGAATCGGGGCGAAAATCCGTACCCCACACCTCCACCGAACCAAGGTCCGGACAGCTGTTGCCGGCCCAGCTCGATTGATCGAGCTTGTCCGTACCCACCTGCTGCTCCTGAAACACACTGCTCGGGTTCGTGTCACTCACAGCATAAGGCTGGCTATCCGCGTCACTCACTTCCGTCCAGTCCGGCTGGCCGTGCGCGCAATATATCGTTCGTCCCCGGGGATGCCGAGAGGGAATGTTCGACCGGCCCACACGCGCACTGCTCCAACCCCGCTGCGCCGTGCCGCACGGACGGACGGGGCGGCGCCGCCGTCACCGGTCGGCCCCGCTCGCAAGCCGGATGCGGCGCGCGGCAATCGGCCCTCGTGGGTACCGACGGCAAGCCATTGAGAAATTTCCACATGAGGAATTGTTTGCCGAAAACGCATAGTCATGGCACTGGCCATAGGCTGTGCGGCGACCAGACGGGCCGGCGTGTCCGGTCGGCTCATGCCAGAGCGGGCTTGAGTGGCGAACCCGCGCGCTGCCGGCTCCATTACGTCTGCGCGGCCCTCCCGTGCTCGCGATACCCGCGCATAGCCTGCATACCCGCGGTGTTGGATGAAAATCGTCCAAGCATCAAGCAATCGCGTTCCGATACTCTGGACTAGGGCGCGGGCTTGCGAGCAGCACCTATCTGCGAATCGCGCGGGTCCGCCGACCGGCGTGGCGGAGCTGTCCTGTTTTGGTAGAACCAATCGCTAGGCACTGGCTCATTGGGAGTTCCCGTCAAAGTTGAACAAGCCGACAACATAGGGCCACATGCGGAGGAGCACGCGGCGATGCGCTGTCAATCGCTGTTGGCACTCGGGTCGAATGCCGTACTCTCCTACCCGCGATAACACGGGCTTATCGAAGTCCCTAATTTTTGCTTCGCCGGTCGGCTAGGCACCTTTCGATACCGGCTCGCCGCCGTTTGCTCACTTGACCTGATGATCAGGCACCTATCGGCGAATTCGGTCTCGTTGTGCACGCTGGGCGCTCATGACCTTCTCGGGCCTCCGAAAAATCAACTACTAGAACGATCAATGGGCTAACTGACGCATCGTCAGTGGATCCCGTTCTTGCCATCCAGCTACGCATGCCCTTGTCGCCCCTGGTCGGGTGACAGGCATCGAAACCCAGGCTTCTCGTTCTGATGAGGTACTCGCATACCGCATCTCGACGGACATGCTCAAGGTCGGTGTTGCCAGAATCACTATCTTCGTCAAGGCTTCTTACAGCCACTACTGCTCGCGGAAAGTCGTCCGAAACAATCCTCGAAAATTCGCTCAAGAATCGCTTGTCATCATCGCAAAGCGTGGCCGTATCGCCTGAAAAATGGATGGGTGCGTCAACACGAATGCCACCTTTGACATGAACAACATTGACTGCGTAGATAGCCAGGCTCCTTTGCATCCGCTGCCAAAGCTCATCAATTTCCTGCTGCTGCCACTCGTCATTGGCTCGCAATTCATCGATTGCGGCTTCGAAATCGGCTTTCTTGACATAGTCTTGGCAGCCGCTCGTAGCCAGGGCCGTGACCCCAGCTAAAGCAATAACAGCTCGACGACAAGGCAGCACGCCATTACTCCGTCTGTGTAAGACCTCTTTCGCCTCACGGGAGGGGTAAGCCATTGCGCATGCGAGCCGACTCCCATGAGTTTCCCGGCGCTCTTGACTCGCTCACGCTCCAGGTTCGTGCACCACCATGCCCGTCATAGGCTCTATGGTCGTAATCTGATCTTCCACGCGCATCACGCCAGTCATGTTTCCTGCCATCACTAGCAACGCCTCACGGACGTCGTCGTTCACGATCACGCCATGCAACGTAACCACGCCGTCGTGGACATCGGCATGCACTGTTCCGCGAGGCGTCCACTGCCGTGCATCAAATTCGGCACGCAAACGCGTTGCTATTGCCGCATCCGACAAGTCTTCAGGGACGGCATCTGGTAGCTCCCGAACGAAGGCGCGCAGCAGATCGGCGCGACTGAGGATGCCGACAAGCGCATGGTTGCGTAAGACTGGAAGACGCTTGACTCGATGCTTTTCCATGAGACCGACGGCCTCAATCAGCGGCGCTCCTGCATCCACCGTAATCACATCACGCGTCATCACCTCACCAACATGGCGGGCATGCGAGGCAGTGAATTCGCGTGCCTGACGACCCGGGCCGAGTATGAAATCCAGCCAGGCTGGCCGTACATGCCCGGCCTCAGTCTCAATCTCAGCCCGGTGCATCAGGTCAGCTTCCGTCAGGATGCCGACAAGCGCGCCATGCGCATCCACCACCGGGAGGCCGCTGATGTGTTCGCGCAACATGCTGCGCATGGCGTCTATCAAGGGGGTGTCCGGCGTTGCCGTGATGACGTTAGTGGACATGGCGTGGCGGACTTTCATGGCAGTTCTCCGGTCATAAGTCATCGGTACGGAGCCGCCCGTATCGGCTGCCCGCCCGTTGCGTCATATGCTCCGCTCGCCCATCAGGAGCTCCGTTGATACAGGTCAACAAGCCGCGCCCCTCGCCTGCCTACATTGTCCGCGAAATGCCGGGGCGCCACGCGAGCGCCGCCGCAGTCACTCACGCGCTCGAGGGACAAGCCATGAATGAAGTCGCCAAGATCATCGAGATCAGCGCCGCCTCTCCCCATAGCCTGGAAGACGCGGTGCAGTCGGGTCTGCGCAAGGTCGCCGCCACCATCGACAAGATCCAGGGGGCGTGGGTCAGCGACATCAAGGTACGCACCACGCCAGGCGGCGACATCACTGAGTGGCGCGCTTGTTTGCGCGTCAGCTTCATCGTGGACTGACCTCGTCTGTACTTATCGGAGTCATGTCATGCGCGACATCCTTGTATTTTCGGAAAGTTTCAAGCACTGGGGGCCGGCTATCGAGTACGCCGCACGATTGGCGGGTGCCTGCGATGCCAGGCTCACCGGCATCTGGGTCTGCGCCTCGCCGCTTTCGGTGGCCCCTTCGTTCGAAACCCCGGAGCTGCTCAGCGAGATCCTCGAGGCCACGATGGAGCTGGAACGCGAAGCCGCCGCAGCCGGCCCTGCTTTCTCCAGCCACGCGGCGAAGTTCGCTGCTCACCTTGCAGCTTGGCAGGTGGCCGAGGGCTACGTGCCCGATGCTCTGGCGCTGGCTGGCAACTGGCATGACCTGCTGGTGATCGAGCGTACAGAGCGCGCCATGTGGGGTTCGCTTTCAGCGGTGGGCAATATTGTCCTCAGTGCAGGCCTTCCCTGTCTGGCGATTCCGGGTGAAGCCTCCAGTCATGTGCCCGCGCTCGATGTCGTGGCCATCGCATGGAACGGATCCAGCGAGGCGCTGCGCGCGGCACATGCGGCGCTACCTCTGCTGCAGCGCGCGCGCCGCATCGTGATTCTGAGCGGCGAACAGCGCCCGCCCGCCAGTATGGCGGCATGGCAGCCACCCTTCGACCTTGAGGGCTACTTGCTTCGCCATGGCCTGCGCGCTGATCACATGGTGATCCAGGGCGGCACGGAAGACGATGTCGGCGCCGCGCTTTTGCGCGCCGCCACCGAGGTCGGGGCGGGGCTGCTGGTCATGGGGGTATATGGCCACACCCGTTTCCGCGAATGGGTACTTGGGGGCGTGACGAGGTACGTGCTCACCCATGCCGGGCTGCCACTGCTGCTGCGGCATTGATGTCCGCGTGGCGCAACGTGCTCATCCGTAACCTCGCAGGAGTACGCTCATGAACAGGCTTGAAGGCAAAGTCGCCCTGATTACCGGCGGCGCCCTGGGTATCGGCGCCGCCTGCGCACGGCGCATGATCGAAGCCGGCGCCCGCGTCGCGATCGCTGACGTGCTCGACGAACCAGGCCAGGCGCTCGCCCGCGAACTCGGCGAGCACGCCTGCTACCTTCATGCCGACGTTTCGGTGGAGGACGACGTACGCCACGCCGTCGCGGGCACGGTCGCACACTTCGGACGGCTGGATGTGTTGGTCAATAATGCAGGCATTTCCGGCACCAACAAGCCCACGCACGAACTCACCGAGGCTGAGTGGGACCACGTGCAGGCGATCAACGTGAAGGGCGTATTTTTCGGTACCAAGCACGCGATCGCACCTATGCGCCTGGCTGGCGGCGGCAGCATCATCAACCTCTCCTCCATTTATGGCCTGATCGGCGCGCCTGACATTCCGCCCTACCACGCCTCCAAGGGCGCCGTTCGACTGATGGCGAAGACCGATGCCCTGCTCTACGCGGCCGATCGGATTCGGGTGAACTCGATCCATCCTGGCTTCATCTGGACGCCCATGGTCGAATACCATCTCTCGACCTTGGGCGGCGACGCTGCTGCAAACCGGCAGGGCGTCGCGTCCTTGCATCCGCTCGGCCATCTGGGCGAGCCCGATGACATCGCCTGGGGCGTCGTTTATCTCGCTTCCGACGAGGCGAAGTTCATCACGGGAAGCGAGCTGGTGATCGACGGCGGCTATAGCTGCCGCTGACTCCGAGGAGACACTCATGTTCAAGCACATCCTTTTGCCAACCGATGGTTCCGAGGTATCCCTGCGTGGCGTGCAGCTTGGCATCGGGCTGGCTCGCTCGTGCGGTGCCGGCGTGTATGTCCTGCACGTCATCCCGCCCTTCCATACCTTCACTTATGTGGCGGAAATGCTTGCGGCGACGGAGGCCACTTATATGGAAGGCGCAGTCGAACGCGCCGAGCACTACGTCGCCGACGTGCGCGACTTGGCAGCGAAAGCAGGTGTGGCCTGCGATGGCGGTCACGTGGTCGGCGACGCACCCGGCGACTGGATCGTTCGGGAGGCTCAGCGCCACCAGTGCGACCTGATAGTGATGGCCTCGCACGGTTGGAGCGGCATCACCAAGCTATTGCTGGGGAGTGAAACGCAGCGGGTGCTGCAGACCAGTTCAGTGCCGGTGCTGGTCTGCCGCTGAACTGCTGCTGCCGGGTCGATGGTGGTGTTCGCTGACACCGATGGAGGAAGCACGGGCATGAGCGCACGCATGATCTACAGCGCCCACGGTGCCGCCAGGCAGGTGACTGGCTCGTGCCACCTGGTGAGCTGCGGCGAGCGGCGTATGCTGATCGACTGCGGGATGTTCCAGGGCGGCAGCGAGCACCGTGACCTGAATTATCAGCCGTTCGGCTTCGAGCCGGCAGACATCGATGTCCTGCTGCTCACCCACGCGCACCTGGATCATTGCGGGCGCATTCCGCGCCTGGTGCGGCAGGGTTTCCGCGGCCGGATCCTGTCTACGGCAGCCACCCGCGACCTGGCACGCATCGTGTTGCTCGATGCCGCTGGCCTGCAGGAAGAGGACGCCGCCCGCGCCGAACGCAGCGGCCGCCGCCGTGGCGAACACGCCAGGGAGCCGCTGTTCACCCTCGACGACGCGCTGCACTCCCTGGATTATTTCGACACGCCGGCAGCCTACGGGCAGACCGTTCCGGTGGTGGCCGGCATCTCGGCGTGCTTCCTCGATGCCGGCCATATTCTCGGCTCTGCCTCGATCCTGCTCACGCTGGAAGACCAGGGGCGCAGCCGCACCATGCTGTTCTCCGGCGACCTGGGCAATCCCGGGCGCCCGATCCTGCGCGATGCCACGCCAGCGCCCCCGGCCGACTACGTGGTGATGGAAACGACCTACGGCAATCGCCCGCATCGTGCCCTGCCCGACTCGGTCGGCGAGCTGTATCGCGCCATCCGCGAGACCTTTGGGCGCGGCGGCAACGTGGTGATCCCGACGTTCGCGCTCGAACGCGCTCAGGAAATCCTCTATTACCTGCATCTGGGCGCTGCCGAGGGCAAGCTGCCCGCGCGCATGCCGGTATTTCTCGACTCGCCCATGGCGATCTCGGCCACCGAGATCTTCCGGCGTCATCCGGAATGCTTCGACCCACCCTTCCTTGCGCAGTTGCGCGACGATGATCCCTTTGCCATGCCCGGCCTGCGCTTCACCCGCGATGTCGAGCAATCGATGGCGATCAACCGCATCGAAAGCGGCGCGGTGATTCTCGCCGGCTCCGGCATGTGTACCGGCGGTCGCGTCCGCCATCACCTCAAGCACAATCTGTGGCGCGAACGCTGCAGCGTCGTCTTTGTCGGCTATGCCGCCGAGGGCACGCTGGCTCGGCGCATCGTCGATGGCGCCAGCTCGGTGCGCCTGTTCGGCGAGGATATCCAGGTGCGCGCGCAGGTATGGACGATCAACGGCTTTTCGGCGCATGCGGACCAGGGCGCGCTGTTGGATTGGCTGGGCCGGTCACCGCGGCGCGAGGTATTCCTGGTGCATGGCGAATACGAGCGCGGCATGGCCGCGATGGGCGAGGTGCTGCAGCAGCGCGGCATCGCCTGCCGGATCCCCGGCATGCACGAACCGATCGTGCTGGATTGAAAGCCGGCTGTGACGCAGGTCGGCTCAGTGCTGCATCAGCACCGGCAAGCTGGCCTGCCCCAGCACCCGCCGGGTCGCGCCGCCCAGGATGCGCTCGCGCAGCCGCGACCGTCCATAGGCGCCCATCACCAGCAGATCGGCATTCATGCGCTTGGCTTCGTGCAACAACGCGTCGCCGGCTTCGTGCGCGGAGGCATGGATGCGCCGCCGCGTGGCGGCAATGCCATGCCGCGCCAGATGCTCCAGCGGATGGAAGTGCGGCTTGATCGCCCCTTCGTCCTCCAGCACCGCGGCGGCGCCGTCCAGCAGCACCACCTCGCGGGACATCGCCAGGAACGGGAGCGCGGCATGCATGGCGCGCACGGCCTCCAGACTGCCGTTCCAGGCCAGCAGCACGCGCTCGAACGTCAGCTCTTTGTCCCAGCGCGGCGGCAGCACGAGACAGGGCTTGCGGCAGCCGAGCAAGGCTTCGCCAAGCAGCTCGAAGCCGCCGTCGTCGTCGCCGATATCGCGCTCCAGCACGATCAGGTCATGCCAGGCGCCCAACTGATGCATCGAGCGCGCCAGTCCGGTCTGTGCACAGATCCAGCTTGCCCCTTCCACGCCGCAGCGGCGCGCCAGCGTCGCGAAGGCCTCGGCCTCGCCTTGCGTGTCCCTCGGCGGCTCCAGCAGCAGCGACAGCACGCTCGGCTCGGCGTCCAGTCCGCGCATGGTGCGCAGTGCGGGGTCGATGAAGCACCCGGTGACATGACTGTCCCAGGGTTTGGCCAGCGCGAACGCCGCCATGACGGCGGGACTCCACGGGCCGGACGAGGTAACCAGGGCAAGGATCTCGGCGGGGAAATGGCGGCTTTCGCCGCGCGTGGTTGCCACGCGGCGCGGCTCGTCGGATCGTCGCAAGCGCAGGCTCATGGGATGGCTCCGGTCACAGCTCCAGGGTGTGCACGGCGCGGGCGGGGTCGTCCGGCGACAGCTCGCGCCGGAAGCCCAGGAAATCGGCGAGGTGATGCATGTTCTGGTTCGAGGCATCGTCGATCGAGAACATGCGCTTGAAGCCGTTGCCACGCGCCACGTCGATCAGATGCCGCATCAGCAGCACGCCCAGCCCCTTGTTCTGCCATTCGTCGGCCACGGTCACTGCGCATTCGCACTGCCGCTCTTCGCTGGTGGCGGCGTAGCGGCTCACGCCGATCTCGCGCAATTCACCGTTCTCATGCAGCAGTGCCACGAAGGCGACCTGGCGTGGAAAATCGACCTGCATCAACTGATCGACCAGCGCCGGGCTGGCCTGGCGGAAATCGCCCAGGAAGCGGTAGCGGCGCGCCGCCGGCGACAGGCGGCGGATGAAATCCTCTTCGCGCTCCCGGTCCTCGGCGCGCAGCGGGCGGATCAGCACCGGACTGCCGTCGCGGAGATGCTCGATCCAGTGCGTGCCGGTAAGCAGGTGCGGGAAGTTTTCGAAGGAACCCTTGGCGGGCTGCGGTGCGCTGGTGGTCATGGCTGGCTCCTGGCCGGGTGATGGCGTGGCCCTGGGCGGGGCGGATGCGGTCGAGTCCTGTGTATGCCGCCTTTGCTCATGGCGATTTGACTTCGGTCAACTGCGGCGCGCTTTCAATGCGCGAGCAGCAATGGCATGCGCGTATGGGCGAGCAGCCAGCGTGTCGCTCCGCCCAGTACCAGCTCGCTCATTCGCGAACGCCCCCAGGCCCCCATCACCAGCAGTTCGGCGTGCCGTGCCTGCGCCTCGCCGTGCAGTGCCGGCCCGATGTCCTGCTCGGGAGCGAAACCGATCCAGCGGAAACGGATGCCCTGGCGCCCGAGCCATTCGCGCAGCGGCAATGGCGGCAGCGCGGGCGGCATGCCGGGCGGCATGCCGCGGTCGCCGTCGAACACGGTGACGTCATCGGCCTCGCGCAGCAGGGGCAGTGCGGCATGGATCGCCCGCAAGGCCTCGGGGCTGCCATTCCAGCCGATGGCGACGGAGCGGAAGTCGAAGCTGCCGACGTAGCCGTGGGGGATCAGCAGCAGTGGCGCAGAGCCGGCGAATAACGCGCGGCTCAGTTCGCCCGCCACCGTCGGCGCCTGCGGCGACTCCACCGGCAACGGACTCACCAGCAGGTCGGACAGCAGCGAGCGCCGCGCCAAGGTGGGCACATAGCTGCCCTGCGGCAGTTCCAGCTCGCCTGCCACCTCGTGGCGGCGGCACAGCTCGCGCCACCATGCCCGTCGCTCGGCGGCCTCCTGGTCGCTCAGCGACAGCGCGTCGGGCATGCCGAACGAGCCCAGCAGGTTCGGCGGCATGATCTGCAATCCCGTCAGCACGGCGCCGTAGCGCCTGGCCAGCGCGAGCGCGCAGGCCACTGCCGGCTCGGCCTCGGTGGCGAGATCGACATTGATCGTAATGTCACGCATGGACGGCACCTCCCGTCGCGATGAAGCATTCGATGGATGGCATCGTGCGACGGGCCGCGCCTCCCCCGATTGATGAAGGTCAAGCCAGCGCTCTCCCAGCCATTCGCTTGACCGGCATCAACAAGCATCCGGCGCGGGCACAGCAAGCTGGGTCCATGCGCGGGCCGCCGCCTGCGGGAGCAACCTTCATGTACAAACACATCCTGCTCGCCACCGATGGCTCGCCGGCCGCGCGCCGCGCGGAAGATGCCGGCATCGAACTGGCAGCGCGGCTGGACGCGCGACTGCACGTGCTGCGCGTACTGGAGCCTGAGCCGGCGGTAAGCCTGGTGGCCGACGTAATCCAGGGCGAGGTCCCTGCCCTGCGTGCGCTGCTGCGCGCCGACGAGCACCTGGCCAAGGTACGGACGGCAGCTGCTTCGGCTGGCGTTGCGTGCGAGACCGAGCACGTATTCGACAACCGGCCTTATGCCGCCATCGCCGGCGCGGCCGGCAAGCATCGCTGCGATCTCATCGTGATGGGAGCGCACGCTGGCGGCGGACTCGGCGAGCTGCTGCAAGGCGACGCCACGCGCAAGGTCATTCTCAACTGCGACGTATCGGTACTGGTCTGCCGGTGACTGGCCGTGGCTTCCTCCGACCTTGTCGGCCTGGCCATGGCGCTGGGTATCGGGCTGCTGATCGGACTGCAGCGCGAGCGCGCCAAGGGGCGGGCCGATAGCGCGAAGGGCGAGCCGGGGCTGCGCACCTTTCTGGTGCTGGCCCTGGCCGGTGCCGTGGCCGACCGGTTGGGCACCCCAGCCATTCTGGCCGCGGGACTGGGGGTGGCCGCGCTGCTGGCCATGAGTCGCTGGCAGCGCCGCATCGAAGGCGCGGGCCCCTCCGCCGAGGTCGCCATGCTGGCCACCTTCCTGCTTGGCATGTTCGCGCTGCATGAGCGCGCGCTGGCCGGCGCGCTGGGGGTGACCGTGGCGGTGACCCTGGCGGGTAAAGCCAGACTGCATGCTCTGGCCAGGCACTGGCTGTCCGAGCGCGAGCTGCATGATCTGTTGATTCTGGCCACGGCGGTGTTCGTGGTGCTGCCGCTGCTTCCCGATCGCGCGATCGATCCCTGGCAGGTGCTCAACCTGCGCAAGCTGTGGCAGCTGGCGGTGTCCATCATGGCGATCGCCTCGCTGGGCTATATCGCGCTGCGCGTGTTCGGTTCGCGTCTGGGGCTGGGCCTGGCCGGCCTGGCCGGCGGCTTCGTCTCCAGTACCGCCACCATCGCCGGCATGGGGGAGCGGGCGCGGGCGTCTCCGCCGCTGGCGCCGGCGGCTGCCAGTGCGGCGCTAATGTCGAACGTCGGCACCATGGCGCAAATGGCGGTGGTGCTGGAGACGATCTCGCCGCCGCTGTTAGGCTTGCTGACTGTGCCGCTGGCTGTTGCCGGTGCGGTGGCTGTGCTTGCTGCCTTGGTATCGAGTCGCCATCTGCTGGCCAATCGCGAGCAGGTACGGGCGCTGGCCGGCTCGCGCCCGTTCGAGCCGCTGGCGGCGATCCGCTTCGTCGCCCTGCTCGCTGGTGTGATGGCAGTAGCCGCGATGGCGCGCGAGTGGCTGGGGCCGGGGAGTACGGCCGGTGTGATGGCGCTCTCTGGCTTAATTGACGTGCATGCCGCCGCAGCGTCGGCGGCGCAGCTCGATGCTGTGGGGCGCATCGAGCGCCAGGATGCGGTGCTCGGCATCCTGGCCGCGCTGGCGGCCAACTCCGCGTTGAAATGCGCCCTGGCGCTCCTCAAGGGCACGCCCGCCTACGCCTGGCGCGTGGCGCCGGGCACGCTCGCCATGACGCTCGCCTTCGGGCTGGCCGTACTGGCCGGCTGACGCCTCAGAACAGCATGGCCGCCACCACGGCCGCCATCGCCAGCGTGGCCAGCCAGCCGAGCCAGCGCAGCGCGCCGGTAACGCGAAAGGCGCCCATGGCCGTCTCGCGCGTGGCGATCAGCATGATTCCCGTCATCAGCGGTACCGAGATCACGCCATTGACCACGGCGGCCCAGAACAGCATGCGGATCGGGTCGATACGCGGCACGCTCAGGATTGCCCCCAGCACGGTCGCACCAGCGATGATCAGGTAGAACACGCGTGCGTCGCCTGGCTTGTTGCCCAGCCCGGCCTTGACGTCGAACGCTTCGGCCACCGCGTAGGCCGCCGAGCCGGCCAGCACCGGCACCGCCAGCAGGCCGGTGCCGACGATGCCGATGGCGAACAGTGTCGCGGCGAAGGGGCCGGCGAGCGGCTGCAGCGCGCTGGCCGCATCAGCGGCGGTCTCGATTCGCGTGACGCCGTGCGCATGTAGCACCGCCGCCGCGGTGAGCGTGATGAAGAAGGCCACCACGGCCGCGTAGAACATGCCCACGTCGGTATCGAAGCGGATGCGCGCGAAGGCCTCGCCTGCCTGTTCGGGCGCCGCGATGAGCGGCGACTGCGCCGCGTCGACCTCCTCTTCTTCCGCTTCTTCGGAGGCTTGCCAGAAGAACAGGTACGGACTGATGGTGGTGCCGAACACCGCTACCACCGTCACCATGTAGTCGTGCCAGGGCAGCCCGTGCGGCACCAGGGAGCGCCATACCTCGCGCCACGGCACGTCAATGACGCAGACCGTCGCCACGTAGGCGAACAGGCTCAGGGTCATGACTTTCAGCAGCGGCGCGTAGCGCGGGAACGGGATCACCACCTCCAGCAACAGCGACAGCGAAGCGAAGGCCAGCGCGTACAGTACCGGTGGACCGCCCAGCAGCAGGCGCATCGCCGCCCCCATCGCGCCGATGTCCGCGGCCAGGTTGACGACGTTTGCCACCAACAGCAACGACACCAGCAACAACAGTGCGGGCCTTGGAAAATGCCGCCGCATATTGGCCGCCAGGCCGCGGCCGGTGACCCGGCCCACATGTGCGCTCACGGTCTGGATGCCGATCATCAGCGGCAGTGTGAACAGCATGGTCCACAGCGTGGCATAGCCGAACTGCGCCCCCGCCTGCGAATAGGTGGCGATGCCGCTGGGGTCATCGTCGGCGGCACCGGCAATCAGGCCGGCGCCGAGGCGGCGCAGCCAGTTCTGCTTGGCTGGGGGGATCGTGCCCGCATCCATGGGGGTGGCAGTATCGATTGGCATGACGGCGATCTAGGCGTAACGGCGGATCAGGCATATTGATGCTGATCAAGTCGCCGCGGATGTAATCTCTCACCCATCTCGCGCCCATCCATCCGTGGGCCACCCTCCTTCCCGAGGCTTTCATGCATCCTGGCCAGGATTCATCCACGGAATCGCCACCCGTCCGCCTGCTGGTCGTCGAGGACGACAGCGAGATTGCGGCACTGGTCAGCCGCTATCTTTCCGGCCAGGGGTTCCGGGTCGGGGTCGCCGCCAACGGCAGCATGCTTCGCCAGGCCTTGGCCGAGGGGCCGATCGATCTGATCCTGCTGGATCTTGGCCTGCCTGGCGAGGACGGCTTCGCGCTGACCCGCTATCTTCACGAGCACTGGCGCGGGCCGGTGATCATCGTCTCAGGCCGCGGCGAGTCAGTCGATCGTGTGGTGGGCCTGGAACTGGGCGCCGACGACTACATCACCAAGCCGTTCGATCTGCGCGAACTGTTGGCGCGCGTGCGCAGCGTGCTGCGCCGTTCGGCGGCAAAAAATGCAAATGAACCGCCACCGCCCCCTGCTTCGCGCGTGCTGGAGTTCGCGGGCTACCGGCTCGATCCGGCTGCTCGGGCGTTGTACGGCGCCGACGGCAGGGACATTGCGCTGACCACCGGCGAGTACGAGCTGCTGTGCCTGTTCCTGGAGCATCCCAATCGGGTGCTGTCGCGCAACGACATCATGAGCCGCATTCACGGCCGCGATATCGGTCCGTTCGATCGCGCGATCGATGTGCAGCTGAGCCGCTTGCGCCGCAAGATCGATGCCGCCACTGACCGGCCGCCGCTGTTCAAGGCCGTGCGCGGCGCCGGCTACATGTTCACCGGCCAGGTGCGCCGCTCATGACCTTGTTCAAGGCGCTATTCGACACGGCACCGGATGCGATGATCGTAGTTGGCTACGATGGCGTGATCGTGCTGGCCAACCCGCAGGCCGATCGTCTGTTCGGCTACGGCGAAGGCGGGCTGCAGGGGCTTCCGGTCGAGGTCCTGCTGCCGGAGCAGGTGCGCCAGATGCATACGCAGCACCGCGCCCGCTACATGTCCACGCCACGCGTGCGGCCGATGGGTGCCGGTTATGAGTTGACCGGCGTGCGCCGCAATGGCCAATCCTTCCCGGTGGAGATCGGCCTGAGCCCGATCCAGGACGGCGAGCGGATCTTGTTCGCCGCCTCCATTCGCGACATCTCCGAGACGCAGCGCGCACGGCAGGCGCTGACGCGCGCCCGCTATGACGCCTTGCTGGCCCAGGCAAGCCGGTTGTTGCTTGAGTCGCCGAACCTGGATGTGGCGGTGGACAACATCGCGGTGCTGGTCGCGTCGGCGCTGCATACCGAGGCGGCGCTGATCCTATTTCGCGATGCGCATGGTGCTGACCTGCATGTCCGCGCCTCAGTCGGCCTGCCCGATCAGCTGCTGCGCAGCCTGGCTCGGCGGCTGTCACGTGGCCCATGGATGAGCGAGGCGCCGCGTGCCGAAGAAGGTCCAGCGGTGCTTTCGCGTTCCGTCGAGGGCGCGGCCACCCTGCTTAAGGGCAGCGACTTCCGCGACGCCGCCATCGTCTCTTTGCCGGACCGTTATGGCCCGATGGGACTACTGGTGGTGCCCGCGCGCGAAGCGGACAGCTTTGGCCACGATCTGCTGCATTTCCTGCAGTCGGTGGCCAACATGCTGGCGGCGGCTGTGCAGCGCAGCCGCAGCGAAGAACAGCTGTCGCATGCGCAGCGCCTGGATGCCATCGGCCAGCTCACCGGTGGCATCGCGCATGACTTCAACAACATGCTGACAGTGATCTCCGGCAATCTGCAGCTCCTCGGGATGTCGCTGCCACAGGATTCGCCGGAAGGCGAGATCGTCGATAGCGCGACGCGTGCCGCCGAACGCTGTGCCGCGCTGACCGGCAAGCTGCTGTCCTTCGCTAGTCGGCGCCGCCTCATGCCTCGTGCGGTAAGGCCCGCACAGGCGCTGAATGATCTGCGTGAAATGCTCGCGCGCACGCTCGGCGAACGCATTCGCGTGACGACAGAGTGCCCGCGCAACGTGCCGCAGATCCATGTGGATCCAGCCGAATTCGATGCCGCCCTGGTCAATCTCGCAGTCAATGCGCGTGATGCCATGCCGCGTGGCGGCCAGCTGACGCTGTCGGTGAGCGTGGAGCACATCGAGGGTGCGCATGCGTCACCGAAGATGCCGGCCGGCACCTATGTGGTCTTTCGCGTCGCGGACACCGGCATGGGCATGACGCCCGAGGTCCAGGCCCGCGCCTTGGAGCCCTTCTTCACCACCAAGGAGGTCGGCAAGGGTAGCGGCCTCGGCCTGAGCATGGTGTATGGCTTCGTCAAGCAATCGGGAGGCTATCTGGGCCTCGATAGCCAGCTTGGTTATGGCACGCGCATCAGTCTGTACTTCCCGGCGCTAGAGAACGCAACCTCGCATGAACCTGCCGCGGTGGAAGCACTGGTTCGCCACGGGCAGGAAACCATCCTGGTCGTCGAGGACGAGCCGGAAGTGCGCGCCATCGCCCTCGCCTTCCTGCGCTCGCTCGGCTACGCCACCCGTGAGGCCGACAGCGCAGCCGTCGCGCTCACCCAGCTCGAAAGCCATCCGGACATCGATCTGCTGTTCTCCGATGTCGTGCTGGGCAACGGCATGAGCGGCGCGGAGCTGGCCAAGGCTGCGCGCGACCTGTACCCCGGCTTGCCGGTGCTGCTGACGTCCGGCTATGAGCGCGGCTCGCTGGACGCGGAGGATCTCTCAACGCACGGCGTCGAGCTGCTACGCAAGCCTTATCGCATCGAACATCTGTCAGCCTCTCTGCGTCATGCCCTGGCGGCGCGCAAAGAGGGGTAAGCGCACCTGTCAGTCGGTGCAACCGGCTGCCATCCGCCGAAGTCCCGCATCGTCGAGTACCCGCACCTCGCGGCGTTCCACCGCGATCAGTCGCAGATCGTCCAGGCGAGTCATCGCACGACTCACCGTTTCGTGTTTCAGCGCAAGGAAGTTGGCCATATCGGTGCGGCGCATGCGCAGGATGAAGTGGCGCGCGCTGTAGCCCAGGCGGGCGTAACGTGCGGCCACATCGACCAGGAAGCTGGCTACGCGCTGCTCAGCGTTAAGCGTGCCGACATTGAGCATCCAGGCGTGGTCCTGGCGAATCTGCTCGGCCAGCGCGGCCGTCAGTTTCGCCTGCAGCTCGGGCATCTCGCGGCAGGCGGCGAGTATCGCCGGATACGGCAACTCCCACACTTCGCCCTGCTCCAGCGCCATCGCACTGCAGGCATGCTGCCTCAGGCCGATCGACTCGATACCCAGCAGGTCGCCGCGCATGCGGAAACCGGTGACCTGATCGCGGCCGTCGTCGGCCAGCTCCACCGTCTTCAGGCAGCCCGAGTGCACGAAGTACAGCGCCTGGAACGGCTGGCCGGCGTGATAGAGATACTGGTCTGCGGTCAGCTTGTGGCGGATCACTTGCACGTATCGGCGCAGTAGATCGAAGTCTAGGTCGGCGAACGCCGCGGCATGCGCCGTGCCCGTATCGGTGGCTTCAGCTTGCATGTTCATGGCATTCCCCATTGAGTGCGCGGTCCCTTCCGCGCCATCCAAGCTAGCGCTGTACCGTCACGAGGCGATGGCGGCACGGCAACGGTTTGTAACCGCGTGTAACACCAGTAGCGAGGCGCGTTGCGCTTGACCTGCCTCAAGGCGGCGCCGACACGGCCGTGCATGCTGGCCATGACTCAGCTGGTCACCGGACATGCAGCGCTCTCCTTTTCTCGATATGGTCGCCGTCGAAGCCTGGGACGCCTGGTTCCGCTGGCGCGAACAGGGGCTCATCCGCGACCTGTCGATCGGCGACACCTGGTTTCGCCTCACCCGTTCGCTCTCGTCAGTCGAGCCGCTGGCGACCCGCTCCGCCTGGGAGCGACAGCTGTTCGACGCCTGTGCTGATTGGCGCCTGCTGCTGGACGAGCGCATCCTCGCGGATGCGGGCACCTCGCGCCTGGGTTGGCCGCATGACGGCCTCGCTGCCGCGCTCAATCCCGCGGCCTTTGTCAGATCACCGTTCACCGCGGACGCCAGTTTCAGGTACGAAGCGTTCGAGGTGACGGCCGAGCTGGCGGTGCGCGCACTGGACAATGCCAGCCTGTTGGCCGGCCAGGGGCAGCCAGGCATCCATCTGCGCGTGGGCGTGATTGGCCTGGCCGATGCCCTGCTGCAATTGGGCCACGCCTACGACAGCGAGCAAGGTCGCCGAACAGCCCAGGACATCGCCAGCAGCCTGGCGCGCGGCTGCCTGCGCGAAAGTCTTCGCCTGGCGCACGAGCGCGGCGCAGCGCTCGCGCTGGTGGAGGCGCCACAGCAGCGTCGTCGATTGGATCAATTGTCCGCTGCGCTTCCCGCTCAAGCGGGAAGCGCGGGGCTGCGCCATGTCTGTCTCACCGCCATCGAGCCACAACGGCGGCTCGCCCTGCTCGCCAACAACGTCGCCGATGCCGTGGATCCCCTGCTTGCGCACGGTGATACCCATACCATTCTCGATGGCGATACGGTTCGCACGATCTGCTCGCCCGGCTATGCGCTTACCATCGCCGGACGCCTTCATGCCAGGCATGCCGTGCGCCGTCTCGGCAACGAACTGGCTGGCATGTCGCGCTCGGCGCAATACGCCTTGCGCAACGCCATGCAGGGCTGGATCGATCAACCCATTCGCTACGCGTGGGCCGATCCTGCGACGGACGAGACGATCAAGGCCGTCACCATGCATGCCGGCAGCGCCTGATCGGCATCCACGCCGCCTGCTTCAGATTAGGTGTGTCCTTCAACGTACCGGCAGCGCCGCCGCCAGCAGCTCCGACAGGTCGATCCTGGCCGTTTCGCCCGGCACGCTATTGGTGGTGACCACGCCGGCCACTCCTGCCGCGCGCAGGCGCTCCAGCGCATCATCGGCAAACAGGCCGTGCACGGCCACGCACCAGGGCGCGGGCATACCCAGGGCGCGCAGGCCCTCTATGGATCTGAGCAGGGTATGCCCGCTGGAAATGATGTCGTCCAGCAAGACTGGGCTGTGGCCAGGCCAGCGGGACAGGTCCGGCAGTTGCACCTGCACCTCGCGATCGCCCAGGCGGCGCTTGGTGGCGACGACGGCCGGCGCCGCCATCAGGGCCCCAACGCTTTCCACCCATGGCGCGCTCTCTTCGTCCGGGCCGATCAGCAGTGGCAGCCTCACCTGCTCGCGCAACCACCCGGCAAGGGCCGGTGCCGCCGAGATCGCCCTCCCCTGCAGCATGCCGGCATCGGCCAGGCTGCGCAGGCGATGTAGGTGCGGATCGACTGTGACCTGCCAGTCGAAATGTTCCGCCAGCAAGCGCCCGAAGATGCCCGAGGACACCGCCTCGCCGGAACGAAAACGCGCATCCTGCCGGAGATACGCCAGATAGGGCGCGACCAGCCCGACTCTGTTCGCGCCCAGTTCGCGCAAAGTATCGGCGGCCATCAGCAAAGGCAGTATTTTCTCGTCCGGCTGATTCAACGTGCATACGATGATGGCCTCGGCACCGGCTGGTGGCTCCTCCACCCGAACCAAGCCCTCGCCATCAGGAAAGCGGTGCAGATCCAGAGCGAGGCGAGCCATCCGTCGGCGACGGGCCAGCGCATCGGCCAGGTCCTGATTGCCCGGCATGGCATAGACGGCATGCCTCACGGGGCTTCTGCCAGCGTCACGATGCAGGGATGGCGACGCACATACTCCATCGCATAAGCCAGCTCGCCGCGTGTCTGCGCATGCACCGTGAACATCGGCTGGCCGGTTTCTATCCGGTCGCCGACCCGCACGTGCAATTCCAATCCGGCCAATGGCGACATCGGCGCGCCGGCCAGCTTGGCTGCACGGGACAGTTGACGGTTATCGATGGCATGTACCCGGCCACCGAGTGCGGAACGAATGGGATATTGCTGCGCGGCCCGCCCAGGAATACGCCTGCCGCCCTGCGCTTCGCAGATGGCCTGGAACTGCTGCCAGGCGGCGCCGGTGTCGAGCGCTTCTGTTGCCATCCGTAAGGCCAGCACCTCTCCGGCCGCCGCACCGGCCAGCTCCAGCAGTGCCGCGGCCAGCGCGATGGCTCGCTCGCGCAGGTCGGTCGGAGCGTCGGGTGCCCCGCGAAGTACCGCGAGTACGTCGTGCGCTTCCAGCGCCGGGCCGACCCCGCGACCGATCGGCTGACTGCCATCGGTGAACACGCAGCGCAGATACATGCCGAAATCCTGGGCGACGTGCTGCAGGCAGGCGGCCAAGGAGCGCGCTTCGATCATGTCGCGCATCTTCGCGGTAGGCCCGACGGGCAGATCGATCAGGACATGGGAGGAGCCGGCCGCGATCTTCTTGGAAAGCACGGAGGCGACCAGCTGGCCTTCGCTGTCGATGTCCAGGGCACGCTCGATCCGGATCATCACATCATCAGCCGGGCTAAGCCCGATCGAGCCACCCCAGATCAGACAGCCGCCGGTGCGCTCGACGGTCTCACGCATGCGTCGCAGCGAGATGTCCACCGGCGCGAGCATTTCCATCGTATCGGCGGTGCCTGCTGGCGAGGTAATCGCGCGCGAAGATGTCTTGGGCATGATCAGGCCCAAGGCCGTGACGATCGCGACCACGATGGGCGTCGTGCGATTGCCGGGAAGCCCTCCGATGCAGTGCTTATCGACGACCACGGCTCGGTGCCAGTCAAGGCGTGCACCGGTAGCGACCATGGCCCCGGTGAGGCTGCTGATTTCCCGCGCCGTGAGGTGGCCGTTGGCGCAGGCAGTGACGAAGGCAGCCAGTTCCAGCGCGGAATAGCGCCGCTGTGCGACGTCCTGCATGATGGCCTGGAAATCCGCGCTGTTGAGCGGCTGGCCATGAATCTTGGCGCGCACCCGCGACAGCGACTCCACGCTGGAGGGGTGCGCGAACATGGCGGTCTCGCCGATTCGCGGCGCCAGTGCGGACCAGGCCGGTTCGGACAGGCCGGCCTCCTCGGGAGCCAGCCAGCTGCCGCTCACCATGTTCAAGCGGGCCAGCAGTTGCCGCTCGCCGATACTGATCTGCACGCGGCTGTGTGCGCCGAAGCCCTCGGCGCGGCAGATCGGCGAATCCTCGTGCAGGTAGATCACATGCTCGTCGCCGGTATCGATGCCGACCCGCCGCAGCTGCGCGCAGGAAAGCACCGGCCGGGGGATCTCCGGCGGGGTCGCATCGGGCAGCGGACAGGTGGCGGGAAGGATGGGTGCCGTCATCGCGCAGGTCCGTCTAGCGGGCGGCATGATCGAGCTGCGGATCGACGATCAGGGCGTGAGCCAGATCCTCCATCAGCTCGGCCATCGCCGCGATCACGTCATCCGCGCTGACGATGCCGGCCAGCACTCCGGATGCATCGACCACAGGTAGCCGGCGCAAGCCGCTGCCGCGAAGGATGGCGATCAGCTCGGCCAGCGTGCAATCCTCGCGAGCCACCACCGGCGGTCGCGCCATGATGGCCGCCAACGGCGTGGCGTCCGGATCCTTGCCGTCCAGCAGGACCGCCGTGGCCACGTCGCGGATCGAGAGCATTCCCATCGGCACCTTTTCCCGGCGCCGGCTGCCGACCACCACCAGGCAGCTGACCTGGTGGCGGTACATGATGCGCGCCGCCTCGCGCAGACTCTGTGTGGCTTCGGCCTGGATCACCCGGTGGGTGGCAATGTCTCTGGCAAGCATGGCGGCATTCCTCCGCAACGAAGCCGCGAGCCTCAATGAATCCGCAGATGATCGATGACGTCCTGTACGCCCGGGGCGTTCCATACGGCCTGTTCCACCGCATCGCGCTCGCTCAGCGAGTCGACCTCGCCGTCCAGGATGACCGTGCCGCGGTCGACGCTGACATTGATGCCCCTGGTGTGAAGGTGCGCTTGTCGCTGCAGCGCCGCTTCGATCTTGCCCTTGATGCCATGGGTCGAGACCGGCGGCTTGATCAGGATCAGATTTACCACTTCCTTGACGCCATGCAGCCCGCGCACGCATGCGCAAGCCGCTTCCCGCGCATAACCCCAGGGCACGTCGCCGCTGAGCGTGACGCGGCCATCCTCGACCAGCACTTTCACTTGACCCTTTGGTACGGAAGCATTCCATTCAATGGCGCGATTGGCTGCGTCGGCGATATCCGCGTCCGTACGCTGGCTTTCCCCGGCCAATATGACCTGCAGCTCCACCGCAACGCCACGCACGCCGGCCACGCGCTGGGCAGCGCGCTCGGCCGCGAACTTCCCCATGTAGCCACCGACCCGGCCAGCTAGAGTAACGATGCCGTCCTTGACCTCGACGCCAATATGATCCGCTTGTACGGACAGCTCCCAGTGGAGTTCGTCGATGACATCTTGTTGCAGTTGTCGGTCGGTGCGCATGGCCTGCCCTCTGTGTGTCGGGTGATTCAGCGTGGCGCAGCAAAGCGTCGCGATTATTGATGCAGGTCAATCTGCCCAGCGACTCCTCAGCCCTCGGCCAGCGGCAGGGCGATCAGCGGAACCAGGTTGAGCAACAGAATGCCGAGCTTGTAGATCGCCAGACCGCCATAGTGAATGGCATCGAACGCCTCATCCGAAAGTCGGAACCAGCGACGGTGCATCCGGTACATCCAGCCGCGGGCAAAAATGAAACCGCCGGCCCATGCGAGCAGCACGGCATAGTTCAGGCATGTACTCCAGATCAGGACCTGCCTGATCAGCGTCGTGGTCATGGCATTGCTCCTGTGGTTGCGCTCAGCGGCGTGCCGCGCCCTGTCTCCTTTCGCGCCCTCGTTGCACCACCAGCCTGTCCGTGACGCAGGAAACCCCTGGCACGTTCTCCAGCAGCACGCGCAAGGCATGGCGCATGGCGTCGTGCGCCACGACCCCGTGAATATCGACCGAGCCGCGGCTCACCGAGAACTGCACCGCTGCGCACGCGAGCCATGGCTGTTGATGAATTTCTTCGGCGATATGCAGCTGGATTTCCGCATCCGACCATGTTCGAGCAGCAGGATCGCTGACCGCCAGGAGGCGGCCCAGCAGCACCCGCATCAGATCGGTGCGACTGATGATGCCGATCAGCCGGCCGTCGTGCGTGACCGGCAGCCTCTTTATGTGGTGTTTCTCAAGAAGCTGCACAGCGTCTGCCAATGGAGCCTCTTCATCGATCGTCAGTACCGGCATGGTCATGAGATCGCCGACGTGCCGGCTGTGGCTCTCGACGTATTCTCGCGCCATGCGGCGAGGTCCGAGCACCTTCGCCAGCCAGCGTGGACGGTGGCGCTCGGTTCCGATCTCGCTCCGGCGCAGCAGATCACCCGCGGTCACCATGCCGACGAGATGCCCATCGCTGTCGAGGACTGGGAGTCCGCTGACTCTCACGCCACGCATGATCTGCATGGCCAGCGATACGCTGTCGGTGGCAAGCACGGTACGTACATCGCAGGTCATTGCATCGGCGACTTTCATCGGCATTCCCCTTGGCGTGGCGGTGCGCGACAGCGCATTCAATGGGGTGCATAGTGCCGCCATCCGCTGCAATCCCTGTTGATGCGGATCAATTCAATCTTGCTCACCTCCGCAAGAATGCGTCATCAATGGCGGCTGTCGCGAAGGCGCGCCACGGTGGGCGATCGCGTCGCTGCAGCACCCACGTTTCCGCGCCAGATTCATCGACAGACTGAGGCGGGGTGTGCGCATCAAATTGATCGCCGTCAATCTATCGAATCCGCCGCGCGGCACCCTTAAGCCTGTCTTGGCCGAGGAAGCCATCGTGAACAAGAGCACGCTCCCGTTGCTCGCTGCTGCCGTATTCGCCACGGCTTCGACGCCACTTTCGGCGGCGGACCATCGCCTGGAATGCCGTCTCAGTTTCACTGTCAGGCAATGGTCGCCACAGCAGGCCGCCGCCACCGGCGCAGGCATGGTGACGTGCACGAATGGCTCGGCGATGCTGGTGATTGTCAGCGCCCGCGGACCAGGCATCGCCGCCGGCAGATGGGACATCACCGATGGCAGGGGGGCTTTCGGCCACGTCGCCAGGATCGAAGACATCCCGGGCAGCTACGCTGCGATCGATGGCGACATCGGCGTATCCGCAGCGGGCACCGTCCAGGCATTGACCAAAGGAGGGGTGTCATTGCGGTTGTCCGGCAAGGGGCAAGGCTTCAGTGCGGGTATCGCTATTCGTGACTTCAACATCAGCCTGCCGGTCGACAGCCCCCGCCGGTCGCATGCCGCCAAGGCGGTTGAGCCACTGGATTAGGCTACATCGATCGCTTCTCGTCGAGGCACGGCAGGCTGTCTGTACCCATCTCGAACGCTGGCAAAGTGGCGCCAACCTCGATCGCAAAGACGCTGGCCCACGGCGCATGATCTGATTTACCAAGGCTCAGGAATCGACCCATGTCTTATCGCCACCGTGAGCGTCACGTTATCGAGCACATGAGCTGGCTGCGGGCCGCCGTACTTGGCGCCAACGACGGCATCGTGTCCACGGCCAGTCTCGTCATGGGTGTCGCGGCAGCTCACGCCTCGCCGCCTGCCATCTTGGTCGCCGGTACGGCGGGACTGGTGGCTGGTGCCATGTCGATGGCGGCAGGCGAATACGTATCGGTCCACTCACAGGCGGATAGCGAAAAAGCGGATCGGGCGCGCGAGGTGGAGGAGCTGGCGAACGACACGGAGGGCGAGCACAGGGAGCTGGCCGCCATCTATGTCGGACGTGGACTCGACCCTCAGTTGGCGCGTCAGGTCGCTGATCAGCTGATGGCGCACGACGCGCTGGATGCGCATGGTCGCGATGAGTTGGGCATTACCGAGACACTCAAGGCACGCCCCCTGCAGGCGGCAACGGCTTCTGCAATCAGCTTCGCTGCCGGCGCCGCATTGCCGATTCTCGTTGTCGCGCTGGCTCCGGCCGCCGGCCTCTTGGGGTGGGTTTTCATTACGGCGTTGTTCTTTCTCGCTGCGCTTGGTGGCATGGCCGCCCGCATCGGAGGTGCAAACGTTCGCGTCGGGGCCGCCCGGATCACTTTATGGGGCGCGCTGGCCATGGCCGTGACGACGGCGGTGGGGATGCTTTTTGGAGGTGCTGGATAGGTGGTGCGAGAAGGCAGGCGCTCTCGCCATCCTCATCGGCTGGCCGCTTCCTGGGCCCGCGCCATTCGAGGGGCCACCTGAGCTGACGCGCACGCGTCGCAGGAAGAGATGGCCATTCCTGGCTGGCAGCGCGGCTTGTTGATCATCGTCAATGCGCCGCGCCGTGCAGCACCTAAGCTGAAGCTACTACTTCATGCAAAGGTGGGTCCGGAGGTCGCCATGTCCAATACGTGGATTCTCGTCGCGGACGCTGCCAGAGCGCGCCTGTTCGAATGGACCCGCAAGGGAACCGATCCGGTCGAGCTGGCCTGTTATTCATATTCGGAGGGGCGCTCGCCCGGTCGCGAACACGACCACGGACGGCTGCCTCGCGTACAGGAAAGCAACGGCCCAAGCCGCCATGCCATCGAGCCGAGAACCTCGCTGCGCGACAAGCATGCGCAACGGTTCGCTGACACCCTGAGCGCAGTCGTTCGGCAAGGCCGGCAGGAAGGCCGCTACGACAAGCTGATCCTGATGGGGCCGCCGCGCTTCCTCGGCGTGCTGCATGACAGCCTCGACGAGCAGACGGCGGCGCGTGTCTTGGGAGAGGTGCCCAACGATCTGTTGACGCTCACTCCTGCGCAGTTGCGTACCCGCCTCCCGACCTGACCGTCCGAGACCTCTCATGCACAGCCCACTGTCGCACCAGCTGCTGAAGCGCATGGACGCCTACTGGCGCGCCGCCAACTACCTCGCCGTCGGGCAGATCTACCTCCGAGACAATCCCCTCCTGGAGCAGCCGTTGCGGCGCGAGCACATCAAGCCGCGCCTGCTCGGCCACTGGGGTACGACGCCTGGGTTGAACATGCTGTATGTGCATCTAAACCGGCTGATCAAACAGCATGATCTCAACATGATCTTCGTCACCGGCCCGGGGCACGGGGGCCCTGCACTGGTGGCGCAGACCTATCTTGAGGGCTCCTACACCGAGCGCTATCCGGCGATCGAACGCAGCCGCGACGGCATGGCCCGACTGTTTCGCCAGTTCTCCTGGCCGCATGGGGTGCCAAGCCATGTATCGCCCGACACCCCTGGATCCATCCATGAGGGCGGCGAGCTCGGCTACTCGCTGGCCCATGCCTACGGCGCGGCGTTCGACAATCCCGATCTGATCGTGGCATGCGTGGTCGGCGACGGCGAAGCGGAGACCGGCGCGCTCGCCACCAGTTGGCATTCCAATAAATTTCTCAACCCTGTCCGCGACGGCGCCGTGCTGCCGATTCTGCATTTGAATGGCTACAAGATCGCCAACCCGACCATTTTGTCGCGCCTCGATCACGAAGAGCTGGTGGCACTGCTTCATGGCTACGGCTACGAGCCCTGGTTTGTCGAAGGCGGCGAGCCTCCGATCGTCCATCAACAACTGGCCGGCGCGCCGGACGAGATGGTCGTCCGCATTCGTGCTGAGCAACTGGCCGCGCGTACCAAGGGCATCGCGTATCGGCCACGCTGGCCGATGCTGGTCTTCCGGACGCCCAAGGGATGGACCGGGCCGGGCATCGTCGATGGTGAACAGGTTGAGGGTACCTGGCGCGCCCATCAGGTTCCGCTGGCGCACTTCGACAATCCGGCGCACGTTGCCCAACTCGAAGCTTGGCTGAAGAGTTACCGGCCCGAGGAATTGTTCGATACTGACGGCAAGCTCGACGCGTCCATCGCCGCGCTCGCCCCGACCGGAAACCGTCGCATGGGCGCCAATCCGCACGCCAATGGGGGCGAACTGCTCACGCCCCTGGAGATGCCCTCCTTCCGCGACCATGCAGTTGCGGTGCCGAGGCCGGGCGCGGTCGAGGCCGAGTCGACCCGTGTGCTCGGCAGCTTCCTGCGCGATGTCATGAGGCTCAACCTGGAGCAACGCAATTTTCGCCTGTTCGGCCCAGACGAGACGGCCTCCAATCGCCTGGATGCCGTCTATGACATCTCCGGCAAGATGTGGCTGGATCGCATCGAGGCCTCTGACAATCACCTCAGCGCCGATGGCCGCGTCATGGAGGTGCTGAGCGAGCACCTGTGCGAAGGCTGGCTGGAGGGTTATCTGCTCAGCGGACGACACGGCTTCTTCTCCTGCTACGAAGCCTTCATCCATATCGTGGATTCGATGTTCAACCAGCACGCCAAGTGGCTCAGGACGAGCCGGCGCGTGCCATGGCGCGCGCCGGTGGCTTCGCTCAATTATCTGCTGACGTCGCATGTGTGGCGCCAGGATCACAACGGCCTTTCGCACCAGGATCCGGGTTTCCTGGATGTCGTGGCCAACAAGAAAGCCGAGGTGGTGCGCATCTATCTGCCACCCGACGCCAACTGCCTGCTTTCCGTGGCCAACCATTGCCTGCGCAGCCGTGGCTACGTCAATCTGATCGTGGCCGGCAAGCAGTCCGCCTGGCAATGGCTCGACATGGACGCGGCCACCAGGCATTGCGAAGCGGGTGCCGGCATCTGGGACTGGGCCAGCAACGATGCGGGCGATCCGGACGTGGTGATGGCCTGCGCCGGCGACGTACCCACCCTGGAGTGCCTCGCCGCCGTCACCCTGCTGCGCGACTACGTGCCTGATATGCGCATCCGGGTGGTCAATGTGGTCGACCTGATGGTGCTCGAGCCGTCATCAGAGCATCCGCATGGCTTGTCAGATCGCGATTTCAACCTGCTTTTCACCGGGGACAAGCCGGTAATTTTTGCCTTCCATGGTTATCCGTCGCTCATTCACAAGATGATCTATCGGCGCAGCCGCGCAGAACGGTTCCATGTGCATGGTTATCGGGAAGAAGGCACCACCACCACGCCCTTTGACATGGCGGTGCTCAACCATCTCGACCGTTATCGGCTGGCATGGAATGCCATTCGGCACGCCAGCCGCTTCGCCGATCACATCGACGACGCGACGCAGCGTTACTGGTCCATCATGGAGAGACACCAGCTGTACATCGGCGAGCATGGCGAGGACCTGCCCGAAGTCGGTGCATGGCAATGGCATGCGCGCGTAGCGTAAATCCGGCCTCGCGAGGCCGTGCCCATGGCGCAGGCCACATGGTTATCGGAGCAGGGTCAGGCCGTGGCGTCCTTCCGGGCGAGGTCTCGCAGGACTTCCGCGGTGTGCCTGGCGATGATGGCTTCCTCGTCGGTCCGGATGACGAACACGCGGACAGCACTGTGGATCGTACTGATCAAGGTCTGGTGTTGTTGGTTGGCCAGCTCGTCGCACTCGATGCCGAGCCAGGAAAGGGCCTCGCATACTCCAGCGCGAATGCTGGCCGCGTGCTCGCCGATGCCGGCGGAAAATACCAGCGCATCCAGACCATGCAGTGCTGAAGCCAGCCCGCCGATTTCCTTGACGATGCGATAGGTGAACAGGTCAATCGCGTCCCTGGCGTAGCGATCGCTGCTGGCCAGCAGCGTGCGCATATCCGCACTGATTCCCGACACACCCAGTAGCCCACTCTCCTGATAGAGCAGGCGCTCCACCGCCGATACCGTCAGGCCGCGCGCCTGGAGGAGGTGCAAGATCGCGCCTGGATCGAGGCTGCCGCAGCGCGTCCCCATGAGTAGTCCGTCGAGGGCGCTGAAGCCCATCGTGGTGTCGACGCTGCGGCCATGCCGCATGGCGCACAGACTGGCGCCGTTACCTAGGTGCGCCAGAATCACGCGCCCATCAGCCAGTGCTGGAGCGAAATCGCGCAGCTGGCCGGCCAGATATTCATAGGACAATCCGTGGAAGCCGTAGCGGCGCATGCCGGCGCTGGCATAAGCATGCGGCAGCCCCAGGCTGGTGGCGACAGCCGGCATGTCGCCATGAAAGGCGGTATCGAAACATGCGACCTGCTTCAGTTCGGGATGCAGGTGCTTGATGGCTTTCACCGCGGCGAGATGATGTGGCTGATGCAGTGGCGCCAAAGGCACGAGTTGCTCCAATGCCGACAGCGTGTGTGCATCGATACGCACGGGTTGCCGGAACGAGAGCCCGCCATGCACGACGCGATGCCCCACGGCGGCAAGCTCGGTGTGACCCAGATGCGAGGTCATCCACGCGAGCAGCGGCTGCAGCACTTCCTCGTGCGATGCCGCCGCGGATGCTCCCCATGCCTGCCGATCGACGACGGTGCTGTCGGGAGCCCGGGCGGTGAGGTGCGGGTCTTCGCCGATTCCTTCGATGATGCCGCGCGAGATCAGGCGTTGTGCGGTCAGCCCGTGCTCGTAGAGTGCGAACTTGATGCTTGAAGAGCCGGCATTGAGCGCAAGGATGGCCCGGTTCATGGCTGCCTTCGAGTGAGGGTGCTGAGCGACAGCTTCAAGCGCGAATGACCGACCTTTCGGCGCGGCTCGTCGCCATGTGGGTGACGGTACTTCAGTACGATGGAGCCTCAGGTTACGTCCCTGCCCGTCGGGCGCCTTGATGGAAATCAACTCGAACGAGCGCCGCAGATCCGTCAGCCTGCCCGGATCAGATTCGAAACAAAGCAAGCACGAGCTCGACCGTAATCAGCGCGATGATGGTCAGTTCCAGCAATCCCGCGCGGCTTACCGATGCCTCGTCGTAAAGCGCGGCATACGTATCGCGGATGATCGCCAGCTTGTTGTCCACTGCCGCGCCGAGGGCGGGCACGCCGAATAGCTCCAGGGTGGTGGTGTAGATGCGCGCCAGATAGGGGTGTCCGGTCACCTGCAACGCATTATCCACCTTCTCTGTCAGCTCGGTGACCTCCGCCACCAGGGTGTAAAGGTGGCGCGCCAGACGCGATAACCGACCGGGGGCGGAGATCGGCAGAGCGCTGCGGGTGCGCGCTACCAGGTCATACATGCGCGGCAACTCGGCATCCAACAGGGATGCGTAGTAGCGCAACTCCAGTAGCTGCGCATTAGCCACCTCCAATACCGCCGCCACGCCAGCATCGCCCTGCGGTTGGTACAGAAAGGCGCGATCGCGTGCGATCACCACGCAATCGTCAGCGAGATATGCGAAACGATGGCTCAGCAATGCCTCACGCGCATCGGCGGATAGCGGGCGAGCGTCGGCGGCCAGTAGCGGCACCAGATCTACCACGCGGCACAACGCTTCGCCCGGCGACTCGACAAACGTGTCGACCACCATCAGTAGATAGTCTTCCTGGATCACGGCATGGCTTGGCCGCTCGAGTGCAGTGGCGATGCGCGATCTGACGCTTTCGAGCAAGGATGTCCACGGCGCCGATGACTGGCCAGTCGCGACCGCCTCTTCCACTTGTCGCGCCAATTCGGCAAAGACGGGCCATGGCAGGTCTTCGGCTGGAACTGCGATCGCCAGCGTGATAGCGCCGAAGTCGTATACATGTACGGAAGCCTCGCCGATCAGTGTGTGGTCACCGACGCAAAGCGCGACCGGCGGCAGCTGCACGCGCAAAGGCGGTGCGCCGAAGGTCAATGGCCCGGACGATGTGTGAGCGGCCGGCAGGTCCGCACACAGGACTCGTGCCTGGCTCAAGTCGATCGCGTAGGCCAGGTCGAATAGGCGCTGCGCGATGACGCGCCCCTGGCGCACCACCGGTGCGAGGCTCATGCCGGCGGCACCAGTACCGCTGCGCCGTGAATGCGGCCAGCGCGCAAATCGGCCAAGGCTTCATTGGCAGCAGTCAATGCATAGCGATGCACATGCACCCGCACCCTGGCGCGCGCAGCGGCGGCCAGAAAGGCATGGCCATCCGCCCTGGTCAGGTTGGCGACCGAGAGCAGGCGGCGTTCTTCCCACAGCAGGCGATAGGGAAAGCTGGGGATATCGCTCATGTGAATGCCGCCACAGACCACCGCCCCGCCCTTCCGCACCGCGGCCAAGGCAACCGGCACCAGTTCGCCGGCAGGCGCAAAAATGATGGCGGCATCCAGTGGTTCAGGTGGTGCCTCATCGGAAGAGCCCGCCCAGGTGGCGCCCAGTGAGCGGGCGAGCGTTTGTGCTTCCACGTCACCTGCTCGGGTGAAGGCGTATACCCGGCGACCTTCTGCGCGCGCCACCTGCAACAAGATGTGCGCCGCCGCACCGAAGCCATACAAGCCCAGGGCGGCGCCCTCGCCCGCCAGGCGCAGGGCGCGGCCGCCGATCAGGCCCGCGCACAGCAATGGTGCGGCGAGGGCGGCGTCGGGATAGTCGCACGGGGGCAGCGGCAGACAGAAGGCTGCGCTGGCCAGCACGTGCGTGGCATAGCCACCATCACGCGTGCAGCCGGTGAAGACTGGGATGTCGCAGAGATTTTCCCGTCCCTGCGCGCAGTAGCTGCAGGTGCCGCACGTCTCACCCAGCCAAGGCACACCCACGCGGTCGCCCAGCTTCCACGTGATGACGTCCGGGCCGACGGCGTCGATCGTGCCAACCACCTCATGCCCGGGCACGATCGGCAGGCGAGCCTGAGGCAACTCGCCATCGATCAAGTGCAGGTCGGTGCGGCACACGCCGCATGCTTCGACGCGAAGGCGCACCTCGCCACGACCGGGAGCTGGCGTCGGCCGCTCCTGCGCGATCAATGGTGTCGCCAGACGGTGGAGCACCATGGCATGCATCCGACATCACCTTTCGCGATGGCAATGATGGCGTGCCGGACCAACAGGCCACGTCGCCGAAGCCAGCGTAGGAGCTCCCAGGTGACGTCCGATTGATACATGTCAATCCACTGCGCGGGAAGCTGTTCTTCAATGCCGATACGCAGAACCGTATTGGGAATGCCAGCCATGACAGACGAGGCTTCCACGCAGCAGGATCGGCCACTCGGCCGCATCCTGGTCTGGGATCTCCCCGTGCGGCTGTCGCACTGGCTGATGGTGGCCTGCTTCGCCGGAGCATGGATCACGGCTGAAGAAGATCAGTGGCGGCGCGTGCATGCCGTGCTCGGCTACAGCCTGGCCCTGCTCGCCGGCTTCCGCATCTATTGGGGAGTCATCGGCACTCGGCACGCCAAGTTCGGCAGTTTCGTGCGCGGACCGCACGAGACTTTCCGCTATGTGCGCCAGATGCTGCACGGACATCCGCCGCACTACACCGGACACAACCCCGCCGGTGCCCTGGCGATCCTCGCCCTGCTGGCAATGATCCTGGCGGTGACCTGCTTCGGCTGGCTGGCCTACACCACGCACATCGAATGGCTGGGTGAAACCCACGAGTTGCTTGCCAACTCGATGCTCGCCCTCGTCGCCATCCACGTGGCCGGTGCTTTGGCGGGTAGCTGGCTGCATCGCGAGAATCTGGTCGGGGCGATGATCACCGGTCGCAAGCAGGGATATCCGGATGAGGCAGCCGAACGCCCGATGTTGCCGATCGCGCTGATCGTGCTCGTCTGCCTGCTGGCGTTCTGGTGGCTGGAATGGACCACATAGCGCCGGGAGATGCCCCATGCTGGAATTCCTTGTCGACATCGAACCAGGGCGCGATGACACTGCCTTGCTGCGTTTCGCCTTCGGCCTCGCCCGCCAGCACGGCGCGCACCTGACTGGCCTGCAGGCGGTGATGCTCAGTCCGGCCGCCATGCTGGCGATGCCGGATGCCATGCTGGTATTGGAGGAACAAGAATTGGCCGCACAAGAACGCCATGACTGGTGGCGCCAGCTATGCCGCGGCCACGGTGTCGAGGGAAGTTGGGAAGCCTATCGCGGCTTGCACGAATCGGTGCTGTCCCGCCGTGCCAGCCTCGCCGATCTGGTGCTGGGGCAGCTTTCACGCGAAGCCGCACGCCTCGCCTCTGGCCTCCATCCGCTCGGCCGCATCCTCACCTCCGATGCCGCTCCCATGCTGCTGGTGCCGGAGCACTGGGCTGGCACGGAGGGCGTGCGCAAGGTGGCGCTTGCCTGGAATGGCTCGGCCGAAGCAGCGCGCGCGATTCGCGCGGCGACCCCGCTCTTGCTTCGCGCCGACGAAATCGTGGTACTGGATGGCGTGTCGCGCATCAGGGCCAATGCAAGGCATGTGCCGCTGGCGTTGGACGCATGGCTGAAACGGCACGCGCTGCGCGCGCGCTGGGACATCCTTGACGAGGCGGATGACAACGGCCCGTCGATTCAGGCGCATGCGCGCGGATGCGGAGCTGACCTGCTGGTGATGGGAGCATGGGGCCATTCGCGCGCCAGCGAATGGCTGCTTGGTGGCGTCACGCGCCACATGTTCAAGCACGGCGAGTTGCCCCTGCTGGTGGTCGAGGCGTGAACCGCGCCGGGCCCGCGGCGGCGCCCGGCCTGGGCCTGAGCGAGGCCGAGGCGCGCGAACGCTTGCGGCGGGATGGCCCCAATGCCCTGCCCGGCAACCGGACACGCCCGTTGTGGGCGATCGCTGGAGCCGTGGTGATGGAACCCATGTTCCTGATGCTGCTGTGCGCCGGCGCTATCTACCTGGCACTGGGCGAGCGCACCGATGCGATCTTCCTGCTGCTGTCGGTGCTGGTGATCATCGGCATCACGCTGGTGCAGGAGCGCAAGACCCAGCGTGCTCTGGAAGCCCTGCGTGATCTGTCGGCGCCATTGGCGCGCGTGATCCGGGACGGGCGGGAGCAGCGCGTCGCAGCGACGGACGTGGTATTGGGCGACGTGCTGGCATTGGGCGAAGGCGAACGCGTCGCCGCGGACGCCGTCATGCTGGAAGGCCTGCTGGAAGCGGACGAGTCCCTACTCACCGGCGAGTCCGTGCCGGCAAGCAAGTCGGCGGCAGGCGATGCCGTCGAAGTCTTCGCGGGCACCTTAGTCACCCGCGGCCGCGGCATGGCACGGGTCATCGGCATTGCCGCGAATACCGCGGCCGGCCGTATCGGCGAGGCGCTGGCGGCCACGGTGGAAACAGCCTCGCCCTTGCAACGGGCATCGCGCACCCTGGTCCGCCGCTTCGGCCTGGCGGCGCTGGCCTGCGCTGTCGGCCTGGCTCTGCTCAACTGGCTGTGGGACGGGCATGGTCTGCTCGACAGCCTGCTGTCGGGCGTCGCGCTGGCGATCGCCATTCTGCCCGAGGAATTCCCGGTGATCCTAACCGTCTTCCTTGCCTTGGGGGCTTGGCGCATTGCCCGGCACAAGGTGCTGACCCGCCGCCTCTCCGCGGTGGAAACACTGGGCGCGATCACCGTGCTTGCCGCGGACAAGACCGGCACGCTCACGCAGAACCGTATGGTCGTGGCCGAGTTGGCGCTTGGCCACGACCTGTTCCGCGTGGACGGCAAGGCCGCACCGTCCGCCTTTCATGAACTGGCCAGGCTGGCGTTGCTGGCCACCCCGGTCGATTCGGCCGACCCCATGGAGCACGCGATCCGTGCTTTCGGCGCCCAGCATCTGAGCGAGGGCGACCGTGCTTTTGCCGACAGTGCGATCAAGGAGTACGCACTGTCGCCGGATCTGCTGGCCATGAGCCGCGCGGCGCCGCTGGCCGAAGGCGGTTTTGCGATTGGCGCCAAGGGCGCGCCCGAGGCGGTGATGATCATGTGCCGGCTCGACGCGGCCCAGGAGGAGGCGTGGAACCGACAGGTGCATGCCATGGCCGTGCGCGGTCTGCGCGTACTGGCCGTGGCAGCGGCGGACTGGCCCGGACAGGCATGGCCGGACACGCAACGCGAACTCCCTTTCCGCTTCGTGGGATTGTTGGGTTTGATCGATCCGCCGCGCGATGGTGCGCGGGCTGCCGTCGACGAATGCCATGCAGCGGGCATCCGCGTGCTGATGATGACTGGCGATCACGAGGTCACCGCGCGGGCCATCGCTGCCCAGGTCGGTCTCAGTGATGCGCCGCGTTCGATCTCCGGTGCCGACATAGACGCGCTCGATGACGCACAGCTGGCCATTCGCCTGGCCGAGGTGGAAGTCTGCGCGCGAGTGAAGCCCACCCAAAAGCTGCGCCTGGTGCGCGCGCTGCAACAATGCGGCGAGGTGGTCGGCATGACCGGCGACGGCGTGAACGACGCTCCCGCATTGAAAGCCGCGGACGCCGGCGTGGCGATGGGCGGCCGCGGCACCGACGTCGCCCGCGAGGCGGCGGCGCTGGTGGTGCTGGATGACGATTTCGCCAGCCTGGTAGCGGCGATCCGCCAGGGGCGGCGGATCTACGACAACATCGGCAAGGCCGTCCGCTTCGTGGTGGCGGTGCACCTGCCGGTAGTGGTCCTGGCCCTGCTGCCCAGCCTGCTGCATTGGCCGATTCTGTTGATGCCATTGCAGATCGTGCTGCTGGAACTGCTGATCGATCCGGCGTGTTCGATCGTGTTCGAGGCCGCACCGGCGTCTGCGCGCATCATGCGGCGTCCGCCGCGAGCGCCAGGCGAATCGCCGTTTCGCCTGGCCAATCTGGGTTGTGGCGCCATCCAGGGTGCCGGCCTGGCCGCGATCCTGGCGGCGTGCTACGGCGCGACATTGCTCCTGCGCGGGTCGCAGGAACTGGCCCGTGGCGCGGTTTTTCTTGGCTTGGTGCTGGCGGTGCTGTTGCTGGTGCTGGCCAATGGCCAGCCGGCGCAGCCGCTGTGGCGCATCACCTGGAGAGAGAATCCCTGGCTGCCGGGCCTATTGGGCGCGGGAGCGTTCATGCTGGCGCTGCTGGCCGGCGTGACCCCGCTGCGAGCGGCGATCGGCCTCCATGGCGTGGGCGGCGAAGCGCTCTTGCTGATCGCCGCGCTTGCATCGCTTTGTGCGGTTTGGCTTGAGGGCATCCGGCGCGTCCTGTGCCGCTGGAAGCCTTCACTCGTCGGGAACTGAGCCGGCATTGATGCGGGTCAATATGGCCACGTGCCAGCCGCATTCTGATGAATGCCGTCACGCCGGCCCGGCCGGCAAGGAGGCTGCATGAAAATCCTGCTGCCAGTGGATGGAAGCATCTACAGCACGCGCGCCGCTCGCTACCTGGCCAGGCATTGGCCGGCCGATGCCGCGGTAACCCTGCTCAATGTGGATGCGCCGCTGCGCGAATCGATCGCCGGATATCTGGACGCGGACAGCGTGGCGCGCTTCCATCTCGACAACGGCTCAGCCGCGTTGCGTCCGGCGCGCCGCCTGCTGGCCAAGGCAGGCCACCTGTTCGACGAATGCCTGCTGACCGGCGACCCGGCCACCGAGATCCTGCGCCTGGCCAGGCGCGGCCGTTACGACTTGGTGGTGATGGGTTCGCATGGGCGTGGCGCGCTGAAGAGCCTGTTCCTCGGTTCGGTCGTGGTAAAGGTGCTGGCCGGTTCGAGCGTGCCCGTGCTGGTCGTGCGCTGAGACGCACCGTGTTCCGCCGCTTGCTGGTTCCCGTTGACGGTACGCCCGAGGCCCTGGAGGCGGTGGATGCCGCCATCGCCATTGCACGTATTGGCAAGGCGGACATCCATCTGCTCCATGTGATTGCGTCGTTTCCGGCCGTGGCATATCTGGCCGAGCGCGTCCACGCCACGCGCGAACTCTACGAACGGGAGGCCGGGGCGCGAGCCCTGGCATGGCTCGGTGAGGCGCGCGAGCATGCACTTGGCGCGGGCGTAGCCTGCGAAGGCGATTACACGTTCGCCGCGCGCATCCACGAAGCCATCGTGGATGTAGCCAGGAACTACGGCTGCGATCTGATCGTGATGGCCGCACCCCTGCAGCCAAGTATGGTGTCGGGCCATTTCACGCGAGAGGCGCAGGCCGTGATGCAGGCTTCCGCCATTCCGGTACTCGCCTGGCGCTGACCTATGCATGAGTCAAGAGGATGGCATCGAAGCACTCGCTTTCCGCTGCTCCTGCTCGTGGCATTCGCGGCGATCTGGGGTGCGCTGGCCATCGCGCCGCGGTATCGGCAGGACTGGTTGCTGGAGAACATTCTGGTCGTGGCCGCCATCCCCTTGCTGGTTTACGGCTATCGGCGCTTGCGCCTGTCGAATGCTGCCTGTCTGGCGCTGTTCGTGTTCTTTACCTGCCACGAAATAGGCGCGCACTATACCTATTCCGAAGTGCCCTACGAGCAATGGCTGTCGCACGTAAACGTGTCGCTTACCTGGCTGGGCCGCAACAGCTACGACCGTCTGGTGCACTTCCTGTACGGGCTCCTGGTCACTCCGGCCGCCGCCGAATGGCTTGCCGCGGTAGCGCCATCCCGCGGGATCTGGCGCTGGATCCTGCCGGTGAGCTTCATCATGTCCCATTCGCTGCTGTACGAATTGATCGAATGGGCCGCCGCCATGGCATTCGGTGGCGACCTGGGCGCGGCGTACCTCGGCACGCAAGGCGACCCTTGGGACGCGCAACGGGACATGCTGGCCGCCACGTTGGGAAGCATGGTGGCAATGACGGCATGGTTGATTGCCGGCCGAGAAAATCTCGTGGCGCAGGACGCAGACGATGTCTAGTCGCGATAACGCACCCTAATCGCGCACCGCACGACCCTTCTCTCGTGCCGATAGCGGTCATACCCTGCCTCCTGAAGCTCCTTCTGTGCCGCGAATAACAACCCGGCCCCTCAGCCTTCTTACCCAAGATCGTCCAAGTAGGCAGCACGCAATGCCATCGCATCCATCAGGGCGTGATGGCGCTTCAACTTCCTGACTGGATGCGCTGACCACCAAGCCTCGATAGCCTTGCTAAGACCATCGCATCGATACCATTCGACATTTCCTGGGGCTGGACCCGGCGGATCGAGTACATCGAAGCCATCGATCACGAATTGGCAGAGGCTTCGGTCTGGGCCGAAGTCATAGTGGATTTTCGATACTTCGAACGACGCTAAGAACTGCCGTATTGCAACGGTCATGCTCGTATCGGTCATAGCCGATGCTCCGCGATCTAACAGCGGATATACAACCGAGCGGACCCAAGGCGTGGGATCGACAGGCAAAGGATCACGCTCCGCATAGAAAATACTTTGGAGATCACCGGACACCAGGGCAATTGAAACCAGCTCAGAGGCGAGAACGTCCGCCCACTCACAATCTAAAAATAGATCCACCTTCAGTCCTCACTCATGCCAAGCCCTTCCCTCCGTGTCATCTCACAGAGCTGCGCCAAACGTACCTGGCACATCACCTCAGCCACCGGCATTGCGTGCCCGGTCATATTGAGGGAGGGCATATTGCTTCACTCGGCGCGACGATCAAGGAAGTCCCAAATCATCCACCCGTCAAAAAACGCCCTGGCGGCCACGATGCGCTAAAAGATGCTCAACCAGAAACAACTTAATCCATTGATTTACAATGATAATTAGCGTTTCTTCGTGAGGCGCCGTATGGGGCATGGGGCGTAGATGGCCGCCGGAACGCCTAGCTCCAAATGCAATGTGTCAGCACTGCTTGCACGGCGTCACATGTAAAGCCTTGTCGAGGTCAATGAGATGTTGAGCGCGCCCATGAGGGCGGAGGCCTGTCACCGCGCGCCGCATTACTCGTTAGCGAGCCAACCAAATGGTTGTTGCAATCCGCTGTTGTTGCAGGACACAGGGCGAGGCTCAGTGGTATGGCCAAACTTCAAAAGTTATTGCGTAATTGACCGCATGCGAAGCCCCGGGTGCTCGACTGTACCGCTTATGCAATCAAATAGTTCGTGCCGCTCTTTGGCACACGACAACACGGCATGGTGATACATCGAAGGGGATCAAAGTCTGGACAAAAAGCATCTCGACATTTTGAGTCAACTCCGTGCAATAGCATAATTTCTCGCCGAATTTTTCGTTGACCGCTTGCGCAAGGGAGTTGTAGCTTCCCAAAGGTGTGCATCCGCGCGCACGACATTGCAACTCCGCTGACGGCTCGCACTGAACCGCCCGCGTCGCTGCGCAATCCTTGATCCTGAAAAAAGAAATCCCCGCTTGCCGGCGGGGATTGGGACTTACAGAACTTTGCCGTCGCAGGGTCCCATTTTCTTTGTTCCAGGTCAAGTCCATTTCGCGCCTCCGTTCTAGAGGTGCGACGGGCGGCTTTTGTCCTAATGACACTGTGGAGACCAACGATGTCTAGAACCGATGAAATGCCGTTTTCTCCTCGCCGGCTTACTAAGTCCGAGCTCGATCGCAACGACATCTACATGACTGCCGAACCCAGAACGGGACGCGTTGTGTCGCTCATTGGCCCCCTTCGGTTGGCACAGTGGCTCTTGCTTACTTTTGATCGAGATTGTGCTGATTGCGTCGAACGACCTCGCCAGCTGTCACTGGGAGGAAGCATCTGCATCGAGCTGGACTTCTGGACGCGCCGACGTGACGACTCTGAGGTGTTCTGGGTCATGGTCGCCGAAAGCGAAACAACCAACGGTCCAACTGGTCGCGTGCGCCGTGATGCCACGCTGTGGTCACGTGCAGTACAAAATGCCGGAATTTCTCTTATCTTTGTCTACGAGAAGGAGCTCTTGCAACGATGGCAGCGCATCGCCAACTACTTTCGACTTCTCCCGAACGTCCAGGCTGCTTATCACCTTCCAGATATGCTGCGCTTGCGAGGTCGCGTGACTGATGCCTTTGGCCACACTCCAGTACCGATGACCTTTGAGCAACTGGAACTCAGCCTTCACGACCTGGCACGGCCCTCCGTACGATCTGTCGTATGTAGCATGATTTATGAAGGACTTCTCACCTTCGAAGAAGACCTCCCGCTGTCGCGGCGAACTCTCCTGACGTGGAGGGCCTTGGCATGAGGCGCGAACTCACGACAGCCATGGCACTTCTGGCGCAACATTGGCTCAAACCCGATCTGAGCACAATTTCAGCTAAGTATCGGGACGACGCCGAACGCCGAATGGCGGCCCTAGGGTCCGTAATCGAAGGCGCCAGTCTCAGATCCGCATCGTCATATCATCGTGTAAATCGAACCACGCTAGCAGCAATTGTCGACAAGGCCTTTCAGCTTGGATCCGATGGACGCCATGTCTGATATTTGGCCTGCATCCCTTATAGCGTAAGAGCAGCTAAAAAAGATTTGAAGCGGGCCATGCCTAGTTCGGGCACTGCTCATTCGATGGATCAGCTACTTGTCTCACAACCCGATATCAAGCAAAAACTTGAGGACTACAAAGGAGCCCTTCCACCAGGAAGACTTCCGCCGGGTTTCAAGCGGGTTCTAACTGAGATTCGCGGATTGCTTGTCCAGCGCGGGTTCCAATCGTTCTGGCCCATGAACACCAAGGACAAAGGACGTCGAGCGTTTTCTCGTTTCGTAAGGAGGATACGTCGCAAAGCTATCGTCGATGGCGCGCCGTCGAACTCCACCGTCGAAATGCGATCCATAACACGGCTGCATCAGCTCTTCACTTTGCGGCCGTTCGACCGGGTCGAGTTTGATGCGCACAGGCTTGATGTAAAAGCAACAATGCGGATTCCCGATGCGCGCGGCGAAATGATCGTTGTTCCGATCAGTGCCATTTGGATTCTCGCCCTCATTGAAGTGGCATCAACTGCCTGCCTCGCATGGAAGCTGGTCATTGGGCAAGCCTATAGCGCACTAGACGTTGCCCAGTGCTTTGCCTCTTCGATGAGGCGATGGGAACCCCGCGCACTAGTAGTACCTGACATGCAGTACGCCCCCGGTTCGATGATGCCATCGAACATCGCCCCTTTCGACCCCGTCTCTATCGGGCTCCTCACCGCTATGGATAACGCTAAGGCCCACAAGTCCAAATTGCCGGTGGACTCTTGGCTCCGTGTTCACCATGGCGTAATCAATTACGGACCACCGCACGTAGGCGATGAGCCTTTGCATCAGTGGTAGGTGGTTCTTAGGGGCGCAACGCCTGCCCCCATATACCAAGAATGCGCAATTTAGGGTGACGGCCGATGAGTGACCGGCCCCTTCATTTTCATTGAGTTGCCCCTGCTCGCAGTAGAAGCGCTCGAGGCTGGCCGTCAATGAGCCTGATGGCTGGTGGCATAACCCATCACCGTCGAGAACGGCGCCACCCAGAGGGTGCCGGCATGCGCCTTGAGATAGGCGAGCAGCTGGGCGTGGGCTTGCGCGGACACGGCGAGGTAGTCGCCGCCCACGCCGTGGAAGCCGAGCACGATCATCCCGCCCTTGCGCTCGGCTTCCCGCACCGCGGCGATCAGATCGGCGCCGGTTGCGTTCGAGGGGAAGAAATGGGCCGGCACATCCATCGGATCGAAGGGGCGCTCTGCCGGGTCCGCGGCACGGGTATAAGGCGCCAGTCCGCTGGTGCGCAGTGCCGGAAGATAATCGACGCCTCCGGCCAGGTGCTGGCCACATGGTGTGGCATAGCTGTGCTGCGGCTTGCCGTCGATCGCCGTCAGCATCGTGTTCATCGTGCGGATTTCCGCCAGCATGGTGTCGACGTCATAGGTTTCGCTGGTGTCGATTTTCTTCGCGGGCGGATAATTGGCCTGTGGGCAGGCATGGCGAATGGTGTGGTTGCCGAGTTCGTGGCCTTCGGCCGCGGCGGACCGCCAGCGCGCTATCTGCTCAGGGGTGACCCTGCTGCCGATAAGGAAAAATGTTCCTTTGAAGCCGGCGGCGTCGAGCGCCGGAATCGCGGTGTCGAGCTGCGAGACGAGCGTATCGTCATAGGTCAGCACCACCGCCGCCCGCTTGCCGTCGGGCCAGGACCCGGCCACGGCCTGCGTGGCCACCAGAGTGATGGCCAGGAAAATCGGCCTGATTCGCATGACTGTCCTCACGATGGCGCGGCGCCCCTGCAAGTTTCCGATTCGATCGCGATGGTGCTGATGTCAGCTTATCGGCCGGCGCTCTTATCCCCGATCACGGACACGACCGGGGCATCCGCGCCATGCCAGGTCTTTCCGCCATCGTGCCCGAATCGATGCCCGGCCTCATCCCATGTCAGCGTGGTAACGGCGTATTTGCCGCGCTCGTAGCCATAGGAAGTGCCGTCATCCTGGAAGAGCGTGAACTTCGCATCCGCCCCCGGATACACGTGCACCGCAACGACCTTCTGCGTTTGCTGCGCCCCTGCCCCGTCCGGACCCAGCGGCACGATGCTGCCCGCCCTGACGAACAGCGGCAGGATATCGATGGGCGCATCCACCTCGATCGTCTGGCCGCCACGCAGGCGCTCGTTCGTCCAGTAGTTGTACCAGTCGCAGCCTGCCGGCAAATACACCGTCCGGTGGGTCGCGCCCTGCTCGGTCACGGGCGCCACCAGGAAGGCGGGGCCATACATATATTCGTCGGGAATGTCCGCGACCTTGGGGTCGTTGGGGAAATCCATGAACAGCGCGCGCATGTAGGGCGCGCCGGTCTGGTAGCTGCGATAGGCCGCCGAATACGTATACGGCAGCAGCCGGTAGCGCAGCTTCAGGTATTTCGCCAGAATCGGCTCGGCCTGTTTGCCGTACGACCACACTTCGTTGTGTTTCCTTTCTCCATGTGCGCGCATGACCGGTTGAAAGGTCCCCCATTCGAACCAGCGCACGAACAGCTCAGGATAATCCTCATAGTTGCCGATCGTGTCGCGCGCATCGGAACCATCGATCAGCGGTTGCCGCGTTGCCTTGTAATCGGCTGGGATGGCCGGCGACATGAAGCCCGCGATGTCGGTGTCCCAATACGGCAGCCCGGTCGCGGTGAAATTGAGTCCCGCCGGAACGGATCGCTTGAGCATGTCCCAGCTCGCGGCGATGTCGCTCGACCAGAACACGGTGCCGTTGCGCTGGGCGCCCAGGTAAGCGGCCCGCGCCAGGATCATGACCCTGCGCGCATCGCCGAAGTCGCGCCGGAATCCTTCATAGGCTGCGGCGGTATGGAACAACGGGTAGACGTTGTAGTAGCGCGAGCCCGGGCCGATCCAGAAGACGTCATTGGCGGGATCGACATCCGGTTCGGTCTCGTCCAGCCATAGGTAATCGAATCCCTGCGGCTTGATGTAGCGGTCGCGAATCTGCTGCCAGAACCACTTCGCCGCTTCGGGATTCGTGGTGTCGATGTTCGGGCCGATGATCGTCTTGTACCAACCCTTGTCGGGCTTGCCGTCTCTTCCGCGCACCAGCCAGCCCTTGCTGTCGAGCATGTCGTAGAACAGCGAGCCTTCGGAGAAGTGCGGCCACACGCTCAGCAGCGAGTCCACGCTCATGGCGTGCAGCCGGCGATTCATCGCGGCCGGGTCCGGCCAGCGCGCGGGATCGAGATCCAGATTGCCCTGCCTGGTCATATTGAGGAAATCGACCACCATCACGCCCAGCGGCAGGTTCTTCCGGCGGTATTCCTCGGCGACTGCGAGGATCTCCTCCTGCGTTGCATAGATCGCCTTGCTCTGGATATAGCCGTAGGCCGTGCGGGGCAGCATCTGCGTGACGCCGGTCAACAGGCGGTAGCCCTGGTAGATCTCGTCGGTGCTGTTTCCCGCGATGACGAAATAAGAGACCCGGTCGCCCACTTCCGATGACCACACGTTCTGGCCATTGAAGCCCAGCTGCACGGTGGTCTTGGACGGGTTGTCCCAGACCAGGCCGTAACCGAGATTGGACACCATGAAGGGCACGCAGACATTCTCTCCGCCCAGTGCGCCATAGTCGTGCCAGCAGCGAACCTCGTGATCGCGCAGGTCCATCCATCCTTGCTGCTGCTGTCCCAGTCCGTAGTAGTGCTCGTTGCCGGGCGAGTCGAAGGTGGCGGCGCTGCGGAAGCTCTTTGCTCCCGCGTCCGCCGGCGGCTGCCCCGGCAGCATGCTCCAGGTGCGCATGCGCAATAGCGGCTTGCCGTCGGCGGTGGTGATGCTCAGTGCGTCGTCGAACTTGTTCGGGTCTTTCCATCCTCCGAAGTATTGCTCGCGCAATGCATGGTTCAGGGCGTCCAGGGGCAGGCCCAGGGAGAGTCCCTGCGTGGCCGGGTGTTCCGGCGCAATGCGAACCACCATCCTCGAGGAGCGGAAGACATCGCCGCCGGCCTCATCGCGTGCATGAGTCCATCCCGGGGCCGAAGGCCTGGCTTCGAACCCATAGCCGGGCGATGCCGTCGCGGCGGCGCGGTCGACGCTCAGCGTCACCCGCAGGATATTCGGCGCATAAGGCTCGATGGCGATCGTCCGGCCGTGGCGCTCCAGCACGAAAGGCGCGTCACCGGCGATCGCGGTATCGATTCGCCAGACCAGCAGCAATGCGATGCAGGCGCAGAGAAATGGCTTTCGCGTCACGGAGACAACATCCTTATCCACTGAATTCATCGAAGCACCCAGTGTCCGGCACAAGGCGATGCCTGTTTTTTACGAAATCAGATAATCCATTGAACGATTCTTCGTTTGCGCTTGCCGCATCCCGCCGCGCATCTTGCTGACGCGGCGGGAGATGTTCCGCTGCGATATTCGAGCGCATATCGAAACGTCACGATTGCTTATTGGACGGCCATCGGCACCACCCTAGACTCGGCCACCGCCCCGCGAGCGCTCATTGCAGGGCCCGGACCAGCCTGCACGGCGATATCGGTCGGCAGGCAGATGTGTACATGCCATAGGGAATCGCCATGCCGCTGTCTCGCCGCTCTTTTCTGCTGGGAATGACGCTCGGATTGTCCGCGCCCTGCTGGACTCCCCGCCTCGCCCGTGCCGCAGCCGATGGTCCAGCGCCATTCCAACCTACCTGGGACTCCCTGCGCGGCTATGCCGCGCCCGCCTGGTTCCGCGACGCCAAGTTCGGCATCTGGGCGCACTGGACCGCGCAATGCGTGCCCGAACAAGGCGACTGGTATGCGCGCAACATGTATCTGCAGGGTGAGCCGCAATACGAATACCACTGCCGCACTTATGGCCATCCATCCCAATTCGGTTTCATGGAACTGGACCATCGATGGAAAGCCGAGCACTGGGATCCGGATGCGCTGATGCGCCTGTACAAGGCGGCCGGCGCGAAGTATTTCGTCGCATTGGCCAATCACCACGACAATTTCGACAATTACGATTCCAGCCATCACGCCTGGAACTCGGTCAAGGTCGGGCCGCGCAAGGACATCGTCGGCGGCTGGGCCCGCGCGGCGCGCGAGCATGGGCTGAGGTTCGGCGTCAGCAATCACTCCGCGCATGCCTGGCACTGGTTCCAGACGGCGTATGGCTACGACGGCGAAGGCCCGCGCGCGGGACAGCGCTACGATGCCGCACGCCTGGCCAAGGCGGATGGACGCGGCACCTGGTGGGAGGGCCTGGATCCGCAGGAGCTGTATACCGGCCCCAACATCGTCATCCCCGATGGCATTCGCGGCGCCGCGGCCGTCAGGCAATGGCATGAGCAGCACGACCGCCCCTGGAACGAAAACCCGCCGCCGCAGAACCCGCGGTTCGTGCGGCAATGGTTCCTGCGCTGCAAGGAGCTGCTCGACAAGTACCGCCCCGACCTGCTGTATTTCGACGACACCGGACTGCCGCTCGGGCAGGCGGGCCTGGACATCGCCGCTTACTACTACAACGCGAACCGGCAATGGCACGACGGCAGGCTCGAGGCCGTGCTCAACGCCAAGGGGCTGACGCCCGGACAGGTGCCCGCCATGGTGGAAGACATCGAGCGCGGCGTCAGCGATGCGATCCGCCCCCTGCCCTGGCAGACCGACACCTGCATCGGCGACTGGCATTATTCGCGGCGGCTGTTCGAGCAGCACGGTTACAAAAGCGCCGCCACCGTCATCGCGCGCCTGTGCGACATCGTCTCGAAGAACGGCAATCTGCTGCTCAGCATCCCCCTGCGCGGCGACGGCACCATCGATGCGGACGAGCGCAACGTGCTCGAGCAGCTGGCGGCCTGGATGAAGGTCAATGGCGAAGCCATCTTCGGCACGCGCCCATGGCGAACGTTCGGCGAAGGGCCCACCAAGGTGGCCGCGGGTATGTTCGCGGAGGACAAGGCGGGCGCCTTCACCGGCGACGACATCCGCTACACGGTGAAGGGCGACGTGCTGTTCGCCATCACGCTCGGGCGCCCGTCTTCGCCGCAGCTGGTACTGAAGTCGCTGGGGTCGGCCATGCCGGGCAGCGTAGAGCGGGTAGAGCTGCTTGGCATGCAAGCGCCATTGCAGTTCAAGCGCGACACACAGGGCCTGCAGCTCGAACTTCCGGAGCGCCTGCCCGGCGCTTCTTCCGTGGCGTTCAGGATCATGGGGCGCGGCTTGGGCGTCGCAGGCTGAAGATCCCGCGGCGCGGATCCAATCGCCACCGGTTCGCGTATCGATAGCCATCAGTGAACGCCGGGGCGTCCATGGCATCGATCAGCTGGCGCAATCCCCATCGGCGATGCCGCTTCGCCGAGGCCGCCCTGCTTCTCGCCGTGCTTGGCGCCTGCCCGCTCCGCGCGCATGCGCAGGACCGGCACTACCTTGGCGTCGCCAGCGCGGAAAACGGCTCGGCCGTTCGCTACCGCGAAGAGCACTGGCTGTTCCGCGCCGACGGCGTGGCTACCCGGCTGGTGTTGTATCGCTGCCCTTCGGGCGAGCCCTTCGCGCGCAAGCTGGTCTACGAGCGCGGCGATCCGGCCGCGCCGGATTTCGATTTCGAGGACGGACGCGACGGCTACCGGGAAGGCGTGCGGCGCGAAGGCGAGCGCTGGCTGGTCTATGCCCGCGAGCGCGGCGACGCCCCCATGCAGACCCGCCTGCTGCAGGCCGTGCCGGACATGGTGGTCGACGCCGGCTTCGATGCCTATGTGCGGGAACACTGGGCGAGCCTTGCCGGCGCCGCGCGGCGCGACATCGCCTTCGTGATGCCCAGCCGGCAGGACTACCTGCGCCTGCGCCTGGGCGATGCGCGCGATGCGTGGCTGGACGGCGTCGCCGTGCGCCGGTTCCGGCTGGGCCTTGGCGGCCTGCTCGGCGCGCTCGCCCCGGCGATCGATCTTACCTACACCATGGATGGCCACCTGCTGCGCTTCGAGGGCATCGGCACGATCCGCGACGAGCGGGGGCGCCATGCGTGGGTGCGCATCGATTTTCCCCGTTCGCTCGAACGCGCCGCGCCGCAGCCGGGCGAGGTGGCGGCGGCGCGGACGGTGTCCCTGGTGACGCGCTGCGGCGCCTGAGCCATGCATCCGAACGCCTCGCCGCGGCGTATAGAAGTCACCAACCAGGGATCGACCATGCATCCGATCGCGCCATCTTCCGCAGCCGCCCCTGCCCGCGCCGGCCGATGGGCGACCGCCTTGCGGCGCTGGGTCGATACCTCGGCGCAGGTGACGGACGAGGAAGCCGCGCGTATCGACTGGCTGCGGGCGGCCCCCTTCATCGCGATGCATCTGGCCTGCGCGGCCGTGTTCTGGGTCGGTGTATCCCCGGTGGCGCTGTGCACCGCCGCGCTGCTGTACGCCGTGCGCATGTTCGCGCTGACCGGTTTCTATCACCGCTATTTCTCGCACCGCACGTTCCGCGCCTCGCGCGCCGTGCAGTTCGCGTTCGCCCTGATTGGCGCCTCCTGCGCACAGCGCGGGCCGCTGTGGTGGGCGGCCCACCACCGGCGCCATCACGCCCATGCGGACACCGCGCTGGATCCGCACTCTCCGGGCGTGTTCGGTTTCGTCTGGAGCCACGTGGGCTGGTTCCTCACGCGCGGCGCGTTCCGCACGGAGCTGGAGCGCGTGCCGGACCTGGCCGCCTACCCGGAGCTGCGTTGGCTCGACCGCTACGACACCGTCGTGCCGGTGCTGCTGGCGGCCGGCCTGTATGGCCTGGGCGCCCTGTTGCACGCCGTGGCGCCAGGACTCGGCACCAGCGGCGGGCAGATGCTGGTGTGGGGCTTCTTCGTGTCCACCGTGGTGCTGTTCCATGCCACGGTCACCATCAATTCGCTGGCCCATCGCTTCGGCCGCCGCCGTTTCGACACGCGCGACGACAGCCGCAACAACGTGTGGCTGGCCCTGCTCACGTTCGGCGAAGGGTGGCACAACAACCATCACTACTTTCCGGGCTCCGCCCGCCAGGGTTTCCGCTGGTGGGAGATCGACCTGACCTGGTACGGCCTGTGCCTGCTGGCGCGGCTGGGCCTGGTGCGGGACCTCAAGCCGGTGCCCGCCTGGGTAGCCCGCAAGGCGAGGTACTGAGCGTGCGCATCGCGGTGATCGGTTCGGGCATCAGCGGGCTGGCCAGCGCGTGGCTGCTGTCGCGCGCGCACGACGTCACGCTGTTCGAGGCCGGCGACCGCTTCGGCGGCCACACGCATACGCACGAGGTCGAGCAGGACGGCGAGCGCTACCGGGTGGACAGCGGCTTCATCGTCTTCAATCGCGCGCATTACCCGCTGCTGCACGGCTTGTTCGACGAACTGGGAGTGGCCGTGCGTCCCACCACCATGAGTTTTTCCGTGCAGCACGCCGGCACGGGCCTGGAGTACAACGCGGGCAGCCTCGACGGATTGTTCTGCCAGCGCAGCAACCTGTTGTCGCCGCGCTTCCTGGGCATGCTGCGCGACCTGCTGCGGTTCTATCGCGAGGCGCCGGCCCTGCTGGACGGCGGCGACGCCGCCTTGGCGCTGGGCGACTATCTGGCACGGCAAGGCTACGGCGCGGCCTTCCGCGACGATCACCTGGTGCCGATGGCGTCCGCGCTGTGGTCTTCCCCCGCGCAGGACATCCTGCGTTTTCCGGCGCGCTACCTGGTGCAGTTCATGGCCAACCACCAGATGCTCCAGGCCAGCGGACGGCCGGCATGGAGCGTCGTGGAAGGAGGGTCCGCCAGCTATGTCCACGCCTTGCGCCGGCGCTGGACGGTGCGCGAGCGCCTCGCCTGCCCGGTCCTTGCCGTGCAGCGCCTCGAGCAAGGCGTGCAGCTGCGCCATCGCCATGGCGTGGAGCTCTACGACCAGCTGGTGATGGCCTGCCACAGCGACCAGGCCTTGCGGCTGCTGGAAGATTCCAGCGAACGCGAGCGCGAGGTGCTGGGCGCCATCGCCTACCAGGCCAATGACACCGTGCTGCATACCGATGCGCGGCTGCTGCCCCGCCGCAGGAAGGCCTGGGCCGCATGGAATGCCCACGTGCCGGCCGCGGCCGGCGAGGCATGCACGGTGAGCTATTGCATGAACCTGCTGCAGGGCATCCGCTCGCGCGAGCCGTTCGTGGTGACGCTCAATCGCACCGGCGCCATCGACCCGTCGAAGATCCTGCGCCGGATGAGCTACCACCATCCGGTGTACACCGCGGCATCGGTCGCGGCGCAGCGGCGCAAGCCGGAAATCCAGGGCCAGCGGCGCACCTGGTTCGCCGGCGCGTACTGGGGCTGGGGCTTCCATGAGGACGGCATGCGCAGCGCGGTGGACGTGGCGCGCGCGCTTGGCGGCCGGACTGTTCCGGCGCCCGCCGCCGCGGTGCCCGCCTGACATGGCCGGCACGCTTGCCAGTGCGGTCTACGAGGGTGCGGTGACGCATCGGCGCCTGTTGCCGCGGCGCCATATGTTCCGCTACCGCATGGCCCAGCTTTACCTGGACCTGGACGAGATCGACGCCGCTTTCCGCGGCCGCTGGCTGTGGTCCGTTGGGCGCCGCAACCTGGCCGAGTGGCGGCGCGAGGATTACCTCGATCCGGACGTTCCCTCGCTCGCCCAGGCCGTGCGCGGGCGGCTCAGCCGCGCCAGCGGGCGCGAGGTCCGCGGGCCGGTGCGCATGCTGGCTCATCCGCGCTATGCCGGCTACGTGTTCAATCCGGTCGCCTTCTACTACTGCTATGCCGAGGACGGCGCCACGCTGGATGGCATCGTCGCGGAGATCACCAACACGCCCTGGGGCGAACGCCATGCCTACGTGCTGGACGCGCGCCTCGCCGAACGGCGCGGCCGCAGCCTGGGCTGGTCCTTCGACAAGCGTTTTCACGTGTCGCCCTTCATGGCGATGGAGCGCGAGTACGACTGGCGCTTCACCGCGCCGGCCGACGACCTGCGCGTGCACATGAAGGTGCGGCGCGGACCCGCATGCGAGTTCGACGCCACGCTGGATCTGCGCCGCCGCGCGCTGGACGGCGGCGCGCTGGCGCGCGTGCTGTGGCGCTACCCGCTGATGACGGCCCAGGTGATCGGGGCGATCCATTGGCAGGCGCTGCGCCTGTGGCTGAAGCGCATGCCCGTGCACGACCACCCGCGCCTGCGCGAGCGCATCGCTACGCCTGTCCACGGAGACTCGCCATGAACGAACTTGCCAGGACCGCGCCGGTAGCCACGGCCGACGGCGCCACCGCCACGGACCGCTTCCTGCGCCGCCGCCTGCTCGATGCGCTGCGCGGGCTGAGGCATGGGCGGCTGGTGGTGCACGACGCGCTGGGCAGCACCGAGTGCGGCGACCCGGTGGCGGAGCGTCCCGCGCTCAGCGTGCAGGTGGAAGTGCGCGACCTGGGTTTCTACCGCGCCCTGGCCTTCCAAGGCAGCGTCGGCGCCGGCGAAGCGTACGGTGACGGGCAATGGCATTGCGACGATCTGGTCGCGCTGGTGCGGCTGCTGGTGCGCAACCGCGACCTGCTCGACGGCATGGAGACCGGTACCGCCCGCCTGGGCGGCCTGCTGCTGCGCGCATGGCATGCCCTGCGCGCCAACAGCCGGGCCGGCAGCCGGCGCAACATCGCCGCGCATTACGACCTGGGCAACGATTTCTTCGGCCTGTTCCTGTCGGCGGACCTGATGTACTCGTCGGCGCTGTGGACGCAGCCGGACGACACGCTCGAGCAGGCGTCCACCTGCAAGCTGGAGGTGATCTGCCGCAAGCTGGACCTGCGCCCGGGCGACCGCGTGATCGAGATCGGCACCGGCTGGGGCGGTTTCGCGCTGCACGCGGCGCGCCACTACGGCTGCCACGTCACCACCACCACGATCTCGCGCGAGCAGCATGCGCTGGCGGCCGCCCGCATCGCCGAGGCCGGCCTGCAGGATCGCGTGACGCTGCGGCTGGACGACTACCGCGACCTGGCCGGGCGCTACGACAAGCTGGTTTCGATCGAGATGATCGAGGCGATCGGCGCGGAGTATCTGGATACCTATTTCGCCAGGCTCGGCGCGCTGCTCGAACCGCACGGCATGGCGCTGATCCAGGCCATCACCATCGAAGACCACCGCTACGAACAGGCGCTGGCCTCGGTGGATTTCATCAAGCGGCATATTTTCCCCGGCAGCTTCATTCCCTCGCTGGCCGCCATGCTGCAGGCCAAGAGCCGCGCGGCCGACCTGGCGCTGGTGCACCAGGAGGACTTCGGCCTGTCGTATGCCATGACCCTGCACGCATGGCGCGAGCGCTTCATGGCGCGCCTGGCCGACGCGCGCGCGCTGGGCCTCGACGAGCGCTTCCTGCGCCTGTGGGAGTTTTACCTGGCCTATTGCGAAGGCGGTTTCCTGGAGCGTTCGATCGGCGTCTCCCACCTGCTGCTGGCCAAGCCCGGCGCGCGGCCGCTGGCGCCGCGCTGGGGCGCGCGCGCGGAGGACGGGCTGGCATGAGCTTCTGGGGCAATCTGCTCGGCTACCAGCTGGTGTGGCTGCTCGCGGTGGGTGGCGCGGCGCATGGGCGGGCCTGGCCCGGCGTGGCCGGCGCGTGCGCGTTCGTGGCGTGGCAGGCGCTGGGTTCCGCGCAGCCGCTGGTCGAATGGCGGCTTGCCGCGCTGGCCATGGCCTGCGGGCTGGCCGTGGACGGTGTCATGGCGTACTGCGGCTGGGTGCGTTATGCCGCGGCCTCGCCGGCGTTTCCGCCCGGAGCGCCGCTGTGGATCGAAGCCTTGTGGGCTGCTTTCGCGATGACCCTCAACGGCTCGCTGGCCATCGCCAAGCGGCACGCCTGGCTCGCGGCCGTGCTGGGCGGCCTGGGCGCGCCCGCCGCCTATTACGCCGCGTCGGGGCGGGCGTTGACGGTAGTGGAGCCGTCCTGGCGCGCCTGGCTCTGGCTCGCCGCGGGCTGGGCCATCGCCCTGCCCTTGCTGGCCGGCCGCGCCAGGCAATGGTCGCTGCGCGCCGCGGCGGGGGCGCCATGAGCGCGCCGGCGTGGTCGCCGTGGCTGCAGCTGGGCGTGCTGGCGGCGGCGATGCTGCTGCTGATGACCGCGGGCTGGCGCTGGCAGCGGCGCCATCGCAACGCCGGCATCGTCGACGTGCTGTGGGCCGGCGGCCTTGCGTTCGCGGCGCTGCTGGCCGGAGCGACCGGCAGCGGCTCGCCGACCGCGCGCCTGGCCGCGGCCGTGCTCGGCGGCAGCTGGGGCTGCCGGCTGGCGTGGCATCTGTGGCGCCGGGTGCGCAAGGAGCCGGAGGACGGCCGCTACCGCCATCTGCGCGCGCACTGGCAGGGGCACCAGGGCAAGTTCTTTCTGTTCTTCCAGGCGCAGGCGCTGCTGGTGCTGCTGTTCGCGCTGCCGTTCGTGGCGGTCGCCGCGGCGCCCGCGGACGGACTCTCGCCATGGTTCGCCGGCGGCGTCGCCCTATGGGTGGCCGGCGTGCTCGGCGAAAGCGTGGCCGACCGCCAGCTGGCCCGCTTCCGCGCCGATCCGCGCCACCGCGGCAAGACCTGCCGCGATGGGTTGTGGCGATATTCGCGGCATCCGAATTACTTCTTCGAATGGCTGCACTGGTTCGCCTATCCGGCACTCGCCGCCGGCTCGCCCTGGGCCTGGGCGGCGTGGCTGGGGCCGGTCGTGATGTATGTCTTCCTGCGCTGGTTCAGCGGCGTGCCGTTCACCGAGGCGCAGGCGCTGCGCTCGCGCGGCGAGGACTATCGCGACTACCAGCGCCGCACGCCCATGCTCATTCCCTGGTTTCCCCGTTCACCTGACCGCAGGAGCGAATCATGAGCGCCTCCGTGCTCGATACCCGCGAACTGGCCGCCGACCGCCCCGCCCCCGGCCTGCTGGGACTGGCCGAGCGCGGCCTGCTGCCGGACGCGCTGATCCGCGCCGGCATCCGCCGCCTGTGCGCGCAGCGCCTGCGCGAACTGCATGCCGGCAGCGTGGAAGTGGCGCACGCACGGCAGACGCTGCTGCTGGACACCTGGCGCGAAGGGCCGATCGCCATCCACGCCGACGCCGCCAATGCCCAGCATTACGAGCTGCCCGCGGCTTTCTTTCAGTACTGCCTGGGGCCCCAGCTGAAATATTCCAGCTGCTACTACCCCGAAGGCAGCGAGACGCTGGCGCAGGCCGAGACCTGCATGCTGGAGCGCTACGGCCAGTGCGCCGAGCTGCGCGACGGCCAGGACATCCTGGAACTGGGCTGCGGCTGGGGCTCGCTCACCTTGTGGATGGCCGCGCGCTATCCGCGCGCACGCATCACCGCCGTATCCAATTCCAGCTCGCAGCGCGCCCATATCGAAGCCTGCTGCGCGGCGCGCGGCCTGCGCAATGTGCGCGTGCTGACCTGCGACGTGAGCCGCCTTGCGCTGGAAGCGGCCAGCTACGACCGCTGCGTGTCGGTGGAAATGTTCGAGCACGTGCGCAATCACGGCCTGCTGATGCGCCGCATCGCCTCCTGGCTGCGTCCGGGCGGAAAATTGTTCGTGCACATCTTCGCGCACCGGGACACGGCCTATCCGTTCGATACCGAGGGCGAGGACAACTGGATGGGGCGCCACTTCTTCACCGGCGGACTGATGCCCGCGGTGGACACGCTGCTGCACTATCAGCGCGGGCTGCATCTGGAACGGCGCTGGCTGCTCGACGGCACGCATTACCAGCGCACCGCCGAGCACTGGCTGGCCAACCAGGACCGGCATCACGAACCGGTGCTGCGCATCCTGCAGGGCGCTTACGGCAAGGCGGCCGCGCCGCTGTGGTTCCAGCGCTGGCGGATGTTCTGGATGGCCTGCGCGGAATTGTTCGGCTACGCGGGAGGCCAGGCCTGGCTGGTGGCCCATTACCGCTTCGTGCGCGACGCCTGACGCCGCCGGAGCATCCGATGCGCATCCCCATCGCCGCCCTGTTCGCCGCCTGCGTGGCCGCGGTCGCCCTGCCCGGCTGCGTGGCGCAGCCACCGCTGCCGCGTGCCGCCGACGTCGACCTGGACCGCTTCATGGGCGACTGGTACGTGATCGCCTCGATCCCCACCTGGCTGGAGCGCGATGCATACAACGCGGTGGAGTCGTACGCCCGCCTGCCGGACGGCCGCATCCAGACCACCTTCCGCTACCGCGCCGGCGGCTTCGGCGGCGCCGCGAAGGCGATGCATCCGGTCGGCACGGTGCGGGCCGGAACCGGCCGGGCCGAATGGGGCATGCAGTTCGTCTGGCCGGTCAAGGCGCAATACGTGATCGCCTGGCTCGACCCCGGCTACCGCGAGGTGATCGTCGCGCGCAGCAAGCGCGACTACGTCTGGATCATGGCCCGCACACCCGCGCTGGACGACGCGCGCTACGCCGCGCTGGTGCGGCGCGTGGCTGCCATGGGTTACGACGTTTCCAGGCTGCGCCGCGTACCGCAGCGCTGGCCGGCGCAGTGAGCGCGCCGGCCAGGGACTGCATCCAGAAGCGGCGCGGCGGCGTAGAAGGAGAAAGCGGCCTGCGCGCGGGCCACCAGCGACGGCGGCCCGCGCGGCCGCCTCCAGGCAGCCAGCCCCATGGTTAAGATGAGCAGCGATCCGGCAACCACGAAGGTGACGCCTCTCAGGGCGCAACGATCCTTGTCCACGCCAGCCAGCCAAGCCAATGCCGATGCGCAGTACTGGGCCGAACAGATGGCGGCAGTGGCCCTGCGCCGGGATATGGATTGCTTCATGCGTATCTACGACCACTTCGCGCCGCGCCTGCAGCGCTACCTGCTGGGCATGGGCGTGAGCGCGGCGCGCGCCGAGGAACTGGTGCAGGAGGCGCTGCTGCGCCTGTGGCGGCGCGCCGAATCGTTCGATCCAGCGCGGGCCGGCCTGGCGACCTGGCTGTTCCGCGTGGCGCGCAATCTGTACATCGACAGCCTGCGCGGCGAACCGCACTGGCTGCCGATGCAGGAAGGCCTCGACTGGCTGGACGAGCAGGCGCCCGCCGATGCCGGCTCCAGCGCCGAGGCATTCGCCGATCACGCCGGCCTGAAGCGTGCCATCGACAGCCTGCCGCCGGTGCAGGCCAGGCTTATCCGCATGTCGTATTTCGAAGCCAAGAGTCACAGCGAGATCGCGCACGAGCTTGGCATGCCGCTGGGTTCGGTAAAGTCCTCGCTGCGGCGCGCGTTCGCCAAGCTGCAGGCCGGCCTGGGAGGCGTGCCGTGAGGCCGAATCATCACCTCGATGCCGCCACGCTGCTGGGCTATTCGGCCGGCGCCCTGCCGGCGGCTTTCATGGCGGTGGCCGCCACCCACCTGAGCCTTTGCCAGGTCTGCCGCGAGCGCCTGCGCCAGGCCGACCGCATCGGCGGAGCGCTGATGCAGCAGCAGGAGCCGGCGCCGCTTTCCGCGGGTGCGCGCGAGGCCATGCGCGCGCGGCTGGCGCAGTTGCCGCCGGCGCAGCCGCCGGTCCCGCCCGCGGCTGCCGCTGCGTCCGATCACGACCGCCTGCCCTTGCCCCTGCGGCCTTATTTCGGCGAAACCTTCAGCGGGCTGCGCTGGCGCACCATCGGTCCCGGCGTGCACCACATCCGCGGCCCGCGCATGGAGGGCGGCGACCTGATGCTGTTGCGCATCGCCCCTGGCCGCAGCGTGCCGCTGCACAGCCATGGCGCGAACGAGCTGACGGTGGTGCTGCGCGGCGCCTACGACGACCTGCTTGGGCATTTCGCGCCGGGCGATGCCGCCGACCTCGATGGCGACACCGAGCACCAGCCCGTCACCTCGCCCGGCGTGCCGTGCATCTGCGTGGCGGCGACCGATGCTCCGCTGCGTTTTTCCGGCTGGCTGGCCCGCACGCTGCAGCCCTTGTTCAAACTCTAGCGGCGCCCGCTCAGCGGCGCGGCGGAACCCGGCATGGCCAGCGGCTGGTTTCTCCATCGCGAATGGACTGCAGGAGCTTGTGCGCGCGGTAGCTCAGCTGGATGGCCAGCGGGCGCCCCGCCAGCACCATGCGGTATGAAAAATAACTCGTATGGCCCGGCGGCACGGGCATCAGGTAGCCGCGCATGAGCAGGCTCGCTGCTGGCGCGCTCGCCAGGATCAGCGGCGAGTCCTGCTCGATCTGGCCGTGCTCGATTTGGCCGCGCTCGATTTGGAGCAGCAGTTCCACTTCTGCTTGGGTCAGTCCGGTCGGAGCGGCGTCGAGTGGCATGGCGCGGTCCATGGCGTAGCGCGGCGCAGGCGGGAAAGGCGCCGGCTCGCCGCGGCCCGTCGCGCCCTGCCCTTGCTTACGGCGCCCGGCGGAAAACGGATGCCGCGCCGCCGCGCTTTTACCGCCCGACGACCTTGGCCAGTCCCGCCACTTTCCGGTTGAAGGCGGCATCGCCGCCGGTCGCGCTCAAAGTGCCTGACGCCTGGTTCCAATGCAGCTGCGTCATGGTGCTTGCGCCCCGCTCGTAGCCGTACGTACCGCCGTCGTCGTCGTAAAGCGCGAAGCCGGCGTCCTTGCCCGGATAGATGCGGATCTCGGCAATCGATTGCTTCGTCGCGGTCGACGCGATGTCCGAACCCAGCGGCACGATGGAGCCGGCGCGGACGAAAACCGGGATCTGATCGATGGGAGCGGCCACCTTGACCCAGCGCCCGCCGGCCAGCTTTTCGCCGGTCCAGAAGTTGTACCAGTCGCTGCCGGCGGGCAGGTATACATCCTTCTCCGTCTGGCCCTGCTCGGTGACCGGCGCCACCAGGAAGGCGGGGCCGAACATGTATTCCGTGCCCAGGTCGGCGACTTGCGCATCGTGCGGGAAATCCATCCACAACGGACGCATGAACGGCGCGCCGGTGTCGTAGGTATTCCTGGCCTGGCTGTAGATGTAGGGGATCAGCCGATAACGGAGCTGGTCGTACTTCGCCATGATCGCTTCGGCCTGGCGGCCGAAGGCCCAGATTTCCGTGTGCTTGCGGTCGCCGTGCAGGCGCAGCGTCGGCAGGAAGGTGCCGTACTCGAACCAGCGCGTAAGCAGCTCGGGGTAGTCGTCGTTCCGGCCCACCGTGTCGCGCGCGTCGGAAGGATCGAGCAGCGGCGCCTTGCTGGCGCGGGTGGTCTGCGGCAGCGACTGCCAGCCGCCGATATCGTTGCCCCAGTAGGCGATGCCGGACGCGGTCATGTTGAGGCCGGTGGGAATCTGGCGCTGCAAGGCTTCCCAGCTGGGATCGATATCCGACGACCAGAACAGCGCGCCGGTACGCTGCGAGCCGAGATAGGCGGCGCGCGAAAGAATCAGCACGCGCTCGTCCGGCTTCCACGCGCGCATGCCCTGCGCCACGCCTTCGACGTGCACCAGCGGGAACAGGTTGTGATAGCGATCGCCCGAGCCGATCGAATAGAAGTAACCGTCCGGCACCAGGTCCGGCTCGGTCTCGTCGAGCCATGGATAGTCGAAGCCATGCGCGAGGATGTTGTCGCGCGCATGCTCCCAGAACCACTGCCGCGCCGCCGGATGGGTGGCATCGAGCAGCGCGCCGGCGCGATCCGAGCGGAACGCCAGGCCGTCGACCGTCCTGCCGTTCCGGTCCTTCAGCAGGTAGCCCTTGGCATCGAGCTCGCCGAAGTAGCGGCTGGAGCGCTCGAAGCGCGGCCAGATCGAGATGATCGATTTCAGCCCCGCGTCGTGCAGCTGCCGGTTCATGGCGTCCGGGTCGGGGAACTCCGCCGGATTGATGTCCAGCTGGCCCATGCGCGTCCAGTAGAACCAGTCGAGCACCATCACGTCGAGCGGATAGTTCTTTTCGCGATACGTCCGCGCCACGCGCAGGATCTCGGCCTGGCTGTCGTAGCGCGCCTTGGACTGGATCAGGCCGAAGGCCGCCTTCGGCGGAATCGGCGTCTTGCCCGTGACCCGGGCGTAGGCGGAGTAGATGGCCTCGGGCGTGTCGCCCGTCACCACGAAGAAGCTGACGCGCTCGCCCACCTTCGACTGGAAACTGGTGCGGCCGCGGATGCCCGCCACGAAGCGCGTATCCGAAGGATTGTCCCAGATGATGCCGTAGCCCTTCGACGACACCATGAACGGCACGCAGACGGTTTCGCCCGCGGGCGCGTCGTACCAGTGCCGGCAGTCGATGACGCGGCCGCGCAGGTCGAGCGGGCCGAGGCTGTCCTGGTTCTGGCCCATGCCGTAATAGTGTTCGCCGGCCGGCGCCGCGAAGGTCGCGCCCACCTGGTAGGTCGCCTCGCCTGCCACTTCGTGCGGGGACATTTCCCAACCGGTCATGTCGACGACGGTGGCGCCGCTGGCGTTCCTTACCTGCAGGCGCACCGGCGCCAACTCGGGCGCGAAGTAGCGCTCCATGGTGCCGGGGGTGTGCGGCGGCGGCGCCGCATCCACGTGCAGGCTGAGCGCGGAAGAGGCAAACGTATCGCCGCTTCGATCCTGCATGTGCCGGAACGCCGATGCGTCGGCATGGCCGGCAAGAATCCCGTAGCCCGGGGGCTGCAGCGCCTGCGCCTTGTCGGCGGCGATCGTGATGTGGACCGCGTTGGGGCCATACGCTTCGACGCTGACCCAGGCGCCGTGCCGGTCGAGCGTGGCGACGGGCGCCGCGTGCGCGGCGGTGAACGCCGCGGCGAAAGACAAGGACAGGCCGAGCACGGCAAGTTGGCAGTTCCGCACGAAGTTCCCTCAGCGTCAGCACCGGCATCCGCATCGCCTGGCGTGCGGCCGAATGCGGGTTTCTAACATGCCGGGGCGGTGGTCCAGCCGCCCCGCCCCGGCCGGCTGGGTAAATTCGTTACGCCTGTTGCGAGATTTAGCAAAGGCGCGAAGGGGGCGGCGCTGACATCAGAACCGCCAGCGCAATCCCGCGGCGGCACGCCATCCGCCGGCGACCACGTCGGTACGCGACGAGCGCCCCGCTTCGGCAAAGGCACTCCATGCCTGGCCGAACGCCAGCCGCACGCCCGCGGTGGCTTCGCCGGCCGTGTCGTGCCGTGTCGGCAGCGCCACCGGCAGCGAGCCGCCGTCCAGCGATGCGGTGAAGTCGGGCCGGCTGCCGACGGTGTGGACCACGCCCAGGCGCACATAGGCCTCGCCGCCGACGCCGCCCGTCCAGGTGAAGGCCTGTCCGGCCAGCACGCCGGCGCGCGACTGGAAGGTGCGGTTGTGTCCCACCTCGAAGCGCACGCGATCGCTGGCGGTATAGCTGCTGGGGCCGAGCGTGCCGTATGCGGCCTGGACCTGCGGCTCGATATAGGCGCCGCCGCCCAACTGAAAACGGCGGCCCGCGCGGACGCTGACGCTCGCGGCGTGCGTGTCGTAGCGGCCGGAGGCGGTGCCGAAGCTGTCTCTCGATACGTAGCTGTCGCGCAGCCGGCCGACGCGCGCCGCCGCATCGGCAAACCAGCCGTCACGCGTGTTCCAGGTGCCATAGGCGCCCACGGCGTTGCCGCGCAGGTCGGCGTTGCCGCTCTGGAAGGTGGCGCGCGATTGCGCATGCGTGTAGAGCAGGCCCACCGCGCCGTGCCCGCCGTCGAACGGCACGCCCCATTCGACGCCTGCCGAGGCGCTGCTGGCGTTCTGCCGATAGGTGCTTCCTTGGTTGTCGTCGCCTCTCAGCTCGCCGCCGTCGGCATCGGCCCAGAAGGTCGCGTCCGTTGCCGCCCCATCGGTGCGCAAGGCCTCGCTGCGGCGTGCGATGGCGCGCTCGTCGGGCTGCCACAGATTGGCCATGGCCAGTGCGGCGTCGGCAGCGACCAGGACTCCGGTCGAAGCTGTGATCGCCGGAGGCGCGCCCGCCCCGGTGGGCGGCACGGGTGTGCCGGCGGGATTGCCGGAGGCGGGCGGCGTGCCGCTGCCGGTTCCGCTTCCAGTTCCAGAATTACCGGTGCCGCCGCCGGTCGATCCGCCTGGTGTCGATCCGCCTGGTGTCGATCCGCCCGGTGTCGATCCGCCCGGTGTCGATCCACCCGGTGTCGATCCACCCGGAGTCGAGCCGCCGGGAGTGGAGCCACCCGTGCCCGCGATATCGATACCGGTGAGCAGCAGCTGCTTGCCGTCCGCGCTGAGCTGTACGCGCGGCACGTAGGTAAAACGCGCCAGCGCGTTCTCGTAAGTGGCGCTCCACTGCCCCGCCACGCCGGCGACCGATTGGAACGCCGCCTTGCCGCCGGCCGCGGCGCTGGCGTCGACGACGACGATGGGCTGCGCCGCCGCGATGGTGGTGCCGTTCTGCAATGCCGCGGCGCTCACCCAGGAGGCGTCGTCCAGCACCGGGTCGTAGGCGATGCGCAGCTTCTGGGTGCCCGTGGCGTTGAATGTCGTGATGCCGGCGCCGAAGCTCACCTTGTCCGCCTGCGCGTTGCGGATGTCGCTCAGCAGCGTGAAGGTGGCGCCGTCCGCGAGATTCACCGTGGCGCCGCCGGTGGAGCTGTCGACGCTAAGGCTGCGCAGGCTGTGCGCGGGCACGCTGCCCGGCGCGAACGCCCCCCAGCTCGCCGCCAGGTCGATCGCGCCACCGTTGCCGAGCGAGAGGCTGCCGGCGCCGAAATCGCTGGCGAGCGTGCCGGTGCCGGTGGGCAGCCAGCGCGCGCCGTTGGCGAAGCTGAGGATGGGCACGCCCGCGCTGCGGGTGGACGTCCCATTGGTGCCTGAGGTGCCGCTGCCGCCCAGCACCATGCCCTTGAGGAAGGACGCATCGTCGTTGAAGTTCACCTGGGTGGTGGCGGTGAAATGGGCGCCGGCGGCATCGACCAGGTTCTGCGTCAGCACGTCGCCGTCCACCTTGACGGACTGCCCGCCCGCCTGATTGACGTTCAGTGTGCTCTGGGCCTGCCACAGGCCGTCCGGCACGTTCCAGATCGCATAGCGTGCGCCGCTGCCGGTGTTGCTTACAGCCACGTCCAAGCCACCGGCCAGCGTCAGCGTGCCACCGTTGTTTGCCACGCCGTAGGCGTCGCACGCCGTGCAATTCACACTCGTGCGCAAAAACGCCGTCTTTGTGGCATTGGTGAAGGTCATCACGCTGTCGTTGTTGACCGCAAAACTGGTGCTTAATCCGCTGACGCGGCCGTCAACGGCACCGTCCAGGGTCATGAAGCCGTAGGTGTGGCCATACGCGTTGCCCAATGCCGTCGGCGCGCCGTAGGGGGTGTAGCCTGTTTGACTGTTGACGGTCACTTTCAGGTCGCCGCCGATATGGACGCGCGCCGACGGGTGCATATTCGCGACGCCGAGGGCCGAACGCGGGCCGTCAGCGGTGACCGTGGCATTGCCCGCTACATAGACGGTGCCCTGGTTGCGCAGGCCTATGACCGTCGAGCCGTATGACGTGGCAGCGATATTTAGATCGCCGTTGACCGTGAGACGGGTATTGGAGTTGTCGTTGTAGATGCCTTGGACGGTGTCATTGGGCCAGTCGCCGACGCTGACGATGCCCAGGTTGCCATTGAACACCACGTTGCCGGTGCCTCCGCCGGAGTTGTAGATGGCCGTGGTATTGGTGCTTTTTCCATGGGTGACGATGTTCGTGTTCCCATTGACCGTCAGGAAGCCGCGGTTGATCCACAGGCCCTGGCTTATGTCCACGTTCTGCGTGGTGACGTCCAGGTTCCCGTTGAAGATGGCCGTTGCATGATCAAGGTGCAGGCCGCGCGCTTCGGATCCATCCACCCACTGTCCGTTGACCTGCCGACCGGGCTCAGCGGCCTGCGCAGTGAGCGTCGTGTTGCCATTCACCGTCAGGTATTCGCCTGTTCCCATGTCGATGGCGTGAGCCAGGCCGTGCGCACCGGTCGTGGTCGAACGGGTGGCGGACACTGTCAACGCACCCTTGCCGTCGGCGCCCACTTGCAGGACCACCTTGGGCGTGCCGCTTTGCAAGTAGATGCTGTTGACGCTTTCCGCGCCGCTCGCGTTCGTACGGATGCTGTCGCCGCCGGCCAGGCGATAGACCAGGTTGCCGTTGGCGTCGGTGCTGCTCGAGTACGCGGTGTCCGCGTTGGTGCCGGTGAGCACGGTGGTGTAGTTGGTGGCCGCGCGCGCCTTCGCGGCGCTCAGCGCGGCCAGCCCCGCCAGCACGGAGAGCGGCAGTACCGAGCGGCGCTGCCGGAGCTGCTGCCGTTGCCGCGCATGCGCGTAGTGCTCGGCGATGGAGTGCCGCCACGCTTCGGGCAGCTGCGCGAAAAGCTCCGGCTCGCGCCGGTAATGCAGCCAGAGCGCGATGCTCGCTTCGTCTTGCTTGTTCACTGTCGTACCCCTGTCGCAGATCAAGCGCCGCCGTCGCCGGCCGCGCAGACCGGACGCAAAAAGCATGTGTTGATGTCCGGCGGATAACTCGCGCCGCCGCAAGCACGACTGACGCCCCTGTTGCGAGTGCGCGTTCCTGATGCGCACTCAGTGCATGCTAAGTAACACAAGGCGCGCCGATAGTTGACGGCGACTTGGCCATCGCGTGACTGCAATCACAGCTGATTTTCCTGGCTTTTTTTCGCGGCGCCGGCAATGGTGATGAAAGGCACATTCGCGCAAAAACATTAAGTCCATCTGGTGAAAATCTTAAAAAGCGGACTCGACTTGCGCGTCGCCCGCGCGTCTTTCGCCAGTACGGATAAGTCAAGGGATTGAGGGGCCAAAATGCCGCTTTTACCAGGCCCATTCCCACGTATGAAAAAAAAGCGGCGGCAAGTCTGCCGCCGCCAGTAACCACTTCAGGATTCAAACCGCCATCGCCTCTTGCGGGCGAATCACGCCGCCTGGTTCTGCAGCCGGCGCGGTTCGATGGCGGGCTGATCCGGATTTCCGATGGGAATCCGGCGCGGCTTGAGCGCCTCGGGCAGCTCGCGCTTCAAGTCGATCACCAGCAGGCCGTCCTTGAGGCTGGCCCCATCGATCTGCATATGCTCGGCCAGCTCGAAGCGGCGGGTGAACGGCCGGTTGGCGATGCCGCGATGCAGGATTTCGCCGACGTGGTCGGCCTTGCGCTCGCCGCTGACGGTGAGCACGTTGTTCTGCAGCGTGATCTGCAGGTCGTCGCGGCCGAAGCCGGCGACCGCCATGGTGATGCGGTACTGATCGTCCGCGACCTTGATCGAATCGAATGGCGGCCAGTTATCCGCCGGCGTGGTGCTGGCCGCCGTTTCCAGCAGTTCGAACATCCGGTCGAAGCCGATGCTGGAACGATGAAGAGAAGAAAAATCGAGCACAGTGCGCATAGCCATATCCTCTTTAAGCAACATGGGAGTGAACACTCGCCACACCTTTGCGGTGTGGTCAGGCCGATCCCGCAGCGATCGGCGGGGCGTAAAGATAATCAGCGGAAGGCGTTTGGCAAGCGGGGTTTTTCGAGGCGATTTAATTTTGGTTCGGCCATGCGCCGGGTGCGCGAATCGCTTGCCCGGCGGCAAGCTCAGCCGTGGACATAGGCGGCCAGTTCGTCCGGCGTTCCTCGTGGAAAAGCTTCCCTGAGATAGTCCAGAAACGCCGACACGCGGGCACTCAGCAGGCGGCGGGTCGGATAGAGCGCCCAGAGCGCGGTTTCCGGTCCTTCCACGTCGCCCCAGTGCGCCAAGGTTCCGTCGGCCAGGTCCGGACTCACCAGCGACAACGGCAGGCGCGCCGCGCCCGCGCCCATGCGCACCGCGTCGCGGACCATCACCAGCGATGACAGGCCGAGCACGGGATGGGCGAGCATGGCCGACGTCCCGGACGCTGTCTTCATGGTCCAGGTCTCGGCCTGCTTGACGGGGCCGCGGGTCACCGCCGGGACCGGCGCGGCGCCCTCGGGCCGCGGCAACGCCGGGCTGGCCACGACGACCATGCGGTCGCGCAGGAAGATGCGCCCGACCAGGGTGGCGTCGGGTTCCGGGTTGACCCGGATCACCAGGTCATAAGCCTCTTCGATCATGTCCACGGCGCGGTCTTCCGCGGTGACTTCCAGCCGCACCTGCGGGTAGCGCAGCGCGAAGCCCGCGGCGAGCCGGCCCATCGCGGTCTGCGAAAAAAGCAGCGGCGCGCTGATGCGCAGGCGGCCGCGCGCGGCATGGCCGCCGGAGGCGATGGCGGTCGCCGTCTCGTCGAGCTCGGTCAGCAGCAGCGCGGTCCGCTCGAACAGGGCGCGGCCCTCTTCCGTGAGCTTGAGCGATCGCGCCCCGCGCTCGAACAGGCGCAGCTCCAGGCTGGCCTCCAGCTCGGCCACGCGCCGCGACAGGGTCGCCTTCGGCCGGCCGGCTTCGCGGGCGGCTTTGCCGAAGCCGCCGTGGCGGGCCACCAGGTTGAAATCGGCCAGTGCGAGAAGGTCCATGAGTGTCTCGTCAGTGGGACAGTGCGTCTAATTTTAGCGGCTATTCGCCAGAATTTGGATCAATAACATGGCCGGCACGTTCCCAACCCACTCGGAGTACTGCCATGACTATCCTCGTTACTGGTGCCACCGGCCGCGTCGGCCGCCAGGTCGTCGACCAGCTCGTCCAGCGCGGCGCAGCCGTGCGCGTGTTGACCCGCGATCCTTCCAAAACCAGCTTCCCCGCCGGCGTGGAGGTGGTTCAGGGCGACCTGCTCGACCTCGACGCCATGCGCGCCGCCTTCGCCGGCGTGCGCACGCTGTTCCTGCTCAACGCCGTCACCGGCGATGAATTCACCCAGGCGATCCTTACCCTCAACCTGGCCCGCGAGGCGGGCGTCGAGCGCGTCGTGTACCTGTCGGTGATCCATGCCGACCGCTTCGTCAACGTGCCGCATTTCGCGGTGAAGTACGGCGCCGAACGGATGCTGCAGCAGATGGGTTTCAGCGCCACCGTCCTGCGTCCGACCTACTTCATCGACAACGACCACACGATCAAGGACGTGGTGCTTCAGCACGGCGTCTATCCGATGCCGATCGGCGGCAAGGGCCTGGCCATGATCGATACGCGCGACATCGCCGAGCTCGCCGCGATCGAACTGATCCGCCGCGACCAGGCGCCTGCCACGCTGCCGACCGAAACGATCAACCTGGTCGGCCCCGACGCGCTGACCGGCGCGGATGCAGCGGCGATCTGGTCGGAAGCGCTGGGACGCCCCGTGGTGTACGGCGGCGACGATCCGGCCGGCTTCGAGCAGAACGCCGCCGGCTTCCTGCCGAAGTGGATGGCCTACGAAATGCGCCTGATGGCCGAACGCTTCGTCAGCGACGGCATGCTGCCGGAGGCGGGCGACGCCGAGCGGCTGACCCGGATGCTGGGGCGCCCGCTGCGTTCTTATCGCGAGTTCGTCGCCGAGATCACGGCTGCGGGCTGAGGCCGATCTCTTGACGGCAACGAGGCCATGGGCGAACTCTCGCCCGTGGCCTCTGTCGATCCGGTGGCCGCAAGATTTTGTCGCGTTGCAAAAACACACCGGGCCGACGATTACAGCGCAATGACGCGCGAATGACCAGATATTGACGCGCCGCAGCAATCGCGCTTAGCCTCGAATCGTCGCAGCCCTGGGGAGGATTGCTGCGACGCAAGATCCAGGCAAGGAGCCTGTCTACTGACTGCCTGACCGGGGAAACCACTGATGACCAAACGACTTAAGCGGCGCCTGCCGGCGGCCGCGCTGCTACCTCTTTGCTGTATGAATGCCCTCGCCGCCTCGGTGGCCTGGGCCGACGAAACGCCCGCCGCCGACGCGGCATCGCCCGAAAAAGCCAAACAGCTCCAGCAAGTCGTAGTCACCGGAACGCGCAGCACCGACCGCACCGCTTCCGAATCCCTCGCACCGATCGACGTACTGACCCCCGCGGATCTCAACGCCACCGGCAGTACCGATCTGGCCAGCGCCCTGAGCACCCTGCTCCCTTCGCTGGACTTTCCCCGCCCCGCCATCAACGACGGCAACGACGCGATCCGGCCGGCCAGCCTGCGCGGCATGTCGCCGGACCAGGTGCTCGTGCTGGTGGACGGCAAGCGGTACCACACCACCAGCCTGGTCAATTACAACTCGGCGATCGGGCGCGGCTCGGCGCCGGTGGACCTCAACTCGATTCCCATCGCCGCCATCGATCACATCGAAGTGCTGCGCGACGGCGCCGCGGCGCAGTACGGCTCCGACGCCATCGCCGGCGTGATCAACGTGGTGCTCAAGCGCGGCGGCGCGGCGGGCGGCAACAGCGTCACCGCCAGCGGCGGCGTGATGGACAAGGGCGACGGCGCGCAGAACGGCGTGCAGGGCAGCATGGGCATTCCGCTGGGCGGTACCGACAGCAAGGCGCCGGGCTGGATGCGCGTGGCGTGGAATTACCAGAACGCCATGAACACCAACCGCGCGGAGAACCGCGACAAGACCACCACGCTGGCGGGCGCCGCCAATCCCAGCGGCATTCCGTACGAGCGCTACGGCGACCCCGCGGTAAAGACCTATCAGCTGCTGCTGAACTTCGGCTACGACATCACCTCGGGCGTCGAGCTCTACGGCTACATCAACGGCAGCAAGCGCGACGTCACCTCCAACGGCTATTACCGCGCCTACAACTCGGCACGCAACGTGCCGGCGATCTACCCGAACGGCTTCCTGCCGCAGATCGTCAACCACAGCAACGACATCGCCGCGGTACTGGGCCTGCGCGGCACCACGGCGGGCGGCTGGCACTGGGACTTCTCCGCCGATCACGGCGAGAACAACCTGGCCTTCGACATCGCCAACAGCGTCAATACCAACCTGTACTACACCAACGGCTATTCGCCGACGTATTTCAACGCAGGCACTTTCCGCAACAAGCAGAGCGTGGCGAATCTGGATCTGAGCAAGGACATCCATGTCGGCTTCCTGCCCAATCCGGTCACGCTGGCGTTCGGCGCGGAATACCGCAAGGAAACCTATGTCATCGACGCGGGCGATCCGGATTCCTATTTCTTCGACCCCAACACGCTGATTCCCGGCACCACCACGCCATACGCGGGCGGCTCGCAGGTGTTTCCGGGCCTGACGCCGCAGGTCGCCGGCACGTTCGGCCGGCATAGCCAGGCGGCGTACGTGGATCTGGAGACGGACGTGACCAGCAAGCTTTCCATGGGCCTGGCCGGCCGCTACGAGCATTACAGCGACGCCGGTTCCACGCGCTCGGGCAAGCTGTCGGCACGCTACCAGTTCACCGATACGTTCGCTTTGCGCGGCACCGCCTCCAACGGCTTCCGCGCGCCGTCGCTGGCGCAGCAGAACTACGAGTCGGTGGTGACGCTGATCCAGAACGGCACGCTGGCGCAGATCGGCACCTACCGCACGTCGGACCCGGTGGCGATCGCGCTGGGCGCCAAGGCGCTGAAGCCGGAGAAGTCCACCAACTACGGCCTTGGCGCGGTGTGGCAGCCGTGGAGCGATTTCAGCGCGACCCTGGACCTGTATCAGATCCGCGTGGCGGACGCGATCCTGTATTCGGACCAGATCGCGGTGAGCATCCCCAACAGCCAGGTCACCGGCGCGCAGTTCTTCGTCAACGGCGCCACCACGCGCACGCGCGGCGCGGACCTGATCACCAACTACCGCATGGACCTGGACGGCTGGGGCAAGCTGAACCTCACCGCCAGCGGCAACTACAACAAGACCAAGGTGCTGGAAGTCTCCACGCCCGCGTTCGGCCGCGCCAGCGAAGGCCTGCTCACCGCGTCCACGCCACGCACCAAGTACGTGTTCAGCGGCGACTGGCAGCTGCAGGGCTTCGGGCTGCATGCCAACCTCACGCGCTATGGATCGGTGATCCGCCGCGGCGATGCCGACGACGGCAGCCAGGACCAGAAGTTCGCCGCGCGCTGGCTGCTGGATCTTTCCGCCAGCTATGCGTGGGACGCGTGGACCTTCACCGCCGGCGTGGACAACCTCACCAACCAGTATCCGACCAAGGCCTCGCTGGCCAACGTGTACGAGGACCGCGCCGACGGCCTGCAGTACTCGTCGCTGTCGCCGTTCGGCTTCAACGGCCGCTACTGGTACGGCAAGGTCGCCTATCGCTTCTGACGGCACCCCCTCCGCGCCCGGCCGGCGCGGAGGGGCGAGACGCACCGCGTGCGCGCGGCATGCCCCCATCCACGTCAGAGGTGATCCATGCAAGATGATCTTTCCGCCGCCGGCGAGCGCCCGCGCTCGATGAGGCGGCGCGACCTGCTGCGCATGATCGGCGCCGCCGCCGGCGGTGCGGCGATGTACCAGGCGATGAGCAGCCTCGGCCTCGCGGCCGAATCGCCCTACCGCGGCCCGCCGCGGTTGGAAGGCGCCCCGCGCGGCGCATCCGTGCTGGTGCTCGGCGCCGGCATCGCCGGCATGGTGGCGGCCTACGAGCTGCGCCAGGCCGGCTACCGCGTGCAGGTGCTGGAGTACAACCGCCGTCCCGGTGGCCGCAACTGGTCGCTGCGCGGCGGCGACCGCTTCACCGAACTGGGCGGCTTTACCCAGCACTGCCAGTTCGAGGACGGCCTGTATATCAATCCCGGGCCATGGCGCCTGCCTTATCACCACCACGGCATCCTCTCGTATTGCAAAAAACTCGGCGTGGCATTGGAGCCGTTCGTCCAGGTCAATCACAACGCCTATCTGCACGGCGCGGATGCGTTCGGCGGCAAGCCGCGGCGCTATCGCGAGATCAACGCCGACTACCGCGGCCACGTGGCCGAACTGCTGGCCAAGAGCACGCAGCAGGGACAGCTGGACCAGCGCGTGAGCAAGGAAGACCAGGAACGCCTGCTGGAATCGCTGCGCGCATGGGGCGCGCTGGACAAGCAGTTCGCCTACGCTCGCGGCGAAGCCAGCAGCAACCGGCGCGGCTACGACCGCGATGCCGGCGGCGGCCTGTCCGCCAGGCCGCAGCCGTCCACGCCACTGCAACTGAAGGACGTGCTCGGCTCGCGCCTGTGGCAGCACCTGGTGGCCGGCGAGATCTACGAATTCCAGACCACCTTGTTCCAGCCGGTCGGCGGCATGGGCAGCATCGGCGAGGCGTTCGGCCGCGAACTGAAAAGCGTGATCCGCTACGGCGCCAAGGTCACCGCCATCGAGCAGGACGAACGCGGCGTCACCGTGGCTTACGAAGACGCCGAAGCCCCCGGCGCCACGCATACGGCAAGCGCGGACTGGTGCGTGTGCACCATCCCGCTGTCGATCCTGGGCCAGTTGCCGCTCAAGGTCGGCGCCGCCATGGCCGAGGCGATCGCCGCGGTGCCCTATGCGGCCTCGGTGAAAGTGGGCCTGCAGTTCAAGCGGCGCTTCTGGGAAGAAGACGAGCAGATTTACGGCGGCATCACCTACACCGACCTGCCGATCGCCAACATCAGCTATCCGAGCACCGGCTTTCACAGCGGCGGCAAGGGCGTGCTGCTGGGGGCGTACATGTGGGGCGTGGACGCCTATCAGTTCACCGCGATGCCGCCCGAAGAACGGGTGCGCAAGGCGGTCGATTACGGCAGCCGGATCCATCCGCAATACCGCGATGAATTCGAGCACGGCGTCGCCGTGGGCTGGCATCGCTCGCCGTTCACCCTGGGCTGCTTCGGCGTGTGGTCCGACGAGGCGCGCGAACGCCACTACGACAACCTGTGCCAGCTGGACGGGCGCATCGTGCTGGCCGGCGAACATGCCTCGTACCTGCCGGCGTGGCAGGAGGGGGCGGTCACTTCCGCGCTGGATGCCATCGGACGCATCCATGCGCGCGCAACGGGAGCCAGCGCATGAAGCGGCATACCAGGCATCGATTGATGGCGCTGGCCGGCGCCGCCGTGCTGCTCGCCGCGGGCGCGGCGCGCGGACAGTCTTCCGATAACGCCGGACATGTGGACGGACGTCTCGCCGCCGCCGACGGCGAGGCCGTGTTCCGCGGCATCTGCCAGGGCTGCCACATGCCCGACGCCAAGGGCGCGCGGGGTGCCGGCAGCTATCCGGCGCTTACCGGCAATCCGCGGCTGGTGTCGCCGCAATACATGGCCGCGGTGATCCTGCATGGCCGGCGCGACATGCCCTCGTTCAAGCCGCCGCCGGAAGGCGAGGAGCGTTTCCTGCGCGGCGCGGGCTTGAGTGATGCGCAGATCGCCGGCGTGATCAATTACATCCGCACCCATTTCGGCAACCGGTACACCGACAGCATCAGCGCCGACGATGTCGCCGCGCTGCATCGCTGACCCCATTCCCCAAGGAGCACCCCATGCGTCAGATCATCCGCTGCACCCTGCCCCTCCTCCTGCTCGCCGCCACGGCGGCGTCCGCGCAGGAAGTGAAGCGCTACAAGATTCCCGACAGCGACTTCCCCATTTCGGCCGCGGTCGAAGTGCCCGCCGGCAAGGCCACCGTGTACGTGAGCGGCAACGTGCCGCCGGTGGTCGATCCGAAAGCGCCCAAGGATGCGGCGGCCGCCTATGGCGACACCAAGACCCAGACCGTGGGCGTGCTCACCGCGATCGAGAAGCAGCTCAAGGGCATGGGCCTGGGGCTGGGCGACGTGGTGAAGATGCAGGTGTTCCTGGTGGGCGACGAAGCCCATGGCGGACACATGGATTTCGCCGGCTTCATGGCCGGCTACCGCCAGTTCTTCGGCACGCCGCAGCAGCCGAAGCTGCCGGCGCGCTCGGCGTTCCAGATCGCGGCGCTGGGCAATCCGGGCTACCGGGTCGAGATCGAGGTGATTGCCGTGCGGCCTTGAGCCGCGGCGAACGCCCTGGCCTCTAGGGCGTGCCGAACCAGCGCAGGTCCACCGCCTGCGCCATCGCCTTGTAGCCCGCGCTGCTGGGATGCAGGTGATCGCCGCTGTCATAGGCGGGCAGCATTTTTTCCGGAGCCGCCGGATCGCGAATGGCCTGGTCGAAATCCACCACGCCGTCGAAGGCGCCGGCGTGGCGGATCCACTCGTTCACCGCCTGGCGGGTCTTCTCGCCGGCAACGCTGTGGTAAGGCCAGCCGTTGCCGCCATACGGCGTGAGGGTGGCGCCATAGATCTTCACGTGCCGGGCGTGCGCGCGGTCGATCAGGGCTTGCATGCCGTCGATCAGCTGCTGCGGCGAAACCTTGTCCTTGGCGTCCCATGCATAGCCGGAGCCGCCGATATCGTTGATGCCTTCCAGCAGGATGATCCAGCGCACGCCCGGCTTGTCCAGCGCATCGCGATCGAAGCGCGACGGCGCGCTGGGTCCGTAGCCGTCATGCAGGATGCGGTTGCCGCCGATGCCGGCATTCGCCACGGCGATGGATGCAAGCCTGGGCTCGGCCTGCAGGCGCTCGGCCAGGGCATCCGGCCAGCGCGTGTTGGCGTCCTGGGTGGAGCCGGCGCCGTCGGTGATCGAGTCGCCGAAGGTGACGATCGTGGACTTGGCGGCAGGCCCGGACACCTCCACGTCGGTGAGGAAGAAGCGCATGCCGCTCACCTCTTCTCTTGGGTATGCCGCTGCCGCACCGGCGTCGCCGCTTTCGGTGATGTAGGCGGTGGCCTGGCCGGCATTGTGCGCGGTCGAGGCGCGATATTGCTCGGCGGCCGGCACATAGAGGCTTACCGCCAGTTCCTGCAGGGCCCGCATATCCAGCTTGACCGGATCGCTCAAGACGCTTTCGCCCTTGGCGATCGTCACCGTGGGCTGGCCTTGAAACAGCAGCGGGCGATCGCTGCCGGGCACGGTATCCGCGCCGCTTGCATGCAGCGCGACGTGCGCCGGGCCCAGCGTAACGGGTGCATTGCCGAGCAGATTGGACAGCCGGATGCGCAACTCCGAGCCGCCGGCGCTGATCCGCACGATCTGGCGCACGGTCTGGTCGTTCAGCGCGGGGCCGGCGGTGTCGGGGACGGCGGACCAGGCGTCCACCCAGCCGCGATGGTTCGAACCCGCGGCCAGCGCACCGGCCGTGCACGCGCATAGCGAAGCGCCCAAAGCCCATGTCAGAAACCGATGACGCATGCCGCCTCTCCCGCCAGTCCGGAAAGCGGCGATATATAGCAAAGGAGCCGATTAACTTATTTGCGGATCGGCATTACAAAATCTATCAGCGGCGGGAACGGCCGCCGTATCCACCTGCAAGGTTCCGTCCGCTCGGACCGTCACCGGCATGGGATCGCACAGCTCCCCAATGAACGCACCGTTTGCGCCGTTCTTGCGAAAGGCCATGAAACGCAGGCCGCCATCGGGCGCCGGCAGCACCCGTCCCGCATACAGGCTGCCGGCCGGATCGCCCACCAGGAAATCTCCCGGCACCAGGCGCCACTCGCCGAGCGGATGCTCCGCCATCAGGTAGTGCGTGCCGGTCATCGGCCGGGACATCGCGCCGCGGGCGTAATCGCTGTCGATCAGGTTCGCGGCCGTGCAGAACAGGCAATACCAGCGCCCCTGCCAGCAGAAGATCTGCGGCACTTCCATATGCGCGAACACGCGCGAACGGAACAGCGGCGGCTGCAGCGTCCATTGTTCCAGGTCGTCGGAGGTGGCGTGGCCGATGACGCCGCGGCCGATGCTCGGGCCGTCCGGCTCGCGCGCGGTGAAGACCATGTGCCAGCCGCGGCCGTCCGGGTCGGGGAAGATCCACGGGTCGCGGCAGGCCTGTTCGTACCAGGCGTCCCGGTCCAGCGTTTCGTAAAGCCGGTTGTCGGGCAATTGCAGGACGGGGTTGCGCGGCGAGCGCTCCCAGCGCCGCAGATCCGGCGAGGTGGCCAGGCCGATGCGCTGGATCAGGCCTTGTTCTGCGCGGGAGGTCCCCGTGTAGAACATCAGCCAGTGCCCTTGCGGCGCCCGCAGCACGGTGCCGGTCCAGGTGGTGTAGTCGTCCCACGCGGCGGATGCCGCCGGCCGCAGCGCGGTTTCCTGCTCCGCCCAGTTCACCAGGTCGTCCGAGACGGCGTGCCCGATCGACACATGCCAGTGGCGCTTGTTCGCATCGCCAAGCGACTTGGGCGCCTGCAGGAAGAACAGGTGCGTGCGCCCGCCGTCCTGCGCAAACCAGAAATCCCATACCCAACGATCGTCGAGGCGAAACGCCATGCTTGCCTGCCCGGAAGTGCGCGACATTGCGCGGCGCAATATTACTCATAAAGTTACTTAATTACCCCGGCCGCGATGCGATCGGTCGCCCGATGGCGACACTCCGCTCTGAGGCGGTTCTGCGCACACCATCGACACGGCTATTTTTCAAGGTCTTTTCAGGCCTCGACGCGGGCGAAGCGGGACTTTTCCTTGTCCGCCAGGATTGTAAATAATATGACACATGGTGAGTGATATTGTTCCCCGGTCCGCGCTGGCGACCTCACCGCCGCGCCCCTCATCCGAAGCACGGGAACCTTATGCTCAAGCGCACCGAACGACCGCATGGCCGCCGGCTGTCCCTGCTGGCCATGGCGATTCTGGCGGCCCTGCCGGGCGTGAACCTGGCGGGCGAAACCGGCGCCGCACCCGGCACCGCGCCCGAACCGTCGAAGGCCAAGACGCTCGCCGATGTGCGGGTCAGCGGCGAACTGGCGCCGATCGGCATCGCCATCGCCGCCAAGCAGACCCAGGACCGCGTCATGGACGCGGCCACCAGCGAACAGATCCAGGCGCTGCCCAGCCTGAATATCCCGCAGGCCGTGCAGCGCGTGGCGGGCGTATCGGCCAGCTTCAACTCCGACAACGTCAACGGCCGCGACGAGGCGCAGCAGATCGCCATCCGCGGCCTCGACGCCAGCTACAACAACATCAGCTTCGATGGCGCGCCCATGGCGACCACCGACCGGGTCAGCCGCGGCGTGCGTACCGATCTGCTGCCGGCCTCGCTGGTGCAGGAAGTGGACGTGTACAAGACCTGGCAGCCGGACCAGGACCCGAACGCCGTCGGCGGCTCGATCAATATCGTCACGCGCAGCGCGTTCGACCATCAGGGGCGCACCTATGCCAGCGTGACGGCGGCACTCGGCCACGCGACCGGCACCGGCAAGGCCTTGTCGGCGAACCAGGGCCTGGGGCGGAAAGGCGATGCGGTATTCAGCGCCACGTTCGGCCCGGACCACTGGCTGGGCCTGGTGCTCGCGGCCAACGTCGAGAACCGCAATCTGTATTCGCTGGGCCGCATGACCAGCGACAACATCTTCTACAACTACTACGGCGCCAACGGCGCCAACGCCAACAATCCGGCCACCGGCGGCCCCGCCTTCGGCAACGGGATCCCGGTGCCGCAGCAGTTCAAGTACTGGCGCTTTCCGGAGAACCTGCAGCGCAAGGGCCTGGACGGCAAGCTGGAGGCGCAGTTCGCGCCGGACCTGTATGGCTTCCTGTCGTTCGGCGCCAACGCCGAGGCAGTCCATTCCTCTCGCAACGAAGTGTTCCTGGACGACAGCCGCTCCACCGGCCCCAATCCCGTGCTCGGCCAGACCGCCAGCACCGGCGCCTTCGCGCGCGGCGAGGCGGAGGTCGGCCGGATGCAGGGCACGCTCAAGCGCGAGGACCGCTTCGCCCAGAGCGGTTTCGACTGGCATATCGGCGAAGACAAGCTGCTGTCCGCGCGCGCCTCGTATTCCTCCGCGAGCGACCGCAATCCCGTCGCCCTGAGCAAGTACGCCTACGGCGCATTCAAGTACAACGGCGCCGGCGGCGTGGCGATCACCGGCACGCCCGGCCTGGCCATGAGCTACGACACCTCGGGTTTCCTGCCCGGCGTCAGCCTGGCCAATCCGGCCGGCTTCGCCGACCTCAACAACTTCAATGCGGTGTACTGGCGCCACGACACCATCAGCATCGACGACAGCGTCGGCGACCTGAAGCTGGATTTCCGCCAGAACCTGGACGGCGACGCCCGCGGCTTCGGTTACGCCGCCGGCGTCGATGCGCGCCGGCTGCAACATCGCTACAACGAGTTCTACCAGCAGTTCGTCGCCACGTCGCCCGGCGACACGCTGGCCGGCGCCGGCAGCATCGGCGGGACGCTGCCCGGCAGCAACCTGCCCTTCCTGCAGATCGACCCGCGCCAGTCCTGGGCGCAGCTGGCGGCCAGCACGCACGCCGCCGCTTACGCCAGCAACGCCGCCAACAGCCTGCAGGGCAATTACTCCCATGCCGAGGACACCGCCGCCGCGTACCTCATGGGCAGCTACAAGACCGAACGCCTGAGCGTGCTGGCCGGACTGCGCCAGGACGACACCTGGCTGTCGACCACCGGCAACGTGCGGCAGATCGTGGGCGGCGCGACGCAATGGCAGCCGCAGACCCTGCGCTCGCAGTACCGCTTCACCCTGCCCGCCGCCTCGCTGGTCTTCAACGCCACCGACGCCGTGCGCCTGAAGCTTGCCGCCAGCAAGACCATCGGCCGGCCGACCTACGACGCCTACGCGCCCAACACCACCTATAGCCAGAACACCGACGGCAGCATCGGCGTGACGCGCGGCAATCCGGCGATCAAGCCGCGCCAGTCGCTCAACCTGGACAGCTCGGCGGAATGGTTCCTGCCGCACGACAGCCTGTTGTCGGCGGCGCTGTTCCACAAGCGGATCAGCGACGAGATCTACACCCTCAACAGCGTCGGCAGCGTGTTCTTCGGCGGCGCCGACCGCATCGCCGCCATTGCGCAGCCGATGAATGCCTCGCGCTCGCAGCTCAATGGCGCGGAACTCAACTTCGCCAACGGCAGCCTGGAGTGGCTTGCGCCCTGGCTGGCCGGCGCCGGCTACAGCGGCAACGCGACCTTCCTGCGCGGACGCCTGGACGCCGTCACCTCGTCGGGCGCCACGCGCGTCATCGACGGCCTGGTGAACCAGCCCGGCCAGATCCGCAACTTCAGCGTGTTCTACCACCGCGGCGGCACCGGCGTGGACCTGGGCTATCACTGGACCTCGCGCAGCCTGCGCCTGGTCGACAGCGCCCTGCCCAGCCAGGACGTGTACTGGAAGGCGCGCAAGGAGATCGACCTGCGCCTGTACCGCAACGTCGGCAGCGATGTGCAGACCTTCTTCGAGATCGCCAACCTCACCCGCTCGCCGGTGACCAGCGTCACCGGGCCGGCGCACGACCTGCTGAAGGACAGCTTCTCGATCGGCCGTACCTACTGGGTGGGCGTGAAGTACACCCCGCATTCGCTGTGAACGCGCTCCGCGCCGCCTGAAGCCATCGGCTTCTCCAGCCACCCCTGCAGACACTCATCATGCTCAGCAAGTACCACCAGCCGCTTACCCACCTGGACCAGAAGTTCGATGCGCACGGCCATGTGCTGCGCTTTCCGGGCAACACGCTGCTCTGCCACGTGCCGCTGTTCACGCCGCTGTCGGATGCGCTGACCGCCGTGCGCGACCGGATCGGCGCCGCTCCCCATGCCGACGCCCTGGCGATGCTGCCGCCGGAGAGCTACCACATGACGGTATTCGAGGGAGTCAACGATCTTGCCCGCACGCGCGAGCGCTGGCCGGCGGCGCTGCCGCTCAATGCGACGATGGCCCAATGCACGCGCCATATGGACGGCAAGCTGCGCGCGTTCGACCTGGGCTGCGAGCTGCCCCTGCGCATGAAGCTCGACGAACCCGGCCAGCAGCTGATGATCGGCGCGATGCGCCTGGTGCCGGCCGATGCCGCGGAAGCGCACAAGCTGCGCGGGTTGCGCGATCGCCTGGCGCAGCACCTGGGCATGCGCACGCCGTGGCACGACAGCTATGCGTTCCACATCACGCACTCCTATCTCATCAAGCTGCTGAGCCTGGATGCGGTGAAGCAGGCCCTGGCCGTGCATAGCCAGCTGTACAGCGAGCTGGTGGCGCCGCTCGGCGTCATCGCGCTTGGCGCCCCGGAGTTCTGCACGTTCAACGACATGCTGGCTTTCGACAATCGTTTCCTGCTGCGGCGGCAGGAGCACGGCGCATGATCGGCCGCGCGGCCGCACGCCGGCTTGCCTGCGCGCTGTGGGCGCTCGCCGCCGCGGCGCCGCTGGCCGGCCGGGCCGCGGAGGTCGAATTCTGGTATGCGCATGGCGGCCTGTACGCGCAGGCCATCGACGAGCTCTGCGACGGTTTCAACGCGACCCACCCGCAGGACCACGTGCATTGCCTGTCGCAAGGCACCTACGAGCAGACCCTGCGCAAGGCAGTGGCGGCCTATCGCGCCGGCCAGCCCCCCGCGCTGGTGGAGATCTACGACATCGGCACCGCCGACATGCTGCACAGCGAAGCCATCTACCCGGTGGATGCGCTGATGAAGGACAACGGCCAGGCCGTCGACGACGCCGATTACCTGGACGGCATCCGCCGCTACTATGCCGCCGCGGACGGCCGCCTGTTCTCGCAGCCGTTCGGCACCTCCACCCTGGTGCTGTACGGCAACCGCGGCAAGCTCGCGGCAGCCGGCATTCCCGGGCTGCCGCGGACCTGGGAAGCGTTCGAGCAGGCCCTGCGGGCGCTCAAGGCGCATGGCGAAAGCTGCCCCGCCGTCGCCGACTTCACGCCATGGAAGATGCTGGACCAGGTCAACGCCGCGGCCGGTGCGCCGATCGCCAGCGCCGGCAATGGGCGCGACGGTCTTGCCGCGCGCTATGCGTTTGCCGACGGCATCCACCGCCGCTACATGCGCGACGTGGCGCGCTGGCATGCGCAAGGGCTGCTGCTGCCCGCCGTGCTGACGCATGCCGGCGATCAGCCCCTGGCCTTTGCCGATGGCGAATGCGCGCTGTCGCTCGACTCCACCGGCTCGTATGCCATCGTGCTCAAGGCCGGCATCGTCGACGCCGAGGTCGGGCCGTTGCCGGCGTATGCCGGCGCCGCCCGCTACGGCAATACCATCGGCGGCTCGTCGCTATGGGTATTCAAGGGCAAGCCTGCCGCTGTCTATCCGGCGGCGGCGCGGTTTCTGGCGTATCTGCGCGAGCCGCGGCAGCAACGGCTGTTCTCCGCGCGCACCGGCTATCTGCCGCTCACGCGCGAGGCGCAGCGGCAGCTGGAAGCCTCGCCGCTGGGCGAGCCGGCCGCCATCCGCGTCGGCCTGGCCTCGATGGCCCTGCCCGGCAATGCCTACAGCGCCAGCGCGCGGCTGGGCTTCATGTCGCTGTTCCGGCTGATCTGGCAGGAGGAAGTGCAGCGCGCCCTGGCCGGGCGGCAAAGCATGGACGACGCCCTTGCGCATGCGCAGGCGCGCGGCAATCTGCTGCTCGCGCGCTTCCAGGCCACCTATGCCGGCACGGCACGGAGCCAGCCATGAAGGCCAGCGCGCGCTTTCACGGCCGCTGGATGCCCTTGGCGCTCGGCCTGCCCCAGCTGGTGCTGATCGCGTGGTTCTTCTATTGGCCGAGCTGGAAGGGGCTTTGGTGGTCCTTGCACCTGGAGTGCCCGTTCGGCCATTGCACGCGCTTCGTCGGCCTGGACAACTACCGGCGTGAACTGGGCGACGCCAGTCTCTACGCATCGCTGCTCAGCACCGCCGTGTTTTCCCTGTGCGGTGTCGCCTTGTCGGTGGCGGCGGCGCTGGCGCTGGCATGGATGGTGGAATTCCATCGCCGCAGCGGCAAGCTGTTCCGCTACCTGCTGATCTGGCCGTACGCCGTCGCCGGCTCCGTGCTGGGCGTGATCCTGCGTGCCGCCGCCAGCCCGGGCATCGGGCCGATGGCTTACCTCAACCGGCTGTGGCCGCATGTCTGGCAGCCGCATCTGGATGGCGCGCAGGCCATGGCCCTGGTGGTGGCCGCCTTTGCCTGGACGCAGATTCCGTTCGACTTCATCGTGCTGGTGGCGGCGCTGCGTTCGATTCCCGCCGACTATCTGGCCGCGGCGGCGATCGACGGCGCCGGGCCGCTGCGCCGGCTGCTCGATATCCAGATCCCGATGATCCGCCCGCAGCTGTTCTTCGTCGCGACCATGAACCTGGTCGATTCCATCACCAACAGTTTCGCCATCGTCGACACCATGACGCAGGGCGGCCCGGGCGGCGCCACCGGCATCCTGGCCTACCGCGCCTATCGCGACGGCTTCGTCGGGCTGGACCTGTCCGGCTCCTCGGCGCTGTCGATGCTGTTGATGCTCCTGCTGCTTGCCGCCATCGCGGCGCAGTTCGCGGCCATGGAACGCCGCGCGCGGCAGGAGGGCTTCCGGTGATCGAACGCCATCCCGTACTGAAGCTGCTCACCTTGCTGCTGCTGATGCTCAGTCTGGTGTTTGCGCTGGGGCCGCTCTACCTGGCGCTGTGCTCGGCCTCGGTGACCAGCCGGCAGATCCTGCTGCACGGCCTGGCGCTGGCGCCGGGCGGGCATCTGCTGGAGAACCTCGCCGCGGTGCTGCATCGCGCCGATATCGGGCACATGCTGCTGAACAGCCTGGTGGTGGCGCTGATCGTGGTGGCCGGCAAACTGGCGCTGGCTTCGACCAGCGCATTCGCGGTGGTGTACTTCCGCTCGCGCATGCGCCACGTGGTGTTCTGGGGCATCTTCGCCACGCTGCTGCTGCCGCTGGAAGTGCGCATCGTGCCCACTTACGCCGTGGCCTCCGATCTGCTCGAACCGCTGCGCGCGGTGCTCGCGGCCTGCACCGGACTGCACCTGCGCGTGTCGCTGAACCTGCTCGACAGCTATGCCGGCCTGTCGCTGCCACTGATGGCCTCGGCCACCGGCACCTTTCTGTTCCGCCAGTTCTACCTCACCGTGCCGGCGGAGCTCGCCGAGGCGGCGCGCATGGATGGCGCCGGCGCATGGCGCTTCTTCGTCGACATCCTGCTGCCCCTGTCGAAGGCGAATTTCGCCGCGCTCGGCACCATCGTGTTTCTCACTACCTGGAAGGACTACATGTGGCCTCTCGTCGCCACCAGCCGCCCTGAGATGCGCACCATCGCGCTTGGCATCGCCAGCTTCCTGCCCACCGAAACGGGCCAGCCGCCGGAATGGAACCTGGTGATGGCGGCCGCGCTGATCGCGCTGGCGCCGCCGCTGCTGGTGATCGGCCTGACCCAGCGCTGGTTCGTGCGCGGCGTGACCGGAGCGGGCAAGTGAGCGGCGCGGCCATCCAGGTGCGCGGCCTGTGCAAGCGCTACGGCCAGCGCGCGGTCATCGACCGGCTCGATCTCGAATTTGCCGCAGGGGCGTTCACCGTGGTGCTCGGTGCGTCCGGCTGCGGCAAGTCGACCCTGCTGCGGGTGATTGCCGGCCTGGAAGAAGCCGAGCACGGCACGGTGAGCATCGGCGGCGCCGACGTGACGCGGATGGCGCCGCAGGACCGCGGTTGCGCCATGGTTTTCCAGAATTACGCGCTCTATCCGCATATGAGCGTGCGCGACAACATCGGCTACGCGCTCAAGCTGGCCGGCCTCGAACGCGCCGAGCGGGAGCGGCGCATCGGCGAGGCGGCGCAGCTGCTGGGCCTGCGCGACCTGCTTGAGCGCAAGCCGGCGCAGCTGTCCGGCGGCCAGCGCCAGCGCGTCGCCATCGGCCGCGCCATCGCGCGCCGCCAGCGCGTGCTGCTGTTCGACGAGCCGCTGTCCAATCTCGATGCCAAGCTGCGCCACGACATGCGCGTGGAGCTGCGCCGGCTGCACGACGAGATCGGCGCTACCACGATCTTCGTCACGCACGATCAGGTGGAAGCGATGACCCTGGCCGACCGCGTGGTACTGCTGAACCAGGGGCGCGTCGAGCAGGCCGATACGCCGATGGCGCTCTATCACCAGCCGCGCACGGCGTACGTCGCCGGCTTTATCGGCACGCCGCCGATGAACATGCTGGACGCGTGGCACGAAGGCGATCACGCCGTCATCGAGCACGGCGGCCGGCTGCGCATGCGCCAGCACGCCAGCCAGGCGATGCCGGTGGTGCTCGGCATCCGCCCGGAGGCGATCGTGCTGGACGTGCCGGGCGGCATCGCCGCCACGCTGGAAGCGGTGGAAGATCTCGGCAGCCATCGGGTGGTCTATGCGCGCATCGGCGGCCAGCGCGCCCTCGCCATCGACGGCAGCCGGCGCCCGTATCGACCCGGCGAGATGCTGTGCCTGGGCTTCCCGCCGGCCGCGATCCGCCGCTTCGATCCGGCTACCGGCGAACGCCTACCCGGCGATGGCGCGGAGACCGCCGCATGATCGGCCTGCCGGCGCGCCTGACCCTCGCCATGCGCGTGGCCGAAAGCGGCGGCCAGCTCGCCCGCCGCTATTTCGGCGCGCGCGAACAGCTGGCCGCCAGCAGTAAGGGACGCATGGATTTCGCCAGCGAGGCGGACACCGCGGTGGAGCGCCGGTTGCGCGACGAGCTGGCCCTGCACGTCCCCGGCGAAGCCATCGTCGGCGAGGAGCTTGGCGGCGAGGCGGCTGCCTGCGGCTGGGTGCTGGACCCCATCGACGGCACCAGCCATTTCCTGCGCGGCTCGCCGCTGTGGGGCGTGGCCGTGGCATATGTGCGCGATGGCGAGCCCGTCGTCGGCGCCATCTGCTATCCCGCGCTGGGCATGAGCCTGGCCGCCGCCGCGGGCCTGGGCCTGTTCGTCGGCGGCAAGCCGGCCAGGCGCTCGGTGCCGTTTCCCGAGGTGCGCGTGGCGGCGATCGGCGGCAATGCGCGCTGGGATGTCGCGCAGACGGCGGCGCTCGAGGCGCATCTGCGGCAGCACCAGTGGACCTGCGCCCGCTATCGCTGCGCCAGCGTGGGCCTGGGCTTCGCGGCGCTCGGCTATATCGATGGCTACTTCGAGGATCGCACCCACACCTGGGACATCGCCGCCGGCATGGCGCTGTGCCGCGAAGCCGGGCTGCTGGTCGAATCCACCGTTTCCGCCGAGGCGGACACGGTGAGTGTCGCCGCGGGCACGCCGGCCTTGATGCAGGCAGCCATGCCCTGCTGGTCTATCCTGCTGGCCGGCGGCCATGCCCAGGGCGCGCCACGTTTATCGCATCCGGAGGTCGGTTGAGGCCATGAGCACCACCAGGAAAAAATCGGCAGGCACCGCGGCGAAGGCGCCGCGCGCGAAACCTCCGGGCGAACTGGCGCTGTCGCCGAGCGAACGCATGATCCTGAACATCGTGCGCCGCCATGACGCGATCGCGCGCGCGGCCATCGCCGCCGAGACCGATCTGGCCCAGCAATCGGTGCATCGCCTGGTCGAACAGCTGATCGAGCGCGGCCTGCTGCGCGCCGGCGCCGCCATCCCCAACGGGCGCGGCCAGCCCAGCCCGCGCATCGAACTGGTGCGCGAGGCGGCCTGCAGCGTGGGCATTTCGATCAATACCGATTCGATCACGCTGTGCCTGGCCGACCTGGGCTGCCGCGTGCTGGAAGAGGTGCATATCCGCACGCCGCCCACGCATCGCAAGGCCTCGCTGGCCGCCATCGTCGATGCGCTGGAGCGCATGCTGGCGCGCAACGGCGTGGCGCGCGAGCGCCTGATCGGCGCCGGTGTGGCGATCGCCGGTTTCTTTATCGCCGGCCGCAGCCAGGTCAATGCCTCCGAGCCGCTGCAGGACTGGTCGCTGATCGAGCTGGCGCCGATCCTGGAAGAGGCCTTGCGCCTGCCGGTATGGCTGGAAAACAACGCCACCACCGCCGCCATCGGCGAAAGCCTGCTGGGTGCCGGCTTGTGGGCGCGCAACTTCGCCTACCTCGCCTTCAACTACGGTTTCGGCGCGGGCATCGTGCTCGACGGCAAGCCCCTGTTCGGCACGCATGGCAATGCCGGCGAGCTCACCTTGTTCACCACCGAGGAAGCCATGCACCGCCCCACCCTGCGCTCGCTGATGGACGAGCTGCGGGCCCACGGCGTGATGGTGGATTCGGTGGAGGATCTGCGCCAGCGCTTCGATCCCACCTGGCCCGGCGTGGAGCGCTGGATCCAGCGCAGCCTGCCCGCGCTCAACCGCACCATCAATGCGCTGGCCGGCCTGTTCGATCCGGAAGCCATCGTGTTCGGCGGCCAGTTGCCGTTGCCGCTGGGCCGCATGCTGATCGAACGCGCCTGTTTTCTGGAGATCCATCGCTATGGCATGGGGCCCGACCGCCCCAGGCTGGTGCTGGCCGAAACCAATGGCGATGCGTCGGCGATCGGTGCCGCGCTGGTGCCGCTGAAGGAGCGGCTGTTCGAGTGAATACGTAGAGCCGATGGCTGCCATCGCGCATGGCGCGGTGGCCGGCCACTTGCTACAAGGCGTCATTCCGGCGCAGGCCGGAATGACGGGCTTGAGGTTTTTTGTTTTACCGCTATTCCATCAGGCCATTGATGGCTCGAAAGAAGACATTGCACCAGGAATTCAACGCGGCGCGATTATGACATTTTCCAGCGACAGCGCGGATCAGAAACAGCGCTTGAGCATCCCTCCGCAATTTCCGCTTCAAAGCAGATATTGACCTGATTGGACATGTCGCCGGCCGCGTAATTAGGCCACCTTCCAAACGCTCAATAGCTGCGCAGTAAAGCTCGTCACAATTAAAGGAATCGCCACCCGAATTAATCGCGAGGCTTCTAGCCGCCTCACGTAAATCGAGTACCGCAAAGCGGCCCGAACGGGCATGGCGGCCGCCACAAAACATTAGGACAAGGATGTCCACCCGCTTATCGAAATCGAACTTCGACGCTTCGCGCCGTTGCGGGCGTCCGCGTGCCTGGTTTTACCGATGCCCGACCGAAAACCAACCTTCAACCGTTATCCACCGACTGGAGTTCGTTCGTTTATGAAGCTTTCGCTCAATAAGTTCAGCAAATGCCTGATGGCCGCCGTTGCCACGGCGCTGCTCGCGCCCAGCCTGGCCTCGGCCTCGCATCTGGTGGCCCATCGCGGCATCTTTCACGACGCCACCGATCGCTGGAATCTGCCGGAAAACTCCTTTTTCGCCATTCAGCGCGCCTACGACATGGGGCTCAAGGGCGTCGAGCTCGATCTGCGGCTTTCCTCCGATGGCCAGGTCATGGTGACGCACGACCAGATCGCCAATCGCACCACCCGCGACGATTTCGCCGGCGGCAACTACAACCCGATCGACGGCGCGCTGAGCGGCAGGCCGCCGGGCGCCCACTGGGTGGACAAGGACAACGCGCATCATTGGCAGAACACCAAGCTCAAGGTCTACGGCAAGAACGGCCAGATCGTGAACTGGGGCGCGGACGGCGACTTCAGCTCGTACATGCAGACGCTGGACGGCCTGCTGGGCTACTTGAATGCCAATCGAGGCGACATCCTGCGCAGCAGGGACTTCATGATCATCCTCGACATCCAGGACCCGAACATCCTGAAAAAGGCCGGCCAGATCGTCCAGAACTGGGCATCCCGCGGCGCCAGGAATTCGGTCTACCTGAAGTTCTTCGCCAGCAAGGCGCTGTTCAACGATACTCGCTATAACGGCGCGGACACCTGCTACCAATACGCCTGGCATAACCATCTGAACGGGCTGAAGATCATTCCGCAGATCAACGATGGCGAGCTGACCGCTTACTCGAACGACCCCGAGGCCGAAAACGACGACCGCGGTATCGCCGCGTTCCAGACCTGGCTGAGCATCCCGGACTTCCTGGGCTGCTGGGCCGGCGCCCAGGCGCAGCACAACGACAACGCCGCCCAGATGCCGATCGTCAGCGCCAGCGTGCCGTGGAACGATTCCAACGCCACCAAGGCCGCGTGGGAAGCGATCAACTGGGCGCGGCACAACGGCCGCCAGACCATGTCCATCGTGCCGAACCCCGATGCGGGCCGGCGCGAGGGCGGCTCCTGCAAGTACTACACCTGGCAGTCCACCGATCCGCGCGCTGCCGGATTCAACTTCAACGCACGCCAGGCCAAGCAGAACTTCGTCAACAGCGCCAATCCCGACTACGTCATCATCGACATCATGGGCGACATGAACCACTCGCAGTGGAGCAGTTCGCTCTCGGATTTCCAGCGCGATCTGTGCAACTGATCTGACCCGGCCTGACTGACCAGGCCGCGGAGTGCGGGCTTCGTCCGCGCTCCGCGGCTCCTCGGTGTGCTGCGGCTGCGCGCCGGCTCTAGAATCGCCAGCTCAACTGTGCCCTGAGCGACGCATCCTTCGTATGCGAGGCGAGCTGCGCATCGTACGAAACGCCAAGCCTGACGCTCCTGTTTACCGCCACGTCGACGCCTGCGCTCAACGCAAGAGCGTTGCGCGCGATCGGCAATCCATACACGGCAAACGCACCGGTATCGGCAAAAGCCAGCGAGCTGCGCGCCTTCAGGTCACCGGAGACATGGCGCCATCCGGCACTGGCATAGGCGTTGAACGCATCGCCCTGGAACACGAAGTGCGTGGCCGCGCGCGTACCCAGCGTGGTGTAGACCACTGCGCGCTGATTGCTCCTGACCGCCAGCGCCACGGAGCCGCCGCGCTCCCGGAACGAATCCGTGGCCAGCTTGACATAGGCCGCCTGGGCGAACGGCTCGACGACCGTGTCGTTCACGGCTATCCGATAAGCGGCATTGCCATAGAACTCCGCGGTATGCGCTGCCGCCCTGCTGTACAGGCTGCCGCCGGCATCGGCCACCGCCACGCGACGGGTGGTGTCCGCGCGATGCCGCGTGTAATCGGCGCCGGCGCCCAAGGCCAGCGCGCCGACCGAGCCGCCCGCGTAAAGACCGGCGTAGTCGTCATTGCTGGACAGCGAGGAGCCGCGCTGCGGCACGCCGAGCGCGGTTCGCGTACGGCCGCCGACGATCCCCAAGCGACCGCCCTCGCCCAGCGGCATGTCCGCGCCGACAAGGAGACCGCCGGTCGTGCGCGACATCGGCGCGCTGTTGGCCGTCCCGTCCATGCGCCCCCACGAGCCAACGGACTGCCCCCACCAGGCCAGGCCATTCGATTGGGTTCTGACCCGCTGGCCGGAAACGGCGCCTGCGACATCGGCGTCCGGATCGGCCTGGCCAAGCCGATGGCTCACGGCATCGCGCATGATGCGCGTGTCGTCCAGATAGGCGCTTTGCGCGCTGGCGTAGATCTCGCCGGAGAGCCGGTCCGCGGCCATGCGCAACGGCGCATCGCCCTGCAGGCTGCTCAGCGCCATGAACGGCGCACTGCCGGTCGGCATGTCCTGGATGGCCGCCAGCACGGCCGCCTGATTGGGTGTATGCGCCGCCGCGGCGAAGGCGGGCGGTGGCGGTGGCGGTGCGGGCGCAGGAGCGGGAGCCGGTGCAGCGGCATCCGCGTACGACACATCCAGATAGACGTGCTCGCCGTCATAGACCGGCACCACTTTCAGATTCGCGTTCAGGCCGGCATTGCCCACAACCGTATAGGTGCCGCTCAAGCCGCCATTGGCCGTCAGCAAGGTATAGCGCCTGACACCCTGAAACGCCGCGACCGATGTCGCCGAAGGCACCAGGCTGAGCACTGCGCCGGGCTGCAGCAGCGCGCTGCCGCCGATGCGCAGCTGGCTGGATACGCCATCCTGCGCCATGTTCCACTGCGCGACATAGGTGGCCCCTGCTGCCTGCGTGTAAGCGCCGCCGACCGTCAGCAATTGGTACGTCCCGCCGGCGTTGCCCGGCGCCACCGTGCCGGAGACCCGCAGGTCGCCGCGCACCAGGCCATGGCCGATCAGCGTGCCCGCATCGAGCACCGAGCCGCTGACGGCGCCCTGCAGATGGAGCAAGGCCTGCGGCCCGATGCTGGTGGGGCCGCTGTAGAGATTGTCGCCGGCCAGCACTTCCTCGCCGCTCACGATGCTCAGCGCCGCTCCCGTGCCGCCGCCGAGGCCGCCATCCGCGAGTTGGCCACCGAACGTGCCGCCGGCCTGGGTCAGTACCAGCGTATTGCCGCCCAGATAGACGGTGCCGTTGCCGGAGAGCGATCGGACATTGACGCTGCCGGCAGCGCGCGACACGTCGAACGCGCCATCGGCCTGCACGCCCGCCGACGCGGCGATGCTCACGGGCCCGGCCAGCCCCAGCCATCCGCCCTGCTCGATCACCGTGTTGCCGGTATAGGTGTTGGCGCCGCTCAGGTTGGCGATGCCGCCATTGGCCACCGTGAGCGCGCCGGAGCCGGAGATCACGCCGGCGAGTCCGAGCGGCCCCATGGCCTGCGTCACCGTCAGCCCGGTCGAGAGCGGCGCATCCGTCACATAGAACGGCGTATAGGCCGTGGCCTGGTTCTCCAGGTCGTACATCACGGCGTTGTTCATGAAGAACGACACGCCATACAGCGCCGTGCCGGACGGAATCTGCGCGCCCGCGTTGCCCGTGCCCACCACATGGAGCGGATTGCCGTTGCCGTCATCCGCGGTGGTGATCGCCACCGTCTTGGCGCCGGGCGCCGCGCCGGCCGCGCCGAGCGCCACTCCGGCGACCTCGTTGCCGTTGGCGTTGATATGCCCTGCCGCGGTTTCGCTGGCGATCAGCCCGCTGTCATTGAGGTAGATCCCGGACGTGCCGGAATCGAGCACCGTCTGCAACTTCGCCGTGTAGGCGCCATGGTTCAAGCTGTACGTGAAATAGGTATCGAACTGCTGCGCCGCGTGCGCGCCGGAGACATTGAACGTTTCCTGGTACGTGCCCTGCTGCGTCCCCGGCACCCATGGCACCACGCTCAGGAACTGCGCACGCAAGGCGGGCGTGAGGCCAACCACGAAGCATGCCTGCCCGCAGCCGCCGGGCGCGCCGGGTTTGCCGTTGGCCTCGACGATGTAGCCCGTGGTGGTGAGCATGCCCGGCACGCCGCCGTTGTCTCCCGCATACAGGAAGTCGCCCGCGCCGAACCTGCCGTGGAAGCGTCCTTGTTCCGGTGCCGCGTCCCGGTCGAGTTGCTGCTGCCAGGTCAGGTCCTGGTACATCGTCACCGGCTGGCCCGATGCGTTCATGCCGGTGGCGATGGGCACGCCCTGGGTGTCACCGCCGGGCACGTTCGGCGCGAAGTGGTCGGAGGTCATCACCGCATCGAGCACCGCCGCCACCGGCAATCCCTGTGGCGGCGCCGCACCGAACACCTGCTTTCCCGTGCCCGGGTTGTAGAACTGGACGCTTGCGGCCGTGGTGTTCTGCTGCCAATAGCCGGTGGTGCCGTCGCCATAGCTGAAGACGTAGGGCGAGTTGCTCGCGGACGCCTTCCAGCCGGGGAACCATGACACCGCGCCGCCATCGTGACCGACGGCGATATTGAACGAATCGGAGCCCGTGTCGAACAGGTATTCCCGCGGCGCGCCGCCATTGAGCCCGACCTGGATGCCCAGGCGATAGGCCGGCGCGGTGCCGCCGCCAGGCTGCTGGACGAGGTCCAGCGGAATATCCGATGCCGCTGCGTGGCCGTGCCCGAACAGGCACGCCAGGGCGCACCAGATCGGCGAATGCTTCAACTTGCTCATGCTCTCCCCTGCTCCGCCCGGCGCGTTGCCGGGCGGAGAGGCGATCCCTGGGATCGCCTGTGCCTGTTGCGTGCGGTTACTTGGCCAGCGCCGCGATCTGGGCGTCGCTCAAGGCCATGGAATAGAAACGGAAATCCTCGATGCGTCCATCGAAGGACGCATGTCCCCCATCCCAGCCGAGCAGCCTTTTCTGATCGATCAGCTGGCGCGGCGACAACTCGAAGGAATCGTCACGGCCAGCAAGCCGGCCATCGATATAGATCTTGGCCGTGCCGCCACGCAAGGTCACCGCAACGTGCACCCAGCGGCGGAATGGCAAGGCCTGATCGGCTTCGACCGCCTGAGTCCCGTTGACGCCCGAGGCGGTGATGCCAAAGCGCAACCTGCCGCCGTTGCGGCCCGACAGCGGCGCAAGAAACATGCAGGCGCCGCCATCCAGTCCCATGAACAGCAGGCAGGTATCCCAATGCAGCGGCGCATTGGCGAAGGTCCACATCGACAGCGTGAAATCGGCGACGTCCGTCATCATTCCAGCCGGAAGCTGCACGTACGACTGCTTGCCGTCGAACAGCAGCGAAGCACTGCCCGGCAGGCGGCCCGCGCCCCAGCTCGCACCGTTCATCAGCGTGCCGTCGCCGCGCAGCCGCTCGCCTTCGGGCGAGGTGACCCAGCCCATGGCCGTGTTGCCGCTGCCGTCGGTAAGCTCGATCGAGCAGCGCAATTCACCGGGAACCGCGACGCGTACCGCACGCGATACGAGGTTGAGGCCGTTGCTGGCCTGGATCCGGTAGTACCACACGCCTGGTGCAGGCGTGTCGCTGAAGGTGCGCGTTGCATCCCCAGGGACCGAGCCGATCACGCTGAACGGCCCGTTCGCGCTGCTGCCGCGCTGGACCAGATAGGACAACGTGCCCTTGCCGCCCCACCACGAAAGCGTCACCTTGCCTTCGCTGCAGAAACCCGATACGCCGAACGGCGCGCGCAGCGATCCGGCGTAGTCGTCCAGCCGGCTCCACAGCGTGGTGTACGGCATGTCGTCGCTGCCGCCATCGGGGTTCCTGAACTCGGTGTCGTGCGTCATCTGCGCGATGTAAGGCGCGTCGATGCCCATGCGGTTGACGTAATGGTTGTAGATGGTTTCCCAGCAACCACGCAACGAAGGGCCGGACTGGTTGGCCGCGGCGGTGAACAGGCCGGTGGGACTGGACTGGCGCGCGAACGGCATTACGTATTGCTTGCCGTTCTTGTCCAGCACATTGGACTTTGCCACGTATTCCGCGCCGGCCAGGAAGCGGTTGTTGAAGGCGGAATACAGATCGTCGCCCTGCTTCCACGCCATTTCGAGAAAGTCGCCGCCCAGCGACATGCCGAGCGTGGAATGGCCCTGATCGCGCCCGCTTTCCTGCCACTGGCCGAGGTGGCCCGGATGCATGAAATACACGCTGTGCATGGCCATGCCATTGCCGAACTGCGTGTGCACGTCACCGTGATTGTTGCCGGTGTAGTAGTCGATCGCCTGCCGGTACAGGTCGATGTCGTCGCAGAACACGCCGATGGCCAGCGTGCCGACGAGCGCGGCATAGTCCCAGTTGGCGAAGCTCCACAGGCCGCCGTCGGTCAGGTGCCCGTGCAGTCCCTTGGAAATCGGGCCCACGAATACGTTGCGCAGCATGTCCTGGAAGCGCGCCACGCCCGCCGCCGACCAGCCCGAGTAGGTGCGCATGATTTCCGCGGCGTTGGCAAACTGGCGGCCTTGCATGCCGCACATCAAATAGAACGTGTGGTCGTCGTGCGCGGTGGAACCTGGCGGAACGGTCCCGATGATCTTCAAGGTCGATGACCACGCATCGAGCGTTTCCACGGCCGACTTGGCGTAAGCCTCCTCACCGGAAATCTTCCAGCGCAAGGCAAGGCAGAATGCCCGCTGGGTATCCCTGTACAGGGCCCACTTCGTTCCGTCCTGGCGATAGCACGCCGGCTGGGGATTGGGCTTGGCCGTCAATGAGGTGTCGCCGGAGGCGCACAGTTTCTGCCACCACTTGGTCCACGGCTGCTCGCCGTTCTTGATCTTGTTCCTGATGCGCGCGAAATCGTCTTCGTCGGCCAGCAGGCCCGGATGCTTGAAGCGCCCGGTGATCAGCGGGCTGCCCGCGGGTGCGGAACCCGATGGCGGAAGGCTGCGGGCGCGGCTTTCGCCCACGCCGAATCCGAATCCGAGCAGCAAGGCGCCGGCACCCAGGCCGCCGATGAAGCGGCGGCGAGAGCTGTCATCGATGAGGTCGTGCGTATCGGCACCGAGCTGGGGAGTGGGCTCGGGATGGTTGGTTTGCTTCATGAGTTTTCACCTTGATCGCCGCCGGACATGCAGTCAGCGGCACGATGGGGGAAGTAATCGGCAACAGTTGTGCACCAGCTGCCCGGACAGCGCCATGTCATTCAGGGGCAGATGGTAGTTTTTGAGAAACGGCATGCGCTTTCTTTGCGCTCTGTCGCCGACCGGGCCGAAGAGCTATGCGGAATCGGCATTCGCAGATATCCAAATCGATATCGATGCCAGCGCAAATCCATGCCGTGCGGAAGTCGTCACCAGTCGATGCGCAGCCCCGCCTTGCCGCTATAACCCTTGCCGTGATCGTTGACGCCGAAGTCATGCCCGGCGCTGGCGTACACGAAGACGCTGCGCGTCAGCTGCGCGCTCATGCCGGCGCGCAGGCTCACCCACGAGCGCTTCAGGTCGGTGCGGAAATTCATCGGTGCCGCGGGTGTCGAGAAGGCCACCTGCGTATCGCCGCTGAATTCGCGCCATAGATCGGCGCGCAGCCACGCGGTCAAGGCCCTGGGATGTGCCGGCGTGCCGCCGATCGACCAGCTCTTGTCGACTTCGCTGCCGACGCGGCCGGCGAGCGCGCGGGCATTCCTGAAGTACACGCTGGATGCGGCGTCGTCGGCGTCGTTGAAGGATGCATGGCGATAGACCAGCTGTGCCTGCGGCTCGAACACCCAGCCGTCGTGCAGCCGCACCCGGTAGCCGCCTTCGAACGAGGCGGCAAGGCCGCGGCCTTCGGTCTTCAGCGGCGCCATGCGGGTGGAGCTGGCCTTGACCTTGTAGCTGCTGCCTTGCGCTACCGCGTCGGTGTACCACCCCGAGGGATCCCTATGAGTCCAGTAACCGCCGAGCGTGTAGTTCTGCAGGCGGTCGCGGCCGGCGCTGAGGCCGGTGAAGTTCTTGACGTCGCCGGCGATCTGGCCGAGCGCGACATAGACGCCGGCAACGTCGCCGCTGCCGCCCTGCTCATCGCGATACAGATCCATGCCAGCCTGCAGGGCATACATGTCGTCGCTGTATTGAGGGCCCTTGCTGCCATAGATGCCGGCCGTACCGCCATCGCGATGGTCGTGCTGCGCGATGACGCGCGTCCAGCCGCCGCCGTCGTCGGCCGTGGCTTCCCGGCCGACGCGTTCCCGCAGGTTGTCCACCAGGTGCAGGTCGTAGGACAGCGCCATCGACGGAATGGCCGCATAGAGCGACACCTCCTGGCGATAGAGCGGAACGGCTGCCTGGCTTGGTGCAGGTGCAGGTGCTGGCGCGGGCGCTGGTGCCGGTGCAGGCGCTGGTGCAGGTGCCGGTGCCGGTGCTGGTGCCGGTGCTGGTGCAGGTGCAGGCGCTGGTGCAGGTGCCGGTGCTGGTGCAGGCGCTGGTGCAGGTGCCGGTGCCGGTGCTGGCGCTGGCGCCGGCGCAGGCGCAGGTGCTGGTGCTGGTGCAGGCGCTGGTGCTGGTGCAGGCGCTGGTGCTGGTGCAGGTGCAGGTGCAGGCGCTGGTGCAGGTGCAGGTGCTGGTGCCGGCGCAGGCGCAGGCGCTGGTGCTGGCGCAGGTGCTGGCGCAGGTGCAGGTGCAGGTGCAGGCGCAGGTGCAGGTGCCGGCGCTGGTGCCGGCGCTGGTACCGGTGCAGGTGCTGGTGCCGGCGCAGGCGCTGGTGCCGGTGCCGGTGCCGGCGCCGCACACACGGGCGCCTGCGGCATCAGCGAACAATCCAGCTGCGAGCGCAAATACCAGTTCTGCGCACTGCTGCCATCGGTGCTGCCGCGATAAAGCGAATACTCGTAGGGGCCCGCCGCGACCGAATTCGCCAGCGTGAAGGCATTGACGGCAGTCGTACCGCCATTGATCGCATCCACCACCTGGATGCCGTTGGCCGAGGTCAGCGCGCCCGGGCCGCCCGCATTGGCGATGCGCAAGGCGGTGCTGCCGGTGGCGGTGCCGCCATTGATGACCAGTTGGTCCGAGGCCGAGCCGTCGCCGCCCAGATAGGTATTGAGCGCCACCACGCTGCCCGCGCCGCCGACGTAGCTCGATGCCACCAGCCGGTTGCCGGTGCCGGTGCCGCCCACCTGCGCCAGGCCGTTATTGTTCAAGCTGCCATTGACGGTGAAGCTGCCCTTGGCGCTGCCCAGTGCCGACAACGCATCGGCCACCGCGATGGTACCGGCGCTGGTCACGCTGCCGCTGACGCTGCCATAGCCGCCGAGCGTCGCGCCGGCCGCTACGCTGATGGCGCCGCCCCCGCTCAATGCGGCACTCGCATGGCTGCTGTCGCCCACCGCCAGCGTGCCGGCGCTCACCTGGGTATTGCCGGTGTACGGATTGTCGGCGTTGAGGATCACCGTGCCGCTGCCGAGCTGGTTGACGCCGCCCGCGCCGGAAATGCTGCCGCCGAACACATAGGTGCCGGTGCGATCGAACGCCACCGTGCCGTCATTGGCGATGTCGCCGTTGATGCCGCCGGCCGCGCCGCCATCGCCCAGCTGCAAGATGGCATCGCCGTACACCGCGACCGAACCGCTGAACGCCGCGTTGTCGGAGGCCAGCACCAGGGTGCCCTCCTGCACATAGATGCCCAGCTGCGCATCGGGATTCGCGCTGGTGTTCTTCATGTCGCCGGCCAGTGTCCAGGTTCCGGCGTCCACCTTGGTGAGCGTGCTGAAGTTGAGCAGCGCGCCTTGCTGCGTGCCGGTATCCGCACCCGCCAGGGTCAGGCTGCTGCTGCCGCTGCCGCTGCCGCCGTCGATCGTGCCGGTGACGCTGGATCCGGTATACAGCGTCACCTCGTTGTTGCCGCCGGCGAAGGCGATATTGCCGGTCACCACGGCGCCGCTGCGGTTGAACACGGCCACGTCGCCGTTGCCGGCGTTGCCGATCGCGCTGGCGTTGCCGCCGTTCGCGCCGGTCTGGATGGTGCCGTAGTTGTCCACGGTATTGACTGCGCCGGCCTGCGTCACCTGGTCCTGGAACCAGACCGCCGGCGCGCCCTGGGAGCTGATGGTGCCGTAATTGGTGATGGTGTTGCCGTAGCCGACCGCGTTGACCGCCTTGGCGGCGGCGCTGCCGGTCTGGGTCAGCTGCGCATTGGCGTTGACGACCAGGCTGCCGTTGTTGCGGAACTCCACCGTGTTGTAGCCGAGGTTGTAGCCGCCGCCATTGCCGCTGCCGCCGCTCGGGCTGTTGGTGACCAGCGCGCCGCCGTGGAGCGTGATCAGCGCATCGTCGCCCAGGCTGATCGCGTTCTGCGTGGCGCCCACATTGATGGTGGCGCCATTCTGCACGTCGACCGTGGTGACGGTGGTTTCGCTGCTGCCGGCGCCGATCTGCGCGGTATAGGGATTGGGCGCGGTGCTGTCGCAGCTCACCGTCGCGTTCGATCCGCCGGGACTGGTGCAGTTGGCCAGCGCCGTATTGATGAAGCCGAACGGGCTGGCGATGACCACGGACGAGGCGATGATGCGCGTTGCTGCATGCTTCATGAGTATGCCTTGCGAGAGATGGAGTGCCCTTCCCGCAGGCAAGGCAGCCAACGCGCGGCGCGCATCGGCGGCGTGCATCGATGCGGTAGGCAGTGGCGATTCCCCCTGCGGAATCAGTCGTCCGCACGCTGGTTGCCCGCTTCAGGCATCGCAGCAAAATGCGGTGTTTCCGTGCATTAAAAAGTACTTGATCGCGCAACGATGCATGCGCGCGAATTTTTCAAACGGTGAGCCAGAGCGCGAATTTGGCCCCAAATGACTAGTGATCGAAAATCTCGTCAGCGTCACGCAAGTGCACTGTGTGCCGCGCATCACGAATGCCGGAACGCATCGCGCGATCGACTTCGACACGCGGTGTTCCGGAAACATTTCGAAGTACATTGCTCGTCGCTCGAACGAGCGCGCACCGAACATCCTCATCGCGATCGCGCCGGCACAAGCATTCGATCCGCCGGCGGCAAATACCTGCGACGCACGGTGCGGCCTGATCTGACACCTATCTGGAGGGGTAATGAACAAGCGCTTACACCGAGCCATCGCCCGGGGGCTGACCTGTGGCGCCGCCATGCTTTCGCTGTCGCATGCGGCGATGCTTTCCGCGCAGACCGCACAGATTCCTTACACCTGGAACAATGTGCGCATCGTCGCCGGCGGCTATGTCGACGGCATCGTCGCGCACCCTGGACAACAGGGCCTGTTCTACGCGCGCACCGACGTGGGCGGCGCCTATCGCCTGGATGCGACATCCAGCAAATGGGTGGCGCTGAACGATTCGACGGCGCCGTCCAATCAATCCTGGACCGGCATCGAGAGCATCGCCGTCGATCCGCACGATCCCAACATGCTCTTCATGGTGGCGGGCCTGTACGTCAAGACCTGGGCCGCCAATGGCGCCGTGCTGGTATCGACCGACCAGGGCAGGAGTTTCACCGCCCACCCGCTGAGCTTCCGCGTCGGCGGCAATGAAGACGGACGCAATGCCGGCGAACGCCTGCAGGTCGACCCGAATGACGGCTCGGTGCTTTTCTACGGCACTTCCAACGCCGTCTACAGCACCGCCAACTCCAATGTGCCGGTGCAGGTCGCCGGACAGAACGGCTTGTGGACCAGCAAGGACAAGGGGGCGACGTGGTCGCAGGTGAGCGGCTTCACCGCGCTGACCAGCGACGGCACCGGCGCCGGCGTGGTGTTCATCGCCTTCGCGCCCGCCGGCGAAGCGGCGGGCACGCCGACCCGGACCATCTACGCCGGCGTGTCGACGCGCGCCGCGGCGAGCAGCGGCGTCACGCTCTACGTGAGCAACGATGCCGGCGCCACCTGGAATCCGGTTTCCGGCGGCCCCGCCAACCAGCTGCCGCAGCGCGGCCAGATCGGGCCGGACGGCAATCTCTACGTCACCTACGGCAACGGCACCGACAGCAACGGCAACTACACGTATGCGATCGGGCCCGGCGGCATGACTTCCGGCGCGGTGTGGAAATACGACACCGTGCAGCACACGTGGAAGAACATCACGCCGGTCGACCGCTTCAACTACGCCTCCGGCTACAGCGGCCTGTCGGTCGATCCCACGCATCCCGGCACCCTGGTGGTGATGACCATGGACCACTGGTGGCCGATGGACACCATGTACCGCAGCACCGACGGCGGCAACAGCTGGATCGACGTGGGCGGCGCCACCTGGGACGGCAGCACGCCCACTTCCGGCACCTATGCGATCCGCGATGCCAGCGTAGCGCCCTGGCAGGTCGAGCCGGGCCAGAAGCAGGCAGGTTTCGGCAACTGGGGCCAGGTGGCGCTCGATCCCTTCAACCCGGCGCATGCCATGTACGGCACGGGCGGCATCGTGTGGACCACTTTCGACCTGACCGCCGCCGACGCGGGCAAGCCGACGCACTGGTCGGTCGGCGCCAGCGGTATCGAGGAAACCGCGGTGATCACGCTGCTGTCGCCCACCTCCGGTCCGCACCTGCTCAGCGGCCTCGGCGATGTCTGCGGCTTCGTGCACACCAGCCTGACCGCGGCGCCGCTGGCGCAGCCCGACAACCCCACCTGCGGCGACAGCGTCGGCACCGGGCTGGACTTCGCCAAGAATTCGCCGTCGACCATCGTGCGCATCGTCCAGCACGGCAACAGCAACCTCACCTCGTACGGTTCCATTTCGCGCGACGGCGGGTCCACCTGGACCGGCTTCCCCAACCAGGCCGGCTCCCCCAATGGCGGCGGCACCGTCGCCATTTCCGGCGACGGCAAGACCATCGCGTGGGCGCCGAGCGATATCGCGCCGGTGGTTTCGAACGATGGCGGCGCCAGCTGGACGCGCGCCAGCGGCAGCGGACTGGCTTCGCTGCCGGTGGGCGTGCAGATGCTTTCGGACGGCGCCAGCACCAATGTGTTCTATGCCTGGAACAGCGCCAATGGCAGCTTCTACAGCAGCACCGACAAGGGCGTGAGCTGGCATGCGTCCAGCAACACGGGACTGCCTTCCGTACCGTCCTGGCTCAGAAGCCAGGCCGCCGCCGTGACCGGCGTGCCCGGTGAAGCCAAGGCGGGCGACGTCTGGATCGCCACGCCGTCGGGCCTGTATCGCAGCACCAACTACGGTGCCAGCTGGGCGCGCGTCGACGCTTCCGCCGTGACGTCGGCGACCTCGGTCGGCTTCGGCAAGGCGGTAAGCGGATCGCGCTACCCCACGGTCTATCTGTCCGGCACCGTCAACGGCGTCACCGGCCTGTTCCGCTCCGTCAATGCCGGCGCGACCTGGGTGCAGATCAACGACGCGCTTCACCAGTGGGGCGGCGTCGCCCTCGTGATCGGCGATCCGCGCACCTTCGGCACGGTGTACCTCGGACCGGACGAGGCGCGCGGCGTCATCTACGGCACGTCCCAGCAGTGATCGGCTGCGACGCTCTTCTCCGCCACGGGCGGAGAAGAGCGCCCTTCGCGGCGGGCTGAAAGCCGGCCTGCCCGCGCGCGCAGGATCAGGGCGTGTCTTCCGGCGAAAGCTCGAACAGCACCACGTCGTTGTCGTGCATGGAGATCACCGCATCGCCGGCACCGGAGCTGGCGACAGTCAGCCGGGCCGTATCGGCACGATCCTCGGTAAGCTCGCGCAGCTTCTGCAGCTGGGCCGCGTCCAGCGACGCGGGCGCTCCCATCCGCAGATACGCGGTGTACGCATCGTTGGCGTCGTAGCCCGTGCGATGCGTGGTGATCCGGTAATGCCCTGCCGGCAGGCCCTTGATGCTGAGCCGCACGCTGGCCGCCGGCGCCGCGGGGGTGACCTTCGTATAGAAGGAACGGTTGCTCTGTGCCTGCCGGGGCTGCTGGAAATGCCAGACCAGCAATTTGAATGCACGGCCGTCCCAGGTGGCGATGCTTTCCGCGTCCGCGGTGGCCAGCTGCTGCTTGCCGAGCTGGTTGAGATATTTGTAGGCGAAGTAGGCGGGCTTGCGGATGCCCTGCGGATTGAGCAGGCCGAACCCGCCCTGGAACGGCGCCGTCGGCGGTCCGGGCTCTTCGAACAGATCGCTGAAGGTCCAGTAGCTCATGCCCTGCGCCATCCCGTCCACCGCCTTGAGCTTGCTCAGGATGTAGGCCGCGCTGAGGTAGGCATCGTGCACGGCATCGCGCGGGGTGTAGCTGGTGCTCCACTCGGTGAAGTACAGCGGCAGGCCGGGACGGGCCGAGGCCTGGATCTGCTGCCGCACCCTGCGCACGTCGCCGACGATGGCGTCGGGCGACGCCGACAGCTTGGTGTCCTCCTTGCCGTTCTCGTCGAGAAAGCCGCCATCGACGCCATAGGTGTGCGTGGTGATGAAATCGAGCGGCACATCCGCTTTCGCCGCATGCGCGATGAACTCGGGCACCCAGGCCGCTCCGGCCGTGGCGGGGCCGCCGACCTTCAATTGCGGGTCGACGCGTTTCAGCGCGCGCGCGGTCACGTCGTACAGCGCGAAGTAGGCGTCCCGGTCCGCGCCCTCCCAGAAGCCGGCGAGATTGGGTTCGTTCCAGACTTCGTAGTACCAGCGGCGGATTTCCGCGCGGCCGTAGCGTTGCTCCAGGTGGCGCGCGAAGGCCTCGATCAGCGCGGCCCACTTGGCCAGGTCCGGATGCGAGGTATTGCCCTTCCAGTAGAAAATGCGCTGATCGGAACTCTTCATCGCCTCCGGCGTGAAACCGAGTTCGACGAAGGGCCGGATGCCCATGCCCAGGAGCCTGTCGTACAGCGCATCGATCTTCGTCCAGTCGTAGACCGGCTTGCCGTGCTCCTCGCGATAGGTGCCGAGCACATCGTGGAAGATGGCGTGGAAGCGGATGTAGCGGAAACCCAGTTCCTCACGAACCGTCCTGAGCTGGGCGAGGCTGTCTTCGCGCAGCAAGGTGCCTGGATAGTCCGAGCCCACCGAGAACGTTTCGAAGCCGCTGCGCGCCGTCGCCGGTGCGGCGACGTCGATGGAGATCGTGCGGTCGGGTACGCCGGCGCGCGCCGCGCCCTGCAGTGCCAGCAGGAGCGTGATCGAGCCTGCTGCAAAAGCATGGATCCTTCCCCGCACGACTCATCTCCCCGTGATCACGTGTCGCCGGATTGTATCGGCGCGCCACAGAGAGGCAGGCAACCGTGCACGCCGACTGGCGTAAAACACAACTTGTGCCGGTGAATTTCGCAAAGAACGAAACCGCACCTGGCGGTTGCCGGTCAATCCGGGCCAGATCACCGTTCCTGCGCTTCGCATCACATTTGCATGCGCATCCAACACATCGAATCACCAGAGCCCTCCATACACTCCGTCTTCGGCGCATCGGCATACGTGCGGATCGCCCCTCATTTATTGCAACAGGAGAATCGGATGACGATCGACACGCATGAGGACATGCCGGAGCAAAACCCGGGGACGGAACTGAACGCGGACGACGCGCCGATGAAAGCGGCCGCGATGTCGCGCCGGGCCTTCATGCGCGGCCTGGGCGGCGTCGGCGCCGCGGCGCTGCTCGCGCCCGCCGGACTGCTGCGCGCGGCCGGCCTGCCTTCGCTGGCCGCCATCGCCGCGGACCATGCACTGGCGGCGACGTCGGCAACCGCGGCGTTCGTGCATCCCGGCCTGCTGCACACGCAGGCCGATTTCAACCGCATGGGCGCCAAGCTGCGCAGCATGGCCTATCCATGGAGCACTACCTGGCTGAACATCCTGGCGCAGCAGGAGGCAAGTTCGAGCTGGACGCCCAATCCGCGCGCGGTGATCTATCGGGGCAGCGACCAGGACAACTCGTGGCTGTTCACCGAGGACGTCCGCGCCGCCTACCTCAATGCCTTGCGCTGGAAGATCTCCGGCGACACGCACGCCGCCGACTGCGCCGTGCGGATCATGAACGCATGGTCGTCCACGCTGAAGCAGATCTGGTGGGCCGACGGCCATTACGACGGCTTCCTGGTCGCCGGCATCCAGGGTTATCAATTTGCCAACGTGGGCGAAATCATGCGCTCGTATACGGGCTGGCAGGCGGCGGACTTCGCGCGTTTCCAGTCCATGATGAGCCAGATCTTCTATCCGATGAACGCCGGCATCGCCGACCTCGCCCATCCCAGCAGCCTCAGCGTCTATTCCAGCTGGGACCTGTGCGCGACGGCCGCGGTGATGGCCATCGGCGTGCTGTGCGACAACCGCGCGATGTTCGATGCGGCGGTGACTTACTTCAAGCAAGGCCTGGGCAACGGCGCGATCGGGCAGATGGTGTACTACATGCACCCGGGCTACCTCGGCCAGACCCAGGAATCCGGCCGCGACCAGGGCCACGACACGCTCAGCATCTCGCTGGTGACCAGCATCTGCGAAATGGCCTGGAACCAGGGCGTCGATCTGTACGGCTATGCCAACAACCGCGTGCTGGCCGCGTGCGAATACGTCGCCAAGGGCAATCTGATCCAGTCGGGCAGCACGTATTACGCGATGCCGTTCGCGCCCTACGACGGCCCCGGCTTCAGCGACCGGGTGTTCGCGACCGGCGGCCAGGGCAACAACCGGCCGATGTGGGCCATGATCTTCAATCACTACGTGAACCGCCGCGGCATCGCCGCGCCGTATTCGCAGAAATTCGCCGCGCTCACGGCACCGGAGGGCGGCGGCGGCTCGGACCAGTTCGGCTACGGCACGCTGACCTTCCAGCGCGACCCGATCGCCGCCGGCAGCCCGCCGAGCGGCCTCACCGCGATCACGCTGGGCGGCCGCATCGTGCTGTCGTGGTGGGGCAGCGCCTACGCGCAGAGCTACACCGTCAAGCGCGCAACGGCGAAGGGCGGCCCGTACACCGCCGTCGCCCACGGCATCACGGACCTGCTGACCTGGAGCGACCATCCGGCCCAGGCCGGCACGTACTACTACGTAGTCACCGCGCAGAACGCCACCGGCGAAAGCGCCGCCTCGAACGAGGCCTGGGCCGTGGCCGGGACGCTGCTGGACACGCATCTGGCTTTCACCGACGGCACCGGCGGCAATGCCAGCGACAGCAGCGGCCACGGCCACGCCGGCAAGCTGCTCGGCGGCGCGGGCTGGGGCAGCGCCGGCAGCACGAAGCGCCCGGGCGTCGCCTTGAACGGCAAGGGCGCCTATGTCGCCCTGCCCGCCTCGCTGCTGGACACGGTCGGCGATTTCACCATCGCCGCCTGGGTGTACTGGCATGGAGGGCAGACCTGGGCGCGCATCTTCGACTTCGGCGCGAGCATCGACAAGAACATGTTCCTGACGCCGAACGGCGGCAGCGGCACGCTGAGCTTCGTGATATCGCCGAACCAGAACAATGGCCAGTGCGTGATCAACGCGCCGGCGCCGCTGGCCGCTGGCGAATGGGTGCACGTGGCGGTCAGCCTCGGCGGACAGACCGGCAAGCTCTACGTCAATGGCCGCGTGGTAGGAAGCAACCAGGCGATGTTCTTTCCCCCGTGCCAGATGGTGGAGGCGGCGAACCTGTGGATCGGCCGCTCGCAGTTCGCCAACGACGTGACGCTCGATGGCCTGGTAAGCGACTTCCGCCTCTACCGCGGCGCACTCTCCGACGCCGAGGTGGCGGTACTGGCGGCCGGCTGATCCGGCCGGCCAGGCCGGGCTTGAACGGCCGCGTTTCCGCCACGGATTCTCGGCCCCCTTTGCGCGCAACCCTGCAATGCGGCATGCCATGCCGCATTGCAGCGGCGAATTTCGCAACCGCGCCTGCGCTATTTCGCCAGTGACTGGCTGCACGCACTGCTGCACCGTGGCCGCCGCCGCGCTGCAGCCGCGGCTTCCCGCCACTCCCGAGCCGCCTATGACCGCCAAGCATGGATGGGCTTTCTGCTTAGCCCTCGCCGCCTCCGTTCTCTCGCCGCATGCGGCGGCCGAGCAACGCAGCCTGTCGCAGGACTGGCGCTTCCAGCGCGGCGACGTCAAGGGCGCCGACGTGGCTGCCTATGACGATCGCTCCTGGCGCCAGGTGTTGGTGCCGCACGACTGGTCAATCGAGGACAAGCCCGACGGCTCCCCGCCGTTCGACCGCGACGCGGTCAGCGGACAGGACTCCGGCTACCTGCCCGGCGGCGTCGGCTGGTACCGGCGCCATCTGGCCTTGAGTGCGCAAGACGCAACGCGCACGGTGCTGGTCCGCTTCGAAGCGATCTACATGGATGCCGACGTGTGGATCAACGGGCAGCACGTAAGCAAGCATCACTACGGCTACAGCGCGTTTACCGTCGACCTGACGGGCAAGCTGCACGCTGGCGACAACGTGCTGGCGATCCGCGTCGACCATGCCGATCCCTCGTCGCGCTGGTATGCCGGCTCGGGGCTGATCCGCCCCGCCACTCTCGAATTGCTGCCGCCGGTGCATATCGAACCGGACAGCGTCCAGGTCGTCACGCCGTCGGTCGGCGCCGCGGCCTCCAGGGTGGAGGCGCACCTGGAGGTCGCCAATGGCTCCGGGCGAAGCCAGCCTGTCGAGGTGAGCACGCGCATCCTTTCACCGGATGGAAGCGTGGTGGCGCGGAACGATCACAAGACGACGCTTGCACCGGGCGCGAAGGTCGCCGACGCAAGCGCGTTCGACCTGAGCCAGCCCGCGCTGTGGTCGCCCGACTCGCCCAACCTGTACGTGCTGGAGCAGACCGTGCGCACGGCCGACGGCGGCTCCGACGTGCGGCGCACGCGCTTCGGCATCCGCAGCATCGCCATCGACGCGGTGCACGGGCTGCGCATCAATGGCAGGCAGGTGCTGCTGCGCGGCGGCAACATGCACCACGACAACTACATGCTTGGCGCGGCCGGCCTGCCCGCCGCGGATGCGCGCAAGGTCGCGCTGATGAAGGCCGCGGGCTACAACGCCATCCGCAGCGCGCATAACCCCGCCAGCCAGGCCACGCTCGACGCCGCGGACGAGCTGGGCATGCTGGTCGTCGACGAGGCGTTCGATGCCTGGAGCCGACAGAAGAAAACGCAGGACTATGCCCGCTTCTTCGCGCAGGACTGGCCCGCCGACCTGGACAGCCTGGTGCTGAGCGGCCGCAATCATCCCAGCGTGCTGTTCTGGAGCATCGGCAACGAAATTCCCGAACAGGGCGCGGCACCGGGCATCGAGACCGCGCGCCGGATGGTGGCCCGCTTGCGCCTGCTCGATGCCACCCGCCCGGTTACCCAGGCCGTCAGCACCGGCGGCCCGCAGAGCGACGGCCAGTTCGCCGTGCTCGACGTGGCGGGGTACAACTATCACGCCCATGAATTCGCCGACGATCACCGGCGCTTTCCCGCGCGCGTGATGTTCACTTCCGAATCCATCTCGAAGGATGCGTTCGTCTATTGGCGCAGCGTGGAGACCATGCCCTGGGTGCTGGGCGACTTCGTGTGGACCGCCGTCGACTATCTGGGCGAAACGGGCATCGGCTGGATGGGCTACAGCCAGGACTGGCAGAAGCTCGGGCCTTACCCTTGGCACCTGGCCTATTGCGGCGAGATCGATGCCACCGGGCGCAAGCGGCCGGCGGCGTATTACCGGGAAGTGCTGTGGAAGACCGGCATCGATCCGATCTCGGCGTTCGTCAGGCAACCGCCCGGCACCGAAGACCTGCCCGACCGCCATCTGTTTCCGATCACGCCGCCGCATCTGGACTGGTCGCTGGACGACGTCCATCCAAGCTGGAGCTGGCCGGGACAGGAAGGCAAGCCGCTGGACGTGGTGGTTTATGCCGAGTATCCGGAGGTCGAACTTTTCCTCAACGGCAAAAGCCTGGGGCGCAAGCCGGTCGGCGTGCAGACGGAATACAAGGCGGCCTACCGGGTGCCCTACGCGCCCGGCCGCCTGGTGGCGGTCGGCTATCGCGACGGCCGCGCTGCCGGGCGCTGGGAATTGCGCACCGCGGCCGAGCCTGCGGCGCTGCGGCTGTCGGTGGATCGCGCCCGCCTTCGCGCCGACGGCCAGGATCTGGCCTACGTCACGGCGGAATTGATCGACGCCGAGGGCGTGCCGGTCTATGCACCGGATCAGGACCGGCCCATGAACGTGCTCGTCGGCGGCGCCGCGACACTGGCCGGCGTGGGCAATGGCGATCCGCACGATGCCTCCAGCTTCCAGTCCGGCCGGCGGCGCAGTTTTCATGGCCGCATCGTCGCGGCGGTGCGGGCATCCGCGCTGGCGGGCGACGCCACCGTGCACGTGGAGGTGCCGGGACTGCCGGCGCAGGAGGTGCGCATCGGCGTCGTTTCGCCTTAGTGCGCGCCGCGCGGCCTGCTTTGTCTTGTCGCGCGGATCCCGGGCCTCAAGGCCATCCATGGCCGGCCGATACCATCCGAGATAAGTTGTGCGCGAGCCGAGGGACCATCGGCCACCGAAGCGCCATCGTTCGGAGAGGTTATGGAATGGATCGCGAGCTTGATGCATGCCGGCACGCTGCTGCTGGTCAATGCCTTGCTGGCCGCGTTGTCCTCGGCCCTGTTCCTGGCCCTGTACATCGCCCGCCCCGGCGCCGGGCGCGAGCCTGGGGTGCTGTTATGGAGCCTCAGCTACGCTGCATTCGCCGCCGGTTTCGGGGTCCTTTTCGCTCCCGCTTTCCATCTCGATTTTCCTGGCCTGGGCCTGGCCGGCAACCTCCTGATCGATGCGGGCACGGTGCTGGCGCTGCTGGCGGCCAACTTCTACCTGGGCTTGTCCAGGCGCGCATTGTGGGTGCTGGCCCCGGTGGCGGTGCTTGCGCTGATCGAAACCGGACTGGTGATCCATGAAGGCGAAAACCTTCGCCACATGGTCATTCTCGGCGGAGCCCTGACCGGCGTCGTTACGGTCGCCACCGGCGTGGCGTTCTGGCAATGCAAGGACCCGGCGCAGCGGCCGGTCGCGCGCCTCGCAGGCCTGTTCCATTTCCTGTGGGCAGCCATGCTGCTGATGCGGATGTCATGGTGGATGGCGCACCCGCAGGTCCTCGCCGGCCCCGACCACACCTCGACCTTCGGCTTGCTCTCCAGGGTCGTGCTTACCTGGGTCATTACGCCCTGCCTGCTGTGGATGCTGACGCGCAAGCTCGACGCGGAATTGATCCGTCACGCCAGCCAGGATCCCCTCACTGGCGTGGCCAACCGGCGCGTCATGTGGGAACAAGGCGAGCAGCGCATGGCGCAATCCCAGCAGCGCAACACTGCCATCGCCGTGCTGATGATCGACGTGGACCGGTTCAAGTCGATCAACGACCGCTGGGGCCACGACGGCGGCGACCAGGTGCTCGTAGCCATCGCCGATGCGCTCAGGCGCAACATCCGCGAGAAGGACATCCTGGCCCGCGTAGGCGGCGAGGAATTCATGGTGCTGCTTCATCAGGCCGAGGAACCGGCGGCGATGGAAGCCGCGGAACGCTTGCGGCGCGCCGTGGAGAGCCAGGCGATCGCGCTGCTGCACGACCAGCCGCTGCAGTGCACGGTCAGCATCGGCTACTGCATCGCCAGGGGCGCCGAGGCGAATTGGCGATCGGTGGTCGTCGCGGCCGATCGGGCGCTCTATGCGGCCAAGCAAGGAGGCCGCAATCGCGTCATGCGCGCCATGGAGGACTCACCCATCCAGCCATTCAGGGGCTGAGACTGCTGCGCATCGCCGGGCTTGCTGCAATCGGCTGGCCGTGCTGCTGATTCCGCCGCCTGCGCGGCTTGCTCGCGCATGGATCGCTATTTTCAAGCGGATGCCTATTGGTAGTGCGCATGCCGATCCTTGAGCGTATTTGTCGTGACATATCCCTGCCGATACCTGTCCATGGCGGCTGGTATCGGTTGGCTTTCTCATCTGCGCACGACTAGCCGTCATGGCCATTAATGCGTTCACGTCTGCGCTACATGCTGCGAGCACATTGATCGCCATTTTCAAACGGATGTATATCGGCGGAGCTGCGCGTTTCCCGCAGTGGTCAACTGATGAGTCGACGACGGTTGTACGACGCGATCTACAGATTTTTATTTAGCGGTCTCTCTGAATCGGCGCATCGATTGACAGTCACATCTTGTCGGTAGATATTCGATCGCTATACCCGAGCACAACCGGGTTTTTGGAAGCGCCCACCGATTTCATATTTTCGTCACGCTGGCTACAGCGTTTTTGATTTGATCGCGGCAAACGGTGCGAGGAGAAGGATTCTCATGAGCAACCCATTCGATGACGACAAGGGCATCTTCCTGGTGCTCGTCAACGACGAAGGCCAGCATTCGCTCTGGCCCGATTTCGCGGCGATTCCGGCGGGCTGGACGACGGCTTTCGGGCCGGCAGCGCGAGCAGACTGCATGGATTATGTAGACCGGAGCTGGACCGACATGCGGCCCAGGAGCCTCATCGCGGCGATGGAACATCCAACCGCCTAGGCAAACGCAACTGGACGCCGACACCAGCGACGCGTCGGCATACCGATTGAACCAAACCTGCCCGTTCAAGGGCGACCAGAGGTTCATGGGCCATGGAAGGGTTCCCGCTCGATGGCGCTTACATTGACGTGCCGGAGGCTACGCAAGCGGGCCTTCCCGACGTCGGTTTTGCCGCGCTGTTCGAGCGGCAGGTCGACCTGACTCCGCATGCCACTGCGCTGGTCTTTGGCGATGCCCGGCTGAGCTATGCCGAACTGGATGCGCGCGCCAACCAGCTGGCCACATGGTTGTCCGCAAAAGGCATTCGACCGGAGGATATCGTCGCCATAGCGCTGCCGCGATCGTTCGAATCGATCGTGGCGATTCTGGCGTTGCACAAGCTCGGCGCGGCTTATCTGCCGCTCGATCCGGATTATCCCGAGCAGCGGCTGATCTACATGCTCGAGGAGGCGGCTCCGGCTTGCGTGCTCTGTTTCCGCGAGACGGTCCTGAAGACTCCGCCTGAACTGCCCGTCCATCTTCTGGACGATGCGGACCTCCACAGCGGGATCGAGGCGCTGGCGTCCGCGCGGATCGGGATCGCGCACGACGCGGAAGCCGCGCAGCGCGCCGCCTATGTGATCTATACCTCGGGCTCGACCGGCCAGCCCAAAGGCGTGGTGGTGACCCATGCCGGCGTCGCCGCGCTGGCAGCCACCTACCGCGAGCGGCTGCGCATCGGACCGGCTAGCCGCGTATTGCAGTTTGCGTCGCTGTCTTTCGACGCTTCTTTCGCCGAGATCGCCATGGCGCTCGCGCTCGGCGCATGCCTGGTGCTGGCTCCGTCCGACGAGCTGCTTCCCGGCGCCAGCCTGGCGGCGCTGTGCGAGCGGCAGCGCATCACCCACCTGGCCTTGCCGCCGAGCCTGCTGGCCTTGATGGCGCCGGGCGATCTGCCCGGCGTGGAGACCTTGGTCGTGGGCGGCGAGGCGTGTCCTGCGGAGCTTGCTGCCCGGTGGGCTCGCATGCATCGCCTGGTCAATGCTTATGGACCGACCGAAGCTACCGTCGATGCACTGATGTCAGCGCCGATCGGCACGGAGGCGAAGGCCGCCGTGCCGATCGGAAATCCCGTGGCTGGCGCGGCTGCCTATGTTCTGGACGCCGCCTTGCGGTGTGTGCCGGAAGGCCACGCCGGCGAACTGTATCTGGCCGGCGCGGGCCTGGCGCGCGGTTATCTGCATCGCCCTGGCTTGACCGCGGCCCGCTTTCATCCCGACCCGTTCGGCCCGCCGGGCAGCCGCATGTATCGCACCGGCGATATCGCGCGGCAGCTGGCGGACGGCTCCCTGTGCTTCGTCGGGCGCGCCGATCAGCAGGTCAAGCTCCACGGCCTGCGCATCGAACTCGACGAGATCGAAACCTGGCTCAGGCGCGACGCCAGCGTGGCGCAGGCGGCCGTGCTGATGCGCGAGGATCGCACCGGCCACCGGCAACTGGTCGGCTACGTCGTGCCCAGGCATGGGCAGCAGGAGGCGATGCGGGACGCGGACTACGAGGCGCAGCAGGTCGAGCAATGGCAGGTACTGCATGACGGCCTGTACAGCCAGCACGCGGAGCTGGCGGACGACGAGGATTTCGGCGGCTGGAACAGCAGCTACGACGGCGCTCCGATTCCGCTGGAAGAAATGCGCGAATGGCGGGATGCGATCGTCGGCAGGATCCTGGACCTGCGCCCGCGGCGGCTGCTGGAGATCGGCGTCGGCACCGGCCTGATCCTGTGGAAAGTGGCGCCGCATTGCGCGTTTTATTGCGGCACGGATTTTTCGCTGCCGGTCATCGAGTCCCTGCAAGCCAGGGTGGCGGACCATCCGCAGCTGCGCGAACGCGTGGATCTGCGCTGCCAGCCCGCGCATGAGATCGGCGGCCTGCCGCAGGGCGGTTTCGACACCATCGTGATCAATTCGGTCCTGCAATACTTTCCCGGCGCCGGTTACCTGACGGCGGTGCTGCGGCAGTGCGCGGCGCTGCTGGCTCCCGGCGGACGCATATTGATCGGCGACGTGCCCGATTTCCGCCTCATGCGCTGCTTCGCCACCTCCGTCGCCTGGCACCGCGCCGGCGGCGGCGATGCGCGCGCCATTCGCCACGTGGCCGAAGAGGAAATGCGGCTGGAAAACGAGATGCTGGTCGATCCAGGCTATTTCTCGGCGCTGCCGCAACACGTCGAAGACCTGGCCGGTGTCGACATCCAGCTCAAGCGCGGGCGCGCCCGCAACGAAATGACGCGCTATCGCTACGACGTCGTGCTGCACAAGCGCGGCACGCGCCTGCGTTCCGCCGCCGCGCTGCCCACGCTGGCGTGGGGCCGCGAGGTCGACACAATGGCATCGTTGCGCCAGCGTTTGCTGGACGCCGGTGCCGAAGGCCTGCGGGTGAGCGCCATCGTCAACGCCCGGCTGACCGGCGAGTTCGACATCTCGCGCCGGGTCTGGGGCGAACGCGAAGATGCATCGGCGCCCGCGCTGGACCCCGAAGACCTGAAAGCGCTCGGCGCCGAACTCGGCTACCAGGTGGCCGCCACCTGGTCGCCGGACCGCACCGGCCGGCATTTCGATGCCGTGTTCCTGCCCGTATCCGATGCGCCTGGCGCCGCGCTCGACGGCCTGTATCTGGCGCCGGCCGTCGCCGCGGGTTCGCCGCTCTGCCACGACCCCGGCGCCATGCAGGACCATCGCGGCTACGTGGCGGCGCTGCGCGAGCGCCTCGCCGAACATCTGCCCGCCTTCATGCTGCCCGCCTCGATCGTCGTGCTGGCCGAGCTGCCGCTTACCGCCAACGGCAAGCTCGATCGCCAGGCCTTGCCCGCGCCGACCGGCGCCGCCGTGCTGCGCCATGCCTACGAGCCGCCGCAAGGCCGTGTCGAACAGCTGCTGGCGGAGCTGTGGGAAAACCTGCTGGGCGTCTGGCAGGTCGGACGCGGCGATCACTTTTTCGAGCTGGGCGGCAATTCGCTGCTGGCGATCCAGCTCGCCAGCCGCATGCGCGACACGCTCAACGTGGATGTTCCGATCCGCACCCTGTTCGAGGCCCCCACCTTGTCTGCGCAAGCCGAGCAGCTGGCCCATGCGCGCCATTCCACCCGCCTGCGCCTGCGCCGCATGCAACCAAGCGAGTCCGCCCAATGATTCCCATGTCCCTCGCCCAGCAGCGCCTGTGGTTCCTGCACAAGCTCGAAGGCCCCAGCACCACCTTCAACGTGCCCCTGGCCTTGCACCTGGAAGGCGAGCTGGACGCGGACGCCTTGCAGGCGGCGGTGCGGGACGTGATCGTCCGGCACGAGGTCCTGCGCACCATCTTCCGCGAAGCAAACGGCGTGGGCGAGCAGGTCGTGCTCGATCCGGCCGCGGTCGAACTGACCTTCGAGCGGAGCGATGCCACTGAGGCAACGCTGGCGCAGTCGGCAAGGGCGTTCTCCGAATACCGCTTCGACCTGACCCGGGATATCCCGCTGCGCGCCGCGCTGTTCCGGGTGGCGCAGCGCCGCCACACGCTGGTGCTGCTGGTCCAGCACATCGCCAGCGACGGCTGGTCCTGGGCGCCCTTGATGGAAGACCTGAGCATCGCCTACGCCGCCCGGCGCCGCGGCGCCGCACCGGATCAGCCGCCGCTGCCGGTGCAGTACGCCGACTACGCGCTGTGGCAGCAGGAGTGGATGGCGCAGGAATCCGATCCGGACAGCGACATCGCGCGGCAGCTGGCGTTCTGGAAAGACAAGCTGGTCGGGCTTCCCGAGCAGACCGGCCTGGTGCCGGATCGCCCGCGCCCGGGCAGGACCGTCCATGCCGGCGACAGCGTCGAGGTCGACTTCGGTCCCGCCGTGCTGCGCGACCTGCACGAGCTGGCGAGCCGGCACCGCTGCAGCCTGTTCATGGTGCTGCACGCGCTGGTCGCCGCGCTGTTGACCCGGCTCGGCGGCGGCACCGACCTGCCCATCGGCACCTCGGTGGCCGGGCGCCATGACGAGGCCTTGAACAACCTGGTGGGCTTCTTCGTCAACCTGCTGGTATTGCGCACCGATACCTCCGGCGATCCCTCCTTCCATCAGCTGCTCGATCGGGTGCGCGAAACGGACCTGGCGATCTATTCGCACCAGGAGGTGCCGTTCGAGCGCCTGGTCAACATGGTCAATCCCTTGCGCCAGTCGTCGCAGCATCCCTTGTTCCAGGTGGCGATGGTGCTGCAGAACAATCGCAACGCCAGCCTTGCGATGCCGGACCTGGCGGTGCGTACGGAATTCCTGCCGCTGGGCACCGCCAAGTACGACCTGACGTTCGAGTTCATCGAGCAGTCGGAAGCGGATGGAAGCGCGCACGGACTGTCCTGCAGCATCGAATACATGGTCGATCTTTACGACCGCGCCACCATCGAGGGCTACGCCGAAAAGCTGGCTCGCCTGATCGCCACGGTGACGAAGCGGCCGGACCTGCCCCTGAGCCGTGTCGACCTGCTCGGCGAAGAAGAACGCGACCGCCTGCTGAACCAGTGGAACCGCACCGCCCGGCCGATGCCGCCAGGCACCCTGCCCGACCTGTTCGCGGCGCAAGCAGCGCGCGATCCCGACGCCGTCGTTGCATCCGACGGCGAACGCACGCTCAGCTACGGCCAGCTCGATCGCCGCGCCAACCAGCTCGCGCATTACCTGCGCGGCCTGGGTGTCGGCCCGGACGTGCTGGTGGGGCTGTGCATGGAGCGTTCGCTGGACCTGCTGGTGGCCATGCTCGCCATCGTCAAGGCCGGCGGCGCCTATCTGTCGCTGGACCCGGAGCATCCCGCCGAACGGCTCGCCGCCATACTCAACGAAAGCATGGCGCCCATCGTGCTCACCGAGGCGGCGTTGCGCGATCGGCTGCCGGCGCACTGGGGCCTGATGCTGGTCCTGGAGGAGCAAGCGGCGGAGATCGATGCGCAACCGGAGCTGGCGCCGCCGCACGGGTTGCAGGACGAGCATCTGGCTTACGCCACCTACACCTCGGGATCGACCGGCGCCCCCAAGGGCATCGTCGTCACGCAGCGCAACGTGATCGACCTGGCGTTCGATCACCGCTGGCAGGACGGCGGCGAGCGGCGCCTGCTGCTGCATGCGCCGCTGGCGTTCGACGCTTCCACCTTCGAGATCTGGGTGCCGCTGCTGCGCGGCTGGCGCATCGTCGTCGCTCCGCGCGGCAAGCTCGGCGCGCGGGAGCTGGCGCGCGCGGTCGTGGCGGGCGGGATCACCGATCTATGGGTCACCGCGGGCCTGTTCCACCTCATGGTCGACGAGGACGTGGCAGCCTTCGCCGGCCTGCGGCGGGTCATCTCCGGCGGCGAAGTCTTGTCGCCGCCGCACGTCGCCAGGCTGCTGGCGGCGTGTCCGCGGCTGACCATGTGCAACGCCTACGGCCCGACCGAAACGACCACGTTCGCCACCCTGCACCCCATGCGCGCCAGATCGCAACCGGCCGGCAGCCTGCCCATCGGCGCGCCGCTCGACAACATGCGCGCCTGCGTGCTCGACAGCGCCTTGCAGCTGGCATCGGTCGGCCAGGTGGGCGAGCTGTACCTCGGCGGGTCCGGCCTGGCCCGCGGCTATCTGTCGCGTCCCGCGCTGACCGCGGAGCGCTTCGTGGCCGATCCGTTCCATGCCGGCGAGCGCCTGTACCGCACCGGCGATCTGGTGCGCTGGCGTGCGGACGGCACGCTGGATTTCGTCGGGCGCGCGGACCGCCAAGTGAAGCTGCGCGGCTTCCGCATCGAACCGGTGGAGATCGAAGCGGCCCTGCTGGCCCAGCCTGGCGTGCGGCAGGCGGCGGTGGTGGTGCGCGAGGACCGGCCCGGACAGAAGCAATTGGTGGCCTACCTCGTCGGCGCGCCGGACCGCACGCTGGACACCGCCGCCCTGCGCCGGGCGCTTGGCGAGCGCCTGCCCGCCTACATGGTGCCGGCTGCGCTCGTGCCGCTGCCCGCGCTGCCGCTCACCGCCAACGGCAAGCTCGATCACCGCGCCCTGCCCGCGCCGGACTTCGACCGCGCGCAGGCACGCGCGCCGGGCACGCCGCAGGAACAGGCGCTGGCGGGCCTGTTCGCCGAAGTGCTGGGCCTGCACCAGGTCGGCGTGGACGACAGCTTCTTCGAACTGGGCGGCCATTCCCTGCTGGCGGCGCGCCTGATCTCGCGCATCCGCAGCGTCATGAGCGCCGAGGTCCCGCTGGCCGATATTTTCGACGCGCCGACGGTCGCCCAGCTCGCCGCGCGCATGGAAACGGCGCGCCGTCCTGCCCGCGCGCCGCTGCGCCCCATGCGCGCCACGGAATCCCCCTCATGATCCCCTTGTCGTACGCCCAGCAACGGCTCTGGTTCCTGCAGCAGCTGCAAGGCCCGAACACCTTGTTCAACGTGCCGCTGCTGCTGAAGCTGCGCGGCGCGCTGCGCGCGGATGCGCTGCAGGCGGCGCTGGACGACGTGGCGAGCCGGCATGAAAGCCTGCGCACCGTCTTCGCCGACGTCGAAGGCGTGGGCCGGCAGATCGTGCGCGAAGCCGCACAGGCCCGGGTTCCGTTCGAGCTGCGCGAGGTCGATGCCGGCGCGCTGGAAGCGGCGCAATGCGAGGCGGCCGGGCACGTCTTCGACCTGGCCACGGAAATCCCCATCCGCGCGACCTTGTTCCGGCTGGGGCCGGACGAGCACGTTTTGCTGCTGCTGTTGCATCACATCGCCAGCGATGGCAGCTCGCTCGCGCCGCTCACCGGCGACCTGGCGGCCGCCTACGCGGCGCGCTGCCGCGGCCAGGCGCCGGCCTGGGCGCCGCTGCCGGTGCAGTACGCGGATTACAGCCTGTGGCAACGCGAATGGATGAACGAGGCGCACGATCCGGCCAGCAGCGTGGCGCACGAGATCGACTATTGGACATCGGCGCTGGCCGGCCTGCCGGAACAGCTGACGATCGCCGCCGACAGGCCGCGTCCCGCGCATGCCAGCCACCGCGGGGCGAGCGTGGTTTTCAGAATCCCCGCGCCGGTGCACCGCCGTCTGCGCGAGCTGGCCCGCGAAACCCAGGCCAGCCTGTTCATGGCGCTGCATTCCGCGGTGGCGGCGCTGCTGTCCTTGCATGGCGCTGGCGAGGATCTGCCGATCGGAACGTCCGTCGCCGGCCGCGACGACGAAGCGATGGAGGCGATGGTCGGCCTGTTCGTCAACCTGCTGGTGCTGCGCACGGACACCTCGGGCCAGCCGGGTTTGCGCGAACTGATCCGCCGCGTACGCGCTGTCGATCTCGCCGCCTTTTCCCATCAGGCGCTGCCCTTCGAGCGCGTCGTCGAGCTGGTCAATCCGCAGCGCACCCAGGGCGCGCACCCGTTGTTCCAGGTCGCGCTGGTGCTCAACAACAATGCCGCCGCGGCCAGCGCTTTCGCGGACTTGCAGTTGACCCTCGATTTCATGCACGTGGCCGTCGCCAAATACGACCTGGGCTTCGGCTTCGTCGAGGAGTTCGACGCCGATGGCGCGCCCGCGGGGCTGGGCTGCGACCTGGAATACGCGCTCGATCTGTACGAACCGGATACCGCGCAACGCCTGGTCGACCGGTTTCTGCGCCTGCTGTCGGCAGCGACCGCGCAACCGGATCTGCCGCTGGACCGGATCGACCTGCTCGAGGCATCCGAGCGCCTGCATGTGCTGGAGCACTGGAACGCGACGGCGCACGCCGTGCCCGCGGACAATCTGGCCGATGCCTTTGCCGCCGTCGCCACGCGCACACCCGATGCCGTCGCGATGCGTGCCGGCGATCGGACGATGACGTACGGCGAGCTCGACGCGGACGCCAACCGTCTCGCGCACCACCTGCAATCGCTGGGCGTGGGGCCGGATGTGCTGGTGGGTTTGTGCCTGGAGCGTTCGCCCGAACTGCTGACGGCCACCCTGGCCATCGTCAAGGCGGGCGCCGCCTATCTGCCGCTGGATCCGGATTACCCCGCCGAGCGCCTGACGCAGATGCTGAGCGAGAGCATGGCGCCGGTGCTGGTCACGCAGGCGGATCTGGTCGACCGGCTGCCCACGCACTGGGGTGCGCTGGTCGTGCTGGAGGAAGAAGCCGAAGCGATCGCGCAGCAGCCGCCGACTGCTCCAATGCATACCTTGCAGCCGGCCCATCTGGCCTATGCGATGTACACCTCCGGCTCGACCGGCCTGCCCAAGGGCATCGCGGTCACGCATCGCAACGTGCTGGACCTGGCCCTGGACCGGCGCTGGCAGGACGATCGCCAGCAGCGCGTGCTGCTGCACTCGCCGCAGGTCTTCGACGCGTCCACCTACGAAATCTGGGTGCCGCTGTTGAGCGGACGCCAGATCGTGATCGCCCCGCCCGGCAAGACCGATATCGACGCCTTGGCGCGCACCATCGTGGACGGACAGGTCACGGCGCTGTTCCTGACCACGGCGCTGTTTCGCCTTGTCGCCGACCTGCCGGACTGCCTGGCTGGCGTACGCACGCTATGGAGCGGGGGCGAGGCAGCATCGACGCAAGCCTTCGAGAAAGTGAGGAAGGCCTGCCCGCACGCAAGGATCGTGCACGTCTACGGTCCAACCGAGACCACGACCTTCGCCACCTGCCATGCGCTGCCGCCGCTCTGGCAGGCCGATGGTGGCGTACCCATCGGCGCGCCGATGGACAACACGCGCGCCTACGTGCTGGATCGCCGGCTGCGCCCGGTTCCGATCGGCGTACCCGGAGAGCTCTACCTGGCCGGCTCGGGACTCGCGCGCGGCTATCTGCGGCGTCCCGCCTTGACCGCCGAGCGCTTCGTGGCCGACCCCTATGGCCCGCCGGGCGGCCGCCTGTACCGCACCGGCGATCTGGTGCGCTGGCGCGCCGATGGCCAGCTCGTTTTCGTCGGCCGTATCGATGCGCAGGTGAAGATCCGTGGTTTCCGGATCGAGCCGGGCGAGATCGAAGCGGCGTTGCGCGAGCAGGCCGGGGTGGCTCAGGCGGTGGTCGTGGCGCGCGAAGACCAGCCCGGGCACAAGCGCCTGGTCGGCTATGTGGTGGCCGCCGCGGGCCAGGCGCCCGATCCTGCCGCGCTGCGCCGCCAGCTCGGCGCGCGCTTGCCCGAGTACATGGTGCCGGCGGCGGTCGTGCTGCTGGAGGCGCTGCCGCTCACCCACAACGGCAAGCTCGATCACAAGTCGCTGCCCGCACCGGATTTCGTCCCGGCCGGACGCCGCGAACCGCGCACCGCGCAAGAGGTTCTGCTGGCGCGGCTGTTCGCCGACATCCTGGGCCTGGAACAGGTCGGCATGGATGAAAGCTTCTTCGATCTGGGCGGTGATTCGATCCTGGCGATACAGCTGAAGGCGCGTGCGCAGAACGCGGGCGTCGCCTTCGATCTGGCGCATCTGTTCGATCATCAGAGCGTCGCCAGGCTGGCGGCGATCGCCACTTTCCCGGTGGACGGGCAGGCGCGCCCGGTGGAGGCGTTCGAACTCATTGCCGAAGCGGATCGCCAGCTCGTCCCCGAACACATCGAGGACGCCTACCCGCTCAGCCAGGTGCAGGCGGGCATGGTGTTCTACAACCGCTACGACACCGCTTCGTCGCTCTATCACGTGGTCTTCTGCGCCTCGATGCGCCTGCCTTTCGACGCGGCGGCGATGCGCGGCGTGCTCGATGAACTGGCCCTGCGCCATGAGGTGCTGCGCACCAGCTACGACTTCGATCGCTACAGCGTGCCCCTGCAGCTGGTGCATCGATCCGCCAGCGTGCCGCTGGCCGTCGACGACTTGCGCGGCCTGGATGAAGCGGAGCGGGAGGCGGCGTTCGACCGGTGGTGCGGACAGGAATCGCGCAATCCTTTCGACGTCCACGAGCCGCCCCTGCTGCGTGTGTTCGTGCATCGCATGACCGACGCGGAATTCCGCTTCACCCTCAGCTTCAATCACGCCGTCCTGGACGGGTGGAGCGATGCCAGCCTGGTGACCGAGTTCATGCAGCGCTACCAGGCCAGGCTGGAGAAACGCACGGTGCCCGCCGTACCTCTGCCCATCAAATACCGCGACTACATCGCGCTGGAGCTGCAGGCGATCGCCGCGGAGACCACGCAGCGCTTCTGGCGCGACATGCTGGCGGGCTATCGGCCGGTGGAGGCGCAGCGCAGCGTCCTGCCGGTGGGGGAAGACGCGTCCCACGCGCCGCCGGAACACTACGCCTTGATCGAAATATCGAACCGGACCTTCGAGGGCCTGGTCGACCTGGCCCAGCAAAGCCAGGTTCCGCTGAAGACGATTTTGCTGTCCGCCCACATGGCCGCGCTGAGCGCGCTGACCGGCAGCCGCGACGTGGCGACGGCGATCGTCACCCATGGACGCCCCGAGGCGGTCGATGCCGAAAAGCTGATCGGCCTGTTCCTCAATGCGGTGTTCCTGCGCATGCGCATCGGCAGCACCAGCTGGCGCGGCCTGATCCGGGACGTGATGGAGGCGGAGAGCCGCCTGTTCCCGCATCGGCGCTATCCGCTGCCCACGATCCTGCGCGACAGCGGCTTGAAGAACGGGATCGGCGTCATCTTCAACTACATCCACTTCCACGTTTACGACCAGCTCAACGAACTGGGCAAGAAGCTCGACGTAGGCAGCGGCGAGGGGCATTCGGCCTTCCCGCTGGGCATGGATTTCCAGCGCGACGCAAACGGAATCACCGCCACGGTCACCGGCCATGGCCATCTCTACGACCTGGCCACGCTGCAGCGCTACGCGGATGGCTATGCCGGGGTGCTGAAGACGATGGCCGAGGCGCCGGACGCGCCCGTGGGGACGCGCAGCCTGCTCGACGACGAGGAAACTGCTCGCATCCTTGGCGCATGGTCGGCCGCCACGCGTGCGGTTCCCGGCGCATCGATGCCGGCGGGCCTGCGCGCGGAGAAGGTTCGCGCCTATATCCTCGACGGCACGCTGCAGCCGGTGCCGGCGGGCGTGACGGGCGCCCTGTATCTCGCCGGAGACGGCATCGAAAGCCATCACGCCGGTTCGCCCGCCGCGACGGCTTGCCGCTTCATCGCCCATCCGTTCGCCGCTGGCCGCCGCCTGTACCGGACCGGGGAGCTTGCCTATTGGTCGGCGGACGGCTCGCCGGTGCTACAGGCACCCGCCGGGCGCCCGGCGCCGGGCACGGATTCAGCCATCGACATCGAGCGGATCGACGCCCTGCTGTGCGCGCATCCGGCGATCGCGCACGCGTCGAGCGTGCTGCGCGAGGACGAGCCCGGACGCAAGCAGCTGGTGTCGTACGTCGTCACCGGGCCCGGCCAGTCCGTGGATGCGGATGAGCTTCGGGGCCGCGTGAGCCGGCTGCTTCCGGCTTATGTCGCCTCGACCCTCGTCATCACGGCGCCGCAGCCGTCCGCCGTGCGTGGAGCGCGCCTGGAGCAGGAGACTTCCATGCTGTGGTAGCGGCGGCCTGGCGGCGGAGGTCGCAGGATGCGTCCCGGCTCTGCGCATGCAGCACGGTGCCGGCATTTCAACCCGGAATGAGTGTCAGCCGATGGGTGGTGAACATGAAAAAGTTCAGCCGTTATTGCCGATCGATCCTCTTCACGCCCGCCCTGGTGGCCGAGCGATCGGTCAAGGCCGATGCGACGGATGCCGATATCGCCCTGATCGACCTCGAGGACTCCGTCGCCGCGATCCATAAGGCCGAGGCCAGGAACCGCGCCGTGGCGTTCTTCTCCAGGCCCTCGATCACGGCGTGCCGGCGCGCGGTAAGGATCAACAATCTGGGCAGCCCCGATGGATTGCTCGATCTGCTGGCACTGTGCGGGTGCCCGTACAAGCCCGACGTGGTGATGGTGCCCAAGGTCGAGTCGCCGCGCGATCTGGAGATCGCCGGCAGCCTGCTGGGCGGCGGCGTCGAACTGATGGCGATCATCGAGACGCCGCTGGGCATCGAGAACATCTCCGCCACGGTATCCACGCGGGCCTGTCTGACCGCGACGATCTTCGGCGCCGCCGATTTCGCGCTCACCACCGGCATGTCGATCGATTGGCACTCGCAGCACTACGCGCGCTCGCGCCTGGTCACCGCTACGCGCGGCGCCGGCCTGCATCCCCTCGAATCGCCCTGGTTCGACGTTCGCGACACGGACGGCATGGTGACGGCGGCCAGACGCGCGCGCGAGCTTGGCTACGGCGGCATGGCCGCGGTGCACCCGTGCCAGGTGCCGGTGATCAACGAGATTTTCTCCCCGAGCCAGGACGACATCGACCGTGCGAGGCGCCTGGTCGCCGCGAGCGCCAGCGACGGCAGCGGCATCTGCCTGATCGACGGGGTCGCCGTCGGCGCGCCATTCATCGAATCCGCCCGGCGCCTGCTGCAGGAGTTCGACGCGCCGCGGCCGATGGCCAAGGACCGTTACGCGGAGCCAGCGAACATGGGCCGGGCATGAATGGCCTGACGCGCAGGATCCCGTTGGAGGAAGCCGCCGCATCCGCGGCGCCGTATGTGGTTTCCGACATCGCGCCGTTGCGGCGCGTGATCGTCAATGCGCCATCGCCCACCGATTATCACCTTGAGGTCGCGACCGGCAATTTCCTGCACTACAACCCGCCGGCGGTGGAGGCCGCGCGGCAGCACGCGCAACTCGAACGCCTGCTGGCGGCCTCCGGCGCGGAAGTGCTGTCGATGGAGCGGCTGCTGGACGAGGCGATCGAGGAAGCCCGCGGCAAAGGGCAATTCGCGACCTGGCTGCGCGCCTCCCTGCCCCGCCTCGCGCCCTGGGCCGGTTCGGCGACCGGCGCCACGCTGCTGGCCCGCGCCGGGCAGGTGCAGTTCCAGACCGATGCCGAGGGCATCTACCGGCATATCGTCGACCATCGCCTCGGGCTTGCCTTCACCCGCGACCTGGCGGTGATGACGCCGCGCGGATGGATACTGGGCAACTTCATCTCGCCGTCGCGGCGGGGCGAGGCGGCGCTCATGCGGTTCGCGGCGGAATTCGCGCCCTCGCTGCGCCCATACCCCGTGCTGTTCGACGCCCTCGAAGCGGGGCTTTGCCTGGTGGGCGGCGACCTGCAGGTCGTCGACGAGCGGACCTTGCTGGCAGGCGTGGGCCATTGCACGGATCCGCGCGTTGCCCCGCTACTGGCCAGGCGGCTCGACATGGACGTGATCGCCGTGCGCATGCGCGGTAGCAGCACGGTGCGCTGGCAGCCGGACAGCAGCGTTCTGACGCATATGTTCCTGCACCTGGACAGCTGCTTCACGCGCGTGGACAACCGGCTCGCGGTCGCGCTGCCCTATTTCCTCGAAGCTGCATATGCGGATCGCGATCCGCTCACCCGGTTTCTGAAAGGCCTGCTGGTGGAGCCCACCGTCGACGCCGCTCAGACGGACGCCGCCATCGCCAGCCTCGCGGGCATCGGATGGGTGCGCCGCTACCGCGCCGGCAGCGGCGATGTGGACGACAGCTGCGAAGGGATGAAGCTGGTCGACCTGGTCCGCACCTGGGGCTGGCAGGTGGACTTCGTCGGCGGCGCCGCCACGGATGCTCTCGACATGGAGCATTTCTTCCGTGTGGTGCTCGCCGAGCACGACAAGCAAGCGTCCAATCTGGTGGCTACCGCGCCCGGCCGGGTGCTCGCGTATGCCGATGCGCCGCGCACCCATGCGGCGCTGCAAGCCCGCGGCGTCGACGTGCAGACCTTCGATGGCCGCGATCTCTGGCCGTGGTGGGGCGGGCCGCACTGCCTGACCTTGCCGCTGGAGCGCGGATGAGCCGCTCCGTGCATCCCTTTCCCTTCGCACCGGCGTATCGCCGATCCCCATCAGCCAGGAAACCGCCATGAACCAGAGCGAGTCGAACGACATCGTCGGACCGCATCATTATCGCAATGCCGAAGCCATGCTCGCGCATGGCGAGCGGGTGTGGCTGCGCGCGGCCGATAGCGGATTGCTCAATATCCAGGTCGACCACGAGTCCAACGATCGCCTGATCGTGCGCGACACCGGGCACGAGTTCACCTTGCTGTGCTCCTGCTCGTACCTGGGCCTGAACCACCACCCGAAGATCATCGAGGGCGCGGTGTCCGCGCTGCGCAAGGCCGGGACCACGGGCCTGTCGATCGCGGAAGTGCGCGTGCGGCTGAAGCTGCTGGTCGAACTGGAGGAAAGCCTGCGCGATCTCTACGGCGCGCCCGCGCTGCCCGGCGTGAGCTGCAGCGTGCTCACCGCCGGGATCCTGCCGCTGATCGCCTCCGGACACATCGGCGGCGGCAGCGGCCCGCGGGTGATGGTGTTCGACCGCTTCTGCCACTTCTCGATGGCCTACATCAAGCCGATCTGCGGCGACGAAGCGCTGGTGCTGAATTGCCCGCACAACGACCTGAACTACCTGGAAGACATCTGCAAGAAATACCCGCGCGTGGCCTATGTCGCCGACGGCGCCTATTCCATGGGCGGGCGCACCGCGCTGGAGGGCTTGCTCGATTTGCAGGACCGCTACGGGCTGTTCCTCTATTTCGACGACTCCCATGCGCTGTCGATCGAGGGGCCGCGCGGCGAGGGCTATGTCCGTTCCAGGATGGACATGAATCCCCTGACCATGATCGTGGGCTCCCTGGCCAAGGCGTTCGGCGCCTCGGGCGGCGTGGCCATGCTCGGCAGCGAGCGCGATTTCCAGTTCCTGTATCGCAACGCGGGTCCGGTGACCTGGTCGCAGAATATGGACGTGGCGGCGGTAGGCGCCTGCCTCGCCAGCGCCGAGCTGCACCGCACGGCGGAACTCGGCCAGCTGCAGGCGAAGCTGCAGCGGAACATCGATGTGTTCGATCAACGCTTCCCTACCCGCTTCGCGGGCAACGGCCTGCCGATCCGCCTGATCGACGTGGGCGACGAGGATCTGGCGGTGCGCCTGTCCGAACAGCTTTACCTCGCCGGCTACTACTGCTCGGCGGTGTTCTTCCCGATCGTCGCGCGGGGTGCGGCCGGCGTGCGGGTGATGCTGCGCGCCGATCTGGAAGCCGATCGCCTGGATCATTTCTGCGACGCCGTCGAATCGCTGATGGCCAGCGCATGAGTGCCATACCGTCAGAACAGCAGCCGTCAGGAGCGCAGCCGTACATGGATCGAGACGATCGTTTGTGGGGTTACCGGGCTGTCGGCGAGAACCGTTATCGCGAGGTCATCGGCTTCTGCTACGACGACTTCCGCCCGGGCGATGTATTCGAGCACCGTCCGGGACGCACGCTGGCCGAATCGGACAATCTGTTGATGGCCGGGTTCAGCATGAATCCTTCGCCGCTGCACATCGATGCCGAATATTGCGCGCATACGCCGTGGAAACGGCCGCTGATGTCCAGCCTGGTCACTTTCAGCATCGTCTGCGGCATGAGTGTACGCAGCACCAGCGGCCGCGCGCTGGCCAACCTGGGCTGGGACAAGGTGCGCCTCACCCATCCGGTGTTCGCGGGCGACACCATTTATGCGGAGAGCGAGATCCTGGCCAAGCGGCTTTCGGAGACGCGGCCGGGCGCGGGGATCGTCAGCTGCCGGACGCGTGGGCTGCTGTCCACCGGCGAAGTCTTCCTCACCTTCGAGCGCAGCTTCCTGGTGCCGACGCGCGGCCAGGAGACCGAAGACCATGCGGGGTACTGAGCGGATGCTGGCGATGGTCTACGAAGGCGCCGGCGGTCCGGAGGTGATCGCGCGGCGCGAGCTGCCCAGGCCGGCATGCGGGCCGGACATGCTGCTGGTGAAGGTACATGCCAGTGCCCTCAACCGGGCCGACGTGCTGCAACGCGAAGGCGAATACGAGATACCTGCCGGGCAATCGACTATTCCGGGCGTGGAAATTGCGGGCACGGTGGAAGCCTGGGGCGAGAACGTGTCCGGTTTCTCACACGGCCAGCGCGTCTACGGCGTGGTGGAAGGCGGCGGCTGCGCCGAGTTCTGCCTGCTGGATCGCCTTATGGCCAACCCGATTCCCGACGGAATCGGCTTCGAAGAGGCCGCGGCGACGGCCGAGTCCTTTCTGACCTGCAACGAAACCCTGTTCGAACTCGGCGGACTGGCGCCGGGCGACAGTGTGCTTATCCATGCCGGCGCCAGCGGCATCGGCACCACCGCGCTGCGGATGGCTCTGCACATTGGCGCGCGGCCGATCTGCACGGTCGGCTCCCCGGCCAAGGCCGAGGCGCTGCGCGGGCTCGGCGCCGCGGACGTCATCGAATACAGGAAACAGGATTTCCTCGCCGAGGTGCTGCGCCTCACCGGCGGCGCGGGTGTTGCGCTGGTGCTGGATTTCGTCGGCGGTGCGTATCTGGAGCGCAACCTGCGCGCGCTGCGCCTGGGTGGGTGCATGGTCTCGGCGGGGCTGCTCGACGGCCTGTCGGCGGACATCGACCTGCTGCTGCTGGTGGAGCGCCGCCTGCAGATCAAGGGTTCGTCGCTGCGGCTGCGCCCGATGGCCGAAAAGCGCGGCGTGAACGCGCGCTTCCGCGAGCGCTGGCTCAAGCCCCTGCAGCAGGGCGAGATAAGCCCCGTCATCCACGCCACCTATCCGCTCGCCGATCTCGCACTGGCCCAGCACGAGATGGAGGAGAACCGCAATATCGGCAAGATCGTGCTGGCGGTGCGCGATACGGAAGGAACCTCGCTGCTGTGAGCCGCGCCATCCGCTGCACCCGATCCCGGCCTGCCGTTCGCCGCGCCCCTGCCTGCGATCCGATTTCTGTCATGGAGAAAGCATGAACGCCACCGCTGCCGACCACGACCTGGTCTACCTTGCACCCGATACCAAGCTCGAGCCGCTGGTCTTCCGCTGGTATGCCTGGGGCCATCTGGTCGCGCCGGTGCAACTGGCTTTGTCGCTGGCGTTTCGCCACCTGCCGATGCTGAAATCGTTCATCGCCAATCCGGCGGTGCACGAGGCGGCGAGAAAGAACCCGAAAATGCTCGGCGGTTCCTTTCTGGAGCTGAGCCAGCGAGACGTACCGGCCGTGCGCGCCTTGCAGCAGGACATCCTGGCGCGCGGCGCGGACCTGCTCGGCTTCGCCGAAGACCTGATCAAGCTGGATCGCCAGCTGCAGCAGAGCGAAACCGGTTTCAGCCTGGACCACCATTACGACGCGCTGCCCGCATCGCTCGCCGGCCTGGTGGAGGCCAGCTACGACCTCAATCACCATCCTTCGCTGCGCGTGTTCGAGGAATTGATCTACCGGGGCGAACTGGCCGGCACCGCGGCGCAGGAAATCGCCTTCTGCAAGACGCCGGACGCGCAGCGCAACTTCTTTATCAACACGCCGCGGCTGGACGGCGAGGATCGCTTCGTCGTACCGCTGCCGTTCGACAGCGCCTCGTACGATCTGGTCTCCCGAAGCCGGCTCTCGCCGGTTCCGTTCGGCGCCATCGCCGATGCGCTGGGTGTCGCCGACGATGCCGCGCGCACGCGGCTGCGCGGCTATTTCGCGCAAACGCCGCCGCCGCGCAACGAACCGGATTTCGCCGGCGAAGGCGTGCGCGTGCGCTACTTCGGACACGCCTGCGTGCTGGTGCAGAGTGCCGAGGTGTCGGTGCTGATCGATCCGTTCCTGGCCTGGGACGATGGCGACGACGGCCGGCTTACGTTCCACGACCTGCCGGACCGCATCGACTACGTGTTCCTTACCCATAATCATCAGGACCATTTCAGCGTCGAGACGCTGCTGCAGCTGCGCGGCCGCATCGGCACGATCCTGGTGCCACGCAACAACACCAACAGCCTGGCCGACCCATCGATGAAACTCGCGCTGCAGGCCATCGGCCAGCCGCGCGTGCAGGTACTCGACGCGATGGAGCGCGTGGCGATTCCCGGCGGCCACCTTACCGCCTTGCCCTTCTATGGCGAGCACGCCGACCTGAGCATCGCCAGCAAGCACGGCCTGCATGTGGACCTGCAGGGCCGGACGCTGATGTTCCTGGCGGACTCCGATGGCAAGGATCGGGCGCTTTACCGGCGCATCGTGCAGCGGCTGGGCAAGGTCGACACCTTGTTTATCGGCATGGAGTGCGATGGCGCGCCGCTTACCTGGCTGTACGGTCCTTACCTGAGCCAGCCGATCAGCCGCAAGGACGATGATTCGCGGCGTTTGTCAGGATCCGGCAGCGAGAACGCCTGGAGGATCGTGGAGGAAATCGGCTGCAAGACGGCTTATGTCTACGCGATGGGACAGGAGCCATGGCTGCGATTCGTGGCTGGACTGGAATACACGCCGCAGAGCAAGCAGATGGTCGAGTCGGACAAGTTCATCGGCCGCTGCCGCGAAGCCGGACTGGCGGCGGAACGGCTGTGCGGATCGCGGACGATGCGGATGTAAGCATGGAGGCGGCGAGGTTTCGGTGCGCGGAACACTGTTCTTCGCACCGAAACCTTTTACTTCACCGATTCCGAGCCAAAGCCGGAGCCCGGTACTGGACGGCGCGCTCCTCAGTGAAAGCTGCTGCCGGCATCCTGGTTATAAGGCGCAGCCTGCCATTCCGCCGGGGTCAGGCTTTGGCCCTGGTCCTCCACCATGAACTGCCACGGACCCACGTACGTGTTGCCACTGAATACGTTGGCCTGGTTGAAGGTGATGGCTTGCTCAATCACATCGCCCTGGTACGGCGACCATGACGGATAGGTTCCCCAGTTCGAAAGCAGGCCCTGCCAGCCGCATCCGTTATCCGCCGTGCAATTCGAGCCGATATTCGAAGGATTGAAGCTGAAGGTATTGCCCGTCACCTGGATGTTCTGGCTCTTCCAGCGGCAATCCGAATAGTACGGGGCCTTGTCGATCGTGCCCGCCACGCAGGTCGACAGATTCACCACGGCGGGATTGACCAGCGTGCAGTCGCCGCTGCTGGTATTGGCGGGCGAATTGCAGAAGCGGTCCGCGTTCTCCCAGATCACGACGCCCGACCAGTTGTCGGTGAAGGTGTTGCCCGTGATCGCGATGGTCTGGTAACGGGCCGGAACACGGGCGTCTCCACCGCTCTCGGAGAGGTAAATGGCGCTCGTCGGAAAGCCAGGATTGTCCGGTCCGGCCGTATGGGCGGTTCGCAGGAACGTATTGTTCTTGATCAGTGCGTTGTAGGACGTCTCATAAATAATGCCCGAGTTCTCCTCATCGCTGAAAACATTGTTCTCGATATCGAAGTCGTTGTTGTTGGTGTCCGCCCACAGCCCCGGGCCTTCATGGTTGTGGTGAAACCAGTTGTTGGTGATGGCCGCCTTGTTCGTTGCCCAGAACTTGCCCCCTCCGGTGCAGCCGCACCCCGGGCTGGCCGTCTCCCAGCGATAGGTGTTGTTGTATGAAATCTCGTTGTGATCGATGACGACATTCGAGACGCCGTCCGGCTCGTAGGCGCTGAAGCCGTATTGCCCGTTGCCGGTCAGGCAATTGTATTTCAGGGTGTTGGAGCTGCCGACGAACACGCCGGCCCCGGCATTGCCTTGCACGGTGTTGTACTGGATCGTCCAGCCGTGGCCGGCATCGTGATTGACGACGCCTTCGTTGTTGTTCGCGTCCGCGGCGCCGAAGTTCTGGATGGTCAGATGTTCGATGGTGACGCCGGTGGCCTGGCCGGTGAAGGCATACAGATTGGTGTGCTGGCCATCCAGGACCGCCCCCGGCGCACCGATGAAAACGCTGTTGTCGGCGGGAATGATCTGGCTGTAAATGCCGGTGCCGAGCTTGTGGACTCCAGGAGCAAACCAGAAGACCTTTCCGGCCTGGCGGAAATTGAAGGAACTGTTATCGCCGGCCGGCACCGTGATGGCCCCTGCCGGTGGCGTTGACGGTCCATTCAAAATGGACGCGTCCCCGCAAACGGCCGTGGCGGCGGCCGCCTGTGAAAGGCGCGGTGCTGCGGTGCTTGCAACGTAAGGCTGCGCCATGGCGGATGCCGACAGAAAGACGGCTGTCAGCGCGGCGACATGGCCGGCCTTCCGTAAGGCGTCACGAAGGATCCTCATGCGTTCTCTCCTTGCGATGATGAGGCGACACGTCATGGCGACTGGCGCCAAGGGAGGCGCGACTATCGCGCAAACCTTCGCCAGTGAAATGCGATTGGCTGCACAGTGCGCCGCCATCTTTCACCGTCAAGGGAACAGAGCGATTAAGCGTGGGATGAAACCCGTCCATGCGCGGCCTTATCTCGCCGGGTGAAACCCGCGTGCATTGGGTAACGCGAGCGGCGGCTGTTTCAGAGCACCCACCCTTCCCGGTATTCACGCCGCAGAAACGCATTGGCAGCAGGCAGGTTGGTGATGCGCATGTTCGCCCCGTCGTACTCGATCCTGCCGCCCGCGCGAAGAGACACGACACCCAACAGCATGACCTCCGTCAGCTGGGCAGCGTACGGGAATGGCGACGACGCCTCCGCCCTGCCCTTGCACGCATCCACCCAATTCATCTCGTGCGAGGTCTTGATGCGCGCGTACTTCTGCGGTGGCGTGCCCACCGAATCATGCAACGACTGCGGCAATAAACGCGGGTTCGCGCCATAGGTCTCGTGGATAAGCGCACCCTTGTCGCCAACGTACAGTACGCCGCCGTCCTTGCTTATCTGCACCGCCCCCAAGGCCTTCACCGCCGGCGGCAGCAAGGCGCCGTCGTACCAGGTGAGCTTCACCGGCGGCCGGCTGCCGCGTGCGGGGAAGTCGTAATACGTCATCGTCGCCATGGGATACGACGCCTCGTTGAATGGCGTCGAGACGGTTTCCACCGAGTTCGGAAAACCCAGGTCCAGCGACCAGAACGGGGAATCGATCAGGTGCGCTCCCATGTCGCCGATGGCGCCCACGCCCCAGTCCACCCAGCCGCGCCAGTTGAACGGGTGATACAGCGGGTGGTATTCGACGACGGGGCCGGGGCCGAGGAAGAGGTCCCATGCCAGCCCTTCGGGCTTCGGATAGTTGCCGGCCATGGCGTTGGCGAGCCGGTCCATCACCGCGTCCTCGTTCCAGCTTGCATCGTCCGGCCGCGGCCTGGTCCGCGGACGCGGAATGCCCTGCGGCCAGTAGGCCAGCGGGCGATTGGTCCAGGCGTGGACTTCGCGGACATCGCCGATCGCCCCGGCCGCGATGTACTCGTTGATCAGGCGGGCATCGTCGCTGGAGTGTCCCTGGTTGCCCATCTGCGTGACGAGCCTGGGATTTTCCTTCGCCTTCCTGGACAGCTCGCGGGCTTCGTAAATCGACCAGGTGAGCGGCTTCTGCAGATACACGTGCTTGCCATGACTCATCGCCGCGCTGGCGATCACCGCGTGCAGGTGATCCGGTGTTGCGATGACGACCGCGTCGATATCCTTCTGCTGTTCGAGCATCCGGCGGTAGTCGGTATAGCGCCTGGCTGCACTGAACTTGCCGGCAAGCAGCCGGGTCTGCTCGATCTCGTTCTGCAGCTCCAGGCGTTCCCTGGCGGTCTGGGCCCTGTCGAGGCGTGCCTGCGTTTTCCCCAGGCCGCCGACCATCCCGTGAAAGGACTTCTCCGTATAAGCCCAGTCCACATCGCACAGCGCGACGATGTTCTCGCCGGCCAGGGCGCGCATATTGTGCAGACCCATGCCGCCGACACCGATGCCGGCGATGTTCAATCGATCGCTGGGCGCCATATGGCCAGGCCCACCCAGCACGTGGCGGGGCACGATCATCAGCCCGGCCGCGGCCATGGCTGTGCCGGTAAGGAATTCGCGGCGGGACATCTTGCCGCTTGCTTCCGTACCCCCGGAGGCTCCCCCGATGCGGGAGCCCTGCTGCTCTTTCGCGACTTTCGATTCATCCGTCATGGGTGCTGCAACCCCGCGTGATATCGATATCCGATCCACAGCATTCTGGCTGCAACGTGATCAGAGGATCAAGGACGCACCGCACCCTTCGGCCATTACCTGCCTTGCCTGGCGTAATCCCCCGCCGCCGGACATGCATGCTGGACGACCTCGAGCCGCACGATATCGTTGCGTGCCAGCACCTCGTCGCGGACATAGCCGACCTTGACCCTGGAATCGGCATGGACGATGCCGCCGCCAGGTTCGGTCGCGTGATAGCCCAGCCGGATTTCATCCGGCCCGTAATCGAACAGTTGCCCGCCCACGAACCATTGCTCCACGCCGGAATCGGCTTCGCTCGACGAGGCGAGCCCTGGATGAAACTGGTCGAGGCAACCTTCGACAGTGGCAAAGCGTCCGCTGAGCACCTGCTCCTTCAGCGCGGCGGCATGGCGCACCTCGTGCAGCAGCGCCCCGCACGCGCCCACCGTGATGGTCAGGGTAAGCAGGAGATAGAACCACGCGCCTTTTCGTCCGCTGCGGATCAGATACAGCATGAAACAGCTGCCGCCTATGCCGAGCACCACGAAGAGGAGGAAGAAGAAATAAGCCGGGCTGATCCGGTCGGGATGCTGGGCTAGATCGAAAACGTCCACGCACACGTCCTCTGTGTATCGCCGCACCATGACCGGACCTGGGCGAATCCGCAACGGCATCAGCTCGGCCGGCCGTTGCCGATCATGCCGTGGCCGCCCCGCTATTCGATTTATTCACGCCGCCGACACCCTGAGGTCACTGTTTTTTCGAACCGGCCTCGAAAGACCAGATTTCCGGCCCTAAGCGACTCCATTGTTCCGTCCGGCTGGCATAGCTTCGCCAACGGCCTCCGATCTTCACGATCTGCGGCCGCGCAGGGAACGCCATCATCGAATGGATGCCTATCGTCTGGATCCTCACTGAAAAGGTAGCTGACATGAAGAAGAGCCTCTTTGCCATCAAGAACCTGTTCGAGCGTGAGAAGAGCCTGAAGGACTACGCCTGGTACATCTGGTTCTGAATGGCCGCGCTGCCTCGATGCCGTAGAGAGCGCAGCGTCATTTGATCCATCCGCGTCCGGCGTCGCCTCGGAAGATCGGGGCGCCGCCGGATGCTCCGCCGACCCTCGAGGCTCCCGACCGCATGTCATCGACCGCCAGGCACGTCCGCCCCACCGTCTTCGCTCCCCGCCTCCAGGCGCTCCTGCGCGATCACGCCGGCGACGATCTGTTCCGGCTGGATGCGAACACGGTCGGCGTCGCCGGTCCGGAGCTGATGGACCGCATCCTGAAGGCCAGGCCGGCGACCGAAACCGAGCGGCCGACCTTCAAGCCTTTGCTGGGTCGTTCCATTGCGCGTCCGGATGCCTTGAAGTCGATGCAGGCGATCGGGCGCGACGTGCGCGCCGCATTGAAGAAACCTTCGCCTGGCGACGTGGATCTCAGTGGTCCGTGGCCGCACGTCGGGCATGTCTATCTGCGCGACCTGATCCTGGGCGGCGATCCGCGCCGCCTGCGCTTCCTGATGGATCGCATCCTGGAGCTGACGCCCAAGCTGACCTGGGCGGTGATCACGGCCGGCGCGCTATGGCCGCTGCGCGCGGGGCCGCAAGCCTCCGCCATCGCCGCGGCGACGGCCGCGGCCGCCAGTTATCGCGAACGCCGCTACGCCATGGGCATGTACCGGCGCACCGCGGCCCCGGTGTGCTTCACCATCTCGACCCTGGTCGCCAACGCGCTCTGGCTGGGCGCGCCGTTCGACGACGCGGTATCGAACCGGCACGTGCTGTACGAAACGCTGCGGCTGCTGCCGCCGTCGTGGAACATCCTGCGCAACGCATCGCCCGAATACCCGGCGATCGATGCGCGCATCGGCCCCGCTGACGACGTGCTGATCCTGCCGCTGGTCAGCCACCGCGCTCCCGCCCTGTGGAGCGATCCGGACGAGTTCCTGCCGGAGCGCTGGGAACACCTGAATCCCGACGACCTGCCCGGCTACCTGCCCTTCGGCCACAAGTCCGAGCGTTGCTGGGGGCAGCATATGGTGCTGCCGCTGGCGGAAATGTTTCTGGATCTGCTGCGCAAGCAAGGCGTAACCGTGAGTCCGCGGCAGAAAGTCGCGCAGGTGCCGCTGGCCGGCCTGCTGGGTGTCGCCGAGGTCCAGGTCGCGCCGATGTAGCGCCAATGCCAAGGCGCGCCCTGTGCGTGCCGCTCAGGCCGGAATCAGCCATCCGCCGAACAGCGGCCCGGCGGTGTCGCCATGCTGCGGCTCGATGCGGAACTTCAACGTGCCGTTGCGCGTCAGCGCTGGTGGCAAGGGGTAATCGCGATCCACGAAATCGATCACGTTGCCGCGCTCCACCTTCACCTCCACCGCCAGCTTGCCGTCGACCAGGATATTGAAGCGGCCCTTGTCGCTGCCCCAGAAACGCAAGCGCAGCGCCAGCGGCCGCTCGCTGCCCTTCATCTCGAACTCGACGAAACCCTTGCCGCGCACGTCGCGGCACTCCTTGCGCCGGTAGGCGCCGCCGAAGGAGGTGTCGCTGGCCAGCTTGTGCGCCTTCTCGGACGCCTCGTTGCCGAACTGGATCATGTCCACCGCCCGGCTCCGCAAGGCGTCCTGGTCCGCCTTGGCCCGTTCCCGCCGCGCCGCTTCCTGTGTCCATTGCGCGGAGTCCATGCGCTTGAAGTACAGCGCGCTGCGGCGCTCGTACTGCGCAAAGAACGGCACGAAGGTCAGCCCTTGCGGGCGCGTGGTGCTGGCGAGAAAGCGTCCCGGCTGCGGCAAGGGAGTGAAGCCGGACAGCGGCGATGCATCCGCCACCAGCGCGGGATCGGGCTGGTCGTAAGCCTCGCTGACCGGGCCCAGATCCGCCGCCAGCGCCAATGGGCCGCGCATCACCACGATGCTGTTCTCATCGCCCGCGGCATGCTCCAGCCGCAGCGGCATGTCGAACTCGACGTCGACCACGTCGCCGGCCTTCCAGTTGCGCGCGAGCACCAGATAGCCCTGCTCCGCCTTGGCGCCCTGCTCATGGCCGTTCACGCGCAGCTTGAAGCGCCCTTCGCTCCATGCCGGCACGCGCAGCAGCAGGCGCCTGGGCGCGCCGGCACCCGCCCGGTCGATCTGCAGCCGCACCTTGCCGTTGTCCGGCACGCCGCTGTCCAGCTGCAGCGCGATGCCGCCTTCCTGCCAGTCCAGCGCGGAGGAGATATACAGATTGACGTAGAGCGAGCGCTCGTCGTGCCAGTAGATCGAATCGCCGAACTGCGCATGCGCCTCCAGCCCGGTGCCCACGCAGCACCAGAACGAATCGAACTTATCGGAGAAGGCGCGCTCGCCGCCAGTGATCATCGGCATCATGTAGGCGAACATGCCGGTCTCGGCATGCTGGGCCGCCATGGTGTGGTTGTGCAGGGTGCGCTCGTAGTAATCGAAGTAGCGGGCCTGCGGCGTCCACTGGTACAGGTGCCGCGTGAGCTTGAGCATGTTGTAGCTGTTGCAGTGTTCGCAGGTCTGCTCGGTGAGGAAGGAGGAGATCGTGTCCGGCTGCTGGAAATACTCGCGGTCGGCATTGCCGCCGATCACGTAGCTGTAGTGCGTGACCACGGTTTCCCAGAAGAAGCGCGCCGCGGCGGCGGCATCGATGTCGCCGGCAACTTCGAACCGGCGCGCCTCGCCGATGAACTTGGGCACCTGGGTATTGGCGTGCCGGTGCGGCAGGTCGTCCTTGCCGGCGATGGCGGGGTCGACGACCTTCTCGTGGCGCAGCCGCTTGCCGACCGCGATCCAGCGCGGGTTGCCGGTGCGCGCGCCCAGCTCGATGTACGACTCGTTGAAGCCGCCGAACTCGCTGTCCAGCAGCTGCTGGAGCTGCGTGTGGTCGAGTGCGTCGAAGACACCGGCGAAATAGGCGGCCGCTTTCTCCAGCACCTCCAGCGCCTGCCGGCTGCCCGCCAGCGCATGCGCATCGAGCAGGCCGGCGAACAGCTTGTGCTCGGTATAGAGCGGCGACCAGCTGCCGTTGAGGTTGAAGGCGCTGCCCTTGATGACGCCGCGGCGCACTTCCTCGAACACGATCTTGCCGCCCTCTACCCGGCCATGCTCGTCCTTGCGCGTGAAGCCGCCGACGTAGCCGTCCTTATCTTGCGCCTGGGCCCGCGCCAGTTCGGACACGATGTAGTCGATGCGCTTCTTCGCTTCCGTATCGCCGGTCTGCCCATGCAGCAGTGCCAGCGCGCTGAGGTAATGGCCCAGCGTGTGGCCCGCGATGGTGTCGCCTTCCCAGCCGCCATAAACCGCGCCCTTGGGCGTCAGGCCGGCGTACTGCAGGAAGTTGTGCAGCAGGCGGTCCGGCTCCAGTTCGAACAGATAGCGCCGGTTGGCGGCCAGCGAATCCAGGAACAGCGACGGCTTCAGCCGCACCGCCTGCAGGGGAACCGCCGTCACCCGGTCCGGCGTGGAGGCCGCGGCTTCCAGCGGAAATTTCAGGAAGCCGGCGGCCACGGCCAGCGCGCTCCATTGCATGAAGCGGCGGCGCGACGGGTCCGTCGCCGATGGCGCGGCGCGATGCTGTGCTCCAGCGGAAAGCGGCTTCCTGGTCATGCGGCAACTCCGGAATACGGTGAAACGGACGGGCGGACTATCGAATGGATCGCCGGCGGCGTCTTGACCTTATTGCGCATCGCGGCGCTCGCCGGCACCGGCCGCGGCGGATGGCGGGCACTGCGGCGCATGGTCGCCGGCGCCAAGGCGGCCTGCCCGAAAAACCTGTGGTTTCCGGTGCTATCGGGCGGCCTTCGGCGCCGGCCGCCATGTGCCATCGCGGCGGCATTCCCGATGCCGGCACGGGGGTGGCGCTGTGCCGATATCCGCATCGGCGGGATGGTCGGCCGGAACGCGGGGCCGGCCGCGCGGACTCACAGCGGGCGCACCCCGTGCAGCGCGAAACCGCCCGCCACGCTGCGCAGCGGATTGCGCAGCGGCGCGCCCAGCGCCGGCAACTCGATCTCGAAGACGTCGCCGGGCTGGGCTCGCACGTCGTCGGCAAAGCTCAATGTGGCGGTGCCGAAGAAATGCAGATGGACGTCGCCCGGACGGCGGTGCGCGGCGTACTTGAAGTGGTGGTATTCGAGGTTGGCCAGCGAGTGGCACATATTCGCCTCGCCGGTGAGAAAAGGTTTTTCCCACAGCACGCGCTCGCCGCGGCGGATGCGGCTGGAGCCGCGCAGGTCGGCCGGCAGTTCGCCGGTGCGCAGCTCCGGCCCGACCGCGCAGGCGCGCAGCTTGGAATGCGCCAGATAGAGGTAGTTCTGGCGTTCGGTGACGTGGTCGGAGAACTCGTTGCCGATGGCAAAGCCCAGGCGATGCGGCGTGCCGTCCGGGCCGATCAGGTACAGCCCGACCAGTTCCGGCTCCTCGCCGCCGTCGAGCGCGAAGTCCGGCGACGCCAGCGCCTGGCCCGGCGCGGCCACGATGCTGCCGTCGCCCTTGTAGAACCATTCCGGCTGCGCGCCCGGCGTATCGCCTTGCGGCATGCCGCCTTCCACGCCCCACTGGAATATGCGCATCGAGTCGGTCAGCGCGCCGGCCTCGGCCTTCTGCTTGAGGTTCTGGTGCATCGCGTCGCGCGCGGCGGCGCTGCCCAAGTGGGTGAGACCGGTGCCGGTGACGCGGCAATGCGCGGGGTCCGGATGGTGCAGCGGGGTGAGCACGCGTTCCTGCGCCAGCAGCGCCGCGTATTCGAGCCGTGTTTCGCCGTGGTGCGTCGCGGCCTGCGCGTCGAGGCTGCGCCCGCTCTGGATGGCGAGGGTCGCCAGCGCATAGGTCGAATCCACGCCATCCAGCAGACGAACCTGCGAACCCTGCACATCGACCACGCCCACTCGCGCGGCGCCGGCATCGTCAAGCAACTGGATCAAGCGCATCGTTTCGCATCCCCGCAGGCGCAAAGCCGCCCCGATAAACCTTGGACCCGCACGCTCCCCGCTGTGCCGGACCCTGACCTTGCTGATCGTGCATGCTGAATCGATATACGACAAATAGATATTTCGTCGTAACCTATATGAAATCCATTATCGAAAGCCCTCCATGCGCCCCACCCCCTGGTTCGTCCGCGCGCGCCTGAAGACCCGCCAGCTGATGCTGCTGGTCGCGATCGAGGAGGAAGGCAATATCCATCGCGCCGCCGAGGTGCTGAACATGTCCCAGCCGGCGGCGTCCAAGCTGCTCAAGGACCTGGAAGACATGCTGGGCGTGCCGCTGTTCGAACGGCTGCCGCGCGGCATGCGGCCGACCTGGTACGGCGAAAGCATGATCCGCCACGCCCGCATCGCGCTCGCCGGCCTGAGCGCGGCCGGCACCGAGATCGAGTCGCTGAAGGCCGGCCGCGCCGGCGCCGTCGCCATCGGCGCGATCGCCGGCGCGGCCGTGAGCCTGCTGCCCAAGGCGCTGGCGCGGATCTCGCAGGCACATCCGGACCTGCGCGTGTCCCTGCTGGTGGAGAGCAGCGACGTGCTGCTGGAGCGGCTGGAACAGAACCGGCTGGACCTGATGGTGGGGCGCCTGTTCGCCGGCCACGACAATCGCAACCTGCATTACCAGGCGCTGGCCGAGGAAGAAGTCTGCGCCATCGCGCGGCCGAAGCATCCGATCTTCGAGCTGCCCGCTCCCGCTCTGGACGATCTGGCCCGGGCGGCCTGGATCGTGCCGCCGGAAGGCAGCGTGCTGCGCCACCGTTTCGAGCTGATGTTCCGCAGCGCTGGCCTGTCGGCGCCGGCGCGGGTGATCGGCACCGCCGCGGTGCTGTTCTTGACCAAGATGCTGCAGGAAAGCGACTACCTGGCGGTGGTGCCGCAAGACGTCGCCCGGCATTACGCCGAACACGGGATGGTGCGGATCGTGCCGCTGGAGCTGTCCTGCCGGATGGATTCGTTCGGCATCATCACGCGCACCGATTGGCTGCTGTCGCCGGGGGCGAGGACGGTGCTGGAGGCGTTGGGTGAGGTGGCGGCGGAGGTTTATGGCTAGTCGCGAAGCACCGCACTTCTCCCTCTGCTGGGGAGAGAGAGGGACACTGTTGCGCTCCCGGTTTTCGCGAAGCACTTCACTTCTCCCTCTCCCCGCTGGGGAGAGGGCGGGGGTGAGGGGTGGGTGCTCGCGGCGGCGCTTATAGAGACGAAAGTGCTTGTGTCGGCTCGCATGGAAAGTTGAAGGCGCCTGGCTGGCGTCGGATTGGCGGTTTCGCTCCGTAGGGCCCCTCACCCCGGCCCTCTCCCCGGCGGGGAGAGGGGGATGACGGGCGAGGCGAAAATCGAGCAAAGAGCTCGCGGCGCAGCCGCGGCGTTCCGCTGGTGCGCTTTTGCTCTTGATCTCCAGGGTCCCCTTGGCGCCGGCGGTGAGGGCTGGACGATCAGGCCCCGCAGGGGGCGAGGACAGGAGTCCTCGCCTTTTTGATCAGGGCATGGATGCCCTGTCAAAAAGCCCGGCCAGCCCTCACGGACCCGTAGCAGCGAAGCTGCGGAGGGCGCCAAGCAGGGTGCCCTCTCTTTTTGGTTACTTTTTCTCTGGGCACGCAGAGAAAAAGTAACTCGCCCCGCGGCAGCGGGGCGAAACCCTCGCCAAAGGCGAGACACCCAACCGTCAACGCAACAACCGAGCGACAAAGGCACTGGATTCCAGCTTTCGCTGGAATGACGAGCGAGGCCTACGCCGGGATGACGAAGTTGAGACGATGAGGCCAGACCGTTGCTCACCCCGGCCCTCTCTCCCACAGGGACTACCTTCGGGTCGCCCGGCGGGGAGAGGGAGAAGTGATGTGGCGCTGCATATCGATACATATACACATATCGAAATAGTGAATATTGTTATTTTTGCAATATCGCTACGCCCATTACGATCCTGCCCGTCAAGCCATCCGGCCCGCGCCGCCGCGCGCCGCCGCCCGCTCAACCGCCAAGGATTCCCACGCCACCCATGGGCTCTCCCAAGAAACCGCTCAGGCGCAGCCAGGAATGGTTCGGGCGCGAAGGCAAGCAGGGTTTCTATTACCGCAGCTGGCTCAAGGGGCTGGGCCTGCCCAACGACATGTTCGACGGGCGGCCGGTTATCGGCATCTGCAATACCTGGTCGGAACTGACGCCTTGCAACAGCTCGTTCCGCGAGCTGGCCGAACACGTCAAGCGCGGTGTGTACGAGGCTGGCGGCTTTCCGCTGGAATTCCCGGTGATGTCGCTGGGCGAAACCCAGATGCGCCCCACCGCGATGCTGTTCCGCAACCTGGCCAGCATGGATGTGGAAGAGTCGATCCGCGCCAATCCCATCGATGGCGTGGTGCTGCTGATGGGCTGCGACAAGACCACGCCCGCGCTGATGATGGGCGCGGCCAGCGTGAACCTGCCGACCATCGGCGTATCGGGCGGCCCCTCGCTGTCGGGCCACTGGCGCGGCCAGCCGATCGGCTCGGGCACCGGCGTGATCCGCATGTCGGAAATGGTGCGCGCCGGCGAGCTGGCGCAGGAAGAATTCGTCGAGGCCGAAGCCTGCATGCAGCGCTCCAAGGGCAGCTGCATGACCATGGGCACCGCCTCGACCATGGCCAGCATGGTCGAAGCCTTAGGGTTATCGCTGCCGGAAAACGCGGCCATTCCCGCCGTGGATTCGCGCCGCTACCGCCTGGCGCATCTGTCGGGCCGGCGCATCGTGGAGATGGTGCACGAGGATCTGCGCATGTCGAAGATCCTCACCCGCACCGCTTTCGAAAACGCCATCCGCGCCAATGCCGCGATCGGCGGCTCGACCAATGCGGTGATTCATTTGCTGGCCCTGGCCGGCCGCCTCGGCGTCGAGCTGAGCCTGGACGACTGGGACCGGCTCGGCTCCCACCTGCCCTGCCTGCTCAACCTCAAGCCGTCGGGCGAATACCTGATGGAAGATTTCTATTACGCCGGCGGCCTGCCCGCGGTGCTGCGCGAGATCGCCCCGCATCTGGATCTGAGCGCGCCGACCGCGAACGGCCGCACGCTGGGCGAGAACATCGCCAACGCCCCGTGCTGGAACCGCGACGTGATCCGTCCGATCGAGGAGCCGCTCAAGCCCGAGGCCGGCATCGCCGTGCTGCGCGGCAACCTGGCGCCGCACGGTGCGGTGATCAAGCCCTCCGCGGCCTCGCCACAGCTGTTGCGGCATCGCGGCCGCGCGGTGGTGTTCGAGGACATCGACGACTTCAAGGCGCGCATCGACGACGAGGCGCTGGACATCGACGAGACCTGCGTGATGGTGCTGAAGAACTGCGGCCCGCGCGGCTATCCCGGCATGGCCGAGGTGGGCAACATGCCCTTGCCGCCCAAGCTGCTGCGCCGCGGCGTCACCGACATCGTGCGCATTTCCGATGCGCGCATGAGCGGCACCGCCTATGGCACCGTGGTGCTGCACGTGTCGCCCGAGGCCGCCACGGGCGGCAACCTGGCGCTGGTGCGCGATGGCGACTTCATCGAACTGGACGTGCCCGGCCGGCGCCTGCATCTGGATCTGAGCGACGACGAACTGGCGCAGCGGCGTGCCGCGTGGAAAGCGCCGCCGGCGCCTGAGCGCGGATGGGCGAAGCTCTACGTCGACCATGTGCAGCAGGCTCATCTCGGCGCCGACCTGGACATCCTGGTCGGCGGCAGCGGCTCGGATGTGGCCGGCGATTCACATTGAATGCACATGCAAGACATGCACGTGCAAGCGCTACGCGCTGATGGCCGCGGGCATGCGGCAACTGCAAACGAATAAACATCAAGCACCGCCGCCGATTTCGTAATTGCGCGCCGCGGACGGCCTTCTCAGCATGCATGCCGGCAAGCACGGCCATCGCCGTGCGCCGGACGGAACCGTTCCGTTCCCCACTACTGAGAGGGTTTCCCAATATGCACAGACGCAATTGGTTCGTTGCCCGCAATCGAGTCCTTCCAGCTGTCCGCCGCCTGCCGGCCGCAAGCCGGCCCAGGCCACGGATGCTGCCCGCGCTGCTGCTCGCCGCCGGATTGTCGCTGCTCCCGCTCAGCGGACAGGCGCAGCTGGCCAATCCCACCTACGGCTGGAACCTCGGCAACACGCTGGAGGCTACCTGGTCGGGCGCGGTGATGCCCACGCAGACGCTGATCAACAACGTCGCGGCTGCCGGTTTCAACACGATCCGCATCCCATGCGCGTGGGATCACAACGCTGATCCGAATACGCACGTGATCAATGCCTCCTACATGGCCACGGTGACGCAAGTGGTGCAATGGGCGCAGGCGGCCAATCTCACCGTGATCATCAACGATCATTGGGACGGCGGCTGGTTCGAGAATTCGAACTTCAACAGCTTCGACTCCAACATCAATGCGAAGCTGGTTTCCTACTGGACGCAGATCGCCAACAACTTCCGGGGCTACAACTCGAAGCTGCTGTTCGCCGTGGCCAACGAGCCGCAGGTGTCCTCGCAGGCGCAGACCGCCGTGCTGATGCAGTACTACCAGAACTTCGTCAACGCGGTGCGTTCCACCGGAGGCAACAACAGCACGCGCTGGCTGGTGCTGCAGGGGCCGGGCGGCGGGAACATCGACAACACCCATGACTGGGTCACCACGCTGCCCTCCGACCCGGCCAAGCACCTGGTGTTCGAAGTGCATTACTACGCGCCTTATCAATATGCGCTGATGACCGCCGACGCCACCTGGGGATCGATGTGGTACTTCTGGGGCAGCAACTATCATTCCTCGACGCTGACGACGCGCAACTCGACCTCCGCCAACGAGGAGTCCTACGTGAACGCGGAGCTGCAGAAGATGAACTCGCAATTCACCAGCAAGGGCATCCCCGTGCTGCTGGGCGAGTTCGGCGCCATCCGCCGCACCGGCACGGCGGGCTTGTCGGGCAGCAACCTCAATCTGCATCTCGCATCGCGCACGTATTTCGACAAGTACGTGGTCAGCCAGGCCAACAGCCTGGGCATCCGTCCGGTGTATTGGGACGATAGCGATAATGGCTCCGGCAATAATGCGTTCGGGATTTTCAACCGTTCCACCGGAACGCTGACCCGGCCCGATGATGCCCGTGCCTTGACCGGTGGCGCGGCGCTGCCGCCTCCGGGAGGCTGATGCCGCGAACGCGCTGGAATCAGCCGGCTACGTCGATTCAAATCTCCTGACCGCCATCGACATCGCCCGTCATCGGGCGATGTCGATTCGCGCGGCCTTCGTTCGTCGCATACACGGGAGCGCGTACCCTTGCCCCGCATCGACCCGGACCAGGAGATTTCCAATGAACAGCAAGAACACCATTTGCCTTTGGTATGACGGCACCGCCCTTGAGGCCGCCAGCTTCTACGCGAAAACCTTCCCGGACAGCGCCGTGGGCGCAGTCCACCATGCGCCGGGCGATTATCCCGACGGCAAGCAGGGCCATGTGCTGACGGTGGAATTCACGGTCATGGGCATCCCCTGCCTGGGCTTGAATGGCGGCCCGATGTTCAAGCACAACGAGGCGTTCTCGTTCCAGGTCGCTACCGACGACCAGGCCGAAACCGACCGCCTGTGGAACGCGATCATCGATAACGGCGGCAGCCCCAGCGCCTGCGGCTGGTGCAAGGACAAGTGGGGCCTTTCCTGGCAGATCACCCCGCGCGCGCTGATCGCCGCCATTACCGATCCCGATGCCGCGGCAGCCAAGCGGGCCTTCGACGCGATGATGGCGATGGGCAAGATCGATATCGCCGCCATCGAAGCCGCGCGGCGCGGCTGAGGCCGGCCGCCGCAGAACCGATCCCTGTATCCAAGGAAATACGCATGCCCTGCCCGCGCCGCCTGGCCCCAGCCCTGTTGTCCATCGCCGGGACTTTTTTCGCCGCATCGATATCCGCCGCTGAAACACCTCCTTTCGATACGGCGGAACTGGACCGCTCGGCCGCGCCCTGCGTGGATTTCGATCGCTTCGTCAATGCGCGCTGGCTGGCGGCCCACCCGATTCCGCCGGACCAGGTGCGCTGGGGCGTGTTCGACCAGCTCACGCAGGAGAGCCTGCGCGTGCAGCGCGACATCGCCGAGCACGCGGCCGGCGCGCCGGCATCGGCGGGTGGCGACGTGGCCACGCATCAGATCGGCCTGCTCTACCGCTCCGGCATGGATGCCGCGGCGATCGAGCGCGCCGGCCTGGCGCCGCTGCAGTCCTCGCTCGACGCCGTCGCCAGGCTGAAAACACCTGAGGACACGGCGGCCTTCCTGGCGCGTGCGGCGGCGGACGGCCAGCCGTTCGTGTTCGCCTTCGACGTGCAGGGCGATTTTCGCGATGCGCGGCGGCAGATCGGCGCCGCCGCGCCCGCGGCACTGGGCCTGCCCAGCCGCGACTATTACGCCGACGCACGCTATGCGCGGGAGCGTCGGGCCTATCGCGACTACATGATCCGCCTGTTCCAACTGGCGGGCGATGACGCGCCCGACCGGGCCGCCGACGATGCGCTTGCACTGGAAACCTCGCTCGCCGAAGTGACGCTCTCGCCGGAAGCAGCCCGCCAGCCGGCGAATCAGTTCCACGCCGTGCGTGCGGCCGAAGCGGATCGCCTCACCCCGCATTTCCGCTGGGCGCCGTTCCTCACCGCGCAAGGCCTGCCGGCGACGGCCGAGTTCTCGCTCGCGCCGCCGGCGTTCTTTGCCGGCTTCGACCGCCTGCTGGCCACCGCGCCGCCGGCGCAATGGCGGGCCTATCTGCGTTTCCATCTGCTGGACGATGCGGCGCCCTATCTCGCGCAGGCATTCCAGGATGCGTCTTTCGACTTCCACGGCCGCGCGCTTGCCGGCCAGCAGCAGGACAAGCCGCGCTGGCAACGCGTGCTCGGCACCGTCAATGCGCAGATGGGCGAGGCGATGGGCCAGCTCTATGTCGCGCGCACGTTTTCTCCCGAAGCCAGGCAGCGTGCGCAGGTACTGGTGACGCGCCTGCTGGCGGCGCTCAAGGCCCGCATCGAGGCGCTGGACTGGATGAGCGGCGCCACCAAGGCGCGCGCGCTGGCCAAATGGCGGGACTTCGTGCCCAAGGTCGGCTATCCCGACCACTGGCGCGACTGGTCCGGCCTTGAGCTGTCCGCGGGCGGCTACTACGCCAATGTGCGTGCGCTGGCGCGCTTCAACCATCGCGATGCGATGGCGCGGGTCGGCCAGCCGACCGACCGCACCCGCTGGAGCGTCCTGCCGCAGACGGTGGATGCGTTCTACCGCGCGGAGGACAACAGCATCACCTTCCCGGCGGCGATTCTGCAGCCGCCGTTCTTTTATGCGAATGGCGATGACGCCATCAACTACGGCGGCATCGGCGCCGCCATCGGCCACGAAGCCACGCATGGCTTCGACGACGCCGGCCGCCAGTTCGACGGACAAGGCAACCAGGCCGACTGGTGGACCGCCGAGGACAACGCGCGTTTCAACAGCCGGGCCGACGCGCTGGTGCGCCAGTTCAACGCCTATGCGCCCTTGCCGGACCATCCCGACGTGCACGTCAATGGACGCCTCACCCTGGGCGAGAACATCGCGGACCTCGGCGGCGTACATATCGCTTACGACGCACTGCAGGCTGCGCTCAAGGCGGCCCCCGCGGAGGCGAACCGCCGCATCGACGGCTATACCCAGGACCAGCGCTTTTTCCTGGCTTTCGCGCGGATATGGCGCGCCCGCATGCGCGAACAGCAGACCCTGGTCTACCTGGCGAGCAATCCGCATGCGCCGCCGCACGAACGCATCGTCGGCACGCTGGGCAATGTGCCGGCGTTTGCGCAAGCGTTTCAGTGCAGGACGGGCGATGCCATGCTGCGGCCGGTGAAGGACCAGGTGCGGATCTGGTAACGAAGAAGGCCGCGCTGCGATGGCGCGGCCTTCATGGGGAATGGCGCAGGCATCCCGGCCGCGCGGCGCCTAACGCACGACGGGCGCCGCCAGCCGCTTCAATGCGCCAGCCACGATGTCGCTGAAGACTTTCGCATCGCCATAGGCTCGCGCCGCCAGCATGGCGCCATACACCATGGCCATGAACGCCTCCGCCTCCTGGCGCGCCGATCCCTGCAGCTGGAAGCGGCCCAGTTGCGCGCCGCGGGTCATCACCCGTTCCAGCCAGCCGGACAGGTCGTGGAAGTGAGCCCGCACTTCCTGCGCGAGGTCCGCCGGCAGCGTCGGCAATTCGCTGGCCAGCATGCCGGCCACGCAGAACGGCGCGGATGCATCGGCGATGCACTTCTCCCAATAGCCGGTGTACATGCGCAGCTGCGCATCGGGATCGAAGGCGCCGTCATCCAGGAGCCGGGTCTGCTCCACGATGACGGCGCGGGATTGCTCCACCACGGCTTTCGCCAGGTCGGATTTGGCGGGGAAATGGTGATGGATGCTGGCCTTGCGCATCTGCACCTCGTCGGCGACGTCGGCATAGCTGAAGCCGTTGTAGCCCCGGGTCTGGATCAGGTGGCGGGCCGAATCGATCAATTTCTGCTGGGTATTCATGGAAGCCATCCTATCACTAGGTAGGCATTTATGCACCACTTGACGTTTTTGAATACTTATTGACAGTTACACCTACCTACTAGTAGGTTATGCACTCCATCCCCCCGCAGACACCCTTCCATGAACTCCTTGCGCAACTTCTATCTCCTCCGCGCCATCGCCGCCTTCGCCTGGGTGGCGCTGGCTTTCCTTTCGGCCGCGACTCCGGCACTCGTCGTCGGCGCCCTGCTGGTGATCTATCCTGCCTGGGACGCGCTCGCCAATGTGATCGACGCCCGGCGCAGCGGAGGACTCCAGGTCAATCCCGGGCAGAAATTCAATGCGGTTACCAGCATCATCACCGCCGCGTGCATGGCCGTGGCCTTCGCCCTGCATGGCAATGCGGGCGGCGTGCTGGTGTTCGGCATCTGGGCGCTGCTCGCCGGCCTGTTCCAGCTGGCGGTCGGTATCCGGCGGCGCAAGCTGGGCGGCCAGGTCTTCATGATGATCAGCGGAACGCAGTCCGCACTGGCGGGCGTGATCTTTACCGTCAAGTCATTCGGAACGGCGCCTACGATTGCGGAGCTGGCTCCCTATGCCGCGTTCGGCGGCCTGTATTTCCTGCTGTCGGCGCTCTGGCTGACGTTCAAGCGCCAGCGCACGGAAGTCGCCATGGATCTATCCGGCCGCTGACGTCCGCATCGTGACGAACTACACGCGCGGCCTGCCGGCCGCGCGGATAGCATGGCCGGCTTGCGTGCGGCCGGTAATCCGGCGTGCGGATGACTGCCGGCCACTGTTTACCTATGAATTTTCAGAACAAGAATCAGGCCCTGGAAGGGCTGCGCGGTATCGCCGCGTTGGTCGTGGTGTTCTCGCATTGCGCATGGGCGTTCTTTCCCTATCTGCAATCCGGATTGCCCGCCCACCTGCTCGCCGGCTGGGAGCCGTTTGTCCAGAACAGTCCGTTGACGGTGCTCTATAACGGCACGGCCTCGGTCGCCATTTTCTTCGTCATGAGCGGGTATGTGCTGACGCGCCGGTATTTCGAACAGCCGGAGTCGGCCCGCCTGGACGAAGCGGCCATCAAGCGGTTTCCGCGCCTTGGCGTGCCGGTATTCGCTTCGGTGCTGCTCGGTTATGCGGTGATCAAGCTCGGGCTGATTTCGGACGTCGTGCCCAATGGCCGCCATTTTCTTGGCGATTGGTATCACATCCATGCGCGCATTTTCCTGGCCGTCAAAGACGCGCTGTTCGGCTCGCTGCTGCTCGGCCATAACGGCTACAACTACGTGCTGTGGACGATCAATGTCGAATTGATCGGTTCGATCGGCCTGTTCGCCTTCATGGCGCTGTTCGGCCGATCGCGTTGCGCCGGCATCTGCGCGCTGCTGTGCGCGGGCGCCCTGGTCTGGGAAGGCGAGCCGCCTTATCTGCTCGGCGCGCTGTTCTTCGGCGGCGCCTATCTGCATGCCTGGCCCAAGCCGCCCTCCTCCGCGGTTATCCGCTACCTGCTGCTGGCGCTTGCGCTGGTGCTTGGCGGCTTCCATGCCCAGAGCACGTTCTACGCGCCGCTGCAGGCGCTGGCGGCGTGGCTGGCCGCGCACCATATCCGGGCGGATCCCGCGTTTCTGTTTCCGTCACTGGGCGGCCTGCTGCTGGTCTGGCTGGTGCTCCATTCGAAGACGATGTCCGCCGCGCTTTCCAGCAAGCCGCTGGCCTGGCTGGGCGGTATTTCTTTTTCGCTTTACCTGATTCACAGCATCCTGCTGTCCAGCATCGGGCTGGCTTCGTTCGGCGTGCTGCTGGCGCCGCTGGGTTATCAGGCGGCTGCCTTGCTTGCCTCGCTTATCACCGTGGCTGCGTCGCTGCTGTTGTCGGTGCCGTTCAGAAGCCTGGTCGATCTGCCGGCGATCCGGCTGGCCAGCCGCTTTGGCAAGTGGTCCTTTGCCCGCAAGGCGACGGTCACGCCGCTGCCCACGCGCGAACAAGCCACGCGGCCCGCGGACGTCGATCCGGCGAGGCTGGCGAAGAAAGCCTGATCGCAGCAGCGGCGATTATCCATTCGCCGCAATGGTGGTTAATGCGTTGCTGAAATTATCTTCCGCATTAATGGAATGATTTTCTCCATGGCGCAAGTTGCAGCGGAAATATTTTTCTCGCGCATAAAAGCCCGCTATTTGCATGGACGATAAAAGGTGATCGCCATCGCAGGATTAAAATGCGAGCGCGCCATTAGCGCATAAATGCCGCGCGCCATAACAGAATAACCACGCGCCGGGCGATAGAACGCCAGCGCCCCACCAGCAACAAAGCATGCTTTCCGCGCAACCGCCCGCCTCGACCGGACGGATGGGAAGCTTCTGTCCGCGCCCTGCCCTCATCAACACACGTGCAAATCACCATGGGAGAAATGGTCATGAATAAGCGCGTATTTCAGAGAGGCGTTCGCATCATCGACCTGCTTGGAAAAACCCTTGCCTGCGCCATGCTGGTCATGCTCTTGTCGGCCGCCTGCGTGCAGCCGCCATGGTTCGCGACCTGGTATGCGGCGCCGCAGGATTACAACATCCTGTTTCCAGGCACCACCGTCCCGCCCCTGACGATTTCGAACCAGTCCATTCGCCAGATCGTCCACACTTCGCACGGCGGAAACCTGATCCGCATCAAGCTGACCAATTACTTCGGAACCACGCCCGTCACCTTCGGCGAAGCGCGGGTTGCCCGCAGCACCGGCAATGGCGGCATCGACCTTGCCACCGACCAGGCGCTCCGCTTCGACGGCAGGCGCAGCCTGACCCTCGCACCGGGCGAAGAACGCTGGAGCGATCCAGTGAGCCTGCCGTTTCCCACGCACGCGGATCTCGCGATCAGCCTGTTCGTGCCGCTGAACACGCCCGTCGTCACCACCCACACCATCGGCATGCAGACCAACTACCTTGCCCCCGGCGATCAGGCGTCCGCCGCGGCCATGGGCAGTGCCACGGCCACGGGCAAGTACTACTGGCTCAGCGAAGTGGACGCATCGACGGCCGGCAACTCCGGCGCCACCGACCTGGCGGCGCATCCGTACAAGGTGGTCGTGGCCTTTGGCGATTCGATCACCGACGGCTACGGCTCCACCGCCGACACCAACCGCCGCTGGCCCAACGATCTCGACAATCGCGTGCAGGCCGCGGCACATAGCCTGGGCCGCGCGAGCGTGGTCAATGCCGCCATCGCGGGCAACCGCTGGATCTACGACGGCGTCGGCCCCGCGGCGGTGACCCGCTTCGCCCACGACGTGGCCGGCGTTTCCGGCGCTACGCACGTGATGATCCTGCTGGGCATCAACGACATCGGCATCGGCGAACTCTATCCGCCGCAGAACGTATCCGCCGGCCAGATCATCGCCGCCATGCAGGCCACCATCGCCCAGGCGAAGGCCAGCCATATCAAGATCTACCTGGCGACGATTACGCCGTACAACGGCGCCTCGTACTACGACGCCGCGGGAGAAATGAAACGCGAGGCCGTCAATGCCTTCGTGCGCTCCGCGAACGGCGCCGACGGCGTGCTCGATTTCGACAGCATCGTGCGCGATCCGGCCAACCCCACGACGCTGCTGCCCGCTTTCGACAGCGGCGACCATCTGCATCCCAATGACGTGGGCTACCAGGCCATGGCGGACTCCATCGATCTTGGCCTACTGGAAGACTGAGTTGCGGATTTCATAACCGCAACTGCGGTTTTGCGTAATGCAGCGCGAGCCCGTGTGGCGTTTCATGGGGAGATGCCGAATGGACGGCGGGAGCACCCCTCATGCATCACACCATGCGAGCCGCGCTGCTGATTTTCTCGCTTGCGCTATCGGGCACCCTGGCGGCACAGGAGGTCAGCCCCGCCCCGCCCATGGGCTGGAACAGCTGGGACTCTTACGGCCTGACCATCGACGAAGCGGATTTCAAAGCCAATGCGAGCGTGCTCGCCGGGCTGCGCGCCCACGGCTGGACCTATGCGGTGATCGACCAGGGCTGGTACATGCGCCGCCCCTTCGGCAACACCCTGCAGAACCGCGACTACGCGCTGGATGCCCATGGCCTGCTGGTTCCCGCGCTCAATCGTTTCCCTTCCGCCGCCGATGGACAGGGCTTCAAGCCGCTGGCGGACTGGGTGCATGCGCAAGGCCTGAAGTTCGGCATCCACATCGTGCGCGGCATGCCGAAACAGGCGGTGGCGGACCAGCTGCCCATCGCCGGCTCCGCTTTCCACGCCGGCGACGCCGCCGACACCGCGGATACCTGCCCCTGGGACGACAGCAATTACGGCGTGCGGGACAACGCCGCCGGACAGGCCTACTACGATTCCATGCTGGCCTTGTATGCGGGCTGGGGCGTGGATTTCCTCAAGGTCGACTGCATTGCCGACCACCCATACAAGATCAGCGAGATCCGCCAGATCGCATCGGCCATCCGCAAAGCCGGCCGGCCGATCGTGCTCAGCCTGTCGCCCGGCCCCACCCAGCTGGCGCATGCGGCGGAAATCCGCCAGTACGGACAGATGTGGCGCATTTCCAACGACGTCTGGGATGGCTGGTCGTTCACCCACAAGCGCCCGCAGGACGATTTTCCCATGGGCGTGCGCGACGTCTTCGAGCGCCTGCCGGCCTGGGCCGGCCACGCCGGCGACGGCCGCTGGCCCGATGCCGACATGCTGCCGTTCGGCATGCTCGCCCCGCATCCGGGCTGGGGCGAGGCGCGCCGCTCGCGCCTGAGCCTGGACGAACAGCGCACGTTGCTGGGCCTGCTCGCCATGGCGCGTTCGCCGCTCATCCTGGGCGCCAACCTCACCAGGCTGGACGAGGCGACGCGGGCGTTGCTCACCAACAAGGACGTGATTGCGATCGATCAGGACAGCCACGGCAATCGTCCGGTCGAACCTCTGCCCGCGCGCCTGCAATCGCTGCGCGCATGGGTGGCCGAAGGCCGCGATGGCGAGCGCTATCTGGCCGTGTTCAACCTGGGCGAGCGGCCTTTTGCGCTGCATGCGGACTGGCACGAACTGGGGCTGGAGCCGGGGCGGTATGAGGGGCGCGAGCTATGGAGCGGCCGGCGCGCCGACACCGCGGGCAAGCTGGATATCGAACTGCCCGCACATAGCAGCGCCTTGTTTGCCCTGCGCCGGCTGCACCGCGACTGACACGGGCCCGGCAGCGCGCAGCCTCGCCCGGCCGCCCGCGCGGATCAGCCGCGATCCGCGTTGCCGGCCATCTGCCGAAAGTGTTCGTTCGCGCGCGCCGTCATGCGCGGAAGCTCGGTTGCGAGGAATTCGATAAACGACCGGACGGCGGGCACCATGCCGCGCCGCGACGGGAACACGGCATGCAACTGGTGCGCGGCGATGCGATGGCCGGGCAGCAGCTGAATCAGCCGTCCATCCGCGATCGCTTCGCCGCAAAGATTGAACGGCAGCTGCGCCACGCCGATGCCGGCCATGGCCGCCTGCTGCAGCAGATGGACGTCGTCAGTCACCAGCGCCGGCGCATACTCGATCTCGATCGTGGCGCCGTCCGGCGCCGCCATGCGCCAGCGCGGACGCTCCGCTCCCGCGCCTCCCGGCCCCACTCCGGCCACGCCCTGCAGCGCGGCGGCGGAAGCAAAGGGGCCTCGCTCGCGCACGAAGGACGGACTGGCCGCGAGGACCTGTTCGCTCAGGCCGAACGTGCGCACGACCAGGCTGGAATCGTCCATCGCCGTACGGATGCGCAGCGCGACGTCGTAGCCTTCGCCGATCACATCGACCCGCCGATTGGTCAGGTCCAGTTCCAGGCGCACGTCCGGATGGGCGCGAAGAAATTCGCCGAGGACCGGCGCAAGAAAAAGATGCGCCACGCCGACGGGACAGCTGACGCGCAAGCGACCCGACGGCTTCTCGCCCGCCCGCTCGGCCACTTCCATGGCGGCGCGCGCGGCTTGCGTCACCGCTTCGCATTGGGCATGGAACGCCGCGCCCACCTCGGTCACCCCGACGGCACGGGTCGAGCGCTGCAGCAGCCTGACTCCCAGGCGGCGTTCCAGCTCCGCCACGCGGCGGCTCAGGCTCGACTTGGGCATGCCCAGCGCTCTTGCCGCACCGGAGAAGCCGCCATGCGTGACGACGGCGGCAAACAGGACCAGGTCATTCAGATCTTCCACCACGTGCTCCATGACGGTTGCGCCAGGGCGTTCCACCCGTGGAACGAAGCTTACCGATTTGCCCTACTAATGGAGCACGGCGCCGGCCATTAGCTTTACGCCACACCTGAGCCGGAGAACGCCATGCAAGTACTTCATCTCGATTCGAGCATCCTGGGCGACGCATCCGCTTCGCGCACTCTCAGCGCCGCGCTGGTCGCGGCGATCCAGCGCCGGCATCCCTTGGCCCGCGTGGTCTACAGGGACCTGGTGGAGGAGCGCATCCCGCATCTGGATGGCGCCACGGCGGCGGGATTCCGTCCCTCCGGCATCGACCGCTTCGATGCCGCCACGCTCGCCGAGCACGCGCGCTCGGAAACGCTGGTGAGCGAATTCGTCGCCAGCGAGCTGATCGTCATCGGCGCGCCGATGTACAACTTTTCGGTGGCTACCCAGCTGAAAGCGTGGATCGATCGCGTGACACAGCCGGGCCGCACGTTCAAGTACACGGAGCATGGGCCCGTGGGACTCGCCAGCGGCAAGACGGTCCTGGTCGCCTCCACGCGCGGCGGCATGTATTCCGAAGGCCCCGCGGCCGCCATGGATTTCCAGGAGGCATACCTGCAGGCCATGTTCGGTTTCATGGGCGTCGGCGACGTGCGCATCGTGCGTGCCGAGCGCCTTACCAGGGGCGGCGAGATCCGCGCAGCCGCGCTGCAGGCCGCGCATGAAGCGATCGGCCTGACGTTCGATCCCGCCGCGGCCGCCTGAGGAGTCCACCATGCTTTATGTCGTCACACTTACTTATCTGCGTGCTCAGCAAGACATCCAGGCGCATCTCGGCACGCACCGGGATTGGCTGATCGAACACGCGCGGGCCGGGCGCATCATCGCGGCCGGTCCGCTGGAAACCGGCGATGGCGGAGCGATCCTGGCGCACTGCGAAAGCCGCAGCGAGCTGGACGATATGCTGGAGCGCGATTCGTTTCGCGTGCACGGGCTGGTTCGCACCGACGTGCTGTCGTTCCATGCCGCTTGTCGCGCCCAGGCATTTCCCGCGGCATGGGCCCCGGCGGCGAAAGCGCCGCAAGCGTGATGCGCTCCGGCCCGGGAGCATGCGAAACTCGATGTTCTGTGCATGCCCGAATCGAGCTACTGATGGAAAGCAAGCGCGTTGTACGAGCCGGCTTGGCCTTGACCTGCATCGTGGCCTTGCTGCTTGCGGGAGCTGCGCCGGCGGCATGCGCCGACGCGCCTGCAGCCATTCGCAAGATCGAATTCGCCGGGGCCGGCCAGGCGACGCCGCAAAGCCATGCGGCGACCATCGTGGAGACACCCGCCGGGCTGATCGCCGCATGGTTCGGCGGCAAGCAGGAGCGCGACCCGGGCGTAGGCATCTGGATGGCGCGGCAGCGAGCCGGGCGATGGTCCGCGCCGGCTGAAGTCGCCGATGGCGTGCAGGCGGATGGAACGCGCCTTCCAAGCTGGAATCCGGTGCTGTTCCGCAGCAGCACCGGCACGCTGATGCTGTTCTACAAGGTGGGTCCCGACCCGCAGCACTGGTGGGGCATGCTCAAGACTTCCCGCGACGACGGCGTCCATTGGTCGGCGCCACGCCGGCTTCCCGAAGGCGTGCTGGGGCCGATCAAGAACAAGCCGGTGCAACTGGCCGACGGCACCATCGTCAGCCCGTCCAGTACGGAGGGCGATCATTGGACTGTGCATTTCGAGCGCTCCACCGACGACGGCGCCACCTGGCGCATCGTCACGCCCCCGATGGGCACGCAACCCATCGAAGCGATCCAGCCGGCGCTGCTGGTGCATCGCGGCGGCGAGCTGCAGGCCATCGGGCGCAGCAAGCAGGACAGGATCTTCAGCACCCGGTCCCGCGACGGCGGCCGCAGCTGGTCGCCGATGCGCCTGCTGGACTTGCCCAATCCCAACTCGGGCATCGACGCGGTGGTTCTCGCCGACGGGCGCTCGCTGATTGTCTACAACCCCACCTTGCACGGCGCGCAGTGGTGGGATGGCCGCGGCCAGCTGTCGGTGGCGGTTTCCGATGACGGCGAGCGTTGGCGCAAGCTGCTCGACCTGGAAAACACGCCGGGCGCCGAGTTCTCCTATCCGGCGGTCATTCAAACCGCCGATGGGCTTGTTCATATCGTCTATACCTGGAAGCGGCAGCGGATCAGGCATGTCGTGATCGATCCGCGGAAACTCGATTGAGGCGGATTCATTCCGGCCCCGCCGGATAATCGAAGATGCGCCAGGCACACGCGGCGAGGGCCTGCGCCATAGCGCCTGCCCTCGCCCATGGTCATGCGGTCCGCGATCAGCGATCAGCGCGGGCACATGCGGCTCACCGCGGCATCCGATAAACCGGCGCCGATCAGCGGAGCCACCACGATGCGGTCGAGATCCGGACCGTAGCCGGTGGGATTGCCCAGCTGGATGGTGTTGGTTCCGGCCTTCAACGCCACCCGAAGCAGCGTCGGCCGCGGGTCGTCGAACGTGCTTCCATCCACGGTCAATGAAACCGGCGCGGCGTTATTGACCGTAACCGTCAGCCCGCGCGGCCCGTTGGTCGCATAATCGATTTCCAGCTGGTAATTCCCTGCCGCGGGAACGGTGACGTTCGAGAACGTCACCGTATTGGCCGGCCCATGGCCGACATTGCCGGCCTTGGACAAGCCCGACGCATAATTGCTGAAACCCGCGGTGACCGTTCCGCCCAGGCTGGCCTGCTCGGCTTCGTACGTGCTTGCCTGCGGCAGCACGGCGTCGCCGGATCCGCTGATGACGATACGGTCCAGGTCGGGCGCATAGCTGGTGGGGTTGCCGAACTGGATGCTGTTGTATCCCGCCTTCAGGCAAACCGGCAGCGTGGTGCTGGAGGGAATGGAAAAGCTGCCGCCACCGGAGTTGAGCGTCTGGTACGCGCCGCCGTTAACCGTGTACAGATAGGAGCGCAGGGCGAAGGTCATCGAATCGACCTGCATCAGGTAAATGCCTGCCTTGCGCACATAGACATTCTGGAACGTCACCGTGTTGTTCGTGCCCAGGCCCAGACCACCGACCTTTTTACCGTTGGAGCAGCCGGAACAATCGGCCACGGACGCACTGCCCGCGAGCGTGGCCGATGTGGCCGCGTAACTGGTGGAGGGCGTGGGCGGCGCATGGCCGACCCGCGCCGAGACTTTCAGCAACCGCACGCCATGTCCGTCCAGCACGGTGGAAAATGCGCCCGCGGGTGCGCCAAGCTCGGCCCTGGCCCACAGGTCGCGCACCTGCCGCACGCCATCGAGCCCGATTTGCCGCCACGGCAAGGTGACCACCGCCGGCGTCGCATTCATATTGAACAAAGCGACGTAATAGTTGCCATCGCCGAGATCGGAAATCCATACGGGCAGGTCGCCGCCGAGCACCTGCGTAGCCGGCTTGCCGGACTGGTCGACGGCGAGCACTTCATCCGCCGTGGCCAGCTGCTTGCCGAACGCATCGATCCGGGTCAGGTCGCCGCCGAGATAGATCGGCGCATTGGCCATGGCCCACAAGGTCATGGCAGAGCGCTTTTCGGCATGCGACAGGCCATCGAGTTCGCCATCGCCGATATCGAGCGAGTCCAGGTCGTTCCAGCCCAGCGCGGGGCCGCCCGCATGCTGCCAGCCGGGCAGATCGCGGAAGCGCTTGTAGATGCGCGACCAGTCCGTCAGCGTGGCGCAGCGGCTTTCGCACTCCACGTCGTCGTCGATGCGGCGCGCGTTGGAAAACTGCTGCCATACGCCGAGGTAATCCTGGTCGATTTCCCAGGAAACCGTCAGCCACATGGGGCGGCCGCTGTTCGCAATCGCCTTGGACCAGGCGGCGACATCGGCGCGGTTGTCGATATGCAGATCGTCGCTGTACGAGCCTGGCGTCACCGCATCGAGCTTGATGAAATCGACGCCCCACGAAGCGAACAGCGCAACCACGGAATCGATATAGGCCTGCGCGCCGGGCTTGGTGAAATCGATCTTGTAATGGTAAGGCGAGGTGCCGGGGCCGCCGAAGGCGTTGCCGGCGGTGTATGGCACCGTGAGGATGTCCTGGATGTGATGAGGCGTGCCGAGAATGGGAGCGTTGGCCGTGACCGCGGGCTCCTCGACACCGGGTATCCAGTAAATGCCGGCTTTCTGCCCGTTCTGGTGGATATGGTCGATCAGCGCCTTGATGTCGGGAAACAAGACGGGATCGGGAGTGGGCCTGCCGTTCGCATCGAAGCCGCCATGCCAGCCCGAATCCATATTGATGTAGTTGTAGCCGTGCGCCTGCAGCCCTGAGCTGAGCAATGCGTCGGATTGGATGACGACATTGGCCTGGGTAAGAAAATTGGGGTCGAGCGTCTGCTGGCTGAAACTGCTCCAGCCGAGATAGGGGCGCTGCGCCACGCCGTTGACTTGCGCGCCGACGCCGGCCGCCATGGCAAACATGCCCAATGCAATCGCACTGCGCGACCACAGCGACAGCAGGCCGCGTCCCTGCTGGCGATCTGCCGTTGTTGCCTGGCCGGATCGCGAATGCTTCGTACCGTTGGAGACAAAGGTATTCATGAACTGGCGACGCTCCCTTCATGGGTTGGAGGACAGCCGCGCCTGACGGGCAGGCGCAAGCCATGCCCGGGCGGACAGTTAGGTGTACTCATGGATAGAAGGCGCGCCGGCAGCTCGCCTTCCAGGCATGCCCTGCACTCTCTGGAGCCGATCAACAGCCAAGCACCACCGATGAGGGCTGACGGATGGCGGCGCCGTCATCGGTGCAAACGCTGAAACAAGCCGCAAAGCCCTGGATCCGGGCAATTGTCATATAATATAACCTATGCCCGCTTCGCCGCCGGCGTCAAGGGCGGATGATTGAAACACGGGCCGTCATCGCAAACCCGATGACGCGGGGACGGATGACCAGAGACATGGGACGCGATCACTCATGACCATCGAGCTCGATATCGATCCGCAGCATCCGGCCCCAGAGCAGGCGGCTCGCCGGCGTTTCCTGAAGATGAGCGGCACGATGGCCACGCTGCTGTCCCTATTGAGCGCGCCGGGCATGGCCACCGCGGTGAGTTCGGCGGGCAAGCCACGACGCATGCGCACGCCTTCGCTTCATGGCCCCACGCTGTGGTACGGCGCTCCCGCGTCCGAACAGAACGTCATTCAGGAGGGAACTCCGATCGGCAATGGACGCATGGGCGCGCTCGTCGGCGGCGACCCGGCACGGGACTTCCTGTACCTCACCGACAGCTCCATGTGGCTGGGCGGATCGAACGGCACGCTCGATGCGGAGGGGCAATTCCCCTACGAGGCGGAGAACTTCGGCAGCTTCACCATGCTGTCCAAGCTCGTTATCGAAGTGCGCGATCACGGACTGTCAGGCATTGGCGACTACCGGCGCGAACTGGATCTCGCCAATGGCTATCTGCGGATTTCGTACCGCAAGGACGGCATCCGCTATCTGCGCGAGATATTTGCCAGCCATCCGGACGACGTCATCGCCGTGCGCCTCTCGCAAAGCGGTGGCGGCACCTGGTCGGGCGCCATCCGTCTGCAGGGCACGCATGGTGAAGCCACGCAGTTGTCGCCGGAGAGGGCAAGCAGCCATTTCAGCGGCACGCTCCGCAACGGCCTGGCTTATGCCGCCAGCGTCAAAGCTATCGCCTCGTCCGGTTCATTATCGGCTGAAAACGGCGCCCTGCATTTTGCCGGCTGCGATGCGTTGACCATCCTGTATTGCGGAGGCACCAATTACACGCCGGATGCCGCGAAAGGCTATCTCGACAGCTCGATCGACTGCCTGGCGTGGGTGAGGCAGAACATCGAGGCGGCAGGTTCGCAGACGGCGGATGCTCTTCTGCACAGGCACATTGCCGACTATGCCGCCCTGTACGGCACCATGCAGGTCGACCTCGGCGCATCGACGCCAGCTCAGCGCGCATCGGACACCTGGACGCGGCTGCAGGCACGCGCGAAACCTGGCGCCGCTCCGGACCCCGAACTGGAAGCGGCGTACCTGCAATTCGGCCGCTATCTGACCATCGCAGGCTCGCGCGACCGCTTGCCCACCAGCCTGCAGGGGCTATGGCTGAGCGACAACGCGCCCGAATGGATGAGCGACTATCACAACGACATCAATATCCAGATGAACTACTGGCTGCCCGATCGCGCCGGCCTGCCCGGCTGCTTCGATGCGCTGGCGAACTATTGCCTGTCGCAGTACGAATCGTGGAGTGCGATAACCCGGCAGCACTTCAACGATCCGCGCAACGGCTTCCGCAATAGCTCGGGCAAGCTGGCCGGATGGACGGTGGCCATATCCACCAATATTTTCGGCGGTAACGGCTGGTGGTGGCATCCCGCCGGCAGCGCCTGGCTGTGCAACAGCCTGTGGCAGCACTATCAGTACACGCTGCGGCGAGATTATCTGGTCCGCATCTATCCCTTGCTCAAAGGCGCATGTGAGTTCTGGAAGGCACGCCTGCTCACCGTGCGCATCCCCGATCCCGCCACCGGGAAAGAGCGCGAGGTATTGATCGACGACTGCGACTGGTCGCCGGAGCATGGGCCAAAGGATGCGAAAGGCATCAGCTATGCCCAGGAACTGGTCTGGGATCTGTTCGCCAGCTATCGGGAAGCCGCCGCCATTCTCGACAGGGATGCGCGGTACAGCGCAGCGATCGGCGGCTTGCAGGCAAAGCTTTATCTGCCCGAGGTCAGCAGCGAGAATGGCTGGCTGGAAGAATGGATGTCGCCGCATAGTCTCGGCGAACCCGGGCATCGCCACCTTTCGCCGCTGGCCGGTTTCTTTCCTGGCGATCGCATCACCGTGGACGAGAGTCCGCCCGCCTTGATCGAGGGAGTGACCCGCCTGCTCGATGCGCGCGGCATGACCAGCTACGGCTGGGCCTGCGCCTGGCGCGCCATCTGCTGGGCGCGCCTGAAAGATGCCGAACGCGCTTATCAGCTGGTGATCGACAATCTGGCGCCCTGGCAGATCCGCGGGAACGGCACGGCGATGAACCTGTTCGACATCTACCAGCTGGCGCCGCACAAGAACATTTTTCAGATCGACGCGAATTTCGGCACGCCAACGGCGATGCTCGAAATGCTGCTGTATTCCCGCCCCGGCAGGATCGAGTTGCTGCCTGCCCTGCCCCGTGCATGGTCGGCAGCGGGCGAAGTCACCGGCATCGGTGCACGCCATGGATTCGTCGTGGACATGCGCTGGAAAGATGGCGCCGTCACTCACGCCACGGTGCGCAGCGTCGGGGGCACAAGGACGCAGCTGAAAATCGGCACGCGCGTCCGCGAGATTTCGCTGCGCGCCGGCGAGTCGATCAGCGTGACGCCGGATTCGCCTTGAACTCATCGCGCAAGCAATGCTGCATCGCAGCTTGATCTCGCGGCGCGCCTGCCGGAGAGTCGCCATAAATCTTATTGTAAGATAATAAGATTCTGGGGCCGGATTTTTACGCACGAAACCGATCGATCGATAACCGGTGTGCACGTCGCTGCCCCCGTTTTGAGCAATGCCGCGGTCATGGCGGCGCGCCCTGCATCACGCGCAATCAGGCTCGGCAAACCACTCGCTCCAGCAACTCATCTACTTATTGGGGATAGGGAATGCAGCGACACATCCTGACCAGCTCGATCCATCAAGCCTTGTTCGCCCTTTCCGGCATCGCCTGCCTGGCCACCGCATTCGCGGTTCATGCGCAAGACGCCGCACCTCCTGCCGGCACCGCGGCACCCGCACCGGCGCAGGCCCAGCAGGGCACGGATGCCGCCCCCGCGGACGGCAAGAAGAGCGTCACCCAGCTCGGCACGGTCAGCGTCACCGGCCAGCTAGCCGCGATCCGCCGCGCCCAGGCTATCAAGCAGGATGCGGTCAATGTCGTCGACTCCATCTCGGCGGAGGAAACCGGCAAGTTCCCCGATCCCAACGTGGCCGACGCGCTGCAGCGCGTGCCCGGCGTATCGGTCAATCGCAGCGGCGGCGAATCCAGCCAGATCGCCGTGCGCGGCTTCGGCCCCGAGTTCGTGGCCGTGACGATCAACAACCGCCCGATGGCCACCGCCTCTGGTTCGCGCGCCTTCAATTTCGACGTGCTGCCTTCGGAAATCATCAGCGTCGCCCAGGTCAACAAGACCTCGTCGGCGGATATTCCGGAGCTGGACATCGGCGGCGTGGTCAATATCCAGACCGCACGCCCGCTGGATTTCCACGGTTTCCATGGCGCCTGGAGCGCCGCTGGCGTCAACAGCAACCTGACCGGCGACTGGGAGGGCAAGACCACGCCCAAGGCGTCGGGCGTGTTCGGCTGGACCAATGCCGACCACACCTTCGGCTGGGTCGCCTCGGCCACGTACTACAAGCGCAAGGACACCCAGCTCAATACCCAGGCCAGCTCCTGGTACGTCAATCAGGACATCTCCACGTCGACCGGGGCCAACGACACCCACGTCGCGGTGCCGGAAACGCTGGCCAGCAACGTCATCGACGAAACGCGCACGCGCAAGGGCCTCAGCGGCGCCATCGACTGGAAGCCGATCGACCAGCTGACGGTGCAGTTCGACACGCTGTATTCCAGCTACAAGGTCGACCCGCTGGAGCACGAGTTCGGCGAATACGGCAATACCGGCGACATCAAGTCGATCACCACCGACGGCAACGGCACCGCGCTCAATTTCGTGCGCAACAGCTCCGGCCCGAACGTCATGGCGAACGACTACGTCATGTCGTACAACCCGAGCTACGAAAAGAGCACGCAGAACGGCCTCAATCTCGGTTTCGATTTTGACGAGTCGACCAAGCTCAGTCTCGATATCTCCAATTCCAAGGCCTGGAACAAGCAAAGCCCGAATGGCTACTTCCTGGTGATCGGCACCAAGAATTTCGGCACCAATCCGACCTGGACCAACAACGGCGACAGCCAGCCGCCGACGTATTCGAACATTCTTTCCACCACCAACATGGGCACCTTGAGCGCCCACTGCTGCAATGCGGGCGCCGGGAACAACGTCACCAACCAGGTCAATAACTACGAGCTCAAGCTGAGCAAGAGCTTCAAGGACGGCGTGCTCTCCCAGCTGGAGTTCGGCGGCCAGGTCACCAACAATTCGGTGAAGTCGATCAGCTGGGGCACGCCGAACGGCATCCTGTGCAATGCCTATTGCGGCTATGTCGTCAACGTTCCGGCCGATGCGGTGGGCGCTTATATCTATACGGCGCCCGACAAGATCCATGGCGTTTCCTCGCCGGGCATGCCGTCGCAGTGGATCCAGTACGACCCGCGCGCCTATCTGGCCTGGCTCGCCACGCCGGCGGCCTACAACCAGATCACCGACCCCGCCAAGCGCGCCGCGCTGCTGGCCGGCCTGGCCGCCAATGGCGGCACCTTCAATGCCGCCCCCAATCCGGGCAGCTACAACAAGGTGACCGAGAACGCGAAGTCGTTCTTCGCCAAGGCGGTGTTCGAAGGCTCGATGTGGGAGAAGCCCTGGGCGCTGGATGTCGGCGTGCGCTACCTCGACATCAATTCCACTTCGACGGCAGTCAACCAGCCGCCGATCAGCTATTACGTGGACCCGAACGACACCAGCAACGGCCAGGTCACCTACGGGCCGCTGGCGCCGCAGTCGGCCAAGGGCGGCTATCACAAGTGGCTGCCGTCGCTGAACTTCAAGCTCAGCCTGCTCGACAACCTGGTCTACCGCTTCTCCGCCTCCAAGACGCTGACCCCGCCTGAGCTCAGCAATCTTTACTACAACAAGAGCTTCGGCACGCGGCCGAACTCGCTGACCATCTCGCAAGGCAACCCGCAGCTCCAGCCCTACACCTCGCGCAACTTCGACATGGGCCTGGAGTGGTATATCGATGACGCCAGCTATATCGCGCTGGAAGGCTTCTACAAGAAGGTCAGCAACTTCAGCACGCTGGTGAGCACGCCGGTGCCGTACCTGACCAACCAGAATACGGGGCAGCCCTTTATCTGGTCGCTCACCCAGCCGATCAACCTGAATTCGTCGAACATCTATGGCGAAGAGCTCACCGTCAATTACCAGTTCACCCACGTATTGCCGGATCCGTTCGACGGCCTGGGCGTGGCTTTCAACTACACCCACGTTTCCAGCAGCACCTCGCTGAGTCCGGGTGTGATCGCGACCTCGGGCAGGTTCGCCGTGCCCGGCATCGGCAATTCGGCCAACTTCAGTACGTATTATGAAAAGGGCCCCGTGCAGGTGCGCCTGGCCTACAACTGGCGCGGCTCGTATCTGGAGAGCATCTCCTATGGTTCGGGCGCGCAGCCGGCGACCCGCACCTCGTATGGCCAGCTGGACCTGAGCGCGAGCTATGAGCTCAACAAGCATCTGTCGGTGTTCCTGTCGGGCACCAACCTGACCCATCAGCACCTTTACGACTACTCGGTCTATTCGAACCGGTTCCTCTATGCCGAAGCGGATGGCACGGTGTACACGGTGGGTGTGCGCGGCACGTTCTGACCTGCCGCTCCGAGTATCTGCACGACGAAAACGCCAGCGCGATGCTGGCGTTTTCTTTTATGGGTCTTGCCAGTGACTTATCGAGCGCGCTTCGCAGCGGCGCCAGGGTGCCTGCCGCGCGCCTTCTTCTGCGCGTCGACCTCGTGCGCAATCAGCGAGCCGGCCTCCGCGATGATGGCTTTCATCGCCGCGCTGGCGCGCGCTTCGTCGCGGTCCTTGATGGCGTCGAATACACGCCGGTGCGCCGGAATACTCGCCGTGTGCCCCTTGATGCGATTGGTGACGCGGATGGATATTTTCAGCGCCGTGGTAATCAACTCGTCCAGCTGCGCATAGAACGGATTGTCCGTCGCGTACAGCACGGCCACATGGAAGGCGACGTCGGCCTCCAGGTGGTCGTCCTTGCCCTGCCCCGCATCCACCATGCGCTGCAATCCCTGCTCGATGGCTTTCAAGGCAGCCGGCGTGGCATGCCTGGCCGCGAGCGCGGCAGCCTCCGGCTCCAGGCCCAGGCGCATCTCGGTGAAATGGCGCAGCAGATCGTGCGAAAACTTTTTCTCGAGCATCCAGCGCAGGACGTCCGGATCGAGCAGGCTCCAGCGCTCCGGCGGCTGCGCGGTAATGCCGCTGCGCGGCCTGGCCTGCAGCATGCCCTTGGCGGTGAGCATTTTCACGGCTTCGCGCGTGACGCTGCGGCTGGTCTGGAACAGCTGCGAGATTTCGGCTTCCGTGGGGAAGCTGCCGGCGTCGAATTTCCCGGCCACGATCGCCTGCCCCAATTGCTCCAGCACCTGCTCCGTCAGGGTAAGGCGGCGGCCGCGGCGCGAGCGATCGAACTTCGTGCTGATCTCCATGCCGGCGAGGCTAGCAACGCGAATAGCGCTTTACAATGAGGGCAATATGAAAACCCGGCCGCCGGGATCATCGGCCGCACGGCTCCTGCATCAGCCGCGGGCCGAACTGGCCTTCTGCATATTGGTGCGCGATTCCTCGACCATGGCCAGCATCGCGCGGCGGGCCGCATCGGGCTCGCTGCGGCGGATCGCATCCAGCACTTCGCCGTGCAGCGGCAGTGCGTCCTTGAAGTTCCTGGCGGTGCGCGCGGACAGCGCGAAGAACGTGGCGAGCGCGCTCTCGATCACCGAGAACAGCGACACCATCAGCTCGTTATTGGTGGCGCTCAGCACTGCCTCATGGAAGGCCAGGTCGGCATCCGTCCACTCATCCAGGTCGACGGCCGCTTCCATCGCCGCATAGGCTTGCTCGATGGACTGCAACTGCTCGTACGTGCGGTATTTCGCGGCGGCGGCAGCGGCCGACGGTTCGATCACCTCGCGCATATCGGCCAGCTTGCGCACGAAGTCCTCGGTCGGCATCAATTCGCAGCGCCAGGCCAGGATGTCGGCATCGAGCTGATGCCAGGCGCGCGCATCGCGCACGCGGGTGCCGACCTTGGGCCGCGATTCCACCAGCCCTTTCGCGGACAGAACTTTCATTCCCTCGCGCAGCGCGGTGCGGCTTACCCGCAGCTCTTCCGCCAGCAGTTCCTCGCGCGGCAGCAGCTCACCCGGTTTGATGCCGCCTTCGATAATGCGCCGGCCGAGTTCGTGGACTACATGGCCATACAGGCTGCGCGAGGAAGTAATGGAGGCCGAGGGGCGGCGCAGCGGGATCCGCGGGGACGGAGCGGAACGTTTGGTCATGGGGTGCGCCTCTGCGCGGCTGTCGAGCTAATTGTCACACAAGAAACTTTATCGCAAAGCCTCCAATGCGTGGAACTTGATTTAATAATCATACAAAATAACCAACGCACTGGCGACTTACACGCCAGCCGCCGCATAGAGACACGACATGATCGAATTGAACGGCACGGCGCTGGCGGCAGGTATCTGCCCATCGTTCGGCGGCGGCATGGCTTATCTGGACGCATGCATGGCCGGCAGCAGGATTCCGCTGCTGCGCCCGCTGCGGCCGCCCACCATGCCGGCGACGCCGTTCGAGCCGAACCGCCTGGCCTGCTATCCACTGGTGCCGTGGAGCAACCGCATCGATCACGGCGGTTTCGAGATGGAAGGCGTGCGCATCGCGCTGCCGCGGAATCGCGATGACGACGCCTGGCCGATCCATGGCACCGGCTGGCAGCGCGCGTGGCGGATCGAACGGCAGACGCCGGAAGACATGCTGCTTGCACTGGAAGACGCGACACCAGGCGCCTATGCCTACGAAGCGCAGCAGCGCTATACGCTGCGCGGCGACACTCTCCGCGTGGCGCTGGCCGTGCGCAACACCGGCGGGGCGGCATTGCCGTTCGGACTGGGTCTGCATCCGTTCTTCCTGCATCACGGCGACGTGCGCCTGCGCGCCGCGGCGACTCAGGTCTGGCTCAACGATGGCCATTCGCCCATCCCGACCGAACGCGCGGCGGTGCCGCCCGCCTGGGATTTCCGCGACAGCCGCGAGTTGCCGCCAGCGGAACTCAACCACTGCTTCGTCGGCTGGGATGGCGATGGGACAATCGAATGGCCAGGGCTGGGCCTGGCGCTGGACATCGCTGCCGACGTGGATGCCTTCATTCTCTACACGCCGGCAGCTGCCGGCTTCTTTTGTTTCGAGCCGGTAGACCATGCCATCGACGCCGTGCATCGCCCGGGTGGCGCATTCGCCAACGGCATGACACGGTTGGCGCCAGGCGAACGGCTGGCTCGGCATTTCGCCTTCCGCGTGCGCCCGCTGGCCGCCGCTGCCACGCCGTTCCCCTTGATGCCATGAGGCCGCCATCCATGAACGCCACCGCCCACGATTTCACCGCGACCGGCGTGCCGCGCCTGCACGGCAAGCGTGCCCTGATCACCGGCGCGGGCAGCGGCATCGGCAGCGCCATTGCCGAGCTGTTCGCGCGCGAAGGCGCGGATCTCGCCCTGCTGGACCTCACCGCCGCCCCCGCCCGGGCGGTTGGCGAGCAGTTGGCGCAGGCCACCGGGCGCCACGTGATCGCGGTGGGCGCGGACGTCGCTTCATCAGAACAAGTGGACGCCGCGTTCGCCCGGGCGCTCGACGCCTTGGGCGGACTGGACATCCTGATCAACTGCGCCGGCGTGAATGTCTTCGGCGATCCTTTGCACACCACCGAACAGGACTGGCGCCGCTGCCTCGATACCAACCTCGCGGGTGCGTGGCACTGCATTCGCGCGGCACTGCCGTCGATGCTCGCAGCAGGCTATGGACACATCGTCAATATCGCTTCCGTTCACGGACACAAGATCATCCCTGGCGCCTTCCCCTACCCCGTCGCCAAGCACGGCTTGATCGGGCTGACCCGTTCACTGGGCATCGAGTACGCCGCGCGCGGCATCCGCGTGAACTCGATTTCGCCGGGCCTGATCATGACGCCCGCGGCCGAGCGCTATTTCCAGTCCTGCGCCTATCCGGAAGCGGAGCGCCGCCGCCAGGCCGAACTGCTGCCGTGCAAGCGCATCGGCCGGCCGGAGGAGGTCGCGTACGCGGCGCTGTTCCTTGCCGGCGACGAAGCCCGCTTCATCAACGCCACCGACCTGCTGATCGATGGCGGACGCAGCCAGATCTATCACGACTGAGCGTGCACCCGCTCAATCGCCGCGCCCCGTCAATCGCGCCTCCATCGCCTCCAGCGCCACGCCGGAGGTTTCCGGCACGCGCCGCAGAATAAATACGAAGCCGGCCGCGCAGATCAGCCCATAGGTCCAGAAACTGCCCGCGGCCCCAAGGCGCGCATTGAGCCAGGGAAAGGTGTAGGTCAGCACGAAACAGGCCGTCCACAGCGAGAACACGCCCAGCGAGACGGCTTGTGCGCGGATGCGGTCCGGGAAGATCTCAGCCAGCAGGACCCAGGTCACCGGCGCCAGCGTGGTCGCGTACACCGCGATCGCCGCGAGCACGAGCAGCAGCACCGGCAAGCCCATCACATGCGCGGCGTAGGTGCCGCCGATCAGCGCGTAGATCACCGCCAGCGCGCCCGCGCCAACCAGCATCAGCCGGCGGCGTCCCCAACTGTCGACCAGCTGCAAGGCAAGCACGGTGAACACCAGGTTCACCGCGCCGGTAGCGACGATGGATTTCAGCGCATCGTTCACGTCGAAGCCGGCCGACGCGAAAATATCCTGCGCATAGTTGAAGATCACATTGATGCCGCACCATTGCTGGAACACCGCCAGCACCACGCCGATCACCAGGATCGGCCGCAGTTCCGGCGCCCACAGCGAGGCACGGCCGCCACCCACCTTGCGATGATCGTGTGCCGCGCGAATCGCAGCCAGCACGTCGCGTGCGTAATCCGCACCACCGATGCGCTCCAGCACCGATGCGGCCTGCGCGTCGCGGCCGCGGCGGCTCAGCCAGCGCGGCGATTCGGGGATGGTCAGCGCGAGCAGCAGGAACAGCACCGCGGGCACGCCGCCGGACAGGAACATCCAGCGCCAGCCGTGCTGCACGTTCCACGACTGCAGCAGCGCCGCGGCATCCATCTGCGGCGGTACCGGGCGCGCGATCCACAGATTCACCATCTGCGCGAGCAGCACGCCGATCACGATGGTCAGCTGATTGACCGCCACCAGGCGGCCGCGGCTCGCCGCCGGACTCACTTCGGCGATGTACATCGGCGACAGCCCCGAGGCCAGGCCGATGCCCATGCCGCCGACGATGCGGAACGCTGCGAACGCGAATGCACTGTTCGCCATGGCGGCGCCGATCGCGCTGGCCACGAACAGGATCGAGGCCACGATCAAGGCAGGACGCCGGCCATGGCGGTCGGCCAGCATGCCCGCGCACATCGCGCCGGCAATGCAGCCGACCAGGGCCGAACTCATCAGCCATCCCGACATCGCCGGATCGTGCACGCCGAAGTAAGCCTCGTAGAACGGCTTGGCGCCACCGATCACCACCCAGTCGTAGCCGAACAGCAGGCCGCCGAGCGCCGCCACCAGGCAGATCAGCCACAGATAGCGGGTGGGTGCGGCGATGGCGTGCTCGGGCTGCGCTCCCGGCGTCGAGAAATCACTATGCATGAGGCATCGCTTCCGCGGATGAGGCGCGCGGTAAATTGTCATACAAGTAGACGGGATGCAAATGCACTCCAGGGCTTGCGTGCTGCGGAGTGCCTTGAGAATTATCATACAATATGCTTGCATCCCGCTTCGGCTCGAATCGGGGAACGGCGGGTGATGCGATATTCCATGTGCAAGGCGTACAGCGTGGCGCTGGTGCTGGGTTTGCTGTTGGGCGCAGCCGCACCCGCTGCGGCAAAGGCGGCAAACACCGCGCCGACGATCCGTTACGACGCCCCACATAAGCTGTTCCGCATTGACGCGGCACAAGTCACCTACGCCTTCGGCGTCGACCCCGACGGCATGCTGCAGACGGTCTACTGGGGCTCGCGGCTCGCCGCCAACGATCCACTGGGTCCGGCCCGCGTTTCTCCTGGCCATGCTTCGTTCGATTCACCCGGCAGCACCTCGCCGCAGGAATACGCCGGCTGGGGCGGACGCATCACCATCCAGCCGGATCTCAAGGCGCATTTCGCCGATGGCAACCGCGACCTGGTGCTGCACTACGCCAGCCATCGCATCGATGGCGACGCACTGGAAGTGGAGTTGCGCGATATCCGCCTCGACGTATCGGTGACACTGCGCTACACCGCCGATCCAGCCACGGGCATCATCGGCCGCTCCGCACGCATCGAGAACCATACCGCGCAAGCCATGACCGTCGACGAGGCATCGGCAGCAAGCTGGAACCTGCCCGCCGGCGACAACTATTCGCTCCGCTACCTCACCGGCGCCTGGGCGCGCGAGTGGCGCCTGCAGACCCGCGCGATCGTGCCGGGCGCCATCGAGATCGGCAGCCGCCGCGGCAGCACCGGCGACCAGAACAACCCGTGGTTCGCCATCGAGCGCGGCGGGCAGTGGAACGAAGAGCATGGCGAGGTATGGTTCGGCGCCCTCGGCTGGAGCGGCTCCTGGCGCATGCGCATCGACCAGGACGTGCTGCACCAGGTGCGTATCACCGGCGGCTTCAATCCGTTCGACTTCGCTTATCGGCTGGCGCCCGGGCAATCACTGCAGACGCCGGTGTTCTACGCCGGCTATACGGCCGGCGGTATCGGCGAAGCGTCGCGGCTCATGCACCGCTTCGAGATCGATTCGGTACTGCCCGCACGCGCCGACACCAAGCTGCGGCCGGTGCTTTACAACTCCTGGGAAGCCACCGAGTTCAAGGTCGACGAAGCCGGCCAGGAAAAACTGGCCGAGGCTGCGGCCAAACTCGGCGTGGAACGCTTCGTGATCGACGACGGCTGGTTCGGCGCGCGCAACAGCGATCATGCCGGCCTGGGCGACTGGACCGTCAACCGCGACAAGTTTCCGCATGGCCTCACGCCGCTGATCGGCAAGGTGCACGGCCTGGGCATGAGCTTCGGCCTGTGGGTGGAGCCGGAGATGATCAACCCCGACAGCGATCTGTATCGCGCGCATCCGGACTGGGCCCTGCATTTCGACGGCCGCCCGCGCAGCGAAGGCCGCAACCAGCTCGTGCTCAACCTGGCGCGCAAGGACGTGGCCGACTACGTCTACGGCGTGCTCGATCGCCTGCTGTCGGAAAACGACATCCAGTTCCTCAAATGGGATTACAACCGCAACTGGACCGAGCCGGGCTGGCCGGAAGTGGCGCCCGAGGAACAGCAGAAGGTCTATGTCGCCTTCGTCGACAACCTGTACGACATCATCCGCCGCCTGCGCGCGCGGCACCCCGGCGTGGAAATCGAATCCTGCTCCGGCGGCGGTGCGCGCGTGGACCTGGGCATCATGGGCCTGACCGACGAGGTGTGGCCGTCGGACAACACCGACCCATCCGACCGCCTGTCGATCCAGGACGGGTTTACCTACGCCTATGCACCCGGCGTGATGATGGCCTGGGTCACCGGCTCGCCGAATTGGGTGAACCAGCGCAACAGCTCGCTGGACTTCCGCTTCCTGTCATCGATGCAGGGCGGATTGGGCATCGGCGCGAATATCCTCGAATGGACGCCGGAAGAAAACGCCACCGCGCAGCGCTACGTGGCCGAATACAAGCGTATCCGCGCCACCGTGCAGCGCGGCCTGCTGTACCGCCTGCTGTCGCCGCGCGACGACTCGCCGCGCTCGGCCACTGCGTCGGTGGCGGCCGACGGCCGCCAAGCCGTGCTGTTCGCATTCCAGCGGCAAGGCCATGAAGCGGAGGCCTACCCTGCCCTGCGCCTGCGCGGGCTGGATCCGAAGGCGCGCTATCGCTATCGCCTGATCCACGGCGAAACCGTGGAAGGCACGCCGGCCGAAGCCAGCGGCGCGTATTGGATGAACCAGGGTATCGAGCTGAAAATCCGCGGCGATCTGCAAGCGGCGGGCGTGGTGTTCGAACGCGTGGGAGCTTGATGGCCGGAAGCAGGCTGGCCCTGCACTCAGCGCGCCGGCCCGCATCGCACGGGCCGGCGCTTATTCAGCGGATCAATGCTCGATCAGGCTGAGGCTGGTGCGGTAATACGAATCGCTGGTGTATGGCGACTTGCGCCCGATCCCCAGCGACACCGACACATTCTGTCCCGCCGTCAGATTGCTTAGCGGGAAATAATGCGTGGCGATAATCCCGCCCGGGCACCAGTTGCGCGGATTGCTGCTGGTGTTGTTCTGGAAGATGCCCGGATTGCCATCGGGGCTGTACTGCGCCAGATCCGAGCAGTTCACCGCGGTATTGAGGCTGCCGACCTGGGTGCCGTTGACGGAAACGGTGACCGTGGTGTTCGAGTATTCCTCGCCGCCGCTGGACGAGCCGTAAGCGCCGATCACCAGGGCCACGTCGCCGCTCTTGTGCGCGACGCTCTGCGTGGTGGTGCTGGCATTGACCTGGTTCGTGGTCTGGTTGGAGCCGGACAGCATGGTGTCGATATGGCGGTCCAGCACCGTCTGCACCTGCGACGACACCAGGTCCAGCGAATAGGTGAAGCCCACCGCCTTGAAATCCGTGCTCAGCCCGCTATGCGAATCGCAGGGGTCGCCGCCATACGGATTGGAGCCGCTGCCGATGCCCACCCAGATATCGCGGTCCGGATCCGACATGGCGTCGGCATACGAAGACAGGTCGCCATCGTTATAGACATAGGTGGCCTTGGTGCCGCGCCAGTAATCGCTGAAGGGCGTGATGAAATCCTGCAGGGTGATCCGCGGCGTGGTGGCGACCGGCGCCTGGCCCTTGGGCATGCTGATATAGAACACGGTGCCGATGCGGTCGTAGTTGTCGCACTGCGCGTGATAGGTCACCCGCGCGCGCAGGTCGTCGCCGATCAGTGCCTTCTCCGTATCGCTCAGCTTGCGCGCGAATTCGGTGCCGCGGTTCCACATCAATACGCCGGATGGCGGCGTATAGCCGGCCGGGTCGGTGCTGGTGTAGATGCCGTACATCGGAATGCGATCGAACACCGCGATCGATCCGCCCGGTTGCGCGCCATTGCCGTTGACCTGGAATTCGTAGATGCGCGCGGCCGTATCGGTGGTCTGCGTCGGCGTGGTGATATTGAGCCTGGCGTAGCGCGCGGTGGACGGCGTGATCGTATGCGTACTGGTATTGGCGGTGTTGTTGCTCACCGTGACCACAGTGAACCAGTTCTGGCCATCCTGCGACAGCTGGATATTGAAGGCCTTGGTGTTGTAAGTACTCGATTCGCCGCCGGCCCCCGCATGGGCGATGGTGAAGCTGTCGACGGTAACCAGCGCACCCAGGTCCACCTGCAGCCAGCGGCTGGAGGCCTGCGTGCAGAACTTGTCGTAGTTGCCGAGGTTGGTGCTGCCGTTCACCGCGCGCTGCGGACCTTCGGTACTGCCGCACGGAGTCGAGCCCGTGGCCAGATGATTGAGCGCGAGATTGACGTCGGCCGCTGAGGCCGAGGATGCGGACGATACCCAGAGCATGGCGGCGGCTACCGCCAGCAGGCTATAGCGATATGGCAGGCGCCGGTGCGTGGCGCTTTGCTTGGAGCGACGGACTTCAGGCATGCGATTGACGACCATCTCGTTTTCCCTCGATGCGGGTGCCGACAGCGCGGCACGATCATTCCCCTGAGCTGCGCCCGCTCCGCGGGCGACCTGACGACATGCAATCAAGAGCTGCGCCGATCACGCCCGCGTGGGCGTGACCGGTCATGCGTACCGCTACTTTTTTTTCCCTGCCGGGCCGCCGATGGGCGAAGCCGCTGGCGCCGTGGATGTTCACTCGCGAACGGATAGTTCATATTTACTTGGATCGAGGCAAGTTGCGCTGCGATAGGAGAATTTCCTATTTGTCGGACGATGTGAGGCACGTGCCGCCGCGGCCACAAAATTTGTTTGGCCATCCGCGAAAAAGATTCGACTTACCCGCGCGCCGTGGCGAATGCAGACTGCCCCGCATTGCCACGGAGCCTCTTCATGCAGTCCCTTGTCTCGCTTTTTATCTGGGCGGCAGTCGCCAGCTCTTCCGCCGCTGCGGTTTCGAATCCATCCGCTGATGAAGCCGCGATCCGCGGCGCCGTCGACGATTATTTCCGCGCCAATGACCAGAGACGTCCGGATCTGCTTTATCAGGCGTTCCAACCCAGCCTGGTGATGTACAGCGTTAAGCCGGACGGCTCGTTGACCGGGCTGGATCTGGCGCGATGGGCGGCGAGGCTTGCCGAGGCTTCATCGGTGAAGCCCGCGCAGAAGCGCAGCATCGAATGGCTTGAAGTACATGGCGACGCCGCGAGCGCGGAAACGCTGAGCGTTTTTGAAGACCATCAGTTCCGCGATTTTCTATCCCTGCTCAAAGTGCAGGGCCGCTGGCGCATCGTGGGAAAGGTTTACGCGAGCGAGCCCGCCGGCACCGCCGCGACGGAAAATCCACCTGACGTCCAGGCCGTGCGTGCGCTGATCGAAGCCCAGTTCCAGGCCATGGATCGCCAGGACGGCCAGCGCCTCGCGCCGCTGTACGACCCTCGCGCACTGAGCTACTCCGTCACCCGCGGCGAGCTGGTCGCGGTGGCCATCGGCGAATGGGTGGGCCGCTTCGACGAAGCGGCGGCACGCAAGGAGTTTCCACAAGGCGTAGTGCGGACGATCGACCGTGTGGTCGTGCGCGGCCATGTGGCGTGGGCGCGATTCAGCCATCGCATGGGCAAGCGCGTGGTGGTGGACAACGCGCTCTTCGCCAGGGTGCATGGAAAATGGCAGGCGGTGAACCTGACCTACGTCGTAACCACGCAGTAATCCGGCGCTGAAGGCGCGCCATGCACAGGCATGGCGCGCCAACCATCAGGCTTACTTCTGATCGGCCCCGAACTTCGCGCTCACGCCGCCGTTGAACGGCGTCGGATCGCTGGTGACCAGGCAGTTGTAATCCTTGCCCTGATTGAGCACCAGGATCGAGGACTTCGCGCCCTTGAAGTCCGTGCCCATGGAGTACAGCACATAGGTATCGGGCAACGCCGTGGGACGGAACGCGCCGAACGCGTACTGCCCTTCGATGCCCAGCGGCGCCAGCTTGATGGTGAGCATCACCGGCTTGGTGGCCACCGGCGACGGCAGCATCGACGAAGCACTCATGATCAGCGACTGCGGGTCGACCGAGTAGCGCGTGGTGACGGTAATGCCCAGATAGCGGGAGTTGGGCGACGAGACCTGCTTGCGGCAGGCGGCGATATCTTCCGGCTTCGTATCGGTCTGTCCGTTCTGCAGGGTCGCGAAGACGTGCGTCAGCTTGACCTTGGCCGTGCCGGTGACCGGCGCCGCGAAAGCAGCACCCGCAGCAGCCAGCGACAGCGCGCCGCAAGCCAGCAGATAAGCGAGGCGATTATGTTTAATGCGCATATGGGCTATTTCCTTGTTGTTGAAATGCTGTTGTCGGCTCTATTTCGATGATATTCGAGCGAACGCAGGCCCAGTGCACCGACCGTCTCATTTGCCCGCCTGCCGGGTTTTGCGGAAAGCAGGTAGTCGCAGCCGATCGGACTTTTCTCCGATCGCCGCAAAAGCACGATGAAAACACGCCAGCGCAGAGCCAGAGTCAGGCCAGCCAATGGAAATGCCAGATGGGCGCCGGACGATCCGGCGGCCATGATGCAATGCAGAAAATGGCCGATCCTGGCCGATGAAAATAAGTTCCTGGATTCCCCGAAAAGCGGCGGCGACGCTATCACGCAAGTATGTGCAAATAGCGTGAATAATCGAGCGGGAGATAAAACCCCATCCCGAAATAATCGAATCGCGAAAAGCCTCTTATATGGTCGACCCGATAACCAGGGTGGCGTGCCGGTCAAAATCGCAAAACTTCCCGATACACCGGCGTGGCGAATCGCGCCCGGCTAGCTCCGGCGATACCGCCCCATCTTGAATTCCGTGCCGCAGGTTTCCATCGCACACCAGCGCCTGCGCTGGTTCTTGCTGGTATCGAAGAACAGCCAGCCACAGGTGGCGGTGTTATCGCAACGACGCAGCTGTGCCACCGACGGCCCGTTGAGCATATCCAAGGCATCCAGCGCGATCCGCTGCAGCGGCAGCAGCACGCCGCGGGCATCGCTGCGCCAATGCATCCTGCCATCGGCGCCGAGCACCTGATTGGCCCAGGCGCGATGCAGCCACCGGTCGACGCCCTGCACTGCCTCGTCCGCCGGCACCACGCCATCGATCCGCGCCGCCAGCAGCGCATGCAGGTGATCGCGCAGCGGCCGCAGCTTGCGCATCAAGGCAGCGCGCGGCCCGGCGCCCGCAGGCGCGGCGATGTTCTCTCCGGGGCGAATGGCGCCGGCACGCCGGCACCATTCGATAAAGCGCTCGGGATCGGCGATGTAATCCTCGGCCGGTACGGCGTAGCGGTCGTGGATGGTATTGACGAAGTCCAGGCACAGACGCCCTCCGTCCAGCCGGACGGTGGTGACCGGACGTGGTTGCGGAATGCTGTTTTCGATCGGCATGGAGCGCTGCTGTCTCTGGCGGCAAGAACTTGACGTTACCGTCAAAGTTAGTTTAGACAGTAGCCCGCCGTGGAATCAATCCGGAGAGTGCAGATGGGCAGCGCAACCGCGTCCAACGAGACCGCCACCGCTCGTGGAGCGTCCGGTGCGCTGCGCCGCAAGCTGGCGATCTGGATCGTCATGGCCAGCCTGCTCGCACTGATCGGCACCACGGCGGTCATCGCCATCGGCGGCCGGGCCGACCCTGCCGAGGTGCGCGCCGCCTCGCCATTGCTCGGCGGCCCATGGCGATTCCATCCGGGCGACGATCCCCGCTGGGCCGGTGCCGGCGTCGACGACAGCGCCTGGGAAACCATGGATCTCAGCGCGCCGGCAAGCAGCATCGATGGCGACGTCGGCCTGCCCAACTATGTGCGCGGCTGGATGGCGCACGGCCACCCCGGCTATCAAGGCTATGCCTGGTATCGGCGCACGGTGGCGGTGCCGGCGGGCGATCGCGCCTGGGATATCGTCGGCCCCACTCTCGTCGAGGATGGCTACGAGCTGTACTGGAACGGCAAGCTGCTGGGCGGATCGGGACGGATCGGCGCATCGCCCAGGGTGGTCGGCACACGGCCGCTGATCTTCGCGCTACCCGCCGACGCCGCCGGCACCCGGGGCGTGCTCGCCATCCGCACCTTCATGCAACCGGGCAACGACGCCAGCGCCGAAAGCGGCGGCATCCACGTCGCGCCGACGCTGGCGCCGCGTCCCGAGAGCTACGCGCTGTACCGTGCGGAATGGTGGCGCAGCATTGCCGGCTACATCGTCGAAGCGGTCGAACCGCTGGCGATGTTCGCGCTGATCGGTCTGGCGCTAGCGATCCGCAAGCGCAGCAGCCATCCGGCTTTCATCGTATTCGCCTGCATCGCGCTCGCGCTTTCCGGAGTGAAGCGCCTCGACAACGCGATCGTCTCGTGGACCGACCTGATGAGCCTGCCCACTTACGCATGGCTGTCCAAGGTGCTGTGGATGCCACTCAGCCTCGCCGCGTGGGCGCTGGCCTGGAACCGCTGGAACGCGCGCGCGTCGCGCGCCATCGATGGCGCGATCCTGCTGCTTACTCTCGTCGGCATCGCGGGCGCACTGATGAAAATCACCCCGATGACGCAGATCTTCCGGCTCGGCGTACTCGCCCTGTTCGCGGTGATCGCCGTGCGCATGATCCGCCATGGTCCCATGCGCAGCCTGGCCATCGCCACGCTCGCCGCCATCCTCGTCTCGCAATACGCCGGCGAACTGGGCTCGCTCGGCCTGCCCACCATCTGGTTCCCGTTCGGCATCGGTGTGACGCTGACGCAATACGTCTATGCCATCGCCATACCGCTGCTGGCCGTACTGATCGTATGGACCACGCCATCGACCAAGGCACGATGAGCCAGGCCATGCGGCCACGCCATCGCCACCATTTCTTGCGAATGGCGCCTCCCATCGCTTGAAGGCGCTTCACCCGCCGATCACGCCCCAACTCACGTCCGCGCGCTTTGCCGCGTACTGAAAAGGTTTCATTCGCGCGCTGTCACGCCGCTGTTGCTGGAAAGTCACCAGGCGCCGCCAACCTGCGCTGCTTTTCATCCAACAACCAGGAGTAGATCCATGCGTGGACGACGTGTTCTGGCGAAATTACCTGCGGCGACGGCGCTATTCGCGCTGGCGGCCAACCCCGCCTTCGCCGCCACCAGCGGCAACCTGATCGTGGGCGGTGACGGCGAGGCGGGCACCTGCACCACCGATTGGTCGGCGGTCACCACGGTGCCGGGTTGGACGGTGACCCAGGGCAATCCATCCGTGGCCTGCTACAGCATCGGCAGCTTCAGCACGCCGGCTGGCGCAACGCCGGGGCGTGCCTTTATCGCGGATGGCCCGTATGGCGACTCGGCGTTGCGCCAGGTGGTGGACGTGTCGTCGGCGGCTGCGGCGATCGATGGCGGCGGCGTGAGTTTCAATCTGTCGGGTTGGCTTGGCGGCTACGGCGCCTATAACGGCCAGGCCGTGCTGACGGCCAGCTTTCTCGATGCCGCGGGCAAGCCGCTGGGCAATCCGGCGCAGTTGTCCGGCGTGAACGCCTCGGCACGCGGCAGCCAGAGCGGATTTCTTGCGCGAGCCGCCACCGGCGCCGTGCCGGCCGGCACGCGTTCGGTCGCGGTGCTGCTGCAGTTCACCGACACCTCGGCCTCCTACAACATCGGCTATGCGGACAATCTCTCGCTGACCTTGTCCACACCGGTCAATGCACCTTCGCTGCGACCGCCTTCGTCCAACGTGCCGGCCTTCGACCATGTCTTCGTGATCATGATGGAGAACACCGACTACGCGCAGGTGATCGGCGACACCACGAACGCGCCCTACATCAACAGCCTCGCCAACCAGGGCGTACTGCTGGTCAACCACAGCGGCGTCTATCACCCCAGCGACGAGAACTACCTGGCCATCGCCGGCGGCGACACCTTCGTCAAGGGCGCCATCTACTACCCCAACATCCACGTGACGGCGCCCAGCATCGCCGACGAAATCGAGGCCAAGGGCAAGACCTGGAAAGCCTACGAGCAAGGCATGGGCACGCCCTGCAACACCAGCAACAACAACGACAGCTACTACGAGCCGGACGACGCGCCGTTCATCAACTTCAGCAATATCGCCTCCGATCCCACGCGCTGCGCCGCCCATCTGGTGGACACGAACCAGCTGAGCGCCGACCTGCAGTCCGCCGCCACCACGCCCAACTTTGCCTGGATCGCCGCGGACGATTACTACGACGGCGAAGCGTCGGGCAACGGTTCCGCCACCAGCCTGAAGACACAGGACGGCTGGTTGAAGCAGACCCTGCAGCCGATCTTCAACTCGCCGGCGTGGACGACGCAGCGTTCGCTGGTGGTGCTGACCTGGGACGAGTCGGCATCGAGCAGCGGCAACCATATCGCCACCGTGCTGCTCGGTTCGCAGGGCCTGGTACGTGCGGGCAAGACCAGTAACGCCAGCTACAACCACTACAGCATCGGGCGCACGATCGAAGCGGCATTAGGCCTCGGTGCGCTGACGGCCAACGACCAGTATGGGCAGCCGATCAACGACGCCTTCGTCGCGACTTCCGGTACGGGCGCTGCGTCGTTGTCGACGACCATGCCGTCGATAAGCAAGGGCCAGTTCATCGCCTTCGCCTTCGACACGCCGTTCGCCCAGGTCAGCGCGAAGAACTGGATCGGCATCTATCCGCAGGGCGGCAGCCCGGGGCATGGCTCGTCCACCAGTTGGCAGTACACGCCGGCAGCGAGCGGTACGGCTACGTTCGATACCTCGGGACTGGCGCCGGGCAATTACACGGCGTGGTATTGCAATAACGATGGCTATACGGTGATCGCGGGGCCGGTGTCCTTTACCGTGCACTGAGCGAATGGCAAGCTTTTTCCGTTTCGCATGTAGAAACCGGGAAGAACTTTGCGAAGTGGAAGCGCAACTTCGCAGGGTTCTTCCCGCTTGTTTTCGCCGCAGCTTTCTTTCTCTCGAAGCGTATTGCATCGATCCCGCGAATCCGCCTATAACGCGCTTCGCGCAGTCTTTTGTGGGACAAGTGCTACAACATTCGCGACAACGTTGAGCCCCTCTCCCACTGGGAGAGAGGGGTTGGGGTGAGGGTACGGGCGGAGCGCTAGGGTGATGTGCACCGCTCCGGCCGAACCCTCATCCGGCTGCCGCCACCTTCTCCCGGTGGGAGAAGGGCTGAGCCTTGGATGTTGTCTGCATGCACGCACATTCGATAGCGATCCATCTTTCAACACTGCCGCGCGCCACCAGGGAGACAGGGTATGGAACGATCGATTCAAGCTGGCAGCGGCGCTTTTGCCTCCGACGTATCCAGCACAATGCCCATGCGTCCGGCACACATAGCGTTCGCCATCGTGATGGCGGCACTCGGCATCCTCGGCCTGATCTACGGCGACGTCGCCCTGGTATGGCAACGCATCCCCATCGAGAACATGCCCGGACAGCATCTGCTTGCCTACGCGTTTGCGCTGATCGAACTGCTCGCCGGCATCGGTCTGCTGATCCGCTCTTTCGCTAAGCCTGCAGCCGCCGTGTTGTTCGTCTACATGGCGCTTTGGGCCGTACTGCTGAAACTGCCTGCCGTCATCGCGGTGCCGCAGATGGAGGCGACGTGGCTGGGCTTCGGCGAGATTGCCGTGATTCTTGCCGGGGCCTGGGTGATCTACGCCCGGCTGGCGAACAACAAGGCCTTCCTTGCCGGCCCCAAGGGCCTCCGCAACGCGCGCCTGCTGTTCGCCCTCTCGCTGCCGATGATCGGCCTCTCCCACTTCTTCTATAGCCAGCAGACCGTGGAATTCGTCCCCGCCTGGCTGCCTTCGCCGCTGAGCTGGGCATACATCACCGGCGCTGGAAGTATCGCGGCCTGCCTCGGCGTCTTGTTCGGCATCTTTCCGCGGCTGGCGGCCACGCTCGAAGCGGCCATGCTTGCCGTGATCACGCTGCTGGTGTGGGGGCCGAAGCTGTTCGCGATGCCGCTTGATCGCACAGCGCTCACTGCCTTCGTGATTTCCGCAGCCATCGCCTGCGGCGCGTGGCTCATCGCCGAGTCGTACAAAGGCCAGCCATGGCTGGCCCTCGGCGCACCCGCATGGAAGACACCGTCCGCCGCATCGGCCTGACGGTGTCTCGATGGACTAAGTCCCTTTCTTCTTGGCCGTCGCCGCCTTCTTCGCCGCCGGCGCGGCCACCGCCATCGGCTTGAGATCGGCGGCCTTGGTGTCCCGCCGATCCGACTTGTCCATGATCAGCGAACACAGCGAATCGAAGCGGCAGCAGCATTCGTTGTAAGCGCCCTGCACGCCAAGGCAGCCCAGCACCGCCTGGTGATGCATGCCGCTGGAACGGACCAGCGCGGCCGTGCCATCCGGCGCCTGCGGCCAGTCCAAGGTGCCGTTGCCGGCGACGCGGGCGGGGATCACCCAGTAATCGCCGTTGGCATAGAGGCCGCCGGCCTGGAAGCTGATCTGCACGCCGTCTTCCAGCTCGATGGTCTGGCCTTCCAGGAGCGGCACGCAGCCTTGGCCGTCGAGGTCCCCGCTCTGGTCCCAACGTCGCAGCAAGGGATGCCTCGCCGGGTCGTTGCTGACGGCATACGGCGTGACGTTCTTGGGTACGGTCAGCGTCACGATGCCCTGGGCCACGTCGATCGCCATCACCTGCAGCAGCGGCGCGGCCAGCTGCGCCAGCGTGTACTCGTCGTCGACCAGTTCCACCCAGTCGTTCACCGCCAGTCCCAGCCGCTGGTCGCGGCCCAGCGTGGCCAGCGATACGGCCAGCTGCGCGCTGCCATCGTTCTGCGGCGTGCTGATGGCGCCGATGATCGGGAAGATCACCGAACCGTTCTCGCGCGACCATTTGAAATTGGTGCCCGAAGGCGAACCCGCCGTACCCGCGGCGCCGCCCTGGTGGATCTCCACGCGGTACAGCTGGTTCTCGCAGCCGCGGTAGCGCGCGTCGGCGGCGATCACGCAGGGATCGCTGTCGGAAGGGATCGGGCCGAGCTGGGCGCGCAGCTGCGGCCACGCATAGGCGGCGCGCGCCCCGAGCAGCTGGCGCAGCGAGGGGCATGGGTCGCCGTTATTGGTGGCGCCGCCGCCGGCCGCGATGCTGTTGCGCAGCTGGGCGACGTCGTTGATCTGCTGCTTGATCGCCGCCTGGTCGCTGCTGCTGACCGCCGCTTCCAGGCGCACTTTCAATGCCGCCGTCACCGCATCCAGCCGGGCGGTAAGTGTCGTCGGGTCGAGGTTGAGCAGGCGCACCTGCCATACCGTCTGCGCACGCGAGGCGGTGTCCACGCCATCGAGCGCCAGGTCGGCGATTTCCGGCGCCTCGATCGCGCTCAGGTGCCGTTCCCACACGTCCAGCCACAGCGCGAAATTATTCGGCGGCTTGTTCCAGTCGTCGCCGGTATCGGCCGGCGCGGGCGCATAGGGCTGGCTGTCCAGCGTGCACATCGCCTCGTTCTGGCACAGGATGCCGTCCACGTAGAAGTGGCCGGGCGCCAGTTGCCAATCCGCCAGATGCTGCTGGGTGGTGATCGCAAAGCCGCTGCCCGGCGCCCAGCAGGGGCCGACCAGGTCCGCGATCATCGTGCGCAGCAGGAACAGCTGGATGCCGGCCTGCTCGTTCCAGTCCGCCTCCAGCGTCACCCGGCCCTGCTGCTGCATGACCTGGCTGTAGTGTCGTGCCGGGTCGAACGTGACCCGCGCAAAGTCGCCTTTCATGGTCGATCTCCTAACTTGCGAAAAGAATTCCGGCATCGGTATCGGCGGGTGTGTATTCCTGCAGCCGCCAGGCCAGGTTGGCCTCGCGCTGCGGCTCGTACAGGTCGTGGTACACGCCCATCGCCGACTGGTCGGATGCGCCCGCGCGGATTTCCCCGCAGGTGCCGTCGTCCAGCCGCGCGTAGTCGGGCGTGCCGTAGCGCAGGCTGCGGAACTGCGGCACCACGCGCAGCGTTTCCTGCGGCTGCTGCGCCTTCGGCACGGCGTCCAGCGCCAGGTCCGGCTGGCAATGGAAGCGCTGCGGCGTGCGCGAACCCGGCGGCACGTAGCAGAAGCGCACGCAGCCGGACTGGCGGCGCAGCACGCGCACGTTGCTGGCGAAGATGCAGTCCTCGGCCAGCGACATGGTGTGCGCCTGCACCTCGCCGATCACCGTGCAGCGCTGGAAGCTCGCCTGCACGTAGGCCACCGCCTCGTCCGGCGCGCCCAGCGCAACGCGCTCGATGCCGGTGGCATCCACCACGCTGTCGCAGATCTGCAGCGCCGGCGGCTCGCCACGGCGCACCGGGCTGACCACCGAGATCGCACCGACGATGCTCTGCTCGATGCGCAGCGAGGCACGCGTACCGTCCAGGGTGACGCTGGGCTCGCCCGGGCGCTTCGGATCGCAATCGCATTGCAGCGCCCAGCCGGGCACCAGGGTGCAATGGCGGATCACCAGCTCGCACAGGTCCGGCTGCGGCTCGCTGCTTTCGCTGTCCTCCGGCCCGTGCACTTCCACGCCGCGGCCGACGATCAGCAAGCCATCCAGCAGCACGCGGCTGCCGTTGGCGCCGCCGATATTCAGCGCATCCGGCTGGCTGGCCCGCACGTCGAGCAGGCGCAGGATCGGCCGCGTGCGTTCCGCCGCACGCAGCTGGATCGCCTCGCCGGCTTCGAGCTGCAGATCGATCGCGCCTTCGTAGATGCCGCTTTCGGCCAGCTCGATGATCAAGGCGCGCAGCGACGGGTCCGCCGCCTTGGCCTGCGTCCATGCGTCCAGCGCATCGGTAATGCTGTTGAAATGCCCTGGCGGCAGCGGCGCCGGGGCGGCCACCGGCAGCACGGCGTGCACGATGTAGCGCGTGGCGTTCTCCAGCTCCGGCACCGGCCGCGCATACTCGCCGCCGCCAAGATCCGCGGCGAAGCCGTAGCTGTAGGAAACCCACACGCCACGCTTCGGCCGCTGGTTCGCCGGGAACAGCAGGCGCCCGGTTTCCGGATCGACCGCCACGCGTCCGCGCGGCACCTGGTAGCGCCAGGCGGAGAGGTCGGCCGGGATCAGCGCCTCGATCGGCACCGGCATGCCTTGCCCCTTCGCCGGCCAGTCGGGCGCGTAGACCAGCACGCTCTTGCCGGGGCCGTACAAGGCCGGCGACACATTGGCGTAATCCGCCAGCGGGCCGCGCTGCGCAAAACGGTAGCGGCGCAAAGGCACCGGCAGGTTGTGCTCGCGGGCGATATGCGTGGCTTGCGTTTCGGCCTCGGGCCGCTGGAACAGCGGCGTGTCGTTGCCGAGCACGCTGAAGCTGAAGCACTGCGGCCCGCGCTCTTCCAGGCAATACGCCGGCGTGGTGGTGACCGCATAGCTGCGCAGGCGGAACACGAACAGGCCGACGTCGGGAATGGCGTAGCGGCCACGCTGGTGGGCGCTGCCGAAGCGGCGCACGTCCACGCTGTGCGCGAGCGGATCGAAAGCGCCGCCCGCCCAGCCGATGCGCTGCATCACGCCAGGGTCGCGCAGATCGGCCGTGCCGCCGCGGTGCGGATGCTGGTGATCCAGATGCTGCGTCCAGCCCAGCAGGCGGTAGAACTCCACCGCGCGCGCCGGCCAGCCGGCGGCGTCGCGCGCCAGGTCTTCCAGCAGCGACAGCGTGCCCTTGCGGCGGCGCGCATCGATGGTGTTGGCCACGTCGGCGCGCGGCGCGAGCACGCGTCCCAGCCGGGCGCCATGCACGCTGCCGTCGGCCAGCGTCGCCGCCTCCGGCAGCAGCGAGTAGCCCAGCAGGTCGCCGATATACGGCACCACCCAGTCGTCGCAGGTCTCGATAAACCAGTTGTCGTACAGCCGCGCGATGTCCCGCTCCAGCACATTGGCCTGGGTCGACAGCACGCGCAGCAGGTCGCGCAGCGGATAGCCCTGGTCCGCATCGCGCATGCGGTACACCACCGGCATCAGTTCGTACAGGCGGTCGGGATTGGCGCTCATGGCGTGGCCTCCTGCAGCAGCAGCGTGTCGGGCACGGTGGGCAGGAAACAGGCGATCTGCGCCGGCAGCGGCAGCCCGTCATCGTCGTAGCGCGCCGGCAGCGCCTGCACGCGCTGGTTGACCAGGGACTGGCCGCAGGAGCCATGGGCCGAACCGCTGGTATGGAGGAACGACAGCTTGCCGACGCCTTCGCCCTTGTCGCCGTTCTTGTCGCCGCCGACGCCGAAGCCGGCCAGCACCGCCGCCTCGTCCAGATACCCGAAGGCATCCGCATCCACCCAGGCCACTCCGCGTACCTCCTGGATGCAGGCGACGATCTCGCTGAGATAAACGTTCTGCGCCAGGCCACGCCGCTCGAAGCCGAAGCGCTCCAGCAAGGCCGCGCGCACCTGCGGCTCCACCGCTTCCCAGTGGTAATCGGGCGCCAGGCCGATCTTCGCGCTCAGCGTCAGCGCCAGCAGCTCGCGCACGTCCAGGCTCACCGGCAAGGACGGATCGCCGTACTGCCGCAGCGCCTGCAGCAGGTTGCGGTACACGTCGGAGGTGACATCCACCGCCACGTCCGCCGCGCCGGCAATGGTCACCCGCACCTGGGTGCCCAGCTTCGCCGCCGCGGCCTTGCCGACGCCGCCGAAGGTGCGGGCGAAGTCGGCGTAGTCGGTGACCGACACCAGCCGGTCCAGCGCAAGCACCGCCAGCGGCACGTTGGCGCGGGCCTGGTCGCGCGTTTCCGGATCGGCGCCGCCGGACGCGCGCAGCGGGTTGATCACGTTCTTCACGCCCAGCGGCTTGGTGGTGAGCAGGCTGATCTGCCCGGCCTGCACATTGCCGGCGGCGCCGATGCCGTTGCGGTACACCGCGGTAATGTTCTCCACCCCGGTGGGCAGGCGCGCGCCATGCGCACCGTCGCCGAAGCTCACGCTGGTCTTGCCGCTGTCGTCGGTGGCGGTGACGAAACGGCGCGCATTGCCGTCGACAAAGGCCAGGTTGCGCACCTCGTGCCATTCGACCTGGTTGACCCGCACGGAGAGCGTGCTCAGCACGCCGTCCACCGTCGCGGCCGACACATACGTGAGCGGCGGCTGCTTGAGCGCGAACACCTGCATCGGCACGCTGCCGTCGCCGCTGCCCAGCACCTCGTTGCGCGTCTCGCCGTTGGTGGCGCGCACCACGTTGGCGAAGATCGACACGGTGCCGCGCTTGTAGGTATAGGCCAGGCCCTGGTTGGCGAACACCAGGGTGCTGTGCACGGTGTCGCCCGGCAGGTCCGGCGGCACGCCCTGCTCCACCGCCAGCAGCATCACCAGTTCGGAGGCGATGACCGCATCGGTGCCGGGCACGTCGGTGCGCTGGCCCTGCACGATCACCCAGCGGCCGGGCTTCAGCCCATCCACCGGCGCTTCCAGCGTGACCCGCGTGGGGCCGTCGTTCGGAATGCCGGCGCTGGTAGCGGCGACGTTGCCCATGTCGTCGGCAATCGACAGCACGGCCAGCGGCAGCAGCTCGCTCTGCGCATGTACCAGGCTGCCGCGCAGCGTCGCTTCATTGGGTGCCGGCCAGGTCGCGCCGGTGGCGTTGGAGGAGCCGGCCAGCACGATCTGCGTGCTCTTGCCGCTCATGCCGTAGTCGCTGTGCGGCAGCGTGTGCGCCGCCTGGACCCGGCCGATCACGGGCAGATCCTTGCCTGTGGTGTGGATCATCACGTAGCCGCCGGCGCTGACGCCGTCGTAGGCATTGTCCAGCCACAGCACGTTGTCCTTCTCGTCCATGGTCAGCGCGCCGGGCTGCGGTGTGGAAGTCCATTGGGTGTGGGCGCTGTCGTAGGTCTGCACGATGCTCACCGGCGCCGGCGCGTTGTAGCCGAACAGCGGCGCCGCCACCCGCATGGCGTACACGCCCTTGAGCGCGGGCGAATGCTCGCCGTGCTGCACCTGGGTCCAGGCGTTGTAGAAGCTGTCCATCAGCGGCCTGGCGAAGTTCAGCAGCAGCTGCGGCCGCGCATCGCTGGCCAGGCCCAGCGCGGTGGCCAGGTTGCGCTGCAGGCGCAGGCTGTTGGCCGGCTGCACGGTCACCGGCTGGATCAGCGCCTCGAACAGCGCACCGAAATCCGCATAGTCCGAACCGCCGTTGCCGCTGTTGCCGAAGGCCTGCTGCACGGTCTGCATGAAATCGATCACCGGCTGCGGCGCGGTCTGGTAGCCCTCCAGTTCGCTGAAATCGTGCGCGAAACTGGTGAAGCTTCCGGTGTTGCCCACTTCGAGCAGCAGCTTCTGGCGCACCGATTCGATGCTGTCCAGCCAGCCGGTGTTGGTATAGGCCAGCAGGCCGATCGCCTTGTTCGCCGCCGTCAGTATCTGCACGGTCACCGCATCCACCGGCTGCAGCACCACGCGGCTGCGCTGCTGCTCCGGCGGCAGCACGGCGCCGGTGGCCGGGTCGCGCTGCTGCACCTCCACCGACTGCACCCGCCGTACGGCGCTGACGCCGGTGCCCAGCTCGCCGAACAGGAACAGCAGCGGGTCGTTCAATTTCAGCTGCGTGTTGGCGCTGGCCACCCACAGCTCGCCGAGGCCGCCGATGGTGGCCAGCGAGATGTTCTGCGGCTGGGTCAGGCGCGGCCGCAAGGTGTTCCACTCGCGGCGCGCATCCAGCGCCTCGGCCGTCTCGAAGGTCTGCATCTGCTCGCCCGGCGCCGGCACCGACTGCGCCTTGGCGCCCGGCGGGATGGTCACCGCGGTCGAGTTGTCGTCGATGGTGTAGGCCAGGTAGACGCTGGCCGCCACGCCGGGACGCAGGCGGTAATCCACCAGCCGGCCCAGCTGCAGCACGGAGCAGCGCTCCGTGGCGGTGCGCAGATAGCCTTCGTTGGCGATGCGCTCCTGGTAGAAGCTCAGCACGTCGGCGCCGATCGCCCAGGCATCGAGCAGGGCCATCGAGGGATCGTCCAGCTCGCGCGTGCGCAGGCCCTGCAAGGCAGGCAGCGCCGCATCGCTGAGATCCAGCTGCATGGTGGCGCGGAAGTCCGCATAGGTGCCGACGCGGTAGACCAGGCTGTCCAGCCCGGGCCGGTTGTAGAGGGATCGCGGCGTGCGCGCGCCGGCGCCGCATCCGCAGGCGCAGGCGTGCTGGCCGCAGGCGCTGCAGCAACTCATCGGCCACCTCCCATGATGAACGCGATGCTGCCGTGGTCGGGATGGTCCGGATCGTTGTCGACCTGGGCCAGTTCGGTGCCTGCCAGATGCAGCAGGCCATCGTCCGGCGCGCCGCTGGCGGCGTCATCGTCCATGCGCAGCAAGGTGCGCACTTCGACATGCGCCACGCCGACCACCGCCTGCGCCTCGGCCATCAGCGCGCTGACGCTGACGGCGGCGCCCAGGCGCAGCCGGTCCGGATGGAAAAAGCCCGGCGTGCCGTCGCTGCGCAGGCCGGCGCTGAAGCGCTCGATCAGCGCCGCCTCGACGTGTGCCGTCAGGAAATCCGGCAGCACGCAGACGAACAGTTCGATACGCAGCGGCACGTAGCGCGCGGGCAGCACCGCCACGTCGTGGCCGATGCGGCGGTACGGCTGCAGGTCGGCCAGCACGCGCGCGGCGAGGCTGGGCGGCAGCGTGTCGCGGCCCAGCGGATCGATCACCACGTCGGCCTCGTACCAGCTGCCGTTCCACGCCATGGCGCAGGCGGCGCCCTGCACGGCCGGCTCGCGCGCCGCGAACTGCGCGTAGTCGTCGGCGACGATCGCGCGCAGCGGGTGGGCGCGAAACGCACCCGGCGCATACAGCTTCACCTCGGCCAGCGTTTCCGCCGCCTGCCCGCCGCCGGCCGCCAGCGGGTTGCGCGGCACCAGCCCGTCCGGCACCACCCCGTTGCGCAGCGCTATCCACACGATGCTTTCGCGGCCGACATTGCCGGCGGTGCCGTTGCCGATGCGCGTGCGCGCGCGGAAGAAATCGCCGGCCTGCGGCTGGCGGCCGAGCACGCCGTCGCCGAAGCGCAGATGCGCCGCGCCGTCGTCGTCCATTTCGACCACGAAGTGGCGGTCGTCCGCGCCGCTTTCCAGCAGGTCCTGGCGCGAATCCCAGCGCCACTGCGCATCCGGTGTGCCGGCCACCAGAATGTCGCCGAGCGCACCGCCGTAGACGTCGAGCTGCGGCAGCGCCGCGCGCGGATCGCGCGCCAGCAGCTGGCAGACCGGCGCATTCGGCGTGGCCGGCAAAGGCTCGGCCCAGGTCAGCGGCGTACCCGGCACGACATGGCCGGTCTCCGCAGGCGGGCGCCGCACGTCCAGCACCGCGCCATCGCAGCGGCAGCAGCCGTACCCGGTGCTGCCGGGCACCAGCCAGCAGTCCTCGGCCAAGGCATCGCAGCGCTGGCAGGCATCGGGCATGGCGGCGCGCGCGGTGGCCAGCCCCGGATAGTCGTCGTCGCCCTGCCCGGGCGGCGTGCACAGCGCCGAGCAATCGCACTTGCCGGGCACGTGGTCGCCATGATCGACCAGCAGCACATTGCCGCGCGCCAGGCTGACATCGTGCAGCCAGGCGCAATCGGGCGATGGCTTGCGCACCGACAGGCACAGGTCGAACGGCAGCGCATCGCAGGGATCCCAACTCACCTGCAGCAGCAAGGTGCCGTCGAGCGGATCGGCGATGGGCTGCACGGACGTGAGCCGCACGGCGTGGCGATGCTCCGGGTTGGCATCCGCCGGATTGCCGGTGACCGGGCCGAGCACTTCCTCGAAGATCAGCAGATCGCCGACCTGCAGCGTCAAGGCGCGCTGCGGCGCGGCCACCGCCGCGCGTGCCACCTCCACCGCCGACGTATTGCCGCCATCGCCGGTTCCTGGCGTGGTCGCGGGACCCGACGGCGCCGCCGGCGGATCCACCAGCACCGCCTGCGTGCTTCCGCGCGGCAGGCAGCACAGCTCGTCGCCCCAGGTGTAGAAACGGATCGCGCAATGGGCGGCGCTCACCGTGATCGTGGTGGCGCCGTCCAGCGCCATCGGCTCGAACACCAGCGCCCCTTGCGCCCGCGCCTTCTCCAGCTGGTCGGCATTCAAGCCGCCCGGCGTGGCATCGGCTTGCGCCGGCGGCGGCACCAGCAGCAGCAGATTGTCGAGGTCGAGCGTCGCCTCGCCCGCCGGCAGCTGCAAGGCCACCAGCGCGCGCGCATTGCAGCCTTCGTGCATGCGGTAGTCGACCAGCCGCGCATGCCGCCGCACCGAAATGCGCCGGCGCGCGGTGGCCAGATACGCCTCGGTCGCGACGGCGTCCTGGTAATAGCTCAGGTAATCGGCGGTATAGGCCAGCGTCTCGACCAGGGCGATGCCGATATCCGGCACGTGGCGTTCCTGCCACGCCGGCGCATCCAGCGCCATGCGGTCGAGGAACAGCTGGCGGAAGCTCGCATAGTCCTTCGCCAGATAGTTGATCTCCGGCGGCGGCTCGGGCGTTTCCACGCAAGGCGCGACGGCGGCGCAGTCCAGCTCCTTGGCGCAGCCCAGGCGGAAGCGCAGGCCCACGCAGGCATAGCGCGGATCGAAACCGGGATAGGCCATCCACCCGGCAGGATCGTTGCCGGACGCGGCGTCGACCAGGCACAGGCAATACGGCGAGTGGTCGCCTTCGCGGTCCAGCACCACGCGCAGGCAGGCGTCGTCGTGCATCTCCGGCTCGTTCTCCTCGCTGACCGCGAGCACGCGCAGGCCGGTGATGCGGTCGCCACCGCTGATCCGCACGTTGGCTACGCCAATGCCTTCCGGTATCGGCCCGAACAGATGCACGCACAGCGTGACGCCGTCATCGCCGACTTCCACGAAGTCGATGCCATTGAGCTGCCCGCCGAGGCGCAGGCGCTCGCGCCGCGCATCCAGCGAACAGGACGGCGGCAGGCCGCAGCCGATGGGAACGGGAAGCAGCGTCGCGTCGGTGCTCATGTCGCGCTCCCGCGGATGCTGGCGGTGCGCACGTCGCCGGTGGCCAGCACGGTGTAGCTGAGATCCACCTGCAAGGTGGCGTCGTCGCTGGTCACCTCCAGCGACCCCACATTGATCACGTCGCCCAGATAGCGCTGCAGCGCCGCCTGCAAGGTGAACTGCAGGGCCGCGGCGATCTCCGGGCTGTTCGGCGCGAACACCATCTGCAGCAGGCCGCTGCCGAAGTCCGGCCGGTTCACCCGTTCGCCCGGACGGGTGAACAGCAACTGCTCGATCATGTCGCGCACGTGGTCGTCGTCATCGGTGAGCGCGGTGCGGCCGCGGCGGTCGAAGGCGAATGGAAAGTCGATGTTGATGGCGGGATCCATGACGTCCTCACATGGCGGTGACGCGCATCTGGCTGGCGACGATCAGCAGCGGCGTCGCCGTCGGCGCGCACAGCGCCTGGCTGTCGAAGCACAGCAGCGGCTGTCCGTTGGAAGTGACCCGGGTCGCGCTGGTCATGAACTGCGCGCTGACGCAGGGGCCGTTGGCCGCGGGCGGCGGCGGGAAGGTGCAGCCGGCCACCACCCACGGCCCGGGCATGGCGACCGTGGGCTGGCCGCTCACCGTCACGCGCGGATTCGGCACCGTGGCCTGCGCCTGTCCGCCGTGCGAACAGAGCACGCTGGCGCCGACATGGATAAGGAAGCCCGGCATCGTCATCCTCCTCAGGTCACGACCAGCGCGCCGTTGTTGATGGTGACGGTGGGTCCCGCCAGCACGATGGTGGCGCCCTGCCCGTTGGAGATGGTGATGCCGATCTCGTTGACCATGATCATGGCGCCCGTCACGGCCTTGAGCAGGATGCCGCCGGTAGGACCCGGCAGGTCGCTGATCGAGATCGTGTTCTGCAGGCCCGACTGCAGCACCACGCTGGGGCTGGCGGGATTGCCCGCCAGTGCCAGGGCCGGCACCTCTGCGGCGATGCCCCAGAAACCGCCGGTCCAGATCGGATAATCCGGATCGCCCTGTTCGAATTCGATCCACACGCCCGCGCCGATCTGCGGCACCACGTACACGCCGTTCTGCTTGCCGGCGAACGGCACGCACGGCATGGCCCAGCTCGAGGGCAGCAGGCCGGACACGTCCGGCACCGTCGCCTGGATGCGCCCGAGCTGTTCGGGGTCGATGTTCTGCAGCACGGTGCCGCGGTATTTGCCGTAGTACTTGGTCATGACGGCACCCGCGGCACGGTGGAGATCAGGCCCTTGCGCGACAGGCTGAAGCTTTGCTTGTACTCGCCGCGCTTGATGGTGTGGCGCACCTCGCTCACGTAATGCAGGCCGTCGAAGGCCGGCCCCACGCCGCGCACGCCGACCAGCTGGCGCGCCTTCAGCACGCGGCCGTAGCGCGACACGTCCAGGTTGCCGCGGCCGGTGACAGTGTCGGCGGACTTGGCCGCCTCCGCCATGCCCAGCAGCAGCGCGCGCACCGGCGAATACTTGGCCGTTTCGGTCAACGGGTTGAAGCGCTGCGGCGGCGGGTCGAGCAGGCCCAGCGGCGGATTCAGCGGACCGACGTCGGGGATCGGAATCGGGATCGGAATCTTGGTCTGCGGATTCTGGATATAGACGATCGGCAGGCTGCGCGCATTGCCGTTGTAGCTGAAGCTGAGGCTTTCCACGTTGCTGGCCGCATCCATGTCGGCATTCAGCGGCGGCTGCGGCACGCCTACTTTAATCTTCGGCCCCCAGTACGCGGTGCTCATGCCCGGCGCGGGGCCCGGTTCGATATAGAACACGTAGCCCACGCGGCTGGCCAGCATGCGGATGTATTCCAGGTCCGTGCCCTGCTGGGTGGGAATGCGGTCGGTGGGAATCGGCACGTCGATGGCGATGCTGGGAATCACCAGCGGCACCACGCCTAAAAATGCGTACTTGGCCAGCAGCAGCGCCACGATGCCTTCGGCCGGCATGGCCGGATACGGCAGCCCCGGCAGGCCGGAGAACTCCAGCTTCTGCATCACCGTGGTGAGATCGTCGCCGCTCACCTGCAAGCTGGTGTGGCGCTGGTCGGCGCCGGGCATCACTTCGGTCTTGGTCACCACGCCGTCGATCAGCACCTCCGGCGTGCCGTTCACCGTGACGATCACGATCACCCGCAGCAGCGGCACCACGTCGCCGCCGCTCAGCAGGAACAAGGTATGCAGCGGCGACTGCACGCTCAGGGTGAACTGCAAGGTGAAAGCGCCGGCCTGCTCGTCGGGCTGCACCACCTCGATCTGGGTCAGCGCATCCAGCACCACCTGCGGCACCGGCACCGGCACCACGGGCCCGACCAGCAATGTCAGGTGCACGCCCTTAAGCACGCGGCACCCCCGGAATACCCTCGGGCAAGGTGATGGCGAGCTTGCGGCCGATGGTTTCGGTCAGCTCGTCCGGGCGCAGCGCGCGATTGGCATCGCACAGCCGCCAGAACTGCTCGGGATCGCCCAGGTAGTGCGCGGCGATATTGTCCAGCCGCTCGCCCTGCACCACGCGATGCCACTGCAGCAGCGCGAACTTCTCCGGCGCCGGTACGAAGCGGCGCTTGAGATAGGTGATCGGCGTGCCGTCGGCGCGCACGAAGGTGCCGGTTGGGGTCAGCGCATAGCGGCTGGTCGGAGGAAAGGCGATGGCCATCAGGGCACTCCCGTTATGCCGAGCGCGGACAAGGGCATGGCCGGCGCCATGCCGGACAGCCGTTCCTTGTTTTGCAGATAGCTCATGAACAGGCTGGCCGCCTTGTGTCCCGGCGGCACGTCGTTCACCGACAGCACGCGCAGGCCCAGGCTGACCTTGGCGCGGATCGGATTGAGCGCGGTGTCGAAGGCCTCCTCGGTGATGCTCAGCTCCGTGACGCGCACCGGCAGGATGCGCGTCTGGCTCCACACGAACAGGGCCAGCGGCGTTTCCATCGGAATGATTTCCAGCGTGCCGGCCTGGGACATCGCATCGTTGGCGTTCAACTGCGCGCTGGTCGGATAGATCATGGTTTCCAGCGCGGCCAGCTGGGCGAACACGCCGGTCTGCGTGGCGACGCGGTTGCGGTCGGGAAATTCCAGCTGGTCGGTGGCGTCGATCTCCGCCTCCAGCTTGATGGTTTCCACCGGCGGCCCTTTCAGGCGCAGCACCTCGGAGCGGTCGCCGCCGTCGGCGCTGATCGCCTGCACCTGCAGCGAGCGGGTAATCGAGTCGGGGTTGTACTGCAGGGCGATCACGCGCAGCACGGCGGAGCTGTCCGGGTCGATCAGCACCAGGCCACCCTTGAGGATGCGCGGCGAGCCGGGGAATCCGCTCATGGCACGTGTCCGTAGCCGAGCAGCTTGTCCATGCGGCTGAGCACATAGGAGAAGCCCTGCACGTTGGGGCTGCGGTTGCCCTCGATGGTGTAGAGCATGCCGTCCCGCACCGAGTGCACCAGGCCGGTGTGGCCCAGCCAGCCGGCCAGGCTCACCCGCCACCACACCACGATGTCGCCCGGCTGCGGCATGTAGCCATCGCCCGGCGTCGAGGCCCAGCCCTTGTCCTTGAACTCCGCCAGCAGGCTGCGCGCGCTGGCCACGTAGGGGAACGGCATCTTCGCCCGGTCGCCGCCCGCGCCCTGCAGGAAGCAATAGCTCACGAAGGAAGCGCACCACGGATTGCCTTCCGGCAATCCTGCCGGCGCCAGGTACTTGCGCACGAACGGGCCGCGGTTGTCGCCGCCCTGCTCGCCGGCGCCGGCCTTGAGCTCCGCGATGGCCGAGCCGAGCGCCGCCCTGCCACGCGCGCTGCCGCCGGTGGCGGGCAGCACGGTGTAATCCACCGCGCTCGGCGTAACGATGGCCGGCTTGGGATTCTGCAGGCTCCACCAGGTCAGCGGCCCGGCCACGCCATCCACCACCAGCGGCTGGCCGTGCTGGTCGAGGTTCTGGATCTGGAACGCGCGCAGGGCCTGCCAGGTTCGCGTATCGAACACGCCCGTGCCCGGCGCCGCATAGCCGCGCCGGGTCAGCAGCTGCTGCAGCTGGCTGACCTGTGGCCCCTGATCGCCTTTACGCAAGGTGTCCATGCTCAATGCTCCATCCCGATGGCGCGTGCGAGCGCGCACGATTGATCGCGTTTCAAGCGGTATCTCCGTTGACCGGATCCCAATGCGTCGCTGCCGGCGCGCTCAGGTCCATCGCCCCGCCCGGCAGCGCCGCATTGCGGCAGGCGGTATCGCAGTCGTCGCCATTGCTGCCGAAGCCGCGGCCCAGCCGCTGGTTGTTGATGTCCTGCGCGTAGCTGTCGTGCGGACTGCTGTCGATGTACTCGCGGTAGAACTCGCGCGAACTGCCGGCCAGCCTGGCGGTGAAGGCGCCGCAGCGCTTGGTCGAGGCGCAGGCGATCCAGCAGTGGCCGAAGGCGTCCCACACATTGCTCGAAATCGGCGCGTGGGTCTGGTTGTAGTACCAGAGCCGGAAGCCGCCGGTGCGGTTCACCGGATCGCCGAAGGTGGCGTCGTACATCGGACGCTCCAGCGGCGTCAGGCAGTGATAGGCCCATGCCGCATAGAGCGCGGCGCCGACGCCGACCACGCCGGCCGCCACCAGCGGCCAGCCGCGGCGCAAGGTGGCGGACGGATCGGTGCCGACCATCGGCGCCACCGACGAGACCGGCCGCGTCAGCACGTCCATCGCCGTGCGGTCGGCCTCGTGCTCGAAGGCATCGTTGCGGTTGCCGATCGCCTGCGGACGCACGTCCTGCTGGCGCTGCTGCATCACGTGCGAGAGCTCGTGCGCGAGCAGGAAGCTGCCCATCAGCGATTCCGGCGCGTACTTGCCGTCGGCGAACACGATATGCCGGCCAGCGGTATAGGCCTGCGCATCCACGTCCCTGGCCGAGCGCGCGGCGCTGCCGTCGGTATGGATGCGCACGCCGCCGAGGTTCCGGCCGAAGCGCGGCTCGAAGAAGCGGCGGGCGCGATCGTCCAGCGGACGGCCGCCGCTGGCCAGCGCATCGTGGACGGAAGCCGGCACCGGTTCGGCGGCCGCGTGTTCCGCATGCGGCCCGGCCTCGCGCTCGCTGCAGGCGCGGCACTGGCCGCCGCCCGGGGTATGCGTGCCGCAAGCGCATTTGCGCTGCAGCAGGTGGCCCGCCGCCGCGCCGTTCGCCGCCGTGCTCTTCACGGCCTGCGCAGCCTGGCTCTTGGCGGCGCGCTCGCTCATGGCCGGCCCTCCTCGTGCAGCAGCTGGTCGAGCAGCCGCACGGTGGCGGCGTCGGCCTGGCCGGACTGCTTCCACTGGAGCAGCAGCGCCTGGTCGCGCGGCCTGGGCACATAGGCATACGCATACAGCGCGTACAGGCTCAGCGGCAGCTTGCCGAGGCGGATGAAATGCTCCAGCGATGCGCGCACTTCGGCGGCGATGGGACGCTGTAGCAGCAGCAGCGGAAACGGCTGGCCGGTGCTGGTCATGCCCACCAGCTCCCGCGCCAGCGCGGCCTGATCCACCGGCAGCAGCCACAGGCCGGCGTCGCAGGCTTCGGTCAGTTCCTTGTCCGCGCGTTCCAGCACGGCCAGCAGGCGCCGGTACAACGCGTCCGTGAGGCAGCGCGAAAGCAGGATCACCGCGACGCGCGCGAGCGCGGGCTCGGGCTGGTGTTCCAGGTAATCGAGCAGTTGCTCGCCGGCCGTGCCGTCGGCGAGCAGCTCGCGCACGCGGGGCAGCGCGAAGAAGGCACCCAGGCCCGTGCGCAGGGCGAACGGATCCGGCAGGTCCTGTCGCAGGACTTCCAGGCGGGCTTGCATGGATGACGGTGCGTTCATGGCTGCGCCTCAGGGCCGCTCGCGCGCGTCGCCGCCGTAGTCGTCGGGGCGGCGCGGCAGGGCCGGCGAGTGCTCGGCGGCGATATCGCGTTCGACGTCGACGGCGTGCTGTTCCGACGGCGGCGTGCCGCCCGGCGGCGTCGGGCCGCGCGCCGCATGCGTGCCCTGCATCTTCGGCAGTGCGTGCCCGCAGACTTCGTGGGCGAAGATCAGATGGAACGGAATATCCACCCAGCGTCCGTTGATCTTGTACTGGCCCTGGAAGCGCGGATCGACATTGACGGTCGGACTGGTGCGGCGCCCCGCCTCACCCTGCACGCGCCCTTGCTGATCGACCGTGCGGCTGGTGCCCGGCGGCCCGGCCTGAAAGGCAATCGTGGTGGTTTCGGTGTTGTTGATGACGTCGCACAGACAACGGCAACCCACCGGCGTGCTGGAATTGGCCGGCGATTTCGCCGGAGCGGCCGGCGCAGGCGTGGCGCAGAAATTGGCCGCGCCCGCGCTGGCCACGCCGGTCGCCGGATCCACCACGAACTGGCCGTCGGGGCAGACTTCATGCATCAGGTTCTGCACCGCATTGGTCAAGGGTTGCTCCGGCCCCGCCGCGCCCGCCGGCATCGGAATCGAATCGCCGGGATTGACCACCAGCCGCCGGCGCAGGATCGGCGCACGCGCCAGGCTCAGCGGCGCCGCGGCAAACCCGGTACCCGCATTCGCGCCGCTCATCACCCGGTGCGCCGCCGCATCCGCCTCGCCTTCCAGCGGATCGTCCGCGCTGCCGATGCGCAGGCCGTTGCCGCCAGCCATCGACGGCGTGTCGCCCACCTGCCCGCCGGAGCGCTGCAGGCTCTGCGCACCGCCCTGCTGCACCACGTGCGCCAGTTCATGCGCAAGCAGCTGGCGGCCCGTATGCGTCGACGGCGCATAGCCGCCCTGACCGAACACGATATGCGGCCCCACGGTGTACGCGGAGGCGCCGACGTCGGCCGCCGTTTCCGCGGCCTGCGGCGACGCATGCACGCGCACGTGGCTGAAGTCGTGGCCGAAGCGCGGCTCCATGAAGCTGCGCGTGGCGCGATCCAGCGGCTGTCCGCCGCGGGCCAGTTCCGCATGCACGCTGGCCGGGGCGACGCCGCTGGCCACGTCGCGCTGCGCGCGCCGCTGCAGGCTGGCCTTCTTCTGCGCGCATTCGCTGCACTGGCCGCCGCCCGGCGTGGATTTGCCGCAGCCGCATTTGCGGTGCAGACCGACCGGCGCGCGGGTGAGCGCAGGCGTAAAGCTCTGCCTGGCGATCGCTGATTTGTCGGCGCTTGGCATCGTGGCGGCCCTCTCAAGGCTTGGTGGTTTCGACCACGGTGGACGGCGCGATGCCGAAGGCCTTGCGCGCCGCATTGATCACTTTCTCGTCGCACGCGACCGGGTCGCGCGTGACCTCTTCGGGTTTTGCCGGCTTGAACTCCTGGGTCACCTTGCTGCCGACCAGGGTGATGTCGGCGCGCCGCATGAAATCGAAGGCCTGGTCGCGCTGCGCCTTGAACGGCTGCGCCTTGAACGCATCGCGCTCGGGGCCGGCCTTGGGCGCCGTCGGATCGGCCGTGCTGCCGGGCTTCTCGCCCAGGTACTCCTTCACCGCGTCTTCTTCCATCGGGCGGCCCACCGGCTCGGGCTTCTGCTTGCCCTGCAGCGGCGGCAGCTCGCTCTGGCCGTCCGCCTTGACGCCCGAGGTATCGCAATGCGGGCATACCTTCGGATCCTGCAGCCAGCGGAGCGCCGCTTCCGCGCGCTTCACCGACAGTCGGTCGTTGCCGATAAAGGACGGCTCGTGCTCGCGCCCGCGCGGGCCTTCCGGCGAGGTGAAGCCCTGCACCGCGGTGACGCGGTAGCCCTTGGCGGCCAGTGTCTCGATGTCGTCGGGCAGGTGGAAATCCTGGCGGATGGTGTCCTTGGCATAGTCGAAGTACACGCGCCGCACTTGAGGATCCGGACCCTTGAGCTCGGGCTGTCCGGGGTCGGCCGGCTTGCGCGTGACCTTGGCGCAGGCCAGGGTCACGTAGTGGCGCACGGTGTGGCAGTCGACGTTCTTCGGCTTGTCGCCAGGCGTGTAGCTGAAGCTGATGCCGCCCTGCTTCTGCTCCGCGTCGTACTGGCCCTGCGCGCCGAAGCCGCCGTACGGCGTCTTGACCTGCACGCCGCCGCCATAGGTCGGCTTGCCGGATACGCCGGCGGTGATGGTGGGGCCGATGGTGACGGTGACCTTGTCGCTGACCGCGACCTCGATGCCGAGCCCCGCGGTGAGCCGGCCGCTCTTGACCGGATCCTTGCCCGACAGCACGTTGCCGATCGCCTGCGCCACGGTGGCGGGCAGGCTGGCGGAGGGCGAGATGGTGACGCTGGTCTTGCCGCGGCAGTAAGTGATGTCGACGAAGACGTTCTGCGAGTCGTAGCCGGGCACCGCGGAAATCGTGGCCTTGGGCTCGGGCTTGTCGGTGGAATCGACCATGGTCACTTCGGTTTCCGACATGTCCGGGCAGCGCACCACTTTCTGCATGTCGTCCTTGCCGGCGCTGGCATAGCACTCGGCGATCTGCCGGCGGATCACGCCGCCGGCCGCCGGCGCCACGTAGGCGCGCCGGCCCTGCGCCACCGCATCCGCGGCGCGGTCGGCGGCGCGCTCGCTGGCGTCGTCGGCCGCACCCAGCTGCAGCTTCGGATGCAGTCCGCCGCCGCCCGCGTCCTGGATGGTGTGGGCCAGCTCGTGCGCAAGCAGATGCCGGCCGTCCGGCGTATGCGGCGCGTACTGCCGGTGGTCGAACACTAGGTGCTGGCCCACGGCATACGCCCGTGCGCCGACCGAACGCGCGGACGCCGCCGCCTGCCCATCCGTATGCACGCGCACGCCGCTGAAATCGTGGCCGAAGCGCGGCTCCATCCAGGCGCGCGCCGCGGCATCCAGCGGCCGCCCGGGCGTGCCCAGCACGTCGTGCACGATCCCCGGCACCGCCGCCTGCTGCGCGGATGCCCCGGCGCGCTCCTTGCGATGCACACGCTGCTTGCAGCTCTCGCATTCGCCGCCGGCCGCGTGGCTGCCGCAGGCGCATTTGCGCCGCAGCACGGGGCTGGCGACAGCGGCGGATGGAGCCGGCGCGAGCTTTGCGTTGGCAAGAGGCCGGTTCATGTCCGCTCCACCGCCGGCAAGGCGGCGGCGAGGCTTTGCCCCACTGCCGCGGCGAGGCGGGAACCAAGCCGCTCCTGACCTCGAACCGGCGCGGGCAGCGCCGCGGAAGGCAGCGCGCTGACGGCGCCGACATGGCGCAGCGCATCCATCGCCCCCGGCTGCGCGAGTTGCCGCGCCAGTTCCCGTTCAAGCAGTAGCCGCACGTCGGCGGCGCGTTCGCCGCCCAGCACGGCCTCGTCGATCACCAGCCGCTCGATATGCAGGGCGATGCTCACGGCTGTCCTCCCGCACTGCCCAGCCAGCGGAAGTCCGCTTCGTTGACCGGCTTCTCCAGCTTGCGGAACTCGTTGCGCGCGGCGTCCAGCAGCAGCGGCATGGTCACCTGCACGCCGTGCCTGGCGGCCAGGAACGCTGCGTTCAAGGCGATGCCCTGGATGCTGCCGCCGGTCAGCGCCAGCTTGGCCAGGCGCTCGATGTCCAGCGCGGCGGTGGCCACCTTGGCGGGAAAGGCCGAGGCCCACATCGCCTTGCGCTCGGCCACGCCGGGGAACGGGAAGTTCACCACGAAACGGATGCGGCGCAGAAAAGCCGTGTCCAGCGCGCTCTTCATGTTGGTGGCCAGGATGGCCAGGCCGCGGAAGCTCTCCAGCCGCTGCAGCAGGTAGTTCACTTCGATATTGGCGTAGCGGTCGTGGCTGTCCTTCACTTCGCTGCGGCGTCCGAACAGCGCGTCGGCCTCGTCGAAGAACAGGATCGCGCCGCCCTCTTCCGCCGCGTCGAACAGCTTGCGCAGGTTCTTCTCGGTGTCGCCGATGTACTTGCTGACCACGGCCGAGAGATCGATGCGGTACAGCGGCAGGCCCAGTTCGTTGGCGATCACTTCGGCCGCCATGGTCTTGCCGGTGCCGCTCTCGCCGGCGAACAGCGCGCTGATGGAAAGCCCGCGGTTCATGCGTTCGCGGAAGCCCCAGTCGTCGTAGACCACGCTGCGCTGCGCGACCTGGTCGGCGATTTCGCGCAGCAGGTTCTTCTCGCTGTCCGGCAGCTTGAGGTCGTCCCAGCCCGCCTTGGGCTCGATGCGCTGCGCCAGCTGGTCCAGCGCCGGCCGCGTGCGCGCCAGCGCGCCCTGCCACAGCGCTTCGCCCAGGCCTTCGGCCTTCTGTCCGGTCGCGGCCAGCGCGGTATGCGCGATCTGCCCGATCTTGCCGAGATTGAAATCGAAATGGCTGGCCAGCTGGCGCGAATGCTGCTCCGCGCCTTCGCCCAGCAGGTGCTGCCACACGCTGCGCTGTTCCAGCGAGGTGGGTCGGGTCACGTCGGCACTCAATGCATGTGTGCCGTTGTCGTTCCACGGCTCGCGCGTATCGATGAACAGCAGGCCGCCGGCGCGCGCCAGGAAACGGCGGATCGGGCCGGAAGCCGCATCCGCGCCGTCGATGGCGGAAGCGTCGATATACAGCGCCACCGGCATCAGCAGGCTCTCGCGCCGCCACAGGCGCACCAGGGCCTCCTGTTCGGCGATGCCCTGCGGCAGCAGCTGCGCCGACAGACGAAACGCCTGCGCACCGAAGCCGGCCGCCACCGTCTGTGCGATCGCCTGCTTGCTGGTGCTGTCCACGCCGACCAGCTGCACCGTGGGCAAGGGTTCGCCGAACGGCATGTGGCGCAGGTTGTCGAGCAGGCGGTCGGCCACGGCTTGCTGCGAAGGCGGCAGGCTGTCCGTGTTCAACGGCGTCAGCAGCGGCATCAGGCGGTCGTCGACGTAGTTCAGGCCCTTGGCGAAATTGACGATGCGCTCGTCCGCGCTCAGCGCGGCGCCGATCAGCGGCTGCGGCCCCGGCTGGTGGATCTCCAGCAGGCGCCAGTAGCGCAGCGGGCGTTCGGGCGAGAGCGCGTCCCAGCTCGGCTGGTCCAGCACGGCGAAGGCGAGCGCGAAGGTCGGCCAGGGCTTGGCGGGATCGTGCTGGGCCTGCGCGCACAGCGCGGGCATGCGCGTATCCAGTTCCATGCCGATGCACAGCAGCAGCAGATCGCGTTCGAAGTCGGACAGGCCCAGGCGCTGGGCCAGCAGTTGCAGCGCAGGGGCGAAGGCCGGCGCCTGTGCGGGATCGGCCGCGGTGTCGACGGCGATCGCCGCGGGCGGCGGTTCGGCCGCCTGCACCTCCGGTGGCACCGTGTCCGTCGTTGCCAATGGCGCAGCCTGCGCCGCCGGGTGCTCGCCGAACACGCGGGACAACCATGACGTATGCCGAGCTGCAGTGGCTTCGGGCGCCGGCGCCACCGTCGCGGGAATCGCCGGCACGTTGCGCGCGCCATTCGACGGCGCCGCCTCCTGCCCCGCGGCGCGCTGCAGCCGCGCGCGCAGGTCGGCCAGCGCATCGGCCAGGTATTTATCGTTCTCGGCGAGCCATTGCGCGTAATCGCTCATGACACCACCACTTGCTGAAGGCTGTCGAAGGCCGGCAACGGGCCGCTGAAATCGACCGGAATGCTGTCGGCGCCGTCGACGCGCAGGCGCACCGTATAGGTGCCGGCAGCCACGCCGGGCACATCGAAAACCAGCGCGGTGGGCTGGGCCGGATCGGCCGGGTTGGTGATGCTGGTCGGCGTCACCAGCTGGTCGCCGAACAGCAGGAACACGCGCTGCCCGTCGCGGATGCGCGGCAGGCAGGTCAGATTCAGATGCTGCGTGCCGGGCGAACCGGTGCGCGGCGTCAGCGTGATCGCCGGCGCCAGCGCCAGCGGCAGTTCGTTGCTGAGCAGCGCGGGCAGGCCCGGCGACTGCACCAGCAGCGACAGCGTGTAGATGCCCGGCGCCCAGCGCGACGGCGCCTGCGCATCCTCGGCGCTGTCGGCCAGATGCACCTGCAAGCTGCCCGCTGCCGGGCCCGCGGCCGGCACCACGTCCACCGGCGCATCGAGCCGCAGGCTGTTGAAGCGCGCCACCGCGTTGGCGGTGCTGAGCTGGCTGCCGCTGAGCACCAGATCGTCGCCGAGCCTGGCCGCCGCCTGCGCATTCGGCAGCGCCACGCTGCTGAGTGCCGGCGCCGTGGATGCCGTGCTGGTCACGCCGCGATCCTGCGGCCCGCGGCGCAGCACCGGCAGGCTGGCGCGCGATGGCGCCTGGCTGTCGATCAGCAGCACGGTCGCCTCGTAGGCGGCGGAGACGCGGTAGTTGGTCTGGAACGCGGTCCACAGCTTGGAGAGCTCTTCCACACTCTGCGGCAGCGGCGTCAGGCGCACGCGTTCGATCTGGTCGGCCAGGTCGTTGCCGAGCAAGGCGTTGCGGATGTCGTCGGCGTCGAGCAGCGGGCGGTCGTGCAGCGTGCTCATCGCCGCCGCCAGCACGCGGTGGCTGACCGCGTCGTTGTCGCTGTCGCCGCGGCCCCAGGCGGTGATCAGGTAATGCAGGTTCAGCGCCAGCGCCGGCTGCGCCGTTTCGCCGGGGCGCACGCGGCCGGGCATGTCCATATTGCGCCAGCCGGCGTTGTAGATGACCTGGTACAGGAACAGGTTGAGCTGGGCCTTGGTGATGCCTTTGCGCGCGACGTCCAGCGGCTGCAGGGTCACCTCCAGGTCGCCCAGGTCGGTATCCAGCAGCGGCATGCGGGCCAGCAGCACATTGCGCAGGGTGCGGGTGGCGGCGGCGATGGCGAGGACATTGCTCATGGCTTGGTTCCGCCGCGCTGGCGCAGGTAGTCGTCGAGCGCGCTGGGACGTGACGGCGCCGCAGCGCGCGGCGCCGTGGCGTTCGTGGGTGCGGCGCGCACTTCCAGCCGGCCGATGCTGACGTGCACGGCCGGTTCGCTGGACGGCTGCGCCGTGCCGGCCAGTGCTTTCGCCGGTGCGGGCGACGATGCGTTCGTGCGCCGCGCGTCGGCTTCGGGCCGGGTGGCGAAGACGGGCTGGCCCGGCGGCAACAGTTCGCCGGGTGCTTCTTCGTGCGAGGTCTCGATGGTGGTGCGTTCGCGCAGGATGCGGGTTTCTTTCAGCGGCTGAAGCTCGCCGGTGGAGGCAGGCTCCTGGCGCGAAACCGTCCGCGGCGATGCCGGCTCGATGGCCGCTTCGCGCACGGACGGCTTGCTCGAAGAAAACAAGCGCACTTCTTCCGTGACGATGCTGTGCTCGTGCCTGTCGGCCTGCGCCATAGAAGCGTGCGCAGATGAGCGCGCCGGCGCCAGTTCCGGTGCCTGCGCGAGCACTTTGCTCTCGATCCGGCGCACGTTCGGCACGGCCTGCTCCTGCGTTCGCTCGACCGCCGGCGCCGCCTGGATCTGCACCGACTCCTCGGTGACGGCCGCCCCACCCCGTCCCGCCGGCTCGAACAGCGACGGCAGCCGCGGCGACAGCATCGATTCGCTGCCGAGCGCGCGCGTAGCCACACGGTCGAGGAAGTCGCTCACGGCGCGCATTGCTCCAGGTAGGCCTGGCGGCGGCGCGGCGTCATCGCGAGGATGTCCGCTTCGCTCCAGTGGTAGTGGCGTGCCAGCGTGTCCACGTCGCGCAGCAGGCGCAGCGCCCAGGCGTGCAGTTCCTGCCACAGGAAGCGGGCGATATCGAAGGCCGGTTCCCAGTCGTGCGCGCATTCGGGGCAATGGAAGGCCAGCTGCAGGTCGGCCTGCGGATCGGCGGCGGCCATGGCCTGGGCCAGTTCCGCCTGCAGCGATTCCGGCAGGCTGGCCGGGGCAGCGCTCGACAGCTTCGTCGTTTCGATCACGCAGCGTTGCAGCAGCAGGCCGCGGGCATCGATCAGGTCGGCGCAATCCTGCAGTGCCAGCAGGTCGGCGCAGTTCACCGGGCGAAAACGCACGCGCAGGTCGTGCGCCGCCGATTGCAGTTCGAATACACCGGCGGAGGTGTCGTCGCCGGCATCCGGCCCGGTCAGCAGCGCATGCGCATCGAAGCTGACCTCGACCACCGCCTTGCACGCCGGGCAGTGCGCCACGCCATCCAGCCGCCGCCCGAACAGCCTCGCGTGCAGGCGCAGCAGCAAGGCATCGCGCCGCCCCAATGGCAACTGCAGCAGCGCGTCCTCGTCCGTGGCCTGGTCGGCCGCGCCGAGCAGATACAGGCTGCGCGCCGCGGCGGAGGCATCCCCGCCGCGTTCCCAGGCGCGCAACCAGTCGGCGGCGGTCGGCATGCGCACGGCCTCAGCCCGCCGGCACCGTGAAGCTGGGTTCGGTCGGTTCCTGCACGCTGACGTCGCGGTCCCAGCCTTCGTTTTCCAGCTTCAGATGCTGGATGGCCACGGCATTGGCATTGGCGTCCAGGTCCGGCAGCGCCTGGTATTCCGACACCCAGCAGCGATACAGGTGATAGGACAGCACCAGCTGGCCGGCCTCGTTGTAGACCTCCAGGATCAGGTCCTTGCGGAAGTCCTTGAGCGACACTTCGGCGCCCAGGCCGGCGCCGAAGTGCCAGACCTTGTTCGCCCACTTCTCGAATTCGAGATCGTGGGTGACGCCGCGTTCGATGGTGATCGCCTCGTATTCGGTACGCCCCGGCGACTTGCGGCTGCTGCTGGGGTCGCCGCCTTCGCGGTGCTTCACCACTTCGGTGGTGCGCTTCAGGCCCGAGACCTTGCTGATGCCGGCCACGTAGCGGCCGTCCCACTTCAGCCTGAACTTGAAGTTCTTGTACGGATCGAAGCGCTGGGCATTGACGCTGAACTGAGCCATGGTGTTGTCCTCAGGTCTGGATCTGGCCGGCCATCTGCTGCAGCTGGATGACCACGAACTCGGCGGGCTTGAGCGGCGCGAAGCCGACCACGATGTTGACGATGCCCAGGTTGATGTCGTTCTGCGTGGTGGTTTCGCCATCGCATTTGACGAAGTACGCGTCGGTCGGCGACTTGCCCTGGAACGCGCCCTGGCGGAACAGGTTCTGCATGAAGGCGCCGACGTTGAGGCGGATCTGCGCCCACAGCGGTTCGTCGTTGGGTTCGAACACCACCCACTGCGTGCCGCGGAACAGGCTTTCCTCGATGTACAGCGCCAGGCGCCGCACCGGGATGTACTTGTAGTCGTCGGCCAGCAGGTCGGCGCCGCGCAAGGTGCGCGAACCCCACACCACCGGCCCCGCGTTCGGGAAGTTGCGCAGGCAGTTGACGCCCAGCGGATTGAGCATGCCGTTCTCGGCATCGGTCATCACCGTGGACAGGCCCTGCACGCCGTTCAAGGATGCATCCAGCCCCGCCGGCGCCTTCCACACGCCGCGCTGCGTGTCGGTGCGCGCCATGATGCCGGCCACGATGCCGCAGGGCACGAAGGTGTCGAGCTGGCCCTGCCGCGCCGGGTCGGACTGGATCACCCGCGGGAAGAACAGCGCCGCGTTGCGCGCGGCGGTGCCGGTCAGGCCCAGGCCGGACACGGTGCCGGCATTGATCGAGCTGGGCGTGGTCCATGCGCCGGGCGCATCCACGATCAGCAGCGCGCGGCGGTCGACGCACAAGGCCATCGCCGCCTGGTACACGCCATTGCTGGTATCGCCGCCGCGCACGTCGGCGGGGATGCACAGCAGGTTGAACAGATCCACCTTCTTCAGCGCATAGATGCCGGTCTTGGCGTCCTGGTTGCCGAGGTAATCGGCATCGGCGGAGAGCTTCTCGCTGTCCTGCGCCACGGTGGTCACGGCTACCGAGGTGGCGGCGGCGGGCGTGCTGCCGTTGTCGTCCCAGATGGTCTTGCCGGCGTCGGTGGTGTCCGACATCGCCGACGGCGGCTTCGCGCCCAGGGTGGCGCCGGCCTGCAGGCGGATCAGCGCGGAGCTGGCCTTCAGCACGCGGTCGACGCGGCGCGGGCTCTCCACCACGGTGACGTTGAGGAAGCTTTCCTGCGCGCCGCTGGCCGTGTCGCGCACGGTGAGGTTGAACAGGTCGGCCGGGGTGAGGCCGTACAAGGCGGCCACGTCGGCCGACACGTGGTTGTCCACCCGCACGCGCAGCTTGTTGGCCCAGGCGCCCGGCGAGGCGGCTTCCAGCAGCAGCGCGACGGCGGGCGGGGTCAGGCCGGGCGCGGTGATCTGCGCCTTGGCGCCGGCCGCGCCGGCCTTGTACAGGCGCACGATCACCGCCTGCGCACCGCCGTTGAGGAAGAAGTCGCGCACCGCGTAGCCCATGGGATACGCCGGATCGAGCGCGCCGAAGATGCGCTCGTAGTCGCCGTAGCTGTTGATGGTGACCGGGCCGTCGGCGTCGGCATCGACCGGTCCTTTCGCGGCGCGGCCGACGAAGGCGGCGATCGAGGTGGCCACGCCGGTGATGGTGCGGACACCGCTGGGAATCTCCTCGATATAGACGCCTGGATAACTCAGGGTGGCAGGCATGGCTGTTTCCTCAAGGGTTGGCGGGATGCGTCGGTCAATGCAGCGGCGCCGGGTCCGCGCGGTTCAGCGCGTACAGCACGGCGCCGCCGGGAAGGCGGTCGCGCCGCAGCTGGCCGCGCTCGACCAGGTGGCTCAGCGCTTGCTCGATGCGTCGGCGTTCGGTGACGTAGCGCTGCTGCGGCAGCCACCAGCTCACGATGCCGTCGAGCGTGTCGGCGGCATCGGGATGCTGCGTGAGATAAGCCAGCACCGCGCCTTCCACTTCGCGCCAGCCGTTCTCCGGGTTCTGCCGAGGATTCATGCGTCACCTCCACGTCGAGGAGGACTGAGGCAAGCGCCGTGCCAGCGTTCGCCCTGCTCGAAAATGGCTTGAAACAAGGGATTTGCGCGTGGACCCGGATGCCAGCCGGGTGAGCTTTGCCCCGGTCCGCGGGCGCGGGTGGGTCAAAGCGCACCCGAGTTCCGCGGCATGCCGCGGGCTAGCGGAAGCCGCCGGTCTCGATGCCGTGCTTCTTCAGCAGCTTGCCGAGCTGCCTGCGCTCCGTACCGGAAAGACGCGCCGCGGCGCTGATATTGCCGGCGGTGCGCTTCATCAGCCCGAGCAGATAACTGCGCTCGAACGCGCACATGGCGTTCTTCTTCGCGGACAGGTAATGCAGGTCACCGTCTTCGAGGAAGATGTCCGCCGACTCCTCGGATGAAACATAAGCCGCGGGCGCGATCAGCCCGTCGAGAATGGAGGCGCCGATCATCGCGCCCTCGGTACCGAGATAAGCGCGCAGCACCACGTTCTCCAGCTCGCGCACATTGCCCGGCCAGCCGTGCGCGTCGAGCACGCGCAGGGCTTCGTCCGTCCAGCGCTTGGCCGGACGATCCAGCCGCTGCGCCAGCTGGGCGAGGAAATGCTGCGCCAGCATCGGAATGTCGCCGGCGCGCTCGCGCAGCGGCGGCAGGCATACATGCAGCGCATTGAGCCGGTATTGCAGATCGCGCCGGAACAGGCCGGCCGCGACGCGCGTTTCGAGGCAGGCATTGGTGGCCGCCACCACGCGCGCGCTCGACACGCGCGCCGCGCCGCCGCCGACGGGACGGTATTCGTTGTTTTCCAGAAAGCGCAGCAGGGTCACCTGCGCCTTGCTCGACAGCGAGTCCACTTCGTCCAGGAACAGGGTGCCGCCGCGCGCATGGTCGATCAGCCCGGGCTGCGCGCTCTTGGCGTCGGTATAGGCGCCGCGCTCGTGCCCGAACAGTTCGTTCTCGATCAGATTGTCCGGCAGCGCGCCGCAGTTGACCGGCACGAACGGCCGCTCGCTGCGCGCGCTGGCGTAATGGATTTCCCGCGCGGCGAGCTCCTTCCCGGTACCCGTCTCGCCTTCGATCAGCACTTGCACATCGCAGCCGGCGTAGCGATGCAGCTGCGCACGCATCAGCTCGAACGCCTTGGATTGCCCCAGCATGGCCGGCATCGTCCCTTCTCCCTAGGATCCCATCGCCGTCGACACGTCGCGCCGCCCGATGAGTTTTACTCCCCGGAGATCAAGGGCTTGGGCGGCCACCTCGGCGAGTATGCATGGCGGCGCGCAGCGTTTCCCATCGGTAGAAAGTTATAGGAGTGTGCGCTGGTGTGCATTTACTCCCTGGCCTTGTTTGCTAGTGCTTTGTGGCGATGTAACGCGGTTCCGTGCACGCCGGGTCAAGACGGCAGTGCAGCGATATGGCGTTTGCGCGGCGGGAGCGATGCCGGCGCTTTCGCGCCGCTTACTTGGGCGCACCCTCGGGTGCCGGCACCAGCACGTCGTCGTCCTTGCTCCACGCCGGCGTGGTGATGGCGTAGAACTTCAGCACTTCGCCCTTGCTGGCGCGGATGGAGCGCACGACGGCGGGCGGGATCAGGATGTAGTCGCCGGGGCCTACCGCGTGTGCGACGCTGCCGGTCCACACTTCGCCATGTCCTTCGAGGATAAAGAACGATTCCTCGCCGGCCTTGTTGTGGCTCCATGCGCTGGCATGGCCCGGATCGAGTTCGAACAGCGCGACGCTGCCCAGCGTGGAGCGTGCACCGGCCGGTGCGGCGCGCCCGGTGAGTTCCTTCAGCCGGACGCCTGCGGAGACCTTGATGAAAGGCAGCTCGGAGGGCGCGATGACTTTCGCGCTGTCGTCCGCCTTGGCGGCGACGGGAGCAAGCGTAGCGAGGGAAGCGGAAAGTGCCAGCAGCAGTGCGGCCTTGGGCTGCATAGGTGGGGACCTTTGAGTTCTTGGCGGCGAAGAGTAGCGCACAAATCGCCTTGCGCACGTTGCATGAAGCCCAAGGCCGCCATCGGCGGCCGTCATCCCGGCGCAGGCCGGGATGACGGCCAAGCCCCAGGCTTCAGGGACTGGCGCCCGCACGTATCGTTTCTTCGTTGATCGCGCGCACCATGGCCTCGTCCACCTTCTCGACCTTGCGGTCGTAGGTGTACAGCCCGTTGTGCTCACCCTCCACGTCGGTGATCTGCGTATACACGCTGCCGGACATGCCCTTGGGCACGCCTTTGTCGCGCAGCACCGCGGTGTTGGCGACGTAGCCGGCGTTCAGCGCATCGCGGTCCTTTACCGCGCCGTACGGATTGATGGCGGTGTTGGGCCACACGTGGCCGGGCACGCCCAGGGTGAGGCCGCCATGCTCGCCGTCGATGGCGGCGCGTTCCGCATCGGGGCTGGGCAGGCCGGGGCCTTGGTAGTCGTGCACGTCGTAGACGTCGCCCGCATGCGGGTCGCCCTTCATGTCGCAGCAGTTGGCGCCGCTGCGCGCGTCGACCAGGCGCGAGGGATCGAGCTGCTTGATCTGCGCGGACAGCTCGGCGGCGGCGGGGATGCTCCACTGGCCCCAGCCTTCGTTGAACGGGATCCAGCCGATGATGGAGGTGACGCCGCGCAGCTGTTCGACGATGGCGGAGACGTCGGCGCGGAAGCTCGCCTTGTCGGCTTCGCTGAGCTTGTCGTTGCGGTCGGTGGGCAGCGCCGGCATGTCCTGCCACACCATCAGGCCGATGCGGTCGGTCCAGTAGTACCAGCGCGCCGGCTCGACCTTGATGTGCTTGCGGATGGTGTTGAAGCCGAGGTCCTTGGTCTTCTGGATATCGAACTTCAGCGCCGCGTCGGTGGGCGCGGTGTGGATGCCGTCGGGCCAATAGCCCTGGTCCAGCGTGGCCAGCAGGAAGGTCGGCTTGCCGTTCAGCACGATGCGGTTGCGGCCACCGACCTTTTCGACCGCGACGGTGCGCAGGCCGGCGTAGCTGGTGACTTCGTCATGCTGGTCGCCCAGGGTGAGCGTGGCCTTGAAGGTGTAGAGGAAGGGATCCTGCGGGCTCCACAGGTGCGGATGCGCGATGGCCAGCTTCAGCGGCTGGCCGGCCGCGCCGCTCGCCTCGCCCACGGCCTTGCCGTCCGCGTAGGCGGTGACGCGCAGCGTGGCGTCTTTCGCGTCGCCTTGCAGCTTCGCGCTGACGGTGAACGCATCGAGGCTGCGCGCGGGCGTGAATTCGAGCTGCGCCAGGCTGGTGGCAGGCACCGGCTCCAGCCATACCGATTGCCAGATGCCCGAGGCCGCGGTGTAGAAGATGCCTTCGGGCTTCAGCCGCTGCTTGCCGACCATGATGTTGGCGGCATCCACCGGCGCATGCACGGCGACCACGATCTCCTGCGGCCCTTTCGCGCGCAGCGCCGAGGTGATGTCCGCGCCGAAGGACGTATAGCCGCCCGTATGCTTGGCCACCTGCGTGCCGTTGACGTACACGGTCGCCTCGTGGCTCACCGCGCCGAAGTTCAGCCGCACGTGCTGGCCGTTGGCCGTATAGGCGGCCGGAATATCCACCGTGCGGCGATAGAACATGTAGTCGGCATGCTGCTGCACGCCCGAGAGCACCGACTCGACCGGATACGGCACCAGCACCTGCGCCTTCAGCGCCTGGCCGAACGGCGGCTTGTCCTGCCCGTCATCCGCCGCGTATTGCCACAGCCCGTTCAGGCTCATCCATTGCGGATGCTCCAGCGATGGGCGGGCGAGCTGCGGACGCGGGTATTCGGGCAGCGCGTTCTTCGGCGAAACCGCGGCCGTCCACGGCGTGGCCAGCAGCGCCGGCTTGCCGTTCCACACTTTCGTCGGCTGCTCCGCCGCCATCGCCGCGGAAGCGAGGCTCATGGCCGCGATCGTGCCGACCCAGGCGCCCGCGCGCCGTACCAGGAGGTTGTTCGTCATCCGCCCTTCCCTCATCGGTTGCGTTGGAGAACGGGAGAATGACTAATTGTCGGACAAATGTCCAAGCGCGCCGCCGCACGGTGTGAAACCGCCCGCCGTTTGATCGAGCGCCACCATATGGCTGAGCACACCGGCGAGGCTGCGCAGGTCTTGTGCGTTGTGCTTCAGCACGCGATAGAGATCGGTGGGATCGCCTGCGCGCAGGAAGCGCAGCCACGCGGCCGGCGCCTGCGATCCCGGCAGGTCGTCTTCGCGGACGACGCCGAGCAGCTGGCGCTCGATGGTGGCGAGCTTGCAGTTCGGCCAGTGCGCGCGCCAGCGCCGGCGCACGGGATGCAGCAGGTCGATATGCCGCAGCCCTTGCAGCGGGCTGCTCATGCGTTCGAGGCGAAAGCGCGTATTCAACAAGGGAGCGTCGTAGCTCTTGCCGTTATAGGTGCCGAGCACCGTTGCCGGCGTGATCCATGCGCGTAGCTGCTCCAGCATCGCGGCCTCGCCGGCCAGCGCGGTGATGGTGAGCTGGCTCAGCACGAACCGCGCGCCGTGCCAGCGCGCCACGCCGATCATGAAGGCGCGGGTGCCGGTGCCGCCGGCCAGTCCGGTGGTTTCCGTGTCGAGGAACAGCATGTCCGCGGGGTCGATCCGCTCGGGGATCTTGGCGAACGAGGCATCGAACGGCAGCGGCACGGAAGGCCAGTCCGTCGTTGCTTCGGCGAGCCATAGCCCTGGTGCCAACTCACTGCCCAAACCAGTCGGCGTATTCGTGACAGACCGCTGCCGCGCCGGCGTGGAACGGCGAACAGCCAGCAGGCGCGACAGGTCGGCGGGCAATCGCGGGGCCGGAGCAGCGGCGCCGCCGGCCATACCCGCCTGCCCGCGCAGCCGCCGCAAACGTGCGGCGAGATCCGTCACAGGTCGGCCAGCAGGGCGAGCACCATCGCGCCGAGATCCTTCATGGAACGCGCGGCGGTTTCGTCCGAAGCCAGTACCGGCCCGACGCAGGCGGGACAGCCGAGCCGGCAATCGCACAGCTCGATCAGCTGGCGCGCTTTTTCCACCAGCTCGGCGCGGCGCTCGAACAAGGGCGCGCTGAGTCCCACGCCACCGGGAAAAGCGTCATACAGATAGAGAGTCGGGATAAACGGCGCGTGCGGGTCCTGCACTTCCTCGCCCCACCCCGTATGCACGCGTGCATGCCCCGAGCTGTCCGGCACCGCGAACCACGCGCCGTCGCCGCTGCCCACCGCCTTCTGCAGATCGCGCCCCTCGGCCATCACCGCCACGGTGGCGACGGTATGCAGCGCGGTGGAGGCGGCGAGAAAACCGTCGAGCGCGTCCTGGCGCCGCTCGAAGGCATCGTCCAGCGTGCGCTGCGCCAAGGCCCACCACACCGAAGTCGTGTGCAGTTCGCTGTCCGGCAGGTTGACGTTGCCGTAGCCGATGTTCTCGTGCGTGTAGTAGCGGATCTTCTTGTAGCCGGCGACGCGCCGCACCACGTGCACTTCGCCGTGATGGCATTCGCCGCGTCCGGAAGAAGACGAGTCGAACCGGTCCAGCACCTTCAGCCTGGTGTAGTCGATTGCATCCGTGTAGTAGTCGGCTTCGGTGCGCGTGACATAGGCCTTGCGCCCGGTCCAGTCCAGGCGCTCCACCTGGTACGGCACCGACTGCACCATATGGATGGCGCCTTCGTACAGCGTGAGCGGCGCCGCGCTGTAGTCGACCTCGGCGATGATGGTCTGGCGTCCGCCCGTGCGGTTGACCACCACGAAGTTGCCTTCCGCCACCGAGCGCAGCGACACCGCATTGGCCGGATAGCTGTCGGCGATCCACTCGAAGCGCTGGCCTTCGCGATGCAGCACGCCTTCTTCGGCCAGCACTTCCAGCCAGGGTTCCACCAACTGGCCGCCGAAGGCATCGCCGGCGCGGAACGGCAGCTCGAACGCCGCGCAGCGGATATGGTCGAGCAGGATCAGCGGCTGGTCCTGGGCAATCCGCGCATGCTCCGGCGAGGCGTCGCGGAAATATTCCGGATGGCGCACCAGGTACTGGTCCAGCGGCTCGCTCGATGCCACCAGGATGCCCAGCGAAGGCTGCTGGCGGCGGCCGGCGCGGCCGAAGCGTTGCCACGTCGCCGCCACCGAACCCGGATAGCCGTTGAGCACGGTGACGTCCAGCGCACCGATGTCGACGCCCAGCTCCAGCGCCGAGGTGCTGACGATGCCGTCCACTTCGCCCGCGCGCATGTCGCGCTCGGCCTGGCGGCGCTCGGTGGGCAGATAGCCGCCGCGGTAGGCGCGGATGCGCGGCCGCTTGCGCGGGTCGTGGTCGAACACGTCCTTGAGGTACTTGGTCAGCACCTCGACCATCAGCCGGCTCTGTGCGAACACCAGGGTCTTCAGCCCCGCGCGGATCGCCGTGCGCGCGATGCGGTTGGTCTGGCTGCGCGCCGAGGCGCGCAGGCCGAGATCCGCATTGAGCACCGGCGGATTCCACAGCAGCACATGCTTGGGGCCGGTGGGCGCGCCGCTTTCCAGGATCGGCGCCACCGGCTGCTCGATCAGCGCCGCCGCATGCTCGGCCGGGTTGCCGATCGTCGCCGAGCACAGAATGAATTGCGGCGACACGCCGTAGAACGCACAGACCCGGCGCAGCCGCCGCAGCACATTGGCCACGTGCGAGCCGAATACGCCGCGATAGGTGTGCACCTCGTCGATCACCACATAGCGCAGGTTCTCGAAGAACTGCGCCCACTTGGTGTGATGCGGCAGGATGGCCTGGTGCAGCATGTCCGGATTGCTCACCACCACGTCGCCATGCAGGCGGATGGCCTGGCGCGCATCGCCCGGCGTGTCGCCGTCGAAGGTGAAGGCGCGCACGCCCAGCTCGCAGGCCGCATTGAGTTCCAGCAGCTCGGCCACCTGGTCCTGGGCCAGCGCCTTGGTCGGGAACAGGTACAGCGCCTTCTTGCCCGCCGTCATCACCGAAGTCACCACCGGCAGGGTGAAGCACAGCGATTTGCCGGAGGCAGTGGGCGTGGCCACCACGATGTTTTCGCCGCGCGAGGCGGCCGCCCAGGCCCGGCCCTGGTGCTCGTACAGCCGGGCCACGCCGCGGGCGCGCAGCGCGGCGGCCAGCGGCGCGGGCAGGTCCTCGGGCAGCGGCACATAGCGGCCCTCCTTGCCCTCGACCACGAACTGGCCGGTGACGCGGTCGCCGTAGCGCTGGACCAGCCGCCCGGCCAGCTCCGCGCCGCTCAGCCGCAGCAGGCGCTGGTCGTCCTCGTCCACGATGGGGGCCGGCAAGGGGGCGCGCATGGATAGTCTCCGGGGAAAGCCGCCGCATTCGAATGCCTTCGCGTCTCACGGATTGAGACCGGCGCCGGAGACCAGGCCGACCGGGACTTGAAGGCGGCGAAGCGCCTGCGGCAGCATCGAATTCAAGCCACCGCCGCAGGTTGGGGTGAGCGCAGCAAACCCCAACGGACCCCGCCGGATCGCCAGCCGGCGCCACGTTGGGGTTCGCTGCGCTCACCCCAACCTGTGCCGCGTTTCGATGCCTGCGCTTCAACCCCACCCCCGAGGAGTTTGCGATGAAGCTAGCTACCCACGTTGTCGCTTCGACCATCCTGCTGCTGGCCACCCTGCCCGCCCTGGCGCAGCAGGATGGCCGCAAGCACATCGTCATCGGCCGCACGCCGGCGGAAGTGGCCAAATCGCCATGGAGCGATGCGGTGCTGGTCGGCAACACCTTGTATCTGTCCGGCTATATCGGCGTGGATGCGCACAACCAGGTGCCCAAGTCGGCGGAAGAGGAAACCCGGCTGGCCATGGAAGAACTCAAGCACACGGTGGAAGCCGCCGGCATGAGCATGGACGACATCGTGAAGATCGACGTGCTGTGCACCGACCTGAGCCTGTTCCCGCCATTCAATTCGGTCTATCGCACCTACTTCAAGAACGGTTTCCCGGCGCGTACTTTCACCGGCAGTTCCCAGCTGCTGCTGGGCGCGCATTTCGAAATCACCGGCGTGGCGATCAAGGCCGGGAAATAAGCCGCCGCGGCGGGCCGTCGACTTGACGCCCGCCGCACCCTTGGGCCACTTTCCGGCCATTGCATCGAAGCCAAGCCACTGCCGCCATGCGCCGCGAGATCGCCATCGTCGTTTTTCCGGGATTCCAGCTGCTGGACGCGGCCGGCCCGGTGGCCGTGTTCGAGATGGCGGAACGCTTCCGGCCGGACAGCTATGCGATCAGCGTGCTTTCTCCCGGCGGCGGCGTGGTGCGCAGTTCGTCCGGCGTGAGCCTGGCGGCCACGCCGATCGAGCCCCGGCATTTCGACACGGTGATCGTCTCCGGCGGCAACCTGGCGCAGGTGGAGGAAAGCCACGCCGACATCGTCGCCTGCCTGGGCGCCGAAGCCTGGCGCCGCGTGGCGGGCGTCTGTTCCGGCGCGTTCTTCCTGGCCCAGGCCGGCCTGCTCGATGGCCGGCGCGCCACCACGCATTGGGCCGCCGCCGAGCGCTTCCGCCGGCTGTATCCGCAGGTGAAGCTGGATGCGGACCGCATGTTCGTCCGCGACGGCGAAGTGTGGACCTCGGCGGGCATCGCCGCCGGCATCGACCTGGCGCTGGCCCTGGTGGAAGACGACCTCGGCCCCGGCATCGCGCGGCGTGCCGCCCAGCAGCTGGTGGTGCATCAACGGCGCCATGCAGGGCAATCGCAGTACTCGGTGCTGGTCGAACAAGGCGGCAAGACCGGCCGCTTCGGCGACCTGATCGGCTGGATGCGCAAGCGCCTGGCCGAGCCGATGACCGTGGAACGCCTGGCCGCGCGGGCCGCGATGAGCCCGCGCAACTTCGCCCGCGCCTTTACCGCGGAGATCGGCGCCACGCCTGCCAAGGTGGTGGAAGGCCTGCGCCTGGAAGCCGCGCGCGTCGCGGTCGAGACCAGCCATATGCAGCTGGACCATATCGCCGCTTCCACCGGCTTCGGCGATTCCAGCCGCATGCGCCGCGCCTTCGTGCGCAGCTTCGGCATGTCGCCGCAGTCGCTGCGCCGCAGCGCGGGCGCCTGAAAGCCGCTGGCGGTTTTTGTCCGGAAATTGTCCTTGCCGGTGCCGGCCGGACCGACCATAAAGAGCGCCACCGGGCGGCCCCGATAAGGCGGCGCGCCCGCAGCATCGCTCCATTCTTCGCCATGAGGTTCCGCATGCGCCCGACCCTGATCGCCTCGGCCTGCCTGCTGTCGGCAGGCCTTGCCCACGCCGCACCCGCACCGGCTCCGACCCGGCTCGACCATATCCTGCTGTGGGGGCACGGCATCGACCAGATCACCTCGGTAATGGCGGTGAAGCTGGGCTTCCAGGTCCGCCCCGGACGCGATCCCGACGGCGTCGCCAACCGCTATATCCGCCTGGCGGACAGCAGCTTTATCGAAATCCTCGGCATCACCAGGCCGAACCCCAAGTTCGATCCGGGCATGAAGGAAGACCAGGAAGCGCTGAAGGGCGGCCCCGGTTCGCGCGCCTTCGGTTTCCGCAGCTCCCGGCTCGACGCCATCCGCAGCACGCTGCAGGCCAAGCAATATGCGGTGACGCCGTTCTTCTCCGGCCCCGACAGCGCCAAGCCCGGCTGGCGGCTGTTCGCCTTCGACAAGGCGCCGCTGTCGAGCAATACCTTCTTTATCGATTACAAGGCCGATTACGCGCCGGACCAGTTCGACCCCGCCAATACCGCGGATTATCGGGTAACGCGCGAACACCCCAACGGCGCGCGCGAGCTTTCCTCGATCTGGCTGGTGTCGGCGGATGCGGATGCCGATCGCAAGCAGCTGGAGAACATGGGCTTCGGCCATGCGGTGCCGGTGAAGCTGCCGGAGCTGGGTGCGAAGGGGTTCTGCGTGCCGGTGGGGCCGACGGCATTGCTGGCGTTGCAGCCGGATGGCGCCGGACTGGCGGCACAGGCGATGGCTGCGGGGCCGCGCATTCTCGGCGTCAGCTATGGGGTGACCGATCTTGGGCGTGCGCAGCGGTGGGTGGAGCGGGGGTATCAGCAGAAGCTGACGACGTATCGCGGCTTGTCTGGCGAGTCGGTGCTGGCGCCGACCGTGGACGATCTGGGCTTGTCGGTGGAATTCCATGCGCTGAAGCCGGGCGGTTCGCCCTGCCCGGCTGCGTAAGTCGTCCGGTGATCGGCGCCCCTGCGGGCGCCGGTCGATCACTCGCCCCTGGCCAAAAGCGCAGCCTTCGCCACCTTCGCGGTGTGGTGGTCGCCATCGTGGCTCCAGCCCGGCGGCATGATCAGGTACAGCAGCTTGTTGTGCAGCCCTGGCGCGCGCCACACGTCGCGGCCCAGCAGCCAGAATTCGCCGAGATAGGCATCGAGCACGCTGTAGCGCTTCACCGGCCGCGTGATGCCGTATTCGATCCGGATATCGTCGCGCGCATCCATGTAGGTGCCGAACACGCGGTCCCAGATCGGCAGCAGATTGCAGAAATTCGTATCCATGTAGAGCACGTTGCGCGCGTGGTGCACACGGTGATGCGAAGGCGTCAGCAGCACGCGATGCAGCGGGCCCAGCTTGCCCTTGGGCAGTACGTTCTCGCCCAGGTGGATCAGCTGGCCCCAGAAGCTGTCGATGATCATGATCAGGATCAGCAGCGGCGGGCTCACCCCCAGCAGCATGCAGATGCTGGTGCGTACGAAATCGGCGTACGGGCCTTCCAGAAAGATATGCGCGTAATTCACCGACAGGTTCATGGCCACCGGCGCGTGGTGCGTGGAATGCAGGCACCACAGCAGCCGCACCTTGTGCGCCAGGAAGTGATAGACGAAATGCGCCAGCTCCCACACCACATAGCCGTAAATCAGTCCGTACCAGGTCAAGCCCGCCTGGAAGGGCGCGAACCGGTTGAACAGGCCGATGCAGAAACCGACCATGGCGATGGTGAGAAAGCTGCCGATAAAACGGTTCAGCACCATCACCAGCAGCGGCACCTGGTAATCCTCGCGCCGGGTGCGGCGCAGGATCACGCCGCGCACCAGCTCGAACACCAGCAGCAGCGGGATGATCGGACCCAGCAGCTTGCCGAAGCCATCGACGGTGAGCAGGCTCCGGTAGTTGCCGGACGCAATCACGTCCAGCCAGGCGCCCAGGCCGAAGAAATCGGCCAGCTGATGGCGGATCCAGTCCAGGACAAGCATGCAGCCCCTCGGCGGTGACGGCGCAGGCGTCGATCGCACGCTAACTTGTCACGATCCAATCCTGCATACAAGCAAGCTGAGCCCTCCACGCGCCGCCGCTGCGCGCGGTGCGCGGCGTTGCGGACCGCGCGGCGGCGGCGCTATCGTGCCGCCCTTTGCAGCGAGGCCCGCACGCGCGCGGCGCCTTCCTGCCCATCCGCATGGGAGCAAGCCATGAAGCGAGTCACCGGCATCGGCGGCATCTTCTTCAAAGCCAAGGATCCGAAGGCGCTCGGCGCCTGGTACAAGACCCATCTGGGCATCGACGTGCAGGCCTGGGGTGGCGCCGCCTTCCGCTGGAAGGGACCGGACAATCCCGATGGCGGCGGCACCACGGCGTGGAGCCTGTTCGCCGCGGACACCGATCACTTCGCCCCGGGCCAGTCCTCTTTCATGATCAATTACCGCGTCGACGACCTGCATGCGCTGCTCGCCGCGCTGCGTGCCGAAGGCGTGCAGGTCGAGGACAAGGTGGACGAATCGGACTACGGCAAGTTCGGCTGGATCGTCGATCCGGAGGGCAACAAGGTGGAGTTGTGGGAACCGCCGGCCGGCATGTAGTTCCGGGATTTTTTAATCTTTAAAGTCAATAAATTACAATAATAATTGAATGTAGTTTAGCCTGGTCGTGCAACCGCTCGTGCGCAAGGATGCGCGCCGCCCGTTCGTGGCGGTACTCAAGTCCGCCGCGCATCGGCCGATGCAGACTGTGTAGCCTGAGCAGGAACCCGAGTGAACGTCAGTTTCAGTTTGTCCGGCGCGATCGCGCCCTTCCCCGTCAAACCCGGCGGCGCCGCCACGGCGCAGGCCGCCAGCTCCCCGAAGAGCCATTCCGTCACCGCCACGCTCAGCGCCGCGACCTCCGGCACGCGCCCGTCGGCCAGCAAGAGCAGCAGCGATTCGGACAGCGGCAGCATCACGGTGCAGACGCTGCGCAAGCAGCTCGAACGCCTGCAGAAGCAGCTCGCGCAGCAGGAACGCCAGCTGCGCTCGGCGGTGGCGCGCGACAAGGACAACGATCCGGCCAATGCGCCGCGCATCGCCGCGCTGCAGTCCGCCGTGGCCACCACCATGGGGCAGATCGCCGAGACGGTGGCCAGGCTGGCCGCGGCGATCATGGCCGAGAGCGGCAGCAGCAGCGGCGGGCTGGTCAGTTCGGCGGCCTGAGCGCCCCGCGCGCTCGCCCCGGCGGAAAAAACATAAGGCGGCATGGCCGATATCTGATAAGCCTTGGGCTTCGTCAGATGCCGGCGATGCGCGATGATCGGGCGCCTCGCCTTTCCCACTGAGGGGTTCGAACATGCCCGATGCTTACTCGTTGCCGCGCCGCCTTGGCCTTGCGCTCGCACTCACCCTGACCTGCTCCCCGTTGCTTGCCGCGGATGCACCGCCGGTGGCGACCGTCGCCACCGGCCGCCTTGCCGGCATCCACGACGCGAAAACCGGCCTGAACGAGTTCAAGGGCATTCCCTACGCCGCGCCGCCCGTCGGCCCGCTGCGCTGGAAACCGCCGCAACCGGCGCTGGCATGGAAGGACGCACGCAAGGCCGACCGCTTCGGCCCGCGCTGCATGCAGCGCCCGATCTTCAGCGACATGGTGTTCCGCTCCGACGGCATGAGCGAGGACTGCCTGTACCTCAATGTGTGGGCGCCCGCGAACGGTGCCGGCAAGAAGCTGCCGGTGCTGGTGTATTTCTACGGCGGCGGCTTCGTCGGCGGCGACGGCTCGGAGCCGCGCTACGACGGTGCGGCGCTGGCCCAGCGCGGCATCGTGACCGTCACGGTCAACTACCGCCTGGACGTGTTCGGCTTTCTTGCCACGCCGGAGCTGTCCGCCGAATCGCCGCAGCACGCCGCCGGCAACTATGGCCTGCTCGACCAGGCCGCGGCGCTGGCCTGGGTGAACCAGAACATCGCCGCGTTCGGCGGCGATCCGGACCAGGTCACCATCGGCGGCGAGTCGGCCGGCTCCATGTCGGTGTCGGCGCTGATGGCGTCACCGTTGTCGAAAGGCCTGATGCGCGGGGCGATCGGCGAAAGCGGTTCCGTGCTCGGCAATCTCGAACCGCGCCCGCTGGCGCAGACGCTGCAGGAAGGCAGCGCATTCGCGCGGCGCGTCAACGCAAGCTCGCTGCCGCAGTTGCGCAAAGCCAGCGCACAGTCGCTGCTCGATGCCGCCGGCCAGAAGGACGTGCCGGAATTCGGCCCCACCGTCGACGGCTATTTCTTCCCCCGCTCGCCCACGGCCATCTATGCGGCCGGCGAGCAGGCGCATATCCCGCTGCTGCTCGGCGCCAACTCGCAGGAAGGCAGCTACGTCAACCTGCTCGACAAGGCCGCGCCGGATCCGGCCCATTACCGCGCCGCGGTACAGAAGCAGTTCGGCGAACACGCCGATGCCGCGCTCAAGCTCTATCCCGGCACGAACGAGGCGCAGATCAAGGCCAATGGCACGGCGCTCGCGGGCGACAAGTTCATCGCCTACTCGACCTGGGCGTGGATGCGCGCCCATCGCCAGACCGGACAGGCGCCGGTGTTCTATTACTTCTTCAACCAGGCACGCCCGGCCAAGCGCGACGGCAGCGCCGGCCCGGATGCCGGCGCGGTGCACAGCGGCGAAATCGAATACGCGCTGGGCAATCTGCCGGGCAATGCCGTGTATGCGTGGACGCAGACCGATCGCCAGGTCTCCGAAACCATGCAGGGCTATTGGGCGCAGTTCATCAAGACCGGCACGCCGAACGGTCCCGGCCTGCCGCACTGGCCGGCCGCGGCGGACAAGGATGGCGGCCTGCTGCGCCAGACCATCGGCGCGGACACGCGTACGCAGGTCGATCGCGATGCGGCGCGCTACGAGTTCCTGCAGCGCGCGCTGGCCGGCGAGCATCTCTAGGGTTGGGCCCCAACGCTGCGGCAAGCTGTGGTGCCTGTTGGGGTTCGCCTTTGGCTCACCCCAACCTACGGGCGGCGGAGGGAGTCTCAGTCCGCGTAGTCTTCCGCGTGGCTCACGTCGTCGGTCGGCCACCAATAGCGGCCGTTGTCAGCCGGCGACAGGTTGGTATTGCCGTCGCCGGGCCGCGCCTGGTAGACGTTGTTGCGCCACACCGATCCCTGCGCCGTGCCGCCCCACAGCCCGCCGTACACCGGACCCCACAGTTCCTTCAGCTCCGCCGAGAACACATTGCCGGTCACCGTGAGGTTGGTGGCATTGTTTTTCACGCCGAAGCTCAGCGCATAGCCATAGCCCGACACATAGTTGTTGGTGAAGCTGATGCGGTCGTAGACGCCATCGCCCTGCAGCGCCAGCGCATTGGTATTGCCCAGCGAGGCGATGGTGTTGTGGTCGATGATCATCGGCCCGCCGTCGCCCTCGCTCTGCGGCCCGATGCCGTCGTGGTGGTAGACGTTGTGCGAGGTGTCGGCCGCGTCGTGGATGTAGTTGTTGGTCCACGTCGACGGGCGGTCCGGAAAGCCCGTGGTCATCTCCAGGCCCGCATTGCCCCAGATATCGTTGTGATCCATCGTCGCCACCGCTTCGTTCATGGTGGTGACCAGCTGCCAGGACTGCTTGAACGGCGTGCCGGACGTGGTGTGCGAGGAGGACACCGTGCCGTCGTTGCCCGGCGGCAGCGCATAGGCGCTGGGCTTGAAGGTGGAATAGCGGAAGGTGACGCTGCTGGCCGCATACAGCTGCACCAGGTTGTCGTTCGGGCTCTTGCCCTCGAACAGGCAGCCGACGAAGGTGAGGTCGTCGCCGTAGATCACCACTTTCGAGGCCAGGAAGCGGGTGAAGGCGATCACGCTGTGATCCGGATAAGTGACGATGATCGGCTTGCTCGCGCTCATGCTCGCGGCGTAGTCGGTGAGGTGTCCCGGATACGCGCCCAGCCCCAGGCCGCCGGTATTCGCGGGCGTATTGGCATAGCCGGTATTGGAGAAGTCGGGCCAGTAGCCGGAGCCGTCGTTGGGCCGCGCCGTGAGCGCGGTGGCGGCAGTGGCGTAGCGGCTCAGCGGATCGGAGCCGGGCGACGCCGCATGCGCCGCGAAGGGTATCTGCGTCAGCAGAACGGCGGTGAACAGCTGGGAACAGGCAACGGTACGCGCTGAATGCATGGCTGATTCCTTGTGGACTTCAAGATGGGAACACGGCGCGGCGAACCGCCGGCCTTGGATGAAGACTTCCAACCACGGATGTACGGCGCTTCGCGGCAAGCGGCTGCCGCGAAACTGATGACTGGACGAGACAGCGGCCTTGCCTGTGACAGGCAAGGCGATATGAGCGGTATGGATGGCCCCCGCGGGCTTGGTGAAGCCCGAGTCAAAATGACTATACATAGTGTATATGTGGGGCCGGGCGGCCTGGCTGTCGACGCGCTCACACATTCCGCGAAGCGCATTTTTCCGTCGATTACATCCGGGTGGTGGCAAGCGCCAGCTTCAATCCGAGGACGGCGAAACCCAGGGCAAACACGCGTCGCAACCACGTCGTCACTCGCGGGCGCTCGAGCACGTGCGCCCGCATGAAGGACGCGAACGCGCCATAGATCACGAACACGATCAGGGTCATCAGCATGAAGATGCCACCGAGTTGCAGCAGGCTGGCGACCGGCGATGGATCGTCCCTGGCTATGAACTGCGGCAGGAAGGCCAGGAAGAAGATCGGCAGCTTCGGGTTGAGCAGGTTCAGCAGGATCGCCGAGGCCACGATGCGCAATGGCGAGCGCGCGGCGGTGGCGTTATCAGGATCGAGCGCACTGCGATCCCGCCACGTGCGCCACGCCATGTACAGCAGATAAGCCGCGCCGGCGTACTTGAGCAGCTCGAACGCCACGGCGCTGGCCTTGAACACCACCGCCAGGCCGCATACCGCGGCCGCCATATGCGGCACGATGCCCAGCGTGCAGCCGAGCGCGGCCAGCAGGCTGGCCCGCGTACCGCGCGACAGTCCGGTCGACACCGTGTAGAGCACGCCGGTACCGGGCGACACCACCACCAGCAGTGAAGTGAGCAGGAATGCAACGCTCATGCAGCCTCTCCTTGAATGAGGGAGGCGCGACCATCGCAAAGGAAGCGCGGACGGTCTTGAAGAAAATTGCGCGCTCAGCGCAGCGCGTCGCGGTAGCGCCCCGGCGTGATGCCGAACTGGCGCAGGAAGGCGCGGGTCAGATGGCTTTGATCGGCAAAGCCGGCGAGCTGCGCGGCTTCGGCCAAGGCATGGCCCTGGCGCAGGTAGCGGCGCGCCAGGCGCACGCGCCACTGGATGCGGTAAGCATGCGGCGTGGTGCCGACGTCGCGCAGAAAACCGCGGATCAGCTGGAAGCGGCTCACGTCGCACGCGGCCGCCAGCTCCGACAGCGAGGTCTCGGCAGCAGCGGGCTCGGCGTCGATCCATGCCAAGGCACGCGCCACCGAGGGCGAGGCGCAGGCCAGCCGTGGCCCGCTGAGGCGATGCTGCTTCACCACCCTCACCAGGCAGGCCAGCAGGAGTTCGTCGGCGTGGCCGTCCGGCGATGGCAGCGCTTCCAGCAGCTGCGTCACTTGCTGCGCCAGGCCGCGGTCGTGCGCCACCGGCTGGAGCACGACGTCGCTGCCGCCGAATTCCGCTGCCAGTTCCCGCGCCACCAGCGCGGGCTCCAGATAGGCGATCCGCCAGCCGCGCGGCCCATCGATCGGCGCGCCGTCATGCACCTCGCCGGGATTGACCATGATCACGTCGCCCGCCACCGACTGCACCGCGCCGACCACGCTCCAGGACTTCTGCGCGCCCACGGTGATCACGCCGAGGCCGAATTGATCGTGGGCATGGCGGGGGAAGCTGTGCTCGCTGAGCAGGGACAGCGCTTCCACGCCGGGAAGGACGGAGCGGAGTTGCACTACCTGGTGGATTTTCTTCGGCACGAGGCGATCGGGCGCTGCGGCGATAGAACCTAAGCATAGGCTTTCTCGGCCCTCAGCTCACGGCTCCGCCCGGCCCCTCACCCCAACCCTCTCCCCAGCGGGGAGAGGGGGATGACGGGCGGGGCGACAATCGAACGAAGAGCATGCGGCGTAGCCGCAGCGTTCCGCTTGCGCGCTTCTGCTCTTGATCCACCGGGTCCCCTTGGCGCCGGCGGTGAGGGCTGGACGAAAAGGCCCCCGCAGGGGGGCGGGGACAGAACGTCCCCGCCTTTTTGATCAGGGCAAGGATGCCCTGTCAAAAAGCCCGGCCAGCCCTCACGGACCCTCAGCAGCTGCGCTGCTGAGGGCGCCAAGCAGGGTGCCCTTTCTTCTTGGTTACTTCTTCTTTGGGCACGCAAAGAAGAAGTAACTCGCCCCGCGGCAGCGGGGCGAAACCCTCGCCAACGGCGAGACACCCAACCGTCAACGCAACAACCGAGCGACAAAGTCCCTGGATTCCAGCTTTCGCTGGAATGACGAGCGAGGCCTACGCCGGGATGACGAAGTTGAGACGATGAGGCAAGACCGTTGCTCACCCCAACCCTCTCTCCCACGGGGACTACCTTCGGGTCACCCAGAGGGGAGAGGGGGTACGACGTTCGCCCCTCAGATGGAATGCCGGTAAGGCTTCCCGGACTGGCAATCCTGCACGTCCTCCTGCGTCAGCCGCGCATACGGACGCAGGCTTTCCTCCTTGGCGACCATCACGTCCTGCGTCTGGCGCATCTTCTCCAGCGAGGCGCAGAACTGCGGCGAATGCGGGATCTTCTCGGCATCGGCCTCGATGCCTTTCGATGCGCCATCGGTGCCGTGGATCATCGAGCCGAACAGCAGCCGCGGCACCGCATACCTGGTCAGGCGCGAAGCGGCATCGAACGAGATGTCGATCACTTCCAGCGAGGCTTCGCGGTAATCGAGAACGGCCGCGCGCTGATCGGCGGTCAGCGCCAGCGGCTGCTTGTCGATGGTCACGCCGCCGGTCACGTCGATATAGGCCTTCGGCACGTCCTTGTCGCCGCGCAGTTCCAGCGGCTCCTGGTGCATCTTGATACGGTCCGCTTCCATATCGCGCCTGGCCGCGCCGGAACACCCCGCAAGCACGAGCGCGGCAACGGACAGCAGCAAAAGGTGGCGAACTTCCATGGCGCACTCGCGTCGACGGGCAACGCGCCGAAGATAAAGACGCGCAGCGCCGCCTGCCCCGTGCCAAAGGTCGCCCTCCCCCAGAAGTCAGGCCCGCGCCGGCGCGCGGGCCGGGGTTCGCTGCGCCCCGACCCGCGTGCTGCGCCGATGGCGCTGGCGGTATCAGCGCGCCCCGCCCGTCTGGGAAAAACTCAACTCCGTGCACTTCTTCGCACGCGCCTGCTTGTCGGCATCGCTGCCTGCCGCCAGCGCCGCACCCAGGCAATTGGTGTATGCATCGGTCGCCGCCGCGCGCCCCGCGCCTTCGGCCAGGCTCTGCGCCGCGATGCCGGTGGAGAACACCTTGCCGATCGCCAGGCCCACCGCGGTCGTACCCGCATCGCTCTTGCCGTCGAAACGGCCGTACACCGACAAGGCGTCCTCCCGCACCAGCCCCAACTGCTTGGCGGCTTCCAATGCGGCGGGCCGCTTGGCGGAAGCGGCCTGCTCGGCCGCGGTGAGCGACGGGGTCAGCTGCTGGATCTTGCTGTCGATGGTCTGGTTGGTCGCCTGCGCGCTGGCCAGCTGGCCCTTGGCTTCCTGCAGCTGGCTGGCGGCCTCCTTGGTATCCAGACGCGAGGCCTTCAATTGCGTCAGCCGCGACGACGCCGCGGCAAGCTGGCTTTTCAGCGGCTCGATCGGCGTCTTCTGGCTGCTCAGTGCCTGGATCGAACCCTTGGTGGTCTCCGCTGCCTTGGCCGCATTTAGATAGTCGTTGACCTTGGCCAGGTTCGCCGCGTCCGCGCTCTGCGGTTCCAGGTCGTTGGAGTTCGAATACTTGGCGCGGACCTGCTCCAGCACGAGATCCGAGGTGCCCGCCTTGTTCGCGCCCGCCACCGATACCGGCACGTAGGCCGCATCCAGCTGGTCGTAGCCGATGCTCAGCGTCGCCCCCGACGCGCTCGCCGGATTGGACGTGACGGTGACGCCGAAACTCACCCGCGACGAATACACCAATGCCGCCTGCGGCAACGGCGCGCACGCCGCCAGCGCCAACAGGCTCAATGCCACTGCCGTCCTTGCACGAAGATCCATGTCATCCCCCTTGATGTGTGTTGACCTCACAGACGTGCTCCAACGAACCACCGCCCTTGCGCAATTGCTCCCTGATCGCTGCCGCCTCTTCGGCGCTGCGGATGATCACGATCAGCCGGCACTGGTCCGGCTCCTTGCTGCTGACCACCAGCTGCCGCGCCCAGCCCAGCGAGGTGCCGTAGGCCACCGGCACCATGCCGAAGCCCGAGGTTTCGACCAGCAGCAGGGACGCGCCCGGATCGGGCTCCAGGCGCAGCACGCCGAGCCGGTAGGACACCGTGGTCTTGCCCCCTTGCACCACGCGCACCTGGGTGCAGGCCGCCAGCGCGACGCATACGGCAGGCACGGCAAGGCGCACGGCCCAGGCCCGCACCCGAAGGCGCGGACAGTCGCGCAGCTTGAACAAGGCATTCCCCCTGATGGAATGGCCGCGGTCGAATAACACAGAAATCGATAGCCGGGCGTGAAACCGGGCCGCCCGGCGCCTAGGAATATTTCTGGCCGTCAGCAGCTGGCCAAGCCGCCGAAGCGCCGCCCGCGGCTGGCCCGAAACGACAAATCCAAGCCTTTCAGGCACATCCCCGGGCGCCCCGGAAGCCGCAAAAACTTACGTCGATCAGGCCCTTGCCGGCGCAGGAACGAGCCGCTAATTTTTGTGAGCGCGGACACGCTTGGACGGGTCACAGGGGGCTCGTCGGCGGCGTCCGCGACTGAAGGGGGACAAAGGAATGACTCTTACGGCTGGGCCTTCGGGCCGCCGCCGGGCATGGAACCGCCCGTGCATGGCGCGCGCTTGCGCGCCTGCGAAACGCCACCGCCATCCGCTGCCCCTGTGCGCCCTGCTGGCCTGGTCCGCGGGTTCCGCGCAGGCCGCCAATCCGCCGTCCTACGACTGCCTGATCGAGCCGACCCAGACCGTCGAGCTGGGCGCGCCGGTCAGCGGGCTGATCGACCGCGTGCTGGTCAAGCGCGGTGACCGCGTGGCGCACAACCAGGTCCTGGCGACGCTGGAATCGCATGCCGAACAGGCGGCGGCAGATCTTGCGCATTACAAGTCGCAACTTGCCGGTCCCAGCCAGCAGGCGCAGAGCAAGATCGAATTTTCCCAGCGCAAGTTCGCCCGCCGCCGCGACATGGCGGCGGAAAAACTCATGTCCAGGCAGGACAGCGACGATGCCGAGGCAGAGCTGAAACAAGCCCAGGCCGAACTGGTCACCGCCAGGGAAAACCGCGAGGTGGCGCGCCTGGAATACGTCCAGCAAAGCAGCCAGCTCGCGCTGCGCACCATCCGCAGCCCGTTCGACGGCGTGGTGGTGGACCAGATGATGTGGCCCGGCGAAATCTTCGAACCCGGCGCCACCAAGCACGCCGTACTCAAGGTCGCGCAGCTCAATCCGCTGCGCGTGCGCGTGGTGATGCCGCTGCGCGCGTTCGGCGAACCCGCGGCCGGCATGGAGGCCAGCATCGCACCGGAGATTCCCGCCGGCAGCCATTACAGCGCGAAGGTGGCCAGCGTCGACCGCATGGTGGACGCCGCCAGCGGCACCTTCGTGGTCTTCATGGACCTGCCCAATCCCAAGCTCGACATCCCGTCGGGCGTGAAGTGCAAGGCCACCCTGGCCAAGTAAGCCAGCACCGATTCGAAACGGCGACGCCAGCGCGGCGCCGGCATGCAGCACCGCACGCACCCTATTCATCTCAACGTCGATCGGCCACCGCGCATGCGCGGCAGGGCCTGCCAAGAGGGCAACATGGAACAGTCGCACGGCAACAGCAACGGCAAGCTCAACGAAACCTCCGCCGCGGAAGCGATCGACACCGCACCTGCTTCGAACACACCGGCCATCCGCTTCGAAGCGCTGGAACCGCGCGTGCTGCTGTCCGGCGACGTCAATCCCGCCGCACTGTCGATCAACGGCGCGCTCGATGCGCCCGGCCAGCAGAAGCAGTACCAGTTCACCGTGCAGGACACCAAGCGCGTCGTCTTCGACAGCCTGACCAACCGCTCCGATCTCAACTGGACGCTGACCGGCCCGAACGGCACCGTGGTCAACGGGCGCCAGTTCTCCGACGACGGCAACAGCAGCAGCATGCCGGCGTTCGACCTCGGCAGCGGCACCTATACGCTGACCGTGGCCGGCTCCGCCGATGCCACCGGCAGCTATGCCATGCGCATCGTCGACGCCACCGCGGCCGCCAATCTCACGCCCGGCACGGCGGTGTCCGACACTCTGGTGCAGGGCAACGAGACCAGCGTCTACCGCTTCGACGCCAGCGCCGGCCAGCAGTTCTTCTTCAAGAGCAACAGCGTCAGCGGCGGCTCCGCCTACTGGCGCCTGATCGATCCGTACGGCCGCCAGGTCGGCCCGCACTACAGCATCGGCAGCGACCCGGACACCTTCAGCGTGCCCAGCAGCGGCGAATACCTGCTGCTGGTGGAAGGCGCCTCGTACAACACCGCGCCGGTGAGCTACAGCTTCACGCTCAACCCCGTGGTGAATCCGCAGCTGCCGCTGACGCTGGACCAGGTCACCACCGCGGTAACCCAGCCCGGCCAGACCAACTACTACAGCTTCACGCTCAACGCCGACACCCAGATGGCGTTCGACGCGCTGAGCAACAATTTCAACTGGGGCCTGAGCGGCCCCAACGGCGACATCGTCGCGCCGCATAACCAGTCCGAAACCAGCAACGCCTTCGAACTGTCGGCGGGCACCTACACGCTGGCGGTGCGCGGCTACAACGGCCAGGCGGGCAGCTATGCCTTCCGCATGCTCACCGATGCCTCCGCGCACACGCTGGCCGTCAACACGCCGATCAGCGGCACGCTGGACCAGCCCACCGGCTCGACCATCTACAAGGTGGCGCTGACCCAGGGCCAGAAGCTGTACCTCGGCAGCCAGTCGCCCACCGGCGGCACGGTCTACTGGCGGCTGCTCGATGCCTACGGCAACCCGGTGCAGAGCAGCTATCTGGGTTCGGGCACGGCGCCGTTCACCGTGGCCTCGACCGGCACCTACTGGCTGATGCTGGACGGCTATATCTACAACTCGCCCACCGCGGCCATCGGCTACAACTTCCAGCTCAACCAGGTGCCGGATCTCACTTCCGCGCTGAGCATCGGCACCGCGGTGAACGGCTCGATCCCGCTGGCCGGCCAGTCGGCGGTGTACTCCTTCCATCTGGCCGCGGCCACGCAGCTGGCCTTCGATGCGCTGTCCAGCCGCGGCGACATGCTGTGGTCGCTGGCCGGCCCGCGCGGCCAGGAAGTCAACAGCCGCTCGCTGAATTCCTCCGACGGCAACTCGGGGCAGAACGTACTGGCGCTGCCGGCGGGCGACTACACGCTCACCGTGCAGGGTTCCGGCGATGCCACCGGTGCGTTCGCATTCAACCTGCTGGACCTGTCCACCGCCGCGGCGCTGGCGCAGGGCGCGCCGCTGTCCGGCACGCTGTCGCCGGGCAACAGCAGCAGCGCGTACCAGTTCACCGCCGCGGCGGGCGACAGCGTCGCCGTGCATGCGGCCAGCGCCACCGGCGGCAGCGCGGTGTGGCGGATCGTCGACATGTTCGGCCGCACCATCGGCACCGGCAATCTGTCCGGCGACAGCGCGGCGGTGAGCCTGGCCAATGCGGGCAGCTACACGCTGCTGATCGAAGGCTATGCCGGCAACACCGCGCCGGTGAATTTCCAGGCTCGCCTGGACAACACCGGCAACACCGCCCCGGCGCCGCTGCCGGCAGGCGATCCGCTCACGCTCGGCAGCGTCACCGCCGGCACCTTGGCGGCGTGGAACAGCACGCAGACCTACCGCTTCACGCTCGGTGCGACTACTCAGCTGCTGCTGGATGCGCAGCAGTCCGGCAACACCTACTGGAACCTGCAAGGTCCGCGCGGCACCGAATTCAACACCTGGGTTTCCAGCGGCGACCAGATCCTCACCCTGCCCGCCGGCGACTATGCGCTGACCCTGCAGGGCGCGCCGTCCAGCGGCTACAGCGCCGGCGCCTACGCTTTCAGCGCGGTGGACCTGTCCACCCTGCCGAACCTGCAGCTGGGCCAGCAGACCATCGCCCAGCGTTCGCCGGGCAGCGCCGCCGCGGGCTACCGCGTGCAGGCCAGCGCCGGGCAGACCCTGCTGCTCAACACCGACTACATCTCCGGCTACAGCCCGACCTGGCGCCTGGTCGGCCCGCAGGGACAGGTGCTGCCGGCGCAGTCCGGCGACAACATCGGCACGCTGTTCCGCGTTCCGGCCGACGGCACCTACACGCTGCTGGACCTGGGCTACTACTACGACAGCTACGCCACCGACCGCGACACCTTCACCCTCAGCGCGACGGACACCAGCACCACGCCGCTGTCGTTCAACGACGTCGCCCACGCCACGCTGGCCGGCCGCCAGTCGATCGCGCAGTACAGCTTCACCCTGGATCACGCGCAGACCGTGGTGCCGGACTTCCTCGCCGGCGCCAACGGCAATCCGTCCAACCTGCAATGGATGCTGCGCTCCACCGCCGGCACCATCGTCGGCTGGCAGTGGGCCAGCTACGACCAGGGCACCATGCAGCTGCTGCCGCCGGGGCAGTACACGCTGCTGTTCCGCAGCAGCAACGACACGCCCACCGACCTGTCCTTCCGCGTGCTCGACCGCGGCATCGCGCAGGAGCTGCAGCCCGGCACGCCGGTGCAGACCACCCTGGTCACCGACCAGACGCAGCTCTTCCGCTTCAACGCCAGCGCGGGCGACCACTTCTACCTGCAGAGCGACCCCAGCGCGCAGACCAACAATGCCGACTGGCGCATCCTGGCGCCGGGCGGCGCCGTCATCGCGTCGGGCTCGATCTACAACGGCTACGACAACGCCGACATCGCCGCGACCTATACCGGCGAGTATCTGCTGGTGGTTTCGCCCTATGTGGGCAACAGCGCGCCGAAGTCGCAGCCGCTGAACTTCACCCTGGGCCTGCGCAGCGCGCAGAACGCCGCGCTCACGCTCGGCGCCGATACCGCCGGCGCGATCACCCAGCCCGGCCAGAGCATCCAGTACAGCTTCACCCTGGACGCGCCGACCTCGGTGCTGATGAACACGCCGGTCAACAACGGCTCCTACCTGCGCTGGAGCCTCACCGGCCCGCGCGGCCCGGAAGTGTCGCAGCGCGATTTCAGCTATTCGAGCCAGAACCTGCTCGACCTGCCCGCCGGCACTTACGTGCTGACCGTGGCCTATGGCGATCTCTCCACCGGCAACTTCCATTTCAGCCTGCTCAACCAGGCCGCCATGCCCGCGCTGGCGGCCGACACGCCGACCACCGCCACGCTGCCGGCCGCCGGCCTGCCGGCGCCGTACCGCTTCGACGTGGCCGCCGACGGCGACTTCCGCCTGGAAGGGCCGCAGGACGGCAACTCCGAGCAGTGGCAGGTGCAGAACGCGCAAGGCCAGGTGATCGCCAGCGGCAACAGCAACTACGACAACCCCACGCCGTTCCACCTCGCCGCCGGCAGCTATGTGCTCAGCTGGCAGAACGCATGGAACGCCAGCACCGACGCCGCGGTGAACTTCGTGCTGCGCCACGTCGTCACCACGGTGCAGCCGCTGGTGCCGGGCACGCCGGCCACGGCCGCCATCGCCACGCCAGGCCAGCGCTACGCATACGACTTCGCGCTCGGCGCGCCGGGCGCGGTGCTGTTCCAGAGCCTGGCCCACCGCAGCGACCTCAGCTGGCAATTGCAAGGCCCGCTCGGCAACGTGGTCAGCAGCGCGGCGATGGACGGCAGCGGCGACCTGCTGCTGCAGCTGCCCGCCGCGGGCAACTACCGGCTCACCGTCATCCCCAATGGCGCGGCCACCGGCGCCTTCGCCTTCAACCTGTTCGACTTCAACGGCACGGCCGCGCTCAGCCTCGGCGCGGCGCAGACGGCGCGCATCGCACCGTCCGGCAGCAGCGTGCTGTACGCCGTGCAGGGTGCGGCCGGCGATTACCTCACGTTCCACTTCGACAGCATCACCGGCAGCGGCGCATCCGCGCGCGTGCTCGATGCCAGCGGCAACGTGGTGCTGAACTTCGGCAACGTGGCCGCCGGCCAGGACCTGCTGTTCAAGCTGCCGCACGACGGCCGCTACCAGCTGCAGCTGAGCGGTAATGGCGATGGCGCCGAAACCGACATCGGCTACAGCGCCGCGCTGACCACGCCTGCGCATGCCAGTCTCACGCTCGGCACCGACGTGCAAGGCCACAGCAGCGTGGCCGGCGTGCCGGACAGCTATGCCTTCGCCATCGCCGCGCCGACCACCGTGCTGGTCGATGGCTTCGGCGACGCCGGCCAGCGCTGGAACATCCGCGCCGCCGACGGCAGCCTGGTGCAGACCGGCCACACCGGCACGGCATCCGCCTGCCTGCTCGGCCCGGGCACCTACACGCTGGAAGTGCTCGCCGACGATGCGTCGCAGCTCGGCGCCTACGGCGTGCGTATCGTCGACTTCGCCAGCGCGACCGATCTCGCCATCGGTTCGTCCAGCGTCAGCGCTGCCGACAGCCACGCCCTGGTCTACCGCCTCACCGCGGGCGTGGACCAGTCGGCGATCCAGCTCGCGGTGAGCACCGCGCAGGGCAGCGGCGCCAGCATCCGCGTGTACGACGCCGGCGGCCGGCTGGTCGCTTCCGGCAGCGGCGCGCTCGCCGCCACCTCGATCGCGCAGAGCGTCGCCGCCGGCACGCAGCGCTACCTGGTGATCGATGGCGCCGCCGCCGACTACACGGTGACCTCCAGCGAAACGCAGGCGCCGCCGGCGCCGCCGCTGGCCTGGGGCGGCTCGGTCAATGGCAGCTTCAACTTCGTCGGCGACAGCGCAAGCTACCGGGTGACGATCGGCTACGCGCAGACCCTTGCCATCGCCAACCTGCTGCGCGACCTCGGTTCGCACGGCGTGCACTGGCGCCTGACGCCGGCCGGCGCTTCCAGCGAGAACCCGTGGTCCGACGAGGACGCCAGCGCCTACGCCGCGCTGCCCTATGCCGGCGACTACGTGCTGACCATCGCCGCCACCGCGGACCAGGCCAGCTACGCGTTCCAGACCGTCGACACCGCCGCCGCCGCTGCCTTGCCCACGGGCACCAGCAGCGGCCAGCTTGCCGCCGGCCAGGCGGCCGTGGTCTACCGCTACGAAGCGAACGGCTCCGGCGCGCTGCATATCGCGCTGGACGCCAGCGGCGACAGCTCGCTGGCCTGGTCGCTGTACGACCTGGGCGGCAACCTGGTCGCCGATGGCGCGGCCGGCACCGCGGTGGATACGCCTGTGCTGGGCACCGGCTCCTACCGCCTGCTGCTCGCGCGCACCGGCAATACGGATGCCGCGTTCGCGCTGCACGTCGACGCCGTGGCGCCGCCGGCCGCGCAACCCGGCGACAGCCTCGCCGGCAGCACCGATCCGGTCACCGGCTTCGCGGTCTACCGCATCACGCTCGACCACGACATGCGCGTGCTGCTGCACAACCTCGGTTCCGACGGCGACATCCAGTGGGGCCTGACGCCGATCGGCGGCGAGCCTGCGCTGGCGTGGCTGCAGAACAACAATCCGGGTTCGCTGGATGTGGAAAACAGCGCGCCCTCGCTGCAGCAGCTCACCGGCGGCAGCTACGAGCTATGGATCCGCAGCGACAGTCCGGGCGCGCATTACGCCCTGCAGCTGCTCGATCTGTCCGACGCGCCGGCGCTGCCGGCCGGCGGCGTGCCGGGCAGCATCGCCGGCGGCGCGGCCGCCGTGGCCTATCGCTTCACGCTGGCCGCGCCCAGCGCACTGCACCTGGCGTTCGGCGTGGCCGACGCCTCGTCGCTGCGCTGGAGCCTGTTCGACACCTACGGCAACCTGATCGCGCAGGCCGTCGACGGCAGCGACACCGACCTGGCCACCCTGCCCGGCGGCGACTACGTGCTGGTGCTGAAGGGCCAGGATCCGGAGGGCGCGGACGTCGCCTACACACTGGCGCAGAGCGCCGCCACGCTGCCGCAGATCCAGCCGGGCCAGTACGTCAACGGCACGCTGAGCGGCAATCCGGACAACCCCCAGGGTTACCGCCTCAGCCTCGATCACGCCGCCAGCCTCCTGCTGAGCCGGCTGGTCGACGGCGGCAACATCCAGTACAGCATCTACTACAACGGTTACCCCTACGACGCGCAGGTCCAGGGCGACCGCTATTTCCTTCCGCCGGGCGACTACGACATCCGCGTCACCGGCAACTGGAGCGGCGAGAGCTACGCCTTCGCGTTGACCGACCTGTCGCAGGCGCCGTCGCTCGATGGCGCCGGCAGCGCGCAGGCGCAGTTCGACGCCAGCCACACCACCGCGGCCTACACCTTCACCAGCGACGGCCAGTCCGCCTACGACTTCGGCGTCGCCGGCGGCGACGAGGCTGTCGGCGTCGAGTGGGTGCTCTACGACGAAAACGGCTACGCGGTCACCTCCGGCAGCAGCGGCTTCCATCGCCAGCAGCTGTCCTCCGGCACCTACACCCTGCTCGCCTACCCCGACACCGTCGGCGGCACGGATCCGATTCCCTATACGGTCAAGGGTGCACCGGTTGCAGTACCGGTGTACGCGCTGACGCCCGGCGCCGACCAGCCGATCGTGCTGGACGAGGCAGGCAATTACCACGCCGGCTACAGCTTCAGCCTGGACGCGCCAGGCCGCTTCATCGCGGTAGCCGCCAACCTGCCCAACCAAGCGATCTATTTCGACGTCGTCGACGCCACCGGCCAGATGTGGAGCAACGGCACCGTCTACCTGTCGAACGGCCAGACCACGCTGCTGCAGTTGCCGAAGGGCACTTACACGCTGCGCATGTACAGCTACGGCCCGGTCGGCACCGACAGCAGCTCGTCGCCCAGCTTCCGCCTGATCGATGTGGATGCCGCGGCGGACCTGTCGCCCGGCACCACCGCCAGCGCCGACCTGGCCGACACCTCCGGCGCGCAGGTGTGGCATTTCACCGGCCATGCGGGCGACAGCATCGGTCTGTCGCTGCAGGCCAGCAGCACCAGCATCGGTTCGCCGCAGGCGCTGTGGTACCTGTTCGCGCCGGATGGCAGCGTCATCTCCTCGGGCTGGGTCGGCACCGGCCTCGCCCAGCTCAGCCTCGACCTGTCGGCCACCGGCAACTATGCGCTGGTGCTGTCCCATGCCAACGGTCCGCTGACGATCACCGCCGGCAACACGCTCACCGGCCACATCGATCCGCCGGTGCTGCCGACCGCGCCGCTCACGCTGGGCCAGGCCAGCAGCGTCACGCTGACCAACAACGACGCGCGCGCCTACACCTTCACGCTGGACCAGGCCGCGCTGGTCTCGGTCAACGGCTGGGCCACCAGCTGGGGCATCCAGTGGCGCCTGCTCGATGCCAACGGCCAGGTGCTGTCCGGCAACTTCCCCGGCTACGAAGGCAACTTCATGCAGCCCGTGCGGCTGGCGGCGGGCGACTACACGCTGGAGATCGACGCCTCGCTGGACGGCTCGGCGGATCTCGACTTCAGCGTCGCCACGCAAGCCCAGGCCACCGTCGCCGACGGCGCACTCGCGGCGCCGGCGGTGCTCGGCCTGTACGGCTTCAAGGTCAAGGCCGGACAGGACTACTACGTCACCGGCGCGCCCGGCAGCCAGGTGCAGCTCTACGACGCCAGCCTCAACACGCAAGGCTCGTACTGGTTCAACGACAACACCGGCTACTACGTGGTGCACGCCGACAGCGACGGCACCTGGTACGCCGCGCTCACCAACACCTATTTGAACGACAACACGGCCACCGCGCTGCGCATCGCGGCGCCCACGCCGCTGCTGTCGGGCCAGAGCCTGGCGGACACGCTGCCGGCCGAAGGCGGCGTGAAGCTGTACAGCTTCGACCTGGACCACGACCAGGTGATCAGCCTGTGGATGCCCAGCTACAGCGACGGCGTCTCCGCCGAATTCCAGCTGCCGGGCCGCAACTACCAGCTCAACAGCAACGGCTACTACACGCTGTTCCTGAGCAAGGGCCATTACGTCATCCCCGTCACCAGCCGTGGCAACGGCGGTGGCGGCGGCGAATCCTTCGCCGCGGCGACGAGCGAAGGCGCCAACCCTGGCGACGCCAGCTACACGCTGATGTTCCAGAGCTTCGCCGACGCCATCGCACTGCCGCTGGATACGCCGGCCACCGTGACGCTCAACCCCGGCCAGCTGCAGACCTACGCCTTCCAGGCGCAGGCCGGACAGCGCCTGCACTTCGTGCCGCAGGCCGGCAGCAGCGGCGACGGCGCGTGGGAGATCTTCGACGCGCAGGGCCAGAACGTGTGGAGCGACAGCTCCTCCAGCAACGACGCGCTGCCGGCCTTCGCCAGCAGCGGCACCTATTACCTGGTGTGGTCGGCCGCCAGCGATGCCGCCGGTCCGGCCAGCTACGGCTTTGCGCTGGACAGCACGCAGCCGGCCGCCAACGGCACGGCGCAGCTCGGCGACACTTTGCAGGTCGACACCCAAGGTACGTCCGACACGGTCTATTACGACCTCAACGTCGCGGCGCCCACGCGCCTGCTGCTCGACGCGCTCGCCAACACCGGCGCCGGCTACGACTGGCAGCTCACCCAGAACGAGAACTACCTCGGCTGGGGCAGCTGGATGCCCGGCAATGCCGCGGTGCAAGGCATCACCCTCGCCGCCGGCAGCTACCGCCTGACCCTGCGCGCCAAGGGCGCCGATGCCAGCCACCTGTCGCTGGCGCTGCTCGACGCCGCCGCCGCGGCGCCGCTGCCGCTCGATGCACCGCTCAACGACAGCATCGCCCCGGGCCAGGCCAAGGCCTACGCGTTCGACGGCAACGCGGGCGACACCTTGCACCTGGCGTCGCTGGACCACGGCACGCTCAGCGGCCAGTGGATCCTGCTCGACCCGAACGGCAGCATCGCCGCCAGCGGCGACCTCACCAGCGCCACCGACGTGGCGCTGAATGCGAACGGCCGCTACGTGCTGCTCTACCAGGCCGATGCCGGCAGCGACACCACGCCGGTGGCGTTCCAGTTCGAGCTGAGCCACGTGCGGGTGCAGCTCGGCGACGTGCTGCGCCCCACCGGCCCGGCCACGTACAGCTTCCACCTCGACCGCGCCACCCACCTGCTGCTGGACCTGGGCTATCTCAACTACGACGGCTACCTCAACTGGCACATCGCGCGGCACGGCCAGACGCTGCTCGACAGCCAGGACGACGCCGCCCAGCCCGACGCCGCCTTCGAGCTGGAAGGCGGCGACTACCAGCTGGTCATCGACAGCATGCCGTACGGCTTCGACAACGCGCGCCTGCGCCTGCTGGACCTGGGCACCGCCACCGCGCTGACGAAAGGCGCTGCCACCACCGGCGACACCGTCGCCGGCAATGCCGAGCTGTTCCGCTTCGACGCCAACAGCGGCGACACCGTCACCCTGGACAGCAGCGACAACTTCAGCTGGACGCTGTACGACGAGTTCGGCCACTACCTGCAGCAGGTGCAGGGCGCCGGCAGCATCGCCAACCTGCCGCGCACCGGCAGCTATTACCTGGTGCGCGAGACCCAGGACGACGGCAGCGCCGCCGCGCAGAACTACAGCTTCACCCTCACCACCTCGCACCTGCTGCCGGCGCTGCCGGTGGGCGGCGCCGTGCAGGGCCTGCTGCAGAACGGCAGCCTGGCTTATCAGCTGCAGGCCAGCCAGGGCACGTCGCTCCTGGTCACCATGCCGTCCGAACAGAACGTACGCATGGACGTCTACGACGGCCAGGGCACCCTGCTCTACTCCTTCGATCCGCACAGCGCCAACCGCGCGGTGATCCTGCCGGGCGCGGGCAACTACACCTTCCGCTTCGTCGATCTCAACGGCAATGCCGGCACGCGCTGGATCAACTTCAACGCGCTGGACCTGTCCACCGTGCCCGCGCTGCTGCCGGACGTGCTGACCACCGGCACCTATACGCCGAGCAACGGCCCGCAGGTGTTCCAGCTCAACCTGGCCCAGGCCAGCGAGTTCTGGTTCGACCCGATCAACACCACCGGCCAGCAGAGCTATCTGAACTGGCACCTGGTCTCGCCCTACGGCAGCGAGGTCGCCTACGGTTCGATGTACTACCAGAGCGGCGCGCTGCCGCTGGCGGCGGGCAACTACTACCTGGTGATCGACAACCCCGGCTACGTGCCGTGGAGCTCGGTCAACTACAGCTTCGCCATCAAGGCCGGCTATACCGCGCTGCAGCCCAACACCGCCGTCAGCGGCACCGCGCCGGCCTCCGGCGTGCCGCTGCAGTACACGGTGCACCTTGACCACGACTCGGTGGTGGCGTTCGACGCCCTCAACCTGCCCAACGGCGCCTACTGGAAGCTGACCAGCGCCAGCGGCTCGCAGGTGTTCTACCAGCAGATGGGCTACACCTACTCCTACAACTACAGCTACGACTTCAACGGCCTGCTCGCCGCCGGCGACTACCTGCTGACGGTGTGGAGCAACAACAGCAGCGCCAACCCCTTCAGTTTCCGCATGCTCGACGCCGCGCATGCCACGGCGGTGACGCCCGGCACGCCGGTCAGCACCACCATGGACACCGCCGGCGGCCTGCAGCTGTACAGCTTCGACGTGGAGGCCGGCGCGCATTACTTCCTCGACGCGCTGCCGGGCCTGAGCGCCACCAGCAGCGGCTACGTGCCGACCTGGACCCTGCTCGATCCGCAGGGCCGCACCGTGTTCTACCAGCAGAGCATGGGCAACGATTACGGCAGCTGGAACGGCAGCAACTACACCTACCAGTTCAACGGCAGCGGCATCGACCTGGGCCACCTGCTGGTCGGCGGCCGCTACACCCTGGTGCTGGCCAACTCCAGCTACAACAGCGGCGGCAATGTCACGCCGAACGTTTCGTTCAACGTGGTGCGCGTGCCCGACACGCCGGTCACCGTGCTGGACACGCTCGTCGTCACCCCGGCGCCCGACCTCACCGTCACCTCGGTGAACGTGTCGCCCGCCGGCACCCTGCAGACGGGCCAGACCGTCGACGTGCAATGGGTGGTCGCCAACCAGGGCGTGCTGCCGGCCAGCGGCAGCTGGAACGACCGCATCGTCATCCGCAACGTCGCCACCGGCGTGATCCTGGCCGACATCAGCGTGCCGTACGACGCCTCCGACGCGGCCAACGGCCCGATCGGCGTGGGCGATGCGCGCACGCGCCACCAGCAGATCCGCCTGCCGGACGGCTCCTACGCCGCCGGCACCATCAGCATCACCGTGCTCACCGACGCGGACAACGTGGTCAAGGAGAGCAACAGCGCCGGCAACGCGGAAAGCAACAACGCCGCCAGCATCACCGCCACGGTGCAGCTGTCGCCGTATGCCGACCTCACCGTGCAGGACCTGAGCCTGCAGCCGTCGAGCGCCTTCCAGCCGGGCCAGAGCGTCAACGTGAGCTGGAGCGTCGGCAACCAGGGCAACGTCGCCGTGGCGCAGCCGTGGAGCGAAACGCTGGAGGTGCGCAACCTGTCCACCGGCAAGGTGGTGGCCACCGTCACCCTGCGCGACCTGCTCGACAACGGCCCGCTCGCCGCCGGCGCCACGCGCCAGCGCACGGCCAGCTTCACCTGGCCGACCGGCGTGGATGCCTCCGGCAACTTCGCCATCCGCGTGATCGCCGACAGCCTGGGCGAGATTCCCGAGGCCAATGCCAATGGCACCGGCGAGAGCAACAACGTCGCCGAGATCGACCAGGCGGTCGGCCCCGACCTGCAGGTGCAGAACCTGCAGGTGGTCAGCACCACCGTCCAGGCCGGCGGCCTGGTCACCATTACCTGGGAAGACTGGAACCAGGGCGCCAGCGCCACCGGCACCGCGTTCAACGACCGCATCACGGTCAGCCGCGTCGACAACGGCATGAGCGTGCTCGACACCAGCCTGGTGTACGACCCCACCGCGCTGGTCAACGGCCAGGTCAACGGCCCGATCGGCCCCGGCGAGCATCGTCTGCGCAGCTTCACCTTCCGCCTGCCGGACGGCCTCAAGGGCACCGGCAACTTAAGCATCACCGTCACCGCCGACCAGAACGCGGCCGGCGTGGGCGTGCTCTACGAAACCAATCTCACCCACGACGCCGAGAGCAACAACAGCGCCGCCACCGCGGTGGTCTCCGCCGCCGTGCCGTACGCGGATCTGCGCGTGGACAGCATCGCCACGCCGCCGAACGCGATCGGCGGCCAGCCGGTGACGATCAGCTGGACCGTGGCCAACCACGGCCAGGCGCCGACCGGCGATGCCTGGTCCGACGAGATCGTGCTGAGCTCCGACGCCATCATCGGCAATGCCGACGACATCGTGATCGGCACGGTGCGCCGCAACGGCGCACTGGCGGTGGGCGGCAGCTATACGCAGAGCGCCACCCTCAACCTGCCCCTGCTCAACGACGGCCACTATTACCTGGCCGTGCGCGCCGACAGCCAGGGCGAAGTGCTGGAACCGGATACGCGCGGCAACAACGCCAGCGTGGCCAAGCCGATCACCGTGGCCGCGGCGTATGCGGACCTGGGCGTGGTGTCGGTGAGCGCGCCCGCTACCGCGCTCAGCGGCGAGAACGTGCAGGTGAGCTGGACGGTGTCCAACACCGGCAATGCGCCCACCAACCTGGCGCTGTGGAACGACCGCGTGGTGCTGTCGCGCACCGGCGTGCCCTCGGCCGACGACATCGTGCTGGCCGGCTCGGTCACGCATGCCGGCGTGCTCGCCAACGGCGGCGCCACCTATACCGCCACCGCGACGCTGACCCTGCCGCGCGACCTGGTGGGCGACTACTACATCCTGGTCACCACCAACCTCAACAACACCGTCACCGAGAACGGCCACACCGGCAACAACGCCGGCGCCACCACGGTGCCGCTGCACATCACCCTGGCGCCTTCGGCCAACCTCACCGTCAGCGACGTCAGCGGCCCGGCCGCGGTGCGTCCGGGCGATGCGGTGAGCCTGAGCTATACCGCGCACAACACCGGCACCGGCGACGCCACCGGCGTGTGGCGCGACCGCGTGTATCTGGACGACGGCCAGGGCCACCAGATCGAAGTGGCCAACCAGTTCTTCACCGGCGGCCTCGCCGCCGGCGCCAGCGCGGCGCGCAGCATCGCCTTCAGCCTGCCCGCCGGCTTCACCGAGGGCACCTACACCTTCGTGGTGCGCACCGACACCGACAACACGGTGTACGAACGCGACGGCGAGAACGACAACAGCGCCTCCGCCGCCACGCCGGTGGTGGTGGCGCGTCCGGATCTCTCGGTCAGCAAGGTCAGCGGCCCCACCCTGGTGCTGTCCGGCAGCAACCTGCACGTGCAGTGGACGGTGACCAACAACGGCGGCAACGCCAGCGGCAACTGGCTCGACCGCGTCTACCTGTCGCACAACGGCACGCTGACCCAGGTCGCCGAGCTGGCGCACAGCGGCCCGCTCGCCACCGGCGGCAGCTACGACGCCGCGGCCGATATCCAGCTGCCGCTGGATGCCAATGGCGACTACGAGATCGTGGTGGTCACCGACGCCGCCAGCGCCATCGACGACCACAGCCGCGCCAACAACACCGCGCAGCAGGACCTCACCGTGCAGCTGGCGCCCTATGCCGACCTTGCGGTGAGCGCCGTGCAGGCGCCGTCCACGCTGATCGCCGACCCGGCCACCATCGACGTGAGCTGGACGGTCAGCAACAACGGCACCGGCGCGGGCAGCACGTCGCAGTGGGTGGACCGGGTGATCCTGTCCACCGACGGCGTGCTCGGCAACGGCGACGACCGCGTGATCGGCGAAGTCGCGCACAACGGCGCGCTCGCCGCGGGCGCCAGCTACAACGGCGCGCTCAGCGTGATGCTGCCGCCGGGCACCACCGGCCGCTACAAGCTGTTCGTGGTGACCGACGCCACGCACCAGGTGTTCGAGAACGGCAACACCGCCAACGACACGGCCCTGCTCGGCCACAACGTCGACGTGATGCCCAAGCCGTACGCCGATCTGCAGGTGAACTCTGTTTCCACCCAGGGCACCCCGGTCAGCGGCCAGCCGCTGACCCTGACCTGGACCGTGAGCAACCAGGGCATCGGCATCACCGACAGCTCGGAGTGGTCGGACCAGGTGTGGCTCAGCGCCAACCCGGACGGCACCGGCGTGATCGCGCAGTTCGGCAGCGCCAGCCATATCGGCCAGCTGGCGGTGAACGACAGCTACACGCGCAGCATCACCGTCACCCTGCCCAACGGCATCCAGGGCAATTACTACGTCAATGTGCGCACCGGCGGGCCGTTCGAGTTCATCTACGGCGACAACGACACCGGCCACAGCGCGGCCGTGCCGGTCACGCTGGCGCCCTCGCCCGACCTGATCGTCAACTCCGCCAGCATCGCGCCGTCCGCGCCGGACAGCCTCGCGGCGGACGGCACCAGCCTGCTCGAAGGCAGCCTGGCCGACGTGACCTGGACGGTGAGCAACCAGGGCCAGGCCGATGCGCTCGGCCCGTGGACCGACACCGTCAAGCTGGTGCCCGCCAGCGGCACCGGCGCGGCCATCGTGCTGGGCAGCTATACCTACGACCGCCCGCTCAAGGCCGGCGAAAACTACAAGCGCACCGAGCAGATCCGCCTGCCGGCGAAGATCGAAGGGCTGTACCGCCTGCAGATCACCACCAATGCCAACTTCGGCGGTGCCGGCGCGCAGGTCTACGAGTACGGCGCGGCCGCCGGCAACGACGTGCTGCTGGCCAGCAACCCGACCCCCATCGCGCTGCAGCCGCGTCCGGACCTGCAGGTGGGCGCGGTCAGCATTCCCGACCACGTCACCGCCGGCACCACCGTCGGCATCCAGTACACCGTCACCAACCTGGGCACGGTGCCCGCCAGCGGCCACTGGCGCGACAAGGTCTACCTGTCGCACGACGGCACGCTCAGCGGCGACGACCAGCTGGTCGGCACCTTCGACAACGGCAGCGCGCTGGCGCCGACCCAGAGCTATTCCAACATCACCGGCAGCATCAGCATCCCGATCCGCTTCCCGGGCGATGCGTACCTGATCGTGGTGGCCGACGCCGACAACAACGTCGACGAGTACCCCAGCGACGGCAACAACGCCAAGGCGGTGCATTTCTACATCGACCCGGTGCCGTTCTCCGACCTGGTCACCAGCGGCGTGACCGCGCCGGACCAGGCCGTGCACGGCGGCACCATCGACGTGCGCTACAAGGTCAGCAACCTCGGCAGCGCCACCACGCGCGGCCTTACCGCCGACGTCAACAGCTGGACCGACACCGTGTGGCTGGCCAAGGATCCCAAGCGTCCGGGCGCCAACAAGGGCGACGTGCTGCTGGGCTCGATGGTGCACACCGGCAATCTCGCCGTGGGCGAGGATTATCTCGGCGACATGCAGGTCGCCATCCCGGATAGCACGCTCAGCGGCCAGTACTACATCACTGTCTGGACCAACACCTACGGCACCATCCTGGAAGACACGCTGGCGTCCAACATCAACCAGGACGACGCCACCCAGATCGACAACAACGACTACAAGGGCCGCCCGATCAGCGTGCTGGGCATCACCCCGCCCGACCTGGTAGTGACCCAGGTCAACGCGCCGGCCAGCATCGACGCCGGCGGCCCGGTCAGCTTCAGCTACACCGTGCAGAACCAGGGCGACCTGTTCACCGGCGGCTGGACCGACACCATCTACGTGGCCGACAACGCGGACCTGAGCAAGGCCACCCGCATCTGGACCATCGGCAGCTACACGCAGAGCCGCACGCTCAACAACGGCGAGAAGTACACGGTCAACCAGACCGTGCAGCTGGCGCCGGACATCGTCGGCAGCTACATCATCGTCAAGACCGACGCGCTCAGCCAGGTGCGCGAACTCAACGAAGCCAACAACGCCACGCCTTTCGCCGCGGCGGTGATTCCGCACCCGGCCGACCTGCAGGTGACCGCGGTGCAGGTACAGCCGCAGAACTACTCCGGCGAGCTGACCCCGATCAGCTGGACCGTCACCAACTTCGGCCAGTCCGTATGGCCGGGCACGGTCAGCTGGCAGGACTCGGTCTTCATCAGCACCGACCCGACCTTCATCCCCAGCCGCGCGATCGCCCTGGGCAAGTTCGAACACCAGAACACCAACGGCCTGGCCGCCGGCGCCAGCTACACCACCACGGCCAACGTGGCGCTGCCGCCGGGCACCAACGGGCGCTACTACATCTACGTCATCACCGACAGCGCGCGTCCGGACAGCTCCGGCCTGCCGCCGCGCGCCGCCGACGAACTGCTCGGCGGCGGCGAAAACACCTGGGGGCTCAACCTCTACGCCAGCTCGGTCTATGAAGGCAGCGCCAACAACAACAACGTGGGCAGCAGCCCGCTGGACATCACCTATCGCGAAGCCGACCTGCAGATCGACAGCATCCAGGTCTCCAACTCGGCGCCGAAGTCCGGCGACCAGATCACCGTCACCTGGGTGGTGACCAACCGCGGCAATCGCGCCACCCGCGTGAGCAGCTGGAACGACGGCGTGTACCTGTCCAACGACAGCTCGCTCGATCCCACCGACTACCCGTTGGTGGAAGGCTCGCTGTATAGCAACCCGGGCCGCGTGCAGCCGGTTTCCCTGCTCGACGCCAACGGCAAGCCGCGCTTCCTGCAGCCGGGCGAGTCGTACACGATGTCGGCCACGTTCCACCTGCCGCAGTCGATCAGCGGCAACTACAACGTCATCGTCAAGACCGACACCGCCACCACCAAGGACTGGTACTACAGCGAGCCCAGCTCGATCCGCGACGGCCTGGACGTGGTCACCGGCAACGGCCCGGGCGCCGTGCTGGAATTCCAGAACGAAGGCAACAACGTTTCCTCGATCGCGCTGCCGATCACCCTGGCCACGCCGCCGGACCTGCAGGTGAGCCTGGTCAGCGCGCCGGCCTCGGTGGTGGCCGGCCAGAGCTTCAGCGTCGACTACCACGTGACCAACGCGGGCGGCGACACGCCCAGCGACCAAGGCCAGTGGAACGACCTGATCTATCTCTCGCGCGACCGCTTCCTGGACGTCAACCAGGACCGCTACCTCGGCTACCTCGGCCACAGCGGCGGCCTCGCCGCGGGCGGCGGCTACGACGGCCACTTCTCGGTGACCGCGCCGCGCGACCTGGACGGCCCGTACTACGTGTTCGTGATCACCGATCCGGCGCGCGCGTTCGGCGCCGGCCCGTACGGCCAGGTGCTGGAATTCGGCAACGACCAGAACAACGCCACCGCCGCGCCGCAGCCGATGCTGGTGCAGACGCCGCCGCCGGCGGACCTGAAGGTCACCGACGTGACCGTGCCGCCGCAGGCGCAGGTGGGCGACACCGTCACCGTCAACTACACCATCGTCAACGACTCCACCAATCCGGCCTACGGCCAGTGGACCGACGCGATCTATCTGTCGATGGACAACGTGTGGGGCCTGGACGACATCCTGCTGGGCAAGGTCACGCACAGCGGCGACCTGGCCGGCGGCGCCAGCTACAGCGGCAAGCTCACCGCGCAGCTGCCGCCGCTGAAGGACGGCCACTGGCGCATCATCGTGCGTCCGGACCTGTACAACGAGGTCTACGAAGGCGGCATCAGCTACGGCCCGAACGGCCTGGTGATGGCGCCGGGCGAGGCCAACAACCTCACCGCCTCGGCCGCCACCATCCAGACCCAGGTGCCGCCGCTGGCCATCGCCAGCCCGCTGCAGACCACGCTGTCCAGCGGCGACGTGCAGCTGTACAAGGTGACCGTCGCGGCCGGCCAGACCCTGCGCGTGATGCTCGACGCGATGGCCGCCAGCGGCGACAACGAGCTGTACATCCGCTATGGCGACATCCCGACCACCTATGCCTACGACGCGGCCTACAGCAATCCGTCCGCGGCCGACCAGCAGGCGCTGATTCCCAGCACCCTGGCCGGCGACTACTACATCCTGGTGCGCTCGCGCAGCGGCAACGCGGTGCCGGCGACCCTGCGCGCCGACCTGCTGCCGCTGTCGATCACCAGGATCACGCCGGACAACGGCGGCGTCAGCGACGACGACCACCGCTGGGTGACGCTGGACATCTACGGCTCGGCCTTCCAGGCCGGCGCGCTGGTGAAACTCAGCCGTCCAGGCGTCTATGAGGCCGAACCGGACCGCTGGCAGGTGCTGGACGCCACGCACATCCGGGCCATCTTCGACACGCGCAACTTCCCGCTGGGCCTGTACGACGTCAGCGTGATCAATCCGAACGGCCAGAGCGTCACCGAGGCGAACCGCTATCGGGTCGAGCGCGGCATCGAGGACGACGTCACCATCGGCATCGGCGGCCCGCGCAATCTCAACCCGGGCGACGGTGCGACCTACTCGGTCTCGCTGCAGAGCCTGACCAACGTCGACACCCCGTACGTGCGCTTCGACGTCGGCGCGGTGGAGATGGGCTACAACCAGTACCTGCTCGACGGCCTCAACCTGCCCTACGCGATCTTCGGCTCCAACGTCGGCGGCTCGCCGTTCGGCAACGTCGGCGGCTCGCCCGCCAACAACCAGGCCTACGGCCAGACCGGCTCCACCCTGCCGCGCACCGATATCCCGTGGGCTGCGCTGGACGGCACGCTCAACACCGCCGGCTACAACCTGGCGCCGGGCTATGCCTTCGACGTGGCCGCGCACGGCTTCGTCGGCATGAGCTTCCGCCTGCAGACCTACCCGGGCCTCACCGCCTGGATCAACCGCGACTTCGCCGGCCTGCGCGACGCGCTGTACGCCACTCATCCGGACTGGAAGGCGCAGGGCATCCTCGATGCCGGCGTCAGCGGGCTGGACAAGATTTCGCAAGGCTTGACCGCGCGCTTCCTGTCCACCGACCCCGAAGACATCATCTACAAGATCGAAGCGCTGTCCGAGTCGTTCCAGTTGAACGTGGTGGCCGCCGCCACCGCGCTCACCCGCGACGAGTTCATCGCCGAGCAGACCGCCTACGCACTGAAGCTGCGCACCGCCGTGCTGGCCGACCCCGGCGCACCGAGCAACCTGGCCACGCTCGCCGCCGACGCCTCGCAGTGGGTGAACGGCTGGCTGGCCGCGCTGGAAAGCGCCGGCATGCTGCTGCCGGCCGACCAGGCGCCGCCGATCACCACCAACCCTCAGGTGGTCAGCCTCAACGCCACGCTCGCCGCCGGCATTCTGATGTCCAAGGGCGGCGACAGCTACCGCACCCAGGCGGACCTCCTCGGCTTCTTCGCCAAGGTGCAGCAGTGGTACGGCGATACGTCCACCTATGCCGGCGATCCGAATGCCGCCAAGGGGCCGATCGACCACTACGAGACGCGCACCGACGACGACGGCGACGAGATCGAAGTGCCGGTGCCCGCGCTGGCCGATCCGGCCGACTACGACCAGCACGCCGGCCGCACGCTGCAGTTCGAGAACTTCCAGATCTTCGTCGGCAGCCAGGCCGAGCTGGAGTACCTGCGCGCGCAGGGCCTGCTCGACGACAAGTTCAATCCGCTGCCGGGCAAGAGCCTCAACCTCACGCAGTACCTGCAGCTGGTTGCGCAGCAGGCCGGCGCCACCAATGCGGCGATCAGCGTGCAGGGTCCGCAGGGCCAGGCCGTGGCCGCCGATGGCAGCGTGTACGTGCCCGCGGCCACGCCGCTGCCGTATACCTTCGCCTTCAGCAATCCGACCGGCCAGGGCGTGGGCCAGATCCGCATCGTGTCGCCGCTGGATGCGGACCTCGATCCGCGTTCGGTGCGCCTGGGCGACCTGAAGATCGGCGACATCAACATCCATATCCCCGCCGACCGCGCCAACTTCCAGGGCGACTTCGACTTCACCGGCAGCAAGGGCTACATCCTGCGCGTCAGCGCGGGCGTCGACGCCGAAACCGGCATCGCCACCTGGCTGCTGCAGGCGATCGATCCGATCACCGGCGAAGCGATGCAGGACGCCAGTCGCGGCCTGCTCGCCGGCAGCAATGCCGGCGGCTTCGTCAGCTTCACCGTGGCCGCCGCGCCGGGTGCGGCTTCCGGCGCGAAGATCGCCATGCAGGCGCGCGTGTTCTTCGACGACACGCCGCCGATCGACAGCGCCACGCTCAACGTCACGCTGGACGCCAAGGCGCCCGGCACCACGGTCGCCGTCACCTCGCTGGGCAACAACGCCCAGGGTGCGCCGACCTACGACGTGAAGTGGAACGCGCAGGACGATGCCAGCGGCATCCGCTTCGTCACGGTCTACGTCGCCACCAACGGCGGCGACTTCAAGATCTGGCAGCGCCAGGTCGCCGCGGGCACGAACGAGGCGGTGTTCACCGGCGAAGCCGGCAACCACTACGAGTTCCTCGCCGTGGCCACGGATCTGGCCGGCAACCGCGAGGCGGCTTCGGTCAGCAATGCGGTGCTGCCGGACGACGGCGCGCGCCAGCAGGTGCTCGACGGCCTGGGCGTCACCCCGGGCGTGGACCAGACCGCGCAGGTGCCGCAGGCGCCGCAGGACCGCGACTACCCGGCCAACCCGCTGTTCCAGCAGGCCACGCAGATGCTGCCGGGCGCGGTGGCCGGCGTGAATGCCGGCGATCTGAAGAACGTGCTGGCGCCGTTCGCCGTGCGCGGTTTCGCCGACGGCTTCGCCACCGGCGCGGCCGACATCGGCGCGATGGCCATGGTGCAATTGCCGGATCAGTCGATCCTGGTCAGCGCCGGCCAGCAGCGCAACGAGGTGTACCGCTACGGCAAGGACGGCGGCCACGGCACCACGCCGCTGTTCGTGCTCGACCAGCCCGTGCTCGACATGGCGGTGGACGCGTACGGCCAGCTGTGGGTGATGACCGGCAACGAACTGCTGCAGGTGGATGCCGGCAGCGGCGCCATCGTGCGCCGCATGCAGGGCCCCAGCCAGCAGCCGCTGACGCATGCGCTGGCGATCCAGCCCGGCACCGGCGACATCTACGTCTCCGACGGCGCCGGCATCGAGGTGTTCCACCCGAACCAGACCGACCCGAACAAGGCCTGGCAGCACTTCAGCAACACCCGCGTGGGCGACCTCGCGTTCGGTCCGGACGGCCGCCTGTGGGGCGTGCGCTGGACCGGCAGTGACATCACCGCGGCGGACCCCAACGGCACGACCGACATCGTCAGCTTCCCGATGAGCGGCATCACGCTCGGCCGCGCCGAGCTGGAATACCGCATCAAGGGCGTGGTCGACAGCATCGCCTTCGGCGCACCCGGCTCGCTGCTCGACGGCATGCTGGTCGCTTCCGGCGCGCTGCCGCAGCACGTGCAGGTGGCCGGCGTGGCCGACACCACCAGCGGCTCCTCGGTGTGGACCATCGAACTGGCCACCCGCCGCGTGCTGCAGCTGGCCGGCGGCGGCACCCAGGGCGAGGCGATCCTCACCACCGCCGACGGCCGCATCCTGGTCGCCGAAACGCACCACATCGACGAGATCGCCCCGGCGCGCGCGCCGAAGGTGATCGCCACCAGCGTGCCGGACGGCGCACTGGTGCCGCTGCCGGTGGGGCAGATCGCGGTGCAGTTCGACCAGGACATGTGGCTGGGCACGGATGCGCAGTCGGCGCTGAGCGACGCGTCGAGCGTGCTCGATGCGGACAACTTCCAGCTGATCGGCAGCGGCACCACCATCACGCCGAACAGCGTGCGCTGGGATGCCGCCACCCATACCGCGTACCTGGACGTCACCGGCCTGCCCGCCGGCCATTACCAGCTCACCATCAACGGCAATATGCGCAGCGCCGCGCAGCTGCGCATTGGGCAGGACAGCGTCAGCGGCTTCACGGCGCTGCTGGACATGAGCAGCCATTTGCAGATCGCCTTCAGCAATACGCGCGCCGACCACGTTACCGGCGAGGTCAGCTACGACATCAAGCTCACCAATATCGGCAGCGACGACCTGCATGGTCCGTTGATGCTGCTGCTGGATCCGGGCGCTTATTTCGGCGGCGCCATCGTGGGCGCCACGCAGGGCGCCAGCGACAACCCAGACCTGTGGGTGATCGATCTCACGGCCGCACTGCAGGCGCTGGGCGGCAAGCTGGCGGTCGGGGCTTCCCTGGCCGATCTCACCGTGAGCGTGGTGCCCGCGAGCCACTTCACCGGCGGCCTGGCCGACCTGGCCAAGTTCAATCTCGGCCACGGCATCTACGCCGTGCCCGAAGCCAACATGCCGCCACGGCTGGGCGTGGTCGTCACGATCCCGGCGGCGCCCGCCAATGGCGATGCCGAGGACAGCGGCGACGACAGTGGCGAAGCGGCCAGCCCGACGACGGCAGTCGATTACGACACCGACAGCTTCGATACGCCGGCGACCGTCGGCCAGCCGTGGCAGGCACAACTCGACGCCGCGGACAGCGACGGCACCCGCTTCTACTGGCAGGTGGTGCAGGCGCCGGAGGGCATGACCCTGCAGGTAGCCGACGGCTATGCGCGCGATGATGGCGGCGTCTACCACTCGACAGCCACACTCACCTGGACGCCCGGCACACGCGCCCTGGCCGATACGCTGGTGATCATCCGCGTGCAGGACAGCCGCGGCGGCGTGGCGCTCCGCACCCTGCATATTCCGGTCAGCAACGGCAACCGCGCGCCGATCCTGGCTAACCAGGGCACGGTCACGCTGGATGAAGGCCAGTCGCTCACCCTGCCGGTGAGCGCTGCCGATGCCGACGCGGACGCACTCACCCTGAGCATCCGCAACCTGCCGCCCGGCGCCTCGTTCGACGCGCGCACCGGCCTGCTGAGCTGGACGCCGACCTACGACCAGGCCGGCACCTATCGCGACGTCACCATCGTGGTAAGCGACGGCATCAGCACGGTCACCGAGCGTTTCGACATCATCGTCAAGCAGGCCTGGGCCACGCCGGTGCTGTTGCCTCCCGCACCGCAGACGCTGCGCGAAGGCGATGCGTTCGGCTTCCAGCTGGCCGGCACGATGCCCGGCGGCTTGACTCAGGCGGACGGCACCACGATCGCCCTGTCGTATAGCGCCGCCTCGCTTCCCGGCGGCATGAGCATCAACAGCGAAACCGGCTGGCTGGCCTGGACTCCCGGCTACGACCAGCACGGCGATTACAGTGTGGCCGTCACGCTCACCGCCACCTTCGCCCTTCCCGGCGGCGCGACCGTGGTCCGTTCGACCACCCAGACGATCGCGCTGCACGTGCTCAATGCCAATGGCGCACCGCGCTTCGACGACAACCTCGGCAGCCCGTGGAACACCATGGAGGGGCAGCCGCTGCGCATCAGTGTGTTCGCCTTCGATCCGGACAACCCGGGCTTCGCGCCCAAGCTGCGCCTGGGCACCGACAAGCCCGCCACCGACCAGGGTTCGTCTTCCGCGGCAACGGTGAGCTATCGCGTGCTTGGCCTTCCCGATGGGGCGAGCTTCGATGCCGATACGCTCGAGATCGATTGGACTCCGGGCTACCAGCAGGCCGGCACGTACCACATCACCGTGATCGCCACCGACGATGGCGACGGTACCGGTACTCCGGCAACCTCGCAGGTCGTCATTCCGATCGTTGTGGCGGATACCAATCGCGCCCCGGTCATCGCGCCGATCTCAGCGGCGATCATCAACCAAGGCGCCACGCTCGACCTCCCCGTCGACATCAGCGACGTCGACGGCAATGCCCTCCAGATCACGGTGAACGGCCTGCCACGCTTCGCCACGTTCACGCAGAACTCAACCGGCACGGATGGCCACGTCACCGGAACCATCCATTTCGCTCCCGGCGACAATGACCGTGGCGATTACACCTTGACCGTCATTGCGCTCGACGACGGCAATGGCGATCCGTCCCGCGTGCTGGCTTCCTCGGTGCAGTTCGTGGTCACGGTGCGCAGCCAGACCGAACCGCCCGTATTCGTCCTGCCCAGCCAGATCGTCGCCGTTGCCGGCCAGCCGGTCAGCCTGCCCGTGCTCATCAGCGACGCCGACCAGGACCAGCTCAGCCTGGCCGCCAGCGGCCTGCCGCTGGGTGCGTCGCTGACCATGCAGGCGCAGTACGGCCACGCGCTGCTGAGCTGGACGCCGGACGCCGACGACATCGGTCCGCATGACATCACCATCACCGTTTCCGACAGCGGCCTGCCCCCGCGCGACGGTGGCTATCCCACGCCGGACCATCCGGTGCCCAACGTGGTCAGTCACACCATTCGCATCATCGTGCGCGCGGCCGACACGCCGCCGCAGGTACTCGGAGTGCAGTTGAACGGCACGGCGGTGGCGGACGCCGGCGCGGATACGCCGATCAAGCTGTCTTCCAGCGAAGGAACGCCGCTGACGCTGGACGTGTTCGCCCGCGACGCCGACGCGGACCTGATCAACTGGACGGTTGCCGGCCTGCCGCCGGGCATGAGCCTGGACGTGCCGGCCGCCTCCGGCGGCGCCCACGCCGTCCTGCGCTGGACGCCCGGACTGTTCGCGGCGCAAAGCGACAATCTCAACGGCGCGAGCCCTGGCACCTATCGCTTCACCGTGACGGCCAGCGATGGTGCCGCCAGCTTCACCCGCAGCTTCGAGCTGCACGTGACCGACGTCGATCAGGCCCCCGCCCTGTTGCCGCTGCCGCTGCAGCTGGTGAACGAAGGCGGCACGCTGTCGTTCAACGTGCGCAGCATCGATCCTGACGGCGATCCGATCCATCTGAGCATGGTCTATGACGACACCACGCCGGCCGGCGTGGCCTTCAACAGCACCACCGGTTACTTCGAATGGTCGCCGGGCTTCGGCACGGTCGACAACGCGCTTGGCCAGAGCAAGGATTTCACCTTCACCTTCCGCGCCACCGACGGCACGCTGGCCACGACCCAGACCGTCAGCGTGCGCGTGTTCGACACCAACCGCGTGCCGACGGTAAGCGTAAGCAGCCATGCCGTGACGGTCGGCCAGACACTGACCATTCCCGTGCAGCTGGGCGGCGCACCGGTGGCCGGCGGCCTGCAGGCGACCGACCCGGATGGAGCTGCCCAGAGCCAGGCGCTCGCGGTGAGCTTCACCGGCCTGCCCGAAGGCGCCGTCTACGACGCCCCTCTGCAACAGCTGGTATGGACACCCGGCCCCGGCCAGGTCGGCGATTTCGTGGTCACCTTCGTGGCCAGCGACGCTAACGCCACCGTGCGCAAGACCTTCACCCTGCGGGTAGCCGCCGACGCCAGCGCCAATGCGCCCGACGTGCTGGTCGACGTCGTGCCGGGAACGCCGGCCTTGCCCGGCCAGTCGGTGCTGGTCACCGTGCGCGCCAGCGGCTTCAGCGCGATCGCCTACACCACGGTGCAGGTGCGCGGCACAGGCCTGGGCAACGATCAGTGGCAGACGGTGGCGCTCGATGCCTCCGGCCGCTTTCGCATCCAGGCGACGCAGCCCGGCGTGATCGAAGTGCGCGCCGTGGCGACGGATGCCGACGGCTTCGTCGGCACCGGATCGCAGCTCATCCTGATCCGCGATCCGGCCGATACGGCGGCGCCTGCGCTGGCCTGGACAGGCGCGCTGGCCGGCGCCGCGGCCAGCGGCCAGCCGCTGGTGCTTTCCTCCGCAGCCCAGTTGCAGGCGAGCATCGACGAACTGCAAAGCATGGGTTATCGGCTGCAGATCGCCATCGACGGCTCGGACGCATGGCAGACCATCGCGGCGCAGGATGCCGATGGCATCGCCATGCACCAGCAGCTCGATCTGGCCATGTTCGACCCGGCCCTCTACCGCAATGGCGTCTATCGCCTGCGCCTCACCGCGTGGGATCTCAGCGGCCGCAGCAGTGAGATCGATGCGCGCCTGGTGGTAGACAGCGCGACCAAGTCGTACCCGTACACGCAGGTCAGCGATGGCGTGTACCAGCTCGGCGGCCATCAGCTCGCGCTGACGCGTGGCACCGACGGCACCAGCACCGGCGACTTCGGCAACTGGACATGGCAGGGCTTCCAGTCCGACCTGAGCACCGACCAACTGGCGCAGACGGCTACCGGCGCCACCGCGGCCTGGATGGTCGGCGCGCGAGTATGGCTGCAGATGCCGGCCGATCTGGCCAATCCAACCGCGCCGCTCGTCAACTTGTCCTTCACCCTCGGCACTGCTCCGCTCGCCGTCGCCGTCGCCGGCGGCCAGGGCGCACCGCGCGCCTATCAGGCGAGCTTCACGGGCGATCAGGGCTGGCAGCTGCTGGTGCAGGACGCACCGCCACTGCAGAAGCTCGGTAGCCAGCTGTTCGGCCAGGACAGCGGACTGCCTTGGCGTCCCGGTGGCTTTATCCTGGTTGCGCCGGACGGTACCCGCTACCTGCTCGGCAGCGATGGACGGCTGACCGGCGCGCAATTCGCCGACGGCACGCAATGGCAGATTTCCGACGCTGGCGTCGCGCTGGTAAACGGCAACGCGCAAGACCGCGTGGACTTCATCCGCGATGCGCAGGGGCGCGTGGTCCTGGTCACCGGACCCGGCGTCGACGGCACTCGCAGCACCGCCTATCGCTACGACAGCAAGGGCCAGCTGGTCCTGGTGCGCGAGGTGAACAGCAACGGCACCGGCGTCCCCTACGGCTACGGCACCGATGGCCTGCCGTATGCGGATCCGATCGCCGCCAATCTCGGCACCGCGGCAGGTTGGATGGGCAACAGCGGCGCCAATCAGTGGAGCGGCAACCTGCAGGCCGGCGCGCAGACCACGCTGGCGTTCCAGGTTCGCGAAAGCGAGCTCGCCTCCACGGTGAAGACGCCTGGGGCGCAAGGCGCAGTGCTGGTGGCAGTGAGCGCGCAATGGAGCGACGCGCAGGCTACGCTCGACGTGGTAGGCGGCGACGTCCTTGGCAGCACCATCCACGATGGCGTGCACACCTGGATCGTACGCATCACCGAAGCAGGCCTGAAACTGCTGCGCCTGCACGGCGACGGGGCCGCCAACGTGCGCGTCACGATCGCCGGCGACCTCGACGGCAATGGAACGATCGACGGCGCCGACAGTGCGCTGTGGGCGCAGGACGCCGCCAGCGGCAACCTGGCCGGCGATCTGGACGGCAATGGCGTGGTCGATCAGGCCGACCGCCAGCTGCTCTATGCCAATTACGGCTTCCACGCCAACCTGCCGCCGGCACCCGCCGCCACGACAGCGATCCTGTCCACGCATACCGGCCTGGCCGCCGGCATTTCGCTGGCCGACGTCGCGCGCGACCAGGATGGCGACGCGCTGTTCTGGACCGTACTCAGCGCCACTCACGGGACGGCGCGGCTGGGCGCCGATGGCCACACCCTGATCTTCGTGCCGGAGCCGGGCTATAGCGGCGATGCAAGCATCTTCGTGCGGGCCGACGACGGCTACGGCGCGAGCGCTCCGATCGAGATCCACGTGGCGATCAGCAGCGCCAGGTTGACCGCCATCCACATCCAGCCCCTGCCCGACCTGGCCCCCGGCCAGACCGTGCCGGTGCGCATGACAGTGGACTTCGAAGACCAGGCTGGCGTCGACGTAAGCGACGATCCCGCCTACCTGTCGCTCGCCGCGCAAGACCTCACGGCCATGGGTGGCATCTTCACCGGCGCGTTCAGCGTCAGCGACGACCGCGATCTGCTCGTATGCCGCGGCGCCGGCCCCGGCCTGATCGTGGCCACGCATACCGATGCCAGCGGGCATACGGTCAGCGCCGTGCTTGCCGTCAATGGCATCGCGCTCCCGGACGAAGACGGCGACGTGCCCGGAGCCGACCTGGTGGTTACTCCGGACGTCTATCCCGACACCTTGTCGCTGGTGCCCGACGGCACCCGCCAGCTCAAGGTGCAGCTGACCGACCCGGTCACCGGCCACGCGGTACAGGACATCAGCCAGGCCCGGCCGGACAGCAGCAGCGGCACGCGCTACGTCTCCAGCGACGAAAGCATCGCCACCGTCAGCACCACGGGCTTGATCACGGCCCTGCGGCCGGGCACGGTCACCATCACGGTGATCTTCCTGGGCAGCAGCGTCGATATCGACGGCACCATCGCCGCACAACGCATCGGCCAGGCCACGGTAACCCTGCATGTGGAAGCCGCGCAGCTCACCGACGACGACGATGGCACGGCGGCACCGCAACAGGTGGTGGTCGATCACGCACTGGGCGGCAACGTCAGCGCCGCCAGCGGCGAAACCGTGATGATCGGCGCCGGCGTGCTGCCTGCCGACGCAGCGGTCGCGATCCGTCGCATCGACATCGGACAGATCCAGCAGAGCACGGGGCTCGCGCCGCCGGCACCGGGCGTGCTGCAGGCGCTGGGTGCGTTCCGCCTCGACATCGGCGACGCCGCCACCAGGTATCCGCTGCAGCTCGCGATCCCCGTGCAGGACAGCGCACTGGTTCAACCGGGCGAAGAGGTGATCTTCCTGCGCAAGGGCAGCGTGCTTGGCGCGGACGGTCTTTATCACGACACCTGGTGGCTGGTGGACAACGGCCACGTCGGCAGCGACGGCATCGCGCGCACCGCCAGCCCGCCCTACAGCGGCCTGGACAGCTCGGGCGAGTACGTGGTGTGCCGCCGCCTGCCGGGCGTGGTGGGTTCGAGCTTCGACCTGGGCGTCGGCATCGGCGACTGGGCCACGTTCGGCGGCCTGGGCATCAGCCTCGCCGGCGGCCTGGCCGGCATCGACGTGTCTTCGGAAATCATCGGCATCATCGCCAGCGCGGCCACGACGATCACCGCCGGCAGCTACCACTTCGGCGTGCCGCAATTCGCCGACATTCCGTTGCCGCAAGTGGCCCCGGGCGATACCTACCACCTAGACGTCAGCGATGCGCTGCCGCCGGCGACGACGCCCTATGGTCACGTGGTGGTGCCGAACATCAGCAGCGCCAGCGCGGACAGCGACCAGGGCACGCTGAAGTTCACCATCGCCAGCGCCGATCCCGGCGCCTTCGCCGGCGATCTGGTACTGCGCGTGCTGTTCCCCGACGGCTCGCATCGCGACGTGCAGACCCTGCCCGGCGGCACCCAGGGCGACATCAGCATCACGCCGCCGCAGGACATTGCCGTCGGCAGCGTGCGCTGGCAGCTGGTCCGCAAGATATCCACGCAGACCATGGGCGGCTCCGGCACGCTCACCGACAGCGCTCCGCTGGAATTCGCCGGCAACGTCGTGTCGATCCGGCCACAGCCCAACATGGCGGCCATCCTCACCCGCACCGGCGTGCAATTCGTGCGCGAGCACGACCAGAGCACGATCGCGCAGGTAGCTCTGCTCGACTTGCTCGGCTCGCCCAATGACCTGGACGGCACCTACCTCACCGGCAACAAAGTCCAGGACATCGCATTCTCCGGCGATCTTTCGCGCTGCTACGTCGGCGGCAACGGTGTCGTCTATGTCATCGACACCGTGACCTTCCGGTTGATCAGCACGATCGCCATCCCTGGCGGCCACAACATCACCAGCCTGATCTCTTCCGGCGACCTGCTGTTCATCGCCGAAGGCCAGAGCTTCGGCAGCGGCGCCGCGGGCAACCAATTGCGCGTGATGGACATCGATCCGGCCAGCCCCACCTACAACCAGTGCGTGTCGATCCAGGGCACCGGCGTGGAGTCCTCGCCGCTGGGCATCAGCGGCATGACTATCGGTCCGGATGGCAAGACCCTGGTGGTTGCGGTGCCGGTCAATCCGAACAGCGTTTCGCTGGGCGATCCGAACAAGCGCGGCAATGTGCTGGTGCTGGATCTTTCCACTCTCAACTTCCGCACCGGCCAGATCGCGCCGCCCATCGTCGCGGCCTTGCCCGGCGACGGGATCAGCGGCAAGTCGCCGCAGACGGTCAGCGCCACGGCGGATCCGAACCGCTATCTGGTCACCGATATCGCCGACTACAACCGTGGCCTGTCCACCCTGGTCATCACGCGCGACGGCAACGGCCATATCTTGTCGGCGACGATGACCGCGATCCAGATGTCGCAGCCGGACAATGCCGTCCAGATCGACCGCCTGGACATCCAGCGCGCGCAGAGCGCCGTGCTGGTGAAAGTGGATGGCGTGGAGTACGCGATCGTCGCGGACGACAACTACAACTTCAACGATCCGTACTGGAAGGCGATGTTCGAGGCACCGGACTTCATCTTCTCGCCGTTCGGCCCGCCGGTGGCGGTCGGCGGCAGCGCGAGCGCCAAGAAGGTCAACGTCGGCGGCAAGCTCGGCATCATCAAGGACCCCTTTGGCATCGGCGGTACGCCGCAATTCCTCGGCGCAACCCTGCCGCTCGACGGCTACGGCATCATCGATCTGAGCGTATCGGCCGATGGCAAGGTGCTGCTCGGCCAGCTCAAGGGCGGCTTCGGCAGCGACATCACGCAAAGCCAGCAGAACCCGAACCAGAACCATGCCTGGAGCGTGGACGAACTGATCCAGGCCGCGCTCGCCCTGCCCGACCAGGACCGCCAGTCCAAGCACATCACCCTGCCCGGCGACGCCGAACAGCTGATCCCGCCGCCCGGCGGCACGGCAGCGCCGCCGGCGAGCACCACCTTCGATCCGCCGCCTACGGAGGCAAAGGTCGACTATGACCGCCTGGGTGACGTAATCAATATCGACGCCAAGAAGGTGATCGCCTACGCCATCCTCGGCCTGCCCTCGCCTTATGCGAAGCTGACCCCGGCACAGCAGGCTCAGGTCGCGGCCAAGCAAAGCCAGATCACCGAGCTCATGGTCAACCTGGACCAGTTCTCGCTCCTGCCCGCCGAGATCGACCGCTACAGCGGCGCCGATACCGCAGCCTCCCGCGGCGTGACCCTGGTCACTCGCGGCGGCGGCGCAGCTAAGAGCATCGTCAGCGATGCCAGCGGCTTCGCCAGCAGCGGCCTGTTCTATGTCGCGCCCAACCTCACCGATGCCGACGAAACCAGCTTGCGCCTGGGCATGGCTCTGGCGGCGAAGTCCGGCACCTTCGAAATCAGTTACACGCTGAAGAAGGATCTGGCAGGCATCGCGCAGGGCGGTCACAGCATCAAGCTCACCGTCAACGCCACGGATGCGCCGGGAGTGGGCGTCAATGCCCTGACCGGCGACCGCAACCTGGACAATCCGGGCTATTCGGCCTTCACCCTGTCCGCCGACGTCAAGGTCGGCGCACCCGCTACCACCGATGCCCAGGCGCTGGATGTGTGGAGGGTCGAGCAGCGCCTGAAGTATCTGGGCATACCGGCCATGGGCATGAACGGGACCGCGCTCAATCAGCCGGTGGAGTTCGTGGAAGACGGCGTGCTCGGCGAAGCGGAAGGCCGCGCCCTGCAGCTGTTCGACAAGATCGTCCACTACAGCGCCACCAACAACAAGTTCGGCAACTACACGTTCAAGACCCTGGACAGCAACGGCGATGACGTGCAGTGGCTGAACTCCTACAACGCCCCGCACTGGATGCAGTTCTTCGCCAGTAATCCGGCCGGCGGCTTCCAGGAAAGCAACGCGCGCCTAGGCACGGCAACCCAGTGGAAGAACCTGCAGACGGCGGCGACCGGCTCGGTGTATGGCACCAGCTGGACCTTCGACCTGATGATCGCCTCGGCCGGTGCGGCCACCGGTTCGGCGGCCGGCAGCGCGATGCACGGCGGCCAACCCCTGCTGTTCAACGGCGCCGGCGAGTTGGGCATGGCGCTCAACCTCGGCATCGATCCGCAGTACGTGTCGTCCAAGCCGACCGGTAACGACAAGGGCAACCAGCAACAGGTCGATCCGGACGAGCTGTTGTTCGGCCTGATGCAGAACAACGGCGGCATCACGGACGCGCTCAACACCAAGAAATGGAACGAGGACAACGCCCAGGCGCTGGCCAATCTGCTGGTCAACCCCAATCGCACCAATACCAACGGCGCGACCGACAACTCGCAGGGCGCCAATAACCAGAAATATGCCCTGGGCGACTTCCTCGCGGTCTATACGGCCACGCAGCAGGGCACCAGCGCGGGGGCATGGAACAACATCCAGCTCTCCGGTTCGGGCAACCAGGACCTGATCCGCGCCGCCCTGTTCGGTGATGGCAAGCAGGCGACCGGGCTGATCGATGCCAGCAGCCTGCTGCTGGGCGGCGAAGGCATTAGCTACAAGATGACCCCCAAAGTGCTGGCCGCGATCATGGGGCGCTCGGAGGCCGAGGTCACCCCCTACGTCGATCCGCTGAACGAGGCCATGAAGGCCTTCGGCATCAATACGCCCAAGCGCATCGCGGCCTTCCTTGGCCAGGTGAAGGAAGAATCCGGCGGACTGCACGCGCAGACCGAAGGTTTCAACTACGACCACGAGGGCCTGAAGGACACCTATTCGGTCATGGCCGCCGGCAATCCGCCCCTGGGCGACTCGTATGGTCGCACCGATGTCTACTCGCGCAATGCCGACGGCACGATCAAGCGCGATGCGAAGGGACACCGGATCAAACTGTCCACCGGACCGGCGGTGGACGAAGCCGGCCAGATCGACATCGCCAACGTCGTGTACAAGACCACCAACGGCAACGTCTGGAATCCCACGCGCGCAGCCAAGGACCAGGACGCCTGGGTATTCCGGGGACGCGGCCTGATCCAGCTCACCGGGCGAGACAACTACCAGGCCGCCGTGAACGGCCTGGTGACCGCGGGTCTCATCACGCAGGCGCAGGCCGACGTCCTCGTCCGCCCTGCCAGCAGCACCCTGATCAGCGATCCGTCGGCGATCGCCAGCGATCCACGCCTGGCCGTCCTGTCGGCCGCATGGTTCTTTACCATGCACAACGGCCACAACCTCGCCGTCGCTGCTGATTCGGTGAATTTCGGCGACAACGCCGCCTTCAAGCGCGACATCACCCTGCCGATCAACGCCAAGGCCAAGAACGAGGACAAGCGCGAACAAGACTGGCGCGATGCGCAGAAGGCGATCTTCAACGGCAACGCCTACGGCAACATGACCGACGTCCTCAGTGCCCTGGGCATCAAGGCCACTAGCCAGAAGGGTTACGAGAACCAGTTCGGCATCTCGCTACGCCCGCCGACCCGGCAGAGTATCGTCACGATCGCGCCGCTGACCGAGGATTCGGTCGCCGGGAACAGCGCCGACGCCGGCGGCGGCACGATCGTCAATACGCCATCCCTGGCGGACGTCAGCAGCTGGTCGCAGACGGCGGCGGGCACGGACCTGGCCGGCGTGGTCCAGGCTGCGGTCGGCGCTCTGGGATCGCTGGACGACCTCGCAGGTGGCGTCGTCGGACAGACCCAGGGCACGGACGCGCAGGCCGTCATCACGCTCGACCTGAGTGCGGCGGGCAACGGCTGGTACCTGGGCAATATCGGCAGCAACGACGACTACCTGCCGACCGCCGATCCCAACGTCTGGATCGCCAAGGCAGGCAGCGCGGCGGCCAACAAGATGGATCTGCTCAGCGTCCTTCTGCACGAATATGGCCACGCGCTGGGCATGCAGCACAGCGCCGACGCCGCGGACTTCATGGGCGCGGAGCTGAAGGTCGGTGAACGCAGGCTGCCGACGGCGGCCGAACTGACGCAGATGATGCAGCTCATCAGCCAAATGAAGGCGGCCGGCACCACCACGACGCAAGCGCAAGCGACCGGCACGACGGCAGTAACCGTCACCCAGGGCATCGCCGCGGCGACGCAAGGCCCAGCCGGCGACACAACCGCCTCGATCGTGGCCAATCCCACGCTCGAGAACGGCGGCATGGGCAGCCTGCAGGGCTGGAGCAGCGGCGGCAACGTACACGCGGACACCGCAGGCGCCACGCTGGAAGAGAGCCCGACGAGCCAGACCCGCCTGAGCCAGGCCTTCGTGGTCAGCGCCAACGACCAGTTCTTGCGCTTCACCGTCAGCGGCGTCACTCTGCAGAACCCGGGCGACATGCCGGAAGACGCGTTCGAGGCAGCCCTGCTCGATGCGCTCACCGGCGCTTCGCTCGGCGGCAGCATCGACTTGAGCCGCACCGACGCGCTGCTCAACCTGCAGGGCGACGGTCGGGCGCACGTCGCGCAGGGCGTCAGCTATGTGACGAATGCCGACGGCAGCCGCACGTATCTGGTCGACCTGCGCGGCATCGCCGCCGGCACCGCGGTGAACCTGTCGTTCGACCTGCTCGGCTTCGGCCCCGCCGGCAGCCACGTCACCGTCAGCGACGTGGCCCTGATGGGCCTGCCGCAGGCCAACGACGACCTGGTGCAGGACCAGGAAGACACCGCCGTCAACTTCAACGTGCTCGGCAACGACGTCAACGCCGCCGGCGCCACGCCCACCGTGGTCACCGGCCCGGCGCATGGCACGCTCACCTTCAACGCCGACGGCAGCTTCACCTACGTGCCCGACGCGCTGTACTACGGCAACGACAGCTTCACCTACCTGCTCGACAACGGTAAGGCGCAGTCCAACCTCGCCACGGTCAACCTCGCCATCGCGCACGTGAACCATGCGCCGGGTGCGAACGACCTGACGGTGACGCTGCAGGAGGACGGCACGGCGATCGTCGACCTGCGTCCGTTGAGCTCGGACGCGGATGGCGACGCCCTCACCTACCGCATCGTCAACCAGCCGCAGCACGGCTCGCTGACGCAGAACGCGGATGGCACCTACACCTACACGCCGGGCGCGCTGTTCTACGGCGACGACAGCTTCACCTACGTCGCCAACGACGGCACCGCGGATTCGCCGGTGGCCACCGTCAGCCTGGTGGTGATCCACGTCAACCACGCGCCGATCGCCATCAATGCGCAGGTGCATACGCCGGAGGAACAGGCCTACAGCGGCCAGGTGCTGAGCTACGGCACCGACGTCGACGGCGATCCGCTCACCGCGGTGCTGGTCAGCGGCCCGCAGCACGGCAGCCTGCAGTTCAACGCCGACGGCAGCTTCACCTACACGCCGGACGCGCTGTACCGCGGCACCGACAGCTTCAGCTACCAGCTGAGCGACGGGCAGCTCACCTCGGCCGTGGCGACGCTGACCTTCACCATGGATCCGGTGAACCACGCGCCGACGGTGGCCGACCTCAACGCCGTCGTGGCCGAGGAAGGCCTGCTGGCGATCGATCCGCGCAGCGGCGCCAGCGACGTCGACGGCGATGCATTGAGCACGGTGATCGTCAGCGGCCCGCAGCACGGCACCCTTACCCGCCTGGCCGACGGCAGCTACCAGTACGTGCCGGATGCGCTGTACCGCGGCGACGACAGCTTCAGCTACAAGGTGAACGACGGCACGGTGGATTCGAACGTCGCCACGGTGAAGATCACCGTGACGCCGATCAACCACGCGCCGACCGCCGCCAATGCCGATGCCACCTTGCCGGAGGACGGCAGCCTGACGCTGGATCCGCGCAGCGATGCCAGCGACGTCGACGGCGATGCGCTCACCGCCGTCATCGTCAGCGGCCCGGCCCATGGCACGCTCACGCAGAACGCCGACGGCAGCTTCACCTACGTGCCGGACGCGCTGTACCGCGGCAGCGACAGCTTCAGCTACAAGGTCAACGACGGCACCGCCGATTCCAACGTCGCCACCATCACCCTGACCGTGACGCCGGTGAACCATGCGCCCACGGCCCAGGACGGCAGAGCCACGGTGGCCGAGGACGGCGCCATCGTGCTCGACCCGCGCGGCAACGCCAGGGATGTCGACGGCGATCCGCTGTCGGTGGTGATCGTCAGCGGTCCGGCGCACGGCGCGCTGGTGCGCAATGCCGATGGCAGCTTCACCTACACGCCCACGGCGTACTACGCCGGCGGCGACAGCTTCACCTACAAGGTGAACGACGGCACGGCCGATTCCAACGTGGCCACCATCGTGCTGACGGTGACGCCGGTGAATCACGCGCCGGTGGCGGTGAACGACACCGCCGCCACCGACCAGGGCGTGCCGGTGACCATCGACGTGCTGGCCAACGACAGCGACATCGACAACAGCACGGGCGTCAACGCCGGTTCCGGCCGCGCCGCCAACGCCGGCCTCACCGCGCGCATCGTCAGCCAGCCGGCCAACGGCACGCTTACCGTGAATGCGGACGGCACGCTGACCTACAAGCCGAACGCGGCCTTCAGCGGCACCGACAGCTTCAGCTACGTCGCCAACGATGGCGTGGTCGATTCGGCGCTTGCCTCGGTAACGATCACGGTGCGCGCCACCAACCATGCACCGGTCGCCAACGACGACACGTTCAACGGCAAGCAGGGCCAGCCGCTGAACTTCAACCCGCTGTCCAACGACACCGACGCCGATGGCGATGCGCTGTCGCTGGTGCTGGTGTCCGGCCCCGCGCACGGCACACTGACGCGCAATGCGGACGGCAGCCTGAGCTATATCTCCAGCGGCAGCTGGACCGGCACCGACACGCTCACCTACCAGGCCAGCGACGGCAAGTCGCTGTCCAACGTGGCGACGGTGCGGCTGGTGGTGGCTTCCGCCAACCAGGCGCCGGTGGCGGCCAACGATACGGCACGCGTGCACAACAACCAGACCGCCAACATCCGGGTGCTTGCCAACGACACGGATGCCGACGGCGACGCGCTGAGCTCGCGCATGGTGGCGGGACCGAAGCACGGCAGCGTGGTGCACAACGCCGACGGCAGCTTCAGCTACACCGCCGACTGCGGCTACACCGGCACCGACACGTTCACCTACGTGGCCAACGACGGCAAGGCCGATTCCAACCTTGCCACCGTCACCATCACGGTGCTCGGCCCGAACCTGCCGCCGCTGGCCTTCGACGACGGCGCCTGGGTCAACGAGAACGGAGCGGTGAAGATCGATCCGGTCGCCAACGACTGGGACATCAACGGCGACCCGCTCACCGCGCGCATCCTGTGCGGCCCCAGCCACGGCAGCCTGGCGCTCAACGCCGACGGCACCTACACCTACACGCCGGATGCGAACTGGTACGGCCTGGACGGCTTCACCTACGCCGCCAACGACGGCCAGTTCGATTCCAACCCGGCGATGGTGTGGATCCACGTGGCGCACGTGAACCAGGCACCGGTGGCCAACAACGATGCCGTGACCGCCCGCGCGGGCCAGGCCACGCGCATCGACGTACTGGCCAACGACAGCGACGTGGATGGCGACAGCCTGCATGCCACGCTCACCGCCACGCCGAAGCACGGCACGCTGACGCGTAACTGGGACGGCAGCTTCAGCTATACCGCGCAGGCGGGCTTCGTCGGCACCGACACGTTCGTGTACGTGGCCGACGACGGCCAGCTGAAGTCGGCTCCGGCCACCGTGACCATCACGGTGCTGGCGCCGAACCATGCGCCGGTGGCGCGCGACGACCAGGCCACGACGAACGCCGGCACGCCAGTGCGCATCGACCTGCTCGCCAACGACAGCGATGCCGACGGCGACAAGCTCGCCGCCCGCATCGTCTGCGGCCCCTGCCACGGCACGCTCAGCCTCAACCCGGACGGCAGCTACACCTACACGCCGAACAAGGGCTGGTACGGCACCGACAGCTTCAGCTACCGCGACAGCGACGGCACGGCCGACTCCAACACCGCCATGGTGTGCATCACGGTGGCGCCGGTGAACCACGCGCCCACCGCGCGCAACGCCAGCTTCCAGGTGCAGAAGGATGGCAGCGTGTGCATCGACTTCGGCTGCCTGATCGGCGACGTGGACGGCGACTGCCTGACGCTCACCCTGGGCAAGGCCGCGCACGGCACGCTGACGCGCAACTACGACGGCAGCTACACCTACCGTCCGGCGCATGGCTATACCGGCACCGACGGCTTCGTGTACATGGTCAGCGACGGCAAGCTCAGCGCCACCGCCACCATCAGCCTCAACGTGGTGGCCGGCGGCGGTTGCTGGAACAGCCAAAGCGTGATGGTGTCGGCCGATGCGGCGGTGTACGGGTGGTCGGCAGGCAGCGGCGGCTACATCATCGTGCGGCGCAGCGCGGCCGACGACAGCGCGGCGGCCATCGATTGGCAAGGTTCGGCGGAGGGTGGCATCGGTACGTCAGCCAACGTCGGCGGCACCTGGTGGAATGCCCTGCTGGACGGAGCGTTGCCGGTGCAGGACGATTTGGCGGAGCGTACGGGGCTGAGCGTACCCAAGCCCCATTGAGCAGCCCGCCCACTCGCGCCTTCGGTCCGGGCGCGAGTGGGCGGCACACACCAGCTAAAGCGGAGCTTGCCGAAGAGTGCGGTCGGCTCGCCAGATCCCTTGCAGGAAATCGTATTCATGCCACCGACAAGTCGTGCCAAGCGCGCCCTTCCCTGCCTGGCCGCCATGCTGCTCATCGGCGCCGCGGCCTTGAGCTGCCCGGCCCTCGCGGACAATGCTCCCGTGAGTGTCCAACCTGGGAGGGTCTTCGCCAGCCTCGATGCATTCCAGAAGGCCCTGGCCGGCGGCGAAGATGAGATGACCGGCCTCGTCGCCGGCGAACTCACGGGCATCGGCGAGATACAGGCTGCCATCATCCGGCATCGACATCCGGCGGCTGGGCTCCAGGTCGTACTCATCGCGCGCCGGACCGATGGCCAGACGATCGTCCAGGCCTTGTCCAAGACCGTGAGCGCAAGCGACATCGAAGCGTCCGTCCGTATCGAACGCGGAAGCCTGTTCATCCGCATGGACTCGACCACGGGCGGCGCCTGGGGGACTTACCAGTACAAGCGCCAGGTCGACGGGCGGCTCCGCCTGATCGGGATCAAACTGCATCGTGCCGACAACAGCGGCGAGCCCGATCACGATACGACGGCCGTGGTCGACACGGATTTCAACCTGGCGACCGGCAAGATGTTGTTCAAGCGCATGGGCGATACCCGCCCCGCCGAGGCCGTAGCGCGTGGTCCCGCGTGCTACCTGGAGGATTTCGCCTTCGATTTCTACAGCTGCGCGGCAAGCATGCGGACCGCCGATGGAACCCCCGCCGATCAGCTGATGAATACGCCATAGATCCGCGGCGCCGCCGCCTGGATCACGAAGGCCGCCAGCCGACCGGCGTATGCTCGCCCGGTCACCAAGGAGAGGTTCGAACGCCATGTCACCGGATCGCCCCATCGCACTGCTTGCCGTCGCCCTCACCTGCCTTGCCGCGGCAACCGCCCCGGATTTGCGCGCGCAATCATCGTCGTCCGAAGCGCCCACGCAAGGCAGCCTCTGCCCCGCCAACCAGACCACGCTGTTCGCGTGTTCTTCCGGCCAGAAGCAGATCGCCGTGTGCGGCACGCCGGGCAATGACACCTACGACGAGCTGCGCTACCGCTACGGCACCGAGCGCAACCTGGAAGCGGATTTCCCCAACGAAGCGGAACCGGTGCCGCCGCGCCTGTTCGCCAGCGGCAACCAGGCCAGCAATGGCGCTGGCGGCACGCTGACCTATCTGCGCCTCAGCGACGGCCGCTCCAGCTTCACGGTGTTCTCGGAAACCAGCTCGCCCGCGGAGGGCGCGGTCGGTTACGAAAGCAGCGGTGTGCTGGTCGACAACCACGGCCATACCGAAACCCATCTGTGCGACGGGCAGACGCCCGCGCAGGTGGGGGGCCTGTCGGACAAGAAGCTGATCGGCAAGGCGGTGCCGCGGGACAACCGCGTGCCGGAGGGTTTTCCCACCTACCAGACATCCGCGCAGCCGCCCGAACAGGCATCCGCGCAGCCTTCGCCACAGCCGCCTGCCCAACCCACGCCCTGAGGAAACGCGGCGCGAGACCGCGCCGCGCCCTTACGACTCCGGCGGCACGATCACCACATTGTGCAGCCCTTCGCGCCGAGCCAGCCCCGGCCCGAACTGCACCACGTGCCCTTCCTTCATCACCACGGTGTAGTCGGTGTGCGTCACCGACATGCGCGAGCGGTGGCGCGCCAGATAGGTGTAGACCTCGAAATCGCCCATCGTGCTCAAGGCGTCCGGACGGCCCAGGGTGGCGACCACCTGGTCGCGGCTGTTGCCCGGATCGAGCGTGGTGATTTTCTGGCCGGTAGTGTGGCAGCCGGCCAGCAAGGCGGCCGCCAGTACGGCCGCTCCCATGATGCGCTTCATGACTCCCCCTGAGACTGGCGCTGGATGCGCCGCGCGCTGGTGAACGAGGCGGGATGGTAGCGCAAGTTTGGATGCTTCGAAGCCTCACATCAGAGCCGTCATCCCGGCGTAGGCCGGACGAGCGCGCAGTGCGAAGAACGCCCGCAGGGCGGCCCCGAAGGGGTGAGCGAAGCGAATCATCCAGTGGCGAAAACGTTTGTCGATGCAAAAGCAGACAAGAGCAAGGCTCTTAAGCCTTTTCGCGACAACCGGATATCGCCGCTACTGGATCCCGGCCTGCGCCGGGATGACGAAATGCGAGGCGCCGCGCCACTCGCAAAACCTTGCGGAAAACCTGAACGCGCCAGCCCTTGGCACACCCCCGGCCCGATGCCAGAATGCCTGCGCTTCAGGGGGAAATCGTCGGAACTGACGCCAGCGCGCACCGTGCGGTTTCCGGTGCGTGTCCAGTCGTTGCGGTCCACGACGGACCGGCCTCTCCCTCCGGGCACTACGAAGGGATTTGAGGTGCGACGCGAAAGTCTTTACGCGAGGGAGCAGGTTCCGGTACGTCCCGGAGGATCGCCGGTGCGCCGCCGCGCCCTGCCGCTGGCGCTGCTGTGCGCCAGCCTGCTCGTGGCGGTGCCGGCGCTTGCCGCCGACACCGTCACCTCGCTCGGCGAACTGTTTTCCATCGCGCACGACAGCGAGCCCGGCTATCGCGCCGCCAAGGCCAGCCTCGATGCTTCGCAGGCGCGCACGCGCCAGGCCTTCGGCGCGATGCTGCCGCAGATCTCCGCCACCGCCAGCAGCAATGGCAACCGCCGCCGCTACGACACGCTGGACCGCGTCACCCACACCTTGCACGACCGCTATCACGGCGACACCGGCCAGCTCAGCCTGACCCAGCCGCTGTGGCGCCCCGCCAACACCGCCAGCCTGCACCAGGCCGAACAAGTGGAGCGGCAGAGCGAATACCAGCTCAAGGACACCGAGCAGCAGCTGTACCAGAAGCTGGCCTCCGCCTGGTTCGACCTGATGGAAGCGCGCGACGCGGTGGAGTTCACCGCCGCGCAGCGCGACGCCTTGCGCGCGCAGTGGGATATCGCGCGCCGCGCCGTGGAACTGGGCGCGCAAGGCGAACCGCAGGCCGAGGACGCGCACGCCAAGTACGAGGAAGCCGCGGCCGATGCGGAGTCGGCACAGGCCGACCACGCCACCAAGCTGGCCGCGCTCGAACAGTGGGTGGGTCCGGCGGAAGACCTGCAGCAGCCGTATCTGGACGACCAGCTCGAACTGCCCGACCTGATCGGCAACGACATCGACAGCTGGCTGGGCCAGATCGACGCCAGCAGCCCCTCCCTGCGCGCCGCCGCGCGCGCGGTCGCCGCGGCGGAGGACGAAGTGAGCAAGCAGCGCGCCGGCCACCAGCCGACCCTGGACATGGTGGCCAGCTACGGCAACACCGACCAGAACGTCGGCAACTTTCCCGGCCAGGCCGGCTATCGCATCCGCACCTTTACCGTCGGCCTGCAGCTCAACGTGCCGATCTATTCCGGCGGCACGCAGTCGGCGAAGGTCGCCGAAGCGCTGGCCCTGCGCGACAAGGCGCGCGACGACCTGGAAGCCGCGCGGCGGCAGGCCGTCCTCAACGTGAAAACTTCCTTTCTCGCCTGGCGCGCGGGCCTGGCCAAGGCGCATGCCGCGCGCATCGCCATCGCCTCGGCGCAACGCGCGCTGGCGGTGGCCGAGCGCGGCACGGACCGCGGCCTGAAGACCGAAGCCGACACCCTTGCCGCGAAACAGCAGATCGCCGCCTCCCAGCGCGACATGCGCAAGGGCCGCTACCAGCAGCTCACTGCATACATCAAGCTGCGGGCCACCCTGGGCGACCTGAGCATCGCCGATATCGACGAGCTGGATCAGTGCTTCGTGCCCGCGCGCATGAACGCTACCGCCTCGCTCAAGCCGGAGCGCGCGCCGCGATGAACGCCCTGCCCGCCACACCCGATCCTTCCGCGCCCACGCCCTTGCCGCTGGACGGCTGGACGCGCTTCATCACCGCGCGCACCTCGGCCGAATTCTGCGACGCGTGGCTGGCGGTGCTGCGCGACAAGTTCGCGGTGATCGCGCAGGCGGCGATCCTGGTCGAATCCGCGGACGGACAGAACTTCGTGCCGATCGCGGTGTTTCCGCAGGCCAACAGCGATATGGCGCGCATGGGCGAAGCGGTGCAGCGCACGCTGGCCGAGCGCCGCGTGGTGGTGCAGCCCTGTGCGGAACCCGCCGGCCTGTGGCACGTGGCGGCGCCGCTGTCGGTGCACGACCGCGTGGCCGGCGCGGTGGTGCTGGAGCTGAGCGCGCACGACGAAAGCCTGCCGCTGCTGCTGCGCGAGCTGCATTGGGGCAGCGCCTGGCTCAGCAATCTGTTCGCGCGGCGCGAGCACGATGCCGCGCTCGCTTCGAGCGTGCGCTCGCTGGGCGTGCTCGAAGCCATAGCGATTGCGCTGCGCCACGAACGCTTCCAGCAGGCGCTGTTCGACCTCAGCAACGAATTGCGCCGGCGTTTCGGCGGCACGCGCGTGGCGATCGGCCTGATGCGCCATGGCGAAGTCAGGCTCACGGCGCTGTCGGAAGCGGCCACGTTCGAGAAATCCTCGCCGCTGGTGCACGCCTATGCCGCCGCGATGAACGAGTGCTGCGACCTGGCCCAACCGGTGGAAGCGGCGGCGCCCGAACACGATGCGCCGGACAGCTTCCGCGCGCATACCGCCCTGCTGCAGCGCACCGGCGCCGGCCGCCTGCTCTCGCTGCCGATCGCGCAGCAGGCCAGGTGCGTGGCGGTGGTGACGATCGAGCGCGAAGCGCCGACGCCGTTCGGCGAGGAGGAGCGCAAATGGATGGACACCTTCGGCGCGCTGCTGGCGCCGGTGATCGCCCAGCGCGTGGATGCGGAGCGCGGCTCGTGGCAGCGCCTGCGCGACGAAGGCCGCCGTTTCCTGGCCGCCTTGCTCGGCCCGCGCTATCTGCTGTGGAAGGCCGGCGCGCTGGCCGCGGCGCTGCTGCTGGCCGTGCTGTTGTTCCTGCCGGTGCCGTACCGCGTCTCCGCCAAGACCGTCACCGAAGGCGAGATCCAGCGCGTCGCCGCCGCGCCGTTCGAAGGTTTTCTTGCCGCCAGCTTCGTGCGTGCCGGCGACACCGTCGCCAAGGGCCAGCCGCTGGCCCAGCTCGACGACCACGATCTGCGCGTGGAACGCAGCAAGTGGGCCAGCGAGCGCGATCAGTACGACAACAAACTGCGCGAGGCGATGGCCGGGCACGACCTCACCGCCATGCAGGTGGTCGGCGCGCAGTTGCGCGAGGCGCAGGCGCAGCTGGACCTGCTGGACGACAAGCTGTCGCGGGTGAAGGTGCTGGCGCCGTACGACGGCGTGGTGGTCACCGGCGACCTGAGCCAGCAGATCGGCACGCCGCTGGAAGCCGGCAAGAAGCTGTTCGAGATCGCGCCGCTGCACAGCTACCGCATCATTCTTCAAGTGGACGAGCGCGATATCGCCCAGGTGCGCGAAGGCCAGGACGGCCAGCTGGTGATCACCGGCCTGGCCGGCGCGCCGATGCCGTTCACCGTCGCCAAGATCATGCCGGTGGCCACCGCGCAGGACGGCCGCAACTTCTACCGCGTCGAGGCGCGCCTGAAGCAGGATTCGCCGCTGCTGCTGCCGGGCATGGAAGGCGTCGGCAAGATCGGCGCGGGCCGGCGCAAGCTGGGCTGGGTGCTGCTGCATGGCCTGTTCGACTGGCTGCGGCTGAATCTGTGGAGCTGGGGCCTGTAGCCCATGGCGCGCAGTCCGTTCAGTCCGTCCTGGCATAGCGTGGCGCAGCTGCGGCCGCGGCTGATGCCGTATGCCACGGTGCAGCGCGTGGTGTTCCGCGGCAAGCCTTGGTACGTGGTGCAGGACCAGACCGGCGGGCGCGTCTATCGCCTGTCCACCGCGGCGTATGCATTCATCGCGGGCATGGATGGGCGCCAGACCGTGCAGGCCTTGTGGGAGCGCGCCAACACCTCCGAATCGCGCGATGCATGCACGCAGCCGGAAGTGGTCGACCTGCTGGTGCAGTTGCATGGCGCGGATCTGCTGCAGACCGACGTGGCGCCGGATTCCGCCGAAGCACTGGACCGCCACAAGCGCAAGCGCACCGAGACCATCCGCCAGTGGCTGCTCAATCCGATGAGCGTGAAGCTGCCGCTGCTCAATCCCGACCGCTTCCTTACCCGCCTGTCGCCCTACCTCTCGTGGTGCTTCGGCCCGGTCGGCGCGCTGCTGTGGCTGGCCGTGATGCTGCCGGCCATGGTGCTGGCGGCGCAGCATTGGGGCGAGCTGACGCATAACCTTTCCGACCGCGTGCTGTCGTCGAGCAACCTGCTGGTGATGCTGGCGGTGTATCCGGTGGTGAAGCTGCTGCACGAGCTGGGGCACGGCTTTGCGGTGAAACGCTGGGGCGGCGCGGTGCGCGAGCTGGGCGTGATGTTCCTGATCTTCGCGCCGGTGCCGTACGTGGAGGCGTCGTCGTCCGCGGCGTTTCCGTCGAAGTACCGGCGCGCCTTAGTGGCCGCCGCCGGCATGCTGGTGGAGCTGTTTCTCGCCGCGGTGGCGCTCTACGTGTGGCTGGCGGCCGAACCCGGCGTGCTGCGCGCGGTGGCGTTCAACGTGATGGTGATCGGCGGCGTGTCCACCTTGCTGGTCAACGGCAACCCGCTGCTGCGCTACGACGGCTATTACATCCTGGCCGACCTGATCGAGATGCCCAACCTGGCCCAGCGCGGCACCGCCTGGTGGACCTGGCTGCTGGACCGCCATGCCTTCGGCTCCACCGACGCGGTGAAGCCGGACGAGACGCCGGCCGAGCAGCGCTGGCTGTTCTTCTATGCACCGCTGGCGTGGTTCTACCGCACCACGGTGACGCTGTCGGTGATCTTCCTGGTGGCGGGCAAGTACTTCATCGTCGGCGCGCTGATGGCGTGCTGGAGCGCGTATGGCCTGCTGGTGGGGCCGATCCGCAAGGGGCTGAAGCATCTGCGCACCGCCGGTGCGCTGCATCGCGTGCGTGCCCGTGCCTATCGCCGCACCGCCGTCGCGGTTGGCGTCCTGCTCGCCGTGCTGCTGTTCGTGCCGGTGCCGTTGCATACGCGCGCCGAAGGCGTGGTGTGGCTGCCGGACCGCTCCATGCTGCACGCGCAGGAGAACGGCTTCTTCCATGCCTGGATGGCGGCGCCGGAGCAGGCCGTGCGGCGCGACCAGTCCGTCTACCTGATGGACAACCCGCAGCTGCAGGCGGAGCTCGCGGTCGACCGGGCCAAGCTGGACGAAGCGCAGGCGCGCTACGACGCGGATGCCTTCATCGACCCGGTGAAAGCCCAGGTCAGCGGGCGCCAGTTGGCCGAAGCGCGCGAAGTGCTCGAACGGGCGGAACTGCGCGCCGCGCGCCTGATCGGCCATGCCGGCGGCGACGGCCGCCTGATCGCCGCCACGCCGCAGGACATGCCGGGCCACTACTACAAGAAGGGCGAGCTGCTCGGCTACGTGCTGGCGCCGCGCGACCTGATGGTGCGGGTGGTGGTGCAGCAGGACGATATCGACCTGGTGCACCAGCGCCTGCACGGCGTGCGCTTGCGCCTGGCCGATTCGCTGGGCGAGGAACGCGCCTCCCGCGTGGTGCGCAGCTTCCCCGGCGCGGTGGACGAATTGCCCACCGCGGCGCTGGGGCTCAACGGCGGCGGCGCCATTCCCACCAACCCGAACGACAACAACGGCGTGAAGACGCTGCAGCGCGTGTTTATCGTCGACGTCGCCCTGCCCGCCGGCATCGCGCCGCCGTTCGGCGAGCGCGTGCACGTGCGTTTCGACCATGGCAGCGAATCGCTGGCGCGCCAGGGCCTGCGGCGCCTGCGGCAGGTGTTCCTGGGGCATTTCGGTGTCTGACGTGCGCGCCCTGCTGGCGGACCGGGATCTGCGGCTGGGCGATGGGCCTTATCTGGAACGGCTGGATGCCAGGCGCTCGCGCTGGGAGGACCGGCTGCGCGCGATGCTCGACAGCCTGCCGCGCTTCGACCGGCGGCGCGTGCGCGGTTTTCTGGCCGCGACGGCGGCACGCGAGGAGGCTGCGCGTGCGGCCAGCGACAAGCAGGTGCGCGAACGCCTGCGTGCCGCCGCCCACCGCATGCATCTGGAAGGCTTTACCGATGCGATCCTGCCGGAGGCATTCGCGCTGATCCGCGAAGCCTCGCGCCGCACCCTGGGAATGCGCCATCACGACGTGCAGCTGCTCGCCGGCCGCGCGCTGCTGCAAGGGCGGCTGGCGGAGATGTCCACCGGCGAAGGCAAGACCCTGGCCGCCACCCTCGCCGCCTGCGCCGCGGCCGCGACGGGCGCGGCGGTGCACGTGGTGACAGTGAACGACTATCTCGCCGAGCGCGATGCGGAGCACAACCGCGCGCTGTTTGATTTCCTCGGCATGAGCGCCGGCGTGGTGCTGCAGGACATGGCGGTGGCGGACCGGCGCAAGGCCTATGCCTGCGACATCGCCTATGTGTCGAACAAGGAGTTGACGTTCGACTATCTGAAGGACTGCATTGCGCTGGGGGAAATCTCGGCAACCCAGCAGCGCCTGCGCGAGCTGGCCGGCGGCGCGCGCGGGGAGCCGCCGATCCTGCGCGGCCTGCATTTCGCCATCATCGACGAGGCCGACAGCGTGCTGATCGACGAGGCCAGCACGCCGCTGATTATTTCCGAGACGCTGCCGGACGATCTCGATCCGGCGGTGTATACGCAGTCGGTGGAGCTGGCGCGGACGCTGCTCGCAGGCACGGACTACATCAAGGGCCCGCGCCGCGATATCTGGCTGACCGAAACCGGCCGGCAACGCGTGCGCGAACTGACCTCGACGTTCGGCGGCCTGTGGCGCTCGCCGCTGTGGCGCGACGAGTTCGTGCAGAAGGCTTTGTCGGCCGTGCATTGCTTCACCCGCGACCAGGACTACATCCTGGCCGAGGACAAGGTGCAGATCGTCGACGAATCCACCGGCCGCGTGATGCCGGACCGCACCTGGGAGCGCGGCCTGCACCAGATGATCGAGTGCAAGGAAGGCTGCGAGATCACCGGCCAGCGGCGGACGCTGGCGCAGATCACTTATCAGCGGTTCTTCGGGCGCTATCTGCTGCTGAGCGGCATGACCGGCACCGCGCAGGAAGTGGCGCTGGAGGTGAAGCAGACCTACGGCCTGCCAGTCACGCGCATTCCCACGCACAAGCCGAGCCGGCGCCGGCGGCTGGCGGACCGCATCTGCGCCGACAGCGCGCAGCGCTGGCGCGAGGTGGCGCGGCGGGCGATCGAGCTGGCCGCGAACGGGCGCGCCGTGCTGGTGGGCACGCGATCGGTCGAGGCCTCCGAGATACTCGGGCGCCTGTTCGAGCAAGAAGGCGTCGAGCACATCGTGCTCAACGCGCGGCAGGACAAGGGCGAGGCGGAGATCGTCGGCGACGCCGGCCAGCCCGGCCGCATCACCGTCGCCACCAACATGGCCGGCCGCGGCACCGACATCAAGCTCACCAAGGAGGTCGAAGCCGGCGGCGGCCTGCATGTGATCCTCACCGAGTTCCACGAATCGGCACGGGTGGACCGGCAGCTGTTCGGGCGCAGTGCGCGCCAGGGCGATCCCGGCACGACCGAGGCGATCGTCAGCGTGGACGACGACCTGTTCAAGCGCTTCGCACCTGCTGCCGGGCGCCGCCTGATGGCGCTGCTGATCCGCGATATGCAGCACAGCGAGCGATGGTTCCGGCGCTGGGTCACCTATGTGCAGGACCGGGCCGAGCGGCATTACCGGAAGCAACGGGTGGAAACGACGCGGAGGGATGCGGAGTGGGTGCGCGCACTCGGGTTTGTCGGAAAGACCAGGAAATAGCGGGGAACAACCAAGATTCCGGCCTTGCACGCCAAGCCTTCATAGCAACTGCCTTAAAGGTTTGAGGCAGGGACTTACGCCCCGCCGAGCGCGGCCAGGCGCCGGCACTCTTCCGCCAACGTCACCAGGTATGGATCGCCCTCGCGCCTGCGCAGCATCAGCAAGGTGATGGTCTGCTGCGACGTATACGGCGGCACCAGCGGGATCAGCCGCACGCGTGCATTGAACGACTCCATCCGCCCCGGCAGCAGGCTGTAGCCGACGCCGCCGCTGATCAGGTTGGTCAGCGAGAAGATGTCGCCTACACGCATCGCCACCTGCGGCTGATAGCCCGCGCGCCGAAACGCCTGCTGGAAACTCGCCGCCGTGGCGAAGTCGTCTTCCAGGCAGACGAACTTCTCGTTGCGCACCTCGGCCAGATCGAGCGAATTCCGCCGCGCGTAAGGCGAATCGGCAGGCACGGCGAAGAAGATGCTGTCCTCGAACAAAGGCACGGCCAGTAGCTGGTCGTCGTCCACCGGCTCGCTGAGCGCGATCACGATGGCATCCAACCGCCCTTCCCGCAGCTGCTCCAGCAACAACCGGTTGGAGCCGAGCGTCAGGTCGATGTCCAGGGCCGAGTTGCGCAGCTTCATGCGCACCAGCAAGGGCGGCATCGTGCGCGTGGTCAGCGAATACAGCGACCCCACCTTCAGGCGCGGCGCGGACAAGCCGGCGATCTCCCGCACCCGCCGCACGCCCTCCTCCGCCTCATGCAGGGCGCGCTGCGCATGTTCGGCCAGCGCATAGGCCGTCTGCAGCGGGATCAGCTTGCGCCCGTCGAGCTTGAACAGCGGACAGCCCACCGCCTGCTCCAGCGAATGCAGCGCGCGGTGCACGCTGACCACGCTGTAGGAAAGCCGCTCCGACACCTTGGGCATGTTGCCCAGCTGCATGAAGGCCAGGAACACCTCCAGCTTCTTCAGGGTGAAGCCATCGTCGATGGCCATGCCACGCTCCCAGCCACCGGCAATCATTAGCCTGAAGCTAATGAAATTACGCTTAGCTTGATTGAAGCGCAACCGGGCGCCGCCTAGAGTCGCCCTCGCCTTTTCCGCGAGAGCCACCCGATGACGGCCCCCTCCGCAGCCACCGCGCGCTGGACCACCCGCCGCACCGAGAAGCAGCGCCGCCTCGCCGCCGTGAGCGGCCTGGCCCACGGCAACCAGCTGCCGGCCGCGCGGCTGACCGAAGCGCTGGAACGCCTGATCAGCCCCGGCGACCGCGTGGTGCTGGAAGGCAACAACCAGAAGCAGGCGGATTTTCTCTCCCGTGCATTGGCCCAGGCCGACCCGGCCAGGCTGCACGACCTGCACATGATCATTCCCAGCGTCAGCCGCGCCGAGCATCTGGACCTGTTCGAGCGCGGCATCGCGCGCAAGCTGGATTTCGCTTTCGCCGGCACGCAGAGCCTGCGCATCTCGCAATGCCTGGAAGACGGGCTGCTGGAGATCGGCGCGATCCACACGTATATCGAGCTGTACGCGCGGCTCTACGTCGATCTCTCGCCGAACGTGGTGCTGGTCGCCGCGTACAGCGCCGACCGCGAAGGCAATCTCTATACCGGCCCCAGCACCGAGGACACGCCCGCCCTGGTGGAAGCGGCCGCCTTCCGCGACGGCATCGTGATCGCCCAGGTCAACGAGATCGTCGACCAGCTGCCGCGCGTGGATATTCCCGGCTCCTGGGTGGATTTCGTGGTGCCGGCGGACAAGCCGTTCTTCATCGAGCCGCTGTTCACCCGCGACCCGCGCCTGATCACGCCGATCCAGATCCTGATGGCCATGATGGCGATCCGCGGCGTCTACGAACGCCACCAGGTGCAATCGCTCAACCACGGCATCGGCTTCAATACCGCGGCGATCGAATTGATCCTGCCCACCTACGGCGAGCGCCTGGGCCTGAAGGGCAAGATCTGCCGGCACTGGGCGCTCAATCCGCATCCCACCCTGATCCCGGCCATCGAGAGCGGCTGGGTCGACAGCGTGCATTGCTTCGGCGGCGAGCTGGGCATGGAGGCTTATGTGGCCGCGCGTCCGGATGTGTTCTTCACCGGACGCGACGGCTCGCTGCGCTCCAACCGCCTGCTGTCGCAATTGGCGGGGCAGTATGCGGTCGACCTGTTCATCGGCTCCACCTTGCAGATGGATGGGCTGGGCAATTCGTCCACCGTCACGCGCGGCCGCCTCACCGGCTTCGGCGGGGCGCCGAACATGGGCCACGATCCGCACGGCCGCCGCCATGCCACGCCGGCGTGGCTGGACCTGATCCAGGGCGACGATCCGCTGCAACGCGGCCGCAAGCTGGTGGTGCAAGTAGTGGAAACGTTCCAGGCCGGCGGCAAGCCCAGCGTGGTCGAATCGCTGGATGCGGTGGCGGTGGGGCGCGAGGCCGGCATGCCGCTGGCGCCGGTGATGATCTACGGCGACGACGTCACCCACGTGCTGACCGAAGAAGGCATCGCCTACCTCTACAGGGCCGAGTCGGTGGAGCAGCGCAAGGCAATGATCGCCGCGGTGTCCGGCGTCACGCCGATCGGCCTGCAGCGCGACCCGAAGGCCTTGGCGCAATTCCGCCGCGACGGGCTGGTCGCGCTGCCCGAGGACCTGGGCATCCATCCCGGCGAAGCCGACCGTTCGCTGCTTGCCGCGAAGAACATGGCGGAGCTGGTGGCCTGGTCCGACGGGCTGTATCAGCCGCCTGCGCGCTACCGGAGCTGGTAATGGAAACCGCCGTCCGCTCATCGGCAGCCGTCACGGAGCAGGCGCAGTTCGCCGCCTGGCTGGCCGGCCAGGTCACCGGCGCGCTGCTGGACGAAGTGATGCTTGCGCCCAAGCCGGGGCTGGTCGATCCGCGCCATCGCGGCGCGCACAGCGACATGCACTGGCAACTGCTGAGCCGCTCCGCGCATGCATTGCGCCCAGGCTTTCAGGCGATGGCGCTGGCCGCGTATCGCCAACCGGCCGGCAGCGCACTGCGCGAGCGCATCGGCGCGCTGGGACGCGAAGCCGAGGCCGCGATGCTGGCCGCGACTGGCGGCATCAATACGCATCGCGGCGCGATCTGGGCACTGGGCCTGCTGGCCGTGGCCGCGGCGCAAGCGCCGGACGAGCTGACACCGGCGGCCATCGCCGCGCGCGCCGGTTCGCTCGCGCGCATGCCCGATCGCCTTGCGCCGGAACACACCGGCCACCCGGGCGAACGCGCCTGCCGCCGCTACGGTGTCGGCGGCGCACGCGGCCAGGCGCAAGCCGGCTTCCCGCACGTGCTCGGACAGGGCCTGCCGACCCTGCGCGGCGCGCGGGCGCAAGGCGCCACCGAACACGCGGCGCGGCTGGATGCCCTGCTCGCCATCATGGCCACGCTGGACGACACCTGCGTGTTGTCGCGCGGCGGGCCGGAAGCGCTGCAGGCACTGCAGGCGGGCGCCCGCCGCACGCTGACGCATGGCTGCGCCACGCTGGCCGGCCGCCGCGAACTGCGCCGCCTGGACCGCGAACTGCTGAGCCGCCACATCTCCCCCGGCGGCGCCGCCGACCTTCTTGCCGCCAGCCTGCTGCTGGACCGCATCTCCCGCGCTTAAGAGGACTGCCGATGCAAACCCTCGCCTTCACCTTCCCTGCCGCCGCACCGGCGCATGGCCGCGCGCTGGCCGGCGTGGTCGCCTCCGGCGACCTCGAAGTGCTGCTGGAACCGGCGGCCGACCGGCACATCAGCATCGAAGTCACCACCTCGGTCGAGGGCATGGAGCGCACCTGGGCGGCGCTGTTCGCACGCCTGTTCGCCGAACCGACGCGGCCGGCGGTGCGGCTGCAGATCAACGATTCCGGCGCCACGCCCGGCGTGGTGAGCCTGCGCATCGCGCAAGCCTTCGACGCACTGGCGCAGGAGCACTGAACGATGGACGCACAACGCCTGCTGGCCCGCCGCAGCTTCACCGAACTCCATGCCCGCGCACGCGCGCAGGCCTTGCTCGATCCCGGCAGCTTCCGCGAGCTGATCGATCCATTCGAACGGTTGGCGTCGCCATGGCTGCCGCGCCAAGGCATCGTCACCCAGGCCGACGATGGCCTGGTGGTGGCGCGCGGCCTCCTGGATGGCAACCCGGCCGTGGTGCTTGCCATCGAGGGCGCGTTCCAGGGCGGCAGCATGGGCGAAGTGTCCGCGGCGAAGATCGCCGGCAGCCTGGAACTGGCGGCCGAGGACAACCGCCAGGGCATCCCTACCCGCGCCGCGATCGTGTTCGAAACCGGCGGCGTGCGCCTGCAGGAAGCCAACCTCGGGCTGGCGGGCATCGCGGAAATCCAGGCCGCCATCGTCGATCTGCGCCGCTACCAGCCCGTGGCCGGCATCGTTGCCGGGCCGGTCGGCTGCTATGGCGGCATGTCGATCGCCGCCGGCTTGTGCAGCTATCTGCTGGTCACGCGCGAAGCGCGGCTCGGCCTCAACGGCCCGGCGGTGATCGAACAGGAAGCCGGCATCGCCGAGTTCGACTCGCGCGACCGCGCCACCATCTGGGGCCTGAGCGGCGGCGAGCAGCGCTATCGCAGCGGCCTGGCCGACCGCTACGTGGAAGACGATGCGGCGCAGATCCGCCAGGCCTTGCTGGCCTGCATGCGCGCGGGCCGGCCCGGGCGTTGCCGCAGCGAACGCCACGATGCGTTCCTGCCGCCGCTGTCGCAGGCCGACGGCGCCCGTCCGGCGGGGCCCGCCGAGGTCATCGCCGCGTTCGGCGAGGAGTTGCGCGCATGAATACCTCCAGCCAACGCGGCCTCGTGTGGTGGCAGGCACTGACTGGCGGCACCGAGCCACTGGCCGGCTACGCGGCTTCGCTGCGCGTGGCCGATGCAAAGCTCGGCGACGACATGGCGCGCTACATCGCGGTGGTGCCCGATCCGCACAATCCGTTCCCGCGCGCCCGCCGCGGCGAAACCGGCCTGATCGAAGGCTGGTCGCTGGCGCGGGCAGTGCGCGACGCCATCGAAGCCGACCGCGACCGCGGCCTGCGCCGGCCGATCGTCGCGGTGGTCGACACGCCCAGCCAGGCCTACGGACGCAACGAGGAAGCCTATGGCATCCACCAGGCGCTGGCCGCCGCCGCGGACGCCTATGCCACGGCACGGCTGGATGGCCATCCGGTGATCGCGCTGCTGGCCGGCAAGGCCATGTCCGGCGCCTTCCTCGCGCACGGCTATCAGGCCAACCGGCTGATTGCGTTCGACGACCCGCAGGTCATGGTGCACGCCATGGGCCGCGACGCGGCGGCGCGCATCACCCTGCGCAGCGTCGACGAACTCGACGCGCTCGCCGCGGATATCCCCCCGATGGCTTACGACATCCACAGCTATGCCTCGCTCGGCCTGCTGTGGAGGCTGCTCGCCGTCGACAACCCGGCGGCACCCGGCGCCGATGCCATCGCCAAGGTGGCGAACGTATTGCGCGAAGCGGTCGCCGATATTCGCGGCGACGCCTCCCGCGGCCTCGAAAGCCGTCTGCACGGCCCGCTGCGCAAGGCCTCGGCCGACGTGCGCGCACGCCTGCGCGCGCAATGGCGCTAGCGCATCGTCTTCCACTCATGGCGCGCCGCGGCGCGTGGAGGTGCTTGTGATCGTCTACGGAACCACCCTGCTCGCCCTGTGCTATCTGGCCGGCCTGCTGCTGGGCGAGGGGCTAGGCCGACTGATCGGCGTGGGCACCAATGTCGGCGGCGTCGGCATCGCCATGCTGCTGCTGATCGCCGCGCGCATCTATCTGCACCGCCGCGGCGCGCTGCCCAGGGAAACCGAGGCCGGCGTCGGCTACTGGGGCGCGATGTACATCCCCGTGGTAGTGGCGATGGCCGCGCAGCAGGATGTGGTCGCCGCCTTGCGCGGCGGTCCCGTAGCCTTGATGGCCGCGCTGGGCGCGGTGCTGGTGTGCGGCGGCTGCATCGCCTTGCTCACCCGCACGGGCCGCGACGACACCTCGCTGCCCGAATCCACCACCGAACAAGCGCTGAGCTGAGGACGCACCCATGCTCGAAATGCTGGACAAGATGCTCAACAAGAACGGGCTGGTCGCGGCATTCGCGATGGTAGGGCTGGTGATGTGGGCCTCCGTGCTGCTGTCGCGCAAGCTCACTTTCGGGCGCGTGCACGGCTCGGCCATCGCGATCCTGATCGGCCTGCTGCTGGCGTACTGGGGCGGCGTGCAGACCGGCGGCCAGCACGGCCTGGCGGACCTGACCCAGTTCGCCGGCATCGGGCTGATGGGCGGCGCCATGCTGCGCGACTTCGCCATCGTCGCCACCGCCTTCGAGGTGCAGGTGGACGAGGCGCGCAAGGCGGGCCTGATCGGCGCGATCTCGCTGCTGCTCGGCACCTTGCTGCCGTTCATCGTCGGTGCGTCCATCGCGCATGCGATGGGCTATCGCGACGCGGTGAGCATGACCACGATCGGCGCCGGCGCGGTCACTTATATCGTGGGGCCGGTAACCGGTGCGGCGATCGGCGCCAGTTCCGACGTGATGGCGCTGAGCATCGCCACCGGGCTGGTCAAGGCGATCATCGTGATGGTCTTTACCCCCGTGGCGGCGCGTGCGCTGGGCTTGTCGACGCCGCGCTCGGCCATGATCTTCGGCGGCCTGGCGGGAACGGTAAGCGGCGTCAGCGCCGGCCTGGCGGCGACCGACCGGCGGCTGGTGCCGTATGGCGCGCTGATCGCCACGTTCCATACGGGCCTCGGTTGCCTGCTTGGACCGTCGGTGCTGTTCCTGGCGACCAAGGCCCTGGTGGGTTGAGCGCGTGGCCGCCGTGCCGAATCCACTGGCGGTGATGGCGGAACGGGAAGCACCGCGTCCGCACGACCTGCTGTGGGCAAGCGACACGCTCGAGGTGCTGCGCTCGCCCTCGCCGCTTCCGGGCTGGGTCGATGCGGCCTGGTTTGCGGCCGCGCCGCTGGTGGTGCGCCGCGAACGTGCGCCAGCGGGCCTGGTGCCGGTGGGCCTGCGCGGCGAGCAGCGCCATCAACGGCATGCCGCTTATCTGCCGGCGAGCGCGATGACAAGGCGCACGCCGCCGGAAATCCTGGCGCGTACGCGCGCGTGGGAACCTTGGGGCGATGCCGCCGGCCATCGCTGCCGCCTTGCCCTGCGCGTGCTGGCACCGCTGCTCGACGAACTGCCCTGGGCCTGGGGCATCACCGGCGGAGCCGGCTTTGCGATCGCGAGCGGCCTGCCGGTGCTGCGCGAAAGCAGCGACCTGGATCTGCTGCTGCGCATCCCGCGGAAGCCGGATCCCGCAGCGCTGCAGAAGCTGTCGCATCATTTCGCTGCAATGCCGATGCGTGTGGATGCGCAGGTGGATACCGGCCACGGCGGTTTCGCGCTGGCCGAGTGGCTGCGCGGCGGCCCGGTGCTGCTGAAGACCGGTGATGGCCCGCGGCTGGTAGCCGATCCCTGGGGCGCGGCGGCGCCATGAGCGTCCTCTTCACCTTTCCCGGCCAGGGCGCGCAGCGGCCCGGCATGCTGCATCGCCTGCCGGATACGCCGGGCGTGCGGGAGACGCTGGATCAGGCCGCCGACGTGCTGGGCCGCTCCATCGATGCGCTGGACGACGAAGCCAGCCTGCGCTCCACCGAGGCCGTGCAGCTGTGCCTGCTGATCGCCGGCGTTGCCGCCGCGCGCCTGCTCGCCACCCTGGGGGCGCTGCCCACCATGGTGTGCGGTTTGTCGGTCGGCGCGTTTCCCGCAGCCGTCACCGCGGGGGCGCTGGATTTTGGCGATGCCTTGCGCCTGGTCGCGCTGCGCGGGCGCCTGATGGAGCAGGCCTATCCGCACGGCTACGGCATGACGGCCATCGATGGCCTCGCCGCTCCCGCCTTGGAATCGCTGCTCGCCGGGCTGCGTGCGGATGGATGGCCGGTCCACCTCGCCAATATCAACAGCGACACCCAGCTGGTCATCGCCGGCAGCGACGAGGCGATGGCCATCGCCGCCGAACAGGCGCGCAAGCTGGGCGCGCGGCGCAGCCAGCGCCTGCGCGTGGCCGTGCCGTCGCATTGCGCCCTGCTCGACGCGGCTGCCGCCGCCTTCGCGCGCGCCTTCGACGGCGTACCGCTGGCGCGGCCGCGCATCGCCTGTCTCAGCGGCAACCTGGCCCGCCCGATGTTCCGTCCCGAACACATCGCCGCCGACCTTGCCGCCAATATGGCGCGTCCGGTGCTATGGCTGGACAGCATGCGCGCGGCCTGGGAGCGCGGCGCGCGGCTGGCCGTCGAAATGCCGCCGGGCCGAACGCTGACCCGCTTGGCCGGGAGCAGCTTCGACGGCCTCGCCATCGCCGTGGATGACCACCGGTTGGACAATGTCGCCGCCGCGGTGGCGGCGGCCACTTCATGAAAAAGCCGGTGGACGCATCGCGCCCACCGGCTTCGCACTCACTTCCCTGCACGATTCACCACCGCCGCAGCGGTGGTTTCGGCATGCTGGTCAGGGAGTCCAGGTTGCCTTCAGCGTCACGCCCGAGAAGGACGTATAGCCGCGGATCATCACGTAGTACGTGCCGGTCGACGGCGTGCTGAAGCTGCAGCTCTCGTTGTTGCCGTTGAGGTACGGACGGCAGTTGAAGCTGGACGTGGTCGGCGCGGAGCCGAACTTCACGTACAGGTCGCCGTCGCCGCTGCCGCCCGAGATCGCGATCTTCAGGTTGCGCGCACCCGCCGGGATCGCCACGGTATAGGCCAGCTGCGTACCGGTGGAGCCCGACAGGCCGGTGACCGGCACGCCGTTCTGCAACGCGGTGCCGCCACCGCCGCCGCCCGAGCAGCTCACGCCCACGGCGGTGAACGCCGCGGTTACGTCGGCCTTGGTGTAGCCCTTGTCCACCGCGGCCTTCTCCACGCCGCAGGCGCCGTCCTTGTAGTCCGACGTCGCGGTCCAGTACACCGCATTGGCGCCTTCGAACACTTCGAACGCCTTGCGGGTGTTCCAGCCGCTGGTCTTGGCCAGCACGCAGAACGCCTTGTTGTACACGCCGCTGGAGTAGTGCACGTCCAGGCCGTCGTAGTAATCGGCCGCGTTGTCGATCGACGAGCCGTCCTGAGTCGGGTTGCACATATAGCGCAGCGCGCCGCTGCTGGACTTGAAGATCTCGGCGCCGACCAGGAAGTCGTTGTTGCCGTTGCGGTCGAAATACTCGGCCGCTTCGCCGGCCATGTCCGAGAACGCCTCGTTCATGCCGCCGGACTGGCCGCTGTACTCCAGGTTGGAGTGCTGTTCGGTGAAGCCGTGGCTGATCTCATGGCCGGTCACGTCCAGCGACACCAGCGGATAGAACGTGGTGGCGCCGTCGCCGAAGGTCATCGAGCTGCCGTCCCAGAAGGCATTCTCGTAGTTGCTGCCGTAATGCACCTTCATCACCAGCACCTGGTTGAGCGGCGGTGCGCCGAACCAGCTCTGGTAGAGGTCATGCACCACGCCGCCGAAGTGGTGGGCGTCGTTGATCGGTGCATAGGCGCCGTTGACGTCCGGCTCGTCGCTGTTGGAGCAGGTGAAGCTCCACAGCGTGCCGGTGCCGCTGGTGGAGTGGTTCATGTTGTAGGTCTTCACGTTCGCGTTCTGGAACGTGCAGGTGCTGCCCGACTGCGTGACATTGAGATACGGATACTGCGTACCGTTGTACTGGTACATGCCGGTCTTGGCGTTGCCGCCAGGGCCGGTGGCATTGGCATTGGTCAGGCCTTCCCACTGCTTGATCACCTGCCCGGTGTTGGCGTCGACGATGGCCGTCGGGCGCGAGGCCTTGGGGCTGTCGACCACATACGAGGTCAGGTACACCAGCCGCGCGCGGCCGCTGGCATCCGGATACACGTACAGGTCGGCGCGCTCGTTGCGCGGCGCCGTCGCGCTGGTCGGCAGGAAGCCCTTGGTGGCGCGCAGCGCCGACAAGGCCTGCGCCGTGCTCAAGCGCGGCGTGACCGAGCTCAGGTCCACCTGCACGTTCTGCAGTACGGCGCCGTCGGCGGTCAGCGAGTTGCCGGCCGCGTCCTGCTCGACCGCGATGCTGCGGCCGTAGACCGGCACGCCCTTGTAGTACTGCTGCATGCGCACCTTCTGCGTGCCTTGCACGGTCTTGACCGCACTGCCCGCGACGAAGGTGTTGTCGGCGCTCAGGCCCAGCTTCGCGGCGAGCTGATTGCCCGGCGCAGCACCCAGGTTTTGCGCCTGGAGATGCTTCATATCAGCTGCATGCACGCTGGTTACGCCGATCAGCCCCATCACGGCGAGCCACAGACATGCACGCTTTTGCCCCATCTTTGCACTATTCATTTGCGGTGTTCTCCAAAGGGTTATGAGAAACCACCGGGCAGCGCGAAACACTCCCCAAAACAGGAACGTTTGCTTGCAAATACGATTGTGAGAAGCAAGCCGTCCCCATTCCTGCCTGTCGGAAAACAGGCAAGAACCTACGCCGCACCGGCGATGCGCTTCTGTGCAAACGAGTTAACAGGAATAGCCGCCGAGCCCCTATTCGACGGCGGGGGGACGCTATCACGCGGGGCGGTCAATGAAACGTGACAATCTACGGTTTACGCAAAGAAGTGCGAACTGGGTCGTGAATCATACGAATCGGCGAGAGAACCTGCTTTTTCGATTGGAGCGATCCAAATTCTTGCGGCGGACTGGCACCGCTTATGGCGTCTTCCAGGCCGCAGTTGTCAACCGATCGCCAAGCGCCGTATCCGCATTTATGCGAGAGCCGGCGCGGTCACCAGCGCCAGGCAGATCAGACGTAACGCGCTGCTGCCATCGTCACGATCGCAATCATCAGCAGGCCGGCAGCGACGCGATGCGCGATCAGGACGCGCGCGGGCAAGACGGCATCGCCAGCTTCGGCGCGCGCCTCGCGCAAGGCGCCGCCCACCACCGCCACCTGCACGATCAGCGCTGCGAAGGCGCTCAACGCGCCGATCATCAGGCTGCGCTCCATCGGTCCGAGGGCTCCTTGATGGATCGTATGCCACAGATAGCCGCCCGTAAGAATGGCAACCGCGGCAGCTCCCATCTGCGGCCGGAACAGGCGCTTCGTTTCACTGCCGCCGGTGCGTGCCAGCGCGGCGGTGCTGCCTGCCCAGAACACGGCGGCGAGAACGTGGAGAGAGATGGCGACGACTAATACGTATGACATCGGATGGCCCCAGCGTGGCGGATACATTGACTATACATGCTGTATATGTAAACGCAAGGGCCGCCGGAACCACGGCATCGGCGCATTAAAAAAGGCCCGCGTCTGCCGCGGGCCTTCGCACTGCGCATGCCGCTTCAAGCGTGCTTATTTGACCGGATGGATCTGCGTAAAGATCACCTGCCACTGCCCGTTGCGTTTCGCCCACACATCGACGAAGCGTCCGCGGAAAGTGAACTCCTTGCCCTGGCTGCTGCCCTTCGCATCCACCATGCCGGCGAGCACCGCGCCATCGCTCCACACCTTGCTGACCTGATCGTAGAGATTGACCGAGATGGTCTTGTTGCCGGGCGCGGTCTGGTCGGCGATGAACTGCGCCTTGGTCAGGTTCTTTCCGGCGGTGCCGGCCAGCGTGTAATCGTCGGCGAGCACGCGTTCGAGTTCGGCCTTGTCGGCCTTGAACTGCGCGACGTCGTAAGCGGTAGCCGCGGCGGCGAGGTCTTTGGGCAGCTTGCTGTAGTCGCCGATTTCCTTGGCTTGTGCCGCGGTGGCGATCAAGGCGACGCAGATCGATGCGAGTACGAGCGATGTACGCATATCCCCTCCCAAGTGGATGTTCACGAGCACGACGAGCCGGAAAATCGGGAACGGAAATCGGGGGAAGCCAAGGCCGGCATTGGACTACCCGCCCGCCGCCGCTGCCTATGGGCCAGAAGTCAGTGGCGGCAACCGGTTGGCCATATCGCCATCCGGATAAAACGGCGAAGGGCCGGATCCTCCCGCAAGAGAAACCGGCCCTTCCCTGCTTCAGCGTTTATGTCTTTCAGGCAGCGCCGAACAGCGCCATGGCCTGCTCGTTGAAGCCGTTGACGAAGCCATGCTCGTTCGGCCCCACGTTGGCGCGGAACGCCTTGGCGTTCTCCACCAGCACTTCGTCCACATCGGTGCCCAGCACCTCGATGGTCTCGGCGATGAACTCGTCCAGCGGCATCGCCTGCTCCGCCTCCTGGCTGTTGAGCAGCTCGGTGCGCACCCACGGCGGCGCGATCTCCAGCACGCGCACGCCAGTGTTGCGCAGCATGAAGCGCTGCGACAGCACATAGGAATGCAAGGCCGCCTTGGTCGCCGAATAGACACCCGACACCGCCAGCGGCACGAAGCCCAGCACCGAGCTGGTGTACGCAACCACCGCGTTCTGTTTGGTCTTCAGATGCTCGATCAGTGCGGACGTCATGCGGATCGGACCGAGCACATTGGTGTCGACAGTTGCGGTGAGCATGGCGTCGTCGACCTTGCCGCCCACGCTGTCGATCTGCATCACGCCGGCGTTATTGATCAGCACGTTCAGATCGGGATGCGTGCGCACCAGCTGCGCGGCGACGCGCTCGATGCTGGCCGGATCGGTGATGTCCAGTTCGACCGCCTCCATGCCGGGGTTGGCTGCGATCACGGCATCGAGATGCCCGCGCCGGCGCCCGGCGATGATTACCTTGTTGCCGCGCCGGTGCAGCGCTTCGGCCAGGCCGCGGCCGATGCCGGAGGCGCCGCCGGTGATGAAGATGGTGTTGCCGCTGAGTTTCATGAGAGGTGTCCTTGCAGGAGGGGATTCACAATGGCGATCACCATTGACGGGGCGTAGAATCCGCTCGCGCCCGGATGATTGTCAATGGCGATCACCATCGTATTTTTTAATCGGTCCGATAGACGGCCACCGGAAAGGAGCACGCCCATGGGCGTCACCAAGCAGCAAGCCATTGAAAACAAAAAGGCTATTGTCGAAGCTGCGGAGAAGCTGTTCCGCGAACGCGGCGTCGCCGCGGTGGGCCTGGCCGAGCTCACCAAGGCCGCCGGCTTTACCCAGGGCGGCTTCTACAACCACTTCAAATCCAAGGACGCCCTGGTCGCCGCCGTGATCGACAAGGCGATGGAAGACGGCGCCACCCTGTTCAACTGCGGCCTGCAGGCCGCCAAAGCCGCCAAGGCCGCGCCGGTGAAGCGGCACGTGGAGTGGTACCTGTCGAAGGAGCACCTGGCCAATATCGAGCAGGGCTGTCCGCTCACCGCGTATGCCGGCGACGTGCGCCGCCTCGGCGCGGAGGCGCGGCAGTCGTATGCGCACGGCCTGCAATGGAATATCGAGCAGTTGGCAAGCCTGATCGACAACGGCGACCCGCAAGCGAAACGCCAGCTGGCGGTGGCGCTTTTCAGCCAGCTGGTGGGCGCCTTGGTGTTGTCGCGCGCGGTGGCCGAGGCGGATCCGGCGCTGGCCGAGGAGATCCTGGAAGCCGGACGCCAGCAGTTGCTGCTGGCGCTGGAGAAGTAAGCGCGGCGCCCCGCTGCCGCTCGCGCCCCGGCGCTAAGATGCCCCTCTCAAGGGGAGCCGGGGGCAGCGATGTGGAAGCGGGTGGCAGGTTACGGCGCACTGCTGGCGGCGGGAACGCTGGCCCTGCAGTGGCTGGACTACCAGCGCATGGCGCGCCTGCACTCCGGCGACATCTATGTGTTCCTGATCGCCGCGGCCTTCCTGGTGCTCGGCATCGTGCTGGGGGTACGGGTATTCGCCAGGCCCGCCGAAGCCCCCGCCTTCGACGGCAACCCCAAGGCGCAGACGGCGCTGGGCCTCAGCGGCCGTGAGCTGGAAGTGCTGCACGAACTGGCCGCCGGCCACTCCAACAAGGAGATCGCCGCGCACCTGCACGTATCGCCGAACACGGTGAAGACCCACGTGGCGCGGCTGTTCGAAAAACTCGGGGCAAAGCGTCGCACCGACGCCATCCGGCGGGCACGCGAGCTGGGCATCGTGCCCTGAGGCCGCTGCTTTTGAGGTGAAAACACCCGAATCATCCATTCGGGCGATTGCCGCAGGACGCCGGATCGCGGCCAATGGCGCCACCATCCATCGCTGAGGAGCAGCACCGTGTTGCGCACCATCCTGAAGTACGGCCTGATCGCCGGCCTGGTCGTCGGCGGCTTCGAACTCGCCACCTTCGTGCTGTTCTCCGGCATGCCGCCGCTGAAGTACGGCATGGTGGTCGGCTACACCACCATGCTGATCGCCCTGAGCGCGGTGTTCGTCGGCATCAAGAGGCACCGCGACGTGGACCGCGGCGGGGTGATCGGCTTCTGGCCCGCGCTCGGGGTCGGGCTGGGCATCAGCTTCATCGCCGGCATCTTCTACGTGGCCGCGTGGGAAGCGGTGCAGTCGATGATGCATATGGATTTCGCCAGCTCCTACGCGCAGGCCATCATCGCCAGCCAGAAGGCCAAGGGCGCGAGCGCCGAGGCGCTGGCGAAACTGACCACCGAGATGGAGGCGTTCAAGGTCCAGTACGCGAACCCCATGTACCGCCTGCCGATGACCTTCGCGGAGATCTTCCCGATCGGGGTGCTGGTGTCGCTGGTCTCGGCGGGGTTGCTGCGCAACAGCCGCTTTCTGGCGGTGCGGCGGGGATAAAGAGCATAAGCTTGAGGTCATGGATCGAAACCTGAAACGGAGAAGAAACGCCATGACCAGGGATGACGCCGAGCGCTTGAACGTGGTGTTCCTGCAGATCGTCGGCCGGCTGGACGAAACCGCGGCTTTTGTGCAGGAAAAAAGCGACAAGACGGAGTGGCACCTTTATCGCCAGGCCGTGGGCAGCGCGATGGCCGGGGTCTTCGAACTCGCGGAGGGGCTATGGGCGCGCTTCCCTGATCTCAGGCCCGAGCAGCTCGGCGGCACTTACCAGGTCGATCTGCTTATCTACGAGCCGCGTTTTTACTGAATTGCGATAAGCAGCGCTTGGAAATGGAACAGGCGCGGTGAAGTATTTTCACCGCGCCCGCTGTTTTCTCCTCTTGGAACTCAGAGCCCGATCGCCGAAACCCGCGTCGCCCAATTACCCAGCGCGCCGCGCGTGCCGCCGCACTGGAACAGCGGCGGCGTCAGGTACTGCGCCAGCGTGCAGGTCTGCGCGATGTACTCCGAAGCCAGCCAGATCGTATTGCCGTCGGCCGCGGCCGCGCCGTAATCGCCCCAGCGCGGACGGTTGTCGCCCAGGTAGGGAATGCCGGTAAAGCCATCCCACGGACCCGCGCCCGCCGCGGCGATATGCACGTCGCCCGCGCCGGCCTTCGCATCCAGGCTGGCATAGCCCGCGCTCGGATAATCGTTCGGTCCGACCACGGTGAACGCGATCACGCCCCGCCCGCTCTGTGTCACGGCTGCCGCGCCGTAGGTGAGGTTGGCATCGGGCAAGGCCAGGGTGCCGTTGGCGAAGATGCCGCCGGAATCCGGATTGATCACGAAGTAGTTGATGCCCGAACCATGGCTGCCATCGCCGAGCAGCACGTCGGTATCCAATGTGCCCCACAGCTTGCCGTTGGCATAGCTCACCTGCTGCATGCGCGAGTCGTTCACCGCCAGGTCGCGTGGCGCGGGATAGACGAAGTTCGGATAGCCGAGGTAGGCCGGTGCGCAACCGGTCAGCGCAAAGCAATCGCGCAACGGCGTACTGCCTGGCTTCTGCTTCGCAAGACTGCTCGGCACGGCATACGGTTGCACGGTCAGCGGTGCCACGTTCAGCGACACGGCTGACGGCGTGGTGTCGATCGCCCGCGTATTCGTCACGGTCCACAGCCACAAGGTGTTGGACGTACCCGAGTCGTAGAACACGGCATCGGAACTCAGCAGGTATTCGGTGCCGTTTTGGCCGCCGGCGTATTGCCCGCCGGAGGAGATGGCCGGCCATACCGTGAATGCGGGCGCCGGGATATCCGGATCGCCGCCGTTGAACATCGCCACATTCGCCGGCTGGCCCGACGCCAGCGCCTGCTTGGAAAGCACGTAGATCTGCGCGCCATAGAAGCCGTCGGCGAACAGCGCGAACTCATTGGTGGTCAGGAAGATCGCGTTGGCGTCGGCGCCGATATGCGGATAGTCGCCCAGGCAGAAGCCGCCCGCGCAGGCGTGATCGGGCGTGCCCTGCGTGCCGTTGTTCTGCACCGGCAAGCGGTAGATGTTCCAGGCGCCGGTGGGGTCGGCGGTCTGGCTGACCGCGATGTCCAGGTGATTGGTGCCGGCGAAGGACGACGTGGTGCCGAAGCGGTCCAGCGTCAGCACGACATGGAACCAGCGCCGCGTGCCCGCATCGTAGTAGCAGCTGGGGTCGGTGATTTCCGGTCCATAGGCGCCCGTGGCGCGATTGATCGCCGCCGGATAGTGATAGAAGGTGTTGAGATCGACCGGCCCGACCAGCTTGTTGCCGGCGCTGCCGTAGATGGCCATCACGTCGTTGACGCTTTCCACGACGAAGCCGTTGCCCGCGCACAGGCCCTGATCCGGCGGCTCGATCGAAAACTGGTTGCCGCCATTGGCATAGCGCTGATCGTGGAAATTCAGGCCGTCGAAGCCGCCGAGCAATTCGGGGCTGGATTTGGCCCGCTTCGCATTCGCCTGCCGGTTGCTGCCGGCATTCCTGTGCGGAAGGCCGCGGTTGATCACCGGTTTCGAGCCGACGTCACCCACGTCGCCCGAATCGGCATCGCCGGCGCTGGTCGCCGGGTCCAGTTCCAGGCTGGTGATCGGTGCGCCGCCCAGCGGCGTGGTGACCGGCACCGTGGTACCGCCGCGTTGCAGTTTCAGCGTGGCTGGCGATGCGCCCAGGGCGCACGTGGCGAACGCCATGGAAGCCATGGCGAAAAGCAATCGAGTCTGCATAGCACTGGGTCTCCCGTTCGTATCGATAGGTGACCGCGCCCCCGGTAGAACGCCCAGATCGGCTGCGCCGACCAGCGCTCGCGCAAGTACGCATAGGTTGCATATGCGTGCGGGGACGATAGGCGCATCGGCCGATCGGCGCCATCGTCCATAAGGCCGGGAACAGCGCTTAAAAGACAGCTATGCGTAAGCCGGGCAGCCCAGGCGGGTTCGCGCTGGCTTCAGCGCTGCGCTCCGGTCGCCGCCATGTGCACGCGCAGGATCCGCCGCAACTCCAGAATCGCCGCCGGCGTCTCCTGCACGCTATGCCACGAAGGCACTGCCAACTCCGACTCGGCACCTTCCAGGTGCGCGCTCTTGTACGGCACCACGCCGTCGCTGCTGTCAGCCAATGGCCCCGGCGGCGTATAGACGCCGACGATGGTGTGGTAGCGCACCGCGGGCGACATCGGCAGATCCGCCGCGGCCATGATGAAAGGATCGGTATCGCTGAGGTTGTCGACGCTGTTGGGAATGCGCACCGGCGTGCCGCCCTCGCCGTCCTTCAGCAGGTCGGCCACGCCCGCCACTTCCTTCAGCACATTGGCCGGCAGGCGGATCAGGTTGGCCATCCAGCGCGCCAGCGTGTTCTGCGCATACGGCGTACCGCGCTGCGGCGAGGCCAGGAATACCGCGCGCGTCACCTGCGGCATCGGCGTGAACTGCAGATACGGCGCCAGCCGCTCGCGCAGGCGCGCCTGCTTTGCCTTCGAGAGATTGTCGCGCGCCGGCATCAGGCTCCACAGCTTGTCGCCGCTGGAGGACACCAGCAGGCGCGCGATCACGCCGCCCATGCTGTGGCCGATCAGCACCACGTTATGGGAAGCCCTCGCCTGCCCGCCCGGATCGAAATGCTGGAAGGTGGCGTCGAGCGCCTTGCGGATATTGGCGAGGTTCACCGCGATCGGCGCATTGGTCGGGTAATAGATTTCCCACACCTGGTAATTGCTGCGCAGCTCCTCGTCGCCCATCACCTCGTTGGATACGTTGATCCATGCCTCCGGGCTGCTGGCCAGGCCGTGCAGCATGACGACGGTCATGCGGCTGGGATCGTAAGGCTGCATCAGCAGCACGCGCGGCGTCTGGATGCCGCCTTCCCTGCCCAGCAGCGAACGGATCGACTGCGTGGCGAAGCCCGAACGCGCCAGCCACACACCGTAGGCCGCGGTGAAGTTGCCGGCCAGCGGCACCTCGTGCCCGGCCACGGTCATGGTGTCGTCGTGATAGGGATCCTCGACCTGCACCGTCGCCCGCCTGGTGGCGCGCACTTCGTCCAGGTTGGCGCCGTCGAACAGGATGGCGCCGGTCATCGACACATAATCGGGATCGCGCCACGGCACATCCCTGGATGGCGCGTCCGGCGGCGCCACCGCTACGAATTCCGAACCGAAACCGTCGCGCCGGTACACATTGCGCACGCCGTTGAAGCGCAGCGTCGAGGCGGGAATCAGCTCCGCCGGATCGGTAGCCGCACCTGCCCAGCGCACCGCCGGCTCGTTGCCGGTGACATGCCAGCCGGCCAGCTCGGCATGCCTGGCATGCCGCTCCAGCCGTGGCAGCTCCTGGAAGAAGCGCGTCATCGAGCGCTGTACGGCAAAGTTGTAGAAGCCGATCACCCGCACCTGGCGCAATTCGAAGGAGCGCTCGGAGGGTTGGCGCTTCGTATAGAACAGGTAGGCATAGGCGTAGCGCCCCGCCTGCAGGTAGGCATCGAGCGCCTGGTCGCTCATCTGGGTATCGCGCGTGCTGCGGTCGGTGCGGATGGCCAGGCCCAGCCACAGTTCGGACAGCGCGGACAGCCGCTGCTCGTCGTCCAGGCCCGGCGAATGCAGCACGGTGTCCACGCAGGCCGGAAAGGCCCGCTCGCAATCGCGCGCCGCCAGCGCCACCACGTTGAGCGACTGCACGGTCTGGTCGCTCAGGCGCCCGGTGCTGATCACGTCGCCGCGCTGCTCGCTCACCGAATCGTGGGCATTGATGCGGCTGACGCCGACCATGGCGCAGCCGTGCAGGCATAGCAGGGCAGCCAGCACGACGCAGCGCGCGAGCAAGGCGTGGCTTGGGTGTTTCATGCGTGCACAGGCCCTTGGGTGCTTCGGAATGAAGCACGCGTGGGCGGATTTTGTCACAGGAAGGTTGCCGTTCCGCAGGGCACCCCCTCCCCTGCGTTACGCCTGTTCGGCGCGAATCGCCGCCAGCGAGCGGCGCTGGTTGCCTTGCTCGTCGAAATTGGCAGGCGCCAGCCAGGCGTCGAAAGCCGCCGACAGCGCCGGCCAATCGCGGTCCGTCATGGCGAACCATGCGGTGTCGCGGTTGCGCCCCTTGTAGACGACGGCCTGGCGGAAGGTGCCTTCGTACTGGAAGCCGAGCCGTGCGGCGGCCGCGCGCGAAGGCGCGTTGAGGTCGTCGCATTTCCATTCGTAGCGGCGGTAACCCAGCCCGTCGAATACATAAGTCATCAGCAGGTATTGCGCTTCCGTCGATACCGGCGTGCGCTTCAGTGCCGGCGAGAACGCCACGAAGCCGACTTCGATCGAGCCGTTGGCCGGGTCGATGCGCAGCAGCGCAAGGGTGCCGACCGCGCGGCCGCTGGCGCGATCGATCACCGCGTAATGCAACGGGTCCGCGCTCGCTTCCACTTTGTGCGCGTGGACCAGGTAACTGGCTTCGTCCTCGAACGGACCGACGGACATATAGGTCCAGTCGCGCCCGTCGGGAGCCATGGCGTAGGCGGCATACAGCTCGGCCCCGTGGCGTTGCGCATCGAGCGGTTCGAGGCGGCAGTAGCGGCCGTCGAGCGTCACGCGGCCGGGGCGCGGGCGTGGGGTCCAGCCGGGCACGGGCAGTCCGATGGGTTGTCCGTAGGTGTTGGCGGTGTGGGACAAGGCGCGGTCTCGCTGGGTGGAGCCGGCGGCGGGCCGGCGTGTTTGAAGATCGTAGGCAGGCCTAGGTACCATGAAAAGCGCCAGATCATGGCAGTTTTATGGTGCCACACGATGACGCTTCCCCGTGCCCACCGTCCGACCCGCCAGCAGCCATTGGATGCACCGCTATCGCGCGCCCGCAGCGCTCCATCGCTGCAACGCCAATTGCTGCTGCGGCTGCGCGAAGCCGTGCTCGGCGGCACGCTGCCGGCCGGCAGTCCCTTGCCGGGAACACGCGCGCTGGCGGAGGCGCTCGGCATCTCGCGCAACACCGTCATGGCCGTCTACGAGCAACTGCTGGCCGAAGGATTCGTGCAATCCGACCGGCGCGGCACGCGCGTCACCGAGCTGACCCGGCCGGCGCGCACCAGGCAGGCGGCGGCGCCGCCGGTGGTTGCGCGCAGGGTGGCGAACCTGCGTCCACGCGCAGCCACGCCACCCGCGCACGAGGGCGGCCATTTCCGGCCCGGCGTGCCGGCGCTCGCGCAATTCCCCACCGGCACATGGCGGCGCGCACTCGATCGCGCCATGCGCGACCGCGGCCCCGCCGCACTGGGCTATGGCGACCCGGCCGGCGAACCCGCATTGCGCGCGGCGATCGCGCGGCATCTCGCCGTCACCCGCGGCGTGCACTGCGAACCGGCCCAGATCGTGGTGACCGAAGGCGCGCAGGACGCGCTGGCCTTGTGCATGCAGTTGCTGACCAATCCGGGCGACGTGGCCTGGACCGAGGAACCCGGCTATCGCGGTGCCCGCACGGCCATGCATGCCGGCGACCTGGAGGTGGTACCGGTGCGCGTCGACGCGCAAGGCATGTGCGTGGAGGCTGCCGAGGCGAACGCGCCGGCGCCGCGGATCATCTATACGACGCCGTCCAATCAATATCCCACCGGCGCGGTGCTCTCGGTCGCCCGCCGCCTCACGCTGATTGAAACGGCGCGCCGCCATGGCGCCTGGGTGATCGAGGACGACTACGACAGCGAGTTTCGCCACACCGGCGAACCGGTGGGCGCGATGCAAGGCCTCGTGGCCGATGCACCCGTGCTGTACCTGGGCTCCTTCAGCAAGACCATGTTTCCCGCGCTGCGGATCGGCTTCCTCGTACTGCCGCGTGCCTTGATGCCCGTCGTCGCCGATGCGCTGCGCGAACTGCAGCGCGGTGCGCAACGCCATGCGCAACTGGCGCTCGCCGATTTCATCGACAGCGGCGAGTACGCGCGCCACCTAGGGCGCATGCGGCGCTTGTATCGCGACCGGCGGCAGGCGCTGCTACAGGCACTGGAACGCGTTTTTTCCATCGAACATCAGGTCGAGGGCGGACCCTGCGGCCTGCATCTGATGGTGCGGCTGCCGGCACGTTATCCGGATCGCGAACTGGTCGGCGCAGCGCGAGCGCACGGCGTGGGTGCACTCGCGCTGTCCTCGTTCATCAGGAAGCCAGGCTCAGCCGACAACGGCCTGGTGCTGGGGTACGGCAATACGCCCGAACATCTGTACCAGCCGTTGCTGCGTACCCTGGCGAAGCTCGCCCGAGGCATCGGCACGCGCTGAGCACCGATGCACGGGCGCCATCGGATTCAAGCCGGCCCCGCGGTATCGCCGAGATAATCCGGCAAATGGACCGGCGGCAAGATCCTGGCCGCCGCCATCCATTCGACGACCGCCGGCCGCTGCAGCAGCGCATCCATCCACGCCTTCACATGCCGCCAGCGCGCGGGCACTTCCACATGGCTGAAAATGCGCATGACGGTAGGTACGAAACCGAGATCGGCCAGGCATGGCGCACCCATCAAGAACGGGCCGCCCGAGCGGTCGAGATAATCGCCCCATACCGTGAGCAATCGTTCCGCCGCGATTTTCTCAGCCTCGGAGGCCTGCCTTTTTTGCGGGTAGAAGACGCTCTCGAACGACAACGCCGGGCAAATGCGTCCGACATCGCTGTGCTGCCAGGCAAGCAGCGAACGGGCCACCGCCCTGGCCTTCGCCTCCGCGGGCCAGAGATGGCCACCACCGAGCTCGTTGGCGTATTCCATGATGGCCAGCGAGTCGAAGATCGCCGTGTCGCCATCGATCAGAGCCGGCACGGCCGCCGTCGGGGAAACGCGCCCGACGCGTGCCAGCGCTTCGCCGCGCGCCGGCTGGCGCAGATCGATGTCCACCTCGTCGAAAGCCAGCCCCGCCTCCTTCAGCGCGAGCCATGCGCGCAACGACCAGCTCGATGCGTTCTTCGTGCCGCAATAGAAAAGCAAGGCGGATCTCCTGCCTGGACAATCGGCAGATTATCCGCCCGGCTGGCGCGCCATGGTCAATCGGCCGGTCGCTGCTTGTGGAAGATTTTCAACCTGGCCGCCACGGCGCGCCGATGCTCATCGCGTGGACATCACGCCTGCGGCAGCGGCGGCAGGATCGCCTCGTTGCGCCCGCGCTCGGCGACCAGCGTCCAGATCTCCTGCGCGATGTCGTCCGGATCCATGGTGGGCAGGTCGCCTTCGAGCTTGATCCCTTGCGCTTCCAGTGCGAGCTTGCCTGCCGAACGATCGATCATCGCGCCGATGCTCACTGAGGCCGCATAGATGCCCTGGCCTTTCGCCTCGGCATTCAGCGCGAGCGCATAGTTGCGCGCCGCCGCCATCAAGGGACTGAAGGCGGTCAAGCCCGGCACGGGAAGCACGGCGGAAAGACCGCTGACGATGACCACCGCGCCTTCGCCACGCTTCAGTTGCGCGGGCAGAACCGCACGCGCCACTTCCACAGGCCCATACATGAAAACGTCGGCGGCCGACTTCAGGACCGATGCGGATACCTCCGCCGCGGGAATGAAGTCGAAGATCGACGGCACCGGCGCGTAGACGGCTACGTCGATTGCGCCGAAGCGCTGCTCGATTGCCTGGACCAGTGCGGGGATGCCGTCGAGCTGGCCGAGGTCCGCGGTAAACGCCGCCGCCTCGATGCCGGCGCTTGCCAACTCGGCCACGCGCTCCTGCAACGGGGCTGCCCGGCGCGCCACCAGCGCCACCCGATAGCCATCTCTGCCGAACCGGGCCGCCAGCGACGCGCCGAGGCCCGGACCGGCGCCGAAAATGGCGATAGTCTTTTTGTAAGTCATTGAATATTCCTTAAGGGTAGAATAGGAACCAGGTAACTAATGATTCGTGAGTTACCGAACCACACCAGGGATGGTATGGACGCCGTTCCCCGTCCCACAAGAAGGCACATGCATGTCACCGACGCACACCGGCATCACCGAGGCGACCCGTCCCACCGTCGACAACTGCCGCGCCACGCGCGAAATCCTCGACCGCATCGCCGACAAATGGAGCTTGTTCGTGATCGCGATGCTTCGCGACGGGCCGCGGCGCTTCAATGAACTGCGCAGGGATGTAACGGGGATTTCGCAGCGCATGCTGACGCTGACGTTGCGCACGCTGGAGCGCGATGGCCTGGTGACGCGGACGATGTATCCGACGATCCCGCCGCGAGTGGATTATGAGTTGACGGAACTGGCGAAGGGTTTGCTGGGGCCGGTGATGGGCCTGGTGATGTGGGCGGAGACGAACAAGGAAACCATCACCGCGGCGCGAAAGGCGTTCGATGACGAAGCGCAGGCAGGCGCTACCCTCTCGGCTCCGCGGGCAGCGCAGCCGTGGAAGTGAGTTGGCCCGGCTGTCAGTCGACGCGCTGACCGAACCATCGAGCGGCTGCGTTCTCCGCTTCGCCAGAATGCGGCATGCCTTCGCTCGCCCAGGCGACGAAACCATCGGGCCGGACCAGGACAGCGCTCACGCCCAGGCTGTTTTTCGCATGGCTTGAGATATAGGCGACCCGATCGCCCCAACGTTCCGCCAACGCTTGAAGCGGTGCGCTTGCATCGAAATCGACGACGAGGCCCTTGCCCGCTTTCAGCCATTCCCCAAGCCTGGTTCCATCGGCAAGCTCGAAATCCGGCGCGCTATATCCCATCAGCGGGTGGCTTTCGCCGAGGTCATAGCGAAGCGCCACGCCCCATACGCGCTCGGCGAAATACGTCGCGCCGTCGCGCGTATCGATCAGGTCGCGGATGATCGCCTCCAGCGCACGCGAGCTGGCACTCGGCCGCATCAGCGCCACCTGCGCACGCGACCAGTCCAGCACCTTGGCGCCTATCGGATGGCGTTCGCTGGTGTAGGTATCGAGCAGACCTTCGGGTGCGTGGCCGTGGATGGTGGCGGCGAGTTTCCATCCGAGGTTCATCGCGTCGCCGATACCGAGGTTGAGGCCCTGCCCGCCCAGCGGCGAATGGATGTGCGCGGCGTCGCCGGCGAGCAGCACGCGTCCGTTGCGATATGCCGTCGCCTGTCTGGCGCGATCCGTCCAGGTGGTTGCCAGGCGCAGGGCGGTGACGGTGACCTCCACGCCGGAGACGCGGCGCAGCACGGCCTGCACGTGTTCGTGCGCGACCGGATGGGTGCGGTGATAAGCACCGCCGTCGAAGTCGACCATCGCGATCGTTCCGGGTGCCGTGTAGGTGTACATGCCCGTGGCGGTGTAATGGCGCCCGGAGCGGAGCTGGTCCGGATTAGCGAGTTCGACTTCGACCGAGTAACCGGTGAATTCCGGATCGGTGCCGGCAAACTCGAAGCCGCCCAGCTTGCGCACCTTGCTGCGTCCACCATCGCAGCCGACCAGCCAGCGTCCGTGAAAAGTTTCGCCTCCCGCGCGAATGGCCACGCCGTCATCCGACTGCTCGAAGCCGTCGACGGCAAAGCCACGCCGCACCTCCGCTCCCAACGCGTTCGCACGCGCGGCCAAAGCGGCTTCGAGGGATTCCAGCTCGATCATCATGCTGGTGCCCGCCGGCGTGGGCAGGCGGTACGGCCACTTCGAAGTGTCGACCTGGTCCTGATAGAACTGGATGCCGGCGAAATGCCCCGCCGGCTGGCGCGGCTGGCCCAGCCAATGCGCCGCTGCCGTGCCGTTGGCACCATCCCTTGAAAGTTTCGGCACGGGAATCCCGTCCAGCAGACCGCGGCGATAGAACGCTTCGATGGTAGGCGCGGACAGGCCGCGCATGCCGAACGGCAGGCGCTTCAGCGGCGAATGCGGATCCTCGGCCTGCTCCAGCACCAGCACCGAGACATGGGCCAGGCGCAGCTCGCAGGCGAGGAACAGGCCGACCGGGCCGGCTCCGGCGATAACGACGTCGTAGATCAAGGCGATTTCCTTGGGCGGAGGCCGGATTGAAGGAGGTGTCGGATGCCCGGCCAAAATGTTACACTGAGTGTAAGTTTTGCGGGACGAGCATCGACATGTCAAATCCACCCGGTCTGCGGGACAGCAAGAAGGCAGCCACGCGCCAGATGATTTCGGACGTGGCGACGCTGCTTTTCGTCGAACGCGGCTTCGAGAACGTCTCCGTGGACGAGATCGCACAGGAAGCCGGCGTCTCCCGCAAAACCGTGTTCAATTACTTCCCGCGCAAGGAAGACATGGTGTTCGACCGCGAGGACGAAAGCCGTGAGCTGGTGCGCCAGGCCATCGCCGCCAACGGAGACCAGCCGCCTGTGCTGGTATTCCAGGCCTTGATGCGTGCATTGCTGGATGAGCAGCACCCGATGTTCCGCATCAACAAGCGCCCCATCCAGTTCTGGAGCACCGTCGCCGACAGCCCCGCACTCACCGTGCGTGCGCGCGAGCTGCAGGGCACGCTGGCCGACGATCTGGCGGCGATGCTCGCCGATGCCGTCGGCCGCACGCACGCCGATCCCGAAGCGCGCCTTGCGGCGACCATGCTGGTCGGCACGCTGGTGGTGGCATATGGCGAAGCGCTGCGCGCCTTCCGCGCGAAGCGGAAGGCGCGCGAGGCATTCGCGAGGGTGATGGAACGCGGCTTCGCCGGCGTGAACGCCGCACTCTCAGCCACCCCCTACATCGAAGCCAGCACCCCAAGGTAGGTTGGAGTGAACGCAGCGAACTCCAACAGGAACGCCACGGCCGGGCGCCCGTTGGGGTTCGCCGCAGGCTCACCCCAACCTACACGTCAGAGCTGCGAAAGCGTCGTCGCATTGAACTTCATGCCCAGGTTGCTCTCGAGATTCCCGATCGCAAACTCCAGCACGCTGAAGAGCTTCGCCCGATCCGCGGCATTGCCGATATCCAGGCTCGCCGTGCCGGCCACACCCGCCTGCCCCAGCGCCGCATTGAACGCCGCCTGCGCCTGCGCCGCCGAGATATAGCTGGACGAAGTGCCGGAAGCGTTCGCGTAAGCCAAGGTCTGGAACACGCTGGAGAACACGCTTCCCAGCGTTCCCGCGCTGACATACACGTGATTGGCCGGCGCCACCAGCGTGGTCGCGCTGGTCGTCGGTATCGGCTTGCCGTACAGCTGGTCCAGGTAATAACGCACCTGGTACGGATACTGCCGATACGTATCCTGCACGCCCCAGATCGAGCTGTACGCATCCACGGATGCCACCGTCGCCGGCGTGGCCGTCGCCCCCAGCCGGCTGTAGCTTCCTACCAGGCCGCCGTAATAGCCCTGGTTATAGGCCACGTTCAACAGCACGTCGAAGAAGTTGTTCGGCAGCGTCTTGAAATTGACCAGCGCATTGTTGAAGGCCGGCTGCCATGGCGTGACCCATCCGCCCTCGCCGGTGCCGGTCACGATCAGTGCGACAAAATCGTTGTAGTGGAAATAGGCCGTCAGCATCGGCCCGTAATACTTGTTGTTGAACGAGGCCGGCGTCGGCTTGCTGTACTGCGTGGCGGCGGTGGCCATGGTGTAGCCGATATGCTTCTGGATCGCGATGTAATTGATCAGCGAATGCCCGGCCGGCGCATAGCTGCCGGACACCATGTCCGCGGCGTAGTTGTTGATCTGGTACGGACCGCCCTGCCCCACGCCCATCACCGCCTGCTGGTCGGGCGAGGGATCGATCAGCGGACCGCTGCCGACATAATCCTGCGTGGCGATATTTTCCTGCAGCAGCTGCGCCAGCACCGAGCCGTAGACGTAGTCCTTGTTGAACTGCAGGCCGGGGTAGTACTCCTGCACCAGATGGCCGTACATCACGCCGGCGATCAGGTTGGACACGATCAGGTCGGTGTAGTTGTCGCCGGTGAGAACCAGCTGGTCCTGCGCATTGCCCACGCCCAGCAGCAGATGGAAGTTGATCGTGCCGGAAGTGCTGCCAACCGGCGGCGGCGGCGGAGGTGGCGGCGGCGGATTGGTGCCGCCGCCGCAATTGGCGGCCACCGTCCACGGCTGGCCGCTGTCGGAAGCGCCGCTGTGCGTGGCCGGGTCGTCGCCGCGCGTCCACCAGTTGGCGGCGTAATTGACGCCGTTTTCGCTCGCCTGGTCGCCGCCGACGTAAATGGCCGAAGCGTTCCAGGCGGCCGAACAAGCCGGTTGCGATTGCGCATGCGCACCGATGGACACCGCGGTCAAAGTCGCCGTGGCGATCGCGCGCATGCCGAGGGTGGACCACTTCGCCAGATGCTGCTTGCTGGGCATGGACATGTCTCCGAGTGAAGGCTGCTGATAGGCCGCGCTCTCCGCCGGCCGGTATGACAACGATTCCCCTCTTTCCCGTCAGCCGCGCGCAGCCTCACGCATCCACCCCCTTACCGGGCTGGATGAAAGAAGCCAAAAATACGAACAGCAGCGCCCGTCGAACGGCGATGACAACGTTGTCTATCGTTGCGCCGTTATCGCGCCAGCGACCGTGATGCGGATCGCAAAGGCGGGGATCGTCGCGCCTGGCCAGCAGACGCGATCGAATGCCTGGCGCAAGCATCAGCCGGAGAAAAGTCCCTCTCCCATGCGGGAGAGGGACTTGGGGCCGTCACCACCGCATGCGGAAGCCCAACGTCCCGTTGAGCGCATGCGAATCCCCGAAGTGCTTCAAGCCGGTCGAAGCCTGCACTTCGCCGTAGACCGAATAGCGTCCGTCCGCCCAGTCCAGCGACGCGCCCAGGCCGAAGCCGCCCCACAGGCGCTCGTTGCGCGAGGTGAAGTCAGTGCCTGCCACGTTCACGCGCGCATCGCCGCCAAAGTTGCGATAGAGGTTGGCAATGGCGTAGACGTGCGTGGCGACCGAGCCGGACTCGCCCTGGCGCGCACTGCGGTAATCGGCCATCACGCCGGCACGTGCGGTGGTCGTGGTGCCCTGCTGCTGCGCCACGTGCGCGCCGAACGCATCGTTGAAGCTGTCGAAGCTGGCCTTGCCGTACGTCAACTGCGCCTGCGGAACCAGCGACCACTGGTCGCCCAGCCGGAAGCGCCGGCCGGCTTCCACGCCCAGCGCGTACGCGCTGCCCTTGTTGCCGTCTTCCAGCAACTGCGCCAGCGTGGTCGAACGCAGATCGGTATCGAGACTGGACCAGCGCGCCTGGCCGTCGACATAGAAACCGTTCTCGCCGTACCAGGTAAGCGTGCCGCCGATGCCGTAGCTGCGCGTCTTCAGGCGGCCCTGGCCGTATACCGACTGCGCATTCGACTGATAGCGGCCGTATTGCAGCGTGGCGCCGCCCACCAGCTTGCCGCCCTCGCCTTCGCTCAGCGTGGTGTCGATGCCGGCCTCGGCTTTCCAGGTCGACAGGTCGTAGCGCGTGGCGCTGGTGCTGGTCTCGGGCTTGAAGCTCTGGTCGCCGCCCTCGACGCGCATCCACAGGCCTTCGCCGGGTTTCATGTTGTCCTCGGCCTGCACGCCGGTCCACAGGCGGTCGCCGGTGCGCTGGAACAGCGTGCCCAGCGTATTGACCTGCTGCAGGATGCCGGCATAGGCCTCGTACAGCGGCACGCCAGGCTGGTACAGCGGCTGCGGATTGCCGGGGTTGCCCGGATCCGTCGGTCCGGTGGAACCATTCACCAGCGCCGAGCGCAGATACCAGTCGCCGTCGTTCGCATTGGCCGTGCCCTGGTACAGCCGATACGCATATGCGCCGGCCACCACCGCCTGCTGGCCCTGGAACACGTAATCGCCCTGCAAGGCGAATGTGCCGCCGGACGTGCCCTGCACATCGATCAGCTTGATGCCCTGCGCGGTCTGCGCACCCGCGCCGCCGACGTTGTTGACGCGCACCGCGGTGTTGCCGGAGGTGTTGCCGGCGACCACCAGCTTGTCGGTGGCGGAACTGTCGTCGCCAAGCACGGTGTTGAACAGCAGCGTGCCGCCCTGTCCGGTGTAATCGCCGCGCACCGTCAGCGTAGCGCCCGGCGCCGCACCGAAGTGCACCGTGCCGGCGTTGCTCAATGCGCCGATGCTTTGCGCGTGGCCGGCGAGATCGAGCGTGGCATTGCCCTGCACGGTGAACGCGGAAGCGGCGTTGAACGCATTGTCCACCGCCGCCGCCAGCGTGCCCGCCGCCACCGTGGTGGCGCCGCCGTAGTTGGACGTGCCGGCCAGCACCAGCGTGCCGTTGCCCGCCTTGGTCAGGCTGCCGCTGCCGCCGATGCCGTTGGCCAGCTGCAGCGTGGTGCCGTCGTCGGTGTCGATGGTGGCGGCGCCGCCTACGCCGACCGTGCGGTTGCTGAGGATGTTGCCGGTGGTGTGCAGCGTGCCGTCGTCGATCGACAGGTTGCCGGCGGAGTCGCCGAGGTTGCCGTCGTTCGATACTTGCAGTGTGCCCGCACGCACCGTGGTGCCGCCGGTATAGGTGTTGACGCCGGTCAGCACCAGGGTGCCGAGATCGTCCTTCACCAGCATGCCGTTGCCGGTCAGCGCCGCGTCGATCGTGGCCGTCATGCCGGCACCGGCCGCGGTGCCGTCGCCCACGCGGATGGTGTCGGCGCCGCCGGCCAAGGTGACGGAACCGCCCGTCACCCGGTAGCCGTCCACCTGGAACTGCATGCCCGACGCGCTCACCTGCCCGTTGGCGTTGTCCACCGTGACCGTGCCGCCCGCGCCGCCGAACACCGCAAACGTGCCATTGGTGTACGGCGCATTGAGCGCGCCGCTGGCGTCGGTCCAGTAGTCGTTGTCGGCCAGGCGCCAGGTGCCGGTGCCGCCGTTGATGGCGCCGTCGTTGGCGTGGCCCGGGCCGTCCCAGAAGCTCAGCGTCAGCCCGGCGCTGTTCACCAGATTGACCTGGTGGGCGATCGAGGTCTGCACGAAGGCATCGCCGCTCGGCACCGCACCGAGCGCGAGGCCGTTGTCGGTCAGCGCGCCGTCGTAGCTGAAGAGCCGATACACGCCCGCGCCGAAGCTGCCGCCCGTGGTGGCGGTCACGTCGAGCGCGCCGTCCAGCGTGAGGTTGCCATGCACCACGGTGAGGTCGTTGAGCGCGCCACCGGGCGTGCCGGCCTGGCCGAGCTGGTAGGCAAGCTTGCTGTTGGCGCCCAGTGCGAGGTTGCCGTTGATGGTGAGCGTACCCGCCGCGCCGGCATCGCCCGGACTCAGCGTGGCGCCGTCGGCCACCGTTACATTTCCGCCGATGGTGCCCATGCCGCCCAGGGTGGCGCCGCTCTGTACCGCGGTGGCGCCGGTGGCGCCGGACTGGTTGCCGTTCACCAGCAAGCTGCCCGACTGCACCGTGGTCGCGCCGGTATACGTGTTGGCGCCGCCGAGCACGGTGGTGCCGCTGCCCTTCTGCACCAGCGCGCCGGTGCCGGAAACCACGCCGCCGAACGCGTAGCTGTCCGAGCGGTTGAATGCCAGCGTGCCGTTGTTCGCCACATCGCCCAGGACCGAGCCGGCCGCGCCGCCCTCGCCCAGCTGCAGCACGCCATCGGTGACGGTGGTGCCGCCGGTGTAGGTGTTGTCGCCCGCCAGCACCAGGCTGCCGAGATCGGACTTGGTCATGCCACCAGTGCCGCTCAGCACCGAAGCAATGGTCGCCGTCATGGCGGTGCCGGCCGTGGTGCCGTCGCCGACGCGGATAACCGTCGGCGATGTACCGAGCGCGATGCCGTCGCCCTGCACGCGATAGCCGTCCACCGCGAACTGCATGCCGCCGCTGTTCACCGCGCCGAGGCTGCCGTCCACCGTCACCGTGCCGCCGGTGCCGCTGAAGATGGCGAAGGAGTTGTCCTGGTACGGCGCGTTGATGCTGCCGTCGGTCACCGTCCAGTTGTCGTTGCCGGCATTGTTCTGCCACACGCCGTCGCCGCCCTGGATCTGGCCATCGCCGCGCGCGCCGTTGCCGTCCCAGAAGTTGACGTTGAGGCCGGCGGTGTTGACCAGGTTTACCTGGTGCGCGATCGAGGTCTGCAGGAAGTAATCCGGCGACGGCACCGAGCCGATGCTCATGCCGTTGTCGGTAAGCGCGCCGTTGTAGCCGACGACGCGGTAGATACCCGGATCGAAGTTGCCGCCGGAAGACACCGCCACGTTGAGCGTGCCGTCCAGCGCGAGGTCGCCGTTCACCTGCACCAGGTCGTTGAGCGGACCGCCCACCACGTTGGCCTGGCCCAGATTCACGTTGAGATTGCTGGCGTTGCTCATGCCCAGGTTGCCCTTGACGGTGAGCGTGCCCGGCGCGCTGCCCACGTCGCCCGGGCTCAGCGTGGCGCCGTCGGCCAGCGCCACGTCGCCGCCGACGATGCCCTTGCCGCCGAGCGTGCCGCCGGCATCGACCGAAGTGGCGCCGGTCGCTGCACTCTGGTCGCCATTGATGAACAGGCCGCCCGCACGAACGGCGGTGATGCCGCCGTAGCTGTTGTTGCCGCTGAGCACGGTGGTGCCCGCGCCCTGCTGTTCCAGCGAGCCGGTGCCGGAGATCTGGCCGGCGAACGCCAGGGTGTCGGCGCGGTTGAAGACCAGCGTGCCGTTGTTGGCCACCGCCCCCAGGAGCGAACCGCTGGCGCCGCCGTTGCCTACCTGCAGCGTGCCGGCCTGGATCAGGGTGCCGCCGGTGTAGCTGTTGTCGGCACCCACGATCAGCGTGCCGCTGCCGTCCTTGTTCAGCGAACCCGCGCCCGCGATGGCGCCGTTGAGCGTCAGGTCGGCATCGTTGAGGAAGCGCCCGCCCGCGCCGTTAAGCGTGACCGCGCGGCCGGAAGTGATGGCGGCGGTGTTCTCCAGCACGCCGTTGTTGAACGTCAGCGCGCCGCTCGCGTCGCCGAGGTTGGCATCGCTGGACACGATGATGCCGCCTGCGTTGATGGTGGTGCCGCCCGTATAGGTGTTGCTGCCGTCCAGGGTGAGGCTGCCGCTGCCGGTCTTGGTGAGCCCGCCCGCGCCGGTGACGGTGCCGCTCAGCTCCAGGTTCGCCTGCGTCTCGAAGGTGGCGCCGCCCTGGTTGATCGTCACCGCGCGCGCAGTGGAGATCGCCGCGGTATTGCGCAGCGTGCCGCCGTCGAAGGCCAGACCGCCCGCCGCGTTGCCGAGATTGGCATCGCCCGCCACCTGCAGCACGCCACTGTTGACCGTGGTGCCGCCGGCATAGGTGTTGGCGCCGCTCAGCACCAGGGTGCCGAGATCGTCCTTCACCACACCGCCGGTGCCGGCCAGCACCGCGGCGATGGTCGCCGTCATGCCCGCGCCCGCGGCGGTGCCGTCGCCCACGCGGATGATGTTCGGCGCGCCGCTCAGGGTGAGCGCGCCACCAGCGACGGTGTAGCCGTTCACCGCGAACTGCATGCCCGAGCTGGTCACCGCACCCAGGCCGTTGTCCACCGTGACCGTGCCCGGCGCGCCCATGAAGATGCCGAACTCGCCATCGGTATACGGCGCATTGTACTGGCCGGTCTGGTCGGCCCAGTTGGCATTGCCGGCCGAGTTCTGCCAGACGCCGCTGCCGCCGTCGATGGTGCTGTTGGCATTGCCGCTGGGGCCGTCCCAGAAGTTGAGCGTGAGTCCGCCGCTGTTGAGCAGGTTCACCTGGTGCGCCACCGAGGTCTGCACCTGGAAGCTGCCGGACGGCGTGGTGCCCAGTGCAAGGCCGTTGTCGGCAAGCAAACCGTCGTAGCTGATGATGCGGTACAGGCCCGGGCCGAAGCTGCCGCCCGGCGTCGCCGCCACGTTGAGCGTGCCATCCAGGCTCAGGTTGCCGTGCACCACGGTGAGGTCGTTGAGCGCGCCGCCCACCACGTTGGCCTGGCCGAACTGGTAATTCATCGCGGCGCCGGCATTCAAGGCCAGGCTGCCGTTGACGGTGAGCGTGCCCGCCGCGCCGGCATCGCCGGGATTGAGCGCGCCGCCGCTGGCCACCGTCACGTCGCCGCCGACGATGCCCTTGCCGCCCAGCGTGCCGCCGTTCTGCACGGTGGTGGCGCCGGTCGCACCGGCCTGGTCGCCATTGACCAGCAGCGTGCCGGCCTGCACGGTCGTCGCGCCCTTATAGGTGTTGGTGCCGGTGAGCACGGTAGTGCCGTTGCCCAGCTGCGTCACGCCGCCGGTGCCGGAGACCAGGCCGCCGAACGTATAGATGTCCGAACGGTTGAAGGCCAGCGTACCGTTGTCCACCACGTCGCCGAGGATGCTGCCGTTGGCGCCGCCATTGCCCAGCTGCAGCGTGCCGGCGGTAATCGTGGTGCCGCCGGTGTAGGTGTTGGCGGCGGTGAGCACGGTGGCGCCGCTGCCTTGCTGCACCACGTTGCCGGCGCCGGAGATGGTGCCGGGCACGGTCGAAGTGTCGGCACGGTCGAACGCCAGCGTGCCAGCCGCGACGATGACGTTGGCGCTGGCGATCGAACCGGTGGTGCCGCCGGCGCCGAGCTGCAGGATGCCGCCGTTGATCACGGTGTTGCCGGTATAGGTATTCGTGCCCGTGAGCGCCCAGGTGCCGGCATCGTTCTTCGCCACCGTGGTGATGCCGCCGGAGGCGTCGATGATGCTGCCGCCCATCACGTTGAGGCCGGTGTTGGTGCCGCCCAGGCCCAGCGTGCGGTTGCCGGCGCCGGCATAAGCCGCCGAACCGGTGTTGGCGAACACGATGGCGCCGGTGCCGGAGGACTCGATCACGCTCGAGCCGGTGGACAGCGTGAACAGGCGGTCGGTGGTGTCGCCCGCGCCGGTATAGCGCAGCGTCGCGCCGCTGCCGATTACCAGGTTGGCGGCGGCACCGGAGGATTGGCCAAGGCTGCTGACCTGGCCGCCGTTGGCGAGCTTGTCCACGCCCAGCACGCCACCGATGATCGTGGTAATGCCGGTATAGGTGCTGGCCGGGTTGCGCAGGATCCAGGTGCCGGTGCCGGTCTTGCGCACCGAGGTCTTGCCCGTGCCGTTGTCGGACAGCTGCAGGGCCAGGCTGTTGTTGCCGGTGCTGGTGCCGGTGAGCGTGACCGTCTGCGCGGTGTTGGGGCTGCTGAAGGCGAGCGCGCCGGTGTTGGTGAACTGCACGGCGCCAGTACCTGAGGCATCCAGCGCGCTGCTGGCGGATGCGCCAAGCGTCAACAGGCGATTGGTACTGTCGCCGGCGCCCACGTACATCAGCGTGCCGCCATTGAGCACCAGGTTGCCGGCGCCGACGCTGGACGCGCCGATGGAGCTGGCGGTGCCGCCATCGGCGAGCTTGAACACCTGCAAGAAGCCGGCGTTGACCGTATTGGTGCCGGTGTAGGTGCTGATGCTGCCGGAAAGGTATTCGAAGCCGCCGCCATTCTTGACCAGGCCGCCGGTGCCGGTGATTGCACCGGCGTAATTGGCTGCCGCCTGGCTGCTGGCACCGTTGGTCACCGTGAGCGTGGCGCTGCCCAGGTCGATATTGCCGCCCGTAGTGCCGCCGCCGTAGAAGTAGCTTACGTTGGTGTTGAAGCTATTGAGGTCGACCAGCACGCCAGCGGTGTTGTCCAGCGCCAGATAGCCGGTGCCGAACGCGTTGGCCGCGGCAGCGCGCAGGATACCGCCGCGATTGTAGGTGCCGCCGGTGTAGGTGTCGGCGCCGCTCAGCACCAGGGTGCCCGGGCCCTGCTTCTGGAACTGCCCGCCGCCTTGTATCGGGCCGCTGACGCCGAGCGTGGTGGCCGCATTGCCGATATTGATAGCGCCGTTGCCGCTGAGCAGGATGCCGCGGTCGATCGCCACGCTCGCGCCGGTATAAACCAGCGTGCCGCCGTACAGCGTGAGGTTGGCGGGCGCGCTGCTGGAAGCGCCCACGCCGCTGGGCTGGCCGCCGTTGGCAAGGCAGTCGGTGCTGAGCGTGGAGGAGTTGAGCGTGGTGGCGCCGGTATACGTGTTGCCGCAGCCGCTCATCGTCTGCGTGGCGCCGTTGATCGACACACCGCCGGTGCCGCTGATGGCGCCGCTGAAGTTGCCGGTGGTGTTGGTCTGCAGCGTGCCGGCGCCGAGCGTGACATTGCCGGCGCCGTACAGGCCGCCCACCCATACGTTGTGGCCGGCAAGATCCGCGGTCGCACCCGCATTGACCGTCAGGCGCCCCGCGCCCGAGCCATTGGCGGCGCCGCCGAACGCCTGGTTGGAACCGGCGCGCAGGATGCCGGCATTGACCGTGTTGCCGCCGTTGTAGGTATTGGTGCCGGACAGCACCAGCACGCCCGCGCCGTCCTTGGTGAGCGAACCCGCGCCGGTCACCGTGCCGCTGTCGGTAAGCGTGGTGGACACCTGCGCGACGTCGACATGCCCACCACCGGAACCGAGCGTAAAGCCGCGGTCGGTCGATGCGGTGGCGCCGCTGTATTGCAGGCTGCCGCCGGTCTGCAGCACCAGGTTGGCCGGATCGCTGCTACCGGCGCCGATGCCGCTGGCCGTGCCGCCGTTGGCCAGCGTGCCGACCGACAGCGTGCCGTTGCTCACCGTCAGCACGCCGACGAAATCGTTGGCCGCATTCGCCAGCGTCAGCGTGCCGGTGCCGGTCTTGTTGAAGCCGGCGTCGTCGGGGCTGGTGACCACGCCGCCGAGGGTCACGTTGGCCGTGCCGTCCACCTGGATGGTGCGCGACGGGCCGCCATTGACCAGGGTGAAGCCGCGGTCGCTGCTGGCGGTGGCGCCGATATAGCGCAGCGTGCCGTTCTCGATGATCAGGTTGGACGACGCATTGCTCGACGCGCCGAGCGCACTCGCCGTGCCGCCGTCGGCGATGCTGTTGATCCTCAGCGTGCCGCCGCTGACCGTGGTCGCACCCGTATACGTGTTGCTGCCGGTGAGCGCCACCGAGCCGGCACCCGAGCCCCCCGAGGCGAAGCTGGTGGCGCCACCGTTATCGACGATGGTGGAGCTGATACTGAATACGCCCCCGCCGTTCTGCAGCACACCCAGCGGACTGCCACCGGCTCCGCCGGTCATACTGCCGCCCTGGAAGACCTGCGACGCGGTACCCGACAACGGCGAGACGATGATGCTGCCATCCACGCTCAGCGTATTGCCGGCGCCGATGGTCACCCCCGAGTTGGACGGCGCGGTGACCTTGAGGCCACCCAGCGCGACACTGCCGTTGACTGTGCCGAAGTACGGCGTGTTGGCATTGCCGCCTTCGTCGCTGACGATGTCGCCGTTGAGCCAGGTGCTGGCGTCGTCCTTGTTGGCATACGCGGTGAAGGCGGTGATCACGCCGCCGGTGACTTGCGCGTAGTCCGTGCCGTTGACCGTGGCCCAGCCGCCGAGCGCGCCGTCGGCATGCGTGGTGGTGATGGTGCCGCCGGTGTTGAAGCCGAAATCGACCAGGCCGCCGCTGCGGTTGATCGCGCCCAGGCCCAGCGTCAGCGTGCCGCCGGTGCCGGCGGTGGCGCTGATGCGGTTGCTGCCGGCAGTGACGTTCAGGCCGTTGAAGCTCTGGCTGTTGGCGCCCGCCTTGCCCTTGATCGAGAGCGTGCCGCCGGCCAGGTTGAGCGACGAGCTGGCGCTGACGATCTGGCTTGCCGGCGCGCCGGCCACGGTGAAGTCCAGCGCCAGCGTACCGCCGCCGATGGAAGTGGCGCCGCTGTAGGTGTTGGCGCCGCTGAGCGTCTGCGTGCCCGCGCCGAGCTTGGTCAGGCCACCGCTGCCGGCTATCGCGCCGCCATAACCGGTGGTGCCGCTGGCGGCGTTGAGCGTGAGCGAGCCGCCGCCGAGCTGCAGCGTGCCACCGGTGCCGGCGAGCGAAGGCGCGGTGATGTCGAAGTTGTTGAAATCCAGCGTGCCGCCGTTGACGACCAGGCCCTTCGAGTTGCCGAACGCATTGGCGCCGCCCGCGGTGAGCGTGCCGGCCTGCACGGTGGTGGTGCCCGCGTAGGTGTTGGCGCCACTCAGCAGCCAGCTGCCGCTGCCGTTCACCACCAGGTTGCCGGTGTTGGATATGACGCCGCTTACCGTATTGGCGCCGGCGTAGCTGCCGCCAAGGGTGAGCGTGTCGGTGCCGCCGTTGACGAAGGCGATCTGGCCGGTATAGGAGAGCGCGCCCGTGCCGTCGTTGTAGAACGCGCTGAGGCCGTCCGAGGTGAGCGTGCGGTTGGTCGAGGTGGCCGCGCCGACATAGCGCAAGGTGGCGCTCTGCAGGTTGAGGTTGCCGACGTTGTTCAGGCCGAACGAACTGGCGGTACCGCCATCGGCCAGCACGGAAGCGACCACCGTGATGGTGTTGATGGTGGAGGGGCCGGTGTAGGTATTGGCGCCGCCGAGGGTGATGGTGCGGCCCGCGCTGCCGGTATACGAGACCGTGCGGTCCGACGTGCTGCTGATCGTGCCCAGCAGTTGCATGTCGCCCGATACCGCCTGGAAGTTCTGGCCGGTCGTCCATGCGCCGGTCAGTCCGATATTGCCGGTCAGGGTCAGCGTGCCGGTGCCGATGTTGCGCAGCGCGTTGCCGCCGCTGGAAGTGTTGGCGAAGCGCCAGTCGCGGTTGGACACATTGCCGGCGCCGCCGTAATTGAGCGTACCGCCCAGGCCGCCGCCGGCCTGCACCACGATCAGGCCGTTGGCCGCCGTGGTCGGCGCACCGACCGCGCTCGCCTCGCCAATATTGCCGACGGAGGTGATGCCATAGGTTCCGCCGGTATAGAAGTTGGTCACCCCGTCGTAATTGCTGGCGGCATTGCCCATGACCACGCCGCTGCCGGCATTGACGTTGCCGGTGCCGGTGAAACGGGCATAGCCGACACCGTTGCCGGTCAGCACCACGGTGCCGCCGGTCAGCGTGACCACGCGAGTCGAGGCGAGTTGACCGCCGCTGGCGGAAAGCCCCGCGCCATTGGCCATGGTGATGCCATTGCTGGCCGCACCGAGGGCGGCATCGTTGGTGACCGAGATCGAACCACCGGTGATGTTGATGCCGCCACTGAAGGTGTTCGCTCCGTTCAGTGCCAGCGCGCCACTGCCGCTCTTGGCCAGCCCCGCGGTGCCGGCGATCACCGAGTTGATGGTGGCCGAGCCGGACACGCCCGGCGTGGTGCCGGCCAGGGTCAGCGTACCGCCGTTGATGCCGTAGCCGGCCACGTTGAAGGTGAGCGTGTTGACCGTGATCGGCGCCTTGAGCGTGACGATGCCCGCGGTGCCGGCGAAGATCGCGTTGTCGAGCGCGGTGTTGTTCCAGCTGTAGAACGGTCCCGCCACGCCATCGTTGGCGGCATTCCAATACGGTGAGACGAGCTCCCAGTCGCCGGTGCCGCCGCTGCCGTTGGAGCCGCCGTTGACGTCCCAGTAGCGGTCGGCGGCATGTACCTGCGGCACGGCCAGCGCAGCGAGCACCGCCAGGCGCAGCGTCCATGCGCCAAGGTTCGAGCGCGCCGGCGCTGCGCGCTCGTCCACACCCGCAACGCCGCAGCGGCCACGCCCCTTGCCATGCTTCCCGGTGAGTTCGGAGGCAACGACCCAGGCGTTCAAGGCCCGCGACCACACGATGCGGAATACACGATTCATAGGTTTTCCCCTGTAAGGAGCAGCAAGCGTCCGCACGGCGGCGCACGGCCACCGACGATGGAAACAAAATGGAGTGCGCGGCGTGCCGCGCCTGGCGATAGCCGGAGCGGCCGGCTCAGCAGCGCGGCGGCGGCCGCGCCTGGTCGACGCGGCTCAGCGCCATGGGCGCGAAGCGGCGCTGCGGATTCGCACAGCTGCCCGCGAAGCAGATCGCTCGCGCTGCGTGCGTCATGGGTTGCCTGAACACATCGGCCCTGCCAGTTGAAGAACTCACGATCCCCCTCCGGCGCTGCTCCATGCGAGCGCCAGTGTCTTCAAACACGTCGGACGGCGGCCGGCAGATGCCGGTGTCGGTAGCCAGCAAGGCGAGACACCCCTGTCCCTTGTCGGACCATCATACGAAAAATATTACCCGCGTAAGGTGTGCGTAAGGTCACTGCTTTACGCATCCGCTTATTCACGTTGATTTCGCGGGCAGTGCGCCTGGCGCCGTATGCAAAGCATGGCGAACGCGACGATGTGAGCGCCCATGTCCCAGCCAGTGAGTGCACTTGCGGTTGGCGGCAAGCGATCGGGACCGGTGCGGCGCGCTGATGAGGTCGGGTCCGGATTCCCGCGTTTCACGCCGATCTTTTGCATAGGCAGAGCAATCGCGCGCCATGCATGACGCAAAATCACGACCGGCGTGACGAAGCCCGCCGGCGCGGCGGCGTTTCAGGCCGGACGCTCCGGCTCGCCCGTGCTCAGCTCGACCCAGTCGAGCTCGGCCTCGACCTGCCGGAACGCATCGTCGCCGATCGCACCGGACAGGCGCAGGTCCTGCACCGCGTGGCGGGACTTCGCCACCAGGCAGCGGCGCAGCACGTTGTCTTCGTGGCTGCCGGGGGCGCGGCCACGTTCCACGTTCTCCAGCGCCGCGGCAAGTTCGGCGCGCACGCGCATCGATGCCGGCGTCGGGTCCGCGGGCAGCTCGTCCATCGCGGCGCGGATCGCGGTGGCTCGCGCCAGTTGCAGTTCGCGCTGCACGGTGCCGTCCGACGGCAGGCGCACCAGCTTCAGCAGCGGGCCCAAGGTCAGGCCCTGGATCACCAGCGTGCCCAGCACCACCACGAAGGCGGTCAGCTGGATGAAATCGCGATACGGAAATCCCACCGGCAGCGCCATCGCCGCGGCGAGCGTGACGATGCCGCGCATGCCCGACCAGCCGATCACGGCCGCGCCCTTCAAGGTGGCCGGCGGCCCGGGCTTGCCGGACTGGCTGCGGCGCAGGCTGTTGAGGCGCACCAGCAGGTGGTGCACGAACACCCACGCCAGGCGCACCCCGATCACCACCGCCAGGATCACCATGGCCATGCCCAGCGAGTGCAGCCGCTCGCCTGCGCTCGACCTCTCCAGGATCGGACCCAGCTGCAGGCCGACCAGGGTGAACGCCAGCACGTTGAGCACCACGGTCGCCGTTTCCCAGATCGGGAACGATGCGGTGCGGATATGCGTCTGCATCGGCCGCGTGCTCAGCCGCGACATGGTCAGCGCGAAGGTCACCACGGCCACGATCGGCGACAGCCGCAGGCGCTCGCTGAGCAGCCAGATGCCGAAGGTCAGGCCGAACTGGAAGATCACCGCGCTGGGCGCTTCCTCGAAATGCCGCATGAAGCGGGTGATCGGCCAGGTCAGCGCCAGGCCGAACAGTACGCTGCCGAACACCACCAGGACGAACATCGGCAAGGCATCCGCCGCGTGAAAGCCACCCGCCGCCACCGCACTCACGGCAAGGCGATAGATCAGCAGCGCCGACGCGTCGTTCAGCAGGCTCTCGCCTTCCAGCACCATGCGCATGCGCAGCGGCACCGGCAGCCGGCGCAGGATCGCGGTGGCGGCCACCGCGTCCGGCGGCGCCAGCAGCGCACCCAGCGCGATGGCGGCCGCCCACGGCATATCCAGAAACAGCCAGCGGGCCGCCAGCGCCACCGCCACCGTGGTGAGCACCACCGCCACCAGCACCAGCGACAGCACCGGCAGCCACATCGCGCGCAGGTCGCGCAGCGAGGTGTCGAAGGCGGCGTCCATCAGCACCGGTGCGACGAACAGCACTAGCACCAGGTCGGGCGGGAATTCCAGCTTCGGCGGATCCGGCAGGCAGGCCAGCAAGGCGCCGCCCACCGCCAGCAGCACCGGATAGGGAATATTGATGCGCTTGGCGAACGAGGAGACAACCGCCGCGCCGAGCAGAAGCACCAGGATGGTTTCGAAGACCTGCATGGGCCGGGACTCTACATCACCAGCCACCGCACCCGCCGCTTTACGCTCCGGCCTTGCGCGCCTTGCCGCGGCTGCGCCGCACATTGGCCAGGGAGTCGCCGATCATGGCGTGCACGGCCGCGTGCGCCAGCTTGGGCTGCTTGCGGCGGATCGCCTCCAGCACCTTCTGGTGGTGCGGCAGCGAATAGCGGAAATCGGTGGCGTTGCGCGCGGACAGCACGAAAAAGGTGCCCAGCGCAGTATCGATCACCGCGAACAGCGAGGACAGCAGCTCGTTGCCGGTGGCCTGCAGCACGGCTTCGTGGAAGCGCAGGTCGGCTTCGGCCCAGGCCTCCAGTGTCTGCGCCGCGTCCATCGCCTCGTAGGCGGACTGGATCTCGGCCAGCTGCGCATCGGTGCGGCGGCGCGCCGCGGCGGCCGCAGCCGCCGGCTCGATGACTTCGCGCATTTCCACCAGCTTGTCGATGAAATCGTCGGTGGGCATGGAAGCGCAGCGCCAGGCCAGCACGTCGGCGTCGAGCTGGTTCCAGTGGCGCGGCTCCTGCACGCGCGCGCCGACGCCGGCGCGCGATTCGATCAGGCCCTTGGCCGACAGCACCTTCATCGCCTCGCGCAAGGCGGTGCGGCTGACCTTGAGGCTTTCGGCCAGGGTCTCTTCGCGCGGCAACACCTCGCCCGGCTTGACCTGGCCGCTGACGATGCGCTGGCCGATCTCCTGCATCACGTGTCCGTACAGGTTGCGAACGGGGTTCGGCTTCCTCATGGAGGGCGCGTCCTTGGCGGGGTGGCAATGGTGTATGGCGGCGCGATCTTGCCAACTTTTTGCGGCACCCGCGACCGGCGTAGGTTGGGGTGAGCACAGCGAACCCCAACGGCCACGTCTTGGCAGGTGCCATGTTGGGGTTCGCTGCGCTCACCCCAACCTGCGCCAACGTCGGCGCCGGATGGCCGGCCGGCTTACATCGCCGAGATCCGGTACATCACCGTCGCATGCGGCTCCAGCTTCACCTTGATGGAGCCGTCGCCCTGCGCATCGGCGTGCTTCCACAGATCGCGCATGCGGTACTTGCCGGCCTTCAGCCCCACTTCCCGGGCCGTTACCGCCACGTCCTGCGCGGCATCGCCTTCGTTGAACACCGCCACCGCGCTGCTGCCATCCTTCAGCGGCTTGACGATCACATGGATGCCCTTGGCATCGCGCACCTGCTTGCCCTGCTTGCCCAGCGGGTCCTGGTCCACCGCGATCACGTCCTTGTTCAAGAGGATTTCCAGCGCGGACGGGCTGATCTTGCGAAGGTCCGTGCCGATCAGCAGCGGCGCGGCCATGATCGACCACAGGCTGAAGTGCGAGCGGTACTCCACGTCGGTCATGCCGCCGTTGCCCACTTCCAGCATGTCGGGGTCGTTCCAGTGGCCGGGGCCGGCATAGGCGTCGAGAACCACGTTCTCCTTGAAGATCTTCAGCATCGAGTCGTACTTGTCGCTGATGTCGCCGGTGGTGCGCCACGACGAGGCGCCGACAGCCGGGTCGGTGCCCCACAGCCACGCCTTGTTCTCGCCCCACTCGCACAGGCTGTAGAAGATCGGCCGGCCGGTGGCGCGCAGCGCTTCACCCATGGCGGCGTAGCGCTCCTTGGCGGGCTTCTTCTCGTTATTGCAGTTGTCGTACTTCAGATAGTCCGCGCCCACGGAGGCGAAGAACGCCGCGTCCTGCTTCTCGTGGCCCAGGCCGCCGGGGAAGCCGCGGTTGGCCTGGTGCGGTTCGCAGGTGTTGGTGCCGGCGCTGGAATACAGGCCGAAGGCGAAACCCTTGGAGTGCACGTAATCCGCCAGCGCCTTGATGCCGTGCGGAAAGCGCTTGAGGTTCGGCTGCAGGTTGCCCTGCTTGTCGCGCTGCCAGTCGGCCCAGCAGTCGTCGAGGTTGATATGGCGATAGCCGGCGTCGCGCAGGCCGCTGCTGATCATCTTGTCCGCCACGCCGCGGATCATGTCTTCGTTGAATTCGTCGCGGCAGTGGGTGGAATTCCAGTTATTGAAGCCCATCTGCGGCACGGCCGCGCTGGACCATTCCGGCTTGACGTCCTCGGCCGAGGCCGCCGTGGCGAAGCTCACGGCGACACAGATGGCGAGGCGGGTCATCGTTGCGGAAAACACTTTCATCGACTCTCTCCAGGCGGCATTCGAAAAAAACGACGGGCGGCGCGCAGAAACCTGGGGGAGGCGCGCCGCCCGTCCGGGGAAACTCGCTGCGAAGCCCGGATGGTGCTGGGCGGGTGTTCGAACCGTGCTGCTCCGTCGCGCATCGAGCGCGACGGGCTCAAGTCGTTGTACTCCCCTGACGTCCCCAGATAGTCAGTTAATCATACAAATATGAGCGAAGCCCGAATCATTGGTTGGGCGTGCCCATGAGATCAAGCTGCGATGCAACATCCGCATGCAATGGCTTGTGTTCGCGGCAAGGATCGCTGGTCGGATCACATGCAGTCGATGAAAATTAGACGTCCAAATCGACGGGCATGGTGCAGGATTGGATCGCGTATCGACGATGGAGCGCTGCATGGCTTTGCCATTTTTCACGATTGGCCATTCCAACCGGAGTCTTGCGGACTTCATCGCGCTGCTGCACGAAAACGAGGTGGGCCTGGTGGCGGATGTCAGGGCGTTTCCGCGCTCGCGCACCAACCCATCATTCAATGACGACGTGCTGCCGGCGTCCCTGGCGGCCGAAGGCATCGCCTATCGGCACCTGGCCGAACTCGGCGGCCGGCGGCGCAAATCCGAAACGGTGCCGGTCGAGACGAATGGCTACTGGACGCACCAGAGCTTTCACAACTACGCCGACTATGCCTTGACCCATGTCTTCCAGGTCGGGCTGGAAACGCTGATCGGCCTGGGCCGCGAGCAGCGCTGCGCCGTGATGTGTTCGGAAGCGGTGTGGTGGCGCTGCCATCGGCGCATCGTCACCGATTACCTGCTGGCGCGCGGCGAAACGGTGTTGCATATCCTGGGGCCGGGGCATGTGGAAACTGCCGAGCTTACCGAGCGTGCGAGACCGCATGCGGACGGCACCGTGACGTATCCGCCGGCGGGTGATTTGTTTGCTTAGAGGTGTAGCGAAGAGGGCTTGTTGCGAGCCTCAGCTCAGCGCTCCGCCCGGCCCCTCACCCCGACCCTCTCCCCGGAGGGGAGAGGGGGATGCAGGGCGGGGCAAAAATCGAGCGAAGAGCATGCGGCGCAGCCGCTGCGTTCCGCTTGCACGCTTCTGCTCTTGATCTACCGGGTCCCCTTGGCGCCGGCGGTGAGGGCTGGACGAAAAGGCCCCCGCAGGGGGGCGGGGACATGATGTCCCCGCCTTTTTGATCAGGGCATGGATGCCCTGTCAAAAAGCCCGGCCAGCCCTCACGGACCCTCAGCAGCTGCGCTGCTGAGGGCGCCAAGCAGGGTGCCCTCTCTTTTTGGTTACTTTTTCTCTGGGCACGCAGAGAAAAAGTAACTCGCCCCGCGGCAGCGGGGCGAAACACTCGCCAAAGGCGAGACCCACAAACGTCACCACGACAACCAAGCCATACAGTGACTGGATTCCGGCCTACGCCGGAATGACGAGCGAGGAGCGGGAAATTTGCGGGCTGCAAAAAAAGACGCCCAGGCGCGAGCGGAGAAAACAGGGACGGACGTCTCCCCCGCCATGCCCCCTCGCAGAGGCATGGCGCCCGGGCATCAAGCTCGCTCAGTAATAGCCGACCACGTTGAGGAACACGCCCTTATAGCGGTAGCCCAGCTTGGTCATGTCATCGTTGAAATCAGTGAAGTTGTAACCCAGCCCCATGCGGAAATGCTTGCTGACGTCATAGTCCACGCTGGCCAGCCAGCCCTTGCGGGTGCCGCCCTCGGACGCGCGCAGCACGCGGTACTCGCCCATCACGCTGAAGCCGCCCATCACGTAGCGGCGCGCCTGCCCGGCCAGCATCGTCGCCCGGTTGTCGTACCACGCCCCGGTGCCGCGGCCCTCGCGAGCCTCGCCTTCGCGGGTGGCCAGCTTCGCCGCGAACTCCCACTGCGTATCCAGCCGGTACACGCCTTCCAGCGAGAACACGCTGGAACGCTGGTCGTAGTAGCTGTCTGACTCGGTCTGGCCCGGCGAGGACAGGTCGTACAGGTAGGTGTACTTGCCCAGCACCGTCCAGCGCACGCTGTTCCACGGACGCCAGGCGAAACCGACATTGGTCTCGTTGAAGCGCGCGTTGTTGCTCGGGTCCACCTTGTCGCTGGTGCGCGACCAGTTGATGCGGCCGGCCACCTGCCACGACTCGTTGATCTTGTAGCTGAGCCGGTGCGTGGTCACCCACTGGTCGCGCTGCTCGGCGCCGCGGTCGCGCCGGTATTCCAGCTTGCTCGCCCAACTGGTCGAGGCGTCGGTCAGCCCGGCGTTGAGGCTGCCCGCATGGCGGTTGACGCGCCCTGCCCCGCTGGCCGCATCGAGCTGGCCATCCTGCAAGGTGAAGCCCAGCGTCCAGCCCAGGCTCGGATAGAAATCCATGCCGAAGGTGTGGCCGATGCCGGTATCGGGGCCGGACTTCAGCCACTGGCTCTCGTTATAGAGGTTGGTCTTGTCCGTCACGCGCCAGCGCTGGCCCAGGGTCAGGCCGTCCGGTGCCTGCGACAGCAGGCTGGAATCGTTGTACAGCGCGGTGCTGTCCACCGAATAGGTGTACGCGCCATACAGCGAGTGATCCGGATTGAGGCGGTACTCGCCGTTGACCTGCGCCGCATTGCCACGCGAACCGCGCGTGACTTCCGCCCCCGCATTGGACAGGTCGCCGAACTGGTACTTCGCACCCACGGTCACCGCATCGTTGGTCGGATACGCGCCGTTGTCGTTGTTCAACGTCACCTGCCCCGTGGCATACACATCGAGCGAGCTGCCGATGCGCTGCGTATAACCGAGGGCCGCCAAGGTGCCGGTACCGCTGCGCAACTGGTAGGTCTCGGTGACGCGGCGGATCTCCGCGATCAGGTCCGACTTCTCCGCCAGCTGCCAATCCAGCTGCACCTGTCCCTGCTCCAGCGCATCGTTGCCGCGCTTGGCATAGCTGTAGCGCCCGGACAGGCGCAGGCCGTCCTGGATCTGCCCGGCGAACTCCGCGCCGTATTCCTTGACGGCCAGGCCCTGGTCGGCACGCGCCACCGAATAGCCGGCATCGACGTCGCGCCACCACGCACCCACCGTCCACTCGCGCGCGCTCCAGCCCAGCTCGCGCAGGTCGGCGTGCGCATCCACCGCCGTGGCATTGCCGCCGCGGCTGCCCGATGTCACGGGATTGGTGCGGATAAAGCTCAGGCCGCCGTTGTCCGAGTAGTAGATCGGCGCCACCGCGGCATCGCTGTGCGAGCGCTCCACTTTCAGATAGGTGCCGCGCCCCGCCTGCAGCGTGACGTCCGCGCCCTTCAGCGAGTAGTCGTCACTCGAACGGCCTTCGTCGACATACGTGCCGCCCACCGCCACGTGCTCGCCGAACCAGTGCTTGGCCCGGATGCCCGCGGTGACGTCGTTGCTGTCGAAACCGCTGGGCACGTACTCGTAATCGGCCAGCAGGTGATTCTCGTAGCCGCCCTGCGGGCGATCGCGGAACAAGGTGCTGACATTGGCCTGGGCGATCTGCGCCAGCGGCCGGGTCAGCAGCAGGCGGCCCTGCATCTCGTTGATGTCGTAGTCGACGCCGCGCACCAGGGTGACGCGCGACACCACGCTGCCGGTGGCCGGATCGCGCACTTCCAGCACCACCTGGTCCGAACCCGGCAGGATGTCGGTGTTGCGCAGGTAGTACAGGCTGCCGCCGGTGCCGAGGAACTCGGTATGGCCCAGCACCGTCTGCGCCTGCGACGCGAACGCCTTCAGCAGCGTGTTCGGATCGCCCAACGGCGTGGCCTCGCGGCTGCGCCAGTCGATCGCCGCACCGTACAGGCTGCGCACGTACTGCGCGTACTGCGTGCCGGTGAAGCCGGTCTGGTAGTTGCCCCACAGCGCCTGGCTCTTGTCCCAGTCCAGGCGCAGGTACAGCTTGCCCTGGGTGTCGATGTCGCGGTACGTGGTCGAGTCGTCGCCGTACACCGGGTAGTACATGTTCGGATCGAGGCGGCGGAACACGTCCTTCGGATCGGCCTTGAAGAAGCCGTTGAACAGGCTGCCCGTGTTGCGTTCCGTGGTGTCGGCCTGGGCGGTGAACAGATAGCGCCCTTCCAGCTTGCCCTTCATATAGAAGGCCAGGCGTCCCTCGTCGAGGAAGCCGTCGCGGTAGCGCGGGTCCACCGTCAAGGCGGAAGCACCCGTGCCGCTGACCGAACTCTTCGACGCGGTGAGGTCGGCAATCGCCACCGCGAACAGATAGTTGTCGCGCACATTCACCGCCAGCGGATAGTGGCTGGCAGCACCGCCCGCGCCGCGCAGGGCGACGTCGAGCGTGTGCGACCCCGTCGGCAGCAGATACTCGGCGACGAACTTGCGCTGCTGGTCCACCGGCACGCTCTGCCCGGCGATGGTCACGGCGTACTGGTCCGGCACGTTCTGCCCGTAGACCCGCACGCGCGAACCGCGGATGGCGATGTTCTGCCGCCGCAGCGCATTGCCGCCGAAGGTGCTGTCGAGCAGCTCGCGGTCCTCCAGCTGGCTCGCGCTCATCGAGCGCAACTCGCCGGTGGCGCCCTGGCGGCGCTGCTCCAGCGAGCGCTGCCGGTCTTCCGGCCGCACCAGCTGCAAGCTGCGCGGATAGGTTTCATCCACGCTGCCGTCCTCGCCCCAGGCGCGCAGCACGTAGCTGAGCTGCTGGCCCGCCTGCAGGGAGATGCCGGCCGGCAGCTTGCCGTCCCAGCTCGCCTGCACCACCGCACCGGGAGCGACGTCCACCGTTGCCAGCGGTGCAGTCAGGTTGGTGTCGTCGCTCCGGTAGATGCTGATCTGCATCTTGCGGATGAACGCGTCGTAGTTGCTGTACACCTGGAAGCGCACGGGCTCGGTGACCTGGCCGCGCTCGAACGCGGCCACCGCGCTGCCCTGCACATTGAGCAGGGGCGAGGTCAGCGCCGGATCCTCGGTGGCCCAGATCAGGCCGCCGTTGGGCAGATCCAGGCTGTAGCGGCCGCGCGCCGCCGGTGCGCTTTGCGCGGCGGTGGTGGTGGTGGCAATGGCAGCGGCGTTAGCCGACTGCGCCTGGGCGGGCGTCCAGGCGCCCGCGATGAGCACGCCGAGAATGGCGGCGTCCAGCGTCCTGATCTGCATGGTCCGGTTGGCCTTGGTCGGAGAGTGAGAGCGGCGGGCGTTCATGGCTGCCCTCCCGTCTGCTGGTCGCCACGCGTGGCGGCGCGCTCCGGTGGTCCACCCGGCTCGTCGTTCTGCGGCGCCGGCAAGGTCTGCACCGGCAGCTTCACGCCGAAGTCGAAGCGCGCCGGAATACCCTGGGTAATGCGCTTCACCTGCGGGTTCGGCGTGGTGAACTCGCTGTCCGGCGGCAGCGTGGCCGCGTCGACCTTCATGATGAAGTTGCGGCCGCGCGCCATGTTCGGCACGTCGATGCCTTCCAGGTGGAAGCGGCCGTAGGCGTCGGTCTCGATCAGGTTGCCTTCCACCGTGCCGATGCGCACGCCGGGAATGCCGCGCTCGTCGACGCCGCGGTTGACGATCACGTAGTCCACGCGCAGGTTGCCGTCCGCTTCGGTGCTGACGCGGCGTTCCACCGTCAGCTTCTCCGCGGAATGGCCCGAAGCCGCATCGCCGCTCAGCGCCGTATCGCTCTGCCCGCCGCTGCGCAGGCGCACCGTGGTGCCTTCCGCGCTGGTCAGCTGGAAATCGCCGGTGAACTCGGCACGGCGCAGGCGCTGCGAGATCACGATGCGGCGCAGGTCTTCCGGCTGCGCCACCGTATCGCGGCCGCGCAGCGAACCCAGGGCGATGCCATGCAGCAGCGGCGCGCTCGCATCCGCCTCCGGCTGCGGGCCGTGCCCGCGGTCCACCGTGGTGGAACCGGCGATGTACGCGCCCGGGGCGAAGCCGCCCTGCACGCGCAGGCCGTCGGCGGTGGCGCTGGCCTGCCAGCCGTCGCCGTTGCGGTCGTCGAACACGGTGCCGAAGGCGCGGCTGTCCTCGAACAGCGGATCGGCATCGCGCTGCACCTTGGCCTGCGCCACGTTGCTGGTGAGCACGCCATTGAGCAGCATCTGCGCGGTGTTGACGTACTCGCCGCGGGCCGACGCGCCGGGACCGACGCGCATCAGGTACACCACCGTGATGCTCTTGCCGGCGCCGACGTCGATGCCTTCGACGCGGATCGGACTGCTGCCGGCCAGGCGCCCGCCGGAGTTGCCGACATTGAGCGAATCGGCCACCAGGGTGAAGCCCACCGGCGGGGTATCGGCCAGCACCGCCTGGTGCACGTCGGCCTTGCCGGTGTTCTGGATGGTCAGCGTGTAGCGCACCACGTCGCCCACCTTCACCGTCTGCGGCGTGGCCTGCTTGCTCACGTGCAGCAGCGCATCGTCGCTCACCGCCAGGGTGATCGAGGCCGTGCTGCAGTTGGTGCGCAGCAGCGTGTCGCAGATGCGGTAGCTCAACGTGTAGGTGCCGCGCGCGGTGCCCGCCGGCACGATCACGCTGCCGTCCGGGCCGATCGAAGCGCCCTTCAGGCCGCCGTTGTCCACCAGGGTGGTGATCACGCGACCGGGATCGCCGATGACCGCGCCGCCCTGGGTGTCGTTGCCCAGCACCTTGCCGGGCGTGCCGCCGGTGGCGCCGTTGACCGGCGTGGTGCGGTAGTCGTCGTTCACCGCCTGCAGCGGCAGCGAGACCACCGCCACCGTGGCGACGGCGCTCCTGCAGTTGGCCGGATTGAGCTTCTCGCAGATCCGATAGGTGATGGAGTACGTGCCGGCCGGCGTGCCCGGGGCGACCGAGACCTGGCCGGTGGCGGGATCCAGCTGCACGTTCGGGTTGCTCGCTGGCGTGGTCACCGTGAGGTTGACGTTGGTCGGCGTGGCCTTGGCGCCATCGAGCGTGTCGTTGTCCAGCACATTGCCCGCGTTCGGCTTGCCGGCGCCGCCGTCGATGCCGGTGTAGCTGTCGTCGGTGGCCGCGATCTTGCCGGCGGCGACCGTGACGCTGGCCGTGGCGGAACTGCAGTTGCTGGGATTGAGCTTTTCGCAGATCTGGTAGGTGATGGTGTACGTGCCGGCCGGCGTGCCCGGGGCCACCGAGACATTGCCCGTCGCCGGGTCCAGTTTGACGTTGGGGTTGCCCGGCGGGGTGGTGACCGACACCGTCACCGTCGACGGCGTGACCTTCGTGCCGTTGAGCGTGTCGTTGTCCAGCACATTGCCGACCGACGGATTGCCGTTGCCGCCATCGATGCCGGTGTAGTTGTCACCCGTGGCGACGATCTTGCCGGCGATCACGGTGACGTTCGCCGTCGCGGTGGCGCAGTTGGCCGGGTTGAGCTTCTCGCAGATCTGGTAGCCGATGCTGTACGTGCCGGCCGGCGTGCCCGGTGCGACCGAGACCTGGCCGGTGGCAGGGTCCAGCTTCACGTTCGGGTTGCTGGCCGGCGCCGTCACCGTCAGGTTGACGGTGGACGGAGTGGCCTTCACGCCGTCGAGCGTGTCGTTGTCCAGCACGTTGCCGGCGTTCGGCTGGCCCACGCCGCCATCGATGCCGGTGTAGGCGTCATTGGTGGCGACGATCTTGCCGGCGGCGACGATCACGCTGATCGTGGCGCTGGCGCAGCTGGCGGGGTTGATCTTGTCGCAGATCTGGTAGCCGATGGTGTACGTGCCGGCCGGCGTGCCCGGCGCCACCGAGACATTGCCGGTGGCCGGATCCAGCTTCACGTTCGGGTTGCTGGCCGGCGTGGTCACCGTCACGTTGACGGTGGACGGCGTGGCCTTGGCGCCATTGAGCGTGTCGTTGTCCAGCGCATTGCCCACCGACGGGTTGCCCGCGCCGGAAACGCCGGAGTAATTGTCGCTGCCCGCGGTGATCGGGCCGGCCACCACCGTGGCGGTCGCGGTGGCGGTGGCGCAGTTGCTCGGGTTGAGCTTTTCGCAGATCTGGTAGCCGATGGTGTACGTGCCGGCGGGCGTGCCCGGAGCGACCGACACTTCACCGGTCGCCGGATCGAGCTTCACGTTCGGGTTGCTGGCCGGCGAGGTGACGCTCAGCGTGACCGTCGAGACCGCCGCCGCGCTGCCGTTGAGCGTGTCGTTGCCCAGCACGTTGCCGACGTTTGCATTGCCGAGGCTGCTGTTGATGCCGGTGTAGTTGTCGTTGGCCGCGGCGATCTTGCCGGCGGCGACGGTGACGCTGGCCGTGGTGCTGGCGCAGTTGCTCGGGTTGAGCTTCTCGCAGATCTGGTAGGTGATGGTGTAGGTGCCAGCGGGCGTACCCGGGGCGACCGACACTTCGCCCGTCGCCGGGTCGAGCTTCACGTTCGGGTTGCTGGCCGGCGTGGTCACCGTCAGGTTGACGGTGGACGGGGTGGTCTTCACCCCATTGAGCGTGTCGTTATCCAGCACGTTGCCGGCATTGGCCTGCCCCACGCCGCCGTCGATGCCGGTATAGCTGTCGGGCGTGGCGGCGATCGCTGCCGCGCCCACCGTCACATCCGCTTCGGCGGTCGAACAATTGGAGGCCTGCGCGGCATCGCAGATGGTGTACGGAATCTTGTAGGTGCCGGCCGGCGTGCCGGGCTTCACCGTGATGGTGCCGTCGCCATTGAGGGTGAAGCCGCCAGTGGCCGGCGGATTGCCGACACTGCCCCAGCTCAGCGTCACCTGCCCCTTGGCGGTGCCGATGGCCGGACCGGTGGTGGTGCCGAACTGGTCATTGCCGACCACGTTGCCGGTGCTGCCGCCATTGGCGCCGTTTGGCACGTTGTAGCTGTCGTTCTTCGCGGTGATCTGCACGTCGCCGACCGGCGTATCGGTGGTGCCGGTGGACGTCACCGGCGAACCGCCGCCCGGCGGCGTGCCGGTGACGGTGGCGACGTTGTGCAGCGCCACGCCGGCATCCACGTCGGCCTGCTTCACCGTATAGACGAAACTGCCGCAGCTGGCGCTCTTGCCCGGATCGATCGAGGCCGGCGAGCACGCCAGCGCAGTGCCGCCGGCCATCGGGTCGGATACGGTCAGGCCATTGAGCGTGAGATTGCCGCTGTTGGTGGCGGTGATGGCGTAGCTGATGGTTTCGCCGACGTCCGCCTTGCCGTTGCCGTTGGTGTCGTTGAGCGTGGCGGTCTTGCTCACCTGCAGCGCGGGCGTGCCCTGCACCGTGGTGGTGGCGGTCGACGTGTTGTCGCCGGTGTCGGCGCTGGGCTCACCCACCGTGGTATCGGTGGAAGCCAGCTTGACGTTGGCGGTATTGCTCAGCGTGCCGATCAGGCTGACCGGCGCGGTGGCATTGATGGTCACCACCACGCTGCTGTTGGCGGGCAGGCTCTGCACCGCCCCGGTAACCGTATAGCCGGCGGCATCGCTGCCGGTGACATTCACGCCGAGCGCACCGCACACCGCGCCGTTGGTAGCGCTGCCGCAGCTCACGCCGCCGGCGCTGACGCCGGTGATGCCCACCGGCAGGGCGTCGGTGAATACCGCGCCGGTGGCCGTGTGCGTGCCGTTGTTGCTGATCGCCAGCGTGTAGCTCAGCGGCTGGCCGGCCTGCACGGTGGCGGGCGCGGTCTTCACCAGCTTGAGGTCCGCGATGCGCGGGATATTGGTGAGCGTGCAATCCACGCGGTCGCCCAGCTGTTGCAGGTCGACCTTGGGCGGGTTGGCGGGATCGAACGTGCCGGTGGGCAACACCGTTGCCGAACCCGGGTTGCCATTGGTGCAGACAATATTGCGGTCGTACTGGTCCAGCGTGGACTTGCTGCCCGGCGCCATCTCCTCCTTCAGCGTGATCACGTTGCCCGGCATGGTCGCCTGGCCGCTGATGTAGGCGTAGTTGCCGGTGGCCGCGCCGGTGGTGGAGGTATTGATGATCTCCTGGCCCTTCACGTTGATCACGCGATAGGTGAACTGGTCGCTGGCGTCCAGGCGGCCATTCGGCAGCGCCTTGCGCAGGCGCACGCCGCCCCAGCGCACGCCGAAGGCGAAGCCCTGCAGGCTGCTGGCGTTGGTGTGCACCTGGCCCATCACGGTGAACGGCGAGCCGGTGCGCGTGGTCGAGAACACCACGGCGTTGGCGGTGCCGCTCTTGCCGACCATGCGGATGCAATCGATCATGCCGGCGCAGGCCGAGGCCGGCGTGTTCGGCACGCCCGCGCTGCCCGGCGCGCCATAGGTGAGGTTGTTGGCCGCGGATGCGCCCAGCCATTCCACCAGGTTGAACGTGCTGCCGCCGGAGACCACGCCGAAGTCGAGATACTCGTTGCTGTTGGTGCTTTCGCCGTCGGCGACCACCATCTCGAACGCGTTGGTGCTCTCCACCCCGCTGGGGCCGAACAGATGGATGTCGCGCAAGGCCACCGTGGTGTCGTTGGCGACAGTGCCGGTGTTGGTGTACAGCGCAGCGGTATTGGGCTTGTAGATGGTGTAGTAGCCGGTGCTGCCGCTGAACTGCGAGCCGGTCCAGCTCGGCGCCTGCACGCCCTTGAGGCCCGCGCTCGAACCCACGTTGCTGACGTCGACCGTAAAGGTCATGGTCGAGCCGTCGGGCAGGTTGAACGTCAGCGGCGTCGAGCCATTGGCATTCAAGGTGACGCCGTCGAGCTGCAGCCAGCAGATCTCGTCGACGTGCGCGCCCTTGGAGTTGGGATCGGCCATGCGGCATTCGTTTGCCTGCGCCACTGTCGGCATGGCCATGCCCAGCAGCAGCAGCGCCAGCAAGGCGAAGAGCTTCTGGTACAGCGTCGCCCTGGCGCGTGTCCCTGTCCCGCGATAACTACCCGGCAAAGCGGACATATCCGTTCACTCTCATGCTCGTGGCGTCCCGCGCGGCGGAACGGCCTGGTCGGAAAGTGGCGCAGCCGTACCCGCTCCTCCGGTGCGCGGAGAAGTGCATGCAGACGGCGAAAAGCCCCTGGCCGCCGCTGCTGAAAAGCAGGACGGTTGCGCCCTTGTGGCGGCTAGAGATGGGGTGAGGAGGTGTCGGCGGCAGTCCCTGCAGCTGCCGTCACGACCTCAGCGCGAAAGCCTTGCTGACGACACCGGTTACCCCCTTTGGCGGCGGCTCCGCGACGCTACGCGGCAGCCAGGCCAATGTCGGCATTTCCCATCGATGCCGAATCGGTGTCGTCAGCGGCGCGGATCGTAAGCTTGCCGCGGGAAGGCGTGGAAGGTGGTGCTGCGGGAACTTGCGTATTGCACGGCGGGACGTGCCGCCGCCGCGCCAAAACTTTGGCGTGCCGCAGTTGGCATGGGAGGGATGGGGAAAAGGGCTTTTTCAGCGGGAAAACCGGCGTCGCTGCAGTTGGCGACGATTTTGCCGAAGCGGCTGCGCCGGGTTGGCGTGGCATGCGGCAAAGCTTGCGGACGGCGCAGGAAAGCGGCGTGCGTCGTACTGAAGCGCATTTGGGCAGCCGCTTCAATCGCGTGGCGAGCAAACTGTGAACCAGCTCGCGCAGATGCTTGCGCGAAGCTGGCGCGCGCTATTCGCTGGTCGCCAGCTCGTCGCTGTGCGAGGCCTTGCGGAACTGGTTGGGCGTCACGCCCATGCGTTCGCGAAACGCCGTGATGAAGTTGCAGGAACTGCGGAAGCCCACGCTCTCGGCGATGTCCTGCAGGCCCAGCGAGGTTTCGGTCAGCAGCTCGCGGCCTTTGCGCAGGCGCTCCTCGCGGATCCAGGCGAACACGGTGGTGCCCATGTGCTGGCGGAAGATCGCCGAGAGGCGCTTGTCGTGCGTGCCCACCTTGCGCGCGATCTCTTCCAGCGGCGGCAAGGCCGCCAGCTGCTCGCGGATCAGCCGCACGGCGGCGCGCAGGGTGATCTCGTCGTGCGACAGGAAGCTCTCGGCATCCGCCGGCGCCGCCGCATGCGCGCGCGGCCCCAGCCGCAGGTGGATGCGCACGCGGGCCAGCACCTCGTCGGGGTGGCTGGGCTTGAGCACGTAGTCGACGCCGCCGTGGGTCAGGCCTTCGAGGCGTTCTTCCAGCGCGCCGGCGGAGCTCAGGAAGATCACCGGCACGTGCTGCGTGCGCGGGGCTTCTTTCAGCAGGCGACAGGTGGCGAAACCGTCGAGCACCGGCATGCGCACGTCGAGCAGGATCAGGTCCGGCTGCAGCGCCATGGCGCGCTGGAAGCCCTGGCGTCCGTCGGTGGCCAGCGTCACGCGATAGCCCTCGCCCCGCAGCAGCTGCTGCAGGTGGCGAAGTTCTTCCGGCGAATCGTCGATCACCAGGATGTGCGGTGACGCCTGCGCTGGCATGTTTCCCCCTGTGGGCGGCCGAGGCCGCTGCCAACCGCCCGTGGCCATCCGGCTGCACGAGCGGAACGAGTATATAGCGGCTTTCGTTTCATCGTCCCCCCAGGCAAAACGGCGGTCCCCCCGGGCAAAGTCCGCCCCGCCGGCGTGGACCTAAGCTCCTCACCGTCGCCGCTCCGGCGCTGGCCTGGCCGCATCCGCACCATGCTCCTGACCGACAACCTCAACGACCTGTACCTGCTGACCCGCGTGATCGAGGCCGGCGGTTTCGCCGCCGCGGCCCGGCAGACCGGCATGACGCGCTCGCTGCTCAGCCGCCGCATCGTCGGGCTGGAGCAGCGGCTCGGCGCGCAGCTGCTGTTGCGCAACGCGCGCCACTTCGCCGTGACGCCGCTGGGCAACGAGGTATACCGCCACGCCCTGCTGATGTGCGAGTCGGCGGAAGCGGCCATCCATGCGGTGCAGGACGCGGCCGGCAATCCCGGCGGCCGCGTGCGCATCGACGTGCCGGACCTGGCCGGCGACCTGCTGTCGCAGGCACTGGTGGCAGTGTCCGCGCAGCACGAGCGCCTGCATCTTGCGCTGAGCATGAACGGCGGCGTCGAGGCCTTGCTGGCGCAGCGCGTGGACCTGGCCCTGCATATGGACGACAAGATGCCCGACCGCGGCGACATCGTGGCGCACAAGCTCTGCCACGTGCGCATGGTGACGGTGGGCAGCCCGCGCCTGTTCCGCCGCCTGGGTTCGCCGACGCATCCGGACCAGCTGGAAGACCGGCATTGCCTGGGTTATCCGAGCGCCGGCGGCTCGCGCCACTGGACCTTGCGCGGCGCGCGCGTGCGCAAGCCGGCGGGGCCGCTGAGCACGGGGCATCTGTCCACGCTGCTGGTAGCGGCGCGCGAAGGGGCCGGAGTGGCGCAGCTGCCGCTCTACGCCTGCGCGGATGACTTGAAGGCGAGCCGGCTGCAGCGGGTGTTCGAGGAGTTCGAGCCGGAGCCGACGCCGGTGCATCTGCTGAGCCTGTCGGGGATGGCGCTGACGGCGGCGACGCGCGGGGTGGTGCAGAGCTTGCGCAAGCAGTTGGCGTTGGCGCGGTTGCCGGGTGTCACGACAGGCGAGCATTAGCTCTGCTCCCTCTCCCCTCCGGGGAGAGGGCTGGGGTGAGGGGCCGGGCGGAGCGGTGAGCTGAGGGTCGCTACAAGCTCAAAAAGCTCTTCTTTTCTTCGTAGAAGCGTTGCCGCGAGCACCCGCCCCTCATCTGCCTGCCGGCATCTTCCTCGCTCCTCAAAGCCGCGCACATCCATGTGCGCTCCCCGCGTGCTCCCCGGAGGGGAGAAGAGTTGCGGATTTCATGTTTCGCTGTTTACGCCCGACAGCAGGCGATCGACATGCTCCAGCAACTGCTTCCCGCTCGCCGGCTTGAGCAACGCATCGTCGAACGCCAGGCCATCCTCCGCACGCCGCGGCGGCAATGACGAATAGAGCAGGACCGGCACCGCCGCATATTCGCTGCGCAAGGCGCGCAACAACGCCCATCCATCCATTCCCGGCATGAACTGATCGGTCACCACCAGATCGATGGCCTGCTTCTGCAAGGCCGACAGCGCCTCTTCGCCCGACTCCGCCGGCACGCTCTCGAAGCCGAACCCGTCCAGCAGATCGCACAGCATGTCGCGGCTCTGCGGATGATCGTCCACCACCAGGATGCGCCGTCCCGCGCCGTCGATCTCGCCGCCGCCCTCGGCCGACAGCTCCTGATCCAGCTCGGCCTCTTCCGCCAGCGCCACGTCCAGCACGAAACCGAAGCGGCTGCCGCCGCCGGGCGCGGCGTCGATATTCAGCCGGCTGCCCATGCGCCCCAGGAGCTGCGTGACGATCGCCAGCCCCAGGCCGTAACCGTCGTAATGCGCGGCATTGCCGCCGCGGGCGAACGGCTGCGCCAGGCGCTCGCGTTCGGAGGGCTCGATGCCGATGCCGCTGTCTTCCACCGCCACCTGCAATTGCACCCGGCCCGGCACGCTTGGCGCGGCGGTGACGGTGAGCTGGATATAGCCGTCGTCGGTGAACTTGGCGGCATTGCCGATCAGGTTGGCCAGCACCTGGCGCAGGCGGCGGAAATCCAGCCGGACCAGGGCGGGCAGATCCTCCGCATAGCGGGTGACGAAGCGGTTGCCGCGCCGCTCCGCCGGCAGCGCCGCCTGCTCGGCCACGCTTTGCAGGAAGGCGTGCAGATAGCCGGGCGCCTCCACCAGTTCCAGGTCGGTGAGCTCGTCGCGTGAGAATTCCAGCAGCTCGTCGATCAGATCCAGCTGCTGCCGCGCGCTGCCTTCGATCAGCGCCGGATAGTCGCGCCGCCGGCTGCCCTGCCGCCATTGCCGCACGCTTTCGATGATGCCCGCCAGCGGCGAGCGCAGGTCGTGGCTGATGCGCGCCAGCAGCATGCCGCGCGCGCGCATGGCGCTCTGCAGCTGCTCGGTGCGCACCGCCACCGCCTGCTCCAGCCGCTGCGCATGCTTGACCAGCACGCGCACGCGCCAGCGCCAGGCCAGCGCGAACGCGGCCAGCAGCAGCAAGGCCGCCGCGGCGAAGGCCGGCGTGCTGCGCCACCACGGCGGATTCAAGGTAAAGCCCAGGCTGATCGGCGCGGACAGGCGCCGCTGGTTTTCGTCGACCGCCTGCAGTTCGAAACGATAGGTGCCGGGTGGCAACGCGGCGTAGCGCACTTCGCGCGTCGATGCCTCCACCCAGTCGTTGTCGATATCGGACAGGCGGTAGCGGAAACGCACCGGGCTGCCCGAGCTGTTGCCCAGCACCGCGAAGCGCAACACCAGGGCGCCGCCGACGCCGAAGTCGGCTTCCGCCTGCTTACCCGCCAGCTCGTGCCCGTTGTAGAACGCCGAGACCAGCCAGGGATGCAGCTCGCGCGGCGCCAGCAGCTCTTCCGGTTTCAGCAGATGGGACAGGCCGATCGGCGTGCCGACCCAGACCGAGCCGTCCTCGTCGGCATGGAAGGCGCCATGATTGGTTTCGTCCCACAGCAGGCCGTCGCGCGAGGTCAGGCGCGTCCAGCGCTGCGCATTCAATACGTCCACGCCGTTGTTGCCGCCCACCCACAGGCGGCCGCGGCGATCGGCGCGCAGGAAGTACACGCGCGAATCGGCCAGCAGCGGATCGTCCACCGGCGTGAGCGTCACGCTGTCCGCATCGCCGGCCGCGCCGCCGAGCAGGCCGGGCTGCAAGGAGCTGAGCCAGAGCCGGCCGTCCGGCGTGACGGCCACGTTCTCGTAGCCGCCGAGCGCTTCTTCCGGCGCCACCCTGACATGCGTCCAGCGGCCGTCGGCGAAACGGAACAGGCCGGCGCGGCAGGCTGCCCACAGGCGTCCCGCGCGATCTTCCGCCAGATCCGAGCACATCGAGGTGGGAATCAGATCCGGCGCCGCGCGCTCCATCCGGCCGGTCGCGCCGTCGAGCGCATAAAGGCCGCCGAGCGTGTAGGCCCAGAAGCGCCCGTGGCTGTCCTGGAACGCGCCGCGCACCAGGAACGGCAAGGTGGCGACCACCGTGGTCTTGCGGCTGTCCGGTTCGTAGCGCAGCACGCGGCCGTCGAACAGGAAGTACCAGACCGAGCCGTCCGCGGCCGACAGCACGGTGCGCGTCTGGTGCGGCGGCGCCACCGCCAGCGGCCAGGGCTCGGCATGGTCCTGCCCCGCGCCGATCACGCTGCCGCCCCAGTCGTCGGCCACCCACACCGCGCCGGAAGGCGCGCGGTCGATCGACCAGATCAGCGAACCGCTCAGCCCCTGCGCGGACGTCCAGTTTTCCACCGCGTCGCGGCCGCTCCAGTGCAGCAGGCCGCGGCCGTAGGTGCCGATCCACAAGGTGCCGTCCTGGTCGACGCTCAGCGCCGACACGCCCACCTTGGGCAGGCCGTCGTCGGTGCCGAACAGCTCCCAGCGCTGGCCGTCCCAGCGCGCCAGGCCAGTGGAGCTTCGCGTCAGCACTCGGCCTTCGTGGTCCTGCGCGATATCGATGCTCGATGCCGCCACGTCCGCGCTGTTGCCCGGCATGTCGCGCGCGACGAACTGGTCGCTGCCGGGTGCGAGCATCCGCACCGTGTGGATGCCGCGCACCCACAGGCTGCCGTCGCGCGCGGCGAGGAAGCCCAGCCATTTGTCGGCCGGTACGCCGGCATCGGCGCCGTAGCGGCGCAGTTGTCCACCGCGCAGGCTGCACAGCTCGTCGCCGCAGCCGAACCAGGTGCTGCCGTTGGCATGGAAGACCGCGCTGACCTTGTCGAGTCCGGCAAAGGCCTGCCGCTGCGCGTCGCTGAAAGGCGCCGTCACGTTCCAGTGGCTGGCGCCATCGGGGCTGAGCAGCAGCAGGCGGTTGGCGCTGACCAGCCACATGCCGCCGGCATCGTCGGCCGCCAAGGTCTGCCCGCGATCGGCCAGCAGCGGCTTGCCTTCGGGGCGCACCCAGCCGAAGCGGCCGTTCTCGCGCAGCTGCAGGCCCGCGCGCGACCCGACCCACAGGCGTCCGCGCACGTCCTCGTCGAAGCTGATCACCTCCGAAACCTGGAAGCCCTGCTCCGCGCCGACCTGGCTGAAGGCCATGCCGTCGAAGCGGTACAGGCCTTTCTCCGTACCCACCCATACGAAGCCTTCGCGGTCCTGGTAGATGCGCACCACCGAGAGGCTGGTCAGGCCGCTGCCCTGGTCGTACAGGGTGAGCGGGAGCTGCGCGGCCTGCGCCGCCAGTTGCCATGCCAGCAGGCAGGCGGCGAACACGAGCAGGCAGGCGCGCCGGACGGCGCATCGATGCGGGATCAGCGACTCGCCCCTGGTAAGAGTCACGGATAAAGCCTTTGGCGGGTGATGCGGTGAGCGGGGCAGCGCCGAAAGCCTGGCGCTGCCCGAATGGCCGCGGAGTATAGGGGCAAGGCCGCCGGGGAGACACGGCCAGGCGGCATGGTGTCCTCCGGTGCGACGCTGCGTCCTGTCCTCAGTAGTCGTAGCTCACGCTCACGCGCACATAGCGCGGCTCTTCCCGATACAGAGCCGTGCCGAACAGCGGGTTGGGCGAATACGGCGCCTGCTCGGAATTGGGCTGCAGGAAGGTCGGCCGCTGCTCGTTGAACACATTGAACACGTTGGCATTGAACGCCAGCCGCTTGGCCGCGAACAGCGGGCGGTACGTCACGCCCAGATCCAGCTGATGCAGCCACGGTAGGCGGCCATGGCTGCCGGGCGGCGACGGCTGGCCATCGCAATAGTGGTAGGCATTGCCGTAACCCACGGGGTCGGTGTGATCCGGCCCGTAATAGCCCAGGCAGATGCGCGGATTGCCCGACTGCACGCTGAGGTTGGCGGACAACTGCCACTCCTGCGTCAGCTGGTAGTAGCCGTAGAGCTTCAGCACGTGGGTGTGGTCGTTGTTCTGCGGCCCGTTGGTGTGCTCCATGATGGCGTAGTTGTCCCAGTCCTCGCTGGCCGAGGCGCCGCCTTGCAGCAGGTCCGAGCGCACCTGGCCTTCGGTATTGCCGTAGCTGCGCGAGAACACGTAGTCGAGCTTGCCGTACCAGGTGCCGTCGAACGGGTGCTCCAGGAAGGTTTCCAGGCTGTAGTAGCGGCGCTTCAGGCGATCGAAGCCCAGCTCCGCATTGCTCATGGGCACGCCGACCAGCTGCCCGCCGGTGGTGACCAGGTTGAAGGTGTTGGCGCGGCCCGGATTGATCAGGTAGCAGCTGTTGCTGGAGGCGATGTCGTAGCCCAGCGCCTGCGCCTTGTCCAACACCCGGTTGACGTCGCAGAAGTCGTCGATGGCATTGCGCAGGATGCGCTGGGTCAGCTTGGCGCCGTAGACCCAGGTGGAACCGGCGGCCTTGGTAAAGCCGAGGATGAATTCGTCCTGGTTTTCCGCCTTGATGCCCTGCGCGGTCACCGTGCGCGGGTCGGGCGGTATGCCGAAGGAGTTGTTCGCCGACACCGGGTTGGACATCACCGTCAGCCCGGTGGGCGTGCCATCGGCGGCGATGCCGCCATAGGTGTAGTACTGCTGCGTGCTGACGTAGCCGGCCGCCGCGCCGGTGGCGGGATTGAGCGGCATGCTGAGGTAATAGCGGCCGACATTGCCGTAGACCTTGAAGCTGGCATCGCCATTGACGTCCCAGCTGAAGCCCAGGCGCGGTGCCCACTGCGGCTTGGTCTGGGTGATGAAGGCCGCGCCGCTGGGGTTGTAGTCGGTGAACTGGTCGTTGCGCAGGCCCAGCGACAGCAGCCAGCGGTCGCTGACCTGCCACTTGTCTTCCACGTATTGCGCGCGCTGCATGGAACGCACGCTCACCGCATTGTTGGCGACGTTCTTCTGCACGTAGTAGCCGCCCTGCCCGTTCGGGAAATCCGCCGGCGCCGGCACGCCCAGTCCGGAAACCAGCGGCAGGTTCGGCGTATTGGTGTGGCCGTATTGCCAGGTGTAGCCGGGGCCGGAATTGCGGTTGCCCTGGTTCAGCGCTTCCGAACGCTGGTTGTCGATGCCGATGCTGAGCGTGTGGTCGCCCAGGTGATAGCTGAGGTCCAGACGCGTGTTGGTGGTCTTGTTGCCGCGCGCCGGATCGTAGAGCGTGGAGACGGTCTGGTTGTTGCCGCGCGGCACGCCGCCGTTCAAGGCCGGATTCTGGTTGGTGATGCCGCTGACGTAGGTAAGGTCGCCGTCGTAGCTGCCCGGCACATCGTAGTCGCGTGTTTTCATCTCGCCGTACATCGCGCTCAGCGTGAGGTTGTCGGTGAGATAGCCGGTGTATTTGGCGACGTAGAGGTCGCCGCCGACCTTGGTGTTGTCGTCGGCGTTGATCAGCGCCCCTTGGCGGCGCGCGGTGTAGTCGTAGTCGTAGACGGCGCCGCTGCCCTTGCGCTTGTCCGAGGCGCCGGTCAGCTCGAGGATATGGCTGTCGCTGATGTTCCAGTCCAGCTTGCCGTACCAGCGCGGGCTGTCGTACCGGTAGGTCTGGTAGGGCTTGCTGTTGTCCACCGCATTGACGTTGGCGCCCTGCTGCCGCTCGAACTCGCCGGCAAGGAAGAAGAACAGCCGGTCCTTGACCAGCGGACCGCCGGCATAGGCGCTGACCGTGGTGGTCCACAGCTTGTTGCCGCTCTTGGGATCGTACAGGCGCCCCGCCACCGGCGAGGCCGGCGTGCCGTTGGCATAGTAGAGATCGGTGTAGTCGCTGCGCGTGTACGAGGGTTCCCACAGCACCTGGGCGCCGAAGTGCCAGGCATTGCTGCCGCGCTTGCCCACCTGGTTGATCACGCCGCCGTCGGAGCGGCCGTACTGGGCGCTGTAGCCGCCGGTGTAGACCTCCTGCTGGTCGATCGCGCCGTACGGCAGCGTGATGCCGCCGTGCCCGTTGAGCGGGTCGGTGGTGTTGAATCCGTTGATGTAATACGCGTTCTCGGTGGCCGCCGAACCGCCGAAGCTCACCAGCGGCTTGCCGGTGGCGGTGGTGAAGTTGGCGCTGTTGCGGTTGACGCCCGGAGCCAGCAGCGCGGCGGCTTCGGCCGAGCGCACCAGCGGCAGCCTGGCCAGCTGTTCGGCGGTGATCACCGTGCGCGAATCGACGCTGGTGACGTCGATGGCCGGCAGCGCATTGCCCACCACGGTGACGGCGCCGAGATTGGTGGCCTGCTTGTCCGTGGCGGCAGCCATGAAGGACACGTCGGTACCCGCACCCACCTGCAGCGCCACCTGGTTGCGCGAGTCCACGGTCTGTCCGTTGCGCCGCAACGACACCGTATACGTGCCCAGCGGCAGCTGCGCGGCGACGTAGCGGCCGCGCGCATCGACGCCCACCTCGCGGCGGAAGCCATTGGCGTTCTCGATCAGCACCGTCTCGCCGCCGCTGGCCGCGACCTGGCCGAAGATCGTTCCGGTGGTCGACTGGGCCTGCGCCCCGCCGGAAGCCATCGCGGCGATGGCCAATGCCACGGCCAGGGCATGCCTGGAAAAAGCAGACCTGGAAAGAGCAGTCGCGGACGGCAGGCGCTGTGTCGCTTCGATCATCGTCATCCCCATCGCTGGCTTGAGCCCATGGACGAGATGAACGTGCCGCATGGCGACACGAAGGCAAGCGAGTGCGCGTAGGAAAGCGATGCGCCTGTAGCCCAGGACCGGCCCGGCAATCCCTTACATGGATCGATCCAAATCTCGCCCCCTATAAAACCCGAAGGAGCGGGTCCGTTCGGGTTCGCGGCAAACTTGCATCGCTGCCACTCGATTGTCAACCGTTTCCTGTGCAAGCGATCGGATGTTTAGACGTCCAAATGATAATGATGGGCTGCATGCACTTTTTCTTCACGGCGATGCGTATGCCAATGCCAAACACCACAATCTCGCGCAACCAGCCCCCTCTCCCCTCCGGGGAGAGGGTCGGGGTGAGGGGCCGGTCGGAGCGGTGAGCGGAGGGTCGAGAAAAACCTAAAAGCTTTTTTCTTGACTCTGTAGAAGCGCTCCCGCTAGAGCCCCCCTCATCCGGCTGCCGCCACCTTCCTCGCTCCCCTACGCGAAGAGGGCACAGGGATGTGCCCGGCTTTGATGAGCGAGGAAAGCCGCGCACATCCCTGTGCGCTCCCCGCGTGCTCCCCGGAGGGGCGAAGGACTCCCCCTCGCAACACCTTACGATTCCCCCACCCACTAGTGCATCATGACCGCCTCAACCAGGGGGAAGCTCAACGTGGAATCCAATCATCAGCTGCCCGTGCGGGAGCATCACGTGCACCAGCGTCATTTCGACCGCCTGGTGATGCTGTCCGACGGCGTGTTCGCGATCGCGCTCACCTTGTCGGCGGTGGAACTGAAACCGGAGGAAGCCGCCGGCGCCCACGGCCTGATCGCCCAGTGGGCCACTCCGCTGCTGATCTACTTCCTCAGTTTCTTCATCGTCGGCGGCGTCTGGATGCAGCACCGCCGCGTGCTCACCCACCTGCGCCACGTCGACACGCCAATGACCTTGCTCACTCTCGCGGTGCTGAGCATGGTGTCGCTGATGCCGGTGGTGATCCGCGTGGTGCTGACCGCCGCCAACGGCGAATCCGGTGAAGGCATGCTGATCTATGCGCTGGCGCTGATGGCCAATTACCTGTGCCTGGCCGCGTCCTGGGGCTATGCCTCGTTTATCGGCAAGCTGGCGCCGGACGTGCCCGCGCCGCGCGCCTGGAGCTGGCTGCTGCGCGACCTGTTCGTGGCGGTGCTGTTCGGTGCGGTGGCGCTGTTCAGCGCGCACATGAAGCTGGCGGCGGTGCTGCTGTGCGTGGCCGGCGTCGGCGTGCGCTTCATCTCCGGCAAGCTGGCGCGCCGCGCCGATGCGGTAGCGTAGCGTCGGCGCAGGTTGGGGTGAAAACCCCAACAATCATGCGGCAGGCTCCATCCGATGCGATGTTGGGGTTCGCCTTCGGCTCACCCCAACCTGCGTTACTTCAGGCTCTGCAGCGTGGTCGGCAGCAGCTCGGCCACGGTCGGATGGATATGCACCGCTTCCGACACCGTCGTATACGGCGCCTTGGCGTACATCGTATCCAGCAGGCCATGGATGGCCTCGTCGCCGTTGATGCCGAAGATCGCCGCGCCCAGCAGCTGCCTGCTGGCGCGGTCGACCACCACCTTCATGAAACCGGTGGTCTCGCCGCGCTCGACCGCGCGCCCGACCCGCGCCATCGGCCGCGTGCCCACCTGCACCTCGCGGCCCGACTTGCGTGCCTCCTGCTCGCTCATGCCGATCCGCGCCAGCGGCGGATCGGTGAACAGGCTATAGGCCTGGATGCGGTCGGAAATGCGCCGCCTGCCCTGCCCCAGCACGGCATCGGCGACGATCTCGTAGTCGTTGTACGAGGTATGGGTGAACGCACCTTGGCCGTTGCAATCGCCCATCGCCCAGATATGCGGCACGCTGCTGCGGCCGTGGTCGTCGACTTTGATATGGCCGCGCTCGTCCATGGCGACGCCGGCCCGCTCCAGGCCCAGGTCGTCCGTGTTCGGCCGGCGCCCGACCGCCAGCAGCAGATGCGTGCCCACCGCCTGTTCGCATAGCTGGTTGCCGCGCGCCTTGATGCGTATGGCGCCGGCCTTGCCTTCCAGCGCGATGCATTCGGCACCCAGGTGCACGGTGATGCCTTCGCCGCGCAGCATCGCCAGCACCGCATCGGCCACGTCGGCGTCCTCGCGCGGCAGGAAGCGCTCCGAGCGCTCGACGATGGTCACCTTCGAACCGAAGCGGCGGAACATCTGCCCGAACTCCAGGCCGATATAGCTGCCGCCGACGATCATCAGATGTTCCGGCAATTCACGCAGTGCCATCATGCCGGTGTTGGTGAGGAAGGGAACGTCGTGGATGCCGGGAAAATCCGGCACCGCGGCGCGGCCGCCGACATTGATGAAGAACGATTCCGCCTCGATCAGCTCCTCGCCCACGCGCAGGCTGTGCGGCGATTCGAAACGTGCATGCCCGCGCAGCAAGCTGACCTGGGCCATGCCACTCAGCCATTGCTCCACACCGTTGCGCGACTTGCCCGAAATACCCTGGGTGCGTTCCCACACGCGCTGCATGTCGACCTGCGCGGCCGCCTCGGCACGCACGCCATACTCATGCGCCCGTGCTGCCATATGCGCCACGTAAGCGCTCGCCACCATCGCCTTGGTGGGGATGCAGCCCGTATTGACGCAGGTGCCGCCGACCAGCTTGCGCTCGATCACCGCCACCCGCCGGCCCGCCTTGCCCAGTTGTTCGGCCAGCGGCGGGCCGGCCTGGCCGGCGCCGATTACGACGGCATCGAAGCGCTGATTCATGGCAACTTCCTCATGGACAAGGCGGCAGGCGCGGATCATCGCCCGCCGGCGTTCAAGGATCGGTGTACGTCTGTGCTAAGTGAGCACGTAGTCTTCCGGCTGCAGCGGCGGCGGCAGTTCGGTCTCGCCCAGCAGGCTGCGCAGGTTGATCTCCACCGTGCGGCTGAGTGCATCCAGCGGCAGGTCGTTCGGCAGCAGGTCGAACGGGTCCTCGATCTGCTCGCCGATGGCATCCAGGCCGAAGAAGGTATACGCCAGCACGCCCACCGCCACCGGCGTGAGCCAGCCGAAGGGATGGATCAGGCAGAACGGCAGCATGAAGCAGTACACGTGCACCGTGCGATGCAGCAGCAGGATGTAGGCAAACGGAATCGGCGTGCCCTTGATCCGTTCGCAACCGCCGAGCACGTGCGAAAGCGTGTTGAGTTCCTTGTCCATCGACGCGAGCAGCATGCCGTCGACGCCCGCTGCGCGCGCCTCCTTGGCATAGGCCTCGCCAAGCATGCCGAGAATCGCATTGGGCCGGTTGGGCGCGGCGATGGCGACGGCGCAGATATCGGCCGGAAGCCAGCGGCGCAGGTCCGCCTCCGGATCGGTGCCGCGCAGGTGATGGCGCAATGCATGCGTATAGCCGATCAGCGCGTGCACCAGCTGCCGGCGCTTTTGCAGCGGCGCATCCGCCAGGAAGGACAGCGTCTGCCGCGTCAGGTTGCGCGTCGCGATCACCAGCTCGCCCCACAGCGAGCGGCCTTCCCACCAGCGCTGGTAGGCCACGGTGTTGCGAAAGCCCAGGAAGATCGCCAGGGTCAGCCCCAGCAAGGTAAGCGGCGCCGCGTCCAGCCGGAAATGCAACGCCACGCCTTTCCAGTCGGCCAGCACCACCGCCAGCGACAGCAGCACGGTATAGAGCACGCGCGGCCAGATGATGGGGATGATCGAACCCTTCAGCGCAAACAGCAGCGTGCGCACCGAATGGCTGTGGGTGGGGCGGATGATCATGGCGCTTGCGCCATGTCGCTGAGGCGTTGCGGATGGCTGTAGACCACATGGCGCCCGGGCCGCACGAAGCCGGTGAGCGTCAGATGGCAGGACTGCGCCAGCGTCACCGCCAGCGCCGTCGGCGCGGAAATCGCGGCGAGCACACCGACGCCGAGACTGGCCGCCTTGGTGACCATCTCGTAGCTGGCGCGGCTGGTGACCAGCACGAAGCCGCCGCGCAGATCGGTGCCGGCGCGGGTCAAGGCGCCGAGCAGCTTGTCCAGCGCGTTGTGGCGGCCGACGTCCTCGCGCACCAGCAGGATCTCGCCGGCTGGCGATGCCCATGCCGCGGCGTGCACCGCGCCGGTCTGGCTGTTGAGCTGCTGGTGCGGCGCGAGACCCTCCAGCGCGCGCTCCAGCGCATGCGGCTCCAGCAGCGGACCGTCCGGCACGCGAGCCAGCGGATGCAGCACGTCTTCCAGATGGCGGCTGCCGCACAGGCCGCAACCGCTGCGTCCCGGCAGCAGGCGGGCGGAGTCCTCGTCCACGCCTTCCACTTCGCCCGCGTCGACGTCCACCACATAGCCTTCGAGCTGCTCGTGGATGGCGACGCCGCGGATATCGCCCGCGCGCGCCACGCGCCCTTCGGTCAGCGAGAAACCGTAGGCAAAGTCTTCCAGGTCCGCCGGCGTGGCCATCATCACCGCGAAGGATTCGCCGTTGTAGCGCAGCTCCACCGGCGCTTCCTCGGCCAGCCAGTCCTCGCCCTGGCGCAGGTCGTTGCCCTGGCGGACGGTGACATGGCGGCGCGCGAGTCCGGAGCGCGGCATGGCGGTCAGGCCTCCGCCGGTTCGCGCGATGCGGACAACCGCACCGGGATCGACTTGTAGCCCGGCGTGCCGGAACGCGCATCGTGTTCGTCCAGCGCCAGCAGGCCGTTGCCTTCGGGGAAGTACATCGCCACCGAGCCGCGCGCGATGCCGAACGGCACCGCCACGAAACCGCGCACCGCGCGCCCGTTCGGCGTGCCGTCCGCGGCGCTGGCTTCCACGTCGATGCGGTCGCCTTCGCGCAGGCCGCGCTCGGCTAGGTCGTCCGGGTTGACGAAGACCACGTCGCGCCGGCCGGTGATGCCGCGGTAGCGGTCGTTGTAGCCGTAGATGGTGGTGTTGTACTGGTCGTGCGAGCGGATGGTGGCCAGCCGCAGCACATCGGCGGGTGCCGGCGCGTCCTCGTCCAGCCCCTTGGCCAGCAGGAAGCGCGCCTTGCCGGAAGGCGTGTTCCAGCGCCGCAACGCGGCGGCGTTCTCCAGGTGAAAGCCGCCCGGCTGGCGCACGCGTTCGTTGTAGTTGGCGAAGATCGGGAATACCGCCTCGATGCCGTCGCGGATGCGGTCGTAGTCCGCCACCATGCCTTCCCAGTCCACCTTCGACTGCGGCAGCGTGGCGCGCGCGAGCAGCGCGACGATCGCCGGCTCCGAACGCAGATGCTCCGACGCCGGCCGCAGCCGGCCCTGCGAGGCATGCACCATCGACATGGAGTCTTCCACCGTCACCGACTGCGGGCCGGCGGCCTGCAGGTCGATCTCGGTGCGGCCCAGGCAAGGCAGCAGGAACGCCTCGCGCGCAGGGATCAGATGCGAGCGATTGAGCTTGGTGGCGACGTGCACCACCAGGTCGAGCTTGCGCATCGCCGGGAAGGTTGCCTGCGGGTCCGACATCGCCACCGCCAGGTTGCCGCCCAGGCACAGCAGCGCCTTGGAGCGGCCTTCGCCGATCGCCCGCACCGCGGCCACCGCATCGTGGCCATGCGCGGTCGGCGGCTCGAAGCCGTAGACGCGGCGGATGCCGTCGAGCAAGGCGGCGCTGGGTTTTTCGGTAATGCCCACCGTGCGGTCGCCCTGCACGTTGGAATGGCCGCGCAGCGGGCAGATGCCGGCGCCGGGCTTGCCCAGGTTGCCGCGCAGCAGCAGTACGTTGAGCAACTGCTGCACGTTCTGCACGCCGTGGCGATGCTGGGTGATGCCCATGCCATAGCAGAAGATCACCTTTTCGGCGGCGGCGTAGATGCCGGCCGCCACTTCGATCTCGGCGTGGCTCAGGCCCGAGGCGCGCTCAATGCTGTCCCACGAGGTGGCGAGCACGTCGTCGCGCAGCGCTTCGAAGCCGGTGGTGTGTTCGGCGATGAAGCCGCGATCCAGCACGCCCTTGCCGCCGCCGGCCAGATCCGCCGCGTCGGCTTCGAACAGCCACTTCATGATGCCCTTCATGGTGGCGATGTCGCCGCCGATCTTCGGCTTGAAATACGTGGTGGCGATCGGCACCGAACGGCCGGTCAGCATCTCGGCCGGGTCCTGCGGCGAGGTGAAGCGTTCCAGGCCGCGCTCGGGCATCGGGTTCAGCACCACGATCGGCACGCCGCGCAGCGATACCTCGCGCAAGGTGCCGAGCATGCGCGGATGGTTGGTGCCGGGATTGTGGCCGATGCAGAACACCGCATCCGCATGCTCGAAGTCTTCCAGCTGCACCGTGCCCTTGCCCACGCCGATCGATTCGGGCAGGCCGACGCTGGAGGCCTCGTGGCACATGTTCGAGCAATCGGGGAAGTTGTTGCAGCCGTATTCGCGCGCGAACAGCTGGTACAGGAAGGCGGCCTCGTTGGAGGCGCGGCCGGAGGCGTAGAACTCCGCCATGGTCGGATCGGGCAGCGCGCGCAACGCGGCGCCGATGCGCGCGGCGGCTTCGTCCCAGGAAACCGGCACGTATTTGTCCTGCGCCGCGTCGTACGCCATCGGGTGGGTCAGGCGGCCCTGGTCTTCCAGCGCGTGGTCGGTCCACTCCCACAGTTCGGACAGCGTGTGCTGCGCGAAGAACTCCGGCGTGGTGCGCTTGGACGTCGCTTCCCAGGTGATCGCCTTGGCGCCGTTCTCGCAGAACTCGAACGAGGAGGTGTGGCGCGGATCGGGCCAGGCGCAACCGGGGCAATCGAAACCCAGCGGCTTGTTGGCGCGCTGCAGCGCCTCCACCGAGCGCGCCACCGCCATCTGGTCGCGGATCGCCTTGGCCACGGCGCGCAGCGCACCCCAGCCGCCGGCGGGGCCGTCGTAGGGCTGGATGCTTTTGTCGAGGTCGCTGTCTTTGGGGTGGGCGCTCATGGGGTTACCGCGTCGTGCATGTCGTCGATCGAGGCGATGATAGGCCCGCTGCCGGATACGGGCCAGGGATGCGCATGTCTAGCTGCCGTTTTCCACGGGCCAGCAACGGATCGCCGGTGGCGGCAAGGACACCGCGCTTGCCGCCGGCAACTCGTAGCCCGCCGGCGGTTCCACCCACAACCGCGCCTGGCCGCAACGCATGCCCAGATAGCTGCGGTGCGGCGCGGTCTGGCGCAGTTCGAACGCGGCGGGAATGGCACCCGCTGGCGCGACGGACTGATCGTGCAGCCGCACCGCCGCCGGCGCGATATGCCAATCGACCAAGGTGCCATCGGGCAACGGCGTCTCCAGCGGCAGGCTGGCTTCGGCTTCGGGCCAGGACAGGCGCTGCGCCCCGGGCGAGCCGACGACGCGGCCGCGCTGCACGTTGCGCAACCCCAGCAGCCGCGCCACCGCGCCGCTCGCCGGTTGCGCATGCACCTCTTCGGGCGTGCCGATCTGCACGATGCGGCGGCCGTGCATCAGCACCAGGCGGTCGGCCACCGCGGCGAGCGCCGGATCGTGGCTCACCGCCAGGGCGGGAATGCCGGCCTCGTGCACTTCGGCAATCAGTTCGGCCAGCACTTCGTCGCGCGTGACCGGGTCCAGCGCCGAGGTGGGTTCGTCCAGCAGCAGCAGGCTCGGCTTGCGCGCGAGTGCGCGCGCCAAGGCCACGCGTTGCTGTTGCCCACCGGACAACGAAGCCGGCCAGCGTTCGGCCAGATCGGCCATGCCCACGCGCTCCAGCCACTGAAGCGCCTGCGCTCGCCGCTGCGCGCCGCGCAGGCTGAAAGCCACGTTCTCCCACGCGCGCAGGTGCGGAAAAAGCGCGTGGCCCTGCGGCAGATAACCCACCGCACGCTGCTGCGGCGGCAGCCCGTCGAACGGTTCGCCGCGCGCCCCGATCAGCCCCGCGATCGCCGACAGCAGCAAGGTCTTGCCCTCGCCGCTCGCACCCAGCAGCACGGTGAAGCCGGCCACCTCGAAGCTGGCGTGCAGCGCCACCGGCTGCTCGATGCGGTAATCGATGCGCATCACGCCAGGCGCCTGCGCACGGCCATGCCCAGCACCAGCGGCAAGGGCAGCGCCGCCAGGAAGAACACCCACAGCAGCGGATACACCGCATCCAGGCCGATGTCCTGCAGGTTCACCCACAGCTTCACCGGGATGCCCTGCGGGTAATACGCCACGATCAGCACCGCGCCGAACTCGCCCAGCGCGCGCACCCACGCCAAGGCCACCGCGGCGGCCAGCCCCAGCCGCGCCAGCGGCAGGCTGACGTGGACGAAGCTGCGCCAGGGCGAATAGCCCAGCGTGAGCGCGATCTGTTCCAGCTCGCGCGGCACGCCTTCGAAAGCGGTGCGCGCGGCCATCACGTAATACGGCAGCGCCGCGTAGAACTGCGCCAGGATGAAGGCCGGCGCCGAATTGGTCAGCAGCACGCCGGCGCGTTCCAGCAGATGGCCGGCCGGGCCATAAGGCCCGTATATCGACGCCAGCAGCAGGCCCATCGCCAGCGGCGGCGTCAGCAGCGAGACCAGCAGCAGCGCATCAACCAGCCATTGCCCGCGCACGCGATGCCGCGCCAGCCACCACGCCAGCGGCGTGCCCAGCGCCACGATCGGCAGCAGCGCGATCAGGCTGTAGCCCAGCGACACGCGCACCGCGCCGCCGTCGCCATGCGCGAAACCGAAATGCCGCCAGTCGGTGGCCAGCAGCAGGCCGACGAACGGCGTGGCCAGCAGCAGCAAGGCCAGCGCCGCCGGCAGCGCGGAAAGCCGCGGACGATAGCGCGCCATGCCGGTCGCTGAGCTCACAGCGCCTCGCCGTGCGGCGGGTCGTAGCCGCGTTCGCGCAGCATCGCCTGCCCCGCAGCCGACTGCAGCAGCTGCACGAAGTCGGCGGCCAGCTGCGCCTGCCTCGCATCGGTCAGCACGGCGGCATAGAACACCAGCGGCTGCGCCTTCAGCACCTTGCCGTCGGCCAGGGTGAGATTGGCCTTGCCATACCAGGCTTCCTGCAGGGACGGCTGCGCGAGGTTGATCTCGTCGGGCAGATCGATAGTGGGCAGATGATGCGAGAACGCCGCGCTGGCGTAGCCCACGGCGGCATCGATCTGGCCGGCCTCCAGGCGCGACATCAGCGAAGGTTCGGCGAAGATCTGCTGCGGGTTCTGCAGCTCGCCGGCGATGTCCTTCAGCAGACCGGGCTGGTGGTAATAGGTCTCGGCCAGCTGCAAGGTCAGCAAGGCGTTGGCGCCCTGCGGATCGACGGCGGGATCGGTGCGCCCGATGCGCAGTCCGGACTGGCGCAACACTTCGTACCAGGTCTTCCTGCCCTTGGCCGCCGCTTCGAAATCCTTGGCGAAACGGCTCTTGGGGCCATAGATCACCACCATGCGCGTACTCGCCACCGGCACCGCGCGCCCGGCGAGCCCCGCATCGCGCACCACCTTCATCGGCGGCGGCGTGATGGCGACGAACACGTCGGCCTGCATCTGCTTGCCGGCCAGCAGGCGTGCCAGCGCGAAAGAACCCTGCCCCACGCCTTCGAAGCGCGCGCCGTGCGCCTTGGCGAAGGCCGGGCCGAGCGACTGGTCCATCACCACGCCCATCGAGCCGGCGTAGGCCACGCGCAGCACCGGCGCGTCCGTTGCCAGCACCGCCGCGGCGGACAGCAACAGCAGCGGCGACAGCCAGCGCGCCAGGAGACGATATCCGCGTTTCATGCCCCCTCCTCCTTCTTGCCGCGGCGCTGCCGCACGCTGTCGCGCACGTCCACGTCGAACAACAGTTGCAGCGGCTCGCCGCCGGGTACCGGCAAGGCAAGCTCCAGACCGTCGCGGCTGGGCAGGCGCGCGGCGAAGGCGCGCACGTCGGCGCCATTCAATGCCACCTGCCAACCGTCGGCATGGCGCTGCCAGCCATGGGCATCGCCCAGGATCAGTTGCTGGCTTTCCAGCCGGCCATCCGGCCAGCGCGTGCGATTGCCCACCGCGGCGCCGCCCAGCAGTTGCGCCAGCTCCGCTTCGTCGATGCGCAGGCGCAATGTCTGGCCCTGCAGCTGCACCTTCATCCGGCCACCTCGTTCCATTGGGTTTCGGTATTGCAGTCGGCCAGCTGCGCGGCTTCGCCGGCACCCAGCGCCAGCTCCACGTGGCCGAGCGCGGACTGCAGGGCGCGCAGCGAGCGCCGGCGCGGGTCGTCGCGCGACATCAGCTCCGCCAAAGCCTCGCGGCTGCGCGTATTCAGGCGCAAGCGCAGCGGCAGCACGTGGCCGGCAAAAGAGACACTGGATGCCTGCGGCTGCTCGCTCCGCAAGCGCTGCAGCAGGTTGGCTTGCAGCAGCGGCATGTCGACTGGAATCACCAGCAGGTCGGCATCGCCGATCACCGCCTGCGCGATGCCAGCCAAGCCGCCCAGTGGCCCCGCCTGCGGCGTGGCATCGGCGACACCCTGGTAATCCGGGCGCATGCCGCTGACGCGCGCTTCGTCCACACCGGCTTCGCGCAACACCTCGAGCTGATGCTCGATCAGCGGCCTGCCGCGCCAGGACAGCAGCGCCTTGTCCCGTCCCATCCGCGAGGACAGCCCGCCCGCCAGCACCACGCCCAGGCAGCGCGGCGGCTCAGTGGGCGTGCCCATGACCGCCATGCCCGGCCGTGTCGTGCGTTTCTTCCGCCGAGGCTTCGCACAGCGAGCAGCCTTCGCTCCAGGCGCTGTCGCCGTCGACGTAATGCTCCTGTTTCCAGATCGGCGCCTCGTGCTTGACCGCTTCGATCGCCAGCCGGCAGGCGCGGAACGCTTCGGCACGATGCGGCGTGCCCGCGGCAACCACCACGGCGAGGTCGCCCAGGCCCAGGTCGCCCTTGGCGTGGGCGATGTACAGCTTCAGCGGCGCGCCCACCTCGGCGCGCGCGCGTTCGCCGATGGCCTGGAAGGTGCGCAGGGCCAGCGGCACGAACAGGTCGTAGCTGATGCCGACCACGTGGCGGCCGACATTGAAGTCGCGCACCTTGCCGACGAAGACCGCGATACCGCCGAAGCGCGGGTCCGACACGAAGTCCAGCGCAGCGGCCACGTCCAGCGCGGCCTCGGCGCGTTCGACCACCGCCAGGTGCAGATCGTCCATCACGCTTTCCACGCTCAACCTCCGCTGACCGGCGGCAGCACCGCCAATTCGACACCCTCGGGCACCTCGCGGTGGTTGTGCAGTATCTCCTCCGCGCTGGCGAAGGCCGAGATGCGCACCAGCCCCGCATTCACCTGCGGCGCATGCTCGCGCAGATGCGCCGCCAGCAGCTCGCGCAGCTCGGCGATGCTGCTGCCGGGCGGCACGTCCAGTTCCAGATAGCCGCGAGCGTCCGCTTCGCGCAGCGCGCCGTACAGGGCGATCCGGGTTTTCATGCGCGACCCCACGACGGACTTTCCAGATGGCCCAGCCCATGGACCTCGACCAAGGTGCCAGCAGGCAGCTCGCCGGCATCGAGCGGGATATGCACCCAGGCATTGGCATCCGCCAGCGGGCGGATGCGGTACGACTCCTGGCCGTGCAGCGCGATGGCCGACAGCTGTCCGCGCTCGTCCACCGCCAGTTGCGACTTCAGATAGAAATGCAGGCGCGGCTTCTTGACGAAGGGCGCGGCCAGCGGCACCTGCCAGGGCCGCTCGCGCGCAAGGCCGAGCATCGCGCGCAGCGCCGGCTCCACGAAGAAGCGCAGGCCCACCGCCACCGCGACCGGATTGCCCGGCAGGCCGAAGAACAGCGTGCCGTCCGGCAGGCGCGCGAACAGCAGCGGCTTGCCGGGGCGGATCGCCACCTTGTGGAACAGCACCTGCGCGCCCAGCCGTTCCAGCGCCACCGGCACGAAGTCGTAGCGCCCCATCGACACGGCGCCGGTGGAAATGATGATGCGCGCGCCGGCCGCGCGGGCGCGGTCGACCGCATCGAGAAAGGCGTCGACGTCGTCGCCCACCGTTTCGGCGTGCGCCAGTTCGGCACCGGCCGCGGGTATGCGCGCGGCGAGGAAAGGGCCGTTGGAGTTGCGGATCTGCCCCGGCGCCAATGGCACGGCGGGGTCGTCGACCAGTTCGCGCCCGGTGCACAGCGCCGCTACCCGCGGACGCGCGGTGACGCTGAGCTTCGCCACGCCCAGCGAGGCGAGCAGCATCAGATGCTGCGGCCCCAGCAGCGTACCCGCGGCCAGCACGGTCTCGCCGATGGCGACGTCCGAACCGGCCAGGCGCACGTTCTGCCCCACCGCCACGTCGGCCAGCAGGCGCACGCGGTGGGGCGCTTCCAGCCGTTCGGTCTGTTCGACCGGGATCACGCGGTCCAGCCCCTCGGGCATCGCCGCGCCGGTCATGATTTCCCAGGCGCCGCGCGCGCGGCCGCGCATGGCATCGCCGGCCGCCTGCTCGCCTTCCACCAGCCATTCGCTGCCGGCCGGCAAGGGTTCGGCGCCGCCGCCCAGCGCATAACCGTCCATCGCGGAGTTGTCGAACGGCGGGACCGCGGCGCCGCTGACCACCGGCTCGCGCAGCACGCGCCCCAGCGCCAGTTCGCTCCAGCAATCTTCCGCCGGCGCCTGCGTGCAGTGTTCCAGGACGATGCGCACGGCCTCGTCCGGCTCGAGCAGCTGGTGGCTCATGCGTGGCCTCCGCCGGCCGCCATGTCCAGTGCGTGCTTGAGGATCGGCGCGAGAATGTCCATGCCTTCGGCCACCGCCTTGGCGCTGCCGGGCAGCGCGATCACCAGGGTGCCGCCTACCAGCACCGCGTCGGCGCGGCTCAGCCAGGCCATCGGCGTATGGCGGCCGCTCTCGCTGCGGAACAGTTCGCCGATGCCGGCGACGTGGCGGTCGGCCACGCGCGCCAGCGCTTCGGGCGTGCGGTCGCGCGGCGCCAGGCCGGTGCCGCCGGTGCACAGCACCAGGCGCGTGCCATCGGCGGCGAGTTCGCGCAGGCGCGCGGCCAGGCCTTCTTCCTCGTCGGGACGCAGTTCGGCGGCACCGACCTCGGCGCCGAGCGCGCGCAGGCGTTCCACCAGCAAGGGGCCGGAGACGTCTTCGTAATCGCCGCGGCTGGCGCGGTCGCTGAGCGTGATCACGGCAGCGGCTACGCCTTCAAGCCCGGCGGATGCGCGCGGACGATAGTGTTCGCGCTCGGCATCGCTCATGCCGTCCGGATGCAGCCACAGGCCTTTCTTGCCGCCTTCCTTGAACAGCAGGCGCGTGCCGCCCATCGACAAGGCCGGCTGCACCGGCTTGGTCAGGTCGTACAAGGTGAGCAGGGCCGCGCTGACGCCGGCCAGCGCTTCCATCTCCACGCCGGTGCGGGCGAAGGTGGCCACTTCGCAGTACACGCGGATGGACTGGCGTTCCGGCACGCGCTCGCAGCGCAGGTCGATGTATTCCAGCGGCAGCGGATGGCATAGCGGCATCAGCTGCGATGCGTTCTTCGCGCCTTGCAGGCCGGCGATCTGGGCCATGGCGATGGCGTCGCCCTTGGGCAGGCGGCCATGCGCGAGATCTTCATAGGCGTTGCCTGCGTACAACTCTCCGACAGCCACGGCGCGCCGCGCAGTGGCGCGCTTGCGGCGCACGTCGGCCATATGGAAATTACTCATAAGAGCGGGCACTCATAAGAGCGGGGTGACGCGCGTATCGCGTTCGAGCATGGATCAGCCTCCGGTGGATGCCAGATGAGGTGTGATGCCGGTGCGGCCTTCGTGCAGGTGGTGCGTCTCTTCCTTGCGCACCAGCTGGCCGCCGATCGCGCGCACCAGCGCTTCGAGCTGGTCGTCCTGCTGCAGCAGCGGACGCAGCGGAATGCCGAACTCGCCGAACAGGCACAGGCGCAGGTCGCCGGTGGCGGTGACGCGCAGGCGGTTGCAGCCGGCGCAGAAATCCTTGGAATACGGCGCGATGATGCCGATGCGGCCGGCGTAACCGGTGTGGCGGTATTCGCGCGCGGGGCCGGCATCGGCGGCGCGCGGCAGCAGTTCCCAGCCGGCGTCCTGCAGTTGCGTTTCCAGCGTTTCGGCGCGCACGTGGCGTTCGCGGAAGAAGGCCAGCGTGTCGCCGGTCTGCATCAATTCGATAAAGCGCAGGCCCACCGGGCGGTCGCGCAGATAGTCGAGCCACGCGGGCAGCTCATGGTCGTTGACGTCGCGCAGCAGCACGGCGTTGAGCTTCACCGACGGCAGGCCCGCCGCCACGGCCTGGTCGATGCCGGCGAGGATGTCGTCCAGGCGGTCGTGGCCGGTGATGCGCGCGAAGCTGGCGCGGTCGAGGCTGTCCACGCTCACGTTGATGGCGTTGAGCCCCGCGTCCATCCATTCGCCCAGCCGGCGCGACAGCAAGGTGCCATTGGTGGTCATCGCCAGCTTGCGCACGCCGGGAATGGCGGCGGCGGTACGCAGCACCTCGGTCAGGTCGTGCCGCACCGACGGCTCGCCGCCGGTGATGCGCAGCTTGTGCATGCCCACCGCGGCGAAGCCGCGCAGCAGGCGCGCGATTTCCGCCAAGGTCAGCGGTGCGGTGGCCGCCGGGTCGGCGTGGTAGCCGTTGGGCAGGCAGTAGGTGCAGCGGAAATTGCAGGCGGGGATGATCGACAGGCGCAGATAGGGGAAGTGGCGGCCATAGCGATCGGACAGCACGTTCATGACGCCGCTCCCGCGCCTCGCAAAAGCGCGCGCGTTTTCCCTCGCGGATGGCGCATGGAAGGCATCACGTTCAATTAACAATCATCCCGTCTGGACGCACGAGCCGCAGGCTTCGGCGGTGGCTCATGCACAGGTTGAAGTATGGGCGCTGGGAGGCTGCTACACCAAGCGTTTTATGTCCCGCACCATGCCGGACGCGCCAGCGTAGGTTGGGGTGAGCCGAGAGGCGAACCCCAACGCAGCGCGCATGATCATCGTGGTGTTGGGGTTCGCCCTTGGCTCACCCCAACCTACGGCGTGCGGCGCTTTGCCACTTCGTCCGCCGTCAGCGTCGCCGGCTTGCCGCCGAAGTGCACCAGCACGAAGTTGCCCAGCGCGGCCACCTCCGCGTCGGTATAGGCCTGGCCGAAGGACGGCATCGAAGCCTCCCCATGCATGGTGCGCAAGGTCGAGCCCTGCAGGATCACCTGGGTGAGGTTGTGCGCTTCCGGATCGTTGGCCGCCTGTGTCCCCAGCAGCGCCGCCGCCTCGACCTGCCGCCCCTGCCCGTTCCACGCATGGCAAGCGGCGCAGGCGCCCTGGAACAGGTGCTGCCCCAGGCCGCCCTGCGCCAGCTCCTCCGCACCCGGAGCGTTGGCCGTCGACGCCAAGGCCAGGGCCGGGCGCTCGTTCACCTCCGTGCCCGCATTGCCTTGTTGCGGTTTTGCCTCGCGCAGATAGGTGACCAGCGCGGCGATGTCTTCCTGGCTGAGGTATTGCAGGCTGTTCTGCACCACTTCGCCCATCGGGCCGGAAGCGGTGCCGCGGCCGCTGGCATGGCCCTTGGACAGATAATCGGCCAGCTGCTGCTCGCTCCAGTTGCCGATGCCATAAGTCTTGTCGGGCGTGATGTTGTAGGCCTTCCAGCCTTGCAGCACTTCGCCGGACAAGGCCTGGCTGCTCTTCAGCGCGTACATGGCATTGCGCGGCGTATGGCATTCGTCGCAATGCCCCAGCGCCGTGGCCAGGTAGGCGCCGCGGTTCCATGCCTCGGATTTGCCCTGCACCGGCTGGAAGCGCTCCTTCTTCAGGAACAGCGCGTTCCACACGCTCAAGCCCCAGCGCTGGTTGAACGGGAACGACAGCTCGTTCGGCGTGGCCGGCGCATGCTTGGGCGGCAGGCTGAACAGATAAGCCTTGATGGCAAGCACGTCATCGCGGCTGAGCGCCGTATACGAGGTGTACGGGAAAGCCGGATACAGCGGCTGGCCATCCTTGCCCACGCCGGCATGCAGCGCGCGCACGAACTCGTCGTCGCTCCAGTCGCCGATGCCGGTTTCCTTGTCGGCGGTGATATTGGTCGAGTAGATCGTGCCGAACGGCATCTTGAAGGCCAGGCCGCCGGTGAACGGCTGGCCGCCGGGCACGGTGTGGCAGGCCGCGCAATCGGCCGCGCGGGTGAGGTATTCGCCACGCGCGATCGGGTCGGTGATGCTGGCCGGCGCACCGGCAACCGCCGGTTGCGGTGCGCCGGTTTCCTTGCCGTCGCGCACGATGAACCAGGCGTAGGCGGTGAAGGCCACCGCGGCAACGATGACGATGGCGACCAGCGCCAATACAGCGCGCACGAGTTTCATACCTTGCCCTCCTGCGCCTGGCCATGATCGGACGCTTGGGTGACCACGGCCTTGAGCGCCTCGGCGCCCTGCACCAGCGCGGCGCGGTCGATGGGATAGCTGCGCAGCCGCACGCCGGTGGCGGCGAACACGGCATTGAACAGCGCGGGGAAAGCCATCACGGTGCCGGTCTCGCCGATGCCGCCGGGGGTTTCCTTGCTGTCGACCAGATGCACTTCGAGCGCGGGCGTCTCGTTGATGCGCATCATGCGGTAGTCGTTGAAATTGTGCTGCTGCACGGTGCCGTTCTTCAGCGTGATGCCGTTGTACAGCGCGGTGGTCCAGCCGAAGATCAGGCCGCCCTGGATCTGCGCCTCCACCGTATTGGGATTGACCGCGACGCCGCAGTCGACCGCGGCGACCGCGCGGCGCAACTTCACCTCGCCCTGCGGTGACACCTCCGCCTCGACGATCACGCACAGATAACTGCCGAACGGCGCCGCCACCGCCACGCCGCGGCCGACGCGCGCCGGCAGGCTGCCCTTGCCCCAGCCGGCTTTTTCGGCAGCCAGGTTCAGCACCGCCAGGGCGCGCGGGTTCTTCTGCAGCAGGTCGCGGCGATAGGCCAGCGGGTCCTTGTTCGCGGCATGCGCGAGCTCGTCGATAAAGCTCTCGATCACGAACACGTTGTGCACGGGACCGACGCCGCGCCACCAGCCCAGGTGCAGGCCGTCCGGCGGGTCGTGCCGCACCCATTCCACTTTGACGTTGGGGAATTCGTACGGCAGGTCGGCGGCGCATTCGATCGCGTCCGAGTCCATGCCGTTCTTGGCCATCGCACCCGGCGCGAAGGTGGCGAGCACCGAGCCGCTGGTGATGCGGTGCGTCCACGCCAGCGGCTTGCCGTCGTCGCCGAGGGTGGCGGCGATGCGGTCGTAGTAGGCCGGGCGGAAGCGGTCGTGCGCGATGTCCTCCTCGCGCGTCCACACCACTTTCAGCGGATAGCTCACCTGGCGCGCGAAGGCCACGGCCTGCTCGACCGGGTCCTCGAACAGGCGCCGCCCGAAGCCGCCGCCCATGTACTGGTTGTGCACCACGATGGTTTCCGGCTTCAGGCCGGTGAGCTTGGCGGCGACATCGACGCAGCGCGCCGGTACCTGGGTGCCGGTCCAGATATCGCAACCGTCGGGGCGCACGTGCACGATGGCGTTCTGCGGCTCCAGGGTGGCGTGCGCGAGCAAGGGCAATTGGTAGGTGGCTTCCAGCGCCTTGCCTTTGACGCCGTCAACGTTGCCGACCGCCTTGCCGGGAATCGGCGTGCCGTTCTTCGAGGCCTCGGCCAGGTCCTTGAACAGCTGCTCGGTGGAGTAATGCGCGTTGGGGCCGTGGTCCCAGGTGATATCCAGCGCTTCCATCGCCTGCTTCGCGGCCCAGAAGTGCTCGCCCACCACGGCCACCGCATCGGCGATCTTCAGCACCGCCACGAAACCCGGCACCTGGCGCGCGCGGCTGTCGTCCACCGCCACCAGCTTGCCGCCGAAGGTGGGACAGGCCTTGACCGTGGCGATCTTCATGTCCGGCACGCGCAGGTCGATGCCGAACTGCAGCGAACCGTCGACCTTGCCGGCGGTATCGACGCGGCGCAGCGGCTTGCCGATCAGGGCGAAGGCGGAGGGGTCTTTTTCCTGCACCTTTTCCGGCACCGGCAATTGCGCGGCGGCATTGGCCACTTCGCCGTAGCCCACGGTGCGTCCGCTCGCCTCGTGCCTGATCACGCCGCGCGCCACCGTGCATTGCGCGGGGTCCACTTTCCATTTGGCCGCGGCGGCGTTGACCAGCAGGGTGCGCGCGGCCGCGCCGGCCTGGCGCAGCGTGGTCCAGCAGTAGCGGATGGTGGTGGAGCCGCCCGTGGCCTGCTCGCCCAGCAGGGGGTTGGCGTAGAGCTTGCGGTTGGCGGGCGCGTGCTCCACCACGATCTGGTCCAGCCCCAGGTCCATCTCTTCGGCCAGCAAGGTGGCCTGGCCGGTGTACGCGCCCTGCCCCATTTCGATGCTGGGCATCACCAGATGCACCGAGCCATCCGCGCCGACGCGGATAAACGCATTCGGCGCGAACGCGGGATCGCCCGCCGCCACCGGCCCCTGCGCCACCGCGCGGCCCAGCACCTTGGCGCCGCCGCCCAGCCACAGGAAGGCGACCACGAGTCCGCCCAGCTTCAGCGCTTCGCGGCGCGAGGGGTTGTCGGGCCGGCCTTCGCCCGGGGGGTTGCCGAAGCGCGCGTTCATGCCACGTCCTCCACGCGAACGAAGGAAAGCAGCGCGGCGGCCGCGGCAGCCGGGCTGGCTGTTGGCGCTACGTTGGGAATGGTCTGCGGCGCCACCTTCTGGCCGGTCGCCACCTGCTTGATCGCTTCGCGGATGCGCACATAGGTGCCGCAGCGGCAGATATTGCCGGACATGGCCACGTCGATCTCCGCGTCGCTCGGTTCCGGCGTCGCCGCCAGCAGCGCGGTGGCGGACATGATCTGGCCCGACTGGCAGTAGCCGCATTGCACCACTTCGATATCCAGCCAGGCCTGCTGCACCTTCTTGCCCACCGCGCTGGCGCCGACGCCTTCGATGGTAGTGACGGCCTTGCTGCCCACGGCGGAAACGGGCAGCACGCAGGAGCGCACCGCCGCGCCATCCAGGTGCACCGTGCAGGCGCCGCACTGGGCGATGCCGCAGCCGAACTTGGTGCCGGTCAGGCCGATCACGTCGCGCAGCACCCATAGCAGGGGCATGTCGTCCGGGACGTCGACCGAGCGGGATTCACCGTTGATATTCAGGACGATCATGTTGCCTCCGCGTCTGTGCATGGGCGATGTCGGGGATACGGCTTCGATCGGGCTATCCGCTGCCCGTGCGCCAACGTTCGTAGTCGTCCGGCGTGTCGATGTCGATACGGGCCTCGGGCATGGGCAGCGCCTGCACCTGGTCCGCATAAGCCATCAGCAGGCTGCGCGCGCCTTCCGGGCCGTGCAGCAGTTCCAGTTCGTGGAAGAAGCGCGCGGGGAACAGGCAGGGCACGCCGAGCACACCGTCGCCGTAGTCCGCGGCGACGATAAGGTCAGCGGTGGCTGCGTTCGCCAAGGCTTGAAGCTGCGTTGCGCCGAGTGCCGGCTGGTCGCATAAGCACACCATCACGGCGGCCAGCTCCGGATGGCGTTCGCGCAGGCGTCCCAGGCCGAAGGCCAGCGAGCCGCCCATGCCGGAGGGCCAGCCGGCATGGAAGGCCGCATCGAGCGGCAGGCCATCGAGCGCGGCTTCGACGTCGTCTTTATAGGCGCCGACCACCACCGCGACCCGCGGCGACACCTGCAGCGCCGCGCGCGCCATGCGGCGCACCAGCGGCTCGCCGTCGATCGGCAGCAATTGCTTGGCCGAGCCATAGCGCACCGCGCCGCCGGCGGCGAGCAGGACGATGCCGAGGGTGCGCGCGCCGGTCATGAATGAATCGGCCCGTCGGTGCGGCTGAGCCGCACGCCGGAACGCGCGCGCATCGCAGCCATGATTTCGGCGGCGACGGAGAGGGCGATTTCCTGCGCGGTTTCCGAACCGATATCGAGACCCGCCGGGGCATGGATGGCCGTGGCGGAAGCGGATACGGCACGGTGGATGCGGACAGCGCGTTCGCGCGAGCCGATCACGCCGAGATAGGCCAGCGGTACCTGGGCGAGCGCCTGGACGTAGGCCAGGTCGCGTTCGTAGTGGTGCGTCATCACCACCACCGCGGTCTGGCGATCGAACGGCAACCGTTCCGGCAAGGCTTCGGGCGCGGCATGGAGCTGCGCACCGACACCTTCCAGTTGGCCGCGCGCCGCGGCGACATGCTCGACCAGCGTGGTCTGCCAACCGAGGCCATGCGCCAGGCGCGACAACGCCAGCGCGCATTCGCTGTAGCCGACCACCACCAGCGCGGGCTTGGGCCGCCAGGCTTCCAACAGCACGTCCATCTGCGCGCCGTCCATTTCGGCGCGTTCGAGCACGGCGCCGCCGTGGGCCGGCAGGCCGTCGGCCAGCGCATGGATGCGCCGGGCCAGCTGCGGCGCGGGGATATCGGTCCAATGCCCGGCGCCATGGCGGATCAGCCGCCACGGGCGCGGCGTGTGCACCGCGCCGTCGCGCGAGAACACGGTGGCGACGCTGGCCGGCGCGCGTTCGTCGTGCAGCCGGGCCAGCACGTCGAAGAACTGGAAATCGTCCGGCTGCACCAGCGGCTCGATCAGCACGTCCAGTTCGCCGCCGCAGCCGACTTCCATCAGCACGTCCAGATTGGATTCGCGGTTGTACGGCACCAGGGCGGGCGTGCGCTCGGCTATGGCGCGCTGGGCGCGCAGCACGATGTCGCGCTGGGGGCAGCCGCCGGCGAGCGCGCAGGTCACTTCGCCGTCGGCATGCACCAGCATGCGGGCGCCGGCCCGGCGAAAAGTGGAACCGCTGGTGCGGACAATGGTGGCCAGTGCGGCCGGCTCGGGCGTGCTGCGCGCGCGGAGTTGCTGGACCGCCGCAAAGAGTTGGGGGAACTCCTGCGAAGCATTCATGAGGTGTCGCCTGCCATGTCAGCCCGAGCATGCTAGTCGTCCGGTCTAATACTTGGCAACCCGAACGCGGCAAGCCTTGGCGGAGCTGGATCCGGACGATCGGCAACGCCTCGTGGACGCACTTTGTTGATAATCATTCTCATTAAACCTATGCTTGCGCACCTTCCCACCGGACCTGGGTTCGCATGCCGCGCTCGATTGGACTCCTGCAATCCGTACCCAGCCCCTTGCTGTGCGAAATGCTGGGCCATGCCGGCTACGACTTCGTCCTGCTCGACCTGGAGCACCTGCTGGTCTCCCCCGACCAGCTGCAGCACGCCATCCGCGCCTGCGAGCTGGGCGGTTGCGCACCGTGGGTGCGCGTGCCGGAGGTGGACGAGAAGCTGATCGGCCGCGTGCTCGATGCCGGCGCCAGGGGCGTGGTGATCCCGCGCCTGGAAACGGTCGAGCAGGCCGAACGCGCCGTCGCCGCCGCGCGCTTCCCGCCGCTGGGCCGGCGCGGCATCACCGGCGGCCGCGTCACCGGCTTCGGCAAGACGCCGCTGCCCGATTACATCGAACAGGCCAACCGCGACATCCTGGTGGTGCCGATGATCGAGACCGACGCCGGCGTGCGCGCCTTGCCGCGGATCCTCGCCGTCCCCGGCATCTCGCTGGTGATGGAAGGCGCGCTGGATCTCGCGCTGGACCTCGGCCTTGGACCGCAGCCGCTGCACGCCGAAGTGTGGCAACGCCTGCTGCGCATCGCCGAGTGCTGCGACGAAGCCGGCATTCCGTTCTGCCCCAACCCGCGCAACGACGAACAGCTGCGCCATTGGGCCCGCCGCGAAGTGCGCTGGATGCTCGCCGGCGAAGACCGCGGCCTGCTGCTCGCCGCCCTGCGCGAGCGCGCCAGCGCCCTGCGCGAACCCTGATCCCTCACTCCCCGCATTGGAATCGCTACGTGACCGGTCTTCCCCGCCTGCGCCTGCATCTCCTCGGCCTCGCCATCGCCTGCGCGCTGTGCGCCGCCGCGCACGCCGATGACACCACCGCGCCGAACAAGCCGCGCGACCTCGAAGCCGTGCAGGTGCAGGGCAATGTGCTGGGCCAGTCGTCGAAGGAGAACGTGCGCACCTATGCCGGCAGCCGCAAGGTGATCGGCAGCGAGGAACTGGCCACCGGCGCCAACCGCTCGCTGGACGACGCCCTGCAGCAGGTGCCGGGCATCAAGATCTTCGACGAGACCGGCACCGGCGTGCTACCGCAGATCATGCTGCGCGGCCTGTACGAAAGCCGCAGCGGCCGCGTGCAGGTGCTGGAGGACGGCATTCCGCTGTCGCTGGCGCCGTATGGCCAGACCAGCCTGTCGCTGTTCCCGGTGACCATGAACCAGGTCGACCGCATCGACATCGTGCGCGGCGGCGCGGCGGTGCAGTACGGGCCCAACAATGTGGGCGGCGTGATCAACCTGGTCAGCAAGCCGATCCCCGAGCGCTGGACCACCACGCTGGGCGAGAAGATCACCGCCGGCGGCGCGGGCCGTTACCTGCGCGACACCACGGTGAGCACCGGCGGCTACCTCACGCCCGACTTCGGCCTGCAGCTGGATGCCGACTGGAACAAGGGCCAGTACTGGCGCGAGCACAGCGGCACCGACGTGAAGAACGTAAGGTTGCGCACCGAATGGTGGCTGGCCGACGACAAGCTGCTGAAGGCCGACGTGCAGCGCTACGTGGCGAACATGGACATGGCCGGCGCGCTGTCGGTGGCCGGCTACGAGGAAAACCCGCGCCAGGCCACCCGTCCGCTGGACCGCTTCACCGGCCGCACCACGCGCGCCTCGCTCACCTACCAGCAGGATCTCGGCGCCTGGGGCCCGTTCGACCAGTCGCAGTTCACCTGGAGCAACTTCAGCGCCGACAGCACGCGCAACTTCATCGTGGGCATGCGCCGCCTCGCCAGCGAGACCTGGCGCCCCGACCTGGCGCCGCAGCTGCTGCAGAGCGCGCCGCGCGGCTTCAAGGTCTATGGCAGCGAGCCGCGCATTGCGCTGCATGTCGACTCCGGCAATGTCACGCAGCAGTGGACGGCCGGCGTGCGCGCGGTGCACGAGGACATCGACTTCCTCGTCGGCAATACCGGCCTGGATAACGGGGTCTACACACTCGTGCGCAACTGGCAGTTCAAGGACCGCGCCTGGTCCGCCTACGTCAGCGATGCGGTCGGCCTGTTCAACGACCGCCTGACCATCACGCCCGGCCTGCGCTACGAGCATCTCGATTCCACCTACCTCAACCGCGCCAACGGCAGCACCACGCAGAACAACGTGCGCAATGCCCTGCCCGGCCTCACCGTCGGCTACAAGGCCAGCTCGCAGTGGTACGTCTATGCCGACGCGCAGCGTTCCCTGCGCGCGCCGCAGGTGACGCAGATCATCTACGGCGACAATCTCGACTCCGAGCTGGCCTGGAACTACGAAGCCGGCGCGCGCTATACGCCGGCCGAAGGCACCAGCATCAACCTCGACGTGTACCGCATCGACTTCGACAAGCAGATCCAGCTCGACAACACCACGCGCACCTACGCCAACCTGGGCAAGACCCGCCACCAGGGCGCGGAACTGGAACTGGAATGGAGCCCGCCCGGCCTGCGCGCGCTCAAGCTCAGCGCCGGCTATGCCTATCTCGACGCCAGCCAGGCATCGGGCCAGTACGCCGGCCGGCGCGTGCCGTATACCTCGCGCAACCAGTTGAACCTGGGCGCCAGCTACGGCGCGGGCGACACCGTCGTCGCGCTCACCAGCTACTACTTCAGCCGCGCCTACAGCGATGCGGCGAACACGGTGCGCGAGAACGCCATCGCCTCCGTCGGCGAACTGCCGTCGTACTGGGTATGGAACATGCAGCTCACGCGCACGCTGATGCGCGCCGGCAGCAGCACGCTCAAGGGCACGCTGGCGGTGAACAACCTGTTCGACCGCCGCTACTGGTACCGCGGCATCGACACCAGCCCCTGGGGCCGCCAGCCGGCGCCGGGACGCACGGCGACGGCAGGCGTGGAACTGAGCTTCTGATGCAGCGTGATGCAGCGCACGCCCTTGCATCGTGTCTTGCATCTGCAACCGCGCGTTGACACCAAACTTACCTGCCGCCATGCACCATTGATCGGCCGCATCGGCTCAGGATTCCGGCAACTTCCTGCGCCGATGCAAGCACGGGGATGCGCCGAGCCAGAACCCGCCGCGAACGCACCAGCGCATTCGCGGCCCTGCCGGTAGCGGACCGCAGCACTACCGAGCCAGCCAGGCGTTCCGCCCGGCCCAGCCATCACAGTCGAAACGAGCGCTTCGGCAGACCGCCGAGGATGCCGTGTGGATGGCTTGCGCGCGTTCTCGCGCTTCGGCCATGACCGGCATCCGAGCAGTCCGCCACGCGCAGACCTCTCACACGGATATCTTCATGACCGACAACCTGTCGCCCCTGGTGATCCTGACCCACGTATGCCACGCGGCGGTCACCGATGGTTTCCTTCCCGCCGCGCACCGCCTGGGCCTGCCCGTGGTGCTGCTGACCGATCACCGGCTGCAGCACCTGGAGTATTTCGGCCGCGCGCCGGAACACGCGCCGCAGCAGGTGATCGAGTGCGATGTGTTCAATCCGCTGAGCGTGATCGACGTGCTGCACGGCGCGGGTATCCGGCCGGGCGCGGTGTTCTCCAACAGCGATCACCTGCAGACTTCCACCGCCCTGGTCGCCGAAGCATTCGGCCTGCCGGGCAAACCGTGGCGCGTGTGCTATGACGCGAAGAACAAGGCCGCCATGCGCGAACGCCTGCGTTCGCTCGGCCTGCCCGCGCCGTGGTTCGAAAGCCTGATGCCGGGCCAGGCCATCCCCGCGCATGCGCCGTGGCCGCTGATCGCCAAGCCGCGCGAGGGCGTAGCCAGCCTCGACGTGCAGCTGTGCTCCAACCCCGGCGAGCTGCAGCACTACCTGCAGGCGTTCTGGCAACGCCACCCGGGGCGCGCGGTGCTGCTGGAGGAATTCCTGCACGGTCCGCTGTTCACGCTGGAGACGCTGAGCGACCGGCGGCGCACGCAGGCCGTGGGCGGCTTCGACGTGACGCTGTCCGAGCCGCCGCATTTCATCGAACTGGAAGCGCGCTGGAATGGCCCCGCCGGCACGCAGCAGCGGCAGCAGGCGCTGGCCCAGGTGCTGGCCTTCGGCGTGGACTTCGGCGTCTGCCACAGCGAATTCATTCTTACCGAACGCGGCCCCGTGCTGGTCGAGATCAACTACCGCAGCATCGGCGACGGCCGCGAGTTCATGCTCGACCGCATGCATGGCGGGCGCTGGTTCGAGGCCATCCTGCGCCTGCACCTGGGCGAACCGCTCGTGCCGCTGCAGCCGGCCAGCCAGCACGCGCTGGTGCGCTACTACGTGGCCAGCGAGGAAGGCCGGCTGCTGCAGATCAGCGACGACTGCGCGCAGCAGCACGAACGTGCGCACGTGGCATACCGGCGGCTGCGGCAACAGGGCGACGAGATCCGCCTGAGCCGCTCCAACAAGGACTACCTGGGCACGCTGAGCATCGTGGCCCAGACCGAGCACGATCTCGGCCAGGCCTTGGAAGCGACCGAGCCGGGCCTGCAATGGCACATCGCCCAGGGAGCCGACGCATGAACCGCGGCGACAGCGGCTATATCGCCTGGCGCATCATCGACTGCTGCCTGCGCGAAGACCTGCGCGGGATCATGCACCGCGGCAGCGAAGCGGCGCCCGCGCCGGCAGCGCGGCAGGCATGGCCGGAACATCGCTTCCCCGAACGCTGGTGGCGCATCGCCCACCTGCCCGGCGGCGTGCTGTGGCTGCCGGTGCAGGCCAGCGATTACATGCAGAGCTTGCGCGCGCTCGGCGACGGATGGCTGCGCGAGACGCCGCAGGGGCTGGCCTACGAACACGGCGCGGATGCGTGGCTGGCGCTGCTGGCGGAAGGATTGGACGAGGAGACCCGCCAGCTGCATCGCGACTACGCGGCGGAAGCCCGCTGCGCCGCCGAGCATCGCGCGCTGTCGCGCCAGGCCTATACAGAACGCACCGATGCGCTGGCCGGCGCCCTGGATGCCGCCGGCTGGGACGAGCGCGCCCTGCGCTGCGACCAGGTGGCGAGCTATCGCGACCATCCGTTCTATCCGACCGCGCGCGCCAAGTCCGGCTTCGGCGAAACGGATATGCGCGCCTATGCGCCGGAGTTCGATCCGAGCTTCGACCTGCGCTGGCTGGCGGTGCCGCGCGATGCACTGAAGCTCACCACACCACAACCCGCATTCTGGCCCCGCATGCGCGACGTAGGGCTGGACGAAACGCTGGCCGCGACGCATGCCCTGCTCCCCGTGCACCCGCTGACCTGGCCGCGACTGGACGAGGGCGACGCTTTCCCGCTGCCGCCGGATACGCATCGCGCGCCGCTCGCGTGGCTGCCGGTACGGCCTACGCTGTCGGTGCGCACCGTGATGCCGGTGAACCATCCCGGCAGCCACCTCAAATTGCCGCTGCTGATGCGCACCCTCGGCGCGCTCAACCTGCGCCTGATCAAGCCGTCGACGCTGTACGACGGCCACTGGTTCGCCCAGGCGCTCACCGCCATCGAAGCAGGCGACGACGCGCTGCGCAACCGCTACGTGCACGTGGACGAAGCGCACGGCGGCCACGTCGACGAGGCCAGGCACCTTGCCTATCTGGTCCGCCGTTATCCGCCATTGCCCGACGCCACCCTTGTCCCCGCTGCGGCGCTGAGCAGCACCATGCCCGACGGCCGTCCCTTCGCCGCGCATCTTGCCGACCGTTTCCACCAGGGCGACCTGCTCGCCTGGTGGCAATCGTACGTATCGCTGCTGAGCGAAGTGCACCTGCGCCTGTGGCTGGCCTACGGCGTGGCGCTGGAAGCCAACCAGCAGAACACCGTGCTGATCTACGCCCCAGGACAGGCGCCGCGCCTGCTGATGAAGGACAACGACTCCGCCCGCGTCCTGCTGCCGCGCCTGCGCGCGCGGCTGCCGGGGATCGAATCGCTCGGCGCCCTGCGCGACCCGCGCATTCCGGTCGACGACGATGCCGCCCTGGCGCGGATGTTCTGCACCATCATCCTGCAGCTGGATCTGCTGGCCGTGCTCGAAGGCGTGGCCGAATGGCAACCGGCGTGGCGCGGACCGATGTACGCGGTACTGCGCCGCACGCTGCGCGCCACGCTGGTCGAACTGCAACGCCAGGGCATCGACACGCAACCGGCCGAGCGCCTGCTGCAAGCGCCCTGGCTGCCGGTGAAATACCTGCTCAGCGCCGGCAGCCTGCTCAGCAAGCGCATCACCGGCGCCAGCGACATCAACAAGTTCTACGGCGACAGCGGCCCCAACTTCATGCTGGCGGACGAAACGGCGGCAGGCGTGCGCCACGCCGACGGAGCGGCTTGATGCGCACGCTCGCTTCCGTGCTGGCCGCCCACTACCTGGCGGCATTCACCGCGCTGGGCATGCCGGTGTTCATGCCGCGCGTGCTCGAAGGCCTGGCGCCCGGCGCGCCCGACTGGCTGAGCGGCCTGCTCTACGTGCTGCCCACCGTGTGCACGGCGCTGACGGCCACGGCCTGGGGACGGCTGGCCGACCGCTACGGCCGCAAGCTCTCGCTGATGCGCGCGCAGGCCGGGCTGGTGCTGGGCTTTCTGATGGCGGGCTTCGCGCCGAACCTGGCCTGGTTCGTGTGCGCCCTGATCGTGCAGGGCACCTGCGGCGGTTCGCTGGCGGCGGCCAATGCCTACCTGGCGACCCAGGCGCAAGGCCAGTCGCTGACGCGCGCGCTGGACTGGACGCAGTTCTCCGCGCGCCTGGCGATGGTCACCGCACCGGCCTTGCTCGGCCTGGCGACCGGCCTGGGTCTGGCGCAGACGCTGTACCGCTACCTGGCCGTGCTGCCGCTGCTGGCGTTGCTGCTGACCTGGCTGCTGCCGGCCGATACGGTGACCAGAAGTTCTTCCGCCAACGCAAAGCCGCAAGCCCTGGACGATCTGCGCGAACTGGCGCCGCTGCTGCTCGTGCAGTTTTTCTTCTACTTCGCCATGGTCGTGACCTTCCCCTATTTCATTTCCTACAGCGAAGCGCTGGGCGTGGGCAGCGACAGCCACGCCGGCCTGTACTACAGCCTGCCGCACCTGGTGTACCTGGTGCTGCTGCCCTGGCTGCGCGCACGCAGCTCCGCTCCGCAACGGCCGCTGCTGCTCGGACTGGGCCTGTTCTCGCTGGCCTGCCTGGGCCATGCACTGCTCGGCGGCCCCGGCCTGCTCGCACCGGCGCGCGTGCTCTACGGCATCGGCATGCTGCTGGCCATCGGCGGACTCAATCGCGCACTCAGCCAGCACGCCGGGCAAGGCGGTGCGGGACGGCTGTTCGGCCGCTTCGACGCCTGCGGCAAATGGGCCGGCGCGCTCGGCGGCGTGGCCGCCGGCGCGCTGGTGCATCGCTGGGGCCTGGCCACGCCATTCGTCGCCGCGGCGATGGCGGGCGCCATCGCGCTGATCTGCGCCGCGCGCAGCTATCTCTTCCTTCCATCGAGGCAAACCTATGTTTCAGCAAGCGATGCGTGAACAGTGGTATGCGGCCCAGGCCGATGCGCAGGCGATCGCCTGCTGGCTCAACTGCTATCTGCGCGAATTCGCGCTGCCGCGCGGCCAGGCCGATATGGATTACCGCGGACTGGACCGCCCGGCCGGCCTCGCGCTCGGCGAAGGCCCGCTGCTGCGCATCGGCTTCGCGCAATCGGGCTACGCGCTATGCGTGCGGCTGGGCCAGAGCAGCCGGCTCGGCCGCTGCACCTATACGTCGGCGCCATATCTGAAGGCCGCGGGCGAAGGCTGGCGCTGCGCCGACGCGCGCACCACCATCCACTTCCTGCTGGAACGCCTGGCGCCGGAATGCGGCTTCAACGCCGAGCTGCTGGCGCAATCCGCCAACAGCATCGAGATCACCCGCCATCTGCTGGAGCTCTCCGCCGATGCCATGACCAGCGGCGACGCGCTGATCGACGCCGAGCAAGGCATGCTGTGGGGCCACGCGCTGCATCCCACCCCGAAGAGCCGCGAAGGCGTGCCGCTGGCGCAGGTGCTGGCCTGCTCGCCGGAAGCGCGGGTGCGGGTTCCGCTGTACTGGTTCCGCATCGATCCGGGACTGCTGCGCAGCCTGGGCCGCGATGCGCGCGCCACGCTGGCCAAGGTGGCCGGCGCGGAGCATCTCTACCCCTGCCATCCGTGGGAAGCCGAACGCCTGCTCGCCCATCCGTTGCTGCGGCAGGCGCGCGAACGCGGCCTGATCGAACCGCTGGGTCCATTGGGCATGGCGCTGCAGCCGACCTCGTCGGTGCGCACCATGTACCACGCGGAGCTCGACTACTTCCTCAAGATGTCGATCCACGTGCGCCTCACCAACTGCGTGCGCAAGAACGCCTGGTACGAACTGGAAAGCGCGGTGGCGATGACCGCGCTGCTGGAACCGGCATGGCGCGACGTGGGCGAGCGCGTGCCGGGCTTCGGCGTGATGCTGGAGCCGGCGGCGACCACGCTGGACTTCAGTGCGCTGGGCGGCGACGCCGAGGCGCACCGCGAGCTGGCCGAGAGCTTCGGCATCCTCTATCGCGACAATCCCGCCGCCCTGGTACGCGAGCGCTACCACCCGCAGGTGGCCGGCGCACTGTTCGCCACCGATCGCCACGGCGCCAGCATATGCAAGGCGATGCTGCGCCCGTCCGCTTCTTCCGCCGGCTATGCGCGCACCGCCACCGCCTGGTTCGAAGCCTATGCCGGCCTGCTGCTGGACGGCGTGTGGCTGGCCTTCTTCAAGCACGGCATCGTGCTCGAACCGCATCTGCAGAACACCGTGATCGGCTTCGACCGCGGCATGCCGGCGCGCCTCTGGATACGCGACCTGGAAGGCACCAAGCTGGTGCGCGAACGCTGGCCGGAAGCATCGCTGGCCGGCTTGTCGGAACGCGCGCGGCAGTCCGTGCATTACGGCCAGGAGCTAGGCTGGAAGCGCGTGGCCTACTGCGCCCTGGTCAACAATCTGGCCGAGGCGATCTTCCACCTGGCCGACGGCGACAGCGCACTCGAAGAGCGGCTGTGGTCGTGCATCGGCGCCATCGCGCAGCGCTGGCAGGAACGCCACGGCGCGCAGCCGCTGCTGCAAGGCCTGCTCGAAGGCGCGGCCCTGCCCAGCAAGAACAACCTGCGCACGCGCCTGTTCAAGCGCGCCGACCGCGACTCCGACTACACCTATCTGCCCAATCCGATCAGCCCGCCGGCCGCCGCGCGCCAGGTGGCTTGAATTCCGCTTCGACCAGGTATCCACGCATGACCCTGCATTGCCCACCCGAACGCATCGAAGCGCAGATCGCCCAATGGCGCACCGAATCGCCCGAACCGATCTGCGCCTACCTCTACGACCTGCAGGCGCTGCAGCAGCACGTGCGCTGGATGCGCGAAGCCCTGCCCGACGGCTGCGAGCTGTACTACGCCGCCAAGGCCAACCCGGAGGCGCCGGTGCTGCAGACGGTGGCGCCGTGGGTGGACGGCTTCGAAGCGGCCTCCGGCGGCGAACTGCGCTGGCTGCACCAGCAGCAGGCGGGTCATCCCCTGCTGTTCGGCGGCCCCGGCAAGCTGGACAGCGAACTGGCCCTAGCGGCATCGCTGCCCTGCTGCACGCTGCATGTGGAAAGCCTGGGCGAACTGGCCCGCCTCGCGTCCATCGCCGAGCGCGGCGGCAGGCCGGTGCCGATCTTCCTGCGCATGAATATCGCCGTGCCCGGCGTCGGCGACACGCGCCTGATGATGGGCGGCAAGCCCACGCCGTTCGGCATGGACGAACAGGATCTGCCGCAGGCGGTGGCGATCCTGCGCGAGCATCCCGCGCTGCGGCTGGAAGGCTTCCATTTCCATCTGATGTCGCACCAGAAGGACGCGCTGATGCAGCTCGCCCTGGTGCGCGCCTATCTCGATATCGCGCAGCGCTGGAAAGCCGCCTACGGGCTCGATATCGGCACGGTCAATGCCGGCGGCGGCTTCGGCGTCGACTATGCCGAACCCTCGGCATCCTTCGACTGGCTGCGGTTCTGCACCGGCCTGCGCGAGGTGTTGCGCCAGCATGCGCATGGCCTGAAGCTGCGCTTCGAACCGGGCCGCTACGTCAGCGTTGCCTGCGGCTGGTACGCGATGGAAGTTATCGACATCAAGCGCAGCCACGGCGAGTACTTCGCCGTGGCGCGCGGCGGCACCCATCATTTCCGCACGCCGCCGGCGCAGGGCCACGACCATCCGTTCCGCATCCTGCGCGGCCAGCGCGCCGCGGCCATCGAGAACGAACGCGTCACCCTAGTCGGCCAGCTGTGCACGCCCAAGGACGTCCTGGCGCGTGCACAGCCGGTGGAGGCCCTGGCCATCGGCGATTGCCTGCTGTTTCCGCTGGCCGGCGCTTATGCCTGGAATATCTCGCACCAGAACTTCCTGATGCATCCGGCGCCGCGCATGGCGTTTCTCGAGGGACGGACGGCGCTGCACGCCGCCAACGCCGCCTGACGAAACGGACAAGGCGCTACGCCTTCGCCGGCGGGCCGAACCAGGTGGCGAGCGCATCGGCCAGTCCGCTGTCGCCACCGTCGCCGACCCAGGCCACGTAGCCGTCGGGACGGATCAGCACCGCGGAAGGCGCCTCGACGCGGCCCAGCACGGGGAGTTCCCATGGCCCTTCGCAGCTTGCATCGACGCGGCGCAGGCGATCGGCCCACGGCGCGATCGCCGCATCGAGCACCCCGTGCGCGCCGAGGTTGAGCAGCAGCGGACGCGCTTCGTGCAGCAGGCTGTAGACCCGCAACGGGCCGCCGGCGGTGAGCAGATCCAGGTCGGGCATGCGCCGCCCCAGCAGCGGATGCCCTTCGCCGAGGTCGTAGCGGATGCCCAGTCCGATCACCTCCGCCGCCATGCGCTTGCGCGGTTCGTCCATGGCGAGGAACTCGGTGAGGTATTCGTCCAGCGCCAGGCTGCGCTCGTCCCTGCGCTGCAGCGCGACGTGGGCCATGGTGTTGCGCAGTACGCGCGCGGCGACCGGGTGGCGTTCGGCCTGATAGGTATCGAGCAGGCTGTCCGGCGCGGTGCCCTTGATCACCTGCGCCAGCTTCCAGCCGAGATTGGCCGCATCCTGCACGCCCAGATTGAGCCCCTGCCCGCCCATCGGCGGATGCACGTGCGCGGCGTCGCCGGCCAGCAGCACGCGCCGCTCGCGATACGCTGCGGCCTGGCGGCTGAGATCGGTGAAGCGCGAAACCCAGCTGGCGTCGTGGATGCCGAAGTCGGTGCCGTACACGGTGGCCAGGGCCGCGCCGACTTCCTGCACCGTGGGATCGCCGGCCGAGCTCAGCCGCGCTTCGGTCAGCACGATGCGTGCGCGGCCGTCCTCGGCCTTGCCGATGGCGTGGGTGCCGATCGCATCGTGGCGGAAACCCCAGGCGGGCTCCTCGCGCATCGAGGCCTCGGCGATCAGCCAGCTCTTGGTGGCGTCCCAGCCGTCGAATGCGATGCCGGCCGTCTTGCGCACGATGCTGCGGCCGCCATCGCAACCGACCAGGTACGAAGCGCGCAGCGAGCCGCCACCGGCCAGCGCGACGCTGACGCCGCGCTCGTCCTGCGCGAAGCCCGCCACCTCGCGCTCGCGATGGAACGTCACCGGCAGCGCGGCGACCCAGCTCGCCATGATGCGCTCGATATGCTTCTGCCACAGCCCCAGCGTGTAGTTGTGCCGCGTGGGAAAGTCGCTGATATCCAGCGCCACGTGGAAATACGCATGCGGATGCGGTGTCCCTTCCGCGATGAACCAGTCGGCGATGCCGCGCTGGTCGAACACCTCCAGCGTGCGCGCATGCAGGCCGCCCGCGCGCGAACCGGGCACATCCTGGTTGGCGCGCTTCTCGACGATCGCCACGTCGATCCCCGCCAGGGCCAGTTCACCGGCCAGCATCAAACCCGTCGGACCACCGCCGACGATCACCACATCGTGCTCTGCCATCGCATCGCTCCCAAGGCTGTCGATACCGACAAGGCCGGCAATGCTGCGCCTGGCCCCCGGCCTTACGGCAAGCCGGGGGGTGCGCTATACTCTGGAAGCGGCGGGGAACAGCGATATTCCCCGCTTTTTTTATGCCTGCGCGCCGGCGGCGAACACCGCCACGCCGAACTCGTCGATGGTTCTCTGGCTCAGGTCGGTGTTGTTGAGCAGCACCAGGGTGGCCTGGCCGTCGAGCCGGTGCGCCAGCAGCGAGCGGTAGCCGTCGGTGCGCCCCGTCTCCCACGCAAATGCCCGTGCCGCGCCATCGGCCTGCACGTCCTTGACGCGGCCGCCCAGTGCATACGATTCCGCCGGCACCAGGATCGTGCTCAGCGCCTTGCGCGAAGCCTCGCTCAGCAGCGAACCGCCATAAACACCCTCGGCCGCGCGCACGAGATCGGCCGCCGTGCCGCAATAGCCGCCCGACGCCACCATGTACACCAGCTGCGGATTCATCTTGCGCACCGGCGGCTCGATCGTGGCGTAGCCGACGGCGACCTGGGCGCGCGCCGCGTCGGTGTAGCGCGGCAGCACGTGCTTGAGTCCCAGCGGCGCGAGCACGAGCGCATCGATGGCCTGCGCGAATTCCTGGCCGGTGACGTGTTCGACGATGCCCTTGACCAGGATCCAGTTGGTCAGGTCGTACGAGAACCGGCTGCCCGGCTCGAACGCCAGGTCGCCGGAACAGAACGCCTCGATCGCCTCGCCCGTGGTGTAGGGCTTGGTCCATATCGCCGGATCGGCCTTGACCCGCGGCGAAAACCCATTGGGAATGCCGCTGCAATTGGACAGCAGGTGCTTGAGCTTCACCTTGGCGCCGTTGTCGGCGCGGTAGCCGTCCAGGTAGTCGCCGATGGATCCGTCGAGCGCCAGCTTGCCTTGCTCGACCAGCCGCAAGACGGCCACCGAGACGAACCATTTGCTGATCGAGGCCAGGGGATAGAGCGTGTCGACCGTGGCGCGGCGCCCCGTTTCCACATCGGCCATGCCGAACGCTTCGGACAACACCACCCGCTGCCCGCGTACCAGATGGATGACGCCGTGAAAGCCGTTCGCCTTGACGAAATCGTCGACGACCGCCCTCACACTCTTGCCCGCGCCCTTGTCCGCCCCGGCTTCCGCCGCCAGCAGCGAAGGGGCCAGCCATGCGCCGGCGAGCGCGCCCGCCACGCCCTGTACGAAACGACGCCTGCTCGCCATGCCCCCACCTCCGCCTGGAGTGCGCGGCGCGCACTTGCCAGCCCCGACTTATCGGCGCAAGGCAGGCGAGGCGATAAGTGCCGGAAGTTGGCCCGCGTTGTTTACGGCTGGCGCCCGAAGCGGTACTGCGCGATCAGCCAGAGCTTGCGCTCGTCCACGCCATAGCCGCGCGCGCGGTAGTCGCCATACTGCATTTCCAGCGTCACGCCGCTGCCCACGTCGAACAGCACGCCGGCATCGAACTCGTTGCCCAGCGCCGGTCCGCCCAGCACCGGGGTGAAGTGGCGATAGACCACCTGCCAGCTCGCCTTGCGCGCGAGCGGCAGGCTGCCGAACGCGCCCGCGTAGCGGTCGCGCAATCCCGTCACCGGAATACGGAAGGCGCCCACCCAGCCATTGAACGCGCGCGCCGCGCCATAGGCCACGTTGAGCGGCGTGCGGCCATTGCCGTCCAGGCGCTCCTCGCCGGCCTTGAGCGAGAACGGCGCGTAGCCGTAGCTCACTTCGGCCAGGTGGTAGCCCAGGCTGAACTGCGCGGGGTTGTTGCCGTAGTCGTGCTGGCGGGCCACGTCGGCGATCCAGCCGAGGCTGGCGCCCTCGGGCCCGAGCTTGCGCGTACCGCTCCAGCGCAGGCCCAGCGTGCGCACCGAATTGACCGGCCGCGTGCTGTTGCGGATGAAATAGCCGTAGGCAGTGAGCTTGCCCAGCGGCAGTGCCTGATCCAGATGCAGCAGGTGCGCGCTGAGTTTCCAGCGGCGCTGCTGGCGGTCGGGGAAATCCTCGCCCACCGTGCGGTTGACCTGGTCCAGCCAGTGGTAGCGCAGTTCCGCGCCGTCCCACGCCTTCCAGGCCACGCCCACGCCGTCGAAGGACTGCGAGGTCTGCCGCCAGCCGTTGCTGCTGATGAAGCGGCCCCCGTCCATCACCACGTACTGGCGGCCGACGCGCACGCGCACGTCGTCGTTGCGGTATTCCAGCCAGGCATTGGTGAGGCCGGTCGATTTCGGATCGGCCTCGACGGGATACGGCAGGCGGCGGCCGGAGGTGTCGTCGTACTGGCGCCCGAACAGCGAGCGCACCGCGATGCCTTCGGCATACGCGCTCCAGCCGTTGCCCAGCGCCCAGCGATAGCCGAACTGCAGGCGCACCGTATTGGCATGCCCGCGCAGCGGCGCCGACTGCGAATACAGATTGCTGTAGCGATAGCGCAGGTCGACGAAGGCGGCGCTTGCGGGCGCTTCGCCCGCCGCCGCCGACATGGCCGCCATGGTCCCCGCCAGGCCCAGGCAGGAACGCCGCCACGCCCTGGTGAGCGTGCGCCCCAGGCTCGCCGCACCGTCCCCGCGCGTTGCGAAACTGGTCCCGGCATCGGCGAGGAAGGGTGATTGTCGATTTGCCACGGGCCGTCGATCCTCTTGTAGACAAAGGTGTAGCGCGCCTGCGCCTTGCCGTTCTTGCTCAGCCTGAAAGTATAGACGCCCATGTCCACTTCGGCGGCGCCGGCGGCAAGTCATTGCAGGCCTCGCCGCGGGCGCCGGCGGCCGGGCGAAACGCTAGAATGGTGCGTTGTCTCAAAGCCCCAAGAGATCGAATCGCGGCCACCCGGGCGAACGCTGTGTTCCCGATGCAGGCCTGTCGGTTTCGCGGGGCGCGCCCTATACAACCCATCAGGGCGCGTTGAGCACTCACATGATCGTCCCCATCTATACACGCGGCCTCTCCCAAGCCTCGAGATCCTCTCCATGTCCTCTTCCTGCGTGCACGCCGTTCCGCTCGACAAGACGCCCAGCGTGCGCACCACCGCGCAGTTGCCGCTCCATCTCGCCGACGGGCGCGAGGCGGCCGGCCTGATGTACAGCTTCCACGGCCTGTCCGACGGCAAGGAGCATTTCGCCCTGCGCCTGGGCGCCGGCACGGCCGACGCGCCGCTGGTGCGCCTGCATTCGGAATGCACCACCGGCGACGTGCTCGGCTCGGCGCGCTGCGATTGCGGCCCGCAGCTGCAGGAGTCGCTGACGCGGCTGCACGAGGAAGGCGGCTATCTGCTCTACATGCGCCAGGAAGGCCGCGGCATCGGCCTGTACGCCAAGCTCGACGCCTACCGCCTGCAGGAACAGGGCCACGACACCTACGCCGCCAACCGCGCGCTGGGCCATAGCGACGACGAGCGCGACTACACCGCCGCCGCCGAGATGCTCAAGGCACTGGGCCTTACCCGCATCACCCTGATCACCAACAACCCCGACAAGCGCGCGCAACTGGAAGCGCTGGGCATCGAAGTGGCAGCCGTGCGCCCCACCGGCGTGTTTTCCGGCCGGCACAACCTGCGCTATCTGGAAGCCAAGGTGCGCCACACCCGCCACACCCTGCTGCTGCCGGCCGCCACGGAAGAAGCGTGAGCGCGCTCGGCGGCACGCCGGGGCCATCCATGCAGGGTCCCATCACCGTTCTCGCCTACCCCACCGTCGCGCCGGACTGGCGCGAGCGTTTCCTGCAGGCCTTCGACGTGCTGGCGCGGCATACGCGGGCCGAACCGGGCTGCCTGGCGTTCCAGCTGCACGCGCATCCCACCGATGCGGGCAGGTTCGTGGTGCACGAAGTGTTCGCCGACAAGGCCGCGCTCGATGCGCACGCGGCGGCGCCGCATACGCGGGACTTCATCGACTTCATCCACATCACCGGCAGCACGCTGTCGTGCCAGCCGTGGTATCCGCTCGAACGGCCGGGCTGACTCGAAGCCTCAGCCCTCGGCCAGCTGCTGGCGCTCCAGCAGGATGTCCGCATCCAGCGTCATGCCCGGGATCAGCGGCTCGGTGCGGCCGTCGACGATCGAGCTCTGCTGGTCCAGCCACACCCTCACGCGAAAGCGCGGACCGTCCGTCGGACGCCCCAATAGCCGCGTGGCCCGGTGGGCCGAGATCGCCAGCAGCGAACGCGACAGCACGCGCCCGCTGTAGCGCCCGAAGCGCTGGTGCGGGAAGGCGCGGTAGCGGATGACCACCACGGCGCCCTTGCGCATGAAGTCCAGCGAGGGTTTGTCCACCCACAGTTCCGCCAACAGCCGCGAGGTGGAAACGGCAGGCACACCGGCCAGAGGCACATCCTGCAGGCACTCGCGCGGCAGCACGCTGGCCACCACGCCGGAGACCGGCGCGCGGACGATGCTGGCGCGCCGCATCGTGCTCTTCGGCACCGGCCTGGACGCGCCCTCCCATTCCAGCTGCCATTGCAGGCCGCTGCGCAGGATGTCGATGATCAATTGCGCCAGCCGGGCCAGCAGCTGAGTGCGCTGCTGCTGCAGCAGCTGGATGCGGTGCTGGCGCTTCTTGTGCTGCAGGCGCTCGAGCTGGTTGCGGCGCAGCTGCAGCCGCTTGAGCTGGTGGCGCTTGGCCGGTGGTCTTCTGGGTTGGAGCTGCTGCAAGTCCGTATCCTCAACCTGCGCGTTCCGTGGGGATCGTCCATGCGCTCAACGCGTCGACGCCGTGTCTGCCCGGCGCGGATGGCGCGTGGCCCCGCCGCCGGCGGTTCGATTCCGCGCCTCGCACCCTCGCCGCTGCGGTAACGACGGGTCATCCGGGCCGGTGCCGATTTTTCGCGCGGAGCATACGGGAACACACGGTCCGAAAGAGGACATTCGCCAGTCAAATAGGGCCAGTCTTATCAAACCGGGATGCAGTACCTGGGCCATCTGTGATGCGGATTCGCCTGTCACGACGCGCAGCACATGCCAGTTGCCATGCGCGGATGCCGATGACACCCGCGGCAAGGCTTTCCCACCGCCCCAAGCGGCGGAACTAACGGGACGGACCGCGCGGCGCTAGCGCGCGGACCAGAACGGAACCTCACTCCACCCGATCCACGTTCCACGGGTTCGCCGGCTGGCTGTCGTTCGCCACCCAGAATCGGCTCGCGTCGCTGATGGAGCCCTCCGCCCAGAACGTCCAACCGCCGCCTCCGTCATAGAACTCGGCCATGCGGAAGCCTTCGCCGAACTTGCCGGAACACAGGTTGTCCGCCACGGTCCGCGACGTCAGCGTGGCGCCTGCCACCGGCCCGGTCAGGCGGATCTCGCCCTGCGCCCATCCGCTGTATTTGTCCAAAGCGATCGACGACGGCGCCGCACGGCCATCCTGCCTCAGGCAAAGCACGGGCAGCGAGACATGCGGTCCGGTATCGCCGAAAAGCGGATTGGAATGTTCGTGGTCGTCGAAACCGACGTGCGAAAACGAGCCCTGGGCGTCCAGCAACGCCCAGGTCATGCCTTTGTGAGTGGCCGGCGGAGGCGTCGCCGCCATGGCCAGCCCCACGCCCATGCAAGCCGGCGCAATGACGAGTCCGCGCCAGCGTCGCATCGCCCCCCGCAGGGACGGCGCGTGCGCTCGAAGCACCCTGCTGGCGCGAAGGTTGAAAACATGGCGGACTACCTGCTTGCGGATGCTCATGATCGCTCTCCCACGGATTGGACCGACTGCCACGGCAACTCCATGCCCACCGCCCTCGGCACGGCGCACCCATCACGCCGGCACCGGCGCCTCCATGGGAGAAAAAGATAGACCCCTCGCCCGGTGCGCAATGCCCGCCGCTGCGCAGCTACGGCCTGATCGGCGCTTCGCGGACAAGCTCCAGTCATTTCCATACCGCCCGCAAAAAAAAGGTGCCATGCCGCAAGCATCCCGATGCTCGCGCCATGGCACCCCGACAAACGATGGAACTAGTACATCCGCTCCCGGATCAGTTCCACGGATTCGCCGGCTGGTCGTTGATCGCCACCCAGAACCGGCTGGCGCCGCTGATCACGCCCTGCGCCCACCAGGTCCAGCCGCCGCCGCCGTCATGGAACTCGCCCATGCGGAAACCGCTGCCGAAGGTGGAAGCGCACAGGTTGTCGGCCACCGCGCGCGAGGTGAGCGACAGGCCCTGCACCGGCGCGGTAAGGCGGATCTCGCCCTTCGCCCAGCCGTTGTTGTACGGATCGAAGGTCATCCCGGACGGCGCGGCGCGGCCGTCCTGGCGCAGGCACAGCACCGGCAGCGCGGTGGCCGGATTGGTGTCGCCCTGGTACGGGTTGCTGGTGGAGTCGATGCCCACGTGCGAGTACGAGCCGTTGGTGCCCAGCAGCTTCCAGGTCAGGCCCAGGTGCACGTGCGCGTTGTTCACCGTCACCGTGCGCTGCGTAGCCTTGCCCAGGTTGCGGCCGTGCGCGTCGCTCAGCGCCGTCACGCGCAGCAGCGGCGAGCCCGTCGCAGCCCAGGTGTGCGAGGCATTGACGCCGGTGGCGGCCGGACCGCTCACCGCCGACGCGGCGCTGCCGTCGCCCCAGTCCACCGAGAAGTTGACGTTGTCGGCATACGGCCAGCACGAGCGCATCTTCGCCGTATAGGTCTGCGCCGCGCCAGCCGGCACCGTGGCCGGACCGACCGCCATCGGCGTGACCGCGCGCGAACCGGCGCCGCCCAGCAGGTCCCAGAACTGCACGTGCCAGCGCGGCGAGGTGTAGATGTCCTTGCGCCATTCCTTGGTGATGAAGGTATCGGCCTGGCCGGTCACCTTCAGCTGCCAATCGAGGTCGAAGGTCAGCGCGTCGACGGTTTCGAACGTGCCGTCGCCGTCCGCATCGCCGCAGTTGTTGCCGTAGAAACCCCACAGGTCGCCCATGATGTACGGGCGGATGCCGACCTGCGCGTAGGCGAAGCTGTCGCTGTACAGGTAACCGCGGAACGCCACCTGCGCATACAGCGAAGGCTGGAAGCGTCCGGAAACGCTGGCCGTCACCGGCTGCGTGCCCAGGTCCGTGGTATCCAGCGACTGGCTGCCCGTGCAACCCGAACTGGTGCAGTTGTAGTCGAAGTAGCCGGACACCATCCTGCGTCCGCTGTAGGTCACCGAGCCGGTCACCGTCGCGGTGATGCCCTTCTTGTCGAAGCCCGCGGTGATCGGCAGGTTGAAGCCGATATGCACCGGGATCGGGCCGGCCATGAAGTTGATCGAGAACAGGAACGGCTTGGCGATCTGCCACTCCCAGGCCTTGGGGTTGGCATAGGTGATGGAACCGCTCACCGTCGCGCCCTGGTCGATCTTGGCCGTGCCGTTCACCCGCGCGTAGCGGAACTTCACGCCGTACGGCACGCACACGAACCAGATGCCGGTGCGCTTGAGCGTGATCTGGATTTCGCCGGTGGCGTTGACGTTGGCGGTGCCGGACAAGGTCACGTTGCCGGTGAAGCCGCTGTTGGCATCGCCCAGGTTGTAGTTGCTGTTGATCGGCGAGCCCCAGTTGAAGGCCTTGTTCTTGGTGATGTCCTTGTCGCCGCAACCGAGGATGCCCATGCGGCTGACATTGCCCGACGCCATCATCGAGGCGGAATCCGCCTGCGCCGACAGATCGATCAGCCGCTGGGTGGGACTGCCCTGCATGGCCGACAGCGCCACTTCGTCGGCAATCGTCTTGCTCACCGAATAGCTCACCGCTTCGCCCGCGGGCGTGGCGGCGATATCGGCGGCGATCGCATCTTTGAGCTGCTGCGGCAGGGGCGAGGCATTCAAGCCGGCCGCTCCGTCCACCTGGTAGAACTGCTCGTTGAAGGCGGCGCCGGTGTCGTCCAGCGTGCCGGCCGTCTGCACCAGCTTCCAGCCCGCGCCGGTCTGCACGGTCTGCTGGTTGAAGTTGGGATCCTGCGGATCCACCGGCGGCGGATCGCCCGCCGAGTTCCACGGATTCGCCGGCTGGTCGTTGATGGCCACCCAGAAGCGCGTGTCGGTGGGCAGCTGCCCCGTGCCCCAGTACGACCAGCCGCCGCCGCCGTCGTGGAATTCCGCCATGCGCCAGCCGGCGCCGAGCTGGCTGGCGCAGATGCCGTCGGCCTGCGCTTGCGAGGTGAGCGCGCTGCCGGTGATCGGCGCGCTGAGCTGCAGCGCACCCTGCACCCAGCCGTTGCTGTAGTCGAAGCTGATGCCGCCCGGCGCCGCGCGGCCGTCCTTGTACAGGCACAGGATCGGCAGCATCTGGTCGACCGTGGTGTCGCCCTGGTAGGCATTGGTGATGTCGTCGCGGCCGACATGCACGTAGGCGCCTTGCTGTTCCAGCACGCGCCAGGTCAGGCCGTGGCGGATCGCCGCCGAGGCAGGTTCGGCCATTGCCAGGCCCAGCAGGGTCAGGCAGGCCGGCGCGACGGCGAGCCTGCGCCACCATCGCGGCGTTCGAGGACCGTGTCGAGCTACACCTTCATGCGTACCCTTACATGTACTCATGCAACTCTCCTTGTGTGTGGTGATGCGTTGTGGCTCGGGTGATGACGAACGGCGAAGCCCGGCCCCGGGCGCAGCTTCCTGCGGCGGGCGCAGGCGCACCCGCGCGGGCGCACGTGCACGTGCCGCGATGGACATGCGACGAAGAACCATGCGCGAACGCGCACGGCTTCAGGGCCGAAGGCGCAGCAGGCCTACAGCAGCAGATGCGTGGTGCGCTTCATGACTCCCCCTGTCCGTGGAAACCCACGACATTGCGTACGTGGGCCGCAGGAATGTGCGCTTGGGGTTGTGACGAAGGCGTCTAGGCGCTTCGGAGTCAAGTGTGGGGTGGATCGCAATTCGAAACGGCGGCGCTGGCTGTTATCCAGGCGCATATTTTCGCCAGGCCAATACCGCTTCCGGAAACCTCGCCGCCATGTCGACGCCCACGGCTTCGCAGGCATCGAGGATGTAGGCCAATGAGCGCGCGGATTGTCCCGTCGACAGCTCCTCCGGCACGTTGAACGTTTCGTACTCGATGGCTTCGAGCAGTTTCAGCGACAGGCCGTAAAGCCGGTCCGACTGCGCGTCGAACATCTGCCTGACCCAGTCGTGCAAGCCATGCAGCGGGCAGGCCTCGCGTTCGGCCACGTCGCGCAGGCGCGCCGTCACTTGCGGCTCGACGCCGCGCAACCATTCCGTGTACCCCGCCGCCTGGTCCGGCACGGCGAGCGGCGCGGGCGAGCGCTCCGGCGCATGCCGCAGCAGGATGTCGCGCTCGACCGCCCGCGCCTGCGCCACGCGCTCCACTTCCAGCAGCAGGCCGCGCTCCAGGTCGAAGTAATCGAAGAAACGCGGGTGCAGCGTGCGCAAGCGCAGCAGCGGTTCGCGCGAGAAGCCGATCTTCAGCAGGTCCTGGTCGCGGCACGGCAGCATATAGACGTAGCTGCGGCCGCGGCCCAATGTGCGAGGCTGGATGAACTCTTCCATCCCCGCAGCATGCGCCAGTTGACAAGCGATGGCGAAGCGCCGCACATGCTATACAGGGCCGCCGCCTCGAACCGGAGCAGACCATGCGTGCCATTGCCGCCCTTCCCGCGCTGTTGCTTCCCGTGCTTCTGCTGGCGAGCGTGCCGGCCCGATCCGCGCAGAAGGATGACGTCCAGCAGATCCTCCAGGCCGAACGCGACATCTGTGCAGCCTTCGAGCGCGAGGACGCGAACTGGCTGGAGCAGCATCTGGACCCGACCTTCACCCTCACCAGCTCCACCGGCAAGGTCACCACGCGTGCCGACGAGGTCGCCGACCTGCGCGGCGGCACGAAGTACGACGTGTTCCGCAACCGCGATTCGAAGGTGCGCGTGTATGGCGATGCAGCGGTGGTCACCGGCATCACCCGCGTGGAAGGCAAGAGCGACGGCAAGCCTTATACGCTGGATTTCCAGTTCACCGACACCTATGTGCGCAAGCCCGCGGGCTGGGTGATCGTGGCCAGCCATGCGTCGCGGTTGCCGCCGCCGAAGTAGCGGGCGGAAGCGAAACCGGCCGCGCACGGCCTCGCCGGCTAACGCTCGAAGAGCTTCCACTGTCCTTCGGAGACCAGCTCGACGGCACCATCCACCACCTTGATGGCGGTGTCGTCATCGAGCGCATACCCCGGCACCGGCAACCGCGCGGCCCATTTCACGGCATCGGCCATGGTGTTGTCCGGGCACATGGGGTTGTCCAGGTGCGGGAAGATCGAGAAGCCGACCAGGCCCAGCGCGCTGTCGCCGCCGGCGGGCGGCTTCCAGCCGATGAACTCCTCGCCGACCTGCGGCGCCACCACCATGCTGCCGGCGCTCAGCCCCACGTAGACCGTCCGGCCCAGCGAAGGCAACAGCTCCGCCAGGCCGGACTCGCGCATCCAGTGGTGCAGATACAGCGCATCGCCGCCGCACACGAGCAAGGCATCGGTTTCCCGCACCAGCGGAACCCAGTTGTCCTTGTCGATGCTCGGCAGCGCGGTCAACTCGAGCATGCCGACGGATTTCCATCCCAGCTCGACCATCGGCGTGGGCGTCTGCCCGGCGATCTGTCGCCAGGTCATCACCGCGGTGCGCGGCAGCATGCCGTACATCGCGGTGGGGATGCACAGCGCAGTGGACTCGGCGATGGGCTTGCCCAGCAGGTCCTCGAGCGCTTGGCGGATACTCGGGTTGCTGACGCCGCCGGAGGTGAGCAGAAGCTTCATCGCCATTACTTCCAGTTATTTCCCACCCAGGCGCGCACCGTCTGCCAGTCGGCGGAGTGCTCGATGTAGTGCTGTGTCGCGCGGACCAGCTCGCCTACGTTCGCATAGTCGTCCAGCGCGAACGGCTGGTCCAGCGGCACATTGGCACGCATATAGTTGCCGCCCAGCATCTGGCCGGCCTGCACGGCCGCCAGCTCGGCGGTGGCGTCCATGGTGAGGTTGAGCAGCGCGGTGGCCGGCACCGTGCCGTCGCTGAAGGGCCACAGCCAATGGGTGACGCCCCAGTCCAGCGGATCGGAGACGGCGTTCATCGGCACGCCCACCGGGTTGGCGCCGGTGCCCAGCGACAGCATGACGATATCCGACGTGCTGCTGGCGAAGCCCTGGTAGACCGCCTCGACGATCGCCGCCATCGACGGGTTGTTGGCAAAGGTGCCACCGTCGGCGAAGTAGCCGAAGTCGCCCACCGCATACGGCGGGAAATAGGTCGGCGCGGCCGAGGTGGCGAGCGCGGCGTCCACCATGCTGATGTTGCGGAATGCGTTGTTCTTGCCGTTGGAGATGGTGCACGGCATCCAGCTGCTGGCGCTGGCGTCCCACAACTGCGCCGAGTTGACGGCCACGAAGCGGCTGGCCGACGACAGCGGGCCGGTGCCCACCAGCTTCTTGGCCACCGACTGCAAGCCGGTGTTGACGTACTGGCAGCTGAAGATGCCCGGGCCGCTGCCCAGCAGGTCTTCCGTGGCCTGCGCAGGCGCCTTGTCGCGCTGCCTGGCCTGCGCATCGAGCAGCCAGCCATTGGGCGTGAAGATGGTGGAGCCGTCGTGCTTGTAGAGGTCGACGATGCGGCCGATATCCACGTTGTTCACCAGCCCCAGCGAGATCAGCCCGCCGGTCGAGGTGCCGGCGAAGCCGTCGGCGTTCTTGATGATGCCGAAGCTCTTGTCCAGGTCCTGGATCAGCAGCGCCGTGATCACGCCGCGGATGCCGCCGCCGTCGCAGCAGAGAATCTTGAATGACATGGTGTTGCCCCCTGTGGTTGACGTCCGTGTTCGCGACCTTGCGCTCACGAAACCTTCGCAATCTGCGCTTGGGTTTGTGATGGGTATGTCTACGCCGGCCGTCATTCCGGCGTAGGCCGGAATGACGGTGGTGAGAGGGTGCCGCTTGACTTGAAAGCCATGCCAGGGATTCATGCAGCTCGCCCACCCGCCGGAGCCCGCCATGTTCGACCTGCCCACCCTCGGCACCTTCATCGCCGTCGTGCTCGGCCTGTTCCTGATCCCCGGCCCCGCCGTGCTGCTGGTGGTGAGCCGCACCCTCCAGGGCGGCCGCAAGACCGGCGTGCTTACCGGCCTTGGCATTGCGGCAGGCGACTTCGGCCACACGCTGTTCGCCTCCGTAGGTCTGTCGGCGGTGCTGATGACCTCGGCGCTGGCATTCAATGCGGTGAAATACGTCGGCGCCGCGTATCTGATCTACCTCGGCATCCGCGCCTTCCTGGCCAGGCCCGGCAGCCCTTCCCTGCCCGCCGTGGCGCCGATCGCGCCGGCCAAGGCTTTCCTGCAGGCGATTGCGGCCGAACTGCTCAATCCGAAGACCGCGCTGTTCTTCCTCGCCTTCATGCCGCAGTTCGTGCATCCCGAGCGCGGCTCCACCTTCCTGCAGTTCGCCGTGCTCGGCCTGATCTTCGTGGTGCTCAGCTCGCTCTATACGAGCTTGCTGGCGCTGTCGATCAAGCCGCTGGGCCGGCTGCTCGGCCGCCTTTCGTGGCTGGCGCGCTGGCAGGGCAAGATCGTCGGCGCCGTCTTCATTTCGCTCGGCCTGCGCGTGGCGACGCAGCAACGTTGAGGGCCGGCTCGCCCGCGGCGGCGCCGTTCCAGCCGCCACCCAGGGCACGGAACACCGACACCGCCGCGCGCGCCTCGTCCGCATGGATGCGCGCGAGGCTGTCGCGGGCTTCCAGCAGCTGGCGGTCCTCGTCCAGCACTTCGATCAGGCTGACCGCGCCGCCGGTGTAGGCATCCTTGGCCGCATCGCGTGCGCGCACGTGCGCGTCGACCTCGCTGTCGAGCACGCCATGGCGCGCTTCCAGCTGCACCAGGTTGACGATGGCGTCTTCGACATCCTCGGTCGCGCGCAGCATGGAGCCGCGGTACACGGCCATCGCCTCCGCATTGGCGCCCTTGGCCCCGCTCACTTCCGCATCCACGCGGCCGAAGTCGAACAAGCGCCAGTGCAGGCCCAGCGCGCCGCTGGATTGCACGGCCGAACCGGTAAACAGTTTTCCCGGCGCGATCGAACTCACACCCAGCAGCGCCGACAGCGAGAACGACGGGTAGTACTGCGCCACGGCCGCGCCGATCCGCGCATTGCTCGCCGCCAGGTGGCGCTCCGCCGCGATCACGTCCGGCCGGCGGCGCAGCAGCGAAGCGGGACCTTCGGCGGTATCGATCGACGGAATGGCGAACGGCGCATGCCCGGGCCGGATCTCTTCCGCATACGTGCCCGGCGCCGCACCCATCAGCACGTCCAGCCGGTTCAGCTGCGTCTCCAGCTCGATCTTCAGCGGCGGCACCGTAGCCTGCGCCTGCAGCAGCAGCGCCTCGGCCTGCGCGGTTTCGCGCGCGGTGCCCAGGCCATGCTGCTGGCGCAGGCGCACCAGATCGAGCAGGCCCTGCTCGTTGCGGATCTGATCTTCGGCGATGGCGATGCGCGCCTGCGCGCCGCGCACGCGGAAATAGGCATCCGCCGCTTCGGCCGCCAGCGACACGCGCACGCCGGCATGGCTGGCTTCGGCCGCCTGGTATTCCGCATCCGCCGCTTCCGATTCGCGGCGCAGGCCGCCGGCCAGATCCAGCTCCCAGCTCGCGCCCGCGCCGGCTTCTTCCAGCGTGTGATTGCGTTCGTAACCCGGCAAGGCACTGGCCACCCTGCCCAGCGGGCTCAGTTCCGACTGCCGCACGCGCGCGGCGCTGCCGTCGAGCGAGCCTTGCGGCAGGCGCTCGGCCTGGGCCTGGCGTGCGGCGGCGCGCGCCTGTTCCACGCGTGCCGCGGAGGCGGCCAGGTCGAGGTTCTGCGCCAGCACGCGCTCCACGATGCGCACCAGTTGCGCATCGCCGAAGCCGGTCCACCAGGTGTCCAGCGCCGGCGGCGCGGCCTTGGCCGGCGCCATCAGATCGCCGGTTTCATGGAACGCGCCGGCGGCGGGCAGCGCGGGTTTCACATAGTCGGGGCCGACGGTGCAACCGGCCAGGCCAAGAACGAGCAGGGAGGAAAGCAGCTTAGTGCGCATCGGCGGAGGGTCCGGTGGGAGGCTGCACCTTGCGCATCAACGGGACCATCACCGTCGCCACGGCAAAGCACAGCATGATGCAGAAGAAGGCGTCGGCGTAAGTCAGCGTCTGCGCCTCGCGGAAGGTCAGTTGCCACAGTTGTTTCAGGGCGACGCTGGACGCTTCGGTAGCGCCGGCCAGGTCGCTCCAGGTGCTGTTCATCGCTTCGTTGGCCGGCGTCAGGTGCTCGGCCAGGCGGAAGAAATGCAGGTTGGTGCGGTCGTTGAGAATGGTGGCGCAGGCGGCGATGCCCATCGCGCCGCCCAGGTTGCGCATCAGGTTGAACAGGCCCGACGCGTGCTTCAGCCGCGCCGGCGCCAGGCCGCCCAGGGTCAAGGTCACCGTCGGCGGCACCGCCATCTGCTGGCCGATGCCGCGCAGCGCCTGCGGCAGCAGCAGTTCGGTGCTGCTCCAGTCGTGCGTGATCGGCATGAACTCGATCATCGAAGCGGTGAACAGGGCCAGGCCGAACATCAGCAGCCAGCGCAGGTCCACGCGGTTGGCAAGAAACGCGTACACCGGAATGCTGAGGATCTGGAACACACCGGTGGAGAACACCGCCTTGCCGATCTGGAACGCGCTGTAGCCTTCCACCCGTCCCAGGAACAGCGGCGTCAGGTAGATGGTGGCGAACAGGCCGATGCCGGTGACGAAGGAAAAGAAACAGCCCAGCGCGAAGTTGCGGTCCTTCAGCGCGCGCAGATCCACCACCGGATGCTCCGCGGTCAAGCCGCGCCATACGAACAGCACGCCGGCGACCAGGCTCACCCACGCGGTGGTGCGGATGGTGCCGTCTTCCAGCCAGTTCCAGCGCGGGCCTTCTTCCAGCGTGTATTCGAGGCAGCCGAGGAAGACGGCGATCAGCGTGATGCCGGCCCAGTCGCCCGACTTCAGCAGGGACAGGTCCGGCTCGTCGATCTTCACCAGCAAAGGCACGGCGATGGCGACGAACACACCGGGCACCAGGTTGATGAAGAACAGCCAGTGCCAGGAATAGTGGTCGGTGATCCAGCCGCCCAGGGTCGGCCCCAGCGTCGGCGCCAGCGAGGCGATGGCGCCGATGGTGGCGGCGGCGATCACGCGCCGCTTGCCTTCGAAGAACACGAACGCGGTGGTGAACACGGTGGGGATCATCGAGCCGCCGAGAAAACCCTGCGCGGCGCGGAACACGATCATGCTCTGGATATCCCAGGCCGCGCCGCACAGCAGGCTGGTGAGGGTGAAGCCGGCCGCCGAGGCGGCGAACAGCCAGCGCGTGGAGAACACGCGCGACAGCCAGCCCGAGAGCGGAATCACCACGATCTCGGCGATCAGGTAGGCGGTCTGGATCCACGCCACGTCGTCCGCGCCCGCCGACAGTCCGCCGCCGATATCGCGCAGCGAGGCCGACACGATCTGGATATCCAGCAGCGCGATGAACATCCCCAGGCACATGCTGGCGAAGGCGAATACCTTCTGCCCCGGGCTGAGGTGGGCGACCGGGCTCATGGCGCCTTGGTATCGATGCGTGCCGTGACCGACAGGCCGGGGCGCAGCACGCCCAGGTCGCCGTCCGTGCCGTTGAGTTCGACGCGCACCGGCACGCGCTGCACGATCTTGGTGAAGTTGCCGGTGGCGTTTTCCGGCGGCAGCACGCTGAACTGCGCACCCGTGGCCGGCGCCAGGCTGGCGACATGGCCCTGGAACACACGGCCGGGCATCACGTCTGCGCGCACTTCCACCGCCTGGCCCACGCGCATGCGCTTGAGCTGGTCCTCCTTGAAGTTGGCGTCCACCCACAGGCCGTGTGCCGGCACCACCGCCAGCAGTTGGCTGCCCGCGGCAGCATAGGTGCCGACGCGGGCGCGGCGGTTGCCGACCACGCCGTCCACCGGCGCGCGCAATTCGGTGTAGCCGAGATTGAGCCGCGCCAGTTCGGCTTCGGCCCTGGCCTGCAGCAGCGCGGCTTCGACCTGGCGCTTCTGCGAGTCGATCACCTCCAGCTGCCGCTGCGCCGCCTGCACCGCGGCGACGGCGCGCTGCGTGGCGGCGGCGGCGGTGGCGAAGGTGGCTTCGGCGCGCTGCGCGCTTTCCACCGAAACGGCGGCGCGGCCGGCCAGTTCGCGGTAGCGCGCGTCGTCCAGCTTCGAGCGCTTCGCTTCGGCATTCGCGGCGGACAGCGCGGCCTGTGCCTGCGCGATCACGCTCTCCTGCAGATGCTTCTGCGCATCGAGGTTGCCCAGCGCGGCCTGCTGCGCGGCGACCGCGGCTTCCGCCCTGGCCACCGCGGCGCGGTAGTCGCGGTCGTCGATCTTCACCAGCAGCTCGCCCTTGTGCACGGCCTGGTTGTCGGTCACCGCCACCGCCTGCACATAGCCCGGCACCTTGGCGCCGATCGCGGTGGTGTCGCCGCCGACATAGGCGTCGTCGGTGTCTTCGACAAAGCGGCCGGCGGTCCACCAGTGGATGCCGTAGAAGGCCAGGCCGGCCGCGACCACGGCGCCGGCCAGGGGCTTGAGGATGTTCAGGCGGGGCCGGGCGGCCACCTGCTCGGGAATAGCGGACATCGGAAGGAATCTCCACAACGCCGGCGGGTAGCCGGCGAGTGGCGCTAGTTGTAAGCCGAAGCGGTTTCGGCTTAAATGTCGCTGATGCCACCTTTTATGCCGTGCGGGAGGTCCGCCATGCAGCGCATCGGTTTCGTGCTTTTCCCCGGCTTCCAGATCATGACCCTGGCCGCGGCCTCGGTCTTCGAGTTCGCCAACCTCACCGTGCAGCGGACCAATTACGAGATCCATCTGCTGTCCGAACGCGGCGGCCCGGTGCGCAACACGCTCGGCATGGACGTGCAGACCGAGGCCATCGGCGCGCACGCCTTCGACACCTTGCTGATCGGCGGCGGCGTGGGCCTGCCCGCGCCGTCCGCGCCGCTGATCGAAGCGATCCGCGCCGCGCCGCAGACCACCCGCCGCGTCGCCGCCATCTGCACCGGCGCCTTCCTGCTGGCGCAGGCCGGCCTGCTCGACGGCCGCCGCGCTACCACGCACTGGGCCTTCGCGCGGCAGCTCAAGCTGCGCCATCCCAAGGTCAACGTGGAAGAGGACCGCATCTTCATCATCGACGGCGATATCTGGACCTCCGCCGGCATGACGGCGGGCATCGACCTTGCGCTGGCGATGGTGGAGAAAGACCTCGGCGTGGAAGTCGCGCGCAAGGTCGCGCAGAAACTTGTGGTCTATCACCGCCGCGCCGGCGGCCAGTCGCAGTTCTCCGCGCTGCTGGAGCTGGAGCCGAAATCCGACCGCATCCAGAACGCGCTCACCTATGCCAAGAGCCATCTGGGCTCGACGCTTTCCGTGGAAGAACTGGCCGCCGCCGCCAGCTTGAGCCCGCGCCAGTTCAGCCGCGCCTTCACCGCGGAGACCGGCCAGTCGCCGGCCAAGGCGGTGGAGCACCTGCGCGTGGAAGCGGCGCGGCTGATGATGGAGCAGACGCGCCATCCGATCGAAGTGATCGCGCGCGAAGTGGGCTTCGCCGATCGCGAACGCATGCGCCGCGCCTTCCTGCGCGCATTCGGGCAATCGCCGCAGGCGATGCGGCGGCATGTGGCCGGACAGGAAGGCGAAAGCATGGACGGCGAGGCAACGCAGGCAGCCTGAGCGCGGCCGCCGGCGCAAGGTGACCAACGGCGGTTTAAACAGCGGACGGGGCTGGCGCATCCTAGCCGTACTTCCGAATGGACGCCGCCCGTGGACCTCAAGCGCTACCCCGTCGCCCTGTACCTCGCTCTCGTCGTCCTGCTCAGCACGCCCTACTACGTCCTGCTCGCCCGCAGCGGCTCGATGGACATGGGCCGCGGCTTCGTCGTCCATTCGCTGATGTGGGCGCCCGGCATCGCTGGCCTGCTGTCCGCGTGGCTGCGCCATCGCTCGGTGGCGATGCTCGGCCTGGGCTGGGGTCGCACGCGCTATGTCGCGGCCGGCTATGTGCTGCCGATCCTCTACAGCCTGCTCGCCTATGTCCCGCTATGGCTCAGCGGCCTCGCACCGGCGGCTTTCGGCGAGTTCGCGCGCGACTGCGCCACGCGACTGCACTGGCAGAACGCCGGCCTGCTCGCCCCCGCCCTGCTGCAGATCTTCCTCACGCTTACCTTCGGCGCGATCCAGAGCGCGGCGTCCGCCGCGGGCGAGGAAATCGGCTGGCGCGGCTACCTGGTGCCCGCGCTGCGCGAGAAATACGGCATGGGCGCGACCGTGCTGCTCAGCGGCCTGATCTGGGCGGCCTGGCATATGCCAGTGATCTTCTTCGCCGACTACCACAGCGCCGCGCCGCAAGCCTACGCCGTGGCCTGCTTCACCCTGATGGTGCTGATCACCGGCGGCATCGCCGCCTGGCTGCGCCTGCGTTCCGGTTCGGTGTGGCCGGCCATCGCGCTGCACGCGGTGCACAACGCCTTCATCCAATGGCTGCTCGATCCGATGACCGACGCCAGCGGCAACGGCGCCTGGTACGCCGGGGAATTCGGCGTGGCGCTGGTGATCGCCGCGGGCATCGTCGCGGCGTCGCTGTTCACACGCTCGCCGCGCCCTGCATCCCCATCCTTCCCTGACCTACTCACGCCCTGAGGTGCATATCACCTCACCCTGATCTTTAAGGCTTCACCGAACTTTTGAGCCTTTGCGTGTGAGGCACGACAAACCTTACGCCCCTCCCGGCCCCTAACCCTGCCCTCTCCCCGGAGGGGAGAGGGGTGAAGTGGTGAGGCAGGCAGGAACGAAGAACAAAAGCTGGCGCCAGTCCTTGAACATCCTCTCGGCCACGGCACGTTGAAGCAGCCGCTACGTAAACGCACTGTGGTTTCGTGTAGACCCAGGTTAATCAAGTTACCGCAGCCGCCCACCGCTCCTTCTAGTCGCGTCGCGAGCCTTGGCTCTTAGGCCATTCTCTCTTTGGTTACTTTCTCTTTGGGCCAGCAAAGAGAAAGTGACTCGGGCGCCGGCAGGCGTCCGAAATGCCCGCTGCATAAGCGGCCAAGTCACGACAACTGCACCTAGTCGCCACCGAATCCCGGCCTACGCCGCAATAACAAGCCTCAACGTCAATGAAGATGCCCCAACTTATCCGGATTGCGCATCACATAGATCGCCGCCACGCGCCCCCCCTCCACCAACAAAGCCGTCGTCTGCAACTCCCCATCCGCCTCCAGCGTCACAAACCCCGGCAACCCATTGACAAACCCCAACCGCACCAACCGCGAAGGCCGCTCATGCAGAAACGCGGCGACGCGCTCATAGATCGCCAGCACCGCCGTGCACCCAAGCGCCGGCTCCACGAACGCGGGACGCTTCCCGCCCCCATCCGCATAGGCGCGCACATCCTCGGTCAGCAAGGCGCCGAGCGCCCGCACATCGCCACTGCGCGTGGCCTGGAAGAACGCCTCCGCCAGTTCCAGCGCGCGCTGGCGCTCCACCTTGAAGCGAGGCCTCGCCTCGCGCACATGCACGCGCGCCCGCGTGGCCAGCTGGCGGCATGCAGCGGCGTCGCGCTGGATCGCATTAGAGATCTCCGTGAACTCCAGGCCGAACACGTCGTGCAGCAGGAAGGCCGCGCGCTCCAGCGGCGACAGGCGCTCCAGCGCCAGCATCAGCGGCATGGTGACGTCTTCCACAGCGTCTTCTTCAACGACGGGATCGGGCAGCCACGGCCCGATATAGGTCTCGCGCTGGCGGTGCGCGGACTTGAGCAGGTCCAGGCTCAGGCGCGTGACGGTGCGGCAGAGGTAGGCCTCCGGTTCGCGCACCTCCTCGCGGTCGGCCTTCATCCAGCGGATGAAGGCCTCCTGCACCACGTCTTCCGCGTCCGGCACCGAGCCAAGCATGTGATAGGCCACGCGCAGCAGCTTCGGGCGCAGAGGCTCGAAGCTGCCGGAGGCCGGTGGCGCCTCGTCCGTCACGCGGCAGCCGCCGCGCGTGCGGATGCCTTGACCTCGGCCGCCTCGGCGAACACGCCGAAGCCGACCGCGAGGCGGTTCCAGCCGCCGATGATGTTGATCGTCACGCTGAGCTTCACCTGTTCCTCGTCGGTGAAGTGTTCCTTCAAGGCCTGGTAGGCAGCCTCGTGGTCGGCGCCTTCGGACAGCCGCGCCAGCGCCTCGGCCCAGCCCAGCGCCGCGCGTTCGCGCCCGGTATAGCAAGGCGCATCGCGCCAGGTGGAGAGCAGGAACAGGCGCTGCTCGCTCTCGCCCTGCTCGCGCGCTTCGGCCAGATGCAGGTTGAGGCAGTGCGCGCAGCCGTTGATCTGCGAGACGCGGATCTGCACGAGCTCGGACAGGCCGGGTTCCAGCCCGGCGGACGCGGCCAGCGCGATCATGGCCTTCTGGTATTCCTTCAGCAGCACCGGCGCCGCGGTGACGAGGTTGAGCCTGGGAGTCTTGCTGGACATGGGCGGGTTCTCCTGTGTTGGTCCCGATGCAAGGACGAGACAGGAACCGCCGGCGTGACATGCGGCCGCTAGCGGGTGGTCCGCTTCTTCGCTGCCTTGGCGGCTACCGGTTTGGCCGGCTTGGCCTTGCGCGTGCGTGCGGCGCCCTGCTTCGCCGCCACCTTCTGCGCCGGCGTGGCCTTCCTGGCTGCCGCAACCCTTGTCGCGGGCACGGCCTGGAGCTTTACGCCCAGCGCGCCGAGCAGCCTGGTCACGGTGGCGAAACCCGGACGCGCGCCGGGCTTGATGGTCTTGTAGAGACTTTCGCGGCCGAGGCCGCTGTCCTGGGACACGCGGGTCATGCTGCGCGCCTTGACCACGTCGGCGACCGCCAGCAGGAACACGTTGGGGTCGCCGTCTTCGAGGGCGTCCTGGAGATAGGCCGCGATCACCTCTTCGCTGTCGAGATAGTCGGCGGCATCGAATTCTTTGACCTTGGTGTTCATTGCACTGTCTCCCGCTTTCCTTTGATGGCTGCCCACAAGGCCTTGGATCGCTCGATGTCCGCCGGCTGGGAGGCCTTGTCGCCGCCGTTGAGCAGCAGATAGACCGTCTTGCCGGCCCTGGCGAAGTAGACCCGGTAGCCCGGACCCGCATCGATGCGCAGCTCGCCAATGCCGCCGAAGTACTTCACGTCGCCCAAATGCCCGAGCCTTGCCCTGGTGATGCGGCCGAGGATCCTGGCGCGGCCGGACAGATCCTTGAGCCCGGCGATCCATTGAGCGAACACTTCCGTCTGCTTGATTTCATTCATGAGCAATGTATCCGATAGGATACGAAAACGCAAGACTGTGGATGGAACGGGACGTGGCCGAAGCCAGCGCCGCGGCGTGCAGCGATTCATGCCAAGCCTGCGGCAAGGATAGGCAAAGCCACGGCAGGAATGGTCTGAATCTGCGTGCGCTCCGTAGCGTGAACCCGCTTTGTATCGGAATGTATCCAAGGCAGGCCGGGACACGTTTCGACGCCATCGCGCGCACGCCAGGACACATCGCAGATACGCCCGGGACGTTTACTGCACACGTCGGCTGAGCCACAGCCATCGCGTCCATCCTGCAGGAGTCCCGTCATGCGTTCTTCCATCATCTCCCTCCCCTTCCGCTTCGCTGCCATCGCACTGGCCATCGGACTGGCCGGCGCAGCCGATGCCGCTGCCGCGTCGAATCCGCCAACGCCTGCCGCCGCAGCGCAGGACGGCCAGCGCACCGCGCCGGACGGCACGGCCAGCGGTGTGGACCGGAACGTCGACTATCCCTCTCAGCTGGGCCCGGAAGGCCCGCGCTCCGGCGGCACCGCCAGCCTCGCGGCCGCGCACCGGACGCCGGACGGCGCCGCCCTCGCGCAACAGCCGGCGGCGCGCTGATCACCCCATCGCTTACGGCCCCATCCATCCAAGGAGATGTCCATGTCCGCTTCGATCGATCAGCAACGCCGCAAGTTTCTCGGTGCCGCCGCGCTGGGCCTGGCCGCCGCACCCTTCGCAGGCTCCGCGTTCGCCGGGTTGTCCTCGTCCGTCGGCGCCACAGGCGAGCCGGCGAAGAAGCATGCCGCCGCCGGCCGTACCTCCTTCGCCCGCATGAAGCGCATCCGCGCCGGCGTGCTCGACGTGGCCTACGCCGAGGACGGCCCGGCCGACGGCACGCCGGTGTTGCTGCTGCACGGCTGGCCTTACGACATCTACAGCTATGTCGACGTCGCACCGATCCTCGCCGCGGCCGGCTATCGCGTGATCGTTCCCTACCTGCGCGGCTACGGCGACACGCGCTTCATTTCCGCCGACACCCCGCGCAACGGCCAGCAGGCCGCGCTGGCCGCCGACGGGCTGGCCCTGCTCGATGCGCTGAACATCAGGCAGGCCATCGTCGCCGGCTACGACTGGGGCGCGCGCACCGCCGACATCATGGCCGCGCTGTGGCCGGAGCGCTGCAAGGCGCTGGTCTCGGTCAGCGGCTATCTGATCGGCAGCCAGGCGCTCAACCACGATCCGCTGCCGCCCAAGGCCGAGCAGCAGTGGTGGTACCAGTTCTACTTCGCCACCGAGCGCGGCGCGGCGGGCTATGCGAAGTACACGCACGACTTCGCCCGGCTGATCTGGGAAACCGCCTCGCCGCAGTGGGCTTTCGACGACGCCACCTTCGCGCGCTCCGCCGCCGCGCTGGACAACCCCGACCACGTCGCCATCACGCTGCACAACTACCGCTGGCGCCTGGGTCTGGTCGAAGGCGAGGCGCAATACGACGCATGGGAGAAGAAGCTCGCCGAGCTGCCGCCGATCACGGTGCCGGCCATCACGCTGGAAGGCGACGCCAACGGCGCGCCGCATCCGGAGCCGGCCGCCTACGCCAGGCGCTTTGCCGCCAGGTACGAGCACCGCACCACCAAGGGCGGCATCGGCCACAACCTGCCGCAGGAAGCACCGCAGGCTTTCGCGCAGGCCGTGCTCGACGTCGCGCGCTTCTGACCGGCCACCACGAGGGAATCGCCACGATGAACACCTTGCACGCCCTCGCCTGCATGGGCGCACTGCTGGCCGCCGGCACTTTCGTCGCCGCGCATCCGGATACGCGCAAGGCCTTGCCCGCGGCCTCGCCCATCTACGGCGTCACCTTGCCCGAGGGCTATCGCCAATGGGAGCTGATCGCTCCCGCACTGGAGGCGGCGCCGCTCGACGAGATCCGCGCGGTGCTCGGCAACAAGACCGCCGTCGACGCCTACCGCCGTGGCGCACAGCCTTTCCCGGACGGCACCGTGCTGGTCAAGCTGGCGTGGAAGCAGCAGGCTTCCGCCGAATTCGCCACCGCCACCGTGCCGGGCGCGCCGACCACCGTGCAGGTGATGGTGAAGGACTCGAAGAAATATGCGGCGACCGGCGGCTGGGGCTACGGACGCTTCGTGGACGGCAAGCCGGTGGACGAAGCGCAGCATCGGACCTGCTTCGCCTGCCACGAGGCGCGGGCCAAAGCGCACGACGATGTATTCACCCGCTATGCGCCTTAAGCACGGCGCGGCGGGAAAAGCATACCGCGCCATGCGGCAAAGGCCGGGCAACGGGGCAAGACTTTCTGGCTACATGGGAATTGCCGGGTAAGCGGCCAGGACGCAGGCTGAAGGCCAATGGACGCAAGCCAGCGCCGTCCTCCACCCACCATCTTGGGAAGCCTGCCCATGCACGGATACCGCCTCAGCCTGATGCTCGCCGCCTGCACCTGCGGAGCGGGATCGACGCATGCCGGACAGACGCTCCGTTCCGATCCCCATCCGCAGGCGGCGGCCCGGCAACCGCCTTCATTGACGCCGAAGCCGCGCACGGCGGCATTCGATCCCCTGCCGCTCAGCTCCGGACCGGCGATCGTGGACCTTACCGAAATCTATTCCTTGCTCACGACCGAGCCGGCGAATGCAGCCCGTGCGCGGCTGGCGAGGCGCGCGGTCGACAGCTCGCGCGCCGTGCCGGCCATCGAGAGTCCGCTCGACGTCGCCCTGGTCGATGCGCGGCGGCTCGGCGATACCAAGGTGCGCGACGAGACGCGCGCGCTGTTCGACGCCGGCATGCCCGTCGCTGTTTTCACGCCACCGGCGACGGCTGCCGAGGAACGAAGCCACGCCTCCGGCTTGTTCGGCATCGCCTCCGAAGCCGATCTGGCCATCTATACGAAGAAGCCCGATCGCGGCGTACGGGTGTTCTCCACCCACCTTGATGCACACCCGGGACGCCCTCCCAAAGCCGCCAGAATCCTGCGCTTCGAGCAGACCATCGCCGAATACCTGGCCGCCATGGCCGATCAGCGTACGAGCACCGTACTGCAACGGCAGGTCCGCCAGGCCGGCGGGCCGGCACATCCCGACCACCTTCCGCTCATCGAACTGGCCGACACCCATTTCGGCGACAGTGGCCAGTACCTGACCCGCGAGGTCGCGGTCATTCGCGATTCGACGGCAAGCAGGGACCAGTTCCAGGTCACCGTGAAAACCTCGGGCCTGATCCAGGGCGGCAGCGACCAGGTCTCGCAGCAATGCCACGCGGCGGTGCGGAAATGCGCATTCACCTCCGCCTACATGGTGCACGTCCTGCTCGACTATGGCGGCAACAAGCAGCCGACCATGCTGCAGGCCTTCCCGGAAACCACCGGCCTGACCAGCATCAGCCATAACCAGAATCTGTCCAGGACCACCAGCTACGGATTCAACCTGGACGTCGCCGCCGAAGCCGCGCTGTCGGCCACGCCCAGCGCAACCATCAAGACCAGCTTCGGCTACAGGCACGGCAAGGAACACGCGAAGTCGACCGCGATGAGCTTCGAGGTAAAGGACTATGCCACCGTGCAAGAATCCACGCGGCTGCCGGAGAACAACGTGCTGCAGAACACCTGGTCGTACAGGATCGAAGAGAAGGCGATCCAGGCCCTGGTCGGCGACGGCACCACCACGCCCACGATGCGGCAGTTCGCACCGCAGTCCTACAGCCTGTGGACGTTGAATGCGGCGCGCGCGAAAGGCGATATCCGGATTTTCGCGAAGACCTCGGTGTACCAGCGCAACCTGCACGCGTTCTCTTCCGTGCATGCGTTCAGGGTATCGGCGCCGGCCCTGCGCATCGACCTGGACTCGCCCTACCTGCACCGCGAACCCGTGGTGATCCTGCAGTCCAAGGAAAATGCCGGCCGCTGCCTGGTCAACGACGGCAACGGCGCGGCGCTGCCCGGCGCATGCAGCCGCGCTCCCGGCGACAAGGCCGGACAGTGGTACCTCGATGCCTTCGACCGCTATGTGAGCCGCCTCGACCAGCGCTGCCTGACGGTGCACGAACAGGGCGAGCTCCAGGTGGGACTGGCCGACTGCGGCAACGGTGCGCATCAGAAATGGTACTGGGCGGCAGACCGCATCAACTCCAAGTACAACGGAGGCGACAGCGGATGGCGGCTGTTCGTCGACGGGGACACGGTGAAAGCGCGCATCGATCCGCAACGGCAGCAGGTTCTCCCCAACAACCCCCACCACGCGCTGCTCGATCCCTGGTCCACCTATCCCGGCGCACCCGTCGCCGGCGCGACCATCGCAACGCTCAGCGGCATCCAGCCGCAGGTGCCGGATGCTTGGGTCCGCACCTATCGGGACGTTCCATCGACCGAGCGCTGGGAGCCGCTGGCGCTGCGGCAATACAAAGAGCCTTAGCGCTTTATCCGGACACCGGCTCAGGCCAGGCGGGAACCGCGGCGCAGCGGACGCGTGCGCAGGCCGCAGGCATGAGATGCGCCGCGTACCGGCGGGTGTCGTTCCACTCCAACCTCAGGAACCAGCTCATGTCCAGATATCGCCTGCCTTTGATTCTCATCGCCTGTACCACAGGCGCGGGATCTGTCCTCGCCTGGCAAGAACCCAGGCTCGATTCGTCAACGGCTGCCTACAGCAAGCAGCCGCTGGCGGATCGTCCCGCCATGGTGAATCTGACCGAGATCTATACCCTGCTCACCGCCACCACCGAGGCGGATGCCCGCGCGCGACTAAGCAAGCAGACCGGCAAGAGTTCGCGGCGCGCCGCATCCGTCGCCGGCTCGCACCAGGTGGCTTTCATCGACGCACGCCGGCTCGCGGACGACAAGGTCATGGAGGAAACGCGGGCGCTGTTCGACGCGGGCATTCCCGTCGCCGTCTTTGCGCAGCCTGGACTGCCCGCGGCGGAGCGGAGCCAGGCCGCCCGGCTGTTCGGAGCGGCCTCCGGCGCCGACCTGGCCATCTATGCAAGACAGGTGGGCGACGGCGTGCGGACCTTCTCCACAGACATCGGCAAAAGCCTGCACTACCCCGACAAGGCCAGGCACATCCAACGCTTCCAGCAAGCGGCGGCGAACCATCTCGACAGCCTTCCCGCACTTGACCGCGCACCCGCACGATCGAGCAGGACCTCGACCACCAGCAACGGAAGCTCGGCGCATCTGCCGATCTACGAATTCACCGACACCACCTATGGCAAAGACAACCAGTACCTTACGCGCGAGATCACCGTCGTGCGCGATTCGACGGCGAGCAAGGACGAATTCAACGTCATCATGAAGACCTCCGGACTCATCAACGGAGGGAACGACCTGGTTGCGTCGGGCGGCTACACGGCGACTTACCACGTCGATGCCGAGCTCCATCATCTCAAGGATGCGAAACCGACCACGCTACGCGCCTATCCGGAAACCACCGGCGTCACCGACATCAACTTCAACCGCGACGAATCCAGGGCCACGAACTACGGCTTCAACATGGAGGCGTCGGCGGAAGCCACCTTCTCGCTGACGCCAAGCGCGACGGTCAAGACCAGCTTCGGCTTCAACTACAGCAAGAACCACTCCAAGTCGACGTCGATCGCCTTCAGCGTCCAGGACTATTCCACCACCGTGGGGGCCAGTTCCTCGTCGGGAAAAACCGCCCATTCTTGGAAATTCGATCTCTCCGAACAGGCCCTGGCGTCTTTCAGGAAGAACGGCGCGACGCCGGCCATGAAACAGCTGGCGCCGCAGACTTACAGCGTGTGGACGCTCAAGGCGTCGGAGGTCCAGCGATCGACCATCACTCTCGTCGCGCGGTCCGGCGTCACCCAGAAGGGATCGTCCATACGCAAGGCCGATCGCGTGATCACCGACAGCCTCACGGTCAATCTGGACTCGCCCTACCTGCATCGCGAGCCGGTCGTCCTGCTGCGTTCCCAGGCCGACGCCGGCTACTGCCTGGTCAACCGGCTCGACGACAAGCTGGTACTCGGTGCATGCACGACGGTACCGGAGCGCAAGGTCCAGCAGTGGTACATGGATGCCGCCGGCAGATACGTCAACCGCAGCGATGGCAAATGCCTGACCGTCCAGCCGGACGGCGACGAACACATCAAGCTGGCCGACTGCAAGAGCGATGCGACCCAGGAATGGTACTGGTCGGCCGACCGCATCAACTCCAAGTACAACGGCGGCGACAATGGATGGCGGTTGTTCGTCGACAAGGCCGCCGTCGGCGAGTCGGTGAAAGCGCGTATCGATGTCGAAAAACAGCAGGTCATTCCAAACAACGTCAACTACGTGCTGCTCAATCCCTGGTCTTCCTACCCGGATGCCCCTACCAGCGACGACACCATACCGGTGCTCCAGGGCGGCATCGCGACCAAGGTTCCAGGCACCTGGGCAACCACGTACAACAGCGTCTCCTCAGGCGACCGCTGGGAACCGGAACCCTTGCGCCAGAACTGGGGAACGTGAAGCGCCGCCGCGACATCAGGACTGGTAGTCGAACACGTGCTCGTTCGCCGCGTGCTCGTAGACATGCGCGGCGATGGCCAGGTCGATCACCGCCAGCCCCACCGGCACCGCGAGCACGCGCTGCTTGCGGCGCCGGATGCCGCCCTGCGCGATCGCCTCGCCCAGCTCGACGCTGTCGAACAAGGACAGATCCACCGAGCTGGGCTCGCCCAGCCGCTTCAGGGCCGCACGGCGCTGGTCGTAGAGGATCAGGTCGATCTGGCCGAGGAAACGCGTACCCAGGTCCAGGAAACCGTTGGCGCCGACCACGCAGGCGCCCTCTTTCAGGCGCACGCCGTCGAGCAGGCCCTGGCGCGAACTGGTCGACACCAGAATGATGTCGGACGAGGACAGCACCGCCGGACTGTCGGCCACCGGAAAGGCGATCGGCCGGTAGCGCTCCGCGAACTGGCGGGCGAAGCGCCGCGTGCGTTCGCGGTTCCTGCCGATGACGTGCACCGTGGTCAGGCGCGGCATCCTCGGCAGCAGGTATTCCAGTGCATGGAAGTTGTTCTCGCCCGGACCGATCACCGTCAGCACGCGGCTGTTGCGATCGGCAGCGTAGTAGGCGCACATACCCGTCGTGATACCGGTGCGCCAGCTGTTGATGTAGCCGCCATCCATCACCGCCAGCGGATAGCCGTTATCCGGATCGTTGAGCACGATCATGCCCATCGCGGCGGGCATGCCCCGGGTCGAGTTGTCCGGGCTGACGCTGGCCCACTTGATGCCGACATAGCCCTTCAGCGGAAGGTAGGCCGGCATACTGTTGATGAATTGCAGCTTGTGAGGATCCTGCCCAAGGCGCAGGGAGAATTTCGGATGATTCTCGATGCTTCCGTCAGAAATCCCCGCGTAGATTTCCTCAAGAATTTCGATCGCGATGTCATGGATCATGGCCTTGCGCACCGCGCTCCGATTGATATGTCGCGTTGCCATCACGGGTAGTACTCCTATCTCCATCTAGCCGATGGCCCGAACATACGGACAACGCAAGCCGATAGGCAGCTTGATCATTCCTATTGGACATCTCCTAAATTCTGGCTATCGGGTGCATGGGCCAGCTCCGTGCGTTCATCGGCAGGCACGCGGAAATCCCATGTTTTCATTCGGTCGATCGCGATTTTTCGCCAGCCATGCTGGAGCTCGTTTGGAGGATCATTCCGTAGGATTTCTACGAGCTCACCGGATAGCCTCTTAGTGAGAAATCCATCGCAAATCGACGCAGGCATTCCAGCGGCAGCCTCCAGAAACTTGTTGGAAAAATGGCTTCCGCACACTTTTCAGACAGATCGCAGCTGCACTGGACGGTAAGCCATCCCCATCGGGACAAACAGGCATGGAACGAAAGCAAGCATGACGAGCAGGCTGAAAACGCAAAGACCATGACCCTCGGTCTCTGCGCCATCCCAAGGAAACCAAGCCATGCTCAAACTTCGCCTGCCCTTGATGATCGCCGCATGCACGCTCGGCACCGCATCCATCCATGCCGCAGTTGCATCCCCATCCACCCACGGATTCCAGGCCATCTCCGCCGACCCCGCTCCGCTGGCCAGCCGTCCCGCCATCGTCGATCTCTCCGAGATCTACGCCCTGCTCACACCTGTTTCGAAGGCCACGACGCGCGCCTCGCTGGCCAGGCGTTCGATCACCGCGTCCAGGCCACGCCAGCCAGCCACCGCCCGCTCGACGTCGTTCTGATCGACGCCAGGGCGCTGGAGTACAACAAGGCACTGGATGAAACCAGCGCGCTGTTCGATGCCGGCCTGCCGGTCGCTGTTTTCACCCCCGCGGGAACCTCCGCCGATGCGCGCGGCAAGGTCGCCAGGCTGTTCGGCGCGGCTTCCGAAGCGGACCTGGCCATCTATGCCAGGAAACCGGGCGGCGTACGCGTGTTCTCCACCGACGTCGACCGGAGCCTCGCCTATGCCGACACGGCGGCGCGCGTGCGGCATTTCCAGCAGGCCGTGGCGGACCACCTCGCCGCCATCGAACGCGGCGGCAAGCTTCCCGCGCTGGAATCGCGGCAAGCCAGGCAAGCCACCGGCAACGGCAGCAGCCCCGATCATCTGCCTATCGTCGAATTCACCCACAACGTTCGGCAGCGGCGAGCAGTCGCTGACGCGCGAAATCACCGTGATCCGCGACTCCACGGCCAGCAAGGATCAATTCAACGTGATCATGAAGACGTCGGGGCTGATCAAGGGCGGCGCAGACGCGGCTCCCCAATGCCGCCCCGTCGCTTGTATCGGATACACGCAGTACTACCTTGTCGACGCCATGCTCGATTACGGCAGGAACGCCCAGCCCACCGTGGCGCGCACTCTTCCGGAAACCACCAGCAGGTGCCGAGGGTCGCGGCGCCGCGGCCGTCGTTGATCAGGCAGCGGCCGGCGTTTTCCTTGGATTGCAGGATGACGACCGGTTCGCGGTGCAGGTAAGGCGAATCGAGGTCGATGGTCACGGCACTGGTTTTCACCCTGACGACCGGGCCGGAGGATCGGCCAAGGCCATTCCTCTGCACCAACGACGAGGTGGCGGCGAGCTTGAACCGAAGCTCGGCTTGATCGCCGCCGCCGGATTGCCCGCCAGGGCCTTCTCCGCATCCGCACCGAGGTTGAAGCCGAAACTGGTTGTCTCCGATTCGGTGTGGTTGTAAGTGGGATCGGTCCTGCAGCAGGGACATCACCCGCCGCGCCGGACAGTGGTACCTGGACAGCTTCGACCGCTATGTCAGCCGCCTGGACGGACGCTGCCTTGCCGTCAACGAGCGCAACGCCCGCCTGGTGGAAGTGGTGGCGTGCAACGACCGCAGCACGCAGAAGTGGTACTGGGCCGCCGACCGCATCAACTCCAAGCTCAACGGCGGCGACAGCGGATGGCGCCTGTTCGTTGACGGCAATGCGGTGAAGGCGCGCATCGACCCGAAGCGGCAGCAGGTCATTCCCAATAACCCCAACCAGGTGCTGCTCAATCCCTGGTCCACCTACCCAGGCGCGCCGGTCGCCGGCGCCACCATTCCCACCCTGGGCATACCGCAGCCGCAGGTGCCCGAAGCCTGGGTGCGGACCTTCAGGGACATTCCCTCGACCGAACGCTGGGAGCCGGTCGCGCTGCGCCAGTACAAGGAGGGCTGAGCCTTCACCCGGAGCAGCCCCGCGAGGGCTGCTCCACCTCCCCTCACGATCTTCCGCTTGACGGAACCCCGTCCCTGCCCCTAATTTCCCCGCCGCTGGTGGTTTTCATCCTTTCATCGCGATGAAAGGATGCAATTAAAAGGGAAGCCGGTGCGGCCTTACGGCCAATTCCGGCGCTGCCCCGCAGCGGTGTGTGGAAACGACCCTCGTCAACAGCACTGGCCAGTGGACTGGCCGGGAAGCGGCGAGCACTAGGCGAGGCGCCTGCGCCTCTCGTCCACGAGCCCGAAGACCTGCCCCGGCCGGAAGGCGATGAGCTTTCTGTCTGACCTGGAGCTTCCGCGGGGAAGCGGCTGGGGCTGCGCGCCATGCTCACGCCATGGCCGTCCGCTCCTGCGCGACCCTGCGCCAGCCCGGTTCGCCCGCGGGGGCGAAGGTCGCGCGCATGTCCGCGGAAGCTTCGCGGCCATGCGCTTCCTTCGTTCCTCATTCACCACGAATCGAGGAAATGCAGCATGAGCACCGTTACCAATCTCGGCTTCCCGCGCATGGGTGCGCGGCGCGAGCTCAAGCAAGCCCTGGAAGCCTACTGGCGCGACGAAGCACTGCGCCCGCAGCTGCTGGACACCGCCCGCCAGCTACGCGAACGCCACTGGCAACTGCAGCGCGAGGCCGGCGCGCACGTCGTGCCGTGCAACGACTTCTCGCTGTACGACCACGTGCTCGACACGGCCTTCCTGCTCGACGCCATCCCCGAACGCTACCGCGCCCTGGCCGACGCCGACCCGCTGGCCGGCTACTTCGCCATGGCGCGTGGCACGCAGCGCGCGGGCCTCGACCTGCACGCGCTGGAAATGACCAAGTGGTTCGACACCAACTACCACTACATCGTCCCCGAACTGCATGCCGCGCAAACCTTCCGCCTGCGCGACGACAAGCCGGTGGCGCAGTTCCTCGAAGCGAAGGCGCTGGGCCATGCGGCGCGTCCGGTGCTGCTCGGTCCGGTGAGCTTCCTGCTGCTGTCCAAGACCGCCGACGGCAGCGACCGCCTCGCCCTGCTCGAACGCCTGCTGCCCGTCTACGCCGAACTGCTGGGCAGGCTGCGCGAAGCCGGCGCCGAATGGGTGCAGATCGATGAGCCCTGCCTAGTACTCGATCTCGACGAAGACGATGCCGCGGCCTATCGCCAGGCCTATGCCGCGCTCGCCGCCGCCGCGCGGCCGAAGCTGCTGCTGGCTACTTATTTCGGCGCCCTCGGCGACAACCTGCGCCTCGCGCAGGAACTGCCGGTCGACGGCCTGCACGTCGACCTGGTGCGTGCGCCGGCCCAGCTCGATGCCGTGCTGGAGACGCTGCCCGCCGAACGCGTGCTGTCGCTGGGCGTGGTCGACGGCCGCAACGTGTGGCGCGCGGACCTGGACCGCGCCATGGCCGTGACGCGCGTGGCGATCGAACGCGTGGGCAAGCAGCGCGTATGGCTGGCGCCGTCCTGTTCGCTGCTGCATGTGCCGGTGGACGCCGCGCTGGAGAAGTCGCTGCCGTCCGACGTGCACGCCTGGCTGGCCTTCGCACGGCAGAAGCTCGAAGAACTGCGCACCGTGGCCGACATGTGCAAGGGCGTGGTCACCGCCTACCCCGCGCTGGAACGGGCGCGCGAGCTGATCGCCGCGCGCCGGGCCTCGCCCAGGGTGCACCGCCTGCAGGTGGCGCAGCGCCTGGCCAACCTGGATGCCGCGGACGCGCACCGCCGCTCCACCTACGCCTTCCGCCGCGCGAAACAGCAGCAGCGCTTCGACCTGCCGCTGTTCCCCACCACCACGATCGGCTCCTTCCCGCAGACTCACGAAGTGCGCGAGGCGCGCGCCCGCCACAAGTCCGGCCAGCTTTCCACCGCGGACTACGACGCGCTGATCGCCGCGCAGACCGCCGCCTGCGTGCGCTTCCAGGAGGAGATCGGCATCGACGTGCTGGTGCACGGCGAGTTCGAGCGCAACGACATGGTCGAATACTTCGGCGAGCAGCTCGACGGCTTCGTCTTCACCAGGCATGGCTGGGTGCAAAGCTATGGCTCGCGCTGCGTCAAGCCGCCGATCATCTACGGCGACGTGCAGCGGCCCGAGCCGATGACCGTGCGCTGGTCCACCTATGCGCAGTCGCTCACCAGGCGGCCGATGAAGGGCATGCTCACCGGCCCCGTCACCGTGCTGCAGTGGTCCTTCGTGCGCGACGACCAGCCGCGCGCCACCACCTGCCGCCAGCTGGCGCTGGCCCTGCGCGACGAAGTGCTGGACCTGGAGACGGCCGGCATCCGCATCATCCAGATCGACGAACCGGCCCTGCGCGAAGGCCTGCCGCTGCGCCGCGCGGACTGGACCGGCTACCTGGCCTGGGCGGTGGAGAGCTTCCGCCTGGCCGCCGCTGGCGTCGCCGACGACACGCAGATCCACACGCACATGTGCTACTCGGAGTTCAACGACATCATCGAGGCGGTGGCCGCGATGGATGCCGACGTGATCTCGATCGAGACCTCGCGCTCGCGCATGGAACTGCTCGATGCCTTCGTGCGCTTCCGTTATCCGAACGAGATCGGGCCCGGCGTGTACGACATCCATTCGCCGCGCGTACCGGACGTGGCGGAGATGGTCGGGCTACTGGAGAAGGCCAGTGAAGTGCTGAGTCCGGAGCAGTTGTGGGTGAATCCGGATTGCGGCTTGAAGACGCGCGGGTGGGATGAGACGCGCAGGGCGCTGGTGGCTTTGGTCGAGGCGGCGCGGGTGATGCGCGAGCGGGTTACCGCGGCGGTGTGACGTTCCGCTTTGCTCCCTCTCCCCTCCGGGGAGAGGGCTGGGGTGAGGGGCCGGGCGGAGCGGTGCGCTGAGGGTCGAGAAAGCCAAAAGCTTTTCTATTCTTCGTAGAAGCGCTACCGCAAGCACCCGCCCCTCATCTGCCTACCGGCATCTTCTCCCCGGAGGGGAGAAGAGTTCCGTATCGCGACGCTCCCTTTCAATTGCCCTCGCTTCGCCCCGATCCGCACACAGCATGGCCGCCGCCAGATCGCGCCCTCGGTTTATCGTCCCGCACTTGCACACAAGGATCGAAGGAACCCCGATGCAAACCACTTCCAAAGGCTGGGGCAGCGGCCTCCTCGGCGTCGTGATCTTCAGCGGCTCGCTGCCGGCCACACGCATCGCCGTGATGGGCTTCTCGCCCTGGTTCCTCACCTCCGCACGCGCCGTCATCGCCGCCGCGCTCGGCCTGCTCCTGCTCCGCGCGCTGCGCGAGAAGCGCCCTTCCCGCGGCGACCTCGTCTCGCTCTCCATCGTCGCCATCGGCGTCGTGCTCGGCTTCCCGCTGCTCACCGCACTGGCCTTGCAGCACATCACCTCCGCGCAATCGATCATGTTCATCGGCCTGCTGCCGCTGTCCACCGCCGTCTTCGGCGTACTGCGCGGCGCCGAGCGGCCGCAGCCCGCGTTCTGGCTGTTCTCCGGACTGGGCAGTCTCGCCGTCGCCTCGTTCGCCCTGCTGCAGGACGGCGCCATCTCGGTCGAAGGCGCCTTGCTGATGGTGGGCGCGATCCTGCTGTGCGGCCTGGGCTATGCGGAAGGCGCCGCGCTGTCGCGCCGGCTCGGCGGCTGGCAGGTGATTTCCTGGGCCCTGGCCCTGGCGATGCCGGTGATGGCCGCCATCGCGGCGGCGACCCGGCCGGACAGCTGGGCGGGTATCGCTGCGCCAGCGTGGATCGGCCTGGCCTACGTATCGGTCTTCAGCATGCTGGTCGGCTTCGTGTTCTGGTACCGCGGCCTCGCGCTGGGCGGCATCGCAGGCGTCGGCCAGCTGCAGCTGCTGCAGCCGTTCTTCGGCCTGGCCCTGGCCGGCCTGCTGCTGCACGAACCCGTGGCGTGGACGATGGTGCTGGTCACCGTGCTGGTGGTGCTCTGCGTCGCGGGCGCCAAGCGTTTCGCCTGAGCCGTCCCGCCACCGTCGAAATTAATTCACATAGAGTGCCGGCAGCGCGCAGTCCCCTGAAGCCGCTCTCGCCGATCAGCCGCGATCCGCGTCGCCGGCCATCTGCCGGAAGTGTTCGTTCGCGCGCGCCGTCATGCGCGGAAGCTCGGCTGCGAGGAATTCGATAAACGACCGGACGGCGGGCACCATGCCGCGCCGCGACGGGAACACGGCATGCAACTGGTGCGCGGCGATGCGATGGCCGGGCAGCAGCTGAATCAGCCGTCCATCCGCGATCGCTTCGCCGCAAAGATTGAACGGCAGCTGCGCCACGCCGATGCCGGCCATGGCCGCCTGCTGCAGCAGATGGACGTCGTCGGTCACCAGCGCCGGCGCATACTCGATATCGATCGTGGCGCCGTCCGGCGCCGCCATGCGCCAGCGCGGACGCTCCGCTCCCGCGCCTCCCGGCCCCACTCCGGCCACGCCCTGCAGCGCGGCGGCGGAAGCAAAGGGGCCTCGCTCGCGCACGAAGGACGGACTGGCCGCGAGGACCTGTTCGCTCAGGCCGAACGTGCGCACGACCAGGCTGGAATCGTCCATCGCCGTACGGATGCGCAGCGCGACGTCGTAGCCTTCGCCGATCACATCGACCCGCCGATTGGTCAGGTCCAGTTCCAGGCGCACGTCCGGATGGGCGCGAAGAAATTCGCCGAGGACCGGCGCAAGAAAAAGATGCGCCACGCCGACGGGACAGCTGACGCGCAAGCGACCCGACGGCTTCTCGCCCGCCCGCTCGGCCACTTCCATGGCGGCGCGCGCGGCTTGCGTCACCGCTTCGCATTGGGCATGGAACGCCGCGCCCACCTCGGTCACCCGGACGGCACGGGTCGAGCGCTGCAGCAGCCTGACTCCCAGGCGGCGTTCCAGCTCCGCCACGCGGCGGCTCAGGCTCGACTTGGGCATGCCCAGCGCTCTTGCCGCACCGGAGAAGCCGCCATGCGTGACGACGGCGGCAAACAGGACCAGGTCATTCAGATCTTCCACCACGTGCTCCATGACGGTTGCGCCAGGGCGTTCCACCCGTGGAACGAAGCTTACCGATTTGCCCTACTAATGGAGCACGGCGCCGGCCATTAGCTTTACGCCACACCTGAGCCGGAGAACGCCATGCAAGTACTTCATCTCGATTCGAGCATCCTGGGCGACGCATCCGCTTCGCGCACTCTCAGCGCCGCGCTGGTCGCGGCGATCCAGCGCCGGCATCCCTTGGCCCGCGTGGTCTACAGGGACCTGGTGGAGGAGCGCATCCCGCATCTGGATGGCGCCACGGCGGCGGGATTCCGTCCCTCCGGCATCGATCGCTTCGATGCCGCCACGCTCGCCGAGCACGCGCGCTCGGAAACGCTGGTGAGCGAATTCGTCGCCAGCGAGCTGATCGTCATCGGCGCGCCGATGTACAACTTTTCGGTGGCTACCCAGCTGAAAGCGTGGATCGATCGCGTGACACAGCCGGGCCGCACGTTCAAGTACACGGAGCATGGGCCCGTGGGACTCGCCGGCGGCAAGACGGTCCTGGTCGCCTCCACGCGCGGCGGCATGTATTCCGAAGGCCCCGCGGCCGCCATGGATTTCCAGGAGGCATACCTGCAGGCCATGTTCGGTTTCATGGGCATCGGCGACGTGCGCATCGTGCGTGCCGAGCGCCTTACCAGGGGCGGCGAGATCCGCGCCGCCGCGCTGCAGGCCGCGCATGAAGCGATCGGCCGGACGTTCGATCCCGCCGCGGCCGCCTGAGGAGTCCACCATGCTTTATGTCGTCACACTTACTTATCTGCGTGCTCAGCAAGACATCCAGGCGCATCTCGGCACGCACCGGGATTGGCTGATCGAACACGCGCGGGCCGGGCGCATCATCGCGGCCGGTCCGCTGGAAACCGGCGATGGCGGAGCGATCCTGGCGCACTGCGAAAGCCGCAGCGAGCTGGACGATATGCTGGAGCGCGATTCGTTTCGCGTGCACGGCCTGGCGCAATACGGCGTGCAGGCTTTCGATGCCGCCCTGCGCGCCCAGGCCTTTCCTGCGGCCTGGGCGCCGGCAGCAAAAGCTCCATGAGGCCGATGACATGCAGCGGGGCGTGCGGGTTACCACCTCGTCAATAGCGATAGGAGTCAATCGCGCCGACTCAGAAGGCTGGCATCGAACCGGGTGGGATGATCCTGCTTCAAGGCCTCGATCTGCCGGTCTACGTCAGCATCTTTCAGGAGAATGACGATATGGGGCTTGGCATCCTCGAACGTATTCTGCGTCCGCTTGACGACGCGCACGAGGTGATAGCCGAAGCCCGTCCTGATCGGCTGGGAAACTTCATCTTCCTTCAGCGCGGCTATACCCAGGGCGATCTCGGGCAGCAGATGACGCGAAGCTGTTTCGGGCAAGACCCCATCGTCGGCCTTGGAACTCAGATCGTCGGTTCGCTGCTCGATGAGCTTTGAAAAATCCTGGCCCGCCCGCAGCTGGCGCCTGAGCTCCTCGGATTGCGCGCGCGCCTCGGCTTCGCTTAGGTCTTTCTGCCCCTGCCGCAGCGGGATCTCGGACCCGTGGTAGCGAATCACCAGGTGCTGCAAGGTGTAGTCGACGAAGTCACCGGCATGCGCGTCGTAATAACGCTTCGCCTCATCGTCGCCTACCTGGGCGGTGCGGTAGAGCTCATCCCGGGCGGCATTTGCAAGCACGCCCTGACGAAGCCATTCAATCTTGCTTCGGACATCCGGATCGTTTTCCAGATGCCGCGACGCAGCCAGACCCGCCAGCAGATGCATCTCGGAAAACTTCTTCGCAAAAGCCGCCGGGTCGTCGACAGCCGCTGCTTTGATCTGAGGCGGAGTGCCGTCCATGACCTGCTGGAACTGACTTGAAGTCCATTGTTCCTTACCTATGGAGAGCACGACGGCATCCTGCCCCGTGCGCGAAAGAACCTCTGCGGAAACGACCACCAGCGATGCAGTGGCAACTAGTGAAAGCAAGGCGCGACGGCTGGACATGCAGGAATCCTGAATTTCTTTCAAAAAGTGCGCCGCTCGGGACCTCCCTGGGCGGCGCAACGGCGGCAGCAGGAGCAGGAAGCCGCTACTGCATCAAGTAGTTCCCATTACGAAGGTTCTTCTTCTGCAGGTCATCAAGCATTTTTCCGGGTTCATCGGTGGTGATGAAATCGAAGCGCTTGTACCCAAGACCGTACAGGAAGCTCCAATCCCATCGATCCACCCGGCTGTCTCCATAGCGAACCGTATTGAGCCGGTAGCAGCACTGCCCGGTGTTCTTGAAAAACGCCATGTTCTCGCCCGTGCCCGCAGATGCTCCCGGGTCGGCGATGGGATTGAATATGCCAACCGCATGCCGGTCATCGCCCACCGCGGTGTAGGCCTTCTGCAGTCTGCCGTCGGGCTGATTCAAGTTGACCTCGACGCCCAAGGTGTAGTCCTTGTGCATGTACGACTGCTCCACGTCCAGCAGATTCTTCATCTTGTCCAGCATGTTGTTGGTGATCACAGGCAGGCCGAGGAAAGGCTCATATTTCCCGGGCTTTCCATGCGGGTCTGCCCACGTGTACAGATCCGCCTCCAGGTCCGCCGGATTGGGATAGGTGGTCATGTTGAACTTGACCGCCACCCAGTTGCGGGCGAGGGATCCCCGATGGTCGACATGATTGTTCATCAGCTGCCACACGGCTTTCATGGAGGCACGATCCTTCACATCGAGCACCAGGATGCCGTTGGAGCCGCCCTCTTTGTAGTAATCCAGAAGCTGCGCAAAAGCCGGAACGGCCTCATCGGAGACGTTCTTTCGATCCGGCGTAAGCAGCTTCGTTCGTTCGATCGTACCGAACCAGTTGGTCTGATCGACGCGCGGATTCACGCCCGTGCCGCCGTAAGGATCGAACTTCTTGCCGCCTTCGACCTGATAGATGTTGGTGGTACGTCCAAGCGTAAAATCGTGCATCAAGATCGGGATCCCGTCCTTGGTCATCTTGATGTCCACCTCCGCCGCCTCGAAGCCGGTGCTTAATCCCGCGAGCACGCCATACCAGGAATTTTCCGGCATCCCGGTCCAGCTGGCGCTGACATTGGCGCCACAGGAGTTCGATGTGCCCGGGTGGCTTCCCCACCAGCCGCGGTGCGCAATCACGATCACCATGCTTGGATAGTTCGCCAGATTTCGCCAGGTCGAAATGATCCTGTCGTTGTTATAGACGCACGGCCCGGACGCCGCGGCGGCTTTCCCCGAGTACAGCCCGATGGCGACAGCGGCCATCAGAAGACAGGTAAGACCACGCATTGCCGTTCGTGTTACTCGTTGTTTCATATCCGTCCTTCGAAAAGTTGATCGCGATGTTGTTGCGGCTGACGAACCCTGCGTCTCATCGAGCGCCCAAGGGGGCCTCATCAGTATTTATAACTAATGGTGATAAAATGTTTCCAGCATATGACCCTCGCCGCTCGCAGCGAAAATTGGCCTAAAGTGACCAATCAAAAAGGGGTTCGATGGCGCGCTGTCGCAAGTCCCGTCAAAATTTATTCACATAAAGTGATTAAATTGCCCGGCAACGCATGGACGGTCCATGCCGGGGAATCGCATCCATGGGCTTCGACGCAAGATCCCGCCGCGCCAGCGCGCGCCACGGGCAGCTTTTCGCACTTACCGCGCTGGCGCTGGCCGTGGGCCAGGTCGGAGCGCAGAGCGCGCCCACGCCGGCCGACGCGGTCGCGCTGGATGGTGTGCAGGTCACCGGCAAGGTGCTGTCCACCGAACAGGCCATGGCCGAGAAGCGCGCCGCGCCGGGCATCTCCGACGGCGTATCCGCCGACGAGATCGGCTCGATTCCGGACTTCGGCCTGGGCGAAGCGGTGCAGCGTATCCCGGGTGTGGCCATGACCATCAACAACGGCCGCGGCGAGGCGCAGTTCCTCAACCTGCGCGGCCTCAACCCGGACTACAACGCGGTGAGCGTGGACGGCGTCGCCCTGCCCTCCACCGAGACCACCTCGCGCAATGTTTCGCTGGACGTGCTGCCGTCTTCGCTGGCGCGGCAGGTGAGCATCTACAAGACGGTGACGCCCGACATGACCGGCAACGCCGTAGGCGGCATCACCAATCTGCGCACGCGCAGCGCGTTCGACTCGCCAGGCCTGTTCGCCGCCGGTCGCGCTGACCTGGCCCACTGGGACAACCGGCGCGTGGTTGCCGATTCCAGGCCCTCCGGCCAGGTCGAGGGGACGCTCAGCAATACCTTCGGCGCGGATCGGCAATTCGGCTTCGTGCTGTCGGGCAGTTACTTCCGCCGCGACTCCTCTTCGCTCGACACCGCGATGGACAGCGATGGCTACTACCGCTACACCGGCGGCACGCAGACCCTGTCCTCGCTGCGCCAGAACGCGGCCGGCACCGGTTCCACGCTGAAGCCCTCGGACGATCTCGACGGCCTCGCCGCCGTGCCGGACCGCCACCGCTGGCTCACCTACGACAACGTGCGCACGCGCCAGGCGCTGTTCGGCAAGTTCGAATACGACAACCACCAGAACCTGCAGGCGCATCTCACCGCCGGCTATTTCCAGCACGAGAACGACGAGCAGCGCCGCACGCAGTTCCTCAACCGCGTCGGCCCGGCCACGCTCGATTCGCCCACCACGGGCAGTTTTGCCAAGGGCTCGGCGCAGGCGGACTACGACCATTACGACCAGGTGCGGCGCATCCAGTACCTGGAACTGGGCGGCAGCTACGAGCCGGCCGAGCGCAGCCAGCTCGACCTGGTGGCGAACTACGCCGCCGGCAGCTATCGGCAGTCGACCAAGGAAGACGTCTTTACCAGCGCGGCCTCGTCGAAGCTTGGATTTGCCTATCGCGCAGTGCCGGGCGACGTCGCACTGTTCTCCCCCGCCAATCCGGCTTACTTCCTAGACCCGGCCAACTACGCGCAGACCAGCTACCTGTCGCGCATGGAACGCAGCCGCTCCGGCCTGCTCACGCTCAAGGCCGACTTCACCCACAACCTGCAGGAAGACGCCAGCGGCTGGGGCTACAAAGCCGGCGTGGAGCACCGCAACCTGCAGCAGCGCTATGGCCTGGACGAAACCGGCTATGTGCCGACGCGCAATGTGTCGCTCGCGGCCATTGGCACCGAAGACACGCGCTTCCATCCTTACGACGGCGCCGGCCAGAGCATGCTGCTGATCGATCCGGACAAGGTCGATGCCTATGTCGCCACGCATCCGGATGCTTATGCGCTCGCGACCACCAATGCGCGCAACAGCGCGATCGGCGACTTCAACATCAAGGAAGCGATCGACAGCGCCTACGTGATGGGCGGCTATCGCGACGATACCTGGACGGCGCTCGGCGGCCTGCGCCATGAGGATACGAAGCAGACCGTGCAGAACACCCTGCCCTCGCCGCTCAACAGCCTTACGCAGTTCGCCAGGCAAAGCGTCGAGCGCAGCTACGGCAAGCTGCTGCCTTCGGCCATCGCCACGTATCACCTGGCTCCGGACCTGCTGCTGCGCGCTGGCGCCAGCCAGACGCTGGGCCGCGCCACCTATGCCGCGCTGGCGCAGAACAGCACGCCCTCCGTCAGCCCCGCCGCCGGCACCATCTCGCAGACGCTGGGCAACCCGCAGCTGCGGCCGCGCCAGTCGACCAATCTCGATCTGTCGCTGGAGTGGTATGCCACGCGCGATGCGATGGTGTCGCTGGCGCTGTTCCAGAAGGACATCAAGCACGAGATTGTCAATTTGAGCAGCACCACCACGCAGACCAACCCCGGCGGGCTGAGCGGCACCTGGCAGGTCACCACCACCCAGGCGCAGAACGCCAGCACCGCCAAGGTACGCGGCCTGGAGCTGGGCCTGGCCGACCTGCATTTCGATTTTCTGCCGGCGCCGTTCGACCGCTTCGGCGCCACCTTCAATGCCACCTTGCTGGATATGGACGGCCCGGCCATCGCCATGAACGACGGCAGCCGCCGCACCCTGCCGATGCTGACCGGCGCCGCGCGCAGCCTCTTCAATGCCTCGCTGATGTACAGCGACGGCGCCTTCAGCGCGCAGCTCAGCGCCAACCGCACCGGCAAGATGCCGATCAGCTTCGCCACCGACAACCCCGCCAACGACGTGTACTACGCGCCCCTGCAGACCTATGACGCGCAGCTGCGCTACGCCGTCGACCGCCATCTCAGCTTCCTGGTGCAGGGCAAGAACCTGGCCAATGCGCGGCCCACGCGCGTGATCGGCCCGGGCCAGGCGCTGATCAAGGAAGAGCTGGACAACGGCCGTGCCTATTTCCTCGGAGCTACCTATGCGTTCTGATTTCCGCCGCGCCGTCCTGGCCGCCTGTCTTGCCGCAACCGTCGCCCATGCGCAGGAAGCCGCACCGCCGGCCAAGGCCGCCGTGCCCATCATTCCCGTCATCGCCGACGCCACCTGCTGGAACGCGCAACCGCACGATGTGTTGGCCGCGCTGCGCCTGTGCGCGCACAAGGGCCTGCAGGCGGTCGCGCTGCCGGTGCGCTCCGGGCCGGGCGGCGCGCCTTACGCGGCATCGAGCTACGCGCAAACCGCATGCCAGCCCGGCGCCGATTGCGTAGCGCTCGCCGATGCACTTGCGCTCAAGCCGGCGCCCGCCCTGGTGCTGCAGACCTCGCCCGCGCTGCTGGACGAGGTGCAGGCCGCCGTGCTGCAGGCCGACGCCGCCGCCCGAGTACAGGTGCAGCCCATGCTCGACCGCCCCATCGGCGACGCTGCGCCCGACACCTTCGCACCGGGCCTGAGCTATTGGCATATGGCGCGCAATGCACCGCGCCCGATGATGGTGCACGTGCTGGAAATCGACCTGACCACGCCGGGGTTGTCGTTCGTCACCACGCCGGGCGTGCCCGACGGCGCAAGCGAGTTCGTGGCCGAAAAGACCTCGTCGTTCGCCCGCCGCGAACAGCTCACCGCCGCGATCAACGCCACCTACTTCCTGCCCTTCGACGGCGGCCACCTGCTGGACAAACCCTACGTGCCCGCCGCCGGCCAGCCGGTGACGGTGGACGGCGTATCCATCGCCCGCGGCCACCTCGATTCCGGCTATGCCAGCGGCGACCCGCGCTCGAACGGCTCGCTGTGCATCCAGGGCCGGCACGTGGCGATCACGCTGCACACCTGTCCGGCCGGCACCACCGAAGCGGTCGGCGCCGGCCCGGTGCTGATGCTCGGCGGCAAGACGCAGGCGCTGGAACCGAAGCGCCGCGACTATTACCTGCAGACCGAACCGCGCACCGCCATCGGCCTGGACAAGGCGCGCCGGCGCATGTGGTGGGTGGTGGTGGACGGCCGCCAGGCCGGCTACAGCGAGGGCATGACCCTGCCCGAGCTCACCGCGCTGCTGCGCGAGCTCGGCGCGGACGCGGCGATGAACATGGACGGCGGCGGCTCCTCCACCATGGTGCTGCGCCGCGGCGGCGAGCCGGCCGTGGTCAACAGCCCGATCCATACCGGCGTCCCCGGGCGCGAACGCCCCGTGGGCAACCATCTGGGCCTGCGCATCGACGCGGTGCCATGAAGCGGCAACCGGCGGCGCGCACGATGCGCAGTTCAGATCCCGCCGCCGGTTGCCGTATCCGCATGTCGCCTGCCGTCCTGTCCATCGCCACCCGCTCCGGCCGCGCCGCCTCGCCCGCCGTGCTGATGACGGCGATCGTGCTGTTGCTGGGGCTGCATCCCACTGCCATGTATCTGTACCTGCCTGCGCTGCCGGCACTGCAGGCGACGCTGGGTATCGATGCGGCGCAGGCGCAGCACACTCTGGCGGCAGCGGTGGCAAGCTTCGGTATCGGGCAATGGCTGTGGGGCATGCCCACCGACCGCTGGGGCCGCCGTCCGGTGCTGCTGGCGGGGCTGGCCATGTTCCTCCTTGCCAGCATCGGCCTGATGAGCACGCGCGAGTACGGCCTGTTCCTCGCCTGCCGCGCCGCCCAGGGCCTGGGCGTGGCCGCCGCCGGCGTGGCCTGCCGCGCGATGCTGCGCGACCTGCATGCGCTGAACGACCGCGTGCACCATTTGTCCGTGGCGTTCTCGTGGCTGGGCGTGATCTCGCTGCTGGGTCCGCCGGTGGGCGCCTGGCTGTACGCGCAGGCGGGCGTGCAGGCGACGCTCGCGGCGATCGCCGCTTTCGGCGCGGCGGCCCTGCTGCTGGTCGGCGCGAAGATCGGCGAAACGCTGCCTTCGGTCGGCCTGCCCACGGCTTGGCCGCCGGGCGCGTGGCGCGCCATGCTGCGCCACCCATCGTTCCGCCACTACACCGGACTTACCGCGAGCAGCTATGTCGGCCACTACCTGTTCCTGGCCGGCTCCTCGTATGCCTTGATCGTGCGGCTCGGCATGTCGCCGCAGCGCTACGCCCTGGTGCTGGCCGGCGGCTCGCTGGTGCATATGGCCGGCACCTTCGTCTGCCGCCGCTGGCTGCACCGGCTGGGCCTGCGCGCCACGCTGGCGCGCGCGGCCGCGCTTACGCTCGGCGGCGGCGCGGCCATGACCTTGCTGGTGCTGCTGGGCGTGCACGCCGCCTGGGCGATCATTGCGCCGCAGTGCTTCTACGTGTTCGGCCACGCCATCCACCAGTCCTGCGGACAGGCCGCGGTGAGCGAACACTTTCCCGAACGCGCCGGCACCGCTTCCGCGCTGTCCGGCGTGCTGCTGGCGGTGCCGGCCGCCCTGGCCGGCTGGCTGCTGGCCGCCTCGATGGAGCACTCGGACCTGCCGATGGCCGCCAGCATGGCCTTGTGCGGACTGGCCACGGCGTGGATCGCATGGCGTCCAGGCCAAGGCCCGCTACCATAAGTCCGTTGACCCGAAGGATTCGCTACACGCTCATGGCCGCACCCACGCCGTTCGCCCGCCAGCTGCATCCGGACTTCCTGCGCGATGCCGACAGCAGCGTCGCTGTCTCCGCCAACGAGCGCGACCTGCTCGACCTGGTGCGCCGCCTCGGCACCACCACGCGCGCCGACCTGGTACGCGCCACCGGTCTTACCGCGCAGTCCGTGATGCGGCTGGTCGACGAGCTGGTCGATCGCGGCATGCTGGAGCTGGGCGAAACGCGCTCGCAAGGGCGCGGCAAACCGGCCGCGGCGGTGACCCTGGTGCCTGGCTATGCGCATGCGATCGGCGTATCGATCACCACCGATTCGATCGCGCTGGCGCTGATGGATTTCGCCGGCAACGTGCTCGGCCAGCACCAGGAGCCGATGCGCGCCACCGGTCGCGCCGCGCTGCTGCGGCGGATCCGCACGCTGGCCGAGCGGCTGCTGCGCAAGAGCGAGGTGGACGAGGACAGCGTGTTCGGCGTGGGCCTGGGCCTGACCGGCTTCTTCGTCGGCGACGGCTCCAAGGTCAATCCGCCCGATCCTTTGGAAGGTTTGGCGCTGCTCGAGGTAGATGCCCTGCTCGCCGACGCGATGGGCCATCCGGTATGGCTGGACAACGACGGCAGTGTCGCCGCCATCGGCGAAAGCCTGCATGGCGTGGGGCATCGCTATCGCGACTTCGCCTACTTTTATTTCGGCCACGGCTTCGGCGGCGGCCTGATCATGGACGGCCGCTGCGCGCGCGGCGCGCATGGCAATGCGGGTGAATTCGCCGGCATGCTGCCGGCGCTGGGGCTGGAGCGCGCCGCGCTGGAAACGCTGCGCGCGATGCTGGTGAAGGATGGCGTCGCGCTGGCCGACATCCAGGCGCTGGTCGAGCACTACGACCCGCGCTGGCCCGCGATCGAGCGCTGGATCGAACGCGTGGCGCCGGGGCTTTCGGTGATCGCCTCGGCGGTGGTCGCCATCGTCGATCCGCAGGCCGTGGTGCTGGGCGGGCGCATTCCGACGGATCTCGCACAGCGGCTGATGCCGCGCATCGCCATCGACAACGTGTCGCGGCGCGGGCGCGCGCGCCCGCAACCGTCAATCGTGCTGGCGGAGGCGCCGTTCGATGCGGTGGCCTTGGGCGCGGCGAGCCTGCCGTTCAAGGAATGCTTCTTTCATTGAAGCCGCTCCATCCCGCCCCGGGCTTCCCGCGGGCCAGGCTCACCCGCCTGGAGCATGGCCAAGAAGAGCGGCATCGAAGGTCGTCGGATGGGCTTGCTTCAAGGCCTCGATCTGCCGCGTGACTTCTTCGTTCTTCAGCAGAATCACGATATGAGGCTTTGCATCCTCGAACGTATTCTGCGAGCGCTTCATGACGCGCACGAGGTGATAACCGAAGGTCGTCCTGATCGGCTGGGAAATTTCATCCTCCTTCAGCTTGGCGATGCCCAGCGCGATCTCGGGCAGGAGATTGCGCGAAGCCGTTTCCGGCAGCACACCATCGTCGGCCTTGGAACTGAGATCGTCGGTGTGCTGCTCGACGATGGCCGAGAAGTCCTTGCCGGCCATCAGCTGCTTGCGCAGCTCTTCGGATTGCGCGCGAGCCTCGGCCTCGCCGATGTCCTGCTGCCCCTGCCGCAGCGGGATGTCGGACGCGTGGTAGCGGATCACCACGTGCTGCAAGGTGTAGTCGACGAAGTCGCCGGCATGCGCATCGTAATAGCGCTTCGCCTCATCGTCGCTTACCTGTGCGGTGCGATAGAGCTCATCGCGGGCGGCATTGGCAAGCACCCCCTGGCGAAGCCACTCGATCTTGCTTCGGATATCCGGATCGTTTTCCAGATGCCGCGATGCGGCCAGGCTCGCCAGCAGATGCATTTCGGAAAACTTTTTGGCGAAGGCCGCCGGGTCGTCGACAGCCGCCGTTTTTATCTGCGGCGGGGTGCTGTCCATGAGCTGCCGGAACTGGCTTTGCGCCGCTCCGGAGCTTCCGCGGCAGCGCACCGGCGTCGAAAGAAACGGGAAGCCGCTATTGCATCAGGCAGGTCCCGTTGCGGAGATACTTCTTTTGCAGGTCATCGAGCGTTCCGAGCGCCTTTTCATATCCACCCTTCAGAGAGTAATTGCGTTATTGCGTCCAGCCGGCCCGCTGCTTCGGGCGCGTCCGATGCCGCTATATTTATAACGCAAAGTTACAAAATACTTTCCTGAAAATGGCGAGCGCGGTTGGCCGCGCAAATTGGCCCGAAATGACAGTAGCGAGGGCGGCGCTCGGCATGGCGCACGGCCACCGCGCATGGCGCGGCGGCCGCGCGCTGCGGCAGTGCGGGCCGCCGCCGCTTGCGCCTTATTCCAGCACCTCGCGCCAGTTGACCCGCTGGATACCGTTGCCTGAGGTGCCCTGGCGCATGCGTGCCACCTGCGGCGGCAATCCCGCCTGGCCGTACAGCAGCGCCAGGTTGCCGTTGGGCAGCTTCACTTCCTGCAGCTTGGTGGGTGCCGATTCGGTAGTCAGCGACTTCACCACGTTGCCCGCTGCGTCCAGCAGCGCGGATTGTCCGGTGCCGAAATTCGCGGCGTAGATATTGCCTTGCAGGGAGCACGGATCCGACGACGGCGTCATGGTGGCCCATGCCACGGTGAAGGTGCCTGCCGCTGCATCCGGATCGGCCACGATGCGCTCCGAGCCGCCGTTGGCGCCGGCCGAACCGGTCAGGTCGTAGTACCAGCCCTTGGCCGAGTCTGCGATGGTCGCGCCCTTGGTCATGTCGGCGATCCGCTGCAGGTCCGCGCGCGTGATCGGCGAGGTGGCCGCCGAGGGTGCGACGGTGTCGCCATCGCGCAGGGCGTACATGGTCTGCTGCTGCGAGTCCGACAGATCGCTCGCGTCCAGCGCCTTGCCCGTGCCGACGAAGACCCAGCGGCGCGTGCCCAGGCCCGAGGCGTTGATGTCCAGTTCCACGCGCGGAGCCGTGGTGACCGGCTGCGCCTTGCTGCCATCCGTCAAGGTCGCCAGCAAGGTGGGCTTGGGATAAGCATCCGTGCCGGAAAGATCGAAACGCCACACGTTGCCCAGCAAGTCGCCCGCATAGACCTGCTCGACCGTGTTGTCGGTGACGTCCCGGGTGAAAGCGGTCGCCTGGGCCAGGCCGCTCGGATTGCCCGGCGTGCCGGCATCCGGAGTGTCGAGCGTTTCCAGCAGCGCGCCGGTCCTGGCGTTGACGACGTACAGATGGCCGTGGCCCGAAGCGTTGTTGTAGCCCGACGTCAGCAGAACCACCCAGCCGTACTTGCGGGTTTTCGCCACGACCGGCTTGCCATAGGAAAAGCCCATGTCGCTGTCGGTGAATTCCCACAGCACCTTGCCGCTGGCCAGCGCCGTTTCGGTGGCGGCGCTGCTGCTGACCGCATCGATGGCGGACGGCACGGTGGTCACGTCCAGGGCGTAATAACCCTTGCCGCCCTTGCCGAGTCCCCCGACCAGCATGGTGTGCCAGTTCGCCGTGCCGGCGGTGGCGGACGCCGGCGGGCTGCCGGAAGAGGTGGCGGTGAAGGCGAAGTCCGCGTCGGCCGCCTGCGGCGTCTGGTCGACATAGAAATGATGCGCGAAGTTATTGCTGCTGACGCCGTTGAGATTGCTCAGCGCCGCCAGTCCATCGACCTGCGCGTTGCCGCTGGGCCCCTTGTAGAGCAGCGCCGGTACATAGGCGAACAGCTCGCTGCCGCCGCCGGTAACCGGGTTGGTCGTGGTGGCGCTGGAGAAATCCGCGGCAAAGGCATGCAGCATGCCGTCGTTGGCGCCGACGTAAACCACCGGAGCGCGGCTCGCCGCGGACTGGGCAAAGGCCGCATAGCCGGGGTTGGACGCCTCGCTGTACTTCGGCGACAAGGCGTCCTGCACCAGCACCGCTTCGGAATGGACGATGTCGCCGAGGATGTGCTGGCGCACGCGGAAGGCCGCGCCTTCGTTGCTCTGGTCGCCGCGCAGGTAGTTGACCTGGTCGCTGCTGAGCTGGCTCTGCTGGCTGGAGCCGAGCGAGCCGTAGCGAAAAGCGACGCCGGCGCGGCCGTTGGAGGTGATGATGCGCCGCCCCGTGTCCCAACCATGCTTGGCGCCGGCCGCATCGACCGCGTGCGCCAGCGCGTCGAGCTTCGCCTGTGCGCTCCAGCTCGGGCTGCCGGTGACCGCCGTGACGTCGCCGGGCAGCTTCGCCGTGGCGACGAAGCCTGAAACTTCGCCCGTCCAGTTGCTGGGCGCGTAGCTGACCGTGTAGACGGGGAAGCCGCTCACCGGCGAGTAGTACGGGCCCTTGGTCGCGCCGGCCGCCACATTGGTGAGTACGCGCGTGGAAGTGACGCCCGGACCCGCCGCGCTCTGCGAGGTATCGGAAACCCGTTTGAAAATCTGCGCCAGTCCGGCCTGGATCAGATCCGGGCGATTGCCGGGAAAATAATTGTCCGGACGAAGATCGTTGCCGGCCGCCGTGGTGCTGTTGGTATGCCAGGTCAGCATGTTGGCGGGAATGCCGTCGCCGTTGACGTCGTCGAAGCCGCCGTACTTGGCGGCGAGCCAGTACATGTTGGGCCCCGCAAAAGGCCACCAGTTGAATCGGGAAGGATTGTAGATCTCCGCGCCGGCCGTGCCGTCATACGGGCCCGGCTCCAGCACGTCCACGGTATAGGTATCCACCGTCTGCTTGGCGCTCAGATCGGCGCGGATATCGCTGATGTGGGCGAAATACGCCAGGCCCGCCATGTTGTAGGTGGAGTCGCTCGTGCCGTTCGGCGCCAGCTTGGTGCTGAGCCGGACGTTCGGACCGAACAGGCTCGCCATGGTGACCTTGGGCGCGGTTTCGATCAGCGGCAGATTGCCCAGCTTGTCGACATAGGCAGCCGCATCGGCTCCGTTGACCGGCGCCAGTGCGCCGCGCACGGCCGAACTCGGCGTCGGCCCGCCCGAGCTGGGCACTCGCGTGTCGTACCAGGTATGCGAGTCGCCGATGGTGACGATGGCATTGGCCTGGCAGGTATAGGCGATCGGATCGGGAAGCAGGCCGCCATAGACGGGGAAACCCACGTCCATGCTGTTCGTCGCGGAAATGCCCTTGGTGTAGCTGTCGTCCAGCTTCACGTGCATCAGGTAGGCCAGCGATGCCCAGTACAGATCGCCGAGCGTGTCGTACAGCTCGTAGCCGTTGTCGTAGCCGAATTTATTGAGATAGTTGATCGCGCCGGTCGTGCTGGCGTCGCCGCCGCCGGGCGCCCTGCCCTTGCCGTTGGCCGCATCCGGATTGGCGGCGAAGATGCCGGTGTCGCCATCCCATTCGGCGCTCGGGTTGGCGCTCCTGGCGCCGTTGCCGTTGTACGCGGTGGGGCCGTTGTCGTGGATCAGCGCGCGCACCGCGCCATTGGCGGGCCCGTCGCCCTGCACGAAGGCGTAGCCGGCCGCACCGACGCGGATCTTGGAGAAGTTCTGCTGGATCAGGCCTTCCGGCTTGTTGTACCTGCCCGCGTTGGGATAGTCCGTGGCTTTGTGCGCGGAGTTGCAGTTGCTCTCCAGCCTGCCCTCGACGCACACGCGCACCGCGGCGACGTAGGTGGCCACCTTGCCCTGGTTGTCGGTGCTGAAGTTGGCGTTGTCGGAAATCAGGAAGGACGAGCCCTGCCCGGCCGAGCGCAGATAGACAGTGGCGTTGTTGAACTTGTCGTCGCCGACCGTCGCGGCGGCGAGCGCGCCGCTCAGCGAGCGGTCCGGGAAATTGCCGACGTAGCTCTGGCTGTTGAGGTTGGAGCGCAGCAGCACGGTGGCGGAGTGGCTGTCGACGCTGCGATTGCCGCCGGTCAGGCTCTGGCGGAACTCATCGAGCGCGGTCATCGTCGCCCAGTTGAGCATGTTGCCGCTCCAATGCGCCTTCTTGCCTCCGCTGATGCAGCTTCCGGACGCCGAAACGGTGAACCGCGTCGGCGTGAACCATTGCTTGTTCTCGTCGTAGTCGTAGCACTTGCCGCTGTCGAAATATCCCAGGTAGGGAAACGTGTAGTCGTAGGTGGTGCTTTTGTACGCCGCCACGGTGCCGGTGGGGTATTCGACCGACAATGCCAGGATCATGTTGGCGGGCACGGTGGAAGCGGTGCCGATGGGGAGGTTCGCCAGCGGCGTATCGGCCGCGGCCGCTCCGGCCATCGAAGTCAGCGCCAGCGCCAGCAGCAGGCCGCCGGTGCGCGAAACAGCGAGCGGGCGAAGAAGACTAATCATGGCTTTCCCCATGGTTCGTGATGGGCGATGCGTGTGCCCGCGCGCGGACACCGTGGTTCGAGCGTGGCGAAGCGCCGCCGGCGGTCAGCGCATGATGGTCTGCACATAGCTGACCGCATGCTTGGGTCCTTCGACCCGGACGGTCAGGCGGTAGGCCGCCTGCGCGCCCGAGCCGAATCCGCCCTGGTTGCCGGACGTCGAACCGCCGTTGATCGTCGCCGCGGGCACGAGGCAGGCATTGGGCGCGACGGTCAAGGCAGGACCGGTCTGAGGGCAAAGCCGTTCGACCGTGTAGCGGATGTCGTCCTTGGTGTCCGGCGCCTGCAGCCGCTTGCCGGCGGTGCTGGCGATCAGCGCCGTGGGTATGCCGCGGGCATCGCTGGCCTGCGGCGTAGCGTAGTAACCGATATCCGCCTTGTCGGCCTCGCCGGCCTGCCCGAGATAGGCGGCCGCGCCGGCCACCGCATCCTGGTAGGCCAGTTCGGCCTCCTGCGTGACCTGCTGCTTGAAGCCGAGGCGGCCCGCGATGCTGTTGCCGGTATCCACCGAACGCATCAGCGCGACCGCGGCCATCAGCGTGATCAGCAGCACGATGACGGCGATGACCGTGGAGATGACGCCGCGCTGGCGGCCTGGCCGGTTGCCCGGCCCCGTACGGGTGATGTGGGCGGTCATGGACGGGCTCAGAAATGGCGGGCGATGATGGCGTTGCGGATCGGGATCACGGTGTCGTAGACCTTGTAGCGGTATAGCGGCTGCACCCCGACCGTATAGCGCAGGTCCGCGGGAAGATCGCCGAACAAGGTCAGCGTCGACGCGCCGGTGTAATCGGTGGCGCGTTCCGGCAGCAGGCTCTGCGCCACCACGGCGATGCGCACCGCCTTGATCTTGGAGAAGGCCGCGGCGGCGGCGCCCTGGTTGGCGCTGAGCTTGTCGATGGCCCAGTCGCCGCTGGGCTGGACCCAGGTATCCACCACGTCGTCGCCGTCGCTGTCCACGCCGTACAAGGCCTTGAGCTGCACGATGCCGTCCGCGATGGTGACCGGCGCGGCGCCGTCGCGTCCGAGCGCATCGTAGGCAACCAGCGTGCTGGTGGCGGCATCCACGCCATACAGGCTGATCGCCGGCCGCTGGCCGAGGTCGAACGCATTGCCGTTGGCCGCCAGCCCGGTCGGCGGCGTGTCCGCCGGGGACAGCGTCAGCTGGCTGGCGGACGACGAAGCGCTGGCGATCCGGGCCAGCGAGCATTCGCCGGCGCTGGTCGTCGCCAGCACATAGTCGTTCGCCGCGAAGCCGAAGCTGTTGTCCAGCGTGACGGCCGCGGTGCCGGGCGCACTGGTCACGCTGGCCCTGAATACCGTGATCGCCGGATTGCCGCCGACGATGGCCAGCGTGTCGGGCCTGGCATGGCCGGCGGAGTCGCTGCCGCCGCTGGCGATGAGCAGGGGCACCGCGCGCATCTTCACCGGCGTGGCCGACGGCCAGGCCGCGAATGCCGCCGGCATGGCGGTGGCGCTCGGCAGTTTCCTGGCGTTGCCGCCATAGGCGGTGATCGAGCAACCCCACAGGCCATAGTTGAAGCCCTGGGTCATGCCCGAACCGGCCGTCCGGATCTGGCGCTCCAGTTCGAACATCGAATACAGCCCGTTCTGCTGCGCGTCGCTGCCGCTGGTGATGGTGCGCTTGCGCCCCTCGTAGACCGAGAAGGCCGACATCATCCCCAGCACGCAGATCAGGCTGATGAGCATGCCCACCATCAGCTCGACCAGCGACAGGCCCGTGCAATAGGCGGCGGCGCTGCCGCCGCGGCGTTCGAGGTTCCGCATGGGGCGCCTTGGCTCGATGGACGACTGCTCAACGTGCGACATGAGTGGTGGACACGTAGCGGTGATAGGCCGGATCGCCGGGCGCCTGCCAATAGACGGTGACGGTCACGATGTTGTCCGCGTTCACCTCGATCGTCGGCGGCTTGCCGCCGGCGCCGGGCAAGCCGCTCTGCGCGGTGAGCCGGGTGACCGTGTCCTTCCAGGTTTTATAGGCCGCGCCTTCCGGGCTCCTGAAATTGGCGGCCAGCGCGGCAGGATCGGAGGCCCACATCTGCGCGATGACCTGTTCGGTCGCCATGGCGGCGTCGGAGCGATATTTGGCGTCGCCCGACAGCTTGATGGCCGCGGCCTGCAGCGCCACCATGCCGAGCACGCCGATGGAAAAAATGACCACGGCGACCATGGCATCGATCAGTACGATGCCGCGCTGCGCACGAAGACGAAGACGGGGGCGGAGCGATGCATGCATGGGATCACCTGCATCCTTGGGGACTGGTGGCCAGGGAGAGATTCGGATCGCACATCCGCGGCATGCCGGCGGACGAGATCTGAATCACGAGTCGCCGGCCGTCCTTGCCCGCCGTGTTGAGGTCGATCCGGCTGACCGCCACGGTGCCGTAGCCGAGCGGCCGGCCGAGGGCATTGAAGGTGATGCCGCTGCCAGCGCTCGCGGGCGTGGATAGCGGCGTACCGGCCGCGCCGATCGAGGTGCCGACCATGGGCGCGACGTCGGCGGATCCGCCCGCGGCCACGAAATTCTGCAGCGTGTTGTCCGCGCTGGCCGCCGCGGCCGCGGTGCACGAGGTTGCTCCGGACAGTGCGCAGACGGTCCAGCCGGCGCCCGACGAGGTGAACTCGAAGCGCACGTTGACACCGCGGCTGCCGGCCTCGCCGCGCGCGTAGCGCAAGCCGTTCTGGATGGATTCGGCCGCGGTGCGGATATGCGTGTTGCGCAGCCATTCGCGGAACGTAGGGAGGCCGGCGACCAGCACCACGGCCAGGATGGTCACCGTGATCATCAGTTCCACCAGCGTGAAGCCGCCGACGCGCCTCATTGGCAACCGCCCCCCTTGCGCAGGATCCAGCAGTTCGCCGGCGCGGTGCCCCAGCCGGACGGGACGGCGGTGGTGGCGCGGTCGTTCTTTTCGTTGATGGTGAAGGTGAAGCCGTTGACCTGCGAACCGGCGATGCCCTTGGCGCTGGCAACGTATGCCTGCAGCGCCGACGTGCTGGCCGCGGCCGGGCCGCAGCTCACGGTGAAATACTTGAGCCCCGTGGGCAGCGCCACGCCGCAGCTGCCGCCGGCGCCATAGCTGCGGTTGTCCTGGTAGTACTGCTCCATGCTGGCGCGATAGGTGGCCAGCGTGTTGTAGGCCTCGGTGAGCTTGCTGCGCCGCAGGTAGTCGTTATACGAAGGCAAGGCCACGGCCGCGATGATCGCGACGATCGCCACGGTGATCATGAGCTCAATGAGGGTGAAGCCGCGCGTCGAGCCCTCGCGGCTGTAGTTGCATTGCATGTCGGTTCCCCTGTCAGCGTCGGCGATGCGCCACCGGCTCCCGGCGCCGGGCCGGAAACAACGGCCAGGCCCGTTGAACACGCGTCCACGCACCGCCGCCACAAGCTAGCGGACGCATCCCGCGGCTCACAGGGCAGAGCGGGCTAATCGAGCGGAAAATTTGGCCCCGGATGACCTTCCCGGCGCTAGCGCGGTGGTGGCTGCTCGTGGCTGGCGATCGGCCAGTGGCGATCGCGGTCGATCCTTATCTGTGCTTCGCCGCGCTCCAGCAGCGCCGCCTGCGCGGCGCCGCCGGGACTGGCCACGAAGTGCTCGATGCAAGCCGACAGGGCGGCGCGGGATATGCCCAGGCGCGCGCTCAGCCGTCCATCCAGCGTCCAGCAGCCCGCCGTGTACACCAGCGGGCAGGCGGCGAATCCGGCCACCGCGAGCCACGGCCAAGCCATCAGCAGCGAAGCCAGCAGGCACAGCAGCGTCGCCGCGATGGCGGACTGCATGGCCGCGCCGCGCGCGCGGCGGCGATAGGCCAGCGCATAGATCGCCATGTGCCCGGCTTCGTCGCGCGCCGGTGCGCCCTGCTTGCGCCGCCATGCCGGCGGCAGGTGCGCGGCGGTAAGTTCTTCCGGATCCATCATCATCGCCTCACCACGACCAACGCAGGCCGATACGGCCGGCCACCACACGCTGCCGCTCGCCCGCCAGGTTCCCGGTATAGCTCACGGAGGCATACACACCGCCCCCTGAAGGAAACGTCACGGCCATGCCGGCATCGGCCTGCCCCAGGGTCTGGCGCGTGGAAGTGGCGATCGGCGCGATGCCGCCGAACGAGGTCGCGTCGTCCGCGCCGGTGGTGCGCAGCACATGCACGCGCACATACGGTTGCCATGTCGCCGCGCCCAGCGGCCAGTTGCCGGCGAGGCGCACGCCCGCGCGGCCGGTCACCGCCTGGCCGCCGCGGAACGACACGCTGGAAATGCCGTCGTCGAGCCGGCCCAGCGCCAGGTGCTGCCATACCAGCTGCGCCTGCGGCTCGATGCGCAGGCCGTGGCCGAGCGCGAGCGACCAGCCGCTTTCCAGCGATGCCGTCACCGCATGGCCGTGCGCGGTGGCCTGCACGCCGTCGCGCGAAGTGGGATCGAAGGTGTAGGCCGTACCCATCAGCACCGCGTCGGCATACCAGCCGCGCGGCGCCAGATGCGTCCAGTAGCCGCCCATGCTGTAGGCATCCAGCCGCAGGCGGCCCACGGCGAGATCCTGCGTGCCGGCAGCGAAGCCGCGTACGTCGCCGCTGGAACGCGCGAAGCCGGCGAACACGCCGTAGTGGTTGCGCTGTCCTTCGGCGCTTTCGTCCGCATAGATGTCCTGGCCTGCCTGCGCGCCGCTGAGCGTGCCGGCGTAATGCGGATCGAGCGTGCCGCCTTGCGACATCGTGCTATGGCCGCCCCACACGCGGCCCCAGCTCGCGGGCAGTTCGCCACGCTCGCCGAGCTGCGCCTGGTCGCCCTGGCGCGCATGGAAATTCTCCAGCTGCATGGCGCCGAGCTGGCGTGCGACGGAGGGTGCCGCCGCGTACAGCGCGGCTTCGGGGCGATAGAGAACGACGGGTTGGGAAGGTGTTGCAGGTGCAGGTGCAGGTGCAGGTGCAGGTGCAGGTGCAGGTGCCGGTGCGGGTGCGGGTGCGGGTGCGGGTGCGGGTGCGGGTGCCGGTGCCGGTGCCGGCGCAGGTGCCGGTGCGGGTGCGGGTGCGGGTGCGGGTGCGGGTGCCGGCGCAGGTGCAGGTGCAGGTGCAGGTGCAGGCGCGGGCGCAGGTGCCGGTGCCGGTGCAGGCGCAGGCGCAGGTGTCGGTGCGGGTGCGGGTGCGGGTGCGGGTGCGGGTGCAGGTGCGGGTGCCGGTGCAGGCGCAGGTGCAGGTGCGGGTGCCGGCGCAGGCGCAGGTGCAGGTGCAGGTGCAGGCGCAGGTGCCGGTGCGGGTGCGGGTGCAGGTGAAGGTGCAGGTGCAGGTGCAGGTGCGGGTGCCGGCGCAGGTGCAGGTGCAGGTGCAGCTTGCGTATTGCGCAGATACCAGTCGTCCGCCGTGCCCGACGTGACACCGCCCTTCACCAGCAAGTATTCGTAGGCGCCGGCCTTGAGCGATCCGCCGCTCAGCGAGAACGCGCCGGCATCGGTCGTCGCGCCGTTGATCGCCTGCACCACCAGGATGCCGTCGGACACGGTAGCCGCGCCCTGCCCGCCGAGGTTGGCGATCTTCAGCAGCGTCGAACCGGTCGCGCTGCCGCCGTCCACCACCAGCTTGTCCGCCGCCGAACCATCGCCGCCGAGCACGGCGTTCATGGCGATGGTGCCGTTGCGGCCGACGTAGCTGCCGACAGTCAACGTGCGGCCCACGCCCTGGGCCGCGCCGATATTCACCAGTCCGGCGTTGCTCAGCTGTCCGCGCACGGCAAAGTTGCCGAGCGCCCCACCGGCGAACGGCGCCAGCGCATCGGCCACGCCGAGCGTGCCCTGGTTGTCGACATTGCCCAGCACGCTGCCATAGCCGCCCAGCGCCGCGCCCACCGGCACGGTCAAGTCGCCTTTCAGCGCTGCGCCGGACGCGCTGGCATCGCCAACCGCCAGCGTGCCGCCCGCGCGCAACTGCATGGCGCCGGCGTACGCCGAATTGTCGGCGTTGAGTACCAGCGTGCCCTGCTGCACATCGACCGAAGTGACGCCCGCGCCGGTCAGTGGCCGCCCGAGGATCCACATGCCGTCGTCCAGCTTGCGCACGGTCTGGAAGTTGGCGATGGTCGGCAGCGTGTCGGTGCCGCTGCCATTGAGCGTCAGCAGGTTGCTGCCGCCACCGCCATCGATGCTGCCGCGCACGGAAGATCCGCCATACAGGCGCAGCGTATCGTCGCCGCGCGCGAACACCAGGTTGCCGATCACCTGGCCCTTGTTGGTGAAATCCAGCGTGCTGCTGCCGGTGGCGCCGATCACGTTGCCCGGCGCCTGGATCACGCCGGTCTCGTTGTTGATGACGACGTTGCCGCCGGACTTGGCCTGGAACCAGAGCGCCGCCGCATGCATCGAGCGGATAGTGCCGCTGTTGACGATGCGGTTGCCGGTACCCTGCGGATTCACCGCTTCGCCGTTGTTCTCGCTGCCCGCCGCCAGCACCGTCGCGCCCTGCTCCACCGTCAGCGTGCTGTCGCTGCGAAAATCGATGGTATTGGCGCCGGACTGGTACAGGCCCACCGCGCGCACCGCACTGTTCTGCACCAGCGCGCCGGACTTGATCACGATATTGGCGCGGTCGGACAAGGCGATCGCCGAGGCATCGCCCACCACGATCTGCGCATTGGCATTCACCGTCACGCTGGAACCGGCCGGCGCGGAAGGACCGGCGCCCACGGTGCTGGTCCACGGGCTGGGCGCCGCCGTGTCGCACACGGTGGACGTGCCTGTGGCCTGGCAGGCGGCATGCGCCTGCGGCAACCAGCCCAGGCCGGAGAGCAGCGCAACGCTCAGCATGCGGCGCGCCGGCCAGGCGCGCACGGGTGCGCGCCGGTCGTCTCGTTGGTGAAAGCTGCACATGGTGTGGATTTCCCCCTTGCGTCAGGCATCGCCACCGGCGGCATGCGCGCAAGCGACGCAGCGGCCGAAGGCGCCGCCGTTCGAAACGCGGATGCGTGGATGGCGATCGGAGAAGCGGATCGCGCCACGTCGTGGCAGCGGACAACACGCTTCCGTCCCCAGGGTTCCCGTGCCGATCCTTATGTGGAGCGGTTCGCACAATCGAAAGCGGGAGATGCAACCCTGCGAGTCCAGTGTAGGCAGGCGCAGGTCCGGGTGAAGCAGCCGCAGGACGCCAGCGCGTGGTCAGGCGAGGCCATCCGCGAACCCGCCGCCGTAGGTTGGGGTGAGCGCAAGCGAACCCCTACGAACCCCGCGGGTTGCCGCAACGTTGGGGTTCGCTGGCGCTCACCCCAACCTACGTCCTACGTGGTCGGCTCCGCCTCGCACACTTCACGCGCACAGGTCCTGGCATACCCCAGCACCAGTCCCAGGCTCACCTCGCTCTGCGCCAGCACCGCCACGATCAAGCCCACCTTCCCGCGCGGCACCTTGCACGCCACCAGCTTGTGCGTGCGCCCCTCGATCAGCAGATAGCCCGGCGAATCGGCCGCCAGCTCCGCCATCACGCTGTTGGACAGGGCCATCAGCGAACTGCTCATCGCAGCGAACTTGCCCACCGGCACGCGTGCGCGCGAACGCTCCGCATAGCAGCGCCCGTCGCGCAGCGCGAACATGCCGGCGACGATGCCCTGGCAATGCTCCATGGCCCTGTCCAGCGCGGCCAGGCACTGGCGCTGGCTGGGCATGTCGATGCTCATGCGTTGCCCTCCGCACGCGCCGGATCGCCAGGCTGGTCGAAACCGAAGCCGAATTCCAGGATCACCAGCAGCAGCTCGATCAGATGCGCGATGTCCTCGCGCCGCCGCGCATCCACCGCCATCACCGGCGCCATCAGGTCGTGCGCGCGCACGGCGTCGCGGCAGCGTTCGGCGATCGCGTCGGCGGCCTCCTCGCTTTTGTTCAGCGCCACGATGAAAGGCATCCGGCGCAGGTCGGCGCGATGGCAGGCCAGCGTGCGCGAGAGTTCCTGCACGGCGTCCTGGCTGGTGGCGTCGACCAGCACGATGGCGCCGAGCAGGCCGGTGCGCACCACGTCGAACATGTAGCTGAAACGCTCCTGCCCCGGCAGCCCGTACAGCAGCACGCGCGATTCGCCGTCGTCCAGCTGCAGCTCGCCGTAGTCCAGCGCCACCGTGGTGGTTTCCTTCAGGTCGCGCAGCTCGTCCGTGCAGGGCACGTCGGTGGAGACCGGATCGATTTCGCTCAGCGCGCGGATGCAGGTGGTCTTGCCCGAGCCTGGAGCCCCCATGAAAACGATCTTGTGCACTTCGCCCATTAGTTCCCCAATCCGAATCGTTGCAGGATGCGGCTGGCCAGCCCCGACCAGCGCCGGCGTTCTCCCTGTTCTTGCACGGCCTGCGCCGTCTCGCGCACGCGCGGCGTGCGCTCGACCAGGCCGGCCGCGCGCAGGCGCTCGATGCACAGCTCCACATAGCGCGAAGGCAGCTCGGTGCGTTCGGCGATGCGCGGCAGCGGCAGCGCCTCGGCTGAGATGCACGCCATCACGCGCCACCAGGATTTGGGCCACTCGTCCAGGTCGCGCGGCCAGGCCGCCAGCCGGTACGACCACTCCAGCGACGGCGTGGCGTCCGCGTACTGGCGCTCGCCCAGCACGCGGCTGCCCGCCTCGCTGAGCAAGGCCAGGATCTCCGGCGGACGCAGCGGCCGGTGCAGCGTGCCGTGCGGATGGTTGCGCGGCCGCGACGAGCAGCCGATCACCCGCGCATGGCCCGGCGGCACCCTGGGCGCACCCGGGTGGTCCATGTTGATCAGGCACAGATCGGTGGGCGCCACGGCTTCCATCACCGCGGCGTCCACCACCCAGGCATGCTTCAGGTATGGCTTGAGCAGGCCGATGATCGACCGCAGCGCGCCGAGCTCCTCCGCACTGAAGTTGGGGCATGCGATCCGCAATGCGCGGACGCTGTCGTCTTGTCGGCGCATGGCCAGTACCGCCGCGCCGCTTTAGATCGAAGCCTCCAGCGCCACCATGCTCAGCCGCGAGCGCGTCAGCACCATGCCGATATTGGCGCCGATGCGCGCGACGAACACGGCCACGTGGCTGGGATTCTTCTTCGAGCGGATGAACACGTGGATCAGGTTGGTGCTGAACACCACGATCTCGTTGAAGTAGTGCGCGCCGGCCGCGCGATTGGTGATGCCGCGCGACTGGTCGAACAGGCGCTCGATCTCGGTCACGTTCTTGCCCTGGAACAGGTCGCCGGTAGCCGCCGCCACCAGGTCGAGGATCTCGCCCGGGTGCGAATCGACCGTCTTCACGCCGAGCAGGAAGCCGCTGCTCATGTCCACGTAGCCGACCGCCACGCATTCGGGAACGTCGGTCTGCGCCGCCGACAGTGCTTTATCCAGAGACATCGGTTTCTCTCTATGTGGGTTGGAAAATCAGGACATACCGCTGGGTTGCAGCTGCCGGACCGCGTGCGCGAAGTCGCGCACGAAATCGGCCTGCGCCTTGGTCTGGATCGCCATCGGGCGCGCCGCGCGCACTTTCACGATGGCCTCTTCCGCGCCGTCGCCCAGCCACACCAGCACGGCGGCCAGCACGGTGCCGGTGCGGCCCAGGCCGCCGCGGCAATGCACGGCCACGCCGTCGCCCGCGCGCATGGCGTCTTCGACCAGGCGGCAGATGCGCACGGCCTGGTGCAGGCTGGGCGGCGCCAGGTCGCGGATGGCGAAGTGGTGCAGCTCCAGCGCGTGCTTGCGCAGGCTTTCCAGCGGGTACACGCAGCGTTCTTCCGCGCACACCAGCAGGCGCACGCCTTCGCCGGCCAGGTAGCGGAACTGCGCTTCGATATTCGAGGTGATGCCGGGGCGGCTCATGCCGCACAGCAGGCCGGGAATCAGCCACCACACGCCGACCTCCGGCCGCAGCTGGCGCGCGGATGCGGGCAGGTTGCAGTTGCCGGTGTCGACGTAGATGCGGCCGGCCGGCGTGCCTGGCTCGCGGAAGAACGCATGTGTCGGCGAGCATTCCTGCAGGGTGCCGCCAGCCAGCAGCGCAGTGGCGCCGCCGACGTGCAGGCAGTCCAGCCGGTTGTGCGTGGCGACCACCACGCAGGCACGCGCGGCGACGGCCGCCATGCGGTCGCGCACGACCCGGACCATGGCCCGGTCGAGGCCGGCCGTGGGCTCGTCGAGCAGATACAGGTCGGCCGGCGCGGCCAGCGCGGCCATCACCGCCAGATAGCGGCGCAGCGCGCGCGGCCATGCGGAAACCGGAGTTTCCGCATCGGCTTCCTTCTCGCGCCGGATCTCGCGCAGCCATGCATGCAGCGCATGGCTTCCGGGCGGTACTCCCCCTTCCAGCAGATCGCGCTGGCCCAGCCAGGCGATGGATGGCAAGGCCGCCGCCAGCGGCTGCCCGCACCACGTGGCCATGCCCAGCAGCGCAAGCTCGCCGCGCGCGGCGAGCGCGCCGAGCAGCGAGGACTTGCCGCTGCCGCCGCCGCCCACCAGGAACAGCGCGCCGGGCCGCGGCACGTCCAGCGACACTTGCCGCAGCACGCACTGCACACCGCGCATGATTTCGATGTCGTGTAGCGCCAGCATGCCTTACCCCCTGCGCTACCGAACATGGGGCGTCGGCGCGGCGTGGGCATATGGTGTGAGCGAGGGCTGCGCGTGGACATGTCCGGGCGGGACAGGTGCGCGGTCAGTTGAGGCCCGGATTCTCGACAGCGTACGGGTGTCGATCCTTCTTGCTCCGGCGACCCGAAGGTAGTCCCCGTGGAGAGCGCGGCTGAAACGCTGGCCCCGCCCATCGCCAGCTTGGCTCATCCGCACCTGGAACATGCCGGCACGCACCGCTAGGTTCCGGCATCCCCGCCGAAACGCTCTCCCTCAGCGCATGTCTCTCAATCCTCGCCTCGATACCGGGGCCACCACCATGCTCGTGGTCGAAGACCGCGCCGAACTGCGCGACTCGCTGCGCTTCCTGATCGAGCGCCACGGCCACGAAGTGCTGCTCGCCGCCTGCGCCGAGGAAGGCCTCGCGGTGCTTCGCGCGCGCCCGGACGTCAGCCTGCTGCTTACCGATATCGGCCTGCCCGGCCTCGACGGCTGGGGCCTTGCACGCCAGGCGCGCGTACTGCGCGGGCAGTTGCCGGTGATCTATATGTCGGGGCACGCCGGCGCCCAATGGCAGGCGCAGGGCGTGCCGGACAGCGCATTCCTGGCCAAACCATTCGCCATGGACGATCTGCTCGGCTGGATGAAGGCGCTGCTCGGCGCCGCGCGCTAGCACCGCGCGCCAGCACCGCGCGCTAGCCCCCCCCAGCGCGATCAGAACTTCGATGCCTGGCGCGGCGCGGCCTTCTCCAGGTCCAGCAGGTAGCCGATGCCGCGCATATAGGTCAGCGGCAGTTCGAAACCGGTGCGCTGTTCCACCTTGCGCCGCAGGCGGTGCACCAGCAGGTCCAGCCGCGCGGTGCGCGGTTCGTGCGCGGCGGTCTCCAGCACGCGCAGCAGATGTTCCCTGCTGACCGGCACGTCCGGCGACGCGGCCAGCTGGCGCAGCACCAGCCGCTCGACGAAGGACAGCGGCGCGACGCGGCCATTGGGCGCCCACAGCTGCCAGTCGTCGGCGCCGAACTGCCAGGACTGCGCCAGCGGCACCGGCTCCGGATCCAGCCGTTCGGCCAGCCGGGTCAGCGCGGCCGCGAGCAGTTCGCCGTCGACCGGCTTGGGCAGGCACATGTCGGCGCCCGCGTGCAGGCCATCCAGCGGCCCCTCTTTCGGGCCGGCGCCGGTCAACAGCACGATGCCGGCGCGCGACATGCTGCGCAGATGCCGCACCACCGACACGCCGTGTTCGTCGGGCAGCATCACGTCCACCACCACCATGTCGAACAGCTGGCCGACCCAGGCGCGGTACAGATCCGTCGCCGACGCCATCGGCGTGGCGGCGAAGCCCGCTTCCTGCAACCGCGCGAGCGCCGGCCCGCCGTACAAGCCGGCATCTCCCGTGACAATGGCCACCTGGCGTTTCACTGCGGCGCGTCGAACGGAAGCATCAGCGCATCGGCGCCGGGAGGGCGCGCCCACGATGCGCCGCGGCGGATGCGGCGGCTTCGTCGATGGTCGCCGCGACGATAGGACGGGTCCTGCTTGCGAATAGATTCATGAGTGATGTCCGCCGATGCGCATGGAAAAGCCAGCGCCGGGCGGGCTCCTCCGTTGGGACATGGAGGAGCGGCGCGGAACGCAACGCGCCCCTGCCATTCCCCCGGTAACACCCCTTGCCGCCACGCTCCATCCGGGAGCGCGCGCGCCTATTCGTCGGAAGCCCTCCTCAGGTCACACGACGACAGACAGGTTGCATGGATGCAGGCCGCTTTCGCATGTTCCGCGTCCATGCGGGGCAAGCTAACGGAAGGAAAATATTTGGACAATTCCACCAAATATCGCTTTATTTCCCAGCCTCTCGTTCCGGCGCCCGCGCACCCATGCCTGCGCGGCGCATGCGCTCCAAGCTGTGCTTGGCATCACGCGCGATGCGTGCGGCGCGTAGTGAACACGCCGTGATCGCGCCGATGCCTCGCGCTAATCCGCATCCTCCAGCACCAGCATGTAGCCGCTGCCGCGGATCGCTTCGAGCGGCAGCGGCAAGCCGGTCCGCTGCAGCACGCGCCGGCGCAGGCGGTGCACCACGCGCTCCAGGCTGGCCGGATCGAACTCGTCCAGCGCGGCGAGCAGATCCGCCAGCAGCGCGACGCGCGGCACCGGCGCCTGGCGCATGGCGAACAGGCGCTTGAGGATGATCCGTTCCGGCATCGACAAGGCCAGCGCGCGCCGCCCGGGTGCCGCCAGTTGCCAGCCGTCGGCCTTCAACGACCAGTCGATCCCGCTGCGCGCGCGCGCCGCCACGCCGCCCACGCGCGCGGCGAGATTCCGCAGCGAGATGGCCAGGGTTTCGGTTTCCACCGGCTTGGCGAAGCACACGTCCGCGCCGGCCTGCAGCGCTTCCTGGTGGCCGCGCGGCGGCGGCAGCTCCAGCAGCATGGCGATGCCCAGCGAGGAGTGGCGGCGCAGATGGCGGGCCACGGCCAGGCCGTTCTCGTCGGGCAGGTTCGCGCCCAGCACGACCAGGTCGTAGCGGTCGCCGACCAGCGAGCGGTACAGCGCGGCCGCGGAACCGACGCCGACCGGCTCGAAGCCGTGGGCGGCCAGGCCGGGCAGCAGTTCTTCCTCACGCAAGCGTGCGTCATGGTCGGCGACGACCACGCCGATGGGCGTCTTGCCGCCCTTGTCTTCGATCAACCGCGCTACCCCCAGGCATGGCCGCATCCATGCCGCATCGATGTCGTCGGACACAGCCGGTATCCGGCCCTGGCTGCGCCCGGCGCGAGACTAGTCAGGGGGCAAGATGCCCTTCAATCGATCCAGGGAAAAACATAAGAGGCGCTGTGCGATTTCGCAAAAGCGATGCGTCCAACAGCGGTGGCGGCAGTCAGGCGCGACGGTGCGCCGCGCAAAAAAAAAACCGGCGATGGTAGGTCGCCGGTTCGAACGGTACAGCCAATGAGTCGGAGGTTTCATTGCACTGCCCACAGCCTAGGGAGGCTCCGTCATTACCCGCAACCCGACCGTCATCGAAGTCCCCGGGGGCGAGGGCTGGGCGGCGGTCCGGACCGGAGCATCCTCCCCGGGCGGATAGAACGGTTTATGGAAAACGCGGCGCCGGCAGACCGTTGCGCGCCCTGTTGGCGCCGCTTCCTCCACGGCTGTCTCCGGTGGGAGTGGATACCCGGAGGTGGGGCCAGTGCGAGGTGGATACAGGCTAGTGCCGGGGTGCCGGCCCGGCCATGTCAGCACGGGCCAATTGCCGGTCAGCGTTTCAGTGCGATGGCAGCGGACGTTCGCCGGCCAGCAGCCGGGCGCGCTGCAGCGCCTTGTCGCGCGCATCGTCGTGGCCCAGCGCCTGGTAGATGCGCGCCTCCAGCGCCACCACGCGCACGTCGTCCTGCGCCCAGGCCGACAGCGTGCCGCTGACGGTCAGCGCCTGGTCCGCCTGCCCGGCCTTGAGCAAGGCCGCGGCATACGAGCTGCCGACGTCGACGATCAAGGCCGGCACACCCTCCTTGCGCGCACGCGCCAGCAGGCCTTCCAGCAGAACCAGGCCGCGCGGTGCATCTTTCGCGGCCACCAGCTCCGCCTGCGCCAGGTCCGCATACAGCGGCGGCCAGTCGCCGTCGCCGGGCGGCTGCTTCCCGGCCCAGGCCGCGAAGCGCTCGGCTTCCTTCGCGGCCTCGTCGGCATGGCCGCCGCGCGCCAGCGCGCGCACCTGCACCAGCCAGGCGGCGGAGCGGTCCTGCTGGTCCAGGCCATCCTGCTGCGCCATGGCCTGCCTGGCCTGGCGCACCGCCTCGGCGTCGTCGCCCATCTCCCAGGCCATCTGCGCCAGCAAGGCCGGCACTTCGGCGGCGAGCATGGCGTCTTCGCGCGGATCGATCTCGCGCAGCAGCTGATGCGCCAGCGAGGAGGCTTCCAGCATGCGGCCGTTGTCGGCCAGCGCGATGGCGCGCACGAAGGTGAGCTCGCGGCGCATGTGCACGTCGACCAGGTCGGCGCTCAGCGGCCAGAAGCGATCGGTGATGGCCAGCTCGTCGCGGTACTTCAGTTGCTGCTTGGCCACGCTGGCCATGCCGTCCAGCTCGGCCGGCAGCATGGTGCGCGCGCCATAGCGCGCATCCTGGTCGTAGGCGCGCTGCAGGAAAACCATGGCGCTGTCGAGCTGGCCCTGCTTGGCGGCGATCAGGCCCATGTCGAAATCGGCGCGCGCCATGCCGAACACATTGCCGGTGAGGGTGTATGTCGCGCGGCCCTTGCCCAGGTAGGTCATGGCCAGGTCGAGCTTGTCCTGCGACTGCGCCAGCCAGGCGCGGTTGAGGTAGGCATTGGCCAGCTCGTCGCTGGCCTTGGCCTGCTCCAGCAGCTGGATCGCCCCGTCCAGCAGGGGCGCCGCCCGGTCCAGCTGCTCCGCGCCGGCATAGCGCATGGCCAGGGTGAGCTGCGCGCGCCCGCGCAGCGCCAGGTCCTTGCTGTGCTCCTGGTCCAGCCGCGCCAGCAGCTCGCGCAGGCGTTTCTCGCAGGCATCGCGTTCGCCGCGGTCGCATTCGAGAACGGCGCGGGCGTATTCGATCTTCGGATCGTCGCGCCAGGCCTCGGGCACCCCGTCGAGCACCTTCTGCGCCTGGTCGATCTGGTTTTCCAGCCGCGCCGCGGCCACCTTGGACAGCCAGTCGTCCAGCGGCGTCGGCGACTGCGCGGCGACCACGCCGGGCACGCCCAGGCGCCGCACCAGCGCGTCGGAGGCCTGCTTGGCCGCGGCGAGTACGTCCTTGGCGATCACGTCAATGGCGTCGGCATGCCCTTGCGCCGAGCGCAGGCCAAGATGAATGCTCCAGCGGCCATCGAGGAACTTGACTTCGGGCGCCACCTGCCAGGTGGCGTCGAACGGGCGCTTGCCCTCGTCCTCGTCGCCGAAAGCGCCATCCCGGGACAGGGCCACCACGGTTTCGCTGGGCACCGTGCGCAGGCCCGCCGCGCGCACGTGATTGGCGACGATGTCCATGACGCCGTAACGCAGCCAGCCCCACTCGCCTTCCGCCTGCACCTTGGCCGGCAGCACCACCACCAGCGCCGCCGGCGCGGACGCGGATGAGGCCGGCGCCGGCCCGCGCGCATGCCACCACCACCAGCCGGCGGCAAGCAGCGCGCAGGCGGCGAGGGCCAGGCCGGCGATCCAGGCGGATCGGCGCCGGCGCGGCGGCGCGGGCAGGTCCGCGACGGCGGCGTCCTCCGCGGCCGCGGTGTGTTCGGCCTCGCCGCGTTCGTGCATGGGAGCGTCCGGCTCGACCGTCTCGACGGCGGTCTCGGCCACCCAGTGGTAACCCACCCGCGGCACCGTGCGGATGCACGAGACATCGCCTTCCCACAGCCGGCGCAAGCGCACGATGTGCTGCGCCAGCAGGTTGTCGCTGACTTCGGTGCGGCCCCAGACGGCCGCGATCAGCTCGTCCTTGCCAACCGGCCGCTGCCGGTGCTCGACCAGGTAGACCAGGCAATCGAAGGCGCTGGCCGGGAGGGTGACCAGCTCGCCGTCCCGCCGCAGCTCGCGGGCCAGCGGATCCAGGCGGAACCGGCCGATGACATAAACGGGTTTCTGCATGGGCGCGCATGATACGGCCGGGGCGCTTTCGGTGGGCTGTGGCAAAAGTCCGCCGCGCAGCCCCTCGGAGCAGGCCCGGGGGCGCTACTCCTTTATATAGAACCCCCTGCACATCGAAAACGCATGCTTCGTTCATCCCTCGCGAATGCCAATCCGGCGTAGAAATCGAGACTTGCGTCTCATCGCTCCGCAGCCCGCGGAGAGCTGGAGACCGCGATGTCACCGATGCCGCCCGACCGCCTGGTCGTACCTGCCGCCCATACCTTCACCCTGCGCCGCCTGCTGGTCGCCCACGGCGGACCGGTCACGCATGCCTTCGACGAACTCGACCGGCCGCTGGCCCAGGCCGGGAGCGAAGGCAGCGTCGCCCTCCGCCTGGATGACCAGTGGTGCACCCGGGTAGAAAGCCTGGGCGTACCGGAACTCGGCCACCTGGCCGGCCGCGCCTGCCGGGTCGCCGAACACGGCGTGCTCGGCTTCGCCCTGCTGAGCTGCCCGACCCTGGGCGAGGCGCTGAAGCTGTGGGCGCGCTTCGCCCCCACCCTGGCCGGCGGTTTCGAACTGCGCCAGGCGGTGGTGCCGGGCGGCGTCGAATTCACCGTCCGCGACCTCTACCCCCTGCTGCCCGGCCGCTCGTTCGCGCTGGACCGCTTCGTCGGCTTCACCCTGGGTCTGTGCGAGCAGCTGGCCGGGCTGCCGCCGCAGGCGATGGCGCTGTACCTGCCGGCGCGTGCGCTGAGCCGCGCGGTGGCCGCCACGCGCCACCATCCCATGCCGGCCCTGGCCGGCGATCCGGGCCAGGTGCGCCTGATCGTGTCCAGCGCCAGCCTGGCGGCGCCGATCGCCAGCGCGCATGCGGGCGTGCTGGACGTGCTGCTGCAGCAGTGCGAGCAGGAACACGCGCGCGTGCGCCGCCCCGGCGACTGGGCGGGCCGCGTCGAGCACCTGCTGGAGCGCCGCCTGGACCTGAGCTTCCCGATCGAAGCCGCCGCCAAGGCGCTGTGCGTCTCCACCCGCACCTTGAAGCGCCGGCTGCAGGAAGAAGGCTGGAGCTACCGCACCCTGGTCGACGAAGTGCGCAAGCGCGAAGCCCTGCGCGCGATGAGCAATCCCTCGCTGCGCCTGGAAGACATCGCCAGCCTGGTCGGCTACACCGACCAGGCCAACTTCGCCCGCGCCTTCCGCCGCTGGACCGGCAAGGCGCCCGGCAGCTACCGGGCGGAACAGGTGTCCAAGGTCACGCCGCTGCGCCAGGTTTTCCGCGCAGCGGCGTAAAAAAAAGCCGCGCTGCGCAACGCCGATGGCGGTGCGCGGCGCGGCCCAAAAAACTCAGCGCATCAACCGAACAGGCGCGTACCGCCCTTGAGCGGCGAAGCCAGCACGGTGCGGTCCAGCCACGACTCGTTGAACCACGCCCTGAAGTCGCCGCGCATCTGCGGCGTCAATTCGTGCTTGGCCAGATAGCGCCGCTGCCGGCAGGCGGCGCCATGGCGCGACAGCTGCACCACGGTGTGCTCCGCGTGCTCCAGCGGTATCTGCTCGTCCAGCACGCCATGCCCGACGAACACGTGCAGATGCCCCTGTTCCGCCCCCATCTCCAGCAGCTCGCCCGGCGCCGGCAGGCGCCCGCCCAGCAAGCCCAGCCCATGCGCGGGCCGACTCGCATCCAGCGCCATCGACGCCGCCAGCAGGCCGCCCTGGCCGAAACCCGCGACCGCGGTGCGCGAGGCATCCACGCCCAGCCACGCCTGCAGCATGCCGACGAAACCGAGCATGCCCTCGAGGCTGGCACGGAACGCCGGGCTCATCGCCTGGTCGCCCGCATCGAGCGCCGCCATATCCCACGCGAACGCGCCGCGCCGCAAGGGCACGCAGGCGCGCGGCATCACCACCGCCACGCCTTCGGCGACACCTTCGGCCACCGCGGCGAACTGCGTTTCGCTGCCGCCCGCCTCGTGCAGCAGCACGAGCAGCGACGCGACATAGCCGTAGCCGCCCTTGCGCAGCAGGAAGGGAAACGCGAAACGGGGATCGTCGATCCATTCCAATCCCTGGTCACGAAGCGGCGGGATCCGTTCCCGTGCAAGCAGAGAGGTATGACGTGACATGGCGGCCAGAAGAACATGCTCGGAGACGACGGCGCGCCTGGTATCCCGGCAACAGCAACACGGGAAGGCGCATGGGTAGCGATGATCGCAGCAGCGAGCTCGAAAGCCTGCCAACCGAAGCGTGCGGGACATCGCATCGAACCGTGCGGATACACGCAATGCATGCGTGCGGCCGGTCACGGAATGGCTTCAGTATCCGTATCCGCGGCCGCAAACCCAGGTGATTTGGGGCCGGCGCCGCGTCATGGGAGGCCAGCCGTGCGTCGCGCCGTATCGGCGCAGCCGCGCCATTCGCGGTAAATGTCTACGCAGCTTTCACGGTGTCCCCACGGATTTCTTCGGCTGCTTCCCAAGAATAGGCCCCCCGCACCACTGGATGAGCTTATGCCCGTCTCTTCCCGCTGTCGTTTCGGCGTGCCCGGCCTCGATGCCGTGCTGCAGGGTGGACTTCCGACCGGCCATCTCTATCTGCTCGAAGGACAGCCGGGTTCCGGCAAGACCACGCTCTCGCTGCAGTTCCTGCTCGAAGGCGTCAAGTCGGGCGAGCGCTGCCTCTACATCACCTTGTCGGAAACCGCCGAAGAGCTCGTCGAGGTCGCCGCTTCGCATGGCTGGGATCTGCATGGCATCGACCTGTTCGAACTGTCGTCGGTGGAAGAAGTGCTCGGCGAGGGACGCAACCAGTCGGTGTTCCATTCCTGGGAAGTGGAGCTGGGCGAAACCGTCCGCCTGATCCGGCAGGAAGTGGCGCGGATCGAACCCGTGCGCGTGGTCTTCGACAGCCTGTCCGAACTGCGCCTGCTCGCGCAGGACCCGCTGCGCTACCGCCGCCAGGTGCTGGCACTCAAGCAGTTCTTCTCGCCGCTCAACACCACGGTGCTGTTCATCGACGACCTCACCAGCGAAGGCCGCGACCGCGACACGCATCTGCACAGCATCAGCCACGGCGTGATCTCGCTGGAACGCTTCGCGCTGGAGTTCGGCGCGGCGCGGCGGCGCCTGCAGGTGCAGAAGCTGCGCGGACAGTCCTTCATCGCCGGCTACCACGACCTGAGCATCCATACCGGCGGCGTGCAGGTGTATCCGCGGCTGGTCGCCGCCGGGCATCACGTGCCCTTCGATAACGAGGCCACCCTCAGCGGCGTGCCGCAGCTGGATGCGCTTACCGGCGGCGGTTTCCTGCGCGGCACCAGTACCCTGCTCACCGGCCCCGCCGGCACCGGCAAGACCACGCTGGCCCTGCAGTACGTCGGCGCCGCCTGCGCGCGCGGCGAGCATTGCCAGGTCTATGAATTCGACGAGCGCATCAGCACCCTGCTCGGCCGCGCGGAAACGATGGGCATCCCGCTCTCCCGCTACATCGAGCAAGGCCTGCTCGACGTCGTCCAGGTCGACCCCGCGGAAATGTCGCCCGGCGAATTCACCTGGCGGGTGTTCCGCGCGGTGCGGGAACAGCAATGCAAGATGGTGGTGATCGACAGTCTCAACGGCTATCTCTCGGCCATGCCGCAGGAGAAGCACCTGCTGCTGCAGATGCACGAGCTGCTGGCCTTCCTCAATCAGTCCGGCGTGACCACCTTCCTGATCAACCCGCTGTTCGGCCTGGTGGGAAGCCTGGATACCGGCCAGCTCAATGTGTCCTATATCGCGGACACGGTGATCCTGCTGCGCTTTTTCGAAGCGAAGGGACGCATCCGCAAGGCCATCTCGGTGATCAAGAACCGCAGCGGCAAGCACGAGGACACCATCCGCGAGCTCTTCATCGACGGCCGGGGCCTGCGCGTCGGCGAGCCGCTGGCCAACTTCCGCGGCGTGCTGACAGGTACGCCCGAGTTCATCGGCGAAGGCCGCCCGCTGCTGGAAAGCCGGGATGCCTGAGGCGGCGCCGCGCGGCGATCGGGTGCAGATCGTGGCGCCCTGGCAGCGCGATGGCGAAAACCTCGCCGACGTGCTGGCCAGGCATGGCTACCAGACCGCGCTGTATCCGGACCAGCGCGCGCTGGCCGATGCGATCGACCAGCGCACCGGCGTGATCCTGCTCACCCAGGAGGCGCTGGAGCACGGCACCGAAGCGATCCAGCGCGCGCTCGCCGCGCAGCCGGCCTGGTCGGATATTCCGTTCGTGGTGCTGCAGTCCGCGCGGCCCTCGCGCGATGCGCACACCTCGCCGCTGCCGCGCACCGTGCTGAACCTGATCGAGCTGGAGCGCCCGATCGGCGCGGCCTCCCTGCTCAGCGCGGTGGAAGCCGCCATGCGCGCGCGGCAGAAGCAGTTCGAGATCCGCGACCGCATGGACGACCTGGCCGCCAGCCGCAAGGCCTTGGCCGACAGCGAGGCGGAACTGCGGCGCATCGCCGACGCGCTGCCGGTGCTGATCGCGCTGATCGACCCGGAGCTGCGCTACCGCTTCGCCAACCGCGCGCACCAGGACTGGTTCGGCATCGACCCCGCCGGCATGCCGGGCCAGACCTTCGAGGAAGTGTTCGGGCCGGCGTGCTGGGCCGCGCATGCCGAGGCGGTCCGCAACGCACTGGCCGGCAAGCCCGGACTGATCGACCTGGCCTGGCCGCATCCCGACGGCCGGCGGCGCGAGGCGGAAGTCCGCTACCTGCCGCGCCGGCTCGACGATGGCCGCATCGACGGCATGCATCTGTTCGCCACCGACATCACCGAGCGCAAGGACGCGCTGGAATCGATCAGCCAGGCCGCGGCACGGCTGGAGAAACGCGTGGAGGAACGCACCGCCGCGCTGCGCCAGGAAATGCAGGCGCGCTCGGAAAGCGAGGCCGCGCTGCGCCAGGCGCAGAAGATGGAAGCCGTGGGCCAGCTCACCGGCGGCATCGCGCACGACTTCAACAATATGCTCACCAGCATCATCGGCGCGCTGGACATCGTCACCCTGCGCGCGCACGACGAACGCACCGCCAAGGTGGTGCGCGCGGCGACGGAATCCGCGCGCCGCGCCGCCGCGCTGACCCAGCGCCTGCTGGCGTTCTCGCGGCGGCAGTCGCTGGATCCGAATCCGGTGGACGTCAATGCGCTGATCCAGTCCATGCATATGCTGCTCACGCAAACCCTGGGCGAACGCATCCGCATCGCGATCGAGCTGTCCGGCGCGCTGGACAAGGCCCTGGTGGATGCCAACCAGCTGGAAAGCGCCCTGCTCAACCTGTGCATCAATGCCCGCGACGCCATGCCCGATGGCGGGCGACTGCGGATCGCCACGCGCGGCGCCGCGTCCATACCGTTCCCGCACAACGGCAGCGAGGCCCATGCCGGCGGCTACGTGGTGGTGGAAGTGGCCGACGACGGCGTCGGCATGGAGCCGGCCGTGAAGGAGCGGGTGTTCGAGCCGTTCTTCACCACCAAGCCGATCGGCCAGGGCACCGGCCTTGGCCTGTCGATGATCTATGGCTTCGTGCAGCAGTCGAAGGGCTTCGTCGACCTGCAGTCCTCGCCCGGCGGCGGCACCACCATCTCGCTCTACCTGCCGGTCGCGCCCAGCACCGCCGTGGCCGCCGCGCAGCACCAGGCGGTGGAAGCGTCCAAGGGCGAAGGGCAGCTGATCCTGGTGGTGGAGGACGACGAGCAGGTGCGGCTGCTGGTCAATTTCCTGCTCGAGGAACTGGGCTACGTGGTGGTGACCGCATGCGATGCGAACGATGCGATGACGCAGCTCGCCTCGCTCGGCCACGTCGACCTGCTGGTCACCGACGTGGGCCTGCCCGGCATGAACGGGCGCCAGCTTGCCGAGCTGTTCCGCCAGCGGCACCCGGCCACGCCGGTGCTGTTCATGACCGGCTATGCGGAGAATGCGGCGGTGAAGTCGGAGTTCCTGGGGCCGAACATGGCGATGATCGCCAAGCCGTTCGCGCTGGATGCATTCAGCCAGGCGGTGATGGATGCGCTGGTCGGCGCCACGGGGCGCGCAAGCCTCACTTGAGCCGCCGCATGGCGCGTGACACGATCCGCGCGATGAGCGACAAGCCCGCATCTTCCACTCACCTGCGCGACCTGGCGCGCCTGCGCCGCGTACGCGACCGCATCGACCGCGAGTACGCCCGGCCGCTCAACGTCGAAGCGCTGGCCAGCGACATCGGCATGTCGGCCGGGCATCTCAGCCGGCAGTTCCGCCTCGCCTATGGCGAATCGCCGTACTCGTATCTGATGACGCGCCGCATTGAACGCGCCATGTCGCTGCTGCGCCGCGGCGACCTTGCCGTAACCGAGGTCTGCCTCGAAGTGGGCTGCGCCTCGCTGGGCACCTTCAGCACGCGCTTCACCGAGCTGGTGGGCATGTCGCCCGGCGCCTACCGCAAGCAGCAGGCCCAGATCACCAGCGGCCTGCCCTCCTGCGTGGCGCGGCAGGTCACGCGACCGATCAGGAATCGAGAAGCGGCGGAAACCGGGCCCCAGATAGATTGAGCGCCGTGGACCGACCCCACGCCAACCCACCTGAGAGCTTCGCCATGGACATCCGCATCCACTCCAGCTTCCTGCCCCAGAACGACCCCGACGCCGCGCTGGCCTTCTACCGCGACACACTGGGCTTCGAAGTGCGCAACGACGTCGGCTACGGCGGCAAGCGCTGGATCACCGTCGGCCCCGCCGGCCAGCCCGCCGTCAATATCGTGCTGTACCCGCCGGAAGCCAGTCCCGGCATCACCGACGAGGAGCGCCGCACCATCGCCGAGATGATGGCCAAGGGCACCTTCGGCATCCTGCTGCTGGCCACGCACGACCTGGCCGGCGCGTTCGAGAAGCTGCAGGCGCGGGATGCGGACATCGTGCAGGAGCCGACGGACCAGCCGTATGGGGTGCGCGATTGCGCGGTGCGCGATCCGGCGGGGAACATGCTGCGGATCCAGCAGCTGCGCTGAACAACAAGCTACGGCGTAGGTTGGGGTGAGCGCAGCGAACCCCAACGTGGCAGCGCGATGCAGGGCCTGTTGGGGTTACGGGCTGCATCAGCAGCCCGCCCTTCGGGCCATCCGCTATGCGGATGTTCGCTACGGCATCCTGCCTTCGCAGTCGCCTGCGGCTCACCCCAACCTACGCCTCGATAGATAGAGGACCAACGATGAGCAAGGCCAAGCCACCCGCCTCCCCCCACGACCTCATCCGCGTCCACGGCGCCCGCGTCAACAACCTCAAGGACGTCAGCGTCGCCATCCCCAAGCGGCGGCTCACCGTCTTCACGGGCGTCTCCGGCTCCGGCAAGAGCTCGCTGGTGTTCGGCACCATCGCCGCCGAATCGCAGCGGCTGATCAACGAGACCTACAGCGCCTTCGTGCAGGGCTTCATGCCCACGCTGGCGCGCCCGGACGTGGACGTGCTCGAAGGCCTGACCACGGCCATCGTGATCGACCAGGAACGCATGGGCGCCGACCCGCGCTCCACCGTCGGCACCGCCACCGATGCCAACGCCATGCTGCGCATCTTGTTCAGCCGCCTGGGCAAGCCGCATATCGGTCCGCCCAGCGCGTTCGCCTTCAACGTGCCCACGGTGAAGGCGGCCGGCGCGATCACCGTCGAGCGCGGTGCGAAGACGAAAACGGTGAAGGAAACCTTCAACCGCACCGGCGGCATGTGCCCGCGCTGCGAAGGCCGCGGCGCGGTGACGGACTTCGACCTGGCGCAGATGTACGACGACGCCAAGTCGCTCAACGAAGGCGCGCTGAAGATTCCCGGCTACAGCATGGACGGCTGGTTCGGCCGCATCTTCAGCGGCTGCGGCTTCTTCGATCCGGACAAGCCGATCCGCAAGTTCAGCAAGAAGGAACTGCACGACCTGCTCTACAAGGAGCCGACCAGGATCAAGGTCGACGGCATCAACCTCACCTACGAGGGGCTGATCCCGAAGCTGCAGAAATCCATGCTGGCCAAGGACGTCGACGCCATGCAGCCGCACGTGCGCGCCTTCGTCGAACGCGTGGTCACCTTCAGCACCTGCCCCGACTGCAACGGCACGCGGCTGAGCGAAGGCGCGCGCTCGTCCAAGATCGGCAAGCTCCATATTGCCGACGCCTGCGCGATGCAGATCAGCGACCTGGCCGTGTGGGTGCGCAGCCTGAAGGAGCCTTCGGTGGCGCCCCTGCTGGCCAAGCTGCTGCATACGCTGGACTCCTTCGTGGAGATCGGCCTGGGCTATCTCTCGCTGGAGCGCCCGGCCGGCACGCTCTCGGGCGGCGAGGCGCAGCGCACCAGGATGATCCGGCACCTGGGTTCGGCGCTCACCGACGTCACCTATGTATTCGACGAGCCGACCATCGGCCTGCATCCGCACGACATCCAGCGCATGAACGAGTTGCTGCTGCAGCTGCGCGACAAGGGCAATACGGTGCTGGTGGTGGAGCACAAGCCGGAGGTGATCGCCATCGCCGACCACGTGATCGACCTGGGTCCCGGCGCCGGCTCCGCCGGCGGCAAGGTGGTGTTCGAAGGCAGCGTCGAGGCACTGCGCGCCAGCGGCACGCTTACCGGCCGGCATCTGGACGACCGCGCCGCGCTGAAGCCGTCGGTGCGCAAGCCCACCGGCACGCTGAAGGTGCGCGGCGCGAAGACGCACAATCTGAAGAACGTCAACGTCGATATTCCGCTCGGCGTACTCACCGTGCTTACCGGCGTGGCGGGTTCCGGCAAGAGCTCGCTGATCCACGGCTCGGTGGCGAACCAGGACGGCGTGGTGGCGATCGACCAGGCGCCGGTGCGCGGCTCGCGCCGCAGCAATCCGGCCACCTATACCGGCATGCTCGACGCCATCCGCAATGCGTTCGCGAAAGCCAACCAGGTGAAGCCCGCCTTGTTCAGCGCCAACTCCGAAGGCGCCTGCCCCACCTGCAACGGCGCCGGCGTGGTGTATGCGGACCTGGCGATGATGGCCGGCGTCGCCAGCATCTGCGAGGAATGCGAAGGCAGGCGCTTCCAGGCGGAGGTGCTGAAGTACACGTTCGGCGGCAAGGACATCAGCCAGGTGCTGGCGATGCCGGTGGACGAGGCGCTGGCATTCTTCGGCGCCGGCAAGACCCGCGTGCCGGCCGCGCATGCGGTGCTCGAACGCCTCGCCGATGTGGGCCTGGGCTATCTGGGCATCGGCCAACCGCTCACCACGCTCTCCGGCGGCGAGCGCCAGCGGCTGAAGCTGGCCACGCACATGGGCGAAAAAGGCGGCATCTACGTATTGGACGAACCCACCAGCGGCCTGCATCTGGCCGACGTGGATCAATTGCTCGCGCTGCTCGACCGCCTGGTCGATGCCGGCAAGTCGGTGCTGGTGATCGAGCACCACCAGGCGGTGATGGCGCATGCGGACTGGATCATCGACTTAGGCCCCGGCGCCGGCCACGACGGCGGACGCGTGGTGTTCGAAGGCACGCCGGCGCAGCTGGTCGATACGCGCGCCACGCTCACCGGCCAGCATCTGGCCGACTACGTCGGGGCCTCCGCCGCACGCAAGGGCGGCAAGTCAAAAACGCGCGCGACTGCCTAGGGCGCCGATGCCGAACCATGCCCGCGGCCGCTGATCCGGCGGCGGCACCGGGTCGATCACCGGGGCCGGAACGTCCGGATCGGTGACCGGCGGCGTATGCGGTTCGGGCAGTGGCGGAATCTCCGGCGAATCGGGCAGCGGCGTGGGATCCGGCGCAGGCGGACCCGGCGGCTTCACCGGGTCGGGCGTGGGTGCGGGCACGTCGCCCGGGCCGGCGATGCCGGTCCAGGAGAACGTCGAAGGCGCGTGCAGCCCGGCGCAGGCGCGGCGGGAAACATGGATGTCGGAATCGAGTACAGCGAAAAGGCAGGTCATGTCATGAGTCCCGCCGCGCCTCCTGCTTCAGGTCAATGCGCGGCTGTGCTGGCCGGCGCCGGCGCCGGCGAGGAAGCGTTGGAGGCCGGCGGAAGCGTGGAGCTGGTCGGCGACATGGCGGGCGGCGGCGGCGTGGCGGCCGGCGCGCTGGCGGACGAGGACGGCGTGGTGCCGCCCGCATTGGAGTCGGTACTGTCGTTGCGGCCGGAACAGCCGGCCGCGGCGAGCAAGGCGATGCTGAGAACGGTGGTCGCGTATGCGCTGAAGCGTTTCATGGGATGCCTCGTGTCGTCGTGGAATGGAAAGCGGTGCGCGCGCCGGCGCGCCATGCACGCGGCGCTGCGCTCAATGGGGCGTGGCGACGCGCTCGGACACCTCGGCCTTGAGCGAGCGCGCATCGGTGCGCTCCAGGTCGGCCAGGGCCACGATGCCGCAGATTTCGCCGTCGCCGTCGGTGATCGGCACGCGCCGGATGCGCTCGCCCTTCATCAGGTTGGCAACCTCTTCCAGCGTGGCATCCTGCTGCAAGGTCCTGGCCGGGGCGGTCATGCACTGCCCTACCCGCGACTGGTCCGTGCGCTCGCCGTTGGCGACGCAGCGCACCACGATGTCGCGATCGGTGATGACGCCGGCCAGATGGCGCTGCGCATCGATCACCGGCACTTCGCCGACGTCCTCTTCCAGCATGATCCGCGCCGCGTGTTCGAGCGTGTCGTCGGCGGAGCAGCAGCGCGGCTGCGGGGTCATGATGTCTCTTGCCTTCATTGCGTTTTCTCCCATCCTCCGTGGCGCATTGCGCTGCGCTCAGGCGGAGCACACGCTGCGATCCGCACGCCTGCATGGTGCGTACCGGCGATTGAAAGCGATGCGTGCAGAGGGTCAACAGGCTCTTCCACAGCCGCGGCTTCGTTCATCCCGCGGCAAGGCGGGCGGCGACCAGGCGCAGGTCATGCGCCAGCTCGGCATAGATGCGTTCGCGCGATTCGTCGTCGCGCGCGCGCAGCACGTAGGAAGGATGCCAGGTGGCGATGCCCTGCGCGCCCGCGGCCAGCGGCAGCCATTGCCCGCGCTGCCGCGTGATGCGGAAGCGCGCGCCGAACAGCGCCTGTGCCGCCATCGCGCCCATCGCCACGAGCAGCCGCGGTTTCACCTTCAGCAGTTCCGCCGCCAGCCACTGGCGGCAGGCGGCCTGCTCGGCCGCATTGGCGCGCTTGTGCAGGCGCGCCTTGCCGCGCGGCTCGAACTTGAAATGCTTGACGGTGTTGGTGAGATAGATCGCTTCGCGGCTCAACCCCGCCTGCGCCAGCGCCTTGTCCAGCACGCGGCCGGCGGGGCCGACGAAAGGCTCGCCCTGCAGATCCTCCTGCGCGCCGGGCTGCTCGCCGATCAGCATCACCTGCGCATGCGCCGGCCCCATGCCGAAGACGGTCTGGGTGGCGTGCATCCACAACGGACAGTCGTGGCATCGCTTCGCCTTGCGCCGCACCGTGGCGAGCGCGCCGGCCGGAATATGCTCTGGCGGCCTGGCCAGCGGCAGGACGGTGGCGGGTTCGGTCGAACGCGGCATGCGGCACGGATTAACCGATCGCAGCTGAAAAGCCGATGCACTGCGTGTCAACGAACCGGAGCATGCGGTGCTCACGCAACCCCACGGCGGAATTCACGCATGCGTGAAAGCGCGCGGCCGATGCTGCGGCATCACTTGCCACCACGCAGCCGCATGTCCTCGAGCAAACAGCCGCCTTCCGATCGCGCCCGAAATCCGGCGCAAGCGCAGCCGCGCACGTCCTGGCTCAAGCGCCTGAGCGCCGGCCTGATCACCGGCGCCGCCGACGACGATCCCAGCGGCATCGCCACGTACTCGCAGGCCGGCGCGAAGTACGGCGTCGGCACCTTGTGGTCGGTGCTGCTGTCGATCCCGCTGATGGTGGCGATCCAGGCCGCCAGCGCCATGATCGGTCGCACCACCGGCAAGGGCCTGGCGCGCAATATGGCCTGCCGCTTTCCGCCCTGGCTGGTGCGCACGCTGGCGGTGTGGGTGGCGATCGCCAACGTGATCAACCTCGGCGCCGATATCGCCGCGATGGGCGCGTCGGTGCAGCTGCTGGCCGGCGGGCCGCGGCTGCTGTACAGCACATTGGCCGCCCTGCTCTCGCTGGGGCTGCAGGTCTTCGTTCCCTTCTCGCGCTATTCGCCCTACCTGAAAGTGCTGACCTTCAGCCTGTTCGCCTATGTCGGCACCTTGTTCGTGGTGCACGTGCCATGGAAAGAAGCACTGACCGCGCTGGTGATTCCGCAGATCCAATGGAAGGCGGATTACGCGGTGACCATCGTGGCCATCCTCGGCACCACCATCAGTCCCTACCTGTTCTACTGGCAGGCCGCGCAGGAAGTGGAAGAGCTGCGCCACGATCCCGAACGCGATCCGCTCGACCAGGCCCCCGAGCAGGCGCCGCAGGCGCGGCGGCGCATCCGCATCGATACCGTGGTGGGCATGCTCTACTCCAACACGGTGGCGTTCTGCATCATGCTGACCGCGGCGGTGGTGCTGCATGCGCATGGCAAGACCGAGATCCAGACTTCGGTGGATGCAGCCGCCGCCTTGCGCCCCGTGGCCGGTCCGTTGGCGTTCGCCTTGTTTGCCGCCGGCATTTTCGGCACGGGTTTGCTGGCGGTTCCGGTGCTGGCAGGCTCGACCGCGTTCTTTCTGGCGGATGCGTGGGAGCGCCCCTGCGGACTGGAGAAGAAGCCCCGCGAGGCGCGGGTGTTCTATGCCTTGCTGGTGGCGTCGGTGCTGCTGGGTACGGCGCTTACGCTGACGCCGATCGATCCGATGAAGGCGCTGTTCTGGAGCGCGGTGATCAATGGGGTGGCGGCGGTGCCGCTGATGGCGGTGATTGTGTTGCTGGCGGGGGACCGCCGGGTGATGGGGGGCGCATGTGGTGGCGCCTTGGGTGAGGTGGGGTGGGTGGGTGGCCACCGCGGTGATGGGGGTGGCGGATGTGGTGATGTTTGTGACGCTGCCGGGGCAGGTTGGTTGATTCCCTTTGGTGGGGCATTTTTTTGCGCTGACGCGATTGTTTGTCATCTCGGCGTAGGTCGGGATCTTTTTTGCGGTATCGCCTGGTTTTTGCGTTACCGCGACTTGGCCGCTTATGCAGCGGGCATTTCGGACGCCTGCCGGCGCCCGGGTCACTTTCTCTTTGCTGGCCCAAAGAGAAAGTAACCAAAGAGAGAATGGCCTGAGAGCCACTGCTCGCGACGCGACTAGAAGGAGCAGTGGACGGCTGCGGTAACCTGATTAACCTGGGTCTACACGAAACAGCAGTGCGTTTACGTAACGCGTGCTTCAACGTGCCGTCGCCGAGAGGATGTTCAAGAACTGAGGCCAGCTTGAGCGGTGCGTTTTACCTCAGATTCTCAGGTCGAATCCTTCTCCCTCCGGGAGAAGGTTGCGGCAGGCGGATGAGGGTTCGGGCGGAGCGCGGCGTTACACCCCGCGACGTCGGCGTAGGTTGGGGTGAGCCGCAGGCGAACCCCAACGTGGCGAGGCGCGTGAAGGTGCGGGTGTTGGGGTTCGCCTGCGGCTCACCCCAACCTACGCCACGGCAAGATTTAGCGTTGCGCTCCGCCCGGCCCCTCACCCTGCCCTCTCCCCGGAGGGGAGAGGGGTGATGTCGTGAGGTGTGCAGGAACGAAGAGCAAAAGCTGGCCTCAGTCCTTGAAAGTCCTCTCGGCCACGGCACGTTGAAGCACCCGCTACGTAAACGCACTGCCGTTTCTTGTAGACCCAGGTTAATCAGACTACCGCAGCCGCCCACTGCTCCTTCTAGTCGCGTCGCGAGCCTTTGACTTGAGGCCATTTCTCTTTGGTTACTTTCTCTTTGGGCCAGCAAAGAGAAAGTGACCCGGGCGCCGGCAGGCGTCCGGAATGCCCGCTGCATAAGCGGCCAGTCCGCGGTAACGCAAAAACCAGGCGACACAGAAACTGGATCCCGGCCTACGCCGGGATGACGAGCTAACCTCCCCCCTTCCGAGGCCCAGACTGGGCCTCAATAAACACCCTCCGGATCTCCGGATGCATCCTCTTGATCTCCCTCTCCATGCGGTTCACCGCATCCTGAATCACCCCCGCCGACAACGACGGCACAAACGAAACACTGATATTCAGCAACACCTCCCGCGGCGCGAAATGCATCGTCAGCAACTCGTTGACCCCGCTCACCTCCGCCTGCGCCAGCACCAGCCGCCGCACATCGTCCGCCACCTCGGGGCGCACCGCCTCCCCCACCAGCAGGCTGCGGCACTCGTTCGCCAGCAGCAGAGCGGTCGCCGCCAGGATCAAGCCGATCACCACCGAGGCCAGCCCGTCGTACAGGGGCTGATGCAGCACCGTCGAAGCGGTGACGCCGGCCAGCGCCACCAGGATGCCCAGCAGCGCGGCGGTGTCCTCGAACAGCACGGTGAACACCGTGGGATCCTTGCTGGCGCGCACCGCGCTCAGCAGCGGCGCGCGGCGCGTCTGCCGGCGGAAGGTGCGCAAGGCCAGCAGCCATACGCTGCCCTCGAACACGGCCGCGGCCAGCAGCACGGCGTAATTGGCCCACACGTGCTGCATGGGATGCGGCTGGCGGATCTTGTCGATGCCCTGGTAGATCGACACGCCGGCCCCCAGGCCGAAAATCAGGATCGCCACCATGAAGGCCCAGAAATACAGCTCCAGTCCGTGCCCGAACGGATGCCGCGGCGTCGCCGGCCGCGCCGCGCGGCGCATGCCGTGCAGCAGCAGGAACTGGTTGCCGGTGTCCACCACCGAATGCACCGCCTCGCTCCACATCGCCGAGCTGCCGGTGACGAACGCGGCCACGGCCTTGGTGGCGGCGATGGCGCCGTTGCCCAGCAGGGCCGCCAGGATGACGCGGCGGCTGGGATGTCCGCGCGCCGGCGCTGTCGGCGCGGTATTCATCGATGCACGATGGTGATCTTGCCGTTCGGCTCCAGCCGCGCCTCCACCACGTCGCCGACGCTGCGCACGCCCTGCGCGCGCATGGCGCGCTCGAACATCGCCATCGGCACGTTGTTGCGCCGCAGCGCCTCGCGGTCGACCAGGCCATAGCGCGCCAGCACGGCGGGTTCGCCTTCCACCAGCCGGTTGAGCGCGGACATGCGCGCGGCGAAGAAAGCGATGATGCGGTCCAGCGCCAGGATGGTGGCCACGCCGATGAACGCACCCAGCAAGGAGTTGTCGTCGCCCACGATCGCCGTGCGCAAAGTGCCGCCCACCAGGATCAGCACCACGATGTCGAATGCCGACAGCTCGCCGAACGTACGCTTGCCGGCCAGCCGCAGCAGCGCCAGCAGGCCGATATAGGCGACGGCGCCCCGGATCACGAACATGTACCAGGGCATGGTGAGGTCGGTGATGCTCATGCGCTGCCTGCCCTCCTCCCGCTCAGCCGGTGGGGCCTCCCATCACCGGCAGGATCGCGCCGGAGATATAGCTGGCGCAGCTCGGCGCCGCGAGAAACACATAGGCGGGGGCCACTTCCTCCGGTTGCGCGGGGCGGCCCATGGGATTGGACGAACCGAACTTCGCCACGCTTTTCGCCGGCTGGTCCGCCGGATTGAGCGGCGTCCACACCGGCCCCGGCGCCACCGCATTCACGCGGATGCCCTGCTTCGCCAGGTTGGCCGACAGCGAGCGGGTGAACGCGTGGATCGCACCCTTGGTGGCGGAGTAGTCGAGCAGCCTGGGATTGCCGAACAGGCCGGTTTCCGAGCCGGTATTGATGATGCTGGCACCGGCTTTCATATGCGGCAGCGCCGCGCGCGCCATATGGAAATAACCGTACAGATTGGTGCGGAAGGTCAGATCCATATGTTCTTCGGTGATGTCCTGCAGGCTGTCGGCGTGTTCCTGGAAAGCGGCGTTGTTGACCAGCACGTCGAGGCGGCCGAATGCCTCCACGGTTTCGTCCACCGCCTGCCGGCAGAAATCCGGATCGACCACGTCGCCCTGGATCAGCAGGCAGCGGCCGCCCTCTTCCTCCACATGGCGGCGGGTTTCCTCCGCGTCGTCGCTGGATTCGAGATAGACAATGCCGACGTCGGCGCCTTCGCGCGCGAACAGCACGGCGACGGCGCGGCCGATGCCCGAGTCGCCGCCGGTGATCAGGGCGGCCATCCCCTTGAGCTTGTCGCTGCCCTTGTAATCGGGTGCCTCGAAGCGAGGGCGCGGCCGCAGCTGGTGTTCCTTGCCCGGCTTCGCCTGGTGCTGTTCCGGCAAGGGGATTTCCGGCTGCTTGCGCGCGCCGGCCTGCTTGGGTTTGGCCGGCTTGTTCGCGGCGCCGGCCTTGGCCTGGTCTTTTTCGTCGATGCCGCGCTGGACGGCGCGCTGGCGATTGGCGGCGGTGGTCGCCTTGGAGCGGGTGCGGGTGCGGGTGGCCATCGTGAGGAGTCCTCGCGCGGAAGCGGTGGGAAGGCATGCTTGCGCGTTCGATGGTCGGTTCGCCGCTATGAATCCGCTGTCAAATCGACTTGGTGATGGCGTGAGCGTTTAGCCGTGGCCCTGTTTCGCGCGGCGCAGCGGCGTTTCCTGCTTGTCGCCGCCGCGCACGTTCGGCGAAGCGGCGCGCACCTGTCCGCGCGCGCCCAGCAGCATTTCTTCCAGCCAGTGCACCAGGATCGAGCTGTAGGCTTCGCGCGAGGCCTCGTCGCCCAGGCTGTGGTCGGCGCCGCAGATCACGCGATAGGTGAGCGAATGCGTTTGTGCGCAGGCCTTGCGGTAACTGGCCAGCACCGGCGACGGCACGATCTCGTCGTGCTCGGATTCCACGATCAGTACGTCGCCGGTGAAACGCGAGCAGGCACGCAGGGCGCGGTTGTCCTCCGCGGCGAGCGGTTCGCGCCGGTAGTCGGCCAGCTTCTGCACGCGCGCGAGCAGGCGCTTGGGCACACCCCAGTCCTCGTCGCGGTAGATGGCCGGCGCGCGCAGGCCCAGCCAGCGCACCGGGCGGCGCTCGGTGAGCAGCGCCGCGAGATAGCCGCCATAGCTGCTGCCCACCACCGCGATGCAATCGTGCTCGACCAGCGGATGCGCGGCGAGGAAGTCGTACGCGGCCAGCATGTCGTGCAGGTTTTCCTCGCGCGACACCGTATCGCGCTGGCTGGCGGTGGCGACGTGGCCGGTGAGGTCGAAGGTCAGGCAGACGCAGCCCAGCGCCGCCACCTTGTGCGCATTGGCGCGGTACTGGCGCTGGCTGCCGCCCCAGCCGTGCACCATCAGCACCGCCGGCATGCGCGGCGCGGGCGAGATCAGCGTGCCGGCCAGTTCGCGGCCGCGCATGCTGATATGGATGACGTCGTCACGTACCGGCACTGCGCTTGGTCCTCACGTACTTGATCAGGAAGCCGGCCTGCGCGTCGTCGCCGTGGTAGACGATCTTGGCGTCCGGCGGCACCGGCTCGCGCGGGTCGTAGCTCTCGCGGGTGGCGGCCCAGACCGTGCGGCGCGAGGGATAGGCCTGCAGCGCGCCCACCGCCTCCACCTCGGCCGCGCTGGCGCCGCCGATGCGCCAGGACTGCTCCAGCACGCCCGAGTACCAGCGGCCGGCGGCATCGCGGCCCTGCGCCACGTCGTAGTTGGCGCGCGAGGCGTAGATGGCCGGAAAACACTGCAGCGCCTCGTCGTGATAGCAGCGCGCCTGCTCCACCGCCAGGCGCTGGTCGCCGGTGAGCGGCAGCTGGCGCAGCGCTTCGAGGCCGCCCGGCACGCACAGCAGGTCGGTGCCGCCGTAGACCCACAGGCCGTCGTGGTTGCGGGTGAGCCGCTGGCGGCCGACATAGCTGGCGCGGATGCCTTCCAGCACCACCTGCCCCACGCTCATGGTGGCCACGTCCTGCAGATTGCGTTCCACCACGTAGCCGCCGTCCAGCCACGGACCCGGCCCGGCCGCTTCGATCAGCGGCTCCAGCTCCGCGGCCGTGGACACCACGCGCTGGCCCAGGCCGCCCATGTCCCATGGCGACTTGATGCGCACGCTGCCATCGCGCAGCAACTGCGCGGCGGCGATGCGCAGGTCGCTGGCGGTGAACACCGAATAGCCCGGCAGCACCACGTCGGCGATGCGCTCGGCGAAGCGTTCCGACCATCCCGGCGGCGCGACGCTGCCGGGATGCACCAGGCCATGCGTGATCAGCTTGGTGCCGACGAAATCCTCGTTCACCACGCCGCCGAACAGGTCGGCCGGACCGGCGATGCCGAAACGCCGCGCCTCGCGCGCATTCAAGGTGCGGTAGGGCACCACGTAGCGCTCGCCCTGCGGCCGGCGTTCGGTGTCGCGGCCGATGCCGCCGTAGCTCATGCCGAGCAGGCCGGCCAGCCGTTCGGCGACCCACAGGTGGGTGGCCAGCTCGTGTCCGCCGGGCGCCTGGCCCATCGGCGCGTAGACGAGCACGCGTCTTGCATCGCGGGAATGCGGGGAGCTCTCAGCCATGGACACGGGTTCCTCCGGCGCTGGTGAGCAAGGGAACGGGATCCGGCCCGTCCGCCATGCCCGCAGTGTTCCCGCCGCGGCGCGCAAGGCACGTGAACGCGCGGCACCGCTTTCCCCACGCAGACAGACGAGGCCGATATGAAAACCAGACACGTCTTCAGTACCGACGGCATGGACATGGTCAAGCGCGGCATGAAGATCGCACGCGAGTCCGGCATCGCCTTCGACGACATCTCGCTGATCGCACGCGACGATATCGAGCTCGAAGCGATTCCCGACCAGCGCAAGGTGGTCGACAACGACTTCTACCCCGCCGCCGTGCGCGGCGTGGTCGGCGGCGGCGCGGCGGGCCTGCTGGCCGGCGTGGTGGCGGTGAGCATCGCTCCGATCGGCCTCACCCTCGCGGGCGTCGGCGCGATGACCCTGATCGGCGCCAGCATGGGCGCCTGGGCCAGCGCGCTGGCCGGCTCGTCGGTGCCCGATCCGGTGCGGCGCAAGTTCGAGGACGAGATCGCGCAGGGCCGCATCCTGCTGGTACTCGACGGCAGCGGCGAGGCGCTGGCGCGGGCGGCGCCGCGGCTGGCGGAGATCGGCGCACGGCAATTGCCATTCGATACGCCGGCGGTGCTGAGCTGACGCGCACTGAAAATATTGCCGGCCGGCTGCGTTCTTTGCATGGATCAGGCCGCGCGGCGCTGCGCGGTCCGGCAAGCCATGCACGCTGCCGTCACGTCGCCATGACTGCGCGTGCCGCTACAGTCCCCAAGCCCCATCCGCTGCATGCGATACCCGCCATGTCCACCATCCTGGTTATCGAAGACGAGCCCGAAATCCTGGAAGTCACCAGCGTCCTGCTGATTTCCTCGGGCTACCAGGTACTGCATGCGCGCAATGCGGAAGAAGGCTTTCGCGTGGCGCTGTCGCGCGACGACATCGACATCGTGTTCACCGACGTGAACCTGGGCAATGGCATGAGCGGTACCGCGCTGGTGGACAAGCTGCGCGCGCAAGGCTCGCGCGCGGCGATGGTGGTGGTGTCCGGCGACATGGACCCGTTCAGCGGCTGGTCGCATCCGCATGCCACCTTCCTGCCCAAGCCCTACGGGCGCCGCCAGCTGCTGTCGGCGATCGACGAGGCCTGCGGCCGCGCCGCCGGTGACGCTTCGCATTGGCACGCGCAGGCCTCGTGACCGGGACGGACCGCCGGCAGCTCGATGCGACAAGGCCGCCCACGGGCCACGGCGCCGGCGGCGAACCGGCCTCCGGCGAGCTTGGACTGGCACCGGCGGGCCATTCCGAACCTGGCCAGTCCACGGAGCTTCCCGTGCCGACCGCCACCCCGCTTTCCTACGAACTGCTCGTGCATTCGATCGTCGACTACGCGATCTACATGCTGGACGCGCACGGCCGCATCGTCAGCTGGAACAAGGGCGCCGAACGCATCCTGGGCTACCGGCCGGACGAGGTGATCGGCCAGTCCGCCGCCATGTTCTACCCGGCCGCCGAACGCCGCGCCCACCGCGAGGAATATGCGCTGGCCATTGCCGCGCGCGTTGGCCGCCATGCGGAGGAAGCCTGGCGCGTGCGCAAGAACGGCCACCGCTTCTGGGCCTATGTGGCGCTGGACGCGATCCGCGACGAACACGGCGAACTGATCGGCTACGCCAAGATGCTGCGCGACATGACCGACCGGCGCATGGCCGAGGAAAAACTGCGCGAGAGCGAACGGCGCTTCCGCCTGTTCGTCAACAGCGTGTCGGACTGCGCGATCTGCATGCTCAACGTGGAAGGCCTGGTCACCGAATGGAACCGCGGCGTGCGGCGGGTGAACGGTTTCCAGGCCGAGGACGTGGTCGGCCGCCACTACGCCACGTTCTTCGCGCCGGAGGACGTCGAAACCGGCCTGCCGCGGCGGCTGCTGGACGAAGCGCGCGCCGAAGGCAAGGCCGCCGCCGAATGCCTGCAGATGCGCAGCGACGGCAGCCGCTTCGAGGCCTGCGTGATCGTCGACGCGGTGCACGACCAGTCCAACCGGCTGCTCGGCTTCGCCCTGGTGATCCGCGACGTGAGCGAGCGCCGCGACAGCGAGCGGCATCTGGAAGAGGCGCGCGCACAGCTGTTCCAGGCGCAGAAGATCGAGGCGCTGGGCCAGCTGACCAGCGGCATCGCGCACGACTTCAACAATCTGCTGCAGGGGATCATCGGCTCGCTGGAAGTGGCCAGGCTGCGCGCGGGCCAGGGCGTGCTGCCGGACACCGTGCGCTTTATCGACAACGCGCACAGCGCCGCCGACCGCGCCGCCACCCTCACCCACCGCCTGCTGGCGTTCGCGCGGCGCCAGCCGCTGGTGACGCGCTCGGTGGACGTGCGCGAATCGATCCTGGGCATGGAGCAGCTGCTGCGCCAGACCATCGGCGAGTCGATCACGCTGCGCCTGGATTTCCCGCGCGAACCCTGCCTGGTGCTGTGCGACCCGCATCATTTCGAAAGCTCCCTGCTCAACCTGGCGATCAATGCGCGCGACGCCATGCGCGACGGCGGCCTGCTCGCCATCACCATCGGCCAGCTCGACAACGCCGGCAGCCCGCCGCAGGTGCCGCATCTGGCCCGCGGCCGCTACGTGGCCATCGCGATCAGCGACAACGGCTGCGGTATGGACGAGGCCACGCTCAAGCGCGCGATGGATCCGTTCTTCACCACCAAGCCCAAGGACCATGGCACCGGCCTTGGGCTGTCGATGGTGTACGGCTTCGCGGTGCAGTCCGGCGGCAGCGTGCGCATACGCAGCGAACCGGGCCGCGGTACCACGGTGACGCTTTACCTGCCCACCGGCCAGGCCACCGAGAGCGTCGCCGTGCCGGAGCCGCCGCGGCCGCGCAAGCTCGAAGGCCAGCCGACCATCCTGCTGGTGGAGGACGAACCGGCCGTGCGCGAACCGGTGGCGCTGCGCCTGCGCGAGATGGGCTTCGCGGTGATCGAGGCGGACAACGGCTACCGCGGGCTGGAGATCCTGCGTTCGCCGCAGCCGCTGGACCTGGCCATCGCCGACATCGGCCTGCCCGGCATCAACGGCCGCATGATGATCGACAAGGCACCGCCGCACCGGCAGGGCCTGCGCGTGCTGTTCACTACCGGCTATGCGGATTCGTGGGGGCTGCAGCAGGGGCCGCCGCTGCGGGAAGGCATGGACATGCTGACCAAGCCGTTCGATATGGGCGCCTTGCTCAGCAAGATCTACACGCTGGCCGGGGTCGATTGAAGCCAGGCGCTTGGCCGGCATCTCCCGTCATGCCGGCGCAGGCCGGCATGACTTAAGGGATGCGACGCCCGGGCAGTCCGGCATGACGAAGGAATGCAACGCCGGCGCACGCCAGCTAGTCGTCGTCCTTCGGCGCCTTCGCCGGCACGAACGGCGACACCGGATCGCTGGCCGGGAAGGTCTCCTCCAGGGAGTGGTCCTGGTTCTCGCTTTCCTTGCGCTTGCGCGCCGCGCGTTCGGCTTCGGTTTCCGGCGCCGTCTCGGGCGAGTCCATCGGGTGGCGCGTGTCTTTGCGGTCACGATCGTTCATGGCGAGGTTCCTCCGCAGGCGGCCGCAGGATGAAGCGGCACGCGTGAAACAGGCATGCAATCGGGCGCGCCGCCACGTGAACGCGGCGGGCGCGCCGGCATTGGCATGGCGTATGCGTGCCGATGCGGCACAGGCCATCGGGAGAACGCCATGAAACCATCGCAACGCGGTCCGCGCGACGAACCCGGCGATCCGGCCGGCCATGCGGGCGAACAGGGGCCGCGCCGCGCGCAGCCGGACGACGAAGACATCCTCCACACCATCTGCGAACGCCTCGCCGGCGATGCCGACGTGGATGCCAGCGAGATCGACGTCAGCGTGCGCGATGGCCGCGTGCTGCTGGCCGGCATGGTGCCCTCGCGCCAGACACGGCGCGATGCGGAAGCGATCGCCGAAAGCGCACGCGGCGTGCACGAAGTGGAGAACCGGCTGAAGGTGGAGAGCGAGGACACGCCGCCGTTCTGACGCTCAGAGCACCAGCCAGCGCAGGCCCAGCTTGTGCAGGGAGCGCACCACGCCGCGCGCGTCGAACGGCACCGGCGAGGCGGCGCCCGCACCCGGCGACGACCACACCGAAGCCATCAGCCGGCCGCCGATGCTGTGCAGCGCGAAGACCGGATAGGCCGGCAACGGACGCGCCGCATCGCCGGCCAGGTATTCGCTGCAGGCCTCAGCGGGGACGATCAGGAAGGCGATCTCCCACGGATGCTGCCTGCGCCATGGCGCGAGATCGTCGAGGCTGCGCAGATGCACCATGGGGTTGCGCAAGCCGGCCTCGCGCAGGCGTTGCGCCGCGCGTTCCACCTCGCCGCGCGCATCGGGCACCAGCATCACTACGGGTAATTCCGACATCGCCTCTCCTGCGCGCGCGGCAAACGCACCGCTTCCTGTGCAGCAAACGGTGTGCCATCGGATCACGGATGCTGTGTCGGCCTGTCCACGCGATTTAGACGAGGTGTGCACCCGAGCCCATGCACCATCGATAGCGCACGACACACCTCTTCCGCGGAACGCCCCGGTTTCCGCGGCATTCCGGCGACGCCCGGCCGCACGGCGGCGCGCCTCGCCGGCTCACGCCCGCTTGAGAACTCCATGACATCCATTGCACCCATGATCTTGCTGGTCGACGACGATCCCGGATGCCTGCAGGCGACGACGGCCCACGCGAAACTCAAGGGTTGCAAGGTGATCTCCGCCGCCAGTTTCGCCGCGGCGAGCGATGCGGCCACGGCGCATACCTACGACCTGGCTCTGATCGATGTCTCCCTGCCCGACGGCAATGGCCTGGACCTGCTCGAACGCATCGCACTGTCGCGCCATGGCCAGGCCATCGTGCTTACCGGCTTCCCCACGGTGGACACGGCAATCCGCACGGTGCGGCTGCCCGCGGCGGACTACCTGGTCAAGCCGATCCGCGGCGACAAGCTCGAGGAACTGCTGGATCGAGCACGTGCCAGCGCCGCCCTGCGCCAGGCCGGCGAAGGCCAGCAGACGCACTGCGGCGCGCTGATCGGGCATAGCCGCGCGATGCGCGCGGTGTTCGAGAAGATCGAGCGCGTGGCACCGATGGACATAACCGTACTGATCCACGGCGAGAGCGGCACCGGCAAGGAACTGGCCGCGCGCGCCGTGCATGAACTGAGCGGGCGCAAAGGCCGCTTCGTGGCGGTGAACTGCGGCGCGGTGGCGCCGGAGCTGCTGCCCAGCGAGATGTTCGGCCACGAGCGCGGCAGCTTTACCGGAGCGGTGCGCGACCATGCCGGCTATTTCGAACAGGCCGAGGGCGGCACCTTGTTCCTGGACGAATTCACCGAGATGCCGCTGGCGCTGCAGACGCATCTGCTGCGCGTGCTGGAGGAACGGCGCGTCACCCGCGTCGGCTCGAACAAGAGCCAGCCGGTGGACGTGCGCGTGGTGGCGGCCTGCAACCGCGTGCCGGCGGAGGCGGTCGACCAGGGCCTGCTGCGCCAGGACCTGTACTACCGGCTGATGGATTTTCCCATCCGCATGCCGGCGCTGCGCGAGCATCCGGACGACATTCCCTATGTCGCGGCGCACCTGCTGGAGCGGCTCAACGAGCGCTATGGCACCAACAAGCAGTTTTCCGCCGACGCCATGACGCGGCTGCTGGCGCACCATTGGCCCGGCAATGTGCGCGAACTTCGCCACGTGATCCAGCGCGCCTTCGTGCTGGCGGAAGATTCGATCGACATACCCGCGTCGCTGCAGGCGATGGACGCGCCGCTGCGCGACCGCACCCGCTTCGACATGCACGTGGGCATGTCGCTGGAGGAAATGGAAAAGCGCGCGCTGCTCGGCACGCTGGAGTACTTCAACTACGACAAGGCGCGCACCGCCGACGTGCTGGGCATCAGCCTCAAGACCATCTACAACAAGCTCGCCCGCTACGCGTCGACCGACGACGAGCTGGCACACAAGCCCTAGGTGCGGCACCAGGCCATGACGAGCCTCCCTGTTCCCGCCGGTGAACGCATGGTCGACAGCGCGTCGCCACGCCGTGTCAGCCTGCCCGGCCGGCGCGAGAGCCGGCGTGTAATTTCTTCCTTCGCTTGCACTTACTACCAGCAGCGCGCAGCCATCCGCGCGGCCGCGCGCCGCCCTGGCGCCAATGACGCGCTGGCGAACGCTGGCATGGATGTTGCGATACCCGATGCGGCGGCACTGCCGCCGCATCGGCGAGGCGTGAGGGTTCACAGCACGCCCGTCAGGAGCAGCACGATCACGATGATCAGCAGTACGCCGAGTCCGCCGCTGGGCCCGTAACCCCAGGCACGGCTGTAGGGCCAGGCCGGCACGGCACCGATCAGCAACAGAACGAGCACGATCAAGAGGATCATCGACAGCGACATGACGTTTCTCCTGTCTTCGGTGGCAGCTTGAACGCAGCAGCAACCGTGCCATGCGGCGCTGTCCGCCACCGGACATTCATCCCCCCTTAGCGGAGACTATCCATGACTGCCACCAACCAGCACGACGTCAAGGTTCTCAACGACCTCATCGCCACCACGCTCGACAGCGCCGACGGCTACGCCGAAGCGTCCAAGGACGCCAAGAGCTCGCAGTTGGCCAGCCTGTTCCGCGACCGCGCGGCCGAGCGCGAACAGGTGGTGGGCAAGCTGCAGCAGCGCGTGGCCTTCCTCGGCGGCAAGCCGGAGGACAGCGGCACCGTGCTGGCCTCGGCGCATCGGGTATTCACCAATCTACGCAACAGCCTGAGCAAGAGCGACGCGGCGGTGATCGACGAGGTCGAACGCGGCGAGGACCACATCAAGCACAAGTTCGAGCACGCGCTGGAGGATGGCGAGGTGACGCAGGATACGAAGGCCATCATCGCCGACGCGAATATCTCGGTGCGCAGCGGGCACGATCAGATGAGCCGGATGAAGCACATGCTGCATTCGTAAGCACGGCACCCGCTACGCATGGCGTAGGTTGGGGTGAGCCAAAGGCGAGCCCCAACGTGCCCGGCACCGGAACACCGCGTTCGGGTTCGCTGCGCTCACCCCGACCTGCGCCGCGGGATCGCCTACATCGACAGCAGGCTTGCATCGATATCCTCGATGCCCTGCTCGATCTCGCCGAAACCCTCCCACGGATCCTTGCGCTGCCGCTTCAGCCGCTGCACGGCCGTGCGGATATCGAACGCATCGCCGCCTTTCAATTTCCCCAGCTCGTCCCAGCGCAGCGGCATCGCCACCGGCGCGCCCTTGCGCGCGCGCAGCGAGTACGAGGCGATGCTGGTCGAGCCGCGGGCATTGCGCAGGTAGTCGACGAAGATCAGCCCTTCGCGGCGGCTCTTGCTGGCCTGGGCGATGAATTCGTCCGGCCAGGCGCGCGCCAGGGCATCGGCAAACGCATGCGCGAAGCCCTTGACCTGCGCCCACGCGCAGGCCGGGCGCAACGGCACCACCACGTGCAGGCCCTTGCCGCCGGTGGTGCGCAGGAAGGACGCCAGGCCCACCTGCCCCAGCAGCTTGCGCACCAGGCGCGCGGCCGCCACCACGCGCGGCCACTTCACGTCGGGCGCGGGGTCGAGGTCGAACACCATCACGTCGGCGTGCTCCGGATCGCTGGCCAGCGCACCCCAGGGATGGAATTCGAGGACGCCGAACTGCACCAGCTCCATCACCGCCTCCGCGTCGTCGGGGCATAGATAGATCGCGCTGTCGCCGCGCTGTTCTTTCAGCTTCGCGCCGCGCACGTGGTGCAGGCCTTTCATCATGTGCTTCTGGAAGAAGCAGTCGCCCGCGGTGCCTTCGGGGCAGCGCAGCACCGAGACCGGCCGGCCGGCCACGCCCGGCAGAAACACCGGCATCACGGACTGGTAGTAATCGGCGACGTCCTGCTTGGTGATGCCCAGGTCGGCATAGATCACGCGCTCGGGATGGGTAATGGTCACCATGGCTGGCTCCTGCGCGGACGAGGCGCCGCGCCTGCGTTTCGATGGCCTGGCCGATGCGGCGGATGCGCGTTCGCGTTCGCGCTCGCGCTCGCCCTCGCCCTGGCCCAGGTCGCCGATGTCCTTGTCCAGGCGCACCGTCTTGAGGCTGGGCTGGCGCAGCAGGCCGTGGTTGCCGTAGCCGCGAAAATACACCTCCACCACCACGGCGGGCGCCACCCACGTGGCCTGGCGCAGCAGGGGATCGATGGTGTCCTGTTCCACCGGCGGCGATTTGCGTATGTGCCGACGCAGTTGCGCGGCTATCTGCCGCAGCTGCTCCGCGCCGAAACCGGTGCCCACGCGGCCGGCGAAATCCCAGCCGCCCTTGGCATTGGGCCGGCCCAGCAGCAGCGAACCGAAACCCTCGCGCGTCCCCTTGCCCGGGGTGTAGCCGACTACCGCGAACTCGTCGCTTTGCATCAGCTTGGACTTGCGCCAGTCGTCGCCGCGGCCGCCGCGGTAGGGCGAGTCGGCCAGCTTGGAGACGATGCCTTCGACCTTCCATTTTTCGGCCAGCTGCAACATGCCCTCGCCGCCACCGGTGTGGTGGGCGCTGAACAGCAGCTGGTGCTGCGTATCGGGCGCGGCGGCCAGCAGGCGCTGCAGCAGCTGCTTGCGCTCGTGCAGCGGCACGCGGCTGAGGTCGTGGCCCTGCAGATGGATCAGGTCGAAGATCGCGTACATCAGCGGCGCGCGCGATTCGCCGGACAGCACCTGCTGCAGCGTGCCGAAGTCGCTGTGCCCATGGCGGATGGCGATCAGCTCGCCGTCCAGGCGCGCGCTGTCCAGGCCCAGCAGCTCCAGCGCATGCACGATGGCCGGCACGCGGCCGGTCCAGGCGATGCGGTTGCGCGACCACAAGGTGACTTCGCCGTCGGCGATGGCGGCGAGCAGGCGGTAGCCGTCCCATTTCACTTCGTGCAGCCACTGGTCGCCGCGGGGTGGCTGTTCGACCAGGCGGCACAGTTCCGGCGCGAAGTATTCGGCCTGGATGGCGGCTTTGCGCGCACCCGGCAGCGCGGCGGCCTGCTTGGCCAGCGTGGCGAGCGAGGCGCGCCGGGCGGTGCGCTGGCGGCTGGCCTTGGCATGCTTCGCCGCGGCGGGTACCGCTTTCTTGCCCGCTGTCTTCTTCGCCATGCCTTTCTTCGCGCTCTCGCTCGCCGCCGGCCCGGCTGCCTCGCCGTCCTCGACCGCATAGCGGTCGTGCGCCTTGATCAGGAACCACGACGGTTGCCGCTCCTTGCGGTGCCCGCGCACCAGATGCCAGCTGCCTTTCAGCCGCTGCCCATGCAAGGTGAAATGCAGATGCCCCTTGCGCAGCTGCTGGTCGACATCGCCCTCGGCGGACCACACGCCGCGGTCGTAGCAATCCACGTGGCCGGCACCGTAGTTGCCTTCGGGAATATCGCCTTCGAAATCCGCGTAGGCCAGCGGATGGTCTTCCACCTCCACCGCCAGGCGCTTTACCGAAGGATCGAAGCTGGGTTCCTTCGGCACCGCCCAGCTCTTCAGCACACCGTCGATCTCCAGGCGGAAGTCGTAGTGCAGCCGCCGCGCCGCGTGCTTCTGCACCACGAAGATGCTGCCGCCGGCCTTGGCGCGCGCCGTGGGCGGCGGCTCGGCGGTGTGCCGGAAGTTGCGCTTGCGTCGATATTCCTGAAGTTTCATGGCGGGACCGGCCGGCGCCGGCGCCGCGCCGGCAGTGGGGCCAGCCTAGTGCTGCGGCTGTGACCATAAGGTTGATAGCCGGCATCGGTACAGTGGACACGCAGCGGTCACGCCCGCTTTACCCGTGCCACGCTTTGCTGCGATCCCCCTTCCGCTATCCGGGTGGCCTCGCCATGCCTCGTCCGATCTGGAACGGCTCGCTTTCGTTCGGCCTGTTGAATATCCCGATGTCGCTGATGCCCGCGGAGCGCAACGTGGACCTGCATTTCCGCATGCTGGACGGACGCAACAACGCGCCGATCCGCTATGAGCGCGTCAATACCGAGACCGGCGAGGAAGTGCCGTGGAAAGACATCGTGCGCGCCTTCGAATACAAGAAAGGCAGCTATGTGGTGCTGGAGCCGGAGGACGTGCAGGCCGCCCGCTCGGAAAGCAAGGAGATGGTGGAGATCGAAGCTTTCGTCGAGGCCGATGCCGTGGGGCCGGAGTATGTCGAGAAGCCCTACGTGCTGGTGCCGGCGAAAAAATCCGAGAAGGGCTATGTACTGCTGCGCGAGATCCTGGCGCGCACCGGCCGGGTGGGCATCGCGCGGGTGGTGATCCGCTCGCGCGAATACCTGTGCGAGGTGGTGCCGCGCGACAAGGCGCTGTACCTGATGCTGCTGCGCTATCCGCAGGAGATCGTCGACGCCAGCGAGTACAGCATTCCGGACCAGGCACCCTCGCATTACCGCATCTCTGCGCGCGAGATGGACATGGCCGAGCAGCTGATCGAGGCGATGAGTACGAAGTGGAAAGCCGACGATTACAAGGACGAATACCGCGACCGGCTGAAGAAGACCATCGAGAAGCGGATGAAATCCAAGGGCGTGGTCACGCCGGTGGAACGGGAGGAAGAGCCGGCCGAGGAAACGGCGACCAATGTGGTGGACTTCATGTCGCTGCTGCAGAAGAGCTTGTCGGATAACAAGCGGACGCCGGCGGCAAAGAAGGCGCCAGCCAAGAAGGCGGCGGCGAGGTCGAAGCAGAAAGCCCCGGCGAAGAAGGCGGCAAAGCGGGCCGGCCACCGGCGGCGCTGAAAGAACGCCACGCCGCACGGCGTAGGTTGGGGTGAGCCGAAGGCGAACCCCAACAATGCGACCACGATGCAATGCGTTGGGGTTCGCCTCTGGCTCACCCCAACCTACGCGCGAGGGTAGCGTTTCAGAAACGCAGCCGCAGGAACAGCGAAGGCCCATTGACCTTCATATCCAGCTGGTCGTCATACGCATTGTGGCGCTGCTTGATCTTGATCTTGGTGTAGCCGTACTCCGCGCCCACGCCGACGTTCTTCCAGGGAAACCATTCCAGCCCGACCGCCCCGTTGTAGATATGGCCGCCCAGCTTGCCGCCGTTCTTCTTCACGCCCGAGGCATCCACATACACGCGGAACTGGTCGTTGATCGCATAGCGCCAGCCCAGCCGCAGCATCGGCGCCCAGGCGTTGTCGTCGCTCTTGGCGGTGGCCTGCGCCGTCTGCCCGAGCACGGTTGCCTCGCCGCTCAGCCGCGTACTGACACCGTAGTACGCAGCGCCGACACCGAGGCCGAATACGCCATTGCCGCTGCCGAACCACCAGTGATATGCGGCGCTGCCGAAATCGAAATTCAATTTGCCGCTGACCTTGGCCGAAGCGCCATACGTCACGCCGCGATAATCGATGGCGCGGGCGATATAGCGCGTTTCCTCGCGATTGATCGTGTAGTAATCGAACGAGAAGCCCTGGTGTTCGCCGAGCAGCACGTCGACGCGTGCGCGCGGGCTGAGCTTGTGATCGGGAAAACCGAGGTCGTCTTCCAGATTGATATGGCCGCGGACCAGGTTATTGCGGTCATTCGCGCTGATTCTCGTATCCGTGTTGGCATAGAAGCCGCCCAGCCACACGCTGACGTTATCCAGCGCGGGCGATTGCTGCGCGGCGGCGGCGCCGCTGCCGCAGGCGAGCAGCACGGCGGCCGAGAGCTTGGCTGCGACGCGGAGGTTCGAGCGCCGGTTCCGTTCGTTCATGCGTGGACTCCTGATGTCGAGGTGCGCTGGAAATCTAGTCAGAACGAAGTCGACATCATGTTGGTCGATCGTGAAGAGCGCGACGACATTGCGTATGGCAAATAACGTGCGATGAATGCGGCTGCTCGCCAGCGCATGCTTCGCGTGCAACAGCCCGTTCACGGGCGCGTGCCGCGGATTTGAACCGTGCGTGCCCACACTGCGGCAGCATGCATACCGTCGGCGATTTCATTCTCGAACGCCTCAGCGACTGGGGCATCAAGCGCGTATTCGGTTATCCGGGCGACGGCATCAACGGCTTGATGGGCGCGATGGGCCGCGCCGCGGACCGCTTCGACTACGTGCGTGTGCGCCACGAGGAAATGGCGGCGTTCATGGCCTGCGGGCACGCGAAGTTCACCGGACAGATCGGCGTATGCCTGGCCACGTCAGGGCCAGGCGCCATCCATCTGCTCAATGGCCTTTACGACGCGCGGCTGGACCATATGCCGGTGCTGGCCATCGTCGGCCAGCAGGCACGCTCGGCGCTGGGCAGCGACTACCAGCAGGAAGTGGATCTGCAATCGCTGTTCAAGGACGTCGCCAACTACGTGGAAACCGTCACCACGCCAGCGCAGGTGCGCCACGTGCTGGACCGCGCGATCCGCATCGCGCAGGCCGAACGCGCCGTTGCGGTGGTGGTGGTGCCGCACGATCTGCAACTGCTGCCTGCCGTGCCCAGTCCGCCGCGCAAGCATGGCAACGTGTATTCCGGCGTCGGCCTTGCCCTGCCCCATCCGCAACCGACGGCCATGGAAATGGAGCGCGCCGCCTCGGTGATCAATGCGGGCCAGCGCGTCGCCATCCTGGTCGGCGCGGGCGCGCTTGACGCGTCGGCGGAAGTGCGCGAACTGGCCGAACGGCTCGATGCCGGCGTGGCCAAGGCATTGCTGGGCAAGACCGTGTTGCCGGACGATCTGCCTTACGTGACCGGCCCGATCGGCCTGCTCGGCAGCAAGCCGAGCTGGGCGCTGATGAACGGTTGCGACACGCTGCTGATGATCGGCACCACGTTCCCGTATTCGGAATTCCTGCCGCCGGACGGCCAGGCGCGCGCGGTGCAGATCGATATCGCGCCGCGCAACATGTCGCTGCGCTACCCGGCGGAAGTGAACCTGGTAGGCGATGCGGCCGCGACGATCCGCCGCCTGCTGCCATTGCTGCGCGAGAAGCGCAATCCGGACTGGCGCGAGCGCATCGAATTGAACGTGCGCAAATGGTGGCGCCTGCTGGAAGACCGCGCCATGGCGCCGGCTACGCCGATCAACCCGCAACGCGTGTTCTGGGAGTTGTCCGCGCACTTGCCCGACAACGTCATCGTCTGCGGCGATTGCGGTTCGCACACCGGCTGGTTCGCGCGCGACGTGAAGCTGCGCGATGGCATGCTCGCCTCCCTCTCCGGCGGCCTGGCCACCATGGGCGGCGGCGTGCCTTATGCGATCGCCGCGAAGATGGCCTGGCCGGACCGGCCGGTGCTGGCCATCGTCGGCGACGGCGCGATGCAGATGAACGGCAATGCCGAACTGGTCACCGTCAAGCAGTACTGCAAGCGCTGGAGCGATCCGCGTTTCGTGGTGCTGGTGGTGTCCAACCGCGATCTGAACCAGGTGACCTGGGAACAGCGCGCGCTGGCCGGCGATCCGAAATTCGACGCGGCGCAGGACGTCGAACCGTTCCCTTATGCGCGCTACGGCGAGCTGCTGGGATTTCGCGGCCTGTGCGTGGATCGCCCCGAGCAGATCGCCGAGGCGTGGCGTGCCGCCTTCGCGGCGGACGGCCCGGTGGTGATCCAGGCCGAGACCGATCCGGACGTGCCGCCGCTGCCGCCGCACGTGAACTGGGAGCAGGCCCGCCACTACCTGAGCGCCCTGGCCGGCGGCGATACCGACCGCGCCGGCGTGGTGCGCCAGACGGCGCGCCAGGTGCTGGCCGGCCTGTTCGGCGCCGAAGATTGAAGCGAGGTACCTCACATGCCCAAACCACCCGCCAACCGCCCGCACGGCAGCGGCGACCGCAACGTCAACGCCGTGGCCCGCCAGGACCGTAAAGGCCAGAAGGACCGCGACCGCAAGATCCGTGAAGGCGAGAAAGCCACCGACAAGGCGGCCAAGCGCGACACCGGCGTGCGCTAGCGAGGCCCGCGCATGGCCAAGGCGCGCATCGGCATCTCGGGCTGGCGCTATGCGCCATGGCGTGGCGTGTTCTATCCGGACGACCTGCCGCAGCGCGAGGAGCTTGCCTACGCTTCGCGCCAGCTCGCCAGCATCGAGATCAATGGCTCGTTCTACAGCCTGCAGCGTCCGTCCAGCTATGCGCGCTGGCGTGACGACACGCCGCGTGGCTTCGTCTTCGCGGTGAAGGCGCCGCGCTATGTGACGCATCTGCGGCGCCTGCGCAACGCCGAACAGGGCCTGGCGAATTTCTTCGCCTCCGGGGTGCTGTGCCTGCGCGAGAAGCTGGGACCGATCCTGTGGCAGCTGCCGCCGAGCCTGCGTTATGACGAGGGCGTGCTGGAAGCGTTTCTCGCGCAATTGCCGAAGGACACCGAAAGCGCCGCCGCCTTGGCGCGGCGCCATGCGGATCTGCCGGCATCGAAAACTGCCTGGGAGACGGATCGGCGGCGGCGCCTGCGCCATGCGATGGAAGTCAGGCACGAGAGCTTCCGCGACCCGGCCTTTGTCGCGCAATTGCGCCGGCATGGCGTGGCGCTGGTGGTAGCCGATACGGCGAAGCGCTGGCCCCTGCTGGAAGACGTCACCGCCGGCTTCATGTATCTGCGCCTGCATGGCGACAAGAAGCTTTACGCCAGCGGTTATTCGCCTGCGGCGCTGCGCGCATGGAGCGCGCGGTTGCAGGCATGGATGCGTGGCGCGCAGCCGCGCCATGCAAGGCTTGCATCGCCCGACAGCAAACCGCCGAAGCGCGCCGCGCGCGATGTGTATGTGTATTTCGACAATGACCAGAAAGTGCGTGCGCCATTCGATGCGATGGCCTTGGCCAAGCGGATGAAGCGCTGATTTTCAGGAAGGGGGAATGGGGATTAATGCGTTTATCTCTAATGGCGGGGCGTGTTCTCGCGCCGCCTTGATTGCTGGGATATTCGAGTGGATTTCGGGGTACATTTTCCCTGGGTGAAATATCGATGATTATGAGGTGAAATGGGAATAATCGTTACGAAACGAACCAAGTATTAATTCCCGCTTTTCACAAAGCTCAATAGCGACAGGCCCTCGGATTCACGTGAACTTGGCGAAGTTTTGATCAATCTTTTGACGCAGTTCACATTTTGCCACTTGTAGCTTCCCGCCCGGAAGCGCAAACCACAGCACAGTGCCACGCCGTGGTGCTGGTTGAAATCAGATGCTTTATTACGGCATCTTTCTAAAATTCACAGTTTGCAAATGGAGGGGACGCATATGCGGCATCTGCCGACTTTCGGTTTCAAGGCGCTCGCAGCTATCGCGCTGCTGGCGGGAATGGCGGTCAGCGCACCTGCCATCGCAGCCAATCAGAATGGCCTGGGCCAATCCTGGCCGAATGCACAAGACGTGAGTTCGAGTCCGCGCTGGCACGTCTATGTATTCGAACGCAACGGCATTCGCTACGTACAGATCAACGACCTCAACGGCAATGTGCGCGCCGCCTTCGCCGCCCAGGGCGGCAGCTTCCTGGTCCTGCCCATCGGCACCGACGCCTCCCGCGTCGCCACACCCCAAGACCCGCAGCCCGCTCCCGCGAACACGCAGGGCGAGATCGTCTACCAGGACAACGACGTCAAGGTGCAGGTGACCCCGCAGGCGAACAGCGTGATGACGATGCAGGCGGTGGATTCGACTTGCAGCGATCCGGTGGAGTGCAGTTCGCGCGTGAACTGAGCTAATTGTTTTGAAGCAATGTTATGGGCGCGGGTGAAAACACCCGCGCCCATGTTTTTGTGCAGGAATGCAATCACAACGCACACAACCCGAGCGAGGGCGAAGCCCGATGCTCAGTGTGCTTTCGCAGTTGATCTTGATCTTGATCTTGATCTACCGGGCCCCTTGGCGCCGGCGGTGAGGGCTGGACGAAAAGGCCCCGCAGGGGGCGGGGACACGATGTCCCCGCCTTTTTGATCAGGGCATGGATGCCCTGTCAAAAAGCCCGGCCAGCCCTCACGGACCCTCAGCAGCTGCGCTGCTGAGGGCGCCAAGCAGGGTGCCCTTCTCTTTGCTTACTTTCTCTTGGGCACGCAAGAGAAAGTAAGTCGGGCCGCGGCAGCGGCACGAAACACTCGCCGTAGGCGAGACTCACCAACGTCAACGCGACAACCGCGCGATACCGTCACTGGATGATTCGCTTCGCTCACCCCTTCGGGGCCGCCCTGCGGGCGTTCTTCGCGCTACGCGCTCGTCCGGCCTACGCCGGAATGACGAGGATTGGAGGGTGCGGTGAACTCAGCCCCCCCGCCCCTCTCCACGAAGAGGAGAGGGACACATACTCAGCACTCGCAAGGCGAAAAAAAGCCGCCGCAGGCCCTAACCCTCAGGGTGCGGACACCCGCGCCCCATCCACCCGCCCCCGCAAGGCATCATGCAACAACACCGTCACCCGCAACCCCAGCGGATTCTCCCGCACATGCGCATCGCCACCATAAATCTGCGCACGCTCGCGGATCGTCTCGATCCCCTGCCCGCTGGTGCCCAGCAGCGACATCGCCTTCTTCCACTGGTCCTGCGCCAGGCGCATCCCGCCATCGGTGGCCGACGCGCGATGGCAATCCATGCGCATCACCACCCAGCGCATGCCCTGGCTGTGGCCGCCGCGGATCACCAGGTCCACATGGCGCGTGGCCTGGCGGCTCAGCGCGTACACCAGCGATTCGCCGGCCAGGCGGTACAGCGTCATGTGCACGTCGGAGGCCAGATGCTCGAGATCCTGGCCCACCAATTCGCATTCGTAGGTAGCGCCGATCGCGGCCGCGGCCATCGCCACCGGTCCGTCGCGCAGCTGCACCGTCGAGGTCTCGCCCTGCTCGCGCCACACGCGCGGATACAGCGCATTGGTGAGGCGATGCATCTCGTGCTGGGCCAAGGCGGCCTGCCGCGTATAGGCACGCTCTTCGTTGGCGGGGATGCGGTCGCGCAGATGGTCGAGCAGGCGGTTCTGCATGTCGCGCATGGACTGGCGCACCTGCTCCAGGGCCTCGGCCGCATGCTTCATGCGCAGCTCTTCCTGGTACAGGCCCTGCTGCGCGAGCAGCAGGCCGTATTCGCGGTCGACGCGCTCGCGCTGCGCACTGGCTTCGCCGCTGGCGGTCTGCGCCAGGCGCGTGCCGAGCATCAGCAAGGTGGAGATGGCGAAGGCGATGATCGCCTGCGCCTGGATCACCGAAGGATCGCGCACGATGGTGGAGGTGAGCGCCACCGCGCAGCTGGCCGCGGCGCCGCCGAAAGCCGCACCGCGCCAGCCATGGCGCAGGGTGAGCCAGGCCACCGGCACGAACATCGCGATGCGGCAGACCTGCATGGCATCCGCGTTCTCGCTGGCGTAGCCGATGCCGGCCAGTGCCGTGAGCGGCAGCAGCAGGCTCATCGCGCCGTCGCGCAGCAGGCCGCTGCGGCGCAGCGATGCCCAGGCCACAGCCGGACGCGTACCGGCCAGCCAGCCGCGCACGGCGAGCGCCAGCGGGGCCAGGGTCAGCGCGCCGAGGTAATTGCCCAGGAAGTAACCGAACACGATGCGCGCAGTGATCGCCGGCGCGGGCTGCCCCGCGGGCATGTGCACCGAGGCCAGCGCGGCGACGTTGCCGGCGGCCGTGAGCACGGCGCAGGCCACAGCCGCGGTCAGCACGGCGGGAATATCGACGCGCCCATCCGCCTGCACGACCATGGTGCGGCGGCGGAACCAGGCCATGAAAGGCGCGCACAGCGCCATCGGCGGGAAGGCGGCGAAGCTCGCCCAGGCCCAGCCGAACATGCCGTGGCTGAGCCAGGCCTGGTAAGCGACGGGCATCGCCTCGCCGAGCACCAGCGCGGGCCAGTAACGCATGGGCACCAGCAGCAGCGCGGCAAGGCGCAGGCTGGCGGGCAGGTTCCAGTTGGATACCGAAACACTGCGCAGCAAGACGTACGCGGCGGCATAGCCGACGGCCACCAGCAGGTGGCGCCACCATACGAACCGGATCGATTCCTCCTGCATAGCCTCCCTCCCCGTCGTCGCCATCGTCCTCCGACCGTTTGCGTCGGCCGCCTGTGCTCAATCGTTGATCGCCACCCCTGCGCCGCTCGCCTCCCCGGCGTCCTGCTCTCCGGCGGCAAGGGCATCAAGCTGCAATGATCGAACGAAAAAGCCCGCGGGTTACGTCGTCGGACCGGTAACAAAGAAGCAAGTCTTGAAATGTGTGATGCGCTTCACGCTCGATTGGTGGCGTGAGCTGGGCGAGAGATCGAGCCCTAAGAAGTATCTACTGCGTAAAACCCACCGCGTCCGGACGCTTATTTTGCCACGCGCCAGCGGTCAACGTCAGTGTGCATCGGTTATCTGTCTTGCGGATGACGTAAGAAAGAAGCGTGCCATGGCGGACGGCTAGACCATTGGTCATAGGAATAATTCCAGTCCAGTCCTATTCGTCATGAAAAGACGTCTATCCGCCTGGGCGGATGCAAGCCCCTTGAAAGACTGGCCGCCAAATTTCCAGCGTTTCCTGGTGAATTCACCCAGAAATCTCAGGAAACACGGACGCCGCGCCTCACGGTGGGCAACGCCCACCCGCCGCGATGGTGGACATGCGGCCAAAACCGACCCTATGCGGCACCCTGCCGCAGCTTCGCGGGGAAGCGTGCCAGTCCGCTCAGGCCTTGCGGTGCAGCCAGGCGGCGAAGTCGATCGGGTGCGAATCGGTGTGCGGGCCGGCGGGCGCCGGCACGAAGCGGTGGCGGCGGGCGCCGGCGGCAGCGTCGGTGAACAGGGTGAATTCACGCGGCTGGACCGTCACCACGTCCCCAACGGCAAGGGCGTGCGCCGCTACCTCGGCGGCGTTCCATTCGGCCTCCAGCACCAGGCCTTCGCCATGCATCGCCAGCCGGGCACGGGCCACCGGGCCAGCCAGGTCCAGGTGCTGCAGCCGGCCGCTCCATCCGGCCAGGCCGCGGGAGGCGAGCGCCAGATGTTCCGGCCGCAGCCAGGCTTCGACTTCGCGGCCGGCGAGCTCGGCCGGCAACTCGCCCTGGAATACGTGTCCGCCCAGATGCAGGCGGTCGCGCTCGACGTGGCCGCGAAGCCGGTTGGCGCGGCCGACGAAGCCGTGCACGAACGGCGTGGCCGGCTCGCGATAGATCTCGCCTGGCGTGCCGACCTGTTCGATGCGTCCGCGATTCATCACCACCACCCGGTCGGCCAGTTCCAGCGCCTCGTCCTGATCGTGCGTGACCAGCACCGTGGTGAGGCCGAGCGAACGCTGCAGCTCGCGCAGCCACAGGCGCAGCGTGCCGCGTACCTGGGCGTCGAGCGCACCGAAGGGTTCGTCGAGCAGGAGCAGCGACGGCTCCACCGCGAGGGCACGCGCCAGGGCGACGCGCTGGCGCTGGCCGCCGGAAAGCTGGGCCGGATAGCGGCGGCCCAGTTCCTCCAGCTGCACGCGGCGCAGCAGGTCGTCCACGCGCGCGGCGATGTCGCGGCGCGAGGGCCTGCGCGCACGCGGCCGCACGCGCAGGCCGAAGGCGATGTTGTCCGCCACGGTCATGTGCGGGAACAGTGCGTAATGCTGGAACACGAGACCGATATCGCGGCGCTGGGCCGGCAGCGCGAGCAGGTCGGTGCCATCGCGCAGCACGTCGCCGCGGTCCGGATCGTCCAGGCCGGCGAGGATGCGCAGCAGGCTGCTCTTGCCGGAACCGGACGGCCCCAGCAGCGCAACGAATTCACCCTCGGCGATGTCGAGCGAGAAATCGTCCAGCGCGGCGAAGGCGCCGTAGCGGCGGGTGAGCTGGCGGATCGAAAGGCTCATGCGGAAGACTCGGAACGTCGGGGGGAGTGCGCCAGTTCGCCGCCATGGCGCGATTCCATCAGCCACTTGGCCAGCAGCGTGACCAGTCCCAGGCAGGCCAGCAGCGAAGCCAGCGCGAAGGACGAAGCGATCGCGCTGTCGCTGCCGCCGTTGTAGACCTGGTCCACCTGCAGCGGCAGCGTATTGGTGAGGCCGGGGAGATGTCCCGACACCACCGATACGGCGCCGAACTCGCCCATGCTGCGCGCGGTGCACAGCAGCACGCCATACAGCAGGGCCCAGCGGATTCTGGGCAGGGTGACGCGGAAAAAGATCTGCCAGCCACCGGCGCCGAGCGTACGGGCCGCCAGTTCCTCGTCGCTGCCCTGCGCCTGCATCAACGGGATCAGCTCGCGCGCGACGAACGGGAACGCCACGAACACCGTGGCCAGCACCAGGCCGGGCCAGGCGAAGATCACGCGCAGGCCGTGAGCCTCCAGCCAGCCGCCATACCAGCCGTGCACGCCGTAGACCAGCACGCAGACCAGGCCGGCGACCACCGGCGACACCGAGAACGGCAGGTCGATCAGGGCCTCCAGCAACCCCTTGCCGCGGAACTGGTGGTGCGTCAGCAACCATGCGGCGGCCAGGCCGAACACGGTATTCGCCGGCACCGCGATGGCGGCGACGGTCAGCGTCAGGCGCACCGCGGCCAGCGCATCGGGGTCTGTCACGGCAGCGGCGAACACCGGCCAGCCCTTGGCGAAGGCCTCGGCGAATACCGCCAGCAGCGGCAGCACCAGCAGGCCGCCGACGCACAGCAAGGCGAGCGCGATCAGCGTGGCGTGCCGCCAGCGTTCGCTGCGCGAACGGCTGGCGGGATGATGCACGGCATGGGCGGCGACGGCAGCCATCAGGACACCACGCTCCAGCGCCGGCTCCAGCGCTGCAGGCCGTTCACCGCCAGCAGCACCAGCAAAGACACGGCGAGCATCACCGCGCCCAGCAGCGCGGCCGGTGCGGTGTCGTCGCCGGCATCGATCTTCTGCACGATCAGCAGCGGCACGATTTCCGTGCGCATCGGCAGGTTGCCGGAGATGTAGATGACCGAACCGTATTCGCCCACCGCCCGCGCCAGCGCCAGCGCAAAGCCGGTGAGCAAGGTGGGCGCAAGCAGCGGCAGCAGCACGCGGCGGAAGCTCTGCCAGGGCGAGGCGCCGAGGGTAAGCGCGGCTTCTTCCACTTCGCGCTCCAGGCTCTCGATGACCGGCTGCAGGGTGCGCACCACGAACGGCAAACCGACGAAGACCATCGCCAGCAGCACGCCCAGCCGCGTATAGGCCACCTGCACGCCCAGCGGCTGCAGCAGGTGCCCGATCCAGCCATTGGGTGCGTACAACGCGGTAAGCGCGATGCCGGCCACGGCGGTGGGCAGCGCGAAAGGCAGGTCGATCAGGGCATCGCATACGCGGCGCAGCGGGAAGCGGTAGCGCACCAGCACCCAGGCCAGCAGCAGGCCCAGCAGCAGGTCGATCGCGGCCGCCGCCAGCGCTCCGCCGAAACTCAATTGCAGGGCCAGCAATACCCGGCGCGTGCCCAGGTGCTGCCACCACAAGGACGGGCCCAGGCTGGCCGCCTTCCAGGCCAGCGCCGTCAGCGGCAGCAGCACGATCCCGCCCAGCCAGGCCAGGGTGACGCCCAGGCTGAGGCCGAATCCGGGCAGGGCGCGGCGGCTCATGGCCTCAGTGCCCCGCTTCGCTGAGCTGGTCGTAGATGCCGCCGTCGGCGAAATACGTGGCCTGCGCCTTGCGCCAGTCGCCGAACTGCTCGGCCAGGGTGAAGGTCTTCACCGGCGGAAAGGTCGAGCCGTACTTCGCCGCCGCGGCCGCATCGCGCGTGCGGTAGTAATGCCTGGCCACCAGGGCCTGGCCCTCCGGCGAGTACAGGAACTTGAGATAGGCCTCGGCCACCGCGCGGGTGCCGTGCTTGTCGACCACCTTGTCGACCACGGCCACCGGAGGTTCGGCCAGGATGGTCAGCGAGGGCACGACCACGTCGAACTTGTCCGCGCCCAGCTCCTGCCGGGCCTGCAGCGCCTCGCTCTCCCAGGCAATCAGCACGTCGCCGATGCCGCGCTGGACGAAGGTGTTGGTGGCGCCGCGCGCGCCGGTGTCCAGCACCGGCACGTGCTTGTAGAGCTGGGCCACGTAGGCGCGCGCCTTGTCCGCATTGCCGCCGGGCTGCCGCTGCGCCCAGCCCCAGGCGGCCAGGAAGTTCCAGCGGGCACCGCCGGAGGTCTTGGGATTGGGCGTGATCACCTGCACGCCGTCGCGGACCAGGTCGGGCCAGTCGCGGATGCCCTTGGGATTGCCCTTGCGCACCAGGAACACCACGGTCGAGGTGTAGGGCGTGCTGTGCTCGGGCAGGCGCGACTGCCAGTCCTTGGCCAGCAGACCGCGGTCGGCCAGCACGTCGATGTCCCAGGCCAGGGCCAGGGTGACCACGTCCGCTTCCAGGCCGTCCTGCACCGCGCGCGACTGCTTGCCGGAGCCGCCGTTGGAGGTGGTGATGCGCACATCCTTGCCGGTCTGGCGCTTCCAGGAGGCGGCGAAGGCGGTGTCGGCGTCCTTGTAGAGCTCGCGGGTGGGGTCGAAGGAGACGTTGAGCAGGCGCACGTCCTGCGCCTGGACGGTGGCGCCGAAAGCAAAGCCGGCGATGGCGAGCAGCAAGGTCGGGCCAAGGCGTTTCAAGGTCGGACTCCAATGGCGGATGGGGATGGCGTGGGCGCCTGCGCGCTTCACCCTGATGGCTTTGTCCCATGCCAAGCATTCAGAGAGCGTCAGTGGCGTGCTAGGGCGCCGTTGGTCCGGATGGACACAGGCAGGTTGCCGGGTTTTCGGCGGGCAACGAAATGATCGATGCGCATAAGCTCATACGTTCGGCCATATAGACATCCAGATCGAAAACCTGGCCGGACGAGCCCCGGCGGGAGCCAGGGCCCGCTGGCACGCGGCGCAATACTCAAAGTGCGTAGCTGCCCTGTACCGCCAGATGGCTGGCCGCCTGCTTCGCGCGGACGCGCAGATACCAGGTGCCCGGCTGCGGCCGGCTTATCGCGATCGCTTCGTTATTGCCCGCGTGGTCCGAGGTGGCATCTGCGTTCGCGCCATCGACGGCTGGTGCGAGCCCGGATTTCAGATAAAGCGTTGCGTCCCCCTTCCCGCCCAGCGTACGCAGATGGAGATGGCGTGCACCGGCAGGAACCGCGATGGCGTAGAGCAGGCTCTGGCCCTGGGCGATGGATGGTTCCGAATGGAGCACGCCGCGTTCCAGCGGGATGACGGACTCGGCCGGGGCCGCGCTGCCCAAGGCTTTCATCACCGCCGCGTACGCATCCAGAATGCCGGCGCCGATCGGCCGATCCGGTGCGACAGGGAAAGCCCGGGCCGTATCGACCAGCAGTTTGCCCACCTGCTCGGCGTCCAGCGCGGGCAGGCCGGCCTGCTTCACGGCACCGATCACCAGCGCAGCGGCACCTGCCACATGGGCGGCAGCCAATGCCGTACCGCTGGATCCGCCATAGCCCGGATCGGCCGGCACCGTCGCTCCTTCGTTCGACAAGGACCAGATCAGATCCTTGGCGCTGCCATCCGCCGCCTCGCCACCGCCCGGGGCAGCCAGCGCGACGCCCGAACCGAAGCTGGAGTTGCCGGCGCGCCCACCCCTGATGCCGTTGGCGGCAACGGCGATGACACCCGGACAGCTCGCTGGAACCGCCAGGTCCACATCGCCGCCGAAATCGCCGGCGGGAGCGATCACGACCGCGCCGCGGAGACGGGCTTCCGCAATGGCGCTTTTCAGGCTGAAGGTTTCCGTGCAGCCGTCCTCGAAGCGGTCGCCGACGCCCAGGGTGATGACCTGCGCCGGATGCTTGTTGTCCGGCACGCCGCGGACGCGCCCTCCCGCGGCCCACACGATGGCATCGGTGATGTCCGATAGATAACCCGCACCGCAATGCCCTGCCACGCGGACCGGCAACACTTTCGCCCGATAGGCGATGCCCAGGTTTCCCGTGGGGCCGCCAGCCAGCCCTGCCACGATGCCGGCCGCCCGCGTGCCCTGCCAAGTGCTGGCTTCCCCACCCGGCTCATCGAAGCAGTCCTCGTATTCGGGCGTGTTGCTCCAGTCGCCCGGATCCCAGCCTCCCGCGGCGCGGCCATACTCGTCGCGGCCGGAGGTCAAGGGATCCCTGGTGAAGTCGTAACCGGCATCGGCCAGTGAAAGATCGAGTCCGGGGTGCCGCGTGATGCCTGTGTCGAGCACGGCGACGACGACGTCCTTGCCGTCGGCAAGCTCCCAGGCCTTCTCGACGTTGGCGCCGCCGCGCGGATCGCCGTAGTTCCACCGGGCCATGGGGAAAACATGATGGGAAGACATTCCACGCGGCGATACTTCAGCCGCAAGCCGCGAGCCGCCCAGCGCATGCAGACGAACGTCGCGCTCGACATGCAGCACGGCGGGATCCGCCGCGATCGCGCGCATCAGCTTGCGTGCCTGCACGTCGTCCAGCGAATGCGATACGCCGATCAGGTCGCCGCCCGCGGCAAGTTTGCGCACGTAGCTGGCGTACAAGCGCCGAATGCCCAAGCCCAGATCCTTGAACACGGCCTTGTCCAATCCGCTTCTGCTCACCGCCGCGCTCACGTTCTGCAGGGCGGCGCCCTGGTCGTGGGCTTCGCTGCTGCCTTGCCGGTAGGTGACGATGAAGCGATCGGACGCGCTGGCCTGGCGGGACGCATCCATGCCGGCATGAAACCCATGCGCATGGAGCTGGGGAACCGATGCCGCCATCGCGGCGATGAGGGTCACGACCGGAAAGCCGATGAGATGTCGTTTCATGCGAATACCTCGGGAAAGGAGCCGGACAAGGTTCGGAGAGGTGGCCACGGCCGCGCGAAGACCTGCGGCTCCCGGTCGCCGCGTGGCATGCGCGCGGCCGGGCCACCAACGGGGTGGCGCGCTCCTGTTACGGGGCGTGCCCTGCACTCATCGGCCGAAGCTCAGGCCATGCGTTCCACTGGATTCGCCGCAGGTGCTCCGCCAGCAGGCCTTCCGCTGCCGCACACGAGGCACCGAAGCGGAAGCGCGCGGGGTGGTCGCCGTCGCTCTTGCCGTAGATCGAACCGGCAAGCGGCCAGGCATCGTGCAGAGCCTTGCTGTGCATCCTTTTCATGCGGTGCTCCATAACGGCGGGGAAGTGGCGACGCAGGCGTTGGCGTCGCGCCGATGGAGTCAGCTTTCCGCAGATCGGGCGGGCGATCACTCACGCTTCCCAACCGGACATCACCTGGCACTGGCGTGCCACGGCTTCTTGCTCACGCAGTGCTGCACGCAAAGCCCGCCGCCACGCGCATCCGAGCGGCAGAACACGACCCGCCGCAACAGGAGAGAAACTCACGCGGGCTGCATGGGACACCGCGCTTTTAGGCCCGCTCCTACGCTGCCCCGCCGCGCCCGACGAAGGCATAGCCGCCACCGCGCACCGTGATCAACGGCAGCACCGGCATGCCCAGCGCCCTCGCCTTCCGGCGCAGGCGGTAAATGAGCATTTCCAGGCGATGCGGGTCGAACTCGGCGTCCTCGCCATGCCAGGCGCCGATCAGCACCTCCCGCGCCACCGCCCCGCCGCCGGCGGCGAACAGCGGGCGCAGAACGCAGCGCTCGGAAGCGGACAGCGGGATGGACTCGCCCGTGGGAGCCACGAGATTCCAGTCGTCGGTCGACAGGCGCCATCCGGCGGGAGCGGCGTGTGCCGCCGCTTGGATGGCCGGTGCCGGCGAAGCCGGTCGCGGCGCACCCGGCAGGCGCCGGCCCACGCTATGCAGACTCGCCGCCAGCAGCGCCATGCCGGCCGGCTTGCGCAGGTAGATGTCGGCGCCCGCGGTAAGCGCGCGGATCTCATCGTGTTCGGCCGTGCGGCCGGTGAGCACCACGATGCCGATCTGCGAACAGCGGCGCAGGTGCCGCGCCACCGAGAGGCCGTCTTCATCGGGCAGGCCCAGGTCCAGCACCGCCAGGTCGAAGCGTTCGGCGAGCATGCGTCGATAGAGTTCCGCCGCGCGGCCGATGCCGACGGCTTCGAAACCGAAGCTCAGCAGCCCCGGTACGAGCACGTCCTCGCGCAGGCGGCAATCGTCCTCCAGCACGGCGACCCGCCATGCACCCTGCCCGCCCGACGAGGAAGAAGTGGCCTGCATCTGCGTCTCTGCCGTGATCCGCTGCGGCGGGCTTTATAGCAGCGCGCCGGTGGCGCCGGCGTATGGACGTCCAAACCTTGCCGCGCTACGCAACAGCAGCTCGGGCATTTCGCGGCGGCAAGCTCCAAGACGCCACGCGATCACTACTCGCCAGCGCAGCTTCCCCCGGACCCGGAACACAGGCATAAAAAAACGCGGCAGCTCGCGCTGCCGCGTCTTTCACCAGCAGACGGCTTAGCCGACCGCGGCGTCCTTCAGCTTCTTGAGCGGACGGATCTTCACCTTCACCGTGGCCGGCTTGGCGGCGAACCACTGCTCTTCCTTGGTGAAGGGGTTGATGCCCTTGCGCTTCGGCTTGGCCGGCACATTGACCGCGGTGATCTTCAGAAGACCCGGCAGCGTGAACGAGCCGTGGCCCTTCTTGTGCACCGAACCGGCGACCGCACCTTCGAGCGCACCCAGAACAGCGCGCACGTCCTTGGCCACCACACCGGTGGTTTCGGCGAGGTGGGCGACCAGGCCGGACTTGCTCAGAGCGTCCTTGATCGGCTTCAGCGCAGCCGGCTTGGCGGCGGCCTTGGCGGTGGTCTTCTTGGCGGCTTTCTTGGCCATACATTCCCCGTAGTTTTGATGGGTTTGGTTGAAACCTGTGCCTTTCGGCAGGTGGAATGTATGGCATGTGAGCGATGCCGCCAAGACGCAAACGCATAAATGTGTCTTACGGCATGGTGTTTTTTGCGACCGCGTCATGCGGGAGCGCCGTTTTCCCGGCGAAAGACCGCCCGTCGCTGTCCGCCGGAGCTGATTTGCAGGGGTGGCGGCGCGGCCGGCGATGCGTGTGCCGGCGGCGGCGCAGCACAGCCGCAGATACGAAAAGGCCCGCTCCGCGGTGGCGTCGCCACCTGGGAGCGGGCCCGGTGTCCCGCGGCATCGGCCAGGGCTCAGCGCCCGAAAATGATTTCCTTGCCTTCGTGGTCGCGGTCCCAGCCGCGCAGTTCGTCGCGGATGTGGGCGATGCGCTGGCGGCCGAGCGCGTTGCGCTCTTCGTCCAGCACCTGCCCGTCCAGCAGCTCGGCCAGCCGCTGCGCCGTGGGCAGCATGGCGTCCCAGGCGTCGAGCGCGGGGATCGGCGCCGGCAGGGTCATGAAGAAGCTCAGGCCCGGCGAGCGCAGCGCGTCGAGGCGGCTCAGGTCGAAGTTGCCGGGCTTCAGCATGTTGGCCACGCTGAAGATCGGACCGTGTTCGCGCTTGCCGTCGAGCAGGCGGTGATAGATGCCCATGTCGCCGAATTCGAGGCCGGCCTTCTCGGCCGCCACGATCAGGTCGGGCCCGAGGAACACCGCGCCTTCGCGCGCCACCACGAACAAGGTGACGATGCGCTCCACCGGCAACTGCGCCGGGCGCTTGCCCAGCTCCGAACGCGGCGGCACGCGCGGCGCCGCTGGCGCGGGCGCCGGCGCGGCAGGCGGCGGCACCGGTGCCTGCGCGCGCGGCCTGGTTTCCAAGGGCCTGGTTTCCACAGGCCTGGTTTCCAAGGGTGCGGACTCGACGGCCGCGGGCTTCACCGGCTCGTCGACATGCCCCTGCGCGGCCAGGAACTGCTCCGGCGGCGCACGCAGCGCCTCGATGATCGAGGCCGCGGCGCCCATCGGCTTGGCGCTCACCGGCGCGGGCGCGACGCGTTCGCTGGACAGCGTGGCGCCGAGCTTCTCCAATTCCTCGCGCAGGCCCATGTCCAGCTCGCCCTGCTTCGGCTTGGGCTCGTCGAGCGGGTCGAGGCGGAAGTCGTCGCGCGCGCTGAAGCCGGGCGCTTCGTCGGCCACGTCCACGTCGTCGCCGAAGGTCGGCTCGCGCCGCTCCTCGCCGCCCTGCGCGGCGGGCGCGCGGCGGCGGCCCTGTTCCTTCTTCGGCTGGCCGAACAGCCAGATCAGGGCCAGCACGATCGCACCCACGATCAGCAGCGGGACGCCTACCGCGGGGTTCCAGGCCAGGGCGAGCACGGGTTGCATGGTCATGTCGGGTTCCTCAGGCTGCGCCGGCAAGTTTGGCCGCTTCGGCCAGGTCCACCTGCACCAGGCGCGACACGCCGGGTTCGCGCATGGTCACGCCGCACAGCTGCGACGCGGCCTCCATGGTGGCCTTGTTGTGGCTGACGAAAATGAACTGCACCTTCTCGCTCATCTCCTTCACCATGTTGGAGAAGCGGCCCACGTTGGCCTCGTCCAGCGGCGCGTCCACCTCGTCCAGCAGGCAGAACGGCGCGGGGTTGAGGCCGAAGATGGAGAACACCAGCGACACGGCGGTCAGCGCCTTCTCGCCGCCGGACAGCAGCGAGATATTGGAGACGCGCTTGCCCGGCGGACGGGCCATGATGGCCACGCCGGTATCGAGCAGGTCGTCGCCGGTCAATTCCAGATACGCGTGGCCGCCGCCGAACAGGCGCGGGAACAGCTCCTGCACGCCGGCGTTGACGCGGTCGAAGGTTTCCTTGAAGCGCTGGCGGGTTTCGCGGTCGATCTTCTTGATCGCGCCTTCCAGCGTTTCCATGGCGGAGGTCAGATCCGCCAGCTGGTTGTCCAGGTAATTCTTGCGCTCGCTCTGTTCGGCGTGCTCCTGGATCGCGGCCAGGTTGACCGGCTCCAGGCGCTGGATCTTCTGGCCGATGTCGGTGAGCGCGCCGCGCCATTGCGAGGCGTCGGCGTCTTCGGCCAGCTCCGCCAGCAGCGGTTCCAGCTCCAGGCCGGAGGCGGCGATCGCCTCGGCCAATTGCTGGGCGCGCAGTTCCAGCGCCTGCGCGGCGAGGCGCTTCTGCGACAGGCTTTCGCGCAGGCTGTTGAGGCCCTGCTCGATGCGCTGGCGCTCCTGCTCCAGGCGGCGGAATTCCGCGTCGCAGTCTTCCACCGCGCGGCGCGCTTCCACCAGCTGCTTGTCGACCAGCAGGCGCTGGTCCAGATAGGCCTGGCGCTCCGCTTCCAGTTCCGCGATGGGGTCGGAGCCGGCGGCCAGCTGTTCGGCGATCTCGCCGCGGCGCGAGGCGATCTGGCGGATCTGCGTGTCCATGCGCGCCAGGGCCTGGTCGAGCGAGGCCAGCGCGGAGCGCTTGGATTCCATCGACAGCGCCAGCGCATGCGCCTGGTCGGCGGCCTCGCGCGCATTCATGCGCGCTTCCTCGCGCGCTTCCAGCAGCGCGCGGCGCTCGTTTTCCAGCTCGCGGCGCTGGTCTTCCAGGTCGCCCATGTGGTTGACCGATTCGTCCAGGCGCGCGCGCGCGTCGCGGATCTGCGCCTGCAGTTCGTCCAGCTGGCCGATGATCTCGCCCAGTTCGCCGCTGACCTTTTCGGCGCGGGCGCGGGCGGTTTCCATCTTGCCGCGGTGGCTCTGCAGCTGGCCGGCCAGTTCGGACTGGCGGCGATGGGCGTTGTACAGCTCGCGCTGAGCGTCGTCGCGCGCGCGCTCGGCTTCGAACTTGCGCGTGCGCAGGTCGTCGAGCTCGCCGGTGGCTTCTTCGATGCGCGCTTCCAGCGTGGCGATCTGCTCGGCCAGCAGGCGCATCTCGCGCTCGCGCGCCAGCACGCCGACCTGGTTGCCCTGCGCGCGGCGCACGCGCGCCCAGCCCGGGCCGAGCCACTCGCCGGTGCGCGTCATCACCGACTGGTACGGCGCCAGCGCGGAAAGGCCGGCCACGCGCTGGTGCGCTTCGTCGAGATTCTCGGCGGTGAGCACGTGGCTGAGGATCGCCACCGCGGCGGACGGGCCGCGCACGTGCGCCGCCAGCGTTCCGGCGGTGTTGGCGCCGCCCTCGGCGGCATCCAGCAGGGCGAGATCCGCGTCCTTCAGCTCGCCGAAGTCCTTGGCGTAGTCGTGCGCGCCGTCGACCAGCACGCTGTCGAGGAACCCGGCCAGCGCGGTTTCCACCGCCGTCTCCCAGCCCGCTTCCACCTGCAGCGATTCGCCCAGGCGGCGCGATTTGTCCAGGCCCAGCCGCGCCAGCCAGCCGCTGGCGGCGCTTTCCTCCTGGCCCAGCGCGGCGTGCTGCAGCGCTTCGAGCGAGGACTGGCGCCCGCGCGCGGACTGCAGCTGCTGGCGCGCCTCGTTGAGCGCGGACTGCACCTGGCGCTCCTCGTCCAGCACCTGCTCGTAGCCGAGCTTGTGCTGGTCGAGCAGGCCGCCCAGGGTTTCCAGGCGTTCGCGCTGGGTTTCGTGCTCGCCCTGCAATTGTTCGAAGGAAGCGTCCAGCGCCTCGATGTCGGTGGCCTTCTGTTCGCCCTCCAGCGCCTCGCGGCGCTTGGCCAGGTCGATCGACTGGCGGTCCAGATAGGCCAGCTTGGTGCGCTCCACTTCCGCGGCTCGCGCGGATTCGCCAGCGGTGCGGGTGTAGGCGTCCCAGCGCTGCTGCCAGTCGGACAGCTTGGTTTCGGTGTCGCGCTGCGCGTCGGCGGTGTCGTCCTGCAGCTGCTGCAGGGCTTCGAGCTTCGGCTCGCCCTCGGCCAGCGCCAGGCGCAGGCTTTCGGTCTGTTCGCGGTCGGCGGCGATATGCGCGGCCAGTTCCTCGTGCTCGCGCTCGGCCTCGGCCTGGGCGCGCCCCAGGCGCTCGGCGGTCTCGCGGTTGAAGCGCACCTGCTGCTCGACGCGGGCGATCTCGGCGCCTACCTTGTACACCTCGCCCTGCACCTGGCCCAGGTGCTCGTTGGCGGCGGTATGGCGCTCGCGCACGCTTTCCAGCTGCGCCTCGACGTGGCGCTGCGCGGCCACGCGCTTCTCGATCTCGATCTCGGCGGCGGAAAGCCCGGCGCCTTCGCCGTCGTGCTGGCTCTTGAGTCCGCGGTATTCCAGCGCGCGCAGCTCGGCTTCCTTGCGCGTCTGTTCTTCCTTCAGCGCCTTCCAGCGCTCGGCGGCGCGGGCCTGGCGGTTGAGGTGTTCGAGCTGCTTGTCCACTTCGTCGCGCACGTCTTTCACGCGGTCTAGGTTTTCGCGGGTGGACTTGATGCGGCTCTCGGTCTCCTTGCGGCGCTCCTTGTACTTGGAGATGCCGGCGGCTTCCTCCAGGTGCACGCGCAGTTCTTCCGGCGCGGCCTCGACGATCTGGCTGATCATGCCCTGCTCGATGATCGAGTAGCTGCGGGGCCCGAGGCCCGTGCCCAGGAACAGGTCGGTGATGTCGCGGCGGCGGCAGCGCGCGCCGTTGAGGAAATAGGCGGACTGGCCGTCGCGGGTGACCTGGCGCTTCACCGAGATCTCGGCGTACTGGCCGTATTCGCCCTGGATGGTGCCGTCGCTGTTGTCGAAGATGAGTTCGACGGTGGCCTGGCCCACCGGCTTGCGCGAGTTGGAGCCGGAGAAGATCACGTCGGTGAGCGAGTCGCCGCGCAGGCGGCTGGCGGCGCTTTCGCCCATCACCCAGCGGATGGCGTCGATGATGTTGGACTTGCCGCAGCCGTTCGGACCCACCACGCCGGTCATATTGGTCGGCAGGTGGAGGGTGGTCGGGTCGACGAAGGACTTGAAGCCGGCGAGTTTGATCGTGGTCAGGCGCATGCGGATTCCGCGGCAGCTGGAGAGGGGCTTGCGATTCGACTCGAAGCCTCTCTCCCGTCGGGAGAGGGGTTGGGGTGAGGGTACGGGCGAAGCGAGGCGCCCCACTCCGCCCGTACCCTCATCCGCCTGCCGGCACCTTCTCCCGGAGGGAGAAGGATTCCAGCGGGAAGACTTGAGGACGCAGGATAAGGCCTATGTCCTGGCCGCTCAAAGGCTTTCAGGTATCCGGCGGACGCGCGTCGATGGAAAGCGCGTGGATGCCGTTGTCCATCAGCCCTTCCAGGGCCGCATAGATCATGCGGTGGCGCTTCAGCGGCGGCTGGCCGGCGAACACCGGGCTGACGATGCGCACGTGGAAGTGGCCCTTGCCCTCGTTGGCGTGGCCGGCGTGCTTGTAGCCTTCATCGGCCACGTCCAGCTCCACCGGCGCCAGCGCGGCCTGCAGGCGTTCGCGGATCCGGGCGGCCATCGAGGCGGTCATGTCAGGGCAGCACCTTGCGGAAGGGTTTGACCGAGACGGCAGCATAGACCCCGGCCGCCACGTACGGGTCGGCATCGGCCCAGGCCTGCGCTTCGGGCAGCGAGGCGAACTCGGCCACGATCAGGCTGCCGGTGAAGCCGGCGCTGCCCGGGTCTTCCGCATCGATGGCCGGGAACGGGCCGGCCAGCAGCATGCGTCCCTCCGCCTGCAGCTGCTGCAGGCGGGCGACATGGGCCGGACGCGCGCCGAGGCGCTTCTCCAGCGAATCGGGAACGTCGGTACCGACGATGGCGTACCACATGGCTCAGGCCTCCGGACGCATATAGGGGAACAGCAGCACGTCGCGGATCGACACCGTGCCGGTCAGCAGCATCACCAGGCGGTCGATGCCGATGCCCAGGCCGCCGGTGGGCGGCAGGCCTACCTCCAGCGCGCGGATGTAGTCGGCGTCGAAGTGCATGGCTTCGTCGTCGCCGGCGTCCTTGGCCGCCACCTGGGCGCGGAAGCGGGCTTCCTGGTCTTCCGGATCGTTGAGCTCGGAGAAGCCATTGGCCAGCTCGCGGCCGTTGATGAACAGCTCGAAGCGGTCAGTGATGCCCTTGTCGGTGTCGCTCTCGCGCGCCAGCGGCGAGACCTCGACCGGGTGCTGGGTGATGAAGGTGGGCTGGATCAGGGTGTGCTCGACGGTCTTCTCGAAGATTTCCAGCAGCAGCTTGCCCCAGCCGTAGCCCGGCTTGACGTTGCAGCCCAGGCGCCTGGCGTGCGCGGCCATCGCTTCGCGGTCGCGCAGCTCTTCGCGGCGGATCTCCGGGTTGTGCTCCAGCACCGCGTCCTCCATCGACCAGCGGCGGAAGGCCGGGCCCAGGTCGATGTCGGCGCCGTCCCAGTGGATCTGCGTGCTGCCGATGACGTTGGCGGCGGTATCGCGGATCACGCCTTCGGTCAGGTCCATGATCTCGGTGTAGGTGGCGTAGGCCTGGTACAACTCGAGCATGGTGAATTCGGGGTTGTGCCGGGTCGACACGCCCTCGTTGCGGAAGTTGCGGTTGATCTCGTACACGCGGTCGAAGCCGCCGACCACCAGGCGCTTCAGATACAGCTCCGGCGCCACGCGCAGGTACAGGTCCAGGTCCAGCGCGTTGTGGTGGGTGATGAAGGGCTTGGCCGTGGCGCCGCCGGGGATGATCTGCATCATCGGCGTTTCCACTTCCATGAAGCGGTAGGGTTCCGCCTCAAGCCACTTGCGGATGTAGCCGATGATGCGCGAGCGCAGCACGAAGGCGCGGCGCGATTCCTCGGTGACGATCAGGTCGACGTAGCGCTGGCGGTAGCGCTGCTCCACGTCGGCCAGGCCGTGGAACTTGTCCGGCAGCGGGCGCAGGCTCTTGGTCAGCAGGCGCAGGGTGTCGACCTTGACCGACAGCTCGCCGGTCTTGGTGCGCATCAGCAGGCCTTCGGCGCCGACGATGTCGCCCGCATCCCAGCCCTTGAACGCGTCGTAGGTGGCTTCGCCCACCGTGCCCTGGTGGATGAAGAACTGGATGCGGCCGGACATGTCCTGCACCTGCACGAAGCTGACCTTGCCCTGCACGCGCTTGAGCACGATGCGGCCGGCCATCTTCACGCGGCGCGCGAGCGCGTCGATCGCCTCGGCGGTGTGCACGTCCTTGTCGGCGTATTCGGCCTGCAGGTCGCCGGCGAAGGCGTCGATCTTGAAATCGTTGGGGAACGCGACGCCCTGCCCGCGCAGCGCGCGGAGTTTCTCGCGACGCTCAGCAACAAGCTTATTTACGTCTGGCTTGTTCTCGTCGATGGGCAGGTTGTCTGTCGTTTCGCTCATGGTTATTCCGTGATGTCGGCCGTCGAAGTGGCGATGGCCGGGATGTTGGCTAATGGCCGAAGAGTGCGGGATTGTTCTTCTTGAGGACGCTGTACGGGATGACCGACCAGTCCGGGTTGTCGCAATTGCGCGCCACGCGGGCGAAATAGGCACCGACGTACAAGCCCTTGTCGGTGAGATACCAGGGACCGAAATCCCACACGCCGGGATCGGTGTAGTCGCAGCCGTCGTCGCCGTCGCTCTTCATGGCGTCGGGATAGAGCTTCTGGAACAGCTTCACCACGGCCGGCGCGTAGACCTTCTCGCGGTACTGGTACCACGCGTCGGAGCGCTCGGCCGGCTTGCTGCCGCTGCCCAGCCAGTAGACGTCTTCCAGGGCCAGCTCCTTGCCGGTGGCGGCGTCGATGGTGGTGCCGCTGATGCCGAAATCCGGATGCGCCGCGCCGTAGCAGCTCCAGCTGCTGGAGACGGCGTAGCTGACGAAACGCTCGGTGAGGTAGTGGCTGGACACCTCCGCCGACTCCTGGCCGGAGCCGCCCTCGCCGTTCGCGCAGCCGAAATACCCCTGCAGGCCGCCGTAGAAACCGGTGTCGATGGTGCGGTTGATCGCCGCCATCGCCGCCTCGGGATAACCGCCGACCACATGGAACATGGCGAGCTTGGACAGCGGCTCGGAGAACCACTGGATCTGGTACTTGCCGCCGACGGTTTCCTTCTTGCCCGGCACGAAGCGGAGATCGGCCAGGCGCAGCTTTTCGTAGTCCGACAGCGCACGCTCGAACTTCAGGTCCGGCCGCGGCTCATGCACGGAGCCGGCGGCTACGTCGTGCAGTTCGACCGGCAGGCTGGCGCCCTTGCCGGCGCTGAAACTGCCTTTGAAACCGTCGCCGGCCTTGGTGAGCAGGAAGTGATCCGACTTGGCTTCGTCGGTGTCGTAGGCGGCCGAGCTGAGCTTGTAGCCCTGCCTGGCAGGTTCGCCGCGCAGCGGGATGTCCTGCTTGAACTTCTCGTAGAAGTAGGTGCCGGAGACGGTGCCGTCGGACTCGTCCAGTTGCATCACGATCGGATACTTGCCCACCGTGCCGCGCAGCAGGCGGCTTTCCGCGTGCAGCGTGGCGGCGGCCAGCAGGCTCACGGCGAACAGAGCGATCGAGGCGCTTCTCATGCGTGGGTCTCTTCCCTGGGAGTGCGGCTCGCAGGCACGAGCGGTGCGCTGCGCATTCAGTCTTCCTTGCCCACCGCGTGCTTCACCGCATGCTTGGTGGCGTTCCAGCCGTCGCGCGCGCCGTGGCCGATCTTGAGGCCCACGTCCTTGGCGCCATGGCCGACCTTCAGTCCGGCATCGCGCGCGCCATGGCCCACCTCGACGCCCGCATCGCGCGCGCCATGCCCGACTTTGACGCCAGCGTCGCGGGCGCCGTGCCCGACCTTGACGGCGGTGTCGCGGGTGGCGTGGCCGACGTCGCGGCCGGCGTCGCCGACCGCGTGGCCGGCGGCCTTGGCGTCCTGCTTGATGCCCTGCCCCGTGCTCTCCTGCGCGCTCGCCATGCCGATGCCTGCCGCCAGTGCCGCACAGGCGATCAGGATCCGGGAGATCTTGCTGCTGCTCATGCGGTCACCTCGTCGGCGGTCAGGTGGAATCGGTGGCGGAGCGCTCAGGCGTCGATGCGCTTGGCGCCCGCGTCCAGGCCGGCCTTCAGGCTGCCTTCGACGAATTCGTCGAGGTCGCCGTCCAGCACCTTCTGCGTATCGGAGCGTTCGATGCCCGTGCGCAGGTCCTTGATGCGGCTCTGGTCCAGCACGTAGTTGCGGATCTGGCTGCCCCAGCCGATATCGGACTTGGTCGCTTCCAGCGCGTCCTTCTCGGCATTGCGCTTCTGCAGTTCCAGCTCGTACAGCTTGGCTTTCAGCATCTTCATCGCGCGGTCGCGGTTGGCATGCTGGCTGCGCTCGGTCTGGCAGGCCACCACCACGCCCGAGGGCATGTGGGTGATGCGCACGGCCGACTCGGTCTTGTTCACGTGCTGGCCGCCGGCGCCGGACGAGCGGTACACGTCGGTGCGCAGGTCGGCCGGATTGATCTCGATATCGATGTCGTCGTCGACTTCCGGCGACACGAACACCGAGGTGAAGCTGGTGTGGCGGCGGTTGTCGGAGTCGAACGGGCTCTTGCGCACCAGGCGGTGCACGCCGATCTCGGTCTTCAGCCAGCCGTAGGCGTAGTCGCCTTCCACGCGGAAGGTGGCGGACTTGATGCCGGCCACGTCGCCGCCGCTGACTTCCAGCAGCTCGGCCTTCCAGCCGCGCGATTCGGCCCAGCGCAGGTACATGCGCAGCAGGATTTCCGCCCAGTCCTGCGCCTCGGTGCCGCCGGCGCCGGCCTGGATGTCCACGAAGGCATTGGCCGAGTCCATCTTGCCGGAGAACATGCGCTGGAATTCCAGCTTGCTCACCTGGGCGTCGAGCTTGCCGAGGTCGCTGACGATGGACAGCACGGTGGATTCGTCGTCGTCGGCGACGGCCATCTCCAGCAGGTCGCCGGCGTCGGCGAGGCCGGCCGTGAGCGTGTCGATGCCGCTGACGATGGTTTCCAGGCGGGCGCGTTCGCGGCCCAGCTCCTGCGCGCGCGGCGGATCGTCCCAGACGTTGGGACTTTCCAGTTCGCGGCTTACTTCTTCCAGACGCTCACGCTTGGTGGCGTAGTCAAAGATACCCCCTAAGCGACTCGACGCGGCCCTTGAGGTCCGCGATCTGCGCAAGGATCGGATTGGTCTCGATCATGGATGGAATGGCTTGGAAAATGGCCGAACAGGATAGCAGGCGCACCTCGCCCACGGTAGGCTGGGGTGAGCCGCAGGCGAACCCCAACGGACGTCCGGTCAGCATGGAAGGTCCGTTGGGGTTATCACCCCAACCTACAGTGCCTGCTGATGCACCCCGCGCACCGCGCGCCCCGACGGGTCGGCCGCGGCGGCGAAGGCCGGATCCCAGGCCAGCGCGGCCGGCGAGGAACAGGCGATCGACTTGCCGCCCGGCACGGTGGCCGCGCAGGCCTCTCCGGGGAAGTGCTGCTCGAAGATGCGCCGGTACAGGTAGGCCTCCTTGGTGGCCGGCGGGTTGTGCGGGAAGCGCGTGGAGGCGGCGGCGAATTCGCGGTCGCTGACCACTTGTTCCGCATGCGCCTTCAGCCCGTCGATCCAGCCGTAGCCGACGCCGTCGCTGAACTGCTCCTTCTGCCGCCACAGGATCGAATCCGGCAGCGCGCCCTGGAAAGCCTCGCGCAGCACGGCCTTCTCGATGCGGCCGTGGCCGGCCATCTTGTACTTGGCGTCCAGGCCCATCGCCACGTCGAGGAATTCCAGGTCCAGGAACGGCACGCGCGCCTCCACGCCCCAGGCCATCATCGCCTTGTTGGCGCGCAGGCAGTCGAAGCTGTGCAGGGCGTCGAGCTTGCGCACGGTTTCCTCGTGGAAGGCTTCCGGCGACGGCGCCTTATGGAAGTACAGATAACCGCCGAAGATTTCGTCCGAACCCTCGCCCGACAGCACCATCTTCACCCCCATCGCCTTGATGCGCCGCGCCAGCAGGTACATCGGGGTGGAGGCACGGATGGTGGTGACGTCGTAGGTCTCGATATGGCGGATCACTTCCGGCAGCGCGTCCAGGCCTTCCCAGAAGGTGTAGACGAAGCCGTGGTGCACGGTGCCGAGCGCATCGGCGGCCACCTGGGCGGCGGCCAGGTCCGGCGAGCCTTCCAGGCCGATGGCGAAGGAATGCAGGCGCGGCCACCAGGCTTCGCTGCGGTCGTCGTCCTCGATGCGTTCGCGCGCGAAGCGTGCGGCGCAGGCGGCCACCAGCGAGGAATCCAGGCCGCCGGAGAGCAGCACGCCGTAGGGCACGTCGGTCATCAGCTGGCGGTGCACGGCCTGTTCGAAGGCGCCGCGCAGTTCGGACGGTTCCAACTGCTGGCCATGGGTGACTTCATAGGAACGCCAGTTCCTGCGGTAGTAGCGCGTCACTTCGCCGGTGGCGCTGTCGTAGACATGGCCCGGCGGGAAGGCGGAGACGTCCGCGCAGATGCCGACCAGGGCTTTCATTTCCGAGGCCACGCACAAGCGCCCTTCCGCGTCGTGGCCCCAGTACAGCGGGCAGACGCCGATCGGATCGCGGGCGATCAGGTAGCGCTGCGTGGCGGCATCCCACAGCGCGAAGGCGAAGATGCCGTTGAGCTGCCTGAGGCCGCGCGCCAGGAACTCCTCCGGCCCCAGTTCGCGGTACAGCGCGTTGATGACTTCGCAGTCCGAGCCCGTGGTGAAATCGTAGCCGCTGGCGGCGCGCAGCTCGCGGTGGTTGTAGATCTCGCCGTTCACCGCCAGGGCCAGGCTCTCGTCGCGCGAGCGCAATGGCTGCGAGCCGCTGGCCGGGTCGACGATGGCCAGGCGCTCGTGCACCAGGATCACCCCGGCGTCGACGAACACGCCGCTCCAGTCCGGCCCGCGATGGCGCTGGCGCTGCGAGAGTTCCAGCGCCTGCCGGCGCAGGGCGGCCAGGTCGTCGCCGGGTTGCAGGTCGAACATGCCGAAGATGGAACACATGGTTTGACGCTCCTGAGGTTGGATGACGCGCAAAACTGCGTACGGGGAAAAAGAAAGGGCCCGCTTGTCGGCGGGCCCTTTTGCGTGATTCGAGACTTTTTTCGTGTCTACACGCCGGCCCACCCGTCGATGCGGGGATTGTTATTGGCGTTGTTATTCAGCGCGTTCGCGGATGCGCGCAGGCCGGCCGCGTAGGCGGCGAAGGCGGAGCGCTGGGTGGCGAAGGCACAGGACATGAAGCCGACTAAAGCACAGGGATGCTGCGCCGCGCAAGAGGTTTTTCACCCTCCTCGCGGCCGGCGCAGGTTGGGGTAAGCGCAGCGAACCCCAACGGTGCGGCAGCCTGCGAGGTCCGTTGGGGTTCGCCTATGGCTCACCCCAACCTACGTGCTACGTGCTCACCCAGTTCCGCGCTTCTTCCAGCTGCGCCGTCTCATACAGGCGAAACTCTCCCGGCGACAGAAACCCCAGCGCCTTGGCCAGGTTGCGCATCCAGCCCACGTCGGTGACCAGGGCCGCGCGTTCCCAGCCGCTGAAATGGCGGAAGCCCAGCTTGGCGTCGTCCCACATCGCGGCGGCGTCGAAGCCGGTGAAGTCCTGGTCGATGTGGAAGATCACCCGCAGCTTGCGGTTGAGCGCGAAGGCCGCCTCGATATCGGGAATCACCACCCGTTCGTAGTCCGCCGCGGTGACCTGGTTGTGCGCGGTGAAACCGATCACGCCGGGCGGCAGTCCGGTCATCTGCACGATCATGGCGCCAGCTCCTCGATGGTTGAGACTGACCCTATCCAAGCGCGGCGCTCGTTGCGCCGGCAGCTAGGCGCCGTGAAGAAGCGCCCAACAAATCACCGCGGCAAATCACAACGGCTCGATATGCCGCAGCAGCAGGCGCGGGCTTTCGCGGCCCTGCCAGTCGTTGATGGTCAGCTCGTAGGCGGCGCGCAATCGCGCCGGCGGCGGCTGGCCGGTGTAGGCGCCGAACATCACCGCGTCCAGCACGGCGCCGTCGCGCGGATCGCTCAGGCTCAGGCGCAGATGGGTTTCGCCCATCACGCGCCAGCTGGCGCAGGCGAATTCGTTGTCGAACACCGGCTCCGGAAACGCCTGGCCCCAGGGGCCGCCATAGCGCAGCTGCCGCGCCAGCTCCAGGGTGGCGGCGCCGGGCGGCAGTTCGCCGTCGGTATAGAGCACGTGTTCCAGGCAGGCTTCGTCCAGCCATTCGCGCGCGATCGCATCGAACGCCGCGGCGAAACGGGCGAAGTCGCTCGCTTTAAGGCTCAGGCCTGCGGCCATGGCGTGGCCGCCGAAGCGTTCGATCAGGCCGGGCTGGCGCGCGTCGATCGCGGCCAGCGCATCGCGGATATGAAAACCGGCGATCGAGCGGCCGGAGCCGCGCAGCTCGCCGGTGTTGTCCTCGCTCGCCGGAGCGAACGCGATCACCGGGCGATGCAGCCGCTCCTTCAGCTTCGACGCCACCAGCCCCACCACGCCGGCATGCCACGAGGGTTCGAACAGGGCCACGCCCACCGCATCGATATCGGCGGCGCGCGCCACCATCACCTCGGCTTCGGCCACCATGGTCGCCTGCAGTTCGCGGCGCTCCTGGTTGATCGCGCTCAGCTGCTCGGCGTAGCGGCGCGCCACGCCGAAGTCGTCGGTCAACAGGCATTCCACGCCCAGGCGCATGTCTTCCAGGCGGCCGGCGGCATTGAGCCGCGGCCCCACCGAGAAACCCAGGTCGCTGGCGCACAGCGTGGCTACGCTGCGCTTGCCAGACTCCACCAGCGCCGCGATGCCCGCGCAGGCGCGCCCCGCGCGGATGCGCTTCAGGCCCGCCTCGACCAGCACGCGGTTGTTGTAGTCCAGCGGCACCAGGTCGGCGACCGTGCCCAGCGCCACCAGGTCCAGCAGCGTGGAAAGGTCGGGCTCCTTGCCCGCGGCGAACGCGCCCTGCCCGCGCAGCGCCGCGCGCAGGGCCAGCAGCAGATAGAACATCACGCCGACGCCGGCCAGCGCCTTGCTCGGAAACGCATCGCCGGCCAGGTTCGGATTGACCATCGCATCGGCCGCCGGCAATTGCTCGCCGGGCAGATGGTGGTCGGTGACGATCACGCGGATGCCCAGCGCCTGCGCCGCGGCCACGCCGCTCAGGCTGGCGACGCCGTTGTCCACCGTGATGATGAGCTGCGGCTGCGGCTGCAGCGATTTGACCAGGGCGGGACTCAAGCCATAGCCGTGGATAAAGCGGTTCGGCACCGCGTAATCGACGTGGCGCGCGCCGAGCATGCGCAGGCCGCGCACGGCCACGGCCGTGCCGGTGGCGCCGTCGCAGTCGTAGTCGCCGGCGATCAGGATGCGCCAGTCGCCGCCGATCGCCTCGGCCAACAGTTCCACCGCGCGTTCCAGGCCGCCGAGCTGGTGCGGCGCCAGCATGCAGGCGAGCCGGTGATCGGCATCGGCGGGACTGAGCACGCCGCGCGCCGCATAGATCTGGCGCAGCACCGGATGCACGGCATCGCTCCAGCCTTGCGGCACGCCTTTCGGCGCGCGGCGGCGCAGGCTCAGGCGCGGACTCATCGGCGGCCACCGCGCCAGAATCGCAGGCGATGCCAGGGACGCTGCAGCCAGCGTTCGCCGCTGGCGAAGGACAGTTGCAGCGGAGCCGCGGCAAGACGCTGCAGCACCGGCCACCAGGCGCCGCCGATCTCGCCCGCCTGCAGGTCCTGCAGATCGATCAGCCAGCCGGCGCCGGCCTTGGCGATGGCTTCGGGCGTACGCGGCACGACATCGACGCCCGCGCGCGCAGCCAGCGCGCCGAGCAGCACGTCGTCGCTCACGCAGGCGCTCAAGGCGCTGCGCACCTTGGTCGGCAGATGGCCGCCGCCCCACAACCACAGGCTGTTCACTGGCGGCAATCCGCGCTCGCGCCGCTGCGCATTCAAGGGATGCTGATGCAGCAGCACCTGCGCCTCGGTGAGGATCACGCGCCAGCGGCGCCCCTGGGCACCTTCCGGCAGATGCTGCACAAGGTTCTCGCCCAGCGCCTCGTCCGGCGAGGCGAACGAAGGCAAGGCGATGCCCGGCGGCACGCGCACGTGCCAGCGGTCCGGCGTGCCGACTTCCAGCACCATGCCGGCATCGGCGAACACCGGCTGCAGCGCATCGGCCAGCGTGCGGGCTTCGTCGAGGCTCAGCTGCATCTGCCCGCAGGCCAGCAGGCGCGCGCCGTTGAGATCGGGCTGGATCCAGGCCGGGTCGGCGCTGAGCCAGGTGGCTTCGCCGGCATCGCCGGCCAGCAGCTCACGTGTCAGCGCCGCCGGCGCGAAACCGTCGGCGCAGTCGAAATACGCGGCCAGCCCGCCGAGAAAGCCGCGCGGGCCGTCATCGATGCGGTCGGCGCGCGCCAGCCAGGCGCGCAGCGGATGGTCCGGCTCGAAGCGCGGCAGGTCGGGCAGCCACAGTTCCAGCGGTCGCGCCGCCTCCGCCATCGCCTCAGGCCTCCAGCAGTTCGTACAGCTCTAACCACTCGGCCTCGAGCGTTTCCTTCTCGCGGCGCAGTTCGGCCTGGCGCTGGCCGAGCTTCATCATCTCGGCGGTGGAGCCGTTGTAGACCTCCGGATCGGCGAGCTTGGCTTCCAGCTTGCCCAGCTCCTCGTCGATCGCGGCCATGCGCGTTTCGATCTTCTTGACCTTCTGCCGCGTGGCCTTTTCGTTTTCGCGCTGCGCGGCGGCCGCGCGGCGGCGGTCGGCGGCGGACACGGCCGGCGTGCTGTTGGCCGACGTGCTGTTGGCCGGCGCGTTCTTCTTCGGCGAGGAGCCGCGGGCACGCAGCCAGCGGGCGTAGTCGTCGAGGTCGCCGTCGAAGCCTTCGACCTGGCCGTCGGCGACGCGCCAGAAGCTGTCGCAGACCATGCCCAGCAGATGGCGGTCGTGCGAGACCAGCACCAGCGCGCCGTCGAAATCGGCCAGCGCGTCGGCCAGCGCCTCGCGCATGTCCAGGTCCAGATGGTTGGTGGGCTCGTCGAGCAGCAGCAGGTTGGGCTTGTCCCACGCGATCAGCGCCAGCGCCAGGCGCGCGCGTTCACCGCCGGAGAAACCGTCCACCGATTCGAAGGCGCGGTCGCCGGCGAAATTCCAGCCGCCGAGGAAGTCGCGCAGCACCTGCGTGCCGACGCCGGGGGCTTTGTCCTGCAGATGCTGCAGCGGGCTGGAACCCTCGTGCAGGCTCTCCACCGTGTGCTGGGCGAAGTAGCCGATCTTCAGGTCCTTGTGCGTCTTGCGCTCGCCGGCCAGCGGGGCCAGTTCGCCGACCAGGGTCTTGACCAGGGTCGACTTGCCCGCGCCGTTGGGGCCGAGCAGGCCGACGCGGTCGCCGGCTTCCAGGCGGAAGCGCACGTCGTGCAGGATCGCCGCGGGCGCGCCGCCGTTGTCGTCCGGATAGCCGGCGGTGACCTCTTCCAGCTGCAGCATCGAATCGGGCAGGCGCTCGGGCACGGCGAACTGGAAGCGGAACGAGCGCTCGGCGCGCACGGCCTCGGTGCCGGCCATCTTCTCCAGCCGCTTCATGCGCGACTGCGCCTGCTTGGCCTTGCTGGCCTTGGCCTTGAAGCGGTCGATAAAGGACTGCAGGTGGGCGCGCTCGGCCTGCTCGCGCTCGTGCGCGATCTGCTGCAGGCGCAGGTGTTCGGCGCGCTGGCGCTCGAAGGCGCTGTAGTTGCCGGTGTAGAGCTTGGCGCGGCCTTCGTTCAGATGCAGGGTGTGGGTGATCACGCCGTCGAGGAATTCGCGGTCGTGCGAGATCACCAGCAAGGTGCCCTGGTAGCGGCGCAGCCATTCTTCCAGCCACAGCACGGCGTCCAGGTCCAGATGGTTGGTGGGCTCGTCGAGCAGCAGCAGTTCGGACGGCGCCATCAGCGCGCGCGCCAGATTCAGGCGCACGCGCCAGCCGCCGGAGAACTCGCGCACCGCGCGCTCGTGCGTTTCCGGCGCGAAGCCCAGGCCGTGCAGCAGGCGGCCGGCGCGGGCGCGGGCGTCGTAGCCGTGCAGTTCCTCGATGCGGTGGTGCGCCTTGGCCATGGCTTCGGTGTCGCCGCGGGCCTGGGCATCGAGTTCGTCGCGCAGGGCGATGGCCAGTTCCTCGTCGCCGCCCATCACGTATTCGATCGCCGGGTCCGGCAGGGCCGGGGTCTCCTGCGCCACCGAGGCCAGGCGCAGGCGCGCGGGCAGATCGAGCTCGCCGGCGTCGGCTTCCACCTGGCCCTGCAGGGCGGCGAACAGGCTGGACTTGCCGCAGCCGTTGCGGCCGACCACGCCCAGCCGCCAGCCGCTCTGGATGACCAGGTCGATGTCGGAAAGCAGCAGCCGGGCGCCGCGGCGCAGGGCGAAATGACGGAAGGCGATCATCGGAACCACAACCCATGGACAGGGCGTGCAGCCGCCCTCAGCCGCCCATGATAGCGGACGCGGCGCCCTGCCCCATGGCCGGAATGCCCACCCCATCGCAGTCGCGAGCGGTGCTCGTAGCTTCCCCGCCGCGGTTTCTGCTACAACGACGCCGCACTGCGCAGCGGCCTCGCGCCGCTGCCGCTCGGGGGCAATCGACAGACATATGACGTGCGGAGGCGCAGCCTGACTGCCCCCGTCAACGTGGAGAGGGGACCATGACCAAGTTCGGCATCAGCCTGCCCATGCTCGTATTGCTCGCCGCCGGCGCCGCCGCGCCGCAGCTGGCCCGGGCCGACAACCTGCTGATCAATCGCGTCAAGCAGGAACAGGGCATGAACCTTCCGGCCCGCGGCATGAGCATGGAGCAGGTCGAACAGAAGTTCGGCGCGCCCAAGCGCAAGCTCTCGCCGCGCGGCGGCGATACGGCCAAGCATCCGGTGATCAATCGTTGGGATTACTCCAACTTCATCGTGTATTTCGAGCACAGCCATGTGATCCATGCGGTGCTGAACACCCCGGCCGGCAACAACAAGAATCCCGATACGGTGAACTGAGGGCATCGCCTTCCGGGCGGGAATAGGGAATAGGGAATCGAAGAGCTGCGGCGCTTGCCGCGGCTCTTTTTGCTATTCCCGATTCCCTATTCCCTATTCCCGCCCCCTACAATTCGCGTTTCCCCTTGCAACGCGAGTCCCCCACATGAGCCACGCCACCTTGCGCCTGCCGGCGGAATGGGAGCCCCAGTCGGCCGTCCTGATCGCCTGGCCGCATGCCGATACCGACTGGGCCGAGCGCCTGGCCGAGGTGGAAACCACCTATGTGGCGCTGGCCGCGGCGGTCACCCGCTTCGAGCCGCTGATCGTGGTGGTCGCCGACGCCGGACTGCGCGCGCATGCCGAAGCGAAGCTGCGCGATGCCGGCGTGGATCTCGCCCGCATCCGCTTCGTCGAACTGCCCTACGACGACACCTGGCTGCGCGATTCCGGCCCGATCACCCTCAAGGACGACCAGGGCGCCTTCCAGCTCACCGATTTCCGCTTCACCGGCTGGGGCGGCAAGTTCGGCGCCGAGCAGGACGACGCGCTGGTGGCCGGCCTGGTGCAGGCCGGCGTCTTCGGCCGCGCCGCGCACAAGCGCATCGACTGGGCGCTGGAAGGCGGCGGCATCGAGAGCGATGGCGCCGGCACCGTGCTCACCACCTGGCGCTGCCTGGTGCAGCGCCATCCGGAGCAGTCGCGCGAGGAGATGACCGCGATCCTGCGCGACGGCCTGCACGCCGGCCGCATCCTGTGGCTGGACTACGGTTATCTGGAAGGCGACGACACCGACGCGCATATCGACACGCTGGCGCGCTTCTCGCCGGACGGCGGCATCGTGTTCCAGGCCTGCGACGACCTGGGCGACGCGCACCACGACGAACTGGCGCGCATGGCCGGCGAACTGGCCGCGCTGTGCACGGTGGACGGCAAGCCGTACGCGCTGCACCCGCTGCCCTGGGCCGAGCCGATCCTGGACGAAGGGCGCCGCCTCGCGGCCTCGTACGCCAACTATCTGATCGTCAACGGCGGCGTGCTGGTGCCCGCCTATGGCGACCCGGCCGACGACGAAGCGGCGCGGATCATCGGCCAGGCCCATCCGGGACGCGAGGTGGTGCAGGTGCCCTGCCGCCCGCTGATCTGGCAGAACGGCAGCCTGCACTGCATCACCATGCAATTGCCGGCGGGCATCTACGGCTGAATCCTCTTAAGCATCGGCCGGCGTAGGTTGGGGTGAGCAAAGCGAACCCCAACGTTACGACACGGTGGCGGGCCTGTTGGGGTTCGCCTGCGGCTCACCCCAACCTACTTACTACGTACAATTGCCCTTTCGCCCCCAGCGAGCAGGACTCCCCATGACCCGCAAGACCCTCAAGGTCGCGCTGCTGCAGGAAACCCACCGCGGCAGCCGCGACGCCAATCTCGACGCCATCGAAGCCGGCCTGCGCGAAGCCGCCGCGGCCGGCGCCGAACTGGTGCTGCTGCAGGAGCTGCACAACGGCCCGTATTTCTGCCAGCACGAGTCCGTGGGCGAGTTCGACCTGGCCGAGAGCATCCCCGGCCACAGCACCGAGCGCATCGGCAAGCTCGCCGGGGAATTGAAGCTGGTGGTGGTGGCTTCGCTGTTCGAGAAGCGCGCCACCGGCCTGTACCACAACACCGCGGTGGTGTTCGACCGCTCGGCGAAGATCGCCGGCAAGTACCGCAAGATGCACATCCCGGACGATCCGGCGTTCTATGAGAAGTTCTACTTCACGCCGGGCGACCTGGGCTTCGATCCGATCGACACCGCGGTCGGCCGCCTCGGCGTGCTGGTGTGCTGGGACCAGTGGTATCCGGAAGCCGCGCGCCTGATGGCGCTGGCCGGCGCGGAGCTGCTGCTCTATCCCACCGCGATCGGCTGGGACCCGAACGACGAGCAGGCCGAGAAAGACCGCCAGCGCGAAGCCTGGGTCACGGTGCAGCGCGGCCACGCGGTGGCCAACGGCCTGCCGCTGCTGGCCTGCAACCGCACCGGCTATGAGCCGGATCCGTCGGGCGTGGGCGCCGGCATCCAGTTCTGGGGCACCAGCTTCGTGGCCGGGCCGCAGGGCGAATTCCTCGGCCAGGCCGGCACCGACGGGCGCCAGCTGCTGGTGGTCGAGATCGACATGGCGCGCAGCGAGCACGTGCGCCGGATCTGGCCGTTCCTGCGCGACCGCCGCATCGACGCCTACGGCGACCTGCTGAAGCGCTTCCGCGACTGAAGCGTGACCTCCAGCCGGATGGCTTGCGCCTTCCGGCCGCCGACCCCATGCAGTGATTTCCCTTACGCACCGAACCGACGCATGAGCCTGGACGCCACCGACACCGCCCTGCCCGCCGCCCTCGAAGGCCAGCCGATCGAGCGCGTGCTGCGCGACGGCGTCGAATACGTGGTGCTGGGCACGGCGCATGTGTCGCGCGCCAGCGTGGAAGCGGTGCGCGAGCTGCTGGCGCGCGAGCGCTTCGACGCGGTGGCGGTGGAGCTGTGCCCGAGCCGCGCGCAGGGCATGCGCGATCCGGATGCGCTCAAGAAGATGGATCTGTTCCAGGTGATCCGCCAGGGCAAGGCCGGCATGGTCGCCGCCAGCCTGGTGCTGTCCACCTTCCAGAAGCGCCTGGCCGACCAGTTCGGCATCGAACCCGGCGCCGAAATGAAAGCCGCGATGGACGGCGCCGAACAGCGCGGCGTGCCGGTGTGGCTGGTCGACCGCGAGGTCGGCACCACGCTCAAGCGCGCCTGGCGCAGCGTCGGTTTCTGGCAGCGCTTCGGCCTGATGGGCGGCCTGCTCGCCAGCGTGTTCGAACGCGAGGCGATCGAGGAAAAGGAAATCGAGAAGCTCAAGGAAGGCGACATGCTGGAAAGCGCCTTCAGCGAATTCGCCAATCAATCCGAGCCGCTCTACCGCAGCCTGATCGCCGAGCGCGACGCCTACATGGCGGCGCGCCTGCGCGAAGAAGCCGGCCTGGCCGGCTACGGCGGCGAGCCGCGGCGCGTGCTGGTGGTGATCGGCGCCGGCCACTTGAAGGGCCTGAGCGAACTGCTGCGCACGCAGCAGGGCGATGCGGCCGCGCAGGCGGCCGAGCTGGCCAGGCTGCCGGTGAAATCGAGCTGGCCGAAATGGATCGCCATCGGCCTGGTGCTGCTGGTGTTCGTGGCGATCGGCATCGCCTTCCACCGCAACAGCGCGCTGGGCGCGCAGGCGCTGCGCGACTGGGTGATGTACACCGCGGGCTTCTCCGCGCTGGGCGCGATCATCGCCGGCGGCCATCCGCTGAGTGTGCTGGCCGCGGCCGTGGCCGGACCGATCAAGCCGTTCCGCCCCGGCGTACCTTCCGGCGCGATCAGCGCGATGGCCGAAGCCTGGGTGCGCAAACCGCGCGTGGCCGACTTCGAAACCCTGCGCGACGACATCGGCCACTGGACCGGCTGGTGGAAGAACCGCGTGGCGCGCACCCTGCTCAACTTCCTGCTGGTATGCGTGGGCACGATTGCCGGCGAGTACACCGCCGGCATCCATATCTTCAAGAGCCTGTTCTGAGGCTTGCGCTCAGGGCTGGTGCAGGCCCTTGACCAGCACGTCGAGCAGTTCGCTGTCCTTGTCCAGGCTCTGCTCCCAGTACATCGCGCCGCCCAGGTGCCGCGACTTGATGAAATCGGTCTTGATGCGCAGCGACTGCGGGTCTTCGTAGCTCACAAACGTGTGCGTCTTCGCATTCCACAGATACGGCACCTGGGCCTGCTCGTCCCAGTAGCGCACGTAGCCGTTCTTGCCGATGTAGTCCGCCGTCAGTTCGCGCCACGAGGGCGCGCCGAAGAACTTGCCGTACTTCTGCTGCAGGCCGTTGTGTTCCGGCGCCACGTCCGTAAACGCGCGGCCGTAGAACGGCACGCCCAGCACCAGCTTCGAAGCCGGCACGCCCGCTTCGAGATACTGCTGCACCGCCTTGTCCGCGGCGCGGTCGCCGGAAGGATCGAGCTCCGACGGATGCAGGCCGGCGTGGTGGCCGGTGGCGGGCGTGAGGCTGTTGTGGAAGTCGTAGGCCATCATGTTGAACCAGTCCAGCGAACGCGCCACGCGCGCCAGCTCGATGCCGGCGACGAATTCGTTGTCGGCCGAGGCGATGGTCAGCAGGTAATGCCGGCCCTGGTGCTGCTTGCCCAGCGCGTCCAGGCGCGCGCGCACGGCTTCCAGCATCAGGCTGAAGTTGCGGCGGTCCTCGGGGCGGTGGCTGATGTTGCCGCCGGGGAGCGTGGGGTATTCCCAGTCGACGTCCAGGCCGTCGAGGTCGTGCTGCCCGATCAGCTTCGCGGCGGCGTCGGCGAAGCGCTTGCGCGAGGCTTCGGTGAGCGCGGCCTCGGAGAAATGCCCCGCGCTCCAGCCGCCCACCGACAGCACGATGCGCAACCGCGGGTTGCGCTGGCGCAAGGCCACCAGGCTGGCCAGCGAGGCCGTGGCGTGCGGGCTGCGCAGCACGATGTGGCCTTGTTCGTCGAGCGTGCCGAAGGCGTAGTTGAGGACGTCGACCTTGGCCGGGTCGATGGCCGGCAGCGGGTCGGCATCGGCCACGTAGCCCACGATGCGATAGCTGGCTGGCGATTCTTTCGCCACCGCGGCGCCCATCAGCAGCAGGGCCGCCAGGCCCAGCATCCACCGGAAAGCCGCCGGGCGGCCGTGCGACGCAATCCCCACCATGCCGTGTCCTTATCTATCAAGTGTCTTGGTTCTTCGAGTGGCTGGGCAAGCCGCCGGATGGCCCATCGGCGTTGTTGTCCCTGCTCGGACCCACCGACTATACTTCCGAGACTTTAACGCCATGTACCCGTCGGAATCGTGGGAATGATGATGACTCGACTGCAATTGCTCGGCCTGACCGTCGCTGCCGCTCTACTCGTCACTGGCAGCGCGCATGCCGAAGGCGACAAGGCCGCCGGCCGCAAACTGATCTACACCTGCAATGGCTGCCACGGCGTCGAGGGTTACGAAAACGCCTATCCGCGCTACCCCGTGCCGAAGATCGCCGGGCAGAACGCGCAGTACATCATCAACGCCCTGCACGGCTACAAGGCGGGCGACCGCAGCCATCCGACCATGGGTGCCCAGGCGCAGAGCCTGTCCGACAAGGACATCGAGGACATCGCCGCCTACCTGTCCAGCCTCGCCAAGTAAGTAGCCCAAGGGATTCCGATGAATCGTGCGCTCACCCTGCTTTCGTTCGGCGCCGTCCTGGCGTTCGCTTCCCTCCAGGCCCCGGCCGCCGGCAACACCGACGCCGGCAAGCAGAAGGCCGCTGCCTGCTTCGCCTGCCACGGCGCCGACGGCAATTCCGTCGATCCGCAGTACCCGCGCCTGGCCGGCCAGTACAACCTGTACATCCAGCGCGCCCTGCACGAGTACAAGAGCGGCGCGCGCAACAACGCGATCATGAAGGGCTTCGTCGCCACGCTGTCCGAGCAGGACATCGAGGACGTGGCGGCCTATTTCTCCGCGCAGCCGAGCAAGCTCAGCACGCTCGAAGGGCATATCCAGGGCGACAAGTAAGCCCTGAGCTTGCCGCATGAAAAGGCCCGCTCGCGCGGGCCTTTTTCTTTTGCCCCCTCTCCCCTCCGCGGAGAGGGTCGGGGTGAGGGGGCGGGCGGAGCAGCGGGCGAAGGATCGCCATAAGCTCGACCGTTCTTCCTGATCAGCCCATGGCCGAGTGCCCTTCCCGCTTGCTGTAGTACGGATTGCTGCCGCCCGCGTGGTCGGTGGCATCGCGCACTTCGGTGATCTCCGGCACGCGTTCACGCAGCGTCTTCTCCACGCCTTGCTTGAGCGTCACGTCGACCATGCCGCAGCCGTGGCAGCCACCGCCGAACTGCAGCACTACCACGCCTTGCGCACTCACCTCCAGCAGGCTGATGCGGCCGCCGTGCGCGGCGATGCGCGGATTGACCTCGGCGTCGAGCACGTAGCGCACACGCTCCACCAGGCCCGCTTCCATGCCCGGCATGTCGCCCTTGATGCGCGGCGCGCGGATATTGAGCTGGCCGCCGGTGGCGTTGGATTCGTAGTCGATGCTGGCGCCGTCGAGCCAGGGCGCGCTGTCGCCCTCGATCTGGAACAGGAAGCCCTCGCATTCGATGGTCCATTCCTTGCCGGTGAGCTCGTCCGGCTCGCAGAACTCCAGCTCGCAATTGGCGGCGGGCGTGCCCGGCGCGGTGACGCGCAGGCGGATGCTGAGGCCTTCGATGCCCTGCTGCGAAAGAAGACGCAGGAAATGCCGCTGCGCGCGTTCGGAAATGTCGATCATGCCTGCTCCGGGGAAACGGCCTGGCGCGGGCTGGGGAGCCGCGCCGGAAACAGCACCATTTTAGTCCTCTTTCGCGCCGGCTGCATGGTTTTGACTTTTCGCCACGCAACTTCGACGCTTCGCGTTTTGAATCTTCCGGAGTCCCGACCATGAGCTACGCCGACCTCGCCAGCCAGCACTGCACCCCGCGCAAGGGCAAGGAGCACGCGCTGGATGGCGCGCAGATCGAGGCCATGCTGGCGAAACTGCCGGGCTGGACGCTGGCCGCCGCAGGCAAGGCGATCGTGAAGGACTTCAAGTTCGCCGATTTCCACCACACCCTGGGCTTTATCAATGCGGTCGGCTTCATGGCCAACCAGGAAGACCACCATCCGGATCTCGAAGCCGGCTATGGGCACTGCCAGGTGCTGTGGTCGACGCATGACGTGGGTGGGCTTTCGCTCAACGACTTTATCTGCGCCGCGCGCGTCGAGGCCTTGCTGGCGCGCTGAGCTTGGGCGCGCGCCTGCCTGCTGCGGTTCGCGTCGCCAGCTTCGTGCTGGCGGCGGCCTTGTTGCTGCTGGGGCTGCGCGCGCTGGCGGGCTGGATGGTGGAAAGCCATCTGCGCCATGAGGCGGAGCGCGAACTGCATGTGCTGCAGGCGGGCGAGCCGCTGTGGCGATGGCGCCTGCGGCAGCCGCGCGATCTGGTGGCCGGGCGGGCGTTCGGGAATGCTTCGGTGGCTGCGGATGGGACCGGTCTGAAAGTGACCAGCCGTGACGGGCAGCCTTTCGAACTGGGCCTGCCGGTTCTGCAGCCGATGGATCTGGCGCACTGGCCGTTGCTGCATCTGGACCTCCGCGGCAGCAAGGCCGGATCGCTTTATCTCATCGTCCAGCCGCACGCGCAGGAGCCTTCGTGCATGGCCGACGCTGGCGGGATTCCTGTCGGCGACACGGCCACCCAGGTCTTCGATCTGCGCAAGCTCGACTGGCGGCATGGGGACGCATCGCCCTGCGCGATGCCGGCCACCGTGGCTTATCTGTTCCGCCTGCGCGCGCAACTGCCGGCCGGCGGGACGCTCGAACTGCGCGACGCGGCGCTGGTGGCGGAGCGGCCGGTAGCGTTGCCCGGCTTCGCTCCCACGGTCGACCTTTCGGCGGGACGGGAGATCGATCTGCGCGAACAGCTGACCGTGGCCCCCATCATGCCGGCCGTGCCGCTGGTCTGGCTGCCGCGCGAAGGCTCGGTCGAAAACTGGCTCGGGCTGCGCGACCGGCTGCGCGATCGGTGGCCGGCCGCCCTCATCGTTTCCGCCGGGTCCACCCCTGTCGCTACCGCGCATGAAGCCGCTCCCGCCTGGCTGGCCTGGTCGATCTGCGCGGCCTACCTGCTGGTGCTGCTGTATACGGCGCGGCGCGATACCCATCCCGCCTGGGACGTGCTGGCCGTGGCGGCCGGCCCGCTCTGGCTGATCGCCGGCCTGCAATGGGGGCTGCACGCATCGCCGCCGGCGGTGGCGGCTTTTATCGGTGCGCTGGCCTGGGCCGGGTGGAAGGAGACGCGGCGGCGCCCGGCGGATTGGCGCTGGATCGGCGGCAAGCCGAAGGACTGGCTGGCGCCGCTGGCGCTGCTTCCGGTGGCCGCGATCGTGGTGGCCGTGTTCGGCCATGGCTACGCCGCGCCGGAATGGCGCCACGCTTTCTTATATGTCGCCTGGGCCGGCCTGCAGCAGTGGCTGATGCTGGCGGTGGTGCTGCGCCGGCTGGAGCACTGGCCGGGGGGAACGGCGCTGCCGATCCTGGGCACCGCCACCCTGTTCGCCCTCCTGCACACCCCGAACGGAGCGCTGATGCAGCTGTGCTTCCTGGCCGAGCTTGGGTGGGCGTGGTGCTTCCTGCGCTCCCGCCGCCTGCTGCCGGTCGCCCTGGCTCACGCCGGCTGCGCGCTGCTGGTGGAAAGCGGGCTGACCGGCGGGCTGCTGCGCTCGCTGGAAGTCAGTGCGCGTTTTTTCCTCTAGGGCGGTAGCCCTCGGGATTTTTGCCTTTCACTGCAAGCACATCGAGGAAGTTCTTCAAGTCTTCCGGCAAGGGCGCCGAGAAGCCGTAGGCGCGCCCATCGAGCTCGAAGCTCATATGCGCGGCATGCAGGAACAGCCGCTGCAGGCCCATCTCGCGGTACAGCTTGTTCGCTTCCTTGTCGCCGTACTTGGCGTCGCCGGCCAGCGGGTGGCCGACGTGGGCGGCGTGCACGCGGATCTGGTGGGTACGGCCGGTGCCCAGGGTGGCCTGCATCAGGCGGGCGCCGCGGTACTGCTCCATCTCGCGGAAAAAGGTAAGCGAGGGCTTGCCGTTATCGGACACTCTTACCATCCGTTCGCCGCCCTGGAGCACCGATTTCTGCAGCGGCGCGTTGACGTCGAACTTGGCTTTGTTCGGATGCCCGACCATCAGGCAGAGGTATTGCTTGGTCACCGTATTGGCGCGGATCAGCGCCTGCAGCCCGGTCAGGCCGGCGCGGGTGCGGGCGAACACGAGTACGCCGCTGGTGTCGCGGTCCAGGCGATGGACCAGCTCCAGGTGCTCGTTCGGCCGGGCCGCGCGCAGCAGCTCGATCGCCCCGTGGCTGACCCCGCTGCCGCCATGGCTGGCGATGCCGGCGGGCTTGTCGATCACCAGGAAATGCTTGTCCTCGAAGATGACAGCCTCCGCGACGGCTTCCATCAGCGCGGCCGAAGGCGGCTGCTCGCCGGTCTTCTCCGGGGCCATGCGCACCGGCGGAATACGCAGCATATCGCCGGCGGCGAGACGGGTTTCCGGCTTGGCGCGCTTGCCGTTCACGCGCACCTGTCCGGTGCGCAGCAGACGGTAGATCATGCTTTTCGGCACGCCCTTGAGGATGGTCATCAAGGCGTTGTCGATCCGCTGGCCGTCCCTTTCCGGGCCGATCTCGACTTGACGCACTCCGTGAGGTGCGTCGTGGGAAGTTGCCGTCTGCATTGAAAAAAACCTGACTAAATAGGATACTCGGCCGGCGCTACGTCCTAGCCCGCCGAAACCGGTCCGGGCCGGGACGCCCGCCCGTGACGCCGGCGAGGATAGCGCCGGCTGCTCACCCGGCAGCCGGTCGCTGCTCCCTTTCATCGTAACGGTTCGGGTTGCCGTTTGTCCGATTGTTAAGAGAGATTTCTTAACGAATCGGCGCGGCTGGCGTGATGCCACGAATACCCCGGAGCCGGTAACGGCGCCGTCTTTATGCCGCTTCCCCGCTGCGGCGCGATCCCCGGCAGGCCGCCCAGAAGGCGCCACCGCGGCACGCGACGCGCGGCAAGCCAAGGAAAACTACAATGAAACGTATGTTGATCAACGCGACTCAGCGTGAAGAGTTGCGCGTGGCCATCGTCGATGGCCAGACCCTGTACGACCTCGACATCGAAATCCCCTCCCGCGAACAGAAAAAGGCCAACATCTACAAGGGCCGCATCACTCGCGTCGAACCCTCCCTGGAAGCCTGCTTCGTCGAATACGGTGCCGAGCGCCATGGGTTTCTGCCGCTGAAAGAAATCGCCCGGGAATATTTCACCCCCGGCCTGGATCCGAACAAGGCGAATATTCGCGACCTGATCAAGGAAGGCCACGAAGTGGTCGTCCAGGTCGAGAAGGAGGAGCGCGGCAACAAGGGTGCCGCCCTCACCACCTATATCAGCCTGGCCGGCCGCTACATGGTGCTGATGCCGAACAACCCGAAGGCCGGCGGCGTCTCGCGCCGGATCGAGGGCGAGGACCGGCAGGCCCTGAAGGAAGCCCTCGAGCATCTGACGGTGCCGGACGACGTCGGCCTGATCGTGCGCACCGCCGGCATGGGCCGCGACGCCGAAGAACTCCAGTGGGACCTGGACTACCTGCTGCAGCTGTGGAAGGCCATCTCGGCCGCCGCCAGCGCGCAGAAGGCGCCGTTCCTGATCTACCAGGAATCGAAGTTGTTCATCCGCGCCCTGCGCGACTACCTGCGCAATGACATCGGCGAGATCCTCATCGACGAGGAATCGCTGTTCAACGACGCGCGCGAGTTCATGCAGCAGGTCATGCCCAATGCCCTGCGCAAGCTCAAGCTGTACCGGGACGACACCCCGCTGTTCTCGCGCTACCAGATCGAGACCCAGATCGAGAGCGCGTTCGACCGCCAGGTCCGCCTGCCCTCCGGCGGCTCGATCGTGATCGACCAGACCGAAGCGCTGACGGCCATCGACATCAACTCCTCGAAGGCCACCAAGGGCAGCGACATCGAGGAAACCGCGTTCAACACCAACTGCGAGGCGGCGGTGGAAATCGCCCGCCAGTTGCGCATCCGCGATGCCGGCGGCCTGATCGTGATCGATTTCATCGACATGGACAGCCCCAAGCACCAGCGCGAAGTGGAAGAGCGCCTGAAGGACGCCCTGAAGCTGGACCGCGCCCGCGTGCAGGTCGGCCGCATCTCGCGCTTCGGCCTGCTGGAAATGTCGCGCCAGCGCCTGCGCCCGAGCCTGGGTGAAGCCACCCAGATCGTGTGCCCGCGCTGCGAGGGCCATGGCCACATCCGCAGCGTGGAATCGCTGGCGCTGTCGACCCTGCGCCTGATCGAAGAGCACGCCATGAAGGACAACACCGGCCAGGTGCTGGTGCAGGCCCCGCCGGCGGTGGCCAACTTCATGCTCAACGAGAAGCGTGCCGGCGTGGTCGAGATCGAGCTGCGCAACAAGGTCCACGTGGTGATCGTGGCCGACGACCAGCTCGAGACCCCGCACATCCAGATCCAGCGCATCCGCGAAGCGGAGATGGGCGAGCACAGCAAGCCCAGCTACGAACGCCGGACCGTGGTGGAAGCCGCGCCGATCCCGAAGATGGGCCAGGCCCTGGGCAGCGGCGAGCAGCCGGCCGTCAGCGGCATCGTGCCCGCCTCGCCCGCCCCCGTGCGCGAGGAAACCGCGCCGGCTCCGGTCGCCGCGCCGCCGGCCCGCCAGGCTCCGCGTCCGGCCGCCGCGCCGACGCCGAGCGGCGGCATGATCTCCCGCTTCCTGGGCTGGTTCCGTGCCGCTCCGGCCCCGGCGCCCGCGCCGGAAGCCAGGCGCGAAAGCACCCCGTCCAACACCGGCGGCCGCAACCAGCGCCGTGACGAGCGCGGCCGCGGACAGCAGCCGCAGAACCGCCAGCAGCAGCAACCGCAGCAGCGCCGCGACCAGCAGCCCAAGCAGGGCCAGGCCCAGCAGCAGCAACAGCAGGGCAAGGGCAATCGCCAGCGCGGCAACGAGCAGCAGCCGCGCCAGCAGCAGGGCCAGGCCAAGCCGGAACAGCAGCAGCGCCAGCAGCAGCCGAAGGCCGCCGAGGCCCAAGCCGGCGAGCGCAAGCAGAACCCGCAGCAGCCGCGCCAGGAACAGGCCAAGCCCGCCCAGCCGCAGGCCGCGCAGGCGCAGGAACCGCGCCAGCCGCGTCCGGCCGCGCAGCCGCAGCAGGCTGCCCCGGCCGCCGCAGCTCAGCCGATCGCTCCGCAGCAGCCGGCCCCGCAGCCGCAGCGCCCGGCCCCGGCGCCCGCCGATGAAGCCGCGCAGGACGCCGCGCTCGCCGCCAAGCCGGTGACCGATGCCGTCGCACCCGACGCGCTGGATCCGGCCGCCGCCGAAGCCGAAGGCGGCCAGCCGCGCCGCCGCCGTGGCCGCCGCGGCGGCCGCCGCCGCCGCCGTCACGAAGACGCCGCCCAGGCCGGCTCGCCCGACGCGCAGCAGGACAACGAGTTCGATCTGGACGACGAAGACCGCGAGGAAGATGGCGCCGGGCAGCCGGCCAAGGCCGAAGCGCGTCCCGCCGCAGCGGCTGTCGCCGCGACCGCGGCCGCCGCCGTGATCGCCGTCGAAGGCATCGAGTCGGCCCATGCTCCGGCGGTTCGTGCCGAACTCGAGGTCCCGGTGGTCGAAACGCCCGCCCCGGCACCAGCTTCGTTCAACCTGCCCGCCCTGCCGCCGGTGCCCGCGAAGGCGGACGAGCCGGAAGCCGTGGCCGCACTGCCGGCCGAGCCGGTGGTGGCGCACGCGCCGGTGGAAGACGCGCCGGTCGCCGCCGACGTATCGGCGCCGCCGGCCACCGTGGCGGAAAGCGAGAGCCGCGCCGCCGCGACGGTGACGACGCTGGAGTCCGCTCCGCTGTTCGCCGCCGCCGAGGCCGTGGCAGCCGAACCCGTCGCTGCCGCTCCGGTCGCCGAAGCGCCCGCGGTTGAAGCCGCGCCGGTGGTGGTCCATGTCGAGCCGGTGCTGCCGGTCGAACCGGCTGCCGTGGAACCGATGGTCATCGAACCCGCGGTTGTCGTCGTCGAGACGGTCAAGACCGAGCCGGAAGTCCAGGCGCCGGAAGCCGTCGAGACGAAGCACGAAGCGATCGCCGACGAACCCGCTCAGGCGGAGCTGCCGTCGGAAGTCACCGTGGTACCCGCACCGGTCACGCAGCTGCCCGCACAGGGCGATCTGCTGGGCCACGTGGCGCCGCCGGCGACCCACGCAAGCACGGACGAAGCCGCCGCGCAGGACGACGCTGCTTCGGAAGAGAAGAAGGACAGCCACGCTTCCAACGGCTGATCCGGCGCATCGCGCAACGAAAAAGCCGGGCTTATCGCCCGGCTTTTTTTATGCCGCGAATCGACCGCAAGCCACGGTTCGCTACGCCGCGCTCAACCGCCGCCGATCTGGTTGTTGTGCGTATCCAGCAGCCCGTGGATGGTCATCAGGTGCGCGAGGCTCACGATGTGATCCACCTGCAGCTTCTCCATCAGGCGCTGCTTGTAGGTGGACACCGTCTTGGGGCTCAGGTTGAGCTGCTCGCCGATGGTGGTGAGCGCCTTGCCGCGCACCAGCATCATGGCGACTTCCAGCTCGCGGCTGGACAGCGCGTCGAACGGCGAGGCCTCGCCGTCCAGCGTCGCCAGCGCCAGCTGCTGCGCCACCGCCGGCGCCAGGTAGCGGCGGCCGCCGGCGACCTGGCGCACCGCGCACAGCAGTTCGTCGGCGGTGCAGCCCTTGGTGAGGTAGCCGGTGGCGCCGGCTTCGAGCAGGCGCTTGGGAAAGCGCGCGTCGTCCACCACGGTGATGATGATGATCTGCGTCGGCATCTTGGCGCGGGCGACGCGCTCGGTGAGCTCGATGCCGCTCATGCCGGGCATGTGCACGTCGACCAGCGCGATTTCCGGCTCATGCGCGCGGATCAGCTTCAGTCCCTCTTCCGCCGTGCCCGCCTCGCCGCAGATATGCACGTCCGGCTGCTGCTGCAGGATCATCCGAAAGCCGGTGCGGACGAGCTCGTGATCGTCGATAAGAACCAGATTGATCACGTCCCCGCCCTCCGTGGGTCAAGTTCCTGAAAGTAGGCGGCATGCGCAGACGATGCAAGCACCCCCCTGTAAGTGGCGTCCACCAACATAAAAACTTTTTCTCGCCTCCCTTTCCCGGAGCGTTGCCGCCTGGACTTGCGCAAGTATCTTCGATCGCCCTGACCGGGTCTGTCAGTCATGACCTACGGTGTGTCGTCATAAGCTGGCGAGTGTTATCTCCCCGTGATGATTTTCGCGCTTTCCAGAGGCTCCGGACGTGCGTTGGCGCCAGGAAATCCCTAGCGCCTCAAGCAGGTGCCCGCTGACAGCGCAGCTCCCGAAGGCCGCATGGTTTTAGGAGTGATTCCGGCCTGGCTGACGGTTTTCGCTGGGCCGTGTCTGCGGTGTCGTCCTACATCAGTGGTCGGTGCGATGTCAGGAAAACCTCACCCGCAGATGGATGGACGAAGGCATCCGCCCCTCAGCGCGGCCGTCGCGCAAACGGAAGCACCCACCGCACGCGAAGCGAACACGCACGAAACGGACGCCGTGGCGTCAGCCAGGGAACAAGAGGAAGACATGGTGCCCGGAGCGGGGGTCGAACCCGCATAGCCTTTCGGCTGAGGGATTTTAAGTCCCTTGCGTATACCAGTTTCGCCATCCGGGCCGAGCGACATGATGCACGTGCGGTGCCCGCCGCCTGCGATATCGCGGCGCATCCTAGCATGCGTGCGTGGCCGGCACGCCGCGTCCTCTGCTGCGCGGATCCCGCTCATGCGGGCAACAAAAAGCCCGCGCATGGCGGGCTTTTTGAATCTTCGCAATGGAGGCCAGGGTCGGAATCGAACCGGCGTACACGGCTTTGCAGGCCGCTGCATGACCACTCTGCCACCTGGCCATTGCCGGCGCATCGTAACCGGAAAGATCACGCTGCGCCTTAAAAAAACAAAACCCCGGCGGTCCGAGGTTTTGCTGAAGACTGGAGCGGGAAACGAGACTCGAACTCGCGACCCCGACCTTGGCAAGGTCGTGCTCTACCAACTGAGCTATTCCCGCATCAGAGTCAGAAATCATAGCAGAAGATCGGGATTTGTGAAGAGGCGGCGACGGATTAATTTGCCCGCGCTTACCGCTTTCATCCCCTTCCGAGCCCGCCGGCGCGTGGACCCCGGAAACGAGAAAGCCCCGGATTTACCGGGGCTTTCATCGAAACTGGAGCGGGAAACGAGACTCGAACTCGCGACCCCGACCTTGGCAAGGTCGTGCTCTACCAACTGAGCTATTCCCGCATCGGAGTCGCGCATTGTAATGGCTAAAGCGCGGTCGTCAAGCCTCTGTCACACGGTGCCGTTTTCCTCGTTCGCCGGCTCGTTGCGCGGCGGTTCGCCGCGCAGCATCGGCCATGCGGCGCGCAGGTAGTACAGGCCGGACCAGATGGTCAGCACGCCCGCGATCACCAGCAGCGCCTCGCCGATGTGATACAGGCGCAGCGCCTCGGCGCTCTTCTCGTGCTGCACGATCAGCACCACCAGCGCGATCATCTGCATCACGGTCTTGAGCTTGCCGACGAAAGCCACCTTCACCGCCGCGCGCATGCCGATCTCGGCCATCCACTCGCGCAGCGCGGACACGCTGATCTCGCGCCCGACGATAATCGCCGCCGTCACCGCCATCAGCACGCCGGCCCAGCCGCCGCGATGCGATTCCACCAGCAGGAACAGCGTCACCGCCACCATCAGCTTGTCGGCCACCGGATCCAGGAAAGCGCCGAACGCGGATGTCAGATTGAGCCGGCGCGCCAGGTAGCCGTCCAGCCAGTCGGTGATCGCCGCGAGCAGGAACACCACCGCGGCGGTGATGTTGTGGCCCGGGAACTGCCAGTAGAACACCAGCACCATCACCGGCAGCAGCGCCACGCGGAACAGGGTGAGCCAGGTCGGCAGATTGATGCGCATAGGTTCCTTAGCTCTCATCCGCGCAGTGTCGCATGCGCGCGTCGTGCCCACAGTAACGAAGGTTCAGCCATGCAGGGCCGCATAGATGCGCTCCGCCAGGCCACGGTCGATGCCCTTGATCCGTGTGAGTTCCTCCACGCCCGCCGCTTCTACGCCGGCGAGTCCGCCGAAGGCCTTGAGCAGCGCGGCGCGGCGGCGTGCGCCGATGCCCGGCACGTCTTCCAGCACACTGCGCTCGCGCGCCTTCTCGCGCCGCTTGCGATGGCCGCTGATGGCGAAGCGGTGCGCCTCGTCGCGCACGGCCGCCACCAGGTGCAGCGCCGGCGACGCCGGGCCGGGATGCAGCTCGCGGCCGCTGTCGGCGAGGATCAAGGTCTCCTCGCCCGCGCGGCGGCCCGGCCCTTTCGCCACGCCGACCACGCGGATGCCGCTCACGCCCAGTTCCTTCAGCACGTCCAGCGCCTGCGCCACCTGCCCGCCGCCGCCGTCGATCAGCAGGATGTCGGGGCTGGCGCCCTCGCCTTCCGCCACCTTGCGGAAGCGGCGCGTCAGCGCCTGGTGCATGGCGGCGTAGTCGTCGCCCGGCGTGATGCCGGCGATATTGAAGCGGCGGTAGTGCGATTTCTCCGGCCCTTCCGGACCGAACACCACGCACGAAGCCACCGTCGCCTCGCCCATGGTGTGGCTGATGTCGAAGCATTCGATGCGACGCGGCGACGCGTCCAGCTCCAGCAGCCGCTGCAGGTCGTCGAAGCGCGCGCCCAGCGTCTGCCGGCTGGCCAGGCGCGCGGTGAGCGAGGCCTGCGCATTGCGCTCGGCCATCTGCAGGAAGCGCGCGCGTTCGCCGCGCACGCTGGCTTTCAGTTCCACCGTGCGGCCGGATTGCTGGGTCAGCACCTCGGCCAGGATTTCCTGGTCCGGAATCGGCTGGCACAGGATCAGCTCGCGCGGCACCGGGCGGTCCAGGTAGTACTGCGCGATGAACTGGGCCATCACGTCGCCCGGCTCGGCATCCAGCGGCAGGCGCGGGAAGAAATCGCGCGTGCCCAGGCTGATGCCGTTGCGGAAGAACAGCACGCTGACGCAGGCCATGCCGGCTTCGATGCGGCAGGCGATCACGTCCATGTCGGCGCTGGCGCCATGCACGTGATGCTGCGCCTGCAGGCCGCGCAGCGCGGCCACCTGGTCGCGCATCGAGGCGGCGCGCTCGAATTCCAGCGACTTGCTGGCCTGCTCCATCGAACCCACCAGCTCGTCGATCACCGCGCTGCTGCGCCCTTCCAGGAACATCTCCGCGTGGCGCACGTCGCTGCGGTAATCGTCAACGGTGATCAGCTGCACGCACGGCGCCGTGCAGCGCCCGATCTGGTGCTGCAGGCAGGGCCGCGAGCGGTTGCGGAAATAGCTGTCCTCGCACTGGCGCACCTTGAACAGCTTCTGCATCAGGTTGAGGCTTTCGCGCACCGCGAATGCGCTCGGATACGGGCCGAAATAGCGGCCCGGCAGGTTCTTGGCGCCGCGGTGGAAGGCCAGCCGCGGATACTCCTCTTTGCTGGACAGATAAATGTACGGATAGCTTTTGTCGTCGCGCAGCAGGATGTTGTAGCGCGGCTTCAGCGACTTGATCAGCTGCGATTCCAGCAGCAGCGCCTCGCCCTCGGTGCGCGTGATGGTGATCTCGGCGCGCTCGATCTGCGACACCATCGAGGCGATGCGCGGCTCCATCCGCGGCTTGAGGAAATAGCTGCCGACGCGCTTCTTGAGATTGCCCGCCTTGCCGACGTAGAGCAGCTCGCCCTCGGCATCGAAATAACGATAGACGCCGGGCGAGGTGGTCAGGGTGCGGACGAAGGCCTTGCCGTCGAAGGCCTGCGGCGGAGTGGGCTGCATAGGGTGAATTCTAACGGGATTCGCCCCTCTCTTATGGAGGCCGGCGTCGCCATTGCAATGGCGCGGATCAGCGCCGGCGCAGGCGCTCGATCAGTCCGGCCACGCCGCGTTCGGCCAGCGCCACGCAGGCGGTGAAGCCTTCGGGGCCGCCGTAGTACGGGTCGGGGAAATCCTGCGGCGGCGCGGCGCCGGTCCAGGGCAGGAACAGGCCGGTTTCGGCGCGTGAGCGAGGTGTGACGAAGCGCTGGATGCCACGCAGATTGTCGCTGTCCATGGCGAAGACCAGGTCGTATGCGTCCAGGTCCGCGGCGCGCAGCTGCCGCGCGCGGTGCGGCGAAAGATCGAAACCCGCCGCCGCGGCCGCATGCACCATGCGCAGGTCGGCGCCCTCGCCCACATGCCAATGGCCGGTGCCGCAGGAGGCCACCTCCACGGCAAGCCCCGCCTCGGCGCAGCGCTGGCGCGCCACGCCTTCCACCAGTGGCGAGCGGCAGATGTTGCCCAGGCACACGAACAGCACGCGCGGCGCGCTCATCCCTGCGCCGCCAGCCATTGCTCGGCGCGCAGCACGTCGGCTTCGGTATCGATCCCCGGCGGGAACGGCTCCGGGGTCAGGCGCACGGCGATGGCGTGGCCATGTTCCAGCACGCGCAGCTGCTCCAGCGATTCGGCCTGCTCCAGCGGCGTGCGCTGCAGCGTGGTGTAGCGCTGCAGGAAGCCGGCGCGGTACGCGTAGATGCCGATATGGCGCAGGAACGGCGTATCCGCCGGCAGCTGCTCGCGGCTGGCGGCGAAGGCATCGCGCGCCCAGGGCAGCGGCGCGCGGCTGAAGTACAGCGCGCGGCCGGACACGGTGCGCACCAGCTTCACCACGTTCGGATCGAACAGTTCGTGCGCATCGAGGATGGGCGTGGCCAGCGTGGCCATCGGCGCATCGTCCTCGGCCAACGCACGCGCCACCTCGCGGATGCCGGCTGCGGGAGCGAACGGTTCGTCGCCCTGCAGGTTCACCACGATGGCGTCGTCCGCCCAGCCGTAATGCGCGGCGCATTCGGCCAGGCGATCGCTGCCGGAAGCGTGGTCGGCGCGGGTCATGCAGATATCGATGCCCTGCTGCCCGGCCAGCGCATCGGCGACGCGCCGGTCGTCCACCGCCACCACCACCCGGGCCGCGCCGGCCTGCAGCGCACGCTGGGCCACGCGCACCACCATCGGCACGCCGCCCAAGGCGCGCAGCGGCTTGGCCGGCAGGCGGGTGGAGCCGTAGCGGGCGGGGATGGCGACGATGAAGGGCGGGACGTGTGCGGACATGGCGACCTCGTGTGGAGGCGCCAAGCCTAACCGCTGGGCAAGGTTGACACGAGCCTGACCCGCGTAGGTTGGGGTGAGCCGCAGGCGAACCCCAACGTTGCCGCGCTGTTGGGGTTCGCCTTCGGCTCACCCCAACCTACGTCAGCCGTCGGTGCGCAGCTCGAAGCCGCAGCCGTTCGCCAGCTCCATGAAGCCCGGGAACGACGTAGCCACATTCGCGCAATCCGCGATGCGGATCGGGCCCTGCGCCACCAGGCCGGCAACGGCAAAGCTCATCGCGATGCGGTGGTCGCCGTGGCTGTCCACTTCGCCGCCGCGCAGCGCGCCGCCGTCGATGATGGCGCCGTCCGGCGTCTCCTCGATATTCGCGCCGATGGCCTTCATGCCGGCGGCCATGGTGGCGATGCGGTCCGATTCCTTCACGCGCAGCTCGGCCGCGCCGCGCACCACGGTGCGCCCCTTGGCCGCCGTCGCGGCAATGAACAGCGCGGGGAATTCGTCGATCATGTCCGGCACCAGCGCCTCCGGCAGTTCCACGCCATGCAACTGCGCGTGGCGCACGATCAGATCGCCCACCGGCTCGCCGCCGCTCTCGCGTTCGTGCTCGACCGTGATGTCCGCGCCCATCAGGCGCAGCGCCTGCAGCAGGCCGGTGCGGCGCGGGTTGAGGCCCACCGCCGGCAGGCGCAGTTCGGCGCCGGGCACGATGCTGCCGGCGACCAGGAAGAACGCGGCGGAGGAGAAATCCGCCGGCACGTCCACGTCGGTGGCGCGCAGGCGATGGCCGCCGCTGAGGCGCGCGTGGCCGGGTTCGAATTCAATCGGCCAGCCGAAGGCGGCGAGCATGCGCTCGGTGTAGTCGCGCGTGGGATGCGGCTCGATCACTTCCGTCTCGCCCTGCGCATACAGGCCGGCCAGCAGCAGCGCGGACTTCACCTGCGCGCTCGCCACCGGCAGCGTGTAGCGGATGCCCTTGAGCGGCTGGCCGCCGTGCACGCGCAGCGGCGGCAGGCCGTCCTGCGTATCGATGCGTGCGCCCATCGCGGCGAGCGGCTCGGTGACGCGGCGCATCGGGCGCCTGGACAGCGACTCGTCGCCGATCAAGGTGCTGTCGAAGGCCTGCCCCGCCAGCAGGCCGGCCAGCAGGCGCATGCCGGTGCCGGCGTTGCCGCAGTCCAGCGCTTCGGCGGTGCCGCGCAGGCCGTGCAGGCCGACGCCGTCGACCACGCGCTCGCCGGCGCTGGGCGTTTCGATGCGCACGCCGAGCTTCTGCAGCACCGCCGCGGTGGCGCGGGTGTCCTCGCCTTCGAGGAAGCCGCGGATATGCGAGCGGCCTTCGGCCAATGCGGACAACATCATCGAACGATGCGAAACGGACTTGTCGCCCGGCACGCGCACGCTGCCGTGCAGCGCGCGGGCGGGCTGGCTCAACCAGTCGAGTCGGGTCACGAAGCTTCTCCGGGCGGCGGCCGGCGGCCGCCGCGGTCTGGGATCAGGGCAAGGCCACCGGGTAGGAACCGAGCACGCGCACCTGCGCGGCGGCGCCGTCCATCTCCTGCATCGCGGCCTGGATCGGCGCGTCCTGCACATGGCCGGACACGTCGATGAAGAACGCGTACTGCCACTTGCCGGTGTGCGCCGGGCGCGACTCGATGCGGTTGAGGCTGACGTCGTGCTTGGCGAACGGGCTGAGCACGTCGTACAGCGCGCCGGGCTTGTCGTTCACGGTGATCAGCAGCGAGGTGCGGTCGTTGCCCGAGGGCGGGAACAGCGAGCGGCCGATGACCAGGAAGCGCGTGGTGTTGTCGGCGCGGTCCTCGATGCCGGTGGCCAGCGTCTTCAGGCCGTACACGCGGCCGGCCGTTTCGCCGGCGATCGCGCCCGCGTCGTCCGCATGCCGCGCCATGCGCGCGGCTTCGGCATTGCTGCTGACCGCGATGCATTCCACGCCCGGCAGGTTGATGCGCAGCCAGGTCTTGCACTGCTGCAGCGACTGCGCGTGCGCATAGACGCGCTTGATGTCTTCCATTCTGCCGCTCTGCGAATGCAGGCACTGGTGCACGCGCAGCTCGATCTCGCCGCAGATGGTGGCTGCGGAAGTAAGGAACATGTCCAGGGTGATCTGGATCATGCCCTGGCCGGAGTTCTCCACCGGCACCACGCCGAAATCGGCATGGCCGGCGGCGACCTCCTGGAATACTTCCTCGATGCTGCCCAGCGGCAGGCCATAGGCGGCATGGCCGAAGTGCTTGCGCACGGCCTGCTCGCTGAAGGTGCCTTCGGGGCCGAGGAAGCCGACCTTGAGCGGGTCTTCCTGCGCCAGGCAGGAGGACATGATCTCGCGGAACAGGCGCACCATTTCCGTGTCGGACAGCGGCCCGCGGTTGCGGTCCACCACCATGCGCAGCACGTGGGCCTCGCGCTCGGGGCGATAATAGTCGATCGCCGACAGCCCTTCGCCCTTGACGCGCGCCACTTCCTGGGCCCAGGTCGCGCGCTCGGCGATGAGCTCCTGGATCTGGCGGTCGATGCTGTCGATGCGTTCGCGCACCTGTTCGAGCGAGACTTTTGATTCGGTCATGAGCTGAGGTTCGGGGGTAAAGATGTCCAAACGGGGAAACGCATAGTGCCTGATCGGCGGCGGTAAAAGCGATCAGGCACGCCGGTCAACCATGCCGCGCGGCGAAGTCGCGCATGAACTGCACCAGCACCTGCACCGCCTCCAGCGGCACCGCGTTGTACAGCGAGGCGCGCATGCCGCCCAGCGCCTTGTGGCCCTTCAGCGCGAGCAGGCCGGCGGCTTCGGATTCCTTGAGGAAATCCGCGTCCAGCGCGCTGTCGTGCAGGGTGAAAGGCACGTTCATGCGCGAACGCGCGGCCGGTTCCACCGGGTTGCGGTAGTAGCCGCCGGAACCGTCGATGGCCTGGTACAGCAGCGCGGCCTTGTCGTGGTTGCGGCGCGCAATCGCATCCAGGCCACCCTGCTCCTTCAGCCACTGGAAGGTGAGCCCGGCCAGGTACCAGCCCCAGGTATTGGGCGTGTTGAGCATGGAATCGTTGGCGGCGTGATCGGCGTAGCGGAAGATCTTCGCCATCGGCCGCGAGGCGCGCTGCAGCAGGTCGCGGCGCACGATCATCACCACCAGGCCGGAGGGGCCGATGTTCTTCTGCGCACCGGCGTAGATCAGGCCGAAACGGCTGACATCGAGCGGCTCGGACAAAATGTTGGACGACATGTCGGCGACCAGCGGGACCTCGCCCACGTCCGGCACGTCGTGGTACTCGACGCCGTGGATGGTCTCGTTCGGCGTGTAGTGCACGTACGCCGCGCGCGGATCGAGCTGCCAGCTGCCGCGCGGCGGCAGGCGCAGGTAATGCTCGTCCTTGCTGCTGGCGGCGACGTTCACCCGCACGTACGGCGCCGCTTCGCTGGCCGCCTTCTCGCCCCAGTGGCCGTTGACGATGTAGTCGGCGCTGTCGCCCTCGCCCGCCAGGTTCAGCGGAATCTGCGCGAAATGCTGGGTGGCGCCGCCCTGCAGGAACAGCACGGCGTAGTCGGCCGGGATGCGCAGCAGTTCGCGCAGGTCCGCTTCGGCCTGTTCGGCCAGGCCGATAAAGCGCTTGCCGCGGTGGGACAGTTCCATCACCGAGGCGCCGCTGCCGTTCCAGTCGAGCAGTTCGCGCTGCGCGCGTTCCAGTACCGCGGTGGGAATCGCGGCCGGCCCCGCGCTGAAATTCCAGACCCTGCTCACGAGCGACGCCTTTATGAAGGGAATAAGCGCCGCATTATGCCGCGCCGCAACAACCCAGCGTCAACCGTAGAAAACCGTTGCTTTAGAAACGGACGAGCAAGATCAGGGCGATGCCCAGCGCCAGCACGGCGGCGGTGACGATCAGCCACCACACCTCGCCGCGCGGGCCGGCATCTTCCTCGGGCAGGTGCTCCGGTTCCGGCGGCGGCGGCGGCAGTTCCGGCTCGCGTTCCAGGCCCGGGGCATCGACCACGAAGCGGTGCATGGCCAGGCCGATCTGGTCGCCCGGATGCAGCGCCACCCGCTGCACCGGCGCGCCATTGACGCGCAGCGGATAGCGTTCGGAACCCTGCAGCGATTCCAGCCACACCTGCCCGTCCTTCCAGGCCAGGCGGAACGAGGCCGTCTCGCCCTGCGGCAGTTCCAGCGGATAGCGGCCGAGCGGGCCGAATTCCAGCGCGCCGTCGACCGGGATCACCCGGCCCGACAGCGGGCCGCCCATCGCCCGCAGCGCCACCGCGCAGCGGGCCGCATCGGACACGCTTTCGAGCGGGGCGCGGGCCTCGGGCAGCTCGTCGGCGCACAGCAGCATGCGGCAATCGCCGACGCTCAGGATGTCGCCGGCGCGCAGCAGCGCCCGTTCGCGTACGGGCCGGGCATTGACGTAGATGCGGTTCCCCTGCGGCAGCACCTGCAGCACCCAGCCGCGGCGATCCAGCTGGATGCGCAGGTGGTGGCTGCCGGCCTGGCGCTCGGCCAGCACCAGATCGTTGTCGGGCGCGCTGCCGATCCTCAGCAGCGGCTGCTCCCAACGAAAATCTTCGCGGGCCGAATGAGGAAACTCGATGCGCATCTGTGAACCAGTCTAGAGACTGGCGGGACTCTAGCAGATACATGCGTCCGCTCCATGCGGCCTGCGCTGAATGCGTGGCTATCGCTGCCATGCGTGGCTATCGCCGCTAATATGCGTGGTTTCTCCGCAGGAACCGACCATGCCCAAGATCGACATCCGCCGCCCGCACCAGCTTTCCGTGCCCGAGGCCCGCGCCGTGGTCGAGCAGGTGGCGGCGCGCATGCGCGAGAAGTTCGGCATGGAGGGCAGCTGGCAGGGCGACACGCTCAGCTTCCAGCGGCCGGGGGTCAACGGCTCGATCGAGGTGGGAACCGACGCCATCCAGGTCCGGGCCGAGCTGGGCATGATGCTGGCCCCGCTCAAGGGGATGGTGGAACAGGAGATCCGCCGCAAGCTGGACGAGCACTTCGGCTGATGATTCTTTAACCATCCGCTATTCCATGGCATAATCGCCCGCTTACGCGGCCGCGACGGCCGCCCTCTTACCGACCGGAACGCATGGCCAAAGACGACGTCATCGAAATGGAAGGCACGGTCATGGAGACCCTGCCGAACACCATGTTCCGCGTGCAGCTGGAGAATGGGCACGTGATCACCGCCCACATTTCCGGTCGCATGCGCAAGCACTACATCCGTATCCTCACCGGCGACAAGGTGAAGGTGGAGATGACTCCGTACGACCTGACCAAGGGTCGTATCACCTATCGCATGAAGTGATGCCGGCCGCCTGCCCGGACGGGCGGGCATCCGGATCGGCCCCACCAGCGGGCCGGGTTCCGCAAACGAAAAGGCCGCGCTGAGCGCGGCCTTTTCTTTCTGCCTGCGAAACCGCGGCGGCTCAGGAAACCACCGCCGGCAGTTTTTCCGCTTCCTCGGTGTCCACCTTCAGCTCGCCGTCGGCGACGCTCAGGCGCACCTTGCCGCCCTCGGACAGCTTGCCGAACAGCAGCTCGTCGGCCAGCGGACGCTTCACCTTCTCCTGGATCACGCGGGCCATCGGGCGCGCGCCCATCTGCGGATCGAAGCCGTGCTCGGCCAGCCAGCGGCGGGCGTCGGCGTCCACGTCCAGCGACACGTGCTTTTCGCCCAGCTGGGTCTCCAGTTCGATCAGGAACTTGTCCACCACGCGCAGGATGTGCTCGAAATCCAGCGCGTTGAACTGGATCACCGCGTCCAGGCGGTTGCGGAACTCCGGCGTGAAGGTGCGGCGGATCACTTCCATCGAGTCGGTGGTGTGGCTCTGCTTGACGAAGCCGATGCCGCGGCGGGCCGCCTGCTGCGCGCCGGCATTGGTGGTCATCACCAGGATCACGTTCTTGAAGTTCGCCTCGCGGCCGTTGGTGTCGGTCAGCACGCCGCGGTCCATCACCTGCAGCAGGATGTTGTACACATCCGGATGCGCCTTCTCGATCTCGTCCAGCAGCAGCACCGCGTGCGGATGCTTGGTCACCGCCTCGGTCAGCAGGCCGCCCTGGTCGAAGCCGACATAGCCCGGAGGTGCGCCGACCAGGCGCGAGACGGAGTGCGCTTCCATGTACTCAGACATGTCGAAGCGGATCATCTCAATGCCCAGCTGCATCGCCAGCTGGCGGGTGACCTCGGTCTTGCCCACGCCGGTGGGGCCGGCGAGCAGGAAGGAGCCGATCGGCTTGGACGGATCGGCCAGGCCGGAACGCGCCATCTTGATCGACGAGGCCAGCGCCTCGATCGCCGCATCCTGGCCGAACACCACCATCTTGAGGTTGCGTTCCAGGTTGCGCAGCACGTCGCGGTCCGAGGCCGAGACCTGCTTGGCCGGGATGCGCGCCATCTTGGCCACGATGTATTCCACTTCCGGCACGTCGATCTTGCCGGTGCGCTGGTCGACCGGCAGCAGGCGCTGGCGGGCGCCGGCTTCGTCGATCACGTCGATCGCCTTGTCCGGCAGCAGGCGGTCGGGAATGTGCTTCACCGACAGGTCCACCGCCGCCTTCAGCGACTCGTTGGTATAGACCACGTTGTGATGCTCTTCGAAGCGCGAGCGCAGGCCTTTCAGGATCTCGATGCTGTCGGCCACGGTGGGCTCGACCACGTCGATCTTCTGGAAGCGGCGGGCCAGTGCGCGGTCCTTCTCGAAGATGCCGCGGAATTCCTGGAACGTGGTGGAACCGATGCAGCGCAGCTCGCCGGAGGCCAGCATCGGCTTGATCAGGTTGGAAGCGTCCATGGTGCCGCCCGAGGCGGAACCGGCGCCGATGATGGTGTGGATCTCGTCGATGAAGAGGATCGAGCCCGGCTGCTTCTTCAGCTGGGTGATCACCGCTTTCAGGCGCTTCTCGAAGTCGCCGCGGTACTTGGTGCCGGCTACCAGGGCGCCCAGGTCCAGCGACCAGATGGTGGCGTTTTCCAGCACCTCGGGCACGTCGCCGTCGACGATGCGCTTGGCCAGGCCTTCGGCCAGGGCGGTCTTGCCCACGCCGGCCTCGCCCACGTAGAGCGGGTTGTTCTTGCGGCGGCGGCACAGCACCTGGATGGTGCGCTCGATCTCGTCCTGGCGGCCGATCAGCGGGTCGATCTTGCCTTCCAGCGCCAGCTCGTTGAGGTTGGCGGCGTACTCGCTCAAGGGATTGCCCTTGGGATCGCCGCCCTCCTCGCCTTCGCGGTCGGTGCCGGGCATGCCGGTGGACGGCTCGTCGCCGATCTTGGCGATGCCGTGCGAGATGTAATTGACCACGTCCAGGCGGGTGATTTCCTGCTGATGCAGGAAGTACACCGCGTGGGAGTCCTTCTCGCCGAAGATCGCCACCAGCACGTTGGCGCCGGTGACCTCCTTACGGCCGGAGGACTGCACGTGGTACACGGCCCGCTGCAGCACGCGCTGGAAACCCAGGGTGGGCTGGGTGTCGCGCTCGTCGCCGTGCGGCAGTACCGGCACGGTCTCGGCGATGATCTTTTCCAGCTCGTGGGTGAGCCGTGGCAGGTCGACCCCGCAGGCGCGCAGGGCGCCGAGGGCCGACTGGTTTTCGGTGAGCGCGAGCAGCAGGTGCTCCACCGTCATGAATTCGTGGCGCTGCTCGCGGGCCTGCTTGTAGCACTGGCCGATGGTGACTTCGAGATCCTTGCTGAACATCCGGACCTTCTCCGCTTGGATGGCAGGGCGGCTAACGCCGCGATGACCACGAAATGGGGGCGCTCACAGCTTTTCCATAGTGCATAGCAAAGGATGCTGATGGGCACGTGAATATTCGTTCACCTGGGTCACCTTGGTTTCGGCCACCTCCCTCGTGAAGACCCCGCACACGCCCTTGCCGCGGGTGTGCACGTGAAGCATCACCTGCACCGCGCGCTCCTGGTCCAGGCCGAAGAAGCTGCGCAGCACCTCCACCACGAAATCCATGGGGGTGAAATCGTCGTTGAGCAGGACCACCTGGAACAGCGGCGGGCGTGCCACCTCCGGACGGGCGGTTTCCAACGCCAGGCCATGCCCTGTGCCTTGCTCGTGTTCGGGTTCGTGCGCCATGAGTTCCGCTGTCTCGATCTTGTGGCCAGTATACCGCCCGGCCCACGCGATGGTTTCCGCGTTCCGGGATAGCACTTTCAGGTGATGGCACAATGTCGTCTTTTCCAGTGCCGGCTTTAAGCGCTATATCCCCTGCCCATGAACGATTCCGCTCCCGCCCCTGCCGCCGTGTGGTGTCCGCGCGTCACCGTCGCCTGCGTGGTGGCCGACGGCGGCCGCTACCTGATGGTGGAAGAAGAGGTCAATGGCCGGCTCGTCTACAACCAGCCAGCTGGCCATCTGGACGATGGCGAAAGCCTGGCCAGCGCCGCCGTGCGCGAGACGCTGGAGGAAACCGGCTGGACCGTCGAGCTCGACGCGCTGGTCGGCGTGCACCAGTGGCGCAGCACCGAGCACGGCCACAGCGTGCTGCGTTTCAGCTTCGCCGCCAGCCCGGTCGGGCACGACCCGGACCGCCGGCTGGATACCGGCATCCGCCGCGCCCTGTGGCTGACCCGCGCCGAAGTGGCCGGCCTGGGCGACCGCCTGCGCAGCCCGCTGGTGCTGCGGAGCATCGACGCCTGGCTGGCCGGCCAGCGCGTCCCGCTGTCCGCGCTGAGCAGCCTGCTGCCCGAGGACCGCTATCCGTGAAAGTGATGCTGGGCATCTCCGGCGGCGTGGACTCCTCGGTCGCCGCCCTGCTGCTGCAACAGGCCGGCCACGAGGTCGAAGGCCTGTTCATGCAGAACTGGGAAGAAGACGACCGCGCCGGCCCCTGCACCGCCGACGCCGACCGCAAGGACGCCGTCGCGGTCTGCGGCCGCCTGGGCATTCCTTTCCATGCGCGCAACTTCGCCGCCGAATACTGGGACGGCGTGTTCGAGCATTTCCTCGCCGAATACCGCGCCGGCCGCACGCCGAACCCCGACGTGCTGTGCAACCGCGAGATCAAGTTCAAGACCTTCCTCGACGAAGCGCGCGCGCTCGGCGCGGACAAGATCGCCACTGGCCACTACGCCCGCGTGGACGAACGCGACGGGCGGCACCGCCTGCTGCGCGCGGTGGATGCCGGCAAGGACCAGACCTATTTCCTGCACGCGCTGGGCCAGCGGCAGCTCGCCGCCACGCTGTTCCCGGTCGGCGAGATCGAGAAATCCGCGGTGCGCCGCATGGCCCTGGACGCGGCCCTGCCGACGCACGCCAAGAAGGATTCCACCGGCATCTGCTTTATCGGCGAGCGCGATTTCCGCGAATTCCTGAGCCAGTACATCCCCGCCCGCCCCGGCGAGATGCGCACGCCAGACGGTGCGCGCGTGGGCGAGCACCAGGGCGTCATGTACTACACGCTGGGCCAGCGCAACGGCCTGGGCATCGGCGGCCGCCAGGGCGCCAGCGGCGACGCCTGGTACGTGGTGGGCAAGGACGTGCGCGCCAACGTGCTGTACGTGGCCCAGGGCGGCGAGAACCACTGGCTGCACTCGCAGCGCCTGCATGCCGACGCTCCCACCTGGGTGGCCGGCGCGGCGCCCGCCGCCGAATTCCGCTGTACCGCCAAGACGCGCTACCGCCAGCACGACCAGGCCTGCACCGTGCGCGTCGACGCCGCCGGCGTGGAAGTGCGTTTCGACGAAGCCCAGCGCGCCGTCACACCCGGCCAGTCCGTAGTTTTCTACGATGGCGAGGTTTGCCTGGGCGGCGCCGTGATCGCCCGCACCGACGCTCCCTACGGCGGCTGGAACGCCGCCCCTGTCCCCGAAGAGTCCGCACAACGTGTTTGAAACCTATGCCATGACCGAAGAGCGCGTGCTCGCGCTGGCCGGCCTGTTCCAGGCCGCCGCGCTCACCCAGCAGCTGGCCAACGATGGGCGCTGCGACGAGAGCGCGTTCGAGAGCAGCGTCGGCAGCGTGTTCCGCATCGACGCGCCATCGGTGGTCGGCGTCTACGGCCATGTCGGCGGCGTGCGCCTGGGCCTGCGCCAGCTGATCGCCCAGCTGGACGACACCGGCCGCGACATGGGCGTCACCCGCATGGCGGTCACCGTGATGCGGCTGGAGCGCAGCCTGTCGCGCAACCGCCAGCTGCTGGACGACCTGCAGAAAGGCATCGTCGCCGCGCAGCGCCAGGTCGAGCACTTCGGCCAGGACTCGCCGCAGGTGGTCAAGCGCCTGGCCGAGCTGTACGCGTCCACCCTGTCCACGCTGAAGCCGCGCGTGATGGTCACCGGCAATCCGCAGCAGCTGCAGCAGCCCAAGGTAGTGGAGAAGGTGCGCGCCAGCCTGCTGGCGGCGGTGCGTTCGGCGGTGCTGTGGCGGCAGATCGGCGGGCGCCAGTGGCAGCTGCTGTTCTACCGGCGCCAGTGCAGCATGCTGGCGCGGGGCTTGTTGACCGGGGTGACGCTGGACAACGGCTGACGCCGCTCAGGCGGCGTCGCCCGCCTTCAGCCCATTACCTTCAACCCATCGCCTTCAACCCATCACCTTCAGTCCTGGCCGCTGCTTCGCCAGCTTGCGCAGCAGCTCGGCAAACGCCTGCAGGTCCGCCTCCCACGGCGAGGCCTCGCGCCAGTACAGCGCGATCTCGCGCCCCGGCGCCTGCCCCTTGAACTTGGCCAGCGCCACTTCCGGCATCGAGGCCAGCCGCTCGTGCGCCAGCGCCGGCACCAGGGCGTAGCCGCCGCGCAGGCCGACCAGGGCGGCCAGGCTTTCCAGGCTTACATCTTGTACGTGGCCGCCGCCGAGCACGTCGTCGGCGCGGCTCTCCGCCATCAGGGTGGCGTCGGCGGCGTCGAGCTGCTCCAGCGTCAGGGTGCGGCGGCCGGCCAGCGGATGGTCGGCGCGCAGCATCACTTCCCAGGGTTCGAAGAACAGCGGGCGCATGGCGATGCCGCTCACCGGCGGCGACGGCTGCGCCAGCACGGCATCGAGCTCGCCTTCCTGCAGGCGGCGCAGCAGGCCGCGCGGCTTGCCTTCCGACAGGCTGAGCCGGGCGCCCGGGAAATGCTGCGGAAACGGCGCGATCAGATGCGGCAGCAGGTACGGCCCCAAGGTGGCCAGCACGCCCAGGCGCAGTTCGCCGCCGAAGGCGGTCTCGCCGGCGCGCGCGGCCTGCTGCAGATGGTCGGCCGCCAGCAGCACCGCATCGATCTGTTCCAGCAGGCGCTGCCCGCCGGCGGTGGGCACCACCCGGCGGCCGCCGCGCTCGAACAGCGGCGTGCCCAGTGCCTGCTCCACTTTCTGCACCTGGTGCGACAGGCCCGAGGGGCTGATGTGCATGGCGCGCGCGGCGCTGTTGAAGCTGCCGTGGCGGCGCACCGCCTGGACCAGGATCAGGTCGCGCAGCGAGACGGCCGATAAATGAGTGGAAATCATCCTGCTGCCCGCGCCTCGCCGCCGAAGCCCCGCATCGAGGCGGCGCAAAGCATAAACGACGAAGCCCGGCACGGGGCCGGGCTCTTGAAAGCCCCTCTCCCATCGGGAGAGGGGTTGGGGTGAGGGTACGGCCGGAGCGCAAGAGTGATGTGCGCCGCTCCGGCCGAACCCTCATCCGGCTGCCGCCACCTTCTCCCGTTGGGAGAAGGATTCCACGATTAAGCGTCGACGGTATCCGCGACCTGCTTGAAATCGGCAATCTGATCGAAGTTCATATAGCGATAGATCTTCTCGCCATTCGCATTGATCACGCCGATGTCCGCCATGTACTCCTCCTTGGTCGGGATGCGGCCCAGGCGCGAGCAGATCGCCGCCAGTTCCGCCGAGCCGAGGTACACGTTGGTGTTCTTGCCCAGGCGGTTGGGGAAGTTGCGCGTGCTGGTGGACATCACCGTGGCGCCTTCGCGCACCTGCGCCTGGTTGCCCATGCACAGCGAGCAGCCCGGCATTTCCATGCGCGCGCCGGCAGTGCCGAGCACGCCGTAGTGGCCTTCCTCGGTGAGCTGCTGCTGGTCCATCTTGGTCGGCGGAGCCACCCATAGGCGGGTCGGGATATCGCGCTTGCCTTCCAGCAGCTTCGACGCCGCGCGGAAGTGGCCGATATTCGTCATGCAGGAACCGATGAACACCTCGTCGATCTTCGCGCCGGCCACGTCGGACAGCGACTTCACGTCGTCCGGGTCGTTCGGGCAGGCCACGATCGGCTCGTGCACGTCGGCCAGGTCGATCTCGATCACCGCGGCGTACTCGGCGTCCGCATCCGGCTCCAGCAGCTGCGGGTTGGCCAGCCACTCTTCCATCTTCTTGATGCGGCGGGACAGCGAGCGGGCGTCCTGGTAGCCCTGGGCGATCATGTACTTCAGCAGGGTGATGTTGCTGTTGAGGTATTCGATGATCGGCGCCTTGTCCAGGCGCACCGTGCAGCCGGCGGCGGAGCGCTCGGCCGAGGCGTCGGACAGCTCGAACGCCTGCTCCACCTTCAGGTTCGGCAGGCCTTCGATCTCCAGGATGCGACCGGAGAAGATGTTCTGCTTGCCCTGCTTGGCAACCGTGAGCAGGCCCTGCTTGATCGCGTACAGCGGAATCGCATTGACCAGGTCGCGCAAGGTGACGCCCGGCTGCAGCTCGCCCTTGAAGCGCACCAGCACCGACTCGGGCATGTCCAGCGGCATCACGCCGGTGGCGGCGGCGAAGGCCACCAGGCCGGAGCCGGCCGGGAAGGAAATGCCGATCGGGAAGCGTGTGTGGCTGTCGCCGCCGGTGCCGACGGTGTCGGGCAGCAGCATGCGGTTGAGCCAGGAGTGGATGACGCCGTCGCCCGGACGCAGGCTGATGCCGCCGCGGGTGGAGATGAAGGCGGGCAGCTCGTGATGGGTCTTCACGTCGACCGGCTTCGGATACGCCGCGGTGTGGCAGAACGACTGCATCACCAGGTCGGCCGAGAAGCCCAGGCAGGCCAGGTCCTTCAGCTCGTCGCGGGTCATCGGGCCGGTGGTGTCCTGCGAACCGACCGAGGTCATCTTCGGCTCGCAATAGGTGCCCGGGCGCACGCCCTCGCCTTCGGCCAGGCCGCAGGCGCGGCCGACCATCTTCTGCGCCAGGGTGTAGCCCTTGCCGGTGTCGGCCGGGTTCTGCGGCAGGCGGAACAGCGTGGACGGGGCCAGGCCCAGCGCCTCGCGCGCCTTGGCGGTGAGGCCGCGGCCGATGATCAGCGGAATGCGGCCGCCGGCGCGCACTTCGTCGAACAGCACGTCGGACTTCACCTGGAACTCGGCGATCACCTCGCCGTTCTTCAGCGCCTTGCCCTCGTACGGGCGCAGCTCGACCACGTCGCCCATGTCCATCTTCGACACGTCGAGCTCGATCGGCAGCGCGCCGGCGTCTTCCATGGTGTTGTAGAAGATCGGGGCGATCTTGCTGCCCAGGCACACGCCGCCAAAGCGCTTGTTCGGGATGAAGGGGATGTCCTCGCCGGTCCACCACAGCACCGAGTTGGTGGCGGACTTGCGGCTGGAGCCGGTGCCGACCACGTCGCCCACGTAGGCCACCAGGTGGCCCTGCCTGGCCAGGTCCTGGATCTGCTGGATCGGGCCGCGCTTGCCGTCTTCTTCCGGCTGGAACGGCGCGCCTTCGCGCTTGTTCTTCAGCATGGCCAGCGCGTGCAGCGGGATGTCCGGGCGGGTGGTGGCGTCGGGGGCCGGCGACAGGTCGTCGGTGTTGGTCTCGCCCGGCACCTTGAACACGGTGATGGTCAGGCTCGGCGGCACTTCCGGACGGCTGGTGAACCACTCGGCGTCGGCCCAGCTCTGCAGCACGCTCTTGGCGTTGGCATTGCCCTTGTCGGCCTTTTCCTTCACGTCGTGGAAGGAGTCGAACATCAGCAAGGTCTTCTTCAGCGCGTCGGCGGCGATGCCGCCCACCTGCGCGTCGTCCAGCAGTTCGATCAGCGGATGGATGTTGTAGCCGCCCAGCATGGTGCCGAGCAGTTCGGTGGCCTTCTCGCGGCTGAGCAGCGGGCAGGCTTCCTTGCCGAACGCCACGGCGGCCAGGTACGAGGCCTTGACCTTGGCCGCGTCGTCCACGCCGGCCGGCACGCGGTTGCTGATCAGGTCGACCAGGAAAGCCTCCTCGCCGGCGGGCGGGTTCTTCAGCAGCTCGATCAGGTCGGCGGTCTGCTGGGCCGTCAGCGGCAGCGCGGGGATCCCGAGGGCGGCGCGCTCGGCGACGTGTTGGCGATAGGCGTTGAGCATGTGGTTCTCGTCCGTTGGCGTGGCGGGAAGCGGAACGTCACCCGAGTTGGCAGGAGGCCGCAAAGCCAGTTCCCAAGCCGCTTCCGGAGGTCGTTTCAGCCGCTCATTTTGCCAGCCGCAGGCCATCTGCCGCAACGCAAGACGTTGTTTCCGCCTGCGTTCGATATCTTGCAATGACGGCAACGGCAAATCGCCCGCCCGGTAACTTGCGCGTAGCGCCGTTTGCCTCAAACTCCCCGGAATCGGCAGAACGGAAGGGCTTGTTTGCGCCCGATGCTCACGCCGGCTGCCCTAGGATCCCCCGGCGACGCCACCTCAGCGCCGCGACCCCAAGCAACAGGAGTTCAACCCATGCTGGATTCATTCGCCACCCGCGACACCCTCAAGGTCAACGGCAGCTCGTACCAGATCGCCAGCCTCGCCAAGCTCGGCCAGCGCTTCGACATCAAGCACCTGCCCTACTCGATGAAGATCCTGCTGGAGAACCTGTTGCGCCACGAGGACGGCGTCAACGTCACCGCCAGGGAAATCGAAGCGGTCGCGCGCTGGAACCCGAAGGCCGAGCCGGATACCGAGATCGCCTTCATGCCCGCGCGCGTGGTGCTGCAGGACTTCACCGGCGTGCCCTGCGTGGTCGACCTGGCGGCGATGCGCGACGCGGTGGTGAAGCTCGGCGGCGACGCCAGGCAGATCAATCCGCTGGCGCCGGCGGAACTGGTGATCGACCACTCGGTGCAGGTCGACGTGTACGGTTCGGAATCCGCGCTGGAACAGAACGTGGCGATCGAATTCCAGCGCAACCAGGAGCGCTACGCCTTCCTGCGCTGGGGCCAGAAGGCGTTCGACAACTTCAAGGTGGTGCCGCCGCGCACCGGCATCGTGCACCAGGTGAACCTGGAATACCTCGGCCGCGTGGTGTTCACCGGCGAGAAGGACGGCCAGTCCTGGGCGTATCCGGACACCGTGTTCGGCACCGACTCGCACACCACCATGATCAACGGCGTGGGCGTGCTGGGCTGGGGCGTGGGCGGCATCGAGGCCGAGGCGGCCATGCTGGGCCAGCCGTCGTCGATGCTGATTCCGCAGGTGGTGGGCTTCAAGCTCACCGGCAAGCTTGCCGAAGGCGTGACCGCCACCGACCTGGTGCTCACCGTCACCCAGATGCTGCGCAAGCTCGGCGTGGTGGGCAAGTTCGTGGAGTTCTTCGGCCCCGGCCTGAAGGACCTGGCGCTGGCCGACCGCGCCACCATCGGCAACATGGCGCCGGAATACGGCGCCACCTGCGGCATCTTCCCGATCGACCAGGAAGCGCTGAACTACCTGCGCCTGTCCGGCCGCAGCGAAGAGCAGATCGAACTGGTCAAGTCCTACGCGCAGGCGCAGGGCCTGTGGCACGACGAGAACACGCCGCACGCGCAGTTCACCACCACGCTGGAACTGGACCTGGGCGACGTGCGCCCCTCGCTGGCCGGCCCCAAGCGTCCGCAGGACCGCGTGCTGCTGCAGGACGTCGAAAAGAGCTTCCGCGACGCGCTCGGTCCGCTCACCGCCAACCGCCGCCCGCGCAACGGCGACACCTCGAACTTCATCAATGAAGGCGGCTCCTCCGCGATCGGCAACCCCGCCAATGCGGTTTCCGAAAGCGGCGTGCTGGTGGAGAAGGACGGCGAGAATTTCCGCCTGTCCGACGGCGCGGTGGTGATCGCCGCGATCACCTCCTGCACCAATACCTCCAACCCCGCCGTGATGCTCGCCGCCGGCCTGCTGGCCAGGAAGGCCGCGGCCAAGGGCCTGAAGGCGCAGCCGTGGGTGAAGACCTCGCTCGGGCCGGGTTCGAAGGTGGTCACCGATTACCTCGAGCAGACCGGCCTGCTGAAGGAGCTGGAGAAGGTCGGCTTCTACGTGGTCGGCTATGGCTGCACCACCTGCATCGGCAACTCCGGCCCGCTGCCGGCGGAAATCAGCAAGGGCATCGCCGAGGGCGATCTGGCGGTGGCGTCGGTGCTGTCGGGCAACCGCAACTTCGAAGGCCGCGTGCACCCGGAAGTGAAGATGAACTACCTCGCCTCGCCGCCGCTGGTGGTGGCGTATGCGCTGGCCGGTTCGCTCGACGTGGATCTGAGCAAGGAACCGCTGGGCACCGGCAGCGACGGCAAGCCGGTGTACTTGAAGGACATCTGGCCGAGCAACCAGGAGATCTCCGACACCATCGCCGGTGCGATCAACCCGGCCATGTTCACCAAGAACTACGCCGACGTGTTCAAGGGCGACGACCGCTGGAACCACATCGCCTCGCCGGATGGCTCGGTGTACCAGTGGGGCGATTCCACCTACATCAAGAACCCGCCCTACTTCGACGGCATGACCCGCGAAGTCGGCAAGGTGGAGGACATCCACGGCGCCCGCGTGCTCGGCCTGTTCGGCGACTCCATCACCACCGACCACATCTCGCCGGCCGGCTCGATCAAGAAGGACAGCCCGGCGGGCCGCTTCCTGATCGGCAAGGGCGTGGAACCGAAGGACTTCAACTCCTACGGCTCGCGCCGCGGCAACGACGACGTGATGGTGCGCGGCACCTTCGCCAACATCCGCATCAGGAACCTGATGCTGGACGGCGTCGAAGGCGGCTACACCCTGCACGTGCCCAGCGGCGAGCAGCTGGCGATCTACGACGCGGCGATGAAGTACAAGGCCGAGCACACGCCGCTGGTGGTGCTGGCCGGCAAGGAATACGGCACCGGCTCCTCGCGCGACTGGGCGGCCAAGGGCACCTTGCTGCTGGGCGTGAAGGCGGTGATCGCCGAGAGCTTCGAACGCATCCACCGCTCCAACCTGGTCGGCATGGGCGTGCTGCCCTGCCAGTTCGAGGACGGCCAGAGCGCGCAGTCGCTGGGGCTGACCGGCAAGGAGGTGTTCGACATCACCGGCTTGAACGACGGCGAGTCGAAGGTGGCCAAGGTCACCGCCACCGCGCCGGACGGCAGCAGGAAGGAGTTCACCGTGAAGGTGCTGCTGCTGACGCCGAAGGAGCGGGAGTTCTTCCGCCACGGCGGCATCCTGCAGTACGTGCTGCGGCAGCTGGCGGGGAAGAAAGCAGCCTGAGGGTTCTCAGTCCTCACGTTCGAATCCTTCTCCCTCCGGGAGAAGGTGGCGGCAGCCGGATGAGGGTACGGGCGGAGTGCAACGCACCGCTCCGCCCGTACCCTCACCCCAACCCCTCTCCCGACGGGAGAGGGGCTCAACGTTGCAGCACTACAGCTGCTGCTCCCAGCTCGCGGTAAAGCAGCGCCACTCGCGCCCTTCCCTGCGCCAGCCCGTCTCCACCTTGAACATGCCCAGTTCCGCCGGGAACAGCTTGCCGCCGCTGCCCAGGGTGACGGTGAAGCGCGCCACGTAGCGGTCGCCGCGCGGCTCCACCTCGATCGGGCCGAGCACCGCATGCACGCTCTCGCCGCGGAACTTCGCCAGGCGCAGCAGATTGCCCAGATCCTTGGCGCTCATGGCGCCGCCGTTGCCGTCGAAGTCCTCGCTCAGCACGCCGGTGAGCGCGCCGGCATCGGCGTCGGCCGCGGCGGTGCGCGCGGCCTCGATGGACTGGCGGATGCGCACCTCGTCGGGCGCGCGCCGGCAGCCGCCCAGGGCCACCGCCAGCACGGCGAAAAACAGCAGAAAAACAAGCTTGCGCATCGACCGATCACCCCTCGAAAAACCCGCTGCAACGCGGCTTGCCGCTGTACGCGGGCGTATGCTCCAATGCCCTGTGACCATGATGCCCCATGCGCGCGAGCGGCGGCATTCGATACCAGGAGCAGGGATACAACATGAGCAACGAGCGTCCGTGGCTGGCTAATTATCCGGAAGGCGTACCCGCGCAGATCGATCTCAATGCCTACGCTTCCGTCGCCGCGGTGCTGGAGGAAGCCTTCGCGAAGTTCCGCGACCGCCCTGCCTTCCACAGCTTCGGCAAGGAGCTGAGCTATGGCGAGATCGACGAGCTGAGCCGCCACTTCGCCGGCTACCTCACCGGCGTGTTGAAGCTGGTCAAGGGCGACCGCATCGCGATCATGATGCCCAACGTGCTGCAGTACCCCATCGCGCTGTTCGGCGCGCTGCGCGCCGGCCTGGTGGTGGTCAACACCAACCCGCTGTACACCGCGCGCGAGCTTAAGCACCAGCTCGAAGACGCCGGCGCCAAGGCGCTGGTGGTGATGGACAACTTCGGCGCCACCGTGCAGCAGGTGGTGGCCGAGACACAGGTCCGGCACATCGTCACCACGGGCCTGGGCGACCTGCTCGGCCTGAAGGGCAAGGTGATGAACCTGGTGGTCAAGTACGTCAAGAAGATGGTGCCCGACTACCACCTGCCGCAGGCCGTGCGCTTCCGCGACGCACTGGCGCAGGGCGCCGCGCATCCGGCGCCGAAGGTGGAGCTCACCCACGACGACCTGGCCTTCCTGCAGTACACCGGCGGCACCACCGGCGTGGCCAAGGGCGCCATGCTGTCGCACGGCAACATGGTGGCGAACATGCTGCAGGCGGGTGCCTGGATCGGCACCAACGCCAAGGAGGGCGAAGAGGTCATCATCACCGCCCTGCCGCTGTATCACATCTTTTCGCTCACGGCGAACGGCCTGGTGTTCACGCGCCTGGGCGGCCTGAACTGGCTGATCACCAATCCGCGCGACATGCCGGCCTTCGTCAAGGAACTGAAAAAGTCGCGTTTCACCGCGCTCACCGGCGTCAACACGCTGTTCAACGGCCTGCTCAACACGCCGGGCTTCGACCAGGTCGATTTCTCGCGCCTGCACCTGAGCCTGGGCGGCGGCATGGCCGTGCAGCGCGCCGTGGCCGAGCGCTGGAAGAAAGTCACCGGCGTGACCCTGGCCGAAGCCTACGGCCTGACCGAGACCTCGCCCGCGGCCTGCATCAATCCGCTGGACCTGAAGGACTACAACGCCTCGATCGGCCTGCCGATTCCTTCCACCGACGTGGCGATCTGGTCCGAGGAAGGCCAGCCGCTGCCGTTCGGCGAAGTGGGCGAGCTGATGGTGAAGGGCCCGCAGGTGATGCAGGGCTACTGGCAGCGCCCGGACGAGACCGCCAAGGTGCTCGGCGCCGACGGCTGGCTGCACACCGGCGACATCGCGCGCATGGACGAGAATGGCTACGTCTACATCGTCGATCGCAAGAAGGACATGATCCTGGTGTCCGGCTTCAACGTGTATCCGAACGAGGTCGAGGACATCGTCATGACCCACCCCGGCGTGGCCGAAGTGGCCGCGGTGGGCGTGCCGGACGAGCATTCCGGCGAAGTGGTGAAGCTGTTCGTGGTGCGCAAGGACCCGAACCTGACGGTGGAAGCGCTGAAGGAGTTCTGCCGCGCCAACCTCACCGGCTACAAGCGGCCCAAGCTGATCGAATTCCGCGATGCGCTGCCCAAGAGCAATGTGGGCAAGATCCTCCGCCGCGAACTGCGCGACGAGAAGAAGCCAGCCGCCTCGGCGGCCTGATGGATCAACTCATGAACCAGCGAGGAGCCTGTCCTCCCCAGGGAGTTCGGACAGGCTCCAGGCTGCCTCGCCCGCGCCGATCCACGCGGGATTCCGCCAGCGGCTGCCGCGACGAATCAATCGTCGTGCCACGTCTCCAGGATGTCGGCGTAGCCGCCCAGCAGATTCCATAGCGGAACCTGCTTGTCCTCCGGTATGCGCGTGTACGCGAAACCGATGTGCCGGTCCGAGATGCGCTTCACCTGGGCCTCCAGGTGGATGTGCAGGTCGTGGCCGAAAATCATGTCCAGCATCCAGCTCTGCCCTACTTCGCCCTGCCATCCCAGCGGGCGGCGCAGCAGCGCGCCGGTGGCCGAGATGTCTACCAGTTCCGTCGGCTGTGACTGGCTGCCGCGGCTCATCAGTACGGTCGTCTCGATGCGCATCCGCGCGGGGCGCAGCTGCTCCGGACCATCGTTATGGTGCTTGCCGCCGGCTTTGGTCATGCCTTTCCCTCCCATCCCCGCTGCCGTGCAGCGTCATCCAACTTATTCGCGGCAGGCACTAGTGCCCGTGAAATGGACCCCCGCCGCGCATGCGGCCTATCCCCGCGCCGATCAAACTGCCCTTACCGTGGCGTAAAGCAAGCGCCGTGCCACGTCGTAATATTCTGCCGGCGACGCGCCCGGAACCCACCGGCACGCGGGATTCGGCCATTTCCCGCCGTTTTGCGGGCGCCTTGAAGCTGTGTCGCTTCCATCGAGCGTTTCCATTGCATCGGCGCCGACGCCCAGGCCAGACGCGGCGGGTCACATGCTGCCCTTGCGACGTGGACGATCGAGCCCTTCCAAACCACGCATCCGCGGCATTCTGCCGATGCACCCGCACGCTTGGTAGGCCGTACGCATACTGGACTTGGCCGCATGCAGCCGTTAACCTTGATCGCACGTGGGTTACAGGGTGCGCCTGCCGTTCGAGCCAGACGCCGCCGGAGCACCCGCCCGACACCCAGCAGACCTCCTGTTCACGCCGTGGCGCAGTTCAACGCGCGGCCCGGCTTGCCGTTCGCCGTGGATTGCCTCCCGGTCCGGTTGCAGGAATTGTTCACGGCCAGCCTGACCGATGCCGCCGCAGGCGCGGTTTCATCATGCAAGGCCGTGACGGACGCCAGAGCGCCCGTGGTGATCGAGCCTCAAGGAGTTTCACGGGTGACCGCCGGATGGCCGCCGCCCGAGAGCGGGGGACAGCCTCAGCGAATGCCGGTGGAATCGAACGGTTCCGAACGTGTTGAACGCACTGCAAGCCGTCATGGGCGGCCCAACGACATGCATTGATGAGCACTGAGCCAGTCGAGCCTCAGCCGGTGGCAGCACCGCAGGACGCTTTCGCGTCGGTACCGCAACAGCAGGAAATGCCGCTGGCCATCGTGCGCGGCGAACCCGTGCTGCAGATGCCGCAGGACCTGTACATCCCGCCGGATGCGCTGGAAGTCATCCTGGAGGCGTTCGAAGGCCCGCTGGACCTGCTGCTGTACCTGATCCGCCGGCAGAACCTGGACATCCTGGACATCCCGATCGCCGAGATCACCCGGCAGTATCTGGAATACATCGACATGATGCGGGACATGCGGCTGGAGCTGGCCGCCGAATACCTGCTGATGGCCGCGATCCTGGCCGAGATCAAGTCGCGGCTGCTGCTGCCGCGGCCGCCGGTGGAAGAAGGCGTCGAGGAAGATCCGCGCGCCGAGCTGGTGCGCCGGCTGCAGGAATACGAGCGCTTCAAGCGCGCGGCGGAGGACATCGACGCCCTGCCCCGCGTCGAGCGCGACACGGTGGTGGTGCACGCCGACAGCGGCGAGCGCACCGTGATCAAGCTGCCGCCGCCGCTGGACCTGAAGGAACTGCTGCTGGCGCTGAAGGACGTGCTGCATCGCGCCGAGCTGTTCGGGCATCACGCCATCCGGCGCGAGGCGCTGAGCGTGCGCCAGCGCATGGGCGAGCTGCTGGGCAAGCTCGGCGACGCCAGCTTTCACCGCTTCGAGACACTGTTCGACCCCAGCGAAGGGCGGCTCGGCGTGGTGGTCACCTTCCTGGCCATGCTGGAACTGGCCAAGGAAATGCTGGTGGAAATCGTGCAGGAGGAGCCGCTGGCTCCGATCTATGTGAAGGCGAAGGTCACCCAGGCCGAGGAATCCGTCGAAGACGACACGCCCGCGCAGGCGTCCGCCGCCGACTGACCCCGAACCCATCCAGGCACTCTCAACCGAGCATCCTCAACCGATCAGGCCATGCAGATCGAGCAACTGAAGAACATCATCGAGGCGGCCCTGCTCGCCGCCACCCAGCCGCTCACCGTGCAGCAGCTGGGCGACCTCTTCGGCGAGGAAGACGAGGTCGACCGCGAGCAGCTGTCGCGGGCGCTGGAAGCGCTGGCGGAAGACTGCGCCGGCCGCGGCGTCGAGCTGCGCGAGGTGGCCTCCGGCTTCCGCTACCAGGTGCGCCAGGAGGTCCATCCGTGGATCTCGCGCATGTGGACGGAAAAACCCAGCCGCTATTCGCGCGCCCTGCTGGAAACGCTGGCGCTGATCGCCTACCGCCAGCCGATCACCCGCCCGGAGATCGAGCAGATCCGCGGCGTGGTGGTGTCCTCCAACATCATCAAGACGATGGAGGAGCGCGAGTGGATCCGCGTGGTCGGCTACCGCGACGTGCCCGGCAAGCCCGCGCTGTTCGGCACCACCCGCGCGTTCCTCGACTACTTCAACCTGAAGTCGCTGGACGAGCTGCCGCCGCTGTCGGAAATCCGCGACATGGAAGACCCGCAGCTGCGCTTTATCGAAGACCTGCCGGCGCGCGTGATCCGCGACCTGCCGATCGATCCGGAAGCCGAGGCCGAGGAACGCGCCCGCGCTGAAGCAGAAGCTCAGGCCGAAGTAGAAGCTCCGGCCGAAGAGAACGGCGCCGAAGCAAGCTCCAGCAACGAAGACGAGGCACCCGGCCGCACCGAAGGCGAAGAGGAATTCCACGTCGCGGGCCAGCCGGAAGCCGCCGGCGAAGTCGCCGAACCGGCCGCGCCCGCCGCGCCGGTCGAAGAACACCAGGAGGCCGCGGCCGTCGAGGCCGCGGCTCCCGTCACCGGCGAGGAGCACCCCGCCGCATCATCCACCCCCACTGCCGCCGAGGCAGCGGACGAAGCGGACGCCAGCGATGGCGACGCCACGAAAGACACCGAGGAGTACCGCGCATGAATGCGCCGCAGAAATCCGTTTTGACCCTCAAGCGCGACACGCGCACCACCGACGCGCCCGCCCTGGAAGAACGCCTGCACAAGGTGCTGGCCAACGCGGGCCTGGGCTCGCGCCGCATGCTCGAGCAGCGCATCCAGGCCGGCGAAGTCGAAGTCAACGGCAGCGCCGCCGGCATCGGCGCCAGCGTGCACGCCGGCGACCGCGTGGTGGTGGACGGCAAGCAGTTCGTGGTCGCCACCGACAACCGCGACGAGACCGAAGTGCTGGTCTATCACAAGCCCGAAGGCGTGGTGACCACCCGCGAAGACCCCGAAGGCCGCCCCACCGTGTTCGAGCAGCTGCCGCGCCTGAAGGGCGCGCGCTGGGTCGCCGTGGGCCGCCTGGACATCAACACCACCGGCCTGCTCCTGCTCACCACCGACGGCGAGCTGGCCAATGCGCTGATGCATCCGCGCAGCGGCCTGGTGCGCGAATACCTGTGCCGCGTGCATGGCGAGGTGCCGGACGAAATCATCGAGAAGCTGAAGGCCGGCGTGGAACTGGAAGACGGCCCCGCCCGCTTCGACGAGATCGCCGTGATCAGCCGCGGCGGCAGCCACAGCTGGTTCCGCGTGGTGATCCGCGAAGGCCGCAACCGCGAAGTGCGCCGCCTGTGGGATTCGCAGGGCTTCCTGGTCAGCCGCCTCAAGCGCATCCGCTACGGCAGCGTGGAGTTGTCGCGCACCCTGCGCCGCGGCGACTGCGAGGCGCTGGGCGAAGAAGCGGTGAAGGAACTGCGCCAGGCCAGCGGGCTGGGTGCGCCGCAGCCGGTGCTCACCCTTAGCCCCGTGCTGCATCAGCGCCGCGCCAGCCGCAACGTCACCGAGTACCGCCCCGAGCGCGGCGCCGGCGGCGCGTGGAGCGGCGCCTACCAGGACGAAGCGCGCGAGCTGCGCGCCTACGACCGCATCCGCGAGGAACCGGCACGCGGCAAGCAGCAGCGCCGCCGTCCGGGCAAGGAAGTGAACGGCAACGTCGCCCGTCCCGAGCGCGGTCCGAACGCGAACGCCGGCCGCCGCAAGACGGGCGGCAAGCGCGGCGTCGCACCGGGCCAGGAACTGCCCTCGGTGCGCACCTGGTTCGCCGGCGAAAGCCGCGAAGGTGGCGGCGGCCAGGGCCAGGGCTACGGTGGCGGCAATCGCCGCAGCGGTGGCGGCGGCAAGCGCGGCCCCGGCGGCCAGGCGCAGGGCGGCGGCAATCCCTACGGCGGCTTCGGTGGTGGCGGCAACCGCAGCTACGGCGGCGGTGGCGGCTACGGTGGCGGCCAGGGCCAGGGCGGCAAGGGTGGACGTCCGCAGGCGCGCAGCGGCGGCGCTCGTCCGGGCGGCCAGGGTGGCGGTGGCGGGCGTCCGGGCCAGGGCGGCGGCAATCGCTCCGGCCAGGGCGGCGGCAACCGTCATGGCGGTGGCGGCGGGCGTCCGCAGGGCGGCGGCCGCGGCGGTCCGCGCGGCGGCAATCGCTGAGTCCAGGCGATGGACGCGGTCCGCATCTATCACAACGACCAGTGCACCAAGTCGCGCGCCGCACTCGCGCTGCTGCAGGAGCGCGGCTGCCAGTGCGAGGTGATCAACTATCTCGACACGCCGCCCAGCATCGATGAACTCGTACAGCTGCTCGATCAGCTCGGCATGACGGCGCGCGAACTGATCCGCAAGGGCGAGGCGGAATATGCCGAGCTGGGGCTGGACGATCCCGCGCTGAGCGAGCACGACCTGATCGCGGCGATGTCGCGGTATCCGCGCCTGATCGAGCGACCCATCGTCGTTGCCAATGGCAAGGCGAAGCTGGGGCGGCCGCCGGAATCGGTGCTGGGGATTTTGTGAGCGCATGAAAAAAAGCCGCCGAAAGGCGGCTTTTTTTGTGCATGGAAGATTCCGCGCCGTTCCACTTGCTCGTCATTCCGGCGCAGGCCGGAATGACGAGCAACTACGGCTGCAGCGAAAACTCATCCGCATCCATCCATGCCGGAAAGCGCTCGCGATGCGCCAGCAGCGGTGCGGGATCCAGCGTCACCGTCGCCACCTGCTCCTGCGGCCCCAGCTCGATCAGCGGCTCGCCCACCGCATCGAGCACCGCGCTGTCGCCCGCATAGGGCAAGTCGTTGCCATCCACGCCGACGCGATTGAGCCCGATCACGTAGCTGAGATTCTCGATCGCGCGCGCGCGCAGCAGCGTGCGCCACGGCTGGCGGCGCGGCGCCGGCCAGTTGGCGACGAACACGGCCAGGTCGTAATCCATGCCGCCCGCGGCGGCTTCCACGCGGCGGTTGCGCAGCCACACCGGGAAGCGCAGGTCGTAGCAGACCTGCGGCAGGATGCGCCAACCCTTCAGCTCCACGATCAGCCGCTCGCGGCCGCCGCCGTAGCGCGTGTGCTCGCCGGCCATGCGGAACAGATGGCGCTTGTCGTACTGCGCGAAGCTGCCGTCCGGACGCACCCACAGCAGGCGGTTGTACACGGTGTCGCCTTCGCGGATGGCCAGGCTGCCGCACAAGGTGGCGCCGACTTCCTGCGCCAGCGCGCGCAGCCAGGCCACGCCTTCGCCGTCCATGGTTTCCGCGCTGGCGCGGGTGTCGTTGCTGAAGCCGGAGAGAAACGTTTCCGGCAGCACGATCAGGTCGCTCCTGCCCACGCCGCGCACCAGCGCGCCGTAATAGTCGCGATTGGCCGGCGCGTCGTGCCAGCGCGTGGCTCCCTGCACCAGGCTGACAGTCAGAGCTTGCATAGGCGCTCCGCGGCGGCTTCCATGGTGGCGTCGCTCTTGGCGAAGCACAGGCGCACCAGGCGCGTGTCCGGCGCGGTCTCGTAGAACGGCGCCAGCGGGATCGCCGCCACGCCGCCGTGCTTCACCAGCCACTCGCAGAAGGCCACGTCGGACTCGTCGCGGATCGCGGCGTAGTCCACCAGCTGGAAATAACCGCCCGGCACGTCCAGCAGCTTGAAGCGGGACGGCTGGATGAGCGCGCGGAAACGGTCGCGCTTGGCCTGGTAGAACGCAGGCAGTTCCAGGTAATGCTCCGGCGTGCTGGCCATGAATTGCGCGAACGCCACCTGCGCCGGATGGAAGGTGCAGAAGGTGAGGTACTGGTGCACCTTGCGGAATTCCGCCGACAGCGCCGGCGGCGCCACCGCGTAGCCGAGCTTCCAACCCGTGCAGTGATAGGTCTTGCCGAACGAGGACACCACGATGCTGCGCCCGGCCAGCTCCGCGTGGCGGAGCACGCTCTGGTGCAGCGCGCCGTCGAACACGATGTGTTCGTACACTTCGTCGGACAGCACCACGATCTCCGTGTCGCGCACGGTCGCGGCGAGTTCGTCCAGGTCCGCCGCCGACAGCACCGCGCCGGAAGGATTGTGCGGGCTGTTGATCAGGATCATCCGCGTGCGCGGCGTGACGGCCTCGCGCACGCGCTGCCAGTCGATGCCGAAGCTGGGCACGGTGAGCGGGATATGCACCGCCTTGGCGCCCTGCAGGTCGATGGCCGGCTCGTAGCTGTCGTAGGCCGGGTCGAACACGATCACTTCGTCGCCCGCGCGCACCACCGCGGCGATCGCCGCGAACAGCGCCTCGGTGGCGCCGGACGTGACGGTGACGTCGGTACCCGCGTCGATGCGGCGGCCGTACATGCGCTCGGTCTTCAGCGCGATCTGCTCGCGCAGCGCCGGCAGGCCGATGCCCGGCGCGTACTGGTTGCGCCCTTCGGCCATGGCGCGGCTGATGGCGTCGCGCAGCGGTTCCGGCGGTTCGAAATCGGGAAAGCCCTGCCCCAGGTTGACCGCCTGGTGCTCGACGGCGAGCTGGCTCATCACGCTGAAGATGGTGGTGCCCACCTTCGGAAGCTTGGTGTCGATACGCATCGAGGCTCTGAGGGTTTGGAAGTCCAAACGGGATGCTAGCACGCGGGAGCTTTCGGGCCCGCGCGCCCGCCGCTTTTCAGACTTCCGGACAGGGCCGCTTGCTGCACTGCTCGTGCTTCTGCAGCGTCGCCTGCGGCAGGCGCTCGGCGAGGAAGTCGACAAAGGCGCGCACGCCAGGCAGCAGGCCGCGCCGGCTCGGATAGACGAAGTGCATGGTGCCCTCGGGTACGCTCCAATCCGGCAGCAGCACTTCCAGGTCGCCGTTGGTGATGGCCGGCGCGCAGACGAATTCCGGCAGCAGGGTGACGCCGATGCCGCGCCGCGCGGATTCGAGCAGCACGGAGAAATCGCCGCAGATCAAGCGCGGCTGGATATCCACCACCACGCGCTCGTTGTCCGCGCCCAGCAGCTCCCAGCTGTGCGCGCCCTCGTGCTCGTTCATGGCCAGCGCGGGGATCGCGGAAAGATCCGCGGGCAGCTTCGGACGTCCGCTCTGCTCCAGCAGCTTGGGGCTGGCCACGATCAGCACGCGCGACTGGCCGAAGGTGCGCATCACCAGGGTGGCGTCGGTATCCAGCTTGGAGCGCACGCGGATCGCCACGTCCACGCCTTCGCCGATCAGATCCACCCGGCGGTTGGTGGCCTGCAGGCGCACCTGCACCTTGGGGTACTGCGCCAGGAAGTCCGGCAGCACGTGCGCCACGATGGTCTGGGCCAGCGAGTTGGGACAGCTCACCCGCACCACGCCGCGCGGCTCGGTGCGCAGCTCGTCCACGGCGTCCTGGGCGGCGCGCGCCTCTTCCAGCACGGCGCGGCAATGCGAATAGAAGCGCTCGCCCACCTCGGTGACCACGAAGCGGCGCGTGGTCCGCTGCAGCAGGCGCACGCCAAGGCGGTCTTCCAGCTGCGCGATGCGCTTGCTCAGGCGCGACTTGGGGATGCCCAGCGCCCGCCCCGCGGCCGAGAAACCGCCGTGCTCCACCACCGAGGCGAAGAAATAGAGGTCGTTGAGGTCCTGCAGGGCGCCGTCGAGTACGCTCATCGTCGTTTCCAATATGAAACAATTCGTTCGCAATCACCCAGCTTATCGGATGATTGTTCCAAGAATATCGTTATTCCCGTCGCCGGCATACCGACCGGCCCCCGAACGAGGAATAGCGCCATGAAAGTCCTGCACATCGATTCCAGCGCCCTGGGCAGCCACTCGGTGTCCCGCGGCCTGACCGCCGCCATCGTAGCCGAGCTGGTCCGCGAACAGCCGGGCGCGGAAGTCGCCTACCGCGACCTCGCCGCCCAGCCGATCCCGCACTGGAGCCCGGTGGCCGATGCCGCCGATCCGGCCGCCGTGCTCGGCAGCGCCGTGCTGGAAGAATTCCTGGCCGCCGACGTGATCGTGATCGGCGCCCCGATGTACAACTTCTCCGTGCCCAGCGCACTGAAGGCCTGGATCGACCGCGTGGCGGTCGCCGGCAAGACTTTCCACTACACCGCGAACGGTCCCGAAGGCCTGGCCAAGGGCAAGCGCGTGGTGATCGCCTCCAGCCGCGGCGGCTTCTACGGCCAGGGCACGGCCGCCCAGTCGTTCGACTTCCAGGAGCCCTACCTGCGCGCGGTGCTCGGCTTCCTCGGCATCACCGATGTGGAATTCGTCCGCGCCGAAGGCGTGAACGTCAGCGCCGACCACAAGACCGAAGCGCTGAAGACCGCCCAGGCCAGCATCGGCGTGGCGATCCGCAAGGCGGCTTAAGCTCCACTGCACCCTCCACCCCGGCCGGCGCCGCGCAGTTCATCGCGCGGCGTCGGCTTTTCCGGCTTCGTACACGGCCTTGCCGTCGACCCAGGTGCTGAGCGGCTTGAGGTCGGCGACCTGGCGCGGCGGAATGGTCAGCGGGTCGGCATTGAGCACCACGAAGTCGGCACGCATGCCTTCCTTCAGCATGCCCACCTCGCGCTCCATGAAAGCCGCATAGGCCGCGGTGCGGGTAAAGCCGGCCAGGGCCTGGATGCGGCTGACCTTCTGGTCCGGCAGCCAGCCGCCCGGCGGCTGGCCCTTCAGGTCCTGGCGGGTGATCGCCGCATAGATGCCCAGCATCGGATTGGGGCTTTCCACCGGGAAATCCGAGCCGAAGGCCAGCGGCACCTGCTCGTGCAGGAAGCGCTGCCAGGCATAGGCGCCCTTGAGGCGGTCGATGCCCAGGCGCTGCGCGGCCCAGGGCATGTCCGAGGTGGCATGGGTCGGCTGCATCGAGGCGATCAGATGCAGCTTGGCGAAACGCGGGATGTCGTCCAGCGCCAGGATCTGCGCGTGCTCCACGCGCCAGCGGTGGTCGCCCTGCGCGTCCTTGCCCAGCGCGGCCTGGTAGGTGTCCAGCACCATGCGGTTGCCGCGGTCGCCGATGGCATGGGTGGCCACCTGCACGCCGCACTTGTGCGCCTTCTCCACCGCGACGCGGTAGTCCTCCGGCGAGGTGACGAAGATGCCGCGATTGCCGTGGTCGTCGCTGTAGTCCTGCAGCAGGGCCGCGCCGCGGCTGCCCAGCGCGCCGTCCATGTACAGCTTCACCGTATGCATGCGCAGGCGGCCGCTGTCGTCGATCCACTGCCCGCCCTGCATGCACAGCCATTCCAGCGCGGCATGGTTGCCGTCGGCCATTTCGTACAGGCGCAGCGGGATATCGCCGGCCTTGGCCATCTGCTGCAGCACGCGGAAATCGTCCAGGCTGACGCCGGCGTCGTGCACGCCGGTCAGGCCTTGCGCCACCAGCTCCTTGAAGGCGGTGCGGTACATCTCGCGTGTCTGCGCCGGGGTCCGCGGCGGCACCGCATTGCCCACCAGCGGCTGCGCGCCGTCGATCAGCACGCCGGTGGCGCGCGTGCCGACGCGCACGATGCGCCCGCCATCCGGCTGCCAGTCGCCATCGAGCGGCTTGCTGGCCTTCTTCATCGCCGCGGTATTGGCCCAGGAAGCGTGGCCGTCGATGCGCTCGAGAAAGACCGGCCGATCCGGAAACGCCAGATCCAGATCGGCCGCGCTGGGAAACTGCTTGTCCGGCCACAGGTTCTGGTCCCAGCCGCGGCCGAGCAGCCAGGCGTCCTTGGGCAGCTTCGCGGCGAAATCCTTCAAGCGCTGGACGATCTCCGCCTTGGAATGCACGCCGACCAGGTCGGCCTGGCCGCGGACCATCCCCAGGCCGAGTACGTGTCCATGGGCGTCGATCAGGCCGGGGATCACCGTCGCGCCGTGCGCATCCACCGACTCCGCACCGGCGAACTTCTCCTGCAGTTCGGCCGTGGTGCCTACAGCGAGCAGGCGGCCTTCGCCGTCCCAGGCCAGCGCGGTGGCCTCGGGCCTGGCGGGATCCATGGTGTGCACGCGTGCGTTGACGAGCAGCGTGGCGGCCTGCAGCGGCGCGAGGGCGAGCGCCAGCAGCACGGCGGCGGCGAGGCGGCGGGACAGAAGCATGGGCGGCGTCCTGGGGAGGGAATCGCGCCACTTTGCCCGTGCCCGGGCGGGAATGACAAGAAGCGGATGGCGCCGCGCCGGCGGATCAGCAACCGGCGACGGCGAAGCCTTCGATCGAGCGGTCCTCGTACTGCGCCAGCCGGATGGCCGAACCCAGCCCCGGCATTTCCACGCAGATCGAACGGCCCGAGCGCGCGTGCTCGTCGCGGGCGACTTCCCGCGCCAGCGTGATCGCCGGCCCCAGGCGCAGGCCGCTGAACAGGCAGAAGCCCGAGCGGCAGATATTCCATTGGCCTTCGTGCGAAGGCTTGAGCGCGTAGATGATCATCGTGCTTGCCCCTCTGGGATGAAGTACGCCGGCTTGCGGTCGCGCATCCATGCAACGGCCGCCATGCCAGCGTGCGAAGCATGCATCGGCGTGAGGAATCGTCCTATCGGCGTGCGGCACGTCGTTGTGTAGGCGATGGCCTACATATTTGTGGTCCAAGTCTCAATTTCACTGGCGGCGGCACATTGACGGCCATGGAGCTTGCTGTCGTGGCATGAGTTCTGCGCGACCGTGCCACGGAGCACACAAACAAAAAGGCGCCCCGGAGTGCGGGGCGCCAAAGCCTAGGGCTCAGGGGCATGAGCCATACAGAAGAACGCCCCGGTCATCGGCTGGCATGAGCCTGAAGCTCACCGCCTGACTCGCGGGGCAGATGCAGATTGCGCCTATTCGCAATCGGCACCTAGCGGCGAATGGCGCAAGTTCTTGTAGGGGAATTCCGATGAGTGGCGTCGGTATCGCGCCGACACCAGATGAGCGCTCTCTTCCGGCAACACCGCACGGATCGTCCGATGCTTCTGAATCAGGTCCGCCACATGGTCGGCGACGCCCAGGTCGGACGCACCCCGGCCCGCAGGCAACAAAAAACCCGCCATAAGGCGGGCTGCGCTTCCAGGCATGAATGCGGGTGCCGTGGTCCCGGCCGCACTCCTGTGCCCCGAAAAAGAAAAGCCCCATCCATGGGGCTTGCAGCCGTCCCTAGCCGCTTCGTCCTTAGTGTCCGGGGCATCGGCAAAGGAGCCTGACTTGCCGGACAGAGATAGTTTGCGGATTTGTCTTAGGTGGGGGTAGAGGTGAAAGGCGCGTCGTGTTGTAGGGGAATTCCTACAAATACCCTGCCCATACGAAATTCGGACTTTGCGGCCCCGAGAGCCGGATGGCTTCGGGGTAGCATCAAAGATTACGCAAGTCGCACTTTTCAGCTGGACTAAGGGATCGGGATGCCAAACCCATTGCTCGAAGTGGACAAATTCAAGGCATGGGCCGGCACTTACCCAAGCACCGAACGATATGGCGAATGGGAGTGCGACTACACGGAGTGGCCAGCACTTCACGCAGCCGTACTCGAATTCGTCGCCAGCCGCCCGTTCGATCACTGGCAGCGGGGGGAGCAGACGCAGGTCCTCTACGCCATCGCGCGCGACAACGAGATCGAATATCTCGCCGAAGAGATCAGGACCCGCCATCCAGAACTGCTGCTATCGCTTGCCCAAGCCTCGCTTGAGATCGATGAACGCGATGCGCGCTGGCAACTCGCCGTCCAGCTGGCATGGCTGGGCGTCCAAGCGGAACCGCTGCTGTTGAAGATGGCTGACGACGAGCACGAATACGTCCGGCGCCGCGCACTGCAATCGCTGCTTCGAATCGATTCGCCCTCGGTCGAAAAATTCGCCCTGGCAGCCTGGCACCGGCCCGATGAAGCACAGCAGTGGGCGCGAATGAATGCGCTTTATTGCCTGCAAGGCATCGGCTCATCGCAGCTTCCGGCGTTATTGGCCGAGGCCGAAAAGGACGCGCGCCCATACCTTCGCGAGTACGCCAGCCGGATTCTGCGAGGAGAATGTCTTGACTAGCCGTTTCGACCAGGAATGATCAGGTGCGGCAACCCATTCCAGAAAACAAAAAACCCCGCCGAAGCGGGGTTTTTCATGCGTTTCTGGAATGTCGTGCGACACGCCGGAAACTTCGATTGGTGCCAAGGGAAGACCCAGTAACACACGCAACCACTTGATTTAGCCAAATTTACGAAGTCACCCTTAACTTCATACCCAAGTTCGTACCCAAAACCATTCGATTGCCCGTGAGTGCCTCTAGTTCGGGACACTTGGTTTTGGACCGGAGCCTTGGGAGCCAGCGAGAGTACGGCCCCTGGTTCGGCAGTACCCGTTTCCGTAAGCGTCCATTCCATTAGCGCCCCCCTTTTTAGCGGAACGCGCCCCTTCAGCTTTATGTTCCATTAGGGCATGAGGGCAACTTCGAGCCATCCATATAACGCACAACCTTAAGCTCGGCCATCAAGCCGTAGTGCATAGCACTAACCAGGATTCCGTAAGGCCCAGTCACCTGCAAGCACTGGCGTTTCTATCGCTGGTGGACGGCGTGCGCGACAGCGGCACCATGCCACCAAATTTTCCCGCAGAAGGGATCCCGGTGATTTTTGCGTCGTACACCCAGAAAACCACAAGGTCGTCAAAGTGCTTGGCGTTCCTTAGCGCCGGATAGAGCTCATCAAGATTCAGCAACCCCGTTGCGAATTTACCTGGGCCAATGGTCACGTCATGAGGGGGGAGATCATCTGCGTGATAGATCGCCTGCAACTCCATTCCTACTCCCGCCCCTTTGTACACGACTAGCCCCGTCGCCTTTTGTCCCCAGGGTAGGAAGCGATGATCGAGCGCGATGGCCTTATCTGTGCAGTTCCAAAATCTTACATTCAAGGCAACGTGTCCGTCCCCCACCGTCACGCCGGCTGCCTCAACTACCACCGGATCTCGTTCTGTCGAATACGCATCAACCGAATAGGATGGGAGCAACACCAACGCGATAAGCAGCTTAAATCCTAGGGAGGTTTTCATACTCATACTCGTAGCCACTTAGTAGGCGCAGTTCTTTCTTCAGCTCTTTCTCGAGTAGTGCTTTGCACTTGTCGCAATCTCTAATGGCGCGAAGCTTAGCCCTCAGACACTCTATCTGCACCTTGTATGCAGCAATCTCGTCCGCGTCATCTTGAAGCTTACTTGTCTCTCCCACTCTCATGAACGCAGGCCGATTAACACAAATCGTAGGATTTGCGCTCAAGTATTGCTGCCTGTGCACCATTTCATGAGCACGAGTGCAGTCTCCCCAACAAGCCATCTCGTCGAAGGTAATCGTGGGTGACAGGTATACCGAGATTCCGCCAAAGCCGTCGCAAACAATTGTCGACGCACCGCCGACCTGAGTCCCCGGATCCGCTACCTTCGCCTTTCCGTCCGGATCGAAAGCTATAAGCGGGTTACCGTCCACATAGGCATACGTGCTTATTGAGTTACGCAATCCGGTGGGGTCGCTTTGAATATATCGGCCGGTGGCAGGCTCGTAGTCGCGCGCGATGCTATAGACGAGATTGCTCTCAGCATCGAAATACTGGCCGGGAAACCGTAAGTTGAGAACAGCTCCGACACTTAACGGAGACTTCTCACCAAACGGATTCGACTGATAGCCCCACTGCCAAACAATCGCTCCAGCACCATCAGTAGCGGCACGCGGGCTATTTAATCCGTCTGCATGCACGTAGCTCACTGCGCTAACGGAGCCATTCGTATCCACGATAGCTACCGGAACGGCATCCAACCAGATGTAGCTACGATTCGTCGCTCCGTACTCACCAAGGAGCTGGCTGCCTTCGTCATAGGCGAAGCGCTGACTCGCTGATGCCACCTTGGCAATACGCTGCCCCATGGCGTTGTAGGTGTAGCTTCCGACGGTCTGCCCATTGCGCTGCACCACCGTCATGCGATTACGGTCGTTGTAGCCATATCCAAACGTGTCGCTGCCGGCTGCGTTGCCCGTGATATTGCCGTTGGTATCGTACGTCCGGGCGCTGCTACCGATGCTCGTCAGCCAGTGGGTGCCAGTCTGATAGCCGTAGGTGCCCGTGGCGACCCCATTGCTCGCCTTACTGAGGCGGTCGCCGGTCTTGTTGTAGGTGTACGCCTCGATCGCCTGACCCTGCGCATCCTTCAGACCCGTCAGCCGGTACAGCGGGTCGTAGCTGTAGGTCTCGATCGCCGGATTGGCCCCTGCTGCGTTGCCCAAGGCCGTGATGTTACCCATCGCGTCTCGGGCAAAGTGCAGGTTCAGTGCCGGACTGACGACATCCGTCATCGCGTAGTTGGCATCGTAGGTGCGGGTCAGGGTCTGGCCATTGCCCAGTGTGTAGCTGACGATGGGCCCGAACGGGAGGTAGCTGACGTTGGTCACCACATTGCCGGCACTGCCACTGCCCGGTGGCTGCGCGGTAACACCATTGATGCGGCCGGCGCCGTCGCGGCTGTACTGAACGACGGTGCCATCCGGAGTGCGAGTACTAGCCAGCCGGTCGGCCAGAGTGTAGCTGTAGTTGACCGTGTCAACGTTGGTGCCCTGGGTCTGGCGCTTCTGCACCACATTGCCGCGGGCGTCATAGCAGTAGACCGTGGTGACGGCGGTTTCGACCACGCTGGTCCGGCGGCCGACCGGATAGGAACCTGAGCAACCGGTGACGCTGTCGGCCTCGTCGTAGCGGTAGCTGACGTTGGCGTCGCTGGTCGGATACGTAGTGGCGGTGATGCGATTGAGCGCATCGAAGGTGCTGTGCCTGATCACACCCCGCGCATCGGTGGCCTGGATGCGGTTGCCGGCGGCGTCATAGACGTAGCTGGAGGTGCCGGTATCCGGGCTGTGCAGGCCGGTGGCGTTGCCCAAGCCGTCGTAGTCGTACGTCGTATTCAGGCTGTCCGGGTCGCTCACACCCAGGAGCTCGTCGCGAGGGCCATAGGCGAACACGCTCTGGGTGTTCTGCGTGGCGGTGTCGGTGCCGTTGTAGTTGTCGATCGTGCTGACCAGGCGGTTCAGCGCGTCATAGCCTTGCTTGCGCTGGATGCCCAGAGCATCGGCGCTGCGCACCAGGTTGCCATTGGCGTCGTAGCTGTCGGCAAAGCTCGCGTCGAACACAGTGCGGCTCAGGCCGTCCTTGATGTTGGTCAGCTGGCCCAGGGTGTTGTAGCTGCGGGCCAGGGAGCGGCGCAGGGTGTTGCCGGCGTCGAAGGTTTCTTCCTTGGTCTTATTGCCGGCGGCATCGAGCGTGTAGTGAATGCGGTTGCCCAGGGCATCGGTGATATCCGTCAGCCGATGCGCGGTGTCGTAGGTGTAGGTGACCTGGATGCCATCCGGGTCTTTGACCGACGCGACGGCACCATAGGGCGTGTAGCCGATCTGGGTGAGGGCATCGTTGGACGACGCCGTACCGTCTGCGTTGGCGCGGACGGTTCGAGTCAGCAGCCAGCCGCGGGCGTGGTAGGTCGAATCCGTGACGACGCCATTGGCGTCGCGCTCGCGCACCACGCGGCCGTTCTTATCGTAGGCGACCACGGTGCGCACATGGCCCACCGCATCAGTGACTTGATAGAGGTCGCCGGCGCGATGGCAAGCACCACCGGCAGTACCGCAACCCGATTCGTCCGTGCTCCGGTAGTAGCTGTAGTGCGCGGTACTGGTGATATCGGTGCGTGGTCCGGTGGCGCTCAGCAGCAGCCCCACAACCGGGCACTGAGTATCGTCCACAGCATCACAATAAGCATAGGTCCGGCGACTAACGCCTGGAGGCGCGGTTCCCGCTACTGCACAGACATAGGTGGCAGCCCCGCTGACAGCAGGATCCGCCTCGCAATTAGCTACCACTTGGCCAGCAGCGTTATAGACCCAGGTAGTCTTAGCGACCAGATTGCCGCTGCCGTCCAGCACCGATCGACTCAAAGGCAGTCGCCGCGAGGCATCCCAGGTCGTGTTGGCCGTGCGCTGACCGGACAAACCTTGAGCCTCGATATGTTGCGCGAGCAATCCGTTCGAATCGTATGAGCTCGCTGCGACTGCGCCCACGCCATCGGTGCTCGTTGAAACCCTGCCATTTGCTCCGAAGGTGTAACTCTTCGACTCCGACACGCACCCGGCACAGCTCGCCACAGACTGGGTCGGCCGATTGATACCAAGGCTGGCTAGGAAATTGACGCTATTTGTCGCGCCAAGAGGATCAGTGACCACCGCACTAGCAATATCAGTCTTTGACCGACTGACCTGTACCGTGGTGTAGGCGATGGCATACGAAGACACACCACCAGCCATGTAATTGCGTATGGCAAGCCCTTGCGCATCGTAGAAAGTACTGGAGTACGTGGCGCCACTTTCATCTATAACGCTAGTCAGCGCATTCGGAAGGGTTGCACCCGATGTATTGGCAGCCTCGCCATAGTTGTACTGAATCGTTTTACCATCCGGATAGGTAACGACCTGAAGATTGTTGCTTGTATCGTACGTAAAACCAATGGCACCACCATCAGGCTGAACTAGGGTCTTAATCCTCCCCTGGCCGTCGTACGTAAAGGTGAGCGTGCGACCGAAGTCATCCTGCACGCCCACCAACTGGCCCGCATCATTCCAGCTCAACGCCTGTCTACGACCGCTACGATCGGTGATCGATTGAAGGTGACCGATGGCGTCATAGACTTCCGTCTCTCCTTTGGCGTTGAGATATGCCAAAGAGGTATAGTTCCCGCTCGAATCCTGCGTTGAAGTCAGAACACCATCTACGTCGGCATCGAAGACCCACGCACCATTGACAAGATCCGCGATGTACGTCTTGCCATCCTCGCGCAGGAGATAAGCGGAGGTGGCGCTGCCGTCCGAAACTCGATACACGCGAGCCAACTTGAGGTAGTTGACCGTTCGGTTCGCGCCCAGCACGTTTTCAGCAGGTGAAGCGATCCCGCTGTAACCCAAGCTGTTGTAGACCCAGCTGAAGTTAAGTGGGAAGGCGCCGCCGCCGACGTATTCGGTTTTTATCTCGAAAACATTGCCCGTAGCGACATTAATTGGATCACCACAGACAACGCATGGTCCCGGCGGCGCACCACGACTCTTGTCTGGATCAATCCCAGGAGGTGTCGGGCAGGGGCCGCCTGAGTAGCGGCCCACCGAACCTGGAGCAGAAGAGCACGAAGACCATTGCTCCATATAGCGGTGGATATTGTACCCCGGGCCGTTGAATAGCTCGTTGCTTCCGCACCAAAGCTGTTTGCTATATGGGGTCCATAGGGCGCCGTCTACATATCCATCCGCGTGCTCCATCTTGACGCCAAGCAAGACCCCGTACAACGTGAGATTGGAGCCAGGAAAACAACCGTTAGTGGTTCCCCAGCCGGCCTGCAGCGCAGACATCGCGCTTGGATAGCGGACCTTCGTGGGATCCTGGTCATAATTTGCGCTGGCAAAGAAATTGATTGGCGCATGATCCGCTGATGCCTTCAGCGCAAACCCCGCTATCACTGCAAGCAGCAGACAAAGCAACCATCTGTTCATGCACCAGCTCCATTTTGATACGCCACGCCAGAGCCACTAAGTATGAGGAGAAGTAGCTCCCCGGCGCTTTTACCCAAGAAAAAACCGAGGTTGCGCGCAACCTCGGCTCCATTTCGCAATCTTCCACGACAGTATCGCCATCGATTGTGACGATACACTCATCCATGATCGCCCTTCCAATTCCCGACAACCCTGCGGCTCTGGGCACACCCCACAGGCGTTGGCACCTACATCAGGTGCATATCCCATCATTTTCATAGAAAGCAGCAAGACCCGGCAAGGCCACTCAGTCCTTGTAGGGGAAATCCTATAGCTGGCGTCGGCTAATGGGCACTATCGCGGCCGCCACACCGGGCATAGGATCGGCCCGCGACCAGGCTGCAACGGCCCGGTCAACCACGGGGGAACAACTCATGCGCAAACTCAGCGTCTTGCTGGCGAGCTGCTTGCTGGTCCTTTCCTTCACGGCTAATGCCAGGGGTGGCAGCCATAGCAGCGGATCATCGGCCCACTACTCCGGCTCACATCACACCACCAGTCATGGCGGCCACTACTTCGGTGGCTCCGGCTCATCCCATCGCGGCGGCAGCTATCGCAATACACGCACCGGCAATCACTACGGCAAGCACGGACGCTGAAAAAACAGGGGAGAGACACATGAAGGGGCGAATGCTTGCCGTAGTGATCGGTTTGTCGTGCACGAACTGTTACGCAGAGAACTTGCTTTGCCAGGGAAAAATGAACATGCCCGAAGGCCACGCATCCGAGGATAGTCGTGTATTAACCATGGACTTCAACTCGTTGGCTGCAAGCATGGAGACATTTCACGGCAAGGCCTTTGGAGTTCTGATCAAAGGCGATAAAACCTATACGGGAAAGCTAGCGCACCGACCACGTTTTGCGACCCGCCGGACTGACCAGTAGGGAGAGGCCGTTGCCATCCGACAGGGCATAGGCCTTGGCCGCAGCCTTGGCTTTGCGGATCTGAAGCTCGGTCAGCGGATCGGCTAGGCGTGACATAGGGAGGGACCATCTTGGGTAGGATTGAGCAAATCATGCCCAAATTCCTACCCAAAAGTCCAAGACTCCACTGGACGTCTATGGACGCCTAGAAACAAAAAACCCCGCAGCTACGCGGGGTTTCGTGTATTCCATGGACGTCCTGGGACGCTATGAAACTTCGATTGGTGCCCAAGGGGGGACTCGAACCCCCACGACTTGCGTCGCTACCACCTCAAGGTAGTGCGTCTACCAATTCCGCCACCTGGGCAGGTGTCTTGCTGTTACTTCTTTTCCGGCGTCGAGGCCGGCTTGGCCGGAGCGGTCGCCGCGGGGACTTCGGCGCTCTGGGCCGGAGGCGTGGCTGCCGGGACGTCGCCTGCCGGCTTGGTCGCCTGCGGGACTTCCGCGTTGGCCGGCGCCGAGGGCTGCGCATTCTGCGTGGCGGCCGGCGGGTTGGCAAGGCCGGACATCACGCCGAGATCCGCGCCGCCGTTCTGCGGAGCGCCGTGGCGGCTCAGGTAGATACCCATGCCGAGGCTGAGCAGGAAGAACAGCGCGGCGAGCACGGCCGTGGCGCGGGTCATGAAGCTGGACGAACCGCGCGCACCGAACACGGTGGCCGAGGCGCCGCCGCCGAAACCGGAACCCGCATCGGCACCGGCGCCGCGCTGCATCAGGATCAGCACGATCATCGCCGCGGCGATCAGGATGTAGAAGACGCTGAAGATGACGAACATGGTTTCCTAAAGAATCCGTGCGCTCAGTGCGCGGCGGCGCAGATCGCGAGGAAATCGGCCGAGGTCAGACATGCACCTCCGACGAGCCCCCCATCCACATCCGCCTGCGCGAACAATTCCGCGGCGTTGGCCGGCTTGACGCTGCCGCCATAAAGCAGCCGAGTCAGACGGGCGATCATAGCATCCTGCCGGGCCAGTTGGCTACGGATGAATCCGTGGACCTCCTGGGCCTGCTCCGGCGTGGCGGTGCGGCCGGTGCCGATGGCCCAGACCGGTTCATAGGCGATCACCGCGGTATCGAAGCTGGCCACGCCATTGAGCGCCAGCACGGCGTGCAGCTGGCGGGCGATCACCGCCTCGGTCTCGCCGGCCTCCCGCTGCGCCAGCGTCTCGCCCACGCACAGCACCGGGGTGAGGCCGCCGGCGCGGGCGGCGGCGAACTTGCGCGCCACCAGCTCGTCGCTCTCGTGGTGGTACTGGCGGCGCTCGGAATGGCCGACCAGGGTCCACTGCGCGCCCACGTCCTGCAGCATCGCGGCGGAGACTTCGCCGGTATACGCGCCCTGCCCCTCGTGCTCGCTCACGTCCTGGCCGCCGAAGCCCAGGCCCGAACCGGCATGCTGCGCCGCCAGCTCGGCGATATAGGGAAACGGCGGGAACACCACCGCATCGATCGACGCCGGCAGCCCGGCCGCGATCTCGCTCGCCAGCGCGGCGGCCATCGAGCGGCTGCCGTGCATCTTCCAGTTACCGGCAACGAGCTTCTTGCGCATGGCGCGTCTCCCTTCCTTCGAAAACGCGGCAGCTTAGCGAGCACTCTTTGACCCGGCAACGGCGCGGGCGCTGGCGCGTTCCGCCAACTGACCGCAAGATCGCGTCTCCACCCGCGCACCGAAGGAACCGGCATGCCGCAGTCCCGCCCCCTGAGCCTGATCACCGGCGCCTCCGCCGGCATCGGCGCCGCCTTCGCGCGCGAACTGGCCGCGCGCGGCCACGACCTCGTGCTCACCGCACGCCGCACGGACCGCCTGGAAGCGCTGGCGGAAGAACTTCGCGGCAAGCACAACGGCAGCGTGACCGTGCTGCCGGCCGATCTCGCCGACCCCGCCGCGCCGCGGCAACTGCAGGCCGCGCTGGCCGAACGCCAACTGGCCGTGGACTGGCTGATCAACAACGCCGGCTACGGCCTGCCCGGCACCTTCGACGCCAACACCTGGCAGGACCACGCGGCCTTTATCCAGGTGCTGATGACCGCCCCCACCGAACTGGCCTGGCGCCTGCTGCCCGGCATGCGCGAACGCGGCTACGGCCGCATCGTCAACGTGGCCTCGCTCGCCGGCCATGTGCCGGGCACGGCGGGACATACGCTGTACGGCGCGTCCAAGGCGTACCTGATCAAGTTCTCGCAATCGCTGGCGCTGGAAAACCGCCACCTCGGCATCCACGTCTGCGCGCTGTGCCCGGGCTTCACCTGGTCGGAATTCCACGACGTCACCGGCACGCGCGAACTGATGAACCAGATGCCGCGCTTCATGTGGCAGACCGCCGAAGAAGTAGTGCGCGAAGGCTGCGATGCGGTCGAACGCGGCGACGTGGTGCGCGTCACCGGCCGCGTCAACCGTTTTATCAAGGCGCTGGTGAAGCTGATGCCGGACCGCATGGCGCTGGCCTTGTCGGCGCGCGAATCGCGGCGCTACCGGCAGACCGCGGCGCACTGACTCACGGGCGCTTGCAGCTCAGCGTGTCGCCCACCACGAAGCTGCCGCCGCGCATCATCTGCCAGTCCACGCGCAAGCCGCCATCGGCCATGCGCACATAGACGAACTTCTGCGCCGGCTGCACCTCCGGCGCGGAGGTCCACGTCAGCGTGTCGCCTTCCCATCCGCCGGCACTGAAACGGCGCGCGCCGCCGAAATTGTCGACGATGGCCGCATTGAACTGCTTGCCCTTCGCGTCGTACGTCCACGCTTCCACCGCGCGATACGTATTCGGCGCGATATCGTCGTGATGCTTGAGCACACCCGCGCCGCCGAGCTCGGTGTCGAAGCGCATGGTCGAGGCGATTTTCTTGCCGCTGGCGGGAAACACGCCAGCGCAATGCCAACTGCCCAGCAGCGGCTGCATGGCCTGGATGGGGGACGGCGCCTCCGCGGCGCTGGCCGCGCCGCCGAGCAGGGTCAAGGCGAACAGGAACGGAACACGCATCGCGGCATCCCCGCATCGAAGTGCCGCGAGGCTAGCGGACTCCCGGCCGGTGCGTACCGACCGGAAGTCATGCATCAGCGTCAGATCAGCCCGGCTTGGATCGAGCCGATCAGATCAGCCCGATCAGATCAGCCCGATCAGATCAGCCCGATCAGATCAGCCCAATTAAATCGGCCCAATTAAATCAGCCCAATTAAATCAGCCCGATCAAATCAGCCCGATCAAATCAGCTTGATCTCACGCAGCCGCTGCTGCAGATACTCATGCGAGGTGATCGACGTGTCGTAGCGGCTCGGGTTGTCCGGCGTCACGCACTGCGGCAGCGGATCCAGCACCACGTCCGGGTTCGGATGCAGGAAGAACGGCACTGAATAGCGCGGCTTGCGCGCATTGGCGTTCTGCGGGTTCACCACGCGGTGCGTGGTGGACGGATACACGTGGTTGGTCAGGCGCTGCAGCATGTCGCCGATATTCACCACGATGGCATCGCCCTCGGTGGTGATCGGCAGCCACTCGCCCTCGCGGGTCAGCACTTCCAGGCCCTCGGCGCTGGCGCCGACCAGCAGGGTGATGAAGTTGATGTCCTCGTGGGCGCCCGCGCGCACGTTCGGGATGTTCTCCTCGGTGATCGGCGGGTAATGGATCGGACGCAGGATGGAATTGCCCTGGTCGGTCTTGTCCTCGAAATAGTTCTCCGGCAGGCCGATATGCAGGGCCAGCGCGCGCAGCACGCGGGTGCCGAGCTGGTCCAGCGCCTCGAACAGGCCGTAGCCGTAGGGCTTGAACGCGGGCACTTCCTCCGGCCACAGGTTCGGCGCCATCACGTCGGCGAAGCGGGAGTCGCGCGGGATCTCGCGGCCCACGTGCCAGAACTCCTTGAGGTCGGCGTACTTGCTGTCCTTGGCGGTCTCCACCTTGAACGGGGTGTAGCCGCGCGCGCCGCCGCTGCCGGGCACGTGGTACTTCTGCTTGGTCTCGGCCGGCAGCGCGAAGAACTGCTGGAAGGCCTGGTAGGCGTTGTCGATCAGCTCCGGCGCGATGCCGTGGCCGCTGATGCCGCAGAAGCCGTATTCGCGGTAGGCCGCGCCCAGCTCGGCCACGAAGGCCTCGCGGTCGGTGTCGTAGCGGCGGATGTCGAGGGTGGGAACCCGTTTGACGGTCGTATTCATGTGTCGTGATCCACAGGTAGGCGTGCGGTCGATTTGTCGAACCCGCCACCGCAGGGGCGGGGCACGTCGGGCCAATCCTTGGCGACCTGGGCGGGGCTGGGTCTTACGACCGCCCCCGCTGGCTCACGAGCGTTCGGCCGCGGATTTTACGACCTCCGCCAGCTGCTCCGCCATCCGCCTCACCTCGGCCTCGTCGGCGGCCTCCACCGTCACCCGCACCAGCGGCTCGGTGCCGGAGGCACGCAGCACCACCCGGCCGCGGCCGCGCAGGGCTTGCTCGGTCTCGGCCAGGGCCTGCTTCACCTCGTCGCTGTGCAGCGATTCGCGCGCGCCGTTGGCGCGCACGTTGATCATGATCTGCGGCATCTTGTAGAGACCCTGGCGCGCCTCGGCCAGGTCGCGCCCGCCCAGCGCCTCCAGCACGGCCAGCGCCGAGACGATACCGTCGCCGGTGCTGGCGCGGTCCAGGCACAGGATATGGCCGGAGGTCTCGCCGCCCAGCTGGCCGCCGTGCTCCTTCAGCTTCTGCAGCACGTAGCGGTCGCCCACGTTGGCGCGGATCAGGTCCACGTCCAGCGCGCCCAGCGCCTGCTGCAGGCCGTAGTTGCTCATCAGGGTGCCGACCACCGGGCCCTTCAGGCGGCCCTGCGCGGCCCAGGCGCGGGCCAGGATGAACAGCATGTCGTCGCCGTCGGCCAGCACGCCTTCGCGGTCCACCATCTGCACGCGGTCGCCGTCGCCGTCGAAGGCGATGCCGATGTCGGCGCGGTGTTCCAGCACGGCCAGCTGCAGGGTCTGCGGATGGGTCGAGCCCACCCCGCGGTTGATGTTGAAACCGTCCGGCTTGTGGCCGATGGCGATCACCTCGGCGCCGAGCTCGGAGAACACCTTCGGCGCTACCTGGTAGGTCGCGCCGTTGGCGCAGTCCAGCACAATGCGCATGCCGCGCAGGGTGAACTCGCTGTCGGCCAGGGTGCGCTTGCAGAACTCGATATAGCGCCCGCCCGCATCGTCGATGCGGCTGGCCTTGCCCAGGCGCTCGGGGGACTCGGTGGTGAACTCGGCATCCAGGCCCAGCTCGATCGCCGCTTCCACTTCGTCGGACAGCTTCTCGCCGGTGGCGGAGAAGAACTTGATGCCGTTGTCCTGGTGCGGGTTGTGCGAGGCGCTGATCACGATGCCGGCCTGAGCCCGCAGCGAGCGCGTGAGGAAGGCCACCGCGGGCGTCGGCATCGGGCCGAGCAGGCCCACGTCCACGCCCGCCGCGACCAGGCCCGCTTCCAGCGCGGCCTCGAACATATAGCCGGACACGCGGGTGTCCTTGCCGATCAGCACCTTCGGCCGCCCTTCGCGGCTGTCGCGCGCCAGCGCCATGCCGGCGGCGCGGCCCAGGCGCAGCATGAAATCCGCGCTGATCGGCCACTGGCCGACCGGCCCGCGAATGCCATCGGTGCCGAAGTATTTGCGTTCGCTCATGGGGATCCTTTCATCGCGCCGGAGGGCGCGGTTGGTTGCTTATTCGTCGTCGGGCCAGCGCGGCGCGGCCGGACGCGGGTCCTTGCGCACCGCGGGCTCCCCTGCAGCCACGGCTTGCCATACCGCCAAAGCATCGACCGTAGCGGCCACATCATGTACGCGCACCATACGGGCGCCACGCTGCACGGCGATGAGCGCGGCGGCCACCGAGCCGGCCGCGCGCTGCGCGGGATCCTCGCGGCCGGTGAGCTTGCCGATCATGGTCTTGCGCGACAGCCCCACGTAGCAGCCGCTGCCCAGGTTGCCGAAGCGCTCCAGCGCGCGCAGCAGGGCCAGGTTGTGTTCCAGCGTCTTGCCGAAGCCGAAGCCCGGGTCGACCAGCACCAGCCGCTTGTCGATGCCCGCGAGCTCGCAGGCGAACAGCCGGTCGGTAAGAAAGCGGTGCACTTCGCCCACCACGTCGTCGTAGCGCGGATCGTCCTGCATGCCGCGCGGCTCGCCCAGCATGTGCATCAGGCACACCGGCACGCGCAGTGCGGCGGCGGCGTCCAGCGCGCCGTCGCGGCGCAGCGCGTAGACGTCGTTGATCATGCCCGCGCCGGCGGCCACCGCGGCACGCATCACCTCGGGCTTGGAGGTGTCGACCGCGATCGGCAGCGAGGTGCGCGCGGCCAGCTGCTCGATCACCGGGATCACCCGGCGCAGCTCTTCCTCCAGCGGCACGTCGTCCGCGCCCGGACGGGTGGATTCGCCGCCCACGTCGAGCATGTCCGCGCCCTCTTCCGCCAGGCGCAGGCCATGCGCCACCGCCGCTTCCGTGGTGGCGTGGCTGCCGCCGTCGGAGAACGAATCGGGCGTGACGTTGAGGATGCCGACCACGCGCGGACGGTCCAGCACCAGGCGGCGGCCGTTGCAGTCGAGCACGGTGGCGAAGAGATCGGCGGCGGACATGGTCACTCCTGGCTCAAGCCTGCGGCGCGGCGCTCAGCCGGCGCCGCCCAGCGCGCCCATGAACTGGCGGTAGTAGCGCAGCTCCTCGATGGAGTCGCGGATGTCCGACAGGGCGGTATGCGCGGACTCCTTGCTGAAGTTCTTGCAGATGCTCGGCGACCAGCGGCGCGACAGCTCCTTGAGCGTGGACACGTCGAGGTTGCGGTAATGGAAATAGCGTTCCAGCCGCGGCATCTGCCGGTGCATGAAGCGGCGGTCCTGGCAGATCGAGTTGCCGCACATCGGCGACTTGCCGGCCGGCACCCAGGCCTTGAGGAACTCCACCGTGGCCGCCTCGGCCGCCGCATGGTCGTCGGCGGAAGCCAGCACCTGCTCCCACAGGCCGGACTTGCGGTGCTGGTTGCGGTTCCACGCATCCATCGCCTCCAGGCGCTCCACCTCGTGGCGGATCGCGAACACCGGGCCCTCGGCCAGGATGTTCAATTCCTTGTCGGTCACGATGGTGGCGATTTCGAGAATCGAGTCGTTATCGGTATCCAGACCGGTCATTTCCAGGTCGATCCAGATCAGATTTTCTTCGTTCGCTAGGCTCATGCTCCCTCCTGGGCGCGCAGTCTAGCAGCAGCGGAAGCCCGCCCTGGGCGGTGTATGCCCATTGGCCGGCCATCCTGTGCAAGCGGACACACCTGGACGGCCATGCGATCATCCCCGGCATGCAGACGTTCTTCTGGCACGACTACGAGACCAGCGGCGCCGATCCCTGGCGCGACCGCCCCCTGCAGTTCGCGGGCATCCGCACCACGATGGAGCTGGAGATCGTCGGCGAGCCGGTGATGTTCTTCGGCAAGCCCCCGCGCGAGCTGCCGCCCGCCCCGGAGGCCTGCCTGATCACCGGCATCGCGCCACAGCAGGCCGAGCGCGACGGCGTGGGCGAGGCCGAATTCGCCGCGCGCGTGCACGAGCAGCTGGCCGCGCCGGGCACCTGCGGGGTGGGCTACAACTCGCTGCGCTTCGATGACGAGTTCACCCGGCAGATGCTCTACCGCAACTTCCACGAGCCCTACGGGCGCGAATGGGAGAACGGCAATTCGCGCTGGGACCTGATCGACCTGGTGCGCATGTGCGCGGCCCTGCGCCCCGAAGGCATCGCCTGGCCGACCCGCGAGGACGGCACGCTCAGCTTCCGGCTGGAGCACCTGGCCAGCGCCAACCATCTCACCCAGGAGCGCGCGCACGACGCGCTGTCGGACGTGCACGCGCTGATCGACCTGGCCCGCCTGATCCGCGTGCGCCAGCCGCGCCTGTGGGACTGGCACTACGCGCTGCGCCGCAAGCAGAAGGTGTTCGAGCTGCTGGACGTGGTGAACATGACGCCGGTGCTGCACGTATCCTCGCGCTATCCGGCCAGCCGCTATTGCCTGGCCATGGTGGCGCCGATCGCGGTGCATCCGACGCGGCCGGGCGAGGTCATCGTGTACGACCTGTCGGGCGACCCTTCGCTGCTGCTGGCGCTGGACGAGGAAGAGATCGCCGACCGCATGTTCACCGCCCGCGCCGACCTGCCCGAAGGGGTGGAGCGCATCCCGCTGCGCACCGTGCGCGCCAACCGCTCGCCCGCGCTGGCGCCGCTGTCGGTGCTCAAGGGCACCGACACCGCCCGCCTGCAGCTGGACGTCGAGCGCTGCCTGGCCAACCGCGACGTGCTGGCCGCCGCCGAAGGCCTGGCCGAGAAGCTGCGCCGCGTGTTCCAGCGCGCCAGCGACCTGCCGCCGCCGGCCGATCCGGAGCTGGCCATCTACGGCGGCTTCCTGCCCGATTCCGACAAGCGCCTGCTGGCCGAAGTGCGCGCCACGCCGCCGGAACAGCTGGGTACGCGCAACTTCCCGTTCCGCGACCCGCGCTATCCCGAGCTGCTGTTCCGCTACCGCGCGCGCAACTGGCCGCACACGCTGACGCCGGAGGAACAGCAGCGCTGGGACGCGTTCCGCCGCGACCGCCTGTTCAAGTCCACCCCGCTGACCGGCCTCACCCTGCCCGACTACTTCGCCCGCCTGGCCCAGCTGCGCGGCGAACTGGCGCAGGATCCCGGCAAGCTCGCCCTGCTCGATCAACTGCAAGCCTGGGGCGAAGAGCTCGCCGCCGACCTTGCGCCCCTGCCCGCCTGACCCCTACCGACCATGGCCAACGCTTACTTCACGCCTGCCACTTTCCGTTTTCTCCGCGCCCTCGAACGCAACAACAACCGCGAATGGTTTCTGGCGCACAAGCCGGAATACGAACGCGACGTGCGCGATCCGTTCCTGCAGCTGATTGCCGACATGCAGGCGCCGCTCACCAAGATCAGCGCGCATTACCGCGCCGACTCGCGCAAGAACGGCGGCTCGCTGTTCCGCATCCATCGCGATACGCGCTTTTCCAACGACAAGCAGCCGTACAAGCCCTGGCAGGGTGCGCGCTTCTTCCACGAGCGGCGGCACGAGATTCCGGCGCCGTCGTTCTATGTGCATATCCAGCCGGGCGATTGCTTTGCCGGCGGCGGCATGTGGCATCCGGAGCCGGATGCCTTGAAGCGTATCCGCGCCTTCCTCGCCGACAATCCGGCGGCGTGGAAGAAGGCCACGCAGAGCAAGGCGTTCCGCGAGCATTTCACGTTCTGGGGCGAGGCGCTGACGCGGCCGCCGCGCGGGTTCGATCCAGCGCACGAGCTGATCGAGGACATCAAGCGGAAGGATTTCGCCGCGGGCGAAGGCTTCGACGAGAAGCTGGCCTGCTCGGCGGAGCTGCGGCCGTGGATGGTGGAGACCTACAAGCGGCTGGCGCCGATGGTGGATTATCTGTGCGCCACGCAGGAACTGGATTTCTAAGGCGCTGGCGTAGGTTGGGGTGAGCCGCAGGCGAACCCCAACATCACCTCGCACGTCGCCCTGTTGGGGTTCGCCTGCGGCTCACCCCAACCTGCGCCCGGTCAGCGCTCGTGGAACTCGCGCTGCGTCGTCAGCAGATACAGCGCACACCCCGCACCGATCACCGCCGTCAGCGCCACATAGTGCGCCGGCGCCATCGCGCCCAGCTTCGCGGCCAGATAAGCAATCAGCGGCGGCGTGATCGCGCCGAACACCGCGTACGCGATGTTGTACGAGAACGACAAACCCGAGAACCGCACCACCGGCGGAAACGCCGCCACCATCACCGCCGGCACCACGCCCACCACGCCGACGCACAGGCCGGCCAGCGCGTACAGCAGCATGAAATGCTCCGCGCCCTGCGCCAGATCGCGATACAGCAGATAGGTGGTGACCAGCAGTGCCAGCGAGCCGACCAGCAGGGACCAGCCCCGCCCGAAGCGATCCACCGCCACGCCGCCGGCGATACAGCCGAAGCACAGCATCAGGGCCGCCAGGCTGTTGCCGTGGAAGGCCAGCGTCTGCGGCAGGTGGAAACTGCTCTGCGCCAGGGTCGGCGTCATCAGGATCACCACCACGATGGCCGCGGTAAGCATCCAGGTCACCAGCATGCTCAGCAGCACACCGCCGAGCTGCCCGGTCATCACACGCTTCAGCGGCAACTCGCTGGCCAGCTCCTTGCGCTCGCGCATCTGCGCGAACACCGGCGTCTCGCTCAGCCAGCGGCGCAGCCACACCGCGAAGAAGCCGAACACGCCGCCCAGGATGAAGGGCCAGCGCCAACCGAAAGCCAGCACTTTTTCCGGCCCCAGGCCGCTGATGCCGGCGGCCACCAGGGAACCGATCAGGATGCCGGCGGTAAGGCCCGAGGTCAGGCTGGCGCAGGCAAAGCCCACGCGGCCGGGCGGCGCATGTTCGGCCACGAACACCCAGGCGCCCGGCACTTCGCCGCCGATCGCCACGCCCTGCACCACGCGCAGCAGCAGCAGGAGCATCGGCGCCAGCACGCCAAGCTGCGCATACGTGGGCAACAGGCCGATGCAGAGGGTGGGCAAGGCCATCAGGAACACGCTCAGCGTAAACATCCGCTTGCGCCCCGTGCGGTCGCCGAAATGCGCCATCACGATGCCGCCCAGCGGCCGCGCCAGATAGCCCGCCGCAAAGATGCCGTACACCTGCACCTGCGCCAGCCACGGCGGCATATCGGCCGGGAAGAACAACTGGCCCAGCACCTTGGTGAAGAACACGAACACCACGAAGTCGTAGAACTCCAGCGCACCGCCCAAGGCGGCAAGCGCCAGGGTGCGCAGGTCGTTGCGGTTCAAGCGTGGGGCGGGCGAGTCCAGCGGGGGAACGGACGGAGCGGCTTGCGTCATCGTGGAGACGGCATCGTGGGGAAGAGTTGGCGGAACATAGCACCCGCCCTGGCCAAATACTCACACCCTCGTCATTCCGGCGCAGGCCGGAATCCAGTGGCGATAACGTTCGATTGTCGCGAGGACATTCAAAAGCGGTGTCTTGGGGCGATACGCCCCATGCCGTGCACCGCTACTGGATTCCGGCCTGCGCCGGAATGACGGCCTTGAGTGCCGCCATCACATCACGGCTGTTCCCATGACCGCACCGTTTGCGTAGGCTAGCGCCGCGCCGGACAGGACGACCGGGGCTGTAGGGGCAACAAGAACTTTTTGCTTTTCCCTTCCCGCCTTCGCAAGGAGACCTGCTCATGAGCATTGGCAAGCGTTTGACCGCCGAATTCTTCGGCACTTTCTGGTTGGTATTCGGCGGCTGCGGCAGCGCGGTGCTGGCTGCGGCGTATCCGGATCTCGGCATCGGCTTCGCCGGCGTGGCGCTGGCCTTCGGCCTGACCGTGGTAACCATGGCCTACGCCGTGGGCCATATTTCCGGCGGGCATTTCAATCCGGCCGTGACCGTGGGCCTGTGCGCCGGCGGCCGCTTCCCGGCCAAGGACGTGGTGCCTTACATCGTGGCGCAGGTGATCGGTTCGATCGCCGCCGCCGCCGTGCTGTACGCGATCGCGAGCGGCAAGGCGGGTTTCGATGCCACCGCCGGCTTCGCCTCCAACGGCTATGGCGAGCATTCGCCGAATGGCTATTCGCTGCACGCCGCGATCGTGGCCGAGCTGGTGCTCACCGCGTTCTTCCTGCTGGTGATCCACGGCTCCACCGACAAGCGCGCGCCGGCCGGCTTCGGCCCGCTGGCGATCGGCCTGGCGCTGACCCTGATCCACCTGATCAGCATCCCCGTCACCAACACCTCGGTGAACCCCGCGCGCAGCACCGGCGTGGCGATCTTCCAGGGCAGCTGGGCGCTGCAGCAGCTGTGGGTGTTCTGGCTGGTGCCGCTGATCGGCGGCGCGATCGGCGGCTTGATCTACCGCCATCTGCTGGAAAGCAAGGACTGACGGAAACGACGAAGGCCGGGCGCCGGGGGCATCGGGAAGATGCTCCGGGCGCCCGGCCTTCTTTTATGCGCTTCAGCTGGTGCGGCGGAACATCATGCCCACGCCCAGCGCGATCAGCGCCAGCGGCCACCAGGTGGCGAACAGCTGGCCCAGGTGCAGGTCGAAGCCGAGGTTGCGCAGCAGGAACAGCGCGCCGATCGCGATCAGGATGATGCCGGGGACGCTGGGTTTCATCGGGTTCTCGGGGTGGTTAGGCGACGGCGGCCACTCTGCCACAAGAGCGTAGGTTGGGGTGAGCGCAGCGAACCCCAACGTTGCGGCAGTGTTGGGGTTCGCTGCGCTCACCCCAACCTACGTCAAGCCTCGGCGAACGGAAACGCCAGCACATCCGCGATCGCATCCGTCCCCGCCAGGCACATCAGCAGGCGCTCCATGCCCATCGCCACGCCGGCACAATCGGGCATCGCATCCAGCACCGCCAACAAAGACTCATCCAGCGGAATCTCGCGCAGCCCACGTTCGCGCCGCACCGCGTTGTCGCGCTCGAAGCGCCTGCGCTGCTCCGCCCCGTCGTTCAACTCGTGATACCCGTTGGCCAGCTCGTAGCGCCCCAGGAACAGCTCGAAGCGCTCGGCCATCGGCGGATCGCCGGGGCGGATGCGCGCCAGCGCGCACTGGCTGGCCGGGTAGTCGTGGATCACCGTGATGCGGTCGCGCGGAAACGCCGGCTGCAGCTTGTGGGTGATCAGCAGATCGAGCCAGTCGTCGCGGCCCAGTCCGTCGGGGCCGATGCCGTATTCGGCCAATGGCGCGCGCAATTCGTCGATCGGCGCATGCAGCGGATCGATGCCCAGCTCGTCCAGGAACAGTTGGCGATAGCTTTCCACCACCACTTCGGCACGCCGCCCGGCCATGGCCAGCGCGGCTTCGACCAGGGCGATGGTTTCCTCCATCAGCTGGCGATGGTCCCAGCCCACGCGGTACCACTCCAGCATGGTGAACTCGGGGTTGTGGCGGCCGCCGGATTCGCCATTGCGGAACACACGCCCCAGCTCGTAGCAATCGCCCACGCCGGCGGCGAGCAGGCGCTTGAGCGGGTATTCCGGCGAGGTGCGCAGCCAGCGCTCGCGCGGGCCGGCGTCGACGTGGCCGCTGAAGCTGGCGCTGAAGCTTTCGATATTCGGATCGGTATTGCCGGCCGCCGACAGGATCGGCGTCTCCACTTCCAGCACGCCGCGGTCGGCGAAGAACTGGCGCAGCAGCGCATTGAGCTGCGCACGCAGGCGCAGCGAGCCGCGGTCGCCGGGCAGTTGCACGATGCGGGCGGATTCCTTCGCCGTCATGCGCCGCCCTCGTGCTCGGCCAGCAGCGCCAGCAGGCGTTCTTCGTCCCATACGTCCACACCCAGCTCCTGCGCCTTGTCCAGCTTGGAGCCGGCCGCTTCGCCGGCCACCACGAAGCTGGTTTTTTTCGAGACCGAACCGGAAACCTTGGCGCCCAGCGCTTCGAGGCGCTCCTTGGCTTCATCGCGGGTCAGCCCGGCGAGCGTGCCGGTGAGCACCACGGTCTGCCCTTCCAGCGGCGCGGCTTCGGCCTTGGCGGATTTCGGGATGGCGTCCAGCAGGCGTTGCATGGCCGCTTCCGCGTCTTCCAGGGCCTTGAGGTTTTCCCGGTCGGCCAGGAAGTGCTCAAGATTCGTCGCCGCCGCCGACGGCACCCCGGCCACCACCCAATGCGCGGCCCCCGCGTCCGCCAGCTGCTTCACGCTGCGGTAGTGCTGCGCCAGCAGCTGCGTGCTCTTGGGACCGAGCTTGGATACCTTGGCGGTATCCAGCAGCACGTCCAGCCCCAGCTTGCCGCGCAGCTTCGGCGACGGCGCGCTCTCGTCGCCGAGCACGATGCCGGAGGCGAGCAAGTCGTCGACCACCTTCTGGTTGCCCTCCTGGGCGAAGAAGCCGTCGATGGAGTTGGCCACTTCGTCGCCGATGTCCGGCAGCACGCGCAAGACCGGCGCCGGCGTGGAACGCACCAGCTCCAGCCGGCCCAGCCACAGGGCCAGCGTCTTCGCCGTGCTCTCGCCGATATGCATGATGCCCAGCGCATACAGAAACCGCGGCAGCGTGCTGCGCTTGCTGGCCTCGATCGCTTCCAGCAGGTTCTCCGCCCACTTGGTGGCGACCTTGCCCTGCTTCACCGTCTCCGGCGTGGTGCCGTCGCGCTCGTCGGCGCGGCGTTTCATTTCGAGAAAATCGTCCAGGGTGAGCTTGTAGAGATCGGCCGGCGTGTGCACGTAGCCGAAATCCACCAGCGCATCGACGAAGCGCTCGCCGATGCCTTCGATATCCATGGCACGGCGCGCGGCGAAATGGATCAGCGCCTCCTTGCGCTGCGCGGCGCAGATCAGGCCGCCGGAGCAGCGCCATACCGCCTCCCCCTCCTCGCGCAGCAGCTCCGAATTGCACACCGGGCAGTGCGATGGCATATGCCATTGCTTGGTGTGCGGCGGACGCAGCTCGGGCATCACCCGCACCACTTCCGGAATCACATCGCCGGCGCGGCGCACGATCACCGTATCGCCCACCCGCACGTCCAGCCGCGCCACCTGGTCGGCATTGTGCAGGGTGGCATTGCTCACCGTCACACCCGCCACCTGCACGGGCTTGAGGCGCGCCAGCGGCGTGGCGGCGCCGGTGCGGCCGATATTGATCTCGATCGCCTCGACCGTGGTGGTCTGTTCCTGCGCCGGGAACTTGTGCGCGATGGCCCAGCGCGGCGCGCGCGAGACGAAGCCCATCTCGCGCTGGCCTTCGTAGTCGTCCAGCTTGTAGACCACGCCGTCGATATCGAACGGCAGGCTGTCGCGCTTCTCGCCGATGCGCCGGTAATACGCCAGCAGCCCCTTGAAGCCCTTGGCCGTGCCCACCTCGTGCGAGACCGGAAAACCCCATTCGCGCAGCTTCTGCAAGGTGGCCGAATGGGTGGCGGGAATCTCGCCGCCCTCCACCACGCCGATGGCGTAGGCGAAGAAGCTCAGCTTGCGCTTCTTGGTGATGGCCGGATCGAGCTGGCGCAGCGAACCGGCCGCGCCGTTGCGCGGGTTCGCCAGCACCTTCTCGCCGTGCTCGCGGGCATGCGCATTGAAGGCCTCGAAATCCTTGCGCAGCATGATCACCTCGCCGCGCACTTCCAGCACGCGCGGCCAGTCCTTGCCGTGCAGGCGCAGCGGGATGGCGCCGACCATGCGCAGGTTGGCGGTGACGTCCTCGCCGGTGGCGCCGTCGCCGCGCGTCGCGCCCTGCACGAACACGCCGTTCTCGTAGCGCAGGCTGATGGCCAGGCCGTCCAGCTTCGGCTCCACCGAGAACACCGGCTCTTTCCGCTGCAGGGTCTGCTCGATGCGGCGCTCGAATTCCGCCACTTCGCGGAACCGCTCCAGCTCCGTCTCGCCTTCCTGCTCGAAGGCATTGCTCAGCGACAGCATGGGGATGGCGTGCTGCACCTCGGCGAAGCCGCCAACCGCGCGGGCGCCCACGCGGCGCGTGGGCGAGTCGGACGTGGCCAGCTCCGGATGCTCGGCCTCCAGCGCCTCCAGCTCGCGCAGCAGGCGGTCGAACTCGATGTCGGTGATCTCCGGATCGTCGAGCACGTGGTACCGGTAATTGGCGCGCTCGATCCGCTCGCGCAGCTCGGCGGCGCGGACCTCAGGTTCAGATGAATGGCTCATGCGGGGCTCCTCATGCCGCGCAGTTTACTAAGACAACCGAAAGCCACGCGCCCTGGCCTCGTTTTCGCTTGATCCATCGCATCGGGGCTATCAGGACCACTGGCCAGGCGATCCGGGCATGCCCGCCCGTCCCCGCGCCGCCTGTCGCCGCCCAGGCACAGGGCGGCCCAGTCGGCCTCGACCAAACGCTGCGTTACCACGACACAGCAGGAGGTGGAAACGCGGCAGCCAGCGGATCGCCTACGATGGCCGCTCGCCCCGGTCGCGACTGCCAAAGCCTTCACAGCCCTTGCACAGCGGTAAGTTGCGCCAGCGTGCAAGGCCCATGGGGGGGTTCCCTGCGGCTCGCCCCAATCCGCGGCTGCATCGGCAGCTGCCATAGCAGCTATCATGCGCAGGTCATGTCCGATACCTCCGCAGCCACGGAAGTGCCGCCCGAACTGGGTACGCCCAACCCCGGCACACCTCCTGCCCCGCCTCCCGTCTCCTCGCGCGAGCGCTACCGCGGACTGATCTGGCTGGTCGCCGCCAGCTTCTTCATGCAGGCGCTCGATTCCACCATCGTCAACACCGCCGTGCCGGCCATGGGCGAAGCGCTGGGCGTGGCGCCGCTGGGCATGCGCATCGCGCTCACCAGCTACGTGCTGACCCTGGCCATCTTCATTCCCGCCAGCCCCTGGATGTGCGACCGCTTCGGCACGCGCCGCATCTTCGCCGCGGCCATCGCCATCTTCACCGTGGGCTCGCTGCTGTGCGGCATCTCGCAGACCCTGCCCCAGCTGGTGGCCGCGCGCGTGCTGCAAGGCCTGGGCGGCGCCGCACTGATGCCGGTGGGCCGCTATGTGCTCGTGCGCAGCATCGACAAGCGCGACTTCGTCGGCGCCATGAGCACGGTGGCCACGGTGGGCCTGCTCGGTTCGGTGATCGGTCCGCTGCTCGGCGGCGTGCTGGCGGAGTACACCTCGTGGCGCCTGATCTTCCTGATCAACGTGCCGGTGGGCATCGCCGGTTTCTGGATGAATCGCCGCGAGATGCCGGATTACCGACTGGCTGATCCGCACCGCTTCGATCTTTCCGGCTTCGTGCTGTTCGCGCTCGCCTCGGCCATGCTGCTCACCGCTTCGGAAGTGGCCAGCGGCGGCGGCGGGCAATGGCTGCAGATCGCCGTGAGCGGCGTGCTCGCGCTGATCTTCGGCGGCATCTACGTCTGGCATAGCCGGCATACCGAATACCCGGTGGCGGACCTGAACCTGCTGCGCGTGCGCAGCGTATGGGTGTCGCTGGCCGGCAACCTGTTCACGCGGCTGGGCGTGTCCGGCATGTTCCTGCTGCTGGTGCTGTTCCTGCAGGTGGGCTGCGGCTGGTCGCCGACCATGGCCGGCCTGATGATGGTGCCGCAGGCGCTGGGCTCGATCTGCGCCAAGTGGGTGATCAACCGCCTGCTGCAGCGCATGGGCTATCGCCGCTTCCTGCTGGCCAACACCTTGATCGTGGCGGTGCTGCTGTGCTCGTTCGCCCTGCTCGGCAAGGACTCGCCGATGTGGGTGATCGCGGTGATGGTGTTCGTCTACGGCGGCTTCATGGGCCTGCAGTACACCGCGATGAACACGCTGATCTACAACGACCTGGAAGTGAAGTACGCCTCGATGGCCTCGTCCATGGCCTCCACCGCGCAATACCTGTCGATGAGCTTCGGCATCGCGCTCGCCTCGCTGCTGATGGAAGCGCTGCTGCAAGGCCATGCGCACGACGACTACGTGGTGTCGTTCCGCTGGACGGTACTGCTGCTGGGCATCGTCACCGCCACCGCCAGCTGGGTCTTCAGCCGGCTCGGCCGCGACGCGCCGAAACGCAGCGCAAGCGTGTAGCATGCCCCGGTCGCGATAGACCGGAAGGAACCTGAGCATGCATCACGCCGCCGACATCCTGCTCACCCTGTTCATCGTCTTCGTCGCCGCGCAGATCGGCGGGGAGATCGCGCAACGCCTGAAATTGCCGGGCGTGGTGGGCGAAATCGCCGCCGGCTGCGTGGTCGGTCCTTCGTTGCTCGGCTGGATCGCACCGGAGCAGATCGCCACCGGCACGCCGCTCGATGTGCTCGCGGAAATAGGCGTAGTCCTATTGTTGTTCGCCGTCGGCCTGGAGACGCGGCTCGAAGATCTCAAGAAAGTGGGCAAGGTCGCCTTCCTGGTCGGCATCCTCGGCGTGCTGGTGCCGTTCGGCCTCGGCGGCGTGTGGGCGCATGCGAGCGGCTACGACTGGGGCAAGTCGCTGTTTATCGCCGCGGCCTTCGTGGCCACCTCCACCGGCATTACGGCGCGCGTGCTGCAGGAACTCAATGCGCTGCAGCGCACGGAGAGCAAGGTGATCCTCGGCGCCGCCGTGATCGACGACATTCTGGCCATGCTGCTGCTGGGCGTGGTGGTGTCGCTGCAGGGTGGCGAAGGTTTCAACGCGATGCACCTGATCACCACGCTGGTCGGCGCGATCGGCTTTATCGCGGTGATCGGTTTCGGCGGCGCGCGCGCGATGCGCTGGAATTCCAGCTGGCTGGACAAGCCGCACGGCCAGCATTCGGCGCTGGCGATCGTGCTGGCGCTGTGCCTGGGCCTGGCCTATGTGTCCACGCTGTTCGGCCTGGCCGCCATCATCGGCGCCTTCCTCGCGGGCATGATCGCCTCGGAGACACGCCAGCAGCACACGCTGGAAAAACAGGTGCAGCCGTTGCTCGCCCTGCTCACGCCGTTCTTCTTCGTGATCACCGGCAGCAAGATCGATCTGCAGCAGCTGGCCAGCGCGGACGCCCTGATCACACTGTCTGTCGTGACCGTCATCGCCATCATTTCCAAGCTCGCCGGCGGCTTCCTCGGCGCGCTGTCGCTGGGCAAGCGCGGGGCCACCATCGTGGGCTTCGGCATGGTGCCGCGCGGCGAGGTAGGCGTGGTGATCGCCAGCCTTGGCCTGGCGGCCGGGGTGTTCAGCGATCGCACCTACGCGATCATCGTGGCGATGTCGCTGCTGACGGCGATGGTGACGCCGCCGGTGCTGGCGGTGTTGCTCAAGCGCGGCGATGGCAATGTCGCGGAACCCGACACTCGCGGCTGACCGCCCCCTCTCCCCTCCGGGGAGAGGGCTGGGGTGAGGGGTCACTCGAAGCGTAGAAGCCGCAACGGAAAGCAAGCGACAACCTGCTCTTCGATCTAATCCCGCCCCCGCATCGCCTGATAAGCCCCCAACGCATCCTGCCGCGACTGCGCCAGATCCACCATCGGCGCCGGATAACCGCTGCGCGACAACAGCGAGCCATCCTTCCACGGCTCATGCAGCAGCGGCGGCGGCGCATCCTTCAATTCCGGCAGCCAGCGGCGCAGATAGTCCCCTTGCGGATCGAACTTCTGCGCCTGCGACACCGGATTGAACACGCGGAAGTACGGCGCCGCATCCGCACCGCAACCGGCCACCCATTGCCAACCGAGCGTGTTGTTGGCGAGGTCCGCATCCACCAGCGTGTCCCAGAACCACTTCGCCCCCTCGTGCCAATGCTGGCGGAGGTTCTTGGTGAGGAAGCTGGCCACCACCATGCGCACGCGGTTGTGCATCCAGCCGGTGTGCCAGAGCTCGCGCATGCCTGCGTCGACCAAGGGAATGCCGGTGTGGCCATGGCGCCAGCGTTCGAGCAAGGCTTCGTCGGGCTTGGCCCAGCGGAAGTTGGCGAAGCCTGGGTTGAAGTTGTCGGTCGGGGTTTGCGGAAAGTGAAACAGCAGGTGGTGGGCGAATTCGCGCCAGCCCAGTTCGCGCAGGAAGGGTTCGAGATCCGGGCGGCGCTTGGCGGCCAGGCCTTGCGTCTGGCGATGCAGGATGTGGTGGATCTGCCGCGGCGAGATCTCGCCGAAATGCAGATGCGGAGACAGGCGCGACGTGCCGTGGCGTGCCGGCAGGTCGCGCAGGCGCGCGTAGCCGTTGAGCGCGTCGTCGGCGAACAGCTCCAGCGCTTCGAGAGCGCCTTGCTCGCCCGGGGTCCAGGTGTCCTGCAGGCCTTTGTCCCAGTGGATGCGCGGCAACAGTTCGAGCGACTTCAATGTCACGCCATGCTTGGCTTTGGCAAAGCGCATGGCCGGCATGGGAATCGGCTCCTGCGGTTCCAACCGCGGCCTTACGCTGCGCCAGAACGGGGTGAAAACGCGATAAGGACCATCCTGCTGCGTGGCGACCTGCCACGGCTCCACCCACAACGCCGCATTGAAACTCTTCGCCTCGATGCCTTGCTCGCGCAGCGCTGCCTTGATGTGCTTGTCGCGCTCGATCAGCGCGGGCTCGTAGCAGCGGTTCCAGTAGACCGCCGTGGCGCCAGCGGCGCGGCATGCGGTGACGAGGTTGTCCAGGGTGCCACCGGTGCGGATATGCAGGCCGCCGCCCTGCTGCTTCAACGCGGCGGACAGCGCGGCCAGCGAATGATGCAGCCACCAGCGGCTGGCGGCGCCCGGCGCCCAGACACCCTCCTCGTCCGGCTCGTGCACGTAGACCGGCAGGATGTGCCCGTGCTCCGCGCAGGCGGCGGCGAGCGCGGGGTTGTCGGCCAGGCGGAGATCGCGGCGGAACCAGACGAGAGCGGTCATGAGGCTGTAGTGGCTCGAAAGAAGCACGCTTATACGCGATGTTGCCGCAAGGCGCGTACGGCACCGTCAACGATCGAGCTCGGCCATCGCCATGGCGCCCACTCGTGTGTCGACCTCGGCCGGATCGCCATCCTGGATCAGCCATGCCGCCGACAAGCCGGTCCAGGCGAGGATCCAGCGCAGCAGGCGCCGGCGCTCCAGACCGCTGTGTTCCACCACGATGTCCAGCCGGCGCTCGAATCGCTCACGCCTTACTGCCACCGGCTTGTCCGGAAAATCCATGTCCGGGTTGCAGAACAGGTTGGCATAGTCGAACGCACGATCACCGCGCAGATGCTTGGGATCGATCGCCAGCCAGCCACGCTCGCCGAAGTCGAGCACGTTGTCGTGGTGGATATCGCCATGCAACGGGCGCTCGTCCACGCCTTCGGCAAGCAAAGCACGCGCCTCTTCCGCGGCACGACGCAGCCAGCCGCCATGCGAACGAGCCATCGGCTCCAAGGCCTCGAACCAGACCGGCATGATCACCAGCCCGTCCGGCCATGGCTTGGTGCGAGGCGCATGCAAGCCAGCAATGACAGCGCACAGCACCTCTGTCGCCTCGTCATCCCGCCCGTTCTGCGCATAGGCCGTAAGCGAGCGCTTGCCCATCGCCCGCTCCATCAGCACCGCATCCCCCTCCACTTCAACCGCCCGCGCCGCCCCCTCGCCACCCCACCATTCCAGCAGGATGCCGCCGAAGCGCTCCTCCGGGTCGGTGGCGATCTTGAGCATCAAGGGCTGTCCATCGCGGCGAACCGGCAAAAGGCGGGCACGCGGGGTAACGATGGCCGTGCCATCGGGGGAAAGTCGCCAGCGGTCGAGATAAGGGGAAAACAGCGCTGCGTCCATGGTTGTCCTGTGGCGCGGTCCGGCCATGCAACCTGCCCATCATCGCCGCCAAACGAGGCCAGGCGCCAATTCTGCTAGGATGACGCGGCTTCGCTGTCCTGGACAGCCGACAACGCTTACGGAGAGATGGCCGAGCGGTTTAAGGCACCGGTCTTGAAAACCGGCGAAGGGTCAAACCTTCCGTGGGTTCGAATCCCACTCTCTCCGCCATAAGTGATCGCAATTTATTGATTTAAATGTGGTTTTTTCCACATCCCCACTTCGTTCCCGTGCCCTATCCCGTGTTTCGAGCCATGAGCTAGTCCATTCTTGACAGCTTGGCTATAGCTCGTCGTATGTCGTCGATCACCGAAGCCGGACTCGAAGAGATAGCGCCCCTCCTAAGCCAAAAAACGATTGATGTTGACCAAGATGTCGACGGATAACTAAATTCGGAACGTATCTAGGGACATCTAGCGCACAGGGGGAACAAAGTGGCTAACAAGTATCCGTATGTGGCGTCCGCCGGACCGCTCGTTAAGGCGGTCAGTCACTTCCGCAAAAACTTCCCGAAGGAAGTCACTGCAGATACGCTGCGCAAGCTCGGTATTGCCCCCAAGAACGAGTCATACGTGATTAACGTATTGCGCTTCCTCGGCGTTATTGATGAGGAAGGCCAGAAGGTGAGTGCCAAAGCGGGGGCCTTCGTGCAGCACCAAGACCAAGCGTTTGCTGCTGAATTTGGAAAGGTTGTACGCGAAGCTTACGAAGAAATATTCGAGCTACATAATGATGCAGCATGGACGCTAGATCGAGACGCCCTGACTCAATTCTTTCGCACGACAGACCATTCATCCGACGTAGTCGGGTCGCGACAAGCTTCTACATTCTCGGCCCTCGCCGCGCTGTCCGGCCACGCCGAAATTCCAAAAACGAAAGCATCACAAGGCCTGCCCAAGTCAAGCACAACACCTTCGACAAAGCCCAAGCCTGCAAAAGCGGCGACTGCAAAGGAATCTCTGCGTGCCGAAACCAAGGTCACTCAGGGGGCGCCCATAAATGGAAACGAACGGAACAGTCAAGTCGGACTGACCGTCCGCATCGAAGTAAATCTTCCTGCGTCAGGCGATCAAGAGACCTACGATCGTATTTTCCGAAGCATTAGAGCGAACCTAATCGATGGCGCTTCTTGACACCTTTGAGCGCATTGTCAGAACCGCACACAACTTCACCGAGGCGGAGTCGCGCGGAGACAGCACCGTCCATCCGTTTGAAGAGCGCAATATTCATCCGGATTTTCCAGTCGATGTACGCAACCTGTTCGATAACGGCCATTACTCTCAGGCCACATTCGAGGCGCTCAAGTACCTCGACGAAGAGGTTCAGCGCGTTTCCGCAGACACGGATTTCGGAAAAAGCTTGATGATGCGCGTTTTCGGCGGCACACCCCCGAAGCTGGCGCTCAACCCCGGTATGACTTCCTCTGAACAGAGTGAACAGGAAGGCTACAAATTTATCTTCGCAGGGACAATGCAGGGTATTCGTAATCCGCGGGGCCACACGACTAAGATTTCCGACGATCCCGACACTTGCCTGGACCATCTATCCCTGACTTCGATGCTGCTTCGCAAGCTTGAGGAGGCCGGCTTGCGGTAATGAAGGGATCAGCAGCAGGTACAGGACAAGGGAGCCGACTTTATGACGCCACTTCGCCACGAGTTGATGCTCCAGGAGGCCACCACACGACTACAAGCTGCCGACATGCTTCGCCAGGCTGGGGCCGACTCAGATTCAGGCTATTTGCTGCGGTTGCTTGCCTTTGAGTTGTTGCTGAAGGCGGCGCTAGAGAAGGCCACCGGCAAATCCGGCACACATCACAAGTACGAAAAGCTCTTCGCGCAGTTACCTTCAACCGTGCAGGAAAGCCTGCTGCGCACCGCCGGCGAACGTATCGGCCCCTCTGCGCTGACGCACAATCACCTCGGCGTGCTGAAAGACCTCGGCTCAAACTTCATCGGGTTGAGATATCCGTACGAAAAATACGATCACATGACCCGTTCCGAATACAAACAGGCGGCCGATGCATGGGTCGAAAGCGGCGCAGAAGTTGCGAGCGCTGATTATAGGTACCATCCTGAGGAACTGTTCGGACTCACATTTGCCTTGCAGCAGCATTTAGATGCCACACATGCGCCACTAGGTCGCTAGGCTATCCGCCAGGTCGTCTTCTCCAGCGGCACGCAACGCCGCTATGGCGAGCAAGCGAGCGTGGCGGCGACGGTCCGCCAGGTCGCGGTCGCGATGCTCTAGGCCGACGCGCGGCAGCAGCTCTTCGACGCAATGCCGCCAGCTATCGGCTTCATTTCGTGGCAACTGTCGCTGGACATGAACGACGCGCTTTCGCTCATTCGTCACTAGCGGCGCTCCCGTGCCTGCTCCAGGATGGGGCCGTTAGGGTCGATGCGGAACGAGCCGCAAGGTACTTTGCGGCGTTTCGCAAGTTTCCGGCGATTCTTGCCGTCGACATTGGCCGGTGGCGTGGCGAATCGACTGGAAAACAGCTTTCGAATGACGTTCATAGGCTCGCGTTCGCGTTTGGTTAATAGCGCCCCTATTTACAGCGGGGGCATCGCCGGACCTTCATTACCCGCCTTGGGTCATGGCGTCGTGCTACATCCCCGCACGTCGGGTTGGAAAATCTTTAGCTGTCGATACGCAGCGGACGCCAGTCGCACCAGCGAGGGCCACCCTCGACGCGCTCATGCTGCTGAGCATGTATCGCGACGCGCTTCGCTACGTGCGCAGCTAGGAACCGAACGGCACGCGCCACCTGGTCGGAATTCAAGCCTGAAAATGCACTTTGGAAAAATGCGGCGGCATTCTCCAGGCTGTACGTGAACGGGTGGAACCCCATTACAGCCACCAACACTTTTTCTGCATCCGAACGGATGATGACGTGGCTAGTCTCGATTGCCGCACTCACTTCTGAGGGCAACGCCGATACGGCCGGAGTCTCAGCAGCGGGCTTGCGTGAAAACAATTTCCGCATCATTTCTTCAGCCCTCTCGCATATCCGAGTGCCATCAACGCAGCATCGCGGGTTTTGCCGTTGCGTTCGAACATGGCGATGAACAACGCGACATCTTCCCTGCTTTGATCCTTATCGCGACCCAGCGCCACCAGGGTGTTGCAGTCGACGTTCTCCAGATTGAGCTTGCGCGCAACTGCCTCACCAGCACGCAGGTTCGCCATCCAGGTGACGTCGTGGCGACCTGGTTTGATCGTCGGCAGTGCCCCTTCCTCGGCATAGCGACGCACGTGGCGACCACTGATGCCGATAACACGACCAATTTCGTCGGATGTCATGAGGTTATCGCTCATTCGCCATCACCCGCGAACTCAATCGCGATGGTCAGTAACGCCTCAACAACGTCATCGCGCGTCACTGGAGTACCGTCACGCCGTTCAGCGGCGGCGCGTTCGTGTTCGATGACAGCTAGCAGGCGTTCGGGCAATGCAATATAGATTTTCCGTCGAGAGGTCACTCGGCAACCTCCTGGAGTCTCTTTAGCGGTGGGAGGTCGCGCTGCAGGAGCGACTCCACAAGCTGGCTTGTGCTCAGTTCGCACCCCGTGAGCTTCGACAGCTCACGGCGAGACAACTCCAGGCGCCGCACCATCTCGGGCGGGAGCGTCAAACTCACACGTTCACGGGGGGCGCTCATGCCGCCACCCAAAAATCGGCCGGGTTCGACACTACCGCCTGCGCGTTGCAGAAAACGGAAATCTCGGTGTCGCCGTTGTTGTTGATGCGGTGCGCGTGTACGTCCAGCGTGGGGTGGATAGCGATGGCGGTGCGCGTGAAACGACCGATAACCGTCTGGGTTGCGGCTGCGGTCAGCTCGGCCATGATGCCATTCGCGCGCAGTACGCCATCCTGGCCAACTACCGCGCCGGTGCCTGCGGTGCCCACCAGGGCACGTAGCTCGTCGAACTTCGCGAACCGTGCCGACGCAGCGCCGAGAGAAAACGCAGCGGGAGTCACCGCCAGGATCGCGTTCAGCAAAAGCTTGTCGGCCAGCTCGCCGAGTCCCTTGAGCACGCCAATCATGATCGCAGCGCGCAGGCCATCGCCACCGACCGCGCGGTGCTGAGCGCGCGTAATGACGCAGCGAAAACCGAAACTCGGGCAGCTAGCCCAGCTCCAGGCTGCATCATGGAGCGGATGTGGCGAGGTGCCCGCATCTGCGCCATCAGCCACCAGGGCGAACGGAGCCGGGTCAACGCTGCGCAGCAGCGCTTCCCGGTCAAACATTACCTGAAGGCCTTCGCGGACCTCGGCCGGCGCGACCTGAGCCACCAAGATGCGCGAGCCAGCGCGCACGACAGAGCTGTTCGCTTCCAGCATGGCGCGCGGATCGATTTCGACGGTCTCGCCTGCAGGGGCGTCTTTCACGACAGGGACGTCGAACCCGTGATCGTGATCTGCGCCAGGCGTCGTGATGCCGAGCAGATAGCTCATGTCAGCGGGGATAACGAGGCTGCGCTCAAGATCAAACACGGTGCTGGCAGCGGCCGGTGCGGCGATGCGACGGGGTTCGTCGAATCCAGGCGTCCACTTCTCGACGAATGGCATGGCGTTGCGCGCCTGTTCGTCGACGACGGCCAGGGGATTCTGTTGTGGAATGCGGGGCTTGGTCATGGTGCTGAGTGGTCTCTGTGGATTAGCGCGGAGTGCGCGGCGTTGTGAGAAATTCTCGGCAAGTCGCGAACGGATTTCCTCGTGCTGGATTTCCGCGCGCTTTACCGAATGAGTGGGAGTTTCCGCATTCGTCAGGGACCGAGCCTCGTGCTGGATGTCCGCTTCCCGGATGTGAAGCACCGCAACGCCGCATAGGACGCTCTACAAGGGCCGCCGAGTGGATCGGCTACCTAGCCACCGGGGACGGCGGACAAGGCATTTTCAGGCCACTCACATGTGGAAAGGGGCGGACGTGGCGGCCCGCAGGCACTCCTCCTGTCAGGAAGGACCCGTGAAATTCACGGGACACCGGTTGCGCGGGGTGGGCCGCATGGTCACCATCGCGTGGCACTGCGCGCATGCCGCTTGCACGCTCCAACCTGGAGCGCTGTTCGCCCTCTACAGCAGAGCGCCCCAGGTAGAAGCATCGAGCGCTTCGGCATCTGCTGCGGGTTTCGGTTTCAGCGGGTTCCGCTTTTTCCTATAGCTTCCAAAAAAACGAAGAGCCCAACTTTTTTGAACTCTATACTCAGAACTGAAACTTGCTGAAACCGAAACCGCTCCCGCGCATAAAAAACCCGCCTCGTGGGCGGGTTCGTCGGTTGGCGTTCGGCATGCTGGCTAAAGCGGGGAATCGTCACCGTCGTCTATGGCGGCGCAAGCAAGGACATCCATCGCTGTCGCTGCTGCGTTGTATCCGCGTGCCTTCGCGCCCTCGTTCGCGATTTCGAACGGTTGCGCGCCCGCCCATCGCGCTGCGTTACGCAATATCCAGCACCGCCAGGACTGGCCGCGAACCTTCACCGGGCGTCCGTCTCCGTACTGAATTGCACCGGCTTCGGTTAGCGCGCGACGCATTGCGGCAGGGGTAACGCCTCTCTCAGAGCCGTCGCCCATCACCTCAGCAGCGTCGCCGTTGGTGATGACGTCTGACGGCCAGTTCGCCACAAGCTGCTCGGCCGCTTTCTGGACGAGCGACTTCGACGCATCAAGTGCCGCGCGCTTCGCCTCGTTAATCGGCGGACGTTCGCCAGGATTGAACGCGCTGATGTCGCGCTCACGCAACCACAAGCCAACCGCGTTGATGAACTCGGCATCGTCAAGTAGTGCGTAGAGCTTCGTGTATGTTTCGGGCGAGCGCGGCGCTGCACTATGGCTGACCACGCGCCAGCGGCGATCCGTGTCGTTCAGCGGCAAGGCGTTGTGATGGTTTGAGAACACCAGCCAACGGCACGCATTGTGCTCGCGATACTGCCGCCCGAACTTTGGATTGATGATCCGTTCTTCTGCATTGACCAGCGACTTCAGCCGATTCGCTTGGCGAAACGGATTTTCGCCGCCTTCCTGAACTTCGTCGACCATCGCCAGCACGCGGCCTGCCAGCGGCCCGTTGAATTGGCTTTCCAGCAGCGCCGGAAGATCAACATTCGGCGCCACGTAGCCGCGCCACACGCGAGCCAGGACGGAAGCCAGCCAGTTGCGGCCCGTACCGGTGTTCGCGGCAATGTGGAGCCAACCATAGTGCGGCAGCACGCCAGGTTGTTGCTCAATGTGTGCCAGCCAGCTCAGGAACACTTCGCGCTCTGTCGCATCCGTGAACAAATACTCGATGTGCTCCAGAAACGGGCTAACATCTGCCGACGCGTCGCTACGCTCGATGGTCCGCCAGGAGTTGAGCGACAGTTCACCATCAGGATCGCGGCAGATTTCGCCCGCGCCAGCATGGAAGGTCCGAGCGTGCACGGTCTTGCGAACCGCGTGTTTCTTCCACAGCACCGCGTTAGGTACCTGGCGTGGCTTGGTCTTGCTGTCTGGCTCACCCACTGCGGTGACGTTGCATGCCGTCAGGTCGCAGAACTCGCCGAACGACAGCGCCGTCTTCGGTGCGCTAAGCCGCCCAACCTGGCTGCCCGATGCAATCCAAACGCAGTCCGCCAGCATGTCGTCCACGGTCATTGTCGGCGGCATGACGCTGGCAGCATCATTCTGGATGCGGGCGTTCTCATCCTTTTGCCGGCGGCGGCGTGCTTCGTCGCGTGCAGGCTTCGGTGCTGCCACCACTTGGCGCTCTGCACGCGCCGGCATGCGCTTGAAATCCGCTTTCGGCTTATCGCCGCGCTGCTCAGCCGCCAGCCGAGCATCACGGAACACTTCAATCGGGATTTCCCTAAGCGTCATTCGTGGTGACCGCCTGCGGGCTTCCAGCCGCAATGCCGCAACGCGTCTTTCACACCGTCGGGCGTGAACACAACGCTACCACGCGTTCCATAAGCGAATTGGCGAAGTATGACATCACCGGCAGCATCAACGCTCATGCCGCGTCGGCACCCGTCCATAAGCTGACGAACCACGGCGTCATCGACGGCCGCCTGGTTGGCCGCCAGCGTGTCCCGGATCAACTGTTCGTTGCCATCCTGCCAGGTACGGAAGTCATCCGGCGTCAGAAGTCGCTTAGCGCTCATTTGGCACCCCCACGCGAGGCCGCCACGCGTGCGTCAATCCACGCGTCAATGTCACTCTCAAGCCAGCCCGATGCCTTCGCGCCAAGCAGCTTTATCTGCGCCGGAAACTTGCCGTCAGCGATGGCCTGGTAGATCGTCGAGCGCGGTAGGCCGACCTTGAGGGTGACGTCCTCGATGCGCAGGATTCGTTTGCTATTCAGTGATTGCATGTCTGTCTAGAACCGTCCGTTCGTTTGTGATGGTTTGATAATGGACGGGCATAGATTCCAATTCCTCGTGCTGGATGTCCTCGTGCTCGATTTCCGGCCGGCGGTCACCGCTATTAACGCAACTTCACTCGCATTCACCGGACCAAAAAAAACGCCGCCATGTTCGGCGGCGTTTTGAGTTCTCAACAGAACGTTGGGTTGATGCGCCAGGCTGTCAGCTATTGGGCTGCGGCGAGCCGTACATATCCATGTCACAGGTGAACGTCTTTGTGGTCACTCTGCCGGACGGGTCTTTCAGGTCGACGGTGACAGTCAGCGTCACATACCCGTGGAGCAGTGGAAACTGGCCGTTGTATACGTAGCCTGAGCCGTTGCTGATATCCAAGGCGATATCGCCAGTGACGGACGTGAACGCGGATGCTCCGTTGCTCTGATTGATGAATCCAGACGGGGCACCGGTTCCGGTGTAGTGGTTCGCTGTCATCGACCACGATAGTCGAGCTTGGTAAGCGGACGCTGAATTGCCGCCGCGCGCGAAGGTGGACGTGTTCACGACACTCCAGCTAAGGCCGGAAGTCCCGTCACCTGCGACTTCCTGGGTCAACGTGCCATTGGCATGGAATACGATGCGGAACTGCGCGTTGCCGAGAACGGCCACGCCCGAAGTAGTCGAATGATCGTAACCACGGGCGGTCATGTTGACGACGGACCAGTAGTTGGCCGTGCCTTTCTTGGCCCACCTCGTCCCGACATCGGCGCCGGTCTGGTCGCGAAATCCGACTGCGTCTCCAGGTGTGCCGTAGTTCGCCGACGCGTAGCGCAACGGCGTTCCGTCGGAGCGGCGCAGGAACGTTGCCGTGTATCCGTCGCCCACCACATCGGGGTCGTAGAGGTCGTCAAAATCAACGCCTGCGGAATTGCGGAAACCGGAGGTCATTTAGCCACCTCCACGCGCGATTCCGCGATGCGATCCTGGAGCCAGCCTTCAACTTCAGCATCGATCCAGTACGCGGCACGACCAACCTTTACCGGCTGCGGGAATGTGTTTTCGTCCACAGCCCGATACAGGGTCGACCGTGACATGCCGGTACGTTCAAGCACCTTCGGCATTTTGATGAATTTAGTCTGCTGAGTAGTCACTTTCTGAAGCCTCTTGGTATTCCGCTGGATGCGGTGTGGCGTCAGAATGGACGTGCTTGAGCTTCTTCAGTAGTACCGCATACGTGAATGGGTGTGCGAGCGTTTGCGACGGTGAATCAGCGTGAGAGTTGGTTATATCCTAGCGTTAATGCTGGATAAATTTCGCCCAGTCATCCATCAGTGCTTTGCGCTTCGCCATGAGTGTGCCGCGTTGATAAGCCGCCTCGGCTTTGTCCTTCAGGCGGTGCGCCAGTGCATGTTCGATCACTTCGCGAGGATGCGCCGTTGTCTCGCCAGCCCAATCGCGGAATGTCGAACGGAAGCCGTGCGTGGTGAGGTCGCTGCGCTTCATGCGCTTCAGCACCGCAAGGAGGGACATGTTCGACAACGGATGACCCGCACGCATGCCGGTGAATATGTACGCGTCATCGTCGCGCCCCGCAGCACTCATCTTCTCGATGATCGCTAGAGCCGCATCAGACAATGGTACGCGGTGTTCTTTCGAAGCCTTCATGCGTCCGGCCGGAATGGTCCACGTTTTGGCTTGGAAATCGATTTCACCGAACTTGGCTCCGATCACTTCGCCGGTACGCGTCGCGGTGAGGATGGCGAACTGGAGTGCCTCTGCACCCATGCCGACTTCGGCCCGCAGTTTCTTCATAAAGGCGGGCAGGTCTGCGTAAGGCAGCGCAGCATGATGCTCGACACGCTTCACCTTGGACGGCTTCGCCAGCATTGCGGCTAGATGGCCCTTCCAGCGCGCAGGATTTGGCTTGTCGGCGTTCCGGTAACCGGCGGCAGTGGCATACGCCAATACGCTTTCGATGCGACCACGCACGCGGCTGGCTGTTTCTGGAACCTTCGTCCAGATCGGGTTCAACACTGCCAGGATGTGCGGCGTCTCAATGTCGTTCACGTCGACGCCGCCGAGCGTGGGGAACGCGTATTGCTCCAGGGTAGATGTCCACTGCGCAAGGTGCTTCGCGTTCTTGAACTCGGCCGCTCGTGACTTGATGTGAGCGGCAGCGGCTTGCGCGAACGTCAAGCCCTGCGCGGCAGTATGTAGGCGTACGCGGGCGGGCAGTGGCGCGATGCCGTTTCGTAGCCCCGAGCGAACACCCGCCGCTTTGTCACGCGCGGCGGTGAGGCCCACCTCAGCCAGTGGCCCCAGGCCAACCTCGCGGCGTTTCTTGTCGCGCTCATATTTCAGGGTCCATGACGCGGCCCCTGTATCGCTGACATTGAGGTACAGCAAACCGCCATCCGGGTATCGACCTGGCGCGGCTTTCCCTCGGCGCGCCTTGTCGACGAACGACGCCGACAGCCTATTCAGTGCCCTCATATCCCGTGTCCCATCCCATGTTTCTCTCGGCGATGGTAACCCAAGCTACGGAGCCACTTCCATCCGAATGATGACGAAAAACCAAGTAATTTCAGTGAGTAACGATGAATGTGAGTTACCGACCGTCAATCACAGTGATTCACATTAAACGGACACTCTCTCCGCCAGATATCAGAACGCCCCCATCGGGGGCGTTCTGATATCTGGCGGAGAGAGTGGGTAGAGAGAACCGGTGGCTCGGCTACGCCGAGCCACCGGTTCGACAAATTCGCCGGGAGCGAATTTGGACAGCCGCAGGCTGGCCCCGCAGCGCGCAGCGCGGAGGGGTGAGGCCCATGGATGGGCCTCACAATCCCACCCTCCCAAACCAAAGCGCCCCCTCCATCGAAACCTCACTAAGCCCCGCCCCCCATTTCATTTCCCACCCACCAACGCCCCCACCGCCCTTTCCAACACCACATCCCTCCCCCTCCGCAGACTCTCCACCGTCTGCGAAACCCCAATCGTCGGCCGCAACCCCACCCCCTCAAACACCACCCCATCCGGCCCACGATCATTCCTGGTACAAACCCGCGCACTCCCCCCACCCGGTAGCGAAAAGAACAACGGCTGCCCTGTACTTCCAGCAGTAGTCTCCCCCACCGTAATCCCCCGCCGCATCGCCCCGAACATCGCGACAAAATCCTCCGCCGCCGAAAACGTCCGCGCACTCGTCAACACCGCCACCGGCACATCGACATGATGCGCAGGATCCGCCGGCACCTCGAACGGCACCACATCGCTCCACCCCGGCAACACACCACGCGCCCGATCCGCCGCCGCATAGCTTCTCGTACGAATCAACGGCCCCCGAATCGGCTCCCGCGCCAACAACTGCAACAAGTCCACAGGTGTGCTGCCGCCCCCATTGGCACGCAGATCGACGACCAGCCCTTTGGACGCGTTCACCACCGACAGATTCGCGAGCAGCGCCTTGGTGCCTTCGCTGTCGTCGAACTCGTCGACGGCAAGAACGGCAATCCCATCCGGCCTCAGCTTGAACGACACTCCGCCGCTCCTGAGCTTCGATTGCTCCGCCAACGTAAGCCGGGTCAACACCCGGTTTTCTTCCTTACCTTCGGCATTCCTGGCAGTGACGTGAACCTGGCTGCCGGCCCGCCCGCCGAGCAAGGCATAGTCATAGGTGCGCACCCGCAGATCCTGCGCCGTCGAGGAACTCTGGTAAGGCGCGATCTCGCGCTCCGCATAGGAACGTATGTCTTCGCCATCGATCTTCACCAGCACATCGCCCACACGCCAATGCTGCGCGGACAACGCGGGATCGTCGATGCCCGTCACCACCACAGCGTTTTCCACCCACTGCGTGCGCAAGCCCGGCCGGCCATAGAAGGCGTCACGCAGAGGCTCGGGCGGATAGACATTGGTGTGGCCGTCCTTCAGCAGTGCGGCGAACCGCATCAGCACGCGGTAATACTGTTCGGTCGATGCCGCCGCCCGCACCTTGGGCAGGAAATCCAGGTAGGCCTGGTTCCAGTCCAGCTCGGGCTCGCGGTCGAAGAAGGCGAAGTTGAAGCGGGCCTCCGCCCACAGGCTGGACAACCCCGCGATCTTCGCGTCCTCGCTCAGGTTCGGCGCGAACGGCAGATCCTGGCCGGGCTGGCGCGCCCACAGGCGCTCCTGGCTGCGCGCCGCCTCGACCAGCGGCTTGAATCGCGGGTCGCCATGGAGCGATGCCAGGTCGGCCTCCGCTGCCAGCTGGTCCGCCGCAATGCTGCCGCCCCTGGCCTGCGCGGCCATCAGCGCATCCATGGCTTTGTCCTTGTTACCGGCCAGCGCTTCATCGCGTGCGAGCTGGTACATGGCGGCGTTCCAATGCCAATCCATGCCATTGGGGCCGGCCGTGTAGAACGGTTCGAGGATCGCCGCGGCCTCGGCATATTGCCGGGCCTGATGCAGTTTCAGCGATTCGATATAGCGCCCCGGCAGGCTGGCCGGCGTCGCGGGCGGCGACTGGGCCGCGGCGGCCCCGCAGGCCATGAAACATAAAATCCAAGCCAAGCTTCGCGTCTGCGTCCTGATCATGTCGTCTTCGCTGTTCGAATGGATCGAAGCACTGCTTGAGCCATCCGATCGGCGGCCCTCCGTCGACATCTTCCCCAAAAGCGATGTGGCGGCCCATAAGAAAAAAGCCCGGCGAAGGCCGGGCTTTTCGTCACAGGCTCAGGCGATTTTTTCCGCCCCGTGCAGGTAAGGCCGCAACACCTCCGGCACCGTGATCGAACCATCCGCGTTCTGATAGTTCTCCATCACCGCCACCAGCGTGCGCCCCACCGCCAGCCCCGACCCATTCAAGGTATGCACCAGCTCCGGCTTGCCCGTCGCCGGGTTGCGCCACCGCGCCTGCATCCTTCGCGCCTGGAAATCTCCGCAGTTCGAACACGAGGAAATCTCGCGATAGGTGTTCTGGCTCGGCAGCCACACTTCCAGGTCGTAGGTCTTCTGCGCCGCAAACCCCATATCGCCCGTGCACAGCAGCACCTTGCGATACGGCAGCCCCAGCTGCTGCAGCACCTTCTCGGCATGGCCGACCATTTCTTCCAGCTGAGCATGCGACTGCTCAGGCGCAGCGATCTGCACCATCTCCACCTTCTCGAACTGATGCTGGCGGATCATGCCGCGCGTGTCGCGGCCGTAGCTGCCGGCTTCGGCGCGGAAGCACATCGAATGCGCGGCGAGGCGCATCGGCAGCGCGTCGGCTTCGACGATGCTGTCGGCAACCAGGTTGGTCAGCGCCACTTCCGCGGTGGGAATCAGATAACGCTTGGCCTCGCCGACGTGCGTCGAGAACAGGTCTTCCTCGAACTTCGGCAGCTGCCCGGTGCCCTGCATCGTCTCGGTATTGACGATCAGCGGCACGCTGCATTCCAGGTAGCCATGCTCGCCGGTATGCAGGTTGAGCATGAACTGCGCGAGTGCGCGATGCAGCTGCGCCAGCTGGCCGCGCAGCACGGTGAAGCGCGCGCCGGAGAGCTTGGCGCCGGCGTCGGCGTCCAGCCAGCCGTGGCGGGCGCCGAGGTCGACGTGGTCTTTCACTTCGAAATCGAACGAACGCGGCGTGCCCCAGCGCAGCTGCTCGGCATTCTCGCTCTCGTCCTTGCCCAGCGGCACCGACTCGTGCGGGATATTCGGGATGCCCAGCGCGATGTGGGCGATCTTCGCCTGCACCTCGACCAGCGCATGCTCGTTGGCCTTGAGCTTGTCGCCCAGGCCGGCGACTTCGGCCATCAGCGCGCCGACGTCCTCACCCTTGGCCTTGGCCTGGCCGATCGCCTTGGAGCGGGTGTTGCGCAGGTTCTGCAGCTCCTGCGTCTCGGTGGACAGCCGCTTGCGTTCGCTTTCCAGCGCTTCCACGGCGGCTACGTCGAGTTCGTAGCCACGGGTTTCCTTGAGGCGCGCGGCGGTGTCGGCCAGGCGCGAACGCAGCAGGGCGGGGTCCAGCATGATGGGTCCGGATGATGGCCAGGGAACGCCGGATTATGGCGGCCGGGCCCGACTTGCCGCAATGCGACAGGCCGCGGCGCGCCCTCGCCCGCCGCGGCCTGTGATGCGGTCCGGCTTAAACGGCGCGCCGTTCCGCGCGGCCCAGCCACCACGCCATGGCGGCACCGGCCAGCAGCCAGCCGATCACCTGCTCCACCAGGGCGGCCAGGGTGAAGTCCAGCGGGAAGCGGTACCAGTTCCAGTACGGCACCATGGAGCTGAGCCAGGCGAACAGCGCCGCCGCCACCGCGATGCCCAGGCGCTTGCGGAAGCCGAAGGCGGCCAGGCCCATCACGAAGGCCAGGGCCAGGGCGGACAAGGTGTCCGAGGCCCATTGCCGGCCCAGCTGCGGGCCCATCTGCATCAGATCGTCGCCCTGCGGCATATAGACGATCCACGCGTACGACGAGGACTTGGCCTTTTCCGAATAAGCCTTGACGGCGGCCTCGTCGGACATCCTGGCGGGATCGAACGACGGCAGGATATAGACACCGGCCTGCATCCCCAGCCCCTGATGCAGGCTGTCCAGCACCACGTTTTCCGCCGCCGGCTGGCGTATGCCGGTTTCGCCCAGGCCCAGCGCCATATGTGCCACGGCGCCCCAGATAAACATCACGATGCCGCCGATCAAGGCAGCCACCAGTACGCGCATATCCGTCCCTCCCCCGGTTAGAAGCGCTGCGGTGGCCGGAATCTATGCCTGCGCGCGCAAGCCCCGCAAGGGTGCTCGCAGCAGGCTGCGCTCAAAGGCGCGAGGCGCCGATCGGCAAAGTGGCGACGCGGTGCATTTCCGCTTCGTCCCACAGCGCCGGATCGCGCAGGCAGGCCAGCGCGAAGTCGTGCGCGTCGCCGCCCCAGAACAGGCGGCCGTCGATGGCCAGGGTGGGCACGCCGAAGATGTCGTCGGCCATGGCCGCGTCGAAGTTGGCTTTGAGCTGCGCTTTCACGGCGGGGTCGGCAATCGCCGCGGCGGCATCCGCAATGCCCAGCTCCTGCGCAACCGGCGCGAGCGCTTCGGCCGTGTCGCCCACCTGCCCCTGTCCCCAGATCCACTCGAAGATCGCGCCGGTGGCGCGTGCATCGCTGCCGGCCGCAATGCACAGGCGCAGCGCGGCCAGCGGATTGAACGGATGCGCCGGCGGAAAGCGCAGCGGCTGCCCCGCCTCGCGCGCACGCCACAGCACGTGGCGATAGATGAATTCGCGCTTGGCGGGAATCTCCGCCGGCCCCTTCTGGCCGACGCGGTCGAGCACGCCGGCGAACAGGATCGGGCGCAAGCTCACCTCGTGCGTGCGCATCAGCTCCTCGATGCGCGGCCACTGCAGCCAGGCGAACGGGGAGACGAAGTCGAAGTACCAGACGATGGACATGCGATGGCCTCGGGCTACGGCAGAACGGCGGCGCCCGCGCGGAACGCCGAAGAAAGACCGCTTACTTGCCGCGCGCCTGCCGCCGCGCTTCGCGCAGGCTCAGCAGTTTCTCGCGCAGCTTCAATTCCAGGCCGCGTTCCACCGGCTCGTAGAACACGGTGCCGTCGAGCGCATCGGGCAGGCATTGCTGGCCCAGCGCGATGCCGCCTTCGGCATCGTGGTCGTACTGGTAGCCCTGGCCGTAGCCCAGCCCCTTCAGCAGCCTGGTCGGCGCATTGCGCAGATGCATGGGCACGTCCAGCGTGCCGGTTTCGCGGATCGTCGCGCGCGCCTGGTTGTAGGCCGTGTAGGCGGCATTGCTCTTGGGCGCCATCGCCAGCCAGATCGCCAGCTGCGCCAGGCCCAGCTCGCCTTCCGGGCTGCCCAGGCGCTCGTAGGTGTCCCAGGCATCCAGCGCCATGCGCCAGGCGCGCGGCTCGGCCAGGCCCACGTCTTCCACCGCCATGCGGGTCATGCGGCGCGCCAGATACAGCGGATCGACGCCGCCGTCGAGCATGCGGCACATCCAGTACAGCGCGGCGTCGGGGTCGGATGAGCGCACGGATTTGTGCAGCGCCGAGATCTGGTCGTAGAACTGCTCGCCGCCCTTGTCGAAGCGGCGCGTGCGGTCGGCCAGCACCTGCTCCAGCGTGGCTTCGTCGATGCGGCCGTCCTCGGCCAGCTCGGCGGCGATTTCCAGCAAGGTGAGCGCGCGGCGCACGTCGCCGTCGGCGGCGCGGGCGATCAGCTGCAGCGATGCGTCGCCGATGCTCAGCCCCTGTCCGCCCAGCCCGCGCTCGCTGTCTTCCAGCGCACGCTTGAGCGCGCCGACGATATCGTCCGCCGACACCGCTTCCAGCACGTGCACGCGGCAGCGCGACAGCAAGGCGGAGTTGAGTTCGAACGACGGGTTCTCGGTGGTGGCGCCGACGAAGATGATCACGCCGCGCTCGATATGCGGCAGGAAGGCATCCTGCTGCGCCTTGTTGAAGCGGTGCACCTCGTCGACGAACAGCACGGTGCGCCGCCCCTGCGCGAAGTTCGCCTCCGCCTCGGCCAAGGCCTTGCGCACTTCCGGCAGGCCCGACAGCACGGCGGAAATCGCGCGGAAATCGGCGTCGGCATAGCGCGCCACCAGCAGGGCCACGGTGGTCTTGCCGCAACCGGGCGGGCCCCACAGCACCATCGAATGCACGCGGCCCGCTTCGAGCGCGCGGCGCAACGCCTTGCCGGGCGCGAGCACGCGCTGCTGGCCGACGATCTCGTCGAGGCCGCGCGGACGCATGCGCTCGGCCAGGGGCTTGAGCTCGTCGGATTCAGGGAAGAGGTCGGGGGAGGAACCGCGGGCGGACATAGGACGCCATGATAGCGCGGGGAAGCCTGGGGACGCGGAATGCCCTAAGCAAACGGCCTCGCCGCATCGTCATCCCGGCGCAGGCCGGGATCCAGTAACGGCACCGTAGGGGCAGGCAACGGCCGCCAGAAGCTGCTCATGCTCTTGCAACCTCGCGCCTTGTCGCCACTGGATCCCGGCCTGCGCCGGGATGACGGCAATGGCGAGGCGCCGCCTTCTAGTCGACCAAGTGGCGGTGACGGTAGATCGCATAGACCAGCCCAACCACACCCGTCATCACCGCCGGCAACAACAACGTACGCTCCGCCATCACCCCGAACGCCAACGCCCCCACCGCGCTGCCGGCGATAAAACTGCCGGCCACCAATACGCAGACCTGGATGCGCAGGCGGTCCACGTCCAGCCCGCGCAGGCGCTGGCCGAGATAAATGCCGAGGTCGGTGAAGATGCCCGACAGATGCGTGGTGCGGAACGTCGCGCCGCTATAGGTACTGGCCATGGCGTTCTGCAAACCGCAGGCGATCGACGCGAGATACAGCCCCGCATCGTTGCCGGCGTGGATCAAGGGCACCGCGGCGAACAGCAAGGCCGATTCGACCATCAAGGCCACGCCATAGCGCCGCCCCAGCTTCAAGGTGTGCTGCTGCACGATAAAGCCGCTCAGCACCGCGCCGCCGAGAAACGCCAGGATCGCCAGCGCCCAATGCAACAGCTCGCCGCGGTTGCCTTCGGCGGCCGCCACGCCCATCAGCGTGGCGGTGCCGGTCAGATGCGTGATCGCCTGATGGCGAAAACCCATGAAACCCACCGCGTTGATCATGCCGGCGATAAAGGCCAGCAGCCCTCCGCCGATCCAGGCCCAGCGCGGCAGCTGGCGCAGCATGGAGGAAGCGTCAGTCCTTCAGCGGCTGCGTCTGGATCACCGGCGCGTCGCCGATCACGTCGGCGCCCTTCGGCGGCACGAAGTTGAACGTGGCCGGCGGAATGGCGGGATTGCGCTGCCAGTTGGCGAAGCGGATCTCGGTGACCGCGCCGAGCTGGTCGCGGAAGGTCATGCGCGCCAGGCCGTTGGCGTCGAAGCCCAGGTCCGCGTAGTCGAACTGCGGGTCCTTGGCGGTGGAGGTAAGCCGCAGCCAGGCCAGGCCGTCGTGCTCGCCCTGCTCGGTCACCTTGAAGTCGCGGTCCATCTGCTTGAGGTCCGTGAGTACGGTGAGCGGGCTGTGCGCCTCCTCGGTGCTCTGCACGCGCACGGTGACCTGCTCCAGGTCCGGGTCGTACAGCCATACGCGGCTGCCGTCGGCGACGATGGTCTGCTTGTAGGGGGCGAGCGTTTCCCAGCGGAACTGGCGCGGCGCTTCCAGCGACAAGGTGCCGGAGCTGCTCTTGCCCTTGTTGCCGTTGGCGTCGGTAAGGATCTGGGTGAACTGGCCGGTCAGCGCATGCAGGCCGGTGGCGAAGGTGTCCAGGCGCGCGCGGGCCGGGCCGGCGGCGGCGTGGACGGCGCCGGCGGCGGTGAGGGCCAGCGCGGCGCAGAGGGCGAGGAAGCGGTTCATAAGGTCCCTGTTTCGTGTCGCGGATGGCGGCGCAGTCTGCGCCGACATCGCTTAATGGTTTACTTCGGCGGCGGCGGCGCCAGCACTTCGCGGTTGCCGTTGTGCTGCGGCGCGCTGACCACGCCGTCCTGCTCCATCTGCTCGATCAGGCGCGCGGCGCGGTTGTAGCCGATGCGCAGATGGCGCTGCACGCCGGAAATGGACGCGCGGCGCGACTCGGTGACGATGCGCACCGCCTTGTCGTACAGCTGCGCGTCGGCATCGCCGCCTTCCTCGCCGTCCTGCGGCAGGCCGGAGTCGTTGATGAACTTGCCGTCCGAGGTGGCCTGCACTTCTTCCAGCACGCCCTCGATGTACTGCGGCGCACCCTGCGCGCGCAGCCACGCCACCACGTTGTGCACCTCGTGGTCGTCGACGAAGGCGCCGTGCACGCGCTCCGGCGTGGCGGTGCCGGGCGGCAGGTACAGCATGTCGCCGTGGCCCAGCAGGGTCTCGGCGCCGGACTGGTCAAGGATGGTGCGCGAGTCGATCTTGGAGGAGACCTGGAACGCGATGCGGGTGGGGATATTGGCCTTGATCAGGCCGGTGATCACGTCCACCGACGGGCGCTGCGTGGCCAGCACCAGGTGCACGCCGGCGGCGCGCGCCTTCTGCGCGAGGCGGGCGATCAGTTCTTCCACCTTCTTGCCGACGATCATCATCATGTCGGCGAATTCGTCGATGATGACCACGATGTACGGCAGCGGCTCCAGCGGCTCGGCCGCCAGGTTCGGCATCTCGGGGTTCGGGCGGAACAGCGGGTCCAGCAGCGGCTGGCCGGCGTTCTCGGCGTCCTTCACTTTCTTGTTGAAGCCGGCCAGGTTGCGCACGCCCACCGCGGCCATCAGCTTGTAGCGGCGCTCCATCTCGGCCACGCACCAGCGCAGCGCGTTGGCGGCTTCCTTCATGTCGGTGACCACCGGCGCCAGCAGGTGCGGGATGCCCTCGTAGACCGAGAGCTCCAGCATCTTCGGGTCGATCATGATCATGCGCACGTCTTTGTGGCTGGCCTTGTACAAGAGGCTCAGCACCATCGCGTTCACCGCCACCGACTTGCCCGAGCCGGTGGTGCCGGCCACCAGCAGGTGCGGCATCTTGGCCAGGTCGGCCACCACCGGGCGGCCGGCAATATCCTTGCCCAGGGCCAGCGCCAGCGGCGATTTCATCTGGTCGTACTTCTCAGAGCGCAGCGCCTCCGACAGGTACACGATCTGCTTCTTGGCGTTGGGAATCTCCAGGCCGATCACGTTCTTGCCCGGGATCACGTCGACCACGCGCACGCTCACCACGGAGAGGCCGCGCGCGATGTCCTTGTCCAGGCTCGACACCTGCGAGCCGCGCACGCCGGCGGCGGGTTCCAGCTCGAAGCGGGTGATCACCGGGCCGGGATACACGCCCACCACCTTGGCCTCGATGCGGAAATCCTTGAGCTTCAGCTCGACCTGGCGCGACAGCACTTCCAGGGTCTCTTCGGAATAGCCCGGGCCCTGCGGCGGCGCCTCGTCCAGCAGCGACAGCGGCGGCAGCTCGCCGGCCTCGGAGGCGCCGGTGAACAGCGGGATCTGCGTTTCGACGCGGGCGCGCTCGCTCTTGGGCGCCGGCGGCGGCGGTGCTTCGATACGCACCGGCTCGCGCTTGGCCTGCTTCACGGCCTCGACCTTCTTGACCACCTCGCGCTCGGCGCGCGCCTGGCGCGCGGCCAGCACTTCGGGGGCTTCTTTGAGCTTGCCGCCGAACCAGCCGGCGATCTTCAGCATGCCCTGCCCGGTCAGGTCCATCAGCTTGAACCAGGACAGGCCGGTGGCCAGGGTCACCGCGATCAGGAAGATCGCCAGCAGCAGCAGCGGCGCCCCCGTGCCGCCGAAAGCCTGCAGCAGGCCGCGGCCCACCCACATGCCGATGATGCCGCCCACGCCCTGGGGCAGCACCGGCTCGTCGCTGAACTTCAGGTACAGCAGGGCCGGCGCGGTGATGAAGAAGAACACCGAGCCGATCAGCCGCAGCGAGGGCTCCCACGGCTGCACCGTGCGCACGCCGCGGTGGCGCAGCACCTGCACGCCCAGGCCCAGCAGCAGCAGCGGGAAGCAGTAGGCGACCAGGCCGAAGATGTAGCGCAGCAGGTTGGCGATATTGGCGCCGACGGCGCCGCCGAAGTTGCGCGCGTGCTCCACCGTGCTGGCATGACCCCAGCTCGGGTCCTGGTCGTTGTAGCTGAACAGGCAGACCAGCAGATAGAGCGCCAGCGGCAGCAGCAGCAGCGCGCCGGCCTCGCGCAGGCGGCGCTTCAGCTCCTCGCTGAGGCCGCTGGGTTCCTTGTTCTTGTCTTTCTTGACGTTCGCGCTACGCGCCACCGTATTCCTCGCGTGCCGGTCCTAGGGACCTGCTTCTACTGCGTCGCCTGGGCAAAGGCCAGGACTCCAGATACCTCGATACCGCCCCCCGCGGCCCGGTCCGCAGGCGCCGGGCCCTGGGGCCCGCCAACCGCCGGTTGCCGGTTCAGCTGCCTTGAATCGCGCACCCGTCTTCCCCATTCTGTCGGGCTCCAACCTTTCGCCGGAGCCTTGAACCGGTGTGAGGAAACGGCCGTAAAGGCCGGATCGAATAGCAATTCCAAGCTGCTGATAACACCCAAGGATTATAACCATGAGCACCCCCAAGCACAGCCGCCTGCTGATCCTCGGTTCCGGCCCCGCCGGCTATACCGCGGCCGTGTACGCTGCCCGCGCCAACCTGAAGCCCACCCTTGTGACCGGTCTGCAGCAGGGTGGCCAGCTGATGACCACCACCGACGTGGAGAACTGGCCGGGCGACAAGGCGGTGCAGGGTCCGGAGCTGATGCAGCGCCTGGCCGAGCATGCCGAGCACTTCGAGACCGAGATGGTGTTCGACCATATCCACAGCGCCGACCTCAGCCAGCGCCCGTTCCGCCTCAAGGGCGATTCCGGCGAGTACACCGCCGACGCCCTGGTGATCGCCACCGGCGCCACCGCCAAGTACCTGGGCATCGAGAGCGAGCAGCACTTCAAGGGCAAGGGTGTGTCCGCCTGCGCCACCTGCGACGGCTTCTTCTTCCGCGGCCAGGAAGTCGTGGTGGTCGGCGGCGGCAATACCGCCGTGGAGGAGGCCCTGTACCTGTCCAACCTGTGCAGCAAGGTCACCCTGGTGCACCGCCGCGACAAGCTGCGCGCGGAAAAGATCATGCAGGACAAGCTGTTCGAGAAGGCCGCCGCCGGCAAGATCGAGCTGGTGTGGAACCACACCGTGGCCGAAGTGCTGGGCGACAGCAGCGGCGTCACCGGCGTGCGCGTGAAGGACGTCAACAGCGGCGCCACCCGCGACATCCAGGCCACCGGCTTCTTCGTCGCCATCGGCCATACGCCGAACACCGGCATCTTCGAGGGCCAGCTGGACATGCACGACGGCTACATCAAGATCCACAGCGGCCAGGAAGGCATGGCCACCATGACCTCGGTGCCGGGCGTGTTCGCCGCCGGCGACGTGGCCGACCACGTCTACCGCCAGGCGATCACCTCGGCCGGCTTCGGCTGCATGGCCGCGCTGGACGCCGAGCGCTGGCTGGACCAGCAGACCCCGGCCGCCTGATGAGCGCCAGCCACGCCACCCTGCACTACATCCACGACCCGCTGTGCGGCTGGTGCTATGGCGCCCAGCCGCTGGTCAGCGCCGCGGTCGCCATGCTCGGCGACCGCCTGGCCCTGCGCCTGCACGGCGGCGCGCTGTTCGCCGAGCCGCAGGAACTGACCCCGGCGATGGCCGAGCACATCGTGCGCGCCGACGAGCGCATCGAGGAGATCAGCGGCCAGCCGTTCGGCGACGCCTACACCGAAGGCCTGCTGGCCGAGCAAGGCACGGTGCTGTATTCGCTGCCGCCGATCGCGGCGGTGCTGGCGGCCGAACGGCTCCATCCGCAGGCCGGCTATCCGATGCTGGTGGCGATCCAGCATGCGCACTACCAGCGCGGCCTGCGCGTGGTGGAAGCCGACGTGCTGGCCGAACTGGCGGAAGAGATCGGCCTGGATGCCGCGCGGTTCGCCGAGGCCTTCGCCAGCGCAAGCGGCGCCGAGACGATCGAACACGTCACCGCCAGCCGCCAGTTGCTCGGCGAAGTGGGCGGCCAGGGTTTCCCCACCCTGGTGCTGGACGTCCAGGGCGTGCGCCACGTGCTGCCGCACCACCAGGACTACGGCCGTCCCGATGCCTTCGTCGAACGCATCGCGGCCCGCCTGCCGGCGGTGCACTGAATGACGCGCGGCCATCGCTCGCCGATGGCCGCCGACCGGTCCGGCATGCTCGAAGCCCGTTTCCATCCGCGCATCGAGGAGCTGCCCGCCGCCGCGTGGGATGCCCTGCGCACCGACGGCAATCCTTTCCTCTCACACGCCTTCCTCGCCGCGCTGGAGCGCACCGGCTGCATCCGCGAGGACTGGGGCTGGCAGGCGCACCACCTGGGCCTGTACGAGGACGAACGGCTGGTCGCCGCGGCGCCGCTCTACGTGAAAGGCAATTCGCACGGCGAGTTCGTGTTCGACTGGAGCTGGGCCGCGGCGTGGGAACGCGCGGGTGGCGACTACTACCCCAAGCTGCTCAACGCCGTGCCCTACTCGCCCGTGCCTGGGCCGCGCTTGCTGGCCGGCGATGGCCCGCAAGCACCGCAGCGGCGCGAAACCCTGGTGCGGGCGATGCGCCAGCTGGCCGACGCGCATGGCCTGTCGTCCATCCACGCCAACTTCCTGGCGCCGGACGACCTGCCCGCCTTCGACGGCCAGTGGCTGGCGCGTTCGGACGTGCAATTCCACTGGCCCAATCGTGGCTATGGCGGCTTCGACGATTTCCTCGCCGCGCTCAATCACAAGAAACGGAAGAACATCCGCCAGGAGCGCGCCCAGGTGGCGCGCGCCGGCCTGCGGCTGGAAGTGCGCCGCGGCGACAGCCTGGGCGCGGACGAATGGCGGCAGGCGCACCGCCTGTACGAGGGCACCTTCGACGCCAAGGGCAACCACGCCGCACTGACGCGCGATTTCTTCCGTGCCCTGGGCGAAGGCGAACTCGGCGCCGCCACGCATCTGGCGCTGGCCTGGGAGGGTGAGCGGATGGTCGCGATGGCGCTGTTCCTGCAAAGCGGCGAAGCGCTGTACGGCCGCTACTGGGGCAGCCGCGTCGAGGTGCCGGGGCTGCATTTCGAGCTGTGCTACTACCAGGGCATCGAGCACGCCATCCGCGCCGGCCTGCAGCGCTTCGAACCCGGCGCCCAGGGCGAGCACAAACTGGCGCGCGGCTTCCTGCCGGTGCGCACGCATTCGCGCCATTACCTGGCCGACGGCAGCTTCCGCAAGGCCGTGCACGCCGCGCTTGCGCGCGAGGCCGAAGCAGTCGACGCTTACGCCGCCGACCTGCTCGAACACAGCCCGTACGCCCACCGCGACGCCTGACCATGATCCGCCTGCCCCTGCTCGACGCCGCCCATCCCGAGCAGTTTCCCGATCCCGGCCGCGCCATGGCCGACCCCAATGGCTTGCTCGCCTTCGGCGGCGATCTCACGCCGCGCCGGCTGCTGGCCGCGTACGCGGGCGGCATCTTCCCCTGGTACAACGAGGACGAGCCGATCCTGTGGTGGTCGCCGGATCCGCGCTGCGTGTTCCACACCGACCGCTTGCTGGCCAACCGCAGCCTGCGCCGGCAGATCGGGCGCAAACCTTGGCGCATCACCCTGGACCATGCCTTCCGCGCCACCGTCGAAGCCTGCGCCGCGCCGCGTTCCGGGCAGCTGGGCACGTGGATCGTGCCGGCGATGGCGGAGGCGTACACGCAACTGCACGAGATGGGGCATGCGCACAGCGTGGAAGTGTGGGAAGGCGAGCGGCTGGTCGGCGGGATCTACGGCGTGACCGTGGGGCGCTTGTTCTGCGGGGAGTCGATGTTCAGCCGCGAGAGCGGTGGGTCGAAGCTGGCCTTGCTGGCGCTGGGGCGCTTGCTGCATCGGTGGGATTATCCGTTGATCGATGCGCAGGTGACGAACAACCATCTGTTGAGTCTTGGGGCGGTGGAGTATCCGCGCGACACGTTCCTGAAGACGGTAAGGCAGCTGGTGAAATTGCCGGGGCAGCCCGGGAGCTGGAAGGAATTCACGCCGTTGGTGGAAGAGACGATGGCGGGGTTGCGCAAAGGAAGCTAAGTGAATCGCTTCTCCCCTCCGGGGAGAAGATGCCGGCAGGCAGATGAGGGGCGGGTGCTCGCGGCGGAAGATCGACAGGGCGTGGCTCGTTGTCCGCTCTCGCTTCTACGCTCCGCCCGGCCCCTCACCCCGGCCCTCTCCCCGGAGGGGAGAGGGAGCAAGCGCGTTACGCCGCCTTTGCCTCGCGCAGCTTCCGCGCATTCGCGTACGAGTCCAGGATGTTCTCGCGCACCGGCGCTTCGCCGGTGGCCAGGCAACGCTCCCACTCCTCAACGCTCAGCACCGCCGCGAAGCGCGACTGCTCCACCACCGCGAACACGCGATGGATTTCCTCGGCCGTCGCATAGCCGGCACGGTTGGCATACGACACCGCGCCGGATGCATCGTGCAGGAATTCCACCTCGATGCCGCGATCGAACGCATGCTTGATCGTCGTGTCGTTGCAGTTGTGGGTCATGTAGCCCACCACGGTGAGCGTGTCGATGCCGCGCGCCTGCAGCCATTCGCCCAGGCCGGTTCCGGCGAAGGCGCTCGGCAGCGGCTTGCCGAACAGCACGTCGCGCCAGCGGCGTTCCACTTCCGCATGCAACTGCCAACCATGGCTGCCTTCGGCGAAGGCCGGCGCGCCGGCGGGCGAATCCTGGCGGATCACCACCACCGGAATGCCGGCGGCGGTGGCGGCGTCCATGGCGCGGACGATCTTCGGCAGGCTGTCGGACACCGGCGGGTATTCGATCTGCAGGTTGCCGTCGAAATATTCGTTCTGCACGTCGACGACGATCAGCGCGCGGCGGGGTTGGGTGGCAGTCATGGCACGGCTCCTTGGGGTGGAAAAGGTGTGCACATGCTGCGCTCCGGGCCACTTGCGCGGGAGTGGCCTGAAGGACAATGATCGATGCGATCGGGCCAACCGGAATTCCCCATGCGCAAGATCCGCATCGCCGTCGTGGCGTTCAACGACATCCTGCCCTTCCATCTTTCGGTGCCCTGCGGCGTGTTCGCCGCGGTGCTGCGCGACGAGCAATCGCCGTTCCGCCTGCGCGTGTGCTCGGCCGAGGGCAAGCGCGTGCGCAGCGCCTCGGGCTTCCTGATCGCCACCGACTACGGGCTGGAGGAATTGCGCAACGCGGACATCGTGATCGTGCCTTCGTGGCGCAGCGCGGAGGAGCGCCCGCCGGAAGCCCTGCTGGAAGCGCTGCGCCGCGCCGCCGCGCGCGGCAAGCGCATCGTCGGCCTGTGCATGGGCGCCTTCGTGCTCGGCCATGCCGGCCTGCTGGATGGCCGGCGCGCCACCACGCACTGGATCGCCACCGGCGAGCTGGCCGAGCGCTTCCCCGCCACCGAAGTCGACCCGGACGTGCTCTACGTGGACGCCGGCCAGGTGGTCACCTCCGCCGGCGCCGCCGCCGGCATCGACTGCTGCCTGCACCTGGTGCGCCAGCTATTGGGCAGCGAGAGCGCCAACCGTATCGCGCGGCGCATGGTGGTGTCGCCGTTCCGCCACGGCGGGCAGGCGCAGTTCATCGAGCAGCCGGTGCCGAGCATGGCCGGCGACGAACGCATGGCCAGGCTGCTGGATGAAATCCGCCGCAAGCTGCAGCAGCCGCATAACCTCGACGAGATCGCCGAGCGCGCGGCGATGAGCCGGCGCAGCTTCACCCGGCATTTCCGCCAGCTCACCGGCAGCAGCTTCGGCGACTGGCTGATGGCGCAAAGGCTCAGCGAAGCGCAGCGCCTGCTGGAGACGACCGCACTGCCGCTGGATCGCATCGCCAGCGCGGTGGGGCTGGGTTCGCCGGTGACGCTGCGGCAGCATTTCCAGCGCGCGTTCCGCACCTCGCCGGCGAATTACCGGCGGACGTTCAATGCGGGCAAGGCAGCATAATGCGTAGGTTGGGGTGAGCCACAGGCGAACCCCAACGGTGCGGGGCGCCTGGAGGCAACGATGTTGGGGTTACTGGCTGCATCAGCAGCCAGCCCTTCGGGCCATCCGCTACGCGGATGTTCGCTACGGCATCCTGCCTTCGCAGTCGCCTGTGGCTCACCCCAACCTACGCCGGCTCAATCTTCCAGCCCTACCCGCTTGATGCTCTCGTAGTTCGCGAGAAACAACTCCACCACCGCCGGATCCAGCTGGCTCCCCGCGATCTTGCGCAGATAGGCAATCACTTCGTCCTCCGGCCACGCCGGCTTGTACACCCGCGGAAAACTCAGCGCATCCCACACATCCACCACGCTGAACACCCGCGCCACCAGCGGAATCGCCTCGCCGCGCAGGCCGCGCGGATAGCCGCCGCCGTCCCAGCGCTCGTGGTGGTTGTACGGAATCTCCGCGGCATCGCGCAGGAAATCCACCTGCTGCAGCAACTCGTAGCCCACCTGCGGATGGGTGCGCATCACCGCGATCTCTTCCTCGCTCAGCGGGCCGGGCTTGATCAGGATCGCGTCCGGCAGCGCCAGCTTGCCGATATCGTGCAGCAGCGCGCCGAAGCGCGCCTTGCGCAGCTCCTCGCCACGCAGTCCGGCCAGGCGGGCCAGCGCCACGGTCATGCGCATGACGCGGTCGGAGTGGTCGCTGGTTTCCTTGTGGCGGATGTCCATGGCATGGACCAGCGCGCGCAGGGCCTGTTCGTTGCCCTTGAGCAGCAGGCGATTGGCGCGTGTCATGCCGCGCAGGTCGCGGTCGATCAGCACGTAGAGCAAGGCACCGGTGACAATGACGAACAGCGTGCCCTTCAGGCTCTGCATCAGGCTGAGCGTGTCGGGGTCTTCCACCAGCAGGCGCAAGACGCGGTTGGACAACCAGATCCACAGGCTGGACACGATCACGTACGCCAGCACGGTGCGTACTTGAGGCTTCAGTCTCATCCGACTTCCCCTTGCCGCCCCGGGAAACTCCGTCCCGGGAACGAGAGCCGCGAGCTTACCGCCAATCGACGGCGAAGCAACGTGCGTCAGGTCGTGGCAGCTTCGAGCACGAAGATGATCGACGCCGGCCGCCCGCTGTGCGGATGCAGCGGTTCCTCGATGCGCGCCACGCGCAGGCCGCAGGCCAGGAACGTATCGACCCAGCCGGCGAGCGTGCGGAAATACCAGGGTGCGGCCTGGCCGAAGCCCTCGCCGCAGCCGGCCCACGAGCCTTCGCGCCAGCCGTCGCGGTACGGCAGCTCACCGCAGGCAACCACCGGGTGCAGCGTCTGCACCAGCAGCGCGCCGCCCGGTTCGAGCAGCCGCGGCACCGCGGCCAGCACGGCCTCGGTCGACTCCTTGCCGAGCAGGGAGAAATTGCAGATCGCCAGGTCGGCTTTCCCATGCAGCTCGCCGGCGGCGATCTGCGCGTAACTCATGGCTTCGAACCGTCCGCCGCCCTGCGCCCGTGCGGCGTCGATCAACGCGGGCACCGCATCCAAGCCCAGCACGTCGACGCCATGCTCCGCCAGCGCCCGCGCCAGCCAACCTTCGCCGCAACCCAAATCGATCGCGCTGCGCGGCCGGCGCGACAGCACGGCGTCGACGATGGCGCGGTCGGTCACCAGCCGGCGGCTTTCGATACGCCTTCCGCGCACGGCATCGGTCCATGGCGCGGCGTTGCCGTGCCAGACCTCGAGGATGGTCTCTTCGGCGTGCGGACGATCGTGCAAGGGCATCCGCTCCCGCGCTTCAGGCGCCGCGCGCGGCGTAGCGCCTGGCTACGTAGTCGTCCAGGATGCCGATGAACTCCTCGGCAATCCGCTCGCCGCGCAAGGTCATGGCCTTCTCGCCGTCGATGAACACCGGCGCCGCCGGCGCCTCGCCATTGCCCGGCAGCGAGATGCCGATATTGGCGTGCTTGGATTCGCCCGGGCCATTCACCACGCAGCCCATCACCGCCAGGGTGAGGTTCTCCACGCCGTCGTACTTCACCCGCCACTCCGGCATGCGCTCGCGCACGTGCGACTGCACGGTCTTGGCCAGTTCCTGGAAGAACTCGCTGGTGGTGCGGCCGCAGCCCGGGCAGGCGGTGACCAGCGGGGTGAATGCGCGCAGGCCCATGGTCTGCAGCAGCTCCTGCGCCACCACCACTTCGCCGGTGCGCGGAGCGCCGGGTTCGGGCGTGAGCGAGATGCGGATGGTGTCGCCGATGCCTTCCTGCAGCAGCACCGCCAGCGCGGCACTGGAGGCGGTGATGCCCTTGGAGCCCATGCCGGCCTCGGTCAGGCCCAGATGCAGGGCGTAGTCGCAGCGCCGGGCCAGGTCGCGGTAGACGGCGATCAGTTCCTGCACGCCGGAAACCTTGCAGGAAAGAATGATGCGCTCGCGCGGCAGGCCGATCTCTTCGGCGCGGATGGCCGAATCGACAGCGGAACGGATCAGCGCCTCGCGCGCCACCAGCGCGGCGTCCCAGGGTTCGGCGCGCGCGTGGTTCTCGTCCATCAGCGCGGCCACCATGCTCTGGTCCAGCGAGCCCCAGTTGGCGCCGATGCGCACGGGTTTGCGGTACTGGATGGCCTTTTCGATGATGGCGGCGAACTGGCTGTCCTTCTTCTTGCCGAAGCCGACGTTGCCGGGATTGATGCGGTACTTGGCCAGCGCCTCGGCGCAGGCGGGTTCCTGCTCCAGCAGCTGGTGGCCGTTGTAGTGGAAGTCGCCGATGATCGGCACCTCCACGCCCATCATGTCCAGCCGCTCGCGGATGCGCGGCACCGCCGCGGCGGCGGCCGGGGTGTTCACCGTGATGCGCACCAGCTCGGAGCCGGCGCGCGCGAGCTCGGCGATCTGCTTCGCGGTGCTGGCCGGGTCCTCGGTGTCGGTGTTGGTCATCGACTGCACCACGATCGGCGCGCCGCCGCCCACCGTCACCTTGCCGATGCGCACGCCGACGCTGGGGCGGCGCGGCTCGGGCTCGGCGGCGCGGGGAGTGGAAGAAGACTGGTCGCTCATGGGGGAACCGATTGCGGATGGCAGGAGACGGGCGCCACGCCTGGGATCGCGGCAGATGGCTCGCAAGGATACTTCAGCCGGCTGGCGGCTTCATGACCCGCCGCTCCCGTTCCGGTGTCCTCCTGACCACGGCCGCGGCGCAAAGCCGCGCGGCATAAGCGCACACGGGCATGGCGCCGCGGCACCGCCGGCTCATCATGAACGGCGTCGCGCAACGAGGGAGCCGCCGCCATGTCCGTCGCCTTTGCCATCCAGACGCCGCCGGCCGCAGCCGCCCCCACCCGCTGCACCGGCTGCGCCCATCTCCCGGCCTGCCAGGCCGCCGGCTACGGCCGGCCGGAGCTGCATGGCCTGCGCTGCATCGCCGAGCGCGTCGGCCTGCTGCGCGACGGCGAATATCTGTACCGCCCGCTCACGCCCTTCCATGCGTTGTACGCGGTGCAATCGGGCATGGCCAAGACGGTGTCGGTGGACCGCGCCGGCCGTGAGCGCGTGCTGGCGTTTCACCTTCCCGGCGAGCTGTTCGGGCTGGACGCCATCTGGCAGGGCCAGCACGACAGCGCCGCGGTCGCGCTCGGGCGCACCCAATGCTGCCGCTTTCCGTTCGCCGCGCTGCGCGATCTCGCCACCCGCCAGCCGCAAGTGCAGGCGCACCTGCTGTGCGCGATGAGCCGCCTGATCCATCGCCAGCAGCTGGACGCCGCCGACGGCTCGGCCGACGAGCGCATGGCGGCTTTCCTGGTCGACCTGCACGAACGCCGCAGAGCACTGGGCGACACCGGCGCCCTGCTGCCGCTGCCGATGTCGCGCGCCGACATCGGCAACCACCTGCGCCTGGCCACCGAAACGGTCAGCCGCCTGCTGGCGCGGTTCCGCGATGCGGGGCTGCTGCGGGTGACGCGCAGCGGCGTGGAACTGCTGGATCTGGATGGACTGCGCCGCGTAGGTTGGGGTGAGCCCTAGGCGAACCCCAACGATGCCGCACGCTTGAAGGCAGCGATGTTGGGCGCCCGTTACGCGCGCTGCCGGCTCAGCCGCAAGGCATTACCCACCACCGACACCGACGACAGGCTCATCGCCAGCGCCGCCACCATCGGTGACAGGGTCAGGCCCAGCCACGGATACAGCACGCCCGCCGCCAGCGGCACGCCCAGCGCGTTGTAGACGAAGGCGAAGAACAGGTTCTGGCGGATATTCGCCACCGTCGCCTGCGACAGCGCACGCGCGCGCAGGATCGCGGTCAGCTCGCCCTTCACCAGGGTCAGCTGCGCGCTCTCGATCGCCACGTCGGTGCCGCCGCCCATGGCGATGCCGATATCCGCCGCGGCCAGGGCCGGCGCGTCGTTGATGCCGTCGCCGGCCATCGCCACGCGCCTTCCTTCGGCACGCAGCGCGTTGACCACCGCGGCCTTGTCGGTCGGCGACACATCGGCATGCACCGCGTCGATGCCCAGCGTCTTCGCCACCGCCTGCGCGGTGACGGCGTTGTCGCCGGTAAGCATCACGATGCGCAGGCCGGCGGCGTGCAGCGCCGCGATCGCCGGCGGCGTGCTCGGCTTCAACCGGTCGGCCACCGCCAGCAGGCCGGCGAGTGCGCCGTCCACGGCAAGGAACATCACCGTCGCGCCGTCCTTGCGCATGGCGTCGGCGCGCTGCCGCGCTTCGTCGCCGATGGCGATCCTCAAGCTTTCGAACAGGCGCGCATTGCCCAGCGCCGCGTCGCGCCCGGCCACCCTGCCCTGCACGCCGCCGCCGGTAAGCGTGCGGAACGCTTCCACCTCCGGCACCTTGACGCCGCGCGCCTTGGCGCCGGCCAGGATCGCGCGCGCCAGCGGATGCTCGCTGGGGCGTTCCAGCGCGGCGGCCACGGCCAGCAGCTGATCCCACGGCAGCGCGCCGGTGCTCACCACATCCTGCAGCGCAGGCTTGCCCTCGGTGAGCGTACCGGTCTTGTCCAGCACCAGGGTGTCGACGTCGCGCAGCCTTTCGATCGCCGCCGCGTCCTTGAACAGCACGCCTTCGTGCGCGCCGCGCCCGCTGGCCACCATGATCGAGATCGGCGTGGCCAGGCCCAGCGCGCACGGACAGGCAATGATCAGCACCGACACCAGCGCGATCAGCGCATGCGCCAGCCGCGGCTCCGGCCCCCACACGGCCCAGGCGGCGAAGGCCAGCACGGCCACCGCCACCACCGCAGGCACGAACCACGCGGCCATGCGGTCGGCCACGCGCTGCAGCGGCGCCTTGCTGCGCTGCGCCTGCGCCACCAGGGCCACGATGCGCGACAACAGGGTGTCGGCGCCGACCTTTTCCGCACGCATGGTCAGCGCGCCATCCTGGTTGACGGTGCCGCCGGTGATGCGATCGTCCGCGCGCTTGGCCACAGGCAGCGGCTCGCCGGTCAGCATGGCTTCGTCGACGTGGCTGCTGCCGTCCAGCACCACCCCATCCACCGGCACCTTTTCGCCCGGCCGCACACGCAGCACGTCGCCGGCCTGCACGTCTTCCAGCGCCACGTCGTGTTCGCTGCCGTCCGCGTTGACGTGGCGCGCTGTCTTCGGCGCCAGGCCGAGCAGCGCTTTCAAGGCGGCGCCGGTGCGGCGGCGCGCGCGCAGCTCGAGGAAATCGCCGAGCGTGACCAGGGTGACGATCACCGCGGCGGATTCGAAATACACGCCCACCCGGCCGTGCGCATCGCGAAAACCATCGGGGAACGCCTCGGGCAGGAAGAACGCCACCATGCTGTAAGCCCAGGCCACGCCGGTGCCCAGCGCGATCAGCGTGTACATGTTCGGCGACCACGGCCGCAGCGAACGCCAGCCGCGCGCGAAGAACGACGCACCGCCCCACAGCACCACCACGCTGGACAGCAGCGCCTCGGTCCACGCCGCCACGCCATCCCACGGCGTCGGCAGATGCCAGCCAAACAGGTGCGGGCCCATCGCCAGCAGGAACACCGGCAGGGTCAGTGCCACCAGCGTCCAGAAGCGGCGCGACAGATGGCGCAGTTCGCCGCCGTCGTCCTCGTCCAGGTTGGGCATCATCGGCTCCAGCGCCATGCCGCACTTGGGGCAATCGCCGGGGCCGACCTGCTGCACTTCCGGATGCATGGGGCAGGTGTAGATGGTGCCGGGCGGCGCGGCGGGCGGCTTGGGGCGTTCGCCCAGATAGCTGGCCGGGTCGGCGAGGAATTTTTCGCGGCAGCGCGCGGCGCAGAAGTAGTAGGTGTGGCCTTCGAAGTCCGCGCGGTGCCTGGCGGTGTGCGGATCGACGGACATGCCGCAGACGGGGTCTTTCACGGCGTGGTGCGCGTGGTGGTCGTGCGCGTGGCCATGATGGCTGTGATCGTGCAGCGCATGATCTTCATGGGCCAACGATTGGGCGTGACAGCAACTCGCCGCTGCCGACTCCGCGGCCACCCCTTCCGGCTCCTTGGCATGCGAACCGCAACAAGCCTTCTCCTGCGCGCTCATGCCTCGTCCTCATCGTCCGACAGCGCGCGCAGGATCGGGCACTGGTCCGGCGAGCCGTGCCCCGGGCAGGCCTCGATCAATTCCTCCAGCCCGTCGCGCACCCGCGTCAGCTCGGCGATGCGCGCATCGATCGCGGCCAGCCGCGCCTCCGCCCGCTTCTTCACCGCCTTCACGCCGCGATGCCGGTCCGCCGACAGCGCCAGCAGGTCGCGGATCTCCTCCAGCGTGAAGCCCAGGTCCTTGGCGCGCCGGATAAAGCGCAACTGCCGCACCGCGCCTTCGTCGTAGCTGCGGTAGCCGGAGGCCCGGCGCACCGGCTCCGGCAGCAGCCCTTCGCGCTCGTAGAAGCGGATGGTGTCGATATTCACGCCGACGCGCTTGGCGACGGCACCGATGGTGAGGGTGGGGGTTTGGGTGTCCATGGGGAAAGTCTAGACCATTGATCAAGGTCTAGAGTCAAGCCTGTAGAGTCACGCCCCTGCCAACCGTCCTTTAGGGCGACAAAAAAGAACCCGGCCGTGCGGCCGGGTTCTCTCTTCAACAACCGCCGCAAATTGCACGCAGCGATCGGCAGCGCGAACTCACTGCACGTTCAAGGTCACATCGTCCAGCACGAACGAAGTCTGCAACGAGGAATCCTCGGTACCGGTGAACTTGATCGTCACTGTCTGCCCGATGTACGGCGCAAGGTTCGCCGTATGCACCGTGTAGCCGCTGGCGGCATTGAGGTTGGAGTACGTCGCCAGGGTGGCCAGCACGGTGCCGGAGCTGTTGAGCACCTGCACTTTCAGCGTGTCGTAGGCGGTGCTGGTGGTGGTCTCCGCCGTGTCGATATGCAGGTAGTACTGCAAGGTGGCGGTGGTCTTGCCGCTGGGGATGGCCACGGACTGCGACACCGTGTCGGTGTGGCTGGAGCCATAGCCGTTCATCCACGCGAACCAGGTGCCGGCATGCGCGGTCTGGCCGGAGCAGCTGCTGTTGCTGCACAGCACGCCGGAGCTCATCGACCACGGCGAGGCCGCACCGCTTTCGAAGCCGGTGTTGCCCAGCAGCTGCGAGGAACCACCGCCGCCGCCGCTCACCGTTACCGCCTGCGTCTTGCTGTTGCTGGCGCCGAGGTTGTCGGTCACGGTCAGCTTGACGTTGTAGGTGCCGCCCGCGGCGTAGGTGTGGCTCGGGTTCTTGCTGGTGGAGGTGCCGCCGTCGCCGAAATCCCACGCATACGTGCTGATGGTGCCGCCCGTATCGGTCGAGCTGTCGGTGAAGTTCACCGTCAGGCCGCTGATGGTGTCGCCGAAGTTCGCCACCGGCGTGCTGCCGCCACCGCCGCCGGAGCCGGCCAGCGAAGCGACCAGCGCGGCCTGCGGGCTGCCCCAGCCGGTGGCCAGGTCATAGCCGGCCACGGCGCTGAAGCCGTTGCTGCCGCTGGTCACGTCGTGGAAATTGCTGGTGTAGCTGGTGCCGATGCCGACGTTGTAGATGGCCGGGTTGACGAAGCCCACCGTCGAGTGGCCATTCGCCACCGCCTGCTGGTTCACCAGGGCCAGGAAGCCCGCCCAGCGCGGCGCGGCGAAGCTGGTGCCGCCATAGCCGGTTTCGAAGGTGCCGTTGCTCACCGTCGGGTTGTCGAAGTTCGCTTCGGCCGCCACGTCCGGATCGTTGCGATAGGTGGTCGAACCCTTGTTCGCCGAAGTGATCACGCCGGCCAGCTTCTGGTAGCTGGGCGTGCTTTCGCCGGAGGCGCTGGTATAGCCGCCACCGCCATCGGACCACGCCGTTTCCGCCGACCAGGCGCCGCTGCTGCTGGTGGTCAGGTCGGTGCCGCCCACTTCCAGCACGTTGGAGTCGGCCGAGGGCGGATCGTAGGCGCTCGACGAGGCGTTGTACGAGCCGCTGTCGCCGGTGGCGTTGACGAAGGTCTGGCCCTGCGCCGCCATTTCCTGGTAGATCGGATCGTCGGTGGCATTGTTGAAATCGCCGCCGCCCCAGGAGCAGCTCAGCACCTTGGCCTGGTTGTCCGAGACCATCTTGTTGAGGATGTCGGTGGCGCTGTCGCCTTCATAGAACAGCACCTTGGTCAGGCCCGGCGCCATGCCGATCACGTTGACGATGTCGAGGATCTGCTCGCCGTCGTCGCAGCTGCCGCCGACGTGTCCGCACTTGCCGTCGAAGCCGCTGACCAGCACGTTGCTGACCGGCACGCTCGAGGACATGCCCGTCTTGGTGTAGTACAGCGAGATGTCGCTGGTGACGTAGCCGTCGAACGAGAAGATGCCCACCGTCTGCCCGGAACCGGTCAGCGAGCCGCTGCCGTAATAGGCCGTGCGCATGTCGCTGGGCAGGAATTCGCCGCCGGGGCCGGAGCCGCCGTGCTGCACCGGCGCTGCATCCGCCTTCTTGTGATAGTTGGTGTGCGGCAGGCGGAAGTTGTCCAGTCCCGACACGTGCAGCAGCGGCACGCTCAGGCCGGCCGGCACGGGTTCGCGGTCGGCGGCGAAGAAGGTGCGGCTCTCGGTCGGATGCGCGTAGTTGCCCAGCTTTACCTGGAAGGCGCGGTTGATCGTTTCGACCGGGCCTTCGACGTCGACCAGGCGGCGGTTCGCCGTGGTGCCGGTGACCGTCAGGCCATTGGCCTGCGCCCAGGCGACGACGGTGTCGTAGTCATCCTGCGTCGGCGCGAAGCGCGCGGTGAACTGCTCGACGCTGAGGTACTGGTGGTATTGCGGGCTGTGCGGATCCTGCAGGTCGCGCAGCAACTGGTCGAGTTCGGCCTGGTTGCGCGGCTGCAGGCTGAGGGCGAGCTTGAGGTGCTTGCTCGTTTCCAGGTTGCTGATCAGCGGCGCCGCGCCGTTGCGTACGGCCAGCGGCACATGATGGGTTGCCACGGAGCCAACGGCGACGACGCCGGCATCGGCCGCGCTGGCGGGTGGCATCACGCATAGACCCGATGCCGCAACCAGCACGGACAGACCCAGCACGCACCGGATCCGGCTGGCCAGCCCTTGGCGTTTCAAGGAATCACCGTTCTGCATGGCTTTATGGCGGAAATGACTTGGCATGGAATACTCCGAAGGATTTTGAGGACAAACGAACCCCGTGGGGTTGCGTGAACCCTCATCAATGAAAACCGTGCTTGGGCACGGCAGCTTTTGTGTTTTCCGGAATTGCCGAGCGATCCGAGGCGCGTTGCAGCCCCTGCCCCATCTTCTGCACGAAATACGCCCTTCCGCCCTCTGGAAGTGCGCAAGTAATTGCCGCGCGAGTCACAGGATCATTCATCAGCTCCCGACTGATGAATTCAATAAACCTAGGGCGCGACGTCTTGGGGCGTCAACAGAAAATCCCGTGATTCAAATCACGAATCCATGGGAGATAAATCAAGGCCCGGTGAAATGACTTAGGCGAGAAAACGCATTATATCGATGCAATGCGAGTGCATTTACCGGCGCATCAAAAGCTTATGGCTTTATTCGTAAAATATAAATGCGGACGGCGTAATTAATTACATCCGAGTAATTAATTGCGAATATCGATCCGCGACGCGCGGCAGCATCAAGCCGCCGCGGCGATGGTGCGGCGTCGCCAGGGCACGCCGGCAAGCGCGCAGAAGACCGTGGACACCAGCACGGCGGCGCAGGCTCCCAGCAGGGCGGCGAGCCCGCTTTCCACGCCGCCCTCCCGGTAGTGCAGGTAGACCAGCACCGCCGCCACCGCCCCGACCAGGGCGCTCAGCGAAACACAAGGCAGGACGCTCAAGCGGCGCGCCAGCACCAGGCCAATCACCACAGGCGCGCCGAGCAGATAGCTGGCCCCGTAGCAGACGATCGCAATAGCAGCTATTTCGAGGAAGAACTTATCCAGATGCCCCGGCGCATCGAACACGTACCCCGAAAGCAGCAGCGACGCCAGCGCATAAGCCAGCGGCAGCACGGCAGGCGCCAGAGCCATGCCAAGAACGACACGCCACCGCTTCATCGCGGCATCCATTTATGAGCGCTTCCGCAAGGGATCGAGCAGCCGCTTCAGGCCGTTGTGATCGATTTCCAGCGCAAGCGCGAGCAGGTTGCCGAGATCGCCGGGCGGGAAACCCTTGCGCGCATACCAGGCCAGGTAGGCGCCCGGCAGGTCGGCAATCAGGCGGCCCTGGTAGCGGCCATAGGGCATGGTGACGGTGACCAGGCGCTGCAGGTCTTCAGGTTTCATCGCGCGCCTCGCCGTGCAACGCTGGCGTTTGCTTCGCGGCCTCCATCGGGCAGCTCCATCCATGTAACGGCGGCCGAGTGTAGCTGCTTCGCCCATGCGGTCGGCTCCCTGCTGCGGCGCTTCTGCTGACCGGGCATGGCTGTTTCAGGAAACCGTTACCCGGAGCGGCACATCGCGCCGTGTCCGCGATGACCCGCCGGATGGCCCGGCCAAGCCGGTGAAGCGATGGCCGGGGACGATTGCCATGCTCGAGCCAGGTGGCGCGGTTGCGGCGGGCAAACGCAATGTCAATCAATAATTTGCATTGCCATTCGGCGACTTCGCCCCCTGCTGTTAATCGACGCGTCCCACCCCACGTGTAGAATCGTCGTCTTTTTTTACCCAGCCGCATGGTGCAAGCCCTCCACCGGACGCCCGTCCGCGGCCCGACGTTCATCCGCCTGCTAGCCAGCCTGACGGACGCCGGCGCCCCGGCCTCCCCGCCTCCCCTGCCGGACCGGTTGAGCCAATGGCTCGACTGGAAGCAGTCCATTGCGCTGTCCACGGCGCTGGACGGCCGGCCGGTGCTGGCGGATGGCGCGCCCTTCACCGACGAGGACGCCGAGGAGTGCGCCCGCACGCGCGCCGCGCTGGCCCAGGCCATTGTGGGCGACCGGGCGCTGTCGCCGGCCGCGCAGGACGAGATCGGCATCGACGCCGCCATCGTCCGCCAGCGCTATCTCACCCATCAGCGCGCGATGCAGGCCGCCACCGGGCGGTTGCGCGGCAGGTTGCGCGACCGGCTCGCCGCGAAAGATGCGGAGATGGCGCGGCTCGCGTCAGTCGATGCGGCGATGGAAGTGGCGCTGAGTCCGCGCGAACACGCGCTGCTGGCGGCCGCGCCCAGGCTGCTGGGCGCGCATTTCGAACAACTGCGCCAGGCCGCGGAGAACGCCGCGGAAGGTGCCGCGGGAGCGGAGCTCCCGGCTGGGGAAACGTCGGCCGCGTGGCTCGACGTCTTTCGCAAGGACATGCAGAGCGTGCTGCTCGCCGAACTGGATGTTCGTTTTCAACCGGTCGAAGGCCTGCTCGCGGCCCTTCGCGCCAGCTAACTGGAACGCCATGTTCAGAAGTCTCGTTTATCCCCTCGTTTTCGCCGCCGGCCTCGCGGCCGTCGGCTGGATCGGCGCCGGCTACGTCGGCTCCAATCCGCTGGGCGCGGCGATCGCCGCCTTGATCGGCGCCTGCTATCTCGCCGGCGGCATGGAGCTGTTCCGCTACCGGCAGGCCACGCACACGCTGGGCGATGCCGTTGCCAAGCTTGAAATGGCACCGTCCAACCTGGGCGATTGGCTGGGCCAACTGCATCCCAGCCTGCGCAACACCGTGCGCCTGCGCGTCGAGGGCGAGCGCGCGGCGCTGCCGGTGCCGGTGCTCACGCCCTACCTGGTCGGCCTGCTGGTGCTGCTGGGCATGCTCGGCACCCTGCTCGGCATGATGGCGACGCTGCGCGGCACCGGCCTGGCGCTGGAAAGCGCCGACGATCTCCAGGCCATGCGCGGTTCGCTGGCCGCGCCGGTCAAGGGCCTGGGTTTCGCGTTCGGCACCTCGATCGCGGGCGTGGCCAGCTCGGCCATGCTCGGCCTGCTGTCCGCGCTGTGCCGCCGCGAGCGCATGCAGGCGACGCAGCAGCTGGATACGCACGCCGCCACCACCTTGCGCGTGTTCTCCCAGGCGCACCAGCGCGACGAGGCGTTGCGCCTGCTGCAGCGCCAGACCGAGCTGATGCCGGCCCTGGTCGACCGCCTGCAGGCGCTGATGGCGAGCATCGAACAGCAGAACCAGGCCGCGCACGAGCGCCAGCTCGCCGGCCAGGACGCTTTCCACGCCAGGACCGAAACCACCTATGCGCGCCTTGCCCACTCCGTCGAGCAGTCGCTGCAACAAGGCGTGGCCGAGAGCGCACGCGCGGTGAGCGCATCGATCCAGCCGGTGGTGGAAGCCACCATGGCCGGCCTGTCGCGCGAGACGGTGGCGCTGCGCGAAGCGGTCGAACAAGGCGTGCAGCGCCATCTCGACGGCGTGTCCGCCGGCTTCGAGACGACCACCGCCAAGGTGGCCGGGTTGTGGAAGGAAGCGCTGGACGAGCATCGCCGCGCCGGCGCGGCGCTTACCGGCGATCTGCGCGATTCGCTGCAGCAGTTCAACGGTACATTCGAACAGCGCTCCGCCGCGCTGATCGGCGACGTCGCCGCCCGCCTCGATACCGCCGCGAACCACGCCGCGGAAGCCTGGCAGCAGACGCTGTCGCGCCAGGAAGCCGCCAACGGCGAGCTGGCTGCGCGCAACCAGGAAGCGCTGGCCGCCGCGGCAGCCACGTTCGAACAGCACGCTGCCTCGCTGGTCGGCGTCGTGCGCCAGTCGCACGAAGACCTGCACGCGGCACTCACCGCGCGCGACCAGGAACGCCTCGCCGCGTGGACCGAAAGCCTGGGCGCGATGTCCACCGCGCTGCACGGCCAGTGGGAACAGACCGCCGCGCACGCCGCGGACCGCCAGCGCGACATCTGCGACACGCTCGCGCAGACCTCGCGCGACATCACGGCACAGGCCAAGGCGCACGCCGGCGAAACCATCGCCGAGATCGCGCGCCTGGTGCAGGCCGCCTCCGAAGCGCCGAAGGCCGCCGCCGAAGTGGTCGCCGAACTGCGCCAGAAGCTCTCCGACAGCATGGTGCGCGACACCGCGATGCTGGAAGAACGCAGCCGCCTGCTCGCCACCGTGGAAACCCTGCTCGACTCGGTGAACCACGCCTCGACCGAACAGCGTGCCGCCGTCGACGGCCTGATCGCCACCTCGGCCGACCTGCTCGACCGCGTCGGCACGCGCTTCCAGGACCACGTCGAAGCGCAGACCGGCAAGCTCGGCACGGCCGCCGCGCACGTGGCCGGCGGCGCCGCCGAAGTGGCCAGCCTGGGCGAGGCGCTGGGCGTCGCGGTGCAGATGTTCGGCCAGTCCAACGAGGCGCTGGCGGAACGCCTGCAGCAGATCGCCGGCGCACTGGACGCCACGCTCGCGCGCAGCGACGAACAGCTCGCCTATTACGTGGCCCAGGCCCGCGAAGTGGTCGACCTGAGCATGCTGTCGCAGAAACAGATCATCGAAGAGATCCAGCAGCTGGCCGAAACCCGCACCGCCGCCGGAGCCGAAACGGCATGAGCGGCGAGATCGAAGCGGAAACCGAATCGACGCCGATCTGGGCCGCCTTCGGCGACCTGATGTCGGTGCTGCTGGGCGTGTTCGTGCTGATCCTGGTCGGCATGATCGGCATGCAGATGCAGCTGTCGAACCAGCTGGAAGAAGAAGTGAAGCGGCGCCAGGCCGAGGCGCAGCGCCGCCAGACGCTGGAACAGGCGCTGGCCGCGCCGCTCGCCGCCGGCCGCGTGACCCTGGTCGACGGCCGCATCGGCATCCGCGGCAATGTGCTGTTCGCGCTCAACTCCGACCAGTTGCAGCCGGAAGGACGCGAGGTGCTCCGGAGCCTGGCCGGTCCGTTGACGGGCTATCTCAAGTCGCGTGACGAGATCCTGATGGTCAGTGGCTTCACCGACGACCGCCAGGTGCGCGACGGCAACCGCCAGTTCGCCGACAACTGGGAGTTGTCGGCCGAGCGCGCGCTTACCGTCACCCGCACGCTGATCGCCGAAGGCGTGCCCGCTTCGTCGGTATTCGCCGCCGCGTTCGGCGCGGAGCAGCCGGTGGGTTCGAATGCAAGCGAAGATGGACGTTCCAAGAACCGGCGCGTGGAAATCGCGCCGGTGCCGCGTCCGGCGCAGGGCTCGCCCGAAAGCCTTATCCATGACTGAAGAGCGGACCTCGGCGAAAGCGAGGCTCGATACGTGGCGCGAACAAGGCGCCGACCGGATCGACCCGGTGCGCTTCCACGTGTTGGAAGCGCTGGAGCAGCGCGCGGCGGGACATGAAGGCGAAGTGCGGCGCCTGCTCGACGAGCGGTTGTCGTTACTGCTCGATGGCTATGCTGCCATCGTCGAACAAGCTGCCGCGCAACCGCAGTCCGGCACGGCGGCAACCGGCGATGGCCCGCTCCGCTCGCTCGCGCAGACGCTGGGCCGGCGCGCACCCGATGCTTTTCCCGAACTGCCCATGCTGGCCGATGTCCGCCAGCTCTGGTCCGGCCTGCGCACCGAAAGCCAGTTGCGCCAATCGCTGCAGCCCGCTCCCGCCAATGCCGGCCCGCTCAACTCGAGCGCGCTGGCGCATCGCGCCATCGCCTCGATGCGCGAGCTGTCGCCGGGGTATCTGCGGCATTTCCTCGGTTATCTCGATGCCTTGTCGTGGATGGAGCAGATCCAGATCGAAGGCGCCGCCGCACCTGCCCGCAAGCGCAACCGCGAGAAGAAAGCGACGTAGCGACGTAGGTTGGGGTGAGCCGCAGGCGACTGCGAAGGCAGGATGCCGTAGCGAACATCCGCGTAGCGGATGGCCCGAAGGGCTGGCTGCTGATGCAGCCAGTAACCCCAACATCGCAACCTTCAAGCATTCCGTATTGTTGGGGTTCGCCTGCGGCTCACCCCAACCTACGCCGGTCGCCGCGGCGCCGTCGAACCGCGCACCACCAGGTCCGCCGACAGCACGCGCTTGCGCGGCGGCACCTCGGCGTCGTTGAGCAGTTCCAGCATCATGCTCATCGCCTCGCGCCCCAGCGCGTTCTTCGGCTGCGCCACCGTGGTGAGCGGCGGCGAGGTGTAGCGGGCGAAGCGGATGTCGTCGAAGCCAACCACCGACACGTCGTCCGGCACGCTCAGTCCATGCGAGCTGAGCGCGCGCATGGCGCCGATGGCCATTTCGTCGTTGGAGCAGAACAGCGCGGTGAACGATTGCCCCTGTGCCAGCAACTGCTCGACCGCGCGCTCGCCGGCCTCGATCGAGAAATCGCCGGTCACGATCAAACCCGGATGCACCGGCAGCTTCGCGCGCTGCAAGGCCAGCCGGTAACCCTGCTCGCGGTCCACGCAGATGGGGCTGGACGGCGGGCCCGCGACGAAGGCGATCTCGCGGTGTCCCAGCATGGCCAGGTAATCCACCGCCACGCCCGCCGCCGCGACGTTGTCGATGTAAACGCTGGAAATCTGTCCGTCCTTGACGTACTCGCAGGCATTGACCACCGGCTGGCGGCCCTGGATCGGAATCGCCGGCACGCGCGGCGACATGGTGATGATGCCGTCGGCGCGGCGCGCCGCGACCATGTCGGCATAGGCCTGCTCGCGCACCAGGCTGCCCTGGGTTTCGCCAAGCAAAACCGAATAGCCGTTCTCGTGCGCCACCTGTTCGATGCCGCGGATCACTTCGGAGAAAAAAGGGTTGGCGATGTCCGGCAGCAGCGCCACGATCAGCCGCGCGCGCGCGGTGCGCAGGTTGCGCGCCAGGGCGTTCGGCGTGTAGCCGAGGCGCTTGACCACTTCGTGGATGCGCTGGCGCGTGGTCTCGCTGACCACCTCCGGCCGCTGCAATGCGCGCGACACGGTGGCCACCGACACTTTGGCGATGGCGGCGATCTCCTTGACCGTACTGACGCGGGCCGGCGGCGCCTCGGCTGCCGCGCCCTTGCCGTCTTTGCGTCCGCCCTTCGATCCCTTGCCGCTCACGAATGCCGGACTCCCATGCCGCCGATTGGTGCGGGACGATAGCACCCCCGCGCAAGCCCGCAAGCGCCCTGCCAAGGCTCGGGCCGCCACTCATGCTGCGCCGCAATGTAATGGATTACATGAAATCGTTGCATCGGCATTTCCAAGTCTGTTACATACCAGCGCAGTTTTTTCGCGGTCTTGCCGCTTCCCACTTGCGTGGCTTGCATCGCACTTTTCCCGGTTGTGCCTTGGAAGTCCAGTCCGCATGCGGATGTAATCGAATACATTTTCGATGGTAGCGATACCTCGGAGGGGGAACATGCCTAGCCAGTCCACAGCGACCAGCGACGACAGGATGTGCCGATGAAGCGTCTCGGCATGGGCCTGGTCGGCCCCGGCTTTATCGCCGCCCATCACCTGGATGCGGTGCGCCGCCTGGGCGACGTCGACGTCGTCGGCATCGCCGGCTCCAGTCCCGAATCGACGCAGAAGCGTGCCCGCGAACTGGGCGTCGACCGTGCCTATGCCGACTACCGCGAACTGCTGGCCGATCCGGCCGTGCAGGTGGTGCACAACACCACGCCCAATCATCTGCATCGCGAGATCTCGCTGGCGGCACTGCAGGCCGGCAAGCACGTGATCTCCGACAAGCCGCTGGCCAGCAGCCTGGAAGAAAGCCGCGAGCTGCACGAAGCCGCGCGCAAGGCCGGCGTGGCCCACGTGGTCACCTTCAATTACCGCGGCTACCCGCTGATCCAGCAGGCGCGCGCGATGATCGCCAAGGGCAAGCTCGGTGCGCAGGTGTTCGTGCACGGCTGCTATCTGCAGGACTGGCTCACCGACGAGCGCGCCTATTCGTGGCGGCTCGATCCCAAGCGCGGCGGCGCCAGCTCCGCGCTGGGCGATATCGGCTCGCATTGGTGCGACCTGGCCGAGCATGTCACCGGCGCGCGCATCGTCACCGTGCTGGCCGACCTGCATACCGCGGTGCCAGTGCGCGAGGTGCCGGCCGCCTCGCCCAAGGCTTTCGCCAAGGCGGCGAAATCCGCCCCGCGCAAGAAGATCAAGATCGCCAGCGAAGATCTCGCCAGCGTGCTGCTGCGCTTCGACAACGGCGCGCGCGGCTGCGTCACCATCGGGCAGGTGCTGCCCGGCCACAAGAACGACCTGCGCCTGGAGGTGAGCGGCCGCGAGGCGTCGCTGGCCTGGCGGCAGGAGCAGCCGAACGATTTGTGGATCGGCCATCACAACCAGCCGAACACCGTGCTGACGCGCGATCCCGCCCTGCTCGATGCGGCCGCGCGTCCGTATGCGCACCTGCCTGCCGGCCATCCGGAAGCCTGGCCCGATGCGTTCCGCAACCTGATCGCCGATGCCTATGCCTGGATCCGCCAGGGCGGCGCGCCGGCGAAGAAGCCGTCCGCCCTGCCCACCTTCGCGGACGGCTACCGCAACAGCCTGCTGGTCGACGCCATGCTGAAAAGCCACGCCGCGGGCGGCGTGTGGCAAGACGTCGAAGACCTGACCGCAACACCACGCAAAAGGGGAGCACGGGGATGATGAAGTGGCGCCTTAGGTTGATGATGCTGTTCGAGTACGCGATCTGGGGCGCCTGGTATGTCACCGTCGGCACCTGGCTGGGCCAGACCCTGCACTTCAGCGGCAAGGAGATCGGCGCGGTGGCCGGCACCACCGCGATCGGCGCGATGATCTCGCCGCTGTTCGTCGGCCTGCTCGCCGACCGCCTGTTCGACACGCGCCGCGTGCTCGCAGCCTTGCATCTGCTCGGCGCCGTGCTGCTGGTGTTCGCCGCGAAGCAGACCTCGTTCGCGCTGCTCTACGGCACCCTGCTCGCCTACAGCCTGTGCTACATGCCGACGCTGGCGCTGACCACTTCGCTGGCGATGCGCCACATCAGCGACCCGCAGGAAGAATTCGGCGGCATCCGCGTGCTCGGCACCATCGGCTGGATCCTGGTCGGCCTGGCCGTCGGCGCCTGGGGCGTCGAAGCCACCGCCTCGCCGCTGCACCTGGCCGCGGTACTGTCGGTGGTGACGGCGCTGTACTGCCTCACCCTGCCGCCCACGCCGCCGCTGGCGCGCAACCAGCGCTTCGAAATCCGCCACGCCTTGCCGCTGGAATCGCTGCACCTGCTGCGCGACCGCTCGATGGCGGTGTTCGCGCTGGCGTCCTTCCTGATCTGCATCCCGCTGCAGTTCTACTACGCGTTCACCAATCTGTTCCTCAACGAAGTGGGCGTGGTCAACGCGGCCGGCAAGATGACCGGCGGACAGATGTCCGAGATCCTGTGCATGCTGCTGATCCCCTGGTTCTTCCGCCGCCTGGGCGTGAAGTACATGCTGGCGGTGGGCATGCTGGCCTGGGTGCTGCGCTATGCGATGTTCGCTTTCGGCGCGCCGGGCGAGCTGATGTGGATGCTGTGGCTGGGCATCGTGCTGCACGGCATCTGCTTCGATTTCTTCTTCGTGGTCGGCCAGATCTATATCGACCGCGAAGCGCCCACCGCCTTGCGCGCGGCGACGCAGGGCCTGATCACCTTCCTTACCTATGGCCTGGGCATGTTCGTCGGCTCGTGGCTGTCGGGCGTGGTGGTCGATGCCTATGCCACGCCAGGCGCGCACGACTGGCGCTCGATCTGGCTGATCGCCGGCGGCTGCGCCTTCGCCGTGCTGGTGCTGTTCGTACTCGCCTTCAAGGACCGCAGGAGCGCTGTCGGCCAGCCCGCTGCGGTCACGCACTGACGCCCCATCTCCCCAGCTACCCACCGGCCGCCCCGAGAGAATCCATATGATGATGAATCGCAGGCAGTTCCTCGCTCGATCCGCCATGTTCGGCGCCGCGGCATGGCTTGCCGCCAGCCCTTCCGGCCGTCTGCTCGCCGCCGGCGCGCAGGGCAAGGCGCTCGGCATCCAGCTGTACATGGTGCTGAAGTCGTACCAGGCCGATCCGCTCGGCACGCTCAAGACGCTCAAGAGCATCGGCTACAGCGAGATCGAGGCGATCGTCACCACCACCGCCGCCACCTTGCGCGACCAGTTGAAAGAGGCTGGCCTCGGCTGTCCCAGCATGCACTTCGACAGCCTCGGTTTCGATCCGGGCATCGAAGCCGCGCACACCCTGGGCGCGAAGTTCATCGTCAGCAGCATGCTGCCGTCGATCATGCAGAAGGAAGCCGGCGCCCATGCGCCCGAGCCCACGTATTCGCTGGACGAGGCCAAGCGCACCGCCGAATACGCCAACCGCCTGGGCGAGAAAGCGAAGAAAGCCGGTCTTCAATACGCGTATCACAACCACCACCGCGAGTTCACCGACGTCGGCGGCGGCCAGACCTTCTACGACGTGCTGCTGAAGGAAACCGACCACCAGCTGGTGCATTTCGAACTGGACTGCGGCTGGGTGCACGTGGGCGGCAAGAATCCCGCCGACTACTTCAAGGCCAACCCCGGCCGCATCGCGCTGATGCACGCCAAGGATTTCCTGCCCGGCGCGGGCGGCAAGGATTTCCCCGGCGCGGAACTGGGCCGCGGCACGCTCGACTACAAGCCGATCATGGCCGCCGCGGACCGTTCGGGCCTCAAGCACTGCTTCGTCGAACAGGAAGGGCCATTCAGCCGCATGAGCGACCTTGAGGCCGCGCGTATCGACTACGCCTACCTCAAGCCGCTGCGCTGAACCTCACGTCCCCACCTTCTGCTCCATAGGGAAACACATGGACAACAAGCACGTATACGACGCCATCGTCGTCGGCACCGGCGTCAGCGGCGGCTGGGCCGCGAAAGAACTGACCGAGAAAGGCCTCAAGACCCTGGTGCTGGACCGCGGCCCCATGGTCAAGCACGGCGACTACCCCACCGCGATGAAAGCGCCGTGGGAACTGCCCTACGGCGACGAGCCGACGCGGCACGATATCGAGCGCCACCCGATCCACACGCGACCTTCCTTTTACGGCATCACGCAGTCGACCAAGCATTGGTTCGTCGACGACATCGACAACCCCTACGAGGAAACCCGTCCGTTCGACTGGTTCCGCGGCTATCACGTCGGCGGCCGCTCGCTGATGTGGGGACGCCAGAGCTACCGCCTCAGCCCCATGGACCTGGAGGCGAACGGCAAGGAAGGCGTGGGCGTGGACTGGCCGATCCGCTATGACGACATCGCGCCGTGGTACGACTACGTCGAGCACTTCATCGGCGTCAGCGGCTCGATCGAGCACCTGCCGCAGCTGCCGGACGGCGACTTCCTGCCGCCGATGGAACTGACCTGCGTGGAGAAGGACTTCCGCGACAAGATCGCCGGCAAGTTCGGCGGCCGCAAGCTGATCATCGGCCGCACCGCCAATCTTTCCGCGCCGCTGAAGCACGACAAGAGCCCGCAGCGCGCCCCCTGCCAATACCGCAACCTGTGCATGCGCGGCTGCCCGTTCGGCGCCTACTTCAGCAGCAACTCCTCCACCCTGCCCGCGGCGGAGAAGACCGGCAACATGACCATGGTCACCAACGCCATCGTCTACGAGCTGATCTACGACAACGACAAGGGCAAGGCCACCGGCGTGCGCGTGCTGGATGCCGAGACCGGCCACCAGACCGAGTACTTCGCCAAGGTCATCTTCATGTGCGCCTCGACCTTCGGCACCACGCACATCCTGCTCAACTCCACCTCCAGCCGCTTCCCCAACGGCTTCGGCAACGACAGCGGCGAGCTGGGCCACAACATCATGGACCACCTGTTCGGCAGCGGCGCTCGCGCCATGGTCGACGGCTACGACGACCGCTACTACTCCGGCCGCCGCCCCAACGGCTTCTATATCCCGCGCTACCGCAACGTCGGCAGCGACAAGAGCAGCTTCCTGCGCGGCTACGGCTACCAGGGCGGCGCCAGCCGCCAGGACTGGACGCGCCTGGTCAACACCCCGCTGATCGGCGGCGATCTCAAGCGCGCCGCGCAGACGCCCGGCCCGTGGAGCATCTCGATGATGGGCTTCGGCGAGATGCTGCCCTCGCATCGCAACAAGGTGACGCTGGACCGCAACCGCAAGGACAAGTACGGCCTGCCCGTACTCAACTTCGACGCGGCGCACGAGGAGAACGAGCTGGCGCTCGGCAAGGCGATCGTCGACGACGCGCTGGAAATGATGAGCGCCGCCGGCTACCGCGACGTGCGTTCGTTCAAGGTCCAGGCGAACGTCGGCGCCGGCATCCACGAGATGGGCACGGCGCGCATGGGCCGCGACCCGAAGACCTCGGTGCTCAACGGCTGGAACCAGATGCACGCCTGCAAGAACGTCTACGTCACCGACGGTTCGTTCATGGCCTCCTCCGGCTGCCAGAACCCCTCCCTCACCTACATGGCGATGACCGCGCGCGCGGCCAGCCATGCGGTGGAAGAACTCAAGCGCGGCAATATCTAAGGAGAGCCCCATGAATCGTCGCGAATGGTTGAAAAGCATGACCACGCTGGCCGTCGGCGTGGCCGCCGCGCCCTCGCTGCTGGCCGTGTTCGACGCGCATGCCGCCGCGCAGAAAGGCGGTCCGGCGCCGCAGTTCTTCACCCCGCCGCAGCACGACACGGTGACCGCCGTGGTGGACATCATCGTGCCGCGCACCGACACGCCCGGCGCCGTGGATGCCGGGGTGCCGCGCTTCATCGACCAGATGTTCAAGGACGTCTATACGCCGGAGGAGCAGAAGCGCTACCTCACCGCCATGGCGGCGTTCGAGAAGCAAAGCGGCAAGCCATTCGCCCAGCTCGACGCCAAGCAGCGCCTGGCGCTGGTGACCAAGCTGCACGAGCAGGCGCTGATCAAGGGCAAGGACCTCGATCCGGAATCCGCGGCGGCATTCGTGCTGATGACCAAGCGGCTGGCGACGTCGGGCTTCTTCATCTCCCAGCCCGGCTGCACGCAAGTGATGCAGTACGTGCCGGTGCCCGGCGCCTACCACGGCGATATCCCGCTGTCCGAAGCGGGCAATGGCCGCGCCTGGGCGGTCGAGACCGTGCTGAGGATCTGACGCATGAAGACTCTCAAAGGCCCCGGCATTTTTCTCGCGCAGTACGCGGGCGATGCCGAGCCGTTCAACTCGCTGCCGACGATCGCGCGCTGGGCCGCGTCGCTCGGCTTCGTCGGCGTGCAGATTCCTTCCAACGACAAGCGCCTGTTCGACCTGGAACAGGCCGCGTCGAGCAAGACTTACTGCGACGACGTGGCCGGCATGCTGGCCGAGCACGGGCTTGCGGTGACCGAGCTGTCCACCCATCTGCAAGGCCAGCTGGTCGCTTCGCATCCTGCTTACGACCGCCAGTTCGACGGCTTCGCGCCGCCGGAATTGCGCGGCAAGACCAAGGAACGCCAGGCCTGGGCGGTCGAGCAGCTGAAGCTGGCCGCCAAGGCCAGCCGCAACCTTGGCCTGAGCGCGCATGCGACTTTCTCCGGCGCGCTGGCCTGGCATCTGTTCTATCCGTGGCCGCAGCGTCCCGCCGGCCTGGTGGAAGAAGCGTTCGCGGAACTGGGCCGGCGCTGGCGTCCCATCCTGGATGCCTTCGACGAAGCGGGCGTCGACGTCTGCTACGAACTGCACCCCGGCGAAGACCTGCACGACGGCGTCACCTTCGAGCGTTTCCTCGAAGCGGTGGACAACCATCCGCGCGCCAACATCCTGTACGACCCCAGCCACATGGTGCTGCAGCAGCTGGACTATCTGCAGTTCATCGACTTCTACCACCAGCGCATCCGCGCCTTCCACGTGAAGGATGCGGAGTTCCGCCCGAACGGCCGTGCCGGCGTCTACGGCGGCTACCAGAGCTGGATCGACCGCCCCGGCCGTTTCCGCTCGCTGGGCGACGGGCAGATCGATTTCACCGCGGTGTTCAGCAAGATGGCGCAGTACGGCTATCCCGGCTGGGCCGTGCTGGAATGGGAGTGCTGCATCAAGGACGCCCAGCAGGGCGCGCAGGAAGGCGCGGTCTTCATCCGCGAGCACATCATCAAGGTCACCGGGCGCGCATTCGACGATTTCGCCGCGACCGGCGCCGACCGCCACTTCAACCGCCAATTGCTGGGACTCGAATGAGCCACTCGCCAGGCATTACCCGCCGCGCCATGCTCGGCCAGCTCGCCGCCGCCGCGGCCTTCGGCGCCACCGCGGCGCTGGCTCCCGCCGAGAGCGCATCCGCCGCGCCGCAGAAGAGCGGCCCCGGCCGCCTCAAGCAATCGCTGAGCCGCTGGACGTCCAAGGCGCCGCTGCCGGAACTGTGCAAGCGCCTCAAGAGCCTGGGCTTTGCCGGCGTGGACCTGCTGTATGCGGACGAATGGGCCGTGGTCAACGACAGCGGCCTGAAGGTGACGATGGGCTATCCGGCCAAACGCGACAACTTCATCAGCATGGGTTTCAACGACCCGGCCAATCACGCCACCTTGCTGAAGGAGCTGGAGACCACCATTCCGCTTGCGCAGAAGGCCGGCATCGGCAACGTGATCACCATGTTCGGCAACCGCGTGCCCGGCATCGACGAAAACCAGGCGCGCGACAACTGCATCGCCGGCCTGTCCAGGATCGCACCGCTGGCGGCCGAGCACGGCGTCACCCTGTGCGTGGAACTGCTCAACAGCAAGGTCGATCACCACGGCTACCAGGGCGACAGCACGCGCTTCGGCGTCGAGGTGATGAAAGGCATCGGCTCGCCCAACGTGAAGCTGCTGTACGACATCTACCATATGCAGATCATGGAAGGCGATGTGATCCGCACCATCCGCGACAACATCCAGTGGATCGGCCATTTCCACACCGGCGGCGTGCCGGGACGCCACGAGATCGACGGCACGCAGGAGCTGAACTACCACGCCGTGGCCAAGGCGATCGCCGATCTCGACTACCAGGGCTATATCGCGCACGAGTTCATGCCGGCCGGCCCCGATCCGTTCGCTGCCTTCGCCGACGCCTACAAGATCTGCACCGTCTGATCGCCTACGGGACCTGCTTATGACGCCGCGCCTCGCTCTCGCCCTCCTCCCCTTCGCACTCGCCGCCGGTGTGGCATCGGCGCAGACCACGCCACCGGCCGGCGATCCCAAGGCCACCGAGCAATGGGAACCGGTGCCGCCGGTGGTGACGCCGGGCCAGCGCGATGCTGCGCCGCCCTCCGACGCCATCGTGCTGTTCGACGGCCATAACCTCGAGCAGTGGGAAGCCTCGAAAGACCACTCGCCCGCGCACTGGAAAGTCCACGATGGCGTGGCCACGGTGGACAAGACCACGGGCAATATCCAGACCAAGCGCCGCTTCAAGAACTACCAGCTGCATCTGGAATGGCAGGTGCCGAAGAACATCAGCGGCGAAGGCCAGGCGCGCGGCAACAGCGGTGTGTTCACGGCTTCGACCGGGCCCGGCGACGAAGGCTACGAAGTCCAGATTCTCGATTCGTACCGCAACAAGACCTACGTCAACGGCCAGGCGGCCGCGGTCTACAAGCAGGCGCCGCCGCTGGCCAATGCCATGCGCCCGCCGGGCGAGTGGCAGGCCTACGACATCGTGTGGACCGCGCCCGTGTTCGCCGCCGACGGCAGCGTGCAATCGCCCGCCTACGTGACGGTGTTCCACAACGGCGTGATCGTGCAGAACCACACCAAGCTCACCGGCGAGACGCTGTACATCGGCAAGCCGGTGTACAAGCCGTACACCGACGCACCGATCAAGCTGCAGGCGCATGGCGATCCGTCGGCGCCGATCAGCTTCCGCAATATCTGGGTGCGGCCGCTCGACTGAACGCCGCAGGTTGGGGGAACCCCAACCTGCCCTTACGGGTGGCTCGATCAGGGATAAGGCAGCCACCCCAGCGGCGCCGGCGAACCATCCGGCCGGCTCTGCCACGACAGGCGGTTCTGGCCGTCCGTGCAATTCGCGCCGGTCTCCCACGTCGCCAGCTTGCCGTCGCGCGTGGTCAGCATCGCGTCGTAGCAGCTGCCGGCCGAGTCGTTGAAGCGATAGGTCTGCCAGCCGCCCTGGTCGTTGACCTTGGTGAACACGCGGTACGGGAACAGGCCGGTGGTGACGTCCAGTTCCGCGCCGGTGAGGTTCTGCGTCACCGCGCTGTAGACCGTATTGCCGTTGGCGCGGCGCACCAGCTGCAGGCCGACGTCCTGGCGGTAGCGCCTGATCTCGCGTTCCACCGTGGGGTCGTGCCACAGATAGTAGAAGCTGGACATCGGATAGCCGTAGTTGGTGATGTGCTCGTCCGCCAGCACGCCATTCAAATAGGTGCGCGTCTTGCCGGTCTCGGTGCTGTGCAGGGTGATGCTCTTCTGCAGCACCTTGCGCTGCAATGGCGCCACCGGCTCGGCAGGTACGCTGAACTCCTGGGTGTTGTCGAAGCCGACCCAGCGCTCCACCCGGTGGCGGATGCGCCCCTTGGACCCGTTCACATAGCCGTCGATCACGAAATGCCGGCTCAGCGTGGTGGCGACGCTGCCGCTGAGATTGCCCTGCCGGTCGCGCACCACCGTGCTGCGCAGTTTCGGCACCGCCGGCTGTCCGGCCAGGTCGTTGCGGGTCAGCATGCCGGTCACCTGGGTCACGCGGCGGTCCTGGTAGACCAGCAGGGTCGCCGAAGCCCATGCGCCAGCCAGCGGATTATTGGTCAGGCCAGGCACGCTGTTGCTGGCGATGCGGACCGAGACGGTATGCGGCGCGCCATTGCTGAGCAGCGCGGCGAACGGGCTCAAGTCGATGCGATGGGGCACGTTCAACAGCTCCTGCGGCTGCGACGCCGGCCGCCACAAGGCCGCGTCGCCCTCGTCCAGGCTGGGATAAGCCGGATACAGCGGCACCACGCCGGCCGGCTGCTGGTCGATGCTCACCTCCGCCTCGCGGAAAGCGCCGCCGATGCAATGCGCGGCGAAGCTGTGCTGCGCATCCAGCAGCAGGCGCGGGAACACCACGGCCAGCGGCGCCGGCAGGCAGCTGTACCAGGCGTCGTGGGGTACCACGTGGCCTTGCGTCGAGCCCGTGGCCGGCACGTAGTGATAGGTGGACGGCCGCACGATCACGTCGAGATAGGCGCGCTCGATATTGCGCGGCAGCGTCTGCTGGCGAAACACATTGAAGCTGGCGGCAAGGCGGTCCGACGTTCCGCGCAGGTCGGCCAGGGCGCCGGTCGCGTAATAGTTGCCGTCCCTGTAGTTGCCGGCCCCGAGCGGGAACACCGCATCGGGCACGGCGGGTGCCGGCTCGGCGACGGTGGCCGGATAGAACTTCAAGGTGGCGATGCCGGCGAAGTACGGGGCGGGCACATAGGCCTCCTGCCCTGTGCCGATCATCCAATTGCCCTCCAGGGCCGGCGCCCCGTCGCGGTAGGCCAGTACGGGTAGATAGTCGGTGACGTCGCGCTCCGTATGTCCGCAATAGAGTTCGAAGCAAGGCTGCATCTGCACGTGGTTGCCGGCCAGCGCGACGTTGCCGGAATACAGGTTCACGCCGCTCAGCCACAGGTTCAGCGGCAAGGCCAGGCCCTGCTCCTCCTGGTCGTCGGTGAGCACGAAATCCATCTCCAGCACCACCTTCGCCCACGGCCCCTTGCCGCAGGACTGCGACGAATAGTCGAAGTTGCCCCTGCCCACGCCGTTGGTGGTCATGCGCACCAGTTCCACGCTGCAGGGACGGCTGGACGGACGCGGCACCGGCGGATCGGCGCGCACCAGGAAATCGGTGCCCGGCGTCGGCGCATCGGCCGCGGCACACGCATTCCAGGTGAGACAGGCAAGCAGGACGGACACGGCGACGCGACCGGTAATTCCGGGGAACATGACGACCTCCAGATGGCTCCCCCCTGCGCCGGCGATGGTAAGAAACGCATTCCGGGAAAAGCGTGATAGGCACCGCAGCCAGGCGCGCCGCCGCGTTCACGCACGGCTTGTCAGTCACGCGAAAGTTGCCGTTGCTTTTGTGCTGCCTGGCTTGCGTGACCATCGGCACACACCGGTCATGACTTTGATCGACGGCCTTGCCAGGACGACAGCCGCGTCGTTCGGACGTCCAAACGCAAGCAAAAGACTTCACACGGCCGTCACCTGATTGCAAAACGCCTGTTTCTAAAATCCCAGGCTTGGATCGATCCAATCCACCCTGGCGTCAAGCTGCGCTCCCCGGCGCGGCCGCGTCCTTCCATCCATGAGCACCGCCATGTCCGCAACGCGTCCCGCACCCGAGCTGCGCCATTCCCCTGCCCGCGCCTGGCGTGGCCTCGACGTGCTGGCCATCGCCACGCATGCCTGCGCGGCGCTGCTGGCCCTGGCCGCGGTGCTGCCCTCGCTCGCCGCCGAGTCCGCGCCGCTGCGCATGAACCAGCTGCAGTACATCGGCAGCCACAACAGCTACCACGCCGGCCTCGCACCGGGCGAAGCGGCGATATGGAAGCGCACGGATCCGGCGCTGTTCGCCAGGATCGACTACGCGCATCCACCGCTGGCGAAGCAGCTGGACGACGGCGTGCGCCAGATCGAGCTGGACATCTACGCCGACGCCAAGGGCGGCCGCTATGCGCATCCGGCCATTGCCGAGCAGGTGGCGAAGGCGGGACTGCCGGCGGACCCGCCGTTCGCCGATGCGGAGGCGATGCGCCGCCCCGGCTTCAAGGTCATGCATATCCAGGACCTGGACCAGCGCGCCACCTGCCAGCCCCTGGTCGCCTGCCTGCGCGAAGTGCGCGCCTGGTCGCAGGCGCATCCGCGGCACCTGCCGCTGTTCGTGCTGCTGGAGACCGAGGAGGCGCCGCTCAAGCTGCCCTTCCCCACCGTGCAGCCCGAGCCGTTCGACACCACGGCGCTGGATGCACTGGATGCGGAAATCCGCGCGGTGTTCGCGCGCCAGGAATACATCGCGCCCGACGACGTGCGCGGCCACTTCGCCACCCTCAACGCCGCCATCCGCGCCCAGGGCTGGCCCACGCTGGACAGCGCGCGCGGCAAGATCGTGTTCCTGCTCGACCAGCGCCACGTCGGCCCGGCGTATCTGCAAGGCCATGCCTCGCTGCGCGGCCGCGTGCTGTTCACCAATGCCAGGCCCGGCGACGACGATGCCGCCTTTACCGAACTCAATGACGGCAGCGCCGAAGAAATCGCGCAGCTGGTCAAGCAGGGCTATCTGGTGCGCACCCGCACCGATGCCGACCTGCAGGAAGCGCAGCGCAACGACACCAGGCGCCGCGACGCCATGCTGGCCAGCGGCGCGCAACTGCTGAGCACCGATTACCCGGACGGCGAAGCGGCTGCCAATGGCTACGTCGTCGGCTTCGCCAGGCACCTGCGCGCACGCTGCAATCCGCAGTTCCCCGAGGCGCGCTGCAGCGACGCGGACCTCAAGCCCTGAACGCCGTATCGATGCCATGACGATGCAAATCGCGATCCACCGCCGGCTGCCCCATGTGGCGGCGTGGCTGCTGCTGGGCCTGGGCCTGGCGCTGATGTCCTCCCACGCTTCCGCCGCCACGGACAGCATGCAGCTGGAACGCGTGGTGCTGCTGTACCGCCACGGCGTGCGCACGCCGTTGCCGGGCGAGATCCAGCTCGACGAAGCCGGCGGCAAGCCATGGCCGCAGTGGAAGCAGGCGCCGAGCCAGCTCACACCGCATGGCATTGCCGGGGTGAAGCTGATGGGCGCCTACGACCGCCAGCGCCTCGCCGCGCTGGGGCTGTTCAAGCCACACGGTTGCCCGGCCGCGGAGCAGTTGTGGTTCTGGGCCAATACCGACCAGCGCACCATCGACAGCGCGGCGGCGCTGGCCGAAGGCTTCGCGCCCGGTTGCCATATCCCGGTGGGCCACCAGCCGCAGGGCAGCGAAGATCCGCTGTTCCATCCGATCGAGGCGAACACCACCGACTGGAACGAAGCGGATGCGGTGGCTTCGATCCAGAGCGCCACCGGCGGCCCGGACGCCCTGACCGCGCCGCATGCCGATGCGCTGGCGGCGATGGCGCAGGTAATGGGTTGCGGTGGCGCGCACGACCCGGCGTGGTGTTCGCCGGGCGCATGGCACGGCAGCCTGGCGCTCGCGCCGGAAACGGGACACATGCGGCTGACCGGCCCGATCGCCACCACCTCGGGCACGGCCGAAGCGATCCTGATGGCGTATGCGGAAGGCCGGCCCTTGCCGGAAGTGGGCTGGGGCCGCACCGACGCGCAGCGGCTGCAACAGCTGTCGCAGTTGCATGCGCTGCTGTTCGAGATCCATGCGCGGCCCAGCTATGTGGCGCAGCGTGTGGCTTCGTCGATGAGCGGGCGCCTGCTCGAACTGTTGCGCAACCCGCATGGGCCGCGGCTCAGCGTGCTGGTCGGCAGCGACAACAATATCGTCGCGCTGGCGGCCGTGCTGGGCGTGCATTTCCAGCTTGGCGGGTATGCGAAGGACGATCCGCCGATCGGCGGGGCGTTTGGGATCGAGGTATGGAAGGACAACAGTGGCAAACGTTACGCGCGCTTGCTGTATCAGGCGCAGAGCCTGGATGAGTTGCGTGGTTTGCAGGTGCTAGATGAGAAGATGCCACCCGCAACGTTGGCATTGGTGCCGCATGGGTGTGAAGCGGAGAAGCTTTGTCCGTTGGAGATCGTGGTGGCTGCGCTGGAGCGTGCGGCGGAGCATGTGCGCTCCAGCAAGGTGGCATGGACCACCGGCACACTGCTGTGGCCTTCATCCACCAAAAGCCTCCCAGGATTGGAATCCTTCTCCCTCCGGGAGAAGGTGCCGGCAGGCGGATGAGGGTTCGGGCGGAGCGGTGCACATCACTCTGCCGCTCCGCCCGTACCCTCACCCCAACCCCTCTCCCAGGGGGAGAGGGGCTCTATCGCGGCTTATTCGAGCCCGTCCAGAAAACTTGCCGTCGGCACGAAATACAGCGACCCCGTCACCGCCCTGCTCACATCCAGCAGGCGGTCGTAATTCCCCGCCGGCCGCCCCACGAACATGTTCACCAGCATCCGCTCGATCCGCGACGGCGAGCGCGCATAGCCGCAGAAATAGGTGCCGAACTCGCCCTTGCCCACCTCGCCGAACGGCATGTTGTCGCGCACTATGTCCAGCTCCTCGCCGTTCTCCTCGATCACGGTGAGCGCGTTGTGCGCGTAGCTGGGCTTGGTTTCATCGTCCAGCTCGATGTTCGAGGCCTTCCTGCGGCCGATGATCTTTTCCTGCTGCTCGACCGGGATCGCATCCCAGGCCTTCAGGTCGTGCAGGTACTTCTGCACGATCACGTAGCTGCCGCCGGCGAAGCCCGCGTCCTCGTCGCCGATGATGGTGGCGTCGAACGCCTCCTGGTTCACCGGGTTCTCGCTGCCGTCGACGAAGCCCAGCAGGTCGCGCGCGTCGAAATACTTGAAGCCGTGCACCTCGTCTTCCACCGCGGCGAATTCGCTCAGGCGCGACATGATCACCGTCGCCAGTTCGAAACACATGTCCATCCGGGTGGCACGGATATGAAACAGCAGGTCGCCGGGCGTGGACGGCGCATGGTGCGCGCCCCGGATCTCGCGGAACGGATGCAGCTCGGCCGGCCGGGGCTGGCCGAACAGGCGGTCCCACGCGGCGGAGCCGAATCCGGTGACGCAGGAGAGGCGGCGCTCCGGATCGCGGAAGCCGATCGAGCGCACCAGCGCGGACAGATCGGCGCACAATCCACGCACGGCCGCGTCGCCGCGCGGGTCGGGCTTGAGCGTCACCACCAGGAAGATCGCCGCCTGGGTCAGCGGGGCGGTCACCGCTTGCGTCATGACAGAAGACACATCGAATCCTTTGCTTGAATGGCCGGTCTTGCCGCGGCGCCGGGTTGCCGCGCCGCGAAAGTGCGGGAACATTGCGGCGCGGCCACGGACCTGTCAATTCGGCTCAGGGCTGCCAGTCCTTCATCCACGCGGCGAACAGCGCGAGCTGGTCCTGGTTCCAGCCGGGGCCGCCCGGCGGCATGCGCGGCTTCTCGCTGCCGTCCAGGCGCGCCAGCACGTGGCGCGCGTTGGCGTAGTCGGCGAACACGGCGTCGCCAGTTGGGTTGGCCATGTAGTCGTACTCGCGCAGATGGACGCCCATGCCGCCCATGCAGCGCGCGTCGCCGTCGGTGAACAGCGGGGCGATGTCTTTGGCGAAGGATACGGTCATGGCTTGCTCCCGGCAGGAATGAACGAGGGCGGCCAGCATGTCCACCGCCGCCGCGCCGCTGTAGGCCCGCGCGGGACGCCACCGTGTTTCCGCGCGGACACCAACCGGCGCCGTGCATCTGCGCCACAATGCAAGGTGGCGCAAACGATCGTCACGGGCGAGGGATCGCTCCCACGCAAGGGGTAAGCACAGCGCATGGCCACCAATGACCTCAACGCCGTCTTCCACGGCCTGCGCCCGCGCCTGCAAGGCATCGCCTACGGCATGCTCGGCAGCGTGGCCGATGCCGAGGACGTGGTGCAGGACGTGTGGCTGCGCTGGCATGCCGCCGAGCAATCGCGCATCGGGAACCTCGAAGCCTGGCTGGTCACCGCCACCGCCCGCACCGCCATCGACCGCCTGCGCGCGCTGAAGGCACGGCGCGAGCACTACGTCGGCATGTGGCTGCCCGAGCCGATGCTGACCGACGCCGCGGACACGCCGGAACAGCTGCAGGAGCGCTCCAGCGAGGTGTCGGTCGCCCTGCTCCTGCTGCTCGAACGCCTGTCGCCGGAGGCCCGCGCGGCCTTCCTGCTGCGCGAAGTGTTCGACGTGGGCTATCCCGAGATCGCCGGGATCATCGACAAGAACGAGGCCGGCGTGCGCCAGATCGTGCACCGCGCGAAGACGCAGCTGCAGGATGGGCGGCCGCGCTATGCGGTGTCCGCGGAATCGCACCTGCGCATCGTGCGGCGGTTCGCGCAGGCCATGGCCGAGGGCGAATTCAAGCTGCTCACGGCCTTGCTGGCCGACGACGCGGAGCTGATCGGCGACGGCGGCGGCAGGACCACTTCGCTGCCCCGGCCGATGCCTGGCGGCAAGCGGATCGCGCAGCTGCTGTATGCCGGCAAGCTGCGTTTCAAGGGCGAGCTGGGTATCGACGTGGTGGAGGTCAACGGACGGCTGGCGATCCTGCGCTCGATCGGCGGGAAGCTGGAGTCGGTGATGATGGTCGAGACGGATGGCGAGCGGGTCACCGATATGTTCGTGCAGCGCAATCCGGAGAAGCTGGTTGGCGTGGCGCAAAAGCTTGGCCTGGAACTGTGGACCCCACTTTAAACCGCCACCTGCCCCCTCTCCCCTCCGGGGAGAGGGTTGGGGTGAGGGGCCGGGCGGAGCGATGAGCCGAGGGTCGAGAAAAGCCGAAGAGCTTTTCTTCGCTGCGTAGAACGACCGTGGCAAGAGTGGCCCCTCATCCGGCTGCCGCCACCTTCCTCGCTCCTCAAAGCCGCGCACATCCATGTGCGCTCCCCGCGTGCTCCCCGACGGGGAGAAGGGTTCAATAGCAGCCTCAATGCACCGGCGTCAGCAGCGGCTTCCCCTGCTCTTTCAACAACAGCACCACGAACTTCGCCGGCTGCGTCTGGCTGGCATTGCGGCCGATGGTGTGCACATCGTTGGGCCCCTCATAGAAGGTATCCCCCGCCTTCAGCGTCACCGGCTTGCCGCCCTTCACGCCCATCACGATCGACCCTTCCAGCACATACACGAAGGCATGCGCATCGTGGCGATGCACCGGATCCACCGAGCCCGGCGGATAGTCCACGGTAATCATGGTGGCCTCCTTGCCGGGGTAGTCGCTCAACGCCTTGGTCATCAAGGTGGCCACGCTGGCATGCGGACCGGTTTCCTGCGCGCCGGCCGCACCGGCGGCCGACAGCAGCAGGGCCGCAAGGATTCTGGAAACGCTCATGCTGTTCTCCTCGTCAGTGATCAGGCCAGCCCGGCCTTGTCCAGGCCATAGGCCTTGTCGAACGCGCCCGGCTGCGGACGGAACGCCACGTTGATGCGGTTCCACGCATTGATCGCCATCACCAGGTAAGTCAGGTCGGTGATCTCTTTCTCCGAAAGCTGGGTGCGCACGCGCTCGTAGAGCTCGTCCGCCACACCCTCGCGCGGCAGCTCGGTCAACGCCTCGGTCCAGGCCAGCGCGGCGCGCTCGCGCGGCGAGAACAGCGTGGATTCGCGCCAGGCCGCCACGTGATACAGGCGCAGCGCGCGCTCGCCGTGCAAGGTCGCCTCCTTCACGTGCATGTCCAGGCAGAAGGTGCAGCCGTTGAGCTGCGAGGCGCGGATATTGACCAGGTCGTGGATCGCCGCCTCGATCGAGGCATGATTCAGGGCAAGGCTGAAATCGGCGAACTTCTTGAACAGCTCGGGCGACTGCTGCTGGTAGTTGAGGCGCTGGCTCATGGTCTTTCCTCGTGGGTGGTGGTGGAAGGCATTGCGTGGCCGGCGGAAGACTGGAACAGGCGACGAGCGGCCGGTAGGCGCGCGCGGCGGCTCACGCTGTTGCCTGCATGGCATCAATGCGCATCACCAGCTCGCGCCCCAGTATTCGGACTGCTCGATCCAGGCATCGAAGTCCATCGCGCACAGATGCGCATCGGTGCCGGGAAGCAGGGAATCGCTGGCCAGCCGCGCGCCGAAATAGGGCGCCAGCGGGTCGGCGACCACGTCGTACGGTGCTTCGATCTGGGTGAGAAAGCGCTGGATGATCTCGGACATCCGCTCGCGCTCCGGCCCCGCCATCTCGATCACGCCGTTGCGCGGCGGACGCACCGCCAGTTCCGCCAGGCAGGCGGCGACGTCCGCGGAAGCCACCGGCTGGATATACGCCGGCGCCAGGCGCAGCGCCTGGTCGTAGACGCTGACCTCGACGATATCCAGCAGGAATTCGAAGAACTGCGTGGCATGCAGCACGGTGAACGGCAGGCCGGACTCGCGGATGCGCTGCTCCTGGAAAGCCTTGCCGCGGAAGTAAGGACTGTCGCCGAGCCGCTCGGTGCCCACCACGGACAGCGAGACATGATGCTGCACGTCCGCCGCCGCTTCCGCCTCGAGCAGGTTGGCGATGGCGGCCTTGAAGAAATCGCACGGCGCCTCGCCGACGAGCACGGGCGAGTTGCTCACGTCGACCACGACTTCGGCGCCCTGCAGCGCCTGCGCCAGGCCTTTCCCGCTGACGATGTCGACACCGGTGGCGCGCGATGCCGCCGTCACCTCGTGCCCCTTGGCGCGCAGGCGGCGCACGACGTTGCGGCCGACCAGTCCGTTACCACCCACCACAACGATGTTCATGCGCTACCTCAACGGGCGATGGCCGATGTCCATGGGCGATCGAATGGCCGCAGCCAGGTTTTCGATGCTAGGCCCGCACCCGCAGCGCCAAAAGCCGCGGCGAGGGACATAGCGCGTTGCCGGAAGCGCACCAATGCGGCGCCGCGTTCCGGCCCACCATGCAGGCCTGGCGGAACGGCGGAGCGGTGCGATGGAAAAGGGGCGATTGGAAGCATTCACCGATGGCGTGATCGCGGTGGTGATCACCGTGATGGTGCTGGAGCTGCACGTGCCTTCGGCCGCGACCTGGACAGCGCTGCTGGAGGACGGCACGGTCTTCCTCAGCTACATCCTCAGCTTCATCTACGTGGGCATCTACTGGACCAACCATCACCATCTGTTCCAGCTGGTCCGCCGTGTCGACGGCAGCGTGCTGTGGGCGAACCTGTTCTTCCTGTTCTGCCTGTCGCTGTTTCCGTTCTCCACCGCCTGGCTCAACAAGGCGCAGCCCGCGCCGGCCGCGGTGCCGACGGTGTGCTACGGCATCACCCTGCTGCTGACCGCGCTGTCGTGGGGCCTGCTGGAGCGCAGGCTGATCGCGGCCAACGGCGGCGAGCACTCGGAGTTGCGCAAGGCGCTGGGCGCGGACCGCAAGACGCGGCTCTCGATCGCGATCCATCTGGCGGCCACCTCGCTGGCCTTGCGCAGCCCGGTGGCTTCCTGCGTGCTGTACGCGGTGGTGGCGGCGATGTGGTTCATCCCGGACCGGCGGATCGAGCAGCGCCTGGGCGGGATTTAGCCGAGACGGATTTTTTTCGCCGCCCGCGTCACAAACGCCCGGGCTCATACGACTAGGGGGCATGGACCGGCCGGCGCCTGCGCCGGCATCCGTCCGGCTCCCTATCGACGAGGCTATCCGCGCATGAGCTTGAACCTCCCGGACAAACCGCAGCACGAGGCCGACGCCCTGGCGTCCAGTTTTACCGCCAGCTATGCCGGCGTGGTCGCCTTTATTGCCGTCGCCGCCGAGGGCAGCTTCGCCCGCGCCGCCGACCGCCTGGGCGTGGGCCGCTCCGCGGTCAGCCGCAGCGTGCAGAAACTGGAAGCGCAGCTCGATGCGCGGCTGTTCCAGCGCACCACCCGCAACACCTCGCTGACCCGCGAAGGCGAGCTGTTCTTCCGCAACTGCCACCCCGGCGTGCAGCGGATCGTGCAGGCGCTGGAGGAAATGCGCGAGCTGCGCGAAGGCCCGCCGAAGGGGCAGCTGCGCATCAGCGCCACGGTGGGCTTCGGCCGCCGCGTGATCGCGCCGCTGCTGGCGGATTTCCGCGCACGCTATCCGGAGATCGCCATCGACCTGGTGCTGGACGACCGCCTGGCCGACTTCACCTCCGACCGCGTCGACGTGGCCTTCCGCGACGGGCAACTGGAAGACAGCCAGGTGATCGCCAAGCGGCTGGTGCCGATGCAGCTGCTGGTGTGCGCGGCGCCGTCGTACGTACAGGCGCATGGCCTGCCGCAAAATGTGGGCGAGCTGGACGCGCATGCCTGCATCCACTACCGCACGGTGGCGGGGCGGATCGCGGACTGGGAATTCAAGGTGGAGGGGCAGAAGCGCAGGCTGGTGCCGCCGTCGCGCTCGTCCTTCAACGATCTGGACCTGGTGCTGGAAAGCGTGCTGCGCGGCGAAGGGCTGGCGCAGCTGCCGGGCTACATGGTGAGCGACTACCTGCGCGAGGGACGGCTGGTGGCCTGCCTTGCGCAATACGCGCCGGACGACCGGGGGCATTACCTGTGCTATCTCAGCCGGCAGCAGCTGCCGACGCGGGTGCGGGTGTTTATCGACTACATGACGGAGGCGGTGCGGGGGTTGGAGTTGATGCATGTGAATGGGCTTGCCGCTTAGCTCGTCATTCCGGCGCAGGCCGGAATCCAGTAGCGAAGACCTGCGATTTTCGCGGCGGGACTTAAAAGCTGCTCTTTGGCGCTGTCACTCCATACAGCCCGTCGCTACTGGATTCCGGCCTGCGCCGGAATGACGAGCAAAGTGCGCGCCGCAGCGTCGATTGATGCCCCCAACGCAACACCATGCGCCCATCCCCGCGCCTACCGCCTCCCTGCCCCGCTGCCTAGCATCACCACGACGCGCATCCAGCGCCCCCCAGCGGAGATTCCCCATGAAAGTCGTGGTCATCGGCGGTACCGGCCTGATCGGCAGCAAGGTCGTGGCGCGCCTGCGCCAGCGCGGGCATGAAGCCATTGCCGCCTCGCCGGCTTCGGGCATCAACACGCTGACCGGCGAAGGCCTCGACGCGGCGCTGGCCGGCGCCGATATCGTGATCGACCTGGCCAACTCGCCCTCGTTCGAGGACCAGGCCGTGCTGGACTTCTTCCGCACCGCGGGCGGCAACCTCGCCGCCGCCGAGAAGAAGGCCGGCGTGCGGCACCACGTGGCGCTTTCCGTGGTCGGCACCGAGCGCCTCAAGGACAGCGGCTATATGCGCGCCAAGCTGGTGCAGGAGCAGATCATCCGCGACTGCGGCATCCCCTACACCATCGTCCACTCCACCCAGTTCTTCGAATTCCTCAGCGGCATCGTCAAAGCCGCGGCCAAGGGCAGGCAGGTGCATGTGTCGCCCGCGCTGATCCAGCCGATCGCCTCGGACGACGTGGCCGACGCCGTCACCGATTACGCGCTGGGCAAGCCGGTGAACGGCACGGTGGAAATCGCCGGCCCGGATGCGTTCGGCCTGTCGGCCCTGGTCGAGCGTTTTCTCACGCTTACCCACGATCCGCACGAAGTCCTGGCCGATGCCAGCGCGCCGTACTTCGGCGCCATCCTGCAGAAGGACTCGCTGCTGCCGGCTTCGGGCGCACGGATCGGCGCGGTGAATTTCCAGACCTGGTTCGACCGTTCCGAGTTCGCGCAGTCGGTATAAGCGCAGATGCCTGCGAGTTCCACGTGAGCCAGCCACAGCGCCCTTCCACTGCACTGCTCGACAAGTACCGCGGCGCGGATTTCCATCCGCTCTACACCGGTACCGTGCGCGTCACCGGCGGCGAGGCCGCGCATGCGCGTGCATCCGGCGTGGCCTGTTCCGACGACGGCAAGCTGGATGTGCGCCTGCGCATGCCGGCGGAACTCGGCGGCCAGGGCGAAGGCACCAATCCCGAGCAGCTGTTCGCCGCGGGCTATGCCGCCTGCTTCCACGGCGCGCTGGCCCTGCTGGCCGCGCGTGCGGGCGTGGCGATTCCGGATGCGGCGGTCACCGCCGCGGTCACCTTCGGCCGCGATCCGGTGGACGGCTTGTTCATGCTGATCGCGCGGGTGCGCATCGAGCTTCCCGGCGTGGCGCGCGCCACCGCCGAAGAACTGGTGCGCAACACCGAGCGCATCTGCCCCTACGCCAAGATGGCGCGCGAAGGCATCGACTGCGTGGTGTCGCTGGACTGAAGCCGCGGCTCAGCCGGCGGCGCGCACGGGACGCGGCGCGGGACCGTCCTCGCCGCCATCGTCGCAGCGATGCAGCGCCAGCAGGCGGCTGCCGCGGTAGGTGATGCGCAGCGGCACGGTCTTGCCGTTGCGCTCCATCTTCGCCGGCGCCAGCGCGGCACAGCCGGCTTCGAGCGGGGCGAGATAGCCCATCAGCATCAACCGCGCGGCGCGGCGCGTTTCCACCACTTTCAGACGGCCGGCATGGATATGCAGCAGCGTGTCGATGTCGGCCTGGTCCAGTTCGATGGACATCGCCATCCTCTTCTTCTTATGTACTGGTGCTTGCGGGAGGCGCAGGCTCGCACACGGATATGACACAACCGCGACGCGTATCACACTCCACACCGCCTTCACGCCGCCAGCTGGCGCAGGGCGATGCCCATGGCGATGCGATAACTGGTCGACAGATCGCCGTTGATCACGATGGTGGCCAGCGGCGCATGCCGCGCGGGGCCGGGCGGCGCCATGGCCGCGCCGCTGTCGTCGTGGATCTCGATATACGGCGAAGGCAAGGCATCCAGCGCTTCGCCCAGGCCGTCGGGTTGCGCGCGCACCTGTTCGGCCAGCTCGCCGGGATCGAGCACCACGAATTCGGTGTCGTCCGCGCGCAGCTCGCGGATGCGCCCGACCAGGTCCTTCACGCCCCCGCACTGGCATACCGCCAGCGTATGTCCCGCCGCCTGCACCGCGCGCTGCAGCGCGGCCACGAAATCGCCGCCGACGGCGTGTCCTTCCGCATGCGGGCCTTGGACGATCAGGATGCTCATAAGCGACGGACCTCGTTGGGGGAACCAGGCCATCTTGGCGCCGCTGCGGATAAAGGCTCCACCAAGCGCGGGTGGCTGCGCATAAATTCCGCGCATATTTTTTTTGCGGCGCATTGCGCTAGAGGTAGGAATCCTTCGATCCGGGCGGCACGCGCTCGCGCCATGCATCGAGCAGTGCCTCGCGCTCGGACGCGTAATCGAACGTGGGCTCGGCGCGCTCTTCCTGCGCCTGCACCACCTCGAACGCAAACGCCTCCTCGCCCAGCTCGCGCCAATCGCTCTGCAGCTGCGCGATACGGTGCATGCCCAGGCGCAGCTGGGTGCGGTGGCGGTTGAGCGCGCCGGTGGTGTTGGCGCTCTGCCCGATCAGCAGGCGGCCGCTGCGCAGGTTGCGGACGGCGTAGATGCCCATCGGCGGGAAAGCCAGCTTGTAGGCCTGCAGCAGGGCTTTGCGCCTGGCGCGGTCCATCACGCTGCTCCGAGCATGGCTTCGATGCGTGCGCGCACGTCGTCCGGCCAGGAAGCGATGCACAGGCGCAGGCGCGGGCGGTCGTCGGCGAACAGGGCACGCGCGGCTTCTTCGAACTGCGGGCGGTCGCCGCCGGCGTCGCGCATGTAGAAGTAGCAGTCCTCCTTGGCCGCGGCCTTGCGGTAGTGGCCGTCGGCGTCGCGGCTGGCGCGCTCCACCAGGCGGCGCAGGGTGGCCTGGGCGCTGATCGGCTGCGCGTCGAGCCAGGCCCAGTGGCGGTCGAATAAATGGATGTTGCGGCCACGCGCGGACGGGGGCGGCTGGTGAGTCGGGGATGGCATAGGGGGTTAATCCTTGGGGGGCTGGGGCGACATATATACCCGGGTTAATTAGCTCGGTCAATATATACCGGGCAAAATATCCGAGAGCCCCGGACGGTGGTGCCTCCCAGCCAAATTCCCCTGGATAGAAACAGCTTTATCAATGATTTGGACAGATTTCCTTCGATCCATGGCAACCCCCCCATAAAGTTGTATATTGCAACCAATAGCTGCCAAGGGGGCCGGCCACCATGAACGACCTGATCGACGACATCCGCGCCGCCTCCCGCCAGATGGCGCGCGAATGGGGCTTCCTGCGCCCCACCCTGGCCGGCACCACCTACTCGCCTTCCGCCGTGCACGCCATCGTCGAACTCGGCCGGCGCGGCACGCTGACCGCGGCCGACCTGGTCGAGGTGCTGGGCCTGGACAAGTCCAGCGTCAGCCGCCTGCTTACCAAGCTGACCGAGGCCGGCGAGATCACCGTGCTCGACAGCGCCGGCGACGCGCGCATCAAGCCGCTGGTACTCACCGAGAAGGGCCGGCGCACGCTGGCCGCCGTCGACGCCTTCGCGCGCAAGCAGGTGACCGCCGCCGCCTCGCACTTCGCACCGGCCCGGTTGGAAACGGTATGCGGCAGCCTCGTCGCGTATGCGCAAGCGCTGCGCGCGAATCGCCTCGGCGTGGCGCCGGTGCAGGAAGACATCCGCATAGAGACCGGCTACGCGCCCGGTGTGATCGGCGGCGTGGCCGCGCTGCATATGGCGTATTACGCGCCGGCGGTCGGCTTCGGCCAGGTGTTCGAAAGCCGCGTGGCGGCGGCGGTGGCCGACCTCACCTCGCGCCTGGACCGCCCCGGCAACCAGATCTGGCGCGCCATGCTCGGCGACACCCTGGTCGGTTCGGTCGCCATCGACGGCGAAAGCATGGGCCCGGGCATCGCCCATCTGCGCACCTTTATCGTCGACGGCCGCATGCAGGGCCGCGGCGTGGGCCGGCGCATGCTGGACGACGTGCTGCGCTATTGCGACGAGCAAGGCTTCCGCGAAATCCACCTGTGGACGGTGAAGGGCCTCGATGCCGCGCGCCACCTGTACGAGCGCGCCGGGTTCCATCTCGTCTCGGAAGCGCCCGGCGAGCAATGGGGCAAGCCGATGGTCGAGCAATATCTGGTCCGGCAACGGCCGCAGTGACATGATCGCCGGCAGCCTTCCCCAGGAAACCGCTGCCCATGAGCGACACCATCGCCGGCCCCGACGGCAAGCCGCGCTGCCGCTGGAGCGCGTCCGCGCCGGACTTCATGCATTACCACGACACCGAATGGGGTTTCCCTGTCGCGGACGATTTCCGCCTGTTCGAGAAGCTCAGCCTCGAAGGTTTCCAGTCCGGGCTGAGCTGGCGCACCATCCTGGCCAAGCGCGAGAATTTCCGCGCGGTATTCCACGGTTTCGATTACCACCGCGTGGCGCGCTTCACCGAGCGCGACGTGCAGCGGCTCTTGAAGAACGAAGGCATCATCCGCCACCGCGGCAAGATCGAGGCGGTGATCAACAACGCCCGCCATGCGGTGGAACTGGCGGAGCGCGAAGGCTCGCTGGCCGCCTACCTGTGGCGCTACGAGGCCGACCGCAAGCGCCCGGCGCCGACCCAGGCCATTGCCACTTCCGATGAGTCGGTGGCGCTGTCGAAAGCACTGAAGAAGCAGGGTTGGAAATTCGTCGGGCCCACCACGATGTACGCCTTCATGCAGGCGATGGGGCTGGTGGACGATCACGTGGAGACGTGCGCGATCCGGGCGAAGGTGGAGAAGGCGCGCAAGGCGTTCAAGCGGCCCTGATCCCGACAGCGCCCGGCGTAGGTTGGGGTGAGCCGCAGGCGAACCCCAACAACGCGATGCGTATCAACGTGCCGATGTTGGGGTTCGCCTGCGGCTCACCCCAACCTACGCTCAGCGAGGCGTAGCTTTAGAACCGGTAGAACGCATACGCCACATACGTGTTCTGCATCCGCTTCGCCACGATCGGACTATCCGACGCATCGCCCTGCAAACGCGCCGCGATCGCTCGCGCGCCCAGGGTCCAGCGCTCGCCGATCCGGTAATCCGCGCCCAGCGAAAACCGCACCGTTTCCACTCCCGACCCCGGCCGATACGCCGCATACCCCGAACGCAGGCTCTGCACATCGTCCACGCCATAGAACGTGCGATTGTGCTTGCCGTCGGCCCAGGTCACGCCCGGCCCCGCCACGAAACTGAGCTTGTCGTTCCAGCGGTACTTGCCTTCCAGGTCGAGCGACGCCGTCGTGCCCTGGTCCTTGCCGGCAACGTCGCTGGACACATTGCCCCGCACCGTCAACCAATCGTGCGTATAGCTGCCGAACAAAGTGACCCGCGCCGTGCGGTCGATATCGCCCATGCCATGCAGGCGCTTGCGGTCGTCCGACTCCTTGCGCGGCTGCACGAAGTCGTACGACAGCGACACGCCGGCGCGCCACTGCCCGTCCTGATGGAAATACATGCCCAGCCCCGCCGGCGAGCCGGAGCCCGGCGCACCGCCTAGAAAGAAACGGCCGTAGCTGGCGCTCACCATCGGCAGCAGCTGGCTGCGCCGCTCGGAACTGCCGGGATAGCGCGGCATGTCCAGCCCGCCGGCGCCGACCACCACATGCCAGCCATCGTCCGCCGCGAACGCGGCGCCGCTGCCGGACAGGAAGAAAACCAGGAACAAGGCACGGGCACGACCACGCGCACGGTGATGCATGGGGAACTCCAGTCGGGGGAAGTGAGGGATGGCTTGCGTGCGCTCACCAGGAGCGCAGGCGCTCCGCCAGCGAACGCACCGCACGCAGCACGTGCGGCCGCGCACCGCAGCCGCAGTCGAGGAACAGCGCGGCCTCGATCTCGGCGGTGCCCGGATCGGGGTTGTCCATCAGCAAGGCGGTGGCGGCCATGATCATGCCGGCCTGGCACGGGCACGGCGGCACGCCGCATTCGGCCCAGGCGCGCTGCACCGCATGCAGCTGGCCCGGCGGCAGGCCTTCGCGCGCGGCCAAGCCTTCGATGGTGACGATCTGCGCGCCCTGCACCACGTGCACCGGCACGCGGCAGGCGCGGGTCGGCCGGTCGTCGACGTGCACCGTGCAGGCGCTGCAGCGTCCGTTGGTGCAGGCGAAGCAGGCGCCGGTCAGGCCCAGGTCCTGGCGCAGCACGCGCAGCAAGGGAGTGTCCGGGTCCGCATTGATCGTGCGGGCCTGGCCGTTCACACTCAGGCGCATCGTGCAGCGTTCCGGCGCGGTTTCATCCGGAACGGCGGCGGGCGGCGCATCGATGGGCAGGCGGCTGGGTTGGGCGCTCATGGCATCGTCTCTTGTGCGGAGGGAGCCGGCCCCTTCCCTGTCCGCGTGCGGGGTGGAGCGGACCGTGCCGGATGTCTGGCAGTCTGGCCGTCCGGATTTAAGAATTCTTTAAAGCCGCGCGCCTAGGCTGCATGACTCATGACACGGCTGCAGCGCCACGAGGGGACCTTGCCGAACATCCTGCTAGTCGAAGACGACCGCATGCTGGCCGACGCCATCGCCGCGGCCCTGCGCCAGGACGGCTGGCACGTGGACTGCGCGCACGACGCCGCGGCCGCGCGCATCGCGCTTACCGACCATGCCTATACCGCCGCCCTGCTCGACCTGGGCCTGCCGCGCGGCTCGGGCCTGGACGTGCTGCGCGCCATGCGCGAGCGCTACGACACCACGCCGGCACTGATCATCACCGCGCGCGACCAGCTCGGCGACCGCATCCGCGGCCTCGACGCCGGCGCCGACGACTACCTGGTGAAACCCTTCCAGATCGACGAACTGCTGGCGCGCCTGCGCGCGGTGATCCGGCGCAGCGAAGGCCGCGTGGCGCCGGTGCTGAGCTGGAAAGGCATCGTGCTGGATCCGGCCCGGCGCACCGTCACCCGCCATGGCGAATCCGTGCGGCTGGCCGCGCACGAATACCGCACCCTGCTCGCGCTGATGGAGCGCCAGGGCCGCGCGGTGGCGCGCGATCTGCTGGAAGACCTGGTCTACGGCGGCCAGGGCGCGATCGAGAGCAACACCATCGCGGTATACGTGCACCAGCTGCGGCGCAAACTGGGCGAGGACGTGATCGCCACCGTGCACGGCTATGGCTACCGCCTGGGCGAGGAACGCTGATGGCCCTGCGCATGCGCTCGCTGCGGCGGCGCCTGTTCGTGGTGATGCTGGCGATCTTCGTGGTGGCCTGGGGCGTCACTCTCACCGTGCTGGGCGTGCGCTATTCGAAGGACCGCACCGGCCTGTGGGACAGCAGCCTGAGCGAGATCGCGCGCGAGATCCTGGTCTCGATGCCGGCCGACGTCAGCCGCCTCGACGGCAATGCCAACCTGCGCCTGCCCGAGCACAGCGCGCCGCCGCCGGAACGGCACGGCAAGCTCGGGCGCCTGATCTTCCAGGTCTGGATCAAGGACCGCCAGCACCTGGTGGTGCACTCGCTGGAACCGTTCCGCAAACCGCTGCAGCCGGATTTCGCCGACGGCTTCGCCACGCGCAGCATCGACGGCGAGGAATGGCGCATCTATGCCATCACCGATTCGCATGGCGAAGTGCAGGTGCAGGTCGGCAAGCCCACCGCGGACCTGGCCAACGACCTGCGCAAAGGGGTGCGCATCGGCCTGATCACCACCGCCCTGCTGGTGCTGGTGCTGGCGGTGGCGATCCAGCGCGTGCTGTTCTGGTCGCTGCGGCCGATCACGCGCATCCGCCAGGCCATCACCGCGCGCGACACGCTGGACCTCGCCCCGCTGCCCGACCACAACCTGCCCGACGAAGTGCAGCCGCTAGTCGAATCCTTCAACCGCATGCTGGCCCGGCTGGACCGCGCGATGCACAACGAGCGCCAGTTCCTGGCCGAAGCCGCGCACGAACTGCGCACGCCGCTGGCCGCCCTGCTCACCCACGCGCAGGTGGCGTTGCGTTCGCACAGCCTGGAAGAAGCGCAGGCGCCGCTGCGGCAGCTGGTCAAAGGGGTGGAGCGCAGCGCGCGCCTCTCGCAGCAGCTGCTGGATTCCGCGCGGCTGGATGCCGACCGCCCGAACAGCGAACGCGTGCCGGTGGAACTGGCCGACCTGGTGGCCATGCTGACGCGCGAGTTCGAGACCATCGCCGCCGCCAAGCAGCAGTCCATCGTGCTCGACACCTGCCCCAGCCCGATCGAGGGCGACGTCGACGAGCTGGGCATCCTGATCGGCAACCTGATCGACAATGCCTTGCGCTATACGCCGGCGGGCGGGCGGGTGGCGGTGAGTTGCCTGCGCGATGGCAACCGGGTGCGGTTGCAGGTGCAGGACAACGGGCCTGGCGTGGCGGAGGAAGACCGGCCGCGGATTTTCGACCGGTTTTATCGGGTGGCGGGGAGCAATGAGCGCGGCAGCGGGATCGGCTTGTCGCTGGTGGCGCGGATTGCGCAGTCGCATGGGGCGAGGATTGAGATTGGCGACGGCCTGGATGGCGTTGGCTTCGGCATCAGCGTGACATTCCCCGCCTGCGATCAAGGCAAGCCGAACCTCACACTCCCGTCATTCCGGCGCAGGCCGGAATCCAGTAGCGACGCGTTTGATGGAGGCGATGGCGCTTAAGGGCTTGCTCTTTAGTGCTTTCGCGAAAGCCGGACAGCGACGCTACTGGATCCCGGCCTGCGCCGGGATGACGAGTAGAGGCGTTACCGCAACTCCAAAGTCACGATGGCCTTCGCCGGCAGCGATACCGCAAGAACACCATCGCCACCGATCTTCGCCCCATCGAACCCCACCGGCTTCACCGCATCCGGCTTCTCGAAGCTGTTGATGGTGTTAATCGCCGGCGCCGTCAACACACGCCCGCTCACCTTCCCGACCTTCATCCCAGGCAAAGCCACCGCCACCCGCAACGCATGCTCCGGATCGGGATTGACCAGCGCCACGTGCACCGCTCCATCCGTCCCCCGCGCCGCGGTGACGAACAAGCCCGGCACCCGCGCGCCGCCATGCGCGTACTCACCCGCGCGCACCTCCACCGGCAACGACGTCGCCCCCTGGAACACCTGGTACAGGTCGAACACGTGATAGGTCGGGGTCAGCACCATGCGCCCCTTGCTGGTGAGGATCATCGCCTGCAGCACGTTCACCATCTGCGCGATATTGGCCATGCGCACGCGCTCGGCATGCGCGTGGAAGATGTCCAGCGTGATCGCCGCCACCATCGCGTCGCGCAGGCTGTTCTGCTGGTACAGCGCGGAGTCGCCGGGCTCGGTGTCGTACCAGGTACCCCATTCGTCCACCGCCAGGGCGATGCGCTTCGCCGGGTCGTACTTGTCCATGATGGCGCTATGGCGGGAGACCAGTTCGTCCATGCGCAGCGCGGCTTTCAAGGTGGCGATCCAGGCGTTCTCGTCGAACGCCACCGCCGAGCCTTTGTGCTTCCAGTCGCCGGTGGGCAGCGTGTAGTAGTGCACGCCGTAGGCGTCGATCTGCGACGCCGCGCCGGCCATCACGGCTTCGGTCCAGGCGTAGTCGTCGGCATTGGCGCCGCTGGCCACCTTGCGCAAGGCGGGACCGCTCATGGTGCGCGCAAAGGTGGCGTACTGGCGGTACTGGTCGGCGTAGTACGCGCCGCGCATGTTGCCGCCGCAGCCCCAGCTTTCGTTGCCGATGCCCAGGTAGGCGATCTGCCACGGCTTGTCGCGGCCGTTCGCGCGGCGCTCGCGGGCGAGATCGGTCTGCCCGTTGCCGGTCACGTATTCCAGCCAGTCGCTCATCTCGCGCGGCGAACCGGTGCCCATATTGGCGGCCAGATAGGTCTGCGCGCCCACCAGCTCGGCGAAATCCATGAACTCGTGCGTGCCGACGGCATTGTGCTCTTCGCCGCCCCACGAGTGATTGGGCCGCACGGCGCGCTTGTCGCGCGGGCCGATGCCGTCGCGCCAGTGGTATTCGTCGGCGAAGCAGCCGCCGGGCCAGCGGATCACCGGTACGTGGATGGCTTTCAATGCATCGACCACGTCCTTGCGGAAGCCGTGCACATTCGGAATCGACGAGTTCTCGCCTACCCACAATCCTTCATCGATACCGCGCCCGAGCTGCTCGGCGAACTGGCCGTAGATTTCGCGATGGATCACCGCGCCCGGACGATCCACATGCACCGTCACCTGCGCACTTGGCGCATCGGCAAATGCAACGCCAACCGCGCCGGACGACACGCAACACCCCAATACCACCACCCACGTGCGCAACCCCATCACCTGCTCTCCCTCGTACCGGCGCGAATGCCAGCGCGCATCTTGGGCAAGAGCGGCTTGCGATTTCCGGGAATGGCGCTTGTGTTTTTTCCCAACGTGATATGGCGCACAAGCGCATTCCGCAGCCTGTGGCTGCGGGTGTCACGGAGTGACGTAACATGAACGGATCGCGTGTCACATGAGCGATACAGTGGCTTCACGCACGCTCACGCAAGTGACTGAAAGATCGTGCACTGGCTGCGTCAATGTAAGGCCGGCGACAGTCCTGCGCATGGATTGAATGCTTTGACTCGATCCATGTGATTCATGCTAACTAAAATTTCATCACTTGTAACGATGAGCAACTAGACTGCTCCCCGTCAGCGAAGCCCGGTGCGTTGTCTCCCGGGTGATACGGTCCGGCCCGCTCCAGGACGGGCGGAGCCACGCGGAAGGGCACACCGGAAGGGTGTCGTTCCGCGATGAGCTCCTGGTGGTTCCTGCCGTTTCGCCGGCACTCCCAGCGTCGATATCCGTCGCATCCCCTCGGTCTCCACGGCCCAGGGGTCGGGGGTTGCGTTGTACGGACGACCTTCACCAGTGCGCGGAACGCACGACTTAAGCCCGGCCGCCCGACTTTCGGGGGCGACCGATGTATCGCTGCGGCCTTTTTTTCGCCGCAGCCCACCGGGGGAACGGATCGCCCACGCAAGCGAACTCAAATCAAATCTGATGAACAAGACCACCGCAAAAACCCTTCTTGCTTCCCTGCTCGCCTCGGCCGCGCTCTACGCCGGCTCGGCTCCGCTGTCCCCCGACGTGCACGCCCAGGCCGCCACCACCATCAAGGCTCCGATCTACGGCGTGACGGTGGATGACATTTCCAACATCAACGCCATCGTTACTTCGCTCAGCAAGCTGCCGTACCGCCCGACGGTGCGCGTGGTGTTCGATCCGGACACCAGCACCGCCGACTACTACGCCGCCCTCGTCAAGCTGCACACCGTGGCTTACACCATGGGCGAGATCATGGACTCGTACTACTTCCCGACCGACATCAACACCTACACCGCGCGCACCAAGGAGCTGGTGGGCAAGCTCAACGGCCTGGTCGACGTGTGGGAGATCGCCAACGAGATCAACGGCGAATGGCTGCGTCCGAACCCGAACGGCAGCAACTCGGTGGTCAACGCGCAGGAAACGCAGATCGGCCAGATGGTCGCCGCCGCGCACCAGATCGTGAAGGCCGCTGGCGGCAAGACCGCCATCACGCTGTACTACAACGACGACAGCAAGGGCACCAACTGCTGGGAAAAGCCGGTCGACTACTGGAAGACCTGGCCGACCACCTTCCTGCCGCTGACCGTGCGCCAGCAGACCGACTACGCCCTGTTCAGCTACTACCCCTACCAGGACTGCCCGGGGCTGTCGCCGTCGTGGCAGGCTGACTTCACCGCGCTGGAAGGCATCTTCCCGAACGCCAAGGTCGGCTTCGGCGAGATCGGCACCTCGAGCCTGAGCGCGCCGGCTTCCGTGCAGACCAACCTGATCAAGACTTACTACCCGATGGTCAATACGATGAAGGACTCGCGCTTCATCGGCGGCGTTTTCTGGTGGAACTACGCCGAGCAGATGGTGCCGTACACCAAGACCTACTGGGGCACGCTGAACCAGACGATCTCGACGCTGAAGGTTCCGCAATAAGACCGCACCGCAGCTCTATCGTAGGTTGGGGTGAGCGCAGCGAACCCCAACATGCGCCGGAACAGAAAACGCCTCCTTGCGGAGGCGTTTTCTTTTTCCGACAACGTATGAATCAAGCACCGCCGCAACTCACGTCGGCACCGCATCCAGGCACTCCCCCAGCAACTGCATCGCATCGCGCAGCTCCGCCACCGACAGGCTGCAATAGCCCAGCAGCAGGCCCGGCCGCTTCGGCGGCGCGAAATAATGCGGCGCCATCGAATACAGCCCCAGCCCGCGCTCGTGCGCATACCACATCAAGGCCTCGGCCCGCTCGTGGTCGTAGCCGTTCAACCACGCCACCACATGCATGCCCGCCGGCGAATGCACGATCTCCACGCGGTCGCCGGCATGGCGGCGCAGGCCGGCGATCAAGGCCTCGCGCCGGCACTGCAGCTCCTTGCGCGCATGGCGCAGATGCCGCTCGAAACCGCCACTCTCCATGAAATGCGCCAGCGCGGCCTGCTCGATGCCGGGCGACGACACGTCGCTGAGGTACTTGGCGGTGGTGAGGTCTTCGCGCAGCGCCTCCGGCATCACCAGGTAGCCCATGCGCAGCGTGCCGAACAAGGTCTTGGAAAAAGTGCCCGCATAGATCACCCGGTCGCCTTCGTCGAGCGAGCGCAGCGCGGCCAGCGGGTGGGCGTCGTAGCGGAACTCGCCGTCGTAGTCGTCCTCGATGATCCAGCACTGCTTGCGCGCCGCGTAGCGCAGCAGCTCCAGCCGGCGCGGCAGCGACAGCACGGCGCCGGTGGGAAACTGATGCGAAGGGGTGACGCAGATCAGCTTGGGCGCCTGCTCCGGCAACTCGTCGCAGACCAGCCCGTCGTCGTCGCAGCGCACCGGATGCAGCTTCGCCCCATGCGCGTGCAGCACGTGATACGCGCCGAAATAATGCGGCTCTTCCAGCACGGCCGTGTCGCCCTCGTCGAGCAGCACGCGCGCGCACAGCGAATACGCCTGCTGGGTGCCGGTGACTATCAGGATCTTGTCCGGCTCGGTCAGCAGGCCGCGCCGGCGCGCCAGGTAGGCGCAGATCTGCTGGCGCAGCGCAGGCAGGCCCCACGAACCGGTGATGCCCAGCGTCGAATAGGCGGCGGCGCGCGCCAGCTCGCGCCCCCAGGCGGCATTCAAGGCCGGATTGGTCAGCGGGTCGCCGTAGCGCATTTCGTAGCGCAGGCCGTAATGCAAGCGTGCGATCTTGCGCTCGCGGAACAGCCGGGCCCGCTCGGCATAGCGCGACTGGGCCGTATCGGCCGCGTTCGCCGGCCGCGGCAGCGACGGCGTCAGCTGCAGGCCCGTGACGTAGCTGCCCGATCCCACCCGGCCGTTGATAAAGCCCTCGGCGCGCAGCTGCTCGTACGCCGCCAGCACCGTGGTGCGCGACAGGCCGAGGTTGAGCGCGAACTCGCGCGTCGGCGGCAGACGCGAGCCGGCGAGCATGCGCCCGTCGAGAATGGACGACTTCAGCGCGCGGACCAGCTGCGCGTATTGCGGACCTTGACCGTCGAGTTCGAGAAACATGCCGGCGCACACTCCATGGCGTCGGCCATAAGGGTTGCGCACAACCCGGGTGCGCAGCAATCCCGGGGCATGCTGCGGCGCGGCTGCACGAAGCGTGCCCACGCTCAGCCGAACGTGAAGGAGTACACCCGCAGCCCCGCCCGCGGGATGCGCAGGTGCAGCACGTGCTCGCGGTCGTCATGGCTGTCGAACAGCGTGTAAAGGCGGCTGCCCTGCACTTCCATCGCCGGTTGCGGGTTGCCGTCGACGGTCACCTCCAGCGCAGTGGTGCTGTCCGCGCTGGCCACCATGTACAGCCTGGCAGCCTTGAAGCGCAGCTGCAGTTCCACCTCCGTGCCCACCGTGCGGGCGTACTGGCGGGTGATCTCCCAGCTGCCGCCGAGCGCGAACTTGTGCATCGCCAATGCCGCGGGAACGCTGAAGCGCCGCGTCCCTTCGCGGCCGCTTTCCGCGTTGCCGAAGCCTTGCTGTCCCGCGCTGCCCAGATGCAGTTCCGGCGTGTCGCCCGGCCCCGGCTTGAACTGGTTCGCCGTGTTCTCCGGCGCCTGCATGTCCAGGCCCAGCAGCAGCCGGATCGCGTTCTCCATCTTGTCGTAGCCGCCTTCGCCATAGTGATGGCCGATCAGCTTGCCGTCGCGGTCGACCAGGTACTCCGCCGGCCAGAACTGGTTGTGCCATGCGTTCCAGGTGGACAAGCCGCTGTCCATCGCCACCGGATAGGTGACGCCGGCCCGCGCGATCGCCGCCTGCACATTGGCCGGGTCGCGCTCGAAATCGAACTCCGGCGCGTGCACGCCGACCACCACCAGGCCCTGGTCCTTGTAGGTCTCGTACAGGTGCTCGACGTGCGGCATCGCGCGGATGCAGTTGATGCAGGAGTACGCCCAGAAATCGATCAGCACGACCTTGCCGCGCAGGGCCGACATGCTCAACGGCGGTGAGTTGAACCAGTGGTCGATGCCGGCGAATTCGGGGGCTTGCGTGGACGTGGATGCCACTGCTTCGCCGCAAGCGAAGGAGAGCAGCGCCGCCAAAAGCATCGATTTGTTCATTGCCATGGCTCCGCAAAGCAAACGCCCGCCAAGGTGCCCGGCACTGGCGCCGGGCACCCGCCACCCGGGCTCAGTAGTCGTAGGTGATGCCGAACTGCACGTAGCGCGGCGACTGTGTGGACAACGGCAGGTTGTAGGTCGGGCGCACGCTGGTGGAACTGCCGTAGCGCCCGTTGGTCTGCGTGATCGCCTGCTTGTTGAGCACGTTGTAGATCTGCACGCTGAAGCCCAGCCGCTGGCGTCCCCACGCCGGCCGGTACTGCGCGCCCAGGCTGAGCAGATAGGTCCAGGGCTGGCGCTTGTAGCCGGGCACCACCGGCACGCCGCCGCAGAAATGGTAGAAGGAGCCGTAGCCCAGGCCGGGGTTGGTCTGGTCCGCCCCGTACAGGCCCAGGCAGGTCTTGGGCGCACCGGACAGGATCGCCACGTTGCCCGAGACCAGCCACTCCGGCGCCACCTGGTAGTAGCCGTAGGCTTTGAGCTGGTGCGTGCGGTCGTTCGACAGCGCACCGTTGGCGTAATCCATCACCTGCGTGTAATCCCAGTCCACCGTCGCCGACACGTCGGTCTGGCCGATATCCGAACGCACCTGGCCTTCGGTATTGCCGTAGTTGCGCGAGAACAGGTAATCGAGCTTGCCGTACCACTTGCCGTCGAACGGATGCTCCAGGTACATCTCCAGCGCGTAGTACTTGCGCTTGAGCGTGGTGTTGAAGCCCATGTCCTTCTTCCAGTCCAGCGGCACCTCGTAGTAGCCGCCGGACAGTTTCGGCACCTGGATGACCGGGTTGCTGCCCGGGTTGATCAGGTAGCTGCCCTGGATGCCATTGACCTTGTCGTAATCGTTCATGCCCAGCTCGGCCATCTTCGCCGCGATGCGGCCGGTGTCGCCCCAGTCGTCGATGGCGCGGCCGAGCTTGCGCCAGGTGGCCTTGGCACCGTACACCCAGGCATCGCCCAGCTTCTTGTCGAAGCCGAGGATCAGTTCGTCCTGGTATTCCGATTTGATATTGGTGGCCGCGGCCGTCTTCGGATCGCGCGGCTGGCCGTATTCGAGATTGGCAGAGATCGGCTGTTCCAGGCCGCGGTAGGTGTCGATCGGCGTCAGCCCGGTGGGATAGCCGGTCTTCGGATCGATGCCGGTGTAGGTGTAATACACGTTGGTAAAGGTGGACGAACCCGCCGAACGCAAGGCCACCGATGCCGGCACCGCCAGGTAATAGCGGCCGGCATTGCCATACACCTTCAGGCTGGAATCGCCGTTGACGTCCCAGGTGAAGCCGAGCCGCGGCGCCAGCTGCGAATGGGTGAGCCGCAGATAAGGCGTGCCGGCGCCGTTGTAGTTGGTGAACTCGTCGTTGCGCAGGCCGATCTTCACCAGCCAGCGGTCGTTGATCTGCCAGGCGTCCTCGATGTATTGCGCCTGCTGTTTCACCCGCACCGAAGCGCTGTTGGCGAACACCTGCCTGGAAACGTAATAGCCGGTCGAGCCGCCCGCATAGCCGCCCGGCGGGCGCACCCACGGATAACCTTGCCAACCCGGTCCGTTCGCGTCCGGGCCGCCGGTGATCCAGGTGTTCGGATCGCCGGACGCATACGCCCATCCGAAGCCGGGGCCGGAAGTGAACTGGCCATCGTGGATGTCGCGCACGTCCTGGTTGTCGATGCCCGCGGTCAGGGTGTGGTCGCCCAGCTTGTAGCTCAGGTCCAGGCGCAGGTTGGTGTTCTTGGTGATGTGCTGCGGATCGAACAGCTGCACCACGGTCTGCGCATTGCCGTAGGAGGAGCCGCCGGTGAGCGCGGGATTCTGCGAGGACTGCCCGATGATCGGACTGAGCGTCGGGTCGTAACCCGGCAGCTCGTTGTAATGCGTGCCCTTCATCTTGCCGTACAGCACCGACAGCGTCAGCGAGTCGGTGAGGTAGCTGGTGAACTTGCCCAGATACAGGTCCGAACCGTCCTTGATGTTCAGGTCGTGGTGATCGAACGGCCCTTCCTTGCCGGTGGCGTAGTCGTATTGGTACAGATTGCCGCGGTAGGACGATTTGTTCGACGCGCCGGTCAGCTCGAGCAGGTTGCTGTCGGTGATGTTCCAGTCCAGCTTGGTGTACCACTTCGGATCGTTCAGCCGGCTATGGTTGTTGTAGCTCGGCGCCAGGTTGAAGCCCACGCCCGCCACCGAACCGACCGCACCCGAAGGCATGCCTGCCGATGCGCCTGTGCCCTGGATGCGTTCGCCCTCGACCGAGGTGAACACATACAGCTTGTCCTTGATCAGCGGGCCGCCGACATAGGCATCGACCGTGGTGGTGGTGGACTTGTTGTCGCCGCGCCGCCAATACAGCTGCCCGGCCTTGGGGCTGCCTTCGCCGTAGTAGATGTCGCGCGGATCGCCCTGCAGCCCCTTCGGCTTCCACAACACCTGCCCGCCGACATGCCACTCGTTGGTACCGCGCTTGCCCACCTGGCTGATCACACCGCCGTCGGAGCGGCCGTACGCCGCGCCATAGCCGCCGCTGAGGATTTCCTCCTGGTCGATCGAACCGTAAGGCAAGGTCAGGCCGCCGAAACCGCTGATCGGATCGGTGGTGTTGAATCCGTTGATGTAATACGCGTTCTCGGTGACGGACGAACCGCCGAACGAGACAAACTTGCGCGGCGACGACGCGCCCATGCCCATGCCCATGAACGTGTCGCTGCCTTCCACCGCTCCCGGCGCCAGCAAGGCGATCGCTTCGGCGCTGCGCGCCAGCGGCAAGCGCGCGAGCTGCTGCGAGGTGACCACGGTGCGCGAATCCACCTGGGTCACGTCGATCGCCGGCAGGCTGTTCGCCGTCACCGTCACCGAGGCCAGGTTCTGCGCGTTCTGCGCCACGAAGGAAACCTCGGTGCCCGCGCCGACGTGCAGTTCGACGTCGGTGCGCGTGTCGACCGTCTGCCCGTCGCGCTGCAAGGTGACGGTGTAGGTGCCTAGCGGCAGCGCGGCGATCGCATAGCGGCCCGATGCATCCACCGCCACCTGCCGCGTCACGCCCGATGCGTTCTGCACTTTCACCGTGCCGCCCGCGGCGGCCGGCGCCTGGCCGAAGATGCTGCCGGTGGTGGCCTGCGCATGCACGGGCGGCGCCATGGCGCCGTACAGCGCGAGCGCCAGGGCCATGCCGAGGGCGGACGGACAGACCCTGGATCGGGCCGAGCGAATCCGATGCTGGTAGTTCATGCGACTCCCCTTGAATAGCTTGATGGATATCCGCGGCCCGGATGCCGCGAAGACACTGCGGTGGTGCCATCGGCACCGGCGAGGACCACGCCGCGGCCGCAACTGCCTGGCGTGGCGGTTTTGGCGCACAGGCCTCCACGACCTCCCGTGCGGAGGCCTGTGCACGAACACGAGGTCGATCCCCTGCGCTCAGGTGGGCGGCGCTTGACCGTTGCCGCGCAGACAGCCGGCAAGCTTCTTGTGGAAAGCGATGACGCGCGTGGCGTCGGGTGGCTCGGCGAGCATGGTGTAGAGCTCGACGATGGCTTCGGCACGCTGCGCAACGCTCAGCGCGCCGCCGGCCAGCACGATGTAGGACTGCAGCATCTGCAAGGCGGCCGCGAGCCGTTCGGCATCGACGCCGGTCTTGTGCGCCGGCGCGTTCGCCGCCGGCACGTCGTCGGCGGTCATGCCGCCCTCGCCGCTGACCAGCCACAGCGCCGAGATGCCCATGGCCCGCGCCAGCACCACGCAGCGGTGGCGCGAGATATCGCCGCGGCCGCGGCTCCAGTTGTTCACCGTGCGCGCGGTGACGCCGCAGCAGCGCGCCAGCGCGCCGACGCCGCCGGCACGTTCGATCAGCAGCCGGATGCGCTCGGGGAAATCCTGTTCGGCGGTTCGGGCCGATGCCGCAAGCCTGGTGTCAGCTTGGGCATGCGCCTTGCCTCGGCGGTCGGCTACGTCCAGTGCAAAAGGAACGCCGGATACGGCGGCGCCGGTCGAGATCGTTCTCGCCGCCGCCAGCAAATCATCGGACACGGATACCAAAGCGGACACAGGGTTCACTCCGGATCGACTGGGCTGGAAGAAGGGACTCGCACGGAAGTGGGGAGCTTCCGGCGAGCCAAGGTGGCCGCGTCAAACCGTTGAGTGTGGGGACATCAACTTTTCGTTATCGCGGCTGGAGGCAAAGATAGGCGCCGGCCGCGCGGACGGTACATAACCAATTTGGACGGATTCGTAGAGACCAATTCAGATTGGCGGGGCACGCGCGAGCCTCGCCCGACCTCCCCCTCCGGCCAGGGAACTCAAGCCTTCGCGCAACCTGCCCCCTCTCCCCCGCGGGGAGAGGGTTGGGGTGAGGGGGACCTACGGAGCGATGAAGCGAAGCAGCAAAGCAAGCGACGCTTCGTCGATCTTCCACCGCGAGCACCCACCCCTCATCCGGCTGCCGCCACCTTCTCCCCGAAGGGGCGAAGGGTTTTACTAGGCGGGGCTTTCTAGCGCCGCAACGCCTCCATCTCCGGCAAATACCGCAACTCAAAAAACGCCGTGTCTCCACCACAAGGCGCCCTCTGCACCAGCGCCACCTCCACATCCCGCCCATCCAGCGGCTCCGCCTTGAACGCCTCATCGCCCCCGGTCTGCCGGAACACCTCATACACCACACCCGCCGCCCCCTTCCGATCGCACGACATCGCCGAAGCCAGATACACCGCACTCTCGCCGCGGCTCAACCGCGCCGTCCCCGCACCGTCCTGCACCCACGCCTGCACACCGCTGCCACGCACGTCCGCCACCAGCTGCGCATACGCCGCCGGCGCCATATGCCCGGCAAAGAAGGTGCTCACGAACACCGGCCGCGCCAATACGCGGTCCAGCTGCCGCCGCTCCAGCGCCAGGTAATCGCGCAGCACCTCGCGCGCTTCCGGCTCGCGCCAGCGGCGGTCGTCGATCTCCATCGGCAGGTACCAGCCGGCGATGTCCTGCTCGCCCAGCTCGGCGGCCCAACGGCGCGCCGCCTCGGCATCCTGGCGGGCCAGTGAACGCAGGTAGTCGTCCAGCGCCGTTGCCGGCATTTCCTGGCGCTGGAAGAACGCCGGATCGCTGTGCAGCCCCAGCACGACGCGCAACCCGGCGGCGCGCGCTTCGCGAACCCGCTGCAACAGCCATGCATGCCCCGCGGGATCCGCGAAGGCATCGCCATACTGCGTCCACTGCACCACCAGGGTGTCGAAGCCGCGCGCACGCAACTGCGCAAACCACCCCGGCCACTGCGCCACCGCCACCTCGCGGTCGCGCGTCTGCGGCTGGTAGAACACCGCCGTGGTGGCCTGCGCCAGCCACGGCGCCAGCAGCAGCGCCACCATCAACCACCACCGCCGCGCCCGGCTCACCACGCGGTCCTCACGATCAGGAACACCGCGTTCTTCTCGCGCAGATAGCTGGTGAAGGCATGCTGCCCCTCCACCGCCACGCTGAAGCGATGCGGATACGCGTCGTAGCGCGTCTCGCCGAACCACAGGTTCCATTGCACGCCCAGGCCCACGCGGCCGTCGCGCTGGAAGCTGCCCCGGTTGCGGTCGATGCCGGTGAACTGCACGCGCGCATACGGCTCGATCGACTGCCCCTCCGCCAGCTTGCGGTGCCAGCCGAGCTGGTAGTCGGCGGTCAGCACCGTCTGCTTGGCGCGCAGATAGCGCGCCACGTCCACGTAGAAGTTCTGCGACCACCAGCCGCCGCCGGAGGCATGCCAATCGTCGTTGAGGTGCGGGCCGAACGACCAGGAGCCGGCCGCGCGCAGCAGGGTGTCGTTGCGGGTGAAGCGGCTGCCGGACACCGGCGTCTGCTGCTCGGCCGACAGCACGATGTTCTGCGTGGTCAGCGGTTTCCAGTGCACGCCCACGCCCAGCATCCAGCCATGGATCGGCCACACCGAGCCGCCGTTGCCGCTGCCGGCGAATACGCGCGCATAGGCCGCCAGCGTATTGATGTCGGCGCCGTTCCACGGCGGATCGAAGCGGTACTGCCCTTCCATCTGGAAATAGCTGCGGTACGACTGGCCAGGGTTGGCCGCGTTCGCCGCCGACGACACCGTGTCACCCAGCGTCATGTCGGCATTGAAGCGCCACTTGCGGCCCAGGTCCTCGTGCAGGCGGCGCAGCTCGAAGCGTTGCTGGCCTTCGTTCTGTGCGGCATCCGTGGCGTCGGCGGCGCCGGTGCCGCCGGCGTCGAGCTGGTCGATCGCCTGCGCGGCATAGCTGCGCGCCTGGCTGCTGTCGCCCAGCTTCTGGTGCACGTAGAGCAACTGCCAGGTGAGCTTGGCGTCGTCCGGGTTGGCGCGGTGCGCACGCTCGAACTGCACCACCGCCAACTCCGGCGAGCCATTCTGCAGATAGGCGTAGCCGAGCTGCGCGGCGAGCTTGTCGTCGTCTGGCGCCAGCACGGCGGCGCGCTGCAGCGAGAGCAGGGCCGGACGGGTTTCGCCGGCCTGGGTCTGCAAGGCCGCCAGGCGCTGGTAGTAGCGCGCTTCCGGATGCAGGGCGATGGCGTTGTCCAGATCGGTGCGCGCCAGCGCCGGGTCGCGCGGCTCGTCGGCCTGCGCGCGCAGCCACCAGTAGGCGTGGTCCTGCCGCCCGCCCTGCGCCGCGTAGCTGTCCAGCCAGGCGCGCGCCACGCCGGGCTGCTCGGCGCTCATCGCCGTGGTCGCCGCGGCGAGCAGGTCGTCGGTCTTCATATGCTCGACCGGCACCGCGCGCCAGGCCTGCAGGGCGGTGGCGTAGTCGCGTGCGCCGTAGGCCTGGTAGGCCAGCGCGCGCGTGGTGTCGGGGTCGGGCTTGCGCTTGTTCGCTTCGGCGTAGGCGTATTCGGCCAGGCCGGGGCGGTCGTTGCCGTAGCAGTCGCCGAGCTGGCGCCACAGTTCCGCCGGATAGTCGGGCGAGAGGTCCGACATCACCTGGCGGATGCCGTCGCAGTCGCGCAGCGCGGCCAGGATCGGCACCTGCACGATGCGCAGCGGCACGCTGTCCAGCGGCCGCGCCAGGCGCGCGCGGTCGGCGGCGGAGAACGCGGCGGCCTGCTTGGCCGCCAGCACCGCCAGCCGCGCGAACAAGGTGCCGGCCTGCGGATTGCCGCCGAACGGATACGAGGCCAGCAGCAGCCGCTCGGCCTGGTCCGGCGCGCCGGCATCCATCAGGCGATAGCTGAGCGGATCGAGCAGGCGATGCCCGTCCGGCTGCGCCACCAGCGCCTCGGCCTGTTCGCGCGCGTCCTCATAGCGCCCTTGCGCCAGCGCCAGCGAGAAACGCTCCTCGCGATAGCTGTCCTTGGGCAGCCGCGCCAGCAGGCGCTGCGTCGCGCCATCGTCGTGGCGCGCCAGCGCCAGCGGCAGCGACGAACGCGCCTGCCAGGCCGCATTGGCCGGGAAGCGCGCTTCGTACAGATCCAGCAGTTCCGGCCGCGCGCGCCCCACCTGCGCCAGCAGGTTCACCCATTGCCGCTCGTCCTTCTCGTCGTCGAAGGCCGGCTGGTGCACGGCGAGATAGTCTTCCAGCGCCTTGCGTTCGCCCGCGGCGGACAGGCCCAGCGCCACGGCCAGTTCCTGTGCCGGCGCGCCGAGTCCGCCACGCGCCTGCAGGTCGCGCGCTTCCAGCGCCCTGCCCTGCATCAGCAACAGGTTGAACCATTGCGCGCGTTCGTCGGGGCCGATCTGCCCCAGCTGATCCAGCGCCGCCAGCTGCTGCGCGGCGCGGTTGCGATCGCCCAGATAGATCGAGCGCTGCACCAGCGCGCGGCGCAGTGCCAGGCCTTCGCTGGTCTTGGCGAAATCCGCCGCGGCCAGTTCCGCCTGCGTGCGATCGAGCTGGCCCGCCTGCAAGGCGTCGAAGCCGCGTTGCGCACGGCACACCGGCCGGTTGTCGACCTTGCAGTCCACCGCGGCCTCGGCCGGCGGCGGCGCGCGCAGGCGCGGATCGGCCGGCGTATAGCGGCGCTGGTCGTCCAGCACCGTGCGCGCCTTGTCGGCATGGCCGAAATGGCGATATGCCTCGGCCAGGTCCAGCGCGGTGTCGATGCTCTGCGGCGCCAGCGCGCGGGCGCGCTCGAATTCGGCCAGCGCGGTGCGCTCGTCGTTGGCGCGCAGCGCGGCGAAGCCGGCCTGGCGATGGGGATACAACAGGAATTGCTGGTAACGGCTGGCGCTGTCCGGCTGCTGGCCCGCCGCGCAAAGCGGCAGGGCCGGTGCCATGGCGAACAGCGCGGCCGCACAACGAGTCGGCCATGGGCGTTTCATGCCACGCGCTCCGTCCACTGCATAACCTGCTGCACCGGCGGGGCGGCCTCCTTCTCCAGGAGCGCCGCGAGGCTGGGTTGCAGCGCCGATTGCAGGGCCAGCAAGCGGTCGAGCGTGTCCTGGCCGATCACTCCCTGGGCCACCAGGAACGCACCCAGCGGTTGCCCGCTGCGCGCATGGCTCAACAGCAATGCCTTGAATGCCACTTCATCCAGGTGCCCCTGCGCCACCAGGATCTCGCCCAGCATCACCTGCCGGGAAACGTAGTCGTCCCACAGCTGCCGCGCGCGTTCGGCGCCGATGCGCCCGCTGCGTGCGGCGGCCTCCAGCAGCTTGCGCGGATCGTGCTCGCGCTCCGGCGACTGCGCGTACCAGCGGCGCAGCCCCACCGTGACCTGGCCCTTGTGCGCGATCACGTAGCGCACCGGCCGGTCCAGCTTGCGCGCGATCGCCGCCAGCGACACCGGGTCGACGTACGACTCGCTCGCCAGCACCAGCGTGCCGCCGTCCACGCGCAGCGGCAGCACCGCGTACTGCAAGGCCACGGCCGCGGGCATCGCGGTGAAGAGTTCAGGCGCCAAGGTCTCGGCGTCCACCGTCTCGGTATCCACGCCGGCCTGTTCGGCGATCGGCCGCGCCAGCTGCTCGGCGGTGATCACGCCCTGGTGGATCAGCGTGCTGCCCGGATGCAGGCCTTCGATCGGCTGCGCGCGCGCCTGGCGCAGGCGCGCCTCGGTGAGCGCGCCCTGGGTCACCAGCAATTCGTCCAGCGAGCGCTTGGAGCGGTTCTCGCCGCCGATGCTGGGGAAATCGTGGGTGGTCTTGTCCCAGGCCACGCGGCGCGGATCGCCGGTCTGCAGGATCTGCTTGATCGCGCGCCAGTTGGCCAGGAAGTTGACCAGGTTGCTCCACAGCAGCCGCGGGATCGCCAGCAGGCCCTGCTTCACCCCGTAGTACGCGGTGACGAACACGATGCGCTGCAGGATGCGGTTGGCCATCAGGCCCGCATTGGCGTACAGCACCATGTCCAGCCAATGCTGCCCTTCGAAGATCGACAGGAAGCGCGGCGCGCCCGGCCACAGCTGCTGCACCGTGCCGATGACCAGCAGCTGCGCCAGCACCAGCATCGCGCCGAAGCTGACGAAGTTGGCGATGGCGCCCTTGCGGTCGCGCCACAGGAAATAATTCAGCACCAGGCCGTGCCGCCACTTCCAGCCATGCGTGCGGTAGCCCTGGTAGACGATGCCGATGATCCAGCGCGACTTCTGCCGCACCGCGGTCGAAAGGCGGTCGGGGAAATATTCGCGCACGCAGATCACGTTGGATTCGCGCCGGCTCTGCCCGAACGGCGGCGGCTTCTGGTGCTTGCGGTAGCGCAGCACCGGGAAGCGCACGAAGATCTCCTGCATGCCGCGCGCCTTCAGGCGCAGGCCGATGTCGTAGTCCTCGGTCAGGCTCTGCACGTCGAAGGCGACGCCGTTGCCTTCCTCGATCAGCGCCAGCACCGCGCGCCGGCTGAAGCAGGTGCCGACGCCCGCGCTGGGCACCTGGCCGGCCAGCGCCTCGCGCACCGGTACATCTTTGCCATGCAGTTCGGCGAATTCGTCCAGGTAATGCAGGCTGGTGAAGTTGTTCCACTGCCGCTCGAACGGATACACCGGAATCTGGATCAGGTCCTTGCGGCCCACCAGGTAGTTGAACAGGCGCAGCTCCATCGCGCAGACCACGTCCTCCGCATCGTGCAGGATGAAACCCTCGAAGCTCAGCTTGGCGCGGCGCTCGAACTGCAGAATCGCGTCGAGCACGTTGTTGAGGCAGTCGGCCTTGCTGGTCGGACCCGGCCGCGCGCACACCACTTTATGCACGTTGGGGAAGCGCGCGCTCACTTCGTCCACGTCGCGCTGCGTGTCGGCGTCGTTCGGATAGGTGCCGACGAAGATGTGGTAGTTCTCGTAGTCCAGCGTGCTGGCGGCCAGCTCGGCCATGTGCCCGATCACGCCGGTCTCGTGCCAGGCCGGCACCATGATGGCCAGCGGCTTTTCCGCCGGCCGGTACAGCTCGTGGTAGTAGGTGCGCTCGTGCCGGCGGTACACCACCAGCGCCTTCCACGTGCGCCGCGTCCAGTACACGAGGTCGATGAACAGATCGTCCATGCCGCTCAGCAGCATGAGTATGGCGATCGCCGATACGGCCACGCTCAGGCCGTACAGGTAGGTCGTGAATGCATCCAGCCACCACATCCTTAGTGTTCTCCCCTGTCAGACCGCTTCGCGCCGGCGTTCGCCGCCCTCCAGCGCCCCCTGCAGCAGATCCACGATGCGATCGCTGGCCCGGCCGTCGCCGAATGGATTGCCCGCGCGCGCCATGGCGCCGTAGGCCTCGCCGTCGTCCCACAGGTCTTCGATCTGTTTCACGATCGACGCGCGCCGCGTGCCCGCCAGCCGCGCGCAGCCGCCTTCGATCGCTTCCGGCCGCTCGGTCTCGGTGCGCAGCACCAGCAGCGGCACGCCGAAGGTGGGTGCTTCTTCCTGCAGGCCGCCGGAATCGGTCAGTACCAGCCACGCGTCGATCAGCGCCTGCTGCATGCGCAGGTAGTCGAACGGGCCGCTCAGGTGCACGTTGCCCAGCTCGCCCAGGATGGCGTGCACCGGCTTGCTCACCGTCGGGTTCAGATGCACCGGGAACAGGATCTGCAGTTCCGGATGGTGGCTGGCCACGTCGGCGATGGCGTAGCAGATCTCGCGCAGGTCGCTGCCCCAGTTCTCGCGCCGGTGCGCGGTGACCAGCAGATGGCCGCGCCCCGCATGTCCGCGCTGGATGCGGCGATGGCGCGTGACCCAGTGCTGCGCGTCGATCACTGTATTGCCGGTGATGAACACGCGCTCGTCCGGCACGGCTTCGGCCTGCAGCGCCTGCGAGGCGCGCGCGGTCGGCGCGAAATGGAAACTGGCGATGCGGCTGACCATCTGCCGCAGGCCTTCTTCCGGGAACGGCCGCGCCAGGTCGTAGGTGCGCAGGCCCGCTTCGACGTGCGCCACCGGCACGCGGTGGTAGAAACCGGCGAGCGCGCCCAGGAAGGTGCTTTCGGTATCGCCCTGCACCATCACCAGCGACCACGGCCGGCTGGCCATCACCTCGTCCAGCAGTTCGCGGCAGCGCGTGCTGAACTGCGCCAGGGTGTCACCTCCGCGTGACAGTTCGATATCCGGCTGGATATCGAAACAGGCGAGCATCTGCCGCGCCATGTCGTCGTGCTGGCCGGTGTGCAGCCATACCGGCCGCGCCCAGCCGCTGTTGCGCAGCGCGTGGTAGACCGGCGCAAGCTTGATGATTTCCGGGCGGGTGCCGCAGATGATCAGGATGTCCTGCATGACTCCTTCCCCCTTAAGGATGGCGACGCGTGTCCTGGCCCAGATGTCCGGCGCCGCGCTGCCGCCGCGCAAACGGCGGGGAAGAGCGGTCGTCCGGGGTCCCTGGTTCCCGGATAGACGTGTCGGCTGAGGAGTCCGCGTGGTGGTTTTCGACCTGCGATGGGTGTTGCGTCCGGGTCGCATATTGGGGTCGCGCCGGGCTGCCTGACGATTGACTAAAAGCCATACCTCGACAGACCAATAAAAACGCGCATTCCAGGCCCGTAAGCTTCAACTTGGGGGCGATGCCTCTCCACTCTCGGGAACAGGGACCTGGGCTTCGGAAAATCGTTCTCCGCCATGCGCGCAAGCACGGGGGCATTCGTGGCTTGCGTCGATTTCCATCGCAGCATGTGAGGATTTCCCATGACCAGGTCCCGCCTCAAGCCCTCCGTCGTGAGGTCTCTTCTCGCCAGTGCCGCCCTGGTGTTAACCACGGCAGCCGGCTTGACCTCTCCTGTCCATGCACAGCTGGCCGAACACGCCGACATGCAGTTGCTGCCGGCGCCGCCGCGCTCGCTCGTGGTCGCACCGTCGATGAAGACCGCGCAGAAGTCGGTGTCGACGCTGACCGCGTCCGGCTCGGTGCAGCGCAATGTATCGCTGAGCATCCTGCTCGGCGCACCGGCGAACGCCTTCGCCGGCGCACCCGGCGCCAATCCCAGCCAGAACACCCTGGTGCTGTACGACAGCACCGGCGCGTGGGCCTGGCTGGGCGAAGCCTATGCGGTGATGGCGGCCAATCTCGTTTCGCACGGCAGCAAGTACACGCTGCACACGGCCGCCAGCTACACCGCCGGCGAACTCAACAACTACACCGGCCTGGTCTATGTCGGTTCGACCTATGACGAACCGCTGCCGACCGCGATGCTCGACGACGTGCTGGCCACCACCAAGCCGGTGCTGTGGATGAACGACAACATCTGGCAGCTGGCCGCGCGCTCGCCGAATTTCGCCGCGCAGTATGGCTTCTCGCCGATGTTCTTCGACTTCAGCAATACGCTCACCGTCACCTACAAGGGCGTGGCGATCCAGCGCAACGCGCTGGCGGTGCCGTCGGGCCTGCTGCAGACGAGCATCACCGATCCGACCAAGGCGACGGCCGTGGCCGTGGCGACCAACGACACCGGCGGCACGGTGAACTGGGCGACCAAGGGTGCGAACCTCACCTATATCGGCGAGATCCCCTTCAGCTATATCGGCATGAACGATCGCTACCTGATCGCGGCCGACCTGATCGGCAAGGTGTCCAATCCGTCGATGCTGGCGCGCAAGCGGGCGCTGGTGCGCATCGAGGACGTCAACGCCACCGACGATCCGGCCGCGCTGCGGGCGATCGCCGATTACCTGTCGAGCAAGGGCGTGCCGTTCACGGTCGCGGTAATTCCGTACTATCTCGACCCGAAGGGCTTCTACAACAACGGCGTGCCGCAGGCGATCCACCTGTCGCAGGCGCGCAACGTGGTGAGCGCGCTGAAGTACATGCAGTCCAAGGGCGGCACCATCCTGATGCATGGCTATACGCATCAGTACTCCAACGTGGCCAATCCCTACAGCGGCGTGTCGGCGGACGATTTCGAGTTCTACCGCTCGCACATCAGCCCCGACAACTACGTGCTGTACGACGCGCCGCCGGCCGAGGATTCGGCGCTCTGGACCCAGGGCCGCATCACCAAGGGCCTGATGGACTTCGCCGCCGCCGGCTTCCTGGCGCCGACCATCTTCGAGCCGCCGCACTACGCGGCCTCGGCGGTGGACTACAAAGTCATCAACAGCATGTTCTCCGCGCGCTACGACCGCGGCCTGTATGCGGGCGGCTGGTGCCCGAACGGCGCCTGCGGCACGGGCACGCCGGACTACACCAAGATCTACGGCCAGTTCTTCCCCTACCTGGTGCGCGACGTCTACGGCAGCGTGGTGATCGGCGAGCAGCTGGGCAACGTGGAGACCGAGGCGTTCAACAACAATCCGGCGCGCCTCCCGGCGGACATCCTGGCCAGCGCCAACGTCAATACGGTGGTGCAGGACAGCGTGCAGAGCTTCTTCTTCCATCCCTATGTGAACATCAATTACCTCAAGCAGATTGTCGAGGGCTTGCAGGGGATGGGGTATACGTTTGTGCCGGCGAATACGGTCAAGCAGGGATAAGCCTTACTATTGAAGCCCTTCTCCCCTCCGGGGAGAAGGTGCCGGTCCCACGGGGACTCCCTTCGGTCGCAGCGGATGAGGGGCGGGTGCTAGCCATAACGGATCGACGAAGCGACGCACGCTTTCCGCTTCCGCTTCTACGCTCCGCCCGGCCCCTCACCCCGACCCTCTCCCCGGCGGGGAGAGGGAGATGAAGGGTGAGGCGGATTACGGCTGCTGGTAGGCGCCGATATCGATCTTGCCCGCCGCGCTCAGCCGCGGCTGCCCGTCGAAATCTACCGTTCCCACCGTGGACGCCGGCAACGCCAGCCCCGCGCCACGCGCCGCCGAGCCGCTGCCCACGTGCAGATCCGGCATGGTCAAGCTGGCGAACTGCGGATTCACCAGCAAGGTGAGCTTGTCTGCCCCGCTGGCGGTGCGATAGCCGGCGATGCCGGTGTAGCTCTTGCCCAGCCACACCCAGTTGGCATTCCCCGCGCCGCCGTCGGCGAAATACAGGTTGTGCTCGATCGTGCCCGGATTGGCATAGCCGGCATTGCTGGTGGTCTTCGGCCAGAAGTTCACCAGCAGGCCGTCGGCGGTGGCGTACAGCAGGTTGTTTTCGAACACCGTGCCGCTGACGTGGAACTGGATCTGGAACTCGCCGCTGCCGCTGGCCTGCTGGTCGTTGCGGAACAGCGTGTTGTTGACGATGGTGGCGTTCTGCATGCCGCCATTGCCCGAGGCCGCACCGCCGATCGAGATGCCGGTGATATGGGAGAACATCACCAGGTTGTTGCGCACGTTCACGTCGCTGCTGAACTTGTTCCTGGTTTCGCTGGCCAGCTCGATGCCCAGGTCCGCCCGGCTGACCACGTTGCGCTCGATGGTCACCCGCGTGCCGCCTTCGACGTAGATGCCGTCGGCGGAGAAGTCGCCCGCGGGATACGCCGCATTGCCCTGCGAGCTGATGTTGTACACCGAGTTGCCGCTGATCACGCCGTCGCGCGCCTGGCTCTGGAACGTGCCGCCATTGCGGCCGGACATGGTCTCGAAGCCGAGCGCCGCGATGCCGATGTTGTCGTTGTCGTGCACCGCGTTGTTGCTGATCGTCCACTGCTCCACGTTGCCGGTGAGCGAGAGCGACTCGCTGCAGCCCGTGCGCAGATGGTCCACCTCATTGCCGCTGATGGTGAGCTGGTTGATCGAGTTGGCCGCGTCGTTGGCATAGACCTCGATGCCGAACGCATTGCCGTTGGGGCAGCTTTCGATGCCGTTGGCGATGTCGTGCACGCGGTTGCCGAGGATATTCACCTGGGTGCCGCCTCCATTGATGTAGATGCCCACCGGCGTGGCCGTGCTGCTGGACGTGCCGTAGTTGCCCACGTCGAAACCCTGCACCGTCACGTAGCTGACGTTGTTGAGGTTCCACAGGCCGCGCATCGCGTTGGCCGGCACGGTGAGGCCGCTGCCGCTGACTGCGGCCTTTTCGCCCGGATAGCTTGCAAACACGATGGGACCGGCCGCGGCGGAACCGGAGGTGTTGACGTCGATCGTCTCGGCATAGGTGCCACCACGCACATAGACGGTGTCGCCGGCAATCACGCCGCGCGTTGCGCGGCCGATCGTGCGCCACGGCGCATCCAGCGTACCGGCGGCGTTGTCATTGCCATTCGTGGCGACGTAATACGTGTGGCCTGCGGCATAAGCCGGCGCCAACGGCAAGGCGGCGAGCAAGGCGCAGACGAGGGGAGCGAACTTCCATGCGGGGGAATGCTTCATGCAGGTCTCCGTAGGGTGCGGATGGGGACGTCCGGAATGGACAGCCACGCATGCACACCCGGATGAAACCGCAAGCGCCGGAGCGTCCATGCGCGGACGGCGCAGTCTGCTCGCCCGCGATGGCGCCGTTGTTGATCGGCGTCGCAAGAGGACGCGCCACGCGGCGGCTCAGGCGTAACGCCGCTGCGTCGATTTCTCGACAATCAGCTTCAGCGCATCGGCCAGCACCAGCACGCGTGGCGTGTCCTCGCGCCGCACCACCAGGGCCGCGAGTTTGTCGTCCACGCTGTCGGGCAGCATCATCACTTCCAGCCCGCGCGCGGCGACAATCTCGTCCAGCCATTCGAAGTAGTCGTCCGACCAGAAATCGCGCCGGTCGGCCGGGAACGGCGGCAGCGGTTCGTCCAGGCTGTCGCTGATGCATTCGTGCAGCACCTGCAATTGGTCGCTGGTGAGCAGGAAGTCCTTCAGGCGGAACAGCAGCGAAGCCTGCATGAGCTGCGGCTGGCCTTCGCCGTGCAGCCAGGCAAGCTCGGCGTCGCTGGCCGCGTTGCGCACACGCTCGGCGCGTTGCGCCAGTTCTGCGCGTTCCAGCTCGCCGCGGGTGAGCAGGTCGATCAAGGTCTCGAGTTTGTCCATCGCGGGCCGTTGCTCCTTGAGGCTAGATGGGTAACAGGCAACACCGTTCATGGTGAACCGACGCCAACGAGACAGGCTCGAATGCAGCGCATGGCAACGTGTTCGACGCGACGCTGGCGTGACGATGACGTGATATCCACACCATCTGCGCAACGCTTCCCACATCGGCGAAACCGCTCCCTGGCGCGGCCGCGACGGCGTGAACTAAATCACAGCCGGCTGCCTTGCGAAAGTAGTTGCACGCGTAACGCCGTTCACTTTGCAACCACATCAGAACAATCAAACAGAAACATCCTCATCTGAGAGCGTCGAACGTGGAGATCAGCGCGCACAGGGACTTCCTCGGCGGCAGCCAGATGGGCGAGCTGATACGGGCGCACGACTGGTCCGCCACGCTGGGCGCGCCCGCGCAGTGGCCGCGCAGCCTGCAGACGGCGGTGCGCATCATGCTGTCGTCGCGCCACCCGATGTGGGTGGGCTGGGGACCGCGGCAGGTGTATCTCTACAACGACGCTTATCGCGCGATCATCGGCGGCAAGCATCCCTGGGCGCTGGGGCGCACGATCGACGAGGTCTGGCCGGAAATCCAGGACTACATCGCGCCGCGCCTGGCCCAGGTGCTGGCCGGCGGCGAAGGCATCTACGTCGAAGGGCAGCTGCTGATCATGGAGCGCAACGGCTACCCGGAAGAGACCTACTACACGTTCTCCTTCAGCCCCCTGCCCGACGACGACGGCCGCCCCGGCGGCATCATCTGCGTCAACACCGACGACACCCGCCGTGTGATCGGCGACCGCCAGCTTGCCACCTTGCGCGAACAGGCCGCCAGCACCATGCATGCGCACGGCTGGCAGGACAGCTGCGAGCGCAGCGCCGCCGCGCTCGCCGCCAATGCGCACGACGTGCCGTTCGCGGCGATCTATGTGGCCGAGCCGGATGGCGCCTTCGTGCTGGCCGCCAGTGACGGTACCTCCGCGGGCGAAAGCATCGCACCGCGGCGCATCCTGCCCGGCGACGAGCGCAGCTGGCCACTGGCGCGCGCGCTGGCCGCGGGGCATCCGCTGCACATGCACGACCTCTCCTCGCGCTTTCGCATGCAACTGCCGCGCGGCGCCTGGCCGCTGCCGCCCAGCCAGGCGGTGCTGCTGCCGATCGCGGCGGCGGGCGAACATGGCCGCGCGGCGGTGCTGGTGGTCGGGCTCAATCCGTATCGCTTGTACGACGCGGCGTACGCAAGTTTTCTCGAACTGGCCGCCGGCCAGGTCGGCGCCGCCATCGCGCAGGCCGACGCGCTGGAACAGGAACGCCGCCGCGCGCAGGAACTGGCGCGGCTGGACCAGGCCAAGACCCTGTTCTTCTCCAACGTCAGCCACGAATTCCGCACGCCGCTGACCTTGATGCTGGGGCCGCTGGAGGAATGGCTGGCACGGGAGGAAACCGCGCCGGCCGCATCGCGCAGCCTGGTGGAACTGGCCCATCGCAATGGGCTGCGCCTGCTGAAGCTGGTCAATACGCTGCTGGATTTCGCGCGCATCGAAGCCGGCCGCGCGCAGGCGCGCTACGAGCCGACCGACCTTTCGGCACTCACCGCCGAACTGGCCAGCAGTTTCCGCTCCGCCATCGAGAAGGCCGGGCTGATGCTTACCGTGGCCTGCCCCGCCGGCTTGCCGCCGGCTTACGTGGACCGGGAGATGTGGGAAAAGGTCGTGCTGAACCTGGTTTCCAACGCGTTCAAGTTCACCTTCGAAGGCGGCATCGTGGTGACGCTGTCGCCGCAGGAAGGCTGCCTGGCGCTGGAGGTGAGCGACACCGGCACCGGCATTCCCGCCGAAGAGATGCCGCGCCTGTTCGAGCGCTTCCACCGCGTGGAAGGCGCGCGCGGCCGCAGCATCGAAGGCAGCGGCATCGGCCTGGCGCTGGTGCGCGAACTGGTGAGCTTGCACGGCGGCCAGCTCGAAGCCGTGAGCGCGGAAGGCCGCGGCACCACGCTTACCGTGCGCATTCCCCTGGGCAAGGCGCATCTCGATGCCGCGCGCGTGTTCGAATCCGACAGCACACCCTCGCCCGCCCGCCATGCCGCGCCCTATGTCGACGAAGCCGCGCAATGGCTGTCCGCCAGCGTGGCGCCGGCGCCGTACGTGCCGGCGCCGGAGGGCGCCAGCGGCGAATACATCCTGCTCGCCGACGACAACCAGGACATGCGCCAGTACGTACAGCGCCTGCTGCAGGAAGCCGGCTGGCGCGTGGAGTGCGTGGCCGACGGCGAGGCGGCGCTGGCGGCGATCCGCCGCGAACGGCCGTCGCTGCTGCTGGCCGACGTGATGATGCCGCGCCTGGACGGCCTGGCCCTGGTGCAGGCGCTGCGTGCCGACCCCGCACTCGCCCTGCTGCCGGCGGTGCTGCTGTCGGCACGTGCCGGCGAGGAAGCGAAGATCGAAGGCATTGAGGCCGGCGCCGACGACTACCTGGTCAAGCCCTTCACCGCGCGCGAACTGCTGGTGCGCGTGCAGAGCCACGTCGCCCTGGCGGCCATGCGCCGCGAAGCCGCCGAACGCGAGCGCACGCTGCGCGAACAGGCCGAGCAGACCGAACGCCGCCTGCGCCAGCGCACCGGCCAGCTGCTGGATGCGCAACGCGACATCCTGCAATCGCGCGAGGCGCTGCGCCGGCTCAATGCCACCCTGGAAGAGCGCGTCGCCAGCGAGATCGCCGAGCGCGCCAAGACCGAAGAACAACTGCGCCAGGCGCAGAAGATGGAAGCGATCGGCCATCTCACCGGCGGCATCGCGCACGACTTCAACAACCTGCTGACCGTGATCATCGGCAACCTGGAGCTGATGCAGCGCCAAGGTGCGCAAGGCACGGCCGGGCATCCGCACCGCTACACCGACAACGCGATGCTCGGCGCCCGCCGCGCAGCCACCCTCACCCAGCGCCTGCTCGCCTTCGCGCGGCGGCAGCCGCTGGAGCCGCGGCCGGTGGATACCAACCGGCTGGTGCTGGGCATGTCCGACCTGCTCGCGCGCACGCTGGGCGAGAGCATCGCGATCGAAACGGTGCTGGCGAACGACCTGTGGCAGGTGAACGCCGACGGCAACCAGCTGGAAAGCGCCCTGCTCAACCTGGTGGTGAATGCGCGCGATGCCATGCCCCATGGCGGGCGCTTGCGCATCGAAACCGCCAACGTCCATATCGATGCCGACACCGCCCGCGAGGAAGCCTCGCAGGAAGCCATGCCGGGCGCATACGCGCGCCTGAGCGTGACCGATACCGGCGCCGGCATGGCCTCCGACGTGCGCGAGCGCGTATTCGAACCGTTCTTCACCACCAAGCCGACCGGCCACGGCACGGGGCTGGGGCTGTCGCAGGTGTACGGCTTCGTGCGCCAGTCCGGCGGCTTCGTCACGCTGCAGAGCGAGGCCGGCCACGGCACCACGGTGCGCATCCACCTGCCACGCCTGACCGCGGAGCAGGCGGTGACGGAACCCTCCGCGCAACCGCTGCCCGACGTCGCCGGCGGCCACACCGTACTGGTGGTGGAAGACAACCCCGACGTACGCGACTACAGCTGCCTGCTGCTGCGCGAACTCGGCTACCAGGTGCTGGCCGCCGAAGATGCGCCCACCGCCCTGCTGCTGCTCGCGCAGCACGCGGAGGTGGACCTGCTGTTCACCGACGTCGGCCTGCCCGGCATGAACGGCCGCGAGCTGGCGGAACAGGCGCTGGCGCTGCGTCCGGCGCTGAAGGTGCTGTTCGTCAGCGGCTATGCGCGGCAGGCGATCGTGCATCAGGGGCGGCTGGATCCGGGGCTGCAGATGCTGGCGAAGCCGTTTACGCATGGGGAGCTGGTGGAGAAGCTGGCGGCGGTGATGGAAGTGCGGCAGATGCTGTAGCGCGCCGCCAGCAGGTTTCAGACGTCTCTAGTTGTCGACGCCATCGCACACCACGTCGCTGGACTCCTCGCCAGGATGCTCAGCCGCATCGCGCACCTGTTCCCATTGCATGCGCAGATGCGCCTGCGCGGCGCAGCGTGCGCCCATATCGATCAGGGCGGCGATGCCATCCAGCATGATCGGCAGGCGCCGCGCATCCGCGCCGCCGCGCTCGTGGACGCGCTCGGAGAGGAACTGGAGGGACACATGGGCGTACGCCAGCCATTCGGTGGCGTCGTTGAGCAAGGCATCCGGGCCCGCGTCGGGGTCGGAGTAGTAGTGGGTGTGACGGGTGATCCAGGGCTCGCCGTACATGTTCATAAGCAACTCCTTGCTAAAGGAATGCCGCGCCTTCGCTCCGAGAACGGCACGCCGCCGGACAGCACGGCGTGCCGCGACCACACGGACTCGAAGGTTCACCGGTGGCCTGTGCTCAGGCCCCGGGCGGCTGGATTGATGAAGTGGGTTGCGGTGTCAGCGGGTTTCGCCGTTGCACGGGGCAACGCGCCGGGTGAATACGGCTCGGATAATTCCTGCGAAAACTCTTAAACCGCGGGGCTTCAACCCTGTCCGCTAGATCGTCGGACGGCCTGGGTATGCGGTGAGGAGGTGGCCGAGGGGATCGGCACGCGTGCGAATACCGTATGATCTTGGATAGCCATGATCAACTTCCTTTCAGTTGGTGATGGTTAGCGGGTCAGGGGTGTTTGCCGCACCCTTGGCCCGCGCTCTCACAGCATTGCTGCCATCGTTTCCCGCGTTGCGTCTTGACGTCACTGCGCGGGGAACATCTCGGAAGGTATCAAAGGCCAGTCGGCCTGTCTGTAGGTGCAACCGTGAGTTGCGCATGAGTGGTGTGATTTACAGAGTTGTCCGATGGTTTTCGGAGTATTCGCTGTTGAGGCACACGTCTCGCTGTTGAATCCGACGCTGAAGAATCCTGTCTTTGCTTCTTTGCCACTCAGGCCTCTGCCGGGCCAGCTTTGTGGCGAAAGCGATCATGTTCGCGCTCACTTCTTTCGCCTTCGAGATCGCCGACTTTTCCAGGTGCGCTGTCGATGGTCAGGTGGCTCTATCTCGGCCTTCCGATCGTCCTTCAACTTCATCCTGGCCAGATGAATTACCGTGACCGCGCCTGCGACAGCGACTACGGCGTAGTCAACCCAGCCCCAACTGTGCCACCCAGAACCCACGAAGGCTGCGAGTATCGACGTTGACTCGATTGCGAACATCGATGCCGCTCCAAAAAAAAGAATTCCAACGGGTCTAAACGGGGTCGGGTTGGACTACCCCTGATTTCACGAACACCACCCGATGAGCGTGGCGTCCCCCTTCCGATTCGTGGCAAACCACTTCAATGTTGTGCCCATCTACTCCGGACAGGGGTGGCTCTTGTGGATTGCGGTGAGAGCTGAGGCTTTGTGTTAGGTCCACATATCACCACACCGAAACAGCCGATCGCTTTTTGGCAACGGCGAGGGCTCGGTAGCTGAGCATGCGGCTGCGATGAGTAGACTCAAGGCAGTCCAGGCCTTCTTCATACACAAATCCCTGTGGGTGAGAAAAAGTTTTCGCGGATGATAGCGCTAGCCCTATGCGCACCCGCTTTGGGTCGGAAGCCAACGTTATGGAGCTAGTTGCTCAGCCCGTTCCAAGAATAAGCCCTGCAATTCTCCCGCGAGATTTCGCGCACCAAATGTCAGGCGAAATTCACCATCAATCCCTTCTAGCGCGCATGTTCCATCGATAACGCCCAACACATTGGCGGTCGTATCGATAGCGACCTGACGCGTCAGTTCTATAAGCACTTCCCGCTGATCTGAGTTCAGATCACTGAAGACCGTTAGAACACGCTTCCAATACGGGTCGGACGCTCCGCTCGGGTCAGCATTCAATAAAAGGGCCCGATAAATCGCGTTGTTCTCCTCTACGACAGCGACATTGAGTTTCGAAACAAAGCTCTCTGGCGTCATATCGATTTTCCTCGCCGTATCTAGATCGTCAGGTAATCCTGAAGCTACACGCGCATGGTGCCATGCCTCCATCCAAGTGTGCGCTTCGGGTCGAAAGCGGACAGCAGTGCCGGCACGTCGTCTAAGATTCGCCACCCGGCGATACTGGCTGCTTGAAAGGATTCCCCTTGCGGATCAGCTGAACTGCTCCGACGAGCACAAGGAACCCCGCGACCAGGAAGGGCGTCATGGCCCGTGCCTCATAAAAACAAACCGCGGCCGAAGGCGTCATCGGGGTATTCGTTCCGGGAACGCTCGGATCATAGTAAATGGCGATAGGATCGCCGGACTTTATGGAGTGACAAGGGCGCTCGGAATACCCGTACGAAGAGTTCGTAAACTGCCGCCCGTTCACGCTGAATCGATAAAATATCTTCCCGTGATCGCTGCAGTCGACATTCACGACAACTCCCGTTGTCTTCTCACTTTTTTCCTCAAGTCGCTTCCAGCTGGCAACTTGCGATGAGCAAGCACTAAGAACCAAGCAGGCGGGCATCCAGAGCCAGCCGATCTGAAGTCGATACCCCATCTTTCTACAATCCCCTTGCAACCCGTAACTAAACTATCAATGTCTGCCTCGGATCGAAAGCGGACCTAACTATTCATCGCCGCAGGATAGATAGACGCTGCCTCCGACGCACTCAGCAACCTTGCGTCATGTAGAGTCTCCTGCCACGGCGATCCGTATACGGCGCAAAGCATCAAGAAGTTCAGCTTCTGCTCGACGGCGGCATTGCCCCTGCGAACTTGAATATCCAGCCACTCCCCCGGATCATCCCGCGCCAATGGAAACCAGCCCCGTTACGCGCCCATGAGCGACCACCATACCCGCACCAGCAAATTCCTCAGCTACGTGCTCCGCCACGAACCCCAGTCCATCGGCCTGACTCTGGACAGCGAAGGCTGGGCCGATCTCGATGCCTTGATCGACGGCGCCACAGCGTCCGGACAACAGCTCGACCGCGCGCTGATCCAAGCCGTGGTGGCAAGCAACGATAAAAAGCGCTTTGCCTTGTCCGACGACGGCAAGCGCATCCGCGCCGTGCAGGGGCATTCCACCCAGGCGGTAGCCATTGCCTATGAAGCCAGGACTCCCCCGGCGATGCTTTACCACGGCACGGCCACGCGGTTTCTGGCGTCGATCCTTGCCGAGGGCCTGCGCCCCGGGCAGCGGCATCACGTACACCTTTCCGAGAACCTGGCTACCGCGACCGAGGTCGGGCGCCGCTATGGCGAGCCGGTGATTCTCGGCGTCGACGCCGATGCCATGCACGCCCACGGCTTTGCCTTCTTTCAGGCGGATAATGGGGTGTGGCTGACGGAGCAGGTGCCTGTAGCCTTCCTGCACCGGCTGCCCGACGCATAAACCGCTGTCCTCCTCTCCATCCCCGAGGTGCCGCATGAACACCCGTCCTCCCCTGCCTCCCTTCACCCTCGAAACCGCCCTGCAGAAAGTGCGACTGGCCGAGGATGCGTGGAATACGCGCGACCCGGAGCGCGTCGCCCTGGTCTATACGGAAGACACGCACTGGCGTAATCGTGCGGAATTTCTCGATGGCCGCGAGGCGGTGAAGGCCTTCCTGCGCCGCAAGTGGGACCGCGAGCTCGATTACCGGCTGATCAAGGAACTATGGGCATTCGGCGGGCATCGGATCGCCGTGCGTTTTGCCTACGAGTGGCACGACGATGCGGGCCAGTGGTACCGCAGCTACGGCAACGAGAACTGGGAGTTCAATGACGACGGCTTGATGGTCAACCGCCATGCCAGCATCAACGACAGGCCGATCGCCGAGTCGGAGCGCAAGTATCACTGGCCGCTGGGGCGGCGGCCGGATGGGCATGCGGAGTTGAGCGAATTGGGGTTCTAGAGCAAGGCGCTATTTAGTTCGTGTCGACCGTCAGCGCACTGCTCCGCCCGGCCCCTCACCCCAGCCCTCTCCCCGGAGGGGAGAGGGGGCCGGACGTTGAGTGAAATTGTCTAACACCCGGCTGGCCTTTTACGATTCCACACTATGTCCCGCGCATCCACGCCATTGTTGTCGCAGCTGCGCCGCTTCCGCGGCCTGTGGCTGCTTGCCGTGTTCGCGCTGATGATCAAGCTGGTCGGCGGCTCGCTGTGTGCGGCCGATGGCCTGCAGTATGGGGCCAAGGACACGCAGCGCTCCGCTCTCGTTCAAGCCGCTGCCGCCAGCGACGACGGCGGTGGCGATTGCCTGCTGGGCGAAGGCGGTTCCTGCCATTGCGCCTGCCCGCATGCGGTGCCGCTGCCGGCGATGGTGAGCTTCCACCTTGCCGCCGAAACGCTTCCCTCCGAGCTTCCCGCAGCCTCGTCCGGCCATCGCGCCGAACGCACGGCCACCTTGCTGCGCCCGCCCATCGCCGCCTGAAAACCCTCGACACCGCCGCGCTCTCCGGGCGCGGCGCCCTGATGGTTTTTAGGAGACGCTATTTATGTCCGTGCTACGTGCAGCCCTGCTGGGGGTTGCTTGCATGCTTTGCGCCGGTACCGCCTGGGCGGCGGCCGCGCAGGAAAACGCCGGCCAGCCGGCACTGTTCGCCAATCCTTCGCTGCGGCAGGCGGTTCGTTCGGTATGGGACGGCAGTCCCGACGTGCAGGTCGCGCGCGCCGAACTCAACGCCGCGCAGGCGCGTGCGCGCGCCGCCGCACAGCCGCTGTACAACCCCACGCTGGCCCTCGATGCGGAGAATGCCGACGTCAACCGGCGCACGATGGGCCTGAGCCTTGCGCTCGATCTCTCCGGCAAACGCCGCGCGCGCTCCGAACAAGGCTCCGCACAGTTGCAGGCCAGCCAGGCCGGCTACGACCTGCTGCGCCGGGACGTCGCCACGCGCTGGCTGAAAGCCTGGTCCACGTTGTCGCTTGCCGCCGAACAACGCCAGCTCGGCGAACGCCGCGTGGAACTGATGCGCCGCTTCGACGAGCTCGCGGCGCAACGCCTGAAGGTCGGCGATATCAGCAGCCCGGAACGCGACCTCGCCGGGCTGGCGCTGGGCGAAGCGCAGATCCAGCAGGCTTCGCTGGTTGGCAACGAAGCCGCGGCGATGGCGACGCTGGCCTCGATCAGCCCGGACGCCGCGACCAGCGCAGGCAATCTGCCGAACGCCTTGCCGCCCGCCTCCGCCACCATCGCGCCGCGCGCATTCGACGACTATCCCGAACTGGTCAGGGCACGCGCACTGCAGGCCGGCGCCGAAGCCGGCGTGCAGGTGGCGCAACGCGCGCGCATGCCCGATCCGACGGTAAGCCTCACCGGTGGCCAAGTGCGCAGCGGCCCGGTCAACGACCGCGTCATCGGCGTCAGCGTCTCCATCCCGCTGCCCGTGCTGAATACCGGACGCGCCGAAGTGGATGCCGCACGCGCGGAGGCCGACGCCGCCTCCGCCGGTGTGCACGCGCAACAGCTGGCGGCCAAGGCGCGCCTGCGCGAAGCCCAGGCGCGCTACGACGCGCTGCTCGGCGCCGCGCAGGCCTTCCGCATCAGCCGCGCCGCGGCCTTCGACGAGCGCACCGCACTGCTGGAAAAACTCTGGCGCGCCGGCGAACTCGGTACCTCGGACTATCTGGTCCAGCTCAAGCAAAGCCTCGACACCGCGCTGTCCGGCCTCGACCTGCAAGCCCAGGCCTGGCAGGCCTGGTTCGACTATCTCTCCGCCGCCGGCCGCCTGACCGACTGGATCGACGGCGGCAACAAGGATGCCTCCCCATGAGCCGCCCCCTGCTCCGCTCGCTGTTGTTCTCGCTCGCCCTCACCGCCGTTGCGGCCCACGCCGAAGGCGGCAAGGAAACGCCAACCGCCAACCCGCTCGCGCTCGATGCGCCGGCGATCAAGCAAGCCGGCATCGTGCTGGCCAAACTCGGAACGCGTCCGCTCACCGACGAAATCAAGGCGCCCGGCGAAGTGAAAGCCGACGCCTACTCCACCGTGCTGGTGGCGCCGCGCATCGAATCGATGGTGCTCAAGCGGCTGGTCAAGCTGGGCGACGTGGTCAAGTCGGGCCAGCCGCTGGTGGTGCTGTCCAGCGTGCAGGTGGCCGAAACGCAGGGCGCGCTGATCGTCGCCGAACAGGACTGGCAGCGCGTCGCCTCGCTCGGCGCGCAGGCCGTCTCCGGCCGCCGCTACACCGAAGTGAAAGTGCAGCGCGACCAGGCGCAGGCCAAGCTGCGCGCGTACGGCCTTTCGGACGGCCAGATCAAGAGCGTGCTGCGCAACGGCTCGGCCCGCGCCGACGGCAGCTATGAACTGCTCGCGCCCACCGACGGCCGCATCACCACCGACCAGTTCCTGGTCGGCGAGCGCGTCGACGCCGGCCGCATGCTGTTCACGCTGATCAAGGAAGACTCGGTATGGGTCGAGGCGCAGCTGCCGCCCGCCGATGCCGAACGCATCAAGCCCGGCGGCGATGCACGCATCCTGGTCCATGGCAGCACCCTGCCCGGCACCGTGGTGCAGCGCTCGCACCAGACCGACGAACGCACCCGCACCGTGCCGGTGCGCATCGAAGTCGACAACCGCGGCGACCTGCTGCACCAGGGCGAATTGGTCGATACGCGGCTCGCGGTCGGCGCGGGCAAGCCGGTGCTGGCGGTACCGGCCGAGGCGGTGATCCTGCTGCAGAACCAGAGCACCGTGTTCGTCGCCAAGGGCAACGGCCAGTTCGAGCCGGCACCGGTGATCGCCGGCGAGACGCGCGACGGCTGGGTGGAAATCAAGGACGGCCTCAAAGCCGGCGCCACCTACGTGAGCAAGGGCGCCTTCGCCTTGAAGGCGCGGCTGCTGCGCGCGCAGCTGGGAGAAGAATGATGCTCGGCCGCCTCGTCGAACTCTCCCTGCGCTACAAGCTGCTGGTGCTGATCCTGTTCCTGATCGTCGGCGTGGCCGGCTACCAGGCGGTGCGCTCGCTGCCGATCGATGCGTTTCCGGATGTCACGCCGGTGCAGGTCAACGTCTACACCGAAGCGTCCGGCCTCGCCGCGGAAGATGTGGAGCAACTGCTGACCACGCCGGTGGAATCCGCGCTGGCCGGCCTGCCCAAGGTGCAGGAGATCCGCTCGGTCAGCCTGTTCGGCCTGTCCTATGTGTCCGTCTATTTCGAGGACGCCATGGACATCTATTTCGCGCGCCAGCTGGTCAACGAACGCCTGCAGCAGGTGGGCGACCGCCTGCCCGCCGGCTACGGCAAGCCGGAGATGGGCCCCAATACCTCGGGCCTGGGCCAGGTGTTCTGGTACACGGTGGAACGCGCGGACAAGCAGCTGAAGAACGCGCCCGGCGACATGGACCTGCGCACCCTGCAGGACTGGAACATCCGCCTGATCCTGCGCACCGCGCCTGGCGTCGACGACGTCACCTCGTGGGGCGGCCAGGAAAAGCAGTACCAGGTGCGCATCGACCCGATGAAGCTGATCGCGCACAACCTTGGCTTCAGGCAGGTGATGGAAGCGCTGGAAGCGAACAACGCCCAGGTCGGCGGCAACTTCGTCGACGTCGGCCGCGAGCAATACCTGGTGCGCGGCCTGGGGCTGGTCAAGGATGCACGCGACCTCGGCAATATCGTGCTGAAGACCGAGGACGGCACGCCGGTCTACGTGCGCGACGTCGCCAGCATCGTCGAAGCCGGCGCGCCGCGCACCGGCGCGGTCACCCGCGACGGCAAGGAAGTGGTGATGGGCCAGGCGCTGGCGCGCATCGGCGAGAACGCCAAGGACGTGGTGGACGCGGTGAAAGCCAAGCTCGCCACCGTGGAGCAGGCGTTGCCGGAAGGCGCCGTAGTGAAGCCCGTGTACGAGCGCACCGAGCTGGTGAACAAGGCGGTGGGCACGGCGGTGCGCGCGCTGATCGAAGGCTCCATCCTGGTCGCCATCGTGCTGTTCCTGTTCCTGGGCGAACTGCGCAGTGCGCTGGTGGTGGTGATCGCCCTGCCGCTGGCGATGCTGATCGCGTTTATCTGCATGGAGCAGGCGGGGCTGTCCGCCAACCTGATGTCGCTGGCCGGGTTGGCGATCGGCATCGGCATGATGGTGGATGGCGCGGTGGTGATGGTGGAGAACGCCTTCCGCATCATGGCCGAACGCAAGGCGCACGGCCTGCCGGTGGACCGCACCGCCGCCGTGCTCGCCGCGGCGCGCGAGGTGGCCAATCCGATCGCGTTCGCGATCCTGATCATCATCGTGGTGTTCCTGCCGCTGTTCAGCCTGCAGGGGCTGGAAGGCAAGATGTTCAAGCCGATGGCCTTCAATATCAGCTTCGCCATGGCCGGCTCGCTGATCCTGGCGCTCACCCTGATTCCGGTGCTGGCCGCGCTGGTGCTCAAGCCCAAGGAGGAAAAAGACACGCGCCTGGTGGCCTTCCTGAAGCGCCGCTATGCGCGCGTGCTCGACTGGTCCTTGGCAAGGCGCCGCACGGTGGTGGCCATCGCGCTGGCGGCACTGGCCGGCAGCCTGGCGCTGTTCCCGTTCCTGGGCAAGGAGTTCATGCCCAATCTCAAGGAAGGCTCGATCATGTGGCGCATCACCTCGATCCCCTCGGCCTCGCTGGATGAATCCATCGCCATCTCGCAGCAGGTGGAGGCGCTGATCAAGCAGAAATTCCCCGAGGTCGACACCGCCCTGGCCATGATCGGCCGCGCCGAGAAAGGCGAGACGGCGGACGTCAACTATATGGAGGTGTACACGCCACTCAAGCCCAAGGAGCAATGGCGCAAGGGGCAGACGCTGGAAAGCATCGAGGCGGCCATGCAGCAGGAGCTGAGCGCCGCCTTGCCCACCGCGGTGGTGAGCTATACGCAGCCGATCCAGATGCGCATCGAGGAACTGATCTCCGGCGTGCGCGCCACCCTGGCGCTCAAGCTCTACGGCGACGACCTGGGCGAACTGGACCGGCTCAGCGGCCGCATCAAGGACGTGCTGGCCGGCGTGCCCGGCGTCGCCGACCTGGCCCTGGAAGCGAACCTGGGCAAGCCGCAGATCCGCATCCGCGTCGACCGCGACGCGTTGGCGCGCTATGGCCTGAATGCGCAGGACGTGCTGACCGTGGTGAAGAACGGCATCGGCGGCGAGCCGGTGTCCACCTTGCTGGACGGCGTGCGCCGCTTCGATATCGCGGTGCGGCTGGACGACGCCAGCAAGGCCTCGCTGCCGGCGCTGGAGCGCATTCCGATCCGTTCGGCCAGCGGAGCGCTGGTGCAGCTGGCGCAGGTGGCCGAAGTGACGCAGGCCGAAGGCTATTCGTTTATCCGCCGCGAGCAGCTGCAGCGTTATGCGGTGATCCAGATGGACGTGCGCGGCCGCGATATCGACGGTTTCGTGCGCGAGGCCAATGCCGCCATTGCGCAGAAACTGAAGCTGCCCACGGGCTACTACACGGAATGGGGCGGCGCCTTCGAGAACCAGCAGCGCGCCCTGCAGCGCCTGGCGCTGATCGTGCCGGCGACGATCTTCTTCATCTTCATCCTGCTGTACACGGCGTTCAACTCGATGAAGTACGCGGCTTTGATACTTGCCAATGTGCCCTTCGCCACCATAGGCGGCATCGTCGGCCTGGCCATCACCGGGCAATACCTGTCGGTGCCGTCGGCGATCGGCTTTATCGCGGTGTTCGGCGTGGCGATGCTCAACGGCATCGTGCTGGTGAGCTTCCTCAACGAGCAGCGCGGCCAGGGCCTGAGCGTGCGCGAGGCAGTGCTGCGCGGCACGGCGCTGCGGCTGCGGCCGGTGCTGATGACGGCGAGCGTGGCGATCCTGGGCCTGGTGCCGATGCTGCTGTCCAGCGGCGTGGGGGCGGAGACGCAGCGGCCGCTGGCGACCGTGGTGGTGGGCGGGTTGATCACCTCCACACTGCTGACGCTGGTGCTGTTGCCGACGCTGTACGAGTGGCTGGAGTTGCGTGCCGAGCGGAAGGCACGCAGCACGTAGGTTGGGGTGAGCGCAGCGAACCCCAACGGACGCCGCACCGTTGGGGTTCGCCTCCGGCTCACCCCGACCTGCGCCGGATGGAAGCCGTTTGTCCTGGCTTAACCCCATTCCTCACAGGGCAGCGAATACCCTGTTACTCCCCCCGAGGAACGGATGCCCCCCATGACCGCCCACGCCCTCCCCTTCGATTCGCCCCTGGCCGGCCCCATCGGCTTTTTGCAGTCGCAATGGCCCTGGCTGGCCAAGGACGAGGCGGTGATGCCGCCGCCGCTGCGCATCGACGGGCGCAGCGACGAGGACTGCATGGCGCGCTACCAGGACGGCGACGAGCGCTCCTTCCGCGTGCTCTACCTGCGCTACCGCGACCGCCTCTACCGCTACGCCCTGCGCCTGGCCGCGCATCCGCAGGAGGCGGAGGAAGTGTTCCAGGAAGTGTGGCTGGCGGTGGTGCGCGGCAAGAGCGGCTATGCGCCGGGTGCTTCGTTCGCCGCGTGGCTGTTCTCGATCGCCCATCGCCGCGCCGCCGACCGCTGGCGCTCGCTGGCCCGCCATGCGCCGGACGGCATCCATGCCGCCGATGCGGAAGAGACCGAGGCGGTGCACGAGAACACCGCCTCCATCGCCCTCCCGCCCGACGGCCACGCCCATAACGACGCACTGGGCAGCGCCCTGCAGCAGGCCGTGCGCGCCTTGCCGCTGCCGCAGCGCGAGGCCTTCCTGATGAAGGCCGAAGGCGGCCTGAGCCTGGAAGACATCGCCCTGGCCACCGGCGTGCCGCGCGAAACCGTCAAGAGCCGCCTGCGCTACGCCCAGCAGCGCCTGCGCGAAGCCCTCCAACCCTGGTTGTGAACGGAGCACCGGCCATGCATCACGACAACGACGACGTCCTCGACGAACTGGTCGCGCTGTACCGCCAGAGCGCGAACGAAACCGCGCCGCGCCGGGTGGATGCCAAGGTGCTGCGCGCCGCCGAAGCGCGCCGCCTGCATCGCGCCTGGCCCTGGCTGGGCCTGGCCATGGCGGCCAGCTTCGCGCTGTGGCTGATGGTGTTCCACGCCATGCCGATGCCGCCGGTGCCGCCGGTGCAGGCGCACCACGACGCTACCGCCACCTACCTGCTGCACATGGACATCCGGCCGCCGCAGCAGCACGCCGACGGGCTGTCGCACACCGCCGCCTACCTGTACGCCGACATCAACAGCAACAGCCTGGAGAACGCTCCGTGACCCACCGCCTCGCCTTCGCTCTCGCCACCGCGCTCCTGGCCGTCTCGCTGCATGCCGGCGACGCGCCGAAGGGCTGGTTCCCGGCCGGCTCCTCGCCCGACAGCTACGACATGGGCGTGCAACCCGGCGACCGCCATGCCGGCGACCGCAACGCGTACATCCGCGCGCAGGCCCAGCATCGCGGCTTCGGTACGCTGATGCAGACCATCGGCGCCGACGCCTACCGCGGCAAGCGCCTGCGCCTGTCCGGCTACCTGCGCACGCGCGACGCCAAGAGCGCGGCGATGTGGATGCGCATCGACGGCAACTTCCAGCAGACCCTGGGCTTCGACAATATGAGCAGCCGCACGCTCAGCGGCGACACCGAATGGAAGCGCTACGACATCGTGCTGGACGTGCCCGAAGGCGCGCAGGCGATCGCCTTCGGTTTCCTGCTGGAGGGCAAGGGCGAAGTGCTGGCCGACGATTTCCACATGGAGCCGGTGGGCAAGGATGTTCCCGTCACCGGCACCGACCGTCCCGCGCTGCCCGCCATGCCGTCCAACCTGGATTTCGCGCAATGACGCCCGCGGGAGGAAAGCGAACCATGAAGATGCCGCGCATCCTGCTCAGCGCCTTGCTGCTTGCGCTGGCCATCACCGGCTGGGCCGGCGCCGCCGAACGCAGGCATGGTTGCGATACGAATCCCGCGGCCACGGCCACCCCGGCGCCCGATTGCCATGGCTCCGTTCCCGGGCTGCTGAACTGGAGCGAGGTCTACGAAAAAGAACAGCGCGCCGCGCCGCATGCCGCTGCACCCGTGCCCGGGAGCCAGCAGGATGCGGGCCAGCGCATGGCCGGAACGATCCTGCTGCCGCTGCGCATGACCGCGGACCATGCGCTGTCGCTGCTGGATTTCCTGGTGCGGCTGTGCGTGCAGTCGATCCTCGGGCCTTGAGGATTCAGCGCGCGCTTTTGCAATCGGCCTGCACCGCCTCGCCCTGCGCGCTTACGCAAGGGCGGAATCCTGCCGGCAGGCCGACGATCTCCCTGCTCGCACCTTGAGCCAGGGCGAAGCGCTCCGGCGGCTTGTCGCAATTGGCGGAAGGGACGACGCAGGCCGGATCGAACAGCGCGAAATGGCATACCCCCGTGGCGCTGGCCAGGCATATGAATTTCGCCACGCCGGCACGCAGTTCGATCCTGCCGTGCACGATGTCGCGTCCGCCCGCGTCGCTGCGGATGTCGGTGACCTGGCCGCCGGTGCAGCCGGCCACGGCGAGTAGGTAGTAAAGCAGAGCCAGTACGTTGCGCATGGTGAGCTCTCCTGGGCGGCGCCGCGTCACATGTTGCGGAACAGCAGCATGAAGGGCTGGCTGACCAGCAAGGTCTCCGGACGCTGGCGCAGGCGCAGCGTGCCCTTGCCGCTGTCGTCGCGGATCACGGCCGCCACCGCTTTCAGGTTGACGATGGTGGAGCGGTGGATCTGCTTGAACACGGCCGGATCGAGCAGGCCCAGCAGTTCGCGGATCGGCTTGCGCATCAGCGCCTCGCCTTCGGCGGTCACCACCGTGGTGTATTTGTGGTCGGCGCGGAAATAAGCCACGTCGTCGATCATGATCAGCCGCGTTTCGCGGCCGGCGCTGGCGGTGATCCAGGTCAGCGGCGGCCGCGCCTCGGCGAAGCGGCCGGCATCGAGCTGGCGCACCAGCGCCGCCAGCGCCTCGCCCGCCAGGCCTTCGCCCGCGCTGCGCTGCTTGATCCGCTGCACGGTGGCGGCGAGGCGTTCCGGCGCAATGGGCTTCAACAGGTAATCCACCGCGCCGCGTTCGAACGCATCCACCGCGTATTGATCGTAGGCGGTGACGAACACCACCTGGGTGGCGGGGCTCGCTTCCGCCGCGGCGGCGGCGACTTCCAGGCCGGTGAGGCCGGGCATGCGGATATCCAGGAAGGCAACCTCGGGACGATGCTCGGCGATCGCTTCGAGCGCGGCGGCGCCGTCCTCGCATTCGGCCACGATCTCCAGCTCCGGCCACGCCTGCTCCAGCTGTTCGCACAAGGCCTGGCGCAACAGCGGTTCGTCTTCGGCAACGATGGTTTTAGCCATGGGCCACCGCCTTGGCAGGCACGGTGAGCGTTGCCGCCACGCCGCTGGGGAAGTTGGCGAGAATGGCCAGCGAAGCGGCATTGCCGTAGACGAGGCCTAGGCGTTCGCGCACGTTCTTCAGGCCGATGCCGGTGCCGCTGCCCGCTTCCGAAAAGCCTTGCCCGTCGTCCGCCACGGTGATCGCCACCGCATCGTCCTTGGCGCGGCCGAGCAGCCAGATGGTGCCGCCGCCAGGCTTGGGTTCCAGGCCGTGCTTGACCGCGTTTTCCACCAGGGTCTGCAGCATCATCGGCGGCAGCGGCGTGGCGAGCAGGTCCGGCGCCACATCGATCTCCAGCTTCAGGCGGTCGCCCATGCGGATGCGCAATATCTCCAGATAAGCGCGCGAACGTTCCAGTTCGTCCGCCAGGGTGGACAGCGCATCGCCGGTGCGCGGCAGCGAGTGGCGCAGATAGGCGATGAGGTGGCCGAGCATTTCGTCGGCGCGGGCCGGATCGGTGCGCGTGAGGTATTGCGCGCTGGCCAGTGTGTTGTAGAGAAAGTGCGGTTCCACCTGCGCATGCAGCAGGTTCAGGCGCGCCACGGTGAGTTCCTTCTCGGTGGCGGTCTGCCGCGCCGCGGCCTGTTCGCCGCGGCGGCGCTCGGCCACGCGGCGGGTGATGGCGCGGGTGATGCCTTCGGCGTTCTCCAGGTTGGTGCCGTCGTCGACGCGGAACCAGTCGCTCCACGCGCCGCTGCACGGCTCGCAGATCAGGGTGACGCTGCTGCTGCCGTCGCCGGGCAGCACCGTGGCGAGGATCTGGTTGTCGCGGTGGTTGAACCAGCCGAACAGCGAAAAGCGACGCGGCTGGCGGTTGCCGTAAGGGTCGATGCGGCGCACCTTGGCACGCAGCTGGAGGCTGTCCGGCGCGCTTTCCACGTTCTCGCTGCGCGGCAGCTCGCGCACCGCCGCATCCAGCAGGCGGAAGGCCTCGCCGGCCTCGAACGGAATCTCGATCTGCCGGCGCTGGCGGCTGCTCAGGCTGCTGCCGTCGGCCCGGCCCATGATCAGCCGCACGCGCCGCACATGCGAGAACGCGCCGGTGATCACCATGCCGAGCAAGGCCATGCATAACAGCACGAAGGGCCAGGCCGGGCCGTGATAACCCTCGCTGATGCCGTTCCACACGATCACGGCAAGCATGAAGGCCAGGAACCAGGCGAGCGCCAGGCGGATGACGAAAAAGAAACTGGTCATGGAAGGCTTTCCCCGGAAGCGATGACGGGGCGGAGCATAGCCGGGGTGCCGGGGATTGGGACTTCGCTTGTGACGGAAGGCCGTGGGCGCCGACGAAACGGGGGGATTGGCGGATGAAGCCAAGCTCGTCATTCCGGCGCAGGCCGGAATCCAGTGGCGGCAGACCGTATACCGGCGAGGCGTCAAAGCGCTCGCCTTTGGGACTCACGGCGAAAGCCGGACGATATCGCTACTGGATTCCGGCCTGCGCCGGAATGACGGCCGTGCATCGAACGGCACAGGACAGCGCACCGCGTTTGCGGCAAAGATCGCCGGCTCCCCGCCACGAGTGCCCACGGATGCGCCGACCGCTGTTCGCCCTGCTGCTGGCCGCCACGCTCGCCCCAGGCGCGCAGGCTGGCGCGACGGAGCGCTATCTCGACCTGCTGGACTTGCACGGCACGCCCACCTCGGCCACCGACCGCCGCTTCAACCTGTTCTTCGACGCCGGCGCGTGGCACGGCTACAGCCTGCCGGCGCGCGACGAAGGCACCGGCTTCAGCGGACCGTTCGTGCACAGTCTCGACGGCGGGCGCTGGGCGGGGCGGCGCTTCGCGGCGTGGACGCTGGAGAGCAGTGCGGGCAAGCCGATCGCGCTGGCTGCAACGGAAAGCCACGCCGGCCCCGGCTATCTGGAACGCACGCATGCCGGTGGCGGCTTGTCGGTACGCGAAACCTTGTTCTTCGCCGACGCGTGGCATGCCGTCGCGCGCATCGAACTGAGCGCAACCGCAAGCCGCGACCTGTATCTGCAGGTGGAAGGCGAAGCGATGGGCGGCGCGCCGCGCGCGGACGATGGCGGCATCGTGCAGACGCTGGGTCGCCGCTCGTTTCTCGCCACGCGGCTGTTCGCCGGACGCGAGGTGGCGGCGAAGGCGGAAGGGCCGCGCTATCGACTGGAACCGGCCGGCCTGCTGCATGTGGAAGCGGGCAAGCCTGTCACGCTGTACGTCGAGCAGACCCTGGTGGTCGACAACGCACGCGAACAGCCGCCGCTGGTCGACCACGCCGACGCATGGCGGCGCAACCGCGCACGCTGGGACGGCTACCTCGCCTTCGCCGACACCGCCCACCTGGTCGGTGTGAGCGACGGCGATGCCCGCCGCGTTGCCGCCAAGGCGGTAGCCACCCTGCTCGCCAACTGGCGCGCCGCACGCGGCGACCTCGGCCACGACGGCGTGATCCCTTCGTATTCCAACCCCGACTTCAACGGCTTCTGGGCCTGGGATTCGTGGAAGCACGCCGCCGCCCTCGCGCGCTTCGCACCGGATCTCGCCCGCGACCAGATCCGCGCCATGTTCGACCGCCAGCGCCCCGACGGCATGGTGCCGGACTGCGTCTACCTGGACGCCAAGGACAACAACTGGCGCAACACCAAGCCCCCTCTCGCCACCTGGGCCGTGCTGGCGGTGTACGACGCTACTGCCGACCGCGCCTTCCTCACCGAGATGTACGGCAAGCTCGCCCGCTATCACCGCTGGTGGTGGACCGCCCGCGATCACGACCACGACGGCCTGGCCGAATTCGGCTCCACCGACGGCACCCGCATGGCCGCCGCCTGGGAAAGCGGCATGGACAACGCCGTGCGCTTCGACGGCGCAAAGATGCTGCCGAACGGCCCCGGCGCGTGGTCGCTGGACCAGGCCTCGGTCGACCTCAATGCCTATCTGTATCGCGAAGCCATCGACCTGGCGCGTATCGCCGAAGTGCTCGGCAAGGTGGACGACCACGCCGCGTGGATGAAGGAAGCGGAGCGCATCCAGACCGCGGTGCGCACACGCATGTTCGATCGCGAGCACGGCTATTTCTTCGATATCCACCTGAGCGACCGTTCGCCGGTGCGCGTGTATGGCGCCGAAGGCTGGACGCCGCTATGGGCCGGCCTTGCCGATGCTACGCAGGCGCGTGCGGTGAGCCAGGTGATGCTCGATCCGAAGAAGTTCGCCACGCGCATGCCGTTTCCCACACTGGCGGCGGACGATCCGCACTTCTCGCCGATCAAGGGTTATTGGCGCGGCCCGGTGTGGCTGGACCAGGCGTATTTCGGCATGGAAGCGCTGCGGCGTCATGGCTACGCGCAGCAGGCGGATGAGATGGCGCGGCGATTGGTGCTCAATGCACGCGGTTTGACGGCGCAGGCACCGTTTTATGAGAACTACGATCCGTTGACCGGCAACGGCTACCAGTCGCCGAATTTCAGCTGGTCGGCGGCGGCGTATGTGTTGATGCTGACGCCGGCACTGAAAGCGCCGTAAATGCACCTCCAAGCGCACCGTAACGTTGGGGTTCGCCTGCGGCTCACCCCAACCTACGCCACGGCAAGATTTGACGTTACGCTCCGCCCGGCCCCTCACCCTGCCCTCTCCCCGGAGGGGAGAGGGGTGATGGCGTGAGGTAGGCAGGAACGAAGAACAGAAGCTGGCCTCGGTCACTGAAAGTCCTCTCGGCCACGGCACGTTGAAGCAACCGCTACGTAAACGCAAAGTCGTTTCGTGTAGACCCAGGTTAATCAGGCTACCGCAGCCGCCCACTGCTCCTTCTAGTCGCGTCGCGAGCCTTTGACTTGAGGCCATTTCTCTTTGGTTACTTTCTCTTTGGGCCAGCAAAGAGAAAGTGACTCGGGCGCCGGCAGGCGTCCGAAATGCCCGCTGCATAAGCGGCCAAGTCGCGACCACCACACCTAGTCGCCACTGGATCCCGGCCTACGCCGGGATGACGAGTAGGGAAGCCCACGCCAGGATGACGAGCAAAGAGTCGCGCCCCGCGAAAAACATCACACCGGCAACGCCGTCGTCCTCTTCACCGTACGCAACGCCAACGTCGACTGCACCCTCACCACCCCAGGCAACTGCGTAAGAATATCCGTATGGATCCGCTCAAAATCCGCGGAATCCGCATACACCACCCTGACCATGTAATCGGCGGCGCCAGCCAACAAACAACACTCCGTCACCTCCGGATGCCGTTGAATCGCCGCCTCGAACGCATCCAGCGCCGCCCGCCCCTGCTGATCCAGCGTCACCAGCACGAACGCCGTCCCGGCCAACCCCGCGGCCTTCTCATCCAACAACATCACATAGCGCGAAATCAGCCCGCGCTCCTCCAGCAGCTTCACCCGCCGCAGGCAGGCCGAGGGAGAGAGATTGATGCGGGTGGCCAGCTCCAGATTGGTCAGGCGGCCGTCTTCCTGCAGCAGCTTGAGGATGGCGCGGTCGCGGTCGTCGAGGCTTGGATCGAGGCTTGGCATAAATATCCGGACATTTGGCCATTCGTCGAATCAGGTTCGACATCTTAGCGCCAACCCTGCCCAAATGAGCGAGAAATTGCTCATCGCACCGATCATACTGCTGTGCTTCCGGCGCCCGTGCCGGAGCCAGTCGCCACCTCACTCTCAAGAGAGATTCCCAGCCATGCGCATCGGTGTACCGAAAGAGATCAAGAACCACGAATACCGCGTCGGCCTCGTCCCGTCGTCGGTGCAGGAACTGGTACACCACGGGCACGAAGTGCTGATCCAGGCCGGCGCCGGCCTGGGCGCCGGGCTGACCGACGCCGACTACGTCGCCGCCGGCGCCAGGATCGTCGATGGCGCGGACGCGATCTTTGCCGAGGCCGACATGATCGTGAAGGTGAAGGAGCCGCTGGCCGTGGAGCGCAAGAAGCTGCGCAAGGGCCAGATCCTGTTCACCTACCTGCACCTGGCGCCCGATGCCGAGCAGACCCACGACCTGATCGCCTCCGGCGCGGTCTGCATCGCCTATGAAACCGTCACCGCCGCCAATGGCGCGCTGCCGCTGCTGACCCCGATGTCCGAGGTCGCCGGCCGCCTCGCCCCGCAGGTGGGCGCGCATTCGCTGGAAAAGGCCCAGGGCGGCCGCGGCGTGCTGCTCGGCGGCGTGCCGGGCGTGCCGGCGGCGGAAGTGGTGATCCTGGGCGGCGGCGTGTCCGGCACCCATGCGGCCACCATTGCCGTGGGCATGGGCGCCAAGGTCACCGTGGTGGACCGCTCCGCCGACGCGCTCAAGCGCCTGGCCACGCAGTTCGGCACCTCGATCTCCACCGTGTTCTCCACCCGCTCGGCCATCGAGGAACTGGTGCGCCGCGCCGACCTGCTGATCGGCACCGTGCTGGTGCCGGGCGCCGCCGCGCCGAAGCTGGTGACCCACGACATGGTGCGCACCATGAAGCCGGGCTCGGTGATCGTCGACGTGGCGATCGACCAGGGCGGCTGCGTGGAAACCTCGCACGCCACCACCCATTCCGACCCGACCTACGTGGTGGACGGCGTGGTGCACTACTGCGTGGCCAACATGCCGGGCGCCGTGGCGCGCACGTCCACCTTCGCGCTCAACAGCGTGACCCTGCCCTTCACCCTGGCCCTGGCCAACAAGGGCTGGCAGAAGGCGCTGGCCGACGACGCGCACCTGCGCAACGGCCTGAACGTGATCGACGGCAAGGTGGTGTGCGAGCCGGTGGCCCAGGCGCACGGCCTGCCGTATGTGAAGGCGGAGACCGCGCTGGGCCTGTAAGCCGCGCGTTGCACGCAACACCCGAAAGACGGCGCCGCGAGGCGCCGTCTTTTTTTGCGCTGCGCGGCGCTACATGAACGCCCGGCGCGGCGGCGCGGAACCGCCCCTGAACTCCTCCCCCGCAGCGGTCAGCGCGGCGCCTCCCGCGCCGTTCTCATCACCGCAACGACGCCGCTGACGAGGAGTTGCCATGTCCTTCGCATCGAACCGCATTCCGTTCCGCACCCGCCTGTCGCACAGCCTGCTCGGCCTGGCCCTGCTGGCCGGCGGCGCCGCGGCGCTGCCCTCCACCGCGACGGCCGGCGTGTTCGTCTCCGTCAACATCGCCCCGCCGCCGCTGCCGGTCTACGTGCAGCCGCCGATCCCCGCGCCGGGCTATCTGTGGGTGCCGGGCTACTGGGCCTACGACGACGACGGCGGCTATTTCTGGGTGCCGGGCACCTGGGTGGAACCGCCGTACGCCGGCGCGCTGTGGACGCCGGCCTGGTGGGGCTGGAGCGGCGGCGCGTACGTGTTCCATACCGGCTACTGGGGGCCGCGCGTGGGCTTCTACGGCGGCATCAACTACGGCTTCGGCTACACCGGCGTCGGTTATGCCGGCGGCTATTGGAACCGCGACCGCTTCTACTACAACCGCAGCGTCAACAACGTCAGCACGCGCATCACCAACGTCTACAACAAGACGGTGATCAACAACGTCACGGTGAACCACACCAGCTACAACGGCGGCCCCGGCGGCATCGCCGCGCGCGCCAATGCCCAGGAGCTGCAGGCCGCGCGCATGCAGCACAGCGGGCCGGTGGCGGCGCAGCGCCAGCAGATGAGCATGGCGGCGCAGAACCGCGAGCTGCGCGCGAGTGCGAACCATGGTGCGCCCGCCATCGCAGCGACGCCGCGTGCCGGTGCGTTCGCCGCGCGCGAAGCGATGCCCGCGCATGCGGCGATGGCGCCGGCCAACCTCCAGGCGCACGTGCCGCATGCCACGCTGCCGTCGGCCTCCTTCGCGCCGCATGCCAACCGTGCGCCGACACCGCAACCGCGTGGCCTCGACATGGCCTCGCCACGACCGGCGCAGCCGATGCACAACACCGCACCGGCTTATCGCAACGAGGCGCCGCAGCGCGCTTCGTATGCGGGTGAGCGGGAAATGCCGCGCGCGCAGCCGTCACATGCCTATGCGCCGCAGGCGTACCACGCGGCGCCGATGTCGGCTTATCGCCCGCAGCAGGGTGGCGGGCATCCGCAACCGGCGGCGCATGCGCAGGCGCCACGCGGGCATGCTGAGTCGCACGAAAAGCACTGAAGCGCTGAGCCCCCTCTCCCCGATGGGGAGAGGGTTGGGGTGAGGGGGGGCCTACGAAGCGTAGAAGCGAAAGCGCCAAAGCGAGCGACGCTTCGTCCATCCTCTATCGCGAGCACCCGCCCCTCATCTGCCTGCCGACATCTTCCTCGCTCCTCTACGCGAAGAGGGCACAGGGATGTGCCCGGCTTTGATGAGCGAGGAAAGCCGCGCACATCCCTGTGCGCTCCCCGCGTACTCCCCGGAGGGGAGAAGAGTTCCAGTTTGAATCTACGCCTTCATCCCCGCCCCAAACGACGGCGGCCGATCCCCCGGCGCCGCACCAAACTGCTTGTTCGGCACCTTCCCCATCTGGAACACCAGGGTACCGCCAGCCGCCAGATCCGCATGCGCGATCCAGCTCTTGCTCCACGGCTTGCCGTTCCAGGTGACGGACTGGATATAGGGACTGTCCGCCGCATTGCCCTTCGCCTCCACCACCAGCTTCTTGCCGGCGATATCCACTTCCGCGCGGTCCAGCACCGGGCTGCCGAATACGTAATGCGTGCTCACCGGGTCCACCGGATACAGGCCCATCGCGCCGAGCACGTACCACGCGCTCATCTGCCCGCAATCCTCGTTGCCGGCCAGGCCGTCGGGGTCGGCGCGGTACATGTCGGTGAGCAGCATGCGCACGCGCGACTGCGTCTTGTAGTGCGCGCCGGTGTAGGCATACAGGTAGGCCATGTGATGCCCCGGCTCGTTGCCGTGCGCGTACTGGCCGACCAGGCCGGCGATATCCGGGGGAGCATCGGCCGGCAGTTCGGAGCTGGTGGTGAACAGTTCGTCCAGCTTGCGCTCGAACGCGGGCTGGCCGCCGAACAGTTCCATGTAGCCGTACAGGTCGTGCTGGTTGAGGAAGGTGGCCTGCCAGGCATTGGACTCGGTGAAGTCGCGCCACTGCTTGCTGTGGCCGATGCTGCGCGGATCGAACGGTTCCAGCCACTGGCCGTTCTCGCCGCGCGGACGCATGAAGGCCACGCTCTTGTCGAACACGTTGCGGTAGTTGCGCGAGCGCTTGCGCAGCGCTTCCGCGTCGTCCTTCGCGCCGGCGGCGTCGGCCAGGTGCGACAGCGCCCAGTCGTCGTAGGCGTATTCCAGCGTCTTGCTGACGGCTTCCCATTCCTTGTCGGCGGGGATGTAACCGAGCTTGCGGTAATAGGCCAGGCCGCGATAGTCGTCCTCCATCGCGCGCTTGCGGAACAGCGGCCAGGCCTGCTTCGGGTCCACTCCGGCAAAGCCCTTGGCCACCGCCTCGGACACCACCACCGCGGAGTGGTAGCCGATCATGCAACCGGTCTCCACGCCCTGCAGCGGCCATACCGGCGGACCGTCGGGGCTTTCCGCCGCCATGCGCAGCAGGCCGTTGACCAGGTCGGGCACGCGCTCGGCCTGGAACAGCGTGTACAGCGGATGCGCCGCGCGGTAGGTGTCCCACAGCGAGTAGGTGCTGTAGTTGTGGCTGCCCTCGGGCAAGTGATGGATCTTCAGGTCCATGCCGCGATAACGGCCGTCCACGTCGCTGAACAGCGTGGGCGCGAGCATGGTGTGGTACAGCGCGGAGTAGAACACCTTCTTGGTGTCTTCCGATGCGGCATCCACGCGGATGCGGCCCAGCTCCTGCTCCCACGCCGCTTCCGCGGCATGGCGCGCACCGTCGAAATCCCAACCCGGTACTTCCGCATCGAGATTGCGCAGCGCGCCGTCGATATCCACGCCGGAAATGCCCACCTTCACCAGCAGCGGCGCCTGCCCCGGCTGCTTGTAGTGCAGCGTGGCCTTCAGATTGGTGCCGCTGGCATCTTTCGCACCGGCCAGCGGCGCATCGTTGTTGTAGAGCACCGCGCTGTCGAACGGACGCGAGACTTTGAGCGCGAAATGGATATAGCGGCCATTCGCCCACTGGTGCACGCGGCGGCTGCCGACCAGGGTGTCCTTGCCGACCAGGCGCAAGCTCGCGTCGCTGACCTTGGTCGGCTTGGCCGGGTCGTCGTGGAAGCCATGCGCGAAGTCGATCAGCAGATGGCCTTCGTCCTTGCCGCGGAAGGTGTAGCGGTGCAGGCCGGCGCGCAGCGTGGCGGTCAGCTCGGCCAGCACGTCGTAATCCTTCAGCTGCACCTGGTAATAGCCGGGATGCGCGTGCTCGGTGGCGACGTCGTAGCGCGAGCGGTAGCCGCGCGTGGCCGGCTGGCCCTGGCGCGACGGCGAGGGCGTATTGGTCGGCGGCACGCCGTCGTAGCGCGAGCGGTAATTGGTGCCGCGGTATTCGCGGTCGCCCGGCTGCAGGCGCACGGGGCCGGTGCACGGCATCACCAGCACGTCGAGCATGTCGGCCGCGCCGGTGCCGCTCAGGTGCGTATGCGAGAAGCCCATGATCGAGCCGTCGCCCTGGTGGTAGCCGGACGAAGCGTCCCACTGCGCGTCATAGGTGTCGGGGCTGAGCTGCACCATGCCGAACGGCAGCGACGGTCCGGGAAAAGTATGGCCATGGCCGCCGGTGCCGATAAAGACGTCCACATAGCGCGACACGCCGGTGGCGGCTTCGCCCGCGCCGCCGCCCTTGGCGCCGGCGGCATGCGCCTGGGCGATGCCGTTGAAAGGATCGAGCCGGTTGCCCAGCAGGGCCGCGGCCACTGCGCCTTGCAGGAATCGCCTGCGTGTCACCATGGGGAAAACTCCAGAGGGGGATGGAGGGGGAAAGCAGGATACGCCTCACGCGCGCAGCAAGGCCGGCTGCCGCTGCGCCAATTCGACGATCAGTTCGCCGAACAGCGTATTGGCCCAGGCAAACCAGGACCGGGTGAAATGCGCCGGATCGTCCTGGTCGAAAGCCTCGTGCATGAAGCCGCTGCCGGCATGCGTGGTCTTCAGCCACTGCAGGCACTGGCGTGTCTGCGCTTCGTCGGTGCTGGTGAAGGCGCGCATCATGATCGACATCGGCCAGATCATGCGCAGGCCTTCATGCGGACCGCCGACGCCTTCGGCGGCCTTGCCCGAGAAGAAATACGGATTGCGCGTGCTCCACGCCAGCTCGCGCGTGCGGCGATAGCGCGCATCGTCCACCGGACAGCAGCCCAGGTACGCCAGGCTGAGCAGGCCCGGCGCGTTCGCGTCGTCCATGAACAGCTGGTTGCCGTAGCCGTCCACTTCGTAGGCCCAGAACTCCCTGCCCTGCTCGTCGCGCATCACGCCGTACTTTTCGGCGGCCTGCTGCACTTCGTCGGCCAGCGCCTTGCACTCCTGCGCAAAAGCCGCGTCGTTGAACAGGCTCTGCGTCATCGCGCCCAGCTCGCGCAGCACGTGCACCGCGAACAGATTGGCGGGAATGAACAGCGGATACAGACAAGCGTCGTCGGAAGGACGGAACATCGAATGGATCAGCCCCACCGGCCTGGCCGGGCTGCCGTAGCCGCCGAGGAACAGGCTTTCGGTGGGAATCAGCGACTGCCGCTGGAAACGGTACGGCCCCGGGCCGTCCTTGCGCTGCTGCTCGCGGAAGGTCTGCACCACCAGCCGCATCGCGGCGCGCCAGTCGTCGTCGAAGGGTTCGCGGTCGCCGGTGGCTTTCCAGTACGCCGTGGCCAGGCGCACCGGATAGCACAGCGAATCGATTTCCCATTTGCGCTCGGCCACGCCGGGGCGCATGTCGGTGACGTCGTGCTGCGCCCAGTCCAGGTTGGTCTTGGCGGTGGGATCGGGCAGGAAGGCGTTGGCGTATGGATCGATCGCGATGCACACGGCCTGGCGGCGGATCAGGCCGCGGAACAGCCGGCGCAGATCGGCGTCCTGCTTCGCCAGCGACACGTAGGGCCACACCTGCGCCGACGAGTCGCGCAGCCACATCGCGTCGATATCGCCGGTGACCACGAAGGTGTCCGGTTTGCCGCGCAGCGTGCCCAGCTCCACCGTGGTGTCGAGCGTGTTGGGATAGCAGTTCTCGAACAACCAGGCCAGTTCCGGATCGGCGATCCTGGCCTTGGTGCGCGCGATCACCTGCTCCACCGCCTTGCTGGTGAACTTGCGCCTGGCCAGCGGCGGACGCTTGCTGACGAAACCGCCGGCGGCGGCGCGCGCAGTGGACATCAGGCCCGGGCCGCCGACCGCGGCGGCGCCGAGCGCGAACGACATCATCTTCAATACATCGCGGCGGTTGGCATTCACGGCTTGGCGTCTCCCTTGGTGGCGCCGGCCAGCGAGCGCACGTGCAGCGCGCCGCGCAGGGCATCGATGCCGGCTTCGCTGGTGATGCGCAGTTCGCGCGTCTCGCCGGGCAGCAGGTCGAAGGCGTTGTCTTCCGGCGCGGCGTCGAGCGTGCCGAAATCCACCCACACTTCGCGTGCCAGGCGCCTGGCGCTGACCACCAGCAGGCCGCCCTGCCCGTTGTCGCGCAGCTCGGCCTTCAGGTCCGGATCGGGCAGTTTCAGTTCGATCGGCGGCTTGGCGAACAGCAGGTGGCGCGACAGCAGCCGGCCCTTGTCGTCCACCAGTTCGTACACGGCGAAGCTGCCGGCGGGGTCCGCCTTGCGCAGCAGTTCGGCGTCGGTGGGGCTGGCCACCTTGGCACTGGCCAAGGGCGCCACCTTGAGCGCCTGCTTGCTCTCGCGCAGCACCTTGCCGTCCATGCTCATCACGCGGCTGCGCAAGGTGGCCTGGAACGGCTCGGTGCGATCGGAGACCACGAACACGTCGCTACGCCCGTCGTTATGGACGGCCACCACGCGCACCGGCGCATAGAAGCGGCGGGCGTGGAACTGCAGCGCCTTCCAGCGGCCGAAGTAATCCACGCTGGACCAGGACGCACCCGGCCACACGTCGTTCAACTGCCAATACAGCGAACCCATCGCCTGCGGCCGCACGCTGCGCAGATGCTCGGCGGCCAGCTCGATACCCTCGGCCTGCATCACCTGGCTCAGGTACACGAACGATTCGAAATCCTTCGGCTCGCCGTAATACTTGCGGATATACAGCAGCAGGCGGTCGTTGCCGTCACCGTTGGCGAACTTCTGGTGCGCGCGCATCACCGGCGAGTTCGGCTCCAGGTCGCGCTCTTCGGCGAAGGCGCGCACGGTGGCCATCACCGGGAAGGACTGCAGGCCGTACTCGGACTGGAAGCGCGGCGTTTCGCTCAAGTAATGCTCGATCGGCTTGGAACCGGACCACACGCTCCACGAATGGTAGTCGCCGTCGGTGAGCTGGTTGGCCGGGCCTTCGTAGTCGGTGCTGGGCGAGCTGGCCCAATACGGCACGTCGGGCGCGTTCTCGCGCACCACGCTGCGCAGGGTCTCGCCGAACAGCGCCTTCATGCCGTTTTCGATGCGCGCCAGTTCGTCCGGCGCCAGCGAGGCCCTGAACTTCTTGCGGTCGTCCCAGGCTTCCCAGCCGGTCTGCACTTCGTTGTTGCCGCACCAGAGCACGATGCTGGGGTGGTCGCGCAGGCGGCGCACCTGCTCCACCGCCTCGATGCGCGTGTTCTCGCGGAAGGCTTCGTCGTAGGGCGGGATGGCGCCGCCGAACATGAAGTCCTGCCAGATCATCAGGCCCAGCCGGTCGGCTTCCTCGTAGAACGCATCGCTCTGGTAATGCCCGCCGCCCCACATGCGCAGCATGTTCATGTTGGCATCGCGCGCGGAGCGCAGGATCTGCGCCATGCGCTCGGGCGTGGCGCGGTTGGGGAAGCTGTCGAACGGAATCAGGTTGGCGCCCTTGGCGAAGACCGGCACGCCGTTGACCACGAAGGCGAAGCCGCGGCCCCACGGGTCCTTCTCGCGGCGCAGCTCGACGCTGCGCAGGCCGGTGGCGCGGCTGGCGGCGGCCAGGGTGGCGCCGTCGCGGCTCAGGGCGACCTCGAAGCGGTACATGTCCTGCGCGCCGTAGCCGACCGGCCACCAGCGGCGCGGGTGCTCGATGCGGATCGGCAGGCTGAGCGCGTTGTCGCCCTTGCGCAGTTCGACGTCCTGGCTGGCCTGCTGGCGGCTGCCGTCGGGGTCGGACCAGCTCACGGTGAGTTTCGCCTTGCCGGCCTGGTCGGCCTGCACGTTCGCTTCCGCGTGCAGTTCGGCCACGTCGGCGTCGACGTGCTGCTGGGCGATGTGGACATCGCTCATGCGCACGTCGTCCCAGCTTTCCAGCCGCACCGGCTGCCAGATGCCGAGGGTGACGTAGCGCGGGCCCCAGTCCCAGCCGTACTGGTAGTTGGCCTTGCGGATGTAGTTGGCGCTCTGCTTGCCCTTGGGCTCGTCGCCGAAGGCCGAATCGAACTCGCCCGGCAACGCATACGGCTGCTTGAGCAGCCACGGCTGCAGGCGCGCGATCGGCGAATGCAGGTGCACTTCGAGCTTGTTCTCGCCGGAGCGCAGCACGCCCTTCACCGGCACGCGCCAGCGGCGGAACATGTTGTCGGCGGCGATCAGCTTGCGGCCGTTGAGGGTGACGTCGGCATAGGTGTCGAGCCCGTCGAACACCAGCTCCACGTGGCTCCGCTTGAGCGTGGCCGGGTCGGCCTTGAAGCTCAGCCGGTAATCCCAGTCGGCCAGGCCGATCCACTGCAGGCGCGCCTCGTTGTCGCGATAGAACGGATCGGTGATGACGCCGGCCTTGAGCAGGTCGGTCTGCACGCTGCCCGGTACTTCGGCGGCGCGCCATTCGGCGGCTTCGGGGTGGGCCTTGGCCTCGGCCGATTTCGGCGCGATGTGGAACTGCCAACCCTGGGCGAGGGACTGTGCGCTCAGCTGCGCGGCGGCGGCGGGGCCGGTCAGAAGCAGCGACACCGCCAAGGCGGACCAGTAGGGGAACGTTGCGCTTCTCTGCATGAAAAGTTCCGATGTAGTCGTCAGTTTTCGATCTGGAATCCTTCTCCCCGTTCACCCATTTGTGCACGGGGAGAAGGTGGCGGCAGCCGGATGAGGGTACGGCCGGAGCGGCGCAGATCACTCTTGCGCTCCGCCCGTACCCTCACCCCAGCCCCTCTCCCGGAGGGAGAGGGGCTAAAGCACCGGAGCGGTGCGCTTCACGCTTGCGCTCCGGCCGGCCCCTCACCCCAACCCTCTCCCCGGAGGGGAGAGGGGGTTTTAGTGCCGGGCGTCGAACACCTGGAATTCGCGGATGCGCGCGACGCCCGCGCTGGACAGGATATGCAACCGTACCTTCTGTGCCGTGACCGGCGCAAAGGTATCGATCTTCTTGTGTCCGATCGCCTCGGCCCGCGCCACCGCCTTCCAGGCCTGGCCGTCCCAGATTTCCACCGCATAGCGGCGCACCGCCTGCCCTTCGTCCAGCCACTCCATCGCCAGCGTGCGGTCGAAGGTCACCGGCTTGCCGAAGTCCACTTCCAGCGTGGCGCTGCGCGCGTCGGCGGGGGCGGACCAGAAGCTGTCGCGGTTGCCGTCGAGCGCGCGCTCGGTATTCTCGTCGGTCTTCGCATGCTTGCGCGCCAGGTTGGCGGCGTCGCCGTAGCGCGCTTCCACCGCCTTGCCGAACTCTTCCAGCCGCTTGACGTCCGCTTGCGGCAGCAGGCCGTGATTGTCCGGCGCGATGCCGAGCATCAGCTGGCCGCCGCGGCCCACGCTGCTCTCCCAGATGTCCATCAGCTCGGGCACGCTCTTGAGCGAGGCCTCGTCGTTGGGGTGCCAGAACCAGTGCAGCTTGTGCAGCGGCGTGTCCACTTCCACCGGGCGCCAGCGCTCGTAGCCGTGGCGGTCGATCACGTTCCAGTTCTCGTAGCGGATATGGCCGTCTTCCTGGCCCACCCAGCGCGCGTCGCCGTATTCGAACAGCGCCATGTCGGCGAATACCACCGCATTGGGCTGGTAGGTGCGCAGCTCCTCGATATAGCGCTTGAAATCGTAGACGTGGCCGGCGCTGCCGGCGCCATCGAGCCACCACTCGGCGAGCATGCCGTAGTTCTGCACCAGCTCGCCCAGCTGGGCCACGTAGTAGTTGTCATAGGACTTGGAGTCGGCGTAGCGCGGCTCGTGGCGGTCCCACGGCGACAGATAGATGCCGAACTCCAGCCCTTCCTTGGCGGCGGCGTCCGAGGCCAGCTTCACCAGGTCGCCCTTGCCGCCCATCCACGGGCTGCTCTTCACCGAGTAGTTGCTCTGCCCGGTGGGCCACAGCGCGAAACCGTCGTGGTGCTTGGCCACCATCACCATGTAGGTGGCGCCGGCCGCGCGGCTGGCGCGCGCCCACTGCACGGGGTCCACCTTGTCCGGATTGAATACCTTCGGGTCGGCCTTGCCGTCGCCCCATTCGCGGTCGAGGAAGGTGTTGGTGCCGAAGTGCACGATCACGCCGAACTCCAGGTCCTGCCAGTGCGATTGCTGCGGCGAGGGAGTGAGGCCGGCGGCGTTCTGCGCGTGGGCGGTGAAGGCCAGGCCCGCGCCGAGCGCAAGGCAGAGGAGACGTTGCGACCACTTCGACATGTGTTGTTCCTGCTTATGTTGTGAGTTACCCGGCCGGGGCAGCCGGACCAACCGGCGGGGCGCCAGCCGGCGCCCCGCCTTCTTGCCTTAGTCGAGTTTGTATTCCACCTGCAGCGAGATCTCGCGGCCGTTGTAGTTGGCGCCCTGCAGCGTCGGGATGAACTCGAAGCCACCCGCGTAGTACGGGATCTTGCCGACCTTGTCGAACAGATTGGTGACGGTCAGGCCGAGCCGCAGCTTCTCGTCGAAGCGGTAGCCCACGGTGCTGCTGAAGGTCACCCACGGCGAGGTGTAGGCGTGGTAGACCACGCAGGACGGATCGCCCAGCGACGGCGTGATGCCGTTGGCCAGCACCTCGCAACCGCCGTAGTGCGGCGCGCGCACGCCGCCCTGGCGTTCGCCGTACACGGTCACGTCCCACGGGCCGTTCAGCCAGTTCAGGGTGGCGCGGGTGCGCGTGGCGACGCGGTCGTAGCGGGTGTTGAGCAGCGGATCGCTGGCGTACTTGCGCAGCTTGTACGAGAGGTTGTCGGTCCAGTCCAGCGAGAAGTTGAACGCGCCCCAGTTCTGGGTCTTCCAGCGATAGCTGACGTTGGCGTCCACGCCGCTGACGTACAGCTTGTTCTGGTTGATCGGACCGGTGTAGACGGCGGTGATGTTGCCCTGCCCGTCGCGGATCACGTTGGCGATGATCTGCTTGCAGTACTCCGAACCCTGCGGATGCAGGGTGTACGGCGCGCCGCCCACCTGCAGGCCGGTGCGGCAGCCCGCCTCGTCCTTCAGCACGTCGTCCTCGCCGACGTTGTCGATGGCGTTGTCGATGCCCATGTGCCAGTAGTCGGCGGAGATCGACAGGCCCTCGACCCAGTTGACGTCCCACACGAAGCCATAGGTCCAGGCATGGCCTTCTTCCGGCAGCAGGTTCTGGCCGCCGGCGGCGTGCAAGGTGTAGTAGGTGGTGTGCTGGATGGCCGGACAGACCGCCTGGTTGGCGGCGATGCACTGGTAGTAGTCGGAGTAGATGCCCTTGGTCGACAGCGAGTCCTGCTTGTACAGGTACTGCATGTCCGGCGCGTGGAAGTTGGTGCCGTAGGTGCCGCGCAGCAGCAGGCCGGCCACCGGGCGCCACTCGATCGCCGTGCCCCAGGTGCGGGCGATGTCGGCATCGCTGGCGTCGCGGTACTTGTCCAGGCGGCCGGACAGGCTCCAGGTCAGCGTGTCCGACAGCGGCACGCGGAACTCGGTACCCGCCGACAGGCGCATGCGGGTGCCGCCGCCGGCGTTGTAGTCCTGGAAGGGGTCGCCGAAGGTGGTGGTGTTGCCGCGCGCATCGGGCGTCAGCTTGTAGCCCTGGTGGTTGGCTTCCAGCACGCCGGCGAAGCCGACCGGGCCGGCCCAGGTGTTGAACAGGTCGCCGGTGAGGTTCAGCGAGGCCTGGTCCATCCACGACACCGCGGTGTTCTGGCCGGTCACGGCGAACGTGCGGTAGTCGGCCGTGGAGATCGGATTCCAGAAGCGCTGCTGGTTGATCGTGTAGACCGGATACTCCTCGCCGCCCACCGTGGTGGTGCCCTGCTGCGGGCCGAAGAAGTAATTGAACATGCCCTGCTCGTTCAGGCCGGTGTAGCTCTCGCGCACGATGTACTTGGCGTGGCCGACGTTCAAGTCCCAGTTGAAGCGGTTGTCGAACAAGGTGCCGCGCAGGCCGGCATGGATGTCCCAGTTCTTTTCGTCGTCGTGGGTATTGCCGTAGCCGCCCATTTCGCCCGGCGTGAGCTGGCGGAAATAGTTGGTGATCACCTGGCCCGTGCCCTGGTCGTAGAACGAACCGGGGATGCCGCCCATCGGATACAGGAACGGCAGCTCGGTGTTGGACACGCCGTGGGTTTCCCAATAGCCCACCGAGCCGTAGGCCTGCAGGCCGCCGCCGAAGTCGTAGGTGCCGGACACGTAGGCGTCGCGGTCGTCGCGGCCTGGCGTCAGCACCCAGTTGCCGAACAGGTCGTTCTGCGCGCAGTAGCTGCCGAGGTCGGTGATGTTGGTGGGATCGACCGTGTTGCCGTTGGTCGCCACCGTCTGCTTGTGGTACTGGCTGAAGTTGTTCTTGAAGCCGCGCTGGTTGCAGGCGCCGGCCGGCGGCGTGATGTAGTTGCCGTTGCCGTCGGCCAGCATCAGGCCGGTGTAGCGCGGGTAGCCGAACATGCGCGCGTTCTGGTCCCAGGCGCCGTAGCCGGCGTCGGCGTCCGAATCGGTGTAGCGGCGGTCGCGGCCCCACAGCGGCGTGCGGTGGCTGCGCTGCAGGTTGTACACCACGCTCCAGTTGTCGCCCGAACGGCCGCCGACGAAGTTGATGTCGCCGAAGTCGCGTCCGCCGCGGGTGGAACTGCCGACCTGCACCTTGATGTCGTCACCCTGGTAGTTCTTCTTCAGGATGATGTTGACCACGCCGGCGATGGCGTCCGAGCCGTAGATCGCCGAGGCGCCGGTGGCCAGCACCTCGATGCGGTCGATCATGCCGGTGGGGATGTTGTTGTAGTTCTGGAAGTTGGTCTTGCCGTTGGCCGGCATCGGGTAATCGGTGACGCGGTGGCCGTCGATCAGCAGCAGGCTGCGGTTGGAACCCATGTTGCGCAGGTTGAGCTGGCGCGCGTTGACCGAGGTGCTGCCCCAGCTCGGCGGCGTTTCGGCGATGCCGGCCTGGGTGATCGAGTTCATCACCTCGAACACGGTGTTGAAGCCCTGCTTCTGGATGTCCTCGCCCTTGATGATGTTGACCGGCGCCGGTCCTTCCACTTCGGCGCGCGCGATGCGCGAACCGGTGACCACGACCTTGTCCAGCGTCTTGGCCTTCTTTTCCCCTTGCGCGGCCTGGTCCTGCGACTGGGCCTGGTTGGTGCCGGCGTCCTGCGCGTGCAGCGCGAACGTGGGCAGCAGCACCAGCGCGAGTGCGCTGGCGAGTCTGTGACGGCGTAGTGCGATGTGCGACATGGTTTAACTCCTCCCCGTTAGATGGATGCCTTCCCCCGAAGGCGTGGGCACAGCTTGTTGCTCCTGTTGCCCGGCGCGCTCCCTCAGCGCGCCAGGATTTCGTCGACGAACGTCCAGGTATGGCGGTCGTCTTCCGCCGCATGGCGGGTCAATTCGATACGCAGATAGCGTGCGCGGAACGGCCGCGAAGCCGTATAGGCCACACGCTGTATATGGGCCACGTGATCGCGTTCGATCGGCTTGATCTTCACGTCGCGCAGGGTGGTCCAGTGCTTGCCGTCCGCCGAGGCGGCGAAGCGCACCTTGCGCGGCCACCAGATCCAGGATTCGTCCTGCTGCAGCACACCCACGCTCACCTCGTGCAGCTCGGTGACGCTGCCCAGGTCCAGGCTCAGCTTGGGGTCGAGCTCCTCCCAGCCCAGCCAGGCGCCGCTCTTGAACTCGCCGCTGCCCAGCACGCCGTCGGTGAGCGTGGCGGCGCCGTGGCCGCTGTAGGCGGCGTCGGGGGCCGGATCCACGCTGGCCGCCGCGCCGAAACTGGCGCTGCGCTCCAGCTGGAACGCGCGCGGATGGTCGTAGGCGCGGCCGCGGCGGAACGGCACCACGCGCAAGGTGCCGGGCTGTTTCAGGTCCAATACATCGGTGAATGAAGGCGAGGCGGCGGTGGGTTCGCTGCCGTCGGTGGTGTAGTGGGTGACCACGTCGTCGAAGCCGCGCTGCGCGCTGACCTGCCAGCCGTCGCGGGCGGCGTTGGCGGTGACCGTGTAGTCGGCGGTGTTGCGGTCTTCCGGTCCGTACGCCACCTGCCAGGCATCCAGCCGCGGATAGTGCGCGGCCAGGCGCTGGTGGAAATCCGCATAGGCCGCCGCATCGGCGCTGCCGCCGCGCCACAGGCGCTCGGCGAAGGCGAGCAGGCGCGGATACAGGCGCTGCTCGGCGTTCAGCGGATCGGCGCGCTCGCTCCACAGCGGCGCCTCGGCGCCGAGCACCAGCTTGCTCTGCGCGTAGTCGGCATCGCCGAGCGGATCGACCAGGTAGAGCTTTTCCACGCTCAGCCGCGACAGCGGCGAGTCGAGGTAGTACGGGCTGGCATTGACGACGCGGTTGCCGTTGGCGAACGCCTTGTGGAAGCCGGCATCGCCGCGCCACACCTCGACCACGGCGGCGGCGTCCACCCCGCCTTCCAGGACCTCGTCCCAGCCGATCATGGTCTTGCCCTTGCCGGCCAGGTACACCTGCATGCGGCGGATGAAATAGCTCTGCAGGCCCGCTTCGTTTTCCAGGCCTTCGTCGCGGATCAGCTTGTCGCAGGCCTCGCAATGGCTCCACGCGCCGGCCGGCACTTCGTCGCCGCCGATATGCACGTAGGGCGAGGGGAACAGCGGCAGCACTTCGTCCAGCACGTTCTGCAGGAACACGTAGACGTTCTCGTCCGCCGGGCAGAACAAGTCGCTGAACACGCCCCAGCCGGTCTGCACGGGAACCGGCTTCTTCGCGCAGGACAGCTCCGGGTAGGCGGCGATCGCCGCCGAGCTGTGGCCCGGCATCTCGATCTCCGGAATCACCATGATGTTGCGCTGGCGCGCGTATTCGACCACTTCGCGGATCTGGTCCTGCGTGTAGAAGCCGCCGTAGCGGCTGCCGTCGGCCTCGGTGCGCCACGCGCCGACTTCGGTGAGCTTGGGATAGCGCTTGATCTCGATGCGCCAGCCCTGGTCTTCGGTGAGATGCCAGCGGAACACGTTGAGCTTGTAGTAGCTCATCAGGTCCAGCTGCTTCTCGATAAAGGACACGGGATAGAAATGCCGGCCCACGTCGAGCATGTGGCCGCGGTAGACGAAGGCCGGCGCATCCTCGATGCGCACCGTTGGTATCGTTACCTTGGCCGATCCGGAAACATCCGCCGGGAGCAGCTGGCGCAGCGTCTGCACGCCCCAGAACAGCCCCTTGTCGGTGGCTGCGCGGATCTCGATGCCGCGCAGCGTGACCTCGAGGCGGTAAGCCTCTTCGCCGGCGATCTGCGGATCGAGCTGCAGCGCGATGCGCCGGCCCCGGCTGCCCATAGGCAGATCGAGGCCCGCCTGCGCCTGCACCGCGTCATGCAGGAAGGCGGCGATCTCCTTCGAGCGCGCATCGGCCGGCGCCTCGATGGCGACCTTCTTGTCCAGCACGAAGCTGCCCTTACCCTCTTCCACCTGCTTCGGATACGGCAGCAGCGCCAGGCCCGCATGCGCGAACGCGCACCAGGCCAGCGCCAGCGCGCCCAAGCCCAGGCGCAAGGCCTTTTCCTTCCTCATCGCGTCGCCTCCGGCAGTGCATCCCATACCTTCGGATCCTCAGCGCCCAGCACCCAGGAGCAATAGCCTTGCAGGCCATATTGCTTGACCAGGGCCACGCGGTCGGCGAAGGCGCGCGCGTCGGGCAGGAACACCCATTCGCGCATGCCGTCGCGGTAGAACCAGAACCAGCTCTCGTGCTCCACCGGGTCCCACTGGATGGTGGCGCCGTATTGCCGGGCCAGCGGGAAGGACTCGTCCGCGTCGATGTACGAGGCGGCGATGTTCGATTCCTCCTTGCCGTCGTCGCGGCGCGGGTCGGCGGTGTACCAGTGATAGCCGTAGGTGGCGATGCCGACCGAGAGCTTGTCCTTCGGCACCAGGGTGAGCGCGTATTCCAGGTGCTGCACCGTCCACGGCATGCCGCCCACCGGGCCCGGCGTGGTCCAGCGCGTGTGCTGGTCGTAGGTCATCAGGCAGATCAGGTCGGCCGACTGGCCCAGCGCCTTGAGGTCGTAGGCGCCGCGCCAGAACTTCCACATCCACTGCGCGAAACCGCCGCCGCCCGCATAGCCGGGCGCATTCGGCACCACCGCGATGGACAGCTGCAGGCCGTGCTTGTGCAGCGCTTCCGCGGTCTGCCTGGTCATCAGGCTGAGCGCGTCGCGGTCGTTCCAGTCGATGTTTTCGAAGTCGAACTGGAAGCCGAGATAACCGTGCTTGGTGCCCTGCTCCACCAGCGCGGCAATCATCGCCTTCTTCGCCGCCTCGTCGTGCAGTAGCTGGTGGAACTTGTCGCGCACGCCGCCGGCCGAAAGGATCGGCATCACCGGCATGCGATGCTGTTTGGCGATCTGCATCACCAGCGGATTCGGCTCGCCCGAGACCAGGCCGCTTTCGTCCACGTGATACCAGGTGGGCACCACCACGCCGATCTTGCCGGCGTGCGCCTCGAACGAGGCCATCGATTTGGGCGTGTCCATCAGATAGAACATCGCGCCGGGAATGCGCGCACTGGCCAGCGCCGGCAGCAATAACAACAAGGCAAGCAGTAGCAGGCGCCGCATCACGGAGCCCCCAGTTCGATGCGCAGCACGTACGCGTATTCGCCGACCGGCTTGGCCGGCAGGGTCAGGTGCAGGCCGTCGTCCTGTTGCTTGAACGCCACCGCCTTGCCGTTGGCGAGCAGAGTCACCGCCTTCACGCCGTCGCTGGCCTTGACGGCGTGGATCACCGCCTTGCCGTCGGCCGGCCAGGCCAGCTCGATCGCGTAGAGCTTGTCGCCATGTTTGGTGAAGCGGAAATCCTGCGCGGTATTGGCCTTGCTCTTGGTGTCCTGGAACGAGCCGCCGACCACTTCGGTGGGGCCTTCGCCGAACTGGCGCCAGGGCGTGGTGCCGTAGATCGCCTCGCCATTGGTCTTCAGCCAGCGGCCGATGGAGTGCAAGGTGTCCTGCGCGGCCTGCGGAATGCTGCCGTCGGCGCGCGGGCCGATATTCAGCAGCAGGTTGCCGTTCTTGCTCACCACGTCGACCAGCAGCTGGATCAGTTCCTGCGGCTGCTTGTAGGTGTCGTGCTCGACGAAGCCCCAGGAATCGTTGCTGATCGAGGTGTCGGTCTGCCAGTGCGTGGGATTGATGCCGGTGAGGCGGCCGCGCTCCACGTCGTAGGTACCGGCGCCGTCGGCGAACTCGCCGAACTTGTAGTTGACCACCACGCCGCCGCGCGTGGCGCCCTGGTTGTAGTAGTAGGCCAGCATCTTCGGCAGCGAGTTGCGGAAAGTGGGATGGCCGATCCACCAATCGAAGTAGATGAGGTCCGGATGGTAGTCGTCGATCAGCTCGGTGGTGCGCGCCAGCCAGTCGTCCAGCCAGGCTTGCGAGACGTAGGTGAAGTCGCCGGAAAGATTGTCGCTGTCCGGGCCGCTCATGCGCAGCTGCGCGGGGCCGTAGAACTCGGCGTACTTGGGATCGTTGACGTCGGAAGCGAACTCGCGGCCGTTGCCCATGAACCAGTCGTGCTCGGCGCGATGCGAGGAGAGACCGAAATGCAACCCTTCGGCGCGGATCGCCTTGGCCAGCTGGCCGATCACGTCGCGCTTGGGACCCATCTTCACCGCGGTCCAATCACTGAGCTTGGAGTCGTACATGGCGAAGCCGTCGTGATGCTCCGCCACCGGCACCACGTAGCGTGCGCCGGCATCGTGGAACAGCTTGGCCCAGGCGGCGGGATCGAACTTCTCCGCCTTGAACATCGGAATGAAGTCCTTGTAGCCGAACTTCGCCTGCGGGCCGTAGGTGGCCACGTGATGGGCGAATTCCTTGCTGCCCTGCACGTACATGTTGCGCGAGTACCACTCGCTGCCGAAGGCGGGCACCGAGTACACGCCCCAGTGGATGAAGATGCCGAACTTGGCGTCGTCGTACCAGCCGGGCGAACGGTAGCCCTGCAGAGAAGCCCAGTCGGCGCGGAACGGACCGACGGCCTCGCCCTTCTCCACCTCGGCCAGCAGCGCGCGGCGCTGCGGCTCGAACTTGGCGCTGGCCTGCTCCCACAGCTCGCTGTTGCGCCGCGGGCTCTGCGTCTTGGCGGTGGGCGCGGTGGCGTCCTGCGCGTGCGCGGCAAAGCCGGCGCAGGCGCACAGCAGCGCGGCGGCAAGACGGCGGCGCGGGCGGCGCGGCTCAGTGCAGTTCGATGCGATAGGCATAGGCGTGCGGTCCAGTGGGGAGAGTGGGGAGGCGCAGATGCAGGCCGTCGGCCTGCTGCTCGAAGGGAATGTCGGCGCCGCCGGCCAGCAAGGTGACGCGGCGTACGCGCTGATCGGCGCCGATCGAATGGATCACCGTGCGGCCGTCTTTCGGTTGGCCCAGCTCGATCGCATACAGCCGGCCGCCGCGCGTGGTGAAGCGGAAATCCTCGGCGGTGTAGGGCTTGGTCTTGCTGTCCTGCATGGTGCCCGCCGCCACTTGCGTCGGGCCTTCGCCGTAGCGCTGCCAGGGGCGCGTGCCGTAGATCGCCTCGCCGTTGGCATGCAGCCAGCCGCCCACCGCGTGCAGGATCGCCACCGCTTCCGGCGGCATGCTGCCATCGCCCTTGGGGCCGACGTTCAACAGCAGGTTGCCGTTCTTGCTGACCACGTCGGCCAGCAGGTGCACGATCTCGTCCGGGTCCTTGTAGCTGTCGTGCTCGACATAGCCCCAGGATTCGCGGCTGACCGAGGTCTCGGTCTGCCACGGCTGCGGGCGGATGTCAGCCGCCTGGCCGCGCTCGATATTCAAGGTGCCGCTGCCGGCGCGCATGCCGTCCAGCTTGTAGTTGAGCACCACGCCCTGCCCGCGCGCGGCGGCCTGGTTGTAGTAGAACGCGGCGAAGCGGGCCAGCGCGCCGCGGAAGCGCGGCTGGTCCACCCACCAGTCGAAGTACATCAGGTCGGGCTTGTAGCCTTCGACGATCTCGCCGGAACGCGCCAGCCAGTCGTCGAGATAGGCGTCCGAAACGAAGGTCCAGTCGTGTTCCTTGCCGTCTTCGCCCTTGGCGCCCTGCAGCGGATGCGCGGGGCCGTACAGCGCGGCGTAGCGCGGGTCGTTGACGTCGGCATCGAACTGGCGGCCGAACGAGAAGAACCAGTCGTGCTCGGCGCGGTGCGAGGAAAGGCCGAGCTTCATGCCTTCGGCGCGCACGGCCTTGGCGAGCTGGCCGATCACGTCGCGCTTCGGGCCCATCTTCACCGCCGTCCAGTCGCTCAAGCGCGAGTCGTACATGGCGAAGCCGTCGTGATGCTCCGCCACCGGCACCACGTAGCGCGCGCCGGCTTCGCGGAACAATTTGGCCCACGCGGCGGGATCGAACTTCTCCGCCGTGAAGCGCGGAATCAGCTCCTTGTAGCCGGCCTGCGCGCCGTAGGTGTCGACCTGGTGCTGGTGGTAATCGGCGTACTTGCCTTCGCGTTCGTACATATGGCGCGGATACCACTCGCCCTTGTACGCCGCCACCGAATACACGCCCCAGTGGATGAACACGCCGAACTTGGCATCGCGGTACCAGTCCGGCGCGCGGTAGTGGGCCAGGGTTTCCCAGTCGGGCGAGAACGGGCCTTGCCAGGCCTGCGCGTCGACGTCCTTCAGCAACGCGGCGCGTGCGCCGTCGTAAGGCCGGTTCGCCTCGCGCCACTGCGCTTCGATGGTGCGCGTATCCGGCGTGCCGGCGGCGGCCGCGAACGAGGCTGCGGTCAGCACCAGCGCCAGCGTTTGCATGGATGCCCGCATCACTGCCGCGCCGGCTGGTCCAGGTACCAGCTGGCGGCGCCGATCACGCCGAGCTGGCCGTGGTCGACCACGCGCACCGGCACGTTGTCCAGGAACGGGCGCATCACGCCCTTGTCGAGAAAACGTTCGACGAAACGGCTGGCGCGCACGTAGCCGGCGATGCGCGAGAGAAAACCGCCGGCGAGGTAGATGCCGCCGGTGGCCTGGTACAGCATGGCCAGGTCGCCGGCGAAGGAACCCAGCCAGCCGCAGAACAGGTCCAGCGTTTCCGTGGCGCGCGGATCGCTGCCGGCGATCGCGGCGGCGGTCACGGCCGCCGGTTCCGCGCACGCCGGCGTCTTGCCCTGCTCGCGGCACAGCGCTTCGTACACGCGCAGCACGCCGGGGCCGGACAGCACGGCTTCGTAGGAGATATGCGTATCGCGCCCGGCCAGCAGGCGCATCACGTCCTGCTCGCGGCCGACGCGCGCGGCGAGTTGCATCTGGCCGGCTTCGCTGGCCAGCACCACCGGCGGCGAACCCGGCAGGCGCACCGCGGCGCCCAGCCCGGTGCCCGGCCCGACCACCACGATGGGGCCGGGCGTGGACGCGGCGCGCGCGGCGGTGTGCAGCACCGGCGCACGCGCGGTGTCGATATACGGCGCCGCGTGCGTCAGCGCGACGAAATCGTTGATCAGGTGGACCTGGTCCAGCCGCAGCTCGGCGGCCAGCACCGCCGGCTCGATGCGCCAGGGCAGGCTCTCGTTGATCAGCACGCCTTCGTGCGCGCAGCCGGTGCAGGCCAGCACCAGTTCGCGCGGCCGCATGGCCAGGCCGTCGAGGAAGGCGCGCACGATGGCGGCGAAGCTGGCGTGCTCGCCGCAGCGGAAGATCCGGTACGCCTGCACCACCGGGCCGCCCGCGCCGCTGCCCGGCGCCATCAGCGCCAGGCGTGCATGGGTGCCGCCGACGTCGGCGGCCAGGAACGGAGCGCGGCTGGCGGCCGCGCCGGTCGAGCGCGCACCATCCGGAGCCGCGGTGGGACGGCTGGGGCCGCGCCCTGCCGGAGGCAGCGCGCCGAGCACGCTCTCCGCTGGCCAGATGGCCCCAGCGGGCGCTGAAGTGGTTTCGTGCCGGTCCACGCCAAACCTCCCCTTACTTCCCCAGATGCCGCCGCGGCGGCGATTTCGCCGGCGAGCGGAACGTCGCCGACTTCACCGGCGAACCGATGGTTCATATTTACTTAGATCGTTTCAAGTCGCGTTGCAACACAAATTTCATCTGTCTTATGCACTGGCCGATTTCCACTTGTAAATACACATTTCATAGGTGCACACTGATTCGATACCCGGCGCGGGCATTTGAGAGGGGACCTGCGCATGGGCCAAAGTCCCCGTCCGAGCCCCCATCCAGGCCGGTGCCGGGGGCGCCCAGCGAGCGGAGTTTCTGCATGGCCGATCCAGGCATTCCCAACCCGCGAGGCGCCGAGCGGCGCCCGCCCCGGCGAGGTCCCGCGGTGTCGCGGCTCGCCTTCGGCGGTGCCCCCATCGGCAACTTGTACGCGGGAGTGGATGAAGCGAGCGCCCGCCTGGCGGTCGAGCGCGCCTGGCAGCACGGCATCCGCCATTTCGACACGGCGCCCTACTACGGCTACGGCCTGGCCGAGCAACGCCTGGGCGCCGCGCTGGCCGGCGTGCCGCGCGCCAGCTACACCCTGTCCACCAAGGTCGGCCGCCTGATCGAGGACGCGCCCGGCCGCGACGCGCTGGCCGACGGCTTCGACGTGGCCGGCAAGCGCGCGGTATTCGACTACAGCCGCGACGGCGTGCGCCGCGCGGTGGAAGCCAGCCTGCAGCGCCTCGGCGTCGACCGTGTCGACGTGCTGCTGCTGCACGACATCGGCGCCCTCACCCACGGCGCGCAACACCCGCGCGTGCTGCGCCAGGCGCTGGACGAGGCCCTGCCCGCGCTGGCCGAGCTGCGCGCGCAAGGCGTGTGCGATGCGATCGGGCTGGGCGTGAACGAAGAAGCCGTGTGCCTGGAAGTGATGCCGCGCTTCGAGCTGGACGTGATCATGCTGGCCGGCCGCTACACCTTGTTCGAGCAGGAACAGAGCACGCGTGTGATGGCGCAGGCGCTGGAACGCGGCGTATCGATCTTCGCCGCCGCGCCGTACAACTCCGGCCTGCTCGGCGGCGAACGGCCGGGCGATACCTACAACTACGCGCCGGCCGACGCCGCGGTGCGCGCGCGGGCGCAGCGCTTCTACGACGTCTGCGCCGAAGCCGGCGCCAGCGTCGGCGCCGCCGCCCTGCAGTTCCCGCTGTTCCATCCGGCCGTGGCCACCGTGGTCTGCGGCATGCGCACGCCGGACGAAGCCGATGCCGCCGCCGCGCGCCGCGACGCGGCGCTGCCTGCCGGGCTGTGGCCGCGCCTGCGCGCCGCCGGCCTGCTGGGCGAACATGCCGTGACGCCATGAACGCGATCGACGCCCACCAGCATTACTGGCGCGTGCAGCGCGGCGACTACGGCTGGCTCGACGACGCGCCGCACGTCCTGCGCCGCGACTTCCTGCCGTTCGAACTCAACCCGCACCGCGCCGCCGCCGGCGTGCAGCGCGCGATCCTGGTGCAGGCCGCGCCGACCGAGGCGGAAACGCGCTTCCTGTTCGAGCTGGCGCAGGCGGACCGCGCCGTGGCCGGCGTGGTCGGCTGGGTGGATGTCGAAGCGGCGGACGTCGACGCGCGCATCGCCGCCCTGGTGCGCGACGGCAACGGCCTGCTGCTCGGCCTGCGGCCGATGGCGCAGGACATCGCCGATCCGGACTGGCTCGCGCGCCCCGGACTCGACGCCGCCTTCGCCAGCCTGCAGCGCCACGGCCTGGCCTTCGACGCGCTGGTGCGCCCCGATCAATTGCCCGCGCTGCTCGCGCGCCTGGAACGCGAACCGCAACTGCGCGCCGTGCTCGATCACGGCGGCAAGCCCAGCGTCGACGGCGTCGCCAGCTTCGAAGCCTGGGCCGCGCCGATCGCCGCCCTGGCCGCGCGCACGTCGCTGTACTGCAAGTTCTCCGGCCTGCTCACCCAGCTCGCGCCGAACCTGGCCGAAGCCGCGCTGGCGCCCTACATCGAGCACCTGTTCGCCTGCTTCGGCCCCGCGCGCCTGCTGTGGGGCAGCGACTGGCCGGTGCTTACGCTGCGCGGCGACTACGCGCACTGGTTCGAGCTGGCGCGCGCCTACGTGCAGCGCCTCGCCCCCGGCCACGAGGAAGCGATCTTCGGCGGCAACGCCGCCGCGTTCTATCGCCTCGCGCCGATGACTTATCCGCACCGCAAGGAGACCACGCCATGATCGCCCGCTGCATCGACACCACGCCGGAGCTGCCGGCATGAGCGGCCGCCTCGCCGGCAAGCATGCGCTGGTCACCGCGGCCGGCGCCGGCATCGGCCGCGCCACCGCCCTCGCCTTCGCCCGCGAAGGCGCGCGCGTGCTGGCTACCGACATCGACGAAAAAGCACTGGCCGCGCTTTCCGCCGAAGCGCCGGAGCTGCGCACCGAACGCCTGGACGTGACCGACCCGGCGCAGATCGACCGCCTGGTCGCCAGCCATCCGCCCTTCGACGTGCTGTTCAACTGCGCGGGCTTCGTGCACGCCGGCACCATCCTCGATACCGACGACACGGCGTGGAAGCGCTCGTTCGCGATCAACGTCGACAGCATGTTCCACCTGTGCCAGCGCCTGCTGCCGGCCATGCTGGAGCGCGGCGGCGGCAGCATCGTGAACATGTCCTCGGTGGCTTCGAGCATCAAGGGCGTGCCGAACCGCTTCGCCTATTCGACCACCAAGGCGGCGGTGATCGGCCTGACCAAGTCCATCGCCGCCGACTTCGTGTCGCGCGGCATCCGCTGCAACGCGATCTGCCCCGGCACGGTGAAGACGCCCTCGCTCGGCGACCGCGTACGCGCGCTGGGCGGCGACGAGGACGCGGTATGGCGAGGCTTTATCGAACGCCAGCCGATGGGGCGCCTGGGCAGTCCCGAGGAAATCGCCATGCTGGCGCTGTATCTGGCTTCCGACGAAGCAGGCTTCACCACCGGCACCGTGCACATCGTGGACGGCGGCTGGTCCAACTGAGGAATCGAACATGAAACTGGTCCGCTACGGCGCCCATGGCAACGAGAAACCCGGCCTGATCGACAAGGATGGCGTGCTGCGCGACCTGTCCGGGCACGTCGCCGATATCGATCCCTACGTGATCAACCGCGAAGGCCGCGCGCGCCTGGCCGCGCTCGACCCCTCCACCCTGCCCGCGGTCGAAGGCACGCCGCGCTTCGGCGCCCCGGTGGCGCCGGTGAGCAAGATCATCTGTGTCGGCATGAACTATGCGCGCCACGCCGCCGAAACCGGCCAGCCGGTGCCGGCGCAGCCGGTGCTGTTCATGAAGGCCACCACGGCGATCATGGGCCCGAACGACGACGTGGTGATTCCGCGCGGCTCCACCTGCACCGACTGGGAAGTGGAGCTGGGCGTGGTGATCGGCGAGACCGCGCGCGACGTGCCGGTCGACGAGGCGCTGGCGCACGTGGCCGGCTATATCGTGATCAACGATCTCTCGGAGCGCGAGTTCCAGCTGGAGCACGGCGGCCAGTGGGTGAAGGGCAAGAGCTGCGACACCTTCGGCCCGCTCGGCCCCTGGCTGGTCACCACCGACGAAATCGCCGACCCGCAGAATCTGCACCTGTGGCTGGAAGTGAACGGCCACCGCTACCAGGACAGCAACACCAGCGACATGGTGTTCGGCGTGGCCAAGCTGGTCAGCTACATCAGCCGCTACATGACCTTGCTGCCCGGCGACGTGATCAGCACCGGTACGCCCGCCGGCGTGGGCCTGGGCCTGAAGCCCCCGACCTACCTGCGTCCCGGCGATGTGATCGAGCTGGGCATCGACGGCCTCGGCCGCCAGCGCCAGCAAGTGCACGCCCACCCGGCCGACGCGCGCTGAGCGCCGGCCCATCTTTTTCCAACCGGCAGAGGGAGGCCGGCCGCATGGCGACACGTGCTCCGGTGAAAATCACCGCGCTAGATACCTACGACATCCGTTTCCCCACTTCGCGCCAGCTCGACGGCTCCGACGCGATGAACCCGGATCCGGACTACTCCGCCGCCTACGCCGTGCTGCGCACGGACGACCCGGTGGGCCTGGCCGGCTACGCCCAGGCCTTCACCATCGGCCGCGGCAACGACGTGCAGAAGGCCGCGCTCGATGCGCTGCGCCCCCACGTGGTCGGGCTGACGCTGGACGAAGTGACCCATGACCTCGGCGGCTTCGCCGCGCGCATGGTCGGCGACTCGCAGCTGCGCTGGCTGGGGCCGGAAAAAGGCGTGATGCACATGGCCATCGGCGCGGTGATCAACGCCGCCTGGGACCTGGCCGCGCGCCGCGCCGGCAAGCCGCTGTGGCGCTATATCGCCGAGCTGTCGCCGGAGCAGGTCGTCGCCGCCATCGATTTCCGCTATCTGAGCGACGCGCTGACCCCGGACGAGGCGCTGCAGATGCTGCGCGCCGCCGAACCGGCCAAGTCCGCGCGCATCCAACAGCTGCTCAAGGAAGGCTATCCCGCCTACACCACCTCGCCCGGCTGGCTCGGCTATACCGACGAGAAAATGCTGCGCCTGGCGCGCGAGGCGGTGGCCGATGGCTTCCGCACCATCAAGCTGAAAGTCGGCCTGAGCGTGGAAGACGACGTGCGCCGCTGCCGCCTGGTACGCGAAGCCGTCGGCCCCGGCGTGGCCATCGCGGTGGATGCCAACCAGCGCTGGGACGTGCACGCCGCGATCGACTGGCTGCGCCGCCTGGAAGGTTTCGACCTGGCCTGGATCGAGGAACCGACCAGCCCCGACGACGTGCTCGGCCATGCCGCGATCCGCCGCGCGGTGTCGGTGCCGGTGTCCACCGGCGAGCACACCCACAACCGCGTGATGTTCAAGCAGCTGTTCCAGGCCGGCGCGGTCGACCTGGTGCAGATCGACGCCGCGCGCGTCGGCGGCGTCAACGAGAACCTGGCGATCCTGCTGATGGCGGCGAAGTTCGGCGTGCGGGTGTTTCCGCATGCCGGCGGCGTCGGCTTGTGCGAGCTGGTGCAGCATCTGGCCATGGCCGACTTCGTGGCGATCACCGGCCGCAAGGACGACCGCGCGATCGAATTCGTCGACCACCTGCACGAGCATTTCGACGACCCGGTGACCGTCCGCGACGGCCATTACCTGGCGCCCACCGCGCCCGGTTTCTCGGCGCGCATGCACGAGCGCACGCTGGAGGAGTACCGCTTCCCCGACGGCCCCGTGTGGCAGGAACCGGCCGCGGCAGCAGCGGGCTGAGCAGGAGCCGACACATGGCCACGCCCATCACCAACGTACTGGACCTGCGCGAACTCGCCCGCCGCCGCGTGCCGCGGGCGTTCTTCGAGTACGCCGACCGCGGCGCCTACGACGAGCTGACGCTGCGCGACAACCGCGCCGCGTTCGAGCGCATCCGGCTCCGCCAGCGCGTGATGATGGACGTGGACCAGCGCTCGCTCGCCACCACCGTGGTGGGCCAGCCGGTGTCGATGCCGCTGGCCATCGCGCCCACTGGATTGACTGGCCTGCAGCACGGCGCCGGCGAAATCCTCGGTGCGCGCGCGGCCTTGAAGGCGGGCATTCCGTTCTGCCTGAGCACCGTGTCGATCTGCTCGATCGAGCAGGTGCGCGCGGCGGTGAACGCGCCGTTCTGGTTCCAGCTCTACGTGATGCGCGACCGCGGCTTCGCACGCGACCTGATCCGCCGCGCCAGGGACGCCGGCTGCTCCGCGCTGATGCTCACCGCCGACCTCACCGTGCAAGGCCAGCGCCACCGCGAGATCAAGAACGGCCTGAGCGTGCCGCCCAAGGTCACCCTGCGCAATCTGTTCGACATCATGAGCAAGCCGCGCTGGGCCTGGAGCATGGCGCGCGCGCCGAGCCGCTCGTTCGGCAACCTGGCCGGACGGATCGAGGGCACGGGCAGCCTCACCACGCTGGCGCAGTGGATCGCCAGTCAGTTCGATCCCACGCTCAACTGGAAGGATCTGGAATGGATCCGCGAGTTGTGGCCGGGGAAGTTGATCCTCAAGGGGATCATGGACGAGGAGGACGCGCGGCTGGCGGCGGCGCATGGGGTCGATGCCATCGTGGTGTCCAACCATGGTGGGCGGCAGCTGGACGGGGCGCCGGCGAGTATCGAGGTGTTGCCGCGGATTGCGGACGCAGTTGGCGATGATCTCGAAGTTTTGTTCGATGGCGGCATTCTTAGTGGGCAGGATGTGTTGAAGGCGCTTGCCTTGGGGGCGCGCGCCGGGTTGATCGGCAAGGCGTTTCTTTATGGGCTGGGGGCCATGGGGGAGGAAGGGGTGGCGCGGACGATCGAGATCATCCGGAAGGAGTTGAGTGTGAGCATGGCGCTTACGGGGCAGACGGATGTGCGCCGTGTTGGGCGCGATGTGATTTGGCGGGATCACGCTGTGGCTGCGAGGCCGATGTTTTTGCCGTTGCCGGTGGGGTGTGGGCCGCAGGGGGCGCTGTAGTCTTTGCCCGCCGTAGTCTTTGCCCGCCGTAGTCCTCCCTACTCGTCATCCCGGCGTAGGCCGGGATCCAGTAGCGACTAGGTGTGGTTGTCGCGACTTGGCCGCTTATGCAGCGGGCATTTCGGACGCCTGCCGGCGCCCGAGTCACTTTCTCTTTGCTGGCCCAAAGAGAAAGTAACCAAAGAGAGAATGGCCTGAGAGCCAAGGCTCGCGACGCGACTAGAAGGAGCAGTGGACGGCTGCGGTAGTCTGATTAACCTGGGTCTACACGAAACGACAGTGCGTTTACGTAGCGGCTGCTTCAACGTGCCGTGGCCGAGAGGATTTTCAGGAGCTGAGGCCGGCTTTGGTTCTTCGTTCCTGCCTACCTCACGCTTTCACCCCTCTCCCCTCCGGGGAGAGGGCAGGGTGAGGGGCGGCTCTAGCGACAGCATTTCTATGAAGCGGAGAAAAGCGCTTCAAGCTTTTCTCGCTCTATCCCGCTCAGCGCGAAACGTAGTTTGGCCAGGCGACGCCATCTTCAAGAGGCGGGCCGTATAGAAAATGCAGCACGCGCCGCTGCCCTACCCCGCTCGCCTTGCCGGATGCATGAACCAGCAGTGGTCGCAGTACAAGCACGCCGCCTTTGGGGACGATGCAGCGGACCCGTGGCGCACCGAACTGCGCTCTTAGTGCCTCCATGGAAAGCCTGCCGCCGCGATGGGAGCCGGGCAACACCTCAAGTGGGCCGGTTGACTGGGCATCGTCGTCCAATTGCAGCCGCACGGCGAGCAGTTGCTCCAGCACCGCCAGTGGCGGTTGCGCGAATGTTGTGCCCTCCTTGACCGACCAGCCGGACCATCCTGGCGCGTCCACGCGCTGCTGGACCGGCACGCTCAGGTCCTGGTGCGGGGTCACCGACCAGTTGGTGTCGGGAGTCTTGGCGAACAGTGTGCACTGCACGGCGCGCGCAGCTGCGGGCAACAGCGCGGCGATGGATGGGTGTTGTTGCAGTTGCGCCGCCATCTCCGCCACCGCCGGCTCGCGCAGAAGGCGGCGCGAGCCAGCGCCGGTGTGTTCGCTGGCGTCAACGATCCCGAGCAGACGATCGCAGGCCGCCGCGGTTACGGCATCGGGAATGATGACGTAACCCTGGGCGGCGAACTCGCGCTCGCTCAATGCCAACTCAAGCGCACCGCTTCGCGCACCGGGCGTGCTGGCACCGTTGCCGTCGCCACGCCTTCCTTCGCATTCCACTTCCACGCCGGCCCTTGCTTGCCGTCCACCGTCAACGCACCGGGCTTTTTCGCCGTATGCAGGCGCAGTTCGTATGCGCGCTTCTGCACCTGCCCCTTGAACTCGCCCTGCGCGGCGTCGATCGTCAACTCATGCGTGCCATCCTGGCCGGTGCGGTGATGCATGGTGGTGATGGCATGGCTGCCCTTGTCGTAATCCAGCGACACGCCGTCATCCTCGTACAGCGAGAAGCTACCGTCGCCGTCGCCGAATACGTGCAGGATCAGCGTGTCCAGCGGCTTCGCGTCCGAATAGTCGCTCGGCGGCTGCATCGGCACGATAGCGCCGGCGCGGGCGAATACGGGGATGTCGTCGGTGGCGTAGCGGGCGGTGAAGGTGGTGTCGCCCTGATAGCGCTTGCCTTTGAAGAAATCGACCCACTGACCGGGCGGCAGATAGACCGTGCGCTGGCCGCTAGTGTCGAGCACCGGCGCGACCAGCAGGTCTTCGCCGAAGAAATACTCGTAGGGCTGCTTGTAGGCCTCCTCCAGCTCCGGATGCTGCAGGTACAGCGGGCGCAGCAGCGGCAGTGATTCGGTATGCGCGATCCAGGCGTAGGAATAGATGTAGGGAATCAGCTGGGTGCGCAGGGTGAAGTACTTGCGCATCAGCGCCAGGCCCTTGTCGCCATACATCCACGGCATGCGCACATTGCCTTCGCGCGGATTGGCGTGGGCGCTGTGCATGCGCAGCAACGGGCTGAAGGTGCCGAACTCGATCCAGCGGGCGTAGAGGTCGAAGTCGATCTTGGCGCCGTGGAAGCCGCCGATATCGTGGCTGATGTAAGGCACCAGCACATTGCCGCCGCGCGCGGTGAACGCCACTTCGTAGGCCAGCACCGGCCATTCCGAATAGGTGTCGCCGGTGAAGAAGCCCGGATAGCGCTGGCTGCCCCAGTCGCCGTAGCGGCCGAGGATAAAACCGCGCTTGCCGGTGGCCTGCGCGCCGAAGTCGTAGAACACCTTGTTGGTCCAGAACTGCGGATTGAGGCCCGGCATGCCGGTAGCCCCGCCACCGCCGTCCACCCACCACAGATCCACGCCCTGGCGCATCAGCGGCTCGTGCAGCCGGCGCATGAAGATCTCCGCTTCGCGCTGGTTGGACAGATCGAACGCGATGGGTTCCGGCGGATGCACGTCGCGCAGCGCCACCGGCCCGCGCAGCAGGCCGCCGCCGCCGCGGCCGGGTTCCACGCGCAGGGCGATATGGATCGTCTCGCCTGGCCTGGCCACCGCGGCGACGTCGGTATAGGTCAGCCGCTGCGGCCACTGGATCTGGCTGTGCTGCAGCTCCTGGCCGTTGACGAAGATGCGGTAGCTCCGGTCCACCTCGCCGAGCACCAGGTACAGCGTCTTGGGCAGATCGGCCGGCAGGCGCACGTCGGCGCGATACCAGGACACGCCCGCATAGTTCGGCTGGCCCTGCACCTGCCAGGAGCGGTCGGTCTGGATGCTCTTCCAGCTGCGCGCATCGAAGTCGGACGCGTACCACTTGGCGTTGATACCCGCGTCGCGCGGATCGATCGCGAAACGCCAGCGGCCGGAGAGGTCCAGATCGAACGACGGCCGCACCAGCGGCGGCTTGCCCAGCGCCTCCAGCACGCCGGGCGCATGGCTGTCGTCGAAGGACAGGATGCTTTCCCTGGTATTGGCGTAGCCGGGATGGTCGTTGAGCCCCAGCTTCACGCCGCGCCCGTGCAGCCAGGTGACGAAGCGGTCCGGTTGCGCGATCAGCGGGCTCCAGTCGTAGCCGCCGTCCCAGCCGTAGTTGTGCCAGGCGAAATCCAGCACCAGGGTGTCGAACGGAATACGCGCGGCGCGCAGGCGGGTGACCTCGTCCTCAAGCATCTTCTGGTTATAGCGCTGGAACGCCGGCTGCTTCGCTTCCGCGGTGCCTGGGAAGTACTCGAAGTTGAAATCGGTGATCCACGGGCCGAGCACGTAGCGCGGGATCATCGGGATCTCGCCGCTGAGCTGCGCATATTCGCCCAGCGCCTTGCGGTAGTCGTTGCCGTAGGCGAACAGATACCAGTCCTGCCCGCTGCGCTCCTTGCGCGGCTCGATCCATTGCGAAGCCTTGTTCCACAGCGGCGTGCCGCTGTCGTCGACGAAGGCGTAGCCGCTGCGGCTGAGCAGGCCGGGCCTGGCTTTTTCCAGCTTTACCTCGATGCCGGGGATCACGTCGTTCACCGGGCTTTCCAGCGGATTGCCGGTGAGGTTGGCCTTGCTGACGTTGTCCAGCGAATAGGTCAGGCCGCCGAGGTTCTGCGCGTCGTCCGCGCCGGGGTGCCACTCGCCCGGCTTGCCGGCGGTCCAGGTCACCTTGAGGTTGTCGGCGTTGAAGGGGCCGGAATTCAGGCGGTAGCGCAGGGTCATGGCGTCGGTGCCGGCCACCAGCCAGCCCTTCTCGCGCGATACGTGCACGGTCACCGGCGCCCAGTCGCGCTTCTGCATCACCGCGGTGGGCGCATCCACGAAGGTGCCGCCGGGCGAGTACTCCATGCGCACCAGGGTCGGCGTAAGAAAAGAGAAGCGCGCATGGTCGGCCACCACCACCGGCTGGCCGGACTTCACCGGCGCCTGGGTACAGGCGGCCAGGCACAGCGAAGCCAGCAGCACCGGCCAGGCGGGCCATCTCGGACGGCGAACGAACATCTTGTACTCCCCCTGCTTCAATGTCGGCGCCCGATGACACGGTCGTAGGCGTCGGCCAGGCGCAACGTCAGGCCGGCGCCGGGGCGCGCGTGGATATCGGGCGGAAGCTAGCGCAATGGCGGCAAGGAGTGGAGAGGCGCGAGCCGCCTTGGCAGGCATCTGCTGGCCTCGTCACATTCCTGGATGCGCGGCGCGGCCTTGGAGGGAGGCCAAAAAAACCCCCGAGAAATCCGTCTCGGGGGAAGAACGACTGCGGTATGCGTCACCGCAGGAACGCACGGGTGGACGTCACGGACCCGCGCCTCGGAGAGCGCCGCCTTGGGTGCCGGGACAGGTGCAGCATGGACAAGCACGAAGCCGCGCGCTATGCGGCGAACTCCGAAATTGCGGCTCAGCCGCCCATGCCGGGCAGCGCATCGGCGATGCAATCGCCGCTGGCCCAGCCGCCGCCCTCGCCCGCAGCCGCCTGGATGCGCGGCTGCGCGCCATCCGTGGGCGGCATGGCCGAAACGGCGCGGTTGCGCGGATCGCGTGCGCTGCGCTCGTCGATCTTCACCATCAAGCCCGCGGCGATGTCCAGCCGGGCCGCGATACGGCTGCCATCGGCGAACTGCACCAGCACGCTGACCACCGGGCTGCGCGCGCTGTCGGTCGTGCGCAGATAGGCGAGGCTGCGCCGGGTGATGCCGAGGTCCAGCGGAATCCGGCGCAGGATGTCCGCCTGCACGTAGCCTTCGAAATAGCGGCGCTGGCGCGCGTCCTCCAGCACGTCGTAGACCGAGATGCCGGGATCGGGATAGTCAGAAACCGGAATGACCTGGCGATTGAAATAGTCCACCGCCTCCCTGGCCGAATCGACGATGCGCAGCGTATAGGTCTTTTTCCAGCCCATCGGGGCGGTGTCGTGAAAGCGCAGCAGCTGGGCGAACGCCGATTCGACTTCCGGCTCGGTCCATTTGCGCCGCACGTCGTACGGCAACGCCTGGCCCCAGCTGCGCGCCACGCCGTACTTGTGCAGGGTGCGCGTGGAGGGATCCCCGACATAGACCTCCGACCATGCCTGGCCGTGCTCGACGCGCCCGAGCATGGCTTTCTCCTGCTCCGGCGTGCATCCGTCGCACCAGTACAGGTCCGCCGCGGGGACCGCGCCAGAGAAACACAGGCAGGCTGCCCAGGCCATCGCCGCTAGCCGGCCGATCCAGAATCTGCTCGTTCCCATGCCGATGGCCTACAACGCTCTTCCTGCTCGCCTACAGCAACGTTCCAACAGCGGTGCGCGGAAAAGCAATCGGCGCGATCCAAAACACTAGGAAATGGATAAGGGACAGCAGATTGGAAAAGCAGGAAAAATCGCAGGAAAACCTAATGTGCGAGCGGCTTTCCGGCAGGACTCATTCAGTCAATTCTGATTTCTTAGGAATATCACGCATGCTTTTCGCCGCCATGGCGGGACGCTGCCTGCCGTGCGATCGCATCCAGCGTGCCGCCCCAGTAAAAGGCCAGGTGGCGGAAGATCACTTCGGTGGGGAAGCTGTGCGCCTCGAAGTCCAGCCGGGTCTGCTCGCCCAGCGCCGTAAGGCGAAACTCGAAGACGGTGTAGCTGGAGGGCTCGTCCGGCAGCCGGGATACGGAGCTCAGGTGCGTATAGCTCAGGCGCCGTTCCGGTTCGAAGGCCAGCACCGTGCCGCGGTTCTCGAAGCGGCCGGTGTGCACGCCGCGCACGCTGACCGCGCCGCCGATGCGCCAGTCCGCGCTTACTTCGAGTTGCATGGCGGGGTCGCCCATCCAGGCGCGCATGAGCTGGGGGTGGGTGAGGGTTTCCCATACGGTGGATGCGGGGGCGTCGATGATGACGGATTCGAGGATTCGGTTTGACATGGAGTGGTCTGATATGTGGTTGAGAAATATCGTAGCGTGCTTGGTGGCATATCAGAGTTCGCCTGATTCGGGGGTGCTCGTTGTGTTTGGTGGTGGTGTCGCTTGGTTGTTGTGTTGATGTCTGGTGGTCTCGCCTTTGGCGAGGGTTTCGCCCCGCTGCCGCGGGGCGAGTTACTTTTTCTCTGCGTGCCCAGAGAAAAAGTAACCAAAAAGAGAGGGCACCCTGCTTGGCGCCCTCAGCAGCAAAGCTGCTGAGGGTCCGTGAGGGCTGGCCGGGCTTTTTGACAGGGCATCCATGCCCTGATCAAAAAGGCGGGGACATCGTGTCCCCGCCCCCTGCGGGGCCTTTTCGTCCAGCCCTCACCGCCGGCGCCAAGGGGACCCGGTGGATCAAGAGCAGAAGCGCAACAGCGGAACGCCGCGGCTGCGCCGCGTGCTCTTCGCTCGATTTTCGCGCCTACCGTCATCCCCCTCTCCCCTCCGGGGAGAGGGTCGGGGTGAGGGGCCGGTCGGAGCGATGCGCTGAATCTCGCCGCTGCTCGATCTGAAAATTCGAAGCGATCGAAAACAAGCATCGCGCTCCAACTAAAACACCGCTCTTTGAAACACCTCACTCACACCACAACTCTTCAACCTCAACACGATTGCCATCCCCACGCACCACGCGCATCCGCAACACACCTACGCAAATCCCATCCCGCTTGTCGTCCTCACCCGACAGACACTCTCACCATGCTTTGCTAGCTTGGCGAAGTTGCGTGTTGCATCACTTCGCACGCAACCATCCTGCTTCCGCCACAAAAAAAGCGCGGGCCGGCAGGGCTGCAACCCGGACCGGCCCGCTGACCACAACCAACCCTTACAGGAAAGTCGATCATGGCTAGCCAGGATCATACGGCAGATATCTACACCATCCCTTCCACCGACGATTTGCGAATTAGCAATGCGACTAATCCCCTAGGTCGTCCGATTTATCTCACTGACGAGGTCGAAGATTCTCAAGAACGTTTACTTACCCGCTTGGCCGGCATCCATATGGCGGTGAATGTCATCAACGATTTGCTCGCCAACAGCGATGCCTTCCGCGAGCGCCAGGCCAGTGGACAGTCGAATGCGCCGGGCGAATGGCCGTTGCCGCCGACCTATGTCGAAGGCTTGTTCGTCGCCGTACGCTTTCTTAGCGAATACGCCGAGTCGCTAAGCCTGGGCGCACTCTCCGAAACCCACGTCGCCGACGTCTGACGACAGGTGCGATCCATCGAGCGACTCGGTGGATCGTCCTTTTCCTATAAGGATTAGTCTGAATTTCCGGATGATCCATCCCGCTGCATCGATCGAAAAGCCGTTCGCCGATGCGTAAGAGAAAAGCCCCGCAAGGCGGGGCTTTCTCGTACGACATGCAGGCGATCCCTTACACGGGTTCGGACTCCTCCGACTGCCGTGCCGGATCGATATTGCGCAGGAACTTCTCCACGTCGTCGGCATTGCCGACCACCGACTCTTCCGGACAGATAAACGGATAGGCCTTGTTGTCGATGATCGGCTCGATGCCGAAGAAATCGTTCAAGACCGATTCCGAGGTGCAATACGCGCCCTCCACCCAGGCCTGATCGTTGGAATAAGCCTCGCCGACGATGAAGATGTCGGCATCGGCGCCCTTGATCAGCTGCGAGGGCTTGCGGATCTTGCGCTGCACGTCGCCGATATCGTAATGCGGCGCCCATTCGTGATAGCCGGCATTGAACGGTGGCAGCGACCAGTCCATGTAGGCCGATTCCAGCGGCTCCGGCACGGCCGTGTAGTCCGTGTTCGGGCCGAAGTGCAGCTCCGCCAGCATCTTGCGCAACATCTTCACCATCCGCGCGGGCACCTTGCGCGGCCCTTCCAGGGGCTGGGTATCCGACGAGCTGGGGATTTCGCGCTGGCGCTTGGGGCCCAGTTCCAGCTCGTGCCAGAACGCGGTGTTGTCCTCGTCGTCATAGCTGGCCAGGATGCCGTAGACCGGCTTCTTCTTCGGCGTGGTCGCGTTGTTGCCGAAGTACACCACCATACGGATCGGCGAATTGCTGACGCTGGGCCCGATGGTGTCGTTGCGCGAAGCCGCGGTGAGCTGCTTGACCTGCAGAATGGTCAAGGCCTGCTCGGTGATGTTCTCGATCGCCTTCACCATGTCCCCGGCCGACTCGTACGGAACCTCGATCATCGTCGCCATCGCCTTCAGCGCGGCGGCGGGGAATTTCTGCGCGCGCAGCCCGGCGATGGTGTCGGGGGTGATGGTGTAGCCGACCACCATGGCCGGATACGGCGCCGGATTGTCGATGTCGGGCGACCACCACGGCTGGTCGAAGAACATGCCGATCTTGTAAGACGGCTGCATAATGGTCGCTTCGAGATAGAGGCTCACCTTCTCGTGATTGAGCACGTCCACCTCGCCCTTGGCCGGCGCACGGAAACGCGTGGCCTGCGCCACCAGGTCGATCGCGGCCCGCGGCATCGCCAGCCACGCGGCATCGGCCTCGCCCCCGCCCGCGGCGAGATTGGGATCGGCGCGCAGCGCCGTGGTGTAGACCGCCTTGCCGGACTTCGACAGGATCGAATGCAGGCGCGTGTCGGGGTGGTAGCGGAACTCGATGCCCTTGGCCTTGGCCAGCTTCAGGATCTCCTCGAACAGCGCATTGAACATGCCCGAGTAGCCGATCGACAGCGTGCGGTACTGGCTGCCGGGGGTGAACTCGTTGTTGATGTTGAACGACACGCCGGCATGCGTGTTGATCACGTTGGAACTGTAGCCGTTGCCGTCGGCCGCGTAGTCGTAGCCTTCCGCGCCGAGCTGATCGTAAAGCAGGTTCCAGTAGCCGATGTCCTTCAGGTAATCGCCCTGCTGGAACACGCTGGACTCCGGCAGCTTCGCGGTAATCCGCCCGTGCTGATAGAACGAGCACCAGTCGCGCCGGGTGAAATCGGCCCATGGCTTGGTGGTGGCCAGGTCCTGCACGATGGTGAAGCCCTGGTCCGGCGTGGTGGCCGCGCCGAAGTTGTTCACCGCATACGGCGCCGGCGTATTCGAGGTGATGCCGTTCAGATAGAAATTGCGCGAGCGCAGATAGAACAGCTGGTTGTTGGTGACGTTGAACGGCACCGAATACTTGTCCAGCCCCAGCAGCGAAATTACCGCGGTGACCACGCGGTGGCCCGGCGCCAGGCCGTTGTTCGGGTCCGGGAACTCCTTGGTCGGAATCCGGTTCCAGTGCGAATAGCGCATGCCGCCGAGTTCGACGTAGGAGTTGGTCTTGTCGTTGTTGTAATGCCAGGTGCAGATGCGCGCACCCGCCGCGCGGGTACCCGGATAGCGCTTGGTGAAGTCGTAGCGGCCCCAGTCGTGCAGCGCCAGGATGTCGCCCTTCTTCAGCTGCTTGGCATTGAATTTGGCCTGCTTGCACTGGCCGCTCAGCAACCGCCAGGCCGTGTAGAGGCCGGCGGCGCCGGCGCCGAAGATCGCATAGGTCTTCTGTGTCATGGTGTGTAGCTCCCTGGATGAGAGTGGCTGGCAGCGTTATTCGCTGCCGAGGCGGTACATCTGGCCGGGCAGATCCTTTTGCGGAATGACGACTTCGACGAGCACGGGCTTGTTCTTGATCCTGGCGATGCGCGGCAGCGCGGCATTGAGTTCGTCCACCGTGGTCACGCGGATGCCTTCCGCCCCGAAGGCCTGGGCCAGGGCGAGGTAGTCCCACTTGGGCAGGATGTCGAAGGCATCGAACTTGTGCTTCGGGCCGGGCTTGAACGCGGACATGTCCACGTAGACCTGCTCGATCGCATAGACCTGGTTGCTCATCACGAAGATCACCGCGTTGAGCTGGTTGCGCGCCAGCGTGGACAGCGACTGGCAGACCATCATGAAGCCGCCGTCGCCGGCCACGGTCCAGGCGCGCTTGCCGCTGCCCAGCTGGGCGCCGGAGGCCGCGCCGGTTTCGAAGCCGATGCACTGCCACGCGGCCGAGGCGATGAAGCTGCCCTGCGCCAGGCCGTAGGCATTGGTCGCCACATACATCGCCGAGCTCACGCCGTAGGTCATCACGATGTCCTTCAGCAGGTTCTTGTCCTGCAGGAACTTCATCGTGTTGGCGAAGAAACGGTTGTAGGTGATGATCTGCGGATCGACGTCGTAGACCGGGTCGGAGTTGGCCGCCCAGGGATTGGGGTACTTCGGCTGCGGCGGCGCCTTGGCCTTGATCGGGTAGGCCTTGCTCGCGACGAAGCGCGCCAGCAATGCCTCCATGAAATCCTGCATGGTGACGTCGCCGTACTTGAAATAGCCGGCGCGCACGCCGTCGGTGTCGGCCAGCACCATGCTGCCGTACTTGCTCTCGATAAAGGTGAGGTAGTCGTCGGTGATGATCGCGCCCAGGGTCAGCACGCAATCGGAAGCCATTACGATCTCGCGCACCGCCTCGATCGAGGCCGCGTCCGAGTAGGTGCCGATGAACTTGTCGCCCTGCTCGTCCAGCACGCTCTTGCCCAGGCTGGTGGTGGTGTAGAGAAAGCCGCTGGCGTCGATGATCTTCTGCAGCAGGCCGGAAAGCCCGAAGCGCAGCACCTCGACGCCGGCGAAGATCAGCGGCTGCTTGGCCTGGGTGATCTGCATCCAGGCCTGGTCCACCGCATTGCGCAGCGCCAGCTCGGGGCTGCGCGTGACGCGCGGCTTGAGCGGCGTGGCCGGCGGCCGCGCGCAGGGCTGGCCCCACACTTCCTTGTAGCAGGCGATGTAGACGGGGCGCTTCTGGGTGATCGCCTCGACCAGCAGCTCGTCGATCTGTTCGGCCGCGCCCACATTGGTGCTGAGCGTGACCGCCTTGACGGTGACGTATTCGTAGATGGCGCGGTCGGAATTGAGGTCGCCGGTGGAGTGGTGGAACAGCACGTCGTACATGTCGGTGATGTCGCGCATGTCGGCGCCGGGCGTGGCGCTGATCACCACGATCGGGCTGCGCTCGACCCAGGCGCCGGCAATCGCATTGAGCGCGCTGTAGGTGCTGACGCCGAACTGCAGCGACACGGCGGCCAGGCCGCGGGTGCGCGCATAGGCGTCGGCGGCGTAGGCCGCGTCCAGTTCGTTGATGGCGCCGATCGCGGTGACGCCGTCGAAATATTCCAGCGCCTGGGTGAAGTGCTTGACGTAGTCGCCGGGTATCTGGAATACCTCGGTGACCTGCAATTGCTTGAGCCGCGTCAACAGATAATCGGCCACGGTAAAGGTGGCGGTCGAGATCGACGCCGGTGCCGTGCTGATCGAACGGGACTTGTTGGTGGTTCTGCTGCTGTCTGCCATGACGATTCCCCCTGTCTGAAGAATGGAGGCGCGCGACACGAGCCGGCCCGGCCGTGCGCCGCTTCCGTCGTTACCGCAATAAAAAGAAAATGAAACGCCTGCCGGTCGATGCATGCGTGTCGAGGCAGGTGCACTGCACCGCCTCGCGGATGGATGGAGCTATTCCGTGTTGCCCCATTCGGCATGGCTGCGCAGAACGGCCGCTTCGATCCGCTGTGGAATACGCGGAACGGCTGCCCGCAGGCGAACGGTGTCTTTCATAGAGCGCTCCCTGGACCGATCTGCCGGTCCGCCCCACTACGCTTTGAAGTGATGTGCTCCAGCCAACGTCGACGCATGGACGGGCGAGCCGGCTGGACTCCCCGAGGTGCCTCAAGACCACCACAGCACGGGGGCGACAGCCGCATGGGGGCGCCGCGGATACCTACGGACGCCGGCATGCTTTTGTTGCGGAAATCGTGGATTCAGCCCCCTGAAAACGCCCGGAGACTACAACGCTCGGGTGTGAAGCCGATGTCACGGATAAAGTGCGAAGCCGGGCTTGCGCATCGGGCGTCCTACAATGCGTGTCCGGCACAAGGCAGCGGCGCAGATCGATGCACCTGATCCTTGTATCCGCCGTGGCATCACCACCCCTTTCACCTGTCGACCCGGTTGCCATGTCCACCGAAGCCTCCTCGAATCCGCTGCAGTCCTTCACGCATCGGCGGCCGCTGCCCTTCCCCGCCGCCGAACCGCGCAGCGACCGGATGCTGCAGGCGATTCTCGCCGCGGTCGGCACGGTGGCCTCGATCGCCGCCATCGCCGCGCATCGCCATGCCGATGCCGCGCAACCTCAGGATGCCTGGACCGCGATGGCGATCGGCGCCTACGCATGGGTCTGCTTCGCGCTGGCACGCGCGGGCTATTACCGCGGGTCGGCCAGCCTCACGGTGATCGGCAGCCTGCTGCTGATCGGCATCAACTACGCCGTCTACGGACTGCAGGCGCAGCCGGACCTGCTGATGATCCATCTGCTGCCGCTGCTGCTGGCCGGCCTGCTGCTGGGCCGCGCCGCGGTGTGGTGGGTGGCGCTGGGCAGCGTGCTGTCGGTGCTGCTGGGTGCGTGGAGCGACCTGCACGGCGCGACGAATGCCGTAGCCGGCGCGGACACCTGGTCCAGCCTGTTCCTGTCCGGCATGAACTTCCTGGTGCTGGCGACCATCCTGGACCGGCTGATTCTTTCCTCGCAGCGCGCCATCGCGCGCAGCCGCGAGCTGGACGCCGCCTACCGCGAACTGCAGCGCACCATGGACGAGAAGGACCAGGCCTATGCGCGGCTGCTGGAATCGCAGCGCATGGAAGCGATCGGCCGCCTCTCCACCGGCGTGGCCCACGACTTCAACCATATCCTCAGCGTGATCCTGGGCCTGGTCGCCGCGCCCGCCTCGAACGGCGGGCCGGACATGGCGCTGTCGCGCATCGAGCGCGCGGCCCGGCGCGGCACCATCCTCACCCGCCGCCTGCTCAGCTTCAGCCGCCCGCAGAGCCGCGACATGGCGGTGTTCGACCTGGGCGAGGCGATCGATGAAATGTCCGCGCTGATCGCCGCGATGTTCCACCCGCGCATCAAGGTGGAATTCGATATCTCCGCCGGCGACCTGCTGGTGCGGGCCGATCGCGACGAACTGGAACTGGCCCTGCTGAACCTGGCCAGCAACGCCTCCGACGCCATGCCGCAGGGCGGGCATTTCAGCATCTCGGCCAAGGTCGACGGCACGCATGCGCTGATCCGCATCGAGGACGGCGGCGTCGGCATGACGCCGGACGTGCTCGCGCATGCGTCCACGCCGTTCTTCACCACCAAGCCGCGCGGCGAAGGCACCGGCATCGGGCTGAGCATCGTGCACCGCTTCGTGGCCGACTGCGGCGGCAGCATCGCCATGGACAGCCAGCCCGGCCGCGGCACGCGCATCGAGATACGGCTGCCGCCGACCGGCGGCGGGACGGCGGAAGCCTGAAAGCCGCTACGAGCGCAGGCGCCGCCAGGCCGTTGCGCCGATCCCGTCCGAACGGCCGCCGGCGACCAGCACCAGCAGGCCGAGCAAGGTGATCAGGGTCCAGATCCACGGCCGCTGATACCAGGGCTGCGGGTGCACGATGGTCAGCACCGCCGGCGCCGACACCCACGGCCCGCCCACCACGCGCGCCTGCACCTCGAGCTGGTGCACGCCCCACGGCACCACCGGATACAGCAGGCTGCGGCTCTGCCCGGCATCGACCCAGTCGCGGTCCACGCCGGCCAGGCGGAAGCGGAACAGGGTTTCCTGCGGGCGCCCGAGATTGACCGCGGTGTAGCGGATTTCCAGGTTGCGCGAGAACGGCGGCAGCACCAGCTGCGGACCGGAAAGATCCAGCGCATGGCCGTTCACCGCCGCGTATTCCACGTGCGAGGTGGGCGGCGCCGGCTCGGCGCCCGGCACCTTGGCCGGATCGAGCACGCCGAAGCCCGATACCAGGGAGAACCACAGCCGGCCCTGCCCGTCGCGATAACAGGTGGCGGAACCGCCGCCGTTGATTTCGGCGGGAATCAGGCCGTCGCGCTCGGCGAAGCGCACCGATTCGATCGAAGCGGCGGCCTGCGCGGGTGAAGGCAGCACCGTGACGCCGAGATTGCCCGCCAGCCACAGGCGCCCGCGCCCGTCGGCCTCGATGCAGGACACGGTGTCGTCGAACAGGCCGTTGCTGCGGTCGTAGTACTGGATCTTGCCGTCCTTGATGCGGTTGAGGCCGCCGCCATAGGTGCCGATCCACAAGCTGCCGTCGGCATCCTCGTGCAGCGCGCGCGCAAAGCGCGAGGACAGTCCGTCGTCGACCGTCCAATGCTCGGCGACCTGCCCGCCCTGCAATCGCCACGCGCCATGGTCGCCCACGAACCAGTAGCCGCCGCGCCGCGCCTTGCTCACGCTGCCGATGCGCATGCCGCGCAGGGCGTCGATGGATTGCCGGCGGACGATGCGTCCATCGGCGCCGATATCGAGCGCGAACGTCGAACCAGCGGTCGAGACCAGATAAGCACCGTCGTCGCGCTGCCACACGTTCACCGGCTCCTTGCTCGGCCAGGTGTCGACCCGCCGCACCGCGCCGTTGTCGAACAGGCCCAGCTCCCCGTTCGCGGTACCGATCCACAGGCGGCCCTGGCGATCCAGCAGCAGGCTGAAGACGCAGGAACTGTTCAGCGCAGGCTGCATCGCCACCGCTCGCGCGCGGCCATCGGCTTCCCAATGAAAGAGACCGCCGCAGGCGGAGCCCAGCCACAGCCCGCCCTCGCCATCGTAGGCAATCGCACGGCCAGCCATCGCGGTACCCAGCCTGCGCTCGCCTACCAGCCCGAACAGCGGCGCACGCACCTTGAGCAAACCGTTATGCCCGCTGCCGGCCCACAGATTGCCCTCGTTGTCCCAGGTGAGATTGGCCACGCCCGGCACCGACAGCTCGGGCGCTTCCTGCCATCCGCCATGTCCGTCCTGCACCAGCACGCCACCCGTGGCCTGCGCCACCCACCAGCGCCCGTCCGGCGCCTGCGCCGCATCCCTGGGCTGCGCCACGCCCAGCGCCAGCCAGCGCTGTGTGGCCGGCGTATAGCGGTAAAGCTCGGTCTCCGTGCCGACCAGCAAGCTGTCGCCATCCAGCCGCAGCAGCCACACCGTGTGGTCGTTCGCCGGCAACGCAATGTGCTGAAGCACGCCGCCTTCGACCCGGTGCAAGCCGTTATTGCCACCGACAAACAGCGCCCCCGCCCGATCCATGACCAGCTGGTTGTCGCCGACCGGACTGGAATGCTCGCTCCAGCGCACTTCCCCGCTGACCGGATCGAGCTTCAGCAACCCCGCATTGGTCGCCGCCCAGATCCCACCATCCCCCGCCTGCAGCATCCCGTTGACCTGGCAGCTCGCGGCGCACACCGGCAGATGTCGGAAACCGGAGCGGTCGCGGATGCTCAATCCGGCGTCTTCCGTCCCGATCCACAGATTTCCATCGCGGCTTTCGAGCAGCGCGGTGATGCGATCGCTGGCCGGAGCGTCGATGCGCCCCGAGCCCGAACGCGAGCGGCCATGGAAGATGGTGAAGGCGGTGCCGTCGAAACGGGCCAGACCGCCGAAGGTGCCGACCCACAGATAACCGTCGCGGGCCTGGACGATGGCGTTCACGTGCGACTGCGGCAGACCGTCGTCGCCGCTGTAGAGGCGGATGCCTACGCGGTAGTCGAAGGCCGGGTTTGCACAGACTGCAGCGCTGATTGCGAGCAAGGCGCAGACGAGCAGCAGCACGGACCAGCAGCGGCCCTGAAGCGTCCGGTGGCGGACGCTGGCGGGCTTGTTCGAGGTGGAGCCGCTGAGGGGGTGAATGTCGGTCACGTACGCGGCTCGGGGCCACTCGTTCGGGGTGAAATTGCTGGGGATAGCGTGGTAGCTCGGGGTATGGCCGTCCAGGCGAAGGGGCGATCTTGTAGCTGATCTCGGGTAAAGGAAAGGGCTTTTGGTTTGCGAACAGTGAGCGGCTGGGCAAGCCCCGGCCCCTCACCCCAACCCTCTACCCGGAGGGGAGAGGGGGATGCAGGGCGGGGCGAAAATCCAGCGAAGAGCATGCGGCGCAGCCGCAGCGTTCCGCTTGCACGCTTTGGCTCTTGATCTACCGGATCCCCTTGGCGCCGGCGGTGAGGGCTGGACGAAAAGGCCCCCGCAGGGGGGCGGGGACACGACGTCCCCGCCTTTTTGATCAGGGCATGGATGCCCTGTCAAAAAGCCCGGCCAGCCCTCACGGACCCTCAGCAGCTGCGCTGCTGAGGGCGCCAAGCAGGGTGCCCTCTCTTTTTGGTTACTTTTTCTCTGGGCACGCAGAGAAAAAGTAACTCGCCCCGCGGCAGCGGGGCGAAACCCTCGCCAAAGGCGAGACACCCCAGCCCCACCACCCACACCTTGCAGCTGACGCCCCCGCGGCTAAGCCGCCCCTAATACACCGACCCGATCATTTTCCCGGATACTCCACGCCACCCGCGAGCCTGGTTGCCACCGTGCACATACTTCTTATCGAGGACGATCCGCTCCTCGGCAAAGCCATCCAGCGGGCACTCGAACAGCTCGCCTACACGCTGACCTGGATCCGCGACGGCCGCGAGGCCATGGCCGCGGTGAACGACCCCTCGGTCGACCTGCTCCTGCTCGACCTGGGCCTGCCCAACCGCGACGGCTTCGAGATCCTCACCGAAGCGCGCGGCCGCCGCCTGCGCACGCCGATCATCGTGATGACCGCGCGCGACGACCTGGAATCGCGCATCCGCGGCCTGGACGCCGGCGCCGACGACTACCTGGTCAAGCCCTTCCACCTGGACGAACTGGCCGCGCGCATCCGCTCCACCACGCGCCGCGCCCAGGGCATGGCCGACAACCGCATCGAAGTCGGCCCGCTGGTGCTGAACACGGCCGCCGTGGAAGTCACCTACCAGGGCAAGAAAGTGGAGCTCAGCCGCCGCGAATTCGCCCTGCTGCAATACCTGATGGAACGCGCCGGCCGCGTGGTGCGCCGCGAGCAGCTGGAAAGCTCGCTGTACGGCTGGGACAACGAGGTGGGCTCCGGCGCGCTCGACGTACTGGTCCACGGCCTGCGCCGCAAGCTGAGCTTCGACGCGATCAAGACGGTGCGAGGCTTCGGCTACACCATCCCGCTGGATCATCCATGAGCTCAGCGCGATGAGCGGATCGATCACGCGCTTTCCCAGCCTGCGCGCGCGCCTGCGCTGGATGGTCATCGCCATCCTCGCCGCGGCGATGCTCCTGCTCGGCGCGCTCAGCTACCGCTATACGCTGAAGGAAGTGCACGAGCTGCTCGACGGGCGCCTGGCCCAGTCCGCGCGTACGCTCGACGTGCTGCTGCGCACCGGCGGCATGCCGCAGGACGGCCGGCCCGTGGTGGTGCCCACGCCTTCGCGCACGCCCGCCGCACACGGCAAGGGCACCCATTCGTACGAGCCGGAAGTGGGCTACCAGGTATTCGCCGCCGATGGGCGCGTGCTGGCCACCACGGCCAATCTCGACGGCATGCCCGCGCCGCGGGCGGACGACAAGGCCTTCCGCGACGTCTCCTTCGGCACGCGCCGCTGGCGCGTGTTCCAGTTGCCGCGCGGCAGCGACGGCGAATGGATCCGCACCGCCGAGCGCTACGACAGCCGCACCGAAATCAGCCAGGCACTGTGGGTGCAGTACGGCCTGATGCTGTTCGTCGCGCTGCCGCTGCTGGCCCTGCTGATGGGCTGGGCGATCCGGCGCGGGCTCAAACCGCTGGACACGCTGGCCCGGCGCCTGCTGCGGCGCGAGCCGGGCAGCCATGCACCGGTGACGCTGGAGAACGCGCCGACCGAGCTGCGTCCGCTGCTGGACGCGCTGAACGAGCAGATCGGCCGCCTGGAGAACGCGCTCGAACGCGAGCGCCGCTTCAGCGCCGACGTCGCGCACGAACTGCGCACGCCGCTGGCCTCCACCATGATCAACCTCGACGCCGCGATCGGCGCCCGCGAACCCGGCGCCGCCGACAGCGCATTGGCCGATGCGCGCGAATGCCTGGTCGCGCTGGCCCGCCGCACCGAACAGCTGCTGGCGCTGGCGCGGCTGGAGTCGGGCGAAGGGCGCCGTGCCATGGCTCCGGTCGATCTGGCGACGCTGGCCGGCGACGTGATCGACGAGATGGTCTCGGTGATCGCGCACAGCCAGGTCGAGCTGGTGCTGGCTCCGCTGCCGCCGCGCCTGGTGGTCCACGGCGACGAGGCGGCGCTCAGGGCCATGCTGCGCAACCTGCTGGAGAACGCGATGCGCCACGTGCCCTCCGGCGGCATGGTGGAACTGGCGCTGTCCCGCGCCGGACGGGTGGCGGTGATCGACGTCGTCGACAACGGGCCGGGCATCCCGCCCGAACGGCGCGCCGCGCTGTTCGAGCGCTTCCACCGCGAGCCGGGCACGCGCGGCGACGGCTACGGCCTGGGGCTGTCGATCGTGCAGCGCGCGGCGCAGATGCATGGCGCGGATATCCAGCTGCTCGATTCGCGCTTCGGCACGGGGCTGCATGTGCGGGTCAGCCTGCTGCTGCATGGCGACGAGGCGGCGCGGGAGCGCTAGCTGCGGCAGGCGCTTCCTGCGGCGGCCCGGTTCGCCGGGCGTGCGGACAGATCTGGCGAGTGGCATGGCCGGTGCTCCGTTGCGGACGAATAAAGCGGTCCCCCCGGAACGGGGGGACCCGCGAGCGCCCGGGGCAGAGGGGAGAACCCGGGCGTCCGCGGCCCGCACCTGCTGGGGAGCCGGTCCGGGCAGGGATAGATTGCTGCGGCGCCGGGCCTGCGTATGTAGGCGGATGCCGGCGTGCTCCGTACGGTCCGAACGCGCGTCGGCGCGCTCCGTGACTGTCATTGCGTAGGCGCTGGCCTTCCCACAGCACAGTCGGTACAACCCCGCATGGATTCGTGCTTAAGTGGCCGCACCCATCGCCCATGCGACGCGCCATGAAGATGCAGGCTCTCGCTCCGCGTATCTATGCGCCCCTGCTGGCGGCGCAGCTCGCCGTGCTGGTGTTCGAACCGCCGCACGTGCTGAGCCTGAGCTACGCGTGCGTGCTGGCGATACTCGCTTTCACCCTCTTGCTGAGCCTGCGCCGCGTGCGCCTGAGCCTGCCGCACAACCGGCCGCTGTGGGCGCTGCTGCTGGCGGCGCTGCTCAGCCAGGCCGCGGCCTTCGTGCTGCTGTTCGCCGATTCGCTGGTCAATCCCCAGGGCACCCTGGTGGCCTTCGATCCCACCTTCTATTTCTGCATGGGCAGCCTGCTGCTCACCCTCGCGGCGACCTACGACCCGGTGCTGCCCGCCTACCGCTGGACGGCATGGGTGGATGCGGCGCTGGCGATCCTGATCGCCTTGATGTTCTACGGCCTGGTGCGCGCCCTGGTGGCCGGCGCCGAAGCGCAGCCGGACAACGCCCGCGCCATCGTCTGGCTGTTCGACGGCATGGGGCTGTTCGTGGCGATATTCGCCACGCTGCGCCTGCTGGGCGCGCGCCGCCGCGACGAGCGGCGCTTCTTCATGGTGCTTACCGCGTTTGCCTGGATCGAGCTGTTCGCGCCGGCGGCGCATAACCGCTTCGTGCTCTCCAGCGAGTCGTATGTGCCGGAGCTGCTGCTGAGCGTGCCCTTCGCCGCGATCGGCCTGCTGCTGAGCCGCCGCTACGGCGACTGGCTGCGCGTCTACCGGCCGCCGGCGCGCGTACGGCACCTTGCCGGCAGCGTCAGTCCCTTCGTGCTGAGCCTGGCGCTGTGCCTGCTCGCTTTCGCCTATCTGCATCGCAGCCCCGTGCTGGCGGCGTGCGCGGTGATCGCCGGCATCGCCTCGTATGCGCTGCGCGCCGCCCTGATGCTGGGCCGGCACCTGTCCTCCGAGGACGAACTCAAGCGACTGCACCACGGCCTGCGCCGCGCGGCCCTGCGCGACGACCTGACCCAGCTGCTGAATCGCCGCGGCTTCTATCGCGCCTTCGACCGCGAATGGGAGCGCGCGCGGCAGTCCCGCACGCCGCTGGCGATAGCGATGCTCGACATCGATCACTTCAAGGCCTTCAACGATACCTATGGGCATCTGGCCGGCGACCAGTGCCTGGCGTCGGTGGCGCAGGCGCTGGCGGGGGAAGCAGCCGCCATGACCGGCGTGACGCTGGCGCGCGCCGGCGGCGAGGAGTTCGTGGTGCTGATGAGCGGGCATATGCCGCATGCGGCCGGCGCCTTGCTGGAAAAGCTGCGCGGGCGGGTCGAGGCCTTGCGCATCCTGCATGTGCGCGGGGTGCGCGGCTTCGTCACGGTGAGCGCGGGGATCGCTTCGAGCGAGCTGGCGCGTTACGAGGACGGCGAGGAAATGCTCGGCGCGGCGGACAAGGCGCTATACACGGCGAAGCGCGCGGGAAGGAATCAGGTGGCGTGGGCTGAAGTGCCGGGGACGGAGGCTATGTCGTGATGCGTCTCCGCGTCACCGCGTCACGGCGTAGGTTGGGGTGAGCCGCAGGCGAACCCCAACATGGCCAGTGCAGAGCGTATCGCATCGTTGGGGTTCGCCTGCGGCTCACCCCAACCTACGGCGGCTCCGTGAGCAAGGATTTTAATCGGCGAAGACGGGGCGCCCGCCGTCATCCCAGCGGAACTTCTGCATATACGGCGCGCGCTTCGAGGTGCATTTCCAATCCGGGCCGCCGTTGGCGTGGAACACGATCCAATCCGAGCCGTCGGCGCCTTTGAAAAATCCGTTGTGCCCGGTGGCGTAGACGCCATCCTTCGGCGAGCTCTTCACCACCGGCGTCGGCGACTTCGACCAGGAGGAAGGCTTGAGCAGGTCAGCGTCCGCATCCGCGCTCAGCATCCCGATCGAATAGCCATCCGACCAGCAGGCGCTGGCCGAATACGTCAGGAATACCTTGCCTTCCGGCCCGGCCAGAAATTCCGGCGCCTCCAGGATCTTCCGCCCGCCCTGCATTTCCCAGGCGAACGTCGGCGCCGCGATATCCACCTGCGGCCCGGCCAGCGTCCATGGATCGCGCATCGGGGCGATCACCAGGTCGCTGTGGTCGCCGACGTAGGCCGAATACACGAAGTACAGCTTGCCGCGATGTTCGAACACCGTCCCATCGATACCGCTGAGCTTCGTCTGCAGCATGCCCTTGTCCACCCACGCATCTTGCGTGGGATCGGCCGAGGCGTTTTCCAGCACGAACACGTGGCGGTGGGCATCGTCGTTGTGCGCCTTGTCCGCGGCGGAGTAGTACAGGTACCACTTGCCGCCGAGGAAATGCAGCTCCGGCGCCCAGATCGCCGCGGAGTTCGGTCCGCCGGCCGGCGCGCGCCATACCGTCACCGGCCGTGCATCCGCCAGCTTCGCCATGTCGCGCGTCTTCCACAGCGAGATGCGATCGCCCTGCGTGTGCATGTAGTAGTAGAAGCCGTCGCGCTGCGTCACCCACGGATCGGGGCCGGAAGGCAGCAATGGACCGATCGGCTTCGCGGCCTGCTCGACCGGAGCCGCGAGCAGCAAGGCGAACAGCATGGCATGGCGCATCACTTGCCTTTACCTCCCGGCGACGCCGGCGCATCGCCATCCACCTGCAGATAGTCGATGTCGAGCACGTGGTCGCCGCCTTCGATATCGATCGTGTTGAAACCGGGCAGCAGCGATGCCGATACCGTCGCCAGCTGCCCATCCGTGGCCTTGTCGATCGCCGCAGGCACACGCGCACCGTTGACCACCAGCACCGGCGCGGCAGGCAAGCCGAGATCGCCAAAGCGCACGCTCAAGCGGTGCACGCCACCCGCCGCGTGCACCAGAAAACGCAAGCGCGATCCGCCCTGCCCCAGCCTCGCCTTGCGCTGGTTGGACGCCGCGGGATCGGGCACCACGGCCGCACCGGTCAGCTCGGCGTCCTCGGCCTCATAGCGGTCGAAACGCAGCGGCGCGATTGCCGACAGCATCTCGTTGCGCGAGGCCTGCTCCGGCGCATCGGCCGCGGACGACGACGTCACGTGCAGGAACGAACCGTCGCCACGCGCCAGCAAAGCCTGCGTCCAGCCCGCATGGATATTGCCGCTGCGTTTCTGCACCGGCGCCCGCACCTCCCACCACGGACCACGGCCCGAGGCGTTGTTCCAGTACAAGCTGCGCCCGCCCTCGTCGCCACCGCCGCCGGCGCGCTGCGCGGAAACCACGATCACGCCCTCCGGCCCGCCTTGCGGAAACCACTGCAGCACCGGACACGCCGACGGCCAGAAGCCGGACAGCGTCATCACCGGCTCGCCATGCCGCTGCGGATCGCCCCAGTCCAGTCCGTCGCGGCTGAACTTGATGAACACCTGTCCGTTGCGCGGGCCGTCGATGTTCTCGTACGTCATCGCATAGTGCTTGTCGGCCAGCCGCGTGACGATGGCCATGCCCGGCCGCTGCACGCCGCCGGGAATCGCCACGTCCCACACTTCCCGGCCCCAGCTGCGCCCGCCATCCGCCGACACCTTGTGCGCCAGCAGCTGGTTGTAGCCCTCGCCCTTGTGCTGCTCGCTGGAGTAATAGGCGACCAGGCGCCCGTCATCCAGCCGATGCACGTTGGGTTCCCACACGCCCTTGTTGTCCTTGTCCTCGGGACGCCCGCCGCCCTGCACGATGGAGCTGCGGTAGCGCCAGCTCTTGCCGCCATCCGTGGACACGTACATCTGCAGGTCTTCGACATAAACCCGGCCATGCTCGTCGTTGCGCGTGGCATTGGCCGAAAGCAGCAAGGTGCCGGCCGGCAGATCGCCGGTTGCCTGCGCCAACTCCGTGATGTGCGGTTGCCAACGCAGCTGCCACTGCTTGTCGCCCGCGTGCGGCTGGTCGGTGACGTTCATCAGGAAGCGCCAGTGCGCGCCCTCGTCGCGGCTTTCCCACAGCGGAACGCCGGCCATGCCGTCCTGCTCGAACACCATCAGCAAGCGCCCGCGATCCGGGGCCTGGCCATGTCCGGTGCGCACGACCGATGCGTAGCCGGTACCGTCGGCCATGCGTTCGCCCACCACGCGTTCGTCGGCGCGCGCCGCCATCGCGGCCAGCGCCAACACCAGCGCGAACATCGTTCTTTTCATCACAACCTCCAGGAAAAAAGGCGGGCGGCCACGCCACGACGCCGCCCGCCGGGGAGGAATCACATCTTGAAGCGCACGCCCAGGCCGATGGTGCGGTCCTGGTAGCGGATGTCGCGCGGACGCGTGGTGCCGTCGCCCCACCACTGGTGCAGGTTGGCGCCGAAGATGTTCGTCGCGTTGAGCACCACGGTGAAGTTCTGGTTGACGTCGTAGCCGAGCGAGAAATCCACCTGGTTGGCGGGCTTGATCTCGTCGTTCACGCCCGCGACGGTGGGCTGGTTGAAGCCCTGGATGTAGCGGCTGCGGTAGTTGTAGGCCAGGCGCGCGGACCAGCCGTACTTCTCGTACATCAGCACCGCGTTGTAGTTGTTCTTCGAGACGTTCTGCAGCGGCGAGGCGGTGATCGGGCCGCCGATGAACTGCGGCGAGCGCGTGGAGCCCTCGATATAGGTGTAGTTGAACTGCGCGCCCAGGCCGCTCCACGGACCGGGCAGGAAGTCGAAGAACTGCTGATAAGCGAACTCCGCACCATCCAGATGGCCGGAGCCGGCGCTCTGCGGCGAGTTGAGCTGGTAAGGCTGGCCGCCGATGGTGACGTCGGTGATGTAGTTCTGGATATAGCCGTTGATGTCGCGGTAGAACACGCCGCCGCTGACATAGCTGGCCGGGCCGAAATACCACTCCAGCGAGGCGTCGTAGTTGTTGCTGCGGATCGGCTTGAGGTTCGGATTGCCGCTGCTGGCCACGCCGGCGCGGTTGATCGTGCCGGGGTTGAGCGAGATCGACGGATTAAGCTGGCCGAAGCCCGGATAGGTCAGCGTCTTGGCCGCCACCACGCGCAGCTGCAGGTTGTCGCGCAGGTGCAGGTTGAAGCTGAGGTTGGGCAGGTAGACCGGCGCGCTGGTCGAAGCCGACAGCGGCGAATAGATGCCGCTGGAAGCGTCGAACGAATACGCGTCCAGATGGCGCTTCACGCGCTCCACGCGCATGCCCAGCAGGCCGTCGTACGGCAGGCCGAACAGCTCGTTGCCGTAGCCGAACTGCAGGTAGCCGGCGTACGACTTCTCCTGGATGTGATAGAAGCGGCCGGGATTCTCCGCGGCCAGGCCCGCCGGCAGGCCGTACAGCCCGCGGATCGCGTCGGCGTTGTTGACCAGGAAGTTGTAGCAGCCGCTCAGCCACGACACCGGAATCGCATCGGTGGTCGGCTGGCTGCAGAAATAGCCGTTCGGGAAGCGCGCCACCACCTGGTTGGCGGGGTTCGGGTTCAGCGCGATCTGGCCGGTGCCGCCCGGCGGCGGCGTGGAGATCTCCACGCTGCCGCGGTATTCGGCCTTGTGGTCGGAATAGCGCAGGCCGAAATCCATGTACTGGAAAAAATCGCCGCCCAGGTCGTAGGTGCCGTCGCCGCGCCACGCCGTCTGTTCGCCGCGCTGGTTGTTCCAGGTCTGGAACAGGCCGTTGAGGTAGTAGTTCGACGGATTGAGCTGCGGATTGCCGCCCAGGCCCCAGTTCTGCGCGCCGTTCCACACCGTGGTGATCGGCCCCTTCAGGAAGGTGTCGACGATAAAGGTCTGGTCGTGGAACGAGCTGGAATTGAAGGACAGGTCGGTGGACAGATTGAGCTTGTCGCCATGCCACTTCATGCCGATCGAGTTCTGGATGTCATGTCCCCACTGCTCGTGCGCCTGCGTGCTGGTGGCGGCATAGGTGTCGCCGGTCCACACGCCGCTGGAGGCATCGCAGATGCGCTGGCCGTAGTACGGCGAGCCGGTCAGCTGGTCGGCATAGCAATGGTTGGTGACGGACAGGCTGGACGGATTGACCACGCCCACCGGGAAGCTGAAATAGTACGGCTGGTTGTAGCGGTCCGAATCCCAGGTGTAGAGGCCTTCGATATAGACCTCGGTGTCCTTGTTCGGCTTCCATTGCAGGGCGTAGTTCGCTTCCTGGCGCTTGCGGCTGCCGATGTTGTAGTCGGCGCCCCAGCCATTGGGCGCGGAGATCAGGTCGCCGCCGGCCGTGCGGATCGGCGCGCCGTTGCCGCCGGTGAGCACCTTGGGGAAATCCGCCCATACCGCGTTGTATTCGTAGCGCTGCTTGTCGTAGCCCACGTTGAGCAGCGCGCCGAATTCGCCGATGTCGGTGTTCCAGCGGTTGCTCAGCAGCAGGCTGCCATTGGGATCGGTATGGCCACCGTACTTGCTGTGCGTGCCGGTGAGCGTGGCCGCCACCTTGCTGCCGTCGAAATCCAATGGGCGATACAGCTGCATGTCGACCAGGCCGGCGATGCCGCCGTCCGGCAGGCTGGCTTCGCTGGTCTTGTAGACCTGCACGGTCTTCACCGCGGTGGCCGGCAGGTTCTGGAAGGCGAAGGCGCGGCCGACGCCGCTGAAGATCTCGCGGCCGTTCAAGGTGGTGATCACGTTGGGCAGGCCGCGGATCACCACCGAGCTGGTCTCGCCCTGGAAGCCCTGCGCGATCTGCACGCCGGTGATGCGCTGCATGGCGTCGGCCACGCTGTTGTCGGGCAGCTTGCCGATGTCCTCGGCGACGATGGAATCGACCACCATGCGCGAGTCCTGCTTCAGCGCCTGCGCGCTCTGCAGGCTTTCGCGCAGCGGCGTCACCACCACGCCGGAAAGATTCACCGCGTTCTGGGTGGAGGCCTGGTCGGCGGTGCCGGCTTTCTTTTTGGCCGGTGCCTGGCCCGCGGGTGCGGCGGGTGCCTGGTCGGTGGACTGTTGCGGATCGGCGCTCTGCGCGTCGGGCCTGGTGTCGGCGGCATAGGCCGGCGCCAGCGCGGCGGCAATGGCCATCGCGAGCAGGGACAGCGGGATGCGATAGCGAGTCATGGTATGAACCTCCCCGGTTTACGGAGTCAAAGCGGCGCCGGCGCGTGCCGGCGGCATGCGTTCTGGAAGAAAGAAGGCGGCCCGCTCCAGCGGGCGCGCCGATGTGGCGCGCCTGGGGTCAGCGCGTCTTGAGCAGGCTCCCTGCCGGATACGTTGCCGCGTCCGCCGGCACGACGCCGCGCGGCGCATGCGACAGCGCACGCAGGATGTCGGCTTCGCGCTGGCGATAAGGCGTGCCGTCGCCATGCAGCAGGTCGTGGAACCACAGCGTCGGCGGCTGCAAGGTGTAGGGGCGCTGCCAGGAATCCCACGGCATGATGGTCTGCGCCTTGCCGTCGACGAAGCCCCAGTTGACCATGCCCACGTCGAGCTTCTTGGCCAGCGGCAGCACGCCGTCGATGGTCGAACCGTTGCCGCGCGCCATGTATTCGGTGCAGATGAGCGGACGGCCGTAGCCTTCCAGCTGCTTCACGCGGCGCGCGAACTCTTCGGGCCAGCCGTAGTTGTGGAAGCTGATCACGTCGGACTGCTCGACCTGGGTGCGCTCGACCGCATCGAGCTTGGCCGGATCCGACCAGTCCTCGTGTTCCCACAGGCCGCTGGTCAGCGGCTGCACCGGCGATGCGCTGCGCGCCCAGGCGAATACCTGCGGCAGCAGTTTCGCCACCAGGGCGAACTTGTCCTTCGGCTCCTTGGCGTCGTAATTGCCGCCGCCGGGATTGTTCGGCTCGTTCCACACGTCCCAGGCGAGCACGCGCTGGTCCTTGCCGAAGCTGCCGACGATATCTTTCACGTACTGCTCAAGGCGCGGGTATTGGCTGGGATCGGCCAGCGCCACGCCCGGGCTCTGCACCCAGCCGGAGTTGTGCACGCCGGGAATCGGCGGATGCTGCGGCCCCAGTTTCGGCTCCGGATCCCAGCAGGAATCGAACAGCACGAAGATCGGCTTGATATGGTGCTTGTCGGCGATGGCGAGAAACTGGTCGATGCGCTGCTTGAAACCCGCCGCATCCTGCTGCCACAGCAGGTCGTGCAGGAACACGCGCATGGTGGTCATGCCCAGCTGCTGCGCCCAGCCCAGCTCCTGGTCGATGCGCGCGGCGTCGAAGCTGCCGGCCTGCCACATCTCCAGCTCGTTGATCGCGTTGGACGGCAGATAGTTGCTGCCCAGCGGCCAGGCCTGTTTCGCATACCAGGCCTTGGCTTCGGCAGGCGTCCAGCGCGCGGTGCTTTCCCGCGCGAACGACGCGGGCGCGGCGAGCAAGGCCGCCAGTCCCAGTGCCGTCGCCATCAATGCATGTTTCATGTCCAACTCCCCGTTTGCTTGGATGAGCTCCGGTCCCCGCCGGAGGTCTTGAGGTTGATCCTGGCCGCAGCGGGCAAAGCGCTCCCGCGGCGCCCTGCATGGGGGCGCCCTGGTCGGTCGCTGCGGCGGACGGTCAGTCGCCCGTCAGTGCTTGCCTTGCACCGGCTCCGTGCCGAATTCGTACACGATGGTGTGGCGGTATTCCTGCCCCGGCGCCAGCCGCGCCGAGCCGAACGCCGCTTGATTGGGCGTGTCGGGATGGAACTGCGGTTCCAGCGCGAACGCATCGCCCTGGCGGTAGACATGGCCGCCGGTGCCCACGCTGGTCGCGTCGAGGAAGTTGCCGGAATAGAACTGCAGGCCCGGCATGGTGGATTTCAGCGTCATCACGCGGCCGGAAGCCGGGTCTTCCACTTTCGCCACCAGGCGGGGTTCCTTGGCCACGTCGCGCGCGATCACGAAATCGTGGTCGTAGCCGCGGCCGTTGAGCAGTTGCGCATCGGGCGTGCGGATATCGCGGCCGATCGGCTTGCCCTGGCGGAAATCGAAAGGCGTGCCGGCCACCGGCTGGAACTGGCCCAGCGGAATCGAAGTGGCGTCGATCGGCAGGAAGGTTTCCGCCGGGATCGTCAGCTTCTGCTCCAGCACCGAGCCGGAACCCTCGCCGGAGAGATTCCAATACGCATGGTTGGTGAGGTTGACGATGGTCGGCTTGTCGGTGGTGGCGCGGTATTCGATGGTCAGCCGGTTGTGCGCATCGAGCGTATAGATGGCCGTGGCGGTGAGCTTGCCCGGATAGCCCATGTCGCCGTCGGGACTGACATAGGTAAGCGTGACGCTGGCGCCGTCGGCGCCGCTCTTGGCCTCGCCCAGGCTCCACAGCACCTTGTCGAAACCCTTGCTGCCGCCGTGCAGCGAGTTGGGACCGTCGTTGACCGGCACGCTGTAGCTGTGGCCGTCCAGGCTGAAATGGCCCTTGGCGATGCGGTTGGCATAGCGCCCCACCGTGGCGCCGAAGTACTGCGGCTTCTTCAGGTAGTCGTCGAACTTCGCATAGCCCAGCAGGATGTTGGCGCTCTTGCCATGGCGGTCCGGCGCGCTCACTTCCTGCAGGCTGGCGCCATAGGCGATCACGCGCACGCGCACGCCGTGGCCCGAGTCGAGCACCACGGCATCGACCTTGCTGCCGTCGGGCAGCGTCCCGAACGTTTCGCGCTTCGCTTCCACTACCTGCACTGCCGTCGCCATAGCCATCGCACCCAAAGAAACCGTGCCCATGAAACCCAGGAGCATCGCACGTCGCATCTCTCGTTTCCCCTTCGCCACCCTTACGGGACGGCGCATGCAATCACATTGTATGATTATCGTGCAAGCGATCTTTGCACCGTGTCCGCGCCCTGGCGCGGCGCAACATCGGCCTCGTGCACGCGTACGATTCCCATCTTCGATTTGTCATTTCAGGCCATTGCACCATTTCTTGCGGAACCTGACTTTCGTAAGCGATCTGAGAAATATCGCAATGCGTCATCGCCAGCGAATAGCCGTCCATGTACGGAACCGTCCGAAAACACACGCGACGCTTGGCAGAGACTAAGCGAAGTGCTTATAGTCCGTTTGTATGACAAATAACCCGGCAGCCCGGAAGCCGGGCGTCTGCGGCGCCGCCGCCCCTCATACAGAAAGGCACAGGGGATCGAGACATTCATGAAGAAGCCGCCCACCGTCCGCACGCTGTACGGACACGTGATGCACGAACTCGGGCAGCGCATCGTCAGCGGCCGGGTCAAGCCCGGCGAGGTGCTTCCCCGCGAGGAAACCCTGGCCGAGAACCTCGGCGTGAGCCGCACCGCCCTGCGCGAAGCGCTGAAGGTGCTTTCCGCCAAGGGCCTGATCGCCTCGCGCACCGGTGTCGGCGCGCGTGTGCAGGAAGAACGCTACTGGAACCAGCTGGACTCCGACGTGCTGGCCTGGCGCTGCGCCTCCATGCCCACCGACGACTTCGTCGAGAAACTGGTGGAGATGCGTGAACTGATCGAGCCGGCCGCCGCCGCTTCCGCCGCGCGCCATCGCAACGCCGCCCAGCTGGCCGAGATCGACAGCGCCTACCGCGCCATGGACGCCGCACAGACGCCGGATGCCTGGACCGAAGCCGACGTGCGCTTCCACGACGCCGTGCTGCATGCCACCGGCAACGAACTGCTGCACTCGCTGTTCTCGGTGGTGGAAACCGCGCTGAGCGCGTTCTTCAGCCTGTCCGCGCGCAGCGCCGGCGACTTCAAGTACTCCCTGCCCTACCACCAGCAGGTGCTGGAAGCGATTCGCCGCAAGCAGCCGGAGGTGGCGCGCAAGGCGATGCTGGCGATGATCGCCGACTCGCGCGACAACATGCGCCGCAGCCGTCCGCGCACGCGCCGGAAGGCTTCCGCGTGAGCGCCAGCCTGATCGGACTGGACTGGGGCAGCACCCACCTGCGCGCTTATCTGTTCGGCGCGGACGGCATGGTGCTGGAGACGCGCGCGCTGGCCCATGGCATCCGCCAACTGCCGGCCGGCGGATTTCCGGAAGCGTTCGCCCTGGCCGTACGCGAATGGCCGGCGCTGCCGGTACTGGCCTGCGGCATGGTCGGCAGCCGCAACGGCTGGCAGGAAGTGCCTTACCTCGATACGCCCACCGGCGTCGAACGGCTGGCGCAACACCTGACCCCGCTCGCCACGCCCGGTGGCCACCGGCTCTATCTGGTGCCCGGCCTGCACGACCCGCACCGTCCCGACGTGATGCGCGGCGAGGAGACGCAGATCGTCGGCGTACTGGCCACCGAACCGGCCACCACGCGCCTGCTGCTCCCGGGCACGCACAGCAAATGGGTACGCCTGCGCGATGGCGTGGTCACCGATTTCGCCACGGTGATGACCGGCGAGCTGTATGGCCTGCTGCGCCAGCATTCGATCCTCGGCGCCGCGCTGCCCGAAGCGCGCGATGACGAAGAGGCCTTCCGCCGCGGCGTCGCCGCCGCGCGCGACAGCGGTCCTGCCGGCGCGCTGTCGCGGCTGTTCTCGGCACGCGCGCTGATGCTCGACGGCGCGCTCGATCCGGCCGCCGTGCCCGACTATCTCTCCGGCCTGTTGATCGGCGAGGAAATGCGCATGGCCCTGGCCGCCGGCTGGGCCGACGCGAACGGCAGCATCCCGATGGTCGGCGAAGGCCCGCTGTGCGACCGCTACCGCCGCGCCGCGGATCTCTACGGCCTGCAGCTTTCGCGCGCGCCGGACGGCACCACTGCCGACGGCCTGTGGCAGATCGCCACCGCGGCGGCGCTCGCCGCGGCACCCGCAACCGCCCACACCTCATGAACACGCTCCCTCCCATGCATACCTGGCTACAAGACTTGCCGCTGGTCGCGATCCTGCGCGGCCTGCATCCCGACGAAGCGGTGGACATCGGCCACGCGCTCGCCGGCGCCGGCTTCCGCGTGCTCGAAGTGCCGCTCAATTCGCCCGAGCCCTGCGCCAGCATCCGCCGCCTGGCCGACGCGCTGGGCGACGGCTATCTGGTCGGCGCCGGCACCGTGCTCGATCCGGCGCGGGTGAAAGACATCGCCGACGCCGGCGGCCGCCTGATCGTGATGCCGCACGCCGACGTCGCGGTGATCCGCGCCGCCAAGCAGGCTGGTCTCTATTGCGTGCCCGGCGTGGCCACGCCCACCGAGGCCTTCGCCGCGCTCGCGGCCGGCGCCGATGCCTTGAAGCTCTTTCCCGCCGAGCAATCCTCGCCCGCCGTGCTCAAGGCCTGGCGCGCGGTGCTGCCGAAAGACCTGGCCGTGCTGCCGGTCGGCGGCATCGCTCCCGACAACATGGCGCCATGGGTCGCTGCCGGCGCGGCCGGCTTCGGCATCGGTTCGTCGCTCTACGCCCCCGGCCGCGCGGCCGTCGACGTCGCCGCCCGTGCGCGCGACTTCGCCGACGCCTGGCGGCATCTACACCCCGTTTCGCAAGGAAACCGCGCATGAAGATCACCCGCCTCACCACCTTCCTCGTTCCGCCGCGCTGGTGCTTCCTGCGCATCGACACCGATGCCGGCATCAGCGGCTGGGGCGAGCCGGTCGTCGAGGGCCGCGCGCATACCGTGGCGGCGGCAGTCGAGGAACTCTCCGACTACCTCATCGGCAAGGACCCGCACCATATCGAAGACCTGTGGAGCGTGATGTACCGCGCCGGCTTCTACCGCGGCGGCCCGATCCTGATGAGCGCCATCGCCGGCATCGACCAGGCGCTGTGGGACATCAAGGGCAAGGACCTCGGCCGCCCCGTCTACGACCTGCTCGGCGGCCCGGTGCGCGAACGCATCCGCGTGTACTCGTGGATCGGCGGCGACCGCCCGGCCGACACCGCGCGCGCCGCGATGGAAGCGGTGGCGCGCGGCTTCACCGCGGTGAAGATGAATGCCACCGAAGAAATGCAATATGTGGACAGCTACGACAAGGTCGACCGCGTGCTCGCCAACGTGCAGGCGGTGCGCGACGCGGTCGGCCCGCACGTCGGCCTGGGCCTGGACTTCCACGGCCGCGTGCACAAGCCGATGGCCAAGGTGCTGATGCGCGAGCTGGCGCCGTACAAGCTGATGTTCATCGAGGAGCCGGTGCTGTCCGAATACCTCGAGTGCATTCCCGAACTGGCCGCCATTTCGCCCGCGCCGATCGCGCTGGGCGAGCGCCTGTACTCGCGCTACGACTTCAAGCGCGTGCTGGAAACCGGCGGCGTGGACATTCTGCAGCCCGATCCCTCGCACGCCGGCGGCATCACCGAGACGCGCAAGATCGCCGCGATGGCCGAAGCCTACGACGTGGCCATCGCCCTGCACTGCCCGCTGGGTCCCATCGCGCTGGCGGCCAACCTGCAGATCGACGCGGTCAGCCACAACGCCTTCATCCAGGAACAGAGCCTGGGCATCCACTACAACGCCTCCAACGACCTGCTCGACTACGTCACCGACCGCAGCGTGTTCGCCTACCAGGACGGCTACGTCAGCATGCCCACCGGCCCGGGCCTGGGCATCACGGTGAACGAGGAATACGTGGCCGAGCGTGCCGCCGAAGGCCATCGCTGGCGCAATCCGCTGTGGCGCCATGCCGACGGCAGCGTGGCGGAGTGGTGAGCATGGAGCAGTTCGCCACCTACCCCAGCCTGCTCGATCGCCACGTCTTCGTCAGCGGCGGCGCCACCGGCATCGGCGCCGCCTTCGTCGAGCACTTCGTACGCCAGGGCAGCCGCGTCGCCTTCGTCGACATCGACCGCGAACATGGCGCAGCGCTGGCGCAAAGCCTGGCCGGCGAACGCCACGCGCCGCGCTTCCTGCCTTGCGACATCACCGACCTCGACGCGCTGTACGCGGCGATCGCCGGCGCGCGCGAAGCGCACGGCCCGGTGGCGGTGCTGGTGAACAACGCCGCCAACGACGTGCGCCACAGCTTCGGCGACACCACCGGCGAGCAGTTCGACCGCAGCATCGCCATCAACCTGCGCCACCAGTACTTCGCCACCCAGGCCGTGCGCGAGGACATGCGCGCGCTCGGCGGCGGCTCGGTGATCTGCCTGGGCTCCACCGGCTGGATGAAGAAGAACGCCGGCTATCCGATCTACGCCATGGCCAAGTCCGCCGTGCACGGCCTGGTCAACGGCCTGGCGCGCGAGCTGGGCCACGACCGCATCCGCATCAATGCGCTGGTGCCCGGCTGGGTGATCACCGAGAAGCAGCGCCGCCTGTGGCTGGATGCGGCCGGCGAGGAAGAGATCCGCCGCACGCAGTGCCTGCCCGGCTACCTGATGGCCGAAGACCTCGCCCGCGCCGCGCTGTTTCTCGGCGCCGACGACAGCCGCATGTGCACCGGCCAGTCCTTCGTGGTCGACGGCGGCTGGGTATGAACGCGCGCGTCGTCCACCATCCGGCCAATACGCTGGGCGAAGGCATCCTGTGGTGCGAACGCGAGCAGGCGCTGTACTGGACCGATATCCAGGCCGCCGCGCTGTGGCGGCACCGCCCGGCGGACGGCGAAACACGCCGCTGGGACATGCCCGAACGCCTCGGCTGCCTCGCCCTGTGCGAAGCCGATGGCTGGCTGCTGCTCGGGCTGGCCTCGCGCCTGGCTTTTTTCCGCCCGCAGGACGAAACGCTGTTGCCGATCGTCGAGGTGGAACCGGACCTGCCCACCCGCCTCAATGACGGCGGTTGCGACCGTCAGGGGCGCTTCGTGTTCGGCACCCTGCACGAGCCCGCGGCCGGCGAAGCGCGCCAGCCGATCGGCGCGTTCTACCGCCTCAACGCGGACCTCACGCTGGAGCGGCTTAATCTTCCCGGGGTTGGCATCAGCAACAGCGTCGCCTTCAGCCCCGATGGCCGCACCATGTATTTCTGCGATTCGCCTTCGCGTTTGATCCAGAGCTGCGACTACGCCGAACGCTGCGGCGAGCCGCGTGCGTTCGCGCGCGTGGACGATGCGCGTGGCGAGCCGGATGGCTCCGCCGTGGATGCCGAAGGTTTTCTGTGGAATGCGCAATGGGGCCTGGGCCGCGTGGTGCGCTACGCGCCGGATGGCCGCGTCGACCGCGCGATCGAGGTGCCGGCCACGCAACCCACCCGTCCGGCTTTCGGCGGCCCGGAGCTGGCCACGCTCTACATCACCAGCGCGCGCGACGGCCTGTCCGCCGACGCGCTGGCAACCCAGCCGCAGGCCGGTGCGCTGTTCGCGGCCGATGCCGGCACCACCGGCCTGCCGGAACCCCGTTTCCGCGGAGCGCCGCCCGGTTTCGGCCGGCCTTCCTGATCCATCGTTCGTTCCTTATCCATCGGCGGTCCATCCTTGTTCACGCCTGCCTTCACGCCAGCGAGGTCCTCGGTTCCATGAACTCCCAAGCCATCGCCTCACCCACCGCCCACGCCAAGGGCACCGTGATCTACACCTGCGTGCTCGCCGCGCTCGCCGGCCTGATGTTCGGGCTGGATATCGGCGTGATTTCCGGCGCTTCGCAGTTCATCAAGGCCGAGTTCGCCATCAGCGACCACACCATCGAGTGGATCGTCAGCTCCATGATGTTCGGCGCGGCGGTCGGCGCGCTGGGCGCCGGCTGGCTGTCTTCGCAGCTGGGCCGCAAGCGTTCGCTGATCCTGGGCGCGATCCTGTTCGTGATCGGCTCGCTGCTGTGCGGACTGGCCTGGTCGCCGGAAACCCTGATTGCCGCGCGCGTGATCCTGGGCCTGGCCATCGGCATCGCCACCTTCACCGCGCCGCTGTACCTGGCCGAGGTGGCGCCGGAGCACATCCGCGGCGCGATGATCTCCACCTACCAGCTGATGATCACCATCGGCATCCTGGTGGCCTTTCTTTCCGACACCGCGCTCAGCTACCACGGTGCGTGGCGCTGGATGCTCGGCGTGATCGCCATTCCCGGCGCGCTGTTCCTGCTCGGCGTGCTCGGCCTGCCCGACAGCCCGCGCTGGCTGATGATGCGCGGCCGCCGCGACGAGGCCATCGAGGTGCTGCGCCGCCTGCGCGGCGACGAGGCCGCGGTGGCGCGCGAAGCGGCGGACATCGAGGAGCAGCTGAAGACCCCGCAGCGCGGCTGGCACCTGTTCCAGGAGAACCGCAACTTCCGCCGCTCGGTGTATCTGGGCGCCCTGCTGCAGCTGATGCAGCAGTTCACCGGCATGAACGTGGTGATGTATTACGCGCCGCGCATCTTCCAGGAAATGGGCTACGACACGTCCGCGCAGATGTGGTTCACCGCCCTGGTCGGCCTGACCAACGTGCTGGCCACCTTCATCGCCATCGCCCTGATCGACCGCTGGGGCCGCAAGCCCATCCTCTATACCGGCTTCACCGTGATGGCCATCGGCCTGGGCGTGGTGGGCATACTGATGAACGGCGGCATCACCGGCCAGACCGAGCAGTACACCTGCGTGGCCATGCTGCTGATCTTCATCGTCGGCTTCGCCATGTCGGCCGGTCCGCTGGTGTGGACGCTGTGCTCGGAGATCCAGCCGCTGAAGGGCCGCGACTTCGGCATCGGCGTGTCCACCTTCACCAACTGGATCACCAACATGGTGGTCGGCTTCACCTTCCTCAGCCTGCTCAACAGCATCGGCAATGCCTCGACGTTCTGGCTGTATGCGGCGCTCAACGCGGTGTTTATCGTACTGACGTTCTGGCTGGTGCCGGAGACGAAGGGCGTGACGCTGGAGCAGATCGAGCGGAATCTGCTGGCCGGAAAAAAACTGCGCGATATCGGCCGCTAGCCATCGTAGGTTGGGGTGAGCCGCAGGCGAACCCCAACCTCGCGGCAAGCTTGGGGTTCGCCTGCGGCTCACCCCAACCTGCGCCGAAGGAATGAGCACAGAAAGCGAGGCCGGACCTACCGGCCCGCGCGCTCCACGACTTCACACACGCCACCAACTCATCCGGAGAGAACGTCATGCATCGCATCCGTTCCTGGTGGTTCACCGTGCTTTGCGCCTGCCTGCTCGCCGTCATCGGTTCGGCCCACGCCGCAACCGGCACCGTCCTGCAAGGCAGCACGCTCTACCCTCGCGTGGTCCGGCTCGAACACGGCCCCGCCAACACCTACGGGCGCCTCGTCGCCAGCACCAACGGCATCATCTTCCAGAGCAACGACAACGGCGCCAGCTGGAGCCAGCTCGGCACCGTACCGACCGTGCCGGGCAGCAGCGAGCGCTGCTGCGCCACGCTGTACGAACTGCCACAGCAGGTGGGTTCGCTGGCGGCCGGCACGCTGATCTCCGCGGGCTCGTACTTCTCGGGCGGCAATCCGGCGATCGAGGTCTATGTCAGCACCAACCAGGGGGTGTCGTGGACCTACCACAGCACACCCGCGCTGGCCGCCGACAACAACCACGGCGGCCTGTGGGAGCCGGAGTTCAGCGTGGCCAGCGACGGCGCGCTGGTGATGTTCTGGTCCGACGAAACCGACCCCTGCTGCAGCCAGAAACTCGCGCAGATCCGCACCTACAACGGCAGCTCCTGGCAGGACCGCACCGACACCATTCGCAGCACCATCCAGGGCGACCGCCCCGGCATGATCACGGTGAGCAAGCTGCCGAACGGGCATTACTTCATGAGCAACGAGCTGTGCGGACCGGCGGCCTGCACGGTGTTCTCGCGCACCTCGACCGACGGCTGGAACTATGGCGATCCCACCAACATGGGCACGCGTGTGCAGACTGCGGCGGGCCAATACCTGGAGCACGCGCCGCTCAATCGCTGGAGCCCGTCGGTGCTGTCAGCCAACGGCGCCATCCTGCTGGTGGGCCAGGTGATGTACGAATCCAACGGCAGCGTCTCGCCGTCCAACGGCAAGGTGCTGTTCGCCAATACCAACACCGACGGCAGCGGCAACTGGTACACCATCGCCGCGCCGGTGCAGGTGCCCACCGCGTACGACAACTACTGCCCGAACTACTCCTCCGCCCTGCTGCCGGCGGCGGATGGTTCCAGCATCCTGGAACTGGCTTCGGACTATCTCAATGGCGGCTGCATCGTGTACTTCGCCAGCGAGCCGTGGAACCGGCTGCCCGCCGACGGTTCGGTGCATAGCTTCCAGAGTGTGCAGGCTCCGGCGCTGTGCCTGGACAACACGGGCTGGTCGACCGCCAACAACACCAGCGCGGAGCTGTGGGATTGCAACAATCTCTCGGTGCAGAACTGGACTGTGCATGCCAAGGGTGGCGGCTGGTTCAGCATCCAGAATCAGGCGACTGGCTTGTGCGTGGACAACACTGGTGGGAGTACCTCGCCGGGCAATCTGGTCACGTTGTGGGGTTGCGCCAATAATGCCAATCAGAATTGGCAGTTTCTGGATCTGGGCAATGGCAGCTATAAGCTGATGAATCAGGCGTCGGGGGCGCTGATTCTGGATGATCCGGCCGGTTCCACTACGCATGGTACGCAGTTGCAGTTGTGGACTGACAACGGATTGGCGCCGCAGCAGTGGATTCTGCATTGAGTCCGATCACTCGCTTTCCTCACCGCTCCGTCTTCGTCATCCCGGCGTAGGCCGGGATCCAGTAGCGACTAGGTGTGGTTGTCGCGACTTGGCCGCTTATGCAGCGGGCATTTCGGACGCCTGCCGGCGCCCGAGTCACTTTCTCTTTGCTGGCCCAAAGAGAAAGTAACCAAAGAGAGAATGGCCTAAGAGCAACGGCTCGCGACGCGACTAGAAGGAGCGGTGGGCGGCTGCGGTAGCCTGATTAACCTGGGTCTACACGAAACATCAGTGCGTTTACGTAGCGGGTGCTTCAACGTGCCGTGGCGAAGAGGAAGTTCAGCGACTGAGGCGGCTTCTGCTTTTCGCTCCTGTATGCGACGCCACCACACTTCTCCCTCTCCCCTCCGGGGAGAGGGTCGGGGTGAGGGGCCGGGCGGAGCGGGGCGCTGAATCCCGATGCAATGCGTCTCTTCCCTTCGCTCACCGCGAAGGGAAGAGACGCCCTATGCAGTGCACTACTCCACGCTGTCGACCTTCACTTCCACTCGTCGGTTCGGTGCCAGGCAGGCGATCAGTTCCGCGCGCCGGCCGTCGGGGCAGTCCTTCACTTGGTCCGCCTTGCCATGTCCTTCGGCGCTGATCCGCTGTGCCGGCACGCCGGCGCGTACCAGTTCGGCTTTTACCGATTCGGCGCGGCGCTGCGATAGCTGCTGGTTGTAGGCATCGCTGCCCAGGCGGTCGGTGTAGCCGTCGATGCGTACCGAGCGCAGTTTGTCGCCCTGCCCGCTCAGTTCCGCGGCGAGGTCGTCCACCGTGCGGCGGCCCGTTGGCGACAGCTCGGACTTGTCGAATGCGAACAGTGCATCGGCGGAAAGTACGCGCGGCTTGCTTGCCGCCGCCACGGGTGCGGGCGCCGGCGGCTTCGGCTCATCCAGCAAGGCCGCGCAGGACTCCGGTTTCCAGTAGAAGCTGCGCGCCAGCTTGTTTTCGTCGAACAGCACCTTGTACTGGCACACCGTTACTTCGTCGCTGCCGGGTTTGCGGAAGTTGAACAGGTAGTTCCACTCGCGCACGCCCCACACGCCTTCGCTGAAATGCGGATAGCCGATCAGGTCGGACACCTGCGGCTTGTTGAGGCCGGCCTTGATCTGCCGCAGGTTGGCCAGGTTCGGGAAGGTGCCGCCCTTGTGCATCGGCGTGGTGTCGCCGGGCTCCGGCCAGACCATCTGGCCAGCCGAGCCGCCATCCTTGGCGATGTCGTGGCTCACATTGCCGCAGGCGGCCAGGGCCAGCGCGAACGAGGCCAGGGCGAGGTGCTTGATCGAGATACGCATGGAATGGACTCCTTGAAGATCGCTCATGGTCTTGTTCGCGCTCACCACACCACCCCCGCGCCGACGCCGGCGCCGGCATCGCCGCGCGAGTTGGTGGTGGCATTGAGCTTGAATACGTAGCGGCCGCTCTCGGTGATGGTGGACACGCCGACCGCAATGCCGTTCTCGCCGTGGAACGTGCCCAGCGCCACGCCGGCCGAACTCTGGTTCGGCTGGTAGGCCTGCGGCAGGCTGGCCATGGCCATGGCCGAGGCGATGCCGGCATTGGCGCGGTTGCCGATGCGGTTGAGGTCGCGGTCCACCGACTGGAAGCGCTGGTCGACGTAGTCCTTCGACCAGTTCTTGGCGCTCTGGATGGCGTCGTTGAGCTGGCCCACGTTCACCGCGTCGGTAGCGTTGGTGCCGGCCGCCACGTTGGTGACGGTGCGCTCGTGGCCCACCGAACCGACCGACACGGTATTGGCGGTATTGGCTACCGAGTTGGCGCCGATCGCCACGCTGTTGTCGCCGGTGGCGCTGGAGTTGCCGCCGATCGCCGTGCTGTTGTTGCCCGAGGCGTTGGAGTTGGCGCCGGCCGCGGTGGAGTTGTTGCCGGTGGCGGTGGCGTTCTTGGTGTTGTCGACGCTGGTCTGGTAGGTGTTGTTGGTAGTGCCCGGCCCCTGCGACGGCAGGTTGTTCACCGTGTTGGTCAGGTTCTGCAGGCTGGTGTAGAGCTGCTGCAGGGTCTGGTTGGTGGCGAACAGCTGCGAGCCGTTGATCGCATCCGTGCTGCTGCCGCTGATGCGGCCCGCCGCCACGTTGGTAAGCGTGCGCTCCGCGCCCACGCTGCCCACGCTCACCGTCGAACCCGGCGTCGCGCCGGCGAAGTTGTAGGTGGTGCCCGCCAAGGTTGCGCTGGCCGTACCCACCGCCGCGTCGGTCTTCGAACCCGCGCCGAGCGCCACGCTGCCGGCGAATGCCGCTTCCGTACCCGCGCCCAGCGCCATCGCCTGGATACCGTTGGAGGTGGCATTGGTACCGAGCGCCACGCCATCGGCCAGGTTCACCGTGGCGTTCTGGCCGATCGCCGTGCCGCCCGGAGCCGTCTGCTGCACGATCGCACCGTTGCCGATGCCTACGCCGTTGTCGCCGTTGACCGTGGTCTTCGGGCCGACCGCCACGGACTCCGCACCCGCCGCCAGCGAATCGCTCGCGGTGGAGTTGGCGTGGAAGTACTTGATCGGCGTGACCGAGAACGAGGACATCGCACCCTTCAACTGGCGCAAGGTCACGGCATCCTGGTCGAGCGTGCCGTCCGCCACGTTGGTGATCTGGCGGAAGTCGGTGGTGTTGCCCACCGACACCGCGCCGAGCAGGTTGCGGTCCGTGGTGTTGTACGGAATCACATTGGTGCCGACGATGATCGAGCCGGACGCCGGCGCGATCGCACGATCGGACACCGCTCCCGAACCCAGCGCCACGCCGCCCAGCACCGATACCCCGGTATTCTGGCCCAGCGAAGTACCGGAAGCCGCCGTGGCCGTGGCGCCCACGCCCGCGGCCAGCGAGTTGGCACCCGTCGCGCCGTTGTTGGCGTAGTTGCCGCCCTGCGTGCCGCCGTCGTTGACGCTGTAGTAGTGCGTGGCGTTGGCGATCACGGTGCTGTTCAACGTGTCGATCGCCTGGTTGGTGGCGTACAGCTGCGAGCCGTTGATGGCATCGGTGCTGTTGCCGTTGACCTGGCCCGCGGCCACGTTGGTGACGGTGCGTTCGGCACCCGGCGCACCCACGCTCACCGTGCTGGTCGGCGTCGTGCCGGCATAGGTGTAGGTGTTGCCGGCGATGGTGCCGCTGCCGGTCTGCACTACGGCCGCGGTGCTCGAACCCGCGCCCAGCGCCACGTCGCCCACGTTCGCGCCGGCGGTGGCGCCATTGCCGATCGACACCGCGTTCTCCGTGTTGGCCGTCGACACCGGGCCGATCGCCACGCTGTTCAGGCCATTGGGCAGCGAATCGGCCAGGTTGGAGTTGGCGTGGAAATACTTGATGCCGCCGGTGTTGATCTGGTTGAACACCTGCTGCAGCGAGCTGTAGGTGTTGCCGCCGTAGGTGATGCTGGTATTGAGCGTGCCGGTGGCCGGATCGTAGGTGGTGTTGCCGCCGTAGCTGGTGGCGATCGAGTTGCCCAGGTTGGTGACGGTATTGCCCAGATTGGTGACGCTGGTGCCTACCGTGCCGATCGCCTGGTTGGTCTGGTACAGCTGCGAGCCGTTGATCGCATCGGTGCTGTTCTGGTCCAGGCGGCCGGCGGCCACGTTGGTGATGGTGCGCTCCGCACCGGTGGTACCGACGCTGATGGTGCTGCCCGGCGTGGTGCCGGCGAAAGCGTAGGTCTGGCCGTTGATCACCGTGTTGGGCGTACCCACCGCCGCGGCCGTGACCGAACCCGCGCCCAGCGCCACGCTGCCGGCGAACGCCGCCTGCGAGCCCTGGCCGATGGCCACCGCCTGGATGCCGTTGGAGGTGGCATTGGTGCCCAGCGCCACGCCGTCAGCCAGGTTCACCGTGGCGTTCTGGCCGATCGCCGTGCCGCCCGGCGCGGTCTGCTGCACGATCGCACCGTTGCCCATGCCGATGCCGTTGTCGCCATTGACGGTGGTCTGCGGACCGATGGCTACCGACTCCGCACCGGCGGCCAGTGAGTCGGTCGCGCTGGAATTGGCGTGGAAGTACTTGATCGGCGTCACCGAGAACGAGCTCATCGCACCCTTCAGCTGGCGCAGGCTCACCGCATCCTGGTCCTGCGTGCCGTCCGCCAGGTTGGTGATCTGGCGGAAGTCGGTGGTGTTGCCCACCGACACCGCGCCGAGCAGGTTGCGGTCCGTGGTGTTGTACGGAATCACATTGGTGCCGACGATGATCGAGCCGGAGGCCGGCGCGATTGCCCGGTCGGACACCGCGCCTGCGCCGAGCGCGACGCCGCCCAGTATCGATACGCTTGTGCCCTGTCCCAGCGAGGTGCTGCGATCGGCCGCGGCAGTGGAACCGACGCCCGCGGCCAGCGCATTGACGCCGGTCGCGCCGTTGTTGGCGTAGTTGCCGCCCTGCGTGCCGTTGTCGTTGACGCTGTAGTAATGCGTTGCACCCGCCGCCACCACGTTGCTGAGGTTGTCGACCGCCTGGTTGGTCGCCCACAGCTGCGAGCCGTTGATCGCATCGGTGCTGCTGTTGCTGATGCGCCCGGCGGCCACGTTGGTGATGGTGCGCTCGGCACCGCCCGCGCCCACGCTCACCGTGCTCGCCGGCGTGGTGCCTGCGAAGTTGTAGGTGGTGCCGGCGATGGTGTAGCTAGCCGTGCCCACCGCCGTGGTGGTGGTGGATCCGGAGCCCAGCGCCACATCGTTGGCATTGGTGGCGACGGCACCGTTGCCGAACGCCACGCCGCCCGCCGCCTGCGCGGCACTGCCGTTGCCCAGCGCGACCGAGCCCACGCCCTGCGCGTTGTTGCCGTTGCCGATCGCCACCGCACCGTCGCCGTTGGAGGTGTTGTTCGAACCCACGGTGACGGCGCCGTTGCCGGTGGCGGAGTTCGGATCGCCGATCGCCACCGCGCCATTGCCGTTGACGGTCTGGCTTTCGCCCAGCGCCACCGCGCCGGTGCCGCCGAGCACCTGCGAGTTGTGGCCGCCGGCGATCGAGCCTGTACCCGCGCCCGCCGCGACAGTATTGGTGTCGCCCAGAGCCACGGTAGATGCGGCGAGCGCCTGCGAAGCATTGCCGACCGCGGTCGCATTGGCCGCCGACGAAGTCGCCGCATTGCCGACCGCTATCGCGTTCTGGCCAGACGCATTCGCATGAAGCCCGACCGCCGTTGCGGCAGCCCCCGACGCGGAAGTCTGGAAACCCGCGGCAAACGCAAAATTGGCTGAGGCGACGCTGCTGGCACCAAGAGCGGTGGCCTGCTGGACCGAGGCGTTCGCTCCTTGACCGAAGCTCGTCGCCCAATCGCCGGTCGCCTTCGCGCCGATACCGATGGCGGTGGCGAACGAGCCGTTCGCGTTGGCGTTGCCTCCGATCGCGATAGCGCCTCCCGATGGTCCGGTGGAAGCAGCGCTGGTACCGATCGCGATGCTATCGACCGCGGACGAGGCTGCGCCGTTACCCACTGCCACGGCGTTCTGGGCGGAAGCGTTGGAATGAAGGCCGACGGCAGAGGCCCCCGAGCCGGTGGCCGACGCCTGGAACCCTGACGCCAGCGCGAAGGTGGCGCTGGCTGTGCTGCCGGCTCCCAGGGCCGTAGCCGTTTGCACCGTGGCGTTGGTGTTCTGTCCGAGCGCCACCGCCCAATCGCCGCCTGCCTTTGCATTCATGCCGATGGCCGCGGCGTAGGTGCCCGAAGCAGCGGCGCCCGGTCCGATGGCAATAGCGTTGGGGGAAGTGGCACCGTTGTTGAGGTAATTGGCCTGCTGCGTGCCACCGTCGGTGACGCTGAAGTAGTGCGTAGGCGCGCTGGTCGCGACCGCATTGACCGCCTGCGTCAGCGCATAGAGCTGCGAGCCGTTGATCGCATCCGTGCTGCTGCCGCTGATGCGGCCGGCGGCGACATTGGTGATGGTGCGCTGATTGGTACCACTGCCGACGCTCACGGTGCTGGTCGGTGTGGTGCCGGCGAAGTTGTAGGTGGTGCCGGCGATGGTGTAGCTGGCCGTACCGACCGCGGCAGCGGTGGTGGACCCGTTGCCCAGCGCCACGTCGCCGACATTGTTGGCGGCGGCCGAGTTTCCGAGTGCCAGCGTGCTGTTGGCGTTCGCGCCGGCGCCGGCACCCAGGGCCACCGCATTCGTCCCGTTCGCGGTGCTGATCCGGCCGATGGCGATGGCGCTCCCGCCGGTGGCACTCGAACTGGTACCGATCGCGATGCTCTGGTTGGTGTTGGCCACCGCCGTATCGCCGAACGCCACGGCACCGGCGGCCAGCGCCTGGCTGGTGCTGCCGATCGCGATACTGCCCTGGCCGACCACCGTGTTCTGGTAGCCGATGCCGACCGCGCCCTGCGCCGCGGTTCCGGCCGTACCCACCGCTTGCCCACCGCCGCCGACCATGTTGGTGTTACCCATCGCGACCGAGCCGTTGCCGGTGGCGGTGTTGTCCAGGCCGCTGGCGATCGCGCCGTTGCCGGTGGCGGTATTGGGATCGCCAATGGCGACAGCGCCATTGCCGCTGGCGACGTTGCCGGAGCCGACCGCGACGGCCTTGCCGCCGGTGGCGGTCGAGCCGTTGCCGATCGCCACGGCATCGCCCGCATTGGCGACCGTGGCGGTGCCGATGGCGATCGCGTTGGTGGCGGAAGAGGCAGACTGCCCGCCAATGGCGATGGAGTTATCCCCGCTGGCCGTCGCACTCGCGGTGGCATTTGCACCGATCGCGGTGGCCCCCACGCCCGTGGCATTGGCTCTCACACCCAGGCCTACCGCGTAATCCTTATTGGCGAGGGACTGTACGCCGATAGCGACGGAACCCGCGCCGCTGGATGTCACGTCCGTACCGATAGCCACCGCGCTTCCCGCGGTGGCCCCTGTATTGGCGGCCGTGCGCGCTCCGAGATAAATCGAATTAGTGCCGGAAGCGATCGCACCAGCGCCTTGAGCGATCGCGTTCAAAGCAGAACCATTGGCTCCTGAGCCCAGGACGACGGCACCTTGCCCACTCGCCTTGGTCAAATAGCCGATCGCTACGGCATTGACACCGCTCACCGCCGACTGCAGGCCCATGCCGATCGAGTACTGGCCTGACACGCTCACGTCCGTACCGATGGCGATGGCCGATTCGGCCGACGCGCCAGTACCCACGGTGCGCGCGCCAAGATAAACCGCATTGAGCGCTGTTGCATAAGCTTGCCAACCGGCGGCGGTCGCATGAGTGGCGGTGCTTTGCGATGACAAGCCGACCGCCGTTGCGCCATCAGCCGAAGCTTTGCTGGATGCGCCCAGCGCAGTGGCCTGGCCCGTACTTGCCGCGGCGCCGGAACCAAGGGCTACGGCATTGATGGCGCCGGTCGCGCTGGCCGAAGGACCGATCGCCACGCTGTTGCCGGAGTTGACATCGACGGAACTGAGAGCGCCGATGGACACCGCGTTGCCGCCGACAGCTTTCGCGACCGTACCGATGGCGACACCACTGACGCCGGAGGCGGTGACGTCCTGGCCTATACCGATGGAGCTATTGGCGAGCGCACCAGTGCCCGCTGCCGTGCGTGCACCGAGATAGATCGAATTGACGCCGGTCGTGTATGCCTGGAAGCCGAGGGAGATGCCGTTCTGGGCTGCCGCGTGCGAGTTGTACCCCACCGCCAGTGCGCCCAGCACGTCGGCATGCGCAAGCGAACCGAGCGCGGTGGCTCCTACGCCGCTTGCCGCGGAACTGAGGCCCATGCACGCAGCGGTACTGTTATAGGCGTTGTAAGGCGCCGCCGAGCAATCCACCGACTGCGCCTGCGCTGTCGCCGACCACCCGACCCAGCCAAACGCGACCATCGCGGTGAACACGCCCGCGCCCAACGGACGCAGCACGCCGCGCGCATCGCCCTTGGTACTGGCGCCACGCCGGCTCGTCGCCAGCTCCGACACCACCACGAGCTGCTGCAGCGCGCGGTTCCAGACCTTGCCGTAAATCTTGTTCATGACGATCTCCTTGCATGGGGCGAGTGCAAATCAAGGAGGCGCGCGGATCCGGCGACGCGGGCGCGCAAAGACCCGGAGCGCGCAACCGCCATCGGGTTCCGCGCTATCGGCGCCTGCGGCGCGCGTGCAGGTTGTGGTTCCGCGGCCCGTGTGTTTCAGGCGTTCGCGACGAGCGCGAACATCACGGCGACGGTGCCCGGGACATGGCCCGGATCAGTCGCTCATAAGCGCGGAAGCGGCGCGAGGCCGCGACATGGTTGGATGGGGATCCCCTGGATCGGCGGGCGCTGGAATCGCTTGTGCTCGACCAACGTCATTGTCGACTACTCCCGTATGGCTTCCATCTGTGGATACGTGTCCTTTGCGTATGCCACTTCCCTTCCTGGGAAGGCCGCCCCTTTCCATTCGTTTCCACCGCCGCTGCCGGAGTGCGCGCGAAACCGCGCGCCGGAAAGCGCGATGCGTGATCGTGGTCGAACCGGCGATGCGCGCGATGGCACGCCCACCGGCGAAAAACGCCAGGGCACTGCGTGCCTGCGATACTCGCCATCTGCTCTGGTGATTTTTCGCGCAGGGCATGTGCGCACGCGCGCGCATCAACGTTTGCCACGGCATGCATCCGCGCGGCCACCGGCAGCAACCTGCACGGCTGGCTCGGACTGGGTTTCCGCACGCGCGGGCACTGGCCCATTGCTTTCTCCCATGGCGCTGCATGGGAACACGGGAAGGTGGAACGTTTTCGCGGGGCAGCACTTTCCCGTGGCGCGGCGGACGCGCCATGGCAGGAACACATGCTTTGCCGGGCGAAACGCTGCTTCCGGATGCCCCCTGCACCTCGCTGTCTGGGGCCGCGTCCAGGCCCGTCGCTTCCTGGCGATGAGGCGTGAACGCAACCGTTGATTGGCATTCACGGATGGAAGCCGATGCGGGCCATCCAAGAATGCTTCCGTGAGACTACGCAGGTTTTGAGCAACGAAAAGTAGTGCCGCGCGGAGTTGCGAGCTGCGTCACTCTATTTTCCGGTAACGCTTTGTCGCTGATCTTTTCCGTCACGCGAGCCGTGACATTGATGCGCCGAAGACTTGAAAGATTGCGCAATCTAAAAATATTTGGACGTCCAAACAGAATGTCGCGCGATGCCGTCGCGGTCGCCGATCGCGATGATCGGAAGCCGGTTGCGAAACATGCGCGATGCATATCATCCGGGCGCCATGCGCACGCCGGAAACGATGGCTCAGGGGCAATCGCGCAAGGAGAAGATCGGCGCCATCGGCACCCATTTCTGTCCAGGCTGCGCCCACGGCAGGCGTTGCTGGAAGCTGTCCATCAAGGCCTCCCACGCCTGCACGCGCGGGTTGGCGGCATCGGCGGCGGCCTTTGCGGCGCCGTCGAAATCCTCGGCCACGTCCATCACCAGCACCAGGCGGTTGCCGGTGCGGAAGATCTCCAGGTCGCGCACGCCTGCATCGCGGATCGAGGCGACGATCTCCGGCCAGATCTGCTCCGGCCGGTGCCAGCGTTCGTATTCGGCGATCAGCGCCGGGTCGTCGCGAAGATCCAGCGCGAAGTACATGCGCGGCATGTCAGCGCTCCGCCGCGCCGCGCATGCGCGCGAACAGCAGGATCACCACGAAGCTCACCGCCGGCACCAGCATGGCGCGCGCGATGTCCGCGGCATCCGACACCGCGCCCATCACCGCCGTCAGCACCGCGCCGCCGATGATGGTCATCACCAGCAGGGCCGAACCGAGCTTGCGCTCGTCGTCGCCGCGGCCTTCCACGCCCAGCGCGAAGATGGTGGGATACATCACCGACATGAAGAAGCTGCACGCCACCAGCGCGCAGGCGCCCAGCGCTCCGGGCACCGCCACCGCGAACACGGTGAGCACCACGTTCACCGCGGCGAACAGCGCGAGCAACCGGCGCGGCGCGACATAGCGCATCAGCGCGCCGCCGGCGAAGCGCCCGGCCATGAAGCAGGCGAGGGACACGAGCATATAGTTGGCGGCGAGCTTGGCCGGCGTGCCGGGCACGGTTGCCTGCACGTAGCGGATCAGGTAGCTCCACACGCCCACCTGCGCGCCCACGTAGAAGAACTGCGCGGCCAGCGTGGCGAGGAAGCGGCGGTCGCCCAGCAGGCGCGCCAGCACGCCTTGGCCTTGCGCCGCGCCACCCTCTCCCACCGCATGCACGGCGGGAAAGCGCGTGAGCACGATCAGCAGCCCCCAGGCCAGCACCACCAGGCCGATGGCCAGGTATGGCAGCTGCACCGCCGCGGTCTCGTGCGCGACGAAAGCGGCGCGCTCGGCGGCGCTCAAGGCGGCGAGTTGTTCGGGCGTGTGTTCGACACCGGAAAAGATGAAGTGCTGGCCGATCAGGATGCCGGTGATCGAACCCAGCGGATTGAAAGCCTGCGCCAGGTTCAGGCGGCGCGCGGCCGTCTCTCGCGGCCCGAGCAAAGTCACGAACGGATTGGCGGAGGTCTCCAGGAAAGCCAGCCCGCTGGCGATCACGAACAGCGCGAACAGAAAGAAACCGTACGTGCCCTGCTCCGCCGCCGGCCAGAACAGCAAGGCGCCCAGCCCGTACAGCGCCAGCCCGAACACCACCGCGCTCTTGTAGCCGAAGCGGCGCATATAGATGCCGGCCGGCATCGCCACCAGGAAGTAGCCCAGGTAGAACGCGCTCTGTACCAGGCCCGCCTGGAAGTCGTTCAGCACGAACGCCTTCTTGAACTGCGGGATCAGCACGTCGTTGAGGTTGTTGGCCACGCCCCACAGGAAGAACAGGCTGACGATCAGCGCCAGGGGAATCCACGAATGGCCGGCTGCCCGCGTCGAGGGCGCCGCCAGCTGCGGCGTTTGCGTTGTCGTGTCCAAACTGCCTACCCCGCTGGCTGGCGTCCCCTGGAGGGACAAGTCGCGACAGATTGTGCAAATATGAACAGCAAATTCACCCGTAACACAAGATGCAACGCAGCAAGGGGCCGCTGCGTGGCGCTGCAGGACGCGCTGAGGCAATCTTGCCGGTCATCGAAGGGATCATCGAGGGGACCCCAGCATCATGCCCAAGCAGAGCACACCCAAGTACCGCGCGCCCGCGCTGGACAAAGGCCTGGACATCCTGGAGCTGCTCGCCGGCTCGCCGGTGCCGCTGAGCATCGCCGAGGTCTCCGAGGGCGTAGGCCGGTCCCGCGGCGAGATCTTCCGCATGCTGCAGGTGCTGGAGGAGCGCGACTACATCATGCGCGGCGAGGGCGACTCCGGTTACTCGATCACGCCGCGCCTGTTCCGCCTGGGGATGGAGCAGCCGCCGCTGAAGACTGCGGTCGAAGCGGCCTTGCCTGTCATGCATCGCCTGGCCCACTCGGTCGACCAGTCCTGCCACCTGGTGGTGCCCTCGCGCGAGCAGATCGTGGTGATCGCGCGCATCGACCCGCCCGGCGAGATCGGCCTGGTGGTGCGCGTCGGCCACCGCCGCCCGATGTCGCAGGCCACCTCCGGCCACGTGCTGCTGGCGTTCCAGACCGACGAAGTGCAGAAGCTGTGGCTGGACATGATCGCCGCGCACGAACCCGAGCTCGACCGCAAGAAACTGCTAAAGCACGCCGCGCTGGTGCATTCGCGCGGCTACGCCACCGCACCCAGCCATATCGTCGACGGCGTGACCGACCTGTCGGCGCCGGTGATGCAGCACGGCAGCGCGGTGTGCGCGCTGACGGTGCCGTTCATCGAGCGGCGCGCTTCGGCGATCAGCGAGAAGCTGACGCTGGAGCATCTGCGCCAGGCGGCGGCGGATATCTCCGACACGCTGCAATACGGCGGCCCTTCGCGAGCGGATTGAACCGGACGGATCCGCACACGCGTTAGCGCGTTAACGGGCAAAGGCATACGTTTTTCACGCTCCGCCACGGCAAGGATGCCGACACTGGCTTGCCCTCAGGCCGCCCAGGAGCGCGTCATGCCGTCGTCCCTTCCGCGCTGGTGCATCGTGATCCCCTGCCACAACGAGGAACGCGCCATCGGCGGCGTGCTGGCCAGTGCGCAACGGCTGGGCGTGCCGATCTGCGTGGTGGACGACGGTTCCACCGACGCCACGGCGAAGATCGTCGCGCGCCATGCCGGCGTGACCCTGCTGCGCCACCAGGGCCGGCACGGCAAGGGCGAGGCGCTGCGCACCGGCCTGCGCGCCGCGCGGCAGAGCGGTTTCGAAGCGGTGCTGACCATGGACGGCGACGGCCAGCATCAGGCCGACGACGTGCCCTATATGCTGGCCGCCGCCAAGCGCCACCCCGGCAGCGTGGTGATCGGCGCGCGCCTGCTGGATACCGAACGCCAACCCCGCGCCCGCCACATCGCCAACCGCGTCGCCGACTGGGGCATCTCCTGGGCCTGCGCCCGCGGCATCGCCGACACGCAGAGCGGCCAGCGCTGGTATCCGCCGTCCGTACTCGAGCTGGCCGATACCGCCACCACGAACGGCTTCGCCTACGAGGCCTCGCTGCTGATCCGCGCCTGCCGCGAAAGCGGCGTCGACGTCGTTTCCATCCCCATCCCCTCGCGCTATGGCGCGCAGTTCCGCCACAGCCATTTCCGCCCGCTGCTGGACGTGGCGCGCATCACCTGCGCCACCGCCATGCACCTGCTGAGCTACGGGAAACTGCGCGAAAGCTACCGCCTGGCCCGGGAACGCCAGGCCTGCGTCGAGCACCATCGCGTGCGCATCGCCGCCGACGGCGCCCACCTCAGCACCGGCCTTCCCGGGGGATTCGGCTGACCAGCTCTTCCACGCCGGGCGTGGCCATGCCCAGCGTCTCGCGCAAATGCTCCAGCACGCGCCGGTTGCGCGCCTGCGTCTGGCTGGCGATGGCATCGCGCACCACCTGCACCTTGTAGCCATGCACGTGCGCATCCAGCGCGGTGGTGAACACGCAGGCATCGCCGGCCATGCCCGCCAGCACCAGCTCCCCGACCTGCAAGTGTTCCAGCAGCGCGGGCAGCTGCGTGCGGTAGAACGCCGAATGGCGCGACTTCAGCAGACGCACGTCCTCGCGCCCCGGCATCAGCGCATCGGCTGCTTCACGCGATACGGCAGGGCCGGCTTCGCGCGTGTAAGCGACCACGCCGTGCAGGTCCTCATGCCAGCGGTCGAAGTTGTCATTGACGTAGACGACCGGCACGCCCCGGCCACGGAAATGCTCGCGCAACAGCGCAAGCTGCGGGATCGCCGGGCGGAACTGCTCTGCCAGTCCGGTACCGCCTTCGAAACGGAAGTCGTTGAAGACGTCGACGATCAGCAGGGCCTGGCGATGGGGTTGCACCATGGCCGCAACGTGGCACCCGGATGGTCAACGGGGAGTGTTGGGGACGTGGAATTTTTCGGCAACGCACTGCCAGGCTTTCACTGGCGCTACGGCAGCCTGAACTTGCGCGTGGCGCGCAGCGGCCAGATAGACGTAAAGCGAGTGCCGCCGACCAGGCGGTGGGCGGCCGAAACGCCGTTCAGAACGCCCAATCCATCGAGCACATCCTTGGCGCGCCGGAAGGCATGCCGCGGGTCAGCGGTGAGCATGAAAAGATTGATCTCCTTCGGGCTGACGTCGTAGCCCTCCAGTTCGACCGCATCGCCCAAGGCCTCCTTCAACTTGCCCTCGATGGCCGCGAGAAAGGCTTCGTCGGCCAGGGATTTGCGCCAGAACTTGATGACGAGCTGATAGTCCATCGAATGATTGTATGCCCTGTTCCGGGTCGTCGGCAGAGCTTATGCAAGCGCCATCGGAGTTACTCGAGGCGGTCGCTAAAGATTCTGACAGCGGGCCGGGCCGCCCCATGGTCTGCTTTACCTGCCCGGCGTCGGGCGCAACCACAGGCCAGCAGCATGAACCGCGAACAGAGAGAGCGTGCCGAGCTTTTCCATCAACTGCATGCCGGCCCAGGGCCATTGATGCTGCCCAACGCCTGGGATGCCGCCAGTGCCAGGGTGATCGAAAACGCGGGCGCCAAGGCGATCGCCACCACCAGCGCCGGCATGGCCTGGGCGCTGGGCTATCCCGACGGCGAGCAGATGCCCGTACAGGATCTGCTGGCGGCCTGCCGGCGCGTTTGCCGGGTGGTCGGCGCGCCGGTCAGCGTCGACATCGAACGTGGCTATGCGCTCGATGCCCAGGACACCGGCAACCTGGCCGAGGCGCTGATCCAGCTGGGCGTGGTGGGCATCAATATCGAAGACGGCACCGAAGCGGGCACGCGGACGCTGGCGCATCCCGGCGTGCTCAGCGAGCGCATTGCCTGCGTGCGGAGGATTGCGCGGCATCGTGACCTGCCTTTCTTCATCAATGCGCGCATCGATACGTATCTGAGCGATTTGCCGGCCGAAGCGCGCCTGGAGGAAACCCGAAAGCGCGCGCTGGCCTATGTCGATGCCGGCGCCGATGGCATCTTCGTTCCCGGCCTGGCCGAGGCCGCGGACATCGCAACGCTCGTGCAATGGCTGCCGGTGCCGCTCAACGTCTATGCCGGCTATCCGGGCGCACCGGGCTCGCAGGCGCTGGAACAGTTGGGCGTGCGGCGCATCAGCCTGGGGTGCGGACCGATGCAGGCCACGCTGGCACACCTGGGCGCCATCGCGGCGGAAGCGCTCGATGAAGGACGCCACGACACGATGGGCAAGCGGATGTTGACCCCAGCCCAAGCGAATGGCCTGTTTCGCACGAGCGAGCACGAGAAGGCCGGCGTCCAGCGATACGCAAGCCGTGCCGTGGCCAGCGCGGCGGCGACAGCATAGGAACATGGGGCGGCGCCACGAAGGGTTTCAGGTATGAAGCCACCCACGAGGATGGCCACAGGTGGAGCGCAAGCAGTGGAACGGGCAGGAACCCAGCCAGGCCAGGAACATGGCCCGCGGCGTGCGATGCCCGCGCACCTGGGCCTGGCAAGCTTGCGAAGCAACGCTTGCAGGCGTCATACCCACCCGGCACTCTAGGCGGCTTTCGCCAACCGGGAACCCCCATGTCGAACCTCGACAACATCCTCCAGATCATGCCCGCCACCGGCTGGGTCGCCGTCTACGACGAAGCCGGCGAAGAAAGCGCCCAGGCCATCGTCTGCTTCGCCCTGGTCGAATCCGAAACCGGCGGCACCCGCCGCCGCAGCGTCCGCCCGATGTGCGCCGACGGCCGTGCCGTCGCCTTCGCCGACGAAGCGCCGAACTTCGTGCGCGTCGAAGAGCTCGAAGCCTTCGAGGAAGACGAGGAAGACGAAGAGGAAGAAGAAGACGAGGAATAAGCCCCCGTCCGCTCAGGCCAGCTGGCGCGCCGCCAGCTGGCCGAGTTTTTTCAGCGCCTGCTCCAGCCGCGCATCCCACGGCATCCCGCAGCTCAGGCGCAGGCAATCGCGGTAATCCCCGCGGCTGGAAAACAGCACGCCTGGCGAAGTGCCGATGCCCTGCCCCAGCGCCGCCTCGAACAGAGCCTCGCCATCGCCGCCCGGCGGCAATTGCAGCCACAGCGACAGGCCGCCCCGCGGCTCGCAGGCGCGCGTGCCCGCCGGCCAGTGCCGCGCGATCGCCTCGTGCAGGCGCTGCGCGTTGTCCGCCAGCGCGCGGCGCAGGCGCCGCAGATGGCGTTCCAGATCGTGCTTCTGCAGGTAATCGGCCATCGCCAGCTGCGGCAGGCTGGCCGCGCCGACGGTGGAGAAATACTTGGCGCGCACCAGCGCATCCGTCCATGCGCCGGCCGCCATCCAGCCCAGGCGCAGGCCCGGCGACAGCGATTTTGAAAACGAACCGCAACTGATCACGTTGCCGCGCGTATCCCAGCGGCGCAGCGGCGATGGGCGTTCGCCTGACCAAGCGAGATCGCCGTAGACGTCGTCCTCGATCACCACCGTGCCATGCCGCGCGCAACTGGCCAGCAGCGCCTGCTTCGCCGCGTCGCTGGTGACGCTGCCCAGCGGATTGTTGAAGTTCGGCACCAGCACCGCCGCGCGCACGCGGTTCTGCTGCAGCAGTTGATCGAGCCGCACCGCATCGATGCCCTGCCCGGGCAGGTTCGGTACCTCCAGCACCTTCAAGCGCAACGTCGCTACGGCCTGCAGAATGCCGTGATACGTCGGCGTCTCCACCAGCACCACGTCGCCCGGCGCAGTGAGCGTGCGCAGCGCAAGGCTGATGCCTTCCATCGCGCCGGCGGTGATCACGATCTCGTCCGGCGACACCGCGGCGCCCAATTGCGCATACCGGCGGGCGATCTGCCGGCGCAGCGCGGGCAGGCCTTGCGGCGGCGCGTAGTCGAGCGCTACGGCGGGATGGTGGCGCAGGCTGCGGCTCAATGCCGCCGTGAGCGCCGCCTGCGGCAACAGCGCGAGCGAGGGCGTGGCGCTGTGCAGCGGCAGCACGTCGCCGCGCGCCAGCATGTCGAGCACCTCCTGCAACGCAGGGTTGTTCACCGTGCCCGGCGCGCGCCGGCGCATCGGCCTGGCATCGGGCGGCGGCGGCGCGGCGGCCCGCACGTAATAGCCCGAACGCGGACGCGCCAGCACCAGGCCCTCCCGTTCCAGTTGCAGGCAGGCCTGTACCGCGGTGGCCGCACTCAAGCCATGGCCTTGCGCCAGCTGGCGGATCGACGGCAGGCGCTCGCCCGCGCGCAGGGCGCCGCGGGCGATCTGGCCGCGCAGTTCGCCGGCCAGGCGTTCGTAGAGCAGCATGGCGCCCTCCCAACTGTATCGGTCTAATTTCATCCTATCTGAATCTGTATCGGTTGAGGCAAGCGGCCTACGCTGGCCTCGTCGCCCACAGAGAAAACGCCATGACCTCCCTGCCCGGCCGCGGCGATTCGCGCGCGGCCCTGCTCCAGCTGCTGTTCGCCGAACTGCTGATCGGCTCGGTCGGCGTGTTCGTGCACGAGAGCGGCCAGGACGCCGTCACCGCCGTGTTCTACCGCTGCCTGTTCGGCGGCCTGTTCCTGCTGGTGCTCGGCCTGGCCCGCGGCTATCTGCGCGGGCTGTGGCAGGATCGCGCCCTGCTGCGCGGCGCCGTGTTCAGCGGCATCCTGCTGGTGCTCAACTGGGTGGCGCTGTTCGCCGGCATGGCGCGTTCGTCGATCGGCGTGGCCACCCTGGTCTATCACTTCTTCCCGTTCGTGATGCTGATCCTCGCCGCGCTGCTGCAGGGCGAGCGCACGCATCCGGCGGACCTGGGCTGGACCCTGCTGGGCTTTATCGGCGTGGCCTGTTCGGCCGATCCCCTCAAGCTGTGGCGCGACGCCGACACCTCGTACCTGATCGGCATCGGCCTGACCCTGCTGGGCGCGCTGCTCTGCGGTGCTTCCTTGCTGATGTCGCGCACGATCGGACGCGAGCGGCCGTTTGCGCTGGTGATGATCCAATGCTGGGTGGGCGTGCTGATGCTGGCGGGATTTTCCAGCCCCGGCGTGTTCCACGTCGGCACGCACTGGTGGTGGCTGTGCGGGCTGGGCGTGATCCACAGCGGCATCGTCTACATGCTGTTCTATTCCTCGTATCCGCGCCTGCCGGTGGTGACCATCGCGGTGGTGGCGTTCGTGTATCCGCTGGTGACCTTGCTGCTGGATTACCTGATCTACGGGCATCGGCTGGCGCCGGTGCAACTGGCGGGGCTGGCCCTGATCGTGGCGGGGACGCTCGGGGTCAATCTGAAGTGGCGGCTGGGCGCGGGCCGCAGGGTGGGCAAGGCCGTGTCCACCTGACCGGTCGACCGCTGGTCACGCTCGCGGCACCGCTCGTCACCGGAGGCGCGACCGCCGCCCGGTGCGCATCTAGCCTCGCCGTGGTTCCCATGACGAGGCACGACCGATGCGCCGCCTGCTCCCCCTGGCTTTCCTGCTCACCTTCGGCGGCACCGCCGCCGCGACCGACAACCCCACGGCAGCGGCGCTGTTCGCGCCCGGCGTGATCTCCGGCGCCGGCGACGAAGGCCCGGCTGCGTTCCTGCCCGATGGCAATACGGTCTACTTCTCGCGCGGCAGCAGCGACCACGAGCACTACGCCATCCTGGTCTCGCAACGCACCGGGCAGGGCTGGTCGGAACCGCGAACGGCGCCGTTCTCCGGCCGGTGGCGCGATGCGGATCCGGCCATGTCGCCGGACGGATCCTTCCTGGTGTTCGCCTCCAACCGTCCGGCCGACGGCAAGGGGGCAGTGCTCGATACGGTGATGGGCGGCAAGAGCTACCCCGGCCGCGGCATGAACTTGTGGCGCGTGGCGCGGCAAGGCCAAGGCTGGGGTGCGCCGGAGCGCTTGCCCGATACGGTGAACACCTGCCACTCGGTATTCGCACCCGACGTCGGTCCTGACGGCACGCTCTATTACATCGGCTGCGGCGCGGACGGCCAGCTGCGCCTGCTGCGTTCCGTGCATAAGGACGGCCGCTACCAGGCGGCGGAGCCGGTGGCATTCGGCGCGGACGACCTGACCGTGCGCGACCCGGCCATCGCGCACGACGGCTCCTTCATGGTGGCCAGCATCAAGAGTGCGAAGACGCAGCCGTACCGCCTGGCCATCGCCTTCGCCACGCCGCAGGGTTGGAGCACGCCGCAGGACCTTGGCGACGCCGTCAACGGCGGCACGCACGCCATGGGTGCGCAACTGGGCGCGGACGGCCGCACCCTCTACTTCGTCAGCGACCGCCGCGTGCCCGGCGAGCAGGCCGACTGGAACAAGGACGGCGACAACCTGTGGCAGGTGTCGCTGGCGCCCTGGCTGGATGCGCATGCGCGCGACGGCGCGCCGGTGGCCGGGCCGTGGGACCGCGCCCAGGACGCCTCGCCGGCGTTCGGGCCCGGTGATCGTTCGGTGGTGTTCACGCGCCAGGTGGACAAGACCTACCGGCTGTTCTTCTCCTCGCGCGATGGCGGCCGCTGGTCCGTGCCGCAGCCGCTGCCGTTCTCCACGCAATGGCAGGACATCGAGCCGGCGATGGCGCCGGACGGTGCCTCGCTGGTCTTTATCTCCAACCGCCCCGAGCACGACGGCGGCGCGGCACTGGACGGCGTGTTCGACGGCCAGCGTTTTCCGGGGCGCGGCGGCAACCTGTGGCAGGTGGCGCGCGGCAAGGACGGCTGGGGTACGCCGCAGCGCATCGCTGCGCTGCTCAACACCAACTCCTCCGTGTTTGCGCCCGCGCTGGCCGCGGACGGCACGCTTTATTTCATGCGCACGGATCCGGATGCCAATGGCAAGGGTGCGTTCCGCCTGTTCCGCAGCCGCAACGTGCATGGCCAGTACCAGGCGCCGCAGCCCCTGCCCTTCAGCGACGGCGTGACCGGCGATTTCGATCCGGCGGTGGCGCCCGACCAGTCCTTCATCGTCTTCAGTTCCAAGCGCGCACCGGCGGGGCCGGCGGGCAGCGAGCTGTTCATCGCCTTCGCGCGCGGCGAAGGCTGGAGCACGCCGCAGCCGCTGGGCCTGACCGGCATCGAGGCGCGGCTGTCGTCCGATCACGCCACGCTGTACTTCAACGCGCCGGACCGCCGGGTGCATGCGTTCGACCTGCGCGGCTGGCTGGCCGGACACAGCGCGGTGGCCGACGTCGCCCGCGCCCGCAACCCCTGAGACCTGCGGCACTACCCGGGCATCGGCATCCGCCCCACACTGGATGCCCATTCCCGGTTGCCGATGAGAACCTCGTGTCCGCCGCAAACACCACGCCACGCTGGGCCCGCCTCGCCATGCCGCTGGGTTTCTGGACCCTGCTGGCGGCCTCGTACACGCTGAGCGGTGGCCTGTCGCAGATCAGCGAAGGCGAAGTGCCGAACTGGCCGCGCGTGGCCACCTGGAACTTCAGCGACTTCTATCTGTGGATGCTGCTGGTGCCGCTGGTCGCCTGGCTCGGACGGCAGGCGGCGGACGGCGACTGGCGCCGCTACGCGGCGGTGCACGTACCGGCCAGCCTCGCCGTGGCGCTGGCGCAGCTGCTGGCGCATCTGGCGATCTTCTGGAACGTCGCCGGTCCGGGCCATGCGCCGGTCGGCACGTACGCCGGCTTCGTGCGCATGCAGTTCGCTTTCAGCTACCACTTCGCCCTGCTGATGTACTGGGTGATCCTGGCGGTGCTGCGCGGGCTGGATTCGCGCCGTCGCCTGCGCGACGAACGCCTGCGCAGCGCGCAGCTGGAATCCCAATTGGCGCAGGCGCAGTTGCGCACCCTGCGCGTGCAGCTGCAGCCGCACTTCCTGTTCAACACGCTCAATGCCATCTCGGCATTGGCCCTGGCCGATCCGCACCAGGCGCGCCTGATGATCTCCCGGCTCAGCGACCTGCTGCGCCTGACCCTGGAAGAACGCCACGCGCTGGAAGTGCCGCTGTCGCGCGAGCTGGAACTGCTGCGCTGCTATCTCGACATCCAGCAGGTGCGTTTCCAGGACCGCCTGAGCACCCAGCTGGACGTCGCCGCCGACACCGTGCGCGCCGCGGTGCCCAGCATGATCCTGCAGCCGCTGGTGGAAAACGCGCTGCGCCACGGCCTGCTCGACAAACCCGAACCCGGCCGCCTGCACATCGTCAGCCGCCGCGAAGGCGCGCAGCTGTACCTGCGCGTGGACGACGACGGCCTGGGCCTGCCCGATGGCATGGCCGAAGGCCTCGGGCTGGGCAATACGCGTACGCGCCTGCAGGTGCTGTTCGGCGACGCGGCCAGCGTGGCCTTGGCGCGCAGGAACGAAGGCGGCACGCGGGTGGAGTTGCGTTTTCCTTATCGCGAATACGCCACCGAGCACGTGGCATGAGCATGCAGCCGATCCGCACCTTGCTGGTGGACGACGAAGTGCTGGCGCGCCTGGCGCTGCGCCAGGCGCTGGCCGCGCATGCGGACGTGCAGATCGTGGGCGAATGCGGCAATGCCCATGAAGCGCTGCAGGCGATCGCCGCGCTGGAGCCGGCGCTGGTGTTCCTGGATATCCGCATGCCCGGCATGGACGGCTTCAAGCTGCTGCACAAGCTCAAGCCCGAGACCTTGCCGATGGTGGTGTTCGCCACCGCCTACGGGCAGCACGCACTGCGTGCGTTCGACGCGGATGCGGTGGACTACGTGTTGAAGCCGATCGACCAGGCGCGCTTCGACCAGGCGATGGCACGCATACGGCGCGTGTGGGCGGGCTTGCAGACGGCAACGCCAAGCGTCATTAACAGCATGCCCGTGTCGCTCCCCACCCATGCGCAACGCATCAGCGTGCGTGTGGGCGAGAGCATCCGCGTGATCGCCACCGACGATATCGACTGGATCCGCGCCGACGGCAACTACGTGCATATCCATGTCGCCGGCACGCGCTATCTGCACCGCGAAACGCTGAGCCATCTGCTGGAGGCGCTGGATCCGCAGCGCTTCCTGCGCATCCATCGCGGCACCCTGGTCAATGTGGAGCGCATCCGCGAGATCCACCCGCTGTTCCAGGGCAATGCCGAAGTGGTGCTGCGCGACGGCACGCGGCTGAACCTCAGCCGCCGCTTCCGCGCGCAGGCGCGGCTGGCGCTGGGCATGGCCTGAGCGTCCGTCCGGACCGCTCGCCACGCTGCCGCAACCGCTCGTCACAAAAGCACGGCACGCTTGCGCACCTGCGCGCACCGTACGCACGGGCCGGCATGGCCCGGCCATCCACGGAAGCACACATGAAGTTGCATACGTTCGCCTGGGCGACCGCCTTTGCGCTGGGTTGCGCCCCACCTGTCGGCGCCGCCGATCTGCTCGGCCCCGGCGTGATTTCCACCGGCCTGCAGGAAACCACCGCCGCGCTGTCGCCCGATGGCCAGACCCTGCTGTTCCTGCGCTCCGATTTCGCCGAGAAGGACGACACCATCCTGCTCGCGCATCGCCAGGGCAACAGCTGGTCCGCGCCGGAAGTGGCGCCGTTCTCCGGCCAGTGGCACGACTCCGAACCGGCATTCGCCCCGGACGGCAAGCGCGTGTACTTCGTCTCCAACCGGCCGCCGCATGCCGGCGAGGCGCCGGTGACGGCGGAGATGGGCGGGCAGCATTTCGCCGGCACCAACCTGTGGTATGTCGAGCGGCAGTCGAATGGCCGCTGGGGCGAACCGGTGCACGTGGATGGCGCGCATAACGACGGGGCCATGCTTTACAACCCGACGGTGGCGGCCAATGGCGACATCTATTTCTCCGCGCACCGGCCGGATTCCGGCAAGTTCTATCAGGTGTACGTGATCCATCCCGCCGGCCAGGGCTATTCGGCGCCGGAGCGGGTGGACCTGGGCGATAGCGAGCACAACCGCATGGATCCGTGCATCGATCCCAAGGGACGCTTCCTGCTCTATGCGGGCAACGAAGGCGATTCGCTGGGCAGCGCCGACATCTATATCGCCTTCCGCCAGGCCGATGGCCGCTGGGGCAAGCCGGAACACCTGGGCGGCGACGTCAACACCGCCGCCCTGGAGAACGCGCCCACACTGGGTCCGGGTTTCGGCGAGCTGTATGTGTCCAGCAACCGGCAGGACGACGTGCAGTTCCCCAAGAAGCGCGACGACATCGGCTCGCTGCAGAAGCGGCTGAACGGTCCGAATAACGGCTCGCGCAATATCTGGCGCATGGATATCGCCGACGTGCTGAAGGCGCACGGCCTGCACGATTGACGGGTTTGCCGGTCACCCGGCGTGCGCACGGCAAGGCGCAGGCCGGTTCTTTTTGCTTCGCCGCGATCGCCGATGGTCATGCCAATGGACATCCGGAGGCGTAACGACAAGAAAAAAGCGTGATGCGATCGCCCATTTTCCCGACGCTTGCGTCACGCGGCACATGACATGGCGACAGCCTGGACTAAGCACGTTTTCACGCTGTTTTGTCATTCCTTATGAGCTTTGCAACAGCCGGTTGTTACCGCAGGAATCTTCTCGGACATTTCACGCCAGTGACCCTAATTTGCCACCGAATCGGGGAGCGGAGCGGCTGGCGCAAACATGGAATCCAGGCTTGGATGGTTAGGGCGGCAGCTCGCGGTCGCGATCATCTACGGCATCGCCTACATGCTGCTGCGCAAAGTGGGCTTCGCCCACTTCGTGCCCGCCAGCGGACTGAAACTCGCGGTCCTGCTGCTGACGCCGCGGCGCTACTGGCCGGCGTTCCTGGTCAGCGAAACCCTGTTGCTCGCCTACGATCTTTACGACGGCGTCGCCATGTTCGGCTGGGCGTTCTATCTCGCCTCCATCGTGCCGCCGATCGCCCTGCTGATGGCGGTGGTCGCCCTGTGCCAGGACCGCCTGCCCGGCGCCGCGTTTCCCGATATCCGCCTGGGCAGCGTGCTGGTGTGCATCTTCGGCGCCAGCGTGGTGCTGGTCGCCGACGGCCTGATGGTGGCTTCGCTGATGCCCGAGGCGGCGCGCTTCGGCCGCAAGCCGCTGACCGACCTGGTCTCCGATTATTTCCTCGGCACCTATAGCGGCATGCTCGCCGTGGTGCCGCTGGCGCTGGCCGGTGCGCAGCAGTGGCACGAGCAGCGTTCGCTGAGCGGCGTATGGATGGCCAATCGCAGCCTGCTGCAGGCTTCGGTGATCACGGTGATCGCGATGTCAGTCGAGGTGCTGGCGCTGTCGGGCACCCAGGACACCGCGCTGCGCTTCGTCGGCCAGGCGGTGCTGTTCGTGCCGGCCGCGTACTTCGCCATCACCCGGGGCTGGAAGGGCGCGGCGGTGATCGGCGCCATCGCCAGCTTCGGCATCGTTGCGCTGATGCCGGAGATGTTCGACATCGCCACCTTGATGACGCAGACCATGATGGCGCTGTTCCTCACCATCTCCACCGTGCTCGGCATGCAGACCACGCGGCTGGAACATGCGCTCGCCGCGGTGGACGACCAGCTGGACAAGGCCCGGCTGGAACAGCACCTGGCGGAGATGAAGCTGCAGCGCAGCTCGTTCGAGCTGGCTTATGTCAGCGGCGAGCTGGCGCGTGCGCATCGCCATCTGCTGATCCAGCTCGATCACTCGCCCAACCGCGGCGAAGTGGATACCTACAAGCGCACCCTGACCATGACCACCTCGCGCCTGAAGGAAATGGCCGATGCGCTGTCGCCGCCGATGGGCGCGGGCCATCCGCATGCCTTGAGCGAAGGTCCGCTGGTGCAGGTGCTCGACTCGCTCGGCATTGCCTACCAGGCCAACGTGCATGGCCAGTGGAGCCGGCTGCCGCGCAATACGCTGTCGCTGCTGTATCGCCTCGCCTGCGAAGCGGTGACCTACCTGCTCAAGGAATGCCCGAGCGACCGCATCGCGCTGACCACCGACACGCACACCACCGACAGCGGCACCACCATCCACCTGAGCGTGCGCAGCGAAGGCGTGCCGATGGCCCCGCCGGCACAGGACAAGATCACCAAGGGATTGGGCACGCTGGGCCTGGGGCTCGGCGAGCTGCGCCTGCGGGCGCAGCTGTTCAACGGCGACGTGATGGTGGATGGGCGCAGCGTCCAGGTGACGCTGCGCCAGGAACTCACTGTTCCCCGATTCGATTGATCGGGCAGCTGTTCGGGTCTTCCTTGCAGTTGGAATCCGGCGTGTCCTGCGGCGACAGGCGCATCGACTGCTGCGGATTGGCGCGATTGATCGGGCAGCTGTTCGGATCCTGCTTGCAGTTGGAGATGTCGCCGTCCGCCGGCGAAAGATTCGTGGTCGCCATGGTGACGCGGCGGTTGATCGGGCAGCTGTTGGGATCCTGCTTGCAGTTCGACGGATCGTCCGCCGGCGCGTAGCGCCCACCCGCCAGGGTGGCATCGGCCACCGTCCACACATATTGGCCGGCATCGTTCAGCCCGACGCTCAAGCTCACCAGCCCATCTTTGTAGACCGTTTCCGCACCACGGATGGCAGCCACGGCCAAGGGCGATTCCGGCGTGGAAACGCGCTCGGCATCGACACCCATCGGCAACACCAGATGCACCCCCGCAGCCGCCGCGACGCCGGCGCGCACGCGCCCCGCGGCATCGTTGACCTGGACGTACTCGATGCCGTCCTTGACGAAGGTATAGACGTGCCAGCGCGGACTGATCGAACGGTCCACCGTGCCGGGCGCGGCGCTACCCATGCCCTGCGCGGGGCCAGCCGCCCACACGACCGAACTGCAACTCAACGACACGCCCGCGGCAAGCAGGCCCCATGCGAGATAGCGCAGCTTCATCGTGGTGATTCTCCCTGTGGTGTCACCCCTGTGGTGTCAACGCATCGTGACCAAGCCATCGTGATGGCCGGGTGAGCGGTGCGCTATGCAATGGATACTCGAACGTGCAGTCAACGTCTGCATTTAGGTGACGTTCGAGCACCGATCCCCGGGTGAAACGCGGCGAGAACGTTTACGCGCACGCAGTACCGCGCAGGGGCCGAGCGGGGCCGGTGCATGACCTCGCTCGTGCCGGCATGCCGACTATCAGCGGCGCGGCCGCCACCCCACCATGCTGCCCAGCACGCCATCCCGGCGCACCAGTCCGTGATAGAGCGCCGCGCCCAGATGTGCGAGGAAGGTGGCGAACAGCAGCACCGCCAGCCATGCATGCAGATGCCGCAGCACCGCGAACGCCACCGCATTCGCCGGCAGGATCGAGGGCAGCCGCAGCGAAGCGCTGAGCATCACCGGATACCCGCCCGCCGAAAGCATCGCCCAGCCGACCAGCGGCAGAGTCAGCATCAAGGCGTACAGCAACCAGTGCGAAGCCAGTGCCGCCCACTTCTGCAGCACGGGAAGATCGGCAGGCAGAGGCGGCGGCGGATTACGCCATCTCACGATCAGCCGCACCACCGCCAACACCAGGATCGCCACGCCCAGCGGCTTGTGCAGCCGCACCAGCCAGTCATGGCGCTCGGATACCGAAGCCACCATCCCCACGCCGATGAACAGCATCGCGATGATCAGGACGGCCATCAGCCAATGCAGCAGCCGCGCGGGCCACACGAACATATCGGTCGGGCGTGCCATCAGCGGGCCTCCTTCTTTGCGGTCGCGCTACCTGGCAGGTGCGCCTCTTCGCTGGTGCGGCGCAGGTACGAAGCGGCGTAGGCCGCCGAACGCGCGGGCAGCAGCGGATCGTCCGAAGCCTGGATGCCGTCGGGCAGCACCAGCGGGTCGTAGTTGACGTCGCGGCAGGGGCCGCTGTCCTGCGGCTGGGTGGAAGTGAGCTCCAGCGTGCCGGCATCGATTTCGCGGCGGCTTGCCGGCCACGCCTTGGTTGCGTCGGACGTGGGATCGCCGGGATCGGCCAGCGTCACCAGCAGGTGCCAGCGCAAGGGGCCGGCCGCCAGGCGTTGTACGAGGTCGGCCGCGAGATAATCCTCGCCCTGCCCCGCGCTGCCGTCCGCCCTGGCCTCCGGCACCATCCGCCAGCGCACCGGGTGATGCGCGCCCTGCGCGTCGACCAGCTCGAACGCGTTCAAGCTCCAGTAGCTGTCCACCGCATAGCTGGACGAAGGCTTCGCCGTCTTGACCCAGGCCAGGAACGCGCCGGCTTCCGGATGCGCACCGAAGAACGCGCCGACCTTGGCCTGGTCCGGCTTGCCGCTCGCCGGATCCGGCTGCTGCGCCTGCAGCAGTTCGTAGAAGGCCTGCGGCGTGGCCACCGGAAACACCGGCATGCTGTTCATGCCCGTGCGCCATTGCTGCCCGTTGGGCTGGGTCAGGCGCAGCGCCATGCTGCGGATCGGCGCGCTGCTGTCCGGCGCATAAGGGTTGCCGCCGGGAATGGCGAAGCGCCCGACCACCGGCACCACGCCCGGCGCGAACACCTGCGCCTTCGAATACGACTGCAAGGCGCCATTGCCGGTGAACGTGCCTGCCACGCACACGCCCTTGGCGTGGTTGCGGCGATAGCCCGGATGCACGCCGGCATTGGACTGCAGCTGGTCGACCAGTTTCTGCGCCGTGAGCCGCCCCGGCGTCAGCCAGCCGCCGGCGTAGCCCAGGCCTGCGGCGACCACCAGCGGCACGCCGGCGATCACGCCGTAGCGCCACCATCCACCCACGCGCCGCAGGACGCGGCGCCCTTCCCCATTTCCGTTCGATCCCATGACACCTGCCCCGTGGCTAGCCGACGATGCGCTGTTTTCGTAGGAACAAACCCGGAGGTTACTTCCTTAAGAAATGTCTGCCTGCCTGACAGATGGCCGATGCCGCGGGCGGCGCAAAAAGAAGGCCCCCTGTGCGGGGGCCTGGGAGTGCCTCGAAAGTAACCGCGAGGTTCTACCTCCGGGCACGGGCGAGACTCTGCGACGGCTTGCATCCGGGTCCATGGGCAAGGCGTGAAATCCGCCGAGAAGGCGGGAATCCGGGTGCTGCGTCACGCTTTTCAAAGCCGTGATACGGAGCTCGTTCGCACTGACGGCGCCTTCACGTTGCGACCGGTATCTAGTCACCCGTCGGGACGGTCTTGACCCCCCTTTCAACCCTCCCGACAGGCTATTTCCCAACGGATGGCCTGGCCCCCGCAAGGGGGCCATTTTTATGGGCGCCGTAAAAATCGGCGCCATAAAAAAGCCGCCGGGCGAACCCGGCGGCTTTCTCGATCAGGCAAGGCGAAAGAATTACTTCGCGCCTTCCTTCTCCATCAGCTTCGCGACCATGCTGGCCGGCACTTCCTCATAGTGGTCGAACTCCATGGTGAAGGTGCCGCGGCCGCTGGTGGCCGAGCGCAGGAAGTTGATGTAGCCGAACATCTCCGCCAGCGGCACGAAGCCCTGCACGAAGGCGTTGGTGCCACGCTGGCCCTGGTCGCTGATCGAACCGCGGCGGCGGTTGATGTCGCCGATCACGTCGCCGAGGTAGTCGGCTTCGGTCACCACTTCGAGCTTCATCACCGGCTCGAGCAGCTTCGGGTTGGACATCTTGTGCGCTTCGCGGAAGCAGGCCTTGCCGGCGATTTCGAACGCCAGCGCGGACGAGTCCACGTCGTGGTACTTGCCGTCGACCAGGCGCGCCTTGAAGTCGAGCACTTCGTAGCCGGCCACCTGGCCTTCGCGCGACTCCACCGTCACCGCATGTTCCACCGCCGGGATGTACTCGCGCGGCACGCGGCCGCCGACGATCTCGTCGGAGAAGATCACGCCGCTGCCGGGTTCGCCCGGCTCGAAGATGATCTTCACTTCGGCGAACTGGCCCGAACCGCCGGACTGCTTCTTGTGCGTGTAGGTGTGCTCGATGGTCTTGCCGAACGCTTCGCGGAAGCTCACGCGCGGCTTGCCCATGCTGGCGTCGACGCCCAGCTCCGTGCGCATGCGGTCGATGGTGATTTCAAGGTGCAGCTCGCCCATGCCCTTGAGCACGGTCTCGCCGGTTTCCTTGTCCACTTCGAGCTTCAGCGACGGGTCGGCCTTCACCATCTTGTAGAGGGCGGAGGACAGCTTGTCGATGTCGTTGCGGTTCTTCGGCTCCACCGCCACGCTGATCACCGGGTCGGGGAAGCGCATGCGCTCCAGCAGCACCGGATGGGCCGGATCGGTGAGCGAGTCGCCGGTCTCGGTTTCCTTCAGCGAGACGAAGGCGCAGATGTCGCCGGCGCGCACTTCCTCGATGTCCTTGGTGGCATTGGCCTGCACTTCCACGATGCGGCCGATGCGCTCCTTCTTGCCGCGGGTGACGTTCTGCAGGGTGTCGCCCTTCTTGATCACGCCGGAGTAGATGCGGCAGAAGGTGAGGCTGCCGAACTGGTCGTTGATCACCTTGAACGCCAGCAGGCGCGCCGGAGCGTCGTCCACCACGCCCTGCTCGCCGACCACGTGGCCGTCTTCGTCGACCAGCGCGATGCCGCCGTTCTCGCCCGGGTAGGGCATGTAGTCGACCACGGCGTCCAGCAACTGCTGCACGCCCTTGTTGCGGTAGGAGGAGCCGCAGAACACCGGCACCAGCTTGCCGCTGACGCAGCCCTTGCGGATCGCCTTCTTCAGCAGCTCCAGGCTGAAATCGCCGCTCTTGACGTAGGTTTCCACGTCGCCCGCGTGCAGCAGCTTGTCGAAGGCCTCGTCGTCCATCTCCAGCGCGCGCTCGATGGTTTCCTCGTGCAGCTTGGCCAGGTTGGCCACCCACTCGCGGTCGCCGGTGGCGCTGAACTGGCACTTCGGATGGCTGGCGACCTGGTCGAGCGGGACGCTCTCCCAGGTGCTGTCCTTGTCGTCGCCCTGCCAGATGTAGGCCAGGCCGGCGACGAGGTCGGCCATGCCGATGAACTCGTCGTTGCTGCCGAGCGGCACCTGGCACAGCAGCGCGTTGGCGCCCAGGCGGTTCTTGATGCCCTCGACGGCGTGCTTAAAGTTCGCGCCGATGCGGTCCATCTTGTTGACGTAGCACATGCGCGGCACGTTGTACTGGTCGGCCAGGCGCCAGTTGGTCTCGGTCTGCGGCTCCACGCCGGCCACGCCGTCGAACACCACCACGGCGCCGTCGAGCACGCGCAGGCTGCGGTTCACTTCGATGGTGAAGTCCACGTGCCCGGGGGTGTCGATCACGTTGATCTGGTGGCCCTTCCACTCGGTCGACACGGCGGCCGACTGGATGGTGATGCCGCGCTTGCGCTCCTGCTCCAGATAGTCGGTGGTGGTGGAGCCCTTGCCGTCCTTGGTGTCGTGCACGTCGACGATCTGGTGCTTCTTGCCCGTGTAGTACAGGACGCGTTCGGTGGTGGTGGTCTTGCCCGCGTCGATGTGGGCGATGATGCCGATGTTGCGGTAGAGCGAAAGCGGTTTTTGGCGAGGCATACGGCCGTCCGGGTTGGTTGGATGGGAAGAAGGAATGGGAAAGCGGGGGGCTAAACCTGGAGATTCTAATGGGTTATGGCTACCGGTGGAAAACGTGCGGCGGGCACGAGCAGGCCGGGCCGGGTCCCGGACCCGCCCGAACCTACGTGCCAGTACGGGTAAAACGGCGCCATTTGGCTAAAATGCCCCGCTTTCACGCCCCAAGACGGACCCGAGACTCGTGATCATCAACCCCAAGATCCGCGGCTTCATCTGCGTCACCGCCCACCCCACCGGCTGCCGCCAGAACGTGCTGGAGCAGATCGCCATCACCCGCCAGGCGGGCGCCGCCGCCCCGGCCGGCCCCAAGCGGGTGCTGGTGCTGGGCGCTTCCACTGGCTACGGGCTGGCCTCGCGCATCGCGGCGGCGTTCGGTTTCGGGGCGGCCACCCTGGGCGTGTTCTTCGAGAAGCCCTCCAGCGAGAGCAAGCCCGGCACCGCCGGCTGGTACAACGCCTGGGCCTTCGACGAGGCGGCCAAGCAGGCCGGCCTGTACAGCAAGTCGATCAACGGCGACGCCTTCGCCAACGAGACGCGCCAACGGGCCATCGAGATCATCAAGAACGAGATGGGCGGCCCGATCGACCTGGTGGTCTATTCGCTGGCCTCCCCCGTGCGCAAGCTGCCGGATACCGGCGAGGTGGTGCGCTCGGCCCTCAAGACGGTGGGCGAAACCTTTACCGCCACTTCGGTCAACACCGACAAGGACGAGGTGATCCAGGCCACGGTGGAACCGGCCACCGAGCAGGAGATCAAGGACACCGTCACCGTGATGGGCGGCGAGGACTGGGCGCTGTGGATCGACGCCCTCAGCCAGGCCGGCGTGCTCGCACCCGACGCCAAGACCATCGCCTACAGCTACGTGGGCACCGAGATCACCTGGCCGATCTACTGGCACGGCACCCTGGGCAAGGCCAAGCAGCACCTGGACAACACCGCCCGCGAGCTGCGCCAGCGCCACCCCGGCCTGGACGCCCGCGTCGGCGTGATGAAGTCGGTGGTAACCCAGGCCAGCGCGGCCATCCCGGTCATTCCGCTGTACGTGTCCCTGGCCTTCCGCATCATGAAGGAGAAGGGCATCCACGAAGGCTGCATCGAGCAGGCCAACCGCCTGCTGCGCGAGTTCATGTACCGCGCCGACGGCAAGCCGGCGCCGCTGGACGACGAAGGCCGCCTGCGCCTGGACGACTGGGAGCTGCGCGACGACGTGCAGCAGGCCTGCAAGGCCCTGTGGCCGACCGTGACCACCGCCAACCTGAAGCAGATCACCGATTACGAAGGCTTCAAGGCGGAGTTCCAGAAGCTGTTCGGGTTCGGGCGCAAGGATGTGGATTACGCGGCGGAGGTCAATCCGGACGTGCACTTCGACGTGGTGCAGCTCTAACCGAAGGAACCCTTCTCCCCTCCGGGGAGTACGCGGGGAGGGCACATGGATGTGCCCGGCTTTGAGGAGCGAGGAAGGTGGCGGCAGCCGGATGAGGGGCGGGTGCTCGCGGTAATGTTTCTACCGGGCGAGCAAGAGCTTTTGAGCTTGTAACGACCCTCCGCGCACCGCTCCGCGCGGCCCCTCACCCCAACCCTCTCCCCGGCGGGGAGAGGGGGCAAAGGCGGCGGCGCTCAGCCGTCGCACAGCGGCTCGGCGGCAGCGGGCTTCGGCTTCGCCGGTACCGCCTTCTTCTTTTTCACCACCACCGCCGGCTTGGCACCCGTGCCCGGCGCCGGCACGTGGCGCGGCCCCGTGCGCTTGCTCTTGGCGATCGCGGCTTTCTTGGCGCCCGCCGCCGCGCGCGGCTTGCACTTGCCGAGCGGGGCGTCGTCCGTAGCTGCTGGCTTGGCCGCTTCGGCGGCACCCGCACCGGAAGCGGCCAGCGCGGCGCCGGCAACCACCGGCGCGGCCTTGTCGCCACGCGAGGACGGATCGTCCGCCGCGGGCGCGGCAGCCGGCACGGCCGCGGCGGCCGGAGCCAGCGGCGCCGCCGGCAGCGCGTCCATCCGGCGCGCGCTCGCCGCCATCGCCGCGGCCGGCGCGGCAAAGCTCCAGCGCACGCCCAGGTTGGCGGCATGGCTGTCGCCGCGGCTGGCGATATCGGCGGTGTAGTAGAAGTAGGCGCTGGCCTGCGGCGAGATGTCGAAGCTGAAGCCGGCGCCTGCCTGCCAGTGGTTGCTCACGCCGGGCGTGCCGTGCACGGCGAAGCCCACGTCCGGTGCGCCGGCGAAAGCCACGCTGGTGGTGGCATCCGCATCGGCACGCGTGTCGTGCAGATAGCGCAGCAGGAAGATCGGATGGATCTGCGTGCCATTGGCCTGCCTGGCGAAATCGCCGATCACGCGCAGGCCCGCGCCGTAGGCCATGCTGCTGGCGCGCGAGCGGCCCACGGCGAGGTTGGCATCGCCCGCGCCCTGCTCGGTGAAGGCGTCGTACTTCACCTTGGCGTAGTAGGCGCCGACGAAGGGCTCCAGATGCCACGCGCCGGTGTTGAAGCGATAGCCGCCTTCCAGTCCGGCGTTGAGCGACGTGCCGTCGTAGCGCGAGCTGGCGCGCGAATCGAACAGCGGCCCCACCTGGATGCTGCGGTCGCCGCTGGCGCGCTGCCAGCCATACGAAGCCGCGCCTTCCACCCACCACTGCTCCACCGGCATGTACAGCGCATGCAGGCCCAGCGTGTACTGGTCGATATCGACCCGGTCGCGGCGGCTGTCCACCTGGGTGCGCGAATTGCCGAAGCTGGCATGCGCGCCCAGGCGCAGATCGGAACCGAGCGTGGTATCCGCGCCGACGATCACGCCGCGGATGCGGTAGTCGGTCTGGGCAATGCCATTGCTCGCGTCGCGGCTGGAACTGTACGTATACGGCTCCGCCCACACCGCCGTGCCCTGCTCGCCGGTATCGCGCGCCAGCTTCAGGCGATGGAACACGGTATCGAGCAGTTGGCCCTGGCCGTTGAGTTCGTAGCGCGTGGACGAGGCATAGGTCTCGCCGGTCAGCGTGTCGAACGAGCCGATCACCTGGTCGCTGGTGAGGCCGCGCGCGTAGCCGAGCAAGGTGGCCAGGCGCTGCGGCGTCTGCTGCGAGATCGTCTGCAGCGCACCCGCCATCGCCACCTGGTTGGACGACAGCCCCGGGTACTGGTTGAACGGCGTGCCGGTGGGCGCGCCGCTGCCGGCCTGGGTCAGCGTCAGCAGCACCGCGTTGCCTTGCGTGGTGACGCTGGCGGTGAGGAAGGGCAGCAGGTTCTGCACCACGCTCGCGTAGCTGCCGCTCAGTCCACCGGTGGCGTTGAGGATGGTGTAGGTGGTGGTCGGCGCGTAGGAGCCGGCCGCCGGCAGCGCCACCAGCTGGCCGCCGAGCGTGGCCGCGCCGTTGACCTGCACGTGGTCGCTGGTGCCCGCCGCGGTGGCGCGGATATCGGTGATCGCACTGCCGCCGCTGCTCAAGCCGCCCAGCGTGATGGTGCTGCCCGCCGCGCCGCTGCCACCGGCCATGCCACCCGCGCCGGGCAGGCCGCTCGGTGCCAGCGTGCCGTTCAAGGTGACATTGCCGCCGACCGTGCCGCTGCCGATCAGCGCGCCGCCATCGGCGATCGTCGCCGGGCCGCCCAGGCTGCCGTTGCTGTTCACCACCAGGTTGCCGCCCACCGTGCTGCCGCCGGCAAAGCTCGCCGCGGTGCCGCCGGCGATGCCGAGCGTGCCGCCCGCACCGACGTTGAGGTTGTCGATGTTGTTGAACGTGCCGGAAGGCAGCGTCGCCTCGCCGGTGCCGGTGAGGTTGACCGCGGTGCCGGCGCCCTGCCCGTTCACCGTGCCGGTGATGCCGCCCAGCGCACCGTAGCCCACGTTCACCGCGCTGCCGGCGCCCAGGTTGAGCGTGCCGGCCAGCGCACCGTTCACGGTCGCGCTGCTGCCGCTGCCCTGCAGGTTGGCGGTGGCGCCGGTGCCGACGCTGATGCCGCCGCTGTACGGCGAGGTGGCGGTCAGCGTGCCGCCGTTCACCGCCAGCGAACCGCCGAAGCCGCCCAGCGCACCGCCGAGCGTGAGCGTGCCGCTGCCTTGCTTGTCCAGCGTGCCGGTGCCGGTGAGGCTGCCGTTGAGGCCAAGATCCGCCGCGCCCTGCACGGTGAGGCCGTTGCCGCCGATGCTGACGTTGTTGGCGAGCGTCACCGCGGCATTGGATTGCAGCGAGCCGCCGTTGGCGGTCAGCGCACCGGTGCCCAGCGCCGTGGCATTGCCCACCACCAGGTTGCCGCCGCCGAGCGTGACGCCGCCGGTGAAGCTGTTGGCGCCGTTCAAGGTGATCGGCGCCGTACCGCCCACGTTCACCGCGCCGCTGCCGGAAAGCGTGCCGCCCAGCGTCAGCGCCTGCGCGCCGCCCAGGCTGAGCGCGGCGCCGAGCGTGACGTCGTTCGCCACGGTGAGCGGCCCGGTCGCATCGAGCGTGGTGGCCCCCGCGACGTCGAGCGCACCCGTGCCGAGTGCATTGGCATTGCCGAGAACCAGGCCGCCGCCGTTGCTCGTCAACCCGCCGGTGAAGGTATTGGCGCCGCCCAAGGTGAGCGTCGACGCACCGTCCTTGACCAGATTGCCGGCACCGCTGATCGCGCCATTGAGCGTGAGCGCGCCGCCCGCGCCCGGCAGCGTCAGCGTGGTGCCGCCGCCGAGGGCGATGGCATTGCCCACCGAGACCGGAGCCGACGCATCGAGCGTGGCCGCGCCATTGACCGTGAGCGCGCCGCTGCCGAGCGCGTTGTTGTTGCCCAGCAGAACGCCGCCACCGTTGAGCGTGACGCCACCCGTGAAGGTGTTGGCGCCACCCAGCGTGAGCGTGGAGGCACCGTCCTTGACCAGGCTGCCGCTGCCGCTGACCACGCCGCCGAGATTCACCGCGCCGCCGGCGCCGGGCAAGGTCAGCGTGGCGCCGCCATTGAGCGCGACGTTGTTGGCGACGTTGAGCGCCGCGGTCGCATCGAGCGTGGCCGCGCCGTTGACCGCGAGCGCACCGGTACCCAAGGCATTCGCGCTGCCGACGATCAAGCCGCCCGCATCGAGCGCAACACCGCCGGTGAAGCTGTTGTTGCCGGACAGCGTCTCCACCCCGCTGCCATTCTTCACCAGGCTGCCGGTGCCGCTGATGGTTCCGGCAAAGGTCTGGTTGCTGGCGTCGCCGAAAGCCAAGGCGTTCGCACCCAGATTGATGCCACCTCCCGCGCCGCTCAGTGCACCGATGGTCTGCGCACCACCCGCTGCGCTGAGATCCAGCACGCCGGTGCCGTTGAGCGTGACCGCCCCCGTCGCCGCCAGGCTGCCGCCCGCGCCCAGGGCCAGCGTGCCCGTATTGATCGTGGTGCCGCCGGTATAGGTGTTGGCGCCGTTCAAGGTCAGCGTGGCGTTGCCGTCCTTGACCAGGCTGCCGCTGCCGCTCACCGCGCCGTTCAAGCTCAGCGCGCTGCCGCCGAGCACGTCGAGCGCGGCGCCCGCGCCGAGCGTGACCCCGTTGGCCAGTGCGATCGGACCGCTCGCATCCAGCGTCGCCGAAGCACCCACGTTGAGCGCACCGGTACCGAGCGCCGCGTTGTTGCCTACCAGCAGGCCGCCGCCGTTGAGCGTCACGCCGCCGCTGAAGATGCTGGCGCCGGACAGCGTCTGCACGCCGGTGCCGTTCTTGATCAACCCGCCGCTGCCGTTGATGGCGCCGGCGAACACGCTGCTGGCCGCGCCGCCGAGCGTGAGGCTGGCGGCGCCCAGGTTGACGGTGCCGCCGGTGCCGGCCAGCGCGCCGATGGTCTGGTTGCCGGCCGCGCCGATATCGAACGTACCGGTGCCGCCGAGCGTCACCGTGCCGGCCGCGCTCAGGCTGCCGCCCGCGCCGAGCGCCAGCGTGCCGGCATTGATGGTGGTGCCGCCCGTATAGCTATTGGCGCCGCTCAGCGTGAGCGTCGCCGCACCGTCCTTGATCAAGCCGCCGGTGCCACCGATCGCGCCGCTCAAGGTGAGTGCATTGCTGCCCACCACGTCGAGGTTGGCGTTGAGGTTCACCGCATTGGCGAGGTTCAGGCTCGTGGTGTTGTCGAGCGTCGCCGCGCCATTGACCGTCAGCGCGCCGCTGCCCAGCGCACCGGCATTGCCCACGCTCAGCCCGCCCGCATTGAGCGCGACGCCGCCGGTAAACGTATTGGCCCCGCTCAGCGTCTGCACGCCCGCGCCGTTCTTGATCAGGCTGCCGGTGCCGGAGATCGTGCCGGCGAAACTCGTGTTGCCCACGCCGTTCAGGGTGAGCGCGTTGCCGCCCAGGCTGACCGTGGTGCCCGCACTGCCCGCCAGCGAACCGATCGCCTGGTTGCCGCCCGCGCTGATATCGAAGGCGGCGCCGGGATTGATCAACGCAACGGCACCCGTCGCCGCCAGGCTGCCGCCCGCGCCGATGGCCAGCGTGCCCGCATTGATCGTGGTGCCGCCGGTATAGGTGTTGGCGCCGGTCAGCGTCTCGGTGCCCGCGCCATCCTTCACCAGGCTGCCGCTGCCGGCGATGCCGCCGCTGAAGGTGCCGTTGGTGGCGCCGCCGACGTGCAGCGTATTGGCGCCCATGTTCACCGTGCCGCCGCCGGTGAGCGTGCCGAACACCTGCGTGCCGTTGCCGGCGGAGAGATCGAAAGTGGCGCCGGTGGCCACATTGACGATGCCGCCCGCATTGAGGCTTGCACCCGCGCCCAGCGCCAGGATGCCGCTGTTGATCAGCGTGCCGCCGCTGTAGGTGTTGGCGCCGTTCAAGGTCAGCGTCGCCGCGCCTTGCTTGGTCAGGCTGCCGAGGCCGCTGAGGTTGCCATCGAGCGTCAGCGCATTGCTGCCGCCCACCGTCAGCCCGGCATTGAGCACGATGTTGTTGGCAAGGGTGACCGCGTTGTTCGCGTCCAGCGTGGCCGCGCCGGCCACGGTGAGCGTGCCGGTGCCGAGCGCGCTATTGCTGCCCACGATCAGGCCGCCATCCACCAGCGCCACGCCGCCGCTGAACGTGTTGTTGCCGGACAGGGTCTGCGTGCCCGTTCCGGTCTTCAACAAGCCCCCGGTGCCGCCGATGGTGCCGGCGAAGGTCTGATTGCTCGCATCGCCGAAGGTCAGCGTGTTGGCGCCGAGATTGACGCTGCCGGAAGCGCCGGCCAGCGAGCCGATGGTCTGGTTGCCGCCCGCGGAGATATCGAAGCTGCCGGTACCGCCGAGCGTCACCGCTCCGTTGGCGGCGAGGCTGCCGCCCGCGCCGATCGCCAGCACGCCGGACTGGATCGTGGTGCCGCCGGTATAGGTGTTGGCGCCGGTGAGCGTGAGCGTGGAGCCGCCATTCATGGTCAGGCTGCCGGCACCGGAAATCACGCCACCCAGCGTCAGCGCGCCACCGCCCTGCACGGTGAGGCCGGCGCCCAGCGTCACGTTGTTGGCGAGGCTGATATTGCCGTTGGCGGCCAGCGTGCCGGCGCCGTTGACGCTGAGCGCGCCGGTGCCCAGAGCCGCGTTGTTGCCGACCACCAGGCCGCCCGCATTGAGCGCGATGCCACCGCTGAACGTGCTGGCGCCATTGAGCGTCTGGATGCCCGCGCCGTTCTTGATCAGGCCACCGGTACCGCCGATCGCACCGTCGAAGCTGGCATCCACCGCACCGCCGAGCGTGAGCGTATTGGCACCCAGGTTCACGTTGCTGCCGGCCACGCCGGACAGCGTGCCGATCGCCTGGTTGCCACCCGCGCTGATATCGAACGCGGTGCCCGCGTTGACCAGCGACACCGCTCCATTCGCCGCAAGGCTGCCGCCCGCGCCCAGTGCCAGCGTGCCGCCGCTGATCACAGTGCCGCCCGTATAGGTGTTGGCGCCGGTGAAGGTCTCCACGCCCGCGCCGATCTTCACCACGCCACCGCTGCCGGCGATGCCGCCGCTGAAGGTTCCATTGGTGGCGCCGCCGACATTGAGCGTGTTGGCGCCCATGTTCACCGTGCCGCCGCCGGTGAGCGTGCCGAAGGTCTGCGTGCCGTTGCCGGCCGACAGATCGAAGGTGGCGCCCACCGCAACATTCACCGTGCCGCTGCCCGCAAGGCTGGCACCCGCGCCCAGCGCCAGCGTGCCGCTGTTGATGAAGGTGCCGCCGAGATAGCTGTTGGCCCCGTTCAAGGTCAGCGCGGCCGCGCCGTTCTTGATCACGCCACCGTTGCCGCTGAGGTTGCCATTGAGGGTGAGCGCGTTGCTGCCGCCGAAAGTCAGGTCGGCATTGAGCAGCATGCTGTTGGCAAGCGTGAGCGCGGTGGTGGCATCGAGCGTGGCGGCGCCGCCCACGGTGAGCGTGCCGGTACCGAGCGCGGTGTTGCTGCCCAGGCTGAGCCCACCCGCATTGAGCGCAATGCCGCCGGTGAAGCTGTTGTTGCCCGACAAGGTCTGCGTACCGGCGCCGAGCTTGATCAAGCCACCGGTGCCGCCGATGGCGCCAGCGAAATTGCCGCTGCCCGCGCCGCCCAAGCTCAGCGTGCTGGCGCCGAGATTGACGCTGCCGCCTGCACCGGCGAGCAAGCCGATCGTTTGATTGCCGCCACCGGAGATATCGAACAGCCCGGTGCCGCCGAGCGTTACCGTACCCGTCGAACTGAGGCTGCCGCCGGCGCCCAGGGCCAAGGTGCCCGCATTGATCGAGGTGCCGCCTGTAAACGTGTTGGCACCGGTCAGCGTAAGCGTGGAAGCGCCATTCATGGCAAGGCTGCCGGCACCGGAAAGCACGCCGCCCAGCGTGAGCGCACCGTTGCCCAGCACATTCAAACCAAAGCCGGCGCCGAGGCCGATCGTATTGGCCAGGCTGATATTGCCGTTGGCGGCAAGCGAAGCGTTGCCGCCCAGCGTGAGCGCCCCCGTGCCCAGCGCCGCATTGTTGCCAACCACCAGGCCACCGGCGTTGAGCGTCAGTCCACCGCTGAACGTGCTGGCGCCGCCGAGCGTCTGGATACCCGCGCCGTTCTTGATCAAGCCGCCGGTACCGGCGATGGCGCCGCTGAAATCCGCATCGGCCGCGCCGCCCAGCGTGAGCGCATTCGCGCCCAGGTTCACCGTGCTGCCCGCGATGCCGGCCAGCGATCCGATCGCCTGGTTGCCGCCGGCACCGATATCGAAAGCCGCACCCGCGCCGGCAAGATTCACCGCGCCATTCGCGGCCAGGCTTCCGCCTGCGCCCAGGGCCAGGGTGCCGGCATTGATGGTGGTGCCGCCGAGATAAGTATTGGCGCCGGTGAGCGTAGTGATGCCGGCGCCCAGTTTGACGATGCCGCCGTTGCCGCCGATTCCGCCGCCGAAACTCAGGTTGGCGGCGCCGCCCAAGCCAAGATTGTGCGTGCCGAGCAGGATGCTGCTGCCCGCGACGCCGGACAGATCGCCGATCACCCGATCGGCGCCTGCCGCGGAAAGATCGAGGCTTGCGCCGGCACCGGCGAGGTTCAATGCGCCATTCGCGGCGAGGCTGCCGTTCGCACCCAGGGCGATCGTGCCGGCGTTGATGGTGGTGCCGCCGGTGAAGGTGTTGGCGGCATTGAGGGTGATCGACGCGGCCCCGTTCTTTACCAGCGCACCGGCGCCTGAGATCGCACCGTTGAAGCTCAGCGGCTGGCCGCCGATCAGGTTGAGCGCGCCGCCCACACCGAGATTCACCGCATTGCCCAGCGACAATGCAGCCGTACCGTCCAGCATGACGTTGCCGCCGACGTTCAACGTGCCGGTGCCCAGCGCCGCGCCATTGCCGAGCAGCAGGCCGCCCGCATTCAAGGCGACGCCGCCGGTGAAATTGTTCGCGCCCGTCAGCGTCTGGATGCCGGTACCGACTTTCACCAGTCCGCCGGCGCCGGTGATCAGGCCGCCGTAGGTCTGGCTGGTGCCGTTGCCCAGCGTCAAGGTCTGCGCACCGAGATTGACGGTGCCGCCCAGGCCGGCCAGCGAACCGATGGTCTGGTTCGCGCCGCCGCTCAGGTCGAACGTCGCACCGGTGGCAAGCGACACGTCGAGGTTCGCGCTGAGGCTGCCGCCCGCGCCCATCGCCAGGGTGCCAGCGTTGATCGCCAGGCCGCCGCTGAAAGTGTTGGCGCCATTCAAGGTCAGCAACGAACCGCCGCTCTTGATCAAGCCGCCCGTACCGACAAGCCCGCCGTTGAACACCAGCGGCTGGCCGCCGAGCACGTTGAGCGAAGTACCCGCGCCGAGCGTGATGACGTTGCCCAGCGTGAGTCCGGCCGAAGCATCGAGCGTGACATTGCCGCCGACGTTCAAGGCGCCCGTGCCCAGCGCCGCACCGTTGCCCACCAGCAAGCCACCCGCATTGAGCGCAAGCCCACCGCTGAAGGTGTTGGCGCCATTCAAGGTGAGCAGCGCGCCGCCGTTCTTCACCAGCGCTCCGGTGCCGCCGATCGCGCCATTGAAGGTGAGCGGCTGGCCGCCCAGCAGGTTGAGCGTGCCGCCTGCGCCGAGATTCACCGCATTGCCCAGCGACAACGCAGCCGTGCCATCCAGCGTGACATTGCCGCCGACACCGAGGGCGCCCGTGCCAAGCGCGGCGCCGTTGCCGAGCAGCAGGCCGCCCGCATTGAGCGCGAGACCGCCGCTGAAGGTGTTGGCACCGGTGAGCGTCTGGATGCCGGCGCCGACTTTCACCAGGCCGCCGGTACCGGCGATAAGGCCGCCGAAGCTCTGGCTGGTGGCGTTGCCCAGTGTGAGCGTCTGCGCGCCGAGATTGACGGTGCCGCCGAGACCGGCCAGGGTGCCGATGGTCTGGTTCGCGCCGCCGCTCAAGTCGAACGTGCCGCCGGCGGCGAGCGAAACATCGACGTTGGCCGTCAGGCTGCCGGCAGCGCCCATCGCCAGCGTGCCGGCATTGATCGCCAGGCCGCCGCTGAAATCGTTGGCGCCATTCAAGGTCAGCAGACCCCCGCCACTCTTGATCAAGCCGCCCGCGCCGGTGAGTCCGCCGTTGAACACCAGCGGCTGGCCGCCGAGCACGTTGAGCGAACCGCCCGCGCCGAGGCTGATCGCATTGCCCAGTGTCAACCCGGCCGACGCATCGAGCGTGACATTGCCACCCACGCCGAGCGTGCCGGTGCCCAAGGCACCCGCATTGCCCAGCAGCAATCCGCCACCGTTGAGCGCAAGACCGCCGCCGAAGGTGTTCGCGCCATTCAAGGTAAGCAGCGCGCCGCCGGTCTTTACCAGCGCACCGGCACCGGAGATCACGCCATTGAAGCTAAGCGGCTGGCCACCCAGCAGATTGAGCGTGCCACCCGCGCCGAGGTTGACCGCATTGCCGAGCGACAAGGCACCCGTGCCATCCAGCGAGACATTGCCACCCACGCTGAGCGCGCCGGTCCCCAGCGCGGCGCCATCGCCGAGCAGCAGGCCGCCTGCGTTCAGAGCCACGCCGCCGCCGAAGCTGCTGGCGCCGGCCAGGGTCTGAATACCGGTGCCCAGTTTCACCAGTCCACCGGTGCCCGCGATACTGCCGGCGAAGCTGGTGTCGCCCAGGCCATTGAGGGTGAGCGTGTGGGCGCCGAGATTCAACGAACCGCCGAGGCCGGCGAGCGAACCGATCGCCTGATCCGTGCCCGCGCCCGACAGATCGAGATTCGTTCCCGCCGAAAGCGTGATGCCCGCGCTCGGCGACAGACTGCCGCCGGCACCCAGCGCCAGCGTGCCGCCGAGAATGGAAAGGCCGCCGGTGAAGCTGTTCGCACCGCCGAGCGTGAGCGTGGCAGCGCCGCTCTTCAGCAGGCTGCCCGCGCCGGAAAGACCGCCGTTCAACGTGAGCGCATTGCTGCCGAGCAGATTCAAGGAACCGCCGCCGCCGATCGCGATGGCGTTGTTCAAGGCGAATGCGCCGGAGGTGTCGAGCGTGGCGGCGCCTCCGACATTCAATGCGCCGGTGCCAAGCGCTCCGGCATTGCCGAGCAGCAGGCCGCCGCCATTGAGCGCAAAGCCGCCGCTGAAGGTGTTGGCACCATTCAAGGTGAGCTGCGCGCTACCGCTCTTGGCCAGGCCGCCGGCACCCGCAATCAATCCGTTGAAGCTGAGCGCCTGCCCGCCGAGCAGGCTGAGCGTGCCGCCCGCTCCAAGGTTCACTGCATTGCCCAGCGACAAACCCACGGAAGCGTCGAGCGTGGCGTTGCCGCCCACGTTCAACGCGCCGGTGCCAAGCGCACCGCTGTCGCCGAGCATCAAGCCGCCGGCATTGAGCGACAGGCCACCGGTAAATGTGTTCGCGCCATTCAAGGTGAGCAGCGCACCGCCGTTCTTCGCCAGCGCGCCGCTGCCGCCGATCAAGCCATTGAAGCTCAGCGCCTGGCCGCCCAGCAGGTTGAGCGAAGTGCCGGCGCCGAGGTTCACGGCATTGCCCAGCGAAAGGCCAAGCGACGCATCGAGCGTGGCATTGCCGCCGACGTTCAACGCACCGGTACCCAGCGCACCGCCATTGCCCAGCATCAGGCCGCCGGCATTGAGCGCCAGGCCGCCGCTGAAACTGTTCGCGCCATTCAAGGTAAGCAAGGCGCTGCCGCCCTTCACCAGGCCGCCGGTGCCGCTCATCGCTCCGTTGAACACCAGCGGCTGCCCACCGAGCAGATTGAGCGTGCCACCCGCGCCAAGGTTGACGGTATTGCTTAGCGACAAGCCCACCGAGGCATCGAACGAAACATTGCCGCCCACGCCCAGCGCGCCGCTGCCCAGCGCGGAACCGTTCGCCAACACCAGGCCGCCCGCATTGAGCGCGACGCCGCCGCCGAAGGTATTGGCGCCGGACAGCGTGATCGGCGACGTCGTATTGATCGCCAGGCCGCCCGTGCCGGAGAGCACGCCGCCGAAACCGAAGTTGTTGGTGCCGCCGAGCGTAAGGCTGCCGTTGAGCGCGACGTTATTGCCCAGCGACAAGCCCGCGGTGGATGAGGCCAGCGCGCCGCCGTTGACCGTGAACGAGCCGCTGCCGAACACGTTGGCGTTGTCGAAATTGATCAGGCCGTCGTTGAGCGTGGCGTCGGTGCTGACCAGCGCGCCCTGCAGATTCCACGTGCCGCTGTGCACGGTCAGATGCTGGAAGCCGAGATAACCGGCGGCGCCGATGGTGGTGGCAGCGCCGCCCGTACCCGAACCGGGACCCGCGGCAGAGTTCTGCAATACCAGCGTGTTGTTCGCACCGGTGCCCGCGCTGACCGTGCCGGCCGCGGCCAGCTTCACGCCGGTGACGCCGGTCATCACACCGGCGATGGCCGTGCCGCCCGAAGCGTTGACGCTGGAACCCGAAACCGCCGTGAAGGTGCTGCCGGCGGCCGAGTCGCCGAGGTAGATACTGCCGTTGACCGTGCCGGCATTGAGAAACGTATTGCTGCCGCTGCTCGCCGCGCCCAGGCCGATGCGGCCGGTGATGGTGCCGGTATTGGTGAGGTTGGCGTTGGCGCCGCCATAGGTCACCACCGCGCCCGCGTCGGCGGTGTTGCCACCGCCGAGCAGCGACATGCCGATGGTGCCGGCGTTGGCGATGGTGGTGGTGCCGCCCGCGCCGTTCTGCACGGTCAGCGCCTGGCCGCCGAAGCCGAACAGCGTGGCGATGTTGAACATGCCGCGCATCGAGCCGCCGGCCAGGTTGTTCACCGCGATGGTGTTGGCGGAGGCGTTGCCGAGCACCGAGCCGGCCATCACCAGCGACAGGCCCGCGCTGTTGGTGGTGGGATCGATCGTGCCCTGGTTGTTGAGCGTGATGCCGTTGCCGGTGAGCGTGAGCGAGTTGCCGCCGACGATCGGCGGCGAACTGACCACCGCGCCGGTCTGCACGTTCACCGTGACATTGGCCGTGCTGTTGGAAAGATTGTTGGTGCTGGAGCCGGTGGCGCAGGTAACCGTGGTGCCGGCGGTGGTGCACGCGGCGAATGCCACGCCGGTGGTGAACGGCAGCGCGATCACCGGCGCCAGCGCGAGCAGGATGCTTTGGACCAGGGGGCGGCGGCCGAAGCGGCCGGAACGATGCACCTGCATGACGGTTTCTCCTTTGCACGAATGGGCACGCACCGCAGCCGCCATCGGCCCGCGCAGGCGCGCGGACGCACGGCGACGCGCCGCCCCGCGGGCGGCGGATCGAATCAGATGAAAATCAGGAATCCCCTTCCGCGCGGTTTACGCGGGATGCGGCCCTGGTGGCGACGCCGGGGGAGGCCCATCGCGATGGAATGAGCCGCGGCGATAGCTGGAACGAAGCACCTGCATGACAGCCTCCTTACCGATAGGCACCGCACCGTTGCCAGCTCGCGTACCCCCTGGAGGTCGTTCCACGCCCCCGCCCTGCCGCGAGCCGGTCCGCCGCTTGCGTGAAGCGGTCGGTCCACTTGCGTCGAAGAATTCGCGCGGCTCCGCACGCGAGCTTCGATCCCCTGCCGGTCGTCCGCTCCTCTGCCGGGAGGAGCGGCGGCGATGTTCCTTTCCGTAAAAACTGCGCGCCATATCACGAAATGCACGCGCGGCGGAGTTTGCCGCCACGTGCCGTGAAAAGGTCGTCAATCGATCAGGTGGCCGAAAGAAACCGTGGCAGCAAGAACAACGCCAACGGCGCTCGGATCAGCCTGAACAGCTGCCGCACGAAAACGGCTTCGTTGCGTGCAAGTAGGACTTATCTGAAAGAGCCGCCGCAGCGCGCTTCCTAGACTGCCGCCCGACCCGACCGCAGCACGCGGCGGGCCATGCGGCCGGGACACGGGGGCACTCCCGCACGGCCGTTCCATCAACGAACGGAGGGCATGACATGACGCACGGCATCCTGGCGTGGCTGGTCATCGGGGCGGTCGCCGGCTGGCTGGCCGGTGTGGTGATGAAGGGCGGCGGCTTCGGCCTGCTGGTCGACATCGTGGTGGGCATCGTGGGCGCCTTTATCGGCGGCTGGCTGTCGGGCCTGCTCGGCATCAGCCTCGGCGGCGGACTGATCGCTTCGATCGTCACCGCCACGCTCGGCGCGATCGTGCTGCTGTTCGTGGTGCGCCTGTTCAAGCGCGCCTGAGCACGGCGCCGGTCCACAGCAAGGCAGCGCGCGCGACGGTGGCATGCCGCCGCGCGCGCCAGCCGGGGGGGGGCGACATCATGCAGACCATCGTTTACCGCATCCAGGAAGACCAGAACGGACGATGGACCCTGTGGACCGGCGACCTGCCGGTTTCCGGCGGCCTGCGCCTGGGTCCGGCGATCAAGCTGGCGCGCATGCTCGCGCGCGAACGCAACGACGACGACGCGCGCATCGAACTGGTGAGCTGCGGCCACACCATCGCGATCGACCGCTGCTGAGCGGCGCTCAATAAAGGCGCTTGAGCGTCGTTACCGCGCGGCGCAGCACGTCGCACATGTCCGGATCGACCGCCAGCAGGCTCTCTTCGGTACGCAGCATGGCCAGGGCGATTTCGTCGTGCAGGGCGGGCGCGCCCCATTCGGCTTCCAGGATGCGGCGGAGCAAGGGCTGGCGGATGCGCGCGAGCGACGCCGGTTCGTCCTGCCTGGTATGCGCGACCAGCTCGGCCAGTTCGCGCCACAGCTGCATGTCGCGCGGGCTGTGATAAGGCCGCGTGCGCGCATCCCCGACCAGGCGGAGCACATCGAGCAGGGAGCGGCGCCGGATCGGCCAGGCCATGGCAGCGTTCATGCCCGTCCCGCTTTGGCGTACAGCCCTGCCGTGGCGGCGACCTGCGTGCATGACCCGTTGCGATTCCTGCTCATCGTCTTTCCCGAATGACCGTTGCTCCGACTGCCGATGCCATCCGTTGCATGTGGATCCCGCATGGAATGAGGATCCCGGCACCCAGGCGCCAGGGGGCTAGTGCCTGGGTACCGCCAGCGTTAGCTCGCCGACACATACGCATCCTTGGTATGCGGGAAACCGGGTGCGGCACGGGGTGGGCGCTGAGCCCCGAAAGAGCGGACGTGCCCCGTCGCACTTGGCATGGCACATTTTGGTGACGGGGAGCACGCTTTGAATCAGAAAAGTCCTAGTGCGCACGGAATGTGCTTTAAGTCACGCAATTGACCGAAATGGCGTGATATGTGGCTGAACCCCGCATTCAGGCACGCGAAGCGGCCGGCCAGCGGGGCCGGCCGGGAAGGAATCCGGTTGAGGGAAGGGCTACAGCAGCCCGTTGGACCGCGCGTAGTCGAACAGCTGCTTGTCGCCGTCCAGGCCGAGCTTGCGCATAGCGTCGCGCTTCTGCTGGCTGATGGTCTTGACGCTACGGCCGGTGCGGCGGGCGATCTCGGAAACCGTGACGCCCTGGGCGAGGAAGCGCACCACCTCGGCCTCGCGCGGCGACAGCGCGCTGGTTTCGTCGCCGCCCTCGATCTGCCGGCGGGTGCGTTCGCTCAGGTACACGCGGCCGGCCTTGATCATGTCGATGGCCAGCATCAGCTCGCGGGTCATCGCCATCTTGTCCACCACGCCGCGCACGCCGGCGGCGAGCATGCCCTGCACCAGGGCCGGGTTGCTGAGCATGGTGAGCACGAGGATGGGCAGCTGCGGCCAGTGTTCGCGCACGCGGGCGAGCATGGCCAGGCCGTCTTCGTCGGGGTTGTCGCCGGGCATGGCGAAGTCGGTGATGAGCAGGTCGCAGGGCTCGCGTTCGAGCAGCGCGAACAGCTCCTTGCCGCTACGCGCCTCGCCCACGATGCGGAAGCGCTCGCCGTAGCCCTGCAGGGCTGCCTTCAATCCCATCAGTACGACGGGATGATCGTCGGAAATGATGACCCGCAACGTGCCCTGCCTTGCCTGGGTAACCCCCTTGCCAACTGCCCCGGCGGGCTCCCCCCGGCCGGTCCGTCCGGTTTGTACCGGAACGGCGGCAACAGTAGCATGAACGCGCAGCGGGACATGGACACCGGCCGCCTGCGCCACGGGGAGCATCGCCAACCACAGCAGGCCGCCGGTCGCCGGCGCGCTTGCCGCGCACCCGATCGGAACCGTGACGTCCAGGAACGCCATGCCAACCACGCTACGCCGTCCTTGCCCCAGGCTTGCGTTCTCCCGGCCGGCCGCCGCCGCGCTGGCCTCCGCCTGGATCGACAACTCCCTGGTGGATAACCAGGCGGTGCCGGTCACCGGCGCCACCCTGATGCTGGCCGGCCTGCTGATCCTGGTGGCGGTGGCTGCCATGGCGCTGGCCTGGCGGCTGCACGGACAGAACGAGCGCTTGCGGCAGAGCGAAGACGAACTCGCCGCCGAGCGCGCCGCGCGCAGCGCCGACCGGGGCCTGCGCGAAGTGGTGCAGCACATCCCGGTGGTGGTGTTCACCCTGCAGCGCGATGCGGATGGCACGCGCCACGTGACGTTTTCCGCCGGCGACGTGCAGGCCCTGTTCGGCCTGGACACGCGCGAGCTGCTGCGCGACGGCGACGTGCTGCAGGAGCGGCCGCTGAAAGAACGCGTGCATCCGGACGACGCCGACGCCTTCCTCGCCCTGATCTCGCCGCTCGGCGACGACCTGGCGCCGCGCTCGCTCGACTTCCGCGCGTTCGGCGCCGAAGGCCTGCGCTGGATCCACGCCATGCTCGCGCCGCGCGCGCTGCCGGAAGGCCGGCTCAGCCTGGCCGGCTATTTCATCGACACCACCGAGTTGAATGCGCGCAACGAAGCGCTGCGCATCGCCCGCGACGTGGCCGAGCGCGCCTCCAAGGCCAAGGCCGATTTCCTCGCCACCATGAGCCACGAGATCCGCACGCCGATGAACGGCGTGATCGGCATGCTCGAACTGCTCGGCCGCACGCCGATCAATGCCGAGCAGCGCGAACTGCTGCGCGCGGTGGAGGACTCCGCCGGCGTGCTGCTGCAGGTGCTCAACGACATCCTGGATTTCTCCAAGCTCGAGGCCGGCGACCTGCGCCTGGACGACAGCGCCTTCGATCCGCGCGTGCTGGCCGACAATGTGGTGAGCGTGATGGCCGCGCGCGCGCAAACCAAAGGGTTGGCGATCCGGTTGACGGTGGATGCCACCGTCGCCGGCACGCTGCGCGGCGACAGCGTGCGCCTGCGGCAGATCCTGCTGAACCTGCTGAGCAATGCCACCAAGTTCACCGAGCGCGGCAGCGTGGCGGTGCGGCTGGTGGTGCTGGGCGACGATGGCGCGCGGCAGCAGCTGCGCATCAGCGTGAGCGACACCGGCATCGGCATTGCGAAAGACAAGCAGGCCCATTTGTTCAATCCCTTCACCCAGGCCGAAGCCTCCACCAGCCGGCGCTACGGCGGCACCGGCCTGGGCCTGGCGATCTGCCGGCACCTGGCCACGCTGATGGACGGCACGGTGGAACTGGACAGCACGCCGGGCATCGGCACCACCGTCGCTTTCGACGTGTGGCTGCCGGTCGAAAAACGCGAAGCGGCCGCACCGGCCTCGCTGCGCGGCCGCCATGCGGTGGTGCGGCTGGCCGCACCGGACATCGCCGCGGCGGTGGGCGAACACCTGAAGTCGCTGGGCCTGACGGTGGAGCTGGCGCCGCCGGAGCAGCCGCTGCGCGAAGGCATGGCGGCGAGCCTGCTGTTCGTCGAGCCGGCCGACCGCGACAGCGAGACGCGCATCAGCTCGCACGTGGTGGCGGTGACCGGGGAGGCGCTGCCCTCCGGCGGCACCGAGCAGCGCGACGAACGCTGGTGGCTCAGCGCCAATCCGCTGCGCTGGCAAGCGCTGCTGCGTGCGTGTCTGGGGGCGCTGGAGCTGCGCGACGAGGCCTATGCGGAACTGCCCGCCACACCGGAAGCGGCCGCACCGGCGCCGGCCTCCTTCGCCGGCCTGTCCACCCATCGCGGCGGCATCCTGGTAGCGGAAGACCATCCGGTCAGCCAGCAGCTGATCCAGCGCCAGCTCGCCCTGCTGGGTCTGGCTTGCGAGGTGGTCGACAACGGCGCGGACGCGTTCGACGCGCTGTCCGGCCACGACTACGCGCTGCTGCTCACCGACTGCAACATGCCGGGCCTCAGCGGCTACGAACTCGCCGCGGCATGGCGCCGGCACGAGGCGCAGAGCGGCGCCGCGCGGCGCCTGCCGATCATCGCCATGACCGCCAACGCCCTGGCCGGCGAAGCGGTGCGCGTGCGCGAGGCCGGCATGGACGACGTGCTGGCCAAGCCGCTGCAACTGCTGCCGCTGAGCCAGGCGCTGCAACGCTGGCTGCCGGAGAACGCTGCCGTGGCGGGCGCCGGTGCCGGGCTCCCCGGCCGCGCCACGCCGCTGGCCGGCATGGCCGAAGCCGAAGACGGCCCCGCGCTGTATTCGGACATGCTGCGCGCCTTCACCAGCGCCAGCCACGACGACCTGGGCGAATTGCGCCGCAGTGTCGAGCACGCCGACCCGGCCGCCGCCGCGCTCAGCCTGCACCGGCTGCTGGGCGCGCTGCAGCTGTTCGACGACGGTCCGCTGCTGAACCGGGGCCGGCAATTGCTCGAAGCGCTGCACGGCGCGGCGGCCCCGGAAACCCTGCCCCGCCTGCCCGGCTACGCGGCCGAGGTGGAGGCGCTGCTCACCAAGCTGAACCGGCTGACCGCCGAGCAAGGGCTTGGTTAGCTATTTTTCCGGGCGTCCGCGACAATAGAATTTGTCTGAATCCGCACGGGCGTTGGATGGATTGGACGATCCATCGACCCGGAGGGACCGCGCGGTGAGCGTCAGGGGGCGCAACAGGAAAGAGGTTTTCCCATGACATACAGGGTTTGGGGGCGGCCCAGGCTCGAGCGCCGTACGTGCACCGCCCCGATCGTTCAACGCATCGTTTTCGCCATCGCGCTGGCTGCGGCCACCGTCGCGCAGGCCGCGCCGTCGTCCGACTGGACGTACCGCGTACGTCCCAAGGACAACATCTGGGACCTGGCCGCCCGTTATCTGAAGTCCGAGGTCCCGTGGCAGAAGCTGCAGGACTACAACCACGTCGCCGATCCCCTGCACCTGCCGCCGGGCATGACCCTCCATATCCCGGTCGCCTGGCTGCGCCTGGAGCCGGCCAAGGCCAAGGTGGTGGCGGTGATCGGCGAGGCCACGGCCAAGCTGCCCGACAGCGCCGCGCCGGTGCCGGTAAAGGCCGGCATGAGCTTCGGCTACGGCGCCAGCCTGAGCACCGGCAACGACACCAGCCTCACCTTGGAATTCGCCGACGGCTCGCGCGTGCTGGTGCAGGCCAACAGCGAGCTGGCGCTGGACCGGCTCAGCGCCTATGGCGATACCGGCATGGTCGACACGCGGCTGCGCCTGCAGCGCGGGCGCGTCAACAGCGACGTGCATCCGCTGACCGGCAGCGCGGCGCGTTTCAGCGTGTCCACGCCGGGCACCATTTCCAGCGTGCGCGGCACGCACTTCCGCGTGGTCGCCGGTGACGGCGCCGCACGCACCGAAGTGGTGGGCGGCAAGGTGGACGTGGGCGGCGAGAAGCGCCACGTGCTGGTGAAATCCGGCCGCGGCGTGGCCACCGCCGACGGCGCCGCGCCGGGCCAGCCGCAGGAGCTGCTGCCGGCGCCGGCGATCGCCTGCCCGAGCGGCCCGGTCAATCAGTTCCCGGTCGAACTGCATTGGCCGGCCCTGGCCGGCGCCGAGCATTACCGGCTGCAGCTGGCGCCGAACGACAAGTTCGAAGCGCTGCTGCTGGACCGCGTGGTCAGCACCAGCACCGCCACCCTGCCCGACCTGCCGGACGGCAGCTACGCCGTGCGCGTGCGCGGCATAGGCGCGGGTGCGCTGGAAGGACTGGACGGCGTCTGCCCGAACGTCACCATCGACGGCACGCCGCAGCCACCGCTGATCGTGTCGCCGCAGCCGGACAGCAAGGTTCGCGACAAGCGCCCGGAGTTCCGCTGGACCGAGAGCGTGCAGGCCGTTTCCTACCGGTGGCAGCTTTCCGCCGACGCCGCTTTCGGCCAGGTGCTGGCCGAACAGGACAACGCCCGCGGCGACGGCACGCGCGCGCCGCAGGCGCTGCCGCTGGGCCGCTACTACTGGCGCGTGGCCAGCCGCGACAGCAGCGGCAAGGTCGGTCCGTATACGCATGCGCTGCCGTTCGACCTGGTGGAAGAACCGCCGGTGCCGGTGCCGGGCGAGCCGAAGCGCTCCAACGGCGACCTGGTGCTGAGCTGGCCCGGCGGCACGCCCGGGCAGCACTACCACGTGCAGCTGGCGCGCGATCCGCAGTTCGCCAAGCCCGAGGTGGACGCCACGGTCGACAAGCCGGAGCTGGACCTGAAGAAGCTCAAGTCCGGCAAGTGGTACGTGCGCGTGCAGACCATCGACGTCGACGGCTACGCCGGCCCGTGGAGTCCCGCGCAGAAGACGCGCATCAGCTGCGCCTCCTGCCGCTGGGCCATCGCCGGCGGCGGCGCGGCGCTGCTGTGGCTGGCGCTGTGACGCGATGAGCGAACGCGCCGTCGCCAAGCTGCAGCGGCGGCGCGTCCGCGCATGAAGCGCTTCCATCCGATGGCGCTGCTGGCGCGCGCGCTGGGCTGGATGATCGGCGTGGCGGCGCTCACCCTGGTGCTGGCCAGCGGCCTGCCCGTGCGCCTGGACAACGCGTTCTACGACCTGCACATGCGCCACTGGAGCTACGGCCCCGGCGACGCGGTGGCGATCGTCGCGATCGATCCGAAGAGCCTGTCCGCACTCGGCAACTGGCCGTGGCCGCGCGCCACCCACGCCCGCCTGCTCGACCGCCTGAGCGAAGCCGGCGTGCGCGCGGTGGGCATGGACATCACCATGGCCGAGCCGGACCTGCGCCATCCGGAAAACGACCAGGCGCTGGCGCAGGCCATGCGGCGCAACGGCCGCGTGGTGATGCCGGTGTTTCCGGAAGCGGCGGATCTCGGCGGCACGCTGGAAGAAATGCTGCCGCCGCCGCAGATCGCCAGCGCCGCGGCGGCGTTCGGCCACGTGGACGCGGCGAAGGACGAGGACGGCGTGGTGCGCGGTGCGTATCTGCACGCCGGGCTGGGCAGTCCCTACTGGCCCGCGCTGGCGCTCGCGGTGCGCGACTTCGGCCAGGCCTCCGCGGCGCAAGGCCAGCCGCTGAGCCTGCATCGTTCGACGCTGGACAGCGCCTCGCCTTATCAATGGCTGCGCGACGACTACGTCATGCTGCATTTCGCCGGCCCCGCCGGCAGCTTCGACCAGGTGTCCTATGTAGATGTGCTCGAAGGCCGCGTGCCACCTGCCCTGCTCAAGGACCGCTGGGTGCTGATCGGCGCCACCGCCGCGGGCCTGGGCGACCTGCTCGACACCTCCGCTTCCGGCGGCAGCGAGCGCATGCCCGGCGTGGAATACCAGGCCAACCTGCTGGAATCGATGCACGACGGCAGCACGCTGGCGCCGCTGAATTTCAGCGGGCAGCTGGCGATCGGCGCGGCGCTGCTGGCGTTTCCGTTCCTGCTGTACGGACTGCCCGGCCTGCGCTCGGCGTGGATAGTCGCGCTGATAGCCCTCGCTGCGTGCTTCCTCGTCAGCGTGGGCCTGCTGCGCGAAGCGCGCTGCTGGTGGCCGCCGACCGGCTGCGCGGTGGTGATCCTGGCCTGCGCCGGCGTGCTGCGGCTGCTGCAGGGTGCGCGGCGGCGCGCCTGAGCTTTCATTCGATGATCCGGTGCTGGCGCGCCAGCTCGATCACCTCGCGGATGTTCGCCAGCCCCAGCTTGTCCATCAGGTTGCGCTTGTGCGCGCTGACGGTCTTGTTGCTGATCGACATGTGCCGTGCGATGTCGATATTGGCCATGCCCAGCGCCAGGCAGCGGAACACCTCGAACTCGCGCCGCCCCAGCTCGTGCAGCGGGCTGCGCGTGCCCTTCGCCGCCAGGCTGGACGCCGCATCCATGATGCCGCGGCTGAAATAGATCTTGCCGCGCACGATCAGCTGCGCCGCGGCGACCACGTCCTCCATCGGCGCGCACTTGTGCACGAAGCCGTCGGCGCCGGCGCGGAACGCGCGCACGCCGCTGACGGTTTCCTCGCTGGCGGAAATCATCAGGATCGCCATCGGCCCGCCGCCCTCGCGCAGGCGGCAGATCACTTCGATGCCGTCCGGCTGGGGAATGTCCAGGTCGATGACCAGCAGGTCCGGCTGCAGCTCCATGGCGACGGAGAGCGCCAGCTGGCCGCTGGTGCATTCGGCCAGCACCTTGAACTCCCCGGTCCGCTCCAGCATGTTGCGGATCGCCCCATTGATCATGGGGTGATCGTCGACGATGACGGCGGTGAACATGCCGCGGCCTCCCTGTGATGAATCGCCATGGCTCGTGCCGCGCATGGCGCCGCGGCGGACTCAGTAGCCCACTTCGGTGGCGTAGGCGTAGATCTCCATGTCCGAGCGCAGGCCCAGCTTCTTCATCGCGTCGGTCTTCTGCTTGCTCACCGTCTTGACGCTGCGGTCCAGCTTGCGCGCGATCTCGGTGACGCTCATGCCGGCGACCAGCAGGCGGATGATTTCGCCCTCGCGATCGGTCAGGCGGTTGATCGAGTGCGCGCCGAAGCGCGACAGCCGGCCTTCGAACGTGGCGCTGACGAAGACGTGGCCCGTGGCCGCAAGCCGCACCGCGGTATGGATCTCGGCCATGGCGGTGGATTTGTCCACGATCGCCTTCACGCCCGCCGTCAGCAGGGCCTGCAGCAAGGCGACGTTGCGCAGCATGGTCAGCACCACGATGGGCAGCTCAGGCCGCAGCTCGCGCAGCCGTTCGATCAGGCGGATGCCGTCCGGCGAGCTGTCGCTGGGCATGATGTAGTCGGTGACCACGGCATCGCATTCGACCCGGCTGAGCAGGGACAGCAATTCCACCGGACAGGACGCCTCGCCGACGACGGATATGTCGCTGCCGCCGAGCACGGCCATGACGCCTTTGCGAATGATCGGATGATCGTCGGCCAGAATGATCCGGATGTTCGCGTCGTTCGTGGTGTTCACTTAAGAAATCTCCTTGGCTTCGTAGCGCCTGGATGGCGGACATGCCGGGACTTGCCACGGCGGGTCCGCTGATGCGATGTCCCGGAAAACTCGCGCTGGGAAGTCCTGCGCGCAGCGTTCAATGTTCTAATGCGGCACCCGATGCATTTCCATGCGATGTATCCGAAATCGCATTCGTATTATTTGCAGCTGCGGAAGCTTCCTCGCTGCTTGCACGCAGCGCATCGATAAAGCCAGCCAGATAATCGTGCAGGGCCTTGGCGTGCCCGAGCACCTCTTCCGCGTCCCGGCCAGGCTCGACGGCGCCGGCCAGCACGGACAGCCGCTGTGCGCCGAAGAACGAACCCATGCCGCACAGGTAATGCGCCACTTCGCGCAGCCGCTGCAGATCGCGCCCGTCGAGATGCAGCAGCAGGCGCTGCTCCTCGTTGCACATCAGCCGCAGGTAATCGTCCATGGCGGCCGCATCCTCGCCGAACACGTCGAGCAGGCGCCGCACGACCCGCTGCGCGTCTTCGCGGGTCGACGCATCGGGTTCCGGCCGCCCGGACAGGTCCGCCTCTGCCGAGGACGGTCCGTGGCCCGCGTCATTCATGAAGGAACAGCCGCCGCGCGGTGCGGCACCGGCGCCCAGCCAGACCAGCGCAAGCAGGCTCTCGATGCGTTGCTGCAAGGTTCGCGATGCGTGTTCGGCGCCTTCGACCAGCGAGCGCTGGCGCGGCGTGAGCTCGGAATAGCCGAGCAGTTCGAGCGTACCGATGATGCCGGTGAGCGGCGTGCGCACATCGTGGCTGATCGTCGCGAGCATGGCCTGGTCCACCGGTGCCGCAGGCGTTGCGCTGCCGCTGCGCGCCGGCGCCAGGCGGCGGCGGAGCAGCAGCCATGCCGCCGCGACCGCGCCGAGCAGCACCACGCCCACGGCGGCGTGGAGAAACCAGTGCTCCGGCGTCTGAATCGACGCCCGCGCCTGATCCGACACTTGCTCGCCGAATCGTCCTAACCAGTCCCTGGCGACTCCCGCCCATATCTCGGTACTTGTGAGACGCATTGCCAGACTTCCTCCTGCTGCCGGGGACGCTTCCATCCCGCAAAGCCGCGTGGATCACCGCGGATCAGACGCTTGCCCGCATGCCCCCTTGTGGTCGTCCGTATCGGACTCCCCACTACCGCTGCGCCTACATGTGGCCTGAATCGGCTGCAGGCATTCTGGAACGGACGGCGGTGCTTAAGGCATTGGGAGTAGTCCGAAAAATCAGGCGCAGAACGCAAGCCCATGAATCGCCCGGCAAAACAGCCGCCACCCTCGCCGCTTGCGCCCCCCTCGGCCGTTACGTAGAATTCGCGGCTCGCTGCCGGAATAGCTCAGTTGGTAGAGCGGCGCATTCGTAATGCGTAGGTCGTAGGTTCGATTCCTATTTCCGGCACCATTTTTTGTAGCTAAAACAGCGCATTACACGTTGCAGTGTGATGCGCTGTTTTGCATTGGATCGCGGGATTTCGCGGTCCGCGTGTGGCAAATTTGTGGCGCAGGTCATCGTAGGCAGGCGATAACGCTGAGAACTTCTGCAATCTACTGCAAGGGCTCAGCGCCTAGCCTTTGGCCTCCGCCCAATGGCACCCGTTGCCTCGCACGCCACTACGCGCGAACAATCGGGAACATTGCTAGGACTCCCTGTCTGCGCATGCGCTAACACCTGTCGCCAGCTCCGCCAAGTCTTCAGGGATGTACTTCGAATGCGCGCGCTTCAAATAGTCAAGTTCACTGTCAGAGTCGGCCTGATAATCGAGTTGCTGGCTAAAAAAGTTCAACCGAGCCCGCGCATCGTTCAGAATTTCCGACCATGTCTTGGCCCAGACCGTGATGCTTGAATCATCACTCTGAAAAACTACACCTTCGGGCCTGTCCTTCTGGCGGCTTTCAAGCCTGGCGAATTCATCCATCTCGTTAGACACCACCATAAAGGTCCATTTGGTCCGCTTCTGATCAAACCGCGAGTCTTTAGCTACTGCAAATGCATAGCTCTTGATTTGACCAAGCACTTCCGAGTTGATCTTCTGCTTCGGCCGCTTCAACTCAACTACCAAGTATTCATGGCTTCCCTGTGTTGGCTGCATAGAGCGGGCCAACATCAGATCAATTCGACCGCCCTTGTCGTCCTCACGCAGGACCGGATCGGTGAGATCGCTCTCGTCATCCTCGCGCTTGCCGAGCTTGGCTATGTGGATAGCCAACGCGTCTTCCAACGTCTTCTCCGATCCGGCAAGGTTGAAGTCTTCCTTGAAGATCCACGACTCAACTTCCAAGGCCTTGTGGAGCTGGTCGCGCTCTAAGAGCTGCTTCTTGCTCTCCTTATTGAAAAGCAAGTCGCTGAGTGCTTCCACGAAATTCAAGCGGTCTGCCACGATCCTGGCCGACGTAATAATTTTGGACAACGTCGTCTTTTGAAGGAGGGTCGCCAGATCGTCTTGTTCGTCTTTTTTTAGATTCAAGACTTCGTCCATAATCGTGCGAACGGAATCCGGATTCTCTCGAATTGCTTGGGCCAGCAAACGGAAGGTGAACCTCTTCGACTTGGATGGAGCCTCGTCGAAAGAAGGTAGATGGTCTTCGACGTTGACGGCGAGGATATCGAAGACCTGGCGCTCGATCTGTTCGGATGCGTTGACTTCGATTTTGTCCTCGTAAGGATAGATCTTCTCGTCTTTCCAACGCTGGATCGTTTCGCTGCGATGCTGCAGGGTACGAAGGCGGAAATGCTCTTTGACCTTCGCTTTTACCACCGAAAGGATGTCGGATACGTCCTGGTTCAAGTCCGGTAGGCCTAGCAAGTTCTCCTTGTCGAGGTCGCGGAAATGGTCCGACTTCACGTACACCGTAAAGTGATAGCCGGGCGCCTTGATCTGAGGTCCTACGACCACTTCGTGCAGCGACACTCCCGCCTTGTCACACAGCTCGAAAACTCTGTCGGTTTGAACGGCCCACTCAATGATCGTAATGGATACCGGAACGCGCTTGCCGCTCCGAAGTCCGATGTCTCCAAGATGGAAATCTTCCTTGTAACTCTGGACCGACGCGGGATCGATCTTGACTCCGTTGTAGTACAGCACCAGGCCGGGACATTCGGTCAGATAGGCTGCAAACTGCTTAGTGATTTCTAGATGTGCGCTGTCTTTAGTCAGCGATGGGAAATGGGAGTCGAGGTTTTCAATAACAACCTCCGTTCCCAATATGGTGGTCTCAGCGTCCAAGGGCGGTGAGGCCCGGAAACCGGTCAGTTGACTCGCGCGTCCGGTGATCGTGTACGTCTTGGGCGTGTTACCGTCCAGATATGTAGTACGCCACTCGACACACTCGCCCAGCGCGAAGGCCCGGAAGCGGCCCCTGCCATTTTTCCCGTGAAGGGTGCGGCCCTTGAAGCGGTGAGACTTCGCTTTCCAGGAGTCGCCCAATCCGCCGAACAGGGCATCGACCTTGCTTCTATCGATACCTTCGCCATCGTCCGAAACGCGAATGGCATAAAGACCGTTGAGGTCGTTAGGCTCCAAAATGACTTTGACGTGTTGGGCACCTGCGTCAAAGCCGTTCCATATCAATTCCGATACGGCCGTAATCGGACTTACGTTAGAGGCTAACGACTTCAAGAAGTCTTGCTTGGCCTCGATCTTGATATCCCTGGATTGATTGTCGGCCATACCGCGAAGGCTCCCTCTCGTTGTGGTCTGCCGTCCTGGCCAGGACACATCGATTTAGATGCAGATGGCCACGGAAACATAGTGAGAATACCGGGACAGGGCACTTTCAGGCTATGCCTCCTGGGGTTGTTTTTCGCCGGGGGATAAAGAACTGAGGCGCAGCCCCAAAGGCGAGATCTTTCAGCGGCATAATGGATCGCCAGGGGTATACAACCGGAGGGGGAATGAAGTCGGAGACTTGGACGATCCAGCAGGTGTTCCAGGATAGAAAGCAGTACAAGGTCCCGTTCTATCAACGGGCCTATGTTTGGACACTGGAAAAGCAGTGGCCCTTGCTCTGGGCAGATATCAAGGACAAGGCGGAAGAAAGACTAACAAATACCCAGCCCGCGCCGCATTTCCTGGGTGCCATTGTGGTAGAGCCTCAAGACAGGGTCGGGCTGCGAGGCGTGGATACCCTCCACATTATCGACGGCCAGCAACGCCTGACTACGCTGCAGTACGTCCTAGCGGGTATCCGTCTGGCCGCTCGTGAGCTGAAGATCAACGATTACGATTCATACCTAGCCGCAGTCCTGGATAACCCCAACCCTTCCACAATGGCCAATGCCGAGGTCGAGGTGTTCAAGGTCTGGCCGACCTTTTCGGACCAGAAAGCGTTTGTGTCGGCTATGACGGCCGACAAGCTGGCCACCCTGCAAGCACGGTACCCCGCCCACTTCACCCAGGCCGGCACGTTCCGGCGGATCGGCATTGTCCATCCAGGGGCGCTCAACGCCATCTGGAACTTCGCCGAATGGGCCAAGACCTGGATTGAAGCCAATGGCGGCGCGGATGCCGTGGAAGCCCTAGTCATGGCTGTCCTGACGGATTTAAAAGTGGTCCTTATTCAGTTGGAGAAGGGCGACGACGCCCAAGTAATCTTCGAAACCTTGAACGGTCGGGGCGCCGAACTACACGCCACAGACCTGATCCGCAACCACCTGTTCATGACCGTGGATAGCGGCAATGAAGATCCGGCCTCACTGTATGAAGCAAAGTGGAAGCAGTTCGAGCAAGACACATGGAAGGTCGGCGAGCGGCGGGGCCGTATCACCAAGCCCCGCCTAGAATGGCTGATCTTCTCGGTCATCCGTGCGCAGACAGGACAGGAGGGCGATTTAGCCCGCCTGTACGTGGATTTTAAAAATTTCGCTCAGGGGCTTTCCAGTACCCAGCAGCTAGACATGCTGGACATCTACGGTAAGCACTATCTCCAACTGATCGAAGGCAAAGGCGATTTGGCAATAGCTCGGTTCGGGCGACGCCTTCAACCGTTCGATACCACCACCACCCACCCGTTAGCTCTGCGCATTTCTACGTCCGACGCGACCGACAGCGAGAAGGCAGCGATGTTCAACGACATCGTGTCCTACATCGTCCGTCGTGCCGTCTGTGGACTGACGCAGAAGAACTACAACAACTGGTTCATGTCGATTTTGCGCCAGTGGATTAAAGGCGAACCTACGCGCGCTGCCCTGAAGGAATTGCTGGCCTCGTCGCCAAATAGCCCTGCGGCACGCTGGCCAGACGACGCCGAATTTATTCATGCATTCCAGACTGCGTCGACGTACTACGGCAACCTTGATACCGGACGGTGCAAGATGTTGCTCACCGAACTGGAGGGCTGGCTGCGTCTAACCAAGCGCACCGAAGAGCCGATCATTCCCGACCTATCCAATCTAGACATTGATCACGTCCTGCCGAGGTCGTGGTACGAGCATTGGACACTGCCGGACGGCAGCCAGGCGACGTTCGCCGAGAACCAAGCGGCCGAACAACAGGAACAGGTGGGCGGCACCTTGTCGTATCACCACCAAGCCATTCGCCGTCGCACTAAAGCCATACCCACGCTGGGCAACCTGACCTTGCTCAATCTGTCGGTCAATCGCGAGGCCCAGAACAAGCCCTTCCTCGTCAAGAAGAACCTGCTGATCGCCAATACAGTGTTGAGCCTCAATGGGGATTTGATGATTCGTGAAACTTGGGACGAGGACGCCATCGCCGTCCGCGCAAGACGACTGGCCGAGGCAGCCACGCAATTGTATCCACGGTAACAAGGATCTGGATCGCGAGAGCTTTTCAGTCACCCACGATCGGGTGTACTAGCACTCGGCGCCGTCATTCGACGTCGGGCTGCGTTAGCCCCACGCAGATCGATAGACAACTACCTTCCGATGGCTTCCGCCCGCAGCAGCCTACCGCCCTCAAATCGCAGGCCGCATCTGCAGATAGCCGGAATCAAGTAGGCAATCGTTATGCATCGCCATCGGACTAACTGCATGACATTGCGCAGAACTGCTGATAACCTAAATTCAATGCGCTGAAGGCTCGTTGCTCTGAGCTATTGAAATCGTTTCGAGTTCGCCCCTCGACGATGGAACAAAGCAACGACCTGCTCAGCAACCATTCGTCGAAAAGCGGAAGTAGACGATTGGTAAGAAAGGATGCCGCGAGGCAATCGCCTGAAGAGTAAGTCGAGCTGTCCGCCGGTCAGGATGAGGCCGGAGAAATGGAACAGATCGCCAGGAGAGCAGGGAAACTTGGGGCAAAACCCCGTCATCAATGTACCCACCCGAGGATTGGCTAATCCAAAGGTTATTGGCTCGAACGCCAGGGCGTTGTGACTGCCGCGCACTCATCCGCCTGTGCCAGGTTCAATCGGCACGGACGGAGAGGTCACGCCCATGCAAGCTCTTCTAACCGTTGAGCAGCTTTCTAAGTACATCCATAAGTCCGTAGCGAGCATACGTTGCGACGCCACGCGCAAGCCTCATTCTCTGCCGCCCATCTGTCGCCTACCGGGGACAAAGCGGTTGCTCTGGCGAGTAGAAGATGTGGAGTGCTGGTTGGCTACTCACGTGGCTGCTGCGGGCCAATCAGAACCCGTGAATGACGCGGTCGATAGGCCGCAACGAAGGGGGCGACCGACCAAAGTCGAGCAGGTAGCAAGGCGGCGCGCAAGAGTTGCCGCTGTACGGCACGAACTTTCGTCGCGTCCTGGCGAGGGCTCTAAATGAGCGTCAATGCCTCGCCCTACCGGGAAAAGGAAACTATCGCTATACACGCACCTGAGTTTCGTGAAAGACGGGTACGTGCCGAGCGATTGATCTCTACTGGTTCGCTAATAGCAGCCACTCCTCCGAGAGATGACGAACGACACTACATGCATTCGATCTTGTGCCAGGTGGGTTTACCCAGATCAAAGGTGAATGGCACGTCGTTCGAGCGAAGATCGGGGCGTGTCGCGCTACTGGTCGAGGCTGGGCGCATATGGACAGGTCAAGACTATGTACAGCAACCCCTCCCCTATGGCGCACTTCCTCGCCTCATGCTCGCATGGATGAACACTTACGCAGTTCGGCATAACACACCAGAGATACCAATTGGAGATAGCGCAAGCGGGTTTCTTCGTATGCTCGGCAAACAATCCAATGGTGGGAAACGAGGCAGTTTCACCATGTTTCGCAAACAGGTGCAGGCGCTGGCTGCATGTCGCATGACGCTCGGTTACAACTCTGAAGATCGGGCTCACACATACGATGGAAAGCCTATAAAGCACTTCGAAGCATGGCTTTCTTCGAGAGAACATGAGCGTTCGTTCTGGCCTGGCTCAATGACGCTCTCCGACGACTATTATCAGACCCTCAAACAACACGCCGTACCATTGGACCTACGTGCTTACACCGATCTGAAAGGTTCCGCACTAGCCATGGATGTGTACATGTGGTTGGCGCAACGCCTTCACAGAATTGGTGCGCGCCCCGCCATCGTGCACTGGTCCAGCTTGCGTGAACAGTTTGGCCAGGAATACCAAGGCAAAGACCCGGGCAAGGATTTCAAGAAGAAATTCCAACTCGCATTGCGGTCGGCACTAGTCGTCTATCCGCAAGCAAAGGTTAGACGAGTTACTGGAGGCGTCATGCTGATGGCGTCTCCTCCACCGGTGCCCTTTAAAGATTAGCCATCACCGGCTGGCAAGGCGCAAGGTCAGCACCGGTTGCCCTTGCCAGCTGATACGCGCACGCCGAATCGGCCCCCTTTGCTGCACACGCCAGAACGATCTACTGACACCAAGCTGGTCCCCATGCAGATGCCGATGACGGCTGTCGGCCCAGAGGGGCTGTTTTTAAGCCTGTTAGTAACTGGAGTTATCCACGCCGAATCCGGCCCTGAAGATTACGCTGAATCGGCCCCCTGCCATAGCCATGGTCACGCCGAATTGGCCCTCTCCGACGCGCTGAATCGGACCTCCCCTAAACCGATAGGTAGCCCATAGGTTTTCTTACCCATAGATAGCTCCGATAGTTGTGCGGGAAGTTCTGTGGATAACTCCGGCCACTTTTCCGTTAACGGAAAACTTCCGCACCTCCAGACCGGTATCTATCGAAAAAATCGGGCGCCGCCAGTCATCACGTACCCTGCTCTATGCGCTTGGCAACGGTGTGATCAGCGCGGCGATAAACATCCCCCATCTCAATTTGAAATCTGCCGTCAATGTCAGCGACGCTGGGAAGGCGGGGTAATGAATCGCGAGACTCGATCCGTTCACCGTGAAGGCATGCCGCGAACGCCCCGAGCTGAAAATGGTTGCGGACCTTGAGATAGATGTCCGAAAGGATCTTGCTTTCGTTGAGATATTTGTCCAAGCCCTCCCGCACGTTCGTGTCCAGTCCGGACACCATGTCGATCATTTCCCGATATCGGCTCATATCTACAACGTAGCGCGGTTCTTTGAAGAAGTGCAGGATGCAAAGTTTTTTTACCTCCTGATCATAATTGATAGCCTCCTCTTGAAACTCTTGTTCACGAGCGAGGTTCTCGTTTGACGACTCGCTCATGTCATAGACGCCGAAACTTCCATCCGCTATTGCCTCCAAGAATTCGATCACTGAATCAACGCCAAAGTCCGTAATGACCGCTTGCAACCTTTCATACGTCCCTTTTCGAAGGGAGATGTATACGGCCTCGTCATCAGGAAAAGTCACCTTGCCCTCCTAGAACCAATAGCCACAAAAAGCGGATGCCTAGCCACAGAGACGACAACGGCAAGCCCTTTTCGCAACGTGGTGGCGAAACCTTACTAGTCCGCCAAGTTTGCCGTTAACGGAAAACTTCTGCGCAACACCTGCCTAAACGCCTCTCGTGCACAAGACCTGCCTGGACCGATTCTTTTCCAGCCGCCTGCGGCGCTGCGGCCAATGTGTACACACCATCGACTTTGCCGTTAACGGCAAAGTCCGCAACGCTCCTCTCGCTAATCAGCACATCCGCTTCGCTAGATCTGCTGCGTCCGGATGGTAGTACCGCAGAAGCATCCGCGTGTCACGGTGACCAGTAATCTTTGCCAGCTCGTGAAGTTGGAAACGCGAGGCCAGGCGAGAAGTAGCTTCATGCCTAAGGTCGTGAAATCGCAAGTCTCTCAGGAAACTGGGTTTTGGTTCGCGACCGTGCTCCACGCATTCTACTTCGTATGCTTTTCGAGCTCGCTGTACGGCGCGCTCAAATGCCTGAGTAATGCCATCTGGATGGACCGCAAAGACCGGGCCATTAAGAGAGGAGGGTACAGCCGGTGTCTTGCGCCGACGTGCTTTGCCCTCGCGATTCGGCAGCAGCGCGGCAAACGCATCCACTGCGGCCTTCGACAGTGGTACGTCGCGGCTGTTGCCATTCTTCGTGTCCGGCAGATGCGCTACTCGTCGCTCCAAATCGACGTTCTCCCAGCGCAACGTGGCGATCTCGCTACGCCGCATCGCCGTCTCTACCGCCAGCGTGATGATTGTAGGAAGCACACGCGACTCGCTGGCCTCAATGATGCGTGATAGCTCGTCTTGCGTGCGACTGCGATTACGGCTGGTGCCAGGGGGCGTCGCAACCCGCCGCGTGCGTGCATTGTTCGGCGTGGGCTTGCGCACAAGCTCCACGGGATTTGAGAGGCTCTCCATGCCCCACTCCTTCCGTGCCGTATTGAACAGATGCGAGAGGCGTGCCAAGCGTCGCAGTACAGTAGCTGGAGCCAGTCCATCTGCCAGCCAGGTGTCGCGTTGCTGCGCGACATCGCCACTTCGGATGGTGGCCACCGTCCGCTTCGCCAAGGGCGTCTGCCGCCACAGATGGAGCACGGACCTTTCCCTGATGGCGCCCTTCAATGCCGGCACCACTTCCGTTTCGTAGCGGTCCAGAAGTGCCCCGAGCGTAATGGCCTCGGCTTCGCTGCGATCGAGCCACACGCCGCGGTTCATTTCGGACTCGATCATGGCGGCCCAGGCTTCAGCTTCCGCCTTGGTATCGAAGGTCTTGGTCTGGGACGGCCATCCGCGCCTGCGTACCTGCGCCTCCCACGAATACCGACCTCGCCGCCGATACGTTGCCATGCTTGCTGCCCTTGCCATGAATGTGGCACAAGTGTGGCATCAATTCGGTTTAAATGGATAACTCATTGATTTTAGTAAATACTAAAACGCATTCGTAATGCGTAGGTCGTAGGTTCGATTCCTATTTCCGGCACCAGCTCGAAAACAAGAAAAGCCCTGGAAACCAAGCTTTCCAGGGCTTTTTTTTGTGCTGTTCGGGCAGGCGCCGCCATCGCTTGCCATGCCCGCGCCGCTGCCTTGACGGCCCGCTCCTCCGCCTGCTGTGATGCCCCGGCCAGCGCTACGCCGCGGGCTGCGTGGCAGGGGCACGACACAGGGGGCAGGACCATGGATCGTCGAATCGCGGCGCGTCTTGCGCACGCTCAGCATGGAACACGCGCGGCCGGCCGCCGCCGATGCGGCTTCCGTTCGGACACCCCCGCGCCATTCCCATTCGCCTGACCACGAAAGCCCTGCCGCGCCCTTCCCGCCGGCGGCCTGCTTGTGCATCCGGTCGCAGGATCAGCGCCTTTTTCCAGCCGACAACGATCATCCCCTCAAGAAAGGAGTCCTTGAAGTGAAGCGATATCTCATCGAGCCCACGTTCCTGCCGGCGCACGAACCAGGTGCGGAAACCGGGCATGGCACCGGCGCCGCCTACCGGATCGTCGATACCAGGACGCAGCGCATCGTGCCTGCCCAAGGCGACGACATCGGCACCGTCGCGCGCGCCTGCGCCAGGCTCAACGAAGTGGACGAGCAAGCCGGGCCGGCATCCCCGAACCTGGCTTCGGGCGATTCGCTGCCAGACGACATCGTGCAGTCCATCGCCATCTCCAATGCGAAGTCGCTCGAAGCGCAACCGGCCATCCTGGCCAATCTCGAACTGGCCCAGCAGGTGTTCAACCAGAACCTGCGCCAGCAGAACGCGGTGGCCCAGCAGCAGGCGATGAACCTGATCCGCCTCGCCGTGGTGGCCAAGTGCGTATCGATGATCGAAAGCGCCGACGGCAACGACGATTCGGCCATCGAGAAGATCGGCAGGAACGCGGAAAAACTGTTCCAGGACCTGGGCCGCAGCATCGCCGGCGAAGAACCGTCGCCGCACGCGCCCTGACGGTTGCCCGCCGCAGGCACCGCAAAGCCATCCCTACCCCATCACCATCATTCCAAGGAGCATCACCATGGCCAATCTTCCCGACGACATCATCGGCGCCGTCGCCATCGCCAACCTCAAGTCGATTGCCGAACAGCCCGCCATGCTGTCCAACCTGGCCTATTCGAACGCGGTGGCCACCACCAACCTGTCGCAGCAGAACGCCGTGGCCCACCAGCAGGCGATGAACGAGTTGAGCATCTCGATCCTGGCCAAGGCCGCCAACCTGATCAGCAACCTGGGCCCGCTGGAAGCGCGCTCGGCAGCCGAGGTGCTGACCAATAACGAGCTGGCGCAGACCATCGCCGACCTGAAGGCGACGACGCAGGCGTTTGCGGGCAAGTAAGCCGGCTGAAAAACGGAAGCCCCGAAAGGCGTGCTTTCCGGGGCTTTCTTATTCACCCATGCTTATCTCAAACGCTGGACAGCGAACGCGCCACGGCCTGCAGGCGGCGAGCGACAGGGGCAACCGTCTGCTTGTTCGCACCGAGCTTGAGCGCTGCCGCACCGGCCTCCGATGCGACCGCCACGATGTCGTCGACGATCCGCGCAGCCTCGCCGCGATCGATGCGGTAGTGATCCGCCAGGCGAAGCAGATCCTCGCGCGTGGGATCCGCCGACGTGCCGCCGGCGAAAGTCGTGGTGTGATGTCCGCCGGGGCCTTCCATATAGGTCAGATCGAAAGCCGGCGACAGCTGCCACTGGCCGCGGCGGTCCAGCATGAAGGCGAAGTTCTTGGCGTGGTCGTCGCGCACGCTCATCGCGGCATTGAATACGGCACGCCGATAAGCCTGCGGATAAGCCGCTTCCGGTATCGAAAGCGCCTGCATGATCTCGGCCACGTTCGCATAATCGAGGCCGAGATCGCGATGCGAGAAATGAATCAGTCCGCCCAGCGACTGGCAGAAAACCCGCGCGCCTGCCGCGCGATCGAAGCGGCGGGTAGCGAAAGCCGGCTTGCCATTGACCTCCAGCAGCAGGCTTTCCATCACGTCCACGCCTGCTTCGCGGGCGCACTGCATATAGGCGAGTTCGAGTATTGGAGCATCCGCCGGTTCGTTGCGTGCGGCGAACTTGATCAGCCATGCGCTGTATCCCTGCTCCGGCACACCGGCGGTGACGCGTGCGCGCCGATGGTCGTCCGACAGGTCCACCATCACCTTGGGACGAGCGCCTTGAGGAGAACTTCCCGCGCGCAGAAGTTCGTCGGAAACCTCGTCGAGATGGCCCTCGATGGTCGCCTCGACGCCTCGGCCGAGCACTTCGAGCGACATCTCCTCGCCGTGATCGTCATCGATGGCCGGGCGAAAACTCAGCGAACCCCAGGCGCGATGGCCCAGATAAGCCAGGCGGACGGCGGGAGAAATGTATTCCGGCTTGATCGCCAGCCGGGCCAGCGCCTTGTCCAGCAGATACAGGCCCCAGCCGTCCGGCAGCGCGTCGTTGAGCATGCCCGGCAGGCCGCGATATTCCGTGGGCAGGTCGCCGGCGTTCCGGCTGGACCAGACAGCTTCGTGGAGCGGCAGCGTGAAGGGAGAAAGCTGCAGCTGGCGCTCGCGCGCCTCGTCGCTCCACTCGAAATATCCGGCCTTGGTTTCCGTCTCGTAGTTGAGACGACCGACCAGGACGGGCTCCGGAAGATGCTCGGTCCAGACTTCGAGCTGGTGGTTCTTGGCCTGGAGCCAGGCCTCGGTGAAGTTCACCGCGGTGCCTCCGCCACGGGCCGCACGCGCCTGGCCTTCAGCGTATCCGTCGCCGACAGCTCCAGATAAAGCTCCTGCGCGCGCAGCGTCGGAAAGTGGGGGGACTCCAGCATGCGCAGGAAGTCCGCGCCATGGCCGAGGGCAAGCAGCAGTCGAAGCAGGCTTTCGTAAGCGATGGACTCCCCTTTCTCCATCGCCTTGACGGTTTGCACGGACACACCGGCCCGTTCGGCGAGATCGGCCTGGCGCCAGCCAAACGCCATGCGCTGGCGGCGTAGCCTTGCGCCGACCTCGCTGGGGAAAGCAGATAGGGAGGGAGGCTTGCGCCGCGGCGCTGGGACGAGTTCATTCAGGCTTTTCATGCACTTAGCATACATCGCCACTTAAAGTATGTCCATGGATACCTTAATTTAAGGTATCCATGGACATACTTTATCTGGACGGAAACGCCGAGCCACGGCTTATCCGAGGGCATCCCGGCCCGCACCGATCGGGCACCCGTTTCCGGCACCCGCATGCAAAAAGGCCCGCATCAAGCGGGCCTTTTTCTTAAACGTCGAGCGGCCTCAGAGCCTGGCCGACGTCCCGCCCTCCGCCAGCCGCAGCTCCTTCGGCAGCGCGAAGGTGATGGTCTCCGCTTCGCCGTCCAGCTCGCGCACTTCGCCCGCGCCCCAGGACTGCAGGCGCGCGATCACGTCGCGCACCAGCTTCTCCGGGGCGGAGGCGCCGGCGGTAAGGCCGATGTGCTGCACGCCGTCCAGCCATTCGCGCTGGATATGTTCGGCGCCGTCGATCAGGAAGGAGCGCACGCCCTGCTTCTCGGCCAGTTCGCGCAGGCGGTTGGAGTTGGAGCTGTTGACCGAGCCGACCACCAGCATCAGGTCCACCGCGTCGGCGAGGCGGCGCACGGCGTCCTGGCGGTTCTGCGTGGCGTAGCAGATGTCGTCCTTGCGCGGGCCTTCGATGTCCGAAAACTTTTCGCGCAGGGCCGTGATGATCGCCTTGGTGTCGTCCACCGACAGCGTGGTCTGGGTGACGTAGGACAGCTCGTGCGGGAAGCGCGGCTCCAGCTTCGCCACGCATTCCACCGATTCGACCAGCAGGATCTCGCCGGCATTGGCCGGGTTCCACTGGCCCATGGTGCCTTCCACTTCCGGATGGCCGGCATGGCCGATCAGCACCACGCTGCGGCCGGTGCGGCCCAGGCGCGCCACTTCCATGTGCACCTTGGTCACCAGCGGACAGGTGGCGTCGAACACGTTGAGCTTGCGGCTGTCGGCCTCTTCGCGCACCGCCTTGGACACGCCGTGCGCGCTGAAGATCACGGTGGCGCCGTCGGGCACTTCGTGCAGTTCCTCGACGAATACGGCGCCGCTGGCGCGCAGCTTGTCCACCACGTAGCGGTTGTGCACCACCTCGTGGCGCACATAGATGGGCGCGCCGTACGACTCGAGCGCGCGCTCGACGATGGCGATGGCGCGGTCGACGCCGGCGCAGAAGCCGCGGGGGTTGGCGAGAAGAATGTCCACGTGAAGCCTCGACTGTCGCTGGCCGGCGCGCGGGGCGCCGAGACCGGAATTATCCCACGCCCCCGGCCTGCTTGCCGGTGAACAGGCCGAAAGCGATCAGCAGCACGGCGCCGACGGTAATCCCGCAGTCCGCGATGTTGAACACCGGGTAGTACCAGTCCTGGTAATGGACCTGGATGAAGTCGGTGACCTGGGCCGCGTGCAGGCGATCGATCAGGTTGCCCAGGGCGCCGCCGATGATCAGGCCCAGCGGCAGCGCGGTGCGCCAGTCGGCGCGCGCGGTGCGCTTGAGCCACACCAGCAGGGCGCCGCTGATCAGCACGGCCAGGCCGACGAAGAACCAGCGCTGCCAGCCGGCGCTGTCGGCCAGGAAGCTGAAGGCGGCGCCGGTATTGAAGGCGAGGGTCCAGTTGAGGAAGCCCGGGATGACGGCGTGCTGCACGCCGGCCGGCTGCAGCGCGGACAGCGCCCACCACTTGCTCGCCTGGTCCAGCACGATCACCAGGGCGGACAGCCACAGCCAGGACAGGGCGTTGGGTTGCTTGCTCATGCGTCGTCCATGCAAGGGACTCAAAGAAAGCGGCCGGCTCGCGCCGGCCGCCCGCGTCTTCAGAACCAGCGGCGGTCTTCGCCCGGGCCGTCGACATTGCTCACGCAACGTCCGCACAGTTCCGGATGCTGCGCATGCTGGCCGACGTCGTCGCGGCGGTGCCAGCAGCGCACGCACTTGGCCGCGTCGCTGACCGTGGCCGACACCCACACGTCCGCGCCTTCCAGCTCCGACAGCACGGCGGTGTCCGGCTGGCCGCCGGCCACGTCCAGGCGCACGTCGGACGTGATGAAGAAGAAGCGCAGCTCATCGGCTGCCGGCGCATAGCGGCTCACCAGCGCGGGGTCGGCGTGGATGGCCAGCTTCGCTTCCAGCGAGGCACCGATCTGCTCGGCCTTGCGCATGCCTTCGAGCACGCGCGAGGCGGTGTCGCGGATGGCCAGCAGGTCGGACCAGTAGCGGCGCTGCTCCGGCGACCCTTGCGCGGCGGACAGGCCGTCGTACCAGGTTTCGAACAGCACGCTATCGCTGCGCTGGCCCGGCAGGGCCTTCCAGATTTCCTCGGCGGTGAAGCTCAGCACCGGCGCCAGCCAGCGCACCAGCGCCTCGGCGATGCGGTACATCGCGCTCTGCGCGCTGCGCCGGCCGCGGCTGTCGGTCGGCATGGTGTAGAGGCGGTCCTTGGTGATGTCCAGGTACAGCGCGCCCAGCTCGTTGGTGCAGAAGTTCTGCACGCGCTGGACGATCTCCGGGAAATCGTAGCGGTCGTAGGCCGCCGCCACCGCCTGCTGGGTGTCGTAGGCCTGCTGCACCGCCCACTGGTCCAGCAGCAGGCAGTCTTCCACCGGCAGCAGGTGCCGCGCGGGATCGAAGCCGTCCAGGTTGCCCAGCAGGAAGCGCGCCGTGTTGCGGATGCGGCGGTACATGTCGGAGACGCGCTTGAGGATCTCGTCCGACAGCGACATCTCGTTGCGGTAGTCGGTGGAGCAGATCCACAGGCGCAGGATGTCCGCGCCCAGGTTTTTCATGATGTCCTGCGGCTCGATGCCGTTGCCCAGCGACTTGGACATCTTGCGGCCCTGCGCATCCACGGTGAAGCCGTGGGTGAGCACGTCGTCGTAGGGCGCGCGACCGTGGATGGCGGCCGAGGTGAGCAGCGAGGACTGGAACCAGCCGCGGTGCTGGTCCGAGCCTTCCAGGTACATCACCTTGTACGAATCGGCATCGCCCTGCTGCAGCTCCGGGCGCTGGCCGAGCACGGCGAAATGCGTGACGCCGGAATCGAACCAGACGTCGAGCACGTCGTTGACCTTCTCGTAGTCCGCGGCCTCGTCGCCGAGCAGCTCGGCCGGATCGAGCGCGTACCAGGCGTCGATGCTGCCCTGCTCCACGCGCTTCGCCACCTGCTCCAGCAGCTCGACCGAGCGCGGATGCGGCTCCTGCGTGCCCTTGTGCACGAACAGCGCGATCGGCACGCCCCAGGTGCGCTGGCGCGAGATGCACCAGTCCGGGCGGTCGCCGACCATGCCGGCGATGCGCTCCTCGCCCCAGCCCGGCACCCAGCGCACCTGGCGGATGGAATCCATCGCCGCCTTGCGCAGGCCGGCCTGCTCCATGCTGATGAACCACTGCGGGGTGGCGCGGAAGATCACCGGCGTCTTGTGGCGCCAGCAATGCGGATAGCTGTGCTCGATCTTGTGGTGGGCCAGCAGCACGCCGCGGCCGCGCAGCATCTCGACGATGGCGTCGTTGGACTTCCACAGATGGGTGCCGGCCAGCGCCAGCTCGCCGGCCGGCGGCGTGTCCGCGCGATAGGTGCCGCGCGGCTCGACGTAGTTGAGCGTCTCGATGCCGTACTTGCGCGAAACCACGAAGTCTTCCACGCCGTGGTCGGGCGAGGTGTGCACCGCGCCGGTGCCGTCTTCGGCCGACACGTGCTCGCCGAGCAGCACGGGAATCGTGCGCTCGTAGAACGGGTGCTGCAGCAGCACGCCTTCCAGCGCCTGGCCGGCGACGTGGCCGAGCACCGGCGGATGCTCCACGCCATAGCGATGCGAAGCCTTCTCCACCAGCGCGCAGGCCAGCACCAGCAGCACGCGGCGGCCGTCGCGCGCGGGGCCTTCGACCAGGGCGTATTCCAGTTCCGCACCCATCGACACCGCCTGGCTTTCCGGCAGCGTCCACGGCGTGGTGGTCCAGATCGGGATGGCCACGATAGCGTCGCCCGCGTCCACGCCGAACCTGGCGGCGAGCGCCTTCGGGTCGAGCGCGTCGTAGGCCACGTCGATCGCCGGCGAGACCTTGTCGGCGTATTCGATCTCCGCCTCGGCCAGGGCCGAGCCGCAGTCGAAGCACCAGTACACCGGCTTGAAGCCGCGCATCACATGGCCGTTGTCGACGATGCGCGCCAGCGCGCGCAGCATGTCGGCCTCGAACTTGAAGTCCATGGTGCGGTACGGGTTCTGCCAGTCGCCGAGCACGCCCAGGCGCTTGAAGTCGGTGCGCTGCAGGTCGATCTGCGCCTGCGCGTACTCGCGGCACTTCTGGCGGAAGGCCACCGCGTCGAGCTTGTCGCCGGCCTTGCCGTGCTTTTTTTCCACCGCGATTTCGATCGGCAGGCCGTGGCAGTCCCAGCCCGGCACGTAGGGCGAGCGGTAGCCGGCCAGCAGGCGCGACTTCACCACCACGTCCTTGAGCACCTTGTTCACCGCATGGCCCAGGTGGATCACGCCGTTGGCGTACGGCGGGCCGTCGTGCAGCACGAACACCTTGTCGCGGCCGGCGGTGCGCTGCTGGATCTGCGCGTAGCGGCCGACCGTTTCCCATTCCGCCAGCCACTGCGGCTCGCGCTTGGGCAGGTCGCCGCGCATCGGGAAGTCCGTCTGCGGCAGGTTGATGGTGTTCTTGTAATCCTGGGTCATTGCTCGGATGCCATCGGGGTTGTCGGGCGCGGCCCTCGTGCCGTCGCCGTGGGGTGTGCGGCCGGCGTGGAAGCGCCGGCTTGAAGCGGAAAGCTCAAGTCCATGCCTCGGTCAGGCGCGGATTCATGCCGAGCACCTCGCGCGCCATGCGGGCGTCGCGGCGGATCTGCTCGGTGAGCGCGTCCAGGCCGTCGAATTTCAGCTCGTCGCGCAGCTTGGCCACGAACTCCACCGCCATGCGCTGGCCGTAGAGGTCGCCTTCGAAATCGAACAGGTGCACTTCCAGCAGCGGCTGGGCCACTTCGTTGACGGTGGGGCGGACGCCGAGGCTGGCCACCCCCGGCCAAGCGCATTCGCCCTCGCCCAGGCCCACGCGCACGGCGAAGATGCCCTGCACCGGCGGCACGCGGTCGCGCAGGTGGATATTGGCGGTGGGGTAGCCCAGTTCGCGGCCGAGCTGGTTGCCGTATTCCACCTTGCCCTCGATCACGAAGGGCCGGCCCAGCAGCGGCGCGGCGCCGGAGAACTCGCCGGCGGCCAGCAGCATGCGCACGCGGGTGGCGGAGACGCGGGCGCCGTCGAGCAGCACCGGCGGCATCACGCGGGCGGCGAAGCCCAGTTCCGCGCCCATTTTTTCCAGCAGGGCGACGTCGCCGCCGCGCTTGTGGCCGAAGCGGAAATCGCCGCCGACCCACACCTCGCGGGTGCCCAGGCGCTGGACCAGCACGCGGCGCACGAAGTCTTCCGCCGGCATGGAGGTGAGCTCGTGGTTGAAGCGCAGGATCAGCGCCTTCTTCACCCCAGCCGCCTCGAAACCCAGCAACTTCTCGCGCACGCTGGACAGGCGCGGCACCGGCTCCTTCGAAAAGAAGGCGCGCGGCAGCGGCTCGAAACTCACCACGATCGGCGTCAGGCCGGTCGCCTGCGCGCGCTCGTGCACCTCGGTCAGCAGCGCCTGGTGCCCGCGATGCAGTCCGTCGAACGCGCCGACGGCGACTACGCTACCGCCGGGCGCCAGGCACGGACCGGCGATATCCCTGGAAAGTCTGGTCATCGCGCGAGTATAGCCGTAGGACCGCAGCCTGCGGCGGCGCATCAAACGCCGCGCAGTTCACGCAGCCGGAAGCCCGCGGCGAACAGCGTGGCGAGATAGGCGCCACCGCCGGCGCCGACCAGCGCGGCGAGATGCCACACGCGGGCCCACTTGTCCGCCGCGGTCCAATCCGGCCACAGCCACAGCCCCGCCAGCAGCACGCCGATCATCACCGCGCAGGCCAGCGCCAGCCGGCCCAGATGGCGCATCCAGCCCGGCTGCCGCTGGTACACCCCGGCCTTGCGCAGCCAATACCACAGCAGGGCCAGGTTGATATAGCTGGCCGCCGCGCTGGCCACGCCCAGCGCCATGTGCAGGCCCGGCACCTTGGCCAGGCCTTCGAACAGCGCGCCCTGCTTCACCTCGGCCGGCGCCCACAGCGCGTACAGCACGGCCAGGAACAGCACGTTCAGCACCATGTTGGCGATCAGCGAGGCCACGCCGGCGCGCACCGGGGTGCGCGTGTCCTGGCGCGCGTAGAAGGCCGGCAGCACCACCTTGACCAGGGCGAAGGCCGGCAGGCCGAAGCTCAGCGCGGAGATCGACAGCGTGGCCATGCGCGTATCGAACGGGGTGAAGCGCCCATGCTGGAACAGGGTGGCGACCAGCGGTTCGGCCAGCAGCATCAGCGCGAACATCGCCGGCACCGCGATCAGCAGGGTGATGCGCAGCCCCCAGTCCAGCGCCTTGGAAAATCCCTCGCCATCGGTGGCCACGTGGTGGCGCGACAGCGACGGCAGGATCACCGTGCCCAGCGCCACGCCGAACACGCCCAGCGGCAGCTCCAGGAAACGGTCGGCCTGGGACAGCCAGCTCTGCGAGCCGATGAACAGCAGCGAGGCGATCACCGTATCCAGCAGCAGGTTGATCTGCGCCACCGAGGAGCCGAACAGGGTCGGCACCATCAGCTTGAGGATGCGCCGCACCTCCGGATGGCTCCAGCCCCAGCGCGGCAGGGTGAGCAGGTCCAGCTGGCGCAGCGCCGGCAGCTGGAACAGCAGCTGCAGCATGCCCGCCGCCAGGATCGCCCAGCCCATCGCCATGATCGGCGTATGCAGCCGCGGCGCCAGCCATAGCGCGCCGGCGATCATGCACAGGTTGAGGATCACCGGCGTCAGCGCCGGCAGGCCGAAGCGGTGGAAGCTGTTGAGCGCGCCGCCGGACAGCGCGGTCAGCGAGACGAACAGCAGGAACGGGAAGGTCAGGCGCAGCAGGTTGACCGTGAGCTCGAACTTCTCCGGCGTCTCGATCGCGCCCGGCGAGAACAGCGTGGTGACCTGCGGCGCGAAGATCACGCCCAGCGCCGTGATCAGCATCAGCACCCCGCCCAGGGTGCCGGAGACGCGCGACATCAGCGTTTTCAGCTCCTGGTGGCTGCGTTTTTCCTTCACCTCGGTGAACACCGGCACGAAGGCGGTGGAGAACGAGCCCTCGGCGAACAGCCGGCGCATGAAATTGGGGATGCGGAACGCCACCCAGAATGCGTCGGTGGCCGCATTGGCGCCGAAAGCCGCGTTGATCGACATATCCCGGACCAGCCCGAGCACGCGCGAAATCATGGTCATGCCGCTGAACGACAGCAGCCCTCGGAACATGCTGGGTGACTTCATGCGCGCGCCGGTGCCTTTCTTGTTGTGGTGGTCATCGATGGAAGCTGGCCCGCTCCGCCCCCTGGCGGCGCCGGCAAAGCGCGTAGTCTGACAGCGGCCGCGGGCGGGAACACAGCGCGTTTGTGGCAAAATCCCGCTTCTGTTCATGGGACCGGCCCGCCACCCCCGCCCGCAGGCCCCATCCGCACGGTCCAGGTGTCGCTAAGCTGTTGACGCAACGACCCATTACCGTCATAATCGCCCCCTTTTTCCAACCAACCCAAGCTATTTCGGAGTTCTACCTTGGCCAACATCAAGTCCGCGAAGAAGCGCGCGCGCCAGTCCGAGCAGCGCCGCCTGCGCAACGTCAGCGCCCGTTCCATGGTGCGCACCGCCCTCAAGAAGGTCGTCAAGGCCATCGAGAACAAGGACAAGGCTGCCGCTGTCGAGGCGTTCGCCGCCGCCCAGCCGGTCATGGATCGCTACGCCTCGCGTGGCCTGATCCACAAGAACAAGGCCGCTCGCCACAAGAGCCGCCTCAACGCGAAGATCCGCGAGCTGGCGTAAGCCGGCTTTATCAAGCGAATCGGGTTGGCGCAAAGGGCCGGCGAAAGCCGGCCCTTTCGTTATTGGGAAAACCAGCCGGCGAAAGCCGGCCCTTTCGTTATTGGGAAAACCAGCCGGCGCACCCTGCTCGTCATTCCGGCGCAGGCCGGAATCCAGTAACGAGGCGCTGCACGCAAGCGAGAACGCCAAAAGGCTGGGCCTTGTGCTTTTCGCGACAAACCAATCCTGGCGCCACTGGATTCCGGCCTGCGCCGGAATGACGAGCCGTGGCGCTACGCCGGAATGACGGGCGAGCCGTGGCGTTCCCGGCCCCTTACCTACGCCACCGCCTCGCGCGCCTTCTCCGGCAACGCCAGCCGCCTCTCCTCCGCGTCGTACTCGATCAACAGCACGCCCGAATCGTGCCTTCCGTTGATGTCCACGAAGCACGCGCCCCCGATAAACGGCTCCAGCGTCATCACCGACTTCAGCGGCGTCGCCACCACCATCTGGAAGCCGAAGTTCTCGAAGATATTCATTGCCAGCGCGGTGAATTCGTTGTCGGCCTTGTCGAAGGCCTCGTCCAGCACCACTGGCGCGTAGCGCGGCAGATGGCCGTCGTCGCCGCCGAGCTGATAGCGCAGCGCCGCGGCCAGGCAGGTGGTGGCCAGCTTCTGGCGCTGGCCGCCGGATTTGCCGGCGCCGCTGCGGTAGACCTCAACCTGGCGCCGCGTTTCCGCCTCGATCTCCACGCCGATGAATTCCACATGCAGGCGCACGTCCAGCACCTGCTCGCGCCAGCGGCGCAGTTCCGGATCCGGTGCGCCCAGCCGCTCGACCAGCCCGCGCAGCACGGCGAACTGCGCCTCGGCGCGTTCGCGGTCCTCGGTGGGGTGCTGCATCAGCACGTCGCGCAGCTGGGCCTGGAAATCGCGCACTTCCTGCAGGCCGCGGTCGCTCACTTCGATCTGCAACAAGGTGCCGCGGTTGAACGGCACGCGCTCCAGGCTTTCGTTGACCTCTTCCATGCGCTGGCCGATCGACTTGCGCGCCTCGGTCATATGTTTCTGCAGCACCAGCAGGTCCTGCTTGCTCTGGCTCTGCAGCAGCTCGAAGAAGCGCGCCTCGTGCTTGGGCAGGCCGTCCAGCTCCAGCCGGCGCAGGCGGGCCAGGAAGCCTTCGGCGGAATCCAGGCGCGGAGTGAAATCGGCGCTGTCCTGCGGCCAGCGCCGGCAGAACGCGCGGAAGCATTCCTCCACCGACTGCACCAGCCGGTGGTCGCGTTCGGCCTGGCCGTCCAGCACCTCGTGCAGCGCGCGCTCCAGCGCGCGGAACTGGTGATCGATGTTCTCCAGCGACAGCAGCGGCTGCGCCGGCAGGCGGGCCTGCAGGCCTTCCTGCTGCAGCGGCGTCAGCGCGGCGGCGCTGGCGCGCATGGCGCAGGCTTCGCGCTGGTTTTCCACGCCGCGGCGCTCGCGCTCCACCGCGATGCGTTCGGCCGCGCTTTCCTCGTAGGACTTGGCGGCTTGCTGCCGCGCCGCGCGTTCGGCATCGAGGCGGCGGCCGAGCTCGTTGAGTCCTGCGTCGCCTTCGTTCAATTGCCGCAGCTGGTCCTCGATATCGGCCAGGCGCTGCAGCTTGGGCGCGATGTCGATCTCTTCCCATTCGATGCCGGCGAACGCGGCGGCGGCGACGCGGCGGTCGCCGTCGCGGTCGCGCTGCGCCTTCAGCTGGGCCAGCGCGTCGCCGGTGCGCGCGATGGACTGCGCCAGTTCCTGGCCTTCCTTCTCGAACAGCACCAGCTTGTCGCGGTTGTCGAAACCCAGCACCCAGTGCCGGCGGTCGTCGGCGGCGCGGCGATCGTCCTTCTCGTAGCGGTCGCCGGGATGCTTGACCTGGCCTTCGCGCGTGATCGCGCGGTCGGCCTGGCGCAGCGCCGCGGCGTTGTCGACGCAGGCGTAGTCGAAGCGGCGCGCCAGCTCGGCCTGCAGCCAGGCGCGATGCGCGTGGTCGCGCAGTTCCAGCCGATGCACCAGCGAACGGCCGTCCGGCTTGCGCTGGCCGAAGGCTTCCACGCGGCCGACGCGGTAGTACACCAGCTTGCCGCCCAGATGGGTCTTGTTGACCCAGGCCGCCACCGCCGCGTACTGCTGCTCGTCCACCAGCAGCGACAGCGCGAAGCCGTGCAGCACGCGCTCGATCGCGCCGCGCCAGGCGGCGAATTCGTCCTTTACCTGCAGCAACTCGCCGGCAAACGGCACGGTGTTCCCGGACCAGCCGAGTTCCTCGCACAGCCGCGCGCGCATGGCCTGGATCGGCGCGGGGATATTCGAAGGGTGTTTTTTCAGCGCGTCGATTTCCGCGCGCACCGCAGCGAAGCGCTGCGCGGCCTGGCCGCTGTCGCGCTTGATCGCGTCCATCTGTTCTTCCAGCGCGCCGCCCTGGCTGCGCACGCCGCTGGCCAATTCGCGCGCCTGCCCGGCCAGTTCGGCCAGCGCGCGCGCCGTGCCCGGCAGGGTCCAGCCCAGTTCGCGGCAAGCGCTTTCGAGCTTGTCGCGGCGGCGCAGGCGCTCGTCGCGTTCGCGCTGCACCTGGGCGCGCTCGCGTTCGAGCTGGTCGACCGCGTCGCCGCCCTGCTCGCGGCGCTGGCGCTCCATATCGGCCAGGCGCTGGTCGTGGTTCTCCAGCGCCTGCTTGCGCTGCGCCTGCTCGCCTTCCAGGCCTTGCGCCAGCACATCGAGTTCGGCGCGGCGGTCGTCCAGCAGGCGCAGGCGGCGCTGTTCGCGGAACAGGTCCACGCCCTGCTGCTGCTCGCGCAGCGCGGAAGTCTCGCGGCGCAGCGCCTGCAGTTCGTCGTAGGCCTGGCGCGCCGGTGCCAGCGTCTGCACCTGCTCCCGCGCGATCACCACGGCCTTGTGCGCGGCATCGAGCTCGGCGAAATCGGCGACGAGGCGGTCGGCCGCGGCGAAGGTTTCCGGCTCCTCCAGCATGAAGCCGCGCAGGAAATGATTGAGGTCGCCCAGGTTCTTGGCCGACTGCGTCTTGTGCAGCAGCTTCAGCGCCATGTCGTTCTGGATGCCGAGCAGGCGGCGGAAGCGTTCCGCGTAGCCGGCGAAGGCGTCGAAATGATGCACCTCGTCGCCCAGTCTGGCCTTGAGCCGGCGCAGGTCCAGGTCGAAGCCGTCCATCTCCTTGGCCACGTCGAACGCGCGCTCGGTGACCATGTAGTGCTTACGTACGTCGGCCGCGGCCGAGCCGTTGCCGGCGATCCAGAACAGGCGGATCAGCGAGACCGTCTCGCCCAGCGCATTGCGGTATTCCAGTGCCAGCGCCGACCAGGTGCTGCCCTTGCGCAGGTACTGGGTGGCGATCTCGCCGGAGTCGCTGTCGTGCTGGTCGGCCCAGGCGCCGCGCACGTACGAAGCGAGGCTGCGGTCGCGGCCGCTGCGGTCCGCTTCGCGCGCCGCGGCGTTAAAGTCGACCAGGCTGGGCGGCACCAGCAGCGCGGACATCGCATCGAGCAGGGTCGACTTGCCGGAGCCGGAGCGGCCGACGAACAGGAAACCCTTCTCGGCGATCGGAATATCGACCAGGCCGCTGAAGGTGCCCCAGTTGAACACCTGCAGCCGGCGCATGCGGAACTGCTCATCGCGCGGGTCGGGCAGGTCGGAGAGGAACAGCGAAGGCGCGGCGGGGCGTGCCGTCTTGGTTTTCGACGGGCGCACGGGAGATGCCGCGCCGGAATCAGGTTCCGGTGCGGCAACCGCCACAGGCGGCTGGATCGGTTCAACCGGCTTCGCTGCCTTCGCTTTCTTCGGCGCGGCCCTGTCGCTGACGCTCGCGCTCTTTGCCTTCGGCTGCTTCGCCACGGCCTTACTTGCCGTTTTCTTGGCGGCGGCCGTCTTCGCCGGCGCCTTGCTTTTACTGCTCATCCGCAGCCTCCTGCAGCACCACGTCCGCGCCGCGCAGCTCGCGGTACACCTGGGTCAGCGCCTGCACGTCCTCGGCCGAGAACAGCAGCTTCAGCGTGGGCGAGACCTCGTAGCGGTCCTCGCTGCCGCGCAGGCGTTCCAGCACGTGGCTCTCGCGCATCTTGGCGATCGCCGCGGCGACGCGCTTGGCAAAGCCGGCGCGGTCGGTGGAGAAATTCCTTTCGTAGACCGACAACGCATCCACCAGCGCGCCCTCTTCCACCACCGCGCGGCGCCCGTGCGCCTCGCCTTCCAGCAATTGCTGGCGCAGGTGCAGCAGCAGCACGGTGTCGATGAACGTGAGCGGCAGCGAGCGCAGCAGCACAGGCGTGTCGAGTTCGCTGGTGTCGGCCTGGCGCGCGAAGGCGACCCCGGCCTCGCGGTCGATCACCAGTTCCAGGAACAGCTCGCACAGCTGCGAATGCAAGGTGGCCTCGTAGCGCAGCAGCACCGGCCACAGCGCGGCGTGGCGGCCGGCGTCGATGCTGGGGCCGGCCAGCAGCTGGCACAGCACGCGGCGCACTTCCAGCGGCAGCACACCGGTGTCGCCATCGAACAGCGCGCCCTTGGCGGTCGCGTCCGGCAGCGCCGGCACCGTTACGGCCAGATCGGCTTCTTCATGCAAATTCATGGCGTTTCTCTTTGATGAACCACACCAGGGGCACGCGCGCGCGGCGCCACTGCCCGTCGCCGCCCTGCCACGAAACTTCTTCCAGCTCGCCTTCGGCCACCACGCCATGGCGCGTGGCCAGCGAGAGATAACCGATGATGCTGCCCAGGCCCTGCTCGGCCGGACGCGCGGCGAGCACTGCGCCGATCGACAGCTGTGGGGTGTCCTGCAGCAGTTCGTGCAGGTCGCGGCGCAGGCCGCGGTAATTGATTTCGGACTGCGCCACCAGCGCACCGACGCTGTCCAGCGAAATGGCGGCCGCGCCGGAGAGATCGATGCGCCCGTCGATGCGCGCATGCCGCGGATCGTGCAGGCGCCACTGCGAGAGCGAACGCAGGCGCGCGCCGGTCAGCGGCAGTTCGAGCGGCAGGCGGCGATGCGCGCCCAGTTCGTCGCGCAGCTGCAGCGCCTCGGCCTGGGCCTGCTTCAGCAGTTGATTGAGGCGGCGCTGCTCCAGGTAGCCGCGGCTCTGCACGAAGCCGCGCAAGCTGCGCGCGAAGTGCTGCATCACGTCGTGCACCTGGCCGCCGCGCTCCAGCATCACGCGGGTGAAGCCGCGCAGCAGCTGGCGCTCCTCGCGCTGCAGGCGGCGGGCGAAGCCGCGCGACAGCACGGTTTCCATGGCGGCGTCGAGCTGGTTGCTCTGCTCCACATTGTTGAGCAGTTTCCAGAACGCGCCGAAGCTGCGGCCGGCCTCGCTGTCGGCGATGACGTCGACGCCTTCGAACAGGCGGTCGAGCAGGTCGCCGCGCTGGCCTTCGTCGTCGATGATGCGTTCGCGGAATTCGCGATTGAGGCGTTCGAAATCCTCGCGCACGCGGCGGAAATCCTCGGCCAGTTCGTCGGCGAGCTGGATCACCTCGCGCGTGCGTTCGAGCGCGCGCTGGCCGCCGACGGCGTCGAGCTTGCCGCTGCGCACGCGTTCGATCTCGGCGTCCAGGCGCGCGCGTTCGGCCAGCAGGCTGTCCAGGCGCGTGGCGGGATCGGTCTCGGTCTGCTCGGCCAGCTGCACCAGCTGCTGGATCACCAGCGACAGGCGGCTTTCGGTGGCGGCGTGGCGCGGCGAGTGCAGCCCGGCGATAAAGCGCACGGCCTGCACGGCCTGCGCCGACAGCTCGTATTCCTCTTCGCTCGAACCTTCCGGCAGGCGGCGTTCGAGATAACCCTGCGCCAGCCAGTGCGCCACGTAGGCCTGCGCGGTGCGCGGCAGCTCGGTGGGCAGCTCGGAGGCATTGATGGTGTCGAGGTGGTCCTGCAGGCGCTCATGCAGGGCCGAGGCGGGCAGCCGGCGCTCGCCGTCCTGCAACAGGGACTGCAGCAGGCCGATCAGTTCCGGCGCGTGGTCGGCGGCCAGCAGCCGCCACAGGGCTTGTTCGCGCAGCCGGCGGTAGCCGGCGATGCGGGCTTGCAGCTTCATGCGTGCGGGGTGCTCCGGGCGGGGCGCGGGACGGCGCGGGAGACGGCGTGGCGCGCGCGCTCAGTCGTGCGGCGCGTCCCCGCGCAGGCGCACGTCGCCCGGCAGCATGTCGGTGCGGCCTTCCTGCACTTCGCGCTGCGCCTCGAAGAACCGCTGGATCTGCTGGCACACCGCCAGGGTGTTGTCGCGCGCGATGGCCGAGACCAGGAACCACGGCTGGGTCCAGCCCAGGCGCTGCACGATGTCCTCGGCCACGGCCTGGCGCTCGTCTTCCGGCAGCACGTCGGCCTTGTTCAGCACCAGCCAGCGCGGGCGCTGCAGCAGTTCGGGGTCGAACTTCTGCAGCTCGTGCTCGATGGCGTGCACCTGTTCCACCACGTCGGAGCCGTCGATCGGCGCGATGTCTACCAGGTGCAGCAGCAGGCGCGTGCGCGCCACGTGGCGCAGGAACTGGATGCCCAGGCCGACGCCCTCGGCGGCGCCTTCGATCAGGCCGGGGATGTCGGCGATCACGAAGCTCTGGTCCGGCCCCAGGCTGACCACGCCCAGGTTCGGGTGCAGGGTGGTGAACGGGTAGTCGGCCACGCGCGGCGTGGCCGCCGACACGGCGCGGATGAAGGTGGACTTGCCGGCGTTGGGGAAGCCGAGCAGGCCGACGTCGGCCAGCAGCTTCAGCTCCAGCTTCAGCTCGCGCACCTCGCCCGGGGTGCCGGGCGTGGACTTGCGCGGCGCGCGGTTCACCGAGCTCTTGAAATGGATGTTGCCCAGGCCGCCCTTGCCGCCCTGCGCCACCAGCAGGCGCTGGCCGTGGGCGGTGAGGTCGCCGATGATTTCGTCGGTGTCGACATTGGTGACCACGGTGCCGACCGGCACGCGGACTTCGGTGTCGTCGCCGCCCTTGCCGTACATGTCGCTGCCCATGCCGTTCTCGCCGCGCTGCGCCTTGAACGCGCGCTGGTGGCGGAAGTCGACCAGGGTGTTGAGGCCTTCGTCGGCCACCAGCCAGATCGAGCCGCCGCTGCCGCCGTCGCCGCCGTCGGGACCGCCGAAGGGAATGAATTTTTCGCGACGGAAGCTGATGCATCCGTTGCCGCCGTCACCGGCCAGGACCTTGATGATGGCTTCGTCGACAAATTTCATGGCTTGGGTGCCGGGAATAGGGAATAGGGAATGGGGAATAGGGAATCGCAAAACCACGCGATCTCGGGAATTGTAGAGGAGGCTGGGTGCGGGGGCTCTTAAGCTATTCCCTATTCCCCATTCCCAATTTCCTGTTCCCGCCCAAAAACAAAAGCCCCGCCGAAGCGGGGCTCTTGCGCTGCGCCGGCCGGGCTTAGCCCTGGACGACGTTCACGTACTTGCGGTTCTTCTCGCCACGGGTCTTGAACTCGACCGTGCCGTCGACCAGCGCGAACAGGGTGTGGTCGCGGCCGAGGCCCACGCCGGTACCGGGATGGAACTTGGTGCCGCGCTGACGCACGATGATGTTGCCGGCTTCGATGGCCTGGCCACCGTAGATCTTGACGCCGAGATACTTCGGGTTCGAATCGCGGCCGTTGCGCGAAGAACCTACGCCTTTCTTATGTGCCATGACTGATTACTCCAGATTGGCGGATCAGGCGTTGATGCCCGTGATCTCGACTTCGGTGAAATGCTGACGGTGTCCCTGCTGCTTCTTGTGGTGCTTGCGGCGGCGGAACTTGATGATGCGGACCTTGTCGGCGCGGCCATGCTTGCGCACGGTGGCGGAGACGGTGGCGCCGGTCACGGTCGGCGCGCCGACGGTGATGGTCTCGCCCGAACCCACCAGCAGCACTTCGTCGAACTTCACGCTGGCGCCTTCTTCGGCGTTCAGCAGCTCCACGCGCAGGACGTCGCCCTGCTGGACGCGGTACTGCTTGCCGCCGGTCTTGATGACTGCATAACTCATGGGAATATCCCTTCTGTCGTTATTCTCTTGGGTGTTCTCGCTTGCGCGAGCCGGCGATCATAACCAAAAAAATCCCAAGGATCAATCCGATAGCCCCGGCCGCCGGCGACCCTGGCTCGCGGCGGCGGTGCCAGGCCCGTTCCGGCTCCGCGGTTACCCCCAACCGGCGGGCCTCGGCGCGCTCCAGGCGGGTGTCGCCGGCGGTCCGCCGGCCCCGGCAGGCGCCCGGCTATTGCGCGGGCGTGCTGGCCTTGCCGGTATCGGCAGCCGGCTTGGCCGGCGCCGCGGCGGGCTTGGCCGGCGCCTTGGTGGTGGTCTTGGCGGGCGTCTTCTTGGCCGGGGCCTTTCTGGTCGACTTCGATTTGGTCGTCGCCTTCCCCTTCGCCTTGCTCGCCGGCGCCGCCTTCTTGGCCGGAGCCGCCTCGGCCGCGGCCTCGTCGTCGTCATCGGCGCCGGCGGCATTCGCCGCCGCGGCGCCTGCCGCCACGCCGGTGGCCGCCGCCGCATGTTCGGCCGGGCAGCGGCCGCCCGCGTCGAGGCTGCCCTTCTGCTTGAGCTCGGCGATCATCTGGTCGCTGCGCTCCTTGCTCCACTGCAGCCCGGCCTGGTTGGCCTCGCCCATGGTGGTCGGCATCTCGGTGATCACTTTCTGGCCAAGTGGCGACCGGTAGAACTTCAGCATGCCGTCGATCTCGTCGGCGCTGAAATGGCGCTGGTAGATCGGCACCAGCCGCCCGATGAATTGCTGGGTGCCGTTGCTGTCCATGTAGCCCTGCCAGTAGCTGGCCGGGATGCACGGCAGCGACTGCTGCATCACCGTCACGGCCTGGCTGTTCATCTGGCTGAGCATCTTGCCCACCCCCACCACTTCCATCAGCTGGCGCACCTGCTCTTCGCTGGGCTGGGTCGCGGCCGAGGCCGTGCCCATGGATGCCACCAGCGCCAGGGAGAGCCCCCATCCTTTCCACTTGCGCATGTGTACTGGTCTCGCTGCATCGGCCTTGCGGCCAAAACGCGTATTAAGCCAAGCCACTTGTTAACACTTTGATGGAACCCCACTTTCAGGCTTCTCCCCCGATTCCTCCCCGACCCCGCCAGCGGCAATAACTGACCTGGCGAGTTTGGTATAGTGCAGTTTTTCCCCCTCCTACTGACTTCTCCCCGGCGTTCAATGGACACCATCCGCATCCGCGGCGCGCGCACGCACAACCTCAAGAACATCGATCTGGACCTCCCCCGCGACCAGTTGATCGTGATCACGGGCCTGTCCGGTTCCGGCAAATCCTCGCTGGCCTTCGACACCATCTATGCCGAAGGCCAGCGCCGCTACGTCGAGTCGCTGTCGGCCTACGCCCGCCAGTTCCTCTCGATGATGGAGAAGCCGGACGTCGACCATATCGAAGGCCTGTCGCCGGCCATCTCGATCGAGCAGAAATCCACCTCGCACAACCCGCGCTCCACCGTGGGCACCATCACCGAGGTCTACGACTACCTGCGCCTGCTGTACGCCCGCGTCGGCACGCCGCGCTGCCCGGACCACGGCATCCCGCTGGAAGCGCAGACGGTGAGCCAGATGGTGGACGCCACCCTGGCGCTGGATCCGGACAAGCGCTTCATGCTGCTGGCCCCGGTGATCCGCGAGCGCAAGGGCGAGCACGTGCAGGTGTTCGACCAGCTGCGCGCGCAGGGCTTCGTGCGCGCACGCGTCGACGGCGTGGTGTACGAGCTCGACGCCGTGCCGCCGCTGACCCTTCGCCAGAAGCACACCATCGAAGTGGTGATCGACCGCTTCCGCCCGCGCGACGACATCAAGCAGCGCCTGGCCGAATCCTTCGAGACCGCGCTGCGCCTGGGCGACGGGCTGGTGATCCTGGCCGACATGGACGATACGAAGGCACCGGAACAGCTGTTGTCCTCGCGCTATTCCTGCCCCGTGTGCGACTACTCGCTGCCGGAGCTGGAACCGCGCCTGTTCTCGTTCAACTCGCCGATCGGCGCCTGCCCCACCTGCGACGGCCTGGGCGTGACCCAGGTGTTCGATCCGGCGCGCGTGGTCGGCCATCCGGAGCTGCCGCTGTCCGGCGGCGCGATCCGCGGCTGGGACCGCCGCAACGCGCACTATTTCCAGCTGATCATCTCGCTGGCCAACCACTACCGCTTCGACGTCGACACGCCCTGGCAGAAGCTGCCGGCCGGCGTGCAGAAGGCCGTGCTGTACGGCAGCGGCAACGACAAGATCCAGTTCCGCTACCTCACCGAACGCGGCGGCAAGGTCACCCGCGAGCACTCCTTCGAAGGCATCCTGCCGAACCTGGAGCGCCGCTATAAGGAAACCGAATCGCCCGCGGTGCGCGAGGAACTGGCCAAGTACATCGCGGACCATCCGTGCCCCGACTGCCACGGCCAGCGCCTGAACCGTTCGGCGCGCAACGTGTTCGTCGCCGACCACGCCCTGCCCTCGCTCACCTCGCGTTCCATCGACGACGCGCTGGGCTTCTTCGACACCCTCACCCTCACCGGCTGGCGCGGCGAGATCGCGGTGAAGATCGTCAAGGAAATCCGCGAGCGCCTGAGCTTCCTCAACGACGTGGGCCTGAACTACCTCACGCTCGACCGCCAGGCCGACTCGCTGTCCGGCGGCGAAGCGCAGCGCATCCGCCTGGCTTCGCAGATCGGCGCCGGCCTGGTCGGCGTGATGTACGTGCTGGACGAACCTTCGATCGGCCTGCACCAGCGCGACAACGAGCGCCTGCTCGGCACGCTCACCCGCCTGCGCGACCTGGGCAATACGGTAATCGTGGTGGAGCACGACGAAGACGCCATCCGCCTGGCCGACCACGTGCTCGACATCGGCCCCGGCGCCGGCGTGCACGGCGGCGAAGTGGTGGCGCAGGGCACGCTGAAGGACATCCTCGCCTCCAAGCGCTCGGTCACCGGCCAGTATCTTTCGGGCCGCCGCGCGATCGAGGTGCCGAAGGAGCGCCGCGAGCAGGAGGACAAGGACTCCTGGCTGCATCTGCGCGGCGCCACCGGCAACAACCTGAAGAACGTGGACCTGGCCATTCCAGCCGGCCTGTTCACCTGCATCACCGGCGTGTCCGGCTCGGGCAAGTCGACCCTGATCAACGACACGCTGTTCCGCCTCGCCGCCGCCGAACTCAACGGCGCCAGCGAGCAGCCGGCGGCGTACAAGTCGGTCGAAGGGCTGGAGCTGTTCGACAAGGTGGTCGATATCGACCAGTCGCCGATCGGCCGCACGCCGCGTTCGAATCCGGCTACGTATACCGGCCTGTTCACCCCGCTGCGCGAGCTGTACGCGCAGGTGCCGGAAGCGCGCTCGCGCGGCTACACCGCCGGCCGCTTCAGCTTCAACGTGCGCGGCGGCCGCTGCGAGGCCTGCGAAGGCGACGGCATGATCAAGGTGGAGATGCACTTCCTGCCGGACGTGTACGTGCCCTGCGACGTCTGCCACGGCAAGCGCTACAACCGCGAGACGCTGGAGATCGCCTACAAGGGCCACACGATCGCCGACGTGCTCGACATGACGGTGGAAGACGCGCTCAAGCTGTTCGAGAACGTACCCACCATCGCGCGCAAGCTGGAAACCCTGCGCGCGGTCGGCCTGGACTACATCAAGCTGGGCCAGAGCGCGACCACGCTGTCCGGCGGCGAAGCGCAGCGCGTGAAGCTGTCGAAGGAGCTGTCCAAGCGCGACACCGGCCGCACGCTGTACATCCTGGACGAACCCACCACCGGCCTGCACTTCCACGATATCGAGCAGCTGCTCGACGTGCTGCACCAGCTGGTGGACCAGGGCAATACCGTGGTGGTGATCGAGCACAACCTCGACGTGATCAAGACCGCCGACTGGATCGTCGACCTCGGCCCCGAGGGCGGCGCCGGCGGTGGACGCATCCTGGTCGCCGGCACGCCGGAAGCGGTGGCCGAGACGGCCTCTTCGCACACCGGCCGCTTCCTTGCGCCGCACCTGGGCATCAAGCCGGCGCAGGCGCAGAACGATGCGCCGAAGAACGGCGCGCAGAAGACCGGTGCACAGAAGAGCAATGGCCGCGACACCAAGGCCGTACGGAAGAAGACCGCATGAGTTTCACCATCACCGAATCGAGCCCCGCCGCGGATGCCGCGGCGGAAGTCCAGCCGCTGTTCACCGCCTCCATCGGCGTGCGCTGGCGTGATCTCGACGCCTTCAACCACGTCAACAATTCCAACTACCTCACGTATCTGGAAGAAGCGCGGCTGCAGTGGCTGAAGCACGTGCCCGGGCCGTGGTTCGACGAGCAATCGATGCCGGTGCTGGCGGCGAGCGAGATCAACTACCGCTTCCCGATCGAATGGCCGGCGCAACTGCAGGTGGAACTGTTCTGCCTGCGCCTGGGCAACAGCTCGATGACCATCGGGCATCGCATCGTCGATGCGGAACAGCCGGACAAGCTGTACAGCGACGGCCACGTGGTGATGGTCTGGATGAACCCGCACACGGGCAAGCCGGTGCCGCTGCCGCAGGCGATCCGCGACGCGGCTGAGCAGGCCTGATAGGCAACACACCGCCAACCAGCGTCATCCCGGCGCAGGCCGGGATCCAGTAACGTCACCGTTCGACCATCGCTGGAAGCTTCAAAGGCCCGACCTTTTTGGGCCCGTATCTCCATGCAGCGCATCGCTACTGGATCCCGGCCTGCGCCGGGATGACGCATTAGCTAAGCTTCGCGGCTGGCGCGCATCTGGCGCCGACTTGAGTTGCGAAGGAATCCCGCCGTCATGTCCACGACATTCGCCCTCCCCCGCGTCGCCATCATCGGCTGCGGCGGCACCATCGCCTCGCTGGGCACTTCCAGCACCGACCTGATGGATTACCCGGAGCACGGCAGCAAGCTGGACGTCGCGCAGATCCTCGCGCGCGTGCCTGAAATCGCCGGCGTGGCCGAAGCGGTGCCGGTGCCGTTCCGTTCGGTGGGCAGCAACAATCTCACCATGGCCGACTGGTTCGAGCTGCGCGCCACCCTGCGGCGCCTGTCGCGCGAGCAGCCGGAGCTGGCCGGCTTCGTGATCCTGCACGGCACGGCCACGCTGGAAGAAACCGCGTTCTTCCTCAACCTCACGCTGGATATCCCGCAGACCGTGGTGCTTACCGGTTCGCAGCGGCCATTGAGCGCGGTGGGTTCGGATGCGCCGTCCAATCTGCTGGGTGCGATCCGCGTGGCCGGCGATGCGGATGCGCGCGGGCGCGGCGTGCTGGTGGTGTTCAACGACGGCATCTATCCGGCGCGCGACGTGATCAAGGTTTCCACCTTGCGGCTGGATACGTTCCGCTCGATGGATCACGGCGTACTCGGCACGGTCGATCCGGACCGCATCCGCTACCGCCGCCGTCCCGAAGGCCGCCATGCCCCCGGCGCGGCGTTCACGGCATTGCCCGACGATGCGCGGCCGCCGCGCGTGGACATCGCCTATTCGTACGTCGGCGCCGACGACACCATGATCGAAGCCGCACTGGCCAAGGGTGCGCAAGGCATCGTCTCCGCGGGCCTGGCGCCGGGCCTGGTCACCCAGGCCGAGCGCATCGCGCTGGAAGCGGCCATCGCCGGCGGTATCGCGGTGGTGCAGTGCACCCGCTCGCCCCTGGGGAGCGTGGCGCAGCGGCGCTACCTGCAGGAGACGGGCTTTATCGCGGGCGAGGATTTCAGCCCGCAGAAGGCGCGCATCCTGCTGGCGCTGGGCCTTGCGCTCACGCGCGACCTGGCCGCGCTGCGCGGCTTCTTCGCCACGCACTGAATTCCTCCGGGTCGGCCACAACGCAGCCGGCGCGATCCGGGGTTAACGCATTGGCGGCCACGGATGCCGCATCTTCATGCGCGCTGCGTAAGATCGGCGGCGCCCAACGAAAGGAGTTCGCCCGTGAGCAAGTTCCCCTTCACCACCCTCGCCCTGGCCTGCGCCACCACCCTGGCCGGCACCGCCGCCGCGGCCACGCCCGAACGCACCGAGCTGACCCTGTACCGCAGCGACGACGCCTCCCTGTTCACCGGCGGCGATGGCAGCGGCGTGGACAGCGGCTACGCCATGGCGCGCGAACCGCGCCGGCTGGATCTGCAGCAGGGTGTGCAGGACGTAAGCCTCGGCGGCCTGCCCGCCTTTCTCGATACCGAAGCGCTCTCGCTCGACGTCGAAGGCGACGCCGCCAAGGTGCTGTCGCAGCGCCTGCTGCTGGCCCAGGGCCGCGACGCCGCGCTGGGCAGCCTGGTCGGCCAGCCGGTGGAAGTGCTCGGCAGCAACGGCCAGCCACTGGCCAGCGGCACCTTGCTGCGCGCCGGCAACGGCCTGCTGGTGAGCGATGCCAGCGGCCGCACCAGCCTGATCCGCGACTACGCGGCGGTGCGCGCCAGCGGCCACTTCAATACCGGCTCCAGCCTGGAACTGCGCGTGGATGCGGCCAGGGCCGGCAATGCGCGCGCCACCTTGAGCTATCCCACCGCCGGCCTCGGCTGGCGCGCGGCGTATATCGGCACCGTGCTGCCGGGCGCCGGCTGCAAGCTGCGCTTCGAATCGCGCGCCAGCATCGCCAACCGCAGCGGCCGCGACTGGAACGACGTGCACCTGACCCTGATCGCCGGCGAGCCGCAGATCACCCGCACGCCCGGCCCGATGCCGGCCGCCGCGCCGCGGATGATGTCCTTCAACGCCAAGGCGCAGGCGGCGGACATGCCGCAGCAGGGCTCGGTCGCCGACTACCGCAGCTACACCCTGCCCGGCGCGGTGAACCTGCCCGACGGCAGCGTCAGCCAGGTGCCGCTGTACGAAACGCGCCAGCTCGATTGCGAACGCACCCTGCTGTATGAAACGGGCGGCCACTGGACCCCGCCGCAACCGGCGACCAACCGCGACTTCAACACCGGCGGCAGCAATACCGTGACCAGCACGCTGAAGCTGCGCGCCTTCGACAGCCTGCCGGCCGGCAACCTGCGCGTGATGACCACCGACCGCAACGGCACGCCGCAATTCATCGGCGAGGGCCGCATCGAGGACACGCCCAAGGGCAGCGACGCCACCATCACCCTGGGCAATGCCTTCGACCTGCGCGCCGAGCGCGAACGCACGCAGTTCAAGCTGGACAAGGCCGGCCGTTCGATGGACGAAGCCTTCCGCATCACCCTCACCAATGCCGGCGACAGCGCGCGCACGGTGACGGTGCGCGAACATCCCAGCCGCTGGCGCGAATGGACGCTACAGTCGTCCAGCACCAAGCCTTCGGAGCAGAAGCCCGACCTGCTGGAATTCCGCATCGAAGTGCCGGCCGGCGGCAAGGCCACGCTGGACTACGCGGTGCGCTACCGCTGGGCCGAGACCGACCAGCCGCAGCAGTAAGCCCGGCGTTTAAAGCGCCGGCGAGGCCCGCGAGTTTGCTACGCTCGCGGGCCTTACTTCTTTCGTCCGGGGACGCCGCCATGCTCAACCTCGTCAAGCACGACGCCATCGTCGAGATCAATCTCGCGCGCCCGCCGGTCAATGCGCTGAACCTCGAACTGCTGCACGCGATCCAGGCGGCCATCGCCACCGCCGTGCAGGACGGCGCCGCGGGCATCGTGCTGTCGGGCACGTCCGGCATGTTCTCCGCGGGCGTCGACGTGCCCGCCCTGCTCGGCCAGGACCGCGACGGCGTGCGCCGCTTCTGGAGCACCTTCTTCGCCACCTGCTCGGCCATCGCCATGGCGCCGGTGCCGGTGGTGGCCGCGATTACCGGCCACGCACCCGCGGGCGGCGCGGTGCTGTCGCTGTTCTGCGATTACCGCGTGATGGCCGAAGGCCCGTACCGCATCGGCTTGAACGAAGTGCAGGTCGGCCTGATCGTGCCGGACTGCATCCAGCTCGCGCTGCGCCGCGTGGTCGGCCCGTATCGCGCGGAGCGGCTGCTGGTGGCCGGCGCGATGATCGATGCGCAGCAGGCGCTGTCGTTCGGCTTCGTCGACGAGCTGACCGGCGTGGACCAGGTCACCACGCGCGCCCTGCACTGGCTCAACGAACTGCTGGCGCTGCCGGCGGGCGCGATGCTGGCCACGCGCCAGCTGGCGCGCGCGGATCTGACCGAAGTGTGGGCGGATCCGGAAAAGCTGCCGATCGGCGTGTTCGTCGATGCGTTCTTCAGCGAGGAAACGCAGGCGGTGCTGCAGCAGCTGGTGGCACGCCTGAAAAAGAAATAATCGCCACGGCGCCACGGCGTAGGTTGGGGTGAGCGCAGCGAACCCCAACACCGCACCGCCGGGCGCTTCGCATTGTTGGGGTTCGCTGCGCTCACCCCAACCTACGGTTACGCGGTTACGCGGTTTCGACGGGCCGTGCCGGATCGCTGACCCAGCCGCTCCACGACGGCGCGTACAGGCGCGAACCCGCCAGCCCCGCGTGTTCCATCGCCAGCAGGTTGTGGCAGGCGGTGACGCCGGAGCCGCACATGTGCACGACCTGCGCGGGCGGCATGTCGCCGATCAAGGCGGCGAAATCGCCGCGCAGCTGCCCTGCGGATTTGTAGCGGCCGTCCGCATCGAGATTGTCCGAATACGGGCGATTCAAGGCGCCGGGCACATGGCCGCCCACGCGGTCGATCGGTTCCACTTCGCCGCGGTAGCGCGGCGTGGCGCGCGCATCGATCAGCAACTCCGAGCGATCGGCAATCGCGCGGTGATCGACGATGTAGCGCGAGGCGTCGTAGCGCAGCGCAACGTCGCTCGGCTCGCGCGCCACCTCGCCGGACTCCAGCGGCAAGCCCGCCGCCTGCCATGCCTGGAAACCGCCATCGAGCACCGCCACCTCGCGCACGCCGGCCAGGCGCAGCAGCCACCACAGCCGCGCCGCGGCCAGCGCGCCGCCAGCCGCGTCGTAAGCCACCACCTGCAGGCCCGGACGCCAGCCCCAGCGCGACAGCACCGCGGAAAACGCCTGCTCGGACGGCATCGGGTGCCGGCCCAGCCCTTCGCTCTTGCGCGAGAGATCCGACAGGTCGCGATCCAGATGCGCATAGACCGCGCCCGGGATATGCCCCTCGCGATACGCGCGCTCGCCCTTGTCCGGATCGCCGCCGGCCACGGCCAGTTCGAAGCGGCAGTCGACGATCAGCACCTCGCGCGGCGGCAGCGCCGCCAGCGTGCGCGCATCGATCAGCGTGGTGTATGCAGCAGTCATAGACGTCCCATGCGGTGCAGCAGGTTGACCAGCATGGCGGCCGTCGCGCCCCAGATGCGATGGCCGCCGTGGATGAATTCCACCATCTCGCGGCGATGGCCGCGGAAATCCATGGTGTAGCGGCGCAGGTTGGCCGGGTCGAGGAAAAACGCCAGCGGCACCTCGAACACTTCGGCCACTTCCGCCGGTGCCGGATACAGGCTCGCTTCCGGCGCGATGCGCGCCACCACCGGCGTGATGCGGTAGCCGCTGATGGTGTCGAAGCTGTCGAGAAAGCCGATCGGCGTGACCAGGCGGCGATCGAGGCCGACTTCCTCCTCGCTCTCGCGCAAGGCGGTGGCGACGGCGTCGGCATCTTCCGGATCGGTACGCCCGCCGGGAAACGCCACCTGCCCCGCATGCGCCTGCAGGCTGTCGTTGCGCACGGTCAGCACCAGGCGCGGCTGCACGCCTTCGCGCCAGCCCACCAGCACCGCGGCGGGACGGCGCGGCGCATCGCCGATCAGCTCGGCCATCTCGCGGTGGTTCCAGCCCGGCCCCTGCGGCGGCTCGGCCAGCGGGAGCACGGCGGCGGCGACCGGCGCCAGCGAGTCGCTCATGGCTGCGGTTCCCGTGCCGGCAGTACCTCGTGCATGTAGCGCAGGCGTTCGGCGTCGCTCATGGCGCGCCAGCGCGCGATCTCGTCGCCGGTGCGCAGGCAGCCCTCGCAATAGCCGCGCTCGTCGAGCCGGCAAATGCCGATGCAGGGACTCAGGACGGCGGCAGGGATGGGGGCGGGATCGTTCGGCATGGACCGCTGATCTTAGAGCCTGTTCAAGGCCTCCGCGTAGCCCGCGTTGCCGTTGAGTGGCTCCCAGGCGGCAGCGCGTGGCGCGGGCCTGGCTGGTTGCCAGGTCAAGCCGCGCGCTGCCGCCTGGGAGCCACTCAACGGCAACCCGGAGGGCCGGCTCTGGTTGCCCGCCATCCTGCGTCATCGCTCGGTCGTGTACGGACGTACACTCCCTCACTCTTCCTTGTCTGGCGAGCAACCAGAGCCGGCGCGGGCCACGCGGAGGCCTTGAGCAGGCTCTCGCCGAAGGCCCCGCCCCGGGCAGCGAACGCCGCCCTTACTGCTTGATTTCCAGCAGCTCGATCTCGAACACCAGCGCCTCGTTCGGGCCGATGCGCGGCAGGTTGCCGCGTTCGCCGTAGGCCAGCGCGGGCGGAATGACCACGCGCCACTTGTCGCCCACGTGCATGCGCTGGATCACGTCCTGCCAGCCGGGGATCACCTTGTTGTTGACGATGAAGCTCACCGGCGAACCGTGCGCCCAGGAGCTGTCGAACTCGGTGCCGTCGATCAGCGTGGCGCGGAAATTCACCGTGACGGTGCTGTTCACCGCCGGCTGGTCCTTGCCCGTGCCTTGCTTTAGCACCTGGTACTGGATGCCCGAAGGCAGCTGCACCACGCCGGGCTTCTGGCGGTTCTTGGCGAGGAAGTCGGCGCTCTTGCTGGCGTTGGAATTGGCCAGCTGCTGGAACTGGGACTCCGCCTTGTCGTGCATGTGCTTGTCGAGGCGGCGCAGCTGCTCGTGCATGTCCTGCATCGGCACGGACGGGCGGCGCTTGGTGTAGGCGTCCTGGATCGCGCGCTGCATCACGGCGATGTCGACGTCCGGGTCGCCGCTGGCGAACTGGCTGCCGATCTGGTAGCCGATCGCATAGGACAGCTTGTTCTTGTCCAGCCCCGCGGCCTGCGCGTCGGACGCGCTGTCGCGGCTCTGCGCATGCGTGGCCATCGCCGCGCTCATCAGCATCGTGAGCATCGTGCCATGGGCCAACCAACGCAGTCGTGTCATGCCTATCCTCCATCGCGGATGCGCGAAGCCCGGCCATCGTAAGGGGTTTGCCGGGCGCGTGCAGCGGGGCCGGGCGGGGGTGCCGGCGCCACCGGCATGAGAACGCCCGCGGCGGCAAAGGTTCCCGCCGCAACCCCACTGCTACCATGGGCGTTTTCGACCTCCGCTGGGAACCGCCATGGCTTATCGCAATCTGGAAATCGGCAATCGCGGCGCGGTGCGCCTGATCACCGTCAACCGCCCCGACAAGCTCAACGCGCTGAACCGCGACACCCTCAACGAACTGACCCTGGCCTTCGCCCAGGCCGCCCAGGACGACGCCGTGCGCGCCGTGGTGCTGGCCGGCGCGGGCGACAAGGCCTTCGTCGCCGGCGCGGACATCGCCGAGATGAACGGCTACACGCCGGTGCAGGCGCAGGGCTTCTCGCGCGCCGGCCAGCGCCTGATGAGCTCCATCGAGCGCCTGGGCAAGCCGGTGGTCGCGCGCATCCAGGGCTTCGCCCTCGGCGGCGGCATGGAGCTGGCCATGGCCTGCCACCTGCGCGTGGCCAGCGATAAGGCGCGCTTCGGCCAGCCGGAAATCAATCTCGGCCTGATCCCCGGCTTCGGCGGCACCCAGCGCCTGCTGCGCCTGGCCGGCCGCGGCGCCGCGCTGGAGCTGTGCCTGACCGGCGCGATGATCGGCGCCCAGCGCGCCTGCGAGCTGGGCATCGTCAACCGCGTGGTGGCGCCGGAGGCGCTGGACGAAACGGTGGACACGCTGGCCGACCAGCTCGCCGCCTCGGCGCCGCTGGCGGCGGCGGGCATTCTCGACGCCGTGCTGCAGGGCGGCGAGACCGCGCTGGATCAGGGGCTGGAGTTCGAGACGCAGGCGTTCGCGCTGGCGTTCTCGACGGAAGACATGCGCGAAGGGACCACGGCGTTCCTGGAGAAGCGCAAGGCGGAGTTCAAGGGACGCTGATTCGAAGGAAACCCTCCGGCGTAGGTTGGGGTGAGCGCAGCGAACCCCAACATTGCACTTTCAGCCGTAGCGCATTGTTGGGGTTCGCTGTGCTCACCCCAACCTACGCCGGGCGATCTAGTGCCCTGCGCCGTGGAACTTCTGCTCGCCCGCGGTCACTTCCAGCTTCATCCGATTCTCCGGCGGCGCCAGAGGGCACACCACGTGCGGCGTGATCGCGCACGGCGGGTTCTCGGCCAGATTGAAATCCAGCGTCACCTTGCCGTCCTTCGGCATGTCGGCATAGAGAAAACGCGCGCCGCCATAGGTGAGCTTGCCGGCGGTGCGGTCGCTGAACACGAAGAACAGGCGGCCGTCCTCTTCCATCGGCGTGAGCGTGTAGCGCTGGCCGCCGCGTTCGAACACCGCCTGGCCCGGCACCGGCTCGTCGTTTTCCGTGCCGACCACGTTGGCGATGCGCAGCGTGTGCGGCGTGGTGTAGGCCTGCCACTGCGCCTCGATCCTCCACGAGGGATCGATCGGGAAATACGGAATGCCGGGGAAGTTCGTCCGCAGCGGCGCGGCATTGTCCTTCACCCGCAGCCCGCGCTGCTTGCCGCTTTCGACGACGTACAGATAGCGCTCCGCGCCGAGATAGGCGCGGGTGGGCTTGCGTTCGCCGTGCGCGCCTTGCGTGAGCATCGGCGCGGCGGAGACGGGATGGCCGTCGATCGTCACCGTCACGCCGTCGGCGGTGCGCAGATCCACCGCGCCATTGGCATCGAGATGCAGCACGCCCAGATGCGCGGGTGCGCCCGGCACCTGGAAACGGTTGTCGGCGGCGGCGCCGACCGTGTTGTCACCTGGCTCGAGCCAACCGGAAGCGATCAGCGTGAGATAGCCATCCGCCCGCTTCAGCTTCGTCACGCGTTCGGCGCGCGCCTGCTCGACCTGTGCCGTGTAGTCGCTGGGCTGCGCATACACCGGCGCAGTCCATAGCGCGGCCATCGCCGCGCCCGCAACGACGAGCGAACGCACGGCGCTCAATGATGGCCGCCGCGATACTTCTTCTCGCCCGCCGTCACCGCGACATCCAGCCGGTTCTCCGGCGGCGCCAGCGGACAGGTGGCGAACGGTGTGAATGCGCAGGGCGGGTTGTAGGCCTTGTTGAAATCCAGCACCACCTTGCCGTCCTTCGGCAGCGCGGCGTAAAGGAAACGCGCGGCGCCGTAGGTCTCCTTGCCGGAGGTGCGGTCGGCCAGCACGAAGAACAGTTCACCACCCGGTTCTTCCTGGTACGGCAGCAGTTCAAAAGTGTGGCCGTCGCGCTGGAACACCGCCTTGCCCGGCACGTCGACCTTGTCGATGGTGCCGATCACCGAGCCGATCTCCAGCTTGTGCGGCGGATCGAACGGCACCCAGTCGGCCACCACGCGCCAGGACGGGTCGATCGGGAAGTAGTCGATGCCCAGGAAGTGCTTGCGCGTTTCGGCGTTGCTGTCCTTCACGCGCAGCGCCTTGCGGCCATCGCGCTCGATCACGTAGAAGCTGGCGCTGCCGAACGCCACCGTGGTGGGCGTGGCTTCGCCGGCATGCATGTCGTCGATCAGCGCGGCTTCGCGCACCTGCTTGCCGTCGATGGTGGCGCCGGATTTTTCATCCAGCACGATGTGCAGCGCGCCGTCCTTGCCCTGCGTCACCACGCCCAGATGCGCCGGGCCGGCCTTCAGCACGATGTCGTTGTCGCTCGCGCTGCCGATGCGGTTGGCGCCTTCCTGCAGCCATTCCAGGCCGATCAGGCTGAGCCAGCCGGTGGGCGCGGTGAGGTTGGCGGTGCGCTTGGCGCGCCACTGCTCGATCTCGTGCGGGTAGTCGCCGGCAGCGGCGGCAGTGGCGGTTTCGGCTTGCACGGCGACGACTCCAAAGCTCAAGGCGACAACGAGGGCAAAGGCAACGCTACGCGACATGGCACGGCCCGCTCGACAGAGGAAGCCCGAGTATGGACGTCTATTTGCCGCAGCCGCAAGCGCCGGCTCAGCGCCCGCGCAGGAACAGTTTGTCCAGCTCGGCCAGGCCCAGCTGGGTCCAGGTGGGGCGGCCGTGGTTGCACTGGCCGGAGCGCTCGGTGGCCTCCATCTCGCGCAGCAGCGCGTTCATTTCCGGCGCGGTGAGGCGCCGGCCGGCGCGCACCGAGCCGTGGCAGGCCATGGTGGAGAGCAGTTCGTTCTCCAGCTCCTGCAGGCGGCGCGAACTGCCGTGCAGGGCCAGCTCGGCCAGCACGTCGCGGCACAGCTGCGCCACGTCGGCGCCTTCCAGCAAGGCCGGGATGCGCCGCACCACCACGCCGGACGGGCCGCTGCGCGACAGCTCCAGGCCCCAGTCGGCCAGCGCGTCGGCGTGTTCCTCGGCGGCGGCGGCTTCCTTCGCGCTGACCGACACGTTGAGCGGCACCAGCAGCAGCTGCGAGCGCAGGTTGCTGCAGGCGCGGCCGCTTTTGAGCTTTTCGTAGGTGATGCGCTCGTGCGCCGCGTGCATGTCCACCAGCACCAGGCCGTGCGCATTCTCGGCCAGGATGTAGATGCCCTTGAGCTGCGCGATGGCGAAGCCCAGCGGCGGCGCCTCGTCGTCCTGCGCGGGCGGCATCGGGGTGTTGGCAGCATAGGCCGGCACCGCCTCGCGCGAAGACTCGCCCAGCAGCGCGGCGTAATCGGCCAGCGGCTCGTCGCGCACGCCCAGGCTCAGGCGGCTCTGGCTGAACTGCCCGGACCAGGCCGGCGTGGAGGTGACGGCCGCGCCGGCGGAGGCGGCCGCGGCATAGCTGACCAGCGTGGGCGCCGTGTCGACCGAGTCGACCACGCTGCCCACCTGCCCCGCGCGCGTCTGCGCCAGGGCCTCGTGCAGGGTGCGGAACAGGAAGTCGTGCACCAGCCGCTGCTCGCGGAAACGCACTTCGTGCTTGGCCGGATGCACGTTGACGTCGACGCCGGCCGGATCGAGTTCCAGATACAGCACGAAGGCCGGGTGCCGCCCGTGGAACAGCACGTCGGCATACGCCTGCCGCACCGCGTGCGCCACGATGCGGTCGCGCACCAGGCGGCCGTTGACGTAGAAGTATTGCGAATCGGCCTGCGAGCGCGACGCCGTGGGCAAGCCGACCCAGCCCGACAGATGCAGGCCGGCCGCCACATGATCGATACGCAGGCTCTGCGCGGGAAATTCCTCGCCCAGCACGTCAGCCACCCGCAGCAGAGCCGCCTGTTCGTCCTTGGCGGCCTTGAGGATGCGCACCGGCTTGCCGTTGTGGCTGAGGCGGAATTCCACCGAGCCGCGCGCCAGCGCCAGCGACTTCAGCAGGTCGTCGATATGCGCGAACTCGGTGCGCTCCGCGCGGAGGAATTTGCGCCGCGCCGGCACGTTGTAGAACAGGTCGCGCACCTCGACGCTGGTGCCTTGCGGATGCTGCGCGGGGCGCGCCGCCTGCAGCTTGCCGCCGTCCACTTCGATGCGGAAGGCGGTGTCCTGTCCGCGTGCGCGCGAGGTGAGCGCAAAGCGCGCCACCGACGAGACCGAGGCCAGCGCCTCGCCGCGGAAACCCATGCTGGCCACGTGTTCGAGGTCGTCGAAGCTGCGGATCTTGCTGGTGGCATGCGAGGCCACCGCCAGCGGCAGGTCGTCCGGCTCGATGCCGCCGCCGTCGTCGCGGATGCGGATCAGGCGCTGGCCGCCCTGCTCGATATCCACTTCGATGCGGGTGGCGCCGGCGTCGAGGCTGTTTTCGACCAGTTCCTTCACGACGGAGGAAGGCCGTTCGATCACTTCGCCGGCGGCGATCTGGTTGATGAGTTCAGCAGGCAGGGGACGGATGACAGGCATCGCGCAAGCTTAAAGCAGGAACGCCACCCGAGGGGTGGCGTTCGTAAAAACAACATGTTGCGGCGGAACAAGCCAAACGGATCGGCCAAACGGATCGGCCGAACGGATCGGCCGGATGGATCAGCCGGATGGAATCGCCAGCACCATGCCCGCGCGCACCGTGTCGCTGTTGATGCTGCGGTTGGCGTTCTTCAGCGCGGTGATGCTCACGCCGTACTGGCGCGCGATGCTGCGCAGGCTTTCGCCCGCGGTGACGCGGTGCAGGTCGCGCACGTTGGCGTCGGCGCGTTCGCTGTCGGCCTTCACGCTGGCCACCTTGACCTCGCCCGACTTCGAACCGGTCATCGCCTGCGCCACCGCCTTGTTGGCAGCGGTGGACACGGGATTGCCGTCGCCGTCGTCATCGTCGTTCTTCGCCGCCGACGCCACCACGTTGCCGTTGCGGCGCGCGGCCTGCGCGGCGAACCACGAACCCGGCGGCGGGGTCGCCTCGAAATAGCTGCGCACGCCGCCCATCACGGCTTCGGCCAGGTGCGCCTGGTGCGAGGGATCGCGCAGCTTGCGCTCCTCGTCCGGATTGCTGATGAAGGCCGTCTCGACCAGGATCGAGGGCACGTCCGGCGAGCGCAGCACCACGAAGTTGGCGCGCTCCACGAAGCCGCGGTGGGTCGGCCCCAGGCCGCCCAGCGCCTTCAGCACATTGGTGGCCACCGCTTCGCTGGCCTGCATGGCGTAGCCCTGCTGCAGGTCCAGCAGCACGGCGGCGAGGCTGTCGTCCTTGTCGTCCAGCGACACGCCGCCGATCAGGTCGGCGCGGTTTTCGCGGTCGGCCAGCCAGCGGGCCGCCTCGCTGGTCTTGCCGCGCGGCGACAGCACCCACACCGAGGAACCCTTGGCGTCGCCGTTGACGAAGGCGTCTGCATGGACCGAGACGAACAAATCGGCGTTGTTGCGGCGGGCGATCTCGTAGCGCTGCTTGAGCGGGATGAAGAAATCCGCATCGCGCGTCAGCACCGCCTTCATGCCCGGCTGCTTGTTGATCTGCGCGGCCAGCTCGCGCGCCACCGCCAGGGTGACGTTCTTTTCCAGCGTGCCGCCGGGGCCGTGCGCGCCCGGGTCCTGGCCGCCGTGGCCGGCGTCGACCGCCACCACCACCTTGCGCTCGCCGTTGAGCAGCGCGGCGGCCTGGCGGGTGGAGGCCATGCCGCTCTGGGTGGAGCGCAGGCTGTTCTTGCTGGAGGCAGCGAGCTTGACCGTCACCGGCGCGGGCGGCGGCGCGGCGTCATCGTCTCTGTCGTCCTGTACCGGGGCCGGTGCGGGCGCGGCCTTGGCCGACGAGGCCACCCCGCTGCCGGGATAGACGTCGACCACCAGGCGGTAGCCGTAGCTGGCCTGCGGCTGCAGCACGAAGCTCTTGTAGTGGCTGGACGGGTCGACCTTGGCCACCAGCTGCAGGCGGTTGCCCTGCTGGCTGCTGTCCAGGCCCTTGAGCAGGCCCTGCGACTTCGGCGCCGAGTAGTCATCGCCCAGGGCGCTGCGGCCCAGGTCGATCACCAGCTGGTCGCCGTCCTGGCGGGTCTTGTAGTCCACGGGACCGGATACATCGAGCACCAGCCGGGTGTATTCCGGGCCGGCCCAGACGCGGGCCGACTTCACGTCGGTGGCGTGGACGGCGCACAGCGGCGCCATCGCCAGGGCGACGAGACAGGAAAACTGACGGATGCTGGCCGGATATCCCCTCATGGTCGCGCATTGAAGCTCAGCACTTTCCTGAATGCAAGTGCTTTTTCCTTGAAATATCCATAACCTGCAGCTGTTTTGTCAGGCTGGGTCCAGCTATCGGACGCAAGCCGCGCTGACGGAAGGGTTTCGCCCGGGGGCGAGACGGAACCCAAAATCTCATTAACGACGGATACTTAGCGCCGCGCCTCAGCTTGAGGCTGGCACCCGCGCCAGCAGGCGCTCGCCGCGCGGGCTGCGTGCGGCCACCTGAACGGTGCGGCCGGTGCCGGCGTAGGCCAGGTCGATCTGCAGATCCGGCGCGGGCAAGGCCCCTGCGCCCCGCTCCGGCCATTCCACCAGCACCAGGGCGGCGGGGTCGGCCAGCGTGTCCAGGCCCAGCCATTCCAGTTCGCCGGGGTCGGCGATGCGGTACAGGTCCAGGTGCCAGGCCGTGCGGGCGGCCAGCCGGTAGGACTCGACCAGGCTGTAGGTCGGGCTTTTCACCCGCTCGCCCACGCCCAGGGCTTGCAGGAAGGCGCGGGCGAAGCTGGTCTTGCCCGCGCCCAGGTCGCCGTGCAGGTAGATGACCGCGCCCTCGTCCACCGCGCCGGCCATGCGCGCGGCGAAGCCGGTGGTGGCCTGTTCGTCGGGAAGCGCCTGCTGCAGGGTGGTCATGCGTCGAGTCCGTTGAGCAGCCGGCGCAGCGGCGCCAGCAGGTCGGTAGCCATCAGGCCGCGCTCGCCGCCGTCGGCGGCGGCCGCGTCGCCCGCGCGGGCATGCAGGCCGACGCCCAGGCAGGCGGCTTCCCAGGCTTCGCAGCCCTGGGCCAGCAAGGCGGCGACGATGCCGGTGAGCAGGTCGCCCATGCCGCCGGTGGCCATGCCGGGGTTGCCCCAGGGGCAGACGGCCACGCGGCCATGCGGGTCGGCGATCAGGCTGCCGGCGCCCTTGAGCACCGCCACCGCGCCGTATTTGCGCGCCAGTGCGCGTACCGCGGCGTAGCGGTCGGCTTCGATCCCGGCGACCGAGCTTTCCAGCAGCCGCGCCGCTTCGCCGGGATGCGGCGTGATCACCGTGGCCGCTTCGAACACCCGCGGCTCGCGCGCCAGCAGGTTGAGGCCGTCGGCATCCAGCACCGTCGGCATGGCCATGTCCAGCGCGGTCAGCCACAGCGCATGGCCCCAGGCGCCCTGCCCCAGGCCGGGCCCGAGCGCCAGCACGTCGGCGCGCTGCAGCAGCGGCTGCAGGGACTGCGGGCCGTCGACGCCGTGCGCCATCAGTTCCGGACGGGCGCTGTTGAGCGCGGTGAGATTCGCCTCGCGCGTCGCCACGCTGACCAGCCCCGCGCCGGCGCGCAGCGCGGCTTCTCCGCTCATGCGGATGGCGCCGGCGGTGCCAAGGTCGCCGCCGATCGCCAGCACGTGGCCATTGCTGCCCTTGTGGGCATGGCGCGGGCGCGGCGGCAGCGTGGCGGCGTGCAGCAGCTCGGCGTCGGGCGCGATGCCGCCCCAGAGTTCTTCCGGCAAGTCCAGCGTATCCAGCTCCAGCACGCCCACGCGGTCCGCCGCCTGGCCGGTATGCAGGCCGCGCTTGTGCGCGATGAAGCTGACGGTGACATCGGCCTTGATCGCCTCGCCGGGGCATTGCCCGGTGTCGGCGTTGAGGCCCGAAGGCACGTCCAGCGCGAGGATCGGTTCGCCGCCCGCATTCAACCGCCACAGCAGGTCGGCCACCGCGGGCTCCGGCGCGCGCGCGAGACCGGTGCCGTACAGCGCATCCACGTGCACGTCGGCCACCGGCAGGCCGGTGACGGAGCTCCACATTTGCACCTGTCCGCCGGCCTCCTCGAAACGCGCGCGCGCCGCCGCGGCATCGCCGCGCGCTTCGCCGCTGAGCGCGAACAGCATCACCTGGTAGCCCTCCTGCAGCGCGAGCGCGCCGAGCAGGAAACCGTCGCCACCGTTATGGCCCGGCCCGCAGTACACCGCGATGCGCCGCGCCTGCGGCCAATGGCGCTGCAGCGAGGCGAACGCGGCCGCGGCCGCGCGGCGCATCAGTTCGATGCCGGGAATGCCCAGCACCTCGATGGCGCGGCGATCCAGCGCGCGCACCTGGTCGACGGTATGGAGCTCGTGGCTGTGCGGGCGTGGCGTCATGCGCCGGATTATAGGCGGAGGCCGCGGCCCGGCGGACTTACAATGCCCACCATGTCCGCCTACTCCGCCCTCGCCCACGACTACGCCGCGCTCGCCGCGGACATCAAGCGCTGGGCGCGCGAGCTCGGCTTCGCCGACGCCGGCATCGCCGGCATCGAGCTGGGCGAGGACGAGCAGCACCTGCGGCGCTGGCTGGACGACGGCCACCACGGCGAGATGGACTACATGGCCCGCCACGGCACCAAGCGCAGCCGCCCGGCCGAACTGGAACCGGGCACCCTGCGCGTGATCTCGGTGCGCATGGACTACATCCCGCCCGGCACGCGCAACGCCTGGGCCGTGCTGGAAGACGCGGACGCCGGCTATGTCGCGCGCTACGCACTGGGCCGCGACTACCACAAGCTGATGCGCAACCGCCTGCAGAAGCTGGCCGAGCGCATCCACGCCAAGGTCGGCGACTTCGGCTACCGCGCCTACGTGGATTCGGCGCCGGTGCTGGAGAAAGCCCTGGGCCGCAATGCGGGCCTGGGCTGGATCGGCAAGCACACCGTGCTGATCAACCGCAGCGCGGGTTCGTATTTCTTTCTCGGCGAGCTCTACACCGACCTGCCGCTGCCGGTGGACGAAGCCGCCACCGCGCATTGCGGCACGTGCCGCCGCTGCATCGATATCTGCCCGACCCAGGCCATCGTCGCGCCGTACCGGCTGGATGCGCGCCGCTGCATTTCCTATCTCACCATCGAACTCAAAGGCAGCATTCCGGAAGAGCTGCGTGCGCCGATGGGCAACCGCATCTTCGGCTGCGACGACTGCCAGCTGATCTGCCCCTGGAACAAGTTCGCGCGCGACGCGGCGGAGCCCGACTTCGCACCGCGCCACAGCCTGGATGGCGCGCGCCTGGTGGAACTGTTCGCCTGGAGCGAAGAGGAATTCCTGCGCCGCACCGAAGGCATGGCGATCCGCCGCACGGGCTACGAGGGCTGGCTGCGCAATATCGCGGTGGCGCTGGGCAATGCGCCGGGCTCGGGCGAAGTGCTCGACGCGCTACGTGCGCGTGCGGCGCATCCGTCGGAGCTGGTGCGCGAACACGTAGCCTGGGCGCTGGCGCGGCACCAGGCGACGTAAGAAAGAATCAACCCTCGCGGCGCTGGGCGATCTCGTCGAGCAAGGCGCGGGTGGCGGTGTCGAACGAAGACAGATCGTCCGTCTGGCCTTCCAGCGCCGGCAGGATCTGCCGCGCGATCGACTTGCCCAGCTCCACGCCCCACTGGTCGAACGCGTTGATGCTCCACAGGTGGCCGAGCATGAACACCTTGTGCTCGTACAGCGCGATCAGCGCACCCAGGCTTTCCGGGGTGAGCGAATCGAGCAGGATCACCGTGCTCGGGCGGTCGCCCGGGAAGGTGCGCTGCGCGGCGAGCACGCGGCGTGCCTGTTCGTCGCCGCCCTTGCTCTCGGCGAGGGCCTCGTCGAAGGTCTTGCCCAGCGCCAGCGCGGCGGCCTGCGCCAGCAGGTTGGACAGCAGCGCGTCGTGATTGGCGCGCAGCGGATGCGCCGGGCGCACCACGCCGATGAATTCCAGCGGCACGGTGTCGGTGCCCTGGTGCAGCGACTGGAAATACGCATGCTGCGCATTGGTGCCCACGCTGCCCCACACCACCGGCGAGGTGGACTGCGGCACCGGCTCGCCTTGCGGAGTCACCTGCTTGCCCAGGCTCTCCATTTCCAGCTGCTGCAGGTACGAGGTGAGGTCGCCCATCAGATCGGCGTAAGGCACCACCGCGCGGCTGCTGCGGCCCAGCGCATTGCGGTTCCAGTATTCGACCAGGCTGAGCAGCACCGGCAGGTTTTCCTGCCACGGCTTGCTGCGGAAGTGGTCGTCGATCTGCGCCGCGCCGGCGAGCAGCGCGCGGAAATGCTCCATGCCGATGGCCAGCGCCAGCGACAGGCCCACCGCGGACCACAGCGAGAAACGGCCGCCGACGAAATCCCACATCGGATAGATGTTGGACGTGGCCACGCCCCAGCGCTCGGCTTCGGCGGTGTTGGCGCTGACCGCCAGGAAATGCTTCGACGCGGCGCGCGCATCGCCCTCGTACGAGCGCACGATCCAGTCGCGCAGCACGTTGCCGTTGAGCAGGGTTTCCTGCGTGGTGAAGGTCTTGGAGACCACGATCACCAGGGTGCGGCGCGGGTCGAGCTGGCGCATCAGCTCGTAGGCGGCCTGGCCGTCGACATTGGTGAGGAAGTGGCTGCGCAGCTCCGGCACGTGGAACGGCGCCAGCGCGCGCACGGCCAGGCGGGGGCCGAGGTCGGAGCCGCCGATGCCGATGTTCACCACGTCGGTGATCTTCGGCGGCAGGCCCATGCTGGCGGCGTCGCCGCGCTCGATCGCGCGCACCAGTTCGTCGATGCGCTGCAGGGTGCGTTCGATCTCGCTGCGCGCCTCGCGCGGCGCCACCGGCGGCAGGCGCGAGGCGCCGCCGCGCAGCGCGGTGTGCAGCACGGCGCGGTGTTCGGACGTGTTGATCGGCTCGCCGGCGAACATGGCGTCGCGGGCCTGCTGCCAGCCGCTGGCTTCGGCGTGCTCGCCCAGCGCCTGCAGCGCTTCGTGGTCCAGCTTCTGCCGGCTCAGGTCCAGCAGCAGCGGCCCCACGCGGTGGCGCAGGCGTTCGCCGCGCTCCCGGTCCTTCAGCAAGTCGCGCAGATGGGTGCGCGAAAGACGTTCGACGTGTGCTGCCAGGAAGGACGGACTGCGCTGCTGCGACATGGGCTCGTACTTGGCGGGAAGGGGAACCCCGATCTTAGAGCCATTGAGTGGCGCGTGAGTAGCGCGCCACGTGCCAATTCCGGCAGTTTTTGCCTTGAGCCGCGGCCTCAGGCCGCGGCCATCTGCTTCGGGATCGAGCGGTTGGTATGCGAGATGCGGTTGTCGGCATCCACGTACACCAGGGTCGGCTGGAACTGCTCGACCTCGGCCTCGGACAGCTGGGCGAACGCGGCGATGATGATCAGGTCGCCCGGCTGGGCGCGGTGCGCCGCACTGCCGTTCACCGAGATGATGCCGGAGCCTTCTTCCGCGCGCAGCGCATAGGTGACGAAGCGCTTGCCGTTGTTGATGTTCCACGCGTGGATCTGCTCGTACTCGCGGATGCCGGAGGCATCGAGCAGCAGGCCGTCGATCGCGATCGAGCCTTCGTAGTGCAGCTCGGCGTGCGTCACCGTGGCACGGTGGATCTTGGCCTTGAGCATGTTCAGGTTCATGGCATGACTTCCAGCAGAAAAGGTCTGCGTAGCGGGCAATTATCGATGGGCGGGCCGTCCGGCCGCAACGAGGCCGGATGCCGCGCTATGTGGGGTGCCTCAGTCGAAAGGCAAGTTGTCGATCAGGCGGGTCTTGCCCAGGCGGGCGGCGATCAGCGCCACCAGGCCTTCGCGCTCGCCTTCGGCCGGCTCGGACAGGTCCTCGGCCCGGCGGATCGCGGCGTAGTCCGGATCGAAGCCGCCGCGGGCCAGCTTGGAGGCCGCGGCCTGCTCCACCACCTTGATGGCGTGGCCTTTTTCGACCAGCTCGCGCATCTGCTGCAGGGTGGCGTAGATCTGCGGGGCCAGCTCGCGCTCGTCGCGCGACAGGTACTGGTTGCGCGAGCTCAGCGCCAGGCCGTCGTCGGCGCGCAGGGTGGGCGCGCCCATCACCTTCACCGGCAGGGCCAGGTCGCGCACCATGCGCTCGATCACCTTCAGCTGCTGGAAGTCCTTCTGGCCGAACACGGCCACGTCCGGCTGCACCAGGTTGAACAGCTTGCACACCACGGTGGCCACGCCGTCGAAATGGCCGGGACGGTGCGCGCCTTCGAGCGTGTCGGTGATAGCCGGCACGTGCACGCTCACGCTGCTGGCCGGGCCGAACGGATACATGGTGGCCACGTCGGGCGCGAACACCAGGTCGCAGTGCTGCTCGGCCAGGCCGGCCTGGTCCTGGCTCAGCGTGCGCGGATAGCGGTCGAAATCCTCGTTCGGGCCGAACTGGGTCGGGTTGACGAACACGCTAGCCACCACGCGGTCGGTGCGCGCGCGCGCCAGCTTGATCAGCGAGTGGTGGCCGGCATGGAGGTTGCCCATGGTCGGCACGAATCCCACGGTCTGGCCCTGGGAGCGCCAGCCGCGGATCACGGCACGCAAGGCCGCGGCGTCTTGCACAGTCTGCATGGGTGTGTCTCAGCTGAAACAGTGTTCGGGTGCGGGAAAGGCGCCGCTGCGCACGTCTTCCGCATACGCGGCGAGCGCAGCCGCCACAGAATCGCGTCCGGCCAGGAAATCCTTGCTGAACTTGGGGCGCTTGCCCGGCGTGATGCCCAGCATGTCCTGCAGCACCAGTACCTGGCCGTCGCAATGCGGGCCCGCGCCGATGCCGATCACGGGAATGCCGACGGCCTTGGTGACGCGCTCGCCCAGCGAGGTCGGCACGCCTTCCAGCACCAGCAGATCCGCGCCGGCCTGCTCCACCGCCTTGGCCTCGGCCACCACGCGGTCGGCGGCTTCCTGCTCGCGGCCCTGGATGCGGAATCCGCCGAACTTGTGCACCGATTGCGGCGTGAGGCCCAGGTGCGCGCACACCGGAATGGCGCGCGTGGCCAGCGCATGGATACCGTCGAGGATATGCGGCGCCGCGCCTTCGATCTTCACCATCGCCGCGCCGCCTTCGCCGACCAGGCGCGCGCCGGCGTCGAGCAGATGCGGCACGTCGCGGTCGCTCATGAACGGCAAGTCGCTCACCAGCAAGGTGGCGGACAGGCCGCGCGCCACGGCGGCGGTGTGGTAGACCATGTGATCGAGCGTCACCGGCAGCGTGCTCGCATGCCCCTGCACCACCATGCCCAGCGAATCGCCGACCAGGGCGACGTCGATGCCGGCCGTTTCCAGCTGCCAGGCGAAGCTGTAGTCGTAGGCGGTCAGCACCACGATCGGCTTGCCTTCCGCCTTCATGGCCCGCAGGCCGGGCACCGTCACGGGCTTGCGGGCGGGAGCACTGGCATTCTGGACGTACACGGCAACGCCTTCAGATGGGTAAGAAGCGGATTATCCGCCGCATTGCACAAAAGGCTCAAGGCAGCACTTCACAGCCGCTGCGATCGAGCGCGGCGAGCAGCGCGCCCACCTTGCCCTGCCCCGGCAGCTCCAGTTCCGGCGCCAGGTCCGCCAGCGGCAGCAGCACGAAGGCGCGTTCGGCGATGCGCGGGTGCGGCAGGGTCAGGCGTTCGCCGTCGCGGCGCACGCCGTCCATGTGCAGCAGGTCCAGGTCCAGCGTGCGCGGTCCCCAGCGTTCGCCCTCGCGGACGCGGCCGGCGGCGCGCTCGATCGCCAGCAGGGCGTCCAGCAGCTCGTCCGCACTCAGCCCGGTATCCAGCTGCACGGCGGCGTTGAGGAACGGCGGCTGCTCCAGCATGCCCCACGGCGGCGTGCGGTACAGGCGCGAACGCGCGGTCACCCGCGTCGAGGGCAACTGCGCCATCGCTTCGATGGCTTCGCTCAGGTAGCGCCGGGAATCGCCCAGATTGCTGCCCAGCGCCACATAGGCGGTGCTCACGCCGCGCCCGATTTGCCGCCGGATTTGCCGCCCGGCTTGCGGCGCCGCCGCTTGCGCGGCTTGCTCGCCGGCGCGGGCTCGGCATCGCCCGCCGACGGCACGTCGGCACCGGTGCCGGACAGCGCGGCGGCCAGCGTCTCGTGCGACAGCTGCTGGGCATGCGCCCACCACTGGCCCAGCTGGTCGATCGCCTGGGATTCGGTGCCGCGCAGCAGCAGGAAGTCGAACGCGGCGCGGAAGCGCGGGTGCGCCATCAGGCGGAACACGCGCTTGCGCTGCACCTGCTCGAAGCGCGGCTGCAGCGCCCAGATCTCTTCCATGGTGATGGTGAAGCGGCGCGGGATGGCCACGCGCTGGCACTGCTCCGACACCACGTGCGCCACCGCGCGGCCCCAGGCCGTGGCGCTCTCCACGCCCTTGACGATCCACGCATGCGCCAGGTCGCGCACCTCGCCCCACAGCAGCACGGCGAACAGAAAGGCCGGCGTCACCGACTTGCCTTCGGCCACGCGCGCATCGGTGCTGCCGAGGCCTTCCTCGATCAGCTTGCGCAGCGCCTCGTCACCGCGCTTGAGCGAGCGCGCGGTGGCCGGGAACATGAACTTCAGCAGGCCGCTCTTCTCCAGCATGCGGAAGCTCTTCAGGCCATGGCCGCTCAGGAACAGCTTGAGCGATTCGTCGAACAGGCGCGCCGGCGAGGCATCCAGCAGCAGCGGGCCGAGTTCCTCGAACGGCGCGGCGGCCGCGGCGTCGATGCGGAAGTTGAGCTTGGCCGCCAGGCGCACCGCGCGCAGCATGCGCACCGGGTCCTCGCGGTAGCGCGTGACCGGGTCGCCGATCAGGTGCAGCACGCGGTTCTCCACGTCCTGCATGCCGCCGACGTAGTCGCGCACGGAGAAGTCGCTGATGTCGTAGTACAGCGCGTTGACGCGGAAGTCGCGGCGCAGCGCGTCTTCCTCGATGCTGCCCCATACGTTGTCGCGCACGATGCGGCCGTCGACGATGTGGCGGTCGCCGCCGCCTTCGTTGCCGTCGTCCTCGCCGGTGCCGCGGAAGGTGGCCACCTCGATGATCTCCGGCCCGTACACCACGTGGGCGAGGCGGAAACGGCGGCCGATCAGGCGGCAGTTGCGGAACAGCTTCTTGACGTCTTCCGGCGTGGCGTTGGTGGCCACGTCGAAGTCCTTGGGATGGCCGCCGAGCAGGAGGTCGCGCACGGCGCCTCCGACCAGGAAGGCGTCGTAGCCGGCTTCATGGAGGCGGTACAGCACGCGCAGCGCGGCCTTGCTGATGTTCTTGCGCGATATCACGTGCTGCTCGCGCGGAATGATGCGCAGCGATGGCGTGGCCTCGTTCCTTGCTTTCAAGTTCAAGCGGTTTGAATCCTTGCAGCGAAAGGGTTGCCGCATGGCCTTGGGCCTAGGCTGGCGCCGGGTCGGAACCCGTGGCTGCGCATGGCTTCGGGCATGAGACAGCTGTCACGGAGGGCATTGCCGGCCGCAACAATTTCGCTATACTAGCGCGCTCCGGTGCTTTTCGCTCCCTTCGTCTAGTGGCCTAGGACACCGCCCTCTCAAGGCGGGAACACGAGTTCGAACCTCGTAGGGAGCGCCACTTCCGGGCCGCACAGGCCCATCCGGCATACACAGGCCCGCGATCGCATGACCTTTGTCGTCACCGACAACTGCATCAAGTGCAAGTACACCGACTGCGTCGAAGTCTGCCCTGTCGATGCCTTCCACGAAGGCCCGAATTTCCTGGTGATCGATCCGGACGAGTGCATCGACTGCACCTTGTGCGAGCCGGAATGCCCGATCAACGCCATCTATCCGGAAGACGACGTGCCCGCCGGGCAGGAGTCCTTCGTGGCGCTCAACGCGGAACTGGCCAAGGCCTGGCCGGTGATCACCGAGCGCAAGGACGGCCTGCCGGACGCCAAGGAATGGGAAAACAAGCCGGGCAAGCTGGACCAGCTGCAGCGCTGATTTTCCGACTGTTCCGAATCTTTTCTTCGGACTTCGCCCTATAAAAAAGCCGCCCGATGGGCGGCTTTTTCGTTCAATGAGCAACCGGGGCGCGGAATCAATTACCGCCCAGGCGCGACTTCAGCGTATCCACCACCTTGGCCACGGCGGCGGCATCGCCCTGCGCGCGCACTTCGCTGGCGCTCTGGCCGCTGGGGCCGATCACCACCTGCACCTGATGCGGCGCGGCGCCCGGCGCGGGGGCGGAGGCGTCCTTCTTGCCGCCGCCGAACATGCGGCGGAAGAAGCCCGGCTTGCTGCCCTGCGTGGCCGAGGCCACCACGCTCAGCGTGTAGGCATGGCCGGCGTCGTCGTGGCTCAGCACCTGGCCGATGTCGCCCTGCTCCAGCGCCTGGCCGACGCGGCGGTAGGCGTTGTCGACCGTGTCGGTGAGCACGAAGCCGTCGGCGATCACGCCGCCGCCCTTGCCCACGCGCGCCGTGGCGCCGTTGGAGGTGGGGTTGTTGGCGCCCTGCTCCGGGATCACCAGGGCGGCGCTGGTCGACGGCGTATCCAGGCCCGGCGGGATCTCCAGCGGCGTTTCCTGCTTGGCGGCCTCCCAGGCCTTCTCCGAGCGGAACATGCCGCAACCGGAAAGCAGCGAGGCGGACAGGGCGAGGGCCGGCATGGCGAGGAGGAGCGGGGATTTCTTCATTGAATTGGAGTTCCGTTGAGAGATCGGGCGGCCGTCAGGCCGCGTTTGCCAAGGATGCCAGAGCCGCCAGCGCTTCGGCGATGCGCGCCCGTTCCGGCCCTTCCTGCAGTTCGACCAGGGGCAGGCGCGGCACCGCCGAACCCAGCCCCAGCGCCGGCAGGCCGGCCTTCACGGCGATCGGGTTGGGAGCGCAGTTCAACGCCTGAACCAGCGCGGCGAGGACATCGTCGCAGCGCGCGGTGGCGGCCGCGTCGCCCGCGGCCGCCGCGTCGCACAGCGCGCGGAAGGCCTTGGGCGCCAGGTTGGCCACCACCGAGATGGTGCCGGCCGCGCCGGCCAGCATGGCCTTGCCGGCGGTCGGGTCGTCACCGGACAGGTAGACGAAATCGGCGCGCGCAAGTTCCGCCAGGGCGTGGATGCGCTCGTCGCTGCCCACCGCTTCCTTGATGCCGACGATGGCCGGATGGTCGCGCAGCGCGGCCACCGTCTCCGGCAGCAGGTCGCAGCCGGTGCGGCCGGGCACGTTGTAGAGGATCACCGGCAGGCCGCCCTGCTCGGCCACCGCGAGGAAATGCCGGCGCAGGCCTTCCTGCGTGGGGCGCACGTAGAACGGCGCCACCACCAGCGCGACGTCCGCGCCCAGTTCGCGCGCGCGGCGGGTCAGCGCTACGGTCCTGGCCGTGCCTGCCTCGCCGGTGCCGGCGAGCACCGGGATGCGTCCGGCCACGCGTTTCACCGCGAAGGCCAGCAGGGTGTCGTATTCGTCGTGCTCGAGCATGTGGGCTTCGCCGGTGGAACCGGCCACCACCACGGCCTGCGTCCCGCCGGCGATCTGGTAGTCCAGCAGCCGCCCGAAGGCGTCCAGATCCAGCGCGCCGTCCGACGTGAACGGGGTCGCCAGGGCGCAGATGCTTCCACGAATCTTCAAGACATACTCCGGCCAGAAGCCAAGCCCTGCATGTTACTAGAAAAACAAACGAACCCAATACAACGCGTTAGCTCAAGAAGAGCCGCCAGGGGTTCCGTTTGGGTGCCAATCCGGCGCCGCCCAGGTGCCATCGCAAGGTGCCACGAGGAATAAAAGTCACAGCCTAGGGGGAACGACAGTTCCCTCCCTAAAGACCTCCTAAAGAGGTCCACAGAAAACCTATTGAACGCCTCGGTTCCCTCGCGGAGCCGGGGCGTTTTTCTTTTGGGAGAACGCATGGATATCGTGCAGCAGACCGAGCAAGACCTCAGAGCCCGCCAGATCGCCCTTGAAGAAGAAAGCCTGACCCTGGGCATCGACCGCTACCAGAAGGAGCGGCATCGCCAGGAAGAAGCGGACAGCGGCCCCGGTCGGCGCCTCATTCGCGACACCATCGCCCCCCTCTCCCAAGCCATCGACTCCTTTGTAGCCGAGGCCCGCAACGGCAAGCCAGGAAAGAAGCACACCGCCGTCCGCTGGGCTGAGAAGTTTCCCTCCTCCGAGCTGGCATATCTCACCGCCAGACATTGCCTCAACGCCGTTTCCTCTGGAGAGTCCCGCGTCCAGACGGTTGCAGAAGCCATCGCAACGTCCATCGAGGACTCCGTTAACTACTCGCGCTTCCGCGAGGTCTCCCCCGGCTTGTACAAACACCTCCAGACGGTCCTGAAGAAAAGCACCTCTCAGCGTCACTCCCGAAACGTCATGGGGGCTGCGATGCGGCGGACAGAACTGGATCAGTTCGTCTTTCCCGATCACGACGGCATCCACTTCGGAATGAAGATGGTTGAGCTGTTCATAGAGGCCACGGGCTTTGCCCACCTCTACAACGACTCCTCACATGGAAAGACCCGCGAGCGCGTTCTAATTCGAGGCACCGAGCAGGTTCTCGAATGGCTCGACAAGGCCCATGACGCTGCCGCGCATTTCGCCCCTGTCCGGCTTCCGATGCTGGTCCCCCCGGTTCCCTGGCAAGCCTCTAAAGGCGGCGGCTATCTCACCGATGCCGGCGGCCTGGTTCCCATTGTCCGCACCCGGAACAAGGCGTACCTCCGTGAGCTGGACAACGCGGACATGCCTCTTGTCTATGAGGCCCTCAACGCCATCCAAGCGACCCCCTGGAAGATCAACACGGCCGTCCTGGACGTCATGAAGGAAGCCTGGGAGGCAGGCGGCGGGGTCGGCGACCTCCCTCATCGTGATCTGGAGCAGGTCCCCGGCCTCCCCGTAGCCGCCGAACACATGGATGCCTGGAAGGAGGAGAACCCGGAGGCATTCAAGGACTGGAAGCGACGACGGTTTGAGGTCTACGAGCGGAACGCGCGCAGCACCTCCAAACGCATCTCCGCCGCCAACAAGATCGCTCTGGCCGCCCGGTTCGCCCCCGAGGCGGTCATTTTCTTTCCGCACTCCCTGGACTTCCGAGGCCGCGTCTACCCCATACCTGGCACCCTGAATCCCCAGGGGGACGACCAGACGAAGGCATTACTGGTCTTCGCCGAGGGCATGCCTCTCGGCAAGGAGGGAGCCAGATGGCTCGCCATCCACCTCGCCAACGTCTTTGGCGTGGACAAGGTGCCCTTCGAGGATCGCGTGAGATGGGTAAACGAGAACGAGGAAGCCATTCTCGATTCGGCGCTCGACCCGCTGGATGGTCACAGGTTCTGGACCAAAGCAGACTCCCCCTGGTGTGCCTTGGCTGCATGCTTCGAGTGGGCCGGCTACAAGGCCATGGGCGAGGAGTTCGTCTCCCACATCCCTGTCGCCCTCGACGGCTCCTGCAACGGCCTCCAGAACTTCTCGGCGATGCTGAGGGACTCCATCGGAGGCGCAGCGACCAACCTCATCCCACAGCAGAAGCCGGCCGACATTTATACGCAGGTGATGAAAGTCGCTGCGGAGCGGATCAAGGCGGAGGCAGAGGGTGGCAACCTAATGGCCCTGGTATGGGATGGCCGCCTCACCAGGAACCTCGTGAAGCGTCCTGTGATGACCCTGCCATATGGGGTCACCAAGGCGGGCATGCGTGACCAGATCGTGGACACCCTTAAGAAGGAGGGTGAGGACTGCGCATGGGACGCCGCTCAGTATCTCGCGGATGTCCTTTGGGACTGCATTGGCCAGGTCGTGATCGCGGCTCGCGAAGCTATGGACTGGCTGAAGGCCGCCGCTAAGGTGGCCGCTAAGGGCGACACGCCGGTGAGCTGGACGACCCCGGCTGGATTTCCGGTTCTCCAGGAGTACAGAGAAAGCATCGGAAGCCGCATCAATACGCACGTTGGCGGGCGTCGGACGTATATAAGTCACAGCTTAGAAGGAACAAAACTCGACGGCCGCAGACAGGCTCTCGGCATCTCTCCCAACTTCGTCCACTCGTGCGACGCCTCGCACATGATGCTCACCGTCTGCACTGCCTCGGATAACGAAATCGCCGCCTTCGCGATGATCCATGACTCGTTCGGCACGCATGCAGCCAATACGCACGTTCTCGCCGCATCCCTCCGAGCCGCCTTCGTGGACCAATACACCCGAGAAGTTCTGACCGATTTCCGGGACGAACTCTCTGCACAGCTCGCTCCTGAACTGGCGACTGACCTTCCACCACTTCCCCCTTCTGGCGACCTGGACCTCTCCCTAGTGGAGGAGTCCGCCTATTTCTTTGCCTAGTCACTTTCCAATTGGAAACGATAGAGGATTGTATGAGCATCCAATTCAACACCGAGCTGGACACCTACACCGCCGTGGACGAGTACGGTGTGGTTCTCGCGATCTACGACCAGGACGTGCACGGCACTGTGCGCGACTTCCGTTCGTTCGCCCGCCACCTGGTCGCGGGAGCCTGAGCATGAACCTCGGACTCTCCTCGCTGTTCGTCGTCTTCGTGGTCCTCAAGCTGACCAAGGTCATCACGTGGAGCTGGTGGTGGATCGCCTCACCGCTCTGGATCGCCGCCCTGCTCTGGCTGCTGATCGTCGGCATCGCCATCTGGTCGAGGGGCTGACGATGCCCAAGAAGCGCACCGTCGCCCCCTTCTACACCAAGCGCATGACGCGCATGGCCGTCAACGCACAGCGCCTGCCGTTGATGCAGCGTCTCTCTGTCTATGCGGGTATTGCCGAAGCGCTACGCGTTCGCCGTTCGCCCACTCGTGCCTGACATCCGAACCCAGCTCGGCTTCCGCGAACCCGTGGAAGCCGCTACGGGCGCGTTCCAGGTCATCAACGCACTGCAAGACCTCCCGCCAGCCAACCAGGTCATCGCGCTGGTTGCCGCCTTCTACCTCGTTACGGACGCATTACGCATCGATCGATCTCAGGCGCTCCACACGCTTGACCGGATGGACCGCGATTGCGCCTATCAGAACGAGGACACCTTCAACGTCGTCCGTGAATACGCCAAGGGCGAATTGAGCGAGAAGTACCGATGAGCCTCAACGTGCTCCTGCGGGATGCCTATCGGGAGCTGGACAACTCCGGCTCCCTCTCCCGCCTCACCCGAGAAACCCTTCTCCACGCTGGGATCGACCCGGCGTTGACGGAGGTCGCCAACGAAGCAAGTAAGGAAAACGAAGAAGACTGATGGCAAACCCGAAGAAGCAACCGCCGCTCAACACCCCGCGCGGCGTCGCGGTATACCCGGCCCTGAACGTGCCGGACACCAAGTTCAAGCCGGAAGGCGAGTACGCCGTCCGACTGGCGTTCGACCCGAATGCCGAAGACGCGCAGAAGATGATCGCCGAGCTGGAGCGTCGCCGCGACGTTGCCTGGGACGAGCACCTCGCGTCGCTGAAGGACGAGTCCGAGCGCAAGAAGTTCACCAAGGCATACAGCAAGGCTCCGGTGTTCACCGAGGAGGTGGACAAGGAAGGCGACGAGACCGGCCGCATCCTCATCAACTTCAAGATGAAGGCCAGCGGCGTCAATAAGAAGACCGGCAAGACCTGGAAGCAGTCGCCGACCATCCTGGATGCCCGCGGCAAGAAGATGGAGAACCCGCCGGACATTTATGGCGGCTCCGTGCTGCGCATTGGCTTCGAGACGACGTCCGGCCCTGTCCCGTCGAGCAAGCTGTTCTACCTGTCGTGCCGCCTTCTGGCCGTCAAGGTGCTCGACCTGGTGACCAAGGGTGGCTACAGCGCCGAGCAGTTGGGCCTGGGCGACGAGGAGGAAGGCTACGAAGCCGACGAGTCCGAGCTGAGCGCCGCCATGTCGACCAGCGCCCCCAACGGCGGCGACGCCGAGACCGGCACCGATGACGGAGACGGCGATTTCTGACGCCGTCTTGTCGGGACTGACCGACGCATGGAAGGGGGCGGCTCACGTCGCCTCCATTCCCATCCCTCTCGAACCTGTTCCCGCTTCTCGCCCCCGCGTGACCCGATGGGGCACTTACCACGCAAAGCCCTACAAGCAATGGCTCGATGCCGCGGAGAACCACCTCCCCGGCCTGACGGACCTCATCGGTCTAGAAGCAAACCTACTGGTCATCGTCGAATCCATCTGCACTCGCGCCAAGACGTCGAAGCTGGTCCGCCCCAAGGGCGACACCGACAACTACGCCAAGGGGCCGCTCGACGCCATCACGCATACCAGCGGCTACTGGAAGGATGACGTCCAGGTCATCGACCTCGTCAGCCGCAAGCGCTTCGCCGCCAAAGGCGAACCCGCCCATACCGTCGTCCATATCTACATCCTCAAGTGAAGCTGAAACCGCTGACCGCGGTGGACCGGCTCTACGTAACGTGCTCCATGACCCGCGACAGCGAGGACATCGGCGCCGCCGAGCTGGCCGCCGCGCATCGTCGTCAGGGTTACTCGCAGATCGGCGTGCACTACGTGATCCGACGAGACGGGACGGTCGAAGAAGGCCGCCCATTAAACCTTCCCGGCGCCATGTCTCGCGACATGAACCACCGAGCGATCCAGGTGTGCCTCATCGGCGGCCTGAACGACCACTTGGAGCCCTATGGCTCCTTCACCAGCGCGCAGCGAGCCGCCCTGCACACGTTGCAGATGGTCCACACCAACGACTTCACCGAAGACGTCAAGACCGTCTACGGCCCCGAGTCGCCGCTCAAAACCATCCGATAGGAGTTCCTATGAAGCTGTCCCGACAAGCGATCCTCGTTCGCGATCACCTGCTGTCCGAAAAGCACATCACGTCCTGGCAGGCCGAGGGCGTCTATCGCATCCGCCGCCTGGCCTCGCGCGTTGACGAGCTTGTCGCGGCCGGCTTCGATGTCCTGAAGGAAGAACAGCAGGACGCCACGAAGCAGCGCTACATCCGCTACTCCTTCAGCGATACGCAGCGCCGCTCTGCGAATCCCATCAGGCCCCCGCGTCCGCGCCAACCGCGCCTGACCCACGCCCTCATCCGCAACGTGATGACCGACCTCGGCTTCTACGAGGGCGACATCAACGATCTCATCAAGGCCCTCAAGGAGAAAGCATGACCGAATCCGTGAACACCGCTATGCGCGAAGCCTTCGCCAACATCTCCGTGCCGAAGGGCCAGAAGATCGAAGGCAGCGCCGAGCTGATCGTGTCGGCACTCAAGCGCAAGGTCGGCGTCACCAAGCGCAAGACCATGTGGTCCGTGCAGCGTGGAAAGAACCGAGTCTGAGTTCGTCCGCAAGGAGCCGTGCCCCGCGTGCGGTAGCAGAGACAACCTCGGACGCTACAGCGATGGGCACGGCCACTGCTTCGGCTGCGGCTACTACGAGAAGGGTGACGGCGAGCCCGTCACCTCTACAACCAAAGGAAAGCGCATGAGCGACTTCATCCACGGTGAGGTCGCAGCTCTCGGCAAGCGCGGCATCACTGAAGAAACCTGTCGAAAGTACAGCTACATGGTGGGCGAACACCACGAAAAGAAGGTGCAGATCGCCAACTACCACCGAGACGGCGAGATCGTTGCGCAGAAGCTCCGATACGCGGACAAGACTTTCAGCTTCCGTGGCGACTCGAAAAAGTGCGGACTGTTCGGGCAGCACCTCTGGAGCCCCGGACGTCGCATCGTCATCACGGAGGGCGAGATCGACGCCCTGTCGGTTTCCCAGGCACAAGAGAACAAATGGCCTGTCGTCTCGCTTCCGAACGGTGCCCAGGGAGCGAAGAAGTCCCTCGCTCGTGAGTTGGAGTGGCTCGAACAGTTCGAGGAGATCGTCCTCATGTTCGACATGGACGAGCCAGGTCAGGACGCCGCCAAGGAGTGCTCCGAGCTATTCACTCCCGGCAAGTGCAAGATCGCCCACCTCCCGGCCAAAGACCCCAACGAGCTAATTCAGCAGGGCAAGGCCCGCGAGATCATCACCGCCATCTGGAACGCCAAGGTGTATCGGCCAGACGGCATCGTGACCTTCGGCGACGTGCGCGAGCGAGCCCTGGCGAAGATAGTCCGCGGCCTGCCCTGGTTCCTCCCGTCCCTCAACGATTACACCTACGGCCGCCGCTACGGCGAGGTCTACTTCTTCGGTGCAGGTACGGGCGTCGGCAAGACCGACTGGTTCACCCAGGAAATCGAGCACACCGCCATCACGCTCAACGAGAAGTGCGGCTTGTTCTACTTGGAGCAACCGCCGGTAGAGACCGCGAAGCGTGTGGCCGGCAAGCACTCCGGCAAGCGATTCCACGTGCCTGACGGTTCGTGGACCGAGGAGGAGTTAACGGCCTCCTTCGAGCGCATCGAAGCCAGCAGAAACGTCTTCATGTACGACTCGTTCGGCTCGACCGAGTGGCCCACGATCCTCGCCAAGATGAAGTACCTCGTGGTCAGCGAAGGAGTGAAGCACATCTTCTTCGACCACCTGACGGCCGTGGTGGCCGCTGAGGAAGATGAGCGTAAAGCCCTGGAGAAGATCATGGAGGAAATCGCCTCCTTCGCTCAGGCGCACAACATCTGCTTCTACGGCATCTCTCACTTGGCGACCCCGGAGGGTAAGCCGCACGAGGAAGGTGGGCGCGTGATGATCCGCCACTTCAAGGGTTCCCGCTCCATCGGCTTCTGGAGCCACTTCATGTTCGGCCTGGAGCGCGACCAGCAGGCCGAGGACGAGGAAGTGCGACAGACGACGATCCTCCGCATCCTCAAGGACCGCTTCACCGGCCAGGCCACCGGCAAGGTGATCCCGTTGGGATACGACGTGACCACCGGCCGTTTGTTCGAGAAGGAACTTGTGGCGGGCAATGACCTGTACGGCGACGAGTCGGACAGCGCGACACCTTCAGGCGACTACTGATGGGCTCTCCGGAGCCCGTCACGCACGTCGTCTACATCCCCAAGGACGCCCCGCTCACCGCGGCGGCGTCCGCGTGCTTCCCCTATCTCCCCAAGTCCACACCACAGGCCACCGCGCAGTACCACGAGGGCGGCCGACGCGTGCTCATCACCATCACCGTACAGGAACTCGAATGAACCTCATCGCCCGTCTTCTGGACCTGCTGTCCCCCTTCAGCGTCGAGACCGTCATCCGCCGCCACGAACGCGACGTGGCCCGCCTCCAGCGCGTGGCCGACAACCGCCGCGCCGCTGCCGAAGCGGAAGCGTCGGCCGCCCATGCTGCCCTCCAAGCCGCCCGCGACCACGCCGATGAGGCGACCCGCGCTGAGCGCATCGCCGACCGCATGAAGGCCCTGGTGGACTGACCATGACCTCCATCTGTCAGTACGCACTGGACATCTTCCGGAAGCTACCGGAAGGCGTGGACGCTCTGGCGTTCATTGCCGGCGGGTGCTTCCGCTCGTTCTATGACGGAACGCCCGTCAAGGACTACGACTTGTTCTTCGCGAGCCATGCCGATTGGGAACTGGCGTGCGGCTTCTTCCGCATCAATCCTGAGTTCACCGAAACGACCGGCGACGGCGAGGGTACCTACCCGAGCTTCAAACGCGAGAACGAACCGGCCTTTAATCTGATCGGTTTCCGCTTCCATCGCTCGGTCCGCGACCTCGCCGAATCCTTCGACTTCACCTGTGTCGCGGTGGCGGCCGAGATGGTCGAACCGGGTGTCGTCCAGGTCTTCCAGCATCCGGAATTCGTGAGCGATGCCTCGGGGCATCTCCTGAACTTCCAGAACCTCCAGCACATCGACCGCGTTGAGCGTCGGGTATCTCGGTACGAAGCCTACGGCTATCGCAAGAGCAAGTCGTTCCTCGCGAAGCTTCCGCAGTGCCACTCGATTCCCCGCAGCTCCTCGGGCGGCGACTACTAACGCTTGAAGCTGTTCGACTGTGAAACCGATGGACTCCTCGACGAACTGACCGTAATCCACTGCCTCGCCATCTTCGACGTCGTTACCGGCGAGACGATCCGGGCAAACGATCACGGAGCGGCGGTTACCGTCGAGCAGGCCCTTCGCATCTTGATGGAAGCGGACGCCATCGGCGGCCACAACATCATCAAGTTCGACATCCCTGCCATCCAGAAGGTCTACCCCTGGTTCAAACCCAAGGGGCTAGTGAGGGACACCCTCATCATGTCCCGCCTGATCTACACGGACCTGGTGGATCGGGACTTCAAGTACGCCAAGAAGAACCCGCGCTTCGGCAAATCGATGATCGGCTCTCACGCGCTGGAAGCCTGGGGCATCCGTCTCGGCAAGTGGAAGGGCGACTACGCCAAGGAGATGAAGGAACGCGGGCTAGACCCGTGGGCGTCCTGGAATCAGGAGATGGACGACTACTGTCTCCAGGACGTGATTGTCACCCGTGAGCTGTGGGACAAGCTTCTATCCAAAGGCTTCAGCGAGGATTCCATCCAGCTCGAACACGACGTCGCTCCGATCATCAACCGACAGGAAGCCTATGGGTTCCTGTTCGATGTCGAGAAGGCCCGTGAGTTGGAGATGGTGCTGGTCGCTCGGCGCTCTGAGCTGGCCGACGCGCTACGCGCTGCGTTCCCGCCGTGGCAAGCGAAGGATGGCCCTCTGTTCGTCCCTAAGCGGGACAACCAGGCCAAGGGGTACGTGAAGGGCGTTCCGGTCCAGAAGTACAGGACCGTCGTCTTCAATCCTGCCTCTCGCGACCACATCGCCGACCGCCTCCAGAAGCTCTACAAGTGGAAGCCCGCGCAGTTCACCGATGGCGGCAAGCCGAAGGTGGACGAGACTACGCTCGAAGGTCTGACGTATCCGGAAGCGGAGCTGCTGCGCGAGTACCTGATGGTCGAGAAGCGCCTCGGCCAGCTCTCCGAAGGCAAGCAGGCGTGGTTCAAGTCCATCAAGAAGGCCACCGGGCGCATCCACGGTCGCGTGACGCAGAACGGCGCAGTCACCGGCCGCATGACCCACAGCAACCCCAATATGGCTCAGGTGCCGAGCTGTGGAGCGCCTTACGGCACCGACTGCCGCGCGCTGTTCTGTGTGCCGCAGGGCAAGCTTCAGGTGGGCGCAGACGCCTCCGGCCTGGAGCTGCGTTGCCTGGCGCACTTCATGGCTCGCTGGGATGCAGGCGAGTACGCCCGCGTCATTCTTGAAGGCGATATCCACAGCGTCAACCAAGAGGCCGCCGGCCTTCCAACCCGCAATAACGCGAAGACCTTCATTTACGCGTTCCTGTACGGAGCGGGTGACGAGAAGATCGGGTCGATTATCGGCAAAGGCCGCAAGGCCGGTCAGCAGTTGAAGCGGAAGTTCCTGGATGGGCTCCCCGCCCTCGACAAGCTCCTGGATGGAGTGAAGCGCGCCGCGAATCAGCGTGGCTATTTGCTCGGACTTGATGGCCGAAAGCTACACGTCCGATCCGACCACGCGGCGCTTAACACGCTGCTTCAATCCGCAGGAGCACTCGTCATGAAGAAGGCCCTGGTCATTCTCGACCGCCGCCTCCAGTCGGAAGGATATGTACCAGGGGTGGACTACGAGTTCATCGCCAACATCCACGACGAGTTCCAGATCGAGTGCAACGAGGGCCTTGCCGAGATCGTCGGCAGGGCCGCGGTGGAGTCCATCCGGGCCGCTGGAGACCACTTCGGTTTCCGCTGCCCCTTGGATGGCGAGTTCAAGATCGGTCGCAATTGGGCGGAGTGCCATTGAGCACTCCGGCCACGCCGGCTAGTCGTCTCTTGTCCATCACCAAGTACCGGGCGCATAAGCGGGGCATCCCCTTCGACCTCACTGTTGAGGATGTCGTGGTCCCCGACTTCTGCCCCGTGCTGGGACTACCGCTGTACCGGAACACCGGAGGCCGCGCCCAAGGCTCCAACTCGCCCACGGTGGATCGCATCGATCCGGATAAGGGCTACATCACGGGCAACGTTCGGGTCATCTCGTCCCGTGCGAACGCAATCAAATCCGACGCGACCCCGGAGGAACTCCTCCGGGTGGCCGCCTATTTCCAGGAGAACCGATGACCACACCCGCGTTCAAGATCATCAAAGGTGAGCGCAAGCGCACCTATCACTTCCCAGGTGGCGACAGGATCGAAGTTTGGGGCGTCGTCGCCCTATGCGTCCGTCCGACATCTCACCGCCTTGAGACCTCGGATGGACGAAAGCTCATCATTCCCGGCAAGTTCATCGCCATCGAGATCGACGCCAAGAGTTGGTCCGCATGAACTGGCTGTCCGTCATCGGTCCCGCCGCTAAGTTTGTCTTCGGCGGCAGCATCGACTCTATCAACCAAAGCCGCACCCTAAAGGCCCGCGAGAACGCTGCTGAGCACAACCTCAAGCTGGCCGTGCTGCAAGCCAAGATCACCAAGGCTCAGCAGGAAGGTCAGTGGGAGATCGAGGCAATCAAGCGCTCCGGCTGGAAGTCTAACGCCCTGTTCGTGATCGTCATGCTGCCGCTGGTTCTCTGCTTCATCCCTGGGATGGTGCAGTACGTCCAAGGCGGCTTCATTGCGCTCGACGCCGCCATCCCCGACTGGTGGAAAGCGATGGTCGGCGCGACCGTTGCCGTGTCCTACGGCCTCAAGCAGTTCTCCAACTGGCCTCTCCGCAGGAAATCCAAGTGACCAAACCCACGACTAAGGCTGATCTCCAGCGTCAGCTCGCCGATATGCAGGCCGCCATCGGCAACCTCCCGGAGCCTCGTATTCTCACAGTGTCCAATGAGAACCTGCTGCCGTACTCCATGATGGAACGCAGCACAGACCTTCGTGAGCTGGACCACTTCCGTCAGCATGTGAAGCGCGTCATGGCCCGCGACCTGGCCGAGGAGCTGATTCGCTCCGGCGCAATCGATTTCCAGGAACACCTGTACGAAGACCATCGTCGCATGGGCAAGTCCCTGCGCGTCACTGCGAAGCTCAAGCTCACCGCGTGAGCCTCACGCTCCTGATCGACGCCGACGTTCTCCGCTACCAACTGGCCTTCTCGAACACCAAGACGTTCAAGTTCGAGGACGATGACTCCGCAACGGAGATCACGAATCCCGAGAAGGCAAAGGCGGACCTAGAGGGCTACATCGAAGACCTCTGCGACACGCTCGGCGCTACGGACTTCCTCCTGCCCTTGTCGGTCTCCACGAACTTCCGCAAGAGCCTCTACCCCGACTACAAGGCCAACCGAGGCGGCAAGCCAAAGCCGGCCTTGTGGGATGCAGTCGATGGCTACCTAAAGGAGCTGTACGAGGATCGGATCATCACTCGCGAGTATCTGGAGGGTGACGACATCCTTGGACTCCTGGCGACTGCCCCCGCACCCAAGCGCTGCCCAGGCAAGCGCATCGTGGTGTCCATCGACAAGGACATGCAGACCCTTCCCTGCCGCCTCTACAACCCCCAGCGACCTCAGCTCGGTACTCGAACCATTTCGCAGCACGAAGCGGACCTGTTCTGGATGAAGCAAGCGCTTACCGGGGACACGACGGACAACTACCCAGGCTGCAAGGGGATCGGTCCGAAGAACGCAGACCTCATCCTCAATCCGCTTCACGAAGCCAATTCGGACGCTGATCCGAATGAGCATCTCGGCGGCCTCTGGATCGCCGTCGTGAGCGCGTATGAGGCCAAGGGGTTCTCGGAGGGGGACGCGCTCACCCAAGCCCGCCTTGCGCGCATCCTTCGCCACGGCGACTACAACTTCAAAACCAACGAGGTGAACCTCTGGAAACCATGAAGATCATCGGCATCACGGGCGTGGCCCGTAGCGGCAAGGATACCCTTGCCAAGATGCTGATCTCGGAAGCCGGCGAAGCCGTGCACATGTCCTTCGCCGCCCCCATACGCGAGTTCATTTCGGGCCTGCTGGGAATACCTCTGGAGGATCTTCTGGACGGCCCGACCAAGGAGCAGGCGATCCCGGAGCTCGGCGGTAAATCCCCGCGGCAGCTCATGCAGACCCTTGGGACCGAATGGGGCCGGGAGATGATCGACCCAGACCTGTGGATCAAGGTAGCCCAGTGGCGCCTGGAGGCGTTGAAGGCGGACATGTTCCCACCCAAGGTAGTCGTCTTCTCCGATGTCCGGTTCGACAACGAGGCCGATATGATCCGGAGCCTCGGAGGCCGCGTCGTTTGGGTTTCTCGGCCGGGCGCTGGACTGAACACCGACCACATATCCGAAGCCGGCATCAAAATGACATTAAGCGATTGCCGAATCGTCAACGACGCAGGGTTTGTCGACCTTCTTCACAAGGCCAAGGCGCTTCTGGTAGCGAACGCGTAGCCCAATAAGGAAAGGGGCAATCTCTGCCCCCTCCAGGTTTCAACGACTCACCGGCTACTCACTAGTTCGGTCAGAGCCTTCTGAACTGCACGGTAAATCTGCTCCTTACCCGTGCTTTCATCGTTGAAGAACTGCGGCTCGCCATAGTTTAGCTCAGCGCCCTCCTCGGGATCGCGCGCTAACCCGACAAAACCCAGCCGAGGTTGCCGCCGACGCTCGACGACAACATCAATGACCGTCTTGTCGGCCTGTAACCTGACAGTAAAACGCTCCGCGTTTTTGGGACTTATGGTGATGCCGATTCGCATCGACTCGAACTGATGCTTCTTGGAGTACAGGTCATTTTCGATATCGCGGTGCAAGGACAAGAATAGAGGCACATTATCGATAGGAGCTTGATCGTCCCTGAGGCGCTCCTCGTACAGCTTCTGCGCTTCCTTCAGAATGTCATCTAACCTGGTCATGTGATCTCCCCCACAACGGTTTAGGTCTTTGCCACCTGGGGCCGCCCCCGTTTGGTTCAAGGGGTAAAAGTCACAGCATAGGAGGAAACCTGTTTCCTCCCCTAAGGAGTCCCTTAGGTCACCCCTCGTTTCCTAAGGGCTCCCATGGACCAAATCCCCCTCCACGCCTACGACCTGATCGACGAGCTGGCCGGTGCGTACCCCGAGGTCGTCTATGACGCCTCCGAGGACCACGACGAGTTCCTGATGCGATCCGGCGAGCGACGCCTGGTTCTCCGCCTCCTGCGCCAGCGGACCAGGGAACAAGACGAGCGCAATGGGCGGTAAGCCCAAAGCGCCCAAAGCCACCGAGCAGGAACGTCCCGCGATCCTGACCACGGTGCGCGATGGCTACGCCGCGGCGGAAGCCGGCTCCGAAGCATCGACCTTCGGCCGGAAGAAGCTGCGCATCGACCTCAACAACGCCTCCTCATCGGCTCCCTACGGTAGCTCCCTAGTCATCCCGACTTGACCCAGCAGAAGCCGCAAACCGTCCCGGCAGCGGCCCGTTACCAACAGCTCAAGTCTGACCGTAACGAGGCGGAGTCTCGCGCCAAGAAGTGCGCGGCTCTAACGCTCCCGACGCTGTTCAAAGAAGTCACCAAGGGCAAGTCCACCAGCACGCGGACCACGCCTTACCAGGGTACCGGCGCTAAGTGCGTCAACTCCCTGTCCTCCCGGCTCCTACTGGCGATCCTCCCGGCCAACGCGAGCTTCTTTAAGCTGTCTCCGGACGGCGTCGATGCCGCCCAGCTTGCCGAACAGGCGGGCATCCAACAGGGCGAACTGGAGATGGGCCTCGCCGAAGTCGAGCGTACTGTCATCAACGACATCGAAACCTCCGGCATGCGCAGTGTCCTCGGGACCGCCATGCGCCACGCCGTGGGTGTCGGCAACGGTTTGATCTACATCCCAGACGAAGGCAACGCCAAGTTCTATCCGCTCACCCGTATCGTCGTGCACCGCGACGGCATGGGAAGCGTGCTGGAGATGCTGACGCTTGATAGCGTGGCCCCGTCCACCCTCGACGAAACCCTGAGAGCAGCACTGAAGCTCGATAAGGACAAGGGCGGCGCCTCCAAGGACGAAGGTCCGGAGAAGGACGTCGAGCTGTACACCCGCATCTACCGAGACGGCGACCTTTGGCAGGTCTACCAGGAGGTCAACGGGGTTGTCGTTCCCGGCTCCGAGGGCTCCTATCCCATCGACGCGTGCCCCTGGATTCCCTTCCGAATCCCGGTGGAAGACGCGCTCGACTACGGCTCGGGCCTGATCTACGACTACTTCGGCGACTTCGATGCGCTGGAGAAGCTGACCAAGGCGGCCCTCAAGGGTGCCGCTGCTGCTGCGAAGGTGCTGTGGGCACTCGACGAGAACGCGTCGATTCGCCCGCAGGAGATCACAAAGGCTGAATCCGGTGATGTGCTGCGCTTCAAGGCGAGCCAGCTCCAGGCCGTCTCCCAGGACAAGTACGCGGACTTTCGCTTCGTTACCGAGTTCATCGACACGCTCACCCGGCGCCTAGAGGCCGCCTTCGGTGTCCGCACGTCGATCCAGCGTAATGGCGACCGCGTAACCGCTGAGGAGATTCGCTACCTAGCGATGGAGCTGGAGGAAGTCCTCGGCAACGTCTATTCGCTCCTGGCGGAAGACCTGATGATCCCCCTCGTCCGCCGAGTGATGGATCGCCTTCAGCGCGCCCACCGGCTCCCCGAGCTGCCCAAGGGTCTCATCAAGCCCCGCATCGTTGTCGGCGTCGCAGCCCTCGGCCGTGGCCAGGACATGCGGAAGCTGATCGAGTGGTGCGACGCCTCCAAGGAAGCCCTTGGTCCCGAGGAGTTCGCCCGTCGTGTCAACTCGGGCGAGCTGCTGTACCGCCTCGGCGCGGCGTCCGATCTCGTCATGAAGGGGCTCATCCGAAGCGATGCAGAACTCCAGCAGGACCAGGAGAGCCAGACCATGCAGCAAGCGGCGATCCGTGCCGCCCCCAACATCGCAAACGCCGCAATGGCACAACAGCAGCCCCAAGGAGACATGAGTGGCAACTGACACTCCGCAGACCGAGCAGCCGACCGACAAACCGGCTGACCCCAAGCAGAAGACCAAGGCGGTCGCCGATCCGCTGGCGAAGTTCAAGGAAGCCGACGAGAAGGACGGCGGCCTGAACATCTACAACTTCCGCTGAGCACCATGAGCGAACAGTCGCAGATCACGCTCTCCACGGACCAGCCGCCGGCCGACCCGGGCCAGCAGCAGGCCACCACGACCCAGCAGGAAACCACCTTCGGCGGTTACAAGACCGTCGAGGAGCTAGTGGCCGCCCATGAAGCCCTGAAGGGCACCCAGCAGCCGCCCGCCAGCTCCGAGGGTGATACCGAAGGTGCGTCGGCCAAGCCGAGCAAGGAAATCCCGGACAACGGCTCGTCCGACGAGGCCGCACAGGCCGCCGTCTCGAACGCCGGGCTCGACTGGGATGCGCTGAACACCGAGTACGCCGATAAGGGCCAACTCTCCGAGGAGACTTACGCGTCTCTGGCGAAGGCCGGCATCCCACGTACCGAGGTGGACACCTACATCGCCGGCAAGCAGGCCCAGGCCGATGCCTACGATGCCGCGGTCTTCGATGCCGCAGGCGGCGCCGACAACTACCAAGCCCTGATTGAGTGGGCAGCAAACAACCTGTCGAAAGCCGAGAAGGTCGCGTTCAACGACGCGGTCACCTCCGGAAAGCCTGCGGTCGCTGCTTTGGCGGTCGAGGGTCTCGCCTCGCGCTTCGCATCCAAGCGGGGCACACCACCTGGCGCCATGCTGAAAGGCGGCGGCACAAGTACCGGCGTGCAGCCCTTCAAGTCCCAGCATGAAGTGACCTCGGCGATGCGCGACGCACGCTACAAGACCGACCCGGCGTTCCGCCAGGAAGTCCTGGATCGCCTGCGCGAAAGCGAGTTCTGAAAGCACATCGGCGTGAGCCGACCACCCTGCCCGTCGCGAGACGCGCTCCTATTCAACGCAACAAGGAAGCACGCAACATCTAATGGCTAACGCCAATCCGAACCGCCTTGGTCAGGTAAAGAATACCGGCGACGACAAGGCGCTGTTCATGAAGCAGTACGCGGGCGAGGTACTGACCTCGTTCGTCGAGGAGTACAAGCTGGCCGGCAAGGTGACCGAGCGCAACATCCAGCACGGTAAGTCGGCGTCGTTCCCCGCCATCGGCACCATCGGCTCCGAGTACCACGTACCGGGTACCGAGATCACGGGCATGAACGTCCAGCACGGTGAGGTGATCGTGAACCTCGATCCGATGCTGATCTCGCACGTGTTCATCCCGAACATCGACGAGGCGATGAACCACTACGACGTCCGCAGCGAGTACACCAAGAAGCAGGGCGCCGAGCTGGCGAAACAGCGGCAGCTCAACGAACTGCGCTGCGCGATCCTGTCCGCCCGCAAGACCACCGGCCCGGTGGACGGCATTCCCGGCGGCATGATTATCACGGCCACCGACATGGCGACCAATGCGCAGAAGCTCGCAGATGCGATCCGCGCCGCGCGCCAGAACTTCGATGAGAAGGGTGTGCCGGACGAGGAGATCACGGCCGCGGTGAAGCCCGTCCAGTGGTACGCGCTGACCCAGCTCAAGGATTTGGTCAACCGCGACTTCAACCCACAGTCGGCCGACTCCCTGAAGGACGCGGTGATCTACTCGATCGCTCGCATCCCGCTGCTGAAGACCAACCACATGCCGAACAAGGACGACACGGCGAACGCCAGCCTCGTCCAGTCGCGGCGTGCCGACTTCAGCAAGACGATCTCGGTGGTCTTCCACAAGTCCGCCGTGGCGACCCTGAAGCTCCTGGACCTCGCCGTCGAGGATGCCTACGACGTCCGCCGTCAGGGCACCCTGATGCTGTCGAAGTTCGCGCTGGGTCACGACCCGCTGCGTAGCGACGGCTCCGTGGAAATCGCGGTCGCCTAAGCGCCTCCCCTACCCGTCACATCGGTCACTCCGGTGTGGCGGGTTTTTTTCGCCCCTAAGGAACCCATGGAACTCACGCCGACCACCGAACTGGAAGCCGTCAACGAGATGCTCAAGGCAATCGGCGAGGTTCCAGTGAACACCCTTGAAGATCTCGGCTTCACCGACGCGGCCGTTGCGCAGACCACCTTGCGCACCAAATGGCGCGAGCTGCTGACCCGTGGCTGGTACTTCAACAAGGACTACGACTACTCCTTCACTCCCGCAGCGGATGGTCGAGTCGTGCTCCCCGCCAACGTTCTTTCCGTGACCCCTTCGACCGCCGAAGGTCGCCGCATCGTGCCCCGCAATGGGCTCCTGTGGAACGGCACGGACCAGACCGACATCTTCACGCCGGACGCAGGCCCCACGGCCAACGTCGTCTGGCTATTCGACTTCGAGAAGCTGCCTGAATCGGCGCGTCGGTACATCACCGTCATCGCAGTCACCAAGTTCCAGACGGACCAGCTCGGCTCCGATGCGAACTACAAATACACCAAGGACGACGAGCGGTTCGCGCTGTCGATCCTTTTGGACGAAGAACGCCTCTACGAGCCCCGCGGGAACATGTTCAACGACTCCCAGGACGTGCAAGAGGTCTGGCAGCGCTGATGCCGCTGATCTCCGGAACCACCCCGTCGATGATTGGCGGGGTCTCCCAGCAGGACGCGTCGGTTCGCCAAGCGTCCCAGCTCGAAGAAGCCATGAACTGCAACCTGAGCCCTGCCCGCGGCGCCGGCCCGAGGCCGCCCGCCACCTTCGTTCAGGTACTCGCGTCGGACATCCCCGACAACGCCTTCTTCCACTCCATCGTCCGTGACGCCCGCGAGCGCTACCTGGTCGTGATCTACCAAGGCCGCGTCCGCGTCTTCGATCACGTCACCGGCAAGGAGTACCTGGTGGTCGCGGATGAACCCAGCCGGGCCTACCTCAACACGCAGTTCGATCCGTATGTCTCCCTGCGCGCCACGACCATTGAGGACTACACGATCATCGCGAACCGCGAGGTCGTCGTCCGCATGACGGGCGAGAAGGTGCCGGGTGTGATCTCCGGGTCGGTGCAGACGTTCCAAGACCTCCCGAAAGATTCCTCGGGTACCGCCATCTTCGAGGTCCGCGGCGCCGCCGATAGCAGTTTCGGCCGCTACTACGTGCAGGGTGCCGGTTACAAAGTGTGGCAGGAGGTTGCCAAACCGGGGGTGCTGTCCACGCTGGATGGCGCGTCCATGCCGCATGGGCTGAAGCGAATCCCGGACAGCGTGAACCCGGATGGCTTCTACTTCAGCTACGGGCCTCTCGACTACGAGAAGCGCCTAGCGGGCGACGAGACGTCGGTCCCTCTGCCTTCCATGGTGGGTCAGCGGATCGGCAACGTCGGCTATCACCGCGACCGTCTCGTGATCGTCGTGGGTGAGAACGTGCTGATGTCCGAGATCGGCCGCTACTTCAACTTCTGGCGGACCACGGTCACCTCGCTTCTCGACTCAGACACTATCGACATCACGATGCCCTCGGAGGGTGTGTCGGAAATCACTCATCTGATCTCCTACCAGAAGGTGCTGCTGCTGTTCGCCTCGGGCAACAAGACCGTGTTTCAGCTCAGCGGCGTCCCCACGCTCACCCCCAAGACCGTCAAGGTGGACCTGGTGAACGCGTTCGAGGTCTCGCCGACCATCAAGCCGGTCATGGCCGGCACCAGCCTGTTCTTCTGCGATGACAGTTCGAAGCGCACCTGGACCACCGTGCGCGAATACTTCGTTTCTAATGAGCAGGTAACGCCGGAGGCCGCCAACGTCACGGCCCATGTCCCCGCCTATGTGCCCGGCAACACCCGTTGCATGACTGCGGTTCCCGACGCGGACCTCCTCTTGATCTCACACCTAGCTCCCAGCGGTCCCCAGGTGTTCGTCCACCAGTTCAAGTGGAACGGAGATCAGAAGCAACAGTCAGCGTGGCACCCCTGGAAGATCGAGACGGCCGGCGCGGTCGTGCATATGCACGCCATCGGTCCGGACCTCTATGTGATCGCCAAGTCACCGGGTGGTGGCGTGGAGCTGCTGCGGATGGACCTGTCCCAGGCGCCGGTCTTCCCGCTGGTGTCCTCGGACTTTGATATCCATCTCGATCGGCGCGAGGTCGTCACCCCGGTGTACCAGCCCTTCGGCAACTACACGGACATCACGGTGCCATTCATCCTGCCCACGCTGGAGAACCTCGTAGTCCTGAAGACGACCGATTGGCCCTCGCCGGGTGCCTACCTGGAAACCACGGGGGCCACGCTGGTGAACGGCGGGCAGACCCTCCGTCTGCAGGGTAATGCTGCCCAGGGACGCGTCGTGGTCGGCTACCGCTACCGGCGCCGCGTCACACTCTCGCAGCCTTATGTCAAAGACCAGAACGGCATCTCCAAGCTGATCGGTCGCCTCCAGCTCCGCCGCATGACAGTGCGCTTCGCTGCCGCCGCGTTCTTCCGATGCCTCGTGTACCCCAAGGGTCGCCCCGAGGCTATCGATACACTGGTCCCGCAGTTGGTGCACACGTTCACTGGCCGCACCGTGGGCGACGAGGCGTTCCGCCTGAGCGTCCCCAAGGTCCACGACGGCGAGCACACGTTCCTCGTGGCCTCCAACGCCGAGCATGTACGCATCGCCTTCGACAGCGACTCGCCCTACCCCTGTTGGTGGCAATCGGCCGCCTGGGAAGCCCTCTACACCACTAAGGTCCGCATGTGAGCATCACGATCCACGCACCCACGCTGGAGGCGCTACACGATCTCGCCCCCCGGCTTCATGAGGACGACGTGCAGGAACTCCTGGCCTACGGCTGGGAGTCGCCCCTCGAAGCCCTGACGTACTCCTTCGAGAACTGCCGCGAGGTCTATGCGGCGTCCTGGGGCGGCCGAGTGCAGGCGATGTTCGGTGTGGCGGACTACCCCGGTGATCCGCGCTTTGGCACGCCGTGGTTTCTTTCCACGGGGCCGCGAGGGGCGATTCGCCGCGAGTTCCTCCGCCTTTGTCGCCACTACATCGCCGCCTGGTCACCCATGTACCTCGGCATGTTCAACCTGGTGGACGCGCGTTACACCCGCGCTCAGCGCTGGCTCGTCCACCTGGGTTTCAAGCCGTGGAAAGTCCACGAGCGCAACGGCCACCGCTTTATCGAGTTCGGAACCCTAGACCCATGTGTGGCCCCGTAGCCATCCCTCTCGCCCTGGCCGTCGTGTCGGCTGGTGTCGGCCTTTATCAGGCCAACCAGAACAAACACGCGGTCGAGGCGCAGCTCAAGCAGCAGCAAAAGCAGGTCGACCAGAACGCCTCCGCGCAGATGGAGGACCGCATCAAAGCAGCACGCGAAGCCCGAGCATCTGCCCGAGCCGCTGCGGCGGAGTCGGGTGTGGGCGGTAACTCCGCCGACGCTGTGCTCAGCGATATCCAGTTCCAGGCCAGCCGTGACGTATCCCGCATCGAGAAGAACCGCGAGAACGGCATCGACGCAGCCGGAGAGCAGGCCAACGCGCGCTACTCGGAAATCAACGGGCAGCTCGCCGCCTCCCTTGTCCAATCGGCATCCGTCGCCGCCACTAGCGCCGGAGCCAAGCAGAAACCCTGAGACCACCCATGCCCCGCAACGACACCACCCGTATCGACCCTCGCCAGACTATCGACTCCTCGCAGAGCGCGAACGTACCCTTGCAAGTCCGCGCGAACGTCGACTCGGCGGGCCGTGGTGGCATGGGTTGGGCCGTCGCCCACGCGTTGAACCGCGTGGCCGGCGAGATGGCCGACACGCAATCTCGCGCCGGCGAGCGCCAACGCATTCGCGACGAAGAAGCCAAGAACACGCAGGACAAGAAGGACGGACAGGCGGCTGCGGCGGAAACCGCGGTCACTGGCGTCCAGAAGACCGCCGATGAGCTGGAAGCTCACGGCAAGGTGTTCACCCAGGCGTACCAAGAGTCCGATGGTCTCCGTCATCGCTACCAGTTCGAGCAAGACCTCAAGCCCGAACTGGCCCGCCTGGAACCCGGCACGGACATCAACGAGTACATCCAGTCGAAAGCACTGGAGTACGTCCAGAACAACGAGATGCCCGAGGAGTCGCGCAAGTCGTTCATGACGGCTGTCGCCAAGGCGCAGCCCGAGTGGAAGATCGACTACGCCAAGCACTCCATCACGGAGTCGCTGAAGCGCGATGAGGAGAACCACCAGGCGATCCTTGTTGGCGAGATGACCAAAGCGCAGGCGCTCACGCCGGAGATGCTCCAGCAATGGCAGCAGCAGGCCGACCTCTCGGGCCTCCACGACTACGAGCGCGACGACATCACCGCCAAGGCAGCCATCGCTGCCCTGTCGTCGGGCAAGGTCAACATTGACCAGACCCTCAAGACCCTGGACGGTCAGTTCGGTGCCGGCGGGCGCGTCCTCCACGACATCTACCGCGAACAGATCGATACGGCCGCCAAGCAGGGGCGTTCGCTCCAGGAGAAGGAACAGCGGGAGGCCCAGGAAGGGCAGCTCACCAAGTCCCTGTTCTACCTCAACGATAAGGCGGACGTGGGCGGGCTAGGAGACAAGGAGATTGAGCTGTACCGCGCGCGGTTCAAGATGAGTCCTGAGTGGGCAGCAACGCTCCACAATCGAAACCGTGAGGCGCAGCAGAAGGCCGCTGAGAAGACCAAGAAGGATCAGGACGACGCAGCCCTCCGCATGGCCTACCTAAATGGCGATCCGATCCATGTAGAGCAGCTCGGAGCGTCGAAGGTCAATGCGGCTGGTGAGAAGGCTCTCCAAGACTCCCTCGCATCCTCCATCGCCTCCAAGGACTTTACTGGCTCCAAACAGTTCCTCCTGGCCGCGGCGCGCAACAACGCCAAGAGCGACGGCTTCCAGCGGATCACGACGGGCCTAGCCGACACCGCGAACCCAGCCCGCTTCGAGATGGGCTACCAGCTCTACAAGATGTCGCAAAACGTGGCGCCCGGCTGGACCGAAGCAAACATGGAGCCCAAGACGCTCGCCGCCTATCAGATGTACGACCGCCAGGTATCGCTGTACCACGCGAATCCCCAGCAGGCCCTTGCTGCCGCCACGGCGGCCAAGGAAGTGTCGCCTGAGGTGCTCGCCGAACAGCGTAACCAGGTGAAGAAGAAGCTCGACAGCAAGCTCCCCAAGGACTTCGAGGACAGCGCGTGGCTGTCGCTATCTCCCCATGGCTCCACGAAGGTCGCCAATCCGGGCTATGTGGAGACTGCTGTCCTCCAGTACGCGACCGATGCGATCAACAACGGTCAGTTCCATGGCGACCCGAACGGTGCCATCGAGCACGCCATGACGCTGTTCAAGGCCAACCATGTCCAGGTGGGTGACCGCTACGAACCGACGTTCGGCACCGCGTACACCGCGGACCAGGCCAAGACGGTCGGCGAAGCAATGACCGCCTTGGGCAGGGAGAAGAAGGCGCAGTTGGTCAAAGACAAGATCGTTGATCCGGAGGACACCGTGGGGTTTGCCCCTTCCCCCAACGCGCCGAACAAGTGGCTCCTGTTCTCCATGCACGGGAACGTGCGGATGCCGCTGACCGAGGAGGTCACCGTGACCGACCCGGCCACGGGCAAGCACACCAAAGAAGCGCGCCTCGTCGAGGTCGTCGCTTCCGATACCGCGTCGAAGTTCGGCGCCTGGAAGAAGCAGGAGGCCGAGCGGGACATCGTCACCCGTCAGGGCATCAAGCAGTTCGGCCTGGACTTCGGTACGACCGAGGACAAGCTCAAGCATCTCGATGAGATTCCCCGCGGCGCCGTCGACAACTACATGCACGGCTGGAACGAAGTGAGCCTTCCGCAGGGTCTCCGGACGCCCGAGCAGCGAACGAAGGCGCGCGCATTCCTCACGGCGCCTGAGCGTGCCTCTCAGTCCTTCACGGACTTCATCAACTCCACCAAGTAACAGGACCAATGGCCGACTACCAGAACATCCCGGCTTCCACCGTTCCCCTTGTTCCCACCGTCGGCCAACCCACAGCCCTCCAGTCCGAGCACCAACGCCTCGTCGCTGACGAGCAAGCGAAGCATGAAAAGGACGCCACGTCCTTCGGCGAGTTGATCGGCGCCCATGCGGCCACCGGCAAGATCGGCTGGATCGACAGGGCGTGGGAGTCGCGGAAGTTCGAGGTCGACCCGACCTTCGTAGGCAAACCCTTCGAGGAGAAGATGGCCGAGTGGCGCCGCCTCGGCATCGCTGACGACCAGATGCCTCTGGCGTATAAAGCGGTATCGGCGGCCCACATGGACGCGCTGTATCCGTACGCGCGGCAGAACACCGACGCCCAGCACACCGTGGCGCAGTTCGGCTTCCTGGGAAACCTCGCAGCCGGCGCGACTGATCCCATCGAGTTCGCGGTGGGTGCTGCCCTGGCGCCTCTGGCTGTGACCTCGAAGGGTACACGCCTCACCAACGCGCTCCGCGCTGGCCTGGTCAACGCCGGCCAAGGCTCCGCATCCGAGGCCCTCTCCTCCTCGTACAACCCCTCCATCGGCGGCAGCGATATCGCGGCGGCCGGCGCCCTCTCCTTTGGCCTGGGTGGCGTCCTCGGATTCCGTCAGGGCGAAGTAGGTGCCATGGCGAAGGCAGCGAACGACATCGCACGGGACCGTGTGAACCCCTCGCCCACCGCCGACAGCCTGGGCGCGGCCCGTGTGAAGGGTTCCTTCGTGGACACCATGGATGGCCCCGACGTCCTCACCAAGGACTGGCAGCAGTCCATCGTGGACGATTCGGCCACCACGGGCGCCGCCAAGGAAACCAAGTGGGCCTCGGCGCGTGCTTCTCTGGCCGCCAAGCTCGGCGCCAACAAGTCCGGCGCGGTAAGCAATGAGTCCAAGAAGCTCCTGCGTGACGGTCTCGGCTACAAGGACAAGAACGTCGCAGTCGAGGAGTCGGCATCCGAGATGAGCCTGCGCCTGCGGGACACCATCGAGACCAAGTTCCGGCGGCAGCTTGAGCCGATGTGGGAGGAGTACAAGAAAGCCAACGGCATGCGGTTCGACTACGGCAAAGCCGAGTTCATGGAACAGGCTGGGCGCGCGATGCGTGACCCGACGTTCAACGCGTCGGCCGAAGCCGCGGGGGTACGCGACGCGGTGAACCGCGCCACCCGGTCCGTGTGGGACGAACTCCACGCGGCCGGTGTCGAAGGCTTCGAGAGCCCCACGCCTCCGCACCAGAACTGGCTACCGCGCGTCCACTCCGCGAAAGGGTGGATCGATGTCCTCCAAACCAAAGGGCTTCGCTTCGCCGATGTGGTAAACGACCTCATCGCTCCGGCGATCAAGGCCGGACGCTCCGCCGCAGGGCTCCCCCTGGACGACGACTACGGCCGCATCGTGGCCGAAGCGTGGGCACGTCGCGGTTACGACAAGGCCACCATGGCCGAAACGGCGGTACCGCACGGCGGCTTTCATGCGCGCGACGTAGATACCGTGGAGCAGCTCCTCACCGAAGCCGGTAAGTCGAACAAGGAAGCCGCCGCATTGGTGGAGAAGCTCCGCACGCAGGAAGCCGAGGCGTCTGTCCACAGCCACGCCAAACAGCGTATCGTCATGGACGAGTCGTTCGCGACGGACCTCAGCGACGAGCTGGGCAACATCCACCGGGTCTCCATCGCGGACCTGTTGGAGAACAACGTGGACAAGCTGACCTCCGAGTACATCCGCGAGATGTCAGGGTGGGCCGCCCTGAAGAAGAAGGCAGACGTCGGCACGCCGAAGCGCCTGGAGGAGTACAAGCAGTTCCTCAACCAGGAATCGGTCAAGTCCGGCAGTGGCGACATCGCCCGCAAGCTGGACATCGTGACCAACAGCATCCTCGGCCGCTCCACCGAAGACCAGCCGCACGCCATGCTGTCCCGCGCGTCCCGCATTCTGCGCAGCCAGAACTACTTGACGACGATGCTCCAGGTCGGCTTCTCGATGATCGAGGGCCTGGGGACCACCGTGGGCGCCGCGGGGTTCCGCAATACCCTCTCGGCCATCCCGGGTTCCCGCGCGATGCTTCGTCGCATGCAGTCGGGCGAGTTGTCGCTCAATGAGGCGCGCTGGCTGGAGGACATCATCGCGCCCGGCACGGACTACCTGCGAAACCAACCGTACCTGCGGATTGACGAAGGGGTCTCCTATGGCGGCCATACGGCCTCCGCCATGGACCGCACGCTCAATGGCCTGGAGAACACGATGGCCTATGCCAAGCGCGTCGCCGGCATCGCCTCCTTCATGACACCCGTACAGACCTACCTGCAACGCCTGGCCGCCCGAGCGGTGGCCGCAAAGACCCTCCAGTTGGCCAACTACGCCAAGCTCACCAAGACCCAGGTGTACCGCTTGAGGAACGACGGGCTGACGGAAGGGATGCAGGAGGCGCTATTCAATCGCCTGCGGGGTAAGAAGAAGATCGACGACGTCGCGGCGGACTGGAACAATTGGACGCCGGACGAGCGCGCGTCCTACTCAGCCTACATGTGGCGCGTGACGCGGAGGGCCGTGACGGAAGGCGACGTGTCCGACACCGCTCAGATCATGCACTCGTCCATCGGCAAGATCTTCTGGCAGTTCCGGTCCTTCATGACCAGCTCGTACGAGCGCTCGCTACTCAACGGGCTGCACATGCACGATTGGCAGACCGCCAAGATGTGGGTCGGCTCCACCTTCTTCGCGGGCATCGGCATGGCCGCCAGGAACTACGTGAATACCGTGGGTGACCCGGAGATGCGCGAGAAGCTCCTTGACCCCGGTGAGCTGGGCAAGCAGGCGTTCCAGCAGGCGGCCTACTCGTCGATCCTACCCATGATGGTCGACACCGTGGCACGAGACCTCCACGTCCGTCAGTTGCTCGGCGGTGAGGATCGCGGGTTCTTCGATCATGGCCGAGGTACCGGCCTGGATACCGGCGTGGCGGGCATTCCTACCCTGAGCACCGCCCAGTCCCTCTACGCCCTCGCAGGGCTTCCAGGGAAGATCGCCAACGGCTCTGTCACCAAGAAGGACGTCAAGGACGTCTTCAAGCTGGTGTGGTTCCAGAACATGCTGGGCGTCCGCAACGGCATCAACGAGTTCGCAAAGCAGTTCCCCGACACCGCCAACTAACGGAGAGACATGGCAGAACTGGCACGGGGCTACTCCTTCGTCATGTACACGGCGAAGGCCGGAGCCTCGTACACCATCCCCTTCCCCTACCTGCACTCGGATGACATCCGGGTGTTCGCAGGGGATGTGGGGGATGCCGTGGAGCAAAGCTTAAAGTGGCTTGGCCCCACCGAGATTCAACTGGCCCACGCGGTGCCCGAAGGCATTTTGGTCACCCTCCGCCGATTCTCCCCGCGAGACCGCATGATGGTCACGGTCAAGGACGGCGCGCAGCTTCCCGCTGCCGACGTTAACCTCAATGCCCGCCAGCTCCTCTACATCGTCCAGGAGCAGATCGACTTCGGCACCTATGGCGGCCACGGACTGCCCGGCGGTGGCTCTGGTTGGCCCAACCCGGGCGGAAGCAATCCCTCGCTACCGATCCAGCAGATCATCGACCAGCTCCTCCAGTCGCCCGTGATGCAGCTCCTCATCGGGCGCATCGGCGAGATCGACGCTAACGCGAACACCCTTCTGCAGGAGGTTCTACGGAGCGACCTGTCCCTCGCCAACCGCCACAAAGACCTGGCGCGATTCGCAGGGGTGGAAACCCACATCACTACCCTGGTGGATGACACCCAGGCAATGGCGATGCAGATCACCGACATCTATGCAAAGTTCGGCGGGCACTCTGCGGACATCCTGGATATCCGCCAGTCGGTCGCCAACGAAATCGAGGCACGCACCACGGCGATCACGCAGGCCAAGTCCGAGTTCGACGCCAAGACGCAGGCGATCAACACGAGCCTCCAGACCACCTATGCGACCAAGGACTACGCGCAGAGCGTGTCCCAGCAAGAGGTCAAGGCGTTTGCCAATGGCAATTTCGCCCACCTCCAGCAGCGCTTCGAGGCCATGGCCGCGGGCGCGGCTGACCCGGATGGCAAGTGGTCCGCGAACTGGACGGTTCGCATCAATGGCGGAAAGGTCGATGGAACACCTGTGATCGCCGGCATCGGCCTCGGCGTCGATTCGCAAACGGGCTCCAACTTCGTGGTGATGGCCGACAGGTTTGCCTTTGTGTCTCCCACGTACACCAGCAACGGCGGCGTGCAGCAGATCAAGTATCCCTTCGTCATTGGCACGGTCGGCGGTGTGAGCACCGTGGGCATCCAAGGTCAGCTCGTCGTGGACGGTTCGATCACGGCCAACAAGATCAAAGTCAACTCGCTTGCGGCCCTGACCGCCAACATGGGCGAAGTCAACGGCGGCACTTTTCGCACCTTCCAGCTCGATGCCAACGGGGGCATCATCAACCCCACCGAGTTCCGCGTGGAGATGACGAACAACCCTGGCGATGCCTATCCCTTGTGGGTGGGCTCAGGCGTCAAGAACTGGAACAACGCTGTGTTCGCCATGGACCGAAGCGGCAACGCCAAGTTCGCCGGCACCATCCAAGCGCAGAACATGATCGGCACCCTCCAGCAGTCCGCTACCTGGAGCTGGGAAGGCAATATGGACGCCCAAGGGGCGGTCTCTCCGAACTTCGTTCTGACGTCGCCGGTACGCCTCGGCGAAGTGCAGATGCCCATCATCTTTCTCGAACTGAGCATGTACAACTCCGCAGGCGATCCCTGCAACGGTGTCGTGAGCTTCGAGCGCCTGGTCGGCGGGAATTGGGTCACCCTCAAATCACAGAACTACTACCTGCGATCCGGGGACTCCATCATCAGCACGGTCATGCACATCGACGGTGCCACATCGGGCGATAGCACCTATCGCGTCCGCACGAGTTCTGGCGGCAATCGAGACTACGCATTCCATCTCAGCCGGATCACCGGCTACGCATTCGGATTGAGGTAAGCATCGCAACCAACGAAACCCCCGGCTATGTCAGCAACGCTGACCTGGCTGCGCGCCTATCGGCCCTCGTGGACCGCTGGGACACCCGCGAGTACCAGATGATCGATCTCCTGTCGAAGCCTTCTGGAACGGTCGTCATCACGGACGCTATCGGCAACAACCACTCGCTTCCCTCCTTCCCCCAGCTTCAGAAGGACGTCAGCGATCTCGTCAACGACCTGACGGGCGCTGTCGCACAAACCAGAACGCTCGTGTCGCAAGCAGCGAACTTTGCGTCGGATGCCCAGCACGCCGCCGACGCTGCTGCTGCCTCTGCGGCGTCTATTGTGGGCGACGCGGCGTCAGCGGCGTCGGCGGCATCGGTTGCCACGCGGAGGGCCGCAGAGGCTTCCGCGTCAGCAACGTCAGCCTCAGGTTCCGCCACCGCATCGAAAACATCGGAGACATCGGCCAGCAGCAGCGCCTCCGCCGCATCCGCGTCCAAGGACAGCGCTGGCTTCTCCGCGGAGGCGGCGAAGACCTACAAGGATTCCGCCGAGTCCAGCATGAACCTTGCGGACCAGTTCGCGAACGCAGCGGTCAACATCCAGGTTACCCCGGGGCACTACTCGGCCTTTCATTGGGCCGAACAGGCGCGCCTCACGGCCATCGGCGCCGTGATCTACCGTGGCTCCTGGGACGCCTCACTGGGCACCCTGCCGTCCTCCCCGAAGCTCGGTGACTTCTACTTCATTTCGAAGGGCGGCACCGTGGGCGGTATGAGCTACGTCTCCGGCGACATGGCCGTCTACGACGGCACGGCCTGGGACCGTATCGACAATCAGCAGCTCGTCACGAGTGTGGCTGGAAAGATCGGCGCGGTTACCCTGAGCCTCTCCGACATTGGCGGTCTTCAAAGCGCACTCGGCGCCAAGGCTTCGACCGACGCTCCTGTTTTCACTGGCCCTGTAGTTATCAGCAATAACTCGTTCCGATTGAGCGGGTGGAACGGAGTCGCGACCGATGGCGTGCTTTACTTCGGCTCCGGTGACTCCTACCTCTACAAAACTGGCGGGAACTTCTCGTTCGTTAACGCGCAAGGGAGCTGGAACGCAACGCTGTCTAGTGGCGGAAATATCTGGACGACAGCGAACTTCAATCCGGCCACCAAGCTGGACGCACGCTCTTCCCTCAGCGTGACGGGGACGATCATCACCGACTGGAACAGCGCCGACACCAACGGCTGGTACATGGCGTCGAATGCGTCCAATGCGCCCTCTACGGGCTGGTACTTCGGACGAGTGACGAAGCACAACGACGACTGGATTCAGCAGGAGCTATGGGACTTCACAGCTCCCGCAGAATCCGTTCGATATCGCCGGCACAAGTCCGGCGGCACATGGGGTGCATGGACCGGTCGCCTCCGCTTTAGCGGGGACGGGAACCCAGGCGTCGCTGAGTACAACACTGCCCTTACGGTCTCTGGTAGCTACGGCGGGGGGATTGGTCTCGTTGACAGCGGCTCTCAAGGTCGCATCTGGATGACGGGAGATGGCTGGTTGCACATGGGCACCGGAAGCCCCGGGCAGGGAGTGACCGAACGAATTGCCATTAGCGCTGCCGGTGTGAAGATCATGGGAGGACCGAACCTCAACAATGAGGGTGGTATCTTTCGAGTCGACGGCGCGATTCGATCCTATAACCGATCACAGACACTTGCCGCCAATGGCACTGCCTGGGTCGAATACCCACGCGTCTATGTCCAGGGCGGCGATCCTGGCGGCCAGGCCCAAGACGGCGACCTTTGGATTTGGTGAGCCGTGGGAATCCTACGTAGACAAGGGGGCGGCTGGGCCGTTCCTTCTGTTGTCCGCCGCCGCGCAGGTGGCGGCTGGGCCGACGTGCAGAACATCTATCGCCGCGAGAATGGCGGCTGGTTTCTGGCGTGGACGGCCTATACGCCGCTAAGCATCTCGGCAAGCACCATCTCCGGAATGTCGCCAGGCAAGGGCACCTTCACCATCGGCAACTCTGCGCCTCTGGTCACTGGAGGACGCGCGCCGTTGACCTTCTCCATCGCCCGTATTTCCGGATCGACGCAGATCACCGCCAACCAAGTGGGCGACGGAAGCAGCGCTCAGATTCGGGCCACCAGTGGAAGCACATCTGGCCTCACTGCTAGCGCGGTCTTCCGCTGGACCGTCTCGGACGGCATCACGTCCGCCACGGCGGACTTCACGGCCTTCAGTCAGGGCCTCCAATAACCCAAAGACATGCACAACGACACCAAGCTCATTGCCTTCCCGCTTCTGTTCGGCGCCGCCATCGGCTTCGCCCAGGTGTTGGCTAAGGGCAAACCTTTCGACTGGCGCCTCGCCATCGCTCGCTCCATCCTCAACGGTGCCCTGGGCGCCTCCGCGGGCTTCGCCCTGATCGTGTTCCCCGCGATGCCCTTGCCGGCCCTGGTGGGCCTCGCATGCATCCTCAGCTCTTTGGGCACCTCGGCCCTTGAGCGGCTGTTCCAGCGCGTCCTAGGGGGCTCCAGTGGCGGCCAGTAAGGAGGCCCTCAACGCCCTTCACACCGCTATCGCCGAGAAGCTCACTGAGAGCATCGAAGCGATGCCTGCCGGCGAGAAGGGGCTCGCTGCGATACTCAACGTTGCCCGTCAGTTTGTGAAGGACAATGGCATCGAAGCCCTGCCATCTCCTGGAAGCCCGATGAGCAAGCTCACCAACAAGCTCAGTGAGTACCCCTTCGATCCGCAGGGTGACTCGATCAACTAGCCCCTCGGCACCTCAGCGGCTCTCGCAAGAATGAAGGACATCCTTTCTAGCTGAGCCGCCATAGACATGAGCATCGTAACGAGAAAGGCGACTAGCACTACAAGCAAGCCGAGTAGTAGAGCAAGCGTCGAATCATCCATCACAAAGGGCACGATGTTTTTCGGCCCTTTCGAGATAACGACGAGACAAACCGATGTAAGTCCCACGGCCACAGTGAATGTATTCATTCTTCGAGTGACTATCTTAAGCTCGACCTCAATACGTCCGGCCACTTCTTTCAGATCGTTGATTCCGCATTGACTAAATAATGATATCAGTCCTCTTTCGCGGTCCAGCTGATCGTCAATATCTTTGGCGTGATACTTGAACGGCGACCATGCGCGGGGGACTCCACGAATCAGGAATGTCAGGGCTATAAATCCGCAAACGATGTAGACAGCGGCGGAAAGAACGCCGAGGGATCGCACCAGGTAAGGCATTCCGGTTGGAATGATCACCCAAGAAAGCGCGGCCAGAACCACCAAAGCCGCCATAAGAATAGCCAACACTCGCAACGCGACTCGGCTCCACTTGGCTGATCTAGGACCGCGCTCTTTGTCTAACGCGTGCAGACGGCCGTAAAGCTCCGCGACGCTCGCCTTCTTTACTTCTGATGTCTGACCGTCCATTTCCCCCTCCCCAATAAGTCCCGATAAGGCGATTCTGCACTAAATGACAGAACGGGATCACCCGTTCCTCGACTTCCGAAACCTCGTCTTCCACATCTGGAAGCACCTCAACCTCCCGGCGCCCACTCCTGTTCAGTACGACATATCGTCGTATCTGCAACACGGCCCTCGGCGCCGAGTGATTGAAGCGTTCCGAGGTATCGGTAAGTCCTGGCTTACAGCGGCCTACGTGTGCTGGCTGCTGTGGAAAGACCCTCAGCACAAGATTCTCGTTGTGTCCGCCTCCAAGGACCGCGCAGACGCCTTCTCGATCTTCGTGAAGCGCCTGATCGAAACCGTTCCTGAGCTGGCCCATCTGAAGCCACGCGGCGACCAGCGAAACTCCAACCTCGCCTTCGACGTTGGCCCCGCCCTGCCCGACCAGTCCCCCTCGGTAAAGTCCGTGGGTATCACTGGTCAGCTCACCGGCTCCCGCGCGGACACCATCATTGCCGACGACGTGGAGGTGGTGAAGAACTCGGCCACGGTCACGCAGAGAGAGAAGCTCGCAGAACTCATCAAGGAGTTCGACGCGATCCTCAAACCTCTGGCGTCCTCCGAGATCATCTATCTCGGCACGCCTCAGACCGAGGAGTCGATCTACAACCTCCTTCCCGCCCGCGGCTACGAGATTCGCGTCTGGCCCGCACGTTACCCCAAGGACCAGAAGCACTACCTCCAATACCTGGGGAGGCTCGCTCCGTTCATCGCAGAAGCCTTCGAGGACGGCCGAGGTCCGCCCTGGAGTCCCGTGGAGCCCACGCGGTTCCATGAGGAAGATCTACTGAAGCGAGAGGCGTCCTATGGACGCTCGGGCTTCATGCTCCAGTTCATGCTCGACACCACGCTGTCCGATGCGGAGCGCTACCCGCTCAAGCTGACGGACTTGTTGGTGATGGACGTGGATCGCGAAGCCGCCCCGATCCGCATCATGTGGTCTTCCGGTCCCGAGTACGTGCTCCAGGACATCCCGTCCGTGGGGTTCACTGGCGACCGCCTGCATCGCCCCATGTACGTCGCCAAGGACGTCGAGGAGTTCACCGGATCGGTGATGTCCATCGATCCTTCCGGACGCGGCGGGGATGAGACGGGTTACGCGGTGACCAAGCTACTGCGCGGCATGGTGTTCCTGCGGCGCGCCGGGGGGCTCAAGGGTGGCTACTCGGACGAGACGCTGGAGCAGATCGCTCACGTAGCCCGAGCCGAGAAGGTCAAGACCATCCTGGTCGAATCGAACTTCGGCGACGGCATGTTCGTGAAGCTGTTGGAGCCCGTGCTTCGCCGGATATACCCCTGCGCCATCGAGGAGGTCCGTAGCATCGGGCAGAAGGAGCGTCGCATCATCGACACCCTGGAGCCGGTGATGAACCAGCACAGGCTTGTGGTGGACGCCGCACTACTCCGCGCGGATCAGAAGGACGACTCGCAGTACCAGTTGTTCTATCAGCTCACACGCATCACGCGGGATCGCGGCGCACTACGTCACGACGACCGATTGGATGCCCTGGCATTAGCTGTGAAGTTCTGGACCGACTACCTCGACCGCGATGTCACCCAAGAGGAAGACAAACGGGCCGAGGAGCTTTTCGAGCTGGAGCTGCGGAAATTCGAGGAGTCGGTGTTCGGCTTAAGCCGTCCACGCGATAACTACTACGACAACTACTGAAAGCACTGCACGTTGCTATTTAGGCATTCGTTCAATGAGGCCGAGAGCGTGTTTGATTCCGTACGCCATCAACAAGCCAGTGTTCAGCTCCACAATATCCCCCGTGGGCTTTCCATCCTTACCGATCACTGGCTCATGGTATGTCTTAAAACCCGAGATCACCCCGGCGATGCGCACGTCTCCAGGACTGCTCGGCGCACTAAAAACCAATGGCCCGCCTGAAAAGCCCACATTGGACAGAGTGTCTACGTAAAACACCTCGGGGTCACCTCCTCCGATGTTGGAAGCAGTACCTCGTTTTACCAAAGGAGCGGGGTTCCCACCGAGCAGGTCTCCAACGTCCGTGTGCATAAGATGCGGGAAGCCAAGAATATATATATCTTGCCCAAGAACCATGCCCTGAGTCGTGGGATTTACAACAAAGTCGGCGTGGGTCAGCCGTTGTTGTAGACGCATCACAGCAATGTCGGCTTCGCTTCTGCTGAAGATCAGCCCCCTCAGTTCGTGCGGCATCCACTGCTTGTTGCGAAATAGCAGAACCTCCCGATTGTCCACCGCCAAATCAAAGAGATGGCGCGCGGTAACGAGATACTCCTCGCCACCAACATCGAGAGTGAAGGCAGTTCCGTACTTCGCTGCCTTGATAAAGAAGACTCGGCTGAGGATGCCTCTTGTAACTGGTGACATTGGATTTCCCTGCCCCTCTCAATTGATCGCCCCAAAAGGAGCCGCAATATCCTACCAACTCACCCCGCGCCTCGAAGCTTTCCTCGTGGAAGCCGAAGGGGAGCGCCTGACCGCCTATAAGGACGTAGCGGGCATCTGGACCATCGGTGTCGGCCACGCCGGCCTCGAAGTCAAACCAGGGATGACCATTTCCCGAGTGGAGTCCCGCCGCCTCTTGGCACAAGACGTACAGTCCGTAGCCCAGGCTGTCGCCTCAGGCATCGACGTCCCACTTGGTGGCCCTCAGTTCGACGCCCTGGTGGCCTTGGTGTTCAACATCGGCTCCGGCAACTTCCGCACTTCCACGGTCCGCCGCGTCATCAATGAGTTGAAGTTCGATGCCGTACCGGCCGCTTGGCGCTTGTGGAACAAGGTAACCATCGACGGCCAGAAGCTCGTATCTCAGGGTCTAGCGAATCGCCGTGAAGCCGAGCTGCTCCTCTGGAACTCGGTGGTGTGATGGCCGCGGTTTCGCTCGGGTTGAACATCGCCCAGGTAGGCGCAGATCACCTGCCTGCTGACGATCTCGGCGCGGAAGAGCCTTTGCGGATATATTTCGGAAAAGGCCTGCTTCCGACCCAAACCAGACATTCATCCAGCACGAGAGGCTTCAAAGAGCCGCCTCATTCAGGGATCTCTTTTTTGGCTACAACCTGCACCGCCGCGAAGCTACCTATTCGGGAGCCATGCCTCAGAGTTACAGCCGCGCACTCCCTGATATTTCGACTAAGATCGGTGTTTCATGTCTTACAGGGGCCTCCGATGAAAACCCACGAAGTCTTCGGTATTAAACCGCAGGTGAGTGACTTGTCGTATGTGGATCGCGGTTCGCTCGATCGCGAGTTTCGACGACTTATGGAACGCCAGCAGAGCCATGTAGCCATTCGAGGGGCATCAAAGGCGGGCAAGTCCTGGTTGCGACAGAAGGTCTTGGCCGACCCCATTATTGTTCAGTGCCGCCTGGGCTATACGCCGGTCGACGTTTTTCGTGATGCACTCGCAAGACTTGAGATTCGTCTCGAAGTCGAGCGCACAGAAGCCAATTCCTTCAAAGGTAAGGCGTCTGCGACAGGTGAGGCCGGATTCAAACTCTTGGCAAAGGTTACAGGCGAGGTTGTGGTCGAGGGCGAACGAAAATGGGAGATTAAGGACAAGGCCGTCGGCAAAGACATCAATGACCTTGAGTTCATCGCCTCTGTGATCAAGGCGTCAGGGCGTACGCTTGTGATCGAGGATTTCCACTATCTAGCGGTACAGCAACAGCGTTTGGTTGCATTCGACCTGAAGACATTGTGGGACTACCAAACATTTGTCGTTGTTGTTGGTGTTTGGACGAGTCAGAACATGCTGATTAGCCTTAATCCAGACTTAGCCGGTCGGATCGAGGAAATCAATGTGACGTGGCAACCGGCTGAGCTCAAGGAGGTTTTCCGGAAGGGATGCAATCGCCTGAATTTGCGCCCGGCCAATGCTGTATTGGACTTGCTTGCGGACATCTCCTACGAGAGCGTCGGGCTATTGCAAACGTTGGCGCTTCGGTACCTCGACGTCGAGAAGCGAATAGAGGAGGCCGTACCGGCTGACGGCGAAATCGTAATTGATGACGTAGCAGGCGTGGAGCACGCCGCAATGCATGTTGCCGAGCAGCAAAACCAGCTCTATCAGGCATTTGCCGCGCGTGTTTGCGAGGGCATTCGAACTAGGCAGCGCTCGACGGGCATCTACGCACTATCCATGGCGGCCATTATGTCGTCTACGGACGAGAAGCTGGTAAATGGACTGAGCGCAAGAGAGATCTACAAAATCGCCCATGGTCAGGAACCGCGAATTCAGTTTGGCAATTTGAAGACCGTGCTGGCTCGGTTTCCCGAGCTCCAGGTTGATGAGGGTGGCAGAGGACTGGTTGTTGCCTATGATCCCTTGGCGGAGCTGATCAGCGTGGTCGACAAGCAGCTTCTGCTCTATCGCAGATATGCAACAGTCAAGTGGCCGTGGGAAGATCTGGTTGCAGAGGTCGCACGCAACGCCGAAGCCTATGACTGATGTCCGCTTCCGATCCATAGCAGACCTTTTCGTGGCTTAGCTATTTGGCCAAGTCCACAGACGGCCCTTGGGAGGTCGTGAGGGCATCTGAGGTGGTCGCAGTGAAGACCGCGAGGAGGACCACTCGCAAGCGGTGAGACCGACCAGGTATAGGGTTGGGGGATGGCGCATTGGTCACCCCCTTCCCCATCGAAACCTCAAAAGGAGCTACGTGGCATCTGCAACGTATGCGGGGTGCTGTCCGGTGTCTACTACATCAACCGCGCGTGCTGGAGCTGCCATCAAGGTGAGTTCATCCACGCAGGCTTCTACCACGTCCGAGAATGCCCCCAATGCAGCGGGAAGGACAGCCTACCGTGCAACGTCTGCTGGGGCATGGGCTTCACCGCGATCCCCACTGAGGATCAGGAGGACATCCATAGGGGATGTCAATTCCACAACGCCTACTCCATCAATCCTTGGGGATGGTGGAAGAAGGTGATGGAAGAAGGAACTCAGGGACGATCGCGAGGAGGCCATGAGGGTGACCTAAGGGTTACCTATAGGTAACTCCTTCTGTCGCTTCGCTCCTATGCTGTGCGTTATATTTATCGGTCAACAGGAACAGGGACTTAGCATGAAGCTCGTTGCACTCGCTCTGGCGGCCTCCGCTGTCGCGCCGTCTTTCGCTGCAACCCCCTGTGCAGATGTGGCCGACCTCACCGCTGTGATGGCGCAAGCGCGCGATGCAGGCGTACCTGCTTCCGCCCTATACGAAACCATCTCACGTGACCAGGCGGCACCTCTGAAGTCGCGTATTGCGTTGCTTGCAGGCGCAGCTCAGGTTTATGAGCAGAAGGACAAGACGCCGACTCAGTTGAGTCAGCAGACTCTAGCCAGGTGCAGCACCAAAGCCCCCTAAGGGGCCTCAAATGTTCACCGCAGATTTCCGTTGGGGTATCTGACTCTCGGAAGATCGCGCGATCCCCCCGGTACCCCCTCGAATCCTCACGGCCTCGCGCGCGATCATCTATGCGCAAGAAGGCTCCGCCGGCACCCTGTGCGGCACCTGCCGCGCTAACTCATTGATTCGATGCGTTGCAGATTGCATGGCCTATGCAGCACGCGCCCACGGGCGCCCTCATGGCGCCCCGCTGATGCCCATGCTGGCCTTATTGGCCGTGTGCATGTTCGTGTTCGCGTCTGTTCTGATCTGTCGTTTTCGACTCGGCTCCTATCGGCCACCAATCGACCACCACGGGCCGCCCAACGTCCGTCCCTGGCATCGCCCTGCCCTGATCTTTGCCGGGCAGCCACGGGACTCACATGCGCTCCAACAGGAAATACTTGACGATTGGAAATCGTGTGGTAGGATGCGCAGCAAGTCACGGCACGGATCGCCACTGACTAGCCCGCAGGTCTCCTGCCGGCGCGGTGATGGACCACTAGGCAACCGCGAGCCGCCCTCAGGGCAAGCGCGGAGCCGCATGGGAACCAAGGGACTAGCCAACTGGCCCCCAAGGGAAACGAGCGGCGAATGGTGGCTCTGCCACCTGTCTACCGGGTACCGCTTTACGGACAACTGATTGACAATTGGAAACGATGTAGTATTGTAGATCGAAACACGGGACGACCGAAACGGCTTCCTAGGCTCTTGATCCTTCACAACTGAGGATGCCTGCCCTGCGATGGCAAACGCACGGTAGGCGAGATATGGAAGCCAAGGCGGCTCGCAAGGGCCGCTGCGGCAACCAAGGGGTTACTACGCCCTTTCGATATCCAACTGGAAACTATTCACGATAGTGACGCATGTCATGAGCCCTCAGGACTCATCGCAAGCGCCATTGAAGGCGTGACGGTGAGCCGGCTGGATCGCCGGAGGTACGACGGAACGAGGGAGGCAGACATGCCCAGGCAAGTGACTGGCGGGGAGTACCGCCACCGCAGAAGACCAACAGCCGGCCCTTGGTGGCCGGCTCAACGGAACAGGAGAAGACGTATGACCGGGATCGTGTTCGTGATGCTGCTGTGCATCGCCTTCGGGGCTCCGCTGGGTCTCGGTGTGGCCCGCCTGCTGCACCTGGGGGGCTGACCATGGCTCCGAGCAGGATGCTGAGGTTCAAGCGTCGAGTGTGGGCGGGAGAGGTGCGCGGATGGCGCCCGAGGATCAGGGGTGGACGGCACCCGCTCGATGCCACATTCCAAGCTCTGTGGGTAATTCACCACTGGGTAAAGCAGGACGTACAGCAGCGAACCGTGACCATCTACGGCTGGTGCCTCCGCACTGTGGATACGGAGGCATGAGCATGGGCATCCGCTATGGAAGCAACTCCTACACCATCCGAAAGACGCGAGGCCGCCCTACCTGGGAGGTGATTCGCAATGGCCGCAAGGTGCAACACGGTCTGTCCGAGCTGGGCGCCTACGCCTGGGCACGGCTTGATGGGGAGTACTGCGCATGAGCCGCTTCCGCTACCGACTCGTGCGCCTGATGGACGCCACCGTGGAGTCGCTGGAGTACATCGGGCCGACGTCGGGCTTACCCGCCGGATGGTCGATCCACAAACGCAGCGCCGCCCTATAGCTCAATGAGTGCCCATTCGCCGAGTGGGCACCAGTGGACCTAGCAGAGTGCTACGATGACTCAAGGAACAAACCCGTCCGCCCTCACCGTGGAGCGCGCGGACATCGCTAAGAAGCGAGCTGAGACCATGCTGTTACACGCACAAACCCGCAAGATTCTCGCGGAAACCCGCTGGTATCCGGTGGCGGCACTGAGCGCGGTCGTGGTGGCTGGCGTAGGCGGTATCACTGCCGTCGTGGTTGTCGCAATCAAGGTGCTGATGGCTCACTGATGTGGCGTAGGAGATGACCGGTGTTAGAGCAGGTAGTCCCACCCAATGCAAAGATTGACGAAGCCAAGTCCGCGGCGAAAGCCGCGGCTAACCGGCAAGCTGTAAGTCGAAAGGCCCCTGTCGAGCTGTACGTCTTCCTTGTCTACAGTCCGACATCAGCCGATCCGTGGCCTTCGTACTACTACAGTGTCTCGGGGATCAAAGACGCACCTTCGCATGTCTATGTGGGCAACGTAGTGTCCGACCCGACACACTAAGTACAGACGCACCGACCAATAACCGAACCCGCCGCAAGGCGGGTTTTTTGTTGCCCAAAGGAATGCCGATGCCCCGTATTTATGTCGCCTGCCTGGCCTCCTACAACAACGGCGTGCTGCATGGCCGCTGGATTGACCTCGCTGGCCTTGACGTTGCCGATGTGCAGAGCGAAATCGACGAGATGCTGCGCGAGTCGAAGTACCCGAACGTCGCCGTGGGCTGCCCCAACAACTCCTGCGCTGCTGGCCACGTCCACCTATCCGAAGGCGTAATGGCGACGTGCCACGTCTGCAATGGGCGCGGCGAGGTGCCCAGCGCGGAGGAGTACGCGATCCACGACTATGACGAGTTGCCCTCCTCCTTCGGTGAACAGCCGAACCTCGCGGAACTGGTCGAGTACGTCGAGATGATCGAGGCGCACGGCGACGCCTGGGCCGCTTATGTGCAGCACTGCGACGACATTGGCGGCGCCCCGGAAGAACGCCACTTTGAAGACTGCCGCGCTGGCGAAGCTGATTCCGAACTGGACTGGGTCGAGCAGTTCCTTGAGGACAGCGGGACGCTCAGCAGCATCCCCGAGAACCTGCGGAGCTACTTCGACACGGGACGCTATCTGCGGGACATGAAGCTCAACGGCGACGTGGACTTTGTGGACCACGCCGACGTCACCTACGCTTTCTGGAGGCACTAAGGCCCTGTCGGTATCTCTGCATCATTCGAGCGCAGCTTTCCGGCTCCCCACATAGCCCCTCCCCTGAGTGTGAAACAAAGCGGCTTGGCAGGATCTGACGTCAACCTCTTTGCGTACGCTTGATATGTGTATGGCGGACCTTTGGCAATTGCCTCGGCATATCCAGACAGGTCACTTTCCCTAGTATCCGAATAGATGTGCGCTTTACCCCAATAGACGTAGCCCATTCCAGCGCCGTTATCCACCACCCCGTCTTTGCTGCATGGACCAATGGCAAACGTGACGTTGTAGCCATGCCGTCGCGCTAGCGCGAGCAAGTCCGTATTAGTGCTGAAATCGATGCGTGAGAGCGCAATCGAAGGTCGAGAGCCTTGATCGACATAATCAATTTGAGGCTGGTCTTTAAAATCCACTACGGACACTGAGGTGATTCGGATGTCCTTAGGGCCGTAAGTACAGGCGCCCAGCAAGAGGCATGCGCCCGCGATTGAAGCGGCCACCTCAAATCCACGACCTAGCTGCGTCATCGTCGTTACCTAGAAATGAAAGGCGGGTTGACAAGCGGGGCACCACCAAGAACCTGTGCGGGGCTATTAGTGCCGGGACCGGACGCATGCATCATTTGGTCGAAATCTCTGTGCGAAGTGAAATGATCTTCAATGTATGAGCCCGCGACTCCGTTCGGCTTAGCGTCCCAGGAACCGCCCCAGCCAGCAATGAAATTGTCTCGTTGGAAAGCGCTGCCTCCCTGCGCATTAACGTCGACCCACGTGCCAACGCTGCCGCTCAGTGCCTGTAAGTCCCGCGAATGGAATCGACTAACAGGGTCAATGGTGATGAGGAGATTGACCTTGCCGCACGCCTGTAGTGCTGCTGCTGCCGCCGTATCGCCACCGTAACTGTGCCCGATAAGGTTGATGGGGTCGCCGGGAGAGTTTTTTGCGGTGTTGTTGATGTCTTTGACGATATCGTCCAACTGTTTCCAGGAGTAGTACGCGGAGTCGGGGTGCGATTTACTGTAGCTGTCGTAGTACCCCTTTACGATTCCGCTACTGGCATCATCCGCACCGCCCACAAAAATATCCCGGAGTCCGTCAGGATCAATGCGATTCAAAGGATTGTTGCTCACCGCTGCGTACGGGTTGATCCCGCCAGCGATGCCTACAGGGTCGGCCTGCATAAAACGCCCCGTGTTCGGGTCGTAGTAGCGGTTCAAGTTGTAGATCATTCCGGTCTCGGGGTCGTAGTAAGACCCCACCGATCGAATATTGAGCGAATAGCCATTCGACAGGGTTGGCTGATCTCCCCAAGCATTGCTCTTATATGGGTTCTGCCAAATCAAGTTACCAGCATTATCGGAAACAGCTCGCGGGCTTCCGGTCTGGTCTGTCGTAACGTAGTTGACGCTGGAATTCGCACCAACAGTTGCAGGCGTGTCAACGGTGGTAACCAACATGTCTTCTACATAGACATAGGATCGTGTGCCCGTAGGGCTAATTTCGGAGATTAGGCGGCCCCCTTCATCGTAGAGGAAGCGTGTGGTCACGCCGTCCACGGTTTTGGAAGTTCGTTCGCCCTTGGCGTTGTATGTGTACCTAACGTCGCTTGCAGCTTGCGCAGCGACCTCACAGCTAACCGCAAACGCCAATGCAACACTGATCCACACAAGCGCTTTGCGCACTCTCGTCGCGAATTCCATGCGATCCCCTTAGGAGTCCCTGAGCCTTCAATGGTCGCCAACAAGGCTGTGATGAATGCGTGAAGCCGGGCACCCTTCTAACCCGGGTGATTTCGGTCTACCCAATCGACCGCCCATGACCTCGCGTATTCCACCGCGGCTTCCTCAGAGATCAAGTGGATTCCCTTAGGCGACTCCGCGATCACCGTCTGTCCTTCGAGCTGTCCCTCAGTATTCGGACGGCAGATCACGGCGTTCGCACGAAACCCTCCTGACTCCAGAGGGGTCGGGTCGCACATGAGCAAGAAGCCCTTGTAGTAGAAGCAGCGCTCGCCCTCATCCATGGGGGGGCAGCCTACACTCGCCAATAGCAGTCCGCTATGAACAGGTGGAACTCAGTTTGCAGCGTCCTTTTTCGACTTCTGCTTGCGCGCAAACTCCTTAGCCTCTTTGAGACGATTAATTAGCTCCTGCTCTAACTTCACTTTGACAGATTGATTAATTGACGTTGTAACGACGAGTCTTACGCCGCTGATCTCACTATCCTTCAGCTCCTTCAGAAACTGTCCCGCGAAACGTAGGGACCACGAGTAGTCCTCATCGGAGAGCGTGAAGTTCGCTCGCTCACCGTGTACCAACTGCTTGGGTAAGTGTTCACCATCGGACTCATTAAACATCTGATAGGCGTGTCGCCACTCACTCTTCTGCTTAGGCAGCTCCCAGATCAACGACTCAATACGCACAGGCCGATCGCCTAAGTTGGCCACAGATACCATCAGTATGTCTTCGGATGGCTCACCTTCTCCACCAAACCGTACGTATGTCCCCACGGTTACATGAAGACGTACTTTTTCGGAGCGCCGCAAAAGGTAAAGGGAAACAAGGACAGCACAGAAGGTGGCTATGCCTGATATCCACGTGCCTACTGCATTCCAAACCTGGATTACCTGATCCGTCGTAAGCGACATTCCCTGCCCCCGTGAAATTCACTGGGTCAAAGGATAGCCGCTCGCACTACCACCCTCGCGCTACCACCCCGGCCGTCCACGAGGCCGCTTTTTCATGCCCGCAGTCCACCCTAGGAGACCCACCATGCCCCGCAAGGCCACCACCAGAAACGTCGACGCCAACCTCTACGCCATCCAATTCGAGCAGGAGGGCCGCCGCTGGTGCGAGTCCGTCCGAGCTGGCGCGCTGTACGACGCTGAGCTGTGGGCGAATGGACAGGCACGTCTGCGCCACCTCCGCGTCGTCGTCACCCTCCCCCTGAACCCGGAGATCTGAACATGGGATTCATCACACACAACGGAGTCAGTCGAGAGAACTTGCGGAAGTGCGTGGTCCGCGGATCGGCCGGCACGATGCACCCCATCGAGCACCAGGCGCGCCTCCCATGACCGGCAGGACTCTCTGGTACTTCCTGACCCTGGGGGGCCTCTGCGCCCTCCTGGGTTTCCTCGCGACGCTTACGAAGGAGCGAGGGTTCCTTGCAGGGCTCCTATTGGCCTACGCGATCTTCGCTGTGTCGTTCATCGTCGCTGCCTGTAGGCAGAACGGAAAATGCGCGTCAGGGAGCCCCTACAGGCACGGAGGCCGAATGTGAGCCCCTTCTCATTCTGGGTGCGGCTGAATGACGCACTCGACCAAACCCCCAACACGACCGAAACAGAGGCAATCGCAAGAGTTTGTGCCTGCCTCCTGTCGCAAAGCGTCGAATAGTGACGCCATCGGCGTATTGTCATCTTCGAATCCTTTGCTAACCATCCACTTTCCTAGATCGTTAACTGTTGGAGCATTTGTGGCACCCCTTCGCCCCCCAAGCGTATCGTTCCATCTCATTGAATCGTATAGGAGAGGTGAGTTCTGGATTGATCGGTCACAACCCTCTACGATCCGCGTTGCTTGCGGGTTGTGGATGATCTACATTCAGAGGGGACTACCCCCAATCAGGATTCCAGATGAGCAACCTCACTCCATCGGAGGCGGCGCAGTTCGCCTTCTCGGTGATCCAAAAGCTTCGGCAATCATTCCCCGACCAGAAGCAGCTAACTCTGTCGAGCACGGCGACGCTGCTGGCTGTGCTAGCGAATCCAGGAATCAAGCAAGCTGACCTGGAGGACGCAGTGGGAGGGGTAAAGGGAGGAGGATTGTCCAAGCAGTTGGACATGTTCTCCGCCCGGCACGACAAGACTTCAGAGGCGAAGAAACTCATCGTCAAAGAGCGCAACAGCATCAATTTGAAACACAACGACATCATCGTCACCGAGGAGGGCCAGCGATTCGCAATCGAGTTCGCGACCTTCCTCAACAAGAAATTAGACCGCTTGCAGCGCTAAGAGCGCTCGCGAAACACCAACGAACCCGCCCATGTGGCGGGTTTTTTGTTTATGGAGGAACGAAAATGTCGGTCACCCTTAAGGGCAAGGCCATCCAAGGCCAACCTGATCGCCGGTACTACATGATCCGGGTGCAAGTGAACAACCGCCGCGTGCCCTTCTCGTCCAAAACGCGAGACAAGCAGGCGGCGCTTAAAATGGAGCGCATTGCTGTCGATGCCCTCACTGCGAATCCGGATATCTCTAAAGCGGACCTTCTTCGCTTGGTGCATGGGAAAGACACCTCGACGGTCCGAGCAGCGTTGCGTGCCGGACCAGCCCGCGTTCAACTTGGAGATGCGATCAAACGCTGCTTCCGTGACCCTGAAGTATGGGGGGACATCCGCAGCGGCTCGACGCACCGGGCGAATCTCAAGCACGTCACCGAGTTCTTCGGAGAGAACAAAATCCTCGACGAGATCGATGAAGCTCTGCTCAAGAAGTTCACCTCCTACCTCGCGGTGGAGAGGAAACTTTCACCAGGCGGTGTAGATCGCGTCCTGGCGGTTACTTCGCGCCTCCTTCGGGTCAGCACGACCTGGCCGGACGGTCCCAAACACGTCCCGCGCGTGAAGCTCCTGAAGAAGACCAAGCCTCGGATGTACGTCCTCAGCACAGAGGACGAGAAGAAGCTGTTTGCCGCGGTCCTGACCACCGCGACGAAGCGTCCCCGCGGCCCCGATATCGACGGCCATCACTGCCTCCAGCTTTTCCGCGTGCTTCTGGAGACCGGCATGCGCCTCAACGAGGCCCTGCTGCTCCGATGGGGGGACATCGTGACGTCCGGCGGTTCCACTAAAATCCGCTTGTGGCGGCGGCATGAGCTTAAGACGGGCTCCTCGGTCCGAACCATCCCGGTCACCACAGAGGCCGCAGATGCCCTGGAGAGGTGCAAGCACGTCGAGGGTGGCCCCTTCTCCATCCTGACCAAGGCACGGGCTCAGAGGGCCTGGAAGAACGCCAGGGAGGACGCGGGGATCACTGACCCCGACTGCGTGATCCATAGCCTCCGCCATACCTGCGCAACCCGCCTGTTGGAGGTCGTGGGGGACATCAAGCTGGTCCAGGAGTGGCTCGGCCACTCGGTCATCACCACGACCGCCCGGATTTATGCCCACGTGCCTACCCACCGGATGGTCGCTGCCGCCGACGCCCTCGGGAAGCTCCGGGAGAACTCGGTGGCACTCAGCACACCAAAGGAAACGCTTCAGTGACAGAAACGATTTCCAATTGGAAACATGAGATATCGAGAAGGCGCTTAAGTCTCTGAGCGAAAAGGATAGGCGGATACAGAGACTCTCCCGACTGACAGGAGAAAGAGCCCGTAAAAGGCTGAAATCGCATGTTACTTGCGACCTCGGAGGGGCGACAAGTAAGCTCGCCGGGCCTTGCGCCGCCGTCCCGCGCTGCGCGGGTCCACGCTACAGGCCGACCTCCTTGAACCGTTCCTCGCGTACCGGCAACGACCACCAGCTGCTGATCCAGGCCCTGACCCCGTCGCCGCGCACTCCCCTGCTGAACCTGGCCCGCCGCATCGCCGATGCCGGCTGCAACCTGGCCGACGCGCGCGTGTCGACCATCGGCGTGGACACCTCGCTGACCCTGCTGGCCACCGGCTCCTGGGACGCGGTGGCGAAGCTGGAGTCCGCCCTGGCCAAGTTCGCGCGCGAAGAAGACGTGCACCTGATGCACTACCGCACCGACGGCCGCAGCCAGGCCTCGCGCCTGCTGCCCTACCTGGTGGAAGTGATCTCGGCCGACCGTCCCGGCATCCTGGTGCGCATCATCGATTTCTTCGACCGCCACGGCATCGCGGTGGAACAGCTGCACTCCATGCGCTACCAGGCCATGCAGACCGGCGCGGCGATGTTCCAGGCGCAGATCACGGTGGGCATTCCCGCCGACACGCACATCGCCGCCTTGCGCGACGACTTCCTGGAGTTCTGCGACGGCCTCAACCTGGATGCCATCATGGATCCGGTCAAGTTCTAAGCGCCTGGATTCCAGAGCGGGGCCGCCAAAAACTTCTTCCGGGCCCCAGCGCGAGGGAAAGCCAGCATGCCCCCGCCACGCCGCGGTTGGCAAGGGCTGTCATCCGCCGCCGCAGGCGCGCTAGTCTTGGCCCCGAAGAGGCAATACCGGAGGGCCGGCGCGCATGCAGTACGCAGATCGAGCGAGCACCATCGCACGACGCGCCGCCTTCCCCTCCGTGCCGGCCACCGGCCGCCAGCCTCACTCCCCCACTAAAACCACAAGACGAAGCCAGGTGCTGGCTTCGCAGGAGCAGTCATGCCAGACCTCGGCAAAAAAGCCCCCAAGCTCAAAGGCCCGCTCGGCGACGGCGGCGAGCTGAAACTCGACAGCCTCAAGGGCCAATGGGTGGTGGTGTACTTCTATCCCAAGGACAGCACGCCGGGCTGCACCAACGAAGCCAAGGACTTCCGCGATCTCTACCCGAAGTTCCGCAAGCGCAACGCCGAGGTGATCGGCGTCTCGCGCGACTCGGTCAAGTCGCACGCCAACTTCGCCGCCAAGCAGGAGCTGCCGTTCCCGCTGGTTTCCGACCCCGAGGAAACCTGGTGCCAGGCCTTCGACGTGATCCACGAGAAGGTGCTGTACGGAAAACGTCACATGGGTGTCGTACGAAGTAGCTTCCTGATCGATCCCGAAGGCAGGCTGGTGCAGGAATGGCGCAACGTCAAAGTCCCAGGTCACGCTCAAGCCGTGCTCGACGCCATCCCCGCCAAGTGAACCCTTCCGACCTATCCGCTCCGTCCCGTCGGCGCTCACCGCGCAGGCGGCACGGACGCGCATGTTCCGGCCCGCGGGGCCGGATTCCCACGGCATCCCGCATGCCGCGTTTTCTCAACCAGCACGCCAGCGAGGCAACTTCCGTATGACCGGAAGCAAGCGCATTTACGCTCTCGATACCAATGTTCTGCTGCACGATCCCACGTCGCTGTTCCGCTTCGAGGAGCACGACGTGTTCATCCCCATGACGGTGCTGGAGGAGCTGGACGAAAAGAAGAAAGGCGGCTCGGAAGTCTCGCGCAACGGCCGCCAGGTCAGCCGCTTCCTCAACGAGCTGATCGAGCGCGGCAATGGCCACGGCATCAGCAACGGGCTGGAATTGAGCAGCCCGCAGGGCATCAAGCTCAAACGCAACAACACGGTGGGCCGACTGTATTTCCAGCAGCGCGCCACCAACGGCCACGGCAAGGCCGACAACCTGATCCTGGCCGCGGTGATCGAGCTGCGCGACCAGAATCCCGACCGCGCGGTGATCCTGGTCAGCAAGGACATCAACCTGCGCATCAAGGCCAAGATCTACGGCATCGATGCGGAGGACTACGAGAACGACCGCGCGCTCGACGATTTCGCCCTGCTCTACACCGGCTCCACCGAACTGACCGAGGACTTCTGGGACCGCCACCCCGAAGTGCAGTCGTGGAACGAGCGCGGCCGCACCTTCTACAAGGTCAAGCGCCGCGACGACGAGGACTGGCATCCGAACCAGTGCCTGTTCCTGCCCGGCGACAACAGCGTCGAGCTGCGCGTGCTGCACGTCGACGAGGAAGAAGCCACCCTGGTGCTGCTGGACGACCACAGCCATGCCAACCATGCCGTGTGGGGCATCGCGGCGCGCAACCGCGAGCAGAACTTCGCGCTCAACGTGCTGATGGATCCGGACGTCGACTTCGTCACCCTGCTCGGCACCGCCGGCACCGGCAAGACCTTGCTCGCGCTGGCCGCCGGCCTGGCCCAGGTGATGGACCAGCAGCGCTACCGCGAGATCATCATGACCCGCGCCACGGTCTCGGTCGGCGAGGACATCGGCTTCCTGCCCGGCACCGAGGAAGAAAAGATGACGCCGTGGATGGGCGCGCTCACCGACAACCTCGAAGTGCTCGCCAACCCCGAGGAAGGCGGCAGCTGGGGCCGCCAGGCCACCAACGACCTGCTCGCCTCGCGCATCAAGATCCGCTCGCTGAACTTCATGCGCGGCCGCACCTTCCTGTCGCGCTACCTGATCATCGACGAGGCGCAGAACCTCACGCCGAAGCAGATGAAAACCCTGATCACCCGCGCCGGCCCCGGCACCAAGATCGTCTGCCTGGGCAACGTGGAGCAGATCGACACGCCCTACCTCACCGAAACGACCTCCGGCCTGACTTACGCGGTGGATCGCTTCAAGGGATGGGAACATTCGGCGCATATCACCTTGCGGCGCGGCGAGCGTTCGCGGCTGGCGGATTTCGCCTCGGAGGCTTTGTAGAATTAGAGCAACCTCACCCCTTCACCGTCATTCCGGCGTAGGCCGGAATCCAGTAGCGACCACGCCATGGACAGGCGACAACCCTGCGTCTACATGCTCTCCAGCGGACACAACGGCACCCTCTACACAGGCGTGACCAGCGACCTCCTGAAGCGCGTATGGCAGCATAAACATGGCGTGGTCGATGGTTTCTCCAGGCGATACGACACCCATGATCTCGTGTGGTACGAACTGCACGAGACCATGGAGTCGGCCATCCTCCGCGAGAAAGCCCTGAAGAACTGGAAGCGGCAGTGGAAGATTCGCCTTATCGAAGGCGAAAACCCTGAATGGAACGACCTTTACCCAGCGTTGCTGTAACTGGATTCCGGCCTGCGCCGGAATGACGAGCAAAAAAACGTGTCGACGAATCCCCCCTCCATCGCCCTCACCATCGCCGGCTCCGACTCCGGCGGCGGCGCCGGCATCCAGGCCGACCTCAAGGCCTTCCATGCGCGCGGCGTGCACGGCCTTTCCGCCATCGCTGCCATCACCTCGCAGAACACGCGCGGGGTCAGCGCCGTGCATCCGGTGCCGCTGGCGCATATCCGCAGCCAGCTCGATGCGGTGTTCGACGACTTCGCCATCGGCGCGGTGAAGACCGGCATGCTCGGCAACGCGGCGATCGTGCGGCTGGTGGCGCGCGAGCTGCGCCGGCGCCAGCCCGCGTGGCTGGTGGTGGATCCGGTGATGATCGCCACCAGCGGTGCGCGCCTGCTGGCGGAAGACGCGGTGCAGGCCGTGGTGCGCGAGCTGATCCCGCTGGCCGACGTGCTCACGCCCAATCTGCCGGAAGCCGAAGCCCTGCTCGGCTACTCCATCCGCAACGCCCGCGACTACGACCGCGCCGGCGGCGACCTGCGCGCGCTGGGCGCGCAGGCCGTGCTGCTCAAGGGCGGCCACGCCCGCGGCGGCGAGGTGGTGGACCGTTTCTACGACGCCGCCGGCGTGATGGAACTGCGCCACCCGCGCCTGCGCGTGGAAGGCCACGGCACCGGCTGCACGCTGGCCTCCGCGGTCGCCGCGGAACTGGCCAAGGGGCGCACGCCGCGCGCCGCGGTGCGCCAGGCGGTGGCCTATGTGCAGCGGGCGCTGGCCCAGGGCTACCGCCCCGGCAAGGGCGCGGTGCGGGTGCTGCGGCACTGAGCCTCAAGGCGGCGGCAGGCTTGGGAGTAGAATGGCGGCTGGTCTTTCCGCCTTCGCCGCCCACGACATGATCCTCGCTCCGCGCCTGATCCTGCTGCTCATCTTCGCCGTGTTCGCGCTGTGCGTGCTCGCGGTGCATCTGCGCGGCCGCTCGCGCCTGCGCTTCGACCGGCAGCTGGTCGACCATTCGGCGATCTTCGCGCCGTACAACCTGCTGATGTACACCTTCTCGGCGGTGCCGGCGCGGCCGATCCTGGACCGCCGCGGCTTCCCCCAGCTGGACCTGCTGCAGGCGAACTGGCAGGTCATCCGCGAAGAAGCCATGCACCTGTTCGACGAGGGCTTTATCCGTGCCGCGGAAAAGCACAACGACGCCAGCTTCAACAGCTTCTTCAAGCAGGGCTGGAAGCGCTTTTACCTGAAGTGGTACGGCGAGCCGCTGGCCTCGGCCGAGGCGCTGTGCCCGGAGACGGTGAAGCTGCTCAACGCCATTCCCAGCGTGAAGGCGGCGATGTTCGCCCTGCTGCCGCCGGGCAGCAAGCTCAATCCGCACCGCGATCCGTTCGCCGGTTCGCTGCGCTATCACCTGGGTCTCATCACGCCCAACTCCGAGGACTGCCGCATCTTCGTCGACGGCGAGATCCACGCCTGGGGCGACGGCAAGGACGTGGTGTTCGACGAAACCTACGTGCACTGGGCCGAGAACCGCACCGACCAGACCCGCGTGATCCTGTTCGCCGACGTCGAGCGCCCGCTGCGCACGCGCCTGATGACCGCGGTCAATCGCCGCGTCGGCGCCTTCATGGGCAAGATCACCGCTTCGCCCAATACCGAATCGCCGGAGGAGAAGACCGGCTTCGTCAATCGCATGTTCGCGCTCAACCAGCGCTCGCGCGAACGCAGCCGGGCCTTCAAGAAGCGCAGCCCCCGGCTGTTCCGGGTGCTGAAATACATCGGCATCGTGCTGATGATCTGGCTGGTGTTCCTGGCCCCGTATCCGTTCTTCCGCTGAGGCGGTCACGTTCCGCCCGCCTGGCGCGTCCTGGCCTTGTCATCCACGCTCAGGAGCCGCCCATGGACCCGCAGACCGCCTTGTTCCAGCAGCATCGCCAGCGCCTGTTCGGCCTGGCCTACCGCATGCTCGGCCGCCCGGCCGATGCCGAAGACGTGCTGCACGACGCCTGGCTGCGCTGGCACGAGCAGGACACCTCCACCCTGGACGACCCGGAAGCCTGGCTGGTCACCGTCACCACCCGCCTCGCCCTGGACCGCCTGCGCCGCGCCAAGACCGAGCGCGAGCACTACACCGGCCCCTGGCTGCCCGAGCCGCTCGAACCGATGGACGAAGCGCCATCGGAACAGCTCGAACGCGCCGAGACGCTGAGCCTTTCGTTCCTGCTGCTGCTCGAGCGGCTCAGCCCCGAGGAACGCGCGGCGTTTCTGCTGAAGGAAGTGTTCGACTACAGCCACGCCGAGGCCGCCGCCATCCTGGGCATCGCCGAGGACGCCTGCCGCCAGCGCGTGCATCGCGCGAAGACGCGGCTGCGCGAAGGACGCCCGCGCTTCAACGTGGACCATTCGATGCAGCAGCGCATGCTGCAGCGCTTCCTCGCCGCGATGGACCGCCCGGATCTCGATTCGCTGCGCGCGCTGTTCGCCGAGGACGCCGTGCATATCTCCGACGGCGGCGGCGTGGTGCGCGCGGTGCTGCGTCCGCTGTACGGGCAGGATCGCGTGGCGCGGCTGTATCGCCAGATCGCGCTGCATTCCGGCGGCCCGGAAACCGTGCGCCAGCTGAGCCAGCTCAATGGCGCGCCGGCGTTGCTGATCTGGACCGGCGGCCGCCTCACTTCCGCGCTGTGGGTGGAGTGCGATGGCGAGCGGATCACCGCGATTCACTCGATCCGCCATCCGGAAAAACTCGCGCGGCTGGAAGCGGTCACGAAACGCGCGGCGTCTGCGTCCTTGCATTGAAGAGCGGCCATTGCGGCCGTTCCCTTTCAAGGAAACCGCCATGTCCCGCTTCAATATCGCCCATCACTTCAAGTCGCTGCAGCCGCTGTTCGTGCTGAGCAAGAACCTCAAGTCCGGCGGCCTGGAGCCGGCCATGATCGAACTGGTGCTGACCCGCGTTTCGCAAATCAACGGCTGCTGCTACTGCCTGGACATGCACACCAAGGACGCGCGCGCCGCCGGCGAAACCGAGCAGCGCCTGTACCTGCTGGCCGGCTGGCGCGAAGCGGCGTGCTACAGCGAACGCGAACGCGCGGCTCTGGCCTGGGCCGAGGCGCTGACCCGCCTGGTGCCCGGCGACTCGGTGCCGGACGCGCTGTACCAGCAGACCAGCCAGCTGTTCAACGAGAAGGAGCTGGTCGACCTGACCTTGCTGGTCACGCTGATCAACAGCTGGAACCGCATCAACCTGGCGGCGCATACGGCGGGCGGGGATTACCAGCCGGGGATGTTCGGCTGAGCAGGGCTCGTCATGCCGGCGCAGGCCGGAATCCAGTGGTGAAAGCGCCGCAATAGAAGCGGAAAACCACCCAGCGCTTTCGCGATAATCGTGTGGCATCGTTACTGGATTCCAGCCTGCGCCGGAATGACGGCAGAAAAGAAAAAAGCCGCGGCAAACGCCGCGGCTTTTTCGTGAAACGGCGGAAAACTCAGGCCGCTTTGACGCGCTTGACGATGGCGTCGCCGAAGCTGTCGGTATTGCCCTTGCCGCCCAGGTCCGGGGTGACGGCGTCGCGGTCGTTGGTCAGGGTGTCGCGGATGGCCGCGCGCACCTTGTTGCCCTTCTCCGCCATGCCCAGGTGGTCGAGCATGTCCGCCGCCGCCAGCAGCAGCGCGCAGGGGTTGGCGACGCCCTTGCCGGCGATGTCCGGCGCCGAGCCGTGCACGGCCTCGAAAATCGCCGCGCCCGCGCCGATGTTGTCGCCCGGGGCCAGGCCCAGGCCGCCGACCAGGCCGGCGCACAGGTCGGACAGGATGTCGCCGAACAGGTTGGTGGTGACGATCACGTCGAACTGCTCGGGCCTCATCACCAGCTGCATGCAGGTGTTGTCCACGATCATCTCGTTGAACTCGATGTCGGGATATTCCTTGGCCACTTCGCGGGCCACATTGAGGAACAGGCCCGAGCTGGTCTTCATGATGTTGGCCTTGTGCACGGCCGTGATCTTCTTGCGGCCCTTCTGGCGCGCCATCTCGAAGGCGTACTTGACGATGCGCGTGCTGCCCTTGCGGGTGTTGCGCACCATCGAGGTGGCGACCTCGCCGTCTTCGGACAGGGTCTGGCCTTCGGACAGGTAGGCGCCTTCGGTGTTCTCGCGCACCGTGATGATGTCGATGTTCTCGAAGCGCGCCTTGGTGCCCGGGAAGCTGATCGCCGGACGCACGTTGGCGTACAGGTCGAAGTGGCGGCGCAGGGTGACGTTGATCGAGGTGAAGCCGCCGCCGATCGGCGTGGTCAGCGGGCCCTTCAGGGCGATCTTGTGCCTGGCGATGGCGTCCAGCGTGTCCTTGGGCAGCAGGTCGCCGTGCTTCTCCAGCGCCACCATGCCGGCGTCGACGAACTCGTAGGACAGGCCGCAGTCCAGGGCGTCGAGCACGCGCAGCGTCGCCTTCATGATCTCCGGGCCGATGCCGTCACCCGGGATTACGGCGATGGTCTTGCTCATGGGGGAACTCCTTGGAGGAAAGAAATCGGGCGGCGCGGCGGGGGAAGGCCGGCCGAAAAATCCTATGAATTATCCCCGATGCCGGCAGGAGCGGCCAGTGCGGGCGCCCGCCGCGGCGTTGCAAATCCTCGTACGGAGCATTTCGCAAACTCGCATGGTGGCCCGGAGCCGGGCCGGGATTAGGGAATAGAGAATGGGGAATAGGTAAAAACGCCGCCCCGCCAGCTTGTCGGGGGGCGGGCTCGTCCTATTCTCTATTCCCGATTCCCTATTCCCGCCCTTCGAGCTGGTCCAGGAAGTCCACCGCGCGGCGCAGGTGCGGGATCACGATGGAACCGCCCACCACCAGGCCGACGCTGAAGGTCTCGAAGAATTCCTCGCGGCTGACCCCGGCTTCCTTGCACTGGGCCACGTGGTAGCTGATGCAGTCGTCGCAGCGCAGCACCATCGAGGCGACCAGGCCGAGCAGTTCCTTGGTTTTGACGTCCAGGGCGCCGGGCTTGTAGGTCTGCGTGTCCAGGGCGAAGAAGCGGCGCACGACCTGGTTGTCCTCGGCCAGGATGCGTTCGTTCATGCGCTGGCGGAACGCGGTGAACTCGGCCACGCGGTCCTTGCTCTTGTCCGCACCGTTGTCATGGTCGCTCATGCCGCGCTCCCCAGCAGCTGGGCCAGCTTGCCGCTGCGGTCGGCGGCGACCAGGTCGTCGAAGCCGCCGACGTGCTGGTCGTTGATGAAGATCTGCGGCACCGTGCGGCGGCCGCCGCTGCGCTGGAGCATTTCGTCGCGGCGCGCCGGATCGGTGTCGACCATCACCTCGGTCCACTCCAGTCCCTTGGATTTCAGCAGGTTCTTGGCGGATACGCAGTAGGGGCAGTAACCGGTCGAATAGACCTCGATCTTGGGCACGACGGACTCCGGAAAAGAAACGGCGATGGCGGCCTAACTGGGGGCCATGGCCCCTGAAAACAAGCCGCCTGAGACGGTGAACCGGACCCATGGGACGCGGTCACAAGTGCTATTGTCACCTACCTATGCGCATGGCACCACGTACCGTTACCACCCGTCTGGCGACCGCCCTGGCCTGCGCCCTGCTGAGCTTCGGCGCGGGCGCCCAGGACACCAATGTCCGCCTGCCGGACCTGGGCAGTTCCGCCAACGCCCTGGTCTCCCCGCAGGAGGCGCAGGAATACGGCGCCGCCATGCTGCGCCAGATGCGTTCGATGGACATGGTGGTCGACGACGCCTTGCTCGACGACTACATCAACGACCTCGGCTACCGCCTGGTCGCCGCCAGCGACAAGCCCAAGGACCACTTCTCCTTCTTCATCGTGAAGGAGGACGTGATCAACGCCTTCGCCGCCCCCGGCGGCTATATCGCGGTGAACTCGGGCCTGATCGACATCACCAACAGCGAAAGCGAACTGGCCGGCGTGATCGCGCACGAGATCGGCCACATCACGCAGAACCACCTGCAGCGCGCGTTCGAGTCCTCGAAAAAAGATGCGCCGCTGATGGCCCTGGTGCTGCTGGGCGCGATCGCCGCCGGCGCCGGCGCGCATGCCGGCGACGCCGCCGGCGCGGTGCTGATGGGCGGCCAGGGCCTGATGCTGCAGCGGCAGATCAACTTCACCCGCAAGGACGAGGTCGAGGCCGACCGCGCCGGCATCCAGACGCTGTCCAACGCCGGCTACGATCCCAACGCCATGGCCACCTTCTTCGAGCGCATGCAGGACACCCTGCGCGCCGGCGCGGGCGGCGACCGCGACGTGCCCGAACTGCTGCAGACCCACCCGGTGACGCTGTCGCGCATCAGCGACGCCAAGTCGCGCGCCGACGCCCTGGCCGCGCAGCAGAAGCTGCGTCCCACCGCGCCCACGCTCACCAAGACGCAGTGGGAAAAAAGCACCGCGCCGATCGCCTACGTGAAAGACCCGACCGTGCTGGCCGGCGCGCGCGGGCAGAAGGACGGCCTGGACACCTATGCGCTGATGCGCGAGCGCGTGCGCGTGCTGTCCGGCGACGCGCTGCCGCTCAGCACCTACTACGCGAACAACCTAGACAAGCACCAGGAATTCAACACGCCGGCCAACCACTACGGCTATGCGCTCGCGCTTACCCGCAGTGGCCGCGGCGCCAAGGCGGTGGAGGAACTGCAGCCGCTGCTGAAGAACCATCCGGACAACCAGATCGTGCAGCTGGCCATGGCCGACGCGAAACTGCAGTCCGGCCAGCGCGGCGAGGCGCTGGCGATGTATGCCACGCTCAACGGGCAGTCGCCGCGCAACCGCGCCATCGCGCTGGGCTATGCGCATGCGCTCACCGAAGGCGGCAGCCATGCGGATGCCGTGCAGGCCGCCGACATGCTGCGCCCGATGCTGGACAACGCCGACGAGCCCGAGCTCTACCGCAGCTACGCCCGCGCCAGCGAGAAAGCCGGTGAGGCGATCCGCGCGGGCGAGGCCTATGCCGACGCCAGCTATCTGTCCGGCCGCCCGTTCGACGCCATGGAACAGCTCAAGCGCCTGCTCAAGCGCCAGGACCTGGACTACTACGCCCGCGCCCGCATCCAGGCCCGCATCGCCGACCTCACTCCGCTGGTGATGGAGCTGCGCAAGCGCCGCGTGCAGACCGAAGACAACCCGGACGGCCGCACCCAGCAGCTGCAGCAGCAGCCGAACCAGGCCTGCGCCGGCCGCCTGTGCTTCAGCGCGGGGCGCTGAAAGCCCGCCGGCACCCCGCCGCCGGGGCCAAAAATCGACGATTTCGTTGCGTTCTCGTGAAATGTCATAGGGGCGTAACATTGAATCGTTGCAATATTTGCGTCACAGGCCCCCAAGCGGACCCCTACGCGTGCACAAGCGCATTCTTATCGTCGAAGACGAAGCTTCGATCCGCGACATGGTCGCCTTCGCTCTGCGCAAGGCCGGCATGGACGCAGTCCACGCCGCCGATGCCCGGGCTGCCCAGATCGCCATCGCCGAACAGGTCCCCGACCTGATCCTGCTCGACTGGATGCTTCCGGGCACCAGCGGCCTGGAACTGGCCCGGCGCCTGCGCAAGGAAGAACTGAGCCGGGAAGTCCCGATCATCATGCTCACCGCCCGCGGCGAGGAGATGGACCGGGTCAACGGCCTGGAAGCCGGCGTCGACGACTACGTGGTCAAGCCCTTCTCCACCCGCGAGCTGATCGCCCGCATCAAGGCGGTACTGCGCCGCAGCCAGGGCGACGACGGCTCGGGCATGGTGGAGCTGGGCGGCCTGCGCATCGACGGCCCGGCCCACCGCGTGTTCGCCGGCGAGGACTCGGTGCCGATCGGCCCGACCGAATACCGCCTGCTGTACTTCTTCATGACCCATCCGGAGCGCGTCTACTCGCGCGCGCAGCTGCTCGACCACGTGTGGGGCGGCAGCGTGTACGTGGAGGAGCGCACCGTCGACGTGCATATCCGCCGCCTGCGCAAGACGCTGGAGCCGTGGAAGCTGGACGAGATGGTGCAGACCGTGCGCGGCGCGGGCTACCGTTTCTCGGCCAGCGTCTAAGCGCCCGCCGGCGATTGCCGGGCCGGCGGCGGCTGTCGACAGCATTTGCCGATATGCTTGCCCGCCTTGTGGCGACCATGGCCCGACTGCATGCCTGAGCCGTTCGATCGTTCGTGGAAACTGCCGGCCGCCCTCGCGGCCGGCCTCGTGCTGGGCGGCCTGATCGGCGCCTGGGCGGGCGACCGCGCGGTGCTTGGCGTGGCGCTTGTCGCTATCGCGGAAACCGTCTTGCTGCTGACCCGAATCCGTCATGAAACACGGCACATCATGCCGCCGCACCCCACCATCAGCCCCCTGCAGCATGACCGCTTCATGACGCGTTCCCGTCGCATTGCCTCCAGTTTGCGCGATCTGCGCAGCGCCGCCGGCAGCCTGCCGGATGCCGTCGTGCTGCTCGACAACGAGCAGCACGTGCGCTGGTTCAATCACGCCGCCGAAGACCTGCTCGGCCTGCGCCGCCCGCAGGACCGCGGCATCCACCTGCATGAGCGCCTGGGCACCACCGAGCTGGCCGGCTGGCTGCAGGACGGCGCGCACGAGCCGCTCAACGACGTGGTCGCGCCCGGCCATCCGAACCGGCACATCAATGTCACCCTGCTGCCGTTCGGCCGCCGCCAGCGCCTGCTGCTGGCGCGCGACATCAGCCACCTGACCCGGCTGGAGCAGATCCGCCGCGACTTCGTGGCCAATGTGTCGCACGAGCTGCGCACGCCGCTGACGGTGATCCACGGCTATCTGGAACTGATCGATCCGGAAGACGTGCCGGAACTGGCGCCGGTGCTCGGCGAGATGCGCGCGCAGTCCAAGCGCATGGGCCAGATCGTGGAAGACCTGCTCACCCTGTCGCGCCTGGAAACCCAGGACCACGTCACCGACGAACGCGTGCCGATGTCGCCGCTGCTGGCCACCGTGCGTAAGGAAGCCGAGGCGCTGAGCCAGGGCCGCCACCATATCGCGGTGGAAAACACCGCCGAGGCCGACCTGCTGGGTTCGTCCAAGGACTTGCACAGCGCGCTGTCCAACCTGGTCAGCAATGCCGTGCGCTACACCCCCACCGGCGGCAACATCACCATCCGCTGGAAGCGCACCCCGGAAGGCGCCACCTATTCGGTCAGCGACACCGGCTTCGGCATCCCCGCCGCGCACCTGGCCCGCCTGACCGAGCGCTTCTACCGCGTCTCCTCCAGCCGCTCGCGCGACAGCGGCGGCACCGGGCTGGGCCTGTCGATCGTCAAGCACGTGCTGAACCTGCACCAGGCCAGGCTGGAGATCCAGAGCGAGCCGGGCCAGGGGTCGACGTTCTCGTGCTGCTTCGGGCATGAGCGGCTGTTGAAGCCCGGCGGCCCGGACGAGGCCTGAGGACTTACTCCCTCTCCCCTCCGGGGAGAGGGCTGGGGTGAGGGGTCGGGCGGAGCGGCCAAGCAGGAGCGGCAAGCGCGCCTCGCCCTGTCGATCTTCCACCGCAAGCCCCGGCCCCTCATCCGGCTGCCGCCACCTTCTCCCCGGAGGGGAGAAGGATTCGATTTGGCGAAGCCAGATGAATCCCACATCACACTACGCGGCACCGCCGCATGAGCTTGCGCCCCGCATCGGCCAGAATGCCGCGATGCGCCGTAAACCGTCCTCGTCGTCCCCCGTGATCGACCACACCATCGACCCCGCCGCCCCCGAGCTGTACCTCAGCCGCGAGCTGGCCGCGCTGGAATTCAATTTCCGCGTGCTGGCCCAGGCCCGCGACACCGCCGTGCCGCTGCTGGAGCGCCTGCGTTTCCTCAGCATCGTGGCCAACAACCTCGACGAGTTCTTCGAGGTGCGCGTGGCCATGCTCAAGCATCACCACAGCTTCGGCTCGGCCGCGCCGGGGCCGGACGGCATTCCCTCCGGCGAGCTGCTGGCGCGCATCCGCAAGCGCGTGCTGGACCTGGTCGACGCGCAGTACACCACCTGGCAGGACGAGCTCAAACCCGCGCTGGACGCCGAGGAGATCCATTTCCTCACCCGCGACCGCTGGAGCGAGCGCCAGCGCCGCTGGCTGCAGGGTTATTTCGAAAACGAAGTGCTGCCGGTGCTGTCGCCGCTGGGCCTGGACCCGGCGCATCCGTTCCCGCGCATCCTCAACAAGACCCTCAACCTCGCCGTGGTGCTGAAGGGGCGCGACGCCTTCGGCCGCGAAGGCCACATGGCCCTGGTGCGCGCGCCGCGCTCGCTGCCGCGGATCATCCGCCTGCCCAACGAGGTCTGCGGCGAGGGCGACCATTTCGTGTTCCTGGCCGAGCTGCTGCAGGGCTTCGTCGACCAGATGTTCCCCGGCTTCAAGGTGGCCGGCTCGTACCAGTTCCGCGTCACGCGCAACAGCGAGCTGATGGTCGAGGAAGCCGAGGTGGAGAACCTGGCGCGCGCGCTGAGCGAGGAACTGCTCGGCCGCGGCTATGCCAAGCCGGTGCGGCTGGAAATCGGCGCGGATTGCCCGAAGGCGATCGTGTCGATGCTGATCGCCAACTTCGAGCTGGAAGAGAACGACGTCTACCGCTGCGACGGCCCGGTCAACATCATCCGCGCCGGCAGCGTGTACGACAGCCTGGACCGCCCCGCGCTGAAGTTCCCGCGCTTCACCCCGCAGCTGCCCAAGGCCTTCGACGCCAGCAAGTGCAAGTTCGAAGTGCTGCGCGAGCGCGACGTGCTGCTGCACCATCCGTACGAGTCCTTCATGACCGTGGTGGAACTGCTCGGCCAGGCCGCGCAGGACCCGAGCGTGCTGGCGATCAAGCAGACCCTGTACCGCGCCGGCGCCGACACGCCGCTGGTGGACCTGCTGGTGGAAGCGGCGCGCAACGGCAAGGACGTCACCGTGGTGATCGAGCTGCGCGCGCGCTTCGACGAGGAGGCCAACATCCGCCTCGCCACGCGCCTGCAGGAAGCCGGCGTGCAGGTGGTGTACGGCGTGGTGGGCTACAAGACCCACGCCAAGATGCTGCTGATCGTGCGCCGCGAAGGCGAGGTGCTGCGCCGCTACGTGCACCTGTCCACCGGCAACTATCACCAGGCCAACAGCCGCGCCTATACCGACATCGGCCTGATGACCGCGCAACCGGAGATCGGCGAGGACCTGCACAAGGTCTTCCAGCAGCTCTCCGGCTTAGGTCCCATGATCCAGCTCAAGCGCCTGCTGCATTCGCCGTTCACGCTGTACAAGAGCGTGGTGGCCAAGATCGAACGCGAAACCGCGCATGCCCGGGCCGGCAAGCCGGCGCGTATCGTGGCCAAGCTCAATGCGCTGAACGAAGCGCACGTGATCGAGGCGCTGTACCGCGCCTCGCAGGCGGGGGTGGAGATCGACCTGATCGTGCGCGGCGCCTGCACTCTGCGGCCGGGGCTGGCGGGCGTATCCGAGCGTATCCGCGTGCGTTCCATCGTCGGCCGCTTCCTGGAGCACAGCCGGGTGTACTGGTTCGCCAACGACGGCGCGCCGGAAACCTATTGCGCCAGTGCGGACTGGATGGAGCGCAACCTGATGCGCCGCATCGAGGTGGCCTTCCCCATCCTCGAACCGGCGCTGGCCCAGCGCGTGTACGACGAAACCCTGGCCAACTATCTGGCGGACAACACCCAGGCCTGGCTGCTGGACAGCGAGGGCCGCTACACCCGCGCCGAGGCCGGCGACGCCGCGCCGCACAGCGCGCAGGAGTATCTGCTGAACAAGCTCAGCCCCACGGTGCCCAAGGCCGTCCGCGGCTGAGGTGCCGCGGACTGACGCAGGCCGGCGCCTGCGTGCGAGAATTCGTACTCAATCGCACGGAATACGAGCCCCGGATGATTCAAGGCGAGCAGTCCCCGATCAAGGATGGCGAGCTGATCGCCGCCATCGATATGGGTTCCAACAGCTTTCACATGGTCGTGGCGCGGGTGGAGCATGGCGAACCCCGGGTGATCGACCGCCTGCGCGACACCGTGCGCATGGCCGCTGGCCTGCGCGCCGACGGCACGCTGGACGCCGAGCACCGCGCGCGGGCGCTGAACTGCCTGGCCCGCTTCGGCCAGCGCATCGCCGGCCTGCCCTCGGCCCGGGTGCGCGCGGTGGCCACCAATACGGTGCGCCGGCTGGCTTCGCCGCAGTCCTTCCTGACCGCCGCCGAGACCGCGCTGGGCCATCCGGTGGAAATCGTCTCCGGCCGCGAGGAAGGCCGCCTGATCTTCCTGGGCGCCTCGCACGACCTGCCCGCCTCGCGCGAGAACCGCCTGGTGATCGACGTCGGCGGCGGCAGTACGGAATTCATCATCGGCCGCGGCCTGGCCCCGATGCACACCGAAAGCGTACAGGCCGGCTGCATCGCCTCGACCATGCGCTTCTTTCCCGGCGGCAAGCTCAATCGCAAGCGCTGGCAGCGCGCCACCGGCGAACTGGGCGTGCTGCTGCAGCAGTTCGCCGAGGATTACCGCGAGGCCGGCTGGGTGGATGCCTTCGGCTCCTCCGGCACGGCCAAGGCGATCGGCGGCGTGGTGCAGGCCATGAAGTTCTCCGACGACGGCATCACGCCGGCCTCGCTGGCCCAGCTGCGCGACGCCCTGCTGGCCCAGGGCCAGATCGGCGCGCTGAAGCTGCCGGGCCTGTCCGACGACCGCGCGCCGGTGATTGCCGGCGGCGTGGTGATCTTCGAAGCCGCCTTCGAGGCGCTGGGCATCCAGCGCATGCGCGTGTGCGAAAGCTCGATGCGCGAAGGCCTGCTGTGGGACCTGCTGGGCCGCGCCGGCGGCACCGACCCGCGCACCGCCAGCATCGACGCGCTGGCCGCGCGCTACGGCGTGGACCGCGCCCAGGCGCGGCGGGTGGAATCCACCGCGCTGATGCTGTTCGACCAGGTGGCCAAGAGCTGGAAGCTGGACGGCGAGGCGCGCGAATGGCTGTCGTGGGTGTCGCGCGTGCACGAGATCGGCCTGGCCATCGCGCACAGCCAGCACCATCACCATGGCGCCTACATCCTGCGCCACGCCGACCTGGCCGGCTTTTCGCGCCAGGAGCAGCAGTTGCTTGCCGCCGTGGTGGAAGCGCATCGCCGCAAGCCTGAGAAGACCTTGTTCTCCGCCCTGCCGCAGCGCTACCGCGCCCTGGCCCGGCAGATCACCGCCCTGCTGCGCCTGGCCGTGCTGTTCCGCCGCGCGCGCCGCGCCGAATCGCTGCCGCAGATGCGCCTGGCCGCCACCGCCCAGCGCCTGCGCCTGGGGCTGCCGGCGGCCTGGATCGAACAGCATCCGCTGACCGAGGCGGACCTGGAGCAGGAGCGCCCGCCGATGGCCGAACTGGGCCTCACCCTCGACCTGACCACCTTCTGATCGTGCGGCCCGCGTTTTCCTGCGCCGACGCTCTTAAGGCCACCCTCACCGGCGCCGCGTATCATGCGCGGATGCCTGACGCCGCCCGACACGCCATGCGACGAATCCTTAGCCTTCTTGCCCTGCTCGCCCTGCCCTTCGCGCTCTCCGCCCAGGCGGTGAAGCAGGCGCCGGCCGCGACGCCGTCCAACCTCCCGCATCCGCAGGTGGTGCTGCACACCACGGTGGGCGACATCACGGTGGAGCTGTATCCGGACAAGTCGCCCAAGAGCGTGGCGAACTTCCTGCAGTACGTGCGCGAAGGCTTCTACAGCGGCACGGTGATGCACCGCGCGATCGCCGGCTACATGGTGCAGGGCGGGCTGTACACGCGCGACCTGCAGCCCAAGCGCACGCATTCGGCGATCGCCAGCGAGGCGGACAACGGCCTTTCCAATCTGCGCGGCACGCTGGCCGTGGCGCGCGGGGCGGATCCGAATTCGGGCACCTCGCAGTTCTTCTTCAACCTGGTGGACAACCGCCGGCTGGACTACGTCGGCAACCAGAGCGGGCTGACCTGGGGCTTTGCCGTGTTCGGCAAGGTGGTGAAGGGCATGGACGTGGTCGACAAGATCGCCGGGCTGCCGACGCGGGCGCTGGGGCCGTTTGCCAATGACGTGCCGAATCCGTTGCCGGTGGTGGACAGCGCCTATGTGATCGGCGAGGAGGCACCGGCGCGAGCGGCGAGCGCGGCGACACCTCCGGCTGCTGCGCCTGCCGCCCCCGCTGCGAAGCCCGCGCCTAAGAAAGGGACCAAGGGCTGATGCATACGTTGTTCATTGCCGATCTGCATCTGGATGCGGCGCGGCCGCGGATCACGCGATTGTTCGAGGAGTTTCTGGCCAGCGACGAAGCGCTTGGTGCGGATGCGGTGTACATCCTCGGCGATCTGGTGGAGGCGTGGATCGGCGATGACGACGACGCGGAACTGCCGGCGCGGATTGCTGCCGCGACCAAGGCGCTGAGCGATGCCGGGGTGCCGGTGTATTTCATGGTGGGCAACCGGGATTTTCTGCTGGGCGAGAAGTTTGCGCGGCGGGCGGGGTTTAGCTTGCTGGAGGATGGCACCGTGCATGACTTGTACGGGCGGCCTACCCTGCTGATGCATGGGGATGTTTTGTGTACCGATGATGTGGCTTATCAGGCGGTGCGGAAGCAGGTGCGGACGGCGGAATGGCAGGCACAGATTCTGGCGATGCCGTTGGAGGCGCGTAGAGCGTTTGCGGCGAAGGCGAGAGAGGATAGTAAGGCGCATACGGGGAGCACCATGGAGACGATCATGGATGTCAACGCCGGTGCGGTGGCTGAGGCGATGGTGCGTGCCGGGGTGACGCGGTTGATTCATGGGCATACGCATCGGCCAGCGGTGCATGGTTTCGAGCTGGATGGGAAGGCGGCTGAGCGGATCGTGCTGGGGGATTGGTATGAGCACGGGTCGGTGTTGAAGGTGACGCCGAGCGAAGTCGAGTTGCGGGGATTGGCGGTCGGCTCCTAGTTCGTCATTCCGGCGTAGGCCGGACGAGCGCGCAACGCGAAGAACGCCCGAAGGGCGGCCCCGAAAGGGGCGAGCGCAGCGAGTCATCCAGTGGCAGTGCGCTGTGGGTAAGCATGGGCCTTCAAGAGACTAGCTCTCGACTAAACGTTCTTCGCGAAATGCAAAACGCCCCGTTGGGGCGTTTTTTGTTTTGGGCTTCGGTGTGCGGTGCGCTTTGCCGTGACGCGTGGGATTGTTGGGCCCATCCATGGGCCCAACCCCTTCGCGCTGCGCGCTGCGGGGCCAGCCTGCGGCTGTCCAAATTTGTTCCTGACAAATTTGTCGAACCGGTTGCTCGGCATAGCCGAGCAACCGGTTCTCTGTACCCTCTCTCTCCGCCAGATACGCAAAACGCCCCGAAAGGGGCGTTTTGCGTATCTGGCGGAGAGAGAGGGATTCGAACCCTCGATAAGGCTTTTGACCCTATACTCCCTTAGCAGGGGAGCCCCTTCGGCCTCTCGGGCATCTCTCCATTTTTGTCCGCATTTCTGCGGAGCCGGCAAGGATACCGGCCGATGGGTCTTTCGTAAAGCCTTCAGACGGTCAGTGGCTGTCGGAGCCGCCGTCTTCAGGTTTGTGCTCGTTCTGGATCCGCTGATAGATCTCTTCGCGATGCACGGCTACGTTCTTGGGCGCGTTGATGCCGATACGCACCTGATTGCCCTTCACGCCCAGGACGGTGACGGTCACCTCGTCGCCGATCATCAGGGTTTCGCCGACCCTGCGGGTCAGAATCAACATGTTTGCCACTCCATGAAAGCTATGTGGTCACAGGCCAGCGGATGGTGAAACCTCACCCCTGAGCTACACCATCCGAGTTTCGACGAACCATCGAAGGCCCTACCGCCTTCCCCGGCACAACGGCGTTCGCTCGAGAGCGGCCGCCGGCTGGCTACGCCACAACGCGCGTAGCCGACATTCGACCGATACTAGCCGAGCGCGCGCGGGCTGCGCAATGCGCTGGGCCTATGGCATGTGGTCTATTCACCTAGGTTTTATCAATTCAGACGCGAGCCAATCCATGCCGGCAAAGCAGCCAGCAAGGCAGGCAGCGCGGCGGTGTCGGAGCCGCCGCCCTGGGCCATGTCGGCGCGGCCGCCGCCCTTGCCGTCGATCTGGCTCGCCACGTGCGCGACGACGTCGCCGGCCTTGATGCGGCCGAGCGCCTTGCCGTTGACGCCAGCCACCAGCGACACGCGCCCGTCGGCGGCGCCGGCGAGCAGCACCACGCAGTCGGCGAGCTGCTGCTTGAGCTGGTCCATGCTGTCGCGCAGCGCCTTCGCATCGAGGCCTTCCAGGCGGGCGGCGACGACCTTGATGCCGTCGACGTCCTGCGCGGCGGCGGCCAGGTCGGCGGTAGCCGAGCCGGCGGCCTTGGCGCGCATGGATTCGAGTTCGCGTTCGAGCTTCTTCTGCTTGTCCAGCAGCTGGCGCAGCTTGTCGACCACTTCCTCGCCGCTGGTCGACAGCAATTGGGACAATTCCCCAAGGCGGCGCTCTTCGTCGGTGACATAGGCAAGCGCACCGGCGCCGGTCACCGCTTCGATGCGGCGCACGCCGGAAGCCACTCCGGCCTCGCTGACGATCTTGAACAGACCGATGTCGCCGGTGCGGCCCACGTGGGTGCCGCCGCACAGCTCGGTGGAGAAGTCGCCCATGCGCAGCACGCGCACTTCGTCGCCGTACTTCTCGCCGAACAGCGCCATCGCGCCGAACTCGATCGCCTGGTTGTAACCCATGTGATGCACTTCGGCCTGCGCGTTGCGGCGTACCTCGGCATTGACCAGGTCTTCGATGCGCGACAGTTCCTCGCGCGATACCGGCTTGAAGTGCGCGAAGTCGAAGCGCAGGCGCTCCGGCGCCACCAGCGAGCCCTTCTGCGTGACGTGCTCGCCCAGCACTTCGCGCAGCGCGGCGTGCAGCAGGTGGGTGGCGGAGTGGTTGAGCACGATGGCCTGGCGGCGCGCGCCGTCGACCAGCGCGTCCACCGCATCGCCCACGCGCAGCGGCTGCGCGCCCTGCCACTGGCCGGCATGGCCGAAGAACACGCCGCCCATCTTGAGCGTGTCGGCCACGTCGAAGCGGCCGGCGCCGTTGGCGAGGCTGCCGGTGTCGCCGACCTGGCCGCCGGATTCGGCGTAGAACGGCGTGCGGTCCAGGATCACCAGGCCTTCCTCGCCCTGCGCCAGCTGCTGCAGCTGGATGCCGTCGCGCACGATGCCCACCACCTGGCAGCCCTGCGCCGAGATGGCGTCGTAGCCCAGGAATCGGGTGGGCTTGAGCTGGCTGGCCAGCTCCGCCGGCATGTTGCCCTTGGCCTTGAAGCTGCCGCCCTTGCGGCCGCGCTCCTTCTGCTCTTCCATCGCGCGGTCGAAACCTTCCATGTCCACCGACATGCCGCGCTCGCGCGCGATGTCGGCGGTGAGGTCGACCGGGAAGCCGTAGGTGTCGTACAGGCGGAACGCGTCGGCGCCAGGAATGCTACTGCCGGACTTGCCCGCCACTTCGTCGAACAGGCGCATGCCGTGCTCCAGCGTTTCGCCGAAGCGCTGCTCCTCGGTGCGCAGCGCCTCTTCCACGAAGGCCTGCTTCGCGGCGAGGTCCGGATAGGCCGCGCCCATCTCCTCGACCAGCGGCTTGACCATCTTCCAGAAGAAATCGCCGCGCACGCCCAGCATCCAGCCGTGCCGCAGCGCGCGGCGGATGATGCGGCGGAGCACGTAGCCGCGGCCTTCGTTCGAGGGCAGCACGCCGTCGACGATCAGGAAGGAGCAGGCACGGATATGGTCGGCGATCACGCGCAGCGACTTGTTCGCCAGATCCGCCGTGGCGGTGAGTTCGCCGGCCACCTTGATCAGGTGCGCGAACAGGTCGATCTCGTAGTTGGAATGCACGTGCTGCAGCACCGCCGCCACGCGCTCCAGGCCCATGCCGGTATCCACGCACGGGGCCGGCAGCGGCGACAGCGTGCCGTCGGGCGCGCGGTCGAACTGCATGAACACCAGGTTCCAGATTTCGATGTAGCGGTCGCCGTCCTCGTCCGGCGAACCGGGCGGGCCGCCGGCGATGTCCGGACCGTGGTCGTAGAAGATCTCGGTGCAGGGACCGCAGGGGCCGGTATCGGCCATCTGCCAGAAATTGTCGGAAGCGAACGGCGCGCCCTTGTTGTCGCCGATGCGCACGATGCGCTCGGCCGGCACGCCCAGCTCCTTGTGCCAGATGTCGTAGGCCTCGTCGTCGGTGTGATAGACGGTGACCCACAGCTTGTCCGCCGGCAGCTTGAACACGCCGGTCAGCAGCTCCCAGGCGTACTGGATGGCGTCGCGCTTGAAGTAGTCGCCGAACGACCAGTTGCCCAGCATCTCGAAGAAGGTGTGGTGGCGCGCGGTGTAGCCCACGGCGTCCAGGTCGTTGTGCTTGCCGCCGGCGCGCAGGCAGCGCTGCACGTCGGCCGCGCGCTTGTACGGCAGCTTCTCGCTGCCCAGGAACACGTTCTTGAACGGCACCATGCCCGAGTTGGTGAACAGCAGGGTCGGGTCGCTGGCCGGCACCAGCGAGCTGGACGGCACGATGGTGTGGCCCTTGGAGCGGAAGAATTCGAGGAAGGTGGAGCGGATGTCGGCCGTCTTCATTGCGTGCGGATCGTCGGTGTGGGCGCCGTGGAGGCCACGCCGCGACGCAGCCGGGCGATCAGTCGCTTTCGTCGGCCAACTCGTCCACTTCGGCGTGGGTAAGACCTCTTACTGTGGCGGCGGCAAAGCCCCGACGCAAGAGAAACTGCGCCCGGCGCTGCTTTTCGGCCGGGTCCGATGCGGGTTTGCCGCCATAGCGGCGGCGCAGCTGCGCGGCGGCCGACTCGGCCCAGTCCACCTCCGCGGCGTCCAGCAGCGCGCGGATGCGTGCGTCGGACAGGCCGTGGCTCTTGAGCTCCGCGCGCAGGCGCGCGGGGCCGTAGCCCTGGGCAGCGCGGCTGCGCACCAGCATCTCGCCGAAGCGTTCGTCGTCCTGGTAGTGCTGGGCGCCAAGGCGGTCCAGCGCCGCGCTGGCCTCATCGGCCTCGTAGCCGCCCTGGCGCAGCTTGCGCCCCAGCTCGCGGCGGGAGTGCTCGCGGCGCGCGAGCATGCCCAGGCCCTTGGCGTAGGCTGTGGCCCTGTCCTTTTTCCCGGCGGGTTTCTTGTCGCTGGAGCGGTCTTTCGGCATGCGTGGCTGTTCGTCTCAGCAGACCAGGTCGATCAGGCCGAACCAGAGCGCCCCGACCAGGCCGACCACGGCACCGATGGCCAGGCCGACGGCGGCGACCACGGCTTGCGCCACCAGCCGCGCCGTCAGGCTGCGGCGGAGGGGAATGGCGGGGGTTTCGGTGATGGCCATGCGCTGTCTCCGTACCGATCAGTGCGTGGCGGGCCGCGCGGCGACGCGGGCCGCGATCTGGTCCGCCAGGTCGGCGGCATCCTGGCCGGCCGCGTGGACCGCCTGCAGGATGGAGGCCGTCTGCAGCCCGCCGGGGCGCGAAGCCTCGGCCAGCGCCCAGGTACGCGCGGCGCGGCGGCCGCTGCGGCAGTAGAGCAGGACGGGTTTCTGGCCTTGGGCCAGGTTGCGGCCCAGCGCCTCGACGGCGCCGGCGGGCACGTCCCCGTGGCTTACCGGAATGTAGTCGAAGGCCAAGCCCTGCCCCGCGGCAGCCGTGCTCATCGCACTGGCGGGCGGCTGCCCGGCGACTTCGTTATCGGGGCGCAGGTCGATCACCGTGCGGAATCCCTGCGACTTCAGGCTGCCCAGCTGCTCAGGCCCGATCTGCTCGGAAATCCATACGCCCGGCGCCAGCTGCCTCACATCCAAGCCTGCCTCCGCTTGCGCATGACGCGCCGCGCTCGCGTGATCGAACGCGGCCGTAGCCAGCACCGCTACCGCTCCTAGAGCGATCGCAGCAAGAAAAGTCCAACGCAACTTAGGCATCTTCCCTGCCCTCTATCGCCGGGATCGGCGCGGCCCGGCCAGTATGGCCGGGCCGCGCTGGCGTCGATCAGGCTTCCTCGAGCGCTTCTTCGGACGCCGTGGTCTTGCCGCCGCCGCTCACCAGCAGGCGGGCGCGCAGTTCGCGGTCCACTTCGTTGGCGATGTTCGGGTTGTCGCGCAGGAACTGGCGCACGTTCTCCTTGCCCTGGCCGATGCGGTCGCCCTTGTAGCTGTACCAGGCGCCGGACTTCTCGATCAGGTTCTGCGCCACGCCCAGCTCGATGATCTCGCCTTCGCGCGAGCTGCCCTCGCCGTAGAGGATCTCGAACTCGGCCTGGCGGAACGGCGGCGCCACCTTGTTCTTGACCACCTTGACGCGGGTTTCCGAACCGATCACTTCCTCGCCCTTCTTCACCGCGCCGATGCGGCGGATGTCCAGGCGCACCGAGGCGTAGAACTTCAGCGCGTTGCCGCCGGTGGTGGTCTCGGGGTTGCCGAACATCACGCCGATCTTCATGCGGATCTGGTTGATGAAGATCACCAGGCAGTTGGACTTCTTGATGTTGGCGGTGAGCTTGCGCAGCGCCTGGCTCATCAGGCGGGCGTGCAGGCCGACGTGGGAGTCGCCCATCTCGCCTTCGATTTCGGCCTTGGGCGTGAGCGCGGCGACCGAGTCGACCACCACCACGTCCACCGCGCCGGAGCGCACCAGCATGTCGGCGATTTCCAGCGCCTGTTCGCCGGTGTCGGGCTGCGAGACCAGCAGGTCGTCCACGTTGACGCCCAGCTTGGCGGCGTAGGTGGGATCGAGCGCGTGCTCGGCGTCGACGAAGGCGGCGGTGCCGCCGTTCTTCTGGCAGTTGGCGATCACCTGCAGGGTGAGGGTGGTCTTGCCGGAGGATTCCGGACCGTAGATCTCGACCACGCGGCCGCGCGGCAGGCCGCCCACGCCCAGCGCGATATCCAGGCCCAGCGAGCCGGTGGACACGGTGTCGATGACGTCGTCGGTGCGGTCGCCCATGCGCATGACCGCGCCCTTGCCGAACTGCTTCTCGATCTGGCCGAGGGCGGAAGCGAGCGCCTTGCGCTTGTTGTCATCCATCGTCTTGTATCCCGAATGCGTGAGGAGTGGCGGTTAAGTGGAAAGCATGATGCGCCGGCCGTGTCTCAGGGGCTGCGATCACGCAGACAGGCAGTATCCCATACCGGTCAAGCCTGCCCGTGTAGGCGAACCCCGGTCAGTCGGTCAGCGCCTTGCGCACGCCGGCGAGGGCGGCGGCCACGGTCTGGCGGCGGATCGCCTCGCGGTCGCCGTCGAACTGGAACAGCCGGCCGTGCGCGTAGCCGCCGCGGCGCTTCCAGCCGATCCACACCGTGCCCACCGGCTTGTCGGCGGTGCCGCCGCTGGGACCGGCGATGCCGGTGACCGCCACCGCCATGCCGGCGCCGAAGCGCGCCAGCGCGCCGGAAACCATCTCCAGCACGGTTTCCTCGCTGACCGCGCCGGTGCGTTCGAGCGTGCGCGGATTGACGCCGAGCAGCGCTTCCTTCGCCTCGTAGCTATAGGTGACCACGCCGGCGTCGAACCAGGCCGAGCTGCCGGGCAGATCGGTCAGCGCCTTGGCGATCCAGCCGCCGGTGCAGGACTCGGCGGTGACCAGCATGAGCTTGGCGGCCAGCGCGGCCGCGGCGACGTCGCGGGCGAGCGCGGCGAGGTCGGCGTCGGTGGGGACGGACGGCAGTGACATGAAAACTCCGTGGGGAAACGGCCGCATCGGATCGACGATGCGCAGCGGGCTGTTCTACCCCTTATGCGCGCGTGGGCCAAGACTTGACGGGGGCGCCACTTGGCCGTGGCGGTGGCCGCTAGAAATCGTAGCTGCCGCTCAGCAGCACGCTGCGCCGCTCCACCAGCGGCACGAAGCTGTCGTCGAAATCGTCCGCGCGCAGTGCCCGGCCCAGCAGGTTGCGCACGCCCAGGGTCACGCTCCAGCGCGGCGCGCGATAGAAGACGTTGGCGTCCAGGCTGTATTGCCCGGGGTTGCGGAACACGGTCTGGCCGTCGGTCAGCAGTCCGTCGGCGTGGCTGCGCGCATGCACGCCGGCGCCGACGCCCCAGCCGGCCCGCGCCGCCGGATCGAAGCGGTAGCTGGCCCATGCGTCCACCCGGTGCCGTGGCGCGCCCGGCACCGGCGAGCCGTCGTGCTTCTCCACCCGCGCGTAGGTGTAGCTGGCGCTCACGTCCAGGCCCGGCGCCAGCCGGCCGTTGAGCTCCGCCTCGACGCCCTGGTTGGTCTGCCCCGGCCCGCGGTAGCCGAAGTACGGCGGCTTGGGCGAGATCAGGTCGGTGCTGCGGTCCAGCGCGATGCGGTACCAGGCCACGGTCAGGCGCGCCCGGTCCTGCGCCAGGTCGAACTTGGCGCCGGCCTCCAGCTGGCGCGACAGCACCGGCAGCAGCGGCTTGCCGTTGCGGCCCAGCACGGTGTCCGGCTGGAAGCCGTGCGACAGGCTGGCGTACAGCGCCACGCCGGGCGCCGGCTTGTAGACCAGGCCGAGATTGGGCACCCACTGCACTTTGCGCCGCACCCACGGCGAGCCGTCGCGGTGCTGGGTCGACAGCACATAGGCGGCACGGCGGATCGCCACCAGCGCATTCCAGTGTTCGCCCAGCTGCATGTGGTCCTGCAGGAACAGGCCGCTGTCGGTCACCCACGGGTCGCCGGAGAAGGCGAACTTGTTCATGCCGAACGGATGCAGCTCCTGGTCCGAAGTCAGCGAATCGACCGGCGGCAGCTTCGCCCCGCCCAGGATGTCGATGCTGCCGTCGCCGAGGGTGGCCTGCACGTCTTCGAAGCGGCCGACGCGGGCGCGCGAGTAGTCGAAGCCGAGCATCACCTTGTGGCGCGTGGAGCCGGCGTCGAAGGCCGCGACCAGTTCGTTCTGCAGCGTGTAGAACGCGTCCTTGTAGCGGTATTTGTCAGCCAGCGCGAAGGCGTTGCCGTCGTCCTGGAAATAGATCCACCAGGCCTGCATCGTGCCCACCTCGTCCACGTACTGCGCGCGGCTGCGCAGCGACCAGACGTCGTCGAAAGCGTGCTCGAACAGGTAGTAGTAGCGGGTGGTGCGGAACAGCGCGTGGTCCTGCGCATTGCCCAGCAGCACGTCGCGCGGCGTGGCGGAAGCGGCGCTGTCGTCCGTCCAGGCCACGTGGTCCGGCACCGGAAAGCGGTTGACCATGCGCGACAGGCCGAGGATCCACTGCGTATCGCTGCCGTCCCAGCCCAGCGAAGGCGCCACGAAGTTGGTGCGCCGGCCCGCATAGCCCTGCGGCGTACGGTCGGTGCGGTCGGCCGAGAACACCAGGCGGTACAGCCAGCGGCCGTCGCGATCGAGCTTGCCGGCGAAGTCGCCGTCCAGCTGCGTGTCGCCGTGGCTGCCCAGCGCCCAGGTCAGCCGGTGCACCGGCGCGGCCTGCGGTTTCTTCATCACCAGGCCGATCAGGCCGCCGAAATTGTTGTTGCTGGAGACATCGCCCAGGATCGACTGCGGCCCGCGCGGCACTTCGATGCGGTCCACCGCCACCAGCGGCGGCAGATCGCCCACGCCGACCACCGCATTGGGCATGCCGTCGGTCAGCCCGTTGCCGGTGCGGAAACCGCGGATGCGGAACTCCGGCAGGCCGACTTCGGTATCCAGGTATTGCACGCCGGCCAGGGTGCGCAGCGCGTCGGGCACGGTGCGGTCCTGGCGCGCGTCCATCAGGTCGCGCGTGACCACGCCTACCGACTGCGGCAGGTCGGCCGGATCGGCCTCCAGGCGCGCGGAGCCGCTGGCGTAGTCGGCGCGGTAGCCGTTGGCGAACAGCCCGATCGACTGCACCGCCGCCAGGTTGGTGACCGGCACCGGCGGCGGCTCGGCGTGGCCCGGCGCGGGCGCGGCCGCCGGCTTGACCACCACCGTATTGCCGCCGATGAAACGATAGGTGAGCGAGGTGCCGCGCAGCAGCTCGGTCAGCGCCGCCTCGCGGGCGAACGAGCCCTGCACCGGCGAGGAGCGCAGCGAGGCGGCCAGATCGCCGGAAACCAGCACCTGCACATTGGCCTGCCCGCCGTAGGCGATCAGCGCCGGCGCCAGCGGCTGGGCCGCGATGGCGAACGGCTGCGTGGCGGGGACAGCGCTGTCATCACCGGCGGCGGCAAGCGTCCATGGCGACGCCATGATGCAGCCGCAAACGAACAGCCAACCGAAACGCCGCATGTCCCCCGCCGCTTCCCCGACGAAAACCGCGAGTGTGACATGGTCGACAATTCATTAGGAATTGTTCTTATGCGACGGGAGCCGGCATCGATTCAGCCGGATACCCGCCAGGCTTGCGGCTCACTGACGCGCGATCGGCCCCCGGTCGCTCAGCACCACTTCGTCCGGCCGCATCTCGACCCGCAGCGGCAGCACCTGCGGCAGCGCCTCCAGCCAGCGGTCGATGGCGTCGGTGCGGATGGTGCCGGTGAAGGCCAGCGCGGCCAGCTTCGGATCGGCGATGCGTACCGGCCGCTTGCTGTAGCGATTGAGGCTGGCCACCACCACGTCCAGCGGCTCGTTGTCGAACTCCAGGCGGTGCTCGCGCCAGGAGGCGGTGCGCGCCGGATCGGACTGCGCCACCTGCAGGCCCTGCCCCGGCACGTAGACGATGCGCTGACCGGCGGTGGCTTCCTGCACGCTCACGTTGCCGGGCGCGTTGACCATCACGCGGCCCTCGGCCACCTCGATCATCACCCGGTCGCCGCCGCGCCGCACGTCGAACGAGGTGCCCACGTCGCGGATGCGCACTTCGCCCACGCGCACCTCGAACGGCATGTCGTCCGGGGCGATCTGGAAGAAGGCCTCGCCTTCGCTCAGCTCCACCCTGCGCAGGTTGCTGTCGAAGCGCGCGGCGATGCGCGAGGCGCCGCCCAGCGCCACCCTGGTGCCGTCCGGCAGCAGCACGTCCTGGCGCTGCGCCACCTGGCTGGCGTAGTCGCGCGCCACCGTGGCGGTGAGGAAAGTCCAGGCCAGATAGCCGCCCGCGGTCGCCGCCACGAAACCCGCGGCCAGCGCCATCGGCAGCCATGGACGCGCGCTTTTCTTCGCGCGCGGCGTGGGCAGGCCGCGCCGCAGTACGTCGCGCGAGGCGCCGTCCAGCTGCACCACGTCGTCGGCGAGCGCGCCCAGGCGCTCGAACGCGGCGAGGTTTTCCTCGCGTGCGGACCATGCAATCCATTGCGACAAGGTCGCCTCGGACACTTCCGGCTCGCGCAGGCGCAGCCACCAGTCGGCGGCGGCGCGCAGGCGCGCTTCTTCGATCGTCGTGATGCCGGACATCAGCCTTCCTCCAGCTGGTCGACCCGGGCGCGGCAATGCGCCAGGGCCCGCGTAACGTGATAGCGCACCATGCGCTCGCTCAAGCGCATGGCATTCGCCACCGCGCGGAAATCCAGGCCTTCGATCATGTGCGCCATGAAGGCCTCGCGTGTTTTCGGCGGCAGTTCGCCCAGGGCCTGGCGCAGGCCGTGCAGGCGCTCCACCGCCATGGCCCGGCGCTCCGGCGCGGGCGCGGTCTGCGGCTCGCGGATCGCCACTTCGTCCACCGCCCGGGCATGGATGCCGCGCTGGCGCAGGCGGTCCATGGCCAGGTTGGAGGCGGTGCGGAACAGATAGGCGCGCAGGTCGTCGACGCCTTCGGGACGCTCCAGCGTCAGCATGCGCACATAGGCTTCCTGCGCCACTTCCTGCGCATCGGAAATCGACTGCAGCCGGCACTGCAGGAAGGCCAGCAGCGCGCGGTGATGCGTGCGGCACAGCTCCTCCAGGCGCGCGACGTGCGCGGACGTGCGGGTGCCGGGCTGGTCGGTGGAAGGGCTCACGGTATCCACGCGGGCTCCTGCGGCAAAAAGGGCATGAACGGTGCGGCGGCGCGCGGCGCGGGTGCGGCCACGGCTTCGGCCTGCGGCGCCGCGCGGCCGAGCGCGGCGGTCAGCACGCCTTCCGCGGCCAGGCGCAGCGCCTCGCGGCGCCGGAACGCGGCACGGTGGTGGCTGGGCACGTCGGCCTCGCTCTTGCGCGGCGGCTCCACCGGCAAGGCGAACCAGCCGTCCTCGGCCACGCCATGCTGTTCCGTCCAGAACGCATCGTAATCCGCCTGGAACTGCCCGGCGCGGCGGCGGTTCAGCGGGTGGGCGCGATTGGCGATGCCGACCACGCGGGCGATGCCGGCGTGGCGCGCGAAGGCGCAGGCCAGGCCCAGCATCAGCTGCTTCGGGCGCAGGCCGTGCATCTGCTTGGTCAGCTCGCGCACCAGCTCGCGCGCATCGCCGCCGCCCGGCCCCTGCAGGCAGCCGATGGCGAGCGCGCGGCCGTCGTCGATCACCGTGCACACCACGCGATACAGCGTGCGCCCGCCGATTTCCTCCAGATGGATGCCAAGCTCGCCTTCGCAGCCCTTGTCGATCGACGGGCGCAGGCTCAGCACCAGCTCGCTGCCGTCCTTCAGCGCCAGCAGGCCGATCGGCACGCCGCCTTCGACGTAGATGGCGTCGAACAGCGGCGCCGGCAACCGTGCCAGCATGAAGCGGTAGTGCGAGAGCAGCGCGCGCAGGCGTTCGCGGCGGCGCCACTGGTCGTTGACGAAGCGGTGCAGATGGCGCTCGAACAGGCGCGGATCGCGGCGGCAGCAGGCATGCATGCGCGCATCGCCCTGCACGAAGCGCAGGTAGCCGGTATGCAGCAGCGGCAGGCATAGCGCGCGCGCCAGGTACTTGGCCGCTTCGCGCAGGCGGGCGCGCGGTGCGCGCGGCCAGTCCTGGCGCTGCCGCAGCGAGGCCAGCCAGCCGCGCCCCGGCACGGCGGGCGCCGGGCGGCGCAAGCCCGGCGCCAGCTTCAAGGCGCCGCCATCGGAGACGGTGAGACGGATGTTCAAGCGGAAAGCTCGCGAGTGACCAAAGACCCCCGGAGGACGAACTCGCGCGGCGTTTTTGAAATACCCCGGGATCGCGCCGTGCGTGCGGCCGATAGCTGCCGCGTCAGCGACTTACGTCGGGCTTACGGCATGGCGCCGGAAAGCGGCATGGATCGAAGCTGCCCCAGGCCGTATGCTTCGGCGCTTTCGCTCCATCTTCCCCGGCCGCCGCACTCTTCGCGGCCCGCGCCTGCCCGCCAGCGCCAGCCGGAAGAGCCACCGGATTGCACGGACACCGATGACGGACACGCATCTCGAACACACCCCGCTCATGCGCCAGTACCTGACGGCCAAGGCCGCGCACCCCGAGGTGCTGCTGTTCTTCCGCATGGGCGATTTCTACGAGCTGTTCTACGACGACGCGCGCAAGGCGGCGCGGCTGCTCGACATCACCCTCACCCAGCGCGGCCAGTCGGCCGGCCAGCCGATTCCGATGGCGGGCGTGCCGTATCACGCGGTGGAGAATTACCTGGCCAAGCTGGTGCGCCTGGGCGAGTCGGTGGCGATCTGCGAGCAGATCGGCGATCCGGCGCTGGCCAAGGGCATCGTCGAACGCAAGGTGGTGCGCATCGTCACGCCGGGCACGGTCACCGACGCCGCCCTGCTGGAAGAACGCCGCGACAACCTGCTGCTGGCCATCGCCGCCGGTCCGCAGGCCAGCTACGGCCTGGCCTGGGTGGACCTGGGCAGCGGCCGCTTCCTGCTCAGCGAAGTGCCCAGCGCCGAAGCCCTCGCCGCGGAGCTGGCGCGGCTGCAGCCGGCCGAGACCCTGGTCGACGAAGCCGTGGCCTGGCCCAAGCTGGTCAGCGGCCTGCCCGGCCTGCGCCGGCGCCCGCCGTGGCATTTCGACAGCGATGCCGCGCGGCGCGAACTGAACCGCTTCTTCGGCACGCGCGACCTCGGCGGCTTCGGCGTGGACAACCTGCCGCTGGCGATCGCCGCGGCCGGCTGCCTGCTCGGCTACGTGGAAGAAACGCAGAAGAGCGCGCTGCCGCACGTCTCCGGCATGTCGGTGGAAAGCGCCAGCGAGACCATCGCGATGGACGCCGCCACGCGCCGCAATCTGGAGCTGGACACGCACCCCAGCGGCCGCACCGAACACACCCTGCTCGGCGTGCTGGACGAAAGCGTGACGCCGATGGGCGCGCGCCTGCTGCGCCGCTGGCTCAACCGCCCGCTGCGCTCGCGCGAGGCGTTGCGCCGGCGCCACCAGGCGATCGGCGCGTTGCTCGACAACGCGTCGATGAACGGCCGCGGTTACGAAAGCCTGCGCGAACGCCTGCGCGGCATCGGCGACCTGGAACGCATCCTGGCCCGCGTGGCGCTGCGCTCGGCGCGTCCGCGCGATCTGTCCACGCTGCGCGACGGCCTCGCCGCCGCACCGCTGCTGCGGGCGGAAATCGCCGCGCTGGACAGCCCGCTGCTGCACGCGCTGGTCGAACGCATCGGCGACCATGCCGACAACGCCGCCCTGCTCGCCGCCGCGGTGGTGCCGCAGCCGCCGGTGCTGCAGCGCGACGGCGGCGTGATCGCCGACGGCTACGACGCGGAGCTGGACGAACTGCGCCGCCTGTCCACGCATGCCGACCAGTACCTGGTCGAACTGGAAGAGCGCGAGAAAGCCGCCAGCGGCATTGCCACGCTCAAGGTCGGCTACAACCGCGTGCACGGCTACTACATCGAAATCAGCAAGGCGCAGTCGGAAAAAGCGCCCACGCACTACACGCGCCGCCAGACCACCAAGAACGCCGAGCGCTACATCACCGAAGAACTGAAAACCTTCGAGGACAAGGTGCTCTCGGCCAAGGAGCGCTCGCTGATGCGCGAGCGCGCGCTGTACGAAGCGCTGCTCGACACGCTGACCCAGCGCCTGGAACCGCTGAAATCCGCCGCCGCCGCGATGGCCGAGCTGGACGTGCTGTTCACCCTGGCCGAACGCGCCGCGACGCTGGACTGGAGCGCGCCCACGCTCACCGACGAGCCCGGCCTGCACATCGAGCGCGGCCGCCATCCGGTGGTGGAGAAAGTGCGCGCCGAACCGTTCGAGCCGAACGACCTGCATCTCGACGACGCGCGCCGCATGCTGGTGATCACCGGCCCGAACATGGGCGGTAAATCCACCTACATGCGGCAGAACGCGCTGATCGTGCTGCTCGCGCATATCGGCAGCTACGTGCCGGCCAGCGCGGCGGCGATCGGCCCGGTCGACCGCATCTTTACCCGCATCGGCGCGGGCGACGACCTGTCGCGCGGCCAGTCCACCTTCATGGTGGAGATGAGCGAGACGGCCAATATCCTGCACAACGCCACCGCTTCCAGCCTGGTGCTGATGGACGAAGTCGGCCGTGGAACCAGCACCTACGACGGCCTGGCGCTGGCACGCGCGGCGGCGGTACACCTGGCGGCGAGCAGCCGTGCGTACACCTTGTTCGCCACGCATTATTTCGAGCTGACCGAACTGGCCAGCGAATATCCCACTATCGCGAACGTGCATCTGGACGCGGTGGAATACGGCGAGCAGCTGGTCTTCATGCACGCGGTGAAGGAAGGCCCGGCCAACCGCAGCTTCGGCCTGCAGGTGGCGGCGCTGGCCGGCCTGCCGAAGTCGGTGATCGCCGATGCGCGGCGCACGCTGGCGGAGCTGGAGCGCGGCATGCACCAGCAGGCGTCGGCGGCGAAGCCGAAGGCGGACAGCTCGCCGCAGCTGGGCCTGTTCGCGCCGGCGGAACCGTCGGCGGCGGAGCGTGCGCTGGACGAAGTGGATCCGGATGCGCTGACGCCGCGCGAGGCGCTGGAGGTTTTGTACCGTCTCAAAGCCCTGCTTTGACCGGCCTCAATCTCCAGAAGCAGATCCTTCTCCCTCCGGCGACCCGAAGGTAGTCCCCGTGGGAGAGAAGGTGCCGGCAGGCGGATGAGGGTTCGGCCGGAGCGGTGCACATCACCCTTGTGCTCCGCCCGTACCCTCACCCCAACCCCTCTCCCAAGGGGAGAGGGGCTCTCTCAAGTGAGGCGAACGGTCTTACGCAGCCGCCGGCACCGGCGCCGGAAACGGCTCGCGCCACGCCGGCAGCGCCATCAGCCGCTCATGCCAGCGCTCGATGTTGGCGAAGCCCGCCACCGGCAGGCGCGCTTCCTTCGCCCACGGCAACAGCACGCCGGCGCCGAAGTCGGCGATGCTGAGCTGGTTGCCTACGAGGTAATCGCGCGTCGCCAGGTGCGCGTCGAGCACCGCGGCGAAGCGCTTGAAGAAGCCGGTCGCCTCTTCCACCGCCGCGGCATTGGGCTCGCCCAGGCCGGCCCAGGGCTTGATGATGTGCTCGAAGTACAGCGAGCTGCCGTGGCGCGAGAAATGCACCATGTCCCAGGACAGCCAGCGCAGCACTTCCACCTGGCTGGCCGCATCCGCGGGCCACAGATCGGAACCGGCCTGCACCGCCAGGTGCGCCATGATCGCGGTGCTCTCCCACAGCCGCAGCTCGCCATCGACCAGCAGCGGCACCTTGCCGTTCGGGTTCTGCTCCAGGAAGGCCGGCGCGCGATGCTCGCCCTTGCTCAGGTCCACGCGGATGAACTCCACCGGCGATCCCAGGTACTTCGCCACCGCGCAGACCTTGCGCGGATTCATGGTCTCTGCGTAGTACAGCTTCATGGTCGTGCCTCCATAGGTGAGGGGCTCCTGCCCCGGGGGGATGGCCACGAAGTCTGCCGGCGAACTTCATATGTTCAAGAACATATTCTGCGGCGGGAGTACGCTTGCGCGGCTTCCCTTCCCCTGCATGACGCCGCCATGCCCTATACCGCCGAACACAAGCAGAAAACCCGCGAGCGCATCGTCGAATCCGCGCGCGAGCTGTTCAATCGCCGCGGTTTTTCCGACGTATCCATCGACGAAATCATGCGGCAGGCGGGGCTGACCCGCGGCGGCTTCTACAACCACTTCAAGGCCAAGGAAGAGCTGTATGCCGAGACGGTCGCGGCGTACATGCACTTCGATCCGTCGCAGCGCTGGAGCGGTATCGAGTTCGACCCGGACGCCAAAGGCACCGCCTGCGCGCAGCAGATGGTGAACATCTACCTGTCCACCGCGCACCTGGAAGATGTCGAAGGCCATTGCCCGCTGGTGGCCCTGCCCGCCGACGCGGCGCGCGCCGGGCCGCAGGCGCGGATGGCCTACTGCAAGCTGGTCGAGCACATGGCCGGCATGCTCAGCGGCGGCCTGGAAGGCTGCGAGGGCGAGGAGGCGCGCAAGCGCGGCCTGGCCATCACCGCGCTGTGCGTGGGCGGCATGGTGCTGGCGCGCACCATCGACGATCCGGCCTTCGTCGAGGAAGTGCGGCTGGCGGCGCGCGAGATGGCCTTGAAGCTGATCGGCCCCGAGGCGGCTTAAGCCATAGCTCGAAGCTATCAGAAAGATCAGAACAATCTAGTTCACCTAAGGAACCCATCTGCGTAGATTGGGACGGCAAGCCAGCCGACGCCAGCCACTCCGACTAGAAGGAATCCCCCTGTGAATCAAGATCCCCACATCGTCACGCCCACCTCCGAGACCGCGCCCGACGCGGGCCAGTCGAAGTGCCCCTTCCATCACGCCGGCAAGACGGGCACCAGCAACAAGGACTGGTGGCCCAACCAGCTCAATCTGAAGATTCTCCACCAGCATTCCCCGCTGACCGATCCGATGGATGGCGATTTCGACTACGCCAAGGCCTTCGGCGAACTCGATTACGACGCGCTCAAGCGCGACCTGCACGCGCTGATGACCGATTCGCAGGACTGGTGGCCGGCCGACTTCGGCCACTACGGCCCGCTGTTCATCCGCATGGCCTGGCATAGCGCCGGCACCTACCGCACCGGCGACGGCCGCGGCGGCGCCGGTGCGGGCCAGCAGCGTTTCGCGCCGCTCAACAGCTGGCCGGACAACGGCAACCTGGACAAGGCGCGCCGCCTGCTGTGGCCGCTGAAGCAGAAGTACGGCCGCAACATCTCCTGGGCCGACCTGATGATCCTGGCCGGCAACGTCGCGCTGGAATCGATGGGCTTCAAGACCTTAGGCTTCGCCGGCGGCCGTCCGGACGTGTGGGAGCCGGAGGAAGACGTCTACTGGGGCACCGAGACCACCTGGCTGGGTGGCGACAAGCGCTATTCCGGCGAACGCGATCTGGAGAACCCGCTGGCCGCGGTGCAGATGGGCCTGATCTACGTGAACCCCGAAGGCCCGGAAGGCAAGCCCGATCCCCTGGCCGCCGCCAAGGACATCCGCGAGACCTTCGGCCGCATGGCCATGAACGACGAGGAGACGGTGGCCCTGATCGCCGGCGGCCACACCTTCGGCAAGACCCATGGCGCCGGCCCGGCCGACCACGTGGGCGTGGAACCGGAAGGCGCCGACATCGAGGAAATGGGCCTGGGCTGGCGCAGCAGCTTCAACAGCGGCAAGGGTTCGCACGCCATCACCAGCGGCCTGGAAGTGACCTGGACCACCACCCCGACGAAGTGGGGCAACGGCTTCTTCGACAACCTGTTCGGCTACGAGTGGGAACTGAGCAAGAGCCCGGCCGGCGCGCACCAGTGGGTGGCGAAGGACGCCGGCGACGTGATCCCCGATGCGCACGACGCCTCGAAGAAGCATCGCCCGACCATGCTCACCACCGATCTTTCGCTGCGGATCGATCCGGCCTACGAAAAGATCTCGCGCCGCTTCCACCAGCACCCCGAGGAATTCGCCGACGCTTTCGCCCGCGCCTGGTTCAAGCTCACCCATCGCGACATGGGTCCGCGCGCGCGCTACCTCGGCCCGGAAGTACCGGCCGAAGCGCTGATCTGGCAGGACCCGATCCCCGCCGTCGACCACCAGCTGATCGACGCCCAGGACATCGCCGCGCTGAAGGCCAAGGTACTTGCCTCCGGCCTGTCGACCGCCGAGCTGGTCTCCACCGCCTGGGCCTCGGCGTCCACCTTCCGCGGCTCGGACAAGCGCGGCGGCGCCAACGGCGCGCGCATCCGCCTGGCCCCGCAGAAGGACTGGGCGGCGAACCAGCCGGAACAGCTGGCCAAGGTGCTGAAGGTGCTGGAGCGCATCAAGCACGAGTTCAACGCGGCGCAGTCCGGCGACAAGCGCGTCTCGCTGGCCGACCTGATCGTGCTGGGCGGCAATGCCGCGGTAGAACAGGCCGCGAAGCAGGCCGGCGTCGAGGCCACGGTGCCGTTCGCGCCGGGCCGCATGGATGCCTCGCAGGAGCAGACCGACGTCGAATCCTTCGCCGTGCTGGAACCGGTGGCCGACGGCTTCCGCAACTTCCTCAAGCAGCGCTACAGCGTGCCGTCCGAGGTGCTGCTGGTCGACAAGGCCCAGCTGCTGACCTTGAGCGCGCCGGAGATGACCGTGCTGGTCGGCGGCCTGCGCGTGCTGGACACCAACGTCGGCCACAGCCGCCACGGCGTCTTCACCCAGCGTCCCGGCACGCTGAGCAACGACTTCTTCGTCAACCTGCTGGACATGGGCACGGAGTGGAAGGCGGTGTCGAAGGAAACCTTCGAAGGCCGCGACCGCAAGAGCGGCGAACTGAAGTGGACCGCCACGCGTGCGGACCTGGTGTTCGGTTCCAACTCGATCCTGCGCGCGGTCGCCGAGGTCTACGGCAGCGCGGACGCCCAGGCGAAGTTCGTGCGCGACTTCGTGGCGGCGTGGGGCAAGGTGATGGAGCTGGACCGGTTCGAGCTGAAGTGATGTTGCCCGCGGCCTGAAGGGCTGGAAAAACGAAGCGCCGCAGCGTGATGACGCTGCGGCGCTTTTTTTGTCGGGACCAGGCATTCGGCGTAGGTTGGGGTGAGCCGCAGGCGAACCCCAACAACGTGGCGCGCCCCAGGAACCCGGTGTTGGGGTTCGCCTGCGGCTCACCCCAACCTACGCCGTCGTTATACGGCCAGGCCGGACAATCCGCTCGGCAGCTCCTCGCACGGCAGCTCCGGCATCGCCGCCACCTCCACCGCTTCCACCACACGCGCCGGCAGGCGGCCGGTGCGCACCAGGCGGTCGATGCACACCTGCACCTCGCGCCGGCCGAACGGCTTCTTGAGGAAGTCGTCGGCGCCGAAGCGCTGCACGTAGAACTGCTCGGTGGCCTGCTGGTTGCCGCTGATCATCACGATCGGGATGTCGCGGGTGAGCGGGTCGTGGCGCAGCGTGCGCAGCACGGCGAAGCCGTTGATGCCGGGCAGCACGATGTCCAGGAAGATCAGCGCCGGCTGTTCGGCGCGCGCCACCTCCAGCGCGCTTTCGCCGTCCAGCGCCCGCAGCGTGGCATAGCCTTCCTGGCCGAGCTGCCGGCCGAGCACGGCCAGCAAGGTGGGCGAGTCGTCGACCATCAGCACGCGCGCGCCTTCCGGCGCCTGCAGCCGCACGGCCTCTGCCTGCTCCTGTGCCGCGGCACCGAGCAGGCGCTTGAAGAATCCGATTCCAGACATGATGCGCGGCCCCTTTTCCGCTGGCTGCCGGGGCGGAACGCCATCGCGCCGCGCCGTAGCCGATGCGCATGCTCGCTCAGAAGCGCCGGACAAACTGCGATGCGCTGCTCAGAGAGAGTCCTTTAAGCGTCGCAATTCCCGGCGTTCCTGCTTGTCCGGGCGCCGCAGCGGGCCGGCGGCGCCGACCAGGCGGCGTTGTTCGCGCGCCTGTTCGCGTGCCGCGGCGCTGGCTTCGGTCTCGCGGTACAAGGCCTGTGCCGCTGGGGCCGTGCCGCGCTTTTCGCTCAGCGCCAGCACCTCCACTTCCAGGCGTTCCTCGCCGCGGCTGATGCGCAGGCGGTCGCCGGCGTGCAGGGTCTTGGCGGGTTTGCAGCCGGCGTCGTTGACGTCGATCTTGCCGCCGTCGATGGCCTGCTTGGCCAGGCTGCGGGTCTTGAAGAAACGCGCGGCCCAGAGCCATACGTCCACGCGCACGGCGTTGAGTTCGGTCGATGCAGTCATGCCGGCATTATCCGCCGAGCAGCAGATTGGCCAAAGGCACGGTGGCGAGCGAGAGCACGATGCCCGCGCCCAGCACGGTATTGGCCAGCGACGGTTCCAGCCCGTGCTCGTCGGCCAGGATCGCCGCCGAGATCATCGGCGCCATCGCCGCCTGCAGCACGCCCACGGTCAGCACCAGGCCGCCCACGCCCGCCGCCACGCCGACGGCCAGGCTGATCAAGGGCGCCAGCGCCAGCTTCCAGGCCAGGCCCAGCGCCAGCGGCGCGGCCTGACGTTCGCCGAGCCTGAACTTGAACTGCAGGCCCACCGAGAACAGCGCCAGCGGCGTCAGCGTATTGCCGACCGCGCCCAGCACGCCGTCGGCCACCGGCGGCCAGCCGCCCAGCGCACCGACGATGCCGCCCAGCACCAGCGCCAGAAACGCCGGAAAAGTGAGGATGCGCCGCACGATCGCGCCCGTATCGGTGGAGCCGCCCGCGTAGAGATTGGCCACCACCACGCCGGCCGAAGCCAGCAGCGGAAAGCAGCCGAGCTGGTCGGCCACCACCGCCAGGGTCAGGCCTTCGGAGCCGTGCAGGGCCTGCATCATCGGGTAGCCCATGAACGAGGTATTGCCCAGCCCGCACACCAGGGTGAGCGCGCCGACGCGCCCGCGCGACCAGCCCAGCCCGCGCCCCAGCGCGGCGAACAAGGCCCAGGCGCCGAAGAAGGTGATCCACATGGTGGCCACCGGAAACCACAGCTGCGCATTCACCTGCACCTTCGGCACCAGCTGCAGCACCAGCGCCGGCAGCGCGATGTTGATCACCCACCAGTTGATGCCCTGCACCGTGCCGGCCGGCGGCCGCGCATGGCGCTGCACCAGCAGGCCGAGCAGGAGACAGGCGAACAGCAGGATCAGGGCGGTCATCGGCACCGGAGCTTGGAGAGAAACCAGGCCGCTAGTTTCGCAGCTTCGCCGCGACCTTCGCCGGCCCGGCGCGAAGGCGCGGTGGAATGCCCATAATCGCCGCACCGCCACCCGACGAAGGCATGCACCGATGAGCGACACGGACGCCCTGGTGATCGGCGCCGGCCCCGCCGGCCTGGCCTGCGCCGCCATGCTCGGCGAGCAGGGCCTGCGCAGCGTCATCCTGGAGAAGGCCGCCACGGTGGGCGCGGTCTGGCGCCGCCACTACGACCGCCTGCACCTGCACACCGACCGCGGCCATTCCGGCCTGCCGGGGCTGCCGATGCCGCGCGGCTATCCGCGCTATCCGTCGCGGGCGCAGGTGGTGGCGTATCTGGAAAGCTATGCGGCGCACTTCGAGCTGCGGCCGGAATTCGGCAGCGCCGCGCGCGCCGTTCTGCGCACGGAACACGGCTGGCGGGTGGAAACGCCGACGCGCGCATGGAACGCGCCGATCGTGGTGATCGCCACCGGCTGGGCGGATTTCCCGCACGTACCGGCCTGGCCCGGGCAGGCCCAATACCGCGGCGACGTGATCCACAGCAGCAGCTACCGCAACCCCGTGCCTTACGCCGGCCGCCGCGTGCTGGTAGTAGGCTTCGGCAATTCCGGCGGCGAGATCGCGCTGGACCTGGCCGATGCCGGCGTCGATACCACCCTGGCCGTGCGCAGCCCGGTGTGCATCCTGCCGCGCGAACTGCTCGGCCTGCCCATCCTCACCTGGGCGGTCAGCCAGGCCGCCCTGCCGCCAGCCCTGGCCGATGCGCTCAACGCGCCGGCGATCCGCCTCGCCGTCGGTTCCATCGAACGCCTGGGCCTGGTGAAGGCATCCAAAGGGCCGCGCCGGATGATCGCCGAGGACCGCAAGATTCCGCTGCTGGATATCGGCACGGTGGCGGCGATCCGCGCCGGACGGATCAAGGTGCGCGGCGGCATCGGACACTTCAGCGCCGAGAGCGTGGCGTTCGAACCCTCGCCTGCTACCGGCGGCAAGGCGGTGACCGAAGCCTTCGACGCGGTGATCCTCGCCACCGGCTTCCGCCCCGACCTGCGCACGCTGCTGCCCGGCACGCCCGAAGCGCTCGATGCACAGGGCCAGCCGCGCGTCACCGGCGCAGCCGCCGCGCCGGGGCTGTTCTTCTGCGGCCAGAGTCCCTCGCCAACGGGGCAGCTGCGCGAGATCGGCATCGAGGCGCGGCGCATCGCCCGGCTCGCCGCGGCCCTGCCGCGTTGACACCGGCCCGGGCCAGGATCACAGTCCGCGCGGGAGGAGGCCGCGACAGCGGCCCGGAGGCCCCCACCCTCCAGCCAAGGAGCCAGCCATGAAGCGCATGCATTTCCTCGCGGTACTGGGCTTGTCGCTCGTCGCCTCGCAGGCGGCGATGGCGAGCGAATCGCTCAGCGATTTTCCCTTAAGAACCCTGCCCGTCCTGGTCAACGTCGACGCCGCGGGCAAGATCACCAGCGCCTCGCCGGCGCGCGAGCTGCCTCCCGTGATGGAACGGCTGCTGCGCACCAACCTGGACGAGATGGTCTCCGGCCCCGCGCACTGGAAGGGCAAGGCGATCAGCAGCCAGTGCATCATCAACGTCGCGCTGCAAGCTTCGCCGCGCGACGACGGCAAGTACGACGCCGGCTTCGCCTATCTGTCCGCGCAGCCGGTGCCGATCGGCCGCTGGCACTGGGTGAACCTGGATGGGCGCCGGCTGATGCTGGCCAATGACGATTGGCCGCGGCGCATGCACGCTCCGCGCTTCGACGGCCACCAGGGCGGGTTCGGCTATCCGACCGGCGCCGAGCGCGCCTTGCAGTCGATGCCGTCCATGAACGCGCCGGCCGGCAATCCGGGCGGTACGCCTCCGGCCAGCCGGGGCCGCTGAGCCTCAGGTCCGAGCCCACAAAAAAAGCCCGCCGTCGCCGGCGGGCTTTTTTCATGCGCGAGCGGATGCTTCGCTCAGCCGAGCAGCACGCGGTTCATGCGCTGCACGAAGCCCGCCGGATCCGGCAGCTGCGCGCCGGCCGTGATCTCCGCCTGCTCCAGCAGCAGGTTGGCCAGGTCGCGCGCCTTGCCTTCGTCGCCCTCCGCTTCCACGCGCTGCAGCAGGGCGTGGCGCGGATTGATCTCCAGCGTCGGCTTGCTCTCGGGCGCGTCGTGCCCGGCTTCGCGCAGCAGGCGGGCCAGATGCGGGGCCATCTCGAAATCCGACAGCGCCAGGCAGGACGGCGAATCGGTCAGGCGCGCCGACACGCGCACGTCCTTCACCCGCTCGCCCAGCAGCTCCTTCAGCTTGTGCAGCAGCGGCTCGGCGGCCTTGCTGGCTTCTTCCTGGCGCTGCTTGTCCGCCTCGTCCAGCGGCAGCTCGCCCTTGGCCACGTTCTGCAGCTTCTTGCCGGCGTATTCGCTGAGGCTGCCGAGCATCCATTCGTCGATGCGGTCGGACATCAGCAGCACTTCGATGCCCTTGGCCTTGAACGCCTCCAGCTGCGGGCTGCCCAGCGCCGCCGCATGGCTGTCGGCGGTGATGTACCAGATGGTTTCCTGGCCCGGCGCCATGCGGCCGATGTAGTCGTCCAGCGACACCGTCTGCGCCGCGCCCTCGCCCTTGGTCGAGGCGAAGCGCAGCAGCTTGGCGATGCGTTCGCGGTTGGCGTGGTCTTCGACGATGCCTTCCTTCAGCGTGTTGCCGAAGGCCTTGTAGAAGGTGGCGAATTTTTCGGGTTCGTCGCGCGCCAGCTTTTCCAGCAGGTCGAGCACGCGCTTCACGCAGGCGCTCTTGATGCGCTCGAGCTGGCGGTTCTGCTGCAGGATCTCGCGGCTGACGTTGAGCGGCAGGTCGTCCGCGTCCACCACGCCGCGCACGAAGCGCAAGTAGTTCGGCAGCAGCTCCTCGGCGGCGTCCATGATGAAGACGCGCTTGATGTACAGCTTCAGGCCCTTGCGCTCGTCGCGCCCGCCCATCATCAGCTCGAACGGCGGCTGCGCGGGGATGTACAGCAGGGTGGTGAAGCTCTGGCTGCCTTCGACGCGGTTGTGCGTCCAGGCGAGCGCGTCGTTGAAGTCGTGGCCGAGCGACTTGTAGAAGCTCTGGTAGTCCTCGTCGCTGATCTCCGACTTGGGCTTGGTCCACAGCGCCGAGGCGGCGTTGACGGTTTCCCATTCCTCGCCCGGCTTGCCGTCCACTTCCAGCGGCATGCGGATCGGGAAGGCCACGTGGTCGGAATAACGGGTGATCAGGGACTTGAGCGTCCACGGCTGCAGGAATTCGTCCTCGCCGGCCTTCAGATGCAGGATCACGGTAGTGCCGCGTTCGGCCAGCTCCAGGCCCTCCAGCGAGTACTCGCCCTTGCCGTCGCTCTCCCACTTCACGCCCTCGCCGGCCGGCGCGCCGGCGCGGCGGGTCAGCACGGTGACGCGGTCGGCCACCACGAAGGCGGAATAGAAACCCACGCCGAACTGGCCGATCAGGCGCGCATCGGTCTTCTGCTCGGCGCTCATCGCCTCCAGGAAGCGGCGCGTACCGGAGCTGGCGATGGTGCCGATATTGGCCACCACTTCGTCCAGGCTCATGCCGACGCCGTTGTCGCGCACGGTGACGGTGCGCGCGGCCGGGTCCCAGCTCACGTCGATGCGCAGCTCGCCATCGCCGGCCAGGAGGTCGGGCTGGGCGATCGACTCGAAGCGCAGCTTGTCGCAGGCATCGGAGGCGTTGGAAATCAGCTCGCGCAGGAAGATTTCCTTGTGCGAGTACAGCGAATGGGTGACCAGGTGCAGGACCTGGGCGACTTCGGCTTCGAACTTGCGGGTTTCGGTGGTCATAGTCATGGACGCTGTGTTGGCGTGGATGGCTGATGCGGAACGTTGACGATGTCGAACCATAACAAGGGAGGCGGGCGCCGCGCGCCCGCCTCCCGGGAAAAACCCTGTGCTCAGGCCCGCTGCTGCAGCGCGGCGATGCGCTCGTCCAGCGGCGGGTGGCTCATGAACAGGCGCTGGAAGCCCGAGGCCAGATGGCCGGAGATGCCGAACGCGGCGATGGTCTGCGGCAGGGTGCTCTCGCCGTGGTTGGCCTGCAGGCGCTGCAGGGCCGAGATCATGGCGCCGCGGCCGGCCAGCTGGGCGCCGGCGGCGTCGGCGCGGAACTCGCGCCAGCGCGAGAAGGCCATCACGATCATCGAGGCGAACAGGCCGAACACCAGCTGCAGCACCATCACCGACACGAAGTAGCCGATGCCGCCGCCGTCGCGCTCGCGCCCGCCGGACAGCCAGCTGTCCACCGCGCGGCCGACCAGGCGCGCCGCCACGATCACCAGGGTGTTGAGCACGCCCTGGATCAGGGTCAGGGTAACCATGTCGCCGTTGGCGACGTGGCCGATCTCATGGGCCAGCACGGCCGACACCTGCTCGCGGTCCATCTGCTGCAGCAGGCCGGTGCTGACCGCCACCAGGGAGCTGTTCTTGCTCATGCCGGTGGCGAAGGCGTTCATTTCCGGCGCGTCGTAGATCGCCACCTCGGGCATGCCGATGCCGGCGTTCTGCGCGTGGCGGCGCACGGTGTCGAGCAGCCAGCGCTCGCCCTCGTTCTGCGGCTGCTCGATCACGCGGGCGCCGGTGGACATCTTGGCCATCCACTTGGACATGGCCAGCGAGATGAAGGCGCCGCCCATGCCGAACACGGCGGCGTAGGCCAGCAGGCCGGGCATGCCGCCCAGCCCGCGCGAGGCGGCCCACTGGTCGATGCCGAGCAGCCGGCACACGATGCTGAGCAGGAACAGGACGGCGATATTGGTAAGCAGGAACAGTGCGATGCGACGCATGGCTGTCTCTCTGGGCAGTCATGAAAAGGGAATGCGGCGAGGCCGCACGCAAGTAATCGTGGCAAAGCGTACCGGTTTCAAGAGCGGCCGCGCCGCTGCCCCCTACAATGCATGGATGACCTATCGCGGACGCTTCGCCCCCTCTCCGACCGGCCAACTCCACTTCGGTTCCCTCGTCGCCGCCCTGGCCAGCTGGCTGTGCGCGCGCCACGCCGGGGGCCGCTGGCTGCTGCGGATGGAGGACATCGACCCGCCGCGCGAAGTGCCCGGTTCGGCACGCGGCATCCTCGACGCCCTGCCCGCCTTCGGACTCGTCGCCGATGAACCGGCCTTGTTCCAATCACATCGCCTTGACGCTTACGAAGCGGCCTTCGAGCAGCTGCGCGAGCGCGACCAGGTCTTCCCCTGCTGGTGCAGCCGCGCCGACCTGGCCGCGGCCGGCGGCATGCATCGCGACGGGCGCTGCGTGGCGGCGCCGGATCCGTCGCGTGCGCCGGCCTGGCGCTTGCGCGTGCCTGACGTGGAGGTGGGCTTCGTCGACGGCCTGCAAGGCCCGCAGCGGCAGAACCTGCGTGAGTCGGCCGGCGATTTCGTGATCAGGCGGGTGGAAGGCTTCTACGCCTACCAGCTGGCCTGCGTGGTCGACGATGCCTGGCAGGGCGTCACCCAGGTGGTGCGCGGCAACGACCTGCTCGATTCCACTCCGCGCCAGCTCTGGCTGCAGCGCTGCCTGGGACTGGCCTCGCCGACCTATCTGCACCTGCCGCTGGCGGTGGATGCGCAGGGGCGCAAGCTCTCGAAGTCTGAAAATGCGCATCCGGTCGATCCGCGCGATCCGCTGCCGGCCCTGCGCCGCGCCCTGCGTTTTCTCGAACTTCCCTGCGGGATGGAAGCGAACCATCCCGAGGCCTTGCTGTCCCAGGCGCTCGCGCATTTCGATCCCACGCGTTTGCCGCACTGCAGCGAACGCCTGGCCTGCTGAAGCGCTGCCTTCCGGCCGCATAAACCGCTATAAAGACCGAGCCGCCACGGCGCAGCGCATCGCGCGCATGGCGGTTTCCTTACGTCGACGAATTGCCATGTTTCCCTATCAACATGGCCAGGCAACACCAGTTCGGCTTTCTCGCACTCTTCGCGCATCTATGGAGACAACGGCATGACGCAGCGCACGGCATTGGTCACGGGTGGCACGGGCGGCATCGGCACCGCCATCGTTCGGTATCTGGCCCGCCAGGGCCATCGCGTCGCCACCAATTACCGCGACCCGGCCAAGGCTGAGGCGTGGCGCGCCGCGATGAAACAGGAAGGCTACGACGTGGTGCTGGTGCAGGGCGACGTGTCCGATCCGGCTTCGTGCGAAACCATGGTGCGCGAGATCGAGGCCCAGGCCGGCCCGGTCGAGATCCTGGTCAACAACGCGGGCATCACCCGCGACACCACCTTCCACAAGATGAGCTACCAGCAGTGGATGGACGTGGTGAACACCAACCTCAACGCCTGCTTCAACGTCACCCGCCCGGTGATCGACGGCATGCGCGGGCGCAAGTGGGGCCGCATCGTGCAGATCAGCTCGATCAACGGCCAGAAGGGCCAGTACGGCCAGGCCAACTACGCCGCGGCCAAGGCCGGCATGCACGGCTTCTCCATTTCGCTGGCGCAGGAGAACGCCAAGTTCGGCATCACCGTGAACACGGTGTCGCCGGGCTACGTCGCCACCGACATGGTGATGGCGGTGCCGGAGGAAGTGCGCGAGAAGATCGTGGCGCAGATCCCGGTCGGCCGCCTGGGCAAGCCGGAGGAGATCGCCCATGCGGTGGCCTTCCTCACCGGCGAGGAGGCGGCGTGGATCACCGGCACCAACCTGGCCATCAACGGTGGCCATTACATGGGCTGGTAAGAGCGTTGCGTCTTCTCAAATAGCACGAAGCCGCCATCCCGGCGCGGGCCGGGATGGCGGTGAGGAAAATCGAACGGCGCGCTGCGGGCGCGCCCCCTGACGGGCAGGCCTTGGGCCTGCCCGTTTGCATTTCGATGCGGACGCCGCCGCCCCGGCCATGTGGCGCATTTGTGCTACATACCGCGCCCGTTCGAGGCGATAGCGTCGCCCCTCCGTGGTTGCACCCGGCATCGGCCGGGCGACCGTCATCACCCAGGGGAATGCCATGTCCGTCGATGCGAAAGAAGTTCTTGCCACGCAGTCGCTCCATGCAGCGGCCGGTCCGGGCGCCGCCGATCCGTTCGGGACTGCCAACAGCCGCGTACTGTTTCGCGACGAAGGCCTTGGCGTGCTGACCTGGTCCAGAAACGATGCGCGAGCCAGGTTCAACGCGCATCTGTTCAAGGACAATCGACAGCTGAAAGAGTCGAAGTCCCACGACTTCGACGCCGCCGATGGCACATCGGACGCTTATCTGCGCCATGCCGTCGCCGTGGGACGGGTCATGACGGACGACTACGACGAATGTTTTGCGCTCAAGCGCCATGCGCTGGTGAAGATCAATAACCAGCATGCCCGGGTCACGTGGACGATCTCCAATCTTGGCGGCGCCGCCGCCGCGGCCGGCACGGCGCTTCCCTCCTTCACCTTCACGGACAACGTGGACCTGCGTGCCGACCACATGCATATGCAGACCCCGGGGGCCCTGGCGATTGCCGACCTCGACGGCCTGGTGGTCGGCGGCCGCACGCGCGACGAGATCATTACCGTGCGCGAGACCACCGGCAGCGACCTGACGCTGGAAGTGTTCAACTTCGCATGGGGCCTGCCGGGCTCGCACACGGCGATCCGACTGCCGGATCCGCTGGCTTTCCTGCCTCGCCTGGGCGAGTCGCAGCGCCGGCCCGGCACGGTGATCGTGAAGACGGGCGACTTCAGCGGCAACGGCAAGCGGCAGATCCTGGTGGTCTACCACGCGGCGGAACGCGCGAACCCCGAGAAGATCCGTATCCAGGCCGTCGTCTATGACTACTCGGTCGATGCCGACAGGCGCACGGCCAGCCTGGCGCAACGCGAGAAGATCACGGTCGCCGACAACGTCACGGGCAATACGGGGCTGGACATGGCGGTGGGCGATTTCCTGGGCCTGACCGGACAGCGCAGGATCGATGGCGTGCTGGCCGGCCTGGGACGCGAGCAGGTAGCGGTGATCTATCACGCCGACGGCCGCCGCAGCGGAAACAACGACAACATCTGCAACCTGATCGTCACCATGCTCGATCGCGATCCGTACTACGCCGCCAAGGAGGGCGCGGTGCTGGCGGTGCGGCACCACCACAAGGCGGTCAACCGGGACGACTTCCGGGCCCGCCGCACGACGCCGGATCCGGTCTTTCTGCAGGGCCCGAGAAAGCAGGTGTTCGCGCTGGCCGCAGGCCAGTACCGGCTGGACCCGGCCAAGGGCTACACGCTCGGCCGCAAACAGCTGGCGGTGGTGTATTCGGTGCTGGCCACCAATCGGGGAAAGTTCGACTTCTACGAAGGGACTTACAACTACGTCAAGGCGGTCGGCTTCTCCATCTCGGCGGCGCAGGCCGGAGGCGATGGTTCGGCGGCGCCGGCGTGGAATTTCGCCTGGTATGGACAAGTCCAGACCCAGGACACCGGCGAATTGATCGTCCAGCTCGATGCCAAGGCGGCCAATCTGTTCGACGGCCAGCTCAATCCACCGTCGCCGACCGACACCCTGGCAGTGGCCAGCCTCACCAACAACGGCTCAGGCAAGCCCGGCGTGGTCACGCTGCACCGGGGCACGCTCAACATCGATGGCGACCAGGGGATCACCGTCGCCGGCTATGACGAGAAGAACGCATCGAGCGATCCCGGATTCGACAACGCCAACAACACCGGCATCGCCATCGTTGCCTACGATTTCAAGGGGCGTTCGACCCGGCTGGCGCCGCCGGTGCGCATCACCATCAACAATATCGTCAGCACCAATTACATCCTGCAGGAGCCGCCCAAGCATATCGACTACCTGCCCAACAACGATCCGCCGAGCCCGCTGGGCATCGTCAACGTCAGCCTCCAGGCGGGCTTCAACGTCACCTATACCGACGAGCAGAGCAAACAGGTGACCACCACCCACACCAGCACCGTGGCGAACACCTTCAACCACAGCGACGAGCTCACCATCGGCGCGGGCGTCACGATGGGCGACGTCAAGAAAACCGGCATGTCGTTGAACGTGACCGAGACCGTCAAGTTCGGCTATGCCTACAACGAAAAAAGCACCGAATTCAGCAGCGCGGTCAGCAGCCTTTCCACCAAGCTGTCGGCAAGCACCAACAGCGACGACGCGCTGAGCTATGTGCTGCGCACCGTGGACATCTATCGCTACCGCTTGCTGGGGCGCACCGCGGACAACGGCGACTTCGTATTCGTCGATATTTCGATGCCGCGCCCGTTTCCGCAGCAGGCGGTTTCCTGCGACGGCAGCACGCTGCCGGACGTCTACCAGCCCACCCATCAGAACGGCAACGCGCTGAGCTATCCGGTGCTGGCGCCGGGAATGAACGTCGCCTACGCGCCCGCCGACATGGGCGAAATCCGCCGCCCCGGCGACACGCCCGGGCAAACCGTCACGGTGACCGAACCGCTGACCACGCCGATCCTGTATTTCTGCAACGGCAACAGCGAAACCCAGGACATCAGCTGGAGCACCACGGCGGCCGGCACCTCGAGCTTCGAGTACAGCAAGACCCTGAGCGGCAGTTCCGACACGACGGTCTCGTTCGAGGCGAACGCCGACTATCTCGTCATGAGCACGAACTTCAAAGCCAGTTTCAAGACCTCGACGGGCGGCAGCCACGGCTGGAACAACCAGCGCCTGGAGAACATCACCGGCGCGCGCACCCGCAAGCTGCTGCTGACCAAGCCGAGCTTCAACAAGAACATGGGCTATGCGTTCCAGCCGCTGTTCTACGCGACCAAGGACGGCACCCTCAAGATGTCCAGCGCCACCAGCTTCACCGAGGGCGTCGGCCAGGAGTGGTGGGCGAAAACCTATGCCGCGCCGGACGCCGCGCTGAATCTGCCGTATCGCTTCCTGCCGGATGGCTCGGGCTTCAACACGCTCGACAATGCCCGCCGCATCCGGGGCGGCCTGGCCTGCTACGCGACCCCGAGCAAGACGACCGGCCTGCTTACGCCGGTGTCGGGTGCGGTGGCGCCGGGCGCCAAGCTGATGCTCGAGGTGCGCGTGCATAACTTCAGCCTCGGCAGCAAGCTCGGCCTGGCACCCGACGGCGCCAGCAAGCCGGTCAAGGTGCGCTTCGACTACGTCGAGGTCGACAGCATCTCGCGCGAGGAAACCGGCGCCCGCATCACCATCGGCACCGCCGCGGTCGAATTCCTCGACGCGAACCTGGCCGATCCGTCGCGTCCGCATCCGGACAGCCAGCGCTCGGCGGCCGACGACAAATACGTGATTCCGCCGCGCGGCATCGGCCGGGCACGTTGCGCGTTCGAACCGCCCGCGCTGCCGGCGGGCAGCACCCGGCGCGAATACCGCATCTACGCCGTGGTCGACCCCGACAACGAGATCCGCTGGAAACGCGCGGACGGCACGCTGGCTCCGCAGACGCACGTGCGCCATACCGATTTCGCGGTGATCCGCCTGCGCAATATCCCGCTGCCCGGCGTCAAGTACACGATCGTGCTGCAGGACCAGCAGAAGCGGGTGCTGGATACCGTGCAGTACATCAGCCAGGGCGGCGGCGGCCAGGCCGAAGTGCTCAATGCGCTGGCTGCGGCGCTGCAGAAGTCGGCGGCATTCAAGAACGCGGGATTGCAGCTCAACCCCGACGCGCTGACCTCGTCGGCCTCGGTGATCCGCATCTCCAGCAGCACCGGCAACGCCAAGGTCAAGCCGGGCAACGAATACCGCTCCGGCGTGGTGCTGGCGGACAACAGCGCCGTCTACTTCGTGCCGACCGTCGAAAGCACCAGCGGCCAGGCGACCACCCACAACGCCATCAGCATCACCAACGACAGCCCGGCGCAGAACAAGGAGGGATGGTTCCCGCTGGTGGTCGCGTCGACGGCGCTGCGGGCCACGTCGGCACCCGCCGCGCCCACCCTGCTGACGCTGCCGGCCAGGCCGCTGGCGGTGCGCAACGCGCATGGCGAACTGGTGTCCGACCACGCGGAGCTGCCGGGCGGCCGGTACGCCGGTTTCCGCATCAGCGTCGGCGCCGACCTGGCGCAGCGTGCCGATGGCTGGGCCGAGGTATTCCTCGGCGATCCGCAGCACGGTGGACAACTGCTGGGCATGACGGCGTTGAGCGCGCTGGCCGGGGGCGAGCCGGATCACGCCTGGGGCGAATGGCTGATCCCGCCGACGCCGGGCAGGTTCCCGCTGTTCGTGCGGGTGACCGGCGCCAACCGCGTCACCGCCAAGGCCATGGAACTGACGATCCTGGCCTAGCCCACGGAAGGAATGCGCCATCGCCCTGGCATGGCCAACCACGACAACCGGCGGCTTCAGGCCGCCGGTTTCTTTTCCAGCAGCTTCTCCAGCACCTTGCCCGCCGCGGCAAAGGCGAAGGTGCCGGTGACGTGGGTGGCCGCGCCCAGGCCGCCGCCGCAGGCCAGGTTCAAGGCATCGCCGCCCGGCGGACGCGTGCCGCAGACCGTGCCGTCCGCCTGCGGGTACTGCACGTTCTGCAGCGAGTACACCGCCGACACGCCGAAGTAGCGGTCGGGATTGCGCGGAAAGCCGAAGTCCTGGCGGAGCTTCTTGCGGATCAGGCTGAACATGGCGTCGTGCTCGGTGCGCGAGAGGTCGCGCACGCGGATCATGGTCGGGTCGGTGCGCCCGCCGGCCGAACCCACGCTCACCACCGGCAGCTTGCGGCGGCGGCACCAGGCGATGGCTTCGAGCTTGACGCGGAAAGCGTCGCAGGCGTCGAGCACCACGTCGTAGCCGCGGTCCAGCAGTTCGTCGAGGGTGGACGGGGTGAGGAAGCGTTCGATGGCATCGATCCGGATGGCCGGGTTGATCGCCTTGGCGCGCGCCGCGACCACCTCGACTTTCGGCTTGCCGTACTCGCCATCCAGCGCATGCAGCTGGCGGTTGGTATTGGAGACGCAGACCTCGTCCGCATCGATCAGGGTCAGCCGCCCCACCCCGCTGCGCGCCAGCGCCTCGGCCGCCCAGGAGCCGACGCCGCCGATGCCGATCACGCAGACGTGCGCCTGCCGCAGGCGTTCCACGCTGCCCACGCCGTACAGGCGCTCCACGCCCTGGAAGCGTTCGGCGGGAAAGGCCACGTCGTTCATGCGCGCGCTCCGCGGCGGGTCGAAGGAATCATGTACATGGGGTGGATCGTTCGGTGCGTAAAGCCCGCCATTTTAGCGGGAGCGGGCGGCGGGCGCCGCGAGGCCGCGTGCTAACCTCGCGGGCGGTCCGTTTCATAGCAGGAATCAGGCAAAGCATGCGCGCAGCACTTCTGATCGTCCTCGGCCTGGCTATCGGCATCGTCGGCACCGTCTTCGCCATGAACGCGCTCAAGCAGCGCAATCCTTTCCCGCATGCGGTGATGGACGTGATGGCGCACCACTCCGGCGCGCTGCGCAACGCGGTCAAGGGCCAGCGCTGCGAAGCGGCCGCGAATGCCGGGCATCTGCAGCGGCTGCTGTCGACCTCGTCGGACATCGTCCCCGCCTTCCCCGGCATGGACCAGGGCTTTATCGACGAGGCCAACCAGCTGCATACCCAGCTGCAGGCCGCGGTGCAGGCCGCCCCGGCCGATTGCGCGGCGCTCGCGGCGGCGCTCAAGCCGGTGGGCGAGACGTGCCAGTCGTGTCATCAGAGATACCGCTGAAAACCAGCGTAGGTTGGGGTGAGCCGCAGGCGAACCCCAACGTTGCCGCATCGTTGGGGTTCGCCTGCGGCTCACCCCAACCTACAATTTCACTCGTCCGCGCAACACGTCCCAATACATCACCCAGTCGCCCATCAGGCTGTACAGCGGGTGGCGGAAGGTGGCCGGGCGGTTCTTCTCGAACACGAAGTGGCCGACCCAGGCGAAGCCGTAACCGGCAACGGGCACCAGCCACAGCCAGGCGAGGTGTCCGGTGATCACGGCGAACGCGACCACCGCCAGCACCAGGGTGCTGCCGGCGAAATGCATGCGCCGGCAATTCACGTCGCTGTGTTCGCCCAGATAGAACGGATAGAACTCGCGGAAGCTGGCATAAGCGGACATGCGGATTCCCTCTGGCATCGCTGCAGCCTAGCGCCGCGCCCCCGCGGGCGCATGCGCGGACGCAGCATCAACGCACCGGCAGCGGAATGAATTCTTCCTCGTCGCCGGCCACCTTGCCGTAGCGCTGCTCCTGCCATTCCAGCTTGGCCTGCTCGATGCGCTCCTTGCGGCTGGACACGAAGTTCCACCACAGATGCCGCTCGCCATCCAGCGGCGCGCCGCCGAACAGCATCACGCGGCTGCGCGTGGCGGCCTTCAGCGGGGCGGCGGTGTCTCCCGTCTGCACCGCCGTGTGTGTGGCGGGTACGTTCAAGCCGCCCCAGCTGACTTCGCCGTCGATCACGCAGACGCCGCGTTCGACGTGCTCGTCCGGCCAGGGCAGCTCGGCGCCGGCTTCCAGCGTGGCCTCGACGAAGAACATCGGCGCGAACACCTTCACCGGCGAGCGTTCGCCGTAAGCCGTGCCGGCGATCAGCACCAGCTCGGCGCCGGGCCGGCGGATGCGCGGCAGCGCATCGGCGCCGTGATGGTGGAACTCCGGCTCCACTTCCTCGTCGTGCCGCGGCAGTGCCACCCACACCTGCACGCCGTGCATGCGCTGGCCGTCGCGGCGCTCGTCCGGCGGCGTGCGTTCGGAATGGGCGATGCCGCGGCCGGCGGTCATCCAGTTCACTTCGCCGGGGCGGATGTCGGCCAGGCTGCCGACGGTGTCGCGGTGGCGGATGGTGCCTTCGAACAGCCAGGTCACGGTGGCCAGGCCGATATGCGGATGCGGCCGCACGTCCATGCCCTTGCCCGGCGCGAAGGCAGCCGGCCCGATCAGGTCGAAGAACACGAACGGCCCCACATGGCGGGCCTGCAGCACCGGCAAAAGCCGGCGCACGGTGAAGCCGTCGCCCAGGTCGTGCAGGCGGCCTTCGATCAGCAGCGGGTTCTGGTCCACGTCGTTTTTCCTGGTTACCAAGCCCGCCGATATTGCACCGGCGCGTCGATCGACGCACCCAGCTGCTGCGCCGCGCGGCGCGGGAAATACGGATCGCGCAGGCTTTCGCGGGCGATCAGCACGATGTCGGCGTCGTCCTGTTCGACGATGCGCGCGGCCTGCTCCGCTTCGGTGATCAGGCCTACCGCGCCGGTGGCGATGCCCGCTTCGCGGCGGATGCGCGCGGCGAACGGCACCTGGTAGCCGGGGCCGAGCGGAATCTTGACGTGCGGCACCAGGCCGCCGCTGGAGACGTCGACCAGGTCCACGCCCAGCGCCGGCAGCTCGCGCGCCAGGCGCACGCTCTGCTCGATGTCCCAGCCGCCTTCGTGCCAGTCGGTGGCGGAAATGCGCACCCACAGCGGCAGTTCCGCCGGCCACACCTCGCGTACCGCGGCGATGATCTCGCGCAGCAGGCGCGTGCGGTTTTCGAAGCTGCCGCCGTAGGCATCCTGGCGATGGTTGCTCAGCGGCGACAGGAACTGGTGCAGCAGATAGCCGTGCGCGGCATGCAGCTCGACCAGGCGGAAGCCGGCGGCGAGCGCGCGTTCGGCGGCGCGGCGGAAATCCTCGATCACCTGGCGCAAACCCGCGTCGTCCAGCGCCTGCGGGGTGTGCCAGTCGTGATCGAACGGGATCGCCGAGGGCGCCACCGTCGTCCAGGCTCCTTCGCGCAGCGCGCCGCCGCCTTCCCAGGGGCGCTGCGCGCTGGCCTTGCGGCCGGCATGGGCCAGCTGGACGCCGGCGATGGCGCCCTGCATGTCGATAAAGCGGGTGACCGGGCGCCAGGCATCGCGCTGCGCGTCGTTCCACAGGCCGACGTCCTGCGGCGAGATGCGCCCTTCCGCGGACACCGCCGTGGCCTCGGCGATCACCAGCGCGGCGCCGCCGACGGCGCGGCTGCCCAGGTGCACCAGGTGCCAGTGGTCGGGCATGCCGTCGACGGCGGAGTACTGGCACATCGGCGCGACGGCGATGCGGTTGCGCAGCGTGAGGCTGCGCTGGACGAACGGGGTGAACAGTTTCATGGGCAGATGCCGGCAAAGAATCGAATCCGCCACATGCCGGCGAAAGCTCCCCGCTTCAAGAGGCGGCTTGCACCCGGTCGCGGCGCTGGACCTGCGCCAGGCCATCGGCAATGGCCGCGGCGACCGCGGCCGGCTGCTTCATCCAGGCGAAGTGGTCGGCGGGGACGCCCAGTTCGTCCGGATCCAGCACGGCGCGCGCGGGCCGGGCCTGCGGCATCTTCGCCAGCAGCCAGTCCAGCGAGGCCTGGGGGCCGAGCCAGTCGTCGCGCAGGCGCAGGGCCAGGATCGGCAGCCGCACGCGCGCCATGGCGCTTTCCAGGTCGTCCGGCAGGCCGGCGGCGGCGTAGCGGCCGGTGCGGCCGCTGCGCGCCCAGTCGGCGATCACGCCGCGCGCCTCGTTGCCGCCGAAGCCCAGGCGCCGCCCGGGCAGATGGCCGACCAGGCCGGCCAGCACGGGCGCCAGTGCATAGGCCGCACCGATCAGCGCGCCGCGGCGGAAACGCCGCCAGTACGGCGAGCCGCTGGCCACCAGCACCAGGGCCTCGAAATCCTGCGGATGCAGGCCGGTATAGAGCGAGCCGAGCTGGCCGCCCAGGCTGTGCCCGCCGATGGCGCAGGGCAGGCCCGGGCAGCGTTCGCGCGCCGCGGCCAGGCCGGCGGGGAGATCGAGCTGCAGCAGTTCGCGATAGCCCCAGTCGCTGTGCCGCCCGGCGCGCCGGTTGCTGGAGCCGATGCCGCGCCATTCGTGCAAGGCCACCGCGATGCCGCGCGCGGCCAGCGCCTGCGCCAGCGGCAGGTAATGCCGCGCGGCCACGCCCATCGCCGGCAGCCAGTACAGCAGGGCCGACGGCGCCTGCGCGGGAAGCGTCAGCAGCAGCTCGGAAGATGCGCCATCGCCGGCCGTGGCGGGCGCGATGGCGGTCGGTAGCTCGGCCGATGCTTCCTGCACAGGGCACTCCGTCAGCGGAAAAACGGCAGGCTAGCACGCGTTCCCGTGCAGGCGGCGCGCAAGAAAAAGGCCGGCTTGCGCCGGCCTTTTCCGTTCGGTTCGACCTGAAGATCAGGCCGGCATCACTTCCTCGGCCTGCAGGCCCTTCTGGCCGTTGACCACCTTGAAAGTCACCGTCTGACCTTCTTTCAGGCTCTTGAAGCCCGTGCCCTGGATCGCGCGGAAGTGGACGAAGACGTCCTCCTTGCCGTTTCCCCTGTTGATGAAGCCAAACCCCTTGGCATCGTTGAACCATTTCACCGTGCCGGTTTCACGGCCATTACCTTCCGACATGACTTACTCCAATCGATTCGATTTGAGACAAGTCAGCCTCCCCCTTACGGCCGACGACTTACTGGGCTGCAGGGAACCGGTGAAGCGATGCGAGGCAAGGGCCGGGACATCGGGCACGCGCGTGGCCAGCGAACACAGTGAAGCGAGCATAGCCGATTTTTTTTCAAGGATAAGTGATGCCGCCGGAGCCCATGAACAAAGAAAGCCGGGCATCGCTGCCCGGCTTTCGTTCTTTGCGGCGGTTTTTACCCCGACCTCTCAGGCAGGCGCCACGTCCTCGGCCTGCAGCCCCTTCTGGCCGGTGACCACCTTGAAGGTGACCTTCTGGCCTTCTTTGAGGCTCCTGAATCCGGAACCCGAAATCGCGCGGAAATGCACGAAGACATCGGGACCGTTTTCGCGGCTGATGAAGCCGAACCCCTTGGCGTCGTTGAACCACTTCACCGTGCCGGTTTCACGATTACCATCCGACATGACTCACTCCGATCGAATCGACACTGAGACAGGCCGGTCTCCCCCTTGCGACCGACGACTTACTGGGCATGCAGGGAATCGGTGGAGCGATGCGGGTGAAACCGTACATCGGGGCACGCGTGACCTGACAAACACAGTGGCCCGAGCATAGCGGATTTTTCGCACGGGTATGTGGGAAGACCCCATGCCGAAAGGCGTAAAAAAAGGCCGGGCATCGCTGCCCGGCCTTTTCAATCGATCAAGAATGCCTTGGATCAGGCCTTCTGCACTTCGTCGGCCTGCAGACCCTTCTGGCCCTGCACGACCTTGAAGCTGACCTTGTCACCCTCGGCCAGGCTCTTGAAGCCGTTGCCCTGGATGGCGCGGAAGTGGACGAAGACGTCCGGGCCGTTGTCACGGCTGATGAAGCCGAAGCCCTTGGCATCGTTGAACCACTTGACGGTACCGATCTGACGATCAGACATGTGAAACACTCCTAAAGGTTTTGATTGAGGCTCAGCCGTTCCTTCGGAACGGCCGACTTACTGAGCTGCTAAGGAAAACCCTAGGGGTGAGGCGATGAAGCGGATCGCTGATCAGCGGCATCGGGTCACAAAACAGGTGACCCCGGCAAACACAGTCCGCACATCATAGCTGTTTCAAAGGGCGGAAAGCGAATAACGGGGTGCACGGGGAAAACTGAACAGAAATAATCACGGCAGCATTTCCGCCCGTTCTTCACCCAAAACGCCATTCGATTCAGCTTTTCTTTACGACGCTCAGTGTCTATTGCGACTGCCTTTTGGCAACCGGGCGTTGCTCAACTTTCCATATCGCGGCACGGCCCGCCCGGGGCCGACAGTCAAGGAGATGCTCATGACCAGACTTCCCTCGCGCCTCGCCCTGCTCGTGCTCGCCGGCGGACTTGTCCTGGCCGGATGCAACGACAAAACCACCCGACCCAGCTCCAGCGGGAGCTCCACCACAACCACCAGCAGCAGCCGCGGCACGGCGCCCGCCAGCACCACCCGCGCCCCCGCCAGCAAGCCGAAAACCGCGCCCAGCCAGGCCTTGCCGGACCAGACCGGCATCCCCGCCTGCGATAACTATCTGAACACCTATATCGCCTGCCACCAGGCCGCGGCGATCTATCCGGCGGACCAGATCGAGGGTCGCTACGAGGCGATGCGCGAAAGCCTGCTGCGCGATTCGCTGGATCCGGATATCCGCCCGCAGCTCGGCAACCGCTGCACCTCGCTGGCCAACCAGCTGCACCAGGCGCTGCACGGCAAGGCCTGCGCGCCGCAGCCGGTGGTTCCGGCCAGCGGCGGCTCGCACTGAGCCGTCAGTCCATGGCGCGCCAGTGCGCGCGCAACGCTGCCGCCACGCTGGCGGGGCGGCAGCGGCCGAGGCGGATCTTCGGGGTGCCGTGCCAGCGCGCGGTTGCCGCGATCGCCTCGGCCACGTCGGCGATCCAGGCCGGCGTCGGCGTTTCGCCCTCTTCCAGGTAAAGCGCCTTCACCTCAAATACACATTCGGCTCGATGCGCCTTGGCATCGAGCCGGCCCACCAATTGCCCGCGGCGCAGGATCGGCAGCACGTAATAGCCGTAGCGGCGCTTCGCCGCCGGCACGTAGCACTCGATGGTGTATTCGAATCCGAACATCGCCTGCGCCCGCGCGCGATCCCACACCAGCGGGTCGAACGGCGACAGCAGGGTCGTATAGGTCGCGCGCAGGCCACCGCGCAGTACCTGCGCCAGTTCGTCCGCATGGTCGGCGTGCACGTAGCCGGGCACCTTCCAGTCCGCCACCGCCACTTCGATCAGCTCGCCTGAAGCCACCAGCGGCGCCAGCTCGCTGTCGGTCACCGCCGGCTTGAGCCGGTGGTAGTCGGCGATCCAGCGCGCCTGGGTGATGCCGAGCGCGCGCACGGCGTCGAGGATGAAGCGGCGGCGCAGCGCGCCCTCCTCCATGCCCAGCGGCGCGTCGTCGAACGATGGCTGCAGCTGCGCGATCACGCGCTCGGCCAGATCGTAGACGCGCTGGAACCGCTCGCGCCGGCTCACCATCAGCTCGCCCAGCGCGAACCACGCTTCCAGCCAGCGCTTCTCGGGTTTCCACGACCACCAGCCGCTGGCCGCACCCGGTTGCTCGCGTTCGAAATCCGCCGCGCGCGCCGCGCCGTTGGCGCGGATGCGTTCGAGCAGGCCGTCCATGTCCGCGCGCTGTTCGCGATGCATGCGCTCGGCATGGCGGTATGCCCAATGCGTGCCGCGGCGCACGCCCCACGCGCGATGCCAGGCGTAGTCGGCGGCCGGCACGAAGCAGGCTTCGTGCGCCCAGCATTCGGCGAGCTTGCCTTGCGCGAGCGCTTCGTCCAGCCATGCCGGTTCGTAATCGCCCACGCGCGAATGCAGCACCAGATAAGGACTGCGCGCCACCACGTGGATGGTGTCGATCTGCAGCAGCCGCATGCGCGTGATCGCATCCAGCACGTCGGCGCGCCGTGCGCGGCGGCGCGGCGCGCGCAGCAGCCCCTGTGCGGCCAATTGCAGGCGCTGCGCCTGCGCCAGCGTGAGACGCGGCTTGCCCGGCGGAAGTGCAGACGGCGACGACGAAGTTTTCACACCGACCACATCGAATGGTTGTGCAGGCATTTATCCGGCCTTTGTTAGCGTTGTCCTCAGCGCGGGACGAGCCATGCCGGCCCGGCACTGCGGCCGCTTCCACGTCCTCGCGCCTTCCGTCCTCGAGCCAGTCATTCTGGCATGGAGCATCGACGATGAATCCCCGCAATCCCCTGCTTAGTTTTCTTGCCTCCGGCTCGCTGCTGTTCGCCGGCACCTTGATGGCGCAGAACCAGCCCGCGCAGCCGATGCCTCCGCCGCCTCCGCCGCCGCAGGCACAACCGCAACCGATGCCGCCGCCGCAACCGGCGCAACCGCAACCCATGCCGCAGCCGCAAGCGCAGCCGCAGCCGATGCCTCAGCCCATGCCGCAGGCGCAGAGCGCACCCGCACCGCAACCCGGCCAGGACAGCGCGCAGTTCAACAGTGCGCAAGGCCAGGTCACCGTCAATTCCAGCATGCCCGCGGTCAAGGACGCCGGTCCGCCGCCGGACTTCGCCGCGCTCGCCAACGGCAAGGCGTACGTCACCGAAGACGATGCCTCCGCCTATCCGCCGCTCGCCAATGACTTCCTGCATGCGTCCGGCGGCGCGCAGCATCTGAGCAAGGCCGCGTATGCGCGCTGGTTGAAGCAGCGCTGAGCTTCCGGCACCCTGACGCCGGCCGCGGTCCGCCGCGGCCGGCGTTTTCGTGTGCGGCACCCGCGTTCGGCCGCGCCTTCCCCTCAATGAATTCCTCACGCCCCGTTTCTGGTGGAGTACGCAATGACGCGAACGAACGTCACCCTGGCGCTGCTGCTGGCGGCCGGCCTGCTCGGCCCGCGCGCGCATGCGCAGAATCCCGACCCGATGGACATCCGCGCCTGCACCGCGATCGAGAGCGACGCGCAGCGCCTGGCCTGCTACGACCGCGCCACCGGCCGCGTGAACCTGCCCACCGCGCAGAAGCGCATGAACGAGAACGCCGCGGCGCCGGGCGTGTTCGCTTCCGACAAGAGCGCCACGCAGGGCAATCCGGAAGTCAGCCGCCCGATGTCCTTGCTCGATTCGCGCTGGGAGCTGTCGCCGGAGAGCAAGCTCGGCACCTTCAACGTGCGCGGCTACAAGCCGCTTTATCTGCTGCCGGTATTCGCCACCAGCAACCAGAACGCGCAGCCGCACAGCCCCAATCCGCTGAACACGGTCGGCACGCCGCAGCAGCTGCAGAATGTCGAAGCGAAATTCCAGCTCAGCCTGAAGACCAAGGTGTGGCAGGGCGTGTTCGGCGACGAAGGCGACCTGTGGGTGGGCTATACGCAGTCGTCCCGCTGGCAGGTCTATAACAACAAGATCTCGCGTCCGTTCCGCGAGACCAACTACGAACCCGAAGCGCTGCTGATCTTCAACACCAACTATCAGGTGGCAGGCTGGGACGGCCGCCTGCTCGGCATCGGCATCAACCACGAATCCAACGGCCGCTCCAATCCGCTGTCGCGCAGCTGGAACCGCGTGATGGGCAATATCGGCTTCGAGCGCGACGGCTGGACGGTGATGTTCCGCCCGTGGTGGCGCGTGCCGGAGCACGGCAAGGACGACAACAATCCGGACATCAGCGACTACATGGGCCGCGGCGACGTGCAGATCGTGCACGAATGGAACGGCCAGGAATTCGGCCTGATGCTGCGTCACTCGCTGCGCGGCGGCGACCGCAGCCACGGTGCGGCGCAGCTCAGCTGGGCCTTCCCGATCACCGGCAACCTGCGCGCCTATATGGAACTGTTCAAGGGCTACGGCGAGAGCATGATCGACTACAACCACAACGCCACCTACCTCGGCGTGGGCATCTCGCTGCTCGACTGGTACTGAGCGCCGCCGTTTTGCCGGGCAGGCCCGGTGGTCAACGCCACCAGGCCTTTTTCGTGCCGGTAAGGATCTTCAGCGTCTGCCCGCGCGCCAGCGGCAGGCGGCTCAGCGGATGGAAGGCCACGTCGCGCCACCACGCCAGGCCATCGCGCTGCGACTGGAACAGCGGCGTCAGCCAGCGGCTGATGCGCTGGTACACGGCCAGATGATGGCGGCGGCGGCGCGCGTAATCGGCGAGGGCCGCATCGGTCGTGGCCTGCGCGGCGAGCGCATCGGCCAGCGCTTGCGCATCCAGCAGCGCCATGTTCACGCCCTGCCCGAGCTGCGGGCTCATCGCGTGCGCCGCATCGCCGACGAAGACCACGCGGCCGTGCACCGGATGGCGCAGCACCACGTCGCGATAGCGCGCGCGATGCAAGTGCGCGGGCGTGTCGATGCCGTCCAGCAAATACAGCGCTTCGGGCCACAGCTCTTCCACGCGTTGCCGCAGGCGCGCCAGCGCCGCGTCGTCGAAGCCGTCCACCTGCTCGCCCGGCAGGCTGAAGTAGAAAGTGAGCCAGTCGCCCTCGCGGTCCACCCGCCGCCCCACCGGCAGCAGGCCGATCATTTCGCGCGTGCCGGCATAGCGCTGGCGCAGCTCGCCGCGGTGCGGCCAGTCGCCCGCGGGCAGCAGGCACCACATAGCCCCCCAGGGATAGACCGACTCGCGCCGGCGCTGCGCTTGCGGCAGATGGCGCCGCAGGCGCGAGTGCGCGCCGTCGGCAACCACGATCAGATCGAACGGGCCGTGCATGCCGCCGGCGCTGTCGCGCAGGTGCATGCCGTCCTCGGCCACTGCATCGATGCATACGCCGGTATGGATGCGCGCGGCATCGCCATAGGCATCGCGCAGCAGGGTGAACAGCGAACCGCGGGTGAGGCCCAGGCCGAAGCAGGCCGGCGCATGGTCGGCGTAGCGCATGTCCATCACGCGGCGGCCGCGGCGATTCTCGCCATGCAGCCGCTCGATGCGCTGCCCTTGCGCCAGCGCGCCTTCATGCAGCCCCAGACGCGACAGCACACCCAGGCCCGTGGGCTGCAGCAGGAAACCGGCGCCGACGGGGCCGGGCGTGGCCGCCTGCTCGTACACGCTCAGCGCGTGTCCCTGGGCGGCGAGAAACAGCGCCGCGGCCTGGCCGGCGGCGCCGTAGCCGACGATGGCGATGCGCAGGGAGTCCTGCATGGCGACTCGATCCTTGAGCGGGCAAGCGGGCGCACGGCGCCCATAAAAAAAGCCGGCCCGGTCGAGACCGGGCCGGCGCGCATCACTGCTTAGTGCTCGTGGCCGCCTTCGCCGTGGACGTGGCCATGGGCCAGTTCTTCCTCGGTGGCCGCGCGCACGTCGGTCACTTCGATGGCGAAGTGCAGGGTCTTGCCGGCCAGCGGGTGGTTGCCGTCGATATGCACGACCTGGTCGTCCACCGCGGTCACGGTAACGTTGATCACGCCCTGCGGGCCGTGGCCCTGGAACTGCATGCCGGGCTGGATGTCCTCCACGCCCTGGAACGCTTCGCGCGGCACCGACTGGGTGAGCTCGGCGTGGTGCACGCCGTAGCCTTCTTCCGGCGCCACGTCGACCTTGAACTGGTCGCCGGCCTGGCGGCCGGTCATGGCCTTCTCCAGGCCCGGCACGATCTGGCCGACGCCGTGCAGATAGGTGAGCGGCTCGCGGCCTTCGGAACTGTCGAGCACCTGACCCTGGTCGTCGGTCAGCGTGTAATGGAAGGAAGCGACGGAGCTCTCGGCAATCTGCATGGTGATCTCGCAAAGGGGGAAAAGTGGAACCGGTCCAGGCCCATGCATGGATGGGGGCCGGCGAGGCAATGGCCGGCAAGACTACCAGCTCGGGCGTCAATGCGCTGTTTTCCACGGCGCCGCGCTCAGCGCTACGCTGCGCCGTCCCCCGCCATCCGCCGCCCATGTCGACCCTTCTCGAAGCCTGGCGCCACCGTCCCACCCATCGGCGGGTGTGGGCGCTGGCCGTACCGATGATCCTGTCCAACCTCACCGTGCCGCTGGTGGCCCTGGTCGACAGCACCGTGGCCGGGCATCTGCCGCAGACGCAGGATCTTGGCGCCGTGGCGGTGGGCAGCGCGATCTACGCCCTGCCGGTGTGGAGCTTGGGCTTCCTGCGCATGGGCACCACCGGCTTCGCCGCGCAGGCCGAGGGCGCGGGCGACCGCGCCGCCCTGCGCACGGTGCAGGTGCAGGCCCTGCTGCTGGCCGCGGTGCTGGGCGTGGCGGTGGGCCTGCTGATGCTGCCGCTGCTGCCGTGGCTGATCGGGCAGATGCACGCCACGCCGGCGCTGGCCGAACGCGGCCAGGGCTATGTGCAGCTGCGCCTGCTCGGCCTGCCGGCCGCCCTGCTCAACTACGCGCTGGCAGGCTGGTTCATCGGCGCGCAGCGGGCGGGCACCACGCTGGCCCTGCTGCTGGTGGCCAACCTGGTGAATATCGCGCTGAACCTGCTGTTCGTACTCGGCTTCGGCTGGGGCGTGCCCGGCATCGCACTGGCTTCCGCCTGCGGCGAGTGGTGCGGCGCGCTGTACGGCCTGTGGCGCGCGCGCCGCGCCGTGCAAGGCTGGCCGGGCAGCGTGGACTGGCAGGCGCTGCGCGGCTGGGCGCACTGGCGGCCGCTGCTGATGGTCAACCGCGACATCTTCATCCGCACGCTGGCGCTGGAAGGCGTGTTCTTCAGCATCTCCCTGCTCGGCGCGCGCCTGGGCGACGCCACCGTGGCGGCCAATGCGCTGCTGCTCAACGGGCTGATGCTCACCGCCTTCGGCCTGGACGGGCTGGCCAATGCGGTGGAGGCGCTGTGTGGCCACGCCATCGGCGCGCGCGATGCGCAGGCGCTGCGGCGTGCGCTGGTGGTGGCCGGCGGCTGGTCGCTGCTGGGCAGCATCGGCTTTGCGCTGTTGTTCGCCGGCGGCGGCCCACTGTTCGTGGACCTGCAGACCAGCCTGCCGGAAGTGCGCGCGGTGGCCTATCACGCACTGCCGTGGCTGGCCGCGCTGCCGGTGGTAGCGGTGTGGAGCTATCTGCTGGACGGCCTGTTCATCGGCGCCACGCGCGGACGCGAAATGCGCGACGGCATGCTGCTGGCGGTGGCGCTGTTCGCCCTGCTCGCCTGGGCCGCGCGCGGCTGGGGCAACGACGGCCTGTGGCTGGCATTCCTGGCCTTCATGGCGGTGCGCGGCGCCGGGCTGGGCTGGATCGCCTGGCGGCTGCGCCGGCGCGATGCGTGGATCGCCCCGCTGCCGCATCTGCGCGAGGCTGCGTAATACTGCGCGCCATGAACCAACTGCTACGGATCAGCTCCCTGCTCGCCCTGTTCGCCGCGTTGTGCGGCGCCGCCCGTGCCGACGAAGCCTCGTCGCTGGCCTCGCGCATCGACGCGCAGATCGCGCAGCCGCGCTTCGCCGGCGCGCGCTGGGGCATCGCGGTGGTGTCGCTGGACAGCGGCCGCACGCTGTACGCGCACGACGGCGACCGGCTGTACCAGACCGCCTCCACCGCCAAGCTGTTCACCGCCGCGCTGGCGCTGAGCGAGGTCGGCGCCGACTACCGCATCCCCACCCGCCTGCTGGCCGGCGAGCAGGTGCGCAACGGCGTGCTGGACGGCCCGCTGATCCTTTACGGCATGGGCGACCCCACCCTGGGTGCGGACCGCGCCACGGCGGATTGGGCGGAACACATGGCGCAGCAGGTGGCGGCGCGCGGCATCCGCACCGTCAAAGGCGGGCTGGTCGCGGACGACAGCTATTTCGCCAGTCCGTCGATGGGTTCGGGCTGGGAAGCATCGGACCTGCAGAGCTGGTTCGCCGTGCCCACGTCCGCGCTGAGCGTGCAGGAAAACCAGGTCGAAGTGACGGTCGCCCCCGGCGCGGAAGGCCGGCCGGCGATCGTGACGCTGGACCCCGCCGGCGCCGTGCCCGAGGTCGCCAACCGCATCGCCACCAGCGCGCGCGGCGTGCGCAACGACATCAATCTCTACCGCGCGCCGGGCGACCGCACGCTGTATGCGTTCGGCAGCATCGCCGCGCGCACGCCGCCGCAGCGCTTCAAGCTGGCCGCGTACGATCCGGCGCTGTTCGCCGGCGAGCAGTTGCGCAGCGCGCTGGCGCGGCATGGCGTGGCGCTGCAAGGCGGCGTGCGCGCGCTGCACTGGCCGCAGAGCGACGAAGAGCTGCGCGAGGACGCGAAGATCATCGCCGAAGTGCAATCGCCGCCCGTCGGCGAGATTCTCCAGCGCGGCCTCAAGCGCTCGCAGAACCTGTATCTGCAGAACCTGCTGCTGATCGCCGGCGTGCGCGCGCAGGCCGCGGCGATGCAAGGCCCCTCGCCGCCCAGCGGCTTTCTCAGCACCGAGAACTGGGGCATGCGCGGCCTGCGCGAGCTGCTCGAACAGATGGGCCTGCCGCCGGGCAGCACGGTGATCGAGGAAGGCACCGGCCTGTCGCGCCGCGACCTAAGCACGCCGAACGCGATGGCGCGCCTGCTGTCCTTCCTCGCCGCGCAGTCGTATGCGCCGGTGCTGTTCGAAGGGCTGCCGCTGGCCGGCGTGGACGGCACCTTGCAGTGGCGCATGCGCGACACGCCGGCCAACAACAACCTGCGCGCCAAGACCGGCAGCATGTCGCTGGTGCATTGCCTGGCCGGCTATGTCACTACCGCCGGCGGCGAACGCCTGGCGTTCGCCATCATGCTCAACAACTACGACCCGCCGGCCGGCGCGCCCGGCGCCAGCCGCGATATCGATGCGATCGCCGAAATGCTGGCCGGGCTGCGCGCGGAAGCGCCGCTGCCACAGAAAGCCGTAGCGGCTCAGCCGGCCAATTGAACCTTGACGTCCTTGGCGATCTTTTCCGGTGTATCGGTGGGCGCGTAGCGCTTCACCACCTCGCCGTCGGGACCGACCAGGAACTTGGTGAAGTTCCACTTGATCGCCTCGCTGCCGAGGATGCCCTTGCCCTCGCTCTTCAGCCACTTGTAGAGCGGATGAGTGCCGGCGCCGTTGACCTCGATCTTGGCGAACATCGGGAAGGTGACGTCGTAGCTGAGGCTGCAGAAGTTCTTGATCTCGGCCTCGTCTCCGGGCTCCTGGTGGCCGAACTGGTCGCAGGGGAAGCCCAGCACCACCAGGTCCCGGTCGCGGCCGGCGCGCCACAGCTTTTCCAGGCCCTCGTACTGCGGGGTGAAGCCGCACTTGGAGGCGACGTTGACGATCAGCAGGGTCTTGCCGCGCCAGTCGGCGAGGGAACGCTCGTTGCCGTCGATGTCGCGCGCGCTGAAGTCGTAGACCGTGGTCATGGCAAAGCTCCGTCAAGGGTGGCGGCAGTCTACGCCAAAGCCCCGCGTGGCATAGAATGCCGCCTCCCGGTCACTGTCCAAGGCCCGTCGTGATCCGCTTTGCCGATGTCCACAAGTCCTACCGCGTCGACGGCAAGGACATCCCCGCCCTGCAGCCCTTCAGCCTGGACATCGCCGACGGCGAGGTGTTCGGCATCATCGGGCATTCGGGCGCGGGCAAGTCCACGCTGATCCGCCTGATCAACCTGCTGGAGCGCCCCAGCGGCGGCAGCATCCGCATCGGCGACACCGAGATGACCACCCTGGGCGATGCCGCGCTGCGCGCGCAGCGGCGGCGCATCGGCATGATCTTCCAGCACTTCAACCTGCTCGCCTCGCAGACGGTGGCCGACAACATCGCCTTCCCGCTGCGCCTGGCCGGCGAGCGCGACGCCGGCAGGATCGCCGCACGCGTGGACGAACTGCTGCGCCGCGTGGGCCTGGAAGCCCATGCGGCCAAATACCCGGCGCAACTTTCGGGCGGCCAGAAGCAGCGCGTCGGCATCGCCCGCGCACTGGCCAACCGGCCGTCCATCCTGCTGTGCGACGAAGCGACCAGCGCGCTCGACCCGCAGACCACCGCCTCGGTGCTGGAGCTGCTGGCCGAGATCAACCGCGAGCTGAAACTCACCATCGTGCTGATCACCCACGAGATGGACGTGGTGCGCCGCGTGTGCGACCGCGTGGCGGTGCTGGACGCCGGCCGCATCGTGGAGCACGGCGCGGTGGCGGACGTGTTCCTGCATCCGCAGCACCCCACTACGAAGCGTTTTGTCAACGAGGCGCTGCCGGAGGAAGCCGCCGGCGAACTGGCGCCGTACACGCACGTGCCGGGCCGCATCCTGCGCCTGTCGTTCCGCGGCGAGGCGACGTGGACGCCGGCGCTGGGCCGCGTGGCGCGCGACACCGGCGTGGATTTCAACATCCTGGCCGGCCGCATCGACCGCATCAAGGACCTGCCCTACGGCCAGCTCACCCTGGCGATGCAGGGCGACAACGTGGACCAGGCGCTGGTGGCATTGCGCGCCGCCGGTATCGAGATCGAGGAACTGACCCGATGAGCGCGCCCCTGCTGCAAAGCCTGTTTCCGAACATCGACGACTGGGCGGAGATCGGCCACGCCTGCATCGACACCTTGCTGATGCTGGGCGGCTCGCTCGCCCTCACCGTGCTGATCGGCCTGCCGCTGGGCGTGCTGCTGTACCTCACCGGCAAGGGCCAGCTGCGCGCGATGCCGGCGTTCTATGCGGCGCTGTCGCTGGTGGTGAATGTGCTGCGCTCGATCCCCTTCATCATCCTGATGATCGTGCTGATGCCGCTGACCTATGCCCTGGTCGGCACCAAGCTGGGCATCCGCGGCGCGATCCCGCCGCTGGTGATCGGCGCCGCGCCGTTCTTCGCGCGGCTGGTGGAAACGGCGCTGCGCGAAGTGCAGCGCGGCGTGATCGAGGCCAGCCAGGCGATGGGCGCCAGCACCTGGCAGATCGTGCTGCACGTGCTGCTGCCGGAAGCCCGCGGCGGCCTGATCGCCGGCACCACCGTCACCGCCATCGCCCTGGTCGGCTATACCGCGATGGGCGGCGCGATCGGCGCGGGCGGGCTGGGCGACCTGGCGTATCGCTACGGTTACCTGAGCTACAAGTCGGACTACATGTTCGTCACGGTGGTGCTGCTGATCGTGCTGGTGCAGCTGCTGCAGATGGTCGGCGACCGCGTGGTGGCGCGCTATACCCGGCATTGAGGCCAGCTTGGTGTTGGGGTTCGCTGCGCTCACCCCAACCTGCGCCAGCCATCGGGCCAGCCATCGGGCCGGCTTTGCAAGCGGCCGTATGGACGGCTATTCTTGTGCATCGCATCAAGGATTCCGACGCCCATGAAGAAGCTGCTCCTCGCCCTCGCCGCCCTGCTCGCGCTGGCCGGGTGCTCGTCCTCCGGTTCCGGCGACGCTGCCGGCGGCAGCCAGAAGCTGGTGGTCGCCGCCACCGCCGTGCCGCACGCGGAGATCCTCAAGCAGGTCAAGCCGCTGCTGGCCAAGGAAGGAGTGGAGCTGGAGATCAAGGTCTTCGCCGACTACGTGCAGCCCAATACCCAGGTGGCCGAGAAGGCGATCGACCTGAATTACTTCCAGACCAAGCCCTACCTGGACGAATTCAACCGCCAGCGCGGCACCCAGCTCACCATTGTTACCGGCGTGCATATCGAGCCGTTCGGCGCCTACTCGCGCAAGCTCAAGAACATCGCCGACCTGCCCGACGGCGCCACGGTCACCCTGCCGAACGACCCGAGCAACAACAGCCGCGCCCTGCTCCTGCTGGCGCACCACGGGATCATCACGCTGAAGGATCCGAACGACGAGCTGGCCACGCAGAAGGACATCACCGCCAATCCCAGGCACCTGAAGTTCCGCGAGCTGGAAGCGGCCATGCTGCCGCGCACGCTCGACGAAGTGGACCTGGCCCTGATCAACACCAACTACGCGCTGGCCGCCGGCCTCCATCCGACCAAGGACGCGCTGCTGATCGAAGGCAAGGATTCGCCCTACGTGAACTACCTGGTCGGCCGCCCCGACAACAAGGACGACCCGCGCGTGCAGAAGCTGGCCAAGGCGCTGACCAGCCCGGAGATCAAGGCCTTTATCGAGCAGAAGTACCAGGGTGCGGTGCTGCCGGCGTTTTGAGCGGCGTTACCTGCGAAAAAGCCGGGCCTGGCCCGGCTTTTTTTTTGCTCGTCATTCCGGCGCAGGCCGGAATGACGAGCGTGTGGCGAACCGCAACCTGTCTCTCAGGCGGCTTCTTCAGCCGGCGCGGGTATCTCGAACACCTGCCGCAGATACGCCACATAGGCCTTGTCCTCGCACATGTTCTTGCCCGGCGAATCGCTGAGCTTGGCCACCGGCTGGCCGTTGCAGCGGATCATCTTGATCACGATGTTGAGCGGCGCCGGGCCCACGTCATTGGTCAGGTTGGTGCCCACGCCGAAGGCCAGCAGGCAGCGGCCGCGGAAGTGCTGGTACAGCTGCATCACCTTGGGGATGTCCAGGCCGTCGCTGAAGACCAGCACCTTGCTGCTGGGGTCGACGCGGTTGGCGCGGTAGTGCGCCAGCACGCGCTCGCCCCAGGCGAAGGGGTCGCCGGAGTCGTGGCGGGTGCCGTCGAACAGCTTGCAGAAGTACATGTCGAAATCGCGCAGGAAGGCGTTGAGGCCGTAGACGTCGGACAGTGCGATACCCAGGTCGCCGCGGTACTCCTTGGCCCAGGTTTCCAGCGCGGCCACCTGCGAATCGCGCAGGCGCGGTCCCAGCGCCTGGTGCGCCTGCAGGTATTCGTGCGCCAGCGTGCCCAGCGGGGTCAGGCCCAGCTTCCAGGCCAGCCACACATTGCTGGTGCCGGCCAGCTTCGGCCCCAGCCCGTCGCGCAGCGCTTCCACCACCTCGGCCTGCCACTCGCGCGAGAAGCGGCGGCGGGTGCCGTAGTCGGCGATGCGGCAGCCTTCGTAGCCGGGCGTGTCGCGCAGCAGGGCGATCTTGTCGCGCAGGCGCTGGCGGCCTTCGTCCAGGCCGAGCCCAGGATGCGTAGTGCGGAAGTACACCTCGTTGACGATGGCCAGCAGCGGCACCTCGAACAGGATGGTGTGCAGCCACGGCCCCACGATGCGGATCTCGATCTCGCCGTTGCCGCTGGCCGCCGGCTCGATGCTCACGTACTTGGCATTGAGCTGGAACAGCCCGAGGAAGTCGACGAAGTCGCTCTTGATGAAGCGCCAGGAGCGCAGGTAGTTCAGCTCTTCCTCGCTGAAGCGCAGGCTGCACAGCGCGTCGAGTTCGGCGCGGATTTCCTCGATGTACGGCACCAGGTCGATGCCCGGGTTGCGGCACTTGAAGCGGTATTCGACCTGGGCGGCCGGATAGTGGTGCAGCACCACCTGCATCATGGAGAACTTGTACAGGTCGGTGTCGAGCAGGGAGCGGATGATCATCGGGTATCCGGCGGGGAAGGAAGCGGCGCGAGCCGTCCGCGATTATCCCCGTGCGCCGCGCTGGAACGCGAGCCTGGGAACCTTTCCAAGGGCCGGAAAAATGAAAACCCCGGTAGCCAGGGGAGTAGCTACCGGGGTCTTGTCAGGCCGTCCTCAACAAAGAGGGGGAGAAACAGAGGCGGCCCCCGATGGCGCGGTCTTCTGCCCCATCTCATTTCGCCTCACGGCGATACGAGTGGTTAGTGCGGTCGGGCCGGACATAGTTCAAGAGCGGATTTAGATCGGTTCAGGTTTCCGCCAGCTTCGGAAAACCCGGGCAAAATCCGGGAACGGGTTTCGAGCTGCAGGCATCGGCCTCCGCGGCCGTGCCGGCCGGAAAGCGCATGCCACAATGCCGCGCTTTCCTTCCCGGGAACCACCCATGCTTCTGCGCCGCCTGTGCCTGCTCGCACTCCTGATCGCCCTGCCCGCCGGCGCCGCCGAGCTCAAGATCGACCTGGGCCATGGCGTGCAGACGCTGGACAGCCGCCAGCTGGCCGCGCGCCCCGACACCCGCGGCATCGAGATCCCCCAGGACGTCGCCTACCACCGCGCCATGCGCTACCGCGCCGTGCCGCTGAAGGCGCTGCTGGCCGGGGCGGCGGCGGGCGACCACCTGCAGTTCGTCGCCAGCGATGGTTTCGCCGCCGAGGTGCCGGCCGCACTGATCCTGGACGGTCACGTCCTTGACGGTCACGGCGCCCAGGCCTGGCTCGCTGTTGAAGACCCGGGCCAGCCCTGGCCCGCCCTGCCCGGCAAGAGCCAGAGCGCCGGGCCGTTCTACGTGGTGTGGACGCAGCCGGAGGCCGGCGGCATCAATCCCGAGCAGTGGCCCTACCAGCTGGCGTCGATCCGCAAGCTCGACGCGGTGGCGGCACGCTTCCCGGCCATGGCGCCGGACCCGAAGCTGGCCGCCGCCAGCCCCGAACGCCGCGGCTTCGAGGTGTTCCAGCGCATCTGCCTGGCCTGCCACACGCTCAACGGCCAGGGCGACGCCAGGCTGGGGCCAGACCTCAACGTGCCCTATAACCCCACCGAATACCTGCGCGCCGACCTGCTGCGCGCCTACGTGCGCAATCCGCAGTCGCTGCGCCACTGGCCGCAGGCGAAGATGCCGGGCTTCGACGCCAAGGTGCTGGGCGACGCCGACCTGGACGCCCTGCTCGCCTACCTGCGCCACATGGCCGGACGCAAGCACGGCCCCTGAGTCAGCGCGCGGGTTCCTGCTCCGCGTGCAAGGCGGTGGGAGCGGCCTCGCCCAGATAGACGTCCATATCCAGCAGCCCCTGCTCGCGCGCCACCAGCACCGGCACCAGCATCTGGCCGGTGACATTGGTCATGGTACGCATCATGTCCAGCACGCGGTCGATCGCCACCAGATAGCCGATGCCCTCCACCGGCAGGCCGGCGGAACTGAGCACCAGGGTGACCATCACGGTAGCCGTGCCGGGTACGCCCGCGGTGCCGAACGAGCCGAGCACCGAGGCCAGCAGGATCACGAAGTACTGCGCGGGTTCCAGCGTCAGGCCGAAGTACTGCGCGACGAAGATCGCGCTGATCGCCGGATAGATCGCGCCGCAGCCGTCCATCTTGATGCTGGCGCCCAGCGGCACCGCGAACGAGGCATAGGCCGGCGCCACGCCCAGGTTCTGCGTCACGCTGCGCAGCGCCACCGGCATCGAGGCAAAGCTCGAGGACGAAGTGAAAGCCACCTGCATCGCCGGCAGCACGCCGCGGAAGAAGCGGCGCGGACTGAGCCCGTGCGCCAGCAGCAGGCCGCCGTAGACCAGCACGATCTGCACCGCGCACGCGGCATACAAGGCCAGCACGAACTTGCCCAGCGGCAGCAGCTTCTCGAAGCCGTAGCCGGCCACCAGGGCGGCGATCAGGCCGAAGGTGCCGATCGGCGTCATCTCCAGCACGAAGCGGGTGACCTGGATCATGGCGTCGTTGGCCTCGCCGAACAGCTCGCGCAGGCGCGCGGACTTCTCGCCGATCTTCACCAGGGCCAGGCCGAGCAGGCCGGCGAAGAAGATCACCTGCAGGATCTTGCCCTCGGACAGCGCACGGAACGGATTGGTCGGCACCACGTCTAGCAGCACCTTCACCGCCGAGGGCACTTCGCGCACCTTGTAGTCGGCCGCCATCGCCAGTTGTCCCACGCCCAGGCCCGGGTTGGTCAGATGCCCGACCAGCAGCCCCACGCCCACCGCCAGCGCGGCCGTCACCGCGAACCACAGGAAGGTGCGTCCGCCCAGCGCCGCCATGCGCTGCACGCCGTGCAGGCTCGATACGCTGTTGACCACGGCGAAGAACACCAGCGGCACCGCGATCATCTTGATCAAGGCCACATACACGTCGCCCAGCGGCTGGAACCACGCCACCGCGCCCGGTCCGCACGCCCAGCCGGCCAGCGCGCCCAGCACGAAACCCGCGAGCACGCGCTTCCAGAAACGGATACCGAGCCACCAGGACACCAGCTTCAAGGGCCTTCTCCACGCACGCGAAAGGCTCGACCATACACCGGTTATGGCCGTCTGGACGTCCATACGGCAACACAGCGTTTCGTTTCAGGAACGATCCAGGCTTATGGAGCCTGCCCGCCGGCCGTTGCCCCGGCAAGACGGCGCAGCTCGCTGTTACGCGCATCCCTGGGCAGTTTCGCCAGCCGGCGCACGTCGGCGTAGAACACCGGCCACTGCCCTTCGCCCTGGTGGAACAGCGCGGCAAAGGCCGGTTTCCACTGGTCGTACAGGCCGAATGGCAGCAGGCGCGCGTTGTTGATCGGGGCCGCCACCCAGGCGTCGTAGCGGTGGTCGTCGGGCCAGTTCGCCTCGCGCCACTGCCGATAGCGTTCGCGGAACGCGGCGATCTCCGCCTGCTTGGCCGCCTCCAGCGCCGCCTCGTCGCCGCCCCTGGCATAGGCCTGGCGCAGGCGGTTGCGCAGATCCAGCACCAGCCTGGTAAAACCGTCGTCTTCGGCCTGCTCGCGGCCCAGCAGCGGCGGCAGCTTGCGCGAGGCGCGCCATTCTTTCAGCCCTTGCTCCTGCACGAAGCTGGCGAAGGATTCGTTGAAGGCGCTGTCGTCCTGCACGTAGATCAGCTGGTGCGCCAGCTCGTGGAAGATGGTGCCGGCCAGCTCGTCGTCGTCCCAGCGCAGCATGCTGCTGAGGATGGGGTCGGCGAACCAGCCCAGGGTGGAATAGGCAGACACGCCGCCGACGTAGACGTCGTCGCCCTCCGCCTTCATCCGCGCGGCCTCGCCCTTGGCCCTGGCCTCGTCGAAATAGCCGCGGTAGGCCACGCAGCCGGCGACCGGAAAGCAATGCCGCACGGCATCCACCGAATAGCGCGGGGTGGCGAATACGTTCCACACCACGTAGGGGCGGCCCAGTTCCACGTAGCGGGTATAGCTGCGGTTGTCGGGCAGGCCCAGCTGCTGCGAGGCGAAGCGGCGCGCCTGCCGGGCCAGCTCCAGGCGCCTGGCCAGGGCGGGGCTGGTCGCGGGGTCGGCGATCACCCGGTCGACCGGGCGCTGCTTCAACAGCAGCTGGCTCTGCCCGTGCGCCACGTGGGCGTAGTAGCGCAGGCCGCCGCAGGCGGATAGCAAAAGGCCCACCGCCACGAGGACGATGAGCCTGTTGAGTCGTTGCGGCAGAAGCTTGCCCGGATAGCCCATCCAGCGATTGTGCCGGGCCGGCCCTCAGCGGGCCAGGGCGGACTCAGCGGCCGTGGCCGCTCCAGTGCCCGCCGCGGCCGCCGCTCCAATTGCCGCGATGTCCGCTCCAGTTGCCGCCGCGCCAGTTGCCGCCGCCGCGGTAATAGCGGCCGCCGCGGTCGTGCCAGCGCGAACCGCCGCCGTACCACACGCCGCTGATGCCCACCGTCACCGGCGGGGCGTAGCAGCAGCCGTAATAGCCGCCGCTGTAATAGGTGGGATAGGCCGGCGCGTAATAGCCGTCGTCGTAGACCACCGTGCGGCCGGAGCCGTAATAGGCGTCGCCCACATAGCTGGAACTGCGGACGTAGCTGTAGCCCGGATCGTAGTAGCAACCCGACAGGGCCGCGGTGGCGGCAACCAGGGTCAGGCCGGCAAGCAGGCGTTTCATGGGGCACCTCGCGGAGGTTGATGGCGCCACGCTAGGCCCGGTGCGTTGAATGCGCACTGAGCGGAAACGCCCTCTTCCGGCGCCGGTTGAACCCCGGGCGGCGGCGTTCAGAAACGCGGGCGCGCCAGTTCGCTAAGGAAGTGTGAGACCAGGTCCGGCTTCATGACCAGGGTGAAGGCCACGCCATACGCCGCGCCCCACAGATGCGCGCTGTGGTTGACGTTGTCCTGGCCGTGGCGGTCCATCCAGATCGAATAAATCACGTACAGCACCGCATAGACGATCGCCGGCATCGGCACGAAGAACACCCCGATGCGCGCCCACGGCGCCACCAGGATGAAGGCGAACAGCACCGCCGACACCGCGCCCGACGCACCCAGGCTGCGGTACCGCTCGTTATGCCGGTTGGCGATATAGGTCGGCAGGATCGAGACCACCAGCGCGCCGAGGTAGAACAGCAGGAAGCCGGTCTTGCCCAGGTAGGCCGTGTACTTCGGCTCCATCGCGCGGCCGAAGAAGAACAGCGTGATCATGTTGAACAGCAGGTGGTAGAAGTCGGCATGGATGAAGCCGTAGGTCACCAGCCGGTGGTATTCCTTCTTCTTCTCGATCGCCGGCGGCCACAGGATCAGGTCCTGCATCAGGCGCGCGTTGTTGAACGCGATGAAGGACACGATGCAGTTGACGGCGATGAGCAGCAGGGTGATCAGCATGTACGGTTTCCGTGCGCGGGTACGGCAAAGCGCGCATCTTGGCGGGCCGGCCGGAGCTTGTCGACCTCGCCCTGGCGTGCCCGCGCGACGTATCATGCGCGGCTAAGTGCTTCTTCCCCGCCACACGCTTCCCCTCATGCCCCCCATCCGCTATCTGCATCTGGACGTCTTTGCCGCTGCCCACGGCGGCGGCAACCACCTCGGCGTCGTCACCGACGCCACCGGCTGGAGCGACGCGCAGATGCAGCGCTTCGCCCGCTGGACCGACCTGGTCGAGACCACCTTCCTGCTGCCGCCGTCCAGTCCCGAGGCCAGCTACCGCGTGCGCATCTTCACCCCGCACAAGGAAATCCCCTTCGCCGGCCATCCCAGCATCGGCAGCGCGCATGCGGTGCTCGAATGCGGCCTGGCCGCGCCGCGCGACGGCGTGCTGTGGCAGGAATGCGGCGCCGGCGTGCTGCCGATCCGCATCGAAGGCACGGGCGACAGCCGACAGTTGCTCTTGCAATCACCGCAGGCCACGGTCGAGAAGACCGGCGCCGGCGCCCATCCGCTGCTCGCCGCGGCACTGTCCGGCATTGGGCTGGGCACGCTGCCGCCGGCCTATGTCGCCGGCGGCCGCCACTGGTGGCTGGCCGAATGCGCCGACGAGGCCAGCCTGCGCGCCTGGCAGCCGGACCACGCGGCCATCGGCGCGCTGGCCCGCGCCACCGATAGCCTGGGCCTGTGCGCGTTCGCGCGTGCCGCGCATCCGGACTACCAGCTGGTGGTGCGCGCCTTCCCCGCCGGCGTGGGCATCGTCGAGGACCCTGCCTCCGGCGCCGCCAACGGCCTGATCGCCGCCTATATCGCCCACGCCGAGCCGCAGGGCACGCTGGCTGCCGGCTATACGGTGAGCCAGGGCCGCGAGATCGGCCACGACGCCAGCCTGCGCGTGCGCATCATCGACGGCACGGTCTGGATCGGCGGCCGCACCAACACCGTGGTCGACGGCACGCTGCACTGGAACGGCCAGCCGTGAAGCTGCCCGCCGCCAAAGCGGGTGCGCAGATCTGGGTCGATGCCGACGCCTGCCCGGTGGCGATCAAGGAGATCCTGTTCCGCGCCGCCGAGCGCGAACAGGTGCACGTCACCCTGGTGGCCAACCAGTTCCTGCGCACGCCACCGTCGCGCTTCGTACGCGCCATCCAGGTACCCGGCGGCTTCGACGTGGCCGACGCGGAGATCGCCAACCGCGTGGCCGCTGGCGACCTGGTAGTGACACAGGATATTCCGCTGGCCGCGCAGGTGATCGCCAAGGGCGCGCTCGCGGTGCATCCGCGCGGCGAGCTGTTTACGCCCGACACCATCGCGCAGCGCTTGGGGCTACGCGATTTCATGGAAGAACTGCGCGGCGCCGGCGTCGATACCGGCGGCCCCGCCGCCTTTCATCCGCGCGACAAGCAGGCCTTCGCCAACCAGCTCGACGTGTGGCTGGCGCGGCTGCGCCAAGCCCGCAAAGCCGCGCCTTAGTCCTTCAAGCCCGCGCGGCGCGCGGCGACGGTCGACAGCGCCGACCAGTCCACGTCCTCGTCGCCCAGTGCCAGCGTTTCCAGCAGGCTGTCGCGCAGCACGCTGGCGAACGGCAGCGGCACGCGCGCGGCGTCGCCGGCCGCAAGCGCCAGGTTGATGTCCTTGTAGCCCAGCGGCAGCGCGAAGCCGGCCGGCTTGAAGCGCTGTTCGGCAATGAGCTTGGCGTAGCCCTGGTACGGCGGCGAGGCGAACAGCGTGCTGGTCATCAGATGCAGGAAATCGCCGGCGCTCACGCCATGCGCGCGTGTCAAAGCCGAAGCCTCGGCCATGCTTTCGATCGCCGCGCCGAGCATGAAGTTGCCGGCGATCTTCACCACGTTGGCGCGCTCGGGTTCCTCGCCCATCGGCCAGATCGCGCTGCCCATCGCTTCCAGCAGCGGCCGCATGCGTTCGAGCACCGCGGGCTTGCCTGCCGTGACGATGTTGAGCTTGCCGGCGGCCGCCACGTCCGGCCGGCCGAACACCGGCGCGGCGAGATAATCGATCCCGCGCTGCGCATGCGCGGCGGCCAGTTCGCGCGCCAGCGCCACCGACACCGTGGCGTGGTTGACGTGCACGGCGCCCTTGTCCATCTCCTCGAGCAGGCCGCCTTCGAGCACCACCGCGCGCACCGCCTGGTCGTTCGACAGCATGCTGAACAGCGCATCGCCCTGCGCCGCGCGCTCCGGCGTGCTGGCCACCTTGGCGCCCAGCGAAGCGAGCGGTTCGGTGGCGGCCGGCGAACGGTTCCACACCGTCACGCTGTGACCGGCCTTGAGCAGGTTGCTGGCCATCGCGCTGCCCATCGCGCCCAGGCCGATAAAACCGACTTTCATGGAGAATTCCTCAGCAAGGGAAAACGGAACACAGGTCGGTCACCGTGCGCCACGCCAGGTGGATGGCACGTGACTCAGGCCGCCAGCCCGGCGGCATGGCCCGAGGCCCATGCCCACTGGAAGTTGTAGCCGCCCAGCCAACCGGTCACGTCCACCACTTCGCCGATGAAGTACAGGCCGGGCACGAGCTTCGATTGCATGGTGCTGGAGGAGAGTCCGTCCGTATCCACGCCGCCGAGCGTGACTTCGGCCGTGCGATATCCCTCGGTGCCGCTCGCCACCAGCGGCCAGTCGCGCAGCTGGGCGGCGATCGCATCCAGCTCGGCGGGGCGATACTGCTTCATCGGCCGGCTCTCGAACCACAGCTCGCACAGGCGCTGCGCGAGGCGGCGCGGCAGCAGGTCGCCCAGCACGTTCTTCAGCTCCATCGCCGGGCGCGCATTGCGCTGCGCATGCAGCCAACCGGCCGCGTCCTGGTCGGGCAACAGATCGATACGCAGGTCGTCGCCCGGCTGCCAGTACGAGGAAATCTGCAGGATCGCCGGCCCGCTTACGCCGCGATGGGTGAACAGCATGCCGGCGCGGAAAGCGCGCTTGCCGACGCGCGCCTCCACCAGCGGCAAGGCCAGGCCCGACAGATCCTGGTAGCGCTCCTGGTGCTTGCCGCTCAGGGTCAGCGGCACCAGGCCGGCGCGCGTGGGCAAGACCTGATGGCCGAACTGCTTCGCCAGTTCGTAGCCGAAACCGGTGGCGCCCATGCTGGGAATCGACAGGCCGCCGCTGGCCACCACCAGCGATTGCGCATGCAGCTCGCCGCGCGCGGTGTGCACGGCGAAGCCCTCGTCGGTCTTGCGCACGCGGTCCACCGCGCAACTGGTTTCCACGCGCGCGCCGGCCGCGGCGCATTCGTCCAGCAGCATGCGCACGATCAGTTTCGACGATTCATCGCAGAACAGCTGGCCCAGCTCCTTCTCGTGGTAGGCGATGCGGTGCTTTTCCACCAGCGCGATGAAATCCGCCGGCGTATAGCGCGCCAGCGCGGACTTGGCGAAATGCGGGTTGGCGGACAGGTACTGCGCGGGCGTCACGCCCAGGTTGGTGAAATTGCAGCGCCCGCCGCCGGACATCAGGATCTTCTTGCCCGGCTTGTTGGCATGGTCGAGCACCAGCACGCTGCGCCCGCGCTGCGCGGCCACGATCGCGCACATCAGGCCGGCCGCACCCGCGCCGATCACCAGTACATCCACCTTCACGCCATCACCTACCCTAGCTGCGAGGGGACGGATTATCCCCTACCCGCGTACACTTCCCTACCGTTTTCCCCTTGCGAGATGCCCACATGCCTTCCTTCGACGTAGTTTCCGAAGTCGACAAGCACGAACTCACCAACGCCGTCGACCAGGCCAACCGCGAGCTGTCCACCCGCTTCGACTTCAAGGGCACCGAGGCCAAGTTCGAGCTGGACAAGTTCGTGATCACCCAGAGCGCGCCCAGCGAATTCCAGCTGGAGCAGATGCTGGACATCCTGCGCGGCCGCCTGGTGTCGCGGAAGATCGACGTGCGGGCGCTGGACGTGGCCGATCCGGAAACCAACCTGGGCGGTTCGCGGCAGAAGATCACCGTCAAGCAAGGCATCGAGCAGCCGGTGGCCAAGAAGCTGGTGGCCTCGCTGAAGGAGGCCAAGCTGAAGGTCGAGGCGCAGATCAACGGCGACAAGCTGCGCGTGACCGGCAAGAAGCGCGACGACCTGCAGCTGGCGATGCAGGTGCTGCGCAAGGCGGAAGTGGAGCTGCCGCTGCAGTTCGACAATTTCCGCGACTGAAGCCACCACGCCACGGCGTAGGTTGGGGTGAGCCACCGGCGAACCCCAACACCGCAACATTCAGCCGTGCCACATCGTTGGGGTTCGCCTGCGGCTCACCCCAACCTACGCTTTGCCCGCCACCACATTCACGCTCAACGCGATGATGAACACGTTGAAGAAGAACGCGATCACGCTGTGCAGCAGCGCCACGCGGCGCAGGTAGCGGCTGGTGATCTGCACGTCGGAGACCTGGAAGGTCATGCCGATCACGATGGCGAAATACGCGAAGTCCCAGTAGTCCGGCTCCGGCGTCTCGGGAAACTGCAGGCCTTCGTGCTTCTTGCCGAAGTCGCCGTAATAGCCATGCGCATAGTGCATGGCGAACATGGTGTTCATGAACAGCCAGGACAGCACGATGCTGCCGGCGGCCAGCACGATCGAGGCCATGCCGCCTTCCGCGCCGCCGTGCAGTTCCGCGCCCAGCGCGACCATCACCACCGCGGTCAGCACGATCGCGCTCCACAGGAACCCCCAGCGCCCCGTGTCCTGCGCGCGCGCCTGGCAGCGCATCAGCTCCGGGCTGGCGCGGCCGAACAGCACGGCCAGCAGGCTGAGGTAGACCAGTGCGGCGAAATCGAAAGCCAGCAGCAGCGCCATAGAGGCGCGCGTGCCATACACCAGCAAGGCGGCCAGCGCGGCGGCGAAGATGCCCATCGACACCATCAGGCGCGGACGCGCGCGCAGATAATGGAAGCGCCGGTACGTCCTGGGCCGGGGCTTGCCCGGGGCGGTGCTGTTCATGGCGATCTCCCTGGAAGCCGCGGCGACCATCGCAGCGACCGCGCGATGATAGCGAGCCGGTCAGCCCGCGCGCAGGTCTTCGTACTCCGGATGGCGGCGCATCCATGCATCGGCGTAGGAACATGCGGGACGCACCTTCCAATGCTGCGCGCGTGCATGGTCCAGCGCGGCTTTCACCAGGGCCGAGGCGATGCCGCGTCCTTCCAGCGGCTGCGGCACGCCGGTATGGGTGATGGTCATCACTTCACCGGAGGGCGTGGGCGACAAGGTGTAGTCGAGCACGCTCAGTTCCAGCTCGACCGCGGTGGAGAAGCGTCGCTCGTTCGGCTGATGCTTGATCTCGTAGTTCATGGCGTGGCCTGGAATGGATGAAGCAGGCAGCTTAGGGCAGGCCGCGTGCCGGCGCCCGTGAAAGGCCGGCACGCGGCCGATCCCAGCCGGAGCCGACGCGAAACTGCCCCGGGCCTTGGCTCAGCAACCCACCGCCTGCCGCAGCCGCGCCGCCACGCCCGAACCCGCACGGCGGCGGCGCACGGCTTCGTCCAGGCGTTCCAGCACACCGAGCGACGTCTCCCAATCGATGCAGCCGTCGGTGATGCTCTGGCCGTAACGCAAGGCTTCGCCCGCCACCAGTTCCTGGCGCCCGCCGATCAGATGGCTTTCCACCATCACGCCGATGATGCGGCGCTCGCCGTCTTCCAGTTGCAGCGCGATATCGTCGATCACCCGCGGCTGGTTCTCCGGCTGCTTGCTGCTGTTGGCGTGGCTGGCGTCGACCATCAGGCGCGGCGCCAGGCCCGCGCGTGCGATCGCCTCGCACGCGGCATCCACGCTGTCCGCGTCGTAGTTCGGCTGCTTGCCGCCGCGCAGGATCACGTGGCAGTCCTCGTTGCCGATGGTGCTGGCGATGGCGGTGCGGCCGTCCTTGGTCACGGCCATGAAATGATGCGGCTGCGAGGCGGCCTGCACCGCATCCACCGCGATCTTGACGTTGCCGTCGGTGCCGTTCTTGAAACCCACCGGGCAGGACAGCCCCGAGGCCAGTTCGCGATGCACCTGGCTCTCGGTGGTGCGCGCGCCGATCGCGCCCCAGGCCACCAGGTCGGCGATGTACTGCGGGGTGATCATGTCCAGGAATTCGCAGCCGGCCGGCACGCCCAGCTCGTTGATGTCGCGCAGCACGGTGCGCGCCAGGCGCAGGCCCTTGTCGATGCGGAAGCTGCCGTCGAGATCCGGGTCGTTGATCAGGCCTTTCCAGCCCACCGTGGTGCGCGGCTTCTCGAAATACACGCGCATCACGATCTCCAGCGTGTCCGCATAGCGGCGCCGCTGCGCCAGCAGGCGGCGTGCGTATTCCATCGCGGCGCTGGTGTCGTGGATCGAGCAGGGGCCGATCACCACCACCAGCCGGTCGTCCTGGCCGGCGAGGATGTCGTGCACGGCGCTGCGCGCATGCGCCACGGTGTCGAGCGCGCGTTCGCCGGCAAGGCAGTCGCGCATCACCTCGGCGGGTGTGCTCAGGGGAGTGATCGCGCGGATGCGCAGGTCGTCGGTGTGCGGCAAGGTCATGGCTCGGATTCCTGGGTGGGGGTCCAGTGGCGGCCATGAAAAAAGCCGCCAGTGGTGGCTGGCGGCTTTTCGGAAGTGTGGTCGTCGGGTTCTGCTTACGATCGCACCTCTTCCTCCGCCGCCGGCATCGGATAGCCGTAAAACCAAAAGTAATAGCGGGCGGAGGAGAAGGTCATGGGGCGTATGGATAACACAGCATCCGGGCGATGCAAACCCCCGATGGTGAAATCTGGAAAATGCCGGCGACGGTTGCGATCGCAACCAATGTATCAGCCGCCGGCCATCAGCGCGTCGTAGCGCCGCTGCATCTCTTCGGGGCTCACGTCCTCGATCGAATGCCCGATCAGCCACTCGTGCCCGAACGGATCGCGCACCGTGCCGCCGCGCTCGCCGTAGAACGCGTCCGCCGGCGGGCGCACCAGCTCGGCGCCGGCGGCCACCGCGCGGTCGATCAGGCGGTCGGCATTGTCCACGTGCAAATGCAGGGTGACGCTGGTGCCGCCGACGGATTTCGGCCCGACAATGCCGTATTCGGGATATTCGTCGGACAGCATCAGCACCATGTGCTCGCCGAACACCAGCTCGGCATGGCCGATGCGGCCGGTGCCGGCTTCGTCCAGGCGCAGGCGCAGCGTGGCGCCGAACACCTGCTGGTAGAAGGCCAGCGCGGCCGCGGCGTCGTGCACGCGCAGGTAGGGGTAGAGCTCGTGGATCTGCGGCAAGGAAGAGGCATCCATGACAGGCTCCTCGGGGTGGGAACGGCCATCATGCACCCTCCGCCAGGCCCCGTCCCATGCGGCCTGCCATGCCAACCGCGAATTGACACCGATCCGCGATCCGCTAACGTCGCCGCCACACGCAAAAGGGAAGCGACGGTGGCAACGCTCATTCCAACCAGAAACAGCTGCCTGTCGCGCATGACCAGCGGCGAAAAGCGCTTTTCCGAGCGCCTGGAACAGAAGCTCGAGGAAGACTACCTGCTGTGGTACGACGTGCCGATCGGCCCGCGCCAGCGCCGCCCGGACTTCATCGTGTTCCATCCCCGCCGCGGCCTGCTCGCGCTGGAAGTGAAGGACTGGAAGCCGGACACCATCCAGCAGGCCGACCCTACCCTGTTCACCCTGCTCACCGGCCGCGCCAGCGTGAAGGAGCACAACCCGCTGATGCAGGCGCGCGACTGCGCCAGCGAGGTCTACAAGCTGCTGCAGCGCGATCCGGCGCTGCGCCACCCGCCGGGCCACCCGTACGAGGGCAAGCTGATCATGCCCTGGGGCTACGGCGTGGTGCTGGCCAATATCAGCCGCAAGCAGTTCGACGCGGGCGGGCTGGATGCGGTGATTCCCGCGCACCTGGTGATCTGCCAGGACGAGATGTACGAGTCGGTCGACGCCGAGGGTTTCCAGGAACGCCTGTGGGCGATGTACCCGCAGATCTTCCCCACCGCGCTCACCTTGCCGCAGATCGACCGCGTGCGCTGGCACCTGTTCCCGGAGATCCGCGTGGAACCGGGTTCGGGCCAGTTCGGCCTGTTCGACGCGTCCACCGCCGGCGCGGTGGCCAAGGTGGAGATTCCCGACCTGATCAAGGTGATGGACGCGCAGCAGGAGCAGCTGGCGCGTTCGCTCGGCGATGAGCACCGCATCATCCACGGCGTGGCCGGTTCCGGCAAAACCATGATCCTGGGCTTCCGCGCCATGCATCTGGCGCGCGCGCTGAGCAAGCCGATCCTGGTGCTCTGCTACAACAAGACACTGGCCGCGCGGCTGGACCAGCTGATGGGCGAGCGCGGCCTGAGCGACAAGGTGCAGGTCTACAACTTCCACAAGTGGTGCCGCGCCATGCTCAGCGCCTACCACGTGCCGCTGCCGCCGGAGGGCCGCGGCTTCTTCGACGCGCTGCCGCCGGCGGTGATCGAGGGCGTCGACAAGGGCCAGATTCCGCGCTTCCAGTACGGCGCCGTGCTGATCGACGAAGGCCACGACTTCGAGCCGGACTGGTACAAGCTGATCGTGCAGATGATCGACCCCAGCACCAACTCGCTGCTGGTGCTGTACGACGACGCGCAGAACATCTACGGCAAGCCGGACCGCAAGCGCCTGAGCTGGAAAAGCCTGGGCGTGCAGGCGCAGGGCCGCACCACCATCCTCAAGCTCAATTACCGCAATACGCTGGAAATCCTTTCGGTGGCGCGCGGCTTCGCCAACGAGTTGCTGCTCGGCCACGACGACGCCGACGAGGACGGCGTGCCGCTGGTGGCGCCGGAAAGCGCCGGCCGCCGCGGCGCCCTGCCCGAGCTGGTCCGTGTGGAACGCACCGAAGATCAATTGCCGGCCATCATCGACCGCCTGCGCGAGGAGCGCACGCTGGGCCGCCCGCTCGCCGACATCGCGGTGATCTTCCGCAACAAGTGGGAAGGCGAGCGCCTGCACGAGGCGCTGCAGCGCGCGGAGGTTCCAAGCACGCTGGCCGACGGCGACGGCAAGCGCGCGCTGTTCGAGCCGGGGCTGGACACGGTCAAGCTGGTTACCATGCATTCCAGCAAGGGCCTGGAATTCCCGCTGGTGATCATCCCGGGCCTGGGCTCGCTGCCGATGCCGGGCAAGGACGAAGCGGAGGAAGCGCGCCTGCTGTACGTGGCGATGACGCGCGCCACCGAGCGGCTGGTGATGATCCACCACGCCGATTCGATCTTCACCGTGCGCATCCGCAACTCCATCAACGACGTGCAGACCCAGCTGCAGCAATAACCTGCGGCGCCGCATGCTGCGGCGCTCCTTCACGCCGCCGGCGCGCCGGGTCGATACTCGGGATTCGCCGCCGACGGAATCCGCCATGACCGAACTGCTTTCGCCCGACGTGCTCGCGCCGCAGGCGCTGGACCATGCGCTGGCGCTGTCCGCCCGGTTCTATACCCATCCCGCCGCACCGGCGCTGGATGCGCGCGCGGTGTTCGCGCCGAGCTGGCAGCTGGTCGGCCATCGCTCGCAGCTGGCGGAAACCGGCGACCACCTGGTGACCCAGATCGCCGGCCTGCCGCTGCTGGTGGTGCGCAGCGACGACGACAGCATCCGCGCCTTCCACAACGTCTGCCGCCATCGCGCCGGCCCGATCGCCAGCTGCGACGGCAAGGGCGCCAAGGTGCTGCGCTGCCGCTACCACGGCTGGACCTACGGCCTGGACGGCGTGCTGCGCGGCGCGCCGGAAATGGGCCGCACGCCGGATTTCGACCCCGCGCAGATCCGCCTGCCGGAAGTGCGCGTGCAGCTGTGGCAGGGGCTGGTATTCGTGGCGGTGGGCGAGGCGCCGCCGTTCGAGCAGTTCGTGGCGGGCATCGACCAGCGCCTGGGGCCGGACCGTTCGCTGGCGGACTTCGAATTCCATCACCGCGTCGGCTACGACGTGGCCTGCAACTGGAAGGTGTACGTGGACAACTACCTGGAGGGTTACCACGTGCCGCACATCCATCCGGGCCTCAACAGCCTGCTGGATTACCGCAGCTACATCACCGAGACGGCGCAGTGGTATTCGTACCAGTACAGCCCGCTGGAAAGCGCGTCCGATCTCTATGGCAGCGGCGAGGCGCTGTATTACTTCCTGTATCCCAACGCCATGCTCAATATCCTGCCCGGCCGCCTGCAGACCAACCGCGTGCTGCCGCTGGGCGTGGACCGCTGCCGCGTGGAATTCGACTTCTACTACGCGCCGGAGCCGGGCGACGCCGCACAGGCGCGCCGCGCCGCCGACATCGCCTTCAGCGACGAGGTGCAGGTGGAAGACGTGACCATCTGCGAGGACGTGCAGCGCGGGCTGGCTTCCGGCTCGTACGAAGCCGGCCGGCTGAATCCGCTGCGCGAGAACGCCGTGCACCACTTCCACGAACTGCTGCGCCGCGCGTACCGCGAAAGCGCGCAGGCATGAAGGCGCCGGCCCGGCTGCTGGGCCCGTGGATGCTCACCGCCCTGGTGGTGGGCAACATGATCGGTTCGGGCGTGTTCGTGCTGCCGGCGGCGCTGGCGCCGTTCGGCGCGGCCAGCCTGCTCGGCTGGGCCTTCACCATGGGCGGCGCCCTGCTGCTGGCGCTGGTGCACGCATGGCTGTCGCAGATGGTCGCCAACCACGGCGGCGCCTATGCCTACGCGCGGCTGGCCTTCGGCGATAGCGCCGGCTTCGTCGCGGCGTGGAGCTACTGGACCTGCGTGTGGACGGCCAACGCGGCGATCGCGGTGGCCTTCGCCGGCAGCCTGGGCGCGATCTGGCCCGCCGCCAATGCCACGCCCTGGCGCGGCACCGCGGCGGCGCTGGGCGTGCTGTGGCTGTGCACCGCGATCAATGCGGCCGGCGTGCGCGAGGCGGGCCGCATGCAGCTGGTGACCACCGCGCTGAAAGTGATTCCGCTGCTGGTGTTCGGCGTCTGCGGCCTGGCCCTGGTGCACGGCGCGGCGTACCGCCCCTTCAATCCCAGCGGGCAGGCGCTCACGTCGGTGACCACCGCCACCGCCGCGCTCACCCTGTGGGCTTTTCTCGGCCTGGAAGCGGCCACCGTGCCCACCGGCGTGGTGCGCGATCCGCAGCGCACGGTGCCGCGCGCCACCGTGGCCGGCATGCTGATCGCCGGCGTCGCCACCATGCTCGCCTGCACCGCGGTGATCGGCCTGCTGCCGCATGGCGCGGCGCAGGCTTCGGCCGCACCGATGGCCGCCGCGGCCGCGCAGACCTGGGGCCCGGCCGCCGGCTGGGCGATGGGACTGGTGGCGACGGTCTCGTGTCTTGGCGCGCTCAACGGCTGGGTGCTGCTGCAGGGCCAGACGCCGTACGCCGCCGCGCAGGACGGCCTGTTCCCCGCCCCGTTCGCGCGCACCGACGCACGCGGCACGCCGTGGTTCGGCCTGCTGCTCAGCAGCGTGCTGGCCAGCGTGCTGATCGCCGCCAACGGCAGCAAGTCGCTGGTGGCGCTGTTCACGCTGTCGATCCTGCTGTCGACCGCGGCCACCTTGCTGCCCTACGTGCTGAGCGTGCTGGCCTGGTGGCGCATCGACCGCGGCGCCAGCGTGGCGCGCCGCACCGCGGCCGCATTGGCGCTGGCCTACAGCCTGTGGGCGTTGATCGGCACCGGCGCGGAGGCCTTGCTGTGGGGCGGCGTGCTGTTGCTGCTGGGCTTGCCGGTGTTCCTGTGGCAACGCTGTCGGCCGGCGGCGCGGCGGGTGTCGCCGGAGCGCTGAGGCCTATCTCTTTAGGCCGAGTCAGGCCCTGACGTTTTGTGACCTGGCGCAAACAATTTTCGCATCCCGTTCAGGATTCCGCACCAGGGGTTCAAAGCTAATCATTTGTTTTACTTAAATATTTTTGCCACGCCACGCGTGGCATAGCTTTTGCCGCCTATCCAGCGAAACACCGGGATCGACGCCCGCCGACAGCACGCAGCGGGACCGCCTTTATCGAACAGCGACACGTTCCACTCCGGCTCCATGCCGGCAGGGGCCGGGATGCCTTTGCCTGCGGGAGCCACCCAGGGGAAAGCCTATGAGCACGCAAGCACAAGACTGGTCCAGCTATCCGCGGCCGCTGCCGCCGCTCGAATCCGCGCCGGCCAGGCCCGCCGACGGCGAACGGCACCGCCGCTACTACCTTTCGGTGCGCCTGAAGTTCGCGCTCACCGTCGCGCTGGCGCTGGCCTGGTCGATCGTGTCGTACCTGCTGGCGCGCCGCTGGCTGCACGACCTGGCCGCGGTCGAAGGGAACGTGCTGGCCATGATCATGATCTTCGGCATCGCCATCCTGCCGGGCTTCATGAACGCCTTCCTGGTGTTCGGCCTGCTGATGGACCGCCGCCCGGTGCGCCGCTACGTGTCCGACGCCGAACTGCCCGGCATCACCGTACTGGTCGCTGCGTACAACGAAGAGGACTCCATCCTCTCCACCATCGCCAGCATCGAGCGCCAGTACTACGGCGGCACGCTGGAAGTGATCGTGATCAACGACGGCTCCACCGACGGCACCATGGACCGGCTGCGCAGCGTCAGCCATCCCTGGCTGCACGTGATCGACCTGAAGTGCAATGGCGGCAAGGCCAACGCGCTCAACGTCGGCCTGCGCCATGCGACGCAGCCGCTGACCATCACGCTGGACGCGGATTCCTATCTGTACAAGCACGCGCTGCGCCGGCTGGTCGAGCGCTATCTCAGCGATCCGCCGAACACCGCCGCGGTGGCGGGCGCCGTGCTGGTGCGCAATTCGCGGCAGAACCTGATCACGCGCATGCAGGAGTGGGATTACTTCCACGGCATCGCCGCGGTGAAGCGCCTGCAGAGCCTGTTCCAGGGCACCCTGGTGGCGCAGGGCGCGTTCTCGCTGTACCGCACCGACATCCTGCGCCAGGCCGGCGGCTGGCCCGAGGACGTGGGCGAGGACATCGTGCTGACCTGGGCGATCCTGCGCATGGGCCACCGCGTGGGCTATTGCGAGGACGCGGTGGCGTTCACCAATGCGCCGGCCACCTTCCGCCAGTTCATCCGCCAGCGCCAGCGCTGGTCGCGCGGCCTGATCGAAGCGTTCAAGGAACATGGCGCGCTGCTGTTCCAGCGCCGCATGAGCACGCTCTTCATCTGGTGGAACCTGCTGTTTCCGTACATGGACCTGGTCTACACCCTGGTCTTCATTCCGGGACTGGTGCTGGCCTGCTTCGGCATCTACTGGCTGGCCGGCCCGATGACCCTGCTGGTGCTGCCGATGGCCGGCCTGGTCAATTACCTGATGTTCTTCATCCAGTCGCGCATGTTCCGCGCGCAGGGCCTGAAGGTGCGCCACAACCCGCTGGGCCTGCTGGTGTACACGCTGTTCTACGGCATCGTGCTGCAGCCGGGCTGCGTGCTGGGCTATGCGTCCGAACTGCTCAAGCTGCGCAAGCGCTGGGGGACCAAATGAACGCGCCACGCCTGCTGTTCGCCTTGTCGCTCGCGCCCGTCGCGGCGCTGCACGCGCAGGCCGCCGCGCCCGCGGCGGAACTGCGCGCCGGCCGCGCGGCGATCGCCGCCAACCAGCCCGCGCAGGCGCGCGATCATTTCGCCGCCGCGCTTGCCGGCCAAGGCTCGCCCGAGGAGCGCTACGCCGCCGCCATAGGCCTGGGCCAGTCCACCTTGTGGCTGGGCGACTACGCCGCCGCCGACCGCGCCTTCCGCATCGCCCGCGACGCGGCGCCGGACGACGCCGCGCGCCAGGCCGCCTCCACCGGCCTGGCGCAGGCACTGAATGCACGCGACTACCCGCGCGAGGCACGCGCCCTGGTGGCGCCGTATGCGATGAGCCAGACCCGCCCCACGGTGGAACTGCTGCGCGCCGAACAGGCGCTGGGCTGGCTCGACCGCGGCCAGCCGTATCTCGATGCCGCGCCCGCGCCGGATGCCGCCGGCTACGTCGGCACGCAATACCGCCTGCTCAAGGACGACGTCGCCTTCAACCGCGCCGCGCAGCTGGAAGGCGGCTTCGGCTACAGCCACGACAGCGACGGCCTGGATACCTGGCGCGTCGGCGCGGCCTATCGTTTCGCGCCCTCGTCCAGCGAGGACTTCAGCCAGCGCTGGGGCGTCGCCGCCGGCACCACGCACCTGGACCACGACGGCCGCTCGCGCCGCATGGACGACCTCTCGCTGACCGCGCAGCTGCGCGTGGGCGAGGACAACACCATCAACCTGCACGCGGGCCCGGGCCGCGCCAACGGCTGGCATTACCTGCAGGGCAACGCCGACTGGACGCTGCAGCCCAGCGACGTCTTCAGCTTCAGCGCCGGTGCCGAGCGCGCGCCGGTGCCGACCGACACCGCCATCGACCATCACCTGCTCTACAACCTGTTCAGCGCCGGCGTCAGCGTGCGCCCCGCGCCGCGGCTGTACGTGCTGCCCACCTATTACCGGCAGAACTTCAACGACGGCAATCATCGCGACGGCGGCGTGCTGCGCGTGCTGCTCAGCCCCTACGACCTTCCCGGCACCCGCGCGGCGATCGGCGCCGAGTTCTCCGGCCGCATCTTCCACAGCAGCGAACCGAGCCACGGCGTGTATTTCAATCCGCGCAATTACCGCTCGGGGCAGTTCGGCCTGGTCGGCGTGTACAGCATCAATCCGGAGTGGAAGCTGCGCGCGGTGGTGTCGGGCGGGCGGCAGGTGATCGACGGCAACAGTGCCGGCATCTACACCGTCGGCCTCTCGCTGCAAGGGCGCCTGCCCGGCAACGGCCGCCTCGACCTGCAGCTGGGGCGCAGCTCCGCCGCCTCGGCCAGCAATGGCGGCTCCGGCTACTGGAACAACAGCATCAACCTGGTGGTGCGCTACCCGCTTTAAGCCGTAGCTGTCTTGACCCAGGGCCACCAGGAGGCGCCGCCGTCGCGCGCATAGCGGTCGGCGGCGCGCTCGAACGGATTGCGTACGCTGACGCCGCCGCACAGCAGGTACAGCGGCAGGAACAGCGGCCCCAGCAGCATGTACTGGTAGACGTGGGCGCGTTCGTGCGCGGCCAGCGACACCGGCGCTTCCGCGCCGCGGCCGGCGCGATGGGCGTAGGTGAGACAGGGCGTATCCAGTTCGTCGCCGGTGTACAGGATGACGTTGCCCAGGGTGAGCGCACCGCCGCCGCGCCATGGCACGCGGACGAAGGTGAGCGCCAGTTCGTCGCCGCGCCAGCGCAGCCTGGCGCCGGCCATCAGGCAGCACAGTCCGGCCAGCAGGCCCAGCGCAGTGTTGGGCGACGTCCACAGCACGCCGGCCAGGCGCAGGACCCGCATGCCGATACTGCCGGTGCTTGCTTTCGTTGCAGCCATCGCTATCTTCGCGTCGAATCCGACCGCCGGAGTCTGCCATGTCCGCCACCACCGATGTCCCCTGCCCCCACTGCGGCTCGCTCAATCGCGTGCCGACGGAGCGGCTGGCCGACAAGCCGTCCTGCGGCCATTGCAAGCAGAAGCTGTTCGAAGGCCGGGCGATGGAGCTGGATGCCGCGCGCTTCGACAAGGTGGCTTTGCGCGGCGACCTGCCGGTACTGGTGGATTTCTGGGCGACCTGGTGCGCGCCATGCCGCAGCTTCGCGCCGCTGTTCGCCCAAGCCGCCGGACAGTGGGAGCCGAAAGTGCGCTTCGCCAAGGTCGATGTCGATGCGCAGCAGGATCTCGCGCAGCGCTATAGGGTGCAGAGCATTCCCACCTTGCTGGCGCTGCGCGGCGGTCGCGAGATCGCGCGGCAGGTGGGCGCGCCGACGGCGATGCAGTTGCGGCGGTTTATCGAGGATGCGCTGCGCTGACCTGTTGGTGGCGGCAGCCGGATGAGGGGCCGCTCTGGCGATGCCATTGCTACCAAGCGAACAAAAGCTTTTGAGCTTGTAACGACCCTGCGCTCACCACTCCGCCCGCCCCCTCACCCCAGGCCTCTCCCCGGAGGGTAGAGGGGGCAGAGGCTTCAGCGACCCTCCGCTCACCGCTCCGCGAGGGAGTAGCGCAGCGTCAGCGTGGAACCTGCGCGCGATCGTGCATGCCGTAATCGCGCAGCACCTCGCTCACGCGCAGCCGGTAATCGCGAAACACGCCCCCGCGCCCGCGCGCCTGCGCCGCGCGATGGGCTTCCAGCTCGCGCCATGTCTTCACCGCCTGCTCATCGCGCCAGAACGAAAGCGACAGCAGCTTGCCCGGCTCGGCCAGGCTCTCGAAGCGCTCGATCGACAGGAAGCCATCGATACCGTCGAGGATCGGCCGCAGCTGCGCGGCGATATCCAGATAGGCCTCGCGGCAGCCTTCCGCCGGCCACACTTCGAAGATCACCGCGATCACGGCTTCGCCTCTTCCGCCGCATCGATAAACGCGGCGACGCTGCGGTAGAGCGAACGGCGATAGCGCTCCAGGTGCAGCACATGCGTGCCGTGGTCGATACGCAGGCGCCAGGCCAGCGGGCTGGCGCTGAAGCGGTGCAGGAAGTCCGCCGCCTGGGCGTCGTTCACCACCGTGTCGTAGTCGCCGTACACCACGAACACCGGCGCCGCGATGCTGGCCGCGTCATAGGGATAGCGGCCGCCCTGCGCCTCGGCGATATCGGCGCCCGGCCCCGAAGGAATCCGCAGCGCATCCGGCGCGTCGCCGCGCAGCTTCGGCACCGAGGCATCGAATGCCGCGGCCCAGCGCTGCGTCACCGCCGGCTCGATCAGGCGCAGGTCTTTCGGCAGCACCTGCTCGAACAGCAGCTGCCGGTAGCGCTCCTGCGCGGTGATGCTCCACCACGCGGTGGTGTCCGGCTTGTCGGCGGCACCGGTCGGCACCACCGGTCCGAACAAGGTGAGCGAAGCCAGCGTGCCGGGATGCTCGGCGGCGTATTCGGCGGCGGGAATGGTGCCCCAGGAATGCGCGATCAGATGGACGTCCAGATGGCGCTTGCCGCGCAGCTCCTGCATCGCAAGCGCGATCTGCCGCGCGGCTTCCGGCGCGCGCGTCACCGGCGTCGCCGCATTGGCGGCACCGGCCATCGCCGGCGGGCGCGAGGATGCGCCGAAGCCGAGAAAATCCAGCCCGCAGGAGATAAAGCCGCGGCGCGCCATGAAGGCCATCCACGAATCGCCCGGTGCGAATTCGAAACCGGCCGCGAGCATGGTGGGAAAGCTGGCGCCGTGCACGAACAAGGCGGCGTGGCGGACCGGACCTTCCGGCTCGATGCAATGCAGCGCCACGTGCTGGCCATCGCCCGCAGGCAGGTCGTACGTGCGGATGGCGGGGAGCGCGGCGGACAGGCCGATGGCGAGCAGCAGGGACATGCGACGGGCCTCGTGGGGAACTGCCCGTCAGCTTGATCGCTTTCGCGCGCCGTCGTTTCGCCGGCCGGCGAAGCGACGCGGCACGCCGCCATGGCAGGTCAGTTCCTGACCCGGAAGGTCAGGAACTGCATGACAACATGGAACAGCCCGCCTTCTCCCGCGCCCAGTCCGGCCGCTTCTGCGCGAAACGTTCGCGGCCCGGCTGCTCGTCGTAGGGATGGCGCATCACGTCCAGCAGTTCGTGGATGCCGGCGTAGTCGCCTTGCTCCGCGCGGTCGATCGCTTCCTGCGCCAGGTAGTTGCGCAGCACGTAGCGCGGATTGACGCCGTGCATCAGCGCGCGGCGCGCCTCGCGCGTCTGCGGATCCTCCACCAGCCGCGCGGTGTACTGCGCCAGCCAGGCCTGGAAGCCGGCATCGGTGCGCCACAGGCCGGCCTCGCCGTAGAAGGCGTGGCGCAGCGGGTCCAGCGACGGCAGGTAGGGATCCACCTCGGACAGCGCGCGGAAGAACAGCGTCATGTCCACCTCGCCTTCCGCCAGCAGCGCCTGCAGCGACTTCATCAGCTCGATGTCCTCGTCGCGGCATTCGGCCAGGCCCAGCTTGGCGGCGACGAAGCGGCGGTCCGCCGCGGCAAAGGCGTCGGCATAGCGGTCCAGTCCGGCCTGCAGGGGTTCCACGCCGCCGAACAGCGGCGCCAAGGCGCCGGCGAGGCGGCTCAGGTTCCACCAGGCGATGCCCGGCTGCTGGCCGTAGCGGTAGCGGCGCCGGCCGGCGTCGGTGGTGTTGGGGGTCCAGTCGGGATCGAAGTTGTCGACCCAGCCGTAGGGGCCGTAGTCGATGGTGAGGCCGAGGATGGACATGTTGTCGGTGTTCATCACGCCATGCACGAAGCCCACGCGCATCCAGTGCGCCACCATCAGCGCGGTGCGCTCGCAGACCTGGCCGAACCAGGCGGCGTAGAGCGCTTCGCCCTCGCCTTGCAGTTCGGGAAAATCGCGGCGGATGGTGAAATCCACCAGCTGGCGCAGCAGCGCCGTGTCGCCGCGCGAGGCCGGCAATTCGAAGTTGCCGAAGCGGATGAACGACGGCGCCACGCGGCACACGATGGCGCCGGGTTCCTCGCGCGGATGGCCGTCGTAGAACATGTCGCGCACCACCTGGTCGCCGGTGAGCACCAGGCTCAGCGCGCGCGTGGTCGGCACGCCCAGGTGATGCATCGCTTCGCTGCAGAGGAATTCGCGGATCGACGAACGCAGCACCGCGCGGCCGTCGGCGCCGCGCGAATACGGCGTGGGTCCTGCGCCCTTCAACTGCAGCTCCTGCCGGTGGCCGTGCTCATCCACCAATTCGCCCAGCGAAATGGCGCGGCCGTCGCCGAGCTGTCCGGCCCACACGCCGAACTGGTGCCCGCCGTAGTTCGCCGCCCAGGGTTCCATGCCCGGCATCAGCGCATTGCCGGCGAACACGCGGGCGAACTCGGGACGGGCCAGATCCCGCTCAGCCAGGCCCAGCTGGGCGGCCATCTCGGCCGACCAGGCGATCAGCCGCGGCGCCGCGACCGGCGTCGGTTCCACCCGGGAATACGCCGCCGCGACCTGACGCACTGCAGCACCCTGCGCCGGGTCCGCGGGAAGTTCGCGCACGAAGGCATTGTCGAAACGGAGTTTTTGCATGGCGGGGAGCGGCCTGAACTTTCCATCCATATGCGGCACTGCAAGACGAACGCAAGGCCGGCCCGATGGCGCCGGTACGGACTTTGCAAGGAGCAAATCCGACCGGAGCGTTACCTTCGACCTAATGGATTTCACACTTCACACACATCCCTGTTTTTCTGTTTACTATGCGTTCACGGCCGCGCAGGGGCGGCCTAAGGGGGATTCCAGACTATGCAGATGCCAATGGCGGGTTTCGCGCTCGGACGCGGAATCCAGCGGATCGCAGGGATGATCGCCGCGAAAGCGGGCCAGGACGCCAAGAACAAGCACAAGGCCGAAGAATTCCACCTGGTTTCCTGGCAGCCCGGCGCGCGTTCGCGCCGCGAAGACGAACTGGCGCGGGCACGCCAGCAAATGCTTTCCGTGCCGGCCGAGTCCTGAGGCTCAGCTAAAGATCGTCTCGACCTCGCCCGGCGCAAGCATGCGCCAGGCGCCGGGTTCCAAGCCTTCGCTCAGCACCAGGCCGCCCACCGAGGCGCGGTGCAGCGCCTCCACGTGATTGCCCACCGCGGCGAACATCCGCCGCACCTGGTGGTAGCGCCCTTCGGTAATGGACAGGCGCGCGCGGCGCGGCCCCAGTACCTCCAGCTGCGCCGGCTCCAGCGGTTCGCGCTCGGCCTCCAGCATCATCGTGCCGCTGGCGAACAGCGCGCCTTCGTCGCCGCGCAGATCGCTGGCCAGTTCCGCCTCGTACACCTTGGCCACCTGCGCGCGCGGCGAAATGATCCGGTGCAGCAGCGCGCCGTCGTCGGTGAACAGCAGCAGGCCCGAGGTGTCGCGGTCCAGCCGGCCCACGGTGGACAGCGCCGGATCGCGCATGCGGTAGCGCGGCGGCAGCAGGTCGAACACTACCCGGCCCTGGTCCTTGCGCGAGCAGGTATAGCCGACCGGCTTGTGCATGATCAGCACCAGGCCCGGCGGCGGATCCAGCGGTTCGCCGTCGACGTGGATCTGCTCGTGCGGCACCTTGTCGTCCGCATACAGCACCTCGCCCTGCGCGTCGGTGATGCGGCCCTCGCGGAACATCCAGGCCACGTCCTTGCGGCTGCCATAGCCCAGATTGGCGATCAGCTTGACCAGCTTCATGCGCGCACGCCCCGTGCCTCGATCACTTTGAAACCCTCCTGTGCCACCACGGTGCGCACTTCGGCAAAACGGCCCGCAAGCGTGGCCTCGTAGGGAAGGTGCCGGTTGGCGACCATCCAGAAACTTCCATGCGGCAGCAGTGCCGACGCTGCGGCGGCGATAAACGCGCGGCCCAGTTCGGGCAGGTCTTCGCGTCCCTGCTGGTGGAACGGCGGATTGCTGACGATGGCGTCGTAGCGGGCCGGCAGACCCGCCGCCACATCGTGCCAGTGCACTTCGGTGCGCTCCGCCACGCCGCTTTGCTGCCGCGCGGCTTCCATGTTCATGCGCGCCGGCTCCAGCGCGCGCGCTTCGGCTTCGTAGAGATCGATCGCCTCCACCTGCGGACAGCGCGCCAGCACCTGCGCGGACAGATAGCCGTAGCCCGCGCCGAGATCCGCCACGCGCCCGCGCAGGCCGGCCGGCAGATGCGCGGCCAGCAGGGCGGATGCGACGTCGACGCGATCCCAGGCGAACAGGCCTGGGCGGCTCCAGTAGCCGGCCGCGTTCTGGCGCGGCTGGTCGAACGCGGCCCACGCTTCGAGCAGCGTGTGATTCACCCGCTCGCCGAGCGGCGCACTCCAGAACACGCGGCATTTGTGCTTGGACAACTGCGCGACCGGGCCAGCCAGCTGCGCCAGGTCGGCCTCGCCGGAGCGCGCGCCGCCGGCATTGGCCATGCACGCCAGCACGATGCCGCCGGGCGCCGCATGCCGCACCGCGCGGGCGAACAGCGCGCGCGCTTCGTCGCGCTGCCGCGGCGGCAGCACCAGTACCAGCGGAAAATGTTCGTCCACCGCCGGGTCGCCCACGCGCAGGCCGCTGCGCTCCAGCTCCGCAGCGAACGGCTTGAAGCTCTGCGCGCAGATCCAGCCCGGCTGCGCCATCTCGCGCAGGCGGAAACCGTCGCGCGCATGCAGGAACAGCACGCGCCCGTCCGGCGGCAGGCGCAGCTGCCCCGTGGCGATGGGAACGAACAGGGCCTCCAGCGCCACGTGCGCGGAGGACAGAGCGGCAGCATTCACCGGCCGGCCTTTCGAAAGCGGAAACGGCGGCATTTTACGCGGCGCGGCGGTTTTCCGCGCCGACGGCGTTCAACGCGCGGCCGGCACCGGCACCATCGCGTCGCCCCGCGCCAGGCCCCGCAGGCTGCGCCAGGCCAGCGCGCCGATCGCCAGCGTGGCCAGCGCCAGCAGCGCCACGGCAACCGAACGGCCGAACCAGCCCGGCATCGCCAGCGCATAACGCTGCGCCGCCACCGCGCTGGCCGCCAGCGGAAAGCTCAGCGCCCACCAGTTCAGGCGGAACGGCTGCCCGCGCAGCATCGAGTACACGCGCGGCAGCAGCACGGCGAGCAGGAACAGATCCAGATAGAACAGCGAGCGCGCGAGCGCATCCACTTCGCCGGCCATCGCCACATAGGCGGAAAACCCCACCGCGAACGGCGCCAGCAGGATCAGCAGCGTCGGCTGCGCCCCCGGTGTGTGCGAGACCAGCCGTCCGAACACCAGGGCGAACACCGGTATCGCCAGCACGAAACCCGCCGCCAGCGCGAACAGCATCCACTCGCGCAGGGCGGGCCAGCCGAGCGCGGGAAACGCCAGCGGCACGTCGAGCAGGCCGACCACCGGAATCAGCCAGGCCGCGCTCACCTGCCCTTCGTCCAGCGCGCCGGCCGTCCACTGCAGGAAATTCCTCCATGCGCACACCACCATGCCCGCCGCGCCGAGCAGCCACATCGCGCGCGCCGGCCAGCCCGGCGGCGCCAGCATCGGCAGCAGCAGGAGGCTGATCCAGAACGTGCCCAGGAACGGTGCGGTGGCGGGCTGGCGCAGTTCCGCCAGCCACGTCTTGCCATCGCTCCACACACGGCGCAGCTGCACGCCTGCCAGGAACAGGAACGTCAGCCACGCCAGCATGGCCAGGCCATCGCCGATCCAGCCCGGCGCGCCGTAACGCGCCGCCAGCCGCCACGCCGCGGACAAGCCCGCAAGGCCCATCACGCTGGCGAACAGACTCACCGGCCACGGCACCGCCGCGGTCGCCTGCTTTGCATCCATGTGCGCGTCTCTCTGGAAGTTGGTATGCCGTGCGAGTTCCGGCCGCGGCGCGAGCGCGCGGCCGGATCTGCGCATCAAGCCTTTTCGTGCGCGCTGACCGCATCCAGCACGCGCGCCGAATACACCAGCGCCGCGCCCGCATTCAGCGCCACCGCCACGCCCAGCGCCTCGGCGATCTCTTCGTGGCTGGCGCCCTGCTTCAGGGCCGCGGCGGAATGCACGGTGATACAGCCGTCGCAGCGCGTGGTCACGGCCACCGCCAGCGCGATCAGTTCGCGCGTCTTGCCGTCGAGGTGGCCGGTCTTTTCGCCGGCGCTGCTGAGCGTCTGGTAGCCGGCCAGGGTGCCGGGGCTGAGCTTGCCGATTTCGCCGATACGGCCCAGCAGTTCGTTGCGGTATTGGACCCAGTCGAGCATGGCGGTTCTCCTCGGGATGGCAGGGAGCGGGCGGCCTGCCCGCCGTGCTGCGCAGTGTTGCGCCGCCCGCCGCTGCGCTGAATACTCGCGCGACTCCATTGTTGGCGCGAACGTCTCATGGACGCCCTCAGCCGTCTGATCCAGCTCGCGCAACTGCAGGGCAACCTGGACGTGCGCTGCCAGTTCGCCGGCGGCTTCGCCGTCGACCATGCCGAGGCGCCGCGCGGCGAAGCGCTGTTCCACCTGGTGCTGGACGGCGGCTGCGCGATCGAACCCGCCGGCGAGCCCTCGCTGGACATGCAGGCCGGCGACCTGGTGATCTTCCCGCACGGCGCCGCCCATCTGATCCGCGACCGCCGCGGGCAGCGCCGCACGGCGCCGGTGCGGGTGGAACACGACGGCCTGCTGCCGCTGCGCCGCAACGGCGACGGCGCGCCGGAACTGGACCTCTTGTGCGGCCGCTTCCGCTACGCCCCCGCCTCGGCCAGCCTGCTGCTGTCCACCCTGCCCGGCACGCTGAAGGTTTCCCTGCGCGACACGGCCGGGATGGAAGCCCTGCAGGCGCTGGTGGCGCTGATGCGGCACGAGGCCGGCCAGCGCCAGCCCGGCGCGCTGGCCGTGGTCACCGCGCTGACCCATGCCTTGTTCGCGCTGGCCTTGCGCGCGTATGCCACCGGCGACGTGCACGGCCTGCTGCCGCTGCTGGCCGACGCGCGCCTGGGCGGCGCGGTGCAGGCGATGCTGGCGGAACCTGCGCACCCGTGGACCTTGGAGGAGCTGGGCCGTGTCGCGGCGATGTCGCGCGCCAGTTTCGCGCGGCATTTCGGCGAACGTGCGGGGATGACGCCGGGGGAATGCCTGGCGCGCCTGCGCATGCAGATCGCCGGCGATCTGCTGCTGCGTACGCGGCGGCGCACCGGTGATATCGGGCAGGACGTGGGGTATCAGTCGGAGGCGGCGTTCGGGAAGGCGTTCCGGCATTACATGGGGACGACGCCGGCGAGGTTTCGGCGGGAGCACACGCGAGAGGAAGAACACATCTAGTGAATCCTTCGCCCCTCCGGGGAGAAGGTGGCGGCAGCCGGATGAGGGGCGGGTGCTCGAGACGGCGGATCGACGAAGCGTCGCTCGCTTCTGTGCTCTTGCTTCATCGCTCCGTAGGTCCCCCTCACCCCAGCCCTCTCCCCGCAGGGGAGAGGGGGTTAAGAGCTCAGCGGCGGGAAGCCAACTTGTCGGCCCACCGCGTCGGCTCCGGCAACCGGTACTTCGTGCACGCCGCCAGCGCCCGCCGCGCCGCGCCCTCGATACTCACCCGATGCCCCGGCGACACGATCAGCGGCCGTACCCGCTCCTTGCTGCGCAACACCGTGCCGATCGTCCGCCCGCGATACATCAGCGGCACGCTGTCGCCGCGCCGCTCGCCCAGCGGCTCGTGCACGCCGACCAGGATCGTCTTCGCCACGCCGATCGTCGGCAGCCCGGTGATCACGCCCAGGTGCGCGGCAATGCCCAGCCCGCGCGGATGCGCGATGCCCTGCCCGTCGACGAACACCAGCCCGGGCTGCTCCGGCAAGCCCGCCAGCGCTTCCAGCACCGTGGGCAATTCGCGGAACGACAACAGGCCGGGGATATACGGCATGCGCGTCGGCAGCCGCGCCACCGTATGCGCCAGCGGCTGCAGGCTGCGCGCATCGAGCAGCACCGCGGCGGCGCGGGTGATCGCGCCCTGTTCCTCGAAACCGACATCCACGCCGGCGATGCGCGCGGGTTCGGCGAAATCCTCCACCAGGCTGACGCGCCCGGCCAGCGCACTCTGCAAGGCGCGCGCCTTGGCCACGTCGCCATCCCATGCGGGCACTGCCTCGGCCATCGTCATCCAGTCCATCGGGGAAGCCTGACGCCGGGGCGCTGAACACCCCGTCAAGAAAAAAGGCGCAGGCTTGATTGACCGTACACCCATGCCTCCGGATCATGCCGCCATGTCCATCCTGCTTCGCATCGCGCTGATCCTCATCCTCGCCATCGGCGGCGGCTCCCTGGCCCTGGCCCAGGACGCTCCCGATGCACCGTCCTCCGCCGCCGCCGCACCGGTCACCGTGGACCAGCTCAACGGCCAGCTCGAGCAGCTGCGCCAGACGCTGGCCGACACCGACAAGCTCGGCGACGCCGCCCTGCAGGACCTGCGCTCGCGCGCGCAGGCGCTGCAGCAGCAGGCCGATCAGCTGGTCGCCTCGCTGTCGCCGCAGTCCGATGCGCTGAAAGCCAAGCTCGACGTGCTCGGGCCCGCGCCGGAAAAAGGCCAGCCCGGCGAACCGCCGGAGGTGGCCAACCAGCGCAAGCAGCTGGGCAAGGACAAGGCCGATCTCGATGCGCAGATGAAGCAGGCCAAGACGGTGAGCCTGGAAAGCGCCCAGCTTGCCGGGCAGATCGTCGGGCTGCGCCGCCAGCTGTTCGAAGCGCGGCTCAGCCAGCGCACCTCCTCGCCGCTCAGCCTCGCGTTCTGGTCCTCGCTGTCGCGCAATGCGCCGGACGACCGCGCCGGCCTGGCGGAACTGGGCCGCGATACCTGGACGGCGATGAGCAAGGCCTGGCAGCCCGGCAACCGCACGCCGTTCTTTATCTGCACGCTGGCCGCCATCGCGCTGTTCGCGGTGGGCCGCCGCCTGCTGGAACAGGCGCTGCTGCGCCTGACCAGCGACCGCATGCCGGCCGGCCATCTGCGCCGCAGCGCGCTGGCGCTGTTCATCACCCTGGGCACCACGCTCACCTTCGGCTTCGCCGCCTATCTGCTGTACCTGGGGCTGGATTGGAACGGCACCCTGGGCGAGGAGATCGGCGGGCTGTTCGCATCGCTGGTGATGCTGGCCTGGATCGCCGCGTATATCGCCGGCCTGGGCCGCGCGCTGCTCAGCTCCGGCCGTCCGTCGTGGCGCATGCCGGCGCTGAGCGACGATCTCGCGCGCCGCCTGCGTCCGTTCCCGCCGCTGCTGGCCTGGTGCACCTTGCTGATCGGGCTGGCCGAGCGCATCACCGCGCAGGTTTCCGCATCCCTGTCGGCCACGGTGGCCGTCAACGGCTTGCTCTCGCTATTGGTAGCGGGGCTGATCGCGGCGGCGCTGCTGCGCATGGGCCGCGCGCGGCGCGCCCTGCTCGCCGCCGGCACCGCGCCCGGCAAGCGGCCGCTGTGGGTGGGCCTGCTGGTGGCGGTGGCGTTCGCCGGCGTGGTAACGCTGGCGCTGAGCCTGCTCACCGGCTATATCGCCCTCGCCTTCTTCGAGGCGCGGCAGATGCTGCGCGGCGGCGTGATCGTCGGCACCGTGTACCTGCTGATGCATCTGCTCAACGACGTGTTCGAGAGCCTGCTCTCGCCGGATTCGCGCACCGGTTCGCGCATGCACGAATCCTTCGGCGTGTCGCCCGTGCGGATGGAGCAAGCCGCGGTGGTGCTGTCCGGGGTGACCCGCGCGCTCCTGCTGCTGCTGGCGATCTCCTCGCTGCTGTCGCCCTACAACGCCGGCCCCGACGAACTGTTCGAACGCGGCAGCCAGCTGTTCGCCGGGCGCACCATCGGCACCTTGTCGATCGTGCCGGGCAATATCTTCAGCGCGCTCGGCGTGCTGGTGGCCGGCGTGGCGGCGATCCGCCTGGTCAAGCGCTGGCTGTCGCAGCAGCTGCTGCCGAAGACCGCGCTGGACCCGGGCATGCAGATGTCCATCGTCACCCTGCTCGGCTACGTCTGCGGCGTGCTGGTGTTCGTGCTGGTGCTGGGCGCGCTGAAGGTGGACCTGCAGAGCATCACCTGGGTGGCCTCGGCGCTGTCGGTGGGCATCGGCTTCGGCCTGCAGGCGATCGTGCAGAACTTCATCTCGGGCCTGATCCTGCTGGCCGAGCGGCCGGTGAAGGTCGGCGACTGGGTCAGCCTGCCGGGCGCGGGCGTGGAAGGCGACATCAAGCGCATCAACGTGCGCGCTACCGAAATCCAGCAGGGCGACCGCTCCACCGTGATCGTGCCGAACTCGCAGCTGATCACCCAGAACGTGCGCAACGTGACCCAGGCCGGCGCGCTCGGCCGCGTGCAGATCCGCCTGCCGCTGCCGCTGAGCACCGACGCCGGCAAGGCGCGCAAGGTGCTGCTGGGCACGATGGGCGAACACCCCTCCACCTTGGAAACGCCCAAGCCCAGCGTGCAGCTGGACACCATCGACGGACAGTCGCTGATCTTCGTGTGCACGGCCTATGTCGGCAGCCCGCGCGAAGTCGCCGCGGTGAAGAGCGACCTGCTGTTCGAGATGCTCGAGCGGCTGGCCAACGCGCAGCTGCCGATGTCGACGCCGCAGGACATGGTGCTGCGCCGTCCGCCATCGGAATCGCGTACCAGCGTCGACGCGCAGTTCGGCGCGCCGCCGCCGGCCACGCCGCCGGCCAGCTGACGCCCTATGCCACCGGCAGGTAGATGTCGGTGCGCAGCAACGCTTCCGGTGTCTGCTCGGGGTCGTCCAGGTAGTGATGGAAGAACGGCAGGTCGCGCAGCTCGCGGCCGCTGCCGGGCAGCCAGTGCGCGAGCAGCGCGTCGGTGGCGTCGTCGAGCAGGTCGAAGCTGCCGACGTGGCGATAGCGCGCCCACTGGCCGCCGCCGAGTTGTTCGGCGATCAGGCCCGCGCCCGGTTCCGCCGGGCGATCGAACGCCACCGCGCAGTCGAAATCGACGCCTTCCGGCGGCGCGTCGCGATGATCGCCGTGCAGCACGCCGTAGACGCCGCTGACGTGCTCCACCAGGCCCTGCGTGGCCGCCCACTCGAACAGCCGCAGATAGACCTTGTCCAGGCCGTCGAACGGCCCGCGATGGCGCACCGCGATCACCCGGAACGGCTCCATCGAAACCACTTCCACGCGCAGCTCCGCCGCTTCGTGCGCAGGCGTCGGCGCGCGGCTGGATTGCTCGATCGCCTGCGCCACGCGCTCCGGCTGCGCGCGCAGTTCGCTGGGCGAGGCGCCATAGGCCTGGCGGAACGCGCGCGCGAACGCCTGCGGCGTTTCATAGCCCACCGCCAGCGCGGCATCGGTCACCGGTTGCGCGGGATCGGCCAGCAGCTTCAGCGCGCGCAGAAGGCGCAGCCGCAGCACCGTGCCGCCGGGCGTTTCGCCGGTAAGCGCGCGGTAGATGCGGTGGAAATGGAAGGCCGACAGATGCGCCGCTTCGGCCAGCTGGGCCGGGTCGGGCAGCTCGGCGCCGCTGTCGACGGCGCGCTGCAGCAGCGCGACCGCGCGCTCGATGCCTTGCACGTAGCGGTGGCGGGTCTGGTCTTTCATGCTGGCTCTCCGTGAGGTGGCGCCGCCCAGGATCGGCGCACTACTCCGCCGCCGCGGTTCCGATCCTGCGCATACGGCACCCGTCCCGGAAGCAGCGCAAGCCATAGGCAAGAAGTCATGGTGGGCACCATCCGGCGATGACCGTAAAGTCGGCGTTCATTCTCCCATCCCCTTCACGCCGCCCGCGATGGACCGCCTTGCGGCCCTGCCTGGAGGTTTCATGTCGATCAGCCGCCCGCTTCTTCTTGCCGCCGCGCTCGCCGCCGTCCTCGGCGCCGGCCTTGCCCAGGCGCAGACCGCGCCGCTCACGCCGGACATCCCGGCCAAGTTCGAATCGCCCACCACGGGCTTCGACTACGTCAAGCGCGAGGTGATGATCCCGATGCGCGACGGCGTGAAGCTGCACACCGTGATCGTGATCCCCAAGGGCGCCAGGCACGCGCCGATCCTGCTCACCCGCACGCCGTACAACGCCAGCGGCCGCGCCGCGCGGCTGGAGTCGTCGAGCATGCTGGCCGAGCTGCCGCAGGGCGACGAAGTGTTCGTGCGCGGCGGCTATATCCGCGTCTTCCAGGACGTGCGCGGCAAGTACGGCTCCGAAGGCGATTACGTGATGACGCGCCCGCTGCGCGGCCCGCTCAACTCCAGCGAAGTCGACCACTCCACCGACGCCTACGACACCATCGACTGGCTGGTGAAGAACCTGCCCGAATCCAACGGCAAGGTCGGCATGCTCGGCTCGTCGTACGAAGGCTTCACCGTGGTGATGGCGCTGATCAACCCGCATCCGGCGCTGAAGGTGGCCGCACCGGAAAGCCCGATGGTCGACGGCTGGATGGGCGACGACTGGTTCCACTACGGCGCCTACCGCCAGACCAACTTCGACTATATCCGCGGCCAGACCGCGCAGAAGGGCAAGGGCTCGTCCGCGCCGCGCGACGGCTACGACGACTACAGCAATTTCCTCGAAGCCGGCTCCGCCGGCGACTACGCGCGCGCCAACGGCTTCGAGCAGCTGCCGTTCTGGAAGAAGCTGGACGAGCACCCCGCCTACGACGCGTTCTGGCAGGGCCAGGCGCTGGACAAGATCATGGCGCAGCAGCCGCTGAAGGTGCCGACCATGTGGCTGCAGGGCCTGTGGGACCAGGAAGACATGTGGGGCGCCATCCACAGCTACGAGGCGACGGAACCGAAGGACAAGGGCAACGACAAGAACTTCCTGGTGATGGGCCCGTGGCGCCATAGCCAGGTGAATTACGACGGCACCTCGCTGGGCCCGCTGAAGTGGGACGGCGACACCGCCCTGCAGTTCCGCCGCGACGTGCTCAAGCCGTTCTTCGACCAGTACCTGGTGGACGGCGCGCCGAAGGCGAACACGCCGCCGGTGCTGATCTACAACACCGGCGAGAACCGCTGGGACCGCTTCAAGACCTGGCCGCTCAGCTGCGACAGCGGCTGCGCCAGCAAGCCGAAGGCGCTGTACCTGGAAGCCGATGGCAAGCTCTCGTTCGAGGCGCCGGCCGGCAGTGCGTCGAAGTACGACGAATACGTCTCCGATCCGGCCAAGCCGGTGCCGTACCTGCCGCGCCCGGTGCACTTCGCCGACCACGATGCGTGGACGCGCTGGCTGGTCACCGACCAGCGTTTCGTCGACGGCCGTCCGGACGTGCTCACCTACGTCAGCGAACCGCTGACGGCGCCGCTGCACGTCGGCGGCGCGCCGCAGGTGAACCTGTATGCGTCGACCAGCGGCACCGACAGCGACTGGGCGGTGAAGCTGATCGACGTGTATCCGGACACGGTGGCCTCCGACCCCGACATGGGCGGCTACGAGCTGCCGATCTCGCTGGATATCTTCCGCGGCCGCTACCGCACCAGCTTCGAGCATCCGCAGGCGATCGCCGCGGACCAGCCGCTGCTGTACAGCTTCGGCCTGCCGACGGTGAACCACGTGTTCCAGCCCGGCCACCGCATCATGGTGCAGGTGCAGTCCACGCTGTTCCCGCTGTACGACCGCAATCCGCAGACCTTCGTGCCGAACATCTTCGACGCCAGGCCGGGCGATTACCGCAAGGCGACGCAGCGCGTGTGGCACGCGCCGGGGACGCTGAGCGCGATCAGCCTGCCAGTCGTGAAGTGACACAGGTTGGGGTGAGCACAGCGAACCCCAACGTCGCGCAACACAAAAAACGAAACGGCCTGCCCTGGTGCGTCATCCCGGCGCAGGCCGGGATCCAGTAACGACCACCTTGCACGCTGTCGTGCTTACGTCCCAATGCTGGCTTGGTGGCGCCGCGTCATCACCGGGCGGTGTCGCCACTGGATCCCGGCCTGCGCCGGGATGACGGCCTGGATAGCGCGCGGCATGTACCAAACAAAAAAGGGCTGGCGGAAACGCCAGCCCTTTCTGTTTTCAACGCCGCGACGCTACGCGGTTACGGCGTGCAAGCCTTGCCATGATCGCCGTGATAGCCCTTGGCCTTCGCATCGGCTTCGCTCATGTACGAGCCCTGCTTGGTCTTGCCGTACCACTTGTCGCTCGGACAGTGATAGACCTTGCTGCTCGCATTCACCCACACCATGCCCGGGCCACCGCCCGGCGCCGGCTGCGAGTTGGGCGACGGCGGCATTGGCATCGGCTTCTTCGGCGCGGCCGCGGCGGCGGGTGCCGACGCTGCGGCGGGAGCCGCCTGCGGCGTCGGCGCGGGTGCGGCGGGAGCCGCGGCAGCAGGCGCAGCCGCCGGTGCGGCAGCCGCAGCCGCGGCGGCCGCGGCGTACCACTCCTTCACGCCCTTGTGGCCGGAGCAGGCCCCCTTCTTGGTGGCGTGATCGGTGTAGCTGCCGTCCTTGCACTGGCCGGTGGAACCGGCCGGCGCCGACGCCTGCTGCGCGAACACGGCCGGACCGGCCAACAGGCAGGCCGCCATCACTGCGATCGAAACGAACGATTTCATCTGTACTCCCTCCAGCGCGATTGACCTTCCGTTGCTTCGCCGCGGGTGCCGCCCTTGCCCCCATGCCGCCGCGAAACACATGCGCCGACCGGCGCACGCGGCGCGACTATGCATCAAAAAAAACAACGCGCCATGCGTGGGGGCATGGCGCGTTCATCATTCATCGTGCTGTTTCGCAAGCTCTTGCGCAGGGCTTTCATCCGCCCGTCGCAAACCGGCTGGCGTAGGTTGGGGTGAGCCGGAGGCGAACCCAACATGGCCCGATCCAGACGCATCGCATCGTTGGGGTTCGCCGAAGGCTCACCCCAACCTACGCCGCACACCTTATTTCGCGGGCGGCTTCAACGTCGAACCCGGACGCGCGATGCCGTACATCTCCCAGGTGATCTGCTTGAGCAAGGCCCAGCGGTCGTCGCCCTGCACGTACAGATCGAAATGCGTGCGGTCCGGAATGAAGCGCACCTCGGCCTTCGCATGCAGTCCGTCGAGCACGGCCTTCAGGCGATGCGCCGCGCCGTCCAGGTAGAACGTATCGGCGGTGCCCACGATCAGGTGGATCTTGCCGTCCAGGTCCGGCTTCAACGCCGGCCATTCCTTCTGCAGGCGGTGCGCGATGTCGTAATGCTCGATCCAGTACGCCGCCACCGCCGGATCGACCGCGCCGGTATCGCGATCGAACATCGGCTGCGGACGCCCGTCCGCGCCGCGCGGCGAGAACACCCAGTCGAACGAGGCGAGCTGGCCGCCGTATTCGCCGAGCACGCGCTCCAGCCTGGCGTACTGCTCGAAGGTGGCGAGCACCTTGCCCTTGTCGCGGATCAGCGGGTTGGCCGAACCGTCCGGCTTGCGGAAGGCATTGGCATCGGACAGGTACAGGTCCACGCCGGTGAAATCGTGGAAGTCGCTGGGATCGGGCGAGGTCGACCAGGTGCCGCCGAACACCTTCGGATAACGCGTCTGTAGCCACAGCGTGGCCCAGCCGCCGGAGGAATGCCCGTTGAGGAAGCGGCCCTGCGCCTTGCCGTCCATGCGGTACTGCTTTTCCAGCGACGGGATCAGCTCCTCGGTGAGCGCCTTGCCCCAGGGGCCGTTGTTCACCGAATCGGCGAATTCGTGCGTACCGGTGGGGCTGGACTCGTCCAGGAACACCCAGATCATCGGCGGCATCTCGCCCTTGGCGGTCGCCGCGTAGCTGTTGGCGATCGGGCCGTACAGGCGGTCGCCGCCGCCGCCGAAGCCGTGCGTGTAGTACACCACCGGATAACGCTCGGCCTTCTTCGCCTCGTAGTCCGGCGGCAGCAGCACCCAGCCGCGCATATGGATGGGCCGGCCCCAGAACGCCGACAGCGCGGGGCTGACGAAATCGATCGGCCGCGCATGCTCGCGCGCAGCAGCCATCGCATCGCGCATGTCTTTCGAGGTGGACGGCGGCAAGGTCCACGCTTCGCGCGCCGGCAGCGCCCTGCTCAACTGCAGCACGGGCAGCGTCGCCGCCGGCAGATGCACCGGCGTCACCTCGCTGACCACGTCGCCCGCGCCGCGCCCGCTGTAGTTGTAGTTGTGGTTGGCATCGAGCACCGCCTGCACCAGGTAGTCGCCGGCCGGCAGCTTGGCCAGCGGGCCGGGAAAGGCGATGTCGTCGGCATCCAGGCTGACCGTGTCGCCGGGCGCCAGCCGCGCCACTTCGCGCGCGGCCACCAGGGTCTGGTCCGGATGCAGCGGATTGACGTCGACTTCCTCCACCTTGCCGTCCTTCGCCTCGGCCTTGGCCGCCGCGGCGCTGGTGACGAACAGCAGCAGGCGCCCGCCGACCGGCGCGGTCTGCGCGCCGCCGAGCTGCACCTGGACATAGTGATGCGCAACCGGCGCATCGTTGCGGGCCTGCGCGCTGCCGATGAGCGCAAGGCCCAGCAGCGCGGCGGCGACGGGACGGCGAAGCAGCATGGCGTTCTCCCTGAAAACCGGATGGGGAAGACGGCGGCGCAGCCCCCTGCGCCGCCGCCGGGGTTCAATCGTCTTTGGCGTTCTTCACCGGCGCCAGGCGCAGGTCCTGGAAGTCGAAGCTGAAATCGGTGAGCGGCGAGATCGGCTCCATGCGCGCCTCGCGGATCGCGCCGTCGGCATCGAGGGTGAAGCTGACGAAGGCGTCGGCATTGAGCGAGCGGTCGTCCCAGCGCACCACGAAGGTGTCGTGCTGCCACGGCGTCATGGTGCCCACCAGCTGTGGCGTCTTGCTGAAGGTCAGGCGCAGCTTGCCGCCCTCCTGCGCGACCACGACGTCGCCGTACCAGCGGTCGCGATAGGTGCCGGCATACCTGGCGACGGCCAGCGAGGGCTTGCCGTTCCTGTCGCGCGCGGCCTCGTGCTGCTTCCAGCTGTCGTCGGCCTTGTCTTCGGACTTCTTCACCGCGGCGGCATACGCGGCGACCCAATCGGTCTTGTCGCGGCCCAGGTACGCATCGAGCACACGATAGGTGACCGCGTTGAACGCGGCGCCGGATTCCTGGTTGGTCAGCACCACCACGCCGAGCTTCAGCTCCGGCACCAGGGTCAGGCGCGAGACCATGCCCGGCCAGCCGCCGGTGTGCCACACCAGGCGCTGCCCGCGGTAGTCGGTCAGGAACCAGCCCTCGCCGTAGCCGGCGAAGTTCGGCTTGACCGCGGCCAGTTCCGGCACCGGCGGTTCGCCGATGCGCATCGGCGTGAGCATCGACCACATCTGCTTCTGGCTTTCTTCCTTGAACAGGCGCTTGCCGTCCGGCAGCGCGCCGCCGGCCAGCTGCACGTTCATCCACTTGGTCAGGTCGTGCACGCTGGCATAGATGCCGCCGGCGCCGGGGTTGTTGACCCAGGCCATCGGCGGCACCGGCTTCAGGTCCTTGAAATCGAACTTGGCGTGGCCCATGGCTACGTCCATGCCGGGCTTCAGATAGGTCATGTCGACCAGCGACTCGTCCATGCCTACCGGCTTGAACAGGTTGTCGCGCACGAAGTCGGCGTAGCTCTGGCCCGAGGTTTCCTCGATCACCAGCGTGGCCACCGCGAACAGGATGTTGTCGTAGGCGTAGGCGCTGCGGAAGCTGGTGGCCAGCGGCACCTCGCGCAGGCGCTGCACCACTTCCCTGGTGCTGTATCTGGTGGGCGGCCAGTACAGCAGGTCGCCCGCGCCCAAGCCTAAGCCGCTGCGGTGGGCGAGCAGGTCGCGGATGCGCATCTCGCGCGTGACGTACGGGTCGGACATCTGGAACCACGGCAGATGGTCGATCACGCGGTCGTCCATCTTCAGCTTGCCGCGCTCGGCCAGGATCTGCAGCGAGGCGGCGGTAAAGGCCTTGGTGTTGGAGGCGATGGCGAACAGCGTGTGGGCATCCACCGCGCCGGACTTGCCGGCCTCTTTCTCGCCGAAGCCCTGCTCCAGCACCACCTTGCCGTCCTTGACGATGGCCACCGCGATGCCCGGCACCTCGAACTGCTTGCGCGCGCTGTCGACGTAGGCGGTGAAGTCCTGCAATTGCGCGGGCAGCGCCGCGCTGGCGGAGGCGGCCGGCGCGCTATCGGGCAGCGGCGGCTGCGCCCAGACCGGGGAAGCGGCAAAGGCCAGCAGCGCGGCGCAGCAGGCCAGGCGCGGGGACAGGACTCGTCGGGACATCGTCGGCTCCAGCTTGGCGAAAGCGGCCAACTATCGCGGCAAAGCCGCGCCGGCGCCAGCGCGGAAAGTCACAGCCGCCGCGGGGCGCCTGCCAACTCAGTCGTGCGCGGGCTTGCCGCGGCTTTCCAGCCACGGCGCCAGCGACACCGACCAGATGTTTTCGCTGGCGTTGTCCCAGGCCTGCATGCGCGCCAGGTCCTTCTCGGCCTGCTCATGCGAACGCGGATAGCTCACTTTCTCCGCGCGATGGCTGCTGAAGTAGAGCGTGCGGCCGTCCGGCCCCAGGTGCGCGCCCCAGGGGTCGCCGACGTTGACCGCATCGCCCAGGTCGACCGGCGCGCCCCAGCCGCTGCCTTCGCGGAAGGCGATGTACAGGCGGTCGGCCTTGCCCTTCCCCGCGTAATCGGCGTCGAACACGATGAAAGACTCATCGGGCGCGATCGCCGGATCGAGCTTGTGCGCGGCCGCGTCGCCCAGCACCACCAGCTCCGGCGCCTCGTAGGTGCCGTTGCGGTACTGCGTGCGGTACAGGCGGAACTCGTCGTCGTCGCCCGGACGCTGGAAATACACGCTGCCATCGGCGGCAACGCTCGGCGCATAGGTGCGCGTGCTGCTGTTGACCGCATCCGGCAGCCGCACCGGCTCGCCCCAGCCGTCGCCCTTGCGCTCGACGCGCCACAGATGCCCGCCCGCCGCATGCTGCACCTTGCCGTTCGCCATCACGCCATCCAGCGCCTTGCCGCCGGGCGTGTCGGGACGGTTGGAGGTGAACACGATGAAGGAGCCGTCCGGCGCCATCGCCGGATCGTGGTCCAGCCATTGTCCGGAGAACGGTGCGATGCGCGGCTCGGACCAGGCGTGGCCGATCTTGTGCGATTCCAGGATCACCGCGTTCGGCCAGCTGATGCGGTCGAAGAACACGGTGTGGCCGTCCGGCGAGAACGTGGCGGAGTCTTCGTTGGCCGGGCCGGACACCACGCCCGGCGCGAAGATTTCCGGCACGGTGTCGCGTGTATCGGCCACGGCGTTCGCTGCCACGGCAAGACCCAGCGACAGCAGGGCGTAAGCGAACGGTTTCATGGACGGATCCGTCGATGCCGTAACGGCGATGCGCCTGGATACGCTTCGCCCCGGCGCGCGGCGCGTGCCTGAAGTCACGACCGCGGGTTCACGCGCCGCCATGGCATCATCGCCGCCCCGCCACCGCGCCCCGCCAAGCCAGCGACCCGACCCGATGGACGATCTCTTCAGCAGCGCCACGCCCCGCGCCGAACGCATCCGCACCGGCATCGGCGGCTGGAACTACGCACCCTGGCGCAAGAATTTCTACCCGGAAGGACTGGTGCAGCGGCGCGAGCTGGAATACGCCAGCCGGCACCTGCGCGCGATCGAGATCAACGGCACTTACTACGGTGCGCAGAAGGCCGAGACCTACGGCCGCTGGGCGGCGGAGACGCCGGAAGGTTTCGTGTTTTCCTTGAAAGCGCCGCGCTATGTCACGGAGGGCAAGCGCCTGGCGGCCACCGGCAAAGGCATCGACAGTTTCGTGCACGGCGGCCTGGCCGAAATGGGCGACCGGCTGGGGCCGATCCTGTGGCAGTTGCCGCCGTCGCGCGCGTTCGATGCGGACGACATCGCCGCGTTTCTCGACCTGCTGCCGCGCCAATTGAACGGCAAGCCGCTGCGCCACGTGCTGGAGGTGCGGCATCGCAGTTTTCTCAGCGATGCGTATGTGGCGCTGGCGCGCGAGCGGCGTATTCCCACCGTGTACACCGACTCGCCGGAGTATCCGAATATCGCCGACCTGACCGGCGATTTCGCCTATGCGCGGCTGATGCGCAGCGCGGATGGCGAGGCGACGGGGTATCCGGCCTCCGCGCTGGACGAGTGGGCCGATCGCGCGCAGCGCTGGGCGCGTGGCGAGGATTGCGAAGAGCTGCCGCATTTCGCGGCGCCGCTGGCGAAGGCGGAGCCGCGCGATGTGTTCGTTTATTTCATCAGTGCGGCGAAGCATCTGAATCCGGCGGCGGCGATGGCGCTGCAGAAACGCGTCGACCGCACGGCGTAGGTTGGGGTGAGCCGCAGGCAAACCCCAACAATGCGGTGCGTTTGGATGTTGCGATGTTGGGGTTCGCCTGCGGCTCACCCCAACCTACGCCGGCTTGATCCGCCTAGGCCGCGGCGGTGAGTTCTTCGCGGATCGCCGCCACCATCTCGTACGACCTGCGGCGCAGCGCATGCTCGAACACATTCGCCGTGATCATCAGCTCATCCGGCTGGTGACGCCCGATAAACGCGAGCAAGCCCTCCCGCACCGAACGCGCATCGCCCACCACCGAACAGGCCAGCGCGCGCTCCACGCCGAACTTCTCGGTCGGCGTCCAGTAGCTCTCGATGTCGTCGATCGGTGGCGGAATCAGCCCCGGCATGCCGCGGCGCAGATTGATGAAGCTCTGCTGCTGGGTGGTGAACAGCTTGCGCGCCTGCGCATCGCTTTCGGCCGCGATCACGTTGATGCCGAGCATCGCGTGAGGCCGCGCCAGGTGTTCCGACGGGCGGAAATCGCGGCGATACAACGCCAGTGCCTCGTCCATCGCATCCGGCGCGAAGTGCGAAGCGAATGCATACGGCAGGCCCAGCGCCGCGGCCAGGCGCGCGCCGAACAGGCTGGAGCCGAGGATCCACACCGGCACGTCGATACCCGCGCCGGGCACCGCGCGCACCGGCTGGCCGGCCTGCGCCGGCTGGAAATACCTCAGCAGCTCCTGCACGTCTTCGGGGAACGCATCGGCGCTCTCGTAATAGCGGCGCAGCGCGCGTGCCGTCGGCTGGTCGGTGCCGGGCGCGCGGCCCAGGCCCAGGTCGATGCGGCCGGGATACAGCGAAGCCAGCGTGCCGAACTGCTCGGCCACCTGCAGCGGCGCGTGGTTGGGCAGCATGATGCCGCCGGCGCCGACGCGGATGCTCGAGGTGCCGCCGGCGATATGGCCGATCAGCACCGAAGTGGCGGCGCTGGCGATGCCGGGCATGTTGTGGTGCTCGGCCAGCCAGTAGCGCCGGTAGCCCAGGCGCTCGGCCAGGCGGGCCAGGTCCAGGCTGTTGGCGAAGGCCTGCGCCGGCGTGCTGCCCTGGGTGACCGGCGCCAGATCGAGTACGGAAAACGGAATCATGGAGTGTCCTCGCGGCGAAGCTCCCGATCTGGGGGCGGACCGGGGCATTGCCAGCCTCCCCGGTACAGAAAATGTCGACCGGCCTGCAGAGCCGGCGACGCGGGCGGCCCATGCTCTACAGCTTCGATCCGGGCAGCCGATAACCCGGCGGGGAGACCGCGTCCGCGGCAGCAGGGGAGAACCACACGATGTACTGGCTAAGGCGCTTCTTCGCCCCCTCGCCCCTGCCCGCCGTACAGCCGCTGGCGCGCGCGCAGTTCCAGCGCCCGGCCAGGGCGCCGGCCGCTCCGCTGGCAGCGCCTGCGCCCGCCCCCGCGCCGGAATTGGCTGCGCTGGCCGAACGCTTCCAGCGCTTCATGCTCGGCCTGCCCGACGCGCGCCAGGGTGCCAACCCGAACGAGGCCGCCCTGCTGCGGCGCCTGCAGATCGTGGCCGAGCGCTTCGACGTGCGCAGCCTGCCGCGCCTGCCCGCGGTGCTGCCGCAGCTGCTGCTGGCATTGAAGAACGACGACGTGGCCGGCGCCGAGCTGGCGCGCCTGGTCGGGCGCGATCCGATGCTGGTCGGCGAAGTGATGCGGGTCAGCCGCAGCATCTACTACCGCACCCTGCATTCGATCCAGAGCCTGCAGCACGCGGTGGTGCTGCTGGGCCAGGACGGGCTGCGCCGCGTGGCGACCCAGCACATGATGAAACCGATCCTGCAGGCCAGCGCTGGCGTGCACGGCCTGGTGGCGGGACAGCGGCTGTGGGATCACGCCGAACGCTGCGCGCATGCCAGCGCGTTTCTCGGCAAGTTCGCCGGCTGCGATCCGTTCGAGGCTTACCTGGCCGGCATCGTGTGCAATACCGGCACCGGTGCGGTGATCCATCTGCTGAGCATGGAAGAGATTGCCGCGCCCGAGACGCTGAGCCCCGCCTTCCTCGAAGGCTGCGCGCAGCTGGGCGCGAGCCTGACCTTGCGCGCCGCGCGCCACTGGGAACTGCCGGGCGCGGTGATCCAGGCGCTGTCCGAACATGCGCAGGAACAGGCGCCGGAAACGCTGTCTCCGCTCGGCAAGACGTTGCACGTGGCGCATTACCTGTCGATGGCGCAGCTGCTGCGCGATCATCGCGCGCTCGAGGCCATGCCCGATCTCAGCGAAGCCTGGCCGGCGCGCTTCGCACCGGCGCAGGTCGCGCGCTGCCAGCAGGATCTGCAGCACCAGTTCGATTCCGTGCCGCGCGAAAAAGGCTACTGATCCTTGGGCGCTTCCGGATGGCGTTCCAGCCATTCCGCCAGCGCCGCCTTGTAGCGGTCCAGCGCCGCTTCGTACAGATCGTAGATGCAGGGCACGCAGCCCTCGCCGCAGCAGTCGAGCGCGTCGGGTTCGATGGGCCTTACCGGCCGCGGATCGCCGGGAGGCGCGGAGCCTCCCGGCGCTTGTTCTTCAGAGCCGCTCAAGCGCTCAACCCGGCTTGCGGAACCGGTACGCGAACTGATCGGTATGCCCGCGTATGGCCTTGTCGAAGACCTTGATGTCGTGCGGATCGGCGGGATTGCGCAGCACGTTGCTTTCGCCGTCGAACACGAAGCCCGCCGCTTCCACCTGCTTCTTGACGATGGCCGGATCGATGCGGTGCAAGGTATCGGTGTCGCGCATGCCGGAACCGGCTTCGGCCACGTGGTCGACGATCACGAACAGGCCGCCGGGCTTGAGCGCATCGAACACCTGCTTGTTGAGCACGGCCGGATCGATCTTGCCCATGAACTTGTCCGGGTAGTCGTGGTAGTTCTGCGAGGTGAACACCATGTCGACCGGCTTGGGCACGCTGAACTGGTTGCCCGGCTGCAGCAGCACGCTGACGTTCTTGTAGTGCGGCTGCGCGGCGAGCGCGTTGGAGGCCTTTACGTCGGAATCGGCTTCCTGCGCATACTCGTTGGGCCACACGTCGTAGACATGTCCGCCGTCGCCGACGGCGGCGCTGAACAAGCGGGTGAAGTAACCGCCGCCGGGAATCAGGTCGACCACGCTTTGGCCGGGCTTCACTTCGGCGAAGGCCAGCAGCTCGCCGCCCTTGCGGCGCGCGTCGTTGGCGGCGTCCGCCTTGCGCGCCGGATCGGCGACCGCGGCGGCGACGTTGGCGGGCATGGCGCCGGCGGGCTTCGGCGGCTGTGCCGCGGCGGCCAGCGGCAGGGCAAGGACGATCAACGCTGCGAGAACGGTCGTGCGCATGACGGGACTCCGCGGTGGGTTGGGAGCGGCATTGTGCGCCTAAACCGCGGGCCGGGAGCCAGGACCTTCGGCACCTCCGCTCAGGCCAGCGGCCAGCTGTGCAGCAGCCGGTAATCGCCCTGCCCGACCACGCTGTGCACCAGCGCCAGCTGCTGCACGCGCCAGGCCAGCGGCCCCACCGGAAGCTCCGGCAGCAGGCCGCCGCGGCTGTAGCCCAGGGTGACGTGCGGGGTGAACGTGCGCGACAGATGCGCGCCCTGGCCGGCGCGGATCAGGCCTTCGCGCAGCTGGCTCCACAGCTGCAGCAGCGGCGCGGGCACCTCGCGCGAACGCAGGATGCAGGGCGGTTCGCGGCCGTGGAAGCTGGCCGCGTAGTCCAGCGTCCATTCGAAGGCACCGGCCTGCAGCGCATCGCCGGCGCGGGTGGCGGCCTGCACGATGTCGTCGCGCAGCATCGGATGGTCGCCCAGGAAATGCACGGTGGCGTGGTAGCGCGCCGGCGACACCCAGCGCAGGCGCAGGCCGGGCTGGCCGGCTTTCAGCATGTCGGCGACGCCGGCGAAAGCGGCGCGCGTGGCCTCGTCCGGCAGCAGGGCGAAGAACAGGCGGTGGGTCTGCGCGGGCTCGGCCTGGCCGCCCAGCAGGTCCAGCTGGGGCGAGTCAAAGACGTTCGGTGTCATGGCGGCATCCGCTGTGCATCGGCGCGCACCTTAGCGCAAGCCATGCGGCGCCGGGAGCGCCACGCGGCGATAACAAGCAGCGCACGCCCTGCTTACTCAAGCAGGCCAACAATACGCCGCAGGAAGCCACGCCTCGCGCGGCGGCCCGGACGACCGCACCGCGCGGGGCTCACCGCGCCGGTTCGCCGGCGGGAGGTCGCCATGAAGACCCGCTGCGTATTCAGCACGCCCGATGTGGACGCGGCGCGCGCCGCGATGCGCGCCGCGCTCGACGCCGGTATCGACGACAGCGACATCTGCTTCGTCGCCCGCGACGATATCGAGCTGGCCAGGATCCCCGATCACCGCATGACCGGCCGCACCGACTTCGTGCCCTCGGCGATCCGCGGCGTGGCCTGCGGCGGCGGTTCCGGCCTGCTGCTGGGCCTGCTGGCGGCCGCCGTGCCGCCGCTGGGCGTGCCCCTGGCGGGCGCCGGCTTCGCGGCGGTGGCCGGTGCCGCGGTGGGCTGCTGGACCGGCGCGCTGATCGGCAGCGAGGTGCCGGACGTGATCCATCGCCGCTTCCGCGACGAGATCGCCTCCGGCCGCATCCTGGTGGTGCTCGATGCGCGCAAGGACAAGCTCGAACTGGCCGAACCGGCGGTGGCGCGGACCGGCGCCACCCTGCTGCCGTTCCACGCCCACACCGTGCTGACTTGATCGTTTAGTCCGCCGACGCTTCCGCCACCGGTGCGGGCCGGTGGCGCAGCGTGCGCTGCGCCAGCACCAGCGCGATCACCGAGCAGGCCGCGATGCCGGCCAGCATCGGCCGCGCCGTGCCATCCAGGAAACGCCCGACGACGCCGATCACCACGGCGCCCGTGCCGAACTGGATGGTGCCGAGCAGGGCCGAGGCGGTGCCGGCGATCTTGCCGTGCTCTTCCAGCGCCAGCACGGCGGAGCTGGGCATCACCAGGCCGAGGAAGCCATAGCCGACGAACAGCAGGGCCATCAGCACGCCCAGGTTGTCGATGCCGGCGAGATTGAGCAGCAGCAGCGCCACCATCACCACGCTGTAGCCCACCACCGCGGTGCGCACCAGCCGCGGCAGGCCGTAGCGCTTGCCCAGGCCGCCGGTGAACTGCGCCGCGCCGATGAACGCCACCGCATTGACCGAGAACGCCAGGCCATACAGGGTGGGCGACAGGCCGTAGTGGTCGATCAGCACGAAGGACGAATTGGCCAGATAAGCGAAGAAGCTCGCCACGCCGAACGAGCAGATGAACACCAGGCCCAGGTAGTGCGGATCGCGCAGCAGGGTGCCGTAGGCCGACAGCGCGCTGCGCACGTTGCTCGCCACGCGCGCTTCGCGCGGCCGGGTTTCCTTCAGCGCGGTCGCCGCCAGCACCAGGCCGAACACGGCGGCGACGGCTACCGTCCAGAAGATGCCGCGCCAGCTGGCCAGGCGGATCACCAGGCTGCCGGTGAGGGGGGCCAGGATCGGCGACACGCTGAATACCAGCATCAGCAGCGACATCAGCTGCGCGGCGTCGTGGCCGGTGTGCATGTCGCGCACGATCGCGCGCGGGATCACCATGCCGGCGCAGGCGCCCAGGCCCTGCACGAAGCGGAACGCGATCAGGGTGTGGATGTCCGGCGCCATCGCGCAGCCGATGCTGCCCAGCGCGAACAGCACCAGGCCGAAGTAGATCGGCGGCTTGCGGCCAACCATGTCCGATACCGGCCCGTAGATCAGCTGGCCGATGCCCACCGCCGCGAAGAACACCATCAGGCTCAGCTGCGCGGTGTCGACGTCGGTATGCAGCGCCTCGCGGATGGTCGGCAGCGCCGGCAGGTACATGTCGATGGCGAACGGCCCGATGGCCGACAGCAGGCCCAGAATGAGCGCCGCCCCGAAAAGCCGGGTATTCATGGGTGGGGTTTCCTTGCGAGAGCGGAAGCGGGTGGCCGGGGCGGGGCAGCCGGAACGGCCAGGACGGGCTGGCGTGGCGGCAGCAATGGGAGCCTCGGCGAGGCGCGAATTATTGAACCAGAAAGTATAGAAATGCAAGCCCGTCGAGCTGCCTTGCGCCGCGGGACGGCCAAGGACTTTACAGCACGCTGTTGGCGAGCAGCGATAAGAAACGTCGCAAAGTGCCAGCACTCTGCCCCCTCTCCCCTTCGGGGAGAGGGGGCAGAGTTCGGTCTGGGGGCTGCACATCCCGATCACCTCAACATACCCCCTCTCCCCTCCGGGGAGAGGGCTGGGGTGAGGGGCCGGTCGGAGCGGTGAGCTGAGGGTCGTACAAAGCGCTCAAAGCTTTTCCTTGCTCCGCAGCAGCGCTACCGCGAGCACCCGCCCCTCATCTGCCTGCCGGCATCTTCTCCCCGGAGGGGAGAAGAGTTCCCCGCTGCGGCGCTTGTCCTGCGAGTGCCGCGCGGATCTCCCGCAGCTTCGCCTTCACCTTCGCCGCGTTCTCCGGCCCCATCCGCAGCAGCAGCTTCTGTCCCGCGGAAAGCCCCTGCAGGGAAGGATCGGCAAAGCGGTAATAGGTATCGCCGCGCACCAATGCGATCGGCACCGCGCTGCCGGGGGTGGCGAGCATGTCGTCGATCGCCGCGACCAGCCGGTCGTTGAAGTAGCCGCGCGGATAGCCCAGCTCGCGGTACGCCTGCTGGAACAGCGGGTAGTAGCGCACGTACCAGGCCACCGCCTTGCGCGCGTCCACCGCCTCGGCCACGCGCACGTAGGGCGCATAGCGTTCCGCATTGCGCGGCGACAGTTCGATGCTGCCTTCCTGTTCGTCCACCGCGAAAGCGCCGCGCGGCGTGCGCAGCGGCAGGATGCGCGTGGCCACGCCCTGGCGCGGCAGCGCATCCACGGTGGCGACGATGCGCGGGATGATCTGCTCGCGCAGCAACAGGCCGGTGAGATCGCCGCCGCCCAGCTGCGCGAGTTCGTCGGCGACGGTGCCGTCGCTGCCGTCGAGCGCGGGCAGCGGCGCGGTGGAGGCAGACGCCGGCCCCGCATCGGCGATGGGATGGCGGATCGCCGACGACGGCGGCGCCGGCATCCCGCTGCTCGCCGCGGCGGCCGGAGCGGACGGCGCTTCCTGCGCGCCTTGCAGCCCCTTGCGCCAGAGATAGACACCGCCCGCAATCGCCGCCGCCACCACGACCACCGCCACCAGCCACGCACCGTACGAGTTCTGCTGCTTCTTCACTGCCGCGCACCTCATCTGCTTCATGACCACCACGATGAGACTGGCCTCGTCCCGGATGGTTCATCCCGCGTGGCCGCGGCGCCCCCATGGCAAGCTCCGCGTGCGCCGCAGTAACCTGCACTCGCCGCGGCATCCCCCATTGGCTGCGGCATCCGCAAGTCCACATCGACGCTTCGCCCAGGAGGAAGAACATGGCTTTCTCTGTCCGTGCCGAAAGCAGTGCCATCTCCAGCATCAATGTCACGCCCCTGGTGGACGTGCTGCTGGTGCTGCTGATCATCTTCATGATCACCGCGCCGGTGATCACCCACCGCACCCGCATCGACCTGCCCACCGCCGGCGGCAAGGCGCTGCCGGCGGCCGAGCCGATCCGCCTGGCGATCCAGGCCGACGGTTCGCTGTACTGGAACGACACGCCGATCGACCAGGCGCAGCTCGACACACAATTGGCCGTCGCCGCGCAGCAGGCCGAGCCGCCGCGCCTGGTCATCAATGCCGCCGACGGCGCCGCCTATCAGGCGGTGGCCCACGTGCTGGCGCAGGCCAAGGCGCAAGGCCTGGCCGGGATCGATTTCGCGCGCTGAAGCTCGCGGCGCAGGGGACGGAAATATTTTTCCGTCCCCTTGTCGATTTCGCTTTTCCTGGTTCGTCGCCTGGATGGAACGCCACCGCGGCGCCCTTTGCCATCCACTCAAGAGGATCCAGCCATGACCGCCCGCTTCCAGCGCATCACCCCGTTCCTGTGGTTCAACGACCAGGCCGAGCAGGCCGCCCAACTGTATGTGTCGCTGTTCGAGAACTCGCGCATCACCCACGTGGCGCGCTACACCAGGGAAGTGGCGCAGGCGGCCGGACGCAAGGAAGGCGACGTGATGACGGTGGCGTTCGAGCTGGACGGCCAGTCGTTCACCGCGATCAACGGCGGCCCGATCTTCAAGCTCTCCGAAGCGTTCTCGCTGGTGGTGCATTGCCGCTCGCAGCAGGAGATCGACCATTTCTGGAACGGCCTCATCGCCGACGGCGGCGCCGAAAGCCAGTGCGGCTGGCTGAAGGACCGCTACGGCCTGTCGTGGCAGATCGTGCCGGAAGAACTGATCACGCTGATGACCGGCCCGGAGCAGGACAAGGCCGCGCGCGCCATGGGCGCGGTGATGCAGATGCAGAAGATCGACCTGGAGCAGATCCGCAAGGCGGCTGCGTAAGAGCCGGGGGCGCGCCGGCTGCCGCCGGTGCGCCTCGCTTTACTGGGTGTGCACCCAGTGCACGTAGATGTTGTTTTCCTCGTCGTCCGTGCGGGTGCCCTTGCGCCCGTCGGCCACCACGCCCCACACGCTGCGCAGGCCGGTGGCAGTATGGCGGTCGATGCGCAGCTTCTCGTCCTTGGCGATGGGGAACTGCGTTTCCAGCACCAGGGCCTGGCCGCGCTCCCATACCAGCAGGGCCGGCCGGCCGCCGCTGGCGCCCCAGCCGATATGCACTTCCACCCGCTGCGCCTCGAAGCCGCTGCGGTTGTCCAGGGTCCAGCCTTCCGAGCGGTCGAGCAGCGCCTTCAGGTCGGGATCGGACCAGTCGACCTGGTTGGCGTTCCACTTGGACGGGGGCTTCTGGAAGGACATGGGCGCGTCACCTCGCGATCGGGACCGGCATGCGCCCGATTGTGCCGCCTTCGCGCCGGGTTTGGGTGAACAGCGCGGCCGCCCGGTAGCGAAATCAGGCCCTAGCGCACATGCACCCAATGCACCCAGGCGCCGGCCTCGCGGTCCTCGGCGCGGAACCCTTCGCGGCCGTCCACCACCACACCCCAGGCGCTGCGCACTTCCTCGCCGGCATGGCGGTCGATACGCACGTGCTCGCCCACCGGAATGGCGAAGCCGGTGACCAGCACCACGGCCTGATCGCGCTCCCATACGAGGCTGGCGTGGCGCCCCGATGAGGCGCCCCAGCCCACGTGCAGTTGCACGTCGAGCGGCTCGGCGGTGTCGCGGTTGTCCAGGGTCCAGCCTTCGGTCTTCTTCAGCAGGGCCGACAGGCGCTCGTCGTCCCAGTCGACGCGGTTGCCGCTCAGGCGGGCGGGCGTTTTTTGCATGGGGCGGCAGGCTTCCGGACGGTTGGCGATTACCGCGCTATCGGCCGCGCCCGGGTTTTCTTTAGCGCCGGTTCCGTGACGCGCGGCGCGCCGCCATGCCGGCTCAGGCCTTGCGCAGGAAGCAGACCTTCAGCACCAGGCCCTTGATCTTGTCCGAATGGCCTTCGATATGTTCCGCATCGCCGTCGACCAGGCGGATGTTGCGGATCACCGTGCCTTGCTTCAGCGGAATCGAAGAACCCTTCACCTTGAGGTCCTTGATCACCACCACCGTGTCGCCGGCGGCGAGCACATTGCCGTTGACGTCGCGCACCACCAGCGCGTCTTCCTGCGCGGCGGCGGCAGCGATGGGCCATTCGTGGGCGCAGTCGGCGCAGACGTAGTTGTCGCCGTCCGGGTAGGTGTTCTCCATGCCGCAGCGCGGACAGGCGGGGATGTCGGACATGGCGGGGTTCCTGCGAAGTAGGCGGTCGGCGATTATATCGCCCGCCTCCCTCCTGCCGCCCGCGCCGTGCCCAGCGACGAACGCCCCTGGTTTCTCTACCTGATCGAATGCCGCGATGGGTCGTACTACGCGGGGATCACCAATGACCTCGATGCGAGGTACCGGGCGCATGTCGATGGCAAGGGCGCGCGGTATACGCGGTCGCACCCGCCGCTGCGGTTGCTGGGGTCGAAGAGCTATCCGGACCGGGCAGCGGCGTCGCGCGCGGAATGGGAAATCAAGCAGCTGCCGAAAGCGAAGAAGCCCGGTTTTCTCACCCCATGACAACCGGCGTAGGTTGGGGTGAGCCGCAGGCGAACCCCAACGATGCGACGCGCCCGATGCGCCCTAGCTGTTGGGGTTCGCCTGCGGCTCACCCCAACCTACGCCATCGCGGCTTTGGCTGACCCAAAACCAATAAAAGCAAGCGCAACTCAGCGCATGATGCCCGTATGCCCCAGCGAATAGCGGCCCGGCTGCGGCCACACCGCCAGGCCGTGCGGCTCGGCGCCGACCTTGATCTTGCGCACCGCGCCGGTGCTGGTGTCGAAGGCATAGACCAGGTCGTCGTAGCGGCCCGACAGCCACAGCGTCTTGCCGTCGGCGCTCACGTTGCCCATGTCGGGGCTGCCGCCGCCGGGGATCGGCCAGTTGGCCACCACCTGGCGCGTGGCGAAATCGATCACCGACACACTGCCCTTGTTGACGCCCTTCTTGTTGCCGCGGCGCTCGCCGTGCACGTGGTTGGAACCGCGGTTGGCGACGTACAGCTTGCTGCCGTCGCGGCTGGGATACAGGCCGTGCGTGCCGATGCCGGTCTTGACGAAGCCGATCTTGGTGAAGCTGTCGCCGTCCACCAGGTACACGCCGTCGGCCATCATGTCGGCCACGTAGAACACCTTGCCGTCGGGCGAGACGCGGATGTCCTGCGGCATGCCCTTGGCATTCAGGTCGAGATAGCCCAGCACCTTGCGGTTGACCATGTCGATCTTGACCAGCTTGCCGCCGAATTCGCAGGTAAAGATGGCGTAGCGGCCGTCGATGGAGAAATCGGCGTGGTTGATGCCCTTGCACTCCGGCGCCTCGAGCTTGCTGCGCAGCTGCATGGTGTGCGCATCGCGGAAGTCCAGGCGCGCGTGCGCTTCGGCCACCACGATGGCCTCCTTGCCGTCGGGGGTGAAGTACATGTTGTACGGATCGTCCACTTCGATCGCCTTGCCGGCCTTGCCGGTCTTCGGATCGATCGGGGTGAGGCTGCCGTCGCTGCGGCCCTCGGCGTTATTGGTGACCCACAGCGTCTGCAGGTCCCATGCCGGCACCACATGCTGCGGGCTGCGGCCCACCGGCAGGGTGTCGATCACCTTGTAAGTGGCCGGGTCGATCACCGACACCGTATCGGAGCGCAGGTTGGGCACGTAGATGCGCTGCAGCGCGCCCTTCACCGCCGGGCTGAAATTGCCGGCGCGCGCTTCGGTGTACATGTTGGCCGGATTGATCACCGCGGGCATGCCCGCCACGGTCTGCACCGGCGCCGCCGGCGCGGCGAAGGAAAGGCCAAGACCGGCCAGCGCGCCTGCAACGATGGCAAGCCGCGGCGCGCAAAGGGAACGAGACTTCATGGGGAGTTCCGTATTGTTCTTCGAGGGAGAGGGAAAGCCCGGCCGTGCGATCAGCGGCCGGCCGTGGCCTGGCGGATCGCTTCCACGGTCCGCGCAACGATAGCATCGACGCCAGCCTGACCGAGCGCCGCGCTGGAACGGCGCGGGTCGCCGCCGAACACGCCGTCGGCCGCGCCGAGTCTGGGACCGCGCTTCAACGCATCCATGCGCACCATCTCGGGCGCCACGGCCAGTTGCAGCGAGGTGTCGGCGAGGCCGGCGTGGGTGCCGATCTCGTCGTCGCGATAGCCCTGCTGGCGCAGCATTGCGGCGAAGCCGTCGGAGCTGGCCTGGTAATAAGCGGCGGGCACGAAGGCATGCACCGGCTTCCCGGCCCATCCCTTACCGGACCAGGCTTTGTCGAGCTGCGCAACCACCCGTTTCAGATCGTTCTGATAACCGCCATGATCGCCGAGAAACACCACGTTGCGGAAACCGTGCGCCGCGAAACTCTGCGCCGCGGAAACCAGGCTGGCTTCGAACGCCGCATCCGGCACGGTGATGGTGCCCGGGAATTTCATATGCCCTTGCGGCGGCGAGATCGCACCTTCCGGCACATAGGCCACCACCGGCGCCACCAGCGCGTCGCCGAGTCGCTCGGCAATGCGGCGCGCGAGAAAAAGCGCACGTGCGTTGTGCTTGCCCAGTGCGACGCCCGGCCCGCTCTGCTCGGTGCCGCCGATGGGAATGATGATGGTGGTCTTGCCGGCCTGCTGCGCGGCGCGCAGTTCGGTCCAGGTGAGGTCTTCGAGCATCACGCTGCGCGGCGTCTGGGCGGATGCGCACTGCGCGACGGCGAACAACAGCAGGATGGCGGCGAAAGCGCGCCGGAGCGGATGAGTCATGCGGGGATTCGTGCAGCGGTTACGACGGCGCGACACGTTAGCACCATGGCCGCGGCGGAACATGACTGGGAGCGGGCAAAAAGCGGCCTCGACGACAGGCAACCGATAGGTTGCATTTCGCGACCGGGATCCCTAACATGCAACCATCAAGTTGCATTTAATCTTCCCCACCCGCACCGGAGGACCGCATGAACATTCCCTCGACCGACCGCATCGAACGCCAGGTCCAGCTCAAGGCCCCGCGCTCGCGCGTATGGCAGGCGCTCGCCGACGCCGAATCCTTCGGCGCCTGGTTCGGCGTGAAACTCCAGGGCCAGCGCTTCGTCGCCGGCGAGTACACGCGCGGCAACCTCACCTATCCCGGCTACGAAGACCTCGTGCTGGAAGCGCTGGTCGAGCGCATCGAGCCGGAGCGCTATTTCTCCTTCCGCTGGCATCCCTATGCCGTCGACCGCGAGCACGACTACGCGGACGAACCCACCACGCTGGTCGAGTTCATGCTGGAAGACCACGCTGGCGGCACCTTGCTGCGCGTGGTCGAATCGGGCTTCGACCAGATCCCGGTCGCGCGCCGCCACGAGGCCTACCGCATGAACAGCGGGGGCTGGGAAGAACAGATGCACAACATCCGCCGCTATGTCGACACGCAGTAAACCGATCGCCGCACCCGCGCTGCAGCGTGCCGCGCCCATTTTCGCCGCGCTCGGCGACGCCACCCGCCTGCGCCTGGTCGCCCTGCTCTGCGCCGGCGGCGCCATGTCGATCGCCCAGCTCACCGTAGGCACCGAGATCAGCCGGCAAGCCGTCACCAAGCACCTGCAGGTGCTGGCGGATGCGGGGCTGGTGCGCGATGCGAAGCTGGGGCGCGAGCGGCGCTGGGAACTGGAGCCGTCGCGCCTGGACGAAGCGCGGCGTTCGCTGGATGCGATCGCGGCGCAGTGGGATGCGGCGCTGCTGCGGCTGAAGGATTTCGTCGAGAACTAAAACCCGGCGCAGGTTGGGGTTCGCCACAGGCTCACCCCAACCTGCGCCGGGACGATATCAAGGCTTCATCAGTGGACTTCGTCCAGACCCGGATCGCGGGTCACCTTGAAGATCTTGGTCGGCTGCGGCACCGCATTGAGCTGCAGGCGCGGCCCCGGACGGTTGGTGCAGGCATTGCCGCCGCTGACGAACACGCCGCCCTGGTTGCACTTCCAGTCATAGAAGTTCTGCAGGCCACCGGCCAGCTGCAGGCTGTAGTCGGTGCTCAGCGCCTTGCCCGGATCGAACGGCCAGCCGGCCGGCTCGTTCTGGAACCAGCGCATCCATTCCTTCGAACCCACCGGCGGCGGATTGGACTGGAAGGTCGGATTCATCGGCGACACCGCCGGCGCCTCGGCCGTCATGTGGCAGCTCATGCAGGCACTGACCGGATTGTCCACCGGACCGTTGAGGCGGCCATTCCAGCCCAGGTGGGTCGGCGGCAGCTCCTTGGTGTTGGCGTTGATCGCGGTCTCGCGCAGGTTGGGGTTGATCCTGGTCTGCGTCGGCTGCGGGTTGCTGTAGGTGTTGCCGTTGTCCTGCGGATCGTTGCCCCACATGATGCCCACCGGCACCAGGTTGTCCCAGCCGGGCTTGCCGGTGACGGCGCCGTTGTACTGGAAGGTGCCGAACAGCCAGCCCGTACCCGGCACGCGCGTATCGCGCACGGCGAAGTCCATCTGGATCAGCGCGACCTTGCGCATCACGCGGTTGGAGGACTTGAACGCGTCGGTGATGTACGCATCCCACTGCACCGGATTCTGCAGGAACGGCACTTCCGACAGCACCACGTCGGCGAACAGCGCTTTGCACACCACGGTGCCGTTGGGGAAGCTGTTGGGCTTGGACGTGTAGCGCGGATCGGGATTCTGCGGATCCTTCCAGACCTGGCCGAAGGTGTAGGCGCCGAGGTCATTGTAGATGCCCACCGCGTAGGTCTGGCCCGAGGTCTTCTGGCTCGCAGCCAGCTGCTGCGGCTGGATCTGCGCTTCCTTGGTCAGGCCATGGACGCCTTCGCGGCCATCCGGGCCATAGTGCTGCCACGGCGCGTGGTACCACTTGCGCACCGGGTTCTTCTGCACCACCCAGTCGGTTTCCACGTTGCCTTCCAGGCAGTATTTCTTCACCGCGTCCACGTACGGCCGCCAGGTCTCGAAGTTGCTGCTGAACTGCTTCGGCAGCAGGTTGAAGAACGCCGGCGGCGTCGAATTCGGCATCTGCTTCGGATAATCCTGGCTCAGCTGGAACAACGGACCGCTGTACAGCTTGGACGGCGGCTGGTAGCCGAAATCCGGAAACGTCCCCGCATTCGCCGCTCCAGCGACGAAGCTGAGCGCGGCCAGCGCCGCCAATACCCCTGATCGATTCATGCGCATTGCATCTGCTCCCTGTTGGATAGATGAACCCCCTGGGCGCGGACCTTGCGTCCGCGCCTGCGTCTGTCCGGAATGCGGCTGGCCCCGGACCGGCCTCATGCCGATCGCTTGCCGGCGACCTGCGTCGCCAGGAACCTGGGCTGGGAGATGTCTTGGTGTTGCCCCCTGATGCGCCCCCCTGGCGCGGCGGCGGTAAGGTCGCGCCAGGGCCGTGCAGACGATGTGACGGTACGCAGTCTCTCCAGAGAGCGGGCATTGCGTTGAAAGCCTGCCCGGACGTCCCAGCATCTGCGAGCGGACGGCGCTAGCCTTGGGACGCTCGTGCAGTGCGTAACCACCACATCCATGAAAGGGGAAAGGCCATGACCCAGTCCGATCTACATCACGCCAATCCACACCGCAGCGCGCGCCGGCTGTTCCGGCGCGCGCTGCTCGTCCTGTTCGCGCTGGCCCTGGCGCCGCTGGCGGCCCAAGCCGCGCCGCAATCGCCTGGCTCGCAGTCGTCGGGGTTGGGCCAGGCCTGGCCCAATGCACCCGACGTCAGCGCCAGTCCGCACTGGCACGTGTACGTGTTCGAGCGCGACGGCGTGCGCTTCGTCCAGATCAACAACCTCAACGGCCGCGTGATGGGCGCCTTCGCCACCGCCGGCGGCCAGTTCCTGGTGCTGCCGATGGGCAGCGGCGCCGGCCTGAGCGTGGCCCCGGCCGGCAGCGCCGTGCCGGCCGGCGGCGAGCTGGTCTACAACGACGGCACCGTGCAGCTCACTGCCGCTCCGGCGGCGGACGGCTCGCACAACCTGCGCGCCTTCGACCTGCCCTGCACCGACCCGGTGGAGTGCAGCACGCATATCGCACCGCAATAAGCGAACCGCGGAGGCGGCCGTTTTCACGGCCGCCTCACGCCCGGGTCGGCATATCTCCCGCGCCCGGCCGGGAAGCCGGACCAACCTCGTAGCTCGCGCCTCTCCACCCCTGTAGGCGCCGTTTCCCGCGTCCGCCGACACACCCGGCGGACGCGGCTTTTTTTTGGGGGCCGCGCTTTTTCGGGAACTAGGCTTTTTCCGCCGCCGCGCGGCTGGCCTCGGTGGCCAGCGACACGCTGAAGCGCAGGCGCCCGCCTTCGACGAACATGCGCAGCTGGCGATAGCGCACCAGGTAGCGCAGGCCGACCGCGACCGCCGCCAGCCCCGACAACGCGCCCAGCCCCAGCGACCAGCGCGGCCCCAGCGTGTCGGCCACCCAGCCCACCAGCGGGGCGCCGATCGGCGTGCCGCCCAGGGCGATGGCGAATTGAATGGCGATCACCCGCCCGCGCATGGCCGGCGCGGTCGACAGCTGCACCAGGCTGTTGGTCGAGGTGGTGTAGGTCTGCGCGGCCATGCCCACCAGCATCAGCATCACGCCGAACCACAGATAGGTCGGCATCACCGAAGCCAGCACGCAGCCCACGCCGAAGCACAGCGCCGCGCCGATCAGATAACCCAGCCGCGGCCGCGCCTGCTGCGCCGCGAACAAGGCGCCGGCGACGGAGCCCGCGGCCATCAGCGAGGTGAGCAAGCCGTACTGGTCCGCCTCGCCGTGGAACACCTTCACCACCATCGCCGCGATAAAGATCGGGAAGTTCAGGCCGAAGGTGCCAATGAGGAACAGCATCAGCAGCACCGCGCGCAGATCGTGCCGCCCCCACACATAGCGGAAGCCTTCCAGCAGGCCGCCGCGGCTGCGCTGCGCATGCAGCCGCGGATGCAGTTCCGCCGTGCGCAGCAGGCCCAGCGAAGCCAGCACCGCCACGTACGACAAGGCATTGAGCAGGAACACCCAGCCCGCGCTCATCGAGGCCAGCAGCGCGCCGGCCACCGCGGGGCCGATCATGCGCGCCGCATTGAACGAGGTGGAATTGAGCGCCACCGCATTGGAGAGGTCGTCCTCGCCGGCCAGTTCCGACACGAAGGTCTGCCGCGCCGGCGCATCGAACGCCGCCACCGCTCCGAGCAGGCCGGCGAACACGTACACGTGCCACAGCCGCACCCATCCGGCCAGCGTGAGCAGGCCCAGGCCCAGCGCCAGCGCGCCCATCAGCGCCTGCGTGACCAGCAGCAGCTTGCGGCGGTCCAGATGGTCGGCCGCATAGCCGGTCAAGGGCAGCAGCAGCAACTGCGGGCCGAACTGCAAGGCCATCACGATGCCTACCGCGGTGGCGTTCTTGTGGGTCAGCTCGGTCAGCACCAGCCAGTCCTGCGCGGTGCGCTGCATCCAGGTGCCGACGTTGGAAACCAGGCCGCCGGCCGACCACACGCGGTAGTTGTAGCTGCGCAGCGAGCGGAACGCGCCTAGCACCGGCGTGCTCCCGTTCGTGCGGATGCGAGTGCGGATGCGGCTGCGCTCATGCGCGCGCGTCGAGGCGCTCGACGATCTCGCGCGTGCTGCCGGTTTCGCCCAGGCGCGGGAAGATGCGCGCGACACTGTTGTCGTGCGCTTCGGCGCGGGTGTCGGTCATGGCGTCGATCGCCAGCGTCACGTTGAAGCCGCTTTCGAAGGCCTGGCGCGCGGTGGATTCCACGCCGATGCTGGTGGACACGCCGCCGATCACCACCTGGGTGACGCCGTGCCCGCGCAAGTAGCTGCCCAGGTCGGTGCCGGCGAACGCCCCCCAGGTCTGCTTGCTCACGCGGTGATCGCTGGCCTGCACACCCAGCTCCGGCACCAGCTCGGCCCAGTCCGCCGGACGCTCGCCGCCCGCGCGCTGCTCGACGCGGCCCGGCGCGCCGCCGGTGACATTCACCAGCACCACCGGCAAGCGGTGCCGGCGGAATGCATCGGCCAGCTCGCGCGCGTGCCTGAGCACGGCGTCGACGGGATGCGCGGTGGGATAGGCGACGATGCCCTTCTGCAGGTCGATCAGGATCAGTGCGGTGTTCGCGTCGATCGCGGTGATGCTCATGGGGAAACTCCGTGACGTGCGGGGAACACGCGCCGCGCGGGCGCGCGGGGGAGGAAACGGTCAGGCTACGCGCGGCTCCGTCGACGCATCGAGCAGGCGGCGCAGCAGCGGCATCACGGCGGCAAGCTGCGTCTGCTCGCCCTGGTCGAGCTGCTCGCGCAGCAGGCGGTCGAGCCAGTCCTCGCGCGCCGCGCGGCTGGCGCGTACCAGCTCGTGGCAGGCGGGCGTGAGGGTCCACAGCGTCTGCCTGCCGTCGGCTGGATCCGGCGCGCCGGCCACCAGGTCCAGCGCTTCCAGCGAGGCGACGGTGGCGCCCATCGACTGCGGCCGCACGCCCTCGGCATGCGCCAGCGCGGTGACCGTGGCCGCGCCATGGCGTTCGAGCTGGATCAGCACCGAAGTCTGCGCGGAGGTCAGCTGATCCGTGCGGCCCTGCTTGCGCAGGCGCCGGGCGAGCTGGCCGAACACCATGCGCATTTCCACGGCGAGAGCGTGGGTGGCGTCGGGCCTGGGGGCTGGGGTGGGCATGGGGCGAGATCGTAATGGCTGCGAAGGAAAACTGCAAAGTCTTCCTTCTTATATGCCTGCGAAGCCGTCATTCCGGCGCAGGCCGGAATCCAGTAGCGGTAGCGCCCGGTTGTCGCGCGAAACCAAGAGCATCGCGTGGGGCGCCCTCACTTGACCTGACGTGATCGCTACTGGATTCCGGCCTGCGCCGGAATGACGAGTGGAAGGATGTCGATTCGCCAACGGCCCGTTCGTCGCCTTCATGTCCCCTCGAACCGACCGGAGTTCCCATGGCCCTGCAGCTCTACGCCCACCCGTTTTCCTCCTACAGCCAGAAGGTATTGGTCGCGCTGTACGAGAACGGCACGCCGTTCGAATGGCGCGAGCTGTCGCCCGAGCATCCGGAAGCGATTGGGCAGTGGCTGGAGATGTGGCCGGTCAAGCGCTTCCCCGTGCTCGTCGACGGCGGCCGCATGGTGGCGGAGGCCAGCACCATCATCGAATACCTGGTCCTGCACCATCCCGGCCCGGTGCGCCTGCTGCCGGAGGACCCGCGCGAAGCGCTGGAAGTGCGCGCGATGGACCGCTTCTTCGACAACTACATTTCCACGCCGCAGCAGAAAGTGGTGTTCGACGCGATCCGCCCGCAAGGCACGCAGGACGCGCATGGCGTGGCGCAGGCACGCGAGATGCTCGACGCCGCTTATGGCTGGCTCGACCGCACCATGGCGGGCCGCACCTGGGCCGCGGGCGAGCGCTTCACGCTGGCCGACTGCGGCGCGGGGCCGTTCCTGTTCTATGCCGACTGGACCCATCCGATCGACCCGGCCTTCGCCAACGTCATCGCCTACCGCAAGCGGCTGCTCGCGCGCCCCTCGTTCGCGCGCGCGGTGGACGAAGCGCGCCCCTATCGCCCGCTGTTCCCGCTTGGCGCGCCGGACCGCGACTGACATCCCCACCCGCAGGAGGACGACAAGATGAGTGCAACTCCCCTGGTTCCCGCCACCGAACTGGCCGCGCGTTCCGGCGTCGCCATTCCCGGCGAAAGCGCGGAATACCGCAAGGCGCGCACGGCGCTATTGGCCGAAGAGATCGAGCTGCGCCGGCATATCGAACGCGTGGCCGCGCAGCGCCGCGCGCTGCCGCCCGGCCCCACCATCGACGGCAACTACCGCTTCGAAGGCGAGCGCGGCCCCGCCGACTTCGCCGACCTGTTCGGCGACAAGCAGACCCTGCTGGTCTACAGCTACATGTTCGGCGCAAAACGCGAACGGCCCTGCCCCATGTGCACCTCGCTGCTCGGCGCGTGGGATGGCGAGGCGCGCGATATCCAGCAGCGCGTGGCGCTGGCCGTGATCGCCGGCGCGCCGATCGGGCGCCTGCTCGCCTTCAAGCAGGAGCGCGGCTGGCGCGACCTGCCGCTGTATACCGACCTCAATGGCGACTACACCCGCGACTTCCGCGGCATCGCGCCGGATGGCAGCGACATGCCTTCGCTCAACGTATTCACGCGGCGCGACGGCACGATCCGGCATTTCTGGAGCGAGGAAATGAGCATGGCCACCGCCGACCCGGGCCAGGACCCGCGCGGCGCGCCGGATCCGATGCCGATCTGGACTTTGCTGGATATGACGCCGGAGGGGCGCGGGAAAGATTGGTATCCACGGTTGCAGTACGACTGATGTACTGAAAAGAAAACGCCCGGCGAATGCCGGGCGTTTCTTGTGTCGAAATAGCTGGTGGCTTAGAGCTTGTAGTTCAGGCCGAACATCACCGTGCGGCCCCAGGTGTTGTAGTCCAGCGGGCGTCCCAGCTCCATGCCGTTGGGCAAGCCGGCCACCTGCATGGTCTTCTCCGGCGAGTTGGTGAGGTTGTTCACCTGCAGCAGCAGCGACAGGCCGCCCCAGCGGCTGGTCTGGTCGAACTCGTAACCGACCTGCAAGTCGGTCTGCTTGTCCGCCAGTACGGTGACATAGCTGAGCTGATCGAACTTCGGCGAACTCTCGCCGGTGAACGAAGAGCGATAGCGCTCGGCGATGCGCACCGACCAGCCGTATTTCTCGTAGTAGAGCGCCAGGTTGGCAACCTTGCGCGAAAGGCCCGGCAGGGTCTTCGGGCCGCCCGGCACAGCGGATACCGAACTCACGGGGATCGAGCTGTTGGTCAGCGAGAAGTTCGCCTGCATGCCGAAGCCGTCGAGGGCGTTCGAGATCAGGCCGCCTTCGAAGGCCCCGGACAGCTCCAAGCCTTGCATGCGGCCGCCAGTGCCGTTTTCGGGACGCGTGAACAGACCAAAATCGCTCGTCGGCGTCAGAGTGGGAGTGTCGTTCTGGTATCCCGATTGCGGGAAATTGATGACTACCGTCTTGTTGTAGATGTAATTGAGCAGGTTCTTGTTGAAGACCGCGACAGCAACGTAGCTGGACTTGCCGAAATATTTCTCCCACGACAAGTCAGTACCCACAGCGATATACGGCCGCAACTGCGGGTTGCCGCCACTCCCCGACCACAGGTTCTGTCCAGCCTGCGGCCCCGTATCCACATGCGACACGCTGGCTGACGAGGCTACCTTCTCGTCGTCGATGCGCCCGCGCGCCATTGTCTTGGCCAGACCGAAGCGTAAGTACTGTCCGTCTGCAATCTGGGCAACCAGGTTCAGGCTGGGCAGGAACTTGTTGTACTTCGCGCCGCCGGAAAGCCTGCCGACCAGGTCGTTGCCATTGGTCTGCAGCGCCGTGGAGGACTGGTCCGTGCGAACGAACTGCACACCCATATTGCCACGCAGCGGTACGTCACCCAGATGCGTATCGATATTGAATTTGGCGTACGCAACCGGAACCTTTTCCGTGATCGAATAGTTGCGGTTCCAGTCCGCGAGACCATTGCTCGGCACCAGATAGAACTGGCTGCCCAGCGCATCAAGCACGTTGTAATTCAGCACACCGGGAATACCGCCGTAACCGAGCGAAGTCGGACCGCGCAGGAAAGCGGAGCCGACGGGTGCGCTGAAGCTCTTGTCGTAGGGACCGTGCGCCGCATCATCGCCGTTGCCATTGAGATAGGCGAAATACACATCGGCCTGTTTGGTTTTCTTGCGCTCCGAGTAAGCGGCGCCTACATCAACCGTGCTGAATATCCAACCGACTGGATGCGACACTTGAAAACGCGCTGCCTTGATCGTGTCTTTCTGCTTGTCGAACTCTTCGCGTCCGTTGTAGCCGTACCTATACGGATCGGTGAATACGACGCGCGCGGGATCCCGTAAATCCACGCCAGGGCTGAAATCCGGATAGTCGTAGCCCGTAGGCGTGCGGAAGGCGATGCTCGTGGTGGGATCGCCCTCCAGTCCGCTGAAGAGATAGGCGTCGCGCAGGCGCTTCTTGGCCATCGAATACGACAGGTCGCCGGTGAGTACCCAGCCGTTGCCGAAATCGTATTGATGATTCCAGCCGGCCGAGAACAACTTGTCCTTTTCCTTGACGTATTCGTTCTGCAGGACCGGCACTACATTGCCCATGACGCCGGAAGTGACAATCGGATACGGCACGCCGGGCGTGATGCCAACATTGCTATAGACCGGCGGACCCCAGTTTTCGTAGGGGCTGTTCGACCATTGCGCACCGTTCTTGTAAGTGCGCTCGTTGAATGTCGAGTAATAGAGATCGAGTGTAGTGTGGTAGTGCTCGCCCGGAGCCCACTCCAGCACCGTCATCAAGCCGTTGCGCAACTGATTCTCCGATTGCGCACGCAACTGCATGCCTTCCTGCGACAGCACACTATTGGGCAATCCCGGCGTGTGCGTGTTGTTGAATCCAGGCTCGATGCCATCCGGCCCGTTGTCCACACTCCACCACCACGCCTGATACTGCTTCTCCTGAATCGGCGAATCCAGCTGCGCAAAGCCAACCGCCACGCCCAGCGTGTGATCGAAGAACTGGTCGATATACGACACGCTCGCGCGATGCCCCATATCGCCCACGCCGGAGCCGGGATTGAGGTTGCCGTTGGTGTTGTGCTCGCCGCGCAGATTGATGGCGATGGCACGCTTGGGCAGGTCCAGCGGCTTGATCGTATGCAGATCCACCGTACCGGACAGCCCCTGCCCGACCAGGCTGGCATCCGGCGTCTTGTAGACCGCGGCGCCGCTGATCAGCTCAGAGGGATATTGGTCATATTCGACGCCGCGATTCTCGCCGATGGTGGCCTGCTCGCGCCCGTTGAGCGTGGTACCGGCGAAATCCGGCGAAAGGCCGCGGATCGAAATCATGTTCGCGCGGCCGTCCACACGCTGCGTCGCCAGGCCCGACAAACGCGCCAGGCTTTCCGCGATGCTCGCATCCGGCAGCTTGCCGATGTCCTCGGCCGAGATCGCCTCGATGATGCTGTCCGAATTCTGTTTCGCGCGGATCGAACTCTCGATACTGCCGCGAATACCGGTGACCACCACTTCCTGCAGGTTGCTGACCTGCCCCGGGGCCGGCTTCTTGTTGGCATCCTGGGCCTGGCTGGCGGGTGCCTGCTGTGGCTGCGTGGTGTCCGCCGGCTTGGCGGTTGTCTGCGCGTCCTGTGCACTGGCGATACCCGATGCCAGCAAAGCGGCGATACATGCCGCAGCGAGCGGCTTGCGTGCAATGACCAGCCGCGAACGCGGCGCGAGGCCCTGACTCATGACTCCATTCCTCCCTCTTTTATTGGGTGCCCCCCATGGCACCGGCAGGCATACGCGCCAATGGAGCAAGTCATCGCGAGATGCCCGCTCTTCGGATGGCGCGTGCCCGGATTCGCCGCGGAGAATGAGCGAGCGTCAGCGCCGCGTCATTCCGCGGCGCAACAACTTACTGAGGGAAGGTTCAGCAGCGTGAAAACGACGGGTAGAGCGCGTAAGGAAAAATCAGACTGGTCCTACGCAAACGGCACGGCCTCCGCGGGCACGACCTCCATCCGCGTGCCATACGTCTGCAGTCTCGCCAGCACCCAGTTGTGATGCGCCGTGATCCGTTCCGCCGGCAGCACCTCGTTGTTCACCGTCGAGTGCGCATCGCCCGCCAAAGTCACGTGATATCCCAGCGCCAGCGCATGCCGCACCGTGGTGTCGATGCAGAAATCGCTCTGCAGCCCGCAGATCGCCAGATGATCGATGCCGCGCTGCTGCAGCAGCTGGCCCAATTCGGTTTCGTAGAACGAATCCGGCGTCAGCTTGCGCACGCGCGGGTCGCCAGGCCGCGCATGCAAGCCGTCGACCAGTTGCCAACCGGCGGTGTCGTGCACCAGGTCGCCTTCGCCCTCTTCGTGCTGGATCAGCACCACCGGCACGCCGGCCGCCCGGGCGCGATCGATCAGCCCGTTCACCCGCTGCAGCACGCGGTCGATATCGTGTGCGGCCCATTCGCCGCTGCACAGGCCTTGCTGCATGTCGATCACGAGTAGGGCGGAAGTCATGGCGAAGAGGGCGTGAGACGGGACGAGGATCATAGCCTTCGGCGAAGTGGTCCGGCGAAGGCTGGCCAAGTGGCTATTTCCGCTCCGCCGCAGGCCACGCATGGTGGCGCCACCCCAACTCAAGCCAAGGTGATGCATGCGCGAGATCGACACGCACCGCCGCCAGCTCCTGCAATGGACCCTGGCCAGCCTGCCCGCCCTGCCCACCATGCTCGTCGCCCTTGGCGGCCTGGGCATGGCGCCGCCCGTGGCGGCGGCCGCTTCCGGCGCGCATGACTTCGATTTCTTCCTCGGCAACTGGCGCGTGCACCACCGCCGCCTGCGCAAGCGCCTGGCCGGCAGCCGGGATTGGGACGAGTTCGAAGGCAGCTCCCGCTGCCAGGCCCTGCTCGGCGGGCTGGTCAACGTCAACGAGAGCGAATCGCGCCGCGGCGGCCAGACTTACAACGGCTTAGGCATCCGCGCCTACGACGCCGCCAGCGGGCTATGGGCCGACTGGTATCTGGACGGCGGCAAACCCACCTCGATCGAAGCCGCCGGCTCCGGGCGCTTCGCGGGCGGCGTCGGCACCTTCCTCGCCGACGAAACCTTCGAGGGCAAGCCGGTCAAGGTGCGCGGCATCTTTACGCCGGTCACCGCCGATACCTGCCAATGGGAGCAGGCCTTCTCGCCGGATGAAGGCCGCAGCTGGGAAACCAACTGGATCATGCGCTACACGCGCGTCTGAGCTTCGATCCTCATTCGCCTGACGCCGCCGGCCCGCCAGGGTGCCGGCCGGCGGCTTGCTAAAGATTTTGATAGCCCGGTTTTGCCCCCTCGGGCCTACTGCTCGTGCCTCATCCACACGAGTAGAAACCCATGAATCGCACAGCTGCAATGCGGCTGCAGGCGCTGGCCTGCCTCGCCCTGAGCCTGGGCCATGCCGCCCAAGCCTCTGACCATCTCGACACCCCCTCGGTGATCGGCGACCCGCGCGCCGATATCGGCGACCTCTATGCCTGGACCGCGCCCGATGGCAAGCACCTGAACCTGGTGATGGACATCGTCGGGCATACGTTCTCGGACAAGCTCGACTACGTCTTCCATATCGACAGCGGCAAGCGCTTCGGCCACAGCACGGCGAGCACCACCTTGCGCTGCCGTTTCCGCTCGGGCACCGATGTCACCTGCACCGCGGGCGATGCCGACAAGGCGCAGGGCAACCCTGGCGACAGCAAGGGACTGGTCAGCGAACACGGCAGCTTCCGCGTCTTCGCCGGCCCGCGCGACGATCCCTTCTTCAACAACGTCAAGGGCACGCGCGCCGCCTATGACAAGGCGCACGCCGCGCTCGAAGCCGGCGCCAAGGTGGACGCCGCGGGCTGCCCGGCCTTCGATGCGCCCACCGTGCGCGCGGTGGCCGACGAGTGGCGCCACACCCAGGGCGGCCCGGCCAAGAACCTGCTCGCCGGCTGGACCACCTCGGCCATCGTCATCTCGATCGACTTGGGCGCGGTGAACAAGGGAGGCCCGCTGCTCGCGGTATGGGCCGCCACCCAGGGGCCAACGCGGCAGATCGATCGCGCCGGCCGCCCGCTCACCGGCAATGCCCTGCTCGGCACGCTCGCCCCGGAGGAGATCAGCGACGCATTCAAGGAGACCTACAACATGGCGACGCCCGCGGACGGCGCGAAGTTCGTCGACGAGATCGCCAGCAATCTGGGGCTGTACGACGGCTTCGACGGCAAGTGCGGCAACCAGTGGCTGGCCGACGGCAAGGCCGCGCCGGCACGCCGCTACCACGCGCTTGCCGCGCTGCTCGCCGACGATCGCCTGTGGGTGAACAGCGCTTCGGCCACCTGCACGCGGTTCTTCGCGGTGGAACGCGCGGCACTGGGCGGCAATCGCGAATTGGCGAAGGACTGCGGCGGGCGCACGCCGAACTACAGCGCCTCCAACGTATGGCGTTCGATGCTGGTCGACGGCACGCCGGACAGCGTCAGCGATGGCTTGACGCGCGATGAGCGCGAGCATTCGGACAGCGTCTTTCCGTTCCTCGCGGCGCCCGATGCGCAGGCCGCTGCCACCGGGGCGTATCAGTGATGGCTACGCCATCCATCCGTGGTAGCGCTTTTCTCGGCTGCTGCGTCCTTTCGCTCCCCGCGTATGCGCATACGGGCACGGGCCTGGCCGGCGGCTTTCTCGCCGGCTTCGCCCATCCGCTGTCCGGCGCGGATCATCTGCTGGCGATGGTCTCGGTCGGCTTGTGGGGCGCGTTTCTCGGCCGCCCGCTGGTGCATCTGCTGCCGGTGGTGTTCCCCGCGATGATGGTGGGCGGGGCGATGCTCGGCATGTTCGGCGCGCCGTTGCCGTCGGTGGAGAGCGGCATCGCGCTGTCGGTGCTGGTGCTGGGTCTGTGCATTGCGCTGGCATGGCGTGCACCGGCGTGGGCGGCGGTCGCGGTGGTGGCGTTGTTCGCGTTGTTCCATGGCTATGCGCATGGCCGCGAGTTGCCGGCGGCCGCCGACCCGGTGGGCTACAGCAGCGGTTTCGTGCTGGCGACGGGCCTGCTGCACGTGGCGGGGATCGCGCTGGGCCTGCTGTGTGCGCAACCGGTTGGCAAACTGGTGGCGCGAGGCATGGGTGCGTCGATTGGCGTCGCCGGCCTGTGCTTTCTGCTGAAGGCCGTGTCATGAGGGGCGGCGTGCCGGCGGCCATGTTGCTGTGCGCCGCGTTCGGCGTGGCTTTGGCGTTTGCGCCGCGGCGCGTGTGGTTGGCATGCCTTGGGTTGGTGGCGATGGCGGCGACCATGGGTTTTGCGTTGAAGCCGCCGGCAGCAGCCGTTGATGCGGTGTTTCTATGCGGCTGGCTCAGCACGGTAGCTTGTGCCGCGATGGTGCATCTGCGTGACGGGGTTCCTGCGCGGCTCGCCCTGCTGCTGGCGGCCGATGCCGGAATGTGGAGCGGCGCCATGATCGCTTTCGAAGGCCGCTGGTTCCACCTGCCTGTCGCCTGGCTATGCACACTGGCGCTGGTTCCCGCCGCGCTGGCGGTGCACTGGCGCGTGCCGATCGCCGCCAAAGTGGTGTCGAGCTGGCTGATCGCCGTCGCCGTGCTTGCCGCCGCCCTGCCCTATCTGCCCGTGACGCCGGGCTATCTGCCGGATCATCTCGAATGAGCATGCGCAGCTGGATCGCTACTGCATTGTTCGCGCTCGCCGCATGGCCGGTTTGCGCGCACGACTTCTGGCTGCAACCGTCGCCGTATTGGCTCGCGCCCCAAAGCGCGGTGCAGTTGACGTTGCAAGTGGGCCACGGCCCCTATCGGCAGCGCTCGCCGATTCCTGCGCGGCGCATTGCACGCTTCGAAGACCTGGCGCCGGATGGAGCCATCGGCGATCTGCGCCCCCGCTTGCATCTTGGCGCCGCCGAAGCGGATGCCGATGCGCCGCTGGCCGTGCCCGGCACGCATCTGCTGGTGCTGGAAACCGACAACGGCGCGATGACTTCCTTGCCGGCCATCCGTTTCAACGACTACCTGCGGGCGGAGGGCCTGACACCGGCCCTGGTCGAACGCGAACGAACGCATCGCATGGACCGCGACGGCACCGAACGCTATCGGCGCCATGCCAAGGCCTTGGTGCAGGTTGGCGCGCCGGGCGCGGGTGGCTCCGACGCCGTCACCCGCCCGCTCGGCCTGGCCTTGGAAATCGTCCCCGAGCGCAACCCCTACGCGCTGCCCCACCACGACGAACTCCCCGTCAAAGTCCTCTATCTCGGCCACCCGCTGCCCGGCGCCCTGGTCAAGCTGACCCGCCTGGAACACGACGAAAGCCCTGTGGAAACCCATCGCACCGACGCCGCCGGCCGCGCCGTCTTCACCGTACCGGCGCACGGCAGCTGGCTGCTCAACGTCATCTGGACCCGCCCGCTGCCCGCCAGCGACGACGTGGACTTCGAAACCTCGTTTTCGAGCCTGGCTTTCGGCTTCCCCTGAACCACTTCGGCACCCCAATCAGGCTATCCTGCGCCTCATGCCCGCCTTCCACGTCGACCGCTGGCTGAGCACCGACACCGTTGCCTTGCGCAACGTGCGCTGCGACGGCGCCTGCCGGCATCGCAGCGCGGAGGAATGCGCCGCTTCGACCAACCTGGTGTTTCCGTATCGCGGCATCTATGTGCGCCACGTCGGCAGCGACCAGTCCGTGGCCGATGCCAACCACATGCTGTTCTTCAATGCGGGCGAGGCTTATCAGGTCAGCCATCCGGTGAATGGCGGCGACGCCTGCCTCTCGGTGGAAATCCCCGATGCCATGCTGGAAGAACTGGCACCGCGTGCGCTGCTGCGCCAGGGCGGCGACAAGGTCGGCTTCAACCGCCAATCGCAACCGATCGACCCGCGCGCGCAAGCGCTGGTTGCCCTGCTGCGCCACAACCTCGAAGGCGACAGCATCGAGCCGCTCGAAGCCGAAGCGCTGCTGCTCACCTTGATCGGCCGCAGCCTGGGTCCGCGCAGTACGCGCGAGCCGGCCGCCACGCATGCGCGGCGCCGGCTCGCGGATCGCGTAAAGGTGCTGCTTGCCAGCGATCTGTCGCGGCGCTGGACCCTGGCCGATATCGGCACCGAGATCGGCTGCTCGCCGGTCTATCTCACCCAGGTATTCCGCCAGGTGGAAGGCGTGCCGCTGTATCGCTACCACCTGCATCTGCGCCTGGCGCGCGCGCTCGACCTGGTGCCGCGCAGCGAAGATCTCTCCGCGCTCGCCGCGGATCTGGGCTTCTCCAGCCACAGCCATTTCGCCAATGCCTTCCGCCAGGCCTACGGCCGCTCGCCGAGCGCGTTCAAGCAATCGACCTGAGTGTTTCGCCGACGAAAAGGGCCGCCTTTGCGGCGGCCCGGCTTGCGGTTACGTTGCGGCTCAACGGCCGGAAGCGGCCGAAGCATGCGCTTCCCGCAACTTCTCCGCGCATTCCTCGCAGCACACTTCGACGGTCTTGCCGCCGATCTTCACCTGGATCGCGTTGGCATCCAGTTCGCAGTCGCAGGCGGCACAGGTTTTCTCAGACATGGCCTTGGGCTCGTTGATGGCACCCGACGTCCGGGTGAGCTCATTGGGCCATCCGGGAGGGCTCGCCGCTGTCAGATTATTTAGCGATCGCACTCAGTCGACGCACCAGCGCGGTTGCGCCTGGCCATGCAGCACTTCGCTCCAGCAGCCGAACAGCTGGTTGTCCCGCTGGCAGGTTGCGGTCGGTGGAGTGCTCTTGTCCGCCACGAATTCCGTGATCAGGCATCGCCCCTGGCAATCCGCCTTGTCGTTGCAAGGCTTGCCGCCATCGGCGAACGGCACCACGCACGCCGGCATGCCCAGCATGCCGACGCCTTGCACAGAGCCACCCTTGCCGCGGCATGCCGCCTCGTCGATATGCGCGCGAGCTACCGCACGATCGTGTTCGAGCTGACGTTCGGACCCTCCGTCGCGAACGCCGCCGCAACCGGCAAGCGCCAGCGCCAGCGCCACGCCGAGCAGGAGCCAGTTGCGAAACATACGTCCCCCATGCAGATCCGCGCTCCGCGGAGCGGACGATCAAACGCCCCTGGCCTTGCCGCCTTTCCGTTTCGCCGCCTTCATCCGATCCATCAGCTGCTGCTGATACGCCCCCATCACCGCCGGCAACAAGCCGGGAAAGCGCTGGTTGATCTCCCCGCAGCGCGTGGTGTTGCGCATCTCCACGCCCTGCCGTTCGCTGCGGATCAGGCCAGCTTCGCGCAAGGCACGGAAATGCTGGGAGAGCGTAGACTTCGGAATCTCGCGGTCGTCCAGCTGCAGGAAGGCCGAGCAGCTCGTGCCCTTCTCCGAAGCGGCGAGCCCGGCATAGATGGCCACCCGTACCGGGTCGGCCAAGGCGTGGAGGATGCCTTCCACGGTGACGTCTTCGATCGAGGGGTGAACTAGCGGTCTCATGGCGGCGATCTTAGCAGCCCTTGACTTGCAGTTCGTTAGTTCATATGTTGCGAACTATTGAATTACTGAACCGGGCAGTTCGCCCTTCCATCACCTGACAGGAAATCCGTCATGAGCAAGCTCAAAGGCAAAGTCGCGCTGGTTACCGGCGCATCCAAGGGCATTGGCGCCGGCATCGCCAAGGCGCTGGCCGCCGAAGGCGCCGCCGTCGTCGTCAACTACGCGTCCAGCAAGGCCGGCGCCGACGCCGTGGTCGAGGCCATCACCAAGGCCGGCGGCAAGGCCGTGGCGGTGAAGGGCGACGTTTCCCTGGCCGCCGACGCCGAGGCCATCGCCAACGCCGCGGTCAAGGAATTCGGCCGCCTGGACATCCTGGTGAACAACTCCGGCGTGTACGAGTTCGCGCCGCTGGAGCAGATCACCGAAGAGCATTTCCACAAGCAGTTCAACGTGAACGTGCTGGGCCTGCTGCTGACCACCCAGGCCGCGGCCAAGCATATGAACGACGGCGGCAGCATCATCAACATCGGCTCGCTGGTCACCCGTATCGTGCCGCCGGGCGGCTCGGTCTACACCGCCACCAAGGGCGCGGTCGACGCCATCACCGGCGTGCTGTCGCGCGAGCTGGGCCCGCGCAAGATCCGCGTCAATGCGCTGAACCCGGGCATGGTGGAAACCGAAGGCACCGTGACCGCCGGCTTCATCGGTTCGGACTTCCATCAGGAGGCCATCGCGCACACCCCGCTCGGCCGCATCGGCCAGCCGGACGACATTGCTTCGATCGCGGTGTTCCTGGCTTCCGACGACTCGTACTGGCTGACCGGCGAGAAGCTGTACGCCGCGGGCGGCGCGCGCTGATCCCAGCGATTCGCGCAAGCAGGCTGGGGAAAGCCACAGGCTGACCCCGGCCTGCTCTGCTGTGTGCGTACTGCACTACCACGGCAACTCAAGCCGCAGTGGCTTGAGCCAAAGGCAGCCACGCATAACCCGGGCCATCGCGCCGCACTTTGCCGATGCCGGGAAACGGCGCATGCGCCGCCGCCAGCCAATCGCCGCGCCCGGCAGCAGTTGCAAGCAGATGCTCGCGCGCATCGCTCGCCAGCGCCGGCTCGCTGTCGTAGCGGATGGCCAGGCGCGGCTCCGCCAGCTGCAGCGCGGCCACATGCAGCACGTCGCCGCAGACGATCAGGCGCTCGCCTTCGCTTTCCACCATAAAACCCGTATGCCCGGCCGTATGCCCTTCCAGCCCCATCGTGCGCAGCCCGCGAACCGGTTGCTCGTCAGGCCGGAAACTGCGCAGAACGCCTGCTGACTCGTAAGGCCGCAGCGACGCCATCGCACCATCGAAACTGGCGCGCACACTCGCATCGACCTGCGCACTGCGCGTGCCATCGCACCAGAACACCAGCTCGCGCGCATCGACCCATACCTCCGCGGCGGGAAACACCCTGCGCCCCGCGCGTGCGATCCCGCCCACGTGATCGGGATGCAGATGCGTCAGCAGCACCGCATCGATGTCCTCCGGCGCATGGCCCGCCTTGCGCAAGGACGCCTCCAGCCTCCCCAGCCCCGGGCCTTGCAGCTCCCCTGCGCCCGCATCGACCAGAACGCGGGCTTCGCCCGTGTCGATCAGGAACGCATTGACGGAACTGCGCACCACCGGTGGGAGCTGCGCGCGCTCCAGCAGCTCGCTCACCCGGCCGGGCCGTTCTTCGATCAGCAACTGCACGGCCGCCAGATCGAAATCGCCATCCGAGAGGGCAAACACCCTGAACTTGCCCAAGCGCATCGCCGCATGCACGGAAGACGGCGGCATTCGCGCCTCCATGGCGCGAACGGAAAGCGGAACGGATGGACACATGGCTGTTCCTCACGGTGACGAGGCAGCCAGGATGCGCCGCACGATGCGCCCCGGACACTGACGCCCGCGTACCGCCGCCGTTCAATTCCGTAAGGGCGGATCGAGCACTCCGTCGCCGAGCATCCGCGCGGCCAGGTCGGCCAGCGCACGCAGGCGGTCCATGCGGCGCAGATCGCGGTGATAGCCCATCCACACCTCGCGGCCGGGCGGCAGACCGCCCAGATCCAGTTCGCGCAGGCCGGCCATCTGTTCGCCCACCGGCCGCGGCAAAACCGCAATGCCCATGCCACGTGCGCACAACCGCGCCTGCAACCCGCGGTGGTTGGTGGCAAACACGGTACGTGCCCGCGGCAGGCGCTGGCGCAGCCATGCCACATCCGGGTAGTGCAGGCCCGGCGCGTCCATCGCCAGCAAGGCCGCGCCTTCGCCGTCGGCCGCCGGCGCTTCCGCTTCGCACGCGGCGTACACCGCGTAAGGCACGCACATCAGGCGCCGCTGCACGATGTCCGCCTCGTCGAACGGCACCACGCGAAACACGATGTCCGCCTCGCGGCGCGACAGATCGAACAAGCGCGTGCCGGCCATCAGCTCGGGCACGATGCCGGGATGCTGCCGCTGCAAGGCATGCAGCACCGGCGGCAGCACAGACGACGCAAACCAGTCCGGCGCGGAAACGCGCAATACGCCTTCGGGCCGTTCGCTCCCCCCGGCCAGCCGCCGCTGCATCGCCAGCGCGCTCGCTTCCATGTCCTCGGCCAGCCGCAGCACCGCCTCGCCAGCCTCGGTCAGCACCGCACCTTCGTTGTGCCGCTGGAACAGCGCCTGCCCGGTGGCGGCCTCCAGTGCGCGCAGGCGCCGCCCCACGGTGGGATGGCTGATGCCCAGCGACCTGGCCGCGGCACCCAGCGACTGCTCCCGCGCCACCGCGAGAAAGACCTTGACGTCGCTCCATTCCATTCGGCGCATTCCCCAGGCGAAAGAGCCGCAATGTGCGGCATGGCCGGCCGCGCCGCAATGCGCCGCTCCATCCAAGTGGTCATGTCATCTGCGATAGATGTGGCTATTCAAGCGAGCCACTCGGGCGCGTAGCCTCCGCTCCACTTCCCTCCGTTCGAGGCCGTGCCATGCAAGCAACCGCGAAGATCCTGCTCTGCTCCGCCATCGCCCTGGGTTTCGCCCCGGCAGGCGCCCTGGCGGATCAGCCGCCCACCGCGGCCGCCGCGCAGGCGCGCGCCGACGGCAGCCACGATTTCGATTTCAACATCGGCACCTGGCACACCCATATCCGCACCTTGAAGGAACCGCTGTCGGGGCGCAGCGAGTGGAACGAGATGCGCGGCACCGTCACGGTGAACCCGATCTGGAACGGCAAGGCCCAGGTCGAGGAGATCGAGGCCGACAGCGCCGGCGGACGCTTCGAGGGCATGACGGTGTTCCTCTACGACCCCGCCGCCCGGCAGTGGCGCCAGTACTTCACCAACAGCGACAGCGGCGTGATGGAAGCGCCTTCGGTCGGCCACTTCGAACGCAACCGCGGCGAGTTCTACAGCCAGGAGCTCTACAAGGGCCGCGCCGTGCTGGTGCGCGGGATCTGGACGGTCACCTCGCCCGACACGCACAGCTACGAGCAGGACTACTCGGACGACGGCGGCAAGACCTGGGAGGCGAACTTCATCGCCGACCTCACGCGCTACAAACCGGGCGAAGCGGTCACCCCGATGAAGCCGGTGGGCAACGCAGCCGGGCAGCACGACTTCGACTGGCAACTCGGCAACTGGGATATCCATATGTCACGCCTGGAGCATCCCCTCGCGGGCAGCACCCGCTGGACGCCGCTCGACGGCACGGTGCGCGTGCGCAAGCTGTGGAACGGCCGCGCCAACCTTGCCGAGATCGACACCCAGGGTCCGTCCGGCCATCTGCAGTTCCTGTCGCTGCGCCTGTTCAATCCCGTGGCGCACCAGTGGAGCCTCAACTTCGTCAGCAGCGACAACGGCAAGTTCAGCTCGCCGATGATCGGCGCCTTCGTCGATGGGCGCGGCGATTTCTACGACCAGGAGCCGTACAACGGCAAGGCCATCCTGGCGCGCTTTTCCTTCCTCAATCTCGCCAAGGGTTCGAATGGCGACGAGCAGGCGTTCTCCGCGGATGGCGGAAAGACCTGGGAGGTGAACTGGGTCAATGCGTCGAAGCGCGCGGCGGATGCCGGAAAGGTGGCGGTTGCCAGCCACTCGCCCTGAACTCTCCAAGGCGACTCAATGCGGGCGCGCGTCCTGATTTCCCGTCAGCCGCGCCCGCAGCCGTTTCAGTTCGCTGGTCCGCAACTGCTCGCGCAGATCGCTCGGCGATGCGCCCAGTGCCAGGCGGAATGCATCCGTCATATGGCTATGGCTGCTGAAACCCACGTCGCAGGCCAGCGCCGCCAGATCTTCCTCGCCCTCTCCCAACCGTCCCAGCACGGTCCCCAGGCGCTGCTGCAGGCGGAACTGCCGCAGCGATTGCCCGGTGCCCTGGCGGAAGATGCGGCAAAGATGAAAAGGCGAGCAGCCGGCGATCCGCGCCAACTCGTCCACGCCAAGATTCTCGCCGGGGTTGGCGACGATCGCTTCCTGCACGCGCTGCAGTTGCCGCGCCGTGCCCTTGCTCGATGCCGGCACGGGCTCGCTGCCGCGCATCAGCCCATCCAGCAGCGTCAGCAAGGCCTCTTCGGCCTCCAAGGCATCCGCCCCCCGCCGCATGCCCTGCAGCATCTCCACGTGCGCGTGCTGCAGCTGCAGGCCGTGCTGGACGTCCAGGCAGACTGGCGTGCCGGCGCCTTCCAGCCCCAGCGGATCCAGCCACGCATCGTCCAGCCACACGTCGGTGCAGCAGGCGCAGCCGCGATGATCCGGATGCGATACGCGGTACTCCACGTCGCGGCCCAGGAATACGGCTTGTCCCGGCCGCGCCAGGCAGGTCCGGTTGCCGACCTGGATCGAGAACGCCCCGCGCCGCGTCAGGAGGAAGCGCGCGGGTTCGCCTTCGCCGTGGCCGCAGTTGATGCGCGGATAGCTGCAATCCTGCGTCATCACCGTGAAGTGAGGTGCGCTCAGCACCGTCTGCACTATGGACATACGCCTAAGCCCCCGCCGGCATCCGGGCCGATCATACGCCCGCGACGGCGGTGCAGGCGGAGCCCGCGCACGAAAGCACGTTTTCGGAAGCGCGCCGCCGCGTGAGGCGGCACGCTGTGCGGTTGCGTTGCGCAACCCGCGCGGTGGCCAGATGCAAACGCGCAAGTTTCTGGAAGCGCGCACCGCCGCATGCGCCCAAGCTGGACTGGCGGAAACCCACCGTCCCCACCCCACGCTTCCGCGCATGCATACCCACAAGGAGAGCGTTATGCGCAAGACGTTCTGCGGTCTGCTGTTCGCCTGTACCACCCTGGTCACCGCGCAGGCGGCCGAGCCGCCGGGCAACGACCTGTCCGGCTTCGGACCCAACCCCCAGCTCTACCCCAAGGACTCGCGCCCGTTCGGCAAGAGCATCTATGGCTGGGCCGACCGTTCCATCCAATGGCTGTATGCGCAGCCGGATGCCAGCAATCCGCTGTTCGACAGCACCGGTGCGTTCTGCGCCTCGGGCCAGGACGGCCCGGTATGGAACCTCGCGCCCACCGCCATGCCGATGATGATGGCCGGCGACGTCGCGCGCAGCTGCACGGTGCCGCACGGCAAGGCGCTGCTGCTGATGGTCGGCTTCGTCAGCGATACCTTTCCGTGTCCGGATCCGAACTTCGGGCCGAAGCCGGGACAGTCGCTGTACGACTTCCTCGTCGCGGATGCGAAGACCTATCCGATGATGGGCAATATGCAGGTGACGCTGGACGGCCGGCCCATCCGCGCCGTCAACGACTATCTCTACACCTCGGAAAACCTGTTCTCGCTCAAGGGCGATCCCAGCCTGCAGAGCACGCTAGACCCTTGCATCACCACCGGTTGGCAACCCGTGGTGAACTACGGCTACTACCTGATGTTCCGCCCGCTGCGTCCGGGCCAGCACACGCTGGTGAGCCGCATGACGGATATGACAGGCATGACCAGGTCGCTGACCTACTTCCTCACTGTGCAGTAGTAGCAGTACGGCCGTGGCGCGGCGGCACATGCCGCGCCACTTCAGCTCTCATCGGCATCCGCCGCATGGCGCTTGCCACGGAATAACGCGCGTCCCGCGAACATGCCGCCGGTGAGCTCCATCTGCAGGCGTTCGCGGTCACGCTCGCGCAGGCGCCGCGCGATCTCCTCGATCTCCTCGCGGCCGACGCCCAGCTTTTCCAGCGCCGCCTCGCCGAGCAGCACGGCCGACTCGAAGGTCTCGCGCACTTCCAGGTCCGCACCGGCCTTGATCAGATCGATGCTGTGGCGGCGGTCGATCGCGCGCACCAGTACGGGCACCAGCGGAAACTCGGCCTTGACCAGCTCGGTGATGCGCGTGCCTTCGTCGGCCTTGTCCACGCATACCAGCACCACCCCGGCACGGCCCGCGCCGGCGGCTTCGAGAATGTCCAGGCGCGTACCGTCGCCGTAGTACACGTTGAAATCCAGGCTGCGCGCGGTGTCGATCATCTCCACGTCGGTGTCGATGATGGAGATCTCATAGCCGCGCTCGAACAGGAACTGGCTGGCGATCTGCCCCACCCGCCCGAAGCCGATCACCAGCGCCGCGCCATTCAGGCCGTCGGGCCGCTCGTAGCCGTCGGTGGATGGACGCATGCGCGCGCGGACCGCATTCATCGCCGCGATGGCGATCGGCGTCAGCACCATGGAAAGAATGATGATCGCGGTCAGCTGCGCGTTCTGCTCGGCATTGATGATGCCGGCTGCCGCGGCCGCCGCGTACAGCACGAAGGCGAACTCGCCGCCCTGCGCCATGAATACCGCGCGATCCAGCGCCTCGCGGTGCGAGGAACGGAACAGCCGCGCCACCGCATAGATCACCAGTGCCTTGGCGGCCATGTACAGGAACACGTAGCACAGAATGCTGCGCCAGCTGGCCGCCACCACGCGCAGGTCCAGCGACATGCCCACCGCGATAAAGAACAGGCCCAGCAGGATGCCGCGGAACGGTTCGACGTCCGCTTCGAGCTGATGCCGGTACGAGGACTCCGACAGCATCACGCCCGCCACGAATGCACCCATCGCCATCGACAGGCCGCCCAGCTGCATCGCATAGGCCGAGCCGAGCACCACCAGCAGGGCGGCGCCGGTCATCACCTCGCGCGCACGCGCATTCGCCAGCAGGCCGAAGAAGGGATTGAGCAGATAGCGCCCGGCCAGCAGCAGGCCCGCGATCGACGCCGCGCCGATGCCGATCGCGCGCCAGTCGATGCCGTGATGCGCCACCGGACTGCCCGGCGCGATCGGCGCCAGGAACGCCACCGCCGCCAGCAGCGGCACGATCATCAGGTCTTCCAGCAACAGCACGCAGACGATGCGCTGGCCGCTCGGCTCGTTCACTTCGCGCCGCTCCTCCAGCAGCTGCATCACGATCGCGGTGGAGGTCAGCACGAAGCCCGCGCCAGCCACGAACGACGGCGCCACCGGATAACCCGTCAGCACGCCCACCGCGGTAAGCGCAACCGCACAGACGGCTACTTGCGCCAACCCCAGGCCGAAGATCTGCCGGCGCAGGCTCCACAACCGCGAGGGATGCATCTCCAGTCCGATCAGGAACAGGAACATCACCACGCCCAGCTCGGCCACCTGCAGGATGGCCGCCGGATCGGTGAAGACTTTCAGCCCGAACGGCCCGATCGCCAGGCCGCCGGCCAGGTAGCCCAGCACCGCGCCCAGGCCCAACCGCTTGAACAAGGGCGCCGCGACGACACCCGCCGCCAGCAACGTAATGACCGGCAGCAACGCCACCCCTTGGTGTTCCACCGCCATGCGCCTGGCTTCCCCTCGCCGGAATTGTGCGCGGAGCGTAGCAAAGCGGGCCGCGCGGAAGGGGGCCAGGTCATGCCGGGCGTGACATGCAACTCGCGATTGCCGTCCTTGCGCGGCGCCGTGCTGGCCGTTCCGCCAGGAACTCAAACAGGCACATCCGACGCCGGGCCGATCAACGCCGCCGCACGGGCATGCGCACTTCCGTGTCCTCGGGCGCCACGTCCCGCCCATCCAATGCGCGCGGCTGCAGCTTCTCCAGCGGACGCCCCGTCTGCTTGTCCACCAGCATCACGCGCGCCTCCTTGCGCTCGAACAGGAAGTCCTCGCCCCACTGCCGCAGCGCCACCAGCACCGGGAACAGGCCACGGCCTTTCCCGGTAAGCACGTATTCCTGGTAAGCGCCGCCATCGGCAGCAGCCACCGCTTCCATGATGCCGTGCGCCACCAGGTGGCGCAGCCGCGCGGCCAGGATGTTCTTGGACAGCCCCAGGCTCTTCTGGAATTCGCCGAAGCGGCGCATGCCATTGAACGCATCGCGCACGATCAGCAGCGACCAGCCGTCGCCGATGGCGTCCATCGGGCGGGCGACGCCGCAGAGCGAATCTTCCTGAGTGACGCGTTTGACCATGGCGGTATCCAGGCCGTCCATCGGCCAAGTGGTTGCAAGATAGAACCTACGCTGCTACAAAGGCAACAGGTTTCAATTTGAAACCAACGTCACCGCCCGAAGGCGCGCGGTGGCGCGCGGCTCCTTACGCAACCGACAACATCCGCGGCGGGTGAGGCCGCGCCGTGCCCGCGCGGATGTCCCTGCCCTCTTCCGAGACCCGCTCATGATCCGTCCAGACGAAACTTTCGATGGCAGCTTTCCGTTCGCTCCGCATTTCACCGACGCCCCCGGCTTCGCCATGCACTACGTGGATGAAGGCCCGCGCGATGGCGACATCGTGCTGTGCCTGCACGGCGAACCTACCTGGGGCTATCTGTTCCGCCATCTGATCGGCGCGCTGCGTGCCACGCATCGCGTGGTGGTGCCCGACCATATGGGCTTCGGCAAGAGCGCCACGCCGCCGGAGCGGCGCTACTGGATCCAGGACCATATCGACAATCTCGAACGCTTCGTGCTCGCCCTGGACCTGCGCGGCATCACCCTGGTGCTGCACGACTTCGGCGGACCGATGGGCATGGGCCTGGCCGCCCGCCACCCGGACCGCATCCGCCGCATCGTCTCCGTCAACGGCCCCACGCCGTTCGGCCACGCCAGCCTGGCGGACCGCGTGACCGCGAACGCACAGGTAGCGCCATGGTTCCGCTGGATCGTCCAGGCCAACGCGGAAGGCCGGCTGGAAGGCGTGCTGGACGAACTGGGCTACAACATCCTCAGCACGCTCAAGCTCAACGGCTTCGAGAACAACGCGCTGATCGACGACACCTGGCTGCGTGCCTACGGCGCGCCCTTCGCCACGCCAGCCGAATGCGCCGGTGCGCTCGGCTGGGCCAAGGGCTTCGCGCTCGGCGCGCACGAGTTCCCTGTGGCGGACGAAGCCACCTGGCGGGCGATCAGCGCCAAGCCCGCCATCGCGATCTGGGGCATGGCGGACCGCACGCTGCACGCGGAACACTTCCTGCCGCTGTTCACCGAGCTGTTCCCCGGGGCGCCAGTGCACCGGTTGCCGGGCGCGGGACACTACAGCTTCGAGGATGCGCCGGAAGAGATCGCGCAGCTGGTGACCGCCTTCCTGCAGCGAACCTGAGTACGCCATCGCGGGGCGCTTCGCATGGCTTTCACAACCGCCATTGCGAAGCGCCTTGCATGGGTCGTCAGTCACCTGTTCATACCGCCCGCCCAGCACCTAGGATGCACGCCATCCAATGACGTAGGGAAATGGCATGAAGCGCCTCGGTCCATGGTTCGTGCTTGCCACGCTGGCACTAACCGCCGGTTCCGCACTTGCGGGCAGCAGCGATACCGCGCTCAAGGCCATCGTCGACGATGCCAAGGCCGCGCAAAGCGACACGCTGCTGGTGGTGCACGACGGCAAGACCCTGGTCGACTACCGCCGCCCTGGCGCGTCCGCCGGCCCGATCGAAATGATGTCGTCCACCAAGTCGCTGATCGGCCTGGCCGTCGGGCGACTGGTGACGCAAGGCAAGCTCAAGTCGATCGACGAACCGGTGAGCGACTTCTATCCGGAATGGAAGCAGGGCAGCAAGGCGAAGATCACCGTCCGCATGCTGCTCAATCACACCTCCGGCATGCAGAACGTGCCGATGGCTCCGGTGGAGATCTATCCGGCGCCCGATGTCTACCAGCTCGCACTCGCCGCAGAGCTGAGCGACCCGCCTGGCACGAAGTTCAGCTACAACAACAAGGCCATGAACCTGATCGGCGGCGTGATCGAAAAAGCCTCCGGCAAGCCGATGGACGTCTATATCGCCGACGAGCTGCTCACCCCGATGGGCATCAAGGCAGCGCCGTGGAATCCGGAGAACCGCGACAAGGCCGGCCACCCCATGGCCATGGCCGGCTGGATGTCCACCGCGCAGGACGCCGCGAAGATCGGCCAGCTGGTGCTGGATAACGGCCGCTGGCAAGGCAAGCAGCTGATCGACGCGGATTACATCAAGCAGATGGTCGGCCAGAGCACGCCGCTCACCACCGGCTACGGCCTGCTCTGGTGGCGGCGCGGCGACGGCATTCGCTTCAACTCCGCCGTGGTCGAGCGCGTGCGCGCGGGAGGCGACACCGCCCTCGCCGACAAGCTGGCGCGCGTCGCGGCGAAGGTCTATCCGACCGCGCGCGACGTCGTTGCGGCCATCACCGCGGAGGGTGTGTCCCGCGCGGACATGCACGACATGATGAAGAGCAACCACCTCGTCGACGACGACCTTTTCGCCAGCACCCCGATCGTCGCCTGGGAAGCCAACGGCTATCTCGGCAACTACATCGTGATCGTGCCGAAGGCGCACCTGGTCGCCGTACGGCAGATCGCCGAGCGCAAGGATGCGGACGAGGATCACTGGCCGTATGGCTATGCGAAGTTCAGCGCCGACGTCATCGGGCTGGGGCGGACGTATGCCAAGGATCTGGCGGTGGATACACCATAAATTCGGATGGTCGTGCGCTTAAACTGATCGCCCGGACCTCCGCACCTTTTCCATGAAACGCATCCTCTTCGTCTGCATCGAAAACGCCAACCGCAGCCAGATGGCCGAAGCGTTCGCGCATATCTACGGCGGTTCCGGCGTCGATGCACAGAGCGCCGGCTCGCGCCCTTCCGGCCAGATCAACCCCAAGGCGCTGCGCTTCATGGCGGAGCTGGGCTACGACCTGAGTGTGCACACTTCCAAGTCGCTGGACGAAGTCGAAGGCGAGTTCGATGCCGTGGTGACCATGGGCTGCGGCGACAGCTGCCCATGGGTTCCCGCACGGCGGCGCGAGGACTGGAACCTGCCCGACCCCAAGCATCTGGACGACGACGGCTACCGCGCCGTACGCGACGAGATCGCTGCGCGGGTGAAACGGCTGCTGGAAAGCCTTTGACGCGGACCGGAGGCTAGGCCTTCGTCCGGTGGTAGTACCGCCGTGCCTTGTCGCGGCTGCCGCAGTCCGCCATATCGCACCAGCGGCGTTGGCCATTGCGGGTCTGGTCCTGGAAAAGCCAGTCGCAGGACGGGCAATAGCGCAGGCGTTCGTGGTCGGCGGCCGTCACCAGTTCCGCGGCATCGAGCAGCAGCGGCGTCAGCGCGTCCTGCGCCGTGGATGGTTCCGGCCAGCGCCAGGCGAGAGTGCGCGGGTCGATCGCCCGCGACTGGTAAGCCTTGGCCACCGCCTTGCTGAGTTCGGCGAGCGCGGCTTCCGGCACCGTCTGCTCATGCGCCAGCGGGCGCAGCACGCGCGTCAGCAACTGGCGCGCCTTATATAGCGGCGCAACGTCGACCGTCTTTCCGCGCGGAAACGGCAGCTCCATCGCGGCGAACCAGCGCCGCGCATTCTCCGGCAGCGCCAGCCAATCGTGCTCGCGCTCGGTATCCGGCCAGCTGATCGTATTCACGAAGTCCAGGCTGGGCCGTCCACCCACCAGCTTGTAGGTGCCGCCGTAGCCATCCGGGTTCAGGTCGAGTGCGTCCATGCGGCGCATCTTACCAGCTATTCGATTTTGACAGGTGAGTTTTTCGGGCGTATAAACATCACCGCTATGAATACTATAGATGGTAAAAATTCAACCAGGCCGCCGCTGGCCGAACGGATCCCTCCGCATGCGTTCTTCGTCGGCAGCGCGATCTTCCATTACCTGGGCCCGTCGTTCGCCGTGCTGCTGTTCGCACGCGTGCCGGTGGCGGGCGTGGCCTGGCTGCGCATCGTGTCGGCGGCGCTGGTGTTCGCTCTGTGGCGCAGGCCATGGCGGGCGTTCCTGGCGTCCACGCGGCGCGCCCAGGCCACCATGGTCGCGCTGGGCGGCGTGTTCGCGCTGATGAATTACTCGTTCTACAAGGCCATCGCCGCCCTGCCGCTGGGCACCGTGGCCGCCATCGAATTCATCGGGCCGGTGGCGCTGGCGCTGGCCGGCGTGCGTTCCCGCCGCAATATCGTCGCACTCGGCCTTACCGCGGCAGGCGTGTCGCTGCTGACCCAGGTGCGTTTCGGCGGCGCGCCGGAGGCGTTCTTCTGGGCCTTCGCCAATGCCGCGATGTTCACCGCGTACATTGTGCTGGCGCATGCCGTGTCCCGCGCCGATCCGGACACCAGCCCGATCGACCGCCTGGGCGCCGCGATGATCGTCGCCGGCGTGGCGATCTCCCCGCTCGGTTTCCGCGACGCCGCGCCCGCGCTGCTGGATCCGCTGGCGCTCGGTGCGGGCCTGGCCGTGGGGCTGAGCTCTTCCGTCATCCCCTACGTGTTCGACCAGCTCGCGATGGCACGCCTGCCGCGCGCAACCTACGCCTTGTTCGTGGCGCTGCTGCCGGCGACCGCGGTGATCATCGGCGTGCTGGTGCTGCGCCAGATGCCGACACCGGTCGAGATCCAGGGCGTGGCGCTGGTAGCCGCCGGAGTTGCGCTGCACCGGCCACCGGAATGAGCGAGACAGCCATGCAATACATCAACCTCGGCCGCAGCGGCCTGAAAGTATCGCGCCTGTGCCTTGGCGCCATGAGCTACGGCAACCCGCAGGCCAAGCCATGGATCCTCAGCGAGGAACAGGGCCGCCCCATCCTGCGCCGCGCGCTGGAACTGGGCATCAACTTTTTCGACACCGCCGACATGTATTCCGGCGGCGACAGCGAACGTGTACTGGGCCGCGCGCTGCGCGACTTCGCGCGGCGCGAGGAAGTGGTGGTGGCGACCAAGGCCTACTACCCCACCGGCACCGGCCCGAACCAGCGCGGCCTGTCGCGCAAGCATCTGCTGCATGCCATCGATGCCTCTCTCGCTCGCCTGGGCATGGACTACGTCGATCTCTACCAGATCCACCGCTGGGACGACGGCACGCCGCTGGAGGAAACCCTGGAAACGCTGCACGACATCGTGCGCAGCGGGAAGGCGCGCTACATCGGTGCATCGAGCATGTATGCGTGGCAGTTCCAGAAAGCGCTGATGACGTCCGAGCGGCACGGCTGGACAAGCTTCGTCTCGATGCAGAACCACTACAACCTGGCGTACCGCGAGGAAGAGCGGGAGATGCTGCCGCTGTGCCGGGATGCGGGGATTGGGGTACTTCCATGGAGTCCGCTGGCCCGCGGGTTTCTGGCGAGGCCAAGGAACAAGGCGGATACGACGCGCGCGCAGAGCGATGCGTTTGCGCGGGAGTTGTATTACAGCGAGGACGATTATCGGGTGGTGGATGCGGTGGCGGAACTGGCAGCAGAACGCGAACAACCGCAAGCGCAGATCGCGCTGGCATGGTTGCTACATCGAACCGAAGTAACCGCACCAATCATTGGAGCGACGAAGATGAAACATCTGGAGCAAGCAGTGGAAGCATTGGCACTCAGTCTCTCAGCGATCGAACTGGCCAAGCTGGAAGCACCCTATCGGCCGCATCGCGTACTGGGCCACGACTAAACCCTTCGTCAAAGGCTTGCCGAAATACATGCAATACGGCATGCCGGCCATTATCTCGCCCGATCTGCCCCGGCCTGATATTGCCTTCCCTACCGAAGAGGACCGCAGTATGGTCGCCCCTGACCGGCGGTCGCGACTCAGGGGGAGTTATGGCAAGGCGCAGGGAAAGCGGGATCGACATCGTTTCTTCATTGCCGTGGCCAGCCGGTATCGTGCTTGGGCTGATCGCGTATTTCGGCATCCGCTACGGCATAGGCTGGGTGCTCTCCTCCAGCGATCACCCTTTGGCTACGGCAATGGGCCAGCAAGCCAGAATGGGCGTCTGGGCTCCATTCGCCTGGCTGGCTTTGGGAGCCTGCTGGTTCGGCGCCTTGATCTCCTATTTCAAACAGCGCCAGCGCAAACGCCTGCTGGATACACAGACCGGCCTCGATAGCGTGCGTGCCATGAGCTGGCAGCAGTTCGAGATGCTGGTCGGGGAGGCGTTCCGCAGACAGGGCTACGGGGTGCAGGAGACGGGGCTGGGCGGCGCCGATGGCGGCATAGATCTGGTGCTCAGGAAAGCCGGGGCGGTCACGCTGGTGCAATGCAAGCAATGGCGGAGCCGCCAGGTCAGCGTCAATGTCGTCCGCGAGATGTATGGCCTGCTCGCTCACCATGGAGCGTCCGCCGTAAAAATCGTGGCTGTTGGCTCCTATACGGACGATGCACGGCGCTTTGCGCAGGGGAAGCCCATTGAGCTCATACACGGGGACGCGTTGCTGGCGATGATACGTGCGGCGCAGGCGGAGCCTGTTGCATCGAAGAAGCCCGTTTCTCCTGCCGAAGCGGAGTTACCGGCGAAGCCCGCGCCTGTCCAAACGCCACCCTCGTCGCCGCTCGCTCCGACCAGACAAGCCGAATCCGCGGCAAGCGAAACTGCGGCACCACCCGCCTGCCCGCGATGCGGCGATGCCATGATCGAGCGATTCAACAAACAAACCAAGGCACCGTTCTGGGGATGCGCGAAGTTTCCAAAATGCATGGGCACCAGACCGGCATAAAGCGATCGACTCGCCACGGACCATCAGCCACAAAGAATGGCTAGCCCGACCAGAAGGGTCCCGGCCAGCAGGAACTTGCGAATGTGATCGGCATCGCAGCTGGCCAAGACCGCAAGGCTAAACACGCCGACCCTGCTGGCGCACACCCGCCTGAAACCCGCACCAGAACTGCTTTCCAGACAAATCACTAGCCAGTACTACAGCGTTGCACCGCCCCCCATAGCGGCGTACCTTCCTGCTCCAGGCCGGCCCCAGGAACCGCCGATCCCCGCTTGCAGGAGGCGAGCCCCATGCTCAACGCAGCTCTCCCCGATCTTCAGACCGAAACCTCGCGTACGACCGAGGGCGCAGACCCGCGCCTGCAGCTTCTGAAGACAAGCCCCTGACCCGCCCCGCGCCCCCACCGGATCATCGCCATGTCATTCACCCCTTTGCGCTTCGAAGCTAACGACGGCTCGGCCGTGGATCGACAGCACGGTATCGAGATCTTCGAATCCCGCATCCAGCCGGCCGAGCAGCCGGGCGAGACGGAATATCAGTTCGGCGTCTACCAGGGCGACAAGCGCTTCGGCTTCGGCTGCAACGGCACGCAGCGGGTCAGCGAGGACGGCGGGCGCACGCAGCGCACCTTCGTGCTGAACCTGGGCCAGGACGCTACTTTCGAATGGGCGCTGCAGCTCAAGGGCTGGCTGGAGTTTCCGGGCGACGACCGCAGCTTCCTGTGGGGGCTGGCCGATGGCCTGGTCAAGACCTTCCAGGACCGCACCGACAACTACGACGAAGACGTCCGCTACGAAGTGGTGATCGACGCGGGCGCCCTGCAACGCCATGGCATCGCGGCGCCGCAGGATGCCGGGCAGGAAATCCTGGTCGCCGCGGTGGACATCCCGATGCATCCGCTGTCGGGAGTGCGCTCATGACGACGCCTCCTTTCGTATTCGAAGACGTGGTGCGCACCACCATGGGCGGCGCCACCAATGCCCATGGCAACAAGCTTTCGGCCGCCGAAATCGACCGGGTCATCGCCTACCTGAAGTCGCCCGGTTCCGGCCCCGACGCCACCAGCAGCTATGCCGACTACGTGGCCAAGGAGATGGCGGCGCATCCGCCCAAGCTTCCCGCCGGCGTCGATTACGTGGCTTTCTCGGGCAGCGACGCCGCCGGCAAAAGCAACTACAAGAATGCTTCCGAATACGTCGCCGACACCAAGGGCCGCGCGGACATCATCGGCCACACGCCCTGGGGCGAGTACATCGAAAGGTGCAAAGCCACCGCCGAGTTCAAGACGGTCAACCAGGAGTTTACGAAGTACCTCGCCTCCGAAGGCATCGAGGTCTACGGCAAGAACACCGCCGGCGCGCTGCAGGACATGATGTGGAACGCCGGCAGCGCGCCGTATATGGAGAACGCCGTGCATAGCGGCCGCCCCATCGTCGCCTTCGTCGAGAACGCACCGCCGAATCGCGGCTTCTCCAACTTCGAACTGCCCGAGGCGCTGAAGAGCCCGAAGACCATCGTCAACGGCCATCCGATGAGCGACTTCGGTTCGGATCCGCTCACCTTCGCGAGCAAATCCGCCGCCGAATTCCAGAAGCTGGAGAAATCGCTGGCCGACGTGACGGTGAAGGCCAATGGCCAGCCGGCTTCGCTCGCCGAGTTCCGCGCCAACGTCAACCTCATCAGCGGCTACAACGCCGCGCAGAAAACCGTGTTCGGCCAGCCGCTCAGCGATTTCTCCAAGCTCAACCTCGACCAGATGTCGGCGGCGAGCAAGGCGTGGAAGGTTACGCACACGGGCGTGGTCGCTCATCCGCCGGCGGAACCTAAGCTCGGCGAGACGCGCGCCAAGGCTACGGAGATGCACCCGCCCACCGGCCCACCCAAGGGCGTGGTCGGCGAAACGGAAGCCAACGTACGCATCCGCCCCGGCGAGGCCGCCAAGAGCGCCGCCCGCGGCGAAGTCAGCGCCGGCTCGGTGGCGAAGGGCGCGCTGGGCGTGGTCGGCACCGCAGCTGTGCTGTACGACGCCGCGCATACCTCCTCACGCGCTTCAGATCTGCGCCAGCAAGGCAACGTGGTCGGCGCCAATTCCGAAGTAGGCCATTTCTACGCACGCACCGGCGGCATGCTGGCCGGTGCCGAAGCGGGAGCGGCCGGTGGCGCGCTGGTGTTCTCAGAGACCGGGCCAGGCGCGCTGATTGCCGGCGGACTCGGCGGCATCGTCGGCGCGATCGGCGGCGAGAAAGTGGCGCAGGCCATCGACTACCACCACATCTATAACCAGTCGGACAAGCAAGGGAATCACTGGCATTTCGATCCCAAGCATCCGGACCAGGGCTGGACGCGGCTGCATCCCACCGGCGAGCTCGATTACGAGGCCATGCGCTACAGCGAAGGCATGCCGGTGCAGAAGTACGAAACGCTGACCGCCAGCCCCGCGCTCAAGAACGAGCTGGACTACAAGGCTTCCAATGTCGCCATCGGCCTGACCCTGGCGCACCCGCCGACGCCGCGCGATCCCTACACCCTCCCGGCCAACGAGCGCGACACGCACAGCCTGCGCGAAGCGCCGTGGACGCGCAGCCCGGACACGCACCAGTGGAGCCGCACCGTCGCGGCCAGCCTGATCGACTACCGCGTGATGGATTACCGCACCGAGGTCGCCAGCCCGCAGCGCGCCGCGGAACTCGAGCGCGCCTCGCAGCAGATCGTGAAGGACAACCTGGCGCATTCGGCCCAGCACATCGCACAGGACTACAAGACCGCCTACGAGCAGCGCGGCTGGAACCAGTTCGGCGGCGTGCCGCCGGTGGTGAACAACACGCTGAAGACGCAAGGCAGCGTGCTCGAAGCTTCCGACGGCCACACCTACACGCGCGACGCCAAGGGGCAGTGGAATACCCCCGGGATGCTGTGGGGCACGAATGCCGCCGAAGGCAATATCAAGGAGGAACTGAACGCCACGCGCCAGGCGCAACAGGCTCCCTCAGCCAGCGCGCCCCCGGCCCCGACCACCACCTCGACCACCGCGCCGGCTGCACCGGCTGCACCGGCGGCGCCGCTGCGCCTGGACGATCCGCAGCACCCCGATCACCAGCTGTTCGGCCAGACGCGTGCGCAGGTCGCCGCCATCGACCAGCAGCTGGGCCGCAAGCCGGACCAGCACACCGACAACATCACCGCGGCCGTCGTGGTCCAGGCCCGCGCGGATGGACTGAGCCGGATCGACCACGTCGCGCTGAGCCCCGACCACAGCAAGCTATGGGCGACGCAGACCACCCCGGGCGCGAAGGATCATTTCCTCGACCGGCAGACCAGCGTACCCACCGCCGCGGCCAACATACCGTTGGAACAGAGCTCGGCGCAGTGGCCGAAGGCGATGCAGCAGCATCAGGAAGCGCAGGGGCAGCAGGCGCAACAAACGCAGGCGCAGGGGCAGCCGAACCAGCAGCAGGCCGGGCCGGGGCGGTAGCGGACGCTTTGCCCGCGAGCACTCAGTGCGAGTCCGGCGCAGATACCGGACACGCCGCCGGCATCAGTCCGCCATCAGCCACGCCGCGCAACGCTCCACATCCTGGCCCGAATGCCAGCCGTGGAACGCCACGCGCAGATAGCCTTCGCGGATGCTGGTGCTGATGCCGATGGCCTCTGCATCTTTCAGCAGCCGCTCGTAGCGGTCCGCGGGCGGGACGAAGGACAGGATCGATCCCAGGCGGCCTGCCTGCAGCAGATCATTTAAGCGCGCAGCCTCGCCCTTCCATGCTGCGGACGTCGCAAGCTCGATCAACAAGCCTCGCTGCAACTTTTCGACATGAGCCTGGACGGCAGCTACACCGCCATGATCGAGCAGCATCTGGATGGAACTGGCCAGCACCGCGCACGACAGGATCGAGGGACTTCCTGCCTCCAAGCGGCGACCATCGGCCGCCCATGGCGAGCTTGCCTTAGCCTGCGTGCCCGCTTGCGAAAATGCATCCGGCGCTGACAGCCAGGTTCCGACCGGCATCAGCTGCTCGCGGAATGAGGCATCCGTCCACAGCAGCCCCTGCCCTTGCAGGCCAAGCAAGCCTTTATGCCCACCGGTGGCAAAGGCGCTGACGCCCTCGAAGGACGGCACGGCCGTGCCGGCGCCCTGGATGCCGTCCACCACCAGATGGACGCCGCGTTCGCGGCAGCCTCGCCCGAGCTTGGCCAGGTCGAGGCGAAGGCCGTCCTGATAGCGCACCCATGAGACGGAAACGATGCGGGTGTTCGGCGCTATGGCGTCGAGCAAGCGCTGCTCCGGTTCGATACCGGCATGGGGCGGCACGGCTGCGTTGACGGCCTGACCGGGCCACAACGGCACTTCCCTGCAACGCACACCGCGCGGCTCCAATGCCAGCCAGGGCAGCCGGTTGCTGGGAAATTCGCCTACGGGAATAAGCACCTCGTCGCCGTCCTTCCACGGGTAGCCGAGCGAGATGGCTTGCAGGCCGGTGGAGGTGCAGGTGGTGAGGCTGATGTCCTGCAGGTCCACGCCGAACAGGGTGGCGCCGGCCTGGCGCAGCGATGCCTGGATGTCGAGGAAATCTTCGTTCCAGCGGAGTGACCACGGCTGCAGCTCGGTGTCGAGAAGACGAGTCAGCTGCTGTGCCGCCGCACGGGGAATCGGGCCGTCCTTGCAATGGGAGAGCCAGAGAATATCGGGCGAGAGGTCGAAGAGATCGCGCGCAAGCAAGGGAGGGATGGCGAGTGTCACGACGCGGATTTCCTGGGCAAGAGGGTCTCAACGCCGGCGATGTCGCCTCGTTGCAAGTCCCCGATGATACTCGCCGGTGGACCGGCGAAGGGCGCTATGCTGGAAGCACGACAGGGGAGAAAACGCATGGATCAGCAAGCCGAGCTGACGTTCAAGGCATTGAACGAGCGCATTGATCAGCTACCCGAACACCCGAGCGTAGCCGTAGGGTTCTCTACGAAGGAAAAGTATGGCTACGCCACCGCCTTGCTGGCGATTGCCTGCTACTTTCTTTCCATAAAAGCGCTGCCCGATGGCCGGTGGTACACGCTCGCCATAGCTGCCTCCTTCGTCGTAGTGGAAGTCGTTGCCGTGGCGTTCGCCATCGCTTCGAGCTGGCCGCTGCATTTGCCAAGCTTCAAGGAGGAACGCACCGAATATGCCGAACAACTCGACTACGACTTCGGACACTACAGAGATTTAATTGCGTGGATCGTGCAATTCCCGCGCGACGAGATCGCGGAATTGGCGGACTACGCAGAAATGCGGCAAGAGCGCTTCCGCGAAAAACAGCCGCTATTGGTGGGAGGCGTTGAAAAGCTTGGAATCCTCCCGATCCTGATCGCCATCGCCGCGCAGTTCAAAGGCGTGCATTGGCCGCCCGACATCAGCTGGCCCGAAATCGTTATCTATCTGGTGCTCGCCTGGTTCTACTGGCTATGCCTGATCAATATCGGCACTAGGCACCGCGGGCGGTCCCTCGAAATCGCGCTCAAACGCGCGCTAGCTGTCAAAGACAGGCAACCCGTGGAAGCCAGCCCCGCGAAAGAAATCGCGCCGACAGTGAGCGACAAAGCTTCGACGGCAGCTGCGTGATTCATAAACCCGCCATGACCTCCGACACAAGGCCAGGCGCCAGCCATAAGAGACGATGGCGTCGCCCCCCGTTCCCCGGAGCAGACCATGCAGCCATCCCCTCAAGCCAAGCAGCTGTTCGGCCTCGCTGCCTTGCTATGCGCTACCGCGCTGATCGCAGGTGAACCGGCTCAATCCTCCGTGCAGAGCGACAACCCGCACCACTCGCCCCTCGATCGCGCCGTCGACGATGCCGCCGCCAGCTACTTTCAGAATCGCTGCCACGTCGGCCTCTCCCTCGCCGCGGTAACACCTGAAGGCCGCTTCTTCTACAACTACGGCGCGACCAAGCCGCACGGCAGCCAGCTGCCGACCCGCCGGAGCATCTACGAGATCGCCTCCGTCACCAAGACCTTCACCGGCGCACTCGCCGCGCGTGCCGTCGAAGAAGGAAAAATGCGTGTCGATGCCGACTTCCGCCCCTATCTCCCGGGCGACTACGCCAACCTCGCCTGGCAGGGCAAGCCGATCACGCTGGCAACCCTGATCACCCACCGCGCCGGCATGCCGCGCGATATCCCCGACTCGGACGCGATCTTCGCCAAGAAGGATTTCAACACCCTGCCCTACGAGCTGATGGCGCTGCAGAAGGGACTGAATCACGACACCCTGCTATCCGCCCTGCACGGCACCCAGCTGCGCAGCGAACCCGGGAGCAAGGAGGCGTATTCCAACGCCGGTTACCTGGTCATCGGCCTGGGGCTGGAGCAGGTCTACGGGAAGCCGTTCGAGACGCTGATGCATCAGCAAGTGCTCAAGCCACTGCGCATGGACTCCACCGGCTTCGCCGTGGAAGGCGCCGACCGCGCACGCCTGCTCCCTGGCTTCAACCGCGAAGGCCGCCCGATGCCTTATCACCTGCGCAACGCCGGCGCGGCGTGGGGCTTGTACTCCACCACCGAGGACATGGCGAAGTACGTGCATTGGCAACTCGATGGAAAGGACCCGGTCGTCCAGCGCATGCGCCAACCCTTGGTCGGCACGCCTCAGGAAGGCGTAGCCATGCCATGGAACCTCGCCTACGCAAGCGGCCAGCCGATGCTTGCGCACGGTGGAGGCAGCGGCGGCATGTCCAGCCAGGTCGTGCTCTTTCCGGCCCAGGGCGAAGGCTTCGCCCTGTTCGCCAACGACACTTGCGAAGGTACGGAAAGCGCGCTCAAGGCCATCGCCGTAGCGGTTCATGCCGCGGCCGGCGCCAGCCACGGATCACCCTGACCGGACGAACGCCAACCGGGCGCCTAGCGGCAACCGAACTTGGACATCTGCGGGCAGTTGGGTATCGGTATCGGATGCTCCACCGGCGCCGGCACCAGTTGCCGCACCAAGGCGCTGCCCTGCTCGAAATCCGCGATACGCCGCGGCTTGCCCGCGGCCAGCGCCGCCAGCACCGGCCTGACGCTTCCGTAAGTCGCCGCCGGATCGACCTTCAGTTCGACCGGCGTATCCGCACCGCGCGGATAACCGGGCGCCGCCGACAGCTTCAGCCACTCGCCCAGGGCACGCCCGTCGAGCGGCGTGTCGTCCAATGCCATCCGCCCGTCAGCTTCGATGGACAGAACATGCGGCCCCGGCGGCGGCAATACGTCGGCCGGCGTCAATGAAGAAAGCGCCAAGGCCTGCCCGTTCCGGTCGACCGCATAGCCGATATCCGGCATACCCCGCCGCCGCGCCTCGCCCAGAGCCTCTTCAACCAGAGCATACGCAACGCCGTCATCCGCCCCTACACGAACCGGAACCCCGGAGTTCAACCCCAACGCAAGCCGCCAGTTGTCCTGCCAATGCGTCAGCAGCGACTTCCGCTCATCGATATGGACGACGCCATCCGCCCCGAACCAGAGCAGGACCGGCTGCGGCTGCGCCGTCCTGTCGGCATGCCGCCGGGCGGAGTGGCCGAGGCCAACCGCAAGGATCCCTCCGGCGAGCAGGACCACGATCAAGCCCCAGCCCAAGATGTTCCTGATCACAACGCTGCCCTTCCCCGCTCCTGGCACCCGCCGATCCTACGCCATCAGCGGGCCGCCAGGGCTGCGTTGAGCTGGTCGATGTAGGTGCGGCTCACCCGCAGCGGCGTGCCATCGCGCAGGCGCAGCAGGCAATCGCGGTTGACCAGCGGCTCCAGCTCCGCAACCCGGTCGAGCTTGACGATTGCCGAGCGGTGGATGCGCACGAACTGCGCCGGATCGAGCCGTCCGGCCAGCTGATGCAAGGGTTCGCGCAGCAGATGCACGCGCGGCCCCACGTGCAGGCCGGCATAGTCGTCACTCGCTTCGATCCAGTCGATCTCGTCCGCGTCGATCACCGCGATGCGCTGACCGGTGCGCACGCTGAATCGCCTGGCATAAGCCACCGGCGCGGCCTCGCCCACCGCGCGATGGCGAAACGCCGCGCGGGCACGGTCCAGCGATTCGCGGAAGCGTTCGTCGTCGACCGGCTTGAGCAGGTAGTCCAGCGCCTGGATCTCGAAGGCGCCGACCGCGAAGTGGTCGTAGGCGGTGAGCAGGATGGACAGCGGCCGCTCCGCGGGCGGAAGCAGGCGCAATGCGGCGAGGCCGTCGAGGCCGGGCATCTGCACGTCCATGAACACCAGATCCGGCCGCAGCGTGGCGATGCTTTTTATCGCTTCCTCGCCATCGGCTGCCTCGCCCACCAGCTGCATATCGGCATGCGCGGCAAGACGCGCGCGAACACCGCCGCGCGCCAGCGGCTCGTCGTCCACCACCAACACGCGCATCATGCGCTAAGCGCCTCGGCGCCGCGGGACGATGGAGCCAGGCGCAGCGGCAGGCGGATGCTGACGCGGCAAGCGCCGTCGTCCGCCAGCTTCATCTGGAAATCGTGCGTGCCGGGATAAAGCGCCAGCAAGCGTTGGCGCACATTCGTCAAACCCACCGCGCTGGAACGGCCATTACGCTCGCCGCCTGCGTCAACCGGAGCTACGCCATCGTTGCGCAACTCGATATCCAGCCATTCGCCTTGCCGCTCCACTTGCAACGCCAACGTGCCGCCCTCCACGCGCGGAGCGATGCCATGGCGGATCGCATTCTCGACCAGCGGCTGCAGCAGCAGCGGCGGCACCAGCGCCTGCAGCACGCCGGCGCCGATGCGCACATCGACCTTCAGGCGGCGGCCCAGGCGGGCCTTCTCGATATCCAGATAGTGCCCGGTGGTGCTGAGTTCTTCGGCCAGCGTCACTTCCTGGGCGTCGCTGCGCTCCAGCGAATCGCGCAACAGGTCGCCGAGCCGCGCCAGCATGCGCGTGGCGTCCGCGCCGCGGCCATCGGCCACCAGCGAGGAAATGCTGTTGAGCGTATTGAACAGGAAGTGCGGTTGCAGCTGGTATTGCAAGGCGCGCAACTGCGCGTCGCGGGCGAAACGCGCGGCCTCGGCTTCGCGCAGGCGCGAGTGCTGCAACTCGGTGTAATGCAGTACCAGCGCATGGATCGCACAGTAGGCAATCAGCGCCAGCCAGCAGCCATCCAGCCCCGTGAAGATGCGTTGCAGCGGCAGCGACGGCAACAACCCCACACGCACGGCCGCCCATCCGCCGATGGCGTTGTTGATCACCGACGGCACATAGGTCGCCACCAGCAGCACCACCGCCGTGAGCCAGGCCACGGTGCGCCGTTGCCACAGCTTCCGCTGCAGCACGCTCAGCGGCACGATCCAGAACAGATAGGCCACCGCAAAGAACAGGCGATAGGCGCCGGCATACGCGCGGCCAAGCTCGGGCAAGGCCATCACCGCCATGCACAAGGTAATCGGCAATCCCGCCACCAGCGGAAGCCAGAACGGTGGAACGGCGGGTCGCGTCGGCGAGGCTTGCATGGCTTGGGTGCCCGAAAGGTGCGCCGGTCCGTCGCCGGCTACGGCGCACCCTAGCCCGAAGCTCAGTGCCTGTCATCCAGCACGACGGAGTACAGCATCGCGCTGATCTTCCAGCCATCCGGCGTGCGCACCAGCTGCCAGGTCTCGGCGCCATGGTTGGTGGGCTTGCCCGATTCCAGGAACACGTAATCGAAGTACACCGTGCCGATGCTGCCGTCGGTCTCGATGCGCACGTTGTCGAAGGTCTCCTCGATGGGCTTGCTCGCCTTGCCCACGAACTGCGAGAACTTCTGGAAGTCGCCCGGCGTCACCTGCCGGGCGTTGGGTTCCTTCACCTTGACCTTCTCGTAGGAGGCATCGTCCAGGGTCTGGAACCAGGAGCTGCCGGGCATGAACAGCCTGGCCATGCCTTCGCCATCGTGCGCTTTGATCGCGGTCTTGAACTGCTCGACCAGTTGCTGGATCTGGCTGCGGGACTGCGCCACGCTAGGCGCCTCCTTGGCCTGCGCGGCGGGAGCCAGGGATGCGGCAAGTACAAACAGCGCGGGAAGCAGGATTTTCACGGCGACTCCGAAGGTGTGGGGTGCGCCGATTAGGCGGGACCACCGCCGCCTCGATCCAGCGAAATGCGGCGGCACGTGCATGGCCTGCGGCGAACCGGTTCAAACCATCTGCCGCACCGGCATGCCTCGTCGGCACAGAGGGCATCCGCATTTCCGCCGACGGTTCAATTCGAAGGCGGCGGCACCACGAAGGCCCACACCAGCAGGATGGCGAGCAGCGCCAGATCCACCCAGGCGAACCAGTCGCCCCATTGCGCATAGAACGTGCGCGATGCGTGCAGCGGCAGTTCGCCGACCAGTTCCGCATCATGCTGCTCGCTGGACGCTTCGGCCACCACCCGGCCGCGGTCGTCGCTCAGCGTCAGGCGTCCGGCACGCGCCGCGCGGGCGATGGCGAAGCCGCTTTCCACGCCGCGCATGATCGCCATGCGGCCGTGGAACCAGCCGTCGACACCGAAATCCCAGGCCGGCACCAGCAGCAGCTGCGCCTGGCGGTCGGCATAGGCGCGGCCGATATCGTGGAAGTCCATGTCCTTGCAGATGGCCAGGCCGATGCGCGGAGAGCCTTCGAGCATGGTGTAAGTAGCGCCGGGCGTGTACTGGTTTTCGAAGCCGGGGATCAGGTGATGCTTGGCATAGGTGGCCGGCGACTGCAGGCCGGGACGGAAAACCCATTGCGCGTTGCGCTCGCCGTCCGCGCCGCCTTTGGCGTCGATGCCCGTGGCCAGGAGTACGCCATGGCGGCGCGCCGCTTCGGCAAAGGCCGGCACGGTGGTTTCGCCGGTGGCGAAGGCGGTTTCGGGCGTGACGATCACGGTGGCGCCGCTGGCGGCGAGGCGGTCGATCGCGGCGAGATAGCGCTCCAGCAATGCCTGTCCTTCCGGCGCCGACAAGGCGGGGCGCACCGGCTTTTCTATCGAGGCGAGGCCGATCCTGATCGAGCCGGTCGCCGGTGCATGCAGGCGTGCGTAGCCGTAAGCCAGCGTCGCGCCCATCGCCACCACCATCGCGGCCACCGCGGCGAGACGCGCATGCGGCGCGGCCTTGCGCGTCAATGCCACCGCCAGCGCCGCCGGCATCAGCAGCAACAGAAAGCCGATGCCCCACAAGCCGGTGATCGAAGCCAGCTGCAGCACGGGCAGCATATCCATCTGGCTGTAGGCGAGGCTGCCGAAAGTGCCATGCGGCGAAGTCTGCGTGTTGGCGTATTCGATCGCCACCCATAAAGCCGGCATGGCCAGCATGGCGGCGATGCCATGTCCACGCAGCAGCAGCCGGCGGAACAACAGCAGGCACAAGGCGAGCACCACGCCAGGCAGTGCGGTGAACAGCGCGATCACCGGCACCGGCAGGCCGATCACGCCGTGCAGGTAATGCCACTGATTGAGCGCACCCAGCGCCCCGGCCAAGAAGGCCGCGAGCGCGAGCCAGCGCGCTTTGACATGCGGCGCCAGCAAGGCCAGCGGCAAAGGCGCCAGCCAGGTGAGCCAGGGCAGCGGCTGCAAGCCGGTACCGAAACCATAGGCCAGCGCGGACAGCGCGGTGGCGGCGAGGCCGGCGATGAGCCGGCGCGAATCAAGGCTTGATGCCATCGAACACGGTCTCCAGTGATTGCAGATAGAAAGCGCGGAACTGCCGTTCGTCGTAGCTGAAGCGGCCGGCGCGGTAGAGCGAGATCAGGCCGTGGCCCAGGCCCCATAAAGTCATGGCCACGTCCCAGGGATCCAACTTTCGGAACAGCCCCTGCGCCATGCCTTCGGCCAGCTTGTCGGCGATGACGGTGAGCGTGGGCGACTGGCGGTCGCGGAAATCCTCGGGAAAACGGCGCGCGTCGTCGCGGCGCACGGAGAAAGCGTGGTCGAACAGGTTCGGATGGGTCAGCGCGTAGTCGAGGTATTGCTCCATCGACTGCAGCAGGCCCTTGTAGACATCCGGATGGCTCGCGCGCTCCGACCAGTCCTGCGCCACGCTGGCGAAGCTGTCGTCGGAGATGCGCTTGAGCAGCGCCTCGCGACTGGGGAAATGGCGGTAGATCGCCATCGGCGTAATGCCCACCGCCTCGGCGACGCGGCGCATGGTGACGGCATCCGCGCCATGGCGGTCCATCAGCTTGTGGGCGGCGCGGAGGATCTTCTCGGGGGTGGTGAGTTTCGGCATGTATACAGTGTATACATGCCTTGCGCGGGTTGGCAAAGGTGACTGATGGCAGGGCTTTGCCCCCACGCCACCCGCGCCCTTGCCCCCTCTCCCCTCCGGGGAGAGGGCTGGGGTGAGGGGCCGGTCGGAGTGGTGAGCGGAGGGTCGAGAAGGCCAAAAAGCTCTTCATTCGTTCCGTAGAAAGGCCACCGCTAGAGCGGCCCCTCATCCGGCTGCCGCCACCTTCTCCCCGGAGGGGAGAAGGGTTTCAGTTAGCAACGGCCCAAGCGATCAAACGTCGTCATCCTCCCCACCCAACACCCTCTTCTGAATCCGGTCCAGATACTCATCCAGCTCTGCCACGCTGGAAAACACGTCGCTCACCGGCACCGCCTTGACGATCTCGAACACCTTGCGCACCTGCGGCTGCGGATTCACCAGCAAGGTATGCCCTTCGCGCGCGCGCATGGCCTTGCGGATCTTGGCAATGCTGCGCAGGCCCGCGCTGCTGATGTAATCGAGCGCGGACAGGTCCAGTACCACGGTGCCGCCCTGCCCCATCTGTTCCAGCACCGGCGCGGCGCCGCCGTCGAAATCGCCGAACGTCAACGCATCGAGCCGGCCGTGCAGGCGCAAGGTGCTGCGCTCCGGCGACAGGGCAGCGGTATCAAGACTGAAGCTCATGGTCGTGCCTCCGCTCAGGAAGGAAGGATGAAACGCAACTGCAGATGGTTGCCCTGCTCGTCATGTGCGTAGCTGAAATCGCTGGCCATGGCGCGCACCAGGTGGATGCCCAGGCCGCCGTCGATCTCGCGGTCGGCGACGTCGCCGGTAAGTTGCGGCACGGGCGACAGCAAAGGATTGAAGGCCTGGCCGTCGTGATGCAGGTCGACCAGCACGGCATCGGCGGCCAGGGCCATGCGCAACTCGATCCGCGCGTCTCCATCAGGTGGGCGCCCGTGCTCGGCCATATTGACCATCAGCTCTTCCAGCACCAGGCGCACGTCGTCGCGCACGCCCTGGGCGACGCCGGCACTCGCGAGCTGCTCGTCGCAGTGCCGCAAGGCGTCGAATACCGCTTCGATCGAAGCGGGCATGGTCAGGTCCAGCATGGACGCACTCCCGTCTGCCCCGGCGTGGTGCCAGCGTAGCGCCAGCACGGTGATGTCGTCGGCCTGTCCATGGCCCGCGGCGAACGCCTCCACGTCGGCCAGCAGATAGCCGGCCGGATCGCCCTCGGCCTGCGCGGCATAGCGCGCCAGACAAGCCAGCATACGCTCCTGGCCGTACATGCTGAGGCTGGCATCGGTCGCTTCGGTGATGCCGTCGGTATACATCAGCAAGGTCTCGCCCGGCCGCAGGCGCACACGCCGCGAGCTGTAGGTGGCCTCCTCATCCAGGCCCAATGCCGGCCCCGTTTCGATGTCCAGCAACCGCGGTGGGCCGTCGCCCCACAGCACCGGCGGCTCATGGCCCGCGCTGGCCATCGAGAAATGCCCGGTGGCGGTATCCAGCAGGCCGCACAGCAGGCTGACGAACATGCAGCCGTCGTTGTTGCGGCACAGGTCCTGGTTGAGCAGTTGCAAAAGCTGCTGCGGCGATTGCGCGCGCGGAGCCAGGGCCTTGGCGAGCGTGATGGCGCGGGCCATGAACAGCGCGGCGGGAATACCCTTGTCCGAGACGTCGCCGACCATGATGTAGAAGCGCTGGTCGTGCAGCATGAAATAGCTGTACAGATCGCCGCCCACCGTGCGCGCCGGCTTCAGCACCGCATGCAGCTCGAAGTTGTGGCAGCGCGCGTCGAGGAAATGCGCGCCGGGCAGCAGCGCCGTCTGGATCTGCTGGGCAATCTCCAGCTCGCTGGCCAGGCGCTGCTGCTCGCGCGCGACCCGGCCCAGCTCGGCCAGATGGTCGGCCAACTCGTGGCGCATGCGGTCGAACGCATGCGTCAGGCGGCCGACTTCGTCGCGGCGGCGCACGGTGGGCAAGGCGAAATCCAGGGCGCCTTTCGCCACCTGCTCGGCGCGCTCGGTCAACACGCCCAGCGGACTGAGCACGCGCCGCGTGACCACCAGGGTCAGCAGCGTGAGGCTCAGCAGCGCCAGCGCGCCCACCGACAAGGCCACCGAGAAGGTGCGCCGCACACCCGCATAGATCTGCTCCTCCGGCACCACCAGGCCGAACTGCCAATGGGTGCCGTCGATCGGCGCGTGATAGATCCACACCGGCGCGCCGGCATGCGCGGCCAGGATGCCGGTATGCCGGATGGGTTCGTCCGTATCGCCGCGCAGCGCCGCGACCAGCTCGTCCTGTGCACGACGACCGGCCAGCACCGGACCGTCGGTGGCGAAATAGACACCTTGCCGGTCGATCACGAAGGCCTCGGTGCCCTTGGGCTTGTTCAAGTTCTGCAGCACGCCCTGCAACCACTCCAGCGTGACATCGGCATTGAGCACGCCCACCGCGCGGCCGCCCGCCAGGATGGCGGCCGAGTAGTTGACCAACTGGCGTTGCCGCGATTGCGAAAAGAACGGCTGCTGCCAGCAACCGACGGAACAGCCGAGCCCCGTGCGGAACCAGGCCTGTGTCCAGTACGGCGCGGGATCCTTCAGCAGGTCGCGCGTGACGAGCCTGCCGTCGCCCTGGCGGCTGACGAAGGGCGAGCGGCCCGGTGATGCCGCATCCATCGATACGGGCACATAGGCCGCGGCGAGTCCCGCGAGATCGGCGTTGTGCCTCAGCGCATCGCCGATCAGGGTTTCCGCGTCATCCGGCCGCGGCCCGATCAGCGCCGCCAGCGTCTGCGCGGTATCGGCCACCTTGTCGAGGCGGTGCTGGATGCGATGGCTGACGTCGCCGGCGAGCACCGCGGATTCGCGATGGGTCTGCTGCAGAATCTGCTCGCGGATGACGCGGAACAGCAGGAACCCGCCGGCCACGACCACGAGCAGGGTGCCGGCCAGCACCCAGGCGGCCAGTCGCGACGCAATGCTGCGCAACACCATGTGACGCTCCCCCCTGGTGCGTCGCATCTTGCGATCCACGGCAGGTTTCAGGAAGAGAGCGCTATCACAATCGTGCGATATGGATTGCTCTATGCCGCGAGCTTCTTCACGCCACCTGCACATCACGCGCTACGGTCGGACCCCGCCGCCTCGATCAGGCGGCGAATGCGCTGCGCATCCTCCGGCGTCGCCGGGTTGTAGACCACCATGCTCAGGTCGGGGCATCCGTCGACGGCGAAAGCCGAGTACTCCATCGCGATCGCACCGAGCGTCGGATGCCGCAGCTGCTTGGTGCCGCCGCCGTGCTGCTGCACGTCCTGGCTTTGCCACATCGCGGCGAACTCGGCACTGCGTTCGCTCAGTTCGTCCACCAGCGCCTGCACGCTGCGCACCGCACCCGCGCGCGCCGCATCCAGGCGGAACGCGGCCACCACGAAACGCGCCACGCTTTCCCAGTCGACCTGGTGCGCTCGCACCTCGGGGTTGCAGAACATCAGGCGCAGCACGTTGCGCTCGGCGGGTTCGAGCTTGCCGTAGTCGGTAAGCACCACGGCCGCGGCCCGGTTCCAGGCCAGCACGTCCCAGGTGGCGGTCTTCACCATCGCGGGACTGCACGGCAAGGCATCGAGCACGCGCTGCAGGCGCGGCGCCACGCCTTCGCTGGCCTGGTAGCGGATCTCCGGCGGGCGCCCCAGCGCCAGCAGGAACAGATGCTGGCGTTCGATCTCGCTCAGCAGCAGCGCGCGGGCGATGCGGTCCAGCACTTCGTCGGAGGGCGCACCGCCACGCCCCTGCTCCAGCCAGGTGTACCAGGTGGCGCTGACGTTCGCGCGCTGCGCCACTTCCTCGCGGCGTAACCCCGGCGTGCGGCGGCGCCCGGCGGGATAGCCGAGCGCGGACGGATCGAGCCGTTCGCGGCGATCGCGCAGATAGGCGCCGAGCAGGTTGTCGTTGGCCACCGTCGTATTCATCTGCTTGCCGAGCCTGTTAGTCCGTATACCCGTATAACGCCACGGCTTCATCCGCGCACGCCGCGCGAGGACGATGCCGCGCATCCCAAACCTGGAGGATGCATTGTGCGTGTATTCGTTGCTGGCGCGACAGGGTTCGTCGGTTCCGCTGTCGTCGATGATCTGCTCGCCGCCGGCCACAAGGTGCTGGCGCTGGCCCGCTCGGAGGCTTCGGCCGTAGTGCTGGCCGGACGCGACGTCGACATCCTGCATGCCTCGCTGGAACAACCGGAACGGCTCGCCGAGGCCGCTGCCGCCTGCGATGGCGTGATCCATACCGCCTTCAATCACGACTTCTCGCGCTACGCCGAAAACGCCGTGACCGAACGCCGCGCGGTCGAAGCGATGGGCGAAGCGCTGGCCGGTTCCGGCAAGCCGCTGATCGGCACCACCGGCACCGGCATGCTGGCACCGGGACGCATCGGCACCGAGGACGACGTGGCCGATGCCGCCTCGCATGGCTCGCCGCGCTTGCCGATGGAAGTGATGACCGTAGCCTTGGCCGAACGCGGCGTGCGCTCGGGCATCGTGCGCCTGTCGCCTACCGTGCACGGCGACGGCGACCATGGCTTCGTGCCGTGGCTGATCCGCATCGCGCGGGAGCGTGGCGTATCGGCTTATATCGGCGATGGGCGGAATCGCTGGCCGGCGGTGCATCGCCTGGATGCCGCGCGCCTCTACCGGTTGGCGCTGGAGCACGGTGCGGCAGGCAAGTGTTATCACGCGGTGGCGGAGGAAGGCGTGGCGACGCGGCGGATCGCCGAAGTCATCGGGCAGCGCCTGGGCCTGCCGGTGGTGACCAGGACGCGCGAGGAAGCGCAGGAGCATTTCGGCTTTCTCGCCTATTTCTTCGGTGCCGACATACCCGCATCGAGCGCGAAGACGCGCGAAGCGCTGGGCTGGATGCCCACCGGGCCGGGCCTGATCGAGGATCTCGACCGCGAGGCCTATTTCCCGCGTATCGCCGCCTGATCGCGGCTAGAGGGGCCAGGTACGGCGGATCGCGCTAGGATCGCGGTTCCCGTACCCGGCCGCCGTCACCGCATGACCGAAAAGCCCGGCACTGCCGAAATCTCCCGCGCCTCCATGGCGGTCGCCGCCCTCTCGACCGTGGTCGAGTGGTACGACTTCACCCTCTATCTCTATTTCGCCACCGTGCTGTCGCGGGTGTTCTTCGGTGGCGGCGAGAGTTCGCTGCTGGCGACGCTCGCCGGCTTCGCCATCTCCTACGCGATGCGGCCGCTGGGTGCGATGGTGTTCGGCCATATCGGCGACCGCATCGGGCGGCGCCGCACCCTCCTGTGGTCGATGATGCTGATGACCTTGGCCATGCTGGCCACGGCGCTGTTGCCGTCGCATGCCAGCATCGGCCCGGCGGCGGGTGCGCTGCTGTTGCTGCTGCGCTGTTTCATGGCGTTCTCCGTCGGCGGCGAATACACCGGCGTGGTGGCGTATCTGCTGGAGGGCGCGCGCAAGGATCGGCGTGGGCTGATCACTTCGCTGGCCTCGGCCGCCAGCGAGATCGGTGCGCTGCTGGCGGTGGGCATTTCCGCATTGACGGTGAGCGCCATGAGCACGGCGCAATTGGATGCCTGGGGTTGGCGCATCCCGTTCTTCGTCGGTGCGGCGCTGGCCGGCTGCGTGTGGATCGCGCGTTCCACCATGGAGGAGTCGCCGGACTTCGTGCGGCAGGTGCGGCAGCACACCGTGCCGGAGTCGCCGCTGAGCCATACGCTGGCTAACCATCGCCCTGCCCTGTTCCGCACCTTCGCCATCTCGGCGCTCGGTTCGATCACGTACTACGTGGGCATCACCTACGTGCCGGCTTTTCTCAGCTCCTCAGGCATCCTCGCCGAGGAACGCTCGTTGTGGCTGTCGACGCTGGCCGCGGTGGCGGTGATCCTGGTCACACCGCTGGCGGGCGCGCTGTCCGACCGTGTCGGTCGCCGGCCGGTGCTGGTGTGGCTTGCGGCGGCGGGCGTGCTGTTGCCCTTGCTGATGTTCGAGTGGATGGCGCGCGGGAAGGAAGTGGATATCGCGCTGGCATCGATCGTGCTGGCCTGCCTTGCCGGCGGTGTCAGTGCCGTGGGCGCGCCGGCAACCGCCGAGCAGTTTCCCGGCGAAGGCCGCTTGAGCGGATTGGCGCTGGGCGTGACCATGGCGACGGCGATCTTCGGCGGCTTGACGCCGTTTCTGGCCGAGCTGCTGATTACCGCGACCGGATGGAAGGTGCTGCCGGGCGTGATGATCGCCGCGGTTGCGCTGCTGGTGCTGCCGGTGTTGGCGCGGATGCCGGAGACGCTGCCGGTGCGGCCGCGCCGCTGGTACTAGCAAGTAACCTCTCGTCTTCCCCTCGGTCTCCAAGCCCAACCCTTCTCCCTCCGGCGACTCGAAGATAGTCCCCGTGGGAGAGAAGGTGGCGGCGCCCTCACCCCCTCTCCCGGAAGGAGAGGGGAGGAACCTGCTTACATGTTGCGGCGGTACTCGCCACCCACGTCGTACAACGCGTGGCTGATCTGCCCCAGCGAGTTGTACTTCACCGCTTCCATCAGCTGCTCGAACACGTTGCGGCGTTCGCGCGCGGTGTTCTGCAGGAGCTTGAGGCTTTCCGGGGCCAGGCCGTTGCGGGCCTTGGCGTAGGCCTGCACGTTGTCGATCTGCTGGCCCTTCTCCTCTTCGGTGGAGCGGATCAGCTCGATCTCGGTGGCGATCTCGCCGCCGTGATCCTTGGGCAGGAAGGTGTTCACGCCGATCAGCGGCAGGCTGCCGTCGTGCTTCTTCTGCTCGTAGTACATCGACTCTTCCTGGATCTTGCCGCGCTGGTACATGGTGTCCATCGCGCCGAGCACGCCGCCGCGCTCGCTGATCGCCTCGAACTCGCGGTAGACGGCCTCTTCCACCAGGTCGGTAAGCGCGTCGACCACGAAGCTGCCCTGCCAGGGGTTCTCGTTGAAGTTCAGGCCCAGCTCGCGGTTGATGATCAGCTGGATGGCCACCGCGCGGCGCACGCTTTCCTCGGTCGGCGTGGTGATCGCCTCGTCGTAGGCATTGGTGTGCAGGCTGTTGCAGTTGTCGAACAGGGCGTACAGCGCCTGCAGCGTGGTGCGGATGTCGTTGAACTGGATTTCCTGCGCGTGCAGCGAGCGGCCGGAAGTCTGGATGTGGTACTTCAGCATCTGGCTGCGCGCGCTGGCGCCGTAGCGTTCGCGCATGGCGCGGGCCCAGATGCGGCGGGCCACGCGGCCGATCACGGTGTACTCCGGGTCCATGCCGTTGGAGAAGAAGAACGACAGGTTCGGCGCGAAGTCGTCGATGTGCATGCCGCGCGCGAGGTAGTACTCCACGATGGTGAAGCCGTTCGACAGCGTAAAGGCCAGCTGGCTGATCGGGTTCGCGCCGGCCTCGGCGATGTGGTAGCCGGAGATCGACACCGAATAGAAGTTGCGCACCTTGTGGTCGACGAAATACTGCTGGATGTCGCCCATCATGCGCAGCGCGAACTCGGTGCTGAAGATGCAGGTGTTCTGCGCCTGGTCTTCTTTAAGGATGTCCGCCTGCACGGTGCCGCGCACAGTCTGCAGGGTTTCTTCCTTGATGCGCGCGTAGGTTTCGGCATCCACCAGCTGGTCGCCAGTGATGCCGAGCAGGCCCAAGCCCAGGCCTTCATTGCCCTTGGGCAGCTCGCCGGAATAACGCGGACCGCCATGCGGATGCAGTGCGGCGATCTTCTTCTGCGCCGCGCTCCAGCGCGCCGGATCGGCCTTGAGGTACTTCTCCACGTTCTGGTCGATCGCGGTGTTCATGAACATCGCCAGGATGATCGGCGCCGGACCGTTGATGGTCATGGACACCGAACTGCTGGGCGCGCTGAGATCGAAGCCGGAATACAGCTTCTTCATATCGTCCAGCGTGGCGACGTTGACGCCCGAGTTGCCGATCTTGCCGTAGATGTCCGGGCGCGGCGCCGGGTCCTCGCCGTACAGCGTGACCGAGTCGAACGCGGTGGACAGGCGCGTGGCCGCGCCGCCCTGGCTCAGGTAATGGAAGCGGCGATTGGTGCGCTCCGGCGTGCCTTCGCCGGCGAACATGCGGGTGGGATCCTCGCCGGTGCGGCGGTACGGATACACGCCACCGGTGTAGGGGTAATAGCCCGGCAGGTTCTCGCGCATCAGGAAGCGCAACAGGTCGCCCCAGTCCTTCGTCTTCGGCGGCGACACCTTCGGGATCTTCTGGTGGCTCAGCGATTCGCGATAGTTCTCGACGCGGATCGTCTTGTCGCGCACCTTGTACTCGTTGTACTCGTCGGTGACCGATTTGTAGCGCGCCGGCCAGTCGTGCAGCAGGTGCACGGCTTCGTGGCTCAGCTCCTTCACCGCCTGGTTATAGCGCTGGCGCAGCGTGAGCAGCGTGCGGTCGGCGCCCTCCTCGTGCAGCGACTCGCTGTCGTAGCGCGACAGCTCGCGCGGCAGGCGCGCATCGCCCAGGTCCTTCAGCGACTCGTAGTAGTGCTGCGCCTTGCTGGCGAATTCCGCCTCGCGCTCGATCTCCGTATTGATGCCGCGGCCCTGCTCGGCGATCTCGGCCAGATAGCGCACGCGGCTGCCGGGAATCAGCACGGTGGCGCGCGGCTCCTTCAGCGAGGTGTCCAGATCGGGCGTCCACTTCGGCGCGGGCAGGCTGAGCTTGTCGCGCAGCAGGCGGCACAGGTTGGCGAACATCCAGGTCACGCCCGGATCGTTGAACTGGCTGGCGATGCTCGGATAGACCGGCACCTCCTCGTCCTTCAGGGCAAAGGCGGTGCGGTTGCGCTTCCACTGCTTGCGCACGTCGCGCAGCGCGTCTTCGGCGCCGCGCTTGTCGAACTTGTTGAGCACCACCAGTTCGGCGAAGTCCAGCATGTCGATCTTTTCGAGCTGGCTGGCCGCGCCGTAGTCGCTGGTCATCACGTACATCGGGAAGTCGACCAGGTCGACGATCTCCGAATCGCTCTGGCCGATGCCGGCGGTTTCCACGATCACCAGGTCGTACGGCTGCGCCTTGAGGAAGTCGATGCAGTCGTGCAGCACCACGCTGGTGGCGGCGTGCTGGCGGCGCGTGGCCATCGAGCGCATGTACACGCGATGGCTGCGCAGCGAATTCATGCGGATGCGGTCGCCCAGCAGCGCGCCGCCGCTGCGGCGGCGGGTCGGGTCGACCGCCAGCACCGCGATGCGCATCTCCGGAAAGGCATGCAGGAAGCGCAGCAGCAGTTCGTCCACCACCGAGGACTTGCCCGCGCCACCGGTGCCGGTGACGCCCAGCACCGGCGTCTGCTTGCCCGCCATCTTCCATTGCTTGCGCAGGTGTTCGAGCTCGGCGTCGGGCAGCTGGCCTTCCTCGATCGCCGACAGCATGTGGCCGATCGAGATCTCGTCGTCGATATCCACGCGCGGCGCGACGGCGGTGGCCTGCTCCGCATGGGCGCGCTGGTCGGCAGCCTCGCGGGTGCGGCGCATCACGTCCTCGATCATCTCGGTGAGGCCTAGCTTCATGCCGTCGTTCGGATGGTAGATGCGCTCCACGCCGTAGGCCTGCAGCTCGCGGATTTCTTCCGGCGTGATGGTGCCGCCGCCGCCGCCGAACACGCGGATATGCGCGGCGCCATGTTCCTTGAGCATGTCCACCATGTACTTGAAGTACTCGACGTGGCCGCCCTGGTACGAGGACAGCGCAATCGCGTCGGCGTCTTCCTGCAGGGCGGCGCGGACCACGTCCTCCACCGAGCGGTTGTGGCCCAGGTGGATCACCTCCGCGCCCTGCGACTGGATGATGCGGCGCATGATATTGATCGCCGCGTCATGGCCATCGAACAAGCTGGCGGCGGTGACGAAGCGCAGGGGACGGCTTTCGTGCACTGCAGCACTGGCAGAAACGTGCTGGGCGGGGGAACTCATGGCAACTCCAACGGAAGGGTGTGCGTAAGACGCGCAATTCTAGTGTGGAATGCCGTTAAGCGCTTGCTGCAGCGCGCTTGCCTGGGCGTACGGCTCAGGCCTTGCCAAGCATCTGCTGCGCATGTTTGCGGTGGCGCGTGCGCGTACGCCAGAACAGAAAACCGGTGACCAGGAAGAACGCCGGCAGCACACCCACCACGCCAATCACGAGTTGCCACGGCACGCCGCCAACCTGGCCGGAATGCACCGGGTAGATCTTGTCGACCAGCTTCGCGCCGCCGCCTTGCGTCTGCGCGTCGTACACCGACAACACCTTCGCGCTGTAAGGATCGACCACCACCACGCTGCGGCCCACCGCATTCCACTCCTGCGGGCCGCGTGCACGGATGGTCAGCGTGGCGTTCTGGTCGTTCGGCAAGGTGATGCGGCGCAGTTCGGCCTGCGGCAGCGCGGCCTGCGCGGCGGCGAGCGCGGCGGACCATTGCAGCGGCGCGTCGCTCGGCGTGACGGCCGGCGCTTTCGGCGGCTTCGACGACTTGTCGCCGAACAGCGCGGCGAGCGCGCTGCGCGTCGTGTCCTTGTAGACCAGGGTGACGCCGGTAAGCGTGCTGAGCAGCAGGAACGGAAACAGCAGCGCGCCGACACCCTGGTGCCAACTGCGCCGGCGGCGCGTCGGCGGTTGCGCGTACATGCGCACGGCGTGGCGCCAATGCCCGCGGCGCGGCCACCACAGGGTGAGGCCGATCAGGATCAGGCTCAGCTCCGCCAGGCCGAGCACGCCGAGTGCGGTTTCGCCGTTGTGTCCGCTGAGCAGATGCGTATGCAGATCGCGCAACCAAAGCACGAAATCGTCGTTTTTGGAGCGCACCAGCAGCTGATGTCCATCCGTTGGATCGAGATAAACGCGTTTTTCCCCACCGAGGGAGAGTTGCCACATCGGCATGTCGGCGGTGGGCGTGTCGATCGCGCGCAAGGGCGCCGGCCATTCCGTGGCGTGGATGCGTTCGAGGATGGCGGCGCGCTGCTCCGGCGTCGGCAGCGCATGCGCGAACAACTCCGGATGGCGCCAGCGCAACAGGTCCGTCTGGAATGCCAACACCGTGCCGGACAAAGCCAATACCGCGAACGCCAGGCCGACGCTCAGGCCCAGCCACAGATGCAGCTTGCGCAGCGGGTCGCGGAGGCGCCAAGGGTGGCGTGCGGTCGGGCGGGAGGTGGCGGGCATCGGTCGCGCTGGCCTGGAATCAGGGGCGCGACCTTAGCATAGGGATGAGAATGGTTCGCATCTTTCAGCGCCCCGGGGCGAATGAGGGGCTAAGCGTTTCCATGGCGCGAAGCAAAGTGCTCTGGCTTTTTCGCCCCTCCGCGCATCGCTCCGCCCGGCCCCTCACCCCGGCCCTCTCCCCGGAGGGGAGAGGGGGATGTCGGGCGAGGCGAAAATCCAGCGAAGAGCACGCGGCGCAGCCGCGGCGTTCCGCTTGCGCGCTTAGGCTCTTGATCTTCAGGGTCCCCTTGGCGCCGGCGGTGAGGGCTGGACGAAAAGGCCCCCGCAAGGGGGGCGAGGACATGGATGTCCTCGCCTTTTTGACTCGGGCAGGATGCCCGATCAAAAAGCCCGGCCAGCCCTCACGGACCCTCAGCAGCTACGCTGCTGAGGGCGCCAAGCAGGGTGCCCTTTCTTCTTGGTTACTTCTTCTTTGGGCACGCAAAGAAGAAGTAACTCGGGCCGCGGCAGCGGCACGAAACACTCGCCAAAGGCGAGACACCCAAGCGCCAGCGCAACAACCGAGCGATACCGCCACTGGATGATTCGCTTCGCTCACCCCTTCGGGGCCGCCCCGCGGGCGTTCTTCGCGCTACGCGCTCGTCAGGCCTCCCCCTGGATGACGAAGATGAGACAGTGAGGCAAGACCATTGCTCACCCCGGAGCGGAGAGGGAACAGAATCAGCGCACGTAATTAAGTGCGATGGCCGGCGTCACCGAACGCTTGGTGTTGTTGCCGCCGGCAATCACCCGCACGCCGAGCAGCACGCCGATATTGGGCGACCAGTTGTATTCGATCGCCGGCGCATAACCCACCGCATCGCTGCGGCCGAAGCGGTTGCTCACCCGCACCGGCTCCATTCCCGGTACTACGTTGAAACCCTTTACCCAGGTGTTGCCGTTGTGGCTGTAGGTCAGGTCCAGCGCCAGCACCCAGCGCGTGGTCAGGCTGTACTCCAGCGCGGCGCCCACGTAGAAATTGTCGCCGCCGCGCGCATGGCCGCGGAAATCCTGGCCGGTGCCGTAGGTGCTGATGCCTTCGACGTCCGCGCGTCCGGCAAAAGTGGTGGTGGCATTGAGGCGCGCGCGCAGGATGCGTCCGTTCGGCATCCAGAAGAAACTCTGCATGTTCAGGCCCACGGTGGTGGCGTAGGCGCCGCCGCCCATGCCATTGGCGGGGCGCCGGCCCAGGCGGTCGTAGCGTCCGGTGGGCACCGCTTCCTGCACCATCAGCGAGACGGTCGGCACCCAGCTGCCTTCGTGGAACCGGATCAGCCGGTATTGGAACTGCAGGATCTGGTCGCCCAGGCCGATGCCGGAACTGTTCGGGCCGTTGCTTACCCGGTTGTAGCCGATGATCGGGATGGCGCCGACGGTGATGCGGTCGGTCAGGCCGTACAGCACGTAGGCGCGCGAACCGAACGCATCGACGCCCGGCGTCATCACGTCATAGATGTAGGGCTCGATCAGCATATGGCCCTGCGGCAAGGTCTCGGCGCCGTTGGCCAGCATGGGGCCGGTCCACCAGGCGTCGTCGCGCGACTGGCGGATCCGCGCGCCGGCGTCCTGCGCCATCGCCGCCGAGGCCAGCAGGCATGCCAGCCCACCCAGGAACCCACGCTTCGCCCTGCCCTTCATGATGTGCCCCACGCTCAAGTCCGTCTCCGCTCTCCTGCCCGGCTATGCGCCGCCGGGCAACACTACGAATGGCAGTGGCGAGGGCGAATAGCCACTTGGCTATGATCCGCCATGACCACTTGAGGCCCACCCCCATGCCGCGAGCGTCCACTTCGTTCCTGCCCCCGATCGCGCTGGAAAACGGCAGCGGCGTGCCGATCTACCAGCAGCTTTCCGAATGGTTCCGCCGCGCCATCGCCGACGGGCAGTTGCGCCCCGGCCAGCGCGTGCCATCCACCCGCAGCCTGGCCACCGAGCTGCGCGTGTCGCGCCTGCCGGTGCTCAGCGCCTACGAGCAGTTGCTGGCCGAAGGCTATCTGCAGAGCTTCGTCGGCGCCGGCACCTGCGTGGCCCGCTCGATCCCGGCGGCGGCACTGAAGCCCGCGCGCCCGCGGCTGTCCGTGGTTCCGGTCGCCAGGCACAACGCCAACCGACGGGTGGCACAGCGCGTGGCCGCCATGCGCACCCCGGAGCAGACCTGGCTGGACAGCCAGGGCGCGTTCCGCGTCGGCCTGCCCGCGCTGGAGCATTTCCCGACCGAGCTGTGGGCCAGGCTGCTGAACCGCCACGCGCGCACGCCGAGCACGGAGTCGCTGGTCTATGGCGATCCGCGCGGCTGCCCGCTGCTGCGCGAAGCGATCGCCGACTATCTCGGCGCGGTGCGTGCGGTGCGCGTGGATGCGGCGCAGGTGCTGATCACCACCGGTTCGCAACAGGGCGTGCAGATCTGCGCGCATGCCCTGCTCGATGCCGGCGACCGCGCCTGGCTGGAAGACCCCGGCTATCCCGGCGCGCGCCAGGCCTTCGGCACCATCGGCGCGCGCATCGTGCCGGTGCCGGTGGACCAGGAAGGCCTGGACGTGGCCGAAGGCATCCGCCGGGCGCCGGATGCGCGGCTGGCCTATATCTCGCCCTCGCACCAGTTTCCGCTGGGCATGACCATGAGCGCGGCGCGGCGCATGCAGCTGCTGCGCTGGGCCGCGCGCTCCGGCGCGTGGATCGTGGAGGACGACTACGACAGCGAATACCGCTTCGGCGGCCGCCCGGTGGCCTCGCTGCAAGGCCTGGATACCGAAGAGCGCGTGATCTACGTCGGCACCTTCAGCAAGGTGATGTTCCCCGCCCTGCGCCTGGGCTACCTGGTGGTGCCGAAGGACCTGGTCGACACCTTCGCCGCCTGCCGCGACGCGCTGGATACCTGCACCGCCACGCTGCCGCAGCTGGCCATGAACGACTTTATCCGCGAAGGCCATTTCGCACGGCATATCCGCCGCATGCGCGTGCTGTACGCGGAGCGGCGCGCGGCCCTGGTCGCCTCGATCCGCACGCATCTGCCGCAGCAGCTCGAAGTGATCGGCGCCGAAGCCGGCATGCAGCTGGTGGCGCTGCTGCCGCCGGGCGTGGACGACGTGGCGCTGTCGCGCCGCGCCGGACAGGTAGGCGTCTCCGCGCGGCCGCTGTCGCTGTGCTACGCGCAGCCGCCCGCGCGGGGCGGGCTGATCATGGGCTATGGCGGCGCCGACGCACGCGCGCTCGACGAGGCGGTGCGCCGGCTGAAAAGCTGCCTGTGAATCAGTGCGCGCCGGCGGTTTTCCTGGCGTCGGCTTCATCGATCAGCGCCTCGACCTGGATGCGCAGCGCCACGTCCATCTTGAAACCGTAGTCCTTGCCGGCGCCCATGCCGTAGTCGTCGCGCTGGAAGCTGGCGCTGGCGTCGGCGCCGCACAGTTCGCGCTTGAACAGCGGATGCGGCATGCACTTGAACGAGTTGACGGTGAGCTCCAGCGGGCGCGTCACGCCGTGCAGGGTCAATTCGCCCACCACCTTGGTCGGCTTGCCGTCGACGAAGCCGGCGAGCTTGCCCTTGTAGGTGGCCTTGGGGTACTTCGCGGTTTCGAACAGCTCGGGGCCGCGCGCGGCCTCGTCCATCTTGTCCAGGCCGAAGTTGGCGCTGTCCATGTCCACGGTGATGTCGACCGTGCCGGCGCCCGCGGCCTTGTCCAGCGTGATCTTGCCGCTGGTGCGATTGAACTTGCCGCGCCATACCGACAGGCCGCCGAAGTGGTCGGCCTCGAAGCTCGGGTAGGTGTGGGCGGGGTCGATGGTGTAGGTGGCGGAAGCGGCGTGCGCGGATGCGTCGGCCAGGGCCAGGGCGGCGGTGGCGAGCAGGGTGCGCAGGGGGCGGTGGGCGATGGCGTGCATGGTTGGCGTTCCTCGAGTAGACGATGGATGTTTCGCCGGTGCGATGACCGGCTTGCCAAGGCGACGAACCACGATGTCGAAAATCGACACGTCACCTCTAGCGGGTTGTCATCGCCGCGCGACATACTCGAGCCTCGGCAAGACAACCAGGGGAAGTCGATGAAACGTTTAGGGCTGTTGCTGCTCTGCGCAGCAACTTGCGGAATAGCCGTGGCGCAAACCGCCAGCGAAGTGCGCGCAAAGGCTGAGTCCAGCCTGCTGGTCAATGGTCACGTCGTCGTGGCGCCGGACGGCACGGTAAGTTCTTTCGACCTCGACCGGCAAGAGTCGGACGCGGTGACCGCGCTGATCAAGCAGTACTCCTCCAGCTGGCGCTTCGAACCGGTGCTGGAGAACGGCAAGCCGGTGGAGGCGAAGGCGCCCATGCACCTGCGCGTGGTGGCTTCGCCCGATGGCGACGGGTATCAGCTGCACGTCGTCAGCGCCTCCTTCGGCAGCCCAAGTGACCATCGCGATGAGCTCGTCACGATCAAGGATCACAGCGCACGCCCCACTTTTTCCGCCAGGGCAAACTTTCAGATGCAGCAGGGCGGCAGCATCCGCCAGGCCGGCCCCGCACGCCCGGCAGGCGGTACCTATCCGACCGGCACCGTCTTCATGGTTGCGCGCGTCGAGCGTGACGGCAGCATCAGCCATGTGACCGCCGAACAGGTCAATCTGGACAAAGTAGGCTCCGAGCCGGTCATGCGCGAGATGCGCAAGACGCTGGCCGAAGTCAGCACCCGCGCCGTGCGCCTGTGGACCTTCAACCCGCCATCTGCCGGTCCGCTGAAGGATGCCGACGGCTGGATCGTCCGCGTGGCGATCTCCTACCACCAGTACGCGCCAACCGAGAAGGATGCGCGTGACGCCACCTGGCACACCTATATCCCCGGCCCGAAGGAACCGGTGCCGTGGATGGACGAATACCGCAGCAAGCCTAAGCCCGAAGGGCTGGGCATCGATGCCTTGCCGGACGACGGCGTGCTCACTCTTGGCACCGGCTTGCACCTGCTCAATCAGTCGGACCACACCTGATCCGCTCCTGCGCGGACGCCGCTACGGCGTCCGCGCATTCAGCCGCACCAGGTCGCGGAACGCATCGTGCTGGTAGCGGCTCATGCGCAGCTCCTGCCCGGTGCTCAGCACCAGCATGTGATAGCCCTTGAACCACGGGTGGATCGCCTGGATGCGGTCGATATTGACGATGGCCGAGCGGTGCACGCGTGCGAACTGGCGCGGGTCGAGGCGTTCTTCCAGCGCAGCCATGGTCTCGCGCAGCTCGTAGGTGTCCTTGCCCACGTGCAGGCGCACGCAGTTGCGGTTGGCTTCGATCCAGTCGATGCGCGCCACCTCCAGCAGGATCACGCTGCCATCCAGCGGAATCGGCAAGCGGCGCGCGTAGCTCTGTTCGCGCCGCAGCTCGGCCAGCGCTTGCCATACCCGTGCGGGCGCGGCGTCGCCGCCCTCGCCTGCCAACCGCCGCCGCACGCGGCGTAACGCGGCGTCGAAGCGTTCGCTGCTGAAAGGCTTGACCAGGTAGTCCACCGCGTTCGCTTCGAACGCGCGCACGGCGTATTGCTCATAAGCCGTGACAAATACGGTAGCCGGCAGATTTTCTTCGCCCAGCGCCGCGGCGACGTCGATGCCGGTCATCTCCGGCATCTGGATATCCAGGAATACCAGGTCCGGCCGCAGCTGGCGGATCGCCTCCAGCGCGCTGGCGCCATCGCCGAATTCGCCGGCGATGGCGATCTCCGGCTCCTTGCGCAGCAGGCGCGCGATGCTGTGCCGCGCGATCGGCTCGTCGTCGACGATAAAGGCGCGGATGCTCATGCGGCCGCCGCGCCCAGGGCACGGAACGGCAGGCGCAGGCGGCAGGACACGCCCTGCGGCGACAGCGCGTCGATATAGACGGTGGCGAGATCGCCATACAGCTCTTTCAAGCGCAAGCGGGTATTGGACAGGCCGATGCCGCGCGTGAAGGCTTCTTCCGGCGTCACTTCCAGCACGCCGTTGCGGTTGCGCACTTCGAGATAAAGACTGTCGGTGTCGCGATGCGCGAACACTTCCACCGTGTCGCTGCCGGCATGCCGGCCGATGCCGTGATGGATGGCGTTCTCCACCAATGGCTGCAGGATCAGGCCGGGCACCGCGCCGCCGAGCGCGGAGACGGCCGCATCGACGCGCGTATCGAGGCGGTCCTTGAAGCGCACGCGCTGGATGCCGAGGTACAGGTCCAGCAGTTCCAGCTCGCGGGCCAGGGCGATTTCATGGCGGTCTTCATCGAGATAGACGCGCAGCAATTCGCTCAGGCGCAGCAGCATGTCCTCGGCGACCTCCGGCTCCTCGCGGATCAAGGTGGTGATCGCATGCAAGGTGTTGAACAGGAAATGCGGCTGCAGCTGCATCTTCAGCACCTGCAGGCGCGACTGCGCCAGCAGCGCCTGCAATTGGTCCGCGCGGCGGTCCTTCTCGCGGAAGAAGCGCATGGCATGCCAGCCCACCACCAGCACCCAGTAGATAAAGAAATCGATGAAGACGTATTTGTCGATGAACTGCTGCAACTGGTCGTCGAACGGCGGGTTGCCGGGTTCCAGCAGATGGCCGAGCGTGGCGCCGATCAGCACGGCGCAGGCGGAGAACACCAGGCTGCCGGCGACATAGACCGGCGCGTAGCGCCACTGCGCGGTGCTGTCGACGGTGAAGCGGCGTGCCAGCGCGAACACGCCCGGCGCCAGCACGGCCAGCGTGTACCACTGCACCATCGCCCAGCGGATGTAGTCGCCGGCGTTCCAGGTATGCCCGCGCATCGCATCCATGCTGTAGCCCTGGATGGCGAACAGCACGGCCGGCACGCTCCACGCGGCCAGGTAACGCCAGAATCGCATCGCACTCCTCCATCCACGAGGCGTCCGCATCCTACACAGGCCCGGCCGCTGGCGAACAGACTCGGAGGTCACGGCTGCCATTCGTCCCGCGCCGGCTACGATCCGTCCCGCTGCGGCCGCTTCCGACGGGCGCTTCGCGCCCAATCCGCGCATCGCCGCCCGGGCGGCATCTGTGGAGAGGAAGCCATGAACCGTCGCCTTGCGGTGTTGCTCGCCTGCGTGTCGCTGCCAGCGGTTGCCGCCGCGCAGACGCGCTATCTGGAGGTCTACAACGACGCGCCTTCCAGCCTGGTGGCGCTGGCCGTTGCGCCGGCGGGGACGGAGGCGTTTCGCGCGGTCCCTATCGGCGATCGTCCGCTGATCGGTGGTGGCAACGCGGTAACGGTGGCGATCGATGGCCAGGAAGGTTGCCGCCGCGATCTGCGCGCCACCTTCGCCGACGGGCGCTCGCTGTTGCAGCGCAACTTCGACGTGTGCCGTTATCGCAGCTACCGCACGGGACGTGCACTACCGCCCAAGTAGGTTGGGGTGACAACCCCAACAACACGATGGCGACCACCTCGCAAGCGGCAACGTTGGGGTTGCCACCCCAACCTACGCAGCTATCACGCGGGACGCGTGCTGCCGCCCAACAACACGATGCGGTTACCTCGCAAGCGACGATGTTGGGGTTGCCACCCCAACCTACGCCACGCCGTAAGGCAGGTTTGGCGTGGCGACCACGCGTTCGCCCACCGTCTCGCCGCGCAGGAAGGCGAAGGTCGCCTCGATCACTTCCGGCGCATCGAGCACGCGGTGATGTCCCAGCCCCTGCGTGGTGAGCAGACGCGCGCCCGACCAGTAGCGGGCATAGCGTTCGCCCTCTTCCCACGGCACGTCGCGGTCGTCGAGATCGTGGATCACCAATCCTGACTGGCCCAGCGCCGGCAAGTGCTTGTGCACCTGCAGATCGCGCACCATCACCCCGGTGCGCCGTTCCAGCCAGCCATAGAACGCCTCGCGCAGATGGTCGCCCAGCCTTACGAAGCGGAAAAAGCGGCCGGTGGCGGCTTCCATGTCGGCCGCGGGCGCAACCAGCACGAGTTGGCGCGCCAACCAGGTTTCGCTCTGCGCCAACGCCAGCGCGGCGCCGCCCAGCGAATGGCCGATCGCCAGCGCCGCATGACCATAGTGCTGGCCGACCGCGCGGATGGTGGCGATGAAATCCGGCAGCGTGCACAGGCGCCCCGTGCTGCGGCCATGGCCGGGCTGGTCGAATGCGACCACCGCCAGGCCTGATTCGCGCAAACGCTGCACCCAGGGCAGATAGCGCAGGCCGAAGCTCGACCAGCCGTGCACCAGCAGCGCATAAGGCTGCGTCGCCGGATCGCCCCATACGTACGTGGCGATCTTTTCTCCGCCGACCTCCAGCTCACCCTGCTGCATCGCCTCGTCCGGCCGTGCCGCCAGCGCGCGGCTGCGGCTGCTGGCGAACGGCGTGGCGAACAGGCGCGCGGCGCGGTCCACCGTGCGGCGCGGGGCGAGGCGCCCGCCGACGGCAAAGCTGGCGCGCACCGCGCCGAGTTTCAGCAGAAGACCGGCGCTGGGGCGGCCGTGCGGGCGATGGGCGCGTTGCGTGCGGGGCATGGGCTGGCTCCTGGGGGTTCAGGTGCGATAACTGGCGAACAGGCGATCGACAGCTGACAAGGTGCGGCGGCGCGCTTCCTCGAAGCCGAACAGGCCGGCGTCGTGATGCAGCACGAGCATGAAGGCGTAGATCTCGAAAGCGAGCTGGCTGACGTCGGTGCCGAGGCCGAGATGCGCTTCGTCCACCGCCTGCCCGATGGCCTTTTCCAGCTGGCCGCGCCAGCCGGACTGCTGCCGCACCACGGCATCGTGCAGGGCGCCGTCGCGGCCGTCGTATTCGCCGACGGCGGACAGCAGCACGCAGCCGCGCTCGTAGCGCTGTGCCCAGTCGCACCAGTTCTCCACGATGGCGCGCAGGCGCGGCAGGCCGCGCGGGGTTTTCAGCGCGGGCAGCAGCACGTTGTCCATGAAGCGCTGCGCGCCCAGCTCCAGCACGGCCAGCTGCAGGTCTTCGCGCGAACCGAAATGCGCGAACACGCCGCTCTTGGACATGTCCGCCGCCTGCGCCAGCGTGCCGATCGACAAGCCTTCCAGGCCGTCGTTGCAGGCCATGGCGTAGGCACGGTCCAGGATCATTTCGCGGGTGGCGGCGCGCTTGCCGGGGGCGGTGGTGGTGTTCATGGGGCCTAAAAATAGAACGACCGTTCGTTCTTTTCAAGTGCCAAACTGGCACACAATGCGCCGCCGAACGCAAGGTTATGCTTCGGACCAGTTTTCCAGGGAGGTAAAACGCATGAAATTCCGCCTGCCGCTCGTGCTGGCCCTAGGCGCCCTGCTCTGTGGCTGCTCCACCTCGCCCACCGGGCGCAAGCAGCTGATGATGGTCTCCGACGGGGATATGTCGAAGATGGGCCTGGCCGCATTCAACGATATGCGCACCAAGGGCAAGTTCGCCGACGCGCCGAAGGAGCGCGCCTACGCCACCTGCGTCGCCAACGCCCTGGTAGCCGTGCTGCCGGCGCCGTGGAATACGCAGCAGTGGGAAGTGCAGATCATCGACGACAACACGCCCAATGCCTTCGCCTTGCCGGGCGGGCGCATCGGCGTCAACCGCGGCATGTTCAAGGTGGCCTCCAGCCAGGACCTGCTCGCCGTGGTGCTGGGGCATGAGCTGTCGCACGTGGTGTCGCGCCATGGCGCCGAGCGCATGTCCGACAACATCGCCGCCCAGGTGGCGGTGGTCGCCGGCAGCGCCTATGCCGCCAGCCGCGGCACCAACGTCGGCTACGCCGCGGCCGCGCTGGGCGTCGGCGCGGAGGTCGGCATGCTGCTGCCGTTCTCGCGCATGCAGGAAAGCGAGGCGGACACGCTGGGCCAGCGCTACATGGCGCAGGCCGGCTTCGATCCGCGCTCGGCCCCCACGCTGTGGGAAAGGATGGCGGCGCAGGCTCCCGGCGGTCCCAAGCAGCCGGCCTTCATGTCGACCCATCCGGCTTCGTACAACCGCCAGCAGGCGCTGACCAGGCAGGCCGACCAGCTGATGCCGGTGTACGAGCAGGCGCGCGCCAGCGGGCACAAACCGAACTGCGCCATGTAGCGGCTTGCGCGGCCGCGCCTGACCGCGGCCGCGCCTTCCACCCTGCCCATGTCTGAACGAGCCGGCCGGCCGCGGTCAACAGGCGCAGGCCCATGCCGTTTTTCCGTGCGAGCCACACGCTGCGTGGCCGAGGAGAAACCGCATGAACACGCTGGCACGAAGCTTCGCCGTGCTGACCGCGCTGGGCCTGGGCCTGGGCGCTTGTGCCTACGCCCCCGATGCCGCTGCCCGCACGCAGATTTCCGTGGGCATCAACGTCGCCCCGCCCGCGCCGCGCTACGAAGTGGTGCCGCCGCCGCGCGTCGGCTACGCCTGGGCGCCGGGCTACTGGCGCTGGGATCCGTATGCCCGCCGCCACGTGTGGGTGGTCGGCCGCTGGATTCCGGCGCGCCACGGCTACGTCTATCGCGCGCCGCGCTGGGAGCCGTACCGCGGCGGCTGGCGCTTCCACGACGGCTACTGGGGCCACTGAGCCCGGTTCGATTCCGACGCGGCTGCCTTGAGGCAGCCGCGTTTTTCTTGACTCTCGAAGAAGGGGTACTTCCGATGCAGATCCGAATCGCGGCGCTGGCCGCGCTCACCATGCTCGCCAGCGGTTGCGTGGAAGAACGCGTGGTGCACGACCGCCCGGTGGTGGTGGAACGTCCGATCGTCCGCCGCGAGGTGGTCGAAGTGATCGCACCGCAACCGCCGCCGGAGCGGATCGTGGAAGTGGAACCGGCACGGCGCCCCGGCTACGTATGGGCGCGCGGCTACTGGCGCTGGACCGGGCGCGAATACGTCGCCGTGCCGGGGCATTGGGAAGTCGAGCGTCCCGGTTACCACTACGTCCATCCGCATTACGAACACCGCAACGACGGTTGGCATCTGAACGTCGGCGTGTGGGTGAACGGCTGAGTTCGATGCGCTTTACGCCGCCGGCGCCGCACGCATGGCGCCGGCGGCCATCGCCCGGTAATCCCGCGGCGTCATCCCCACCGTCGCCTTGAACTGCCGCGCGAACGCGCTCTGGTCGGCAAAGCCGCAGGCAAGGCCGATCGCCGCCACGCTCTGGTCGCCGCGCAGCAGGCGCATGGCCGCTTCGATGCGCAGCTTGGTCTGCACCTGCTGCGGCGTCAGCTGGAACACGCGGCGGAAATGCCGCTCCAGCTGCGCCACCGACACGCCGGCCAGCTCCGCCAGCTTCGCCACGCGCACGCCTTCGGCGTAGTGCTCCTGCAGATAGGCGAGCACGCGGCGCAGCCGCACATAGGTGGGGTGGCGGCCATCCGGCTTGCCCAGGTCGCGCGAGATGCCGACGATGCCGTGCACCTCCCCGCGTTTCAGCAGCGGCCGCTTGCAGGTCAGGCACCAGCCCGGCACGCGGTTAGGGAAGATGTGCACTTCGAGCTGGTTCTCGATCACCTCGCCGTCGAGCACGCGGCGGTCCTGCGAGGCGTAGGAGCCGCCCAGCGTGGCGGGAAACAGCTCGACCACGCTGCGGCCGATCACGTCCGCGCGCTGCTTCAGGCCCAGCCGGCGCACCAGGGTGAGGTTGGCATGCGTGTAGCGGCCCTGGCCGTCCTTCACGAAGAACACCACGTCGGGCAAGGCGTCGAACAGCGCCTCCAGCTCGTCGGCCGAAATCTTCATGTCCATCGCAGGTCCTGCCCCGTCGCGAAACCTTGTGCAATCGCAGCATGGCACAAAACCGGCCTGGCGCATTATGCCGATTTCCGCATGCAGCGATGCCAAGCCCTGCTAGACGCCCACCGCCGCGGCGGCGAGCATGTCCGGCATGCATACCATCGACGTGATCGACTCGCACACCGGCGGCGAACCCACCCGCACCGTCATCGCCGGCTTCCCCGACCTCGGCGCCGGCACATTGATGGAGCAGCGCGAACGCTTCCGCCGCGATTTCGACCGCTGGCGCGCCGGCATCGCCTGCGAGCCGCGCGGCTCGGCCACCGTGGTCGGCGCCCTGCTGCTGCCGCCGCAGAGTGCGGAGGCCTGCGCCGGCGTGATCTTCTTCAACAACGTCAGCTATCTGGGCATGTGCGGCCACGGCACCATCGGCGTGGTGCGCACGCTGCAGCACCTGGGCCGCATCGGCCCCGGGCTGCACAAGATCGAGACGCCGGTGGGCACGGTGGGCGCGGAACTGCATGCGGATGGCCGCGTGTCGATCGACAACGTCGAAAGCTACCGCCACGCCAAGGACGTCAGGATCAGCGTGCCCGGCTACGGCGACGTCACCGGCGACATCGCCTGGGGCGGCAACTGGTTCTTCATCACCAGGGACACCCCGCTGCCGCTGGAGATCCACCACCAGCGCGAACTCACCGCCTACACCGAAGCGATCCGCCGCGTGCTCGAAGCGCAGGGCATCACCGGCGCCGAAGGCGGCGAGATCGACCATATCGAGATCAATGCCGACCTTGGCGCCAAGGCCGGCCGCAACTTCGTGCTGTGCCCCGGTCTGGCCTACGACCGCTCGCCCTGCGGCACCGGCACCAGCGCCAAGCTGGCCTGCCTGGCCGCGGACGGCAAGCTCGCCCCGGGCGAGGTGTGGCGGCAGGAAAGCATCCTCGGCGCGGGCAGCGAGTTCGAAGCCACCTACACATCCTCGGCGCGCGGCGTGAAGCCGCGCATCACCGGCAGCGCCTTCGTGGTGGCGCGATCCACCTTGCTGTTCGACGAAGCCGACGCATTCACCTGGGGCAGCGGCGCGGAATGAGCGTGCCCGGTTACGACCTGATCGTGATCGGCGCCGGCATCGTCGGCGCCGCCTGCGCGGACGCAGCCAGCGGCGATGGCCTGCGCGTGGCGATCGTCGAACCCGGCCCGATCGGCGGCGGCGCCACGGCGGCGGCGATGGGGCATCTGGTGGCGATGGACGACGACCCCGCCGAACTGGCGCTCGCGCGCTACTCGCTGCGCCAATGGGAAGCCTTCGCCGACCTGCCCGAAGCCGAATTCAGCCGCTGCGGCACCTTGTGGGTGGCGCGCGAGGAGCGCGAGCTGGCCGCCGCCGCGGCACGCGCCGCGCGCCTGGCCGCGGCCGGCGTGGAAGCGCAACTGCTGGACGACCAGCAGCTCTACGAACTGGAACCCGAGCTCGCCCCCGGCATGAGCGGCGGCATGCTGGTGCCGCGCGAGGCCGTGGTGTATCCGCCGCGCGTGGCGCGGCACCTGGTTGCCCGCGCGCAGTCGCGCGGCGCGGTGCTGTATGCCGGACGCCGTGTGCAGGCGCTGCGCCGCGGCGGCGCGCAACTGGACGATGGTTCCTCGCTCAGCGGCCCGGTGCTGGTCGCCACCGGCTGCGCCCTGCCCGCGCTGCTGCCGCAGTTGCCGATGCGCGCGCGCAAGGGGCATCTGGTGATCACCGACCGCTATCCCGGCCTGCTGCGGCACCAGCTGCTGGAACTGGGCTATGCCGACAGCGCGCACGGCGATGCGGACAGCAGCGTCGCCTTCAATGTGCAGCCGCGTCCCACCGGGCAGATCCTGCTCGGCTCCTCGCGCGAATTCAGCGCCACCGATGCGGCCGTATCGCCGGCCATGCTGCGCCGGATGCTGGAACGCTGCTTCGCCTTCGTGCCCGCGCTGCGCGAGCTGCAGGCGCTGCGCGCGTGGACGGGCTTCCGCCCCACCACGCCGGATGGACGTCCCTATCTCGGCGCCGTACCCGGCGCCACCGACCAATGGGTGGCCGCCGGCCACGAAGGCCTGGGCGTCACTACCGCCCTGGGCAGCGCGCGCCTGCTGCTGGACCTGATCCAGCAGCGCCAGCCGGCGCTCGATCCGGCGCCTTACGCGCCGTCGAGGCTGGCCGCATGAGCGCCACGGTGCGATTGCAGGTCAATGGCCAGCCGGTCGAAGTACCGGCCGGCGCCAGCGTCGCCGCCGCGGTGGCGCATTGGACCTTGCATTTCCGCACCTCGGTCGGCGGCGAAACGCGCGCCCCGCTGTGCGGCATGGGCGTGTGCTTCGAATGCCGCGTGCGCATCGACGGCGTCGCGCACCAGCGCGCCTGCATCACGCCCGCACGCGACGGCATGCAGGTGGACAGCCATGACTGAGCGCTACGACGTGCTGGTGGTCGGCGCCGGCCCCGCCGGCCTGGCGGCGGCGGGCACGGCGGCGGCGCATGGCGCGCGCGTCGGCCTGCTCGACGCCCAACCGCGCGCAGGCGGCCAGGTGTGGCGCCACGATGTGCGCAAGCCGGCGCCGCGCGCCGCGCGCGACGCCATCGCCGCCCTGCATGGCGTGAACCTGCTGGCGCAGCACAGCGTGATCGCCAGCGAAGACGACGCGCTGCGCGTGGAAACGCCGGAAGGCTCCGCCCTGCTCACCTACGGCGCCCTCGTCCTCGCCACCGGTGCGCGCGAACTGCTGCTGCCCTTCCCCGGCTGGACACTGCCGGGCGTGAGCGGCGCGGGTGGCCTGCAGGCGCTGACCAAGCAAGGCTGGCCGGTGGCCGGCAAGCGCGTGGTCATCGCCGGCAGCGGGCCGCTGCTGCTCGCCGCCGCGGCCACCTTGCGCGCGCACGGCGCGAAAGTCGTCGGCATCCACGAACAGGCCTCCTCTGACAGCGTGCACGCCTTCGCGCGGCAACTGCTGCATTGGCCCGCTCGCGCCGCGCAAGCCTTGTCCCTGCGCGCCAGACTCATGGGCGTGCCGTATCGCTTCGGTTCGATCGTGCGCCACGCGCATGGCGAAGACGCCGTGCGCGTGGTGGAAATCGAAGACGCCCACGGCACCGCCTGCGTGGACTGCGATCTGCTCGCCGTCGGCTACGGCCTGGTGCCGAACGTGGAACTCGCCCAGTTGCTCGGCTGCGCGCTCGACCACGCGCCAACCCATCCGCACGTGCAGGTGGACGAACTGCTGCGCACCAGTGTGCCGGCCGTCTTCGCCGCGGGCGAAGCCTGCGGCATCGGCGGCCTGGCGGCCGCGCGCACCGAAGGCGCCATCGCCGGCCATATGGCCAGCGGCCATGCCGACGAAGCCCGCGTCCTGCTGCCGGAACGCGATCGCGCCCGCCGCTTCGGCGCACTGCTGGCCCGGCATTTCGCACCGGGCTCGCGCGTACACGCACTGGCCACGCCGCAGACCCTGATCTGCCGCTGCGAAGACGTGACGCTCGGCGCGCTCGACGGCTATGCCGACGCGCGCGACGCCAAGCTCGCCACCCGCTGCGGCATGGGCGCCTGCCAGGGCCGCATCTGCGGCACCGCGCTGGCGGAACTGGGCCGCTTCCCGCGCGGCGCCGGCCGCCCACCTTTGTTTCCCGCGCGCCTCGCCACCCTGGCGGGGCTCGCCACCTCCCCTTCCGACGACGCATCGAGGTCAACGACATGAGCACTGCATCCATCTGGCGCGGCGTGATTCCCGCCATCACCACGCCATTCACTACCGACGGCCAGGTCGACCACGCCTTCCTCGCCAAGCATGCCAACCAGCTGATCGACGCCGGCTGCACCGGCATCGTGCCGCTCGGTTCGCTGGGTGAAGCCGCTACGCTCTCGTTCGAAGAAAAGCTCGCCATCATCCGCACCCTGGTGCAGGCGCTGGACGGCCGCGCGCCGGTCATTCCCGGCATCGCCGCGCTGTCCACCGACGAAGCCGTGCGCCTGGCGCAGCAGGCGAAAGCACTTGGGTGCTCGGGCCTGATGGTGCTGCCGCCGTATGTGTATTCCACCGACTGGCGCGAAATGGGTGCGCATCTGCGCGCGGTGATCGCGGCCACCGACCTGCCCTGCATGCTCTACAACAACCCCGTCGCCTATAAAACGGACTTCGCGCCGGAACAGATCGCCGAACTGGCGCATGAATTCCCCAATGTGCAGGCGGTGAAGGAATCCTCCGGCGACGTGCGCCGCTTCGCCGGCATCCGCGCCCTGCTGGGTGACCGCGTGGAATTGCTGGTGGGCATGGACGACGCCATCGTCGAAGGCGTGGCGATGGGTGCGCGCGGCTGGATCGCCGGCCTGGTCAATGCCTACCCGAAGGAATCGGTGAAGCTGTTCGAGCTGGCCCGCGACGGCGGCGCCGATGCGGCGCTGGAGCTGTATCGCTGGTTCCTGCCGCTGCTGCGCCTGGACACGGTGCCGACCTTCGTGCAGCTGATCAAGCTGGTGCAGGCCAAGGTCGGCATGGGCAGCGAACACGTGCGCGCGCCGCGGCTGGCGCTGGTCGGCGAACAGCGCGAAGCTGCACTGCGCGTGATCGATCACGCCATGGCCCACTCACCCAAGGTATGACATGGATATTCAGCCCATCCTGATCGACGGCGACTGGCGCGCGGCAAGCGCGCCGGCCGGCCAGTTCCGTGCCGAGAATCCCGCGACCGGCGAAGCGATCGGCCCGGCCTTCCCGGTCTGCGGCGCGCAAGATGTCGAGGCGGCGCTCGCCGCCGCGACCGCGGCGGCCGCCGAACTGGCCGCCGCCCCGCCGGAACGCATCGCCGCCTTCCTCGAAGCATATGCCGATGCGATCGAAGCCGACGCCGAAGCGCTGGTCGACACCGCCCACGCCGAAACCGGGCTGCCCAAGCAGCCGCGCCTGGCCGCCGTGGAACTGCCGCGCACCACCAACCAGCTGCGCCTGGCCGCGAAGGCCGTGCGCAGCTATGCGTGGACGCAGCCGGTGATCGATACCGCCGCCAACCTGCGTTCGCACTTCGCGCCGCTGGGCAAGCCGGTGCTGGTGTTCGGCCCGAACAATTTCCCGTTCGCCTTCAACGCCATCGCCGGCAGCGATTTCGCCTCGGCCATCGCCGCGCGCAATCCGGTGATCGCCAAGGCGCACCCCTCGCATCCGGCCACCAGCGAGCGCCTGGCGCGCGCGGCATTCGCGGCGCTGCGCCAGGCCGGCCTGCCGCCGGCTTCGGTGCAGATGCTCTATCACTTCGATCATGCGATCGGCGGAAAGCTGGCCGGCGACGCGCGCCTGGGCGCGATCGGCTTCACCGGCAGCCGCGCGGGCGGACTCGCGCTGAAGGCCGCCGCCGATGCGGCGGGCGTGCCGGCTTATGTGGAGCTGTCCAGCGTCAATCCCGTGTTCCTGCTGCCGGGGGCGCTGGCCGAACGCGGCGCCGCGCTGGCGCAGGAGTTCTTCACCTCCTGCACCATGGGCAGCGGCCAGTTCTGCACCAATCCCGGCGTGGTGATCGTGCCGCGCGACGATGCCGGCGATGCCTTCGTCGAAGCGGCCAAGGCCCATTTCGCCGGGGCCGCGCCGGGCGTGCTGTTCTCGCGCGGCGTGCTGGAACATCTGCAGCACGGCATCGCCACGCTGCGCAAAGCCGGCGCGCAGCTGCTGGCCGGCGGCGTGGCCGGCTCGCCCGGCTACCGCCATGCGCCCACGCTGCTGGAAGTCGACGCCGCGCAGTTCCTGCGCGAACCGCAGGCGCTGCAGACCGAAGCCTTCGGCCCGGCCAGCCTGCTGGTCCGCACGCACGGCCTGGCGCAGATGGTCGAGGTGGCCAATGCCTTCGAAGGCAACCTCACCGGCACGCTGTACACCGGCAGCACCGACGACGAAGCGTCGGCCGCCGTCGCGCGCGCCTTGCGTCCGCGCGTGGGCCGCCTGATCGGCAACCGCATGCCCACCGGCGTGGCGGTCAGCCCGGCCATGAACCATGGCGGTCCGTATCCGAGCACCGGCCATGCGGGCTTCACCGCGGTGGGCATGCCGGCGGCGATCCACCGCTTCGCCGCCCTGCACTGCTACGACAACCTGCCCGAACACCTGCTGCCGGCCGAACTGCGCGACCACAACCCCGGCGGCGTGGCGCGGCAGATCGATGGCTGCTGGTGCGTGGACGATCTGGGAAGCAAGAACGCATGAGTTCCAGCCAGATCGGCGGCCTCGATCCCGCCCAGGCGCGCGCGCGCCTGCAGCCGTGGCAAGCCGCCGCGCCCGCCATCGGCGCGGACGAATACCAGCACCGCCTGGAACACGCCCGCGCGCTGCTGCGCGTGCAGCGGCTCGACGCCCTGCTGGTCACCGCCGGTAATTCGCTGCGCTATTTCACCGGCGTGGCCTGGGGCGTGAGCGAGCGGCTGGTCGGCATGCTGCTCACCGCGCAGGGCGATCCGATCCTGATCTGCCCCGGCTTCGAGGCCGGCTCGCTCGCCGCGGTGCTGCGCATTCCGGCCGAGGTGCGCCTGTGGGAAGAACACGAGGACCCGCAGCAGCTCGTCGCCGACGCATTGGCCGAGCGCGGCGCCGGCAGTCTGGCGCTCGATCCGGCGGCGTCCTTCGCCGTGGCCGAACGCCTGCGCGCCGTGCTCGGCGGCAAACCCATCGCCGACGCCAGCGCGATCGTCGACGGCTGCCGCATGTGCAAATCTTCCGCCGAACTGGCGTTGATGAAGCAGGCCACGGCGATGACGCTGGAGGTGCACCGCCTTGCCGCCGGCCTGATGCGCGAAGGCATCTCGCGCACCGAGCTGGTGCGCTTTATCGACGAAGCGCACCGCGCGATGGGCGCGGACCACGGGTCCACCTTCTGCATCGTGCAGTTCGGCCACGCCACCGCCTACCCGCACGGCATTCCCGGCGAGCAATACCTGGAGCGCGACCAGCTGGTGCTGATCGACACCGGCTGCACCGTGCAGGGCTACCACTCCGACATCACGCGCACCTACTGCTTCGGCACGCCCACCGCCGAGCAGGCGCGCATCTGGGAACTCGAACAGGCCGCGCAACGCGCCGCGTTCGAAGCGGTGCGGCCCGGCGTCACCTGCGCCAGCGTCGACGATGCCGCCCGCGCCGTGGTGGAAGGCGCGGGCCTGGGTCCGGACTACCGCCTGCCCGGCGTGCCGCACCGCACGGGACATGGCTGCGGCATGGCCATCCACGAGATGCCTTATCTGGTGCGCGGCTCGCGCACCGCGCTGCGGCCGGGCATGTGCTGCAGCGACGAACCGATGATCGTGGTGCCCGAGCGTTTCGGCATACGCCTGGAGGACCACTTCTACGTCACCGAGGACGGCGCGGCCTGGTTCACCCCGCCCTCGCCGGCCATCGACCAGCCCTTCGCCTGACGCCCCCGGATAGGAGCCGATGAAACGACCGATCGCCCATCTTGCCTGCGCCATCTGCCTCGCCATCGCTCCTCTCCTCGCCCACGCCGCCGACGATGCGGACGCACGCTTCCGCGCGATCTACACGCAGGAATGGCAATGGCGCCAGGCGCAGTTCGCCGGCGGCGACGACGAGGACGGCGAGGGCGAGGCGGCCGATCATCTGCCGAAGGTCGATCCAGCCACGCAGGAACAGCGCCAGCGCTACTGGGCCGACGTATTGAAGCGGCTCGACGCCATCGCGCCGCAGCAGCTGCACGGCGACGATGCGGTGAACTACGCGGTCTACCGCGAACAGATCGAAACCCTGCTGGCCGACCAGCGCTTCCGCACCTGGGAAATGCCGTTCAACAGCGACACGGCGTTCTGGACCGACCTGGGCTTCACCGCGCGCAAGCCCATGCGCACCGCGGACGACTATCGCCGCTACCTGAGCCAGCTGCGCGATATCCCGCGCTATTTCGACGAACAGATCGCCAATATGGGCGCCGGCCTGGCGCGCGGTTTCAGCGTGCCGCGCGTGACCCTGGCCGGGCGCGATCAATCGATTGCCGACGTGGCGAACGCCAAGGGCGACGACAACCTGTTCTACACGCCGTTCCGCAAGATGCCGGACACCATCCCGGCCACCATGCAGGAACAGCTGCGCGCGCAAGCGCGTGCCGCCATCGAACGGCAGGTGATTCCCGCCTACGCCAGGCTGCTCGACTTCATGCGCAACACCTACATGAAGCAGGCCCGCACCACCCTGGCCGCCGAAGCCATGCCGGACGGCAAGGCCTTCTACCAGGCGCAGATCCGCGAGTTCACCACGCTGGACCAGAGCCCCGAACAGATCCACGCCACCGGCCAGCGCGAAGTGGCGCGCCTGCGCGCCGAGATGGAGCGCACCATCGGCGAAACCGGCTTCAAAGGCAGCTTCGCGCAGTTCCTGCACTACCTGCGCACCGACCCGAAGTTCTATCCCAAGAGCGCCGACGAGCTGCTCAAGGACGCCGCGTGGATCGCCAAGCGCGTCGACGGCAAGCTGGGCCAGTACATCGGCCGCCTGCCGCGCCAGCGCTTCGCCATCGAGCCGGTGCCGCCGGATCTGGCGCCGTTCTACACGGGCGGCCGCGGCGGCCCGGGCATCTACCTGGTCAACACCTACGACCTGCCCTCGCGCCCGCTGTATTCGCTGACCGCGCTGACCCTGCACGAATCCGCGCCGGGCCATGCGCTGCAGATGCCCCTGGCCGCCGAGCACGAGGGGCTGCCGGACTTCCGCCGCTACACGTATATCTCCGCCTATGGCGAAGGCTGGGCGCTGTATTCCGAGCGGCTGGGCGTGGAGATGGGCATGTACGACACGCCGTACGACCGCTTCGGCTATCTCAGCTACCAGATGTGGCGCGCCTGCCGCCTGGTGGTGGACACCGGCATCCATCACCTCGGCTGGACGCGCGAACAGGCGCAGGCCTTCATGCGCGACCACACCGCATTGAGCGAGCACGAGATCGAGACCGAGGTGGACCGCTATATCGCCTGGCCGGGCCAGGCGCTGTCGTACTACCTGGGCGAGATGGCGATCGTCGATGCGCGCGCGAAGGCTGAAAAAGCCCTGGGCGAACGCTTCGACCTGCGCGCCTTCCACGACACCGTGCTGTCGCTCGGCTCCGTGCCGCTGCCCGTGCTGCAGCAGCAGGTGGACCGCTTTATCGCCAAGGGTGGCAAGTCGCCTTACGCGCAGGCGCAAGCGCCGTAACGAACACTGTGGTTTCGGGGAGGAACCGATGGGCCTGATCGACGACATCACCCGGCGCAAGCCGGTGGAAAGCCTGCAGCGCGAGGCGGACCAAGGCACCGGCCTGCGCCGCGTGCTGGGCCTGTGGCAACTCACCGCCATCGGCCTGGGCGGCATCATCGGCGTGGGCATCTTCGTGCTCACCGGCACGGTGGCGGCGACGCAGGCGGGGCCCGCCGTGCTGCTGTCCTTCCTGCTCGCCGGCATTGCCAGCGCGGCGGCGGCACTGTGCTACGCGGAGTTCGCCGGGCTGATTCCCGTCACCGGCAGCGCCTACACCTACGGCTACGCGGTGCTGGGCGAATTCGCCGGATGGATCATCGGCTGGGACCTGCTATTGGAATATGCGCTGATCGCCGCGGTGGTGGCGGTGGGCTGGTCCGGCTACGCGCAGGTGCTGCTCAACAACTTCGGCTTGCCCTTGCCCACCTGGGCGCAAGGCGCATGGGGCACCGGCCCCGGACGCGTGGTGAACCTGCCGGCCATCCTGATCTCGGTGGCCATCACCGCCCTGCTCGCGGTGCGCATGGAATGGGGCGCGCGCTTCAACACGCTGATCGTCGGCATCAAGATCGCCGGCGCCGCCTTGATCGTGATCGCCGGCGCGGCTTACGTGAAGCCGGAACGCTGGCATCCGTTCATGCCGTTCGGCATGCATGGCGTGGTAACCGGCGCGGCCGTGGTGTTCTTCGCGGTGTTCGGTTACGACATGCTGACCACCGCCGCCGAGGAATCGCGCAACCCGCAGCGCGACCTGCCGCGCGCGGTGCTGCTGTCGCTGGGCATCGCGATGCTGCTTTATTTCGCCATCTGCCTGGTGCTGACCGGCATCGTGCCTTACACCACGCTGGACAACGACGCGCCGGTGGCCAACGCGTTCATCCGCATCGGCATGCCGTGGACCATGGCGGTGATCTCGCTGGCTTCGGTGTGCGGCATCACCAGCGTGATCTTCGCCAACCTGCTGGCCGGCGCGCGCATCGGCTTCAGCCTGGGCCGCGACGGCCTGCTGCCGGGATGGTTCGCCGGCATCCATCCGCGCTGGCGCACGCCGCATCGGGCGACCTTCCTGCTGGGCACGGTGACGGCGCTGGCGGCGGGGCTGTTTCCGCTGGACGAGCTGGCGAAGCTGGTGAATATCGGCGTGCTCGGTGCCTTCATCGTGATCTGCACCGCGGTGGCGGTGTTGCGCTGGCGGCGGCCGGATCTGCACCGGCCGTTCCGCACGCCATGGGTGCCGGTGGTGCCGCTGATCGGCGTGGGGTTTTCCTGCTGGCTGATCTGGGGGCTGCCGGCGGTGACTTATATGCGGTTTGCGCTTTGGCTGCTGGTGGGTTGCATGGTGTATCTGGGGTATGGGCGCAGGCATAGCCGCCTGGCTCAGCGGAACACGCCGGCATCGGAAACGGTTTAGGGGAATCGAATGGATCGGCGTCGTTTTCTGCAAGGCCTGGCCGCGACGAGCGCGGCCGCGGGGCTGGTGGGTTGGGAAGGGGCATCGGCGCAGTCGGGCGCGCCGGCGGGAGGCGCCGGCACGCTGGCGCCGCCGCCACGCATCCCGCTCGCCAAGCTTTCCACCGAAGGCCATGCGCGGCTCGCGGGTTTCGATGTGCAAGGCGCCGCCTGGTCGGTATTCGAAGACCTGAGCACGCCGGATGGCGCGATCACCCTGGCCGGTCCGGATGGCGGCTGCGTGCTGGGCAAGCGCACCGAGTCCTGCGCCGCCGAAGCGGGCACGCCTTATCTCGGCCTCGCGCTGAAGGAACTGGCCCTGGCCGACGCCGACCTGCTGGCCGACCGCCTGCTCAAGCGCGGCGAACCCGATCCCGAACAGGTACGCCTCGCCGCGCCTCCGCTCGCCTCGACGCTGGACCCGAAGGACTACAACGGCCGCCTGCCGTGGACCACCTTCGTCGGCAACGTGGCCTGCGCCGACACCATGCCGGTGTTTCCGGACGGCCGCACGCGCACCTTCAAGCCCATGCAGGAAACGGCGGCGCTGCGCGACGAGAAGCTCGCGCCGCAGCGGCGCGAAGGCCTGCTCGGCGGCTGGCTGCCGGCGGTGCACAAGGTGTTCCCGCTGGGCGAGGGGCGCTGGTACGACGTGCTGGTGTTCGCCGACGTCGACGCGGCCGACCGCTTCGTGGTGCAGACCTGGCACCGCACCGCGCTGGTCGAGCATGGGCGCGTGAGCGAAGTGCATTACGGCTACAGCTATCCCTCGTATCCACCCACGCGGCAGCCGCCATCGGCGGAAGCTTTCTATCGCGCCCTGCTGCGCTTCCACGATGCCTGGCAGCAACAGCTTGCCGATGCCTGCGCCATGCACACGCCGGATCCGAGCTGGGCCGACATGGCGCGCCATGCGTTCGCGCGCGAACTGGTGGTGCGGCCCGGTGGCAGCTATCCGAAGTACGGCGCGGTGGACCGCGACTACTACGGCAACGAGTACGACGGCTTCCAGGACACGTTCACCAGCTCGCTCTACGCGAACCTCGAATGGGGCCGCAACGCGCAGGCCGCGGCAGTGCTGGACGGCTATTTCACCGATTTCGTGCAGGCCGACGGCATGGTCAACATGCGCGGCGCGGAAACCGGCCAGTTCGGCCTGACGCTGTCGCTGCTGGCGCGCTATCTGCACTACACCGGCGACGCGGCGCTGCTGCGCAAGCACCAGGGCAAGATCGAAGCCACCGCGCGCATCCTGCTGGACCTGCACGATGTCAGCCTGCGCCTGCCGAACAACGACCCCGGCCATGGCCTGCTGCATGGCTGGAACGAGTCGGACGCCTGCCTGTTCCCCGAGCCGCAGCTGTGGTGGAAGCCTTACTACGCCAACAGTGCGCTGGCTTCGCGCGGCCTGCGCGATCTGGCGGCGGTGTGGGAGCGCATCGATGCCCGTGGCAAGGCCTTGGCGGATCGCTGGCAGGAGCGTTCGCGCGTACTCGCCGCGCAGCTCGTGCGCAGCGTGCGCGCCAATGTCCGCCACGATCTGCATCCGCCCTATGTCGGCCCGCTGCCCGGCGCGAAGCTCACCTTCCGCCAGTCGCTGCTGCAGGAAAAGCCCAGCGAACAGCAATGGCCGCATCGCGCCTATGCCGAACTGCTGCAGGCGGACGTGCTGCCGGACGACCTCGCCCACCTGGTGATCGACTGCATGCGCGGCCACGGCGCCACCTCGATCGGCGTGGTGGCGAACGTGGCGCCGCCTTCGCCGGACGGACGCGACATCCTGGGCTTTATTTCCTACGGCTATGCGCAGCAGTTGCTGCGGCTGGGGCGGATCGACGAGTACCTGCTGTTCCTCTACGCGCACCGCTATCACGCGCATACGCCGGGCAGCTGGACCGCGGGCGAGGTGAGCGACCTGAGCGGCGGCATGCCGCTGTTCTGCATGCCGGCGCAGTTGACGATGCCGTTGCTGCTGCGGTGGATGGTGGTGTTCGAGGACAGCGAGGGCGAGGTCTTGCACCTGGCGCGCGCGGTGCCGCGGCGGTGGATGGGTGGAGATCGAGCCATCGAAATGCGCGGCGCGCCGACGCGATGGGGGCGCGTGGATGTGCGTCTGCAGCCGGATGGCGGGCATGGCGTGACGGGGGAGGTCAGGCTGCCGGAACGTGTGCCCGGTGCCGTGTGGTTGAGTCTTCGGGCGCCGGAAGGTAAGCGGCTGGGGAATGTGCGCGCCGAGGGAGCCGTGGTGAAGGAGCGGCGTGGGGAGAGCGTGCGATTGGATGGCAAGGCCACCGAAGTCGTGCAAATTTCCGCAACGTTTATCTGAGAAACCCTTCTCCCTTCGGGAGAAGGTGGCGGCAGCCGGATGAGGGTACGGGCGAAGCGATGCACTTCGCTCCCCGACCCCTCACCCCGGCCCTCTCCCAGGAGTGGAGAGGGAGTACGTTGCGCTGCGCTGAAACCACTATGCGCAATTCCGCACGCCTCTTTCCCAAATACGACAAGACGCCCCGCGCATGTGACGGCAGGATGAAACCATGCGCATCGGGGGACGCGCCGCCAACCGCCACGCCGCGTCCACGCGCGGCCGCACGCACGGGGAGAGGGCATGCCGTCCGGATGTAGCGATCACCGCAAGCGATTCCTGACGAAGGCTGCCGCCGCGGCGAAATTCCGCCACTCGCCGGCTGACTCGTTCTGGTGCCGTACCGGCTCGGTTGCCGATGCATTCGCGCGTTTCGATGCCAGCATTCGCTCCCATGACGACGACGGCCCGCACGCCGCTTCCCCTTCGAAACCCAGACCCCGGCCGGCGCCGGGCGTGGCAGCCGGGCGGCCTGGAGCGGCCGCCCGGCTGCGCACGCTTTCGGCGCACGGGCTTCGTTTCGAGGCCGTCGCGGCGCGACCGCTAAAGGAATTCCACGGGGGGCGCCACACCGTGTACCGCCAGCAATCCGACGCGCCCGGCCAGGGCTGAGCGCGTCACGCCCGCCTCGCGCGGGCCGCAGCAACGCAACGCACCCGGCCGGGCCGCCAGCCCGGCACGGCGTGCTGTTGCCCGACGAAACGCAATCGCCGCAGGGACGGCCGTTGCGCATGCCCCATCACTGGCACCACGAGGTATCCGCCCATGCATCCACGTTCCGCCTGTCGCCATCCACGCGCGCTCAGCCTCGCCGTCAAGCTCGCCATCGCCAGCACCGCGGTCGCCATGGCAGCACCTGGCTGGGCGCAGGACGCGCCGCCGCCCGACGCCGCCGATCCGCAGAAAGCCAAGAGCCTGGAAACCGTCACCGTCACCGGTTCGCGCATCCGCCGCGTCGACGTCGAAACCGCCAACCCGGTGGTGACGCTGGACCGCGCGCAGATCGCCGCCACCGGCAAGGCCACGCTCGGCGACCTGGTGCAGGAACTGCCGTCGATCGCCGGCAACGCCACCAATGCCAATACCAATAACGGCGGCGGCACCGGCGCGGCCACCATCTCGCTGCGCGGCATGGGCGACAAGCGCACGCTGATCCTGGTCAACGGCGTGCGCCTGGCCTACAACGACGTCAACAGCATCCCCGCCAACATGATCGACCGCGTGGAAGTGCTGAGCGACGGCGCCTCGGCCATCTACGGTTCGGATGCGATCGGCGGCGTGGTGAACTTCATCCTGCGCGAGCATTTCAGCGGCGTGCAGCTGTCGGGCGATTTCGCCCAGAGCAGCCGCGGCGACGGCACCCGCCGCAACTTCACGCTGACCGCAGGGCAAGGCAACGAGCGTGGCAGCGTCATCGCCGGATTAGGGCACCAGAGCCTGGATGCCGTATCGGCGCGCGACCGCTCGTTCTCGCGCGACGCGCTCAACCTCACCGGCGGCAAGGTGATCGTCAGCGGCTCCTCGGCCACGCCATACGGCGCGATCACCCTGCCCGGCGCGCAGGCCAGGGCCCTAGGCTGCACGTCGCGCGTGGCGCTCAACGCCGGCGTCAGCGGCGCCACCACGCCCGGCGACTATCATTGCTACAGCGTCGCGGACAGCTACAACTACCAGGGCGACAACATCCTGCAGACGCCGCAGAAGCGCGACCAGTTCTTCGTGCTGGGCAAGTACAAGCTCAATGACAAGCTCGAAGCCTACGCCAACCTCTACTACACCAAGACCCAGTCCGAATCGCAGATCGCGCCGGTGCCGGTGTTCGCCAACGGCGACAACTTCATCGTGTCCAAGGACAACTACTACAACCCGTTCGGCGTGGACTTCGGCACCGACCGCGTCAGCGGCGCCAACAACGGCGACTTCAATACGCGCTTCACTACCCTGGGCTATCGCCGCTACAGCTACAACACCTACAACCTGCAGGTGACACCGGGCCTGCGCGGCGGCTTCGGCGACAGCAGCTGGCAATGGGATGCGGCATTCAACTACGGCAAGGTACGGCAGAAGTCGGTCAACTACGGCTTCCTCGATTACGCCGGCTTCCAGCAAGGCCTGGGGCCTTCGTATCTCGATGCGTCCAGCGGCAAGGTGACCTGCGGCACGCCGGGCAATCCGATCGCCGGCTGCACGCCGATCAATATTTTCAACGTCAACGACCCCACCACCATCGCGGCGTTGAAGAACATCCAGCGCAATCCGGTGACCACCACCGCGTATACGGTGAAGCAGTTCGAAGCGAACGCCAACGGCGGCCTGTTCGACCTGCCCGCCGGCACGGTGAACCTGGCCACCGGTTTCTCCTACCGCAAGGAGAGCACGTCCACGCGCACCGATCCGCTGGCGGTGGCCGACCTCAACGGCCTGTGCGGCGTGGTGGAGTTCTGCAGCTCGGTGCTCGCCGGCAGCTTCAACGTGAAGGAGGCCTACGCCGAAACGCTGATCCCGCTGCTGTCGGGCAAGCCCTGGGCGCAGGCGCTGAACCTCACCCTGGGTACGCGCTGGTCCGACTACAGCAGCGCCGGCCGCAGCACCAACAGCAAGCTGGCGGTGGAATGGCGGCCGATCGACAACCTGCTGCTGCGCGGCACGGTGTCCGAGGTGTTCCGCGCGCCGAACATCAGCGAGCTGTACGGCGGCATCGCGGGCGACGCGCCCACCGTGAACGACCCCTGTAACGGCTATACGGGCGGCCATCCGCAGGCCTGCGCCAGCGTGCCCACCGACGGCAGCTACCGGCAGGCGAATCCGGAGATCTCGGCCAAGACTTCCGGCTCGCTTGCCGCCGGCTATCAGCTGAAGCCGGAGCAAGGCAAATCCTTCGACTTCGGCGTGGTGTACGACCCGCAATGGGTGCCGGGCCTGTCGCTGAGCGCGGATGTGTGGCGCATCAACCTCAACGACACCATCACCGCCATCTCGGCGCAGACGGTGCTGAACCAGTGCTATGCCAACCCGGCCAGCCCGTTCTGCAGCTTTATCCACCGCTTCGCCAGCGGCGCGATCAACTACGTGGCGGAGCCGACGGTGAACCTGGGCGCGCTGTCCACCAAGGGCGTCGACGGCAGCGTGGCGTATCGCTTCAACACCGAGCGCTACGGCCGCTTCAACCTGCGCCTGGATACCACCTACGTGGCGCGCTACGACGTCAATCCCGACCCGTCCGACGCCACCTCGGTGACCATCCACAACGCCGGCCGCTACACCTACGCCTATGGCAACTTCCCGCGCTGGCGCGGGCTGGCCACGCTGAACTGGGCGCAGGGTCCGTGGAGCGCGAGCTGGCGCCTGCGCTATGTCGGCCGCACCGAGGTAGGCAGCCCCGACGCGCGGCAGCAGCTGTCGGCCGACCTGACCGTACCGTCGGTGGTGCGCAAGGTCGGCGCGTACGCCTACCACAGCGTGCAGCTGGGCTACGAAGTGAAGGGCTGGCGCACGCGCTTCGACATCGGCGTGGACAACCTGGCCGACAAGCAGCCGCCCCTGCTGTACCAGAACAACGTGAACAACTCGAACACCGACGTAGCCACTTACGACGTGATGGGCCGCTATTACTGGGCCCGGGCGACGCTGACGTTTTGATCGAGTGAAACGAGGCGGGCCAAGGGCTGGCGCGCGGTGCCGCGCCGCCCCTGCTGCAACGCAACAGCGCCCTGCCGGGTGACCCGCTAGACTTATGGACTGTGTTGACACCCCGACCCCCGGTCGGGGTTTTGACTTTAGAGGCATGCGCACGCCGCCCCGCGGCCGCCGTACCGACCACCGCATCCCCAACCGCGCCACCCCACCGTGGAGTCACCGTTCCAATGATTTTCGAAACCATCGCCAAAACGGGTCACGAAGAAGTCGTCTTCTGCCACAACAAGGACGCCGGCCTGAAGGCCATCATCGCGATCCACAACACGGTGCTGGGCCCGGCCCTCGGCGGCCTGCGCATGTGGCCGTACAAGACCGAGCAGGACGCGGTCAACGACGTGCTGCGCCTGTCGCGCGGCATGACCTACAAGAACGCCGTGGCCGGCCTGAACCTGGGCGGCGGCAAGGCGGTGATCATCGGCGATCCGTCCAAGGACAAGTCCGAAGCGCTGTTCCGCGCCTTCGGCCGCTTCGTCAACTCGCTCAACGGCCGCTACATCACCGCCGAAGACGTCGGCATCGACGTCAACGACATGGAATACGTGTTCCGTGAAACCGAATACGTGACCGGCGTGCACCAGGTGCACGGCGGCTCGGGCGACCCCTCGCCGTTCACCGCGTTCGGCACCCTGCAGGGCCTGATGGCCGCGCTGCAGGTCAAGCACGGCAACGAGGACGTGGGCAAGTACAGCTACGCCGTGCAGGGCTGCGGCCACGTGGGCAGCGAGTTCATCAAGCTGCTGCGCGAGCAGGGGGCGAAGGTGTTCGTCACCGACATCAACAAGGATGCGGTGCAGCGCTGCGTGGATGAGCTGGGTTGCGAGGCCGTGGGCCTGGACGAAATCTATGACGTCGACGCCGACGTGTATTCGCCGTGCGCGCTGGGTGGCACGCTCAATGAGCAGACGATTGATCGCATCAAGGCGAAGATCATCTGCGGTGCGGCCAACAACCAGCTGGCTACCGATTCGATCGGTGATGAGCTGACGCGCCGCGGGGTGCTGTATGCGCCGGATTATGCGGTGAACGCGGGTGGCGTGATGAATGTGTCGCTGGAGATCGACGGGTATAACCGTGAGCGGGCGATGCGCATGATGCGTACCATTTATTACAACCTGGGTCGGATTTTCGAGATTTCGAAGACTGAGGGTGTGCCGACGTATAAGGCGGCTGATCGCCTGGCGGAGGAGCGGATTTCCTCGATCGGGAAGATCAAGTTGCCGCATATGGGTAATGGTGCGCCGCGGTTTGCGGGGCGTATGCGCGGGCAGTAAGCGGCGCGCTTTGGTGTTTGGGAACGCCTCCCGTTTGGGGGGCGTTTTTTTTTACTCGTCATTCCGGTGTGGGCCGGGATCCAGTAGCGACTAGATGGGGTTGTCGCGACTTGGCCGCTTATGCAGCGGGCATTTCGGACGCCTGCCGGCGCCCGAGTCACTTTCTCTTTGCTGGCCCAAAGAGAAAGTAACCAAAGAGAGAATGGCCTAAGAGCCAAGGCTCGCGACGCGACTAGAAGGAGCGGTGGGCGTCTGCGGTAGCCTGATTAACCTGGGTCTACACGAAACATCAGTGCGTTTACGTAACGGCTGCTTCAACGTGCCGTGGCCGAGAGGATGTTCAAGAACTGAGGGCCGCTTGAGCGGTGCGCTCTGCCTCAGCTTCTCAGGTTGAACCCTTCTCCCTCCGGGAGAAGGTGCCGGCAGGCGGATGAGGGGGCGGGCGGAGCGGGACGCACCGCGCCGCCCGTACCCTCCCCCTCTCCCGGAGGGGGAGGGGCTTTCCGTATCCTTGTGGGGTGACCCTGGCCCCATCCTCCATCGCCGACACCTGGCGCCGCATCCGCGGCTCCGACCGTTTTGCCGAATGCCTGCGCGTGCTGCTCGGCCTTGGCGGCGTGGTGCTGTACTGCCTGGCGGATGGCCATTTCGCCGACGCCATCCCCGCCCTGCTCGGCGTGATCGCCTGCGCGCTGGCCGAAACGGAAGACCATTGGCGCAGCCGCCTGGCCACCCTGCTGGTGACGCTGGCCTGCTATGCCGTCGCCGCCAGCTCGGTGCAGCTGCTGCTGCCGCATCCGGTGCTGTTTGCGCTGGGCCTGCCGCTGGCGACGTTCGCGCTGGTGATGCTGGGCGCGGCCAGCCATCGCTACGCGACCATCGCCGGCTCCGCCCTGCTGCTGTCGGTGTACACCATGATCGCGGCCGATGCCGGCGCGCATCCCGGCTCGCTGCGCGAACCGGCGCTGCTGCTGGCCGGCGCGGCGTGGTACGGCCTGCTCTCGCTGCTGTGGAGCGCGCTGTCGCCGCAGCAGGCGGTGCGCCATGCGCTGGCGCGCACCTTCGATGCGCTGGCCGGCTATCTCGAAGGCAAGGCGGCGCTGTTCGCGCCGCTGCCGGGCGTGGATCGCGAGGCCCTGCAGCAGGAGCTCGCCATGCGCAACGAGAAAGTGGTGCAGGCGCTCAACGAGACGCGGCTGATCCTGATCGACCGCATCGGCCCGCGCCGGCCCAGCGGCCCTACCGCGAAACGCCTGCGCCTGTACTTCGCGGCGCAGGACATCCACGAGCGCGTCAGCTCCTCGCACTACCCGTACGACGCGCTGGCCGAAGCGTTCTTCCACAGCGACGTGCTGTTCCGCTGCGAACACCTGCTGCGCCGCCACGCCGGCCTGTGCCGCCAGCGCGCGCGGACGCTGCGCCTGCGCACGCCGCTGCAGGTCGACGACGGCGCGCGCGCCGCGCTGGACGACGTGCGCGATGCGATCGAGGCGCTGCATGCCCAGGCCACGCCGCCGGATGCGCACCTGCTGCGTTCGCTCGATGCGCTGCTGCGCAATATGGATGCGATCCAGTCCCTGCTCGAACGCGAGCAGCCGGCGAGCGGCCCGGTGCCCGGCGAGGAAAGCGCCCTGCAGGACCCCGGCCCCGGCAACCTGGCCGAGGCGTGGGAGCGCATCCGCATCCAGTTCACGCCGCGCTCGTTCCGCTTCCGCCATGCGCTGCGCCTGGCCTTGGCGCTGCTGGCCGGCTATGCGGTGCTGCGCGTGGTGCATCCGCAGAACGGCTACTGGATCCTGCTGACCACCTTGCTGGTGTGCCAGCCCAGCTACGGCGCCACGCGGCGGCGCCTGCTGCAGCGGACCACCGGCACGCTGGCGGGGCTGGTGGCTGGCTGGGCGGCGCTGCGGCTGCTGCCGTTCGGGCCGGCGCAGGTGCCGCTGCTGATCGTGGCCGGCGTGGTGTTCTTCGCCGCGCGCCAGCGGCGCTACACGCTGGCCACCGCGGCGATCACGCTGTTCGTGGTGCTGTGCTTCAACCAGGTGGGCAATGGCTACGAGGTGATGTGGCCGCGCATGGTCGACACCTTGATCGGCGTGGCGATCGCCGCGCTGGCCATCCACCTGGTGCTGCCCGACTGGCAGGGGCGGCGCCTGGACCAGGTGATGGCCGACACGCTGCGCTGCGATGCGCGTTATCTGGCCAGCATCCTGGCGCAGTACGCCGACGGCCGGCGCGACGACCTGCCCTACCGCATCGCGCGGCGCGACGCCCACAACGCCGATGCCAACCTCAGCGGAGTGCTCTCCAACATGCTGCGCGAACCGGGCCGGCACCGGCGCGGCGGCGAATCCCTGCTGCGCTTCCTGGGCGCGGCGCACGTGCTGCTCAGCCAGCTTTCGGCACTCGGCGCCAATCGGCAGGCGCTGGCCGCGGGGCATGCGCGCGAGGCCGTGCAGTCCTGCGGCGCGCAGACCGTGGAAGCGCTGGAGCAGCTGGCCGAATCCGTGGAGACGAACGAACCTGCGCCGCTGCTGCTGACCATGCCCGCGTATGCCGGCGGCGACGAGACCGCCCGCCTGGTGCTGGGCCAGCTCGCCCTGATCCTGGCCCAGCGCGAGCGCCTGGCCGAGCTGGCGCTGGAAGTGCGGGACAGCTAGCCGCCTCTGGTAGCATGCCGCCGGCCCGCGCACCGCGCGGGCGCATAGTCGCGGAGGTGGCGAGCCCCGCCTGCTTCGTGGAGTGCCGACCGGCCGCATGCGCAAACTCACTTCCTTCCTGCTGCTCGCCGTCGGCGTGCTGTATCCCTTCCTGGTGTATGCCGGCATGCGATACGTGCCGCCGCAGATCTTTGCGCTGGCGCTGGGCGCCGCCTGGCTGCTGCGCGCGCCGGCGCTGTGGAACCAGCCGGGCGGCCGCTGGATGCTGGGCGCGGCGCTGGCCTATTGCGCGCTGCTGGCGCTCAGCGGCGAATCGCAGCTGCTGCGCTGGTATCCCACCCTGGTCTGCGCGCTGCTGCTGCTCGCCTTCGGGCTGACCCTGCGCTACGGGCCGCCGATGATCGAACGCATCGCCCGCGTGCAGGACCCGCAGCTGCCCGCCGCCGCCGTGCCGTACACGCGCAAGGTGACCTGGCTGTGGATGGGCTTCTTCGCCGCCAATGCGCTGGCCTCGGCCGCGCTTACGCTGTGGGCGCCGCTGCGCTGGTGGACGCTGTACAACGGGCTGATCGCCTACCTGGCCATGGGCGCGCTGTTCGCCGGCGAATGGCTGGTGCGGCGGCGCGTATTGCGGCAGGCGGCGTGATCGCCGCGCGCCGCTTCGCTATCGTTGCCGCTGCGCTTATCGAGGACAGCCACGCATGACCGACACCATCCTGGTCACCGGTTCCAGCCGCGGCATCGGCCGCGCCATCGCCCTGCGCCTGGCGCAGGCGGGCTACGAGCTGGTGCTGCATTGCCGCTCGCGGCGCGACGAGGCCGAGGCGGTGCAGGCGTCGATCCAGGCGCTGGGCCGGCAGGCGCGCGTGCTGCAGTTCGATATCGCCGACCGCGCCGCCTGCGCCGCCGCGCTGGAAGCGGATGTCGCCGCGCATGGCGCGTACTACGGCGTGGTGTGCAATGCGGGGCTGACCCGCGACGGCGCGTTTCCCGCGCTCAGCGAGGAAGACTGGGACCAGGTGCTGCGCACCAACCTCGACGGCTTCTACAACGTGCTGCATCCGCTGGTGATGCCGATGATCCGCCGCCGCGCGCCGGGGCGCATCGTGTGCATCACCTCGGTGTCCGGCCTGATCGGCAACCGCGGGCAGGTGAATTACAGCGCATCCAAGGCCGGCGTGATCGGCGCGGCGAAGGCGCTGGCGCTGGAGCTGGCGAAGCGCAGGATCACCGTCAACTGCGTGGCGCCGGGCTTGATCGATACCGATATGGTCGATGCCGGACTGCCGCTGGAAGAGATTCTCGCGGCGATCCCGATGCAGCGGATGGGTACGCCGGAGGAAGTGGCCGGTGCGGTGCAGTTTCTGATGAGTCCGGAGGCGGGCTACATCACGCGGCAGGTGCTCGCGGTCAACGGCGGCTTGTGCTGACATCTTCTGGATAGAACGAAAGAGCCATCATGCCATCGCCCTTCCCCGTACCTGACCTGCAGCTCTCTCCCATCGTCGCCGGCCTGTGGCGGCTCACCAGCTGGAAGCTCGACGTGCAGGCGCGCGTGCGCTGGATCGAGCAGGCGCTGGAGCTGGGCATCACCTCGTTCGATCACGCCGACATCTATGGCGACTACGAAGAGGAAGCCACCTTCGGTGCGGCGCTGAAGGCAGCACCGGCTTTGCGCCGGCGCATGCAGATGGTGACCAAGTGCGGCATCCGCCTGCGTTCGGCCAAGCGGCCGTATCCGATCAACTACTACGACACCACGCCGGCCTACGTGCGCGCGCAGGTGGAGCGCTCGCTGCAGTGCCTGCATGCCGATCAGCTGGACCTGGTGCTGATCCACCGCCCCGATTACCTGATGGATGCGGAGGAACTGGCCGACACCTTTGCCACGCTCACCCGCGAAGGCAAGGTGCGCCACTGGGGCGTGTCCAACCACAGCGCCAGCCAGTTCGCGCTGTTGCACCGGCATGTGCCCTTGCTTACCAACCAGCTCGAACTGTCGCCTCTGCATCTGGATGCGCTCGACGACGGCACGCTCGACCAGGCCCAGCAGCTGGGCCTGCGGCCGATGATCTGGTCGCCGCTGGGCGGCGGCCGGCTGTTCACCGGCACCGACGAACAGGCCGTGCGCGTGCGTGCCTGCATGGAGGCGATCGCCGCGCGGCTGCGGATCAGCCTGGCCACGCTGGCCTTCGCCTGGGTGCTGCGCCATCCCTCGCGGCCCTGTCCGGTCACCGGCAGCGGCCGCATCGAAGGCCTGCGCGAAGCGGTAGCCGCACTGGAAGTGCGGCTGAGCAACGAGGACTGGTATGCGATCTGGACCGCCAGCCAAGGGCACCCGGTGCCCTGAGCCTGCTACGCCGGCTGCCGCTGCGCGTGCCCGTAGCGCACCGGGAAGCGATGCATCGCGCGCTCCAGCTGTGCAAAGAATTCCTGCAGCTGGATCTGCGTGACCAGGAACAGCAGGCCGCGGCCGGCGTGCCAGGCGTCGTACAGGGTCTGGCCGTCGCGCGCGGGATCGACCAGGGCCACCGTCACGGCGGTGAGGTCTTCCTGCACCGGCCGCTGCAGATGCAGGCCGATGCGGTCGCTGACGCTGCACAGATGCAGTTCGGTCAGCTCGCCTTCCAGCAGCGGCGGCAGTTTCAGGCACCAAGCCTGCAGATCCACCGCGGACAGCAAGGTGCCGTGCGCGTGCAGCGCGCGCTCCTGCGCTTCGCAGCGGGCGTCGACCAGCAGTTGATTGCGGCACCAGGCGTCGGCGGCGGACGGCTGTTCCCGGCGCAGCACGCGCAGGCGCAGTCCGCCCAGCTCGATGCTCACCGATGCGCCGCGTGTCCAGACTCCCCTGCGCAGCCGCCGGCGCGCCCAAGCGCTCAAGCCCCCGAGCAATGCCGGGAGCGCGAGAAAACCTCTCACATCCATAGTCCCTGAGGTGCCCCCACCCACTTATTCTGCATAACTGTGATCCACCTCACGGACAGAAGCAATCGGACTTATTCCAGCCCGATGCCGCCCCCGACGGCGTCGTGGTGCGCTGCGCCATAGGCCGGCACCGCTCCTGCGTTAGCATTTCCGGCTCCCCCGCCTCTGCCGGAAGCTTCCGATGCGTCCATTTTCCCTCGGTGAAGAGCTCGACCTGTTGCGCGAAAGCGTGCACGCCTTCGCGGAAAAGGAGATTGCTCCCCGCGCAACCCAGCTCGACCACGACAACGTCTTCCCGGCCGACCTCTGGCGCAAGTTCGGCGAGATGGGCCTGCTCGGCATGACGGTTCCGGAGACCTACGGCGGTACCGGCCTGGGCTACCTCGCGCACATGGTGGCGATGGAAGAGATCTCGCGCGCTTCCGGCTCGGTGGGTCTGTCCTACGGCGCGCATTCCAACCTGTGCGTGCAGAACCTGTTCCACAACGGCAACGAGGAACAGCGCCGCAAGTACATCCCCAAGCTGTGCTCGGGCGAATACGTGGGCGCGCTGGCCATGAGCGAGCCCGGCGCCGGTTCCGACGTGGTCGGCTCGATGAGCTGCAAGGCCGAGCTGCGCGGCGACGTGTGGGTTGCCAACGGTTCCAAGATGTGGATCACCAACGGTCCCGACGCCGACGTGCTGCTGGTCTACATGCGCACCGCGCCGCGTCCGGCCGGCAGCCGCTGCATGACCGCCTTCATCGTCGAAAAGGGCATGAAGGGTTTCAGCACCGCGCAGAAGCTGGACAAGCTGGGCATGCGCGGCTCCAACACCTGCGAGCTGGTGTTCGAGGACTGCGAGATCCCCGCCGAAAATATCGTGGGCGAAGTCAACGAAGGCGTGCGCGTGCTGATGAGCGGCCTGGACACCGAGCGCCTGGTGCTCTCGGGCGGCCCGCTCGGCCTGATGCAGGCGGCGATGGACCTGGTGCTGCCGTATGTGCGCGAGCGCAAGCAGTTCAATGCGCCGATCGGCACCTTCGGCATGATGCAGGCCAAGGTTGCCGACATGTACACCGCGCTGCAGTCCTCGCGCGGTTTCGCCTACATGGTGGCGCAGGAATTCGACCACGGCAGCAAGTCGCGCATCGACCCGGCCGCCTGCCTGCTCAACGCCTCGCAGAACGCGGTGAAGGTGGCGCTGGAAGCGATCCAGGCGCTGGGCGGCAACGGCTACATCAACGAGTTCCCGGCCGGCCGCCTGCTGCGCGATGCCAAGCTGTACGAGATCGGCGCCGGCACCAACGAGATCCGCCGCATGCTGATCGGCCGCGAGCTGTTCCACGGCAAGTCCTGAGCCGCCGGCGGAGCGCGCGCCGGCGCCGCGCCCTGCCTACCAGCGGTACTGATACGCCAGGGTGGCCATGCTCGACTGGTCGCGCTGGCCGAAGTACTGGTCGTAGCCCAGCAGCAGCGCGCCGCGCGGCGAGAAGCGCCAGTCCAGTTCCAGCCCGGCCAGGCCCGCATAGCGCGCCAGCCCGATGCCGCCGAGCGGCGCCCATTGATTGAGCCCGGTGAAGCTGGCGTCGAACACGTCGCCGCGCGTGGCGAACGATTGCTGCCAGGACAGCCGCGCTTTCAGATCCAGCCGGCCCAGGCTGGGCACCAGCCAGCTGCGCGCCGCGCGCAGGCCGGCGCCGGCCTGCCAGCGTTCGATGGTCTGGCCCGGCGACTTCAGGCCGAAGCCGTAGCCGCCCAGTTCGTTGAAGCCGTCGCGCTGGATGCGCGTGTATTGCACGTCCACATAAGGCGTGACGCGCAGGCCGGCGGCATCGAAGCGGTAGCCGCTTTCGCCGTAGGCCACGCCGTAGCGGCCGCGCGTATCGCTGGCCACCGCGGTGGTGGCGTCGCCGAGCTGCAGTTGGCGGCGCATGTTTTCCTGGTAGCCGCCGATGCCGAGGCGGCCCATCGCATACCAGGAATCGCGCATGACGCCGGCATACAGGCTGCCCTCGACCGCGCGGCTGCGGCCCTGGTCGGCGCTTTCGGCCAGGCGGCCCAGGCCCTGCATCTGCGCCACCGCGAAACCGGCGAACCCATTGGGGCCGAGGCGGCGGTCCTGGCCGACCATCCAGCCGCTCAGGTCCATGCCGACGCTGCCGTAGCCGGCGCGCGCCATCGAGCCCTGGTAGCCGAGGTTCTGCGCCCAGCCGCCGGCCTGCGGCGCCTGCGCGAGTTCGTCGAAGCGGTCGGAGAACGCGCGCGTGCTGGCGTCGATCGCCTGCAAGGTCATCGCCGCACTCGCCGCATGCAGCTGGCCGGACAGGCTTTCCAGCGACTGCTGCGCGGAGCCCAGGTTCGGCGACTGCTGCAGCAGCGCGGCGCCCTGGATAAAGCCGGACGCCGCCGCCTGCCCGCCCGCGCCGTTCTGCGCGAGCTGCGTATTGAGCTGCTGGAAGGCGCCGTCCACGCGCTGCGCCGCGCCCATCGAGGCGGCGGTGTAGCTCATGCCCTGCACTGCCGTCACCTGCACCTGGGTGACGTTGAGCCAGGCGCTGGTGGCGTCGTAATTGATCGACGCATTGAGGAACACATTGGACGCGGTGTTGACCGCCGAGAACGTGCCGGTGAGCCCGCCGTTCGCCACCAGAACATTGGTATGCGCATTGGCGACATAGCCCGAGCCCGCGCCGATCACGTAGAGATCGCCGCCGCCCAGCGTGGCGCTGCCGCCGGTGCGCAGCGCCGAGCCCAGTTCCAGCGCGAGCCGGCCGCCGCTCATCTGCTGATAGCTGCCGGCCACGTTGACGTCGCCGCCGCGCACGGTGAGCACGCCGGCATTGGCCACGTTGCCGCCGATGCCGTGCGTGTCGGTGAGCGTGCCCTGCGCGCTGATCGCCACGCCGGAAGCCAGCGACTTCGCCGACAGCACGCCGCCCTGCACCTGGGTCAGGCCCGTGTAAGTGGACGGCTGGGTCAGCAGCAAGGTACCGGTGCCCTGCTTGATCAGGCCGCCGGCGCCGGAGATCGGGTTGTTCCAGCTGGAGCTGCCGGCGAAGTTCACCGTGACGTCGCCCCAGTCGAACTTCGCCGGACCGTTCACCGCCTTGCCCACGTCGAGCATGCCGTAGCCGAAGGTGGTATCCGGCCCGGGCGTGCCGAGATCCGCCGCGGTGCCGAGCAGGGTCTGGCGCACCAGGTCGTTGCTGAAATACGGATAGGCCTGCCACACCAGGGCCGCCGCACCCGACACCTGCGGCGCCGCGAACGAGGTGCCGGTGATGATGTAGTAGCTGGTGCTGGCGGCGGTGTCGTCCTTGCCGGTGACGATGAGATTGCCCGGCGCGGCCAGGCAGTAGTTCATGGCGATGCCGCAGGCGTTCGAATAGCTGGCCAGCTTGGTGGGGTTGTTGCTGTCCACCGCCACCACCGTCAGCCAGCCGCGGGTGAGGTCGGGCGCGCGCGCCGGCAGCGCCGCCACGTCGCTCGGGTTGGCTTTGGAATCGTTGCCCGCGGCGAACACCACCAGGCCGCCCCAGCTGTTGACGAAGCGGTTGTAGGCGTCGTGGAAGCTCTGCGTGGTGGCGGTGGCGGTGGCGTCCCAGTACAGGCCGCCCCAGGAGTTGTTCATCACCTTCACGCCGTTGGCGATCAGATCGTCGTTGATCGCGCCCAGCGGGTCGGCGGTGGTGACGCGGTTGCCCTGGCCGGAGCCGTCGTCGGTCGGCGCCTTGTCGGCGATGATGCGCGCCGACACGATGTCCGCCCCCGGCGCGATGCCGCCGACGAACTGCCCCACCGGCTTGCCCGCGGCCACCTGCGACACCCAGGTGCCGTGGCCGACCACGTCGTCGATGCTGGTGTTGTTGACGCTGGGGTCGACGTAGATCAGGTCCGCCAGCACGCGCCCGGCCAGCGCCGGGTGGTTGCGCATGACGCCGCTGTCGACCACGCCGATGGTGACGCCCTGGCCGGTATAGCCCTGCGCGTGCGCCGCATTGGTGTCGGTCAGCGTGAGCTGCGCGTCGATCGGCGGCTGCGGGCTGGACGGCTGCGAGGGTGTCGAGGGCGTGCTTGGCGGCGTGCTCGGCGAGACGCGGACATTGCCGCTGCCGCCGCCTCCGCCGCAGGCGCTCAGGCCCAATGCCACGACGACGGCCAGGCACACTTCGCGCTGGCGCGGATAACCGTTCCCCATACCCATGATCTTGATCCCCAGGCTTTGACGACCCATGTCAGAGCCGGCGCGGCTTGCCCGCGGCCGGCGATTCCTGCGGCTAATGTTGGCACAAAGCCGGCGCAACGAATTGCGAAGGAATAATGACGGAGGTCGCATGCAAACCCTTGGCGCGGCAACGGTTTGCCGACAGTGGTAGGCGGCTGCGATAATCCGGCGATCGCTACACACCCTACGGGCATCCCCTGCCCACCCAGTCCTTGCGGAGATCTCCATGTCGGACGTCAGTGTTGTCATCGCGGGCGCCAAGCGCACCGCCATCGGCTCTTTCCTCGGCCAGTTCACCGGCGTGCCCACCCCCACGCTGGGCGCCACCGCCATCAAGGCCGCACTGGAGCAGGCCGGCATCGCCGCACAGGACGTCAATGAAGTGCTGATGGGCTGCGTGCTGCCCGCCAACCTCGGCCAGGCCCCGGCCCGCCAGGCGGCGCTCAAGGCCGGCCTGCCCACCGCCGTCGGCTGCACCACCGTCAACAAGGTGTGCGGTTCGGGCATGAAGGCCATCATGCTCGGCCACGACCTGATCAAGGCCGGCTCGTCCGCCGTGGTGGTGGCCGGCGGCATGGAGTCGATGACCAATGCGCCGCACATGGTCAACGCGCGCACCGGCATCCGCTACGGCGACGGCCAGCTGGTCGACCACATGGCCTGGGACGGCCTGACCAATCCGTACGACGGCAAGGCCATGGGCGTGTTCGGCGAGCTGTGCGCCGACAAGTACCACTTCACCCGCGAGGAGCAGGACGCCTTCGCCATCGAGTCGGTCAAGCGCGCGCAGGCCGCGCAGCAGAACGGCGCCTTCGCCGGCGAGATCGTCCCGGTCACCGTGGCCGGCCGCAAGGGCGACGTGGTGGTCGACACCGACGAGCAGCCGGGCCGCTCGGACATCGCCAAGGTGCCGGCCCTCAAGCCCGCCTTCCGCAAGGAGAACGGCACCATCACGGCCGCCAGCTCCTCCAGCATTTCCGACGGCGCCGCCGCCGTGGTGCTGCTCTCGGCCGACGACGCCAAGGCCCGCGGCATCCAGCCGCTGGCGCGCATCGTGGCGCACGCCACCCATTCGCAGGAACCCGAATGGTTCACCACCGCCCCGGTCAGCGCCATGCAGAAGGTGCTGGAAAAGGCCGGCTGGAAGGTCGCGGACGTGGACCTGTTTGAGGTCAACGAAGCCTTCGCCGTGGTGGCCATGGCGCCGATGCGCGAGCTGGGCATCCCGCACGACAAGCTCAATGTCAACGGCGGCGCCTGCGCGCTCGGCCATCCGATCGGCGCCAGCGGCACCCGCCTGGTGGTGACCCTGCTCAACGCGCTGAAGACCCGCGGCCTGAAGCGCGGCGTCGCCTCGCTGTGCATCGGCGGCGGCGAAGCCACCGCCATCGCGGTCGAACTGCTCTAAAGCAGAACAGGCATGGCCCGGCCGGTACCCCCATGAAAGGGGGATAACCGGCTATGGCCTTGTTAAATAAAGATGTGGCGCAAATTCCGCGAAAGCGCTATTAATACGCCCGCCAAACGGCATTCCACGGCAAAGGAGATTCAACAATGAAGTTCACGCGTACCCTACTCGCCTCCGCGCTCGTCGCGCTGCTGGCGGCTTGCAGCAACGGCGCGCAGGATTCCGCGCAGGACGCCCAGAAGTCGGCTGACCAGGCTCAGCAGTCGGCTGACCAGGCTCAGAAGGCTGCCGAGGCTCCGGCTGCCGCCGCGACCGCCGCCGCTCCGGCTGCTGCTCCGGCTTCGACCGCTGCTGCCCCGGCTGCTGCCGGCACCGCTCCGGCCGCCGCCATGGAGCAGGCTGCCGATGCCGCTTCCAAGGCCGCCGACGCTGCCAAGGACGCTGCCGGCGCCGCCAAGGACGCTGCGGACAAGGCGAAGGACGCCGCCAAGGGTCAGTAATCCCTTAGCGATCTGCTTCAAGGAAAACCGGTCGCGCAAGCGGCCGGTTTTTTTTCGTCCGCGAGAAATAGCGCGGCGCCGCGCGAGGAAATGCGGCGGTGCGTTTCGGCCCCGGCGCGCCGGCCGCTATCATCCGGCCTTTCCCTTCGAACGCGCCCTCGCCTCATGAGTGTCCTTACCTCGCAGCTCGATACCCGCTCGCCCGAATTCCAGGCCGGCAGCGCCAACCTGCGCGCGCTGGTGGACGACCTGCACCGCCAGCTGGCCGTCAGCGCGGAAGGCGGCGGCGACAAGGCGCGCGAGAAGCACACCGCGCGCGGCAAGCTGCTGCCGCGCGAACGCATCCGCGCCCTGCTCGATCCCGGCTCGCCCTTTCTCGAACTTTCGCCGCTGGCCGCGCACGGCATGTACGACGACGCCGCGCCGGCCGCCGGCATCATCACCGGCATCGGCCGCGTGCACGGCATCGAGGTGGTGGTGGTCGCCAACGACGCCACCGTCAAGGGCGGCACGTATTTCCCGATGACCGTGAAGAAGCACCTGCGCGCGCAGGAAGTGGCGCTGGAAAACCGCCTGCCCTGCGTCTACCTGGTCGATTCCGGCGGCGCCTTCCTGCCGCTGCAGGACGAAGTGTTTCCGGACCGGGAACACTTCGGCCGCATCTTCTACAACCAGGCGCGCATGTCGGGCTTGGGGATTCCGCAGATCGCCGTGGTGATGGGCTCCTGCACCGCCGGCGGCGCCTACGTGCCGGCGATGAGCGACGAGACCATCATCGTGCGCGAGCAGGGCACCATCTTCCTGGGCGGCCCGCCGCTGGTGAAGGCCGCCACCGGCGAGGTGGTGGACGCCGAGGCGCTGGGCGGCGCGGACGTCCATACGTCCGTCTCCGGCGTGGCCGACCACTTCGCCGAGAACGACGCCCACGCGCTGTCGATCGCCCGCGACATCGTGGCCAGCCTCAATCGCCGGAAGGACATCCCGCTGGCGCTGCGCCCGCCGGCCGAGCCGCGCTACCCCGCCGAGGAGCTGTACGGCGTGATCCCGCAGGACACGCGCCGCCCGTTCGACATCCGCGAGGTGATCGCGCGCATCGTCGACGGCTCCGAATTCCACGAATTCAAGGCGCGCTACGGCAAGACCCTGGTCTGCGGCTTCGCCCACATCCACGGCTACCCCGTGGGCATCGTCGCCAACAACGGCATCCTGTTCGCCGAGAGCGCGCTCAAGGGCGCGCACTTCATCGAGCTGTGCAACCAGCGCAACGTGCCGCTGGTGTTCCTGCAGAACATCACCGGCTTCATGGTCGGCAAGAAGTACGAGAACGCCGGCATCGCCAAGGACGGCGCCAAGATGGTCACCGCCGTGGCCTGCTCGCACGTGCCGAAGTTCACCGTGGTGATCGGCGGCAGCTTCGGCGCCGGCAACTACGCCATGTGCGGCCGCGCCTACGGCGCGCGTTTTCTGTGGATGTGGCCGAACGCGCGCATCAGCGTGATGGGCGGCGAGCAGGCCTCCTCGGTGCTGGCCACCGTGCGCCGCGACGGCCTGGAAGCAGCCGGCAAGAGCTGGAGCGCCGAGGACGAGGAAGCCTTCAAGGCGCCGATCCGCGAGCAGTACGAGTGCCAGGGCCACCCCTACTACGCCAGCGCGCGCCTGTGGGACGACGGCATCATCGACCCGGCCGACACCCGCCGCGTGCTGGGCCTGGCCATCTCCGCCTCGCTCAATGCGCCGATCGAGCCGCAGCGCTACGGCGTGTTCCGTATGTAGCCGAAACGCGGCATGCTCTTTCGACAGGGGGACGGAACGTGCACGCAGAACGCATAGCAGCCATCGCGCCGGACGGCGCGATGGGCCGGCCCCAGGGAGAGGACCGGCACCACGGCAGGGAACCGCATGATCCACGGCATCTTTGAACGGCTGGGCCTGGCGCCCGACGCCGACGAGCAGGCGATCAGGCGCGCCTACGCGCAGCTGTTGAAGCAGCACCGGCCGGACGAGGACCCGGCCGGCTTCCAGCGCCTGCACGATGCCTACCAGCAGGCGCTGCAGTGGTGCCGCAACCGCGTCGCCATGCCCGCGCCTGCCGCGCCTGCGCCAGCTCCCGCCGAGCGCTCCCCGCGCCCGCAGCCAGTCCCGCACGCGCCTCCCGCCACGGCGATGGAACGCCACGACGCGATCCAGGTCGACCCCGACGACTTCCTGCGCGAACTCTCGCTGATCGCCGTCCAGGGCGACGCCGCCGCGCTGCGCGGCTGGCTGGAGCACCACCCCGGCCTGTGGTCGCTGCGGCTCAAGCAGCAGCTCGGCGACGCCGTGCTGCGGCAGCTGCGCCACAACCCCATGCCGATGCCGGCGACCTGCATCGATACGCTGCTGGACTACTTCGAACTGGACCAGGTCGCCCGCGGCGCCGATGGCCCCCTGCTTTTCTACCTGCGCGAAACCTGCCACCAGCGCTACGTGCCGATCGGCCGCTATCTCGCCCAGCACCCGGAACAGCCGCGGCTCGGCGCACGCTTCGAACCGGAAAGTTTCCTGGCGCGCCTGCAGGAGCTGTGCACGGCCGGCGACCCGGCCGACCTGTGGGCCTGGCTCAGCCTGCGCAACATGGCCTGGTCGCTGGCGGAAGAACAGCAGGCCGGCCGCGCCGCGCTGGACTGGCTGCGCGCCGAACCGCGGCCGATGCCGCGCATGTGCTACGAGCAGCTCGCCGAATTCTTCGCATGGACGGACGCGGCGCTGGGCGGCGACGCGCAGGCCACGCAGTCGGCGGTGGCCGAACGCCACCTGGCCTGGCTGATGGCGCCGGCCCGCGTGAACCTGCTGGCGCGCGCGGTGGAAGACCCGCAGCAGCGCTATATCGACGTGGCCCGCACGCGCCGCCTGCGCGACCAGCTTGCGCGCCCCTTCAGCTGGCCGCGCATCCTGCTGCTCGCGCTGTCGCTGTCGCTGCCGCGCGAACTGGGCGATTTCATTTTCCGGCTGCGCGCCGCGGTCGGCCTGCATGGCCGCCACGTGCGCCTGCTCGGCCGCTACTTCGACCACCGCTCGCTGTATTTCTGGAGCGAAGCCGGCGCGCCGGGCCAGCTGACCCGGCCCAAGCTGATCGTATGGGGCGTGCGCCTGCTGGCTGCGCTGGCCGCGGAAGCGTCGATCTGCTTTTTCGTCGCCTGGCAGGCCGGGCCCGCGGCAGATCCGCGGCGTTATGTCGACATCGCGATACTGGCGACGTTCGCCCTGCCGCTCTATGTCGTCGTGTTCAACTTCCTGCTGTTCTGGCAGACCTTGCCGGGGCCGCATTCGCGCCTGGCCACGGCGATCCAGGCGAGCTTCGTTCCGCTGCTCGCCGCGCTCTCCTTGGCCGCTGCCGCGCAGCTGCCGCCGCCGCATCACGTCTCCAACGGCGTGGCGGCGTCGGCGATGCTGCTGGCGCTGCTCACGTATCTGAAGCGCGAGGACGCCAACAAATACCTGCCCAGGGTGATCCTGCTGATGGGCGCGATCTGCGCGTTCCGCAGCTACGTCGTGGGCAGCACGCTGTGGTTCCAGTGGACGTCCGCCCTGGCCATGGTGTTCTGGGGCATGGGCCAGTCCTGGCTGACGCGCAAGGCCACGCCCGGCGTGCGCTGAGCGCGCCGCGGGTTTCATTTATCGACAAGGGTTCGCAAGCATGATCGTCGGCATCGACCTAGGCACCACCCACTCGCTCGTCGGCCGCTACGGCGAAGCCGGTTCAACACTGTTTCCCAATGCGCTGGGCGAACTGCTGACGCCTTCGGTGGTGAGTGTCGACGAGGAAGGCCACGTGATCGTCGGCCAGGCCGCGCGCGACCGCATGATCAGCCACCCCGGCGACAGCGTCGCCGCCTTCAAGCGCTGGATGGGCACCGCGCGCGAAACCCGCCTGGGCGCCCGCACGTTCCGGCCGGAAGAACTCTCGGCGCTGATCCTGCGCACGCTCATCGCCGACGCCGAGGCGGCCACCGGCGAGAAAGTGAGCGAGGCGGTGATCAGCGTGCCGGCCTATTTCTCCGACGCGCAGCGCAAGGCCACCCGCGCCGCCGGCGAGCTGGCCGGCATCCGCGTGGAGCGGCTGATCAACGAACCCACCGCGGCGGCGCTGGCCTACGGCCTGCAGGAACAGCGCGACGGCACGCGCTTCCTGGTGTTCGACCTGGGCGGCGGCACCTTCGACGTGTCGATCCTGGAGATGTTCGACGGCGTGGTCGAAGTGCATGCCAGCGCCGGCGACAACTATCTCGGCGGCGAGGATTTCCTCGACGTGCTGGAAACGGCCTTCCATGCCGACCACAAGCTGGGCGAGCTGTCGCCGCAGGAACGCGGCCAGCTGCGCCGCCGCCTGGAGCAGGCCAAGCGCGAGCTCGGCGCCGGCCAGGCCCAGGTGAACTGGAAGCGCGGCGAGGAGCTGCTGTCCTGGAACATCGACGAGGAACGCTTCGCCCGCCTCAGCGAGGAACTGGTGCAGCGCATGCGCGCGCCGCTGGAACGCGCCATGCGCGATGCGCGCCTGCAGCCGAACCAGCTCGACGAGATCATCCTGGTCGGCGGCGCCAGCCGCATGCCGCTGGCGGCGCGCCTGGTCTCGCGCATGTTCGGCCGGCTGCCGCTGCGCCACATCAACCCCGACCAGGCCATCGCGCTCGGCGCCTGCGCGGCGGCCGGCATGAAGGCGCGCGACCAGCGCCTGGACGAAGTGATCCTCACCGACGTCTGCCCCTACACGCTGGGCATCGCGGTATCGCGCCGCGACGAAGGCGGCACCGAGCAGGACGGCTTCTTCGCGCCGATCATCCACCGCAACAGCACGGTGCCGGTGAGCCGTGAGGAGCAGTTCTATCCCACCCGCGACCACCAGCGCGAAATCAAGCTGCGCGTGTTCCAGGGCGAGAACCCGATGGTCGAGCGCAACATCAAGCTGGGCGAGCTGGACATTCCCCTGCCGCCGCAGCGCAGCACCCAGGAGAACGCGGTGAACGTGCGCTTCACCTACGACGTCAACGGCGTGCTGCAGGTGGAAGCCGAGGTGATCGCCACGCGCGAGCGCCACGAGCTGGTGCTGGAACAGAACCCCGGCGTGCTCAGCCCCGAGGAAATCCGCGCGCGCCTGCTGGCGCTGGAAGGCATCAAGGTGCATCCGCGCGACAAGCAGGAGAACATCGCCATGCTCGCCCGCGCCGAACGCCTGTACGAGGAATACGTGCAGGCACGCGACCAGCTGCAGCACTGGATCGCGCGCTTCCGCTCGATCCTGGAAAGCCAGGACGAACAGATGATCCGCGAGCACCGCCGCCACTTCGGCGAGGCGCTGGACACGCTCGAGGCCAGCCTGTGAAGTCCCCGCTCGACTGGTTCGGCCTGCCGCCGGAAGCGGACGAGCGGGAGATCAAGCGCGCTTATGCCAGGCGCCTGCGGACGGTGCGTCCGGACGAGGATCCGGCCGGCTTCCAGCAGCTGCACGAGATGTATCAGCACGCCCTGGCCTGGCAGGCGCGCGCGGCGATGATGGCGATGGCGCCAGACGAGGACGAAGCCGGAGAGGACGACGGCGAGGAGCTGGAGCGCGCCGGAGAAATCGCCGCGCCGGTCCAGCCGCCGCCTATGCCGGAGCTGCCGCCGATGCGGTCCGCACCGCAGATGCCGCATGTACCGAACGTGCCGCCCGCGCCGATGCCCCCGCCGCCGCCCGTGCCGGACAGGCACCAGCCGTGGCGCCCCGTGCAGTTCGGCCAGCCGCCCACCGCCGCGGCGCCGCAGGTCTTCGATCTGCAGGTCTTTATCGAGGCTTATCTGAAGCTGGCGCCGCTGGGCGACCCGCGCCAGCTGAAAACCTGGCTGCACGAGCAGCCCGCGCTATGGTCGCTGCAGATCAAGCAGCAGGTGGGGCGCGCGCTGATCCAGCGGCTGCTGCAGGAAGTGCCGCCGATCGACGCGGCGAGCATGGACGCCACACTGGGCTTCTTCGATCTGGAGCACACCCAGAGCGGCGTCGACGCGATGCACCTGCACCAGCTGCGCAACCTCGCGCAGGAGCGCTACCAGCTGGTCAAGCGCCACTCGCCCACCATGCAGCCCTGGGGCGCGAATGCGCAGTGGCTGGACATGGACGGCTTCTATGCCTGGCTCAGCGCGCAGGCGCTGGCCGGCGACCGCGCGGCGCTGGAAGCCGTGCTGTGCGTGCAGCCGGCGCTGCGCAACTTCGCCGTGCGCCAGGCCGCCGCGCGGCCCTTGTTCGAACGGCTGTGGCTGGAGCGTCCGCCGATGCCCGCGGCCTGCGCCGCGCTGCTGATCCAGTTCTTCGGCCTGCGCCCGCTGCTGGCGCAGGCCGGGCAGGCGCCGCAGGATTTCGCCGCGCGCCTGGAGCTGGCCTGGCTGATGCACGAGCGCAACAAGAAGGCGCTCGCCGCCACCACGCGCGATCCGAAGAAACCCTATCCGATGCCGAACCAGGCCTGGCGCGAACTGCAGCGCCTGCGCCAGCCGTTCCGCTGGTGGTGGATCGCGTTCGCCGCGCTGATCCCGCACCGGCTCAGCTCGCTCGGGCGCTTCGCGCTGCGGCTGTGCGGCGGCAACGTGGCCTTGCTCGACAGCTTCTTCGATCCGCGCCTCACGCGTTTCTGCATCGGCGCGGCCGAGCGCTTCGTGGTGACGCGGCCGCGGGTGATCGTCGGTGCGATCCGCTGCTTCGCGCTGCTGCTGTCCGGCACGCTGCTGTATGCGGTCGTGGACGACCCCGAAGGCCGCAACGTTTTTCCGGTCCTGGCCGGCATCGCCACCGGCGCCTGGGCTTACTACCTGCTGTTCCTGGTGGCCTGGCGCTGGCAGCAGCAGCCGGAACAACCGGTGACGCCATGGCCGCTGCTGCGCATGGCCTTCGTGCCCGTGCTGGCGCTGGCCGCGTTCGCCATCTACAGCCTGGGCCAGATCGACGACGGCAAGCCCCTGCTGTTCCCCGCCCAGCTGCTGGCGATACCGGCGCTGGCCCTCGGCTTCCTGCGCATGCGCGCGCGCAATCCGGGCAAGCGCTCATGGCTGAGCAAGCTGCCGGATACGCTGGTCGGCGTGCTGGTGATCATCGCGGCCGTGGTGCTGCTGAGCGACGCGCGGCTGCCCGCGGCGGGCGCCGTAATGTTCTGGATGGTGGATCTGTTCAAGCAGCGCAAGCAGCTGCGCTTCCGGCGCGGCGGTGATGCCTGATCGATAGGGAAGCGCTGCCTACACAGCGTCATCCCGGCGCAGGCCGGGATCCAGTAGCGACATGGCTCATCTGAGCGATGACGTAAGGCCGAAGCTCTTGCACCCTTGCGCGACAATCCAGCGGTAACGCCACTGGATCCCGGCCTGCGCCGGGATGACGAGCAGAAGCGTCAACGCTGACGCGGACGGAATTCCAGCGGCTGCGCCTCGGGCCGCGCCGCGGACGGCGGCGTCGGCCCGCAGCTGCCGCAGGTGCCGCAGCCGTCGCCGCAGTTGCCGGTGGCCTGCGCCGGCTGCAGCCGGCGGCCCAGGGCGCGCAGCCAGGGCTTGCGCCACGGCTTGTTGAGCGAGGCCGAAGCCGCCGCCAGCCAGCGCGTGCTCAGGCCCGGCAGCAGCTTGCGAAAGGCGTACAGCGCGCTGCACAGCACCAGCGCGCCGATGATCACCGCCTGCACGATGGCGAACGCAGTCACGACAGCGCCCTCGCCACCTGGTAGGTGATCAGCGAAGCCAGATAGGCCAGGCCGAACAGGTAACCCGCCGTGATCGCCACGTTGCGCCAGGAATTGGTCTCGCGGCGGATCACCGCCATGGTCGACATGCACTGCGGCGCGAACACGTACCAGGCCAGCAGCGACAGCGCCGTGGCCAGCGACCACTGCTGCGCGATCACCGGACCGAGCTGGCTGGCCAGCGCATCGTCGCCGCCCGCGGCCGCAGACATGGCGTACACCGTGCCCAGCGCCGACACCGCCACTTCGCGCGCGGCCAGGCCCGGGATCAGCGCGATGCAGATCTGCCAGTTGAAGCCGATCGGCGCGAACACGTAGTGCAGCGCGCGGCCCAGGCGGCCGGCCAGGCTGTAGTCGATGGCCGGCTGGGTGGCGCCTTCCGGCGGCGCCGGGAAGCTGGACAGGAACCACAGCAGCACGGTGAGCGCCAGGATGATGCCGCCCACGCGCTTGAGGAAGATCAGCGCGCGCTCCCACAGGCCCAGCGCGATGTCGCGCGGATTCGGCAGGCGGTACGAGGGCAGCTCCATCAGCAGCGCGTGCTCGCTCTTGTCCTTGCGGAAACGCTTGATCACGAAGGCCACGCTGAGCGCGCTGACGATGCCCGCCACGTACAGCGTGAACAGCACGATGCCCTGCAGGTTGAACATGCCCCACACCGTGCGCTGCGGAATGAAGGCGGCGATCAGCAGCGTGTACACGGGCAGGCGCGCCGAGCAGGTCATCAGCGGCGCCACCAGGATGGTGGTGAGGCGGTCGCGCGGGTCGGTGATGCTGCGCGTGGCCATGATGCCGGGGATGGCGCAGGCGAAGCTCGACAGCAGCGGAATGAAGGCGCGCCCGGTCAGGCCCGCCTTGAACATCAGCTTGTCCAGCAGGAAGGCCGCGCGCGGCAGGTAGCCGGATTCCTCCAGCACCAGGATGAACAGAAACAGGATCAGGATCTGCGGCAGGAACACCAGCACCGCGCCCAGGCCCGCGAACACGCCGTCGTTGAGCAGGCTGTGCAGCGCGCTCCCCTGCGGCAGCGCGCTGGTCACCCAGCCGCCAAGCGCGGCCACGCCGGCGGCGATGGCATCCATCACCGGCTGCGCCCAGGAGAACACGGCCTGGAAGATCAGGAACATCAGCACCGCGAGAATGCCGAGACCGAACACCGGATGCAGCGCCCAGCGGTCGAGCGCGTCGTCGATGGCGTCGGTGCTGCGCGGCATCGCCACGGTGGCGGCGAGCAGCTCGCGCACCTGGCCGTGCAGGTCGGCGCGGCTGGCCGGGTCGTCCGGCAAGGCGGCCGGCGCTTCCGGAATCGCACCGTCCACACGCTCGATCAGCGCCTTGGCGCCGCCGCGCTTCACCGCGACGGTCTCGACCACCGGGATGCCCAGGCGGCGCTGCAGTTCGTCCACGTTGATATCGATGCCGCGGCGGCGCGCCGTATCCATCATGTTCAGCGCCAGCACCACCGGGCGGCCCAGGCGCTTCACTTCCAGCACGAAGCGCAGGTGCAGGCGCAGGTTGGTGGCGTCGGCCACGCAGACGATGAGATCCGGTGCCGGCTCGCCCGGATAGGCGCCGGCGCAGACGTCGCGGGTGATCTGCTCGTCCGGGCTGGTGGCGTCGAAGCTGTAGGTGCCCGGCAGGTCGATCAGGTGCAGTACGCGGCCGCTGGGCGCGGTGAAGCGGCCTTCCTTGCGCTCCACGGTGACGCCGGCGTAATTGGCCACTTTCTGGCGGCCGCCGGTGAGCTGGTTGAACAGCGCCGTCTTGCCGCAGTTGGGGTTGCCCACCAGGGCGATGCGCAGGGTGCTGGCACTCATCCGTGCACTCCTTGGACGTGTTCTTCCGTGCGCACCGTGACGCGCGCCGCTTCGCTGCGGCGCAGGGCGAAGCGCGTCGAGCCGATCTGGATCAGCAGCGGATCCGCGCCCAGCGGCCCGCGGGCCACCACACGGACGGGCTCGCCAGCGACGAAACCCAGGTCGCGCAGGCGTTGCGCGATCGGATCGCCGGCAAGCACATCGTCCACTCGGTCCACCACGGCAGGCGCCCCTTTCGGCAGGTCGGACAGTCGCACGGCCAACACTCAAATAAGAATGGTTCGCATTGTAACCAGGTTGTGATGGAAACGGGGGAATCAACACCGGCTGCGCCATTGCCTACGGGTGGATCGCAAGCTCTTGCTGCCCCTTGGCCGTTGGCCGCCGCCTTTGACTAACCTAGGCGCTTTCCCCAGACCTCCAGGCCGCCATGTACACCAGCCTCCAGCTCGCCGATCGCGCCGGCGTCCGCACCATCGCGATGAACCGCCCGCAGGTGCACAACGCCTTCGACGACGGCCTGATCGCCGAACTGACCGATGCGCTCGCCGCCGCCGGCCGCGACCCGGCCGTGCGCGCGGTGGTGCTCACCGGCGCGGGCGCCAGCTTCTCCGCCGGCGCCGACCTCCACTGGATGCGCGGCATGGCCAAGGCCAGCGAGGCGGAGAACCGCGAGGATTCGCTGCGCCTGGCCGCGCTGATGCGCACCCTGCAGTTCCTGCCCAAGCCCACCGTCGCGCGGGTCAACGGCGCGGCCTACGGCGGCGGCGTGGGCCTGGTCGCCTGCTGCGATATCGCCATCGGCGTGGACGGCGCGAAGTTCGGCCTGACCGAGGTCAAGCTCGGCCTGGTGCCGGCGGTGATCTCGCCGTACGTGATCGCCGCGATCGGCCTGCGCCAGTCGCGCCGCCTGTTCCTGACCGGCGAACTGTTCGACGCACCCACCGCCCAGCGCATCGGCCTGCTGCACCAGTGCGTGCCGGCGCAGGAACTGGACGGCGCGGTGGACGCCGTGCTGGCCGCGTTCGCCAAGGCCGGCCCCGTCGCCCAGGCCGAGGCCAAGCGGCTGGCCCTGCGCGTGGCCGGGCAGGACCAGGCGCAGGCCGAGCGCCTCGACCGCGAGAACGCCGAACTGATCGCCCGCCTGCGCGTTTCCGCCGAAGGCCAGGAAGGACTCGGCGCTTTCCTCGACAAGCGCGCTGCGGCCTGGGCCGCGCCGGCATAAACTCGCCGCGCCAGCCACCGTCATTCCCTGCAAGGAGTAGCTTCCATGCTCGACCATATCGGCGTGCCCGTCTCCAACTACGCACGCAGCAAGGCCTTCTACGAACGCGTGCTGGCCCCGCTCGGCGGCGGCCTGGCGATGGAAGTCACCCAGGAAGTGACGGGCAGCCGCTCGCATGCCGGCTTCGGCAAGGACGGCAAGCCCAGCTTCTGGATCAGCGCCGACCCGATCGCGCCGCTGTCGGCCATCCACGTGGCCTTCGTGGCGCCGACGCGCGAAGCGGTCGACCGCTTCTACGCCGCGGCGCTGGCCGCCGGCGGCACCGACAACGGCCCGCCGGGCCTGCGCCTGCATTACCACGACAACTACTACGCGGCTTTCGTACTGGATCTGCACGGCCATAACGTGGAAGCCGTCTGCCACCTGCCCGCCTGACGCCGCGGCGCAGGTTGGGGTGAGCGCAGCGAACCCCGACACCACCACCTCCACGCGCATCGCATTGTTGGGGTTCGCCTCCGGCTCACCCCAACCTACCCAGGACTTGCCATGGCCCGCCAAATCGTCAATGTCGCCGACGTCGAACCGCAGCCCATCCCGCTCGCCTTCGCCCCCACCGGCACCGCCGCCGAACGCTACGGCCCGCGCATCGCGCGCATCTCGATGCAGCTCGGCGCGCAGAAGCTCGGCTACAACGTGACGGTGCTGCCGCCGGGCAAGCGCGGCTATCCGTTCCACAACCATCGCGTGAACGAGGAAATGTTCTTCGTGCTGGATGGCGAAGGCGAAGTGCGCATCGGCGAGGAACGCCACCCCATCCGCGCCGGCGACATCATCGCCTGCCCGCCCGGCGGGCCGGAGACCGCGCACCAGATCGCCAACACCAGCGACAAGGAGCTGCGCTATCTGAGCATCAGCACGCGGCAGTATCCGGAGGTGTGCGAGTACCCGGACAGCAAGAAGTACGGCGTGATGGCGGAGTACGGCCCGGGGGCGGACGGGATGCCGCAGTTTTTCCGCGTAGTGGGGAGGCAGGGCGAGTCGGTGGATTACTGGGAAGGCGAATAACGCCCTCATCGTCGACGTAGGTTGGGGTGAGCGCAGCGAACCCCAACAAATAGCCGCCGGCACGCCATCGTTGGGGTTCGCTGCGCTCACCCCAACCTACGCCATTCGCATGAATGCTGCGCCGCGCATCGGCCTGAAACGCCCGTTCTGCTAGTTTTACGGACTTTGCACCCCACCTACGACGGACCCGTGCATGTTCGAGCGCGTACTCATAGCCAACCGCGGCGAGATCGCCTGCCGCGTGATCCGCACCTGCCGCCGCCTGGGCATCCACACCATCGCGGTGTACTCCGAGGCCGATGCCGATGCGCAGCACGTGCGCCTCGCCGATGAGGCCTGGCCGATCGGCGGGCCGCGTCCGGCCGACTCCTACCTGCGCGCCGACGCCATCCTCGACGTAGCCCGGCGCAGCGGCGCCCAGGCCATCCATCCTGGCTACGGTTTCCTGTCCGAGAACACCGCCTTCGCGCGCGCCTGCACCGAGGCCGGCATCGCCTTTATCGGCCCGCGCCCGGCCAGCATCGACGCCATGGGTTCCAAGGCGGCCGCCAAGGCGCTGATGGAAAAGCACGCGGTGCCGCTGGTGCCGGGCTACCACGGCGACAACCAGGACGCGGACTTCCTCGCCGAGCAGGCGCGCCGCACCGGCTTCCCGCTGATGATCAAGGCCGCCGCGGGCGGCGGCGGCAAGGGCATGCGCATCGTGCGCGCCGAGAAGGAATTCGCCGACGCGCTCGCCTCCGCGCAGCGCGAGGCGGCCAATGCCTTCGGCGATACGCGGGTGATCCTGGAACGCTACGTCGAGCATCCGCGCCATATCGAATTCCAGGTGTTCGGCGACAGCCACGGCAACGTCATCCATCTCAACGAGCGCGAATGCTCGGCGCAGCGCCGCTACCAGAAGGTGCTGGAAGAAACGCCCTCGCCCTTCCTCACGCCGGAACGCCGCGCCGCCATGGGCGAGGCGGCGGTAGCCGCGGCGCGCGCGGTGGATTACGTCGGCGCGGGCACGGTGGAATTCATCGTCGGCCCAAGCGGCGAATTCTTCTTCATGGAAATGAATACGCGCCTGCAGGTGGAGCATCCGGTCACCGAGGAAACCTTAAAGGTCGACCTGGTCGAATGGCAGCTGCGCGTGGCCGCCGGCGAAGCGCTGCCGCTGCGCCAGGATCAGATCCACGCGCAGGGCCATGCCATCGAAGTGCGCCTGTATGCGGAAGACCCGGAACAGAACTTCCTGCCCGGCTCCGGCAAGCTGCTGCGCCTGCGCCTGCCGGCACCGTCGCGCCACGTGCGCCTGGACGGCGGCGTGATCGAAGGCGACACGGTCACCATCTTCTACGACCCGATGATCGCCAAGCTGATCGTGCACGACCGCGATCGCGCGCAAGCGCTGCAGCGCCTGCGCGAAGCGCTGATGGCCTGCGAGATCGCCGGGCCGAAATCCAATATCGCCTTCCTCGAGCGCCTGGCGCGCCACCCGGTGGTGGTGGAAGGCCGCATCGACACAGGCTATCTCGACCGCCACCTCGAGGAATTCCTGGCCGGCGACGCCGCGCCCGCGCCGCAGCTGCTGTTCGCCGCCGCCGTCGCCGCGCTGCTGCACGACGAACATGCCGTGGCGGCGCAGGCCGCGCATGGCAGCGATCCCTATTCGCCCTGGTCCCGCGCCGACGCCTGGCGCGTCGGCCATGCCGGCAAGCGCATCGTGGCGCTGTCGCTGCGCGAGCAGCGCTACGAAGTGGAAGCCCACGGCCACGACGGCAACTATCAATTGCGCCACGGCGAGGCCAGCTGCCAGGTGCAGGGCGCGCGCCACGACGGCAATGCGCTCAGCGCCCGCTTCGACGGCGAAGCGCTGCGCCTGCCGCTGCGCGCCGATGCGCAGCGCGTGCTGCTGCACGACGCCGACGGCCGCCGCCACGCGTTCATGCGCGCGGCCGCGTTCGAGTGGGCCGCGAAGGAAGGCGGCGGCGGCAACCAGGTGGCGGCGCCGATGCCGGGCCGCATCGTGCTGGTCAAGGCCAGGCCGGGCGACCAGGTGGAAGAAGGCCAGGAGCTGCTGGTGATGGAAGCGATGAAGATGGAACTGGCGCTCAAGGCCCCGCGCGCCGGCACCATCGACAGCATCGGCGCCGCGCAGGGCGATTTCGTCGAAGCCGACGCCGTGCTGGTGCGCTTCGCCACTTGACCGGCGCCGCGCCGGACGCATCTCCCTTCACGTTGCCACGGGTCACCACCGCCATGAACGACAACCACGTCCGCATCGTCGAAGTCGGCCCCCGCGACGGCCTGCAGAACGAAAAGGCCATGCTCCCGGCCGACGTGAAGATCGCCCTGATCGACCGCCTCTCCTCTACCGGCCTGGCCACCATCGAGGCCACCAGCTTCGTCAGCCCCAAGTGGGTGCCGCAGCTGGCCGACGCCGCCGAGGTGTTCCAGGGCATCCGCAAGGTGCCCGGGGTGAGCTACCCCGTGCTGGTGCCGAACGAACAGGGCTACCGGCGCGCGCGCGAAGTGGGCGCCACCGAGGTGGCGGTGTTCACCGCGGCCTCCGAGGCGTTCAACCGCAAGAACATCAATGCCGGCATCGACGAATCGATCGAGCGCTTCCGCCCCGTGCTGGAACTGGCCCGGGCCGAAGGCGTGAAGGTGCGCGGCTACGTGTCCACGGTGCTGGGCTGCCCCTACCAGGGCGAGGTGCCGGTGGCGGACGTGGTGCGCGTGGCCGCGCGCCTGCACCAGCTCGGCTGCCATGAGATCTCGCTGGGCGACACCATCGGCGTCGGCACCCCCGCCAAGGCCCGCGCCATGCTTAAGGCCGTGGCGGCCGAGGTGCCCATGGCCGCCCTGGCCGTGCACTTCCACGACACCTACGGCCAGGCCCTGGCCAATATCCTCAGCTGCCTCGAGGAAGGGGTGCGGGTGGTGGACAGCGCCGTGTCCGGCACCGGCGGCTGCCCGTACGCCAAGGGCGCCACGGGCAATGTGGCCAGCGAGGACGTGGTCTACATGCTGCACGGCATGGGCATGGAAACCGGGGTGAACCTGGACCTGCTGGTGGCGGCGGGGGCTTGGCTGGCCGCCCAACTGCACAAGGAAACCGCCAGCCGGGTGACCCGGGCGCGCACTGCTGCCTGAATGGGCTCTTCAGGGCGCTTCGCCGCGAACAGGCGTTTTCGCGAGCCCCGGCCCCTCACCCCGGCCCTCTCCCCGAGGGGGAGAGGGAGCAAAACAGGCAGTGACAAGCAAGTTGTCACATAAGCCCGTATAATCCGCCGATTCGCCCTTGAGAAAACCACGCGACGGCCATTCCGGCCGCCCGAGCCCACTCCATGTCCATCGAAAATCTGCGCAATATCGCCATCGTCGCCCACGTCGACCACGGCAAGACCACGCTCGTCGACCAGCTGCTGAAGCAGTCCGGCACGCTCTCCGAGCGCACCGTGCTCGCCGAGCGCGTGATGGACAGCAACGACCAGGAAAAGGAACGCGGCATCACCATCCTGGCCAAGAACACCGCCATCACCTGGCAGGGCAACCGCATCAACATCGTGGACACGCCCGGACACGCCGACTTCGGCGGCGAGGTGGAGCGCGTGCTGTCGATGGTCGACACCGTGCTGATCCTGGTCGACGCGATGGACGGCCCGATGCCGCAGACCCGCTTCGTGACCCAGAAGGCCTTCGCGATGGGCTTCAAGCCGATCGTGGTGGTCAACAAGATCGACCGCCCCGGCTCCCGCCCCGACTGGGTGGTGGAGCAGGTGTGGGACCTGTTCGACCGCCTCGGCGCCACGCCGGAGCAGATGGACTTCCCGATCGTCTACGCCTCGGCCCTGAACGGCTACGCCTCGCTCGACCCCGAGACCCGCGAAGGCGACATGACCCCGCTGTACGAAGCGATCATGAAGCACGCGCCCAAGCCGGAAGTCGATCCGGAAGGCCCGTTCCAGATGCGCATCAGCCAGCTGGACTACAACAACTTCGTCGGCGTGATCGGCATCGGCCGCATCCAGCGCGGCACCCTGAAGAAGAACATGCCGGTGGCCGTGATCGACCGCCACGGCAAGAAGCGCCAGGGCAAGATCCTGCAGGTGCTGGGCTTCATGGGCCTGGAGCGCATCGAGCAGGAGACCGCCGAGGCCGGCGACATCGTGGCCATCTCCGGCATCCAGGAGCTGACCATCTCCGACACCGTGTGCGCGCTCGACACCCCCGAGGCGCTGCCCGCGCTGACCGTGGACGAGCCCACCATCAGCATGACCTTCCAGGTGAACAACTCGCCGTTCGCCGGCAACAAGGACCTCTCCGGCGGCAAGTTCCTTACCAGCCGCCAGATCAAGGAGCGCCTGGAGCGCGAGCAGGTCCACAACGTGGCGCTGCGCGTCGAGCAGGGTTCGGACGCCGACAAGTTCCTGGTTTCCGGCCGCGGCGAGCTGCACCTGTCGGTGCTGATCGAGAACATGCGCCGCGAAGGCTACGAGCTGGCCGTGTCGCGTCCGGAAGTGATCATCAAGGAGATCGACGGCCAGAAGATGGAGCCGATCGAGCAGCTGGTGGTCGACGTGGAAGAAATCCACCAGGGCCCCGTAATGGAGCGCCTGGGCGTGCGCAAGGGCCAGCTCAAGAACATGGAGCCGGACGGCAAGGGCCGCGTGCGCCTGGAGTACATGATCCCGGCGCGCGGCCTGATCGGCTTCCAGAACCAGTTCAAGACCCTGACCCAGGGTTCGGGCCTGCTGTTCCACGTGTTCGACCACTACGGTCCGAAGGAAGAAGGCCAGATCGCCAAGCGCCTCAACGGCGTGATGATCGCCAACGCCGCCGGCAACACCCCCGCCTATTCGCTGGGGCCGCTGCAGGAGCGCGGCAAGCTGTTCGCCGCCGAAGGCGATGCGGTGTACGAAGGCCAGCTGGTCGGCATCCACTCCAAGGACAACGACCTCACCGTCAACGCCATCAAGCCCAAGCCGCTGACCAATATGCGCGCCTCCGGCAAGGACGATGCGATCCAGCTCACCCCCGCGATCAAGTTCTCGCTGGAGCAGGCGCTGGACTTCATCGACGACGACGAGCTGGTCGAGATCACCCCGAAGGAAATCCGCCTGCGCAAGAAGCACCTCACCGAGAACGACCGCAAGAAGGCTTCGCGCGGCGGTTGATCGGCTGTTGGATGCTTTGACGAAAGGCCGCCGCAAGGCGGCCTTTCCGTTTCCGGTGCCGGCACATCGTTGACGTTGACGTGCCACACCCGCATGCCACCATGCGCCTTGCCGCGGAAACATGGGCCGCGCCGCCACGGAGTAAGGATGAAATCGCTGCGTTTCCTGGCAGTCGCCGCCCTGCTGTCCGCCGGCCCGGCCCTGCGCGCTGACGAAGCACCGGTGTTCGTGCCGCAATTCCTCGGCGCGCAATACACCCTGATCGACCAGCACCAGGACCGCGTGCATTCGCCCTACTCGGGCCCGCTCAGCCTCAGCGCACGCACCGACACCGCCCGCTCGCACACCTTCGGCGCCTACTTCGGCGTGGCCCTGCCCGCGCATTTCCAGTTCTACTTCGACGTGGAGATGTTCAAGGGCCAGGGCGTCAGCGGCGCCACCGGCATGGCCGGCCTGCCCAACGGCGACGTGATCCGCTCCGGCTCCGCCAACCTGGGCAAATCGCCCTACGTCGCGCGCCGCTTCCTGCGCTGGACCCTGCCGCTGGGCGACGACACCGAGGACAACGAGCGCGCCATGGACCAGCTGCCCGGCAAGGAAGCCGCGCGCCGCATCGAAGTGAAGATCGGCAAGATGGCGATCAATGACGACTTCGACAAGAACCGCTACGCCGACGGCACCCGCACGCAATTCATGAACTGGGCGCTGTTCAACAACGTGGCCTGGGATTTCGCCGCCGACACGCGCGGCTACACCGAAGGCCTGATGCTGGGCCTGGTCGAAGCGGGCTGGAGCCTGCGCTACGGCATCTACCGCATGCCCACCGAAGCGAACGGCTCGCGCCTGGTGGAATCGCTGCGCAAGGCGCGCGGGCAGCAGCTGGAATTGACCCTCCAGCCGGACAAGGATGGCTGGGCCTTGCGCGCCCTGCTGTTCCAGAACCAGGCGAGCATGGGCGTGTACCGCACCGTGATAGCGCAGGCGCTGGCCACCGGCAGCACGCCGGATATCCGCGCGGACGACCGCCCCGGCCGCAAGAAGTACGGCATCGGCCTCAATGGCGAACTGCCGCTGGCCGATGGCGGGGAAACCGGTTTATTCATGCGTGCCGGCTGGAACGACGGGCGCAACGAGTCGTTCGCGTTCACCGAAGTGGATCGCACGCTGAGCGGCGGTTTCCAGCTGTCCGGCACGCATTGGGGACGCCAGCAGGATCACTTCAGCCTGGGCCTGGCGATCAATGCGCTGTCTTCGCCGCACCGCGAATATCTGGAGCTGGGCGGCAGCGGTTTCGTGCTGGGCGACGGCGCCTTGAATTACGGCCGCGAACAAATCATGGAGGCGTACTACAGCTTCGTGCCGTTCGAGCATCTGACGCTGAGCCCGGATGTCCAGTGGGTGCGGCACCCTGGCTATAACCGCGACCGCGGTCCGGCGAGATTCGTGGCGCTGCGTGCGCACGTGGAGTTCTGACGGGACCGCGACAACCTCTCAATCCTCGTCATTCCGGCGCAGGCCGGAATCCAGTGACGTCGGGGCTCGATTGTCGCGATATCGCCCACGCATTTCGCTTTTGGGCGATGACGCGACAATCCAACACTGTCGCTACTGGATTCCGGCCTACGCCGGAATGACGGCTAGGCGTGGAGGTGTTCGAATCCCTCGATCGCCGCCTCCTCCGTGCGATGCATATCGAACACCAGCACCTCGTTCTCTCCCGCCTTCAACCACGAGGCAGGACAGAACAACCGCTGCTGCGGCCCGATCCGCCAATACCTTCCTAGCAGATACCCGTTCACCCACACATAGCCCTTGTCCCAGGCGCTCATGTCCAGGTAGGTATCCGCCGTCTTCTGCAGCGCCAGCGTGCCCTTGAAGAACAGCCCCGGCCGCTCCGGCTTGCGCGCCAGCGGACGCAGCCCCGCCAGATAAGCATCGTCGAGCGGAAAGCCATGCGCCGACCAGTGCCGCTGCACTTCGCCATCCAGCCGTATCTCACCCACGATGCCCTTGCGGTCCGCCATCGCCTGCCCATAGCCGACGTGCCCGAAGCTGTCGACCAGGATCTCGATCGCCTCGCCATCCTGCGCATGCGGCGCCGGCACCTCCACGTAGGTGGCCTCGCGCAAGCCCGGCTTGCGCACGCGCGAGATGTAGCCGAGATAACGCCCCGCGCCGAACACGGTCGCGTAATCGCGCACGCCTTCGACGGACAGGCGCCCGCCCTTCGGTGACATCGCGCGATACAGCACCATGCCGTGGTCCTGCCCGAACAGCAGCTCGTTCGCCACCGGCCCCTGATCGAGCGGCTTCGCTGGCGTAAGGTTCTCCCACAGCGACGCATACGGCTGCAGCTCGAACTTCGCGAACCGCATCGCCGGCGGCGCCGCGGGAACCGCCGGCAGCGGCTGTGCCAGCTTCTCGCCGATGATGCGGCGGAACTCGCGGTAATCCGCCGTCGCCGCGCCGCGCTCGTCGATCGGCGCGCCGTAGTCGTAGCTGGTGATCACCGGATCGAACTTGCCGTAATCGGCATCCGCATTGGCGCCCGCGCCGAAACCGAAATTGCTGCCGCCATGCGCCACGTACAGATTGAACGAGCGCCCCTCGGCCATCAGCTTCTTCAGCGTCGCCGCGTAATCGCCGCGCTGGAACTCCTGGTCGCCCCAATGCGTCAGCCAGCCGGGATAACCCTCGCCCACCCACACCGGCGCCTCGCCGGCGATCGCCTGCGCCGCGGCGAAATCGGTATCGCCGTCCAGGCCCAGCGCGCTGCCGGGCAGATACGTCTGCTGCTTCTGGATCGTGCCCAGCCCATCCGAAATGGAGAACGGCCCCTCGATGCCGCGCTCGCGCCACATCGCCTGGATCCGCTGCAGATACGCCAGGTCGCCGCCGAACGAGGCGTACTCGTTCTCCACCTGCACCATCAGGATCGGCCCGCCCTTGTCCGCCATCAGCGGCGCGATATGCGGCGCGATCGTGTCCAGATAACGCGCCACTGCCCGCATGTAGCGCGGATCGTCCTTGTCGCGCACGCGGATGTCCGGCTCGCGCAGCAGATACGGCGGCAGCCCGCCGAAATCCCATTCGGCGCATACGTACGGCCCGGGCCGCAGATACACCCACATGCCTTGCTGCTGGCACAGCTTGATGAAGCGCACGAAGTCGCGGTTGCCGCTTTCCAGATCGAACACGCCGGGTTCTTGTTCCAGCGCGTTCCACATCAGATAGATGGCTACCGTGTTCAGGCCCATCGCCTTGACCATGCAGATGCGCTGCGTCCAGTACTCCGCCGGCACGCGGATCGGATGCATCTCGCCGCTGCGGATCTGGAATGGACGGCCATCCAGCAGGAACTCGCGCTTGCCGAGTGCGAAGCGATGGACGCGGCCATCGGGCGCAGGCTCCGCATGCTTCGGCGGAGCGGTTGCCGCGTCGACACGCAGGCTCAATGCACCCAACGGTGCGAGCGCACTCAGGCGCAGGAAGGCTCTTCGCCGCACGGGAACTCCTCAGGCTGGCAGGGGATGGAGGCGCATCCGCGTGGCGTCCGGGCTGGGCGAAAGCCGTTCGATGGTAGCGCGGGCCGGCAGGCCCCGCCGTGCGCGAATGCCCACGGCTGCCGCGCCCTGGCGAGCGCCCCGGGCCCGGAGTAACCTCCGGGGTCCTTGAGGGGGAATCAGGGTCATGCCACACGGAACAGGGAGTTCTGGCACGGGCGGCAGCGGCTCCGGCAGCGGGAGCGGGAGCGGTTCTGGCAGCGGCGGCTCGGGAGGCGGGCGCCCGCGCAGTTCCACGCCTTCGTCGTCGTCTTCGACCTCGGGGCAGCCACTGCAGCGTTCGTCCACCTCGTCCACGCGCACGTCCAGTACGACGCTGTCGCCCATGGTCACGCCATCGCCCAGGCCGACCACGCTGTCGCCCGTGTTACGCAGTGGCGCGACCAGCGCGCCACGGCCTTCGATCACCACCACGGCATCGACGACCTCCACGCCGCCGCCCTCGTCCACCACCTCCTCCTCAGCGCTTTCGCCCATGCTGCCCTTGCATGGCGGCGCGACGCATTCGACCGCGCCGGCCACCTCGTCCGGTGCAGCATCGCCATCGAGCTCGCTGTCGCCGATGCCACCGCCGCCGACCGCGCCGCCGACGCTGTCGCCCATGCCTGGCTACAAGGCCTCGTCCGACAAGACGTTGACCTCGGGGCAGGCTTCTTCCGGCGGCTTCCGCCCCGCCGGTACCGAAAAAGTGGTGCAGGCCAAGCCGATCGACGAGAGCGAGTTCCGCTCACCGTCCAACCCGACCACCTCCGGGCACAGCAGCGGCTACCACGAGAGCTTTCTGCCGACGGACGCCATGCGGTTCCTGTCGCGGCGCAAGGTCAACACCGACGGCACGGCCACCATGCCGGCCTGGAGCGGCAACAGCGTGCTGCCCAAGTACGCCGGCAGCACGATCCTGGAACCGAACGTCAGGCCCGTCGCCGAAGCCAGCGACGGTGCGCGCACGGATACCGCGCAGACCGTGCTGAGCGTGCCCGGCGGCAAGCCCGCGGGCCATACCGGCTCCGGCGTCAAGACGACGGGACAGGCCGCGGCGCACGACTTCCTGCGCCACCAGGGCATGCGCACCCTGCAGGAACCCGGCGTCACCTCCGGCGTGGCAGGCACCGTCGCCGGCGCCATGACGGTCATGAGCGTCGCTCCGGGCCAGATCGCCAGCACCGCGCAAGGCGCCGGCAACCTCAAGGACGTGCAGGCCCGCTCGAGCTACGAGGAGCGCAGGAACGACGCCAAGCGCAAGCTTGGCGCGTACTACCAGTCGCTGCCGCCGAAAGAGCAGAACGTCGTGATGAAACTGGCCAAGCAGGGCATGGGCGATCTCAAGGACAGCGGCCGCCGCCTGCTGCCCGACCGTCCCCACTCGCCGCTGCGCGATCCGACCGGCGGTACCGGGGCCGCCCTCAGCGGCGGCGGCTACCTGCCCATGCCGCCCGTGCTTACGCCGACACCGCCGCCGTCCGCGTTCGCGCCCATACCCGCCAGCAGCTCGTCGAGCTCGTCGTCGACATCCAGCACGCACCAGACGCCGACGATCGGCACGCCTGTCGTCACCGCGCCCCCGAGACTGGCCACGACGGCCACCACCACGACCACCGTCGCCACCGCCACGCCGCCGACCACGCCGAGCACCGCGGCCGGCGGATCCGGCGCCGATGCCCGCGGCATCGCCATGGACATCACCAGTTCGTTCCGTTCCGATCGCAAATAGCCGTACGCGCGCAGCCTGCCGCGACCGGATGACGATCCGGCTCAGTCGCCGGCAGCGGCGCAGAACCGCAACCGATGCGCGACCTCCCCGGCGAGGCGCCATGGATCGCCGGCGGGTTCCGTAACGTACGGCTCGCGCGAGCGCGCCCAGGACTGCTCCATCGCGTACCAATCGATCGGCTGCGTCCGACTGCCGTTCAATCCACCCAGCAGCGTGTCGAACAAACGCCGCCACCGTTGCGCATACAGCCCGCCGACCAGGCCCGCCAGCTCGCGATTGGCATAGTCGTGCAAGCCGCCGCGGTCGGCACCCGAGCGGTCGCCCCAGCTGGCCAGGATCGAGCGCTGGTCGTATTCGAGCTGCGCAGCTTCGGCATCGTCGCGCGCGGCGGCCTTTGCGTGCATCAGCCAGCGGCCGAGCAGGAAGTCGGGATCGGAGGCGAGCAGGCGGTCGAGCATTGCCATGTCGTCCATCCATGCGGTGGTCAGTGCCTGGAACTGCTTCGTGTCTTTCGCTTCGTAGGCTGCCTTGATGCGCGGCAGCAGCAGCCGCGATTGATTGCTGAGCGCCTGCCGCGTGATGTCGACCAGGTCGTGGCGATACGCAGAGGTGGTGCGCAATGCCGGCGCCACCTCGAGCAACTCGCATACGGCGCCGTTGAAGCGTGCGAGATCGTAGCGCGCAGCGGTGGGCGACCAGGTCGCCGCGCTGCGTACATCCAGGCTCGGCCTTGCGCCAAACAGACCGTCGTGCGGTTCCGACCATTCGCCCGACGGCATCGCATAAGCGGTCCGCGCGAGGATCCGCCATGCAGCGCGCGCATGAGCGTCGCCGCCTCCGTAGCGGTACACCGCATAGCGCTCGAGCCAGCGCGGCGCATCGTCCGGCACCGGCGTCCAGGCCAGGGCCGTGAACAGCGCATACGTGGCCGGATCGGTGCCGCTGCCCTCCGGCATATAGGCGATGCCACGCAGCGAGCCCGCATCCTCGCGCCGCCACGCGGCGAAGCGCCGGATCCACACATCGGCGTTCGCCCCCAGCGTGGTGTGGCCGCCGAAATTGGGAATGGTGCCGAATGCGAACGGCGCGCCCGCCCAATCGCGTTTGCGGTCCATGCCGTTGTAGCGATCGGACAGGCCATCGACGATCAGCAGGCGCTCGTGCGGCACCGCTTCCATCACCGCGTGCGGCGGATTGTGCTGCCAGCCTAGCAGCACCCAGCGCGCGGCAGGATGCGCGGCATCCAGCGCAGCGAACACTTGCTTCGCCGCGTCACGCACCGGCACGTCGCCAGCCCTGCCGCCCTCATGCAACAGATCCATCTTGTACAGCACACCATCGCCGAACAGCTCTCGCTGGTGGCGATAGAACGCAGCAGCCACCTTGGCGAAATGCGCATCGCGCGGATCCAGCCAGTCCGGCCGCTGGAATCCCACCCACTCGCCCTGCGGCACCAGCGCCGCACCGGGCTGCTTCGCCGCGAAGCCCGGCGGCACCGTGCCGAAATAACCCGGCAGCACCGGCTGCATGCCCAGTTCGCGCAGGCGCTCGACGATACGGCGACCCAATGCCACTCGCTGCGCGAACAGTTGCGCCGATATCGGCCCGCCGAAACCCGACATGTTCTGCAGCAGCCACCACGGCTGATGCGCGGGTGCCGGAATCCACGCGCGCAGTTCATCATCGCTATAGCCGAACTCACGGAACGCGCGGCGGTACACCTCCTCCGCGCCCACCGGCACGAACACCTCGTTGATGCCGCGCAATGCGAGCAGGTCGATCTTGTGTTCCCATCCCGGCCAGTCGAGATAGGCATCGGAATAGCCATCGTCGACGTCGTTGAGCGCGAAGCGGTCGGGCACCACCGCGTGGCTTTCGATCGGATGCGTCGGCGCAGGCAGCGTGGCGGGCAGCCGGTCGAGGCTGTCGCCCGGCCAGCCGATGCTCACTTGCGGCACGTGTTCGAGATAAGCCTCCGCGCCGGCCAGCAGCGCAAGTGGCGATGTGCCGGCGATCTCGATATGGCCCGCCAGGCCGCGAATGCGGTAGCGCTCTTCCGTGCCGGACGGCAGTGCGACCAGCGCGATCTGCTGCGCATGATGCGGCAGCAGGCGCTGCAACGCCGCGCGTGCGGGCCCCACTTCGAAAGCCGCGCCGGCATAGGCAGCGCACGATGCCACGGCCAGCACGCCCGCCAGCAACCCCTTCATCGTGCCGGTGCGAGCCATCGGTACTCCTCCCATGGGCCAGAGCCGCCAGATTACTTGCTCGCGCGCCTGCCTCGCGGTGCCGGCGGCACCGGCCGCCGGCTCACTGGCAGGCGGCGGCGACCGCGATTAGTCTTCGGGGTCCTTGATGGGGATCAGGGCAATGCCAGGGAAGCCGGACGCAGCAGGCGGTGGTTCGGGATCAGCCAAGCCGCAGGGCACGCCCCCTGCCGCGCGGCCGTCGGGCCGTGCGCCTGGCGGCGTTGCCCCACCCACCGCTCCCCCGCTGCGGTTACCGCCGCCCATGCCAAGGACGCATGCGTCACCCGGCCTGACCCGCATGCCGCCGTCGACGCCGTTGGTGCCGCCCCGCCCATTCGGCGCCGCGGCGCCGTTGACGATGTCGCATAAGCCTCAGGCTGCCACGGGGTCTTTGCCCGCCCGGCACATGCCTCCTTCGTCACCATCACCCGTGGTGCCTTCATCCGGGGCGCTGGCAGGCATGGGGACGACACCGGCCGCCGCCAGCTCGCCGGAATCGCTGTCGCCGATGCCGGCGGCGGGCTTGCGCACGCCATCGCCGGCCACTCGATCCGTATCGTCTCAACATGATCCGCGCCGTGCGGCAACCGCCGCCGCGGCAGGCACGCTGTCGCCGATGGTGACGCCCCTCACTCCCGCGTCGCGGCCGCCCATGGCGCCCCGTTATCGCGCCGCGGACGACCGGACACTGACGCCTTCGCAGGCCAAGGCCGGAGCGTTCAAGAAGGAAGCCACCGAAAAGATCGTGAAGGGCAACAAGACCACCTCGGCGGAATTCCGCGCCGCCTCCAACCCGACCAAGGCCGCGTCCGCGCATAGCACCGGATACCACGAAGCGGCTGCCCCCACCGACATGGCGGTATTTCTGTCCGGCCGCACCAAGGGTGCGGTGGAGTCGACCCTGCCCGCCACCAAGAGCAAGTCGGCGCTGCGCCATTTCTCCGGCGGGAAGATCCGCGAGGCCAACGTCAGGCCCGTCATGGACGCCAGCGATGGTGCGCGTACGGATACGGGCAGAACCTTCGTCAGCGTGCCCGGCGGCGGCGCGGCCGGACATAGCGGCTCGGATACGCATACCGCCGGCCAGGCTGCGGGACACGATTTCAATCGCGTGCAGATGATGAAGATGCTGCGGGCGCCCGATCTGACGCCCCCTTCGGCCGGCGTAGCCTCGGCCGCGCTGATGGTGATGAGCATGGCGCCCGGAGAACGCGCCGCCAGGGTCAAGGATGCGGGCAAGCTCAAGGACCGGGGAGCGCGCAAGACCTATGAAAGCGATCGCAACGCAGCCAAGACCAAGCTCTCGCGCTATCACCGCGCGCTGTCCGCCGCCGATCAGGCCACGGTAATGCGCCTGATGAGCGGCGCGATGGGCGATCTCCAGGACAGCGGGCGGCACTTGCTGCCCGACGCGCCTCATTCGCCTTTGCGTCATCCCACCGGTCCGACCGGAGCAGCCATCGCCGGCGGCAGCTATATGCAACCTCCGCCACTGGCGCTGCCTCCACCCGCGGCGGCTTCAGGCACCTCCGTCGCAGCGCCGCGCTCCACCCACCAGGCCGCGACGGCAAGCGCCTCTTCCGCGGCGTCACAGCAGCCGCCCCCGGGCGCTGCGTCTGGAAGCGCCAAGCGGAGGCGCGCGGATTCCCCGCCTGCCGGCACTGTCGCGGGTCCGACTCGGCCCGCCGCGGTTCACGGCAGGCAGACAACGCAGGTCGTTGCTGACCCTTCCACTTCACGTGCCACCAAACGCGCTCGTGCGGAACCCCAGATCGCCGCGGCGGCGACAAGCGCAAGTGCAGGACCGCATTCACCTGCGGCCACCACACCCTTCCCGTCCCCGCGCGACGTCAATCTGGATGTCAGCAGCCATTTCCGTGCGCCCCGCTAGCAGGGCGACACCTGCCGCTATTTATCCCGCCGCTTCAGCACGAAGGCCTCCACGGTCTTGCCCGTCCGATCGATCACGCTCACTTTCAGCACGCGCTCATCGGCTTCGACCCGCGCGATCTGGTCCTGGCCCAGCGCCAGGATGGTGAAGTCGTTGCCGCGCTCGCCCGGCTTCACCCGTTCCAGCCGGTGCAGATGGCCGGCGATGAACAGGTCGACTTTCGCTTCGTTCGCGCGCTTCGTCCATTCGCCATCGGCGCCGTCCAGCCAACCCCATGCGGGATCGTGGCCAAGCACCACCGTGAACGGCGCAGCGCGCACCCGTGGCTCTTCAGCCAGCACACGCTTGAACCAGGCGTATTCCTCTGCACGGTATGCGCGCAGATCGTTGAGGCCCGCATAGACGTTGGTGGCGTCAGGCTTGTCCTCGCCGGTATCGACCACGACCAGATGCACCGGCCCCTGGTCGCGCGTGTAGTAGTAGCGGCTTTCCTGCGCATGCAGATAGTCGCCGAGCGAACGGGCGAACTCGCCGCGGTATTCGTGGTTGCCGCGCGCATAGAGCAGCGGCATGCGGCCCTGCAGCCCCGTCGCCAGCGGTTCCAGGAACTTGTCTTTCACCTGATTCTCGCCGGTGGCGTAATGCACGCCGTCGCCGGTATGCACGACGAAGTCCACCGGTTGGCGCTGCGCCAGTTCCGCCAGGGCGCGGACGCGCTCGACGTTTTCATGCGTGTCCGTCATCGTCGCGAAGCTGGTACTCGGCTTGGACGCATCGAACGTCGTGAAGCTGTAGACATCACTCTCCGCGGTCCTGCCGCGGTCCGGCCAGTACGGCCGCAACGCAACCACGCGCCGTGAGGCAACCCGGTACTGATAGGTGCGCCCCGGCTGCAATCCGCGCAGCACCACGCGATGCATCGTGCCCACCGGCAACAGGCCATCGACCTGTGGTACCGCCTCATGGTCGAGCGCATGCTCGCCGTAGCTGACCTTGGCGTCGCTTGGCGCATCGGTCATCCACTCGATCACCACCGAGTCCTCGGCCATGTCCAGCAGCAGCGGACCCATGGTGATGGCCGGCGTGGCGTCGTAGACCTTGTAAGGCGCGTTGGCGTCGTCGTCCACGGCGGCGGGCGCCGCCGCGGCCTTGGCTGGCACCGGCTGGGCATGCATGGTCGATATCCCGCACAGGAAAATAAGGATCGAACCTGCCTTGATTAGCCCCAAACCGGCCATCGATATCTCCGCCCGCTGCAGTTCAAATCATCCGGACACGCCATGTGGCCGGATGGGCATTCCATGGAAAGGCACGTCCCTGTGCCGTCGCTCATCAATAGTCGTAAGTCACCGAGAAGCGCAGGTAGCGCGGCGCCTGCATCACGCGCGGCGTGCCGTACAGCGGATTCAGGGTGCCGTCGGACTTGGCATACAGGTTCGGCGTGATGTTCACCACCGGCTGGCTGTTGAACACATTGAACACGTCCAGGTGCAGGCCCAGCTTGTGCGCGGCGAAGTCCGGCGTGTACTTCACGCCCAGGTCCACCTGGCGCTGCCACGGCAGGCGGCCGATGCTGCCCGGCGTCACCGGCACGCCGCGGCAGAAGTGGTACGAGGAGCCATAGCCGGACGGATCCGGGTTGTCGCCCGGAAACAGCCCCAGGCACACATTCGGCGCACCCGAGATCAACGACACATTGCCCGACACCAGCCACTCCGGCGTGATCTGGTAATAGCCCCACAGCTTGATCTGGTGGCGGTGGTCGTTGCCCTGGTCGCCATTGCTGTAGACCATGATCGGCGCATTGTCCCAGTCGGCCGATTCGCTCGGGCCGTCGGACTGCACGTTCGACTGCGTCCAGCCCTCGGTATTGCCATAGCTGCGCGAGAACACGTAGTCGAGCTTGCCGTACCACTTGCCGTCGAACGGATGCTCCAGGAACAGGTCGAGCTCGTAGTACTTGCGCTTCATGTCCGGGAAGCCGAGTTCCTCGCGGCTGAGCTTCACGTCGTGGTGCTGGCCCGCGTCGTCCACCACCACGAAGGTGTTGGCGCGGCCAGCGTTGATCAGATAGCAGCTGTTGAGCGAGCTGACGTTGTAGCCCAGCGCTTGCGCCTTGGCGGTGATCAGGTCGACGTCGCAGAAGTCGTCGATCGCGCTGCGCAGCACGCGGCGGGTGGCCTTGGCGCCGTACACCCACTCCTGCCCCAGGGTCTTGGTGAAGCCCAGGATGTACTCGTCCTGGTACATCGACTTCAGGTCCTTGGCCGTCACCGTCTTCGGGTCGGGCAGCACGCCGAAGTTGTTGTTGGCCGAGACCGGCGGCGACATCTGGGTCAGCCCGCTGGGCGTGCCGTCCGGATTGATGCCGCTGTAGGTGAAGTACTGCGTGGTGCTGGTCTGCGCGCCGGCGGCGCTCAGCGCCGGCTCCAGCGGCGAGGCCAGGTAGTAGCGGCCGATATTGCCGAACACCTTGAAGCTGGAATCGCCGTTGACGTCCCAGGCAAAGCCCAGGCGCGGCGCCCACTGCGCGGTCTGCTTGATGTACGGCTGCGCATTGGCGTTGTAGTTGGTGAACTGGTCGTTGCGGATACCGAGCGACAGCAGCAGGCGGTCGTTGAACTGCCAGTTGTCCTCGATGTACTGCGCATGCTCCACCGTCTTGACGTTGGCCAGCTGGCTGTTGACGTTCCTCATCACGTAATAGCCGGTGGCGCCGTTGGGAAAGCCCGCGGTCGGGCCCACGCCCAGGCCAGGATCCAGCGGCGCGGTCGGATGATCCGAATGGCCATAGCTCCAGCTGTAGCCCGGACCGGAAGTCACCCTGCCCTGGTTCAGCGCTTCGGCGGTGAGGTTGTCGATGCCGGCGGTCAGCGTGTGGTCGCCCAGCTTGTACTCCAGCGCCACGCGCAGGTTGGTCACCGTGTTGCCGCGGTCCGGGTCGTACAGCGAAGTGGTGGTCTGGTTGTTGAAGCGCGGCTGGCTGCCGACGATGGCCGGGTTCTGCGCGGTGATGCCCGACACGTAGGTCAGATCCGGGGCATAGCCGACCGGCTGCTGGAACGCGCGCGTCTTCATCTTGCCGTACTGCGCGGTGAGCGTGAGGCTCTCGGTCAGGTAGCCGGTGTACTTGCCCGTCCACAGGTCGCCGCCGTTCTTGGTGCTGTCGGCATGGCTGACCAGGCGGCCGGGCACCATGTTCTGGAAGTCGTAGCGGTACAGGTTGCCCTGGTAGGAGCGCTTGTTGGAGGCGCCGGTCAGTTCGACAATATTGCTGTCGTTGATGTTCCAGTCCAGCTTCGCGTACCACTTGGGCATCTTGTACTGGTAGGTCTGGTACGGCGAACTGCTGGTCACCGTGCCGACCGAGCTGCCCTGCTGCTTGGACATCTCCGCCGAGGCGAAGAAGAACAGCTTGTCCTTGACGATCGGGCCGCCGACATAGGCGTCGTAGGTGGTGATCCAGTATTCGTTCTTCTCGCGCGGCGAATACAGCGAGCCGGTCGGCAGCGGCGGATTCGGCAGGCCGTTCTCGTAATAGAAGTTCTTGGCCGAGGAACGCAGCGAAGCCGGCTCCCAGCTCGCGCGTCCGCCGAAATGCCATTCGTTGGTACCGCGCTTGCCCACCATGTTGAGCACGCCGCCGTCGGAGCGGCCGTACTGCGCGCTGTAGCCGCCGGTGTAGGCTTCTTCCTGGTCGATCGAGCCGTAGGGCAAGGTCAGGCCGCCCTCCGACTTCAGCGGATCGGTCGTGTTGAAGCCGTTGATGTAGTACGCGTTCTCGTTGGCGCCCGAACCGCCGAAGCTGACCAGCGAACCGCCGGTGGCGCTGGTGAAGCCGCCGCCGTTGTTCACCGCGCCCGGCGCCAATCGCGCCACCGCTTCGGCCGAATAGCCCAGCGGCAGCTTGGCCAGCTGCTCGGAGGTGATCACCGTGCGCGAGTCCACGCTGGTCACGTCGATCGCCGGCAGTGCATTGGCGGAGACGCTGACGCCTTCGAGGTTCTTGGTGGCGGCCTCGGTAAACGACACGTCGGTGGCCGCACCCACGCGCAGGGCCACGTTGTCGCGCGTCTGCACGGCCTGGCCGCCGCGCTTCAAGGTCACCGTGTAATTGCCCAGCGGCAGCTGGTTGGCCGAATAACGGCCGCGCTCGTCCACCGCCACGTCGCGCTGCAGGCCATTGCCGCTCTGCAGGGTGACGGTATCGCCCATGCCCGCCGGCACCTGGCCGACGATGCTGCCGGTGGTGGACTGCGCATGCGCGATGCCGCCGGTGAGGCTGAGCGCGATCAACAGGCTCAATGGGCTTGGACACAGACTCTGGTACTTGGCTTGACGCTTGTTCATTTCGGCAACTCCCCAATCGTTTTATGGCTCATTGATTGACCGCTCCTTCCCCGCTGCCGGCGCGCGGCCGGCAGCTATCGGCGTCCATGCCGGCCCTTTCAAACCATCCGTTCGAAACTCAGCAGCGCGGCGCTGCCGCGCGGCACGGCGATGCGCGCCGCGCCTTGCGTATCCAGGTGCACGTCTTCGTTGGCATCGGCGAAGCTCACGCCATCGCGGCTGTCCAGCGCCGGCGCGCGCAGGCGCATGGTGTTGCCCTTGCCGTAGCCGGCCAGGCCGCCGACGGCGACGTCGGCGTCGCGCAGGCAGTCCTTGTTGATCAAGGCGACCAGCACGCTGTCGCCGCGCCGCGCGGCATAGGCGCCGAGGTTGGCGCCGCCGGTGTCGAAGCGCGCCGGCAGCATGCGTGCGCCGGCAAAGCGCTGCGCCAGCTCGATGCCGTGGAACAGCGGCCGCGGCTGGAAACCCAGTTCGACGTTGCCGGCGATGGCCGCATAGCGGGAACTCACGGCATCGCGGCGCGCGGCGATGTCCGTCGCCGTGGTGGACGCATTGGCTTCGCGGCCAAGAGAAGCCTCCACCGAAGCCAGCGTGCCGCCATGGAAATGGATGCCCGCCACGCCCAGTTGCGCCAGTGCGAGCATGAAGTCCGCGCCCCAGAGCGCGGAAGCGAAAACGTTGCTGACGCCGTCGCGGCCGCCGAAGTAATACGAGTTGGCTTCGGTCAGGCGCAGCGGCAGATGCGTGGCATCGGCAAGGCCCGCCAGGCGCTCGGTATCTTCGATGCAACCTGGATCGCCGCCGAGCAGGTCGCCGATCGAACCGCGCGGCGCGGCATCGCGATAGTAGTGGCGGCTGAGAAAAACGCTGTCCTTGCCGTGCCGCCGGGCGAACTCGGCTACCCAGTCGGAGTTGGCGCCGGTATCCGGTCCGCCGAGCGGCAGGCTGGCCTTCCGCAACGCTTCGGCGTACGGCAGCCACATCGCCTCGAAGCTGGCGTAGTCCTTGGCGTAGTTGTTCGCCTCGTTGCCGATCTGGATCGCCACCAGGTCGTCGCCCACCGCCTTGCGCACGGCCAGGGCCAGCTCCAGCGCCATCGCCGGCACGCCGATCTTCAGATTGACGCCGAAGATCAGCTTCCAGCCGGTCGCGCGCAGGAAGCCGGCCAGTTCGCGCAGGGCTTCCGGCCGAAGCACCACCGGATGCTGCGGTCCGCCCTTGCGCGCCGGCTGCGGCGGCAGCGTGCCGCGGTATTCGCTCCACACCGTGAAGTCGCTGGTATTGCCGCCGATGCGCAGCACGCCCCGCGGATTCATGCGGCGCAGCAGTTCCACCAGTGAGCGATTGCCGGCCGAGAAGAAGGTCGGATCGGCCAGCTGGCCGGTCTCGTAGCTGAGGCTCGCCAGCGACTCGCTGACGACGCGCCCCGTTCCTTCCGGTTTGATCGCGAAACTCGCCTGCGCCGCATCGGCCACGGACGGTGCCCGCTCCGCTGCCCGCGCCAGCCCGCCCAGCGTACCCGCCAGCGGCAGCAGGGCCGCCGCTTTCAACAGTCCGCGCCTCGTGCGCTCGAACGTGGTCATGCCTACCTCCCCGAAGATCGCCGATCGTCCGCGCACCTCCCGTGCCGGACGGCTGGATCCGCTCAGCGTGTGGGTGTCAGTTCCAGCGTCAGCACTTCGAACGGCGCCAGCTGCACCGTCGCCGCATGGTCGGCATCGAGCGAAGCGGGCACCTGCCCGCCGCCGGTCTTCCACACGTCGCGCACGCCGAAGTGGCGCGCGGCATCGGCCGGCAGCTGCAGTTGCCGGGCCAGGTCGAGCACCGCCGTCTGCGGCTGCGCATCCGGATTGCGCAAGGTGACGATGGATTTCTTCGGCGACCACGCGCCCCAGCCGTACACGTCCAGGCGTCCCGGGTCGCCGCCGATCCAGTGCGAATCGCGCAGCACCTCGGCGTTGTCGCGCGCCCAGCGCGCGGCCTCGGCCAGCACGTCCCAGTCCGCTTCGGTCAGCAGCGTGGGCGTGATGTAGAGCTCCTGCAGCTGGGTGCCGGTGGCGAAGTACGAGCGCACTTCGCTGGCGAAGTCGTGGCCCGGATCGCTGCCGAGGTTGCGGTTTTCCTTCGCATAGATGATGCCGTGGAGCATCAGCGAATTGAGCGGGAACAGCGGCCCCTTCACCACGATATTGCGGTAGGTCTCGCGGTCGCGGTAAGTGATCCAGCGCTCGCGCTTGCTGCCCACGCCGGTGAGGTCGTCGTCCTCGCCGTCGCGCCAGATCGAATCGGCGTAGCGCAGCCAGAACGGCGAAGCCGTGGTGCCGGTGGTCAGGTTGATATAGGTGCCCGGCTTGGCCGCGCGGATGTCCTCGATCAGCTGGATCGCCGCGCCGAAGTCGCTGTCGAACACGCTGCCCGGGAATACCTTGTCCGCATTGCCGGTGCCGTCGAACTTGAACTGGTTGACGCCGTCCTTGGTCACCAGCTCCATCACCGCATCGTGGAAACGCTGGTAATACTTCGGGCCGGACAGCGCCAGGCCGCCGTCGATGATCTCGTAGCCGGCCTGCGCGCCGCGCTCGGCACGCTCCTTCTTCGGCGGGCCGTAGCCGCCCCACGGCGACAGCCACATGCCGGGCGCCGCACCGTACTTAGCGGCGGCGTCGCGCAGCGGCAGGAAGCCGTGCGGGAAGTCCTTGCTGAAATGCCAGCTGCCGCTGCGGTCATCCCAGCCGTCGTCGAACAGGAAGGAATCGAGCTTGACGTGGCGCTTCACGCTCAGCGCCTCGCCGAAGGCATGGATGCGGTCCAGCGCCTGCGCTTCCGTGTAGGGCGTGAAGTAGCCGATGTCGTACCAGGAGTTGTAATGCAGGAATGGCGCGTAAGGCCGCGCGCGTTCGCGTTCGACGTAGGCGGCGAAATCGCGGCGCAGCTGGTCGCCATGGGTGGCGCCGATCACCGCCGAGTAGGTCACCGACTGCCCCTTGCGCAGCGGCAGCTCGCGGTCGATCCACAGATTCACCTTGCTGCCGTGCACCTGGCTGCCGGACAGCGGATGCTCGAAGCCGAGGTAATCGCGGCCCGATACCACCGGCGAGCCGGCCACCGTGCCGATCACTTCCGCATCGGCGATCTTCGCCTGCAGCAGGTCGATGCGCTTGATCGCCTCGTCCTGCTTCAGCGCCGTGACGGTGACGATCTCGCGCAGGTAATCCGAACCTTCGCGCTGCACCAGCTGCCAGTCGACGCGGAAGCGGCCATCGGCGTCTGTGAAGCTGGTCCGCACCGACTGCCCCTTGAGGCGCTCGGCCAGGCGCGAAGCCTTGGCATTGGCCTTGAGCGCCGCTGTCTTCGGCGCAGCGCTGGCGCGCATGTCGGCCGTGGTGATTTTGCTGCCGTCGGCGAGGGTCAGCACGAAGGGGGCGGTGACCTCCAGCGGGCGCTGGTTGATCTTGTCGTCCACCACCAGGCGATCGAGCTTGCCGTCGGCATACGACCAGCGCGCGGCGATGGCGTTGTTGCCGAAGGCCGCATCATCCGCGGCCTGGGCGGAGCCGATGCCGAGCACGGCGAGCAGCACGGCGATGAATTTGCGGCGCGGCCTGGCTAACGCAGGCCGCAGCGAAGGCGGAAGTTCGGATACGGATACAGGTGACATGCCGCAGTTCTCTCCAGTTCTGGAAAACACCACGGTCCTCCCCGTGGCCTCATAACACCGTCCCGCGCGCCGCCGCTCCCACGGCGTCGCGCGGTGTCGTCAACCGTCGTAGCGGACCAGCTGCACCTCCGGCAGCAGCGCTTCCACCTGCGCCCGCTGCACATAGCCGGTCTCCTCGTGCAGCGCGTTGGCCGCGCCGCAGGCCACGCCCAGGCGCAGCGCCTGCGCGGGCTCCTGGCCGCGCCGCAGCGCCACCGCCACGCCGGCCAGGAAGCAATCGCCCGAGCCCACCGCATTCGCGCTGTGCGCGATGGCGAGCGAGGCGTGCCAGCAGGCCGCACCGTCGAAACCCAGCGCGCCCTGCGCGCCGAGCGTGATCACCGGGAAGGCCACGCCGCGCGTGTGCAGCTCGCGCGCCACGGCGGCGGCGTCTTCCAGCGTGTCCACCGCGCGGCCGGCCAGCTGGCCCGCCTCGTCGCGGTTGGGCTTGAGCAGGAAGGCGCCGGCAGCGGCGGCCAGGCGCAGCGCTTCGCCGCTGGCGTCGACCAGGCAGGGCAAGTGGCGCGGCGCGATCTGGCGCAGCAGCGCGGCATAGGTATCTGCTTCGAAACCGCGCGGCAGGCTGCCGGAGAACACCATGGCGTCGGTGTCTTCCACGCAGCGCCACAAGGTGTCCAGCAATTGCTGCTGCGCGCGCGGCTGCAGCAACGGGCCGGGATCGAGCACTTCGGTCATGCGCCCGCCGCGCTCGCGCAGCGCCAGGCAGTGGCGCAGCTCGCCGGGAATTTCCACGCCGTGGAACAGCACGCCGCGCTCGCTCATGCGGCGGGCGATCAGGTTGCGATGGAAGGCATCGGTCAGGCCGACCAGCTGCACCGGCTCGCCCAAGGCGGCGATGGTCTGCGCCACGTGCAGGCCCTTGCCGCCGGGATACGCCTGCACCGCGGCGGCGCGCTGAACTACGCCGGGCTCCAGCGCGTCCAGCGTATACAGCCGGTCGATCGCGGTGTTGAAGCCGGCGACGGTGATCATGCGGCGCCCGCCAGCAAGGCCGCGACTTCGTCCGCGCTGGCCTGGCGCGTGGTGCCGCCGATGCCGCGCGTGGACAGGCTGCCGCAGGCATTGCCCCAGCGCAGGCAGTCGCGCAGCGGCAGCTGGCGCAGCCACGCATGCAGGAAGCCCGCATCGAAGGAGTCGCCGGCACCCGTGCTGTCCACCGCTTCGATGGCGAGCGCCGGTGCGATCAGCAGCGCGCCGTCATGCAGCACCGCGCAGCCTTGCCGGCCGCGCTTGGCCACGATCAGGGTGCGGCCGTTGTCCAGCGCGGCCAGCGCCTTGCGCACGTCGGTCTCGCCGGTCAGCGCGCGCAGCTCTTCTTCGTTTGGCAGAAATACGTCGACGTCTTCGAGCACGCCGCGCAGATCGTCGCCCCAGCGCTGCTCGGGATCGAAACCCGGATCCAGCGAGATGCTCAGCCCGGCCTTGCGGGCGCGCGCGAACAGTTGGCGGATCTCGGGGCGCAGCGCTTTCTGCAGATAGAACGAAGACACATGCAGGTGGCCCGCGTCCGCCAGCAGTGCATCGCTGACATCTTCCGCGCGCAGCGCCGCGATGGCGCCGCTGAAGGTCACCAGCGCACGGTCGCGCGGCGTGGACAGCGAGACGGTGATGCCGGTGCGCAAGCTGGCTTCCGGCTGCAGCGAAGCGACGTCGATGCCGGCCTCGCGCATGGCGCCGAGGCAGTAGTGCCCCCACGCATCCGCACCCAGCCGGCCATGGAACGCCACCGCATTGCCCAGCCGCGCCAGCCCCATCGCGCAGATCATCGAGGAACTGCCCGGCGTCATCAGGAAATCGTCGGCCAGCACTTCCTGGCCCGGCGCGGGCTCGGCATGCAGGCCTTTCAGGACCAGGTCGACATTGACCTCGCCCACCACCAGCACGCGCCCAGGCACGGCCGTCGTCACGCGCCGTTTCCGTGCAACGTGAAGGACTGCACCACGCGCGTGAGCACGCCTTGCGAAGGTGCATCGGGGCGATCGCCAAGACGCAGGCAACGGAAGAATGCCAGCAGCTGGCCCACCGCCACGTCCGCCAGCAGCGAAGGCAGTTCGCCGTGGTGGCCCAGGCCGGCGAGTTCGATCGCCACGTCGCCGGGCCGCAGCACGTCGGCGGGAATGCCCTCGCCCACCACCAGCTTGGCCAGGCCCAGCTGCTTGCGGTCCAGTTCGCGCAGCAGGTCCAGCTCGTAGCCGCGCACCGCCGGATCCGCCGACAGGAAGCCGACGATCAACGTGCCGGGGCGGATGCTCGACATCGGCCCGTGGCGCAGGCCCAGGAAAGTCTCGGCCATGGTGATGACCTTGCCGCCGGTCATCTCGACCATCTTCAGCGCCGCCTCGTGCGCGGCGCCGATGCCGCCGCCGCTGCCCAGGTACACCGCGCCCTCGACGTTGCGCGAAGCCAGTTCCGCCAGCGCCACGGCTTGTTCGTCGAACAGGTAGTCGACCACCGCGGCCAGCGCGGCGACGGCCTGCCCGGTCAGCACGTCGGCGCTGTCCAGCAGCAGGCCGGAACCGGCCAGCAGCAGGTTGGTAAAGCTGCTGGTCATCACCAGGCTGCGGTCATTGGTGCGCTCGTCCAGCACCAGCACGGTGACGCGCGGATCGTGGTTGTAGCGCGTGGCGAGCTTGCCGTTGGCATTGCAGGTGATCACCAGGTGCCGCCATGCCGGCGCATCGGCCAGCACGCGGTCCACCACGCCGCAGCTTTCGGGGCTGTCGCCCGAACGCGCCAGCGAGATCAGCAGGCCCTCGCCCGGCGGCAGCACGCCGCGCCAGTGCGTAAGCAAGGTGCCGGCGGCGATCGCCTGCGCGGGAATGCCCAGGCCCTGCTGCAGCGTGGGCGCCAGGCATTCGCCGATATACATAGAGCTGCCCGAACCGGTCAGCACGATGTGCGGCGGCCGCGGCGACATGGCGCGCGCCAGCCGCTCGCGCACCGCCGGCTCGCGCAGCAGGGCCGCAGTGCCGCGCCAGGTGGCGGGCTGCTGCAGCACCTCGCGCAAGGTGTCGGCATAGCCGGCCGTCTGCTGCTCCGCCACGGGGCGGCTGCGCAGTCCGGAAAGACCATCGTTTTCTTTCGTTTTCTTATCAACTATTGACATTTCGGCCGTTTCGCTCGAATGTGAAACCGTTCGATCACGAAACGCAGGGTATTCGAAATGATTCAGAGCACACAAGCCCTTTCGAAAACTTCCGAACGGTTTTCGAAATTGGCGCTTTCACACGGCAAGCGCACCCGCCTGTGGCGCCTGCTGTACGGCCATGGCCCGCGCAACGGCAGCCTGCTGGTGCTGCCGCTGGACCAGGGCCTGGAACACGGCCCGACCGATTTCTTCCCCAATCCGCCCGCGATCGATCCGGACTACCAGTTCCGCCTCGCCGTGGAAGGCAACTTCTCCGCCATCGCGCTGGGCGTAGGCCTGGCCGAGAAGTACATGGGCGAGTACTGCGGGCGCATTCCGCTGATCCTCAAGCTCAACGGCAAGACCAATATCCCCAGCGACGCGGAAGCCACCTCGCCGCTGTTCGCTTCGGTCGAGGATGCGGTGCGCCTGGGCGCCGACGCGGTGGGCTACACCATGTATGTGGGTTCGCCGCGCCAGGCGGACGAGATCCGCCAGTTCGAAAAGGTGCGCCAGGACTGCGAGCGCTACGGCATGCCGCTGGTGATGTGGTCGTATCCGCGCGGCGAGGCGATCGAGGCGAAGGGCGGCAAGAACAGCCTGTTCGCGCAGGACTATGCGGCGCGCGTGGCGATCGAGATGGGCGCGGACATCGTCAAGCTGCACGAGCCCAACGACCACCGCACGAATGCACCGGCGCCGTACGACCAGCTGCAGGAAGATGCCGCCGCGCGTGCCGAACGCGTGGTGCGCTCGGCCGGCCGCACCATGGTGCTGTTCTCCGGCGGCGAGAAGAACGACGACGATGCGGCGGTGCTGCGCAAGGTCGAGTTCTACATGGCTTCCGGCGCGCAGGGCGTGATGTTCGGCCGCAACATGTGGCTGCGCCCGCTGGACCAGGCGGTGGCGCTGGTGCACGAGGTGCACAAGATCATGGCCAGGTACCCGCGCTGATCGTCGGACGCAGGTTGGGGTGAGCCGCAGGCGAACCCCAACAACCCGTGCACCGCCGTCACCACGTTGGGGTTCGCTGCGCTCACCCCAACCTACGCGACCAGAAAACGCTCTCATGCCCAAACCCTGCCTCTGCTGCTCCCCGCCCACCGGCGCCGGCACTGTCCGCATCGACAGCGGCAAGAACCAGCTCGCCACCGCGCCGGACGAGAGCAAGAGCAGCCTGCGCCTGTTCGACTTCAAGCCGCGCAGCATGCTGCACGTGAAGCAGACCCGGGTGGAGCGCCCGCGCTTCCCGGTGATCGACATGCACACCCACCTCACCTGGACCGCCAACGTGCGCAACGGCGTGTCGGTGGGCGAGGAAATCACCGTCTTTGCAACACCGGAAGACCTGCTGCCGGTGATGGATCGCAAGGGCATCCGCACCCTGGTCAACCTCACCGGCGGCACCGGCGCGGGGCTGGAGCAGGCCATCCGCACCTTCGACCAGGCCGCACCCGGCCGCTTCCTCACCTTGACCGAACCCTCGTTCGGCCTGTTCGGCGAAGCCGACTATGCCAACCGCCAGGCCGACGCCATCGTGCATGCCCACCGCGCCGGCGCGCGCGGCCTGAAGCTGCTGAAGACGCTGGGCCTGTACCTGCGCGAGCGCATCGACGAAGGCCCGCTGGTGGCGATCGACGACCGCCGCTTCGACCCGATGTGGGAAACCTGCGCCGCGCTGGGCTTGCCGGTGTTCATGCACGTCTCCGATCCGGAGGCGTTCTTCCTGCCCACCGACGCGGGCAACGAGCGCTACGAGGAATTGGCGAGGCATCCGGACTGGTCGTTCTACGGCCCGGAATTCCCCAGCAATGCCGAACTGATCGCCGCGCGCGACCGCCTGATCGCACGCCACCCGAACACCACCTTCGCGCTGATGCATGTGGGCAACGGCGCGGAAAACCTCGCAGCCGTGGCGGCCTGCCTGGAGCGCTATCCCAATACCCTGGTGGACATCAGCGCGCGCATCGGCGAGCTGGGCCGCCAGCCGCGCACGGCGCGGCGCTTCTTCGAGCGCTTCCAGGACCGCATCCTGTTCGGCACCGATGCGGTGCCCTCGCCCTGGGGCGACGACGTGCCGCAGCAGCTGTTCGGCGACGCGCTGTACGAGATCTACTACCGCTTCCTGGAAACCGACGACGAGTACTTCGACTACGCCCCCGCGGAAACCCCGCCGCAAGGGCGCTGGTCCATCTATGGGCTGGACCTGCCAGACGCTATCCTGCGCAAGGTATACCATGACAACGCCGCACGACTTCTAGGCCTTCCATGACTCCAAACCGAGCCTCCGCCCCGACGCGCCGCCTGCTGGTGGAAGAGCGTCGCCGCCTGATCGTCGAATACGTCGAGAAGCAGGGCCGGGCCACGGTGGAAGAGCTGGCCAGGCAGTTCAGCACCTCGGCCGTCACCATCCGCAACGACCTCGAATCGCTGGCGCGCACGTCGGCCATCGCCCGCTCGCACGGCGGCGCCCTGCCCGCCACCGCGCCCAATGCGCACGACACGCCGCTGAACATCAAGGAGACGCGCCATCACGCGCAGAAGCTGCGCATCGGCCAGGCCGCGGCGCGGCTCATCCAGAATGGCGAAACGGTGATTCTCGATTCCGGCTCCACCACGGTGGAGATCGCGCGGCAGATCCGCCAGCAGAAATTCGAGTCGCTGACCGTGATCACCAATGCGCTGAATATCGCGCTGGAGCTGTCGGGCCTTTCCAATATCCGCGTGATGATGCTGGGCGGCCTGCTGCGCGAGACCTCGTATTCGCTGGTCGGCCCCGACGCGGAACAGGCGCTGGCCAAGCTTTCCGCCGACAAGCTGTTTCTGGGCGTGGACGGACTCGATCCGGTGGTGGGCGTCACCACGCCGGATCCGCTGGAAGCTTCGCTCAATGCGCTGATGATCCGCGTATCGCGCGAAACCATCGCGGTGTTCGACGCGAGCAAGCTGGGGCAGCGCAGCCTCTCGGTGATCACGCCCGTGCAGCAATTGCATCGCGTGATCACCGATAACAGCGCCGAGCCGAAGGCAGTGGAAGCACTGCGTGCGGCGGGCGTGGAAGTGATGCTGGTCTGAATCCTTAGCAGCACACGACGTAGGTTGGGGTGAGCGCAGCGAACCCCAACGATGCGTCGCGCCTGCATGGAGCGTGTTGGGGTTCGCTGCGCTCACCCCAACCTACGGCGCCCCCTCCCCCCTTCATCGCGCTACTGCGATGCGCAGCACTTGCATCGCCGATAACTTTCATTATCCTCCGATTTCCGTCGATTAACTTCCGTTTTGAATCAATAACTTTCATTTTCGCTTAAAACGAAAACGAAACCGGAATAACGGTCGACGCGACGCGAAACCTGCCTGACCCGCAACACCGGACCGCTGGGGACGGTCCGCCTGACGAATCGAAACGTCACTACTTGGGAGGGAGTCATGCGATCGATTGCGTACCAAAGCCTCGCCTTGCTGTTTGCGATGTCCACCGCCGCGCACGCAGCCACCAGTACCGTGCCACTGGGTGGCAATGCCTTCATCACGCAAACCTCGTCCAGCGCGAACGAACTGATCAACGACACCGGCCTGCACAACTGGAATTCCAGCCAGGCGGTGATCAGCGTCTACGTCGACGTGCAGCAGGCCGGCACCTTGTCGCTTGCCCTGGCCGGCGCGCTCAACGGCGCCAGCAGCAGCACGGTGAAAGTCACCGTCGCCGGCCAGTCGCACAACGTGAATCTCAGCAGCACCTCGCCGGGTCCGTTCAGTGCGGGCAACTTCAGCGTGGCGCAGGCGGGCTACGTCAAGGTGGATCTGCAAGGCGTGTCCACCAACGGCGGCTACTACGGCGACATCAGCGGCCTGCAGGTTTCCGGCAGCGCCACCAACGCGGGCGTGACTTACGCCAATGATTCGGCCAACTACTACTGGTCGCGCCGCGGTCCCTCGGTGCACCTGGGCTTCACCGCGCCCGCCAACACCGAATACTTCTACAGCGAGATCAACGTCCCCGCCGGGCAGGACGCGATCGGCTCCTACTTCATGGCCAATGGCTTCAACGTCGGCTACTTCGGCATGCAGGTGAATTCCGCCACCGAACGGCGCGTGCTGTTCTCGGTGTGGGATCCGCCGAGCGGCAGCACCACCCTGGTGCGCAAGGGCGCCAACGTCACCACCAATGGCTTCGGCGGCGAAGGCACCGGCGGCCAGAGCTACCTGGTCTTCAACTGGGTGGCGGGCCATACCTATCGCTTCCTTACCCGCGCGCAACCGGATGGCAACGGCAATACGCAGTACACGTCATGGTTCTCCGACGCCGCCACCCCGGCTACCTGGAACCTGATCGCCACCTGGCAATACCCCGGCACCAGCGCTTATCTCAGCGGGCTGTATTCGTTCCTGGAATGCTTCGATCCGGAACGCGGCTATATCGGACGCCGCGCCACCTACGGCAACGAGTGGGCGAAACCGGCGGGCGGTGCCTGGACTGAGCTCACCTCCGCGTATTACGACGTCGACCCCACCGGCCTCAACAGGCAGCGCCTGGATTTCGCCGGCGGCCTCAGCGGCGCCAACGCGTTCTATCTGCGCAACGACGGCTTCTTTACGCCATCCGTCGCTTCCGGCCAGACCTTCGTGCGCAGCGCGAACGGCACCGCGCCGGACATCGATCTCAACGCCCTGCCCTGAGGCAGCCGCGCCGCTTTATCCCGCGCCGGCCGCGGGACGCATCACCGTCATCCACTGGGAGGGAATCATGCGATCGATCATGTACCGCAGCCTCGTCGCGCTGCTTTCCATGTCCGGCGCCGCCATGGCGCAGGACGCAACCAACACTGTGCCGCTCGGCGGCAACGCCTACGTCACTCATCCCGCGCCCACCGCCGACGAGACCATCGCCGACGACGGCCTGCACAACTGGGATTCCAACAAGGCCGTGGTCAGCGTGTTCTTCGACGTGCAGCAGGCCGGCGAACTGAAACTCGCCCTGGTCGGTTCGCTCGGCGGTGCCAGCCACAGCACGGTGAAGGTGTCGGTGAACGGCCAGTCGCGCCTGGCCAACCTCAGCAGCGCCGCGGCCGGTCCGTTCGACGCCGGCAGCTTTACCGTGGCGCAGCCTGGCTATGTGCGCGTGGATCTGCAGGGCGTGTCCACCGACGGCAGCTACTACGGCGATATCAGCGGCCTGCAGGTCTCCGGCAGCGCCGCCGCGGCTGGCCTGACCTACGCCAACGATCCGGACAATTTCTACTGGTCGCGCCGCGGCCCCTCGGTGCACCTGGGCTTCAAGGCGCCGGCGAATACCGAATACTTCTACAGCGAGATCACCGTGCCGGTGGGCGAGGATCCGGTCGGCTCGTACTACATGGCCAACGGCTTCAACGTCGGCTACTTCGGCATCCAGGTGAACTCGCCCACCGAACGCCGCGTGCTGTTCTCGGTATGGGACCCGCCGAGCGGCGGCAGCACTACCCTGGTGCGCAAAGGTCCCGGCGTCACCACCAATGGCTTCGGCGGCGAAGGCACCGGCGGCCAGAGCTACCTGGTCTACCCATGGGAAGCGGGCCATACCTATCGCTTCATCACTCGCGCGCAGCTCGACGATGCGGGCAATACGCTGTTCAGTTCGTGGTTCGCCGATGCGGCCTCGCGCGGACAGTGCAATGCGCACAGCTCGCACGGCAATTGCAGTTGGCATCTGATCGCCACCTGGAAATATCCCGGCGTGGCGACGTATCTGAAGGGCCTGTATTCGTTCCTGGAATCGTTCGATCCGGACCACGGCTTTATCGGCCGCCGCGCCACCTACGGCAACGAGTGGGCCAAGCCCGCAGGTGGAGCGTGGACCGAGCTGACCTCGGCCTACTACGACGTCGACCCCACCGGCCTGAACAAGCAGCGCCTGGATTTCGCCGGCGGCCTGAAAGATGGCAACGCGTTCTATCTGCGCAACGACGGCTTCTTTACGCCGTCCGTCGCATCGGGTCAGACCTTCGTGCGCACGGCCAATGGCACGCCGCCGGACGTCGACCTCGACAACCTGCCTTGATTGCCGCATAGCGATCCTGGCTCCCTCCGCCCGGGAGGGAGCCAGCATTTCAGGCGGAAAGCCCGCCCGCAGTCGAACTCGCGCCAGGCCCGGCTCAGGCCAGCTGCGCCCGCTCCAGCGCCGCGATGCGCCGTTCCAGCCGCGGCCCCAGATAGCAATGCGAGCCGCATGGCAGCAGCCCCGCCTCGCGGAAGTTGCGCAGATACCAGGACGGCGCGCGGGAGGCGAAGCCGTCGTGGTCGCCGGCCACGTCGTCCTTGCTGGTATAGGCCTCCAGAAAGGCCACGCCCTCCAGCATGTCGACGATGCCGCCCAGACCCGCACGGATTTCCGCCGGCTTGAGGTAATGCAGCACGTCGGTGCAGACGATCAGGTCGAAGCGCTCGTCGAAGCGCAGCTCCGCCAGCTGCCCGAACCGCGCCCAGCCGATATTGCGGCTGCGCCCGTAGCGCGCCACCACATATTCGCTGGCATCCAGACCGCGATAGGCAATGCCCGGCCGCAGTGCGCGCAGCGGCGCGCGCCACGGCGCCTCGCCGCAACCCACGTCCAGCACGTTGCTGATCGGCCGGCCCAGGTAGTACTCGGCTACCGCCACCACCATCGCCACCTTGCGCCGCAGCTCCGTGGGCGAGGCCACCGAATGGCGCGGGTTGCGGTACCACTTGTCGAAATAGGCGCGGTCGTAGGTCTTGGGCATGGGCGATGCGTCGGTTGGCACTGCGCTTATTGCAGCATGAAAAGCCGCGTCGCCACTACTGATCCTTACCGCTTGCATCACCCGTTGCATACAGGCCCCGCGCCAGCATGTCGGCGCATCCGCAGCACCCGGTACTCCGCCATGCCCATGATCCGAATGCGCGTCTCCGGCAACCGCGACAAGATCGATACGCTGATCGGCGCGATCCGCGGCATCGACGGCATCGAACACGTCGAGGACGTGGACGAAGAATCCATGGACGAGATGCGCGACGATTCCAGTTCCAGCGACCTGGTCGACGACAACCAGGCCGACGTGGTGCGCGTGGAGATCGAAGCGCCGCAGAAGAAAGCCGAGCTGGTGCGCAACGTCGCCCTGCTGGCCACGCGCGAGCTGGATATCGCGGTGGAGTTCGTCGACGAGTTCTGAAAGCGCCCGGCCACCGCAAGTTCATGCGGCGGCCCGGGTGGTGAATGCCGGCCGAATGCGGCCCGGTCCACGGATGGCCCGTGTCGACGCATGGCAAGGTGACGCGTTGTCAGTTCCCGCAACCCTCGCCGACGTCAACCGCCAGGAAGCCAAGACGCATGCGCCGCTCCGCTCCATTCCGCCCACAGGCATTACGCCGACACCTTTCCACCCTGCTGCTCGCCTGCGCCGCGACGCTCGCGCTTGCCGCGCCGCCCGCTTCCGCACGCGGCCGCGACGCGCTCGGCGCCGACGACGTGGCTTGGCTGCGCCGCGACGGCTTCGGCCTGGACAGCGCCAGCGTGGCGCGCTATCGCGAGCTCGGCCGCGACCGCTATCTCGATGCGCAACTGGACGACAAGCTCGGCGACGAGCTGCCGCCGGCGATCGACCAGCTGATCCGCGGCTACGAGGTGGTGAGCACACCGCCCGATCAATTGATCGCCTCGTACCAGGCCGAGCAGGAACGCATCAAGGACATGCCCGACGGCGATGCCAAGGTGGAGGCGCGCAAGGCCCTGCAGCAGCGTGGCAACGGCCTGCTGCAGGAGGCCCAGCAAGCCGCCCTGCTGCGCGCCGTCTATGGATCCAACCAGCTCAAGGAACAGATGGTGTGGTTCTGGCTGAACCACTTCAGCATCTACGGGGCCAAGGGGCGCGTGCGCTGGGTGGCCGCGCGCTTCGCCGAGGAAAGCATCCGCCCGCATGCGCTGGGCAAGTTCAAGGACCTGGTGATGGCCACGCTGAAAAGCCCGGCCATGCTCGAATACCTGGACAACGCGCAGAACGCCAAGGGCCACGTCAACGAGAACTACGCGCGCGAGCTGATGGAACTGCACACGCTGGGCGTGGGTTCCGGCTACACGCAGCAGGACGTGCAGCAGCTGGCCCTGGTGCTCACCGGCGTAGGCATCGCGCCACCGGCCGACAAGCAGCGCATCAATCCGAAGATGGCCTCGCTCTACGTGCGCGATGGCCTGTTCGAGTTCAACCCGATGCGCCACGACTTCGATGACAAGCAACTGCTCGGCCAGCGCATCAAGGGCAGCGGCTTCGACGAAGTGGAAAAGGCAGTGGACCTGATCACCCGCCAGCCCGCCTGCGCGAAATTCATCGCCACCAAGCTGGCCCGCTATTTCGTCGCCGACGAGCCGCCGCCGGGCCTGGTCGACAAGATGGCGCGCACCTTCCAGCGCAGCGACGGCGATATCGCCAAGGTGCTGCGCACCATGCTGGAGGCCAAGGAATTCACCGCCGACAGCGGCAAGAAGTTCAAGGACCCGATGCAGTTCGTGGTCTCCTCGGTGCGCCTGGCCTACGACGGCCGCCCGGTGGTGAATGCGCGTCCGCTGCTGAACTGGCTCAACCAGCTGGGCGAGCCGATCTATGGCCGCCTCACGCCGGACGGCTGGCCGCTGGACGCCGCCGGCTGGGCCAGTTCAGGCCAGATGGCCAAGCGCTTCGAGATCGCGCGCGCCATCGGCACCGGCAACAACCGCCTGTTCGTGCCCGAGGGCAGCAACGGCGTGGCGCCCGGCTTTCCGATGCTGACCACGCGGCTGTACTACGACGCGATCGATCCGCATCTTTCGGTGGCCACGCGCGATGCGCTGGGCAAGGCCGCCTCGCAGCAGGAGTGGAACACTTTCCTGCTGTCGTCGCCTGACTTCAATTACCGTTGATCGATTATCGCTGAGGGATCGCCATGAACCGCCGCCAGTTCCTGCTTGCCGCCGCGGCTGCCGCCGCCTCGCCGATGTTCGGCTACTCCGGCCGCCTGTTCGCGGCGCCGGCCAGCACGCCGCGCCTGCTGCTGGTGTTCCTGCGCGGCGGCTACGATTGCAACAACCTGCTGGTGCCCTGCGGCAGCGACTTCTATTACGAATCGCGCCCCACCATCGCCATCGCGCGCCCCGATGCGGCCAATGCCAACAGCGCGATCGCGCTGGACGGCCAGTGGGGCCTCAACCCGGTGCTGCGCGATTCGCTCTATCCGCTGTGGCAGCGCAAGCAGCTGGCCTTCGTGCCGTTCGCCGGCACCGACGATATGTCGCGCAGCCATTTCGAGACGCAGGACAATATCGAATCCGGCGAACCCACCGGCCAGCGCAGCGACTATCGCTCCGGCTTCCTCGCGCGGCTTTCCGGCTCGCTGTCGAACGTGCCTTCGATCGCCTTCACCGATGCGCTGCCGCTGAGCTTCCAGGGCGGCGGCAAGGACATCCCGAATATCTCGCTGCGCGGCGTGGCCAAGCCGGCCTTCGACGAACGCCAGTCGGCCATCCTGGCCGAGATGTACAAGGGCACCACGCTCGCCGCCGCCGCCACCGACGGGCTGGAGCTGCGCCAGAAGGTCTCCAGGGACCTGCAGGACGAGATGATGAAGGCCAACCGCGGCGCCACCACCGCGAAGAACTTCGCCGCCGAAACGCAGCGCATCGCCACCATGATGCGCGACCAGTACCGCGTGGGCTTTGTCGACGTCGGCGGCTGGGATACGCACGTCAACCAGGGCGGCGCCAACGGTGCCCTGGCCAACAACCTCACCAATCTCGGCCAGGGTCTGGCCGCCTATGCCGACGCGCTAGGCGACGAGTGGAACAACACCGTGGTGGTGGTGGTTTCGGAGTTCGGCCGCACCTTCCGCGAGAACGGCAACAAGGGCACCGACCACGGCCACGGTACGGTGTACTGGGTGCTCGGTGGCCGCGTGCGCGGCGGCCGTATCGCCGGCGAACAGGTGGCCGTGAACGCGCAGAACCTGCTGCAGAATCGGGACTATCCGGTGCTGAACAACTACCGCGACGTGCTCGGCGGCCTGTTCGCGCGCACCTGGGGCTTGTCGCCAAGCCAGTTGCAGGCGGTGTTCCCAGGCGCGAAGCCGCGCGACCTGCAACTGGTCTAGAACAGCGCCACCTTATCCGTAGGTTGGGGTGAGCCGAAGGCGAACCCCAACATCGGCGCGTCCATGCGCATCGCACTGTTGGGGTTCGCCTTCGGCTCACCCCAACCTACGGTTATCGATCGCGCGCCTCGCGCAGCTCCTGTTGCGCTTCTTCCAGGCGGCGCTGTTTCTTGGCGATCTTGTCGGACTTGCCGGTGGCCTGCGCCTCGCCCAGGCGGAGGCGATCGCCGGGGTTGGCAGCCATGCATGGAGAAAACGCATGGGCGCGCTATGGCCCGGTGTGCTTCCTAAAGTTCGGAGCCAAGATCCCGAATGAGGTCGCTGGCGAGAGCTCGCCGGATCAGGCGATGCGGCGATACGTGCCGCTCATCACCGCTTCCCACTGCACGCCGCCGTCGAACGAACTCTCCAGCGCGAGCGTGTAGCTGCCGTCGTCCTTCGGCGTGTACACATGGCGCGTCTGCCCGCGCGGCGAGCTGCGCAGGAACACCAGGCGCTTGCCGTCCCAATGGCCCGGCGCCGGCGCGGACGGCACGAAGCCGTAGCTGTCGAACCAGAACAGTTCGAAGCGATCGTGTTCGGGACCCGCGGCAATCACCGCGTGCGCTTGCAGTGCCGGCTTGCCGTCGCGCTGCTCGCGATAATCGATCACCAGCGACTTGCCGCCCAGCTCGATACGCGCATCCACTTCCGCCGTGGCGGGGCCGCCCTGGCCCCAGCGCGTGGTGGCGATCTGTTCCTCGCCGCTCCAGCGGCCGATCAGAAATCCCAGCGTGTCCTGCATCTAAGAACCTCGTGCGCGGTGCGCTCAGTGCGCGCCCTGGTTGGCAGGCGACACCAGCAGGTCGCCCGGTCGTTCGCCGGCATCCATCCGCCAGCCGTCGTTGAGTTTCAGCGTCCAGCCCGGGCCCGCGATGGTGCCCGTGCGTGCGGCCTGCTTGCCCGGCACGGCCACGTAGAGATGCTTCCAGTCCGGCGCCAGCAACGCGCCCGCGCTCACTTCGATGGCGCCCCAGTCCGACAGCACCTTGATGGTGGGATAGACCGTACCCGCCTCGCCCAGCGGCACCAGGGTGCTGGGATTGAACATCACCTTCGGCTCGTGCAGCGGCAGCACCAGGCGCGGGCCGTCGACCAGCAGCGCCTTGTAGCGCGCGATGTCCTGCTGGTGGCGCTGCTCGCGCGCCTGTTCCGCGGCGAGCAGCGCGGGGCCGTCGTAGGCGATGGCGTGGCGTTGCACCTCGGCGTCGGTGGCGTTGGCGTTCTTGATGCCCAGTGCACCGGCAAGCAGATCGGAGAGTCCAGTGTCCGGCGTTCTGATGCGTTGCCGCCACGCCGGCAGATAGCGATCCAGCAGCAGGCCATAGCCCGGCCCCGTGGCATAGGCGAACGAGCGCACGAAGCTGGGCGCCGACACGTGCGAAACCAGGTCGTCCGCGGTCAGCGCGGTGCGCTCTGCGGGCGACACCGCGCCGATCGCGATGCCGGTGTATTCGGCCAGGCCTTCGTTGCGTTCCAGCGAGCGCTCGCTCTGCGCGGCGTCGGGAAATTGCCGGTAGCGCGCCGCGCGGAACAGCAGCGCATCCGCGGCGTGGCTGCGCCGTGCCTTGTCGTCGGCGGCCGCCACGGCCTTGGCCAGGGCACGCCACTCCAGTTGCATGAGGTAGCGGCCCTGCAAGGTGTCGAGCTGATCGTTGCCCAGCTCATGCGGCGGATCGAGGCCCACCTGCGACTGGATGCGATGGAAGGACTCGTGCGCCATCAGCACGCGCCGCTGGCCCGCATCCGCCGGCAGCGGCCAGCCCATCTGCGCCCAGCGCACGCCGGCCCAGTCCAGCGAGCTGTTGGCGAAGGAGACGTCGTCCGGCAGGTGGCCGGTGAACACGCCCTGCTCGGCTTTCAGCAAACCTTGCGCGTCCGCCTGGTTGGCGATCACGCGGCGGGTGGGCGGATCGACCAGCATGATCGGGCCGCACAGGCTGGCACCCCATAGCTTGCCGCCGTCCTTCTGGCATTGCTGCGTCGCCTCGGCGAACCAGGCTTTCGCCTGTGCGGGCTCGAAAGGCGGCGCATCCGCCGCCACTGCTGCGAAGTTCGACGACAGGCACAGCGCGAAGATCAGGCACGAACGCGTACGAAGCATGAGGCCTCCGGCGACGGACTGGCAGGGATCAGTTGACGCTGCGCGACACCAGCAGGCTCTTGGCGATCAGCCCATGCATCCGGCCGAGGCCGCGCACCAGGTGCAGCGTGGCGAACAATAGCAGCACGCCGACGGCCAGCAGCACCAGTGCATCGCCGAACGTAGGAACGTGCGCGCCATAGCCCCAGTTGATGGTGGCCAGTTCGTGGTCGAAGTCACCGAAGGTCCAGGCCAGCGGCGCCCCGATAAATGCGATCGACACCGACAGCAGGGTCACGGTGATGGTGAAGTAGACGATGCCCAGCGGCAGCATCAGCACCATGTACAGCATGGTGGTCCAGGTGCGCGCGTCGGTGAACATGGCGCCGATGCGGCTCATCAGCGAACGGCCGGCCACCGGAAATGGCGGACGCCGCGGCATGCGCACGCCCAGCATCGTCTCCACGATGCGCCCTTCCATCAGCGACAGCCCGCGCACCGTGCCGAAGAACAGCACGATAAAGGGAATGCCGACGATCAGCACCGCCAGGCCCGCCGACATCGAGATGCCGGTGATCACCCAGGTGAAATAGATGATGCCGGTGGCCAGCGCCAGCAGCATGTAGAACAGCGAGCCCCAGGTGCGCGCATCGGCGGCGACGCCGAAGAAGCGCCCGAACAGCGAATGGCGCTTCGGCGGCGGCGGCGGACGCAGCGCGCGCTGGATCTTGATCTCCTGGTCGCGGTAGATGTCGGCCACTTCCTCGGGCGAACCGTAGCTGCCCACCACCTTGGCCAGCATGTCTTCCTGCGATATGCCCGGATGCTCCTGCAGCTCGGCGCGCAGGTGTTCCTCGGCGTCGTAGAGCGCGTCCTGGATCAGCGCCGGATCGGCACCGGCCAGCGCGGCGCGCAGCTGCTCCAGGTATTGCGCGATGGTGCGCGGCGTGTTCATGTCACCCCTCCTTGCAAGACGGTATCGACGGAATCGCGGGTAGCGCTCCACGCCGCCACCCACTCGCGCAGCGCTTCGCGGCCCAGCTTCGTAATGCGGTAATAGCGGCGCGGCGGCCCGCTGACCGAAGGCTCGACTTCGCTTTCCAGCAAGCCGTAGGCCTCCAGGTTGCGCAGCACCGGATAAAGCGCGCTCTGCTTCCCCGCCAGCACGCCCTCGCCCACTTCCTCCAGCCGCTTGGCGATCTGGTAGCCGTACATCGGCTGCCGCGACTGACCCAGTACCGCCAGCAGCACCAGGGACACGGTGCCTGCCGACAGCTCCTTCTGGAATTTCTTCAACAGGCCGGCGACGTCTTCCACCTGGCTCACCCTCTGGGCTACTTAGCCTTGAGTGAAGCATAGTGTGAAGTTATGGATAGTCCATGCGCTGGAAGTCATGGGGTGGCGCTGGGAATGGACTCCCGGGCATGCCCATCCATGTGCCGGTTGCACGAATAAAAACCCCGATCGGCGCAGTCCGTGAGACAGCGAAATTGGATGATTACCGGGTCGCAACGACCGCTTGCGGACCCGCCTCGGGCCAGGGTTTCCGGCCGATCAGCCGATCGCCGTCAGGCCAGCGCAGGGGGGATCCATCAAGATCCGATTTCACTTCAGGGAGGGCAGCGCTGCTGGCAGGGGGCCACGCAGCTGGCGAAGGTGATTTGCATTGAGCCTCAAATAGATTTGACGTTATTCAACAGGGAGAAGCATCAGTGATCAGCACCACCATGAAGGTATCGCTCGGCATCGCCATCAGTGCCGTCAGCGCCGTTGCAACGTTCGCCCAGGCCGCATCGCTGGACCCGGCGTTCGGTTCGGCCGGCATCACCTCCACCGCCTTTGGCGCCTACGGTTCCGCTGCCCGGACGGTCATCCAGCCGGACGGCCGCATCGTCACCGCCGGCCAGGACGTCGGCGGCGACTTCGCGCTGGCGCGCTATACGGCCAGCGGTGCGCTGGATACAAGCTTCAACGGCACCGGCAAGGTCACCACCACGCCGTCCGGCAGCTGCTCGGGACAGGCGCGCGCACTCGCCCTGCAGACCGACGGCAAGATCGTCGTCGCAGGCACCTCGTGCCCGAACTTCAGCTCCATCCGCAACTTCACCGTCTATCGCTACAACACCGATGGTTCGCTGGACACGACGTTCGGCAGCTCGGGCAAGGCGACCGTCAGTTTCTATGCGGGCGCCTCGGAAGCCTTCGCCGTTGCCGTGCAGGGCGGCTCGATCTGGGTGGCGGGCTATGCGGGCTCCAGCTTTGCGCTGGCGCGCCTTACCAGCAGCGGCAGCCTGGATTACAGCTTCGGCAGCGGCACCGGCATGGTCACCTCGGCGCTCGGCACCAGCTCGGCCTACGCCAACGGCCTGGCCATCCAGGCCGACGGCAAGCCGGTACTGGCCGGCTATGCGTCCAGCGGCGGCACCGTCTTCGCGTTGACGCGCTACACCACCACGGGCGCGCTGGACACCACGTTCGGTACCGGCGGCAAGGTCCTGACCAATGTGGGCGGCACCTTCAGCGGCAACGCCGCCATCGCCACGTCGCTGGCGATCCAGGGCGACGGCAAGATCGTCGCCGCCGGTTATGCGAACAGCAGCAGCGGCGGCTACTACCGCTTTGCCGCGGTCCGCTACACGACCGCCGGCGCGCTGGACAGCGGCTTCGGTGCCAGCACGGGCAAGGTGCTTACCGCGATCGGCAGCGGCGATGCGATCGGCAGCGACGTGGCCATCGATGCCGGCGGCGGCATCATCGTCGGTGGCTACTCCAGTGCAGGCAGCTATCGCCAGCTGACCTTGAATCGCTACGACCAGCTCGGCAACCAGGACTACAGCTTCGGTCCGGTGACCACCGCCGTCGGCAGCGCGAATGCCGCGATCCAGGGGCTCGCCATCCAGAGCGACGGCAAGATCGTCGTCTCGGGTTACGGCAACTCGCCGACGACGTTCGTTGTAGCGCGCTATCAGTAATCTGCTGTATCGCCAGCCTCAAGGGCTGCATCAGGAAAGCCCCCTCCCGCTCGCTGCGGGAGGGGGCGACATGCGTCTACTTTGGAATGAAGGTGGCACAGGGTGGATGCAACGGCAGCTACGAGGAAGGCTTGGGCTTCTGCCGTGGAGAATTCTGCGGCTCATGCGGCGTCTGGGCATCGGGCATGCTGCTGCCCTTGCGATTCGGCACCGGCTGAGGCTCGGGATAGCCGGAGGTCCCCGCAGGTCGACGCGGTTTATGCTTCTGCTCTTTGCTCTCGCTCATGATGCGCGGCTCCCAGGGCGGTAGCGCCAACATGGCCCGCTGACGATCAAGGTTGCGTCATGCGGTCGTCAATGCAGGCAGGCATGGCCTTTCGACGCCACCGGTCCGGGGCAATGATTCAGCTTACTTGGCCGCCGCTCCACGAACGCGCCATGAAACGCGACTGGCCACCCGACAGCACATACATCGCGCGCTCGAGATGCCGCGCCTTGGCCTCGGCTGATTTCACTTGCTGGAAATAGCGCAGGATTTCCTTCTGCAGGCTTGGAATCAAAGCCTCCCAGGCCTGCCGCGCGACCGGATTGCTTTCCAGCGCCGCACTGAACTCCGGGGGCATGGGATGGACCGGTCCGCTGCGATAGCCATCGTCGAACGCGAGCTCCACGTCGACGGCATCGCCCACCTGGCTGGCTGCCGCCTTGCGCACCTCGGCATGCAGGTACAAGTAAAACGAGCCGTCGCCCAGCGGCATCATATTGATACGCCACCACGCCTCCGGCACGCCGTTCACCCGGACCCGCACCGGCATCGGCCTGCGCCAGCCCTGCTTCAGCCGTTGCGCATCGCGCGCACTCACCAGCACGTAAGGATTGATGTTGTTGATCCCGATCGTGGCGCGGAAACGCAGGATGTCCGTACTGTCCATCGCATCAGGCTCCGGTACGTCATGCGGCGGTCAAAGAAGCGCCATCGGCGCATCGCGATTTTCCGGCCGGCGTGGCGGTTGTCAAACGAGTCCGCGGCCAGCGGCCGGGACGATGCCTGCATGCTGTAGTCCGGCTTCCCCCAGAGCGCCTTCCGGTTTTCCTTGATCCTCCGGCATGACACCAGCCGGCCCGCGCCGAAAAAATCCATTACGACTTTCACATGTCTCGCCCGAGTCGCCTTGGGTAACTTAGGCACGCCTTCGCCATGGGTCATTGGAGAAAATGATCCGGGCGATCGGGCGCGAAGAAGTCGCAAGAAAAAACGCTTCCGCTAAAAGATAATGACCTCGGCAGTCCCCACTGCCTCGCTTCAACTGACATCGATCGCAAACCGGCTGCTGCGCAAGCGGTCGACCGGTTTGCCGTGCCCCCATCTCCGAGAACCCACATGAAGACCAGCCAGAAAACCGCACGCCGCCATGCGTTCCAGCTCATGACGGCGATTGCCGTGAGCGCGTTCGGCATCGTCGCCGTCAACGCCGCCTACGCGCAGTCGACCAGCTCCAGCATTCTCGGCAAGAGCCCCACGGACGCCTCGGTCACCGTGCACAGCGACAAGGGCATCACCCGCCACGGCTCGCCCAACAGCAAGGGCCGCTACAACCTCTCCGCGCTGCCGCCGGGCACCTACGAGGTGTCGCTGGAGCGCGATGGCAAGACGCTCGCCACGGTGGGTGGCATTCCGCTTTTCGCAGGCCGCGCCTCCCAGGTGGATTTCACCTGCGAGAACGACCAGTGCACCGGGGTGTTCAATCACTGATCGCCCAGGCCCGGTGCCATGCCGTCGCGGCATGGCACCAGGGCCATTGTCGAACGACGCGGCGCGGATCAATGGCGCTCGTCTTCGTCCCGCTGGCGATCGCGTTCCTTGCCGACCTCCTTCTGGATCTTGCCGGCATTCTTTTCGACATTGCCGGCTACCTGCTTGGCCGGATTGTCGGTGATCTTGCCTACGCCTTCTTTGATGGCGCCTTTGACTTCGTGCTTGGTGCCTTCGATGCGATTCTTGTCCATGACATCCTCCAGTTCGCCGCATTACGGCAGGCGTTTTTATAGGAAGAACGCGGTGGCACGGCCGTGAAATCCAGGCATAGCGTTTAAGCATTCGCCTTCACTTTCATCTGGCTCAAGCGGCGCTTTCACATCGCGGATGAAAACCTGAAAACCTCCGGCGAGGAAATCGGGAATGGCGCGACGAAAACCTGCTGCTGCCGCATCGGACGCCGCGGCGGTGCGGCTCATGTATGTCAGCGACGATCAGGCAGGCTTGCGGCGATATCGCCGCGGCAAGGGTTTCGTCTATCTGGATGCACGAGGCCGCCGCGTGACGCGGGAAGATGTGCTGGCACGCATCCGAGCGCTGGCAATACCGCCGGCCTATCGCGACGTATGGATCTGCCCGCATCCGCGCGGCCACCTTCAGGCCACCGGCCGCGATGCCAAGGGACGCAAGCAGTATCGCTACCATCCGCGCTGGCGCGGCATCCGCGACGGCAGGAAGTTCGAGCACATCAGGGATTTCGGCGCGGCGCTGCCGCGTATCCGGCGCAGGGTCCGCGCCGACCTGGCGCTGCCGGGATGGCCGAGGGAAAAAGTGCTCGCCCTGGTGGTGCGCCTGCTGGACACCACGCAGATCCGCATCGGCAACGAACCGTATGCCAGCGAGAACGGCAGCTATGGCCTGACCACCCTGCGCTCCTATCACGTGCATCCGCGGCGCGGCCGACTACGCTTGAGCTTCAAAGCCAAGAGCGGACGCCGCAGCGAGATCGAGCTCGACGACCCGCGCCTGGTCCGGCTGCTGTCGCGCATCCAGCAACTGCCCGGGCAGCGCCTGTTCCAATACCTGGACGACGACGGCAAACGGCAGGCCGTGGACTCGGGCATGGTCAACGATTATCTGCGCGAAATCGGCGGCGGCGATTTCACCGCGAAGGATTTCCGCACCTGGTCCGGCACGGTATATGCCATCGGCCTGCTGGCGCGCACGCCGGTGCCGCCTGACAAACCCAAGCGCGCCAGGCAGCAGGCGGTCAACGAAATAGTCAAGCAAGTGGCCGGTGTGCTGTGCAATACACCGAGCGTCTGCCGCGCTTCATACATCCATCCGCGCGCTTTTACGGGCTGGGAAGACGGCAGTCTGTCGCGCATGGTGCCGCCGGAAAAGAGTCGTCACCCGCGGCGGCTGGAATCGGCGGTACTGCGTTACCTCAAGAAACGGTAAGCGCCGCCGCGCGGGCGGCCCGAAGGCCGCCCTGAAAAGATCAACGGTTCTTGTGGCTCTGCTCGCCAGCCTTCACGTGCTGCTCGTGGCTGCCGCCACGCTGGCCGCTGGAGCCTGCCTGCTTGTTGCTGCTGTCGCTATCGTTCTTGTGGCTCTGCTGGCCTGCTTTGACGTGCTGCTCGTGCGAGGCGTGATCACCACCGCGATTACCGGGGTTGTTGGTATTGGGCATGTTGAAGTCCTCGTGCGCACATGGCGAATGGGTGCGGACCGGCGTGCGCGTTTACGGCCGCGGGGACATTCTTGGACGTCGAGGCAGAACGCCGCGTCTGCGACAAATGAAGGCGCCCCATATCAAAGTGAAGGGGCACATGCACGAAGCCTCAGTCTCAGCTTGGCGTTGCCTCCCTGGAATTCGAATAACCAGTAATCCGGCTTCAGTGCGCGGCGGTCATCGACGCCGGTGCATCGCCCGGATCCGCACCCCACGCCTTGTTCGGCTCCGGCCCCATCTGGAGTTCCAGCGTCGCGCCGCCAGCGATGTCGGCATGGCTGAACCATGGTTTGTTCCATGGCTTGCCATTGAGCGTCGCGGACTGGATATAAATATTCTTCGCCGAGTTATTGCGCGCGACGATCTCGAACGATTTGCCATTGCCCATGCGCAAACGCACCCGGTCGAAAATCGGGCTGCCGATAATGTAATCGGGAGTCGCCGGATCGACCGGATAGAAACCCATCGCGCTCAGCACATACCAGGACGAGGTCGAACCCTGGTCGTCCATGCCCGGATAGCCATAACCACTGGCATCGCTGCCGTAGAGATCTTCGAGAACACGGCGCACCAGCGCCTGCGTCTTCCACGGCTGCCCGCTCCACGCATAGAGATAGGCGGCCTGCTGATCCGGCTGGTTGCCTTGCACGTATTGCCCGATCAGGCCGGTGCAATCGCGGCAGATACCCTTGGGCCGATAAGGCGTGGAGAAGAATGCGTCCAGCTTGGCATTGAATCCATCGCGTCCGCCGAGCAGTTCGATCAGGCCCTGCACGTCATGCGGCACCAGCCACAGCGTGGACCAACCCGACGCCTCCTTCATCATGAAGTTGTAGTACGGCTCGCCCGGATCGAATGGCGAAATCCACTGGCCGTCCTCGGTACGTCCACGAACAAAACCCACCGAAGGATCGAATACGTTGCGATAGCTCGCGGCGCGGCGCATGAACATCTGCGCGTCTTCCGCCTTGCCCAGGCGCCTGGCGACATCGGCCAGCGCATGGTCGTCCCAGGCGTATTCCAGCGTGGTCGCGGCGCCAGCCTTGCCGCCGGCATAAGGCGGGCTGGGATTTCCCGGCGGAACGATATCGGAGATCCAGCCGTTCTTGATGTACTCGGCCAGATAACCGCGTGGCCCGTTCGGGTCGGTGGCGTTCTTGCGCAGATACGCATAGGCGGAGGCGTAATCGAACGGAATGCCGCGCTGCCACGCGCCGTCGTAAAGAAAGACCGCATGGTCGCCATGGAAGGAGGTGTTCATGTAGCCCCGCTCGCGCGCCATATCCAGCTCGGAACGCATGATGTCCTGCACCACCTTCGGTTCCAGCAGCATCAGCAGCACGATCTGGTTGCGGCCCGTATCCCAGAATGGCACGGGGCCGTAGCGGTCGTAGCCGGCGACCTGCACCTGGCCCTTGCTGTCGATGAAGCGCTCGCCCTTGCGCGCCACCAGGCGCGGACTGGCAAACGAGTGGTACAGCGTCGAATAGAACAGCATGCGCTGCTTCGGCGTGCCTCCGGTGACTTCGACGCGCTCGAACAGCTGCGCCCAGGCTGCACGGGCGCGCGCATGGATCCCGTCGAAATCCCACGCAGGATCTTCGGCACGCAGCCGCTGCTCGGCTTCCTCGGCGCTGTGGCCATGCGCGATCTTTACCAGTACCTGCTCGCCGGCCTGGGTATCGAACGTGACGTAGGCGCCGGCATAGCTGCCGGAAATCTTGCGCCGGCTGGCCTCCACATCCTGCCCACCGATACCGTAACCCTCGTGCTCGCGGTTTGCATGGAAGCTGCCGAACGCCGCGAACGGCCGCGAGAACTCCGCCACGAACCAGGCGCCATTGGGGTCGCGCGACGCGCGGCCATCCGTGCTGACGCCGCGGATCGTACGGTCGCCAACCACTTCCACCTCGCCGCCAGCGCGGCGCAGATTGATCACCACGTTGGACCGGCGGCTCGCCGGGAAGGTGAAGCGCATCAGCGTGGTCCGCTGCGTCGCCGTCAGCTCCGCCCTGGTGTGGAAGCTGGCCAGATCCACCGCGTAGTAACCGGGCGACGCTCGCTCGCTGGCCTTGTCGTAATACGCCGGCGTGTAATCCGGCGGCACCGTCCAGTCGCCCACCACCGGCATGACCATCGGCGTGCCGCGCCCGCCATAGGTCGAACCGCCGCCGCCGGTGAAGCCGATCATCGTAGGGCGTCCATAGCCGTACGAAGTGGCCACGCCGGTCGGGTAACTGAGATCGACATTGATATTGACCGGCGCCGCTTCGGTCGAGCTTTGCGGCAGACTCGCGCCGGGCGGGGTCATGCCGGAATACAGCGGCTCGCCCGGAGGCGGCGCATTGCCGATCAGTTCCTGCCGGTCCAGCGGGGCGGTGCCGACCAGGGGATTGGCGATGTCCACCGGCGCCGTGGCGGGAGCCGCATGCATGGAGTCCTGCGCCGGTGCGGCCATCGCTGAAGTCACCACGGCGAGCGCCGACAGCGCGGCCGCGACGGCACGATGGGGAAGGCGTGCCATGGAGGTATTCATGCGGTTTTCCTTCTGGAAAAGAACAGGGGCCGGGTGATGCACCCGGCCCCGTCGTTCCTGCTTACCGGTTGCTGTCTCCACCGAACTTGTAGGTCACGCCCAGGTAGTACTGCCGGCCCGGATACATCAACTGGACCAGGCGCGCGCGCGTGTCGCCACCGAGGTAGGTGTGCGGCGTGGCCTTGTTGAAGTTGATGATCGACGCGGTGACCATCAAGTGCTTGTTGATCTCGTAGTCGCCGTTCAGATCGATCTGGTGATACGGCTGTGCATAGATCGGCAAGCCCGCGGCCAGGCCCTGCATGGTGCGGCCCGTCCAGTTCTCGCTGGCGCGCAGCAGCAGGCCGTGCTTTTCGTAGAACAGCGAGATATTCGCCGCGTACTTCGCGCTGCCGATCAGCTCCGCCTTGCCCACCTGCGTGTCGCCCAGCGTCACCGCGGTTTCGTTGGTCTTGTTGAGCGTGTAGTTGGCGATATAGCCGAAGCCCGAGTCCCAGGTGTGCTGCGCGTAAAGCTCGATGCCCTTCGACGTGCCGGAGCGGCCGTTGGCATTGGTGCTGTACTGGCGGAAGTTGGTCTGGGTACCGCCTACGTTCACGTCGATGTTGTTGACGGTGACCGGGACGACGAAGTTCTTCACCTTCTTCTGGAACAGGTCGATGCCGACCACGCCGTGGGGGGCGTAGTACCACTCGCCGGCGAGATCGAACTGGGTGGCGGTGAAGGGTTTCAGCTCGGCGTTGGCGCCGGAGCCGTACCAGCCCGGCAGCGGCGCGCCGAACTGCTTGCGGTCGTTGTAGTAGTCCTGCGTGTTGTTGGTGAGCTGGCCGAGCTGGGCCAGGTCGGTGTAGTTGGCGCGTGCCAGCGCCTGCGAGCCGGCGGCGCGCAGGACGAACTGGTCGGCGATGGTCCAGGCGACGTTGAAGCTCGGCAGGAGCTTGTTGTAGCGCTTGTTGGTGGTCGAGTTGGTGAAGTTCTCCACCACCGCCACTTCGCGCGGCAGGTACTGGAAGTCGCCCGGCGCGCACTTGCCGCCGCCCGCGTTGATGCCCGAGGCCGGGCAGATCAGAATGTTGCCGCCGGCATCGTGGTAGTACACCGCGTTGTTGGTGGTGACTTGGTTGGCGACCGTGAGGTCCTGCTTGGTGGAGACGAAGCGCAGGCCGACGTTGCCGCGGATGGTGCCCGTGTCGAAGTTCGCCTGCACGTAGGCGGCGGCGATCTTCTCGCCGATCGACGACTTGTTCTGCGGCTTGTTGTAGATCACCCGGTCGTAGGTCGAATTGAGATGGTTGTAGTACGCCGGGAAATTGATCGCCGGGAAGATGCTGTCCTCGTAGGCATGGTTCGCGCCGTTGAGGTAATTGGGCAGGAGGAAGCTCGCCGGCAGCTGGCCCGCGGTCGGATCGCAGGTCTGGAACTGCGAGGTGGTGCCTTTGCAGTACCAGCGCACCTCGTTGCTCTGCTGTTCGGCATTGGCATCGCTGTACTTGGCGCCGAACTGCAGCGACTGCAGCCACGACGACTCGAACGCCCAGGTGAAGTCCGCCTGCGCGAAGTTCTGCGAGGTGCGGGTATTGACCATGTTGGAGCCGGTCGAACCGAGGTCGACCTGGCCCGCGCCGGCCAGCATGTTCTGCAGTACCGACTGGTCGGCGACGATGCCCGGCTTGCCGCTGAAGGTCCAGGCCGCGCCGGTGCTGCCGTCCACCCACTGGCCGTTCACGAAATTGCGCGGCTTGGCCGCCATGCCCAGTTCGATGGAGGGGCCGCCCTTGGCCCAGGTCCGGCCGACGTTGAACGAGCCGCTGAGGCTGCCGCCGTTATCCCATTCGCCTTCCAGGTTGAGAGTCTGCGAGGTGGCCTTCTCGACGGAGTAATTGCCGTTGAGCCACGGGATTTCCGTCGAGCACACGTCCACCGCCTGGCGGGCGGCGCCGGTGACCGGATTCACCGCGGCATTGCATCCGACGCCCGCCGGCGGCAACACGTAGTTCGCCCCCGTGACGATCGTGCCGGACTTGTCGAAGGTCAGGCCGTTGGGCGCGAGCAGGCGGCCGTTCTGGTCGGCGTAGTTGCTGTTGTTGGGCAGGCCCCACTCGGGAATTTCCAGGGTGTTGGTGATCTGGGTCTGCTGGCGCTGGAAGCGGAAGTAGTTGCCGGTCAGCAGGAAGTGGTCGCTCGGCTTGAACTGCATCGTGGCCTGGGCGCCCTTGGTCTTCAGGGTCAGGTCGTTGCGGCTGGTGGCGAACTGCTGCGGCATCCAGAAGCCGTTGGAGACGTGCCCGGCCTGGTCGACGACGCCATTGCCCCACAGGTCGATGTTGTTGTTGACCGCGGACGGATACGGCCTGCCGTTGACGTTCACCGGCGGCTGGGTGCAGGTGGTGTGGTCCGTGCAGTTGTCCGACCACCAGTGCCAGCTGGTGGCATCGGCTTCGTAGGTGGTCGCCTGGCGCTTCTGGTAGGAGCCCGCGACGAGGACGCCGAAGGTTTCGTCCTTGTTCTTCCACGACCACAGTGCGGAGACCTGCGGTTCCGTCTTCGAGCTGGTGTCGGAGCTGGCGGCGGTGCCGGAGATGAAGCCTTCGTTCGCCGCCATCTCCAGCGGACGGCGCGTGCGCAGGTCGACGTTGCCGCCGATGCCGCCTTCGTCCAGGCGCGCTTCAAGGCTCTTGTAGAGCTTGATGTCCGCGAACATGTTGGCCGGGAACAAGGTGTAGTTGAACGAACGCGAGAGGCCCGCCGAGGTGTCGGCCGATGCCACATAGTTGCCGTTCAACTGGGTCAGCGTCAGCTCGGGCGCGAGGCCGCGGATGCTGACGGTCTTGCCTTCGCCCGACTCGCGGCTGATCACCACGCCGGGTACGTGCGCCAGGGCATCGGCGATGTTCTTGGCCGGGAACTGAGCGATGTTCTGCGCATTGATCACTTCGACGATGGAATTGGAATCGCGCTTGTCCTGCATGTTCTGGTCGACCGACTGGCGGAAGCTGGTGACCACGACCGTCTGCAAGGTGGTGGGGTTGCGGTTGTCCCCATTCTTGTCCTTGCCGGTTTTCTTCTCGTCGGTACTGCTGGATTGCGCGCCGTCGGCGGCCTGTTGCGGTTGCGCCGCCGGTGTGGCGGCAGGCGTCGCGGCAGCTGCGGCCGGCTGTGTGGCGAAGGCTGCCGTGGGTGCGTTGCCCATGGCTAAAGTGGCTAAAGCGAGTGCGATGTACAGCGGTTTGCGAGTGAACACATGCGACTGGTAAGTCATTGCTCTCCCCTACATGGTGCGCGCCGTTTTGCATCGGCGCTGATATCCCCCGTTCGATCACGTGCTGCGGATGCGCGTTTGCCCTCCTCTGTCATTGGATCGATTGAAACTAACGGCGCCGGAAAAGCGTCAGTTCTGTCGTCTCCGCGGCATGAACCGAATCACGCTTTATTTGGATCGATCTAAATCCCCGGGCGCCAATTAAGGCGCTGAACGGGCGAGCTGTCACGCTGCGTCGCAAAAAGTTGAGTGGGAAGCCCAGGGGTTTCAGGCGGCTAGATGGCCGCCGGAGAAAAACTCTTGGCCCATCATTCCGGCGCAGGCCGGAACGATGCTGTCTCGCATGGTCGCGCCAGGTTGGCGGTACGGAGAGTGGCGGATCACCACGATTCAAGCCGCATTGATCGCCAACTGCGCCGCAAACGCACGCTGATACGCCGGCCGCGCCTCGCCCCGCGCGACATAGGCCGCCAGACTCGCAAACTCATCCAGCATCCCCGACGGCCTCAGCCTCAACAACACCGACACCATCAACAGATCGCCCGCGCTGAATGCGCCATCGAGCCATTCCGCATCGCCCAGGCGGGCGGCCAGCTGATGCAGCCGCTGGCGGATGCGCTCCTGCACCAGGGGCGTGCGCTCCTTGGACCAGGGCTTGTCGCCCTCGATGATCCTGACGGTGACCAGATCCAGGATCGGTGGCTCCACCGAATTGAGCGCCGCGAACATCCAGGTGATCGCACGCGCCCTCGCATGCGCATCGCGCGGCAGCAGCTGCGCATGGTGCTCGGCGATATGGAACACGATCGAGCCGGTTTCGAACAAAGCCAGCCCGTCTTCCTCGTAGGTGGGAATCTGGCCGAACGGATGCAGCCGCAGATGCGCCGGCTCCTTCATCGCCTTCGGTGAAACCAGGCGCACCTCGTACGGCAGCCCCGCTTCCTCCAGCGCCCAGCGGACACGCGTATCGCGCGCCAGTCCCTTGCCGCCGTCGGGCGACTTCTCGAATGCGGTAATGGTGATGCTCATGGCTGGCTTCCTCCGTGCAAAGGTTGTAGTGAGCGCACCCTGCACGTGGTGCCTAAGGGCGATGGTCGTCCGGCCACCGCCCTTAGGCACACGCCTCAGAAGCGCACCGACATCGCTGCTGTTACGTTCTGATCCACCAGGCGCTGGCTGCCGGCCTGACCGGTATAGCTCAGCGAGAACACGGCGTCGGGCGCCAGCGTGAAATCCAGGCCGGCATCGAGCACGCCGACGTTGCGGCTCACCACCAGCCCGTGCAGGTCATACGCGCTGCCGCCCGCGCGGAAGACCAAGGCGTGGTTGACGTCCACATCGCCCGTGGCGTGGCGCCAGGCCAGGCCGGCGCGTGCATTCACCGCCACCGTGCCGAGCTGGAAACTGTCCGCCACGAAATGCACGCCGAGCGTGGAGTACGTCACGTCCGCGTCGTGGCTGCCGCCGGCCAGCGCCGCGGCGCCGCCGGATTCGCGGAACGACTCGAAGTTCTGCCGCACCTGGGCCAGCTGCAGATACGGCTGCAAGGTGCTGCCGCCCCAATGCACGCCGTAGCCGAGTTCGCCGAAGACCTGCGCGGTATGGCCGTAGTAATCCGTGCCGAGGTGCGCCGCGGCGAGCCCGGGCACCTGCACGAAGCGGTCGGTGGCGATGTCGTGGCGCACGTACGCCGCGCCCAGCTTGAGCGTGAACGCACCCCACTGCGTGCCCGCATACGCACCGTAGGTGGTGTCGTGCGTGGTGGCGGTAGAGTCGCGGCTGTCGGCGTCGATGCGCGCATGGTCGTAGCCGAACAGCAGGCCGACGCGCCAGCGGTTGTCGAAGATCAGCGTATCGACGCCGCCCATCACGCCGCCCATGTCGCGCGAGATGGCGCCGGCATTGCCGTTGTTGCCCTGGTGGCTCCAGCCGCCGGCGGCCTGCGCCCACAGATGGCTGCCGTCGGCGCAGCCGGCCGCGCAGGAAAGCCGTGCAAAAGCCGCGTCCCGGGCGAAATGGCTGTCCTCGATCATCTGCGTGCCGACCGCGGCGTGGATCTCGCCGGAGAGGCGATCGTAGGCAGCGCCGGCTGCGGCTGGATCGGCAGGCCATTGGCTTTGCAGCGAAGTGCGCAAGGCGCTGCGTGCGGGCAGCGATTGCAAGGCCTTCGCCACCGCCACCTGGTTGGACGAACCGGCAGCGACGAAAGGCTGGCTCTGCGCGAAGGCGGCGGTCAACGGCGCGGCGGCCAGTGCGGCGCCGATGGCCAGCACGTGGCGGATGCGCCGGGCGCCAGCCCGCGGCGCGCCGGGATTACGGTTGCAGATATTCATGCAAAGCTCTCGATGATCGCCACCGGGCGTGGCAACCACCGAGTATCTGCATCGCCTTGCAAATTTATGTGTGCATGGGGCCGATACGACCGCGCTTCGTGCAATGGCACACACTCGCGGTTTCAGAGCGGTACATACATGGCTGCAGCGATACCGCGCCCCATGCCGATTTGGCCCGGGGCGATCGCAACCCATAGGCACATACCTGAACATGTCAGGCATCCGCACCCAGGCCGAGATCGTCCATCTCGTACAAGGGCCGGATCTCGATCTCGCTCGGCCCCGGCATCGGATTGGGGCAGCGCTTCACCCACGCCACCGCTTCGTCCATGTCCTTCACCTGCCACAGCCAGAAGCCGGCCACCAGCTCCTTGGTCTCGGCGAATGGCCCATCGATGACCAGGCGGCCCGCGCCGTCGAAGGCCACGCGCTTGCCGTCCGAGGAAGGCCTGAGGCCATCGCCGGACAGCATGATGCCGGCCTTGGCCAGCTCATCGTTGTAGCGGTCCATCGCCTCGAGCATCCGCATGTTCCAGGCCGTGGGCTTGAAGCCCTGCTCGCTGTCTTCGGTCGCCTTGACCAGCACCATCACGCGCATCGCCGTTCTCCGGTTCGGGCCGAATGGATCGGCCTCTTAGGGAAACGACGAATGGGTATCGCGAAAATCGACACCGCCGGAGAAACTTTTTTGAGCGGTGCGCGGCGCGCCGGAGCAAGCTCTCCGCGGCGCGCCGATCGGGATCAAAGCCCGGTGGCGATATCGATCACCACGCCGCTGGAGATCAGCGTCAGATAGAACTGGCCTTCATCGGCGCGTACCCAGCGATAGCCAGGTTCCGGGCGGCGCAGGTGATAGCGCTCGTAGTCGGTGATGTAATACGTGCGGCTGTAGTAGCGATCCGGCAGGCGCTCGCCCCGCTTGTACCAGCCAAGATGCCTGCCGTTGTCATGGCGCCCCTCGTTCTTGGGGTTGTGGCCGCGGCCGGGACCATCGTCGTCCCACTGCTGACTGTTGCCGTTGCCGTTGCCGTTGCCATTGCCATTGCCGTTGCCATGACCGCGACCGTGGCCATGACCGTCCTGCGGAGACGCCAGAGCAAGTGCGCTGCCGCCAAGCAGGACCGCCGCGATGGCCAGAGAGAAAAAGCGCTTCATATTGGCTTCCCCGAAAAAGTGGGTGGGACATGCATGGCCTTCGATGACCGCGCGCCACGTTAGCTCGCGCCATGCCACAACGCAAAAATATGCGCCGGATATCGGCCATCCGAAACGCTGAATCGCTTTCCCTGCAGAAAGCTTGATGCAAGGAAAAACCCTTGTTTCCGTGATGGAAAACACATCGTGATCCGACGTTTAACTCGCAGCTGAAGCATTTCCGTCAGATCGCTGAACTTTATGCGCGCGCATTCTTTTTTTATTTCCTTCACTCGGACAGTATCCGCCGCCGAGGCCATGGAGCACGCAATTCTGCTGCGATGCCACATGAAAGGTGCGGAGTGCATCGGCCGCGTTTGCAGCGGTACCTCGCGGGGAACCCATCAAACCCACATGCGTTGCCAGGGCGAATCATGAAAAAACATTTCCTCGCGTTTTCCGTATTGAGTGCGGCCATCGGCCTCGGCGTCGCCGGAGGCGCGACCGCGCAGGCGGCCGCACCGACGACGACGACCACGACCACCACCACGGTGGAATCCACCCGCATCAGCACGTCCTACACCAGCTTCGCCGGCTCTGCCGGCAACGCCAACGCGCTGGTCACCGGCCTGCGCGGCGGCACGTCGGTAGTGCTGGTGACGCCGGCCACGGCAACCACGCCGGCCGTGCAGACCACCTTTACGCCGGCCACCGGCCCGATGGGCTGGGGCAACGTCAATATCGCGCTGGCACTGGCCCAGGCCGAACTGACCAAGGCCGGCATTGCCAATCCGACGGCAGCCGATCTGCAAGCCGCGCTCAACGGCGGCACCATCACCACCTCCACTGGCACCGTGCAGTTGTCCGGCGTGCTCGCCGCGCGTGCGTCCGGCGAAGGCTGGGGACAGATCGCCAAGTCGCTCGGCTTCAAGGTCGGCGAGGTGATGGGCCAGGCCAAGGCGCACGGCCCGCTGCCATCGACCGCCGACATCGAGCACGGCCCGAAGGCGGACAAGGTCGCTAAGGCCGACAAGGCTGACAAAGCCGACAAGGTGGCGAAGGCCGATCGTCCCGACAAGCCCGACCGCCCGGCCAAGGCCGATCGCCCGGACAAGCCCGAGCGCCCCGACAAGCCGGAACACGGCGGCCGCTGAGCCTGCCCGATAACTACGACAAGACGAGGAGGCCCGCGCAGGGCCTTCTTTTTGCTGCTGCCCCAAGGAAATGAACATGAAGCTGAAGAATGCAAGCACGCTCGCCGCCCTCGGCGTGCTGGGCCTGATGGCCCAGGCGGCGCACGCCGAAGACGCGCCCACCGTGAAAATCGGCGCCGGCGTCGACTACACCTCCGGCAAGTACGGCACTTCCGAAACCACCGACATCACCCAGGTGCCGGTTTCGTTCGGCTACGACACCGGCGACTGGTCGCTGAAGCTGGTCGTGCCGTACATCCGCGTGTCCGGTCCGGACAACGTGATCCCGGGCGTAGGCCCGGTGAAGAACGGCAATCCGAATGGCCGCGGCAAGGGCAAAGGCAAAGGGCAATCGGGCGGCACCACGACGACCACCGCCGACACCACCACGGGCTCGGCGTCGGGCCTGGGCGATGTCATTGCATCGGCCACGTACTCGGCCTACCGCAACGACGCCGCCAACTTCGGCATCGATGTCACCGGCAAGGTGAAGTTCGGCACGGCTGACGAAGACAAGGGCCTGGGCACCGGCAAGAACGACTACACGGCAGCGGTGGATCTGTACAAGGGCTTCGGCCGCTGGACCGTGTTCGGCGGCGCCAGCTACACCTGGCTGGGCAGCTCCGAGTACATCCGCCTGAACAACGTGTTCGGTGCGAATGTCGGCCTGGGCTACAAGATCGACAACCAGAGCAGCATCGGCGCGTACTACGACTACCGCGAGAAAGCCGCCAGCACGAGCTTCTCGCGTAGCGAAGTGACCGGCTACTACTCGTACAAGTTCGCCAGCCAGTGGAAGGCGCAGGTGTATGCCAGCAAGGGCTTCACCGACGGCAGTCCGGACTGGGGCGTGGGTGCTTCGGTGGCGTACTCGTTCTAAGCGGCAGCGCGGCTTCCCGCCATGGGAAGCCGCGCTGGATTTCCTGAAGCACCGGGCTAAGGCAGCCGGGTCCAGATCACATCGTGCCCTTCGCGCCGCGCGGCGAAGGCGGCGATGGCGCCGCGCCCATCGCGCTGGAATACCAGACGCTTGCGCGGTTGCCCTTTGAGAAACAACACATCGGCGGCTTCGGCCAGCAGCGGCTGCAGCGGTCCACCTTCGGCGCCGCCCATCAGCTTGCCGTCCTGGATACGCACCACGTAGCGCAAGTCCGGCGCCGCCTGGTAGCGGCCCGTGTACTCGGCGAGTTTTGCCGCCGGCAACGCGATCGCCGGTGGATCGTCGTTGACTACATAGACGTGCGCGGAAGCCAGCTTCCACTCGTTCCGTTCGAGCCGCCAGGTTTCCGTCATCAGGTAATGCGCCAGCAGCGCCTGGCCGTGGAACATCTCACGCTCTTCGTCCCGGTGGATGACGAAAGCGCTGTCGCCATGCCGTTGCACGCGGTAATCGGTGATCGCAATGGAACCGCTGACACCATGCGGCAGCGGCACCAGCGAGGTCAGGAAGGCCTGGCGGTCCATGATCGTGCCGTTCTCGTCGACGTAGATGGCGTCGTCCGCCAGCATGCGTTCCCACAGCGCACGGTCGCCGGGGGCGATGGCGTCCAGCAGCGCCTGGTCCTTCGCGCGCAGCGTGGTTTCGAGCGGAGCTTCGGCGGGGCCGGCCAGGGCAAGAGCGAGCAGAAGAGTGATCATTCCGGCAGCTTGGCGCCGCCGTTCGCGCGCGTCTTGAACGAATGTGACCTGGCGCGCCAGGCCGTCGGCGTGGCGCCGGTCAGGCGTGTTATGGCACGCGTCATGTGCGCCTGGTCGGCAAAACCGCAATCGGCGGCGATCTCCGCCAGCGGCTTGCATTCGCCGGTGATGCGCAGCCATGCGGCGCGTGCGCGCGCATCGGCGCGGAAGCCGCTGGGCGATACGCCGTACAGGCGGGCGAAGCCGCGCGACACCGTCTCGCGCGCAAGGCCCATGTGCTCGGCCCATGCGTTGATCCGCGGCGCATCGGTTTGCATCAAGGCAGCGGCGAGGACGTCGGCGGGGTCTTCCATCAGCGCTGGCCGCATGGGCCTGTACGCAAGCTGCTCGCGCAGGGCCACGGCCGCTTCCACCACGTCGCGCTCGGCCAGGCGCGCCAGCATGTCCACGTCGCAGCCGGCATGGACGCCGCCGCATCCCGCGTCGCGCGGCCAGGCAAGGCGCAGCACGGTCAGTCCGGCGCTGAGCATGCGGTCGGCATGGCAATCGAGCGTAGGTTGCACCAGGACGTCGCCTGCCGCGACGCGCATGCGCCCGGCGTAGCCCGATTGCTCGAAGCGGCCGCGCAACAGCACGGTGGCGTAGGCTTCGTAGTGCTGGTGCCGGGGCGGCGCATAGCCGGGCGCGAGACGCTCGATGCCGCGCCGTGCCATGCGAAAGCCGTGTGGGGTCGCCATGCGTCGCACCTCGCGCGTTCTAGCCGCTCTATAGCAACGGTGGCGTGCGGCTGGAAGTGCGGGTCGTCGTGGGGCGCGGCGGCCAGGCCTGGCTCGCGCGCGCCGTATCAACCATCCATCGCCATGGCGACCTTCCGCAGCAGCGGCTGCCTGTCGCGCGCGGCCAGCAGCGCGATCGGAACACCCACCAGCACGATATGGCTGAACCATTGTTCGCCCAGGCTGACCATGCTCACGCGCTGCAGGATCGCCGGCCAGCGCAGCGGCAGAACGATCAGGTACATCACGCACCACAGGCCCAGGCCATAGAGGCTGCCCGCGATGAAAGGATGCCGCACGGCCCACTCCCGCCGGCGCGCCAGCATCACATAGACCCAGACCATCACGCTCATGATGGCGAAATGCAGCAGCACGCCCGCCAGCATGCCCGCCAGACCCGCATTGCGCGCCCCGGGCCAGACGCCGGAGGCGATGGCGAACAGCACGCCGAGCGGCGGGTGGCCTTCGAGCATGGCATAGACGAAGGCCGAACTCAGGTCCAGGAAACCGGCGATCAAGGTCGCCCTGATGATGAGCCGCGTCGACTCGTTGTATGCATCGTTCGCCATCGTGTGCTCCCGCATTCCAGGCCAGACTCCTCGCTGGAGTCGGCCGGCAGGCTAGCAACCGTGCCGGCGGTGCAGTTGCGCTTTTCGGCGAACGGACCGCTTGCGGCCGTCAACCGGTACGCGGATGGCTTCCACGCATACCTGGCGTGGCGCAAACTCTGCTGCCCATGACGGAATCCATCGATCCCAGGCAGCGCCCCCGGTTCTGGCTGATCCACTTCGGTGGCTGGCTGGGCTATGGCGTGGTCAGTGCGCTGGGCGCGCTGCCCTATCGCAATGTTTTTCCGGTGCTGATGTATTTCCTCGGCACCACGGCGATGGCATTTCTGTGCAGCCCGGCCATCCTCGCCATCAGCCATCGGCTGGCGGTGGCGAAGGCTTCATGGCCGCGCACCTTCGGCATCGTCATCACCTGCGCCTATGCGATGGGCATCGTGTGCTCGACCACCGGCGCCGCGCTGGAAACGGCATTCGGCCATCCGCCAGCGGAGTCGGCGCATTGGTATGCGGTGGCCTTCGTCGGCTTCGCCAACGCCTTCAGCCCTACGCTGATGCTGGTGGCGTGGGCCGCGCTTTATCGCGGTGCCTGGCATTGGCAGGAAGCGCAGCAGCGCGAGCGCCAGTGGCTGCTCGCCGAAACGCTGGCGCGCGACGCGGAGCTGAAGGCATTGCGCTACCAGATCACGCCGCACTTTCTGTTCAACACGCTCAATGGCGTGTCCACCCTGGTCGGCGAAGGCGAAACCAGTGCGGCGCGGCGCATGATCGCGCTGCTGGCGGACTTCCTGCGTTCGACCCTGGAGCCCACGCGGCAAGGCGACGTGAGCATGGCCAAAGAACTGACCCAGGTGCAGCAGTACATCGAGATCGAGCAGATCCGCCTCGGCGCGCGCCTGGCCGCTACGGTGCAGTGCGATGCAGGCGTGCTGGATACGCCGGTGCCGCACCTGCTGCTGCAACCGCTGGTGGAGAACGCGATCCGCCACGGCATCGCGCCGTTCGCCGAAGGCGGCAGCTTGTCGCTCAGCGTGACGGGAGATGGCGAGGTCGTGCGCATCCTTATCCGCAATCGTGCCGAGGGCATGCTGAGCAAGCGTCCGGAAGGCGGCGGACTGGGATTGGCGAACACACGTGCCCGGCTTGCCGCGCGGTACGGCGATGGCTGTCGCTTCGCCGCGCAAGGCACGCCGGATGGTGGCTGGGAAACGCTTATCGAGATCCCGCGGCTTGCGGGTGCGGCTGCGGGTCCGGCGGCATGATCCGCGTGCTTGTCGTCGATGACGAACCACTGGCGCGCCGCGGCGTGCGGGTGTGCCTGCGGCGGGCGCACGACGTCGAGATCGTCGGCGAAGCGGACTCCGGCGAGAGCGCGCTGGAACGGATCACGGCCCTGCGCCCGGACCTGCTCTTTCTCGACGTGCAGATGCCCGGCATGGATGGCTTCGGGATGTTGTCGAAGCTCGATCCTGCCGAGCTGCCGCTGGTGATTTTCCTCACCGCCTACGATGCCTATGCGCTGGAAGCGTTCCGCGTGCATGCGCTGGACTATCTGATGAAGCCGATCGACGACGACCGCTTCGACGAAGCGCTGCGGATCGCTCGGCACCGCCTGCACGAGCAACGGGCCGGCGAGCAGGTCGACAAGCTGCTGCGCCTGTTGCACGCCGGCGCGTCGCCCGGCGATGCATGGCTGACCCGCTTCGAGGCCAGGCAGGGCGGCCGGACGCTGTGGATACCCGTGGACGAGGTCGACTGGATCGAGGCCAGCGGCGATTACGTGATCCTGCACTGCGGCCCGCGCATGCACATGCTGCATGCGCGCATGGATGGGATCGAGCAGCGTCTCGATCCTGCGCGCTTCGCACGCATCCACCGCTCGGCCATCGTCGCGCTCGAGCGCGTGCGCAGGTTCGCCCTGCTGCCGACGCGCGACGCCTTGCTCACGCTGGCCGACGGCACCGAGCTGCGGGTGAGCCGGCGGTTCCGGCATCGGTTGCGGTTGGACAGCATGGGATGACTGGACGCTCCCGCTGAAGCGACCGCGCTCACGCCGACGTCTTCGTCACTTGGCAAGCAGCCCGTTTTCACACCCGGTTCGCGGAATGCCGCAGCGCTCATGGCGCGATGCGCGCAGGTAATTCCATTTGCAGTATTAACAGCGGGCCGCCCGGATCGGACGATTTATATCCGCATGGTCGACCGGCCATTGGCGGCTACAAGCTTGCATGTGTTTCTCAATAACCGCTGCGGACCCGCCGGAGCGCCCGCGATCCGCACGCTTCCTTCCGCCACGGCGCGCCAGAAGGAGATCGCCATGTTCATAAGCACCCTTTCGTCCCGGGCATCGCTCGGGCTTCGCCTGGCACTGATCGTCATTGCCTGGCTTGCGGTCGTCCTGGTGTTATCGACACCCGTGCGGGCCCAAGCCGCCAACCTGGTCAGCTGCACCGGTACGGAGACCGTGAGCTTTGCGCCCGGCCTGACAAATACGCCGCACCCGCTGACCGTCACCACGGCGGATAACTTTCCGGTATGCATTCATGCCTCGGCCCCGATCTTGATGCCCGCCACGGCCCAGGCGCAGATTTCGCGCACGGCCTCCTGCCTGGATCTGCTTGGCGGCGGCCCCGGTACGCGCGTGCTGCATTGGGCGAACGGCCAGACCAGCACCTACAGCTTCGTCAGCAGCGCCAATGTGGTGAACGGGAACATCGTCACCGTATCGACCGGCACGATTACCGACGGTCTCTATAAGGGCGCATCCGCCACCGGGAATGTCGTACTGACTCCGCTGCTGGCAAACGGCACCCTGAATTTGAACGACACCTGCAACTCGGCGCAAGGGATGATCAGCGCCAGCGGCACGTATATTTTCAATGTATTGCCACTCTAAGGGCGATCTGGCTTGAACGATGGACTTATGGTCCCGCGCCACGCTTATGCGGCGCGGGATCCGCAAAGCCAGTCGTGCCGCAAAGCGGTGATGCATCGTGCCTGCCCGCCGATCCTCGTTGAGGATTCCGCGTATCTCAACTGCCGGTATTCACGCGGCGAACCTCGCGCAGGTCTTCGGCGCGGCAGCCTGCCTCGCTCAGGATGGTGAGCAGGAAATCCGTCTTGCCCATGCTGTAGCGGAACGGCTCGTAAGGGTATTGATCCGCCAGCCGCAGTTTCAGCTCGCCATAGGCTTGCGCGGTGCCCGGATGGGCGCGCAGGTAGTCGCGCACTTTCAAATGATTTTCCAGCGCCACGCCGCCGCGCACGCAGGCATACAGGTGATGCGGCGGCGAACCCGGCGGCGGTTCGAACGCCTCGCGGTCTTCGATGCCCAGGTCGCCGACGTGCAGATAGCCGATCCCGGCCAACCGCTCGATCGTCGCCGCCATGCCGGCGCGGGACGGCACGATCACGTCGATATCGATGATCGGCTTGGCCGCCAGCCCCGGCACCGAGGTGCTGCCGACATGCTCGATGGCGATGGCGGCGTCCCCGACTGCGGCCTGGATGCCTTCCCGCAAGCGCTCGAACTGCTGCGGCCAGGCGGGATCGTAGGCCTCGACCAAGACGCGCCGGCGCTGCAGGTCGGGGGCATCGGATGCGGGCGGGTTCGGGGTCATGGGCCGGCACTATAGGCTAAATAGTTGATGCTGACTAGTTGATCTCAACCATCGAGCCACCGACACTGCCCCACGGCAGCGACAGGAGGCCCGGTGAGCAGTCGAAAAGTGTCCAATCCGCTGGCTTTGGCCGTCATGGCCTGGCTGCTGACCGGCCCGATGCATCCCTACGAGCTGGGCAAGCGGCTCAAGGACACCGGCAAGGACCGCAACATCAAGTACAACCGCGGCTCGCTCTACATGGTGGTGGAGCAGTTGCTCAAGGCCGGCTACATCGTCGAGCACGAAACCCTGCGCGATACCTCGCGGCCCGAACGGACGGTCTACGCCTTGACCACCCTGGGCCGGCACGAGCTCTACGCATGGATGCGCGAGTGGACCGCCACGCCCCAGCACGAATACCCGCAGTTCGGCGTGGCGCTGTCGCTGCTGAGCGTGATGGAACCCAGCGAAGCCGTGGAACTGCTGCTGCAGCGGCAACGCGCCATGCAGGCGCAGATCGAAACCATCGAGTCGATGTTCGACCAGGCCAGGCGCGACAACGTGCCATGGATCTTCCTGATCGAAGAGGACTACCGGCTTGCCCTGCTGAAAGCCGAGTACGGCTTTATCAGCGAACTCGCCGAGTCGCTCAACCGCGCCGACTATCTCGAAACCTGGCAAACCTGGAAGGCTTCGCTGGGCCAGGGCCAGGACCCGTAGCGCGCATGAAACCGCCGAAATATTCGCTGCCGGAAATCGAACGGCGCTGGCTGGTGGAACCCTCGCGCCTGCCCGAGCTCACCCGCCTGCCCTGCCGACGCATCGAAGACTGCTACATCGAGCAAAGCCTGCTGCGCCTGCGCCGCATCGAGGCGCCGGATGGCGAGATGGTCTACAAGCTGTGCAAGAAATACGGCCGCGGCGATACGCTGGCCAATCCGATCACCAACCTCTACCTGTCGCCGGACGAATATCTGGCGCTCCGCGACCTGCCCGGCCTGCGCGTGCACAAGCAACGCTACGCCGTGGAGGGCGGCGCCATCGACATCTACCTTTCATCACCCGCGCTGGCGATCTTCGAGATCGATTTCGACAGCGAACAGGCGGCGGCGGACTACGTTCCTCCACACTTCGCCGGCAGGGAGATCACCTACGACAGCATGTATTCGGGCGCAACGCTCGCAGCGCGTTTCGCATCGGATACCAGGGACGAAACGCGTGGCCCTTAAAGCTACATCGATCCACTGGCCCGGCACGCCGCTGCCGCGTGCATTCTTCGACCGCCCTTCGGTCACCGTGGCGCCGCTGCTGCTCAACAAGATCTTCGCCGCCGCCGATGGCCGCGCCGGCCGCATCGTGGAAGTGGAAGCCTATGCCGGCGCCGTCGATCCCGCTGCGCACACCTATCGCGGCAAGACCCCGCGCAACGCGACCATGTTCGGCCCGCCCGGACATCTGTATGTGTACTTCACCTATGGCATGCACTGGTGCGCCAATTGCGTATGCGGTCCGGAAGGCGCCGGCGGCGCCGTGCTGATCCGCGCGCTGGAACCGCTGCACGGCCTGGCCCGGATGCGTGCGGCGCGTCCGCGTTGCGCACTCGATCGCGACTTGTGCCGCGGCCCGGCGCGCCTCACACAGGCACTGGGCATCGACGGCGAACAGGACGGTATCGACCTGGTGAGCGCCAAGGACGGCTACACCGTCGTCGACGATGGCGTCGCGCCGCCAGCCGGCATCGTCGGCGGCCCGCGCATCGGCATCAGCGTCGCCAAGGATTTCCCGTGGCGCTGGTACGTGCCCGGCAATCGCTACGTCTCCGGCACGGCAGCGCAGCGCGCCTGAAGACCTTCGCCCGCCGGCGCGCTTCGTTCAAAACGTTCGAAACGCGAGAACTTGCAGAATCACGGCCTGCTCACGCCGCCCCCGCAGTTGCGGCACCTTGCGTGCGTGACATGTCGCTGCAACGAAGATAGCCGCACCGCTTCACAGAATCCGTGGCGATCCGCCGGCTAGATTCCCCGCGCTCAGCCCTACGTCCGCATGGAAGCCGGCACCAGGCATCGCCGCCATCGCTCTCCATGCGCGCCCGGCTCGCAGGCGCGCCGTTCCCGACGACACCGCTCGTCCCGCACGGACGCCATACCCGCGCATGGCTGCACGCCATGCGCCCACTCAAGGAGGGAACTGACGTGCGACGTTCGATCGGAACTTTGATGGGAATCCTGCTGCTCGGCCTGGCCTGCGCCACGGCCCATGCAGCCACCGGCGTGGCCCTGGTGCACGGCACCGGCAAGCAGACCGACGCGGCGAACGACTACTGGCAATCGGCCATGGTCGAAGGCGTGCGCAACGGGCTCACCGACAAGCAGAACCTGCTCGTCGTCAACTGCGACTTCGAACAATACATGTGGGACAACCGCGCCGCCGGCTGCCTGGCGCAGCAGCTCACCGACTTCATCAACGCCCGCAATATCGACCGCCTGATCGTGATCACGCATTCCAACGGCGGCAACGTGATGCGCTGGATCCTGTCCAATCCCACCTACGACGCACGCTATCCGAACATCATCCGCCGCATCGTGCGGGTGAATGCGATCGCACCATCCAGCGCCGGCACGCCGCTGGCCGATGCGGTGATCAACGGCAACGTATTCGAGTCGGCGCTGGGCTGGCTGCTCGGCTACCAGAACGACGCCGTGCGCATGCAGCAGGTGAGCTGGATGGCCACCTACAACCAGCAGAACCTGCTGGGTACCGCCGGCCGCCCTGCGCTGCCGGTGGCTTTCCGCGCGGTGGTCGGCACCGACGTGACTTCGGCCGTGTGGAACGGCGACAGCTACTGCGGCGGCTATGCGCAGAGCGTGGGCCTGGAGATCACGCAGAACTGGCTGGACAGCTGCTCGGACGGCTTCATCAACTGCAGCAGCTCCTCCGCCGCCGGCAGCGTGTGGTTCCGCGATACGCAGCGCACCAGCGGGGGCGCGGTGCTGAACCACAACCAGAGCCGCCGCGCCTGCTTCGGCCTGGAATCCATCCTCGCCAACGACATCAAGGGATAAGCCGCCATGCGCATTCGACCGATGATGCTGGCGCTGCTCGCCGGCGCCCTGCCCCTGTCCGCCTTCGCCGCCACGCAGAACCTGCTGCCCGCGCAGGCCGGCGACCTGGTGCCCGCCCTGGTGCATGCCCGCATGGCCAGCCCGACCGCCGCGGTATCGAGCCGGCTCGCGCCGGCCGCGCCGCAGGTGCATGAAGAGCGGCAGCCGATCCAGGTGAGCTGGGCACTGAACGCCAGCGAATCGCTGCAGGCCACGCCGCAGGCGGTGCGCCGCGAAAGCCGCGAATACTGGCGCGAAGTGAGCGACACCGAACTGCAGCGCGGCGTCGATCTTGCCACCACCGCACCCGGCGCGATCATCCGCCTCAGCCCCGGCCAGGGCGGCACGCGCCTGCAGCCGGCCGACCTGCGCCTGCAGGTGGGCGGCAAGCGCTTCGACGGCAATGCGGCCACGCGCCACGTCGCCGACACCGCGCAGTTGCAGGCCGCCGGCATGGAGGCCACCGATGCTTCGATGGCGCTGCAGCTGCGCACGGAACTGGGCGCCGGACGCACCACGCTGCAGGCACCGAAGGCGCACGGGCGCTATGTCGTCTACGTCTACGAGCCGCAAAGCCCGTTGGTGGTGGAAGCGCAGGCCGATCGTCCCGAGCTGCTGCTCGGCGGCAACCTGCAGGTGGCGCTGAACCTGCGCGATGGCGCGCAGCAGCGCGCACTGAGCGCCGCCACCGGCGTGCTGCGCTCGCCCGACGGTGAAACCACGCCGTTGAGCTTTCAACGCCGCAGCGACGGCAGCTTCGTCGCCATGGCCACCCCGGCGAAGCAGGCTTCCATGCCCGGCCTGTGGGAAGTGCAGAGCACCGTGACCGGCACCGATGCCAACGGCCGCGAGGTGCGCCGCAACGTCAACACCGCGGTGGCGGTGGCGGTGCCCGATGCGCGCTTCATCGGCAATGCCGAACCGCGGCGCGCCGGCGATGGCGGCGTGGATATCGCACTCGGTGTCGACATCCGCAGTAGCAGCCGCTATGCGGTGTCCGGCGTGCTGTACGCACGCGGCGGCGACGGCCAGCAGGTTCCTGTGGCCTATGCGCAGTCGGCGGCGTGGCTGGAAGCAGGTGCCGGCGAGCTGCGCCTGCACTTCGATCCGGCCAGCCTGCACGGCGTGGCACCGCCCTACGAGCTGCGCGACCTGCGCCTGCAGGACCAGCCCGCCATGGGCCTGGTCGAGCGGCGCGCCAGCGCCTTGCGTTTCTCGCTGTAAATGCACAAGGCCGGGAATGGCTCGTCCATTCCCGGCAAAGTTCCATCCACTGCCCTGAAATATCCAAGCAAGATCAAGACGCCGGAATAATCCAGTTAAGCGCGCCAAGCTCGTCGGCCATCCTGTGGAAATCGGGGAACTCCTACCCCGCCAACTACTATTCCACAGGATTGCCCGTCGTGCTGCCTCCGTCCCCAGCCTGGATATCGACCCTGTCCGGTGGGCTGACCGCGCAGCTCCCTGGCTTTGCCGCGCACGGTGCCGCCGCAAGCTCTGCGGCAATCGTGGCACCCGCATCCGCGGACAAGCTGGGGCTGTTTCTCTGCGTCGCCCTGCTGGCACTGATGGCCAACCTGCTTGTACGCAGCATTAGGCGCTCGCTCGCCCAGGGCCACGCCCCGCGTCGCGTCATCGTGGCCGGCGATATCGCGCATCTGTCGCGCTGGTCGGCACAGCATCCCACGCTGCTGCAGCGCTACCGCCCGGTGGCGGTGATCGGCGTGGACGAATCAAGCGGACCCAGCGAGCCATTGCAGGGCATTCCCGTCCTGCATGGCATGGAGATGCTGCAGGACTTGGCCGCATGCCGGCAGTTCGACGAGTTATGGCTCGCCCTGCCCATCCTCGCCACGGATGCAGTGCGCGACTACCTCAAGGCGATGCAGCACTATTTCGTCAATGTGCGCCTGCTGATCGACGCGCGCGACATTCCGGTATTCAACCCCACCGGCATCACGCTGGGCGACTACGCCTTCATCGACCTGGTGGCCTCTCCCCGGCGCCGCGCGATGCACTGGTTGAAACCCGTGTTCGACCGCGCCTTCGCCGCATCGGTACTGGTGCTGCTGTCGCCGCTGCTGCTGGTGCTGGCCGCGGCGGTGAAGGCGACTTCACCGGGGCCGGCCATCTTCAGGCAGCGGCGTCAGGGACTGGATGGCCGCGAATTCACCATCCTGAAGTTCCGCTCCATGGCCGCCCATGCCGAAAGCGGCGGCAGCCTGACGCAGGCCGGCAGGAACGACGTGCGCGTCACCGCGCTGGGCCGCTTCCTGCGCAGGACCAGCCTTGACGAGCTGCCCCAGTTCTTCAATGTGCTGCGCGGCGAGATGTCGCTGGTGGGACCGCGGCCGCATGCGCTCGAACACGACCATTTCTATCGCAGCCTGATCGACGGCTACATGTATCGCTACCGCATCCGTCCCGGCATGACCGGCTGGGCGCAAGTGCATGGACTGCGCGGCGAAACCGCCAAGGTGGAAAGCATGGCCCAGCGCATCGCCCTGGATCTTTTCTATATCCAGCATTGGTCGTTCTGGCTCGACCTGAAGATCGTCGCGATGACGATCGCCAAGGGCTTTACCGACAAGAACGCTTATTGAGCGGACGGCCGCCGCGTCCACCACGGAAACCACGCTATGTTTCGCTGCAGATATCTCGTTCGCGCGGCCGCTGTTGCCGCCGTGGCCATGGCCGGCGGCTGCGCCTTCGCGCCGGGCATGCAGGCGGATGCCGGCATGCCGCCCGTCGTCACCATCACGGCCCGGATCGACGAACTGCAGCAGCATGCCGCCGATGCCGGCCCGGCCGAGCAGGTGCTTGCCCTGACCGCCGTACCGGCCAGCACCGGCTACGCGATCGGACCGGGCGATGTCCTCGCCATCAGCGTGCTCCATCATCCCGAACTCGCCTCGCCGGCCATGCGCGGAGACGCTGTGGCGGCCAAGGCGGAAGGCTTCGCGGTCGATGGCCAAGGGCGGCTGTCGCTCCCCTATGCGGATTCCCTGCCCGTCGCCGGAAAAACCGTGGAGCAGGCGCGCGATGCCCTGGCGGCGGCGCTGTCCCGCTTCTTCCACGCACCGCGAGTGAATCTGCGCGTGCTGGAGTACCGAAGCCGGAAGATCTACGTCGCTGGAGCCGTGCGTTCGCCGGGCAAGCAGGCGATCACCGATGTGCCGATGACGCTCGCCCAGGCGCTGTCCGACGCGGGCGGCCTGTCGCCGAGTGGCGATTCCAGCTGGATCTGGCTCTATCGCGACGGCCAGGCTTACCGCCTCGATCTCCCTGCGCTGGGCCGCCACGGCATCGGCTCGGAACGCATCCATCTGCGCGACCAGGACCGCATCCGTATCGACGAACGCATGGATCATCCGGTCTTCGTCGCCGGCGAGGTGGGCGCGCCGCGCCCCCTGCCCTTGCATGGTGGTTCGCTCAGTCTCGGCGAAGCGCTCGCCGAGGCCGGCTCGATCAGCCAGGTGTCGGCCGACTCGCGCAATGTCTATGTGGTGAGGCTGGAGAACGCCGCGTCGACGCCCACGGTATATCGCCTCGACGCCAGGACCCCGGTCGGCCTGGCCCTGGCGGCGCGCTTTCCGCTGCGACCCAACGATCTGGTCTATGTGCAGCCATCCGGCCTGGTGCGCTGGAACCGGGTGATGAACCTGCTGCTGTCCAGCAGCATGGTGCTCTACAACAGCCGGCGCGCGGGGGACGACCGATGATCCGCAGCGTGCTGTTCGTCTGCGTGGGCAATCTGTGCCGCAGCCCCATGGCCGCGTGCATGGCGCGCCACGCCATGCCATGGCTGCATATCGATTCGGCTGGCCTGCGTGCGCCGCCGGCACAGCCGGCGCATCCGCTGGCGATATCCGCCATGGACGACTGGGGCGTCGATCTTTCCGCGCATCGCACCAAGCGTCTGACCCGCGAACTGGCCAGCCGCCACGACCTGATCCTGACCATGGACGAGATGCTGCGCGAGCTCATTCACCAGCAGCATCCGTCGCTGCGCGGGCGCGTACAGCTGATGGAGAGTGCACCGATCGCCGATCCTTATGGCCAACCCCGCACCGCCTTCGATGCATGCCGGCGCCAGCTTGCCGGCGCAGTCGAGGCCTGGACGGCGCGCCTGGCGTCGTTGACCGCGCCGCCGGCGGGAGCGGCGCGATGAGCGCGTCGACGCGCGACACGGCCGGCGCACCCGCCGAGGCGGTCGACCTGATCGCCCTGCTCGACATGCTCTGGCGCGCGCGGGCACTGATCGGCAAGACCGTGCTGGGCGCGTTCGCGCTCGGCCTCGCCTATGCCTTGCTCGCCACGCCCATTTACCGCTCGGAGCTGATGATCCAGATCGACAGCAATGCCGGCAGCGTGAGCAACCAGCTGCTCGGCTCGCTCAGCGATTTTCTCGGCGTGAAATCCTCGGACGACGCGGAGATGCAGATTCTGCGCTCGCGCCGCGTGATCGGAGCGGCGATCGACGACGCCCGCTACGACATCGTCGTCCGGCCCCTGCGCCTGCCGCTGCTCGGCCACCTGTTCGCCGGCCGTGCGGGCGTGGCAGCGCCGCGGCCCGCGCTGGGCGGCTACGTGTGGGGCGAGGCATCGTTGCGGGTTGATCGCTTCGATCTCCCGCGCGCCCTGTATGGACGGACGTTTACCGTCACCGCACTCGCGCAAGGGCGTTACCGTGTCGCCGTACCGGGCATGGCGAAGCAAGCCGCCGGTGTGGCGGGGGCGCCGCTGCGGCTGGACACTCCGCTGGGCGTGGCGATCCTGCAAATCGGCTCGATCGATGCCGCGGAGAATTCGCGTTTCGAGCTGCAGCGCCAGCCGCGCCTGAAGGCCATTGCCGACGTGCAGGAACGCATCGGCGTCATCGCCAAGGCCAAGGACGCCGGCGTGATCACGGTGACCCTGGACGGTGCCGACCCGGCGCGCACGGCGCGCTATCTGAATGCGCTCGGCGACGCCTACGTGCATTTCAACAGCGCGCAGAAGGCCGAGCAGGCGCAGAAATCGCTGGATTTTCTGCAGCAGCAACTGCCTGCGCTCAAGCGCGAACTGGAAACCGCGGAAGATGCCTTGCTGGCCTTCCGCGACCGGCACGAAGTCATCGACCTCGGCGAAAGCGCCAAGTTGAAACTCGGCCAGATGGTGGCGCTGCAGACCCGCCTGAGCCTGCTCGGGCAGGAACGCCGCGCACGATTGCAGGACCTTCAGCCCGGACACGAAGCGATCCAGGCCATCGACAGCCAGGCCGGCGGGTTGACGCAGGAGCTGCAGACGCTGGAAACCCAGGTGAAGACCCTGCCGGATACCGAACAGGCGCTGATGCGCCTGACCCGCGAAGCCAGGGTCAGCGCCGAGCTCTATACGGCCATGCTCAACAGCGCGCAGCAGCTGCGCCTGCTCAAGGCCGGGAAAGTCGGCAACGTGCACGTCGTCGATGCCGCCGACGTGGAAGAGAAGCCGGTCAGGCCTCGCCGCGCGCTGGTCGTGCTCGGGTCCCTCGTGCTCGGCCTGATCGCGGGCATCGCGGCAGCGTTCGGCCGCGCGCTATGGCGTGGGCCCGTCACCGATCCGCGCGAACTGGAGCGCCGCAGCGGGAACGCCGTCGTGTCGCTGCTGCCGCTGCGCCGGCAGCCTGGGCGCCATCGCTGGAGCTGGCGCGGACCTTCCACACCGGAACGGCCGCTCGCGCTTACGCATGCGCACGACCCGGTGGTGGAAAGCCTGCGTGGCCTGGCCATCGAGCTGCAGCTCAAATTGCTGGAGGCACGCAACAACGTGGTGATCGTCACCGGCGCCACGGCCGGCATCGGCAAGTCCTTCGTCGCCGCGAATCTCGCCATCGTCCTCGCACAGGCCGGCCGGCGGGTGCTGCTGCTGGATGGCGACCTGCGACGCGGCGCGCTGGCGGAGGCCTTCGGCCTGCGCACGACGCCGGGCATGACGCAGCAGCTGCGCGGCGATCTTCTGCTGCCGCCGGGCGTCATCCAGCACAGCGGCATCCAGGGCCTGGACGTGATCGGTGCGGGCGCCAAGGTCAAGGATCCGATCGAACTGCTGCACCGGCCGCGCCTGCCGTCGTGGCTGGCGGCCACCGCGGCCGCGTACGACATCGTGCTGGTCGATACCGCCCCGGTCCTGCCGGTCGCCGATGCCGTCCTGCTGGCCCGGCAGGCCGGCCTGGTCTACGCGGTGGCGCGCTATGGCGTCAGCAGCGAAGCCGAACTCGCCGAAATGCAGGCGCGCCTCGATCGCGCGGGCGTGCCGCTGGCGGGGATCATCCTCAATGGCATCCAGGCCGACCTGCGCAATGCGGCCTATGGCAGCTATCGCTACAGCTACGAACCGCAAGCGGGCGAGGCGACGGCATGACGTCGGCCGCCATCGATCCGCGCCACGCGCCCGTGCACCGCCGACGCTCCGGCAGCTTCGATACGCCATGAAGCTGCTACGTTTCCTGCGCCGGGAAGGCGCGCAATCCGTCATCGGGGCGACGGACCAGGCGGTCCTCGCCGCCACGCATTTCATTCTCGGCGCGCTGATCGCCCGCCTCGGCGGCAGCGTCGCGCTGGGCAACTTCGCGTTCGCCTATGCGCTGATCGTGATGCTGTGCATCGTGCATTCGGCCTTGATCGGCGAAACCTTCAGCCTCGGCGGCATCGTGCGCCGAGGCCTGCGCCGCTACGGTTCGCTGCCGATCGCGCTGAGCGCGCTGCTGCTCGCCGCCGGCGCGGCTACGCTGCTGGCCCTGGCGGGCTTGTGGCTGCCGCCGCTGCGCACCGCGTGCACGCCAGCGTTTTTCCTGGCGCTGATCGCCAGCAGTTGCTACTGGTCGGTCAAGCCGTATTGCTACCGCCAGTCGCGGCCCTGGCCGGTGCTGCTGTCCACGCTGATCTATGCCGGCGCCACCCTGGCGAGCATGGCAATCGGCTACGCATGGCGCGGCGATGGCTGGCAGCCGATGCAGTCCATCGCGCTGGGCGCGACGCTGGCCTCGTGGCCTTTGTGGTGTTCGCTGCGGCGGCCCGACCGGTATTTCTCCGGCCTGTTCCGCGCCAGCCTGCGCGGCATCGGCCGCTACGCGGTCTGGGCGCTGCCCGCGGCGCTGCTGATCTGGGCCTCGGGCAATGGCTATCTGTTCGTCATGCCGCTGTGGGGCGATGCTGCCCAGAACGGTGGCTTGCGCGCGGTGCTCAACCTTGTGGCGCCAGTCAATACCTTGCTCGCCGGCGCCTGCACCGCCTGGCTGCCCATGCTCGCCGCGGCGTATCGCGATGGCGACCATGCCGCGCAGCGGCGGCGCATCCATCTGGCCAGCAGCCTGCTGTTCGGCGTCAGTGCGCTCGGCAGCCTGCTCGTCGCGGGACTCAGCGACAGCCTGATCCGGCTGGTTTACGGCGACAGCTATGCCGGCTTCGCCAAGACCTTGTGCATCGCCGCGCTCTTGCCGCCGCTATGGGTAGCGGTGGCGGTGTATCGCGCCGCGCTGCGCGCCCAGGCCGACCCGCGCCGGCTGTTCCGCGTCTATGCGTGCTCGATGCTGCCGCTGGGCCTGGGCTTGATGTTCGTGCTCGCGCCGCGCGGTGCGGAGGCATCCGCATGGGGCATGGTCGCAACGCAGGCGCTGGTCCTGGCGGGCTTCATCGGCGCCTTCAACCAAAGGCCTTCGATAGCCGCACCCGATCGCGCGCATCGCCCACCGCTCCATGGTCCTGTCGACGTCATCCATGTCACCGGCTGCCTCGGCGGCGTCGAAACCTATCTGCGCCTGCTGGCCGCCCACGGCGATCCACGGCGGACAAGGCTGGCCTTCGTGCTGCCCCGAACCTGCGCGCTCGCAAAGTTCGCCCGCGCGTCAGGCATGCCGGTGACCTTGTTGCCGATGAAGCGCGCCATCGCCCCCTTGAGCGACCTACGCTGTTTATGGCGTCTGCGCCGCCTCATCCGTGAGCGCAGGCCCGACATCGTCCACCTGCACAGTTCGAAAGCCGGCCTGCTGGGCCGGCTCGCCTGCCTGGGGCTGGACAGTAAAGTCGTCTATACGCCGCACGCCTATTACTACCTCGGACAGCAGGGCTCCCGGCGGCGCCTCTACCTGATGGCCGAACGCGCGCTCGACCGCCTGTCGCGCAGCGGGGTGCTGGCGACATCGCCGTCCGAGTACCAGCGCGCCATCGCTGACATCGGCTGCACGCCGGCGCGCGTGACCTGCGTGCCCAATGCAGTGGACGCCACGACTTTGATGGTCGGGCGCAGGGTATGCACGGATCGCCGCGAGGTGCTTCTGCCCGGCCGCATCAGCGATCAGAAGAACCTGCCGATGTTCCTGCAGGTCGTGCGCGAACTGCGCCGCGACACCAAGGCCAGATGTCATCTGATCGGCGCCGGGCACTATCCCGGCGACCGCGCCAGGCTCGCCGCGATGATGCGCGATGCCGGCCTGCAGCCGTCCGACCTTCAGGTCACCGACTGGCTGCCTTACGAGACGATCGTGGCGCGCATGGCCGAAGCAGCCGTGGTCGTGCTCACCTCGACCTACGAAGGCTTCGGCTATGTGCTGGCCGAAGCCAACTGTCTGGGCATTCCGGTGGTAGGCACCGACGTCGATGGGATCCGCGACGTGATCGAGCATGGCCGCAACGGTTTCCTGGTGGCGCTGGACGACGCGCCGGCCATGGCCGCGCGCATCCGGCAGCTGCTGGAAGCTCCAGATACGTGGCACGACATGTCGCGCCATGCCCTGGACGCCGCCGCCGGACGCTTCGACATCGCACAGGCGATACCACGCTTCGATCGCTTCTACGCAAGGATCGCCCATGGCGCATGACGATCTGAACCGCCTGGTCGGACGCCTGAACCTGCTGCTGTTCTGCTTTCTCGCCGCGGCGACGCTGTCGGCGCTGATTCCCCTGGTGTGGCACGACAAGCTGTACTTCGACGGACTCACCATCATCCGCGAACGGCCCAGGCTCGAGTGGCTCGGCAACTCCTACGGGGCGGCCGCTTATGTGCTGCATCCGCTGCTGCGCGGCCTGGCTGCGCTGGGCATCCGCCTCGACGACTACGGCCTGCGCTACAGCGACGATCTGCTGCTGACCAACCTGGTCTTCGGCGCCTCGTTCTTCGCCGGCATCGCCACGTTCACCATGCGCTGGCGCCTGCGCGCCACGCCGGCGAACATGACGGTGTTCTTCGCACTGGTCGTACTGCTATCGCCGTTCTTCTTCTGCATTTCCAAGGAACTGATCCCGTTTGCGGTGATGGCGGCCTCCCTCGGCGCCTATCGTGCCGGCGTGCTCGGCCTGCGCGGCTGCGCATGGGCGTATGCGGCCGCCATGGCGGTCTGCGGGCTGTACTTCCGCATCTACTACCTCGCGTATGCGCTGATCTTCCTCTACAACTTCGCGCTATGGCGGCGCCAGCGCTGGTGGATCGCCGGCCTGATCGGCATGGGCGGCGCGCTGCTGCTGTGCTATCACCGGCTGCCGCTGGCCCTGCTCGACCAGGGCCGCGCCGGCTATCTCGAAGGCGTGTCGGCCAGCCGCATCGAATATTACTTCGACGATGGCCAGGCCTGGGGTTTCCTCGGCAATCGCATCGTCACTTTCGGCACGATGCTGCTGCCATTCAATCTGCTGCCTGTCTCGCTCGCATACACACCGTTCGTCGTGCTGCAGGCGTATCTGACGGCATGCCTGTGGCGTGCGTGGCGGCGGCCGCAGTGCGCCGTCCGTTCGCTCGCGGCGAGCGCGGTGCTGGGTTTCACCATGGTGTCGGCACTGTTCGAGCCTGATTTCGGTTCCTACTTCCGGCACAAGGTGGGCATCATGCTGTTCCTTCTGCTGCTTGCGGTCGAATTCGACTGGCGGCGGGAACGGCAGCCATGAAGTATCTGTTCTTCGCGTTGCTGCTGATCGGCGCGATGAACCGCGCGCATGCCTCCGAAACGATGGAGATCGGCGTGCAGACGCATCGCTGGCATCGCGGCCTGGCCCCGCATACCGTCGAGCGTATGATCAGGGAAGCCGGCGCCACTTCCTGGCGCGACGACGTCTATTGGTCGGCCGTGGAGCGGAAGAAAGGCATCTACGACGTACCAGCCGATCTCGATGCCGTCATTCGCGCAGCCGACGATGCACCCGCGCAGGGCCTCTGCCCCTTGATCATCGTCGACTACGGCAATCCGCTGTACGAGACCGGCGGTCTGGTGACCACGCCCGAAGCACGAAAAGGCTTTGCGGCGTATGCACGCTGGCTCGCCGGCCGGCTCAAGGGCAAGGCGTGCTACTACGAGATCTGGAACGAATGGAATATCGGCGCCGGCTCTACCGCGCAACCCCGGAGCGTGGGCAGCGTCGGCGACTATGCGGCGCTGGTCCGCGCCGCGGCGGCCGCCATCCGAGCGGCGGATCCGCGGGCCAAGGTGATCGCCGGCGGCGCGACCGACAACGATACGGCCTGGTTCGAGGCGTTCGGCCGCAGCGGCGTGCTGGACGTCATCGACGGCGTGAGCATCCATCCGTACAACTACGGCCGTCCGCTGTTTGCGCATACGCCGGAAGCCGCCATCGGCTGGGTCCAGGACATCCAGGCCCGCCTCAGCAGACAGCGGGGACGGCCGGTGACCATGTACGTCACGGAAATCGGCTGGCCTGCGCACGATGCCGGCTACGCGCCGGAGCTGGTCGCCGATTATCTGGAACGCTTCATGCGGCTGGCCCGGCGCGATCCGCACATCGGCGGCGTCTGGTGGTACGACCTGGTCAACGATGGCGATTCGGCCAGCGATCCGGAACATCGCTTCGGCCTGTTCGACCGGCAGTATCGGCCCTTGCCAGCTCTGCGCGCGTTGCGCGCCTGCTGCGGCAGGCCGCAGCCGCCGCCAGTGCAGCGCGACGAACGCTAGGTCCGTTGAGTGCCGCCCAGAAAAAAGGCGCCGGCAAGCGGCGCCTTCGGTCACTCATTTTCAAGCCGGCATCGGATTCGCCGGATCGCAGGCCGGTCTATCGCCCCTGCTGGGCCTGCGCCTGCTGGTTCTGCTGACCCTGCTGCTGATGCTGGCCCTGCTGCTCCGGCTGCGCGGCGCGGTGCTGCTGCCACTGCTGGCTGCTCTGCGCGACCGAGGTATTGACCGCCTGCGCCGTGCCCACCTCGGTGATCTGCTTGGTGGGCGAATGCAGGTCGCCCTGCACGCCGAAGGCCTTGCTCTTGTCCTCGCTCAGCACGACGTGGTTGATCTCGTTGAGGCCGTCGCGGCGCGCCTGCACCGCCACTGCCGCGGCGAGGTTGTTGCTGCTGACGTCGGGCTGGCGGCCGACCTGCGCGTCCAGGCGGTGCACGGCGTCCAGGGTCTGTCGATACAGGCCGTTGTCGGGATGCGAGGCCTGGTCGAGGCGCGTCACGCCGGGTTCCGCGCCGGAAGGCAGAGGAGCGATCGGCTGGTAGGTATGCGTGGTGGCGCTGTGCCGGAACGTGGCATCCACCGACGTGCCGGAACTGCGGTCGACATAAGGCACGGGCGTGGTGTTGCTGCCCAGGTCGATGCCGTTCTGCGCCACGATGTTCGGGCTCAGACGCAGATTCGCCATGTCCACCCGCAGCTCGTGCGCGGGCACGCCCGGCTGCGGCGGATTGTAGTGCCGCTCGAAGCGGATCGCGTCGCTGATGGCGTTGGCGCCGTAATAGTTGGCGTAGCTGGAATTGCCGTTGTGGCCCAGGCCGCCGGCACGGTCGAAGTAGTTCTGCCCCATGCCTTCGAGGTTCTTCGCCGACGTCGCCATGTGCAGGTTGGCGTCGACCTCGAGGTTGGGCTTCATCGAATAGGTCGGCGGCACGTGGCTGCGGTCCACGTCGATGAAGTCATTCATACGGAACGGCTGCTGCTTGTAGATGTCCTGCAGCGTGGGCGCCGGGCGATGGTGGTCCGCCGCATCCTTCTGCGCGGCGCTGACGATCGCATTCCAGCCGGAGATCTCCGCGCCCGCCTCGTCGCGCCGGCTGGCGGCAATGAGGTTGCCGATCGGCGCGGTGTAGTCGTGCTGGTGGCCGGGCGACTGCGCCACCGCGGTGAGCTCCTGGCCGAACCTGGCGCTGGCCTGGGCCTTCTCGGCGGCATTGAAGCCGTGCTGCAGCTCGTGGCCCAGCACGAAGGTGGCTTCGCCAGCCTGGTAGCTGCCGTGCGCTGGCGAGGTGAGCATCGTCAGCGGCAGCCGCATTTCCTTGTCCTGCGGGCTGTATTCGCCGCCCGCGTGCGGATTGTTCAGCGGCACGATGCGCTGCAGGTGTCCCGCCGCCACCGCGTCGTTGACCTCCTGGGTCAGCGCGGGCGAACCGTTGAGGGTGTTCTGCAGGTTCTGCAGCTGTTGCGCGGTGACGCCGGGCTGGTGCCCGAACGCATCCACCACCGCCTGGGCTTGTGTAGTCAAAGGCATGACGGTCTCCTTACCGTACCAGCACCATCTTCACGCAGGTCGGGCCGGAGGGCTCGCCGTTGTCGGCGTGTTCCACCTCCGGATACACCTCCACGCGCATGCCCGGACGCTCGAACGCGTCGTAGGTCCAGCGATTGTGTTCGCCGTGCGCGGAATGGCGGGCGAAGCCCATCGATTCGAGCTCCGCGGTGAAGCGGGCGAAATCCGGCTCGCAGATATCCTTGAGCGCCGCCTGGGTACCCGGCAGCGGATCGAAGTTCAGGTCCACGCGCCCTTCGCCGTCCACTTCCTGGCGCATGATGCTGAAGGCCCAGTTGCCCGGCAGGCGCTGGCCGTAGCCGAACTCCTCCGAGTCGACCTTCTTCACCGGCACGCCGAACGCGCCTTGCATGGACTCCGGGGTGATGTCCGCGACGCTCTTGCTGCCGCGGATCAGTTCCAGCGTCCGCTGCAGCGCCTGGCTCGCGCTGAGAGAGTCGGTAGCTGCCGACGTGGTCATCGCATGTTTCTCCTTGACGTGATCGTGTGGCTGGCCGGACGCGGCCAGGAGCGGGCCGGCGCCCAGCATACCGATGGCGGCGAACAGCATGAACCGGCCCGCGGCCGGTGTGCGCGAAGCTGCATGATGCATGCGAGATCCTTGTCCGCTTCGTGTCTTTGGCACATCCAGTCCCTGTGCTGCCCCGTGCTTCGTCGTGGTCGCCCGCGTGGCCGCGGCGCGCCTGTCCCTGACGTTCGATGAATCAGTTTGCCAACCCGAATGTGCGCGTCAGGTTAAGGCGCCGCGCCGGCGAAAACTGCGGACCAGCGCACTGTTGCTTCCCCGCCGCGAGGCCGGGGGAAAGTACTCGCGGCCCTGGTGGCCTTCAAGTAGACCGAATGGCCAGGGGTGCAGGCGCCTGGCGCCCCGCCTACTCCGCCCTTGCCCTGGCCGGCGTCCACTGCGCCAGGAAATCCGCGAGCCGCTCCGGCCGGCCCAGGTAGAAACCCTGCGCGCCATCGCAGCCATGGCGATAAAGCCATTGGTATTGCGCGGGCCGCTCGATGCCTTCGGCGATCACGCGGATGCCCAGGCTTTTGCCCAGCGCGATGATGGCATCGCAGATCGTCGCCGAGCGCGCGTCGCTGTCGACGCCGCGGATAAAGGCCTGATCGATCTTGAGCATGTCGATCGGCAGGTCGTGCAGATAGGAAAGGCTGGAAAAGCCCGTGCCGAAATCGTCCAGCGCCACCGCCACGCCATCGGCGCGCAGCTGCCGCATCACTTCGATGGCCTTGTCGCGGTGCTCGATCAGGCAGGTCTCGGTAAGCTCGATATGGATGGCGTGGTCGGCCAGCTCGTAGGCCGCGCGCACCGCGCGCAGGTTGGCGACCAGATCGCTGCCGCGCAGCTCCGCGGGCGAGATGTTCACGCCGATCGGCAGGTCGTCGAAACCGGCCTCCTTCAATTGCAGGCTGGCCTTGGCCACCTGGCTGAGCACCCAGCGTCCCAGCGGCACGATCAGGCCGGACTCCTCGCACACCGGAATGAAGGTGGACGGCGGTATCAGCGAACCGTCGGCCTGCGGCCAGCGCATCAGCGCTTCCAGGCCGATCAGGCGCTGGTCGGGAAAACCGGTGATCGGCTGGAAATACATTTCGAACTCGTGGCGCCGCACCGCGCGCCGCAGGCTGGCCGAGAATTGCATGCGCTCCTTCGACTGCTGCGCCAGCGCCGGCTCGAAGTAATGCACCGAACGGTGGCTGCGCACATGCGCATGCGCGGCCAGCGCGGCGCGCGCGAACAGCACGTCGCCCTGGCCGCCGTCCTTGGGGTAGCTGGCGACGCCGAGCACGATCTCCATCTGGTGCTGGGTTTCCTCGAAATACAGCGGATCCGCGGCGCACTGCACCACCGCCTGCAGCGCGGCCTCGCTCATGCGCTCGCGCGGCGCGACCCAGGCGAATGCTTCGTCGTTCACCGCCGCCAGGAAACCATCGCCGCCCACCCGCTGCACCAGCCGCGCGGTCATCGCGCGCAGCACACCGGCGGCGACGTTGATGCCGAAGGTATCGGCCACCGCATCCATGCCCAGCAATTGAACATAGGTGACACCGAACGGCTGGCCTTCGGCGGCCAGCTCGTCCAGCTTCGCCAGCAAGGCATGCTGGTTCGGCAGTTTCGTCACCGGATCGTGCGAAGCGCGATACGCCAGCTCGCGTTCGCCCGCCAGCTGCTGGCCGACGTCTTCGGCCAGCACCAGCCGCGCCGGCACGCCGTTGAAGACGATGTCGGCGGCATGGATGCGCACTTCGATCGCCCGGCCCTGCCTGGTTCGATGCGTCCACACTTTCGGCGCGCCGCGCGCGTCACCGGACGCCAGGTACGCCACCAGACCGGGGCTCTCGCCAGGATCGCGCAGATCGAAAATGGTCATCGCGAGAAACTCCTCGCGCGTATAGCCATAAACCTGCACCGCCGCGGCGTTCACCTCGAGAATGCGCAGCGACTCGGCATCGAACACCCAGAACGGCAACGGATTGCGGTCGAACAGCGAATGGAAGCGCTGCTCGCTCTCGGCCTGGCGCCGGTGCGCTTGCGCCTGTTCGGTGACGTCGACCACGGTGCCGGTCATGAACCGTGCGCCGTCCTGGCCGACCACCACCTTGCCGCCCGCGGAGAGGCTGCGCTCGCTGCCGTCGGCGGTACGGATGCGGAATTCGGCGCGCAGGTTGTCCTGGTTCCTCCATGCGGCGCCGGCCTGGGCGATCAGCGGCGCACGATCTTGCGGATGCACCATGGCCAGGAATGCCCGCACGCTCGCCGCCTTGCTCCCGCCGGGCAGGCCGAAGATCTCGCCCTCTTCGTCGGTGCAGGCCAGCCGGCCCTGCTGGAACGTCCAGATCGCCGTGCGGCCCACGCGCTGCGCGGTGTGCAGTTCCTGCGTCTTGGCCTGCAGGTGCTCGATGTAATAGCGCTGCACCTTGCCGGAGCGATAGATCACGCCCAGCAGGCTGGCAAAGGCGAACAGATAGAACAGATAGAAGGCGGTGGCCGCGATTACCTGCCGGCGCCACGGCGCCAGCGCCTTCTGGTAGGTGATGCCGGCGACGACCTTGAATGGATACGGCTCGATGGCCGTGGTGGCCCGCAACGGCAGCGGCCCTTGCCAGCCGAACAGATGGCGCACCCACCATGGCGACACCAATGCGTTGGCATCCGCGGCGGCGGCCCTGGCATCGCCGCCCTGCACGATCGCGCGGCCCTGCGCATCTTCGAGCGCGAAGAAGATGTCGTTCGCATGCGGCACGTTCACCACCGCGCGCTCCAGCGCGGCGACCTGCATGTCCGCCACGATCCGCCGATGCTCGTCGAACGGCGCCGCGACGTACATCACTTCGCCGCCGGCCGTCTTCTCCACGGGGCCGAAGCATGGCGCGCCCACGGTGCGCAGCTCGCCCATGCCACAGGAGGCCCATACGGTGCCGGTCGATACCTCCGGCACCGTGCCCGACGAGGCCGAGGCCGCCGCATCCACCACGTCGATGTGCAGGATCTGCGGCTGCCGCCGCATGATCTCCGCCACCATGCCCTTGAGCAGCACCTCGCTCTGCTCCGGCGCCACGCTGTGCAGCCGGTTCGATTCCTCGGCGATGAAGGTCAGCGAATTGGCGCTGAAGCGCAGCGGCATGCGTACCGCCTGCGACACGTGCGCAGCCACTTCGTGCGTGCGGTGGCTGCTCTCGCCCAGCTGGGCGCGCAAATCCGAGCGCAGGCCGCTCATCAGCACGGCGAACAGCAGCACGGCCGTGAGGCTGCCGAACACGAAGATGCTCAACAGGGATGGCCCTTTCGGCGGACCGCTCGTCGTCGCCATGACCTGCCTGCTTCCTCCCCCTGACGCCGTATGCGCGGATCGGCCCGGTGGCCAGGGACCGCGGCGCGCATCCTGCGCACGCGCAAGCCCCATGGCATGAGGCGACGATAACGCGAGCGCTGCGCTCAGGCCATAGGGCAGCCCCGCCCGGCGTGCTTGTGCAGCATCTTCCGTGACGCGACGCTCACATGGTTGCGCAGCGCGTGGCGCTGGCGTTGCAGGTCCCGTTGGCGGCAGCAGGGTTCGATGGCGCGCGGACGGCAGGGGCCGCCGATGCGCTCGCCAAGCTCGTCCAGCTGCATCGGCATCAGCGCCTCGCCGCCGGATAGAGCCGCAGAAAATCCGCGGCGGCCTGGCCGCCCCGCTGTTCGCATTCCTTCGCCTTGGGCGCCTCGCGCAGGCGCAGCAGCAGGCTGATCATCAGGTCGCCCCAGAGCAGCGCAAGATAGCGGGCGCTCATCTCGCGCGGATCGCCGGCGGCCAGCATGCCGGATGCTTGCGCCTGGGCGACGAGGTCGTGCACCGCGATGCGGATCGAAGCGCGGGCGGTATCGAGTGTTGCCGCCACTTCGGGCGCGCGCTGCGCCTCGGTGATGGCGAGACGGAAGACCGCCATCACGCCAGGCTGCGTCACTTCGCGCAGCACGGTGGCGCCGAGCTTCGCCAGCATGGCGGCCAGCTCTTCGCGATGGAGCGGCGCTGGCAAGCCGGTCGGCAACCGCATGCGCTCCGCGCGGTCGGCGACGCAGGCGGCGAGCATCGCCTGCTTGCTGCCGAACAGCGCATACAGCTCGCGCTTGGAGACCTGGGCGCGCGTGGCGATCTTCAAGGTGCTGACCTCGGTGTAGCCCAGCTCCATGAAGCTTTCCATGGCGGCGTGCAGTATCCGCTCGCGCACCGGCGCTGGACCGGCTTCGACGCTGGCTGGCTTCTTCACGTAAAGATCCTTGCATTGGTACCCTCCAGTACCGTAGCATGAGTTTCACCGGTACCACCCGGTACCAAATGGAGCCGCGGCGCTTTCCACGCCCGCGGCGTTTCCGGCATAGACCCAAGCCACCACCCGATGGGGGGCCGACATGTTGCCTGCCGCTATCTTTCTGACGCAGATGATCCTTGGCTACGTTGCCTGGCTGCTCTGCTTCCGCGCTTATCTCTGGCCCTGGCTGCGCTCGATGGAGCGCATCGATGCGCTCCGCGCCATCGCCACCTTGCACAGCTTCCGCTTCTTCGGCCTGGTATTCATCATGCCCGGCGTCGTCGGTCCGCATCTGCCGGCAAGCTTCGCCGGCTTCGCGGCCTATGCGGATCTGGCCACTGGCGTACTGGCCCTGCTGGCCCTGATGACGGTGCGCATGCGCCCGATGTTCTGGACCTGCGTGGTGGCCTTCAACGCGGTCGGCATGGCCGACCTGCTGCTGGACTACTACCACGCCGTGCAGGCGGGCCTTCCCGCCACGGCGGGCGAGCTGGGCGCCGCGTATGCGATCCCGGTGATCTACGTGCCGCTGCTGATGATCACCCACGTCGCCGCGTTCTATCTGCTGCTGCGCGCACCCGCCCCGCAGGCATCGGTGCGCGCGGCTGCCGCCTGAGGCGCCGCAAGCCGGCCGTCATCGAATCGCCAGGGCGAACGCCTTCGCCGCCCGCAGGTCGGTGAACCGGCGCGAGCATCGTGAGCGAGGAATGGCCAGCGCTGAAGCCGCGGCTGGCCGCGCAGCTCGAAGGAGCGGGATAGCGCCGCGCCGATTCAGCAAGATCGGGACCGCACCGCGCTTGCGCCTTGCGGACACTTTGGATCCATCGGCGATCCAAGGCGTCCCGCATGCTTGCACTTCCATGGCTGGCCTCTTTCGGCTACGTCCTGCTCGGCCTGTACTACGCCGTGAACGGCGCGCTGCATTTCCGCCACTTTGCCGGCCTGTCCGCCACCTTGTCCGCGCGCCGCATTCCCTGCGCAAACGCCACGCTCGCCATCGGCTCGATCTTCCAGCTCATCGCCGGAACGATGCTCGCGCTGCAGTTTCAGTTGCGCCTCGCCGCACTGGGCCTGGCCGCATTCACCGTGCTGGCCTCGCTGATGATGCTGGACTTCCGGCGCGCCGAAGGCGCGGCGCGCGAAGCGGCGATCCGCGCCTGGCAGGCCAATCTGGCGCTGACAGGCGCGTTGCTGGCGATCGCACGGGCCTGAAGCTCAATCCACCGCGCGCAGGTAGCGCACCGCCGGCTGCGCACGCGAGAGTTGCGGCAGCAGCTTTTCGCGGGCGCCTTCGTAGGCGGCCCAGTCGCCCAGTTCCGGCAGCGCCGGAATGGTGAACACCTCGCCCTGGTCGAAGCCGGCCAATGAGGCATCGACCATCGCCTCCGCCGTCATCACGATGGCCGGCGGCAATTCGCTCACGGGCTTGCCGGAGTCCGCCCAGAATTCCGTCGCCGTCGCACCCGGCAGCACCGCCTGCACGCGAATGCCTTGCGCGGCGAGTTCGTGTTGCAGCGAGCGGGTGAACGCGAGCACGTAGGCCTTGGTGGCGCCGTACACGCCGTTGAGCAGCTCCGGCGCAATGGCCACCACCGAAGCGATATTGATCACCGCCCCCTGCCCGCGCTCGACGAAACCCGGCACCGCCGCATAGGTGAGACGCGTAAGCGCGCCGATATTCAGCTCGATCATCTGCGTCATGCGCGCCACATCCGATTCCAGCAGCGGCGACACCGCTCCCATGCCTGCGTTGTTCACCAGCATCGAGATGCTGCGATCGGTGCGCAGCAGTTGCTCCACGCCGGCAACGCCGGCCGGATCGCCGAGATCGGCGGGAAACACCTGGATCGAGCGGCCGGTTTCGTCGGTGAGGCGGCGGGCCAGTTCGTCCAGGCGCTGCCGGTTGCGCGCCACCAGGATCAGGTCGTGGCCGCGGCGGGCCAGGCGGTCGGCGTAGATGGCGCCGATACCGGTGGAGGCACCGGTGATCAGGGCGGTGCCGTGTGCGTGGGTGCTCATGTCGATGCTCCGCATGCGCCAGCGGGATGCCGGGCAGATGCGGACTTTGTATGCCTGGCGGGTCTCGACTTAAATGTCGAAGATGCCACCTTTTATGACATGCCCCACGCCACGCCAATTCAAGGCAGCTTGACCGTCGCCACCAGGCCACCGCCCTCGCGGTTGGCAAGTTTCAGCGCACCTCCGATCGCCAATGCCAACTGCGCGGCAATCGCCAGGCCCAGGCCCGCGCCGCCGGTGTCGCGGTTGCGCGAAGCCTCCAGCCGGTAGAACGGCTGCAGCACCTGTTCGAGTTCGTCTTCCGGGATGCCCGGCCCGCGATCGGCCACCGCGATGCACAAGGCGCCGCCCGCGTCGCGCCACGACGACACTTCGGCCGAGCCGCCGTACTTGATCGCGTTGTCGACCAGGTTGCCCAGCACGCGCTGCAGCGCCTGCCGGCGCACCATCGCGGTGCCGCCGGCCACGCTCTCCAGCGTCACCGGCTTGCCGATGTCCTGGTAGTCGAACACCAGGCTCTCCAGGAACGCATCCATATCCAGCCGCACCGGCGTCTCCGCGCCGCCGTGCGCGCTGCGTGCATAGGCCACGCCTTCGCGCACCAGGTGCTCCATCGCCTTCAGGTCGCCCAGCAGCTTGTCGCGCTCCTCGCCGTCGGCCAGCCCTTCGGCGCGCAGGCGCATGCGGGTGATCGGCGTCTGCAGGTCGTGCGAGATCGAGGCGAGGATGTGCAGGCGCTCCTTCAGATGCCGCGCGATGCGCTCCTGCATGGTGTTGAAGGCGACCGCGGCCTGCGCCACTTCGGTGGGGCCGTCCTCATGCAGGCGCGGACCGTCGGCGGTCGGCGTCATCGCCTCCGCCGCCTCGGCCAGCCGGCTGAGCGGGCGCGTCGCCAGCCGCACCGCCAGCCACGCGCACAGCAGCACCGTCGCCAGCTGCAGCACCAGCACCAGCGGCAGCCAGGGCTGCACCGGCTTGAGCGCGGGCGTGACTTCCAGCGTGAGCGGCGTGCCATCGCCCAGGGTGAAGTGCACCTGGTAGCGTTCCGGCACCTTGGAAATCGCCTCGGCATGCACGCGGTACGCGGGGCCGACTTCGTTGGCGATGCGCTGCGACAACTCGCGCGAGCGCTGGGAAATCAGCGGAAAACCCGGCTTGCCCGCGTCCAGCAGGTAACGGTAGTTGTCGCGCTCCAGCCGCCCCAGCCAATCGGCGCGCTCCGCCGCCGGCAGGCGATTGAGCACGGCGACCGAGGTGGCCACGTCGTGCTCCACCGTATTGAGCATGACCGCGGTTGCGCTTTCGAAGCGCTCGTAGAACGCCAAGGCCAAGGACAACCCGGTCGCCAGCGCCAACCCGACGACGATGATCAGATACAGCCGCGACGCCATGCTGCGCGGCAGCCAGCGCGGCGTGCGTGCGGCTTGCGCGCTCATGCGCCCTCGCCCGGCACGGTCACCGGCATGCTGAACACATAGCCTTCGCTGCGCACCGTCTTGATGTAGGCCTGGTCCTTGGCATTGTCGGAAAGCCGCGTGCGCAGGCGGCTGACCAGCAGGTCGATCGAGCGGTCGAACAGCTCCGCGTCGCGCCCCTGGGTGAGGTTGAGCAGCTGGTCGCGCGACAGCACGCGCTGCGGATGGTCGAGGAACACGCGCAGCAGGCGGAACTCGGCGCCGCTGAGCGGCACGATGGTGCCGTGCTCGTCGAGCAGGTGGCGCGCAGTGGTGTCCAGCCGCCAGCGGCCGAACGCCAGCTCGCTGGCCGCCTCGGTCACGCGCAGGTTGGGCGGCAGCATGCGCGTGCGGCGGATCACCGCCTTGATCCGCGCCAGCAGTTCGCGCGGCGCGAACGGCTTGGTCACGTAGTCGTCCGCGCCCATCTCCAGGCCGACGATGCGGTCGGTCTCGTCGTCGCGCGCGGTGAGCAGCACCACCGGCAGCGCGCGGTGCTTGCCGCCGCGCAGCGTGCGGCACAGCACCAGGCCGTCGTCGCCCGGCATCATGATGTCCAGCACCACCAGGTCGAAGGCCGAGCCGTCGAGCTGGGCGAACATGTCGCGCCCGTCCACCGCCGCGCTGGCGCGCAGGCCGTTCTTGCGCAGGTAGTCCACCACGCCGTTGCGGATCTCGCGGTCGTCGTCCACGACCAGGATGTTGTCGATGTGGTCCATACCTTGCCCCGTTGCGGCGCGCCCGTTCAGGCCTTGCCGAGCAGCGTGCGCACGCGCTGCTCGATCTGCTGGTAGTTTCCCTCGCCGAAGTGGCTGTAGACCAGCTTTCCGTTGCGGTCGATCAGATACAGCGCCGGCCAGTAGCGGTTGCCATAGGCATTCCACAGCTTGTAGTCGTTGTCGGCCACCACCGGCCAGTCGATCTTGTACTGCGCGATGGCGGCCTTGAGCGCGGCGGGGTCGCGCTCCTCGTCGTATTCCGGCGTGTGCACGCCGATCACCACCAGGCCGTCGCCGGCATAGCGGTCGTGCAACTCGCGCGTGTGCGGCAGCACGTGGATGCAGTTGATGCATTCGCGCGCCCAGAACTCCACCAGCACCACCTTGCCCTGCAGGTCGGCCAGCGTGAGCGGCGCGGAGTTGAACCACGGGCCGGCGCCGGCCAGTTCCGGTGCGGAGCGCGCCTCGCGCTCCGGCGCTAGAGCAGCTGGCGTGGTGCCGGGCCAGACGGCCACGCAGGCGGCGGCCAGGAACAGGGCGGCGGCGGTGATTTTCAGATAACGCATGGGGATGTCCTCGTGATGGCGATGCAGCGCATGCGCTGCCCAGGTGCGTATTGAAGCGCCGCGCCTTATCCCCTCCATGTCCGCCGAAGCGGCTTTTTGTATCCGAATGTACAAGCCGCCCGGGCCCGCACCGGCGCCCGCGCCGCGGCTTTTGTATCGAAACGTATCGGCCCCCGCCCGCTACACATTGCGTTGCCTTTGGGCACCTGCGGCGACACAAGCGGGATACGCCGCCGCGGTTTCCTGTGTCCACCGGCCGCCGCCATTCCGGCGCGATGGCCAACCACCAGGAAACCATCCCATGAGCAGCAACGTTCTCTACACCGGCAAGACCACCACCACCGGCGGCCGCAACGGCCAGTCGCGCAGCGACGACGGCCGCCTCGACATCCAGCTGACCCCGCCGGGTGCGCCGGGTGCCGGCACCAATCCCGAGCAGCTGTTCGGCGCCGGCTGGTCCGCCTGCTTTATCGGCGCGATGGGCTTCGCCGCGCAGTCGATCGGCGTGCGCCTGCCGGCCGGCACCGAAGTGCAGGCTGACGTGGACCTCGGTAATACGCCCGAGCGCGGCTACTTCCTGCAGGCGCGGCTCAACGTGAGCCTGCCGGGCCTCGATCGCGATACCGCCCAGGCCATCGTCGACGGCGCCCACCAGACCTGCCCGTACTCCAAGGCGACGCGCGGAAACATCGACGTCGCGATCCACCTGATCTGACCCCTTACGCCCACACCATCGCAAGGAGAACACCGATGCACCGCACGCACGCCAGGCTCGCCGCCACCCTCGCCCTCGGCCTCGCCTGTTTCGCCGCCTCGGCCCATGCCGACGAAGCGCAGAGGAAGCCCATGGAAAAATGTTACGGCGTTTCTCTCGCCGGCAAGAACGACTGCGCCGCCGGCGCCGGCACCACCTGCGCCGGCACGTCCAAGACCGACTACCAGGGCAATGCCTGGGTGCTGGTCGACAAGGGCACCTGCACCACGATCAAGACGCCCAAGGGCTACGGCACGCTGGAGCCTCGCCAATGAACACGGTGGCGACGGCCACGTCGCGCTGGACCCGCGCGCTGCCGGAGGCCGCGCTGCTGCTGATCGGGCGGCTGGCCATCGCCGCGGTGTTCTTCCAGTCCGGACGCACCAAGGTCGAAGGTTTTCTCACCATCAAGCAGTCGACCTACGACCTGTTCGTCGCCGAGTACGCCCTGCCGGTGATTCCGCCGGACTGGGCGGCCCGGCTCGCCACCGGTGCGGAGCATCTGTTCCCCGTGCTGCTGGTGGCCGGCCTGTTCACCCGCTGGTCGGCGCTGGCGCTGCTGGGCATGACCGCGGTGATCGAGATCTTCGTCTATCCGCTGGCGTGGCCCACCCATCTGACCTGGGCCGCCCTGCTGCTGCCGCTGATCGTCTACGGCGGCGGCGACTGGTCGCTCGACCGCCTGCGGCGGCGCCAACGCTGAAATTCTTTTTGCCAACCCACTCCAACCGCTTAGTCAACCAGGAATCCATTCCATGCGTACCCTGCTAGGTATTGCCATCGCCATGGCCGTCGCCACCGGCGCAGCCACCGCCGCCGAGGCGCCCACGCCCGCCATCAAGAACGTCGTGATCGTGCCCGGCGCGTTCGTCGACGGCTCCGGCTGGCGCGTCGTCCACGACATCCTTATCCACAAGGGCTACAAGGTGGTCGTTGCGCAGCCGCGCATCGACACGCTCGCCAACGACACCGAACAGGTGCGCGAACTGATCCGCCAGCAGGACGGCCCGGTGGTGCTGGTCGGCCACAGCTACGGCGGCGCGGTGATCACCCAGGCCGGCAACCGCGACAAGGTGAAGGCGCTGGTCTATGTCGCCGGCGTGCAGCCGGACGTGGGCGAGAGCCTGTCGCAGGTGGTGGGCTCGATGCCTTCGCCGAGCAACGACGTGATGCCGACCCGCGACGGCCATCTGTATTTCGATCCGCAGAAGTTCGGCGACGACTTCGCCGGCGACCTCGGCAAGAACCGCACCGATTTCATGGCCGTCTCGCAGGTGCCCGCCAGCACCGCCGCCTTCGGCGCCACCATGCAGGTCGCCGCCTGGCACAGCAAACCGAGTTGGGCCGTGGTGACCACCGACGACCGCGCGCTGAGCCCCGACCTGCAGCGCTGGATGTACCAGCGCGCCGGCTCCAAGGTCACCGAAATCAAGGCCAGCCACGCCGTGTACATCTCGCAGCCCGAGGCCGTAGCCAGGGTGATCGAGGACGCCGCCAACGGCGTGCGTTGAGTTTCTTCTCTCTTATTCCATTTCATCCATTCAAGGATTCATCTCATGAGCATCATCGCTACCAAGTCCCGTTCCAGCCTCGCTGCTGCGGCCGCACTCATCGCCATTGCCGCGGCTTCCGTCATCTCGCCGGTCAAGGCGGCCGACCAGGGTTCGCAGCAGCGCGAACCGGTGCGCTGCTATGGCGTCAACAGCTGCAAGGGCGAGAGCCTTTGCGCCACTTCGAAGCACGATTGCAAAGGGCTTAATGACTGCAAAGGTCAGGGCGTCGTCGTGAAGACGAAGGCGGAGTGCCTGGCGGCGGGCGGGACGTTGACTGAGCCAAAGTAAATAGGCTCCAAGTCGGAGCCTCCCTTCTCCTCCGGGGAGAAGGTGCCGGCGGGCGGATGAGGGGGCCGGGGCTCGCCACGAGATTTCAACGGAGCGGAGAAAAGCTTTTGAGCCCTCCTCCAGATTCGACGTCGCGCTCCGCCCGGCCCCTCACCCCAGCCCTCTCGGGAGAGGGGGCTGGTCGAGGCGAGCAATCAACCTCCTTTTTCAAGCGAACGCAGGAGCAACACCATGTCCCACGCCATCCCCACCTTCGACGGCTACGGCCTCGGCCTGCGCCGCGAGCACTACCGCGACTTTCTCGACACCGACGTGCCGGTCGACTTCGTCGAAGTGATCTCCGAGAACTTCATGGTCGATGGCGGCCAGCCACTGGACATCCTGCGCCGCGTGCGCGAACGGCACCCGGTGATCCTGCATGGCGTGTCCATGTCGATCGGGTCCGCGGATGGTTTGCGCGTCGATTACCTGAAGCGCCTGCGCAAGCTGGCGGATACGATCGAGCCCTTGTTCGTTTCCGATCACCTGAGCTGGTCGCGCTTCGCCCATTTCAATTCGCACGACCTGCTGCCCCTGCCCTACACCGAGGAAACGCTGGCCGTGGTCTGCCGTAACATCGACATGGCGCAGGAAGCGCTGGGCCGCGCGATGCTGTTCGAAAATCCGTCCAGCTACGTCAGCTTCGCGGCGTCCACCATGACCGAATGGGAATTCATTGCCGAGATGAGCCGCCGCACCGGCTGCGGCCTGCTGCTGGACGTCAACAATATCCATGTCAGTGCGCAGAACCACGGTTGGGATGCGCAGGCCTATCTGCACGGCATACCCGCCGACCGCGTGCGCCAGATCCACCTGGCTGGACACACCCAGGGCCAGGATCTGCTGATCGACACCCACGACCAGCCGGTCAACGACGAAGTGTGGTCGCTGTATGCCGCCGCCACCGCGATGTTCGGCCCGGTCGCCACCATGATCGAACGCGACGACGCCATTCCGCCGCTGCCGGAGCTGCTCGCCGAACTGGCTATCGCCCGAAGCTTGCGCGATGGCCATGCGGCGGTGAAGGAAGCTGCGTGATGCTGGCCGAAATGCAGCGGGATTTCAGCGACTGGCTGGTGCGGGCGGGAGACGACGACGGTTTGCGTCGTGGCCTGGTCGCTACGCGCGGCCTGGCTGCCTACCAGAACAACTACCGTACGCAACTGGTCAACGTGTTGCGCGCCAGCTATCCGCAACTGAAGCTGGCCATGGGCGACGAGGCCTTCCTGCAGCTGGCCATCCATTACATCGACCGGCAACCGCCTTCCTCGTGGACCCTCGACGCCTATGGCGCCGATCTCCCCGACAGCCTGCAGGCGCTGTATCCGCACAATCCCGACCTGCAGGAGCTTGCGTGGATCGAATGGACGCTGTCGGAGGTTTTCGTCGCGGCCGATGCGGCGGCGCTCTCGCCCACCGATCTCGATGGCGTCGATTGGGAGACGGCTAAGCTGCGCCTGAGCCCCGGGCTGCGCCACCGCGCAGCCACCACCAACGCGATGGCGATCTGGTCGGCGCTGCAGGACGAAACGCCGGTGCCGGAGGCTGAAATGCTCGAAGCACCGGCAGGTCTCGTCGCCTGGCGCCAGGGCTTCATATCACGCCTGCGCCAGGTCGATGCGATCGAACATGCGGCCCTGCTTTCCTTGCAGGAAGACGGGCATTTCGGCGCGCTGTGCGATGCGCTGGCCGAACGCCTCGGCGAAGAGCCAGGCATTGCGCGTGCGGGCCAGCTGCTGGCGGAATGGATCGGCTCGGGCATCGTGGTTGGCGTAAGCCACTGAACGCCACGGCCGCGCGGCACTGCCCGCGCGGCCTCCCGGCTTACTTCTTCGCCGCTTCGCGCTGCCGTCGATATTCCAGCGCCGGCAAGCCGCCCCAGCCCCAGTTCTCCGTCTCCACTTCGTCGATCACCACGAAGGTGGAATCCAAGGGCTTGTCCAAGACATCCAGCATCAGCTGGCTGACGCCCTTGATCAGGGCGGCCTTCTCTTCGGCGGTGGCCGCATTGCGGCCAGGCGCGGTGCCCTCGCGGGTAATTTGAATATTGATATAAGGCATGACGCTTTCCTCGCGGTGATGAAAGGGCCGGCCACGGCCGGCCCATCCGTTTCAGTGACCGGCGCTCTGGCCGCCGTCGACGTGCAGGATCTCGCCGGTGACGAAGCCCGCCGAATCCAGGTACAGCACGGCATCGACGATATCGGCTACTTCGCCCATCCTGCCCACCGGATGCAGCGCTGCGAGAAAGCCGTGCGTCTCCGGTGCGTGCATCGGCGTCTTGATCACGCCGGGCGATACCGCATTCACGCGCACGCCACGCTTGGCATATTCGATGGCCAGCGACTTGGTGGCGGCATTCAGGCCGCCCTTGGTCAGCGCGGCCAGCGCCGCCGGAACGCCGTCGATCGCGTGATCGGTAAGACTGGTGGTGACGCTCACCACGTGGCCGCTGCCCTGCTTCTCCATCTCCGCGATAGCCAGCTGCGTGATATGGAAGAAACCGGTGAGGTTGACCGCGATGTTGGCGGCGTAATCCTCCGCTGTAAATGCGGTAAACGGCTTGGCGGTGAAAATGCCGGCGTTATTGACCAGGGTGTCGATGCGGCCGAAGCGCCCCAGCGCTTCCGCCACGATGCGTTCGGCGACGGCACGCTCGGCGATGTCGCCGGCTACGGCGATCACGTCCGGATCGCTGGACGGCTGGATCGAGCGCGAATTGGCAAGCACGCGGTAGTTGCGGTCGCGGAAAGCCCTGACGAGGCTTGCGCCGATGCCTTGCGATGCGCCGGTGACGATGGCGACTTTCTGTTGGCTGTTCATGGGGTGCGTCTCTTGGGGGAAAGGAGGTTCGGCTTATCGCCGATCGGGCTGCCTGCCCGATGCCTCCAATCTAGGCGCACACCTGAAACCAGCGAATCCCCGTCACCCGGCAGACATTCTTCCGCGCCGCGGTGGAATCGGCGCATCCGGCGCCATCTCCACTTCCTTGGCGAAGCTGGCGAAACGCGCGCGCAGGCGCGGCAGCGCGAAGTCGGCGAAGGCGCGCACTTTCGGCACGGCCAGGCGGCCGTACGGCGAAACCAGATGCACCGGTATCGGCGCCGGCTCCGCATCCGCCAGCACGATGCGCAGCCCTCCCGCCCTGATCTGCGGCGCCACGTGATAGGAAAGCAGGCGCGTCACGCCATGGCCTTCGACCGCCGAATCGATCGCGGCGCGCACGTTGTTCACCACCAGGCGCGGCGTAAACGCCACGGCGCGCGGCACCGACGAACCCTCCTGCGGCGGGAAGCTCCACGACTCCGGCCCCATATGCGTCATCGCGATCAGCTGATGCTTGCCGAGGTCCGCCGGTTCCACGATGCGCGGATGCTTCGCCAGATAACGCGGCGACGCCACCACCACCCGCCGCACCTCGCCGATGCGATGCGCGACCAGGGTGGAATCCGGCAGATGCGTGATGCGCAGCGCCAGGTCCATGCCTTCCTCGACCAGATTCACCGGCCGCTCCAGCAGATGCAGCCGCACGCTGACCGTGGGGAATTCGTCCATGTACGCATCGACGATAGGCCGGAGGATTTCCACGCCGGCGAATACGGTGGCCGAAATGGTCAGCGTGCCGCGCGGCACCGAACGCTCGCCTGCGGCGTTGCGGTCGGCTTCTTCGAGATCGGCCAGCACCTTGCGACAGGCCATGGCGTAGCGCTCGCCCGCCTCGCTCAGTTTCAGCGAACGCGTGGTGCGATGAAGCAGCGGCACGCCGACGTGCGCTTCGAGAAACGCAATGGCGCGGCTCACCGCCGCCGCCGAACGCCCCGTCTTGCGACTGGCCCCGGCGAGGCTGCCTTCGTCGAGCGCGGCGACGAAGACTTTCATGGCGTCGATGCGGTCCATGGAGATTGCCTCGCTACGTAGCGGCCTGCGCCGGAATGACGAGTTGCCGGACTCACCGCTCAGCGGAAAGTTTGAGCAACAGAACGCTGATGTCCCGCTTCAGATCCACATCGTCCACCGAAGCGGCATGCGTATTGGCCTGTGAAGCGCAACCCCACGCAGCCTCGGCCTGGCCACAGCCGACGTAGCGCCGGGCCAGCTCCAGCAGAATCGACGCCCGATAAGCGTCGGCCTGTTCGGCCTGCCCCAGCGCATGCAGATAAAGCGGCACGGCGGCGAGGTCGTCGTGCGTGAAGTCGGCCAGTGTTTCCCATGGAAACGGATGGCGCACGCCTTGGGCTTCCTGTTCCTCGCAATAAGCGAGCAAGGCGTTATAGCTGCGCCAATAGATAGCCGCCTGCCCGGCTTCGCTCGCCTCGAACATCGACCAGGCCAGCGAGGAGACGGTTTCGTACATCAGTGACGGGATGTCCATCCTGGCTCCCCGGACTCACCGGCACCCGGCCGGCGCCTGGCGTATGAGCTGCGGAAAGGCCCGATGCCTCGAACCGTCCACCACCGTCACTTCGGCGCGAATGCTCATGGGGACTCCTTTCTCAAGCTGCGTTTCCGTATACGTGGCGCGATTAGAACATGGGCTGTACATGCGATTGTGACCATGCCTTCACGCGTCTCCGGCCTCAGGGTTTCCGCTTCGCCGGGCGTCCGTCGAAACCGGTCAGGCAGCAGATCAGCTTGCGCTCCGTCACCACGAAGATGGCGTCGTCGCCCTTCTCCTGCTGTCCGACGAAGAACAGCAGGCTGCGGTCCTTGCTTCCAGCCTTCTTCAGGTCCCTGGCTTCGTTGCTGGCGGTTTCCACTTCGCGCAGCAGGGCGTTGCGCTGGCGCTGGGTCCAGTCGCCCCACAGCACTTTTACCTGGTACGGGCGGCCGGGCTTGCCGTCGTGCCATTCCTTTACGTCCATCTCGATCAGCGCGTGGGCGTCGGTGACTTCGGGTGCGCGCCAACCGATGGGGCCGTGAAAAAGATGGGGGATCGGATAGCGGATCAGATGCTCCTGCCTGGTGCGCAGGCGCCAGATCACTTCGTCGTAGGTAGTGCCGTACAGATCGAGAAAGTGCAGCTCGCGATGGCGGTCGTTGGGGAAGTTGAGATAGGCGCGGCAGATATCGCGAAAGCTCGTGGTGACGCGCGGTCGCTGGCGTGCGCCCTGCTCCGGCGGTGCGGCGGGTGCACGGCGTGCCTTGCCTTCGCCTTCGACGGCGCCCGCGCCTGGCGCGCCTTCGGCCGGCGCCGTTTCCACCGGCAGGCGAAAACCCGCGGGCATATAGCCGGGAAAACTGCCGTCGTCCTCGCTCAGCGATTCCGTGCGGGCACGCTTGAGCAGGTCGGCCTCGCCATTGCTCGGGCACCACGGCGGGCATTTCGGCTTGGCGGCGAAATGGGCGCGGCGCAGGTTTTCCGGGCGATACGAAGTGGGATAGACCTTGGAGCCGCAGTCGGGGCAGACGAAACCATCCGGGTCGACCGGCTCCATCGACCACAGGTCCTCGGCATCGACGTCCTGGCCGGTATGGATGTTGGTGGCGCGAAACATGGTCCTTCACCCTGGCTGGTCCTGGCGCAAGCCTAGTGCATATCGCTGCGTCGGCAATGCCCGCTCGTTTACCATGGGCCGGACCGGCGAAGGCGAAAGGAGCTCGCATGAATGCTATCCCCACCCACTCTGGCCAGACGCTCACCCTGGTGGCGCAGGATGGTTATCGGCTTGGCGCCGTGTTCTATCGCGCCCATGGCAACGAGACGGCACGCATCGTGGTGGGCAGCGCCACCGGCGTGCCGCAGGGTTTTTATCGCCGCTTCGCCGAATTCGCCAATGCGCGCGGCTATTCCGTCCTCACCATGGATTACCGCGGCGTCGGTGCTTCGCGCCCGGCCAGGCTGAAAGGCTTCGAGATGAGCTTTCTCGACTGGGCCACGCTGGACCTTGCCGCGGCGGTGGATCACTTCGCCGCCGATGCGACGCCGCTGTATCTCGTCGGCCACTCCTTCGGCGGCCACGCGCTGGGCCTGCTGCCCAATCACGAGCGCCTTGCCGGCGCTTATCTGTTCGGCGTCGGCGCCGGCTGGCACGGCTGGATGCCGCAGCCGGAGCGCACGCGCATCTGGCTGGCGTGGAACGTACTGCTGCCGGTACTGACCCGGCTGATGGGCTATATGCCCTGGAAATCGCTGGGCGCGGGCGAAGACCTGCCGATCGGCGTGTATCGCGACTGGCGCCGCTGGTGCGGCTTTCCGCATTACTTCTTCGACGATCCGGCGATGGCGCATATCGCCGACGTCTATGCCCGCGTGCGCACGCCGATCGTCGCCGCCAATGCGCTGGACGATCTGTGGGCGCTGCCGCGCTCGCGCGATGCCTTCGTCGGCGGTTATCGCCAGGCGCCGCTGGAACGGCGCGACGTCGATGCGAAGAAGGAAGGCTTCGGGTCGCTGGGCCATATGGGCTATTTCCGCCAGCACGCGCAGCCGCTGTGGGAGGAAGCGCTGGCCTGGTTCGGCACGCGCGCGGCCCGTACGGCGCAGCCCTCGGCATAACCCGGACCGCGGCTGACCGCAGGAACTTGCCTCACCTCCGGCAGGCGCCCGGCGCGGCACACTGGCGCAAAAGGAAGGCCAGGAGCCGTCATGCCACGTGGATCCATTGCGCTGTCGCTCGCCATCGCTGCATTGTTCACCGCCACCGCCACCGCCACCGCGCAGATGCGCGGAACCATGACGCCACCGCGCGCCATCACCCTGTGCCAACCCAAGGCACCGGGCGCGGGAGAGCAGAATGTATCCGCCAAACAAGTCCTCGCTGCCGCGGAAAAACATCTGGACGACCAGCCCCACGCGCTCGCCCATGTGCACACCGAAGGCACGCTTCCCCATCAGGGCATTCGAGACCAGAGCATCGAAGCCGAACGCGACTGGCCGCTGATGCGGCAGGCGGCGCTGGCCTGGCGCTTGAGCGCCGATGCGCGCTATCTGCATCAGGTCGACGCCTATCTCGCCGCCTGGTCGAGCACGTATCAGCCGGATTTCAATCCGATCGACGAAACCAATCTCGACGGCCTGATCGACGCCTACGTGCTGACCTCCGCCGCCCTGCCCGCATCGACGCGCGACGCCACCCGCGCCCTGCTGCGCAAGCTGGGCGATGGCTATATCGCACGCATCCACGCGTTTCCCACGGAACACAAGCCCGGCACCGCGACCAACAACTGGCAAAGCCACCGCATCAAGCTGGTGACGCTCGCCGCCGCCGCGCTCGGCGACCAGGCCATGCTAAAAACCGCGCACGCACTGTTCGAGCGCCAGGTCGCCGACAACATCAAGCCGGACGGCGAAGTGATCGATTTTGCCGAACGCGATGCCTTGCATTACGTGGTGTACGACCTGCAACCGCTGGTTGCCGCAGCACTCGCCGCCAAACCCTTCGGCGACGACTGGCTGCGCTACGCCACGCCGCAGGGTGCCTCGCTGGCGAAGGCGCTGGACTGGCTGCGCCCTTATGCCGAGGGCAGCAGGACGCACGAGGAGTTCGTGCACACCCGGGTGAAGTTCGACCGCGACCGCGAGCAGGCCGGCGAGAAGGGCTACAGCGGCCCGTGGGACCCGAAGACCGCCGCCCCGCTGTACTGGCTGGCCGCGCAACTGGACGACGGCTATCTGCCGGTGGCCCAGCGGCTGTCCCCCGCCCCGCCCGACTGGATCGGCGCCTGCTCCTACGGCCAATGACCCCGGATCAATGACCCCGGGTCAATGACCTGCGCCAATGACCCGGGGCCCGCGTCGCCGGCCGCGCACTCTGCTACCTTCCGGCGGGTTTCCACCACACCGCCAAGGTCCGCCATGTCCCGACCCGTTCCGCGCCTGCTCGGCCTTTCCCTGCTCTGCGCCCTGGCCCTGCCGGCCCTGGCCGACACGCCTCCGGCGACCAAGTCGGCGACGCCGAAGGAGCTGCTGCAGCAGTCCAAGCCCGCCGAATGGCGCAAGCCCGACCCGAACAACCTGCTGGAGATGCGCCTGCCGCAGGGCAAGGTGCTGATCGAGCTGGCGCCGGATTTCACTCCGCTGCATGCCGACAACATCCGCACCCTGGTGCACGAACATTATTTCGACGGCCTGGCCATCATCCGCGTGCAGGACAACTTCGTCACGCAGTGGGGCGATCCGGAAGACGACGACAAGGGCGACAAGAACAAGCTGCGTTCGCTGGGCAAGGCCAAGAAGACCGTGCCTTCCGAATACACCCGCCCGATCGACGCCAAGCTGCCGTGGACCGCGCTGCCGGACGGCGACGTGTATGCACCGGAAGTGGGCTTCAGCGAAGGCTTCCCCGCCGCGCGCGACAAGGCCAGCGGACAGGAATGGCTGACACATTGCTACGGCGCGGTGGGCGTGGCGCGCGACGTCGGTCCCGACACCGGCAGCGGCAGCTCGCTGTACGCGATCATCGGCCAGGCCCCGCGCGGATTGGACCGCAATCTCGCCGTGGCGGGCCGCGTGATCCAGGGCATGGAGTTTCTCTCGGCCTTCCCGCGCGGCACCGGTCCGCTGGGTTTCTACGAGAAGCCGGAGCAGCGCACCACCATCGAGTCGGTGAAGCTCGCTGCCGACATGCCGGCGAAGGAGCGTCCGAATATCGAAGTGCTGCGCACCGACAGCGCCACCTTCGCCGCGCTGATCGAAGCCAAGCGCAACCGCCGCGACGATTTCTATCGCAACCCGGCGGGCAAGATCGACCTGTGCAGCATCAATATCCCGGTGCGCGAAGCGAAGCCCTGAGCACTGCCTCAGCACCTAGCGTAGGTTGGGGTGAGCCGCAGGCGAACCCCAACATCGTCGCCCCGTTGGGGTTCGCCTGCGGCTCACCCCAACCTACGCCAGGCGTGCGCGTGCAGGATCAGCCCGCTGCGCGCAGCGTGAACGGGTTCTGAGCGCAGGACCCCGCACATACACAATTTTTTCGCGCATGCGGTTATCTGTCGCGATGGAAGTGGCGCGGGAGGAAGGCATGAAGCGAAGCCGCAAGCTGTGGATCTGGTCGTTAGCCGCACTGCCGGTGGCCTTGCTGGCGCTGGCGGTGCTGATCATCGCCACCTACGACTGGAATCGCCTCAAGCCCACCATCAACGACAAGGTGAGCCAGGCGGTGGGCCGGCCCTTCGTCATCCAGGGCGACCTCAGCGTGGCATGGCGCCGCGAGCCCGGTGAAAGCGGCCTGGGCGGCTGGATTCCGTGGCCGGAACTGATCGCACGCGATATCCGCATCGCCAACCCCGAGTGGGCGAAGCAGCCGCAGTTCGCGCAATTGGACGCAGTGCGCGTGCGCGTGTCGCCGTTGCCGCTGCTGGCGCATCGCATCGTCATTCCCAGCGTGCAGCTGGAACACCCGGTGGTCGATCTCGAACGGCAGGCGCCGGACCAGGCCAACTGGGACTTCGCCTTCGGCAAGAGCGATGAACCTTCGTCGTGGAAGATGGATCTGCGCGCGATCGGCTTCGACCGCGGGCAGATCGGCTACGACGATGCGGTGAGCAAGGTGAAACTGCAGGTGGACGTGCAACCGCTGCAGCAGGCGATTCCGTTCGACCAGATCATGCAGCAGCAGTCCGACGATGCGCGCGACCAGGCCGCACGCACGGCCGGCGGCGCCGCGCGCAAGGCGCTGGCGGCGAGCAAGGAGAAGGACGAGGACAAAGTCGACGCCAAGGCTTCGCGCACGGCCTATCTGTTCGCCTGGCAGGCCACCGGCAGCTACCAGGGCGCGCCGCTCAAGGGCAATGGCAAGACCGGCGGCGTGATCGCGCTGCAGGACACCGACCGTCCGTTCCCGCTGCAGGCCGACGTACATATCGGCGACAGCCATATCGCCCTGGTCGGCACCTTGACCGACCCGCTGCACCTGGGCGCGCTCGATGTGAAGCTGTGGTTCTCCGGCACCAGCATGGCCAAGCTCTACGCCATCACCGGCGTTACGCTGCCGGATACGCCGCCATATGCCACTGAAGGCCATCTCGTCGCGCAGCTCGCGCGCGGCGGCAGCCATTTCAGCTATCGCAACTTCCGCGGCCGCGTCGGCGGCAGCGACCTCGCCGGCAATCTGGATTTCGTCACCGGCGGTGCGCGGCCCAAGCTCAGCGGCACGCTGCGCTCGCAGCTGCTGCAGTTCTCCGATCTGGCCCCGCTGATCGGTGCCGACTCCAATGCCGAGAAGCAGCGCCGTGGCGACGCCACGCCGCAACCGGCGGACAAGGCGCTGCCGGTGGAACCGTTCCGCACCGAGCGCTGGAAAGCCATGGATGCCGACGTGCACTTCACCGGCGCGCGCATCGTGCGCGGCGCGGACCTGCCGATCGATTCGCTGCAGACCCACGTGGTGCTGGACAACGGCGTGCTGCTGCTGGACCCGCTGGATTTCGGCGTGGCCGGCGGCCGCGTCGGCAGCACCGTCCGCCTGGACGGGAGCCAGGCGCCGATGCGCGGCGCGATCGACCTGCGCCTGCGCGGACTGAAACTGAAGCAGCTGTTCCCCACCTTCCAGGCGATGAATGCCAGCTTCGGCGAGATCAACGGCGACGCCAGCCTCAAGGCGCAGGGCAATTCGGTGGCCGCCCTGCTCGGCAGCGCGGACGGTGAACTGAAGCTGCTGATGAACGACGGCGCGATCAGCAAGAACCTGCTCGAAACCGCCGGCCTCAACGTCGGCAATATCGTCATCGGCAAGCTGTTCGGCGACAAGGTGGTGAAGATCAACTGCGCCGCCACGGACTTCGCCGCCGACAACGGCGTGTTCAATACGCGGCTGTTCGTGTTCGACACCGAGGACGCGCTGATCAATGTCGACGGCAAGGTCAACTTCGCCACCGAGCAGCTGGACCTGGACGTGAAGCCGCACAGCAAGGGCCTGCGCGTATTCACCCTGCGCTCGCCGCTGTACGTGCGCGGCACCTTGAAGAACCCCGACGTGGGCGTGCACACCGGCCCGCTGCTGCTGCGCGGCGGCGGCGCCGTGGCGCTGGGCGTGCTCGCCGCGCCGGCCGCGGCCCTGCTGCCGCTGGTGGTGGCCAGCCAGGGCGGCCAGCCGAATACCTGCCAGCGGGTGCTGCAGCAGATGCGTTCGGGCAAGACGCCTTCGAACTAGCCGCATCAATAACTTATGGGTTAAACGATATATCGTCCCGGGACGGCGGGACACTTGCACTCGATATTCTTCCGATATATCGTCAGCGCCAACTTACGATATATCGGAACTCATCATGCGCAGCCCCCGCCACTTCTTCCACGCCCTTCGCCAGTACCACCACCTGCATCACCACTACATGCGCGAACGCTTTCATCCCTTCCAGGCCGACGACATGGACTGGGAAGGCGGCGAGCGCCACGAACGCTACGAACACCACTTCGGCCGCGGCCACCACTTCGGCGACCGCATGGGCGGCGACTTCTTCGCCGAATGGGCCGGCCTGCGCGGCGGCGGCCGCCGCGGCGGCGGTGGCCGCATGTTCGGCCACGGCGACCTGAAGCTGCTGCTGCTGGCGCTGATCGAGCAGCAGCCGCGCCATGGCTACGAACTGATCCGCCTGATCGAAGAGATGTTCCACGGCCACTATTCGCCCAGCCCCGGCGCGATCTACCCCACCCTGACCATGCTCGAGGAACTGGGCCATGCCCAGGTCGAGAACGAACAGGGCGGCCGCAAGCTGTATGCGATTACCGATGCCGGCCGCGCCTTCCTCGACGAGAACCGCGCGGCGGTGCAGGCGGTGATGAGCCGCACCGAGGAAAGCGCGCGCATGGCGGCGCGCATGTCGCTGCCGATGTCGATCCGCAATGCGATGCACGCGCTCAAGCATGCGCTGCTGATGCGCGGCGCCTCCGACTGGAGCAAGGCGGAGACGCAGCGCGTCGCCTCGATCCTGGAAAAGGCCGCCGCCGATATCGCCGCGGGTTCGCGCCGCGAGTGATCCGCGCCATGGCATGTAGCCGGGCCGCGCGCTGCTGCGGCCCGGCTTGAAATACCCGTCGCCGCGGCCCACATCCGCATCGCGACTTTCCCTCCGGCGCCACGCCCCTCGGCCAGCCACCCGGTTTCCGCCCCGCCATGCGCGGTGGCGTTCCCCTTTCGTTCCGAGGTTTTCATGAGCAGACACGAATCCCGCAGGGTGATGCATGAAGTGCGCATGCGCCGGCTCGCAGTACGGCGCGTGGAGCGGCTGACGCCGCACATGCAGCGCATCGTGCTGGGCGGCGCCGAGCTGGAAGGCTTTTTCAGCGGCGCGCCGGACGATCACGTCAAATTGTTCTTCCCCAACGATGCCGGCGAACTGGTGTTCCCCAAGCGCGGGCCGAACGGCCTTGAGTATCCGCCCGGCGCCGATCCTTCGCCGATGCGCGATTACACGCCGCGCCACCACGACACCGTGCATGGCGAGCTGACCGTGGATTTCGTGCTGCATGGCGACGGCCCCGCCTCCACCTGGGCGGATGCGGCCAAGGTCGGCGATGTCATCGGTGCGGGCGGCCCGCGCGGTTCCTTCGTGGTGGCCGACGATTTCGACCATTACGTGCTGGTGGCGGACGAGACCGGCCTGCCGGCGATCGGCCGCTGGCTGGAGGAAATGCCGGCGTCGGCGTCGGCCACCGTGCTGGTGGAAGTGCCCGATGGGTCCGATCGCCAGGTGCTGTTTACCGATGCGCAATGCGACGTGAGATGGTTCGAGCGCGACGGCGTGGATGCCGCGGTCAGCACGCTGCTGGAGGACGCGCTGCGCGGCGTGTCGCCAAAGGGCGATGCGTTCTATTGGATCGCGGCCGAATCGCGGCGCGCGCGCAACATGCGCTTGATGCTTGCGGAGCGTGGCGTGCCGAAGGAATGGGTGCGTGCGACGGGTTATTGGAAGGCCGACGGCACGGACGACGAGGACGAGTAATTCAGCGCGCAAGAACCCCAATGACCTCAGTCAACCCCCTCTCCCCTCCGGGGAGAGGGCTGGGGTGAGGGGCCGGCCGAAGCGAAACGCCGAAGGCTGGCCCCAAGCCCCTTAAGCGAACAGCTCGCATAAAGAACCGTCGTGGCAAGCCCCGCCCCTCACCCCGCCCTCTCCCCGGCGGGGAGAGGGAGAAGTGTGGTTCCCGGGCTAGAATGATTGATCCTTTTAGCCGTCCATCCCTCCATGCCATCCGCCACCCGGGCCCGCCTGCAGATCCTCTTCTGCGTCCTGCTGTGGGGCTTCACCGCCAACGTCATCGAGTGAGCGGCGGCGCCATTTCGCCCTGCAGATGGTCGATGAAGGCGCGCACCTTGGCCGGCGCCTTGCGCCCCGGATACACCGCGTGCACGCCGCCTTCCGGCAGGCGGTACTGCGCCAGCAGCGCGACCAGCCGCCCGGCGCGGATGTCCTCTTCCACCAGGTAATCCGGCAGCACCGCGATGCCCGTGCCCGCCAGCACCAGGCCGCGGACCGCGGCGGCGCTGTTGGCCTGCGCGGCCTGCCGCAGGCGGAGGGTGCGGCGCGCACCGCCCGGGCCGGTGAACTGCCAGCGCAGCGGCACCGGCAGCGCGGACATTGCGATCGCTCCATGCGCGGCCAGATCGTCCAGCCGCCGCGGCGTGCCATGTTCGGCCAGATACGCCGGAGCGCCCACCAGCAGCTGGCGGAAGCTGCCCAGCCGCGTGGCGCGCAAGGTGGAATCGCGCAGCCAGCCGCCGCGGATGGCCAGGTCGAAGCGTTCGGCAATGACGTCGGTGATGTGGTCGCTCAGCACCAGGTCCACCTGCACCGCCGGATAGCGCCGCATGAAGCTGGCCAGCCGCGGCACCACCACCGCGATGCCATAGTCGAGCGAGGCGGTAAGCCGCAAGGTGCCGCGCGGTGCGTCGCGGCTTTCGCCGGCGCGTTCGATCGCCGCTTCCGCATCGGCCAGGATGCGCACGCAATCGGCGTGGAAAGTGGCGCCCGCCTCGGTCAGCGACATGCGCCGCGTGCTGCGCACCAGCAGGGTCACGCCCAGCTCCTGCTCCAGCCGCGCCAGGTGCTGGCTGACCATCGCCTTGGTCATGCCCAGTTCCTCCGCGGCGCGGGTGAAGGAACCGGCGCGCACCAGCGCCGCGAACACCGCCAGTCGGTTGAGATTGACCTCGTGCGCCATGCGCGCCTCCGCTCACTGTCAAGCCAGACTTTACAGTGAATTACCCGTTGATACGTATATCCGTATCAATGATCGGCGCATGCTTCGCCCCGTTCCCATCGCGAGACACTCCCATGCGCAAGCTACGCACTGCCCTGCTGTTGTCCCTCGCCCTGGCCGGCGCGGCCCAGGCCAAGGATGCCGCCCGGCCCCTGAAGCTGGACGTCTACAACCCCGGCGACAAAGGCATCTTTCCGGTCGCTTCAGTGCTGGTCGAAGGCGAGCACGATGCCGTGCTGGTCGACGCGCAGTTCGCCAAGGGCGATGCGCAGAAGCTGGTGGAGAAGATCAAGGCCTCGGGCCGGCACCTGACCACCATCTACATCAGCCACGGCGATCCGGATTACTACTTCGGCCTGGACGTGCTGCACGCCGCCTTCCCCGACGCGAAGATCGTCGCCAGCAAACCCACCGTGGAGCATATCCAGGCCTCGTCGAAGGCGAAGCTCGCGTACTGGGGGCCGATCCTCAAGCAGGATGCGCCCGCCGCACTGGTTGTGCCGGACGTGCTTGAAGGCAACCGCCTGACGCTCGAAGGGCGCGCGCTGGACGTCGTCGGCCTCGACGGCCCGACGCCGGAGCGCAGCTTCGTCTGGATTCCCTCGCTGAAGGCGGTGGTCGGCGGCGTGGTGGTGTTCGGCAACCTGCATGTATGGATGGCCGATACGCAGACGCCGGCATCCCATGCGCAGTGGCTCGCCACGCTCGACCGCATCGAACAGCTCAAGCCGGCGAAGGTAATCCCGGGCCACTACCAGGAAGGCACGCCGTTCGACCTGAGCCAGGTGCGCTACACCCGCGGCTACATCCAGGCCTATGACGCCGAAGCCGCCAAGGCCAAGGACGCCGCCGCGCTCGTCGCCGCGATGGAAAAGCGCTACCCCAAGGCCGGCGAGAAAGCATCGCTGGAACTGAGCGCGAAAGTCAGCAAGGGCGAGATGCAATGGCCGTAAGCCACAGCATGTCGTCCGCAACCTCCCCCTTTCTTTATCGACTGTCCCTCACCGGAGCTCGCTTATGAAAATCGCACTGTTCGGCGCCACCGGCCATATCGGCCAGGGCATCCTCGACGAAGCGCTCGCGCGCGGTTACGACGTGGTCGCGGTCGTCCGCGATGCTGCGCGCCTGCCGCAGAAGAATGCCAAGCTCACCGTGGTCACCGGCGACGCAGCCAGGCCGGAAAGCTGGAGCGACGCCGTGCGCGGCGCCGATGCCGCGGTGGCCAGCCTGTCGGCACGCCGCGATGGCGATCCGGAGCTGGTGCCCGCCAACGCCCGCGTGCTGATCGGAAACCTGCCCAAGGCCGGCGTGCAGCGCCTGTTCTGGGTGGGTGGCGCGGGCACGCTGGAAGTGGCGCCGGGCAAGCGGGTGATCGACGACGCGCATTTCCCGGCGGCGTGGAAGCCGGAAGCGGAGGCGCAGGGAAAGGCGCTGGAAGTGTTTCGCGCCAGCCAGGGCATTACGTGGACGTACCTGAGTCCTGCTGCGTTGATCGAGCCGGGCGAGCGCACCGGCAAGTATCGCGTGGGTGGCGAGCAACTGCTGGTGGATGCCCAGGGCAACAGCCGGATTTCGATCGCCGATTACGCGGCCGGGTTGCTGGATCGCGTGGAGAAGCGGGATGCGGAGAACAAGCGCATCACGCTCGCCTACTGATCGACTCGCCTTCACTCGGGCGTAGGTTGGGGTGAGCGGCCAGCGAACCCCAACGTGGCGATACGTTGGGGTTCGCCTTCGGCTCACCCCAACCTACGCGATGTTCAATGATCGTCGTCATGCTCGTCGTCGTGATGATGATGCCCACCACCATGCCCATCGTCCCCCGCCGATCCCGCCATCACCTCGAACGCCGCCTCGTCCTGCTTCGGCAGCACCTGCAGGAACGCCACCATATCCCAGATCGCCGCATCGTCATGGCTGCGGCCCCAGGCCGGCATCGCGCTCATCTTCACGCCATGCTTGATCGTCCAGAACGCCTCCGCCGGATCGTGCACGCCATGCCTCGCCAAGTCCGGCGGCTGCGGATACAGGCCCTTGCGCAACTCGGTATCGCGCATGCCGGGCGTCAGATGGCAGGAGCTGCACATCTCGGCGTAATGCATCGCGCCGCGGCGGATGCGCGCCGGATCGTCCAGCGCGGGCACGGCGATACCGGCGGCCTGCTTCTCGATCGAACGATCGCGCAGCACCTCCACCGCACGTTCGGTCACGGCCCAATGCGGCTGGTCGGCGCCGATCGGATAGACGCCGGAATACACGAAGGCCGCCGCGGCAACCGTCGCCAATACAAGAAACAACAGCAAAGCTTTCATCGCAGGATCCTCCTCAGAACCAGAGCCGCACGCCGGCCAGCCAGGTCGTCTCGCGACGCGGCAGGCCGGTGGGCAGACCATTGGGTTGGCCAAAACGCCGCGTGTGGTTCACGCCGATATACGGCGCGAAGCGGCGGCTGAATTCGTAGCGCAGGCGCAGGCCCGCTTCGGCTTCGGACAGGCCGGCGCGGATGCCGCGTTGCGGGTCGTCCTTGCCGTAGAAGTTCACTTCCAGCTCCGGCGCCAGGATCAGCCGCTGGGTGAAGCGCAGGTCGTAGCTGCTCTGCAGGCGCAAGGCGGTGCGTCCCCGCGTACCGGCGTAGAACGTCGCCTGCGTTTCGAACCAGTACGGCGCCAGGCCTTGCACGCCCGCGGCCACCCATTGGCGGTCCGGGCCATGGCCGAAGTCGTGGCGCACGCCGAGCTGCCAGTCCCAGAACGTGCTGAACGCGTGGCCCCACAGCACTTCGGCGCGCGCATCCTGCGTGCCTTCCGCGCTGCGCTCGCCTTCGGTGCGCAACCACACGCGGTTGGTGTCGCTGCCCCACCAGCCTTCGGCCTCCCATGCGGTGGCGTAGTCGCCGCCGACGCCGCGTGTGCGTTCGAGGCGATCGAACAGCCACATGCCGCGCTTGGCCAGGTCGTCCATCTGCATCATGTCCACCATGTGCTCCGGCGGCATCGGCGCGGGCTGGTGTTGCGGAGGCGGCGGCGGAACGTGGCCGTTCGGCGGCAACGCGGCCGGCATCGGCATGGCGTGGCCGGCATGCTCATCTTGCGGATCCATCTGCATGCCCGGCATGTCGTCCATCGCCTGCGGCTGCGCGAGAGCCTTGGCCGGCGCCGGTGGATGATGATGTTCGTGCCCTTGCATGGCGTCCTGCGCGGCCGCGGCAAACGGCAACAGCAAGAGCAGCGCGGCAAGTGCATTGCGCTTCGTCCTCATGCCACCACCACCTCGCGGAACATGCCCGCCTCCATGTGGTAGAGCAGATGGCAGTGGTAAGCCCAGCGGCCCAGCGCATCCGCGTTGACGCGGTAGCTGAGCTGCTGCGCCGGCTGCACCACCACGGTGTGCTTGCGCACCTGGAAATCGCCATGCTCGTTTTCCAGCTCGCTCCACATGCCGTGCAGGTGGATCGGGTGGGTCATCATGGTGTCGTTGACCAGGGTGATGCGCACGCGCTCGCCATGCTTCAGGCGCAGCGGTTCGGCGTTGGAGAAACGCGTGCCGTCGAACGACCACAGATAGCGTTCCATATTGCCGGTCAGGCGCAGGGTGAGTTCACGGTCCACCTCGGGCGAGATCGGCGCATCCACCGCATGCAGATCGGCATAGCTGAGCGCGCGGCGGCCGGTATTGCGCAGGCCCACGCCGGGGTCGTCGAGATTGCGGCGCGGCTGCGGCACGCGCATGTCCACTTCCACGCCGGTCTTCAGCGCGGGCATGGCTGCCATGCCGTGGTTGCCGTGATCCATGCCGCTCATATCGCCCATGTCGTGGCTCATACCCTCATGCCCCATGCCCACGTGACCCATGGAACCCATCATGTCGCCCATGCTCAGCAGCGGGCGCGGATCCAGCGGCGGCACCTCCGCCGCCATGCCCGCGCGCGGCGCCAGCGTGGCGCGGGCGTAGCCGCTGCGGTCCATGCTCTGCGCGAAGATGGTCCAGGCGCGGTCGGCGGACGGCTCCACGATCACGTCGTAGGTCTCGGCCGTGCCGATACGGAATTCGTCCACCGTCACCGGCTCCACCGGCTGGCCGTCGGCGGCGATCACGGTCATCTTCAAACCAGGAATGCGCACGTCGAAGAAGGTCATCGACGAACCGTTGATAAAGCGCAGCCGCACCTTCTCGCCCGCCGCGAACAGGCCGGTCCAGTTGCCGGCCGGCGCGCGACCATTGACCAGATAGGTGTAGGCCATGGCGGAAACGTCGGCGAGGTCGGTGGGGTCCATGCGCATCTGCTGCCACATGCGCCGTTCCGCCAGCGCGCCGCTCAAACCCTGCCGGCGCACGTCGCCGGCGAAATCGCCCACCGTGCGCTTGCCCAGGTTGTAGTAGCCGCTCTGCTTCTTGAGGTTGGCGTAGATGCGCTCGGGGTCGGTATCGGTCCACTCGCTCAGCAGGATGGTGTAGTCGCGCTGCGCGGCATGCCGTTCGCCGTCGCGCGGCTCGATCACGATCGGGCCGTACAGGCCGATCTGTTCCTGGAAGCGCGAATGGCTGTGATACCAGTAGGTGCCGGCCTGGTTCACGCTAAAGCGGTAGAGGTATTCGCCGCCCGGCGGAATGCCGTCGAAGCTGATGCCGGGCACGCCGTCCATGTCCGCCGGCAGCACGATGCCATGCCAGTGGATGGAACTGGTCACCGGCAGGCGGTTGCGCACGCGCAAGGTGACGGTGTCGCCCTGGCGCCAGCGCAGCAGCGGTGCGGGCAACTGTCCGTTGACCACGGTGGCGATGCGCCGCCGCCCGGTGAAATCGACCGGCAGCTCGCCGATCTCCAGTTCGAAATGCGTGCCGCTGAGTTCGGCGCGTGGCGCTTGGGCGATCTGCGCCAGCGCATCGCCGCGCCACAGGCCGAGGCCGGCGGCCACGCCGCCCAGGGCCAGGCCTTGTACGAAACGCCGTCGCGGCAGCTGGAGGCCGCGCGGATCTTGCTTGTTCATGCTGAAACTCCGTCATGCTCGTGCCTGCCGCGCAGGCATGGATAAAGAGCGGCCGGCGTAGCGGCCGCGCCACGCACGACAGTCAGGCCGACGGAGGTCTCAAGGGAGGTTTGGCGAGCCGTTGCGGCGCGGCTTCGCTGCCGCGCGGCGCACCTAAGCGCTCGGGCGAAGGATGCGCGGCGGCGACGATGGCGACGCCATCCAGCCTGGCCGGCGCATGCGCGCAGGTGCAATCCGGCGCCGCGTGGCCATGCGTATGCGGCGCCTGCGGTTGCGCGTCGTGCATGCCATGCATGCCGGCATGGCCGTCCATCTGCATCGCCTTGGCCGGCGCCGGCCGCATGTCGTCGCAGCAGCCGCCCGCGGCCCAGGCCATGCCCGCCAGCAGCAGCCACGCGCACAGCGCCAGCGCGAACAGGGCGCGGGAACGGCGTAGCGATTGCAGGAGGCGATGGAACATGAGCCGGAGGATGCCAGCGGGCACCAGGGGGAACAACTCTGGAGTTGGCTTCAAGCGGCTTCACCGCATGGCGTAGGTTGGGGTGAGCCCCAGGCGAACCCCAACATGGCGGCAACGTTGGGGTTCGCCTGGGGCTCACCCCAACCTACAATGGCGGAATGAACTATCGCCACGCCTACCACGCCGGCAATTTCGCCGATGTCCTCAAGCACACCGTGCTGTTCGCCCTGATCGAGGCAATGAAGGCCAAGCCCACGCCGTTCTGCCTGATCGACACGCATGCGGGCAGCGGCTGCTATGCGCTCGACAGCGCCGAAGCGGGCAAGACCGGCGAATACAAGGACGGCATCGCCCGCCTGCTGTTCCCCGACCTGCACCAGAGCACTCCTTCCGGCCCGCTGCCGCCGCTGCTGCGCCACTGGCTGGACTCGGTGCTGGCGCTGCCCGGCAACAAGGACGGGCTGCGCCTGTATCCGGGTTCGCCGCTGCAGGCCGCCAATGCCCTGCGCGAGATCGACAGCGCGCAGCTGTGCGAACTGCAGCCGGACGAAGCCACGCGCCTGCGCGAGCTGTTCCATCACGACCGCCGCGTGCACGTGCACGAGCGCAACGGCTACGAAGCCTTGAAAGGCCTGCTGCCGCCGAAGGAAAAGCGCGGCCTGGTGCTGATCGATCCGCCGTACGAGGCGCAGGAAGCCGAGTACCGCACCATCGAGCAGGCGCTGAAAGCCGCGCTGCTGCGCTGGCCGACCGGCGTGTATGCGGTGTGGTATCCGATCAAGCTGCGCAGCCAGGTGCAGCCGTTCCTGCGCTGGGTGCAGCACAGCGGCGTGCGCCGCGCGCTGCGCGCGGAACTGCTGCTGCGTCCGGACGACTCGCCGCTGCGCCTCAACGGCTCGGGCATGGTCATCCTCAATGCGCCGTGGAAGTTCGACGAGGTGCTGCGCGAACCGCTGCGCGCGATGAGCCGGCTGCTGTCGCAGGAGCGCCCGGCCAACTGGAAGCTGGACTGGCTGATCCAGGAAGCCGACTGAGCCGCTATCGCCTCCGGCCGCCCCGCGGCTAAGCTTGGCGCCGCGTCCGCGCACGCGCGCGGACACTCGACCTGGCGCGCCCTCGCGCAGACACTCGACCCGCGCCGTCCCACCGTCCCACCTCACGCAAGAGACCGACCATGCGCATGCCGAACGCCTATCTCGTCCTTCGCCTGGCGGCCGCCGCCGCCCTGCTCGGCCTGAGCGCCTGCGCGCCCGCGCCGATCTACAAGTCCACCGGCACCCTCGCCGCCGCGCCGTTCAACGTGGCCGAGGCGCCGGAGCGCTACAGCAATGCGCCGGTGATCTGGGGCGGCCGCGTGGTGGCGGTGCGCAACCTGCCGGACCGCAGCGAGATCGAAGTGCTGGCCTATCCGCTCGATGGCTCGCAGCGCCCTAAGGCCAACGACAGCGGCCTGGGCCGCTTTATCGCCACCATGCCAGGCTATGTGGAACCGATGGACTACCCGGCCGGCGCGCTGATGACCATCGACGGCCAGATCAACGGCAGCCGCGCCGGCAAGGTCGGCGAGGCGCCGTATGTGTTCCCGCTGGTGAAGGTGAACCAGTCGCACGTGTGGACCGCCAGCGAGCTGAGCAGCGGCAAGAACAACGTGCATTTCGGCGTGGGCGTGGGCGTCGGCATCCGCTGACGCGCGCTTTATTTACTGCATGGGCGTCGGCATCCGCTGACGCGCGCTTCATTCATTACTTAGGTTTCAGGGAAGAGTCCGATGTCGGGTCATGCGAATTCGTTGAAGGCGGTACTGCTGGCGCTGGGCGCCAACTTCGCCATCTTTCTCAGCAAGCTCGCCGCCGCGGTGCTGACCGGCTCCGGCGCGATGCTGGCCGAGGCGATCCATTCGCTGGCCGACTGCGGCAACCAGGGCCTGCTCCTGCTGGGCATGCGCCAGGCCAAGCGCCCGCCCAGCGAGGACTATCCGCTGGGCTGGGGCCGCGCGCTGTATTTCTGGTCCTTCCTGGTGGCCATCCTGCTGTTCAGCGTGGGCGGCATGTTTTCCATCTACGAGGGCGTGCACAAGCTCGGTTCGCCCGAGCCGCTGCAGCGTCCGTGGCTGGCGGTGGGCGTGCTGGTGTTCGGCATCGTGATGGAAGGCATCTCGATGCGCGGTTGCATGCAGGAAGTGAACAAGGCGCGCGACGGCATGGGCCTGTGGCAGTGGTTCCGCGAGACGCGTTCGAGCGAGCTGCTGGTGATCTTTGGCGAAGACCTGGCCGCCCTGCTCGGCCTGGCGCTGGCGCTGCTGGCGATCCTCGCCACCATCCTCACCGGCAACCTGCTGTTCGATGCGGTCGGCACCATCGCCATCGGCGTGCTGCTGGTGGTGGTCGCCATCGCCGTGGCGGTGGAAGTGAAAGCCCTGCTGATCGGCCAGGGCGTGGAGCCGCGCCGCCGCCAGGAGCTGCTGGCGTTCCTGGCCGAGCGGCCGGAAGTGGCCGAGGTGCTGAACCTGATCACCCTGCAGCTGGGCCCGGACGTGATGGTCTCGGTGAAGGCGCGCATGGCGCCGGCGGCGGACAATCTCGCGCTGATCCACAACATCAATGCGGTGGAGCGCGCCATGAAGGCGCGCTTCCCGGACGTGGCGTGGAGCTTCTTCGAACCGGACGTGGCGGACTGAGCGCAACGCCTTACTTGCGCTGCAGCAGATCCCACTTGTTGCCGTAGAGGTCCTGGAACACCACCACGGTGCCGTAGGCCTCTTCGCGCGGTTCCTCGCAGAAGGTGCAGCCTGCGGCTTTCATGCGTTCGTAGTCGCGCCAGAAATCGTCGGTATTGAGCAGCAGGAACACGCGGCCGCCGGCCTGGTGGCCGATCGAGGCGCGCTGTTCCTCGTTGGAGGCGCGGGCCAGCAGCAGGCGCGTTTCGGTGGAGCCGCGCGGCGCCAGCACCACCCAGCGTTTTTCCTCGTCCAGGCGGGTGTCTTCGACCAGCTCGAAATTCATCACGCGGGTGTACCAGGCGATGGCCTGGTCGTAGTCGGCCACGAGCAGCGCCAGGGCGCCGAGATGCTGTTTCATCGTTATTCCCGTCGATTCAGGCCGGCGGCAGGGGCGCCAGCTCTTTCTGCAGTTTCTTGGTGAGCTTGGCGCGCACCAGGGTGTAGGAGTCGCGCACCATCGCTTCCAGCTCGCCGGTGGCGAAGCGCTCCGGCTCCACCACGGCGACCCAGTGCGCGCGGGCCAGGTAGGGCGATGGGACGATGCCCGGCTGGTCGGTCAGCTCCAGGAAGCGGTCGTCGGCCACCTTCAGCGCCAGGCGGTGGCCATGGGCCGCCTGCTCGGCGCGGGTGATGGCGAACATCTTGCCGCCCACGCTGAAGACCAGGTCCTCGCCCCATTTGATGTCGCGGGTCACTCCCGGCCAGGCCCCGCACAGGGCTTCCAGCTGAACCACCGTCATGCCCTTGCCGGCCTTGCCCATGCCCTGCTCCCTGTCGGCGCCATCTGGCCGATCGTCCGCGCATTGTGGCGACTCGGCCGGAGGCCGTCTCCCCGGAGGCGTGCCGGGCCGCAACATGAACGGACTCAAGCGCGACGTAAAGCCACGCCCGTACACCAGTTTTGTTCATGTTGCGATGCACACAATACGGTAAAGTACGGAACATGGCTGCGAACTTCCTTACCGATATGTCCCCCGCCCGTCGTCCCCTGCCCCCGCCCAGCAACGAGCGCTTCGCACGCCCCCGGCTGGCCGAGGTCCGCACCTCGCCCAAGGGTGAGCTGGTCCGCACCCGCGACGGCCGCGAGCTGCGCCTGCGCGCGATCGAGCCGGGCGACGTGGCAGCGCTGCAGCGCTGCTTCGGCCGGCTGTCGCCGGAGGACATCCGCCGCCGCTTCCTGCACGCCATGTCCGAGCTGCCGGCGCCGATGGCGCAGCGGCTGAGCCGGGTGGACCCGGCCGTCGAAAGCGCCTACGTGCTGATGGACGAGACCGTGCAGCCGGCGGAAATGCGCGGGGTGGGCCGCATCTATGTGGACGAGGCGGCCAACAGCGCGGAATTCTCGGTGCTGGTGGAGCGCGACTGGGCCCGCGTCGGCCTGGGCGCCCTGCTGATGCAGCGCCTGGTCGACGACTGCCGCCAGCGCGGCCTGGCCGAGCTCTGGGGCTACGTGCTGCTGGAGAACCGCCCGATGCTGCAGCTGTGCAAGGAACTGGGCTTCGTGCGCCGCCTGAGCCCGGAGGAACCCGGCACCACGCAGATCTCCCTGCGGCTCTGAGCCGCGGCACCGCGGTGGCGCATACACCGCGGCAAACTCCCATATGACTTCCGACCGCCCCGGCTCGCCGGGGCGGTCGCGTTACACTTGCCCGCTTTCACCGGCGCGGCCGTCCTGGCCGAACCCACGGAACGCCAGCGCGACATGCCCAGTCCTATTCTGCTCCCCGCCCTTCCCACCACGCCCAAGCACCGCCGCTACTGGACGCCGCCGCACGGCTCCTCGCGCGCCCTGCTGGTGGCCGAAGCCGCCCGCGCGCACGCCGGCCTGCTGGTGGCGGTGACGCGCGACACGCAGCGCGCGCACGCGCTGGAGGACGAGCTGAAGCTGTTCGCCGGCGACCTGCCGGTGCTGCATTTCCCGGACTGGGAAACCCTGCCCTACGACATCTTCAGCCCGCATCCGGAGATCGTCTCCCAGCGCATCGCCACCCTCTACAGCCTGCCGTCGACCAGGCGCGGCGTGCTGGTGGTGCCGGTGGCCACGCTGATGCAGCGCATCGCGCCGCACAGCCACGTGACCGGCTCCGGCCTGGTGCTGAAGAAGGGCCAGAAGCTGGATCTCTCCGCCGAGCAGCGCCGGCTGGAAGCGGCCGGCTACCGCAACGTGCCGCAGGTGGCCGAGCCCGGCGACTTCGCCGTGCGCGGCGCGCTGATCGACATCTTCCCGATGGGCGCGGGCGAGCCGTACCGCATCGAGCTGTTCGACGACGAAGTGGAATCGATCCGCAGCTTCGATCCGGAAACCCAGCGCTCGCAGCAGCCGGTGGAAAAAGTGGAGCTGCTGCCGGCACGCGAATTCCCGCTCACCGAACAGGCCGCCAAGGATTTCCGCGGCAAGCTGCGCGAGCGCTTCCCGATCGACGTGCGCCGCTGCCCGCTGTACCAGGACATGAAGGAAGGCGTGACGCCCGGCGGCATCGAGTACTACCTGCCGCTGTTCTTCGAGCAGACCGCCACCTTGTTCGACTACCTCGGCGAGGGCGCCGTCTTCCTGCTGGGCGAAGAGGCGCTGGAATCGGCCGAACAGTTCTGGCAGCAGACCGGCGAGCGCTACGACCAGCGTGCGCACGACATCGAACGCCCGGTGCTGCCGCCGGCCGAGCTCTACCTGCCGCCGGAACAACTGCGCGAACAGCTCAACCGCCGACTGCGCGTTGAAGTGGTGCCCAGCGGCCACGAACACGCCGCCGACATCGGCACCCAGCCGGCGCCTGAGCTGCCGCTCAACCGCAAGGGCGAAGAACCCGGCACCTCGCTGCGCCATTTCCTGGGCAGCTATCCGGGCCGCGTGCTGATCGCCGCCGATTCGGCCGGCCGCCGCGAAGCGCTGATCGAAACCCTTGCCGCGGCGGGGCTGAAGCCCGACAGCATCGACGGCTGGCCGCGCTTCCTGGCGGCGGACGGCGGCGGACCTAAATTCGCCATCGCCATCGCGGGCCTGGAGCAAGGCTTCGCGCTTAAATCGCCGGCGATCACCGTACTCACCGAGCGCGAGCTGTACGGCGAGCGCGTGCGCACCGAGCGCAAGCGCCGCCGCGGCGCGGCGCGCGATCCGGACGCGATCATCCGCGACCTCACCGAGCTGACCATCGGCGCGCCCATCGTGCACGTCGACCACGGCGTGGGCCGCTACCAGGGCCTGGTGTCGATGGAGCTGGGCGGCACCGAGGGCGAGTTCCTCACCATCGAGTACGCCAAGGGCGACAAGCTCTACGTGCCGGTGGCGCAGCTGGGCCTGGTCAGCCGCTACACCGGCACCGCGCCGGAACTGGCGCCGCTGCATTCGCTGGGCGGCGACGCCTGGGAACGCGCGCGCCGCAAGGCGGCGGAGAAGGTGCGCGACGTGGCCGCCGAACTGCTGGCCATCTATGCGCAGCGCGAGGCGCGCGGCGGCGAATCGCTGCCGATCGACCGCCAGCTGGTGGAAGAATTCGGCGCCAGCTTCCCGTTCGAGGAAACCCCGGACCAGGCCCAGGCGATCGAAGCCGTGCTCGGCGACCTCGCCGCGCCGCGCGCAATGGACCGCGTGATCTGCGGCGACGTCGGCTTCGGCAAGACGGAAGTCGCGCTGCGCGCCGCGTTCGCGGCCGCCACCGCCGGCAAGCAGGTGGCGGTGCTGGTGCCCACCACCTTGTTGGCGCAGCAGCACTTCCGCAACTTCGCCGACCGCTTCGCCGACTGGCCGGTGCGTGTGGACGTGCTGTCGCGCTTCAAGTCCACCAAGGAAGTGAACGACGCGCTGAAGCGCCTGGCCGAAGGCCAGATCGACGTGATCATCGGCACGCACAAGCTGCTGCAGCCGGATATCCGCTTCAAGAATCTGGGCCTGGTGATCGTCGACGAGGAGCAGCGCTTCGGCGTGCGCCAGAAGGAGCAGCTGAAGAAGCTGCGCGCCGAAGTCGACCTGCTGACCATGACCGCCACGCCGATCCCGCGCACCTTGAACATGGCGATGAGCGGCCTGCGCGACCTGTCCCTGATCGCCACGCCGCCGGCGCACCGCATGGCGGTGCGCACCTTCGTCAGCGCGTGGGATCCGGCCACGGTGCGCGAGGCGTTCCAGCGCGAGCTGGCGCGCGGCGGCCAGGTGTACTTCCTGCACAACGAGGTGGACAGCATCGAGCGCACCGCGCGCGAGCTGCAGGAGCTGATCCCGGAAGCGCGCATCGGCATCGCCCACGGCCAGATGGCCGAGCGCGAACTGGAACAGGTGATGGCGGACTTCCATCGCCAGCGCTTCAACGTGCTGGTGTGCACCACCATCATCGAGACCGGCATCGACATCCCCACCGCCAACACCATCATCATCGACCGCGCCGACCGCTTCGGCCTGGCCCAGCTGCACCAGCTGCGCGGCCGCGTGGGGCGTTCGCACCACCGCGCCTATGCCTATCTGGTCGTGCCGGACCGCAAGGCGATGACGGCGGACGCGGAGAAGCGCCTGGAAGCGCTGGCTTCGCTCGAAGAACTGGGCGCGGGCTTTACGCTGGCCACGCACGACCTGGAAATCCGCGGGGCGGGCGAGCTGCTCGGCGACGAGCAGTCGGGGCAGATCCAGGAGATCGGCTTCGGGCTGTACACGGAATTGCTGGAGCGCGCGGTGCGTGCGCTGAAGTCGGGCAAGGTGCCGGACTTCGACCTCAGCTCCGAGCACGAGACCGAGGTGGAACTGCATCTGCCGGCCTTGATCCCCGACGACTACCTGCCCGACGTGCACACCCGCCTGACGCTCTACAAGCGCATCGCCAGCGCGCGCCACGACGAGGCGCTGCGCGACCTGCAGGTGGAAATGATCGACCGCTTCGGCCTGCTGCCGGAGCAGGCCAAGACGCTGTTCGCCATCGCCGGCCTGAAGCTGATGGCGACGCCGCTGGGCATCCGCAAGCTGGACTTCGGGCCGAACGGCGGTCGCATTACTTTCCGCGAGAAGCCCGAGGTGGATCCGCTGGCGATCATCCGCCTGATCCAGGGCCAGCCGCGCGTGTACAAGCTGGATGGCCAGGACAAGCTGAAGGTGCTGCTGGAGTTGCCCGGGGCGGCGGAGCGCATCCGCACGGCGCAGGAGATTCTGGTGCAGTTGGGGGCGCGGAGGCCCGCTTGATGCTCGTCATTCCGGCGTAGGGCGGGGTTCAATTTCTGTCGCCTGGTTTTTTGCGTTACCGCGACCTGGCCGCTTATGCAGCGGGCATTTCGGACGCCTGCCGGCGCCCGAGTCACTTTCTCTTTGCTGGCTCAAAGAGAAAGTAACCAAAGAGAAATAGCCTTAGAGCAAAGGCTCGCGACGCGACTAGAAGGAGCGGTGGGCGGCTGCGGTAACCTGATTAACCTGGGTCTACACGAAACATCAGTGCGTTTACGTAACGGCTGCTTCAACGTGCCGTGGCCGAGAGGATGTTCAGTGACTGAGGCCAGCTTTTAGGCTCAGCCCTGTTCGTCGCGTAAGCGCACGGCGTAGGTTGGGGTGAGCCATAGGCGAACCCCAACGTGGCGAGGCGCGGGAAGGTGCGAATGTTGGGGTTCGCCTGCGGCTCACCCCAACCTACGCCACGGCAAGATTTAACGTTGCGCTCCGCCCGGCCCCTCACCCTGCCCTCTCCCCGGAGGGGAGAGGGGTGTAGTGGTGAGGTAGGCAGGAACGAAGAGCCAAAGCTGGCCTCAATCCTTGAACATCCTCTTCGCCACGGCACGTTGAAGCAGCCGCTACGTAAACGCACTGCCGTTTCGTGTAGACCCAGGTTAATCAAGTTACCGCAGCCGCCCACCGCTCCTTCTAGTCGCGTCGCGAGCCTTTGATTTGAGGCCATTTCTCTTTGGTTACTTTCTCTTTGGGCCAGCAAAGAGAAAGTGACCCGGGCGCCGGCAGGCGCACGGAATGCCCGCTGCATAAGCGGCCAGTTCGCGTCACCGCCAAAACCAGGCGATCCCGCAAAAAGATCCCGCCCTACGCCGAAATAGCGAGCAACCCAAAATGCCCACTGCATAAGCGCCCAAATCGCGCCACCGCGAAAACCCGATCAAATCAGCCAGCGCGACGCACCAGATACTGCACGGAGAACAACTCCTCCGGATCCAGCCAAACCTTGGCCACCTCAAGCCCCGCCTTATGCGCCATCGCGGCGAAATCCTCCGGCGAATACTTGCAGCTGTACTCCACCAGCATCGCCTCGTCCTCGCCGAAACTGGCCAGCATCCGCCCCACCCGCACCTTCTGATCACAGGTGCTGATGATGTGCGTCTCGATGCGCCCGGCCAACGGGTTGTAATGCGCGCGGTGGCGATATGCGTCGAGGCGGAAATCGCTGCCCAGCTCGCGGTTGAGGCGTGCCAGCATATTGAGGGTGAACTCGGCGGTGACGCCGGCCTCGTCGTTGTAGGCAGCCTCGATGCGCGCGGCGTCCTTCTTCAGGTCCACGCCGATCAGCACGCCGCCGGCCTCGCCCATTTCGTCGCGCATGGTGCGCAGGAGCTGGATCGCTTCGCGCTGCTCGAAATTGCCGATGGTGGAACCGGGGAAGTAGATGACCGTGCGGCGCGGCGCGCGCGGCGGGATCGGCAGGCGCAGCGGGCGGGTGAAGTCGGCATGCAGCGGCTGCATCGGCAGCGACGGGAAACGCGCGGCCAGGCGCTGCACGCTGGCGGCCAGCGCTTCGGAGGCGATTTCCACCGGCACGTAGCACACCGGCGAGACCAGGTGCTCCAGCAGCTGGCGCGTCTTCACCGCATTGCCGCTGCCGTATTCGACCAGGCGCACGTCCGGCCCCAGGGTGTGGGCGATGTCGCCGGCATGCGCTTCGAGCAGGGCGATCTCGGCGCGGGTGAGGTAGTACTCCGGCTGCTCGCAGATCTGCTCGAACAACTCACTGCCGCGCTCGTCGTAGAACAGCCAGGACGGCAGGCGCTTGGGCTGCGCGCGCAATCCGCGCTGCACGATTTCCAGCAGTTCGCTGGCGGGTGGGCGACGGTCGTCGTCGCGGGGTTCCAGGGCTTGCAGGCTCATTGTTGTTATCTCGCTTACCGGTCGCGTGCCAGGCGCAGGCCGGCGAACTGCCAGCGCGCCTGGGCGGGGAAAAAGTTGCGGTAGCTGGCGCGGATATGCTCGCGCGGCGTGGCGCAGGAGCCGCCGCGCAGCACCCATTGAGCGTTCATGAACTTGCCGTTGTATTCGCCCAGCGCACCCGGCAACGGCTGGAAGCCGGGATAGCTGACGTAAGGCGAGGCGGTCCATTCCCACACGTCGCCGTACATCTGCAGCAGGCCTTCGCCGCTGGCGGCGCGCGGCGCTTGCGCGCGCTCGTCGAGCAGGTTGCCGTGCACCGGTTGGGTGGAGGCCGCGCTTTCCCATTCCGCTTCGCTGGGCAGGCGCGCGCCGGCCCAGCGCGCGAACGCGTCGGCTTCGAAATAGCTGAGCTGGGACACCGGCGCGGCGGGATCGAGCGCGCGGATGCCGCCGAGGCCGTAGGCGCTGTCGAGGTCGTCCTGCCAGTACAGCGGATGCTGCCAGCCTTCCGCCTGCACCGTGGCCCAGCCATCGGAAAGCCACAGCGCGGGTTCGCGATAGCCGCCGTCCTGCACGAACAGGCGGAATTCCTCGTTCGTCACCGGGCGGTTGGCAAGCGCATGCGCCTGCAGCAGGGTGCGGTGCCGCGGGCCTTCGTTGTCGAAGGAAAAGCCATGGCCGTCGTGGCCGATCTCGACGATGCCCTCGCGGCCGTCGATGTAGCGCATCGATTCGACGGGCACACGGTGTTGCGCGGACGGCAGCGCTGCGTCGTAGGCCGGATGCAGCGGGTTGCACCACAGCGCGTGCTGGATGTCGGTGAGCAGCAGTTCCTGATGCTGCTGTTCGTGCTGCAGGCCGAGTTCGACGATGGCTGCGCCTGCGGCGTCGAGGCCGGCTTCGATGCGCTGCGCCACCGCGTCTTCGATGCGCCGGCGATAGTCCAGCACCTCGTCCAGGCTGGGACGCGACAGCAGGCCGCGGCGCGGACGCGCATGCATCGGGCCTACCGTCTGGTAGTAGGAGTTGAGCAGGTAGTGCCACTCGGGATGCGGCGGATGCCAGGCCGGATCGCGGGCGAGCAGGAACTGCTCGAAGAACCACGTGGTGTGCGCCAGATGCCATTTGGCCGGACTGGCGTCGGGCATCGACTGCACCATCATGTCCTCGGCGCTGAGGCCGGCCGACAAGCCGAGGGTGCGGCTGCGCACGCGATGGAAGCGCTGCGCCAGCGACTCGGCGCGCGAGGCGAGATCCGACAGGCTCACGCGGGCCTCCGTTGCAACGAAATGCCCCGTCGAACGTTATAGGAAGGGCTTGGCGACTCGAGGACCCGCATCCAGATACCTTGCCGTAGCAACCGTTCAATTTCCGTGATCCGGCGATGGCAAAGGCTTGACACGCGGCGGCCGGGCGGCGCTCAAATGCGCGCGCACGACGTCGGTGGTTTCACCAGGCAAGGGCCCCGGCAACGGGCAGCACTGTCACCCCTAGAGGTACCCCTATGAAAACCGTCACCGCCATGTTGCTGCTTGCGATGACCACCGCCACCGGCATGGCTCATGCCGACGGTCCGGCACCCGAGCGCCAGCCGATGCGTCCGGTCAGCGAATGCCTGCGTCCGGATCGCGTCAACGAATGGTATGTCGTGGACAACCGCACCGTGATCGCACGCACCGGTCCGGACCGCTACCTGGTCAAGCTCACCGCCGACTGCCCGCGCTTAGGCATCGGCCAGCAATTGCTGTTCCGCGCCAACGACTCCAACCGCGCGGCCGGCCTGGGCGCGGTATGCGGCGAGGTGGGCGAAAGCGTGATCTCGCGCGACCAGCCGCCCTGCGCGATCCAGTCGGTGAGCAAGATCGACAAGGCGAAGTTCGAGAAGCTCGAAAAGCACGCGTCGCAGCACGGCTTCCTCAGCAACGGCGGCACGCCGCCGACGCGGCCATGACGGACGCGCCATGAAACGAAAGAGCCCGGCTTAGGCCGGGCTCTCTTTTTGCGCATCGCGGCGGAATCAATCGCCGTCGTAATAGCGGCTGGTGCGATAGCCGTCGCTGTAGTAGCCGCGCTCTTCGTACACGCGGCGCACGTACACCGGGCGCTCCACCACCACCGGTTCGTCGTAATACACCACGCGCGGCGCCGGACGGTAGTAGACAGGCGGCGCGTAGTAACCGCCGGCGTAATAGCCGCCGCCGTAATACGGGTGGCGATAGTGACCACGGTAGCCGTCGGAGTAGCCGATGCTGACACCCGGCAGATTGACGCCGATGCCCACGCTGACGTGGCTGCGGGCGAAGGACGGGGCGGCGGCCGCGCAACCCAGCAGCACGGCGGCGGCAAGGACCACGCGCTTGAGGCTGGAAGGCTTCGACTTGTTCATGGCTTTCGGTCTCCGAGAGAGCGGCGGCAACGGTGCGGGCGGTCCGGGAAAGGGTGGTGCGGAGGGCCGTTCCGGCGTTGTCTGCCGGTGCTCATGCTCGGGCCGGAGGGCTGAATCCGGACTGAGCATTTTCACCCCGTTTTCCTAGCGTTTACCCCGGTTGTGAATATGCCGCACGCTATCGCCCCAGGGCGACTCTTCGGCACGCAGGCGCAGCACCCAGCAGCCGTGGATATCGGCCCGGCGGGCGAAGTCGAACGGGATGCTGGCAGCGCTCCAGTCCTCGATCTCGAAGCGCTCTTCCAGCGCCGCACGATCCAGCGTGAAGCGGCGGAAATTGTTGGAGAACACGATCACCCCGTCGCCCGCCAGCCGGTCCGCGCAGGCCAGCAGCAGGCGGGCATGGTCGCGCTGCACGTCGAAGTCGTCGGCCCGCTTGGAATTGGAGAAGGTCGGCGGATCGACGTAGATCAGCCCGTAACGCTCGCGTTCGTGGCGCAGGAACTCCATCGCGTCGGCCTGCATCAGCCGGTGTTTCGTCCCGGTGAATCCGTTCAGGGCGAGATTGCGCGAAGCCCAGTCCAGATAGGTGCCGGACAGATCCACGCTGGTGGTGTCGCGCGCCCCGCCCGCCGCCGCGTAGACGCTGGCGGTGGCGGTATAAGCAAACAGGTTCAGGAAGCGCCGCCCCTCGGCCAGCTCGCGCAGGCGCGCGCGGACCAGGCGGTGGTCCAGGAACAGTCCGGTATCCAGGTAGTCGGTGAGATTGACCAGGAACTGCAGGCCGCCCTCCTCCACCGGGACGAACTCGCCGCGCTGGTCGAACTGCCCGTACTTGGAACCGCCCTTGCCGCGCTCGCGCGTCTTCAGCGCCACGCGATCGCGCGGCACGCCGAACACTTCGCCGGCCACGCGCACGATCTCGCGCAGGCGCAGCCGCGCGGTCTCGGCGGGAATGTCGGCCGGCGCGCGGTATTCCTGCACGTGCAGCCACTGGCCGCCCTTGGCGTCGCCGTAGACGTCGATGGCCGCCGCGTATTCCGGCAGGTCCTGGTCGTAGGCGCGCCAGCAATGGATGGCTTCGCGTTCCAGCCGCTTGCGCAGATGGCGGACGTTCTTCTCCAGGCGGTTCTTCAGCATCTGCGCGCCGGCCGACAGCGGCTTGGCTTCGCGCGGCGTGTCGTCGGCCGCGCGCAGCTCGAACAGCAGCAGCACGGTTTCCAGCGCGCCGTTGTACAACGCGTATTTCTTGTTCGCGCGCAGCGGAATGGCCTGGCCCAGTTCGGCATCGCCGGCCAGCACGGCGGCATGCCAGCCGGCGAAGCGCTGCTTCAGCGTTTCGCCCAGCGCGCGGTACAGCTTGGGCATCGCCTCGCGCTCGCCCAGGCGCTCGCCGTAGGGCGGATTGGTGATGACCAGGCCACGCTCATAGCCGGGCGGGGGCGCCACGTGCAGCGCGTCGTGGCGGTCCAGGGTGAGGAAACCGGCCACGCCGGCCTCCTGCGCGTTGCGCTTGGCGGTCTGCACCATGCGCGGGTCGGAGTCGCTGCCGAAGAAGCACGGGCGCAGCGCGCGCAGGCCGGTTTCGGCGCGGGTGCGCGCTTCTTCCAGCAAGCTGCGCCACACCGCGATGTCGTGGCCGAGCCAGCCGAGGAAACCGAAATATTCGCGGCGCAGGCCCGGCGCCACGTCGGCGGCCATCAGCGCGCCTTCGATCAGCAAAGTGCCGGAGCCGCACATCGGATCGAGCAGCGCGCCGCCCTGCGCATACATGGCGGGCCAGCCGGCGCGGACCAGCATCGCGGCGGCGAGGTTTTCCTTCAGCGGCGCGTCGCCCTGCATTTCGCGCCAGCCGCGGCGGTGCAGCGGCGCGCCGGCGAGGTCCAGCGACAGCGTGGCGCGATCGCGGCGCAGGCGCAGGTGGATGCGCACGTCGGGTTCGTCCGTATCCACGTCCGGACGCGAGCCGTCGCGTTGGCGGAACTGGTCGACCACGGCGTCCTTCACGCGCAGCGCGATGAACTGGCTGTGGGTGAGCTTGCTCTGCGCGGTCACCGCCTCCACCGCCAGGGTGCCGTGAGCGGCCAGGTGTTTCGACCAGTCGATGGCTTCCACGCCGGCATACAGCGCGTCGCCGTCCGCCGCGTCGAATTCCGCCAGCGGCAGCAGCACACGGCTGGCCAGGCGCGACCACAGGCAGGCGCGGTAGGCGATCTCCAGCGGGCCGGAGAAGTACACGCCGGCCAGCGCCTCGCGCACGTCTTCGGCGCCCAGCGCGGCCAGCTCGTCGCGCAGCAGGTATTCCAGGCCCTTGGGGCAGGTGGCGAAGTAGGCGCTCACTGGACGCCCGCCATGCGGTCGAGGGACGCGCTGTCGAGGGTCGGGCTGTCGAGGGTCAGACCGTCGAGGAACAGGCGGAACTGCGCGCCGATGGTGTCGACGCTGGAGCTCAGGCGATGGTCGCCGTCCAGCACCAGCAGCGGCAGGCTGCGGCGGCGGGCGAAGTCGTGCAGGTCGTCCAGCGGGCACAGTTCGTCGTGCCAGCCGTGGATCAGCAGCGTCGGCACGTCCTGGCGCAGGTCGAAGGCCGCCTGGTAGCCGGGAATGGCCACCGGCGTGGCCAGCAGGAACAGGCCGGCCACCGGCCGCTCCAGCGAAGCCAGGCCCGAAGCGAACGCGCCCATGCTGGAGCCGACCAGCACCGGCGGCGCCTCCAGCGCGTCGATGGCCGCGCGCAGGCGCGCCACCCGCGGCGCCACCGAGGCGGCGTAGCCGTGGTGGTCGTCTTCGCGGTAGTCGGGCCGCTGCGTGGACCAGCCCAGCGATTCGGCGATGGCGGCCAGCGCGCTGACCTTGGTGGCATCCGGGCCGGAATCCGAACCGTGGGAAAGAATGATCTGGCCGCGCATCGCGGTCTCCAACGAGCAGGTACAAGGCGCCCATGATACCGGGCCGCATGCGAGACTCGCCGGCATGAGCATCCGCGACCACTTTCTTCCGTACGTCGATCTCCTCCCCGAACGCCCCGCCGACGCCGTCGAACTGGTGGTCATCCACTGCACCGAACTGCCGGATCTGGCCACCGCCCGCGAATACGGCGAGCGCATCGTGCACGACAGCGGCACCGGCAACAGCGGCCACTACTACATCGACCGCGATGGCTCGACCTGGCGCTACGTGCCCGGCACCCGCGTGGCGCACCACGTGCGCGGCTTCAATCCGCATTCGATCGGGATCGAGCTGGTCAACCGGGGCCGCTATCCGGACTGGTGGCATGCCGGCAACCAGACCATGACCGAACCCTACCCGGCCGCCCAGATCGACGCCCTGCGCGCCCTGCTGGCCCAGCTGCGCAGCGAATTCCCCCGGCTGCGCGATATCGCCGGCCACGAGGACCTCGACCTGGCCCGCCTGCCGGCCAGCGACGACCCCGGCCGCGAAGTGCCGCGCAAGCTCGACCCCGGCCCGATGTTCCCCTGGGACCAGGTGCTGGCCGGCAGCGGCCTGCACCGCCTGTCGGCGCGGCCGGTCCAGGAGTGAAGGGGGAAGGGGTGAAGGGCCCGGCGCGGCTATAATTCGCGGCGCGGGCCGCCGGCCCGATTCCCCCTTGGATTGCTTAGACATGACGGAAAACCACGTCCGCGAGCTGGTCGACCTGCTGCAGCTCGAACGCCTGGAAGACAACCTGTTCCGCGGCCAGAGCCGCGACATCGGCACGCGCTTCGTGTTCGGCGGGCAGGTGCTGGGCCAGGCGCTGTCGGCCGCGCAGCAGACGGTCGACGGCTCGCGGGCGGCGCATTCGCTGCACGCCTATTTCCTGCGCGCCGGCGATATCGACGCGCCGATCGTCTACAGCGTGGAGCGCACGCGCGACGGCGGCACGTTCTCCTCGCGCCGGGTGGTGGCGATCCAGCACGGCCAGCCCATCCTCAACGGCTCGATCTCGTTCCAGATCGAGGAAACCGGCTTCGAGCACCAGACCGCCATGCCCGAAGTGCCGGCGCCGGAAGACATCGCGCCGATGCAGCCGCTGCCGCCGGACAAGCTGGCCAAGCTGCCGGAGAAACTGCAGCGCTGGCTGGGCCTGGAAGCGCCGATCGAATTCCGCCACGTGTGGCCGCAGGACAAGCTGCACCCGAGCAAGCGCCCGCCCTACCAGCACATCTGGTTCCGCGTGGCCGCGCCGGTGGGCGATTCGGACGTGCTGCACCGCGCCCTGCTCGCCTACGCCTCGGACTTCAACCTGATCGGCACCGCCACCCTGCCGCACGGCATTTCGTACTACACGCACAACGTGCAGATGGCCAGCCTGGACCACGCGCTGTGGTTCCACCGCCCGTTCCGCGTGGACGAGTGGCTGCTGTATTCGTTCGACAGCCCCACTGCGCAGGGCGCGCGCGGGCTGGCGCGCGGGCAGATCTTCAGCCGCGACGGGCGGCTGGTGGCCTCGACCGCGCAGGAAGGCCTGATCCGGCTGCGCCCCTGAGCCGACGGAGTAACATCGCCCCATGCGCCAGATCTATACCTCTCCCCGTCCCGAAAACATCGACCGCGTCGCCGCCATGCTCGGCGAGCACGGCATCGAATGCTCGATCGAGAACCGCTCCAACTGGAACAAGCGCAGCTACGAGCGCTTCAGCTACTCCCAGCGCAAGGAAAACCGCGACCGCTGGGAACAGGTCTGGATCAGCAAGGCCGACGACTACACCCGCGCCCGCACCCTGCTGCGCGAGCTGGGCATCGAACCGGTGATCCGCCACGCCGAGGAACTGGCCCTGGCCCGCAACCCCAGCCCCGAGGCGCGCCGCGGCAGCGTCGCCAACCGGGTGCGCCGGATCGTGATGCTGGCGGTGGCCGGCGCCTTCGTGGTGGTGATGCTGCGCTACATGGGGGTGATCTGACCCGGTAGCGGCCTAGGCACCGTCCTACACCGTATGGACGGGCCCGGTGCAGCGGATTTGAGACGCTTGTCACGGCAAGCCGCCTCGGACGTAGAATCTGCCATGCGCTCCGATCGCGTCCGCCTCTTCCAGACCCTGCCCCACGCCTGCGGGTATTTCCCCGACCGCACGGCGCAGAACCTGGTGATCGATCCGGCGGCCCCGCACCTGGACCAGCTGTACGGGCCGGCGCTGGAACGCGGCTTCCGCCGCGCCGGCGGGCATCTGTACTTCCCCTACTGCAGCAGCTGCCGGGCCTGCACGCCCTGCCGCATCGACGTGGAACGCTTCCGCCCCAGCCGCTCGCAGCGGCGCTGCCTGAAGCGCAATGCCGACCTGCAGGTGGTGGAATCCATGGCCGGCTACAACAGCGAGCGCCACGCGCTGTACGAGCGCTACCTGCGCCAGCGCCATCCCGGCGGCGGCATGGACGAGGCCGACGCCAGCGACTTCCGCCGCTTCCTCACCGCGCCGTGGAGCCCCACCCTGTTCCTGGAACTGCGCCAGGGCCCGCGCCTGCTCGGCGTGGCGGTGACCGACGTGTCGCTGCACGGCCTGTCGGCGGTCTATACCTTCTTCGAGCCGGACGAGACCGAGCGCAGCCTGGGCACCTTCGCCATCCTGCAGCAGGTGGAACTGGCGCGCCGCCGCGGCATTCCGTGGATCTACCTGGGCTTCTGGATCGAAGGCCATCCGAAGATGGACTACAAGCGCCACTTCCAGCCGCTGCAGATCCGCACCATCGACGGCTGGGTGGACATGCCGTAGGTTGGTGTGAGCCGCAGGCGAACCCCAATATCGTCACGTTCAAACGCATCGTATCGTTGGGGTTCGCCTGCGGCTCACCCCAACCTACGCCTGCGGGACGTAGCCCTCCGGATACGGAAACAGCTTCACCAGCGGCACCGAGATGCCGTCGTCGCCCATCACGCGGCAATGCGTGCGGTCCAGTTCGCGCGGCTCTTCCACGCCGCAGCTGTGCGCGATGATGCCGACCTCGCGCATCACGTTGGTGGCGTAGTGATAGACCCGCTCGCTCTTGTCGGTCACCACCAGGCCGCGCTGCAGCTTGGGGTTCTGCGTGGTGATGCCGGTGGGACAGGAATTGCGGTTGCACTGCAGCGACTGGATGCAGCCCAGCGCCAGCATGAAGCCGCGCGCCGAATTGACGAAGTCCGCGCCCATCGACAACGCCCACGCCACGTCGTAGGCGGTGATGCACTTGCCCGAGCAGATCACCTTGATGCGCTCGCGCAGGCCTTGCGTGATCAGCGTATTGATCAGCGCCGGCAGCGCTTCGCGCAGCGGCAGGCCGACGCCTTCCATCAGGGTCTGCGGCGCGGCGCCGGTGCCGCCTTCGGAGCCATCGACGATGATGAAGTCCGGCGCGCTCTCGATACCGCGGCGGCGCACCTCCTCGCACAGCTCGTCGATCCATTCCATGCCGCCGAACACCGCCTTGAAGCCGGTGGGCTTGCCGGTGAGTTCGCGGATATGCGCGATCGCATCCATCAGCTCGCGCACGTTGCCGATGTCGAGGTGGCGGTTGGGGCTTTGCGAGTCCTCGCCCACCGCGATGCCGCGGATCGCCGCGATCTCCGGCGTCACCTTGGCGCCCGGCAGCAGGCCGCCCATGCCGGGCTTGGCGCCCTGGCCCAGCTTGATGCTGACCATCTTCACCTGCGGGTGCCTGCAGATGTCCAGCAGCTTCTGGTCGTCCAGCTTGCCCTCCGGCGTGCGCACGCCGTACTTGGCGGTGCCGATCTCGAACACGATGTCGCAGCCGCCTTCCAGATGGTACGGCGCCAGTCCACCCTCGCCGGTATCCATCCAGATGCCGGCCTTGGCCGCGCCGATCGACAGCGCGCGCACCGCCGGCGCGGACAGCGCGCCGAAGCTCATCGCCGAGATGTTGAAGAACGAGGAATGGCTGTACGGCTCACGCGCATACGGGCCGAGCGTGATCGGCTTGGGCACGACGTGGCTCTGGCCCAGCGAGGGGAACGGCGCGTTGACGAAGAACGGCAGGCCTTCGGCGTGCAGGTCGCGGGTGGAGCCGAAGGCGTTGGTGTTTTCCACGTCCTTGGCCGCGCGGTACACCCACATGCGCTGCGCGCGGTTGAACGGCATTTCCTCGCGGTCGCTGGAATACAGGTATTGGCGGAAGAATTCGCCCAGGTGCAGGAACCAGTAGCGGAAGTGGCCGATGACCGGGAAGTTGCGCAACACCGAGTTGGAAGTCTGGTTGCGGTCCACCAGCCACACCACCAGCACCACCATCACGCCGATCGCCAGCAGCAGCAGGAACAGCGCCGCGAAGGTCTCCACGATCACTACCAGCCAATGCGCAAATGCCGAGGACTGCATGCCTGCTCCCTGCCTGGTTGGTGCGGCCGGCGCCGCACTGTCGGGTTGGTTGAATCCGCCGATCCTCGCACAATCGCCGGGCGGAAAAACGCTTCCGGCCACCGGCCCGGAAACGCAAAAAGCCGCGCCGCCCGTAAGCGCCCCGCAAGCCTTGCCCCAGCCCATTTCCGGTCTCGCTGCATTGCGCATTGACGACAGCCTTAAGTCGGCATTCACTGTCATCCAAGCCGTCCCCACGGATACGCATATGCGACTGAAGACCGCCAAGCTATTGCTGGTGCTGTTGCTGTTGCCGTGTCCCGTCGCCGGGACCATGGCCGCCGACAGCGCGCCCGGCAACTCCGCCGACACCACCTGGATGAGCGTCCTGCTGGGCGGCCGCAAGATCGGCCACCTGCGCATCGACCGCGCCACCGCGCAAGGCACGGTGACCACCACCCAGACACTGTCGATCCTGCTCAACCGCAGCGGCAAGAGCATCCCGCTGAGCAACATGATCCGCAGCGTGGAAAGCACCGCCGGCCAGCCGCTGGGCTTTTCCACCCGCACCTCGATGTCCGCCATGGACAGCACGGTGAACGGCGAGCGCCAGGCCGACGGCTCGTTCCGCATCACCACCACGGTGGGCGGCGCCACGCGCTACGCCTATATCCCCTGGCCGGGCCAGGCCCTGCTCAACGACGCCCAGCGCCGCACCATGCTCGATGCCGCGAAGCAGCCGGGGCTGCGCTACCGCATGGCGATGTTCGACCCCGCCACCCAGCAGGTGATGGACGTGGCGGTGGAAGTGATGGGCAACGAGCCGGTCGACCTGCCCGGCGGCACCGAGACGCTCAGCCACCAGCGCCAGCGCCTGCACCAGGACCGCGGCGACCAGATCCTGGACCTGTGGCTGGACAGCCAGGGCCGCGCCCGCAAGGGCATCATCTCGATGCTCGGACGGCAGCTGGAAATGATCGCCTGCGACCAGGCCTGCGCGCTGGCGCCGGAGCAGGACGTGGACATGTTCCGCGCCGCCATGGTCGATTCGCCGCGGCCGCTCACGCCGAACCTGCGCGATTCCTTCCTGCGCTACCGGCTGACCATCGAAGGCGACATCGCCTCGCCGATCATCAACACCGACGAACAGCGCGTGCTGCACCTGGGCGGCCACGACTGGCAGATCGACATCGGCAACGCCTACGCCGGCGGCCAGGCGCCGCCGCAGCCGGAAGACCTGCGCGCCAACGACTGGCTGCAGTCCGACGCGCCGGCGATCCGCGCGCTGGCCGCCGAAGCCGTCGGCACGGCGGTCGACAACCGGCAGAAGATGCGCCGGCTGCGCAGCTTCGTCAGCCACTACATCACCCAGCACGGCCTGGACATCGGCTACGCCTCGGCGCTGGAAGTGGTGAACACGCGGCAGGGCGACTGCACCGAATACGCCGTGCTGCTGGCCGCGATGGCGCGCGCCCAGGGCATTCCGGCGCGGGTAGTCACCGGCATGGTCTACGCCGACCGCTACGCCAGCACCTCGCGCGTGTTCGTGCCGCACGAATGGGTGCAGGCCTGGGTGGACGGGCGCTGGCAAAGCTACGACGCGGCGCTGCGCCGCTTCGACAGCACGCATATCGCGCTGGACACCGGTGACGGCGACCCCTGGCATTTCTTCGCCGTCACCAACCTGTTCAACGCCATGCAGATCGTCGACGTGATGCCCTCGTGGGAGTTCATGAGCACGGCCCCGGTGGTGGCGGCACCGGCCGCCCCGGTGGGCAACGGGGGCGGTGGCAGCCACTAGGCACTTGCAAGTGACATCATTTTGATATCATATACCTCCCATCCAAGGGAGGTATCACCATGAATGAGCGTCAGGGTTTTTCGCTTGCCGGTATCCCGTTCGTCGGTTTCTGCCTGCTGCTGGGCGCCTTCGGCATCTGGCTGGTACTCAGCTCGGCCGGCCACCAGCCGCCGCTGGCCGGCTTCTTCGGCGGGGTGGTCGTGCTGGTGTTCACCGCGTTCCTGCTGAAGGGCTTCTTCCAGGTCGCGCCGAACGAAGGCCAGGTCATGCAGCTGTTCGGCAAGTACGCCGGCACGGTGCGCACGGAAGGGCTGCGCTGGACCAATCCGTTCTTCACCCGCCGGCGCGTCTCGCTGCGCGTGCGCAACTTCGAGAGCGGCAAGCTCAAGGTCAACGACAGCGACGGCAATCCGATCGAGATCGCCGCGGTGGTGGTGTGGCAGGTGGTGGATACGGCCGAGGCGGTGTTCCAGGTCGACGACTACGAGAACTTCGTGCATATCCAGAGCGAGTCGGCGCTGCGCCAGATGGCGCAGAACTACCCCTACGACGCGCACGACGACGGCAAGCCCTCGCTGCGCAGCCACGGCGAAGTGATCAACAACCATCTGCGCGATGAGATCCAGGCGCGCCTGGACAAGGCCGGCGTCAGCGTGATCGAGTCGCGCATCAGCCACCTCGCCTACGCCCAGGAAATCGCCCAGGCCATGCTGCAGCGCCAGCAGGCCAGCGCCATCGTGGCGGCGCGCGGACGCATCGTGGAAGGCGCCGTCGGCATGGTCGCCATGGCGCTGGACAGCCTGCGCCAGCAGGGCGTGGTGGAACTGGACGAAGAGCGCAAGGCGGCCATGGTCAGCAACCTGCTGGTGGTGCTGTGCGGCGACCGCGCCACGCAGCCGGTGGTCAACGCCGGCACGCTCTACGGCGGCTGAGCGAGTCGCGCGTGCCGGCCGAAAAGAAAGCCTATCCGCTGCGCATCAGCCCCGCCGTGCTGGAGGCGATGCAGCGCTGGGCCGACGACGACTTGCGCAGCGTCAACGCGCAGATCGAATACGTACTGCGCGAAGCGCTGCGCAAGAGCGGACGCCTCAAGGCCGGCCAGGCCGCGCCGGTGGCGGACGACCAGGACGATCCCACCTAAATCCACGCAATCCGACACCGACAGGAACAGGGGAACCGCACCGTGAAGAAGTCGCTGGCAGTCATCGTCTGCCTGGGTATCTGTTTGTCCGCCGCGGCGGGCGCGCGTGCCGAATCGCCGTGCGAAACCGCCTCGGCGCATCTGCTCGACGCGCTCGACAAAGGCGACTACGCCGGCGCCACCGGCGATTTCAACGACACCATGAAGGCCAGGCTGCTGCCGGAAAAACTCGGCCAGATCTGGCCGGCGGTGACGCAGCAGTTCGGCGAGCGCGGGGCGCGGGACGCGGCGACCGTGGTACCGGCCGGCGATCTCACCGTCGTGCTCACGCCGCTGCATTACGGCCAGAGCACGATCGACTCCAAGGTCACCTGCGATGCGCAAGGCAAGGTGGCCGGGTTCTTTATCCAACCGCATCACTGAGCGAGGACATCGCCATGACCGCCCTGCCCGCTGCACCGCTACCACGCTTGAAGCTGGCCTTGCTGCTGGGGTTGGCAGCGGTCATCGCAACGCTCGCGCTGCTGCCCTACGTATTCGGCGTGCTGATGCCGCTGCAGCGTGGCGGCGCGCACATGTCGCACCTCACCGTAGCGGGGTTGGTACTGCTTCAGTACGGCCCACCCAGCTTCATCTTTGCCTGGCTCGGATTGTGGTTCGGCGAGCGCTACGGCTTGACCGCGCCCTGGCTGCGCGCCTGGGTCTATCGCCAGCCGCCGCCGCGGTCACCGCAGCGGTGGTGGTGGGCGATCCTGCTGGGCATCCTCAGCGCCCTGCCCACCATCGCCATCACCACCGACTGGCAGCAGCTCGGCCATCCATCCGCGGCGCGGATGCTGGACTGGGCATGGCGCGGCGCACTGGCGATGTTCCAGGGCGGCATCACCGAAGAGATCATGTGCCGCCTGTTCACCATGAGCCTGCTGGTGTGGCTGATGGCGCGCCTGGGTGGCGGCGTACGGCCATGGATGTTCATCGTCGCCATCGTAGTTGCGGCCTTGCTGTTCGGCGCCCTGCATCTTCCTGCCGCCGTCAGCCTCGGCATGGCCGGCAGCCCGCTGGCCATCGTCCGCATCGTGCTGCCCAATCTGATCGTGGGCCTGCCCTGCGGCTGGCTGTTCTGGAAATACGGACTGGAACACGCGATGGTCGCGCACTTCGCCGGAGATTTCGTGTTGCACGTCGGCTCGCAACTGGTGCTGGCAGCGCTGGCCTGACACCCTCAGCCACTGCGTTTCGCGGCACCCCAGCCCAGCAGCAACCATCCCGCGATAAACGCCACGCCGCCCAGCGGCGTGATCGCGCCGAACCAGCGCGGCGCGCCCAGCGCCAGCGCATACAGGCTGCCGCTGAACAGCACGATGCCGATGGCGAAGGCGATCACCGCGCGGCGCCGGTGCGGTGCGTCGAGCACGAAGAGCGCCAGGCACAAGGCCAGCGCATGCCACACGTGGTAATTCACCGCCGTGTGCCACAGCTCGGTGCCGCGTTCGTCCAGCACACCGCGCAAGGCGTGCGCGCCGAAGGCACCGAGGATTACCGCGCTGGCGCCGGCGAAACCGGCCAGCAGGCCGGCGGCGGAACTGACACTTTGTCGCATGGGAAAGGCGTCCTCGGGCTGGCGGCCGTGCCGGTGTCGTATGCTGGCGCGATGCCGCTCCAGGATTCTCGCATGAAGCCCCGACGCCTCGTCCGCAGCCTGTTCCTGCTCCCTCTGCTGCTCGCTGCGCTGCTGCTGGCCGGTTGCCAGCGCGGCGACGAATTGCCGTGGAAGCTCACCAATGTCACCGGCCATATGCCGGACCTGGACTTCAAGCTGGTCGACGACCAAGGCAAGCCGGTCACCGGCGCCGACTACCGCGGCAAGGTGGTGCTGCTGTACTTCGGTTACACGCATTGCCCCGACGTATGCCCGCTCACGCTCGCGCAGCTGCACGTGGTGATGCAGCGCCTGGGTCCGCTCGCCGATGGCGCGCGCATCCTGTTCGTCAGCGTCGACCCCGCGCGAGACACGCCCGACGTGATGCACGCCTACGTCAATGCCTTCGATCCGCGCGCCGTAGGCCTGTCCGGCGAACCGCGCGCGCTGGAGGCGCTGAGCAAGCGCTATCGCTCCGCGTACACGCGCGAACCGGACAAGGCCGACGGCCAGTACGAAGTGAGCCACAGCTCGGCCATCTATCTGTTCGACCGCGACGGCAAGGCGCGCCTGCTCTCCACCGCCGCCGACGCCCAGGACGACCTGGTCCACGACCTGCATCTGCTGCTCGACCCCGGAGCCAAGCCATGAACGCACGCTGCGCTTTCCTGCTCGCCGGCCTGCTGTTCGCGGGCGCGGCCAGTGCCGGCGACGCCGAGCATGTCGCGGCGAGCCGCGGCTGGATCCGCGTGATGCCCGGCGCCCTGCCCGCCGGCGGCTACGTGGTGCTGGAAAATCATGGCGACCACGCGGTGTCGCTGCGCTCGGCCAGCAGCCCGGCCTACGCCGACGTGATGCTGCACAAGAGCAGCACCGACACCGGCATGGGCCGCATGGAAAGCGTCGATGCGCTGCCGATTCCCGCGCATGGCAAGGCGGCGCTGTCGCCCGGCGGCTATCACCTGATGCTGATGAAGGCGGCCGCGCCGGTGAAGGTGGGCGACAAGGTGCGCGTCACGCTGCGCTTCGCCGATGGCAGCACGCTGGATACGGAGTTCGAGGCGAAGCCGGCGAATACGGTGGATGGCGGCGAGATGCCGGAAATGCACCACCACTGACGCAGGTTGGGGTGGCAACCCCAACATCGCTCATCTGCATGGGCACCGCATGGTTGGGGTTATCACCCCAACCTACGCTCGAGTTGCAGCTGCCGCTTGGACTTGATCCGCCCGTTGCGCGACAGGCGCACCCACTGCCGCAGCGCCAGCAGGCCGCCGATCGATTCGATCAGGGCCGCCGGCACCCACATGATCACGCCGCCCACCAGCTGACCCGTCAGCACGTTGAAGGTAAAGGCGCGGCCGCAGATCTCGAAGATCGGATAGAGATCGCTCTTGGAAAAAGTGACGATGGCGCCGGCGAGAATCTGCGGGCTCATGGTGATGGCCGGCGACAGCACGCGCACGCCGGGCGTCATCCGCCCCGGCGGACGGGGACGGTGGTCCAGCACCAGCCACCAGTAGCTCAGGCCGCTGAGCATCATCGACCAGTTCATGAAGCGGTAGATGCGCCAGTCCAGCATCGCCAGCGTCTGCATCGCCGGGATCAGCCAGATCAGGATGAAGCCGACGAACAGCACCGTGGCCACCGCCGGATTGAGCAGCACGCCGGTCGCCGCGCGCCACGGCCAGGAACGCTCCAGCGGCCGCAGCGCACGCGCGCGCCACGCCAGCGGCAGGCCCGCGCGCAGCACCGTGCCCGGATACGAAGCCACCAGCAGCAGTGGCGCCAGGTGATGCAGCAGCACCTGCTGGATGCGGTGCATGAAGAATTCGTGCTCTGCGTAGTAATCGAAGTACGTGTGCAGCGACACGTAGACGATGGCCATGCCGGTCCAGAACGAGAGCCTGCGGCTGAAGCTCACCGGCAGCCGGCGGCTGCCGCGCAGATACAGCGCGCAGATCGCCAGGAAGCTCAGCAGAAAGACCCAGGAGAACTCCCAGGGCACGATCCACTTGAGCAGGCTGGACATCATCGCGGTTCGGATCCCGGCGCACGGCAGGCGCCAAGCATAGTCCCGCCCCTTGCCGGCGGGACTGCGGCAGATGCCCGCATCATGCGCGGCGCCGGTTGCGGCGCGAGCGCCGCCAGCCGTACGCCAGGCCGAACAGCGTGACCAGGGCCGGCACCAGCACGATATTGAGGAACTTCAGGCGCAGGCCCAGCGCGTCGATCTCGGCGTTGAGCTGGTGCTGCACGTCGCGCAGCTCCTTGTTGATCGCCAGCTGCCGCTGCAGGAACTGCTCGATCTCCGCGCGCTGCTCGGTGCCGGCGTTGTCGCCGCGCGCGGCCTTGGCCGGCTGCAGCTCGGACAAGCGGCTGCGGGTGACGGCCAGCTCGCGCTGCAGCTCCTGCTTCTTGGCCAGGAACTTCTGGTCCGCCGCCGCCTGCAGCGCCAGCACGCGGGTGAACGGGCGCTGCGAGCTGGTGCGGCCATGGATCGACAGCAGCTCGGAGGAGCCGCTGAGGTTGTCCGCCAGGTTGGTGACGAAGTCGCCGTTGTTGGCCAATGCGCTCAGCTGCAGCGGCCCGAGCAGGCTCTGCGAGTACGACACCCACAGGCGGTCGGTGAGCAGGTCGGTATCGGCCACCAGGATCACTTCGGCATTGGCCTGCGCGATAAAGCCCGGCTGCTTGGCGCGCTCCGGGAAAGCCGAGGGGAAGCTGCCGCGCACGCGCCCGGCTACCACGTAGCGGGTGTTGTCGGCCTTGTAGCCGTCCAGCAGGGCATTGGGGTCGGTGGTGGCTTCGCGCACGCGCTGCGCCGGCACCACTTCGGCGTCGGTGGTGGTCTGCATCAGCGGCAGCAGGCGCGTGGTGGCCTTGGGCGAGAGATCCAGGTAACCCACGCTGGACAGATTGATGCGCTGCAGGCTCGCCGTGGTGACGTCGCCGTGGTTGAGCTCCTGGCCGGTGAGGCCGAGCATGGCCGGATGGTTGGCCGCGCTGTTGTCGGCCAGCTCGATGCGCAGCGCGCGCGAGCGGTCCAGCACCACTTTCTGCGGATCGAACTGCACGCCCCAGGCCTCGAACAGGCGCTGCAGGTCGGAGTCGTGGTCGTCGATCACGCCGTTGCTGTCGACGAAGGGCGTGGTGTCCAGTTCCGAATACGGATCGACGAAGGCCACCAGGTGGCCGCCGCGCAGCACGTACTGGTCGATCGCATACAGCGCGGCGTCGGACAGGTGCTTGGGATGGATCAGCAGCAGCACCTGGATGTCGTCGCCCACGCGATCGAGCTTGTTCGGGTCCAGCGACTTCACTTCGAACAGCTGGCCGAGCTGGCGGATCACCGTCCACGGTTCTTCGCCCAGCACCGGATTGCCCTGCACCGGCAGGCTGCTGATCACGCCGATATGCGGCTTGGCCGGCTCGTTGAGCTCGTACAGCAGCTTGGCCACGTCGTATTCGAGAAAGGTCTCGCGGCCCGGATCGAACAGCGGGATGGCCAGGTTCTTGGCGCCGGGACGCGTCTCGGTATCGGCCTCGCCGTCCTGCAGGCCCGCCAAGGTGGTGCCGACCAGGCCGAAGAACACGCGCTCGCCGTTGGTGCCGCCGCTCAGCGGACTGAGCCCGCTGCCTTCGGCGGCGGCTTCGTCGTCCGAATACGGCACCGGGTCCACCACCTGCAGGCGCAGGCGGCCGTGCGAGCGCGCCACCATTTCCTGCAGCAGCTCGCGCACGCGCTGCTCGTAGCTGCGCAGCTGCGGCAGGTCGCGGGTGGAGTGCTCGGAGAAATACAGCGTGAGCCGCAGCGGCGCGCGCAGCTTGTCCACGATGCGCACGGTGCCGGGCGTGAGGGTGTAGAGACGGTCCGAGGTGAGGTCGAAGCGCGTGGCGCGCATCCAGCGGCTGCCGGCCACGGCCAGGGTCACCGATACGGCCACCAGCAGGATCAGCAGGCCGATCACGCGCACGCGGCGGGAAAAAGTGGGACGCAGCAGGCTCATGGCGTGCGCTTCAGGTCGAGCACCAGCACGCCGGCGGTGAGCCACGAGGCGATGCACAGCACGAAGTACAGCACGTCGCGCACGTCCAGCACGCCGCGCGCGATCGCCTCGAAGTGGCGCAGCAGGCTCAGGTGCGCCACTCCGTTGAGCAGGCGCCGCGGCACCGAACCCTGCAGGAAATCCAGCACCTGCGGCTGGCCCGCGAGCAGCAGCAGGAAGCACACCACCATGGTGAGGATGAAGGCCACCACCTGGCTCTGGGTCAGCGCCGACAGGCAGGCGCCGATGGCCAGGAAGGAGCCGGCCATCAGCCAGCTGCCGAGATAGCCGGCGACGATCACGCCGTTGTCGGGCGAACCCAGGTAGTTCACCGTGATCCAGATCGGGAAGGTCAGCAGCAGGCCGATGCCCATGAAGAACCACGCGGCCAGGAACTTGCCCAGCATGGCCTGCGCCAGCGTCATCGGCAGGCTGAGCAGCAGCTCCAGCGTGCCGCCCTTGGCCTCTTCCGCCCACATGCGCATCGACACCGCCGGCGCCAGCAGCAGGTACAGCCACGGATGCATCACGAAGAACGGCTGCAGGTCGGCCTGGCCGCGGTCGTAGAAATCGCCGGCATAGAACGTGAGGATGCCGGCCAGCACCAGGAAGATCACCAGGAAGACATAAGCCACCGGCGTGACGAAGAAGCTGCGCAGTTCGCGGCGTGCGACCGCCATCACGGGACTCATGCGCCGGCCTCGCGCACGGGCCCGGGCCTGGACTGGCCGGTGGTGATCTGGCGGAACACTTCGTCCAGGCGGCCGCGTTCGAGCTGGATTTCCGACACCTCCAGCCCCTGCTGGCGCAGCAGCGATTCCACCGGTTCCAGGATGCGTTCGCCCGGCCGCGGAAACACGGTGATGCGGCCGTCCAGCGGATCCACTTCGATCGAGGCCACCTGCGGCAGGCGCCCCAGCATCTCCTGCGACACGCCGCTGCCCGGCGCGCTGAAGGACACCGCGCCGTGATAGCGCGAGCGCGCTTCCAGTTCCGCCGGCGTGGCGTCGGCGAGCAGGCGGCCGTTGGCGATGATCACCACGCGGTTGCACAGCGCGTGGACTTCTTCCAGCAGGTGGGTGGAAATCAGGATGGTGCGCTCGCGCGCCATGGTGTCGATCAGCTGGCGCACGGCGTGCTTCTGGTTCGGGTCCAGACCGTCGGTGGGTTCGTCCAGCATCAGTACCGGCGGGTTGTGCACGATCGCCTGGGCCAGGCCGACGCGGCGGCGCAGGCCCTTGGACAAGGTCTCGATGCAGGTGTCGAGCACTTCCTCCAGTTGCAGATGGCCGACCACTTCCTCGAAGCGCCGGAGGCCCTGGTCGGCCGGGAGACCGCGCGAGCGCACGATGAAGGTGAGGAATTCGCGCACCGTCAGCTCGCCGTAGCTGGGCGCGCCTTCGGGCAGGTAGCCGAGCGCGCGCTTGGCCTTGAGCGATTCCTTGCGCACGTCGTGGCCACATACGCGCGCGGTGCCCGCGGTGGGCCGCAGGAAGCCGGCGATCATGCGCATCACGGTGGATTTGCCGGCGCCGTTGGGACCGAGCAGGCCCAGCACCTGTCCCGGTTCGGCGCGGAAGCTGAGCGCGTCGACCGCGGTGAGCGTGCCGTAGCGACGGGTGAGCTGTTCGGTTTCGATCATGTCCGGAGCGGAAGGAAAAACGGCGGAATGGTCGTGGGCCCGAGCGGCGCAGCGACGAAGCAATGTACCCCATCGAAGCGGAAAAGTTCGCGCCGCCGCGCCTGCGCAAAAAACCTCGCGCAAAGAAAAAGGCCCTTCGCGAACGAAGGGCCTTTCCGATCTTGCGCAGCGCTGAGGCTTACTGCTGGCCGGCGCTGGCGGCCGAGGCCGGAGCGGCAGCGGTGCCCGACGAGGCCGGAGCCTCCGAGGCGCCCGCGTCCAGCGACGGCGGCTGCAGGTTGGCTTCCTGCTCCGGGGTCTTCTCCGGGGCGTCGCCGGTCAGCGGCAGGTAGATGGCGAACTGCGCGTAGCTGGTGACCTGGTCGCCCTGCTTCACTTCCGGCTTGACCAGGATGTCGTACGGGCGGTTGACCACCTCGTCGAACTTGTAGCCGTGGGTCTGCGAGTAGGCCTTCAGCATGTCGCGGGTCTGCGGCACGCCGGCGGCGGTACCGTTCCAGATGCCCTTGAGCGCCGGGCCGCCGAAGGCGAGCACGCCGCGCACGTCGTTGTCGACGATCAGGCGGCCGAAGCGGTCGGTGTTGCCGGGGGTGTTGTCGCTGGCCGGCGCGGCAGCGGTGCCGCTGCTGGCGGGAGCGGTGAGGTCCGGCGCCTTGGCGGCGGTCAGCTCGTGGCTCTGGCCATTGACCGTCAGGCTGGTGGCGCTGATCGGCAGGCCCACGTCGAAGGTGTAGGTCTGGTCGCCGTAGTTGGTGGTGAAGATGACGCGCGGACCGGTCACGGTCACGCCCAGCTTCTTGGCGGCGGCCTGCAGCTGGGCCTCGGCCTTGTCGGTCGCTTCGTTCAGCGCCTCGAGGCCGCCCTTGCGCTCGATCGAGCTGGACACCAGCAGCATCGGCGTGGGCTGGGTCTGCTCGATGTAGGGGACCAGCTTGCCGTAGTCGATGTTCTGCACCGAGGCCAGCACGTTCTGCAGGTCGTTCAGGCTGAACTGGATGAAGGCATCCGGGTCGCCGTGGATGTACAGGTTCGAGTAGCGGTCGATCAGGTTGAAGCCGTAGGCCACGTCATACGACCAGGTGATCTTGGTCAGCTGGCCGCGGCTGCCCTGGCGATCCAGGTCCAGCGTGAAGTGCTTGTCCTGGCCGCGCCAGTCGTTGTCCAGGTTCCAGACGATCTTGGCGGACTTGGCGGTCGAGTCGATCTTGTCGAACGACGGCTCGGCAGTGGCAACGGTCAGCTTGCCCTTGCCCACCTTGTCGTCGTTGCTGCTCCAGCTCAGCTCCGCGCCCGGGCCATAGGCCTTGCCGGAGAAGGTGAACTGGGTATTGCGGTCGTATTTGCGCTGCACCGTGAAATCGGGGTAGCGGCGGAAATTGGCGAGCACGTCGTACACCTGACGCATGTCCTTGCCGACCACCAGCGACCTCTCCACATGGCCACTGCCAGGCATGATCACGCCCACCACGACGCCGACCACGACGACGATGACTAGGGCAACAATGAATTCAAGAACACGCATCATTCCAGGGCTCTCCGAACATCTCTCTTGGCGGCACGAGTGCGTCGCCGGAGACCGGTCCGGCACGGATGCGCTTCCTTATGAAAAACCCGAAGGAATCGCATTCGTGACAGGGGTCGGCCAGCGCCGAAGCCACCGATGGTACCGGTTCATGGCCTGGAACGCTATCCGCCCCGGAGGGCGCCCCGAAAGGCCCCGGAACAGGCCTTCCGGAGCCTGCGCGGGGCCTTAGACGATGCCCAGTTCCAGCGCCTTGAGCACGGCGCGGGTACGGTCGCGCACGCCGAGCTTGGAGAGGATGTTGGACACGTGGTTCTTCACCGTGCCCTCCGCCACCTTCAGGGAGTTGGCGATCTCCTTGTTGCTGTAGCCGCCGGACAGCAGGCGCAGGATTTCGGTCTCGCGCTCGGTCAGCGGATCCGGCTGCTCGAGGCTGGTGAACTGGTTCTGCATGCGGCCGACGCCGGCCAGCAGGCGCTGGGTGACCATCGGCGCCACCAGCGAGCCGCCGGCGGCGACGGTGCGCACCGCTTCCACCAGCTGTTCGAGCGACACATCTTTAAGCAGATACCCGCGGGCGCCGGCCTTCAGGCCCTGCAGCACCAGCTGGTCGTCGTCGAAGGTGGTGAGGATGATGGTCGGCGGCAGTTCGTTGCGGGCGGACAGCGCCTGCAGCACTTCCAGGCCGCTCATGTTCGGCATGCGCAGGTCCAGCAGCACCACGTCGGGCTTGATGCGGGGGATGTCCTGCACGGCCTGGGCGCCGTCGGCGCATTCGGCCACGACGCGGATGTCCTCAGCCAGATCCAGCAGCGAGCGAACGCCCTGGCGCACCAGGTTCTGGTCGTCGACAAGACACACGGAAATCATCGCGGTTCCTCGGAGCGATTGCGTTCCCCGGCGCCATCGCCGGGGACGACGGGATAGACAGCGGCGCGGCCTTCCAGGCCGGCCGCCCATTCTGGCATGGCTGAAGGCAGGCGGTGCGGACTCACGACACGCTCAGGGCGGGCGGCTCGAAGCGGGTCGGCGCATGCGCCAGGGCCGATTCCTCGCCCAGCGGCAGGCTGACGTTGAGGGCGAAGCCCTGGCCGGCGGCGGTGTCCACCTGGACCGTGCCGCCGAATTCCGCCAGCCGCTCGCGCATGCCCGACAGGCCGTTGCCGGGGCGGAACTGGTCGGCGCCGCGGCCGTCGTCGCGCGCACGCAGCTGCAGCACGCCGGCTTCGTCGTAGCAGAAGTCCAGCCACAGGTTGCGCGCGCCGGCATGGCGGGCGGTATTGGTGATGATTTCCTGCGCCACGCGCAGCAGCACCTGGGCGCGGCGCGGGTCTTCCACGCTGAAGCGCGGCGGCGTCTCCACGTGCACGTTCAGGCCCGGCACGCCTTCGACCAGGCTGCGCAGCGCCTGGGTCAGGTCGATGGCGTCGTCCTGGCGCAGCTCGCTGACCACCTCGCGCACGTCGCTCAGCAGGTGCTTGGCGGTGGCCTGGGCCTTGAGCACGTGCTCGGCCGCGGCGGGGTTGCTCAGGTGGCTGGCCACTTCCAGATTCAAAGTGAGGGCCGTGAGGTGATGGCCGACCAGGTCGTGCAGGTCGCGCGCGATGCGCATGCGCTCGGCGATGCGGGTGGATTCGGCCAGCAGGGCGCGGGTGGCGCGCAGCTCGGAATTGAGCCGGCGCTGCATCTCGCGCTCCTCGGCCTGCTGGCTGGCGATGACCGAGGCGACGAAGCCCACCGCCGAGAAACCCGTATAGATGCAGGCCTGCAGCAGGGCCAGGGTCACGCTGTAGTTGAATTCCGGGAAGGTCGAGAACAGCACGGCCAGGCCCAGGCACTGCAGCAGGATCCACGCCACGCTGAGCCAGAACGGCAGCAGCCACGGCAGGATCACCGAGGACACCACCATCAGGATCGCCGACAGGCCGCTGTGGCTGTACCAGCCCACGGCCAGGGCCGAGGCGGTGATCAGGGTCAGGCCGACCAGGCGCGCCCCCAGGTTGCGGCGCGAGCCCAGGTTGCTGGTCAGCAGCAGGTACAGCACGCCGAACAGCAGATAGAAGAGCGACCACAGCAGCAGGGCGAAATTGGGCTGGTGCAGCCGGTCCATGCGCTCGACCGCCCACTGGATGATCAGCGGCGTGCCGGAGCAGACATAGGCGAACAGGCCGGTCAGGCGCAGCAGCCGGATATGGTTGAAGTTGGACCATCGCATGCGAAGCATCATAGGCCGGAGGTCCGGTGGTGCAATGCGCGAGAAGTCACTGGCCCATCCCTGCCAGAAGCCATGGCCTGCCAGAAGCCATGGCAGGCAGGCCCGCGGCCACCGCACTGTGCGCTTTACAAAGGTTTTACATGGTGCGCCGTGATATGTGCGCCCCCTGCCCCCGTGCCATAATGCGCCCCGATACGTGGGGCCGTCAGCCGGTCTGTCCCGAGCAATCTCTTTGGCAACATCTATTGCGGAGCAACGAATGGCCCTTGCCATCCGCGACGTGCGCGAGCACGACCTGGATGCCGTGCTGGCGCTCAACAACGCCGCCGGGCGCACCATCCTCGCCCTGGACGCCGGGCACCTGCGTTACTTCTACGACCACGCCGATTATTTCCGCGTGGCCGAAATCGACGGCCACATCGCCGGTTTCCTGATCGCCCTGCGCGAGGGCGGCGGGTACGACAGCACCAATTACCTGTGGTTCGGCGAGCGCTACGCGCAGTTCGTCTATATCGACCGCATCGTCATCGCCAATGCCTACCGCCGCCACGGCCTGGGCCGCATCTTCTATTGCGACGTCACCAGCTACGCCGAGGTGCGCGCGCCGCTGCTCACCTGCGAGGTGTTCCTGGAGCCGCGCGACGACAAGGTGCTGCTGTTCCACGGCACCTACGGCTTCCAGGAAGTCGGCCAGCAGCGCATGGGCGAGGAAGGTCCGCAGGTCAGCCTGCTGGCCAAGGAACTGCCCAGCTACCCCTATGTGCGCGAGACCTACCTGGAGCGCGGCGGCCTGCCCGACGTGAACTGGCTGGCCGAGCGTCCCCGCCCCACTCATAACAATGACAAGCGCCGCCTCGCTGGAGAGCGGCGCCCGTGAATGCCCGCATGGATACCACCGATGTCTGCGACCTGCGCTTCGGCCAGGTCGGTATTGCCAGCGTGCGCGTGCGCCGTGCCGACGCCGCCGCGCTGTTCGAGGAACTGGAGCGCCGCGTGCGCGCCGCGCCGCAGCTGTTTTCCCGCGCCGCGGTAATCCTGGACCTCAGCCACCTGCTCAACCTGCCCGACGACGGCATCGTCGACGCCCTGCTCGAAGCGGTGCGCAGCGCCGGCATGCTGCCGGTGGGCCTGGCCTACGGCACCAGCGAGACCGAGGCGCTGTCGCGCCGCATGGGCCTGCCGCTGCTGGCCAAGTTCCGCGCCGCCTACGAACCCGCCGACGGCGGCAGCATCGCCCCGCCGGCCGCCGCGCCGGCGCCGGCAGCGCCTGCCGCCGCTCCCGCGCCAGCACCCGCCCCCGCCGCGCGCGAGGCGGAACCGGCGCCCGCCGGGCCCGGCGGCCAGTACCACGACGGCACCGTGCGCTCGGGCCAGCAGGTCTATGCGCGCGACCGCGACCTGATCGTCACCGGCGGCGTGGCCAACGGCGCCGAGGTGATCGCCGACGGCAGCATCCATATCTACGGCGGCCTGCGCGGCCGCGCCATGGCCGGCGCCCAGGGCGATGCCAAGGCGCGCATCTACGTGTCCGATTTCCGCGCGGAGCTGGTGGCCATCGCCGGCCACTACCGCGTGTTTGAACAGTTGCCGAAGGACCTCGAAGGCCAGGCTGTGCAATGCTGGCTCGACGGTGAAAAACTGCTGATCGCGAAACTTTGACGCGGCATCGCCCGCCTGCAACGATCGCGACATTACTAATCGCAACACCATTACAAAAAACAAATTCTGGGAGATGAACCCTTGACCGCAGAGATCATCGTAGTCACCTCGGGCAAAGGTGGCGTGGGCAAGACCACGACCAGCGCCTCGCTCGCCACCGGCCTGGCCATCCAGGGCAAGAAGGTCGCCGTGATCGACTTCGACGTCGGCCTGCGCAACCTCGACCTGATCATGGGCTGCGAGCGCCGCGTGGTGTACGACTTCGTCAACGTCGTGCACGGCGAGGCCACGCTCAAGCAGGCCCTGATCAAGGACAAGCGCTACGAAACCCTCTACGTGCTGGCCGCCAGCCAGACCCGCGACAAGGACGCGCTCACCCAGGAGGGCGTCGAGAAGGTGCTGCAGGGCCTGTCCGAGGAAGGCTTCGACTACGTCGTGTGCGATTCGCCCGCCGGCATCGAGAAGGGCGCGCACCTGGCCATGTATTTCGCCGACCACGCGGTGGTGGTGGTCAATCCGGAAGTCTCCTCGGTGCGCGATTCCGACCGCATCCTGGGCCTGCTGTCCAGCAAGACCCGCCGCGCCGAGAAGGGCGAGGACGCGATCAAGCAGCACCTGCTGCTGACCCGCTACAACCCCGCGCGCGTGGCGGTGGGCGAAATGCTCAGCGTCAAGGACGTGGAGGACATCCTCGGCATCTCGGTGGTCGGCGTCATTCCGGAATCGGAAAACGTGCTGGCTGCGTCCAACTCGGGCGTGCCGGTGATTCTCGACGAGACCTCGCATGCCGGCCAGGCCTATACCGACACCGTGGCCCGCCTGCTGGGCGAAGAGCGCCCGCTGCGCTTCCTCGAAGTGCAGAAGAAGGGCTTCTTCCAGCGCGTATTCGGAGGTTGAACGCGATGGGTATTCTTGATTTCCTCAAGCGCAGGCCGGAGCCGTCCGCCGTGGTGGCCAAGGAGCGCCTGCGCATCATCGTGGCGCAGGAGCGCTCCACCCGCGGAGCGCCCGACTACTTGCCGCTGCTGCGCAACGAGCTGCTCGAAGTGATCAAGAAATATGTCCACGTGGACATCGAAGCGATCAACATCAACGTCGAGCGCGACAGCGGGCACGAGGTGCTGGAACTCTCCGTCGCCCTGCCCGAGAACGACAAGCCCGGTTCGACCGCTCCGGTCGCCGGCTGATGCACCGCCGGCGGGCCAGCGCGCCCGCCGGCGTCTCTTCCTCATCGACTTCCGCGCCGGGCGCCCGCCCCTAGCGCAGCGACGCATGCCAGACACCCCCGCCCCGCCCCACGTGCTGCGCCTGGCCGACATCCAGGAAGAACGCGCGCGCGCCCTGCTCGCCCGCTACGGCCTGAGCCTGCAGCGCGTGCCCGACGGCCAGCCGATTCCCGGCAGCTTCTGGGGCGACGAGGAGGCCGGCATCATCGGCACCATGGTCTACGCACGCGCCGATACGCCGGTGCATTCGCTGCTGCACGAGGCCGGCCATCTGATCGTGCTGCCGCCGGAGCGGCGCGCGCAGGTGCACACCGACGCCACCGATTCGATCGCCGAAGAAGACGCCACCTGCTATCTGCAGATCGTGCTGGCCGACGAACTGCCCGGCGTCGGCCGCGCGCGCCTGATGGCGGACATGGACGCCTGGGGCTACAGCTTCCGCCTGGGTTCCACCGCGGCGTGGTTCGCCGAGGATGCCGAGAACGCGCGGCAATGGCTGGTCGAGCATGCGCTGCTCGATGCGCAGGGACACCCGATCTTCGACACGGTGTAGGTTGGGGTGAGCCGCTGGCGAACCCCAACATCGCCACCTTCAAATGCATCGCATCGTTGGGGTTCGCCTGCGGCTCACCCCAACCTACGCCGTTTCGCCTACCGCTTCGCGCGTCTCCACCGCGCGCCGATACCACCGCCACGACACCCAGCCGAGCACCGTCAGCCCCGACGCGCCCAGCGCCAGATAAAGCATGTGGCCTGCCAGCAGCGGCGACAGCACGCCGGCCACCACGCTGCACAACAGCAGACTGGCGAAAGCCTGCACCGAGGACGCACCGCCGCGGTGATGCGGAAAGCGGTCGAGCAGCAGCAGGGTCAGCGTCGGGAACGCCAGCTGCACGCCGATGCCATGCAGGATCAGCGGCAGCATCGACCACGGCAGCACCGGCTCGGGCGACACCAGCGCCAGCAGCAGATGCAGCGCACACGCCGCCAGCATCGAGAGGTACCCCAGGTTCACCGTATAGACCTGGCTGCGCCGCACCGCGAGCCGGCCGGACAGCCACGCACCGGTCATCAGTCCCGCCACCACCGGCAGGAACAGCCAGGGAAAGCCCTGCGCCGACAGGTGCAGCAGGTCGCGCACGATGCGCGGCGCCGAGGCGATGTAGAGGAACAGCCCGGCGAAGTTCACCGAGCACGACACCAGCAGCGGCCGGAACGGCCGGTCGCGCCCGAAGCCGGCATAGCCGGCCAGCAGCTCGCGCGGCGCGAAACGCGTGCGCGCCTGTGGCGGATGGCTTTCGCGCAGCAGCAGCACCAGGGCCGCGGCCAGCACCGCGGTGAAACCCATCAGCACCCAGAAGATGCCGTGCCAGCTGCCGAAATAAAGAATCTGCGCGCCCACCATCGGCGCGACCACCGGCGCGATGCTGAAGATCATCATCACCCGCGACATCAGCTGCTGCGCCGCCGCGCCTTCGTAGCAGTCGCGCACGATCGCGCGCCCCACCACCAGGCCCGCGCCCGCGCACATGCCTTGCAGGCCGCGGCAAGCCAGCAGCATCGGAAACGACGTGGCCAGCGCCGCGCCCGCCGAAGCCAGCGCGTACACCGCGATGCCGGCCACCAGCACCGGCTTGCGGCCCACCGCGTCCGACAGCGCGCCGTGGAACAGGCTCATCGCCGCGTAGGTGAGCAGATACACGCTGATCAGCTGCTGCAGCTGCGCGTTGTCCACGCCGAACTGCGCCCCGATCAGCGGGAACGCGGGGAACACCGCATCGATGGAAAACGGGCCGATCATCGACAGGCCCGCGAGCAGCACCGGCAGGCTGCGCTGCACGGCGCGGGGAGTGGCATTCATGGCGTGCAACGGGAGGGGGGTGCGAGGCTTGCGAGTATAGGGGCGCGCCATCCGGGCCGCATGGTCCACTCGTCAGCTCGGGGTTGGCGCCATGCCGACACCTTCGGCTAGCATGCCCAACCCAAGGGAGATGGCATGCCTCCCGTTCCGTGCCGATACGGACGAACCGCGCCGCCGCCCGCTGCATTCGCTTCGGACCCGGCGCTGATGATGCCTGCACACCGGCCCGCGCCGGGGCGCAGGCGCGTGCCTGGTTCCAGAGGGGTGGGCCTGATCCCTTTAGGAGACTTGGCAAGTGAGCTATTCCGGATTCCTGGTCGTTGGCGTCGGCGGCGCATTGGGCTGCTGGTTGCGCTGGGTGCTGGGCGTGCTGTTGAACCCTCTGTTTCCCACCGTGCCGCTGGGCACGCTCGCCGCCAACCTGGTCGGCGGCCTGCTGATGGGCTGCGTGCTGGGCGTGTTCGACCACTACCAGACCCTGCCGCCGGAGCTGCGCCTGTTCGTCGCCACCGGCTTCCTCGGCGGCCTGACCACCTTCTCCACGTTCTCGGCCGAGGCGACCACCCTGCTGCTGCGCCAGCAATACCTGTGGTTCGCCGGCCACGTCGCTTTCCACCTGGCGGGTTCGATCGCGATGACCGTCGCCGGGATCGCCCTTACCCGCCTGCTGCTGCGCGCCTGAGGAGAGGCCGGCCACGCCCGCGTCGACATGATCTATGCATCGCTGGCGGCAGGCTTCGAGTGCTCGGCAGACACTGATCGACATCCACACCATTCAGGGGCAAGCATGAGCCGGGATTCGCTGAAGCAACGCGCCGTCACCCTGCTGGAACACGCCGGCATCCATCTCGACGGCGGCGCTCCCACCGACCTGCGCGTGCACGACGACGGCCTCTACGCCCGCGTGTTCGCCCACGGCTCGCTCGGCCTGGGCGAGGCCTATATGGACGGCTGGTGGGATGCCGAAGACCTGCCCGGCATGTTCACCCGCCTGCTGCGCTCGCACGTGGACCAGGAACTGAAGACGCTGGACACGCTGCTGGCGCACCTCAAAGCCCGCTTCATCAACCTGCAGCGCGGCGAGCATGCCTACGAGATCGGCCGCGTCCACTACGACCTGGGCAACGACCTGTTCCAGGCCATGCTGGGCAAGCGGCTGGTGTATTCCTGCGGCTACTGGGCCGAGGCGGACAACCTCGACGACGCCCAGGCCGCCAAGCTCGACCTGGTCTGCCGCAAGCTGCGCCTGCAGCCGGGCCAGCGCGTATTGGACATCGGCTGCGGCTGGGGCGAGGCGCTGAAGTTCGCGGCCGAGCGCTACGGCGTGGCGGGCGTGGGCGTCACCGTCTCGCAGGAGCAGGCCGAGTTCGCGCGCGAGCTGTGCGCCGGGCTGCCGGTGGAGATCCGCCTGCAGGACTACCGCGAACTGGACGAACCCTTCGACGCGGTGTTCTCGATCGGCATGTTCGAGCACGTCGGCGCGCTCAACTACCGCACCTATTTCGAAGTGGCGCGCCGCTGCCTCAAGACCGAAGGCCTGTTCGTGCTGCACTCGATCGGCAGCAACGGCGCGCCCTCGCGGCCGGACCCGTGGATCGAGAAATACATCTTTCCCAACTCGATGATCCCCTCCGCGCAGCAGGTGGCCGAGGCGCTGCAGGACCTGTTCGTGGTGGAGGACTGGCACAACTTCGGCGCCGACTACGCCCGCACCCTGGACGCCTGGCGCGCCAACTTCGACGCGGCCTGGCCGCGCCTGGCCGGCAACTACGACGACCGCTTCCGCCGCATGTGGCAGTTCTACCTGTCGGTGTCGGCGGCCGTGTTCCGCAGCCGGCGCGACCAGCTGTGGCAGCTCACGCTCAGTCCCGAGGGCGTGCCCGGCGGCTACCGCGTGCCGCGCTGAATCCCGCGGCTTGCCGCCGTGCAACGGGCGCGGGATAGTGCCGCATTCCAAGCGCCGTCGATGAGGGGAGTCGCGATGAAACGCCTGCTTGCCACCCTGGCCGCCCTGCTGTGCCTGTGCGCCGCGCACGCCGCCGACGCGCCCGCCCAACGCAACCCCGCCAGCTATTTCGACAACAGCGGCCGCGACGACGTGCTCAGCGGCGGCGTCAAGACCATCGTGATCGACACCCCGAAGGGCAAGTTCCGCGTGTGGACCAAGCGCGTGGGCAACAACCCTAAGCTGAAGCTGTTGCTGCTGCACGGCGGCCCCGGTGCCACCCACGAATACTTCGAAGCCTTCGACAGCTTCCTGCCCTCCGCCGGCGTCGAGTACTACTACTACGACCAGCTCGGCTCGGCCTACAGCGACCAGCCCAAGGACGACTCGCTGTGGACCACCGCGCGCTTCGTCGAGGAAGTGGAGCAGGTGCGCCAGGCGCTGCACCTGGACCAGGACAACTTCTGCCTGCTCGGTCATTCCTGGGGCGGCATCCTGGCCATGGAGTACGCGCTGAAATACCAGCAGCACCTGAAGTGCCTGGTGATTTCCAACATGGTGGATTCGATTCCCGCCTATAACGTGTACGCGAAAAAAGTGCTGGAGCCGGCGATGGATCCCAAGCTGCTGGCCGAGGCCAAGCAGCTCGAAGCCAGCGGCCGCACCGCCGACCCGCGCTACATGCAGATCCTCACCCCCATGCATTACGAGCAGCACGTGCTGCGCATGCCCGAGGCGCAATGGCCCGACCCGGTGCAGCGCGCCTTCGCGCATCTGAACGAGCGCGTCTACACGCTGATGCAGGGCCCCAGCGAGCTGGGCGCCAGCGGCCGCCTGGAGCACTGGGACCGCAGCAAGGACCTGCACCGGATCCGCGTGCCCACCCTGGTGATCGGCGCGCAGTACGACACCATGGACCCCGCCTACATGGCCGCGATGGCGAAGAAGCTGCCGCAGGGCCGCTTCCTGCGGTGCCCCAAGGGCAGCCATATGGCGATGTACGATGACCAGCGCACCTACTTCGACGGCCTCACCCGCTTCCTGCACGACGTCGAAGCCGGCCAGGCCGCGCACTGACACCCGCCCGCCGTCCCACCTGGAGTTGCCGTTGAAGCCGTTCCGCCGTATCCGCGTCCTGTTCGCGCTGTGCCTGCTGCTCGCCGCTCCCGCCTTCGCCAACCCCGGCCTGTGGGTGGCGAAGAAGGACCAGGCCACCGTCTACCTGTTCGGCACCGTGCACCTGCTGCCGTCCGATGCCAACTGGTCGTCGAGGCAGCTGGACCAGGCCCTGGACGCCAGCAGCCGGCTGGTGATCGAACTGACCGACGACAACCCCGCCAACATGCAGGCGCTGGTGATGAAGTACGGCCTCGACCCCGCGCATCCGCTGTCCAGCAAGCTGTCCGAACGCGACCGCCGCCGGCTGGAACGCGCCGCCGAAGAGGCCCAGCTCCCCGGCGGCGCCGCCACCCTCCAGGCCATGCGTCCCTGGCTCGCCGCCGTCTCCCTGGCCGTCGGCCCGCTGGTCCGCGCCGGCATGGACCCCGCCCAGGGCGTTGACAAGACCCTGCGCGCCCTGATGGAAAAAGCCAACAAACCCGTCGAAGGCCTGGAAACCGCCGAGCAGCAGCTGCGCATGCTCGCCGACATGCCCGAACCCCTCCAGCTCTCCTTCCTCCGCCAAAGCCTCGACGAAGTAGCCCAAGGCCCCGCCCGCCTCCGCGACCTGATCGACGCCTGGCGCCGCGGCGACACCGACGAAATCGCCCGCATCGAAGACGAAGACCTGCGCAAAGGCTCCCCCGAGCTGTACGACCGCATGCTGGTGAAGCGCAACGAGGCCTGGGCAAAAAACATCGCGGAACGGATGAAGCAGCCCGGCGTGACGTTTGTTGCCGTAGGCGCAGGCCACCTCGCCGGCCCCGACAGCCTGCAGAAGCAGCTGGAGAAGCTGGGAATCGAAGTGCAGCGGCAGTAACCCACCGCCTCGCCACGTTGGGGTTCGCCTGCGGCTCACCCCAACCTACGCCACTAGCAACGACCCTCCACTCCTCGCTCCGGCCGGCCCCTCACCCTGCCCTCTCCCCGGAGGGGAGAGGGGTGATGGCGTGAGGCAGGCAGGAACTAAGAGCAGAAGCTGGCCTCGGTTCTTGAACGTCCTCTTCGCAACGGCACGTTGAAGCGCACGTTACGAAACCGCTCCCTGGCTCGTGTCGACTCTGGTTAATCCGGTTACCACAGACGCTCACTGCTCCTTCTAGTCGCGTCGCGAGCCTTGGCTCTCAGGCCATTCTCTCTTTGGTTACTTTCTCTTTGGGCCAGCAAAGAGAAAGTGACCCGGGCGCCGGCAGGCGTCCGGAATGCCCGCTGCATAAGCGGCCAAGTCGCGGCACCGCGACAACCAGGCGATACCGTTACTGGATCCCGGCCTACGCCGGGATGACGAGCAGGAAGGCCTTCGCCAGGATGACAACCATGGAAATGACGCCAAAGGTGCAATCTGGCACCATCCCCGGCCTACCCGCGCGCCCCGCGCGCCACCTCCCCCCCGTAACTAAATGAACCTGCAAGCCAACTTCGAACAAATCCCACTCAAGGAATACGCCGAGCGCGCCTACCTCGACTACTCCATGTACGTGGTCCTGGACCGCGCCCTCCCCTTCGTCGGCGACGGCCTGAAGCCAGTCCAGCGCCGCATCGTCTACGCGATGAGCGAACTCGGCCTCTCGGCCACCTCCAAGCCGAAGAAATCCGCGCGCACCATCGGCGACGTCATCGGCAAATTCCATCCGCACGGCGACAGCTCCTGCTACGAAGCCATGGTGCTGATGGCGCAGCCGTTCTCGTACCGCTATCCGCTGGTCGACGGCCAGGGCAACTTCGGCTCGCCCGACGATCCGAAGAGCTTCGCGGCGATGCGCTACACCGAATCCAAGCTCAGCCCCATCGCCGAAGCGCTGCTGGGCGAGCTGGGCCAGGGCACGGTGGACTGGGTGGCCAACTTCGACGGCACCCTGGAAGAACCCAGCTGGCTGCCGGCGCGCGTGCCGCACGTGCTGCTCAACGGCTCGATGGGCATCGCCGTGGGCATGGCCACCGACATCCCGCCGCACAACCTGCGCGAAGTGGTCAGCGCCTGCATCCGCCTGCTCGACGATCCGGACGCCACGGTGGCCGACCTGTGCGAGCACATCCAGGGTCCGGACTATCCGACCGAAGCGGAGATCATCACCCCGCGCAACGAACTGCTCGCGATCTACCAGAGCGGCACCGGCTCGCTGCGCGCGCGTGCCGTGTACCAGCGCGAAGACAGCAACATCGTGATCACCGCGCTGCCGCACCAGGTCAGCCCTTCGAAGGTGCTGGAGCAGATCGCCGCGCAGATGCGCGCGAAGAAGCTGCCGATGATCGAGGACCTGCGCGACGAGTCCGACCACGAGAACCCGATCCGCCTGGTGGTGGTGCCGCGCTCCAACCGCATCGATCCGGACGAGGTGATGCAGCACCTGTTCGCCACCACCGATCTGGAAAAGAGCTACCGCGTCAATCTCAACATGATCGGCCTGGACGGCCGTCCGCAGGTGAAGGACCTCAAGCGCATCCTCACCGAGTGGCTGAGCTTCCGCACCGCCACCGTGACGCGCCGCCTGGAGCACCGCCTGGCCAAGGTGGAGCGCCGCCTGCATCTGTTGGAAGGCCTGCGCATCGCCTACCTCAACCTGGACGAGGTGATCCGCATCGTCCGCACCGAGGACGAGCCCAAGCCGGTACTGATGGCCCGCTTCAAGCTCAGCGAAGAACAGACCGACTACATCCTCGAAACGAAGCTGCGCCAGCTGGCCCGCCTCGAGGAAATGAAGATCAACACCGAGCGCGACCAGCTGGAAGAAGAACGCGCCCGCATCAACGTGCTGCTGAAGTCGCCGGCCAAGCTCAAGGGCCTGATCAAGGAAGAACTGCGCGCCGACGCCGCCAAGTTCGGCGACGAGCGCCGCTCGCCGCTGGTCAGGCGCGAAGCCGCGCAGGCGCTGGACGAAAGCGCCCTGGTGGCGAGCGAGCCGGTCACCGTGGTGCTCAGCCAGAAGGGCTGGATCCGCGCCGGCAAGGGCCACGACGTGGACGCCGAGGGCCTCTCCTACCGCGAGGGCGACAGCCTGCTCGCCGCGGTGAAGGCGCGTACCACGCAACAGATCGCGGTGATCGACTCCACCGGCCGCAGCTATTCCACGGCGGCGCACACGCTGCCTTCCGCGCGCGGCAACGGCGAGCCGCTGACCGGCCGCTTCAGCCCGCCGGCCGGCGCCAGCTTCGACGCGCTGTGCGCGGGCGACAACGACACGCGCCTGATCCTGGCCACCGACTTCGGCTACGGCTTCGTCACCCGCTTCGAGGCGCTCACCGGCCGCAACAAGGCCGGCAAGCAGATGCTCACCCTGGGCGACGGCGCGCGCGTGCTGCCGCCGCAGGTCAGTCCCGATCCTTCGCGCGACCGCCTGGTGGTGGTCACCACCGAAGGCCATCTGCTGATGTTCTCGGTGGCCGAGCTGCCGGAGCTGGACAAGGGCAAGGGCAACAAGCTGATCGAGATTCCCAAGAGCAAGCTCAGCTCGGGCGACGAGCGCGTCGCCGGCGTGGCGGTGGTGACCGAAGGCAAGGGCGAGGTCACGCTGTATGCCGGCCAGCGCAAGCTCACCCTGCGCTGGTCCGACCTGGTGGAGTTCGGCGGCAACCGCGCCAGCCGCGGCGGCGTGCTGCCGCGCGGCCTGCGCCGCGTGGAGCGGATCGAAACCACGGGCTGATCCATCGCGCCGCCCCGGTGCGCCGGGGCGGCGGTCTGCCGGAGGCTGCACATGCACGGCGAATACAAGATGCCCGGCGGCAAGCTGGTGGTGGTGGATCTGGACGTCCACGCCGGGCGCCTGTGCCGAGTGCAGGTCAGCGGCGATTTCTTCCTGGAGCCGGACCGCGCGCTGAGCGACATCAACGCCGCGCTGGAAGGCCGCAGCGCCAGCGCCGACGAAGCCACCCTGGCCTTCGCCATCCAGAGCGCGCTGAGCGCCGACGTGCTGATGTACGGCATCTCGCCCGAGGCCATCGCCGTGGCGGTGCGCCGCGCCCTGCACGAGGGCGCGCAGGCATGAGCCGCAGCGAGTGGAGCGCGCACGGCTGGGAGCTGATCCACCAGGACCCGCAGCCCCCTGCGCTGCACATGGCGCTGGACCAGGTGCTGACCGACGAAGTCGCCGCCGGCCGCCGCGCGCCGACCCTGCGCATATGGGAATGGGCGTCGCCCGCGGTGGTGATCGGCCGCTTCCAGTCGCTGCGCAACGAAGTGGACCTGGACGGCGCGCGCCGCCACGGCATCGAAGTGGTGCGGCGGATCAGCGGCGGCGGCGCGATGTTCATCGAGCCGGGCAACACCATCACCTATTCCATCTATGCGCCGCTGGGCCTGGTCGAAGGCCTGTCGTTCCAGGAGTCGTACGCGCTGATGGATGCATGGGTGATCGAGGCGCTGCGCGAACTGGGCATCGAAGCCTGGTACCAGCCGCTCAACGACATCGCCTCCGCCGCCGGCAAGATCGGCGGCGCCGCGCAGATGCGCCATGCCGGCGCGGTGCTGCACCACGTGACCATGGCCTACGACATCGACGCGGCCAAGATGCTGGACGTGCTGCGCATCGGCCGCGAGAAACTTTCGGACAAGGGCACCGCCAGCGCAGCCAAGCGCGTCGACCCGCTGCGCAGCCAGACCGGCCTGCCGCGCGAGGCGGTGATCCAGCGGATGATCGACACGTTCCGGCGTTTGCACGGCCTGCGCGACGGGGCGCTGACGCCGGACGAGCTGGCTCGCGCGCGCGAACTGGCGGCGAACAAGTTCCACAAGCATGAGTGGACCGCCGAAGTGCCGTAACCCGCTCTTCCCCCTCTCCCCTCCGGGGAGAGGGCCGGGGTGAGGGGCCGGGCGGAGCGATGAGCGGAGGGTCGATAGAAACTCAAGAGCTTTTTTTCGCTCCGTATCAACGGGGTCGCAAGATTGGCCCCTCATCTGCCTGCCGGCATCTTCTCTCCCACAGGGACTACCTTCGGGTCGCCCGGAGGGGAGAAGAATTTCGAACTGGAACTTCGCCGCATGTCCGGCCATCCAACCCCGTTGTGCACGCTTCTCCCGCCCCAACCGTTATCGGCAGCGCCCCCGGAGCCACCCCATGAACACCAAGCTCATCCCCATCGCGCTCGCCACCGCCCTGCTCGCCGCCGCCGCCCAGGCGCAGACCGCCGGCAGCCTCAACCTCAAGCTCCCGCCGGGCAGCGTCCCGGCCAGCGCCAGCACGGCCGCCGCGCCGGCCAGGCCCGGCGACGCCCCGCCGGCGATGGACCCGGTCAACACCCGCCCCAGCGCCAACGCCAATCGTCCCGCCCCCGGCGTCTACTACGGCGACACCAGCGGCCGCACCGCCGCCCAGGACGAGGCCGAAGCCGAGGCCAGCCGCCCGCACTGCGACGACGCCACCTACAACCAGCCCCAGGTGCACGGCAGCGTGGGCATGGGCGTGGTCACCGGCAATCACTGGGGCTCCGGCACCTACAACAGCGGCGCGGTGAACATCACCCAGCGCACCGGCGACTGCTCGCACCCCACCGGCAGCATCGGCCTGTCGATCGGCGTCAGCCGCTTCAACGGGCGCTGAGGCGCACGATCCGGCGGCGCTAAGTCCTGGATCCGCAAGCAGGTCGAAAGTTTTTAGAAAGAGCTCCCGGCCAGACTGGCACGGTCAGTCTCAGCCTTTCTCGCGAAATCATGCGCCCAGCCGTTACGCTTCAAACCTCTCCCAGCCTGGGCTCCCAGCCGTGATCCAGAACGTCGAATTCCGCTTCGAAGGCGGGCGCGCCGGCGTCATGCTGATCCACGGCCTCACCGGCACCCCGGCCGAAATGCGCCTGGTCGGCAAGGGCCTGAACCGCGCCGGCTTCGACGTCTACGGCATGCAGCTGGCCGGGCACTGCGGCGACGCCGACGACCTGCTCGCCACCAGCTGGCACGACTGGTACGAGAGCGTAAAGACCGCCGCCGAGCGCTACGCCAGCCAGCTCGACCACCTGTTCGTGGCCGGCCTGTCGATGGGCGCCGTGCTGGCGCTCAAGCTCGCCGCCGACCGCCCCGACCTGGTCAAGGGCGTGGGCGTGTACGGCGCCACCTTCCGCTACGACGGCTGGGCCACGCCGTGGTACGGCAAGTTTTCCTTCCTGCTGCCGCTGGTGACCCGCCTGGGCATCGGCCGCAAGTGGATGGTGCAGGAAGAAGAACCCTACGGCCTGCGCGACGAGCGCATCCGCGCCCAGATCAGCTCGCTGATGCTCGGCGGCGACAGCGCCGCGGCCGGCCTGCCCGGCAACCCGTGGCCGTCGCTGGCCGAGATGTACAAGATGGCCGCGGTGGTGAAGCGCGACCTGCCCAAGGTCACCGCGCCCTGCCTGATCGCGCACGCCACCGAGGACGACATCGCCAGCGTCGGGAATGCGCACCTGGTCGAGCGCGGGGTGTCCGGTCCGGTGGAGATGCTGCTGCTGGAAGACAGCTATCACATGATCACCATCGACCGCGAACGCCGCCTGCTGATCGACCGCTCCGCCGATTTCTTCGGCCGCATCGCCGACCCGGCCGCCGCAGCCGCCGCGCGCGCCGCGGCCTGAGCGCGCCGATGAGCCCGCTCGCCGTCACGCTGTGGCTGCTCAACGTCACCCTGGACACGGTCGGCCAGCTGTCCTTCAAGGCCGCCGCCGGCGACCCCAACGCGGGCGACGGCCTGGCGCGCTGGCGCTACATGGCCGCGCGGCCGTGGATCTGGATCGGCATCGGCTCCTACGTGGCCGAGTTCCTGGTGTGGATCGCCTTCCTCTCGCTGGTCGATCTGTCCGAGGGCGTGCTGCTCGGTTCCATCAACATCGTGGTGATCATGATCGCCGGACGCATCCTGTTCCGCGAGAAGCTCACCCCGCTGCGCGTCACCGGCATCCTGCTGGTCACCGCCGGCGTCTGCATCGTGGGGATCGCCGGTGGAGGCTGAGCGCATGGCATCGACGCCGCAGCGCCTGGGGCGCTTCTATTTCTTCGGCTTCCTGATCCTGGTGGCGTTCGACACCGTGGTGCAGCTGGCCTTCAAGTACGCCGGCAACCACGCGTTTCCGCCCGAGGCCAACTGGGCCTGGATCGTGCGCGTGTTCGGCCATCCGTGGATCTACCTGGCGGTGGTCGGCTACGTCGGCAACTTCTTCACCTGGATGACCCTGCTCAAGCACGCGCCGATCGGCCCGGCCTTCGCGGTGACCCATCTGGAAGTGGTCAGCGTGATGCTGTTTTCCATCTGGCTGTTCAACGAGCCGCTGACCTGGGCGCGCGCGATCGGCGCGCTGGTGATCGTGGCCGGCATCGTCTGCCTCGCCTTGGCCGAGAGCGGCGCGCATCCCGAAGGCGATGCGCCCACCGAGGCCAAAGGCGCGCTCGGCGTTGCCGCCGGAGACTGAGCCGCATGCGCCGCGAGCTGCCGCCCACTGCCGGCCTGCCGCTGCGCCTGTCGGACCTGCTGCCGCGCCGCGCACGCTTCGCCGCGCAGCTGGCCGGCTGGCTCGGCGTGGCGCAGCCGCAACTCGAATGCTCCGGCACCGCCGCCATGGTGGTGGCCTTGCATGCCATGCACCGCCTGCGCCCGCAGCGCGACGAAGTGGTGGTGCCGGCCTGGACTTGCCCGCTGGTCGCGCTGGCCATCCATCGCGCGGGGCTGAAACTCAAGCTGTGCGATCTCGCCCCCGGCAGCATCGACATGGACGCCGCGCAGCTGCGCACGCTGTGCGGCCCGCGCACCCTGGCCATCGTGCCGACCCACCTGGCCGGCCGCGTGGTCGACGTGCCGGCCGCCATGGCGATCGCGCGCGGCTGCGGCGCCTATGTGCTGGAAGACGCCGCGCAGGCGCTGGGCGCCCGCCGCGGCGGCGCCAGCGTGGGCCTGCAGGGCGACGCCGGCTTCTTCAGCCTGGCGGTGGGCAAGGGACTCACGCTGTACGAAGGCGGCGTGCTGATTACGCGTGATGCCGAGCTGCGCGAGGCCTTCATGGCGAGCCGCCGCGAGGTGATCCGTTCCAGCCTGCGCTGGAGCCTGCAGCGCGCGGCGGAACTGCTTGGCTATGCGGTCGCCTATCGGCCCTCGCTGCTCTACGCGGTGTATGGCAAGCCGCTGCGCAAAGCGCTGGCCGAAGGCGATCCCGTGGCCGCGGTGGGCGACGATTTCGGCCCCGATATTCCGCTGCATCCGCTCGGCCGCTGGCGCCAGGGCGTGGGCACCGCCGCATTCGCCCGCCTGCCCGCCTTTCTCGATTTCACGCGCAAGCAGGCGCTGTCGCGTCTGGACGCCTTGCGCGCGCTGCCCGGCGTCACCGTGTTCGACGATGCACCGGGCACGCAGGGCGCATGGCCCTTCCTGCTGCTCACCCTGCCCACCGCCGCCGCGCGCGACGCCGCGCTCGGCACGCTGTGGACCGCGGGCCTGGGCGTCAGCCGCCTGTTCATCCACGCCCTGCCCGACTACGGCTACCTGCGCGACATCGTGCCGGCCACCGAGCTGCCCAACGCGCGCGACTTCGCCGCGCGCTCGCTCACCATCGGCAACAGCCCGTGGCTGCGCGGCGACGAGTTCGCGCGCATCGTCGACACGCTGCGGCGCACGCTGCGCGGCTGAAGGCAAAACAAAACCCCGCTTGCACAAGCGGGGTTTTGCGTGGCGCAACGGACACCAGGCTTACTGGCAGGACGGGAACTTGAACGAAGCCAGCCGCGTGCTCCAGTTGAACGAACCCGTCGTCTTCAGATACTCGTTGGTGTACCAGAACGTGCAGTCGTCCACCGGGTCCACCGTCATCGCGCTGTAGTCGCCCCAGCGCGACAAGTTATTGCCGCTCTGCGAACCGGTGCCCTCGACGATGCTCGCCTCGGCCTGCATGGTGTTGAGCGCATCGGTGGCCAGGCGGCCGGTGTAGCGGATCGCCGGATGGATGGTGCTGCTCGACGCGCTGTAGCCGAGCGCCATATTGCCCTGCTTGTCCATCGCCACCGAACCGAGCCAGCGATAGGTGGTATCCGGCGAATAGGTCGATTGCTGGTACACCACCGGGGTACCGCCGGGACTGCGGACTTCATACCAGCGCACGCCGGTATACGGGTTCTGCTTGCTGGTGCCGACCTTCACCGAATGGCTGACCACCAGCGATTCGTGGTCGGCGAAACGGCGGTAAGCCAGGCGGAACATCAGGCGATCCGCCAGCGAGTCCAGCTTCTGCTTCGTACCCGACTGCGGAATGCAGGTGCCGCCGCTGCACGCCGCCGAGAACGTGGCGACCGGGATGGCGGTCGGCCCGCTCAGCGTGCTGTTGGCGCTGTTGCTCCAGTCGACGTGGAACTTCCACAGATTGAGTTTGTTGGTGCCGAAGTTCATCAGGTAATTCGGCGCGCCCGCCGGCGGCGCGGTGGCGCCGTCCAGGTCCGCCGGCAGCACGCTGCCGTAGCTGCTGGAAAGCTGGAAGCACTGCTGCGTCGCGGCCTGTCCGCTCAGCATCGCGTTGCGGTCGTAGGCGCATAGCTTGGCGCCGGAGAAGCTGTTGCCGCTGAACATGTTGAAGGTGATGTAGTAAGCGTCCGGCCATACACCCAGCTTCGGATAATCGGGAAACACGCTGCCGTAGTTGAACGCGTAGCGGTAATACGCACCGGTGGCATCGCTGGTGGCCGAAACCGCCACGCACTGGTAGTACGGCGCCGCGGTCACGGCGAACTGCGTGATGATCCAGCGGCCGGCGGCCTTGTCGTACACCACCACGCCGTCGCCGTCGTTGTCGGTCTCGCAGGGGCCGCCGAAGCCGGACCACAAGGTGTTGGTCTGCACCGGCCCGTACACCACCTGCTTGCTCGCCTTGTCGAACACCGCGAAGCCGGTGTTCACCAGTTGCACGTACTGGGTGGCGCCCACCGCGCCGTTGGTATCCGGCGGCGCGCTGTCCACCGTGAAGCTGCCCTGCGGCCCGCTGAAGCCCTGGCCCACGCCGTCCACGCCGCTGCCGGCCGTCGGCGCGGCGCCGGTGGCGCTGCCCTGCACGGCGCCGTCGGGCGGCGAGCCGGGGCCGTCGATCCACGGCAAGGGACGCGCCGCGTGCTCGCGCGGGCTCTTGGAAAAGTCATCGGGGCGCGGCATCACCCCGCGCAGTGAATGCAGCGTGTCGTGCTGCGCGGCCGGCGCCACTTCTACGGCAGAGGAATCCTGGGCATGCGCGCCTGCCATGCACGACGCGCCCACGGCGATACACAACGCGGCGCCCGCGGCGCCGGTCTGCTTGAGGAACATGATGGTCTCCCTGGTCTAGGTTCAACGAACGATCGATCGCCCTCTCTCGAGACCGGTTCGCGCCATCCCCCTGCGGCCGTGAAGCTCGACGCTGCCGGCAACGCTTTGCCATAGCTGCCGTGAAACGCAGAGCGCCTGGTACCCACGGACGGCCAGCTGGCCGTCTTGGTAACCCAATTTCCTTAGCGGATCCTTACGACGACGCCCGCACGACTGCATAGGCCAATGCGCCGGCGGGTGACCAAATGGGGCGCAAAAGACCTTTTTGGTCGGGCCGCTTTAAATAACCTCAAAAAGCATAGACCGAAAGATATAGAGACGACCGATCGATTAACGAAAATCAATGCCGTTATCTCGTGGAAAATCAGCCGGAAGGCGATTTTTCGTGTTTTCGTTCGCCAGGCTTGCGCCTGACTTTCCCCGGCACGCCCGATGCATATGATTTCCCCGCCATCCAGGGTGATAACCGGCTGTTACACCTGATGGCCTAGGGCCGCGATTATAGGAAAACGGCCGTGCGGCAAATTGACATTGGATATTCCCGATACCTACGCTCCACTTGCCATTCCCAGCGATGCCGGCGGATTTTCGCATTAAGGCCGCGCCGCGGAATGACCAAGTGAACTCATGGGGGAGCTTTCACATGGTCGCGCCCATCTCGCCATTCACCGCCACGCCGCCCGGCACGTCCGCGCGGTGCCGTGCGGTGCAGGGCTTCACCCTGATCGAGCTGATGGTAGTGGTGGCGGTGATCGCCATCCTCGCGGCGCTGGCCATCCCCAGTTATTACCGCTACATGCTGCGCGCCAACCGCGCGGCGGCCGAGGCGGTGATGCTCGACATGTCCAGCGCGCAGGAGCGCTACATGATCGACAGCCGCCAGTACACCACCAGCAATGCGCTGCTCGGCTACGGCGCGCTGCCGGATACGGTCTCGCCGAACTACACCATCGCGGTGGCCACCAGTTCCGGCCCGCCGCCGAGCTACACCATCACCGCCACCCCGATCGGCAACCAGACCCGCGACAGCGGCTGCGGCACGCTCAAGCTCGGCAGCAACGGCAGCAAGACCGCCTCGGGCACCTCCACCACCTGCTGGAAGCGATAGCCATGCGCCGCGCATACGCCAGGGGTTTCACCGCCGTGGAGCTGATGGTCACCGTCTCGGTGCTGCTGGTGCTGACCGTGCTCGCCGTGCCGCAGATGGCGCCGTTCCTGCAGCGCCAGCGGCTGAAGAACGCCACCATGGACCTGGCCTCCACCGTGGTGCTGGCGCGCAGCGAGGCGATCAAGCGCAACGGCACCGTCTACGTGGTGGCCAACGGCACGGACTGGAGCAAGGGCTGGACGGTGAGCATCGCCAGCGCCGTCACCCCGGCCAGCACCATCCGCGCGCAAGGCACGCTGGACGGCCTGCGCATCAACGAAGGCGGCGGCAACACCTCGTTCAATTTCGGCGGCGACGGGCGCATGTCCGGCACCGGCATGTCGTTCACGCTCAACCCCACCGTCACCTCGCAGGGGCAGCAGCCGCTGTGCGTAGCGGTGGGCGCCACCGGGCGCGTGCAGACCACCAAGGGAGCCTGCTCATGAAACGCCAGCGCGGCATTCTGCTGATCGAGGTGCTGGTGTCGATGCTGATCGCATCGGTCGCCCTGCTGGGCACGGTGATGATGATGGCGCGCTCCACCCGCAACGAGATGGAGTCCTACCAGCGCGTGCAGGCCCTGACCCTGGTGCAGGACATGGTCTCGCGCCTCAACGCGAACCGGCAGGTGGCGGCCTGCTATTCCAACGGCGCCACCGGCCTGGCCACCGGCTCCGGCTACGCCGCGCCGCCCACCTGCGCCACCGGCACGCCCTCGCCCACCGCGCTGCAGGCGGCCACCGCCAATGCCGACCTCGCTGCCTGGCGCAATGCGCTGCTCGGCGCGGGCGAAAGCTCCGGCGGCAACAAGGTCGGCGCGATGCTCGGCGCGATCGGCTGCGTCGAGCGTATCGACGCCACCAACAACGTCTACCGCATCACCGTGGTGTGGCAGGGCCTGATGCCCACCGCGGCGCCGGGCGTGACCTGCGGGCAGAACAAATTCGGCGACGACAGCCTGCGCCGCGCCGTCAGCGTGCAAGTCCGCATCGCCAGCCTCTCGTGACCGCCGCCATGCGCATGCCTTCTTCCATCCCGCCCCTCCATCGCCAGCGCGGCCTGTCGCTGGTCGAGCTGATGATCGGCGTCACCATCGGGCTGGCCATGCTGGCCGCGCTGGGTTCGCTGTACGTCGCCACCTCCAAGGCGCGCGCCGAGTTCAACAAGACCGGCGAGCAGGTCGAGAACGGCCGCTACGCGCTGGAATCGATGGTGCGCGACGTGGAAATGGCCGGCTTCTACGGCCGCCCCGGCCTGCCCGCCACGCTGCAGTACAACCTGCCCGGCGCCTGCAATACGACGCAGGCCTCGATGGGCTTCGACAACACCACCTCGCCGCTCACCGTGCCGGTGGCGCTTTCGGGCGTGGCCGCCGGCGGCGCGAAGCCCGCGTGTTTTTCCAGCATGAGCACCGGCACCGAGGCGCTGACCGTGCACTACGCCTCCGGCAATGTCTCGGCGGCGGTGTCCGGTACCGAGTACTACCTGCAGCAATCGAGCTGCACCACCGACACCAAGCAGCTGGTCTACGACAAGAGTTCGGCCAACTTCACCCTGCTCGGCAAGACCTGCAGCAGCGGCAGCCCGGCGGAGCTGCGCAAATACGTGGTGCGCAGCTATTACCTGGCGGCCTGCGACAACTGCGCCAGCGGCGGCGACAGCACGCCGACCCTGAAAGTGGCGGAATTCGTCAACGGCTCGATCCAGGTGTCCTCGCTGGTCGCCGGCATCCAGGACGTGCACCTGAGCTACGGCGTGGACACCGACGGCAACGGCTCGCCCGACTGCTACGTCGACAACCCCGCCATCGACAACTCCGCCACCTGCACCGGCAGCAGCGGCTACGCCTGGACCAATGCCACCACCAACTGGGCCAACGTCACCGCGGTGCGCGTGACGGTGCTGGCGCGCAACCTCGATGCCACGACCGGCTGGAACGACACGCGCACCTACGACCTGGGCCGCGCGACGCCGGACGGCCCCTACAACGACGCTTACAAGCGCCACGTCTACAGCGCGGTCGCGCGCCTGTGGAACGTCGGCGGCGTGCGGGAGAACTGAGCATGCATCCTTCATCGCATCCAGCGCAGCGCCAGCGCGGCTTCACCTTGATGATGACGCTGGTGTTCCTGGTGATCTTCCTGCTGTTCGCCATCTCCATGGCCAGCTCCAGCATGATCAACACCAAGGTGGCGTCGAACCAGCAATACCGCATGGAAGCCCGCTCGGTGGCGCAGCAGGGCGTGGAGGCGGTGATGAACCAGGCTTTCACGCTCAATCCGATTCCGGCCAGTTCGGTGCCGATCGACGTCACCGGCGACGGCAACAACGACTTCACCGCGCAAGTGGCCGCGCCGATCTGCCTGGACAGCAAGCCGGTGCTCAACCGCGACCTGTCGCTGGGCGACGTCTGCCGCACGCCCACCAGCAGCAGCGGCGACCTCGTGGTCGGCTCCAGCGGCGGCGCCGCCGCGTTCTCGCTGTGCTCGGACACGCAGTGGGAAATCCAGTCGTCCGTCACCGATCCGAACAACAGCGCGACCTCGGTCACCGTGCACCAGGGCGCGTCGGTACGCGTCCCCGTCGGAACCCCCTGTCCATGAACACACCCAGCAGCCTCCGCGGAGACGCCGCCATGCTCCACACGCGCCCATCCTTGAGCCGCCGCCTGCGCCGGCTGGCCTGCGCCGCCGCCCTGCTGGCGGTGCCGGGCCTGGCCTTGAGCGAGGACATCGATCTGTACACCGGCGCGCCGGTGAACGGCGGTTCGCCGAATCTGCTGATCCTGCTGGACAACGCCAGCGCCTGGAACGGCTCAGTGAATTTCAGCTGCCCGACCGCAGGCGTGGTATCGGCCAACAATGCCGGCAAGGATGTCGGCTTCGAGCAGTGCTCGCTGTACCAGGCCGTGACCGCGATCGGCACCAACCCGGTGCTGCTGGGCAAGATCAACATGGGCCTGATGCTGTTCGATCCGTCGAGCAACGGCGGCTGGTTCCGCTTTCCCAATGTGGGCCGCGCCAGGGATCCGGGCGCGCTGCCGCTGATGGACGCCACGGGCGTGGCGAATTTCCAGACCACCATCAAGGCGCTGGACCGCCAGGCCGACAACTCCAACAACTCCGCGGTCGGCGGCGGCATGGAAGAGATGTGGGCGTACTTCGCCGGCAAGACCGGACTTTCCGGCGTCACCTACCATTCGCCGCTCTCCGGCGTGTGCCAGAAGAGCTTCGTCATCTACATCGCCAATGCGGTGAAGAACGGCAAGCCGCAGGATGCCGGCAATTCACCCAGCGCGCAGTCCTCGCTGCAGCAGGCCACCGGGCAGTCCAATCCCACCGAGATCGTGATCCCGCCGCCGAACAACAAGTACCAGGCCAACTGGGGCGACGAGTGGGCGCAGTTCATGTACCAGACCGACCTGTCCGGCGGTTCGTCCACCAATCCGCAGAACATCATCACCTACACCATCGCCGTCACCGACGGCAGCAACCCGGACTACGTGCAGTTCCTGCAAAGCATGTCCAGCCACGGCGGCGGCAAGGCCTTCGTGGTGAACATCAACGACCCGAACGCGCTCAATGCGCTGGTGAACGACCTGCTGCAGATCTTCAACGAAGTGCAGTCGATCAACAGCGTGTTCGCTTCGGTCAGCCTGCCGGTGAGCGTGAACAGCCAGGGCGTATCGCTGAACCAGGTCTACGTCGGTGTGTTCCGTCCCGACCCGACCGCGCAGCCGCGCTGGGTCGGCAATCTGAAGCAGTACCAGCTGGGCCTGGACAGCGGCAACAACGTGATCACCGAGGATTCGCTCGGCAACTCGGCGATCAGCAATAACGGCTCCGGCTTTATTTCGCCCAATGCGTTGAGCTATTGGACCTCGGACCAGCAGGCCGGCACGCCGCGCAACGGCCCCCTGGCTTTCCCCGGCAGCAGCGTGGTGAGCAACTGGCCGGCGACCGGCTTCTGGATCAACAAGCCTTCCGGCATCTCCCTGGCCTACGACGCGGTGGACGGCGAAGTGGTGGAGAAAGGCGGCGTGGGCGAAATGCTGCGCGCGGACTATCTCACCTCGCAGACCGGCCGCACCGTCTACACCTGCAACGGCGTCGGCAGCTGCCCTACCGGCACCGCGATGCCGAAGTTCGACACCAGCAACGGCAACATCACGGCGGCGCTGCTCGGCACCACCGCCAGCGACCTGCCCAACCTGATCAACTGGGTGCGCGGCGCCGACAACACCAGCCCGAACAATGAGGCCGAACCCGGCCCCGGCGGCGCGGTGACGGTGCGCCCGTCCATCCACGGCGACGTGCTGCATTCGCGCCCGGCCATCATCAACTACGGCGGCAGCACCGGCGTGGTGGTGTTCTACGGTTCCAACGACGGCTACTTCCGCGCGATCAACGGCAACCAGACCACCGGCATCGGCACGGTGCGGCCCGGCGGCGAGCTGTGGTCGTTCATCGCGCCGGAGTTCTTCGGCAAGCTTAAGCGCCAGCGCGACAACAGCCCCGTGATCAAGCTGCCCGGCATCACCGATGCCACCGCGCAGCCGAAGGATTATTTCTTCGACGGCACCACCACGGTGTACCAGAACCAGAGCGTCACGCCCGCGACCACCTACATCTACCTCACCGCGCGCCGCGGCGGCCGCTTCATCTATGCGTTCGACGTGAGCACGCCGACCGCGCCGCGCTTCCTGTGGAAGAAGTCCAGCTCCGATATTCCGGAACTCGGCATGACCTGGTCGCAGCCGAAGGTCGCGCGCATCAAGGGCAATACCAACCCTGTGCTGATCATGGGCGGCGGCTACGACACCGCCGAGGACGTGGATCCCGTGCAGAGCGCCGACAGCATGGGCCGCGCCGTCGTCATGCTCGATGCGGTCACCGGCGCGCCGGTATGGATCGCCGCCCCCAGCTGCACCGGCCAGCCCAGCCCCTGCACCGCGGTGCCGGGCATGACGTATGCGATCCCGTCCGACATCACCCTGCTCGACCGCGACGGCGACGGCAACATCGAGCGCCTGTACGCCGGCGACCTCGGCGGCAATATCTGGCGCGTGGACCTGGAGCCGAATGCGCTCACCTCGCCGTCCAACTGGACCGTGACCAAACTCGCCAGCCTCGGCGGCACCGGCACCAATGCACGCAAGTTCTTCTATCCGCCGGACGTGGTGCCGACCGGCAGCTACGACGCGGTGGTGGCAGCGAGCGGCGACCGCGAACACCCGCTGGCTTCGAACGCGGCCTCCAATGTGATCAACCGTTTCTACAGCCTGCGCGACACCAGCACCGGCAACAGCGTGGCCCCCACCTGGACCACCATTACCGAGAGCAACCTGACCGACGCCACCAATACGCTGTACACCGGCAGCGGCCCCGGTTTCTACGTCACGCTGGCCAATGCGGGCGAGAAGGCGGTGAATGCGCCGCTGACGGTGGCCGGCTATACCTACTTCGGCACGAATCAGCCGGCGAATCCGACCAACAATCCGAACATGTGCTATCCGAACCTGGGTATTGCGCGTGGCTACGCGATCAGTTTCCTCGACGGCAGCGGGCTCAACTCGAACCGCTTCGTGAAGTTCGATGGTGGCGGCATGCCGCCGTCGCCGATCTTCGGGTTGGTGCAGTTGCCCACTTCGGGGGGTGGGACGTTGCTGACGCCGGTGTTGATTGGTGGTGGTAATCAGTTGGGACTGGTGGGCGGCAACAATACTTCTTCGCTGGGGACGCAGAAGGTTGTGCCGCCGGGGACGGGGAAGCGCAAGCGCACTTATTGGTATGTGGAGGGGGTGAAGTAGGTTGCGCCCCCTTCTCGTCATCCCGGCGTAGGCCGGGATCCAGTAGCGACTAGGTGAGGTTGTCGCGACTTGGCCGCTTATGCAGCGGGCATTTCGGACGCCTGCCGGCGCCCGAGTCACTTTCTCTTTGCTGGCTCAAAGAGAAAGTAACCAAAGAGAAATAGCCTTAGAGCAAAGGCTCGCGACGCGACTAGAAGGAGCGGTGGGCGGCTGCGGTAACCTGATTAACCTGGGTCTACACGAAACGGCAGTGCGTTTACGTAGCGGCTTCTTCAACGTGCCGTGGCCGAGAGGATGTTCAAGGACTGAGGCCAGCTTTTGTTCTTCGTTCCTGCTTACCTCACGACTTCACCCCTCTCCCCTCCGGGGAGAGGGCAGGGTGAGGGGGCGGGCGGAGCGCCACGTTAAATCTTGCCGTGGCGTAGGTTGGGGTGAGCCGCAGGCGAACCCCAACATTCGAACCTTCACGCGCCTCGCCACGTTGGGGTTCGCCTGCGGCTCACCCCAACCTACGCCGTACGCTTACGCAACGAACAGGGCTAAGCCTAAAAGCTGGCCTCAATCACTGAATTTCCTCTCGGCAACGGCACGTTGAAGAAGCCGCTACGTAAACGCACTGTGGTTTCGTGTAGACCCAGGTTAATCAGGTTACCGCAGCCGCTCACTGCTCCTTCTAGTCGCGTCGCGAGCCTTTGCTCTAAGGCTATTTCTCTTTGGTTACTTTCTCTTTGAGCCAGCAAAGAGAAAGTAACTCGGGCGCCGGCAGGCGTCCGAAATGCCCGCTGCATAAGCGGCCAAATCGCGATAACGCGAAAACCAGACGATACAGAAACTGGATCCCGGCCTACGCCGGGATGACGAGCCAGAAGCGCAGCCTCACGCCACGCTATCGGCGATAGCCGCCAACAACCTAAAATTCAGCGCGCGCTGCTGCAGCTGCCAAGCATCCAACTCACTCTGCGGAACGGGCTCCTGCCCATCCATCCCGCTGAGCAAGCGCTTCCACCAAGTGCGATAGCGATAAGCCGACACCTCGCCATTGATGTCGCTGGCCACAATGCGCCCGCGCAGCGCCTCAATAATCGCCATCGCATGGTGCTCCTCCAGCCGGCCCTGGTCCCAATTCGTCCGCGCAGTATCCACGCTGAAAGCATCCTTATCGATCGACAGATAAGTCGCCTGCGGCGCCCGCCGCAACTGCTCCACGAACGCGCAAGTCAGCGCATCCGGATCCTCGAAACGGTGGAACGCGTGCTGCAGCCCCAGGCGCGCCGCCCAGGCCACATCCACATCCATGCACCAGTAGCTGAGCTTGCCCGCGCGCAGCGGACGCAGATAGTTCTCCCAGGCATGCGCCGCGCCGATGTCGCCGGAGGTGATGCCCACCACATGCACGTGGTTGACGTAAGGCAGCATCGCCACCTTGCGCACCCACGAACCGCAATGGATGCCCCAGGGAAAGCGCATATTGTCCGGATGGTTGTCGAACACCACCAGCTGGAACGGGCCGCGCGCGCGCTGGCGCTCGACCAGCGGCCAGGTCAGGTGGTGGTAGTCGCCCGAACCCATCAGCACCGTGCCGTGCTCGGCCGGAGCGGTTTCAGCGAGATGGCGGCGCAGGCGGTTGAAGGTGCGCAGGGTGCAGCCGAAGCGGATCGCTTCCTGCCAGTCGCCCAGCGGCAGCGTGGTGGCGCCCTCGATCGGGCCGACGGCGCCGTCGAAGTCCAGGATCAGCGGGCCAGGCCGCATGGAATCAGGTCTGCGCATCGGTCGGGGTCGGCGCCCATTGGCTGTCGCTTTCGAACAGGTGGCCCAGCTTGCGCGCCGCGGCGCGCAGCAGCGGATTGCGCAGCCAGATGGCGTGGCGGGTCAGGGTGAAGCTGGCGCCAAGATAGGACTTCACCTGCGGATCGGTCCAGCCCGCCACGTAGTGGCTCAGGCCGCGCTCGCGCGCCCAGGCCAGGTTGTGGAACCAGCTGGTGAAGTACAGGTTCCGCTCGCGCGCCTGCGGGTAGGCGAAGCCGACGTATTTGTCGATCAGCTTGCCGTCGGCGACGAAACACAGGTTCCAGCCGATCAGCTCGCCCTGGTGGCGATAGACGAAGGCGAAGCCGCCGTTGCCGGCATCGCGCAGCACGGTGGCGAAGAACGCGCGGCTGAGCTTGTCGAAATGGATTTCGCTTTGCGCGTAGACATTCTCGTACAAGGCATAGAACGCATCGACGGTGGCGTCGTCGGCAAAGCGCGCATCGCCGCAGGCCACCGTCTCCACCGCCACTTCGTCGCGCTTGCGCAGCTTGCGGCGGATGTCCTTGCGGCGCGAAGACGACAGGCGCGCGAGATACGCCTCCTCGTCGGCGAAATCGATCGCCACGTAAGCCAGCGCCTGGCCCTCGAGCAGCAGATAGCCCTCGGCGCGGCAGGCTTCGGCGAAGCGCGCGCACCAGTCGCGGCTGGCCGCGTCGCACAGCGGCGAATCCTGCGGGATGTCCTTCACCACCAGCAGGCGCTGTCCGCCGCCGAGCTCGCGGCGCAGCGCGCCGGGCAGCACCGTGGGGTCCGCTTCGCGCGGAAACAGCGCGTACTCCGACACCGTGGTGCCGACGAAGGCGGTGCGCCAGCGCAGCAGGCGCCCCCACCAGCGGTAGCCGGGCGCCTTCAGCACGCGGCGGCGCAGTGCGTCATCGGTGGTGGTCAGCAGGTCGAACGGCGCCACGAAGGCGGGCGTGCCTTGCGCCTCCAGCACCCGGAAGCCGAGCGGCGGATGCGCCGCGAACGACGCGACCAGGCCATCCGGTTCGAGTTGGTTGAGATAACGCACGCAAGGTTTCCGCAAGTGGGGCGCCGCCGTCCCGGACGCCGCGCGCATGATGCCGCAAGCCGGGCCGTGCAGCATGGACGACGGGGCTTTCACGCCGCTTACCCTGCCGCCGCCGGCTGGCCCGGCCACCCCAAAGATTGGCGAAAGGCGAACCCGCGCAGAATCGACCGACTACAGGACCGTCGCGTCTGGACAAGCACCCCGTGCTTGGTCAGGCTTGCCGGGTCGGCCGCGCGGTGCGGCCAGCGGCGAACGCCACGGACCAGGGATACGACCCATGAGCAACGTACAGCAGGAAACCACCGAGATCATCGCCAAGCAGGCGAAGATCGACATCGACACCATCAAGCCCGAGTCCACCCTGAAGGACCTGGGCGTCGCCTCGCTCGACGCCATCGAAGTGATCTTCGACATCGAAGAGCATTTCGGCATCAACCTCCCCAACGAGGACACGGACTTCGACAACGGCACCGTGGGCCAGCTGGTGGAAGCCATCGAGCGCCAGCTCGCCGCCAAGAAGAACGACTGAACTCCTCCATGCAACGTCTCGTCATCACCGGCATGGGCGCGATCTGCGCGCTCGGCAACGACGCACCCTCGGTCTGGCAGGCCATGGCCGAGGGCCGCAGCGGCATCGCTCCTGTTTCCCGCGTGGATCCCGAACGCGTGCGCGCCGCCGGCGTGGTGGCCGAGGTCAAGGGTTTCGATCCGGGCCAGCACTTCGACGAAGCCAAGCTCAGCCAGCTCGACCTGTCCACGCAGTACGCCCTGGTCGCCGCGAAAGAGGCGATCGTGCAGTCCGGGCTGTCGTTCGAAGGCGAACGCGCCGCGCGCACGGCGGTGGTGGTGGGCAGCGGCGCGGCCGGCGAAGTGACGCGCGACACCCAGTACCACCGGATCTACGCCGACAAGCTGCCGCGCGTGCACCCGCTGGGCATCATCCGCATGATGATGAACGCGCCGGCCAGCCAGATCAGCATGGCGCACGGCATCACCGGCCCGGCCTTCGTGGTGGCCAGCGCCTGCGCTTCGTCCAACCACGCGTTCGCGCAGGCGGCGATGATGATCCGCTCCGGCCTGGTCGACGCCGCCGTGGTCGGCGGCACCGAGGCCTGCCTCAACCTGGGCACCCTGCTCGCATGGGAAGCCATGCGCGTGCTGGCGCCGGATACCTGCCGCCCCTTCAGCAAGGGCCGCCGCGGCATCGTGCTGGGCGAAGGCTCGGCCATGTTCGTGCTGGAGACGCTGGAACAGGCGCAGGCGCGCGGCGCCACCATCCTGGCGGAACTGGTCGGCACCGGCATGAGTTCGGACGCGGGCGACATCGCCGCGCCGTCCGAGCTGGGCGCGGCCGCCGCCATCGAGAACGCGCTGCGCGACGGCAATCTCTCGCCGTCCGAAGTGGATTACGTCAGCGCCCACGGCACCGGCACGATGGCCAACGACGCCACCGAGACGGCGGCGCTGCACCGCGTGTTCGGCGAACATGCGCGCGCGCTGGCCATCTCCTCCACCAAGCCGATGCACGGCCATGCGCTGGGCGCGTCCGGCTCGCTGGAGCTGATCGCCGTGATCGGCGCGCTGCGCCACGGCATCGTGCCGCCGACGCTGGCTTATCTCGAACCCGATCCCGCCTGCGACCTCGACTACGTGCCGCACCAGGCGCGCAAGATGCCGGTGCATGCGGCGATCAGCAATTCGTTCGCCTTCGGCGGACTCAATGCGGTGGTGGCGCTGCGGCGCATGCCTTGAACCACCGGCGCTGGTGCGCCGGTTAGGCCTGATCGCGGCGCACCCGCCCACTCTCGTCATCCCGGCGCAGGCCGGGATCCAGCAGCGGCAAGCTGCGTACGAGCGAGGCGTCGAAAGACGCGGCTTTTGAGCGTTACGGCGAAAACCCGACGGCATCGCCACTGGATCCCGGCCTACGCCGGGATGACGAGGGTGTGAGGGTGCGAAACGACGGGTTCTAGCCGGCAAGCAACGGCAGCAACTGCTCGCGGCTGAGTTGCGCGATAGGCAGCTCGCCCGGCCGCGCCGGATCCACCCAGCGCAGCGCCTCGATCTCCGCCCTCGCCTCGAACGGCCCGTCCGCGGCCACTTCGTAGACCACTGCCTCCACCACGCACCCCGGCTCGTTCGCCGCCGGTGCGCTGAAGCGTCCCAGCAGCCGCGCGCCTTCGCGCCGCATGCGGCAGCCGAGTTCTTCTTCCAGTTCGCGCGCCAGCGTGTGCAGGTCGTCCGCATCGCCCGGATCGCGCTTGCCGCCCGGCTGCTGAAACACTTCCACCCCGCGCTTGCGCACCAGCAGGACGCGGCCCGCGCTGTCGCGGATCATCGCCGCGACGATCCCGATGCGCCGCGTCACAGCCGCGAGTACGACCAGGACTGCATGCGCCCGTCCTGGTACGGCATCACGCCATGGAACGGCCGCGGGTCGCCGTCGAACACCAGCGGCAGGAAGTGGCGGTCGCCTTCCCACATCGGCAGCTCCATCAGGCGGTCCAGCTCCACCCATTCGAGCGTGCCTTCGGGATTGGCGGCGAACGGTTCGCCCGCATAGCGGTCGATCACGAAGATGAAGCCCAGCCAGTCCTCGCCCTGCTTGCCGAAGCCAGGCCAGTTGAGCGTGCCGCGCAGCTGCATCGACGCGCACTCGATGCCGGCTTCCTCGAGGATCTCGCGGCGCATGCAGGCGGCGATGTCCTCGCCCGGCTCCATCTTGCCGCCCAGGCCGTTGTATTTGCCCAGGTGCATGTCGTCCTGGCGCGCATTGCGGTGGATCATCAGCACCCGGCGCCGATCCGGCGAGAGCACATAACCGAGCGTGGCGACGATGGGCGTGTAAGGCATGAGGCGGCGCGCAGCGGAAAAACGGCAGTCTATAACGGCCATGGCTTCGGATAGATGCGAAATGTCACGCCGGGCTTGCACCCGCACCACTGCCCCGGCCACCATCGTGCGCATGCAGGCCTCCGCCCTCCCCGCATCCACTGCCCGCCGCCCATGGCTGTACTGGCTGGCCACGCTGGCCATGCTCGCCGGCGCCAGCGGCTGTTCGCGCCAGGCGCAGGCGGTGGACAGCGACGAAGTCACCTTCGAAAGCCAGAGCTTCCGCGTGGTCCGCGTGGACCTGGAACGCGAGCCGCTGAGCCTGCACTGGAAGGACCCGGAAAGCGGCCAGCCCTACGCCACCATCGAAAGCCTGCGCCAATGGGGCATGGCGCACGACCGCCGCCTGCTGTTCGCCGCCAATGCCGGCATCTACGACCGCCAGTTCGCTCCGCTGGGCCTGTACGTGGAAGACGGCCGCACCGTGGTGCCGCTGAATCTGTTCAAGGGCAATCCGGCCGCGGGCAATTTCTCGATCCAGCCCAATGGCGTGTTCGCCGTGTATGCCGACGGCCACGCCGCCGTGCGCACCAGCACCGCCTTCAAGGCCGACGCCAAGCCCGCGCGCTGGGCCACGCAGTCGGGGCCGATGCTCTTGGTCGATGGGCAGATCAACGACCGCTTCGTGGACGATTCGGCCAGCCTGAAGTGGCGCAGCGGCGTATGCGCGAAGACGCCGCATCGGGTGGTGTTCGCGGTGAGCGAATCGCCGGTGAACTTTCACACCTTCGCGCGGCTTTTCCGCGATGAACTGGGCTGCCGCGACGCGCTGTACCTGGACGGCACCATCTCGCAGTTCTATGTGGACGGCGAAGGCTATGCCGGCGCACCCACCTTCATGGTCAAGCCCTATGCTGGCATCTTCGCGGTGTTCACCACGGCCAAGCCCTGAGCGTTGGGACTACACTCGGGAGCATCGCCACCCAAGATCCGCCTCCCGATGCCCCGAGTCCGACGCTTCCGCTGGCTGCGCTCCCTGCTGCTCTCCCTGTCGATCCTGATCGTTGGCGTGCTGGCGGCTGGCTGGTTCCTGCTCGCCGGCAGCCGCGCGAAGCTCGACGGCGAAGTGGCCGTGCAAGGCCTGGGCGACACCACCAGCATCGCGCGCGACGCGCTCGGCAGCGCCACCATCGACGGCAAGAGCCGCGACGATGTGACCTTCGCGCTCGGCTACGTGCACGCGCAGGAACGCTTCTTTCCGATGGACCTGATGCGCCGCGTCGCCGCGGGCGAGCTGGCCGAACTGGTCGGCGCCGCGGCGGTGGATACCGACATCGAACATCGCCGCCATCGCCTGCGCGCCACGGCGCAGGCCGCGCTGGCGCAGCTGTCGCCGGAGGACCGGCATACGCTGGAGCTTTATGCCGCCGGCGTGAACCGCGGTCTCGCCGATCTGCGGGTGAAGCCCTGGGAATATTTCCTGCTGGGCGCGCAGCCGCAGCCGTGGAAACCGGAAGACAGCTTCCTGGTGATCGGTGCGATGTACTTGGACCTCAACGGCGACGGCCGCAACCAGCGCGAGCTGAGCTTCGCGCAGATGCGTTCCGCGCTGCCCTCGCCGCTGGTGGATTTCCTGCTGGCGCCGGATCCCGAATGGGAAGCGCCGCTGAGCGGCGATCTCTCGCATCCGCCGGTGATTCCGGGTGCGGACGTATTCAACCTGCGCGACAAGCCGGTGGCTTCCAGCTCCGACGCCGCCGCGCTGGTCGCACTGGCGCCCGCGCTGGACGAGCCGCGCCCCGGCAGCAACAACTTCGCCGTGGCCGGCCGCCTGACCGAGAGCGGCGCGGCCATCCTCGCCAACGACATGCACCTGGGGCTGCGCGTGCCGGACATCTGGTTCCGCGCGCGCCTGCGCTACGCGGACCCCGCCGCGCCGAACGGCCGCCGCGACGCCAGCGGCGTGACCCTGCCCGGCACGCCGGCCCTGGTCGCCGGCTCCAATGGGCAGGTGGCCTGGGGCTTCACCAACAGCTATGGCGACTGGCTGGACTGGGTGCGCGTGCTGCGCGACCCGAAGGACGCCGCGCGCTATCAGGTGCCGGACGGCGTCGACTCCATCGAGACGCACGAGGAAACCATCCGCATCAAAGGCGCCGCGCCGCGCACCATCAAGGTGGAAAGCACGCGCTGGGGTCCGATCCTGGCGCAGGACACCGACGGCACGCCGCTGGCGCTGGCCTGGATCGGCGACCTGCCGCGCGCCTACAACCTGGGCGTGATGAAGCTGGAGCATGCCGCCAGCGTCAACGCCGCGCTCGACCTCGCCCCCGCCATGGGCATGCCGCCGCAGAACCTGCTGGCGGCGGACAGCGCCGGCAACATCGGCTGGACCATCACCGGCAACAGCATTCCGCTGCGCAGCGGCGTCGATCCGCTGCTGCCGGCGGACTGGTCCAAGCCCGGCACCGGCTGGCAGGGCTGGGCCATGCCGGCGCAATACCCGCGCATCGAGAACCCTGCCGACGGCCGCCTGTGGACCGCCAACAACCGCACCGTCGACGGCACCGCGCTGGCCTTGCTCGGCGAAGGCGGCCACGACCTGGGCGCGCGTGCGCAGCAGATCCGCGACGGCCTGCGCACGCGCAGCAGCTTCTCCCCGGGCAACCTGCTGGATATCCAGCTCGATCATCGCGCCCTGCTGCTGGTGCGCTGGCAGCGCCTGCTGCAGGACACCCTGGCCGGCACCACCGATCCCACCCTGGCCCAGCTGCGCCAGCTCACCGCCAGCTGGCGCGGCCGCGCCGCCGCCGACAGCGTGGACTACCGCCTGGTGCGCGCCTTCCGCGACAAGGTGCACGAAGCGGTGCTGGCACCGTTCGCCGAGGAAGTGACCGGGCGCTACAAGGACTTCACCTGGCCGCGCCCCAGCCACACCGAGGCGGCGGTCTGGGCGCTGGTGCGCGACCGTCCCATCCATCTGCTGGATGCGCGCTACGCCGACTGGAACGCGCTGCTGCAGGACGCCGCGCGCCAGGTCGCCGACGAGCTGGGCAAGCCGCCCGGCGGCCTCGCCGCGCGCACCTGGGGCGAGTACAACCGCACGGCCATCCGCCATCCGCTGTCGCGCGCCTTGCCGTCCTTCGCCGGCCGCTGGCTGGACATGCCGGACGAGCCGCTGCCCGGCGACGACAACATGCCGCGCGTGGCGCGCCCCGGCTTCGGCGCCTCCGAACGGCTGGACGTGATGCCGGGCCACGAGGCCGGCAGCATCCTGGAGCTGCCCGGCGGCCAGAGCGACAATCCGCTGTCGCCCTACTACGGCGCCGGCCACGAGGACTGGGTCAACGGCCGTCCGACGCCGCTGCTGCCAGGGCCGGACCAGCACGTGCTGACGCTGCGCCCCGCCAGGAAGGCTTAAGGCACGCCGGGATCACAACAGGTCTGGAAACGTCCAGAATCCAGCATGCGCCACAACCGTTAGATTTCCTGATTGCGCATGATCCAGGACCCGTTTCCCCCGGCGACCCGAACATCGTCCCCGTGGAAGACGGGCTTGCGTCCGGACTCCCGCGAGCACAACCGCGGTCACGCTGATCGGAACCCACCCAAGGAGAGACCTATGGCAAACCAGTACCGTCGTTTTGCAGCCATGCCCCTCGTCGCCGCGCTGCTTGCCAGCGGCCATGCCCAGGCCCAGCAACTGCCCTCGCTGGACAGCGCCATCGCCACCGCCACGCGCTGGGCGGCCCAGGCCGATGCCGGCCAGGCCGACGCGATGTGGAAAAGCAGCGGCCCGATGATGCAGAAGAGCGTGAGTTCGGCCGACTGGGCCAAGTACCTCGACGGCGTGAAGAAGCAGCTCGGCGCCACCCAGAGCCGCGACTGGGTGCAGCTCGGCCGCGTCGACAACCCGCAGGGCCTGCCTCCCGGCCAGTACCTCAACGTGGTGTTCGTGGCCCGCCACGCCACCGCCCCGGCGGTGGAAACCGTGTCGCTGAGCCAGGCCGGCACGAACTGGGTGCCGGTCGGCTACATCGTGCGCCCGGTGCAGCAGCAGCCGGCCGCGCCCGCTCCGGCCGCGGCGCCGGCCGCGCCGGCGAAGCCGGGCAAGTAACGTCAGCTGCGCTGGAACGGACTGGTCCGCTTGCTCTTGCCAGGAGCGGACCGGTAGCCGGAGGGATCGAATCCGCTGCGCTGGCTGCGCAGCGCTTCGCCATCGATGCGCCGGGCCAGGTCGTCGATATCGCGCTCGCTTACGCCGGCTTGCGCGAAGTGCTCCCGCCACTGCTCGACGACATCGATCACCGCAGCCGTTTCGGCGGCAGCTTCCGCCGGCGACAGGCCGAACGCCTCGCATTGCGACATCGCATTGGCCAGCGTCGAATCCCGGCCATCCGCGCCGCAGATGAATTCCTGATAGCCCTGCCCCGAGTTCGTCGGCAGCACGTCGTAGGCCGGCGCCAGCTTCAGGCGGCCGTTATCGAACGGATTCACCACCAGCAGCGAGTGGTTCTTCTCGTGGTCGTCGGTGTTGTCGATCAGGATGTTGAACACCATGCGGCGGAACAGTTCGCGCGCGTCATTGCGGTTGGTGTCCTGCTCGACGATGCCGACGCGCCGCAGTATCCGCGCCAGCTCCGGATAACCCATCTCCGGCTCGCTGCCTGACGCGGTGGCCGCGCGGATGGCCGTACCGGCCGAGATGCTGTGGATGCGGCCGCCCGCCGTGCGGTCGAAGCGGCGCACGGCGATCGCGTGCTGGCCGTCCAGCGCAATGACCCGCGTGGCGGCCACGGCGATGCCCGCGCGCGCGGCGAGCGTCATGGCCGCGTGCTCGATCAGCGGCGTGTCGACGGGCTCGCCGTTGAAGAACTTGATCACCCACGGCTCGCCGTCGATCTCGATCAGCGCCTTGGGCTTGGCGCCGCCGAGGCTGCCGCCGGCGCGCACGATGCGCGCTTCCTGGGCGCTGATCGGTTCGGAGGCTTCGATCTTCGCCACCACCTCGCCGAGCTGCTGCGCCTGTCCCAGCCGGGGCAGCGGGCTTCCCTCGCGCGGACTGTAGGTATGCGGCGAGGTCGATACGCCCAGCGCGCCGAAGCGTTCGTCGCCGGCGTAATACAGATATTCCATCAGCGACAGGCGCGTGGGTTTGTCGACAAAGCGGATCACCTTCTCGCCCCAGCGGTCCGGCCGCGCATCGTCGACCGCGCCGACCGCGCGCTGCGCATCGGCGGCCAGCCGGCCGGGCGGCAGTTGCTCCACGTCGACCAGGGGCAGGTCCTCGCTCAAGGCGAAGCCGGTGGACAGCCATGCCTCGCCGTAGCGCAGCGAAACACCCTTGCCGGCGGAGACCAGCTTCAAGGCGCCGACCGGGCGCGGATGCGCCGGATCGGCCAGGTACCAGAGGTAGAGATCGTCCAGGCGCATCTCAGCTCTTTGCCTGGCGCTTGTAGGCGCGCGCCTCGGCCGATGCCAGGGCGCGCGTGCGCCCCAGCGCCTCGGCCTTGCGGACATCCATCTCGATCGCGCCCTGGTCGTGCTCGGGTGCGGCGAGTTTCCCCAGTTCGCCGTCGCGCTGGATCAGCCACAGCGCGGTGGCGACGATGCCGATGCCAACCGAGGGGTCGCCCGCTTCGAGCCGCTGCAGGGTGGGTACGGAAACGCCCATGCGGTTGGCCCAGGTCTTCAGGGATTCCTTGCGGCGCAGGCGCGCCACGGCGAGGTCGGCGCCGAGTTTTTCAATGGCGGCGGAGGTTGCCGGAGGGAGCTGCTGGAGGGCGCGGGCAAGCTTTGGCATACATATAGATTATAACGAAACGGCGCAAATTGTAAATATCTATATATACGAAATGAAAAAAGGCCGGCTGGATCGAGCCCACTGCACCCAGAAAAAAAGCCGCCCGAGGGCGGCTCTTTTCATCCCTGGCAGGACGGCCCCCTCAGTCGCCTGCCCCCACCGCCTCCGGCAAGCCCGGTACGAATTCCTTCCCGCTCGGCACCTTGGCGCTGGACGCCTTCAGGGCACCGCCGATCGGCTCGACGCGCCCGCTCAGGCATTTGCCCAGGAACTGCTCCGCCACCGCGTTGAAGGCGATGCTGTTCTCCGGACGGGCGAAGCCGTGGCCTTCGTCGGGGAACAGCACATAGGTCACCGGGATGTTCTTGGCCTGCATGGCCTTGACGATCTGGTCCGACTCCGCCTGGTTCACGCGCGGGTCGTTGGCGCCCTGCCCGATCAGCAGCGGGCGCTTGATCGCCCCGGCCCTGAACAGCGGCGAGCGCTCCTGCAGCAGCTGGCGGCCGGCCTCGGTGGTGGGGTCGCCCATGCGCTTGTAGAACTGCGCCTTGCCGGCTTCCCAGTACGGCGGGATGGTCTTCAGCAGTGTGGCGAGATTGGACGGGCCGACGATGTCCACGCCGCAGGCGAAGGTATCCGGCGTGAAGGCCAGGCCGGCCAGGGTGGCGTAGCCGCCGTAGGAGCCGCCCATGATGGCGACCTTGTCGGCGGTGGTGATGCGGTTCTTCACCGCCCACTGCACGGCGTCGATCAGGTCGTCGTGCATCTTGCGGCCCCACTGCAGGTCGCCGGCGGAGATGTACTTCTTGCCGAAGCCGGTCGAGCCGCGGTAGTTCACCGACAGCACCGCATAGCCGCGGTTGGCCAGCCACTGGTGGTAGCTGCTGTAGCCGTAGGTGTCGCGCGCCCATGGCCCGCCGTGCACGAACAGCACCATTGGCAGCGGTTTGTCGGGGCGGCCCGGATGCGCCTTGTCGCTGCCGGCGGGCAAGGTCAGATACGACACTTCGGTCAGCCCGTCGCGCGTGCGGATCTCCTGCGGATACATCGGCGCCAGCGTCGCATCCGCCAGCTCCGGCCGGCTGACGAACAGCGCGGTGAGCTTCTTCGCCTTGCGCTCGTACAGATACGTGGTGCCGGGCTTGACCACCGGGTCCACCACCACCGTCCAGACATCGTCGGCGTCGGTGCGCGAGGTGATCTCGAACTTGCCCTTGAGCTGGTCTTTCAGGAAATCCAGGTCGCCCTTCACCGCCGGATCCAGCGCCGTCCATTCCGGCTTGAGGTATTGCGAGGAATACGCCTGCACCTTGCCAGTGGCCGGGTCGCTGAGCGTGTCGTCGATATCGGCCTTGGCGTTCTGCGCCAGCACGCGGGTAGTGCCCGTGGCGACCTCTTCGGCGAGCAAGGCCGCGGTGTCGCGGCCGCGCGAATCGAGCCAGTACAGCGTCTTGCCGTCCACGGTGAAACCGGCCGGCTGCGTGGTGAGCGAATCGTCCAGGCCAACACTGCTGAACGGCTTGGCGTCGACCTTGCCGTCGGCCATGCGGTAGTAGTCGGTGCCGCCGTCGGGGCGGGATTTCTCGGCGATGCGCAAGACGAGCTGATCGTCGGCGACGAAGCCCGCGTATTCGCCCTTGTTCTCGTACACCTCGGTGAGCTTGCCGGTCTTCAGGTCCAGGCTGTAGATGTCGTGCCAGCGCGGATCGCGGTTGTTCACGCCGATCAGGATGCGGTCCTTGATATGCACGCTGGTGCCGACCACGCGCACGCGGGTCTTCTGGAACGGCGTCAACGACTGCGGCTCGCCGCCCTGCACGTCCACCTTGTAGAGCAGGAAATTCTCGTCGCCGCCGCGGTCGTTGACGTACAGCACCGAGGACGAATCCGGCGCCCAGAAATACTGGCGGATCGGCCGCTGCTTTTCGGCGGTGAGCGGCTTGGCCTTGTCCGGCTCGCCCGCCGGAGCCACCCATACGTTGAGTACGCCGTCGAGCGGTGCGATCCAGGCCAGCCACTTGCCGTCCGGGCTGAGCTTGCCGGCGACGCGGCTGGGATTGCCGAACAGCTTGGCGCGCTCGATCAGCGGCGCGCTGGTGGCGGGGGCGGTATCCGCCCAGGCCATGGTGGCGGACAGACCGGCGGCGGCGATGGCCGCGGCGAGCAACAGCTTGCGCATACCCTTCTCCTTGGTGCGTGCTTCGTGCGGGGAAAACGTAGCCACCATCGCCCGCGGGCACTCAGCCCAGCAGACGCTCGCAGATGGCCTGGTACAGCGAAGGCAGTTTTTCCAGGTCGGCCAAGGCGACGCATTCGTCGACCTTGTGGATGGTCGCGTTGACCGGCCCCAGCTCCACCACTTCGGCGCCCAGCGGTGCGATAAAGCGCCCGTCCGAGGTGCCGCCGCCGGTGCTCTGCTCCGGCTCCGTGCCGCACAGCTCGCGGCATACCGACACCACCGCGTCGCGCAGCGCGCCGCCGGCGGGGCAGAGGAAAGGTTCGCCGGAGAGGCTCCACTCCAGCGCGTAGTCGAGATGATGGCGATCGAGAATCCGCTCGACGCGCGCGCGCAGCTCGTCCGCGCGGCTGGCGGTGCTGTAGCGGAAATTGATCAGCGCCACCAGCGCACCGGGAATGACATTGCTCGCGCCGGTGCCGGCGTTGAGGTTGGACACCTGGAACGAGGTCGGCGGGAAATCCGCATTGCCGGCATCCCAGCGTTCCACCGCCAGCTCGGTGAGCGCGGGCGCGAAAGCGTGGATCGGGTTCTTCGCCTTCTCCGGATACGCCACGTGGCCTTGAATGCCGCGCACCGTCAGCGTCGCCGACAGCGACCCGCGCCGGCCGACGCGGATCAGGTCGCCCAGGCGCTCCTTCGACGACGGCTCGCCCACCACGCACCAGTCGATGCGCTCGCCGCTGGCGCGAAAATGTTCGGCCACCTTGCGCACGCCGTCGAGATTGGTCGGGCCTTCCTCGTCGCTGGTCATCAGGAAACCGACGCGGCCGCGATGCTCCGGATGCGCCGCAGCGAAGGCCTCCAGCGCCACCGCCATCGCCGCCACCGAGCCTTTCATGTCCGCCGCGCCGCGGCCGTAGAGATAGCCGTCGCGCACCACCGGTTCGAACGGATCGCTCTGCCAGCTTTCCGCCGGCCCGCTCGGCACCACGTCGGTATGGCCGAGGAACACCAGCAGCGGGCCGCCTTCACCATGCGTGGCCCAGAGGTTGTCCACCTCGCCGTAGCGCAGGTGCTCGACCTTGAAACCCACGCGCGCCAGGCGCTCGGCCAGCAGGGCCTGGCAGCCGGCGTCGTCGGGCGTCACCGAGCGGCGGCGGATCAGTTCGGCGGTGAGGTCGAAGACGGCGGACATGCGGATTCCCATGGATGCAGCGAGGGTCGGTCTCGCCGTGGAGAAGAAACTAGCCGATCAGCGCGCCGCCGATCACGTGTCCAACGGCATAGGTGATCGAAGCTGCCGCGGCAGTAATCCCGAGCTGCCGCGCGATCGAGAACACCACGCTGCGGCCGGTGAACAGCGAGGTGCCGATGCCGATCAGGGCCAACGCGAACGCCGTGGCAGCGGCGCTGGCCAGCATCGCGGCACTACCGCCGAGGAACAGATACGGCGCGACCGGAAACGCGGCGCCCAGCGCGAACATGCAGAACGAAGAGATGGCCGCGCTGTAGGCCGAACCGCCCAGGTCTTCCGGATCGATGCCCAGGTCTTCGCGCACCAGCGTATCCAGCGCGGCGCGCGGCGTTTCGGAAAGACGCTCGGCGACGGTCTCGGCGACTTGCGGCTCCAGCCCCTTGTCGCGATAGATGCCGGCGATGCTGCGCGCGCCGTCTTCCGGCGCCACCGCCAGGCGCTCGGCGCGCACGGCGATCTGCGCCTGGTAGAACTCGCGCGAGCTGTTCACCGACAGCCATTCGCCCAGCGCCATCGAACAGGCGCCGGCAACCAGCCCGGCGATGCCGGCGGTGAGCACGGCCTTGTCGTTGCCGGAGGCGCCGGCCATGCCCATCACCAGGCTGACGTTGGACACCAGCCCGTCATTCGCACCCAGCACGGCGGCGCGCAGCGTATTGCCGCTCTGGCCGCGGCTGTCGCGCCTGGCGCTGCGCAGCGGCGCGCTTTCGGCGAAATGGTTGCGCAGCTCCTTGCGGTCCACCGAGGGTTCGACATGGTCGGCATGTTCCAGCCGCACCACGGTGGGCATGACGAACTCGGTGCCGAAGCGGCGCGCGAACCACGACAGCACGCGCACGCGGATGCCGGCTTCGTGCCGCGGCACCTCGACGCGCATGGCGTGCAGCTGCGCTTCCCAGAACGCGGCGTTGGCGGTTTCCGCCAGCGCGATGCGGCGATAGGCGCGCTGCTTGCGTTCGTCGCTGGCCAGGTCGGCCAGGCGCTCGTACAGCGCGGCGTTGTCGCGCTCGATGCGCAGGTTGGCGAGATAGCGGCGTGCGCTGCGATCGTTCATGCCGGTTCCGCCTCGCTCTGGCCCAGGTAGATGAGCGCGCCCAGCAGCAGCGCCACCAGCCGGAAGGACGTCTCGACGCCGTTCCACTGCGAGGACATCCACATGCCGAACCACTCGCCGCCGATCGCCATGAAGCCGGCCAGCCACAGCAGCACGCCAAGACTCAGCCCCGCCGTCGCCAGGCCCTTCGCGCGCACGAACAGCGCTGCCGGTGCGCGCCGGCGCAGCCACATGCGCCACGCACCAGCCCACAGCAGCGCGGCCGTGACGAGCTGGGTGGCGATGATCAGCGCATACGCCGCGTGCTGCAGCCACGGCGTGGTGATGGCGCGGTAGCGGATGGTGGCGCCGGGGAAGATCGTGTCCATCGCCAGCACGTGATGCACGAAGGCGAAGTTGCTGCCGTAGTCGGTGAGGTTGCCGAACGCCACCAGGCTCACCAGCAGGGCGAGCCCGCAGACCAGCAGCAGCTTGGCGTAGCGCGCCGGCATCTCAGTGCGCGAACAGCTTCTTGAAGCCGTTGTCGGTGAAGCCGACGCTCACCGAACCGTCCGCCTGCACCACCACCGGGCGGCGCACCAGGGCCGGATATTCCTTCAGCAGCAAAGTCCACTCCGGATCGCTGCCGGGGTTCTTGCGCTGCGGCAGCAGGTTGCGCCAGGTGGTGCCGGCCTTGTTCACCAGCTTCTCCCAGCCGCCGAGCCGGTGCGCCCAGTCCTTCAGCGTGTCGGCCGGCACCGGGTTGGCGCGGTAGTCGACGAACGTGTGTTCGACGTCGAAGCGGTTGAGCCAGTTGCGCGCCTTCTTGCAGGTGTCGCAGTTGGGCAGGCCGTACAGCGTGGGGTTGCTCATGCGTTGCTATCCGTCGATGGGTTGTTGCCGCCGCAGCATGCGCAGCAGCACGTAGAAAGCCAGGGCGGCGACGAGGTGCTTGATGGTGTGCCCGCTGACCGTGCCGCCGGTTGCCTGGAACACCTGCTTGTCGCCCTGCTCGCAGGCAAAGGCCACCAGATAGATACCCAGCACCGCGAACAGCTGCGCGCGCCCGCTCCACGGCGTCGGCAACAGGGCCACCGCCAGCAGGAGCAGCAGGATCGAGCCGCCCTCGGCCACGAAATACGGCAACAGATTGCCGGTGACGTTCCAGTAAACGACGCAGCCCACGCCGAGCAGGGACAGGCCCAGCAGCGGCAGGTCGGAGCGCCAGCGCAGGCGTTCGGCCAGCGTGGCGGCGAGCAGCGGCATGAACACCAGGGTCATAGGCAGGCGGTCCCATACCAGCCGCGCGTCCGAAGGCGCCCAGTGGTAGTAGGCGGAGCCGAAGGCGGTCAGCGCGAGGCCGGCGAACGTCAAGGCATAGGCATGCAGGGGGATCCTGCCCATCGCCTGCACGCGCGGCTCGCGCATGGCGGACAGGCCCAGCACGCCCACCAGCAGGAACGCGAGATTGGACATCACGTCGCCGAAGTTCGGCACGCCCAGCCAGCCGCGCGCGTCGGCGAAGCCGTGGTAAGCCTGCGGCTGCGCCACCGGCGGCAGCGCGAACGCCAGCACCGCCAGCACGACGCCGGCCAGGGCGAGCAGATAGCCGCGCTTGCGCGCCGCGGCCACACTCACCCCGGCCGTGGCCGCCATCAGTCGGCGCTGCGCAGCAGTTCGTTGATGCCGGTCTTGCTGCGCGTCTTCTCGTCCACCTGCTTGACGATGATGGCGGCGTACAGGCTGTGCGAGCCGTCCTTGGCCGGCAGGCTGCCGGCCACCACCACGCTGCCGGCCGGCACGCGGCCGTAGCTGATCTCGCCGGTGGCGCGGTTGTAGATGCGGGTGGACTGGCCCAGGAACACGCCCATGCCGATCACGCTGCCCTTCTCCACCACCACGCCTTCCACCACTTCGGAACGCGCGCCGATAAAGCAGTTGTCTTCGATGATGGTGGGGTTCGCCTGCAGCGGCTCCAGCACGCCGCCGATGCCGACGCCGCCGGACAGATGCACGTGCGCGCCGATCTGCGCGCAGGAGCCCACCGTGGCCCAGGTATCGACCATGCTGCCGGCGCCGACATAGGCGCCGATGTTGACGTAGCTGGGCATCAGCACGGCGTCCTTGGCCACGTGCGCGCCGCGGCGCACCAGCGCGCCGGGCACCACGCGCGCGCCCAGGCCCTGCAGTTCGGCGTCGTTGCCGTGGGCGAAGCGCAGCGGCACCTTGTCGAAGGCCAGCGCGGAGCCGCCGTCGACCACGCGGTTGCCGTTGATGCGGAAGTACAGCAGCACGGCTTTCTTGATCCACTGGTTGACCGTCCAGCCGCCGTTGCCGTCCGGCTCGGCGACGCGGCGTTCGCCGGATTCCAGCAGGTCGATCACCTGCTCCACGGCGGGGCGCAGATAGGTTTCGATGTCCGACTGGGTGAGGTCGTTGCGGCGCTCGAAGGCGTCGTTGATCAGGGATTCGATGCTTTGCATGGGGTGCTGAAGGGGGCTGGTGAGAACCCGGCCATGCTAGCGGGATTGGCCGCAGCGGGCGAGCCGTTTGGCCGTCCATCGCGCGTGTTGCGGACTTTGCCCTAGCCCGCGCGCCTGGCCGCGCCCAGCCGGTCCAGCAGGGCGTGCAGCAGGCGGTCCTGCTGCACCACGCTCAGCGGCGCGTTGCGGCGATCGCTGATCAGGAAGAAATCCTCCACGCGCTCGCCGAAGGTGGCGATGCGCGCGTCGTGCACGCGCACCTCGGCGTCGGCCATGGCCTGCGACACCGCGGCGAGCAGGCCCGGCCGGTCGCTGCACACCAGGGACAGCCGGGTGCGGTCGCCGACCGCGCTGAAGGCGATCTTCGGCGCCACCTGGAAATGCTTCAGGTGCCGCGACATGTTCCGCCGCGACGGCTGGTGCGCATGCGCCGGCTGCGACAGCGCGCGATGCAGGCGCTGCTGCAGTTCCTCGGCGCGCTCCGCGCTGGCCGGCTGCTGGCTGTCCGATTCCAGCAGCAGGAAGGTATCCAGCGCCATGCCGTTGCGGCTGTTGAGGATGCGTGCCTCCATCACCGAGAAATGCAGGCGGTCGAGCATGGCGGTGACCGAGGCGAACAGGCCGTCGCGGTCGGGCGTGTAGACGAACAGCTCCGTCGTGCCGCGCACCGACAGCGGATGCACTTCGATCAAAGGCGTGGCGCCGGCCGAACGCAGGATCGCCGCGGTCTGCCAGGCGATCTGCTCGGGCCGGTGGCGCAGGAAGCTCTGCTCCGGGAAATCCAGCCACACGCGTTCGCAGGCGGCCTGCGCGAAGCCTTCGGCGAGCAGCAGCGCCAGCGCGGCCTCGCGGCATTCGCGCACACGCGCGGCGGCATCGCGCGGCAGCTCGTCGTCGCTGGCCAGCGCGTAGCGGGTGGCGGTGTAGAGGTCGGCGAGCAGGCGGTCCTTCCACGCGTTCCACAAGCGCGGACTGGTGCCGATGATGTCGGCGATGGTCAGCAGGTAGAGCAGGTCCAGGCGTTCGCGCTCACCCACGGCTTCGGCGAAGCGCTGCACCACGTCGGGGTCGGTGATGTCCTGGCGCTGCGCGGTGACGCTCATCAGCAGATGCCAGCGCACCAGCCAGGCGATCAGCTCGATGTCTTCGCGCGGCAGCCCGAGCCGGGCGCCGAAGGCGCGCGCGTCCTCTTCGCCCAGCACCGAGTGGTCGCCGCCGCGTCCCTTGGCGATGTCGTGGAACAGCGCGCCGAGCAGTAGCAGCTCGGGCTTTTCCAGCGTGGGCCAGATGCCGCAGGCGAGCGGGAATTCGCCGCGCGCGGCCGGGTCGGCGAAGCGCGCCACGTTGCGCAGCACGCGCAGCGTGTGTTCGTCCACGGTGTAGACGTGGAACAGGTCGTACTGCATGCGCCCGAACACCTTGCCGAAGGCCGGCAGCACCGCCGCCAGCAGGCCGTGCCGGTTCATGCGCCACAACGCTTCCACCGCCGGCGCGCCCTTGCGCAGCAGGCGCAGGAAGGCATCGAGCACCTGCGGATCGTCGGCCAGCGAGGCGCCGAAGAACGCGGTGGCCTGGTGGATGCGGCGCATGGTGTCGGCGGTGAAGCCGACGATGCCCGGCTCGCCGAGCCGCAGGATGAACACTTCGACCAGGGCCGCGGGCCGGCGCACGAACAGATCCGGATCGCGCACCGCCAGGCGCGAACCGTAGCGCAGGAAATCCGCGCCCACGGCCTGCGGCTCGATCGGCGGTTCGAGCATTTCCTCGAAACGCTCGGCGATCTGCACGCCCAGCCGCTCCACCTGGCTGGCGGCGCGGTAATAGCCCTGCATGAACTGTTCGACGCCGAGATTTTTTTCGTGCTCGTCGCGGAAGCCGAGCTGCTCGGCCAGCGCGCGCTGGTAATCGAACAGCAGGCGCTCCTCGGCGCGGCCGGCTTCCAGGTGCAGCGCGAAGCGGTAGCGGCGCAGCGTGGCTTCGGCTTCTTCCAGCGTGGAGCGTTCGGCCGGGTCGAGCAGGCCTTCTTCCACCATGTCGTCGAAGTCGTCCGCATGCGCCAGGCGGCGTCCCAGCCAGCGCAGCGAATCGAGCGTGCGCAGGCCGCCGGGGCCGTCCTTGATGTTCGGTTCGAGGTTGTAGGCGGTGTCGTTGTAGCGCGCGTGGCGGCTGTCGCGTTCGGACAGGCGCACGGCCAGGTAGGCGGCTGGCGGCCACAGCGCGGGATCGTCGACGATCGCCTGCAGCGATTGCTCCAGCGCCGGATCGCCGGCCAGCCGGCGCGCATCGAGCAGGCTGGTGAACACGCTGGCGTCCTGCGCGGCCAGCGTCCGGCACTGCGCCGGATCGCGCACGGCGTGGCCCACTTTCAGGCCGATATCCCACAGCGTGGCGAAGCATTGCTCCAGCGCGCGCAGCCGCGCCGGCTCGGCGCGCTCGGCCAGCACCAGCAGGTCCACGTCCGAATGCGGAAACAGCAGGCCGCGCCCGAAACCGCCGACGGCGAACAGCGCCGCGCCATCGACTTCGCCCAGGCAGGCCGTCCACACGTGGGCCACGATGCGCGACACCGAATCGCCGCGCCGGCGCGCCAGGGCGGTGGCGTCGGCGCCGTCGCGGAAGGCGGTGGCGATGGCGCGGTCGACGTCGCCCAGCAGCTGCCGCAGGGCCCGCCGCGCCTCGGTCGACACGCCCGAACGCGGGACCGCGATGGGCAGGCGGGGCAGCGGGGGCAGCACGACGGTCATGGGGTGAGGGAATAGAGAATAGGGAATCGGGAATAGGAGTCTGCCACGACGGATCGGCGACGAGCTCGAATGACGACCCGTAAAGCAAAAAGGGCGGCCATCCGGCCGCCCTCCGATTCCCTGTTTACCATTCTCTATGCCCGCCCCTCAGGCATCCGGCCAGGGCGTGAGGATCTCGAAGCCGTCCTCGGTCACCGCGATGGTGTGTTCCCACTGGGCCGAGAGCGAGTGGTCCTTGGTGACCACCGTCCAGCCGTCCGGCAGCTGGCGGGTCTGCGGCTTGCCGGCGTTGACCATCGGCTCGACCGTGAAGGTCATGCCCTGCTTCAGTTCCAGCCCGCTGGCGGGCTTGCCGTAGTGCAGCACCTGCGGTTCGTCGTGGTAGACCTTGCCGATGCCGTGGCCGCAGTACTCGCGCACCACCGAGAAGCCGGCCGCCTCGGCATGCTTCTGGATGGCGTGGCCGACGTCGCCCAGGGTGGCGCCGGGGCGCACCGACTGGATGCCCAGCATCATCGCCTCGTGGGTGGTCTCCACCAGCCGGCGGGCCAGCACCGACGGGGTGCCGACGAAGTACATGCGGCTGGTGTCGCCGTGCCAGCCGTCTTTGATGACGGTGACGTCCAGGTTGATGATGTCGCCGTCCTTCAGCAGCTTGGACGGGCTGGGGATGCCGTGGCAGATCACGTGGTTGACCGAGGTGCACAGCGTCTTGGGGAAGCCGTTGTAGCCGACGTTGGCCGGGATCGCCTTCTGCACGTTGACGATGTGCTCGTAGGCGAGGCGGTCCAGGTCCTCGGTGGTGACGCCGGGCTTGACGTGCTCTTTAAGCATGGCCAGCACTTCGGCGGCCAGCTTGCCGGCCTCGCGCATGGCCTGGATATCGGCGGGGGATTTCAGGGTAACGGCCATAGTTCCACTCAAATGGCGCCGCAAACCCCGGCTTCAACGGGCCCAGCTCAGGCTGAACCGGCCGGCGGCTTGCTGCTATGCCGGCGCGCCGGCTATAATTTCGGAGTTTTGCTGCCCGGAGAACCCGCCATACATGGCGTTTCCCGACCGGCCGCAAAGCGAAAAACGATTGTAACCGCGCTGCGGCATGATCGCCTAAGTCCTTGATCGGACAAACCAACGCCACACACGCATCGGCACCGCCTTCGGGGTGCCGCGGGCCCTTGGGGTACCGCGGTCGAAGCCGGGGATGCGTGGAGGTCCCAACCCCCGGGCCACATGACAAGGCCCAACGAAGGAGTTTTCCCATGGCACAAGTCACCATGCGCCAGATGCTTGAAGCCGGCGTGCATTTTGGTCACCAGACCCGCTACTGGAACCCCAAGATGGCTCCGTACATCTTCGGTGCCCGCGGCAAGATCCACATCATCAACCTTGAAAAGACCCTCCCGCTGTTCACCGACGCGATGAACTTCCTGTCGGGCGTGGCGCAGAAGCGCGGCACCGTGCTGTTCGTCGGCACCAAGCGCTCGGCCCGCGAGGCCCTGGCCGAGGAAGCCGGCCGCGCCGGCATGCCCTTCGTCACCGCCCGCTGGCTCGGCGGCATGCTGACCAACTTCCGCACCGTCAAGCAGTCCGTGGCGCGCCTGAAGGAGCTGGAAGCGGCCGAGACCGACGGCAGCTTCGACCGCCTGGTCAAGCACGAAGTGCTGGCCCGCCGCCGCGAGCGCGACAAGCTGGAGAACTCGCTGGGCGGCATCAAGGACATGAACCGCCTGCCCGACGCGCTGTTCGTGGTCGACATCGGCCATGAAGACATCGCCGTGCAGGAAGCCAAGAAGCTCGGCATCCCCGTGGTCGCGGTCGTTGACACCAACTACAACCCGGAGCTGGTGGACTACGCCATCCCGGGCAACGACGACGCCATCCGCGCGATCCAGCTGTACGCCCGCGCCGCCGCCGACTCGATCCTCGAGGGCCGTGCCGCCGCTCCGGCTGCCGCCCAGGGCGACGCCAACGAGTTCGTCGAGCTCGACGAGGAAGGCAACCCGGTCGCCAAGGAAGAGCGCAAGGCCGCTCCGCGCCGCGACAACAACCGCGGTCCGGCCAAGAAGGGCGCCGGCGCCCCGCGCCGCGACGGCGGCCGTGGCGGCCGCGGTGGCCGCCAGGCCGAAGGCGAAGCGGACGGCGAGTAAGCCATCCCCTGCCCCGGCCGGCACCGGCCGGGGCGTTTCAAAGATTTTCGAGGAACCCAGATGACTGCCATTACCGCAAAACTGGTCGGCGAACTGCGCGAGCGCTCGGGCGCCGGCATGATGGACTGCAAGAAGGCGCTCACCGAGACCAACGGCGACATCGAAGCCGCCATCGAGCACCTGCGCAAGACCGGCCTGGCCAAGGCCGACAAGAAGGCCGACCGCGTCGCCGCCGAAGGCCGCGTGGCCACCGCCAGCGACAACGGCAAGGCCGTGCTGGTCGAGGTCAACAGCGAGACCGACTTCGCCGCCAAGAACGCCGAATTCGTCGACTTCACCAATGCCGTGGCGCAGGCCGTGCTGAAGGCCGGCGTGACCGAGATCGAGGCCGTCAAGGCCGCCGCGATCGAAGGCTTCGCCAGCATCGAAGAGGCCGCCAAGGCCAAGACCGCGACCATCGGCGAGAAGATCGACGTGCGCCGCGCCGCCCGCGTGGAGAACGACGGCCCGCTCGGCGTGTATTCGCACGGCGGCAAGATCGGCGTGATCGTGGCGCTCAAGGGCGGCTCGGAAGAGCTGGCCAAGGGCATCGCCATGCACGTGGCCGCCATGAACCCGCCCTACGTGAAGGCCGAGGACGTTCCCGCCGACTTCATCGCGCGCGAGAAGGACATCGCCCTCGCCGCCATGTCGGACAAGGAAAAGAACAAGCCGGCCGACATCCTCGACAAGATCATCTCCGGCAAGATCAACAAGATCGTGTCGGACGTGACCCTGGTCGGCCAGCCCTACGTGCTGGACACCAACGTCACCGTCGGCGACGCCCTCAAGAAGGAAGGCGCGGACGTGGTGAAGGTGGTGCGCCTGGTCGTGGGCGAAGGCATCGAGAAGATCCAGGAGGATTATCTCGCCGAAGTGCAGAAGGCCATGCAGGTCTGACCTGCTTGCGCATGCGATGAAAAAGCCGCGGGAAACCGCGGCTTTTTTATTGCCCGCGATTCGTTGCCGCAGCACGCATGGATGGACGGCCGGACGTCCGCGCCACGCCGCGAAAACACGCAAGCATGAACGAAACATCGTCGCACCCCGCGCCACCAGGCGCCTCGCGCTTACCTTAGGAGCGGCGCAGCCGCTACAATGCGCGCGTTTTGCCACACACAATCCGGAGACCCCATGAGCGAACCGCTTAAATATCGCCGCATCCTGCTCAAACTCTCCGGTGAAGCGCTGATGGGCGAAGCCGACTACGGCATCGACCCGAAAGTGATCGGCCGCCTGGCCGACGAGATCATCGACATCCAGAAGGCCGGCATCCAGATCGGCGTGGTCATCGGCGGCGGCAACATCTTCCGCGGCGCCGGCCTCGCCGCCGCGGGCATGGACCGCGTCACCGGCGACCACATGGGCATGCTCGCCACCGTGATGAACGCGCTGGCCATGCAGGATGCGATCGAACGCCGCGGCGGCTTCGCCCGCGTGATGAGCGCCATCCAGATCCACGACGTGGCCGAGGACTTCATCCGCCGCCGCGCCATCCGCCATATCGAGAAGGGCCGCATCGCACTGTTCGCGGCCGGCACCGGCAATCCGTTCTTCACCACCGACTCGGCCGCCGCGCTGCGCGCGGTGGAGATCGGCGCGGACCTGCTGCTGAAGGCCACCAAGGTCGACGGCGTGTACACCGCCGACCCGGCCCGCGACCCCAGCGCCACCCGCTACGACCAGCTCACCTACGACCAGGTGATCGAGCGCAAGCTGGCGGTGATGGACACCGCCGCCATCGCGCTGTGCCGCGACCACGGCATGCCGCTGCGCATCTACGACATGACCGTGCCGGGCAACCTGCTGCGGATCATGCGCGGCGAATCGATCGGCACCATCGTCACCGACCGCTGACGCCTTCGCGGGGCCGCCCCAGGGCGCCCCGCCAGCCCCGGAAGCCCGCCCCCGTGCGGGCTTCCCCCGCTGCTATACTTCCAGGCTTGCACGTTCAAGGGGTATGCCCATGCTCAACGACATCAAGACCGATGCCCAGACCCGCATGGGCAAAAGCATCGACTCGCTCAAGCACAGCCTCACCCGCCTGCGCACCGGCCGCGCCAGCACGGCGCTGGTGGAACACATCAGGGTGCCGGCCTACGGCTCCGAGATGCCGCTCAACCAGGTGGCCTCGATCTCGCTGGGCGACGCCCGCTCGATCATCATCACGCCGTTCGACAAGAGCCACATCGCCGCGATCGAGAAGGCCCTGCTGTCCTCGGACGTCGGCATCACGCCGACCACCGCCGGCACCGTGATCCGCCTGAACATGCCGCCGCTCACCGAAGAGCGCCGCCGCGAGCTGGCCAAGCACGTGGCGCACGAGGGCGAGGACGCCAAGATCTCGATCCGCAACGTGCGCCGTGACGCGATGCAGCAGGTCAAGGACCTGCTCAAGGACAAGAAGATCACCGAAGACGACGAGCGCCGGGCCGAGGACGACATCCAGAAGCTCACCGATCGCTTCGTCAAGGAAGTCGACACCATCGCCAAGGCCAAGGAAGAGGAACTGATGGCGCTCTGACGCGCCATCGTTCCCACTCCATGACCGGCGCCGACGCCGCGCGGATCCCGCGCCACATCGCCATCGTGATGGACGGCAACGGCCGCTGGGCAAAGGCGCGCCACCGCCCGCGCAGCTTCGGCCACAACGCCGGCCGCAAGGCCTTGCGCGAAGTGGTCGAGGGCTGCCTGCGCGAAGGCGTGCAGGCGCTGACCGTATTCGCCTTCTCCAGCGAGAACTGGCAGCGTCCGCAGGACGAGGTCGGCGCGCTGATGGAACTGTTCGTGCGCGCGCTCGACAAGGAAGTGGACGAACTGCACCAGCACGGCGTGCGCATGCGCTTCGTCGGCGACCTGGGCGCGTTCGAGCCGGGCCTGCGCCAGCGCATGAACCAGGCGATCGCGCATACCGCCGGCAACGACAAGCTGCACCTCAACGTGGCGGTGAACTACGGCGGCCGCTGGGACGTGGTCCAGGCCGCGCGCAAGGCCGCCGAAGCGGTGGCCCGCGGCGAATTCCGCGCCGACGAGATCGACGAGCACCTGCTCGGCCACTGGATGAGCCTGGCCGACCTGCCGCCGCTGGACCTGTTCATCCGCACCGGCGGCGAGCTGCGCATCAGCAATTTCCTGCTGTGGCAGGCCGCCTACGCGGAGCTCTACTTCACCGATACCTTGTGGCCGGACTTCGACCAGGCTTGCCTGCGGCAGGCCATCGAGGAATATGCACGCCGCGAGCGCCGCTACGGGCGCACCGGCGAACAGGTCGCCGCCAAGGCCTAACCCAGGGAATCGCATGCTGCTCCAGCGCACTCTCACCGCACTGCTGCTCGCGCCGCTGGCGATCCTGCTGATCCTGTGGCCGCCGACCCATGTGTTCGCGCCGCTCGTGTCGGCCGCCTTCCTGCTGGCGCTGTGGGAATGGACGCGCCTGTCCGGCCTGAAGGACACCGGCGTGCGCATCGGCCTGCTGGCGGTGGCCGCCGTGCTGTTCGCCCTGCTGTGGTGGGCGCGCGATACCGCGCTGTGGGCGGTGCTGATCGCCGCGGGCGTGCTGTGGTGGGCGCTGGTCTGCGTGTGGCTGCGGCACTTCGCCTTCGGCGCCGCGCCGACCCGCGAGAACCAGCTGTTCAAGCTCGGCGCCGGCGCGCTGGTGCTGCTGCCTTCGTGGGTGGCCGCGATGAGCATCCACCGCGCCCAGCCGCACGGGCACGAGTGGACCGTGCTGGCGCTGGCCATCGTGTGGGCCGCCGATATCGGCGCCTATTTCAGCGGCCGCCTGTTCGGCAAGCGCAAGCTGGCCCCGACCATCAGCCCCGGCAAGACCTGGGCCGGCGTGTACGGCGCCTTCGTCGCCGGCGCCCTGGTGGCCGGCGTGGGCGGCTGGCTGCTGCAGGTGCGCGACGGCGGGCTGGTCGGCCTGATCCTGCTGTCGATGGTGACCGTGGTCGCCTCGATCGTCGGCGACCTGCTGGAAAGCCTGATGAAGCGGCATGCCGCGGTGAAGGACTCCGGCAACCTGTTCCCCGGCCACGGCGGCCTGCTGGACCGCCTGGACAGCGTGTTCGCCGCCCTGCCCGTGTTCGCCGCCGGCAAATTGCTGCTGGGTCTATGAGCGGGCTGCGCCAGATCGCGGTACTGGGGGCCACCGGCTCCATCGGCGGCAGCACGCTGGACGTGATCGCGCGCCATCCGCAGCGTTTCCGCGCCAGCGTGCTGGCCGCCCACCGCCAGGTGGAAGCGCTGGCCGCGCTGTGCGAGCGGCACCGGCCGGATCTCGCCGTGATCGGCGATCCGGCGCTGGAGGGCGAACTGGCCCGCCGCCTGGCCGCCGCCGGCGTGCGCTGCGAGGTGGCCGCCGGCCACGACGCGATTACCGCCGCCGCCTCCGGCGGACTGTGCGATACCGTGGTGGCCGCCATCGTCGGCGCCGCCGGCCTGGACTCCACCCTGGCCGCCGCGCGCAGCGGCAAGCGCCTGCTGCTGGCCAACAAGGAATCGATCGTGATGGCCGGCGAGCTGCTGCTGGCCGCGCTGCGCGAAGGCGGCGGCGAGCTGATCCCGGTCGATTCCGAGCACAACGCCATCTTCCAGTGCCTGCCCGGCGGCCGCCCCGAGCTGGCCCGCAGCGGCGTGCGCCGGCTGGTGCTGACCGCCTCCGGCGGCCCGTTCCGCGGCCGCAGCCGCGCCGAGCTGGCCGGCATCACCCCGGACGAGGCCTGCCGGCATCCGAAGTGGTCGATGGGGCGCAAGATCTCGGTCGATTCGGCCACCCTGATGAACAAGGGCCTGGAAGTGATCGAGGCCCACCACCTGTTCCAGGCCGCCCCCGATGCGATCGAGGTGCTGGTGCACCCGCAGAGCCTGGTGCATTCCCTGGTCGACTACGTGGACGGCTCGGTGCTGGCCCAGCTCGGCAATCCGGACATGCGCACGGCCATCGCCCATGCGCTGGCCTGGCCGGAGCGGGTGGATTCGGGCGTGCCGCCGCTGGACCTGGCCGCCCATGGCAGCCTGCAGTTCGAGGCGCCGGACCTGGCCACCTTCCGCTGCCTGGCCCTGGCCTTCCAGGCACTGCGCGCGGGGGGCGATGCCACCGCCGTCCTGAATGCCGCGAACGAGGTGGCGGTGGAAGCCTTCCTCGCCGGCGCGCTGCCCTTCCTGTCGATCGCCGACGTGGTCGAAAGCGTGCTCATGGAACTGCCGCCGCAAGCCGTGGTCGATGTCCGGTCCCTTACTGAACGTGACCGGGCAGCCCGCGAGGCCACCCGCCGCATCCTCCGCAACGCATGCTGATAAGCTCTTGCAGATGAATTCCTTTTTCGGCTCGATCTTCTGGTTGCTGGTCACGCTGGGCGTGCTGGTGACCTTTCATGAGTTCGGCCACTACTGGGTCGCGCGCCGCTGCGGCGTCAAGGTGCTGCGCTTCTCGGTGGGCTTCGGCCGCGCCATCTGGAAGCGCATCGGCAAGGACGGCACCGAGTACCAGGTCGCCCTCATTCCCCTGGGCGGCTACGTGAAGATGCTGGACGCCCGCGAGGGCGAGGTCGACCCGGCCGACCAGGGCCGCGAGTTCACCCGCAAGCCGGTGTGGCAGCGCATCGCCATCGTCGCGGCCGGCCCCGCCTTCAATCTGATTTTCACCGTGGCCGCGTTCTGGGCCATGTTCGTGGTCGGCATGCCCGACGCCGCGCCCAACGTCACCGCCGTGCCGCACAGCATGGCCGCCGACGCCGGCGTGCGCCCGGGCGACCGCGTGCTCGCCGTCGACGGCAAGCCGGTCGACACCCTGAGCGATGCCTACGACGCCATCGCCAACGCCCTGCTCGGCCGCGAACCGCTGCCGCTGCGCCTGCGCGGCACCGACGGCGCCGAGCGCGTGGTCACCCTGCCGCTGAACCAGCTGCCCGCCGGGCAGGACATCGGCCAGTACCTGGAAAAGCTCGGCATCAAGACCGCGCCCGCCGCGCCGGTCGCCGCCGTGGTGCGCGCCGGCTTCCCGGCCGCCGCCGCCGGCATGCAGGGCGGCGACCGCATCGTCAGCATCAACGGCCAGCCGGTGGCCGATTTCGAAGCCTTCTCGCGCCTGGTGGTGGCCGAGGCGACCCGGTCGCCGGCCCTGGCCATCGCGGTGGAGCGCAACGGCAAGCCGCTGAACTTCACGGTCACCGCGCGCATGGAATCGATGGAAGGCCAGCCGCCGCGCTGGCTGATCGGCGTGTCGCCGCCGCAGCCGGAACAGGTGGTGCGCCGCTACGGGCCGGTGGCCGCGGTCGGCGCCTCGCTGGGCGCGACCTGGGACAACACCGTCTCGCTGTTCAACATGATCGGCAAGATGGTCAGCGGCCAGGCCTCGACCAAGAACCTCTCCGGCGTGATCGGCATCGCCCAGGTGGCCAATGCCTCGGCCAGCATGGGCCCCGCCTGGTTCCTGCGCTTCCTCGCCCTGGTCTCGCTGAGCTTGGCGGTATTGAACCTGCTGCCCATCCCCGTCTTGGACGGCGGTCACCTGCTGTATTACCTTATCGAGTTGGTCAAGGGCAGTCCGCTGAGTGAGCGCACGATGATGGCCGGCCAGTACGTCGGCCTGTTCCTGCTGCTCACCTTGATGGGTCTGGCGTTTTACAACGACATCCATCGCAGTCTGTTCTTGTGACGCGCGTGCCCAACGCCAGCGTCGGGGGACGGCCGGCCCGCGGCAAGGCGACACCGGTTGTCGCCCGTGCCGGCGCGCCATGCGTTGAAGCATCCTCCGCCGCGCTCGCGAACGGCGCGCGCTTTTTTTCGAGTCCGGGCACTTTTCCGGCTCAATTCATACGCGCAGCGGCCAAGGCGGCCGCTGCGTCCGCATAAACAACGGAATCGACGATGAAGCGTATCGCCGCCCTGATCCTGCTTGCCTCACTCACCGCCAACGCGCTTGCGTTCGAGCCGTTCGTCGTTTCCGACATCCGCATCGATGGCCTAAGCCGCATCTCGGCGGGCACGGTGCTCAACTACCTGCCGGTCAACAAGGGCGACCGCCTGACCACGGATGCCGCCCAGCGCGCCATCCGCGCCCTGTACCAGACCAAGTTCTTCAGCGAGGTCGAGATCGACCGCGAAGGCGACATCATGGTGATCAAGGTCACCGAGCGCCCGTCCATCGCCAAGCTCACCCTGCGCGGCAACAAGGACATCAAGGAAGACGACCTGCGCAAGGGCCTGAAGGAGATCGGCCTGTCCGAAGGCGAGACCTTCGACCGCCTCTCGCTCGACCGCGTGCAGCAGGAGCTGATCCGCCAGTACTACAACCGCGGCAAGTACAACGTCTCGGTCGAACCGCACGTCACCAATCTCGACCGCAACCGCGTGGCGATCGACATCGAGATCCGCGAAGGCAAGGTCGCCAAGATCAAAGAGATCAACATCGTCGGCAACAAGGCGTTCACCGACAAGGAAATCCGCAAGGACTTCGAATCCGACACCACCAACTGGATGTCCTGGTATTCGAAGGACGACCAGTACTCGCGCGAGAAGCTCTCCGGCGACCTGGAGAAGCTGCAGTCCTACTACATGGACCGCGGCTACGCCGACTTCGGCGTGGATTCCACCCAGGTCAGCATCGCCCCCGACAAGCGCGAGATGTACATCGCCGCCGCGGTGAAGGAAGGCGAGATCTACACCGTCTCCGACATCCACCTGCTCGGCGACCTGGTGCTGCCGGAAGAAACCCTGCGCCAGCTGGTGTTCCAGAAGAAGGACCAGACCTTCAACCGCAAGGCGATCGAAGCCAGCTCCGATGCGATCAAGAGCATCCTGGCCAGCATTGGCTACGCCTTCGCCAAGGTCACGCCGGTGCCGAAGCTGGACAAGGACAAGCGCACCGTCGACCTCACCTTCTACATCGAGCCCGGCAAGCGCGTGTACGTGCGCCGCGTGGTGTTCAACGGCAATACCCGCACCGAAGACGACGTGATGCGCCGCGAAATGCGCCAGCTGGAAGGCAGCTGGTACTCGCAGCCGGCGATCGACCGCTCGAAGATCCGCCTGCAGCACCTGGGCTACTTCAAGAAGGTCGACATCGACAAGAAGCTGGTGCCGGGCACCGAGGACCAGGTCGACCTGACGGTGAAGGTGGAAGAACAGTCCGCCGGCAGCCTGATGTTCGGCGTGGGCTATTCGCAGTACTCGGGCATCATCCTGTCCGCCTCGGTGTCGCAGAACAACTTCCTGGGCACGGGCGACAGCTTCTCGGTGTCCGCGCAGCGCAGCGACTACGTCACCAGCGTCAGCGCCACCTATTTCAACCCGTACCTGACCGACAACGGCATCGGTATCGGCTACAACGCCGCGTACAGCAAGAGCGACTACGGCGACGCCAACAGCGACTTCGTCAACTTCACCAGCAGCCAGAAGTCGTTCTCGGCCTTCCTCAACATCCCGATCACCGACTTCGACAGCCTGCGCGCCGGCCTCGGCCTGAGCAGCAACAAGATCAACCTGGACTACCAGACCTACGACTCCACCGGCCAGATCGTCACGCAGAGCCTGTCGCCGCAGCAGCTGATCGACTACCAGAACGCGATCGGCCACAAGACCATCCACTCGTGGACCGGCCAGCTGGGCTGGACCCACGACACGCGCAACGGCTACTGGGCGCCGACCCGCGGCGGCATGATGACGCTGTCCACCGACATCGCGCTGCCCGGCTCCACCGTGCAGTACTACAAGATCTTCGGCGAGGCCAACCACTACTGGCCGATCGGCGGCGGCTTCGTGCTGTACCTGGACGGCCAGGTCGGCTACGGCAAGACCTATGGCCAGGAGTACGACAACAGCTTCGGCGACTACGTGAAGGGCCAGAAGATCGACTTCCCGTTCTGGGAGAACTACTACTCCGGCGGCGTGCGCGACGTGCGCGGCTTCCAGGACAACACGCTGGGCCCGAAGCTCTGCGTGGGCACCGACGCCAGCGGCAAGCCGCTGCAGGCCGACAAGGACGGCCGTTGCAACGGTGGCTACTACACCTACGCCCAGCCGGTCGGCGGCGCGTTCAAGGTGCTGGGTACGGCGCAGGTGTTCATCCCGCTGCCGTTCCTGAAGGACGTGAACACCGCCCGCGTGTCGTGGTTCGTCGACGTCGGCAACGTGTACAAGGACTACAGCGCCTTCAAGGCTTCGGAGCTGCGCGCCTCGACCGGTATCTCGCTGCAGTGGCAGGCGCCGATCGGCCCGCTGATCATCAACTTCGCCACGCCGATCCGCTCCAAGAAGGAAGATCGTCACTACGAAGAGCGCATCCAGTTCACCTTCGGCAGCCAGTTCTAAGCCGGGCAATCATCTGACCGGCAGGGTCCGAAGCACCGCAACACCCCCGAAAGCGCGGCCACGGCCGCGCTTTCTTTTGCCCGTGCGGAAAGACGCCGCGCCCCCCGCGCCCTACAATGCCCGCACCGCCAGGGAGCCCGCATGAGCACCTTCCAATACACCGTGGCCGAGCTGGCCGAACGCTTCGGCCTGGCCTTCCAGGGCGACGGCCAGCGCGTGATCGACGGCGTCGGCACCCTGGCCGGCGCCGGCCCCAGCCAGCTGAGCTTCCTGTCCAACAGCAAGTACGGCGCCCAGCTCGCCGGCGCGCGCGCCGGCGTGGTGGTGCTGCGCGAAGAAAACCTCAGCGACTGTCCCACCGCCGCACTCATCGCCAAGGACCCCTACGTCGCCTACGCCAAGATCGCCGCGCTGTTCGAGCGCCTGCCCGCTTCGCCCGCCGGCATCCATGCCAGCGCCGTGGTCTCGCCCGCCGCGCGCATCGCGCCGACGGCCAGCATCGGCCCCTGCTGCGTGGTGGAAGAAGACGCCGTGATCGAAGACGGCGCCGTGCTCGGCCCGCATTGCATCGTCGGCGCCGGCTGCACGGTGGGCGCGCAGTCGCGGCTGGTGGCGCGGGTTACCCTGGTCACCCGCGTGACCCTGGGCAAGCGCGTGCTGGTCCACCCCGGCGCGGTGATCGGCTCGGACGGCTTCGGCCTCGCCTTCGACAAAGACCACTGGATCAAGCTGCCGCAGCTCGGCGGCGTGCGCATCGGCGACGACTGCGAGATCGGCGCCAACACCACCATCGACCGCGGCGCGCTGGAAGACACCGTGCTGGAAGAGGACGTGCGCCTGGACAACCAGATCCAGATCGCCCACAACGTCCACGTCGGCGCGCACACCGCCATGGCCGGCTGCGCCGCGGTGGCCGGCAGCGCGAAGATCGGCCGCTACTGCATGATCGGCGGCAACGCCGGCGTGCTGGGCCATCTGGAGCTGGCCGACCGGGTTACCATTACGGCCAAGAGCCTGGTGACCCATTCGATCCGCGAGCCCGGCGAGTATTCCTCGGGGGTACCGTTGCAGGAAAACCGCCTGTGGCGGCGCAATGCGGCCCGTTTCAAGCACCTTGACGAGTACGTGCGCCGGCTTTCGGCGCTGGAGAAGGACAGCAACAATGAGTGACAAGACCGAGCCCTACCACCTGCCGGTGACGGTGGAGCAGATCCAGAAGCTGCTGCCGCACCGCTATCCGTTCCTGCTGGTGGACCGGGTGATCGAGCTGGAGCCGGACCACCGCGTGGTGGGCCTGAAGAACGTGACCATGAACGAGCCGTTCTTCCAGGGCCATTTCCCGGGCCATCCGGTAATGCCCGGCGTGCTGATCGTGGAGGCCATGGCGCAGACCGCCGGCCTGCTCACCCAGATCAGCAGCCGCATGAAGGGCGACACCGGCAGCCCGCTGTTCTACCTGGCCAAGGTGGACGACGCGCGCTTCTACTGCCCGGTGGTGCCGGGCGACCAGCTGCTGATGGAAGTGAAGCTGCTGCGCCTGCTGCGCGGCATGGGCATGTTCGAGGCCGAGAGCCGCGTCAACGGCAAGAAGGTCGCTTCCTGCACGCTGGTCTGCGCGGCGAGGTCCGACAAATGAGCCAGGCCAGCGCCATCCACCCCACCGCACAGATCGATCCTTCCGCCAAATTGGGCGCCAACGTCAGCGTCGGCGCCTACAGCGTGATCGGCGCCGAGGTGGAGATCGGCGAGGGCACGGTCGTCGGTCCGCACGTGGTGATCGAAGGCCCCACCCGCATCGGCCGCGACAACCGCATCAGCCAGTTCGCCTCGCTCGGCGGCGCGCCGCAGGACAAGAAGTTCCAGGGCGAGCGCACCGAGCTGGTCATCGGCGACCGCAACCTGATCCGCGAATTCGTCACGGTCAACCGCGGCACGGGCGACGGCGGCGGCATCACCCGCATCGGCAACGACAACTGGCTGCTGGCCTACGTGCACGTGGCGCATGACTGCCAGATCGGCAACAACACCGTGTTCTCCAACTACTCGGCGCTGGCCGGGCACGTGGAGATCGGCGACTTCGTGATCATGTCCGGCTTCTCCGGCGTGCATCAGTTCTGCAAGGTCGGCGCGCACGCCTTCATCGGCATGGGCTGCCTGGTCGGCTCCGACGTGCCGCCGTTCGTGATGATGGCCAACGAGCAGCGCGGCCGCCCGCGCGGCATCAACAGCGAAGGCCTTAAGCGCCGCGGCTTCGACCCCACCCGCATCGCCGCGATCAAGCGCGCCTACCGCACGCTGTACATGGCCGGCCTGACCCAGGCCGACGCGCGCGAGCAGCTGGTGTCGCTGGCGCAGGAAAGCGACGACGTGCGCTCGATGCTGGAATTCCTGGATCGCAGCGAGCGGGCTCTCGCACGCTGACGCCATGAGCTCAGCCGCCGAAACCCCCATCGTCATCGCACTCATCGCCGGAGAAGACTCCGGCGACCAGCTCGGCGCCGACCTCATCGTGGCTCTGCGCAAGCGCTACCCCGGCGCCCGCTTCGCCGGCATCGGCGGCGCGCGCATGCAGGCGCAGGGTTTCGAATCCTGGTACGACATCCGCGAGCTGTCGCTGTTCGGCTTCGCCGAAGTGATCAGCCACCTGCCCCGCCTGCTGCGCCTGCGCAAGGAACTGGTGGCGCGGCTGATCGCGGCGCAACCCGCGGTAGTGGTCGGCATCGACGCACCGGATTTCAACCTCGGCGTGGAACAGCGCGTCCGCGCCGCCGGCCTGCGCACCGTGCACTACGTCAGCCCGTCCGTGTGGGCCTGGCGCGAGGAGCGCGCGGCCAGGATCGGCCGCAGCGCCGACCGCGTGCTGTGCCTGTTCCCGATGGAGCCGGCGATCTATGCGCGCCACGGCGTCGACGCGCGCTTCGTCGGCCACCCGCTGGCGGACCGCTTCGCCCTGGTCTCCGACCGCGTCGGCGCGCGCGACTTCCTGCAACTGCCGCAGAACGCACCGGTGCTGGCCGTGCTGCCGGGCAGCCGCGCCTCGGAAGTGGCAAAGCTGGGCCGCGTGTTTCTCGATGCGGCGCGCCGCGTGGCCGCGCAGTTGCCGGGCCTGCGCATCATCGTTCCGGCGGCCAACACGCGCGTGCACGCGACGCTGAAAGCGATGCTCGGCGAAGGTCCCGGCAACGATGACACCCCCATCCTGCTCGACGGCCGCGCGCACGAAGCGATGCTCGCCGCCGACGTGGTGCTGCTCGCTTCCGGCACCGCCACGCTGGAAGCCATGCTGGCCAAGCGTCCGATGGTGGTCGGCTACCGCGTGTCGCCGATCAGCTACCGCATCGCGCGCGCGCTGAACATGCTGAAGACCGACGTCTACGCGCTGCCGAACATCCTGGCCCGCGCCTGCGGCCTCGGCGAGCGGGCCATGCTGGCGCCGGAGCTGATGCAGGACGACTGCACGCCGGAGAAACTCTCCGCCGCCGTGCTCGCGCTGTTCCAGGACAGCCAGCGCCGCGGCGAGATCGTCGCCGCCTTCGAGCAATTGCACCGCGCGCTGCGCGGCGAGCTGGAAGGCGAAGCGGGCGACCATGCGGCCGACGCGATCATCGAACTGATCGAGCGTCCGCGATGAACAGGAAAGCGCTGCGCCATATCGCCGGCGTCGACGAAGCCGGCCGCGGCCCGCTCGCGGGGCCGGTGGTGGTGGCCGCGGTCATTCTCGATCCCAAGCGCCCGATCGACGGCTTGAACGATTCGAAGAAGCTCACCGAAGCGAAGCGCGAGTCGCTGTATCCGCAGATCGTGGCGAATGCGCTGGCGCATTGCATCGTCGCCATGAGCGTCACCGAGATCGACCAGCTCAATATCTTCCAGGCCACCATGGCCGGGATGAGCCGCGCCGTCGCGGGCCTGTCGCTGGTGGCGCACGAGGCCTGGATCGACGGCAATGCGCTGCCGAAGAACCTGCCCTGCCCCGGCCGCGCCATCGTCGGCGGCGATGCGCTGGAGCCGGCGATCAGCGCCGCCTCGATCCTGGCCAAGGTCACCCGCGACCGCCTGATGGTGGCGATGGAAACGCAGTACCCCGGCTATGGCTTCGCCGCGCACAAGGGCTATCCCACGCCGGCGCATTTCGAAGCGCTGCAGCGGCTGGGGCCGTGCGCCGAGCACCGCCGCAGCTTTGCGCCGGTGAAGATCATGCTCGATCAGGGCGTGCTTTTTTAGACGGCTGTTCGCCCACGGGCGCAAAGCATCAACGAGGCCAAAAGCCGCTGCCCGCAAACGATTTCCGTCATGCCCTTCGACACGGGTTTTTTCTTGCGATGCGGGTCTAGACTGGCTCCACGGTCGGACCAGGCCCCGAGCCCATCCGACCGGCGCTTCGCCCTGGCACGCGCCGCGCAACCCTTCTCCAGCGGCGCGCATCGAAGGTTCGAAGCAGGACGAAGCCGGGCCGACCGCCCCGCCGACCGCCGAGCCACCCCGGTTCCGCGGCACGGTCGCCGCTTCAGGCACGGACGCAAGGTACAGCCTTCCGCGTCGCCACGCGGAACACGCCAGCGGCGCATGCAAGACGCCGCAGGAGTTCAGCCATGACACTTCCCAACACGCCACTCACCGTCGTCCCGAACGGTGGCGACGCCCCGTCGGCGGACCCGGCCGCGATCTCCACCGTGTCTACGCAGGACGCGCCGCCGCTGCTGGATACCGCCCACGTCGACTACAACCTGCACCCGCTGAAGGTGAGCGGCCTCGATCACTTCATCGACCAGCCCGACGGCAACGAACGCTTCCGCATTTCCTGACCCCGCACACGCAGGTTGGGGTGAGCCAAAGGCGAACCCCAACGGAAGCGGGGCTGCCGCTCAACGCCCGCGCAGCAGGCTGTGCCGATAACCGTAGGCGATGTAGATCAGCATGCCCAGCGCGGTCCACGCGCCGAGCAGGATCCAGTTGGCCAGGTTCATCTGCGCCAGCAGGAAGCCGCACACCAGCACGCCCAGGCTGCACACCACCGGCGCGGCCGGCACGCGGAAGCCGCGCGGCAGGTTCGGATGCGTGCGGCGCAGCACCAGCACGCCGATGCACACCGTGGCGAAAGCCAGCAGCGTGCCCATCGAAAGCAGGTCGCCCAGCAGGCTGAGCGGAAACACCGCGGCCAGGATGCCGCCCACCGTGCCCACCAGCAGGGTGGTGCGGTGCGGCGTTTGGTGGCGCTCGTGCACCGCGCCGAAGAAGGTCGGCAGCAGGCCGTCGCCGGCCATGGTGTAGAGGATGCGCGACAGGCCCAGGTGCATCACCAGGATCACCGAGGTCAGCCCCGCCACCGCGCCCACCTGGGTCAGCAGCTTCAGCCAGGCCAGCGGCGGATGCGCCGCCAGCGCCGTCGCCACCGGCTCGGCCGTGCCCAGCTGCGGGTACGGCACCAGGCCGGTGAGCACCGCCGCCACGATGATGTACAGCACCGTGCACACCGCCAGCGAAATCAGGATGCCCGCCGGCACGTTGCGCTGCGGGTTGCGCGTTTCCTGCGCCGCCGTCGCCACCGCGTCGAAGCCGATGTAGGCATAGAACACGCTGGTCGCCGCGCGGAACACGCCGGCCCAGCCGTAGTGATCGCCGCCCTGGTTCTGCGGCACGTACGGGTGCCACAGCGCGGGGTCCACGTACTGCAACCCGCACACCACGAACAGCACCACCACGATCACCTTCAGCGCCACCACCACGCTGGCGAACGCCGTGGATTGCTTCGTCCCGCGATACAGCAGCGCGGTAAGCGCCGCGACCACCAGCAGCGCCGGCAGATTCAGCAGCGCGCCGGTGAACTGCAGATGCCCGTCCTTGAAGCTCAGCGGCGCATTGGCCAGCGCCTCCGGCACATGGATACCCAGCGTCTTCAGCAGACCCACGCCGTAACCGGACCAGCCCACCGCCACGGACGACACCGCCAACCGCCAGCAGATATTCCGCCACCACGTTCCACCCGATAAACCAGGCCAGCAGCTCGCCGAACGTGGCATAGGCGTAGACATAGGCACTGCCCGACACCGGCAGCATCGCCGCGAACTCCGCATAGCTCAGCGCCGCCAGCGCCGCCGCCAGCCCCGCCAGCACGAACGACAAGGTCAAGGCCGGCCCCGCATGCTCCGCCGCCGCCTGCCCCGTGATCACGAAAATACCCGCGCCGATCACCGCACCCACGCCCAGCACGATCAGCTCCTTCAGCCCCAGCGTCCGCCGCAGCGAATCATCGGCAGTGAGCGAGGCCTCGACAGGCTTCACGGCAAACAGCGAACGGATCAACGACATCGGAGCGCTCCGGGGCGCGGTAGAGAGCCAGGAACCATGCCAGCCAGGGGCTGCCGTGGCAACTGGAATCGGGTGGGGCCTGTGGTTGCGGCCTTGTGGCAAGTGCCGCCCCTCACCCCGACCCTCTCCCCGGCGGGGAGAGGGGGATGACGGGCGGGGCGACAATCAAGCGAAGAGCTCGCGGCGCAGCCGCGGCGTTCCGCTTGTGCGCTTTTGCTCTACCGGGTCCCCTTGGCGCCGGCGGTGAGGGCTGGACGAAAAGGCCCCCGCAGGGGGGCGGGGACACGATGTCCCCGCCTTTTTGATCAGGGCATGGATGCCCTGTCAAAAAGCCCGGCCAGCCCTCACGGACCCTCAGCAGCTTTGCTGCTGAGGGCGCCAAGCAGGGTGCCCTTTCTTCTTGGTTACTTCTTCTTTGGGCACGCAAAGAAGAAGTAACTCGCCCCGCGGCAGCGGGGCGAAACCCTCGCCAACGGCGAGACACTCACACGACAGCACATCACCAGCCCCCCGTTGGGGTTCACCACGTTCACCCCAACCTACGCCGGGCGCGGCGCAAAGCCGCGCCGCACAAACTCGGCGGAAGTCAATCTTGCCCCGCCCGCAAGCGCCAGCTAGCCTCCCCAAACTCACCGCGTGAGTCCGCATGACCGTCCGCTTCGCCCACCTCCACCTGCACAGCGAATACTCGCTGGTCGACTCGACCATCCGCATCAAAGCGCTGGTCGACGCCTGCGTGCGCGAAGGCATCCCCGCCGTCGCGCTCACCGACGAGACGAACATGTTCGCGCTGGTGAAGTTCTACAAAGCCTGCAGCGCGGCCGGCATCAAGCCGATCGGCGGCAGCGACCTGTGGCTGTCGATGCCGGACGACCCGCGCCCCTCGCGCGTCACCCTGCTCTGCCAGAACCGCGACGGTTATCTGAACCTGTCGCGCCTGGTCTCGCGCGTATGGCGCGAAGGCCAAGGCAACGGCAAGCCGATGGCCGAAATGGCCTGGCTCACGCCGCAGGCGAGCGCAGGCCTGATCGCCCTGATCGGGCGCGAACACGAAGTGGCGCGCATCGCGGTCAACCAGGGCGTCGCCGCCGCGGCCGCGCGCCTGCGCCCGTTCGCGCGGCTGTTCCAGGACCGCCTGTACCTGGAGCTCACCCGCTGCGGCCGCGAGGGCGAGGAAACCTGGAACGCCGCCGCGCTGGCGCTGGCCGCCGAGCTCGACCTGCCGGTGATCGCCAGCAACGACGTGCGCTTCCTGCGCCAGAGCGACTTCGAATCGCACGAGGCGCGCGTCTGCATCCACCAGGGCCGCGTGCTGGCCGACCCCAAGCGCCCGCGCGAGTACAGCGACCAGCAATACCTGAAGACGCCCACGCAGATGGCCGAGCTGTTCGCGGACATCCCCGAGGCGCTGGAAAACACCGTCGAGCTGGCCAGGCGCTGCACGCTGGAACTGAGCTTCGGCACCTATTACCTGCCGAACTTCCCGGTGCCGGAAGGCCACGACCTGGGCAGCTATATCCGCGAGCTGTCGCACCAAGGCCTGAAGGAGCGCCTCGCCACCCATCCGCTGGCGCCCGGCTACACCCTGGACGATTACATCGCCCGGCTCGACCGCGAGCTGGACGTGATCATCAAGATGGGCTTCCCCGGCTACTTCCTGATCGTGGCGGACTTCATCAACTGGGGTAAGCAGAACGGCATTCCGGTGGGTCCGGGACGCGGTTCGGGCGCGGGCTCGCTGGTGGCCTGGGTGCTGAAGATCACCGACCTGGACCCGCTGCCGTTCAACCTGCTGTTCGAGCGCTTCCTCAATCCCGAACGCGTGTCGATGCCCGACTTCGACATCGACTTCTGCATGGACCGCCGCGACGAGGTGATCGACTACGTCGCGCGCAAGTACGGCCGCGACCACGTCAGCCAGATCATCACCTACGGCTCGATGGCCGCGAAGGCGGTGCTGCGCGACTCCGGCCGCGTGCTGGGCATGGGCTACAACGCGGTCGACAAGATCGCCAAGCTGATTCCACCGCGCCCGCTCGACCTCACGCTGTCGTGCGCGCTGGGCCGCTCGGAGAAAGCCAAGAAAGAACCCGACCGCGTCGTCAAGGAATTCTGCGACCTGTACGACCAGGACGAGGAAGCGAAAACGCTGATCGACCTGGCGCTGAGCCTGGAAAACCTCACCCGCAACGCCGGCAAGCATGCCGGCGGCGTGGTGATCGGGCCCAAGCCGCTCACCGAATTCGCCCCGCTGTACTGCGAAGCCGGCGGCGCGGGCGTGGTCACGCAGTACGACAAGGACGACGTCGAAGCCGTGGGCCTGGTGAAGTTCGACTTCCTCGGCCTGCGCACGCTCACCATCATCGACTGGGCGGTGAAGGCGATCAACGCGCGCCGCGCGAAGGAAGGCGGCGAGCCGCTGGACATCGCCGCGCTGCCGCTGGACGACGCCGCCACCTACAAGCTGCTGCAGCAGGCCAGGACGGTGGCGGTGTTCCAGCTCGAATCCTCCGGCATGCAGCGCATGCTGAAAGATGCGCGCGCCGACCGCTTCGAAGACATCGTGGCCCTGGTGGCGCTGTACCGCCCCGGCCCGATGGACCTGATCCCCAGCTTCGTCGCGCGCAAGCACGGCCGCGAGGAAGTGCAGTACCCCGACCCGCGCGTCGAGCCGATCCTGAAAGAGACCTACGGCATCATGGTCTACCAGGAGCAGGTGATGCAGATGGCGCAGATCGTGGGCGGCTATTCGCTCGGCGGCGCCGACCTGCTGCGCCGCGCGATGGGCAAGAAGAAGCTCGAGGAGATGGCGAAGGAACGCGCCAAGTTCCGCGAGGGCGCCGCCAAGGACGGACTCTCCGGCGAAAAGGCCGACGAGATCTTCGACCTGATGGAGAAGTTCGCCGGCTACGGCTTCAACAAGTCGCACGCCGCCGCCTATGCGCTGGTCTCCTACCAGACCGCGTGGCTGAAGGCGCACTACCCCGCCGAGTTCATGGCCGCGACGATCTCGTCGGACATGGACAACACCGACAAGGCGGTGACCTTCATCGACGAATCCAAGGCGATCGGGCTGACCGTACTGCCGCCGGACGTCAATGCCTCGGAGTTCATGTTCGTCGCGGTGGAACCGAAGGTGATCCGCTACGGCCTGGGCGCCATCAAGGGTGTCGGCCAGGGCGCCTGCGAGTCGATCGCCGAAGAACGCAAGCGCGGCGGCGCCTACAAGGACCTGGCCGATTTCTGCCGCCGCGTCGACTCCACCAAGCTCAACCGCCGCGTGCTGGAGGCCTTGATTCTTTCCGGCGCGCTGGACGCGCTGGCGCCGACCCGCGCCAGCCTGATGCTGCAGCTGCCGGATGCGATCAAGGCGGCGGAGCAGCATCTGCGCGACAAGCAGTCGGGGCAGAACGATATGTTCGGAGCCATGATGGGTGCGGTAGCGCCCGTAGTGCAGATCGACCTGCCCACCGCCCCCGAATGGCCGCTGGAGCAGAAGCTGCAAGGCGAACGCGACACGCTGGGCCATTACCTTTCCGGCCATCCCACCGACCCCTGGCGCGAAGAACTGCTGCAGCTGTCCACCTGCCCGCTGGGCGAGATCGCCGACCGCTACCAGCCGCCGCGCCCGCGCAAGGGCGACGAGGACAACCGCTTCCGCCGCGGCCCCGACACGCCCTGGACCGTGGCCGGCATGGTCACCGCCATCCGCAAGCGCGGCGAGAGCGACGCCTTCGTGCGGCTGGAAGACGGCACCGGCATCATCGAGGTGAGCTTCTTCGGCGAGCTGTACCAGCAGGTGGCGCCGCTGCTGACGCGCGACGAGATCCTGGTGGTCGAGGGCGGCCTGCGCATCGACGATTTCTCCGGCGGCGGCTTCGCCGTGCGCGCGCGCAGCGCCCACACCCTGGCCGACGCCTGCCGCCGCTTCGCCCGCGTGCTGCATGTGAAGCTGAACGGCGTCGGCCCCGGCTTCGTCGACCAGCTGCGCCAGATCCTGGCCGGCTACCGCAACGGACGCACCAGCGTGGTGCTGCACGGCTACCACAACGCCGTCGCCCAGGCCGACCTGGAGCTGGGCGACGAATGGCGGGTGGAGGCCATCCCGGCCCTGCTGCGCGCCGTGCGCGCCGTGCCCGGGGTGCAGGCGGCCAAGCTGCGCATCGTCAGGACGGCCGAAGGCCGCGGGGAATAGGGAATGGGGAATCGAGAATAGGTAAGAGCGCCGTCCCACGAGCTTGTGGGCGCCTGCTCTTCCTATTCTCGATTCCCCATTCCCTATTGCCGGCTCCACCCCATACGGCCCCGTTCTCCGCCTTTCCCGCCGCCCCGGTATACTGCGCGGCTTCTGCGTCTCTCCATAGCATCGAATGAACCCGAACTTCCTCGATTTCGAACAACCCATCGCCGAACTGGAAGCGAAGATCGAAGAGCTTCGCCACGCCAGCCACGGGCAGGCGTTCAACATCGAGGACGAGGTGGTCCGGCTGCGCGAGAAGCTGAAGGTGAAGACCGCGGAGATCTTCCGCAACCTCAGCTCCTGGCAGATCACCCAGCTGTCGCGCCACCCGGCCCGCCCCTACACGCTGGATTACATCAGCGTGATCTGCGACGAATTCCACGAGCTGGCCGGCGACCGCGCCTACGCGGACGACGCCGCCATCGTCGGCGGCATCGGCCGCATCAACGGCCGCCCGGTGGTGATCATCGGCCACCAGAAGGCGCGCGATACCAAGGGCAAGGTGCGCCGCAACTTCGGCATGCCGCGCCCGGAGGGCTACCGCAAGGCGCTGCGCCTGATGAAGCTGGCCGAGCGCTTCAAGCTGCCGCTGCTCACGCTCATCGACACCCCCGGCGCCTACCCCGGCGTCGGCGCCGAGGAGCGCGGCCAGAGCGAGGCAATCGCGCGCAACCTGCTGGAAATGGCCGACCTGCGCGTGCCCATCGTGTGCACCGTGATCGGCGAAGGCGGCTCCGGCGGCGCGCTGGCCATCGGCGTGGGCGACCGCACGGTGATGCTGCAGTACTCCACGTATTCGGTGATCTCGCCCGAAGGCTGCGCCTCGATCCTGTGGAAGAGCGCCGAAAAGGCCAAGGACGCCGCCGAGGCCCTGGGCCTCACCGCGCCGCGCCTGCTGGAGCTGGGCCTGATCGACAAGGTGGTGCGCGAGCCGCTGGGCGGCGCCCACCGCAATCCGCATTCGATGGCGGTGCGCCTGAAGGCCGTGCTGATGAACCAGCTCGACGAGCTGGAGGCGCTGCCGATCGACGAACTGCTGGAGCAGCGCTATCACCGGCTGCGCGGGTACGGCGCGTACAGCGAGTAACAACGAAGCGCGTAGGTTGGGGTGAGCCAAAGGCGAACCCCAACAGGCCTCCCACGCCATCCTCACGTTGGGGTTCGCTGCGCTCACCCCAACCTACGCCGCGTTTCCTTAGCGCTATCATCCCCCGGCCCATTCCGCCGGAGGCCGCCATGGCCAGCGACAGCACCAAGCTCGCCGTCCTGATCGATGCCGACAACGCGCAGCCGAATCTCGCCGAGGCCCTGCTCGCCGAAGTGGCCAAGTACGGCACCGCGCACGTCAAGCGCGCCTACGGCGACTGGACCAGCCATCACCTGAAGACCTGGAAGGAACAGCTGCTCACGCAGTCGATCCAGCCGATCCAGCAGTTCGGCTACACCAGCGGCAAGAACGCCACCGACTCGGCAATGATCATCGATGCGATGGACCTGCTGTACTCCGGCCGCTTCGACGGCTTCTGCATCGTCTCCAGCGACAGCGACTTCACCCGCCTGGCCGCGCGCATCCGCGAATCCGGCCTGATCGTGTACGGCTTCGGCGAGCGCAAGACGCCGGACCCGTTCGTCGCCGCCTGCGACAAGTTCATCTACACCGACATCCTGCTCGCCAAGCCCGACGAGGAAGCGCCGCGCCAGCCGCGCACCGCCGCCCAGCTGAAGCAGGACAGCGGCCTGGTCAACCTGCTGCGCAACGCGGTGGAAGCGGCCTCGGACGACGAAGGCTGGGCCGGGCTCGGCGGCGTCGGGTCGATCATCACCAAGCAGCGGCCGAACTTCGACGCGCGCAGCTACGGCTACAACAAGCTCAGCGAACTGATCGCCGCCACCTCGCTGTTCGAGGTGGATGCGCGCAGTCCGGGCGAAGGGCGGCCGAAGGTGATCTACGTGCGCAACAAGTCGAAGAAACCCGTGACTCGTGAGTAACGCCGAACCACTGCACGCACGACTGCGGCAGGCCTTGCACGAACAACCCGCGGGCGGCCTGTGCGTCGCCTTCAGTGGTGGGCCCGATTCCACCGCACTGCTGCATGCGCTGGCCGGACTGGAACAAGCGCGGGCTCGCGGATTGCGCGCCGTGCATGTCGACCACGGCCTGCATGCGCACAGCGGCGCCTGGGCCGAGCAGGCGCGGCAGTTCTGCTCCGTGCTGGAGATCGCCTGCAGCGTCGTGCGCGTGCAGGTGCAGCGCCAGGGCGGCGAGGGACTGGAAGCCGCGGCGCGCCACGCACGCTATGCCGCATTCGCCGACGTGCTGCGCGAGCACGAACTCCTGCTGCTCGGCCATCACCGCGACGACCAGGCCGAGACCGTGCTGCTCAAGCTGCTGCGCGGCGGCGGTCCGGAAGGGCTGGGCGGCATGCGCGAGCTGCGTCCGCTCGGCGCGGGCCTGCTGTGGCGTCCGCTGCTGCGCACGCCGCGCGAGGTGCTGCGCGAGTACGTGCTGCGCCATCGCCTGCCGGCGATCGACGATCCGTCGAATGCCGACACGCAGCTGTCGCGCAACTATCTGCGCCATCAAGTGCTGCCGCGCGTGATGGAACACTGGCCGCACGCGATCGATGCCATCCTGCACGCCGCCGCGCACCAGCGCGCCGCGGCGGACACGCTGCGCGAGCAGTGGCTGGTGCAATTCGAGCGGCTGCACGACCGCGCCACCGGCAGCCTCGACGCGGCGGCATGGCTCGCCTTGCCGCCCGCCTTGCGCGACCCGCTGCTCGACCACTGGCTGCGCGCCCGCGGACGGCGCATCCCCACCCTGGCGCAACGCGCACAGGTCGAACGCCAGCTGCGCGAGCTGCGCGAAGGACGCGTGCCTTGCATCCACTGGCCGGACACCGACCTGCGCATCTGGAAAGGCCGCCTGTGGGCCGTGCCGCCGGCACCGGCGCCCGCGCCGAACTGGGAGGCGGCATGGACGGGCCAGCCGCTGCCCCTGCCCGATGGCGGCCTGCTGGAGTGGCAAGGCAGGCCGCTGCGCGAGCCGCTGACCGTGCGCCTGCGCCGGGGCGGCGAACGCCTGCGCCCCAGCGGCGACCGCCACACGCGCGAACTGCGCGACCTGTTCCAGCAGGGCGAATTGCCGCCGTGGCAGCGTGCGGCCTGTCCGCTGATCTATGCCGGCGAGGAATTGCTCGCCGTCGCCGATCGCTGGCGCAGCGATGCCGGCGCGGACCGGTTCCGCGCTGCCGGCGGGCAGCCGCGCTGGCGGCCCGCCGGCTGAGCCGCGGTGCTGTGCCGCCAGCCGGCCGGGCGCGTTCCGACATGCTTTTCAGTCTCGCGCGGATTGATTCCGCGCGGGTGCTGCGTTAATTTTTCCGGCCATGGTCAAGCCCGCACCCGCCCCTGCCGAACCCGCTGCTCCCGCCGATTTCGAACATTCGCTGGACGAGCTCGAACAGCTGGTGGCGCGCATGGAAGGCGGCGACCTGAGCCTGGACGACTCCCTGGCCTCGTTCGAGCGCGGCATCGGCCTCTATCGCCACTGCCAGCAGGCCCTGGAACAGGCCGAACTGCGCGTGCGCCTGCTGCTCGACCCCGAACACCCCGACAGCGCAGAACCGTTTGAACCCGAACTTTGATCTAGGTCCGGCGCTGAAGGCGCTGATCGTCCGCGCCGACCAGGCTCTCGCCGGCGCCCTCCCCGCCGAAGAACGCTCCCCCGCCGACCTGCACCGCGCCATGCGCTATGCCGTGCTGGGCGGCGGCAAGCGGCTGCGTCCGCTGCTGGTGTACGCCGCCGGCCACGCGCTGGGCGAGGACGGCGCGGCGCTGGATGCGCCGGCCTGCGCGGTGGAACTGATCCACGCCTACTCGCTGGTGCACGACGACCTGCCGGCGATGGACGACGACGACCTGCGCCGCGGCCGCCCCACCTGCCACGTGGTGTTCGGCGAGGCCATGGCGATCCTGGCCGGCGACGCGCTGCAGGCGCTGGCCTTCGAACTGCTGGCCAACGACGGCCACACCGACCCCGCCCGCTGCCTGGCCATGCTGCGCAGCCTGGGCCGCGCCTGCGGGGCCGAAGGCATGGCCGGCGGACAGGCGCTGGACCTGGGCGCGGTCGGCGGCACGCTGAGCCTGGCCGCGCTGGAACACATGCACGCCTGCAAGACCGGCGCGCTGATCCGCGCCTCGGTGCGCCTGGGCGCGCTGGCCGCCAGGGCCGACCAAGCCACGCTCGACGCGCTGGACCGCTACGCCCACGCCGTGGGCCTGGCCTTCCAGGTGCGCGACGACATCCTCGACGTGGAAGGCGAGTCCGCCGTGATCGGCAAGACCGCCGGCAAGGACGCGGCCGACGACAAGCCGACCTTCCCTTCGATCATCGGCCTGGACGCCTCGCGCGCGCGGCTGGACGAACTCACTGCCACCGCGCTGCAGGCAATCGCCCCGCTGGGCGAACGCGGCGCGCTGCTGGAACGGCTGGCGCTGTACGCGGCGCGGCGCCACCACTGAAACGCAAAGAGGCAGCCCGTGGGCTGCCTCTTTCGTTGCGCCGGCAAGCCGGCTTACTTGATCAGGCGCAGGCAGAACGGATAGCGGTACCGCTCGCCTTCGTTCGACTTGATCGTCGCCATGATCACCAGCACCAGCCACGCGATGCCGATGATGATGCCGGCCGGCACGGCCAGGATGATGCCTATGCCTAAGGTGAGCACGGTGATCAGCAGCAGCACGACCGCGATGATCGCCATGGTGATGTTGAAGTTCAGCGCTTCCTTGGCCTGGTCGTCGACGAAGGGCATCGTCTCGCGCTTCACCAGCCAGATGATCAGCGGCCCCAGGAAGCAGCCGATGCCGAACCAGGCGCCGGTGACCAGGGTGCCCAGCAGGGCCGACAGATGGGCCAGCATGGCCCATTGGCGCTCCTCGGCGCTCGGCATGTCCGAGGGCGGTGTCGGATCGGTAGGCTCGACGGATTCGGGTGGGACGCTCATTGCGTGCTCTCCTGGCCATGCGGTGATCCGGCCTCGGTGCCGGTGGCGCCGATGCTAGCAAGGGGCGCGGCGGTTTGCCGAGCCAACGGGCGGCCTATGCGGCCGTCCGGCCGGACTCACTCGCCCGCGATGGTCATCCTGTCCAGCAGGATCGACCCGGTCAGCAGATGCGAGCGCGGGTCCACGTCGGTGCCCACCGCCTGGATCCCCAGGTACATGTCGCGCAGGTTCGCGGCGATGGTGATTTCCTCCACCGGGTAGGCGAGCTGGCCGTTCTCGACCCAGAAGCCCGCCGCGCCGCGCGAATAGTCGCCGGTGATGGTGTTCACGCCCTGCCCCATCACCTCGGTCACCAGCAGGCCGGTGCCCAGGCGGCGCAGCATGCCGGCGAAGTCGTCGCGGCCGCCGTCGGCGGCGCCGGCTTCCACGATCAGGTTGTGGATGCCGCCGGCATTGCCGGTCGATTCCAGCCCCAGCTTGCGCGCCGAATAGCTGCCCAGCACGTAGCGGGCGAGCACGCCGTCCTCGATCAGCGAACTGTCGCGCGTGGCCACGCCCTCGGCGTCGAACGCGCCCGAGCCCTGCCCGCGGCTGAGGAACGGCCGCTCCACGATGTTCAGCCACGAGGGCATCACCTGCTTGCCGGCGTGGTCGAGCAGGAAGCTGGCGCGGCGGTACAGCGCGCCGCCGGAGACCGCGCCCACCAGGTGGCCGACCAGGCTGCGCGCAAGCTCCGGCGCGAACAGCACCGGGCTCTGGCGGGTGGACAGGCGGCGCGCGCCCAGCCGCGCCAGGGTGCGCTCGGCGGCCTTGCGGCCCAGCGCCTCGGCGCTCATGAAATCGTCAGCGCTGCGCACGCTGTCGTACCAGTAGTCGCGCTGCATGCCGTCCTCGTCGCCGGCGATCAGCGACAGCGACAGCGAATGCCGCGTGCCGCGCTCGCGGCCGACGAAGCCGTGCGAATTGGCGTACACCGACAGGCTCTCGCCCGCCTGCACGCTGGCGCCCTCGGAATTGGTGATGCCGGCCTGCGCGCGGCCGGCCTGCTCCACGCGCTGGCCCAGCTCGATCGCGGCCGGCGTATCCAGCGCCCAGGGATGCCACAGGTCCAGCTCGGGGAAGACCGTGGCCATGCGCGCGGGGTCGGCCAGGCCGGCGGCGGGATCTTCCTCGGTGTAGCGGGCGATGGCGCAGGCCTGGTCCAGGGTGGCCTGGATCGAGTCCGGGTTGAGGTCGGCGGTGCTGGCCGAGCCCTTGCGCTGGCCGAAGTACACGGTGAGGCCGAAGCCGCGGTCGCGGGTGTGCTCCACCGTCTCCACCTCGCCCAGGCGCACGTTCACGCTCAGCCCGGTGTCGATGCTGGCGGCTACCTCGGCCTGGCTGGCGCCGGCGGCGCGGGCGCGGCGGATGACGTCCTGGGCGAGATCGGCGAGGCGGTCGAGATCCTGCTGGCTGCGGTCGGAGGGAACGGAAATCGCGCTCACATGGGCTTCCTGAAGACTGGCGGGTAGAATACGCGGCCCATTCCAAGCAGCAGCCGCGCAGCCTCCCGACGTGGGGGCGCCGCGGCCGATGCAAAGCCCTCGCCGCGGAGAAAAGCGCCATGGTGCCGGAGACCGGCCTGTACCGTCACTACAAAGGGCAGCCTTACCGCGTGCTCGGCACCGCCCGCCACAGCGAGACCATGGAAACGCTGGTGGTCTACCAGGCGCTGTACGGCGAGCACGGCCTGTGGGTGCGTCCCGCGGCGATGTTCTGCGAGACGGTGCAGGTCGACGGAAAAACCGTGCCGCGCTTCGCGCTCGAACGCGCCGAACCCGGCATCGCCATTGGCGCGGCCATCGCCGCGCCCTGACGCAGAAAGAGACTGAACCCGTGCATCGCACCTACACCGACAATCCCGACCACGACTACGGCCCGACCCGCACGCAGCAGCGCCGCGATGCGCTGGCCGTGCTGGAGCTCGCGCAGCAGCTGGTCGAACTGCCGCCCAGCCGCCTGGCCAAGCTCGACCTGCCGGAAGACGTGCTGCGCGAGATCGCCAACACCCGCAAGATCACCTCGCATATCGCACGCAAGCGCCAGCTCGGCTTTCTGGCCAAGACCATGCGCAAGCACGACACCGAGGTGTTCGACGGCGTGCGCGCCGCGCTCGGCGAGAACCGCGAGCGCCAGCGCCAGGAAACCGCGGCGATGCATCGCCTAGAAGCCACCCGCGACAGGCTGCTCGCCGATGAGGAAAGCGCGCTGCCGGAACTGATCGCCGCCTATCCGCAGCTCGACCGCCAGCACCTGCGCTCGCTGCTGCGCCAGGCGCGGCTGGAACGCGAGAAGAACAAGCCGCCGCGCGCGTACCGCGAGATCTTCCAGCTGCTGAAGGATCTGGCCGCCGCCGGCGAAGACGAATGACGTAGGTTGGGGTGAGCCGCAGGCGAACCCCAACCTACGCCGGCGGATACGACAAAGGGGCGCCTCGCGGCGCCCCTTTGCATTTGCGCGTGGCGAAACCTCAGAGGCTGCTGTTGAGATTGGTCACGATGGTGCTGCCGAAGCCGCTGGCATAGTCCCAGCCGGCCGTCGCCGTCTCGCCGCCGTTACTGCCGGAGGTGATGTCGTGATAGACCGTAGCCGGCACCTGGTACAGATGCGGACCGGCAAAGCCCAGGGTCGAATGCCCCGCCAGCATGCGGGCCCAGGTCGCCGCGAACAGCGGCGCGGCCAGGCTGGTGCCGCCGTACTGCGCGTTGCTGCCATTGACGATGATGATGGAGCCCGAGTTCGGATCCGCATCCATCGCCACGTCGGCCACGTCGCGCGTGGTGCCGCCACCCTGGGTCTGCCAGCTCGGCTTGGGTTCGAGCGTGCTCGGGCTGCCGCCGGCCTTGGACCATAGCGTCTCGCCGGCCCAGCTGTTGCCGGTGCCGGTGCTGAGCGTGGTGCCGCTCACCGCCACCACGTAGGGCGAACTGGCCGGATAGCTCGGCGTGGTGCCGCGCGGCGCCTTGCTGCACTCGTTCGAACCCGAGTCGCCGGTGGAGACCGAGAAGGTCTGCCCCTGCGCGACGCCCAGCGCAAAGATCTGGTCGTCGGCGGCCATCGAGCCGTCGCTGTTGGCGGACGTCTCGCACTCGCCCAGCGACACATTGATCACGCGCGCCTGGTTGTCGGTCACCACCTGGTTGTAGGCCTGGGTGAGCGCGCTGTTGGACAGCGAGTTGGCCGCGTAGAAGATCAGTTTGCCCACGCCGCCGGACATCGCCACGATGTCCTGGCTGTCCAGGTCCCATTCCGGCGTGCCGCTGGTATCGGTACCCGCCGTACCCACCGTCACCACCTGGGTGTTCACCGCCGGCAGGCCATTGGCGCTGGTGAAGCTGGCCAGGTCCTTCAGCGGCTGGGTCATGTTGCCGTCGCTGATGATGCCGACGGTGATCGTGGATGCGTTCGGCGTGCTGCCCACGTTGTAGATGGTCGGGAACGCGGTGGGATTGTGGCCGGTCACGCCGGTGGTGGCGTTGGTGCCGCTGCGCGCCGCCAGTTTGAGCATGGTGTGCGGGTGCGCGACGGTCTGCAGGCCGACCACGGCCAGCACGGAGTCGCCCAGATGGGCCGGCACTTTGGCGTCGTCGATATTGGCGTAGGCCGCGCGGCCTTCGGCGTCGTGCGCCTTGACCAGGCGCGTGGCGAACGCGTTCTGCGCGCTGCCGGCGTTGCCGTCGGCGGAAACGATCAGGCGGTTGGCCGACACCTGGATATTGCTGAAGCCGGCGCCGCGCAGATGGTCGACCACCGCCTGCACCTGCGCCTGGCTCGGCGAGAACATCGCCTGCGCATCGGCGGTGCTGAGCCGGGCGTGGAACAGTGCGTTGGCCGGGTCCTGCGAGGCCTTGATGAAGTCGTCGAGCGCCGAGCGGTTCTGCAGCTTCAGCACCACTTCGACGTGCACCGGCAGGCTGGCTTCGGCCAGGTCCGCGGTGGTCGCCGTCGCGGCCAGTTCGTGCGCATGCGTGGCGGTGTTCGCCCACGCGTTGTTCGGTCCTGCGGCCATGGCGGGTGCGGCTGCGATCGTCCCCACGATCGCGGCAAGCGCCAGGCACAACGAGGTCTTCTTCATCTGCATGAAAACATCTCCAAAAGGTTGTCTTCGATGCCCGTGATGGGCGTGAGTACCGGCGGCACGCCGCCGGACGCAGGCAACCCGGATACCTCGCCGTTCCTTGTCTGGATTCCCCCTGTGAAGCTCCCGTTCCCCGGCAACGCACCGCCCCTCCCCGCGTGCCGCTAGCACACGGGAAGAAGCTTTCGTTTGCCTTTTAAAAAGCGAGAAAGTCCTTGCGAATACAGCGAGATTTCTCGCGAATAGCGCATGCGCGAAAGCGCATCGCAAACATCAGGAAGCGGTGCCGCCCACCGTCATGCCGTCCACGCGCAAGGTCGGCTGGCCCACGCCCACCGGCACGCTCTGTCCGTCCTTGCCGCACACGCCCACGCCTTCGTCGAGCGCCAGGTCGTTGCCGATCATCGACACGCGGGTGAGCACGTCGGGGCCGGAACCGATCAAGGTGGCGCCCTTCACCGGCCGGGTGACCTTGCCGTCCTCGATCAGGTACGCCTCGCTCGCCGAGAAGGTGAACTTGCCGCTGGTGATGTCGACCTGGCCGCCGCCGAAGTTCACCGCGTACAGGCCGCGCTTGACCGAGCGGAGAATCTCCTGCGGATCGTGCTGGCCGGCCAGCATGTAGGTGTTGGTCATGCGCGGCATCGGCAGCTGCGCGAAGGATTCGCGGCGGCCGTTGCCGGTGGGCTGCATGCCCATCAGGCGCGCGTTGAGCTTGTCCTGCATGTAGCCCTTGAGGATGCCGTCCTCGATCAGGGTGGTGCACTCGGTCGGCGTGCCTTCGTCGTCGATGCTGAGCGAGCCGCGGCGGCCCGGCAGGGTGCCGTCGTCCACCACGGTGACGCCCGGCGCCGCCACGCGCTGGCCGATGCGGCCGGCGAAGGCGGAGCTGCCCTTGCGGTTGAAGTCGCCTTCCAGGCCATGGCCGATCGCCTCGTGCAGCAGCACGCCGGGCCAGCCGGGGCCGAGCACCACGGTCATGCTGCCGGCCGGCGCGTCGACCGCATCCAGGTTCACCAGCGCCTGGCGCACGGCTTCGTCGGCGAAGGCCAGGGCGCGGCCGTTTTCCATCAGCTCGCGGTAGCCGTAGCGGCCGCCGCCGCCGGAGTGGCCCTGCTCGCGGCGGCCGTTCTGCTCGGCGATCACCTGCACGCTCAGGCGCACCAGCGGGCGCACGTCGGCGGCCAGGGTGCCGTCGGAGGACGCCACCAGGATGGTGTCCATCACCGCGGCGATGCTCACGATCACCTGCTTCACGCGCGGGTCGCGCGAGCGCGCATAGGCGTCCACCTCGCGCAGCAGGGCGATCTTGTCGGGGTTGGGCAGGCTTTCCACCGGGTCGATCGCGGGGTACAGCTGGCGCGCGCCGTTGAGCGCCAGCGGCTTGCCGGCGCCGTTGCCGTCCTGGGCGATCGCGCGCGCGGCGCGCGAGGCTTCCAGCAGCTGCGGCAGCACGATCTCGTCGGAATAGGCAAAGCCGGTCTTCTCGCCGGCGATGGCGCGCACGCCCACGCCCTGCTCGATCGAGTGGTTGCCGTCCTTGACGATGCCTTCCTCGAGAATCCACGACTCGCTGCGCGAATGCTGGAAATACAGGTCGGCGGCGTCGATCGACGGCCCCATCAGCTGGGAGAACACGCGGTCGAGATCGGTGGCGGCCAGGCCGCCCGGCGCCAGGAGGCGGCGCTCGGCCTGGGCAATCAATGAATCCATGGGGTGACGGCCTGTGCGATGGGACGTAAGACTGTAGCAAGTGGGGGCCGCCGCCACGCGTTTAAAGCCGTTGTGGAGCGGCACGCCCCCGCCCGGCTACCATGCTCCAGGCTGGCCGGAACCGCCGGCGCCCCACGTGAAGGACCACCGATGAGCGACACCTCCAAACGCGAGCTGGCCCAGAAGGTCATCGACCGCACCGTCAAGGCACCACTCGAAGACACCCGCGAACTGCTGCACCGCGACGGCGAGCTGAAGCCCGGCCTGGGCAAGATCAGCAGCGTGCTCGCGCTGTCGCTCGGCGTGCTCAGCCTGCTCGGCGTACTGGCTTTCCATTTCCCGCAGTACCTGACCACGCCGGACCTGCGCCACAAGTATTCGGTCGACCTGCTGCGCCAGCTGCTGCTGGCCGCGCTGCTGATCGCCGGCGGCATCTCGCTCGGCAATGTCATTCTCGGGCGCCTGCGCAATATCAATATCGTCGCGTTCGCGCTGGTGGTGGCCGCCACCGCGATGGGCGGCTCGCGCGTGCCGGTGGGCAATTTTCCGGATCACACGCCGTATATCGGGCTGGACTGGTTCATCCTCGACCTGCTCGGCTCCACCCTGATCTTCGTGGTGATCGAGAAACTGTTCCCGCTGTACAAGGGCCAGTCGCTGTTCCGCAAGGAATGGCAGACGGACCTCAAGCATTTCGCGGTGAATCATTTCATCGTGGGGCTGGCGCTGCTGGTGGTGAACTTCCTGCTGCACCATCTGTTCGGCTGGCTGGTCAGCAGCGGTTTCCAGCAGACGGTGCGCGACATCGCCTTCGTGCCGCAGCTGCTGCTGTGCATCCTGGTGGCGGACCTGGCGCAGTACTGGACGCACCGCGCGTATCACGAGGTGCCGTTCCTGTGGCGCTTCCACGCGGTGCACCACAGCGTGAAGACCATGGACTGGCTGGCCGGCTCGCGCCAGCACATGCTGGAGCTGATCTTCACCCGCGTCTGCGTGCTGGCGCCGCTGTACATCCTGGGCTTCAGCGAAGGCGTGATGAATGCCTACATCATCGTGGTCGGCTTCCAGGCGGTGTTCAACCACGCCAACGTGCACCTGCCGTGGGGCCCGCTGAAGTACGTGGTGGTGACGCCGGATTTCCACCACTGGCACCACGCCTCCGACGACGAGGCGATCGACAAGAACTACGCGGCGCACTACGCCTTCCTCGACTACGTGTTCGGCACGGCGGTGAAGTCGACGAAGAAATTCCCGGAGAAGTACGGCGTGGTCGGCGACTACATGCCGGACGGCTTCGTGCGCCAGCAGCTGTTCCCGTTCCGCGGCAGCACCAGGCCGGTGGAGCCGGGCGAGTCCTGAAACCGCTTCAGCGCGCCGCGCTGCTCGCCGGCGCGGGCACCGGCACCGGCGCGGCGGGTGCCGGCGCCGCCGCCGCGGCTTCGGCGGCGGAGAGGTTCTTCTTCTCCACCAGCGAAATATCCGGTTTATCCCAGCTGCCGCCGATGTGATAGCGCGCGCTGGCCACGCGGTTGAGGCCGCGCCCCAGCAGGCCCTGCGCGACGAAGCCCGCGGCCGCGCCCAGCGGACCGGCCACTACCGCGCCGACGATCGGCAGGCTGTTGCCCACATGCGGAATCACCAGCGCCTGCTGGTCGTAGTCCTTGCTGCGCAGGCCGGTGCGGCCCTTGATGGTGATCTCCACCGCCGGGCCGCGCATGGCCAGGTTGTTGGTGGTGGCATTGCCGCCGGCCAGCGCGAAGTCGCCGGTGATCGAATCGAAGGCCAGGCCTTTGCCGAACACGTCGCCGAAATCCAGCGTGAGGCGGCGCGGCAGTTCCACCAGCGAGACCAGGCCGAACAGGCGGCCGACGCCGGGCGCCACTTCGGGAATGCTGCCGTCGGTGACCTGCATGCTCAGCTTGCCGTCCATATTGGCCAGCTCCATCGCCGAGGGTGCGCCGGGCCAGGTGGCGTCCAGGTGCGCGCGCGTCTTGCCGCCGTTGAACATGCCGGCGAAACCGAAGGCGCCGAGCATGTCGCCGAGGTTCTCGGCGGCGAAGTCGATGCGCAGATGGCTGTGGCTGTTGCTGGCGGTGCCTTCCCAGTCGCCGCTGGCATTGATCTGCACGCTGCGCGACAACGCGCGCAGCTGGTCGATATGCATGCCGCGGTCGGTCGGCCAGGTTTCCAGGCGCGCCTCGCCCAGCTTGGATTCACCGAAGCGCAGATCACCGACCCACAGGTGAAATGGCGGCAGCGCGGACGGCGTGATGCCGGTGTTGGCGGGATCGGTTTTCGGCTGGTCGCCGGGGTTGTTCTTGTTGTCGCCGGACTGGCTATTGGTCTTGGGCCAGTACAAGCGCTGCAGCCGCGCCGTGACGCCGCGTTTATCGAGATCGGCGGTGGGCACGACAAAGCGGCCGACGATATCCGCGCTGTCCACGTCCACGTTCAGCTGGCCGCCTTCCGGCGCCGCCTGGATGCGCATGGACGGAAACGCGTGGCCGAACACTTCGGCCTGGTCCGCGCTGACGTCGATGCTCTCCAGCCCCGGGCCGCCGCTGCTGCCGGCCGCGGCGCGCTGCACCCAGCCGGTGACGTCCATGCGCGCGGCGCGGCCGCGCACGCGGATGCCCTTGTCGGGCACGGTGTCGGGCATGCGCGTGCCGAAGTTGAAGGTGGCGGCGAGCGGACGCTTGTCGTCGGGCAGGCGGAAGCGCTGGCGCATCGCCTGGCCCAGCGCGATCTGCAGGTCGCCGCCCGACACCGGCAGGGTCAGCGCCAGATGCGTCGGCAGGCTGCCGTCGGCGGATTTCTTCAGCGGCGCCGGCAGGTCCAGCGCCATGCCGGCGAAATTGGTGTCCAGCGTGAGCAGCTGCGCGCTGCTGGCCACGGTGTCCTGGCGCACGATGTCGAAGCCGACGGTGGTGTCGCTGCGGCCGCTGGCCACGTCCTTCAGCCAGTCGAGCTGGGACAGCCCCTGCACCAGCTCGGCCATGCCGTAGCGGCCGCTGAGGCGCGCGGAGAACTCGGTGTCCGGCTTCCCGGTGGCGGCGGCGATGGCGATGTCCAGCTTGGACGGCTGGCCGCGGAAGACGGCGTCCAGCGGCCCGCCGTGGAAGCCGTGCGCATCGAAGGTGGCCGGGCCGCTGATGTTGTCGAGCTTGAGGTTCCAGTCCGGCGCATTGAGGTCGACGTCCTTCAGCTCGGCCGTGCCATTGAGGAAGAAGTCCTTCGAGTCCTTCATCGGCAGCGACAGATGGAAATCGAAGCTGCCGGCGCCGCCCAGGCTCAGCTTGTTCAGCGCATCGGCCTGGCGGCTGCCGATCGGGCTGTGCTTGACGAAATCGAGCAGGCTGGCGCCGCTGCCGGAGCCATGCACGTTGAGGTCCAGCACGGTGTGGGCGAGATCGGGAATCAGCGCCACCGCGCGTTCGGCCTTGACCCCCAGCGACTGCCCGTCGCTGGCCTCCACCAGCATGCTGTTGTTGACGAAGCTGGCCACCGCGTTGATGCCTTCGGCACGCGGCCAGTTCTTGCCGTAGTCCAGGTTCAGCCCGCTGATTTCGGCGCGCGCTTCGAAGCGGCCTTCGTTGGCATGGAAAGGCCAGTCCTTGAGGTCGCCGCGCACCAGCAGGTCGCTGCGTTCGATCTTGCCGGAGACCAGCGCGCGGTCCAGCCATTCGATTGCCTGCGGCGACATCGAGTCGGTCGGCCAGAACAGCTTGGCGGCCTCCATGTCGGCGTGGTCGAGCACGGCGTACAGGTCCAGGAATGGACGTCCGCCGGCGTCGGGCAGGCGGATCTCGCCGCGCGCATGGCCGCCGAAGCCTTCGCCCTCGAAGTCCAGCGGCTCGATACCCAGATGCCAGTCGCCGTCCTCGTGCCAGGCCGCGAAGCTGCCGGCCAGGTGCGGCAGCACGAACGGCTTGCGGAAGGTATGCGGGAAGCGCAGCACGGTGGACTGCGCGGGCAGCTCGATGGCCAGCGCGCCGGCGTCGCCGCGCAGGGTGCCGTCGAGGTGATCGATGCCGGGCAGCTTGCCCGCCGCGTCGATGCCCAAGCCGCTGAAGCCGACCGTGGCGCTGGCCAGGCCGTCGGCGCGCGTCCAGCGCAGCGCCACGTTGCCCAGCTTGCCGCGCGGCTTGCCGGTGCCCAGCCATTGCGCCATGCCGGGCGAGAGTTCGGGTTTGAGCGCCGCCCACGGCGCCAGCGCACTGAGCTGCAGGTCGCGCGCGGCGATCAGCGCCTCGTCGGCATGGCCGTCGCTGCCGTTGCGCACATCCAGCGCCAGCGCGCCGCCGTCGTCCGCGCCCCAGCGCACGTGCAGGCCCTGGTCGGTCTTGTGCAGGTCGCCCAGCGCATGCAGCGAGGCGACGCGGGCCTGGCGGCCTTGCGGGTTGGTCAGCGCCAGACCGCCCAGATCCACGCGGGTGAGGTTGCGCACCACTTTCGCGTCGCGCCAGTCCAGCCAGCTGGAAAAGCTGCCGCTGCCGCTGTCGACCGTATAGCCGCCCATATCCACGCCGGCGGTAAAGGCGCGCAGGTCCATCTTGCTGCCGCTGATCCACAGGCGGCCGTCGGCGCCGTCCTCGCGGAAATTGCCGGCGCCGCGCAGCTCGCCCGCCACGCCTTCGCGCTGCAGGATCGCGCCCACGCGCACGCGGCCGCCCTGGCGGCTGGCGCGCAATTGCCTGGCCAGCAGCGCGTAGTGCTTGCCGGTGGTTTCGTCGGCGATGTCCAGGCGCAGGTCGCGCAGCCACAGCTCCACCGAGAGCCGGCCGAAGGAAGGGTTCTGCCGTTCGCCGCCGCCGGCCACGCCGATGCCGTTGACGTGCCAGCTGCCGTCCTTGCCGCGCGCCAGGTCCAGCTGCATGCCGCGCACGCGCAGGTTGACCAGGTGGCGCGAGGGCATCAGCCAGCCGCCCAGGTCCAGTTTCAGCTCGGTCTCCGGGATGCTCAGCGGACTCTCGCCCGGCCCCGCCGCCACCACCGTATTGCGCATCACGAACAAGGGGCCGGACGGCTCCCAGCGCCCTTCCAGCGAACTGAACGAGACCGGCCGCTCCAGCAGCTTGCCCAGCTGCGCGGCCACCCATTGCGGATGGCTGGCCAGGGTCGGCAGCAGCAGCTGGATCAGCCCGGCCAGCACCGCCAGGCTGATCAGGGCCACGCCCAGGATCCAGCCCAGGGCGCGGGCGATCCGGTGCAGGTGGCGCGCGGCAATGTTCACTGCGGGCTCTCGCCGCGCAGCGAACTAGAGGAGAACGACATCGAACTGTTCCTGCGAATAATGCTCTTCGGCCTGGAAGCGTATGCTTTTGGAGATGAACTCCTCCAATTCGGCCACGGCCACGGACTCCTCTTCGAGGATGCGGCCGACCACCTTCGGGCTGGCCATTACCAGCAGCTTCTCGGCATTGAACTGGCGCACCGCGCGGGTGATCTCGCGGAAGATCTCGTAGGTCACCGTCTCGGCGGTCTTCACCGTGCCGCGGCCGCCGCAGGCGGGGCACGGCTCGCACAGCTGGCGTTCCAGGCTTTCGGTGGTGCGCTTGCGCGTCATCTCCACCAGGCCCAGCGCGGACATCGGATACACCGTGGTCTTGGCGTGGTCGCGCAGCAGGCCTTTTTCCAGCATGCGCAGCACCTGGCGCTTGTGTTCCTCGTCGGTCATATCGATGAAGTCGATGATGATGATGCCGCCGAGGTTGCGCAGGCGCAGCTGGCGCGCGGCCGCCTGGGCGGCTTCGAGGTTGGTGCGGTAGACCGTTTCCTCGAGGTTGCGCGTGCCCAGGTAGCCGCCGGTGTTGACGTCGATCGTGGTCATCGCCTCGGTCTGGTCGACGATGAGGTAGCCGCCGGATTTCAGCGGCACTTCCTTGCGCAGCGCGCGCTGGATTTCGTCTTCCACGCCGTAGAGGTCGAAGATCGGACGCTCGCCGGAATAATGCTCGACGCGGTCGTCCAGGCTCGGCATGAACTTGTGCACGAACTTCACGACCTTCTCGTAGGTCTCGCGCGAATCCACGCGCACCTTCTCGATGTCGTCGTTGAGCATGTCGCGCAGGCTGCGCAGCGGCAGCGAGAGTTCCTCGTACACGCGCTCGCCGACCTTGGCCTTGGCGATGTTCTCCTGCACCACGCGCCAGACCTTGCCCAGGTAGGTGACGTCGAAGGCCAGCGACTCGGCGGTCTGCTCCTCGGCGTTGGTGCGCACGATGTAGCCGAGCGGGTTTTCGCCGATCAGCGAGGTCATCACCTCTTTCAGGCGCTGGCGCTCGGCCTCGTCCTCGATGCGCGCGGAAATGCCCAGGGTGCGCGCATGCGGCAGCAGCACCAGGTAGCGCGAGGGAATCGACAGGTGGGTGGACAGCCGGGCGCCCTTGGTGCCGATCGGGTCCTTCACCACCTGCACCACGATTTCCTGCCCCTCGTGCACCAGCTCGCTGATGGACGGGGTATGGCCGTTGCCGGCCGGCACCGCCACCGCCTCGCCCTCGGCGGCCACCGGCAGCGGCGGGCGCACGATGTCGGAGGCATGCAGGAAGGCCGCGCGCTCCAGGCCGATATCCACGAACACCGCCTGCATGCCGGGCATCACGCGCTGCACGCGGCCCTTGTAGACATTGCCCACGTAGCCGCGGCGGGAGGCTCGCTCGACATGCACTTCCTGCAGCATGCCGTTCTCGACCACGCCGACGCGGGTTTCGCGCGGCGTCACATTGATCAGAATCTCTTCACTCACCGAACACTCCCCTCTCGGAGGGTCTTTATAGCGGCTGGGCGGACGGGCGTCGATGCGCCCGTGCGCGGGCCGCGAACCCGTTCGCGCCGTGGCCGGCGCCTCCTGGCTTGAGACAGGCTCGGCGGCTGCGGGTTTCATCAGCCGCGCCCGGTTCGGGGCCTTCGTCAGCCCGGCGCCGGGCCACGGGCCGGTGCGGCGGGCTCGTCCTCGTGGCCGGCGCGCCAGTCGATCCGGGTCAGCGGCAGGCAGTCCGGGTATTCGCGCCGGATGAAGGCGATCAGGCCCTCGCGGATGCGGCAGCGCAGGTCCCAGCCCTGGCCGGAGTCGGCCGAGCTGACCAGGGCGCGCAGCTGCATGGCGCGCTCGCCGGCCTCCACCACCTGCAGCACGCAGACGCGCCGGTCCCATTCCCGGGTCTCGCGGCACAGCCGTTCCAGCTCGGCGCGCAGCGGGTCGAGCGGCAGGCGGTAATCCACCCACAGGAACACCGTGCCGATCAGCTGGGCGCTGCGCCGGGTCCAGTTCTCGAACGGGTTCTCGATAAACCAGTTCAGCGGCACCACCAGCCGGCGCTCGTCCCAGATGCGCACCACCACGTAGGTGCCGGTGATCTCCTCGATGCGGCCCCATTCGCCCTTCACGATCACCACGTCGTCCAGTCGGATCGGCTGGGCCAGGGCGATCTGCAGGCCGGCGATGAGGTTGCTCAGCACCGGCTTGGCCGCGATGCCCAGCGCCAGCCCCGCCAGGCCGGCCGAGGCCAGCAGGCTGGCGCCGAACTGGCGCACGCCGGGAATCGTCATCAGCACCGCGGCCAGGCCAGCCAGGATGAACAGCACCATGGTCGAGCGGCTCAGCACGCGCACCTGGGTGACCACGCTGCGGGCGCGCAGGTTGTCGGCCAGGTCCACCGGATGCAGGCGGATGACCAGGTCTTCCAGCGCGCCGATGCAGCGCACCACCAGCCAGGTGGTGGTGGCGATCAGCGCCACCAGCAGCAGGTGGCGGACGTCGCCCATGAAGCGCAGCGACTCCACGTCCGGCGTGACGCGCAGCGCCACCGCCACGGTGAGCAGCGGCACCAGCCATTCCATCGGCGCATTGGCGCGGCTGACCATGCCGTAGGCGGCGGGGTGCCGGCGCGACAGCCGCCGCAGCACCGCGCGCGCCACGCGGCGCAGCACGAAGGCGAGCGCCAGCGCGATGGCCACCGTGATGCCGAGGCGGCCGAGCGGATGGTCGTTCCAGAAACTGGCGAGATCGATGGCCATACGTCGCGGGGGAGGCGTAGGGGATACAACGACGCCCTACCGTGCCGCAGGGGATGTCCAGATTCCGTGGTCGATCGATGAACGCGCGGCGCCCCGTTACAGTGCGCGTCATGCCCGCCACTCCCCGCCCGCTCGCCGCCGCGCCGGCGCATATCCTTCCCGACGTGCTGCGCCCTGGCCTGGCCCTGGTGTTCTGCGGCACCGCGGCGGGCAAGCGCTCGGCGGCCGAGCAGGCCTATTACGCGCATCCCGGCAACATGTTCTGGCGCGCATTGCACGCCTGCGGCCTGACGCCGCGCCTGCTGCGGCCGGCCGAGTATCCGCAGCTGCCGGATTACGGCGTGGGCCTGACCGACGTAGCCAAGCTGCACTCAGGCAACGACGACGAACTGCCGCGCGACGCCTTCGACGCCCCGGCCCTGCACGCCAAGATCGAACGCTACGCCCCTGCCCTGCTCGCCTTCACCAGCAAGGCCGCCGCGCGCGCGGCGCTGGGCCGCGCGGCCGATTACGGCCCGCAGCCGGAGCGCATCGGCGCGACGCGTTTGTTCGTGCTGCCCTCGCCATCCGGGCAGGCGCGCGGGCATTGGGACCTGGCGCCATGGCTGGCGCTGGCGGACGTTGTCCGCCGCAGCCGCGGCGCGTAGGGTTGCGCCTCACCCGGCAAGGAGGACTCCCCATGCTCAAAGGCAGCTGCCACTGCGGCGCGATCACCCTGGAAGTCGACCGCGCCGATCTGCCGGAGCAGGCGATGGAATGCAATTGCTCGCACTGCAGCCGCAAGGGTTACCTGCTGTGGTTCGTGCCGCGCGAGCAGGTCCAGGTCCACGGCGGCGAAGACCAGCTCGGCGTGTATCGCTTCAACAAGCACGTGATCGCCCATCACTTCTGCAGGCAGTGCGGTTGCGCGCCGTTTGCGCTGGGGACGATGCCGGATGGGAAGTTGATGACGGCGGTGAATGTGCGGTGTCTGGAGGGTGTCGATCTGACGGCAATCAAGCGCGTGCCGGTGGACGGGCGCAGTTTCTAAACGCTCGTCATCCCGGCGCAGGCCGGGATCCAGTAGCGACGCGCTACATGGAAAGCGAAAAGGCCGGGAGCTTCTGCCTTTCGCGACAAGCGAGCGGTGACGTCACTGGATCCCGGCCTGCGCCGGGATGACGAAGTAGTAGAAGTTGCGGCAGATTGAATAGGCGCAGCGCGCCATCAATCGATCGGCGTATGCCGGTACTTGATCACGTCGCGCTCCTGCACCAGCGGCGCGTCGTTCCCCCACGACTGGCGGATGTAGGTGACCACCGCCGCCACGTCGCTGTCGTTGAGCTGCTGCGCGAACGGCGGCATCGAATACGGGCGCGGGTTGCCCTGCGTCGCCGGCGCGAAGCCGCCGAGCAGCACCACGCGGATCGCATTGATGCCGGTCGGCTCGTTCACCGAAGAATTCCCGCGCAGCGGCGGATACACGCCGGCCACGCCCTCGCCCTGCCTGCCGTGGCAATCGGCGCAGCGTTCGGCATAGACCTTGGCGCCCTGGTCGAGGATCGGCTTGGTATCCAGCGGTGAAGGCTGGTACGACACGCGCGGACGCGCCGGCAGCGACTGCAGATACGTGGCGACCGCTTTCAGGTCCGCCTCGTTCATATGCTGGGTGCTGCGCGCCACCACTTCGGCCATCGGTCCGAACGCGGTGCCCTTGGCGGACTGGCCGGTCTTCAGCAGGTCGACGATGTCCTGCGCGCTCCAGCCGGCGAGGCCACCGTTGGCCTGCGTGCTGAGATCCGGCGCGTACCAGTTCTGCACCGGGATCTGGCCGCCGGACAGCGACTGGTCGCTGCGCATGCCGCCGAAGGCATCGCGCTCGACGTGGCATTCGTTGCAGTGGCCCAGGCCCTGCACCAGGTAGGCGCCGCGGTTCCACTCCGGCGACTTGGTGTCGTCCGCCACGTATTCGCCTTCGCGGAAATACAGCGCGCGCCAGGCCTTCAGCGTGTTGCGCACGTTGTAGGGAAAACCGAGGCCCGGCTGCTTCGCCGCCTGGTGGACCGGCGCCAGCGATTGCAGATAGGCAAAGATGGCCAGCGCGTCGTCGCGCGACACCTTGGTGTACGAGGTGTACGGGAAGGCCGGATACAGGAACTGCCCGTTGCGGTCGACGCCGTTGTGCAGCGCCTGGCGGAACGCCTCGAAGCTCCACTCGCCCAGGCCCGTCTCGCGGTCCGGCGTGAGGTTGGGCGCGGGGATGTCGCCGAACGGCGTGCCCACCACGCGCCCGCCGGCAAAGCGCGCGCCGCCCTGCCCGGTATGGCAGGAGGCGCAGTCGCCGACCAGGGTGAGGTAGGCGCCCTTGGCGATCAGCGCCGGGTCCTTGAGCGCGGCGGCATCCACCTGGCTGGCCGAGCGCGGCACCGACGGCTGGCCGCCGCGCAGGAACAGCCAGCCGGCCACGCCCAGGCCGGCCAGCACGACGACGGCAAAACCGATGCGGAAGATCTTCATGGCCTGGCCTCCGCGCTCAGCACGCCGCAATGCAGCGGCGGCGTGATCGAACCGGCCGGCTGCGCATGCATGTCCGCCGGCAGCTCGCGGCCGGCCAGCCAGGCCGAGACCGCGCTGATGTCGTCCACGCTCAGGCGGTTGGCGATCTCGGCCATGCAGTCCGGCGCCACGGTGGCGCGCGTCCTGGTGCGCCAGGAACCGAGCTGCGAACTGAGGTAGTCGTATGGCAGGCCGACCAGGCCGGGCACGTCCGGCTGCACGCCGGTGAGCTGGGTGCCGTGGCAGGCGGCGCAGGGCGGAATCTGGCGCGACGGGTCGCCCTTGGTGGCCAGTTCCTCGCCGCGCTTGAGGGCATCCGGCGCGATGCGCGGCATCGGCGAGCGCGCGTAGGGCACCTCCTGCGCGGCGAAATATTCGGCGATCTCGCGCATGTAAGCCGGGGTGAGGTAGCGCGTGGTGTATTCCATCGGACCGTACTTGCGCAGGCCGTCCTGGAAGTCCTTGAGCTGGCGCGCCAGATAGCCGGCGGGCTTGCCGGCCAGGCGCGGGAAGAAGCCGCTATCCGGCGTGCCTTCGCCGCGCTCGCCATGGCAGGCAGTGCAGCTGGCGATGCGCTGCTTGAGCGTGTCCGGCACGTGCGGCGGGTCGTTGGCCGCCGCCTGGGCGTGCACGGCGCCGGCCAAGGCGATGGCGGCGATCAGCAGGACGGCGGAGCACACACGCCTGGCCTGGCACAGCTGGGCTCTGTTCATGCGCCGATTATAGGCGCCGCCCTTCCTCGCTCCGTGGTCGAAGCCGCTAAGCTGCCGCTTCGCGACATCATGCCGCGCCCAGGAGACACGCCGTGACTCGTTTGCCGCTTTCGCTCTCGTTTGCCGCGCTGCTGCTTGCCAGTACTGCCCTGCCCGCCCAATCGGCGGATCCCGCTTTGGCCTGGGCTTCGATCAAGGATCTGCACCAGCGCATGGATGCCGGCCAGCTGCGCAGCGAAGCACTGGCGCAGCTGTTTCTCGAACGCATCCAGCGCATCGACCGCGACGGCCCGGCGCTGCGCTCGGTGCTGGAAACCAATCCGGATGCGCTCAAGCTCGCCGCGCGGATCGACAAGCAGAAATCCAAGGGCGCGCTGCGCGGCATCCCGGTGCTGCTGAAGGACAACATCGATACCGGCGACCGCATGCTCACCACCGCCGGCTCGCTCGCCCTGGCCGACGCGCCGCCGGCGCCGCGCGACGCCGGCCTGGTGGCGCGGCTGCGCAAGAGCGGCGCGCTGATCCTGGGCAAGACCAATTTGAGCGAGTGGGCGAACATGCGTTCCAGCCACGCCAGCAGCGGCTGGAGCGCGCGCGGCGGGCAGACGCGCAATCCCTATGTGCTGGATCGCAATCCCTGCGGCTCCAGCGCGGGCTCCGGCGCGGCGGTCGCGGCGGGCCTGGCCACCGCGGCGATCGGTTCGGAAACCGATGGCTCGATCATCTGCCCCGCCGCGGCGAACGGCATCGTCGGCATCAAGCCGACCGTGGGCCTGGTCAGCCGCAGCGGCATCGTCCCGATCAGCCATAACCAGGACACCGCCGGCCCGATGGCGCGCAACGTTGCCGATGCGGCGGCGGTGCTGGGCGCGATCGCCGGCAGCGATCCGCGCGATCCCGCCACGGCGGAGGCGGACAAGCACGCCACCGACTACACGCGCTTTCTCGACCCCAACGGCCTGAAGGGCAAGCGCATCGGCGTGGTGCGCGGGCTGGCCGGCGCGGAGCCGAATGCCGACCGCATCCTGGAACAATCGATCGCCCTGATGAAAGCGCAAGGCGCGGTGATCGTCGATCCGGTGGAACTGCCGCATCTGAAGGAACTGGGCGATCCGGAACTCACCGTGCTGCTGTACGACCTCAAGCACGATATGCAGGCGTATCTGGCCACGCGCCGCGGCACGCCGATGAAGACGCTGGCCGACCTGATCGCCTTCAATAAGCGCGAAGCCGAACGCGAGATGCCGTGGTTCGGGCAGGAGCTGTTCGAGCAGGCGCAGGCGAAGGGGCCGCTGACCGACAAGGATTACGTGGAAGCGCAGGCCAAGGCGAAGCGTTTCGCGGGACCGGAAGGCATCGACGCCGCGCTGGCCAAGGATCACCTCGATGCGCTGCTGGCGCCGTCTTGGGGTCCGACCTTCGTGACCGATCCGGTGCTGGGCGATCACGTGGTGAGCGGCGACCCGACCGTGGGCGGCGCCTCGCAGCCGGCGGCGGTGGCGGGTTATCCGTCGATCACGGTGCCGGCGGGCTTTGCCCATGAGCTGCCGGTGGGCATCGTGTTCTTCGGCGCGAAGTGGAGCGAGCCGGCCTTGATCACGATTGCGTACGGCTTCGAGCAGCATGCGCAGGCGTGGCGGGCGCCGAAGTTCCTGGATACCGTGGGTGGGAAGCCGGTGGTGGCCGATACGGCGCCCTGAAGCGCGCTATTTCGCTTAGATAAAAAAGGGGCGCTGAAGAGCGCCCCTTTTTATTGCGGCACCGATGGAATCAGACCGTCTTTTGCGACTTCCGCACGATCAGCATCGCCAGCTCCAGCGACTGCTCGTAGTTGAGGCGCGGATCGACCATCGACTTGTAGGCGCGATCCAGATCCGCCTCGCTCAGGTCCCGCGCACCGCCCATGCATTCGGTGACGTCCTCGCCGGTCAGCTCCAGATGCACGCCGCCGAGGCGCGTGCCCGCCGCCGCATGGATATCGAAAGCCTGATCCAGCTCGCCGCGGATATTGTCGAAGCGGCGCGTCTTGTAGCCGTTGGAGGTGCTCTCGGTATTGCCGTGCATCGGATCGGCCACCCACAGCACGCGGCGGCCGGCGCGCTTCACCGCGTCGAGCAGCGGGGGCAGCGCCTTGGCGATCTGCGCGTTGCCCATGCGGTGGATGAGGGTGAGGCGGCCGGGTTCGTCGTCGGAGTTGAGCGCGTCGATCAGCGGCAGCAGCTGGTCCGGCGTCACCGACGGCCCGACCTTCACCGCGATCGGATTGCGGATGCCGCGGAAATATTCCACGTGCGCGCCGTCGAGCGCGGCGGTGCGCATGCCGATCCACGGGAAATGCGTGGAGAGATTGAACCAGCCCTGGTGGCGCGGCACCTGGCGCGTCAGCGCTTCTTCGTAGTGCAGCAGCAGCGCTTCGTGCGAGGTGAAGAAGTCGACGCGGGTGAAGCCGGCGATCGGACCGGCCAGGGTTTCCATGAAGCGCAGCGAGTCGCCGATGCCGGCAACCATGCGGCGGTACTCGGCGGCCAGCGGCGAGTGTTCCACCCAGGCCAGGTCCCAGTATTCCGGGTGATGCAGGTCGGCGAAGCCGCCGTCGATCAGCGCGCGCACGAAGTTCATGGTCAGCGCGGAATGCGCGTGCGCCTGGATCAGGCGCTGCGGATCGGCGCGCCGCGCGGCGGGGGTGAATTCGGGGCTGTTGACCAGGTCGCCGCGGAAGCTGGGCAGGGTCACGCCATCGCGCGTTTCCATGTCGGCCGAACGCGGCTTGGCGTACTGGCCGGCGAAGCGGCCCACGCGCAGCACGGGCATGCGCAGCCCGTGCACCAGCACCAGGCTCATCTGCAGCAGCACCTTGAGCCGGTTGGAGATCACCGGGCTGGTGCAGTCGGCGAAACTCTCCGCGCAATCGCCGCCCTGCAGCAGGAAGCGCTGGCCTTCCTGTGCTTCGGCCAATGCCTGCTTGAGCGCGAGCACCTCCCACGAGGTGACCAGCGGCGGCAGGCTGGCGAGATGCCGCGTGGCCTGGGCCAGCTCGCCGGCGTTCTCGTACAGCGGCTGCTGCAGCGCCGTGCGCTGCTGCCAGGAATCGGGAGCCCACGTGGTCGGCACGGTGGACAGCTGGATATCGGCGTTCATGGACTGCGTTTCCTCTCGAACCTCAGCGTTGGACGCGGCGGGTGGCGGCGATCACCACCAGCGCCAGTAGCGCCACGTACCAGAACAGCGTCCAGGCCGGCATCGGCAGGCCGAGGATGGGTTCGACCTTGGCGCATTCGCCGGAGCCGGTGAACACCATCTTCAGCACCTTGGCCATGGGGAACGCGTCCATCATGTAGCCGAGGTTGGGGCCGCAGGCGGGGATCTGGTCTGCCGGCAGGGTCTGGATCCACAGATGGCGCGCCGCGGTGGCGATGCCCCCGATGGCGCCGAGGATCGCACCCGCCGCATAGACCCAGCGCACGCCCTTGCTGCGGGGGCCGTGGACGGCGCCGATCAGAAAGAATACGCCCATCACCATGAAGGCGATGCGCTGGAAGATGCACAGCGGACAGGGCTCCATGTGCAGCCCGTATTCGGCATACAGCGCGAAGGCGAGCAGGCCGGCGCAGATCAGGAAGCCGACGAGGAAAGAGGTGCGGTACGACCAGCGGAGTGGGTTCATGGCCAGCGGGCTGTTGCGGTGCGGAACGGCGACATTACCCGCTCGCCATGGCGCTGTCAGCACGCTTTCGGCCTATGCGCACGCATAAATTGCGCGGCGTTTTTACGCGGGTACCGGCCAGGGAACCCAAAAGAAAAACCCCGGTCGGATACCGACCGGGGTTTTAGGTGTTGCTCAGCCTGGAGCCGGAATTACTCGGCGTCGACGGCTTCGGTACGCGGACGATCCACCAGCTCGACATAAGCCATCGGGGCGTTGTCGCCCGGACGGAAGCCGCACTTGAGGATGCGCAGGTAGCCGCCCGGACGCTGGCTGTAGCGCGGGCCGATCTGCACGAACAGCTTGCCCACGGCTTCCTTATCGCGCAGGCGCGAGAAAGCGAGGCGGCGGTTGGCGACGCCGTCGGTCTTGGCGAGCGTGATGAGCGGCTCGGCGACGCGGCGCAGTTCCTTGGCCTTCGGCAGGGTGGTGCGGATCAGCTCGTGCTTGATCAGCGAGGCGGCCATGTTGCGGAACATGGCTTCGCGGTGGCTGCTCGTGCGGTTGAGCTTGCGACCGGATTTCTGGTGGCGCATGACGTTTACTCTCTATGTCTGTTGTTATGAAAAACCGGTCGGAATGACCGGCTTCCCGCGGTTACCCGCTTTTGGAGCCTTGTTGGTTCGGGCTCTTCTTAAGAGACGGGCCAGGACTGGCCGCTTCTGGTGCCCGGCGGATGCGCATGGCGCTCCGCCGGGGCTTGGGTACTGCAGGCGATCAAAGGGGACCGCCAAACACACTGATCAGATCGGACTGATCAAATCAGGCTGATCAACCCAGCTGCATGCCGTGCGACAGGCCCGGCGGCGGCCAGTTTTCGAGCTTCATGCCCAGGGCCAGGCCACGACCGCCAAGGACGTCCTTGATCTCGGTCAGCGACTTCTTACCCAGGTTCGGCGTCTTCAGCAGCTCGACCTCGGTCTTCTGCACCAGGTCGCCGATGTAGTAGATGCTCTCGGCCTTCAGGCAGTTCGCCGAACGCACGGTGAGCTCCAGATCGTCGATCGGACGCAGCAGCAGCGGGTCGAAACCGCCCTTCTCGGCCTTGTCGGTGGCGCTCTCGCGACGCGAGAAGTCACCAAACACGGACAGCTGGTCGTTGAGGATCTCGGCGGCCTTGCGGACCGCGTCTTCCGCACCGATGGTGCCGTTGGTCTCGATGTCCAGCACGAGCTTGTCGAGGTTGGTGCGCTGCTCGACACGAGCGGCGTCCACTTCGTAAGCCACGCGCAGCACCGGCGCGAACGAGGCATCCAGCTGCAGGCGGCCGATCGGACGAGCTTCCTCGTCCGGATGCTGGCGCGAGCTGGCCGGCTGGTAGCCGACGCCGCGACGCACCTTCAGGCGCATGTTGAGCGAGATGTCCTTGGTCAGGTGGCAGATCACGTGCTCGGGATTCACGATTTCGACCGTGTGGTCGACCGTGATGTCGCCGGCGGTGACCACGCCCTTGCCCTTCTTGGCCAGGGTCAGCGTGACCTCGTCGCCGGTGTGCTGGCGAATGGCCACTTCCTTGAGGTTGAGCAGGACTTCGATCACGTCCTCCTGCAGACCCTCGAGGGTGGTGTACTCATGAAGCACGCCGTCGATCTCGACCTCGACGATGGCGCTGCCGGGGATCGAGGAGAGCAACACGCGGCGCAGCGCGTTGCCCAGGGTGTGGCCGAAACCACGCTCGAGCGGCTCGACCACGACCTTGGCGCGGTTCGGGGCGAGCTGCTCGACGCTGAGGCCGCGAGGCCGCAGCACGCTAGTTGACGAAACTGCCATGCAGGGCTCCGGTAATTACTTCGAGTAAAGCTCGACGATCAGGCTTTCATTGATGTCGGACGGCAGATCACCACGATCCGGCACAGCCTTGAAGGTGCCTTCGAACTTCTTGGCGTCCACTTCGACCCACTGCGGACGCAGGTCCATGGTGTCGAACACGGTCGCCGCTTCCTGCACGCGCAGCTGGGTGCGCGCACGCTCGGTCAGCGCGACCTGGTCGCCCGGACGGACCTGGTAGGACGGAATGTTGACCTTCTTGCCGTTGACCAGCACAGCCTTGTGGCTGACCAGCTGGCGGGCCTGGGCGCGGGTGACCGCGAAACCCATGCGGTAAACGACGTTGTCCAGACGGCTTTCCAGCAGGCGCAGCAGGTTCTCGCCGGTGTTGCCCTTGAGGGTCGACGCCTTGCTGTAGTAGTTGCTGAACTGACGCTCAAGCACACCATAGATGCGCTTGACCTTCTGCTTCTCACGCAGCTGCAGGGCGTAGTCCGACATGCGCATGCGCTTGTTGGCGCCATGCTGGCCGGGCTTGTTCTCCAGCTTGCACTTGGAGTCGATCGCGCGCGCCGGGGACTTCAGGCTCAGGTCCGAACCCTCACGACGCGCGAGTTTGCAGGTAGCTCCACGATAACGTGCCATGGTCTATAGCTCCTTAGACGCGACGCTTCTTGGGGGGACGGCAGCCGTTATGCGGAATCGGCGTGACGTCGATGATGTTCAGGACCTTGTAGCCCAGCGCGTTCAGCGAACGCACGGCCGACTCGCGGCCCGGGCCGGGGCCCTTGATACGCACTTCCACCGTCTTCACGCCGTAGTCGCCAGCAGCGCGGCCGGCCTTCTCGGCGGCCACCTGGGCAGCGAACGGGGTGGACTTGCGGGAGCCGCGGAAACCCGCGCCGCCGGCAGTCGCCCACGACAGGGCGTTGCCCTGGCGATCGGTGATGGTGACGATGGTGTTGTTGAAGGAGGCCTGCACGTGGGCCACGGCATCCGTGACAACGCGCTTGATCTTCTTCTTGGTCTTGACGGGCTTAGCCATGATAGGAATCCGTTACTTCTTGATCGCGCGGCGCGGACCCTTGCGGGTACGGGCGTTGGTACGCGTGCGCTGGCCGCGCACCGGCAAGCCACGGCGATGACGCAGGCCGCGGTAGCAACCCAGGTCCATCAAGCGCTTGATGGCGATACCGACTTCACGGCGCAGGTCGCCTTCGACGACGTACTTGCCGATTTCCTGGCGGAGCTTCTCCACCTCGCCCTCGCTGAGGGACTTGATCGGCGTGGTGGGAACCACGCCAGCGTCCGCGCAGACCTTCTTGGCCCGGCTGCGGCCGATGCCGTAAATGCTCTGCAGGCCAACCCACACATGCTTGTGGACCGGCAAATTGACACCCGCGATGCGCGCCATGATGTACTTTCTCCGATGCGTTTCGTGCGCGGTAAACGCGCAATTCTAACCTGAATTATCCCGACAGGAAAGCCCTGCGGCCCCTAGGTGCCGCCGCTCTCCGATTTAGGCCCCTACTCCGTCGCCCCAGCAGCCTCAGTTGCGGCGGAGATTGGCCTTCTTGAGCAGACTTTCATATTGGTGACTGACCAGATGCGCCTGCACCTGAGCAGTGAAGTCCATCACCACGACCACGACGATCAGCAGAGAGGTGCCGCCGAAGTAGAACGGAACGTGCCAAGCCTTTTGCATGAACGACGGCACCAGACAGACCAGCACCAGGTACAACGCGCCGACGCCGGTGAGGCGGGTCATCACGTTGTCGATGTAGTCGGCCGTCGAACGACCCGGACGGATGCCTGGAATGAGCGCACCCGACCGCTTGAGGTTGTCGGCGGTTTCCTGGGAATTGAACACGATCGCCGTATAGAAGAAGGCGAAGGTGATGACCAGGACCGCAAACACGATGTCATACAGCGGCTCGCCCGGCGTCAGCGCCTGGGTGAGCTCCTGCAGCCAGCGCGACTGGTTGCCGGCGGTGAACCAGGTGGCAGCCGTGGCCGGGAACATCAGCAGGCTGGAGGCGAAGATCGGGGGGATCACGCCAGCCATGTTGATCTTCAGCGGCAGGTGCGAGGTCTGGTTCATGTAGGCCCGCTGCCCACCGGAACGCCTTGCGTAGTTCACGGTGATCTGCCGTTGGGCACGCTCCATGAACACCACGAAGGCCGTCACGGCCAGGATCAGGCCCACCACCATGATCATGCGGATCACGCTGAGCTCGCCGTTGCTGGCCATGCCCAGGGTGTGCGCCACCGCACCGGGCAGGCCCGCCACGATGCCGGCGAAGATCAGCAGCGAAATGCCGTTGCCGATGCCGCGCTCGGTGATCTGCTCGCCCAGCCACATCAGGAACATGGTGCCGGCCGTGAGACCGACCACCGAAGCCATGATGAAGCCCATGCCCGGCGTATAGACCACCGGCGCGCCGCCGTTGGCGACCTGCTTCTGCAGGGCCACCGCGATGCCGAAGGCCTGGAAGGCCGCGAGGCCGACCGTGCCGAAGCGGGTGTACGTGGTCATCTTGCGACGACCCGACTCGCCTTCCTTGCGCAGCGCCTGCAGGCTCGGAATGACCGCGCCCATCATCTGCACCACGATGGATGCCGAGATGTACGGCACCACGCCGAGCGCGAACACCGAGAAGCGGGCCAGCGAGCCGCCCGAGAACATGTTGAACATGTTCATCAGGCCGCCGCCCGATTCAATCAGGCTGGTCATCGCTTCCGGGTTGACGCCCGGAACGGGAATGAACGAACCGAGGCGAAAAACGATCAGCGCACCAATCACGAAGAAGATGCGCTGACGCAGTTCGGTCAGCTTGCCGAGCGATCCGAGCGAAGGGCCCTTGGCTGCCGCCACGTGATTACTCCACGCTGCCGCCGGCAGCCTCGATGGCTGCCTTGGCGCCGGCCGTGGCGAGCACGCCCGACAGCTTGACCGCGCGGCCGATCTCGCCCTTGGCGACGACCTTGACCTTCTTGGCGTTGCTGTCGATCAGGCCGGCCTGGTGCAGGACGACCACGTCGATCACGTCAGCCTTGAGGTTGGCCAGCTGATACAGGAACACTTCCTGGCTCTCGGCCTTCTTCTTCGAACGGAAGCCGACCTTCGGCAGGCGACGCTGCAGCGGCATCTGGCCGCCCTCGAAGCCATACTTGTGGGTGCCGCCAGCGCGGGCGTGCTGACCCTTGTGGCCGCGGCCGGCGGTCTTGCCCAGGCCCGAACCGATGCCGCGACCCACGCGAAGGCGGGTCTTGCGGGCGCCGGCGGCCGGCTTGATGTCATTCAGACGCATGATGCTTACTCCTCGACCCGGACCAGGTAGTAGACCGTGTTGATCAGACCACGCACCTGCGGGCTGTCCTTCAGTTCACGGACGTCGTTGAGCTTGTTCAGGCCGAGCGCCTTGACGCTCAGGCGATGACGGCTCTGCACGCCGCGCAGGCCCTTGACCAGGCGGACGCGGACGGTCTTTTCGTTGTTAGCCATTGCCCAGCACCTCTTCAACGGTCTTGCCGCGCTTGGCAGCGATCTGCTTCGGCGAGGCGACGGCCTGCAGGCCCTTGATGGTGGCGCGCACCAGGTTGATCGGATTGCGCGAGCCGACGGCCTTGGCCAGCACGTTCTTGACGCCGACCACTTCCAGCACGGCGCGCATGGCGCCGCCGGCGATCACGCCGGTACCTTCGGAAGCCGGCTGCATGAACACGCGGGCCGCACCGTGGTTGGCCTTCACGGCGTACCACAGCGTGCCGTTGTTGAGGTCAACGGCGACCATGTTGCGGCGGGCGCGTTCCATGGCCTTGGAGATGGCGACCGGCACTTCGCGCGCCTTGCCATAGCCGAAGCCCACGCGGCCTTCGCCGTCGCCCACCACGGTCAGCGCGGTGAAGCTCATCTGGCGGCCACCCTTCACGGTCTTGGCCACGCGGTTGACGGCGATCAGCTTCTCGAGCAGGCCGTCTGAATTTTCGCGATCGGTAGAAGACATATTCTTTTCCGTCATGCCCGGAAGATCCGGGACTTTTGCTTGCGGCTGGGCCGCTTGGAGTTGTAGGTACAGCTGATGGGGCAGGCGCTACGCAGAGCCCTGCCCCTTGGTGCTTAGAACTTCAGGCCGGCTTCGCGCGCCGCATCGGCCAGAGCCTTGATGCGACCGTGATAGCGGAAACCCGAACGGTCGAACGCCACGGCTTCGATACCGGCGGCCTTGGCGCGCTCGGCGATCGCCTTGCCTACGGCAGTGGCGGCTTCGATGTTCTTGGTGCCCTTCAGGCCTTCGGCGATCGACTTCTGCACCGTCGAGGCAGCGGCAACCACGTTCTTGCCCGAGGCGTCGAACACCTGGGCATAGAGGTGCTGGCCGGTGCGATGCACGGACAGGCGGGCCACGCCCAGCTTGCGGATGTGCGAGCGGGTGGACTTGGCGCGACGCAGGCGGGATTCGTTCTTGTTCATCGTGTTCTCTCCAGGAAGCGGATAGGCACGCGCTTTTCAGCGCCTTAGGCCTTCTTGGCTTCCTTCAGGGTGATCTTCTCGCCGGCATAGCGCACGCCCTTGCCCTTGTACGGCTCCGGCGGACGATAGCCACGGATCTTGGCGGCCACTTCGCCCACGAGCTGCTTGTCCGAACCCTTGATCAGGATTTCGGTCTGCGTCGGGGTCTCCAGCGTGATGCCTTCCGGAGCGTTGAACACGACCGGATGGGAGAAGCCCAGGCTCAGGTTCAGCGCCTTGCCCTGCATGGCGGCACGGTAACCGACGCCGACCAGCTCGAGCTTGCGCTCGTAGCCGTCCGACACGCCCTTGACCATGTTGGCCAGCAGCGCACGCGCGGTGCCGCCGAACTTGTGGTCCGCGCCCTCGGCCAGCACGATGCTCACGTTGCCGTTATCGACGGCCACGGACACGCCCGGCAGGTTGTGCGTGGACAGGGTGCCCTTCGGGCCCTTGACGGAGATGCCTTCAGCGCCAGCCTTCAGCTCGACGCCCTTGGGCAGATTGATGATCTTCTTGGCTACACGGGACATCGTCGGCTCCTTAGGCGACCTGGCCGATGACTTCACCGCCGAGGCCCTTGGCGCGAGCCTGGGCATCGGTCAGCAGACCGGCGGACGTCGAGATGATCGAGATACCCAGGCCACCCAGGACCTTCGGCAGCTGGTCCTTGCCGCGGTACACGCGGAGGCCCGAGCGGCTGACGCGGGAAATGCTCTCGATGGCCGGGCGGCCCTCGAAATACTTGAGCTTGATCTCGAGCACCGGCTTGCCTTCCTGCGAGGAAGTCTTGGCGTCGAGGATGTAGCCCTCGTTCTTGAGAAGGTTGGCGATGGCCACCTTCAGCTTCGACGACGGCACGCTGACAGCCTGCTTGCCCGTAGCCTGGGCATTGCGGATGCGCGTAAACAGATCGGCGATGGGATCAGTCATGCTCATGAAAAACATCCTTCAGAGTGCACCGATATCCGATAAAACCGGAAATCAATATTGAGTTGTAAGCCGGCATAGGCGCCGGTCTGCTTTGCGCAGACTGTCGACTATATCAGCTCTTTTCCGGTTTTGCGAATAACGGCACGCGTTTCGCATCGGCGGCGGCACTGGAACAGCCCGCCCCCGGACGTATGAACCCGCCCGGGCCAGGCCCGGGCGGGTCGTTTAACAGGTCTTGCTTACCAGCTGGACTTGCGCAGGCCGGGCACATCGCCACGCATGGTGGCTTCGCGCAGCTTGTTGCGGCCCAGGCCGAACTTCTGGTACACGGCGCGCGGACGGCCGGTCAGGGCGCAACGGGTGCGCTGACGGGTCGGGCTGGCGTCGCGCGGCAGCTTCTGCAGCTTGGTCTGGGCTTCCATCTTCTCGTCGTACGAGGCGGTGGGGCTCAGCACGATCGCCTTCAGTTCCGCACGCTTGGCGGCGTACTTCTTGGCGAGCTTGGTCCGCTTGAGATCGCGGTTGATCATCGAGGTCTTAGCCATAAATCTCTCGCGCTCTCTTAGTTGCGGAACGGGAAGCTGAAGGCTTCCAGCAAGGCCTTGGCCTCTTCGTCCGACTTGGCGGTGGTGGTGATGGAGATATCCATGCCACGCATCGCGTCGACGGCGTCGAAGTCGATTTCCGGGAAGATGATCTGTTCCTTGATGCCGAAGTTGTAGTTGCCACGGCCATCGAAGGCGCGGCCCGACACGCCGCGGAAGTCGCGGGTACGGGGCAGCGAGATGTTGATCAGGCGATCGAAGAATTCCCACATCTGGGCACGGCGCAGGGTGACCTTGCAGCCGATCGGCCAGCCGTCGCGGATCTTGAACGAGGCGACGGAAACGCGCGCCTTGGTCTGGATCGGCTTCTGGCCGGAGATCTTGGCCATGTCGGCCACGGCGTTCTCAAGAACCTTCTTGTTCGCCGCCGCTTCGCCCACGCCCATGTTCAGCGTGATCTTGGTGATGCGGGGAACCTGCATCACGTTCTCGTAGCCAAAGCGCTCGGTGAGCTTCTTGACTACTTCGTCTTTATAAAACTTTTCAAGGCGCGTCATGACTTGTGTTCCTTACGCGTCCACGACCTCGCCAGAACTGAACACGCGGACCTTGCGCCCATCTTCGAGCGTCTTGAAGCCCACGCGTTCACCCTTGTTCTGAGCGGGGTTGAACAGCTGCACATTGGAGATATGGATCGAAGCCTCACGCTCGACGATGCCGCCGGCCTGGTTGGCCTGAGGATTCGGCTTGGTGTGACGCTTGACCACGTTGACGTTGGAGACGAACACGCGATCGCCATCCACGCGCAGCACGTCGCCGCGCTGGCCCTTGTTTTTGCCGGTGATCACGATGACCTGATCACCCTTGCGGATACGGTTCATGTCTAGCCTCCGCTCAGAGCACTTCGGGTGCGAGCGAGACGATCTTCATGAAGCGCTCGCTGCGCAGCTCGCGAGTGACCGGCCCGAAGATACGGGTGCCGATCGGCTCGAGCTTGTTGTTGAGAAGGACCGCCGCGTTGCCGTCGAAACGGATCAGCGAGCCGTCCGGACGACGCACACCCTTGGCGGTACGGACCACCACGGCGTTGTACACCTCGCCCTTCTTCACCTTGCCACGCGGAATGGCATCCTTCACGGTGACCTTGATCACGTCACCGATCGCGGCGTAACGGCGCTTGGAGCCGCCGAGCACCTTGATGCACATCAGTTCCTTCGCGCCGCTGTTGTCCGCCGCGGAAAGCGTGCTTTGCATCTGGATCATGTCTGCACCCTCCCCTTAGCCGACCGCGCGAGTGACGATTTCGACCACGCGGTGATGCTTGGTCTTGGACAGCGGGCGGCATTCCGCGATGCGCACCAGGTCGCCCTCGTTTGCACCGAGGTCGTCCTGCGCATGCAGCTTGGTCGACCGGCGGATGATCTTGCCCAGCAGGCCGTGCTGCACCTGGCGCTCGATCAGGACGGTCACCGTCTTGTCCATCTTGTTGCTGATGACGCGGCCCTCGAGGGTGCGCGCCTGCTTCTGGTTATCGCTCATATCCGCCGTCCTTACTTCTTGCCGCCGAGCGCGAACTTCGCGCGGGCGATGTCGCGCCGAACGCGGCGCAGCTGGTGCGGCTGGTTGAGCTGGCCGGTGCCCTTCTGCATGCGCAGGTTGAACTGCTCCTTGCGCAGGTCCAGCAGATGCTGCTTCAGCTCGTCGGCCGTTTTGTTGATCAGATCGTTCATGGCCATCACATCACCGCTCGGGATACGAACTGGGTCTGCACCGACAGCTTGGCGGCGGCGAGGCGGAACGCCTCACGGGCCGTGGCTTCGTCGACGCCCTCGATTTCATAGAGCATGCGGCCGGGCTGGATCGGAGCGACCCAGTACTCGACGCCACCCTTACCCGCGCCCATTCGGACTTCGATCGGCTTCTTGGTGATCGGCTTGTCCGGGAACACGCGGATCCACAGCTTGCCGCCACGCTTCACGAAGCGGGTGATGCAACGGCGGGCCGCCTCGATCTGGCGCGCGGTCAGCGCGCCATGAGTGGTGGCCTTGAGGCCGTATTCGCCGAAGCTCACGAGGTTCGAGCTGAACGCCAGACCGTCGTTGCGGCCCTTGAACTGCTTGCGGAATTTGGTTCGCTTAGGTTGCAACATGGCAACTCTCCTTACTTCGCCGTCCGCTCGCGACGGCCTTCACCGCCCTCGCGACGCGATTCACGACGACCCTCGCCACCTTCGCGGCGCGGCTGCGACGGCTCTTCCTTCGCTTCCTGGCCAACCTGCGCCAGGTCGAAGATTTCGCCCTTGTAGATCCACACCTTGATGCCGATGACACCGTAGGTGGTGTGCGCTTCGGCGAAGCCGTAGTCGATGTCCGCACGCAGGGTGTGCAGCGGCACGCGGCCTTCGCGGGCCCACTCGGAGCGGGCGATCTCGGCGCCGTTCAGACGACCGGACACGTTGATCTTGATGCCCAGGGCGCCGAGGCGCATCGCGTTGCCGACCGAGCGCTTCATGGCGCGGCGGAACATGATGCGGCGCTCGAGCTGCTGCGCGATCGACTCGGCCACCAGCTGCGCGTCGAGCTCGGGCTTGCGCACCTCGCTGACGTTGATGTGCGCCGGGACGCCCATCAGCTGGCTGACTTCCTTGCGCAGCTTCTCGATGTCCTCGCCCTTCTTGCCGATCACCACGCCCGGACGGGCGGTGTGGATCGTCACGCGCGCGGTCTTGGCCGGGCGCTCGATCTGGATCTTCGAGATGCCGGCCTGGGCCAGCTTCTTGCGCAGCATCTCGCGGACCTTCAGGTCGGCAGCGAGGTACTGGGCGTATTCGCCCTTATTGGCGTACCACTTCGAGTTCCAGTCCTTGGCAATGCCGAGGCGGATACCGGTGGGATGAACTTTATGACCCATCGTCTATATCCCCAGTCAGTTGCCAACGACCACAGTGATGTGGCTCGTGCGCTTCAGGATGCGAGAACCGCGGCCTTTGGCGCGGGCGTACATGCGCTTCATCGCCGGACCTTCGTCGACGAAGATGCGAGCGATCTTCAGCTCGTCGACGTCGGCGCCGAGGTTGTTCTCGGCGTTGGCGACGGCCGACAGCAGCACCTTACGAACGATGTGCGCGGCCTTCTTGTTGGTGAACTGGAGCACGTCGCTGGCACGGCCCACGGGCATGCCGCGGACCAGGTCAGCCACCAGGCGCACCTTCTGCGCCGAAATGCGGGCGCTGCGCAGGATTGCTTTGGCTTCGGTGCTCATCACTTGCCCTTCTTATCGCCGCCATGGCCCTTGAAGGTGCGGGTCACCGCGAACTCGCCGAGCTTGTGCCCGACCATGTTCTCGTTGACGAGCACCGGCACGTGCTGGCGACCGTTGTGGATGGCGATGGTCAATCCCACCATTTCCGGCAGGATCATCGAGCGGCGCGACCAGGTCTTGATCGGACGCTTGTTGTTGGTGGAAACCGCAGCTTCCACCTTCTTCACGAGGTGAAGGTCGACGAAAGGACCTTTCTTCAATGAACGCGGCATGACGGTTTCCTGTTACTTGCGGCGACGCACGATGAACTGCTGCGTGCGCTTGTTGTTACGGGTCTTGTAGCCCTTGGCCGGCGTGCCCCACGGGCTGACCGGATGACGGCCGCCGGAGGTCTTGCCTTCACCACCGCCATGCGGATGGTCGACCGGGTTCATGGCGACGCCGCGGACGGTCGGGCGGATGCCCTTCCAACGCTTGGCGCCGGCCTTGCCGAGCTTCTTCAGGCTGTGCTCGCCGTTGCCGACTTCACCGATGGTGGCGCGGCAGTCGACCGGCACGCGGCGCATTTCGCCGGAGCGCAGGCGCAGCGTGGCGTAGCCGGACTCGCGGGCCACCAGCTGGACGGAAGCGCCGGCGCTGCGGGCGATCTGCGCGCCCTTGCCGGGCTTCATCTCGATGCAGTGCACGGTCGAACCGACCGGGATGTTGCGCAGCGGCAGGCTGTTGCCGGCCTTGATCGGCGCATCGTGGCCCGACACCAGGCGGTCGCCCGCCTGCACTCCCTTCGGGGCGATGATGTAGCGGCGCTCGCCGTCGGCGTAGCACAGCAGCGCGATGTGCGCGGTGCGGTTCGGATCGTATTCGATGCGCTCGACCTGGGCGACGATGCCTTCCTTGTCGCGCTTGAAGTCGATGATGCGGTAACGCTGCTTATGACCGCCGCCCTGGTGACGAACGGTGATGCGACCGTAATGGTTGCGACCGCCGGTCTTGGACTGGGCTTCGGTCAACGGCGCGTACGGCGCGCCCTTGTGCAGGCCCGGGGTACGCACGCTGACTGCGTCGCGGCGTCCGGCCGAGGTCGGCTTGTGAGTGATCAGTGCCATCTCAATTCAACTCCTGGCTCAGGCCTTGGCCGCCACGTCGATGGTCTGCCCATCGGCCAGGCGCACGTAGGCCTTGCGCTTGCCCTGGCGGTTGCCAGCGCGGAAACGGAAGGACTTGACCTTGCCCTTGGCGTTGACGAGGTTCACCTGCTCGACCTTGACGTCGAACATCTGCTCCACCGCCGCGCGGACATCGGCCTTGGTCGCGTCGGGCGCGACCACGAAAACGTACTGGTTGCCCTCGGCAAGACGGGCCGCCTTCTCGGAGATGTGCGGCGCGCGCAGCGTGTTGAGAATGCGTTCGTTGCTCATGCCAGCCACTCCTCGATCTTCTTCACCGCATCGACGGTCATGACGATGTGATCCGAACCGACCAGGCTCACCGGGTTCAGCGCCAGCACGTCCACCATGTGGATGTACGGGATGTTGCGGGCAGCCAGGAAGGTGGCTTCGTTGGCATCTTCCGACACCAGCAGCACACGACCGGAAACCTGCAGCTCGGCCAGCTTGGCAACCATCGCCTTGGTCTTCGGGGTGTCGATGCCGAAGCTCTCGACCACCTTCAGGCGACCCTGGCGATTGAGCTCCGCGAGAATGGAGCGCAGCGCCACGCGATAGGCCTTGCGGTTGACTTTCTGTTCGAAGTTGCGGGGCTTCGCCGCGAAGGTGACACCGCCGCCGACAAAGATCGGGGCGCGGTAGTCGCCGTGACGGGCGCCGCCGCCCTTCTGCTTCTTGAACTTCTTGGTGGTACCCGACAGCTCACCACGCGACAGCTGCGCCTTGGTACCGGCGCGACCGCCGGCCTGGTAGGCAACGACCACCTGGTGGATCAGGGCCTGCTTGAACTCACCGCCGAACACTTCGTCCGACACGTTGAGCGGCTTGGCGCCAATGACATTCAGTTCCATGGCGTCTCTCCTCAACCCTTGGTGGTCGGACGGATCACGACGTCGCCACCGGTAGCACCGGGGACTGCGCCCTTGATCGCGATCAGATGACGCTCGGCGTCGACCTTGACCACTTCCAGACCCTGCTGCGTGCGGTTCACCGCACCCATGTGGCCGGACATCTTCTTGCCGGGGAACACGCGACCCGGGGTCTGGCGCTGGCCGATAGAACCCGGCGAGCGGTGCGACAGCGAGTTACCGTGGGTGGCATCACCCATGGTGAAGTTGTGGCGCTTGATGGTGCCCTGGAAGCCCTTGCCCTTCGACACGCCGGCGACGTCAACGATCTGACCCACCTGGAACACGTCATCGGCCTTGATCTCGGTGCCCACGCTGTACTTGCCGAGCTCGTCGGCAGTCACGCGGAACTCCCACAGACCACGACCCGGCTCGACCTTCGCCTTGGCGTAGTGACCCTTCAGCGGCTGGGTCAGCAGGCTGGCGCGCTTGACGCCCGCCGCGACCTGCACAGCGCTGTAACCATCGTTATCTTCCGTCTTCAGCTGGGTGACGCGATTCGGGGTGGCTTCAATCAGCGTCACCGGAATCGAGCGTCCATCTTCAGTGAAGAGTCGGCTCATGCCGCACTTGCGGCCAACCAGTCCGATACTCATCTTCGTATCCTGTCTATCGCTCAGCCGAGCTTGATCTGAACATCGACGCCAGCGGCGAGATCAAGCTTCATGAGCGCGTCCACGGTCTTGTCGTTGGGGTCAACGATATCGAGCACGCGCTTGTGGGTACGGGTTTCGTACTGGTCGCGGGCATCTTTGTCGACGTGCGGCGACACCAGAATGGTGTAACGCTCGATCTTGGTCGGCAGCGGGATCGGGCCGAGGACCGTGGCGCCGGTGCGCTTGGCCGTCTCGACGATTTCGCTGGCCGAACGGTCGATCAGACGATGATCGAACGCCTTGAGCCGGATGCGAATCTTTTGGTTCGCCATAAACCGTGTCCTGTTATCTAAAGAACGATTCTGTGATTCGGAATGGCTTCTCACCATTCCGCACAACCCTTGGTACTACCTGGTGCAGCAAAGGGGTCGACGGCTGCCGGGAAATGCCGGCGATTCGACCCCTAAAAGACCGGGCAGACCGACGGTATCGGTCTGCCCAGACGAAAAAGTATAGAACGCGAAAACGCAAATGGCAACAGAGCGGTCACTCTGCCGTCATGCGACCCCGCAACGTCCTTGTATGCGAACTCGAAGCGCTTCCTGCACCTCATTTCGCTGTGTGCCTCGAGCGATCAGGCCCGAATGCAAAGGGATAACTTGTCAAGCATATAGGAACATCAGCTCGATGGGAAGCCCTTTGCGCAAAAAAACAGGCAAAAAAAGAGCGGGGCTTGCGCCCCGCTCTTTCAGACCCGGTGTTCGCTCGCCCGAAGGCGGGCTACTTACTTGGTGATCTTGGCGACGACGCCGGCGCCGACGGTGCGGCCACCTTCGCGGATCGCGAAGCGCAGGCCGTCCGTCATCGCGATCGGCGCGATCAGGGTCACCTTCATCTTCACGTTGTCACCCGGCATCACCATCTCCACGCCTTCCGGCAGCTCGATCGCGCCGGTCACGTCGGTGGTGCGGAAGTAGAACTGCGGGCGGTAGCCCTTGAAGAACGGGGTATGACGGCCACCCTCGTCCTTCGACAGCACGTACACCTCGGCCTCGAAGTCCGTGTGCGGCGTGATCGAACCCGGCTTGGCCAGCACCTGGCCACGCTCCACTTCGTCACGCTTCGTGCCGCGCAGCAGCAGACCCACGTTGTCGCCCGCCTGGCCCTGGTCCAGCAGCTTGCGGAACATTTCCACGCCGGTCACCGTCGTCTTGGTGGTCGGGCGGATACCGACAATCTCGATTTCCTCGCCCACCTTGATGATGCCCGTCTCGATACGGCCGGTCACCACCGTGCCGCGGCCCGAGATCGAGAACACGTCTTCCACCGGCATCAGGAACGGCTTGTCCAGCGTACGCACCGGCTCCGGAATGTACGTGTCCAGCGCGTCCACCAGCTTGATGATCGCCGGCACGCCAATCTCCGACTGGTCGCCTTCCAGCGCCGCACGCGCCGAACCCACGATGATCGGGGTGTCGTCGCCCGGGAACTCGTACTTCGACAGCAGCTCGCGCACTTCCATCTCGACCAGCTCGAGCAGCTCCTTGTCGTCCACCATGTCCGCCTTGTTCAGGAAGACCACGATGTACGGCACGCCCACCTGGCGCGACAGCAGGATGTGCTCGCGCGTTTGCGGCATCGGGCCGTCGGCGGCCGAGCACACCAGGATCGCGCCGTCCATCTGCGCCGCACCCGTGATCATGTTCTTCACGTAGTCGGCGTGGCCCGGGCAGTCCACGTGCGCGTAGTGGCGCGTCGGCGATTCGTATTCCACGTGCGCCGTCGAGATCGTGATGCCGCGCGCCTTCTCTTCCGGCGCCGCGTCGATCGCGTCATAGGCCTTGAATTCGCCGCCGAAACGCTCGGCACCCACCTTCGTCAGCGCCGCCGTCAGCGTCGTCTTGCCGTGGTCCACGTGACCGATCGTGCCGACGTTGACGTGCGGCTTGGTGCGTTCGAACTTACCCTTTGCCATGTCTCAAACCTCTGAAAGAACTGTGTTGTAGAAGGAGGAAGGCCTTATCAGGCCTTCTTGATGACCTGCTCGGCGATGTTGTTCGGCGCCTCGGCGTAATGGTCGAACTCCATCGTGAAGGTAGCGCGACCCTGGGTCAGCGAGCGGATGGTGGTCGCATAGCCGAACATCTCGCCGAGCGGCACCATCGCATTGATGGTCTTGCCCGACGGCGTGTCGTCCTGGCCCTGCAGCAGGCCACGACGACGGCTCAGATCGCCCATCACGTCACCGACGTAGTCTTCCGGCGTCACCACCTCGACCTTCATGATCGGCTCCAGCAGGACCGGATCGGCCTTGCGGAAACCTTCCTTGAAGCCCATCGACGCGGCGATCTTGAACGCGGTTTCGGACGAGTCGACGTCATGGTACGAGCCGAACACCAGCTTCACCTTGATGCCCACCACCGGATAGCCGGCGAGCGGACCACTGGAGATGGTTTCGCGCAGACCCTTTTCAACCGCCGGGATGAATTCCTTCGGAATCACGCCGCCGGAGATCTCGTTGATGAAGAGGAAATCGTCCTTGACGTTCGGGCTCTTCTTGTCCTCGTCGGACATCGGCGACAGTTCGAGCACGACGTGGCCGTACTGGCCCTTACCGCCGGACTGCTTGGCGTGCTTGTAGTCCGCCTTGACGTCGCTCTTGCGAATGGTTTCGCGGTAGGCCACCTGCGGCTTGCCGACGTTCGCCTCGACATTGAACTCGCGACGCATGCGGTCGACGATGATGTCCAGGTGCAGCTCGCCCATGCCGGAAATGATGGTCTGGCCGGATTCCTCGTCCGTACGCACGCGGAAGGACGGATCCTCGGCGGCCAGGCGGCCCAGCGCGATGCCCATCTTTTCCTGGTCGGACTTGGTCTTCGGCTCCACCGCCATCGAGATCACCGGCTCCGGGAACGTCATGCGCTCCAGTGTGATCACGTGGTCCTGCGAGCACAGCGTATCGCCGGTCGTCACGTCCTTCAGGCCGACCGCCGCGGCGATGTCGCCGGCGCGGACTTCCTTGATTTCCTGACGCTCGTTCGCGTGCATCTGCAGGATGCGGCCGATGCGCTCCTTGCGCGACTTGATCGGGTTGTACACCTGATCGCCGGCATTGAGCGTGCCCGAGTAGACGCGGAAGAACGTGAGCGAACCGACGAACGGATCGGTCATGATCTTGAACGCCAGCGCGGAGAACGGCGCGTTGTCGTCGGCGCTGCGGGTGGCTTCCTTGTCGTCCTCGTCCACACCGGCCACCGGGGGGCGGTCGGCGGGCGACGGCAGCAGGTTCACCACCGCGTCGAGCATCGCCTGGACGCCCTTGTTCTTGAACGCGGTACCGCAGAACACCGGGATGATCTCGCTGGACAGCGTGCGCGCGCGCAGACCGCTGATGATCTCTTCCTCGGAGAGGTCGCCCTCTTCCAGGTACTTGTTCATCAGGTCTTCGGACGCTTCCGCAGCCGCCTCCACCATGAAGCTATGGGCCTCGGCGGCCTTTTCCTTCAGGTTGGCGGGGATGTCCTGGTATTCGAACTTCATGCCCTGGGACTCCATGTCCCAGACGATCGACTTCATCTTGAGCAGGTCGATCACGCCCTCGAAGTTGTCTTCGGCGCCGATCGGCACCTGCATCGGCACCGGGTTCGCACCCAGGCGCGCCTTCAGCTGCTCGACCACCTTCTCGAAGTTGGCACCCGTGCGGTCCATCTTGTTGACGAACGCGAGGCGCGGCACGTGGTACTTGTTGGCCTGGCGCCACACGGTTTCCGACTGCGGCTGCACACCACCCACCGCGCAAAGCACGAACACCGCACCATCGAGCACGCGCAACGAACGCTCCACCTCGATGGTGAAGTCGACGTGCCCGGGGGTATCGATGATGTTGAAGCGGTGCTCGGGCAAGGAACGATCCATACCCTTCCAGAACGCCGTCGTTGCCGCCGACGTAATGGTGATGCCGCGCTCCTGCTCCTGCTCCATCCAGTCCATGGTTGCCGCACCGTCATGCACCTCGCCAATCTTGTGACTGACGCCGGTGTAGAACAGGATGCGCTCCGTGGTCGTGGTCTTGCCGGCATCGATGTGGGCCATGATGCCGAAGTTGCGGTAGCGCTCGATGGGGGTGGTGCGTGCCACGGTAGTAACCTCGAATCTGTACTTGCTTACCAGCGGTAGTGCGAGAACGCCTTGTTGGCCTCGGCCATGCGATGCGTCTCTTCGCGCTTCTTGATCGCGCCACCGCGATTCTCGGAAGCCTCAAGCAGCTCGGCAGCCAGCTTGCGCGGCATCGAGGTCTCGCCGCGCTTGCGGGCGGACTCGATAGCCCAGCGCATGGCCAGCGCCATGCGGCGACCGGAGCGCACTTCGACCGGCACCTGGTAAGTGGCACCACCGACGCGGCGGGACTTCACCTCGACCGCGGGGGCAATGTTGTTCAGCGCCTTCTCGACCAGCGAGACCGGCTCGGCGTGCTTCTCGCCCAGATGATCGAGCGCACCGTAGACGATGGCTTCGGCCACGGACTTCTTGCCGCTCTTCATCACCATGTTGATGAAGCGGGCGATCAGCTGGCTGCCGTGCTTGGGGTCCGGCAGGACCAGGCGGGCGGGATGGGAACCTTTACGCGACATTTCTCGTTGTCCTCTAGCTCTTTAGCTCTTCGGGCGCTTGGCGCCGTACTTGGAGCGCGACTGACGGCGCTTGGTGACGCCGGCGCAGTCGAGGCTGCCGCGCACCGTGTGATAACGCACACCCGGCAGATCCTTGACGCGGCCGCCGCGGATGAGCACCACCGAGTGCTCCTGCAGGTTGTGGCCTTCGCCGCCGATGTAGCTGATGACTTCGTAACCGTTGGTCAGGCGCACCTTGGCAACCTTACGCAGGGCCGAATTCGGCTTCTTCGGGGTGGTGGTGTAGACGCGCGTGCAAACGCCGCGGCGCTGCGGGCTGTTCTGCAGGGCCGGAGAAGCACTCTTGTAGCTCTTCGGGCTGCGGGACTTGCGCACCAACTGGTTGATAGTCGACATGCGTAACTTTTCCTGAGAAACATAAAGGCAGACCGAACCAGCTCGGTCTGCCAAGAAGCGGGAATTTAACATGGGCAGCTCGTCACAGACAAGCTGACGCCCTGCCCTCCATGACTCGAACACGAGGCGCAATCCTTGCGCCTCATTTCGTATGTCAGCGAGCAAGTCCCCGACGGGGCTTACTCCGAACCATTGTCGCTACCGACGGTGGCTTCCGCGAAGGAGACCGGGGAAGCGGTGCCGGAAAGGGTATCCAGCTCCGCGGCGGTAAGACCGCCCTGGCGACGACGCTGCGCGTGGTACGCCAAACCCGTACCTGCCGGGATGAGACGGCCGACAATAACATTTTCCTTCAGGCCCCGCAAGGTGTCGCGCGTGCCACGGACCGCCGCCTCGGTAAGGACGCGAGTGGTCTCCTGGAACGAAGCGGCCGAGATGAACGACTCGGTCGCCAGCGACGCCTTGGTGATGCCCAGCAGCACCGACTGGAAGTCCGCCGGACGCTCGTTGCGCGAGCTGGCGCGGTCGTTTTCCGCATTGATGCGGACACGCTCGACCTGCTCGCCGCGAAGGTAATGGCTGTCGCCCGCCTCGGTGATCTCAACCTTGCGCAGCATCTGGCGAATGATCGTTTCGATGTGCTTGTCGTTGATCTTCACGCCCTGCAGGCGGTAGACGTCCTGGATTTCCTTGACCAGGTACGAAGCCAGCGGCTCGACACCCAGCAGGCGCAGGATGTCGTGCGGATTCGGCTCGCCGTCCACCACGGTTTCGCCCTTCTCCACGTGCTCGCCTTCGAACACGATGACCTGGCGCCACTTCGGGATCAGCTCCTCGTGCTCGTTGCCGTCGGAGTCCTTGATGATCAGGCGCTGCTTGCCCTTGGTGTCCTTGCCGAAGCTGACCACGCCGGAGCGCTCGGCCAGGATCGCCGGCTCCTTCGGCTTGCGCGCTTCGAACAGGTCGGCCACGCGGGGCAGACCGCCGGTGATGTCGCGGGTCTTGGAGGTTTCCTGCGGGATACGGGCAACCACGTCGCCCACGCCCACTTCGGCGCCGTTCTGGATCGACACGATCGCGCCGGCCGGCAGCATGTACTGCGCCGGCACGTCGGTGCCGGGCAGCTTGAGCTCGCGGCCCTTGCTGTCTTCCAGGCGAACGATCGGGCGCAGGTCCTTGGCCGCGGTACCGCGACGCTTCGGATCGGTCACCACCGCCGACTCCAGGCCGGTCAGCTCGTCGGTCTGGCTCTGCACGGTGACGCCATCGATGAAGTCGATGAAGCGCACGGTACCGGCCACTTCCGACACGATCGGATGGGTATGCGGATCCCAGTTGGCCACGGTCTGGCCGGCCTTGACCGGGTCGCCGTCCTTGACCGCGATGGTCGAGCCGTACGGCACCTTGTAGCGCTCGCGCTCGCGGCCGTTGGCGTCGATCACCGACACTTCGCCAGAACGCGACACCGCCACCAGGTGGCCCTGGGCGTGCTGCACGGTCTTGAGGTTGTTGAACTTCAGCGTGCCGGTGGTCTTCACCGTCACGTTGTCCACCGCCGCCGCACGCGAAGCCGCGCCACCGATGTGGAACGTACGCATGGTCAGCTGGGTGCCGGGTTCGCCGATCGACTGCGCGGCGACCACGCCCACGGCCTCGCCCATGTTGACCAGATGGCCACGGGCCAGATCGCGGCCGTAGCACAGCGCGCACACGCCATGCGAAGCCTGGCAGGTGATCGGCGAGCGCACCTTGATCGACTGCACGCCGGCCTTGTCGAGCTTCTCGACCAGGGCCTCGTCCAGCAGGGTGTCGCGGGTGACGATCGGCTCGTTGTCCTCGCCCGGGCCGTACACGTCCTCGACCACCACGCGGCCCAGCACGCGCTCGCGCAGCGGCTCGACCACGTCGCCGCCTTCCACGATCGGCTGCATGATCACGCCTTCCTCGGTACCGCAGTCGAGGGAGGTGATCACCACGTCCTGCGCCACGTCCACCAGGCGGCGGGTCAGGTAACCCGAGTTGGCGGTCTTCAGCGCCGTATCCGCCAGGCCCTTACGGGCACCGTGGGTGGAGTTGAAGTACTGCAGCACGTTCAGGCCTTCGCGGAAGTTGGCCTTGATCGGGGTTTCGATGATCGAGCCGTCCGGACGGGCCATCAGGCCGCGCATGCCGGCCAGCTGGCGGATCTGCGCCACCGAGCCACGCGCGCCGGAGTCGGCCATGATGTACAGCGAGTTCATCGACTTCTGGGCGACGATCTCGCCCTTTGCATTGGTCACCTTCTCGGTGCCGATGCCGTCGATCATCGCCTTGGCCACCAGCTCGTTGGTGCGCGACCAGATGTCGACCACCTTGTTGTAGCGCTCGCCGGCGGTGACCAGGCCCGACTGGTACTGCTCCTGGATCTCGACCACTTCCTTCTCGGCCTCTTCCAGGATCGGCTTCTTCTGCTCGGGGATGATCATGTCATCGATGCCGATCGAGATGCCGGCGCGGGTCGCGAAGCGGAAGCCGGTGTACATCAGCTTGTCCGCGAACACCACGGTGTCCTTCAGGCCCAGCAGGCGGTAGCTGGAGTTGATCAGGCGCGAGATGGCCTTCTTGGTCAGCTCGGTGTTGGCCAGCGAGAACGGCAGGCCTTCCGGCAGGATCTCGGCCAGCAGCGCGCGGCCGACGGTGGTCTCCGCCAGCTGCACGGAGCTGCTGCGGTTGCCTTCCTCGTCGATCTGCGTGATGGTCATGCGCACCTTGATCTTGGCGTGCAGTTCCACCGCGCGGTTGTCGTAGGCGCGACGCACTTCGCTGATGCTCGAGAACACCATGCCGGTGCCCTTGGCGTTCACCAGCTCGCGGGTCATGTAGTACAGGCCCAGCACCACGTCCTGGGTCGGCACGATGATCGGCTCGCCGTTGGCGGGCGACAGGATGTTGTTCGAGGACATCATCAGGGCGCGCGCTTCCAGCTGCGCCTCGATCGACAGCGGCACGTGCACGGCCATCTGGTCGCCGTCGAAGTCGGCGTTGAAGGCGGTACAGACCAGCGGGTGCAGCTGGATCGCCTTGCCTTCGATCAGCACCGGCTCGAACGCCTGGATGCCCAGGCGGTGCAGGGTCGGCGCGCGGTTCAGCAGCACCGGATGCTCGCGGATCACGTCCTCGAGGATGTCCCACACCTGGCCTTCCTCGCGCTCGACGAGCTTCTTGGCGGCCTTGATGGTGGTCGCCTCGCCGCGCGCCTGCAGCTTGGCGAAGATGAAGGGCTTGAACAGCTCGAGCGCCATCTTCTTAGGCAACCCGCACTGGTGCAGGCGCAGGGTCGGGCCCACCACGATCACCGAACGACCGGAGTAGTCCACGCGCTTGCCGAGCAGGTTCTGGCGGAAGCGGCCCTGCTTGCCCTTGATCATGTCGGCCAGCGACTTCAGCGCGCGCTTGTTGGTGCCGGTGATGGCACGGCCGCGGCGGCCGTTGTCGAGCAGCGCGTCGACCGATTCCTGCAGCATGCGCTTCTCGTTGCGCACGATGATGTCGGGCGCATTGAGCTCGAGCAGGCGCTTGAGGCGGTTGTTGCGGTTGATGACGCGGCGGTACAGGTCGTTGAGGTCGGAGGTCGCGAAGCGTCCGCCGTCCAGCGGGACCAGCGGACGCAGGTCCGGCGGCAGCACCGGCAGCACGGTCAGCACCATCCACTCCGGACGGTTGCCGGACTCCAGGAACGCCTCGATCAGCTTCACGCGCTTGGTGAGGCGCTTGAGCTTGGTCTCGGAGTTGGTCGAGGAGATCTCTTCCTTCAGGCGCACCACTTCGCCCGGCAGGTCGAGCGACTTCAGCAGCTCGTACACCGCCTCGGCGCCCATGCGCGCGTCGAACTCGTCGCCGTGCTCTTCCACGGCTTCGAGGTACTGGTCCTCGCTCAGCAGCTGGCCGCGCTCGAGCGCGGTCAGACCCGGATCGATCACCACGAAGGCTTCGAAGTACAGGATGCGCTCGATGTCGCGCAGGGTCATGTCCAGCATCAGGCCGATGCGCGACGGCAGCGACTTGAGGAACCAGATGTGCGCGGTCGGGCTGGCCAGCTCGATGTGGCCCATGCGCTCGCGGCGCACCTTGGCCAGGGTGACCTCGGTGCCGCACTTTTCGCAGACCACGCCGCGGTGCTTCATGCGCTTGTACTTGCCGCACAGGCACTCGTAGTCCTTCACCGGGCCGAAGATGGCGGCGCAGAACAGGCCGTCGCGCTCCGGCTTGAAGGTGCGGTAGTTGATGGTCTCCGGCTTCTTCACTTCACCGTACGACCAGGAACGGATCAACTCCGGCGAGGCCAGCGCGATCTTGATCGAATCGAAATCGGGCGTGGCGCGCTGCTGGTTGAACAGATTGAGCAAATCTTTCATTGCATAAGCTCCTGTAACCCAGGGGTTACTTGATCTCTTCCAGGTCGATGTCGATGCCGAGCGAGCGGATTTCCTTCACGAGCACGTTGAAGGACTCCGGCATGCCGGCCGCCATCTCGTGGTTGCCGTCGACGATGTTCTTGTACATCTGGTTGCGGCCCTGCACGTCGTCGGACTTCACCGTCAGCATTTCCTGCAGGGTGTAGGCCGCGCCGTAGGCTTCCAGCGCCCAGACTTCCATTTCGCCGAAGCGCTGACCGCCGAACTGCGCCTTGCCGCCCAGCGGCTGCTGGGTGACGAGCGAGTACGGACCGGTGGAACGCGCGTGCATCTTGTCGTCGACCAGGTGGTTCAGCTTCAGGTAGTGCATGTAGCCGACGGTGACCGGACGGTCGAACGCTTCGCCGGTACGGCCGTCGAACAGCGTGGTCTGGCCCGACTCGGGCAGATCCGCCAGGCGCAGCATCGCCTTCAGCTCGGACTCTTCGGCGCCGTCGAACACCGGCGTGGCCATCGGCACGCCTTCCTGCAGGTTGTCGGCCAGGGTGAAGATTTCTTCGTCGGTCAGCGACTTCAGGTCGACGTGCTGCACGGCGCCAGCCACATGGTGGTTGTAGATCTGATCCAGGAATTCGCGGATCTGCGCCACCTTGGCCTGCGCTTCGAGCATCTTCTGGATCTTCTTGCCCAGGCCCTTGGCGGCCCAGCCGAGATGCACTTCCAGAATCTGGCCGATGTTCATACGCGAGGGCACGCCCAGCGGGTTCAGCACGATGTCGACCGAGGTGCCGTCCGCCATGAACGGCATGTCCTCGACCGGCACCACGTTGGACACCACGCCCTTGTTGCCGTGACGGCCGGCCATCTTGTCGCCCGGCTGGATGCGGCGCTTCACGGCCAGGAACACCTTGACCATCTTCAGCACGCCCGGCGCGAGGTCGTCGCCCTGGGTGATCTTGCCCTGCTTCTCCTTGAAGCGCTTGTCGAACTCCTCGCGGTGGCGCTTGACCTGGTCGGCCGCGCGCTCGAGGAACTCGGTGACGTCCTCGTCCTTGACGTTGACCTTGAACCAGTCGTCCTTCTTCAGGCTGTCCAGGTAGGCGTCGGTGACTTCGGCGCCGCGCTTCAGGCCGCCCGGGCCGCTGTTGGCGATCTTGCCGACCAGCTGCGTGCGCATGCGGTTGTAGATGGCGCCCTCGAGGATGCGGAACTGGTCGTCAAGGTCCTTGCGGATGCGCTTGACTTCCATTTCCTCGATCTGCTTCGCGCGCTTGTCCTTCTCGATGCCGTCGCGGGTGAACACCTGCACGTCGATGACGGTGCCGTCCATGCCCGGCGGCACGCGCAGCGAGCTGTCCTTCACGTCCGAAGCCTTCTCGCCGAAGATCGCGCGCAGCAGCTTCTCTTCCGGGGTCAGCTGGCTTTCGCCCTTGGGCGTGACCTTGCCGACCAGGATGTCGCCCGCCTTCACCTCGGCGCCGATGTACACGATGCCGGATTCGTCCAGGCGCGCCAGCGCCTGTTCGCCCACGTTCGGGATGTCGGCGGTGATTTCCTCGGCGCCCAGCTTGGTGTCGCGCGCGATGCAGGCCAGCTCCTCGATGTGGATCGAGGTGTAGCGGTCTTCCTGCACGACGCGCTCGGACAGCAGGATCGAGTCTTCGAAGTTGTAGCCGTTCCACGGCATGAAGGCGATCAGCATGTTCTGGCCGAGCGCGAGCTCGCCCAGGTCGGTCGACGAACCGTCGGCCAGCGTGTCGCCCTTCGCCACCACGTCGCCCACGTTCACCAGCGGACGCTGGTTGAGGTTGGTGTTCTGGTTGGAACGGGTGTACTTGGTGAGCGTGTAGATGTCGACGCCGGCGTCGTTGTCGCCGACTTCGCTCTCATTGACGCGCACCACGATACGGCCGGCGTCGACCTGGTCGATCACGCCGCCGCGCTTGGCGGTGACGATCACGCCCGAGTCGCGCGCCACGGCGCGCTCGATGCCGGTACCGACCAGCGGGGTCTGCGAACGCAGCGTCGGCACGGCCTGGCGCTGCATGTTCGCGCCCATCAGCGCGCGGTTGGCGTCGTCGTGCTCCAGGAACGGCACCAGCGCCGCCGCCACCGACACGGTCTGCATCGGCGACACGTCCATGTAGCCGACTTCGGACGCCGGACGCAGCTCGGACTCGCCGCGGAAGCGGCAGGACACGAAGTCTTCGACGAAGCGGCCGTCCTTCAGCGGCGAGTTCGCCTGGGCGATCACGTGGTCGCCCTCCTCGATCGCCGACAGGTAGTCCACCTTGTCGGTGACCTTGCCGTTCTCGACCTTGCGGTACGGCGTCTCCAGGAAGCCGTAGGCATTGGTGCGGGCGTACACGGCCAGCGAGTTGATCAGGCCGATGTTCGGGCCTTCCGGCGTTTCGATGGTGCAGACGCGGCCGTAATGGGTCGGGTGCACGTCGCGCACTTCGAAGCCGGCGCGCTCGCGGGTCAGGCCGCCCGGACCGAGGGCCGAGACGCGGCGCTTGTGCGTCACTTCCGACAGCGGGTTGTTCTGGTCCATGAACTGGCTGAGCTGCGAGGAGCCGAAGAACTCCTTCACCGCCGCCGCGACCGGCTTGGCGTTGATCAGTTCCTGCGGGGTCAGGCCCTCGGACTCGGCCAGCGACAGGCGCTCGCGAACGGCGCGCTCGACGCGCACCAGGCCGATGCGGAAGGTGTTCTCCGCCATTTCGCCCACGGAACGCACGCGGCGGTTGCCCAGGTGGTCGATGTCGTCGACCGTGCCGTGGCCGTTCTTGATGTCGATCAGCACCTTCAGCACGTCGAGGATGTCGGAGCTGTCGCCCTGCGACTGCACCAGGTTCTGCGCTTCCTCTTCCTTGCGCTCGCTGAAGTACTTGTGGTCGTACAGCACGCCCGGACCGACGATCTCCTTGCGGCCGACGCGGCGGTTGAACTTCATGCGGCCGACGGCCGACAGGTCGTAGCGGTCGAAGGTGAAGAACAGGTTGTAGAACAGGTTCTGCGCGGCGTCCTTGGTCGGCGGCTCGCCCGGGCGCATCATGCGGTAGATCTCCACCAGCGCCTCGAGCTGCGTCTTGGTGTTGTCGATGCGCAGGGTGTGCGAGACGTACGCGCCGCGGTCGAGGTCGTTCACGTACAGGGTCGGCACCGTCTCGATGCCGGCCTTGCGGAAGTTCTCGAGCTGGTCGGCGGTGATCTCGTCGTTGGCCGAGGCCAGCAGCTCGCCGGTCTTGGAGTCAACGATGTCGACCGCCAGGATGCGGCCGACCGGGTAGTCGTCCGGCACTTCCAGCGCGGTGATGTTCTCGGCCGCCAGCTGGCGGACGTGGCGCGCGGTGATGCGCTTGCCGGCTTCCACCAGCACCTTGTCGCCCACGACCAGGTCGAAGGTCAGCGTTTCGCCGCGCAGGCGCTCGGCGACGAGCTCCAGCGTGGTGCCGCCCTTCTTGCCCAGGTGGAACACGTTGTGCTCGAAGAAGATGTCGAGCATCTCTTCGTTGGAATAGCCCAGCGCGCGCAGCAGCACCGTCACCGGCAGCTTGCGGCGACGGTCGATACGGGTGTACAGCGCGTCCTTCGGGTCGAACTCGAAGTCCAGCCAGGAGCCGCGGTAGGGGATCACGCGGGCCGAGAACAGCAGCTTGCCCGAGCTGTGCGTCTTGCCGCGGTCGTGGTCGAAGAACACGCCCGGCGAACGGTGCAGCTGCGAGACGATGACGCGCTCGGTGCCGTTGATGATGAAGGTGCCGGTGTCGGTCATGAGCGGAATCTCGCCCATGTAGACCTCCTGCTCCTTCACGTACTTGACGGCCTTCTTCGACGCCGGGCTGTCCTTGTCGTAGATGACCAGGCGCACGGTGACGCGCAGCGGCGCGCCGAAGGTCATGCCGCGGTTGCGGCATTCGCGCTCGTCGAACGCGGGCTCGCCCAGTCGATAGTCGACGTATTCCAGAGCCGCATTGCCGGAATAGCTGACGATCGGGAAGACCGACTTCAGCGCGGCGTGCAGACCCTTGTCGTCGCGCTGTTTCGGCGCGACCTGCTCCTGCAGGAACTCCCTGTAGGAATCGGTCTGGATGGTCAGCAGGTTCGGCACCCCCAGTACGGGGGGACGCTTGCCGAAATCCTTGCGGATGCGCTTCTTCTCGGTAAACGAGTAGGTCATGGTGGGTACCGCCTCGGTTCGCAGTGACGCCGGTGGTGCACACACCGGCTGAATGAAATTGCAGGGAATCGAGAATGGGGAATCGTCAATCGGCAAGAGCTATGCCGGGCTTTCCGATTCCCTATTCTCCATTCCCTATTCCCGCATCATTTAAAGCAGGCAAAGCCCGGGAGCTTTCGCTCCCAGGCTTGCTTGACGCTAGATCAAACTGACGGCGCGCAAGAGCGCCGATTACTTCAGTTCGACCGTGGCGCCGGCAGCTTCGAGGTCCTTCTTGAACTTCGCAGCGTCGTCCTTCGAAGCGGCTTCCTTCACGACGCCACCGGCCTCGGTCAGGTCCTTCGCTTCCTTCAGGCCCAGGCCGGTGATGGCGCGGACGGCCTTGATCACGTCGACCTTCTTGTCGCCGGCGCTCTTCAGGATGACGTCGAACTCGGTCTGCTCTTCGGCAGCCGGGCCAGCGGCGGCCGGGCCGGCGGCCATCATGACCGGGGCGGCGGCGGACACGCCAAACTTCTCTTCGATGGCCTTCACCAGCTCCATCACTTCCATCAGCGACTTGGCGGCGACGGCTTCAACGATCTGTTCGTTGGTCAGGGACATTTTGATTACCTCTGGAAATTGATTCGGTTAGAAATTTCGTCGAACTGAGCGATCAAGCTTCAGCTGCGGCCTCGGCCGGAGCCGCTTCGCCGCCACCCTGCTTGTCGGCCACGGCCTTGACGGCGCGGGCAAACATCGCAGCGGGCTCGGCCAGCACGCGGGCCAGCATGGCGAGGGCTTCTTCGCGGGTCGGCAGCGAGGCCAGCACGTCCACATGGGCGGCCGGGAACAGCTTGCCTTCCACGGAAACCACGCGGGGCTTGAGCTTGTCGTTGCTCTTGGCGAATTCCTTGATCAGGCGACCGGCAGCGCCGGGCTCCTCCATCGAGAACGCGTACAGCAGCGGACCGGTCAGGGCGTCCTTGACGACCTCGAACTCGGTACCACCGACGGCGCGCGACGCCAGCGTGTTCTTCACAACCTTGAGGAACACGCCGCTTTCGCGGGCCTTCTTGCGCATCGCGGTCATTTGTTCGACCGTGGTGCCCGCATACTCGGCAGCGACCAAGGAGTGAGCCTTCGCGGCAACTTCTGCCAGTTCGGCGACTACTTCTTGCTTCTGAGAGAGATTCAGAGCCATATCACTCCTCCACTTTGAAATCCGCTTGCGACTCCTGCCGCTTGCGGTCCTGGGCGACGCCTTCCGTGACGTCGGGGATCCTGAGGGATCCCGGGTGGTGGCCTTTCCAGAACAAATTCCAGAAGGGGCAGCACCATCTGCGCAGGCCGGATCCGCCAGGGAACCGATTAAGCGACCCCGCTGCCGACGACGGCGATTCCATGCCAATACGAGCTCCCTGCTCGTCGTCGTCGCGCGCTGATCGCGCCTGCGGTCTTTGACGGCGGCGACGTTCGGGAAGAACGCCACCTGCCCTCAAAAACGTGCCTGCGCCAGCATCGCCGGCGCAGGACTTGATGACTTACTTGGCCGACACAGCCACGGTGGAGGTGTCGACCGGAACGCCCACGCCCATCGTGCTGGACAGGGCGATCTTCTGCAGGTACTGGCCCTTCGCCGTGGAAGGCTTGGCCTTCAGCAGGTCGGCGATGAGCGCATTGAGGTTGTCGGCGAGCTGCGCGGCCTCGAAGCTGGCCTTGCCGATGGTGGCGTGGATGATGCCCGCCTTGTCGTTGCGGAACTTCACCTGGCCAGCCTTGGCATTCTTCACCGCGGTGGCGACGTCGGCGGTGACCGAGCCGTCCTTCGGGTTCGGCATCAGGCCGCGCGGGCCGAGCAGCTGGCCCAGCTTGCCGACGACGCGCATCGCGTCCGGCGTGGCGATGACGCGACCGAAGTCGAGATCGCCGGCCTGCATGCGCTCGGCCAGGTCGTCCATGCCGACGGCGTCGGCGCCGGCGGCCTTGGCGGCCTCGGCCTTCTCACCGGCCGGCACGAACACGGCGACCTTGATGGTCTTGCCGGTGCCGTGCGGCAGCAGCGAGGAGCCGCGCACGCCCTGGTCGGACTTCTTCGCATCGATGCCGAGGCGCACCGCCACGTCCACCGACTCGGCGAACTTGGCCTTGGCGTTGTCCTTGACGATCTTCAGGGCTTCTTCCAGGCCATAGAGCTTGCCCGGCTGCACCGCCGCCTGGGCGGCCTTCAAACGCTTGGTGATCTTTGCCATGTCTTAACCCTCCACCACGAAGCCCATGCTGCGCGCGCTGCCGGCGATGGTGCGCACGGCGGCATCCAGATCGGCAGCCGTGAGATCCGGCTCCTTCTGCTTCGCAACGTCTTCCAGCTGCTTGCGGGTGATCTTGCCGACCTTGTCGGTATTCGGCTTCGACGAACCCTTGGCGATGCCCGTGACCTTCTTGATGAGCACGGAGGCCGGGGGGGTCTTGGTGATGAAGGTGAAGCTGCGGTCCGAATAGGCCGTGATGATCACGGGAATCGGCATGCCCGGTTCCATCTTCTGCGTGGCGGCATTGAACGCCTTGCAGAATTCCATGATGTTCAGGCCGCGCTGGCCGAGGGCGGGGCCCACCGGCGGCGACGGGTTGGCCTGGCCGGCCTTGACCTGCAGCTTGATGTAACCGACGACTTTCTTTGCCATTGGATTTTCCTCGCGAGTTCGGGCGCCTTGCGGCTCCTCGCAGTGCACATTCCCTGGATGTAGGGCGGTCCGCGCTCCAGCGAACCGAGAAATACGGACACGCCGAGCGAAATGCCCCGGCGTGAACCGCGTAGTTTACGGAGTGATCAAGTTTTAAGCAAGCCCCGTGCCGGGGCTTGCGTCAGGCCTTCTCGACCTGTCCGAATTCGAGCTCGACCGGGGTCGAACGGCCGAAGATGAGGACCGCGACGCGCAGGCGGCTCTTCTCGTAGTTGACTTCCTCGACCACGCCGTTGAAGTCGTTGAACGGGCCGTCGGTCACGCGGACCATTTCACCCGGCTCAAACAGGACCTTCGGCTTCGGCTTCTCCACGCCCTCGCGGACGCGGCTGAGGATGTTGTCGGCTTCGCTGTCGCGGATCGGCAGCGGGCGGTCGGCGGTACCGCCGATGAAGCCCATCACCTTGGGGGTTTCCTTGACCAGGTGCCAGCATTCGTCGTCGATCCGGGGGGCCTTGCCCTCGGTGTCGGTCTCGATCTGCACCAGCACGTAGCCCGGGAAGAACTTGCGATCGCTGCGGCGCTTCTGGCCGCCGCGCATCTCGATCACTTCCTCGGTCGGCACCAGCACTTCGCCGAAGCGCTCTTCCATGCCGGCGCGCTGAATGCGCTCGACCAGCGACTTGCGCACCTGGTTTTCGAAGCCCGAATAGGCGTGCACCACATACCAACGCTTGCTCATGCTCTTTACCTCACGAACCCAGCTTGAGCAGCCAGTCGAGCACGACCGACTTGAGGATGAGGTCGATCACGCCCAGCAGCAGGGAGAGAACGACCACCACGACGATGATGATGCCGGTGGTCTTAAGCGTCTCGTCACGCTTCGGCCAGACCACCTTGCGCATTTCGAACTGGGACTCGCCCAGGAAGGAGCGGACGCGGCGGCCGAGCGCGGTCGTGGCGGCAATGCCGAGCGCCGCGACCAGGGCCACCAGCACGCCGACCAGGCGCACCGAGCCGGGGACGCTCGCATCGTTGCTGTACCAGGAGTACGCAAAGACACCGGCGACCAGCACCAGCACGGCAAGCACCAGCTTGGCGATGTCGGCGGCGCCCGCCTCCTTGAGGTTAGCGCCCTTGGGCTGTTCTGCCTTGGTATTCATGCAAGCGATCGGATAAGAGCCGGCAACCGGGCCCCGAAGCCCCGGATACCACTCGCCACCCGTCTTCGGTCCTCGGGAAGGTGGCACGCCAGGAGGGACTCGAACCCCCAACCTGCGGTTTTGGAGACCGCTGCTCTGCCAATTGAGCTACTGGCGTACGTTTGAAAATCAGTGGAGCCGCGCGCCTGGCCTGCTGCGGGATGCCGGCCTGGCATCCCACAGCCCGCACGGCGGGCGACTCCCAATGATACTACTTACTTGGTGATCTTGGCGACGACGCCGGCGCCGACGGTGCGGCCACCTTCGCGGATCGCGAAGCGCAGGCCGTCCGTCATCGCGATCGGCGCGATCAGGGTCACCTTCATCTTCACGTTGTCACCCGGCATCACCATCTCCACGCCTTCCGGCAGCTCGATCGCGCCGGTCACGTCGGTGGTGCGGAAGTAGAACTGCGGGCGGTAGCCCTTGAAGAACGGGGTATGACGGCCACCCTCGTCCTTCGACAGCACGTACACCTCGGCCTCGAAGTCCGTGTGCGGCGTGATCGAACCCGGCTTGGCCAGCACCTGGCCACGCTCCACTTCGTCACGCTTCGTGCCGCGCAGCAGCAGACCCACGTTGTCGCCCGCCTGGCCCTGGTCCAGCAGCTTGCGGAACATTTCCACGCCGGTCACCGTCGTCTTGGTGGTCGGGCGGATACCGACAATCTCGATTTCCTCGCCCACCTTGATGATGCCCGTCTCGATACGGCCGGTCACCACCGTGCCGCGGCCCGAGATCGAGAACACGTCTTCCACCGGCATCAGGAACGGCTTGTCCAGCGTACGCACCGGCTCCGGAATGTACGTGTCCAGCGCGTCCACCAGCTTGATGATCGCCGGCACGCCAATCTCCGACTGGTCGCCTTCCAGCGCCGCACGCGCCGAACCCACGATGATCGGGGGTGTCGTCGCCCGGGAACTCGTACTTCGACAGCAGCTCGCGCACTTCCATCTCGACCAGCTCGAGCAGCTCCTTGTCGTCCACCATGTCCGCCTTGTTCAGGAAGACCACGATGTACGGCACGCCCACCTGGCGCGACAGCAGGATGTGCTCGCGCGTTTGCGGCATCGGGCCGTCGGCGGCCGAGCACACCAGGATCGCGCCGTCCATCTGCGCCGCACCCGTGATCATGTTCTTCACGTAGTCGGCGTGGCCCGGGCAGTCCACGTGCGCGTAGTGGCGCGTCGGCGATTCGTATTCCACGTGCGCCGTCGAGATCGTGATGCCGCGCGCCTTCTCTTCCGGCGCCGCGTCGATCGCGTCATAGGCCTTGAATTCGCCGCCGAAACGCTCGGCACCCACCTTCGTCAGCGCCGCCGTCAGCGTCGTCTTGCCGTGGTCCACGTGACCGATCGTGCCGACGTTGACGTGCGGCTTGGTGCGTTCGAACTTACCCTTTGCCATGCGCGCTAAACCCCGATGGAGTCAGATAACGAAAAAAAGTGGAGAGCGATAACCGCGAAGACCAACTAAGTGGTGCTCATGACTGGAATCGAACCAGCGACCTCTTCCTTACCAAGGAAGTGCTCTACCGACTGAGCTACATGAGCACGAAAACTGCCAGACCAGGTTCTCTACGAGCAGGTTCCAATCTTTGGAGCAGGATCAATGGAGCGGGAGACGGGAATCGAACCCGCACCATCAGCTTGGAAGGCTGAGGTTCTACCGTTGAACTACTCCCGCCTGCGCGGAACTCGTCTGGTGGAGGAAGGTGGATTCGAACCACCGAAGGCGTAAGCCAGCAGATTTACAGTCTGCCCCCGTTGGCCGCTTGGGTATTCCTCCAACAAAGAACGGCTATTGTGTGGATCGAGCCTGGTTCTGTCAACACCCGAGCACGCAAAAAATACGTGTGCGGGGCCGGCGAATCAAGCCTCGCGCAGCGCCGCGCTCAGACGTCCGAATGCGCCTTCGCGTCGATCAGCTGCTCCATCTCCTTGGACAGATCCATCAGGCGTTTCGCCTGCGCCTGCAGCTGCCGCTCCGCCTCGTCGCGCGGCTCCCACACCGGCACCGGCGTGGGCTTGCCCTCGGGACTGTCGAGCGCGACGAACACCATCACGCAGCTGGTCGCCAGGCGGTGCTCGTCCTTGCGCAGGTCGCGCGCCAGGACGTCCACCGCCATGTGCATGCTGGAGCGGCCGGTGTGGATCAGGCGCGCGCGCACGGTCACGAGGTCGCCGATCAGGATCGGCGCCACGAACTGGATGCCGCTCACCGACGCGGTGACGCAATACGCCCCGCTCCAGGCCACCGCGCAGGCATAGCCGGCCTGGTCGATCCACTTCATCGCCATGCCGCCGTGCACCTTGCCGCCGAAATTCACGTCGGTCGGCTGGGCCAGGAAACGGAAACTGACTTCGTGCTGCGTGCCCGACATGGAGGCTCCGGCTGGTGAAAGGACGCCTATTATGCCGCCGGCTTGCGCGCCCCGGCGCGGCTCAGAACGAGCGCCATCGGCGTGCTGACCACGCCCTTGGGCGAACGCCCTTCCGGCCCGGTCGGCACGAAGCCCAGATGCAGGTAGACCGGCACCGCGCAGCGCGAGGCATTGAGGGTGAAGCGGCGGGTGCCGGCGCGGCGGATGGCGTCGTCCATGGTCCGCTGCCACAGCTTCCGGGCGATGCCGCGGCCGTGGTAGCGCGTGCCGACGAAGAGCTGCACCAGGTGGCTGTCGTCGCGCATGCCCGATACACCGACCAGCACCGGCCCCAGGAAGGCCAGGTGGAAGCGCTGCCCCGCCAGCATCCGCTCGCGGAAACCGCGGGCGCTGAAGCGCGCCAGCATTGCCCGCCCTACCGCCTCCGGCTGGTCCGGCACCACCCAGCGGCGCGCCACCCGGCGCACCAGCAGGCCGATCGCGCGGGCGTCGCCGGGGCGCCCCAGGCGCAGGCGCAATGGATGGACTTCGCCGGACATGCCGCTCTCCCAGAACACCCCGCACAGTCTGGCAGCGCCGGCGCCGGAAACAAAAAAGCGGCGGACACCGCGAGGTGCCGCCGCTGCTCTTGCGGGCGATGCCGGTCAGACGTTGAACAGGAAGTGCAGCACGTCGCCGTCCTTCACCACGTAGTCCTTGCCTTCCTTGCGCAGGCGGCCCGCCGCGGCGGCGCCGGCCTCACCCTTGAACTGGATGAAGTCGTCGTACGACACCGTCTCGGCACGGATGAAGCCGCGCTCGAAATCGGTGTGGATCACGCCCGCCGCCTGCGGCGCGGTGAAGCCGCGCTTGATCGTCCAGGCGCGCACCTCCTTTACGCCGGCAGTGAAATAGGTCTGCAGCTTGAGCAGGGTGTAGCCGGCGCGGATCACGCGGTTCAGGCCCGGCTCTTCCAGGCCCAGGTCCTTGAGGAATTCGTCGCGGTCGGCGTCGTCGAGCTGCGAGAGCTCCTCTTCGATGGCGGCGCATACCGGCACCACTTCGGCACCTTCCTGCACGGCGCGGGCGCGCACGGCATCGAGGTGCGGATTGTTCTCGAAGCCGTCCTCGCGCACGTTGGCGATGTACATCAGCGGCTTCAAGGTGAGCAGGAACAGGTCGCGCACCAGCACCTTTTCTTCCTCGTCCAGGCCCAGGCTGCGCGCGCTCCTGCCTTCGTTGAGGCCGGCCGCGAGCTTCTGCAGCACCGGCTTCCTGGCCAGGGCCTCCTTGTCGTTGGCCTTGGCCGCGCGCTCGGCGCGGTTCAGCGCTTTTTCCACCGAATCGAGGTCGGCCAGGGCCAGCTCGGTGTCGATGGTTTCGATGTCGGCGATCGGGTCGACCTTGCCGGCCACGTGGATGATGTCGGTGTGCTCGAAACAGCGCACCACGTGGGCGATCGCATCCACCTCGCGGATATGCGCCAGGAACTTGTTGCCCAGGCCCTCGCCCTTGGAGGCGCCGGCGACCAGGCCCGCGATGTCGACGAATTCGACCGCGGTGGGAATCACCTTCTGCGGATTGACGATGTCCGACAGCGCCTGCAGGCGCGCATCCGGCACCGGCACCACGCCGACGTTCGGCTCGATCGTGCAGAACGGGAAGTTGGCGGCGGCGATGCCGGCCTTGGTCAGCGCGTTGAACAGGGTGGACTTGCCGACGTTAGGCAGGCCGACGATGCCGCATTTGATGCCCATGGATGGATCCGGGAATAGGGAGTGGAGAATAGGGAATAGTAAAACCAGCAAGAGGCGAAACGCTTTAGCGATTCCCTATTCCCGATTCCCTATTCCCAGGTGTATGCAGCTGCTGCATCGCCTTGTCGAACTGCCCGTCGACCGCCAGCGGCAGCACGTTGAGCGCGCGCGCGATGCCATCCAGGATGGCGTCCTCGTCCTTGGCGGAGGGGCGGCCCAGCACCCACGGCGTGACCTGGTCCCGGTGGCCGGGATGGCCGATGCCGATGCGCAGGCGATGGAACCTGGCGTGGCCGAGGTGGGCGATGGTGTCGCGCAGGCCGTTCTGGCCGCCATGGCCGCCGTCGAACTTCAGGCGCACGGTGCCGGCGTCCAGGTCCAGTTCGTCATGGGCGACCAGGCATTCGGCCGGTTCGATCTTGTAGTAGCGCAGCGCCGCCGTGACGGCGAGGCCGCTCTTGTTCATGAAGGTGGCGGGCTTGAGCAGCCACACCGGCTCGCCGCCGATGCGCACCTTGCAGGTTTCGCCATGCAGCTTGCCGTCGAAGCCCCAGCGCTCGCCCTGCCCCGCCGCGAGGGCGTCAACAAACCAGAACCCGGCGTTATGCCGGGTTCGGAGATATTCGGCACCGGGATTACCCAGCCCGACAATGAGGCGCAGACCCGCCATGGATAGCCGGCAAGCACGCGGCGGCGACCCGCGCCGGAAAGGCGCGAGTCGCCGTGCGACTTACTTCTTGGCGTCCTTGCCGGCGTCGGCGGCCGGAGCGGCCTCGCCTTCGGCCGGAGCCTCTTCGACTTCTTCCTTCACCGTGTTGGCGGTGACCACGGCGATGTCGTGATCGGCGCCCAGGTGCAGGGCCGGGATTTCCACGCCCTTCGGCAGCGACAGCTGCGACAGGTGGACGATCTCGCCCGGCTTCAGGCTGGCCAGGTCGAGTTCGATGAACTCCGGCAGATCCTTCGGCAGGCAGGAGACTTCCACTTCGGTCAGGTTGTGCGAGATCACCACGCCGGAGGTCTTGCCGGCCGGGGACTTTTCCTGGTTCAGGAAGTGCAGCGGCACGTTGACGCGAACGGCTTCGTTCTCATTGATGCGCAGGAAGTCCATGTGCAGCATCTGCTGCTTGAACGGATGCTTCTGCCAGTCGCGCACCAGCACCTTCTGCACCTTGCCGTCGACGTTCAGGTCGAGCACCGAGGAGAAGAACCACTCATGCTTGGCGGCAAGCAGGATGGTGTTGTGGAAGATCTGGATGCTCTGCGGGGGCTGGCCCGCACCGTAGACGACGGCCGGCACGAAGTCCGCACGACGCAGGCGGCGGCTCGCACCTTTCCCCTCGTCCTTGCGGCTCTCGGCCTTGATTTCATGAATCTGTGCCATGTTGGCGATTCCTACTTCAGGTTGTGATCCGCCTCGCGGCGGTTTGAGTGACTCCCTCGCGACCAAGGGAGTCGGTTTTTTTTGAGTAAATTAGGGAATAGGGAATCGAGGTTGCGCTTCGGCTTTTTCCGATTCCCTATTCCCTATTCCCGATTCCCGCCCCAATCAATCCACGTAGAGCGAGCTGACCGATTCGCCGAACGCGATGCGGCGGATGGTCTCCGCCAGCAGCTCGGCCACCGAAAGCTGGCGGATCTTGGCGCAGGCCTGGGCTTCCGGGCGCAGCGGCAAGGTGTTGGTCACCACCAGCTGGTCGAGCTGGGAGTTCTCCACATTGCTGATCGCCGCACCGGACAGCACCGGGTGCACGCAGTACGCCACCACCTTGCGGGCGCCGCGCTCCTTCAGAGCCGCAGCAGCCGCGCACAGGGTGCCGGCGGTGTCGACGATGTCGTCGACCAGCACGCAGGTCTTGCCGTCCACGTCGCCGATGATGTTCATCACCGTGGCCACGTTCGCCTTCGGGCGGCGCTTGTCGATGATGGCCAGGTCCGCGTCGTCCAGGCGCTTGGCCAGGGCGCGGGCGCGCACCACGCCGCCGACGTCCGGGCTGACCACGATCAGGTTGTCCATCGAGTGGTTGCGCCAGATGTCCGCCAGCAGCAGCGGCGAGGCATAGACGTTGTCCACCGGGATGTCGAAGAAGCCCTGGATCTGGTCCGCGTGCAGGTCCACCGTGAGCACGCGGTCGACACCGACGGTGCCGATCATCTTGGCCACCATCTTGGCGGTGATCGGCACGCGCGCCGAACGCGGGCGGCGGTCCTGGCGGGCGTAGCCGAAGTACGGCATCACCGCGGTCACGCTGGCCGCCGAGGCGCGCTTGAGCGCGTCCACCAGGGTCAGCAGCTCGAACAGGTTCTCCGCGCTGGGCGCGCCCGTCGGCTGGATCACGAACACTTCCTGCCGGCGGACGTTCTCTTCGATCTCGATCTGCGTCTCGCCGTCGCTGAAGCGGCCGACCAGCGCCTTGCCCAGCGGCACGCCCAGACGCGTGGCGACATCCTCGGCGAGGGCGCGGTGCGCGTTGCCGGTGAAGAGCATCGGGGTGGACGTGTCCACGGTCATTGCAGTGAGCCTTTGGCCATCTCGGTTTCGAAGTGGCTGGGGCGGCAGGATTCGAACCTGCGCATGCGGGAATCAAAATCCCGTGCCTTAACCAGCTTGGCGACGCCCCAGTGAATTTTTTTGTCCCGGCCCCGCCTCGCGGCGGGCCGGGACCTGTCTCTTGCGGCTCAGGCGGCGCCGCGATGGCGCGCCAGAGCTTCCAGCAACGGGGAGCGCTCCACGCCGAAGGCCACATGGGCCGAGCATGAAGGCGGGCACTGACCGGCGACGAATTCCGCCCGTTCCTGCGACTTGGTCTCGATGAAGATGCAACCGCCGCTGCCGGAAAGCCTTGCCCAGCCGAACTTGTTCAGCCAGCCCAGCGCCGCAGCCACCCGGGGGTGGCGCGCGCGTACGACCGGCTCGAAGGCGTTCTCGGCTGTTTCGCCCGAAGCAAAGGATGAAATTGTGGCTGGCTGAGCATTTCGTGTCAATTCAGACGCTTGAAAAAGCTCGCCGGTGGGCACGTGTTCGTGCGGATCGACCACCACGTACCAGCGCTGCGGCAGCGCGACCGGCTGCAGCCGGTCGCCCACCCCCTCGGCCCAGGCCGAACGTCCGCGCACGAAGACCGGCACGTCGGCGCCGAGCTGGCGGCCCAGTTCGGCCAGCGCGTCCTCGGTCAGGTCCGTGCCCCAGAGATGGTTGAGCGCGACCAGCACCGTCGCCGCATCCGAACTGCCGCCGCCCAGGCCGCCGCCCATCGGGATGCGCTTCTCCAGCTCGATATCCACCCCGGCACCGGCCGGCGCATGCGGCTGCAGCAGGCGGGCGGCGCGGACCGCCAGGTCCTGTTCTTCCGGCACCCCGGGGACGTCCGTGAGGCGCCGCACCAGGCCGTCTCGGCGGGGGCGCAGGCGGATCTCGTCGCCCCAGTCCAGCAGCCGGAACACCGTCTGCAGCTCGTGGTAGCCGTCGGGACGCCGCCCCGTGATGCGCAGGAACAGGTTCAGCTTGGCCGGCGCCGGCCAGACCGTCCAATCCTCCGCTCCCGGCGCCTCGAAGGTACGGCTCATGAACACGCGCAGGTCGTCGGGGAAACCGTTCTCCAGGTCGCGCTCGCGCGCGAAGGCAAAGGCCGGATCGCGCTTGTCGACCTCGACAAAGCCATGCCTGGCATAGAACGGCGCATTCCACGGCACGTCGGCCAGGGTGCCCAGGGTGATCCGCCGATAGCCGGCGGCGCGGGCCCAGGCGCAGGCGTGCTCCAGCAGCGCCGCGCCGATGCCCTGGCCGCCCCAGCCCGGCAGCACGTCGATCTCGGCCAGGCCGATGCCGGCCTCGTCCTCGGTGTCCAGCCAGACAAAACCCACCGGCTCGCCGCTCGCGTCGCTCAGCGCAACCCATACCAGGCCACGCTCGATCGCCAGCCGCAGCAGGTCGGGCGGCATCACCACCGGCGCGTAGAAGCGCCAGGCGCGATGGCCGCGGAACAGTTCCATGGCCTCGCGTTCGATGGCGCACAGCGCCTCCACCTGCTCCGGCAGCGCGCGCTGGATGCTATAGCTCATGTCGATTCCGGCTGACGGCGCCCGGCCGCGGGGGCGCCAAGCCTAACCGCGGAGCGGTCTTACTGAAACGTCCAGGAGTCGATCGACAGGCGCACCCGGTACGGCGGCTTTTCCGCGAATACCTTCTTCGGCACCGGCGGCTGCCGGGTGGCGTCCCATTCGCGGTAGTCGACATTCCAGCCGTCCTGCTGCAGCAGGGACGGCAGGCGGTCGGTGCCGAAGCTCAGTTCCGCCGGGCCGCCGTCGGCGCGCAGGCCGAGCACCCAGGCGCGCAGTTCGCGCAGCGGCACGTCCCAGCCCAGCGCCTTGAGCATCAGCGATTCGGCGTCAGGCCCGCGGATCGGGCCGCCGTCCACGCCTTCCAGCAGGGCGCCGTCGGGGCCGCCGCTGAGGCGGAAGCTCTTGCCGACCACCGGCGAGCGCACGGTGAATTCGTAGCGCTCGCCGTCCTGCGACCAGCTCAAGCTGCCGCTGCCGCCGTCCTTGCCGTCGGAAATGCCCAGCTTGCCCTGCAGCACCCAATGATCGGTGCCGGCCAGGGCGTGCTCGCGCGCTTCCTGCTCGTTGAGCAGGGCGGCATCGCCCTTCATGCGCACGGCCGGCGCGGACACGCAGGCGGCGAGCAGCAGCGGCACGGCCGCCGCCGCGATACGCAGGAAAGTCCTCATGGATTCAGTCGCTTGAGCGTGTCGTGGAGGGTGCTGCTGTGCGGGTCGATGCGGCGCACTTCGTCGAACACGCGGCGCGCGTCGGCCTGGCGCCCCTGCTTCCACAGCACCTCGCCCAGGTGCACGCCGACGTCGGCGTCCTTGCGCGCCTGCCAGGCGGTGCGCAGGGTCTGCTCGGCCTGGTCCAGGTGGCCCAGCCGGTACTGCAGCCAGCCCCAGGAGTCGGCGATGGCCGGGTCGTTCGGCTTGGCGCTGCGGGCAGTCTGGATCAGCTGCTCGGCTTCCGGCAGGTCGCGGTTGGCGTCGGCCAGGGTGTAGCCCAGCGCATTGGTGGCGTCGATGTCGTCCGGCTTGAGCTGCAGCAGGCGGCGGAAATCGGCCACCGCCTTGTCCGTGTCGCCGGTCTCGGCATAGGCCAGGCCGCGGCCGTAGAGCAGCTCCGGGTCGTCCGGCACCACCTGCAGCGCGCGGCTGAAGGCCGCCTCGGCCTGGGCGAACTTCTGGTCGGCCATGTACAGGCTGGCGTCGGCCTCGTAGGCACGGCGCAGCTGGGCCGGCTGGTCGAGGTAGTCGGTCTGCATCTGGGTCAGCAGCTCGTGGGATTCCGAAGCCCGGCCCATCTTGTGCAGCAGGATGGCGCTGCGCAGGTCGGCTTCGAAGGCGTGGTCGTCCTCGTCCGGCACCTGGTTGTACCAGTCCAGCGCTTCCTCGTTCTTGTCCAGCATTTCGGCCAGGGTGCCGAGCAGGAAGTTGTTGCTGTCGCGCACGTCGCGCGGCGCGCGCTGCAGCTGGGCGTAGATGCGGGCGATCGCCTTGCTGTCGTTGGCGCGCGCGGCCAGGGTGGCGCGCAGGGCGTAGGTCTCGGTGTTCTGCGGACCGTTGTCGAGCACCTTGGTCGCCCCGGCGTAGTCGCCGGCCTGGCCCAGCAGGGTGGCGTAGGCCATGCGCAGGCCGGCGTTCTTCGGCTCGCGGCCCAGCGCCTTCTGGAACATGGCCTGCGCGCCGGCGCGGTCGCCGTTGCGGTACTTCAGCTGGGCGGCCCAGGCGTAGGTCTCGGCGCTGTTGAAGCGCTTGATCGCGGCATCGGCCAACTGCTGCGCGTAGGCGTGGCGGCCGAGCTTGTCGCCCAGCTCGCTCATGGCCAGCCAGGCCTGCGGGTCGGACGGCAGGCGTTTCGGGGTGGCCAGGGCTTCCAGCAGGCGGGCGGAAACGGCGGTATCGCGGCTGCCGAGCAGCACGCGGCCGAACTGGCGCCAGGCGTCCGGATCGCCGCTGGAGATCAGCGCGTCCAGCTGCTTCTGGGCTTCGCCGGTGTCGCCCCGGTCCAGCGCCAGCTGGGCGCGGACCGTGGCCAGGTCGGCCGGCTTGGCGCCCAGCTGCTGCCAGCGCTCGATGGCGCGTCCGGCCAGCACGGGATCGTGGATGGCCGTGGCCAGCTCGGTCGCCTGCTGGGCCACGCGCGGGTCGTTGCTCAGCCCCATGGCCTTGGCGTAGGCCGCGGCAGCGGACTTGAGGTCGGTGCGGACGATCGCCATCTCGCCGGCCAGCAGCTGGGCGGTGAGGTCGTGGTCTTCATCGGGAGTGACCACCGCCAGGTGATCCAGCGGCTGCGCGGACGCCGGCTTGGCGGCCTGCTGGCCCGGTACCGTGGCGCATCCGGCCAATACGGCCAGGCCGATGGCGCCGATCGCAAAATGCCGCAGTTGCTTGAACTTGGCCCACCTGCTCAGCACACTATTCTCCGTTCATCCGTCATATAGCCGCCGCTCCCCGGGAACGGCCAGTATCGCGGCCTAGTTTACGCCGCGGATGCCTGCCGCTCCCAAACGATCCTCACCATGCCGCTGATCGCCCTCGGGCTCAATCACCTCACCGCGCCGGTCCAGCTGCGCGAGCAAGTGGCGTTCGACGAGTCGAACGCCGGCGCCGCGTTGCAGGAGCTGACCAGCCAGCCCGGCGTGGAAGAGGCGATGATCCTGTCCACCTGCAACCGCACCGAGCTCTACGTCAGCGTCGCCGCGGGCGCCGAGGCGGTGCCGGAGGCATGGCTGAGCCGGCACCATCAGCTGACTCCCGGCAAGCTCGACGAGTTCCTCTACCGCCACGACGAGGACGACGCCGTCCGCCACATGTTCCGCGTGGCCACCGGCCTGGACTCGATGGTGCTGGGCGAGCCGCAGATCCTCGGCCAGGTGAAGGACGCCTACCAGGTGGCGCGCGACGCGCAGACCCTGCGCGCGCCGATGGACCGCCTGCTGCAGCACACCTTCGCCGTGGCCAAGCGCGTGCGCACGGACACCCGCATCGGCGCGCATACCGTGTCGGTGGCCTTCACCGCGGTGCGCCTGGCCGAGCAGGTGTTCACCGACCTGAAACAGGCCTGCGTGCTGCTGATCGGCGCCGGCGACACCATCGAGCTGGCCGCGCGGCATCTGGCCGACAAGAAAGTGCGGCGCCTGATCGTGGCCAACCGCACGCTGGAAAACGCGCAGGAACTGGCCAGCCGCCACGGCGGCTACGCCATCGGCCTGCACGACCTGCCGCAGCACCTGGCCGAAGCCGACATCGTGATTTCCTCCACCGCCGCGCGGCTGCCGATCGTGACGCGGCCGATGGTGGAGAAAGCCATCGGCGCGCGCCGGCGCAAGCCGATGTTCATGGTGGACATCGCCGTGCCGCGCGACATCGAGCCGGCGGTGGGCGAACTGGAAGACGTGTTCCTCTACGGCATCGACGACCTGCGCCAGGTGATCGACGACAACCGCCGCTCGCGCGAGGCCGCGGCCCGCGAGGCGGACGCCATCATCGACCTGCAGGTCGACCGCTACATGGCCTGGCGCCGCGCGCTCACGCTGCGCAATCCGGCGGTGGACATGCGCCAGCACGCCGAGGCGCACCGCGACGAAGTGCTGGAGAAGGCGCGCGCCATGCTCGCCCGCGGCAGGTCGCCGGACGAGGCGCTGGCCTTCCTCGCCAACACCCTCACCAACAAGCTGCTGCACCATCCCAGCGCCCGCCTGCGCGAAGCCGCGCTGGCCGGCGACATGGACCTGCTGCACGCGGCCGGGCGCCTCTACGGGCTGGACGAGAAGGAACCGGACGCCGAAGGCTAGCGGGCCTGTCCAACGCCGCTGCTTCCTGGCCGTACCGGCCGCGTCCCTTCCCTCTTCCGCGCCCGCCCATGACTCCTTCGATCCGCCGCAAACTCCAATCCCTCGCCGAACGCCACGAAGAAGTCGGCCTGCTGCTCGCGCAGCCGGACGTGCTCGCCGATGGAGGCCGCTTCCGCGATCTGTCGCGCGAATACGCGCAGCTGGAACCGGTGGTCGGCGCGCTGCGCGAGCACGAGCAGGCGCAGCGCGAACTGGACGAATCGCGCGCCATGCTGGCCGACCCCGACATGCGCGAACTGGCGGCCGACGACGTCGCTCGCCTGGAAACGCGCCTGGCCGAACTCGACGCCGAACTGCAGATCCTGCTGCTGCCGAAAGACCCGCGCGACGAAGCCAACCTGTTCCTGGAAGTGCGCGCCGGCGCGGGCGGCGACGAGGCGGCAATCTTCGCCGGCGACGTGTTCCGCATGTACGCGCGCTACGCGGAGCGCCAGGGCTGGCGCGTGGAGATCCTGAGCGAGCATGCCGGCGAGCATGGCGGCTACAAGGAGATCGTGGCGCGCGTGGAAGGCCCGATCGTCAACGGCCTGGGCGTGTACTCGCGGCTGAAGTTCGAATCCGGCGTGCACTGCGTGAAGCGCGTGCCGGCCACCGAGGCGCAGGGCCGCGTGCACACCTCCACCGCCACCGTGGCGGTGCTGCCGGAGCTGGACGACATCGAAGAGATCCAGATCGCGCCGGCCGACCTGAAAGTGGACACCTTCCGCGCCTCCGGCGCCGGCGGCCAGCACGTCAACAAGACCGACTCGGCCATCCGCATCACCCACCTGCCCAGCGGCATCGTGGTCGAGTGCCAGGACGAGCGCAGCCAGCACAAGAACCGCGCCCGCGCGATGAGCCTGCTCAAGGCACGCCTGCTCGACGAGGCGCAGTCCAAGCAGACCGCCGAGCAAGCCGAGTCGCGCCGCCTGCAGGTGGGCAGCGGCGACCGCAGCCAGCGCATCCGCACCTACCGCTACAAGGACAATCTGGTCACCGACCACCGCATCGGCCTGGACCTGTATCGGCTGCCGGAGATCATGCAGGGTGATCTGGACGAACTGGTCGCGGCGTTGAACCGCGAGCATCAGGCCGACGAGCTCAAGTCGCTTGCCGACCATTAACCTGGCGGCCGATCCGTGGGCCGTCCAAAGTCATCCCCCAACAGCTGATGGCATCAGCCGTCTATTGATACGACAACGTAAAAGTCATACTTACTTCGATCGGTCCGGGCGGAAATGGCTCCGCCATGGGACCTACGACATATCGAGCAAGCAGCGGAATCTTCAGCACGCCGTCCGGAGTATCGCCAATAAGAAACTGATTTTCCGTGCCGGCGGCGGAAGCATCCGGACCGAAATTCTGAAGCGTCCCATCGCCACGCTTGATCTGTATCCCGCGCCACTTGCCCCATTCCCCCCGTTGGACAAGATAGCTAATACGGCTTTGGGGATTAATGGCATCGGTCATGACCATATAAAGATGTGCGCCCTTGCTGCAGTTCAGATCGATGGAGAATGGCGTGTCTCCCGCATACATCCATTTACCGTCCCTCGACGTCAGGGCTTGCCGTGACACGGTCGGAAGCGTCACGCTCTGGGTAGGATTGGTCACCGTACAGGTCGTCACCGCAGGTTTGCTGATGGTGTAACTGTAGGTCCATTTGGTCTTTGCCTGATTCTCGTTGCCATAGACTTGGCCGGCCACACCGGTAATGAGCCACATGGATCCGGTCCCCGCGGATACCTTATCGGCGGTCTTGACCAGTTCGATCGCCCCGCTCCAGTGGAAGCTCGTCTGGCCCTGGGGAGCGTCACCCATATCGACGGCATTGGCGTAGCCCACCGGGCCAAACGGCACAGAGTTGCCTGACGCATCGAGAAACCGGAAGCCGATGCCGGACACGCCAGTCGCGTCACCGCTGGAAACCTGATAGACGTTGGTGAGCCCCTGCACGGCGGTAGCGGCCCATGCGCCATCGGGCATGATGGTCCAACGCTTGCCGCCCGTAATGCCCGTCGGCTTACAAGTCCATGTCCAGTTGATGTTCACTCTGCTGCCCGGGATAACCCCGCCTATCGGCAGGTCCCTAGGTATTTGCAGATTGGTCAGCGGTGTTGTCGATGGCACCGGCGGGCTGCCCGCCTGGGTGCAGTCATTTGTCGCGGCATTCGCTGTTGAAGCCGCCAATGCGAGCAGAAGCGCCAGGAGCAACTGCAGATATATGGATTTGGCTGTGCAGGGCATATATGGGCTCGATAATTGCGGTCCTGGCACGAGAGGCACCAGGCAAGCCGGGATTCGGCTGTTCGGGGTCGGCGAGGCACATCGCAAACGGCCATCCGAGGAGAATTTAACGGGGACATGCACTGGAATAGCATTGGAAAATGCCGGCATTTCGCAGCCATTCCCTATGTGAAACGCATTTCTGGTTTTTTCTAAAGCATTGAATCCGAGCGCCAAGATTTCACAGTCCAGGTATTCCCGTGCCTGCGAACGGTCTGCCCGCCCTCCGAACCTCTCACCCGGTCTGCTTATCGGGTCACGCACCCGGCGATTGGCAGTGCCCGCAGCGTGGGTTAGCGTGCGCGGATGAAGCAGGCTTCACGATCCGAACTCCTCGCCCTCCATCACCAGCTGGCCCGTCTGCTCGACCGCGCTGACGCGGCCGGCGCCGAGGCGCTGGCGGCGCGCGCGCGCGCGGCATCGCCGCAGGACGTCGAGCTCGCCCGCCTGCATGGCCTGGCCCTGCTCCAGCTGGGCCGCGCCGACGAGGCGCGCGCCGCGCTGGAAGCCGCGGCGGAACTGGCGCCGGACAGCGTCGAAGTGCAATGCAACCTGGCCGGCGTGGAGCTGGAGCAGGGCGATGCCGAAGGCGCCATCGCGCGCCTGCGCGCCGCGCTGCGCAAGCAGCCCGGCCACGCCGCCATCCTGCTGGCGCTGGGCAATGCGCTGATGGCGGTGGGGCGCTACGCGCAGGCGCGCGAGTCCTACGCCATGGCCACGCACGGCGCGCCCCAGCATGCCGGGCTGCGGCTCAATCTCGCCGCGGCCGAACTGGAACTGGGCAATCTCGACCAGGCCGCGCAGCACACCGACGAAGGCCTGCAGCTGGCGCCCGACTACGACGGCGCCTACGCCATGCGCGCCCGCGTGCTGCACGCCATGGGCCGCGTCGACGAAGCGGCCGAGGCCTGGCTGCAGGCCGAACGCTGCGCGCCGGAACAAGCGCTCTACCCGTTCCACGCCGGCCTGCTGCTGGACGACGCCGGCAACCTGCCCGCCGCCGCCGAAGCGTTCGAGCGCGCGCTGCGCCTGGACGCCGCCGCCGGCGCCGCGCTCGCCATGCTGGTCTTCGCCAAGCGCCGCCTGTGCGACTGGCGCGGTCTCGATGAACTGAGCGAACGCCTGCATCGCGCGGTGGCCGAAGGCCGCGACGGCGTCATGCCGTTCGCGTTTCTCGCCGAGGAGGCCAGCGCCGCCGAACAGCGCCGCTGCGCCGCGACCTTTGCCGCGGGCGTGGAAAAGATCGCCGCGCCGTGGCGCCACGTGCTCGCCTTCGAACCCGCGCAGCGCACCGCCATCGACCCGCTGCGCGTGGGCTTCGTCTCCAACGGCTTCGGCGAGCGGCCGATCGGCCAGCTGCTTACCGGCGTGCTGGAAAAACTCGGCGACGAACGGCTCCAGGTCCACGTGTTCTGCCTGGTGCCCGACGATGGCGGCCCGATCCGCCAGCGCCTTGCTGCAAGCACCACCGTGCACGACGTCACCGGCCTGGCCCCGATGGAAGTGGCGCGCCGCGTGCACGCCGCCGGCATCGAGGTGCTGTTCGACCTGCGCAGCTACGGCGGCGGCGCCAACAGCGACCTGTTCGAATTCCGCCCCGCGCCGGTGCAGGTGAACTGGCTGGCCTATCCGGCCACCGCCGGCGCGGCCTGGACCGATTACCTGCTGACCGACGCCGTGGCCCTGCCCGCACCGCTGCGCGAAGGCTTCAGCGAGAAGATCGTGCGGCTGTCGCGCTGCGCGCTGCCGTTCGACGACCGCACGCCGATTGCCGCGCCGCCTTCGCGCGCCGACTGCGGCCTGCCCGAAAGCGGCACCGTGTTCGCCAGCTTCAATGGCCACCACAAGCTCAACCCCGCCAGCTTCGCGCGCTTCATGCTGATCCTGCAGCAGGTGCCGGGCAGCGTGCTGTGGCTGTATTCCGGCAACGACGGCACCGACCAGCGCCTGCGCCAGGCCGCCGGCCTGATGGAGGTGGATCCGGACCGCCTGGTCTTCATGCCGCGCTTGCCGCATGCCGAGCACCTGGCGCGGCTGGCGCATGCCGACCTGTTCCTGGACACCCTGCCCTGCAATGCGCAGTCCACCGCGGCCGACGCGCTGTGGGCCGGCTGTCCGGTACTCACCTGGATCGGCCGCACCCTGGCCGGCCGCCAGGGCGCCAGCCTGCTGTTCCATGCCGGCCTGCCCGAGCTGGTGGCCGACGACGAGGACTCGTTCGTCTCCATGGCCGTGCACCTGGGCAAGGACCGCGAGGCGCTGGACACCTTGCGCCGCCATCTGCAGGACGCGCGTGCCGACAGCCCGGTGTTCGATACGGCCGGCTTCGCCAACGACCTGCGCCGCGCCATCCAGGCCATGGGCGCGCGCCATCGCATCGGGCGTCCGCCGGCCGACCTGGATCTTTGATGCCCCGTTGTAGGTTGGGGTGAGCCACAGGCGAACCCCAACGGTGCGAGACTCTTGAAGTTGGCCATGTTGGGGTTCGCCTGCGGCTCACCCCAACCTACGCCCCGAACCGCTGGAGACCGACATGAGCAACAAGGACAAGGGCTACCGCAAGACCATGGAGGAACTGCAGCTCGAGCTGGCCGGCCTGCACCGCTGGCTCAAGCGCAGCGGCCATCGCGTGGTGGTGCTGTTCGAAGGGCGCGACGCGGCCGGCAAGGGCGGCACCATCAAGGCCATCACCGAGTCGATGGATACGCGCGGCTATCGCGTCGCCGCACTGGGCAAGCCCAGCGAGGCGGAGTCGACGCAGTGGTATTTCCAGCGCTACGTCGAACACCTGCCCGCCGCCGGCGAACTCGTGCTGTTCGACCGCAGCTGGTACAACCGCGCGGTGGTGGAGCCGGCCATGGGCTTCTGCACCGAGCAGCAGCGCGAGGACTTCCTGCACGCCGTGCCGCACTTCGAGAAGCTGCTGGCCGACGACGGCATCGTCCTGATCAAGTACTGGCTGGCGGTGGACCAGAAGAAGCAGGAAGAACGCTTCGCCGAACGCGCCGAGGACCCGCTCAAGCGCTGGAAGCTCTCGCCGGTGGACCTGGCCTCGCGCAACAAGTACGCGGAAATGGGCCAGCTGCGCGACCAGATGATCGAACGCACCAACCGGCCGTACGCGCCGTGGTTCGTGGTCGACTACAACGACCAGAAGCGCGGCCGCGTCAACCTGATCCGTCACCTGCTGGAACATATCCCGCGCAAGGAGACCAGCATTCCGGAAGTGAAGCTGCCCAAGCTCAAGGGCAAGCCGCGGCGCGAGCACGTCACCGACAAGGCGCAGTGGGTGCCGGATACCTTCGCGGACGAGTAAGCCGCACGGGCGCTCAGCCCGTGCGGAAATCCTCCGGCTCTTCGCCGTTCCACTCGCTGCGCGCGACCTCATCGACCCGCGCCGCCGGCGGCCCCTTGCGCAGCCATTGCTCCAGCGCATCGATGGCGACGGGGCTGCCGCAGGCCAGCACCTCGACGCCGCCGTCCGGCAGGTTCCTGGCATAGCCGGCCAGCCCGCGCACCAGGGCCTGCTCGCGGGTGCAGGCGCGGAAGCAGACGCCCTGCACCTTGCCGCTCACCCGGAACAAGGCCGCGGCCATGGCCTTATTTCCCCGCCTTCGGCAGGCCGACCGCCTCGCCCAGCGAGGCTTCGGTGACCGGGCCGACAAAGCGCTTGGCCACCTTGCCGTCCGGCCCGATCAGCCAGGTGGTGGGCAGGCCGCGCGGTTCGTCGAAATCCTTCGGCGGCTGGTCCAGGGTGACCTGGGCGATCGGGTAGCTAACCGGATGCTTGGCCAGGAAGGCCTGGATATCGGCCTTGTCGGTGTCCTCGTAGGCCAGGCCGATGGCGGCGACCTTGTCCTTGTGCGTGGCGACGAAGCGTGAGATGTCCGGCATCTCCTTGATGCAGGGCACGCACCAGGTGGCCCAGTAATTGACGATCACGTACTTGCCGCGCTGCTGCGCGAGATCGTACGGCTTGCCGTCGAGCGTGCTGATCTTCAGCGTGGGCTGCGCCGGCATGGCGGCCTGCGCGGCGGGCACGCCGGCGGCCAGGGCCGCGGCGAGGACGATGGCGGTGAAACGATTCATGCGACCACTTCCTTCGAAGTTTCTTGCGTAGCGGGGAAAACCTGATCGAGCTTGGCGTCCAGCTTCTCGCGCAGCAGCTTGGCCGTGGAACACAGCAGCTGGAGCAGCTCGTCCGGCAACTTGATGCCGAGCGATTGCGCCTCGCCGGCCGGGTCCAGCGGCAGACGATAACCCGCATATTGGTAAACGCGCAGCAGGTCGGTGGCATCCAGGCTGCGGCTGAGCAGCCAGCCGCCGGATTCGCTGCGCTGGACCAGGTCGGCGCGCTGCAGGTCTTCGAAGAAGGCGGCGATGGAACCGCTGCGCAGGTACGGTTCTTCCAGGCGCACGATCGCCGGGTCGACGCTGTAGCCCTTGCGCTGCGCATCGACGAAATGCCGCAGCACCACCATCAGGCCGAGGAATTCCGAACCCTCGGGCAGGCATTCGGTCGGTATCTGGTATTCGTAGGCCGAGATCGACGCGGCGATCGACGCGCCGAGGATCACGATGATCCACGAAAGATAGATCCACAGCAGGAAGATCGGCAGCGCCGCCAGCGCCGCGCCGTAGATCTGCTGGTAAGTCTGCGCGTGATGCACGAACAGCGCGAAACCCCAGCGCGCCAGCTCGAACAGCACCGCGCCGAGCAGCGCGCCGATCGCCGCGTGCTTCAGCGATACGCGCCGGTTCGGCACCACCACGTAGAGCAGCCACAGCGTCACGAAGGTCACCACGAACGGCAGCGCGCTGAGCAGATAGGTGCCGAAGTTGAAGCTGGCCGCGCTCTTGATCAGCGGCAGCGCGGTGACATACGAGCTTGCGGCCAGTCCACCCACCACCAGGACCGGCCCCAGGGTCAGCGCGGCCCAGTACAGCAGCAGGCGCGAGCCCCAGGCGCGCGGGCGGTGCACGCGCCAGATGCGGTTGAGGCGGTCCTCGATGCTCACCATCATCGACACCGCGCTGAACAGCATCACGATCACGCTGATGCCGGTGAGCTTGCTGGCGTTGTCGGCGAAGGCCAGCAGCGCGTTCTTCACCGTCTCGGCCGCGGCCGGCACCATGTTGAAGACGAAATTGATCAGCGTATTGCGCCATTCGGCGAATACCGGAAACGCCGAGAACATCGCCAGCACCGCCACCACCAGGGGCACCAGCGATACCAGGGTGGTGTAGGACAGCGCACCGGCCGTCTCGAAGCACTTGTCGTCGATGAAGCGCTGCCACAGGAAGCGGCTGAAGCTGGTGGTGCGGTCGCGGTCGATGCGCCAGGCCATGCGGGTCCTCGTCGGCTGCCGCCGCCAGGGGCGCGGCGGCTACATGGGCGGAACGGAACGGTACACTAACCGATCCGCAGCGAACGCCCCAACCCAAGGCGCAAGGCATGAGCCGAGACATCCTGGTCCTGTACTACAGCCGCAGCGGCCACACCGCGCGCCTGGCGCGGCTGGTCGCGCGCGGCGTGGAAGAAGCCGGCCTGCAGGCGCGCCTGCGCCAGGTGCCGCCGGTGGCGCCGGTGACCGAGACCGCGCAGCCGCCGGAACCAGAAGAAGGCGCGCCCTACGCCAGCCGCCAGGACCTGCTCGAATGCGCGGGCCTGGCGCTGGGCAGCCCCACGCGCTTCGGCAACATGGCCGCGCCGCTGAAGTACTTCCTCGACAACACCGGCGCCGAATGGGCCAGCGGCGCGCTCGCCGGCAAGCCCGCCGCGGTGTTCACCTCCACCAGCACCATGCACGGCGGGCAGGAATCCACCTTGCTGAGCATGGCTTTGCCGCTGCTGCACCATGGCATGTTGCTGGTCGGCGTGCCGTATACGGAGCCTGCGCTCACCGCCACGCAGAGCGGCGGCACGCCGTACGGCGCCAGCCATGTGTCCGGCGCGCAGGGCGACAACGCCATCAGCGAACACGAGCGCGAACTGGCGCGTGCGCTGGGCCGGCGCCTGGCCGACGTGGCGCGCCGGCTGGCGGACAGCGGCACGTGAGCGCGGCGCCGGTTCCGCGCGCGTACCGCATCGGCCTGGCCGCGTGGGCCGCGCTGGTGCTGCTGCAGTTCGCCTGGCACGGCTGGTTGTTTCCGGCGCAGCTGATGCCGGTGTGGCTGGTGCTGCTGATCACCGTGCTGCCGCTGCTGCTGCCCCTGCTGGCGCTGCGCCGCGACGTGCGCCGCGCGCTGCTGTGGGTGGGCATCCTGGCGCTGTTCTATTTCTGCCACGGCATCGCCGAGGGCTGGAGTTCGTCGAGCGAGCGCTGGCTGGCGCTGGTGGAGATCGTGCTGACCTTGCTGCTGATCGGCGCGCTGGGCGCGGGTGTGCAGCGCAGGCCGGCGCGCTGACGAAGGCCGAACAAGCGCCGGCCTATACTCCGCGGGCATTCTCAAGCCCAGGGAGGGCCGCATGGGATTCCTGCAAGAAGCGCCGCAGCTGGCGCATCCGTACCGCGACGACCGCCTGCTGGTCGACCTGCTCGACCGCGTGCTGCCGGCGGAGCGCCGTGCCGCCATCGAAACCGACCTCGACGCTCTAGGCGACTACGCGCGCCTGGCCTGGCGCCGCGTCTGCAGCACCACGCGGCGCAAGCCGGTGCTCACGCAGTGGGACGCCTGGGGCCGCCGCGTCGACCGCATCGAGCTGACGCCCGCCTGGCAGGAAGGCCCGCTGCTGACCACGCGCCACGCGGTGCTCGCCGCCGGCCACGAAGCGCATCCGGAAGCGCGCGTGGAGGAATTCGCCCGCGTCTATCTCTATCACCTGGCCAGCGAGTTCTATACCTGCCCGCTGGCGATGACCGACGGCGCCGCCACCGCGCTGAAGGCTTCCGGCAATGCGCAGCTGATCGAACGCGCGCTGCCGCATTTCCTCAGCCGCGATCCGGCGAACTTCTGGCTCAGCGGCCAGTGGATGACCGAGAACGCCGGCGGCTCCGACGTGGGCAACACCGAAACCGTCGCTCGCCGCGATGCGGACGGCCAGTGGCGGCTGTACGGGCGCAAGTGGTTCAGTTCCGCGGTGGTCGGCGAAGCCGCCCTGGCGCTGGCCCGCCCCGAAGGCGCCGGCAGCGGCGCGGGTGCGCTGGCGCTGTTCTATGTGGAGACCATGGACGACGGCCAGCGCAAACCCGAGCTGGTCATCGACCGCCTCAAGGACAAGCTCGGCACGCACGAGCTGCCCACCGCCGAGATCCATCTCGACGGCCTGCCCGCCTGGCCGGTAGGCGAACTGGAACACGGCGTGCGCCAGGTAGCGCCGATGCTCAACGTCACGCGCAGCTGGAACGCGATCTGCGCGGTGGCCAGCATGGCGCGCGCGCTGCAGCTGGCGCGCGACTACGCGCGCCGCCGCCAAGCCTTCGGCCGCAGCCTCGCCGAGCAGCCGCTGCACGCGCAGACGCTGGCCGGCATGCAGGCGGAATTCGAGGCCGCGTTCGCGCTCGGCTTCGAAGTGGCGCATCTGCTCGGCCGCGCCGAACACCGCGCCGCCACGCCGGACGAAGCCGCGCTGCTGCGCCTGCTCACGCCGCTGGCCAAGCTGTGGACCGGCAAGCTGGCCATAAGCATCTGCTCGGAAGCGCTGGAGTGCTTCGGCGGCGCCGGCTATATCGAGGACACCGGCCTGCCCCAGCTGCTGCGCGATGCGCAGGTGTATGCGATCTGGGAAGGCACCACGAACGTACTATCGCTGGACTCGCTGCGCGCGCTGGCCGGCAAGTCGCCCGAGGCCCTGCGCGCATGCATCGCCCATTGGCTGGCCGACAGCGACGACATGCACGCCGCCAGCGCCGTGCAGCACACGCTGGACGCGGCCATGCGCTGGCTGGACACGCACGGCGCGCAGCGCGACGCGCTGGAAGCCGGCGCGCGCGGCCTGGCCTTGACCCTGGCCCGCTGCGCGGCGGCGGCGCTGCTGGCGCGGCAGGCGGCCTGGGCCAAGCGCCAGCGCGGCGACCTGCGGCCAGGGGCGGCGCTGCGGCGCTTCGTCAGCCACGGGCTGGACCGGCTGGATACGCTGGATGCGGCGGATACCGCGCTGCTGGCGTAGGCCAGGGTGAGCCGCAGGCAAACCCCAACATGACCACGTTCAAACGCCTCGCCTCGTTGGGGTTCGCCTATGGCTCACCCCAACCTACACTAATGCCCTTCCTCCACCACGGCCTTTCCCCATGCAGCACCTGACCATCGTCACCACCGGCGGCACCATCGACAAGATCTACTTCGACGACAAGTCGGACTACAAGATCGGCGCGCCGCAGATCGGCGAGATCCTCGGCCAGCTCGGCGTCGCCTTCCAGTTCGACGTGATCCCGATCCTGCGCAAGGACAGCCTGCACATGGGCGCCGAGGACCGCGCCCTGGTGCGTTCCGCCATCGAGGCGCAGCCGCACCGCCACGTGCTGGTCACGCACGGCACCGACACCATGGTGGAGACCGCGCGCGAACTGGCCCAGATCAAGGGCAAGGTGATCGTGCTCACCGGCGCGCTCAATCCGGCGCGCTTCCAGGGTTCGGACGCGGTGTTCAACATCGGCTGCGCGGTGGGCGCGGTGCAGACCCTGCCGGACGGCGTGTACATCGCCATGAACGGCCGCATCTGGGACCCGGCCAAGGTGCGCAAGAACCGCGACGCCAACCGCTTCGAGGAAGCGTAAGCATCCATGTAGGTTGGGGTGAGCCGCAGGCGAACCCAACAGACGTACGATTGTCGCGATGTTGGGGTTGGCCTCCGGCTCACCCCAACCTACGTGGAAAAAGAAACGGGCCCGGTCTTGCGACCGGGCCCGTTTCATTTTTCTCACTGCACGTTGAGGTTGACGTCGTCCAGCACGAACGAGGTCTGCAGCGAGCTGTCCTCGGTGCCCGTGAACTTGATGGTCACGGTCTGGCCGATGTACGCGCTCAGGTCGAAGGTCTTCAGCGAGTAGCCCGAAGCCTTGTTGAGGTTCGAGTACGTCGCCAGCGTCTTCAGCACGGTGCCGCTGCTGTTGAGCACCTGCACGTTGAGCTTGTCGTACGCGGTCGAGGTGGTGGTCTCGGCGGTGTCGACGTGCAGGTAGAACGTCAGCGAAGCCGAGGTCTTGCCGGCCGGGATGGCCACGCTCTGCGAGACGGTGTCGGTATGGCTGCTGCCATAGCCGTCCAGCCAGGTGAACCAGGTGCCGCCGTGGGCGGTCTGGCCGCTGCAGCTGGAGTTGCTGCACAGCGCGCCGGAGCTGATCGACCACGGCGAGGCCGTGCCGGTCTCGAAGCCCGGATTGCCGAGCAGCTGGCTGGAACCGCCGCCACCGCCGCTGGACACCGTGACCGACGAGCTCTTCGAGCTGGTCTTGCCGCTGGTGCCGTCGGTCACCGTCTCGGTGACGGTGTAGGTGCCGGCCGCCGCGTAGGTGTGGCTGGGGCTGGTCGCGGTGGAGGTGCCGCCGTCGCCGAAGGTCCAGGCGTGCGACGAAATGGTGCCGCCGGTATCCGTGGAGCTGTCGGTGAAGTTGGCCACCAGGCCGCTGGTGGTGAAGCTGAAGTTGGCCGTGGGCGTGCCGCCGGTGCTGCCGCCGCCGGAGACCCAGTTCGCCGCCGCGAAGGCGTTGACCTTGGAGATGTCCAGGCTGCCGAAGCCGGTGGTGTAGTCCCAGCCCGCCGCGGCGTTGTAGCCGTGGCCGCTGTAGCCGTTGTTGCCCGAGGTCACGTCATGCAGCAGCTCGGGGTGGTTCGGGAAGTCGCCGTAGAACTTCGAGGTCGGGAACGGCAGCGCATTGCCGTTGTTCGACTGCAGGCGCGCCCACACGCCGACGAAGATCGGCGAAGCCAGGCTGGTGCCGCCGATGGCGTAGGTGCTGCCCTGGTAGACGATCTGCGCGCCGCTGGACTGCGCCGCGTCGAAAGCCACGTCGGGCAGCACGCGCTTGGTCACCGAGGAACCGAGCGCGGCGGTCTGCCAGCTCGGCGCGGTCTCGAACGAGCTGACGCCGCCGCCGGTGGCCCACAGGCGCTTGCGCGTGTCGGTGGAGCTGACGTTGGCCAGGCCTTCGTTCCACACCGTCTCGCCGGCCCAGGTGGTGCCGTTGGTCGACAGCGTGGTGCCGCCCACCGCGACCACGTACGGCGAAGCCGCCGGCTCGCTCACCGAGTAAGCGGTGAGGTCGGCCGTGACGGTGCCCGAGGAATTGGTCAGCACGCCGCCCTGCGACTCGTACACGCCTTCGTCGCCGGAGGAGATCGAGAAGGTCTGGCCCTGCGCGACGGCCTGCTGGAACACGTTGTCGTCGGCCTGCTGGGTGCCGGCGTTGTGCGCGGCGGTCTCGTCTTCGCCCAGCGACACGTTGACCACCTTGGCCACGTTGTCGGTCACGGCCTTGTTGTAGGCGGCGGTGATGCCGGCGTCGGTCAGCGAGGCGTTGTTGGTGCCGTTGGCCGCCGTGTAGAAGATCAGCTTCTGCACGCCGCCGGTGGTGCCGACGATGGTCTGGCTGTCCAGGTTCCACTCGCCGTCGCCGTCGGTGTCGTCCCACAGCGCGGCCGTGCCCACTTTCACCGTCTGCACGTTAGTGGTCGGCAGGCCGGCGTTGCTGGTGAAGGTGTTGAGGTCGTTGATGGTGGTGGTGGTGGCGCCCCAGGTGACGATGCCGACCGTGGTGTTGGTGGCCGCCGGCACGCTGCCGACGTCGTAGATCGCCGGGAAGTCCTTCGGGTTGTGGCTGGCGACGGTGGCACTGGTCGCGTTCGGGTGGATCTCGGCCGGGGTCAGCTGCTTCAGCACGTGGTGCATGGTGTGCTTGACGCTGACGTCCTGCAGGCCCAGCACCGCCTCGACGGTGTCGGCGAGCGAGGACGGCACCTGCACTTCGCCGTCGTTGGCCACGCGCTGGCGGCCGCGGAACTGGAAGGTCTTCATGGTGGTGCGGAACGCGGCCTGCACGTGGCCGGCATTGCCGTCGGCCTCGACCAGCAGGTTGTTCGGCGACACGGTGACGTTGCCGAAGCCGGCGGCGCGCAGATGCGCGATCACCGCCTGCACCTGCTGCTCGGTCGGCGCATAGGCCGCCTTGAACTGCTCAGGCGTGAGGTACTTGCCGTAGTGCGCGCTGCCCGGCGTGGCCAGCTCGTGCAGGAACTGCTGCAGCTGGTCGGCGTTGCGCAGCTTCAGGCTGACCGCGATGTGCAGCGGCTTGCTCTGCTCCAGCGGGGTGACCAGCGCGTTGTCCACGGTGGGATTGCCGCGCATGCGGATGGTCCACTGCGCGGCGCCGCCGGCGGTGGACAGGGTGGAAACGCCGGCGCCGGCGCGGTCGATCGCCGGATGGGTCTTGGTGCCGACCCAGCTGTCGGCGGCCTGCGCCGAACCGGCCAGCATCGCCAGCGAAACGGCGGCCGGCAGAAGAGCCTTGCGATACAGCTTGTTGGTGATGCTCCGCGAGTGATTCAGACTGCTCATTCCGTGACTCCCCAGACATTTTTCAGGCACGAACGGACCCGATGCGGCCGGTCGGCCCCATGATGGAAATGCCGCGCTTGGGTGCGGCGCCTTTGGTGTGTGATTGCCCAGCGATCCTGTGTACGCCCGGCCCGCTGTCCCCTGGTCGCTCCTGACCCAGACGCGCCTGACTCTCTGCGTTGCTATTGAGCGAACCGCTGCCCCGCGGTGGCGCTCACGCATCACCCGTCAACCTCCCCGCCGACGGATTCATTGACGCTAAGGGGCGGCGCACGATTTCGTCAATGCGCGCAAAACCCCTGGAAATAAGTGATTTCCGACACCTTCGCGTCAGCAACTTTTTACGATGCCGCGGCGCGGCGCGAACCTGCGCATGCACGTGTTGCACGCGCATGCGTGATGGCGACAAGTCATGCCCGCACGATATGACGATATGCCCGCCTCGATTTCTTGCGTTTGAAACGAAGCGGCCGCGAGCATGCCTTTCGCCCTGGATAAACGAATGCTGAATAATGGTTGCAGGCGCGACTATCGCGTGCATTTCGAAGACAGGAATCGGTCGCGCGAAACGTGTCGCGACCCACAAAAAAAGCGCCGCGAGGGGCGCTTTTTTCCTAGGTCTTTTTCCTAGCGCAATGCGTCAGAGCATGCCGGTTTCCAGCTTGGCGATCTCCGACATCATCGAATGATTCCACGGCGGGTCGAACACCAGGTCGACGTCGGCTTCCTTCACCGTGGGGATCAGCTCCAGCTTGGTGCGGGCGTCGTCGATCAGGATGTCGCCCATGCCGCAGCCGGGGGCGGTCAGGGTCATCTTCACGTAGACCTTGCGGCCGCCTTCGACCGCGTCGAGGCTGACGTCGTAGACCAGGCCCAGTTCCACCACGTTCACCGGGATCTCCGGGTCGAACACGGTGCGCAGCTGCTGCCACACCAGTTTTTCCACGTCGGCGTCGGTGGCGTCGTCGGGCAGCTCGATCGGCGGGGGCGGCTCCTTGCCCAGGGCGTCCGCGTCCTTGCCGGCGATGCGGAACAGGTTGCCCTCCACGTACACGGTGAAGCTGCCGCCGAGCGCCTGGGTGATGTAGCCCACCTGCCCGGCCGGCAGGTTGACCGTTTCTCCCTGCGGCACCATCACGGCGTCGCAATCGCGCTCCAGGGTGAAAGGTTCGCTGCTAAGACTGAAACCGCTCATGCCGATCCTGAGAAAGTCGAAAAGCCCGGGCTTGAGGCCGGGCCAAGCTGCCTATTATGCCGTCCGCTGACCCAGATCAGGCCGCCGGGAGCCGATCTCAAGATGCGGCCGCGCTATGATTCGGGGCTTTCACCCTCAGGGAAGAGCCGCACGTGCCAGCCCCGCTTACCGGTCACCGCCCCTTATGAGCGCGCGCGCGCTGTTCTCCCTGCTTTTTGCCCTGGTCAGCGCGGTGATGCTGGGCCTGGCCTTCGGCGCGGTGTGGATGCTGCCGACCTTGTTCTTCTCGCGGGTAATGCCCTGGCTGGCCCTGCTGATCGGCTGGCTGCTCGGCCGCCTGATCCGCGGCTGGGTGCGCCCCGAGCCGCGCGGCGCCGCGGTGCTGGCCGCCCTGGCCACCGCGCTTTCCTGCGCCTATGTCTGCCTGCTCACCGCCGCCGCGCGCGTGGCCGGCCTGATGGGGCTGGGCCTGGTCGACGCCATGAAGATCGCAGGCTTCGGGCTGCTGACCGATCTGGTGCGGCTGAACCTGGCCGGCCTGGACCTGCTGTGGTTCGCCGTGGGCATCGCGCTGTCCGCCTGGGTGGCCTGGAAGACGGTGCCGAAGCGGGCCTGAGCCCGCGCCGGCAAGGCGGACTCAGGTATCCAGCGTCTTCAGCTCGGCCACCAGCTGGCCCGCGGCCGCCTGGCCGTCGCCGTACAGCATGCGGGCGTTGTCGGCGTAGAACAGCGCGTTCTCGATGCCGGCGAAGCCGGTGCCCTTGCCGCGCTTGACCACGATCACCTGGCGCGCGTTCGCCACGTCCAGGATCGGCATGCCGTAGATCGGCGAGGCCGGATCGGTCTTCGCCAGCGGGTTGACCACGTCGTTGGCGCCGATCACCAGGGCCACGTCGGTGGCCGGGAATTCCGGGTTGATGTCGTCCATGTCGGCGATCAGGTCGTAGGGCACGCCGGCTTCCGCCAGCAGCACGTTCATATGCCCGGGCATGCGCCCCGCCACCGGGTGGATGGCGAACTTCACTTTCACCCCGCGCGCGATCAGCAGCTGCGCGAACTCCCACACCTTGTGCTGCGCCTGCGCCACGGCCATGCCGTAGCCGGGCACGATCACCACGCGCTCGGCGTAGGCCATCATCACGGCCGCGTCGGCCGGCTCGATCGGCTTCTGCGCGCCGTCGATCGCCTGCGCCGCGCCGCCGCCCGCGCCGAAGCTGCCGAACAGCACGTTGCCCAGCGAGCGGTTCATCGCCTTGGCCATCAGCTGGGTGAGCAAGGTGCCCGCCGCGCCGACCACGGTGCCGGCGATGATCATCGCCTCGTTCTGCAGCACGAAGCCTTCGAAGGCCACGGCCAGGCCGGTGAAGGCGTTATAGAGCGAGATCACCACCGGCATGTCGGCGCCGCCGATCGGCAAGGTCATCATCAGGCCGAACAGCAGGGCCAGCACGAAGAACGCGGCGATCAGCCCGAAGCCCAATTGCCCGCAGGCCAGCGCCACGCCCAGTGCCACCGCGGCGGCCAGTACCAGCATGTTCACCGTGCGCTGGCCGGGGAACACGAAGCGCCGGTCCAGCCAGCCCTGCAGCTTGGCGAAGGCGATCAGCGAACCGGAAAAACTCACCGCGCCGATCAGCGCGCCCAGCACCGCCAGCACCAGCTGCGCCGTGCCCGGCGCGGCGCCGTCGGCCGTGAAGCGGCCGCCGTCCAGCAGGGTGATGCTGCGGCTGGCGTAGCCGATCAGCTCGACCGCGCCGATCGCCGCCGCCGCGCCGCCGCCCATGCCGTTGTACAGCGCCACCATCTGCGGCATCGCCGTCATCGCCACGCGTCGGCCCGACCACCACGCGGCCGACACGCCCAGCAGCACCGCCACCAGGATCAGCGCGCGGTTGTGCATGTCCGGCAGCGCAAAGGTGGCCAGCACCGCCACCAGCATGCCGACGCCCGCCCACACGATGCCGCCGCGCGCGGTGCGCGGCGAACTCATGCGCTTCAGGCCCAGGATGAACAGCAGGGCGGCCAGGAAATAGCAGGCCTTGATCAGGGTCGGCAGCCAAGCCATCACTTGGCCTCCTTGCCGCCGGCGGACTTGCTGGTCTTGAACATCTCCAGCATGCGCTCGGTCACCACGTAGCCGCCGGCCGCGTTGCCGGCGCCCAGCAGCACACCGATGAAGCCGATCGCAAGTTCAAACGATGTCTGCGCATGCCCTAGCGCGACCATGGCGCCTACCAGCACAATGCCGTGCACGAAATTCGAACCGGACATCAGCGGGGTGTGCAGGATCACCGGCACTCTCGCGATGATCTCGTAGCCGGTGAACGCGGCCAGCATGAAGATGTAAAGCGCCAGGAACCCGTCGATCATGACCCCTCCCTGCCTGCCTGCGGTTGTCGGCGCATCATACGGTTGCGGGTCAACCCGTGCGAGCGTGCCGCGTTGAGGCGGGGAGTCGAACCGATGGAGTCTGCCGATGTCCGATCCGACGAACCGGACGACAGCGCCATGAACAGCGCCGTCTCCACGCTCGAAGCGGAACTGCTGGCCAATGACGTCCAGGCAGTCCCGACCTCGCTGGATGCCTTCCTGGCCCAGGTGGAACGCCGCGCGTTCCGCCTGGCCGAAATGAGCCTCGGCCACCGCGAGGACGCCATGGACGCGGTGCAGGACGCGATGCTGCGCCTGGTCCGCAACTACCGCGACAAGCCCGCGCAGGAATGGACCCCGCTGTTCTGGGGCATCCTGCGCCGCCGCATCGTGGACCTGCAGCGCCGCCGCAAGGTGCGCTCCATCGTGGTCGGCTGGCTGGGCGGAGGCCGCGACGACGACGGCGACGAGCTGCCGGCATGGGAACCGGCCGATAACGGCCCCGGACCGCTGGACCGGTTGCAGGACGCGCAGTCTTATGAAGACATGGCCGCCGCCGTGCGCAAGCTGCCGCGGCGCCAGCAGGAGGCCTTCATGCTGCGCGTGCTCGAAGGATTGGACGTAGCGGAGACGGCCCAGGCCATGGGCTGCTCCGAAGGAAGCGTGAAAACCCATCTGTCGCGCGCGATGCACAACCTGCGCGACCAATTGGAGGACTGGCGATGAATGCGCCCGACAACCTGGAACGCCGCGCCCGCGCGCTGTACCGCGAGGCCAGCCGGCAGATCGATCCGGCCACCGCCGGCAAGCTGCGCGCCGCCCGCCGCGAGGCGCTGGCCGCCGCGGCCGCGCCGGCGCACGCACGCTTCGCCCGCATGCTGGTGCCGGCCGGCGCCTTCGCCGCCATCGCGGTGGCCGCGCTGATGGTGTTCTCGCCGCGCGACAGCGTGCCGCTGCCGCCCGCCGGCGCCGCGCAGACGCTGGAAGCCGACGGCGACCTGCCGCCGGACCTGAGCAATACCGATCCGTCGCTGATGCAAAACCTGGACTTCTACGATTGGCTGGCCACCAACGACGCCAGCCAGGCGAGCCGCTGATCCATGCATCCAGGCCGTATCGCCCGCTTTCTGTTGCTTGCCGCACTGTTGTTGTCCGGCGGTCTCGCCGCGCCCGCCTGGGCGCAGCAGGGTCCGCCGCCCGGCGCGCCGCGTTCGTGGGACAGCCTCTCGCCTTCCGAGCGCGAGATGCTGGCCCCGCTGCGCAACGAATGGAACAGCACGCCGCCGGAGCGCCAGGCGCGCATGCTCGACCGCGTGCACCAGTGGAGCACCCTGCCGCCGGACAAGCGCCAGGAAATCCGCCAGCGCATCGAGCAATGGCAGCAGATGACGCCGGAGCAGCGCGATCAGGCGCGCGAGAACATGCGCAAGTTCCAGCAGCTCAGCCCCGACCAGCGCGCCCAGCTGCACGACGCCTTCAAGCGCTACCAGCAGCTGCCGCCGGAACAGCGCCAGCAGCTGATGCACCAGTTCCGCCAGGAACACGGCATCCCGCCGCACCGCCCCCCACCGCCGGGCATGCCGCGGCCGATGGGCGGCTTCGGATCGCCGCCGCACGGGCCCAAGCACTGACCAAACCAGGTAGGTTGGGGTGACAACCCCAACGCGGCAGGCCGAGCGAGGCGATGCTAGGGTTGTCACCCCCAACCCGCGTCAGGCGTTGAAACGCACCTCGCCAGCCTGCGTCACGCAGCTCTTCGCCACCAGCTCGTCGCCGAAGTCCGGCGCCAGCGCGCCGTCCTTCACCAGCAGCTCGACGAAGTTGTAGACGTTGCGCGCATACATCTCCGACGCATGCAGCGGCGCGCCGGCCGGCAGGTTGAGCGGACCGAGCACCACCACGCCGCCCTGCTCCACCCGTTCGCCCGGCCGGGTGAGCTCGCAGTTGCCGCCGCCTTCCGCGGCGAGGTCCACGATCAGCGCGCCCGGCTTCATGCCCTGCACCATCGCGGCGGAAAGAATCTTCGGCGCGGGACGTCCGGGCACGGCGGCGGTGGTGACGATCACGTCCACCGACTTCAGATGCTCGGCCAGCGCCTGCTGCTGCGCGGCGCGCTCTTCCGCCGACAGCTCGCGCGCATAGCCGCCGCTGCCGGCCGCGCTCACACCGAGATCGAGAAACTTCGCACCCAGCGATTCCACCTGCTCGCGCGTTTCCGGGCGCACGTCGTAGCCCTCGATCTGCGCACCCAGCCGGCGCGCCGTGGCGATCGCCTGCAGGCCGGCCACGCCGGCGCCGATCACCAGCACGCGCGAGGGCCGGATGGTGCCGGCCGCGGTGGTAAGCATGGGAAAGAATTTCGGCGCCGCTTCCGCCGCGATCAGCATGGCGCGATAACCGGCCACCGCCGCCTGCGAGCTGAGCACGTCCATCGCCTGCGCGCGCGTGGTGCGCGGCAGCAGTTCCAGCGCGAACGAAGTCAGCTTGCGCGCACCAAGCGCGGCGACGCGCGAGGCCGCGCCGTAGGGCCGCAGCTGGCCGACCACCAGGCTGCCTTCGCGCAGGCCGCTCCACACCGCGTCGTCCGGCGGCAGCACGCAGGCCAGCAGGTCGGCCTGGGCCAGCACGGTGGCGGCGTCGGCGAAATCGACGTCCGCATAACTCGCATCGGGAAACCCGGCCGCCGCGCCGGCATCCCGCTCCAGCAGGACGCGCAGGCCCTTGCCGCGCAGCTTCTTCGCCACTTCGGGCGTGATCGCCACGCGGCGTTCGCCGGCGGCGGTCTCTCGCAATGCGGCCACGGTGATCGGCATCGTGCGGGTCCTCGGGCGGAAGATGGGGCGATCTTACGTGATCGGGGAACGAAGCAGCGCGCGCTTCACCCGGTGCCCGCTCCCTGTTCCCCGTTCCCCGCTCCAGAGCTAGACTGGCCCACCGCCGTTCACCCGGCGCCCGTGCGCCGGCCTGCCGCGGGGGTCCCATCCGGAGATCCCGATGCCTGTGCAACCCGTGACCGATCCCCTGGTCGAACTCGCCCGCGAAGCCCGCGAGCGCGCCTATGCCCCGTATTCCCGCTTCCTGGTCGGCGCCGCGCTGCTCACCCGCGACGGCCGCCATTTCCTCGGCTGCAATGTGGAAAACGCCTCCTACGGCCTGTGCAACTGCGCCGAGCGCACCGCGCTGTTCACCGCCATCGCCGCCGGCTGCAAGCCGGGCGATTTCGTCCGCCTCGCCGTGATCGGCGACACCGAAGGCCCGATCAGCCCCTGCGGCGCCTGCCGCCAGGTGATGGACGAGCTGTGCGACCAGTCGATGCCCGTGCTGCTGGCCAACCTGCACGGCAAGCTGCAGGAAACCACGGTGAAGGAGCTGCTGCCCGGCTCGTTCCGCCTGCCGCTCACCGCGTAGCGAACGCGAGTCGCCTCCCCGGTCACAGGCGGTTAGCATGGACGCTTTGCTTTTGCAGGAATCCCGCATGTCCTCCCCGCTCCAGCCGCTGCTGCAACGCCACTCCGCGCCCACCGCCCAGCTGGGCGAACCGGCGCCCGACGCGGCCACGCTGCGCGCCCTGCTGGAGGCAGCCATCCGCGTGCCGGACCACGGCAAGCTGGTGCCGTTCCGCCTGATCCTGCTGCGCGGCGAAGACAAGCTGCGCTTCGGCGAGCGCCTGGCCGCACTGGCCGAAACGCGCGATCCGGACCTGCCCGATTCCAAGCGCGAGAAAGAACGCCGCCGCTACACCTATGCACCGCTGGTCATCGTTGTCGTCGCGCGCATCGATGCCGGCAGCAAGGTGCCCGAGATCGAGCAGCGCCTCAGCGCCGGCTGCGTCGCCTACAACCTGCTGCTGGGCGCCTCGCAGCTGGGCCTGGGCGCGCAGTGGCTGACCGGCTGGGCCGCCTACGACGAACAAGTCGCCGGCATGCTCGGCCTGGCCGCGCACGAACACATCACCGGCTTCGTGCACCTGGGCACGCTGCAGCTGGACGTGCCGGACCGCGACCGCCCCGCGCTCGACGACCTGCTCAGCACGTGGCGGGCATGAGCACGCTGGCGGCCCATCTGGTCGACGGAAGCCTGTACGTGTTCCGCGCCTGGCATTCCATGCCGGACGAGTTCACCGACACGGAAGGCCACCCGGTCAACGCGGTGCACGGCTTCACCCGCTTCCTGTGCGAACTGCTCGAACGCACCAAGCCCGAACACATCGCGGTGGCGTTCGACGCCTCGCTCACCACTTCGTTCCGCAACGCCATCTACCCGGCCTACAAGGCCAACCGCGAATTGCCGCCGCCGGATCTGGAACACCAGTTCGTGCTGTGCCGCGAAATCACCGCGGCGCTGGGCCTGGTCACCCTGATCGACCACAGCTACGAAGCCGACGACCTGATCGGCAGCTCGCTGTGGAGCCTGCGCGGGCACGGCTTCCGCAGCGTGATCGTGTCGGCCGACAAGGACTTCGGCCAGCTGCTCGGCGAGCACGACGAGCAATGGGATTACGCGCGCAACCTGCGCTGGGGCCCGGCCGGCGTGCACGAGCGCCTGGGCGTGCATCCGCACCAGGTGGCCGACTATCTCGCGCTGTGCGGCGACGCGGTCGACAACATCCCCGGCGTACCCGGCATCGGCGCCAAGACCGCGGCCGCCCTGCTCGCGCATTTCGGCAGCCTCGACGCGCTGCTGGAGCGCGTGGACGAAGTGCCGTTCCTGCGCATCCGCGGCGCCGCCAGCTGCGCGCAGAAGCTGCGCGAGCACAAGGACGCCGCGCTGCTGTACCGCCGCCTTACGCGCATCGCACTGGATGCGCCGGTGTCGATGGCCGCTGACGCACTGGCCTGGAACGGCGCGAACGCGGCGGCGCTGGACGACCTGAGCGAACGCCTGCGTTTCGGCCCGCTGACGCGCCAGCGCCTGAAAGCGCTGGCGTAGGGCGTAGGTTGGGGTGAGCCATAGGCGAAACCCAACGATGCGTGGCGTTCGATGTTGGGGTTCGCCTATGGCTCACCCCAACCTACGTCAATGTGCGGCGCGCTCGATCGAACGCGCGACCTCGTCGGCGCCCTGCTCGTGCGCAATGGAAGCGGCGGTGCGCCCTTGCGCATCCTTCATGGCGAAGTTCGCGCCGCGCTTGCGTAGAAGATCCAGCAGCCGCGCATTGCCCGACAGCGCCGCATACATCGCCGCCGTCTGCCCATCGCGGTTGCGGTCGTCCGCCTTCGCGCAGGGCTGATCCAGCAGCAGCTTCGCCACCGACAGCTCGCCCTTGAACGCGGCGCCCATGATCGCCGTGCTGCCGCGGTGGTCGCGCGCGCAGGCGTCGGCGCCGAGTGCGATCAGTTCGCGCACGGCCGCCTCCTGCCCGTGGTACGCGGCGAGAATCAGCGCGGTGTAGCCCTGCGGTGTGCGCACGTCGACCGGAAAGCCGGACTTCACATACTCGCGCAGCAGCACCACGTCGCCCTGGCGCGCCGCTTCGAAGAAATAGGTTTTCAGTTCCGCCTCGGCTTCCGCGCGGCGCGCGGCTTCCGGCGTAGCAGCGGCGGCCGTGGCCGCGGGCGGCGGCGGCGAGCCGCAGGCGGCAAGCAGCAGGCACGAAGCCAGCATCAAGCGCTTCATCGCGCGTCTCCTGAAGTAATGAAACCTGAAGTGATGAAACCTGAAGTGATGAAAGGTGCCGCACGGCCCGGGAGCTGAGAGCGTGACTCCCGGGCCGGCGGCCACTGCAAGCGAGAGTGCTTACAGTGCTCGCGCGAGGCGTTCGATCTGTGCCGGCTGGGCGCCGACGGCCTTGGCGATACGCGTGCCGTAGTCCGCGTCGGCCTTGTAGAAATAACTGAGCATGGTGTCGCGCACGCGGGCGTCCTTCACCTGCCCGAGATCACCGGCGAGGTTGGCGATCAGGTTGCTCTTCTGCTGCGGCGACAGGCTGCGGTACAGCTCGCCGGCCTGCTCGAAGTTCATGCTGCGAGCGATGCGCTGCTGCTGCGTGGTGCCGCTCAAGGGCAGCTGGCTGGCCTTGTAGCGCGCATCGTCGGCATAGGCACCGGCGATTTCACTCGGCTGGTAGTTGACGTCGGAGTCGGTCGCGCCGGCATTCATCGCGCCGTCCTGGTGATACGCACGCACCGGAACCAGCGGCCGGTTGATCGGCAACTGCTGGTTGTTCACACCCAGGCGATAGGTCTGCGTGTCGGCATACGAGAACAGGCGGCCTTGCAGCAGGCGGTCCTCCGAGGCTTCGATGCCCGGCACCATGCGCACCGGCGCGAACGCGGCCTGCTCGGTTTCCTGGAAGAAGTTGGCGGGAACGCGGTCGAGCGTCATGGTGCCCAGCTTCGTCTCCGGCACGTTCGGCCAGACCTTGGTGGCGTCCTGCGGATCGAAGGCGAAGCCGGCCAGCTGCTCGGGCTTCAGCACCTGCACGTACAGATCCCACTGCGGATAGTTCTTCGCCGCGATGGCGTCGTACAGGTCGTGCGTGAGGTTGTTGAAGTCCTTGCCCTGCATCGCCTCGGCTTCTTTGCCGCTGAGGTTCCTGATGCCCTGGTGGCTCTTCCAGTGGAACTTCACGTAATGCACCTCGCCCTTGGCGTTGACGAACTTGAAGGCGTGCACGCCGAAGCCGTCCATGGTGCGGTACGAGGCTGGCGTGCCGTTGTCGGTGTACACCCAGGTGAGCATGTGGGTGGCTTCGGGCACGTGCGAGAAGAAATCGAAATAGCGGTTCGGGTCCTGCCGGTTGGTCACCGGCGAGGGCTTGAGCGCATGCACCATGTCCGGGAACTTGATCGCATCGCGGATAAAGAACACTGGCAGGTTGTTGCCCACCAGATCCCAGTTGCCCTGGTCGGTATAGAACTTGGTGGCGAAGCCGCGCGGGTCGCGCAGCGTTTCCGGCGAGCCCGAAGGATGGATCACCGTGGAGAAGCGCACGAAGACCGGCGTGGTCTTGCCGGCGGCGGCGAACAGCGACGCCGCGGTCAGTTCGCTGAAATCGCCGGCGGAGACGAAGCTGCCGTGCACGCCGGTGCCGCGCGCATGCACCACGCGCTCAGGGATGCGTTCGCGGCCGAAGTGCTGCAGCTTTTCCACCAATTGCGCGTCCTGCAGCAGGGCCGGACCGGCCGGGCCGGCGGTCTGCGAGTTCTGGTTGTCGCCGACCGGGGCGCCGTTGGCGCGGGTCAGCGTGTTCTGCGCATGAGCGTGGGCCACGAGCAGGGCAAGGCCTAGCAGCGACGCGCCCAGGGCACGTACGTAGCGGTGGAATGGCATGGGTTCTTATCCTTAGGGTTTGGCAGCGCTCTCCCACCGCCAGCTCTCCTGCCCGAGACTACGCAAGCCGCATCGATATGCCCATTCGATATTTCCTAACGAATCGATAGAGCGTATATATCCAAATCTTCCCGGCAGAGCCCCCGACCCACGTGCAAGGCGTCCCTCACGCATTCGAGCATCTCCGCGATTCCGCGGAGTTCCGCCTGCCCTCCCACCGCGAGGGCATCGAGCTCTATCGCGCGCATATCGTGCGGCACGCGTTCGAGCCGCACGTGCATGACGGCTTCGGCCTGGGCGCGATCGAATCCGGCGTGGAACGCTTCCGCTACCGCGGCGCCGAGCACCTGGCGCCGCCCGACTCGCTGGTGATGATGAATCCCGACGAGCTGCACACCGGCCGCGCCGAGACCGAAGGCGGCTGGCACTACCGCATGGTCTACGTCGAGCAGTCCGCGGTGGACGCGATCACCGGCGAAGCGGGCTGGTGGTTCGGCGACGCGGTGCGTGCGGATGCGGCCGGCGCGCGGCGCATCACCGTGCTGCTCGATGCGCTGTGGCAGGCGCGCGAACCGCTGGCCTTCGACGGACTGATGCTGCAGCTGCTGCAGGAATTCCGCCGCCACGCGCGCACGCCGCAGCCGCTGCGGACGGAGGCGCTGTCGCGCTTCGAGCCGGTGATCGACTACCTGCGCGAGCATCTGGCCGAACGCCTCACCCTGGACGAGCTGGCCGCCGTCGCCGGCCTCAGCCCCTTCCATTTCCTGCGCCAGTTCCAGGCGCGCCACCACGCCACGCCGCAGCAGATGCTGATGGCGTTCCGGCTGTCCGAAGCCAAGCGCCGCCTTACTTCCGGCGAAGCACCGGCCCAGGTCGCCGCCGCCACCGGGCTGGCCGACCAGGCGCATCTCACGCGCGCCTTCGCGCGCCGCTACGGCGTCACGCCCGCGCGCTACCAGCGCCAGCTGCAGCGATAGCAATCTCGTACAAGACCACCGCGCGCCGCACCTGCAAGCTGGCCGGATGTGGACTGGAACGCTCTATGCACTCGTCGCCGGCCTGATGTGGGGCCTGGTCTTCGTCGGCCCGCTGCTGGTGCCGGAATACCCGGCCGCGCTGCAGTCGGTCGGCCGCTATCTGGCCTTCGGCCTGATCGCGCTGCCGCTGGCCTGGCTGGACCGCGCCGCGCTGCGCCAGCTCGCGCGCACCGACTGGATCGAGGCGCTGAAGCTCGCCGCGGTCGGCAACCTGCTCTATTACCTCTGCCTGGCCAGTGCGATCCAGCGCGCGGGCGGCCCGCTGCCGACCATGATCATCGGCACCCTGCCGGTGGTGATCGCGGTCAGCGCCAACCTGCGCAATGCGCGCCGCGACGGCCGCCTGCCGTGGGCGCGGCTGGCGCCTTCGCTGCTGCTGATCGGCACCGGCATCGCCTGCGTCAACCAGGCCGAGCTGGCCGCGCTGCGGGCGCAGTCCGGCGCGGACCTGAGCCGCTACGCCACCGGCGCCCTGCTCGCCTTCGGCGCCGTGGCCTGCTGGACCTGGTACCCGCTGCGCAACGCCGACTGGCTGCGCCACCACCCCGGCCGCAGCCCGCGCACCTGGGCCACCGCGCAGGGCGTGGCCACGCTGCCGCTGGCGCTGGCCGGCTATGCGCTGCTGTGGCTGCTGATGGGCGCCGGCGGCAACCCGTTCCCGATGCCGTTCGGCCCGCGTCCGCTGTTCTTCATCGCGCTGATGGCGGCGATCGGCCTGTTCGCCTCCTGGCTCGGCACGCTGTGCTGGAACGAAGCCAGCCAGCGCCTGCCCACCGCGCTGGCCGGACAGCTGATCGTGTTCGAGACGCTGGCGGCGCTGAGCTATGCATTCGCGCTGCGCGGCACGCCGCCGGGTGCGCGGACGCTGCTGGGCATCGGCCTGCTGGTGGCGGGCGTGGCGTGGGCGACGCGGGTGAAGCCGGTGCCGGTGGAACATCCCGAAGCCGAGCGGTTGTAGCCGTCATGCGGGGACGGCACCATGCGGGGCTTCCTTCCAGCACTGGCTGCCCATGCACTCGAACGACCGCATCCCCAAAGACGCCCAGGCCCCGGTGGAAACGCTCTACGAAGGCCGCTGGCTCAGCCTGCGCAAGCGCGGCCGCTGGGAATACGCCGAGCGCAACAACCCCGCGGGCGCGGTGATCATCCTGGCGGTGACGCCGGACGACAAGGTGCTGTTCGTCGAGCAGTACCGCGTGGCCATCCTCAAGCACACCATCGAGATGCCCGCCGGCCTGATCGGCGACGAAGCCGGCCACCACGGCGAGAGCGCGCTGATCGCCGCGCAGCGCGAGCTGGAGGAAGAAACCGGCTACCGCTGCGCCCGCGTGGAATTCGTCCACGAAGGCCCGTCCTCCTCCGGCATGAGCACCGAGATGATCGCCTTCGTGCGCGCCTGGGACCTGGTGAAGGTGGGCCCGGGCGGCGGCGATGAGAGCGAGAACATCGTGGTGCACGAAGTACCCCGCCGCGAGGCCGGCGCCTGGCTGTTCGCGCGGGCGGCACAGGGGTATTCGATCGACCCGAAGCTGTTTGCCGGCCTGTGGTTTATCGAACACGGCCGCCCCGAAGCCTGAGTCTTTACCCCCTCTCCCCCTGCGGGGAGAGGGCTGGGGTGAGGGGGCGGGCGAAGCGTAGAAGCAGGAGCAGCAAGCAGGCGACGCTTCGTAGAGCCCTCTTGGCGAGCCCCGGCCCCTCATCCGGCTGCCGCCACCTTCTCCCCGGAGGGGAGAAGGGCCCAATAGCTAAAGTTTCTACCAAACCGGCCGATCTGTAGGACGTCGTTCCTTATCAACGATTTCCCATCGATCGGACCCGCCCATGAAAACTCTCCTCGTCGTCGCCCTGCTGCTGGCCCCCGTCGCTTCGCACGCGGCCTGCGCCGCCACCGATTTCGCCATTTCCGACTTCAAGATGAAGTCCTCCGGTTCGGGCACCGGCATGCGCCTGAGCCTCGCCGGCCAGCTCACCAATCATTGCGGCTCGGCCGCCGCCGCGCAGATCCGCATCGAAGCCAAGGATGCCGGCGGCAAGGTGCTGCAGAGCAAGCAGGGCTGGCCAGCCGGCACCGCCAATATCGGCCCGGGCCAGTCGGTCAGCTTCGACCTCGGCCGCCTGTTCCGCTACGAGTCGGACATGCAGGACTACACCGTCAGCGTTTCCGAAGTGAAGACCTGGTAATACGGCACCGCAAGCCCACCGGAACCATTGCTTTTCTTTGAGGCCCCGCGAGGGGCCTTTCTTTTGCGCCCGGAGAAACCAGGCGCCGGGAGAATCCAGGCAAAAAAAGAGGCGGTCCCCGGCAGAGACCGCCCCGCTCACCCAACCGTCCGCTTACCCGTTCAGTGCAGCACGAACAGCTTGTCGAAGCCCGCCACCCGCAGCGTGCCGCGCAGCTCGCTGCCGGCATTGACGATGCGGATCTCCGAGCGCTCGCCGCCGGCGTGCTCGCGCAGCAGCAGCAGCATGCCCAGCGCGGAGCTGTCCATGCGGCTCACCTCGCCCAGGTCGATCACATAGCTGCGCGCGGCGCGGCCGCCCAGGCAGGCATCGTGGAAGTCGCGGTGCACGGTGAAGTCGAAACGCTCGCCCAGCTGCAGGGTGAGGCAGTCTTGCTCGGTGTCGTGATGGATGGTCAGGCTCATGGCTTGGTCCTTGAATCGGGAACGGGGAACGGGGAATGGGGAACATGAAGGTAGGAACAAGCCCGAACGTCACGGGTATCCGCAACCCGCATGTTCCCCGTTCCCTATTCCCCGTTCCCCGCTCCACTCAAAACAGCTCGATCTCGCCGGCGTCCATCGAGTTCTGCAGGGCCGGGCCGCGCGAACGCAGGCGGGCCTTCTCGCGTTGCATGGCAAGGCGGGCGCGCACGCGCTGCGCGTGCTCGGCCAACGCGGCGGCCTCCATGTCGGCGCAGGCCAGCTCCTCGATGTCGCGCGTGCATTCGGCGGTCACGTCCTGCAGCTCCACCAGGCGCGTACGGGTCTGGTTGATCAGCTGGCTGAGGATGTCCTCGAACTGCAGCGAGCGGATGGTGGTGGACACATCGCTGCCCAGGCCGCGGTTGATCTCCACCACCTGGTCGGCGACCTGGCTGGTGCGCGCGTCGCTCTCGGTCACATGCGCCAGCATGGCGTCGATGCCGCCCTTGGTCGACAGCGCCATGTTGAGGTCCTGCGAGGCCATCGCGCCGACCAGGCCGCGCAGCTGCTCCATCGCGGTGCGCGCGCGCTCCACGTGGCTGCCGATCTGCTCGTTGAACTGGTTGGAATTACTGGCCAGATTGCGGATCTCGCCGGCCACCACCGCGAAGCCGCGGCCGGCCTCGCCCGCGCGTGCCGCCTCGATCGAGGCGTTCAGCGCCAGCAGGTTGGTTTCCTCGGCGATGGTGTTCACGTTCTTCAGCAGGCCGAACACCGCGTCCATTTCCTTGGCCATGCCGTCGATGCGGTAGACGATGCGCAGGCTGTCGCGCGACAGCTGCACGATCAGGCCGACGAAATGCTCCAGCAGGTCGCTGGTGCGCGCGGCGAAGTCCTGCACCGACACGCCGTCCTTCTGCCCGTCGATGATCTGCTTGAGCAGCGACTGCTGCTGCCCGGTCTTGTGCGACAGGCCGTCGAAGCCGCCGCCCAGCTCGGACACCGCGTCGCGCAGCAGATCCAGCGCCTGGTGCAGTTCGCGGGTGGCGTGGCCGAGTTCCTCGACCAGCGCCTCGCGCACGTCTTCCAGCGCTTCGCGCACGGGAGCGTTGTTGGGCTGCGGCGCGGCGATCGTCACCACGCGCGCCGGCGTGCGGCGCTGCTCGACGATCCAGGCCGCGGCGGTGGCGAGGATCGCCAGCGGCGCCAGCCAGGCAGGCTGCCACAGCAGGCACAGCAGCAGCGCCGCGGCGCTGACGCTCAGGCCGAGCGGCAGGCGGGGAAAGGACGGGGCGGGAATGGCAGACATGACAGCGTCCAGGTCAGCGGGTGGCGGCGCGCAGCGCGTTCGCCACAGGTTGGCGCGCCAGTTCCAGCAGGCGCGCGGCGATATGTTCCAGCGGTTGCATCTCGGCCGCCGCGCCCAGCTTCCAGGCGGCGCCGGGCATGCCCCACACCACCGAGCTGGCTTCGTCCTGCACCACGGTGGCGGCGCCGGCTTCCTTCAGTTCCAGCAGGCCGCGCGCGCCGTCGTCGCCCATGCCGGTGAGCAGGGCGGCGATGGTGGTGCGGCCGACGGTGGCGGCCATCGAGCGGAACAGCACGTCCACGCTCGGCTTGTGGCGGTTCACCGGCGGGCCGTCGTGCAGGCGGCAGACGTGGCGCGCGCCGTCCCACATCACCAGCAGGTGCTGGCTGCCCGGCGCAATGTACGCATGGCCGGGCTGGATCGGCTGGCCGTCGCGCGCTTCGCACACGCGCATCGCCGAGCAGTTGTCCATGCGCGTGGCGAACGGGCCGCTGAAGGCGGCCGGGATGTGCTGGGTGATCACGATCGGCGGCGCGTCCGGCGGCATCGATTCCAGCACCACGCGGATCGCCTCCGTGCCGCCGGTGGAGGCGCCGATGGCGATGATCGGGCTGCCGCCGCGGCTGTCCGCCGTCTGCGCGCGCGGCAGCACCGCATCGGCGGAAAGCCGCGGCGCCACTTCCAGCTTGCGCACCGCGGTGCGCACGCGCGGGCGCGCCAGCGCGGCCAGCTTCACCTTGGCGCAGATGTCCTGCGCACCCTCGGCGAAGGTGCTGGCCAGGTCGCTGCTGGGCTTGGTGAAGAAATCCACCGCGCCCAGTTCCAGCGCGCGCAGGGTCACTTCCGCGCCCTGCTGGGTCAGCGAGGACACCATCACCACCGGCATCGGCCGCAGGCGCATCAGGTTCTCGAGAAACGTGAGGCCGTCCATGCGCGGCATTTCCACGTCCAGCGTGAGCACGTCCGGCTCCAGCTGCTTGATCTTTTCGCGCGCGATGAAGGGATCGGCCGCGGTGCCCACCACTTCGATCATCGGATCGCAGGAGAGCATGGTCGTCAGCAGCTTCCGCACCAGGGCGGAATCGTCGATCACCAGGACTCGGACTCGGGACATGCAGGCTTCTCTTCAGTGATGCGAGGGTGGAAGGTCGTCGTGCTGAGGGATGAGCAGTGAGGGCGCCACGCCGGCTCGCGCGGCAGCCCCCTGTTCCTGGCCGTCTCCGGCTTGCATCTGCTGCCGCGCGGGCGCCGGTCGCACGCCCTCACTGCTCGTCCCTGCGAACCGGTCAGAACAATTCCACCTCTCCCTTTATCGGATCGTTGGCCAAACGCTTGAGGTACTTCCGCTCGCCGTCCACCAGCACGCTGGCGTGGTGGCCGCGCAACTGGCGCACGCGGGCCTTGCCGCTGCACGGGAAGAACTGCACCTGGCGCGGGTAGACGTCGCCCACGTCCTCGGCCACCAGCTCCAGCCGCTCAGCGGCCAGGTAGCGGCGCACGAAGGCGATATTGCGTTCGCCGATGTCGGTCATCTGGGTCAGCACGCGGCCGCCGCCGAAGATCTTCACCTCCAGGTCTTCGCGCCGGCCGCCGGCCTTGAGGATGGCGTTGATCAGCTGCTCCATGGCGTCGTTGCCGTAGCGCGCGGCGCGGCCCACGGTGGACGACCAGGCGTCGCGCTCGCCCATCGGCTCGGGCAGCATGAAATGGTTCATGCCGCCGATGCCGCGGCGGCGGTCGCGGATGCAGGCCGACACGCAGGAGCCGAGCACGGTGGCGATCAGTTCCTCCTGCCGGCTGACGTAGTACTCGCCGGGCAGCACCTTGGCGGTCATGCTGGCCTGGGCCGGGTCCCAGTAGCGGCGCACGTGCTCGAAGCCGGGCAGCACTTCGCCGGTGGGCGCGGGGCGCGTCTGGGCGTTCATGCGGGCTTCTTCCGGTAGACGGTGCGGCCGACCAGGGCGAAGTCGTCGTTCAGTCCGTGCATGGATTCGGAGTGGCCCAGGAACAGATAGCCCTCGGCCACCAGCTTGCCGGCGTAGCGCCGGAACAGGCGCTCCTTGGTCGGCTTGTCGAAATAGATCACCACGTTGCGGCAGAAGATCGCATCGAACACACCGCTCATCGGCCATTCGTGCAGCAGGTTCAGAGGCTGGATCGCCACCAGCTCGCGCAGGCGCGGATGCACGCAGGCCAGGCCCGCATAGCTGCCTTCGCCGCGCAGGAACCAGCGCCGGCGCCGCTCGGCGCTGACGCCGCCGAGCTTGTCCAGCGCGTAGACGCCTTCGCGCGCGCCGGCCAGCGCCTGCGGCGACAGGTCGGTGGCGAGGATCTTCGCGTCCACGCTGGAACCGTGCTTCTCCAGCGCCTCCGCCAGCACCATCGCCAGCGCGTAGGGTTCCTCGCCGGTGGAGCAGCCGGCCGACCAGATGCGCAGGCGTTCGCCGCTGCGGCGCTTCTCGGCCAGCCACTGCGGCAGCAGGGTCTGCTCCAGCAGGTCGTAGTGGTGCGACTCGCGGAAGAACGAGGTGACATTGGTGCTGATCGCGCTGGCCAGGTCGCCCATCTCGGCATCCGGATCGCGGCGCAGCAGCTCGCAGTATTCGCCGAACTCCTTCAGGCCCAGCGCGCGCAGGCGGCGCAGCAGGCGGCCCTGCACCAGCTGGCGTTTCTGTTCGCTGAGCGCGATGCCGCAGTGCGTGAGCACGAATTCGCGCAGGAAATCGAAATCGCGGTTGCCGAGCAACGGGCCGCCCACGCCTGGCGCAGCGGCTTCCTGGGAAAGGTTCGCGGCCATGTTTCAGCCCCCCTTCCCGCCGTTGGAAACACTCCCCCTGCGAACACTCACGACACACCTCTTATCGTTGTCTTGCTGCTGACTTCCCTTACTTCCCCAGTCCCCAAACTGGAATCCTTCTCCCTCCGGGAGAAGGTGGCGGCAGCCGGATGAGGGTTCGGGCGGAGCGGTGTACATCATCCTTGCGCTCCGCCCGTACCCTCACCCCAACCCCTCTCCCCGTGCACAAATTGGTAAACGGGGAGAGGGGCTTTAAATCCCGCCTCCTCAGAACTCTTTCCACACCCCAGCGTCGGCCGTCTCCACCGCGCGCTGCGCACGCACCGGCGCGGAACTGCGCACCGCCGCGAACACCGCCTCCGCTTCCGCGCTGGCCGTGGCTGCCGCCTTGCGCGCCGGAGCCGCCACCGCCGCTTCGTCGCCCAGGCGGAAGAAGCCCACCTGGCGCGACAGCTCGCCGGCCTGTTCCTGCATGGCGCGGGCGGCGGCCGCCGCTTCTTCCACCAGCGCGGCGTTCTGCTGGGTCATCTCGTCCATCTGGGTCACGGCGTTGTTGACCTGGTCGATGCCGGCCGACTGTTCCTGGCTGGCCGCGGCGATCTCCGCCACGATGTCGGTCACCTTCTTCACGCTGTCCACGATCTCGGCCAGCGCCTTGCCCGACTGGTCCACCAGCGCGGTGCCGGTACGCACCTTCTCCGCGCTGTCGGCGATCAGGCCCTTGATCTCCTTCGCCGCACCCGCGCTGCGCTGCGCCAGGTTGCGCACTTCGGTGGCCACCACCGCGAAGCCGCGGCCCTGTTCGCCGGCGCGCGCCGCTTCCACCGCGGCATTGAGCGCCAGCAGGTTGGTCTGGAAGGCGATCTCGTCGATCAGGCTGACGATGTCGGAAATCTTGCGGCTGGAGTCGTTGATCTCGCGCATCGCGCCGACCGCCTGGGTCACCACCTCGCCGCCGCGCTCGGCCTGCTCGCGGGCACCGCGGGCCAGCTGATTGGCGTGGCTGGCGTTCTCGGCGTTCTGCTTCACGGTCGAGGTCATTTCCTCCATCGAAGAAGCCGTTTCCTCCAGGCTCGACGCCTGCTCCTGCGTGCGCTGGCTCAGGTCGTCGTTGCCGCGGGCGATCTGCTGCGCGGCGGTGCTGACCGCGCCGGAACCGTGGCGCACTTCGCCGACGATGGCGGCGAGGCGCTGGTCCATGCTGCGGAAGGCGTTGAGCAGCTGGCCGAGCTCATCGTTGCGGCCGGCCTCGATGTCGTGGCCGAGCTTGCCTTCGGCGATCTCGTTGGCGATGCGCACGGCGCGGTTCAGCGTGCCGATGATCGAGCGGATCAGCATCACCGCAGCGACGATGGCGATCAGCAGGCCGGCGATCAGCGCGATCAGGCTGGCCGCGCGGATCCAGCCGAAGCGGGCGAGCTGGGCGTCGTAGATGTGCTTGGCTTCGATGCGCTGCGCTTCGGTCAGCTTGGCCAGCGCATCCTGGCGCTCCATCAGGAGCGGGCGCACCTGCATCTCGAGCACGTCCGACGCGGCCGGGTCCTTCTGGTTCAGCGCGTCGAGCATGTCCTTCTTGGCCTGGGCGTAGTCCTCGTCGGTGGAACGCCACTTCTTGTACAGCTCATCCAGCTCCGGCGAGCGCGACATGGCGGCGTACTGCTTCTTCAGCAGGGCCATCTCGTCCTGGTACTTCTGGAACTCACCGAGCTTCTGCTTGAGCGCGTCGGGCTTGTCCAGCAGGTTGCTGGATTCGCCCAGCACGATGAAGGACATCAGCGAACGCGTGTTGATGCGGCTGACGATTTCCGACGGCACCATCTCGTCGTCGTACATCTGGCGCATGCCCTCGTTCTGCAGGTGCATGGCGCCGAGGCCGACGGCGGCGCCGCCGATCAGCATGAGACCGAGCAGGCCGAGCACGCCGCGCAGGCGGTTGCGGACGGTCATGGCGGGAAGCTTGAACTTGATTGCGGGGATCTTCATCGGAATTCCTTAGGCCACGGCCTTCTCGTCGATAGCCGCGGGCAAGGCGGCCTCCAGCATCTGCGCGTCCTGCGGTTGCAGCAGTTTGTCCACGTCCAGCAGCAGCACCATGCGCTCTGCCACGGAGGTGAGTCCCTTGAGGTATTCGGTATCCACGGAGGTGCCCATGTCCGGCACCGGGCGCACCGCGCCGGCGTTGACGTCGAGCACGTCCGACACGCTGTCGACCACCACGCCGAACAGGCGGCCGGCGACGGTGACGATCACGGTGACGGTGGTCTGGGTGTATGCCTCGCTCGGCAGGCCGAAGCGCAGGCGCAGGTCCAGCACGGGCACAATGGCGCCGCGCAGGTTGAGCACGCCCAGCACGTAGTGCGGGGCCTGCGGGATGCGGGTGACCGGGGTCCAGCCGCGGATTTCGCGGACGGCCAGGATGTCCAGGCCGTATTCCTCGGGGCCGAGGCCGACGATGAGGTATTGGGTGGGGGCCGCTTCGGCGGCGCCGGGCGATGGCTGGCTCATGGGGGTCTCGTTTGCGCGGGTGACCGCGCCTGTATTGCCGTTATCGGCAGGTGAACGGTTGGCTTGAGAGTTTTCCTGGGGGATTTGCTGGGGGATTGGGCTCTCGTCCTACTCGTCATCCCGGCGTAGGCCGGACGAGCGCGTAGCGCGAAGAACGCCCGTAGGGCGGCCCCGAAGGGGTGAGCGAAGCGAATCATCCAGTAGCGACTAGGTGCGGTTGTCGCGACTTGGCCGCTTATGCAGCGGGCATTCCGGACGCCTGCCGGCGCCCGGGTCACTTTCTCTTTGCTGGCTCAAAGAGAAAGTAACCAAAGAGAAATAGCCTCAAGTCAAAGGCTCGCGACGCGACTAGAAGGAGCAGTGAGCGGCTGCGGTAGCCTGATTAACCTGGGTCTACACGAAACGACGGTGCGTTTACGTAGCGGGTGCTTCAACGTGCCGTGGCGAAGAGGATGTTCAAGAACCGAGGCCAGCTTTTGTTCTTCGTTCCTGCCTGCCTCACGACCCCCCCCTCTCCCCTCCGGGGAGAGGGCAGGGTGAGGGGCCGGGCGGAGCGTACCGTGCGGCGTACCTCATTCTTTTGCTCGTCAGGCCGCGCGGCGGCGGGACAGTTGGCGTGACAAGCCGGCCACGTCGACGATCAGGGCGACGGAACCGTCCGCCAGGATCGTTGCGCCGGAGATGCCGGAGACGCGGCGGTAGTTGGCTTCCAGGGACTTCACCACCGCTTGCTGCTGGCCGATCAGTTCGTCGACGAACAGGCCGAGGCGGGAGCCGTCGCCTTCGACGACGACGACCAGGCCTTGTTCGATCGGGCGGCGGGTGCCGTGGCAGGCGAAGGCATCCTGCAGGCGCAGGACGGGGAGCCAGCCGTCGCGGAAGTGGAACAGTTCGCCGCCGCCGGTGACGGTGCGCAGATGTTCGCTGCGCAGCTGTACGGTTTCGATGATCGAGGCCAGCGGCACGATGTAGTGCTCGCCGCCGACCAGGGCGGTGAGGCCGTCGATGATGGCCAGGGTCAGCGGCAAGGTGATGGTGAACACCGAACCCTTTCCGGCCATGCTGCGGATCTGGATGCTGCCGCCCAGATCCACCACGTTGCGGCGGACCACGTCCATGCCGACGCCGCGGCCGGACAGGTCGGTGGTGACGGCGGCGGTGGAGAAGCCGGGCTGGAAGATCAGGTCGGCGACGGCTTCGTCGGTCAGGCCCTCGGCGCTGGCGATAAGGCCGCGCTGCAAGGCTTTGGCGACGATGGCTTCGCGATTGAGGCCGGCGCCGTCGTCGCTGATTTCCACCACGATCGAGCCGTTGCGGTGGGAGGCTTCCAGGCGCAGCGTGCCGGTGTCGCCCTTGCCGGCGGCGCGGCGGCGGTCGGGGGTTTCCAGGCCGTGGTCGATGGCGTTGCGCACCAGATGCACCAGCGGGTCGCCGATCTTCTCCAGCACGGTCTTGTCCAGCTCGGTCTGTTCGCCGACCAGGTCCAGCTTCACCTGCTTGCCGAGTTTCTGGCTCAGGTCGCGGACCATGCGCGGAAAGCGGTTGAACACCGAGCCGATCGGCAGCATGCGGATGCCCATCACGCTTTCCTGCAGCGTGCGCGTGTGGCGCGCCAGCTGGGCCAGTCCCTGCTGCAGCATCTCCAGGCGCGAGGCGTCGAAGTCCTCGCGGAAGGTGTCGAGCATGGACTGGGTGATCACCAGCTCGCCCACCAGGTTGATCAGGCTGTCGATCTTGTCGATCCCCACGCGCACCGAGGATTCGGTGGCGGCGGCTTCGCGCACGGCGGCCTTGGGTGCCGCGGCCGCGGAAGCGGGTACGGCAGCCGCTGCTTCGGCGGCGACGGGCGCGTGATGCACCTGCGCACCGGGCAGCGCTTCGATAGTGAGATCGCATTCGTCCTCGACCCAGTCGAACACGCTCTGCACCGCGGCGCGGGTCACGTCGCCGCGCAGTTCCAGGCGCCAGCCCAGATGGCATTCGGACGGATCGAGCGCGGCCAGGCCGGGCAACCGGTCCAGCTCGGCCACGGCTTTCAGTTCGCCCAGCTCGCCGAGTTCGCGCAGCAGGCGCAGCGCGTCGTTGCCGCCAGCCAGCATGCCCCGGTGCGGGCGGAACGCGATCGACCAGCCGGTGGCGGCATCGTCGCTGCGCCGCGCGGGCGCGGCGGCCGGCGCGAGCGTACGGCCGACCATCGCGGCCAGTTCGTGCCGCAGCGCCTCGCTGTCGGCGTCGGCCAGCGGCTGGCCGGACTGCGCGCGGGCGAACATGCCGCGCAGGCAGTCCACCGAGCGCAGCAGCACCTCCACGATGCCGGCGTCGACCGCGCGGCGGCCGTCGCGCAGCTCGTCGAGCAGCGATTCGGCTTCGTGGGTGAAGGCCGCCATGTCCGGGAAACCGAACGTGGCGGCACCGCCCTTGATCGAATGGGCCGCACGGAAGATGCCGTGGACCAGTTCCTTGTCGCCGCCGCCGTCCAGCGCAAGCAGCGCCGTCTCCATGGCGTCGAGGCCTTCGTGGCTCTCGTCGAAGAAGGTCTGATGAAAATGCGCCAGGCTCACCGTGCTCATAAGAATGCCCTTAGCCGAGCACGCGCTTGACCGTGGCCAGCAGCTGCTCCGGATCGAACGGCTTGACCAGCCAGCCGGTGGCGCCGGCCGCCTTGCCTTCCATCTTCTTGTCCGTGTGCGACTCGGTGGTCAGCATCAGGATCGGCACGCCCTTGTACTCGGGCATGGTGCGCAGCTCACGCACCATGCTGATGCCGTCCATCACCGGCATGTTCACGTCGGCCAGCACCAGGTCGAAACGCGCGCCCTTGGCGGCGTCCACCGCCAGCTGGCCGTTCTCCGCCTCGCTCACATCGTGGCCCGCGCCGCGCAGGGTGAAGGCGACCATGCCGCGCATGGAAGCCGAATCGTCTACCGCCAGGATCTTTGCCATCGTCTACCTCGTCAGGCCGGCATCGCTGCCGGCAGTTCCAATGTCTGTGCCAGGCCCAGCCGGGCCGCCCCGTCGCGCAGCACGTCGCTGGCGCCCGCCCACCGCACCGCCATGCCGCGCGCCGCCGCCTCGCGGCGGAATACCGCCAGCAGCTGCAGTGCGGCCGTGTCCACGCGTTCCACCGCGGCGCCGTCCAGCTCCGTGGCGGGTGCGGACAGGGCCGCTTCCAGCGCGGCCTTCACCGCCGCCAGGTCCGCGATGCGGCAGTCCGCCGGCAGCGCCACGCGCCCGTCCGCCTTGTCCGTCTTCGCCTTGCCCATGTCCCGCCGTCCTGCCTGTGTGATGGCTTACAGGGCGGTTATCGGCGGGGACGCGGGCGTCTTTAGGCCGGGTGCGCGGCTTTTTTTCGCGGCCGGCACGGAACGTGCTCCCACCTTCCGGATGGCCTGGCGCGGCGTCGGAAAATCGCCGCTCAAGTTCCTGCGCGTCCGGCCGAAGACATGCGTGTAGCGATGGCAAAGGCGTCAAACCGGTGACGCTCATAGCCCAGGAGCCGAAGTGATCATCCAGCCAACCAGCCTTGCCGCATTGACCTGGGCCGGCGCCGCTTCCGGCGCCAGCGCGGACAGCTGGCGCGTCGGCGCCGTGCTGGCCGCGCGCACCCTGGGCTACAGCGAACAGGCCAAGCTGGTGCTGCAGATCGGTTCGCTCACGGTCGAGGCCGAACCGCCGGGCACTCAATTGCCCTCGCAGTTCCAGGTGCGCGTGCTGAGCCTGGGCGCGGAACCGAAGCTGGAAATTCTCGGCGGCCCGCCGCTGGACCAGGCCGTCAGCCGCGCCCTGCGCGAACGCCTGCCGCAGCAGAACGGCTACGCCCCGCTGCTGGCCACGCTGGGCGCGCTGGCCCAGCGTCCGCTGCTGCGCCAGCTGCCGCCGCCGCTGCGCGCGGCGCTGGCCTTGCTGGAACACAGCATCCGCACGCCGGTGGAGATCGCGCATGCCGCCGGCCTGAAAGAAGCGGTGAAGCGCAGCGGCCTGTTCCTGGAATCCCAGCTCGCCCATCCGCAGACCGACCTGGGCGAACTGGGCGAGGACGATTGGAAAGCCGCCCTGCTCCGCCTGGCCGCCACGCTGGATCGCGGCAGCCCGCCGCAACCGAACAGCGACCACGCCGAAACCGCTCCGCCGCTGGCGCAGCGCGGCCTGGTGGCGCAGCCACGCGCGCCGATGCCCGAATCCGCCCAGCCCGGCGAAGTCGACAGCCTGCTGGTGCGCCTGCACGGCGAAGTGCATGCCGCGCTGGCGCGGCTGGAAGTGGCGCAGCTGGAGACCCAGGCCAGCGGCGCGTGGATGATCGAGATTCCGCTGCAGGGTGAAGGCGGTCAGGACATCCTGCAGTTGCAGATGACGCCGCATGAGGACGATCCGGAACAGCCCACCTCGTGGGTGCTGGGCTTCGCCATCGACCTGCCGCGGCTGGGGCCGGTGCAGGGCGAGCTGCAGTTGCGCGGCCTGCGTCTTTCGGTGCGGCTGTGGGCGCAGCGGGCCGAGACGACGATACGTCTGGAGCGGCTGTTCGGCGATCTCAGCCATCAGCTCACGGCCAATGGCCTGCTGCTGGATCAGCTCACCTGCCAGACCGGCATGCCGCAGCCGCCGGGTTCGCGCAGCGCGGTGCTGCTGAAGGCGACCGCATGACGCAGGCCTTGCCTCCGCCGAGCCGCAAGGTGAGTTTGCGCGTGGCCGCGGGTGGGGCTGCGTCGCCTGCGTTGCCGCCGGAGGCGTTGGAGCAGTTGTTGGCGCGGGCGCGGGGGTTGGGGATTGCGTTGCATCATGATGCGCAGGTAGGGGCGTTGCTTGCTGCGCTTAAGTTGCGCGCCGATATTCCGGTGGAGTTGTATGCGGCTGCCGCGGCTGTCTTGAGCAGCGTTTATCGCGCGTCTGAGGAGGGGTGAGGCTGCGCCTCGCTTTGCTCGTCATCCCGGCGTAGGCCGGGATCCAGTGGCGACTAGGTGTGGTTGTCGCGACTTGGCCGCTTATGCAGCGGGCATTCCGTGCGCCTGCCGGCGCCCGGGTCACTTTCTCTTTGCTGGCCCAAAGAGAAAGTAACCAAAGAGAGAATGGCCTTAGAGCAAAGGCTCGCGACGCGACTAGAAGGAGCGGTGGGCGGCTGCGGTAACTTGATTAACCTGGGTCTACACGAAACGACGGTGCGTTTACGTAGCGGCTGCTTCAACGTGCCGTGGCGGAGAGGACGTTCAAGAACTGAGGCCCGCTTGAGCGGTGCGCTCTGCCTCAGCTTCTCAGGTCGAATCCTTCTCCCTCCGGGAGAAGGTGGCGGCAGCCAGATGAGGGTTCGGGCGGAGCGCGGCGTTACACCCCGCCACACCGGCGTAGGTTGGGGTGAGCCGCAGGCGAACCCCAACGTGGCGAGGCGCGGGAAGGTGCGGGTGTTGGGGTTCGCCTGCGGCTCACCCCAACCTACGCCGGCAAGATTTGGCCTTGCGCTTCGCCCGGCCCCTCACCCTGCCCTCTCCCCGGAGGGGAGAGGGGTGTAGTGGTGAGGTAGGCAGGAACGAAGAACAGAAGCTGGCCTCGGTCACTGAACATCCTCTCGGCCACGGCACGTTGAAGTACGCGTTACGTAAACGCACTGCCGTTTCGTGTAGACCCAGGTTAATCAAGTTACCGCAGCCGCCCACCGCTCCTTCTAGTCGCGTCGCGAGCCTTTGCTCTAAGGCCATTCTCTCTTTGGTTACTTTCTCTTTGGGCCAGCAAAGAGAAAGTGACCCGGGCGCCGGCAGGCGTCCGGAATGCCCGCTGCATAAGCGGCCAGTTAGCGGCCAGCGACAACCGAGCGATACCGCTACTGGATCCCGGCCTACGCCGGGATGACGAGTAGGAAGCGCCTCAGATCAGGCGACAGCCTCCAACCCCTCCTGCAAGCGGCAAAGCCGCCTCACATCCAACAACGCAACAAACCCACCCGCGCAAGGCGCCACCCCCTCCACCGGATCGTCCTCACGAACCACCCTCCCCGGCGGCGCCGCCACCACCTCCCCACTCACATCGAGCAGATCGCCAACGGCATCCACACGCAACCCGACAAGGTGCCCCTGGTGCGACAACACCACAATCCGCCTCCGCGCACTCTCGCCAGCATCAACCGGCAAGCCCAGCCGCCGGCACCCATCCAGCACCGGCACAATGCGCCCGCGCAACTGGCGAATGCCAAGCAGATCCGCCGCCGCCCCGGGCACCGGCGTGATATCCCCATCGCGCACCACCTCGCTCACCTGCGTCAGCGGCGCCGCATACGGCTGCCCGGCCAGATGAAAGATCAGCCAGCCGCGTTCGGCGGGCGGCGCGGAAGCGCGGTCCTCGTTCATGCGTAACTCTCTCGATAAGTCATGGCGGCGCCCAACTCAGCCGTTCTCGGCGGGCGCAATCTGCACGGCGCGCAACTTAGCAGCCACCGGCAAACTGCCGGTCGGCACCGCGGGCACGGCGACCGCGGGCATCGCTTCCGGCAACACGGCATGTTCCGCCGGTGGCGCAACAACGTGCATGACCGGCGCCGGCGCATCCGGCGCGCTCGCCGGCGCGGCCTGCGCCACCGCCGGCTCCGCGCGATCGGCATCGCTGTAGAAGCGCGCCGGGCCCTGCTGGTCGCCCAGCACCACCACCAGCACGCGGCGGTTGCGGTTGCGGCCTTCTTCGTTCGCATTGTCCGCGGCGGGGCGGTACTGCCCCCAGCCCATGATGCCGATGCGGTTCGGATCCACGCCATTGTCGGCGAACAGCCGCGCCACGCTCGCCGCACGCGCGGCGGACAGCTCCCAGTTCGACGGAAAGACCGAGGTATTGATCGGCTTGTCGTCGGTATAGCCTTCCACCCGCAGCGGATTGGGGAACGGCGACAGAATGCCGGCCACGCTGCGCAGCGTGGTGTCCGCCTCGGGCGACAGCCGCGCCACGCCGCTGGGGAACAGGATGTCGGTGCGGATCTCGATCTCCAGCCAGCTCTGCGTGCGGCGCACCACCACCAGGCTCCGGTCGATCAGCGGCTGCAGCGCGTGCTGCACTTCGTCCTGGATCTTCTGCAGGTTTTCCTGCGCATTCTCGCGCGTGGTCAGCGCGCCCTGGGTCATCTGCGGCGGCAGCGACTGGCTCGGCAGCGCCACGGCCAGGCGCGGGCGCAGCGACGGCGGCGTGGTGCTGGTGGAGCGCTTGGCCGGCACCGGCGCGGGCGCGGTCGCGCTGTTGGTCTGTACCGGCTGGATCTGCTTGTTGTTGCCGTTGAAGGCTTCGATGATCGACTCGGACATCACGCGGTACTTGCCCTCGTTCACCACCGACACCGCGTACATCACCACGAAGAACGCGAGCAGCAGCGTCATCAGGTCGGCGTAGGGGATCGCCCAGGCCTCGTGATTGACGTGGTCCTCGTGCTTCTTCTTCCTCATGTGAGGTAGCCCTGCAGGCGGCTTTCGATCTGGCGCGGGTTGTCGCCGCGGGCGATCGAGACCAGGCCTTCGATGATGATCTCGCGCATCTTGCCCTGCTTGTGGATCATGCCCTTCAGGCGCGAGGACATCGGCAGCATCAGCAGGTTGGCCAGCGCCACGCCGTAGATGGTGGCGACGAAAGCCGCGGCGATGCCGTGGCCCAGCTTGCTGGGGTCGGCCAGGTTCTGCATCACGGCCATCAGGCCCATCACGGCGCCGATGATGCCCATGGTCGGCGAGTAGATGCCGGCCTGCTCGAACACTTTCGCGCCGGCCAGGTCCTCGTGCTCGCGCGTGTCCTGCTCCACTTCCAGCACGCCGCGGATCGCTTCCGGCTCGCTGCCGTCGACCAGCAGCTGCAGGCCCTTGCGCACGAACGGATCCTGCTCGGACTCGATCTGCGGCTCCAGGCCGAGCAGGCCCTGGCGGCGCGAGATCTCGCTCCAGCCGATCACGCGGCTGATCAGATCGTTGGGCACGTGCCTGGGCGGCTTGTAGATCATCGGCAGCATGCCCATCGCATGCTTGAGCACCTTGCCCTGGGTCTGCACCAGCAGGGCGGCGATGGTGCCGGCGAAGACGATCACGAAGGCCGCGGGGTTCCACAGCGCTTCCACGCTGGAACCCTTGAGGATGGTGCCGAGGATCACGACCACGAAGGCCAGGATCGTGCCGATGATGCTAACCAGATCCATGTCAGACCACCGCTTCTAAGGTTGGGGATAGCCGCGGCGCCAGCTGCCACGGACCGCCTTCGCCGGCCAGGCCCGCCAGGTCCAGCACCAGGGCCAGGCGCCCGTCGCCGGTGATGGTCGCGCCGGCCACGCCGGCGGTGCCGGCGAACAGCCGCCCCAGCGGCTTGACCATCACGTCCTCGCGGCCGAGCACGTCGTGCACCAGGCAGCCCAGGCGCTGGTGGCCGATATGCAGCACCACCACGTGGCGGCCAGCCGTCGGCGCGGCCGCCGACCATGCGGCCAGGTCGCCCAGCGGCAGCGCGCGGTCGCGGTGCGCGGCAATCAGGCTGCCGTCGAGCAGGCGGTCCTGCCCGGCGGAGAGTTCGAACACTTCGTCCACGTTGCTCAGCGGCATCGCGAACAGGCGCGCGCCGACGCGCACCATCAGCACGCGCACGATCGCCAGCGTCAGCGGCACGGTCAGCTCAAGCTCGCTGCCCTGCCCCAGCTTCGAGCGCACCTGCAAGGTGCCGCCGAGTTCCGCCACGCGCGTCTTGACCACGTCCATGCCGACGCCGCGGCCGGAGATGTCGGACACCTGCGCGGCAGTGCTGAAGCCTGGGCGGAAAATCAATTCCAGGCATTCGGTCTCGGACAGGCGCGCGGCCTGCGCCGCGTCGATCACGCCTTTCTCCACCGCCTTGCGGCGCAGGATGTCCGGATCCATGCCGCGGCCGTCGTCGGCCACCACGATCACGATGCGCTCGCCGCGCTGGCTGGCCGCGAGGCGCACGCGGCCCTTGCGCGGCTTGCCGGCGCTTTCGCGCACGTCCGGCGTTTCCAGGCCGTGGTCGACCGCGTTGCGCAGCAGGTGAATCAGCGGATCGGCCAGCGCCTCGACCAGGCTGCGGTCCAGGTCGGTGTCCTCGCCTTCCAGCACCAGCTCGATCTCCTTGCCGAGCTGGCGGGCGAGATCGCGCACGATGCGCGGGAAGCGCTGGAACAAGCGGCCCACCGGCTGCATGCGCATGCCGAGCACGGCGCCCTGCAGTTCGTCGGCCACGCGATCGAGTTCGCCGGCCGCGGTGTTGAACGGTTCATCGCCGCTGCTGGCGGCGAGGCTCAGCAATCGATTGCGCACCAGCACCAGTTCGCCGGCACGGTTGACCAGCGCATCGAGGCGGCCGGTGTCCACGCGCACGGTGGCTTCCGGCGGCGGCGCGGCCTTTGCCGCGGCTTTGGCCGGCGCGGGCGCTGCGGCAGCCTTCGCCGCGGCGCCGGGTGCGGCGCCCTTGCCATGCAGGCTGTCAAGCAGCGCTTCGAATTCGCTGTCGTCGATGGTGCCGGCCGACGGCTGCACCGGCGCGCCGGGCGCCTTGCCCTTGCCGTGCAGGTTGTCCAGCAGGTTTTCGAACTCGGCGTCGTCGATCGTCTCGGACGCCGGCGGCTGCACCGGTGCGCCCGGCGCGCCGCCCATGCCGTAGAGACTGTCGAGCAGCGCCTCGAATTCACTGTCGTCGATGGTGCCACTCTCCTCCGTCGCCGGCGCGGGTGCCGGCACGGGGGCGGGCGCCGGAGCCGGCGCTCGTGCCGCATGCGGCTGCAGCCGCACCAGCAGCGCCGCGGGCGCCACCGGCATGTCGCCGGACGCGGCGAGCGCGGCCATCATCGCGTTGACCAGGTCCAGCGCTTCCAGCAATGCGTCCATCCGCGCCGCATCGATCAGCACGTGGCCGGCGCGCGCTTCGTTGAGCAGGTCCTCGGCGTGATGGCACAGCTGCACCATCGGGTCGATGCCGAGGAAGCCCGCGCCGCCCTTCACCGTGTGGAAGGCGCGGAACACCGCATTGAGCAGTTCGGCGTCGCGCGGCGCTTCCTCCAGCGCCACCAGCTGTTCGCCCAGGCGCTGCACCAGTTCCCCGGCCTCGACCAGGAAATCGTCGCGCAGCTCGCTGTCGAGTGACGGATCCATCGGAACCCCGCGCTCAGAAACCGAATTCGCTGAGCAGGCGGTCCGCCTCGTCCTGGCTGTTCACCTTGGCCGCGGCCACCGGCGCTTCGCCGCCGGCCAGCGCGCCGGTGAGGCGCACCAGTTCCAGCAGCGAGGACTCCACGCTGCCGATAAAGGTGGACACTTTCTTGATGCGCTGGCCGGACAGGTCCTGCCACGACTGCGCCATCACCATGTCCGACAGCCCTTCGCGGCACTGCCCGGCAAACTGCCGCGCCTGTGTCGCCAGCTCCGCCGCTTCGCCGCCGCCGGCCAGCACGGCATCAGCGCTGCTTTCCAGCGCGCTGGCCTGCGGGCGCATGCGCTCGGCGAAATCGATGCTGCGATGGGCGGCCTTGGCGCTCATCTCCAGCACGTCGTGCAGATGCTGGCGCGCGTCGGCCACGCTACCGGGCACGCCTTCCTGGGCCAGCTCGCCGCCGAGGCGGCGCACGGCTTCGTGCAGGTCGCGGGCCAAGAGGCCCAGCGCGCGGAACAGGTGCTGCTCGCGCTGGCGCACCATGGTGTCCAGCGCCATCTCGAAGGCGGCGCCGTCGGGGCTGGCCAGCAGCTCCTGCACTTCCTGCGGCAACGCCGCGCTCATGGGGGTAATCATCACGGCGCTCATGCGCTTGCTCCTTGCGCGGCGAGCCGCTCGAAGATCTTGTCCAGCTTTTCCTTCAGCGTGACCGCGGTGAAGGGCTTGACGATGTAACCGTTCACGCCGGCCTGGGCGGCGGCGATGATCTGGTCGCGGTTGTTCTCGGCGGTGACCATCAGCACCGGCAGGCCTTTCAGCGCGGGCTCGGCGCGGATCGCGCGCAGCAGGTCGATGCCGGTCATGTTCGGCATGTTCCAGTCGGTCACCACCATGTCGAACGACTGCTGCTTGAGCACCGCCATGGCATTGACGCCGTCGTCGGCTTCCTGGATCAGCGCATTGGTGAAGCCCAGCTCCACCAGCAGGTTGCGCACGATGCGCCGCATGGTGGAGAAGTCGTCCACCACGAGGATTTTCATGTTCTTGTCCAACGTCGGCTCCAGGGGTCCTAGTGGGGTTTGAGGGGTGTGGTTCGGAGCTCAGCGCGTCGCCGCGGCCGCGGACTTCGTGCCGCCGCGGCGCCCGCCGCCGGCGCCCTTGGCGTCTTCGGCTTCGCGCCAACCGGTCATCCGTGCACGCAACCGGATCAGCGCCTGCCCATGGATCTGGCACACCCGCGATTCCGTCACGCCGAGCACGGCGCCGATCTCCTTCAAATTCAGTTCCTGCTCGTAGTACAGCGACATCACCAGCTGCTCGCGCTCCGGCAACCCGCCGATCGCCTCCACCAGCGCCCCGCGCATGCCTTCCTGCTCGAAGCGGTCCTGCGGCCCCAGGCCTTCCTGGTCGGCCACGTCGAGCGCTGCGCCGTCCTCGTCGTCCTCCGGCGCGGAGAGGCTGAGCAGGCGCGCGCTGGCCGCGTCGGCCAGGATCTGGTGGTACTCCTGCGCGTCGATGCCCAGCCGCCGGATGACCTCGGCGTCGGTGGCGTCGGCGCCCGTTTCGTTCTCGATCTGGCGCACCACCTCCGACACTTCGCGCAACTTGCGGTGCACCGAGCGCGGCGTCCAATCGGTCTTGCGCAGCTCGTCCAGCATGGCGCCGCGGATGCGGATGCCCGCATAGGTCTCGAAGCTGGCCATGCGGTCGGTCGCATAGTTCCGCGCCGCTTCCAGCAGGCCGATCATGCCGGCCTGCACCAGGTCGTCCACGTCCACGCTGGGCGGCAGCCGGCCCATCAGGTGATAGGCGATACGGCGCACCAGCGGAGCGTGCCGGCGCACCATCTCCTCCGTGCTTTCGCGTTGCAGTTGCAGATATTCGGAAGCCACGCTCATCTCACACCCCCCTCGCGTACCGGGTCCGGCGCCATGGCGACCTGCCCTCCAAAAAAGGCGATGCGGTCGCGACCCGTGCGCAGGGGTTCTCCCCATGTATCGACCGCACCCGCCATTTGCTTGAATCCCCGTGCGGACCGGCTGGCCGGCCACAGATCCACCACCGCGCCCTGGCGGCGGATGGCCTGGCGCAGGTGTTCGTCGTAAGGAACCGCGCCCATGAAATCCAGCGCCACATCCAGAAACCGGTCGCACACGCGGGCCAGCTTCTCGTACAGCTGCCGCGCCTCGCCGGCGTGGCGCACCATGTTGGCCACCACGTGGAAGCGCCGTACGCAGAAGTCGCGGCTGAGCACCTTGGTCAGCGCGTAGGCGTCGGTGAGCGAGGCCGGCTCGTCGCAGACCACCAGCACCACGTCGTCGGCCGCCGCGGCGAACATCACCACGTTGTCGGCCACGCCGGCGGCGGTGTCCACGATCAGGAATTCCGGCGGATCGGGCAGTTCGTCGAAGGCGCGGATCACCGCGGCGTGCTCGCGCGTATCCAGCTGGGCCAGGCGGCGCGCGCCGGAGCCGGCCGGGATCACCTTCAGCCCGTGCGGCGCCGGCAGCATCAATTCGCCGAGCGAGCAGCTGCCGTCCAGCAGGTGGCCGATATGCCGCGACGGCTGTAGGCCGAGCAGCACGTCCAGGTTGGCCAGGCCCAGGTCCGCATCCAGCAGCGCCACCTCGCGCCCGGCCATGGCCAGCGACATGCCGAGGTTCACCGCCACGGTGGACTTGCCCACGCCGCCCTTGCCGCCGGCCACGGCGATCGCGCGGCAGCGGCGCGGCGGCGCGGCGGGCAGCGAATGGCCCGCGCCTGCGGAGAGCGGGCGCACGTCATCGTTGCCGGAAGAATGAAAAGCCGAGAACAGATTGCTCAGGCCCCAGGCCTGGTCCATCGCCAGCGTGGTCATCGTGCACCCGCCACGGCCAGGCCGAAGCGCTCGGCCATATAGCCTTCGTCCACCGCCGGCGCATTGCCCCTGAGCACCTGCGCGGCGCGGCAGACCAGCACGCGCGCATCGGCGGTGGCGAGGTCTTCGGGCACGCGCTGGCCGTCGGTGGTGTAGTCCAGCGGCAGCCGGTGGCGGATCAGCGCGGACAGCGCGCCGCCCAGGCTGGGCGCTTCGTCGAGCTTGGTGAGGATGCACGCCTGCGGCTGCTGCGGCAGGAAGGCGCGCACCATGTCGTCGATCGCCTGCGCCTGCGCATTGGCGGCCAGCACCAGGCAGGTGCGCAGTTCGCCGGCGGCGCGCAGCAGTTGCATCTGCTGCTCCAGGCGCGGATCGCTGCCGGCCACGCCGGCGGTGTCGACCAGCACCACGCGGCGGCCGCGCAGCACGTCGAGCACTTCGCGCAGGCTTTCGGCATCGTGCGCGGGAAACACGCGGGTGCCGAGCAGGCGGCCGTAGTGCTCCAGCTGCGCGGCGGCGCCGATGCGGTAGTTGTCGGTGCTGACCAGGGCCACCTGCGAAGCGCCATGGCGCAGCACGGCGCGCGCGGCGAGCTTGGCGATGGTGGTGGTCTTGCCCACGCCGGTCGGTCCGACCAGGGCCACCACGCCGCCGCTGGCGGCGACGTCGTAGCCGGTGACGGCGAGGCTGCGGCTGAGCACGCCCAGCGGCAGATAGCGCGCCTGGTCGGCGCTGAGGCGGTCGGGCAGTTCGTCGGCGAGGCGGCGCGCCACGTCCGGCTCGATGCCGATGCGCGTCATGTCGCGCAGCACGCGGCCGCGCAGCGGATGGCGGCGCTGCAGGTCGTTCCATGCGAGCGAAGCCATCTGAGATTCCAGCAGTTCGCGCAGGCTGCCCAGCTCGGCGCGCATGCGCGCGGTGTCGAGCGCGGCCTGCTCCACCATCGGATGCAGCGGGGCCGGTTCGGCGGGTGCGGCGGCGGGTTCGGGTTTTGCCGCGGCGACCGGTGCGGCGGCGACGGGCGCGGCAACCGGCGCTACCGGTGCACGCTGCGCGGGCGCGGCAACGGGAGCCACCGGCGCGGGCGCCGGCGCACGCCGCGGCTTGGGCGGCAGCACCGGCGGTTCCGCCGCGCGCTCGCGCACGATGCGCACTTCGGTCGGCAACGGTTCGCCCGAGCGCGCGGCCTCGCGCACCAGGGACTCGTCATAGTCGACGGCGGCAATGATCTCCACGCCCTCGTCGAGACGGCGCGTGGAAAGAATGACCGCGTCGGGGCCTTGTTCCTCGCGCACTTCGCGCATGGCCTGGCGCATGTCGGGCGCTACGAAACGCTTTATTTTCATGAAAAGGTTTTCCTTGCGCCCGGGGAATAGGGAATAGGGAATAGGGAATAGGCAAGCCGCGCTGTTTGCCGGCAAGTCGACCATGAGTTTTTCACTACCTGCGGGCGCAACACGCACAAGTCGCGGCAGCCTTGCTTTTCCGATTCTCTATTCCCCATTCCCTATTCCCCCACTCAACGTCCCAGCGCCTGCACCAAACGCACCCGACGGTTGTCGGGCACCTCGTTGTAAGCCAGTACGTGCAGGTTCTGTGCCACGTGGCGGGTGAAGCGCGCGAGCCACGGCCGCAGCTGCGGCGCGACCAGCAGCACGGCCGGTTCGCCGCCCATTTCCTGGCGGCGCGCGGCGTCGGCGACGCCGCTCTGCAGGCGGTCGGCCAGGCCCGGTTCCACCGCGGCGCCCGCCACGCCGCCATTGGCCAGCGAACCGAGCAGGATCTGCTCCAGTTCCGGCGCCAGCGTGATGACCGGGATCTCGGTGCCCAGGCCGGCGATCTCCTGCACGATCTGGCGGCCCAGCGCCACGCGCACGGCGGCGGTGAGCGCGCCGGGATCCTGACTCTGGCCCGCGTGTTCCGCCAAGGATTCGACGATGGAACGCATGTTGCGGATCGGCACCCGCTCGGCCAGCAGGTTCTGCAGCACCTTCACCACCACGCCCAGCGACATGCGCTTGGGCACCAGGTCTTCCACCAGCTTCGGCGCGGCGGCGGCGAGGCGGTCCAGCAACTGCTGCACGTCCTGGTGGCTGAGCAGTTCGTGCGCGTGGCCCTGCAGGATGTGCGACAGATGCGTGGCCACCACGGTGGCGGGGTCGACCACGGTGTAGCCCAGCGCCTGCGCGTTGTCGCGCTGGCCGGATTCGATCCACACCGCTTCCAGGCCGAAGGCCGGATCGCGCGTGGCGATGCCTTGCAAGCTGCCGTGCACGCGGCCGGGATTGATCGCCAGCAGGCGTTCGTTGTGCACCTCGGCCTCGCCCATCGGCACGCCCATCAGGGTGATGCGATAGGTGTTGGGGCCCAGGTCGAGGTTGTCGCGGATGTGCACCGGCGGGACCAGGAAGCCCAGCTCCTGCGACAGCTTGCGGCGCACCGACTTGATCCGCCCCATCAGCTCGCCGCCCTGGTTCTTGTCCACCAGCGGGATCAGGCGATAACCCACTTCCAGGCCTACCGGATCGACGCCGGCGACATCTTCCCAGCCCAGCTCCAGGCGCTCGGCCGGCGCCGCGGCGGGCGCGGCTTCGGCGATGGCTTCCTCGGCCAGCCTGGCGCGCGTCTCGCGCTCGCGCTTGAGCATCATCCACGCGGAGCCGCCGCAGATCGCGCCCAGCAGCAGGAAGGCGATGTTCGGCATGCCGGGCACCAGGCCCATCACGCCCAGCACCACGCCAGCCACCGCCAGCGCGCGCGGCTGGCCGAACACCTGGCCGAGCACCTGCTTGCCCATGTCCTGGGCGCGCGAGACGCGGGTGACGATCACCGCGGTGGCGATCGACAGCATCAGCGCCGGCACCTGCGCGACCAGGCCGTCGCCGATGGTGAGCAAGGTGTAGGTCTTGGCCGCGTCGCCGGCGCTGAGGCCGTGCTGCATCACACCGACGAAGAAGCCGCCGACGATATTGATCACCAGGATCAGGATGCCCGCCGTGGCGTCGCCGCGCACGAACTTGGAGGCGCCGTCCATCGAGCCGTAGAAGTCCGCTTCCTCGCGCACTTCCTGGCGGCGCTCGCGCGCCTGTTCCTGGGTGAGCAGGCCGGCGTTGAGGTCGGCGTCGATCGCCATCTGCTTGCCGGGCATGGCATCCAGGGTGAAGCGCGCGGTCACTTCGGACACGCGCGTGGCGCCCTTGGTCACCACCACGAAGTTGATGATGGTGAGGATGGCGAACACCACCAGGCCCACCGCGAAATTGCCGCCGATGACGAACTCGCCGAAGGCCTCGATCACCTTGCCCGCCGCGCCCGGGCCGTTATGCCCGTGCAGCAGCACCACGCGGGTGGAGGCGATGTTCAGCGCCAGGCGCAGCAGGGTGGCCATCAGCACCACGGTCGGAAACGCGGCGAATTCCAGCGGCCGCATCACGTAGATCACCGCCAGCAGGATCACCAGCGACAGTGCGATGTTGAAGCTGAACAGCATGTCCAGCAGGAACGGCGGCATCGGCAGCATCACCATCGCCAGCGCGGCCAGCATCACGATGGGCGCACCGGCCCCGCGGCGGGTGATCTGCTTGAAGGTGTCGAACGCGCTTGCGCTTGCGGCAGCCATGGAGCGGTGTCCTGGAAAGAATCAGCGGTAAGGGCCGAGCAGGCCCGGATCGACCTGCGGCGAAGGAGGTACGGGCGGCGCGTCGCCATGCGCGACGGCCTGGCGCAGCTGGAACACATAGGCCAGCACCTGCGCCACGGCGACGTAGAGCGCGGCGGGAATCTCGCGGCCGAGTTCCGTGGTGGCGTAGAGAGCACGCGCCAGCGGCGGCGCTTCCACCATCGGGATGCGGTGCCCGGCGGCGACCTGGCGGATCTGCATGGCCAGCACGTCGGCGCCCTTGGCGACCACGCGCGGCGCGCGCATGCGGCTCTCGTCGTATTTCAGCGCCACGGCGAAGTGGGTGGGGTTGGTCACCACCACGTCGGCCTTGGGCAGTTCCTGCATCATGCGGCGGCGCGCCAGCTGGTGCTGCACCTGGCGGATGCGGCCCTTCAGTTCCGGATTGCCTTCGCTTTCCTTGTTCTCGTCGCGCAGCTCCTGCTTGGTCATGCGCAGGCGGCGGCCGTGGTCGTAGCGCTGGTAGGCCGCATCGATGCCGCCGATCAGCGCCAGCATGGTGCCGAACAGCAGCGCGGCATGACCCAGCTGCGACAGCGACAGCGCGATGCCTGCGCCGACCGTGCCGCGCCCGGTGGCCTGCATGGCGTCCTGCCGGTGCCACAGGAACCAGGCCAGCGAGGCGCCGATAAACACCAGCTTGAGCAGCGATTTCGCCAGTTCCACCGCGCCGCGCATCGATACAAGACGACCGAGGCCGGCGATGGGATCGAGCCGGTCGAATTTCGGCTCCAGCGCCTGCGCACTGAAACCGAGGCCGCCCAGCAGCAAAGGGGCGGCGAACGTGGCCAACATCGTCGCCACCGCGACCGGCGTGATCAGGGCCATCGCTTCGCGCAGCGCGGCAGCGAGCACGCGCGCCGGCAGCTCGCCGGAGAACAGCGCTTCGCGGCTGTAGCCGAAGCCCAGTTCGTAGACACGCTTGGCGTGCACGAACGCGCGCTCGCCGCCGCTCATCAGCGCGGCGACGCCCGCCAGCACCACCAGGGCGCCCGACAGATCGCGCGAACGCGGAACGTCGCCCTTCTCCCGCGCTTCGCGCAGGCGTTTTTCCGATGGTTTTTCGGTGCGTTCCTGGTCGTCGCTCTCGGACACGTCAGGCTCCCATCCTTATTGACCCAGCAGCTCGCGCATCACAGACCACGCGCTTTCCTCCAGCGAGCCGAACGCCCCTGGCAACGCGCGCAACGACAACCACAAGGCGATAAAGCCCAGGCACAAGGTGATCGGAAAACCCACCGCGAACAGATTCATCGACGGCGCCGCGCGGCTGATCGCGCCGAAGCCCATGTTCACCACCAGCAGCGCCGTCATCGCCGGCAGGGCGACGCGCACGGCGCCGGAAAACAACTGGCCACCGAACACCGCCACCGCATGCAGCCCGTCCGGCGAGATCGCCCCGGTGCCCGGTGGCAGCGTGCGGAAGCTTTCGGCCAGCAATGCGATCAGGCGCAAATGGCCGTCCATCGCCAGGAACAGCAAGGTCACCAGCAGCAGATAGAACTGGTTGAGCACCGGCGAGCTGCCGCCGCCCTGCGGGTTCACCACTTCGGCGAAGCCTAAGCTCATGCTCTGCGCCACCAGCTGCCCGCCGAACGCCACCGCCTCGAAGGTCAGCCGCAGCACGAAACCCACCGACGCGCCGATCAGCAGCTGCCCCGCCATGGTGGCGATGCCGCCGGCGCTCATCGGGTCGATCCGCGCCGGCGCCAGCGGCGCCAGCACCATGGTCAGCAGCATGATCAGGCCGACGCGGATGCGCGCCGGCAATACCGTGGCGCCGAACACCGGCGCCACCAGGAACAGGCCGGCCACGCGGCCCATCGCCCACAGCACGCTGCCGAGCAGGATCGGCAGCTGGGCGAGATCCAGCGTGGTCACCGCACCGCTCCGGGCAATCCTTCGATCAGGTGCCGGGTGAACTGCACCAGGGTGCGCAGCATCCACGGCCCCGTGATCAGCGCGACCAGCGCCATCGCGATCAGCTTCGGGATGAAGCTCAAGGTCATTTCGTTGATCTGCGTCGCCGCCTGGATCACGCCGACCAGCACACCGACCGCCAGCGCGGTGAGCAGCAAAGGGGCGGCGACGAGCATCGCGACGTAGAGTGCGTGCTGGCCGAATTCGATGACGGACTCGGGGGTCATGCGCTGGTCCCCCGCTTCTGCCCCCTCTCCCCTCCGGGGAGAGGGTTGGGGTGAGGGGCCGGGCGGAGCGAGATGTTGAGGGCCTGCCGCGGACTGCAGCTCGCACGTACCAGCCCTGTGGCGAGCCCCGCCCCCTCACCCCGGCCCTCTCCCCGGAGGGGAGAGGGAGAAGATCGCGTCGCACTCATGAGAAGAAGCTCCCTGCCAGCGTGCCCAGCAACAGCGACCAGCCGTCAACGAGCACGAACAACATGATCTTGAACGGCAGCGAGATGATCATCGGCGACACCATCATCATGCCCATCGACATCAGCACGCTGGCCACCACCAGGTCGATGATCAGGAACGGGATGAACAGCAGGAAGCCCATCTGGAAGGCGGTCTTCAGCTCGCTGGTGACGAAGGCCGGCATGGCTACGCGGAACGGCACCTCGTCCTTGCCGGCATAGGGCTGCTCTTTCGCCAGGCGGGTGAACAGCTGCAGGTCGGCGTCGCGCGTCTGGTCCAGCATGAAGCGCTTGAACGGCGCGGCGGCGGCGGGCAGCGCCTGCTCGGCGGCGAGCTGGCCGTCCATATAGGGCTTCACGCCGTCGGCGTAGGCACGCTCCAGCACCGGCGACATCACGAACAGGCTGATGAACAGCGCCAGGCCCAGCAGCACCTGGTTCGGCGGCGTGGACTGCGTGCCCAGCGCCTGCCGCAGAAAGCCAAGCACGATGATGATGCGCGTGAACGAGCTCATCATCAGCAGGATCGCCGGCAGCAGGGTCAGCACCGTCATCAGCGCCAGCATCTGCAGCGACAGCGTCCAGCTCTGGCCGCCGCCGGCGGCGTTCTGCACGTTCAGCACCGGGATGCCAGCGACCGGATCGGCCAGCAGCGGCAGCGGCGCCAGCAGCAGCAGGGCGAACAGGAAATATTTCATCACTTGCGCTTCCAGAAGCCGAGCAGGTCCGCGAAGGCGGGCATCGGCGGCGATGGCGGAGTCTCGGCGGCGGGCGCGTCGCCTTCGTAGACGTGCAGCGTGCGCATGCCGCCCTGCCCCACGCCGACCAGCAGGCGCTTGCCATCCGCCTCCAGCAGCAGCACGCGCTCGCGCGTGCCCAGCGCGAAGGATTCGACGCAGCGGATGCGCCGGCCGCCGGATTGCGCGCGCCCCTGCGCGCGGCGGCCCAGCCAGCCGGCGGCGAAGATCAGCGCGATGATGCCGATCAGGCTCAGGCACACGCGCAGCAGTTCCCCGCCCACGCTGGGTTCGGCCGCGGGCGCGGCGGCCACGGCAAGCAGGAGCATCATCAGCGCAGCTTCCGCACGCGCTCGGCGGGGCTGATCACGTCGGTGAGGCGGATGCCGAACTTCTCGTTGATCACCACCACTTCGCCGTGCGCCACCAGGGTGCCGTTGACGAACACGTCCAGCGGTTCGCCCGCGGCGCGGTCCAGTTCCACCACCGAGCCCTGGTTGAGCTGCAGCAGATTGCGGATGCTGATGCGCGTGCGGCCCACTTCCATCGCCAGCGTGACCGGCACGTCCAGGATCAGGTCCAGGTTGACGTCGCCGTTCTCGCCGGCCACGCCCAGCATGGTTTCGTATTCCGGACGGCCGGCCGGATCGAGCAGGGTGGCGGAGTCGTTAGTGGTGCTCATGCGTTGGGATTCCCGGTGGAGAACTCGGCGGACGTGCGCGTTTCGCGGCGGCCGGCGGGGGTCTGGAAGCGGACGGCCTTGTGGCCGCTGGCGCGGCCGAGCTGGCCGCGGAAGATCGGTACGTCCTCGGCGAATACCGTGCACAGCTCCGGCAGGTTCACCGGGATCACGTCGCCGGGACGCAGCTTGAGAAAGTCGCCGATCTGCATGTCGGCTTCGAGCAGCAGCGAGCTCAACTCCACTTCGGCGTCCAGCACTTCCTGGTGCAGGCTCTGCAGCCAGCGCTCGTCGCGCTCGACGCGGTCGCTCTGCACGCCGGCGTCCAGCAGCACGCGGATCGGCTCGACCATGGAGTACGGCAGGGTGAGGTGGATCTCGCCGCCGCCGCCGTCCACTTCCACGTGGAAGCGCGACACCACCACGGTTTCGGTGGGGCTGACGATGTTGGCGAACTGCGGGTTGATCTCCGAATTCAGGAATTCGAAATTCAGCGGCAGCACCGGCGACCAGGCCTCGACCATGGCGGTGAAGATTTCCGCCAGCACGATCTGGATCACCCGCGTCTCGGTCGGCGTGAAGTCGCGGCCTTCGATGCGCGCGTGGTAGCGGCCGTCGCCGCCGAAGAAATTGTCGATCACGCTGAAGACCAGGCGCGGCTCCATCACGATCAGCGCGGTGCCGCGCAGCGGCTTCACCCGCACCAGGTTGAGATTGGTCGGCACGGCCAGGCCGTGCACGTATTCGACGAACTTGGACATCTTCACGCCCAGCACCGAGACCTCGCAGGTCTTGCGCAGCACGCCGAAGATGCCGGTGCGGAAGTAGCGCGCGAAGCGGTCGTTGACCATCTCCAGCGTGGGCAGGCGGCCGCGCACGATGCGGTCCTGCTGGGTGAAGTCGTACGACAGCACGGCATCCTTCGGCGGCGGCTCGTCGCCGCCGGTCGGCACGTCGCCGCCGTTGACGCCGTTGAGCAGGGCGTCGATTTCTTCCTGGGAGAGCAGATCGCTCACGGCTGCCTCACTGCATCACGAAGCTGGTGAAATACAGCGCTTCCACGCCGGGGCGGCCGGTGCGGTCCTCGACGATCTTCTGCACCGCCGCCAGCGCCTTGGCCTGCAGCTTCTGCTTGCCGGCGGTGTCGGACAGCGCGGTGTAGTCCTGCGCGGAGAACAGCATCACCAGCGCATTGCGGATCACCGGATCCGCTTCCTTGGCGGCCTGCAGCGCGGCCGGGTCGTGCGACATCAGGGTGACGCCGACCTGCAGGTAGCTGAGCCCGTCGGCCTTCTGGAAATTGACCACGAAGGCCGGGTCCATCGGCATGAACACCTCCGGCCCTTCCTTCTTCTTCTCGACCTTCGCTTCGCTGCCCGCGGCGCCTTGCGCGGCGTGCCCGCGCAGCGTGTACAGCGCGTAGCCGCACACCGCCGACACCAGCACCAGGGCCGCGGCAAGAATCAGGACGGTGCCCCGCCCATGGCCCGCCTTGGGGGCGGGGGCGGCGGCGGCGGGAGTGGGCTCGGCGTTCGACATGCAAGACCTCGGGTGGACACGGTTCCTTGTCGGCAGCGCCCCGGGGGCGATGCCTGGCGGAGGTCTTGTAGCAATCGGCATGCCATCGGAAGAAATGGCTTGGTGGCGCGGTTTGCGGCGCCCATGGGCCGGGATTGCGGCGTTTTATTGACGCGCGGCGGGGGGACGTCGCGACGCCGCCATGGCGGCGCATTTTCGGATTCGCGCGACGTATTTTCGGATTTGTGTGATACCATATTTCGGTACCATCCCTGCATGAAAAACAAACATGCAAGGACGCTGAGCCTGATCTTCAACCGCCCCGCTTCCGGCAACGTGAAGTGGGCGGAGGTGGAGGCTCTTTTCAGGGAGCTGGGCGCGAGGATCAGCCAGGCGGAAGGCTCCCGCGTGGCGGTCGTGCTGGCCGGCGAGGTCCACGTGTTCCACCGCCCTCACCCGCGGCCGGACATGGACAAGGGCGCGGTGGCCGGCGTCCGCAAATGGTTGGAGTCTCTTGGAGTGAAGCCATGATCAATGTCATGACCATCGACGGCCACAAGGCCGTGATCGAGTACGACCCGGAGCTCGAGATGTTCCGCGGCGAGTTCATCAGCCTCAACGGCGGTGCCGATTTCTACGCCACCGACGTGGCCGGCCTGGCGCGCGAGGGCAGCACCTCGCTGCGCGTGTTCTTCGAGACCTGCCGCGCCAACGGCGTCGAGCCGTACAAGAACTTCTCCGGCAAGTTCCAGGCGCGCATCCCGCCCAAGCTGCACGAGCGCGCCGTCACGGCGGCGGCGGCGCGCGGCGTCAGCCTCAACCAGCTGCTGCAGATCGCGTTGGAGCACGAAGTGCTCAGCCCGGCCTGAAGCTGGAGCTCAGGCGAACGTATCCAGCAGGCCGACGGCGACCGTGCGGGCGCCGACGCCTTCCACCGGATCCGCTTCCGCGGCCAGCGCATCCTGCGGCTCGCCCGCGTGGCCGGCGCCGCGCTCTCCCGCACTTTGCTGCCCCACCTGCGCCTGTCCCAGCGACAGGCCATGCCCCGCCAGCATCAGGTCGAGCTGACCCAGCGTCTGCTGCACGGCGGTGACGGCCGCCGGATGCTGCGCGGTAAAGCTGACGTCGACGCGGCCGTGTTCGGCCACGCTCACTTTCACGTCGAGCTGGCCCAGTTCCTCCGGGCGCAGGCGGATGCGCGCCTGCTTGATCTCCTGGCCGCCCAGCCAGGCGACCTGCTGGCCGAGTTCCTGCGCAAAGCCCGGGCCGCCGGCGGGCGCATCCATCTTCAGGCTGTGCGCGGCAGGTGCGGCGTTCGGCGCAGGTGCATGCAACGTCATCGGAGCGGCGAGCGCTTCGACGTTGCCCGGTTCGGCGGACTTGTGCGTTTCCGGCGCAGGCGACGCACTCGCCGCCGCAAGCAGTGCGCTGGCGTCGACACCGGTGGACGGCACGGGCGCCGCGGCGCCTGCATCCTTCGCGGCATCCGTCACCAATCCAGGCAATCCACGCGGCGCGCCGCCCTTGCCCGCATCGGCCGATACCGCCTGGCCCTGGCCCGCACCGGCGATCTTCACCTGCGCCGCCACGCCCTGCCCCAGCATCGCGAGCACCGCCGCCGCCAGCGCATTGCCATCGCGCTCGGCCGGATCGGTGGTCGCTTCGTCCTTGCCGGCGAGCGGACCGCCGGCCTCCACGGGGGCCAGCGCCACCTTCGCCGGCAGCACCGGTGGCGCGATGGCTGCCGGCAAGGCGGCGCCCGCCTGCTGGCGCATCACCTGGTTGAACTGGCGCTCGAAACCTTCCTGGCCGGAGGCGGCATCGGCCGCGCCGGTCTGCGCACCCTTGCCGGCGGCGGCAGGCGCGCCGGAGGCGACGGGCTTGGGCGTGGAAGTAGGCATGGATACGTTCGGAGTCATGGAAGGAAGCCTGCTAGCTGCGGCGCCGCGGGTTGCGGTGCTGCATGCGTTCGTCGATGTCGTTCTGTTCGCGGCGCTCTTCGCTCTTGCGTTCCTGCTCGCGCGCCTGGCCGATCACGCTCTCCAGCGCACGCTCGCGCGCATGCGCGGCACGCCAGGCGGCGCCGGCCTGGTCGAGCAGGCGGCGCTGGCGCTCCACCTCGAACAACTGCTGATTGATGGCGCGGTCGATGCGCTCCACGAACTGCTGCCGGTTGAGCAGCGCCGCCACCGAAACCGCGGCCGCGCCGTCCAGCGCGTACTCCGCGCGGTAGCGGCGCAATTCGGAAAGCTGGTGCTCGGCCGCGCGCAGGCGCTCCTGCTGCTCGGCCAGGCGCAGCGCAGCGGTTTCGCGCTTTTCCTTGGCGTGATCGGCGGCCGGCGCCAGGCGGGCGGAACGCGGCTTCATGCGGCGGCCTCGGCGGCGAGGTCCTGCAGCGCCTCGATCGCCTGCGCCAGCGGCATCGGATCGTCCACTTCCTGCTGCAGGAAACCGCGCAGCTGCGGCCACATTGCAATGGCCTTGTCCACCTGCGGATCGGAACCCTTCTGGTAAGCGCCCACCGCGATCAGGTCGCGCTGCTGGCGATACGCCGAATAGACCTGCCGGAACTGCTGCGCCGCGCGCAGGTGCGTGCGCTCCACCACCGCCGGCATCACGCGGCTGATCGAGGCTTCGATATCGATGGCCGGATAGTGGCCGGCTTCGGCCAGGTCGCGCGACAGCACGATATGGCCGTCCAGGATCGCGCGCGCCGCATCGGCGATCGGATCGTGGCGGTAGTCGTCGCCCTCGGTCAGCACCGTATAGAACGCGGTGATCGAACCGCGCCCCTCGGCATCGTTGCCGGCGCGCTCGACCAGGGCCGGCAGCAGGGCGAACACCGACGGCGGATAGCCCTTGGTCGCCGGCGGCTCGCCGATGGCCAGCGCGATCTCGCGCTGCGCCTGCGCGTAGCGGGTGATCGAATCCATCAGCAGCAGCACGCGCTGGCCGCGGTCGCGGAACCATTCGGCAATCGCGGTGGCGTACTGCGCGCCGCGCAGGCGCTTCAGCGGCGGCGCATCGGCCGGCGCGGCGACGATCACCGCGCGGGCGCGGCCTTCCTCGCCCAGCGTGTGCTCGACGAATTCCTTCACCTCGCGGCCGCGCTCGCCGATCAGGCCCACCACCACCACGTCGGCGTCGGTGTAGCGCGTCATCATGCCGAGCAGGGTCGATTTGCCGACGCCGGAGCCGGCGAACAGCCCCAGGCGCTGGCCGCGGCCCACGGTGAGCAGCGCATTGATCGCGCGTACGCCCGTATCCAGCGGCGCGTCGATCGGCTTGCGCGCCATCGGGTTGATCGGTTCGCGCTTGAGCGAGGCGTGCTCGTCCACGTCGAGGGGGCCGGCGCCATCCAGCGGCACGCCGTCCGCGCCGATCACGCGGCCCAGCAGCGCGGCGCCCACCGGCAGGCCGCCGGTATGCGAGCACGGGCGCACGCGCGCATTCGGCAGCACGCCGTGCATCTCGGTCACCGGCATCAGCAGCAGGCGGTCGTCGGCGAAGCCGACCACTTCGGTATCCAGCTGCACGCCGCCCGCGGCGGCCACCAGGCAGCGCGCGCCGAGCGGCGCTTCGCAGCCTTCGGCTTCCAGCGTCAGCCCGACCACGCGGCGCAAGCGCCCCTCCACCACCAGCGGCGCAGCCGCCTCGGCGCGGCGTGCGCGGCGGGCCAGGCGCTGGCGCCAGCGTTCGGTGGTGGCGGAGCCGCTGCTCATGCCATTTCGGTCTCGGGATCTTCGCTGGCTTCGTCGCCGAACACCGCGTCGGCGATGGCGGCGAGCCGCGTTTCCACCTTGGCGTCCAGGCGCGAGCTTTCGCTTTCCAGCAGGCAATCGCCGCGCTGCATGTCCGGGTCGGGCAGCAGCTGCCAGTGCGGCTCCGCCGCCTCCAGCGCGCGCAGCAGGGCCAGATCGTCCGGATGCAGATACACGCGCAGGTTGCGCGTCGCCGCCGGCAGGGCCAGCGCGGCTTCGCGCACCGTGCGCACGATCAGCGCGGGCGAGGTTTTCAATTCATGCCCCACCACACGGCGGGCAATCACCAGCGCCAGCCGCGCCAGTTCCTGTTCGGTCGCGTCGTCCAGCGCTTCCAGCGGCCGCGCGGCGGCGTGCAGGATGCCGTCGAGCAAGGCGAGCTTTTCGCGCAGCTCCGCGTCCGCGGCGGCGCGCCCTTCGGCCAGGCCTGCCGCGTAGCCCGCGTCGCGCGCTTCGCGCTCCAGGCCTTCCAGATCGGCCACGGTCGGCAGCGCCGCCTGGGCTTCCGCCGCCTCCGCCGGCTTGGGCTCGCCCACCTCGGGCAGCTCCCAGCGGCGGAAATCCTTCAGCTGTTCGCGCGAGAGAAAGGAAGCGGCCATCAGACGAAGTCGTCACCGCCGCCGGTGAGGCTGATCTGCCCGGTGTCGGCCAGCCGGCGGGCGATCTGCAGCACTTCCTTCTGCGCGGCGTCGACCTCGCTCAGGCGCACGGGGCCCTTCACTTCCAGGTCGTCGCGCAGCATGTCGGAGGCGCGCTTGGACATGTTCGAGAAGATGCGTTCGCGCACGCCGGGCTCGGCCCCCTTCAAGGCGGTGACCAGGCGCGCCGACGGCACTTCGCGCAGCAGCATCTGCATGCTGCGGTCGTCCAGCTCCGCCAGGTCCTCGAACACGAACATCAGTTCTTCGATGCGGCCGCCAAGCGCCGCATCGTGGCCGCGGATCGCGCTCATCAGCTCGGTCTCGCGGCTGGTCTCCATCGCATTGAGGATGTCCGCCGCCGCCTTCAGGCCGCCGACGGTGGCGGACTTCAGCTTGTTGGTATTGCCGGAGAACTGGCGCTCCATGATCTCGTCCAGTTCGTTCAGCGCATGCGGCTGCACGCCGTCGAGCGTGGCGATGCGCATCACCGAATCGCTGCGCACGCGCGGCGGCAGGTAGCCGATCACTTCGGCGGCCTGGTCCGGCTCCAGGTGCGCCAGCACCAGGGCGATGATCTGCGGATGCTCCTGCCCGATCATCTCGGCGATCGCGCGGCTCTCCATCCACTTCAGCGATTCCAGGCCCTTGCTGCTGCGGCCGAGCAGGATGCGGTCGATCAGGCCGCCCGCCTTGCTCTCGCCCAGCGCGTTGACCAGGATCTTGCGGATGTATTCCTCGGTGCCCACGCCCAGCGAGGTGTGCCGGCCCATGTCCTCGGTAAGGCGGCCGAGCACGTGCTCGACCTGCTCGCGCGAGACATTGCTCAGGCCCGCCATGGCCTGGCCGACGGCCTGCACGTCGCGGGCATTGAGATGCTTCAGCACTTCGGCCGCGTCCTGCTCGCCCAGGGTGAGCAACAGGATTGCCGCGCGCTGGGCGCCAGTGATTTCGATATTAGCCGCCATCTTCGCCCACCCAGCTCCTGACCACCTGCGCCACCTGCTTGGGGTTCTCGGTGACCATGCGCTTGGCCATCGCCACGCGCGCTTCGTAGTTCATGCCCGGCGGCGGGCCCAAACGCCCCGGCGCCACGTCGTCGTCCATATCGTCGATGCGCACCGATACCGTCGGCACGCCGCCGGCGCCGGCAGGCAGCGCCTGCAGCGCGGTGCCCGGCGCGCCCTTGAACACGCCGCGCAGCAGCGGGCGCAGCAGGCCGAAGGCGATGATCAGCGCGACCAGCACGCCGCCGCCCTGCTTGATCAGGTCCATCACGCCGGGGCGCTGCCAGAACGGCGTCTCCGGCAGGGGTTCGTTGCCCGGCGCCTTGTGAAAGGGCTGGTTGATCACGCTGACGCTGTCGCCGCGCTGCTGGTTGAAGCCGACCGCGTTCTTGGCCAGGTCGGTCAGGTGTTCCAGCTCCTGCGCGGTGAACGGCACGCTCTTGCTGTTGCCCTTGTCGTCGGTGGTGGCCTTGTTGTCCACCGCCACCGCCACCGTGAGGCGCGCGAGGCGTCCGGCCGGATCGCTGACGTGGCTGACGGTGCGATCGAGTTCGTAGTTGCGCGTGGCGCTGCTGGAACTCTCGCCGCCCGCATTGGTATTCGCCGTGGCCGCCGTGGCGTTGGCATTGCCCGCGCCGGCATTGGGCTTGGCCGCGGTCGGCTGCGCCACCGTGGTCGGCGGCTGGTTGCTCAGCGCGCCCGGCACGCCGCCGTTGCTGGAGCCGTCGCGGCGCTGCTCGCTGCTGACTTGTTCGCTGCGCAATGCGGGGTTGTCGTGATTGTAGGTTTCGGTGGCCTTCTCGGTCTGGCTGAAATCCAGGTCCGCATAGACCTGCGCGCGCACCTTGCCCGGGCCGACCAGCGGCGTGAGCAGTTCCTCGATGCGCTGCGCGTAGGTGTTCTCCATCCGCGTAGCCAGGCGCAGGCGGCTGTCGCCGACCGCGCCGGCGCTGTCCGGATCGGTGACGGTGAGCAGCTGGCCCTGCTGGTCGACCACGGAAACCTGGCGTGGATCCAGTTCCGGCACGCTCGACGCCACCAGGTGCACGATCGCCGCCACCTGCGAGGCATCGAGCTGGCGGCCCGGGAACAGCGTCACCAGCACCGAGGCGCTGGCCTGCTTGTTGTCGCGAATAAAGGCCGACGGTTTCGGCAGCGCCAGATGCACGCGCGCCGCGCGCACCGACTGCAGGCCGGCGATGGTGTTGCCCAGGTCCGTTTCCAGCATCTGCTGATAACGCGTGCGTTCGGCCAGGTCGCTCATGCCGAACGGCGAATCCGCGCCGGGCACGGTGGCGCTGGTGCCCGCGCTGCCTTGCGGCAGGCCTTGCGCGGCGAGGCGCAGGCGCACGGCGGCAAGATCCGCCGCCGGCACCGAGATCGATGCGCCATCCGGCCCCAGCTGATAGGGCGTATTGGACGTCTGCAACGCCTGGGTAATGGCGGAAGCATCCTTGGAATCCAGGCCCGCATACAGCAGCGCGAAGTTGGGCCCGCGCGACCACAGCACCACCGCGACGCCGAACGCCACGGCCGCGGCCACGGCAACCAGCAGCAGCAGCTGCCGCGTCGCCGGGCTCTGCGCGAGTTGCTTCAGCGGGTCCAGGCGCTTGCCGTTCGGGTCGGTCTGCGCGATGGCGTTTTCGGCCATGAAAACTGCTCGTTATCGGTGGAGTGGGATGGCGGGCGGACGCTGCGGTCCGTTACACCGGCATGTTCATGATGTCTTTGTAGGCATCGACGAGTTTGTTGCGCACTTCGGTCATGGCGCGCAGGGAGAGGTCGGCCTTCTGCACGGCGACCATGGTGCGGCCGAGGTCGGCGCCGGCGTCGCCGCGTTCGAAGGAGGCCGCCAATTTTCCGGCTTCCATTTGGGATTGGCCGACGGTGGCGATCGATTGTTTGAGCAAGGCGCCGAAATCGCTGGTTTGGGCTGGGATTACGCTGCGCGATGCGGTTTCGGGTGTCGGCATGGTGGCGGACATTTGCCGCATTTGGGATAGCAGGCTGTTGACGTCGATTGTGGGCATGACGGAATTCCAGCGCGTCCTTTGATGACTAGGGGATGGATGCACAAGGTGTGCCATCACCAAAAAATGGGTTGCGCGTGCGTTGCTCGTCATCCCGGCGTAGGCCGGGATCCAGTTTCTGTATCGCTTGGTTTTCGCGCTGACGCGATTTGGCCGCTTATGCAGCGGGCATTTCGGACGCCTGCCGGCGCCCGAGTTACTTTCTCTTTGCTGGCCCAAAGAGAAAGTAACCAAAGAGAGAATGGCCTTCAGAGCCAAGGCTCGCGACGCGACTAGAAGGAGCAGTGGGCGGCTGCGGTAACTTGATTAACCTGGGTCTACACGAAACATCAGTGCGTTTACGTAACGGCTTCTTCAACGTGCCGTGGCCGAGAGGATGTTCAAGAATCGAGGCCAGCTTGTGGGTTTTGCTCCTGTAAGCGACACCACCACACTTCTCCCTCTCCCCTCCGGGGAGAGGGTCGGGGTGAGGGGCCGGGCGGAGCGAGGAGATGGAGTTTTTTGCGCTCTGATAGAACGATCCAAATCCGGCGCGCACTGGGCGCGCCGGATTTGATTGATCAAGGCACCTGCAAACCCGCCTGCAGACCGTATTTCCGCAGCTTCTCCACCAGCGTAGTGCGCTGCATGCGCAGCAGCTTGGCTGCGTGGGCGACGACGCCGCCGGTGGCGTCGAGCGCCTGGCGGATCAGGCCTACTTCGATATCCGAGAGGTGATCCTTCAGATCCAGGCCGCCTTCCGGGAGGATCGCCGCCGAAGGCTCGTGGGCAACCGAGGCGGCGATCGGGGTGGCGATCACGGGAGCGCGGCCTTCCATGACCGCCAGCAAGGCGGCGCCGGTGACTTCTTCGCCGACGGGAACGCCGCGGTATTTCTCGGGCAGGTCGCCGGCGCGTACTTCACAGGACGGATAGAGGATGGCCATGCGCTCGACCAGGTTGCACAGCTCGCGCACGTTGCCGGGCCAGGTGTGGCTGCGCAGGGCGTTCATCGCGCTGGCGCTGAAGCGCACGCCGCCCAGGCCGCGGCGCAGCAGGCGCTGGTTGAACTCGGTGATCAGTTCCGGCAGGTCTTCCAGATGCTCGCGCAGCGGCGGCATCTCCAGCGGGAACACGCTCAGGCGGTAATACAGGTCTTCGCGGAAGCGGCCGTCGGCGATGGCCTGCTCCAGGTTGCGGTGCGTGGCGGCGATGATGCGCACGTCGCAGCGCTGGGTGCGGTTGCCGCCGACGCGTTCGAACACGCGCTCCTGCAGCACGCGCAGCAGCTTCACCTGCATCGGCAGGCTCATGTCGCCGATCTCGTCGAGGAACAGCGTGCCGCCCTCGGCCAGTTCGAAACGGCCCTTGCGTGCGCTGATCGCACCGGTGAAGGCGCCCTTCTCGTGGCCGAACAGTTCGCTTTCCAGAAGTTCCGCCGGAATCGCGCCGCAGTTGATCGCGATGAACGGCTTGTCGCGGCGCTGCGAGGATTCATGGATGGCGCGCGCCACCATTTCCTTGCCGGTACCCGATTCGCCCAGCACCAGCACGGTGGAATCGAACGGCGCGACCTGGCGCACCAGCGCATTCACGCGGCCCAGCGCATTGGAACCGCCGACGATGCGATGCATGCCCGACTGTCCCGTGGCGCAAGCGGACTGGCCGCCCTTGAAGCTCAGCCGCGATGGCGCCGAGCAGCGGCGCAGCGCGTCGAGCAGCGGTTCGTAGCGCAGCGGGAACGAGAGCAGCTCCACCGAGCGCGAACGCGAACCCGGCAGGGCGCCGGGCAGCTGCGCGGCGAGCGGGGAATCGTTCGCCACCAGCAGCGGCAGATGCAGCGCCAGGTCGCCCAAGGTGTCGAGCTGGCGCTGGAAATCGTCGAGGTCCACCACGTCGCCGATATAGATCGCGCACCAATCGCCCTTGCCGCTTTCGGCGGTATCGTTACCGGCGAAACGCGGGCGATACCCCAGGAATTGCAGCGCCGATCCGATGGTATCCGCCCGGACGGCATCCGCTTCGATGACCAGTACGTCGATGTCTTGGACTTCGTTTTGCACGCTAAACCCCCTGCCCATGGTGGTGACCGGCGTTCCTATGCCCTGTCACTCGTTTTTTCTGCTGACCCATAGCGTCAACGCTCCGACGTCGACGCCGTTGGGCTATACGCAAAATCGGGGCCAACGAGGTGGCGGGTCTATGACGGGGGGGCTGGATGGGGTCGGTTTTCCGACTACTCCCTAGTACTGAAAACGTATTCGTGAGGCCTGCGAATCGTCTTAAACCGTTGAGTGACCGGCGCTAAATGAATGGATGCTGACGCCGCAGGCCTGGGCACACCTCACATGCCAAGTGTCAGACACGTCAAAAAACTGAACTTTTGGGGCCTCGGTTTTGTGATATCGATCACATTGCCTTCACGAACCGCTTCAGGCCGCTGGCCCATGCCCTTGCCGGGTGACTGCCACTCTGCGTCGGTGATGGCGAAAAACCATCCGTTCCAGCCCTTCGCCCAGCGCGTCGGAATGATTCTCAAACGTCAGGAACACGCGGCCGTCGGGGAAACGGCGTTCCACGCGCACCGGCAGTTCCAACGGAAAACTCGGGCAAGCATCGAGGCGGATGCGCAGCAGCGCGCCCTCGCCGGCCGGCGCCAGCGCCGGCGGCACCAGGGCGCCCACGGCGTTGAAGCGCAGGGTGTGGCGGGGCCGGGTCAGCGCATCGGGAATCAATACGCGGTTGATGATGTGGATCAGCGCGGTGAGCTTGGCGTCCATCCGCGCAAGATCCTGCACCAGCGGGCTGTCCTCGTCGGAAACCTCGGCGGTGCGCTCGTCCAATACGTCCAGCATGCCCAGCGCGGCCAGGTTGCGTTCGGCATAGCCGGCGGCCATGCGCTCGTCCAGCGGCAGCGAGAGCGGCTCCAGCTCGGCCAGCCAGTCGCCCTCGCAGGCGAGCAGTTGCTGGAATTCGTCCCAGGCGCTGGCATTCATGTGTGGCGTTCTCCGGCGATGCCGCCCGATCGGGCGTAGGTTGGGGTGAGCCGCAGGCGACTGCGAAGGCAGGATGCCGTAGCGAACATCCGCATAGCGGATGGCCCGAAGGGCGGGTTGCTGATGCAGCCCGTAACCCCAACGTGGCGAGGCGCATGAAGTTGCCGGTGTCGGGGTTCGCCTGCGGCTCAGCCCAACCTACACGGATGATTCCGCGACGTCAGTTGCTGGTGTAGGCGGCGATGGCCTGCGAGCGGCCATGCGCCGCCTGCCATTCCTGCGCCACTTTATCGCGCTCGCGCTCCACCACCTCGCACAGGCGTCGGTTGTAGTCGATCAGGGCGCGCAGGGCGGTCGCGTCGCCGCGGCTGGCCGGCAGCACCTGTTCGAGCACGCGCTCGCGTTCGTCCTGGATCGCGGCGAAGCGTTCCCAGTCGCCCTGCTCGGCCATTTCCAGCATGCCGCGGCTCAGCGCCATCACCTGTTCCAGGCCGTTCACAGCGCGGCCTGCGCGGGACGCTGCGGGCTGCGCGCGTCCATCGGAATGCCGTTCCAGGCGCGGCGCAGCTTCTGCATCAGGTCGGAGACCTCGTCCAGCGCGCGCGGGTCGTCGTGCAGGTTGGCGTGCAGCAGCCGACGGCCCATGTAGTCGTACAGCGCGCCGAGCTGGCCGACCAGCGGCGTTTCCACCGCCGGATCCAGGCTGCCGCGCAGCTCGCTGATGATGTCCAGGCAGCGCGAGATCAGCTCGCCCTTGGCGGCCACCTCGCCGTGCAGCATATGGCCGCGCGCCTTGGTCAGGCGTTCGATCGCGCCGTCCATCAGCATGGTGATGAGGCCGTGCGGGTCGGCGGTTTCCACCGTCCCGTGCGAACGCACCTGCTGGTAGGCGCCGGCGCCGTATCCGAATCCCATGGTCTGGCTCCTCGCTTACTTGCTGCTCTTGGTGAGCGCGTCGAACTGCTGCGTCAGGTAGCTGCTGGTGCTGTTGAGCTTGGTCAGCAGGGTGTCCAGCGCGGTGAAGCGCTTGGTGTACTGGGTGGTCAGCGCGTCCATGTCGGAGTTGAGGTTGTCCTGGCGCGTGCCCAGGTCCTTCAACTGCTTGTTGAGATTGTTGGTGCGCGTGGTCAGCACGCCGGTGCTGGCGGTCCAGTCGGTCAGCGGGCTGTTGAGCTGGGTGGCCATGCCGCTGGTGCCGGAGAACAGGCCGCTCACCTTGGTGCCGCCGTCGCTCAGCGCGGTGGACAAGGCGCCGCTGTCCAGCTTCAGCGTGCCGTCGATCTGCAGGGTGATGCCGATCGAATTGAGCATGGCGCCGTTGCCGCCCGGCCCGCTGACGATGTTGGAAAGCGTGCTCTTGATGCTGTTGAGCGTGGCGTCGCCGATCAGCGCGCCGGTATTGGCGCCGCTCGGGTCGTACGCGGTGAGCGATTGGTACATGCCCACGAAGTTGTTGTACGCGGTGACGAAGTTGCCCACCGCGGTGGACGCCGCCGAACTGTCGGTGCTGACCGACAGCGTGGCCGTGCCCGGCTTCCACAAGCTCAGGGTGATGCCGTCGATGGCGCCGGTCACCGTATTGCTGGCGCTGGTGGCGGCCAGGCCGTCGATGGTGAATTTCGCGTCCTGCGCCGCGGTCAGCACGGACATGCCGTTGCTGCTGGACGCCGGGTCGTAGTTGAGCGCCGCCAGGCCGCCGTCGCCGCCGCTGCTGCTCACCGTGAAGGCATTGGCCTGGCCGGTGGCGGTGCTGCTCAGCACCAGGTGCGCGCCGTCCGAGCCGGTGACGATGGTGGCGGTGACGCCGGGGTTGCCGCTGCTCTTGTTGATCGCGTCGCGGATCTGCGACAGCGAGGAACCGTCGCTGCCGATGTCGATGCTCATCGACTTGCTGCCGACGCCGATGGTGAGCGTGCCGGTGCCGACCTTGGCATCGCTGCTGGCCACGCCGGCCGACTGCACTTTCAGCGCGGTGGCGAGCTGGCTCACGTTGAGGTTGTAGCTGCCGTTCATCGCGCCGGTGGTGGAGCTCACGCTGAACACGCTGGCGTCGCTGGTCGCGGCCTTGCGGGTCTGGAACGAGGTGCCGTCGCTCAGGCCCTTCAATGCGGTCTGCAGGGCGGCGAGCGCCGAGCTGACCTGGCCCAGCGCGGAGATCTGCGTCTTCGCCGTGCTGGTCTGGGAATCGATCTGGTCCTGCAGCGGCTTTTTCTTGGCCGCCACCAGCTGGCTGACCAGGCCGTTCACGTCCAGTCCCGAACCCACGCCGGCGGCGGTGAGCGGGCCGGTGGAGGAAGAAGTGGAAGAGGTGGTGATAGCCATGGTCGGAAGGATTTCCTTATGAAAAGGGACGGCCGCGTTTTATGCGCGGCCGTCCACCGGGAGTTACTGCAGGAGCTTCAGCACGCTCTGCTGGCTGGAGTTGGCCTGGGCCAGCACCGACACGCCGGCCTGCTGCAGGATGTTCGCGCTGGACATGTTCGCGGTCTCCGCGGCGAAGTCGGCGTCCTGGATCTGGCTGCGCGACGAGTCGAGGTTCTGCGAAATGGTCTGCAGGTTGGAGATGGTGGACTGGAAACGGTTCTGCACGGCGCCCAGGTCCGAACGCAGGTTGCTCACCGACTGCAGGGCGGCGTCGACGCGGCGGATGGCGTCGTTGGCGCCGGACACCGTGCTGATCGAAGCGTCGGACAGGTGCTTGCTGTCCAGCGCGTGCGTGGCCTTGTCGGCGGCGGCGAAGCCCAGGGCGGTGGCGCCGGAAGCGTCGACGTCGGCGCCGAAGGCGGCGACCGAGATCTTGCCGGTGGCGTCGGCCGAAGCCTGCGCGTCCACGCCGGCGTCCTTGAAGCCCGCATTCAGCGCGTCGGTGGCGTCCTGCGCGGTGTTGAACACCGTGCCGCTCTTGAGCGTGACGCTGGTGGTGCCGATCTTCACCGTCTGGTCGGCGGCAAGGGTCAGCGGATAGGTCGGGGCCGTGCCGCTGGCGGTCACCGCGGCGGTGTCGACCTGGCCGACCTGGTTGGTCTTCATGCCGACGCTGAAGTTGACGCTGATGGTCTCGCCGACGTTGGCGCCGACCTGGAACGCCACCGTGCCGGCGCTGCCGTCCAGCACCTTGGTGCCGTTGAAGTTGGTCTGCTGCGCGATACGGGTCACTTCGGCCAGACGCTGCTGCACTTCCTTGTCGAGCGCGGCGCGGTCGGTGGTCGAGTTGGAGCCGGTGGCCGACTGCACGGCCAGCTCGCGGATGCGCTGCAGGTTGTTGGTCACTTCGTCCAGCGCCGACTCGGTGGTCTGCGCCATCGAGATACCGTCGTTGGCGTTGCGCACGGCCTGGTTCAGGCCATTGATCTGGGTGGTGAAGCGGGTGGAGATGGCCAGGCCCGCCGCATCGTCCTTGGCGCTGTTGATGCGCATACCCGAGGACAGGCGCTCGATGGCGGTGCTCAGCTTGCTCTGCGTCTTGGCCAGGTTGTTCTGGGCATTCAGCGAGCTGATGTTGGTGGTAACGCTCATGACCATGGGAATTCACTCCGTTGGGGTCGAAGCCGGAAAGAGGCCGGCGGTTGGTTCAGCGGGAATTCCTGCTGGAACGTCCGCCTCAGGTACTGTTTCGACCGGTTCCCATGGAACTTGAGCAGGCTGGCGATTTGGGCTAGGGACGGCCACGCCCGGCCACGCGCCGCCCCGGCGGCGAGGCCGCACAGAAAGGTGGTGGTGGTGGAGAGCGTGATCGTCATGGCCGTGTGGTTTCCTTGAGTGGTGGATGGCCGCGCCCCATGCGCGGCCATCGCTGATCGCTTACTGCAGCAGTTTCAGCACGCTCTGCTGGCTGGTATTGGCCTGCGCCAGCACCGACACGCCGGCCTGCTGCAGGATGTTCGCGCTGGACATGTTCGCGGTCTCCGCCGCGAAGTCCGCGTCCTTGATCTGGCTGCGCGACGAATCGAGGTTCTGCGAAATCGTCTGCAGGTTGGTGATGGTGGAATGGAAGCGGTTCTGCACCGCGCCCAGGTTCGAGCGCAGGTCGCTCACCGATTGCAGGGCGGCGTCGACGCGGCGGATCGCGTCGTTCGCCCCCTCGGTGGTGGCGATCGAGATGTCCGACAGGTGCTTGCTGTCCTTGCCGACCACCACTTTGTCGGCCGCCGCAAAACCGAGTTCGGTGGCTGCCGAGGTGTCGATGACGGCGTCCAGCTTGCTCGTGGCGATGGTGAACTTGCCCTTGATGTCGACCGAGACCTGCGCATCCACGCCCGCGCTTTCGAAGCCGGCCTTCAGCGCGGCGACGATCTCGTTGCCGAACTTGAACACGGTGCCTTTCTTGAGCGTGACGTTCGCACCGTCGAACTTCACCGTCTGATCCGCAGAGAGCGTCAACGGGAATTTCGGCTCCGTGCCGCTCGCCGTCACGGAAGCCGTTTCGATCTGGCCGATCTGACTGGCCTTCATGCCGACGCCGAAATTGACGCTGATGGTCTCGCCCACATTGGCGCCGACCTGGAACGCCACCGTACCGGCGCTGCCATCCAGCACCTTGGTGCCATTGAAATTGGTCTGCTGCGCGATACGGGTCACTTCGGCCAGGCGCTGCTGCACTTCCTTGTCCAGCGCGGCGCGATCGGTGGACGAATTGGACCCCGACGCCGACTGCACCGCCAGCAAGCGCATGCGCTGCAGGTTGTTGGTCACTTCGTCCAGCGCCGACTCGGTGGTCTGCGCCATCGAGATGCCGTCGTTGGCATTGCGCACGGCCTGGTTCAGGCCATTGATCTGGGTGGTGAAGCGGGTGGAGATGGCCAGGCCCGCCGCATCGTCCTTGGCGCTGTTGATGCGCATGCCGGAAGAAAGGCGCTCGATGGCGGTGCTCAGCTTGCTCTGCGTCCTGGCCAGGTTGTTCTGGGCATTCAGCGAGCTGATGTTGGTGGTGACGCTCAGGCTCATGGTGCTTGCACTCCAATGGATTCGGAACCGTCGAGGACGGCGGTTCGGATTCCCATGGGAATGCCAGCAGGAACGCCGCCGCCTCAAGGAGGGCGTCGGCGGCAGCGGCATGGAGCTGCAGCGGATCGAGGGCAAAGCGCCACGCACGGATACCAGCGGCGGACGATCGGATACGGCGGCGCGGCGCACGGCGCCGCCAACCTTCGTTTCCGCTCGTGCGCGTTCGCTGCTCATCCCTGCGTCCGCATCACTTCAGATAATCGAACAGCGTGGATGACTGCACCTTGGTGTAGGTCATCTGCGCGGCCTGCAGCGCGGTGTTCTGCAGATTGAGCTTGCTGATGGCGTCGTAGTAGTCCAGGTCCTGCACGTCGCTCAGCGCCCCCTGGTACTGCAGCGACAGGTCGCCGTTGAGCGACTGCTGCTGGTCCAGCGCATTCATGCGTCCGCCGATGGCGGCGCGCGTCTGGGTGACGGTGTCGATGGCCTGGTCGAGGTTGGAGAACTGCGCATTGAGCGCGTTCTTCATCGCCGGCCCGCCGCCGGTGGTCTTCAGCGCGCCGATGATGTTGTCCAGCGTGCTGAAGATGTCCTGCTTGCCCGAAGGCCCCACGCTGAAATTGTCGCCCGCCGCCGGCGTGCCGCTGATGCCCACCTGCACGCCGCGGAAGGCCACCACCGCGTTGCCGTCGTCGGCATAGGTGCCGCTGCCGATCACGTTGTTGGAGGCGTCGCGCACCTCGTAGGCCGTGGCCGAGGTGAACGCGATGGTGTAGTTGCCGTTGTCCCACTGCGTGCGGTCGGCCACGCTGATGGTGCCGGCCACCGCGGTGCCGGTATTGGCGGCGCCGGAAGACACCTGAAAAGTGCCGTTGCCGGTGGGGACATTCATGAACACCGCCGAGCCGGGGTCGCCGGTGGCGACCTGCATGCCGGGGCCGGCGGCGACCATGCGCTGGCCTTCGTCGCCGTTGTAGACCACCGCGCCGCCCTGGGCCGAGAACGGCTGCCCGCCGGTGCGGTTGCCGGCGAACAGATAGTCGCCGTTGCCATCCTTGCCGTTGGCCAGGCCCATCAGCTGGGTGCGGATCTGGCTCAGCTCCGCGGCGATGTCGGCGCGGGTCTGGTCGGTCTGCGTGCCGTTGATGCCTTGCAGGACCAGGGTGCGCACGCGGGTCAGCGCGTCCGAAGTGGTCGACAGCGCCTGGTCTTCCAGGCCCAGGCGCGCCTTGGCCGAGGTGATGTTGCGCTGGTACTGCGCCACGTCCGCGTCCATATGGCCCAGTTCCAGCGCGCGCGCCGCGCCCACCGGATCGTCCGAAGGCTGGTTGATGCGCTTGCCGCTGCTGATGCGGTTCTGCAGGTCGGACAGGCTGGCCTGCCCGTCGAGCATGCTGCTGACCGACTGCTGGGCCATCCAGCTGGTGGAGACTCTCATCGGATGCTCCTTCAGTTGCGCACGGCGCTGAGCAGCGCGTCGAAGATCTGGCTGGCGGTGGAGATCACCTGCGCCGAGGCCTGGTAGGCCTGCTGGTAGCGCACCAGGCTGGCGGCTTCCTCGTCGATGTTCACGCCGGACACGCCCTGCTGCGATTGCAGCGCCTGCTGGTACACCGCGTTCTGCGTGGTCAGCGCGTCCTTGGCCAGGGAACCGGCGCTGCCCACCTGGCTGGTCAGCTGCCCGTAGGCGCGGCCCACGCTGGTGGCGCCGTTGTCGAGCACGCCCAGGTTCGCCACCTTGCCCAGTGCCAGCGCGTTGCCGTTGTCGCCGCGCGCATTGCTATTGGCCTTGAGGGTGAACGTGTCGTTCGCCGCGGGCGTGCCGTTGAGGGTGAGGCTCCAGCCGTTGGCGTTGATCGGCTGGCCGGGCGTATACGTCTGCGCCGCGCCGCCATTGATGGTGTAGCTGGTCGGCGAGGTGAACACGATATTCGCCGTGCCGAGCAGGCCCGCATTGGACGGATCGGTGACCGCGATGCCGCCGATGCTGCCGCTGCCCGTGTTGGCCGCGCCGGCCGAGCCGGCCAGCGGCGCCGCGGCGGCGATCTTGTTCGGGTCGGTGATGGCCGCGCCGAAACCCGCCGCGGCCGCGGCGGTGGGGCGCACCTGGAAGCTGTCGCCGGCGCTCGGAGCGCCGCCCACCACCAGGCTCAGGCCATCGGCCTTGAACGGATCGGCGGCGGTGCCGGTGCCGGTCATCGCCACCGCGTTGCCCGCCGTGTCGCGCAGGCTCCAGGCGCTGCCGTCGTAGCGCAGCACGTAGTCCTTGGTGGTCAGCGCGCCGACGTCGGAGATGCTCGCGCCGACCGTGCCCGTGCCCTGGTTGGCCGAGCTGATCTGCACCTGCGGCGCGCCGACGTTGAAGAAGGCGCCGCCCATAGTGCCGTTGAGGTCCATGCCCTGCGCATGCTGGGCATTGAAGGCGCTGGCCATCGCCACCGCGGCGCGGCCGAGCTGGTTCTGCGCGGGGTCCAGCACCTGGCTGCGGAAATCCAGCAGCGCGCCGAGCGAGCCGCCGCCGACCTGGCCGGTGATCACGCTGCCGCTGTCCTTGCCGACGATCTCCAGCCGTGTCGGATCGTATTGATTCGGCGCGGTGGCCAGCGCGTAGGCATTGGAGCCGTTGACCAGCGCCTGGCCGTTGCCGACGAACAGGCTCACCGTGTGGTCGTCCTGCTGCACCACGCTGACGCCCACTTCGCCGGAGACTTTCTTGATCAGCGCATCGCGCTGGTCGAGCAGGTCCGACGGCTCGCCCTTGCCGCCGGCATAGGCGGTGCGGATCTGTTCGTTGAGCTTGGCGATGGAAGCGCTGTCGCTGTTGATCGAGTCGACCGTGTCGCTGATCTGGCGCTGCACCTGGGTGTTGAGCTGGTTGAACTGGCCGGACAACGCCTGGAAGGTGCTGCCCAGCGCATTGGCGCGGGCCAGCAGCACGCCGCGCGCGGCCGAGTCGGCCGGCGCGTTGGAGACGTCGCCCAGCGCGCCGTAGAACGCATCCAGCGAGGTCTGCAGGTTGGTGCTGCCGGACAGCTGGTTGTTGATCTGCCCGGTCAGGCTCTGGTACGTGGCCGCGCGGCTCTGGTCCGACGAGGCGGTCCACAGCGCGGTATTGAGGTACTGGCTGTAGGCGCGCTGCACCGCCACCGTATTGACGCCGGTGCCGACGTAGAAATTGCCCAGCTGCTGCGCCTGCCGCGCATTGAACTGCACGGTCTGGCGGCTGTAGCCGTCGGTGTTGACGTTGGCCACGTTGTGGCTGACGGTGCTGAGGCCGATCTGCGAGGCCAGCAGGCCCGAGACGCCGGTGGAGAGCAGGTCAGCCATGGTGGGCGGTCCTTGTAGCGGTACGTGTCATAGGGAATGGGGAGCACGTCATGGCGACTGTGACGGCAAACCGTCGCCCGACTTGAGCGCGGCCAGCGCATCCAGCCCCTTGCGCATTTCCGGGCTGTTGGCGATCGCCTCGAGCTTGGCCGCGTAGGCCGGGTCGGTGGCATAGCCGCCGTGCGCCAGCGCCCTGGCGAAACCCTTGATGTCCTCGCCCTTGCCGATGGCATTGGCGTAGCGCGGGTTGTTGGCCAGCACCTCGGCGTAGTCGGAGAACGAATCGCCCGGGTTGCCGTAGGCGCGGAACTGGTCGCGCTTGCGCACCGCCACGCCGCCTTCGTATTCCAGCGTGGGCACGCTGACCTTGTCGCCGTCCCAGCTGCGCCCGGCCTTCATGCCGAACAGGTTGTTGCTGCTGCTGCCGTCGTGGTGCGCGGGCAGATGCTTGCCCCAGCCGGTTTCCAGCGCCGCCTGGGCCAGCAGCGCGCGCACCGACACGCCGAGCTTCTTCGCTGCGGCTTCCGCATGCGGCGCCAGCGCCTGCACGAAGTTCACCGCGTCGCCGGTGCCCGGCATCCACTCGGCGACCTTGCCGGCGACCTTGCCGGCACCGTGCGCGAGCTGGTCCAGCGTGCTTTGCCAGCTCGACGCGGCATCGGCGGAGGCATCGGCGCTGCCGCTGTCCTTGCCGCCATCTTTGCCGCCGAGCTGGCGCATCAGCATCTGCGCGATCCCCAGGCCATGGCCGCCGTTGGACAGGCTCAATGACAACTGATGATCGAACAGATCGCGGTAGGCATTGCCCTGCTCGCTGTCGCCGATGCCGCCGCCGGGGCTGGCTTCGCGCATCGACTTCAGCATCATCTGGGTAAAGATCGCTTCGAACTGCCTGGCGACCTGCGGCAATGCCGACTTGCCGTCGCCAGCCGCCTGCGCGCGCAGCTGCTGGAAGCCCGACAGCTCCGTCCAGGTATTGAGCGCGCCGTTGGCCGCGCCGATGATGCCGCCGTCGCCGACGGCCATCTCAGATCACCACCAGTTCGGCGCGCAGCGCGCCGGCCTGCTTGAGCGCCTGCAGGATCGAGATCAGGTCGGTCGGCGAAGCGCCCACCTGGTTCACCGCGCGCACGATCGTGTCCAGGCTGGCGCCGGGACCGAACTTGAACATATGCCCGCCGTCCTCGCTGACCTGCACGCTGCTGCTGGGCACCACCACGGTCTGGCCGCCGCGGCTGAACGGCGCCGGCTGGCTGACCTGCGGCTGCTCGCTGATGGTGACCTGGATGGAACCGTGCGCCACCGCGGCGGCGCTGACCTTGACGTCCGAACCGATCACCACGGTGCCGGTGCGCGAATTGACCACCACGCGCGCCGGCGCGTCGCCGGGCTGCACCTCCAGCGCCTGGATCATGCCCAGCCAGGACACGCGCTGCGCCGGATCGGCCGGCCCGCGCACCGCCACCGAGCCGCCGTCCACCGCCTGGGCGGTGCCGGCGCCATAGGCGCGATTCACCGCTTCGGCAACGCGCGCGGCGGTGGTGAAGTCCGGCGTATTGAGATTGAGCACCAGGTCGCCGCCCTGCCCGAACGAGGACGCCACGCTGCGCTCCACCGTCGCGCCGTTCGGCACGCGGCCGCTGGCCGAGATATTCACCTGCACACTGGAACCGCTCTTGCCCTGCGCGCTGATGCCGCCGACCACCACGCTGCCCTGCGCCATCGCATACACATTGCCGTCGGCGCCGCGCAGCGGCGTCATCAGCAGCTCGCCGCCGCGGATGCTCTTGGCATTGCCGATCGAAGCCACCGTCACGTCGATCGCCTGCCCCGGCTTGGCGAACGGCGGCAACTGCGCCGTCACCGTCACCGCCGCCGCATTCTTCAGCTGCGGCCGCACATTCGCCGGCACCGTGATGCCGAACTGCTGCAGCATGTTTTCCAGGCTCTGCGTGGTGAACGGCGCCTGGGTGGTCTGGTCGCCGCTGCCATCGAGGCCGACGACCAGGCCGTAGCCGATCAGCTGGTTGCTGCGCACGCCGGCCACTTGGGCGAGGTCGCGGATCTTGTCGGCGTGCGCGGAAGCGACGCACAGCAGCAGTACAAGGAAAAGAATGACGCGTGAGCGCATACGACCCAACCAAGGCCTAGAGACCAGCCCCCTCTCCCCTCCGGGGAGAGGGTTGGGGTGAGGGGCCGGGCGGAGCGAAGCGTCGAAGGCTTGCTCAAGCCCCTTACGCGAACGCCTGGCACCGATCAATGCAGTCGCGAGCACCCGCCCCTCACCCCGGCCCTCTCCCCGGAGGGGAGAGGGGGAAAAGCGCGCTGTCGTATTCATCAGAACGGCATCCACTTGGAGCTGAAGAATCGCGACAGCCAGCCCTGCGTATTCGCATCCGCCAGCGTGCCGCGTCCCGTATAGCCAATGCGCGCATCCGCCACGCGCGTCGACGGCACGCTGTTGTCCTGCCCGATATCCTGCGGCCGCACGATGCCGGAAATACGCACCAGCTCCTGCCCCTGGTTGATCGTCAACCACTTCTCACCGCGCACCAGCAGATTGCCATTGGACAGCCGCTGCGCCACGGTCACCGTGATCGAGCCCGTAAGCTGATTGCTCTGGCTGCTGTTGCCGCTGCCGTCGAAGCTGCGGTCGCCGTCGGTGCCGAAGCTGACGTCCTTGCCGCCGATGCTGACCGGGCGGCCCAGGAAGGTGGGCGCGGCCAGGTTGCTCTTGTCCTTCTTGCTGGTGCTGGTCGAGGCCTTCTTGCTGGCCTGCGTGCTCTCCACCAGCGAGATGGTGAGGATGTCGCCCACGCGGTGCGCGCGCGGGTCGTTGAACAGCTCCATGTTCTGCGCTTCGTGATAGATCGAGCCATCCGCGGCCGGCGGCGCCACCGGTTCCTGCGGCGGCGTGGCGGCCCAGGCGGCATCGTCGCCGCGCGGCGCGGGCATGGCGCAGCCGGCGAGCTGGGCCAGGGCGATGAGCGCGCCGCACAGGCGCAGGCGACGGAAGTTCGACATGGCCTTGGCTCAGGTCTTGTTGGTGAGGAACTGCAGCATCGAATCCGCGGCGGAGATCGCCTTGGAATTCATCTCGTAGGTGCGCTGCGTTTCGATCATGTCCACCATCTGCTCGACCACGTTGACGTTCGAGCTTTCCAGCGAACCTTGCGTGACCGTGCCCAGGCCATTGAGGCCGGGCTGGCCGATCTGCGGCGCGCCGCTGGAGGCGGTTTCCAGGTAAAGGTTGTCGCCGCTCGGCTGCAGGCCGGCGGGATTGATGAAGTCGGCCAGCTGCACCGTACCGATGGTCTGCGGCGCGGCCTGGCCCGGCAGGGTGGCGCTGACCGTGCCGTCGGTGCCGATGGTCACGCTCTGCGCGTTCTGCGGAACCACGATGGCCGGATCGAGCTGGTAGCCCGACGCGGTGACCAGCTGGCCGTTCTGGTCCAGGTGCAGCGAGCCGTCGCGCGTGTACGCCACGGTGCCGTCGGGCTGGGTCACCTGCAGGAAGCCGCGGCCCTGGATGGCCAGGTCCAGCGCGTTGCCGGTCTGCTGCGGATTGCCCTGGGTGAACAGCTTCTCGCTGCCGACCACGCGCACGCCGGTGCCCAGCATCAGGCCGGACGGCGACTGCGTCTGCTCGGTGGTCTGGCCGCCGGGCTGGCGCACGTTCTGGTACATCAGGTCCTGGAACGAGGCGCGCGAGCTCTTGAAGCCGGTGGTATTGGCATTGGCCAGGTTGTTGGAGATCACGTCCATGCGCGTCTGCTGCGCATCGAGACCGGTCTTGGCGACCCACAGGGAAGAAAACATTGCTTCGCTCTCCGCGCGGCGCGTGCCGCTTGCAGGAAAAAAATCAGCCCACTTGCAGCAGGCGCGTGGCCGACTGCGCGTTGTCGTCGGCGGTGCGGATCGAACGCACCTGCAGTTCGTACTGGCGCGACAGCTGGATCATCTGCACCAGCGTCTGCGACGGATTCACATTGCTCGATTCCAGTGCGCCGGCCTTCACCGTCACCGCCGGGTCGGCCTGCGCGGTGCCGCCGTTGGCCAGGTGCATCAGGCCGTCGTCGCCCTGCTGCAATTGATCGGCCGCGGGATTGACCAGCTTCAGCTTGCCGATCACCGAGGACGTATCCGGCCCCTGCCCCTTCGGCACCACCGAGATGGTGCCGTCGGCGCCGATGCTGACCTGGGTGGCGTCCGGCACCGTTATGGGGCCGCCGTCGCCCATTACTGGATTGCCGCGCGCGTCGGTGAGCAGGCCGTCGGCGGTGAGCTGCAGCTGGCCGGCGCGCGTATAGCCTTCGCCGCCGTCGGCGCCCTGCACCGCCATCCAGCCGTCGCCCTGCACCGCCACGTCGAGCGGGCGGCCGGTATCCATCTGCGCGCCGGCATGCATGTCCAGGCCGATGCCCTGCGCCACGCCGTTGATGCGCGAGTTCATGCCCTGGCCCTGCACGGGCAGCGGCTTGAACGCCGACATCTGCGCCTTGAAACCGACGGTGTCGGCATTGGCCAGGTTGTGCGCCACCTCGGTCTGCGCACGCATCATCTGCGTGGCGCCGGTCATGGCTACATAGACGGAACGGTCCATGGTGGTTCTCGCGATTCGATGCGTGGGCTTTGCGTGTCGTTGCGGCTGACGCCGCAACGACACGGCACTTTTCACTGGACCCCGGCCTTCGCCGGGGTGACGCGCTATGCGCGTCAGTTGCGGATGTTGATGATGGTCTGGGTCAGCTTGTCGTCGGTGGAGATCACCTGCGCATTCGCCTGGTAGTTGCGCTGCGCCTTGATCATGTTCACCAGCTGCGCGGTGAGGTCGGCGGTGTTGGACGCTTCCAGCGCGCCGGACTGCACGTTGCCGAAGTTGCCGCTGCCGGCCGCGCCCATCACCGGCGTGCCGGAGTCGTACGAGGCGGCCCAGTTGGTGTTGTCCATCTGGCGCAGGCCCTGCGGGTTGGCGAAGTTCGCCAGCGCCAACTGGCCGAGCGACTGCGACTGGCCGTTGGAGAACTTGGCCTGCACCACGCCGTCGCTGGACACGTCGATGCTCGACAGCGTGCCGGTGGGATAACCGTCCTGGCTGATCGAGGTCACCGCATAGTTGTTGCCGAACTGGGTGGCCTTGGTCACGTCCAGGGTGATCGCCATCGGGTCGGAGCCCGGGCTGGCGCTGATCGCCGGGAAGGTCAGCTTGCCGCCGGCCGGCGTGGCCAGCGCACCGGTGCTGGTGAAGCTCAGCTGCTGGGTGGCGCCGGTGTCCTTGCCGTCGATGAACAAGTGCGCATCCCAGGTGTTGGCGGTGGCGTTGCGCACGAAGTACACGGTGCCGTTATGCGTGGCGCCGAGCGAATCGTAGGCGGTGAACGGCGTGGCCTGGTTGTAGCTGGTGGCGTCCTTCGGGTCGAAGGCATTGGCCGGCGGCGTGGCATCCGACGGCAGGTTCAGCGCCAGCTGCACGCTGCCGGTGGCCTTGGCCGCGTTCTGCGAGGTGATCAGGCGCAGGTCGGTCATGGTGCTGGTGTCGAAGCCGCCGGCATTGTTGGCCGGAAACACCTGCAGGTTCTGCCCGGCGCTGTTCACCACATAGCCGTTGGCGTCCTGGCGGAACGCGCCGGCGCGCGTGTAAGAGAGGCCCTTGCCGTCCTTCAGGGTGAAGAAGCCGTCGCCGCTGATGGCGAAATCCAGCGCGTTGTTGGTGTTCTCCACGTTGCCCGCGGTGAACTGCTGCGCCACGTTGGTCAGGCGCACGCCGCTGCCGACCTGGGTGGCGCTCAGGTTCTTGCCGGCCACGCTGTAGAGCTCGGCGAATTCCGCGCGCGAACCCTTGAAGCCGGTGGTGGAGGTGTTGGCGATATTGTTGGCGGTGACTTCGAGATCCGACGAGGCCGCCTTCAAGCCGCTCAGTGCGATGTTGAATGCCATGCTGTGCTCCCCTGTGGAGACTGTGTGTGCGGGGCCGCCCGGCCCCCCGATATGTCAATCGATGTCAATCGATGCGCGCGACCTGGCCCAGCAGCACGCCGCCGAAACCGGCGACCTGCAGATACGCCCCCTGCTCGCCGGCCATGCCGACGCTGTCGACCTTGCCGCTCACGTAGGCCTGCACCGCGGTGGTGCCCACCTGCGCCTTGATGCCGTAGGTGCCGTTCGGCAGCGGCTGGCCGTTCTCGTCCTTGCCGTCCCAGTGGAAATCCGCCAGGCCCACGTCGGGCTTGCCCAGGTCGATGGTGCGCACCACGTTGCCGGCGGCATCGACGATCTGCACCGAGGCGGTCTGGCCCGCATCGCCGACATTGATCGCGCCGTCGACGCCCGCCGTGCCCTCGAGCTTGGCGGCGTTGGACGGCACCGTGACGGTGCGCCCCACCAGGTCGCTGGCCTGCAGCAGCTGGTTGCCCTGGAGCGCGGTGCTCAGCGTGTCGAACGAGGTCTGCAGCGACTGCGTGGCCGACACCTGCGCGATCTGCGCCAGCTGGCTGACCATCTGCGAGGAGTCCATCGGCTGGGTCGGGTCCTGGTTGCGCATCTGCTGGGTGAGCAGGCTGAGGAAATCGGCCTGGCTCAAGGTGCTGCCATTGCTCTTCTTGACCGCCTGCGAGGCGGAAGAGCCGGTAGTGGTATTGATCGCGATATCGGCCATGTCGGGGTTCCGCTTACTTGCCCAGGTCCAGCGTCTTCTGCATGAGCTGACGCGTGCTGTTCATCACCTCGACGTTGTTCTGGTACGAACGCGAGGCGGAAATCATGTTGACCAGCTCGTCCACCGGATTGACGTTGCTGGCGTAGACGTAGCCGTCGCCGTCGGCGAGTGGATTGCCCGGCTCGTAGCGGCTTTCCACCGCGGCCTGGCTTTCGGTGACGCCGAGAACCTGCACGCCCTGCGCGCCTTCCTGCTCCTTCGCGGCGAGATTGCGCTGCACGGTGGCGAACAACGGTTCCTTGGCGCGGTATGCCGCTTCCGGCGAACCGGCGACGCTGTCGGCGTTGGCGATATTGCTGGCCACGGTATTGAGCCGCAGCGACTGCGCGGCCATGCCGGAGCCGGCCACGTCGAAGATCTTGAACAGGGACATCAGCTCTGCCCTCCGGTGATGGCCGTGCGCAGCATGTGGATCTGCGCGGTGATGAAGGACAGGCTGGCCTGGTAGTGCACGCTGTTGGCGGCGAAGTTCGCCTGCTCCACCTGCGTGTCGACGGTGTTGCCGTCCATCGTGGGCTGCAGCGGCACGCGATAAGCGAGCTGCTCATTCGCCTGGCTGGCCGGATCGATGTGTCCGGATTCCGTCGCGGCCAGCGGCAGCTTGCCGTCGCCGCCCGCGCTCATCAGCGCCTGGCGGAAATCCACGTCGCGTGCCTTGTAGTCCGGCGTGTCCGCGTTCGCCAGGTTCCCCGCCAGCACTTCCGCACGCTTCTGCCACAGGCCGAGCGCCTGCGTATGGATGCCGAACAGCTTGTCGTTGATCTGGCTCATGGCCTTGAGACTCCAGGCGGAAACTCCGCGGAGGGACTTGAGCAAGACGCGTGCCATGGGCTCGCGAAGCCTTATGGGGCCTGGGTTTGCGGGGGATCGGCGCGAACTTCGATGGAGCGCCCGTCGGAATTCCGACACCGCCTTGGGAGCATTCCGACTATTGGAAAAATCCTGCCGAACGGCCGCGAGCAATTCCGCACACTGCGCCGCTCATTGATTTCATTCAGGATCGAACGGCGTGTCGGCATCACGAACCTCCCATCATCCAGTACCCAACGCGGATGGCCGTCATCGTCTGCTGTCGCGCTATTCCCCCCTCGCGCTGGCCCTGGCCTGCGGCCTCGCGCATACCGGCACGGCGCTCGCGCAGACCGCGCAACCGGCGCAGGACGGCCAGGAAACCGAGCGCCGCCTGCGCCGCGAACTGGAACGCACGCAGGACGAAGTCGAACAGAACAGCCGTGCGCTCAACGGCAGCAAGGCACGCAAGCACGCCCCCTTCGCGCCGCCGCAGGAAGCCGGCTGCGTCGCTGTGACCGACGTGGGCTGGAGCGGCGTCCTGCCGTTCCCGTGGCTGCCGGGCGCCGTCGCACCGCGCGGCATGTGCCTGGGTCCGGAAGGCCTCAAAGCCCTGCAGCGCTATCTCACCGGCCAGCTGATCGAGCGCGGCTACGTGACCAGCACGGTGCAGATTCCGGAGCAGGGCCTGGCCGAAGGCCGGCTCGATATCCGCGTGATTCCCGGCCGCGTCGGCAAGCTGCTCGACAAGGCCACCGGCCAGCCGCTGCAGGCACGCAACTCCTTCCCGATGCGCGAAGGCGATGTGCTCAACCTGCGCGACCTCGACCAGGCGCTGGAGAACCTGCGCCGCACACCCGGCCAGGCCGGCGCGACGCTTACGCTGACGCCCGGCGACGAGCTCGGCACCAGCGACATCACCGTCGACCGCAACCGCAGCAAGGATCGCTGGCATGCCGTGCTCACCGCCGACAATGGCGGCCAGGACGCCACCGGCCAGAACCAGCTCGGCCTGATCGGAATTGTGGACGCGCCGCTGGACCGCGACGATCTGTTGCTGCTGACCTACAGCAACAACATGAATATCCGCAACGACGAGCAGAAATCGCGCGGCCTCGGCCTCAGCTGGTCGATGCCGGTCGGCTATTGGAACGTTTCGCTCGGCGCCAATACTTCGTATTCGAAGCAGACGCTCGACGCCCAGGAGTACGGCAAGTTCCCCTACACCAGCAAGACCAATTCGATGCAGCTGGGCGTGGATCGGGTGGTGAACCGCAACTCCAACAGCCGCGGCACGGTCAAGCTGCAGCTCAGCCGCCGGACGGATTCCAGCAGCGTCGCCGGCGAACAGGTGGCGGTGCAGCGGCGCGACATCACCGGCTACGGCATCGGCTACGAATACCTGCGTTTCATCGGCCAGACTTCGCTGCAAGCCAACATCGGCCTGCGCGGCAGCCTGCCGGGCCTGTCCGCGCGTCCCGGCTACGTGGTCGGCCACAAGGATTGGAATGGCAGCTACCGCCTGGGCACGGCCAGCCTCGACGTGAACGCGCCGTTCGCCATCGGCGGCGAACGCTTCACCTACGAAGGCAACCTCTCCGGCCAGCATGCCTTCACCCCGCTGCCGGGGACCGAATACCTGTCGATCAACAGCCGCTATTCGGTGCGCGGCTTCGATGGCCGCTATGTGTTCACCGGCGAGAACGGCTGGGTTTCGCACAACAACGTGGTGTGGAACAGCGGCGCCAAGCTGGGGAATCCCTATCTCGGCGTCGATGCCGCGCGACTCAGCGGACCTTCACTCGCCGCACAGGGCACCCAGCGTTTCAGCAGCGTGAGCCTGGGCCTGCGCGGACAGGTCGCGCGCTTCGGCTACGACGTGTCGGTGGGACGCGTGCTAAGCAAACCGAAGGCAGTGCCCGACGGCGGCTTCAACGTGTCGCTGCGCATGACCGCGCGCTTCTGAGCGCCGGATCTGTTCGTCGCCGGCCGCAGTGGCCGGCGCGGTATTCCGGTGCGCCAGGGAAAGGTTGCCGGTACAGGGGCTCTTCAAACACAAGGCATTGCAATGTCCAAATCAAGCAAGAAGAAACCGGGTCGCCCCGAGCTGTACGCGGCGATCGCGCTGGTGCTGCCGATGGGTGGCGCAATGGCGACGGTGCCGGCCGGCACCCAGGCCCCGGTGGTCGATATCGCCGCGCCGAACAGCGCGGGCGTATCGCATAACCAGTTCGCCCAGTTCGATGTCGGCACCCAGGGCAAGGTGCTCAACAACAGCCAGAATGGCGCGCACACCGAGCTGGCCGGCACTATCGCCGGCAACGCGAATCTGACCAATGGCGCCGCCTCGGTGATCATCGCCGAGGTCACCGGCAGTGCCGCATCGCAGCTCAACGGTGCACTGGAAATCGGCGGCCAGAAGGCTGCCCTGATCGTCGCCAATCCCAATGGCATCAATGCCAACGGCGCCAGCTTCATCAACGCTTCGCGCGTCACGCTCACCACCGGCACGCCGCAGCTCAACGCTCAGGGCCAAGTGGCTTCGATCGATGTGGCCAAGGGCGTCATCAACGTCGCCGGCACGGGCATCGATGCCCGTGGCGTCGAGATGGCGGACCTGATGGCGCGCAGCATCGCGCTGAATGCCGAATTGCAGGCCAAGCAGCTGCGCGTGGTCACCGGCCACAACCGCGTGAGTTATGGCAGCAATGGCAACTCGATCGTCACCGCTGATATCGCTGGCACGGGAACGGCTCCGACCGTGGCCCTGGACGTGGGCTCGATGGGCAGCATGTACGCCAATGCGATTCGCATGCAGGGCACGGAAACCGGTGTAGGCGTGAATATCGCCGGCAAGGTCAAAGCCATCGACTCGGTCAACCTGACCAGCGGCGGCAACATGCATGTCCTGGAGGGCGGCAAAGTGATGTCGGATCACGACATTCATCTGGCCGTGGCTACCTCGCTGACCAACGACGGCATCATCGCCGCCAAGCGCGATATCCATGCCGAGGGTCAGAGCTTCCTGTCCACCGGCAAGGCCTGGTTCGCGGCGGGGCGCAATGTCAACAGGCGGTTCAGTTCGTCCTCCAACGAGGGCAATAACGGTGTGCGGCCCGACGATGTGCCGGGTCGCAACTCGTGGGTGGAGCCGCCCGCCGAACAGCCGCCGGTACAGCAGCCGCCCGTCGAGCAGCCACCGGTTCAGCAGCCGCCCGCCGAGCAGCCGCCGGTTCAGCAGCCGCCCGTCGAGCAGCCGCCGGTTCAGCAGCCGCCCGCCGAGCAGCCGCCGGTTCAGCAGCCGCCCGTCGAACAGCCGCCGGTTCAGCAGCCGCCCGCCGAACAGCCGCCGGTTCAGCAGCCGCCCGCCGAACAGCCGCCGGTTCAGCAGCCGCCCGCCGAGCAGCCGCCGGTTCAGCAGCCGCCCGCCGAGCAGCCGCCGGTTCAGCAGCCGCCCGCCGAACAGCCGCCGGTTCAGCAGCCGCCCGCCGAACAGCCGCCGGTTCAGCAGCCGCCCGCCGAGCAGCCGCCGGTTCAGCAGCCGCCCGCCGAACAGCCGCCGGTTCAGCAGCCGCCAGTCGAACAGCCGCCGGCCCACAAGCCGGTGGCTCAGCAGCCCACGATCGAACAGATCATCCTGGGCCAGCTGCTGGACATGCTCTACGGCCGTCCGTCGTACGGGTACGCGCCGTGGGCCTTCCCGGCCATCGGCTTCGCGCCGTGGAGCCAGCCGTCCTACGGCTATTCGCCGTGGATGCCGCAGGTCTTCCGTCCGCGCCCGGTGTTCTCGCCGTGGCGCCCGATGGCCTATGGCTATGGCCGCCCGCACTGGCGTTAAAGCGCTGAGCAACGGCAACTGATCCGGATAGCGCGGATCGGCGCCGGAACGACGAAGAACGGCCGGAGTGCAGACTCCGGCCGTTTTTTTACGCGCGGGACATCCTGCAAGCTGCGCTTCGACCCGTGGCACACCCCTTGCTTCCTCAAGTTCCGCCATCTCCGGACGATCTCTACGCAGACGCGTAGACCCAAGGAACACCTTATCCATGAGCCTTATCCCGGCCAAAGCCATCGCCGACCTTGCCCAGGCCGCCGCCAGCGGCGACACCTCGAAGGCCGAGCAGCTCGCGCGCCGCCACCCGCGCCTGGCCGAGGCGCTGGCCCCGCTGCTGGCGCGCCTCGCGCCGCGCGAACCGGCCGCCATCGCGCTGCAGGCGGTGGAACAGCAAAGCCTGGTGATGGGCACCGCGCAGACCGTGCTGCGCGCGCAGGAATCCCTGCACCAGGCCACCGGCGAGGCGCGCGACAGCGTCGGCCGCTTGACGGAGCAAGGCGCCGGGATCTCGACATCCCTGCAGCAGGCCGCCGGCGAGCTGGCGCAGGCCACCGCGCACAACCGCCAGGGCGCCGAGACCGTCACCGAACTCGATGGCCAGCTGCGCCTGCTGCGCAGCGCGCTGTCGGCAATGAACCGCAACCAGAGCAAGCTGGCCGAGCAGGTCGCGCAGATCCGCAAGCTCACCTCCACCGTGCAGGAGGTCGCGCATCAGACCAACCTGGTCGCGCTCAACGCCGCCATCGAGGCGGCGCGCGCGGGCGAGGCCGGCCGCGGCTTCGCCATCGTCGCCGACGAAGTGAAGCAGCTGGCGGAAAAGACCACCCAGGCCACTGACCAGATCGAAGCGGTGACCGCGTCCATCGGCGCGTTCTCGCAGCAGCTCGACGGCGACGTGCGCCAGGGCGTGCAGCGCCTGGAGCGCGCGCAGGACCGCGCCGGGCATACCGCCGGCACCCTGGAGCGCGAGGGCGAGGCGCTGCGCGCCATCGCCGCGCGCGTGCAGGGCTCGCAGCAGGGCTGCGATGCGCAGAACGCGCGCATCGCCGCGGCCCAGGCCACGCTGGGCGCGCTGCAGCGGCGCAGCATGGAGGCGATCCGCCAGGCCGAGTCGCTGGACCGCGCCGCCGTGCTGTCGCACCGGCTGTGCCTGGGCTGGCTGGACCACGCCGACACCGCGTCGGTGGCCAGCCTGAGCCTGAGCCTGCGCGAGTCCATCCAGGGCCTGCGCCAGGCGATGGAGCTGGCCCTGCACGAACCGGCCGCGCTGGACCGGCGCTGGTTCGACACCGCCACCTTCGACCGCGCCCTGGCCCGCCTGGGCGCGCAGCGCGCCGAACATCCGGCCGCCGCCACCCTGCTCGAAGCCGGACAGCGCCTGTCCGGCCACGCCGGCAACTTCGTGCGCCTGCTCGGCGAGGGCCAGACCGCCCAGGCCGCGCAGTTGTCCGACCAGGTCGAGCGCGAGCGCGAATCCATCCATCAGCAGCTCAGCCAGCTGCTGGCGCAAGCCGAGGCATGAAGCACCGCGCGCCGCCCTTGCTGCTGCTCCTGCCGCTGCTGGCGGCGGGCCCGGCGCATGCCGCCGCGGACGAACCGCGGCGGGTGGCCGAGCAATGGCTGCGCCAGCATTTCGAGCAGCCGGGCAACCGCGTGGTGGCCGCGGCGGAGCCGGCGGATACGCGCCTGCAGCCGCCGTCCTGCGCCCAGCCCTGGCAGGCCGCCCTGCCCGATGGCGCGCGCGCCGCGCCGCGCATGAGCGTGGAAGTGCGCTGTCCGAGCACCGGCTGGCGCATGCAGGTGCCGGTGAAGCTGCAGCTGTTCCGCACGGTGCTGGTGGCGAACAAGCCGCTGCAGCGCGGCGACGGCGTCACCGCCGCCGACGTGCGCGGCGAGGAGCGCGACGTCACCCGCCTGGGCTACGGCTATATCGACGGCCTGGACCAGGTCGCCGGCCGCCTGCTGTCGCGCCCGCTGGGCGCCGGCGCGGTGCTGGCGCCGGCCGCGTTCGGCGGCCGCCAGACCGTGCGCGCGGGCGACCGCGTGCAGCTGATCGCCCGCCTGGACGGCATCGAGGTGCGCGCCTCCGGGGTGGCCCTGGGCGGCGGCGACACCGGCGCCCGCCTGCGTGTGCGCAACGACAGCTCCGGCCGCACCGTGGACGCCATGGTGCGCGACCCCGGGGTGGTGGAAGCCCTGCCATGACCCCGCCTTCCGACCCCGCTAAAGTTCACCCGCCCGCCGCCGATAACCGGTTTGAAGGGTCGACAAGCCCTCAAGGACACGTCTCATGAACACCACCATCACCTCCAATGGATTGCCGGTACTTCCCCAGGCCAAGGGCAACCAGAATGCCCAGGCCCAGGCCAGCCCGCCGGCGACCGAGGCCGCTCCCGCGGCCAAGGCGGACGACAGCGTGAAGCTCACCGAGTCGGCACGCGCGCTCACCGCCGCGCAGGGAGACAAGGCCCCGGCCATCGACACCAAGCGCGTGGAGCAGATTCGCGCGGCGATCGCCGACGGCAGCTACCGCGTCGACGCCGGCAAGATCGCCGACGGCCTGATCTCCATGGAAGGCCAGCTCAGCGGCAAGCCATGAGCGCCGGCCTGCACCACGAGATGAGCGACGCCTTTGACGCCGTGCTCGGCGAGATGCGCCACAGCGCATCCCGGCTGACCGCAGCACTGGCCGCCGAACGCGATGCGCTGGAGCGCGCCGACGCCGACGCGCTGCATCTCGCCGGGCAGGACAAGCAGGCCCAACTGGATCGCCTGGAACAACTGGATGCCGAGCGCCAGCAGCTGGCGCGCGCCATCGCCGCCGCCACGCCCGCGCAAAGCGCGGCCTGGAACGGCGTGATGGCCGCGCTCGCCGACTGCCAGCGCGCCAACCGGAACAATGGCCAGATCGTCGGACAGCGCCTGCGCCAGGTGCGCCAGGCCCTGGCGGTGCTGACCGGCGGCGCCGAGTCGGGGGTGTATGGCCCCGGCGGCACCTTGCGCATCGATCACCGCTCGCTCTCGCTGGCGGAAGCCTGACCTTGAAACGCCCCACCTGAAGGACCTGCCGCACGCGGCGGGCGAACCCCCACGGCCCTGCCCCGGCGCAGGACCATCGCTGGCCGACCTCTCCATGACCGATACCGCTGTAGAAGCCGCCCAAGCCCACGCCGCCGCCCTGGCCGGCACCGCCGCCAGCTCGCCGCTGCCGGTAGTGCGCATCCCGATGCTCGACCGCGACCGCCAGCTGATGGCGTACGAGCTGCTGCTGCAGGAAGACGGCGAGGACGAGGCCGCGCTCGGCCACCGCCTGCTCTCCACCATCATCGACGGCTCGGTCACCCAGTGGGCCCGCGGCAACCGCGTGTTCGTGCGCCTGCCGCGCGAGCTGGTGCTGGAACAGGCCGACCAGGTGCTGCGCCACCCGCGCATCGGCCTGGTCGTTTCGCCGCAGGCCATCCACGACGTGCTGCTGCTGGAGCGCCTGCGCCAGCTGTCGGCGCGCGGCTGCGCGCTGCTGCTGGACCTGGACGGCGAAGCCGGCGACCTGGACGAACTGCGCGTGCTGCTGGATCTGTCGCGCTACGTGCGGCTGGATGCCAGCCGGCTCGAAGAAGCCACCTTGCGCGAGCGCTGCGAAGCGCTGCACGCGCGCGGCCTGCACGTGGTGGCCGGCCACGTGAACGACCACGACACCTGCAACCGCTGCATGGCGCTGCCGTTCGCCGGCATCCAGGGGCCGTACCTGCTGCGTCCCGAGAAAGTGGACATGCCGGTGCTCACCGCCAACCGCCTGAGCGTGCTGCGCCTGCTGCGCGCGCTGGACGAGGACGGCAACGGCCCGGTGGAGCTGGGCCAGATCATCCGCAACGACGTGATCCTCAGCTACAAGCTGCTGGGCTGCGTGAACTCCGCTTATTTCGCGCTGCCGCGCCAGCTGAAGTCGGTGGAGCAGGCGGCGATCTTTTTCGGCCTGACCCGCATGCGCAACTGGATCAGCACCATGGCGCTGAGCGGCATGGACGACCGTCCGCCGGAACTGCTGCGCGCCGCGCTGATCCGCGCCCACATGTGCGAGCAGCTGGCGCAGAACCTGTCGCGCGAGCAGCGCGAGATGGCCTTCACCACCGGCCTGTTCTCGCTGCTGGAAAGCCTGATGTGCGCGCCGATGGAACTGCTGCTGCAGCATCTGCCGCTGGCCCCGGACATCCGCGCCGCCCTGCTGGAACAGCAGGGGCCGTTCGCGCCGCTGCTGGAACAGGTGCAGCGCTGGGAAGCCGGCGAGCTGCGCGGCGGCGAAGCCTCGCCGCAGCATATCCGGCGCATGGCGGCGGCGTATCTGGAAGCGATCCGCTGGGCGGACCATGTGCATTCGTTTGCGGAGCAGAAGCCGCATTGAACAGCGTAGGTTGGGGTGAGCGCAGCGAACCCCAACGTCTCCGCTACGCATGCGCCCCTGTTGGGGTTCGCCTTCGGCTCACCCCAACCTACGCGGGCGTGACGATCAGTCCGGCGTGAACTCCATCGTCGCCCGCACCGCCTTCTTCCAGCCGCCATAAAGCTTCTCGCGCTTCTCCTGCGCCATCGACGGCTTGAACTCCCGGTCCACCGCCCAGCGCCGCGCGATCTCCTCGCGGCTCTGCCAGAAGCCCACCGCGAGCCCGGCCAGATACGCAGCACCCTGTGCGGTGGTCTCCTGCACCTTCGGCCGCAGCAGGGTGACGTCGAGAATGTCCGCCTGGAACTGCGCCATGAAATCGTTGGCGATGGCGCCGCCGTCCGCGCGCAGCTCCTTCAGCTCGATGCCCGAATCGCTCTGCATCGCTTCGAGCACGTCGCGGGTCTGGTACGCCATCGATTCCAGCGCCGCGCGGATGAACTGCTCTTTGGTGGTGCCGCGCGACAAGCCGAACACCGCGCCGCGCACGTCGCTGCGCCAGTACGGCGCACCCAGGCCGACGAAGGCCGGCACGAAGTACACGCCCTCGCTGTCGCGCGCGCGCTCGGCGTAGTCCTGCGAATCGCTGGCCTTGCCCAGCATGCGCAGGCCGTCGCGCAGCCATTGGATCACCGAGCCGGCGACGAAGATGCTGCCTTCCAGCGCGTATTCGACCTTGCCGTCGACACCCCAGGCGATGGTGGTGAGCAGGCCGTTCTTCGACGCCACCGCTTTCTCGCCGGTGTTCATCAGCATGAAGCAGCCGGTGCCGTAGGTGTTCTTGGCCAGGCCCGGCTCGAAGCAGGCCTGGCCGAACAGCGCGGCCTGCTGGTCGCCGGCGATACCGGCGATCGGCACTTCGCGGCCGAAGAAATGCTTGGGCAAGGTCTGGCCGTAGATCTCGCTGGAGGACTTCACCTCAGGCAGCATCGCGCGCGGAATGTTCAGCATCCGCAGCAGCTCATCGTCCCACTGGCGCCGGTAGATGTCGTAGATCAGCGTGCGCGAGGCATTGGTGTAGTCGGTGACGTGGACCTTGCCGCCGGTGAGGTTCCAGATCAGCCAGGTGTCGATGGTGCCGAACAGCAGCTCGCCGCGTTCCGCGCGCTCCTGCGCGCCGTCGACGTGGTCGAGGATCCAGCGCACCTTGGTTCCGGCGAAGTACGCGTCGATCAGCAGGCCGGTCTTGCCGCGCACCAGCTCGTCGTAGCCTTCCTGCTTCAGCCGCTCGCAGATCGCGGCGGTCTGGCGGGACTGCCACACGATGGCGTTGTGGATCGGCTGGCCGCTGCTCTTGTCCCACACCACCGTGGTCTCGCGCTGGTTGGTGATGCCGATGCCGGCGATGCGCGCCGGGTCCACGCCGGCCTGGTTGATCACCTCGGTCATGGTCACCAGCACGCTGGTCATGATCTCGCGCGGGTTGTGCTCCACCCAGCCGGGCTGCGGGAACACCTGCGGGAATTCGCGCTGCGCGGTGCCCACGATGTGGCCGTCGTGGTCGAACAGAATGGCGCGCGAGCTGGTGGTGCCCTGGTCGATCGCCAGGATGTAGGTCTTGTCCATGGAACGCCTCGCTCAGGCCGACGTGCTGGAAGAGGAAACCGGCTTGCCCTGCGCGGCGGCCGCGCGCGCCGCTTCCAGCTCGCGCACGCGCGCCGGCAGGAACGGATGCACCAGCAGCTGGTACGCGCCGGCACCGACCACGCCGCCGATCAGCGGACCGGCGATCGGCACCCACCAGTAGTTGTCCGGACTGGGCAAGGCCGAACTGCCCCAGCCGGCGAAGAAGGCGAACACGCGCGGGCCGAAATCGCGCGCGGGGTTGATCGCCCAGGCTTCGAGATAGCCCATCGAGGCGCCGATGGTCGCCACCAGCAGGCCGATCATCAGCGCGCCGGAATTGGCGCCGGGCGCCATCTCGTTGAAGCGCTCGGTGATGGCGAAGATGCCGAACAGCAGGAAGGCAGTAAGGATCACCTGGTCCAGCAGCGCATGCATCGGCGTGATCGCCAGCCCCGGATGGGTGAAGAACACGCCGGCCGCTCCGCCGGCTTCGCGGGTAAGCCCGTGCGTCTGGTTGTAATGATCGATCACCGGCCCGAACAGCACGTAGACGATGGCCGCGCCGAGAAACGCGCCGATCACCTGCGCTACCGTGTACGGCAGCACCTTCTTCCAGGGAAAGCCGCGGAACAGCGCCAGCGCCAAGGTCACCGCCGGGTTGGCATGCGTGCCGGACACCGACGCGGTGGCGTAGATGGCGATGGTCACCGCCAGGCCCCAGGCGATGCACACGCCCCAGTAGGCATTCTGGTACGGGCTGGGGTCGTACAGCACGTACATGCACGCCACCGAGTCGCCCAGGCCGATGATGATGAACATCGCCAGCGCTTCCGAAATCAATTCACCGATCGTCTGCCGCATTCCACCGCTCTCCTCAGGATGCGCCGGGCCGTCCGCGCCCGGCGTGTGAATCGGAATCTCAGTTCTTGGCGAAATACGCGTCGAGCCGCGCCGCGCCTTCCGCACCCACGTGCAGGCCCAGCTTGGTGCGCCGCCACAGCACGTCCTCGGCGCAGCTCGCCCATTCGTAGCGGCGCAGGTAGTCCACTTCGCTGGCGTAGAGATCGGCGCCGAAATGCTCGCCGAGTTCCGCCAGCGAAGCGGCATTACCGATCACGCGCACCGACTGGCTGCCGTAGGTATGCGCGAGGCGCCAGGCCATCGCCTCGCCCAGCCAGGGACGCGTGGCGCGCAGCTGCTGCGCCAGGCCGTCGACGTCCTGGATATCGCCGCCGGGCAGCGGGTGGCCCTTGCCGGTCCAGGCGGGTTCCTTGTTGCCGAGCAGGGGCGCGAGCTTGTCCACCGCTTCCTCGGCCAGCTTGCGGAAGGTGGTGAGCTTGCCGCCGAACACGTTGAGCAGGGGCGCGCCCCTGGCCGGCTCGATCTCCAGCAGGTAATCGCGCGTCACTTCCGAGGCCTTGCCGCTTTCGTCGTCGAGCAGCGGACGCACGCCGCTGTAGTTCCACACTACGTCGGCCGGCGCGATGCTGCGCTTGAAGTAGCGGTTGACCGCGTCGCACAGGTACGAGATTTCCTCCGCATCGATGCGCGGATGCGCCGGGTCGGCGCGGTATTCGACGTCGGTGGTGCCGATCAGGGTGAACTCGCGCTCGTAGGGAATGGCGAACACGATGCGCCGGTCAGGTTGCTGGAAGATGTACGCGTAGCGATGCTCGTACAGCCGGGGCACCACGATATGGCTGCCCTTGACCAGGCGCAGGCTGCGGTCGTGGCCTTCGGCGGCGACGTCGTCGAGGAAATCGACGGCCCACGGACCGGTGGCATTGACCAGCGCGCGCGCCGCCACTTCGGTGATCCTGCCGTCCGCGCCCTGCAGGCGCGCCAGCCAGCGGTCGCCGCTGCGCCGCGCGCTGACGCAGCGCGTGTGCGTCATCACGCGCGCGCCGCGCTGCACGGCGTCCATCGCGTTGAGCACCACCAGGCGGGCGTCCTGCACCCAGGCGTCGGAGTAGACGAAGCCGGTGAGGAATTCCTCGCGCAGCGGCTGGCCCACCGCATGCCGGGACAGGCGCACCCGGCGCGAGCCGGGCAGGCTGCGGCGGCCGCGCTGCAGATGGTCGTAGAGGAACAGGCCCAGGCGGATCATCCACGCCGGGCGCAGATGCGACTGGTGCGGCAGCACGAAGCGCAGCGGCCAGATGATGTGCGGCGCCACGCGCAGCAGCACCTCGCGCTCGGCCAGCGCCTTGCCCACCAGGGCGAATTCGAACTGCTCCAGATAGCGCAGGCCGCCATGGATCAACTTGGTGCTGGCGCTGGAGGTGTGCGCGGCCAGGTCGTCCTGCTCGCACAGCCAGACGCTCAAGCCGCGGCCTACCGCATCGCGCGCGATGCCGGCGCCGTTGATGCCGCCGCCCACCACCAGAACATCGACTTGCTCCGCCATGCCTCGTCCCGTGTGTGCGGTGGGGTCAACGTCCAAGATCCGTCATTCCGGCTTTCACCGGAATGACGAGATTGAGCGGCATTCAGTGAGCCGCCCGTGCATGCAGCCGCCACACCACCACGGCGAGCCCCGCCACCGCGAGCACGAACCAGTACGCGCTGGCCTGCAGGTCCTTGCCCAGCCACATGACCCCCGCCACGGCGCCGGCGAGCAGCACGCCCGCGCCCAGCGCGATCAGCGGCGCGTGATGGTCGGACATCCGGCTGCGCAGCAGCAGGAAGATGCCCAGGCTGACCAGCAGCACCGCCAGCACGCGCCGCGCCACGGCGAAGACCGGCGGCTCCGGCACGTCCGGCAGCACGTCGACCAGGCGGCGTTCGCCGACCTGCACGTCATAGCCCTTGCCGTCGGCGGCGTCGCTGGCCGGCACCAGCAGGTCGCCCTGCGGACGGGCGAAGACGGTGAGCACCTGCACCGGGATGGCTTCCCAGCTCACGCGCAGGTCGCCCAGCCGCGGATGCTCGGGGCTGGCGCTGGTCACCAGGTAATCGCCGTAGCTGGAAAAACTCGCGGCGAGATTGGCCGGCAGCGTCTTCAGATCGGGACCGATCAGGTCGCCGCCCGGCAAGGCATGCAGCAAGGCGGGAGCGAGCGCATAGCCGCCGATCTTCACCAGGCCGGCATCGAACTGCTTGCCCTGGATGGGAAAGGCGCCCGGGTTGGCGTGGCCGGCGGGCTTTTCGAAACGGCTGGCGTCGAGCGGGCGGTCGACCCAGTCCTGCTCGTAGTGCACGTCGCTGCCGACGCGCACTTCGCGCCACTGGAACATCTCCACGTGGCGCACCAGCACCGGCGTGGCCACGCGCTGGTTGAATTCGGGATCGAGCGGCGCATCCACCACGTTGAGGCGGCCGCTGACGCGGACCATATAGCGGTCCTTGCCGACATCGGGGCGCGCATCGCCCTGCACGTCCAGCACCTGGCCGCCGTGGCGCTCGGACGCGACGCGATGCTCGATCGCCGCCTGCTCGGTCATCGCCACCAGCCCGAGCCCCGCCAGCACCAGCACCGCGCCGGCAAGCCCCGCCAGCCATTGCCGCGCGCTCATGCGCGCACCAGCCCGGCGAGCTCGCGCCGTTCGTCGGCGGTGCCGTAGCGGCCGCGCTCGTCGCGCACCACACGCGCGATGGCGCAGTCGTGGTCGTGGGTGAAGAACAGTTCGATGCCGCGCGCGAGCTTGTCTTCGAGGAAGGCGCGCTTCTCGTCGATGATCTCTTCGGGGTAGCGGTCGTAGCCCATGGTGATCGGCAGGTGCACCCAGAAGCGGCCGGGGATGAGGTCGGCGCAGAACACCACGCCGCCCACTTCGGCCAGCATCAGCCCGGGCGTATGGCCGTCCGAATAGCTGAAGCGCACCGACGCGCCCAGCGTCGCGGAATGCTCGCCTTCGACCAGCTCCAGCCGCCCGCTGTCTTCCAGCAGCGCCTGCAGTTCGGGAATGAACGAGGCGCGGTCGCGCGGATGCGGCTGCTGCGCGCGGCGCCAGTGTTCGGCGCCCACCACGTAGGTGGCCTTGGGGAACAGCAGGCTGGGCGGCTCGCCTTCTTCCCACGCGGCGAGCAGGCCGCCGGCATGGTCGAAGTGCAGGTGCGACAGCACCACCACGTCGATGTCCTGGTGCGACAAACCGGCCTGGGCCAGCGAGTCGAGCAGCACGTGGCGTTCTTCCACCACGCCGTAGCGTTCGCGCAGCGCGGGCTCGAAGAAGGCGCCGATGCCGGTTTCGAACAGCACGTTGCGGCCGTCCAGACCCCTGGCGAGCAGGCAGCGGCAGGCCAGCGGGATGCGGTTCTGCGCATCGGGCGCGATCCAGCGCGACCACAATGCCTTCGGCGCGTTACCGAACATGGCACCGCCGTCGAGCTGCTGGGAGTTACCGGTGAGCGACCACAACTGCATGGAAATCCCCTGCCCTACCACTTGTCTCATGGCACCGGCGCGCGCCCCCTTAGCAGCGCGCCGGCGTTCCTCTTACTGCACCTTGCCCAGGCCCGACGGCCGGCGCGGATCGCTGGCCGCGTCGAGCTTGCCGCTCTTGAGATCCCAGGTGACCACGTTCATATAGCCCCACGGCGAGCGGGATTTCAGCGTATGGCCCATGCGGGTCAGCGCGTCGGCGGTGGCGGCGTCGAACACGCCCTCCTCCACGTCCACGCGGTCCGGCATGTACTGGTGATGGAAGCGCTTCTGCCCGGCGATGCCGAGCGCGTCCTTGCCGTCGATGAACGCCATGATGCCTTCCAGCACCTGGGTGATGATGGTGGAGCCGCCCGGCGAGCCGATCACGCCGACGCGGTCGGTACCGAACACGATGCTCGGCGTCATCGACGACAGCATGCGCTTGCCCGGTGCCGGCGCGTTGGCGGCGCTGCCGAGCAGGCCGTAGACGTTAGGCATGTTCGGCACCAGGGCGAAGTCGTCCATCTCGTCGTTGAGCAGCACGCCGGTGCCGTCGGCGACGAAGGTGGAACCCAGGGTGTAGTTAACCGTGAGCGTGATCGAGGCGATATTGCCCTCGCGGTCGATCACCGAGAAATGCGTGGTGTGCATGCCCGGATCGACGCCGGTGCTCGCCGGCAGCATCGCGGAAGGCGTGGCCTTGTCCGGCAGGATGGTCTGGCGCAGGCCGGCCGCGTAGTAAGGCGACAGCAGCATGTCCAGCGGCATCTTCACGAAGTCCGGGTCGCCCAGGTAATCGTTGTGGTCGCGGAAGGCGCGGCGCATCGCCTCGATCACCAGATGCGTGCGGTGCGCGTCGTCCAGCTTGGCCAGGTCGAAGCCGGAAAGAATATTGAGGATCTCGGCCACCGCCACGCCGCCCGAGGAAGGCGGCGGCGCGGTGACGATGCGGTAGCCGCGGTAGTCGACCACGATCGGCGCGCGCTCCTTCACCTGGTAGCTCTCCAGGTCCTTGGCGCTCCAGTGGCCGCCGGCCGCGTTCACCGCGGCGACCAGCTTCTGCGCCACGTCGCCGCGATAGAAACCGTCGTGGCCCTGCTCTCCCAGCCGTTCCAGCGTGCGGGCCTGGCCGGGATCGCGCCAGGTTTCGCCCTTGCCCGGCACCTTGCCGCCCGGCAGGAACTTGGCGGCGGAAGCGGGCCAGCGCCGGATGTCCTTCTGGCGTTCCTCGATGGCGTTGAGCAGGCGGCTGTCCGGCTCGAAACCGTCGCGGGCCAGGCGCACCGCCGGGGCCAGCGACTCCTTCAGCGGCAGCTTGCCGTAGTGCCTGGCCAGCCAGGCCAGGCCGGCCGGTTCGCCGGGAATGCCGGCGGAGAGCGGGCCGTTGAGCGCGGCGTCGCGGTTGGGCGAGCCGTCGGCGCTGAGGTAGTCCTTGGCGTTCACCGAAGCCGGCGCGGTCTCGCGCGCATCGATGAAGATGTCCTTGCCGTCGGCAGCGCGGTGCAGCACCGCCATGAAACCGCCGCCGATGCCGGAGCTTTCCGGTTCCACCACCGACAGCGCGGAGGCCACCGCGATCGCCGCGTCGAAGGCGTTGCCGCCCTTGGCGATCACTTCGAGGCCGGCCTCGGTGGCGTGGAAGTTGGCGCTGGCGATGGCGGCCTTGCCCGGGCCCTTCAGCGCGGTTGGCGTCTTCGCCGCGGCGGGAACGTTATGCGGACCATCCGCACAGGCGGCGCCACTGACCAGCAGCAGGCCCAACAGCACGGCGCGGGCGCGCAGCGCCGGCCACTTCACGGAAAACCTCATGCCTGCCCCTCGTTCATCAACTGGCGGTACTTGAGTTGAAGCTGTTCCTGCGTCTCGGTGTGCTCGGGGTCGACCAGGATGCATTCGACCGGGCAGACCTCGATGCATTGCGGTTCGTCATGATGCCCCACGCACTCGGTGCACAGCGCCGGGTCGATCACGTAGTACTCCTCGCCCAGCGAGATAGCCTTGTTCGGACAGACCGGTTCGCATACGTCGCAGTTGACGCAGGTATCGAGGATTTTCAGGGACATCGCGCGAGTGTACACGGTAGCGCCGGATGCCGCGGCGCAGCAATCGGCCCGGGGCCCGGGATTTCGCCCAATAAAAAAACCCGCGGCGTCTGCACGCCGCGGGTTCTTGCCGCGAAGGCCGCAGCCCTGGCTTACATCGCCACGAAGCGCAGCTTGGCGCCGGTCGGCTGCAGCGCGGTGGTGACGCGCGCCTCGTCGGCCTGGTCGCCGATGAACAGGATGATCACGTCCTTGAAGGAACCCGGCTTGGCATCCTTGAAGGCTTCGATGATCAGGTCGGCGGTCTTGGCCGATTCCGGACCGGCGAACACCAGCATATTGCCCGGCAGCACGCCGCGGGCCACGGTGTCCTGCACGTTCGACAGCTGGCGGTCGCGCTTGGCCTTGTCGTCGTCGCTGTCGCCGGCGTTCACCAGGTAGGGGTACGGGCGATCGGCGGTCATGCCCTGCATGTTCTTCTGCACGATCTGGCCGAGGTACGCGTTCCAGGCCTTGGCGTCGTTCGGGTCGGTCGGCTTGGAAACCTGCGCGGTCTGCGTGGTGGCCTGGCTGGCGTTCTCGTCCTCGCCCTTGTTGCAGCCGGCGAGGGCCAGCGAGCCGAGCGCGATGGCGGCAAGGAGTGCGTACTTGTACATGGTGGTCACCCTGGAGTTCTTGGAAGTCTGGAGGTGGATCCCGGAAGACAGGACCCTCCGGTGCCGCTGACGGGAACGCTGCCCCTGTCCGCAGGATGGCCGGGAGCATACACGAGCGCCCCCGATGCAAACCACGCTTAGGGAACCTCTGATCTATTCCTACGTGCCCGTCACCGCAACGAGTTAGATTTAAAGATGGGGTGACGTCCAGAAGGCCCGCAGGCGTGGCCGCGCGACTTGGCAAGACGGCCAGTCTTCCCGGCGCCGCGCGGCCACGCCTGCGGGCCTTCTGGACGTCATGCCGGGTACGTAGGAATAGATCAGAGGTTCCCTAGATACGGCGCTGGCGCATCGCCTGCTGCACGGCCGGGTGCACGAAACCGGAGATGTCGCCGCCGAGGCGGCCGATCTCGCGCACCAGCGAAGACGAGATGAAGCTGTACTGCTCGGCCGGGGTGAGGAACAGCGTTTCCACACCGGGAATCAGATGGCGGTTCATGCTGGCCAGCTGGAATTCGTATTCGAAGTCCGACACCGCGCGCAGGCCGCGGATGATCACGCCGGCGTGGATTTCGCGCACGAAGTCCGCCAGCAGGCAGTCGAAGCCGCGCACTTCCACGTTGCGCAGGTCGGCCAGGGCCAGACGCGCCAGCGCGATGCGCTCGTTGAGGCTGAAGCCCGGGCCCTTGCCGCCCTTGTTCTGGCTTTCGGCCACGGCCACCACCACCCGCTCGAACAGCGGCGCGGCGCGCGCGACCAGGTCGGCGTGTCCGTTGGTGATCGGATCGAAGGTGCCCGGATAGACGGCGAGACGCGTATTGACCGGCGGATTCACGTGGGCTTCGACGCTGCGGCGAAAAGGACCGGTAGCTTAGCGCCTGGGCTGGCTCAGGCAACCCGCCGATAGAGTGCGTAGCGCACCTCGCCGGCATGGCCCTCGCGATGCAGCTGCCACGCAGGCGGCAGGCCCAGCGTCTTGCCGCGCGGCGATTCGACGTAGATCCACGCCGAAGGCGACAGCCAGCCGCCGCTTTCCAGCCGCCTGGACAGCGGCTCCCACAGCTCCAGCGCGAAGGGCGGGTCGAGGAAGACCACGCCATACGGCCGCGCCGGGCCTTGCAGGTAAGCCCCGGCATCCGCCGCCGCCACCTCGCCGCCGGCCGCCTTCAAGCGGACAAGGTTGCCGCGCAGGGCCTGCGCCGCGCGCGGATCGCGCTCCACGAACTGCGTGCGCGCCGCGCCGCGCGACAGCGCCTCGATGCCCAGCGCCCCGGTCCCTGCGCACAGATCCAGGCATTCCGCACCGGCGATCACCGGCGCCAGCCAGTTGAACAGCGTTTCGCGCACCCGCTCGGCGGTGGGGCGCAGGCCCGGCAGTCCGGGTACGTCCAGACGGGAATTGCGCAGCGTGCCGCCGATGATGCGGATGCGCCCGGCCGCGCCGCTCATGTGAACCGCGGCCGCGCTGCGATGCGCGGGGTGCCGGCTGGGAGTCGGGGAGGAAAAGTCGGGGGTGGTAGCATGGGCGGCATTGTCTTCGAATCCCCGCCGCAATGCTCAAGTTCTGGAAGAAGAAACCCGCCGAGACGCCCACGCCGCCGCCGGCCGAGCAGGCTGCAGACGAGCAGGCCGCCGGCGCTCCGGTCGCGGCCATTCCGCACGACGCGGATACCGGCTCGCTGGATAACCCCGCGCTCGGCGAGGCACTGTCGGAAGCCGCCCCGCCGGCCGAACCCGACACCGAGGAACACCCCTTCGAAGTCCCCGCCGCCGAAGCCGCTCCGGCCAAGCGCAGCTGGCGCGAACGCCTGTCCGGCAGCTCCTTCGCGCGCGGCCTGAGTTCGCTGTTCAGCCGCAACCCCAAGCTCGACGACGCTTTGCTCGACGAGCTGGAAACCACCCTGATCACCGCCGACGTCGGCATCGAGGCCAGCACCTCGCTGGTGGAAGACCTGCGCAAGCGCATGCACAAGCGTGAGTTCGGCGACGCCGCCGCCCTGCTGGCCGCGCTGCGCAAGGAACTGGTGACCCTGCTGGCGCCGGTGCAGCAGCCGCTCGACGTCAGCGGACGCAAGCCCTTCGTGGTGCTCACCGTGGGCATCAACGGCGTCGGCAAGACCACCACCATCGGCAAGCTGGCGCGCCGCTACCGCGACGAGAACCGCGCGGTGCTGCTCGCCGCCGGCGATACCTTCCGCGCCGCCGCGGTGGAACAGCTCAAGACCTGGGGCGCGCGCAACAGCGTGCCGGTGATCGCGCAGGGCCAGGACGCCGATTCGGCCAGCGTGATCTTCGATGCGCTGCAGGCCGCGCGCTCGCGCGGCGCCGACGTGCTGATCGCCGACACCGCCGGCCGCCTGCATACCCAGGGCGGCCTGATGGACGAGCTGGGCAAGATCGCCCGCGTGCTGAAGAAGCTCGACGCCGACGCGCCGCACGAGGTGCTGATGGTGATCGACGGCACCACCGGCCAGAACGCGGTGAGCCAGGTGCGCCAGTTCCGCCAGATCGTCGGCGTGACCGGCCTGGTGGTGACCAAGCTGGACGGCACCGCCAAGGGCGGCGTGGTGTTCGCGCTGGCCCGCGAGTTCGGGCTGCCGATCCGCTATGTCGGCCTGGGCGAAAGCGCCACGGACCTGCGCGTGTTCGACGCCCAGGATTACGTGGACGGCCTGCTGCCGGCCAGCATCGGTGCCTGACGGTATGCGCCAGCCATGCGAGTGACCCTGCCGCGCTGGCTGCGCATCGCGCTGTGGAGCGTCGGCGGCCTGGCGCTGGTCGGGCTGCTGACCGCGGTGATCTCGCTGTACCTGCTGCTGCAGCCGAGCCGCTTCACCGCGCTGCTGCAGCGCGAAGCCAGCAACGCCGGCCTGGTGCTCAATCTCGCCAGCCCCGCCAGCCCCACCTTGTTTCCGCGCCCCGCGCTGGAACTGCAGGGGCTCACGCTGAGCGCGAAAGACGCCAGCATGCCGATCCTGCTCGCCGCGCGCGGCCGCCTGCAGCTGCCGTGGCGCGCGCTGCTGGGCAAGGAGACGGTGATTTCGCGGCTGGAGATCGATTCTCCGCGCGTGGACCTGGACGCACTGGAAGCCTGGGCCGCCAGCCTGCCGCCGCGTTCGGCCGGCGAGCCGCCGCAGATTCCGCGCATCGACGCCGGCGTGCGCGTGACGCGCGGCAGCCTGGTGCGCGGCAATGAATTGCTGCTGGGCGACGTGTCGCTGGATACCGGCAGCCTGATCTCCGGCCAGCCGTTTCCGCTGTCGATTTCCGCCAAGGATGCAGCGGGCGAACCGCTGCAGCTGGATCTGTCGGCGACGCCGCGCCTGAAGGGCGACACGCTGCAACTGGATGCGCTGGGCGTGCACTTCTCCCAAGGCAGCACGCTCACCTTGCAACTGTCCGGCGACGCACACTGGCACGGCGCCGCCGATGCCTCGCTGCGCCTGCGCGGCAAGCTCGATCACGCCGAGGCCGGCGTCTACGACACCTCGCTGGTGCTGACTCCCGCCAACCAGGTCGACCCGCTGCTGCTGGCGGTCAAGCTCGACGGCCCCGGCAACCACGCCGACCTGCGCCTGCCGCCACTGGCGCTGGCCGACTGGTGGGCGCAGCTCAACCATCCGCAGGGTCCGCGCCTGAGCGTGCCGCCCGGCAGCGGCACCGCCGAGATCGCCAAGCTGGAAAGCGGCGGCGTGAGCATCGAAGGCCTGAGCATCAAGACCGGCGTCGCCCCGGTGTCCGCGGCTTCCGCGGCCGCGCCCGCCGACAGCAAGCCCGCCGCGCCGCGCGCACCGAAATGAGCAAGCTCGCGATGCCCGATTTCGCCACCCGGCTGCTGGCGTGGTTCGACCGCCATGGCCGCCACGACCTGCCCTGGCAGCATCCGCGCGATGCCTACCGCGTATGGCTGTCGGAGGTGATGCTGCAGCAGACCCAGGTCGGCACGGTGATTCCCTACTTCCAGCGCTTCGTCGGCGCGCTGCCGACGCTGCGCGACCTGGCCGCGGCGGATGAGGACACGGTGCTCGCGCTGTGGTCGGGCCTGGGCTACTACCGCCGCGCCCGCTTTCTGCATCGCGCCGCGCAGCTGTGCGTGGAACAGCACGGCGGCGAACTGCCGCGCGATTTCGATGCGCTCGCTGCCCTGCCCGGCATCGGCCGCTCCACCGCCGGTGCCATCCTGGCGCAGGCGCACGGGCTGCGCTTCGCCATCCTCGACGGCAACGTCAAGCGCGTGCTGACACGCCATCTCGGCATCCACGGGCATCCCGGCCAGAGCGCGGTGGAAAAAGAACTGTGGCGGCATGCGCAGGCGTACACGCCGGCCGCGCGCGTCGCCCACTACACGCAGGCGATCATGGATCTGGGCGCCACCGTCTGCGTGCGCTCGAAGCCGAAGTGCGAGGACTGCCCCGTCGCCGCCGACTGCGTGGCGAAACGCGACCAGCTCACCGCGCAACTGCCCAGCGCCAAGCCCGGCAAGGCCGTGCCCACGCGCTCCACCGTAATGCTGCTGCTGCGCGACGAACGCCGCCGCGTGCTGCTGGAACGCCGCGGCCCGCAGGGCGTATGGGCCGGCCTGTGGAGCCTGCCGGAAGCGGAGGGCACCGAAGAGGCCTGGCGCAAGGCGCAGCAGCTGGCGCGTATCGACGACGCCCAGGCGCTCGCGCCCTTCGTGCACGTCTTCAGCCATTACCGCCTGCAGGTGGAGCCGCTGCTGTTCGACGGCGCGACAGCGCATCGCGCCATCGCCGATAATCCCGCGCTGCGCTGGTGCGACACCGGCGACCTCGCCGCGCTCGGCCTGCCCGCTCCCGTGCGCACCCTGCTGCAAAGTCTCTAAGGAAACTCCGCGATGAGCCGTACCATCCGCTGCGCCAAGCTCGGCATCGAAGCCGAAGGCCTGGACTTCGCCCCCTGGCCCGGCCCGCTCGGCCAGCGCATCTACGCGGAAATCTCCAAGCCCGCGTGGCAGGAATGGCTGGCGCACCAGACCATGCTGATCAACGAATACCGCCTCAACCCGCTGGACCCGAAGGCGCGCAAGTTCCTGGGCGAGGAAATGGAAAAATTCCTGTTCGGCGGCGACGTCGCACAGCCGGAAGGCTATGTGGCGCCCGACGCGGATTCTTGACGGCCGCGGCGAACTTCGGTTTAATGCGCGGCTCCACGCAGTACCGATGACCTTCCTGGTCGTCAGCACTTCTGGCCGAGTAGCTCAGTTGGTAGAGCAGGGGATTGAAAATCCCCGTGTCGGCGGTTCGATTCCGTCCTCGGCCACCATCTCAAGCGGTTTTCCAGCGTTGCGCTGAAGCAGCCGCAAAAATCCCAGGCTTGCTCAATATCGGATCGTTCGTTCGACGAGCGGTGCGTCGCGCTCGCGTCGTCGCGCATACCGTCGAACGAAGCGCATGCGCATCGGATAGTTCGCGTCCTGCCCGGTGCAGCGTAAGCGCAAGCCCAAAAGCAGGCCTGGTTACGCCGATCGGCCCGCGCCGGCCTCTAGCCTGTCGCTGTTCACCCCCCGCCCATTGACCGATACACACTATGTGTGTATAAAAGCCATGAACAGCGCCGACCTTCTCAAGCTCCTCCGATCCAAAGGCTTCTTTCTGGTCGGCGTCCGCGGCAGCCACCACAAGCTGCGCAACGCGGCCCGGATCACGGTGATCATTCCTCATCCCAAGAAGGACCTGGGCAAGGGACTGGTCGCCGCCATACTCAAGCAGGCTGGCCTTTGAGCCTTGCCCGAGGTGCCTATGCGTTACCCCGTCGTCATCGAAACCGGCAACGATAAAACCGCCTTCGGTGTCATCGTCCCCGACTTCCCCGGTGTATTCAGCGCCGGCGACACACTGGACGAGGCCCTGGCCCAGGCCGAAGAAGCCATCCTGTTCGCGCTCGAAGACGTGGTGAGCGAAGGCAAGGACTTTCCCGCCGCGTCGAATCTCGCCGACCTGATCTCGGGCAAGGACCCCAGGGGCGGCCCAAGGCATTTCCCGGCCACCCGGTGGGCCTGGCACGTCATCGACGTCGACACCTCCAGGCTCACCGCCAAGGCCATCCGCGTGAACATCACCGTGCCGGAGCCGCTGCTCAAGATGATCGACCGCTATGTCGCCGAACATCCCGGCGAATCGCGCAGCGGCATCCTGGTGCGCGGCGCCCAGGCCATCATCAACCGCTAGCATCCGGCGATGCGGCTGCTACATTCCCCTCCTCCCGACAAGAATCCCCGCAGCAATGCCTACTCGCATTTCTGACGATATCTGGCGTCAGTTCCAGGAAGAACTCGCAGCTGTCGATCGCAAACCTTCCGCGCCGCTGTCGCGCGACGAACTGGCCCGCCTCAATCCGGAGCAGCGCCTGGCGCTGGCCAGGACCGAGTTCATGGACATCAAGCGCAAGTACGGCTTGAAAGTGGACGACGTGCTCACCTTCCTCCCGGAAGAGGAAGTAGTGACTTATCTGCAGCAGCTGATGAACTGAGCCGCGCGCCACGCCCCACGGAAGGATCAGGAACATGCTCGAAGGCATCTCCACGCTCGCCGGCACCCGTGTGCTGGTCTATGCCGCGCAAGGTCCGCTGCTGGCGCAGGAGCGCGACGCGAACGATCTGATCGCCGAGGCCGGCGTGCACGAGGCCACGTGGGTCGCCTTGCCCGCCGAACGTCTGCACGAAGACTTCTTCCGCCTCGACACCCGCCTGGCCGGCGCGATGCTGCAGAAGTTCGTCAACTACGGCGTGCGTGTCGCGGTGATCGGCAACATCGATGCGTGGCTGGAACGCAGCAAGGCGCTGCGCGATTTCGCGCATGAGACCAATCGCGGAGCGATGTTCTGGTTCGTCGGCGATATGGCTGCGTTCGAGCACAAGCTGCAGAACTTCCCGGCCTGAACCGCGCGGCACCCGGCTCGCCTAATAGGACTTATCTGATTCCGGGCGTCGAGCCTCATCGGCACGATGCTCACGTGCCCGCGGCGAGGTCAGTTGCACGTGCCCCCTTGCCAGCCCGACCCTCGCCGCGGGCCACCTTCCTACTGCCGGGGATGGCCGGTACTGGCGAGCACGCCAGCGGCGGCGAGGTCGTCGGAGCGACTCGCCGCCGGGATTTTTTCCTAGCTATCCAAGCAGCGCGCTATTCAGCGCATCTTTCGCTTCGTGTACGCGGCGTCCTCGTTCACCCGAGGTTGCGTCCGCCGAAGGAAGACTCGACGGGCTCCATTCCCCACCGCAAAGAGGAGACGTCGATGAAGCTTCATCCTTCTTCATTGGCCACCGCACTGGCGCTCGCCGTAGCGCTGGCCGCTCCGCTCGCGATGGCGCAGGACGCGCTGACCGAACGGCAGGTGCACAACCAGCTCGAGCAGCAGGGCTACAAGAAGATCCACGATCTGAAATTCCGCGACGGCATGTGGCGGGCCCGCGCAAAAAGCGCGGATGGTCGCAGCGTCACCGTCAAGATCGATCCGCGCACCGGCGAGGCGTATCCCGACGAACAAGTCTCGCGCCTCAGCGAAACAGACGTGCGTGCCTCGCTCTCCACCGCCGGTTACACCCACGTGCACGACGTGGATTTCAAGGATGGCCTGTGGCGCGCCAAGGCGGAGAACCCCGCCGGCGCCGACGTGAAGCTGCAGATCGATCCGCATACGGGCAAGGTGATCGGTACCGACTGATCCCGCGCGAATCAACCTCCCGCATATGCAAAGCGCCGGTGGCTCACGCCCCGGCGCTTTGCATATCTGGATATCCATCCCCGAAAGCCGTTCGCGCGATGCGCCGGACGGCGAAATAAATAGGCGGCGTTCACGGCCATGTGGATTACGTCGAGCCTGCTATCCCTAGCCCCCTGTCGACACGCCGCGGGAAGTCGAACACTTAGCTCCCCGGCGCGCATGGTAGGGAGCCTGTGCGCAGGCGTTCTGTGATGCAGTTCCATACGGCAGGAACTGTCTCTAGGACTCTTTGACATTATCTCGATCCAAAAAGAAACGGGACCGGCGCGCGTACCACGCTCTATGATTGAGTCCGTTTTCCCCACAGGTAACGCCCGTGAAACGACTCGCCCTTTCGCTACTCGCCCTGTCCATTTCCAGCGCCGTGCTGGCGGCCGAAGCGCCGAGCTTCGATCCGCATCGCCTCTCGGCCGACGTGAAGACGCTTTCTTCCGATGCGTTCGAAGGCCGCGGCCCCGCCACCGCCGGCGAGACCAAGACCGTCGATTACCTGATCGCCCAGTACAAGGCCGCCGGCCTGCAGCCGGGCGGCGACCTGAAGAACGGCAAGCGCGCCTGGACCCAGGCCGTGCCGCTGCTGCGCGCGGAGATCGCCGGCACGCCGGCGCTGTCGGTATCGGTCGACGGCAAGCCGCAGGCGCTGACCCAGGGCGAGCAGATCGCCGTGCGCGCCGCGATGGACGGTTCCAAACAGGTGGCGATCAAGGACGCGCCACTGGTCTTCGTCGGCTACGGCGTGAAGGCGCCGGAACGCCACTGGGACGACTTCAAGGGCGTGGACCTGCACGGCAAGATCGCCGTGGTGCTGATCAACGATCCGGATTTCGAGACCGGCCAGGGCGATTTCGGCGGCAAGGCCATGACCTACTACGGCCGCTGGACCTACAAGTACGAAGAAGCCGCACGCCAGGGCGCGGCCGGCGTGCTGATCGTGCACGAGACGGAGCCGGCGTCCTACGGCTGGAACACGGTGAAGAACTCCAACACCAATGCGATGTTCGACATCGTGCGCGACAAGCCGGCCGAGACGCATCCGCAGGTGGAAGCATGGATCCAGCGCGATTTCGCCGTGGATCTGTTCAAGCGCGCCGGCCTCGACTTCGATGCGCTGAAGAAGCAGGCGCAGACGCGCGAGTTCAAGCCGGTGACGCTGAAGGGCGAGAGCTTCTCCGCCAGCTACAAGGTGGACAGCAAGGTCATCACTTCGCACAACGTGGTGGGCCGCATCGACGGCGCCAAGCATCCGGACGAGACCGTGATCTACAGCGCGCACTGGGATCATCTGGGCGTCGGCGCACCCGATGCCAAGGGCGACAAGATCTACAACGGCGCAGTGGACAACGGCACCGGTACGGCGGCGCTGATCGAGCTGGCGCGCGCGTTCAAGAGCGCACCCAAGCCGGAGCGCTCCATCGTGTTCCTCAACGTCACCGCGGAAGAGAAAGGCCTGCTCGGCTCCGAGTACTACGCGGCCAATCCGCTTTACCCGCTGGGCAAGACGGTGGGCGTGATCAATCTCGACGCGCTCGACCCGCACGGTCCGGCGCGCAACTTCACCATTTCCGGCAGCGCCAGGCTGGATCTGCTGGACGACCTGATCGCCACCGCCAAGCGCTGGAACCTCAGCTACTCGCCGGACCCGAAGCCGGAAGCGGGCCACTTCTTCCGCTCCGATCATTTCTCCTTCGCCAAGCGCGGCGTGCCGGCGATCTCGTTCGGCTCGGGCAACGACTGGGTCGACGGCGGCCTGGCCGCGGGCAAGCAGGCCGAGGACGAATACACCGACAAGCACTACCACCAGCCCTCGGACGAGTGGGAGGCCGGCTGGTCGTTCACCGGCATGGCGCGCGACCTGCAGATCCTCTACACGCTAGGCAGCGAGCTGGCCAATTCGAACCAGTGGCCGGACTGGAGCAAGGACTCCGAGTTCCGCGCCGCCCGCGACAAGACCGCCGCCGACCGCAAGTAAGCGGCGCTCACCGCAGCACGCGAACGGCCCGCTTCGGCGGGCCGTTTGTTTTCCATCAGCGGATGAACGGAGATTTCACGAAGAGCCACAAAGCCGTCTTCGCCGAATCACGATCCGGTCATAGGCCGCGCGCACGCTATGCGGACACCGTCCCCCACGGCAAGAACCGCTTCATGCTGGCCCAATACGTATTCCCCGCCAAGGCAGGGCTGTTCCGCATCGTCCGCCACGGACGCCGCTGGCGCAGCATGTTCGACATGCAAGAGACCGGACGCTACGACAGCGCCGAGCAGGCACTGGCCGCGCTGCGCGAGGCGTGGCCGCAGGCGCGGCTGCCGGCATCGCTGGAAGAGTGGCGTTATCTGCGCCAGGCCGCGGCGATGACGCATGGGCGCGATCCGGATGAGCCGGGAGAGCGCTGGCGCATGACGGGCTAAAGCTTCTGCCCCCTCTCCCCTCCGGGGAGAGGGTTGGGGGTGAGGGGTCGAGCGGAGCGTAGAAGCTGGAGCGGAAAGCGAGCCACGCCTTGTCGATCCTCTTCCGCGAGCACCCGCCCCTCATCTGCCTGCCGGCATCTTCTCCCCGGCGGGGAGAAGAGTTCTCTATACAGGCGCCAATCCTTCGGTCATCGCCCGCGCCAGCTCACGCTCCCCCATCACCACCATATCCGCACCCTGCTTCTGCAGATGCTCGCGGCACTCCTCCGAATCCGCCCGCGCAATGATGCGCAGCCTTGGATTCAACTGCCGCGCCGCACGCACCACCTCGCCGCTCTCGAACGCCTGCGGCAAGGTCACCAGCAGCGCCTTCGCTTCCGGCAGGTTGGCGGCGCCCAGCACTTCGTCGCTGGAGGCATTGCCCACCAGGGTCTCGATGCCCTGCTGCTGCAAGGTATCGACGTGGTCTTTTTCCTCTTCCAGCACCAGCAGCGGCAGGCCGGTGGCATGCACCGCTTCGCCCAGCAGCTGGCCGAGCTTGCCGTAGCCGGCCACCACCACGTGCCCGCTCAGCTCCGTCGGCTGCAGCGGCACGGCGGCGGTGCCGCCCTGCTCCGCCTCGGCGGCGGCCGCGCGCGCATCCATCCGCGCCTTGGCGCGGTCGAGCAGCTTGAACAGCAGCGGATTGATCAGGATGGACAGGATCGCCGCGGCCAGCAGCACGTCCTGCGCTTCCTTGGTCACCAGGTTCTGCGCCACGCCCACGCCGATCAGGATGAAGGAGAACTCGCCGATCTGCGCCAGGCTGGTGGCGATGGTGAGCGCGGTGGTCATCGGCTTGCGGAAGGCCAGCACGATGCCCAGCGCCGCTACCGACTTGCCGATCACGATGATCGCCAGCGCGGCCAGCACCACCAGCGGCTCGGACAGCAGCACCTGGTAATTGAACAGCATGCCGATGGAAACGAAGAACAGCACGGCGAACGCATCGCGCAGCGGCAGGGTTTCCTCGGCGGCGTCGTGCGCGAGTTTCGATTCGCCCATCATCATGCCGGCGAAGAACGCGCCCAGCTCGAACGACACGCCGAACAGCCCCGCGGCGCCGAAGGCCACGCCCAGCGCGATCGCCAGCACGGCCAGGCGGAACAGTTCGCGCGAACCGGTCTGCGCGATCACCTGCAGCAGCCAGGGGATCAGCCGCTTGCCCACGATCAGCATCACCGCCACGAAGGCCACCACCTTGCCGATGGTGATGCCGACGGTCATGGCGATCTCGCCGAAGGACATCGACTGCCCGGCATTCAGCGACGCGCCGATCGCCGGCAGCAGCACCAGCGCCAGCACCATGGCGAGGTCCTCGACGATCAGCCAGCCCACCGCGATGCGCCCGCGCTCGGTCTCCATCAGCCGGCGCTCTTCCATCGCGCGCAGCAGCACCACGGTGCTGGCCACCGACAGCGCCAGGCCGAACACGAAGCTCTGCACCATCGGCCAGCCCAGCGCCCAGCCCAGCAGCATGCCCAGCACCGTGGCCACCGCCATCTGCCCGAGCGCGCCGGGGATGGCGATGGATTTGACCGAGAGCAGATCCTTCAGCGAGAAGTGCAGGCCGACGCCGAACATCAGCAGCACCACGCCGATCTCCGCCAGCTGGTGCGCGAGATGGCCGTCGGCCACGAAGCCCGGTGTGAACGGGCCGCACACCACGCCGGCGAGCAGATAGCCGGCCAGCGGCGGCAGGCGCAGGCGGTGCGCGATGGCGGCGAAGAAGAAGGCGAGCACGATGCCGCCGACGATGGTGCCGATAAGAGGGGCGTCATGCATGGCGGCGGTCCTTCCGGTGATGAGCGGGTACCCGGGCGCTGAGGGAGCGCGGGGGCGCCGTGGTGGACAAGCGGGCTCGTCGTGGCGCGTCTAGGTGTTGTAAGGGCTTGGGGCGTGCGGCACAAGCGCGAAGGCGCATTTTCGGCCTTGCCTCAACCTCCACTCTCGTCATCCCGGCGCAGGCCGGGATCCAGTGGCGATATCACTCGATGGTCGCCGCAGGCTCCGCTGGTGATGCCGGCTGGCTTCCCGCGTTCCATGAGCGCTGTCGCCACTGGATCCCGGCCTACGCCGGGATGACGATCAAGAGCCGCACGTCGACATCACTCCTGCGCATTGATCACCGCCAGGAAATCCTGCCCATAGCGCTCCAGCTTGGCTTTTCCCACGCCGCTGATCGAGCCCATCTCCGCCTCGTTCGCCGGCAGCTCGCGCAGCATCGCGAGCAAGGTGGCGTCGTGGAAGATCACGTAAGCCGGCACGCCATGCTGCTTCGCGAGTTTCGCGCGCAAGGCGCGCAGCGCATCCCACATCGGCTGCTCGTAGGCTTCGATGCCCAGGCTGCTGCCGGTGACCAGCTGGCTGTCGCGGCGGCGGCGCGAGCGGCGTTCCGGCCGCGTGTCCTCGCGCAGCAGCACTTCGCGGTTGCCGGTCAGCACCTCGCGGCTGCTGCGGGTGAGGCGCAGCGTGCCGTACTCGCCTTCCGCTTCCAGCAGTCCCGCGGCGAGCAGCTGGCGGAACACCGAACGCCACTGTTTTTCGTCCATGTCGGCGCCGATGCCGAAGGTGCTCAAATGGTCGTGGCGCAGCTGGCTCATGCGCTCGCTGTCCACACCGCGCAGGATGTCGATCACGTGGCCGGAGCCGAAGCGCTGTCCGCTGCGGTACACCGCCGACAGCGCCTTCTGCGCGGGTACGGTGGCGTCCCAGGTTTTCGGCGGCTCCAGGCAGTTGTCGCAGTTGCCGCAGGGGCCCGCATAGGTCTCGCCGAACGCGCCGAGCAGGCGCACGCGGCGGCATTCGGTGGCTTCGGCATAGGCGAGCAGCGATTCCAGCTTCTGCCGCTCCACGCGCTTGCGCTCGTCGGCGGATTCGGACTGGGCGATCATCTGGCTCATCGTCACCACGTCGGACAGGCCGTAGATCATCCAGGCCTCGGCCGGCAGGCTGTCACGTCCCGCGCGACCGGTCTCCTGGTAATAGCCTTCCATGCTGCGCGGCAGGTCCAGGTGCGCGACGAAGCGCACGTCCGGCTTGTCGATGCCCATGCCGAAGGCCACCGTGGCCACCATCACCACGCCGTCCTCGCGCAGGAAGCGCTGCTGGTTCGCCGCGCGCGTGGCCGCATCCAGCCCGGCGTGGTAAGGCAGCGCGGCAATGCCGGCCTCGGCCAACCACTGCGCGGTTTCGTCGACCTTGCGGCGGCTGAGGCAATACACGATGCCGGCTTCGCCGCGATGGCCCTCGAGAAAATCCGTGAGCTGGCGCTTCGCGTTGTGGCGCAGGGCCACGCGGTAGCGGATGTTGGGGCGGTCGAAGCTGGACAGGAACTGGCGCGCGTCCTGCAGCGCCAGGCGCTCGACGATCTCCTCGCGCGTGCGCGGGTCGGCGGTGGCGGTGAGCGCGATGCGAGGCACCTGCGCGAAGCGCTGGTGCAGCACCGCCAGCTCGCGGTACTCGGGACGGAAATCGTGGCCCCACTGCGATACGCAGTGCGCTTCGTCGATGGCGAACAGCGCCACTTCGGTGCGTTCCAGCAGACCGAGGAAGCGCGGCGTGAGCAGGCGCTCCGGCGCCACGTAGAGCAGATTCAGCTCGCCGGCCAGCAGCTGCCGCTCCACTTCGCGCTGGTCCTCGGCGGACAGGCTGGAGTTGAGATAGGCAGCGGCGACGCCGGCCTCGCGCAACGCGTCGACCTGGTCCTGCATCAGCGCGATCAGCGGCGACACCACGATGCCCGTGCCCTGCCGCAGCAGGGCGGGAATCTGGTAGCACAGCGACTTGCCGCCGCCGGTCGGCATCAGCACCAGGGCGTCGCCGCCCTCCGCCACCTGCTCGACGATGGCTTGCTGCTGGCCGCGGAAGCTGGTGTAGCCGAAGACGCTGTGAAGAATGTCGAGGGGAGAGGAAGACATTCCCCGAATGCTAGCAAATGCGGCCCGCGGCGCCCCGGGCGTGCGGCGCTTCATCGTGTAGGCAAGCTCCGATTTCGCGGTCGGCGCGGCGAGCGTCAATCGCCCGGCATGCCCCACAGCGCGCGGTCAATATCCGCATCCAGCCCGAAGCGCGACAGCGGCACCTTGCCGTTCTTCACTTCCACGCCCTCGGCGCGCAGGCGCCTGGACTGCTCGCGAAACCCGCGGCTGCCCGGCGGAAACGCAATCTGCCCGCTGGAACGCAACACGCGGAACCACGGCAGTTCCATGCCATCGGGCACCTCGCCCAGCACACGCCCGACCAGGCGGGCGCGCCCGGGCAGGCCGGCGCGGGCGGCGATGGCGCCGTAGCTGGCGACGCGGCCCGGGGGAATGGCGGCGATGGCGGCGAAAATGCGGGCGTGCTGTTCGTTCATGGCGTGTCCGGGGTGAGACGGCATGAAGGCCTATAGCGGTAAGTCTTAGCGCGCGCCGTCATAAAGTCGTGGCAGAGTAGCGGAACCCGTTCTGCTGCCGGGAGCCGCCTCATGCATCACTTCGAAGCCGTGCGTTCCCATATCGGCGCAAAGCACGAGCTGCGCCACAACGGGCCCTACCTGATCAGCTTCGACCTGCCGCTGCCGCGCGGGCGGCACCAGGGCATCTACCTGGCCGAGCTGGAAGACGAAGCCGGCCGCCGCTTCCTGCGCGTCTCCACCCCGATCGGCCCGCTGGCCGGCGCCGACGCGCGCCGCTGCCTGCGCTTCAACTGGGAGCAGCGCGTGGGTTTCCTCGCCGTGGCCGACCTGGACGGCTCGCCCTTCCTGCACCTGTGCGAGAACCGCCCCTACGAGCTGCTCTCGATCGAAGAACTGCAGCGGGTGATCCACGAGCTGGGCGAACTGGGCGACGAGCTGGAACAAGTCGTCGCCGACGGCGGCGACGACTTCTGAGCTCTCAAGACAGCGCCTGCGCCAGCCGCACCGCGCCGTAGGCCAGCAGCGCCGTGACCGGCAGGGTGAGGATCCACGCCCACACCATCCGCTCCACCACCGACCAGCGGATCGCATTCCAGCGCTTGGCAGCGCCCACGCCCATGATCGAAGCCGACACGTTGTGCGTGGTCGACACCGGCACGCCCAGCGCCGAGGCGGTGAGGATCACCGCGGCCGAGCTGCCTTCGGCGGCGAAGCCATTGATGGGATGCAGCTTCACCATCTTGTGGCCCAGCGTCTTGATGATGCGCCAGCCGCCGCCGGCGGTGCCGCCGGCCATGGTCAGCGCGCACACCACCGCCACCCACGCCGGCACGTCGAAGCCGCCGTCGGCCGAGCCATGGATGCGCAGGAAACCCAGCCACGACGGCAGGCTGTCGAACTGGCCCGCGGCGGTGGCGCCGGCCAGGGCCAGGGCGATGATGCCCATGCTCTTCTGCGCGTCGTTCATGCCGTGGGCCAGGCCCATGGCGCTGGCTGAGACGATCTGCGCCTTGCCGAAGAAGCTGTTGACGAAGGGCGTGCGGCCGAGCCGGCGCAGCGGGCCGCTCTGGCTGGAGAACCAGCCGAGCAGCGCATACAGCGCGCCCATCAGCAGGAAGCCCATGACGAAACCCAGCAGCGGCGACACCACCATCGGCACCACCACCTTGGGGATCACGCCCTTGCCCTGCCACCAGTGATCGCCGCCCTGCGACCAGATGATGGCGGCGAAGTTGTCGCCCGAGGCCGCGATCGCCGCGCCCACCAGGGCGCCGACCAGGGCATGGCTGGAACTGGACGGCAGGCCCAGCCACCAGGTCAGCAGGTTCCACACCGTGGCCGCGCCCAGCGCGCAGATCAGCAGCTGGGAACCGGCCGCCACCACGTGGGTGTCGATCAGGCCCGCGGCGATCGTCTTGGCCACCGCGGTGCCCCACAGCGCGCCGATCAGGTTGGTGATGGCGGCCAGGATCACCGCCTGGCCCGGCGTCAGCACCTTGGTCGCCACCACCGTGGCGATGGAGTTGGCGGTGTCGTGAAAACCGTTGATGTAAGTGAAGACCAGTGCGATCAGCACCACCGCGAAGACCATGCTCATCGCGGGCGCCTCAGGAGTTCTTGAGCACGATGGAATACACGATGTTGCCGACGTCGCGGCACTTGTCGATGGCTTTCTCGATCAGCTCGAACAGGTCCTTGGCCAGCATGGCGCGCATGGCGTCGCTGCCTTCCACGTACAGCGTGCGGTACGGCGCCAGCAGCATGCGGTCGCCTTCGGATTCCAGCGTCTGCAGGCGGTCCTGCAGCTTCTTCACCGGGTCGATGCGCAGGCCGCGGCGCAGCTCGCCGATCATTTCCGACACCACCGCGCTGGCCTGCTCCAGCACCTGGGCGCGCTGGGCGAAGTCCACGTCGGACAGGCGCGCGGCGACGATCTCGTAGCGCTCGGCGAACTTCTCCACCGTCTTGGGGATCTTGTACAGCGCCGAGTTCAGCGCCTCGATGTCCTCGCGGTCCAGCGCGGTGACGAAGGTGTTGACCAGTTCCTCGCTGATCTGCGCGGCCAGTGCTTTCTCCCGGGCCCGGGCCGAGGCGAAGGCGGCCATCACCGGGGCGCGGTCGCTATGGGTCACCAGCTCGTGCAGGGCGCGGGCGCTTTCCCGCACCGCCTCCGCGCTTTGCTCGAGCAGGCCGTAGAACTTGTCGCCTTTGCCGAAGATCGTCTGCAGTGAAAACATGCGCGGAATGCCTGGAAGCCGATGGGAAGAAAGGAAAATTGACGGATATGTTACAGGACAGGCTTAAGCCCCGGCAGCAAGCCCCCGCTGCCGGCCCCGCCCCCGCAGGCCTTACACTCCCGGCCATGCCCCGACCTGCTACCGCTTCCCCCCGATGCTGACCGAGATCGCGACCGTCTTCGTGCTCGCGCTGGCCAACGGCTTCTTCGCCCTCTCGGAAATGGCCCTGGTCGCCTCCCGCAAGAGCCGCCTCAAGCAGATGGCCAAGACCAGCCGGCGCGCCCGCGTCGCGCTGCGCCATGCCGAGGCGCCCGAGCATTTCCTGTCCACCGTGCAGGTGGGCATGACCCTGGTGATCCTGGTCACCGGCGCCATCGCCGGCGACGCCCTGGGTGACCACATCGCCGAGGCCATCCACGGTGGCCGGGCGGCCTGGCTGGAGCCGTACGCCAAGGTGATCGGCCTGGTGCTGGGCTTCGCCCTGATCTCCTTCATCCAGATCGTGATCGGCGAACTGGTGCCCAAGCGCCTGGCGCTGTCGGCGCCGGAGAAAGTCTCCGGCTTCGTCGCCATGCCGATGCTGGTGCTGTCGCGCATCGCCGCGCCGTTCGTGTGGCTGCTGAATTTCTCCAGCAGCCAGCTGCTGCGCCTGCTGCGCGTGGCCAAGCGCGGCAGCGATGCGGTGACGGAAGAGGAAATCCGCCTGCTGGTGGCCGAAAGCGCCGAGCAAGGCGTGCTGGACGCCGACGAGCACAACATGGTCAACCGCGTGCTGCGCCTGGGCGACCGCACGGTGGACAGCGTGATGACCCCGCGCACCCGCATCGCCTGGCTGGACGTGGCCGCCACGCCGGAAGAGAACGACGAAGTGCTGCGCGACACGCCGTATTCGCGCTATCCGGTCTACCGCGCCGACGAAAGCGACGTGGTCGGCGTGGTCGAGGTGAAGCACCTGCTGCGCAATTTCCGCCACGGCTCGCCGGACCTATTCGGCCGCATGGCCAAGCCGCTGTTCGTGCCGGCCACGGCGCGCGCGCTGGACCTGCTGGAAGAATTCCGCGACGCCGAGACCCAGCTGGCCCTGGTGGTGGACGAATACGGCGACATCGAAGGCCTGGTCACCCTCAACGACCTGCTCTCGGCCGTGGTCGGCGCCAGCCAGCGCGGCAGCCAAGGCGGCGAGGAAACCGCGCCGATCGTGCCGCGCGAGGACGGCAGCTGGCTGGTCGACGGCTCGATCTCCACCGACGACCTGCGCGAACTGCTGCACGTGGACCACCTGCCCGGCGAGCAGGAACACGAATACCGCACCGCCGCCGGCATGGTGATGGCCGTGCTCGGCCATATCCCGCAGACCGGCGAAGTGTTCGCCTGGCAGGGCATCCGCTTCGAAGTGGTGGACCTGGACGGGGCGCGCATCGACAAGCTGCTGATCACGCCGGCGCGGCCGATCGAAATGGCCGAAGACGAGCAGTAGCTCAGGGGCGGGGAACTTGCGAGGTCCCGCAACTTTGCGGCGTTTTGTTCTTGTGAATGCCTAGGTGACGCAAGATCTGGCTTGTATCGAGGTCAATGCTCCCCGTTCCCTTTTCCCTGTTCCCCGGCTTGCTTCGCAAGCCCAGCCATCCGCTGCGCGTCGGCGAAGATGCCGTGCAGGATGCGCAGCTCGCGCTCGTCCATCTGCGCGCGCTGGAACAGCTTGCGCAGCCTCAGCATGATCGTGGTCGGCGCGCGGCCCTTGTGGAAGTCGATGTCGTCCAGCGTCTCGGCGAGGTGCTCGTAGAAGCGCTCCATGCGCGCCGCATCGGCCGGCGGCTCGGCGTCGTCGCGCACCGGCGCCGCCGGCACCTCGCCGCCGAGCAGGGCCACGCGCAGTTCGTAGGCCATCACCTGCACCGCCTGCGACAGATTCAAGGAGCTGAAATCGTCCACGCTGGGAATGCGCACCATCGCGTGGCAGCGCGCCAGCTCCTCGTTCTCCAGGCCGGTGCGCTCGTTGCCGAACACCAGCGCCACCTGCTCGCCGCGGCTGGCGGCGGCCAGCACGCGCGTGGCGGCTTCGCGCGGGGAGAGTTCTTCCAGGTCCACGCCGCGCCGGCGCGCCGACAGGCCCAGGGCCAGGCTGCAGCCGGCCAGGCCATCGACCAGGCCCTCGTGCACGCCGGCTTCGGCCAGCACCTCGTCCGCGCCGGCGGCCAGGGCCGAGGCCTCGGCATGGGGAAAGCGGTGCGGGGCGACCAGGGTCATGCGGCCGAAGCCCATGGTGCGCATGGCCCGCGCCGAGCTGCCGATGTTCCCCGGGTGCGAGGTGCGCACCAGGACGAAGCGGACGAGGGAGGCGAGGTCGGTAGGCGGCATGGGAGGGCGGTGGACGGAGAAGGGGCGCAAGGATAGCGGGAACGGGGAACGGGGAACGGGGAACGGGGAATATGTAGAGCGGCAGCCATGGATGTGTCTTGCTTCGTGGCATGCGGTCAGAGCGTTGCATTCAGGGCGATTTGCCAGACTCTCAAGTTCCCCGCTCCCCGTTCCCTGCTGCCTATTCCCCGTTCCCCCTCCCTGCTAAACTCCGCGGCCGCTCCCCGTTCTTTCGAAAAGCCGAAGCCATGCCCAGACCCGCCGTCAACGTCGCGGTGCGCGCCGCTCGCGCCGCTGGAAACGTGATCCTGCGCTATATGAACCGCATCGACGGTCTCAATATCGTGGAAAAACAACGCATGGACTTCGCCTCGGAAGTCGACCGCCTGGCCGAAGCCGAGATCGTCAAGGAACTGCGCCGCGCCTACCCGAGCCACGCCATCCTCGCCGAGGAAAGCGGCCAGATGGGCAAGGGTCCGCTGACCTGGGTGATCGACCCGCTCGACGGCACCCACAACTATCTGCGCGGCATCCCGCATTTCTCCGTGTCCATCGCCCTGCTGGAAAAGGGCGAGCCGGTCTACGGCGTGGTGTTCGATCCGCTGCGCGGCGAGCTGTTCACCGCCAGCAAGGGCGACGGCGCCTACCTCAACGACCGCCGCATCCGCGTCAGCCGCCGCGAGGACCTGGGCGGCGCGATGATCGCCACCGGCTACCCCTACCGCCAGCGCCAGCATCTGGAAGCGCAGCTCAACATGACGCGCGTGCTGCTGGGCCAGGCCGAGGACATCCGCCGCTCCGGCTCGGCCGCGCTGGACCTGGCCTACGTGGCCGCCGGCCGCTACGACGGCTATTTCGAGATCGGCCTGAAGCCGTGGGACATGGCCGCCGGCGTGCTGCTGGTGCGCGAGGCGGGCGGCCGCTACGGCGATTTCGCCGGCCGCGACGGCATCCCGGCCAGCGGCAACATCATCGCCGGCAACCTGCACGTGGTGCAGGCGATGACCGAGATCATCGGCGCGCAGTCGACGCCTGGCCTGCTGAAAGCGTAGGCGTAGGTTGGGGTGAGCCGAAGGCGAACCCCAACATCGTCACGTCCAAACGCACCGCAATGTTGGGGTTCGCCTGCGGCTCACCCCAACCTACGCCGATGGGTTTACGCGATCGGTACGGATCAGCCCTGATCCTTGAGGAAGCCGCGCAGGAACGGCACGGTGATGCGCCGCTGCGCGGCGAGCGAGGCCTTGTCGAGCTTGTCGAGCAGGTCCAGCAGCGCGCCCAGGTCGCGCGCGTAGCGGGCGAACAGCCAGTCCAGCACGGTGTCGTCCAGCTCGATGCCGCGGCCGGCGGCCTGGCCTTTCAGCACGGCGCGGCGCTCGGCGTCATCCAACGGCTTCAGCACCGCCTGCTGGCAGGCGCCCAGGCGCGAGCGCAGGTCCGGCAGGCCCAGGCCGAGCTGGGCGGGAATCGCTTCGGCGGCGAACAGCATGGCCAGGCCTTCGGCGCGAGCCTGGTTGTAGACGTCGAACAGCGCGTGCTCGGCCTCGCGGTCGCCGGCGATGGCACCCAGGTCGTCCAGCGCCAGCAGCTCGCTGCCCGCTACGCCGCGGATCGCCGCGGCGCGCTGGCCGATCGTGGCCAAGGGCAGGTACTGCACGGTGCGGCCGGCTTCGCTCGCCGCCTGGCAGGCGGCCATCAGCAGGTGGCTCTTGCCGCTGCCGGCGGAGCCGCTGAGGTAGAGCCAGGGTGTGCGCGGCGTCATCGCCAGTTCGCGCACGGCAGCAACGGTGGCTGCGTTGGAACCGTCATGGAAATGCTCGAAGCGCTGGCGCCGCGGCCAGCGCAGCGCAAGAGGCAGCTGCGGGATCATGCTTGCGGGTCGTCCCGATCCTTCCGGGTGTGTTCTTTCACATCCACCTCGATGCCGTCCTCGCTCTGCTCTACCGCCACTTCCATCTCCGCGATCACCGGGTCCTGCCGCCCTTCCTCCGTATACAGTCCGCTATGCCGGTATCGCTGGCTGAGATAGCGCAGCACCACCAGGATCACGGACGCCGCCGGCAGCGCCAGCAGGATGCCGAGGAAGCCGAACAGATAGCCGCCGGCCAGCACCGCGAAGATCACCGCCACCGGATGCAGGCCGATCTTCTCGCCGACCAGGCGCGGCACCAGCACATAGCCTTCCAGCAGCTGGCCGATCACGAACACCACCACCACCAGCGACACGTGGGTCCAGTCGCCGTACTGCACCAGCACCGCGATCAGCGCCGAGCCGAAGCCGACGATGAAACCCAGGTAGGGCACGAAGCTGAGCAGGCCGGCGACCATGCCGATCAGCGGCCCCACCGACAAGCCGAGCAGTGACAGGCCCGCGCCGTAGAAGATGCCCAGCGCCAGCATCACCAGCAGCTGGCCGCGCACGAAGGCGCCCAGCACCAGGTCCGATTCGCGCGCCAGGTGGGCGATGGTCGGCTCGATCGAGCGCGGCAGCATGTCGTCGACCCACGCCACCAGGCGGTCCCAGTCGCGGAGCAGGTAGAACGCCACCACCGGGATCAGCACCAGGTTGGTCATCCAGGCGATCACGCCCAGGCCCGAGCGGGTGACCTTGCCCAGCACGGTGGATACGACGCCGCCGAGCGAGCCCAGGTGGTCCTTGAGCTCGGCGATCAGGCGGTCGGTGTCGAAGGCGTTCGGGTCCAGCCGCAGCTTGGCCTGCAGCCAGGGCAGCGCGGTGGTGCGCACCCAGTCCACGTAATGCGGCAGGCTCTGCACCAGGTTCTCGACCTGGCGCGAGATCAGCGGAATCAGCAGCAGCAGCGCGCCCACCGTCACCAGCAGCAGCACGAAGAACACCACGCTCACCGCCACCGTGCGGCCCATGCCCAGCCGCTCCAGGCGGTCGGCCAGCGGGTCGCCGAGATAGGCGAACATGCCGGCCACGGCGAACGGCATCAGCACCGGCGCCAGCAGCCAGAGCAGGTAGAGGATCACTGCGGTGATCGCCAGCATCTGCCAGCGGCGGGAAATGTCTTGGGTCATTCGTCGCGGCTCGTCGTGGGAGGTGGCGAGGGCGGCTTGCCAGGCGGCATGGCCTCACGCGCAAGTGTGACTGATGCGCGAGGCGCTGTCAGCGCAGTGCCGCGCGGGCCCGGAGCGACCAGCGCCAGACGTAGTCCGCGCCGCTGGCCAGGCACAGCGCGGCGACCAGCCAGGCCAGCGGGCTCATCGCCGCCAGCCGCCAGCCGGCGCTCCCGGCCAGGATGCCCAGCAGGTAGACGATCTGCAGCAGGGTGCAGGCCTTGGAGACCAGGCTGGGCTCCGGCTGCAGCGGGCCGATCAGCAGCCGCCAGGCCAGCGCGCCGGTGGCGATCACCGCGTCGCGCCCGCATACCAGGGCCGCCAGCCACCACGGCGCGAGGCCGGTCAGCGCCAGCAGTACGAAACAGGTGACCAGCAGCAGCTTGTCCGCCGCCGCATCGAGGATGCCGCCGAGCCGGCTCTGCCAGCCGCAGCGCCGCGCCAGGAAACCGTCCAGGCCGTCGGTGAAGCCGGCCAGCGCGACCAGGCCCAGGGCCAGGCGCGGCTCGCGCGCCAGGATGGCCCAGCCGATCGGCGGGACCAGCAGGATGCGCAGCAGCGTGATCGCGTTGGGCAGGTGGCGCCAGGGTGAGAGCGGCCCGCCAGGCATCGCCGCGCTCCCTGCCGCCGAAGACTCAGTGCACCCAGCGCAGGCTGGCGTCGGCGCCGCTGTGGGCGTCCGCTTCGAGCAGGCGGCCGCCGGCGGTCAGGCTGCCGGCCATCACGTTGAGCGGCAGGCCGGTCTTCACGGCGAACAGGATGCCGTCGTTCTGCGCGCTCAGCGTCACCACCTCGCGCACCATCGGGTCGGCGCGCAGCGTCGCCAGCAGGTTGGCGTAGTCCAGCGCGGAAGCCACGCCGCTCACCCACAGCTTGCCCGCGACATTGCCGGAGCCGATCACGTTGAGCTGCTTGCCCAGGCGGTCGGACAGCGCGTTGCCGGCGTCGACCAGGGTCTGCTGGGTGGGTGCGCCGGTGCTGTTCCACTTCTGCTGCGGGCCGCCGGAAACCAGGTTCCAGTCCGCGCCGTCGGCGCGCAGCTGGCCGAGCAGGACCAGGCCGGTCTTGTACTGGCGGGCCAGGCCGAAGATCTGGTCGGGCTCCGCGCTGGCCACCGAGGGAGCGTCCGCGCTCTTGCCGGGGTCGGCCAGCACCACGTTGTAGCCGCGCTGGGCCACGGCCTGGGACAGCGGCGCCAGGGCGTCCTTGTCCATCACGTTGCCGCTGGCGTCGCGCACCAGCAGCAGCACCGGCGGCTTGCCGGTGGTGCCGGCCACGCCCATCTGCGAGACCGCCCGCTGCACCGCGCCGGAGTCGAAGCTGACCTGCAGCGCCAGCCCGCCGGCGGCGCGCTGGTACTGGTACTGCTGCACGATGCCGGAGGCCGATTTCAGGGTGTCGTCGTAGCCGGGCTTGCCGCGCAGGTCCTGGCCGCCGGCGGTGCGCGCCAGCACCTGGCTGAGCGCCACGCCGAAAGCCTCGTCGCGCTTGGCCTCGCTGGTGTCGGCGACCGGCACGGTGACGGTATAGGGCGAGACCTGGCCCTGGGCGTATGCCGCAGGAAGCAGGAAGGCCAGCAGAAGGCCGACGAACAGCAGGCGTGACAGGCGCATAAGCTCGGAAGGCCGGCGGGGAAAACGCTCCGCAGTCTGCCCAATCCGGCCCCCAGCGTCTATCATTGGGCGTTTCTCCACGCCGGTTCCTGCCATGTCCGACGCACTCACCTACCGCGCCGCCGGTGTCGATATCGACGCGGGCAATGCCGTGGTCGAACGCATCAAGCCCCTGGTCAAGCGCACCTTCCGCCCCGAAGTGATGGGCGGCCTGGGCGGCTTCGGCGGCCTGTTCGACCTGGCCGGGCGCTACAAGGAGCCGGTGCTGGTGTCCGGCACCGACGGCGTCGGCACCAAGCTCAAGCTCGCCCAGCAGCTGGGCCGCCACGACACCATCGGCATCGACCTGGTCGGCATGTGTGTCAACGACGTGCTGGTGCAGGGTGCGGAGCCGCTGTTCTTCCTGGACTACTTCGCCACCGGCAAGCTCGATGTCGACACCACGGTGGCCGTGGTCGGCGGCATCGCCAAGGGCTGCGAACTGGCCGGCTGCGCGCTGATCGGCGGCGAAACCGCCGAAATGCCCGACATGTACCCGCCGGGCGAATACGACCTGGCCGGCTTCACCGTCGGCGCGGTGGAGAAATCCGCCCTGCTGAGCGGCGAGGCCATCGTGGCCGGCGACGTGATCCTGGGCGTGGCCTCCTCCGGCCCGCATTCCAACGGCTATTCGCTGATCCGCAAGATCGTCGAGCGAGCCGGCAGCCCGCTGGAGCTGGACCTGGGCGGCGTCACGCTGGCCGACGCGCTGATGGCGCCGACCACCATCTACGTCAAGCCGATGCTGGAACTGCTCAAATCCGCGCCGGTGCATGGCATGGCCCACATCACGGGTGGCGGGCTGAAGGAAAACATCATCCGCGTGGTACCCGACGGCCTGGGCCTGGCGCTGGACGCCGCCGCCATCGTGCTGCCGCCGGTGTTCGACTGGCTGATGCGCGAAGGCAAGGTGGCGCGCGAGGAAATGTGGCGCACCTTCAACTGCGGCGTGGGCTTTACCGTGATCCTGCCGCGCGACGCCGTGGCCGCCGCCGCCGCGCTGCTGCACAAGCATGGCGTGGCCAGCTCGGTGATCGGCGAAGTGGTGCCGGCGCAGGGCGACGAGCGCGTGCACATCGGCTGAGCCGGTCCGCTCTTTTTCTCTTCCATCGCCGCGCGATCCCCTGCGATCGCGCGGCCTGAATACCCGGCCCCGCGCATGTCCTCTCCTCTCCGCATCGCCGTCCTCGCTTCCGGACGCGGCAGCAACCTGCAGGCCCTGATCGCCGCGCGCGACGCCGGCAAGCTGCCGGTGGAGTTCGTGCTGGTCGGCAGCGACAAGGCGCAGGCCGGCGCGCTGGAGCTGGCCGAGGCGGCGGGCATTCCGCGGCTGGTACTGAATCCGAAGGCGTATCCGTCGCGCCGCGCGTTCGATCTGGATTTGTTCTCGCGCATCGAAGCCACGGGCGCCGACCTGCTGGTGCTGGCCGGCTACATGCGCATTCTCGACGGCGAGGCGCTGCACCCGTGGGTGGGGCGGATGATCAATATCCACCCCTCGCTGCTGCCGAAGTACCGCGGCCTGCATACGCATCGCCGCGCGCTGGAAGCCGGCGATCCGGAACACGGCGCCAGCGTGCATTACGTGACCGCGGAGCTGGATGGCGGGCCGGTGATCGCGCAGGCGCGCATCGGCATCGAGGCCGGCGATCACGAAGACCTGCTGGCGCAGCGGCTGCTCGCCTATGAGCACCGGTTGCTGCCGGCGGTGGTGCGGATGATTGCCGCCGGGCGGCTGGCTTATGCGGCGCCGGATGGCGTGGCGCTGGATGGCGAGCGCTTGTCCTCGCCGCTGGAACTGCGCGGGGACGAGCTGGTCCGCTGACGCGGTCTTCATCGACGCCCAACGAGTCATTCAGCCGGCGCGCGTAGACTGCCCCGCCATGGCTACCCTCACCTCTCCCCGCAAGTTCCTGGCCGGTCTCGCGCTGGCCCTCTCCGCTTCCGCCGCGTTCGCCGCCACCACGCCCACGCCGTTCACCGCCACCTACCAGGTGCTGCAGGGCGACCAGGTGATCGGCGAAGCCACCATCAGCCTCAAGTCCACCGCGCTCGGCTGGGAATACAGCAACCAGACGCGCGGCACCGGCGGCCTGGCCGCGGCGCTGGGCGCCAGCTCCAGCGAGATCACACGCTTTCGCTGGAACAACAACGCGCCGGAAACCGTGGCCTACGACTACCGCATGAACGCGTCGATCAAGAGCAAGCAGCGCACCACGCGCGTGGACTGGAACAGCAAGCAGGTGAGCGTCGACGACGGCAAGGGCGCGGAAACCTATGCCGCCGCGCCGGGCATGGTCGACCGCAACACCGCGCCCTACGCCATCGGCCTGGCGCTGCACGACGGCAAGCAGGCGGTGACCCTGCCGGTGGCGGTGAAGCGCAACGTCGAGAACCAGCAGTTCAAGGTCGCCGGCAACGACGACGTGAAAGTGCCGGCCGGCAGCTTCAAGGCGCAGCGCGTGGAGCGCACCGACAAGGACCAGAGCTTCAGCGCCTGGTACGTGCCGCAGAAATACCTGGTGCCGGTGAAGCTGACCCAGAGCGACGGCGGCAATCTCACCCTGCAGCTGGTGAGCTACCAGGCCGGCCGATAAAGCAGGCGATAAAAAAGGGAGCGCGCGGACAGCGCACTCCCTTCATCAAAAAAGCCGGCAGCGATGCCGGCTTTTTGTCGCCTCAGGACGGCAGGCGGCGGATCTTCGCGCCGAGCACGCCGAGCTTTTCCTCGATGTTCTCGTAGCCGCGGTCGATGTGGTACACGCGGTCCACCGTGGTGTCGCCGTCCGCGACCAGGCCGGCCAGCACCAGGCAGGCGGAGGCGCGCAGGTCGGTGGCCATGATCGGCGCGCCGCTCATCTTGTCCACGCCCTTGATGATCGCGGTGTTGCCTTCCAGGCGGATGTCCGCGCCCAGGCGCTGCAGCTCGTGCGCGTGCATGAAGCGGTTCTCGAACACCGTCTCGGTGATGACGCCCACGCCCTCGGCCACGCAGTTGAGCGCGGTGAACTGCGCCTGCATGTCGGTGGGAAACGCCGGGTACGGCGCGGTGGTGATGTTCACCGCCTTCGGGCGGCGGCCCTGCATGTCCAGCTCGATCCAGTCCGGGCCGGTGTTGATGTGCGCGCCGGCTTCTTCCAGCTTGGCCAGCACCGAGTCCAGCGTGTTGGCGCGCGCGTTGCGGGCGCGCACCTTGCCGCCGGTCATCGCCGCGCCGACCAGGAAGGTGCCGGTCTCGATGCGGTCCGGCAGCACTTCGTATTGCGCGCCGTGCAGGCGCTCGACGCCGTGGATGGTGAGGGTGGAGCTGCCGGCGCCCTCGATCTGCGCGCCCATGGCGATCAGGCAGTTGGCCAGGTCCACCACTTCCGGTTCCTGCGCCGCGTTCTCGATGATGCTGGTGCCCTGCGCGAGCGCCGCGGCCATCATGATGTTCTCGGTGCCGGTGACGGTGACCATGTCCATCACGATGCGGGCGCCCTTCAGGCGGCTGGCCTTGGCCTTGATGAAGCCGTTTTCCACGCTCACCTCGGCGCCCAGCGCCTGCAGGCCGCGGATGTGCTGGTCCACCGGGCGCGAACCGATCGCGCAGCCGCCGGGCAGCGAGACCTCGGCCTGGCCGAAGCGTGCCACCAGCGGGCCCAGCACCAGGATCGAGGCGCGCATGGTGCGCACCAGGTCGTACGGCGCCACGTGGCGATCGGTGGAGCGCGGGTCGACGTGCATCTTCATGCGGTCGTCCAGCACCAGCTGCACGCCCATCTGGCCGAGCAGCTCGATGAAGGTGGTGACGTCGTGCAGGTGCGGCACGTTGCTGATGGTCACCGGCTCGTCGGCGAGCAGGCAGGAGGCGAGGATCGGCAGCACCGCGTTCTTGGCGCCGGAAATACCGACCTCGCCATTGAGCGGCACGCCGCCGCTGATCAGGATCTTGGCCATTCTTGTCCTTGGGGGTGTTCTTGGAACCGGGCGACGGCCGTCAGCGGCGCGCCGCGGCTTCCTCGGGGGTCAGGGTCTTCAGCGCCAGGGCGTGGATCGCACCGCCCATCAGCTCGCCCAGCGTGCCGTAGACCAGGCGATGGCGCGCCAGGGGGAGCTTGCCGGCAAACTGCGCCGCCACCACTTCCGCCTCGAAATGCACGCCGTCGTCGCCGGAAACCTGCGCCTGCGCACCGGGCAGGCCTTGTTCGATCATTGCCTGTATGGTGGCAGCGTCCATCGGGAATCCAGTCGTGGGTCACCGGCGCCTGGGCTTGCGGAATCCCTCATCAGGACCACATCGGCGCCGACCGTGACGATAAAATGCGAATATGCCATGGTAATGGAAATCCGCTGTCACAGAAACGATGCGCGGCCCTTCGGCCCGGTTTCGTCCCAGCCAAGCCTTTGAATCACACGGGAAGCCTTGGCTGACCGTCGCCCGCCGTCACCGGCACCACCGCCGCACGGCCCGCCACCCGAGAACGCATGAACGCCCACGTCGCCCCGCCCGCCAAGCCCGCCCTGCTCGACGCCGATACCCTGGTGCGCAGCGCCCGCACGGTGATCGCCACCGAGGCGGCTTCGATCCGCGCGCTGGAACCGCGCATCGGCCCCTCCTTCGTGGAGGCCTGCCGCATGATCCTGGGCTGCGCCGGGCGCGTGGTGGTCACCGGCATGGGCAAGTCCGGCCACGTCGGCCGCAAGATCGCCGCCACCCTCGCTTCCACCGGCACGCCGGCGTTCTTCGTGCATCCGGGCGAGGCCAGCCATGGCGACCTGGGCATGATCCTGCCGCAGGACATCGTGCTGGCGCTGTCCAATTCGGGCGAGACCGACGAGGTGCTGTTCATCCTGCCGGTGCTCAAGCGCCAGGGCATTCCGCTGATCGCCATCACCGGCAACGAGCGCTCCTCCCTGGCCGACCAGGCCGACGTGCACCTGGACGCGAGCATCTCGGCCGAAGCCTGCCCGCTGGGCCTGGCCCCGACCGCCAGCACCACCGCGGCGCTGGTGATGGGCGACGCCCTGGCCATCGCCCTGCTGGAGGCGCGCGGCTTCACCTCCGAGGACTTCGCCCGCTCGCATCCGGCCGGCAGCCTGGGGCGCCGCCTGCTGCTGCACATCGGCGACGTCATGCACACCGGCGAGGGCATTCCGAGGGTGGCGCCGGACGCCTCGCTCACCGCCGCGCTGATGGAAATGACCCGCAAGCACCTGGGCATGACCGCCGTGGTCGACGCCGAACAGCGCCTGCTCGGCGTATTCACCGACGGCGACCTGCGCCGCGCCCTGGACGACGAGGACGTCGACCTGCGCGGCGCCACCGTGGCCGAGCTGATGACCCGCGGCCCCAAGACCATCGGCGCCGACAAGCTGGCGATCGAAGCCGCGCAGATGATGGAAAAGCATCAGATTCACGCCCTGCTGGTGGTGGACGAGGCGCAGCGGGTGGTCGGCGCGCTGAACATTCATGATCTGCTCCGCGCGCGCGTGGTGTGATGCCTGGCTGGCGCGGGCAGCCGCGCCGCCGGACAACGCTTCGCCGCCCCATGCGTTCTGCCGGCCGGGCCGTTGACCCGGCCCTCCCCCGAGCCCCTGACCAGACTTCCCCGTGGCCCATTACCTCGACCATCTGCCCGCCGAACTGCTCGCCCGCGCCGCCAGGATCCGGCTCGCGGTCTTCGACGTGGATGGCACCCTCACCGACGGCCGCCTGTGGTACGGCGAGGACGGGCGCGAGACCAAGGTCTTCCACGTGCATGACGGCCTGGGCCTGAAGCTGCTGCAGGCGTACGGCGTGCAGGTGGCCCTGATCACCGCGCGCATCAGCCACCCGGTCGCGCTGCGCGCCGAGGAACTGAACATCGCCCACGTCTACCAGGGCCAGCGCGACAAGCTCGCCTGCTTCCGCGAACTGCTGGCCGCGCTGGGCCTGGAGGCCGAGCAGGCCGCCTTCGTCGGCGACGACCTGCCCGACCTGCCGCCGATGCGCCAGGCCGGCCTGGCCGTGGCCGTGGCCAATGCCCACCCCTGGGTGGCCGAGCAGGCGCACTGGCGTACGGCCAAGACCGGCGGCATGGGCGCCGCGCGCGAAGTGTGCGACCTGATCCTGCTCGCCCAGGGCAAGGCCGAGCAGGAACGGGGGCGCTGGCAGTGAGTCTTCGCGATTACCTGCGCGACCGTCGGCTGACGGTCGCGATCGTCCTGGTCGGCGGCGCCGCCGTGCTCAGCCAGCTGCTGCTGTGGTGGCTGGGGCCGGCGCCCAAGCCCAACGACTTCATCGGCCCGCCGCGTTCCGGCTACACCCTGGCCGACTTCAAGGGCTATGTGTACGGCGAGGACGGCCACCCGACCTTCCGCGTCACCGGCCCGCGCCTGGACCGCCGCGAAGGCGACGACTCGCTCTACCTCGACTCGCCCAAGTTCGAGCTCCCGGCCAAGCAGCCCGGCGTGCCGGACTGGAAGGGCGAATCCCGCTACGGCTGGGTGGACAAGAGCGGCACCCTGCTCAAGCTGCAGGGGCCGGTCTACATGCACCGTCCCGCCTACGGCGACACGCCGCAGGCCGAGCTGCATACCTCCGAGGTCACCGCCTGGCCCAAGGAGAACCGCATGGAAACGGCCGAGCCGGCACAGTTGACGCAAGGCGACAGTAGAATGAGCGGCGTCGGCATGCGTGCCAACCTCACTGACAATCACCTGGAGCTGCTCGATGACAGCCACGGCTCGTTCCCGCCGCGCAAACGGAAGTCCTGACCTCATGCGTAGCCGCCTCCTGTTCGCGCTGGCCACCCTCGCCCTGCTGCCGGCCCTTGCGCTGGCCAAGAAGGACGACCGCAGCCAGCCGATGAATTTCACCGCCAAGTCGACCAACGCCTACAACGCGCCCAACAGCATCACCACGCTTACCGGCAACGTGAAGCTGACCCAGGGCACCCTGCTGATCACCGGCGCCGAGGCCAAGGTCTACCTGGACAAGGACACCCAGATCTCGCGCGTGGTGGTCACCGGCAGCCAGGCGCACATCCAGCAGCTGGACGAGAACAACAACCTGATGCAGGGGGACGCCGCCCAGCTCGACTACGACAACATCAACGGCATCGCCGTGCTCACCGGCAACGCCAAGGTGACCCAGCAGGGCCGCGGTGAATTCCACGGCGACAAGATCACCTACAACACCGACACCAGCCTGATCACCGGCGAGTCCGGCGGCGACGGCCTGGTCCACGGCACCTTCCTGCCCAAGCCCAAGCCGGCCGCCGCGGCGCCCGCCGCCAAGCCGGCCGCGCCGGCACCGGCCAGTTCGGCCCCCAAGCCGGCCACGGCGGCTTCGGCCGCGGGTAAGTAATCGATGCTGTCCGCCGAAGGCCTGCAGAAACGCTTCCGCGCGCGCCAGGTGGTGCGCGACTTCGCTTTTTCCATCCGCGAAGGCGAGGTGGTGGGCTTGCTCGGTCCCAACGGCGCCGGCAAGACCACCTGCTTCTACATGGTGGTGGGCCTGATCGAGGCCGACGCCGGCACCATCAAGCTCGACAAGTACGACATCACCGGCCTGCCGATGCATGCGCGCGCCAAGCTGGGCATCGGCTACCTGCCGCAGGAACCGTCGGTGTTCCGCCGCCTCACCGTGGCCGACAACATCATGGCCGTGCTGGAGCTGCGCGAGAACCTCGGCGCCAAGCAGCGCGCCACCGAGCTGGAAAGCCTGCTCGACGAGCTGAAGATCGCGCACATCGCCGACCAGCGCGGCATCAGCCTCTCCGGCGGCGAGCGCCGCCGCGTGGAGATCGCCCGCGCGCTGGCCGCCGAGCCGCGCTACATGCTGCTGGACGAACCCTTCGCCGGCGTCGACCCGATTTCGGTGGGCGAGATCCAGCGCATCGTGCGGCACTTGAAGGAGCGCGGCATCGGCGTGCTGATCACCGATCACAACGTACGTGAGACGCTGGGCATCTGCGACCGCGCCTACATCCTCAACGACGGCGAAGTGCTGTCGCGCGGCACGCCGGCGCACATCCTGGCCGACGAGAAAGTACGCGAGGTCTATCTGGGCCGCGAATTCAGGCTGTAAGGCTTTCCTGATGGCCGCGGTGCGCGCGCCGTCACATTCAGCCATTCGGCCTACGCGAGGATCGGCGGGAACCTATGGCCGCTCCTCCCCCTAGGGGTTAGGATGACCCGAAGCTCATCCAAGCCTTTGGGCTCATTCAAAACAGTGGCATGAAACCCGGACTGCAGTTTCGCCTCAATCAACAGCTCACCCTGACGCCGCAATTGCAGCAGGCGATCCGCCTTCTGCAGCTGTCGCAGCTGGAGCTGGAGGCCGAGCTGCGCCAGATCGCCGAGAGCAACCCGCTGCTGGAGTTCTCCGAGGACGCCGCCAACGAGGGCGACAGCGAAGGCGATGGCGAGGCCGCCACCTTCGACGCTCCCACCGAGGCCGCCACCTCCGCCAACGACGGCGACAGCGGCGACGAGCCGGCCGACTGGAGCGAATCCGGCGGCAACGCCGAAGAACCCATCGACTTCTCCTCCGCCGGCGGCAGCCGCAGCAGCGGCGGCGACGAGGACCACTTCGAACCGCAGAACGCCGCGCCGGAGACCCTGCAGGAACACCTGCTGTGGCAGCTCAATCTCACCCACATGAGCCTGCGCGAGCGCACCATCGCCGCGATCATCATCGATGCGCTCAATGCGGACGGTTATCTGGGCGAGACGCTGGAATCGGTCACCGCCGCGGTGCCGGCCGACCTCAAGGCCACCGTCGAGGAAGTCGACGCCGTGCGCCGCCAGGTGCAGCGCTTCGATCCCACCGGCGTGGCCAGCCTGGACCTGCGCGACTGCCTGCGCGTGCAGCTGGAGCAGTTCGATCCGGACCTGCCTCAGCGCGAGCTGGCGCTGCGCATCGTCGACAGCGAGCTTGAGCTGTTGGCGCGCAACGACATCGCCCGCCTGTCGCGCCGACTGCGCGCCAGCGACGAGGAAACCCACGCCGCGGCCATGCTGATCCGCAGCCTGGACCCGCGCCCCGGCGCCGCGCTCGACGTCACCCCGGTGGAATACGTCGCGCCCGACGTCTACGCGCGCAAGGACAGCGGCCGCTGGCGCGTCAGCCTCAATCCCGACTGCCAGCCGCGGCTGGGCCTGAACCAGCATTACTGCAACCTCATCGCGCAGGCCCGCGGCGAAGACGCCAGCTGGATGCGCGGCCAGCTGCAGGAGGCCCGCTGGCTGATCAAGAGCCTGGAATCGCGCGCCGAGACCCTGCTCAAGGTGGCCGAGGCCATCGTACGCCGGCAGAGCGCCTTCCTCGACTACGGCCCCGAGGCCATGCATCCGCTGGTGCTGCGCGAGGTGGCCGAGGAAGTGGGCATGCACGAGTCCACCATTTCCCGCGTCACCACCCGCAAGTACATCCATACGCCGCGGGGCACCTTCGAGCTGAAGCACTTCTTTTCCAGCGGCGTGTCCACGGAAGACGGCGGCAGCGCGTCCGCCACCGCCATCCAGGCCATGCTGCGCAAGCTGATCGACGCGGAAGACCCGCGCAAACCCCTGTCCGACCAGGCCATCGCCGAGGAACTGCACCGCAAGGGCATCCAGGTGGCGCGCCGTACGGTCGCCAAATATCGGGAGGCCATGCGAATTCCCAGCTCCAGCGAGCGCCAGCGGGCAGGTTGACCGGCGCGCAAGTGCGCCTGGACGGGAACTTGGCGGGATGGAAAGCGTCCCCATACCAAGAGATGACTGTGATGTGTCGGCGACCATCCGGCACCGGCGCATCGACCCACGCCGCGTCATGCGGCAGTACCAGAGGAGGCGCACCATGCAAGTCCAGCTCAGCGGCCAGAAGATCGAGATCACCCAGGCCCTTCGCGAACGCGTGAACGGCCACTGTGAGCGACTTACCCGCCTCGAAAGCAGACTCCTCGAATTGAGCGTCGTCCTCTCCGTCGACAAGCTGCAGCAACGCTGCGAAGGCACGCTCAAAGTCCCCGGCGCCGCACCGCTCCACGCGGAAGCCACCGAATCGGACATGTACGTCTCCATCGACAACATGTTCGACAAGCTGGTGGCGCAGTTGCGCAAGCACCGCGACAAGGTGTGCGACAAGCACCAGCGCGAAGTGCGCGAGGAACGCCAGTACGGCTGAACCTCGCCGGCCCGCCCCGCCCGCCGGGGCGGGCCGCTCCCAAGCCCGGCCCCAGCCCGTGCCGTCTTGCGGCGCACCAAACCGTCCGAACTGGCACAATGTGCGCCATCGCCACCGGCCCCTGCCGGGCATCACGCGGTGCAAAGGATTCGGTTTGGACCGGCTTACCGCCCGACAACTCTACGATGGCGTGCACGAGCGCATGGCCCTGCGCTGGGTGGCCGGCATGCGCGGCGAATCGCGGGTGCTCGAGCGCGGCGTGACCGCGTCGCGGCGTCCTTCGCTGATCGGCTATCTCAACGTCATCTATCCGAACAAGATCCAGATCATCGGCACCGAGGAGCTGAATTTCCTCGACGCCCTGGATTCGCGCCAGCGCTGGGAAGCGATCAACAAGATCGCCGCCTACCAGCCGGTGGCGATGATCGTCACCAAGGACCAGGCCATTCCCCCCGACCTGCGCGAGGTGGCCGAGGAAACCAACACCCCGCTGTGGATCAGCTCCAAGCGCGGCCACGAGCTGCTCACCTGGATGCAGTACCACCTGGCGCGCATGCTGGCGCCGAAGGTCACCCTGCACGGCGTGTTCCTGGAGGTGTTCTCCATCGGCGTGCTGATCACCGGCGAATCCGGCTCCGGCAAGAGCGAGCTGGCGCTGGAACTGATCAGCCGCGGCCACCGCCTGGTCGCCGACGACGCCACCGAATTCACCCTGATCGCGCCGGACGTGATCGACGGCACCTGCCCCGAGCTGCTGCAGGATCTCCTGGAAGTGCGCGGCCTGGGCGTGCTCAACGTGCGCGAGATGTTCGGCCACACCGCGGTGAAGCCGTCCAAGTACCTGCGCCTGGTGGTGCACTTGAAGCCCATGCGCGAAGGCGAGGACACCGACGGCCTCACCCGCCTCACCGGCGACGTCGGCCACCGCGACATCTTCGAGGTGGCGGTGCCGATGATCACCATTCCCGTCGCGCCCGGCCGCAACCTCGCGGTGCTGGTGGAAGCGGCGGTGCGCAACCATATGCTGAAAAGCAAGGGCATCGATCCCGCCCAGACCTTCATCGACCGGCAGGCCCACCAGATGCGCCGCCTGCCCCCGTGGTGACACGCATGAGCAATGCTTTCCTGACTTCCGACATCCACCAGCCCGACGCGATCCACCTGATCGTGCTCACCGGCATGTCCGGCGGCGGCAAGACCGTCGCACTGCGCGCGCTGGAAGACCTGGAGTTCTACTGCGTCGACAACTTGCCCACCGCCCTGCTGCCCGAGCTGGTGGCCGCAGTGAGCCACGGCGCGGTGGCCGGGCGCCGCCAGAACATCGCGGTGGGTGTGGACGTGCGCAACCGCGGCGAGGATTTCCTGCGCATGCCCACCGTGCTGTCCGAGCTGGCGGCGGCGGGCGTACAGGTGCACCTGGTCTTCATCGACTGCCGCGACGAAGTGCTGATCAAGCGCTATTCCGAAACGCGCCGGCGCCATCCGCTCTCGGTGCTGGGCCTGTCGCTGTCCGACGCCATCGCGGAGGAACGCAAGCTGCTGCGTCCGCTGATCGCCATCGCCGAGAAGGTGATCGATTCCAGCGAATTGAACGTGCACCAGCTGCGCCGCCTGATCGCCACCGACTACGCCCAGGCCACCGACGGCCTGACCCTGATGTTCACCTCCTTCGCCTACCGCCGCGGCCTGCCGCTGGACGCCGACTTCGTGTTCGACGCGCGCTGCCTGCCCAATCCGCACTGGGAACCGCGCCTGCGGCCGCTGTCCGGCAAGGACGCGCCGGTGCGCGAATACCTGGAAGCGCAGCCGCTGGTGGAGGAATACTTCGACGACACCGTGCGCTGGCTCGACGCCTGGCTGCCGCGCTTCGCCTCGGACGACCGCAGCTACGTCACCGTGGCGATCGGCTGCACCGGCGGGCGGCATCGTTCGGTCTACCTGGTGGAGCGGCTTGCCGCCCACTACCGGGCGCGGCACGAAGGCGCCCTCACCTTCCATCGCGAGCTCGAGTGATGAAGGCCCAATCCTTACTTAGCGCAGGAGTCCGGCCATGAGCGTCGGCGTGCTGCTGATGACCCACGAGGCGGTCGGCCATGCGCTGATCTCCGCCGCCCACCACGTGCTGCCCAAGCTGCCGTTGCAGGTGGAGGCCGTGGAAGTGCCGCCCTCGGCCGATCCGGACGTGATGCGCACCCTCACCGCCAGGCATGCGCGCGAGCTGGACACCGGCGACGGCGTGCTGGTGCTGGCCGACCTGTACGGCGCCACGCCGTGCAATATCGGCCTGTCGCTGGGCAAGCTCGGCGTCCACCTGCGCTGCGTCTCGGGCCTGAACCTGCCGATGCTGCTGCGCGTTCTCAACTATGCCGAAAAGCCGCTGGACGAACTGGCGGAAGTGGCTGCCAGCGGCGGCCGCGGAGGAATCTTCATCGACCATGCTTGAAAAAGAGATTGTCGTATCCAACAAACTGGGGCTGCACGCCCGCGCATCGGCCAAGCTGGTGCAGCTCGTGCAGGGTTTCAAATCCACCGTGTGGCTGATCAGCAAGGGCCGCGAGGTCAATGCGCAAAGCATCATGGGCGTGATGATGCTGGCCGCCGGCATCGGCACCCCGCTCACCGTGCGCGCCGAAGGCGCGGACGAAGAGCAGGCGCTGGACGCGGTGGTGGACCTGTTCGACCGGAAGTTCGACGAAGGAGCCTGATGTGGAGTTGCCCATGGCGCAGAGGACACGAAGCTTGAACCGCCGCACGCCGCAAGGCGCGCCGCACGCTTCGTTGCCGGTCCGCCGCCATGGAGCCGCCGCATGAGGCACGTGCTGCCCGGCTCCAACGCCTCCCGCGGCATGGCCCTGGGCCGCGCGCGGCTGGTGCAGCCGAGCCGCTATCTGGTCGACACGCGTCCGCTGGCCGAGGACGAAGTCGACGCCGAGCTGGAAAAACTCCACCGCGCGCTCGACACCGCCCGCCAGGAACTGCGCGAACTGCGCGGCAAGCTGCACGGCGCGCTGGCGCGCGAAGTCAACGAATTCATCGACGCGCACAGCCTGCTGCTGGACGACCAGGAACTGCTGCGCGGCCTGGACGACCTGGTCCGCATCGGCCACTACCGCCCCGGCGCCGCGCTTAAGAAACAGCGCGACCGCCTCGCCGCGGTGTTCGAAGCGATGGACGACCCCTACCTGCGCAGCCGCAAGGAAGACGTCGACCAGGTCATCAACCGCGTCATCTCCGCCCTGCAGCGCCAGACCAGCCGCGAGGAGCGCAAGCTCGCCGCGCGCGTGGGCGAGATCCTGATCGCCGACACCATCGCGCCGGCCGACATGGCGCAACTGGCCGGCAATGGCCTGCTCGGCGTGGTGGCCAGCTCCGGCAGCCCGTATTCGCACAGCGCCATCCTGGCGCGCAGCCTGGACCTGCCCATGCTGGTCGGCGTGCGCGACGCGCTCGCCACCATCCACGACGACGACCTGATCCTGCTCGATGCCGAACGCGGCGAAGCGGTGGTGCATCCCACCGCGCAGGACCTGGCCCGCTACCGCGCCTGGCAGCGCGAGGCACAGCAGGAAGGCCGCCGCCTGGCCTCGCTGGCGAATGCGCCCACGCGCACCCGCGACGGCACCGACATCCGCCTGCTCGCCAATGCCGAGACCAGCGCCGACATCGCCATGGCGCGTTCGCGCGGCGCCGACGGCGTGGGCCTGTACCGCACCGAATTCCTGTTCCTGCGCCACAAGGGCCTGCCGTCCGAGGACGAGCAGTTCATCGCCTACCGCGACCTGGTGCTGGGCATGGGCGGCCTGCCGGTGACCATCCGCACGCTGGACCTGGGCGCGGACAAGGCCGACGCGGCTGGACTGGCATTGCGCGGCGAAGAAAACCCCGCGCTGGGCGTGCGCGGCGTGCGCCTGTCGCTGCGCTATCCGGCGGTGTTCACCACGCAGATCCGCGCCATCCTGCGCGCCGCCTGCTACGGCCCCGTGCGCGTGCTGGTGCCGATGGTCACCCAGCCGGACGAGCTGATCGCCGTGCGCACGCTGTTCAAGCTGGCGCGCCAGGACTTGAAGCGCGAGAACATCGACCTGCCGGAAAAACTGCAGCTCGGCGCGATGATCGAAGTGCCCGCGGCGGCCATCAACGTGCGCTCGCTGCTGGAGCACGCGGACTTCCTCGCCATCGGCACCAACGACCTGGCGCAGTACGTGCTGGCCTCGGACCGCGGCAACGACGCGCTCGACAATATCTACAACCCGCTGCAGCCGGCCCTGCTGCGGCTGATCTCCTACGTGATCACCAGCGGCCGCCGCGCCGGCAAGCCGGTGAGCCTGTGCGGCGAGATCGGCGGCGACACCAAGTTCACCGCCCTGCTGCTGGCGCTGGGCCTGTGCGAATTCAGCATGCACTCCAGCCAGCTGCTGCACGTGCGCGACCGCATCGCGGCGCTCAACCACAAGGGTCTGCGGCGGCTGGCGCCGGCGATCCTGCGTTGCCGGACGCATGAGGAAGCGGAAGATCTGCTGTCGCGGATCACCTGCTGAAGCACTTCGACCAGACCTGTAGGTTGGGGTGAGCCAAAGGCGAACCCCAACAGACCTGTGCGCCGCCGCATCGTTGGGGTTCGCTGCGCTTACCCCAACCTACGTCAGGCTCGCGCGTTGACCAGAAACGCATCCAGCAAGGCCCCGCGATACTTCTCCCGCTGCGTCAGCAGGAACAGCTTGCGCCGCAGATCCAGGAACGGCGTATGCAGCGCTTCCAGGCGCCCGGTCGCCAATGCGTCGGTCACCGCCACCGCCGGCAAACAGGCGATGCCCAGCCCCGCCACCACCGCCTGCTTGATCGCTTCGATCTGATCCAGCTCCAGCACGGTCTCGCCCGGCGGCAGCTGGGCCAGCACGCGTTCGTTGCTGGCGCGCGTGGCCGAGCCGGGTTCGCGCAGCACCCAGCGCGCGCCGGCGAAGTCCTGCGGACGCAGCTGGCCGCGGCGGGCCAGCGGGTGGTCGGGCGAGGCGCAGACCACCAGCAGGTCGTCGCGCCACGGCTCCATCTCCAGCGCCGGGTGCACCACCGGCCCTTCCACGCAGCCCACGTCCAGTTCGTGCGCGAGCAAGGCGGCGGCGATCGCATCGGTATTGGCCACGCGCAAACGGATCGCCACCTGCGGATGCGCCCGCACGAAATCCCCCAGCAGCGCGCCGACCAGATAATTGCCCACCGTATTGCTGGCGCCGATGCGCAGCTCGCCCGCCAGCGAGGCGGCGCCGCCGCGGCCCAGGCGGCCGAATTCGGCGTAGCGCTCCAGCAGCTCCTGCGCCAGCGGCAGCAGCTCGCGGCCGCGGGTGTTCAGCCGCAGCCGGCCCCGCTCGCGGGCGAATACCGGGGCGTCCAGCTGCCGCTCCATCTCGGCCAGGGCCATGCTCGCGGCCGGCTGGGTCAGGTGCAGGGCCTCGGCGGCGGCGCGGACGCTGCCCAGGCGGGCGATCTGCACGAAGACCTCCAGCTGGCGCGGGCTGATATTGATCATCAGCCGATCTTATTCCATCGATCAGATATTTAAAGTTTTCCTGATCGAAAGGCCCCGGGACAATGCCTCGACTTCGAGGACACCCGCATGGCCGCCACCACCATCCCCACCACCCCCGCCCCCTCCTTCGGCCAGCGCGCCCCCGGCCTGCTGCTGGCGGTGCTGGTGGCCCTGGCGGCGCTGGGCCTGGGCCGGGTCGCGCCGCTGGTGGGCGGGCCGGTGTTCGGCATCGTGCTGGGCATCCTGGTGCGCAACGTGTTCGCGCCGGGCGGCACCTATACCCCGGGCATCCAGTTCGCCGGCAAGCAGGTGCTGCAGTGGTCGATCATCGCCCTGGGCTTCGGGCTGAGCCTGGACCAGGTGGCCCGCACCGGCCTGGAATCGCTGTCGGTCACCCTGGTCACCATCACGGTGGCCTTCCTCGCCGCCTGGGGCCTGGGCCGCGCGCTGAAGGTGCAGGACAAGCTGAAGATCCTGATCGGCGTGGGCACCGCGATCTGCGGCGGCTCGGCCATCGCCGCGGTCACGCCGATCATCAAGCCGGACGAGCACGACACCGCCTTCGCCATCTCGACCATCTTCCTGTTCAACCTGGTCGCGGTGCTGCTGTTCCCGCTGCTGGGGCACGTGCTGCATTTGTCCGACCTGGGCTTCGGCCTGTGGGCGGGCACGGCGATCAACGACACCTCCTCGGTGGTCGCGGCCGGCTACAGCTTCAGCAAGGCGGCGGGCGACTACGCCACCATCGTCAAGCTCACCCGCGCGACGCTGATCATCCCGATCTGCCTGGTGCTGGCCCTGCTGGTGGCCTGGAGGGAGAAGAAGCAGGGCCAGAGCGACTTCAGCCTGAAGAAGATCTTTCCCTGGTTCATCCTGTGGTTCCTGGTCGCCTCGGGCCTGCGCACGGCCGGCCTGATTCCGGCCGCGATCCAGCCGGCCATCCATATGGCCGCCGAATTCCTGATCATCGTGGCGCTGACCGCGATCGGCCTGTCGGCCAACCTGCGCCGCATGGCCTCGACCGGCGCACGGCCGATCCTGCTGGGCCTGGGCGTATGGGCGGCGGTGTCGGTCAGCAGCCTGCTGGTGCAGCTGGCGATTGGCCAGTTGTGAAAGGATCGGGAATAGAGAATCGGGAATAGAGAATGGGTAAAAGCGGAGGACCGCCAGCTTGAAGCAACCCGCTCTTCCTATTCCCTATTCCCCATTCTCTCGCGCAAAGTGAGCGCCACCTTGTCGCGCAGATAGACCGGCAGGGCCAGTTCCGGCGCCTGCGCGTGGCCGGCGCGGAATTCGCGCACTGCCAGTTCCGCGATGTGCTCGGCCTGCGGGTAGCAGTCGCCGCGTTCGGACAGCACGGGCGCCGCGATCCGCTCCAGCAGCACGCCCGCATAGGTGGCCCAGCCCGAACCCACCACATGCCAGCCCTCGGCCCGCGGCAGGCGCAGCGCTTCGGGCGGGCAGACCCGCTCCTCGTCCAGCGCCACCAGGCCGCCGAAGGCGTCGCGCCGGTAAGCGGCTGCATAGACCTCGCCCATGCGCGCGTCGATCACCGCCAGGATCGCGCCCTCGCTTTCCGGCGCCTCCAGCGCCAGCGCGGCCAGCGACGACACCGTCACCACCGGCCGGTCCAGCGCCAGCGCCATGCCCTGCGCCAGCGAGATGGCCAGCCGCACGCCGGTGAACGCACCCGGCCCGCGGCCCACCGCGATCGCATCCAGCGCATGGCGGCCCAGGCCGGCCTCGGCCAGCAGGCTGTCGGCCATGGGCAGGACCAGTTCGGCGTGGCGGCGGGGCGCGATTTCGCTGCGGGCGATCACCCGGTCGCCATGAACCAGGGCGACGGAACAGGCTTCGGTGGAGGTTTCGATGGCGAGCAGATTCATAGGGGCACCATGGTAGCCGCTGGCGTCATGCCAGGTCGCCATCACAGCGCCCGCACCGGGCACGCCGCGGGCGCTCCCGGGCCCATTCCGGGCAGCGCGGCGGCGGGCGCCGGTCCGCTTCCGAATCCTTCGCGGCCGTGTCGATTTCCCTCCCGGCCGTTCGTCGCCTAAGCAAGAGACCCATCCATGGGCTCCAGGCCAACCCGAAGAGGAGATACCCCCATGCGTTTCATGCTGATGGTCCGCGCCACCCAGGATTCCGAAGCCGGCGCGATGCCGAGCGAAGCGATCCTCACCGCCATGGGCAAGTACAACGAGGAGCTGGTCAAGGCCGGCGTCCTGCTCGCCGGCGAAGGCCTGCATCCGAGTTCGCGCGGCGCCCGCGTGCGTTTCGCCGGCAGCCAGCGCACCGTGATCGACGGCCCGTTCGCCGAGACCAAGGAACTGATCGCCGGCTTCTGGCTGATCCAGGTGAAGTCGCTGGAAGAAGCCATCGAGTGGGTGAAGCGCTGCCCGAATCCGTTCGAAGGCGAATCCGACATCGAGATCCGCCGCGTGTTCGAAGCCGAAGACTTCGGCGCCGAATTCACCCCCGAGCTGCGCGAGCAGGAAGAACGCCTGCGCGCCCAAGTCGCCGCCCGTCCCGCCCACTGATCCTTTTCACTCACCCCAGGAGCCGCACCCATGATCGTCCAGCCCTATCTCCACTTCGAAGGCCGTTGCGATGAAGCCATCGAGTTCTACAAGCAGGCCGTCGACGCCAAGGTCGACATGCTGATGCGCTACAAGGACAGCCCCGTGTCGCCGCAGGAAGGCTGCACGCCGGCGCCGGGCTTCGAGGACAAAGTGATGCATTCGGCCTTCCGCATCGGCGAGACCACGGTGATGGCCACCGACGGCTTCAACAGCGGCAAGACCGCCTTCAGCGGCTTCTCGCTCTCGCTCACCTGCGCCACCGACGCCGAGGCGCGCAAGCGCTTCGACGCACTGGCCGAAGGCGGCACCGTCACCATGCCGCTGGACAAGACCTTCTTCACCTCCAGCTTCGGCATGCTCACCGACAAGTTCGGCGTGGACTGGATGATCCTGACCATGCAGCAGCAGTAACAACGCCCCCTAGTAAACCCTTCTCCCTCCGGGAGAAGGTGGCGGCAGCCGGATGAGGGTACGGGCGGAGTCGAGCGCACCACTCCGCCCGCACCCTCACCCCAACCCCTCTCCCAGGGAAGAGGGGCTTCATCAACCGTCTTGCGTCCTGAGACGGCGGGGTGCTCTGATCGCCCCCCATGACCGCCTCCGACATCCATCGCACCATCGACGCCGTCTGGCGCATCGAATCGGCCAAGCTCATCGCCGGACTCGCGCGCATGGTGCGCGACGTCGGCCTGGCCGAGGAACTGGCCCAGGACGCGCTCGTCGCGGCGCTGGAGCAATGGCCCAACAGCGGCGTGCCGGACAACCCCGGCGCCTGGCTGATGACCACCGCCAAGCACCGCGCCATCGACCGCCTGCGCCGGCACAAGCTGTTGGAGCGCAAGCACGAGGAAATCGGCCGCGACCTGGAAGCGGAGCAGGAACTGGCTTACTCCGAGGTGGAACTCGCCGCCGACGACCATATCGGCGACGACATGCTGCGGCTGGTGTTCACCGCCTGCCATCCGGTGCTGTCGATGGAAGCGCGCGTCGCGCTCACCTTGCGCCTGCTTGGCGGCCTCACCACCGACGAGATCGCGCGCGCCTTCCTGGTGCCCGAACCCACCGTGGCGCAGCGCATCGTGCGCGCCAAGCGCACGCTGGCCGAGGCCAAGGTGCCGTTCGAAGTACCGCGCGGCGAGGAACTGCACGAGCGGCTGGCCTCGGTGCTCGGCGTCATCTATCTGATCTTCAACGAAGGCTATTCCGCCACCGCCGGCGACGACTGGATGCGCCCCGCGCTGTGCGAGGAAGCGCTGCGCCTGGGCCGCGTGCTGGCCGAGCTGGTGCCGCGCGAGCCGGAGGCGCATGGCCTGTCCGCGCTGATGGAAATCCAGGCCTCGCGCGCCAAGGCGCGCACCGGCCCCACCGGCGAGCCGATCCTGCTGCTGGACCAGAACCGCGCCCAGTGGGACCGCTTGCTGATCAGCCGCGGCCTGGCCTCGCTGGAACGCGCCGAGCGCCTGTCCGAACAGCGCGGCATCTACACCAGCCAGGCCGCCATCGCCGCCTGCCACGCGCGTGCGCGCACCGCCGAGGCCACCGACTGGCGGCGCATCGCCACGCTGTACGCGGAGCTGGCGCAGATCGCGCCCTCGCCGGTGGTGGAATTGAACCGCGCGGTGGCGGTGTCGATGGCCGCGGGTCCGGCGGCGGCGCTGGTGATCGTGGAAGGCCTGGTCAACGAGCCCTCGCTGAAGAACTATCACCTGCTGCCCAGCGTGCGCGGCGACCTGCTGCGCAAGCTCGGCCGCATGGACGAAGCCAGGCGCGAATTCGAACGCGCCGCTTCGCTCACGCGCAACGTGCGCGAGAAAGAACTGCTGATGGAGCGCGCCCGCACCTGCGAGTAGGTTGGGGCGACAACCCCAACATCGGCACGATATGCGCTACGCGATGTTGGGGTTATCACCCCAACCTACGTCGTCGCGCTCTCCGCGAAGAATGCCTGCACCTCGCCCAGCTCCTTGGTCCGCGGCATCGGCGGCAGGCTGGCCATGAACAGCCGCCCATAACCCTTGCTGCTCAGGCGCGGATCGCACAGCACCAGCACGCCGCGGTCGCGCACGTCGCGGATCAGCCTGCCCACGCCCTGCTTCAGCGCGATCACCGCATTGGGCACCTGCCAGCCCATGAAGGGATTGATGCCGGACTGCTCCAGCGCCTCCAGCCGCGCCTGCAGCACCGGGTCGTCCGGCGCGGCGAACGGCAGCTTGTCGATCACCACCACGCTCAGCGCCTCGCCGGCCACGTCCACGCCTTCCCAGAAACTGGCCGCGCCGAGCAGCACGCCATGGCCGCTGGCGCGGAAATCTTCCAGCAGCCGATGCCGCGGCGCCGTGCCCTGCACAAACAGCGGCCACGGCACGCGCCCTTCCAGCAGCTCGGCCGCGCGGCGCAGCGCGCGATGCGAAGTGAACAGCAGGAAGGCGCGGCCGTTCGATGCGTGCAGCACCGGCAGCACCGCATCGACCACGCGTTCGGTGTAGTCGCGCGCGGCGGGGTCGGGCAGGCCCGGCGGCAGATAGCACAGCGCCTGGCGCGCGTAATCGAACGGGCTTTCCAGGCTCAGCGTGACCGGATCGTTCAGCCCCAGCTGCCGCGCGAAATGCCCGAACTGCCCCGCCACCGACAAGGTGGCCGAGGTATGGATCCACGCCGCCTGCGCGCGCTCGCGCAAGGCGCGCATCGGCGCGGCCAGGTCCAGCGGCGTGGCATGCAGCGCAAAGCCGCGCGGAAACAGCTCGTACCAGCGCACGTCCTGCTCGTCCGCCTGCTCGACGATGCGGTCCAGCCGCTCGCTGTACAGCGCCGCGCGCTCATGCGCATTGGCGAAACCGCGCGAGCGTTCCACCTGCGAGGCCAGCACGTCGGTCAGCGCGGCCAGCAGCTCGCGCACGTCGTGCAGCGACTCCGACACCGCGGACGATTGTTCCAGCTGATGGAACGGCCCGCGTTCCGGCAGCGCATCCATCGCCAGGCGCAGCTTGCGCACCGCCTCGCGCAGCGATTCCACCGGCTCCAGCACCAGCCCGATCGCGCCGGTGATGCCATTGCATTCGCCCAGCGCATCCTGCGCCAGCTCGGTGAGCTGCCGCGCGCTGATGCTCTGCGAAAAGAACTGGCCGGCGAGTTCCGGCACCTGGTGCGCCTCGTCCAGGATGAACGCCTGCGCGCCCGGCAGGATCTCGCCGAAGCCTTCCTGCTTCAGGGCCAGGTCGGCGAACAGCAGGTGGTGATTGACCACCACCAGGTCAGCCTCTTGCGCCTCGCGCCGCGCCTTCACCACGTGGCAGTCGTCGAAGAACGGACACTCCACGCCGATGCAGTTCTCCGGCGTCGAGGTGACGCGCGGCCACATCGGCGATTCCTCCGGCACCTCGGCCAGCTCCATGCGGTCGCCCTGCCGCGTGCGCGCCGACCACGCACGGATCGCCGCCAGCTGCGAAGCCTGCACGCGGTCGAACGTGGCGCCTTCGCGCACGGTCTGGTCGAGGCGATAGAGGCACAGGTAATTCGCGCGCCCCTTGAGCAGCGCCGTCTTCAGGCGCGCGCCGAGCACCGAACGCACCTTCGGCAGGTCGCGGAAATACAGCTGGTCCTGCAGCGCCTTGGTGCCGGTCGAAACGATCACCCGCTCCCCCGACAGCAAGGCCGGCACCAGGTAGGCATAGGTTTTACCGGTGCCCGTGCCGGCTTCCGCAATCAGCGTCTCGCGCTCGGCAATTGCATGCTCCACCGCGCGCGCCATCGCCTGCTGGGCGGCGCGCGGAGCGAAGTTGGGCAGTTCGCGGGCGAAAGGGCCATCCGCGCCCAGCAGCGCGGATATGTCGGTGTCGGTCATGGCGGCAAGTATCGCCGACGGGAACGGCATGCGTCATGCCCGCGCTGGCGCGAAGGCTGGTACCGGTCAGGAGGAGAGATCGGCCGCCACGCGCGGGTGCCGCCGCTCATGCCGCACGAGCCGCCTGGACAGCCTGATCGCCGGCTGGTCCACATAGCGCTCGAACATCCAGGCCACCAGGATCACCATCGCCAGCGTGGCCACCAGCGTTGCCGCCACCGCCAGCGATCGAATGCTTCCCGCTTCGATACTCAGGAACACCCCGCAGCCCAGGGTCATGATGATGGGAATGTGCACCAGATACAGCGGGTAGGAGATGCGGCCAAGAAATTGAACCGGCCGCAGCGTAAAGATCCCGCCGAACGTGCCATGGCGCGCCACCATCACGATCAGGCTGCCGGCCAGCACGTGGCATAACGCCACCACGATGCCGGTCTCGAACGGAAGCAGATGCAGCCAGGCAAACATCGGCGAGCCGTCCATGCTCGACAGATAAAGCGCGAGCAGAACACTGCCGGCAGACGCCCATCCGCCCAGCTTGAAATTCGCGTTCCCGAGATAGCTGCCGATCAGAAAGGCCAGGTAATACGGCCATTCCTGCGGCGCGTAGAAATAAATCATTGCCAGGTACAGCGCCGCACTGATGGCAGCGCGCTTGCCCGGCCAGGCCAGCGCGCTGTACGCAAAAATAAGCATCGAGCCGATGAACTCGACGCGGATGGTCCACAGCGGCGTATTGAGTCCGACGCGGCCTAAAAAGATCGCACCGTAGACGCCGTCCTTGAGCGCATCCAGAAAACCTGGCTGCCCCTGGATGCTCTGCGAGGTCAGCCACGCCGACCTGGTGATCTGCGCGACGGCGCCGACCTGATACGGCCCAAGGCAAAACAAGCCATAGGAAAGCATGATGCTGGCAAAGACCGGGATGCCAAGCCTGAGGTAGCGGCGGCCGGCGAGCGAACGCAGCGCATCGAGGCTTCTGCTCCTGGCGTATTGCCTCGTCAGCACATAGCCGCTCAGCACGAAAAAAATGCAGACGGGAAGTCCGCCGCTGACCAGCGCGGACACGAACGGAAGCTGCAGGATCTTTTCGGCCCATCCGGATGGCGCGCCTGGCGCGGCCACCCAGGGAAAGAAATGCTGGAACCCGCCCGGGTAGAAGGTCAGGAAAAAGTGCTGGAAAAATACGGCCAGCGCAGCCATGCCGCGCAGTCCATCGGCAGCTCGGTCCTTTTCCATTCGCCCTCCTGCATGCATCCATGAATTCATCCGCCCGGGCCGGCCAAGAGGTTCTCTCGATACCGGCCTTGAGCGCTCAAGGATGCATTGGATCAGCGGGCTTGCTTCAAGTCTTCTGGAAAAAGAAAGAACAGTGCGCCGCGACACACCATGGCGCGATGTTCATCCTGTGCGGCTCGATTTCCCCGGAAGGAAACTGCGCAGGCCTCAATAGCGCGGCACGCCTTCCACGTGGCACTGCTTCACCCACTTCCCCGCCGTAGCCGCGGCGCCCTGGTCGCCCGCGCGATCGCGCAGCTCTTCGATGGTCTGCCAGTTGCGCGCGCACAGCGGTCCCAGGCGCGGACCGATTTCCCAGGACTTGCGCGCGAGCTGCTCGGCGGTGGCGTAGTCCTTCAAGCGGATCGCCAGCTCCGCGCGGTCCTGCAGCAGGTCCGGCGAATTCGGGCTGAGCTTGATCGCCGAGTCGAGCTTGGCGGCCGCCGCATCGAGCTGCCCCGCACGCACGTCGGCCTGCGCGGCATCCTGCAGCGACGCCACGCCCGGATCGCGCAGCGGATGCACGTCGATCACCGACTTCTCCTTGTCCCCCGCCGCCTGGATCGACGCCAGGATGTCGGCGTCCGAACGCGTCGGGCGGGTCGCCTGCGACGGTGCGGCAGGCTGGTTGCAGGCGGCCAGCGCGAGCGTGGCCAGGACGGTGGAAGCGAGCAGCAGACGGCGATACGGCATGATCAATCTCGGATGGGAGCGGTAGAGGCCGGCGCCGGCGACTTGTTGTCGTCGCCGCCGAACCAGTTCTGGACACGCTGCCAGAAGCAGCCTTCGGAATCCTGCGCAAGGGTACCGGCAACCACCGGAATCTGCCGCGCGCCTTCGCAGGAGGGATCGGTGCGCTTGCCATCGGCCGGGTTCACCCAGGCCATCTCCAGGCCTTCGCCCGGCGCCGCGGGTAGCGGTTTGGACGGCAATTTGCGGAACAGTTCCTGCCACGCGCGCAGGCTGCCGGTGGCGCCGTACAGGCCGCTGGGCTTGTTGTCGTCGCGGCCCATCCAGAACACGGCGAGATGATCGGCGGTGAAGCCGGCGAACCAGCTGTCGCGCATCTCGTTGCTGGTGCCGGTCTTGCCGGCCGCATTGAGGTTGGGCAGGGTCTTGCCGATCGCCGCCGCGGTGCCGGAACGCACCACCTGCTGCATGGCCCAGGTCACCTGGCGCACGGCGAGCTGGTATTCGCCGTTGCCGGTCTTCACTTCGTAGCGCTTGACCGTCTTGCCGTCGGCGTCGACCACGCCGCGCACCGCCACCAGCGGCAGCGCATGGCCGTCGGCGGCGATGTACTGGTACAGCTGCGCCACCTGCAGCGGCGGAATGCCCTGCGCGCCGAGCAGCAGCGAGGGGCTGGGATTGACGTCTTCCAGGCCGAACGATTCCAGGAACGACTTGATGCGCGGCAGGCCCACTTCCAGGCCCAGATGGATCGTCGCCAGGTTCCACGAATGCACCAGCGCGTCGAGCATCGGCACCGAGCCGTGCACGTCGCCTTCGTCGTTCTTCGGCGTCCATTGCGTACCGTCGGGCTGGCGCATGCTGATCGGCGTGTCTTCCACCGGCGAGCCGAGGTTCCAGCGCTCCGGCTGCGCCAGCGCCACCAGGTACACCAGCGGCTTGATCAGCGAGCCGATGGAACGGCGCGCATCGATGGCGCGGTTGAAGCCCTGGTCGCCCGGGTCCTTGCTGCCGACGATGGCCAGCACGCTGCCGGTCTGCGCGTCGGTGACCACCGCCGCCGCCTGCGCCGCTTCGCCGCGCTTGCCCAGGCCCGCCATCGCGGTGGTGATGCCCTGCTCCGCATACAGCTGCGCGGCGGGGTCCAGCGTGGTGAAGATGCTTAAATTGCCGGCGCTGAGCGTGGCGTCGTCGAAATCGTTGGTGATCTGCGCGCGCACCAGCTGCATGAAGGCCGGGAAGCGGTTATGCGGCAGCTGGCCGTTGCTGACGATGCCCAGCGGCGTCGCTTCGGCGGCCTTGGCCTGCTCCGGCGGCAGCAGGCCGGTGCTGGCGAACTGCTCCAGCACCAGGTTGCGGCGCGACAGCGCGCGGTCCGGATAGCGGCGCGGGTCGTAATAGCTCGGGCCCTTCACCATGCCGATCAGCAAGGCCATTTCCTGCGGGCGCAGGTCTTCCATGCGGCGGCCGAAATAGAACTCCGACGCCGCGGCGAAACCGTGCACCGCCTGCGCGCCCTGCTGGCCCAGGAACACCTGGTTGACGTAGGCCTCCAGGATGCGGCCCTTGTCGTAGTGCGCTTCGATCAGGATCGACATCAGCGCTTCGTTGAATTTGCGCGTGAAGTTCTGATCGCGGTCCAGGAACAGATTGCGCACCAGCTGCTGGGTCAGCGTGGAACCGCCCTGCACGGTATGGCCGGCGCGCAGGTTGGCGAAACTGGCGCGCAGGATCGCGCTGAAATCGATGCCGATGTGGTGCTTGAAGTCGCGGTCCTCGACCGCCTGCAGGCCGGCGATCAGCATCGGCGGCACGTCGGCCAGGCGCACGATGCGGCGCTCTTCCTGCTGCGAGCCGTACACCGTGGCGATGCGCGCCGGATCCAGGTGCGCCGTCTCGATCGCCTTGCCGCTGGCGGCGTCCTTCACCGACACCACCGCGCTCTTGTTCAGCGCCACGCGGATGCGGTGCGGCAGCTCGCCGCCGTCGGGACCGGCGAAGCCGCGCGAGGAAATCACATAAGTGGAACCGTCCTTGGCCCAGGTGCCGGCGACCTGGCCGTGGCCGTCATTGCCGTAGCCGGCGAAGGTCAGCTCCAGTTCCAGCGCGGCCGGCGTCATCGGCGCACCGGCTTCCAGCGCCAGCGGGCGGGCATAGACGCGGGTGGGCACGGCGAAGACCAGATCGTTGAAGCGATCCTGCACGCGCTTGTTCAGTACCAGGGTGTACGGCAGCACGAAGCCGAAGAACAGACCCAGGCCGATCCAGAAGGGGATGCGCACCCAGGGCCAGATAGCGCTTGCAAGCGAGCGGAGTCGGGTCAGAAAGGCCAACGGGGGGAATCCTGAACGGTAAGGGGACGATCATAGGGGGTGCTTCCCGGCGCGCATATGAACGCAAACGGCCGGATCCGGGCGTAGGTTGGGGTGAGCCGCAGGCGAACCCCAACGGTGCGGTGCGCCTGGAGGCGACGATGTTGGGGTTACTGGCTGCATCAGCAGCCCGCCCTTCGGGCCATCCGCTACGGCATCCTGCCTTCGCAGTCGCCTGCGGCTCACCCCAACCTACGCCTGGCGGTCTGCCATCCCCCAGCACGCCGCATCCGGCCGGAACGGCCGCGGCGAAATGCCCAGCAGCTGCTGCACGGCGCTGTTGTCGGCGATCAGGTCGCTCTCCAGCCGCGCCAGCGGTCCGCGCAGGCGCGGCACCGCATGGCGGCCCAGCCGCAGCAGCCAGGCCGGCAGAGGTACCGGCAGCGTGGCCACCGGCAGGCTGCGCCGCACGCGGGCGAACATCTCGCCGGCATGCAGCCGCTCGCCGCCGCCCAGCGGGATCACCTTGCCGGCAGCCAGCGGCGTATCCAGCGCGGCCAGCACGGCCTGGGCGATATCGTCCGCATGCACCGGCTGGCGCTGGCCGCGCCCGGCCGGCAGCGGAAACACCCGCGTGCGCACGGCGCGGCGGGCGATCGGGGTAAGGCTCTTGTCCAGGCCGGCGCCGTACACCAGGGTGGGCCGGAACACCGTCCAGGCGCAGCCGCGGCGCTCGCAGATCGCCGCCAGCGCCGCTTCCGCATCGCGCAGCTGGCGCGACAGCGCGCGCTCGGCCGGCACCGCGGATTCGCGCTTGCTTTCCGCGCTCATCGAACTGGTGGCGATCACCCGCGGCGCGCCTTCGAACGTGGCGCCGAGCAGCCAGTCGGCCAGCCCCTGCAGGGGGCCGAAGCTCACAATGGCCGCGATCTCGCCGATCGCCGGCACGTCGTGCGGCAGATCGCCCCGCAGCCAGGTCACGCCCGCGCCGTCACGCGCGCGTCGGCTCACCGCCACTACGTCCGCGCCGCGCTCGCGCAGGCGCGGCAGCAGGAAATGCCCGATCTGGCTGCTGGCGCCGAAGACGAGGACACGCATGCAGATAGGGCTCAGCCGCCGGCCTGCAGGCGCGCGGTGATGCTGCTCAGCCGCGGATTGCCCGGCGCCAGCTTGCGCGCGTGGTCCAGCGCCTGCGCGGCGGCGGGGCGGTCGCCGCCGGAAAGGCGTTCTTCCGCCTGATCCATCCACGCATTGGCCAGCCGCTGGCGCAGTTCCGCCTGGCCAGCTTCGCCGGGCGCCAGGTCGCCGAGATCGTTGAGGCGCTCGCCGGCCTGCTGCAGGTTGCCGTTGGACAGCGCCTGGTTGAACTGCTGCACCACCGTCGCCGGCAGCTCCTGCAGGCCGCGGCGCGCGGCCTCGTTATTGCCGTCGATGGCCAGCGCGCGGCGATACAGGTCGTAGGCGCTGTCGCCGGGCGGCAGCATCACGTTGCCGTTGCGCGCAGCCGCTTCGGCCTGGCGCACCAGGCGCGCCAGCTCGGCGTTCTGCTGCGGGGTGAGTTCGGCCTGCGCATCCGCCTGCGGCAGCGCGCCGGGCACCACGCCCTCGCCGGGGCGGTGCGCGGTGTCGTTCAGATGCGCGCGCGCCGCGGCCAGCTCGGCCGATTTCGGCGCCAGCTCGGCGGCCTGGTCCAGCAGGCGGCTGGCCTGGGCCGTATCGCCGCTGTCCTGCGCGGCATTGGCCTGCACCACCAGCGCCTGCGCCACCTGGCCCAGCCCGGCCTTGGCCTGGGCGTTGTCCGGATCCAGCGCCAGCGCGTCCTTGAAATGCGCCAGCGCGGTATCGCTGCCGTTGCCGCTGATGCGGCCCGCGCGCAGCGCGGCCTGGCCCAGGCGGATCGCCTCGGACAGCTGGCCGTCGTCTTCCTTCTGGTCCTGCACCAGCGCGGCGCGCAGCGAAGGCAGCTCGCCGTAGTTGGGCAGCAGCGCGGCGAGGCGGTCGACGCTGGCGCTGGCGGCGGCGCGGTCGCCGGCGTCGATTTCCTTGTGCGCCTGCGCGGCCAGCGCGTCGCCCACCTTGTCCAGCCCATGCGAAGCCACCGCATTGCCGGGGTCGGCGGCGAGGATGCGCTTGTACAGCGCGCCGGCATCGGCCGGGCGGCCGTCGCTCATGGCCTGCTGCGCCTGGTCGACCAGGGTGCCGGCTTCGAAGCTGGCGCCGCGCGCCTTGGCGATCGCCTGGCTCAGGCGGTCCACGTCGCTGCCGCCGCCGAGCAGTTCGCGCGCGGCATTGGTGGCCTGCTCCGCTTCGTCCGGCTTGCCGGCGGCCAGCGCGGCATCCGCCTTGGCCACTTCGGCCAGGCCGACCTTGCGCAGGCCGTCGCGGGCGCGGTCGTTGTCCGGTTCCAGTGCGCGCGCCGCTTCGAACAGTTCGCGCGCGCTGGTGCCGTCGTTGCCGTCCAGGCGGCCGTCGTGCAGCGCCTGTTCGGCGCGGCCGAGCACGTCGTTGAGTTCCGTGGTGGGCAACAGGCCGCGCACGCGGTCCTGTTCCAGATAGAAAGTGACGCCGACGCCGATCGCCACCAGCAGCAGCAGCGGCCATAGCCAGCCGCGCTTGCCGGAGGATCCGCGCGACTCGCGAGCGGCGCGGCCTTCGTTCGCATGGGCGCGGCGCTGGCCGGCATCCACGGTCACCTTGGGCAGGCCGTCGTCCGGTTTGCGCGTGTCGCGCGCATCGGCGGCGTCGAGCTGATCGAGGTTGCCCAGGGTGGGTTCCGTGCGCCCCTGCGGATCGGATTCGTGCTGGTCTCTGCGTCCGTTCATGGTCCACGCAATCGTTTCGACCGCGGGAGCTTAGCACCGCGCCATGGCGCCGCCGCGTGCCTGCCGCCGCGCCGAAAAGGCAGGCTTCAGCCGCCGCCCACGCGCCTGGCGTCCGCCACGTTCGGCAGGGCCGCCACGCGGGCGAGCAGGGTGGAGAGCTGCTCGAAATCGCGCACGCGCAGGGTGAAGCGCATTTCCACCTCGCCGGTGCGCACGAACACCCGGCTGGACGAGGCGATGATGTGGGTGCCGGCGTTGCTGATCACGCTGGTCACGTCCTTCTGCAAACCCTTGCGATCGTAGCCGCGGATTTCCACGTCCACTTCATAGGCCTGGGCCGCGGCCTTGCCCCACTCCACCTCGATCACCCGGTCCGGATCGCGCCGCGCCAGCCGCGCCAGGCTGGAGCAATCGGCGCGATGCACCGACACCCCGCGCCCGCGCGTGACGAAGCCGCGCACCGGGTCGCCCGGCAGCGGCTGGCAGCAGCGCGCCAGGGTGGTGAGCAGGTTGCCCACGCCTTCGATGCTCAGCGCGCTGTGATCGAGCGTGCTGTGGCGCGAAGCCACCGGCAGCTGCGACTGGGTCATCTCCACCGGCGGCGTCTCGGCTTCCTGCAGCACGCGGGCGATCTGGCCCGGCGTGATCTCGCCCAGCGCCAGCGCCACCAGCACGTCGTCCAGCTGCTTGAGATGGAAATGCGCCGGCAGCTTGCTGAGATCCGGCGCGGCCAGCGCGAGGCGCTTCAGTTCGCGCTCGAACATCGCGCGCCCGGCGGCGAGGTTGGCGTCGTGCGCGCTGCGGCGGAACCAGGCGCGCACCTTTTCGCGGGCGCGCGAGGTGTTGAGGTAGCCGTGATGCGCGGACAGCCAGTCGCGGCTCGGATCGCCCAGCTTGGCGGTAAGAATCTCGATGCGGTCGCCGCTGTGCGGCTGGTGGGTGAGCGGCACGATGCGCCCGTTCACCTTGGCGCCGCGGCAGCGATGGCCCACTTCGGTGTGCACGTGATAGGCGAAATCCAGCACGGTGGCGCCGCGCGGCAGGTCGACCACTTCGCCGCGCGGGGTGAGCACGTAGACGCGGTCTTCCATCAGCTCCGTATGCAGTTCCGCGGCCAGGTCGCCTTCGCTCTCGGACTTCGGTTCCAGCAGGCGGCGCATCCAGGCGATCTTCGCCTCGAACTCGCTGTCGGCGCTGCCGCCCTCCTTGTAGCGCCAGTGCGCGGCCACGCCCAGCTCGTTGACGCGGTGCATCTCGTGCGTGCGGATCTGCACTTCCAGCGTCTTGCCGTGCGGGCCGATCACCGCGGTGTGCAGCGAGCGGTAGTCGTTGCCCTTGGGCCGCGCGATGTAGTCGTCGAATTCGCCCGGCAGGTGCGGCCACAGCGTATGCACCACGCCGAGCGCGCCATAGCAGTCCGCCACGCTGTCGACCAGCACGCGGACCGCGCGGATGTCGTACAGGTCGGAGAACTCCAGCGACTTGCGCTGCATCTTTTTCCAGATGGAATAGATGTGCTTGGGCCGCCCGGCCAGCTCGGCGTGGATGCCGGCGGCGTCGAGCGAGCGCCGCAGCTGGTGCAGCGATTCGCGGATAAAGCTCTCGCGGTCGGTGCGCCGCTCGTCCAGCAGCCTGGCAATGCGGCGATAGGTGTCCGGCTGCAGATAGCGGAAGGCCAGGTCTTCCAGCTCCCACTTCAGCTGCCAGATGCCGAGGCGGTTGGCCAGCGGCGCGTGGATGTCGCGGGTCAGCCGCGCCAGTTCCACCCGCTCCGCTTCGGCCAGCGCGCCGGCGCCGCGCATGCGCGCCAGCTGCCGCGCCAGCAGCACGAACACCACGCGCAGGTCGCGGATGATCGCCAGCAGCAGCCGGCGCAGGCCTTCCGAGCCGCTCTGCGGCGCCTGCTGCGCATGCAGCGCCCAGACTTTCTCCGCCGCCAGCTGGCCCTGCACCAGGCGCTGCAGTTCCGGCGCCAGGGTGGGTTCGATGGCGGCCCAGGCTTCGGGCTTGACCCGCGCCAGCTCGAACCACAGCGCCGCGGCCTGGGTCTGCGCATCGCAGCCGAGCATGGCCAGCAGGTCGAGCACGTCCACGCATTCGGCTTCGCGCAGCGCATGCCCGGCGCAGGCCTGCAGCGCCTGCGCCAGCACGGGCGCCGGCGCGGCGGCGCGGTCGCGCCACTGGGCCAGGCTGGGTGCTGCGGTGGGGGCGGCTTGGACCACGCGGGACGTCCTTAAGCGGATGCGCTCATTCTAGGGCCTGCGCCCGCGTTTCAGCCCAGCGCTTCCAGCGCCCGCGCCAGCCGCTTGGCCGAGACCGGTTCGGCCGTCTTCAGCTCCTGCGCGAACAGCGACACCCGCCATTCCTCGATCAGCCAGCGCAGCTCCGCCAGCACGGCCGGCTCGGCGCCGGCGGCGCGATGCTTGAGGTATTCGCGCCAATACGGCAGCACCTGCAGCATGCGCTGCTGGTCCTTGGCCGGGTCCTGGCGCAGGCGTTCGGCGCGCAGGCGCATGGCTTTGAGGTAGCGCGGAAAGTGCGCCAGCCGCGCGGTCGGCAGCTCGCGCAGGAAGCCCGGCTCCAGCAGATGCGCCAGCTGTTCGCGCAGGTCGTCGTAGCTGGCGCGGGCGAAGCCGATCAGCGGCGGCTCCAGCCAGGGCTTCAGCTCGGCCTGCGCCTCGATGATCGGCTCGGCCAGCTTCAGCCGCTCCACCGCCGCGCCGAACAGCTCGCGGTGGGCCTGGGTGTGCAGGGCTTCGAACGCACCGGCGGTGCGCGCATCCAGCGCGTGGCGTTCCAGCAGATCGGCGAAGCCGCCTTCGGCGAGGTCTTCGCGCAGGCTGTCGACGCTGCCCAGCGGCGCGTATTTCAGCGCCAGCGGATTGCCCACCGGCAGCCGGCGGCGCACCTGCTTCATCTCGCTGGCCAGCGCGTTGCGCAGCAGGCGCACCACGCCGCCGCGATGCGCCTCGCGCGCCTCGTCGCTGCGCTCGAACACGCGCAGCGCCACGGCGTCGCCCAGGTCGACCAGCGCCGGGAAGGCCATCAACCCGCCGTCGGAACGCACCTGGGCCGGGATGTCCTCGAAATCCCAGCGGGTGACGTCCTCGCGGGTCAGTTCCAGATCGGTCTTGCGCGAGAACGCCTCGCGCGCCTGCCCTTCCCACTGCCCGCGCAGCGCGGCCAGATCGCGGCCGGCGGCGAGGGTGCGGCCGTTCTCGTCGTGCAGGCGGAAACGCGTGCGGAAATGCGCGGGCAGCGCGGCCGCGTCGAACTCGTTCGCGGCAATGTCCACGCCGGTGGCGCGCTTGAGGAAGGCGGCCAGCGCCTTCGGCAATGGCTCGTCGCGCGGCGCTTCCGCTTCGACGAAGGCGCGCGCGAAATCCGGCGCCGGCACGAAGTTGCGGCGCAGCGGCTTGGGCAGCCCGCGAATCAGTTCGGCGACCTTTTCGCCGAGCAGGCCGGGCACCAGCCATTCGCAGCGCGCGGCGGGCAAGGCGTTGAGCATCGCCAGCGGGAGATGCAGCGTGACGCCGTCGGCGTCGTCGCCAGGGACGAAGCGGTATTCGAGCCGATAACGCTGCGGCGGAATATCGAGCGAAGCAGGGAAGGCTTTCGGATCCAGCCCCGCACCACCCGCCATCACATCGTCCAGCGACCAGCGCAACGCCGCCTGTTCGGCGGGCCGCGCACGGCTGTACCACGCATCCAATCCACGGCTGCTGGCAATGTCCTGCGGCAGCTTGCCTTCGAAGAAGGCGGCGAGATCGTCCTCATGCCGGATCAGACCTTCGCGGCGCTGCTTCGCCTCGATGCCGCGCGCATCCTCCATCACGCGCAGATTCGCGCGCACGAAGTCGGCACGTGCTTCGATATCGCCGCGCGCCAGCGCCTCGCGCAGGAAGATCTCGTGCGCGAGCGGCGGGTCCTGCTGCTGGAAGGTGACCGGCCGGCGCTCGACCAGGGTCAGGCCGAACAGGCTCACCTGCTCGTAGGCCACCACGGTGCCGCGCTTGCGCGACCAGTGCGCGTCGCGGCAGCTGGCCTTGAGCAGATGCGCGGCCTGCTGCTCGATCCACAGCGGCTCCACGCGGGCGCACATCATGCCCCACACCTTGCCGCCGACATCGAGGATCTGTGCGGCGAAGATCCAGTTCGGCGGCACTTTCGCCAGCGCCGAGCCGGGGAACACCTGGAAGCGGCGTTCGCGGGTGCCGCGGTAGAGGCCTTTTTCGTCCTTGTGGCCGACCTGGGTGGGCAGGCCGGCCAGAAGGCTGCGGTGCACGGCTTCGTAGAGACGCTGATCGTCACCCTCAACCTCGCCCCCTCTCCCCTCCGGGGAGAGGGCTGGGGTGAGGGGGCGGGGCTCGCGGGAAGGTTTGTTCGGAGCGTGTTTTTTTGCCTGGGGCGCGGACAGAGTCTGTCGCACCCGTGTCCCCTCACCCCGACCCTCTCCCCCGTGCACAGAGTTGGTAAACGGGGGAGAGGGAGAAGTGTTGTGCCACCCTAATTCGTCAGACACGAGCAAAAGCTGCCGATGCAGCTCCCGCCACTCCCGCATCCGCATGAAGCTCAGGAAATTGCGCGAACACCAATCGCGCAGCTTCGACTGCGTCAACTCCTTGTGCGACTCGTCATAAGCCCGCCAAAGATTCAGCACACCCGCGAAATCCGACTTCGGATCGCTGAACTGCGCATGCGCCTGGTCCGCCTGCTGCCGCGCATCCGCCGGCCGCTCGCGCGGGTCCTGGATGCTGAGGAAGGCCACCAGCACCAGCAGTTCGCGCAGGCTGCCCAGCTGGTTGGCTTCCACCAGCATGCGCGCCAGCTGTACGTCGATCGGCAGCCGGGCCAGGGTGCGGCCCACCGGCGTCAGCTTCTTGTGCTCGTCGATCGCCGAAATCTCGGCCAGGCGCCGATAGCCGTCGGCCACCACGCGCGGATCCGGCGCCTCCAGGAACGGGAACTCGTCCACCTCGCCCAGCTGCAGCGACAGCATGCGCAGGATCACGTTGGCCAGCGAGGAGCGCAGCAGTTCCGGGTCGGTGAAGGCGGCGCGCGCGTGGTAGTCCGCCTCGTCGTACAGGCGGTAGCAGATGCCCGGCCCGACGCGGCCGCAGCGGCCCTTGCGCTGGTCGGCCGCGGCGCGCGACACCGGCTCCACGTGCAGGCGTTCGAGCTGGCTGCGCTGGCTGTAGCGCTTGACGCGCGCCAGGCCCGAGTCGATCACGTAGCGGATGCGCGGCACGGTCAGCGAGGTCTCGGCCACGTTGGTGGTCAGCACCACGCGGCGCCTGGGGCCGGGCTTGAACACGCGGTCCTGGTCGGCGGCGGACAGGCGCGCGTACAGCGGCAGGATTTCCGTCTCGCGGTATTGCCGGCGCGACAGCAGCAGGTGCGCGTCGCGGATCTCGCGCTCGCCGGGCAGGAACACCAGCACGTCGCCGCGCGGGTCCTCGCGGGTGAGTTCGTCCAGCACCGCGGCCACGTGCTCGGCGCCGCCCTGCTGCATGTCGCGGCCGCGGCGTTCGCCCAGTTCGTCCAGCGAGCGCCAGCGCACGTCCACCGGATAGGCGCGGCCCTCCACCGACACCACCGGCGCGTTGCCGAAATGCTCGGCGAAGCGCGCGGTGTCGATGGTGGCCGAGGTGACGATGATCTTGAGGTCCGGCCGCTTCACCGCCAGGCGCTTCAAGTACCCCAGCAGGAAATCGATGTTGAGGCTGCGCTCGTGCGCCTCGTCGATGATGATCGTGTCGTAGGCCGACAGCCACGAATCGCCCTGCGTCTCGGCCAGCAGGATGCCGTCGGTCATGAACTTGACCAGGCTGCGCTCGGACACCTGGTCGTTGAAGCGCACCTGGAAACCGACCTGGTCGCCGAGCTGGGTGCCCAGTTCTTCCGCCACGCGGCGCGCCACCGAGCGGGCGGCCAGGCGGCGCGGCTGGGTGCAGCCGATCATGCCGGCCTCGCCGCGGCCGGCGGCCAGGCACAGCTTGGGCAGCTGGGTGGTCTTGCCGGAGCCGGTCTCGCCGGCGATCACCACCACCTGGTGGCGGCGGATCAGCTCGACGATCTCCTCGGCGCGCGCGGCGATCGGCAGCGATTCGTCCAGGCGGATCGCCGGCTTGGCTTCGGCGCGGACGCGGCGCTTTGCCGCGGAACGCTCGATGTCGCCGGCCAGCGCCTCCAGCTTCTTGTCGTCGGCACGGCGCGACAGGCCGCGCCAGCGCCCCAGCAAGCGGCCGAAATCGCGGCTGGAAACGCCGTCCAGCGCCTTGCGCAGGCTGCGCAGGCGGGCATCGGGCGGAACGGGGCGGGAGGCAGGTGTGTCGCTCATCGGACCGCACATTGTACCGGCAGCGCGGCCGTCATAGCCCACAACTATCGCGCGCATCGGAAGCATTCATTTCTTCCTAACGGGACGCCCCGCTAAGCTCGACGACAGACTTTCATCACCCAAGGAGTACGGCCATGGCCATCGATATCGGCATTGCCAAGAAAGATCGCGAGCAGGTCGCCAAGCACCTGTCCAAGCTGCTGGCGGACACCTACTCCCTGTACCTGAAGACCCACAGCTTCCACTGGAACGTCACCGGCCCGCAGTTCAACAGCCTGCACGCCATGTTCGAGACCCAGTACAACGAGCTGTGGCTGGCCGCCGACGAAGTGGCCGAGCGCATCCGCACCCTGGACGTGTTCGCCCCCGGCTCCTACAGCCAGTTCGGCAAACTCACCACCATCAAGGAAGAAGCCGGCGTGCCGGACTGGAAGGACATGGTCGGCCAGCTGGTCGAGGGGCATGAAATCGCCGCCCACACCTCCCGCGAGACCATCAAGGTGGCCGATGCGGCCGGGGACGAGGGCACGGCGGACATGGTCACCGGGCGGCTGAAGGAGCATGAGAAGACGGCGTGGATGCTGCGTTCGCTGCTGAAGTAAGCCCCAACATGGAGCTCTTCTCCCCTCCGGGGAGAAGATGCCGGCAGGCAGATGAGGGGCGGGTGCTCGCGAAAGAGGGTCGACGGAGCGTCGCCCGTTCTCCGCTCCCGCTTCACCGCTCCGCCCGCCCCCTCACCCCAGCCCTCTCCCCGGCGGGGAGAGGGAGCCAAGGGCTGACCTCGCGCTGACCACCTGGGAACCGCCTTTATTGAGCCTGCTGCCCACCCTCGGTAAGCTCCTCAAGCTTTGGCGCCTCGTGTGAGAGGCAACCACGGGGATCGTTCTTGAGCGCTACCGCTGCAGCAGCCACCCATCCCAGCCGGTCCACGCTGTTTTCAGCCATTCTGCTGGCGCTGGTCGTCGCGGCGCTGAATGTCGGCCTGTGGTGGTGGGGCAACCTTCCGAACGGTCCCAAGGACTGGAGCGGCCCGGTCGGCGGCTTCGCCCTGTCGGCCTTCCAGCGCTACCAGAACCCGCTGAAGAACGATTTCCCCAGCGAGGAGGAGATCGAGGGCGACCTGAAGCTGCTCAGCCGCTACACCTCGCGCATCCGCACCTATTCCACCCTGCAGAATCCCCAGGTCTACCGCCTGGCCGAGCGCGACGGGCTGGACGTCATGGCCGGCGCCTGGATGGACCGCCGCCTGGACAACAACGAGCTGGAGCTGGACGCGCTGATCGCCCAGGCCCGCCGCTACCCCAATTCGATCACCCGCGTGATCGTCGGCAACGAGGTGCTGTTCCGCGGCGACCTCACCCCCGAGCAGCTGATGGCCTATGCCGACCGCGCCCGCGCGGCGCTGAAGCAGCCGGTGTCGATCGCCGAGCCCTGGCATATCTGGGCCATGTACCCGGAACTGGCCGACCACGTGGACTTCATCACCGTCCACCTGTTCCCGTACTGGAACGGGGTGCCCCGCGCCGACGCCGTCGTGGACGCGATGAAGAGCTACGAGGCCCTGCAGCAGCTGTTCCCGAACAAGCACATCGTGATCGGCGAGATCGGCTGGCCGTCCAACGGCGACCGCTTCAAGTACGCCCAGCCCTCGGTCTCCGACGAAGCGATCTTCCTGCGCCTGTGGTTCAACAAGGCCAAGCAGGAAAAGCTCGACTACTACGTGATGGAAGCCTTCGACCAGCCCTGGAAGGAAAAGCTGGCCGGCCGCACCGAAGCCTATTGGGGCATGTTCAATGCCGACCGCCAGCCCAAGTTCCCGTTCACCGGCCCGGTGACCGAGGACACCGGCTGGCCGTGGAAGGCGCTGGCCGCCGGCCTGCTGGCACTGGTGCCGATGATCTGGTTCGGGCGCCGCTTCGCGCGCTTCAAGCTCACCGGCCGCTTCTTCTTCGCCGCGCTGATCCAGCTGGCCTGCGGCCTGGTGGTGTGGTCGGCCACCCTGCCCTTCAATTTCTACCTGAGCTGGATCGACTGGACCATGCTGGTCCTGCTGTTCCCGGCGCAGATCGCCATCCTGGCCATCCTGCTGATCAACGGCTTCGAATTCACCGAAGTGCTGTGGCGGCGCTCGTGGGTGCGCCACGCCGGCATGCTGCGGCCGGATCCGCCGGCGAAGCAGCCATTCGTGTCGATCCACCTGGCCTGCTACAACGAGCCGCCGGAAATGGTGATCGTCACGCTCGACTCGCTGGCCGAGCTCGAGTACGAGAACTACGAAGTCCTGGTGATCGACAACAACACCAAGGACCCGGCGATCTGGCAGCCGGTGCAGGAATACTGCGAAAAGCTCGGCCACCGCTTCCGCTTCTTCCACCTGGAGCCGTGGCCCGGCTTCAAGGCCGGCGCGCTGAACTTCGGCCTGAAGGAAACCGATCCGCGCGCCGACGTGGTGGCGGTGATCGACGCCGACTACGTGGTGCGCCAGGACTGGCTGGCCACGCTCACCGGCCACTTCCACGACCCCAAGGTGGCCGTGGTGCAGTGCCCGCAGGCGCACCGCGATTTCGAGCACAACCGCTTCCGCCGCATGACCGCGTGGGAATACGACGGCTTCTTCCGCATCGGCATGCACCACCGCAACGAGCGCAACGCGATCATCCAGCACGGCACCATGACCATGGTGCGCCGCTCGGCGCTGGAAGGCACCGGCGGCTGGTCCGAATGGACCATCTGCGAAGACGCGGAACTGGGCCTGCGCCTGATGCATGCCGGCTACGAGCTGGTCTACGTCGACGAGCTGATGGGCAAGGGCCTCACCCCGGCGGACTTCAAGGCCTACAAGAGCCAGCGCTACCGCTGGGCCTTCGGCGCGATGCAGATCCTCAAGGGCCGCTGGGACTGGATGACGCGCAAGGGTCCGCTCTCGGTGGGCCAGCGCTTCCACTTCCTCACCGGCTGGTTCAGCTGGTTCGCCGACGCGCTGCATCTGATCTTCACCCTGATGGCGATCTTCTGGACCGCCGGCATGGTGGCCGCGCCGAAGCTGTTCACCCTGCCGATGCAGTTGTTCCTGATCCCGGTGATCGGCTTCTTCTTCGCCAAGGCCATCTTCGGCATCGTGCTGTACCGCGCCCGCGTGCCCTGCAGCTGGTACGACACCTTGATGGCCTCGCTGGCCAGCATGGGCCTGTCGCACGCCATCGCGCGCGGCATCCTGCACGGCCTCACGCGCGAGAAGACCTCGTTCGTGGTCACCGCCAAGAGCCGCCGCCTGGGCGGCAGCAACTTCGCCGCCTTCGCGCCGGTGCGCGAGGAAATGCTGATGGCCATCGCCCTGCTGCTGTGCGTGGTGGGCATGGGCATGGCCTACGGCACGCACTACGTGGAGAGCAAGCTGTGGATGTTCATCCTCAGCGCGCAGGCGATTCCGTACGTGTCGGCCGTGGTCGGCGCGTGGATCGCGCACAAGGCCGGCGACAAGGCCGGTTGATCCCCGCCACGCCAGCGTAGGTTGGGGTGAGCGCCAGCGAACCCCAACACCGCAGTACCCTCCACGCGCGTTGAAGTTCGCATTCGCCCCCCACCGCACGAACCCGCGAACGGCAGCCCGAGGTTGCGGTCTCACCTCCACCCGCTAAGCTCGGACCAGGCGATGCATTCGCCTGCCGCACCAATGGATGGAACCCCCGCATGCGCCGACAACGACGCCTGGGCCTGGCCGCCCTGCCCCTGCTGTTGCTGAGCCCGTTCGCGCGGGCCGGCGTGCAGCTGGTGGTGGACGGGGTGGACGACACGCTCAAGGCTCCGGTGATCGCCGGCGTCGAACTCTCCCAGTACGCCAACCGCGACGTGAGCGAAGCCCAGGTGCGCCGCCTGTTCGAGCGCGCGCCGGAGCAGGTGCGCAGCGCGCTGGAGCCCTACGGCTATTACGAAGCCAGCGCCGCAGGCGACATCCAGCAGAACGGCGCCGACTGGCGCGTCACCCTGCACGTGAAACCGGGCGAGCCGGTGCTGGTCAGCGCGGTCGAGGTCAAGCTCGACGACGAGGCCATGAAGATTCCCGCCGTGCGCCGCGCCGAGCGCGCGGTGGAACGGCTCAAGGGCCAGCAGCTCAATCACGGCACCTACACCAGCACCCGCGACGCGCTTGCCGGCGCGCTCACCGCCAACGGTTATCTGTCCGCGCGCATGGTCACCCACCGCGTGGAGGTCAACCGCGGCGAGCGCACCGCCACCATCGCGCTGGCGTGGGAAGCCGGCAAGCGCTACCGCTACGGCGAAGTGCACTTCGAAGGCTCGCAATTCAAGCAAGGCTTCCTGCAGCGCTACGTGCCGTTCAAAAGCGGCGACTATTTCCAGCAGGACCAGCTGCTGCAGCTGCAGCAGGCGCTCAACGGCGCCGACTATTTCTCGGTGGTCAATGTGCTGCCGGACGTGGACGAGGCCAGGGACGGCGTGGTCGACGTCACCGTGCAGCTGGCGCCGGCCAAGCGCACCATCTACACCGGCGGTCCCTTCGTCGGCACCGACACCGGCGCCGGCGTGCGCGCCGGCATGGAGCGGCGCTGGATCAACCGCAGCGGCCATAAGTGGAAGAACGAACTGGTGCTGGCGCAGCGATTGAAGACGCTGTCCACGCTGTATTCCATTCCCATGCCGGGCGACAACCAGCGCTCGTTCAACTTCGGCGCCAACTTCCGCGACGCCAACACCGACACCTCGAAATCGCGCACGCTCGAACTGGTCGCCAACGAAACCCGCCTGTGGCACGGCTGGACGCGCACCGTCGGCCTGCATGCGCTGTCCGGCACCTTCACCGTGGGCAAGCAGGCCGGCGAGAACGACAACGTCGCCGGCATCGAGCACGGCCGCAGCACGCTGTTCTATCCGGAGGCCTCGCTGTCGCGCAAACAGGCCGACAACCCCACCTTCGTGCGCAACGGCTGGGCGATCGACATCTACGCGCGCAGCACGGTCGGCACCTTGCTGTCCGACGCCAGCTTCAGCCAGCTCGCCGCGGATGCGAAGTGGATCCGCGCCTTCACCAAACGCGACCGCCTGATCCTGCGCGGCAGCGTCGGCTATACCTGGACCAACGACTTCAACGCGCTGCCGCCGCAGCTGCGCTTCTTCGCCGGCGGCGACCGCTCGGTGCGCGGCTACGGCTTCCAGACCATCGGCCCGCGCAACGACTTCGACCGCGTGGTCGGCGGGCGCAACCTGCTGGTGGCCAGCTCCGAAGTGGAGCACTACTTCACCCGCAACTGGGGCATGGCCGCCTTCGTCGACGCCGGCAATGCCTTCGACGGCACCGATTACCGGCCGCGCGTCGGCGCCGGCCTGGGCGTGCGCTGGCTGTCGCCGGTGGGCATGATCCGCGTGGACGTCGGCACGCCGGTCAATGACAAGCGCGAACACGGGGTGCAGTTGCATCTCGTGATCGGGCCGGACTTGTGAGGAAAATGACGATGGCCAAGTGGCTCAAGCGCATCGGCATCTTCCTCGGCATCGTGGTGCTGTTGCTGGCGGTTGCGCTGTGGTGGCTGCTGGGCAGCGCGTCCGGCCTGCGTTTCGCCCTGGCGCGCGCGCAAGCCTTTACCGATGGCGCGCTTACCGTGCAGCAGGCGGATGGCCATCTCGCCGGCCCGCTGCAGCTCAAGGGCCTGCGCTACGCCGACGGCCAGGGCATGGAAGTGAAAGTGGCCAGCGCCACGCTCGACCTGCGCCTGTGGCCGCTGCTGCGCAAGCGCGCGCATGTGCTGAACCTGGATGCCGACGGCATCGAGGTCGCGCTGCCCAAGCCGAAGGAAGAAGAAAAACCCGGCGAAAGCAGCTTTTCGCTCAAGCCGCCGCTGGACATCGTGCTGGACCGCGTCCACGTCGGCGCCGTGCGCATCGCGCAGGCGGGCGAGCCGCTGTTCGCCTCCAACCGCCTGGACCTGGCCGGCCAGTGGACCTCCGCCGGCATCGAGCTGCACCAGCTCAAGCTGCTGGCGCCGGATGGCCACGCCGACCTCAACGGCAAGCTCGTAATCGCCGCCGGCGAACAAGGCGATGGCGCCGCGGGTTTCGCCTGGAAGGTGGCCGGCGTGGAATACGCCGGCAGCATCGAAGCGCACGGCGACGGCAAGCGCATCAAGACCGAACTCAAACTCACCCAGCCCACCGCGCTGCAACTCACCGTGGACGCCGCGCAGCGCGGCGACTACGACTGGAACGCGCGCCTGGACGCGCCGCGCTTCGATCCCAAGCCCCTGCTCGGCGACAGCTCGCTCACCGCGCTGGGCCTGGCCCTGCAGGGCAGCGGCGACCGCCACGGCGGCACGCTGCAGGGCAAGGTCGATCTCAACGACTACCAGCTGCTGCTGCAGCCGCTGAGCGCGCGCTTCAGCGACGACTTCAAGACGCTGCAACTGCAGAAGCTCACCCTGGGCTCGCCGCAGATCAAGGGCCAGCTCGAAGCCAACGGCACCGTGCAGCTCGGCGCGCAACCGGTGAGCGGCGACCTGACCATCGCCTGGAAAGACCTGCTGCTGCCCGCGTCGCTCGCCGGCCAGGACCTGGCCAGCCAGGGCAGCCTGAAAGCACGCGGCAGCGCGGATGCGTTCCATGCCGAAGGCGATGTGGACGTCGGCCCGCCCGGCAGGCTGGCCAAGCTCGCGCTCAATCTGGACGGCACGCCGAAACTCGTCACCCTGCACACGCTGGAACTCAAGCAGCCGCAGGGCGGCATGCAGGCCAAGGGCACGCTCACCCTGCAGCCCGCGCTGGCCTGGCAGCTCGAAGCCACGGCGAACAAGCTCGACCCGGGCCAGCTGCTGGCCGGCTGGAACGGCGCGCTCGATTTCGACATCGCCACCGACGGCACGCTGCCGCAGAACCAGCCCGACGCCACGCTGGATATCCGCAAGCTCGCCGGCACCCTGCGCGACCGACCCGTCCGCGCGCAGGGCAAGCTGCATCTCACGCCGCAACAAGTGGTGGACGGCAAGCTCGATCTCGCCTCCGGCGGCAGCACGGTCAAGCTCGACGCCAAACCCGGCGCCAGCAACGACGCGCAGCTCGACCTGGCCATCGCCTCGCTGGGCGACTGGCTGCCGGATGCGCAAGGCCGCGTGCAGGGCGACCTGCGCCTGCGCGGCAAGGCGCCGAAGTTCTCGCTCGACGCCAGGCTGCAAGGCAATGGCATCGCCTACGCCGGCCAGACCGTCGACAGCCTGCACCTCAACGCCAGCCTGCCCGACCTCAGCAACCCCGGCGGACAGCTCGACCTGGAAACCGGCGCCGCCAGGCTCGGCGGCCTGGATTTCAAGCGCATCGACCTGCACGGCGAAGGCAGCTCCGCACGCCACAGCCTCACCCTGCAGGCCAGCGGCCAGCAGCTTTCCACGCGCGTCGCGCTCAGCGGCGGCATGAAGGGCAGCGCGTGGAACGGCACGCTGTCCACGCTGGACCTGGAGCCGCAGGGCATTCCGCGCTGGCATCTGCAGCAGCCCTCGCAGCTGGGCTACGACAACGGTGCGATGAGCCTGTCCGAGCTGTGCCTCACCGCCGGCGAACCGCAGCTGTGCGTGGCCGCCAGGCAGGACAAGGCCGGCAATCTCGACGCCAACTATCGCCTGCGCGACTTGCCGCTTGCGCTGCTGATGACCTTCGCCGGCCCCGGCATGCCGATGCGCGCCGACGGCACCCTCGGCGGCAGCGGCAGCATCCGCCGCAACGCGGCCGGCGCGCTCAGCGGCAGCGCCTCGATCACCTCGCCGCGCGGCACCGTCACCTATGTCGACCGCGCCGACCAGCCGCTGCTGTCCTACAACGAACTCGCACTGCAGGCCCAGCTCAGCCCCTCCAGCCAGAACGCCACCTTGCACGCGGGCCTCAACGACGGCGGCCGCGTCGACGGGCAGGTCTCGATCAACGGTGCGCAGCAGGCGCTGGGCGGGCAACTGGAACTGCACCTCAACAATCTCAAGTTCATCGAACTCTTCAGCAATGAAGTCGCGGAAGTGAAAGGCGCGGCCAACGGCAGCTTCCGCTTCGCCGGTACCTTGGCGCAGCCGCTGGTTTCGGGCCAGGCGGCCGTCACCGGCTTCGCCGCCGAAGTGCCGTCAGCGGGTTTGAAGCTCAGCCAGGGCCAGCTCACCGTCAGCACCACCGACGCCAGGCAGTTCCTGATCGGCGGCAGCGTGCAGTCGGGCAAGGGTTCGCTGCGCATCGACGGGCATGCGGGCGTCGGCGAAGGCGCCACCACCGCGATCAACGTCAAGGGCAGCCAGTTCACCGCCGCGGATATTCCCTCGGCCAAGGTAATCATCTCGCCCGACCTGAAGATCACCCAGGACGCCAAGGGCATCAACGTCGGCGGCGACGTCACGCTCGACACCGCCGACATCGACGTCTCCCGCCTGCCCGGCGCGGGCGCCACGCAGGCCTCGCCCGATGTGGTGGTGGTGGACCAGGAGCAGCAGGCGGAGAAAGCCAAGGCCTTGCCGATCACCGCGTCGGTGAAGGTCGATCTGGGGCGCAAGACGCATCTGGTCGGCTTCGGCCTGGACGGCCGCCTCAGCGGAACGCTTACCGTCAGCGAGCGTCCCGGCCGCGCCACCACGGGCCAGGGGCAGATCACCGTCGACGGTATCTACAAGGCTTACGGCCAGAGCCTGCAGATCGAGCAGGGCCGTTTGCTGTTCGCGAGCACGCCGGTCGACAACCCCGGCCTGGATATCCGCGCGGCGCGCAAGCTCAATCCGAATGCCACCATCGACGAAGGCCAGAAGGTGGGCCTGATGGTGTCCGGAACGGCGCAGCGCCCGGTGCTTACCGTGTTCTCCAATCCGGTGATGGAGCAGTCGGATGCGCTGTCGTACCTGATCACCGGCAAGCCACTGTCGCAGGTGAAAGGCGGCGAAGGCGACATGGTCGGCGCGGCGGCGCAGGCGCTGGGTTCGGCGGCGGGCGATCTGCTGGCCAAGAGTGTGGGCAGCAAGCTCGGTATCGACGACGTGGGGGTTTCGAGCAACGAGGCGCTGGGTGGAACGTCGGCGTTTACCGTCGGCAAATTCCTGTCGCCGCGTTTGTATCTGAGCTATGGCGTGGGGCTGTTCGAGCCTGGGCAGGTGGTGACGCTGCGTTATCGCTTGAGCCATCGGTGGAATTTCGAGGCGCAGAGTGCGACGGATTTCAATCGGGCGAGTTTGAATTACCGCCTGGAGAAATAGCATCAGATACCACGTCCGTGCACGGGCGCCCCAGCCAGGCGCCCGTGCACCGGCGATGCGCTTCAATTCAGCGGCACTACCGCTTCGGCTTCGGCGGACATCGCCTCAGCCCGCTCCCTCCAAAGACGCGCCATATTCGCGACGCCAGGCTTTCCCAGGGCCACTCCGTGCATGTCCTTCACCGCAGGGTTCGAGTAGTAATTCACCCGCTTGCTCTGCGTCTGGTATCCCTGCGTATGACTGCAGAGGATGGTGAGGGATTTGCCATTGTCATAACCATGCCGATAACTGGCATCGCCCTCCGCGCAGTGATGGCCGCCGACGATATGACCTATTTCGTGCTTGAAAACATGCTTGAACTTCACGGTCTGCATGCTCGCCCGGCCTCCCGTCCACGCCATGCCTTCGGTCCCGTCTTCGGCCGTGGTATCGAAAAAGCCGGCGAACAGATCGGCTCCCTTATCGAACATGTCCTGCTCGAACAGATCGTAGCTCTTGTCCAGGTTCTCCGCGCTGATGATGAAGTCCTGCTTGATGGTCCGCACTCCCACCAGCCGCAGGCGAACCTTCTGCACCTTCGAGTTCTGCAAGGCCCGGTTGACCGAAGCGACCTGGGCGAGCGCATAGGCTTTCGCGTCTCCGACTTTCTTGACGGCAGCCTCCGAAAATCCCGCGAAGACATCGATCACGATAAAGCCCTTGGAATCGACGTCCGCTTTTCCAGCACGGTCCGCCGGCTTGGGCGGCCGGGGATTTTCGATACCGTCCGGATCCTTGAAGCCGTTGCCGCCATCGTCGTCGGCCGCATCGCGCATGCGTTGCAACCCGTGGCGGTCTCCGGCAATCAAGCCGCTTCGATGCGGCGCTTCGAGCATGGCGAGAAACTCGCCGTTATCGCGATTTACCACCACCAGAGAACCTTGCACTTCGCCGCGCCCGTCGGTCAGAACGCTGCTCGCGACCCGGTAGTCCTCGTATCGATCAACCCAGCCATCGGGCGAAACCGTCAGGTCGTGCAGGACCGGCGACCCCTTGCCGAAACTCGAACCGACCACGCCCCTGGGCGAGGCGGCCGGAAAAGCAAGAATACCCGGATCAAGAAAATGCCCGACCGATGGCGCCTGTTCTTCGGCGGCGATCGCGGTGGCCATGCTTCCACCGATCAACAACAGCATGGCGCCGATAAAGTAATGCCTGCGCATAAATCCCCCGACATCCTGGCTTCGCTGCACGCCGCGCCACCTCGCCGTGGCGACGGCGCTCCCAAGGTCGGCCGCGCGCCGGCTCGAAGCCGGCTCAACAGGGCCGCAGCCTTGTGGACCAAGCTTTGACTCACCCCTGGTTTGCGGGCAAGAGCAGCCGATGGCGAGGGGATACAAAGCGCATCAAAGACGTACTCAGAAATCGCGAGAGCCCGATATCCGCTTATCCGGAGCCGCGATGGCTTCAGGACGAAGAGTCTTTGCACCCGCATCCTGTCGAAGATCCATACCTGTCGCGCAATCGCACCCAATCCCCCAGCGACCGATACGGCCCGTTCTCGGCCCGCCCCTTCGGCATCACATCCAGAAACCCATAGATCCCGAGAAACTGCTCGCCACCGCGCCCGAAAGTCGAGTACGTATGGAAGATCCTGCCATCCGCATCCTTGTAGAACACGCTGTCGCCCGAGTAATCCGTGCCCTCCGGCTTCTCTTCGCGATAGTTGTAGGTCGCCTTGCCCTGGGCCATCTGCTCCGGCGTGAACGACACCTGGAAGTCGTAGTTGAAGTCGCTGCGATGCGACGACACGAACGGAAACTGCCAACCCATGCGTTGCCGCAGCGCTTCGATCTCCGCGATCGGCGCACGCGCTATCGCCACATACGCCACGTCGTGGTTTTCCAGATGCATCAGGATGCCGGCCAGATGATCCACTTCGAAGGAGCAGCCGATGCAGGGATTCTCCTGCCCCGGCCGCAGCATGAAGTGCTTCACGAACAGCTGGCTGCGCCCGCCGAACAGCTCGGCCAGCGTCACCGGACCCTGCGGCCCGTCGAACACATAGGGCTCGGTCACCTCGAACCACGGCAGCTCACGCCGCGCGGCGCTGAGCTCGTCCTTCAGCCGCGTGAATTCCTTTTCCTTCTCCAGCAAGGCCACGCGCGCTTTTGTCCAGGCGTCGCGCGATACGGTCTGATGTTCCATCACGGCATCTCCTCGCAAGGTTTCAATGCGCCGACGCGGGCGCTTCGGCAGCCGCCGCTTCGCGCGGCCGCAGCAGCGTCGCGCCCAGCACCGCGCCCACCGCGGCAAAGCAGGCGCCGGCCAGGAAGGCCGTGCGATAACCGGTCAGCAAGGCCGCGCCGCGCTCGACGCCACCGGCCAGCGCGGTGCCGGTCTGCGAGGCGGCAAGACTGGCCAGCACCGCCAGGCCCAGCGCGCCGCCCATCATGAAGGCGGTATTGACCAGGCCGGAAGCGAGTCCCGATTCGGACGGCTCCACATCGCCCATCGCCGCCAGCAGCAAGGGATTGAACGCGATGCCCGCACCCAGCCCCAGCAGCACCATGCCCGGCATGATGTCGATCAGGTAATGCCCGTCCTGCGGCGCACGCGCGAACAACAGCAGGCCCAGCGCGGCAAATGCCAACCCCGCTGCCAACGGCTTGCGGATGCCGAAGCGCATCACCAGCTTGGCCGAGATGCCCAGCGAGAACACCGCCATGATCAGGTTGGCCGGCAGAAACGCCAGGCCCACTTCCAGCGGCCCGTAGCCCAGCACCAGCTGCATGTAGAGCGCGGACAGGAAGAACCATGCGAACATCGCCGCCGCCCACAGCACGCCCACCGTGTTGGACACCGCGATATTGCGCCGTACGAACAGGCGCAGCGGCATCAGCGGCTTGCGCACGCGCGCCTCGATCACGAAGAAAACCGCCAACAGCAGCACCGCAACCGCCAGCTCGCCCAGCGTACGCGCGGAAGTCCAACCCAGCTCATTGCCGTTGACGATGGCGTACACCGCCAGCATCAGCGCACTGGTCACGGTGATCGCACCGCTGACGTCGAGATGGCGCGTATCCGACACGCCCCTGGTCGACGGCAGCAGCTTCGGCGCGAACGCGATCACCGCGATGCCGATCGGCAGGTTCACCAGGAACACCCAATGCCAGGTCAGCGTGCTGGTCAGCACGCCGCCGAGCATCGCGCCCAGGCTGCCGCCGCCCGCGCAGACGAAGCCATAGATGCCCATCGCCTTGGCGCGATCGGCCGGCTCGGTAAACAGATCCATGATCAGCGACAGCGCCACCGCCGTAACCACCGCACCGCCCAGGCCCTGAATCGCCCGCGAGGCGATCAGGAAGCCCTGCGTCTGCGACAGCCCGCAAGCCAGCGAGGCCAGCGTGAACAGCGCGATGCCGAGCAGGAAGAACCGCCCGTGGCCATACAGATCGCCCAATCGCCCGCCGAGCAGCAGGAAGCCGCCGTAGGTAAGCATGTAGGCGTTGACCACCCAGGCCAGCTCGATGTCGCTGAACTTCAGGTCGGTTTTGATCGAGGGCAGCGCCACGTTCACGATGGTCGTGTCGAGCACGATCATCAGCACACCCATGCAGAGCACCAGGAGTGCGATCCAGCGTCGGCGCTCGGGGTGGTCGGCGTGCGTTCCGGGGGAAACGTCGTTCGTCATGTTTGGCTCGCTTGCGGGGGAGTTGGCCGGGGCATCTTGCGCCGGGTTTGTGAGGATGACGAATGTGGATGGCCGGAATCGACAAACTCCATCGAAGGAACTCTTCGCCCCTCCGGGGGAGAAGATGCCGGCAGGCAGATGAGGGGCCGGGGCTCGCCACGCGATATCAGCGGAGCAAAAAGCTCTTGAGCTGTTCGCGAGATTCAGCGCTTCGCTCCGCCCGTCCCCTCACCCCAACCCTCTCCCCGGAGGGGAGAGGGGGCCGCTCGGATGCTGCGCCGCGGTTTGACACAGTCCATTTAGAACGATTCAAATCGGGCCTCCCGCGCCCGGTCCCCTCGCACCGCGCGCCCACGAGGGGAAGACCTACGCATGCGCCACCGCCTCCGCATCTCCGCTGTGAACCTCCTGACCTGCGCCCTGCTGCTCGCCCTGCCCCTGGCGCATGCCAGCCAGGACGGCGCCTTCTTCAGCTCCTTCGAACCGGGCGACCCGGCGCTGCAGACGTCCAAGTCCCCGCTCGCCGTCGACATCGCCGGCGGCCCGGATAAAAACGTGGTACTCACCGCCAAGCCCGGCGTCGGCTTCACCGGCCTGCACTCGCTGCATTACCGCGGCCAGGGTGGCAAGGCGCAGGAAGCCGCGCTGTTCGACGTCAACCTGCCGGTGGGCGCGCATACGCAACTCTCCTACCTGCTGTTTCCGGTCACCGTGGGCGACAACCTCGCCAACCCGTCCACCTACACCGCGGTGGACCTGGTCTTCGACGACGGCTCGCATCTCTCGACCGACGCCGCCTACGACCAGCGCCACGTCGCCGCCACCGCACGCGCGCAGGGCGAAGGCCGCACGCTCTATCCCAACCAGTGGAACCGCCTGGTCATCGACGTGGGCGCGGTAGCGCAAGGCCGCACCATCAAGCGCATCGTGCTCGCGCAGGACGGCCCGGCCGGCACGGTGGAAGGTTTCCTCGACGACGTGCGCATCGGCGATGCGCCGGCGGATACCGCCACGCGCCCCAGCGACTACGTCAGCACCTTGCGCGGCACCAACTCCAATGCCGACTTCTCGCGCGGCAACAACGTCGTCGCCACCGCCTTGCCGCATGGCTTCAATTTCTGGGCGCCGGTAACCGATGCCGGTTCCGACTGGATGTACCAGTACCAGCAGCGCAACGGTGACGACAACCGCCCGCGCCTGGAAGCCCTGGTGCTGTCGCACGAACCCAGCCCGTGGATGGGCGACCGCCAGACCTTCCAGCTGATGCCGGCCAGCGTCGCCAGCGGCGCGCCCACCGCCAACCGCAAGGCACGTGCGCTGAGCTTCGGCCATGACCACGAAGTGGCACGCGCCGACTACTACAAGGTGGCGTTCGACAACGGCATCGTCAGCGAGATCGCACCCACCGACCACGCCGCGATTTTCCGCTTCACCTTCCCCGCCTCGCGCGGCCAGCTGGTGTTCGACAACCGCACCGATCAGGGCGGCATTACGCTCGATCCTTCCGGCCGCAGCTTCAGCGGCTACTCCGACGTGAAGAGCCGCCTTTCCACCGGCGCCACGCGTCTGTTCTTCTATGCCGAAGCCGACCAGCCCGTCAGCGAAAGCGGCAAGCTCGCCGGCGAAGGCCGCGACCATGTCGCCGCCTGGTTCGGCTTCGATACCTCGAAGAACAAGACGGTCAACCTGCGCATCGCCACCTCGCTGATCAGCGTCGACCAGGCCAAGCACAATCTCGCATTGGAGATCGCAAAGAGCGACACCCTCGACACCGTGCGCGAACGCGCGCGCAAGCGCTGGGACGAACAGCTCGGCATCGTTGCGGTCAAGGGTGCCAACCACGACGAGCTGGTCACGCTGTATTCCAACCTGTACCGCCTGTTCCTCTATCCCAACTCCGCCTACGAGAACACCGGCGACCAGGCCAAGCCCGTCTACCGCTACGCCAGCCCGTTCTCCGCCGCCACCGGCGACAACACGCCCACGCATACCGGCGCGCGCGTGCTCGACGGCAAGGTCTACGTCAACAACGGCTTCTGGGACACCTACCGCACCGCCTGGCCCGCCTACACCTTGCTGGCGCCGCGGCAAGCCGGCGAACTGATCGACGGCTTCGTGCAGGAATACCGCGACGGCGGCTGGATCGCGCGCTGGTCCTCGCCCGGCTATGCGGACCTGATGGTCGGCACCAGCGCCGACGTGGCCTTCGCCGACGCCTGGCTCAAGGGCATCCACAACTTCGACGTGCGCGGCTTCTACCAGGCCGCCCTGAAAGACGCGACCGTGCTCAGCCCCATCGCCGGCACCGGCCGCAAGGGGCTGGACCGCTCCAACTTCAACGGCTATGTCGACACCGGTACCAAGGAAGGCCTGTCCTGGTCGATGGACGGCTATATCAACGACTTCGCCATCGGCAACCTCGCCGCCGCGCTGGCCGCCGACCAGAACGCCAAGGATCCCTACCGCGCCAACTACGCCGCCGACGCCGAGTACTTCCACTCGCGCGCGCAGGACTACGTCAACCTGTTCAATCCAGAGATCGGCTTCTTCGTCGGCCGCGACGCCAAGGGCCAGTGGCGCTACACCAAGGCGCAGTTCGACCCGCTGCGCTGGGGCGACGACTACACCGAGACCAATGCCTGGAACATGGCCTTCCACGCCCCGCACGACGGCGCCGGCCTGGCCGCGCTGTACGGCGGCCGCGACAAACTCGCGGCGAAGCTGGACCAGTTCTTCGCCACGCCCGGCGAGTTCCACGTCGGCGGCTACGGCGAGCCGATCCACGAGATGCTGGAAGCGCGCGACATCCGCATGGGCCAGTACGGCCACAGCAACCAGCCCTCGCACCACATCCTCTACATGTACGCCTACGCCGGGCAGCCGTGGAAGACGCAGGACAAGGTGCGCGACCTGCTGTCGCGCGTGTACCTGGGCAGCGATATCGGCCAGGGTTATCCGGGCGACGAGGACAACGGCGAGATGTCGGCCTGGTACGTGTTCAGCGCCGCCGGCTTCTATCCGCTGCGCATGGGTGCGCCGGAGTATGTGATCGGCGCGCCGTTCTTCCCGCATATGGACATCAAGCTGGACAGCGGCAAGCACATCGTGATCGACGCGCCGCAGGTCAGCGACCGCAACCGCTACGTGCAGAGCCTGAAGGTCAACGGCCAGCCGTGGCATCGCCTCACCTTGCCGCATGAGCTGCTGGCGAAGGGCGCCACCCTGAGTTTCGAGATGGGACCGCAACCTTCGCACTGGGCGAGCGACGAAGCGGACTTGCCCACTTCGCTGAGCGGTGCGGCCGGCCCGAAACCGCTGCGCGACTTCACCGATGGCGGCAAGGGCGAGCGCGATGCAACCGGCGTCGCCAAGCCGGAGACCCTGTTCGACAACGACGGGCGCACCGACACCACGCTTGCCGCGCATGCCGTGGTGCGCTGGCATGCGCCGGCAGCGGCGAAGGTGGCGATGTATACGCTCACGTCGGCCCCGCTCGGCAACGCACCTGGCGATTGGACGCTGGAAGGCTCGAACGACGGCAAGCAGTGGTCGGCGCTGGACAGCCGCCATGGCGAGCGCTTCCCGTGGCCGGGGCAGACGCGTGCTTTCGGCATTGCCAAGCCCGGGAGCTATGCATGGTATCGGCTGAGTTTCGGCAACGGCGCCACTGTGTCGCTCGCCGAGCTGGAGTTCCTCGGCAACGAGTAAAGGCGTCGGCGTAGGTTGGGGTGAGCCGAAGGCGAACCCCAACACCGGCACGCCGATACGCCACGCCACGTTGGGGTTCGCCAATGGCTCACCCCAACCTACGCCACACGTTACCGAGCAGAACGAAAACCAAGCGTAGGTTGGGGTGAGCCGAAGGCGAACCCCAACAGCGGCACGCCGATACGCCATGCCATGTTGGGGTTCGCCAATGGCTCACCCCAACCTACGCCGCTCGGGATTCGCGATGCAAAGCTGACGATCCGGCGCGATGGCGGCCCTGAGCGCGAGTTGGCCGCGGCGAAGGGCGACGTGTTGTATTACGCGGGCGATGGCACCGATTACATCCACGTTGCGCGCGATGCGAAGGGACATCCGATAGCGCTTGAGTTCCATTCTGATGGAATGCTCACCGCTCGCCGCGAACCACGACTGCCCTGACGGTTGCGATCTGCATCAACGATGCATTTATCGGATTACGACTACAGACAACCCCAAGTTGCTCTGCTAGCGTGATTGCGTTGCCCGCGCTGTGATGTCAAGACGCGTCGCGGGCAACCATGGCAGCAATGTCGTGAGAGCGCGAGCCAAGGGTGCTAGGAACACCCTTGACCCGCTAACCATCACCAATCTAAGGAATTGATCATGGCTACCCCAGATCATACGTCACTCGTACGCTCGCCGATCCCCAGGGCGACACACCCACCGACTAATCGGGCCGTCCGCTTCTCTCGCGGACACGGTTGAAGAACCGCGGCCTAAGACCAGTCAACAAGATTCGTCACCACCCCTTCCTACTCGTCATTCCAGCGAAAGCTGGAATCCAGTGCCTTAAGGCGCTGGACCCCAGCGTTCGCTGGGGTGACGGTGAGGGATCGGGTGACAGCGTGTCCTGTTGGCTAGTCCAGGTGTCTTCGTAGGAATACTCCGAGCCAATCCATCCGGCACGTCGCCTCGTGCGACGGCGAAGCGCACCGACAACCGCAACCCACTTCATCAATCAAGCCGCCCGGCGCCCCTTCCAAGGGCCGTCGGTAAACCCCGAGTCCGTAAGATCGGCGGCGCGTCGTGCTGTCTGGCGGCGCGCCGTTTTACGAAGCGACGGGGCGGCGCATGGCAAGGAGTTGCTTATGGATATCTATGGCGAAGCGTGGCTCACACGCCACGTGGAATATTTTTCCGATCCGGAGGCGGGGCCGGATGCGTTGTTGAACGATGCGACGGAGTGGTTGCATTACGCGCATAACGCGATTCGGTTGTTGGCGGAGTTTGTCGAAGAACGCGGCAGCGTGAATGCGCAGCGATTGCCGACCATGCTGGAAAGCATCGCAGTGTTTATCGAGATGGGGACGCGCTGCGCGACGCAGGCTCATCTGCGGATGCAGTGGTTGCAGATACGCAGCGAAGAGCATTCGACGATCGAGGCCGAGAGCGACGCTCCCTAGAACAATCTAGCGACACCCTCTCAACCCCCTCTCCCCTCCGGGGAGAGGGTCGGGGTGAGGGGCCGGGCGGAGCGATGCGCTGACGGTCGAGAAAGCCTAAAAGCTTTTCCTCTCTTCGTAGCAACGCCACCGCGAGCACCCGCCCCTCATCTGCCTGCCGGCATCTTCTCCCCGGAGGGGAGAAGAGTTTCACCGTGTGGGTTAATCGGCGACCTTCACCACCAGCTTCCCAAAATTCTTCCCCTCCAACAGCCCGATAAACGCCTGCGGCGCATGCTCCAACCCCTCCACCACATCCTCGCGCAGCTTCACCTTCCCCTGCGCGATCCACTCCCCCATCTCACGCCGGAACTGCGCAAACCGCTCGCCATAGTGGTCGAGAATGATGAAGCCCTCCATCCGCACCCGCTTCTGCAGCACGGTGGACATCGCCAGCGGCAAGCGATTCGGCCCCGCCGGCAGCGACTTGTCGTTGTAGTGCGCGATGATCCCGCACACCGGCACGCGCGCATGGTTGTTGAGCAGCGGCAACACCGCGTCGAACACTTCGCCGCCGACGTTCTCGAAGTAGACGTCGATCCCCTTCGGGCAAGCCTCCGCCAGCTTCTTCGCCAACTCCGGATCGCGCCGGTCCAGGCACACATCGAAACCCAATTCGTCCACCGCGTACTGGCACTTGTCCGCGCCACCGGCAATGCCAACCACACGCGCCCCCTTCAACTTGGCAATCTGCCCCACCACCGAGCCCACCGCGCCAGTGGCGGCAGCCACCACCACCGTCTCGCCCGGCTTCGGCTGGCCGATATCGAGCAAGCCGTAGTGCGCCGTAAACGCCGGCATGCCCAGCCCGCCCAAGGCCAGCGACGGATGCGCCATATCGCCCAGCGGTAACAGGTCCTTGCCATCCGACAGCGCGTAGTCCTGCCAACCGGCATTGCTCAACACCAGATCGCCCACCTTGAATTGCGGATGCTTCGACGCCGCCACCCGGCTCACCGTGCCGCCCGCCATCGGCGCGCCGATCTTCACCGCTTCCGCGTAGCTCGGGCCGACCACGTCCATCAGGTTGCGCATATACGGATCGAGCGACAGATACAGCGTGCGCAGCAGCACCTGGCCTTCGGCGGGCTGCGGCACCGGCACTTCTTCCAGGCGCAGGTCCTGCGGCGTCGGCGCGCCCTTCGGATGCGCGGCAAGTACCAGGCGGCGGTTGACGGTGTCGTTCTGGGGCATGGGGATCACTCCTGTGGGGGATTAGACCGATCGTCTAGTCATCGGCCGCAAAAAAAGGCGGGAGCGCTTGCGCATCTCCCGCCTCAAACTTTGTCGTGCAGTCCGAGCAGTTGGCGTGTGCCGATCATCGCCGTGTCGAGCGGCGCGCGGTCGCGCGCGATCTTCGCCAGCAGGCTCGCGCCCAGCCAACTTTGATAAAGCATGGCCGCAACGGCGCGCGGCTCCAGCACCGGCTTCACCGAGCCATCCGCGCGCCCTTGCTCGATGCAGCGCGCCAACCGCTCGATCACACCGCCGGTGCCGCGCTCCAGCGCCGTGCGCATGCTCTCCGACAGATCGCACACTTCCGCGCCCAGCTTTACCGCCAGGCAGCGGCTCTGCGCTTCGTCGCCGGTCTGCGTATCCAGCCAGTCGTTGAAGTAGGCCAGCAGGCGCTGCGCCGCCGTGCCCTGCTGGGCCAGCAGCGCGTCGGTATGCGCGAGGTAGTTGCCGAAGTAGTCCTCCAGCACGGCTTCGCCGAAGGCCTCCTTCGAACCGAAGTAGTGATAGAACGACCCCTTCGGCACCCGCGCCGCGGCCAGCACCTCGGCCAGCCCCACGGCGGTGAATCCCTTGCTCAGCAACAGCGGCCTGGCTACATCCAGGATGTGCTGGCGGACGTCGGTGACTGGAGCGCTGGCGGTCATGGCGGCGCACTTTAATCGCCATTGGACCGGTCGTCTAGCAATCCGCCGGTGGCTAGCCCATTGGTCATGCCTGCGCATCCGCAAGCCCGGGTCTATCGTGAGCCACCTCTTCCCAGGAGCTCCACCATGAAGTCGAACCGATGGATTCTCGCCGCCACCATTGCGGCCGCCTGCGGCGTTGCACACGCGGCGCCCGCGCCCGCCCCTGCCGCCTCCGCCTCGGGCGTGGACCTGGCCGGCATCGATCACGCCGTGAAACCCGGCGACGACTTCAACGGCTACGCCAGCGGCAACTGGGCGAAGACCGCGCAGATTCCCGCCGACCGTTCCAGCACCGGCATCTTCCTCAAGGTGTTCGAGAAGGCCGAGAACCGCAACGCGGAACTGATCCGCGACATCGGCAAGAGCAACCCCAAGGCCGGCAGCAACGAGCGCAAGATCGCCGACTACTACGCCGCCTATATGAATGAAGCGGCGATCGAGAAGGCCGGCCTCGCGCCGATCAAGGCGCAGCTGGCCGAAGTCGACGCGATCAAGACCAAGGCCGACCTCGCCCGCGTGCTTGGCGGCACGCTGCGCGCCGACGTCGATCCGGTCAATGCCACCAACTGGTGGACGGAGAACCTGTTCGGCCTGTTCGTCACGCAAGGCCTGGAAGACCCTTCGCACAACGTGCCCTATCTGCTGCAGGGCGGCCTCGGCATGCCCAACCGCGACTACTACCTCAACGACGACGCCCAGATGAAGGGCTATCGCGAGAAGTACCAGGCGTATATCGCGGCGCAGCTCAAGCAGGCCGGCGTGCCGGATGCCGACGCCAAGGCGAAGGCCGTGCTGGATCTTGAAATCAAGATCGCCAAGGCGCAGGCCAGCATCGTCGACAGCGAGGACGTGCATAAGGCCAACAATCCGTGGGCGATGGCCGACTTCGCCAAGAAGGCGCCGGGCCTGGACTGGAACGCCTACTTCAGCGCGGCCGGCCTCTCGGGCCAGAAGACGGTGATCGCATGGCAGCCGGAGGCGATCAGCAAGCTCTCCGCCCTCACCGCCAGCGAACCGCTGCAGACCTGGAAGGACTGGCTGAGCTTCCACACCATCAACCACAGCGCCGGCCTGCTGCCCAAGGCCTATGCCGACGCCCGCTTCGAGTTCTACGGCCACACCCTGAACGGCACGCCCAAGCAGCGCGACCGCTGGAAGCGCGCGGTGGGTTCCACCGGCGATGCGCTGGGCGATGCGGTGGGCCAGATCTACGTGCAGCGTTACTTTCCCGCCTCTTCCAAGGCTCGCGTGACGCAGATGGTGGACAACCTCAAGGCCGCCTTCAACGAGCACGTCGACACGCTGGACTGGATGAGCCCCGCCACCAAGCAGAAGGCCAAGGCCAAGATCGCCACCTTGAAGGTGGGCGTGGGCTATCCGGAAACCTGGCGCGACTATTCGTCGCTGGAGATCCGCGCCGACGACGCGCTCGGCAATTCGCTGCGCGCGGAGCAGTTCGAGTACAAGCACCAGCTGGCCAAGCTCGGCCAGCCGGTGGACAAGGGCGAGTGGTGGATGACGCCGCAGACGGTGAATGCGGTGAACCTGCCGCTGCAGAACGCGCTGAACTTCCCCGCCGCCATTCTGGAAGCGCCGTTCTTCGACCCCAAGGCCGACGATGCCGCCAACTACGGTTCGATCGGCGCGGTGATCGGCCACGAGATCAGCCACAGCTTCGACAACACCGGCGCGGAATTCGACGCCGAAGGCCGCCTCGCCAACTGGTGGACACCGGACGACCAGGCCCACTTCAAGGCCGCCGGCCAGAAGCTGGTGGAGCAGTACAACGCCTACGAGCCGCTGCCGGGCCTGCATATCAACGGCCAGCAGACCTTGGGCGAGAACATCGCCGACGTGTCCGGCCTGGCGATTGCGCATGCGGCGTATGTGAAGTCGCTGGGCGGCAAGCCGGCGCCGGTGATCGACGGACTGAGCGGCGACCAGCGCTTCTTCCTGGCGTTTGCGCAGTCGTGGCGCACCAAGACGCGCGATGCGGCGCTGCGGGCGCAGGTGATCGGCGACGGGCATTCGCCGGGGTCGTTCCGGGCGCAGACGGTGCGCAACCTGGACGCGTGGTATGACGCGTTCAAGGTGCAGGCGGGGCAGAAGCTTTATCTGGATCCGAAGCAGCGGGTGAAGATCTGGTAAGGGTTTTTTCGTTCGATCTGGAGAGCCGCATCCGAAGGGGTGCGGCTTTCTTTTTTGGGTAAAGCGGAAGGGGGTATGGCTAGCCTTTGGCGTTGCGCTCCGGCCGGCCCCTCACCCCAGCCCTCTCCCCGGAGGGGAGAGGGGGTAGGTTGCGGCGGGTTGAAGGCAGTCCCCAAAACTCGAACTCTTCTCCCCTCCGGGGAGAAGATGCCGGCAGGCAGATGAGGGGCCATCCGAAGCGAACCCTTCCATCCAACGAAAGCCCAGTTGCAACCCCACCCCAATCAGCGGATATCAGAAACCGTCACCCGCCCTCGCCGCGCCCCAACCGCACGGCTGGCGAGCCACCTAGGGAGACGGCCATGTACACCCACATCCTCATTCCCACCGACGGCACCGACGCCTCCGTCCACGCCATCGACACCGGCATACGCCTCGCCGCTCAATTGCATGCGCGGGTGCACGCCCTGCACGTATTGCCGCCGCTGCCGGCCGTGAGCTTTATCGCCGACATCGTCCAGGGCGACGCCTGCAAGCGCCGCTCCATCGGGCATGCCCAGGAATACCTCGACGAAGTGCGCGAGAAAGCCCAGGCCGCCGGCGTCCCCTGCGATGGCGAATACGTGTTCGACAACCGCCCCTACGCCGCCATCGCCGGCGCGGCTACCAAGCACCACTGCGATCTGATCGTGATGGATGCACACACGCACAACGGTATCGAGCGCCTGATGCTGAGCAATGTCACGCACAAGGTGATTCTGTGCTGCGACGTGCCGGTGCTGGTGTGCCACTGAGGGCGCTTACGGATTCCGTTCCGCCAGCTGCCGGCAGCGCGCCGCGGTAGCTTCGTCCATCGGGAAGCAGCACTCGATGTGCAGCTCTTCCAGCGTCACGTCGCGCGGCGTGCCGAAGGTGGTGATGGTGGAGAAGAAATGCAGCTGCTCGCCATCGCCCTGCAGCACGGTGGTCATCAGCGGCGACGGCGCGGAGGACAGGTCGCGCGTGCGCCAGCTCGCCGGCACGCCCGGGTAGGCGAGCACTTCGTCCAATAGCGCACGTGCTTTCGTGTCGGACGGCGCCGCCGCCACTTCGTTGTGCAGGTGGCGCACGATGCTTTCGGCGATCTCTTCCCAGTTGACCACCGCCTGGCGGAAGTCTTCCGGATCGAACATCTGCCGCAGCATATTGGTGTGCTTGCTGGGCTGGCCGTGCATCACGTAGTCGCCCACCCGCTCGGCCGCGCGGTTGGCGCCGAGCACGTCCCAATGGCGGTTGAGCAGGAAGGCCGGGTACGGCTCCTGCTGCTGCAGGATCGCGTCGATCGCCTTGCGGATCTGCGCCATCGCCGGCATGGCCAGTTCGGTTTCCGGGTATTTCGCCGCGAAGCCCGCCGCCACCAGCAGCGCGTTGCGCTCGCGCAGCGGCATGCCGAGGGTGTCCGCCAGGCGCGCCAGCATCTCGCGGCTGGCCTGGGACTTGCCGGTTTCCACGCAGCTCAGGTGGCGGGCGGAGATGCCCGCCTCCAGGGCCAGGTCGAGCTGGCTGAGACGGCGCGCGGCGCGCCATTCGCGTAGCAGTCCGCCTACGGCGGAAGCGGGTGCGGCCATCGGCAAGGGGGCGTGGGCTCGGTTCATGGGGCGCGAGCATACGGCGCGGTCCGTACCCAGACCAATGACCTGGCAGGTCATGCCGCCATGACCTGCCAGGTCATTGCCGCCATGCCGTCGCGAGCGAATCATCCGCACCCATCAGCCGTCCCCTACGCACCCTCCGGAGAGCACCGACATGCATCGCAGACAGTTCCTGACCCTGGCCGCGGGTTCCCTGGCCGCAGGCGCGCTCGCCGCCTGCGCTCCCCGCGCCGCGCAGAAGGCCATCGCCGCCGGCGGTTCCGGCAGCGGCAGCCTCGACAGCGTCGCCGCCTTCAACGCCGCCCGCCGCTTTGCCAAGACGCCGTTCGGCGAGATCGCCTACGTCGACCGCGGCAACGGCCCCGCCGCACTGTTCCTGCACGGCTTCCCGCTCAACAGCTACCAGTGGCGCGGCGCCATCGACCGCCTCTCGCCCTACCGCCGCTGCGTGGCGCCGGACTCCATGGGCCTGGGCTACACCCGCCCCGCGCCCGGCCAGAGCGTGACGCCGGCCGACCAGGTGCAGATGCTCGCCTACCTGCTCGACCAGCTGCATATCGGCACCGTCGACCTGATCGCCAACGACAGCGGCGGCGCCGTCGCCCAGCTGTTCATGACCACGCACCCGGAGCGCGTGCGCACCGTGCTGCTGACCAACTGCGACGTGGAACCGGACAGCCCGCCGCCCGCCGTGCTGCCCGTGCTGGAAGCCGCGCGCCGCGGCAAGTTCGCTGACGAATGGCTGGTGCCCAACGTGCTCGACAAGAACTTCGCCCGCTCGCCGAAGGGCCTGGGCGGCTCGACCTTCACCTACCCGGCGCGCATGGCCGACGAAACCTTCGACATGTACCTCGGCCCGATCGTGGCCACGCCGCAGCGCAAGGCCTTGGCCGATGCTTACGCGCTGGGCCTGGATCCGAATCCGCTGGCCGGCGTCGAACCGCTGCTCAAGAAGAGCACCATCCCCACCCGCATCATCTGGGGCACCGGCGACACCATCTTCAAAGGCTCCGACCCGGACTACCTCGACAAGACATTGGGCAACTCCAAGGGTGTGCGCAGGATCGAAGGCGCAAACCTGTTCTTTCCCGAGGAATTCCCCGACGTGATCGCGGAAGAAGCGAAGAAGCTGTGGGGCATTGCCTGACACCGGTCTGCGCGAACACCTACACGCCGCCATAGCAACCGGCGGCGTACGCTGACCGAATGACTACGCCCCGCGAACAGCTTCAGGCCATGCTCGATGGCATCGCGCAGCAGGTCCCGCACCTGCTGCGCGACACCGGTGACCGCGACGAATTCTGGAGCGCCTTCGCCACGCTCACCGATCCACCCTTGGCCGCGGCCGGGCCGGAGGATTTCGATTGGGTGAGTGCGAGGATTACGGAGATGCTGGAGGCGTGCGGGGTGACGCCGCCGGAGGCATAAAGAGCCCAGATGTAGAACCCTTCTCCCCTCCGGGGAGAAGGTGCCGGCAGGCGGATGAGGGGCCACTCTAGCGATGCCATTTCTACGCAGCGAAGAGAAGCTCTTAGGTCTTCGCGACTTTCAGTTCCCCCACCCGCCCCTCACCCCAGCCCTCTCTCACGAGGACTACCTTCCGATCGACCGGAGAGGAGAAGGAGCAAGGCGAACCGCTTCGCATGCGGCGCCAAACGACACTTCCAGCGCTTCGCCATAAGCGGCTTCCCACGTTGTACTGTCGAACAGCTCGAGCACGAAATCGCAGCCTGCATAGTCACCCTGGCGCACCGCCTCCGCGTCGATGGAAGCATGCTCGCTGGAAGCTACGATCAAGCAGTCATGAACTTGATCGATATCGTCGACGAAAGCCTTCAGCTCATTCCAAGCGAAGACAACACCCCGCGGCGATCCGAGACATGCGGCTTCGAACGCCGCCATGTCCATCCCATTGGGCGCCACCCCGACGCCATGAAAAAACAGGATGCGCCAGGTGTAGCCATGCCCAGGAAGCCGGCTGAGGAAATCCCGCAACGACACATGGCTCCCATCAGAACGGACCACAGGATATTCAAAGCGCTTCATCACCCGACCTGCGCCAACCGCGCTTCTCGATTCGCCTGACATCAGGCTCATTAGCCAGCCGCTGCAGATAAGGCGCCAGCAGAATCAACTCATCATCTCCGAGGTCGCCCTCGAACGGCTTCACCAGCACGAGATTGCCGTAACTACGCGCGTACTTCTGCGGCGTGTCGTCCACCGCCAGCACTTTCCTCAAGTCATAGCCGCGCCGCTTCACCTTGTGCAGCGACTTCGTATCCACCCACACGTCGCGCTCGAAGTCCCGCCGCGGCGTGCAGCGCTCGCGCGACCACACGAACTCCAGCGTCGACGCGTCCTCGAAAAGCATCGGCACGATCTGCGCCGCATACGCCGAAGAAGACGACGTCCACACGGCGAGCCGGAAATGCCTCGCCACGTGCTCAAGGAAATCCTGCACGCCGGGACGGAGATAGACGGCATACGGCCCGACTTGCCTTACCGGCGCATAGTCCAAGGCCTGCGGCGTGGCGTACACCAGAGTTTCGTCCAGATCCAGGATCAGCAGATGCCGCTCTTCCATCGCTCGATTCACTTACGCCTTATCCGTGCCAGGGCGAAGCAGGTTGCGTCAGAAACCCCGCATTCCACGCCCGCTCAAACTCAACCCTGGTCATCTTCTGCGCCACGAACTCCGGATCGGCATCGATTTCATCCAGCGACGGCACCGGCTTGTCATCCACCCGCGTATCGCCCTCCGCAAACCGCGCACTGGCCAGCGCCACCCGCCCATCCGCAAACCGTTCCAGCTTGCGGCGCGCGCAACCATCCGGCCCGACCTCGATCAGGATCTCGACGGGATAGCCGAGCCCCACGCCCTTCGATAAGACTCTGATGTATTCCACAAGGCATCACCTCCGCTTTCACGAGAGCTGCTCGCGCTAGCGTGCCTGACTTCAATCAGACGATCCAGTTGCTACAGATGGCAACCAGGGCGGCATGGAAATTCAGCAGCCTTCCCGGATATCCAGGTTACCGATCGCCTGATCGATGTAACGACGGGCATCCGCTGCCATCAGCTGATCGCCGTCCAAGTGGGAAAGGAGCAACAGCTTTTCCAGGACATCCATATCCGGCTTCCGCTTCAGCCACCAATGAAACGCACCATTCCGATCATGCTCGCTGCCAGCCTCGTCACCCGGCCGGTAAAGCGCCCATTGCTCCAGAAAGAGCTCATCGGGATAGAGACCCCACTCTTCCCATTCGGGCGGAAACTTCATGAGCGATAGAAAATCGGCTTTCCGCATCCAGGCAGTCCCACTCGCCTCAAACCGGCGCATTGCTTCCTTGATACTGCTCCAGATGCCTCCGATGCAACGACCTCACCGAAGCAATGCAGACCACCGCATGCGGAATCGAACGCAGATAGAGCAGCCAGTTCTCGTCATCGCACTTGTAGAACCAGTTGCCCGCGTCGCCGCCCCAGCGTGCGGCATCGGTGCGTTCCTGCAATGACAGCATCACGGCGCGGGCCTTGCCGGGCACGTCGAACGTGACCCCGTAGCCGAGGTCGTCGCCGAACTTGAGGGATGGGTCGTCGAACAGGATCCTGAGGTGATCCTTCAGCTCATCGACGGTTTCGATGCGCATACCGTGAAACTCCTTTTCAGCGGTGGCCGCGTCTTGCGGTCGGGGAATTTTACCGGGGCGTGCCGGCGGGCCGCGTGACCGGGACCCCACTATCCGGCGGCAAGGTCCACCGGGCGAAAAAGCATGCGCCAGCTGTCCGCCGGGCTGTCCGGACAAGCCTGTCCACCTGTCCGCGGACAACCGCCCCGCGCCATGGCACTTTGAAGAAATGGCTCAACGGCGCGGCCTGCGAGCCATCGGAGCGGTTGGCACGCGCCTTGCCATATCTACCTTGCAAGACCAACCAAGCACGCAAGACCAACCACGCAAGGAGAGATGTCATGAAAGTCGAAAGCCTGATGCTGAAGGGTTTCTTCGCCGCCGGTCTGCTGGTTTGCGTCCTGGTTCTGGGCGGCATGCTGACCACGCGCGCTTCGGCCCCGGAATCGGTCGCCGGCACCGCCGCTGTTGCCGCTCACCGCTGATCCGGAACCACGAGCATGTACAGCCTTGTCCACGCCAGCGCAGGGTTTTCGCGATGGCTCGGGCAGGACGCGCTGGAGCAAGTCCAACGAAGCCTCCGTCACGCCGCTGTTGCCCTTGCTGGTGGACGAAAGCTTTTCTGTAGGGATGCGATGACCAGCTGGTGAGCATCCGCCCATAAAAAAAGGGCCCGCATCGCGCAGGCCCTTCGAACGTCACTCAGTGGATCTCGGTGTAACTCACCGGCAACCACTTATAACCCTTGCCGTCCGCCGCGACATGCCCGATGCCCGGGAACGAGATATGGGCGCCGGCCACCAGGTAGCCGTTCTTCGCCGCATCGGCCAGGATGCGCTCGCGCACCTTCTCCGCATTCGCGCCGTCGCTGTCGAACTTGATCGACACCTCCGGATGCGCGAACTGCACCGTCTGCACGTGCAGCGTGTCGCCCCACACCAGCAGCTTCTGGCCCTTGCTCTCCACCGCATAGCCGGTATGGCCCGGCGTGTGGCCGTTGAGGCTGATCGAGCGGATGCCCGGCACCAGCTCCCCGTCGGCGGCGATCGGCTTGAAATGGCCGGCCTTGACGTAGGGATCCAGCGCCTTCTGCGCGCCGTCGAAGAATTCGCGCGCTTCGGCCGGCGCTTTCTCTTCCTGCGCCTTGCTCAGCCAGAAATCCGCATCGGCCTTGCCGGCGCGCACGGTGGCATTGGGGAACACCGCCTTGCCGTCGGCCACCAGGCCGCCGATATGGTCGGGGTGCATATGGGTGATGTAGATCTCGTCGATCTGCTCGGGCGTGTAGCCGGCGGCCTTGATGCGCGCGGCCAGCTTGCCCAGGTCGCTGCCCATGGAGGTGCCGGCGCCGGTGTCGATCAGTACCAGCTTGCTGCCGGTGTTGACCAGAAAACCGTTGAAGCTCCATTCGTACGACGGCGTCTGGTCGGCCGCCTTCAGCGACTGCTGCACGGTCGAAGCCTTGGCCTGGTCCAGCAGCTGGTTGACGTCCATCGCGTGGGTGCCGTCGGACAGCGCGGTCACTTCGAAGTCGCCCAGCATCATGCGGTAGTAGCCCGGTGCGCTGGTCCTGGCCATCGGCGCCGCGGCATGCGCGGGCGCCAGGGCGAGCGTGCTGCCGAGCACGATGGCGGCGGACAGGGCGGTGCGGGCGAAAGTGGAACTGATGCTCATCGTTCGTTCCTGATCGTGAGGGGATGAAGCCGGCCGGCGGCAGCACGCCGCCAATCGGTGGTTGCCACATGGGCATGGTTGGGCGCGCTTCAACTCCCCTGGCGCCATCCATCCGTCCAAGCCGTGTTCGAACGCACGGCGGCCATCTGTTCTTGCGATCGGCGCGGCGCCCGATTCGTGCATGCAAGATGGCGTCCGCTGTCCGGCTCGTTGTCCGGACACAGCCGTCCGCCTGTCCGCGGACAACCTTGGCCCGCCACGACGTTTTCAAGAAATGGCTCAACGGCGCGGCCTGCGCGCCATCTGCGCGGTTGGCACGACCCTTGCCATCTATACCTCGAAAGCCTCGAACACCCACCTCAAGGAGAGATGTCATGAAAGCCGAAACCCTGCTGCTCAAGAGCTTCTTCGCCGCCGGCCTGCTGGTTTGCGCCCTGGTCCTGGGCAACATGCTGACCACCCACGCCGCCGCTCCGCAGGCGATCGCCGCCACCGCCGTGGCCGCCGCCCACCGCTAAGCAGTTGCCGCTTCATTCGCACTGAGGAGAGTCGTCATGAAATTCGAAAACATCATGCTGCATGGTTTCTTCGCCGCCGGTCTGCTGGTCTGCGCCCTGGTCCTGGGCGGCATGCTGACCACGCATGCGTCGGCGCCCGAATCGGTTGCGACCACCGCCGTCGCCGCCAGCCGCTGAGCGGTACGCGTTCGAAAGCAGTACGGCGCGCTTAAACCCATTCGCGCCGCCGGGCATCCGACCGGGAGTCTCCCGCTCGCCAGGTGCCCCGATGAATGGCTCGCCGAAGTTGCACAAGCAGAAGGATGGCCGCGCGGGATGGCGGCTGATGTGGGCGATGCTCGCCCTGCTCGCCGCCTTTCCCGCCCTCGCCGATTGCGATGCCTGCGCCGCCACGGCCCGGCGCTTCGCGGTGGACCAGCACTTCAATGGCGTGATCCTGGTGGGCCACGGTTCGCAGGTGGATTACGCCGAGAGCTTCGGCGTCGCCGACGCCGCCACGCGGCAGCCGCTCACCGCCGACACGCCGTTCGAGACCGGCTCGATCTCCAAATGGATCGCCTCGATCGTGGTCATGCGGCTGGTGCAGCAAGGCGAGCTGGCCCTGGACGAGCCGATCTCCACTTACCTGCCGGACTATCGCCGCGACAACGGCGACCGGCTCACCCTGCGCGAGCTGATCAGCCACGCCAGCGGCGTACCGAACGAGATCGACGAAGCGATCAAGCGCGATCCGGCCACGCGCGATCTGTCGCTAAGCAATGCCGAAGCCGTGCGCCGTTTCGCCAGCGGCGACCTGCGCTTCGCCCCCGGCACCGACTGGGACTACTCACACTCCAACTGGCTGCTGGTCAAAGCCGTGATCGAGCAGGCCACCGGCCGCGACTACGCTTCGCTGGTGGACGGCTATCTGGTCCAACCGCTCGCGCTGCGCCACAGCGGCATCTACCGCGGCAGCTCGTCCGCTGTGCGAGGCATGGCGCTGGGCTACCGGCAACTGGCGCCGCAGGTGTTGCCGCTGGACAAACCCCTGCCCGATTTCATGGTGCTGGCTGGCGGCTTCTACGCCAGCGCCAACGACCTGTTCGTGCTGATGGATGCCCTGTTCGGCGGCCGGCTGCTGTCGCCGGAAAGCACGCGCACGCTGATGAGCGTGGAACGCCCGCTGCAGAACTACGCCCTGGGCGGACGCACCCGGACCCTGCCCTTTGATGGCGCCGACCATCCCGTGGCCTGGGAATACGGCTCCAACGGCGCCTTCCGCGTGCTGGCCTGGCGCACGCTGGACGACGGCCACAGCGTGATCGTGATGAACAACACCAGCTTCGATCACCTGAAGCTCGGCGAGCTGGCCACGGCCCTGATGGAAGCCAGCTACCGCGAGCAGCGATTGTCCCGTCCAAAAAAATAGCCGTGGCAGACTCGGACCTCCGCTGCCCAGCGAGGAGAGTCCGTGAAGCCGTCGTACCGTTCCCGCCTTCGTTCCCCTTGGCGCCACGCCGCCCTCGCGCTCAGCCTGATGCTGGCCGGCCACGCCGCCGCCATGGATGCCGCCCAGGCCGACCAGCGTGCCGCGGCCCTGGTCGCGCGCATGACGCTGGAGGAGAAGATCGCGCAGCTGCAGAGCTCGGCGCCGGCCATTCCGCGCCTGGGCGTGCCGGCTTACGACTGGTGGAGCGAAGGCCTGCACGGCACGGCGCGCGCGGGCTATGCCACGGTGTTTCCGCAGGCGATCGGGCTGGCGGCAAGCTGGAACGCACCGCTGCTGCACGCGGTGGGCGACGTGGTGTCCACCGAAGCGCGCGCGAAGTACAACCTGGCCGGGCGCGGCGATCATCCGCGCTATCACGGGCTGAGCATCTGGTCGCCGAACATCAATATCTTCCGCGACCCGCGCTGGGGCCGCGGCCAGGAAACCTATGGCGAGGATCCCTTCCTCACCGGCACCCTGGCCACGCAGTTCGTGCGCGGCATCCAGGGCGACGACCCGGCGCAATTGAAGGCCGCCGCCACGCCCAAGCATTTCGCGGTGCACAGCGGGCCGGAGAAAGGCCGGCACGGTTTCGATTCGCGCACCTCGCCGCACGATCTGGAAGACACCTATCTGCCGGCGTTCCGCATGGCGGTGACGCAAGGACAGGCCGCCTCGGTGATGTGCGCCTACAACGCGCTGGAAGGCACGCCCGCCTGCGCCTCGCCGCTGCTGCTGCAGGAACGCCTGCGCCGCGACTGGCGCTTTGCCGGTTATGTCGTGTCCGACTGCGATGCGGTGGACGACATGACCCAGTTCCATCGCTACAAGCCGGATAACGCCGGCTCCTCCGCGGCAGCCGTTGCCGCCGGCACCGATCTCGATTGCGGCATCGCTTACGCCGCGCTGGGCGAGGCGGTGCGCAAGGGCCAGGTGAGCGAAGCCACGCTCGACCGGGCCGCGCGCCGCCTGTTCGCGGCGCGCTACCGCATGGGCATGCTCGACGATGCCGGCGGCCCTTACGCGGCGCTGGGCGCGCAGGACATCAACTCTCCGGCGCACCGTGCGCTGGCCCTGCAGGCCGCGCGCGAATCGATCGTGCTGCTGAAGAACGAGCGCGCCACCTTGCCGCTGAAGAGCACGGCGCGCATCGCGGTGATCGGCCCGAACGCCGATGCCTTGAACATCCTCGAAGCGAACTATCACGGCACCGCGGTCGATCCGGTGACGCCGCTGGCCGGCCTGCGCAAGCGCTTCGGCGAAGCGCAGGTGAGCTACGCCCAGGGCGCGACGCTGGCGCAGGGCGTGTCCGTGCCGGTGCCGTCCACCGCGCTGCGCACGGGCGGCAAGGAGGCCGCGCCCGGCTTGCGCGGCGAGTATTTCGCCAACACCGATTTCAGCGGCAAGCCCGCGCTGGTCCGCACCGACCGCCGCATCGATTTCGACTGGGACGAAGTGGCCCCGGCGAAGCAGCTCGACCCCGCCCGCTACGCCGTGCGCTGGACCGGCGAGCTGCTGCCGCCCGGCCCCGGCGACTACAACCTCAACCTGCACATCGACCGCTGCTTCGACTGCAAAGGCCACGATCCGGTGCGCCTGTACGTGGACGGCAAGCTGGTGCTGGACGACCACGGCAAGGACTACGACCTCAACCTGCCCCTGCATTTCGCCGACACGCGCCCGCGTCCGCTGAAACTGGAACTGCGCCACACCGGCGAGGACCAGGGCATCCGCCTGCAATGGAGCGCGCCGGCCGAGGCGCAGTTGCGCGAGGCGAAGGAAGCGATCGCCAAGGCAGACGCAGTGGTGGCCGTGGTCGGCCTGTCGCCGGATGTCGAAGGCGAGGAATTGCAGGTCAGCGTGCCGGGCTTCGCCGGCGGCGACCGCACCGACCTGTCCCTGCCGGCCACGCAGCAGCGCCTGCTGGAAACCGCCGCCGCCAGCGGCAAGCCCTTGGTGGTGGTGCTGACCAGCGGCAGCGCGGTGGCCCTGAACTGGGCGAAGCAGCATGCGGACGCCATCGTGGTCGCCTGGTATCCCGGCGAGGAAGGCGGCACCGCCATCGCCGACGTGCTGGCCGGCGGCTACAACCCGGCGGGACGTCTGCCGGTGACGTTCTATGCGTCGGCCGACGATCTGCCGAAGTTCGACGATTACCGCATGGAAGGAAGGACGTACCGCTATTTCCGCGGCACACCGCTGTTCGCGTTCGGCGATGGCTTGAGCTACACGCGGTTTGCGTATGAGGCGCCGAAGTTGTCGGCCAGGAGCTTGAAGGCGGGTAACAAGCTTGGGGTGGACGTGCAGGTGCGCAATGCCGGCGAGCGGGATGGCGATGAGGTGGTGCAGGTGTATTTGAGTTCGAAGGCCGCGGGGGCGGCGCGGCATAGCCTGGTGGGTTTCCAGCGTGTGGCGTTGAAGGCCGGCGAGTCGAAGCTCGTGCATTTCGAGATCGAGGCGCGGCAGTTGAGCACGGTGGATGCGCAGGGGGAGCGGAAGGTGGTGGCTGGCAGGTACCAGCTGTTTGCGGGCGGGCGGCAGCCGGCTGGTGAAGCTGGTAGTGAATTTGTGATTGAAGGGACGGAAGCGTTGCCGCACTAGTAGAGCCGCATCGTGAAACTCTTCTCCCCTCCGGGGAGAAGATGCCGGCAGGCAGATGAGGGGCGGGTGCTCGCGGTGGCGTTGCGACGAAGAGAAGAAAAGCTTTTGGGCTTTCTCGACCGTCAGCCCATCGCTCCGCCCGGCCCCTCACCCCGGCCCTCTCCCCGGAGGGGAGAGGGGGATGTAGGGCGGGGCGATAATCGAACGAAGAGCCTGCGGCGCAGCCGCGGCGTTCCGCTTGTGCGCTTTGGCTCTTGATCTTGCTCTTGATCCACCGGGTCCCCTTGGCGCCGGCGGTGAGGGCTGGACGAAAAGGCCCCCGCAGGGGGGCGGGGACACGATGTCCCCGCCTTTTTGATCAGGGCATGGATGCCCTGTCAAAAAGCCCGGCCAGCCCTCACGGACCCTCAGCAGCGCAGCTGCTGAGGGCGCCAAGCAGGGTGCCCTCTCTTTTTGGTTACTTTTTCTCTGGGCACGCAGAGAAAAAGTAACTCGCCCCGCGGCAGCGGGGCGAAACACTCGCCAAAGGCGAGACCCACAAACGTCACCGCGACAACCGAGCCATACAGTGACTGGATGATTCGCTTCGCTCACCCCTTCGGGGCCGCCCTGCGGGCGTTCTTCGCGCTACGCGCTCGTCCGGCCTACGCCGGAATGACGAGCTAGCGAGGCCTACACCGCGACGACGAACCGCACGCTCAGCCCAGCGCCGTCTCCACCGGCCGAAAGCCAGCCCACTCCACGCGGTTGCGTCCACGGTGCTTGGCCCGGTACAGCGCCGCATCGGCAGCGGTGATCAACCCGTTGAAATCCAGTCCGCTGCCGCCGGCCACGCCGACACTCGTAGTGACGGGAATACGCAGCTCACCGTGCAGGGCCGGCAAGGCGGCCACACGCGAACGCACCTCCTCCGCCGCGACAATGGCCTGCGCGGCATCGATGCCCGGCAGCACCAGCAGGAATTCTTCGCCGCCGTAGCGGCCCAGCAGCGCCCCATCCGGCAACTGCACGGCGTGCACGATCTTGACGAAATGGCGCAGCACTTCATCGCCGGCGTCATGCCCCCAGCTGTCGTTGACCGACTTGAAGCGATCCAGGTCCAGCAGCAGCACGGACGACGTACACCCCTGCGCGCGGCAAGTCTCCACCGCCTGGCGGGCATCCTCGATCACCGCATTGCGGTTGCGCAGGCCGGTCAGGCCGTCGGTGCGCGCCATGCTGCGCAGGTCCAGGGTGAGGCGTTCGGCCAGCATCAGGGTGAAACCGGTGCTGACCAGGAAAGTGCAGAAGATGGCGAACAGGTAATTGGCGGTGATCAGCTGCGTGGCCAGCAGCACCTGCGAGGTGGTGGCCGGCGCCACCATCACGATCGAGCGCATGGCGTAGAACACCGCATCCGAACCGAACACCAGCGCGGTGAACACGCAGCTCACGCGCAGGTCGCGCGGCGAGCGGCGCAGCAGCACCCAGATCATCCACGCATCCCACACCACGCTCCGGGCACCGAATGCCAGCGCCTCCACGCGCTGCCCCGGCGACGCCAGCAGGAACCCGATCTGCATGGCCAGGAACAGGCCCGACAGCAGCAGGGGCCAGCGCCAGCGCAGCGGATAGCGCACGTGCACGGCGATGCCCATCAGCATCGCCGCGTTGGCGATGGCGATCAGCACGTTGCCGACGATGGCGGACAGGAAGGTCTCGCGCTCGTCCAGGCCCTGCGCCAGGCCGGCCAGGGTGATGATCCAGAACGCCGCCGCCCAGATGCGCAGCGCCGGCAGCCCGCGCAGCACCAGGCCCAGCAGGGTGAAACTCAGGGAAATGGTCGCCCCGACGGCGAGTCCGATGACGCCGAGCGTGAAAAGATCCAGATGCATCGCACACCCCCGCGCCGTACCGGCGCCCCCAAAAGTGCAGACGCCCGCATTATTGCCCAGGGCGCGGCGGCGCGGGTGCAGGCTTACAGCAGGCGCGTCATGAACACGCTGTTGGGATCGTCGACGTAACTGTCGAACGGTCCGCAGAAATCGAAGCCGAAGCTGGCGTACAGCCGGCGTGCCGGCTCGAACGCCGCCATCGAGCCGGTTTCCAGGCTCAGCCGCCGGTACGAGCGCGCGGCGGCCTGGTCCAGCAGATGGCGCAGCATGGCCGCCGCCACGCCGCGGCGGCGGTGCGCGTTGGCAGTGCGCATGGATTTGATCTCGCCGTGGGCGGCGTCCAGTTGCTTGAGCGCGCCGCAGCCGAGCAGGTCCTCGCCGTCCCACACGGTCCAGAAGCTCAGCTCCGGCCGGCGCAGGCCGTCCAGGTCCAGGGCGTGGATGCTTTCCGGCGGCGAGTGGCGCGCCATGTCGCGCAGGTGTTCCTGCAGCAGGCTGATGATGCGGTGGTCGGTGAGGTCGCGGTCGAGGCGGATGTCCATGGCACGGCAACAGTGAGGGTCGTTGCGATCTTAGCGCCGGCATGGCTCCGGCTTGACGCTGCCGCGGCGCTGCGGCAGTTTTCCGCGGGTTTTCCCGCTGCGAGAGACCGCCGTGCCACGTTCCGCCAGCGCTTCCCTGCTCCGCACCGCGCGCCGCGGCCTGCTCCTGCTGCCGCTGGCCTGGCTGGCCGCCTGCGCGCCGCTGCCGGCGCGCAATCCGATGGCCACCTGGGTGCCCTCGCCGAATCACGATATCCGCCGGCCGGTAGTGATCGTGCTGCACTTCACCGACCAGCACTCGGTGCAGCAGAGCCTGGACACCCTGCGCACCGCCAACAGCGGCGGCCCGGTGAGCGCGCATTACCTGATCGGCGCGGACGGCCATATCTACCAGCTGGTGGCGGACGAGCAGCGCGCCTGGCATGCGGGGCCGGGGCGCTGGGGCGCCATCACCGACCTCAATTCCGCCTCGATCGGCATCGAGCTGGACAACGACGGCCACACGCCGTTCGCGCAGCCGCAGATCGACAGCCTGCTGCGCCTGCTGGCGGATCTCACCTCGCGCCTGCGCATTCCGCGCACGCAGGTGATCGGGCACGAAGACCTGGCGCCGGGGCGCAAGGACGATCCCGGCCCGCTGTTTCCGTGGAACCGGCTGGCCGATGCCGGTTATGGCTTATGGCCGCAGGGGCCGCTGGTGGATCCACCGGCGGGCTTCGATCCGTGGATGGCGCTGGGGCTGATCGGCTATGCGCTGGATAACCGGGCGGCGGCGGTGCGGTCGTTTCATCATCACTTTCGGGGGATGGATGGCGACACGCTCGATGGGGACGACTTGCGTGTGCTGTATGCACTGGCGAAGCAATTGGGCGCAGTTGCTGCGCCATAGATCGTTGCGCCGTCAAATCCACGCCGGACTCCAACGAAGCCGTCATTCCGGCGCAGGCCGGACGAGCGCGCAGCGCGAAGAACGCCCGCAGGGCGGCCCCGAAGGGGTGAGCGAAGCGAATCATCCAGTAGCGACCACGCCTGGTTTTGGCGGAAGAGCATTCAGCTCTTTAATCCGCACGCAAACATCGGGCGATATCGCCACTGGATTCCGGCCTGCGCCGGAATGACGGCCTTGTTATGTCGTGGCTTACCCGAAGCTCAGCTTCCACGCTCGCTGCTGATTTCCGCCCCCTCGCGCATCGCCTTCGTCACCGGCGTATTCGCCACGATTTCCAGCAAACGCTTCCACTGCTCGTCGCTCAGCGGCTGATCCGAATGCAGCACGCGCAGGATATGCAGCTTGCCTTCGTCGTCGCGCGTCAGGCTCAGCTCCGCGCGGAACTCACCCAGGTTCCAGCCCTTGCGCTGCGCGTACATGCGCAGCGTGATCGCGGTGCAGGCGGCCAGCGACGAGAGATACAGATCGAACGGCGCGGGCGCCGCGCCCTGCCCGCCCAAGGCCTTCGGTTCGTCGGTATCCAGCGCGTAATGGCCGGCCTGGATGTGGTGCAGGTAGTCGGTGCCGGTGGAGACGATGGAGGCGGAGGCAACGCGGCTCATGCAAATTCCTCGTAGGTTGGGGTGAGCAGCAGGCGACTGCGAAGGCAGGATGCCGTAGCGAACATCCGCGTAGCGGATGGCCCGAGGGGCTGGCTGCTGATGCAGCCAGTAACCCCAACGATGCGCTGCGCCCGGACTTTGCGATGTTGGGGTTCGCCTGCGGCTCACCCCAACCTACGACATTCGCACCGATCAGGCGATGCCCAATCCCGCGATGCCGGTGATGGCGCGGCCATCGAAGCCGGCCAGGTCCGCGAAGCGGCGGCCGCGCTCGGCGTAGTCGTGGAACTGGTCGAAGCTCGGCGCGCCGGGCGACAGCAGGATGCAACCGCCGGTGGGCGTGAGCTTGCGCGCCTCGGCCACCGCGGCGTCGAGGTTGGCGGCTTCCACCAGGGTGGTTGCCACCTTCGCCTCGCGCAGCGCCGCGGCGATGCGCGGGCCGTTCGCGCCGCTGCATACGATGGCGTGCGGCGGGTGCGCCAGTTCCTCGGCGACGAAGTCCGACCAGTCCAGGCCACGGTCGTGGCCGCCGGCCAGCACGGTGACCGCGCGGCCGTGCAGGCTTTCCAGCGCGGCCAGCGTGGCCAGCGGCGTGGTGCTGATCGAATCGTTGACCCACAGCACGCCGTCGCGCTCGCCCAGCGGCTGCAGGCGGTGCGGCAGCGGCACGAAGCTGGCGAGGGCGGGCGCGGCGGCGACGGCGTCGTAGCCCATCGCTTCCAGCGCGGCGAGCGCGGCGCAGGCGTTGAGCGCGTTGTGCGCGCCAGGAGCGGCGAGGCGCTTCGCTTCGAAAATGTCGGCGTTGCCGCGGCGGATAAAGCCGTTCGCCACATGCCAGCCCTGCGCCTCGCCGAACAGCAGGCGTGCGCGATGGCCGGCGGTCTTTTCCAGCAGCGAGGCTTGCAGCGCATTCACCAGCAGGCGCTGCGAGACGTCGGCGAGCTTGAGCTTGTCGGCGACGTAGCGTTCGCGCGAGCCGTGCCAGTCGAGATGTTCCTCGTACAGGCTGGTGATCACGCCCAGCGCCAGCGGACCGGCTTCGCCGGTCTGGAAGCTGGACAGCTCGATCGCCCACAGCTCGGCGGACTGGCCAAGCAACTCCAGCAGCGGCATGCCGATATTGCCGGCCAGCGCGGTACGCACGCCCAGCGCACGCGCCAGGTGCGCGAGCAGCGCGGTGGTGGTGCTCTTGCCCTTGGTGCCGGTGACGGCGACGACCTTGGCCTGCGGATTCTCGCCGAACCACAGCGCGGTACCCGAGGTGAGGCGCAGGCCGGCCTCCTGCGCGGCGAGCAGCGCGGGCTTGTAGGCCGAGACGCCGGGCGACTTCACCACGACGTCGAACGCGGCGAGATCGATCGCATCGGGCTCGCGGCCATGCACCGTGAGCGCCGCATCGAACGCCTGCGCGCCGGCCACTTCCGCCTCGCCGCAGAACAGCGTCAGCGGCAATGCCGGCAGGCGCTGGCGCAGCGCCGCGATGGCGGCGCGCCCCTCGCGGCCGAAGCCCCAGATGGCGACGCGCCGGCCGGCCAGTTCAGCGATGCGCATGCGCGGCGCTCAGGCGAAGAAGTCGAGCGCGCCGCGCAGGCGGGCGGGAATGCGCTGTTCCGGCGACGCCTGCAGCCACGGTTCCAGCGCCAGCGCGGAGACGTCGAGCTGCGGCAGGATCTCGCCGCGGAAGCGTGCGACCAGCGCGTCTTCCTGCCACTCCGGCCGCTGGCTCAGCGCATACATGGCGGCGCGCGCCTCGGCGCCTTCGCCCACGCATTCGAACGGCTTGTGGTCCTGGTATTCCAGCAGCGCGTCGAAACCGGCGGCCTGGCTGTCGTCGTCCAGCAGGTTGCGGCCGAAGATCTGCAGCAGGCGCGGCTTGGGCAGGAACGGCGCCAGCGCCAGGAACACGAAATGGCATTTCGGGCACTGCCCGCACCAGCGGTCCGCCGGCTTGGGACCGAGAATGCGGAAGTTGCGGTTGCAGCTGGAGAACACGTCGAAATACGGCGTGAGCTTGGCGAACGCGCGCGTCACCGCAAGCTCCGAGTACGGGCGCAGCAGCGAGAAGTAATCGAGATCCGCCGCCACCTGCGCGTGCAGCCAGTCGCCCAGCAGCTGCTCGAATACATAGCCCTTGCTCCACTGGTGATTCACCTGCTGGCCTTCGTATTCCAGCGTGGCGGCCGATGCCGAGCGCTCGTTGGCGAAGGCGATGCTGTCGTAGCCGTAGAGAATGGCCGCCAGCGCCAGGATCGCCGAGTTCACCGCGGTCACCGGGATATGCCCGTTCCACGCGCCCAGGCGATTGAGTTCGAACAACTGCGGCGCCAGCTCGCGCTGGATATTGAGCGTGGGCAGCCCGGTGCGCGCCGCGCAGGCGGCGATCAGTTCCGAATTGCCCACCCACACCGCGGTCGCTTCGCCGCCGGCGGACTTGATCGCTTCCACCGCCACCAGCGAGTCCTTGCCGCCGCCGATCGGCACCAGGGTGCGCGCGGGCAGCTTCAAGGCGGGAGCGGCCGCCTGCGTGGCACCGCCGCGCGGGAAAGCGATGCGGCCGCGCAGGTCCAGCCCGTTGCGGTAGGCGAATTCGGCCAGCCCGTGCAGGTACAGCGCATCGAGCAGATCGGCGGTGGCGTCGTCCAGCGGACCGCCGGCCACTTCGATGCGCGGCGGCACGCCGGCCTTGTAGTAGCTGACGCCCGCGACCAGGTGCAGCAGCTTGAGCGCGCGCTCGAAGGCGGCGGCATGCGCAGGCGGCACGGCGGGCGCATGGGGGAAGCGCACGCGCTCGACCAGTTCCTCGCCGTTGTCGAAGGCATAGGCCAGCTCGGCCACGCCGTCGGCATAGCTGCAGCGGACGAAGCGGAAGACCTGGGTGAGGCGGGGTTGGATGGGGGTGGTCACTATCAGTGGCTCCGATTTGTCACCTTGCCTGATTGCCCTGACGGCAAGGTGGCTGAATTCTCGTTGTGCAGCGACGCCTATGGCTTGCCGCGACCTGCCCCTCTCCCCTCCGAGAGGGTTGGGGTGAGGGGCCGGGGCTGGCCAAAGCCTCCTATAGAACCTCAAGGACGCTTTCCGGATTCGCCAAGACGTCATTGTTCCAGAAACGCAGCACCCGGTAGCCCATGGCTTGCAGTTCCAAGGTACGGCGCTCGTCGTAGATCACCTGGTCCGCATGCTGGCCGCCGTCGAGCTCGACGATCAGCCACGCATCCATGCAAACGAAATCGACGATATAGCTGCCGACCTGATGCTGGCGGCGGAACTTCCATCCTTGCAGGTGCCTGGCGCGCAATTGGCGCCAGAGTGCCCGCTCGGCGTCGGTTTGTTTCTGGCGAAGGTTGCGCGCCCTGTCGACATTCAAGCGCTTCATCCCTGGGCGCTCCGTTGTTGCGTTTTCGCGAGCCCCGACCCCTCACCCCGCCCTCTCCCCGGAGGGGAGAGGGAGAAGTGTGGGAGCGAGGCGCTCTTAGTCGAGGATCACTTCCTCGGCCTCATCCCGCATGTTGTACGGCGACGACATCACCTTCCCGTACGCGCCGGCCTGGGCCACCAGCACCACGTCGCCTTCCTGCGCTTCCGGCAGGCGGCGGTCGGTGCCCAGGACGTCGCCGCTTTCGCAGATCGGGCCGACCACCTGGAACAGGCCGGTGGCCGGTTCGTCCAGGCGGCTGAGGTTGACGATCTCGTGCCAGGCTTCGTACAGCGCGGGGCGGATCAGGCTGTTCATGCCGGTGTCCACGCCCAGGTAGCGCCAGGCGCCCTTGCCCTTCTGCTGGGTGACGCGGGCCAGCAGCACGCCGGCGTCCGCAACCAGATAGCGGCCGGGCTCCATCCACAGCTGGTAGTGCGGATAGGCGGCCTTTACGCCGCGCAGCACGCGGTCCAGCGCGGCGATGTCCAGCCGCGCCTCGCCGGGATGCGAAGGCACGCCGAGGCCGCCGCCGATATCCAGGAAGGCCACGCTGCCGATGCGCTCGGCCAGGCTGGCCAGCTGGCCGTAGACCTCGCCCCAGTGGCCTTCGTCGAGGATGCCCGAGCCCAGGTGCGCATGCAGGCCACGCACGATCACACCGTGGGTGTCGGCCAGGCGCAGGAACTGGTCGACCAGTTCCACCGGCAGGCCGAACTTGCTGCCGCTGCCGCCGGTGCGCACCTTTTCGTGGTGGCCCAGGCCGCGACCCAGATCCACGCGCAGCACGATTTCGCGGCCGCGGAAAAGCTCGCCCCAGTGCTCCAGCTGGTACAGCGCATCCAGCGAGATGGTGGCGCGCGTGCCCAAGGCCCACTCGTAGTCGGCGCGCGGGGCGAAGTTGGGCGTGAACAGCAGCGGCGCCGATTCGGGCACCGCGGCCATCACCGCCTTCATCTCGCCCGGCGACACGCATTCGAAGCCGAAGCCTTCCTCCGCCAGCGCCCTGAGGATGGCCGGATGGGTGTTGGCTTTCACCGCGTAGTGCAGGCGGTCGACCGCGCCCAGCGATTTCAGCTCGCGCGCCTGCTGGCGCACGGTGGGCAGGTGGTAGACGTAGCGCGGCGTGCGTTCGGCGCCGAGCTTGAGCAGGCGCTCGCGCTCCGCCGTGCGCCACCACGAGGCCGCCGGGGCCAGCACTTCGCCGCTGCCGTACAGCGCCTGCCAGCTGGGGCCGAACAGCGCGCTGTCGTCGGTGCGCAGCGCACCGGCGGCGATCAGCAGCTCGTGCAGGTGCGGCAGCAGGTCGTCCACCACGTTCTCGTCCACCACGAAGGTGAGGTTGAGATTGTTGGACGACTGCGAGATCAGATGCACGCGGATCTGGCCGAACTCCGCCAGCACGCCCGACAGCGTATGCAGCATCGAGCGCATGCCGCGGCCGACCAGGGTGATCGCGGCGCAGGGCGCGATCACCTTCACCCGGCACACCTTGGCCAGGTCGCTGGCCAGGGCCGCGATGGCGTCGGAGTCGAGCAGGTTCTCGGTGGGGTCCAGCGACACGGTGACGTTGGTCTCGGCCGAACCGATCAGGTCCACCGACAGGCCGTGCTGCTTGAACTGCGCGAACACGTCGGCGAGGAAGCCGACCTGCTGCCACATGCCCACCGATTCCATCGACACCAGGGTGATGCCCTTGCGCGCGCTGATCGCCTTGACGCTGGGCGCGTGCTCGCGCACCTCGGGGCCGATCACGGTGCCTTCCAGCTCGGGCCGGTTGGTGTCCTTGATCAGCATCGGCACGCGCGGCTCGCGCAGCGGCGAGAGACAACGCGGATGCAGCACCTTGGCGCCGGTGGAGGCGATTTCCTGGGCCTCTTCGTAATCCAGCCGCTGCAGCAGGCGCGCACCCGGCACCTGGCGCGGGTTGGCGGTGAACATGCCGGCCACGTCGGTCCAGATCTCCACGCGCTGCGCCTTCAGCAGCGCGCCGAAGTACGAGGCCGAGGTATCCGAGCCGCCGCGGCCTAGCAGCACGGTGCGGCCCTGCGCCTCGCGGGCGATGAAGCCCTGCGTAATGAAGACCTCGCCCAGTTCCGCCAGGCGCGCGTTGAGCGCGGGATCCGGACGCGCCTCGACCATCGCCGAGAGCAGCTTGGTGCGTTCGTTCTGATTCGGCAGCGCGACGGCGGCGAGGCAGTCGCGCGCATCTAGCCACTGCGTCGGCAGCCCCGAATGGGTGAGGAACGCGGCGCCCAGCGCGCTGGACATCAGCTCGCCATGCGCCTGCACCAGCGCGGCCCAGGCCAGCTCGCCCATGGCGCCCGGACCTTCCTCGGCGAGTTTCGCCAGGTCGGACAGGCGCTGTGCGAGCGTTGCCGGAACCGCCAGCTGCATGTGATCGAGCAGGTCGTAGTGACGCTGTGCGATCGCCCGTGCAGCCTCGACCCGTTTGCCTTGGTGTTCCTGGGCGCACATCTGTTTGAGTGCGTCGGTGATGCCGGTGAGCGCGGACACGACCACCAGCACGCGGGCGCCTTCGGCGCGGCGGCTGGCAACCAGCTCACGGATGTTCTGCCAGCGCGGCAGGGTGGCGACACTGGTGCCGCCGAACTTCATCACGATCCAGGATGCGTCGGCAGGAAGCGACGCGGGGCTTTGCGGGTTCACGGGTACCTTCGGTGGCGTGGTGGGGAAAAGTATTCGGCCAGTGTTGCGCTGCACCAGGTGGAAATGCAATGCGCTAAATACTGAAAATCGAGGGCGTCCCAAGGTGCGGTCCTTCTCCCCTCCGGGGAGAAGGTGGCGGCAGCCGGATGAGGGGCGGGTGCTCGCGCAAGAAGATCGACAGCGCGAGGCTTGCTTTCTGTTCCTGCTTCTACGCTCCGACCGACCCCTCACCCCAACCCTCTCCCCGGAGGGGAGAGGGGGTTAAGAGCAGCGCTCAGGCCACGACGACGGGAATCTTGCCGATCCGCGCCTGCCATTCCTTCGGGCCGGTCTGGTGCACCGAGGTGCCGGCCGAGTCGACGGCCACGGTCACCGGCATGTCCTTTACGTCGAACTCGTAGATCGCTTCCATGCCGAGGTCGGCGAAGCCCACCACGCGCGAGGACTTGATCGCCTTCGACACCAGATACGCCGCGCCGCCCACTGCCATCAGGTACACCGACTGGTGCTTCTTGATCGCCTCGATCGCCGCCGGGCCGCGCTCGGCCTTGCCGACCATGCCCAGCAGGCCGGTCTGCGCCAGCACCTGCTCGGTGAATTTGTCCATGCGGGTGGCGGTGGTGGGGCCGGCGGGGCCGACCACTTCGTCGCGCACCGGATCGACCGGGCCGACGTAGTAGATGAAGCGGCCGTGGAAATCCACCGGCAGCGGCTCGCCCTTGTTGAGCATGTCGACCATGCGCTTGTGCGCGGCATCGCGGCCGGTGAGCAGCTTGCCATTGAGCAGCAGCACTTCGCCGGGCTTCCAGCTGGCCACTTCCTCGCGGGTGACCGTGTCGAGATTGACGCGGCGGCCTTTCGACGAGTCATAGGTGAGCTTGGGCCAGTGCTCCAGCGACGGGGCCTCGAGCATCACCGGGCCGGAACCGTCCAGGGTGAAGTGCGCGTGGCGCGTGGCGGCGCAGTTGGGGATCATCGCCACCGGCAGGTTGGCGGCGTGGGTCGGGTAGTCCTTGATCTTGATGTCGAGCACGGTGGTGAGGCCGCCCAGGCCCTGCGCGCCGATGCCCAGCGCGTTGACCTTCTCGTACAGCTCCAGGCGCAGATCCTCGATGCGGTTCCGCGGGCCCCGCGCGATCAGCTCCTGGATGTCGATGTGCTCCATCAGCGATTCCTTCGCCAGCAGCATGGCCTTCTCGGCGGTGCCGCCGATGCCGATGCCCAGCATGCCCGGCGGGCACCAGCCGGCGCCCATGGTCGGCACGGTCTTGAGCACCCAGTCGACGATGGAGTCGGACGGATTGAGCATTGCGAACTTCGACTTCGCCTCCGAACCGCCGCCCTTGGCCGCCACGATCACCTCGATGGTGTCGCCCGGCACGATCGAGACATTGATCACCGCCGGCGTGTTGTCCCTGGTGTTGAGGCGCTTGCCGGCCGGGTCGGCCAGCACGCTGGCGCGCAGCTTGTTGTCCGGATGGTTGTAGGCGCGGCGCACGCCTTCGTTGACCATGTCCTCCAGCGACATGCTGGCGTCCCAGCGCACGTTCATGCCCACCTTCAGGAAGACCGTGACGATGCCGGTGTCCTGGCACAGCGGGCGATGGCCTTCGGCGGCCATGCGCGAATTGATCAGGATCTGCGCCATCGCATCGCGCGCCGCCGGCGATTCCTCGCGCTCGTAGGCCTGGGCCAGGTTGGTGATGTAGTCGACCGGGTGGTAGTAGCTGATGTACTGCAGGGCGTCGGCGACGGACTGGATCAGATCGTCTTGCTTGATGGTGGTCATGGCGGCTGCTTGGGATGCGGGAGGGGAAACTGCCGCGATGCGGTTTTCGCGGCGCACAACCCGGCTATTGTGCCGCAAGCGGGCGGGAGCGCCCAAACCGCTGACCGGAAAGCGCTTTCGGCGGCGGCGCGGCGGTGGACAAAACGCTGCGGGCAATGCTGAACTTGCCGCTCCCCACCCCAAGGAAGCTCCCATGCGCAAGGAAGCCTTGCTCTGCACGATCGCTGTCGCCCTGCTCGCCTGCGGCGCTGCCCAGGCCGCGCCGGATGGCCAGTTCTATCTCGGTGCGAGCGCGGGGCAGTCGAACTATCCCGCCGCCACCGACACCAAGGCGTTCGTCATTAGGCCGAGCATGGACCGGCAGGACCTGGGCTACGGCCTGCGCTTCGGGTATCGCTGGTCCGGCCCCGTAGACTTGGCGGTCGAAAGCGGATTCGTCGACCTGGGCCGCCTGAATCTGCAGTCGTCCCGTGGCGCCGGCCTGTCGATCGTCCGCTTCATCACCGACAAAGTGCGGCTCGACACCAGGGCCGTGACGCTGGGCCTGGCCGGCCGCTATGTCTTCGGCAACCAGCAGGAATGGCTGGTTTCGGCCCGTGGCGGATTGTTGCGAGGCTACGCGGATATCGAGGAGCGGGAGAATGTCCATTGGCAGTATCTGCTTGGGAACCCTTCCGGCTTCTACACCAGCGCCACCTCGCACTCCGACTCATACACGAGCTGGTACGCGGGCCTCGGCATCGGCTACCGCATTACGCCGCAGCTCAGCCTTTCCATGACCTATGACAGCTACCGCGTGAAAGCCCGTTTCGTTGCAAACGAACCGTGGCTCGGGCCGGACTACCACCATTCGGTCGGGCTGTCGTCGCTGTATCTCGAATACAGCTACTAACCAGCCGGCTTCCAGCCAGGCGCCCGTCGGCCTGGCGGGCGCGGCTCCGACAGATGTCCGATAGCCGCAAGGCATATGCATCGAAAGAATCGTCATATCGCGCGATATCGCAGCTTCCTTCGCGATAAAATTCTTATAAATCAAATGGATGTAACTTATCCAAACCAAGGCCAGGCTTTGCATCCGCCTGATTCGCAAAATATTTCGCCTTACGCCTACTTTGCGCGCGCCTGCCATCGCGCTAGTTTTGCCGGTACCGATACCTCGGCGTTCAGGGGAGCCACGTATCGGCGGGGAAGTTCTTCGCATTGACCAAAGCAGCGCTTAGCCGGCCCGGCCGCGGAGCGCGGCGTCGGCATGTGCCGCCTCGCCGTCCGTTCGCATCCGCGCTTCCGGGTCCATCCACGGAGGAACGCACATGCTCGCCCAGCTTCACCGCAAGACCCTCGCCGCGTCCCTGACGCTCCTGCTCGCCACCGTCTCCACCGCTACCTTCGCCGCCGGCACCAAGCCGGCCGCCGATCTGGGCGCCGCCAATGCCGACCAGAAGGTCAACGTCACCCTGGTGCTGAAGCTGCACAACCAGGAACAGCTGGAGCAGTACGTCCAGCAGACCGTGACGCCCGGCCATCCGAACTTCCGCCGCTTCCTGACCACGGCCCAGTTCGCCGACAAGTACGGCGCGACGGACCAGGAGATCAAGCGGGTACAGGACTTCCTGCGCCAGAACGGGCTCAGCGGCACCTTGCTGCCGAACCGCATGGCGATCCGCACCAGCGGCACGCTCAGCCAGTTCGCCACGGCCTTCCAGGCGCCGATCCACAACTATCGGTCGGCGGAAAACGGCAATGTCTTCCATCGCCCGTCCAAGGCGCCGACCCTGCCGGCTTCGATCGCCGACAACGTGCTGCTCGGCTCCAGCCTGAGCAGCGAGCACAAGGTGCTGTCGCACCGCATCAGCACGCCGGATGCGGCCAAGGTCACCCTGCAGGCGACCGCCAAGGCCCAGGCCAGCATCGCCGCCGCGGCTAAGCCCGCCGCCGGCAATCCCACTGCCACGGGCACCCCGGGCGAGTACACCGTGGGCGACGTCGCCAACTTCTACAACATCAATCCGCTGTACGCGCGCGGCATCACCGGCAAGGGCACCACGGTGGCCATCGTCACGCTGTCGGACTTCTATCCGTCCGACGCGCAGGCTTACTGGGACGGCATCGGCCTGACCACCAAGGCCAACCGCATCGTCAAGGTGGCCGTGGACGGCGGCGCCGCCTTCGACGGCGGCAGCGGCGAGACCTCGCTGGACGTGGAACAAGCCGGCGGCCTGGCGCCCGAGGCGGACATCCTGGTCTACCACGCACCCAACTCCGGCAGCAGCTTCACCAATGCCGCGCTGCAGGCGGTGTCGGACAACGTGGCCGACACCATCTCCACCAGCTGGGGCCTGCCGGAAATCTTCAACTTCGCCGCGCTGAACGTGGACGGCGCCAAGAACACCGACACCACCGACGTGGGCGACCTGCAGATCTGGCACCAGATCCTGCTGGAAGCCGCGGTGCAGGGCCAGTCGTTCTTCGCCGCCACCGGCGACTCCGGCGCGTACGACACCGTGCGCGGCCTGGGCGTCGGCACCACCCCGGGCACCTTCAACGCGCCGCTGACCGTTGACTCGCCGGCTTCCGATCCGCTGATGACGGCGGCGGGCGGCACCACCACGCCCTTCAGCTACAAGTTCCGCACCGGCCCGGTGCAGTCGATCACCAAGGAACAGGTGTGGGGCTGGGATTACATCCAGAACTACTTCGACCAGTACGTCGGCAAGGGCGTGATCGACCTGTTCTCGGTCGGCGCCGGCGGCGGCGTGAGCGTGTACTGGAAGCGGCCGTTCTACCAGCTGTTCACCCAGGGCATCCGCACCAGCGCCAAGAACCAGACGCTGACCTACAACGACACTACCGGTCCGCAGGTGCTGCTGAAACTGCCGGGCAACTTCCATGGCCGCAACCTGCCGGATATCTCGCTCAATGCGGATCCGGAGACCGGCTATATCGTGGTGTCCACCGTCGACGGCGGCGCCACCGCCGGCAACGGCGGCACCAGCTTCGTGGCGCCGCAGCTCAACGGCATCAGCGCGCTGCTGACGCAGAGCGGGCAACGCCGCGTGGGCTTCTGGAATCCGCAGGTGTATGCGCTGCAGAACATCTTCGGCTACGGCAGCTTCAGCAGCTTCAACGACATCCGCCAGGGCGACAACTGGTACTACCAGGGCAGCGGCGGCTACGAGCCGGGCTCGGGCATCGGCACGTTGAACGTGGCGAACTTCGATCTGTTCCTGCGCGCGTTCTGAGACGTCTTCAGCGATACAGGACCTGGACCGGCCCCGCGAGGGGCCGGTCTTTTTTTTGCAGCGCCGCCACGCTGCTGCCACCCTTGCCCGCTCCCGCATAACCCGCCATGCTCGCCGCCAGTTTTTATCCACAGGGCGGCCCCTTCATGAGCGATACCCCGGCATCCGGCTACGTGCGGCGACTGACTTCGTGGGACGCCGCCATGATCGTGGTGGGCGGGATCATCGGCGGAGGGATCTTCCTGAATCCCGGCATCGCCGCGCAGCGCACGGAATCGGGCCTGGCCCTGCTGCTGGTGTGGGTGGGCGCGGGCGTGCTCACCCTGATCGGCGCGCTGTGCTACGCCGAACTCGGCGCACGCCGCCCGCATGCCGGCGGCAGCTATGTCTACCTGCGCGAAGCGTTCGGTTCGCTGGCGGGTTTCCTGTTCGGCTGGACCATGCTGCTGGTGATCTATTCCGGCTCGGCCGCGGCGGTGGCGACGATCTTCGCCAGCTATGCCTCCGGCGTGTTCGGCCTGCCGCCGGGCACGATCAAGCCGCTGGCCGCCGGCGCGCTGGTGTTCGTGGCCGGCATCAATCTGTTCGGCCTGAAGCTGGGCGCGCAGGTGCAGAACCTGTTTACGCTGCTGAAGCTGCTCGCCGTGGCGGTGCTGGTGGTGTGCGGCTTGTTCCTGGCCGGCGCCAATGGCGCGGGCGTGCTCGCCACCGATCCGGCGCGCGGCAACGTCGGCTTTATCGGCGCGGCGCTGCCGGTGCTGTTCGCGTATTCGGGTTTTACCTATCTCAATAATCTGGCGGGCGAAGTGCGCGAGCCGCAGCGGACGCTGCCGCGGTCGTTGTTCTTCGGCATGGTCGCGGTCATCGCGGTCTACGCGCTGGTCAACATCGCCTACCTTGCCGTGCTCGGCCATGACGGCTTGGCCTTAAGCAACACTCCTGCGGCTGACGTGATGAACCGGGTGTTCGGTCCGGCTGGCGCCAAGGTGATCGCCATCGGCATCGCCATTTCCACACTGGGTTTTTGCAATATCACGCTGGTAGCCGGCGCCCGCGTGCTGCAGGTGATGGGCGACGACGGCCTGTTCTTCCGCAGCGTGGCACGCCTGCATCCGCGTCATCGCACGCCGAATGTAGCGTTGCTGCTGCTGTCCGGCTGGGCGGTGTTCCTCGCCATGACGTTCAATTTTGGCCAACTGCTCGACTATGCGACGTTCGGCGACTGGCTCGCCTGCGCCGCGGGCGTGGTCACCATTTTCTGGTATCGCTGGAAGGACAAGACCAGCGTGACTTTCAGGGTACCGGGCTATCCGTTACTGCCGCTGATCTTCGTCGGCGTCATTGCCTGGATCGTCGTGGCAACCCTGCTGGCCAAGCCGATACAGGCATGCATCGTGCTCGCCGTCATGATCGTGGGCGTTCCGGTGTTCTACTTCTGGCGTCGGATGTTCCCGGCGTCCGCGCTGCCCTCGCAGTCGCCCTGACGCCTGTCGCCGCGCTCGCCAACGCCGGCCACATGAACCACGGACCCGGCGCGAATGCGCCGCCGAGTGCCCAAGCTGCCCCCGCGATGCCACAATGCACCGGATTGGCAAGGAGAGTTTCACGATGGCGCAGGCGCAGGCCCTGGCAAGCAAACCGACCAGCAGCATCACCCCCGAGAAGGTGCGCGAAGGCATCGCGGTGGAGATCAACGGCCGCCCGTTCCGCCATACCGGCGATCCGGACATGCCGCTGCTGTGGTACCTGCGCGACGTGCTGCGCCTCACCGGCACCAAGTACGCCAGCGACCACGGCCTGGGCGGCGCCGACCTGGTGCTGGTCAACAACAAGCCGGTGTCGGCGGTGAGCGTGCCCATGCACGAGCTGGCCGACAAGAAGATCACCACCGTGGAAGGCCTCGCCGCCGCCGACGGCAAGCTGCATCCGCTGCAGCAGGCCTTCGTCGACGAGGACGCCATCGGCTGCGGCTACTGCACGCCGGGCTGGCTGATCGCCTCGCTGGACCTGCTCAACCGCCATCCCCAGCCCACCGACGACCAGATCGACCAGCTGCCCAACCTGTGCCGCTGCGGCTGCCAGACCCGCGTGCGCCGCGCCATCAAGCGCGCTGCCGCGGCGATGGCCGGAGGCCGCGCATGAGCCGCCGCACCGACACGCCTGCCCTGCCCCAGCGCCGCCGCTTCCTGCAGGTGCTGGCCGGCACCGCCGGCGCGCTGATCGTCGGCGTGCGCTACTCCGAGGCCGGCGATGCGCCGGTGCCGCCGGCCATGCTCGGCGACGCGCTGTACGGCCTGGGCGCCTATGTGCGCATCGACGCGGACGGCAACGTGCTGATCGGCGCGCGCGATCCGGACACCGGCACCGGCGTGGCCACCTCGCTGCCGCGCATCGTCGCCGACGAACTCGACGCGGACTGGTCGCGCGTGAGCGTGGTGCCGCTGGGCCTGGGCGTGGAGAACGGCAACGGCGAACCGCGCTGGACTTACGGCCACCAGCTCGGCGGCACCGGCAGTTCGATTTCCGCCGCCTGGACCGATCTGCGCCAGGCCGGCGCGCTGGCCCGCTGGCTGCTGATGCAGGCCGCCGCGCGCCGCCTCGGCGTGCCGGCCGACCGCCTGCGCACCCAGGGCGGCGCGGTGATCTCGCCGGACGGCCGCCGCTTCGACTACGGCTCGCTGGCCGAGGCCGCCTCCAAGGTGGCCCCGCCCACGGCGCCGGTGGCGGTGAAGACGCCGGACCGCTACACCCTCATCGGCCAGCCCGCCGGCGACGTCGACGCGCGCGCCATCGTCACCGGCCAGACCCAGTTCGCCATCGACAGCTATTTCGGCGATGCACTGGTCGCCGTGCTGGTGCACTGCCCGTGGATCGACGGCAGCCTGGTCAACAAGGACTTCCGCGAAGCGGAAGCGGTCAAGGGCGTGTTCAAGGTGGTCGAGCTCAAGCCCGAACCCGGCCTGCTACCCGGCGAAACGCCGCTGGCGCCGTCCGTGGCCGTGCTGGCCGAGGACACCTGGTCCGCGCTGCAGGCGCGCGCCAGGCTCAAGCTCGAATGGAAGCCCGGCCCCAGCGGCAGCGAATCCAGCGCCGCGCTGGAGCAGCAGGCCACCGAACTGGTCAGCGCGAAGACGCCTTCCGCCAAGGAGCTGGCCGCCAACCCTGCCAGCCAGCCCATTGCGCCCACCACCCGCGTGCGCAACGACGGCGACGTCGACGGCATGGCGAAGAAAGCCGCGCGCCGCGTCGACGCCACCTACGTGCAGCCCTGGCTGGCCCACGCCACCGCCGAGCCGATGAACTGCCTGGTGCGCGTGGACAAGGACCGCGCCGTACTGGTCGCGCCGACCCAGGCGCCGCAGCGCGCATGGTCGGTGGTGCAGCGGCTGACCGGCTTCAAGCCGGACCAGATCGAGATCCGCGTGCCGCGCGTCGGCGGCGGCTACGGCCGCCGGCTGGACCACGACTTCGTCGCCGAGGCGGTGATGCTGGCCAAGCTGGCCGACCGCCCCGTGCGCCTGCTGTGGACGCGCGAGGAAGACCTCGCGCACGACTACTACCGCTCCGCCAGCGTGCACAGGCTCAGCGCCACGCTGGACGCCAAGCGCCAGATCGTCACCTGGGACCAGCGCATGGCCAGCGCCTCCGCGCTCGCGCGCCGCGGCGCGCCGGAACAGCGGCTGTGGACGTCCGAAGTGGACGTCAACCAACTGCCCGCCGGCCTGGTGCCCAATTACCGCAGCGACTGGTACGCGCTGCAGTCGGCGCTGCCGCGCGGCCCGCATCGCGGCATGCCGCACGTGGCCAATGCGTTCGCGGTGGAAAGCTTCGTCGACGAGATCGCCAACGCGCTGAAGGAAGACCCGCTGGCCACGCGCCTGCGCCTGCTCGGCGACGCGCGCCAGGTGCCGCTGCAGGGCGGCGGCACTTTCGACACGGGCCGCCTGCTCAATGTGCTCAAGCTGGTGGCCGACCGCATCGAGTGGAAGAACTGGCTGCGCACCGTCAATGGCCTGGGCATCGCCTGCTGGCATATGGACGGCGCCTACGTGGCGCATGCGGTGGAGACCTCGCTGCAGGGCCAGAAGCTCAATATCGAGCGCGTGGTGTGCGCGGTCGACGTGGGCCGCGTGATCAATCCGCTGGGCCTGGAAGGACAGATCGCCGGCGCCACGCTGGATGCGCTCTCCGCCGCGCTCAATCTCGCCGTCACCTTCAAGGACGGCCAGCCGCAGCAGCGCAGCTACAAGGACTATCCGCTGGCCAGCATGGCCCAGCTGCCCGATGCGATGGACGTGATCATCGTGCCGGGCGACCGCGACCCCGCCGGCGCCAGCTTCCTGGCCATGCCCACCGCCGCGCCCGCGCTGGCCAATGCGGTGTTCCGCGTGAGCGCGGTGCGCGTGCGCAGGCTGCCGCTGATGAGGGAATTGCTGCGACTGCTGTGAGGCGGCGCGTAGCGCGTAGGTTGGGGTGAGCGCAGCGAACCCCAACGTTGCGCGGTGTTGGGGTTCGCTGCGCTCACCCCAACCTACGCCGGCCTTCATCAAAGCTTGCGCATAGCTGACATCGCACAAATGTGCGCTGCGCAGGTTTTCACGCGCGGCGTGCGTCGCTTAGTCTCGCTCTCCGGGGGGATTCACTACACCGGGGAGGGTGGGATGCATTATTCGCGCAAGACCTTGCTGTGCACCGCTATCGTGCTGGCCATGGCCGGCTTCGCCGCCACGGCGGCGGCACAGGACGCCAGCAATGGCAGCACCGCACAGAATCCGGCCGCACCGTCGGCGGACCAGAAGAAAGCCACCAATCTCGAAGGCGTGACGGTGCTCGGTTCGCGCCGCATCGGCGGTTCGGAGACCGAAACGCCCGTGCCGGTCGACGTCATCCCGATGCAGAAGCTGGCCGAACAGAGCCCGCAATTCGATCTCGCGCAGAACCTGCAGTACACCGTGCCCTCGTTCACCTCGGTGCGCCAGACCGGCTCGGACAACGCCGACCTGGTCGACTCGGCCGCGCTGCGCGGCCTGGGCTCGGACCAGACCCTGGTGCTGGAGAACGGCAAGCGCCGCCATAGCGTGGCGCTGGTGAACCTGTTCGGCGCGCGCAACCGCGGCAATACTGGCACCGACCTCAATGCGATTCCCGCGCTGGCGATCGAGCGCGTGGAGGTGCTGCGCGACGGCGCCGCCGCGCAGTACGGCTCGGACGCCATCGCCGGCGTGATGAATATCGTGCTGAAGAAAAGCCCCGGCTGCGAAAGCGTGGCGGGCTTCGGCGAATACACCCGCGGCGACGGCAAGAACTACCTCACCTCGGCGTACTGCGGCTTCCGCTTCGACAACGGCGGCAGCGTGGGCATCACCGGCGAGTGGCAGAAGCGCGGGCGTTCCAACCGTTCCGACCCGGGCGATCCGCGCACCATCGGCGACACCAAGGTCGACAACGAAACCCTGTACGTCAACGGCGAAGTGCCGGTGGCGGAATCGGCGCACCTGTATTTCACCGGTGGCGTGCAGAACCGCTCGGCTTCGTCGGCGGCGTTCGCGCGCGGCGGCATCGGCTCGGACGACATTCCTTCGCGCAACTCGGCGGCGATGTATCCGGACGGCTTCGTGCCGTACATCAACGGCGCCATCAAGGACCGCTACGCCATCCTCGGCGTGTGGGACAACTTCGGCGACTGGCGCGCGGATCTCTCGCAGACCTACGGCTACAACGCGCTGCAGGACATCATCAGCAACACGCTCAACGCCTCCATCGCCAATGCCGACCTGCTCGCCGGCGGCCCGGGCCTGAGCCCCAACCGCTTCCATGCCGGCGGCTTCTCGTTCGAGCAGGAAACCACCAACCTGGATCTGTCGCGCTACTACGGCGACATCCTGGCCGGCCTCAACATCGCCTTCGGCGCGGAATACCGCCGCGAGAACTACCGCATCACGCCCGGCGAACGCGGCTCGTACGTCGACGCCGACGGCCCCGGCGGCGGCAATGCCGGCAGCCAGGGCTTCCCCGGCTTCCAGCCCGGCGACGCCACCAACCAGAGCCGCCACAGCTATGCGGCCTATGCCGACGTGGAAACCGACTGGACGGAACGCTTCCTCACCGACGCGGCCGTGCGCTACGAGCACTACAGCGATTTCGGCTCCACCACCACCGGCAAGCTGGCCGGCGCCTTCCACGCCACCGACAAGCTGCTGCTGCGCGGCTCCGTGTCCACCGGTTTCCGCGCGCCGTCGCTGCAGCAGCGCTGGTTCTCGTCCACCTTCACCGACTTCGTGAGCGGCCAGCCGGTGGACGTGGTGCTGGCGCCGAACGGCGGCACCATCGCCAATGCCGCGGGCATTCCGCCGCTGAAGGAAGAGAAGTCCAAGAGCTATACGCTGGGCGCCACCTGGTCACCCGGCAACGATCTGCAGTTCACCCTGGACGGCTACCGCATCGATATCGACGACCGCATCGTGCTCAGCGGCCGCTTCGACACCACCGACCCGAACATCGGCGGCATCCTGCAGCAGCTGGGCGTGGGCCAGGCGCAGTTCTTCGTCAACTCGGTGGACACCAGCACCAAGGGCCTGGACTTCACCGCCAGCCACCGCATGGACCTGGGCGGCGGCACGCTGCGCACCAACTTCGGTTTCAACCGCTCGTTCACCCGCGTCAAGAAGATCCACGCCCCGCCCGCGCTGGCCGGCCGCGAGGACGTGCTGCTGTCGGACCGCGAGCGGCTGTTCCTGGAGGACGGCGCGCCGAGTTCGAAGGCGATCCTGGGCTTCGACTATGCGCTGGGCCAATGGGAAGCGAGCTGGAAGTTCATTTACTTCGGGCCGATGACGCTGGGCACCTTCAGCGGACCGCCGGTGCCGAACCAGCATTACGCAGACAAGACCTCGGCGGACGTCGCGCTGACCTACCACTTCAACGATCAGGTCAAGTTGACGGTGGGCGGCTCGAATATCTTCGACAAGTTTCCGAGCAAGCAGGATCCGAACGAGACGGACAATGGCTTCAAGTACGAAGCCGTGCAGTTCGGCTTGAACGGCGCGTCGTGGTTTGCGCGCGTGGCGATCAACTTCAAGTAACCCTCGACGTACCCCCTCTCCCCTTCGGGGAGAGGGTTGGGGTGAGGGGCCGGGCGGAGCGAAACGCTGACGCCTTGCCTCGAACTTCTTTTCGCTCTTAGAAACGCTCCCGCGAGCCCCGCCCCCTCACCCCGCCCTCTCCCCGCAGGGGAGAGGGAGAAGTGTGGTGCTTCGCGAAAATCGTCAGTGAAACTGATCGCTCGCCGGCACCCACGACGAGCTCGTCGCCTTCGCCGGCGCCGCACGCCCCGCCGGCAACCGATCGTCCACGCACCCCGGCGGCAACGGCCCTCCACTCACCTTCGCCGTCGCGCACTGCGCGCTGTTATCGAGCTTGATCGGCGCGGCCACGGTTGCCGCGGACGCCGCCGGCGCCGGCGGCACCAGCGGGTTGGCCGGCGCCAGCACCATGCGCTCGTACACCTTGTCGTCCACCGGCTTCGGCGGCGGATCGCCATTGCCGCAACCGAACAGGCCGACCGGGAACAGCGGCATCACCACGCATTCGACGCGCACGCCGCGCGGCAGGTGGAAGGTGTGGCGCACCGTGGTCTTCTCCACCGCGTGGCGCAGCGCGGTGTCGATCGAGCTTTCGCCTTCGGGCGTCCAGTCCTTTTCGAAGCGCGTGGACTTGTAGCCGATGTTCGGCGCGCGGTGCTCCATGATTTCCGTATTGCCGCGCGGCTGCAGCTGGATGTAGTTGCCGGCCAGTCCGTCCTGGCCCTCGCCCTTGCCCTGCTGCCCGTTGCCCTGGCCATTGCCCTGCCCCGGCGGCAGCGACAGATTCAGGCCGCTCTTGCCGGGGCCGCCGGGCGAAGACGCCACGCCGTTGGGCGATGCGCCCGGCGCGCCGCTCTCGCTGCCTTGCGGCGTGGCGTTCGGCGCGCTGCTCTTGCCGCTCTCGGCACTGGCGGTTTCGCCGGTGGGCGCGCTGGCCTTGGGGCCGGCGGTGGAACTGGCGGCCTGGCTCTGCGCGGGCGCGGCCTGCTCGCTGGAAGACGTCGAGGCTTCGGCGGACGACGGCGACGGCTGGATCTGCGGACGCTCCAGCGCGGGCTTGTTGTCGATCGCCACCGACTGCGGCGACACCGTCTGCACCGGCGGCGCCTGCGGCTTGTCGAGGCTGGGGCGCGCGTTCTCCGGCAGCGGCACCGCTTCCAGTTCGGCTTCGGCGACGCGGATCGAAGGCGCCTGGATACGCTGCTGCTCGCGCGGCACCACCGCGGTGGTGGCGGACTGCGCCTGCAGGTTCACCGTGGGCGCCGCCTGCGCGGGCAGCGGCACGGCCTGCAGTTCCGGCTCGGTGGGCGCGGCGACGGTCTCGGCGCGGATCGCCTGCGGCGGGCTCGGCGGCGTGGGCTTGGGCACCGCATGCTCCATCGCGATGGTCGGCGCGCTCACCTGCGGCGCGGACTGCGCGGGCACGTCCGGCAGGGCCAGCGAAGCCGGCGGCGGCATCGGCGCGCTGCCTTCGGCCTGCGCCTTGCGCACCGGCTCGGGCTGGAATTTCGGCGGCACCGGCTGCGGCGCGGGCGGCGTGTCGAGCGTGACCTGCGGCGGCTCCGCGCTGGTCGGCACGGGCTGCAGTTCCGGCGCCGGGGCGGGCTTGGGCAAGGTCACGGCCGGGCGCGGCGCGGCGACCGGTTCGGGCTTGGGTGCGCTGGGGCGGGCCTTCACCACGATGACGGGTGTTTCCACCGCGGGCACCGGCACCGGGGCGAGATCGGCTTCGACGCGAGTGGAGCTGCTGCTCTCGCGCCGCGTGCGCGCCACCGCCGGCGCACCGCCGGCCTTGCGCACGGGGCCGACTTCCTTCGGCGGCGTGCCGCGCACCGGAGGCGGCGGCGGCGGTTCGTCCTTCTTCTTCTCGATCAGCCGCACCTGCAGCGGGGCGCTGTGTTCTTCCGCCGGTTCGACCAGGTCGTACGCCGGCCCCAGGATGGCGCCGAACAGCACGATCAGATGCACCAGCAGCGTGCCGACCAGGCCCAGCACGCGCAGCAGGCGGTCGCGCGGTCGATCCTTGCGCCGATTGCGGTAGACCGCCGCGCGCGTGGCCGCCTCGCGCGGCGAAGGCAGCGCGACCGTGACGCGGGAGGGATCCTGGGGAGGCGACGACATGGCGCGCAGTGTAGCGGGCGTGCCTGCGGCAGGCGTAGGTTGGGGTTCGCCTTTGGCTCACCCCAACCTACGGCTGCTACGGTTGCGGCGGTTTCGGCGCGTGCATCTTCAGTTCGGCATCCACCGAGCGATTGGGCGTATCCACCGGACAGCCGTGCGGCAGCGGCTTGCCGTCGCGGTAGATCCGGATGCATTCCTCGTCGCTCGGCGGCTCGGGCGGATTCGGCGGCGGCGCCAGCGAGCGCGCCGGCGCCATGCTGAGGCGCTCGTCACCGTCCTTCGCCGAGGGCGGCGCGGGCGGATCGCCGCCACAGCCGCCGGCGAGCGCGGCCAGCGCCACCGCGCAGTGGATGCGCAGGCCGGGAGCGAGGGTGACGGTTTTCTTCACCGTGGTCGCGTCGACCACGCGCTTCAAGGCGCTGTCCAGGGCGTTGCCCTTGTTCCAGTCCTGGTCGAAACGCGTGGCCTGGTATTTCACCGGGTTGTCGTGGCGCATCACCTTGCTGTCGCCGACCACGCCGCGCTCGACATAGCTGGCGCTGGATGCCGCCGCCGGCTGCGCGGTGGGGAGCAGGGGCCGGCCATCCGCACCGAACAGGCGCGGCGCCGGGGCAGCGACACTTGCCGCCGGGGCCGGCGCCGGGGTGGGCAGGCTGGCCGTCATCGCGTTCCTGGCCGGCGGCTCGCGCACGGGCGCCACGCGCGGCGCGGGCGGCGGCGGGGGCGCGGCCTCCACCGGCGGCGGCGCGGAGCGCGGCATGCCGCGCGGGATAAAGCGTACCTGCAGGGCATCCCCGGCGCGAGGCGGCGGCAGCGGCTCGCCGGGCCGGGGTCGCATTTCCCACCAGGTCACGCCGATAAACAACAGGTGCAGCACCAGGGCCAGGGCCATGCCGGCCCAGAAGCGCCACCGGTCGCGCGGCTGGCGGCGCCAGCGCAGCTCGTGCAGCAGGGCACGGGTCGGACCGTCCAGCGGGGCCAGGCCACGCTCGCGCCCGTCAGGCGCGTTCCAGCGGTGATGTTCGACCTGCGGTGCGTGTTCGATGGCGGTGACCTTGAAGCGGGCGAAAGCGCGGATGGTCCGCGTGCAACCCATCCAAGACAAATCCCATCGGTCGTGGTTCCCCGCGCTGCAGCTTGACCCGGCCGCCCCCTCGCTCAAGGCTATGCGGACGGCGCCCCGCGCCGTGTCCCGCCATGACCGCCCCCGCGTCCCCGACGCCCGGACTCGCCATGACGCCCCGCCATCGTCAGCCGCAGTCGCGGCCTCGTGCGGCGCCGACTGTCGACGACCGCAGGACCCGCGCCTCCGGCTTCAGCAGAGGAGGGTCGCATCGTGTCGTACAACACGGAAACCATCCGCAACATCGCACTCGCCGGCCATGCCGGCTCCGGCAAGACCACCTTGTTCGAAGCCCTGCTGCACGCAGGCGGCGCCATCCAGACGCAAGGTTCGGTGGAACGCGGCAGTACCCAATCCGACACCGACAGCCAGGAAAAGGCGCGCGGCCACTCCATCGACAGCTGCCTCGCCGCGATCGACCTGCCCCGCTGCCATATCAACCTGATCGACACCGCCGGCTACGCGGATTTCCGCGGCGCCGCACTGTCCGCCTTCGCCGCGGTGGAGACCGTCGCCATCGTGGTCAATGCCGCCAACGGTATCGAGTACGGCACCCGCCGCATGATGGAGCGCGCGAAGGAGCGCGGCCTGGCCCGCGTGCTGGTGATCAACAAGATCGACACCGACGTCGCGCGCCTGGAAGCGCTGACCGAAGCGCTGCGCGAAGAGTTCGGCTCCGAATGCCTGCCGGTGAACCTGCCCGCCGATGGCGGCGCGAAGGTGCTGGACTGTTTCTTCCACAGCGATGGCGCCACCGACTTCTCCTCGCTGGCCGAAGCGCACCAGCGCATCCTGGACCAGGTGGTGGAAATCAACGAGTCGGTGATGGGCTCCTATCTCGATGCCGGCGAAGAAGCGCTCACGCCGCAGCAATTGCACGATGCGTTCGAGCAATGCCTGCGCGAAGGGCATCTGGTGCCGGTCTGCTTCGTCAGCGCGCGCACCGGTGCGGGCGTGGCCGAGTTCCTGGAGCTGGCCGAGCGATTGCTGCCGAATCCGTCCGAAGGCAATCCGCCTCCTTTCCTCAATTTGAAAGACGAAACCATTGAAGTCGGCGCCGATCCGGCCAGGCACGTGGTCGCGGACGTGTTCAAGATCGTCAACGATCCCTTCGTCGGCAAGCTCGGCGTATTCCGCGTGTGGCAGGGCACGATCCGCCGCGATACGCAGCTGTTCATCGACGACGGGCGCAAGCCGTTCAAGGTCGGCCATCTGTTCCGCCTCAACGGCAAGCAGCATGTGGAGATCGAGCAGGCCATTCCCGGCGATATCGCCGCGGTGGCGAAAGTGGAGGAAATCCACTTCGATGCCGTGCTGCACGATTCGCACGACGAGGACCTGATCCACCTCGCGCCGCTGCGTTTTCCGCAGCCGATGTTCGGCCTGGCGCTGGAGCCCAAGCACAAGGGCCAGGAACAGAAGCTTTCACAAGCACTGACGCGGCTGTCGGAGGAAGACCCCTGCTTCCGCGTGGAGCACCACAAGGAACTGAACGAAACCGTGGTGCGCGGCCTGTCCGACCTGCACCTGAAGGTAATGCTCGAACGCATGAAGGAACGCTACGGCGTGGAAGTGGTGACCCACCCGCCGCGCGTGGCCTATCGCGAAACCATCGCCAGCCGGGCCGAAGGCCACCATCGCCACAAGAAGCAGACCGGCGGCGCGGGCCAGTTCGGCGAAGTGTTCCTGCGCGTGGAACCGCTGGATCGCGGCGCGGGCTTCCAGTTCGTCGACGAAGTGAAAGGCGGCGTGATTCCCAACCAGTTCCTGCCGGCGATCGAGAAAGGCGTGCGCCAGGCCATGGAGAACGGCGCGGTGGCCGGCTATCCGATGCAGGACCTGCGCGTGACCGTGTACGACGGCAAATACCACCCGGTGGATTCCAAGGAAGTGGCCTTCGTCTCCGCGGGCAAAAAGGCCTTTCTCGACGCGGTGGGCAAGGCGCGGCCGATTGTGCTGGAACCCATCGTGGACGTGGAAGTGGCCATTCCCGAAGCGAATGTCGGCGACGTCACCGGCGGCCTGGCCGGCAAGCGCGCGCGCATCCTGGGCACCGATACGCAGCGCGGCGGCGAGCTGGTGATCAAGGCGCAGGCGCCGCTGGCCGAGCTGATCGACTACCCCTCCGAGCTGAAGGCGGTGACCGGCGGACGCGGCCGCTACAGCCTGGACCTGAGCCACTACGAACCGGTGCCGCCACCGGTGCAGAAGCAGCTCAGCGAGGCGTGGAAGCCGCATGTGGAGGAGGACTGACGGCGGCTTCACATCAATCGGCCACCAGGCGCTTGAGCGGACACCGCGATGGCGCCATCTACATGGAAGAACCACGCGTGCGCTCCGCGATACCGGAGCGCGGGAGGAATCATGAGCCGTGCCTTCGTAAAGGACAGCGACGACGCGGGCGACGCCTTGCCGGAAATCCCGCTGAGCGAACATCCCAACTACGTCACCCCGCGCGGACTTGCACAGCTGCGCGCACGCCTCGACGCCGCGCAATCGCGGCGCGACGCCTTGAAGACCGGCGAGCCGACCTTGGCGCAGCAGAGCGAGCTGGCCGCGGTGGAGCGCGAGCTGCGCTGGCTGAAGGCGCGCGTGGCCGGTGCGATCGAGATCGACCTGGCGCAGCAGCCGCGCGACCGCGTGGCGTTCGGCGCCGGGGTGACGGTGGATTCGGCGCAGGAAGGCGAGCATGCCTACCGCATCGTCGGCGAGGACGAGGCGGATGTGGAGCACGGCCTGGTGAGTTATGTGTCGCCGCTGGCGCGGGCGTTGATCGGGGCGCGCGTCGGTGAGGAGGTGACGTGGCTGCGGCCGGCGGGGGATCTGAAGGTGGAGATCGTGGCGATCGATTACGGCGACGATACCTGAGCAGTCCAACGCCGGCACCTGCGAACACGCCGCAACGTTGGGGTTCGCCTGCGGCTCACCCCAACCTACGACGGTATCGAAGGGCTACAAGCGCCCTGCTCTTTTCACCGCCAGATAGCGCTCGACCAGCACACCCGACAACTCATTGCAGCTCACATCCAGCATCGCCACGCCCTCGCGCCGCAGCGCGTCGTGCATCGCATCGCGCTGCGCGAGGTAATCCATGGCCGCGGCCGCGCGGATCGCCGTATCCAGCTCGTGATCGACCGTCGCCGCCGCCTGATCCAGCGCCAGCTCGCGCAGGCTCACCACCAGCACCAGGTGCCGCCGCGACAGCAGCCGCACCGCCATGCGCAGCTCTTCGTCGTCCTCGTCGCGCACATTGGTCACCAGCACCACGAAGGCGCGCCGCCGCTGCCTGGCCTGCAGCGCGCTCGCCGCGGCAAGGTAGTCGGTCGCTACCGCTTTGGGCTGCAGGTCGTAGCCCGCGCCCAGCAGCATGTCCATGCCGCCGCTGCCCTGCTGCGGCGGCATCCAGCGCAGGTCTTCGCCGGCGCAGGCGAGCATGCCGACCGAATCGCCCTGGCGCAGCGCGATATAAGCCAGCGCCAGCGAGGCATTGAGCACGTGGTCGAAATGCGCCAGGCGGTCGTCCTGCGCCAGCATGCGGCGGCCGCAGTCGAGCAGCAGCACCACCTGCTGGTTGCGTTCGTCGCGGTATTCGCGCGACACCAGCCGTGCCACGCGCGCGGTGGCCTTCCAGTCGATCTTGCGCAGGCTGTCGCCGATCCGGTAATCGCGCAGTTCGTGGAATTCGGTGCCTTCGCCGCGCCGGCGCTGCAGCCGCGCACCGACGCTGCGCGAGGCGACTTCCACGCTCAGGCCCGCCATGCGCGCCAGCGGCGCGAAGTTCGGATACACGCGCAGGCTGGCCGGTTCGCCGATGGTGCGACGCTGCGTCCACAGCCGCCACGGCGAGCGCAGGCGCAGATGGCTGCCGGCGAAATCGAAGCGGCCGCGGCCGGTGGGCGTCAGCGCGTAATCCAGCGCCAGCTCGCGCCCCGGCGGCAAGCTCAACTGGCGCGGCATGCCGCGCACCGGCCAGCCGCCCGGATGCAGGTCGTGCAGTTCGAACGCGAGCGTGCGCTTGCCCTGCGGGCGCAGGCGCAGGCCCACCACCAGCTCGGGCCCCAGCGGCACCACCGGCGGCAGTTCGCGGCCCAGCACGGGGCTGGGTTCGGCGCGCAGCTGGCGCGCGTCGAGCGCGGCGGCGGCGGCCAGCAGCGCGGCAAACGCCAGCCACGCCGCCAGCGGCAGCCAGCCGATCGCGGCCAGCACGCCCAGCGCGGTCCAGCCGAGCAGCAGCCACAGCAGGGTGGAAGCCGGACGCATCATTGGCGGGGCGCGGCCACCTTGTGCAGCAGCGCCTTCAGCACGTCGTCCGGGCGCTGGCGCTCGATCAGCGCTTCCGGCGCCAGCAGCAGGCGATGGCGCAGCGCGGGCAAGGCCACCGCGCGCACGTCGTCCGGGGTGACGAAGTCGCGGCCGTCCAGCACCGCCTGCGCGCGCGCCAGGCGCACCAGCGCCAGGCCGCCGCGCGGACCGGCGCCGCCGAGCACGCCGGGCCATTCGCGGGTGGCGCGCGCGATGCGCACGGCGTAGTCGATCACCGCCGCGTCCACGCGCAGCTCGGCCACGCCCTGCTGCAGCGCCAGCAGCTCGGGCTGGCTCAGCACGGGGTTGACGCGCGAGACGTCCAGGTCGGCGGCGACGCGGCCGCTCAGCACTTCGTCGACCATGCGCTTTTCGTCGTCCAATGTCGGGTAGTCGATCAGCACCTTGATCAGGAAGCGGTCCAGCTGCGCTTCCGGCAGCGGATAGGTGCCTTCCTGCTCGATCGGATTCTGCGTCGCCACCACCATGAACGGCGCCGGCAGCGGGAAGCGGCGGCCTTCGATGGTCACCTGGCCTTCCTGCATGCATTCCAGCAGCGCGGCCTGGGTCTTGGCCGGCGCGCGGTTGATCTCGTCGGCCAGCAGCAGGTTGGCGAACACCGGGCCGCGGCGGATCTGGAAGCGCTCGGCCTTCGGGTCGTAGATGGCGTGGCCGGTGACGTCGGTGGGCATCAGGTCCGGCGTGAACTGCACGCGGCCGAAGCTGCAGCTCACCGCGGCGGCGAGCGCGCGCACCAGCAGGGTCTTGCCCAGGCCCGGCACGCCTTCGATCAGCACGTGGCCGCCGGCCAGCAGGGCCAGCAGCACTTCGTCGAACACCTGCTCCTGGCCGATGAAGGCGCGCGCCACCTGCTCGCGCAGCGAAGCGATGCGCGCCATCAGCTGGTCGAACGGCAGCGCGGACACGGCGGCGGCCGGCGGCTCCGGCGCCAGGGCGGGGGAAGGCGATTCGGTGGTCATGGGCGGCTCCTGAGTCGCGCCAGGGTGGTGATGCTTTCGCGGAACGCGTTGGCGTTCGCGGGGATCTGGAAGGCCCGCGCCAACTGCGCGGGATCGACGCCGTGGCGGTCGGCCAGGCGTTCGTACAGCGCCTCGCCTTCGAGCTCGGCGCAGGACGGATCCTGCCGCCGCGCGCGCGCCAGCGCGGCGCGGCAGGCCAGCGCGTGCAGGCCGAGGCCCGCGTCGCGCCGATAGAGGAATTCACCGGCCGCCTGCACGTGTTCCAGCAGCGCACGGCGCTGCAGCGGCGGCGCCGGCATCAGCGGGCCCAGCCGCGCGCTGCGCATCGCCATCCAGGCCAGCAGCAGCACGGTGAGCGCGAGCAGGCCGGGCCAGCCGCGGGTGAACAGCGCGAGCCAGAAGGAGGGACCGTCCAGCGCGTAGAGCAGCCACACGTGCCGCTCCTCCGACGGCGCCAGCACGCGCAGGGCGAAGCGCTGCTGCGCCGCGTGGCCCAGCTCGCGGTTGGAGAGCGGCGCCAGGTCGGACAGCAGGCTCACTTCGCCGTCGCCGGCGTAGTAGCGCGCGAAGGAGTAGCCGCGCTGGTGGCCGCCGATCAGCAGGTCCGCGTTTTCGGCGGCTTCGTCATCGAGCAGGAAGCGCGGGCCGCACAGCACGAAACTGGCCTCGCTCTTGTCCGGCACATCCGTGCTCAGCCGGTCGCAGCCTTCTTCCATGCGCTTGGACGAAAGCCCGCCCAGCGCCTCCAGCAGCGGCGTATGCGCGGCATCGTCCGCCGGGCCCGGCGCCAGCACCAGGTGGCCACCGGCGTTGACCCAGTCGGCGATGCGCTGCGCGTCATCCACGCCGATGCGTTCCAGGCCGTCGCCCAGCACCAGCGTGTCGTTCTCGCCCAGCGGCACGCGGCTCGGCGACAGCGTGGCCACCGAACTCACCGGAATGTCGAGCTTCGCCAGCGTACGTTCCAGCGCGAAGAAGCGGTTGTACTTCGCCTCGCCCTTCGCCTCCGCCGGCACGGTGATTTCCTGCCGCTCGAACAGGGTGAAGAAACCGATCAGGCCGACCGCGAGCACGGAAGCCAGCACGATCACCAGCACCGGCGCGCGATTCATGCCGCGCTCCCGTGCCGCGCGGGCCAGCCGTCGAGCAGGCGGGCGAAATCCTCGTCGCGCGGATAGCGGTCCGCGTAGGCCGCGTACTGCCACGCGCGCACGATCGCCTCGGCGCGCTGGCGCCGCTGCGTGTCGCCCAGCCGGCGCGCGCTGCGCAGGCAGTCCGCCTCGGTGGCGTCCTGTTCCACCGGCAGCTGCAGCGCCGCCGCCACCTGTTCGACGCAGCCGCGATAGAGCAGCGCCAGCGCCTCGCGGCGGTGTCCGCCGCTCCACAGGCGGTGCGTGGCGCCGGCCAGGTCGTCCGGCAGCACCTCCTGCACCTCGATGGTTTCCAGGTGCGTGTCCAGCTTCGCCTCGCCGCGCGCGCGCGCCGCGATCACCGGCATGCGCGCGCGCCGGATCACATACACCGCGATGGCGACGATCAGGCCGATCAGCAGCAACGTCAGCAAACCCTTTACGCCGATCGCCAGCACATTGCCGAAGCCTTCGAACGGCGAACGCCCGAGCTGGACCGGCTTGGGATTCCACGACCAATTGCGCGGCACCCAGGTGTGGTCCTTGTGCGCGCCGCCGAAGCGCGGATCGCGGAAGGCTTCCGCTGCCGCGGTGGCGAAGCGCTTGTCGCTGTTGCTGGCGGGCACGGCGAAGGCATCTTCGATCCGGGTGACCGGCGCTTCTTCCTTCTTGGGCGCCGCGACCTTCTGCGCCCAGGCCCCGTGCGGACAGGCGCAAACCAGCGCCAGCAGCAGCACGGCGGCGGCGCGGCCGGCGGCGAGCCAGCGGTCGCGCAGGCGGCGGAAGGCCAGGTCCACGTCCCAGGCTTCCAGCTGCGTGCGGCGGTTGAGATAGAGCGCGAAACCGGCGGCCACGTGCAGCGGCTCGATCGCGCTCCAGGCCAGGTAGGCCACGCCGGCGATCAGCGCGCCGGTGACTTCGGGCGTGCGCCGCGCGACGCCGCCCACCGAGCCGCGCACCCAGTCGGGCATCAGCTCGGCCGGAATGAACAGCACCACCGACAGGAACAGGCCAAGGAAGATCACCAGCGCCAGTTCCAGGCAGCCGAAGGCCAGCGACGAGGCCTCGGTGCCGATCGGCCGCCGCAGCACGCGCCAGCGTTCGCCGCGCTGCTTGCCCGCAAGGCCTTCGAGCAATTCCATCGGCAGGCGCAGCGCGCGATGGCTGTCGATGCGCCGCCAGGTGATCGAGGCGATGGTGCCGCCCCAGCGCCACTGGCGCTGGCCGCGCAGCGTCTCGCGCCAGCGCGGTGCGCGCTCGAACACGGCGCGCGACAGCACGTACAGCGGCACGCGGTCGAACAGCGGCAGCAGCCACCAGATCAGCAGCGTGGCCAGCCAGGGCCAGTGCAGCAGCCAGCCCAGGGCGATGCACAGCGCCGCCACCGGCAGGCTGAAGGCGAACCACGCGGACCACACCGTTCTGGCATGCGCGCGCAGCATGGCCGCGCCGAGGTCGACCGCCTCGCGCGCCGTGCGCGGACGCAGGGCCACGGTGATGCGTTCAAGCTCCATCGCCGCCCTCCGCGCCGCCGCGCCACAGCCAGCCGATCACCAGCACCCACAACAGCGCGGCGCTGCCGAACTTCAATACATTCGGAAACCAGGCGATCGACGACCAGAACGCCTCGATCGCCGCGGCCACCAGCAGCATGGCGAACGCGCCCAGCGCCAGCTGCGCGCCGATCCAGCCCGCCGCCACCATCGCCGGGCCGCGCCGCTGCCGCCCCGGCGCCAGCAAGGTGAGGCCCAGCCGCAGGCCCGCGCCGCCGGCGATCACCAGCGCGGTGAGCTCGAACGCGGCATGCGCGGCCACGAAGCGCCAGAACGGCCCGCCGTAGCCCATCTGGGTGAGGTGGCCGGCGACGCCGCCGATGATCACGCCGTTGGCGGCCAGTACGTAGACCGCGCCCACGCCCAGCACCAGGCCGGAAGCGAAGGTGCGGAACGCGATGCTGACGTTGTTCATCACGTAGGTGCCGAACATCGCCATGTCGGTGCCGCTGCTGCGGCCGATCTTGTCGTTGCTCGGGTCGTACATCTTCTCGAATTCGGCCAGCTGTCCGCTGCCGAAGATCGAATGCGCCCACTCCGGATGGAACTGCAGCGCGATCAGGCAGAACAGCGCCGGCCCGAAGAACAGCACCGCCGCGGCTGCCATGCAGCGCCATTCGCTGCGCACCAGCCGCGGAAAACCCGCGATGAGGAAAGTGAGCGCCCGATGCCAGCGCGGCGCCGGCGGGCGGTACAGCAGGCGATGGCCTTGCTGCACCATGCGCTGCAGGCGGTCGGTGACTTCGCGGCTGTAGCCGCGCGCACGCGCCAGCGCCAGGTGATGGCACAGGCGGCGGTATTCGGCCGGAAAACCACCGGCGCGCGGACTGCGCAAAGCCTGGCGCTGCTTGCGCTCGACCAGATCGAGCCAGTGCTGCAGCTCGTTCCATGCCTCGCGATGCAGGGCGACGAACCGTTCCTGCTTCATGCGCGCCCCAGCAGCCAGTTGGCATAGCCGAGCAGGCGCTGCACGCCGGCTTCGCCGGTGCAGCCGGTCAGCGGCTGCAGCAGGTCGGCCAGTTCCTGCTGGCGCTGCGGCGTGAGCTGCGCGCAGCGTTCGGCGAATTCCACGATCACCGCCTGCTCGTCCGCGGCCAGGCCCGGCGGCGGCGCCACCGGCGCCACGCTGGGCACCTGGCTGCCGGCCGGCAGTTCGCCGCCGTGGATCACCAGGGTGCCGGCGATGACGTCGCCCAGACGCCGCCCATAAGGATCGATCAGCGTGCTGGCCAGCCCCACCGCGTATACGCCCGGCAGGATGTCCACCACGCGCAGCAGGTTGCGCAGCACCGAAGGCACCAGGGTCACCGGCGCGCCGTCGGCGCTGACCACGCGCAGGCCCATGGCGCGCTTGCCCAGCGTCTGTCCGCCGAACCACACCTCGCACACCACCGCATAGGCCCACATCAGCACGAACATCAGCAATGCACCCACGCCCGCGCCGGCCCGGCCGAGCAGCGACAAGGGAATCATGCCGGCCCAGAACACCAGCATGCGCAGCACGAAATCGATCGTCCACGCCTGCGCGCGCGGCAGTGCGCCGGCCGCGCGCAGGCGTAGAAACACCCCTTCGGGCGTTTCGATCTGCCGGAGCGTATCCAGCATCAGTCGGTGATGACGATGGTGTCCGCGATCATGTCGTGCAGGCAGCGGCGTTCGGCGCCGAAGATCACCAGCGAGTCGGCCAGCGAGATGAAGCCGCCGAGGTAGGGAATCGCACCGAGCAGGCTGATCGGGATGATGCGCATGCCGATGATGCGGCCCAGGCCGATGCGGTCGCCGTTGCTGCGCACGATCTTGATGCCGAGCACTTTCTTGCCGATGGTCTGGGCGTTCTGGTGCAGCAGCACGCAGTTGACGACGAAGATGCCCAGGATGATGAGCAAGCCGACCGCCACCGCGACGATGCCGCCCTCGCCCTTGCTGGCTGCCGCGCCGCCGATGCCGACCAGCACGGCGCCTACGCCGACGATCAGGCCGTCGAGCAGGGCTGCGCCGAGGCGCTGGCCTCGCGTGGCCTTGCGCGATTCGAGATCCTGTTGCGAGTAGCCCCCGACGTCGGCCACGGCGGATTGCGGCGCGGCGTAGTAGTTCTGTTCCTTTTCCATGGTTCCGTCCTTGTGGGTGAGTGCCAGCCCCCATAGCAGGCACTCGGGGGAGTATAGGGAGGATTTCTCGCGTGTGCATGAGGGGTTGGGGGCCACGTCGCTCCCCTACTCGTCATCCCGGCGTAGGCCGGGATCCAGTGGCGTTATCGCCTGGTTTTCGCGTTATCGCGAACGGGCCGCTTATGCAGCGGGCATTCCGGACGCCTGCCGGCGCCCGGGTCACTTTCTCTTTGCTGGCCCAAAGAGAAAGTAACCAAAGAGAGAATGGCCTGAGAGCCAAGGCTCGCGACGCGACTAGAAGGAGCGGTGGGCGGCTGCGGTAACTTGATTAACCTGGGTCTACACGAAACCACAGTGCGTTTGCGTAGCGGGTGCTTCAACGTGCCGTGGCCGAGAGGATTTTCAGGGACTGGGGCCGGCTTTGGTTCTTCGTTCCTGCCTACCTCACCACTACACCCCTCTCCCCTCCGGGGAGAGGGCAGGGTGAGGGGCCGGGCGGAGCGAGGGGCGGAAGGTCGATCGAGGGCTGAGCTTGGCCTTTGCTTTCTGCGCTGCAAGAGGGGCTCATCGCTTGCGTACGGGCATGAAAAAAGCCGCGTGTTCCGCACGCGGCTTTTTTTCTTGGCCTGCGGGGCTCAGCGGCCGCGCTTGGGTTTCAGCATGGTGCCGATGCACTTGGGGGAGCCGCACAGGCACTTCCAGACCTTTTTCAGGCGGGCGGTGTGGGGCACGTCCAGGATGATGCCGTAGTCGTAGGTGAGTTCTTCGCCGGGCTTGATGTTGCGGATGGCTTCGATGAAGACCCGGTCCTTGCGGCGGTCGTCGCCTTCGGCTTCCAGGACCAGGGCCTGGCAGTTGGGGTCGCAGCTGTGGTTGATCCAGCGCGCCGTATTGCCTTTGCGGTTGGCGTCGATCAGGTATTCGTCGTTGAGGGTGAACAGGAAGGTGTGGCCGGTTTCGCCGCCGTCGCCGTACATCACGTCGGCGTCCTGGTGCGTCATCAGCGTGCCCTTGTACTCGACGATCTCCTCGCCCTTCTTGATCGGCGCGGTGGCGAATACGCCATTGCCGTGGATGGGGGAGCGGCGGGCGATGAAACGACGGGACATGGGGAGGGACCTGGCTCGGGGAAATGGGGATGATGCCTTGTTCGGGGGGGAGCAGGGAACGGGGAACAGGGAACGGGGAACATGAAGGAAATCGCGAACCCCACCTCACATCGGTCTACAAGCTCCCCGCTCCCCGTTCCCTGTTCCCCTTTCCCCTTCTCATGGCAGAATCGCCATTCAAACGATCGTTTGGAGTGGCCATGTCGCGTCGGCTGTACCGCCTGATCCCGCTGCTGCTGTTGCTTGGCCTGCTCTCGCTGGGGATGGTCGCCTGCGGCCCGCCGCGCAAGAGCGTGTTCCCGCCCACCATCAGCATCCAGGAGATGACGGTGCGGCCGGACGGGCAGTGGCAGCTCACCGTGCGCATCCAGAACAACAGCTACGGCGGCATGAATTTCCGCTCGGTCGACGGCGAACTGAAGCTGGCCGAGCTGGTGCCGGTGCGCCTGCACGCCAGGTTCGACCTGGACATCCCCGCCTTCGCCGGCGACATCACCCGAATCACTGTGCTGCCCACGCCGGAAATGAGCCAGGCGCTCGCCGCGGCGGCGGCCAAGGGCAGCGGCGGCTCGGTGCCGTACAGCGTGGTGGGCCGCGCCAGCGCCAAGCCGGAACAGGAAGACCAGGCCCGCGATTTCGAATTCCACGGCAACGACTGGCTCTCGCCGGTGCCGGGCATCGCCAACACCTGGCGCTGAGCAAGCGCCGCGCTTTTCACCCATTTCATCACCGCATTCCAAGCAGGAACCCGCAATGACCATCTACAAGGCTCCCCTCGACGATCTGCGCTTCGCCCTTTACGACGTGCTGGGCGCGGAAGCGACCCTGACCAGGCTGCAGGGCGGCGAAGGCCACACGCGCGACCTGCTCGACGCGGTGCTGGAAGAAGCCGGCCGCCTGAGCGAGGCGCTGCTCGCGCCGTTCAACGCCAGCGGCGACGAGGAAGGCTGCAAGTACGACAAGGCCACGCAGACGGTGACCACGCCCAAGGGCTTCAAGGAAGCCTTCAAGGCCTTCGCCGAAGGCGGCTGGACCGGCCTGACCCAGGCCGAGCATTTCGGCGGCCAGGCGCTGCCCAATACGGTGGGCACCGCCACCACCGAGATCTTCCAGGCCGGCAACCTGTCGTGGAGCCTGTACCCGCTGCTGTCCGAAGGCGCCTGCCACGCGATGGAGCTGCACGGCACCGAAGAACAGCAGAACACCTACCTCAAGCCCATCGTCGAAGGCCGCTGGACCGGCACCATGTGCCTGACCGAGCCGCAGGCCGGCTCGGACCTCGGCCTGCTGAAGACGCGCGCCGAACCCGCCGACAACGGCAGCTACAAGGACGGCGCCTACAAGATCACTGGCACCAAGATCTTCATCAGCGCCGGCGAGCACGACCTGGCCGAGAACATCATCCACCTGGTGCTGGCCCGCCTGCCCGACGCGCCGGCCGGCAGCCGCGGCATCTCGATGTTCATCGTGCCGAAGTTCAAGGTGAATGCGGATGGCTCGCTGGGCGCGCGCAACACCGTGGTGGCCAGCAATATCGAGCACAAGATGGGCCTGCGCGGCTCGGCCACCTGCGTGATGAATTTCGACGCCGCCGAGGGTTACCTGATCGGCCAGCCGCACAAGGGCCTGGCCGCGATGTTCACCATGATGAATGCCGCGCGCCTGGGCGTCGGCGTGCAGGGCCTGGCGCTGGCCGAGCGCGCGCTGCAGAACAGCTCGAACTATGCGCGCGAGCGCCTGCAGGGCCGCGCGCTGTCGGGTCCGAAGTTCCCCGACAAGCCCGCCGACAACCTGCTGGTGCAGCCGGACGTGCGCCGCATGCTGCTGACCCAGCGCGCCATCGTGGAAGGCTCGCGCGCCCTGCTGCTGTACACCGCGCTGCAGACCGACGTGGAAGCGCGCGCCACCGACGAAGCCACGCGCAAGAACGCCAGCGACCTGGTCGCCTTCCTGATCCCGATCGCCAAGGGCCTGGTCACCGAGCTGGCGCAGGAGTCGACCAAGGAAGCGCTGCAGGTCTACGGCGGCCACGGCTATATCGTGGAAAGCGGCGTGGAGCAGTTCGTGCGCGACGCCCGCATCATCACCCTGTACGAAGGCACCACCGGCATCCAGGCCGCCGACCTGCTGGGCCGCAAGATCCTCCAGCTGCAAGGCGCCGGCTTCAAGCTGTTCCTGCAGGAAATCCAGGCCTTCTGCCAGCAGCACGCCCAGGACCCCGCCCTGCTCCCGCTGATCGCCCCCCTGGCCAAGACCGCCAAGGAATGGGCCGACCTGACCCTGGCCCTGGCCGCGCGCGTGCAGGGCAATCCGGAGGAACTCGGCGCCGCCGCCATCGATTACCTGTACTACTCCGGCTACGCCACGCTGGCCTATCTGTGGGCACGCAGCGTTGCCGCGGCGAATGCGAGCGGCCAGCCGGAAGCGTTCAAGCAGGCCAAGCGCGACACGGCGTCGTTCTACTTCGCACGGATGCTGCCGCGTTGCCTGACGCACAAGGCGGCGATTGAAGCGGGCGTGGGCACGCTGCCGGGGATTGGCTGAGGCTGTCGTGCTGCTCAGGTTGCGGTGGGCTTTAGCTCACCGCTCCGGCCGGCCCCTCACCCCCACCCTCTCCCCGGAGGGGAGAGGGGGATGACGGGCGGGGCGAAAATCCGGCGAAGAGCTCGCGGCGCAGCCGCGGCGTTCCGCTGTTGCTCTTGATCTACCGGGCCCCTTGGCGCCGGCGGTGAGGGCTGGACGAAAAGGCCCCGCAGGGGGCGAGGACAGGAGTCCTCGCCTTTTTGATCAGGGCATGGATGCCCTGTCAAAAAGCCCGGCCAGCCCTCACGGACCCTCAGCAGCGCAGCTGCTGAGGGCGCCGAGCAGGGTGCCCTTCTCTTTGCTTACTTTCTCTTGGGCACGCAAGAGAAAGTAAGTCGGGCCGCGGCAGCGGCACGAAACACTCGCCAACGGCGAGCCACCCAAGCCTCAGCGCAACAACCGAGCGATACAGTCACTGGATCCCGGCCTACGCCGGGATGACGAGCCCCGGGCGGTACTTCCGCCCACCCACACTCCGGGTGTAGAACCGACCCCCGGCCCCCAACACGCCCAAGCGCATGAGCGACCCCTCGTTCCTGATCCGTCTAGCCGAAGACGACGACGACTTCATCCTCGGCCTGGTCCCCCGCTTCGTCGATTTCCACCTGCCGAACTGGCGCAAACGCCACGAATGCATCGACGGCATCCGCAAGGACCTCTCGCGCCACCTGGAAGAACAACCCGCCAACAGCTTCCTGTTCGTCGCCGAAGACGAAGACGGCCACCCGGTCGGCTTCGTCCACCTGCAGAAGACCCAGGACTACTTCACCGGGCGCGTGAACTGCCACATCTCCGACCTCGCCGTCGCGCAGACCCACGAAGGCCAGGGCGTCGGCCGCGCCCTGCTCGACCACGCCGAAACCTGGGCGCGCGAACACCGCTGCCACCTGATCACCCTGGCCGTGTTCCCCGGCAACGAGCGCGCGCGCAAGATCTACGAGGAAGCCGGCTACGGCGCCGACCTGCTGCGCCTGGCCAAGCCGGTGCGCTGAACGCTACGGCCTGGCCAGGCGCAGATAGCGCCCGGCCAGCGCCGGCAGCACCAGCAGGTTGAGCACGGTGGAGCTGGCCAGGCCGCCGAGGATCACGATCGCCATCGGCCCCTCCACCTCGCGTCCCGGTTCGCCATTGCCCAGCGCCAGCGGCAGCAGGCCCAGCGCGGTCACCAGGGCGGTCATCAGGATCGGCGTCAGCCGCTCGCGCGCGCCGCGCAGCACGGTGTGGCGATTCCAATGCGCGCCCTCCACGCTCACCAGGTGCTCGTAGTGCGAGACCAGCATGATGCTGTTGCGCGCGGAGATGCCGAACAGCGTGACGAAACCCACCAGCGCACCGATCGACAGCACGCCGCCGGCCAGGCCCGCGGCGATCACGCCGCCCACCAGCGCGAACGGCACGTTGGCCAGCACCAGGGCCACGCTGCGTCGGTCCGGAAACGCGGCGAGCAGCAGCGCGACGATGCCCACGCCGGCCAGCCCGCCATGCAGCAGCAGGTCGTGGCGCGCCTGCGCAGCGCCTTCGGCGGTGCCGCCGAATTCGAGGTAATAGCCGGCCGGCAGCGGCACACTCTTCGCAAGCGCGGCGCGCGCCTGGTCGACGAAGCCGACCACGTCGGCGGTGGCCGGATACACCGCCAGCACCAGCCTGCGGCGGCCGCCTTCGTGCAGCACGTTGGCGCGGCCTTCGAACAGGTCGGTATCGGCCACGGCGGACAGCGGCACGTTGCGTCCGGCGGGACTGCGCAGCAGCAGCTGGCCCACCGTCTCCGGATCGCGCTGCGCCGAAGGATCGAGCCGCAGGCGCACGGCGATCGGCTGCACCCCGTCGAACACTTCGCCCGCCACCACGCCCTGGTGTGCGGCGGCCACCGCATCGAGCACGTCGGTCATACGCAGGCCGTAGGCGGCGAGGCGTTCCGCTTGCGGTGCGATACGCAGGGTCGGCACGGTGGGCGTATCGGATAAGCGCACGCTGCCGTTGCCGGGCACAGACTGCATCGACTGCTTCACCTTGTCGGCGAGCCGGTCGAGCGTATCCAGGTCGTTGCCGTAGATGCTGATCGTCACCGGCGCGGTTTCGCCGGACAGCGATTCGCCGATGCGATCGCCGAGGAAGGTCACCACCTCGCCGCTGAAACCCGGATAGCCATCTACCACGTTCTTCAACGCGGTTTCGATGCGCACCTGATCGGCCGCGCCCAGGCCCGGCTTCAGCTCGACGTGGAATTCGCTCTGATTCGGCGGCCAGGTGTCCTGCACCGCTTCGGCGCGGCCGACCTGCTGCGATACGGTGGCCACGCCGGGAATCGCCAGCACGTCCTTGCCCATGTGCTCGCCGATGCGCGCCATCTCCTCCAGCGAGGTGCCGCCAGGCCCCTGCAGCTGGATCACAAAATGCCCTTCGCGGAATTCCGGCAGCAGCGCCGCGCCGAACAGCGGCAGCACCGCCACCGCCGCCGCGCCCAGCAGCAAGGCGCCGATCAGCCACGCGCGGCCATGCGGCAGCGCGCGCTCCAGCAGCCGGTGCTGCGCCAGCTTGGCGCGCTTGAGCCAGCGCGGCTCGCGATGGCGGCGGTCGGCGCGCAGCAGCAACAGGCACAGCGCGGGCGTCACCGTGAGCGCCACCAGCAGCGAGGCGAACGTCGCCAGCAGGAAGGCGCCCGCCAGCGGCGCGAAGAAACTGCCCTGCAGGCCGGGCAGCAGCAGGATGGGCAGGAACACCAGGCCGACCACCACGGTGGCCAGCACCACTGGCCGGCGCACTTCCAGCGAAGCGTCGAGGATTACTTCCGCACGCACCGCGGTGGAGCCGGCGCGGCGCAGGCGGCGCATCACGTTTTCCACGTCGATGATGGCGTCGTCCACCACCACGCCCAGCGCCACCGCCAGGCCGCCCAGGGTCATGGTGTTGATGGTCCAGCCGAACCACGGAAACACCATGACGGCGACGGCGAGCGACAGCGGAATGCTGAGGAAGGAGATCAGCGCGGTGCGCCAGTCGCGCAGGAACAGCACCAGCACGGCCAGCACCAGCACCGCGCCGAGCAGCAGCGCGCCGCGCATACGGGCCAGCGCCACTTCCACGAACGTGGCCGGGCGATGCAGCGCGGGCACCAGGGTCACGCCCTGCGCGGCGAGCATCGGCTTGAGTTCGTCCAGCGCGGCTTCCACCGCGTGGGTGACTTCCAGCGTATTGGCGCCGTACTGGCTGTTCAGTGCGACCAGCACGCCGGGCTTGGCCATGATGCGCGAGTCGCCGAAGGCAGGCGCCGCCTGTTCGGCGACATCCGCCACATCGGCGAGCGTGACGTTGCGCCCCGCGTGCTGCGTGATCACCGCCTGGCCGAGCTGGGTTGGCGTGGCGAGCGTGCCATCGGCTTCCAGCACGACGCGCTGCGCCGGCGTGTCCACATAGCCTGCGCCACGCACGCCGCTTGCCGCCGCGGCAGCCGCTCGCACGTCTTCCAGCGTCAATCCGAAGGCGGCCAGCCGATCCGGATGCACGCGCACCTGCCACTCGCGCACGCCGCCACCGAACACGGTGGCGTCGGCCACGCCGGCCACCGCCAGCAGGCGCGGCTTCACCGTCCAGTCGGCGAGCGAGCGCAAGGCGAGCGGATCGAGCTTGTCGCTGAGCAGGCCGAACTTCAGCAGGTCCATGGTGGAGGACACCATCGGGCTGATGGTCGGCGCCTGCACGCCCTGCGGCAGGCGCGCGGATGCTTCGGCGATGCGCTCGGCCAGCAACTGGCGGTCGCGGAACGGATCGCTGCCTTCCTTGAAGACCACCGCGATGACGGCCAGGCCCTGGATCGACTGCGAGCGCACCACGTCGACGTCGGTGCCCCCGTTGACGGCGTTCTCGATCGGCTGCGTGACGCGCTGCTCTACCTGCAGCGCGGTGAAGCCGGGCGACTCGACCTGGATGGTGAGTTCGGCCGGCACGAAGTCGGGAAACACGTCGTAGCGCGCGGTGCGCAGATGGGCGACGCCGACCACGAGCAGCAGCGTGGCGAGCAGCGCGATCCACCATGGATGGCGCAGGGCGCCGCGGACGATAAAGGTCAGCATGATTCAGTCGTCGCCCGGCTTGCCTGCGTCGGCGGCCGCGGGAACGGGCGCGGCATCGAGCGCGATCAGCGTTTCCGCGCCGCGCGCCACCGCTTTCTCGCCGGCCTTGAACGGTGCGCCGACGATCCAGCCGTCCGCCGTAATCGCCAGCGCGCTCACCGCACGGCGTTCGAAGTGCGTGGCATCGGTGGCGATATAAGCCCAGGCCACGCCGTTCCAGCGCACCACCGCGCTGCGCGGCAGCAGCACGCCCGCGGCGCCGGCAGCCGCGCCGCGCAGCCGCGCAGTGAGCGCCATGCCAGGCATCAGGCCCGCACCCGGCGCTTCGAGCAGCCAGCCACCGGCAAGACCCGAGGTGCTGCGCGGCAGCGGTCCGAGCACGTGCGCGGCGACATCGCCCAGCTGTGCGCCGGCGGCCTGGAATCCGGGCGCGGGCGCGGCGAGCGGCTCGGCCTTGAGCCAGGCCGTGCGGCCATCGAGCAGGCTTTCCGCGCGCGCATGCAGCGCGTGCGCATCGAGCGCGGCAATGGCGCTGCCCCAATCCATGCGCAACTGGGTGCGAGCCTGCTGCAGCTTCGCCTGGTCGACCGCGGCCTGCGCGCGCGCCGCTTCCACCGCCTTGCGCGACATATTGCCGTCGGCCGCGAACAGCGCCTGCACGCGGCGCGCTTCCGCGTTCGAGGCGTCGGCCGTGGCCTGCAGCGCGGCGATATCGTCGGCGGCCTTTGCCAGCGTGGATGGATCCAGCACTTCCGCGGCAGCCGCCAGCTCGACCGGTGCCTGCGCGGCGCGCAGTTCAACCAGCGCGAGACCGAGGCGGTTCTGCGTGGCGGCATCCACTTCGGTCGCCGCGGCATCGGCGGCGGCCAGTGCAAGCGATGCTGCCAGCAGCAAGGAGCGAACGGCGTTCATGGGGTATCTCCAGCATGGCCGGCTGCGCGCAGCAGCTCGGCCTCGTTGCCTTCCAGCGGTGTGCGCACGGCGTCTTCCAGCGCGCCCAGCGCCTGCTGGGCCTGGTCGGCGGCGGCGAGCTGCGCCTGTGCAGCGGTGGCGGTGGCCAGTTGCGCGTTGAGCACGGCGAGGCGGTCGTCCTCGCCGTGCGCATAGCCGGCGGCGGTCTGCTGCTGCAGGCGTTCGGCGGCGCCGCGGCCGTGCGTGGCGGCATCCAGCGCCTGGCGTGCGGCGGCCAGTTTCGCGGTGGCGCCTTCGATCTCGCTGTCGATGCCGGCCTGCACGGCTTCGACGTGGCGGCCGGCGGCTTCGCGCCGCGCTTCGGCTTCGGCGATCGGCCCCTGGTTCTGGTCGAACAGCGGCAGCGTGGCGCCGAGGTTGAACTGCAGTTTGCGCACGCCGTGGTCGTAGGTGTAGCCGGGGCCGATGCTGATCTGCGGGTATTGCATGCGCACCTGCTGGCGCAGTTCCGTTTCGCGCGCGGCGTAGTCGACAAGGGCGCGTTCCAGGTCGGGGCGCGAGAGGCGCGCCTGGGTCGCCAGTTGATCGAGTTGCGTGGCGGAAAGAGCTGGCGGTGATTCGAGGCCATCCCACGCCAGTACGACGCCATCCAAGGCATGCACCGGCACGCCGACGGCGCGGGCCAGGCGCGCACGCGCATCGGCTACGCGCTGCGCCGCCGTAGCCGAGGCATCGCGCGCCTGCGCGAGCACCAGCGCCACCTGCAATACGTCCGCCGGCATCGCTTCGCCCAGGGCGCGGCGGCGTTCCTGCGCGGCTTGCAGCGCGGCGGCCTTGACCACTGCATCTTCGGCCAGTGCGTGCTGGCGTTCGCCCAGCAGCAGGTCGGCCATCGCGGTGCGCAGCGTGCGGCGCACTTCCCACACCTTCTCGGCGTAATCGATCCGCGCGCCGCGCACGCCGGCGTCGGCCAGATCGGCGCGCAGGCGGCGGCGCACGGCGGTGTCGATCAGCCAGTTGGTGCTGACGCCCCACAGCCAGGGACTGCTGCCGGCCTGGTCCTGCGCATAGCGCTCCAGCGCGAGGTTCACCGAAGGATTGGGCCAGGCTTTGGCGGTGCGCACCGCGGCATCCGCTTCGGCCAGATGCGCGCGCGCTTCGGCAAGGTCGGGATTGAGCACCAGCGCGGCGAGCAGCAGTTCGCCGCGCCCGTAGCGCGCGGGCGGCCAGGCCACGGCGGGAGCGAGGCGCGCGGCCAGCGCCGGATCGTCCAGGCGGCGGGCCTGCCACTGCGCGGCAGTGGCGGCGGGATCGATGGGCCGCGCCTGGTAATGCGCGCAGCCGGCGAGCGCGGCCAGGACGATGGCGCCGAGGGCGCGTAACAGAGCATGTCGCATGCCGCGCATCTTCCCGGCAGGGCCTTAGTGGCCGCTTAGATGCGCCGCCAAAAAAAACGGCGCCGCGAGGGCGCCGTTTTCTCGATCGCGCAAGCGCGCTCAGTTCCTGCTGGACTTGCTCTCGACCTGCTCGAGCTGGTCCAGGCGCTGCGCCACGCGGTCGATGTTGGACAGCGACAGCAGGTGGGCGTAGATCCAGCCGAACACGCCTTCCTGCAGGAATTCCTGCGCGGTCTTGGCGTCGAGCTTGCGCAGCTTCTCCTCGCTGACCACGTACAGGCCGTTGAGGTTGATCGCCTTGCCGTCCTTCTCCAGGCGGATGTTGCGCGGCTCGAGCAGGTCGTGCTTGCGGATCTGCTCCATGAACCACTGCGTGCGGCCCACGTGCTGCTGGAATTCGCCGAGGAAGTTCACGGCGTTCTTCAGCATCTCGCTGTCGGTGCCGTCTTCCTGGAACAGGCGCTCGCCCTCGTCGCTGCCGAAGCCTTCGTAGGCCTCGTCCAGGAACACGGTGAAGTCGTCGCCTTCCTCGCCTGCCGGCTTTTCGGCCAGCACGAACGGATAGCGGCGCACGAAGGCCGGCACGTAGGTGTTGGCTGCCCACTGGCCGTCGGCGTCGACGAACAGGTTCTCGTTCTGGCGCAGGCCCAGCAGGGCCATCGGGCCGGCTTCTTCCATGCTGCTGCCGGCGAACAGGATCGGCAGGTCACGCGCCGCGGCGGGGAATTCCACGCCGGTCAGCGGCACCGAGTGCACGCCGGCCGCGAAACGCAGGCTCGGGATGCCCTTCAGGCGCAGATCCTTGTGTTGGGTACGGTTGAGCGGCACCGGGCGCTCGTAGAAAAGAACTTCAGCCACGTCGTTTACCTCTGCCCCGCCGTGCCGGGGTCGCCACCCAGGCTTCCCCTCCCAAACCCGGCGTCGGGTCTACAGATGAATGGGCACTATATCGCAGGCCCGCGGCGAAGCGTAAATAGGCCGCTCCGGAGGCCGACTTTTCAGCGGCGACAGGCATTTGCACGCATTTTGCAACGAAACATGGTTTATGCTCGGGCGAACCAGCGCCTATGCAACGCCGGACGCTCCTCGAGTCGCCTTGAAGGACGGAACACATGCCGATGGAAGTTCCCATGCGGCTGATCGACGGACCAGGAAAGGTCGCCGATCTGCATTCGACCCGCATCCTCTCCCTGGACGCGGCGGGCCGCATTCTCGACTGGATCAGCTGGCAGGACGCCGTCTGCCTGTACGTCCGCGACGCCGTCGCCTGGACCCTGGGCGACCCCTGCCTGACCGTCTACGGCGGCCACAACCGTGACCTGGGCCGGCGCAGCTCGCTGCAGCTGCACCCGATCGTGGCCAGTTCCGGCCACTGCCGCGAGCACGCGGTGGACCCGGCGCCGACCCTGACCAATACCGCCCTGTTCGCCCGCGATCGCTATATCTGCCTGTACTGCGGCGACCACTTCAGCCGCGGCGAGCTGACCCGCGACCACGTGCTGCCGATCTCCAAGAAGGGCAAGGACGAGTGGGAGAACGTGGTCAGCGCCTGCCTGGCCTGCAATCTCAAGAAGAGCAACCGCACCCCGCAGCAGGCCAACATGCCGCTGCTGGCGGTGCCGTACCGCCCGAGCTGGGTGGAACACCTGATCCTGTCCAACCGCAACATCCTGGCCGACCAGATGGAATTCCTGGTCAGCCACCTGCCGCGCGACCGCCGCCACCTGATGGGCTGAGGCCCTGGCGGCGGCCCTTCGCTTGCTCCCGCGCCTCCTCCACCACTTCCTCGAACTGGCTGAGGTCGTCGCGGGCGCTCTCAGCCAGGCGGGCGTAATGGCGGCGGATGCGCTCCAGCTGCTGGTCGTCCAGGTTTTCCAGGTTCAGCAAGGCGTTGTGCGCCTTGCTGCTGCAGATCAGCTCGTCCAGCTTGATCTGCAGGGCCGCGGTGTCGCGGTTCTGAGTGCTCTGGATCAGGAACACCATCAGGAAGGTAATGATGGTGGTGCCGGTATTGATCACCAGCTGCCAGGTGTCGTTGAAGTGGAAGATCGGGCCGGTAACCGCCCAGCCGGCGATCAGCAGCACCGCCAGCAGGAAGGCCGCCGGCTTGCCGGCGTAGTGGGCGGTGGCCTCGGCGAAGCGGCGGAATGCCGTCTGTCGGCTCATCACGGGCTCCTTCAGCTTGAACGGAACCACACTGGCCGCCGCGGCGTCGGCACGGCGTGAGATCAGCCCCGGGCCAAACCCCTCGGACAGCTTTCTTTCACGGTCCTGCCCTTGCCCCGCCCCCCGGCTGGTTCAACAATACGCAGCTATGAATATTCCTACCCGGTTTTCCCACCTGGCGGCTATCGAGACGCCGGCCGACCTGCGCCGCGTCTCCGACGAGGACCTGCCGGCCGTCGCCGACGAGCTGCGCCAGTACCTGATCGAGTCCGTGGCCAGCTCGGGCGGGCATTTCGGGGCGGGGCTGGGCGTGGTCGAGCTGACCGTGGCGCTGCATCGCGTGTTCGACACGCCGCGCGACCGGCTGGTCTGGGACGTCGGCCATCAGTGCTATCCGCACAAGATTCTCACCGGCCGCCGCGACCGCATTACCACGATCAAGAAGAAGGACGGCCTGGCCCCGTTCCCGCGCCGCGAGGAAAGCGAGTACGACACCTTCGGCGTCGGCCACTCGTCCACCTCGATCTCGGCCGCGCTGGGCATGGCCATCGCCGCGCAGCGCAAGGGCGACAACCGCAAGGTCGTGGCGGTGATCGGCGACGGCGCGATGACCGCCGGCATGGCCTTCGAGGCGCTCAACCATGGTGGCGACGTCGAGCCGAACATGCTGGTCGTGTTCAACGACAACGGCATGTCGATCAGCGAGAACGTCGGCGCGCTGACCAAGATGATGGCCCGCGCCATGGCCAGCCACACGCTCAATGCCTGGCGCGAGCGGGCCAAGCGGGCGATTCCGAAGCAGTCGTTCTTCGGCCGCTTCTTCAAGCGCTGGGAAGAGCACGCCAAGGGCATGTTCGTGCCCAGCACGCTGTTCGAGGAACTGGGCTTCCACTACACCGGCCCGATCGACGGCCACAACATCCCGCAGCTGCTGCACGCGCTGCGCATGGTGAAGGACCTGCCCGGCCCGCAGCTGCTGCACGTGGTCACCACCAAGGGCAAGGGCTATGCCCCGGCCGAACAGGCGCAGATCGAATACCACGCGGTCGGCCCGTTCGATCCGCAGGCCGGCCTGGTGAAAAAGTCCGGCCCGGCCAAGCCGACCTATACCGACGTCTTCAGCGACTGGCTGTGCGACCAGGCCGCCGCCGACGAACGCCTGCTGGGCATCACCCCGGCGATGCGCGAAGGCTCGGGCCTGGTGCGCTTCTCCAAGGAATACCCGCAGCGCTATTTCGACGTGGCGATCGCCGAGCAGCACGCGGTGACCCTGGCCGCGGGCATGGCCTGCGAAGGCGCCAAGCCGGTGGTGGCGATCTACTCCACCTTCCTGCAGCGCGCCTACGACCAGGCCATCCACGACGTGGCGCTGCAGAACCTGGACGTGACCTTCGCCATCGACCGCGCCGGCGTGGTCGGCCCGGACGGCGCCACCCATGCGGGCAGCTTCGATCTTTCGTTCCTGCGCTGCCTGCCGAACATGGTGATCATGGCGCCGGCCGACGAGAACGAGTGCCGCATGATGCTCAGCACCGGCTTCGCCTACGACGGCCCGGCCGCGGTGCGCTATCCGCGCGGCACCGGCCCCGGCGTGGCGCTGCGCAAGGAACTGGACACGCTGCCGCTGGGCAAGGCGGAACTGCGCCGCCGCGGCCGCCGCCTGGCCCTGCTCAGCTTCGGCGCGATGCTGGCGCCGGCGGTGGAGATCGCCGCGGAGCTGGACGCCACCCTGGTGAACATGCGCTTCGTCAAACCGCTGGACGAGGCGATGATCCTGGAGCTGGCCAAAACGCACGAAGCCTTCGTCACCCTGGAAGACAACGCCATCGCCGGCGGCGCCGGTTCGGGCGTGGCCGAGTGCCTGGCCGCGCACGGCGTGACCTTGCCGATCCTGCACCTGGGCCTGCCCGACGTGTATCTGGAACACGGCAGCCGCGAGGAAGTGCTGACCATGGCGGGGCTGGACCTGCCGGGGATACGCAACGCGATCCGCGCGCGATTTCCCCAGTTTGCTGCTGCCGCTTCGGCCTGATCCGTAGAAACCTGCCTCACCGCCGTCATTCCGGCGCAGGCCGGACGAGCGCGTAGCGCGAAGAACGCCCGCAGGGCGGCCCCGAAGGGGTGAGCGAAGCGAATCATCCAGTAGCGACATCGCTGGATTGTCGCGTGGACGCCGGTGTGCTGCTTTTCAAAGCGAACGCTGTGGCTATTTCGCCAAACCAAACCGCATCGCTACTGGATTCCGGCCTGCGCCGGAATGACGAGCAAACGAAAAGGCCGCCCCGATCGCTCGGGGCGGCCTTTTCGTTTTCGCACAACCCGCTTACTTCAATCCATTTGAAATAGCTTTGATCAACGTGCCGTTCGCATCGTCCCCGCTGAATTCCCACGAGAACGCGCCGCCCAGCGACTGCGCCTTCACGTAGTTCATCTTGCGCTGGATATTGGCCGGATCGTCGAAGCTCCAGAACGTGCTGCCGTTGAAGATCCAGTGCGCGCCGGCCGCGGTGTCGTCGTAGCCGGGATAGCCCAGGTTCTTGAGCACCTTGTAGTCCTCGATGCCCGCCTCGTAAGTGCCAGGCGCCGCCGTGGTGCTGGGCTGGAACAGGCCGTTGTTGCTGTTGGGCACGTTGCTCCAGCCGCGGCCGTAGAAGCCGATGCCCAGGTTGATCTTGGCGGCCGGCATGCCCGCGGCGATCAAAGCCTGGATGGCGTCGTTGGTGTTGTACTTGGCCGCGTCGCCGGTGGAGGGATCCCCCGCCGGCTTGTACAGCGCGGAGTGGAAGTTGGTCGGGCTTTCCCAGGCGCCGTGGAAGTCGTACGTCATCAGGTTGACGAAATCGATCGACGAAGCGTACTGGCTGGGCTGGGTCACGCGGATCTTGTCCACGCCCGCGCCGCCGGCGATGGTCAGCAGCAGGCCCGGGCGCACCGCATCGAGCTGGCGGCGGAACTCGGCCAGCAGGGCGGTGAAGTTCGCGGTGTCCTCGCTGCCGCCGCAGCTCAGGCCGCAGGCGGCCGGATACTCCCAGTCGATATCGATGCCGTCGAACACGCCGGCTGCCGCACCCGTACCGCCGGCACTGTCGGTCACCGGCAGGTTGCCCTTGATGTAGGCGTCGATGCACGAGGCCACGAAGGCCTGGCGATTGGCCGGCTGCGCCGCGCTGGCGAAACCGCGCGACCAGGTCCAGCCGCCGAGCGAGATCAGCACCTTCAGGTTGGGATACTTCGCCTTCAGTTCCTTCAGCTGGTTCCAGTTGCCGCGCAGCGGCTGGTTCCAGGTGTCGCCCACGCCGCTGACGCTGCTGCCGGCGTCGTACGACTTGGTGTAGTCGGCATAGGCATCGCCGCCGACGCCGGTGTCCGGATCGGAAGCCTGGGTCACGCCCACTTCGCACTTGTTGTTGCGCACGTTGCCGAAGGCGTAGTTGATGTGGGTGAGCACCGCGGCCGAGCCGCTGGTATCGATGTTCTTCACCTGGTAGTTGCGGCCGTAGATGCCCCACTGGGTGAAGTAGCCGATCACCCGCTTGCCGCCACCGCCGCCGCCCGCACTGGTCTTGGCATTGATCGCGGAGCTCTGCGCGGAGGCATTGCCAGCGTTGTCGCGCGCACGCACCGCGTAGCTGTAGGTGGTGCTCGCGGCCAGGCCGGTGTCGGTATAGCTGGTGGCGGATGTGGAGCCGACCTGCGTGCCGTTGCGGTACACGTCGTAGCCGGCCACGCCGCTGCCGCCGCTGTTGTCGGTGGAAGCGCTCCAGCTCAGCGATACGGTGCTGGCCGTCTGCGACGGCGAAACCAGGCCCTGCGGCACGCTCGGCGGCGTGGTGTCGCCGCCGCTGTTGGGATTGACCGTGATGCTGACGGTGGAAGAGGTGGTGGACAGTCCGCCGTTATCGGTAGCCACGGCTTTGAGCGTGTAACTGCCGGCCGGCACGTTGCTCCAGGTCACCGAATACGGTGTCGTGGTTTTCGCGCCCAGCGAGGTGGAGCCGTTGAAGAACTCGACCTTGCTGACCGTGCCGTCGCTGTCGCTGGCATTGGCGCTCAGCGTGATGTTTGCGCCAGCGGTGAACGTGGCGCCATTGGCCGGCGAGGTGAGAGCCACCGAAGGCGGCTGGTTGCTGCTGGACCCGCACTGACCGAGGTCCTGATACCAGCCGCAGCTCGGACAGTAGTCCGGCGGCGTATTCCAGATCTGCGTGGACGCCTGATACAGATGGTTGTTGTAGACCATCTTGTCGCCCGCGTTGTAGATGGTGGTGGCGTTCCACGCCGCCACGCCCGCGCAGCTTGCGCTCTGCGCGCCGACCGCTCCACTCCACAGTGCTGCCGGCAGCATGGCCAGCAGCAGGAGAACCCTCAACAGGTTGCGCATGACACGACTCCGTGATCGAAAGGATTCGAACGCCGGATGCGATGACGCTGGAACGCCGGATGCGCTGGCGCAGCGCCGTCATGCGCGCCGCCCGAAGAACGGATGCCCGGCCCCACCGGATGCCCGCCTCCCTCCCGACGATGTGGCGCCCTCCCCGGCTCCCCATCAGCACTGGCGCCCAGGCGCCAGCCGCTGCACTGGACTCCTGTCTGACAACGTTGTCAATCCTGTCCTGCGAAAGACTGCGCGGAAGAGCACGTTTTTGCGATACGCCCGCACGGCCACCACTCCCCTGGCGTGGTGGCCCGGTGAAAACCAGGTAAGCGGAGCGCTAGCGGCGGCCGCCGGAGACGCGGTCGCGGCCTTCCAGGTCGGTGGCGGTGAAGACGTCGGCGTAGCCGGCCTGCTCCAGCAGCGCGCGCACCGGCGCACCTTGATCCCAGCCGTGTTCCAGCAGCAACCAGCCACCCCGGACGAGATGGTCCGGCGCACCGGTGACGATCTCGCGGATCGCGTCCAGTCCATCGGCGCCCGAAGCGAGGGCCGTGGCGGGTTCGTAGCGCAGATCGCCCTGGTCGAGATGCGGATCGGCGGATTCGATGTAGGGCGGGTTGGAAACGACCAGATCGAAGCGCTCGCCGGACAACGGTGTCATCCATGTCCCATGCAGAAAGCGCACGCGCCCCAGGCCCAGCCGCTGTGCATTGCCGCGCGCCACCGCGAGCGCGTCCACGCTCAGGTCCACCGCCGCCACTTCCGCGCGCGGACGTTCCTTCGCAATGGCCAGCGCAATCGCACCGCTGCCCGTGCCCAGATCCAGCACGCGGCAAACGCCATCGGGCGGCAGGCGTTCCAACGCCAGCTCCACCAGCAGTTCGGTTTCCGGCCGCGGAATCAGCGTGGCCGGCGTGACATCCAGCTCCAGCGACCAGAAGCCGCGGCGGCCGGTGATGTAAGCCACCGGCTCGCCTGCCTCGCGCCGCGCGACCATCGCTTCGAAGGCCGCGCGGGTGGCGTCATCCAGGACGTCGGTGTCGTGCGCGATCAGCCAGGCGCGCGGCTTGTCCAGCGCGTGCAGCAGCAGCGCCTCGGCATCGATCCGTTCGCCGAGGCGCTGCGTCGCCGCAGCCAGCGCGCCGCGCACATCAACCATCATGGCGTTCCGGCTGCTGCGGCGGCAGTTCGGGCGGCATCGCGGCGGGACGCGCCGGCTTCGGCTCGCCCTTGCGCCAGTAGCCTTCGCGCGTCCACGCCTCGAAGCCCCAGCGCAGCCAGCCGATCAGCGCATTGGCCAGCCACAGCGCCCACAGCAGCATGGCGATCTTGTAGGCCCACAGCGACACGCTGAACACGCCGCCGCGCGGCAGCACGTCGGTGGTCTGGTCGGCAAACCAGCGCAACTGCCAGGCCGTGGAACCGTTGCCGGCGACATGCATGTCCGGCAGGCCGAGCAGCCCCTTCGGCACCGCCGAGATCAGCACCACCAGCGCGATCACCGTAAAGAACGCCAGTGCGATCTGCAGCAGGTTGAAGCCGACCGCGCCAAGCCGCTCCGGCGGCGCCTTGCGCGCACGCAGGCCCAACGCGATCAGCCACACCACCACGAGTGCATACGCGCTCCAGGCGAAGGCGGAGAAGCCAAGGCCCAGCAGCAGCCAATGATGGAAGCGCAGCGGCGTCGGTGCGTAGCGCGCCAGCAGCCAGGCCACCAGCAACAGCACCACCAGCTGCGACCAGTACAGCACGGCGGGGCCGGCGGTCGGACCCCAGGTCCACAGCACCCAGCGGTCCTCCGGCAGCTTCACGCCCAGGTACAGGTTGGCCGCGGATGCGCCCAGCCCCAGCTGCGCGCTGCGCGTCGCCGCGGCAATGCCGTGCGGTTCGCGCAGGCGCAGTTCGAACCAGTGCGCGCCCGGCAGCAGCGGCAGGCTCAGCTTGCCGTCGCGTACGGCCAGGCTCAGCGGCTGACCGTCGCGCCTGGCTTCCAGCAGCTCCGCGCCGGCCGGCAGCACGATGACGTGCTCGCCGCCGCGCGTGCTGCGTGCCTGCAGCTTCATGGTGGTCTCGGTGGCGCGATCGCCCACCGTGCTGTTCAAGCTCACCGAGTCGAAGGCGAGACTGTCGCCCGCCACCGCCTTGGGCTGGGTCACCGCCAGATGCAGCGCCTCGCCCGGCAGAGGACGGAACGCCAGCGCGCCGTCGTTCTGGCTGGCCGGCACACCGTCGCCGTCCACATGCCACATCGGCGCGGCCTGCACTTCCCAGTACTCCGCACGCTCGCCGAGCGCCGGTGCCTTCAGTTCCAGCTTGTCGGCATGATCGAGGCGGCTGGTCCAGCTCACCTCCTGCTGGTTGCCGTTGAAGGTCACGCCGATCAGTCCGTCGTGCACGCGGATGTCGTCGCCCAGCGGGTGCTCGCCCGGCAGCAGCGGCAGGTCGAGGCTGAAGCCGCCGTCGCTCGGCGCAACACGCGTCACCGTAGTCTCAACCGTCCAGTCCACGCCCAGCACCAGCACGCGCTGCACGGTGACGTAAGGCGGGAAAGCCTGGCTGTTGGCGGTGACTTCCTTGCCATCGGCGCCGGCGCGCACGCGGTGCAGCGAAAGGCTGTCGCCCAGGGCGCGCCCTTCATCCACGCCATCGACCGCCCAGCCCTGCCCTGCGAAGGCCACGCGCTGCGGATGCAGCGCGAAGCGCAGGCTCACCGTATCGGCCGCCACCGCGCGATAGCGCAGCGACAGGCGATGCACGCCGCGCTCGATACGCACCAGGGTCTGCGCTCCGCGCTGCGCCAGCGCCGCGTCGGCGTGGCCATCGACGCCGACGCTCTGCAACTGCAGGGAGGCATCGGCCTGCGGCAGCGGCACCGCCACCGGCGCACCCACGTGCAATTCCAGATCGACATCGATCTGATCGCCGTTCGCCTGGATCTGCGCGGCAGCCACCGCCGCGCAGTTCGGCACGCACTTCGGCGCTTCGGTCAGGCGCTGGCGCAACTGCTGCAACAACGCTTCGTTCGGCAGTGCATCCTGCGCATGGGTGATCTGCGGCACCAGCGCGATCAGCAGCAGCGCAGCGCCCGCACGCGCGAACGGCCAGCGCGGCATGCCGCCATCGCCCGGACGGAACACACGCAACACGATGCGCGCGAGCAGAGCGGCCAGCAGCACCAGCATGGCGAAGCGCAGCAGCCGTACCAGCCAGGACGGTGCGATCACCAGGCGCGTGGTCTGCTCCGCGGTCACGGGCCCGGACCAGCCCAGGCGATAGTTGTTGCCAACGTTCCAGCCCGGTTCGCCGTGACCGGCCTGGATGATGTTGCGGGTGTCGGCCTGCTGCGAGAAGCGGTTGCCGGGCGGGAGCGCCGACGCGGACACGACGATGCCGCTCAAGGCTTTCGCCTTGCCGGCATAGCCCTCGGAGACGTTCGCGTCGTAAGGCGGCGCGGGCGGCGCAGGAGGTGCCGGCAGCGCTTCCGGAACCGCTTCGCTGGATGCTTCTTCGACGGCAGGAGCAGGCTCAGGCGCAGGCTGACGGCGCGCCTGAGCCTTGTCCATCTGCTCCATCGCGTCCAGCGACGGTGCGGGCTTCGGCGCGGTCCAGCCGACGGCAACCGGCATCGCCTCGCCCTGTTCCAGTTGCGGATGCAATACGTAATCCATCTGCGTCGCCGCGAACGGCAAGGACCACAGCACCGCCAGCGCCAGCACGGCACCCGCGCCGATACGCGAACCCAGGCGCAGCTTGCCTTCCGGCAATGCACGCGCAAGCAAAGCCAATGCGAGCGCGACGCCGAGCGTCCAGCGCGGCGCGCCGGATTCATGCTGCGACAAGGCAAGGAAAGCGATCGCCAGCAACGCCCACGGCCAGCCCATCAGGCGCCCTGCCAGCAAGGCGATCAACGCGACCACGAACAGATCGAGCAGGCTCCACTGCGCAATCCACGAATCGGGCGAACGATCCGCACCGGATGCACCGAGCAGGCGATAGCCATACGGCAGATGCAAGGTCGCCTCGATGTTCTCCAGCGGCAACTGCCAGCCGCCGCTCGGCAGCGAGCCGCCGTGCGGCAGGCGCAGGCCCGCGCTCAGATTCAATTGCGATTCGCGCAGCTCCACGCCGCTGCGTCCGTTCTCGCCGCCGGTGACCAGCAGCGGGGTTTCGCCCTGCGCCGCGCGCTGCAACTGCCAAGGCGCGCTCACGTCCAGGCGCTGGCTCTTGCGCAGCGTGCCGGTGAGGCGGTCGCTGACATTGAGTCCGCGGCCGTCGAAGTCCAGCCAGATCTGCCGCTGCACCTGCACCTGGTCGCCCTGCCCGCCTTCGCTGCCACGCGTGCCCTGCTCGATGGCGAGGCCCTGGTTGCCGTCCAGCGCAAACGCCGGCAGCTCGCGCCAGTCGTCCGGCACGCCGGCCTGCGCGGCGTCGGTGGGCTGGCCTTCCACGCGCGTGCTGCGCAGTTCGGTGTTGTCCTGGTAGCTCCAGATTTCCTGGCGCGGCCAGGGCTCGGCCGGCAGCTTCAGCGCCACCTGCTTGAGCACATCGGTACCGCGCGAGGTGAGGTCCAGCGTCCACTGGCCCGGGCGCAACTGGATGCGCAGCCGGCCGTCGCTCTCCAGGCGCGCCGGCAGGTTGCTGCTTAAGGCGGTGGCGACGAAGCCCTGCGGCAGCGCCGGACCGAGCAGTTGCTCGCGCGCGCTGCCGGTGACATTGATCTGCAGATGCGTTTCCAGCGTCGACGGCAGGCCGTCTTCCAGCCGGCGATAGACGCGCAAGGACAAGGCATCGGCCGCGCGCTGCGCCGCGGCGGCTTCGCCGAGCGTGAGCTGGTCGCCGTTGCGTTCGACGCGGGTGACCGCGGCGCCATCCACGTTCAAGGCCACCAGGCCGATCGAAGCCGGCACGCGCAGACGCGCGGGCCGCGAGGTCCACGGCAGCACGCCATGAATGCTGTAGTCGCCCGGCTCCAGCCACACCGACGGCTCACCGCCGCGCTCGAGTACCGCCAGCGCCTTCGCGCCGGCGGCCACCTGCTGCGGCCAGCTGCGCGCATCGCCGGGGAGGGTCACCCAGCTGGGCGCATCCACATGCACGTCGAGGGAGAAGCGGCCGCCGTCCTTGCCGGCATCCACGCCCAGCCGGCCGGGCCAGGCGCATTGCACATTGCCCGGCCCCTGGTTGGCGAGAAACGGACAGGCATGCTGCGGCACGTCGTGCAACACCCAGTCCTGCCAATTGCGCAGCGGCGGCGGCACCTCCTGCGCCAGCACAGGCGCCGCGAGCGCCCACAGACCCAACAGCCATCCCCATCGACGCATACCTGTCTCCCTTGGGCCGTCAGTGGCCGCGACGCAGTGTGGTGGAACGGCGCCATCGGTGACAACGCCGTGAAGGGTGCAACGCGGGGTTTGGCGATGCGGGGTTGGCGCCAGGCATAAAAAAACCGGGCGGCTTGCGCCGCCCGGTTCGTCACTGCTGTCGTGACAATCAGTGCCGCTGGATCAACGCAAGATCGCCGCCGGATCCTGCTTGGCCTTCAGCGCGGAGCACAGCAGCGTGGACTCGGTGGTCTGAGCCAGGCCGCGTTCGGCGCCGGTGACTTCCTTGGCGCGGGTCTTGAAGAACTCCTGCAGGCGGTCCGCCTCGGCCTTGGAGCAGCCGCCGCCGCCCATCAGGCCCGGCAGCCGGCCTCCGGCGAAGCTGCCGGTGCGCGCCACGATCTTGTCGTAGTTCGCCACCGACCACTTCCACACCGCGTCGCGGCCGGCCTGGGTGTCGCGGTTGCCGCGCAGCAGCGCGGCCATCTCGCCCACCTTCACCGACTTGTCCAGCGACAGGTCGCGCACGCGCTCGGCCTGCGCCGCATCGCTGGCCTCGGCCAGGCCGGCCAGGATGGCGTTGCGCTGCGCCGGGTCGCTGGTCTTCGGCAGCTGGGCGATCAGCGTGTCGACCGCGCTCTTGCCGTGTTCCTGCACCGACACGCCGAGCGCGCTGCCGAGCAGGTTGGAGTCGGCGGCGGCGAAGTCCAGGCTGCCGTCGGCCTTGCCCTTGAGCACGGCGTCGCCCTGCTTGAGCAGTTCGGCGCGCACTTCCGGCAGCTTCACGTCCAGGCCGAGGAAGTTGGCCAGGGTGGCGCGCTGCAGGGAGTCGCCGTCCGGCTCGCCGTCCTTGTGCTTGTAGCCCAGGCTCTGCAGTTCCGGCAGATAGGAGGACTTGGCCCAGGCCACCAGCTTGGCGCGCTGCGCATCGGTGGTGGCGAGCTGGTCGTAGATCCAGCCGAAGGTGTTCATCGGCGCGGTGGACACCTCGCGCACCTTCGAACCGGTGAGCGGCTTGAGCGCGGCCAGCGCGGAGCCGGCGTCGATGTCGCCGCGGCGGAACGCCGCATTCACCGCATCGCCGTAGGCCAGCTGCTCGGCATCGGCCAGCTTGCCGATCTGCTTGCCGAGGTTGGCCAGGTCGGCCTTGTCCATGCTGAAGCGGTAATAGCCCGAGCCATTGGCATTGGGCATCACCCAGCTCTGCGCGGTGGCGCCCGGCAGCGCCATGGTGCCCTGCGCCTTGTCGAGCAGCTCGCAGGCCACCTTGCTGCCGTCGGCGGTGGCGTAGCGCACGCACACCGGCACGCCCCACACGTGGTTGGCATCGCCGGTGCTGCCCAGCGGCAGGTAGCGGCTCTGGGTCAAGTGCAGCACGGTCTTGCCGCCTTCCTGCGCCAGCTTGGTCTGCACGTAGGGCACGCCGGGCTGGTTGAGGAAGCTCTTGAAGGCGTTCTTGAAGTCTTCGCCCTTGTCGGCGGCCTTGGCGATCGAATCGATCAGGTCCTCGGCGGTGGCGTTGCCGAACTTGTGTTCCTGGATATAGCCGCGCATGCCCTTCTGGAACACCGGCTCGCTGACGTAACCCTCGAACATGCCCAGCACCGCGGCACCCTTCTGGTAGGTAATGCCGTCGAACGCGGTTTCGATGTCGCCGTTGCCGGTGATCGGCTGGCGGATCTTGCGCGTGGTGACCAGGCTGTCGCCGTTCATCGCGCCCTGCGCGCCGCGCACGCGGTCGAGATCGGCGCGGTATTCCGGATGCACCTTCTGCGTCACCTTCTGCTGCATCCAGGTGGCGAACGCCTCGTTGAGCCACAGGTCGTCCCACCAGCCCATGGTCACGGTGTCGCCGGTCCACTGGTGCGCCAGCTCATGCGCGGTGACATTGAAGGAGCCGCGCACGTACTGGGCGGCGGAATCCTTGTCGAGCAGCAGCAGCCAGTCGCGGAAGGTGACCAGGCCCGGGTTCTCCATCGCGCCGGCGGAGAAGTCCGGGGCGGCGAGCAGGTCGAGCTTGTCGAACGGATAGCCGAAGCCGTAGTAGTCCTCCAGCGCCTTGATGATGCTCGGCGTCTCGCCCAGCACGTGCTGCATGCGATGGCCTTCGCCCTTGGCGGCGATGCCGCGCAGGTCGGTGGCCTGCTTGCGGTATTCGGAAGCGGGGATGGTCGGGCCGTTGACCACGTCCCACGGACCGACGCCGAACGCCACCAGGTAGGTGGGCAGCGGCTGGGTGGTGGCGAAGGTCAGGGTCTTCCAGCCGGCGGCGGCTTTCTCTTCCTTCACCTGCTTGGTGTTGGCGATGCCGACTTCATCGGTGGGGATGGTCAGCTTCAGATCGAACGGCGTCTTGAACGAGGGCTCGTCGAAACCGGGGAAGGCGAAGCGCGCGCTGATCGGCTCCATCTGCGTCATCGCGTACGGCTGCCCTTCGTGGCTGACCTTGTACAGGCCCTGCAGCTGCTGGTTGAGCGGCGCGGTGTACTCGATCGCCACGGTCAGTTCCTGCGGCTGCATGGTGGCGCCGAGATCGATGCGCACCACGCCTTCCTTCGGCGCGGCCTCCACGTACTTGCCGGCGTGCGTCTTGCCCTTGGCGTCGGTGATGGTGACCTTGCTCACCTTCAGTTCGCGGCCGTGCATCCAGATGTGGTCCGAGGCCTGTTCCAACTTCAATTTGATGGAAGTAGTGCCGGTGAAATCCTGCTGCTTCGGGTCCACCTTGAAGGCCAGCTGATAGGACTCCGGCATCGCCCAGCGCGGCAGCTTGCCTTGCGGCTGGTCGGAAGCGGCGGGAGCGGCGGCAAGAGCAGCGCCGCAGGACGCGGCAAGGACGCTCAGCACGAGCGGGCGGACGAAACGACGCATGAGAATTTCCCCAGGGGACACAAAGAGCCTTGCAAGCTAGGAGCTGGCATGACTTCGGACACAGTGCCAGAAGACATGCCCGTCCCGTTGCTGCGCAGCATGGACAAGCACGACGCAGCGAAAGCCGCCCATGAAAAAACCGGCGGCGAAGGGGGGGGCTTCGCCGCCGGTGGGGAACCGCGCGCCTGCGGGGGGAGGGCAAGGATGGCGCGCGGGTGGAGCAACCGGTGGGTGAGGTGAACTTTAGGCGTCCCGTGCGGATTGCTCCAATTGATTGTTCTCATGATCGTGATAGATTTTGGCTATTGTCTTCGCCGACTACGGCCATTCCCATGAATCTGCGCGATCTCCAGTACCTCGTCGCCCTGGCCGAGCACCGCCACTTCGGCCGCGCGGCCGAGGCCAGCTTCGTCAGCCAGCCCACGCTGTCGACCCAGATCAAGAAGCTGGAAGACGAACTGGGCGTGCCGCTGGTCGAACGCACGCCGCGCAAGGTGCTGCTCACCGAAACCGGCCGCGAGATCGCCCGCCGCGCGCGCGGCGTGCTGTCGGAGATCGACGAGATCAAGGCCATCGCGCAGCGCACGCGCGACCCGGAATCGGGCACCTTGCGCTTAGGCATCTTCCCTACCCTCGGCCCCTACCTGCTGCCTCACCTGGTGCCGCTGGTGCGCCAGCGCTTCCCGCGGCTCGAACTGCTGCTGGTGGAGGAAAAGACCGAGCAGGTGATCCGCATGCTGCGCGAAGGCTCGCTGGACGTCGGCGTGCTCGCCCTGCCGCTGCACGAAGACAGCCTGCATGCCGAGTTCCTGTTCGAGGAACCTTTCGTACTGGCGGTGCCGGAAAGCCACCCGCTGGCGCATAAGAAGCATCGTCTCAAGCTCGGCGATCTGGAGGACGAAAGCCTGCTGCTGCTGGAAGACGGCCATTGCATGCGCGACCAGGCGCTGGAGGTCTGCCAGCTGGCCGGTGCGGGCGAACGCTCGGGCTTCCGCGCCACCAGCCTGGAAACGCTGCGCCAGATGGTCGCCGCCAATGTCGGCATCACCCTGTTGCCGACCCTGGCGATCAAGCCGCCGGTGGCGCGCACCGACAACGTGCACCTGGTGGAATTCGCCGGCCATCCGCCCAGCCGGCGGATCGCGCTGGTATGGCGCAAGAGTTCGTCGGTAGGAAATTTTCTTAAGCGCTTTGCGGAAGTCATCCGCAGCATGCCGCCCGAACTGCTGCGCCCGGAACTTAACGAATCGAAACCGGCCAGCCGCCCGCGCGCATCGGCATAAACACGCGTAAGAGCCTGTTGCCGCAGGATGTGCGGCCGCACACAAACGGCCACCTAAACGGCGGATTCGCTCGCGCCCGCCCCCTCATGGAAGCTTCATATTTCGGCCAGAACAATCCGCGAGATTGTTCGCTCGACGCACGCCTCGAGGCTGAACAAAGGGGGGCAGATGGACTGCCGGGATCGACCCACGCCGCGCCGAGCGGCGCGGTAGCCGATAGCGCGGCAGGACTGGGCGGCGAACCAGATCACGAGGTTTGAGTGCAGACAATGCCGGGCATCTTCACCGTCTCGCTGGATCTCGAGCTCTACTGGGGCGTGCGCGACGCGCGCAGCATCGAGAGCTACGAGTCCAACCTGCGCGGCGAGCGCGAAGCCATCCGCGGCATGCTGGAGCTGTTCGAAGAACACGACATCCATGCCACCTGGGCCACCCTGGGCTTCCTGTTCTACAAGGACGCCGAGGAACTGCGGCACCACCTGCCGGACGTGCTTCCCGATTACCGCCGCCAACAGCTTTCCTCCTACCGCTACCTGCAGGAACACGCCTGGGGCAGCGACGACGATCATTTCCACTTCGCGCCAGAGATGGTCCAGCTGATCCGCGATTACGACGGCCAGGAAATCGGCACGCATACGTTTTCGCACTACTACTGCCTGGAAGACGGGCAGACGCTGGAGGCCTTCCGCGCCGACCTGAAAGCCGCGCTGGCCGCGGCGCAGGCGCACGGCATTCCTATCGCCAGCCTGGTGTTCCCGCGCAACCAGAGCAATCCGGAATACCTGGCCGTGCTCGACGAACTCGGCATCGCCTGCTATCGCGGCAACGAGAACGCGGCGTTCTACGCACCGCGCAACCAGCGCGAGCAGAACCTGATCGTGCGCGCCTCGCGCCTGCTCGATGCCTACGTCAATCTCAGCGGCTACCACACCTACGCGCTGCAGGATTGCGCGCGCAGCCGTCCGTTCAATATTCCGTCCAGCCGTTTCCTGCGCCCGTATTCGCGCCCGCTGGCGCTGCTGGAAAGCCTGCGCCTGCGCCGCATCAAGCGGGCCATGCTCGACGCGGCTACCGGCGAGCGGCTGTTCCACCTGTGGTGGCATCCGCACAACTTCGGCGCGGACATCCAGCACAACCTGGCCTGCCTCACCGAGGTGCTCGGCTACTACGGTTACCTGCGCGAACGCTACGGCATGCAGTCGCTCAACATGGGCGAAGTAGCCACCTTGCTGGAGGACATGCATGCCGGCCAGGCCTAGGATCGCCCTGCTCGCGGGCGAAGGCTGGTCGACCAGCGCCATCTACAACGGCTTGCGCGAGGAGTTCGAGATCGTCGCGGTGATCGTCGAGCGCAAGCCCTCGGCGCTGAAGATGCTGCGCTACCGCGCACGCACGCTGGGCTGGACGGAAACCTTCGGGCAGTTCTGCTTCATCCTGTACAGCCGGCTGCTGGCGCGCGCCGCGGACATGCGCATCGCCATGCTGATGCACCGCCATGGCTTGTCGGATACGCCGATACCCGGCATCGCCGTCACTCAAGTCGAAAGCGCCAACCACAGGCGCGTGGCTGCGCTGCTGAAAAAGCTGGAGCCGCAGGCGGTGGTGGTGAGCGGCACGCGCATCCTGTCGAAGAAGCTGCTCGCCGCGGTGGATGCGCCGTTCATCAATACGCATATGGGAATCACGCCGGCGTATCGCGGAGTTCATGGCGGTTACTGGGCGCTGGCGAACGATGACCGCGAGCGTTGCGGGGTCACCGTGCATCTGGTGGATGAAGGGGTGGATACGGGGGGCGTGCTTTACCAGGCACGCATCGAGCCGGAGGAAGAGGACAGCTTCGCTACGTATCCGGTATTGCAGTTGGCGGCGGCCTTGCCGCTGATGAAGGCGGCGTTGAACGATGCGGCGGAAGGGAAGCTGGCGCCGCGTATGGGCGAAGGGGTGTCGAAGCAGTGGTATCACCCCACGTTGTGGGGGTATTGGAAGACTTGGCGTTCGCGCGGCGTCAAATAAGCGAACTCTTCTCCCCGCCGGGGAGAAGATGCCGGCAGGCAGATGAGGGGTCGGGGCTCGCCAAGACGCACCTACGAAGCAAAAAAGCTCTTGAGCTTGCGGCGATCATCAACGCCACGCTCCGCCCGGCCCCTCACCCCAACCCTCTCCCCGGAGGGGAGAGGGGGCAATCATTCAGGCGCCGGTGAGGCCGATCGGGCAACTCACGCCCGTCCCACCCAGCCCGCAATACCCCGCCGGATTCTTCGACAAATACTGCTGATGCTCCGCCTCCGCGTAATAGAACGGGCCGGCGTCGGCAATCTCGGTAGTGATCCGCCCATGCCCGGCGCGGTCCAGTTCCGCCTGATAACGCTGCAACGACGCTTCCGCCGCTTCGCGCTGTGCCGGCGTGGACGTATAGATGGCCGAACGGTACTGCGTCCCCACGTCATTGCCCTGCTGCATGCCCTGGGTGGGGTCGTGGTTCTCCCAGAACGTGCGCAGCAGCGTATCCAGGCTGACCTGCGCCGGGTCGTACACCACCTGCACCACTTCCGTATGCCCGGTTTCGCCCGAGCACACTTCGCGGTAGCTGGCATTGGGGGTATAGCCGCCGGCATAGCCGACCGCCGTGGTCAGCACGCCGGGCAGTTGCCAGAACTTGCGTTCCGCGCCCCAGAAGCAGCCCATGCCGACCTGCAGTACTTCGCTGCCGGGGAACGCCTCCGGCGTCAGGGGCCGGCCGTGTACGTGATGGGCGGAGGGGGGCGCGATCGGCTGCGTGCGTCCAGGCAGCGCGTCCTCGCGGCGGGGCATGCGTTGTTTCCAGGCACCGATACCGAGCATCGTGATACTCCTGCGTTCGAGAGTGGACAAAATGGCGTCGGCCGGCGTGCTTCTCAACACTCCGCGCCGCGCTGCTCAGTAGCGCAGCAGCGCGTGCAGGGGCGTGTCTGCGGGCAGGCGGTGGCGGCCTTGCAGGGCCTCCAGTTCGATCACCACGCTGGCCCCCACGCGCACCGCGCCCAGCGTTTCCACCAGCCGGCAGGCCGCGTCCAGGGTGCCGCCGGTGGCGAGCACGTCGTCGACGATCAACACTCTTTCGCCCGGACGCAGCGCATCGTTACGTGCCTCTAGCCGGTCCTTGCCGTATTCCAGCGCGTAGTCCACCGACACCACCGGCGGCGGCAGCTTGTTCGGCTTGCGCAGCGGCACGAAGCCGGCGTGCAGCTTCTGCGCCAGCGCGGCGCCGAAGATGAAGCCGCGCGATTCGATCCCGCACACCGCCTGCACCCCGCTGCCCTGCCACGGCTCGGCCAGCGCATCGATGCAGCGGGCGAAGCCGCCGGCATCGGCCAGCAGCGGCGTGATGTCGCGGAATACCACGCCAGCCTGCGGAAAATCGGGCACGGCGCGGATCAGCGCCTCGATCTGTCGGATGTTCGATGCCATGGGAACGCGCGCTGCCTGTACGAAGGGAGCGCGCAAGCATAGCGCGTGGCGTGCTTCAGGCCGGCATGAACGAGGGCGCGTCGTCGCCGGCCTGCTCTTCGCCGTACTGCTCGTCCAGCGCAAGGCGCGCATCGATCAGCTCGCGCTCCACCTCGCGCACCACCGCCATCGCCGCGGGCAGGCTCGCTTCGGGCACCAGCACGGCCACGTAGTCGAGCGCCGGCAGGTTGCCGACCGCGCCGGTGAGGTATTCGCCGGCGACGAAGGCGGGAATCTCCGCGCTTTCCAGCGCGTCCTTCACCAGGTGGGCGTCGATCAGGGTCTCGGCTCGGTAGGCGATGCGCATGGCCGGCAAGCTACCCCCCGCCCGCCGGTGCCGCAAGAGCTTGCCGGCCGGCCGTGCGGCCTAGTGGCAACCCCGCGGACGCTGCTTTAAGGTCGCCCTCGTATCACGACTCTTTTGGGGAAGAGGCGGCATGTCGAAGGCGGCAGTGGAAGGACACCTCAGGTTCGTGACGCGGGTCTACCGCCTCCGCCTGCTCGGGCTCGCCCTGGGCGCGCTGCCCGTCGCCAGCGTGCTGTATCAGCTGCACGCTGCGTGGTGGCTGTGGGGCCTGCTCGGCGTGAACGCGCTGGTCTGGCCGCATCTGGCGCATTTGCGCGCCTCGCGCTCGGCGCGGCCGATCGAGACCGAGCACGGCAACCTGGTGATCGATGCCGCGATGGGCGGCGCCTGGGTCGCGCTGATGCAGTTCAACCTGCTGCCGAGCGCCCTGCTGGTGGCGATGATGGCGATGGACCGGATCAGCGCCGGCGGCTTGCGCCTGGTGCTGAAGTCGCTGGCCCTGCAGGCGGCGGTGTGCCTGGCGGTGTGGTGGCTGAACGGGTTCCGCCTGCAGCCGGCGTCGACCATGCTCAATGTCGCCGCCAGCATCCCCATGCTGATGATCTACCCGGTGTGGATGAGCATGGTGAATTTCACCCTGGCGCAAAGAGTGCGCCAGCAGAACCGCCAGCTCGACCAGCTCAGCCGCACCGATGCCCTCACCGGCCTCAACAATCGCAATCACTGGCTGGAGGCCGCCGGCGTGGAGTGGCTGCGCTACCAGCGCAACCAGCGGCCGGCCGCGCTGATCCTGCTGGACGTGGACGGCTTCAAGCAGATCAACGACCGCTACGGCCATGCCGCCGGCGACCAGCTGCTGGGCGACCTGGCCCGCCTGCTGCAGCGCGGCCTGCGCGACGTGGACACCCCCGGCCGCCTGGGCGGCGACGAGTTCGGCATCGTGCTGCCGGAGACCGACCTGGAGCGCGCCAGCGCGGTGGCCGAGCGGATCCGCCTGCTGGCCGAGAACAGCCGCCCCGAGCGCGGCGACCAGCACATCCCGTGGACGATCAGCCTGGGCGTGGCCTCGGTGGGCGAGGACGCCCGCGACGTCGGCGCCTGGATGCGCCAGGCCGACCTGGCCCTGTACCGGGCCAAGGCCCAGGGCCGCAACCGCGTCTGCGTGGCACCGGCCCGCGGCAGTGGCGGCCACGTGGCGCACGCCACGGTCTGAGGGCTCGCGCCTGGCAGCGCGAGGGAATAGGAAATAGAGAATCGAGAATAGGAAATCGGGCGCGAGGGGATGCAAACCTCGCGCTTCGCTCACAGCGCTTCACCTCGCCGTGGCCTGTTCTTCCTGTTCCCTATTCTCCATTCCCCATTCCCTCCAGGGTAAACTTGGCCGTTTCAGCCAATCACCCGCGAGTCCCGCCCGATGTCGACCGAAACCGCCGCCGCCGAAACCACGTCCGCCAGCGCCGCCCCGGCCGAGGGCCAGCGTGACTTCGTGCGCCAGATCATTCGCGACGACCTGGCCACGGGCAAGCACCACGCCATCCGCACGCGCTTTCCGCCCGAGCCCAACGGCTACCTGCACATCGGCCACGCCAAGGCGATCTGCCTGAATTTCGGCATCGCCCGCGAATTCGCCGGCTGGTGCAACCTGCGCCTGGACGACACCAACCCCGGCAAGGAAGACCCCGAGTTCGTCGAAGGCATCAAGGACGACGTGCGCTGGCTCGGCTACGAGTGGCACGACCTGCGCCACGCCTCCGACTACTTCGAGGTGTTCTACCTCGCCGCGGTCAAGCTGATCGAGGACGGCCACGCCTACGTCGACGACCTCAACGCCGAGGAGATGCGCGAGTACCGCGGCACGCTCACCGCGCCGGGCCGCAACTCGCCGCACCGCGAGCGCAGCGTGGCCGAGAACCTCGACCTGTTCCGCCGCATGCGCGAGGGCGAGTTCGCCGACGGCGCCAAGACGCTGCGCGCGAAGATCGACATGGCCTCGGGCAACATCAACATGCGCGACCCGGCGATCTACCGCATCCGCCGCATCCCGCACCAGAACACCGGCGAGGCCTGGCCGATCTACCCGATGTACGACTACGCGCATTGCCTTTCCGATGCGCTGGAAGGCATCACCCACTCGCTGTGCACGCTGGAATTCGAAGACCACCGCCCGCTGTACGACTGGTTCGTCGACAAGGTCGACCTGGTCAACCATCCGGAGCTGTGGACCCGCCTGCGCGAAGGCGGCTTCCAGACCGAGCCGGCCAAGCCGCGCCAGATCGAGTTCTCGCGCCTCAACCTCAGCTACTGCATCACCAGCAAGCGCAAGCTCGCCCAGCTGGTGAACGAAGGCCTGGTCGACGGCTGGGACGACCCGCGCATGAACACCTTGCGCGGCCTGCGCCGCCGCGGCTTCACGCCGGGCGGCATCCGCCTGCTGATCGAGCGCCTGGGCGTGAGCAAGCAGAACAGCGTGATCGACTACGCCATCTTCGAGAACTGCGTGCGCGAAGACCTCGACGGCAGCGCGCCGCGCCGCATGGCCGTGCTCGACCCGCTCAAGCTGACCATCACCAACCTGCCGGAAGGCCACGAGGAAAAACTCTCCTTCTCCAACCACCCCAAGGACGAGAGCTTCGGCACGCGCGAAGTGCCGTTCGCGCGCGAGCTGTGGATCGAGCGCGAGGACTTCGCCGAAGTGCCGCCGAAGGGCTTCCACCGACTCAAGCCCGAGGGCGAAGTGCGCCTGCGCGGCGTCGGCATCGTCAAGTGCGAGGAACTGCTCAAGGACGCCGCCGGCAACGTCATCGAACTGCGCTGCACGCTCGACCTCGAGTCGCGCCAGGGCATGCCCGGCGCGGACCGCAAGGTGAAGGGCACCATCCACTGGGTGAGCGCGCGCCATGCCGTGGCTGCCGAAGTGCGCGTGTACGACCGCCTGTTCAACGTGGCCGCGCCGGACGACGACAGCGACGGCAAGAGCTGGATCGAGCACATCAATCCGGAAGCCAAGCGCATCGTGCAGGCCTGGCTGGAACCGTCCGCCGCCGCCGCCGCGCCGGAACAGCGTTTCCAGTTCGAGCGCCTGGGCTACTTCGTGGCCGACCGTGTCGACCACCGCGCGCAGCAGCCGGTGTTCAACCGCACCGTCACCCTGCGCGACACCTGGGCCAAGCAGGCATGAGCATGCTGCCGCTGCAGATCCACCTGACCCTGCCGCCGTGGCTGGGCGACCTGGTCGACACCGGCAAGCGCTACCTCACCGACGAAGAACGCGTGGACCTGGCCATCCAGCTGTCCAGCCACAACATCGAGCACGGCCTCGGCGGCCCGTTCGGCGCCGCGGTGTTCGACGGCCAGGGCCGCGTCATCTCGGTCGGCGTCAACCGCGTGGTGCCGCAGTCCTGCTCGGTGGCGCACGCCGAGATGATGGCCTACATGGCCGCGCAGCAGCGCATGGCCAGCTTCCGCCTCAACGGCGACGGCGGCCGCTACATCCTGGCCACCAGCGCGCAGCCGTGCTGCCAGTGCTACGGCGCCACCGTGTGGGCCGGCGTGGACGAGCTGCTGATCGGCGCGCGCGCCGAAGACGTCATGGAGCTGACCGCGTTCGACGAAGGCCCGCTGCCGGCCGACTGGGTGGGCGAGCTGGAACGCCGCGGCATCGCCGTGCGCCGCGACATCCTGCGCGACGAGGCGCGCGCCGTATTGGCCGCCTACGGCGCGCGCGGCCAGAGCTACTGAGCCACCGGATGAGCCGCCTGCGCGCCGCGCTGCCGCTGCTCCTGCTGGTGCTGGCCGGCGTCGTGCTGTTCTTTTCAGGCGCCTTCGACCAGCTGCATCCGGAACGCCTGGTGGCGCACCAGGAGCAGCTGCGCGCCCAGGTCGCCGACAGCCCCTGGCTGAGCCGCATCGTCTTCATCGGCGTGCTGACGCTGGCGATGTCCACCGGCGTACCCGGCACGGTGCTGATCATCATGGCCGGCGGCTTCGTGTTCGGCACGCTGGAAGGCACCGCGTATGCGTCGGTCGGGCTCACCCTGGGCACCTTGATCCTGTTCCTGGCCAGCCGCTACGCCTTCGGCAACGGCAGCCGCCATCCGCCGGCGCTGATCGAGCGCATCCACCATGGCTTCGAGCGCCATCCGGTGGCCTACACCATGTTCTTGCGCTTCGTGCCGGTGGCGCCGTTCGGGCTGATCACCGTGTGCCTGGCCTGGCTGCGCTGTCCGCTGTGGCTGTTCCTCGGCGCGAGCTGGCTGGGCGGCACGGTGTCGCTGATCTTCGAAACCTCCATCGGCGCGGGCCTGGGCGAAGCGCTTGCGCGCACGCATGGCCGCTTCGATACCTCGGTGCTGCTGCAGCCGAAGATCCTGCTTTCGCTGGGCTGCATCGCCTTGCTCGCGCTGCTGCCGCTGCTGCTCGAACGGATGCTCCGCGGGCGGCTGCACCGCCGCGGCACAGCTTCGCGACAGGCATCCGGGCTACCTCCTCAAGCCGACTAGCTCCCTTACCCCCGTTTCGCGCTAGGCTCAGCGCGCCGGCGCCGCGCGCCGCATGGGGAATGGCCAAATGGTCGTCGCGGGGGCGAACTGGACGGTACGCTTGTGGCGGCGCACGTCGCTGATGCAGCGCCTGGCCTTCATCGCCCTGGTCCCCACCCTGGTCACCGCCGCCTTGCTGGTGGTGATGCTCACGCGCTACCAGCTCAACACGCTGCGCGGCATGGCGCAGAGCACCGCCGACGCCATCGCCACGCAGGCCGCCTCGGTATCCGCCGATGCGATCCGCAACATGCAGCGGCGCGATCTCAAGCGCATCGCCGAATCGGTCGGCAACCTGCCGCACGTGGTGCACGTGCAGATCCGCGCCGCCGACGGCGAGATCCTGGCCGACAGCCATGGCGACGCCGCGCCGCGCTCGCGCGACGTGCTGACCGTGGTGCGCGACGTCAAGGACGGCGACCAGCCGCTGCAGCCCGCGCTCGGCTCGGTGCTGATCGACCTGAGCCTGGGCGAGGCGATCGCCGCGCAGCGCGCCAGCCTGCGCAATGCGCTGATCGCGCTGGCGCTGGCGCTGTTCATCGCCGGCGTGATCGGCTGGCAGGCCGCGCGCTGGATCAGCGCCCCGCTGCGCCGCCTGGCCGGCGCGGTGCACAAGCTGGGGCGCGGCGACCGCCGCGTGGAAGTGGAAGTCACCGACGAAAACGAGATCGGCGAACTGCAGCGCGGCTTCAACAGCGCCGCCGCCGCGCTGTTCGACGTGCAGCGCGGCATGGAGCAGGAAATCGAACACGCCACGGTGGAACTGGCGCGCAAGAACGCCGCGCTGGAAGCCGCCAGCGTGGCCAAGGCGCGCTTCCTCGCCGCCGCCTCGCACGACCTGCGCCAGCCGCTGTACGCGCTGACCTTGTTCTCGTCTTCGCTGTCGGTGGACGAACGCGACCCGGTGCGCCTGGACCGCATCGCGCACATCCAGGAATGCGTGGAAGCGCTGGACCATCTCTTCAGCGAGCTGCTGGACCTGTCGCGCCTGGAAACCGGCGCGATGCAGATCGAGATCAGCGAGTTCCCGCTCGACCACGTGTTCGAGGAAGTCAGCCGCAACTTCCGCATGATCGCCGAGCAGCACGGCCTGCGCCTGGTGATGCGCACCACGCACCTGTGGGTGCGCAGCGACCGCACCATGCTGGCGCGCATCCTCAACAACCTGGTGAGCAATGCGCTGCGCTATACGCACGAAGGCGGCGTGCTGGTGGTGGCGCGCCGCCGCCAGGACGGCACCGTGCGCGTCGACGTGTGGGACACCGGCAGCGGCATCGAGCCGGAACACCAGGCGCGCGTGTTCGACGAGTTCTACCGCGTCGACCACCACGGCAGCGGCGAACACGATTCGGGCCCGCGCCGCGGGCTGGGGCTGGGCCTGGCCACCGTGCAGCGCCTGGCCGAACTGCTCGACACGCGCGTGCTGCTGAAATCCACGCCGGCGCGCGGCAGCGTCTTCAGCTTCCACCTGCCGGAAGTGCCGCCGCAGCACCCCACCCGCATGGAGGTGGACGAGGCGGCGCTGGACGTTTCCGGCATGCGCGTGCTGGTGATCGACGACGAGCCGGCGATCCTTTCCGGCATCCGCTATCTGCTGCGCAGCTGGGGTTGCGACGTGGCGGTGGCCGAGGACCGCGTGCAGGCGCTAGAGGCAATGGAAACCTGGGTGACGCCGCCGGACCTGGTGATGTCCGACCTGCGCCTGCGCGACAACGAAAGCGGCCTGGACGTGCTGGCCGAACTGGATCGCCGCTATGCCGAGCTGGGCTTCGAACCGTTCCCGCGCCTGCTGATCACCGGCGAGACGCGCAGCGACCGCCTGCGCGCCATCATGGCCGCGCGGATTCCGGTGCTGTACAAGCCGGTCTCGCCGGAGCAGCTGCGCGAGGCGATGGTGACCTTGCGCGTGACCGGCCGGGGCATGCCGATCTCCACCGGGGGGTTCACGCCCCTATCACCTAGCGTCTAGGCCATATGGCGAATCAGAACGCGGTTGCGACGGGTAAGCACTGGCACTATGTTGCTGGCGCGCGCCGCGAGGGACGGGAGGATGCCGGCGCCATGGGGAGCGACATGCGGATATTGATCGCGGACGACCATCGGCTGATCGTCGAAGGAGTCAAGCTCAAGCTCGCCGAGCTAGGGCCGGAGACGGATTTCGCGGTAGCGCAGGATGTGGACGAATTGCGCGACCTGATCCGCAGCGAAGACGCGCGTACCTTGCGCCTGGCCCTGATCGACCTGGCCATGCCCGGCGCGCACGGCACGGCGCATCTGCTGGAGACCATTCGCGCCTTGCCGGGGCTGCCGGTGATCGTGCTGTCCGGCTCGGAAGACCCTGCGCTGATGAAGGAACTGCTTTCCGCCGGCGCGCGCGGCTTCATCCCGAAGGCGTATTCGCCCGAGGTGATGCTGTCGGCCGTGCGCCTGGTGCTGTCCGGCGGCACCTACGTGCCGCCGATGATGCTGGACGAACGGCACGTCGCCGTACCGCCGCCGCCCGGCGCGTCCAACGGTATCGACTCGCTGGAGGAGCGGCTGCGCAAGCTGCTCACCGAGCGCCAGATCGACGTGCTGCGCCTGCTCTCGCAGGGCAAGCCGAACAAGCTGATCGCGCGCGACCTGGGCATCAGCGAGGGCACGGTGAAGATCCACCTGGCGGCGATCTTCCGCGCGCTCAACGTGCGCAACCGCGTCGAGGCGGTGGTGGCCTCGCGGCGCATCAGCGGGCTTTGAATCTTCCGTGCGGCCGGCGTGCGGCGCTCCGCTTCCGGCGCGCCGCCCATGGCGTATGCTTCGGCCCCATCCGGGGTGGAGGAGCCGCCCCGACACGGCGACCCGTTTCGCCGACCGCCGGGGGAGAAAAGCGTTGCGCGAGGGACGGTCCGCAGGCTTACGGCATGGCCGGTCGCTACCGGCCAAGGTGCGCTTTTTTGCGCGCGCACTGGCGCTGCTCGCCGGCCTGCTGAGCGGCTTCGCCGCCGCCGCGCCGGCGCCGGAGGAACGCCCGCTCATCTTCGGCATCCTGCCCATCGGCGGGCCGTCCGAGTCGCTGGAAGCCTGGCGGCCGATGCTGGACGACATGGAGCGCAGCCTGCACCGCCACGTGCGGCCGCTGTCGGTCAGCACCTACGAAGGCCTGGCGCAAGCCTTGGCCGAGGACCGCATCGACCTGGCCTTCGTCTCCGGCAAGCTGGCCCTGGACGCGGTGGCGCGCGACCGCATGCGCGTGTTCGCCCAGCTCACCCGCGGCGACGGTTCGCGCGGCTATTACTCGGTGCTGCTGGTGGAGAAGAACTCGCCGATCCGCGGCGTGGACGACATCTTCCGCCAGCCCGGGCACTGGCGTTACGCGCGCGGCGAGGCGCTGTCGGTGTCCGGCTACGTGGTGCCGGAGACCCAGCTGTTCGCCGGCCGCGGGCTGGATTCGGACACCTTCTTCGCCAGCGTCGCGGTGGACAACCACCAGAACAACGCGCTGGCCGTGGCCAACCGCGAGGCGGACCTCGCCACCAACAACACCGCCGACCTGGAGCGCTTCGCCCAGCGCTTCCCCGAGCAGTACGCGCGGCTGCGCATCCTGTGGAAGTCCAGCCTGATCCCGCACGCGGTGGTGATCATGCGCACCGACCTGCCGCCGGAGCTGCGCCAGCGCATCGCCGCGTTCTTCACCGGCTATGCCAAGGGCAAGAACGGCGCGGCGGAGCTGGCCAGGCTGAAGCTGATCCACGACATCAGCGGCTTCGCCCCCGCCGGCAACGACACCCTGGTGCCGTTCGCGGACATCGCCTACACGCTGGAGCGCCGGCGCGCGCTGGGTGCGCAGTGGGTGAACAGCGCGGCGCTGGATGCGCGGCTGAAGAAGCTGGATGACGACCACCGGGCGCTGGTGAAGCGATTGGCGATTTCGTCGCCGTAGGTTGGGGTGAGCCGCAGGCGAACCCCAACCTACGCAGGTGATGGCGATGATGTCCGGTGAGGCGAACCCCAAGCTCCTGTTGGGGTTCGCCTGCGGCTCACCCCAACCTACTTGGCCGCCGCCATGTCGTTGATATTCACCTTCTGCCCGTTCGGCAGAATCATGTCGCCCGGCTTCTGGCCCGCGGCGCAGGCGCCGACCCACTTGCCGCTGCTGCTGACGTCGGCCTCGCTGTGGCCCATCACGGCCGGGTCGTACTTCACGTGGCCGGTGGTGCTGTAGGAGCTGTCGCCCTGGAAGCGGGTTTCGCTGTGGCTGGTCATGGTGACATTGCCCTGCGGGCCGGGCAGGCTGCACACGCCGTCGGCGACCACGGCGCCGTCCTTCACGGCAAGCGAGAACTTGCTGCACATCGAGCCGCTCATCTGGGCGCCCATCTGGTACATCGCCTTGTCGGTGGCTTCGTCCAGGCACACCTTCATGGTCTGCGACTGGCCGCCGGCCGTGCCCATCTGCATCTCCCACAGGCCGGCCTTGCGCTTGGGCAGGTTGGCCGGGAGTTCGATGGCGGCCGCGGAAGCGGCCAGACACAGCAGGGACAGCGCGAACAGCGGACGGAAACGGGTCGACATGGCGATCTCCAGAGCCTCGAGGACGGGCCCGGCGGGCCCCTGGCCGGGCACGGTAGCCGCAAAACATGGCCGCGTCATGCACGGCTTCGTCACATCTTCGGTCCATACGCCGAGAAGCTAGTTCGAACAGCGTATCGAATGGCCGTACGGGCTCGCCTAGAGTGGCCGCATGCCATGGACCGGCACCAAGGCGCCCGCCGCGCCCCGCCATCAACCGCTGCCGCGACCGTTCATGTCCACGACTCCAGCCGTGCCCCTGCCGCAGTGCCCTGCTCCAGCCCTGCTTGGCGGCCAGCCCGGCCGGCGCCCCGCCGGCGGAGGCTGAGCCGATGGCCAGCGAATCCCTTCTGCGCCGGCTGCTCCTGGATGCGGTACTGCCCGCCACCCTCGCCTCCCTGGTGCTGGTCGCCGTGCTCACCTCGCAGGTAGCCGGCATGCAAGGCGAACGGGCGGATGCCCGCGCCGCCCTGCGCGTGGAACAGCTGGCCGGCGCGCTGGCGGTGGATCAGGCGCTGGCCGCGCCGCAGGGCATCCTGGACGAGGCCCGCCGCGACGGCCTGCTGCGCCAGGTGGCCCTGAGCTATCCGGACGGCCCGGTATGGAACAGCGGCAGCGCCCTGCCCGAACAGGACGCCGGCAACTACCGCCGCGAGCTGGCCGGCACCGCCGGCAACCGCCCCTTGCTGACCGCGCAGGCCGAGCTCGGCCCCGTGCGCCGCGCGCAGGCCGTCACCTGGCTGCTCGGCGCGCTGTGCGCCTGCGGCATCCTGCTGCTGGCCTGGCTGGCGCGCTGGTCGCTGCGCCGCCACGTGCTGCGGCCGCTGGCCGAACTGCGCCGCGCGCTGGAGGAAGACCGCCTGCCGCCGCTGGCGGTGACGGCCTCCACCCGCGAATTCGGCGAACTGGAACGCGCGCTGGAACTGTCCCTGGCGGACGGCTGGCCGCGCGCCTGGCGCTCGGCGCGCCAGGACGTGATGCGCCAGCGCCATGCCGCCGCGCGCGGCAAGTCGCGCTTCATTGCCTTGGTCAACCATCACCTGCGCCAGCCGCTGCAGGCGCTGCAGCTGTTCGCCGCCAACTTCAACCCCGGCCCCGACCAGGACCAGCAGGCCCTGCTCACGCACATGCGCACCAGCGTGGCCTCGATGACGCGCCTGCTGGAAGGACTGCTGGAAATCTCGCGCCTGGATGCCGGCGTGGTGGTGGTGCGCCCGGCCGAATTCAGCGCGGCGGAACTGTTCCTGCACGACCGCACCTGGCTGGCCGAGGAAGCCGCCCGCCGCGGCGTCACCCTGACCTGGCACGGCAGCCACCACCGTCTCCACGGCGACGCGGAACTGGCCGCCGGCCTGCTGCTGCAGCTGGCCAGCAACGCCATCGCCAATGCGCCGATGGGCCGCGTACTGATCGCCGCGCGCCGGCGCAACCACGCCGTGCGCATCGAGGTGCGCGACAACGGCCCCGGCATTGCCGAGAACCACCAGCAGCAGATCTTCGAGGAATTCGTGCAGCTGCCCGATACGGAGAACCCGCGCCGCGACGGCTACGGGCTGGGCCTGACCATCGGCGACCGCCTGGCGCGCCTGCTCGGCACGCATATCGGCCTGCGCTCCGCGCCGGGGCGCGGCAGCACGTTCTGGTTCGACTTGCCGGAAGCGCCGCTGGCGGAACGGCGCGCCCCACGCGGGCGGCCGTGGAGCGCGTGGCAGCGCGCGGGCTGAACGCGCTTCAGTCGTCCGCGCCCGGGTCCATGCCCGGGAACAGCACTTCGGTAAAGCCGAACTTGCCGAAATCGGTGATGCGCGAGGGATACAGCCGGCCGATCAGGTGATCGCATTCGTGCTGCACCACGCGCGCATGGAAGCCCTGCGCGTCGCGGTCGATCTTCTCGCCCTTCGGGTCGATGCCCTGGTAGCGGATCATGGTGTAGCGGTTGACCGCGCCGCGCAGGCCGGGCACCGACAGGCAGCCTTCCCAGCCTTCTTCCATGTCCTGCGACAGCGGCAGGATCACCGGATTGAGCAGGATGGTGCGCGGCACCGCGGGTGCGTCCGGATAACGCTCGGAACGGTCGAAGCCGAAGATCACCAGCTGCAGGTCCACGCCGATCTGCGGCGCGGCCAGGCCGACGCCGCCGGCATCGTGCATGGTGTCGAACATGTCCTGGATGAGTGCATCCAGCTCGGCGCTGCCGATCATCGCGTCCGGCACCGGTGGCGCCACGCGCAGCAGGCGCGGGTCGCCCATCTTCAGAATCTCGCGGATCATGCTGGCCTCGATGCGTCGACGATGCTTTTTGACTGAGGGCCGCGCGCTCGCTTTGCAAGGCGCGGCGGAGCCGCCAGCTTAGTGCGGCGTGCAAGCGGTGTGAACGCGAAAACGGCACGCCCGCAGCCGATGCGGCATCATCGGCCGGGCAAGCTGGCGCAGGACGCGCCGGGGCGCATCCGGGGCCATGCCATCGAATGCCCATTCACCACCCGCTCCGGCGCAGCGCCGCCAGGCCGGCGAGGAGACCGACCGTTGTTTTCCGCTTTGATCCTGCAGACGCTGCTGGCCGCCGCCGCAACCGGCGCACCGCCACCGGCCTGGGTCGCACCGAGCTTCCGCAACTACGGCATGGCCGAAGGCCTGCCCAGCAGCAATATCGACGCGCTGGCCCAGGACGGCCGCGGCTATGTGTGGGTAGCCACCGAATCGGGGCTGGCGCGCTACGACGGCAACCGCTTCCGCGTCTGGCGGCACGACCCGCGCGATCCGCGCTCGCTGTCCGCCGCGCCGCTGGCCACCTTGATGGTGGACACGCAGGGACAGCTGTGGGGCGGCAGCCGCGATGGCCTGGTGCGCTACGACGCGGCGCACGAGAACTTCGAGCACTGGCGGCACGATCCGGCCGACCCCGCCTCGGCCGGCAGCGACGACGTCACCGCGCTGGCGCAGCCGCCGCAGGGGCCGCTGTGGGTCGGCCATTTCGACGTCGGCCTGGACCGCATGCGCGCCGACGGGCGCGGCTTCGATCATTTCCGCCACGACCCTGACGATCCCGCCACTCTTGCTTCGGACACCGTGTACTCGCTGCTGGCCGACGCAGACGGCACCTTGTGGATCGGCACTGGCAAGGGCCTGGACCGGCGCGCGCCGGACGGCCGCCTCAGCCACGTCGCGTTCGAACGCCCCGACGATGCGTCGCGCGACAAGCCGCTGAAGATCTACCAGCTCGCCCGCATCGACGGCACGCTGTACATCGCCGGCAACCGCGGCCTGTACGCGCTGGCGCCGGCTGCGTCCAGCGCGGTGCCGGTGGCGCCGGACGTGCTGCCGCAGACGCTGGTCTACGCGCTGGCCGCCGACGCGCAGCACCGGCTGTGGATCGGCACCCACGACGGCATCTACCTGCGCGAAGCCGACGGCAGCTACCGCCATCTCGAACCGCGCCCGCTGCAGCGCCACGGCCTGCCGAATGGCTTCATCACCCAGCTGCTGCGCGACCACGAAGGCGGCCTGTGGATCGGCAGCTACGACGGGCTGGCCTATCTGTCGCCGCGCTGGGCCGACTTCCAGTACGTCACGCACGTGCCGGAAAACCCGGACAGCATCGTGCCCGGCGCCTACTACGCCATCGCCGGCAACGGCGGCGACCATCTGTGGCTGGCCGGCGCCAAGGGCGCGATCGACCGCCTGGACCTGGCCACCGGCAAGGTGCGCCATCTGGCCTTCCATATCCCGCAGGGACGCAGCGCCAACTGCATCGCCGAAGACGCGCGCGGCCGGCTGTGGATCGCCTCGGCCAGCGGCAGCTTCGTGGTCGACGGCGACAAGGCCACCGAACTCGACGCACCGATGGCCGAGCGCATCGTGTTCGGCGCCGACGGCACGGCGTATCTGCAGATGGACGACGGCGTCCAGGCCTACGACCCGGACACGTTCAAGGCGCGGCCGCTCAGCTTCGGCCAGCACGCCAAGGACCTCACGCTCAGCGACATGCGCCTGTACGACGGCGTGCTGTGGTTCGCCACCAGCGCCGGCGTGCTCCGCTGGGCGCCGGGCGATACGCAGGCCAGTGCGATCGAAGGCGTGCCGGCGACGCCGTTCAATTTCCTCGCGCTGCGCGACGGCAAGCTGTGGCTGGTGGACGAGCAGAACCTCAGCGCCTACCGGCTGGATGGCCTGCGCGCCGCGCCGGCCGGCAGTTACCCGATCTATCGCCAGCATCCGCTCAACGACCTGCTCGGCATCCACGCCGATGGCCTGGGCCGGCTGTGGTTCTTCTCGCGCAGCGGCCTGTGGCGCTACGACCCCGCCAGCGGCAACGTGCGCGAGCCGGGGTTGGAGCAAGGCCTGCCGGATGCCCAGTTCACCAACGTCAACCAGGTGCTGCTGGCCGACGGACGCGTGGCCGCGGCGACCAGCGACGGCATCGCGATCTTCGTGCCGGAGTCCATCGGCGAGCACTCGCGCGAACCGCGCGTGCGGCTGGAGGACGGCACCGTGCGCCGCGGCGGCAAGACGATGCGCCTGGCCGCGGATGCGCAGCCGTGGCAGCTGGACTGGAGCGACCGCGATCTCACCGTCAACGCGCGCGCGCTCACCTACCTTGCACCGGAACGCACGCGCTACCGCTTCCGCCTGGACGGCCTGGACAGCGACTGGGTGGAGACCGGCGCGCGCGGCGACCGCAGCTTCACCCAGCTGCCCGGCGGCGACTACGTGCTGCACGTGCAGGCGGCTGGCCCCGACGGCGCCTGGGGCGAAACGCCGGCGCTGGCGATCCATGCCGACAGTCCACCGTGGTTGCGCTGGTGGGCCTGGCTGGCCTATGCGCTGCTGCTGGCCCTGCTGTTCGCCGCCCTGCTCGCCGCCATGCGCCGGCGCCAGGCGCAGCGCCACCGGCTGGAGCTGATCACCCAGGAACACCAGCTGGCCCAGGCCGCCAGCCGCGCCAAGACGCAGTTCCTGGCCGAGCTGGGCCACGAGATCCGCACGCCGATGACCGGCGTGCTGGGCATGGCGGAACTGCTGCTGAGCCGCCCGCTCGGCACGACGGAGCGGCACTATGCGCAGACCATCCGCAACTCCGGCGAGGTGCTGCTCACCCTGGTCAACGACGCGCTGGATCTGGCGCGCATCGAAGCCGGGCGGCTGCAGCTCCATCCCGCACCGTTCGATCCCTACGCCTTGCTGCTCGACGTGGCGGACCTGCAGCGCGGCAAGGCAGTGAGCAAGGGGCTCGCCTTGCGCGTGCACGTGGGCGCGGACGTGCCGCCGCATGTATCCGGCGATGCGGTGCGCGTGCGGCAGATCCTGCTCAACCTCAGCGGCAATGCCTTGAAGTTCACCGAGCGCGGCGAAGTGCGGCTGAGCTTGAACACCGACGGCGACGGCCTCGTCTTCGTGGTCAGCGACACCGGCCCCGGCATCGCCGCCGCCGACCAGGCCAAGCTGTTCCAGCACTACCAGCAGCTGGACAGCCCGCAGCGCGGTTCCGGCAGCGGCCTGGGCCTGGCGATCTGCCGCGAGCTGGCCGGCCTGATGGGCGGGCGCATCGAACTGGATTCCGCGCCCGGCAAGGGCAGCAGCTTCCGCGTGCACCTGCCGCTGCCGGCCGCGGCCTCGCCGGTGGAAAGCGCGGTACGCGGCGGCGAAGGCCCGCGCTGGCAGCTGCTGTTGCTGGAGGACGACCCGACCGTGGCCGCGGTGATCGCCGGCCTGCTGGAAGCGCAGGGCCACGCGGTGGAACACGTGCCAAACGCCTTGCACGCGATGGAAGCGCTGGAGCGCCAGCGCTTCGACGCCGCCCTGGTCGACCTGGACCTGCCCGGCCTCGACGGCTTCCAGTGGGCCGGCCTGGTGCGCTCGCGCGAACAGGACGGCCGCCTGCCGATGATCGCCATCACCGCGCGCTCCGGCGGCGACGAGGAAAGCCGCGCCTATGCCGCCGGCATGGACGGTTTCCTGCGCAAGCCGCTGCACGGCGAGCAGCTGGCCCAGGCACTGGCGGCGGTGCTGGCCGGGACGCCGGCCGAATCGGCAGGCTGAACTTTGCGGCAGCGCCGCATGGAGCGGCGCGCGCAACCATTCGACCAATGGCTAATGCCGGCGGCCGCGCGCCGGCATTGACCCCTGTCGGCGCGGAGCGGACCCTTGCGGATGAGCATCCGTGGGAGTCCGTTCATGCATACCGCCGTCAGCAAACCCAGCCCAGCGGGCAAGATCCTCTGGGCCGCCATCGCCATCGTCGGCGCGTGGTGTCTAGGCGTCGTGGCCCTGCGCCGCGGCGAACCGATCAATGCGATCTGGCTGGTCGCCGCGTCGATCGCCGTGTTCGTGATCGGCTACCGCTTCTACAGCAAGTTCATCAACGCCTACGTGCTGCGCATGGACCCCAGCCGCGCCACCCCGGCCGTGCTGCGCAACGACGGGCTCGACTACGTGCCCACCGACAAGTGGGTGGTGTTCGGCCACCATTTCGCCGCGATCGCCGGCGCCGGCCCGCTGGTCGGCCCCGTGCTGGCGGCGCAGATGGGTTATCTGCCCGGCACCTTGTGGATCCTGTTCGGCGTGGTGTTCGCCGGCGCGGTACAGGACTTCATGATTCTCGGTTTATCGGTACGCCGCGACGGCCGCTCGCTCGGCAACATGCTGCGCGACGAACTGGGGCCGGTGGCCGGCATCGTCGCCATGTTCGGCGTGCTGGTGCTGATGATGATCGTGCTGGCGGTGCTGGCGCTGGTGGTGGTCAAGGCGCTGACGCACAGCCCCTGGGGCACCTGGACGGTGGCCTGCACCATTCCGATCGCGCTGCTGATGGGCGTGTATCTGCGCTATATCCGGCCGGGCCGGATTCTCGAAGTGTCGATCATCGGCCTGATCCTGCTGTTGCTGGCGATCTGGTCCGGCGCTTTCATCGCCGCTTCGCCGGCCTGGGCCGCCGCGTTCGACTTCGACGCCAAGGCGCTGGCCTGGCTGCTGATTGCCTACGGCTTCTGCGCCTCGGTGCTGCCGGTGTGGCTGCTGCTGGCGCCGCGCGATTACCTCAGCACCTTCCTCAAGATCGGCACCATCGCGCTGCTTGCGCTGGCGATCTTCCTGGCCGCGCCGACCTTGCAGATGCCTGCGCTGACCAAGTTCGTCGACGGCAGCGGCCCGGTGTTCCAGGGCAACCTGTTCCCGTTCCTGTTCATCACCATCGCCTGCGGCGCCGTCTCGGGCTGGCACTCGATCATTGCCTCCGGCACTACGCCCAAGCTGCTCAGCAATGAAGGCGAGGCGCGCATGGTCGGCTACGGCGGCATGCTGATGGAGGCCTTCGTCGCCATCATGGCCTTGATCGCCGCCGCCTCGCTGCATCCGGGCGTGTACTTCGCGATGAACTCGCCCGGCGCGCTGATCGGCACCACCGCGCAGCAGGCCGCCACCACCATCAGCCAGTGGGGCTTCGTGGTCTCGCCGGATGAACTCTTGAACACGGCCAAGAACATCGGCGAGAGCAGCATCCTCAGCCGCGCCGGCGGTGCGCCGACGCTGGCGGTAGGCATGGCCCAGCTGCTGCACGGGATCATCCCGGGCGAAGGCATGATGGCGTTCTGGTACCACTACGCGATTCTGTTCGAAGCGCTGTTCATCCTCACCACGGTGGACGCCGGCACGCGCGTGGGCCGCTTCATGATCCAGGAGATCGCCGGCCTCGTGCACGAGCCGCTGAAGCACACCGAATCGTGGCTGGGCAACCTCATCGCCACCGCGATCTGCGTCGGCCTGTGGGGTTATTTCCTGTACCAGGGCGCGGTCGATCCGCTGGGCGGCATCAACACCTTGTGGCCGCTGTTCGGCATCGCCAACCAGATGCTCGCGGCGGTGGCGCTGATGCTGGCCACGGTGGTGACGGTGAAGCTCAAGCGCGAACGCTATGTGTGGGTGCCGGGCATTCCGGCGATCTGGCTGGTGGTGTGCACGCTGACGGCCGGCTACTACAAGCTGTCCGGCTCGATCAGCTTCACCGCCGCCGCGCAGAAATACGCCCAGGCCGCCGCCGACGGCAAGCTTCTGGCACCGGCCAAGACCACTGAAGAAATGCAGCGCATCGTCACCAACAACTACGTGGACGCCGCGCTTACCGGCATCTTCATGCTGCTGGTGGTAAGCATGGCCGGCTTCGCCATCAACGCCATCATGAAAGCCTGGCGCATCAACCATCCCACCGCGCACGAGGAACCGTACGTGGCGCTGGACGGCGTTCCCACCCGCTGAGGGCCATGCCATGAAAGCCAGCTTCCAGGCATTCCGGAAATGGGCGGTGCAGACCGCCCGCCTGTGCTGCGGTGTTCCGGATTACGACGTGTATGTGCGGCATCTGCGCGAACATCATCCCGAGCGTGCGGTGCCTACGTATGCGGAGTTTTTCCGCGAGCGGCAAGTCGCGCGATACAAAGGAACGGGCGGGCGCTGCTGCTGAATGGCCTTCCGTGAAAAACAGAACGGCCGGGGTTGCGCCCCGGCCGTCTTTTTTTCAAACCGCTGACGGGATGTCAGCTCACCACATCCAGCTGCCCCACTTCGCCTTGAAGTCCGAGCCCGTGTGATCCTCGCTGCCCGACTTCAGCTGATGGCCGTATTCGTCCAGAAGGAAGTCGCCCTTGGCGGTATGGATGGTTCCGTTCACTGTTTTGTCGTCGAAGCCCGTGACGTAGGCCCGGCCGCCGGCGGAGATCGAGCCGGTGTTGGCGAACTTGCTCGACTGGCTGGACCAGAAGCCCGGGCCGCGCGCGTAGATATTGCCCTTGACCGTGGTCATCGCGCCGGCGTTGTCCATATTCGATGCCGACAGATACAGATCCCGCTGCGCCTGCACGCTGCCGCCATCGGCGATCTTCATCGCACCGGACGCGCTGGCCGACACCGAGCCGGAGGTGGCCTGCACCTTGCCCGCCATGTCGATGCCGCTGTCGGCCGCATAGCCGTAGCGATCGCCGGCACGCAGATAGACGTCGTTCTTCGCGGTCAGCGTGGCGGACTTGGCCACCTTCAGCGCGCCGGAGCTGTTCACCGTGAGCGAACCGGCGTCGACCTTGCCCGCCACGTTCACGCCGGCATCGTCGGCGATCGGATAACCCCAGCCGTTCAAACCGGCGCTGAGGTCCGCATAGCGCTGCGTCTTCAGCGTCGCCGATTCGGCAATATCCACCGAACCGGCATTGGCCAGGCTCAGCGAACCAGTCGCCGCTTCGATCTTGCCGGCGATGTTCACGCCCACGCCCTGCTCGGTGCCGACCATCTGGATCGCATCGGCATACATGCTGCCCAGCTCGGCCACGTCCAGCGCCACCGTCGGCGCCGTACCGGCGGCGTCAGCCGCGGAAATGCGCCCGCTGGCATAGCCGATCTTGTTCGCGCCGGTGACCACGCTCAGCTGCCTGGCCTGCAGCTTGGCATTGAGTTCCACGCTGCGTGCAAGCAAGTCGGCGCGCTGGGCGCCGGTCGCATCGACCCCCTTGCCCGTCACGCTGATCACGCCCTGATTCACCTCCAGCGCATTCAGCCGGCCATAGCGATCCAGCTGCGGCGTGCCGGTGGTCAGCGTGACGCGCGAGGCGTTGATGAAGCTGGCGCCGTCGGCGCTGATGCCGTTCGGATTGGCCACCACCAGGGTGGCGCGCTGCCCGGCGATTTCCATGGCGCCGTTCAGCGCGGTGGCGGTCTTCCCGGTAACCTCGGTGATGATCACCTGGGCCGCGCGGCCGGTGAAGTTCGCATTGCCGTCGATCTGGCCGGCGAGCTGCGACTTCACCGCCTTGACGCTGTTATTGAGCACCACGCCCGACGCATCGACACCGAACGCTTCGAAGCGGTTGTGCGATACACCCGCCGCGTTGGGCGCAACGATATTCACCACCGGCGTATTGCCCGGCAGCACGCTCGCCCCGCCCGCCACCGGCGTGATCGCCGCAAACGCGCTGGCCGGAAGGATCAGCGCGGCCGCCACATACAGCTCGCGGCGGCGCAGGACATGGTTATTGGATTTCGACATGCGAATTGCCTCATTTTGAATACCCCCTGGGGCCGCGAGCTATCCATGGACCGCGGAAACCTGGCGGCCGCCTTGAAGGCAGCCATAGCAAGGACATATGGAGCGCGGAATTACCCGGACCGCGCAGGCTGCGCGGGGGTGTTGCCTGCTTGGGACAGAGGCGAAAAAGGAACGCAATGGCGAGCAGCATCCATCTGCATGGACGCAATGCTATGACTGCTGGGCGTAGCCACGTTGTGCGATCCCTGAAGCGCTTTTGGGGAAGCACGGGATATTGCTGGCGTGCGGTCCAATGAGCGCCTGGATTTTTCCAATAGCCCAGTGCCGGTTCTGAAGACCTTCCTGGCTCGTATCACCCATCGGCAGGGCCATGCATTCAGCGAGTGGACTAACGTGCAAAATTTGCACATTGCCGGGTCGGATCACCAAGCCGCCCCATAATCTCCTGGGCTATTCCCGCCCCAGGGCGGCTCCGGCGACAATGGGACATCGCCAAGTCCCCGGCCACCATGACCCACTCAGACCGCCATCTCACCCGGCCCAGCTCGGAAATCGAGGCGCAGCACAGTCTCGGCCTGCGCATCATCGCCATCTACAAGGCATTCAAGACCGTCGGCTTGATCCTGGTCGCGATCGCCGCCTTCAGGCTCAACCGGCAGGAGAGCTTCGATCATCTGGTGCACTGGCTGGAGCACCTGTCGCTCACGGACAGCAACCATCTGCGCTGGCAGCTGGTGAATCTGCTGATGGAGCAGGGGCCGAGCAAGTTCGTGGCGGTGGGGATCGTGGCGCTGGCGTATGCGGCGATCTTCGCCACCGAGGGCACGGGGCTGTGGCTGCGCAAGCACTGGGCGGAGTGGTTCACGGTGATCGCCACCGGGTCGCTGGTGCCGGTGGAGTTCTACGAGACGATTGCGCACTTCAGCTGGCTGAAGCTGGTGGTGCTGCTGGGGAATATCGCGATCGTGGTTTATCTGGTGCGGATTGCGATGCAGCCGCGGCCGAAGAAAGCGCCGTAGGTTGGGGTGAGCGGTAGGCGACTGCGAAGGCAGGATGCCGTAGCGAACATCCGCGTAGCGGATGGCCCGAAGGGCTGGCTGCTGATGCAGCCAGTAACCCCAACATCGTCACGCTCATGTGCACCGCGACGCTGGGGTTCGCCTGCGGCTCACCCCAACCTACACTTCGTGGTGCGCGGCCTCGGCAGGCAAAGCATTCGAGCGCCTCGGCGCCAGCTCCACCAGATACATCGCTCCGAGGATCAAGGCCCCGCCGGCCAGCATCCGCCACGTCAGCCCTTCCCCGCCGAACGCCACGGCAAACCCGGCGGCAAATACCGGTTCCGTCGTCATCACGATCGCCGCCCGCGTCGCGCTGATATGCGCCTGCGCCCAGGTCTGCACCAGCATCGCGCCGGCACCGGCGGCCAAGGCCATATACACCACTGCCACCCATGCCTTCGCATCCGGCGGCAAGGAAGGGCCATGCGGCAGCGTAGCCAGCAGGCACACGGCGGCGATCACCAGCATCTGCAAAGTCGACAGCGCGAACGCATGCCCCGGCCGCGACCACACGCCCAGCCCCACGATATGCAGGCCGTACAGCAAAGCCGACGCCAGCGTGATCCACACGCCATAGCCAAGGCTGAAACCGCGCAGCGCCAGCAAGGCCAGGCCGCCGACGGCGAGCAGCACGGCAATCCAAGTGATGGACGGCAGACGCTGCCGCAGCAGCACGGTGCCGAGCAGCGGCGTGAACACCACATACATGCCGGTGGCGAAACCGCTGATGCTGGCCGAGGTGTGTTCCAGCCCGGTCGTCTGCAGCAGCTGCGCCACGCCGTACACCAAGCCGAGCGCCACACCTTGCAGCCATTCGCGCCGGCCCAGCCTCAGCAGCGAGCGATGGAACAGCAGCAGCATCGCTGCCGCCGCGATCAGGAAACGCACCGCCAGGAAATCCGCCGGCGCCATGCGCCCGACCAGATCCTTGATCAGGAAGAACGTGGAACCCCAGATGGTGGTGACCGCGACCAGCCCCAGCGTCGCCAGCGTGGCGACGCGCGCCTGCGCAGCGCTCATGCGTCGCTCGCCGCGGGCGCCGGACGGCGGCGCAGCAGGCGCAGCCACTGGCCGGGGATCTTCAGCAGGAAATGCGCCCACAGGCCCAGCCACACCACGGCGGACACGAGCGGGTTGCGTGCCGCCGGATCGAACTTGCGGAACCAGCGCCACATGCCGCGATGCTTGTGCCAGCTGACGAATACCGGCCGGTGCCGGCTGGAGCCGCCCTTGCCGTGCAGCACGCGCACGTCGCCGGCCAGCCACACCTGATAGCCGGCATCGCGCGCGCGGCGGCACAGGTCCAGGTCTTCGCAGTGCAGGAAGTATTCCTCGTCGAAACCGCGGAGGTTCTCGAACGCCACGCGCGGCATCAGCATCAGCGCACCCGACACCGCTTCCACCTGCACAGGTTCCGCGGGCATCTCGCCGCCGATGTTCACGCCCTCGCCCTGCCCCATGAAGGTGCGCAGCGCGCGGCCGAGATAAGGATCGCGGCGATACGAAGCGCGATCCGGCCGGCCTTGCTCGTCGCACACCACCGCGCCGATCACGCCCGCCTTCGGATGCGCCTGCTGCAGTTCCAGCAGGCGCCGCAGGCTGGCGTCGTCGAGCATGCAGTCCGGGTTGAGGATCAGCAGCAACTTGGCCCGCGCCTGCGCGGCGCCGCGATTCACCGCGGGACCGAAACCGAGATTGGCGTGGTTGTAGAGCGGACGCAGCCGCCACTCGTGCTGCATCGCGCGCTCGATCGCCTGCGGAATGCCATCGGACGACCCGTTGTCCACCAGGATCAATTCCAGCGGCACCTCGCATGCCATCACGCGTCCTACACATTCGCGCAGCGTGGGGCCGCTATCGGCGGCAACCACGATCACGCTGACGAGGGGTGTGGTTTCGAAGGCTGAATTCATGATCGCCAAGTATGGGGGAGCGGCCGGCGAACGGCATAGCCGCGGCGCGACATCCCGGTGGAGGGAGCATCAATCGCGCGGCGCGTCCTGGCCCAGTGCTTCGTGCAGCGGCACCGGCACGCCGTCGGCATGGCGCGCCAGCCACGGAGCATCGTCCTGGTCCCAGCCGCACAGTTCCCAGCCGCGCAGGCGGTGCTGCCTGCCGCGTGCGAACTCGAACAGCAGCTCGCCGCTGCCGCCGGCCGGGTTCGCCGCGAACCAGCGGCCCTGCGGACTGAAGCTGCAGCGCGGACCCAGGCGCCGCAGTGTGTGCCCATCGGCGAGGCGATAGTTGCCTTCGTCCTGGCCGGTGGCTTCGTAGTGCAGCTCGGGCACGTCGGCCGCATCGCGCCATTGCACCGGCGCCAGCTCGATGATGCGCGCCGGCGGCCCCACCGGCGCCATCGCCAGCTCGCTCCATTCCGGCGTCGGTGCCGACGCGCGCCGCACGCGATGCAGCAGCAGCGATTCCAGCAATGCCACCAGCGAATAGCCGACCAGGGCGCCGAGCAAGGCCGCGCCCCAGGCAATGAGATCGCCGCCGAGCGCACGCTGCACGGCGAACAGCATGCCCGGCAGGCCCCACTTCAGGCCGCTGCGGCAGAGTTCACCTCGAGGATGGGAGCGGCGCGCATAGATCACCGCACCCGCGGCAAGCACGACCAGCAACGCCCATCCCAGCCACCACGGCAGCAGCGCCAGCAGTACCGCCCATCCGGCCAGCAGCAGCCAGCGCGCGAAACGCTGGCCGGGCGCATTCATGCGGCGCGCCCGGTCGCAAGCTTATGGCGGGCTGTCAGCCGCACCACACCCTGGCGTTGCGGAACATGCGCATCCACGGCGAGTCCTCGCCCCAGTGATCCGGATGCCAGCTCATCTGCGCGCTGCGGAACACGCGCTCGGGGTGCGGCATCATGATCGTCACGCGGCCGTCGGCCGCGGTGAAGCCGGCCAGGCCGCCCGGCGAGCCGTTCGGATTGAGCGGGTAGTGCTCGGTCGGACGGCCGCGGTTGTCGACGAAGCGCACCGCGCCGCCGGACTTCGACGGGCTGCACACCTGCGGGAAGCTCACGCGGCCTTCGCCGTGCGCCACCGCCACCGGGATGCGCGAACCGGCCATGCCCTTGAAGAAGATGCTGGGCGAATCGAGCACTTCCAGCGTGGCGACGCGGCCTTCGTACTGCTCGGACGCATTGCGCAAAAACTTCGGCCAATGCTGCGCGCCCGGGATGATCTCCTTCAGCTGCGACAGCATCTGGCAGCCGTTGCACACGCCCAGCGCGAACTTGCTGGTGTCGGCGAAGAACGCGGTGAACTCCGCGCGCAGCATTTCGTTGTACATGATCGAGGTGGCCCAGCCGCGGCCGGCGCCCAGCACGTCGCCGTACGAGAAACCGCCGCAGGCCGCGAAACCGCGGAAATCCGCCAGCCTGATGCGGCCGCTGGCCAGGTCGGACATGTGCACGTCCACCGCCTCGAAGCCGGCGCGGTCGAACGCGGCGGCCATTTCCACCTGGCCGTTGACGCCCTGCTCGCGCAGGATCGCCACGCGCGGACGCGCGCCCTTGGCGATCAGCGGCGCGGCCACGTCCTCGGACGGGTCGAAGCTGAGCTTGGGGCTGATACCCGGGTCGGCATCGTCCAGGCGCCATTCCAGTTCCGCGTCGGCGCTGAGCGGGTTGTCGCGCAGGCGCTGCATGTGGTGGCTGGTTTCGTTCCACGCGGCGAACAGCTCGGTCCACTTCCAGGCGAACTGCTTCTCGCCGCCGTGGAAAAGCTTGATGCCGAGCTTTTCCTTCGGATGGCCGATGCGATAGCTCATGCCGGCCAGGCCGTGCTTGACCAGCAGCGCCTCGAACGCCTCGCGGTTGGCCTGCGCCACCTGCACCACGGCGCCCAGTTCCTCATTGAACAGCGCGCGCAGCGCGGCCTCGGCCCAGCCTTCGAGCTGGATTTCCAGGCCGCAATGGCCGGCGAAGGCCATTTCCAGCAGGGTGACGATGGCGCCGCCGTCGGAACGGTCGTGATAAGCCAGCAGCAGGCCGGCCGCATTGGCTTCCTGCACCAGGTCGAACAGGCCCTTCAGATGCCCGGCGTCGTCCAGGTCCGGCGGCACGCCGCCGCCGCGGTTGAACACCTGGGTCAGCGCGGAACCGCCGAGGCGGTCGCGGCCGCCGCCGAGGTCCAGCAGCCACAGGTCGGAATCGCCGCGGTCCAGGCGCAACTGCGGGGTGAGCGTGCGGCGCACGTCGTGCACGCGCGCAAAACCCGTGACCACCAGCGACACCGGCGCGATCGTGCGCTGCGGCTGGTCGCCGTCGGTCCATACGGTCTGCATGGACAGCGAGTCCTTGCCCACCGGGATGGAGATGTCCAGCTCCGGGCACAGTTCCATGCCCACGGCTTTGACCGCATCGAACAGGGCCGCGTCTTCGCCGGGGTGGTTCACCGCGGCCATCCAGTTCGCCGACAGGCGCACTTCGCCCAGCGAACGGATCGGCGCGGCGGCCAGGTTGGTGATGGCCTCGCCCACCGCCAGGCGCGCGGCGTCCGCGCTGCTCAGCAGGGCTACCGGCGCGCGCTCGGCCATGGCCATGGCTTCACCGGCGTAGCCGTCGAAATCGGCGATGGTCACGGCGCAATCGGCCACCGGCACCTGCCAGGGGCCGACCATCGGATCGCGATGATTCAAGCCGCCCACGGTGCGGTCGCCGATGGTGACCAGGAAGCTCTTGCTGCCCACGGTGGGCAGGCGCAGCACGCGGCGCAGGGCCTCGTCCATGCTGATGCCGGACAGATCCGGCACCACGTCGATGCGCGGCTTCACGCGCCTGGCGTCGCGGTGCATGCGCGGCGCCTTGCCGAACAGCACGTCCATCGGCAGGTCGATGACGGTGAGCTCGCGGCGCGGGTCGGTGACCAGCAGGCGGCGCTCTTCGGTGGCGTCGCCGACCACCGCGTAGGGGCAGCGCTCGCGCACGCAGAACGCTTCGAACTCGGCCAGGCGCTCGGCGGCGATGCCGAGCACGTAGCGCTCCTGCGATTCGTTGCTCCACACCTGCATCGGCGACAGCGACGGGTCGTCGCACGGCACCTTCGAGAGATCGATCACGCCGCCCACGCCCGCATCGTTGAGCAGTTCGGGAATGGCGTTGGAAAGACCGCCCGCGCCGACGTCGTGGATGCTCACGATGGGGTTGTTCTCGCCCAGCGACCAGCAGCTGTCGATCACCTGCTGGCAGCGGCGCTCCATCTCGGCGTTGTCGCGCTGCACGGAGGCGAAATCCAGCTCCGCGCTGGAGGTGCCGGAAGCGACCGACGAGGCGGCGCCGCCGCCCAGGCCGATCAGCATGGCCGGGCCGCCCAGCACGATCACCTTGTGGCCGGGCTGGATCTCCAGCTTCTGCACGTGGCCGGAGCGGATATTGGCCAGGCCGCCGGCGATCATGATCGGCTTGTCGTAGCCGCGGCGCACGCCGGCTTCGCCGGTCTCGTGCTCGTAGGTGCGGAAATAGCCGCCCAGGCAGGGGCGGCCGAATTCGTTGTTGAACGCGGCGGCGCCGAGCGGGCCGTCGCGCATGATCTCGAACGCGCTGGCCATGCGCGGCGGCAGCGGACGCTCCACTTCCCACGGCTGCGGATGGCCGGGAATGCGCAGGTCGGACACCGAGAAGCCGCTGAGCCCCGCCTTCGGCTTGGCGCCGCGGCCGGTGGCGCCTTCGTCGCGGATCTCGCCGCCGGCGCCGGTGGCCGCGCCCGGCCAGGGTGCGATCGCGGTGGGATGGTTATGCGTTTCCACCTTGATCGCGTAGTCGATGCGCTCGCCGCTGCGGCGCCACACGCCGTCGGCGCCGCTGAAGAAGCGCTTGCCGTCGCTGCCCTCGATCACCGCAGCGTTGTCCTTGTAGGCGGACAGCGTGTAGGCGGGCGAATGCTGGTGGGTGTTCTTGATCATGCCGAACAGGCTCTTGTCCTGCGGCTGGCCGTCCAGCGTCCAGCTGGCGTTGAACACCTTGTGGCGGCAGTGCTCGGAATTGGCCTGGGCGAACATGAAGAGTTCGGCGTCGGTGGGATCGCGGCCCAGCTCGGCGTAGCGCTCGGCCAGGTAGTCGATCTCGTCCTCGGCCAGCGCCAGGCCCAGCTCGGCATTGGCCTTGGCCAGGGCCGCGCGCGGGTCGCCGCCCAGCGGGATGTGCACCAGGTCGCCGGGCTTGCCGGCCAGGAACAGGCCCTTGGCCTCGTCGATGCGATGGAGCACCGACTGCGTCATGGCGTCGCACAGCACCGCCATCATCGCGTCGTATTCGGGCGCGCCCGGCTCGGGCAGGCCGGCGATCTGATAGGCCACGCCGCGCTCCACCCGGCGCACCGCGAAACCGGCGCCGTGGAGGATGTCAGTGGCCTTGCTCGACCAGGGCGAGATCGTGCCCAGGCGGGGCACCACCCACAGCGAGGCGTTCTCGGTGGCGCTTTCCTTCGCCTCCAGCACTTCCAGCAGCCGCTGGCGCGCCTCGCCTTCCGGGGCGGCGTCGGCGTCGATGAAGTAGACGAACCAGGAAGCCTGCACGCGGGCGCCGCGATGCAGGGCATCCAGGCGGGCATTGAGGCGTTCGAGGCGGAACGGGGAAAGGGCGGCCTGCCCGTCGAGAGCGATCATGGCGGGGAACGGGAGCTATGCGGAGAAGCCGTCCATTCTACTCCATGCTGCAGGACAACATCGGGGAGGGGTGGACAGGCATCCCCTCAGCCTCCTGGAGTGCCTCCCTTCTCCCTCCGGGAGAAGGTGGCGGCAGCCGGATGAGGGTACGGGCGGAGCGCAGCGTTACGGTCCGCCCGTACCCCACCCCAACCCCTCTCCCGGTGGGAGAGGGGCTCTACACCGCGGAGACCTCAGCCCCCGACCGGCTTAATCCCACGCTTCTGCAGGGCTTCGATCAGCTGATCGGGGGTCATGTAGCCGCCGAGCACGGTGCCGTCCTCGGCCACGATGGTCGGGGTGCCGGTGACGCCTAAGCGCACGCCCAGGTCGAACTCGTCCTTCACGGGGTTGGCGCAGGTGGCCGACTTGGGCTGCTTGCCCTCCTTGGCGGCGCTGAAGGCGGCCTTGCGGTCCGCCGCGCACCATACCGAGACCATTTCGGTATAGGTCGGGGTGGGGTTGCCCGCGGTGCTGGTCACGCCTTCGCGCGGCCAGGCCACGTATTCCAGGGCGATACCGGCCTTGGTGAAGTCGTCCACGTGCTGGTGCAGCGCGCGGCAGTAGCCGCAGTTGACGTCGGTGAACACGGTGACCTTGTAGCGCGGCTTGGCCGGGCCGAACACGATGCGGTCGCTGACGGGCAGCTTGTCGAGCTGCGCCTTGCGGAAGTCGGCCCAGACCAGGTCGCTCATGTCCTTCTTGCTGGACAGGTCGATCAGGTTGCCGGTGAGCATGTACTTGCCATCGGCGCTCACATAGACCAGTTGGCCGGAGGCGATCACCTGGTAGAAGCCCGGCAGCGGCGCCGGCCTGATCGATTCGATCTTCACCTTGCTGGCGAGGCCCAGCACCGCCTGGCGCACGGTGTCCTCGGGACCGGCCTTGGCCGCATCGTCGGCGGCGCGCGCCGGCTGGGCGAACGCCACCGCGCAAACCACGCTGGCGCACAGGGCCAGCCATCCATTCTTGAACATCGCAAACCTCACTGGCTTCCGTTCGGCACGGAATGATCGGGGGATGGCCGGATTCTCGCACAGGCCGCCTAAATGCTCCGTCGGACCCGTCTCAACCGCGCGGATGGTGCTGCGCATGCAGCCGCTTGAGTCCTTCCTTGGCCACCAGCGTGTAGATCTGCGTGGTGCTGAGCGCGCTGTGGCCCAGCAGCATCTGCAGCGCGCGCAGGTCGGCGCCGTGGTTCAGCAGATGGGTGGCGAAGGAATGCCGCAGCACGTGCGGCGAGATGCGCTTGGCCACGATGCCCACGCGCAGCGCATAGCGCTTGACCAGGGTCCAGAACATCTGCCGCGTCATGCCTTCGCCGCGCTTGCTCAGGAACAGCGCCGCCGGCTGGCGCCCCTTGGCCAGCACCGGGCGCGCCGCCGCGAGGTAAGCCTCGATCCGCTCCAGCGCCAGCTCGCCCACCGGCACCAGGCGGTCCTTGCCGCCCTTGCCGGTGACGCGCAGCACGCCCTGACGCAGATTGAGCGAGGCCAGCGGCAGCTCGACCAGCTCGGACACGCGCAGGCCCGAGGCGTACATCAGCTCCAGCATCGCGCGGTCGCGCAGGCCCAGGGTGGTGTCCAGGTCCGGCGCCTGCAGCAGGCCTTCGATCTCGCGCTCCGCCAGGGCCTTGGGCAGGCTGCGCGGCGTGCGCGGGCGTTCGATCAGCAGGGTGGGATCTTCGAAGCCCGGCTCGTTGCGCGCCACGAAGCCGTAGTAGCGGCGGAACGAGGACTGCCGCCGCGCCATCGAGCGCACCGCCACCGGCTGCGCGCCGTGGTATTCGGACAGATGCTGGCGCCGCGCCTGGTTCAGGCTCAAGTTCCGCCCGGCCAGCCAGCGGGCCAGGCCTTCGAGGTCGCGGCGGTAGGCATCGAGGGTGCGGTCGGACAGGCCGTCCTCCGACCACACGCGCTCCAGGAAGGCGGCGATGCTGCGCTGGTCGGCTTCGGCGATACTTGCGGCTTTCTCTGACATGCGCGAGATGCTGGGCATAGCGCGCGCCGGACGCAAGCCGACGAATGAACCCGAGCATCCCGAATCCTTCGCTTATGCCCGCCACCTTGCCGCGCCGGCTGCTGGCGCTGTTCTACGACCTGTGGGCGGTAATCGCCATCCTTGCCATGGTGGGCTACGCCTGCCAGCGCGCCACCGGCGGCCAGCTGATCGCCACCGCCGGCCACGTGGAAACGGTGTGGTGGTACCAGCCGCTGCAGGGCCTGGTGCTGTCGGCGTATTTCATCGCCTCGTGGCTGCGCGGCGGACAGACGCTGGGCATGCGGCCGTGGCGCCTGCGGCTGGTGCGCGTGGATGGCGGGCGGGTGCGTTTCGCGCAGGCGCTGATCCGTCTGCTGGCGGGTGCCGCGCCGCTGCTGCTGCTGGAACTGGCCCGCGTATCCAGCACGTCGGTGGCGCTATGGGCAGTGCTTATTGCCTGGGTCATTTACTTCGCCTGGGCGCTGACCAATGCGCGCCGGCGCGCGCTGCACGACGTGATCGCCGGCACCGAAGTGGTGCGCATCGGCTGACGCAAGAACTCACGCCCGCATTCACTCGCTTGTCAGCCGGGCCCGAGCCACACTAGCCCGATGCCCACCCACTTCGCGCCTGCGCCGCGCAGCGACGCCGACCTGGCCGCCGCCAACCGCGGCTTCTACGAACCCCTGTGGGCGCAAGCCCGGCTGGTGCCCCCGGAGCGCTTCAATACCTGGCCGCTGGTACGCGAACTGGCCGCCGCATCCACGCGCCGGCTGGAGATTGCACCGGGGCTGCGCCCGCGCCTGCCGCTGCAGGACACCTGCTTCGTCGACCTCAGCGCCGAGGCGCTGCGCAAGCTGCGCCGCCACGGCGCCAGCGCGGTGCACGGCACCATCGGCGCCCTGCCCTATGCCGATGCACAGTTCGACCTGGTCTGCGCGTTCGACATCCTGGAGCACGTGGCGGACGACATCGGCGCACTGAAAGAACTCGCCCGCGTCGCCGCGCCCGGCGCCACCTTGCTGCTGTCGGTGCCGCTGCATACCGCGGCGTGGACGCCGTTCGACGAATTCGTCGGCCATTGCCGCCGCTACGAGCCGGACGACATCCATGCGCGCCTGGCGCAACACGGCTTCCGCATCGAGCAGAGCGCGGTCTACGGCATGCAGCCGAAATCCTCGCGCCTGCTCGAGATCGGCCAGTGGTATCTCACGCATAAAAGGGAGCGCGCGATGTGGTGGTACAACCGCGTGTTCATGCCGATCGCGGTGCGCATGCAGAAGCCGCTACAGTGGCGCGCGGGGCTGGGCGACACCACGGGCGTGGACGAAATCCTGCTCGTCTGCCGCAAACCGTAGGTTGGGGTGAGCCGGCAGGCGAACCGCAACGATGCGGAGCTCCCGGAGGTCGCGATGTTGGGGTTCGCCTGTCGGCTCACCCCAACCTACGCAAGGCGCTGATTACGTTGGCATAACAATCTTGCGGCATCGCAGCACGGAAGCGCGGGAGCAGGTAGAATCGGATTTTTCCGCCCGCCCGGCTTTCCCGCATGCTCTATCAGATTCACGAATGGCAGCGCGCCTTCCTCGGTCCGCTCAGCCACTACGCCGATGCCAGCGCGAAGATGCTGACCGATCCTTCGGGCCCGTTCGCCCAGGTGCCCGGCGCGCAGCGCATGGCCGCCGGTTACGAACTGCTGCACCGGCTGGGCAAGGAATACGAGAAGCCCGCGTTCGATATCCACCAGGTGCAATCGCACGGGCAGGACATCGCCATCGTCGAGCGTACCGTGCTGGCCAAGCCGTTCTGCGAGCTCAAGCGCTTCAAGCGCTACAGCGACGACCAGGACACCATCGAGCGCCTGAAGAACGAGCCGTCGGTGCTGGTCGTCGCACCGCTGTCCGGCCACCACGCCACCCTGCTGCGCGACACCGTGCGTACCCTGCTGCGCGACCACAAGGTGTACATCACCGACTGGGTCGACGCGCGCATGGTGCCGGCCGAGCAAGGCGCGTTCCATCTGGATGACTACGTCGAATACGTGCAGGAGTTCATCCGCCATATCGGCGCGCATCGCCTGCACGTGATCTCGGTGTGCCAGCCGACGGTGCCGGTGCTGGCCGCGGTGTCGCTGATGGCCGCGCGCGGCGAAACCACGCCGCTGAGCCTGACCATGATGGGCGGCCCGATCGAGCCGCGCAGCAATCCCACCGGCGTCAACAGCCTGGCCACCACGCAGCCGCTGAGCTGGTTCAAGGGCAACCTGATCCACACCGTGCCGCCGAACTACCCCGGCCATGGCCGCGAGGTGTATCCGGGCTTCCTCCAGCATGCGGGCTTCGTGGCGATGAACCCCAGCCGCCATCTGAATTCGCACTGGGATTTCTATCTCGACCTGCTGCGCGGCGACCTGGACGACGCCCAGGCGCACCGCAAGTTCTACGACGAATACAACGCCGTGCTGGACATGCCGGCCGAGTATTACCTCGACACCATCCACACCGTGTTCCAGCAGTTCCTGCTGCCGCGCGGGCTATGGGACGTGCGCGGCGAACGCGTGACGCCCGCCGCCATCACCAAGAGCGCCCTGCTCACCGTGGAAGGCGAGCTGGACGATATCTCCGGCCTTGGCCAGACCCAGGCGGCGCATACGCTGTGCAGCGGGATCCCGACCGACCGGCGCGCGCACAAGGTGATCGAAGGCGCCGGCCATTACGGCATCTTCAGCGGCCGCCGCTGGCGCGAAGTGGTCTATCCGCAGGTGCGCGATTTCATCAAGCGCTTCGACCAGCCGCCGGCCTGAGGCCTCAATGCCGGAAAAACGCGCGGAACGCATCGACGGTGCGTTCTACGCCGTCGTCGTCGATATCCAGATGCGTGACCAGCCGCAAGGTCGGCAGATAGCCGATGCTGATGCGCACCCTGGCTTCGCGCAGATGCGCGTCGAGTTCGCGCAGATGCGCCGCCGGCACGTCCACGAACACCATATTGGTGTGATGGCCCAATAGCTTCACCCCGGGAATCTCGCCCATGCGTGCCGCCAGCGTGGCGGCGCGCGCGTGATCCTCGGCCAGGCGCGCCACGTGATGATCCAGCGCATGGATGGCCGCCGCCGCGAGCATGCCGGCCTGGCGCCAGCCGCCGCCGGCCACCTTGCGCCAGCGCCGCGCCTTCTCCACGAGTGCGCCGGGACCGAGCAGTACCGAACCCACCGGCGCGCCCAGCCCCTTCGACAGGCAGACCGAGACGGTATCGAACAGGCTCGCGATCTCGCGCGCATGCACGCCGCTGGCCACTGCGGCGTTGAACAGCCGCGCACCGTCGAGATGAAAGCCCAGCCCGCGTTCGCGCGCGAATTTCTGCGCGGCGTGCAGGTAATCCAGCGGGAGCGCGCGGCCGTGCCAGGTGTTTTCCAGGGCCAGCAGCTTTGTGCGCGCGAAGTGCGGGTCGACCGGCTTGATCGCCGCGGCCAGCTTGTCCAGCGCCAGGCTGCCGTCCGGCTCGTGCGGAATCGGCTGCGGCTGGATCGAACCCAGCACCGCGGCGCCGCCGCCTTCGAACTTGTAAGTGTGCGCGTCGGCGCCGACCAGGTATTCGTCGCCGCGCTCGCAGTGCGACATCAGCGCCAGCAGGTTCGACTGCGTGCCGGTCGGCACGAACAGCGCCGCCTCGAAGCCGAGTTCATCGGCCAGCTTCGCCTGCAAGGCGTTGACCGTGGGATCTTCGCCGTAGACGTCGTCGCCCACTTCGGCCAGCAACATGGCCTCGCGCATGGCGCGGGTGGGCTTGGTCACGGTATCGCTGCGCAGGTCGACCCAGTCCACGGCCAGTCCTCGATGGGGAAAGGCCAAGCTTGGCGCGTCCGTCGACCGCGAACAAGCACGCCGCCTTTCCCCCTCTCCCCTCCGGGGAGAGGGCCGGGGTGAGGGGCCGGGCGGAGCGGTGAGCGGAGGGTCGAGAAAGGCTAAAAGCTTTTCTTCGCTTCGTAGCAATGGCCCCGCAAGGGCCGCCCCTCATCCGGCCGCCGCCACCTTCTCCCCGGAGGGGCGAAGGGCTCCATGTACTTACTCTTCCATCAACTTGTGCACAACCTCAGCCAACGCCTCCCGCAACAACTCCGTATCCAGCTTCGGATCCCTCGCCGCACGCACCGCCAGCCCCTCGACCAGCAGCATCAATGCCAGCGAACGCCGCTCGCTGATCGCCGGCGACATGCCGATGCCGCCTTCCTCCGCGGGCTTCTCCAGCCATTGGCGAAACTCGGTGCAGGCCAGCTCGTCCGCGTGGTGGATCGCGTTCGCCACCTGCTTGTCGCGGGTGGCTTCCGCGCTGGTTTCCAGGAACAGCGCGGCATTCATGATGCGCATGTCCGGACGCGGCCGGCTCCATTCCACGAAGCATTCCATCAGCGCGTCGACCGGATCGGTCGAGGCGCCGAGCGCGCGGATGTCCTCCAGCTCCATCTCGCTCTGGCGCTCGATGATGGCCAGCACGATCGAGCTCTTGTTCGGGAAGTAGCGGTAGATCAGGCCGGCGCTCATCGCCGCCGCTTCGGCGATGTTCGCCATGCTGGCGGCATGGAAGCCGTATTTCACGAAGCAGTGCTGCGCCGCGGCCAGGATGCGCTCGCGCTGTTCGCGCGCGCGCGGGCTCAAGGTGGTTTCGTCGTTCTTGTCGTCGCGGCTCATGGGGTACCGGGGATAGGGCTGCGCTCGTTCCAGCCGCCGCCCAGCACTTTATACAAAGTGACCCGGTTGGTCTGCTCGGCCAGCCGCGTCGCGATCAGCTGCTGCTGCGCGGCGTACAGCGCGCGCTGCGCATCCAGCGCCACCAGGTAGCTGTCCTTGCCGGCCTTGTAGCGCGCCCGCGACAGCTCGTCCGCCCGCGCCGCCGCGCCCACCAGCGCCTCCTGCGCCTGGCGCTGCCCGGCCAGGGTGGAAGTAAGCGCCAGCGCGTCGGCCACTTCGCGGAAGCCGGCCTGGATGGCCTTCTCGTATTGCGCCAGCGCGATCTGCTGATCGGCCTTGGCGCCGGCCAGCTGCGCGCGCAGGCGGCCGCCCTGGAAGATCGGCAGGCTGATCTGCGGCGCGAAGCTCCGCACGCGGGTGCCGCTGTCGAACAGATTGTTGAGCTGCCCGCTGGCCGTGCCCACGCTGCCGGTCAGCAGGATGGACGGGAAGAACGCCGCGCGCGCCGCGCCGATATCGGCATTGGCCGCGCGCAGCAGATGTTCCGACTGCAGGATGTCCGGGCGGCGCAGCAGTACATCCGAGGGCAACTCCGCCGGCAGCGCGCCGAGCATGGTGGCGTCGTCGCCCAGGCCGGTGGGCAGCAGCGCTTCGTCCAGCGCGCCGCCCGCCAGCAGGCGCAGCGCATTAATGTCCTGCGCCACCTGGCCGGTGTAGCGCGCCATGTCGGCGCGCGCGGTTTCGACCGTGGTCTGCGCCTGGCTGACATCCAGGCTCGAGGCCGCGCCGAGCGCATGGCGTTGTTCAGTCAATTTGAATGAAGCCTCCTGCGTGTCGCGCGTGGCCTGCGCCACCTTCAGCGACTCGCGGTCCGCCGCCAGCGTCAGCCAGGCATTGGCCACTTCGGCGATCAGGCTCAGCTGCGCGCTGCGGCTGGCCTCGCCTTCGGCCAGGTAGCGCTCCAGCGCGCCGGTGCTCAGCGAGGCGACGCGGCCGAACAGGTCCAGCTCGAACTGGGTAGTGCCCAGTTCGGCGCGGTATTGCTGGGTGATCGGCTGCGGCTGGTTGATGTCGCGGCTGCGCTGCAGCGACGCGGTGGCGGCGATCGACGGCAGGCGGTCCGCGCGCTGGATGCGGTACTGCGCGCGCGCCTTCTCCACGTTGAGCACGGCCACGCGCAGATCGCGGTTGTTGTGCAGCGCCTGTTCGATCAGCGCGGACAGGCGCGGATCGACATAGAACTGGCGCCAGCCGATATCCGCGGTGCGGCCCTGGCTGCCGGCCGGAGCCGAAGCGTCGGGCGCCACGCTGTTCTCGGGCAACGGCCAGCTTGCCGGAACATCCGGCTGCGCGGCCGGCACCTTCGGCGCCAGGCTTACGCAGCCGCTCAGGCCCAAGGCGAGCGTGACCGCACAACTCAAAATGAAAGACTTATTCATACGAGGTATCTCCGGCGACGGCCACGCCGCCCACGGCGCGCTTGCGCCGCCCGAACAGCCGCTGCACCAGCACGAAGAACAGCGGCACGAAGAACAGGCCCAGCGCCGTACCGGCGACCATGCCGCCCAGCACGCCGGTGCCGATCGCGCGCTGTGCGCCGGAACCCGCCCCATTGGCCAGCGCCAGCGGCAGCACGCCCAGGCCGAAGGCCAGCGAAGTCATCAGGATCGGCCGCAGGCGCGTGCGCACCGCCAGCAAGGTGGCGTCGAGCAGGGCCATGCCCTTCTCCACGTTCTCCTTGGCGAACTCCACGATCAGGATCGCGTTCTTGCTCGACAGGCCCACCGTGGTGAGCATCGCCACCTGGAAGTACACGTCGCGATCCAGCCCGCGGAAGTACGCCGCCAGCACCGTGCCCAGAATGCCCAGCGGCGCCACCAGCAGCACCGAGGTGGGAATCGACCAGCTCTCGTACAGCGCGGCCAGGCACAGGAACACCACCAGCACCGACAGCGTGTACAGCATCGGCGCCTGCGCACCGGCCTCGCGCTCCTGGTACGACTGCCCGGTCCATTCCAGGCCGACGCCAGCCGGCAGCCTGGCCACCAGTTTTTCGATTTCGGCCATGGCGTCACCCGAACTCACGCCCGGCGCGGCTTCGCCATTGATCTGCATCGCGGACACGCCGTTGTAGCGTTCCAGGCGGGGCGAACCGAAATCCCAGCGCGTGCTGGCGAAGGCGCGGAACGGCACCATCGCGCCGGCGGCATTGCGCACCGACCACTTCTCGAAATCCTCCGGCGCCATGCGGAACGGCGCATCGGCCTGCACGAACACGCGCTTGACGCGGCCGCGGTCCATGAAGTCGTCGATGTACTGGCCGCCCCAGGCCATGGTCAGCGTGTCGTTGAGATCGCCGATCGACAGGCCCTGCGCCGCGGCCTTCTTGTAGTCCACGTCGATGCGGAACTGCGGCGTGTCGTCCTGGCCGTTGGCGCGCACATTGGCCAGCAGCTTGCTCTGCGCGGCTTCCTGCAGGAACTGGTTGCGCGCCGCCACCAGCGCTTCGTGGCCCAGGCCGGCGTTGTCCTTCAGATAGAAATCGAAGCCCGCCGAATTGCCCAGCTCCGGCACCGCCGGCGGCGCGAAGGCGAAGGCCAGCGCGTCCTTGTATTGGCTGAAGGCACCCATGGCATTGCCGGCCACCGCATTGAGGCTGGCGGCTTCGCCATGGCGCTCGCTCCAGTCCTTCAGCTGCACGAAGGCCATGCCGGCGTTCTGGCCGTTGCCGGCGAAGCTGAAGCCGAGCACGGAGAACACCGAGTCCACCGCCGGGTCGGCCATGAAATGCTGCTCGATGCGGCCCATCACGCGCGCCGTGCGCTCGGTGGTGGCGCCTACCGGCGCCTGCACCATGGTGAACAGAAAGCCCTGGTCTTCCATCGGCAGGAACGAGGTGGGCAGGCGCAGGAACACCACCACCATCGCCGCGCTCATCGCCACGAACACCAGCAGGAAGCGCCGGCCGCGCGCGATGATCGCGCCCACCACGCCCTGGTACTTGCGCGTGCCCTGGTCGAAGCGGCGGTTGAACCAGCCGAAGAAGCCGCGATCGGAGGCGTGATGGCCTTTGGCGATCGGCTTCAGCAAGGTGGCGCACAGCGCCGGCGTCAGCACGATCGCCACCAGCACCGACAAGGCCATCGACGACACGATGGTCACCGAGAACTGCCGGTAGATCACGCCGGTGGAACCGCTCAGGAAAGCCATCGGCACGAACACCGCCGACAGCACCAGGGCGATGCCCACCAGCGCGCCGGTGATCTGCGACATCGACTTGCGCGTGGCTTCCAGCGGCGACAGCCCCTCCTCGCTCATCACGCGCTCGACGTTCTCCACCACCACGATGGCGTCGTCCACCAGCAGGCCGATCGCCAGCACCATGGCGAACATGGTGAGCATGTTGATCGAATAACCCATCGCCGCGAGCACGCCGAAGGTGCCCAGCAGCACCACCGGCACCGCGATGGTCGGGATCAGCGTGGCGCGGAAGTTCTGCAGGAACAGGTACATCACCAGGTACACCAGCACGATCGCTTCGAGCAGGGTCTTGATCACGCCTTCGATCGACACGCGCACGAACGGCGTGGTGTCGAACGCGATCACCGACTTCACGCCGCGCGGGAATGAGGGCTCCATCTGCTTGAGCGCGGCCTTCACGCGCTCGGCCGTGGCCAGCGCGTTGGCGCCGGAGGTGAGCGAGACGGCGATGCCGGTGGCGGACTTGCCGTTGTACTTGCTGGCCGAGCCGTAGTCCTGCAGGCCCAGCTCCACGCGCGCGACGTCGCCCAGGGTCAGCACCGACCCGTCGGTATTGCTGCGGATCACGATCTGGCGGAACTGCTCCGGCGTCTGCAGGCGCTGCTGCGCGATCACCGAGGCGTTGATCTGCTGGCCCTTCACCGCGGGGTTGCCGCCGATCTGGCCCACCGCCACCTGCTGGTTCTGCGCGCGCAGCGCGGCCGCCACTTCGGGCGGCGTCAGCTTGTAGGTGTCGAGCTTGTTCGGGTCCAGCCAGATGCGCATGGCGTACTTGGAACCGAACACTTCGATATTGCCCACGCCGGCGACGCGGCTGAGCGGGTCGACCAGATGGGCGTTGACGAAGTCGGAGATGTCTTCGCCGTCCAGGCGGCCATCCTCGGATACGAAGCCCACCACCATCAGGAAGCCGGAGCTGGACTTCACCACGTTGATGCCCTGCTGCTGCACGATCTGCGGCAGCAGCGGCGTGGCCAGCTGCAGCTTGTTCTGCACCTGCACCTGGGCGATGTCCGGGTTGGTGCCGTTCTCGAAGGTGAGCGTGACCTGCACCGCGCCGTCGGAATCGCTGGTGGCGGACATGTACAGCAGGCCGTCCAGGCCCTTCATGTTCTGCTCGATGATCTGCGTCACCGAGTCTTCCGCCGCCTGCGCCGACGCGCCGGGATAGTTGGCGTTGATGGTGACCTGCGGCGGCGCGATCACCGGGTATTGCGATACCGGCAGGCGCAGCAGCGACAGCGTGCCGGCCAGCATCACGATGATGGCGATCACCCAGGCGAAGATGGGGCGATCGATAAAAAAGCGTGCCATGGGTATGAGTCCTCAGTGCGCCGCGGCGGCCGCGTGTCCGCCGGCGGCGGCAGCGGCTGCGCCGGCTTCGCTGGCGTGCACGGGCGTGCCGGGCTGGATCGTCTGCAGGCCTTCGACGATCACCTTGTCGCCGGCGGCCAGGCCGCCTTCGACCAGCCACTGGTCGCCGACGGTGCGGCCGACCTGCACTTCGCGCAGTTCCGCCTTGCCGTCCTTGCCGACGACCATGGCGGTGGCGCCGCCCTTGGGATCGCGCGAAATACCCGCCTGCGGCACCAGCAGCCCGCGCGGATTGCTGCCCTTGTCGAGCACCGCGCGCACGTACATGCCCGGCAGCAGCACGCCTTCCGGATTGGGCACGATCACGCGCAGCGCGAAGCTGCCGGTAGTGGGGTCGACGCTGACGTCGGCGAACTGCAGCTTGCCGTCGTGCGCGTAGGTGCTGCCGTCTTCGAGCAGGATCTTCACCGGCGTGCCGCCGGCTTCCTTCAGCGAGCCGGCGGCGATGCGCTTGCGCAGATCGAGCAGCTCGCCGCTGGACTGGGTGACGTCGATAAAGATCGGGTCCATCTGCTGCACGCGCGCCATCGGCTCGGCCTGGTTGGCGGTGACCAGCGCGCCCGGCGTCACCGCGGACTTGCCGATGCGCCCGGTGATCGGCGACACGATGCGCGCGAAGGCCAGGTTCACGCCGGTGCTTTCCACCTGCGCCTGGCCGGCTGCGACGTCGGCCTCGGCCTGGCGCCAGGTCGCGGTGGCGGTTTCGTCGTCCTGCTTGCTCACCGCGTCGATGCGCGCCAGCTCGCTGGTGCGCCTGGCGTTGAGCTGCGCCGAATACAGCGCGGCCTTCGCTTTCGCCAGCGTGGCCTTGGCGTTGTTGTTTTCCGCGCGATACACCGCGTCATCCAGCTGGTACAGCGGCTGGCCCGCCTTCACCAGCGCGCCTTCCTCGAACAGGCGCTGCTTGACGATGCCGTTCACCTGCGGCCGCACTTCGGCGATCTGGAACGCACTGGTGCGCCCCGGCAGTTCGCGCGTGACGGTGACCGCCTGCGGCTTGAGCGTCACCACCGTGACTTCGGCGGGACCGCCCTGCTGCGGCGCCGCCTGCTGGCCCTTGCAGGCGGCCAGGGTAAGGACGGAAGCGGCCAGGGCCGTCAGGGCCAGGCCGCGCAAGAAAATGCGATTTGAAGACATGAGAGACCTCGGTCCCTGCCGATGGGGAGGGGCGGCAGAACAAGAGTGAACGATCATTCTCATTATTGAACCGAAATGACGTCTCGGTCAATTGGACTAACGGCACGGGGGTAAAATGGCCGTAGACGGGCGCAGGTCTTTTCCGAACACGGCCCGAGCATGGAGGGAAGCGGCACCGGCTGCGTGCCGCTTTCTGCTCAAAACGGGTTTACCGCTCTCGCGCGCCGCGGGCAATTTCTTGCGAATAGATGGCGACAGCCGGCACCCCAGGCCTCGCTGAAATAGCGCGCCGGCGCAGGTTGGGGTGAGCCGCAGGCGAACCCCAAGGTCGGGTGCATCGGATGGTTGGAGTTTGCCTTCGGCTCACCCCAACCTGCGTGGGGCGAGCCTGCAGCTTGGCTCAGAACGTGTACCGCAGCGTCGCCTGCACCGACCACCGCGACTGCGCGCGGTCGTCTTCCAGCACATAGCCGCCGCTGTTGAAGTTGCCGTTCTTGTCGGTGGGCAGCGCATACACGTACTTGCCGGTCGCCGGATCGACACCCGCGAAGTTGGCAAGGCTGCGCATGTACGGATAGCCCACGTCGCGCACCTGGCCCCAGCGCTTGTTCACCATGTTCAGCACGTTGAACAGGTCCAGCCGCAGCTCGCCCTTGTTGCCCTTGAACAGGCCGGGGATCTCCTGGCGGAAGGCCAGATCCAGCTCGTTCACCCATGGCGAGTGCGCGCCGTTGCGGCCCGCCACCTTGCCCTGGTGGTCGCGCAGGTAGTCGTCGCGCTGAATGAACGCATAGAACTGGTCGATCGCCTGCTGCGGCGTGCCCTTCTGGAACTGCACCTCGCCCGGACGCGGGATATACATCAGCCCCGGCGGCGCCGAGAGGCCGGCCGGCTTGATGCCGCTGACGTCGTTGCCGAACACCCAGCTGTACGGCTGACCGGTATGGCCGTCGTAGAACGCGCTGATGCTGGTGGTGTAGTCGCCGAAGAAACGGTGCTGCCAGGTCAGCGAGGCGATCACGCGGCGCGCGATCTCGAAGTTGCTGTGGCTGGCCTTGTCCGCGTTCGGCTGATACACCGCGTCGTTCGCCCAGGTGCTGGCGGCCACTTTCTCGTTGCCGGAGCTGACGTCGGTGGAGCGGCCGAACACCACGCCCAGCGAGCCGGACCAGTCGGAGTCGGCGGTGAACGGGCGGGTGAGCTTCAGCGTCAGGTAGTCGGCCGAGCCATTGCGCGTATTGCTCAGATAGATGACGTTGCCGAAGCGCTGGTCGCGGTTGGCGCGCGCCACCGCGCAGCTGCGGTCGGCGGTGGCGCACAGCGACTGGCCGGAGGGGCTCTTGCCGGTGACCAGGAAGGCGTTCGGGTCGGTGGTGTTCCAGTAGCTCAGGCGGCCGTCCGGCAGGGCGCCGTTGGCGCGGCCGAGGTTGAGGTCCTGGAAGTACACGCCGTCGCGCGTGGACAGATGCTCCACCTCGGCGGTGAACACCGTGTTCCACCACGGCAGCTGGCGATCGAAGCCCAGGCTGGCCTTCCACACCGAAGGCATGCGGAAGCGGGCATCGGTCACGTCCACTTCCGGCGAACCGCCCTTGCGCGCGCCGGCCGGAATCAGCGGGTTGTTCGGATCGGCCGAGAAGCCCACGCCATTGGAGGCCGAGTAGCTGGTGAGCGACACGCCGTTATTGGTGTATGGGTTGGACAGCCACACGCCCGGAGGCGCGCCTTCGGACAAGCCCACGCCGCCGCGCAGCTGCATCGCGCGCTCGCCGTCGAAGCTGTAGTTGAAGGAGATGCGCGGCTCGAACAGGCCGTTGCCGTCGAAGCTGGCATTGTTCGGCGTGCCCGGATAAGCGGCATTGAACACCGGGTTGGCCAGCGGCGTGCTGCTCACCTTGGGCAGGTCGTAGCGGAAGCCGTACTGCAGCGACAGGTTGCCGATCTGCCAGGTGTCCTGCGCGAAGAAGCCCCACTGGTTGAGTGTCCAGCGCGCGGCGATGCTCTGCAGGTTGCCGTCGGTGGGCCGGAACACGGAGTACTGGAACCAGTTGCCGGCAGCGAAGGCGTCGATGCTGGGGAAGGTGTACGCGCCGAACTCGGTGCGGCCGAACAGGTTGTAGAACTTGTCGCGCTGGAAGTCGAAGCCCACCTTCACGCTGTGGTCGCCCAGCGCCCAGGTGCCGGCGAAGAAGGTGTTGAGGCTCTTGATGTTGAGGATGTTGTAGTGGCGGAACTCTTCCTCGCCCAGGTACACGCTCGGGCCGGTGATGGTGCTGCCGCTGATGTTGCCATTGGTGAACACGCGCACCTGCGGCTGCTGCGCGAACGGCACTGGCGTGGCGTCATAGGTGGTGTAGGACACCGCCGCCTCGGTGGAAAAGCTGTCGGTCCAGGCGTCGTACGCATTGAGCACGTACTGCTTGCTCTGGCGGTGCTTGGTGAACCAGTAGCTGGAAAGGCTCAGGCTCGGCGTGGTGGACGAGGTGCTGTAGCCGTTGAGGTTGGGCTGGGTGCTCTTCACGCGGTCGAAGCGGAAGCTCACGCGGTGGCCATCGGCGATGTTCCAGTCCAGCTTGAACAGCGCGCGCTTCTCGTCCTGGTCGGCGCCGGCGGCATTGACCACGCCGGGCTTCATGCCGAGCTGGCTGGCGATCTGGCTGATGCGGTCGATGTCGGCCTGGGCGATCGGCACGATATTGCCCTTGCCCGAGCCCTGCGGCCCGAAGTTCGGCGCCGCGGCAATGGTCTTGGATTCCTCGACGTTGGCGAAGAAGAACAGCTTGTCCTTGATGATCGGGCCGCCGAAGGTGGCGCCGCCGGTCCACTGGCGCTTGTAGCCGGTGAACGGGTTGCCGGCGCGGTCCTTGCCCACCCAGCCGTCCGCGTTGCGGTAGGCGTAGTAGGCCGAGCCGTGGAAATCGTTGGTGCCGCTCTTGGTGACGATATTGATCGACGCGCCCACCGCGCGCTTGTTGGCCACGTCGTAGTTGGCGGTGGAGATGTTGTATTCCTCGATCGCATCCAGCGCCACCGGCTGGTTGAGCGCCGGCAGGCCGTTGTCTTCCAGGCCGAACGAGTCGTTGGTCGGCACCGCGTCGATGCTGATGTTGTTGTAGCGGCTGTTCTGGCCGAGCGCGGAGATCTCGCCCTTGCTCTTGTTGGTCACCGTGATCATCGGGTCCATCCGCGCGATGTCCTGGATCGAGCGGTTGGGAATCGGCAGCACCTTCAGCTCGCGCTGCGAGACATGGGTGCTGATGCCCTTGGCGTCCGGCTGGAAGATCTGCGCCATCGCCACCGCCGAGCTGTCGGCGCTGACCTGCACGCCCTGCAGGTTGGTGGCATGGGCGGCGGCAGCGCCCAGGCTCAGGTCCAGCGTGGTCTCCTGCGCCAGCTGCAGGTAGACGCCGTCCTTCTCGGCGGAAGCCTGGCCGTCCTTGCTCACGGTGATGTCGAACGGACCGCCCACGCGCAGGCCCTGCGCCTTGTAGCGGCCGTCGGCATCGGTGCTCACCACCTGGGTGGTGCCGGAGGGTACGTGCACGATCTGCACGCGCGCACCGGCCACGGGCTGGCCCGCCGCGTCGAGCGCGCGGCCGCTGAGCGAGGAGGAGGTGTTCTGCGCGAAGGCCGGAGCGGCCAGCAGCGAGGCAATGAGCAGCGGCAACAGCCGCGCGCGCGGACTGACGTTCATGTCGTTCCTTTTCCCTTTGTTCGGCGGACGGGCCGCCCCCAGAAAGCCGCCCAAAACGGGTGGCGAAAGCGCCGAAGGTTAGAGGGGGTTTGTGACGCGGAGGTGATGTGTGCGTCACAGAGTGCGGGGTGCAAAGCCCCTCTCCCTCTGGGAGAGGGGTTGGGGTGAGGGTACGGGCGGAGCGCAAGAGTGATGTGCTCCGCTCCGGCCGAACCCTCATCCGGCTGCCGCCACCTTCTCTCCCACGGGGACTACCTTCGGGTCGCCGGAGGGAGAAGGACTTCAGCTTGAAAGTTATGGTAACCACCAGCCCTAGCCGATGTGGCCGAATTCCGGCCGCGCGCCGCCCCATGCGATGCTACGCGCCACGCGATACCGCGCCTTACGGGAAGCCGTCGCCTTGTCCTTCCTGCGCCTCTACCTGCGCGTGCTCGGCCTGCTGGCGCCGGAGCGCAAGCTGGCCATATCGCTGGCGCTGGCCAATCTCGCGCTGGCCGGCGTGTTCTTCCTGGAGCCGGTGCTGTTCGGCCGGGTGGTCGATGCGCTGGCCGCGCCTTCAGCCAAAAGCGCGCCGCGCCTGATCGCCTGGTGGGCTGCGGTCGGCTTCGGCGGCGTGCTGGCCGGCGTGTGGGTGTCGCTGCATGCGGACCGCCTCGCGCACCGCCGCCGCCTCGCGGCGATCGCGCTGTTCTTCGAGCATGCGGCGGCGCTCTCGCTGGGTTTCCACAGCGAGCACCACACCGGCCGCCTCGCGCGCATCATGAACAACGGCGTGGGCAATCTGTTCGGCCTGTGGCTGGGTTTTTTCCGCGAGCAGCTGGCCACCTTGCTGGCGATCGTGGTGATGATCCCGCTGGCGCTGTGGATGAACTGGAAACTGGCGCTGCTGATGGTGGCGCTGATGCTGAGCTTCGCCACCTTCAACGCGGTGGCGGTGCGCCGCACGCACCGCGCGCAAGGTGAAGTGGAGGAACTGCACCACGAGATCGCCACCCGCGCCGGCGACGTGTTCGGCAACGTGACGGTAGTACAGAGCTTCACCCGCCTGGCCGCCGAATCGGCTGCATTGAAAGACATGATGCGCCGCGTGCTGGATGCGCAGTATCCGGTGCTGCGCGGCTGGGCCATCCTGTCGGTGCTCAACCGCGCGGCGAGCACGCTCACCATCGTGGCGATCTTCGCGCTGGGCAGCGCGCTGCATGCGCGCGGCGAGGTGACGGTGGGCGGCATCGTCAGCTTCGTGGGTTTCTCGATGATGCTGATCGGCCGCCTGGAGCAGCTGGCGAATTTCATTTCCGGCCTGTTCTTCCAGAGCCAGTCGCTGCGCGATTACTTCGCCGTGCTGGACGAACGCCCCGGCGTGGTCGACGCCATTGGCGCGAAGGACCTGCCCGCGGTGCGCGGCGAAGTAGCATTCGAACACGTGAGCTTCGGCTACGACCCCGTACAGCCCGCGCTGCACGACCTGAGCTTCCGCGCCGAACCCGGCACCACCATTGCCCTGGTCGGCCCCACCGGCGCCGGCAAGACCACCGCACTCAGCCTGCTGTACCGCGCCTACGACCCCAGCGGCGGCCGCATCACCATCGACGGCCACGACATCCGCGACATCACCCTGGAATCCCTGCGCTGGAACGTAGGCGTGGTATTCCAGGACCCCGGCATGTTCTACCGCTCCATCCTGGACAACCTGCGCGTAGGCAAACCCGACGCCGACCACGCCGAAATCGAGGCCGCCGTAGTTGCCGCGGAAGCAGCCGCATTCATCGCACGCAAACCCGAAGGCTACGAAACAATGGTGGCCGAACGCGGCCGCTCACTGTCCGGCGGCGAACGCCAGCGCCTTGCTATCGCACGAGCGATGCTGAAGAACGCACCGATCCTTGTGCTGGACGAAGCAACCAGCGCCCTGGACAACACCACCGAAGCGCGCATCCAGAAAGCGCTGGATGCCCTGACGCGCGGCCGCACGACTTTCGTCATCGCACACCGCCTTTCCACAGTGCGCAATGCGGATCTGATTCTGGTATTGGATCAGGGAAGATTGATCGAACAGGGCCGCTTCGACGAATTAATTCGGCGCGGCGGCCTGTTCGCGCGGCTGGCTGAGGAGGGAAAGTTTGCGCCGGATGCGGAAGAGGTGAAGTAGCGCCCGATGCGGCGTTACCGCGAGCCCCGGCCCCTCACCCTGCCCTCTCCCCGGAGGGGAGAGGGGTGATGGCGTGAGGTAAGCAGGAACGAAGAGCAAAGGCTGGCGCCAGTCCTTGAACATCCTCTTCGCCACGGCACGTTGAAGCACCCGCTACGTAAACGCACTGTGGTTTCGTGTAGACCCAGGTTAATCAGGTTACCGCAGCCGCCCACCGCTCCTTCTAGTCGCGTCGCGAGCAGTGGCTCTTAGGCCATTCTCTCTTTGGTTACTTTCTCTTTGGGCCAGCAAAGAGAAAGTGACCCGGGCGCCGGCAGGCGTCCGGAATGCCCGCTGCATAAGCGGCCAGTTCGCGTCACCGCGAAAACCAAACGATACCGTTACTGGATGATTCGCTTCGCTCACCCCTTCGGGGCCGCCCTACGGGCGTTCTTCGCGCTACGCGCTCGTCCGGCCTACGCCGGAATGACGAGCACGTCGCAATGAAGAGCACTACCCGTGCTTACGGAAGTACAACCACGCCGCGACAGCCAAAATCACCGCCGGCAACAAATTAGCCAACATCGGCGGCACGCCATACACAGTGCCAAAATTCACCATAGCCTTCTGCAAGAAATACCACCCGATCGCCAGCAGAATGCCAATAAACATCCGCTTACCCAAGCCACCCGAGCGCAGCGTCCCAAACGCAAACGGCATCGCACACAACACCAGCACCAGCACATTCAGCGGATACAACGCCCGCGTCCAGAACGCCACCGCATACACACCAGGATTCTGGTTGTTAGCCTCCAGATAGCGAATATTCCGCCGCAAATCGCGCATAGGCAGATACTGCGGCTGAATCACCGACTGCTCCAGCACCTGCGGATTCAAACTCGAATCCCACTGCTCCCTAGGGCTCACCTTGCTGTGCGTACCCGCATCATCCAGCGTAGTACTGCGCACGTCGCTCATGATCCAGTGGCGGCCGTCGTGCTCGGCGGTCTTGGCCCAATCGAAGCGGGTGAGCTGCCCGTCCTTGCTCAGCGTGAACACGCGCACGTCGGCCAGCTGCACCGTGCTGCGCTCCTCGTGCTGCTTGGCCATGGCGGCCTTGGCATTGATCACGCGGTCGCCGTCGCGCGCCCACAGGCCCATATTGCCGGCCATGCCGATATTGCTGGACTTCATGCGCAGCTGCATCGCCTGCGCCTGGCGGTCGCCCCACGGCGCGGCGGTCTCGCCCAGGATCACCACGCCCAGGATCATCGCCGCCACCACGCCCACGGCCGATACGCCGATGCGCAGCTTGGACATGCCCGCCGCGCGCAGCGCGGTCAGCTCGCCGCTGGCGGCCAGGCCGCCCAGGCCGAGCAGGCCGCCGATCAGCGCGGAGTGGCCGAACATCTCGTACATGCGGCGCGGGAAGGTGACCAGGATGTACACCACCGCATTGGTCAGCGTGTAGCCGTTCTTGCCCACCGAGGCGAGCTGGCGCAGGAACTGCAGCACCGCGTCCAGGCCGGTGAGCAGCAGCCACACGGTAAGCAGCGAGCCGAGCACCGTGGTGCCGATCAGCCAGTCCACGCGCTTGAGCCGGAGCGACACGGCCATCACGCTTTAGCCTTGCGCGGTGCGCGCGCCACGTACTGGCTGCGGAACATCCACGCGGCGCCGGCCAGGATCAGCAGGCTCACCAGCCACAGCGGCCCGGCGTTGTGCCAATGGCCCTTGATGATCTGGCCGCGGCACAGGGCCAGCAGGTTGAAGTAGAGGAAGAACGCGGCCACCGCCAGCATCATGCGGCCGTAGCGCGGTTCGCGCGGGCTCTGCTTGGACATCGGCAGCGACATCATCATCAGCACTACCGCCATCAGCGGCACCGTGATGCGCCAGGCGAACTCGGCGCGGCCGTCGGCGCTGGTGACGCGCGACAGCGCGATGGTGTCCAGCGTATGCGCGGGGTCTTCGTCGCTGTCGTCGTTCTGCACGCTGGACAGCGCGGCGTCGTTGCGCGCGTAGCTCATCTTGCGCCAGTTGTCGGCGCCCAGCGGGATCTCGTACTGCCAGCCGTCGTGCAGCGACAGATAGCGGCCGTCGCCGCTGGTGTCCTGATAGAGCTGGCCGCTGCGGCCGGTGACCACTTTCAGCACCGCCGGGCCGTTGTCCTTGCCGGGGCGCTCGGTGACCATCAGGGTGTTGCCCAGCACGCTGCCGTCGCGGCTCAGGCTGTCGACGAAGATGATGCCGCCCTTGCCCGGCAACTGGGTGAAGCGGCCGGCGTCGAGGCCGGCGGCGATCACCGAGCGGTTGGCGTTGGCCACCAGCGCATCCGAGGTGCGCGCGGCCCACGGCCCCAGCCACATCGACACGATGCCCGACAGCAGCGCCAGCCCCAGCGCCAGGATGCCCACCGGACGCAGCAGGCCCATCGGCCCCATGCCGGAGGACGCCAGCACGTGCATCTCGCTTTCGCGGTACATGCGGCCCAGCGCCCAGAACACGCCGAGGAAGCCGGCCAGCGGCAACAGATTGGACAGGCCGTCGAGCATGTTCAGGCCCAGCACCTGGAACATCACGCTGGCCGGAAAGCTGCCGTTCGCCACCTGCTGCAGCACGCGCGCGAATGCCGAGCCGGCCATGATGACCAGCAGCACGATAGCCACGGCGGCGACCGTCTGGGCCAGTTCCCGCAGGAAGTATCGGTCGAGGATGCTCAGCATGAGGTAAAGTTAAAGGCTCCGTGCCGCGCCCGCTCGGGTCCGGCAAACCCCAAGTCTAGCCTGTCCGCCGCTCCGGCAGGACCTCCGCAGGATCTTATCGATGACGCTCCAGTTCAGCCTCGGCCCCGTCGCTCCCGAAACCGTCGACACCCCCTGCCTGGTAGTGGGCGTGTACGAGAACGGCGTGTTCAGCAGCGCGGCCGCCCGCGTGGACACCGCCGTCCAGGGCGCGCTCAAGCGCCAGGTGGAGAGCGGGGACATCAGCGGCAAGGCCGGCAGCACCAACCTGCTGTTCGCGCCGGAAGGCGTGGTGGCCAGGCGCGTGCTGGTGGTGGGCCTGGGCGGCCAGAAGTCGTTCGACGGCGCGCGTTTCCAGAAGGTGTGCATCGAAGCGGCCCGCGCGCTGGGCCGGCTGCCGATCGAGGCGGCGGTGTCCTGCCTGACCGAAGTGGACGTCCCCGGCCGCGACGCCGCCTGGCGCGTGCGCATCGCCGCGCTGGCCGCCGACCACGCCGCCTACCGCTACACCGCCACCTTCAAGCCGCGCGAGAAGAGCGCGCAGCCGGAACTGGGCGCTCTGGCCTTTGCCGGCGGCGACGAGGGCAAGGCCGGCCTGGAGCAGGCCGCGGCCATCGCCGAGGGCGTGCGCTTCGCCCGCGAGCTGGCCAACCTGCCGCCGAACATCTGCAACCCCGCCTATATCGCCGCCCAGGCGCAGGCCTTCGCCGAAGGCCAGGACAAGGTGGCATGCCGCGTGCTCGACCACGTGGAGATGGAAAACCTCGGCTTCGGCTCGCTGCTCGCGGTGGGCCGCGGCTCGGCCAACAAGCCCAAACTGGTGGTGCTGGAGTACAAGGGCGGCGCCGATGGCGACAAGCCCTACGCCTTCGTCGGCAAGGGCATCACCTTCGACACCGGCGGCATCAGCCTCAAGCCCGGCGCCGGCATGGAAGAAATGAAATACGACATGGGCGGCGCGGCCGGCGTGCTCGGCGCCTTCGTCGCCACGGTGAAGATGGGCCTGCCGGTGAACCTGGCCTGCGTGGTGCCGGCGGTGGAGAACATGCCCGACGGCGACGCCTACCGCCCCAGCGACGTGCTCACCAGCCTGTCGGGCCTGACCATCGAAGTGCTCAACACCGACGCCGAGGGCCGCCTGATCCTGTGCGACGCGCTCACCTACACGGCGCAGACCTTCCAGCCCAAGGTGCTGATCGACGCGGCCACGCTCACCGGCGCCTGCGTGGTGGCGCTGGGCAAGCACGCCAGCGGCCTGATGAGCAAGCACGACGACCTGGCCGCCGAACTGCTCGCCGCCGGCGAAGCCTCGCTGGACCGCGCCTGGCGCCTGCCGCTGTGGGACGACTACCAGGTGCAGCTGGATTCCGGCTTCGCCGACGTGGCCAATATCGGCGGCAAGAACGCCGGCGCGATCACCGCCGGCTGCTTCCTGGCGCGCTTCACCGAAGGCCAGCGCTGGGCCCACCTGGACATCGCCGGCACCGCCTGGGACGAAGGCCGCAAGGGCATGGCCACCGGCCGTCCGGTGCCGCTGCTGGCGCAGTGGCTGCTCGACCGCGTCTCTGACGCGGGCGCGTAAACGCGCAGGAATAGGGAATAGGGAATAGAGAATAGGGAATCGCAAAAGCCCCCAAGGCTTGCGCGCCCCGCTCTTCCTATTCCCTATTCCCTATTCTCCATTCCCTATTCCCAGGCAAAGCCCACCATGCCCCGCGCCGACTTCTACCTCATCGACAAGCCGCGCTTCCGCGAACAGCCGCTGCTGCTGGTGTGCGAGCTGTCCAAGCGCGCCTATGCGGCGCAGCAGCCGACGCTGATCCTCGCGCGCGACTTCGAGCAGGCCGAGGCGATCGACCAGCTGCTGTGGGATTTCGACGAGGACACCTGGATCCCGCACCAGATCGCCGGCGACGAAGAGGACGACAGCACCGCCGTGCTGATCGTGCCGCCGGGCGTGGAAACGCCCGACCGCCCGATGCTGATCAACCTGCGCGAAACCTGCCCCGCGGGGCGCTTCGAGCGCGTGCTGGAAGTGGTGGCGGCGGAGCCTGCGGAGCGCGAGGGTTCGCGCACGCGCTGGGGGGAATACAAGCGGCTGGGCATCGAGGTCGCCAAGCACGACATGTAGGTTGGGGTGAGCCGCAGGCGAACCCCAACGCTGCGTTGCACATCCTGAAGTGGCGATGTTGGGGTTCGCCTGCGGCTCACCCCAACCTACGTCGCGGGCTCGGCCACCACGGTCGCCGCCAGCGCTTCCGCCAGCTGCTCGCCGGTCAGCGGCTTGCGCAGGAAACCGTCCATTCCCGCGGCACGTGCACGCTCTTCCTCATCGCCGCCGGAACGCGCGGTGATGGCGATGATCGGCAGATGCGTGCCGCTGTTTTCGCGCTGGCGGATCAGGCGCGCGATCTGGAAACCATCCACGCCCGGCAGGTCCAGATCCAGCAGCATCACGTCGGTGTCGTTCTGCGCCAGCTCGGTCATCGCCGCCAGGCCGTTGCCCACGTAGCGCACCAGATGGCCCTGCCGTTCGAGCAGGCCGCGCACCACCGCCGCGATGATGGTGTCGTCTTCCACAAGCAGCACGCGCAAGCCGGCGGCACCGGAGGCGCGCGCCGGAGCCGTGCTGGGTGCGGCTTCTTCCTGCACCACCTCCAGCGGCAGGTGCACGTGGAAGCTGCTGCCGTGCGCCACCTTCGATTCCAGTTCGATATGGCCGCCCATCAGCGCCACCAGCTCGCGGCAAATGGCCAACCCCAGGCCGCTGCCGGCGCGCCGCTGCGGCCCGTTGGCCTGCTCGAAACGCTGGAACAGCCGCGCCTGGCTGGCTTCCGGAATGCCGGGGCCGGTGTCGATCACGCTGAAGCGCAACTCGCTGCCTTCGCGCCGCGCGCGCAGGATCACGCTGCCGCGCTCGGTGAACTTCAGCGCGTTATTGGCCAGGTTGAGCAGGATCTGCTGCACGCGCAGCGCGTCGCCCATCACCCGCGCCGGCAGGTCGTCGGCGATCTCCAGCTTGAAGGCCAGGCCCTTGGCGCGCGCCTGGCCCTGTTCCAGCGAGGCGATGTCGCGCAGCAGCGCGCGCGGATCGAATGGCGCCAGGTCCAGCGACAGCTTGCCGGCTTCGATGCGCGCCAGGTCCAGCGCGTCGTTGAGCAGCTTCAGCAGCATCTTGCCGGAGCGCTGGATCGCTTCCGCGTACTCCTGCTGCTGCGCGCCCAGGCCACTGTTCAACAGCAATTCGGCCATGCCCATCACGCCGGTCATCGGCGTGCGGATCTCGTGGCTGAGCGTGGCCAGGAACTGCGTCTTCGCCGCGCTGGCCTGCTCGGCCAGGCGGCTGCGCTGTTCGGCCAGCTGCATCTGGTGGCGCTGCGCCAGGCGGCGGCGCCATACCAGCAGCGCCATCCAGGCGAACATGGCGACCGCCAGCACATACATGCACCACGCCCACCAGCGCTCCCATGGCGGCGCCTGCACATGGACCTGCAGCGGCGCGGACACCAGGCCCCATACGCCGTCTGCGCCCGCGCCCATCACGGTGAGCGTGTAGTCGCCCGGCGGCAGGCTGGCGAATTCGCGTTCGCCGCGCGTGCCGGTGTCCACCCACTCGGTGTCCAGGCCTTCCAGATGGAAGCGGTAGCGGTTCACCGCGGGGTCGATATACGAGAACACGCGCGCTTCGATATTCAGGCCGCGCGCATGCCAGTCCAGTTCCAACGGACCGCCGCCCAGCACCGTAGGCTGCAGGCCGTTGCGGCCGCGCACGCTCACGCCGGTGATCGCCACCTGCGGCTTCGGCGCGTCGGCTTCGTCCTGGTCGGGATTGAACGCCACCACGCCGCCCATGGTCGGCGCGTAGATATAGCCGTCCGCCATGGCGGCGTAGCCGCGCACGAATTCGCCGTTGCTCAGGCCGTCCTGCAGGCCGAAGGTGCGGAAGCTGCCCGTGTCCGGATCGAAGCGGCGCATGCCGTCGCGGCCGAGCATCCAGACGCGGCCGCGCTTGTCCAGCGCCAGGTCCGCCACGTTTACCGAGGGCCAGCCCTGGCGCGCATCGACGCGGCGCTCCAGCACGAAGTGCTCGCCTTCCAGGCGATAGCGCTCCAGGCCGTCCGGGCGCGCCATCCACATGCGCTTGCCGTCAGGCGTGAAGATGAAAGCGTCGACCTTGCGGTCGTTGCGCACGCCCGGCACCGGTTCGAAATGATCGTAGCTGTGGTCCAGCCGCCACAGGCCGCCATCGCTGGCATACCAGAACACGCCGCCGACCAGGGTGAGCTGCGCGCCCCAGCGCGTTTTTTCCTCGGCCGGAAGGAAACTCACCGGCGTCACCTCCAGCGTGTCCTGGTCCACGCGGAACAGGCCTTCGGCGAAGGTGCGCGCATAGAGCTTGCCGTCGGGGCCGACTTCCACTTCCAGCGGATGCACCATGCCGCGCCCGGCGGTGGGCACCTTGTCGAGCTTGCCGCGCGCGTAGCGATACAGGCTGCCCTGGGTGGCGACCCACAGGCGGTCGTGGTCGTCCTCGGTCATGCCGATCACGTCGCCGCGCATCTCGGTGATGACGTGCTCGGCCTTGCCGGTGACCGGATCGAGCTTGTCGACGCGGCCGCCGCGCTCGCCCACCCACACGCGCCCGTCGTGGCCGCGCGCCATCGCGGTGGCCACGCCGTCGCGCAGGCTGTCGGCGTCTTCCGGAATGTGGGTGAAGCGGCTGATGCCGCTCCAGCCCGGCGCGAGATAACCCACGCCGCCGTCGAACAGCGCCACCCACAGGCCGCCTTCGCGGTCCTGCTTGATCGCCCACACCCAGGTGCCGGGCAGGTTGCCGTACAGCAGTGGCTGGTCCAGCACTTTCTTCACCGGACCGCCGCGGCGCATCTGCAGATACAGGCCGCGCTGCGTGCCGATCCACAGGCGCCCGGCGCGGTCGCGCACGCTGCTGAGCACGTTGAAGTCGGCAATGTCCTTGCAGAACTTGCGCGCGATGCCGTCGGTGCCCACCACCAGCAGGCCGTGCGCGGCGGCGATGCGCACTTCGTCGCCGTCGCCTTCGATGCGCCACACCGAGATGGTTTCCTTCGGGTCTTCCTGCGGCACCTGGCTGATGCGGCCGTCCGGCTCGCGCACGTAGACGCCTTCGTCGGTGCCGATCCAGATGCGGCCCTTCGGGTCCAGATACAGCGCGCCCACCGCGCCGAAACCGCTGGGGTCGTTGCTCGGCGGCGGCGCGGCGATGTGGTCGAAGCCGCTGCCGTCCGGACGCATGCGGTCCAGGCCGTGCTGCGTGCCGATCCACAGCGCGCCGTCGGGGCCGACGATGGCGTCCCACACTTTGTCGCTGGCGATGCTCTCGGGCACGGCCGGGTCGTGCGCCCAGTGCTGGAAGGTCTGCGTGGCCGGATCGAAACGGTTGAGGCCCGCTTCCAGTCCCGCCGCCCACAGCTGGCCCTTGCCGTCGAACAGCAAGGTGGCGATGCCGTTGTCGTGCAGCGAGCGCGGATCGTCCGCCACGTGGCGATACACCTTGAACGCCACGCCGTCGTAGCGCGCCACGCCGCCCTTGGTGCCGAACCACATGGCGCCGTCCGGCGCCTGCGCCACCGCATACACGCTGCTGCTGGGCAGGCCGTTGAAGGTGCCGTAGCGGCGGAACTGCGGCGTGGGCAGCACGCCGGCCATGCCGGCGGACGCCGCGGGCGCGGGCATGGGGGCATGCCCCTCCGCGGCCTTGTCGGCGACGGACGCCGACGGTGCGAGCAGCGCTAGGCCCAGCAGCAGTGAAGACAACATGAATTTCCCCCTAAGCAGGGGGATCATGCCAAATCGGACAGGCGGGTACGAGACCAGAAGTGTGAAGATGCCTTCACCCCACAACCCGAGCGCCATGGCGCTTGCGAGGCCCCGCATAGAATGCCCGTCATGCCCCGCCGCTCACGCCTGCTGATCGCCGCGCTCGCCCTGGCCGCCCTGGCCTGGCTGCTGTTCGCCGCGGCCGAACGCGCGCTGGCCCTGGCCCAGCGTTTCCTGCAATTACCGGCCTGGCTGCAATGGACCCTGGGCAGCGCGCTCGCCCTGTTCGCGCTGGCCGGCCTGGCGGTGCTGTGGTGGATCCTGCGCCCGCGCCGCGCGCGGCGCGCGGTGGCTGCGCCGGACCGCGGCACGCTGGAGCGCCGCATCGATCAACTGCAGACGCGCGGCGCCGACACCGGCACGCTCGCCGCGGAGCTGGGCGAACTGGACCGCCGCCGCGGCGAGGCGCGCGTCTACGTGGCCTTGTTCGGCGAGATCTCCACCGGCAAGTCCACCCTGATCCGCGCGCTCGCGCCGCAGGCCGCCACCGCCAGCGACGTGCGCGGCGGCACCACGCGCCAGGTGCTGCACGTCGACAGCGGCTTGCCGGATGGACGTCCGTTCACCCTGGCCGACGTGCCCGGCAGCCGCGAAGCCGGCGGCGAGGCGCGCGAAACGCTGGCGCGCGAGGAAGCCTTGCGCGCGCACGTGGTGGTGTATGTCTGCGCCGGCGACCTCACCCGCACGCAGGCGCAGGAAGTGCACTGGCTCGCCGAATTCGGCAAGCCGCTGCTGGTGGTGCTCAACAAGGCCGACCAGTGGAGCGAGGAAGAACTCGCACAGCTGCTGGAACGCCTGCGCCGCCAGACCGCCGGCGATGCGGCCGGCGTAGTCGCGGTGAGCGCCGGCGGCAGCGAGCGTTTCCAGCGCGCCTTGCCCGATGGCGGCGTCGAACAGGTGGAACGCCAGCGCAAGCCCGCCATCGATGCGTTGTGGAAGGCATTGGCGCGGCTGTCATCGCCCGGCGCCGAAGGACTGGAAGCGCAGCGCGAACGCGCGGTGCTCGCCGGATTGCACGAACGCGTCGGCACGCTGGAAACGCAGACCCGCGCGGCGGAAGCGGAACGCATCGTGCGCCGCTACGCGCAGCGGGCGGTGATCGGCGCCATGGCCGCGATCGCGCCCGGCAGCGACCTGGTGATCCAGGGCGCGCTCGCCACCGCGCTGACCCGCGAGCTGGCGAAGCTCTACGGCGTGCCGGTGAGCGACGTGCAGATCGACGACTTCCTGCGCCAGGCCCGCCTGACCCTGCGCACCGGCAGCTCGCTGGTGCTGGCCATCGCCGGCAATGCGCTGAAGGCTTTTCCGGGGCTCGGCACCTTGGGCGGCGGCGTGCTGCATGCGTTCGCCTATGCGCTGATCTTCGACAGCCTGGGCCGCGCACTCGCCGCCTCGCTGGCCGAACGCGAATCGCTGGACCAGGAAGACGCGGCGGACAAGCTCAAGGCTTTGCTGGCGGATGGCAGCGGTGCACGCATGAAGGAACTGGCGACGTTGACGCTCGATGCCTGGAAGGAAAAAACGCAGCCGTAGGTTGGGGTGAGCCGCAGGCGAACCCCAACATCGCCCCCTGCCCAGGTTGCATGTTGACGGGGCATGTCGTTGGGGTTCGCCTGCGGCTCACCCCAACCTACGCCGGCTTCTGGCGCACTTACCAGGAGGTGGCGACGCCAGGGAAACAATCCGTTCGGCGCCCACCCGCTGGCGCCCCCTTCCACCTTCGGCCAGACTTCCCCGCCATGCCCTTCGCCCGCGCCACCGCCCTCGCCCTGATCCTGGCCGCCTGCGCCAGCGGCGCATACGCCGCATCCGCGAACTACCGCTACGACACCGTCCACAGCCAGATCGTTTTCAGCATCGACCACAACGGCTACTCCCGCCCGTTCGGACGGCTGCACATCGCCAAGGGCTGGCTGCGCTTCGATCCCGACGACTGGAGCCGCTCGGCCACCGAGCTGGATATCGACCTGGCCTCGCTGGACCTGGGCGATGCGGACTGGAACAAAGCCGTGCTCGGCGGGTCGTATCTCGACAGCGCGGGCGCCCGCTATGCCCACTTCGTCTCCACCTCGGTGGAGCGCAAGGATGGCGACAACGGCGTGCTGCGCGGCAAGCTCACCCTGCGCGGCGTAACGCGCGACGTGGAACTGCCGTTCAGCGCCAACCGCGTGGGCAAGACCATCTACGGACTGCATACCGTGGCCGGCTTCTCCGCGCGCACCACGCTGGACCGCAACGACTTCGGCATCACCGCCAGCCCCCATTCGATCGGCCGCAACGTCACCGTGTGGCTGGAACTTGAAGCCATTCTCGACGACTCGGTCGACAACACTCAGAAGGAAACCCCATGAGCCTGCGCAGCAACGACCGCCAGTGGGGCTCGGTCGCCAAGTTCTTCCACTGGACCGTGGCCCTGCTGATCATCGGCAACGGCATCTTCGGCCTGTGCATGGACCTGGCGCACGGGCCGATGCAGAAGATCAACTGGCTGGCCCTGCACAAGTCGATCGGGCTGACGGTGCTGGCGCTGTTCGTGCTGCGCGTGCTGTGGCGCATCAGCGAACGGCGGCCGCGCGAAGACCCCGCCCCGCGCTGGCAGCAGCTGGCGGCGCATACGGTGCATGCGCTGCTCTATGTGCTGATCGTGGCGCTGCCGCTCAGCGGCTGGTGGTTCAACTCCATCGCCGGCAAGCCGCTGCAGTATTTCAAGATGTTCAACCTGCCCGCGCTGGCGCAGGCCAACCAGGACATGAGCGGCTTTGCCGGCGACGTGCACGAGTACCTGTTCTGGTTCCTGGTGCTGGTGCTGGCGGCGCATGTCGCCGGTGCGCTGAAGCATCATCTGGTGAACCGCGACAACACCCTGCTGCGCATGCTTCCCTTCCGCCGCCTGCGCGGCGATACCTCTCAAGGAGACCGCTGATGAAACGCCATGCCTTTGCCTCGCTGCTGCTTGCCCTGGCCCTGCCCGGCCTGGCCGGCGCCGCCGACTACGCCGTGCAGCCCGCCGGCAGCAAGCTGGGTTTCACCAGCAGCTTCCAGGGCGCCTCGTTCGACGGCAGCTTCGGCAAGTTCACCGCGGCGATCAGCTATGACGCCGCCAAGCTCGCCACCTCGAAGTTCGACGTGGAAGTGGACCTCGCCAGCGTCAAGACCGGCGACAAGGACCGCGACGGCGCCCTGCCCGGCTCCGACTTCTTCAACGTCGCCAAGTTTCCCAAGGCGCACTTCGTCACCACCGGCTTCCGCCAGAACGGCGCGCAGGTGATCGCCGACGGCAACCTCACCCTGCGCGGCGTGACCAAGCCGGTCAGCCTCAACGTCACGTTCAAGCCGGCCGGCGCCGGCGCCACGCTGGACGTGAGCGGCACGGTCAAGCGCCTGGACTTCGGCGTGGGCGGCGGCGAATACGCCGACACCTCGGTGATCGGCGCCGACGTCAAGGTCAACGCGCACCTCGTGCTCACCGCCAAGTAATGAGCGGCGACACGCTGTGGCAGCGCCTGCGCGGCTGGCTGGTAAAGCCGGACGCGCAGGACGCCGCCACGGCACCCGCCGCGGCGCCCGTGGCGGAGCGCGCGCAGGCGCGCATGGCCGACAGCCTGCGCCGCCTGCTGGACGATCCGGGCATTCCGCCGGCCATCCGCGCGGAACTGGCCAGCGATTTCGGCCGCATCGAAAACATGCTCGAACGGCTGCAGCGCGGCGAACTGCATGTAGCCGTGTTCGGCCGCGTCTCCGCCGGCAAGTCGGCGCTGGGCAATGCGCTGCTGGGCCGCGAGGCGTTCACCGTCGGCGTGCTGCACGGCACGACCACCCAGGCCGAGCAGGCCGCGCTCGACGAAGCGCGCGAAGCGGGCCTGGTGCTGATCGATACGCCCGGCATCAACGAACTCGATGGCGAGGCGCGCGAGCGCCTGGCCTTCGAAGTGGCCGAAGTCAGCGACCTGGTGATCTTCGTCGCCGACGGCGACCTCACCCGCGACGAACTCGACGCGCTGAAGACCCTGGCCGCCACCCAGCGCCCCCTGCTGCTGGCGCTCAACAAGGCCGACCGCTACGCACCCGCCGAACGCGATGCCTTGCTCGCGCAACTGCGCGAACGCGCGCATGGCCTGGTGCGCGACGACGACGTGGTCTCCGCCGCCGCGCGCCCCACGCCGCAGCGGCGCATGGAAACCGACGAACACGGCTGCGAACATCTGCGCGAACTGCCGGCGCCGCCCGACGTGGCCGCCCTGCGCGAACGCCTGCTCGCCATCGCCCGGCGCGAAGGCAAGACGCTGTCCGCGCTCAACGCCGGCCTGTATGCGAGCCGGCTTACCGACCAGGTAAGCGAACGCATCGCCGAAAGCCGGCGCAGGCTGGCCGATAAATTGATCCGCAACTATTGCCTGGCCAAGGGCGTGGCGGTGGCGCTCAATCCCATCCCCGTCGCCGACCTGCTCGCCGCGGCCGGCATGGATGCGGCGATGGTGCTGCAGCTGTCGCGCGTGTATGGCCTGCCGCTGACGCGGGCCGAATCCGGCAAGCTGGTGGCGGTGATCTCCGCCCAGCTCGCCGCGCTGATGGGCGCGGTATGGGGCATGCAGCTGGTGGCTTCGGCGCTGAAGGGCGTGAGCGCGGGGCTGTCGGTGCTGGTGACCGCGGCCGCGCAGGGCGCACTGGCCTGGTATGCCACGGTGCTGATCGGGCGCGCCGCGGAGCGCTATCTTGTGGCGGGCAAGTCCTGGGGCGAGCTGGGGGCAAAGCGGGCGGTGGCCGACATCGTGGCGGGGCTGGATCGCGATTCGATCCTGCGCGAGGCGCGCGAAGAGATCCTGCGCCGGCTCAAGTCGCGCTGAGTTTCACCGCCAGGAAGGCGCGCACCGCCGCCGCATCGAACGGCCAGTCCAGCTCCCGCCCGTCGCGCACGTCGCGCAGCACCGGCACGCGGGTGCCGTAGCGGTCTTCCAGCGCCTGCGCGTCGTCCACCCACACGCTGTCGAAATCCGGCGCGCGCGCCTCGGCCATCACGGCCAGGGCCTGGTCGCACAGATGGCAGTAGTCGCGCTGGTAGAGGATCAGATCGGCCATGGCGGCAACAGACGCTTGCGTACGGACTGCGGGGCAGCGGGGGGATGCGTAGAATAGCCGGTTCCCCGTCCAGCCCCAGCACAAAGCCATGGCCGTCAGCGTATTCGACCTCTTCAAGATCGGCATCGGGCCGTCCTCCTCGCATACGGTCGGTCCCATGCGCGCCGCCGCGCGCTTCGCCGAGCGCTGGCTGGACGAAAAAGGCGTGCTGGGCCGGGTGGCGCGCCTGCGCGCGGAGCTGTTCGGTTCGCTGGCCATGACCGGCCGCGGCCACGGCACCGACAAGGCGGTGCTGCTGGGCTTCGAAGGCGCGCATCCGGACACCGTCGACCCGGACCGCATTCCCGAAACGCTGGAACGCATCCGCCACAGCAAGCGCCTGCGCGTGCTGGGCCGGCACGAGATCGAATTCGACGAGAAGCGCGACCTGGTCTTCAACAAGCGCCAGAAGCTGCCGTTCCACACCAACGGCATGCGCTTCACCGCCTACGACGCCGAAGGCCACGAGCTGGGCACGCGCGACTACTACTCGGTGGGCGGCGGCTTCGTCGTCAACCAGGACGAGGCGGCCGAAGACCGCATCGTCGCCGACACCACCGCCCTGCCCTATCCGTTCTCCACCGGCGACCAGCTGCTGGCGCTGTGCGAGCAGCACGGCATGAGCATCGCCCAGCTGATGATGGAAAACGAAAAGGTGTGGCGCAGCGAGGAAGCAACCCGCGCCGGCCTGCTCACCATCTGGAAGGCCATGCAGGACTGCGTCGCCCGCGGCCTGCGCTCGCCCGGCACCCTGCCCGGCGGCCTGAAGGTGACGCGCCGCGCGCCGGCCATGGCGCAGGAACTGCGCAACCAGCCGGAAGCCGCACTGAAGGACCCGCTCACCATCCTCGACTGGGTCAACCTGTACGCGCTGGCGGTGAACGAAGAGAACGCCGCGGGCGGTCGCGTGGTCACCGCGCCGACCAACGGCGCGGCCGGCATCGTGCCGGCGGTGCTGCACTATTACCACCGCTTCTGCCCCAAATCGAACGACGACGGCGTGATCGAATTCCTGCTCACCGCCGCCGCGGTCGGCATTCTGTACAAGGAGAACGCTTCGATCTCCGGCGCCGAAGTCGGCTGCCAGGGCGAAGTGGGCGTGGCCTGCTCGATGGCCGCCGGCGGCCTCACCGCCGCGCTGGGCGGCAATGTGCTGCAGGTGGAGAACGCCGCCGAGATCGGCATGGAACACAACCTGGGCCTGACCTGCGACCCGATCGGCGGACTGGTGCAGATTCCCTGCATCGAGCGCAATGCGATGGGTTCGGTGAAGGCGATCAACGCCAGCCGCATGGCGCTGAAGAGCGACGGCAAGCATCGCGTGTCGCTGGACAAGGTGATCGCCACCATGCGCGACACCGGCCGCGACATGAAGGACAAGTACAAGGAAACCTCGCGCGGCGGCCTCGCGGTGAACGTGATCGAGTGCTGACGGCACAGCCGTAGCGCGGCTGTCACCTAGGGAAACTCCTTATTGCGGCTCCATGACGGGCCGGCGCTGAATGCGCCGGTCTTTTCATTTGCTATGGAGCGCGCGCCATGTTCCCCGTCGACGCAGGATCTTCCGTCCGCTACACGCCCCCGGCCACGCCGCCTCCGCCCCCGCCGCACATCGTCAAGCCGCAGGAGACGGTTGCGACCGTCGCAAAAACTTACCAGGTGACGCCGGAAGAACTTGCGCGCACCAACCACATCACGGTCGACACCCAGCTCACGCCCGGCCAGCAGCTGCAGTTGCCGCCCAATGCGGTGCAGCCCGCGCAGACCGATGCCGCGCCCGCCGCCCCCGCCACGCCGGCCGCCAAGACCGACGCCGCCATCGCCGCCTACCAGCAGGCGGTGAAGGACCGCACCGAGGCCACCAGCAACATGCCGCAGAACGGCGCGCTGCGGCAGGAGATCCGCCAGGGCGCGGACGATGCGGTGAACAAGGCCAAGACCGCGATGGACCAGGCCATCCACGACGAGATCGCCGGCGAAGTCGCCCAGCGCAACCAGGGCGTGCCGGGCCAGTTCCGCACGCCCACCGACCAGCTGGTGGCGAATGCGGGCGACGCCATCCTCGCGCGCCACCAGGGCGATGCCAGCGCCACGCCGCTGATCAAGGACGCGGTGCACACCTACCAGGTGCAGGCCAGGGCCGACGCGCTGATCCCCGGCTACTACGGCAACTGGAGCGCCGCGGACAAGCTCAAGGGCATCAACCTGCAAGGCCAGCCCAAGGAAGTGGTGGATGCGGTGCTGGCCGATCCGCGCGTCAAGCAATGGGTGGCCGATGCCGCGCACGATGCCAGCGGCAAGTCCGCCGCCGATTGCGCCAAGTACCTGGCCGAGCTCACCCGCGCATCGCCGGAGCTGGGCCGCGAAGTCACCACGCATTGGTGGAACGCCCAGGACACGCAGTCGTGGATGTCGAGCAACAGCGAAGTGCTGAGCGCGATGTCCGACCCGGATATCTATCGCGACCTCAGCGTGGTGTACCGCAACCTCGGCGGCAGCGACGCCGGCCAGGCGGCGCAGAGCGACTTTGCCGGCGACGTGGCGAAGTATCTGGAACGCAATTCCATGCTCGCCAACAACAACGACGTGACCAAGGCCATCTCCGACGGCGGCGATCCCGCGCTGGCGCTGGCCGTGGCCAGCAACCTGCAGGCGGACGGCAAGAACACGCTGGCCAGGCAGATGGTGAGCTCGGTGAAGCTGGGTATGGGCAACCTGCAGCAGGTGACGCTGAAGCAGGACATGCAGGCGTATGCCAAGCAGACCGAGGAACTCAACAACCTGATCAAGGACCTCGGCCCCGGCCTCACCGACGACCAGAAGCAGCAGGCCATCCAGAAATATATCGATGGCAAGGGCAAGGACTGGCAGGACCAGCTGAAGGCGAACAAGGACAAGCTCGTCGCCGACGTCCGCGCGCTGGATCTGGACATCACCTCGCTCACCAGCGTGCCCGACAACCTGAAGAGCTACGGCCTCACCAAGGAAGGCGCCGCCAAGCTGCTGGACGACGACACCACCAGGCAGTCGATCGAATTCGCCGCCACGCAGGATCCCAGCGTGTTCGACGGCGAGGAAGGCGGCGAAGCCGCGAAGCTGCTGATCGAGCTGGGCCACAAGGACAAGGACTTCACTGCCGCGGTCGGCAAGGCCTATGTGGTCAGCCACCTGATGCCTTCGCTGGGCGAGATGAACCCGTCCGACGACGCCAGCATCGCCAAGGTGAAGCAGGCGCTGGAATCGTTCCGCGGCCTCGGCGCGCAGATGCTGGGTATTCCGCAGGGCGAAGTGGACAAGGGCATCGACAAGCTGGAGGAAGTGGTCAACTCGCTGCGCACCGAAACGCTGGAAGACGCCAAGCAAGGCAAGGCGGTCAACGAGTTCGCCTCGGTGCAGAAGGAGTTGCAGGAGCTGAAGGAGCTGCCCTTCAGCGACGCCAAGGCCGGCATGCTGTTCCGCACGATGGCGCTGGGCATCACCGGCGCGGCCTTTATCAGCCAGACCGGCAAGACCATCGAAGACCCCAGCGTGCAGAACGTGATCGGCTCGCTGGCCTTCGGCCTGGATCTGGCGCCGGCCAAGAACGCCTTGACCGGCACCATCCAGGCACTGGACAAGAACAACGTGCTCGAACAATGGGGCCATGCAGCGCCGGAGCTCACCGAGAAATTCATCGGCGTGCTCAACGTGGCCTACTTCGCCGCCGGCGCGGTGAAGGGCGTGGCGGACCACGACTATCCGACCGCGATCTTCTCCGGCGTGGGCGCGGCCGGCGCGGCGCTGGCGGCGTTCGGCGGCGAGGAAATGCTCGGTGGCTTTGCGGGGCCGATCGGCATCGCGGTGGCGACCATCGCCGTGGTGGCGCTGCATTTCATCGAGCAGCACCACAAGGACCAGGAATACAAGGAAGCACAGGACAAGTTCCTGGAAGGCGCCGGCATCGAGAACAAGGACGAGCGCGAGGCGCTGATCGGCGCAGGTCCCGACCAGCTCAATGCGATGCGTGCCCGTGGCATTACGCCGGAAAATATCCAGGAAATCGCCGAGACGGATCCGCGACTGCTGCATATCGCCTATGGCACGGACGGCCAGGGACGTCCTTACTGAGCGGAATCTTTTTTCCGCGCATTTGCTGCAAGCCGCGACGCGCAAGGCGCGTCGCGGCGCAAGAACCTGAGTCTAGGGAAACTACGTATTGCCGCTCGATGACAGCGGGCCTAAATGCCAGTGCCAGTCCCCACGGCAACACGGCAAGGAGTCCGCCATGACAGTCATCGCTGCGAACGATTCCGGCAACTACGCACAGCCCCAACTGCCCCCGCCACCGATCCATACCGTCACCGGCAACGAGACGGTCGCAAAGGTTGCGCAGCAGTACGGTGTTGCGCCGGAAGAGCTGGCGCGCGGCAACAACATCAGCGTCGACACTGCGCTGTCGCCCGGGCAGATGCTGACGCTTCCGCCGCATGCGGCGACGAATGCCACGCAAGCGGTGCCGGCAACGCAGACACCGGCGCAGAAGACGGATGCGGCGATTGCCGCTTACCAGGCCGCGCTCAAGCAGCGCGACGACGATATGCGCAGTGCGCCACGCAACGCCGGCCTGCGCGCCGACCTGGACAGCACCGAGCAGGATCGGATCGATGCGGCGAAGAAGACCATGAATCAGGCCATCGCCGATGAAGTGGCCGGCGAGGTGGCGTTCCGCAACCAGGGCACACCGATCGCATTCCGCACGCCGACCGATCAGCTGATCGACAACGCCGGCAACGCGATCGTGGCGCGGCATCCTGGCGATGCGTCACTCGCCGCGACGATCCAGGGCGCCGTGGGCACGTACAAGTTCCAGAACCAGGTAAACGGACTGATCCCGGAGTACTCCGACGGCACCAGCGCGGCCGACAAGCTCAAGGGCATCATGCTCAATGGACAGCCGCCGGAAGTGGTCGCTGCCGTCGCGGCGGATCCGCGCGTGCAGGCCTGGGCCAAGGAAGCGGCCGTCCAGGTCGATCAGGCCTATGCCAATGGCAGGAACGGCTCGGGTTCGCTCGATGCCGCCCACGCCCTGCTCGCGAGCATCCAGGGCCTGCCGCCGCCGCTTGCCGCGGCGGTAGTGCGCCAGAGCCTGCCGGCGATCCAGAAGATGGGGCAGGTTTCGATGAACGGACCCGGCCAGCAGACCTTCGGCAGCATGCAGCGTGTGATCAGTGCGCTGGGCGAAGGACCGGATGCGCAGGATCTGGCCAACCAGGTCGCCGGCGCCTATCTGCACCAGGCCGAAGACTGGAGCCAGCAGACGCTCAATTCCGTCACGGTGGCAATGAACGGCGGCGTTCGCCCCACGCTCGCCATGGCCCTGGCCAATGCGCTGCAGAACGACGGCAGGGCCGAGCAGGCGCAGGACATCATCGCCGCCGCCACGATCGGCCAGCAAAGCTATCTCGCGAACGCCCAGGACAGTCCGCTCAAGGCCTACAACGATGCGCATGGCGCCAAGCTGGAAAAGGACGAGCACCTGGCGGAACTGCTCAATCACGCCGGGCCGTTGAACGACCAGCAGAAGCTGGCGTTTATCGAGGCTTATCGCGCCGACCCCGACAACGCGAAGGTGTACCAGGCCGAGACTGATGCCGGGCGCGACCTCGCCTCGTACATGAATGCGCATCAGGATGACCTGATCGCCGCCGCCGGGCGCAGTCCGGACAATGCCAAGCAGCTTTACCAGTGCATGCAGGATCTGAATCAGTCCGGCCAGGGCAAGACCTCATTGGCCTTCGTGGTGGCCATCGACAAGGATCCCGCGGCAACGAAAGCCTTCAACGGCTTCTCCGATTACCAGACCGACTTCATCGACAAAGCCATCGCCGCGGCACAAGGCCAGTTGCTGGTGGAAGGCCATGGCGACGCCAAGGGCGCGGCCACGCAGTTGCTTGCCCTGGCCGCGCCGCTGTTCCAGGCCAATGACGGCTGGTCGCAGATCACTACCAACTACACGCGCATGGCCGAAGGCAAGGAAGATGCCTTTACCGCGAAGGCGCTTGGCGAGGAGTTCAAGGAGCTTGGCCCGGGCGGCAAAGGGTTGGCGATGGCTTCGATCATGGTCAACGCCATCAATGGCTCCCTCGGCGACAATGCCAGCGGAGTGATCAACTCCTATGTCACCGCCCTCGGCACCACCGCGGGACTTGCCAGTGGCGCCCTGCAATCGCTGGTGGAAGCCGAGAAAGCCGGCACCAAGACCGCGAGCCTGGCCGAGTTCAGCGCACGCCTGGTGCCCGGCCTGTCGCTGATCGCCGCAAGCAGCGCATGCAAGTCGGATTTCGACAGCATGCAAAGCAACCCCGTCTACGCCGGCGCCGTCGTCGGCGATCTGTTTTCGGTGATCGGCAGCACGCTGGAAGTGGGCGGGGTCGAAGTGCCCGGCGCCTTTATCAATGGCATCGGCTCCCTGGTCGCGGCACCCTTCCAGTTCGCCGGCGGCCTGATCGACGACATCACGGACGCCAATCAGGTGCACGCGGACGTCAAGAAATACCTGAGCGCGGACGGCGTGAACCTGAAACCGGGCGACATCGACATGCTGGCCAGCAGCGACCCCGGCCAGGTCAAGCAATGGCTGGGCACCGGCATCTCGCCCGACGAACTGCAGGACCTGGCGCGGATCGTTCCGAACATCCTGCAGAGCAACCATTCCGGTGGTCCCGCCATCGGCTGGCTGCAGGACGCCGGTCTCAGCGGCCAGGATGTCTACGACATGCTCAAGGCCGCCGATGCGCAGGCACCGTGCGTGGGCGCGGCCGAGGTGATGCGAGTACTTTCCAATCCGAATGCGTTCAACATCGGCGGTGCGCGCAACAAGGCGACCCTGGCCGATGACCTGCGCGCCACCGCGCAGCAGGAACGGAGCGACACCATGGGCGATCCGGCGGAGAATCTGCGGACCGCGACCGCGCTGCAGGCTGCCTCCGACTGGCTGGAGCTCCACATCACCGCGTAAGGCACAAGGCAGCACCGCCTGGAGAAGCGCGCCCATGGATGGGCGCGCCTGCTTCCCAAGCGCCCTCCATACGCCCCTGAAGGTGCCGCAAACCCCTTGCCCTCCCGGCAAATGTTGCGCCGCGCCATGCACTTGCCGCACCCGCAGAATCTTCCGAAGTTCCGTCCCGCCGGGCTGACAGCCGCGCTAGGGGCTGTCATCATCCGGCCCTTGTGCCGTCCGCGGGGGCGGCCTTCGAGATCCAGATCCTGCGGGAGTTTGCATGTCCTCTTCCAGCTCCATCCGGCGCGACGTCGGTCCTTTTGCGCTCATGCTTACCGGCCTGGGCTCCATCATCGGCTCCGGCTGGCTGTTCGGCGCGTGGCGCGCGGCGGGCCTGGCGGGCCCCGGCGCCATCTGGGCATGGGTGCTCGGCGCGGCCATCATCATGACGATCGCGCTGACCTACGCGGAGCTGGGCGCGATGTTCCCCGAGTCCGGCGGCATGGTGCGCTACAGCCACTACTCGCACGGTTCGCTGGTCGGCTTTATCGGCGCATGGGCCAACTGGATCGCCATCGTGTCGGTGATCCCGGTCGAAGCCGAAGCCTCGGTGCAGTACATGGCCTCGTGGCCGTGGAAATGGGCGCAAGACCTGTACATGCACATGCCCGACGGCACCGGCGAGCTCAGCAACGCGGGCATCGCCATCTCCGCCGTGCTGGTGATCGTGTACTTCCTGCTCAACTTCTGGAGCGTGAAGCTGTTCGCCCGCTCCAACACGGCCATCACCGTGTTCAAGCTGGTCGTGCCGGCCGCCACCGGCCTGGCGCTGATCGCCAGCGGCTTCCACAGCGAGAACTTCTCGGTGGGCGTGCACGGCGACGCGCATGCGATCGACTTCGCCGCAGTGCTCACCGCCGTGGCCACCGCGGGCATCGTATTCAGCTTCAACGGCTTCCAGAGCCCGGTAAACCTCGCCGGCGAAGCGCACAACCCGGGCAAGAGCATTCCGTTCGCGGTGATCGGCTCGATCGTGCTGGCCACTATCGTGTATGTGATCCTGCAGCTGGCCTATCTCGGCGCGGTGCCGCCGGAGATGCTGGCGAAGTCCGGCTGGCACGGCATCGATTTCCGCTCGCCGTTCGCGGAGCTGGCGATCATCGTCAACCTGCACTGGCTGGCGATGCTGCTCTACGTCGACGCCTTCATCAGCCCCAGCGGCACCGGCATCACCTACACCGCCACCACGGCGCGCATGATCTACGGCATGGAGCGCAACGGCACGCTGCCGAAGCTGCTGGGCCGCATCCATCCGAAGTGGGGCATCCCGCGTCCGGCGATGTGGTTCAACCTGGCGGTGTCCTATCTGTTCCTGTTCAAGTTCCGCGGCTGGGGCACGCTGGCAGCCGTGATCTCGGTGGCGACGATCATTTCCTACCTCACCGGCCCGGTCAGCGCGATGACCCTGCGCCGCACCGCCCCCAACCTGCACCGCCCGCTGCGCATCGCCGGCCTGCCGGTGCTCGCCGGCATCGCCTTCATCATGGCGACGGAACTGCTGTACTGGGCCAAGTGGCCGCTGACCGGCGAAATCATCCTGCTGATGGTCGTGGCCCTGCCGGTGTACTTCTACTACCAGCTCAAGGCCGGCTGGCACGACTTCGGCCGCCAGCTCAAGGGCGCATGGTGGCTGATCTTCTACCTGCCCACCCTGGCCCTGGTGTCCTGGGCCGGCAGCACCACGTTCGGCGGCAAGGGCTACCTCAGCTACGGCATGGACCTGGCGGTGGTCGCCGTGGTCGGCCTGGTGTTCTACCTGTGGGGCGTGAAGTCCGGCTGGCGCACGCCGTCGGTGGAAGCGGCCGAGATCGAGGCGCAGGCGCACCCGGGGGCGCCGGTGGTGCCGCCGGATGAGTTCGAGTCGGAGCGCATCGCGAAGCATTGAGCTTTGCGGACGTCCAGATAAAAACGCGCGGTGAAAGCCGCGCGTTTTTTTATGCTCAGGTCCCGGCGACGCAAGCCGGCGTAGGTTGGGGTGAGCCAACGGCGAACCCCAACATCACCACCTTCAAGCGCATCGCCCCGTTGGGGTTCGCCGTTGGCTCACCCCAACCTACGTCGAGGTCAGGCGAGGGCCAGCACATCACCCAACAACGCCTGCGCCGTCACCTCCGGCCCCGCGCCCGGCCCCTGGATCACCAGCGGCTGCGAGTGGTAGCGCGTGGTGGTGAGGGCGAACTGGTTGTCCGTGCCGTACAGCCGCGCCGCTGGGTGCGTCGCCGGTACTTCGACCAGGCCGACGCGCGCCTTGCCGCGCTGGTTGAGCCGCGCCAGGAAACGCAGCACGCCGCCGCGCGCCTTCGCCTCGGCATGGCGGCGCGCCAGCGGTTCGTCGAGTTCTTCCAGGCGGGCGAGGAAGGTGTCGGTGTCGACGTTGCGCAACGCCTCGGGCACCAGGCTTTCGACGTCCACTTCGTCGGTGCCCAGCGCAAAGCCCGCATTGCGCGCGATGATCAGCAGCTTGCGCGCCACGTCTTCGCCGGAAAGATCGGAACGCGGATCGGGTTCGGTATAGCCCAGCTTGCGCGCCTCGCGCAGCAGCGCGGAGAACGGCTGGCTGCCGTCGTACTGGTTGAACAGGTAGGACAGCGAACCGGAGAACACGCCTTCCAGCGTGAGCAGCGCATCGCCGCAGCCGCGCAGGCGGCGCAGGGTGGACAGCACCGGCAGGCCGGCGCCCACCGTGGCGGAGTCGCCATAGCGGCCGCCTTCGGCTATCGCTGCCTGCAGCGCGCGCCAGCCGGGCAGCTCGCCGCCGGCCAGCGCCTTGTTGGCGGTGACCACGTGATAGCCGCGCGCCAGCCAGTCGGCGTGGCGTGCGGCAAGGCTGGCGTTGGCGGTGGCGTCGATGATGACTTTCACCGCCGCGCCGCTGCCGTCCAGCGCGCGCAGCAGGGCTGCGTCGTCGCGCGGCTCGCCATGGCTCTTGAGCTTCTCGCGCAGGGCGCGGTCGGCCAGTTGCTGGGAATCGGTCTGCTGGCGGCGCGAGTTCGCCGCGGCCACCAGGCGTAGCGAAGCGGCGGCCGGGGTATTGAGCAGCTTGAGCAGCGCGCCGCCGACCACGCCGGTGCCGAGCAGCACGATGGCCGTGCCGCTGGCGGCCGCGGCGGGCTTGGACGTCCGGACGTCCGCTTCCGCCAGCACCGCGCTCATGCGGTCACCCGGCGTTTGTTGGCCAGCGAGGCGAACGCACGGCCCAGGGCGGCGTCGATGTCGCGCACCAGGTCGTCGCCGTCCTCGATGCCCACCGAGATGCGCAGCAGGCTGTCGGCGATGCCGGCGGTGCGGCGCGCTTCCGGCGCCATCGAGGCATGGGTCATGGAGGCCGGGTGCGCGATCAGGCTTTCCACGCCCCCCAGCGATTCGGCCAGCGAGAAATACTGCAGCTCGTTGACGAAGGCTTCGATCTGCGCCACCTCGCCTTCCAGCTCGAAGCTCAGCATGGCGCCGAAGCCGGCTTGCTGGCGCGCGGCCAGGGCGTGGCCGGAGTGGCTGTCCAGGCCCGGGTAGTAGACCTTGCGCACGGCGGCATGGCCGTCGAGCAGGTCGGCGATGCGCTGCGCGTTTTCCTGGTGCTGGCGCAGGCGCACGCTCAGCGTGCGCAGGCCGCGCAGGGTGAGGAAGCTGTCGAACGGCGCGCCGGTCAGGCCATTGCAGTTGCCCCACCACTTCAGCTGGTCGGCCACCGCCTGGTCGCGCGCGATCACCGCGCCGCCCACCACGTCGCTGTGGCCATTGATGTACTTGGTGGTGGAATGCACCACCACGTCCGCGCCCAGCACCAGCGGCTGCTGCAGCGCGGGCGAGAGGAAGGTGTTGTCCACCACCACCAGCGCACCGGCGGCATGCGCGGCCTGTGCCACGTGGCGGATGTCGGTGATGCGCAGCAGCGGGTTGGACGGCGTCTCCACCCACACCAGCGAAGGCTTGCCGGCCAGGCCGGCGGCCAGCGCCACGCTGTCGGTGAGGTCGACGAAGTCGAGCGTGAAGCGGCCCTTCTTGGCCCAGGCGTCGAGCAGGCGCCAGGTGCCGCCGTAGCAGTCGTGCGCGGCCAGCACGCGGCCGCCCGCCGGCACCAGTTCCAGCGCCAGCGCCACCGCCGCCATGCCGCTGGCCGTCACCACCGCGCCCGCGCCCTGTTCCAGTTCGGCCAGCGCATTGCCGAGCAGGTCGCGCGTGGGGTTGCCGCTGCGCGAGTAGTCGTAGGCGCGCTTGCCGCCCAGGCCTTCGAAGGCGTAGTTGGTCGACAGGTGCAGCGGCGGCACCACCGCGCCGTGCTGGGTGTCCGACTCGATGCCGGCGCGCACCGCGCAGGTGCTGGTGCTACAGGGGGCGGTGGTGTCGCTCATGGTGATCTCCGTTTCTTGTTGCTGGTGCGCAAGGGCGTGGGGACGAATGGGTTCAGGCCAGCGCTTCGCGCAGCAGCGGCGCGAGGCGATGGGTTTCCTTGAGGAAGGCGTCGTGGCCGTACGGCGACTCGAGCACCTCGAGCGTGGCCGGGCCATGCAGGCGGCGCTGCAGTTCGCACAGGTCCGACAGCGGCACCAGGCGATCGGACGGAAAACCGATCAGCGTGGCGGGCGCGGCGATGCGCTCCGGCGTCACGTCGTGCAGGTCGATCGATTCGGACAGGGCGAGGAAGCGCTCCACGTCGAAACGCTCGACGAAGCGGCGGCCCTGGTGCACCAGGTAGTCCTCGACCGGGAAATGGAAGCGCCCTTCGCGGAATTCCGGCGCGGCGGTGAAACGGCGCGAGAATTCCTCGCTGCCGCGGTAGGTGGTCATGGCCAGCTGGCGCGCCAGCGACAGCGCCTGCTCCGGCTGCCCGGTCTCCAGGCCCAGCCGCACGATGCCGCGCTGCACGGCGCGCTGCGCGGTGGCCAACGGATGCGGGCGGTGCGCGCCGGCCAGCAGCACCAGGCGGTCCAGCGCATAGGGGTGGCGCGCAGCGAAAGCCAGGCCGGCCATGGCGCCGTAGGAAGAACCGACGAAGGCATGCACGCGCACGATGCCCAGCGCCTCGACCAGGGCGGCCAGGGCGTCGGCCTGGTCTTCGCTGGAGACGGCGGTGGCGCCGTCGAGTTCGGCCGGGGTCAGCCAGTCGATGCACAGCACGCGGTAGCGGTCGAGGTCGATCGGGCGGCCGGCGCCGACGGCTTCCTGCCACCAGCCGGGGGTGGCTTCGTCGTCCAGCACCACCACGTCGCGGTTGGCGGAGATGCCGCCCTGCACGATCACGGTGGGCGCGTCCGGCGCGCCGCACCACAGGTAGCGCACGTCGACTTCGCAGGGGCGGCTGCCGTACTTGGGCGAGAGACGGATGCGGCGGGAGCTGCGCTGCGTCGTGAGGTCCGCGCGGACAACGCCCGCCTGGGTACAGGGGGCAGTGGCGCTGGTGACGGGCTGGGGCTGGCTGGACATCTCGCTCTCCGGTTCGGGCATCGCCCTGCGGATCGGAGAGAGGTCGCCACGCCGCCGGCATGAGTGCCGGCACGAAGCTCGCCCATCTCTCGGCGGCGCCTGATTGCGCCTCCGCAGGAGTTGGCACCGTGGCGGGAAATCCCGCAGGTTGCCCCGGCTTCAAAGGGCCTGTCCCTCAGCCGGTCTCGATGAGTGATGCGGACTGTATCGGTGCCCGCTCGGCCGTGTCAATAGTTTGGCCGTCTAAACGTCTACACGCCCAATCGGTTCAAGATTATTCGCACAAACCCGCCAGGCCGCGCCAGACAAGGCGCCAGCAGCCCTGCGGCATGCCAGCTGCCGGCCATGTGCCGCGCCTGCGTCGGCGCTATGCTTGGCCGCTTTCCCACTCCCCGGGATGTCCATGACCGCCCCCGAACACCAGGCCACGTCCGCCCCGGCCCTGCGCGAGCTGCTCCAGCGCGACGGCTTCGCCTTCGCCACCCACCTGGCAATGGAGCGCCTGCTGGAAGACGGTTCCCGGCAGGCGATGGCGGACTGGGCCGCATTCGCCGACAGCTGGAACGCGCTGGGCCCGGACGATTACCTGGCCGCCAAGGGCCGCCACCGGCGCCGCCGCCATGCGGTGTTCGCGGCCGGCGCGGCGGGCCCGTTCGAGCTGCGCCCGCGGCAGCCGCACTACCAGAGCCTGGACTACAACAATCTGCAGGGCGGCATCGAACGCTGGTTCGAGCCGGTACTCCCGGCCATTGCCGAAGGCCCCAGCCTGCAGCGCATCCTGGCCTTCGCCCGCGATTTCTTCGGCGCGCTGGCGCCGCAGGTGGCGCAGTGGCAGGTGGAGGTGCACCAGTTCCGCATCGAGGCCCGCGCCGGACTCGCCGGCGAGCCCACGCCCGAAGGCGTGCACCGCGACGGGGTGGATTACGTGCTGGTGCTGCTGGTGGACCGCGAGAACATCGAAAGCGGCACCACTACCATCCACACCGCCGACGGCAGCCTGCTGGGCAGCTTCACCCTCACCCACCCGCTGGATGCGGCGCTGGTGGACGATGCGCGGGTGTTCCACGGGGTGACGCCGGTGATGCCGCGCGATGCCACCCGGGCCGCGCACCGCGACGTGCTGGTGGTGACCTTCCGCAAGGCGTAGGTTGGGGTTCGCCGATGGCTCACCCCAACCTACAATGGATGTTCAACCAAGGAGCCGCCGTGTCCATTGCCGCCCAAATCGTCATCGCCCTGGTCGCCGTGCTGCACGTATGGTTCCTGGTGCTGGAAATGTTCCTGTGGGACAAGCCGGCCGGCCGTAGGGCCTTCGGCACCACCGCGGAATTCGCCGCGCAATCGAAGGTGCTCGCCGCCAACCAGGGCCTGTACAACGGCTTTCTCAGCGCCGGCCTGCTGTGGTCGCTGTGGCTGGGCACGGACGGCCTCGCCGTGGCGCGCTTCTTCCTGGGCTGCGTACTGGTGGCCGGGCTTTACGGCGGCTTTACCGCCTCGCGCCGCATCCTGCTGTTCCAGGCCGTGCCGGCGGCGCTGGGCCTGATCCTGCTGTGGATCTGAGCGCCATGACCGCGACCCCGCGCGAAGCCGTCGGCGCCCCCTACGACCCCGCCCTGATGCTGCGCGCCCGCGAGCGCAGCTGGGCCGTGCTGCAGGGCATCCGCGAGCGCATGCGCCCGGGCATCAGCGAGGAAGAAGCCCGGACCGAGGCCGCCGAGGTGTTCCGCGCCCACGGGCTGGAGCGGCTGTGGCACCCGGTGGTGATCCGCATCGGCGCCAACACTCTCAAGACCTTCCGCGAAGCCTCCGACCCGGCGCTGCGGCTGGGCGCGGACGACATCTATTTCATCGACCTGGGCCTGGTCTTCGACGGCCACGAGGGCGACGTCGGCGACACCTTCACCACCGGCGCCGATCCGGCCAGGCAGGCCTGCGCCGAGGCCGCCCGCACCCTGTTCGACGACGTGGCCGCGGCCTGGCGCACCCGGGGCCTGAGCGGCGAGGCGCTGTACGCCTTCGCCGCCGAGCGGGCCGAAGCGATGGGCTGGCGCCTCAACCACGCCATCAAGGGCCACCGCGTGGGCGATTTCCCCCACGCCATCCACAAGGCCGGCGACCTGGGCACGCTGAAGCAGGCCCCGTCCGGCGGCCTGTGGATCCTGGAGATCCAGATCGCCCACCCCAGCGAGCCCTACGGCGCCTTCTACGAGGACCTGCTGGTCGAGTAGGCTGGGCCGTCCGAATCTCGGGAGCCAGCGCGATGGCGGTCGAGTTCCTGCCCCTGGACGGGGGCTGCACCTGCGGCGAAGTCCGCTACCGCCTCGGCAGCGGCCCGCTGATCGTGCACTGCTGCCACTGCCGCTGGTGCCAGCGCGAAAGCGGTGCCGCCTTCGCCCTCAACGCCATGATCGAAACCGGGCGCCTGCGCCTGCTGCGCGGCCGCCCGCTCGTCGAAACCATCCCCAGCTTCAGCGGCAAGGGCCAGCAGGTCGCCCGCTGCCCGGACTGCATGGTCGCCCTGTGGAGCCACTACGCCGGCGGCGGCGCCACCTTCGCCTACGTGCGGGTCGGCACCCTGGACGACCCGGACCGCCTGCCGCCGGACATCCACGTCTTCACCGCCAGCAAGCAGCCGTGGGTGGTGATTCCGGAGGGCGCGCGGGCGGTGCCGGAGTTCTACCGGCGCAGCGAGGTGTGGACGGCGGAGAGCCTGGAGCGGCGGCGGGTGGCCCTCGAAGGGCCAGGGGACGCCCAGCCACGCTAGAATGTCGGGTTCGCATCGACCGCCCCGATCCCCGCATGTACACCCACCTCGACGAAACCCTCCGCCGCCGCACCTTCGCCATCGTCAGCCACCCTGACGCCGGCAAGACCACGCTCACGGAAAAGCTGCTGCTGTTCGGCGGCGCCATCCAGATGGCCGGCTCGGTGAAGGGGCGCAAGGCTGCGCGCCATGCCACCTCGGACTGGATGGCGCTGGAAAAGGAGCGCGGCATCTCGGTCACCTCGTCGGTGATGCAGTTCCCGTACGAAGGCAAGATCGTCAATCTGCTCGATACCCCCGGCCACGCGGACTTCTCGGAAGACACCTACCGCGTGCTCACCGCGGTGGACTCCGCGCTGATGGTGATCGACTGCGCCAAGGGCGTGGAGGAACGCACCATCAAGCTGATGGAGGTGTGCCGCCTGCGCGACACGCCGATCATGACCTTCATCAACAAGCTCGATCGCGAAGGCCGCTCGCCGATCGAGCTGCTGGACGAAGTGGAATCCGTGCTCGGCATCGCCTGCGCGCCTCTGACCTGGCCGATCGGCATGGGCAAGCGCCTTAAGGGCGTCTATCACATGCTGCTGGACGAAGTGCATGTGTTCGAGCCGGGCAAGAACTTCACGCGGCAGGATTCGACCATCTTCAAGGGCCTCGACGCGCCCGGCCTCGAAGCCGCCATCGGCGCCGAGGCGATGAAGGAACTGCGCGACGAACTGGAACTGGTGCAGGGCGCCTCGCATCCGTTCGACCTGCAGCAGTACCTGGCCGGCAAGCTCACGCCGGTGTTCTTCGGCTCGGCGGTGAACAACTTCGGCGTGCAGCTGCTGCTGGACTTCTTCGTCGAGCACGCGCCCTCGCCCAAGCCGCGCGCCACGCTCAGCCGCGAGATCGAGCCGACCGAGGAAAAACTCACCGGCTTCGTGTTCAAGATCCAGGCCAACATGGACCCGGCGCACCGCGACCGCGTGGCCTTCATGCGCGTGTGCTCGGGCACCTATACCGCCGGCATGAAGATGATCCAGACCCGCACCGGCAAGGAAGTGCGCATCGCCAATGCGCTCACCTTCATGGCCAGCGACCGCGAGATCGTCGAAAGCGCCTTCCCCGGCGACGTGATCGGCCTGCACAACCACGGCACCATCAGCATCGGCGACACCTTCAGCGAAGGCGAGCCGGTGTCGTTCACCGGCATCCCTAACTTCGCGCCGGAATTGTTCCGCCGCGCGCGCCTGCGCGATCCGCTCAAGATGAAGGCGTTGCAGAAGGGCCTGGCGCAGCTCTCGGAAGAAGGCGCCACGCAGTTCTTCCGTCCGCTGATGAGCAACGACCTGGTGCTGGGCGCGGTAGGCGTGCTGCAGTTCGACGTGGTGGCGTACCGCCTGAAGGACGAATACGGCGTCGACGCCGCGTTCGAGCCGGTGGGCGTGGCCACGGCGCGCTGGGTGCACTGCGGCGATGAAAAGAAGCTGGAAGAATTCCGCGAGAAGAACGCCATGAACCTGGCGGTGGACGCGGCCGGCGAGCTGGTCTACCTGGCGCCGTCGCGGGTCAACCTGCAGCTGGCGCAGGAGCGCTGGCCGCAGGTACGCTTCTCGGCCACGCGCGAGCACGCCGCCTCCGTCGACGTCTGATATTTCAAAGAACGTTTTTCAAGGAACGTTCTTCAAGGAACGCATGGACGCTAACTCCCAACTGGCCTTCGTCCCCCCCGCCCACGCCACCGTCTGGCAACGCCGGCTGGTGTTCTCGCCGCTGGGGCGCATCGTCAACTTCGTGGTGACGATGATCGCCACGGGCTTCGTGGTCGGCTCGGTGTTCCATGTGCTGGGCTGGAATGCCAAGGACGCCGATCCGCTGCTGCGCGCCGTGGCCGAGATGATCGGGCGCCTGCTGCCGGCCCTGGTCGCCTACCTGATCCTGGTGCGCGGCGTGGAAAGCCGACCCGTCGCCGAGCTGTCGCTGCGCCGCCTGCCCGCGCAGGGCGGCCTCGGCCTGGCCATCGGCATCGGCCTGATGAGCCTCACCGTGGCCGTGCTGTGGCTGCTGGGCAGCTACCACGTGCTGCACACCAACCCCGCCGCCGACTGGGCGCCGGCCGTGCTGGTGGTAGGCGTCGGGGCGGGGCTGGGCGAGGAGATCCTGTTCCGCGGCGTGCTGTTCCGCATCGTCGAGGAAGGGCTGGGCACCTGGTGGTCGCTGGCCATTTCGGCGCTGTTCTTCGGCGCCGTGCATCTGAACAATCCCGGCGCCACGCTGTGGAGCTCGCTCTCGATCGCGATCGAGGCCGGCATCCTGCTGGGCCTGCTCTATCACGTCACCCGCTCGCTGTGGATCTGCGCGGGCATGCACCTGGCCTGGAACGTGCTGCAAGGCACCGTGTTCGGCATCGCCGTATCCGGCCTGCCGCCGGATGGCTTCCTGGTGGCGAAGATGACCGGCCCGGGCTGGCTCAGCGGCGGCGACTTCGGCGCCGAGGCCTCGGTGGTGGCCCTGCTGGTGTGCACCTCGCTCAGCGGCGTGCTGCTGGCGATGGCGCTGCGCCGCGGCTCGATCGTGCCGCCGGCATGGCAGCGGCGCATTCCCCCGACCGCATCGGCCACACCGACCACACCGGGCTGACGCCCGCTGCGCTACCCTGCGCCGAACGCCTGGCAGAAGGCTGTGCGCCGGGCCATCGATACAGGGAACCCGCATGGCCACCACCGCCCCCCGCCAGTATTCCTGGCTCGCGCACCAGCCGATCCAGCGCAAGATCCTCCTGGCCATCGGCAGCCTGATCGCGCTGTTCGTGATCTGCGGCTCGGTCACCCTGCTCTCGCTGAACCGGCAGGACGACAGCTGGCAATGGTCGCGCCACACCTTCGAAGTGCGCGCCGCGCTGAACGACATCATCGAAGGCCTGCAGAACAGCCAGGCCGCGGTGCGCGGCTACCTGCTCACGCAGAACCGCAAGGAACTGGATAGCTTCAAGGCGGGCAATCGCCACTCGCAGGACGGCATCGACGCGGTGCGCCGGCTCACCGCCGACAACCCCTTGCAGCAGACCCGGCTGGACCGCGTGCAGACGCTGACCCGGCAATGGCAGCAGGAAGCGCAGCAGCATGGCATCGAGGCGATCGACGCGGTCAAGGGCGCCGATGCCACCCAGCTCGCGCTGGAGCGCGCGCGTGTCCAGTCCAGCTACATGGACCACCGCACGGTGACAAGCGCCGACCTGATCGACCTGGTCGACCAGATGGACACCACCGAAGCCACCCTGCTCGGCGAGCGCGAAGTCACGCAGGGCCGCGACGAGGTGTTCGTGCGCGCGGTGACCTGGGGCGCCATGCTGCTGGCCCTGCTGTTCGGCCTGGTGGTGGTGCGCTTCACCTTCCGCCTGATCACGCGGCCGCTGCGCCGCATGACCGACCTGATGAGCCGGCTGGCCCAGCACGACCACACGGTGGAGATCCGCCAGACCGAACGCCGCGACGAGATCGGCGAGATCGCCCGCGCGCTGCAGGTGTTCAAGCAGATGGCGATCGAGACGGCGGCGCAGACCTGGGTCAAGGGCAACGTGTCGGAGATCGCCGGCGAGCTGCAGAAGGTGGACGACCAGCGCGAGTTCGGCAACCGCCTCACCGGCACCCTGGTGCCGCTGCTGCAGGCCGGCGTGGGCGTGTTCTACGCCTTCGACGAGGAACGCAACCAGCTTGAGCTGCAGGGCAGCTACGGCTACCGCGAGCGGCGCCACCTCAGCACCAGCTACGCGCCGGGCGAGGGCCTGGTCGGCCAGTGCGCGCTGGAGCGCCAGGCCATCGTGCTGCAGGACGTGCCGGACGACTACGTGCGCATCCATTCCGGTACCGGCGAAGCGGCGCCGCGCAGCATCGCCGTGCTGCCGCTGCTGTCGCGCGACAAGCTGCTGGGCGTGCTGGAACTGGCCAGCTTCCAGCACCTCAGCGGCCCGCAGCAGAGCCTGCTCGACGAACTGCTGCCGATCGCCGCGCTGTCGCTGGAAAACCTCGGCCGCGCCCTGCGCACCAAGGACCTGCTCAACCGCACGCGCGAACAGGCCGACGAGCTGCGCGCCTCCGAGGAAACGCTGCGCAACCAGCAGCACGAACTGCAGGCCAGCAACGAAGAGCTCAACCTCAAGACGCGCGAACTGCAGGAGCAGTCGCAGCGGCTGCTGGCCTCCGAGGAAGAGCTGCGCGTACAGACCGAGGAGCTGCAGGCCAGCAACGAGGAACTGCGCCAGAAGACCGAGACGCTCAACCAGCAGAAGCACCTGCTCGAGGTGCTGCAGCACGAAACCCAGGAAAAAGCCGACGAGCTGGCCCGCGCCAGCCAGTACAAGTCGGAGTTCCTCGCCAACATGTCGCACGAGCTGCGCACGCCGCTGAACAGCCTGCTGATCCTGTCGCGCAGCCTGGCCGAGAACCGCGAGGGCAATCTCGACGGCGAGCAGGTGGAGTCGGCGCGCATCATCCACGACTCCGGCAGCAACCTGCTGCGCCTGATCAACGACATCCTGGATCTGTCCAAGGTCGAAGCCGGCAAGATGGAACTGGTGCTGGCCGACCTGCCGCTGGCCGACCTGGAGCGCACGCTCAAGCGCACCTTCGCCCACGTGGCGCAGGAAAAAGGCCTGGAATTCCGCGTGGAGATCGAGCCCGGCGTACCGGCCAGCATCCACACCGATGCCGCCAAGCTCGAACAGGTGGCCAACAACCTGGTGGGCAACGCCTTCAAGTTCACCCACCAGGGCGGCGTGACCGTGCGCATCGCGCGCCCGCCGTCCGGACTGGCCCTGCCGGAGGCGCTGCAAGGCAAGCCCGCGATCGCCATCGCCGTGCACGACACCGGCATCGGCATTCCGCGCGCCAAGGCCGAGCGCGTGTTCAACGCCTTCGAGCAGGTCGACGCCAGCACCAGCCGCCAGTACGGCGGCACCGGCCTGGGCCTGGCCATCTCGCGCCGGCTGGTGGAGCTGCTGGGCGGCAGCGTGGTGCTGGACAGCGAGGAAGGCCGCGGCAGCACCTTCACCATGCTGCTGCCCGAAAGCGTCGACGGCAGCGCCACGCCCGTGCCGGCACCGGGCGCGCCGATGGAAGCCAGGCCGGCGCCGGTCAGCAGCGCGCTGCTGCCGGAAACCATCGAGGACGACCGCGACTCGCTGGCCGCGGGCGATACCGCCATCCTCATCGTGGAGGACGACCCGGTGTTCGCGCGCATCCTCGCCGACATGGTCCGCCGCAAGGGCTACCGCGCGCTGGCCGCCGCCGACGGCGAGTCCGGCCTGCAGCTGGCGCAGCGCTTCCGCCCCACCGGCATCCTGCTCGACGTGATGCTGCCGGGCATGGACGGCTGGACGGTGATCGCGCGGCTGAAGGAGAACGCGGTTACCCGGCACATCCCCGTGCATTTCATTTCCGCGGTGGACGACGCCAGCCGCGGACGCGAGCTGGGCGCGGTGGGCTTCCTCACCAAGCCGGTCAGCCGCGAATCGATCGACGGCGCGTTCGAGCGACTGCTGCACTTCGCCGAGGGCCAGGCGCGGCGCCTGCTGATCGTGGACGACGATGCCGACTCGCGCTCGGCCATGCGCACCCTGCTGCGCGGCGACGACGTCACCATCGACGAGGCCGGCAGCGCGGAGGAAGCGCTGCAGCGCCTGGGCGAAGGCAGCTACGACTGCATCGTGCTCGACCTGGGCCTGCCCGGCATGGACGGCATGGAGCTGCTCGAGCGCCTGGGCACCGGCGGCAGCACGCCACCGGTGGTGATCTACTCCGGCCGCGACCTGAGCCGCGAGGAAAGCCTGAAGCTGCGCCAGTACACCGACAGCATCGTGATCAAGGGCGCGCGTTCGCCGGAGCGCCTGATGGACGAGGTCAGCCTGTTCCTGCACAGCATCCGCGGCGGCCACGCGCGCGCGGCCGCGCCGGCCGCCGCCCCCCGCGCCGGCGCACGCGCCGGCCGTCAACGGCATGCCCAGCGAGCTGGGCGGGCGCAAGGTGCTGCTGGTGGACGACGACATGCGCAACCTGTTCGCGCTGTCCAAGGTGCTGCGCGGCTGGGGCATGCAGGTGAACATGGCGCAGGACGGCCAGAAGGCGCTGAAGGCGCTGGACGAGCAGAGCGGCGTCGAAGTGGTGCTGATGGACATCATGATGCCGGTGATGGATGGCTACGACACCATCCGCGAGATCCGCGCGCAGCCGCGCTTCGCCAAGCTGCCGATCATCGCGCTCACCGCCAAGGCCATGCGCGGCGACCGCGAGAAATGCCTGGAAGCCGGCGCCAACGATTACCTCTCCAAGCCGATCGACATCGACAAGCTGTCGTCGATGCTGCGCGTGTGGCTGCACCGATGAAGGAGCGCGGCGCCGGCAGGACGGACGGCGAACTCGAGGACATCGAGGTCGAGCTGTTCGTGCGCGCGCTGCAGGCGCGCCACGGCTACGACTTCAGCCAGTACGCGCCGGCCTCGCTCAAGCGCCGCGTGCAGCAGCTGGTGATCGCCCACCACACCGGTACCATCAGCGCGCTCACCGGCCGCCTGCTGCACGAACCGGCGTTCCTGGCGCAGGTGCTGGAAGGCCTGTCGGTGCCGGTGTCGGAAATGTTCCGCGACCCGGAAGTGTTCAGCGCGCTGCGCCAGCAGGTGTTGCCGGTGCTGGCGTCGTATCCGCAGATCAATATCTGGCAGGCCGGCTGCGCGCACGGGCAGGAGGTCTATTCGCTGGCCATCCTGCTGGAAGAAGCCGGGCTGTACGAGCGCACCCAGATCTACGCCACCGACTTCAACGAAGCCGCGCTGCGCCATGCGCAGGAAGGCATCTATCCGGCGCGCGAGGCGCAGCTGTGGTCGCGCAACTACCTGGCGGCCGGCGGCAGCCATACGCTCGCCGACTACTACAGCGCGCGCTACGAACTGCTGAAGCTGGACAGCCGCCTGCGCCGCAACGTGATCTTCGCCAACCACAACCTGGTCACCGACGAAGTGTTCTGCGAAGCGCACCTGGTGCTGTGCCGCAACGTGCTGATCTATTTCTCCGACCCGCTGCAGGACCGCACCCTGGGCCTGTTCCGCGACAGCCTGGTGCGCGGCGGCTTCCTTTGCCTGGGCACGCGCGAAAGCCTGGATTTCGCGCCTTCCGCCGCGGATTTCACGGCCGTCGACGCGGGCCTGCGCATCTACCGGCTCGGCGCCAAGGCGCCGCAGGCGGCCTGACGTGGCGGCGCCGGAAGCCATCGCGATCGGATGCTCGGCCGGCGGCCTCACCGCGCTGGAGCGGCTGCTGGCGCAACTGGATCCACGCCTGCCGCAGACCCTGCTGGTGTGCTGCCATACCGGCTCGGCCACGGTCGAGCTGATGTGCGAGCTGCTGGCGCGGCACACCCGCCTGGCGGTGACCGAGGCGCGCGAGCGCGAACTGCCGGCGCCCGGCACGGTGCACGTGGCGCCCAGCGGCTATCACCTGCTGTTGGAGCACGACCGCCGCTTTGCGCTCAGCGTGGACCCGCGGGTGAGCTACGCGCGCCCCTCGATCGACGTACTATTCGATTCCGCCGCCGAGGCGTACCGCGAACGCCTGGTCGGCGTGGTGCTCACCGGCGCCAACAGCGACGGCGCCGAAGGACTGGCGGCGATCCGCGCGCAGGGAGGCATCGCCATCGTGCAGGAGCCCGGCGACGCGGAAGTACCGACCATGCCGCAGGCCGCGCTGGAGCGCGCCGGCGCCGATCATTGCCTGCCCCTGGCGCAGATCCCGCCGCTGCTCAACCGGCTCTGTCTCGCATGAATATCGCCCGCCCCAAGATCCTCGTCGTCGACGACACCCATGCCAACCTGGTGGCGATGCGCGTGCTGCTGGCCGATTGCGGCGCCGAGCTGCTGGAAGCCAGCAGCGGCAACCAGGCGCTGGCGATGTGCCTGGACCATGAGTTCGCGCTGATCCTGCTGGACGTGAACATGCCGGACATGGACGGCTTCGAGGTGGCCTCGCTGCTGGGCGAATCCGGCCAGCTGCAGGAGACGCCGATCATTTTCGTCACCGCGGCCTATGCGGACGACCTCCATCGGCTCAAGGGCTACCGCTTCGGCGCGGTGGACTACATCGCCAAGCCGGTGAACGACGCCATCCTGCAGTCGAAGGTGCGCGTGTTCCTGGAGCTGTACGAAGCGCGCGCGCAGCTGCGCGCCACGCTGGACGAGCTTTCGGAGCGCAACCGCCAGCTCGGCATCGAGATGGCCGAGCGCGAGCGGGTGGAAGCGCAGATCCGCCACCAGGCCACCCACGACATGCTCACCGGCCTGCCCAACCGCGTGCTGTTCCACGACCGCCTGCGCACCGCCATGCAACGCGCGCCGCGCCACGGCATGGCGTTCGCGCTGGTGCTGCTGGACATCGACGGCTTCAAGGGCATCAACGACGACCACGGGCATCCGGCCGGCGATGCGCTGTTGCGCGCGATCGCCGCGCGCCTGCACGCGGCGCTGCGCGCGAACGACACCGTCGCGCGCCTGGGCGGCGACGAATTCGCGCTGATCCTGGAAGACGTCTCCGATGCCGCGGCACTGCTGCACCGCTGCCAGGAACTGGGCGGCGAACTGGCCGCGCCCTACCCGCTGGACGGCAGCCGCGGTCCGTTCGTGGCGCAGGTGAGCGCCAGCCAGGGCATCGCGCTGTGGAGCGGCGACGCGCGCAGCGACGAGGACCTGATCCAGGCCGCCGACCGCGCGCTGTACAAGGCCAAGGAAGACGGCAAGAACCGCTGCGTCATGGCCCCCTGAAGAACGGCGCCGCAGGTTGGGGTGAGCGCAGCGAACCCCAACAAGCCTCTCACGCCATCGATACGTCCGATCTTCCGGTTACCACGCTCGACGGCGCGGTAACCGGGGTGGTCTGTTGGGGTTCGCTGCGCTCACCCCAACCTACGCTCAGGCCGCGTCGGCGAGCTTCTTGATCTCTTCCTTGGTCTTCGCCGCGCCCAGTTCCGACGGGTCGAAATCGTCGACCGAGATGAACTCGAACACGCCCTCGCGCACGCGCTTGAGCAGGGCCGCCTCGGCGCTGTCGATGATGCCGGCCTTCTCGGCCTCGGCCAGCTGGCCGAAGTAGTCGTGCGACTTGAACTGGCCGGCCTTCTGCGCCTTGAGGAACTTGCGCTCCACCGGCTCGGCGGCGATCACGTCCGGCAGCAGCTCGTTCATGCGGCCGACCGTGTTGTTCGCCGTCGGGGTGAGATACACCCACTCCAGCAGGCGGTCGCGCGCTTCGCCCGGCGCCGTGATGATGGCGGCGACGCGGCGGCCCAGGCGGTCCGACGGCGGCACTTCGCGGCGGCCGAACGGGAACACCAGCACGCGCAGCAGCCAGGAGACCGGGCGCACCGGGAAGTTGCGGATCGCGCCGTCCAGCGCCATCTGCGTACGCCACATGCACTCGTGGAAGGCCCAGGCCAGCAGCGGACGGTCCGCTTCCGGACGGCCGGTGTCCTCGTAGCGCTTGAGCATGGCGCTGGCGATGTACAGATAGCTCAGCACGTCGCCCAGGCGCGCCGACAGTTTCTCTTTGAACTTCAGCTTGCCGCCGAGCACGCCCATGAAGGTGTCCGCGCACAGCGCCAGCGCGGCCGAATAGCGGTCGAGCTTGCGGTAGTAGCGGCGCGTGTAGGCGTCGCCCGCGGCCTCGCCGATGCGCGAACCGGTGAAGCCCAGGGTGAAGGCGCGCACCGCATTGGAAATGCCGAAGCCGATATGGCTGAACAGCAGGCGGTCGAAGGTCTTCAGGCGGTCGCCGTAGTCGGCGATCGACAGCGCCTGCATTTCCTTCAGCACGTACGGATGGCAGCGGATCGCGCCCTGGCCGAAGATCATCAGGCTGCGCGTCATGATGTTCGCGCCTTCCACCGTGATGGCGATCGGCACGCCCTGCCAGGCGCGGCCGGCGTAGTTCTTCGGGCCCAGCTGCACGGCCTTGCCGCCATGCACGTCCATGGCGTCGCCGGCGATGATGCGGCCCCACTCGGTGGCGTGGTACTTGGCGATGGCCGACGGCACGGCCGGCTTCTCGCCGCGGTCCACCGCGGCAGCCGTGGCGCGCGACAGCGCCGCGGTGGCATAGGTCAGGCCGCCGATGCGCGCGAGCGCTTCTTCCACGCCTTCGAAACGCGCGATGGAGAGACCGAACTGCTTGCGCATGCGCGCATAGGCGCCGGTGGCGGCCACGGCGGAACGCACGCCGCCGGTGGCATTGGACGGCAGCGAAATGGCGCGGCCTACCGACAGGCATTCCACCAGCATGCGCCAGCCGTGGCCGGCCATGCTCGGCCCGCCGATCAGCACCGACATCGGCACGAAGATGTCCTTGCCGTGCACCGGGCCGTTCTGGAACGGGATGTTGAGCGGGAAGTGGCGGCGGCCGATTTCCAGGCCCGCGGTGGAGCGCGGAATCAGCGCCAGGGTGATGCCCAGGTCTTCCTTGTCGCCCAGCAGCTTCTCCGGGTCGTACATGCGGAAGGCCAGGCCGACCACGGTGGCGATCGGCGCCAGCGTGATGTAGCGCTTGTCGAAGGTGAGGCGGATGCCGAGCGTCTCGACGCCGTCCACCGTCTGCTTGCAGACGATGCCGAAGTCGGTGATCGAGGTGGCGTCGGAGCCGGCATACGGGCCGGTAAGCGCGAAGCAGGGAATCTCCTCGCCCACCGCCAGGCGCGGCAGGTAGTAGTTCTTCTGCTCGTCGCTGCCGTAGTGCAGCAGCAGCTCGGCCGGGCCGAGCGAATTGGGCACGGCGACGGTGGAGGCCACGGTGGCCGACATGGTCGCCAGCTTCTGCAGCACCGCCGAATGCGCCAGCGCGGAGAAGCCCAGGCCGCCGTACTGCTTCGGGATGATCATGCCGAAGAACTTGTGCTTCTTGATGAAGGCCCAGACGTCCGGCGGCAGGTCGGCCAGCTCGTGGGTGATCTGCCAGTCGTTGAGCATGCCGCACAGCTGTTCCACCGGGCCGTCCATATAGGCCTGTTCCTCGGTGCTCAGCTCCGGCTTGGGCTGCTTCATCAGCTCGTGCCAGTCCGGCTTGCCGGAGAACAGCTGGCCTTCGAAACCGACGGTGCCGGCTTCCAGCGCGGTCTGCTCGGTTTCCGACAGCTTCGGCGTGACCTTGGCGAACAGCTTCAGCAGCGGCGCGCTGATCTTCTTGCGGCGGAAGTCGATCATCAGCAGCGGCACGGCGACCACCAGCTCGAGGGTCAGCAGCACGACCGTGGTGGCCGGCGCGCCGGCGATCAGGCCCACGACCAGGGTGGCGCCGACGGTGACGATCGCCCAGGTCCGCAGGCTGCTGCGATGGTAGGCACAGGCGCCGGTGGCGATGAGGGCCGCCAGCAGGGTGAGGATCACGGACATGAAAGCACCTCGTCGCGAATGGCGTTGTGGCGATGGACAGGCATGGGCATTACTCAGTCAGGAAAACCGCGTCCGTGCGGGCATTCAATGCGTTGCTCCACCGTCCAGAGTGCGCAGGAATCGTGCGATCTCACGGGTGAAAGCGTCGTTGGCGTCGCCCGCCACCATATGCGTGGCACGCGGCAGCTCCACGTGTTCGGCATGCGGGGCGAGGCGCAGGAATTCGTCGACGGTGTCGCGCGAGACCACGTCGCTGCGTCCGCCCGACAGCAGCAGCAAGGGCACGCGCACGTTGGCCGCGGCGCTCATCAGGCGCGGCTGGTAGCGCTCGGCCTCGCGCACCAGGTCGCCGCCGAGCAGGGCCGGGTCCCAATGCCAGCGCAGGCGGCCGTCGGCGCCTTCGCGCAGCAGGGGGCGCAACTGGTCTTCGCTCTTGCGGCCGGCGCGGTGCGGCAGGTAGGCGGCGATCTGTTCGGCCGCTTCGGCGTAATCGGCGAAGCCGTCCGGATGCGCCTGCATGAAAGCGAGGATGCGTTCGACGCCGGCGGTTTCCCAGCGCGGGGTGATGTCCACCAGCACCAGGGCGCGGAACAGGCCGGGGTCGATCTCGCCGGCCACCACCAGGCCGAGCAGGCCGCCCATCGAGGCGCCGACCAGCACCGGCGGTTCCGGCTGAGAACGAGCGAGCCCGACCAGGTCGGCCACGAACTGTTCCATGTGGTAGTCGCCGCCGGGCACGCGGCCGCTTTCGCCATGGCCGCGGCTGTCGAAAGTGACGCAGCGCAAGCCCTCGCCTGCCAGCGCGGCGGCGGTGGCCGTCCAGGCGTGGCGGGTCTGGCCGAAGCCGTGGGCGAACAGCAGGGCGGGCCGGCCGTCGGGCTGGCGTACGTCCACCGCCAGGCGCACGCCATCGGCGGCGGCATAGGAGTGGGACGAAACGGCGGCTGGCGCGATGGTAACCATACGGACGAGTATGGATTGCCGTCCGAGCCGCCGTCAACCACGGCCGTTCGGATTGCAAAGCCTAGGACTGGGGCTACCATGCTCGAATGAATGCCAGCGCCAAACCCGAACGTACCCGTCTTTCCGCCGAAGATTGGGAAGATGCCGCCCTCAAGCTGATTGCCGACCAGGGTGTCGGCGCCCTCGCCGTCGAGGCCCTGGCCCGCCAGCTCGGGGTAACCAAGGGCAGCTTCTACTGGCACTTCCGCACCCGCGAAGCCCTGCTGCAGGCCGCGCTGGAACGCTGGGAGCAGTACGGCGAGCGCGAGGTGATCAGCCAGATCGAGGCCATGCCCGACCCGCGCGCCCGCCTGCCGGAACTGTTCCGCCGGGTCGCGCACGAAATCGCCCCGCACCGCGTCTACGCCGCCCTGCTCAAGGCGCTGGATCACCCCCAGGTGGTGCCGGTGATGGCCCGCGTGTCGCAGCGGCGCATGGAATTCCTCACCACCATCTACCGCGAAGCCGGCCTGGCCCCGGCCGAGGCGCTGAACCGCGCGCGCCTCACCTACGCGGCCTACGTAGGCTTCCTGCAGCTCAACTTCACGCTGGGTCTACCGCGCATCAGCCATGAAGACTTCGATGCCTACGTCGAGCACATGATCAAGACGCTCACGCCGGGCTGAAAGACCAGCCGCATCAGCGGCTTGGCGGCATTCCAGGGCCGCTTTGCTGCACCCCGCCTTGCAATGCCAGTACACGCAAACTACCGTTTCTGCTCTTTTTTGTTCTAAGACCAGAGTGAGGAACGCATGGCGAGCAAGCTGGCGGCGCTGCAGCGCTGGGTGGACGAGGTGGCGGCGCTGACCCGCCCCGCCCGCATCCATTGGTGCGATGGCTCTGACGCCGAATACCAGGCCCTGGTGCAGCAGATGCTGCAGACCGGCGACCTGGTCGAACTGAACCAGCAGACCCATCCAGGCTGCTACCTGCACCGGTCGAGTCCTTCCGACGTGGCCCGCGTCGAGCACCTCACCTTCGTCTGCACGAAGGAGCAGGAAGATGCCGGCCCGAACAACCACTGGATGGACCCGGCCGAGGCGAACGCCAAGATGGACGGCCTGTTCGCCGGCTGCATGGAAGGCCGCACCATGTACGTCATTCCGTACTGCATGGGCCCGATCGATTCGCCGCTGGCCCGCTGCGGCGTGGAAATCACCGACAGCCCCTACGTGGTGGCCAACATGCGCACCATGACGCGCATGGGCGCCGCGGCGCAGGCGCGCATCGAGCGCGAAGGCACGTTCGTGAAGGGGCTGCACTCCACCGGCGAGCTCGATCCGGAGCGCCGCTTCATCATGCATTTCCCCGAGGACCTGACCATCAAGTCCTACGGTTCCGGCTACGGCGGCAATGCGCTGCTGGGCAAGAAGTGCCATGCGCTGCGCATCGCCAGCTGGCAGGCCAGGTCCGAGGGCTGGCTGGCCGAGCACATGCTGATCGTGGGCATCGAGAACCCGCAGGGGCAGACGCACTACGTCGCCGCCGCGTTCCCGTCGGCCTGCGGCAAGACCAACCTGGCCATGCTGATCCCGCCGGAAGGCTATCGCCGCGACGGCTGGAAGGTGTGGACCGTGGGCGACGACATCTGCTGGATGCGCCCCGGCGCCGACGGCCGCCTGTACGCGATCAACCCGGAAGCCGGCTTCTTCGGCGTGGCGCCGGGCACCAGCGCGGGCAGCAATCCGAACGCGCTGGCCAGCATCGCGTGCGACACCATCTTCACCAACGTCGCCGTCACCGCCGACAACCAGCCCTGGTGGGAAGGCCTGCCGGGCGAGCCGGCATTGGACTGGCAAGGCCGCGCCTACGACCCGGCCAATGGCCCGGCCGCGCATCCGAATGCGCGCTTCACCGTCAGTGCGAAGCAGTGCCCGACCTGGTCGCCCAAGTCCGAGGACGCGCAGGGCGTGCCGATCAGCGCCATCGTGTTCGGCGGCCGCCGTCCTTCGCTGGTGCCGCTGGTGTTCGAGGCGCGCGACTGGGCGCACGGCGTGCTGGTCGGCGGCGCGATGGGTTCGGAAACCACCGCCGCGGCCACCGGCGCGGTGGGCGTGCTGCGCCGCGATTCGATGGCGATGAAGCCGTTCTGCGGCTACCACTACGGCGATTATTTCCGGCACTGGCTGTCGTTCGACCGGCCGGGCGCGCAGCTGCCGAAGATCTTCCACGTCAACTGGTTCCGCAAAGGCAGGGACGGCAAGTTCCTGTGGCCGGGCTTCGGCGACAACCTGCGCGTGCTGGAGTGGATGATCGCCCGCGTCGAAGGCAAGGCCGCCGGCGTCGACACGCCGATCGGCACCCTGCCGGCGCGCGGCGAACTGCGCACCGAAGGCCTGGCGCTGGATGGCGCCGCGCTGGACGAGCTGCTGCACGTCGACGAGGCCGGCTGGCAGGCCGAAGCCGCCGCCATCGGCGACTACCTGCGCGAATTCGGCCAGCGCATGCCGCAGCGCCTGCACGACGAACTCGAACGCGTGGCCGCCGCGCTCGCCGGCGCGCCGCGGGTTTCGGCGGTCGCCTCGTGACCGTCCGCGGCGGCCGTGGCGCAAGGCCCGGCCGCCGCTTCCCGCCATCCATGACTGATGGCGGATGAGCGCCTTTCTCTAAACCCTGCAGCGCCACGGTGCATCCAAGCTGGCAAGATGATCAGCGCCTGCGCCGCCACCGGAACCTCCATGCCGCCTGCCCCCGTCGCAGCGCCCGACGACGACGTCGCCGACGTGCGCGCGGCCGCGGACGGCGACCGCGCGGCCTTCCAGCGGCTCTATCGCCGGCATGCCGACCGCGTCTATGGCGCCGTCTACCGCCTGGCCGGCTATGACCACGCACGCGCCGAGGATCTGACCCAGGACGCCTTCGTGCGCGCCTGGCAGAAACTGGCCGGCTTCCGCCACGAAAGCGCGTTCGGCACCTGGCTGTACCGCCTGGCGGTGAACGTGGCGCTGATGGACATCCGCTCGCGCGGCGCCGACCCGGTCAGCATGATGGACGAGGACAGCCTGCCCGACCGCGGCGAAACCCCGTTCTGTGCCGCCGAACGCGACGAACTGGAACGTGCGATCGGCAAACTGCCGCCACGCGCACGCGCCGTGCTGGTCCTGCACGATGTGGAAGGCTGGCGGCACGAGGAAATCAGCGCCGAGCTCGGCATGGCCGTCGGCTCGTCGAAAGCGCAGCTGCACCGCGCACGCGGACTGCTGCGAAAGGTACTTGGAGAAGCGTCATGAACGAATTCGAATGGCATCGCCAGATGCGCGCCCTGCGCGAACCGGTGTCCCCGCGGCGCGACCTGTGGGCCGACATCGAAGCGAAGCTCGATGCCGGCACGCCGGCCGCCGTCACCACGGCGCCGCGCGCCCGGCGCGGCCAGCGCTGGCTGCTCGCGGCAAGCTTCGCGGGGCTGTCGCTGCTGGCCGTCGCCCTCAATCACCAGTGGCGGGTGGAAACGCCCGCGACGCTCGAAGCGCAGGTGCCAGCGAACTGGAAACCCACCGACCCGCGCCTGGCCGGTGCGGCGGTGGAACTGGACGCCGCACGCGTCGAACTGCAGCAGGCCATCGAGCAGGCCCCGCATTCCCCGGCCCTGCAGCGTCTGCTGGACCGCACGGCCAAACGTCAATCGCAACTGCGTCAGATGGAACAACAGGCAGGCTGAGCCACCGGAGCACAATCATGAAAACCGCACGCTATCTCCCTGTCCTGCTGGCGCTGGCAATCGGCCAGGCCTATGCCGACACGCCGATCAACCTCAGCCACGACGCCAAGCCCAACGTGCAGCTGCAGATCAGCAACGTCAAAGGCTCGGTCACCGTCACCGCCTGGGACCGCAACCAGGTGCAGGTCACCGGCCGCCTCGGCGACGGCGCCAGGCCGCTGGAGCTCGAAGGCGACAACGGCAACCTGGAACTGAAGGTGGAATCCACCGGCAAGTCGCGCTGGTTCAACTTCAACAACGACACCTCGATGGGCAGCACCACGCTGGACGTGCGCGTGCCCAAGGCCGCCTCGCTGGAAGTGGAGGTGGTGAGCGCACCGGCCAGCATCGACGGCATCGACGGCGGCACCATCAAGATCAATTCGGTGAGCGGCAAGGTGCGCATCAATGCGCGCTCGCCCTCGGTGGAAGCCGAGAGCGTCAGCGGCAGCCTGGAACTGGCCGGCCATGCGGACAAGGTGGACCTGCAGACGGTGAGCGGCGACATCCTCGCCCCGTCGGTGGGACGCGAGGCCGAACTGCAGACGGTGTCCGGACGCATCCGCGTGAATGGCGGGCCGTGGAAGCGGCTCAATCTCAGCACCGTCTCCGGCGACGTGCAGGTGGGCGGCGGCATGCAGGCCGGCGGCGATATGAATGTCGACAGCATGAGCGGCGACGTGCAGGTGCAGGTGCCGGGCAATGTTTCCGCACGCATCCACGCCAACACGTTCAGCGGCGACCTGCGCAGCGACTTCGGTTCGCCGCGCAAGGTGGAACACGGCCCCGGCATGGAGCTGGATGCCAACGCCGGCAGCGGCGGCGCCAATATCAAGCTGGAAACCTTCAGCGGCGACCTGAAGATCCGCAGGCAGGATTGAAGGCGGGCGGTTGCCGCCGCCGTAAACGAAGAAGCCGTCGCTGCGAGGCGACGGCTTCTTGCTTTGTGGCGTTCAAGCTTCCGCGGAAGACGGCAGCTTAGAGATCCTGGTGGTACTGCACGTACGGGGTGCGCGACTGGTCCGGCTCCGGACCCACCGGCGTATTCACCGCATTGCCGGACGACCACACGTTCTGCGCGCCGATGCTCAGCTCGCCCTGCCAGGGCAGGCGCAGGGTGACGCCGAGGTCGATGCTGCTCCAGCGGCGGTCGCTGTTGTAGCCCGTGCCCGGCAGCGCCGGCTGCATCACGCGGCCGACCACACCGCCGCTGAGCGGGCCGCGGTCGACGCCGAAGCTCAGCGCCTTCTGGTCCAGGGTGTTCACGCCCAGCAGGTTGCCCGGCAGCAGGCGGACGCGGCCCACGCTGGCGCCGAGGTCGATGCCGCTCTTGCTGTCCAGCGCGACGCGGCCGCGGGCATTGAGCTGCGCGCTGCTGTCGAACGCGCTCAGGCCGTTGACCCCGGCCGGGGCGCCCGGCAGCAGGCGCGGCAGCACCGAGTTGTTCGGCGTGCTGTTGGCGCCCAGGCTGAGCCCCACGCTGTAGCGGCCGCTGCTGTAGGTGGCGCCGATCTCGCTGCCGATGACACGCGGCACGCGGTTGTTGATCCAGGTGTGCTCGCTGACGCCCACATGGGCCTGCAGGTTGGAACCCAGGCCATAAGTAAGGTCGGTGGAAACGGCGCGCGAGGCGTCGACCACGGTGAACTGCAGGGGGCCGTCGTTGCGCTGAGCAGCGCCGAAGCTGCTGCTGTCGGCCTTGAGCGCCAGCCAGCGGCCGTCGCTGCCACGCCACAGGGGCACGGCCGCATCCGGACCGAGCTGAACCACCTGGTCGGGCTTCTGGGTGAGCAGCCGGTTGGCCAGTTCATGCGTATCGCCGGCCAGCGACTGCCCTGCCGCGGCGAGCGGCATCAGCAGGAATGGCACGGACAACAACAGGCGGCGCATGGAATTGGACCGAATCAAGGCTCTACGTGGATGGAACCCACACCCTCCCCAGGGCTCGGGTGGGCGCAGCTTACCACAATTTAACTTTTGCAAGCGAGCTTTTTGCCCTGGTAATTGGGTGACCGGGACCGCAAAAAAACGTGGAGTCCGATCAGGGCGAAAAGCGTCCGCCCCCGCCCGTCCCGTCAGCGACAACGCTGAACAGAGACGATATAAAGGCGCATGTGAGCAACGCATGGACCGGTCCGCGCCGGATGAGTTCAGTACCCACCAGTTCCACCCCGATGTTTCCGTCTGCGGAGTCCCACTCCGCGGCGTTGCATGCGGCCGTGGAAGGCCTGTTCCGGGCCGGCGACGCGGCCGGGGTCACCGAGGTGTGCGGGGCCGTGCTGCGAGCGCTCGGGGTACGCGGCGCCCTGCTCTGGCGTGCGCTGGAATCGCCGGCCGACCCGCTCCTGCCGGGCCAGCTGGCCCTGGCCGAGGATCCCCAGTGCCAGCGCCTGCTGGTCCTGGCCGCGGAAGGGCCGGTGCCGGCCGCGGACACCGAGGAAATCGCCTGGCTGGGCCGCATGGCCGCCGCCCGCCTGCGCCAGCTGGCCGAGACCTCGCGCCTGTACGAGGCCATCTCCCGCCTGGCCATGGCCGAGCGCCTGCAGCGCGCGCTCTACGCCATCGCCGACCAGGCCAGCACCGAACACAACATGGCCGAGATGATGCACGCGCTGCACGGCATCCTCGGCAGCCTGATGTACGCGGAAAATTTCTACGTCGCCCTGTACGACCCGGCCACCGACAGCGTGCGCTTCCCGTACTACGTCGACACCATGGACAAGGACCCGCCCCTGCCCGACCAGAGCGTGCCGCTGCAGGACATGCGCCACAGCCTCACCTGGAACCTGCTGCAGGGCGGCCAGCCGATCATGGGTTCGGTGGAGGAACTCTCGCGCCAGTTCGCCGGCCAGTTCGTGCTGCTCGGCCCGGTGTGCGAGGACTGGCTCGGCGTGCCGCTGCAGCGCGACGGCCGCGTGGTCGGCGGCATCGTGGTGCAGAGCTACCGCGAGGACACCCACTACACCGAGCACGACCGCGAACTGCTCAGCTACGTGGCCAAGCACGTGCAGACGGCACTGGAACGCCGCGAAGCCCACGCCGAACTGGAACGCCGCGTGGCCAGCCGCACCGCCGCGCTGCGCGAAGCCAACCGCGTGCTGCGCCAGCAGGTGCTGCAGCGCCAGCGCGGCGAACGCCTGCAGGCGGCGCTGTTCCGCATCGCGGAACTGGCCAACGCCTCGGAAAGCCTGGACAACTTCTACGCCGCCGTGCACCGCGTCATCGGCGGCCTGCTGTACGCGCGCAACTTCTATATCGCGCTGCTGGACGAAGAACCGAACCAGCTCACCTTCCCGTATTCGGTCGACGAATTCGACACCGTGCGCCTGCCGCGCTCGCACGGCCGCGGCCTCACCGAATACGTGCTGCGCCATGGCAAGCCGCTGCTGGCCTCGCCGGACGACATCGACCGCCTGGCCCGCCAGGGCGAGATCGGCCAGCACGGCTCGCGCTCGGTGTGCTGGCTGGGCGTGCCGCTGATCTGGGGCGAGCGCGCCATGGGCGTGCTGGCGGTGCAGAGCTATTCGCCCGAGCACACCTACGACGTGCGCGACCAGGAGCTGCTCACCTTCGTCAGCTACCACGTGGCCAATGCGCTGCAGCGCAAGCACACCACCGAATCGCTGAAGCAGGCCTACGCCAGCCTGGAACGCCGCGTCACCGAGCGCACCCGCGCGCTGGCGCTGGCCAACCGCGACCTGCGCGAACAGATCGCCGAGCGCGAGCGCGTGGAGCGCCGCCTCAAGTACGAAACCCTGCACGACTCGCTCACCGGCCTGCCCAACCGCACCCTGCTGCTGCAGCGGCTGGAACAGGCGCTGCAGCGCTATCACGGCAGTCCGCAGGACATGTTCGCGGTGCTGTTCATCGACCTGGATCGCTTCAAGGTCATCAACGATTCGGTCGGGCATCTGGTCGGCGACGACCTGCTGTTCCAGGTGGGCGGACGCATCCGCGCCTGCCTGAAGACCCGCGACGTGGTGGCGCGCCTGGGCGGCGACGAATTCGCCGTGCTGGCCGAAGGCATCACCGACTACCGCATGGCGCTGGTCATCGCCGAGCGCATCATCGCCGAGCTGCAGACGCCGTTCCGCCTGGGAGCCAAGGAGATCTTCACCTCCGCCTCGATCGGCATCGCCCTGCCCGGCCCGCATTACCAGCGCCCGGAAGAACTGCTGCGCGATGCCGACGCCGCCATGTACCGAGCCAAGGACGAAGGCCGCCACCGCGCCGCGGTGTTCGACGACCGCCTGCGCCGCGAGGCGCTGTCCCTGCTGGAAATGGAAGGCGACCTGCGCCGCGCGCTGAGCCGCAACGAATTCGTGCCGTTCTACCAGCCCATCGTCTCGCTGGAAGACGGCCGCACCGTGGGCTACGAGGCGCTGCTGCGCTGGCGCCATCCGGACCGCGGCCTGCTCACGCCCAGCGACTTCCTCGCCGTGGCGGAGGAAAGCGGCTGCTCGGAAAGCATCGACTGGCAGATCTTCGAACAGGTCTGCGCCCAGGCCGAGGCGCTTACCGGCAGCGACGGCTTCGTCAGCATCAATGTGTCCGGCCGCCACTTCCGCTCGCCGGACCTGGACCGCCGCCTGCTCGACCTGCTGGCCGCGCATGGCGTGCCCACGCGCTGCCTGCGCATCGAAGTCACCGAGCGCGCCCTGCTGGAAAACGCCTCACAGGTGAAGCGCATCCTGGACAACCTGCGCGCCCACGACGTCGGCATCGCGCTGGACGATTTCGGCACCGGCTACTCGTCGCTGAGCTACCTGCACCAGTACCCGATCAGCACGCTGAAGGTGGACCGCTCCTTCATCACCGAACTGCCGCGCGAAGGCGGCCACAGCCTGGCCGTGGTGCGCGCCATCCAGGTGCTGGCGGACTCATTGCAGATGCAGGTGATCGCCGAAGGCATCGAGCAGGAAGACCAGCGCGAGGCGCTGCTGCGCGTCGGCTGCCGCTACGGCCAGGGTTTCCTGTTCGCCACGCCGCATGCCGCGGACGTGTGGCTGCAGCGCGAATATCACTTCGCGCTGCCCTGAAGCACCACCGGCTTTACTGCGCCGTGCCCGGCGCGCTCACCGCGGAATGGCTGAGCAGGTGTTCGGCGTCAATGCGGTCGAAGGTATAGCGCTGCGCGCAGAACTCGCAGGTCACCTCGATCTCGCCCTCGCGCGCTTCCAGCGCGGCTTCCACTTCCTCGCGGCCCAGCGAGCGCAGCATCGATTCCACGCGCTCGCGCGTGCAGCTGCAGCCGAAGGCCAGCGGGCGCGGGTCGAACAGGCGCACGGATTCCTCGTGGAACAGCCGGTACAGCAGCTCCTCCGGCGCGGTGGCGAGCATTTCTTCCTTGCCCAGCGTGTCGACCAGGTGGCCGATGCGCGGCCAGGCGTCGTCGTCCTGCACGCCATCGCGGCCGCCTTCGCCGGGCAGGCGCTGCAGCATCAGGCCGACGGCGTGCTCGCCGTCGGCAGCCAGCAGGATGCGCGCCGGCAGCTGCTCGGACTGGGTGAAATAGCCTTCCAGCGCGCCGCCGAGCTGCGGATGGCGCAGGTCGACCAGGCCCTGGTAGCGCTGGCCGCGCTCGGCGTGGCCGATGGTGATGGCCATGACCGCCTCCGGCAGCTCCTCCAGCGCGAGCGGCGCCGGCAGCACGCCGTCCCAGCGCGCCAGGCCGCGCAGGCGGCCCTGGTCGGTGCATTCGGTGAACAGCAGGCGCAGCGCGCCGCTGCTCTTGAGCTCGATCGACAGATTGCCTTCCAGCTTGATGTTGCCGGTCAGCAGCGCGCTGGCCGCCAGCGATTCGCCCAGCAGGGAACGCAGCGCCGGCGGATAGTCCGCGCGCCCGGCCACTTCGCGCCAGGCGGCGCCCAGCCGCACCAGCACGCCGCGCACGCCGGCGCGCTCGAGCAGGAAGCGGTGCAGCACGTCTTCGACAAGAACGGTTTCCACGGATTCGGACCTCTAAGGACAAGCGCGCAGAGATGGGGGCGTCGCGCGGGCATGCAAGCCGGCAGGCCGGGAGGCGGCAGCGCAGCCCAGTGTATGCCAGCCGGGCCGGCGGGCCGGCTTGGCGCGGCCGGGCGGCCTCTTATACTGCCGCGTCCCTTATGACCGCGTTCCCATGCCGCCCAGCCGCTCCCTCATCGTCCGCCTGCTGCGCCCGGTCGCCATCCTGGCGCTTGCCTGGCTTGCCCTGAGCTGGTTCGCGGTACTGGTGCTGCGCTTCGTGCCGCCGTGGACGTCGGCGGTGATGATGGAACGGCGCCTGAGCGCTCTGATCCACGGCGAGCCGGATTTCCACCTGCGCTACCGCTGGGTGCCATGGTCGGAAGTGTCGCCCTACGTGCCGATGGCGATGGTGGCCGGCGAGGACCAGAAATTCCCGTTCCACCACGGCTTCGACTTCGACTCCATCCAGAACGCCATGGACGCCGCCGAAGACGGCAAGCGCCTGCGCGGCGCCAGCACGATCAGCCAGCAGACCGCCAAGAACCTGTTCCTGTGGAATGGCCGCAGCTTCGTGCGCAAGGGGCTGGAGGCGTATTTCACCGTGCTGATCGAGGCGACCTGGCCCAAGCAGCGCATCCTCGAGGTGTACATGAACATCGCGGAGCTGGGCGACGGCGTCTACGGCGTGGGCGCGGCCAGCGATGCGTATTTCCATACGGCGCCCGCCCGGCTGGCGCCGACCCAGGCGGCGCGCCTGGCCGCGGTGCTGCCCAGCCCGCGCCGCTTCAAGGTGGCCCAGCCCAGCCCCTACGTGCTGAGCCGTGCCGCCTGGATCCAGCAGCAGATGGGCCAATTGGGCGGCCCGGGCTATCTGCGCGGCGACACGCCGGCGCAGGTGCGCCGCACGCGCTGAAAACGTCGCCGCCGCACGGGCGGTCCGCTAGCATGCGCGGGTTTCCCGCATGGACCCGCGCATGCCGCAGCTGACCGTCATCGTGCCCGCCTATAACGAAGCGGCGGTGCTCGACACCTTCCACCAGCGCCTGGCGGGCGTGCTCGACCAGCTGCCGCTCGACTGCAGCGTGCTGTACGTGGACGACGGCAGCGCGGACCGCACCTGGGACATCATCGAAGCGCTCACCCAGCGCGACCCGCGCGCCGCGGGCCTCAAGCTCTCGCGCAACTTCGGCAAGGAGGCGGCAATGACCGCCGGCCTGGACGAAGCCGACGCCGACGCGGTGGTGGTGATCGACGCCGACCTGCAGGACCCGCCCGAACTGATCCCCGCCCTGGTCGAACAGTGGCGCGCCGGCTACGACGTGGTCTACGCCACCCGCAGCGCCCGCGCCGGCGAAACCGGCTTGAAGCGGTTCACCTCGGCGGCGTTCTACCGCACGATGGAAAAGCTCTCCGACACCGCCGTGCCGCGCGACACCGGCGACTTCCGCCTGCTCTCGCGCCGCGCCCTGGACGCGCTGCGCCAGCTGCGCGAAAGGCAGCGCTTCATGAAAGGCCTGTTCGCCTGGATCGGCTACCGCCAGACGTCGGTGCGCTACGAACGCGACCCGCGCCACGCCGGCCAGACCAAATGGAACTACTGGCGCCTGACCCAGCTGGCGGTGGAAGGCATCACTTCGTTTTCCACCGCGCCGCTGCGCCTGGCCACCTGGATCGGCATCAGCGCCTCGCTGCTGGCTTTCGCCTACGGCGTATGGGTGCTGGCCAAGGCCTTGATCTGGGGCGACGCGGTGCGCGGCTATCCCACCTTGATGCTGGTGATCCTGTTCCTCGGCGGCATCCAGCTGCTGGCGCTGGGCGTGATCGGCGAATACCTGGGCCGCAGCTACGCGGAGAGCAAGCAGCGGCCGCTGTACTTCATCGAGGAACGGCGCCGCGGCGGACGCGGCTGAGCGCCGGGCGGATTCACGTCCGCGCTACACCTCCAGCAGGCAGCGGCGCTAGACTGATGCGGCGATCGTCCACCTTCACTCCGGAGGCCAGGCATGCGTCAGGTCAAGCATCTGCTGGACAGCAAGGGGCATCAGGTCTTCAGCATCGCGGAAGACGCGACGGTGCTGGACGCCATCAAGCACATGGCCGAACGCCAGGTCGGCGCGTTGCTGGTGATGCGCGGCGAGCAGCTTGTCGGCATGGTTTCCGAGCGCGACTACGCGCGCAAGGTGATCCTGCAGGGCCGCTCTTCGGCGCAGACTTCGGTGGCCGAGATCATGAGCAGCCCCGCACTCACCGTCGGCCCCGACACGGAAGTCGAATACTGCATGCGCCTGTGCACCGACAGCCGCATCCGCCACCTGCCGGTGGTGCACGACAGCCGCGTGATCGGGGTGATCTCGATCGGCGATCTGGTCAAGGCGGTGATCGAGGAACAGGCCGAACAGATCGACCACCTCGAGCAGTATATCGCCGGGCGCTGATTCCTTGATTGAAGCCCCTCTCCCTCCGGGAGAGGGGTTGGGGTGAGGGTACGGGCGAAGTGAAACGTCCCACTCCGCCCGTACCCTCATCCGGCTGCCGCCACCTTCTCCCGAGGGGAGAAGGATTCACCCTCGAAAGGTTGTCAGGGCTTCGCGGGCGCGTCCGGCGCAAGGTCCGGCGCCCGGCCCGCGCGGCGCGCGATCCACGCCGCCAGCGCCGAAATGCCGACGCCGACCGAGGCCATGCCCGACAGCGTCACGCCCAGCATGCCGAACAGGTTGACGCCGCTGGTGACCAGCACGTCGCCGAAGCGCCACACCGCGGTCTCCACGAAGTTCTTGCCCTTGTAGCGCGTCTCGCGCGGCAGGCGGGTGTACAGCGCGTCCTGCGCCGGCTTGGTCATGCCGTAGGCGAAGGCGCGCGAGCCGACCATGGTCACCGCCAGCATCGGCACCGCATAGCCGAACAGCGCGATCTGGCCGGTGCCGACCAGGGCCAGCCCCAGCAGCAGCACCAGGTTCACCAGTGCCGGCACCACCAGGCCCCAGCCCGCGCCGTGGCGCATCATCAGCCAGCGCGTGACGGTCAGCTGCAGCACCGCGCCGATCACATTGGTGTAGAGGTCGATGTCGTTGTAGAAGGCGGTGCGCGCCACTTTGTCGGCGATGTGCGCCTTGGTGTAGTCGGCCATCAGCGCATAGGCGAGCGTGCCGATGCCGTCGCCCAGCAGCATCAAAATCGCCATGTAGCGCAGGAAAGGCCGCGACCACAGCTCCTTGATGCCGGCCCAGATCGAGCCGCCCAAGGGCTGGTCCGCGCCGGCTCCGCGCTGCTGGCTGCCGGAGAGCGACAGCAGCAAGGCCAGCGCCACCAGCAGGCTCGCCGCCGACACCACCAGCAGCGGCGCCACGCCGATCGCCGTCACCAGCAGCTTGGTGATGACAGGGCCGGCCACCGCGCCCGCCATGCCGCCCAGGGCGATCAGCGAGAACACCTTGCGCGCCCCGGCGCTGTCGAAGATGTCCGCCATGAAGCTCCAGAACAGCGACACCACGAACAGATTGAACACGCTGCCGAACACATAGAACGCCATGCCCAGCGAGCGTGCGCCGATGCGGTCCTGCGCCACGAAGGCGGGCACGAAGGCCAGCAGGCACAGCGCGAAGAAGCAGTAGCTCCAGCTCAGCAGCTGCTTGCGCGGAAAGCGCGCCACCAGGATGCCGAACAGCGGCGTGAGCAGCAGCATCACCAGCAGCACCGCGGCGTAGAACAGCGGCAGCGCCTGCGCGCCCACCGCGCCGCCGAGCTGGTCGCGCACCGGCCGGATGATGTAGTAGCCCGCCATCACGAAGAAGAACGCCACGGCGGACAGCACGGGGGCATGGGCCTGGCCGGTCGCGGTAGGACGAGGTGAGTTCACCGGGGACATCCTGCGTAGGTCGCGCGCAGACTAGCATGCGAGCATGACGCGCCAGCGGCGGCCACGGGGGAGACGGATGGGCAAGCGCATGGACTACGACTATGTGATCGTCGGCGGCGGCTCCGCCGGCTGCGTGCTGGCCAACCGGCTGAGCGCACACCCGGGCAAACGCGTGTTGCTGCTGGAAGCCGGGCCGCGCGACCTGAATCCGCTGATCCACATGCCCGCCGGCATCGCCAAGCTGGTCGGCGACCATCGCGGCCTGGCGCGGATCTACGGCAGCCAGCGCATCAACTGGGGCTACCGCACCGAACCCGAAGCGCAGCTCGGCCACCGCCGCCTGTGGTGGCCGCGCGGCAAGACGCTGGGCGGTTCCAGTTCGATCAATGCCATGTGCTACATCCGCGGCGCCGCGGCCGACTACGACGCCTGGGCGCAGGCCACCGGCGATGCACGCTGGAGCTGGAACGCCGTGCTGCCGTGGTTCCTGCGCGGCGAGGACAACGCGCGCGGCGCCGGCCTCTGGCATGGCACGGGCGGGCCGCTGGGCGTGGCGGACCTGCGCTTCCACAGCGAGCTGTCGGGTGCCTTCATCGATGCCGGTGTCGCCGCGGGTTATTACCGCAACCCCGACTTCAACGGCGAACGGCAGGACGGCTTCGGCCTGTACCAGGTGACCCAGCGCGACGGCGCGCGCTGCTCGGCCGCGGTGGCGTATCTGCGGCCCGCCCTGCAGCGCGCCAATCTGGAAGTGCGCACCGGCGTGCTGGCGCAGCGGGTGCTGATCGAGCGAGGCCGTGCGGTGGGGGTGCAGATCGATGGACGGCGCGTCGAGGCCGGCGAGGTGATCCTCGCCGCCGGCGCGATCAACACGCCGCAGTTGCTGATGCTGTCCGGCATCGGCCCGGCCGATCATCTGCGCGAACACGGCGTGGCGGTGGCACTGGACCAGCCGCACGTCGGCGCCCACCTGCAGGATCACCTCGACATCTGCAGCGTCACCGGCACCCACAGCCGCGCCACCTTCGACCATCTCAACGACCTGGCCGTGGCCTGGCGCTATGCGCGGCACCGCGACGGCATCGGTACCTCCAACGCCGCCGAAGCCGGCGGCTTCGTGCGCAGCCGGCACGCGCCGGACGAGCGTTGCGATATCCAGTTCCATTTCATCCCCGCGCAGCTGGACGACCACGGCGCACGCGCCCTGCCCGGCCGGGGCTACACCGTGCACGCGTGCTATCTGCATCCGCGCAGCCGCGGGCAGCTGCGCCTGCGTTCGGCGAATCCGGCGGCGCCCATCGCCATCCACGCCAACTACCTCGGCGATGCGGAAGGCCACGATCTGAAGATGATGATCGAGGCCGCACGCCTGTCCCGCGAGATCTTCGCGCAGGCACCGTTCGACGCCTTCCGCGGCGCACCGGTGCAACCGGCCACGGAACTGCGCACCGACGCGGAATACGAGGACTTCATCCGCCGCCGCGCCGAGACCATCTACCACCCCGTGGGCACCTGCCGCATGGGGCGCGAACACGAGGCCGTGGTGGACAGCGAGCTGCGCGTGTGGGGCGTGCCGGGCCTGCGCGTGGTGGATGCTTCGGTAATGCCCACGCTGATCACCGGCAACACCAATGCACCCACCTTGATGCTGGCCGAGCGTGCCGCGGCGCTGATGCTGGAAGCCGACCTGTCGTCGAGGCCGGCTGCGCAGCCGTCCGCCGCGTGACTGGGGCCACGGCAGGCCGACGGCGGTCCGTTGTAGAGCGGCACGAAGTGCCCCACAATTGGAATGTCTAAAACCGGGAAGGATCCCGCCGATAGCCTCAGGGAATCCAGGTACTCCCGTTTACGGCGCCAGCGGCGCCCATACGACGCCAGAGCAGCATGCAGTTTCGCCATCTCTTTCTGTTGATCGCCGGTGTGCTCGGCCTCGCCGGCGGTCCACTCCCCGCCGAAGCCGCGTCCGCGCCGGCTCAGGCCGGCTTATCTCAGGCCAGTCCACCTCAAGCCAGCTCGCCCCAGGCCACCTTGCCCCACGGTGCCTTGCCCCAGGTCGCGATTCCTTCGCAGGTGACGCCGCCGCCGACCCAGCCGCAGGTGTCCATGCAGAGCGCGAATCCCGCGCCGCAGCACCTGCCGGACGATCGGATCAAGGCCACCGTCGCCGCCTACCAGGACTGGCTGCAGAAGCTCGACGAACGCCACGCCGTCGCCGGCCTGGCCACCGCGATCGTGGTGGACAACAAAGTGGTGTACGAGCACACGCTGGGTTACGCCAACGCCAGCACGCAGGAGCCGATCACGCCGGAGACGGTGTTCCGCCTCGCCTCGCTGTCCAAGGCCTTCGCCACCGCGGTGGCCGGCGTGCTGGTGAACGACGGTCGCTTCAGCTGGGACACCAGGCTGGCCGACGTGCTGCCGTTCTTCAAGCTCAAGGACGCCGCGGCCGCCGAGAAGGCCACCGTGCGCGACATCCTCGGCCAGCGCCTGGGCCTGCCGCGCAACACCTACGACAACATGCTCGAAGGCGACGTGCCCTACGAGGAGCTGGTGCGCCGGCTCGACGAAGTGAAGATGACCTGCGGCGTCGGCCAGTGCTATGGCTACCAGAACGTGGCCTTCAGCATGATCGGCGACGTGATCTACGGCATGACCGGCGACTTCTTCTACCGCCAGGTCGACAAGCGCATCTTCTTCCCGCTCGGCATGAAGACCGCCAGCTACGGCCGCGAGGCGCTGGAGAACAGCGCAAGCTGGGCGCGCCCGCACCGCCCCGCGGGCGCCGGCACCTGGCGTCCGTTCGAGCCGAAGGAGGCCTACTACCGCGTGGCCCCCGCCGCCGGCGTCAACGCCAGCCTGCGCGACATGGAGCAGTGGCTGGTGGCGCAGATGGGCGGCCGTCCGGACGTCCTTCCGCCCAGGCTGCTGGAAACCCTGCACGCGCCGGAAGTGAGCACGCCGGTGGAGCTGCGCTCCACCCCGTGGCGCCGCGAGCGGCTGACCGAGGCCTCGTACGCGCTCGGCTGGCGCGTGTTCCAGTACGGCGGCGAGACGCTGATCTTCCATGCGGGCGCGGTCGAGGGTTACCGCACCATGATCGGTTTCTTTCCGAAGTACCGCACGGGCGTGGTGACGATGTGGAATTCCGCCAGCCCGATGCCGTCCGGCCTGATGCCGATGGTGTTCGACAGCATGCTGGGCCTGGAGCACGTGGACTGGGCCGGCGTCGAGAGCGATGCACCGGTGGTCGCGGCGGCCAAGTCGACCGGCAAGGGCAAGCTCAAGGCGCGCAAGAGCGGCGGCACCAAGGCCGCATCGAGCAAGCGCGGGCATCGGCGCTGAGCTGGTAGCCGCGGATCCGCAGAAGGCGCCCTGGTGGCGCCTTTTTTATCGGCCGCGCACGCAACCCGCGCGCAAAAAAAGAGGCGCCGCAATGCGGCGCCTCCTTCGTCTGCCGGTCGCCCGGCCTTACAGCTTGAACTCGATGCGCTGGCGCTTGGTCGATGCCACCGGCGTGCCGTCCTGGGTCGCCGGCTGGTACTTCCAGCGGCTCACCGCGTCGATCGCCGCGCGGTCGAACACGTGGCGCGGCTGCGCGTCGACCACCTTCACGTCGCTGACGTCGCCGCCGGTCGTGATGGTGAACGACAGCTCCACCCAGCCTTCCTGGTTGGAACGCATCGCCGCGGTCGGATAGCGCGGCGCGGTGTTCTTCACCAGCACCGCGCCATGCGTCGCCGCATCGCTGGGTGCGGCGGCCGCCGGTGCCGCGACCTGCGGCTGGCGGGCGGCTTCGGCCTGCTGCTGCTGCGCCTGGCGCGCCTGCGCCACGCGCGCCTGCTCGGCGGCGGCGGCCTGCTGGGTCTTCAGCTCGGCCTGGCGGTCGGCTTCGGCCTTGTCTGCGGCGGCCTTCTGGGCGGCCAATTGCGCCTGCTTCTCCTTGTCGGCGGCCAGCTGCTGTTCGCGGTCGAGCAGCTTGCGCTGGGCGTCCAGCTTGGAGCGCAGGATGGTCAGCGTGTAGTTGGCCGGATCCGCCTTGGCCAGCAGGTCGATCTGGCGCTGCGCATCGTTGAAGTCGCGCTGGTTGATGGCCTGCTCGGCCGCGTTGGCGGCGAACGGGAAGGTTTCGCGCAGCGCGTCGGTGGCCACCTGGTTGCCGGGCTGCTTCTGCAGCACCTTTTGGTAGAACTCGAACGCATTGTTGCCGGCCGGCGCGAGCAGGCGCTGCTCGTTCATGGCGCGGCGCGCTTCGGCGAGCAGCTGGTTGACGCTCATCGCCTCCACGTTCGCCGGCGGCGGCGCCGCTTCCGTACCGGCCGAGACCGGCGTGGACGGATGGCCGCCGTTGTCCGCCTGCATCAGATCCTGATGCGGTTTGATGATGAGGAACCAGGCCGCTGCCGCCAACACGACGACGACCACCAGGACGGCTATGACAATGGGCTGGATAGCCCCGCGCGCGTGCGTGCGCGCATGACGTATGTATCGGGTATCCATGGTCTCTCGCTGAGTGTCATCAGATACCCGCGCTTTTTCCCCCTGTGTACCCAGGAGCGGCGGACCCCCCGGCCTGCCGCGGCGCGGATACGCGAAAGGTAACCGCAATGCAGCACTACGGCAAATCGCGCTTAATTTCACGGTGCTGGAAGGGGGAATGCGCTAGCGGCGGCCGGCCGGATGGCGACGGAAAACGGACGTCCGGACCCTGTGGGCGCGTGCGCCGGCCATTTCCATACCCCTGAAACGAAGCGTCCCGGCACGAAGGCCGGGACGAAAACTTTTTCGAAGTGCCCCTCCCTGCGCTGGGCACCGCAGGGAGAGAAAATCGAGGTAAAGCTTTTTTAGTCGTGCTTACTTCTTGGCAGCCTTGGGCTTGGCCGTCTTGGTGGCCTTGACCACCTTGGCAGCGGCAGCCTTCTTCACGGTGCGCTTCTTGGCAACCTTCTTGGCGGCCTTCTTGGCAACCTTCTTCACGGCGACCTTCTTGACGGACGCCTTCTTGGCAGCAGCCGGACGCTTGCGCGCGGCAGCCTTCTTCGCAGTCTTCTTGGCGGCCGGCTTCTTCGCGACCGGACGCTTGGTAGCGGCCTTCTTCGCGGTGGTCTTCTTGGCAGCCTTCTTGGCGGCCGGTTTCTTCGCAGCTTTCTTGGCAGTGGCCATAGTTCGTCTCAGCTCCTCATCAGTTGGCAGTGGTTGCCCAGTAAAAGCATGTAGGAACGCCTCAACCAGCAGATCGCTGTTGGTGGCGTGTCTTAAATTGTTCACTTGACGACGGGTACGTTCGTCCGACAGCAGCCGCAAAACGTGGACCGGAATGGAGACGGTGATCTTGCGTACCGCTCCGGCTTTCTCGCCGTGTTCCACATACGGCTTGATGAACTTCGATGGTGCCATAACGCCTGTTCCCCGTTATCTGGTGCGAAAACTATTCCCGATTATTTCGGCTGTCAATTGATTTCAACCGGGAATTCAATCCGGCCGACCTGCCGCATCCACCCCGGAAGCCCCGTCCCACAAGGCTCCGCGGGTCCGGAATAGATTATCCGTTTGGACGTCCATACGGCCATACGAGAAAATCGGAAAAAATCAAAAACCGGCCTAAATCCCGCATAAAACGCGCTATTCCGGGCCACTCGCTCATAATCGCGTGAGCCAATCAAGCTGAACGCCTAACCCCTTGGCGAGCAAGGGCTTAGACCCCTCGCGGGGGTGTTTTCGGGTGGATGAACGAATTTCGACCGGAGGCCCCTCGGCGACCCTTCCGACCCACCCGAGGGCCGCCATCCCCCCGCGACCGGCTCCGTCGAGCTCCTCGATCGAGCTCCTCGCGCGAGCCGCCTCACACAAACCGACGGCCGCTTGCGCGGCCGTCGTTCGATCCACTTTCGCGCATTCGCGATCAGTGGTCTTCGTTCTCCAGCTGCTCGGCATACGCGTCGGCGTCGAGCAGTTCGTTGAGCTCGGCGCGATCGCTCGGCTTCACCACGAACAGCCAGCCTTCGCCGTAGGCGTCTTCGTTGATGGTCTCGGGCGAGTCGGCCAGCGCCTCGTTGACCTCGACGATCTCGCCGGACACCGGCGTGTAGATGTCGGAAGCGGCCTTGACCGATTCCACCGTCGCCACGCCGTGGCCGACCTGCACGCTGGCGCCGACTTCGGGCAGCTCCACGTACACCACGTCGCCGAGCTGGCCCTGGGCATGGTCGGAGATGCCCACGCGGACGTTGCCGTTGTCTTCGGCGCGAGCCCACTCGTGGGACTTGAGGAATTTCAGATCGCCGGGAATCTCGCTCATGATCGGGTCCAGTCCTGGGTTGAAGGAGGTTGGGTGGTATGGGGGTCAGACGATGCGCGGCATTCTAAGCCGCTTCGCCGGAAGGGCAACACTCGGCCGCCGCTTCAGATGCCTTCGCAGGGCTTGCCGTCGCGCACGAACGGGTACTTCACCACGCGTACCGGCACCTCGCGGCCGCGGATGTCCACCCGCACCTCGCCAGGATCGCCGGCCGGAATGCGCGCGAACGCCACCGCCTTGTTGAGCGTCGGCGCGAAGCTGCCGGACAGGATCTCGCCCTCGCCGTTGGCGGTGAGCACCTTCTGGCCGTGGCGCAGCACGCCCTTCTCGTCCAGCACCAGGCCGACCATCACGCGCTTCACGCCGGCGGCCTTCTGCGCTTCCAGCGCCTTGCGGCCGATGAAGTCGCGGCCTTCGTCCAGTGCGATGGTCCAGCCGAGGTTGGCTTCCCACGGGCTGACGGTCTCGTCCATGTCCTGGCCGTAGAGGTTCATGCCGGCTTCCAGCCGCAGCGTGTCGCGCGCGCCGAGGCCCGCCGGCTTCACGCCGGCCGCTGCCAGTGCCTCCCACAGCGCGACGGCGTGGTCTTCCGGCACCAGGATCTCGAAGCCGTCCTCGCCGGTGTAGCCGGTGCGGGCGATGAACAGCGGCATGCCGTGCGGCCCCTGCGCCGCGGCGGCGACGAACTTGCCGAGCTTGCGGATGCGCTCGCGGTCCACCTCGTGCAGCAGGCCGATCGTCTTGTCGCGGGCGTTCGGACCCTGCACGGCGATCATGGAGAAGTCCGGCCGCTCCTTCACCTCGACGGCGAAAGCCTTGGCCTGCTGCTCGATCCAGGCCAGGTCCTTGGCGCGGGTGGCGGCGTTCACCACCAGGCGGAAGTGCGCGTCGTCGAAGAAATACACGATCAGGTCGTCGATCACCCCGCCCTGCTCGTCCAGCATGCAGGAGTACAGCGCCTTGCCCTGCACCTTCAGCTTGTCCACGTTGTTGGCCAGCAGGTGGCGCAGGAACTCCCGGGTGCGCGCGCCGTGCAGGTCGACCACGGTCATGTGCGAGACGTCGAACATGCCGGCGTCCTGGCGCACCGCGTGGTGCTCCTCGATCTGCGAGCCGTAGTTGATGGGCATGTCCCAGCCGCCGAAATCGACCATGCGCGCGCCGAGCGCGCGGTGGGTGGCATTGAGTACGGTCTTCTCGGTCATCGGAATGCGCCTGGGGAAAAGCCGCATTATCGCCGGGCGCCGCACCGCATTCCAAGCCGCGGCGATGCTGCGATGCGGCGGCAGGTACGCGGCCGCATGGACGTCCGGGACGATGTCGCCGTTTTCGCGTAGGCGGCTGCTTCACGGCGCCGCGCATACAAAACACGGCGCTGCCCTATAAGATCGTTCTTCATGAGTCCATCGACCGCGACAGGAAGCGCCGAACTCGATGCCAGCGCGCAACCGCCGCGGCTGCGCGTCGCCGGCGACTGGACCCTGGCCCACTACGCCGCACTCGAACGCCGCGTCGATGCCTTCGCCGCCCCGCTGCCGCAAGGCACGCAGATCGACCTCGCCGGCCTTTCGGCGCTGGATACCGCCGGCGCCTCGCTGCTGGTGCGCCTGCTCGGCACCGACCGCGTCGCCGAACTGGCGCAGGCCGACGGACTGCCGCCCGCGCGGCGCGCCCTGCTCGACACCGTAGGCAAGGCGCTCGACGCCTACCGCACGCCGCAGAAACCGCGCCGCCACCGCTCCGCCGTCACCGAAGTGCTGGCCCGCATCGGCCGCGCCATGGACAGCGTGTGGCGCCAGCAGCTGCAGCTGCTGGGTTTCATCGGCATGACCCTGGAATCGCTGGCGCGCGGCCTGCCGCATCCGCGCCGCTGGCGCGTCACCTCGCTGGTGGCGCACGTGGAGCAGACCGGGCTGGACGCGGTGCCGATCGTGGCCCTGCTCACCTTCATGGTCGGCGCGGTGGTGGCCTTCCTCGGTTCCACCGTGCTGGCCGACTTCGGCGCCACCATCTATACGGTGGACCTGATCGCGTTTTCCTTCCTGCGCGAATTCGGCGTGCTGCTCACCGCCATCCTGATGGCCGGCCGCACCGCCAGCGCCTTTACCGCGCAGATCGGCTCGATGAAGGCCAACGAGGAGATCGACGCGATCCGCGCGCTCGGGCTGGATCCGGTGGAACTGCTGGTGCTGCCGCGCGTGCTGGCCCTGCTGGTATCGCTGCCGATGCTCACCTTCCTGGCCATGCTGTCGGGCCTGGCCGGCGGCGCGGTGGTATGCGCGCTCACCCTGGATATCTCGCCGACCATGTTCCTGACCCTGTTCAAGGCTGACATCGGCGTGCGCCATTTCCTGGTCGGCCTGTCCAAGGCGCCGGTCTTCGCCTTCCTGATCGCGGTGATCGGCTGCCTGGAAGGCTTCAAGGTCAGCGGCAGCGCGCAGTCGGTGGGCGAGCACACCACCTCCAGCGTGGTGCAGTCGATCTTCGTGGTGATCCTGCTGGACGCCGTGGCCGCGCTGTTCTTCATGGAGATGAACTGGTGAACGCCGTCGCGCAGCAGGCCGCAGCGCAGGAAGACGTGATCCAGGTGCGCGACCTGGTCAACCGCTTCGGCGCGCAGGCCGTGCACGAGCACCTGGACCTGGACGTGCGCCGCGGCGAGATCCTCGGCGTGGTCGGCGGCTCGGGCACCGGCAAGTCGGTCTTGCTGCGCACCATCGTCGGCCTGCGCCGGCCCACCTCCGGCCAGGTGCAGGTGTTCGGCCAGGACCTGCTGCGCCTGCCGCCGGAACAACGCTCGCGCATCGAGCGGCGCTTCGGCGTGCTGTTCCAGAACGGCGCGCTGTTCTCGTCGCAGAATGTGGTCGAGAACATCGCCATGCCGCTGATCGAGCACGCGGGCCTGAAGCGGCCGGATGCCGAGGCGCTGGGCGCGGTGAAGCTGGCCCTGGCCGGGCTGCCGCAGGGCACCGAACATAAATATCCGTCCGAGCTTTCCGGCGGCATGGTCAAGCGCGCGGCGCTGGCGCGTGCGCTGGCGCTGGATCCGGAGATCCTGTTCCTGGACGAACCCACGGCGGGCCTGGACCCGATCAGCGCGGCCGCGTTCGACCAGCTGATCCTGACCCTGCGCGATGCGCTCGGCCTCACCGTGTTCCTGGTCACCCACGACCTGGACACGCTCTACACCATCTGCGACCGCGTGGCCGTGCTGTCGCAGAAGAAGGTGCTGGTGTGCGACCGGCTGGAAGCAGTCGCGCAGAACCCCGACCCCTGGGTCCAGTCGTATTTCCATGGCCCGCGCGGCCGTGCCGCGCTCGATGCCGCGGAAAAGACGCAAGAGGTGAAGTGAGATGGAAACCCGCGCTCATCACGTATTGATCGGCCTGTTCACCGTGATCGTGGTGGCGGCCGCCCTGCTGTTCGGCCTGTGGCTGGCCAAGTCCAGCACCGACCGCCAGTTCGCCGAATACCAGATCGTATTCAACGAGGCGGTCAGCGGCCTCTCGCAGGGCAGCGCCGTGCAGTACAACGGCATCAAGGTCGGCGACGTCAACCAGCTCAAGCTCGACCCGAAGGACCCGCGCCGCGTGCTGGCGCGCATCCGCCTGGGCGCTGACACGCCGATCAAGCAGGACACCCGCGCCAAGCTCGCGCTCACCGGCGTCACCGGCATGGCGGTGATCCAGCTCAGCGGCGGTTCGCCCGGCAGCCCCGCGCTCACCGCGCCGGACGGCGGCCTGCCGGTGATCGTGGCCGACCCTTCGCCGCTCAGCAAACTGCTGTCCAACGGCGAGGACGTGATGACCAATATCAACGACGTGGTCTCGCGCGCCAGCCAGCTGATGTCCGACGAGAACGTGGCGCGCATCAGCCGCACGCTCGACCACCTGGACAAGGCCACCGGCGCGGTAGCCGACCAGCGCGACGATATCCGCGCCCTGCTCAGCCAGCTGGCCCTGGCCAGCAAGCAGGCCACCGCCACCCTGGAACAGACCGAGCAGCTGGCGCGCAGCGCCAACGGCCTGGTCGACCAGCAGGGCCGCGCCACGCTGGAAAGCGCGCGCAATGCGATGGCCTCGCTGGAGCGTTCCACCGCGGCGATCGATCGCCTGCTCAACGACAACCGCGCCTCGCTCGACGGCGGCATGCAAGGCCTGGGCGAACTGGGCCCGGCGGTGCGCGAACTGCGCGACGCCGCCAATTCTCTGCGCGGCATCACCCGCAAGCTCGACGACAACCCGGCCGGCTTCCTGCTCGGCCGCGACCGCAGCAAGGAGTTCGTGCCATGACGCGTGCCCTGACGACCGCCGCCCGCCGCGCCCCGCTGCTGGCGGCCCTGCTCGCCATCGCCGCCTGCTCGGTGCTGCCGAAAGCCGAATCGCCGGATGTCTACCGGCTGCCCGCCGCGCCGCTGCCGCCGGCCCAGGCCGGCGCGGTGAACTGGTCGCTGCGGGTGGAAACGCCGCAGGCCGAGCGCATGCTCGACAGCGCGCGCATCGCGGTACTGCCCGAAGGCGACGTGGTCAGCGTGTACAAGGGCGCGCGCTGGAGCGACCGCGTGCCCGTGCTGCTGCGCAATCGCCTGCTCGAAGGTTTCCGCAACGACGGCCGCATCGCCGCGCTGAGCAGCGACGACACCAACCTGCAGGCCGACTACGTGCTCAGCGCCGACCTCACCGCGTTCCAGTCGGAGTACCGCGGCAAGCAGCCGGTGGTGGTGCTGCGCTACGACGCGCGGCTGGTGCGCAACAGCGGGCTGAAGATCGTCGCGGCGCGCCGCTTCGAGGTCACCCAGCCGGTGAACGGCACCGGCGTGCCGCAGGTGGTGGCGGCGTTCGGCCAGGCCGGCGATGCGCTGGCGGCGCAGGTGGTGGGCTGGACGCTGGAACAGCGCGCGGCGGCGCGCGACTGACCGCTCAGCGGCGCGCGTCGATCCAGCGGAAGGTAAGGTTGATGCGCGGGCCGACTGCCGCCGAAGTGCGCGGCAATGAGTGCTGGTAGTTCCGCTGCGTTTCGCCCGACATGCACAGCAGGCTGCCATGTGGCAGTTCCAGGCCGCGCACGTCGCGCGGGCTGGCATCTTTCGCGCGCGGGCGCAGGCAGAAGCGCCGCTCCGCGCCCAGGCTCACCGAGGCGATCACCGGCCGCGGCCCCAGCTCCGGCTCGTCGTCGCTATGCCAACCCATCGCATCGCGCCCGTCGCGGTAGAGATTGGCCAGCACGCTGTTGAAGCGCGCGCCGCAGGCCTGCTGCACGCGCCAGCGCAGCGAGGCCAGTGCTTCGGTCCACGGGTGAGGCTCGAAGCGGGTGCGCGAATAAACATAGGTGGCGTCAGGGTCGCCGACCCAGCAGCTCAGGCGCGGCGAATCCACCTCGCGCCCGAACATGCGGATGCGGTGCACCTCCCAGGCGATCGAACCTCGCAGTTCCTCCAGCAAGCTGTCCGCTTCGTCCTGCGCCAGCCAGTGCGGCAGCAGGCGCAGTTCCGCTCCCGGCAACGGGATCGGCTGCCATGGCTGCGCAAACAAGGTCATGCGAGCGGACGCGGCTCCGCCGGATACACCGGTTCCGCATCGAGCGTCGCCGCGCACACCTCGGCCAGCTCCAGCAGGCGCAGATCCGAGCCGCGCGCGCCGACCAGCTGCATGCCCACCGGCATGCCGTCCGGCAGCGTGCCCATCGGAATGCTCACCGCCGGACAGCCGGCGAGGCTGGCGAAGCTGGTCAGGTCGGCCTGCGAATCCGGCACCGCGCCGCCCAGCGGGAACGCGCCCTGCGGCGTGGTCGGCAGCACCAGCACGTCGACCTGGGCGAACAGGCGGCGCATCTTCAGCGTGGCCGCGTCCAGCACGCGGTCGGCCACGGCGTAATCGGCCGCGCTCTTGGTGGCGGCGTAGGAAAGCATGTGGCGGAAGCGTTCCGACGGCGGATGCGCGCGGTCTTCCAGGTCGGCGGCGAAGGTGCTGAGCATCTCCGCTTCCATCAGGAACAGGCCGGCGCGGCGGGTGCGGGCGAAGTCCCAGTCGGTGAAGTCCACCGCGCGGCGTTCGCCCAGTTCGCGCGGCAGGCGCGACAGCGCGTCTTCGAACACGTCGATCACCGCCGGCTCCACGCCCACCGCGGCGAGGTCCGGCAGCAGGCCGCAGCGCAGGTTGCCCGGCTCCCAGTCCGGCGGCGCGAAGGCCACGCGGCGGCGGCGCGAGCGCGCATCGTCGGCGTCGTAGCCGGCCAGCACCTGTAGCAGCACGGTCAGGTCGTTGGCGCTGCGCGCCAGCAGGCCCACCGCATCCAGGCGACGCGCCGCGGGCACCAGGCCGCGCGCGGAGATTTCGCCGTGGGTGGGCTTCAGCGCGTATACGCCGCAATAGCTGGCGGGGATGCGGATCGAGCCGAGGCTGTCCGAACCGATCGCCGCCACCGCCAGGCCCGAAGCCACCGCCGCGGCCGCGCCGCCGGAGGAGCCGCCGGCGGTATAGCCATGGCGATGCGGGTTGTGGGTGGGGCCGTAGTGCGGATTGTCGGTGGCCGCGCCCAGCGCGCCCTCGTCCATATTGGTCTTGCCCAGCAGCACCGCGCCGGAAGCGCGCAGCCGCGCCACCGCATGGGCGTCGCCTTCCGCCGCCTGCGCGCGGCCCGGCAGGCCGGCGCGGGTGGGCCAGCCGGCCACGTCGAAGTTGTCCTTGATCGCCACCGGCAGGCCGTCGAGCCTGCCCAGCACACCGTCGCGGCGGCGATGCTGCGCGGCGCGCGCCTGTTCGCGCAGCAGGCCGGGGCTCAAGCCCACGAAGGCGTTGAGCTGCGGGTTCAAGCGTTCGATCGCTTCCTGGTAGACCTCGGCCAGCCCCTCCGGCTGGACCCGCCCGGCGGCCAGCCAGTGCAGGAGTTGGCAAAGCGTGGCGCGACGCTGGTCACGGTCGGAGATCGGCGGCAACTGATTCATGAACTCTCCCTGGTGGCGGGATCGATTATCGATGTGGCGGGTTAAGCCTTTGCAAGCGGTGCTGCACCATGCGTTGCCGCACAGTGCACGAAACCGGACAATGGCGCGCTGAGATGGCCCCAGCCACCTCGCCATAGCCAGCACACCACCAGCCAGCCAGAACCTTCCGGAGCGACCGATGAGCGAACGCGAAATCATGGAATACGACGTCGTCGTCGTGGGCGCGGGCCCCGCCGGCCTGTCGTTCGCGATCCGGCTCAAGCAGCTCAAGCCCGACGTGAGCGTGTGCGTGATCGAGAAGGCCTCGACCATCGGCGCGCAGATCCTGTCCGGCGCCGTGATCGAACCGCAGCCGCTGGATGCGCTGCTGCCCGGCTGGCGCGACAACCCGCCGCCGATCTGCGTGCCGGCCGTGGAAGACGAGTTCTGGCTGCTCAGCAAGACCGGCCACCGCAGCCTGCCGATCCCGCCAGGCATGCACAACAAGGGCAACTTCATCGTCTCGCTGGGCGCCATGTGCGCCTGGCTGGCGCCACAGGCCGAAGCGCTGGGCGTGGACGTGTTCCCAGGCTTTGCCGCCGCCGACAACATCTACGACGAACATGGCGCCGTCGCCGGCGTGCGCATCGGCGACATGGGCGTGGCGAAGGACGGCTCGCACAAGCCTGGCTACACCCAGGGCATCGACATCAAGGCCAAGGTCACCGTGCTGGCCGAAGGCGCGCGCGGCAGCCTCACCAAGCAGCTGATCAAGCGCTTCGAGCTGGACAAAAACGCCGACCCGCAGGGCTACTCCATCGGCATCAAGGAGCTGTGGCAGCTGCCGCCCGGCCGCGTCACCCCCGGCAAGATCGTGCACAGCTTCGGCTGGCCGGCCGACAGCCACACCTACGGCGGCAGCTTCCTGTATCACCTGGACAAGGACCGCGTGGCGCTGGGCTACGTCAGCGGCCTGGACTACAGCGACCCGAACTACCAGCCGTGGGAAGCCTTCCAGCAGTGGAAGAACCACCCGTCGATGAAGCCGCTGCTGGAAGGCGGCAGCATCCTGTCGGCCGGCGCGCGCGCCATCGTCACCGGCGGCTGGCAGTCGCTGCCGAAGCTGGAGATGCCCGGCGCCCTGCTGATCGGCGATACCGCCGGCCTGCTCAACGTGCCGAAGATCAAGGGCACGCACCAGGCGATCCGCAGCGGCATGCTCGCCGCCGAACATCTCGCGGCCAGCGCATTGAACCCGGCCGGCTTCGACGCGAAGCTGCGCGGCTCGGACGTGATGGCGGAACTCAAGAAGGTCCGCAACATCAAGCCTGCCTTCAAGAAGGGCCTGTGGTTCGGCATGCTCAACGCCGCCTGGGAAACCGTCACCGGCGGCGCCTCGCCGTGGACGCTCAAGAACAAGGCCGACTGGTCGTCGCTGCACAAGCTCGGCCAGCAGGAAGAACCCAAGCGCGACTACGTGCAGCGCGAACTGCCGCCGCGCGACCGCCTGGCCGGCGTGTACTTCGCCGCCACCGAGCACGACGAAGACCAGCCCGTGCACCTGCAGGTGGCCGACACCTCGATCTGCGTGACCAGGTGCGCCGAGGAGTACGGCAACCCCTGCCAGCGCTTCTGCCCCGCCAACGTCTACGAGATCGTGCAGGACGAAGCCGGCAAGCGGCTGCAGATCAACGCCGCCAACTGCGTGCACTGCAAGACCTGCGACATCAAGGACCCGTACCAGATCATCAACTGGGTCACTCCCGAGGGCGGTTCGGGCCCGAACTACCAGAACCTCTGAGCGGAACGAGGGTATCCAGCTGGCAGCCAAGCTCTACTGGCGGTTCAAGCGCCTCGGTTACCTGTTGCAGCGCGCGCGCGCCAGCCTGGCGCTGCGCGGCTGGCATGGGACGGCGCAACGCGTGCTGCAGGAATTCCGCCGGATTCCCGAAGAAGACGAAGCACTGTCGCTGCTGCCGCTGGACGAGCCGTTCGCGCCGTTCGCGGTACCGCGCGCCGAGGCGCCGCGCGTGTCCATCGTCATTCCCACCTACGGCAAGCTGCCCTACACGCTGGCCTGCCTGCGCTCGATCGTGCTGCATGCCAGCGCCACGCCGATCGAGATCATCGTGGTCGACGACGCCGCGCCCGACGACAGCGCGGCGGTGCTGGCCGGCGTAACGGGCCTGCGCGTGCTGCGCAACGAACGCAACCTGGGCTTCATTGGCAGCTGCAACGCCGGTGCGCAGGCGGCGCGCGGCGAGTTCCTGCTGTTCCTCAATAACGACACGCAGGTCACCTCCGGCTGGATGGAGGCGCTGCTGCAATGCTTCGCCGAACGCTCCGACTGCGGCATCGCCGGCAGCAAGCTGGTCTATCCCGACGGCCGGCTGCAGGAAGCGGGCGGGCTGGTGTTCGACGACGGCAGTTGCTGGAACCTGGGGCGCTTCGAGAGCCGCGATGCGCCGGCCTGGCAGTTCCGGCGCGAGGTGGACTACGTCTCCGGCGCGGCGCTGATGATCCGCCGCACGCTGTTCGAATACGTCGGCTGCTTCGACACCCTGCTTTCGCCGGCCTATTACGACGACACCGACCTGGCCTGCGCCGTGCGCGCCGCCGGCTGGCGCGTGTACTACGAGCCCGCCAGCATGGTGATCCATTGCGAGGGCATCAGCGCCGGCACGGATCTGAGCAGCGGCATGAAGCGCTTCCAGACCATCAACCAGGACAAGTTCGTGGCCAAGTGGCGCGGCGTGCTGGCCGGCCATCCGTCGCGGCAGACCGCGCTGGACCAGGCCATGCACTGGCGCGCGCGCGGCCGCCTGCTGGTGGTGGACGGCACCACGCCCGATGCCTCGCGCGATTCGGGTTCGCTGCGCCTGATGGAGATGTTCGAGATCTTCCGCAGCCTCGGCTGGAGCGTCACCTTCTGTCCGGACGACACGCGCACCTCGCGCGCGGACATGCACCGGCTGGGGCGTTTCGGCGTGGAGATCCTGGCGTTGTCCTCCGCCGAAGGCCTGCCGCGCTGGCTGGCCGAGCACGGCAAGGAACTGCGCGCGGTGATGCTGTGCCGCCACACCGTGGCCGGGCAGTACCTGCATATCGTGCGGCAGCATGCGCCGCAGGCGAAGCTGATCTTCGATACGGTCGACCTGCATTTCGTGCGCGAGCAGCGCGCGGCGGAACTGAGCGGGCAGGCCTCGATGCTGCGCCAGGCCAAATTGTCGCGGCAGAGCGAACTGACCCTGATCGCCGACAGCGACGTGACCTTCGTGGTCAGTCCCGACGAGCAGGCCCTGCTGCGCAGCCTGGCGCCGGCCGCGCGGGTGGAGCTGGTGTCCAATATCCACGTGATCCACGGCTGCACCAAACCGCATGCGGAGCGCCGCGGCCTGCTGTTCGTCGGCGGCCACGGGCATCCGCCGAATGTGGATGCGATGCGCTGGATCGCCGGCGCCATCCTGCCGGAGCTGCGCAAGGTCGATCCGGACGTCGTCGTGCACATCCTGGGCGACATTTCGGATGCGCTGCGCGCCGAGCTGGCGCAGGACGGCCTGCAGTTGCACGGCCGCGTGGCCGACCTCGATCCGTGGATGGAAACCTGCCTCGCCTCGCTGGCGCCGCTGCGTTTCGGCGCCGGAGTGAAGGGCAAGATCAACATGTCGATGAGCTACGGGCTGCCGGTGATCGCCACGCCGCTCGCGGTCGAGGGCATGCACCTGCACGACCGCGACAACGTGCTGCTGGCCGGCGAGGCCGAAGCCTTCGCCGCGGCCTATCGCCAGCTGCGCGACGACCCGGCGCTGTGGTCGCGGCTTTCCGCCGCGGGCCTGGACAATATCCGCCATTACTTCTCGGTCGAAGCGGCCACGCGCACCTTGCAGCGCGTATTGAACTGAACGCGCCCAGCCGGGCCGCGCCGCGGCCTCCTTCATACAAGTGTTTGAAAATGGTTAGAATGGAGGCTTCCGCCCTGGCGGGCGGCTCACCATGAAGGACCCGCAGATGAAGATTCTTGTCGGCTACAAGCGTGTGGTGGACTTCAACGTCCGCATCCAGGTCAAGCCCGATGGCACGGGCGTGATGACCGATGGCGTCAAGCTGTCGGCCAACCCGTTCGACGACATCGCCCTCGAAGAGGCCCTGCGTCTGCGCGAGAAAGGCATCGCCACCGAAGTGGTGGTAGTGGGCATCGGCCCGGCCGACCTGACCGCACACCTGCGCAATGGCCTGGCGATGGGCGCCAACCGTGCCATCCACGTGGTCACCGCCGACGAAGTGCAGCCGCTCACCGCCGCGCGCACCCTGCTCAAGCTGGTCGAGAAGGAGCAGCCCGAGCTGGTCATCCTGGGCAAGCAGGCGATCGACGACGACGCCAACCAGACCGGCCAGATGCTGGCCGCGCTGTGGGACCGCCCGCAGGCCACCTTCGCCAGCAAGGTGGAGATCGCCGACGGCAAGGCCACGGTTACCCGCGAAGTGGACGCGGGCCTTGAGACGATCGAAGCGCAGCTGCCGGCGGTGATCACCACCGACCTGCGCCTCAATGAGCCGCGCTTCATCAAGCTGCCGGACATCATGAAGGCCAAGTCCAAGCCGATCGACACCATCGAGTTCGGCTCGCTCGGCGTGGCAGCCCACGACCAGCTCAAGACCACGCAGTACGCCGCGCCGCCGAAGCGCAGCAAGGGTGTGATGGTCAAGGACGCCGCCGAACTGGTGGCCGCGCTCAAGCAGAAGGGCCTGCTCTAAGCAGGTTGCCGGGAGATCTATATGAGCAAGATTCTGGTTATCGCCGAACACCTCAACGGCAAGCTGAACCCCTCCACCGCCCGCGCCGTCAGCGCCGCCGCCGCCGTCAAGGGCGAAGCGATCGACGTGCTGGTGCTGGCCGACAACGTCGACGCCATCGCCGCCGAGGCCGCGCGCATCGAGGGCGTGAGCAAGGTGCTCACCATCGCGCGCGCCGAGAACGCGCATCCGCTGGCCGCCGTGCTGGCGCCGCAGGTGGCCAAGGCCGCCGCCGGCTACAGCCACGTATTCTTTCCCTCCACCACCTTCGGCAAGGACGTGGCGCCGCGCGCCGCCGCCCTGCTCGGCGTGGCGCAGGTGAGCGACGTGATGTCGGTGGAAAGCGCGCACACCTTCAAGCGCCCGATCTACGCGGGCAACGCCATCGTCACGGTGGAAGCGAACCCGGCGCACGCCGTGGTCGCCACCATCCGCACGGCCTCCTGGCCGGCTGCCGCCACGGGTGCGAACAGCGCGCCGGTGGAAGCCGTCAGCGTCGATGCCGCGCTGCCGACGCATACGCGCTTCGTCAATCTCCAGCAGGGCAAGAGCGACCGCCCCGACCTGCAGAGCGCCAGCAAGGTGGTCTCCGGCGGCCGCGGTGTCGGCTCGAAGGAAAACTTCGAGATCATCTTCAAGCTCGCCGACAAGATCGGCGCCGCCGTGGGCGCTTCGCGCGCCGCGGTGGATGCAGGCTACGTGCCGAACGAACTGCAGGTCGGCCAGACCGGCAAGATCATCGCGCCGGAGCTGTACCTCGCCTTCGGCATTTCCGGCGCGATCCAGCACCTGACCGGCATCAAGGACGCCGGCACCATCGTGGCGATCAACAAGGACGGCGAAGCGCCGATCTTCGAGATCGCCGACATCGGCCTGGTGGGCGATCTGTTCAAGCTGATTCCGGACATCGAACAGGCGCTCTGAGCGATCTTTTCAAGCTCGCGTTCGACCTCGAGGGGTGGCGAAGGCCACCTCTTTTTATTTTCCTTATCAGAAAGCCGCGTATTCCCGCGGCGCCGGTTGAACTCCACCAGGCCTTGTGGTGTTATCCCGAAATACCTTGCGAATCGCGCGATATTGGTGCCCTGCTGACCTTGACAAGTCATCAACACCATGTGGATGCGTCGCCGTCGCGTCATTTCATAGAAAGGCCCGGAATGGATTTCTTTAAAGCCAAGGCAAAACGCGAGCTTCCCTCGAACCCCGGCTATTGCCCGTGCTGCGGCAAGAACACGCGGTTCGTCGAGCATGGCCCGTGGCTGCGCGACGAATATCTTTGCGACAACTGCCGCTCCATTCCGCGCCAGCGGCATCTGATGCTGATCATGGGCGAGCTGTATCCGGAGTGGCGCTCGCTGAGCATTCATGAGTCCTCGCCGTCCAACAACCTGATCGCCAAGGCCTGCAAGGGCTACAGCTATTCGCAATATTTCCCCGACCAGCCGCACGGCAAGACCTTCCGCGGCGTGCGTTGCGAAGACATCGAACATCTCACTTTCCCGGACGGGACCTTCGATATCTTCATCACCCAGGACGTGCTGGAACACGTATTCGACCCGGCCCAGGCGCTGCGCGACATCCATCGCGTGCTGAAGCCCGGCGGCGCGCACATCTTCACCGCACCCAAGCATGCCGGCCTGGCCACGTCGGTGCGCCGCGCCGAGCTGGACGCGCAGGGCCAGGTGAACCACCTGCTCGAAGCGCAGTACCACGGCAATCCGGTGGGCGACGGCAAGGCGCTGGTCACCTGGGACTACGGCAGCGATTTCGAAGTGCTGGCCTCGGACTGGGTGGGCGGCATCAGCGTGAACACCTTCCATACCCGCAACCGCGACATGGGCATCGACGCGGCCTTCAACGAGGTTTTCGTCATCCGCAAGCGCTGAACGGCGGCGCTTGCGCCCCTGCGGGATGCCGGGCTTCACGCTAGACTGGATCGTTGTGCAGGTTCCGGCACCGTCTTCGGCGAGCGTATGAGCATAGTCAAACAGGGGATCAGCTACGGCTTCATCGGGATCATCCAGATCGTCGTCGACTGGCTGACCTTCATCGGCCTCACCCAGCTCGGCGTCGTGACGGGACCGGCCAACGTCACCGGCCGCGTGGTCGGCGCCTCGCTCGGTTTCTGGCTGAATGGGCGCTTCACCTTCGCCGGTGACGAGGCCCGCCCCCTGCGCACCAAGCACGCCATGAAGTACCTCGTCACCTGGACGCTGACCACGCTGCTCAGCACCGGCGCGGTCATGCTGGCAACCCGGCTCCATGGACTGCACATGGCCTGGGCGGTCAAGCCCGTCGCCGACGTCGCGCTGGCCGGCGTCGGCTTCATCGCCTCGAAGTATTGGATCTACAAATGAACGAAGCGGCCTCGCCTTCCATCGCCATGCCGGTCATCGCGGTGGTCATTCCCAGCTACAAGGTCAAGGACTTCGTCCTCGACGTGGTGGCCTCGGTCCCCGCCCGCATCCAGCAGATCTACGTGGTGGACGACGCCTGCCCGGTCGGCTCGGGCAGGCATGTGCAGGAACACTGCACCGATCCGCGCGTCACCGTGGTCTTCCACGAGGTCAACCGCGGCGTCGGCGGCGCCGTCATGACCGGCTATCGGGCGGCCATCGAAGGCGGTGCCGACGTCATCGTCAAGATCGATGGCGATGGCCAGATGGACCCGGCCCTGATCGACGATTTCGTGGACCCCATCCTGCGCGGCGAAGCCGACTACACCAAGGGCAACCGCTTCTACGACCTGGAAAGCCTGGGCAACATGCCCAGGCTTCGCGTGTTCGGCAATGCGGTTCTTTCGCTGATGGCGAAGGTTTCCACCGGTTACTGGGACCTGTTCGATCCCACCAACGGCTATACGGCCATCCATGCCGACGTCGCGCGCCGGTTGCCGTTCAACCGCATCAGCGAGCGGTATTTCTTCGAGACGGACATCCTCTTCCGCCTCGGCACCTTCCGCGCCGCCGTGGTCGACGTGCCGATGGACGCGAAGTATGGCGACGAAGTCAGCAACCTGAAGATTTCGCGCATTTTCAGCGAGTTTCTGACCAAGCACATCCGCAATACGATCAAGCGGATCTTCTACAACTACTTCCTGCGCGACATGTCGGTGGCATCGCTGGAACTGGTGTTCGGCACGCTGATCCTGCTGTTCGGCCTGATTTTCGGGCTGGTGCACTGGATGCGCTCGGCCGCGGCGCACGTGGCCACCCCGGTAGGCACGATCATCATCGCCGCGCTGTCGATCCTGTGCGGGTTCCAGTTGCTGCTGGCGTTCCTGAACTACGACGTGTCCCACCTGCCGTCCCGCGCCATCCACCGGCGTTCGCCGATGCGCACGCGCAGCAGGGAACGCCAGCACTGAAGGCGCCCGGGGGCGCCCTCACTTACTGCGCGCCGGCAGCGCCGTCACGCGGACGCGCGCCACGGCCACGCCGAGCGGCACGCCGCCGTCGTTCACCGGCGTGCTTTCGAACCACAGGCTGTCGCTGGGCGTGCTCACGTCGAGCACCAGCTGATGATCCTGTCCGCCGGCGCTCATCGGCACCTTGGCTGCCGCGGTGCCCACTCCGACCGTAATCGACGGGATCTTCGCCGCGTCCGCGGCCCAGCCGAAGAACTCCACGCGCACCCGGCCCGATACCAGCACCGGCAATTCGATGTTCGCGCGCTGCGCCGTGGACCAGCGCCCCCAGCCCTCGCCGGGACGGAAGCCACGGAAGCGCGACGGATTGGCCGCGCTGCTGGTGTCGATCGACAGCGGCACGCCGTCCCACACCGGCTTCTGCGGCGCGACGGGGCGTACGCGCGCGTCTTCCAGCAGATACAGGCGCTGCGTGCCGAGATCGATCTTCCATGCCTCCGGCAGCCGCACGTCCATGCTCGCCGGGGCCACGATCCACTGTGCGCCCTTGGGTACGTGCTGCGCCTCCAGCGCCGTACCGGGCGCCAGTTCCAGCACGTGCTGCTGGGTATCCAGCGCCGCCAGCAGATACGAGGCCTGGCCGAAACGCTCATAGGTGGCCACCAGGCCGGTGCCGGGCGCTTCCTCGCCAAGAAAGGCACGGATCGCCGCGCCATCGGCCAGCACCTGGCGGGTCAGCTCGTTCTCGGCCTTCAGCCAGGCGGACATCTGGCCGTGCGCGGCCAGCATCGCGCCGGCAACGAACACCACATAAGCCAGCCGCCTGCGCCGGGTGAACGCGAATGCCGCCCAGCACACCAGGGCCAGCGCCAGCGACAGCCGCAGCGGCCAGCGCGCGACGTGGTCGAAACCCCAGTAAGGGATCTTGCGGTCGAACAGGCCGAACAGATCCGGGTAGTCCCAGGGGTAGAGATGGAACCAGAAGCGGCCCCACAGCACGAAGCTCACCATCGCCGCGAAGCCCAGCAGCGCGACCCAGCGCGGAGCGCCACGCCCCGTCCACCACAGGCCATAGGCCAGCAGGAACGGCAGCAGCGCCTCGAGATAGCGCCCGTGCAGGCGGCCGCGCTCGAATTCCGAACCGGCGGCCGCGGCATCGGTGAACAGCGCCACCATGCTGAGCATCGCCGCCGCCAGCAGGAACAGGAACAGCGTGAGCTTGCGGCGCGCTTCGTCGATGCCCTCGTCCGCGGCCGCCACCGGCGCGGACGCGCGGCGCCGCGGCAGCCAATGGCGCAGATCCGCCAGCAACGCCACCACGCCCGGCGCGAAGAACACCAGCCACACCCACACGTGTCCGCCCACATAGCCGGCGATCGAACCCAGGCTCTTCAGCAGGTAATGCGGATCGCGCAGCTGGTCGAGGTAGGCCTGGTAAAACGAGGCGACGATGGCCGAGGACCCGGCCGGATCCAGCACGTGCCTCAGCAGCTTGATCAGGAGCACCGTGCAGGCCAGATACCCCACCGCCTGCAGCAGGCCCAGCCCCGCGCGCTTCAACGCCGATCCGCCCGCGGCGAGTCCCACGCGGCTCCACGCCAGATACGCCGCGCTGGCCAGGATGGCCGCCGCCGCATGCGGCTTGATCAGGTAACCGGTCGCGCTGACCAGCGCCGCCAGCACCACCTGCCGCCAGGAACTGGCGCCGCGCTCGGCCAGCCAAACCAGCACGAGCAGATAGATCGAAATCTGGAATTCCACTTCCGGCAGCAACGTCGTCGCATAGAACGAAAACGGCATGGCCAGATACAGCAAGGCGGCCAGCACCGCCGAACGCCGGTCCATGCAGCGGCGGAAGATGCCGAACAGCAGCCAGCCGCCAAGGCAGTACAGCAGGCTGTTGAACAGGCGGCCCACGGTGTCGGCATGCTGTACCGAACCGGTGGCCCAGGCGCGGTAAAGCCAGGGATAGACCTTGTTGTCCACGCGCTGCAGGTAAGGATCGAGCGCAAACAGCTGCTCGCCCGAGGCCTCGTATTTCGCGGCATGGAAATACGCGTACTCGTCGCTGCCCATCACCGGCGAATTGATCGACGCCACGCGGATCGCCATCAGGAAAAACGCCACGAGCATGGCCATCCACAACAGGCGCGGTGCGTTTCCGGCGTTTTCGCCGGGACCACCGTCAATTCTTGTATCCATGCATTTCCTCTTGGCCTTCAATGCCCGCGCCGCGGAAACGAGCCGCGGGCCGTGCCGAATTCCGCCGATTGCCGATGAATCCCCTACGGAAGCAGCCATCCCGCCCCTGCGCCGCCGGAATCTTCTAATTTACCGCACGGTCAGCCACGCCGGGCAATTTTCCTACTCTCATCCCAGGGCAGCCGGTATAATGACCGGTTTAGCGATGACGGCCTTGACCGGAAGTCAGTCCAGACTATTCAGGCACTTATGACGCCATCGACCATACTCAGTTCCCGCCAGCAGTACCGCAGCGGCCCCAGGGCGATTGCCGGGAGCTTCTTAAGCCACCGGGCGCTGATCGCCTCCCTGATCCGCCGCGACATCGCCTCGCGCTATCGCGGTTCGGCGCTGGGCATGGCGTGGGCCATTCTCAATCCGCTGATCATGCTGCTGATCTACACCTTCGTGTTCAGCCAGGTGTTCAAGATGCGCTGGGGCGGCACCGCCACCGATCCGTCGGAATTCGCGCTGATGCTGTTCGCCGGCATGCTGGTCTTCAATTTCTTTGCCGAGTGCGTGAATCGCGCGCCGGGCGCGGTCACCGCCACGCCCAACCTGGTCAAGAAGATCGTCTTTCCGCTGGAAACCCAGGCCTGGGTCATCGCCGGCTCCGGCCTGTTCCAGGCGGCCATCAGCCTGGGCATCCTGCTGCTGGCGCACGTGGTGATGAAGGGCGTGCCGCCGTGGACCTTCGTACTGATCCCGCTGGTGTTCGTGCCGCTGGTGCTGCTGGTGCTGGGCGTGGTGTGGTTCCTGTCGGCGCTGGGCGTGTACCTGCGCGACATCGGCCAGCTGGTCGGCCACCTGGTGATGATGACCATGTTCCTGTCGCCGCTGTTCTATCCGGTCACGGCGATTCCGGAGAGCTTTCGTTCGCTGTTCTATTTGAATCCAATGACCTTCCTGATGGGCGAATCGCGCAAGGTGCTGATCCTGGGCACGCTGCCCGACTGGGGCATGCTCGGCCTCTTCACGCTGGGCGGCCTGCTGATCGCCAGCTTCGGCTTCTGGTGGTTCCAGCGCACGCGCCGGGGTTTTGCCGATGTCCTCTGATCTGGCCATCCGCGTCAGCGGCGTAAGCAAGTGCTACAACATTTATGAAAGCCCGATGCACCGGCTGGTGCAGTCGTTCTATCCGCGCGCGGCGCGGGTGATCGGCAGCGTCGGCGCGCAGCGCCTCGCCGGCCAGCTGCGCGAGCGCCGCCACTACAAGGAATTCTGGGCCCTGCGCGGCATCGACTTCCAGGTGCGCCGCGGCGAGACCATCGGCGTGGTCGGCAAGAACGGTTCCGGCAAGTCCACCCTGCTGCAGATGATCGCCGGCACCCTGGCGCCGACTGCGGGCGACATCGAAGTCCATGGCCGCGTGGCCGCGCTGCTGGAACTGGGTTCGGGCTTCAATCCGGATTTCACCGGCATCGAGAACATCCGCCTCAACGCGGCGGTGCTCGGGCTGTCGGCGGCGGAGCTCGACCAGCGCATGGACGCGATTCTCGCGTTCGCCGACATCGGCGACTTCGTCAACCGCCCGGTCAAGACCTATTCCAGCGGCATGGTGGTGCGCCTGGCCTTCGCGGTGCAGGCACAGGTCGATCCGGACGTGCTCATCGTCGACGAAGCGCTGTCGGTAGGCGACGCCAAGTTCCAGTCCAAGTGCTTCGCGCGCCTGGATACGCTGAAGGAAGCCGGCACCTCGATCCTGTTCGTGTCGCATTCCACTGAGCAGATCGTCAGCCACTGCGACCGCGCCATCCTGCTGCACGAAGGCCTGATGCACCAGGAAGGCCAGCCCAAGGACGTGGTCCACACCTATCTGGACCTGCTGTTCGGCAAGGCCCGGCGCGCCATCGCCCGCGACGAAGCCGCGGCCGGCACGGCACCGGGCGAAGCCGACGCCGATGCCGACGGCGTGCTGGTCAGCGGCGGCTTCGAGACGCGCCCGAACTACAACCCCTACGAATACCGCTGGGGCGACGGCACGGTGCGCATCGAGGATTTCCGCATGCAGTCCTCGCACGCCTGGGATCCGTCGACAGTGGAACCCGGGGACCGCCTCAAGCTGATGCTGCGCGTGCGCTTCGAAGAAGCCATCCCGCGGCCGATCTTCGGCCTGACCGTGAAGACGAAGGACGGCGTCACCGTGTTCGGCACCAACTCGGAGCTGATCGAATACGACGTCGATCGCCTGGGCGGACGCGGCACCACCGCGGACGTCAGTTTCGAATTCGATTGTCGCCTTGGACCGGGCGACTATTTCCTGTCGGTGGGGGTTGCCAGCCATAACGGCGTCGAAGTCGTGCCGCACGACCGCCGCTACGATTCCATCCATCTGAACGTCAACGGCAAGGGCTTTTTCGGCCTGGCCATGCTCGACGTGCGGATGGACGCCAAGGAGAGCCCCTGATGAACGTTGCCGCCGCATCTCTTGCCGAGGCGCTGCGCAGCGCCGGCTACGTGCTCGACGCCGAGCACCGCGTGTGGTCGCATGCCACCCGTCCGGCCAAGCCCTTCGCCTATTCCGACGGCGACGAAGTCGAGCAGCGCATCCGCCATGCGATCGCCTCGAGCAGCGACGTATCGCTGTTTTCCACCGAGCTTGAGCGCCACCAGATCGACTGGCCGTCGGTCTATCACCTGAGCGCCGACCGCGCGAACCTGCTGCGCCCGATCGGCAAGCTGTTCGCCGGCGCGCGCGTGCTGGAGATCGGCGCCGGCTGCGGCGCCATCACGCGCTACCTGGGCGAATGCGGTGCGCAGGTGCTGGCGCTGGAAGGCAGCCCGCGCCGCGCCTCCATCGCCGCCTCGCGCTGCCGCGACCTGCCCGGCGTGACGGTGATGAACGACCGCTTCGACGCGCTGGAGACCGACGCGAAGTTCGACGTGGTCACCCTGATCGGCGTGCTCGAATACGCGCGCATGTACACCGCCGGCGAGGATCCCATCGCCGAGACGCTGCGCCGCGCGCACCAGCTGCTCAGCGACGACGGCGTGCTGATCGTGGCGATCGAGAACCAGCTGGGCCTGAAGTATTTCGCCGGCATTCCCGAGGACCACCTCGGCCGCGCCATGGCCGGCATCGAGGACGGCTACCGCCGCGACGGCGTGGTCACCTTCGGCAAGCAGGAGCTGCAGCGGCGCATCGCCGCCGCCGGCTATGCGCGCAGCGAAGTGGCCATGCCGTTCCCCGACTACAAGCTGCCGGGCAATGTGATCCTGCCGGCGGCGCTGCAGGCCGGCGACGCCTTCGACGCCGCCTCGCTGGCCGGCCAGGCCTCGCGCAAGGACCGCCAGATCCGCTATTCGCCGCTGTTCTCCATGAGCCGCGCCTTCGCCGTGCTCGGGCGCAACGGCCTGCTCGACGACATGGCCAACTCGTTCCTGGTGATCGCCGGCAAGAGCCAGGCCTCGGCCACGTTCGAGCAGCTCGCGCCGGGCGTGCTGGCGGAGCTGTATTCCACCCAGCGCCACCCCGCCTACAAGAAGCTCAGCCGCTTCACGCGCAGCGGCGACGGCGTGCGCGTGTCGCGCGAACGCCTGATTCCTTCGGCCGCGATCGAATCGCGCCTGCTGCTCAACCACGCCACCGAAGAAACCTATCTCGCCGGCCAGCACTGGAGCGAGCGCTTCGAGCAGATCGTGGTGATCCCGGGCTGGAGCCTGCAGGATGTATCGGACTGGTTCGGCCTGTGGCTGCGCGCACTGGCCAAGGCCATGCCCGGTTCGCCCAAGGCGGAGGAACTGGCGATCGATACGCCGGTACCGGCGCAGCTGTTCGACGCCATGCCCGACAACCTCATCGTCGGGCATGACGGCGAGGCGCGCTTCTTCGACCTGGAATGGCATTTCCACGCGCCGCTCACCGTCGGCTATCTCGGCTTCCGCGCGCTCAAGCTCACCTTCGGCACCTTGCTGGGCGTGGCGGTTCCCGCCGACCGCCAGATGCTGCATACCGCCACGCTGATCCGCGAAACCTTCCGCAAGCACGGCTACGTGCTGACGTCCACGCATATCCAGACCTACCTGGACCTGGAAGCCGCGCTGATCGCCGAAGTGCAGGGCCAGTACACCGGAGTGCTGGAGCTGGCCGATTACCAGTCGCACGTGATGTCCGTGGCGCCCGACGTCGGCGGCCTGCTGGCCGGCCATTCGTCGGCGCAGGCGACGCTGGCCGAATCGGCGGAACTGCGCACCGCGATCAGCGAACTGATCGAACGGCTGGATGCTTCCGCCGAAGCCCCGCCGCCGGCCGCGGTACAGCCCGCTCCGCCCCCGGCGATCGACATCGAAGCCGTCAAGCAGGCCGCCAAGCACGAAGCGAAGAACGAAGCACGCGTCGAGCACGAACGCCTGCGCACGGAACTGGACCGCTTCCGCCAGGAGCACGACCGCGTCCGCGCCGAGCAGGAACGCCTGCGCGGCGAACTCGGACAAGCCGAGCAGCAGCGCCAGGCACTCACGGACGAACTGGCGGTCATGCGCCAGTCGCACAGTTGGAAATTGACCGCTCCTCTGCGGAGCGGCAGGACGAAAATGAGCTCTCTGAAAACCCGGCTGCGCCAGCGCACCGTCGCCACCGTCAAGACCGTCTACCGCCGCCTGCCCATCGGCATGGGCACCAAGCTGGCGATCAAGAACGCGCTGTTCCGCGCCTTCGGCCCGCTGCTCAGCCATACCGCGGCTTACCGCCGCTGGCGCGCCTACCAGGGCACGCACGCGCCCAGCCCGAGCTTCACCGTCGCCCCGCCGGCGTACCAGGCGCCCAGCCCGATGCAGAGCTCCGGCACGCTGTGGCAGGCCGACGGCGTGCGCGAGTGGGCCGACTACGGCGCGGTGAAGCAGCGCATCGCCGACAGCACCCAGGCGCTGCGCGCCAGGCGCCAGCCGGCCTCGTTCCCGCTGCTCGATTTCTCGCGCCTCTCCGCCGACGCCGCCGCGGCCAAGGTGAAACTGCCGCTCGCCGCGGCGCAGCCGACCGTGACCATCCTGGTGCCGGCCTACAACCATCTGATCACCACGCTGGAATGCCTGGCGTCGATCGCCGCCGCGCAGCGCCCGGGCGATCCGGATTTCGAAGTGCTGGTGGCCAACGACGCCTCCACCGACGACACCGCCCAGGTGCTGGCCACCATCGCCAACCTGCGCGTGGTCAACCAGCCGGCCAATCTCGGCTTCCTGCGTAACTGCAACACCGCCGCCAGGGAAGCCCGCGGCAAATACCTGCTGTTCCTCAACAACGACGTGCAGGTCACGCCGGGCTGGCTGAAGGCCCTGGTCGACTGCATCGACGGCGACGCCACGGTGGGCGCGGCCGGTCCGCGCATCGTGTATCCCAGCGGCTGGCTGCAGGAAGCCGGCACGCGCTGGCACCGCGACGGCACCGCCGAACTGGTCGGCCTCAATGACCAGCCCGACCTGCCGCGCTACTGCTACAACCGCGACGTGGACTACTGCAGCGGCGCCTGCCTGCTGGTGCGCCAGGCCGAGTTCCAGGTCATGGGCGGCTTCGACGAGCGCTACGCGCCGGCCTACTGCGAGGACTCCGACCTGTGCATGCGCCTGCGCGCCGCCGGCAAGCGCATCGTCTACTGCGGCCAGGCCACCGTGCTGCATCACCTGAGCCTCACTTCGGAAGCGCTGCCCAGCGAGTACAAGCTCAACTGCATCGCGCAAAACCTCGACACCTTCACCTCGCGCTGGCGCGAACAGCTGGACGCGCTCGACACCGTGCGCACCATCGCGTTCTACCTGCCGCAGTTCCATCCGATTCCCGAGAACGACCTGTGGTGGGGCCGCGGCTTCACCGAATGGACCAACGTCAGCAAGGCCCAGCCCAACTACGTCGGCCACTACCAGCCGCGCATGCCGGCGGACCTGGGCTACTACGACCTGCGCCTGCCCGAAGTGCTGGAGAAGCAGGCGGAACTCGCCCGCCGCTACGGCATCGGCGGCTTCTGCTTCTACTACTACTGGTTCGCCGGCCACCGCCTGCTGGAGCGCCCGATCGAGCAGATGCTGGCCACTTCCAAGCCGGACTTCCCGTTCTGCCTGTGCTGGGCCAACGAGAACTGGACGCGCCGCTGGGATGGGCAAGAACACGAGCTGCTGATGGCGCAGAAGCATTCGGACGAGGACGACCTGGCGGTCATCCACGACCTGATGCGCTACTTCCGCCAGTCCAACTACATCCGCATCCACGGCAAGCCGCTGATCCTGGTCTACCGCACCACGCTGTTCCCGGATTTCGCGCGCACCGCCTCGCTGTGGCGCGAGGTGTGCCGCAAGGAAGGCATCGGCGAGATCTACATCGCCCAGGTCGAATCGTTCGAGCTGGCTACCTCCGGCGCCACGCCCGAGCAGTTCGGCTGCGATGCCTCGGTGGAATTCCCGCCGCAGGGCATGGCCGAGCCGATCGCGCTGCCGGGTCAGCAGCTCAATCCGGATTTCCAGGGCGCCGTGGCCGACTACCGCGACATCGCGGTGAAGTACGCCACGCGCGAGCTGCCGCCGTACAAGCGCTTCATGGGCGTGATGCCCGGCTGGGACAACACCGCGCGCCGCCAGCACAACAGCTACTGCTTCGACGCGGCCACCCCGGGCGCGTTCCAGGCCTGGCTGGAAACCACGGTGGAGCGCACCAAGCAGCAGTTCAGCGGCGACGAGCGCATCGTCTTCATCAATGCCTGGAACGAATGGGCCGAAGGCGCCTATCTCGAACCGGACCGCCGCTTCGGCCACAGCTTCCTGCAGGCGCACGCCAACGCGCTGGATGCCGACAAGCTGGCCCGCCACAACAAGTACTCGCTGGGATGAGCGCCATGACCCAACCACTCGTCCTCGTCGGCCATCCCTACGCACCCATCGGCTGCGGCGAAAGCCTGCGCTGCTCGTACCGCGCGCTGCGTTCGGTGGCGGTGCGCCCCGGCCTGCTCGACGTGTACCGCATGAACGTGCCGGACCCGGCCGCCGCGGTCGAATTCGGCCCGGCCCTCACCGACCGGCTCGGCCAGGTGAACGTGTTCCACCTCAACGCCAACGAAGTCGAACAGTCGCTCGCCACGCTGGACATGCGCGCGTTCGAATCGGCGTACAACATCATCTATCCGAATTGGGAGCTGTCGAACTTCCCGGACGAATGGATCGCCGAGCTGGAACGCTTCGACGAAGTGTGGGCGCCGTCGAAGTTCATCGCCGACTCCCTCGAAGGCCGCCTCAGCAAGCCGTTGCGCCACCTGCCGGTGAGCTGCGAAGTGGACCTGAGCAGCTTCCTGGACCGCCGCTACTTCGGCATTCCGGAAAGCGCATACGCCTTCGTGTTCTTCTTCGACTTCCGCTCCTACGCCACGCGCAAGAACCCGGAAGCCGTGGTGCGCGCGTTCCAGCAGCTGGTGGCCAGCCGTCCGCACGCCGACTGCTGCCTGGTGATCAAGCTCAACGGCAGCGAAGTGAACCCGGCAGGGCTGGCGAAGCTGAAGGAAGAGATCAAGCCGCTGCGCGATCGCGTGGTGCTGATCGACCGCACCGTTACCGACAACGAAGTGAAGAACCTGATCCGCTGCTGCGACAGTTTCGTCTCGCTGCACCGCTCGGAAGGTTTCGGCCGCGGCCTGGCCGAAGCGATGTACCTGGGCAAGCCGCTGATCGCCACGGGCTACTCCGGCAACATGGACTTCATGGATGCCACGTCGGCGATGCTGGTGGACTACACGCTGATTCCGGTGAAGGACGGCGAGTATCCGAAGCACGAAGGCCAGGTGTGGGCCGACGCGAACGTCGAGCAGGCGGCGGACTATATGCGCCAGCTGGTGGACGACCATGCGCTGGGCCGCGAACTGGGCCGCAAGGCCAGCCTGATGGTGCGCGAGAAGGTCGGCTATCGCCGGGTGGGCATGAGCTATCGGCGGCGGCTGGCGGAAATCGCCGGCGCCTGACCGGGGCCACGGCGGCCAAAGAAAAAGGGCTCCGATGGAGCCCTTTTTTTGTGCACGTGAATCAGGATCAGCGCGACGACAACCGCCGCAGATCCGCATCCACCATCATCGCGATCAGCTGCTCGAACGTGGTGCGCGGCGCCCAGCCCAGCTTGGCCTTGGCCTTGGCCGGGTTGCCCAGCAGTACGTCCACTTCGGCGGGGCGCATGAACTTCTCGTCCTGCACCACGTAGTCCTGGTACTTCAGGCCGACGTGGGCGAAGGCCAGTTCGCACATGTCGCGCACGCTCACCGTCTTGCCGGTGGCCACCACGTAGTCGTCCGCGCCGGCCTGCTGCAGCATCAGCCACATCGCTTCCACATAGTCGCCGGCGAAGCCCCAGTCGCGCTTGGCGTCGATATTGCCCAGGCGCAGTTCTTTCTGCAGGCCCAGCTTGATCGAGGCCACCGCGTGCGCCACCTTGCGCGTGACGAACTCGATGCCGCGCAGCGGGGACTCGTGATTGAACAGGATGCCGCTGGAGGCGTGCATGCCGTAGCTCTCGCGATAGTTCACGGTCGCCCAGTGGCCCATCAGCTTGGCCACGCCGTAGGGGCTGCGCGGATAGAACGGCGTGCTCTCGTCCTGGCGCTCGGCCTGGATCAGGCCGAACATCTCGCTGGTCGAGGCCTGGTAGAAACGCGCCTCGCGATTGACGATGCGCACCGCTTCCAGCACGCGCAGCGCACCGACGCCGTCGACGTCCGCGGTCAGCAGCGGCTGCTGCCAGGAGGTACCCACGAAGCTCTGCGCGCCGAGGTTGTACACCTCGTCCGCGCGCGAACCTTCGACGGCGCGGATCAGCGAAGAAAGGTCGCTGAGGTCGCCCTCGATCATGTGCACCTCGTCGAGGATGCCCAGCTCGCGCAGGCGCCACGAGGTGTCGGTACTGCGGCGCGGCAGGAAGCCGTGCACCTGGTAGCCCTTGCCCAACAGGAGCTGCGCGAGATAGGCACCGTCCTGACCGGTGATCCCTGTGATCAGCGCGGATTTGTTCTTAGTCATGCAATGCCTCTCGCGTCTTCGATAACGTCATGTAAGGTTTGTTCGATGCTGTAGCGCGGCGACCAGCCGGTATGCGTGCGGATCAAGGCCGCGTCGGCCACCATGCGCCGCTGTTCGCTGGGGCGCAGCCGGGCCGGGTCCTGCCGGATCTCCGGATTCACGCCGCAGGCTTCGCACATGAAGCCGATCATGTCGCGGATGCGGCGTTCCACGCCACTGCCCAGCACGTAGGTGCCGCCGGCCTGGCCACGTGCGAACAGGGCGGCATAGCCGCGCACCACGTCGCGCACGTCGAGGAAATCGCGGGTGGTGTCGATGTCGCCCACGTCCAGCACCGGCGCCTGCCGGCCTTCGGCGATGTCGACGATCTGGTGCGCGAAGGCCGGGATGGCGAAGTCCTTCCGCTGGCCCGGACCGATGTGATTGAACGGCCGCACCACCATCGCATCCAGTCCCTGCGCGCGATGCCACTGCAGCACCAGGGTCTCGGCGGCGATCTTGCTGGACGCATACGGATTGCGCGGCTCCGGCCAGCGGCGCTCGTCCACCGGCAGCAGCGCGTCCGGCACCAGGCCGTAGACGTCGCCCGAGCTGACGTAAAGAAAGCGTCCGCGGAAACCCGACTGCGTGAGCGACTGCAGCAGGTGCAAGGTGCCGAGCACGTTCACCTCGAAGGTGCCGGCCGGGTCCTTGAACGACTGCGGCACGAAACTCTGCGCGGCCAGGTGCAGCACCGCATCGGGCTTCACCTCGGCGATCAGCGCATCCACCGCGTCGCGGCTGCGCACGTCGAAGCCTTCCGGCGCCGGGTGCCAATCGTACGGCCCGAACTCGCCCGCCTCGACGGCCTGGCGTACATGCTCGCCGACGAAGCCGCCGGCGCCGGTGACGAGCAGGCGCAGCCTGGCCTCGCCGGCTTCAGTCATGGGCCAGGGCCTGGGCGAGATCGGCCTGCAGGTCGGCCAGGTCTTCCACCCCCACGCTCAGGCGCACCAGGTTGTCGGTGATGCCCAGGCGCGCGCGCACGTCGGCGGGCACCGAGGCGTGCGTCATGATCGCCGGATGGTTGACCAGGCTCTCGACGCCGCCCAGCGACTCGGCCAGCGCGAAGTAATGCGTGCGCTCGCAGAAGCGGCGCGCCGCATCCAGGCCGCCCTTGATGTAGAAACTGATCATGCCGCCGAAGCCCTGCATCTGCTTCTTGGCCAGCTCGTGCTGCGGATGGCTGGGCAGGCCCGGATAGATCACTTTTTCCACTTCCGGCCGCTGCTGCAGCCACTGCGCCAGCGCCAGCGCGTTGGCATTGTGTTCGCGCATGCGCAGGTGCAGCGTCTTCAGGCCGCGCAGCGCCAGGAAGCTGTCGAACGGACCCTGCACCGCGCCGACGGAGTTCTGCACGAAGGCCATCTTCTGCGCGAGCTCCTCGTTGGCCGCGACGACCACGCCGCCGACCATGTCCGAGTGGCCATTGAGATACTTGGTGGCCGAATGCAGCACCAGGTCCGCGCCCATGGTCAGCGGACGCTGCAGCATCGGCGAGCAGAAGGTGTTGTCCACCACCACCAGCAGCTTGTGCTTGCGCGCGAACGCCACGACCTTGGCGATATCCACCAGCTTGAGCAGCGGATTGGTCGGCGTCTCGATCCAGATCATGCGCGTTTCGGCGTGCACCGCCTGCGCCAGCGCGGCTTCGTCGTTCAGATCGAGAAAGGTGAAATCCAGGCCGGCCGAACGGCGGCGCACGCGTTCGAACAGGCGGTAGCTGCCGCCGTAGAGATCGTCCATGGCGATCACGTGGCTGCCCGCGTCGAGCAGGTCCAGCACGGTGGCCGCGGCGGCCAGGCCGGAGGCGAAGGCGAAACCGGCGACGCCGGCTTCCAGGCCCGCCACGCAGCGCTCGTAGGCCATGCGCGTCGGGTTCTGCGTGCGCGAATACTCGTAGCCCTGGTGATGGCCAGGGCTTTCCTGCACGTAGGTGGACGTCGCATAGATCGGCGGCATGATCGCCCCCGTCGACGGATCGGGAGACTGCCCAGCGTGAATGGCCAGCGTGCCAAGACCTGCTTCGCGCGCCGCGTTATCGCTCTTGCCCATCTGGACTGCTCCGTTTCCGAGATCGAGTAGTTAATGAACCATAATACCGCAAGGCCCCGCCGCAGCCCCAGGGCCGCCCTTGGCGCCATCGCGCCCCGGGTTCATTAGCCGTTGAAATAAGGACTTTAGCGTCGGGTAGAATGCGTGGTTGGCCGGCGCCCCCACGCTGCCCATTCCCCTAATTTGGACGGATTAAATGAGCAGCCATTCGGAAATGCCCGTCACGATCCTGGTCACCGGCGGAGCCGGCTTCATCGGTGCCAACTTCGTACTGCAAGCCTTGGCCGATGGCCACACCGTCATCAATCTCGACAAGCTCACCTACGCCGGCAATCTCGACACATTGGCCCCGGTCAAGTCGAATCCGAAGCACGTGTTCGTCCAGGGCGATATCGGCGACCGCGAACTGATCGCCGGCCTGCTCGCCGGGCATCGTCCCCAGGCGGTGGTGAACTTCGCCGCCGAATCGCATGTGGACCGTTCCATCGACGGCCCCGCCGCCTTCGTCGAAACCAATGTGGTGGGTACGCTGGGCCTGCTCGAAAGCGCGCGCAATTACTGGCTGTCGCTGGAAGGCGAAGCGCGTGACGCGTTCCGCTTCCTGCATGTGTCGACCGACGAGGTGTACGGCTCGCTCGGCGCCGAAGGCGCCTTCACCGAAACCACGCCGTATGCGCCGAACTCGCCGTACTCCGCATCGAAGGCCGCGTCCGATCACCTGGTGCGCGCGTTCCACCACACCTATGGGCTGCCCACGCTCACCACCAACTGCTCGAACAACTACGGCCCGTTCCAGTTTCCCGAGAAGCTGATCCCGCTGATCGTACAGAAGGCGCTGGCCGGCGAAGCGCTGCCGGTCTACGGCGACGGCCGCAATATCCGCGACTGGCTGCACGTGGGCGACCATTGCCGCGCCATCCGCGCCGTGCTGGCGCGCGGCCGCGTGGGTGAAACGTACAACGTAGGCGGCAATGCCGAGCGCGAAAACATCACGGTGGTGCGCACCATCTGCGGCCTGCTCGACCAGCACGGCGCGCTGCCCGGCGGCAAGCCGCGTGAATCCCTCATCACGTTCGTGAAGGATCGTCCCGGCCACGATCGCCGCTACGCCATCGACTCCTCCAAGCTGCAGCGCGAACTCGGCTGGCGCCCGCAGGAGACTTTCGAGAGCGGCATCGCGGCAACGGTGCGCTGGTACCTGGACAATCAGCCGTGGGTACAGCGAGTACTCGACGGCAGCTACCGAATGGAGCGTCTGGGCACATGACTACGCAGAAAGGCATCATCCTCGCCGGCGGTTCCGGCACGCGGCTGTATCCGATCACGCAGGCAGTGAGCAAGCAGCTGCTGCCGGTGTACGACAAGCCGATGGTGTACTACCCGCTGGCGACGCTGATGCTCGCCGGCGTGCGGCAGATCCTGATGATCAACACGCCGCACGAACAGCATCTGTTCCGCACCCTGCTCGGCGACGGCTCGCAGTGGGGCATCAGCATCGAGTACGCCGCGCAGCCCTCGCCGGACGGTCTGGCCCAGGCCTACATCATCGGCCGCGATTTCGTCGGCAACGAGCCGAGCTGCCTGGTGCTGGGCGACAACATCTTCTACGGCCACGGCCTTACCGAACGGCTGCGCCGCGCCTCGCAGCGCGCGCACGGCGCCACGGTATTCGGCTACTGGGTGCGCGATCCGGAACGCTACGGCGTGGCGGAATTCGACGACACCGGCCGCGTCATCGGCCTGGAAGAAAAGCCCGCCAAGCCGAAGTCGCACTACGCGGTCACCGGCCTGTACTTCTACGACCACCGCGCCTGCGACTACGCGGCGGAGCTGAAGCCCTCGCCGCGCGGCGAGCTGGAAATCACCGACCTCAATCGCCGTTATCTCGAAGACGACTCGCTGCACCTGGAACAGCTCGGCCGCGGCTTCGCCTGGCTGGACACCGGCACGCACGATTCGCTGGCCGAAGCCGGCAACTACATCCAGACGATCGAGAACCGGCAGGGCCTGAAGGTCTGCTGCCCGGAGGAGATCGCCTTCATCAATGGCTGGATCGACGCCGAGCAGGTGCTGCGCCTGGCCGCTCCGCTGGCCAAGACCGGCTATGGCCAGTACCTGCAGCGCATGGTTGAACAAGGACCCGTACGATGAAAGTAGTGGAAACCTCGCTGCCTGGCGCGCTCGTGCTGGAACCGCGCGTCTTCGGCGATGCCCGCGGGTTCTTCTACGAGAGCTACAACAAGGCGCGCTTCCAGGAGGCCGGCATCACCGGCGAATTCGTGCAGACCAATGTCTCGCGCTCCGCGCGCGGCGTTCTGCGCGGCCTGCATTACCAGTGGCCCCATCCGCAGGGCAAGCTGGTCAGCGTGCTGGAAGGCGAGGTGTACGACGTCGCCGTCGACATCCGCCGCGGCTCGCCGGACTTCGGCAAGTGGGTGGGCGTGATGCTGAGCGCGGAGAACAAGCGCCACTTCTGGATCCCGGAAGGCTTCGCGCACGGCTTCTGCGTGGTCTCCGAATTCGCCACCTTCAGCTATCAGTGCACCGCGCTGTACGACGGCCCCGCCGACGCCGGCGTGCGCTGGAACGACGCCGACATCGGCATCGACTGGCCGATCGCATCGCCGCTGCTGTCGGAGAAGGACGAGAAAACTCCGTTCCTCAAGGACATCCCGGCCGAGCGCCTGCCGGAGTTCGTGCGTTGAGGATCGTGCTGTTCGGCGGCGCCGGCCAGCTGGGGCAGACCTTCCTGGAAAGCGGCCGCCTGGCCGCGCTCGGCGAGCTCACCGCCACCACGCGCGACGGCACGCCGGTGGCGAACGTGGCCACCGTCGCCGCGGACCTGGCGGAACCCGCCAGCGTCACCGCCCTGCTCGATGCCGTGCAGCCGGACGTCATCATCAACGCCGCCGCCTACACCGCGGTCGACCGCGCCGAGCAGGAAGAAGCGCTCGCCCGTCGCGTCAATGCCGCATCGCCCGGCGCCATGGCGCAGTGGGCCGCCGCGCATGGCGCCCTGCTGATCCACTATTCCACCGACTACGTGTTCGACGGCGAAAGCCCCACGCCCTACCCCGTCGACGCCCCGACCGGCCCCTTGAGCGCCTATGGCCGCAGCAAGCTGGCCGGCGAGCAGGCCGTGCTGGCCGCGGGCGGCCATGCACTGATCTTCCGCACGGCCTGGGTCTACGCCGCGCACGGCAAGAACTTCCTGCGCACCATGCTGCGCCTGGCCGGCGAGCGCGACGAACTGCGCGTGGTGGCGGACCAGGTCGGCACGCCGACCAGCACCGGCCTCATCGCGGACGCCACGCTGGCCGCGCTGGAGCGCTGGCTGGCCGCCCCGGCCGCGAAACGCCCGGCCCTGGAAGGCGTGCACCATCTGGTCGCTGGCGGCAGCACCAGCTGGCATGGCTTTGCCAGCGCCATCGTCGAGCGCGCCCATGCCCTGGGCCTGATCGCGCGGGCGCCGCGCGTCACCGCCATCGGCACCAGCGAATTTCCGACCCCGGCCCGCCGGCCGTCCTATTCGCTGCTGGACAACCGCGAATTCCAGGCCACGTTCCGCACCACCCTGCCGCCGTGGCAGCATGGCCTGGAAGACGTACTGCAATCCCTTATTTCGCCAGGATCCTGACGCGATGTTGATCCCCCTCATTCTCAGCGGCGGCAGCGGCACGCGCCTGTGGCCGATCTCGCGCAAGAACCTGCCCAAGCAGTTCCTCTCGCTGACCGGCGAAGGCACCCTGTTCCAGCAGACCGTGGCCCGCGCCATCGCCCTGCCCGATGCCACCGCGCCCATCGTGGTGGCCAGCGACGACCACCGCTTCCTGGCCGCCGACCAGCTGCTGGACATGGAAGTAAGCGGCGCCACCATCATGCTGGAGCCCGCGCCGCGCAACACCGCGCCGGCCATCGCCCTGGGCGCCATGCAGGCGCTGAAATCCGATCCGGAAGCCCTGCTGCTGGTGCTGCCGGCCGACCACCTGGTGGGCGACACCGCCAGCTTCGTCGAGGCCGTGCAGGCCGCCCTGCCGGCCGCCCGCGAGGGCTGGCTGGTCACCTTCGGCATCCGCCCGGACCGCCCCGAGACCGGCTTCGGCTATATCCGCCGCGCCGAGTCGATCGGCGCCGGCACCTACCGGGTGGAGAAGTTCGTCGAGAAGCCGAACCAGGCCACCGCCGAGGGCTACCTGGCCGAAGGCGGCTACGACTGGAACTCCGGCATGTTCCTGTTCAAGGCCGCGCGCTACCTGGAAGAACTGGGCGTGCACGCGCCGGCCATCCTGGAAGCCACGCGCAAGGCCTTCGCATCGGCCAAGGCCGACCTCGATTTCGTGCGCCTGGACAAGGACGACTTCGCCAAGGTGCCGGACGACTCCATCGACTACGCCGTGATGGAAAAGAGCAAGAACGCCGCCGTGGTGCCGGTGAGCTGCGAGTGGAGCGACATCGGCTCGTGGTCCGCGCTGTGGCTGGCCGGCGCCAAGGACGACAACGGCAACCTGCTCGAAGGCGACACGCTGGCCATCGGCACGCGCAATTCGCTGCTGCGTTCGCACGACCGCCACCTGGTGGCGACGGTGGGCGTCGACGACCTCGTCGTCGTCACCACGCCCGACGCCACCCTCGTCGCGCACCGCAACTCGGCGCAGGACGTCAAGAAAGTGGTCGACCATCTCAAGGCCATGGGCCGCAGCGAGCACTCGCTGCACCGCGTGGTGCACCGCCCCTGGGGCAACTACGACTCGCTGGAAGCCGGCGACCGCTTCCAGGTGAAGCGCATCGTGGTGAAGCCCGGCGCGGCGCTCAGCCTGCAGAAGCACCACCACCGCGCGGAACACTGGATCGTGGTGTCCGGCACCGCCGAGGTGACCTGCGACGACAAGGTGTTCCTGCTGGCCGAGAACCAGAGCACCTATATCCCGCTGGGCAGCGTCCATCGCCTGCGCAATCCGGGCAAGGTGCCGCTGGAGATGATCGAGGTGCAGTCCGGCAGCTACCTCGGCGAAGACGACATCGTGCGCTTCGAAGACGTCTACGGCCGCTCGTAAGCGCACGGCGCAGGCTTGAACGTCGAACGGCGGTCCGCAGGCGGGCCGCCGTTTTTCGTATCCGCTTCCCGGGTTCTATCGAGCGTGTGCGTTCAAGCCGGATCGCTGGTCGCATGGCGCCCGGTTTCGAGCCGGCCTGCCACGCGCACCGTCATGCCCGGCCGGTCCACCAGGAAGTCGTACCAGGGGCCGCTGTCCGCCAGTCCCCAGGCATACCGGAGCGTCTCGCCCGGGAGCAGCGCGTCTTCGGCCGACAGCTCGCGATAGGCAAGCGACTTCACGGTCAACCGGGCCTGCGTGCGCGATGCGTTGTGAGCCTCCATCACCGCCTCTTCGCGCACCTGATCGAAGCGCACCTGAAGATCGATATCGTGCGAAGCCGCCTCCGCCACGGCGCCCTTGAACGCGCGGAAGAAGCCGTTCGGCCCGAACACTTCCAGGTCGAAACGGCCCTGGTCGCCGCGCTGCGGATGCCAGGCGGTGTCGGCCAGCTCCTTGCCGGCTTCGATGGTGTAGCGGCGCGGCAGCCGGTCCAGGTGCAGCTTGTCGTACACCTGCAGCACCACGCCTTGCTTGCCGTGGTTGGCGAACTTCAGCGTGACGGCTCCATCCGGCGCATGCGCGAACGCCACCGAGGGTTGATATGGCAGCGCACGGGAAGGACGCGTGCCGGGCTCCTGCCGGCGCTGCGCGGCGGGGCTGGGCGGCGCCACTTCCGGCAGCGTGCGGCCGCGGCGTTCGACGTCCTCGTAGGCCGCGGTAGGCGGCAGGCGCGGGAGCTCGAATTCGTCGGGCTGCGCGAAGTCGAAGGCCGAGGTCAGGTCGCCACAAACCGCGCGGTGCCACGGGCTGATCGCGTCCACGCGGATGCCGAAGCGCCGCTCCAGGAACATCGCCACCGAGGTGTGATCGAACACCTGCGAATTGACCCAGCCGCCGCGGCTCCACGGCGACACCACGTAGGTGGGCACACGCGGACCGAGGCCGATCACGCGCAGATCGCTGCGGTGGCGATCCTCGGCGTGCAGGTAGCGGCCCATGTCGTCCTTGAAGTACATGCCGTCGACGGGAGCGGTCGAAGCGCCGGCCATCTTGCCGTCGGCATCGATCGACGGAATCGCCGGCGGCGGCATATGGTCGAACAGGCCGTCGTTCTCGTCGAAGGTGACGAACAGCGCGGTGCGGCTCCAGCTCGCCGCATTCGCCGTCAGCGCCTGCAAAACGCGTTCGACGAAGTGGCCGCCGCGCATGGCGCTGGACGGTGCGCCGGGATGTTCGGACTCCATGCGCGACGGCAGGATCCAGCTCACCGAAGGCAGCGCACCGCGCATGACGTCGTCAGCCAGCGTATCGAGCGAGTGATGCGACATGCCCTTGCCGTACAGCGGCGAGGCGGGCGGTGCCGAGCGGAACCCCTGGAAGGCCAGGCCGCCGTGCATCAGGCCGTCCCAGTTGTCGTTCGGGTTCTGATAGATCTTCCAGGAAATGCCGGCGGCCTCCAGCAGTTCCGGCAAGGTCACCCACGGCAGCGCGCTGCCCGGATAGATATAACCCGGCGAAGGCAGCGTGCCCGACACGCGGCTGCGCAGATTGGTGACCGCGGTATTGCTGTCGTCGGCAAAGCCGTTCTGCGCGCGCAGTGCCGGATCGCTGTTGGAGCCGGACCAGAACATGATGCGGTTCGGCGCCGTGCCGCCCATCACCGAGCAGTGATATGCATCGCACAGCGTGAACGCATCGGCCAGCGCGAACTGGAACGGCGCTTCGTCGCGCGTGTAGTAACCCATCGATGCCGGCGTCTTGAAATAGGGCCAGCGATCGAGCCTGCCCTGCCCCCATGCCGCCTGCGCATCCATGTATTCGTGCGGCATCGAGGGAATCAAGGCGGCATTCATCGCATCGCCGTCCATATGGAACGGTTCGACGATGCCTTGCGGACCCTGCTGGCTCCACACCCGGTGTCCGCCCGCCACGGGAATCGGAAACCGATCGCGGAACCCGCGCACGCCGCGCAGCGTGCCGAAGTAATGATCGAAGGAGCGGTTCTCCTGCATCAGGATCACCACATGTCCGACGTCGGCAATCGTGCCGTTGCCACGATGGGCTTCGATGCCCAGCGCCTTGCGGATGACCAAGGGCATGCCGAGCATGGCCGATGCGCCGAGCGAGGCACCGGCCAGCTTCATAAAGTCGCGGCGTTTCATTAGTTCTGTCCGACGAGGTCCAACGGCTGGACATGTTCTGCTTAAGTCATGGAGCGACTAAGTCAGGAATATCTCAGCCAAATTTCAGACCAGGACGAACGGAAGCTGGATTTTGGAAATGCTTTTCGTCAATTCGCTGAGCATGTCAGCCCAGTGCAAGCTTCAATGCGAAAACGAATGCTTGCCGTAAGCCTCGGCATCATGCGGGACGATTTTTCAATTCCATTTGAATTAAAAAAAATCACCCGTAAAGAAATCATCGCCACGCCGACGAACCGCGCGACCACCGCGCTCAGAGCCGGTATTGCAGGCCCAGCGACCACAAGCGGCGAGGTTCCAGCTGCAGGCCATTGACGTGCTGGTACACGGGCAATTGCACAAAGGCGAACGCATCCAGGCGCCGCGTGATCCTGACCCCGATGCCGGGACTCAGATAAGCAAGCACCGCACCGCTGTTCGGACGATCCGCCTGCACACCGCTTTCACGCTGCTCGCCATGCAGGTTCAGCTGGATCTGCGGCGTGAAGCGGCCGGCGTCGAGATAGCGCAGGCCAAGATTGAGATTGAGCGAATTGCCGGGACGAAAATGATCGCGCGCATCGAGCGCGATCTGCGCCATCGCCTGGCCGAAATAACCGATCGAATCGGTGAGGTAGCCGAACTTGTACACGCCCAGCAGCGCGTCGGTGGTTCCGGTACCCAGCTGCAGACCACGATCCAGCAGTTCGCCGGCCTGAGGACCGGAAACGAAGTCCTGCTTGAAGCGCCCCGTCGGCAACTTCAAGCCGAACTGCAGGCCGATGCCGGCGTCGTCGCTGAAGCCCTGGTAGCGCGCCAGCACGCGCAGGTCGCCGATGCCGCGCGCGTCGGAGCTGGAGACGCCGGTGTCGCCCTCGGCGATGGTCTGGTGGTGGCGGTCCATATAGGGCAGCTGCAGCGACAGGCCCCAGTAGCGCGAGAAGCTGTAGTCCGCGCCCAGCAGCGTGTTCCGGTTGATCGTCTTGCGCTGCACTTCCTCGTCGGCGGGATAGGCGAACGAGCTCCGGCTCACGCTGTCCGCGCCGCTGCGCAGCTGGGATTGGTTGAAGTAATCCTCGCGCAAGCTCAGATGCCAGCCGAGGCTGGTGGCATAACCCTGGCTGGACCAGTCGGAGTTGAGCGAGCAGCCGCAGGTGGAACAGGCGGCGGCCAGGCCGGGCGCGGCCAGTGCGGCGGCGAGCGTGAAGGAGGAGCAGCGGCGGATGGATGGCATGGACAGGTGCCTCGCAGGCAGGGAAACATGATAGGCCGCGGCGGCCTCGAACGCCGCCGCGGAACGGTCAGATGTCGAAATCGAGCTTCAGCCAGCCGGTGCGGCCCGGCTCGTTCACGCGCACGGTGTTCACGTAGCCGGCCAGGCCGGCGTTCGCCGCATTGACGTGCTCGGCGTAGGTCTTGCCGAACAGGTTGTCGATGCCGGCGCTGAGGGTGAGTCCATGGCCCAGGCGGTAACCCGCGTTGAGCGAGAACACGCCGAAGCCGCCGCTGGCGCCGAGATCCTGGCCGACCAGGTTGCCCTCGCCCACGGCGATGCGCCGCTGTGCGGTGGCTAGCCGCCAGAGCGCGCCGGCGGACCAGCTGCCGTTGTCGTAGGTCAGGCCCAGGCGCGCTTCCAGCGGGGGCATCTGCGGCAACGGACGGTGCTCGGTGCGGTTGGCGCCCCACGCGTAGGCCAGCGTGGCGTCGGCTTTCCATTGCTTGCTCAGCGCATACACCATGCCGGCTTCCCCACCGGCGATGCGCGCCTGCACGTTCATCGCACTGCCGCCGGCCATGCCCTGGCCGTAGCGGAACAGGATGAAGTCATTCACCACGCCGGCGTAGGCGGAAACCCAGGCTTGCAGGCGGGCGGTGCGGTACTGCAGCCCCACATCGAGCTGGGTGGTTTTCTCCGGGCGCAGGCCTGAGAACGAAGCAAGCGTCTTGTCCGCATGCTGGCCGAACAGTTCCCAGTAATCGGGAAAGCGTTGCACGTGGCCGACGCCCACGTAGACCGTGGCCGGCATGGCGGCAAGATCCTGTTCGTAGCGCACGAAGCCGGAGGGCAAGGTGGAAGTGCGGCGTGCATCTACCGTGGCGGCTGAATCCATGCCGCCAGCCATATCCATCGACATGCCCATGTCCTCGTGCGCCAGCGCGAGGCCGTAGCCATGCGCGGACCCGCGATCCACCCGCGCACCGCCGATCACGCGCCGGTCTTTCGCCACGCTCCAGCGTGCCTCGGCGAAGGCGCCGACGCCGCGCAGACGCGCATCGCGTTCGCGCGGCAGATCGCGGTAGTCGCCCATGGGACTGCCCGGCGGTCCGCCGTTGCGCATGCTGTGGGTGTTGACGGAACCGTCGACACCCGCGGTCAGTTGCCACGCATCCGGCCAGATCCAGGTGCCGGCGACGCGACCGCCCAGCGTGCGCCGATCCACATCGCTGGCCATCGCCATCGGCATCATGCTGGCGGGGTCGGGCCGGCGCAGCGTGTAGTTGTCCATCACGTGGTCGGCGTAGTTGTAATAGACCTGGGCTTCGAGCTTGTCGAAGCGGTTGCTCAGGTGGCGGCGTTCCAGTTTCAACGCCGCGCTCTCGCGCAGGAATTGCGCGCCGTCCATGCCGCTGAAAGCGTAGGCGGCGTGGCCGTTGCCTTTGCCGGCGGTCAATTCCAGGCGCGTATCGTCGTCCGGTGTCCAGCCAATGGCCGTGTCCGCGTTCCAGCGATCGTAGGCCGAATGCACGCGGCGGCCGTCGCCATCGCGGTAGTCCTGCGCATGGGTGTGATTGGCGCGCAGCTCCACGTAGCCGTCGGGCGTGCCCGCGCGCGCGTCGGCGAGCTGATCGTTGCGGCCCGCGGAACCGCCGAGCAGGCTGCCCTGGAAGCTGGCCTTCGGCGCGGCGTAGCGGGTGAATTCGCGTTCGAACAGCACGGTGCCGGCCGAATTGCCCGGCCCGTAAAGCACGGTCTGCGGGCCCTTGATCACCGTGACCTTGTCGAACAGCTGCGGCGAGATATACGCCGTGGGCGGATCCATCCGCGACGGACAACCGCCGCCGATCTGACCGCCGTCGATCTGGATATTGAGGCGCGACCCCGCCATGCCGCGCAGCAGCGGATCGCCGTTGCTGCCGCCTTTGCGGATGCTGGAAAAGCCCGGGATGCTCTTGAGGAAATCCGCGCCGTCGCTGGCGGGCACGGGTTGGCGTGGCGCCTTGGGGTCGGTGACGACGGTGAGCGGGCCGGTTTGCATCGGCGCGGTGACCACCACCGGCGGCAGCGTCTGCGGCGTGTCGGCGGCATGGGCCGCGCTGCAGGCGGCGAAAACCATCCAGGCATGGACGCGATAGTTGCGCGGATTCGATGCAGGCAGGACTGGACGCACGCGAGCGCGTCCGTGAGGAAGAACGGAATGCATGGCGGTTCCTTGGAAGACGGCAACGCAGCCGGCACGCTCCGCGTGCCGGCACGATCGAAAGCAATCAGGCGTTGAGGTCTGCCGGTGGTCCGCGGGGTGCGGCCGAGAGGAGCAGCGTTCGCGAGGTGCGTGGCGCCGATACGGACCACGACAAGCGGTACGGCGATGGCGGCGTGGCCGGCGGCAGCCAGGCGACGCTGCTCACGACCGGGCTATGGCCCAGCAGGTCGCAGTAGCCGCATTTGTCCAGCGACGACGGATGCGGCGAAGCATCCCCGCCGTGGCCGGCGTGCTCGTCGCAGTGCATGGCGCCATCGGCCATCGCCATGACCGGCGCCGCCGCCCATAACCGGGAGATCGGCGGCGCGGCGACAAGCAGCCACATGGCGGCGAAAGCCAGCCATGCGATGGGCTTGTGGAGGCGCGGTCGGGTCACGTCGGGTGCCGGGTGATGATGGAGGCCGAGGGGGATCATCCCAGGTAGGGTGCGCAGGTGCACTGAGACAAAACGTCACCGTGCGTCCTGCAACTCTTCTCCCCGCCGGGGAGCACGCGGGGAGAGCACATGGATGTGCTCTGCTTTGAGGAGCGAGGAAGATGCCGGCAGGCAGATGAGGGGTGGGTGCTCGCGATATAGCTTCTATGAAGCGAAGAAGAGCTTTTGGGCTTTCTCAACTCTGCACTCACCGCTCCGCCCGCCCCCTCACCCCAACCCTCTCCCCGGAGGGGAGAGGGGGTATGTCGAGGCGATCGGGTGTGGCATAGCGGCTCCTATCGAACTCTTCTCCCCGCCGGGGAGAAGATGCCGGCAGGCAGATGAGGGGCGGGTGCTCGCGATATAGCTTCTATGAAGCGAAGAAAAGCTTTTGGGCTTTCTCGACCCTCCACTCACCGCTCCGCCCGGCCCCTCACCCCAACCCTCTCCCCGGAGGGGAGAGGGGGATGTGAGGCAGTCGCTTGCCTGGATCAAAGACCGGGGACGATATGCCCCGAAGCCGCCCTATCCAGCGCGGCGATGAAATCCCGATTCGAGCTCGAACCGGCACTTATCGAGCCAGCCAGGTCACCGGCCAGCAGCCTGGCGTGATACCGCTGCTCGTCGCTCAGCCCACGCTCCAGGCTGGCCATGGCCGGCGTGGTGTTGAACTGGACCGGCCCCTTTCTCGAAGCCGCCACCCTCATCAAGGCATCCGCAATCACCGGGTTCTTCGCCACGGTCACACCCCGCTCGAACATCGAGGCAAGGCGCTCCAGCGCGGCAGCATGCCCCTGCCCCGCCGCATTGCGATACCAGCGAAACGCCAGGGTGCCATCCCGCGCCACACCCAAGCCCTGCTCATAGAGCGAACCCAGGGCGTTCTGCGCATCCGCGTTGCCCGACAACGCGGTCGTCGCCCACCATCGCGCAGCGGTCTCGTAACTCTGCTCCACGCCTTCGCCCTTGGCGTACAGCAGGCCAAGCTGATACTGCGCGGGCAGATGGTGCTGCGCCGCCGCCTTCTCCCACCATCGGCGCGCCTGCTGCGCATCGGCCTCTACGATGCGACCGTCCTTGTACATGCCGCCCAGATGGAACTGCGCCTCGGCATGGCCATTCACCGCTGCCTGACGGATCAGCTCCAGCGCCTTCACCGGATTCTGCTCAACGCCCTGCCCTTCCTCGTACATCAGGCCCAGGTTGTACTGCGCCGGCGGATGTCCGCGCTCCGCCGCCTTCTGGAACCACTCGAAGGCTTCGCGATAGTCCTGCGCATCGGTTGCCTTGAGCCTGATCTTTTCGCCAAGGCGGTTCTGGACCGCGGGGTCGCCTTGTTCGGCCATCTGGCGCATGAAGGCGTCGTCGTACTCGATGCGCGCAAGCTGCGAGGGCTCCTGCGGTATCTGCACCTGGGGTGTCGTATAGGCAGGCTGCTGCTGATCGCGCGACGACGAAGAACCGCCACTGAACATATGCATGAGCGCGAAAAACACCGGCAGCAGGAACAGCCAGTTGAACGGCGAGCCGCTACCGGTACTGCGCTGCCGCGGCTTGTACTGCGCGGGCGAGGCTGGCGCCTGCTGCTTCTCCTCATAGGCCCGCAGCAGGGTCGCGTTCTCGCGCAGCCGTTCCTGCCACCACTGCAACGCGGCCCCGCCGAAGCGCTCGGCGAGCTCGTGCCGGAACGCCGCATAGCGATCCAGCAAGCGATTGGCATCGGCCACCTGCCAGGGCATGGCCTTCTCGCGGGGATCGCGCTGGCACAGGGCGTAGAGCTGCACCGCCTCGACGAACTGCTTGCGATCGGCACCGTCGCCGTTGTCCAGGAAACGCCGCAGCATCTGCTGGCGCTGCAGGCGATGCACCAGGTCGGGCCGCATCGCCGCGAGATGCCGGTTCGAGGTTTCCCAGGCAAACAGCTCGGAAGCCTCGTCCAGCATGTCCATATCGGACGGCGCGGCGAAGGCGCGCAACAGTACGGCCTGCTCGAACATCATCTTGGCGTCGAGCGAGGTCAGGCGCGCGTCCTGGGAGTAATTCGCCAGCAGCGTACCCATCGCTACCGGGCCAGGCGCACTGATGGCTTCCACGAACTCGGCGAAGACCTGCGAGGCCAGCTCGTGCGCGTCATCCGCCAGCGCGACGCGCACCTGCACCGGCACCGGACGCGCCGCTTGCGGCGACTCCCGCGGCTCCTCTTCCGGCGCGCCCAAGGCCTGCGGCACAACCGCCACCCGCTCCGCATGCTCGGCATGGCGCAGCGCCCACTCATAAGCCTGGCGGATGCGCTGAAAGCGTTCGGCCTCCGTCTTCTGGTCGCATTGCTTCAGCGCCCGCGCATAAGCCTTGCGGATCGTCTTGGCGTCAGCCTGCGGGTCGATCCCCAGCGTTTCGAACACCCACTCCATGCGAGCTCCCGGATGAAACGGTGAAAATCAGGCATCCAGCAAAGGATGGTTTTCGAAGCGGTCGAGCCAGGCCTGGAACTGCTCGCGCGTGGTGGCGATCTCGCGCGGGTCCTGCCGTTCCAGCACCGCTTCGAACTGCGCCATGGCCTTGGAGATCACCAGGCGCGCCTCGCCCAGCGTCTCTTCGAACAGCCGGTTGGCGCGCGCCATGATGGCCGCGTTGCGCGCATCCTCGCGCGGATGCAGCTTCAGGCTGGACAGCGCGGCGAGGCGCTGCTGGATCTCCTCGCCCGACAGCACGCCTGCGTGCTCCTGGATCACGATGCTCTTCTTCGCCTCGGTGCCATGCGCGGTCGCTTCCACTTCGAGCAGGCCGTTCACGTCGTAGGTGAAACGCACCGACACACCGGCCGCGCCGGCGGGCATGCCGGGCTGCACGGCGATCTCGAATTTGCCCAGCGGGATATTGTCCTTGACCAGCCGCGCCTCGCCCTGGAACACCTCGATGGCGACCTTGGTCTGGCCGTCCCTTACCGTAAACACGTCGCGGCTGCGGCTGGCCGGCACCACCGTGTTGCGCTCGATGATCGGCAGGTAGAAGCCGCTGACCATGCCGTTATGGCCGGAGCCTTCCACGATATTGATGCCCAGCGTGTACGGGCACACGTCGGTCATCACCATCTCGTCCAGCGCGGCATCGTCCATTTCCAGGCCGGCCTGGACGGCCACGCCCAGCGCCACGACTTCGTCGGGATTCAAGGCGGTGGCCGGGAACCGGCCGAACATGCGCGTTACCAGCTTGCGCACCACCGGCATGCGCGTGGCGCCACCGGCCAGCACGATCTCGTACAGGTCCGCGGCGCGGATGCGCGCGTCGCGCAGCGCGCGCTCCACCGGCAGGCGCAGCCGCTGCAGCAGCGGCTCGCACAGCGCCATGAAGCGGTCTTCGTCGATGCGGTAGGCGATCTCGGTGTCGCGCAGGCGGAAGGACAGCGCCGCCGAGTCGGCGGTCGACAGCGTGCGCTTGAGTTTTTCCGCGGCGTCGCGCAAGCGCTGGCGGTCGCCGGGTGAGAAGTCGTCAGGCTTGAACGAGGTATGGGCTGCGATCGAGGCCATGATGTCCTCGACCAGCACCTCCAGGAAATCCTCGCCGCCCAGGAAGTTGTCGCCCGCGCTGGCGCGGACTTCCATCACGCCGTCGAAGATCTCCAGGATCGACACGTCGAAGGTGCCGCCGCCCAGGTCGAACACCAGAAACTTGCGCTCGCTGCCGGCGTCGCGCACGCCATAGGCCAGGGCGGCCGCGGTGGGCTCGTTAACCAGCCGCTCCACGCGCAGGCCGGCCAGCTGGCCGGCGGCGCGCGTGGCCTTGCGCTGGGCGTCGCTGAAATACGCCGGCACGCTGATGATGGCCTCTTCCACCGGATGGCCCAGGAAGGCCTCCGCGTCGGCCTTGAGCGAACGCAGCACGAAGGAGGAGATCTCCTCCGGCCGGAACTTGCGCTTGCCCAGGCTGATCTCGCGCGCCGCGCCCATGTAGCGCTTGAAGTTGGCGACGGTAAGCTGCGGGTGCGTCTGCAGGCGGTCCTTGGCCGCCTGGCCCACCAGCAGTTCCCCGGTTTCCGACAGGCCGACGCATGACGGCGTCAGCATCGCCCCGAGCGCATTCGGGATCAGCACGGGCGCGCCGTCCTTCCATACCGCGACGAGACTGTTGGTCGTCCCTAAATCGATACCGACGATCAAGATACTTCTCCCTTGTCCTGAGCCGGCGGCACGGCGCGGTCCGACGGCTGTAACCATCGGATCGGCGGCGGCCAGGCTTTCCTGAGTCGTCTTCGAGGCTTACCGGAAAACGACATCCCCCGGCGGCATGATAGCCAAGGCCGGTGGCGGTTGGGCAGAAGGGTGACGCCAATCACGCCGGGGCGGCGCGGCCGCTTCCCGCCGGAGAACGCGCGCTTTACACCCAGGCCGCAACCCCGGGCGCCTGGCCCGAAATGACGGCGGCCGGCCCGGCATGACCATGACGGCCCTTGGCCGGTCATCGCAACGTGGCGCCTCTCCGTTCCCTGGGTCATCGATATGCATCTGAAAGCACGCCAGACCGTTCGAACCTTTGCGCCGCTGCTGCTGGCGCTGGCCGCCTGCGCCGGTATCCGGCCCAGCGCCGCGGCGACCGCCACCTTCGTGCATCCCGGCGTTATGCACACCGCCGACGATCTCGCCCGCATCAAGGCGCATCTGACGCAGGAACCGTGGGCGAGTGGTTACCTCAAATTGAAGAACGATGGCCTTTCGTCGCCGACCTACCATATCCGCGGCGGCCATTGCGCCAAGGTCGTGCGCGGCACGCCGGCCCAATGCATGGGCGAGTTCAATGACGACGCCAATGCGGCGTATCAGCAGGCGCTGATGTGGACCTTGAGCGACGACCCGCGCTATGCGGCGAATGCGATCGGGATTCTCAATGCCTGGTCGGGCACGCTGAAGTCGATCGAAGGCCATGACGCACCGCTCGCCGCCGGCTTGAACGGCTTCAAGTTCGTGGCCGCGGCGGAACTGATCCGCTACAGCAAGGCCGGCTGGTCGGCGCAGGACATCGCGGCATCCGAAGCGATGTTCCGCAACGTGTTCTATCCGGTGATCAAGGATTTCGCCCCGTATGCGAACGGCAACTGGGATTCCAGCTGCATGAAGGCGATGATCGCAATGGGCGTGTATACCAACGACTGGGGCATGTTCAATCGCGCGCTGGATTACTACTACAACGGGCCTTCGGATGGCGCGCTGACGCATTACGTCATCAATACCTTCGGCGAGACGCAGGAGAGCGGGCGCGATCAGGCGCATACGCAGCTGGGCATCGGTAATCTTGCCGAGGTGGCGGAAGTGGCGTGGTCGCAGGGCTTCGATCTCTATTCGGCGTACGGCAATCGCCTGCTGGCCGGTTTCGAATATGTCGCGCAGTACAACCTGGGCCATGACGTGCCGTTCGATCCGATGGTCGATACCACGGGCAAGTATCCGCACAAGACCATTTCCAGCCAGAGCCGCGGGGATTTCCGTCCGGTGTACGAGATGGCCTACAACCACTACGCGCGCCGGAAGGATATTTCGGCGCCGTATACGCAGCAGGCGGCGGAGCATATTCGTCCGGAAGGGCGGACGCCGTATGCGGATAACAATGGCTTTGGCACCTTGTTGTTTACCGAGGATGCGATCCGCGTGCTTGCGCCGCGTGGGACGGGTAATGCGCCGAGCGGGTTTGCGGTGTGTGCGAAGGAAGGGGCGAGCTGCAAGGTGACGCAGGGGACGGGCCTGGTGGCTTATGGTGCGCGTGGGGTTTGGCATTATCGGGAAGTGGGGGTCGGGCAGTCTGTCGATTGCTCGAATACGGCGTTTACCGATCCGCTGAAGGGTGTGTCCAAAAGCTGTTCTGTGCAGCAGTAAGAGATCACGCATTACGACGTGGGGGATAAGCGGCACCCTTCCCCCTCCGTCATTCCGGCGCAGGCCGGAATCCAGTAACGGGGCGCGCCATGGAGTGGCGTAGGTTGGGGGTGAGCCATCGGCGAACCCCAACACTGCGTAGCGCTTCGATGTGCCGGTGTTGGGGTTCGCCTCCGGCTCACCCCAACCTACGCCTGCACTGGGGTTTGCGTCGTTTCGTGCTTTACCTGCAACCACTGCATCCGCAAATGCGCCTGTGTCGCGCAGCGCGTGCCCATTTCGATAAACGTTGCGATGCTTTCCAGCATCACCGGCAAGCGCTGCGCATTCACGCTGCCGTGTTCGTCAGCCAGTTCCGCCAGCAATCGAATCGCGTTATGCGCGAAATGCAGCCACTCCGTCGCATCGTTCAATAACGCATCCGGCCCCGCCTCCGGATCCGAAAAATATTCCACGTGGCGTGTGATCCACGCTTCGCCAAAGATATCCATAAGCAACTCCTTGCCATGCGCCGCCCTCGTCCCGAGAACGGCACGCCGCCGGACAGCACGGCGTGCCGCGACCATACGGACTCGAGGCTTACCGAGCACCTGGAACACAGGCGCCGGGCGGCTTGATTGATGAAGTGGGTTGCGGCTTCAGTCGCTTTCGCCGCTGCACAAGGCAACGCGCCGGGTTGCACGGCTAGGATTCATTACCTACGAAAACTCTTAAGTCCGCGGTTCTTCAACCGTGTCCGCGAAGACGGCGGACAGCCCCATGGGCCGGCGGATGTGCCGTCCTGGGGATCGGCGGGCGTACGAGTGACGTATGATCTGGCACAGCCATGATCAACTCTCCTTCAGTTGGTGATGGTCAGCGGGTCAGGGGTGGTGACACACCCTTGGCCCGCGCTCTCACGACATTGCTGCCATGGTTGCCCGCGACGCGACGAAAACACAGCGCGGGCAACATCGATCACGCTATCAGACACGCATTCGGGTTGTCTTTAGGGCAAATCCGAATTTGCATCGCACCCACTATGCAAACGACGCGCATCACTCCTCAGATGAGCGACGCGTGACGAAAACATTAGCGCCTTCGCGCCCCGCTCATACTCATGAACGGCACTCGATCGGAACGCCGCCGATTCACACACGAATCATCCGCCGGCTCCTATTCCTAGGAACCACCGCAACCGCCGCAGTCCGCTTGGACGCGGCATCCATCGTGGAGTATCAGGATATGAACGAAGACCGGATCAAGGGCCAATGGAAACAGCTCCAGGGGAAGCTCAAGGCGCGCTGGGGCAAATTGACCGACGACGATCTGAAAGTGGCCGAGGGCAGCTCGGAATACCTCGCCGGCAAGCTGCAGGAGCGTTATGGCATCGCCAAGGACGAAGCGATGAAGCAGCTGAAGGAATTCGATGAGAGCGGGAGGTAATCAGCGCCACCGCGCATCGGGATCGGCCGTCACCCACGGCAAGTACCATCATCCATAGGAGGGTACGCCATGCTGTACTACGCCATCGTCTTTCTAGTCATCGCACTGATCGCCGGCTTCCTGGGCTTCTTCGGCATCGCCGGCCTGGCCGCGAGCATCGCGAAAATCCTGTTCATCGTCTTCATCGTGCTGTTCATCATCTCGCTGATCGCTGGGCGCCGACGTCCACCTGTGTAACAGCCAGCCGCAGCATTGACGATAACGACGCCGGGGCCATTGGGCCCCGGCGTTTTATTGCAAGTTGCCCTAGTCGGCGAACCCTGAAAAACACCACTGATGGTTATATAAATCGGGCCGTTACCAGCGAGGTCCGCCGACCGGCTTCTGGTCTGGATGAATTCGACCGTATTGACCATGGCCTACGGGTGCAGGATGCGAGCCCGAACCACATCGCAAAGCAGGTACGCTTCGAAATCTCCCAAGCTGGTGATCTCAACTCCGAGACGATTTCCCATGACCACGAACTCGATGCCGAGTAGAGGGTTGCTCGCCGCGTCAAGAGGTTCGCCGGTGATCCACAGGGGTTCGACGTTGACGAAGTCATACTCGACGTTAGCGACTTGCACGCAGAGACCCTCTCGAGTTCGAGAGAATGCTGTCAAAGGTTCGTAGATCAACGAAGGAACGCCACCGAATTCTTCGATGAGGCGCTTTGCTCCTTGCATGCTGGCATGTGGAGAAAACCGCAGGGCAACGCCAACCTTGCCAATTACCTCATCTCGATATTCGACGCCAATATGTAACTCGGCGGTCGATTTCGACCATGAGCGCACAAGCGCACGAAACACGCGGCCCTTGGTGTCTGAAATCCAAATATCGTCACCGGGCAAAAAAGGATCGAAGGTGGCGGAGTGTATTAAAGAGCAATCGCCTCCTTTCTGTACCTGACAATTCCCAAAGGTAATGGGTGTCAATGCCGGCACCGTCCAGAACTGTTTGCGGAACTGTCTTACATCCAATGGTCAATCACCTTCTCAGGAAATTGCAGAGTTCAGACTTTCTATGCCGCGCAACCCATGAGTATTTCACAGTCACTGCGATTCTCGTGATCCAGGCCACCCCCAGGGACCGAAGCGCCAGCCATCGCGGACATGACCTCACAAAAAAAGGCGCTTGCCAAGAAACAGCAAGCGCCTTCTGAACAGATCCCATCTTTATTTCATTTCCACAACTGCAGCGCACCATGGCGCCGCACTTATTCCACCGTCACCGACTTCGCCAGATTCCGCGGCTGATCCACATCCGTACCCCGCAACACCGCCACGTGATACGCCAGCAACTGCATCGGCACCGTAAACACCGCCGGCGCAATAAAGTCGCCGCCGCCGTCGATGCGCAGAATGCTGCCGCGCGCCGCATTGCCATCCATGCTCGCCGCGCCATCCGCGAACACCAGCAGCTCGCCGCCACGCGCACGCACTTCCTGCAGGTTGGACTTGAGCTTGTCCAGCAGCGGGCCGTTCGGGGCCACTGCGATCACCGGCATGTCTTCGTCCACCAGCGCCAGCGGGCCGTGCTTGAGTTCACCGGCGGCGTAGGCTTCGGCGTGGATGTATGAGATTTCCTTGAGCTTCAAGGCGCCTTCCATCGCCACCGGATACTGCGCGCCGCGGCCGAGGAACAGGGCGTGCTGGCGGTGGATCAGGTGTTCGGCGAGGTCCACGATCTGCGGTTCCAGCTCCAGCGCCTTTTCGATGCGCTTGGGCAGGCTCTGCAGCTGGGCGGTGAGGTCGGCATAGCGCCCGTCGTCCAGGCCGCGCTGGCGCGCGAGCTGCAGCGTGAGCAGGCCGAGTGCGGCGAGCTGCGTGGTGAAGGCCTTGGTGGAAGCCACGCCGATTTCCGGGCCGGCGCGCGTCATCAGCTTGAGGTCCGCTTCGCGCACCACCGAGGATTCCGGCACGTTGCAGATCGCCAGCGTGCCGAGATAGCCGCGGCGGCGCGATTCGCGCATGGCGGCCAGGGTGTCGGCGGTTTCGCCGGACTGCGAAATGGCCACGAACAGCGTGCCTTCCGGCACCACCGCTTCGCGGTAGCGGTATTCGCTGGCGACTTCCACGTTAACCGGCAGGCGCGCGTAGTCCTCGATCCAGTACTTGGCGACGAGGCCGGCGTGGTAGCTGGTGCCGCAGGCGATGATGTGCAGGCCCTTGGCCTTGCTCAGCAGCTCGTCGCCGTTGACGCCGAAGATGTTGGGCAGCACGCCGTGCGGGCCGATGCGCGCTTCGAGCGTGTCGGCCACGGCGCGCGGCTGCTCGAAGATTTCCTTCTGCATGTAGTGGCGGTATTCGCCGCGCTCGACGGCGTCGGTGGACAGCTCGCTCTCGTGCACGGCGCGTTCCACCGGCTGGCCATGCTGGCCGTAGATGCGCACCTGGTCGCGGGTGATTTCCACCACGTCGTGCTCTTCCAGGTAGATCATCCGGTTGGTGACCTGGATCAGCGCCTGCGCGTCGGAACCGAGGAAGTTCTCGCCGATGCCCACGCCGACCAGCAGCGGCGCGCCGCGGCGGGCGCCGATGACGCGGCCGGGTTCCTTGTCGCTGATCACGGCGATGGCGTAGGCGCCTTCCAGTTCGTGCACCACCGACGACACCGCGTCGAGCAGCGACTTGCCGGACGCGAGGCGCTCGCTGATCAGTGCGGCCATCACTTCGGTGTCGGTCTCGGAGGTGAACGCGTGGCCGCGCGACTCGAGTTCGCTGCGCAGCGTGGCGTAGTTCTCGATGATGCCGTTATGCACCAGCGCCACGTGGCCGGCGACGTGCGGATGCGCGTTGACCTTGTTCGGCACGCCGTGGGTGGCCCAGCGCGTATGCGCGATGCCGGTGCCGCCGGGGAACGGGTCGGCCAGGTACTGCGCTTCCATCTCGCGCACCTTGCCCTTCTCGCGCACGCGGCGGATTTCATCCTGCTGCAGCACGGCCAGGCCGGCGGAGTCGTAGCCGCGGTATTCCAGCGCCTTCAGGCCGGCGATCAGCAGGGGGGCGACGTCGCGCTGGGCAGTGGCGGCAACGATTCCACACATGGGCAGAGTCCTCTTGAGGAGAAAGGGGGACCGGAAGCGGACTTCCGCAGGGCCGGGACTTTGTCGGCCACCCATTTCAGCAAACTTTCGCGGCGCATCCGACCATGCACGCGCCATTTCGTGCACTCGCGCGGCCGGCTGTTCATCGAACAGCCGGCTTTGTGGCGAGCAGCATCCGCCAAGCCTGTGTTGGCGCCTAGTGCACCTTACGGCGTAGGTAATTCAGCAGGTCGATGCGGGTGATCAGGCCCATGAACTGCTCGCCATCCAGCACGATGGCCACGTGGCCGCGCTCGAACACCGGCAGCAGCGCGGTGATCGGCTCGTGGATGTCGAGGATCTGCAGGTTGCTGATCATCGCGGTGGAGACCGGATCGCGGAAGCGGCTTTCGTCGGCGTGCACGTGCATCAGCACGTCCGATTCGTCGAGGATGCCGACCAGCTTGTTGCCGTCCATCACCGGCAGCTGCGACACGTCGTACAGCTTCATGCGCGTGTAGGCCGTCATCAGCAGCTCGCCGGGGCCGACCACCACGGTGTCGCGCTGGGTGAAAGGGCGCAGCAGCAGGTCGCGCAGGTCGCCGTGCTGTTCGCGGTCGATGAAGCCGTTGTCCAGCATCCAGTAGTCGTTGTACATCTTGGACAGGTACTTGTTGCCGGTGTCGCAGACCAGTGTCACCACGCGCTTCGGCGTCGTCTGCTCACGGCAGTATTTCAATGCCGCGGACAGCAGCGTGCCGGTGGACGAACCGCCGAGCACGCCTTCCTTCGCCAGCAGTTCGCGCGCGGCGAGGAAGCTTTCCTTATCGCTGATCGCGTAGGCCTTCTTCACCCGGCTGAAGTCGCTGATGCTGGGCAGGAAATCCTCGCCGATGCCTTCGACCATCCAGCTGCCGGACTTGGTCGAGAGAATGCCTTCGTTGATGTACTGCGCGAGGATGGAACCGACCGGATCGGCCAGCACGATTTCCGTATCCGGCGACACTTCGGCGAAATAGCGCGACAGGCCGCTCATGGTGCCGGAAGAACCGCAGCCGACCACGATGGCGTCCACGCGGCCGTCCATCTGCTCGTAGATTTCCGGGCCGGTGGTGGCGATGTGCGCGGCGGGGTTGTCGGGGTTGCCGAACTGGTTGATGAAGTAGGCGCCGGGCGTTTCGCGCGCGATGCGCTCGGCCATGTCCTGGTAGTACTCGGGGTGGCCCTTGGCCACGTCCGAACGGGTGAGCACCACTTCGGCGCCCATCGCCTTGAGGTTGAAGATCTTCTCGCGGCTCATCTTGTCGGGCACCACCAGCACCAGGCGATAGCCCTTCTGCTGCGCCACCAGCGCAAGGCCAAGGCCGGTGTTGCCGGCGGTGCCTTCGACCAGGGTGGCGCCCGGCTTGATCTTGCCGGCGCGCTCGGCGCCTTCGATCATCGACAGGCCGATGCGGTCCTTGATGGAGCCGCCGGGATTGGCGCTTTCGAGCTTGAGGAAGAGCTCACAGGGGCCGGCATCCAGTCGCTGCGCGCGCACCATCGGGGTGCGGCCGATCAGTTCGAGGACACTCTGGTGGACCGTCATGGAAGCTCCTGCGTTCGGTTCGCGGGCGGCCCGGATCGGACTGCCTCAGGCCGGCGATGATAACCGAGCCGCCCTGCGTTCCCCTGACCGCGCGCGCAAACGAAGCGGCCCCGGCAGCCGTTCCCTCGCAAGGGTGGCTCCGGGGCCGCGTGTCTTGAGTTTGAAACCGCAGGCTAGTTGACGATGCGGTGCTTGTGCGCTCGTTCATCCCACATGCGCTGCAACCGTTCCTTGGCGTGGAGCTTTTCTTTCTTCATGCCCGTAAGGGTCATGTCGTCGATGGGAAGAACGCCGATCTCGGCGTCGTGCACCTTGCTGTCGAGCTCCTTGTGGTGCTGGTACAGCCGACGGAATTCGGCGTCGGCTTTCATCAAGGCTTCGACATCGTCACGCTGCTGGTTTTCGAACATGATCCGACCTCCTCGCGAAGAACCGCGGGCACGGGATCGGTGCGCCCGCTAACGGTGGTAAACCATGCGCATGCCGATGGCCCGCGCCGGCTTGCCGGTACGCAGGTGATCGGGTGATCGAGGGATAGGCGCATGATTCAGGTCAGTGACCCATGGTGCATGAGTGCCCCATGGGTATTCGACCCTACTCCCGCATCCGGGGGCATGCAAGCGCGTTTCGGCGAAGCGCATCACAGTGCGATTCGCACGGAGAAAGGCCGCCGCGGCAGGCTTTTTTTCGCGTTAAACGATGCTTTCAACGATGCTTTCGATGGAAACGAAAACGCCCGGCGGAATGATCCGCCGGGCGCTTCGTTCGTGCATGACAACAGCGATATTTACTTGCCCGAATCGCCCTGCATCTGCGAGCGCATCGCCTTCGCCGCCTGGGTGGCCAGGTCGGCCTGGCGCTTGGCGGCGTTGGCCACCTTGGCCTGGGCCGCGGCGAGCTTCTTGGCCTGGTCGGCCTGGGCCTGGGCCTGCACGGCCTGGGCCTGGGCGGCGGCGCCTTCCTGCTGCAGGCGGGCGGCTTCTTCCTGGGCCATCTGGTACTGCATGCGCTGGCGGTCGAGTTCGCGGCGGGCGGCCTCGACCTCGCGGCGGGTGCCGTCGAGCTGGATCTGGTCGTGCTCGCGGTCGAGCTGGTTGACCTTGATCTGGGCTTCCTGCAGCTGGGCGGTGGCCTTGGCCAGGTCGACGCGGCGCTCGGCCACGTACAGCGCATGGGCGCGGTCGCGCGAGCGGGCCTGGGCCAGCCGGCCGATGGCGTCGCGGGCACGGGCCTGCTCGGCCTGGGCGTAGCCGCTCAGGGCGGGGTCGCGGGCGAGCTGGTCGAGGCTGCCGTTGAGGCGGGCCACGTCCATGTCGTCCTTGGCGTGGGCCGAGCCCACGGCCGCGGCGGCGAGGACGAGCGCCGACAAGGTGATGCGCAGGGGCTTCATGGGTGGCCTCCCTGGTCGTTGGTCTGCGGTTGCGGCTGCGGCTGCGGCAGGGTCTGGAAGCCGCCGTCCTGCGGCAGCGGCTGCAGCACGGACGAGGACGGGGCCGGCATGTCCTGCGTCTGTTCCTGCGCCGGCAGGCCCTGCTGCTGTTCCTGGAACTGGCGCTGTTGCTGCTGGGCCGCCTGCTGGGCGGCTTCTTCCTGCGCGTTCAGGTTCTGCTCGATCTGCTCGCGCAGCTCGCGGTTGCCCTGGGTCTTGCGCTGGATCTGGGCGCGGGCGGCGCCCAGCCGTGCCTTGGCGCGGGCGAGTTCGGCGTCGGCCTGGGCTTCTTCGGCCAGGGCCGCGGCGTCCTCGTACTTGCGGCTGGCCATGGCGGCCTGGGCCTGCTGGAACTTGTTTTGCGCGAAATCCAGGTCGACCGGGGCGTAATCGGCCGCACCGGCGTCGCGGGCGTACTGCAATTGCATCTGCGCCTGGTTCATGGAGCCGTCGGGCGGCGGCACGCTGGCGCAGCCGCCGAGCGAGCCCAGCACCACGGCCAGGATCAGGCTGGAAAACACCGTGCGGACGCCATTCTGGCGGCTATCCGGCGCGGAAAAGATGTGGACCATCACTCATTCCTCTAAGAGTGTCGCAGCGTATTGTGGGCGGGCATAATCGTTGTTTGCAACGCGTGAGCGTCATTTCAGGGGACACGAGTGGACATTGGTTACTTCCTCAAGCTCATGGTGGACAAGGGCGCGTCGGACATGTTCCTGACGACCGGCGCCCCCGTGAACATCAAGGTGGAGGGCAAGCTGTACCCGCTGGGCAATACCGGACTCCCCGGCGGCATGGTGAAGAAGATCGCCTATTCGCTCATGGACGAGGGCCAGGTGCCCCAGTTCGAGCGCGACCTCGAGCTCAACATGGCGCTGGCGGTGAAGGAAGCCGGCCGTTTCCGCATCAACGTGTTCAAGCAGCGCGGCGAAGTGGGCATGGTGATCCGCGCGATCAAGAGCGAGATCCCGAGCATCGACCAGCTGCAGCTCCCGGGTATTTTCCGCGACCTGATCCTGGAGCCGCGCGGCCTGATCCTGGTGGTCGGCGCCACCGGCTCGGGCAAGTCCACCACCCTGGCGGCGATGCTCGACCATCGCAACCAGAACACCTCCGGGCACATCCTCACCATCGAGGACCCGATCGAATACCTGCACCGCCACAAGAAGTCGATCGTGAACCAGCGCGAAGTCGGCCTGGACACGCACAGCTATCACGAGGCGCTGAAGAACGCGATGCGCGAGGCGCCGGACGTGATCATGATCGGCGAGATCCGCGACACCGACACCATGGAAGCGGCCATCTCGTTCTCCGAAACCGGCCACCTCTGCCTGGCCACCCTGCACTCCAACAACGCCGACCAGACGCTGGAGCGCATCCTCAACTTCTTCCCGGAATCGGCGCACAAGAACGTGCTGATGAACCTCGCCCTGAACCTGCGCGCGGTGATCAGCCAGCGCCTGGTGATCGGCAAGGACGGCCGCCGCCTGCCGGCCACCGAAGTGCTGCTCAACACCCCGTTCATCCGCGACATGATCCGCCGCGGCCAGATCCACGAGGTGAAGGAAGCGATGGACCGCAGCCTGCAGGAAGGCATGCAGACCTTCGACCAGTCGCTGTACCGCCTGTACAAGGAAGGCCGCATCGAGCTGGACGAGGCGCTGGCCAAGGCCGACTCGCGCGACGGCCTGGCGCTGAAGATCCGCCTGTCCGAAGGCGGCGGCTCCGAGAGCGCGGAGCTGGTGGGCAACGACCCCTACGGGCTCGGCTTCTAAGCCCTTCCGCGGAACACCGCCATCACCCCGGCGCACGCCGGGGTGATGCGTTTCAGGGTTCGGATCAATCGACCGCCGGCGCGTCCGGCTGAGCTTCCGGCGCGGCACGCTGGAACGCCTCCAGCGCCTGGCAGGCCTCCACGATGCGCCGGATGGTCGGGAACGCCTCCATCGGCAGCTTCCAGCGCACCGCGTTGTAGTGCTGCGGCACCAGGCAGGCGTCGGCCAGGCCGGGCTGGTCGCCGTGGCAGAAGCGCCCGGTCGCCGGGCTGTCCGCCAGCATCGCTTCCAGCGCGCGGAAACCCTCGCCGATCCAATGCCGCGACCAGCTGCCGCGCATCGATTCCTCCACATGCATCTCGCTGCCCAGGTACTGCAGCACGCGCAGATTGCCCAGCGGGTGCACGTCGCAGGCCAGCAATTGCGCCAGCGAGCGCACGCGGGCGCGGCCGGCGGCATCGGCGGGCAGCAGCGGCGGCGCGGGATGCGTTTCGTCGAGGTATTCCATGATCGCCATGGATTGGGTCAGCACCTGCGCGCCGTCCACCAGGCAGGGCACCAGTTCCTGCGGGTTGAGCGCGCGGTAGGCCTGCTGGTGCTGCTCGCCGCCGTCGCGCACCAGGTGCACGGGGCGGTTGTCGTAGGCCAGCCCCTTCAGGTTCAGCGCGATGCGCACGCGGTAGGCGGCGCTGGAGCGCCAATAGCCGTACAGCACCCGGTCCGAGCTCATGGATTGGCGTCCTTCCGCTGTCTCAAGGCGGGCCAGGATAACCGCACCGCGGTTTGCATCGTCACCGGACGGGCGGGACAATACGGGGTTCGCGCTCGCCAGGGCGCCCTCTTTCCCACCTTCCAACCAGGAGTTGCGCCGTGTCGTCCTTCCTCCGCATGAGCGATCTTGATCTGCGCGGCAAGCGCGTGCTGATCCGCGAAGACCTGAACGTGCCGATCGAGGACGGGCGGATCACCTCCACCCAGCGCCTGGACGCCTCCCTGCCCACCATCAAGGCCGCCCGCGACGCTGGCGCCCGCGTCATGGTGATGTCGCACCTGGGCCGCCCGAAGGAAGGCCAGTTCGACGCCGAGTCCTCGCTGGCGCCGGTGGCCAAGTGGCTGGGCGACAAGCTGGGCACGCCGGTGCGCCTGGTGTCCGACTACCTCGGCGGCGTCGACGTCGCCGACGGCGAGGTAGTGGTGCTGGAGAACTGCCGCATGAACGTCGGCGAGGGCAAGGACGACGAAGCCCTGTCGAAGAAGTACGCAGCGCTGTGCGACATCTTCGTGATGGACGCGTTCGGCACCGCGCACCGCGCGCAGGCTTCCACCCATGGCGTGATCAAGTACGCCCCCGTCGCCGCCGCCGGCCCGCTGCTGTCGGCCGAGCTGGACGCGCTGGGCAAGGCGCTGGAGCACCCGGCGCAGCCGCTGCTGGCGATCGTGGCCGGCTCCAAGGTCTCCACCAAGCTCACCCTGCTGGAGAACCTGATCGGCAAGGTCGACCAGCTGATCGTCGGCGGCGGCATCGCCAACACCTTTATCGCCGCCGCCGGCTACGGCGTCGGCAACTCGCTGTACGAAGCGGACCTGCTCGACGCCGCCAAGAAGGTGATCGCCGACGCCAAGCGCCGCGGCGCCGAGGTGCCGATGCCGGTGGACGTGGTGGTGGCGCCGGAGTTCTCCGCGCATGCGCCGGCCACCGTCAAGCCGGTGGACCAGGTGAAGGACGGCGAGATGATCCTCGACATCGGCCCGCAGACCGCCAAGAACTACGCCGCGCTGATCGCCAAGGCCGGCACGGTGGTGTGGAACGGCCCGGTCGGCGTGTTCGAGTTCGACGCCTTCGGCAAGGGCACCGAAACGCTGGCGCGCGCAGTTGCCGCGTCCGACGCGTTCTCCATCGCCGGCGGCGGCGACACGCTGGCCGCGGTCGAAAAGTACGACATCGAAAAAGATGTCTCGTACATCTCGACCGGCGGCGGCGCGTTCCTGGAGTTCCTGGAAGGCAAGGAACTGCCGGCCGTGGCCGCGCTCAAGGCGCGCGCAGCCAAGTGAGTTCGCCGCGCATGCTTTGCCTGTTCGACCTGGACGGCACCCTGATCGATTCGGAACTGGGCATCGTCAGCTGCGTGCGGCACGCCTTCGAGCAGCTGGGCGTGCCGGCGCCGGCGGAACTGCGCCACTGGATCGGCCCGCCGCTGCGGCACAGCTTCGCGCCGCTGCTGGACCACGACCCGGCCCTGGTGGAAGCGGCGGTGGAGCATTACCACCAGCGCTTCCATGCCATCGGCTGGCGCGAGCACACCGTGTATCCGGGCATCGAGGCGATGATCCAGCGGCTGCGCGATGCCGGCCACGAGCTGGCCATCGTCACCAGCAAGCCGGAGCGGCATGCGGCGCCGATCGTGCAGGCGTTTCCGTTTGCCGACGCGTTCGTCCGCCTGTACGGACCCGATCCGAACAGTGCGCACAGCGAGAAGGCCTCGATGATTGCCGCGGCGCTGGCGGATTTCGGTGCGGACCCCGCGCAGACCGTGATGATCGGCGACCGCCATTTCGATATCGACGGCGCGGTGGCCAACCGCGTACGCGGCATCGGCGTGCTGTGGGGCTTCGGCAGCCAGGAAGAACTGGAACAGGCCGGCGCGCACGTACTGGTGAACGAGCCGTCGCAGCTGGGCGACCTGCTGGCGGCGTGACGCTGCCGCGGCGGACATAAAAAACGCCGCGGCATGCGGCGTTTTTTTTATCGCTCACCGGGAAGGCCGCGGCCTTCCCGGTGCATCGATGGCTCAGCGGATCGTGCGCTTCACCGCGTCCACCACGTGCGACACGGTGAACCCGAAGTGCTCGAACAGCTGGCCCGCCGGCGCGGACGCGCCGAAGGTGGTCATGCCCACCACTTCGCCGTCCAGGCCCACGTACTTGCGCCAGAAGTCGGCGGTCGCCGCTTCCACCGCCACGCGCGCACGGCACCAGCCCGGCAGCACGCCTTCGCGGTATTCCAGCGGCTGCTCGTCGAACAGCTCGGTGCAGGGCATCGACACCACGCGCACCGCGATGTCCTGCTGCGCCAGCGTGCGCGCCGCTTCCATCGCCAGCTCAACTTCCGAGCCAGTGGCGATCAGGATCGCCTTGAACTTCGTGTCCTGCGGGTCGGACAGCACGTAGCCGCCGCGCGCGATCTCGGCCACCTGCTGCGCGCTGCGCTGCTGGTGCTTGAGGTTCTGGCGCGAGAACACCAGGCACGACGGCGCGCCCTTGCGCTCGATCGCCAGCTTCCACGACACCGCCGATTCCACCGCGTCGCAGGGACGCCACAGCTGGTTGTTCGGGATGTAGCGCAGGCTGGCCAGGTGCTCCACCGGCTGGTGGGTCGGGCCGTCTTCGCCCAGGCCGATCGAGTCGTGGGTGTAGACGTGGATGGCGTGCGCCGGGATCAGCGCGCTCATGCGCACGGCGTTGCGCGCGTAGTCGGAGAACACCAGGAAGGTGGCGTCGTAGGGAATGAAGCCGCCATGCAGGGCCAGGCCGTTGGCGATGGCGGTCATGCCGAACTCGCGCACGCCGTAGTACACGTAGTTGCCCTTGCCGTCGGCGCTGTTGCCGTTGCCGGCATCCAGGCTGCCCTTCCACTTGGTGAGGTTGGAGCCGGCCAGGTCCGCGGAGCCGCCGATCAGTTCCGGCAGCAGCGGGCCGAACGCATCGAGCGCCATCTGCGACGCCTTGCGGCTGGCCACTTCCGGACCTTCCGCCTGCAGCTTGGCGACATAGGCGGCGGACTTCTCCGCCCAGTCGGCCGGCAGCTCGCCGGCGAGGCGGCGCTTGAACTCGGCGGCCAGTTCCGGATGCGCGGCGGCGTAGGCGTCGAACGCGGCGTTCCACACCTTCTCGCGCTCAGCGCCGGCGGCCTTGTGGTCCCAGCCGGCGTAGATGTCGGCGGGGATCTCGAACGGCGCGTAGTGCCAGCCGAGCTGCTCGCGCGCGGCGGCGATTTCGTCCTTGCCCAGCGGCGCGCCGTGGCTTTCTTCCTTGCCCTGCTTGTGCGGGGCGCCGAAGCCGATGATGGTCTTGGCGCAGATCAGGGTGGGCTTGTCGGACTGCGCCACGGCCTGCTCGATCGCGCGCTTGATGTCGTCGGCGTTGTGGCCGTCGATGTGGCGGATCACGTTCCAGCCGTAGGCCTCGAAGCGCTTGGGCGTGTCGTCGGTGAACCAGCCGTGCACTTCGCCGTCGATGGAAATGCCGTTGTCGTCGTACACCGCCACCAGCTTGCCCAGGCCCCAGGTGCCGGCGAGCGAGGCCACTTCATGCGAGATGCCTTCCATCAGGCAGCCGTCGCCGAGGAAGACGAAGGTGCGGTGATCGACGATCTCGTGGCCCGGACGGTTGAAGTGCGCAGCCAGCACCTTCTCGGCCAGCGCGAAGCCCACCGCATTGGCCAGGCCCTGGCCCAGCGGGCCGGTGGTGGTTTCCACGCCCGGGGTTTCGCTGGCTTCCGGATGGCCGGCGGTCTTCGAATGCAGCTGGCGGAAGCGCTTGAGCTCGGCCATCGGCAGGTCGTAGCCGGTGAGGTGCAGCAGGGCGTACTGCAGCATCGAACCGTGGCCGTTGGACAGCACGAAGCGGTCGCGGTTGAACCACTTCGGGTTGGCCGGGTTATGGCGCAGGAAGTCGTTCCACAAGACCTCGGCCAGGTCGGCCATGCCCATGGGCATGCCCGGGTGGCCGGACTTGGCGGCCTCCACGGCGTCCATGGCGAGGGCGCGGACGGCGTTGGCGAGTTCGCGGCGGGTGGTCATCGGGGGGTCTCCGGAGGGAAGGCGGCGGCGAAAAACGGTGATTGTCGCCGATCCATGCAGGGCTGTCGCCCGCTTCACCCCGTTCCAACGGTCTTAACTCGGCCTTAATTTATGCGGTCGCAATACGGAAACCCTTCAGTCCCGGCCCGCTCTAATCCGGGGCATGGCTGGCAAGGCCATGTGCGGTCGCAGGCGTCCCCCTTCCCCCTGTCGGCGATCGCTCCCTAAGAAAGGAAGAAGAGGAGTATTCCCATGAAAAAGTCCCTACTTGCCCTCGCTTTCACCAGCGCCAGCATCATCGGCGTCCCTGTCCTGGCTCAGGACAGCACCAGCACCACCTCGGCCGCCCCGGCGGGCGGCAACTACCTGCCCAGCCAGCCGGTCGGCAGCGGCAACTGGTTCATCGGCGCCAACGTCGGCCGCACCAATGGCGGCGATAACGGCGGCTTCGGCAGCGGCAACGGCAGCGGCTTCAATTTCTTCAAGGGCGAAAAAGGCCGCCGCACCGGTTACGGCGTGCTCGGCGGCTACCGCTGGAAGGCCGGCCAGGACTTAGGCCTGGGCCTCGAGGCCGGCTACGCGGACCTCGGCAACTACCGGGTGAAGAACGTCTTCAATTCGCAGGACGTCAACCAGCGCAGCACCACCAACGCCCTGCGCGGCTGGCTGCTGGGCGTGAACGGCCGCATCAACCTGCTGCCGCAGTGGTACATCAGCGCCCACGGCGGCTATTTCCGCGCCAATGACAACGGCAACAACTACAACAACAGCATCGGCCAGGACCTGGGCCTGACCAGCGGCGGCCGTCCGGGCCGCGGCAGCTGGTACGGCGGCGTCGGCACCGGCTGGGACATCACCGAGCAGGTCAGCCTGGGCGTGAACTACGACTACTTCCACGCTAACGCCGGCAAGATCAAGAATACGGCCACCGGCGAGGTCACCCAGGGCCTGAAACGCTCCACCGGCATCGTGTCGCTGAGCGGCGAATACCGCTTCTGATATCTGGGATCACCGCAAGCCGGGTTGAAAACGGGCGCCTCTGGCGCCCGTTTTCTTTTGTCATCAATAAGTTAAATGTGCCCGAACTCAGCCATAAATCTTAACTTTGCCTTAATACTGAACTCATCGGTATTGAATCTTTTTGGGGCGATTCCCATCTAAGCCTTGTGAAGCCGAGACCCCTCGGCCACGCGGTGCCCGGCCCTTCCCCCAACGGCCGCCACCGTTCTTCCATAACAGGAGACTCTCCATGAAGAAGACGCTGCTCGCCCTCGCTTTCGCCACCGCCGGCCTGATGGCCGTTCCCGCCTTCGCGCAGAACGCGCCGTCCGACAACGGCGGCTGGTTCATCAACGGCAATGTGGGCCGCACTTCGATCAACAAGGGCCCGTACGACGACCACGACACCGGCTACGCCCTCAACGGCGGCTACCGCTGGTCGCTGGCCCCTAACTTCGCGCTGGGCGCCGAGGTCGGCTACAACGACCTGGGCAACATCCACCCGAAGAACCTGTTCAACAGCAACCCGGTAGTGGACAAGGGCAAGACCCAGCTGCATGGCTGGACCGCCGGTGTGAACGGCCGCTTCAACATCGACCAGAACTGGTATGTCGGCGCGCGCGCCGGCGTGTACAGCTGGAAGGGCCACGGCCTGAGCAATGACGTGAACCCGGTCCGCAAGAGCCTGGACGACACCAGCTGGTACGCCGGCGCGGGCTTTGGCTACAACTTCAGCAACAACATGAGCGTCGGCCTGAACTACGACTACTTCGACGCCAAGAAGAACAAGGTGGACCTGAGCACCGACATGGTGTCGGTGAGCGCGGAATACCGCTTCTGAGTAAGGCAAGTCGCACGTCTTCGGACTGGCGAGCGTAACAGCGGGAGGGCGCCGGAAGGCGCCCTCTTCGCTTGTCGGAACCATGAAAAAAGGCGCCCTCGGGCGCCTTTTTTCTTTATCGCATTGGACCGGAAACTCAGCCGTTCCACTGGCCCAGCGCGGCCAGGCCGTTGTCCCTGGCGCGGGCAAGCACGGTCTTCTGCGCTTCGCCGTAGTTGGCCTTCATGTCCTTGGCCCACAGCTTGAGCGCGGCCTGCTGCATGGCGCGGCCGTAGGAGAACGACAGCGGCCACGGATGCGGCCCCATGCGGTTCATGGCGTTGAGGTGCGCGGTGGACTGCTCGTCGGTCTGGCCGCCGGACAGGAACACGATGCCCGGCAGCGTCGCCGGCACGGTGGTCTTCAGCACGCGCACGGTGGCGTCGGCGACTTCCTCGACCTCGGCCTGCTCTTCCGCGTCCTTGCCCGGAATGACCATGCTGACCTTCAGGATGGTGCCTTCCAGCAGCACGTTCTGCTCGTACAGCGCGTTGAACAGGCTGCGCAGCACGGCTTCGTGCACTTCGTAGCTGACTTCGATGCTGTGGTCGCCGTCCATGATCACTTCCGGCTCGACCATCGGCACCAGGCCCGCCTCCTGGCACAGCGCGGCGTAGCGCGCCAGCGCGTGGCAGTTGGCTTCGATCGCGGTGGAGCTGGGGTTGTCCTCGGTGATGTTGATCACCGCGCGCCACTTGCAGAACTGCGCGCCGAGCCTGGCGTATTCCTGCAGGCGCTCGCGCAGGCCGTCCAGGCCCTCGGTCACCACGTCGCCCGGGAAGCCGGCCAGCGGCACCGGACCCTTGTCCACCTTGATGCCGGGGATGATGCCGTTCTTCTTCATCACCTCGGTGAAGGGCACGCCGTCCTTGGTGGACTGGCGCAGGGTTTCGTCATAGAGGATGGCGCCGGAGATGTGCTCGCTCAGGCCCGGAGTGGTGAGCAGCAGCTCGCGGTAGGCGCGGCGGTTCTCTTCGTTGTTCTCGATGCCGACCGCTTCGAAACGCTTCTTGATGGTGTTGGTCGACTCGTCGATGGCGATGATGCCCTTGCCGGGCGCGACCATCGCCAGGGCGATGCTTTCAAGATCTTCGATGCTCATGACGACTCCGTGGAACGCGGGGACGGCCCTTGGCCGCGTTGGTAATGGAGACCATCCCGTCGCCGGGCGGCCAAGCCTAAAGGGCGCGAGTATAGCCGGATCGGCGCACGGGAACGCCCCGCCTCCGGTGGAGACGGGGCGTTTGGGGGCTTCGCAGCGCGGCGAAAACCGCTTTTAGGCCTGGTCGTAGCCGGGCAGTCGGCAGGCGTCGGTGACTTTCTTGGCCGCGGCCTTGTCCTCGGGCAGGTTGAAGCCCACCACGTAGTAGGTCGACACAGGTTCCTTCTTGCTGCCGTTGTTGAGCGACGGGCCGTATTCGAAACGCTTGACCACGCTGAGCGCGGCCGAACCGAGATCGCTCTTGGGTTCCACCTTCTTGATCGCCGCGTCCTGCGGCTTGCCGTCGGTGCCGATCTCATAGGTCACGGCCACGCAGCCGGGCTTGTCCAGGTTCTGCCCGCTGTTGGGCACGTCGGCCTGCACCGAACCGAAATTCAGCAGGATCCAATACGTGGGAAGCTGCTCGGGGCCGACCCTGCGCGCCTGCGACTGGGCCAGCGCCGGCATGGCGGCGGCCAGTGCCAGCGCCGTCGCGGCAGCCAGCGACAGGGAACGAAGCATCGTGTTCATGGAGCCGACTCCTTGGGGACGTGGGTGTAGCTGGCAGTGTAGCCCTGGCGCCGCGCGGCGGTGCAGCCGCGCCCTGCGTCAGAGATCCTGCAGGCTCTCCACCACGCCGTCGGCGCCGACCGACAGCAGCTTCAGCGTATTGGTGCCGCCGCCACGGCCGATATGGTCGCCATGGGTCATCACCACGCGGTCGCCTTCGGACAGCTTGCCCTGGCTGAAGAGCAGGCGCACCGCTTCGCGCGCCGAGGCCGCGGTGGTCTGCGAGCTGGCGTGGGTGAATTCCACCGGCTGCACGTCGCGCAGCATCAGCATGCGGCGGCGCGCGTCGGCGAACGGCGACAGCGCATAGATCGGCACCGCGCTGCGATAGCGCGACAGCCACTGCGCCGTGGCGCCGGATTCGGTCAGCGCCACCAGCGCGCGCACGCCGACCTGGCTGGCCAGCAGCATCGCGGCCAGCGCGATGGCCTGGTCGGTGCGGTCCAGGCGATGGCCGGCGGTGGCGAGATCTTCCTTCGGCTCGAACTGGCGCTCGGCGCCCAGGCAGATGCGGCGCAGCGCGGCCACGGCTTTATCCGGATGCGCACCGGCGGCAGATTCTTCCGAGAGCATCACCGCGTCGGTGCCGTCGATCACCGCATTGGCCACGTCCAGCACTTCGGCGCGGGTCGGAATGGGCGAGCGCACCATCGACTGCAGCATCTGCGTGGCGGTGATCACCGCGCGATTGCGCTGCACGGATTCGCGGATGATCTTCTTCTGCAGGCCCGGCAGCTCGGCATCGCCGATCTCCACGCCCAGGTCGCCGCGCGCCACCATCACCACGTCGGACGCGTCGATGATTTCGCCCAGCACGGGAATGGCATCCGCGCGCTCGATCTTGGCCACCAGCGAGGCCTTGCCACCGGCTTCTTCCAGCAGGCGGCGCGCCAGTTCCATGTCGGCGGCGGAACGCACGAAGGACACGGCGAGAAAGTCCGCGCCGATTTCGGCAGCGAGCTTGATGTCCGCCTTGTCCTTGTCCGACAGCGCGGACACCGACAGGCCGCCGCCCTGGCGATTCAGACCCTTGCGGTCGGACAGGCGCCCGGCCACCAGCACGCGGCAGCGCACTTCGGCGCCGACCACGCTTTCCACCGTCAAAGCCACCAGGCCGTCGTCGAGCAGCAGCACGTCGCCGGCGCTCACGTCCCTGGGCAGGTCGTGGTAGCTGACGCCCACGCGGCTGTTGTCGCCGGCCGGCGCGCCGGGGCTGCAATCGAGCACGAACTCGTCGCCCACCTTCAGCTCGATCGGGCCGTTGGCGAATTTCTCGATGCGGATCTTCGGGCCCTGCAGGTCGGCCAGCACGCCGACTTCGCGGCCCAGCTTCTCGGCCGCCACGCGGACCGCATTGGCGCGGGCGCGATGGTCGTCGGGCTGTCCGTGGGACAGGTTGAGGCGGACGACGTTGACGCCCTCCGCGAGGATTTTCTCGAGCATCCCGGGCACATCGGTGGCGGGGCCGAGGGTGGCGACGATCTTGGTGCGGCGCAGCGGAGTTTCGTTGGTCATCGTTCGAGGCTAGCAGAACTGCCTCGTTGCGCCAGAGGGTCGATGGGCCAGTTTCGGAGGGCTGCAGGGCGCCCTGCACGAAGCACCCTTGGCGTGGTCTACCACTGTCTAAAGTGGTATCACGAGCCGGAGACCACATGAGTCCTCAGCCATACAACTGGTATGCCATATGGACGTCCAGATGGCCTCCGGGTGGAATGCGCCGAAGCGTACCGCGAACCTGTTGGCGAGGACGCCCGAACGATCCATCCGGGCACCCTTTGCAAGCCCTCAAACCGCCGCAACGCGATGCGGAAATCGATTCCGCATCGCAACAAAAAAGACCGGTCAGCGCGCCAGCGCGCGGTTCAACACCTCGGCCAGCCGCACGCCGGCCACACGCAGCTGGCGCTCCGCCAGCGGCAGCTCGGCGGCCACGTAGGCGTCGTCGATCTTGTGCCCGTCGGGATAGATATCGCGGCTGGCCGCGCAGGATTGCTCGGCCCACTGCGCATAGACGTTGTCCTGCGGCGCGATCGCCGCCGGCATGGCCTCCGCCGGGCGCGCGTCCAGTTCCTGCGCATACGCCTGCCAGTCCTTGCCGTGGGTGCCGAGCAGGCCGGAGTCCCACACGCTGTGCAGGTTGGTGCCCTTGCCCTGGAACTGCACCTGGTAGGCATTGCCGCCCTTGTCGTCGCGGTTGCCGGCATGCAGCGGCTGGTGCACGTCGCCGACGAAATGCACCACGAACTTCAGCGCTTCCAGGCGCGCCGCATCCGGCTGCGAGCGGTCGGCCAGCACCGCCACGTAGCGATCGAGGCCGCCGACCACGCACTGCCCGTTCGCGCAATCGCGCGGCGGCACATAGACGCAGTCGTCCGCGTGGAAGTTGATGTAGTGCAGCTTGCTGGTGGCCTTGGCCAGGTCGGCGCGCGCGTCGTCGCCGCGCAGTTCGTCGGCCCAGCTGGCGATATCGGCCAGCGACCTGGTGTTTTCCGGCGCCAGCAGGCGCTCGACTTCGGCCTCGGCGGCCGGACTCAGGCGCCTCTGCGCCAGCTCGGCCACGATGGCGTGGCCCTGGCGGCCCCAGGCGTGGACGGTGGGTGCAACCGCGAGCGCGGCCAGGAGGCCGGCGAGGAAACGTCGGGAAGTGATCATTTAATTCAACTTGATTTGAAGAAGGACATCGAAACGGCCGGCGCCGCAACGCCGGCCAGGGAAGTGTTCGCCAGCGCAGCGAGCCTCAGCCCGTGGCGGCCTTGTGCAGCAGCGTGCCCGCGGCATCGCGCACGCTCACGTCGACGGCGATGCCCTGCCGCACGCTCTCGGTCACCGTGCAGAAGTCCTCGAACTGCGCGAGCGCGCGGTCGACGTGGGCCAGGTCCGCCTCGGCCTGGCCCAGGTCCAGGTCCACCGCGATGCGCGCCACGCGCCAGCGCCCATGCTCGTTGCGCGCCAGCGTGGCGCGGGCCTTGGCGGCGAGCTGGCCCGGCTCGTTCTTGTACTTGCGCAGGGCGAACAGCAGGCTGGCGGCCAGGCAGTTGGCCACCGACACGGCCAGCATGCGGGTGGGATTGGGGCCGGCGCCCTGGCCCAGCGGCGGCAGCTCGTCGGTGAGCAGGTCCGGTGCGGAGGTGTCGTCGAAACGCACGCGGAATTCGTAGCCGGACATCTGTTCCAGGCTGATCTCGATGGTCTGCTGTTCGTCGCTCATGGCCTGGCCCCCGGGTGCTTCGACATCTTGGATAAGGCTCGCGAGCCTACCCCACATGCACGCCCTATGAACCGTGCCGGATGAGATGGCCCCGCTTTCCAGCTAACATTAGGGTTCTTTGGCGGCCGGGTCCGGCCGCCGCCGCCCCGCCATCATCTCCGGAGGACGCTGTCCCATGGCCATCAAGGTCGCCATCAACGGTTACGGTCGCATCGGCCGCAATGTACTGCGCGCGCTGTACGAGTCCGGTCGCACCGAGGAGTTCCAGATCGTCGCGATCAACGACCTCGGCGACGCCGAGACCAACGCCCACCTGACCCAGTACGACACGGCGCACGGCCGTTTCCCGGGCACCGTGTCGGTGGACGGCGGCGACCTGATCGTCAACGGCGACCGCATCAAGGTCTGCGCCGAGCGCGACCCGTCCAAGCTGCCGTGGGGCGACCTGGATGTCGACGTGGTGCTGGAATGCACCGGCCTGTTCACCTCCAAGGCCAAGGCTGGCGCGCACATCGCCGCCGGCGCCAAGAAGGTGATCATCTCCGCCCCGGGCGAGAAGGACGTGGACGGCACCTTCGTGTTCGGCGTCAACGACGACACGCTCACCGCCGCGCACCAGGTCATCTCCAACGCCTCGTGCACCACCAACTGCCTGGCGCCGCTGGCCAAGGTGCTGCACGAGAAGATCGGCATCGTGCACGGCCTGATGACCACCATCCACGCCTACACCAACGACCAGGTCCTGACCGACGTCTATCACAAGGACCTGCGCCGCGCCCGCTCGGCCACCATGAGCCAGATCCCGACCAAGACCGGCGCCGCCGCCGCAGTGGGCCTGGTGCTGCCGGAACTCAACGGCAAGCTGGACGGCTTCGCCATGCGCGTGCCGACCATCAACGTGTCGGTGGTCGACCTGACCTTCGTGGCCAAGCGCGCGACCAGCCACGAAGAGATCGACGCCATCGTCAACGAAGCCGCCAACGGCAAGCTCAAGGGCATCCTGGCGGTGAACAACAAGCCGCTGGTGTCGGTGGACTTCAACCACAACCCGGCCTCGTCCACCTACGACTCCACCCAGACCCGCGTGATGGAAGGCACCCTGGTCAAGGTGCTGAGCTGGTACGACAACGAGTGGGGTTTCTCCAACCGCATGCTCGACATGACCAAGGCGCTGATGGCCGCGAAGTAAGCGCCAGTGCCCTGTTGAACGGAAAAAGCCGGGCCTTGCCCGGCTTTTTCTTTGCGTCGACTTGCCGCACGGCTGCCGCCAAGGCGGCGATTTATCATGCCAGGCATGGAACGCCACGCCTCCATCGACGAACGCAGCCTCGCCACCCTGATCGACCGCTTCTACGACAAGGTGCGCGCCGACCCGGCGCTGGGCCCGGTCTTCAACGCCGCCGTGCATGACTGGGACGATCACAAGCGCATCCTGGTGTCGTTCTGGTCGTCGGTCACCTTAGGCACGCAGACCTATCGCGGCTCGCCGATGTCGGTGCATCGCCAGCAAGCCGGCATCCGCGGCGAGCATTTCGAGCGCTGGCTGGAACTGTGGCGGGAGACGGTGCGCGAGCTGTTCGAGGATGTCCCCGCCGCGCGGATCATCGGCAATGCCGAACGCATCGGCAGCAGCCTGCGCATGGGGCTGGGACTGCAGGAACGCCGAGGGGCCAAGCCGCTCGGCATTCCCATCGTCAATCAATAAACGATCGGCGTAGGTTGGGGTGAGCCTGCGGCTCACCCCAACCTACGGGTTGCGTACGTCAGAGCACCTTCAACGCCGCCTCATAATCCGGCTCGTGCGCAATCTCGCTCACCAGCTCGGCATGCAGCACCTTGTCGTTCTGGTCCAGCACCACCACCGCGCGCGCGGCCAGGCCGGCCAGCGGGCCCGAAGCCAGCGCCACGCCGTAGTCGCGCAGGAATTCCGCGCCGCGCAGGGTGGACAGCGTCACCACGTTATCCAGGCCTTCCGCACCGCAGAAGCGCGCCTGCGCGAACGGCAGGTCGGCCGAGATGCACAGCACCACCGCGTCCTGCAGCGTGGCGGCCTGCTCGTTGAAGCGGCGCACCGAGGTGGCGCAAGTCGGCGTGTCGATGCTGGGAAAAATATTCAGTACCTTGCGCTTGCCGGCGAACGAGGACAGCGCCACGTTCGACAGATCCTTGGCGACCAGCGTAAATACCGGCGCCTTGTCGCCAGTCTTAAGAAAGCGGCCATCGACCTGGACCGGATTGCCTTTGAGCGTAACCGTGGACATATGAATCTCCTGGATGAAAGGGCCGCCCAGTAAACCACGCGGCGGCGCCTTCGATCCATGCCCGGCCGTCCGGCCCGTCAGTCCAGCGACTTCTCCAGGTTCTTCTCGAACAGATCCGGGTCGCGGTCGCTGGTCATGTCGTAAAGGTTATAGCGCCGGTACAAGCGCGCGCCGCCGTCGCGCAGCAGCGGCTCCCACATGAAGCTGGCGCGCGAGCGGCTGGAGTGCGGCAGCAGCAGGTCGAACGGGATCGAGAAATAAATGCCCTTGTCGAAACTGCCCTCGCCCGTCTGCGTGCCGGACTTGTTGGTGATGGTGGCGTAGGCGCCCATGCGCACGCCGTTGTCGAACTCGCGCGACACGTCGACGGTGACGCCATAGTCCTTGGCCAGATAGCGGCCCACGCTGGCGGCGATGGTGACGTCGTGGAAGCCGGTATTGAAGTACAGCGTGGCGTTGCCCGTCACCGTCTTGTAGCCGCGCAGCGCGAAGTCCTGGCGGAAGCCGCGCTGGCGCACCCAGTTCATATCGACGCCGAACGCCCAGCGCTCGCCATACGGCCGGTACAGCACTTCGCCGCCCACGCCCGCGTACATGGATTCCAGCATGCCGCCATACGCCATGCCGAACAGATCCGGCCCCAGCACCTTGGTGCCGGTGAGCTGGAAGTTCGGCATGGTCACGTCGGAGGTGGTGAGGTACTGGCGGATATTGGTGCGCACGCGCGGCAGCAGGCTGGGCGCGGTGTAGGTGAACTTGTCGTAGTTGTTGAGCAGGTTCGCGCTCACCACGCCGTCCCACCACAGATTGCGCGAGAAGCGATACGTCGCGTTGCCGTTGGCGGTGAACTGGTACAGCACGAACGCGTTCGGCCCGCCCAGGCTCTGCTGGTAGCCCAGCGACACGCCGCCGTCGAAACGCTTCGGCGGCTTGGTGTAGAGCGTCACCTCGTCCTGCTGCCCCGGCGGATTCTGCTCCGCGCTGCGGCGCAGCTCCTGCATGTCGATGCGGTGATCCAGCGCGTCGATAAAGCGCGGGCGATGGATGCTCTGCTCCGCCAGCGGCATGCCGTAGTTCTCTTCGCCCACGGTGAACCAGTCGATGCTCTGGTCCACGCGGTTGTCGAGGATGCGCGCGGTGCGGCCCAGCGTGCGGCTGGGATAGAAATACGCACGCGGCTCGCCATGCACCACCAGTTCGGAACCGCGCCGGCCGATGCTGGAGACGTCGATGCCCGCGTTCTGGCCCAGCGCCTTGGCCAGCTCGTCCCAGTCCAGCTGCTCCGGCGCCTTGCGCTCCATGGCCGCGGCGCCCTGCGGTGGATCGGGCGTGGTGGCCAGTCCGCGCACCGGCTCGGGCGCGGGATCGTCGGTCTTGCGCGGCTCGAAATGTTTAGCCAGGTTGGTATGCAGCGTAAGCGTGGCCATGACCTTGTCGCCGCGCTCGAAACCGAGCGACAGATCGACGTTGTCGTTGACCCGGTACATCGCCGCGACATTGATCGGCGAGCGCTGCTTGAACTTGTTGCCCAGCCCTTCGTGCTTGTAGTTGTTGCCGTCCAGCTCGACCTTCAGGCGCAGCTTGTCCAGCGGCGTCTGGTATTCGATGCCGCCGATAAATGCCGCCGGTCCGCGGAAGTAACGCAGCGTATTGAATTCGCCGCCCTGCTGATTGGTATTGCCGGCGCGGTTGTCGAAACCGCTCCAGGCCCAGCCGAGCGGGCTCTTGATATCGCCGCGCGCACCCATGTTGCCCCAGGCCAGGCCGGCGGTGACGTCGACCGGCCCGAAGCGCTTGCTCGCCACCACGTATTCGCTGCCGAACAGGCCGGTACCGCCGATATCGCGTCCGCCCACCGCCACCGCGGGGCGCCAGCGCGTCTCGTCCCACAGGCGCAGCTTCAGGTCGATCGATTTGTCTTTGTAGCCCTGGTGTCCGCTCAGGCCCACCGGGCCGTACAAGCGGTTGCTCACCGACGAGTAGCGGAACGTGCCTTCGATCCACGGCAGCGGCTGCAGCGAGAGGTTGTAGTGCGTGTACGGATACGTGCGCGATGCGGTGAAGGCCAGGTCGCCTTCGTCCGCCATGCGCGCCGTCGGCGTCTGGATCAGGCCGACTTCGCCGTAATCGTTGCGCGTATAGCCCGGTGCCGACTGCGCATGCGAGGCGCCGACGATGCATTGCGACAGCAGCAGGCTGGCCGGCAACATCACGCATCCGCTGCGCCAGCTGAGGCGAGCGGTCATGGCAGCACCCCGCCATCCAGCGGCTGGGTGGCGATGAAGTCCGCCATCTCGCGGCCGAACACGGCATCGGCCGCGCCGGCGGTGAGGCGGCTGTCGAGCGGCACGTAGACGATGGCGCCGGGCGCCAGCACCATCGGCGCGCTTTCGTTCCACAGCGCGATGCCCAGCTCGAACACCTTGCCGTCCGGCTGGATCACATAGAGCAAATCGCGATCGGCCATCTGCGTGGCGCAGGCCTTGACGTACTTCCGCGCATCCTGCAGCGCCACGTGCGGCAGCTCGCAGGATTTCCGTACCGCGCCGACCACGCGTACCGTCGAAGGACGTTGCGGATAGTTCAGCGTGTCGCCGTCTTCCAGCGGCAGGTCGTCCGCATCGTCCGCATAGAGCGCGCCGGGATCGAGCGTGCGCACCACGCGGCGTCCGGTCACCGGCATCGCCTGCAGCCATTGCCGCAGCTTCGCGCTCAATTCAGCGAGCGGCGCATTGCCTTCGCGCCTGGCCTGATCCGCCACCGCGCCGAGTTCGTACAGCAGGCCAGCCTGCAAACGCATCTGCTCCAACTGCCTGGACTTCTGCGTCCAGCTCGCGCCGAGCACATAGGCCTCGGGCCGCACCTGCGCCGCCGTCGCCGCATCGCCCAGGCGCGCATTGCCGTTCAAGGACTGCACGCCCGGCCGATCGACCTGTCCGGAAACGCTGACGGATACCGCCATCGCATGGATCGGCCAGGCAACGCCCATCAACAGGCACAGCAGCCATCCGGGCAGGCAGGCAACCCTCACGTTCGCGCCTCGCGGTACGGGCGCAGCTGGATCAGCTCCAGCGCCTGGCCGGGCGCGACATGCTGCCGGCTCTTCCAGATAAAACCGTCGGCGGGATCGACCCAGTAGCGGTTCGTCACGTCGAAGCCCGCGCCGTCGGCGCGCACGTGCTCGTCGTAGCGGCGCAGCTGGCGCACCTGGCCGAGGATGTCCACGCTCTCGACACCCTTCGGTTCGAGCTGCGCAACCGCGGTGATGCCGTAGCGATAACCCGGCGACCAGTCCAGCACGCGGCGGTACGCGATCGGCGCCTGCACGTGCTGCAGGCCCGACGCGAACGGATTGCCGCCGTCGAAGGCGACGTGATCGAGATTCGCCTCCAGTCCCACCGTCCGCACCAGCACGCCGTTGCGCAGGAATACCGCCTGCCCATCGTGCCCGTACCAGCTTTCCAAGCCGCCCTGCACGCTGGCCAGCAGCAGGATCGCCTCGCCGCCCGGTGCATTCACCTGCAGCTGGTAATACGGCTCGGCCGCCACCGACGCCGCGGTGGGATGCACGTCGGTGCCGCCGCCGACGGCCTGGCGGATCGTATCCACGCTTCCCAGCGATACGTCAGTGCAGCCGGCGACGATCCAACTCGCAGCCGCCAGGGCCGCGAGGCGGAGCGAAGCTCGCCACGGGAAGCTCGTCATGCGCGCATACCTCAATTGGTGAGGTCGTTCTTAGCCGAAGCCGCGTTGGTCACGATGCCGGACAGCGGCAGCAGCTGCGAGAGGAAACGGTTCCAGCGCGTCACGCCCGCGGGGCCCACGAACACCACGTCGCCGGGATGCACGGAGAACTGCGAAGCCATCGCGAATGCCGCGGGCGATTTCGCGTCGAGCTGGTAGATCGTGGCGGGCGACTTCTCCATGTCCTCCACGCCGCGGATCACGTAGACCGCATTGCCCTTGGAGGTGGTCTCGTTCAATCCACCGGCTTTGCCCAGCGCCTGCGACAGGCTCATGTCGCTGGTCTTGAACGGCAAAGCCGCCGGACGCGTCACCTCGCCCACCACGTAGACCTCCTTGCGATCCGCATAGGGAAGGAAGATCTGGTCGCCGGGCTTGAGCCACACATCGCCCAGCTGGTGATTGCGCGCGAGCGCGTCGAGATCCAGGTGGTAATCGCGTCCGTCGCGCGACAGCACCAGGCCGGAGAGATCGGCCTGGTCGGTATTGATCTGCGCCGTGCCCACCGCCTGCGCAAGGCTCAGCGGCGTCACCGTCACCGGCAGCGGATCGGTCTTGACGAAGGCGCCGCGCATGGTGATGCGCTGCGCGCCGTAGCTGATCACGCTCATGTCGACCTGCGGGTCCTGCACGTACTTGGCCAGGCGCTGCGAGATCTCCACGCGCAGTTCTTCCACCGTCTTGCCGGAAGCCTTGACCACGCCGACGTAGGGATAGAACAGCGTGCCGTCGGCGCGCACCACGCGGCCGTTCGCGCTGGGCAGCTGCTGCGAGCCCGCGGGCGATGTGAGCTCAGGGTGGTCCCACACCGTGATGTAGAGCGAGTCGCCCACGCCGATGCGGTAAGCCTCCGGCTGGTAGTTGCGCAACTCGTCGGGAAGGGTCGCCAGCGGATTGGAGGCTTTGTCCATCGCCAGCAATTTCGGCGTGATCGGCACCAGCTGATAGCGAGCCGCGTCGATCGAGCCTTGGCGCGAGAAGTCGGTCGCGCTCATGTGCTGGCCTGGAGCCCAGAAACAGCCGTGCAGGGTCAGGGCGGCACATGCCAACAACAATGCCCGTCGCTTGTTCATCCGTAGAGCCCTTCGATTATCGCGAACGCCGGCGGTGCGGCGAACTTGGATCCTCGGCCCCCTACCGATGACGTGAGACGTGCCGGCCTGCGTGCCGCGCGGGCTGCAGGCCGAGCGACGCGTTCGTTTATGCGAACGCGTCGTTAAGAACTAATCAATGCGTACCCGTGGTGCCCGTGGTGCCGGTGCCGCCGGTACCCGTGCCGCCCGTACCGGTGCCGCCGGTGCCTGCAACGGCCGCTGCGGCTGCCGCACCCGGACCCGCATGGCTGGCCTTCATGCTGCCGTGCGCGGCGCCCTTGGCGCTCTTGGGCGAGATCAGCTGCGCCGGCGTCGCGGGCTTGGCCTGCTGCTGATCGATGAGCTGGTTCACGGTGGTCGGCTGCTGCTGTGCGTTCTGCGCGTTCTGCGCGAAAGCGGTGCTGGCCAGAAGCAGGGCGGAGGTCGCTGCGATGGAAGCGGCAAGAAGTTTCATGAGCATCCTCTTCGGTGCGTCGCGTGATGGCGGAGATGCGGAGAGTGAAGCGACTGGACTGTAGCTTCGTTCGTGCGTGAATGACTGAACCAACACCAACCCACATTGAGAAAAATCTACTGGACGTTCACTTACATCGCTTAGAGTTGCCCTTCGCCGCGAAGAGCTTCGATACATCTGGCTCATCTCCGTCGCGGGTTCGTGATGTCGCGCAAGCTTTTCGCTGTTGCGACTCGCTCGATCAGCTTCTTGTCATCACCGCTTCGCAGAAGCGAGCGATGATAGGCGACGCGTGACGCTCCATTCGACGCGAGCCATCCCCACTGGATTGCCCCGAGGAAGCCACGATATGCAAGACACAAGAACGATGCTCGCCTGCGCTGCGGCTTTGTTCACCTCTGCCGTGGCGATTGTCGTTCTGCGCCGCCTGGCGGAGCCGCTCGGCCTGCTGGACCGCCCCAGCGACCGTAAGCAGCACCAGGGCAGCGTGCCGCTGGTAGGTGGCCTGGCGATGTTCTGCGGCGTCTTCGTCGGCGCCTGGTGGTACGGCGACGCCACGCAGATGAGCCGCATGCTGCTGACCACGGCCGCGGGCCTCACCATCATGGGCTCGCTGGACGACCGCCACGAGCTCAGCGTGCGCACGCGCCTGATCGTGCAGACCCTGGCCGTGTTCGTGATGATTGGCAGTACAGACGTCTATATCCGTTCGCTGGGTACGCTCAACGGCGTTCAGCTTCAGCTGGGCCCGCTCGGCATCCCGGTCACCCTCATCGCGGTGATCGGACTGCTCAACGCGTTCAACATGATGGACGGCATCGACGGCTTGTCCGGCAGCATGGGCCTGGTCGGCATCGGTTCGATCTTTGCGTTCCATCACGGTGGCGTCACGCTGGGCGTCACGGTTCTGATCGCCATGCTCGGCGCGGCGATGATTCCCTACCTCGCCGCCAACCTCGGCCTGTTCGGCCGGAAGATCTTCATGGGCGATGCCGGCAGCACGGTGCTGGGCTATCTGCTCGGCTGGGCGCTGATCGACCTTAGCCAGAGCCCGGGTTCTGACCTGCTGCCCACCGACGTGCTGTGGTGCGTGGCCCTGCCCGCGCTCGACACGCTCGCGGTGATGTGCCGCCGCATGCGCAACCACCAGTCGCCGTTCAAGCCGGACCGCGGCCATATCCACCACATTCTGCTACGCACCGGCCTGAGTCCGCGCATGACCTTGCTGGTGCTGGTGATCGCCTCGATCCTGCTGGCCTTTATCGGCCACCTGATCCACGACTACGGCCAGCTCGCCAGCCTGGGCCTGTTCGGCTTCCTGCTGCTGACCTACATCGTGTGCACCACGCGCCGCTCCACCATCGCCGCCAGCCAGGCGGTGCAGCAGCGCGGGCAGTGACGGGGGCGCAGGCCAGCGCCTCCGCCGCGCCATGTACGTGTTCGACCTGGTCAACCTGAGCATCAGCCACCCCATCACCCAGGCGTGGCTGCTCGGCGCCATCGCTCTGCTGTGCATCGTGCTGCGGCGCTACCGGCTGGGCCTGGGCATCGCCGCGCTCGCGCCGCTATGGCTGCTGCTGTGCGCGACGCCCGCGTTCGCGCACGGACTGCAGCGCTGCCTGCAAGGCCAGTACGCCACGCAGCCCGCGGTGGACTACCCCAGGGCGGATGCCATCGTGGTGCTCGGCGGCGAAGCGCTGGCTGACGAGAAGGACAGCTGGCGCGATGAAAGCGGCGACGCCATCGCCAACAGCCGCGTCGGCTTCGGCTATCTGCTGTTCCGCGCCAGCCGCGCGCCGCTGGTGGTGCTTTCCGGCGAGAACGACGCCAAGCGCATGGCCGCGATGCTGGAGCGCCAGGGCGTGCCCTCCTCCGCGGTGCACCTGGAGACTTCAAGCCATACCACCTATGAGAACGCGCGCAATTCCGCGGCGATCCTGCGCGGCGACGGTGCGCATACCGTGCTGCTGGTCACCTCGCCCGAGCATATGCCGCGTGCCGCGGCGAGCTTCGAGAAGCAAGGGCTGCATGTGATTCCCGCGCCCGCACTGCTACCTCCCATGCGCGAGCCAGGCAGCGAGTGGGAGCCGCGGCGTGCGGTGCTGTGGGATGCCTCGCATACCTTGCACGAGTACATCGGCTTATGGGTCTATCGATTGCGCGGCTGGGCGTAGGTTGGGGTGACAACCCCAACGTTGCGGGGCGCATGAAGTGGGCGGTATTGGGGTTTTCACCCCAACCTACGTCAAGGTTTACCGCCGAACTCCACCGCCGCCCCATTCGCCACCCGCGGCACGCCGGTATCCACCGTGTTGTCGTACTCGAACGATTGCGCATCCAGCCGCACGTCGCCCTTGCTCAGCTGCAGCTTCTTGCCGGTGCTCAGGAAGGCCATCGGCACCGGCCTGCCCGTGGCGAGCGTGCGCGTGCGCCGCACCGTATTGCCCGAGATCACCACCGAACCGATATGCCGCGCGCTGTCGGCCGATTCGTCTTCGGAGAAATTGATGCAGGTGCCATAGATATCGCTGAAGGTGTTGCCGGCCACCACCAGTCCGCTCACCCCAAGTACGCCGATCGCACCCATCTGCGGACGGATCCCGATAAACGTATTGCCGGTGATCACCGCATTCACCGCATTGCGGCTGCGCGCCGACGCCATGTCGCCCAGCCGGATCGCGTCGCCGCCCGGCCCGTTGCCCGGGGGCGAGCGCTCGAAGATGCAGCCCATCACGCGCGCGCCGCTCAGCCCCTTGATCGCCAGATCGGTGCGCACCGAATTGAGGAAATGGCAGTTGCGCACGGTGAGGTTGTCCGGCGTGTCCGCCGCGGTCTTGGGCCGGGTCGAGCTGTCGATGCCCCAGTAGCAATTGCGGAACTGGCAATCCAGCACCTGCCAGTTACCGATGTTGCTGCCCTTCTGGTGGCCGTTGAAGAAGGTGATGCCAGCGGTGTTCACCGTGTCGATGTCGATGAAGTTGCAGCGCCGTATGGTCACGTTGCGGTACACGCTGAAGTCGTGATCCGGCTCGAAATCGATACCGCCCACCGAGCGCGACAGCTTGGCATTGCCGATATTGCGGAAGGTGCAGTTCTCCACCAGCAGGCCGTCGCAGTCGATGATCGACAGGCCGTTGCGGTTGTCCTTCACCGCGCCATCGAAGATGCAGTCCCGCACGGTGACCCGCTCGTTGTGCCGCTCGGTGTTGGACTTGGTGCCCGAGCCCACGTACATGCCGTCGCCGCGGAAGCCGAAGAAGGTCATCCGCTCCACGGTCAGGTCCGAGGTGGCGTTCACTGCCAGCAGGTAGTAGTACTGCGCGTAGCCGAACTCGCCCACGCGGCCATTGAGCTTCAGGTCGTGCAGGTGGATGTCGCGCATATTGTCGGCCACGCGCGGCGTACCGCCGTCCTTGATGTAGGTGGCCAGCATGAATTCCGAGGCCAGCGTATCGTCGAAGGAGCGCAGCTCGCTCGAGGCGCCCTCGCCGTACAGCTCCAGCCCCGAGCGCAGGTTGATCTGCTTCACCGGATAGACGCCCGCGGGAATCAGCACGCGGCGCGAACCGTCGATGGCCTTCTGGATGCCAGCAGTGCAGTCGTAGCTGCTGCGCCCCGCGCGGATCGCCGCGTGCTCTTCCTTGGGCAGGAAGTCCAGTACGTTCGCCGGCGTGTCGGGCATGTCGATGTTCCTCGAAGCTGATCGCTGCTGGCCGCACGTCGAGACATGCGCATTCATCGGCTTCCCCCGGAACGCTTAGTTTAGGGATACGCGCAGGCGCGGGGTTTACTCGCGCATGAATCTATTCCTTGCGATCCGGACGCAGGAAGATGCAAGTTTTTTTTCGACCATCTAGCGACGCCCTTTCATCTCCCTCTCCCCTCCGGGGAGAGGGTTGGGGTGAGGGGCCGGGCGGAGCGAAGAGCTGAAGGTCGATACAAGCTCAAAAGCTCTTCTTCTCTTCGTAGAAGCGTCACCGCAAGCACCCGCCCCTCATCTGCCTGCCGGCATCTTCTCCCCGGAGGGGAGAAGAGCTCGATAGCCGGCTACGCAACACGCCTTTGCGCCACGGGTTCCTCCACCGGCATCGCCAACGGCCCGCACAATTCTCGATACACATCCACGGTCCGCCGGATCACAATCCGCTCATCGAATTCCGCATGCGCCTTCGCCCATGCCGCCTCGCCCAGACGCCGCGCCAGCGCCGGATCGTCGTGCAAGCGGCGGATCGCATGCGCCAGCGCCTTCGCATCGCGCACCGGCACCAGCAGGCCATCGACGCCGTCGCTGACCACTTCGCGGCAACCGGGCACATCGGTAGTGATCAAAGGCTGCGCGCAAGCCGCGGCTTCGATCAGCGTCTTCGGCAAACCTTCGCGATAGCTGGGCAACGCAACCACATCCACCGCACCGAGCAGGTTGGGCATGTCTTCCACATGGCCCAGCCAATTGATCACGCCCTCGTTGACCCAGCCGCGCACGGTCTCTTCCGGCACCGCCGCGGGATTGCCGGGATCGGGCGTGCCGGCGAGCATGAATTCGATACGCCGCCCTTCGGCCAGCAGCTCGCGCGCCGCGGCGACGTATTCCTCCAGGCCCTTGTCCCACAGCAGTCGTGCCGCGACGAGCACACGCAACGGCCCGCCCGAACGCTCGCCGCCGCGCTTGACGAAGCGCCAGCAGTCCACGCCCGAGCCGCGCACCAGGCGGATGCGCGAGGGATCGACCAGCCCCGCGCGCTCGAACAGCGCCACGTCGTCGCTGTTCTGCAGGATCAGCCGCGCGCCCTCGCCGTCCAGCGCCAGCCGCAGCAGCGCGCGCACCACCGGCCGCAGCGCGCGCGCCTTCAGGTCGTTGCTGGTGAACACATAACCCATGCCGGCCACCGCGTTGACGCGCGCACGCACGCCGGCCAGCCGCGCCGCCAATGAGCCATACACCGCGCACTTGATGGTGAAGCCATGCACCAGCGACGGCCGCTCGCGCTTGAGCAGCTTCGCCAGATAGCGCAGCAGGGCCAGCTCGCGCAGCGGATTGAGGCTGCGCCGCTCCATCGGCACCGGCTCCCAGCGCAGGCCGAGCGCGCGCAGCTTCTCGCCATAGGGACCCGGCGGTGACAGCAGCAGCAGCTCGTGGCCGGCCTTATGCAGCGACAGCGCCAGCGAGCGCCGGAAGTTGTAGAGATACCAGTCGGTATTGGCGAACAGGACGATCTTCATGGGATGGCTTGCCGCTCCGGGGATAAGGGTCGCTCGCGCGGCTGCGCCACAGGCGGCGCATGCGCCTTCCTGCCGTGGCCGCGTTCATGCCGTTTCCCCCTGTTCGGCGCCCAGCCAGGCCTGGAACATCAATACGTTCCACAGCTGGTGCTGCCAGTTGCGCTTGCCGCTCAGATGTTCCTGCCAGACGCGCCGGATCGGCGCGTGGCGCAGATAGCCTTCGCGGCGCAGGCGTCCTTCGTCGAGCAGGCTTTCCGCCCAGTCGCGCAAAGGTCCGCGCAGCCAGCTGTCGAGCGGCACGCCGAAGCCCTGCTTAGGGCGTTCGATCAATTCCTTCGGCACATGCCGGTACAGCACCTGGCGCAGCAGCCACTTGCCCTGGCCGTCGCGGATCTTCAGATGCAGCGGCATGCGCCAGGCCAGCGAGACCACGCGCGGATCGAGCAGGGGCACGCGCGTCTCCAGGCTGTTGGCCATCGCCGCGCGGTCCACCTTCACCAGGATGTCGTCGGCCATATAGGCCTGCGCATCCATCGCCATCATCCAATGCTCGAAGCTGTCGGTCTGCGGCCAGGCCTGCGGATCGGTCAGCAAGGTCGCCGGTTCCGCCGCGCCGTGCACGAGGTGTTCCGGCTCGCTCCACTGGCTGGTGAGCTGGTGGAAGAACTGCTGCCCGCTGGAAAGCGCGAGCACGCCGGCCAGCTTCTGCGCCTTGTCGCCCGGCGTGGCCACGTGCATGCGCTTAGGTAAAAGCACGCGGGCGCGTTCGTACCACCGGTCCCAGGTGGCCGGCGGCACCGCGCGCAGGGCGCCGGCGGCGGCGTGGCGCACGAACGACGGCAGGCGTTGCATGCGTTCCCACACCCGCCGCGCGGCGAGGTAACGGTTGTAGCCGCCGAACAGCTCGTCGCCGGCATCGCCGCTGAGCGCGACGGTGACATGGCGGCGCGCCAGCTGGCTGACCAGGTAAGTGGGAATCTGCGAACTGTCGGCGAACGGCTCGCAGAACATGCCGGGCAGCTTGGGGATCACCGCCAGCGCATCGTCGGGCCGCACGTACAGCTCGGTGTGCTCGGTGCCCAGGTGCGCGGCCACTGCCTTGGCATGCGTGGCTTCGTCGTAGCCGTCCTCGCCGAAACCGATGGTGAAGGTCTTTACCGGACGGCTGCTCTGCTTCTGCATCAGCGCGACGATGGTGCTGCTGTCGATGCCGCCGCTCAGGAAGGCGCCCAGCGGCACGTCCGCCAGCATCTGCGCGCGCACGCTCTGCGCGATCTGCGACTCCAGCGCGTCGACGGCCTCCTGCTCGCTGCCGAAGAACGGCTCGGCCATGCCTTCGGCGACCACGTCGTTGTAGCGCCAGTACGGCTGCGGCTCCGCTTCGCGCGGACCGCCCGCCTGCAGCCGCAGCACATGGCCCGGCCGCAGCTTGGCCACGCCGCGGTAGATGCTGTACGGCGCCGGCACGCAGTTGTGGCGCAGCAGCAGGGTGAGCGCGTCGCGGTCGACGTCGGGGCGGAAACCCTCGTACGCCTTCAGCGCCTTCAGCTCGGAACCGAACACCAGCGCCTCGCCCTGCCAGCCGTAGTACAGCGGCTTCTCGCCCAGGCGGTCGCGCGCCAGCGCGAGGCTGCGGTCGCGGCGGTCCCACAGCGCCAGCGCGAACATGCCGATGCAGGCCTTGAGCGCGGCTTCCAGTCCCCACGCGGCGATGCAGGCCACCAGGGTTTCGGTGTCCGAATGGCCACGCCATGCCGGCGCGTTGCCCTCGGCGGCCAGGCGTGCGCGCAGGTCGAGATGGTTGTAGATCTCGCCGTTGAACACCGCCGTGTAGCGGCCGCAGGCCGAATGCATCGGCTGATGCCCGGCCGGCGAGAGATCGATGATCGCCAGGCGCCGCTGCGCCAATGCGATGCCGGAAGCCTCATCGGCCCACACGCCGCCGTCGTCCGGGCCGCGATGCAGCAGGCGCGCGGTCATCGCCAGCGCCTGGCGCTCCAGCCGCTCGCGCGGCGCGCCGGCGGGTATCCACAATCCGGCGATGCCGCACATCAGCGTGCCTCCGCGTTGCGCAGCACGTCGGCCAGGCGCGGGGCCTGCGAGGCGAGGCTGTAATGGTCTTCCACCCGGTGGCGGCCGGCGCGGCCCTGGCGCGCGCGCAGCTCGGGGCTGCCGATCAGCTGGCGCAGGCCCTGGCGCCAGTCCTCATCGTTGGAGGCGAGAAAGCCGTTGTCGCCGTGCCGCACGATGTCCGCGTTGACGCCTACGGGCGAGGCGACCACCGGCAATCCGCAGGCCATGTACTGGATGATCTTGTAGCCGCACTTGCCGCGTTCCCACGGCCCGTCGCGCAGCGGCATGATGCCGACGTCCATCTGGGCGATCAGCTCGGCTTCGGTTTCCTCGGACCAGGGCAGCACGTCCACCGCCACGCCCTCGAACTGCGCCGCCACTTCGGGCCGCGCGCCGACCAGCAGCACGCGTGCCGCGCCGCCGGCGCACACGTCCATCAGCACGTCGCGCAGGTCCAGGGCGTAATGCTCGGTGGCCGGCGAGCCGATCCAGCCGATCACCGGCTGCGCGCGGCCGCCATGCTCCACCGTGTCGTAGCGCAATTCGTCCACCACCGTGGGGATGATCTCCACCCGGCCCGCCTTGGCCTGCTCGGCGCGCGCGGCGAGGTACGGATTGCCGGCGATCACGCAGGCGGAGCGCGCCATCACGCGGTCGATCTTGCGGCCGAGCACGCGGCGCACCACGGGGCTGGGCGAGAGATCGTACTTGTGGAACAGCGCGTCGTCGTAGTCCACCACGTAGGGCCGCGCATGGCGCGACAGCAGCGCTTCCAGGCCGTAGGGCAGGTACGGAAACAGCTCACCCTCGATCCAGGCCAGGTCGTGGTCGCTGTTGCGCATCAGCTCGGCGATGCGCCGGCCGTAATAGCGCCACGCGGTGTACCTGGTCGCCTGCGGGCGCCCGCCGTAGAGGCCTTCCAGATACGAATCCGGAAACAGCTCGTGCACGTCCACGTCGATGCCCCGACGTTCCAGCTCTTCCAGGTACTGCAGGCTGCGCAGGCGCGTGCTGGGCCCCAGCCTGGAGTAACGGGCGAACAGGATTACCTTCAGACGCTTCATGCAGGCACGCGCTCCACCCCGGCGGGGTATTCCACGAACAGCGCCACCAGCGGGATGGTGTACATCCACTGGAACGCGAACGCTTCGATATAGGGATTGGTATTGGAGGCGATGAACGCGGCCACGAAGGCGCTGAACAGGAACTTGTGGTGCGGCGGCAGCTGCCTGGCCCTGGCCAGGCGCAGCACGCGCACGATGTAGACGAAGAACGGGAACGCATACACAGCAGCGCCCAGCAGGCCCACGCGGTAGATGGTGGCCAGCCACACCAGCTCGTAGCGCCACGGGTATTCGGCGCTGCTGACGAAGCTCACGCCCTTGCCGTGGCCCGCCCCGATGCCGCCATTGTCGAGAATGCCCTGGAACAGCGAACCGGCCATGCCCACGCGCGAGGTGCCGCCGCCGGAGCTGATCTTGTCGGCGAAGCTGTCGTAGATCACGTCCAGGCGCACGCTGGTATAGGTCTGCAGCAGCACCACCACCGCGACCATGCCCACCAGCATCGGCAGGCCCACCTTGACCATGCGCGACAGCGGCGAGGTCAGGCTGCGATGGAAGCCGAGCGTGCGCGGCGCCAGCAGGCGCCCCAGCACCCAGCCCACCGGAATGGCCAGGATCAGCGCCGAACGGCCCGAGGTCACCGCGCAGACGAAGATCATCGCCAGCACCGCCATGCGCAGCAGGCGGCTGCGGATCAGTTCGGGCGAGCTGTAGAAACCGCCCGCCAGGAAGATCAGCGAGCCGTACACGTGCATGATCGCGCCGGCGAAGCCGCCCTGCAGGTTGATATTGGCCTGCCCCTTGAAGAAGAACGACACGGCGTCCGCGCCGTAGTGGAAGTACAGATAGAAGTACAAGGCCACGCTGGCGCAGGCGAACACGGTGAGGATCGCGAACCAGTCCACCAGCCGCTCCGGCCCCGGCGCGCGCATCAGCCCCGCGGCCACCAGCATCCACAGCAGCGGCGAGAGGATGTAGATCACCAGCATCTGCGCCGCGGCTTCCGGTGGCGCGTCGTTGAGATAGCCGACCGCGGTGTAGATCACGGTCACCATGGCCGTGCACACGTACAGCGCCAGCAGCTTCTTGAAGCCCAGGCCGAAGCGGAAGCCGGGCAGCGCCAGCACCGCGGTCAGGCCCAGCATCGCCGCGGTGGGCACCGGCAGCGAGTTGGGGATCACCACCGCCAGGAACAGCAGGCCGATCGCCGCCAGCAGGAACAGATGCCGTCGCGTGATGCTGCGCTCGCTCATCGGCACCGGGCTGCGCATGCCGCGCATCGAAGGAGAGAGGGACGGATTCATAGGGCCACCATGTCGGCGATCCAGCGATCCAGCACGCCGGCTTGCGCCACCTTGCTGTAGGCACCGATGTCGCGGCGTCCTTCCGCCGGCGCGGCAATGATCCGGCGCAGGGCTTCGGCGCTTTCGCCGCCGCCTTGCGTCACCAGGGTCTGTCCGGCGCCGGTCTCGGCCAGGATCGACGAGGCCGCGTTCTCCACGCCCGACACGCACACCACCGGCACGCCCGAGGCCAGGTACTCGAACACCTTGCCGGTGGCGCAGCACACGCGGTTGCCGGTGAGCAGCAGCAGGCGGTCGCAGCGCTTCATCAGCTGCAGGGCCAGCCCGCGCCGCACCGGCTTGATGGTGGTGACGCCGAAGCGCGCGCGCTGCAGCGATTGCTGTTCGCGCGCGGTCAGCTCGCCCACGAACAGCACGTGGCGGCGCGCCTGGCCGTCCTCGATCGCGTTCATCAGCGACACGAAGCGGTCCAGGCTTTGCGACGCCGATGCATCGCTGGCGCCGACGCGGCCGAAATGGCCGATCAGCATGGCGCCTGGCGGAATCTGCCGCGCCAGCAGGGCGGCGGCTTCCTGCGCGTCCTCGTCCATATGCGCGGCGAAGTCGTCCGGATCGAAGCCGTTCGGCAGCAGGCCGACGCGCTTGCCCGGATAGCGGCGCGCGAAATCCTCCACCAGCGCGGGGCTCACCGAGGTGACCAGGCTGGCCGCTTCGATCACGCGCGCCTCGATCATGCGGCGCGCGGCATCGGCGACGCGGCCGGCGCGGCCCAGCGGCTCGAACACCAGGCCGTCGCGGAAATCCTGGATGCATGGCAGGCCGTGGCGCGAAGCCAGGCTGGATGCGGCGATCAATGCGTCGATCGGCGAGTAGGTGCCCACGGCCACGCAGCGTTCGCCGGCGGCGATGCGTTCGCCGCAGCGGCGGTCCGCCTCGGCCAGCGCATTGACCAGCCACGGGCGGCGCGCGGCGGCGCCGCGCGCCAGCGGCGAGAACGGCAGGGCCGGCACGAAGGCCGAGGCCATGCTCAGCAGCGACGACGCCAGCGAGGACTCGCTGCCCACGCAATGCCCCGGCAGCGGAATCACTTCCACCGCGGGCGAGCCGGCCACGACAGGCGCGGCGCCATGCGCGCGCGCCAGCACGTGGACGCGGTAGCGATCCGCGTCCAGGTATTTCACCAGGCCCTTGAAACGCTGCGCCGCCACGTTGCCGGTCGCATGATGGGCCGCGAACAGGAAAAGATTGACCTTGCTCATTGCACTCCATTCCTGCGCAGCTGCGGCGACACATTCGCCGCGCGCAGCCGCGCACCCTGCATCAGCTTCGCGCCGGCCTGCAGCGCCAGCGCCAGCGAAGGACGGAACCAGGCCAGCGACAGCAGGCCCAGGCCCGCCCACAGCCACAGGAACAGCCCGCGGTGGCGCTCGCCGGACAGCACGAAGGCCACCGCCAGGCCGGTCGCCGCCGAGGTCGCCAGATACAGCCGCGCGCGCGGCACGGGGCGCCACACGCGGCACGAGAATTCGGTGCGCACGATCAGGAACAGCAGGAACGACACCGCGGTGGAAATCGCCGCGCCGCCCGCGCCCAGCCGCGGCACCAGCAGATAGTTGCCCGCCACGTTCAGCGCCGCCGCCAGGAACGAAGCCAGCATCGAATACAGGCTGCGCCGCGCAAGGCTGATGCCCACCGCGGCGCATTCCGACAGCGCATACAGCAGCGGCGGCGCCAGGCTGGCGGCGACGATGTACTGCACGCGGTCGTAAGTCGAAGGCAGCACCAGGGCCAGCACCCAGGACAGCAGGCCGGTGGCGACGAAGATCAGCACCACCGCGGCCAGCAGATGGCCGGTGACCGCGTCGATCTTTGCCTGCGCATCGCCTTCGGCGGCCCAGCGGTAGACGGTCGGCGCCCACACGGTGGAGAAGATGCTGGACACGATGCCGGCCGCGGCCGCGATGCTGGCCGCCACCGAGAACACGCCAAGCTCGGTCAGCGTCGACAACTGGCGCAGGAACACCCTATCCATCGCCATCAGCGCCCAGGATGCGACGCCGCCGAAGATCAGCGGAAAACCGAACGCCATCAGCGGGCGCAGCCGCCGCCGGTCCAGCCGCGCCGCCAGCGCCGGCACCCAGGCATGCCGCGTGTTCCACGCATAGGCGAACATCACCGCGACGATCGACAGCGTGTACGCGGCCAGCAGCATGAAGAAGGTGCGCCCCGGCACCGCCAGCGCGTACGCCACCACCAGGGCCAGGAACAGCAGCTTCGGCAGCACCTGGCTCATGGAGAAGGCGAAGCCCTTCTCTTCCATGCGCAGGATCACCGACAGGAAGCGCGAGACGAAGGTGGCAAAGATCGAAGCCGCGGCGATCGCGCTGAGCGCGCCGTCGTCCACCGCGAACAAGGCCTGCGACAACAAGCCCGGCGCCATGCCCAGCAGCGCCGCCAGCAGCACGCCCAGCACGACCAGGCCCGGCAGCGCCGCCGCCTTCAGCAACGCGGGCTTGTCGGCGGACTCGTGGTACTCGCGTGCATAGCTCTGATCCAGCCCGAAGGTGAACAGGATCACCGCGAAGTTGGTCGCCACCTGCAGCATGGAGATGCGGCCGATGTCCTCGGCGCTGAAGAACCACGCCAGCATCGGCAGGGTGACAAAGCCGACCGCCGCCGAACCGAGCGGACCGAGCGCGAAGCCGAGCAGCTTGTTCTTGTTCACTGGCCGACCGCCTTGCGCAGCGGCACGACCACGCGATCGTGCGCGGGGGGCAGTTTCCGTCCCGCCGCCGCTTCGTAGATTTCGCGCAGGCGAGCCACCACGGCGGCTTCGCCGAAGCGCGCCAGGCAGGCCTGGCGGATCGCCGCCGCATCGTAATGGCCGATATTCGCGCGCAATTCGTGCATGGCCCGCGCCAGTGCGTCGATGTCGTCCACCGGCACCAGCAGGCCGTCGCGCGCGGTGACGATGCCTTCCGGGCCGCCGCAGCGCGTGGCCACCACCGGGCGGCCCATCGCCAGCGCTTCCACGATGGCGACGCCGAAGGTTTCGTAGCGGCTGGGATGCACCAGGGCCTGCACGCGCGCCAGTTCCTCCGCCACCTGCTGGCGCGTCAGCGCGCCGAGGAAGGCGACGCGGTCGGCGATGCCCAGCTGCGCGGCGAGTTTCTCCAGCCGCGCGCGTTCCGGCCCATGCCCGCCAATGCGCAGGCGCACGCCCGGCTCGCTGGCGAAGCCGCGCGCGAAGGCCTCGAACAGCAGGTGGATGCCTTTGTTCTCGTTGAGGCCACCCACGGTAAGAAAAGTGAAGTCGCCGCCGTCCGCCGGCTCGCCCAGCGGGCGCTCGCCGAACGAGGCGTCGACGATGTTCGGCATCACTTCCCACGATCCCGCGTCGGCGCCGAAATAGCCTTCCAGGAAACCACCGAAGGATGCGCTCACCGCAAAGCGCCGCCGCGCCTCGCGCGCCGCCTCGCGGGCGATGCGCGCCTGCGTGTGGCTGACCCGGCCGCGCGGATACATCGAGCTGTGCTCGGTGAGCACGTACGGCACGCCTTCGCGCAGCCAGATCTGCCGCGCCAGCGCGCCGCCGTACAGCGCGGCATGCGCGTGCACCACGTCCGGGCGCCCGAACTCGGCCACGTAGCGCCGATAAAGCTTCAGCCCATGGCGCACCCACCATGCGGCGGCGGCGCCATGCAGCAGCGGGAACGGATTGACGCCCGGCGAGCGCAGCACCGGCATGCCCTGGTCGAACTCGCGCCGCAGTCCGCGTTCGCCGCCGGCCGGGCCGCGCCAGTGGCGCAGCGAGCGCAGTTGCGGATAGATCACGCCCACTTTGCAGCCATGCCAGTGCAGGGCCAGCGCCTGTTCGCGGAAGAAGCTGCCGCTGATGTCGCCGGGCCGGGCCGGATACCAGGACGGTATGACCAGCACATGGATGTCGTCGCGGGTGGCAGGCGTGCGCATGGCCTCAGCGCTCCCGGATGACCCGCGCGGGAATGCCGGCGATGATCTGGTTGCCGGCGAAGGACCGGGTCACCACCGAATTGGCGCCGACGATGATGCGGTCGCCCAGCACCACGCCTTCGCGGATAAACACGTTGTCGCCGATCCAGCAGTCGTCGCCGATCACGATGTCGCGCTCGACGTGGCGCAGCGGACCTTCGGCATTGGTGGTCGGCTTGGCCGGGTCGTGCGTGAGCGCCTTGATCGACACGTTGTAGCCGATGGCGCAGCCGCGCCCGATCACCACGCGCGAACCCGGTCCGCAGGACAGGTGCGCCTGGTTGAGATAGCTGTGCTCGCCGATGCGGAAGTTCTCCTTCGGCCCGATCAGCTTGCTGCCCAGCCCTACCGTGGCGGAGGCCGCCACGCCCGGGTAGCCGCGCAGGCGCCGCGCATGGCTGCGGCGCTCCGCCCAGTTCACGGAGCCGCTGATGCAGCGGGCGAGCAGGTCGATCACGGCGCCTACCTCGCCGGCACCGCGGCGAGACCCTCGACGATCGTCGCGATCTGCGCCTCGGACAGGTACGGATGCATCGGCAGGCTGAGCACTTCGCGCGCGGCCTGGTCGCCGACCGGCAGTTGCGCGTCCGCGTCGGCCACTGCCGGCTGCCGGTTCAGCGGCACGGGGTAATGCACCACGGTGGGCACGCCGGCTTCCTTCAGCCGCGCCTGCAGCGCTTCGCGCTCCTCCACGCGGATGGTGTACTGCGCATACACGCTGAGGTTGTGCGACTCGACGAACGGCGGCGCCACGCCGGCCTCGCCCAGATGCCGCGCATACGCCGACGCCACCTGCTGGCGCTGGCGGATCTCCTCATCCAGGATCGCCAGCTTCGGCAGCAGGATCGCCGCCTGCAGCGTATCCAGGCGGCTGTTCATGCCGACCCGCGCATGGTGGTAGCGGCGGTCCTGGCCGTGCCGCGCGATCTGGCGCATGGCGGTGGCCAGTGCGTCGTCGTTGGTGAACATCGCGCCGCCATCGCCATAGCAGCCCAGCGGCTTGCTCGGGAAGAAGCTGGTGCAGGCGATGGTGCTGAGATTGCAGGAGCGCCGGCCCTTGTAGGTGGCGCCGAAGCTCTGCGCGGCGTCCTCGATCACCGGCAGGCCGTGGCGCGCGGCGATCGCATTGATCGCGTCGGCGTCCATGCACTGGCCGTAGATGGACACCGGCATGATGGCGCGGGTGCGCGGCGTGATGGCCGCCTCCAGCAGGGCCGGATCCATCAGATAGGTATGCGGATCGATATCCACGTACACCGGCTTCGCATGCAGGATCGCCGCCGTTTCGGCGGTGGCGATAAAGGTGAAGCCCGGCATGATCACTTCGTCGCCCGGCCCCACGCCCAGCGCCATCAGCGCGATCTGCAGCGCGTCGGTGCCGTTGGCGCAGCTGATACAGTGCTTCGCGCCCACGTAGGCGGCGAGCTTTTCTTCCAGCTCCGCCACCTCAGGCCCGAGGATGAACTGCCCGTGCGCGAGCACGCGCTGGATGCCCTCGTCGATCTGCGCCTTGATGCGCGCCTGCTGCGCCTTGAGGTCGATGAAGTCGATCACGCGGTGACCTCCTCGCGCCCGACCCGGCCCTCGCGCAGCACGTAGCGCTTGCCGGTATGCGGGCACAGTGCTTCGCCGGAGCCGCTGAGCGGCAGGTCGAGCTGCTCGCCGTATTCGCTCATCCAGCCGATCTGGCGCGCCGGCACGCCGACCATCAGCGCATAGGCCGGCACGTCCTGGGTCACCACCGCGCCGGCGCCGACAAAGGCGTACTCGCCCACGGTGACGCCGCAGACGATGGTGCAGTTGGCGCCCAGGGTGGCGCCGCGCCTGACCAGGGTGTCGCGGTATTCGTCCTTGCGCTCGATCAGCGAGCGCGGGTTGTAGACATTGGTGAACACCATGCTGGGGCCGCAGAACACGCCCTCTTCCAGCGTCACGTTGTCGTACACCGACACGTTGTTCTGCACCTTGCAGCGGTCGCCGATCACCACGCGGTTGCCGACGAACACGTTCTGCCCCAGCGACACGCCCTTGCCGATGCGCGCGCCGCCGCAGACGTGGACGAAATGCCATACGCGCGAGTCGTCGCCGATCTGGGCGCCGTCGTCGACGATCGCACTGGGATGTTGGTAATAGGCCATAAGCGCCTCAGCCGGCATTGCGTGTGAGGAAGGGGTGGTATTCGCCGCGCAGGCCGACCGGCGCCGCGTGGCGGATATCCGACACCGTGGTGATGGCGCAGCGGTTTTCCTCCAGCCCGAAGCCACGACCGGCCAGGATCTCCTGGTAGCTGCGCGTGTGCAGGTCGGTGAAGCCGCCGGAGAACTCGATCTCCTCGCCGTCCACCGTGATGGAGCGGTAGGTGCGCTGGCCGGCCAGGCGCTGCGCGGCGGGCACGTCTTCCACGTCCACCGAGAGGAACCAGCGCACGCGGCCATGCTCGTATTCCAGATAGCCGCCGGCCTTGGTGTCGGACAGCTGGTGCACCACGTTCTGCTGCAGTTCGCCGAAGATGAAATGCAGCATGTCGAAGAAATGCACGCCGATATTGGTGGCGATCCCGCCGGACTTCTTGGCGTCGCCCTTCCACGACTGCAGGTACCAGTGGCCGCGCGACGTCACATAGGCCAGATCCACCTCGTGCTTGGCGGCGCGCTTGGAGGAACGCACTTTCTCGCGCAGCGCCACGATGGCCGGGTGCAGGCGCAGCTGCAGGATGGTGTTGATCTTGCGTCCGGTGTCCTGCTCGATCTCGCGCAGGCCGTCGATATTCCACGGATTGAGCACCAGCGGCTTCTCGCAGATGGCGTCGGCGCCGGAGCGCATGGCGAAGCGCATATGCGAGTCGTGCAGGTAGTTGGGCGAGCAGATCGCCACATAGTCGGCGCGCTGCGGATGGCTGGCGCGGCGCATCTTGTCGATATGGCGGTCGAAGCGCTCGAATTCGGTGAAGAAGTCGGCCTCGGGGAAGTAGCTGTCGATCACGCCGACCGAATCGTTCGGGTCATAGGCGGCCACCAGCTTGTTGCCGGTGTCGCGGATGGCCTGCATATGGCGCGGGGCGATATAGCCGGCGGCGCCGATCAAAGCAAAGTTCTTCATGAAGCGACTCCTGCGACGGCCGCGCGGGGAGCCGCGGCGGGGTAATAGGTTCGATACCAGTCCACGAAGGCCGCGATGCCCTGCTCCACCGACACCTTCGGCCGGTAGCCCACGGCCTCGACCAGGCTCGATACGTCCGCCTCGGTCTCCGGCACGTCGCCAGCCTGCAGCGGCAGCAGCTCCATCGTGGCCTTGCGCCCGAGGCACTGCTCCAGCACCTCGATGTAGCGCAGCAGTTCCACCGGCTGCTCGTTGCCGATGTTGTAGAGGCGGTAGGGCGCGACGCCGCTGGTGGCGGGGTCCGGGCGCATGGCGTCCCATGCCTGGTCCTTGCCGGGCACGGTGTCGAGGGCGCGCACCACGCCTTCGACGATGTCGTCGATATACGTGAAGCTGCGCTTGTGCCGGCCTTCGTTGAACACGCGGATCGGTTCGCCCGCAAGGATGGCCTTGGTGAACAGGAACAGCGCCATGTCCGGCCGGCCCCAGGGACCGTACACGGTAAAGAAGCGCAGGCCCGTGGCCGGCAGCCCATACAGATGGGCGTAGCTGTGCGCCATCTGCTCGTTGGCTTTCTTGGTGGCGGCGTAGAGCGTCAGCGGATGCTCGGCGGGGCGGTGCTCGGAGAACGGCAGGTCGCGGTTGGCGCCGTAGACCGAGCTGGTCGAGGCGAATACCAGATGTTCCACGCCGTGGTGGCGGCAGCCTTCCAGCACGTGCAGGAAGCCGGTGACGTTGCTGCTCACGTACACATGGGGGTTGGTGGCGGCGTAGCGCACGCCGGCCTGAGCGGCGAGATTCACCACGCGCTGCGGGCGATGGTCGGCGAACAGCTTTTCCATGGCGTTGCGGTCGGCCAGATCGGCCTTGACATGCGTATAGCCTGGGAAAGCCTGCACGCGTGCCAGACGCGCCTTCTTCAAGCCCACGTCGTAGTAGTCGTTGAGGTTGTCCACACCGATCACTTCGTCGCCGCGCGCCAGCAGCTTGCGTGCGACGTGCGAACCGATAAAGCCTGCCGTGCCGGTCACCAGGATTTTCATCACAACCTCCCGTCTACCGCCTCGCGCGGCAGTACGTACTTCACGTCGTAGACCACCGACTCGGGCTTGCCGTAGCTGCGGATGCCCGCGGCACCCTGCGAGGCGAACTCGCGATGGCCCACGGCCACGATCACGGCGTCGTACGAGCCGCGCGAGGGATCGCCGATCGTCGCCAGGCCGTATTCGTGCCGGCACTCGTCCGCGTCCACCCAGGGATCGTGGACATCCACCTCGGCGTTGTAGTCGCGCAAGGCCTGCACGATGTCGATCACACGGGTGTTGCGCAGGTCCGGGCAGTTCTCCTTGAAGGCCAGGCCCAGCACCAGCACTTTCGCGCGCACCGGGTTGATGCCCTTGCGCACCATCAGGCGCACCACTTCGCCGGCCACGTAGGGACCCATGCCGTCATTGGTGCGCCGGCCCGCCAGGATCACATCCGGGTGGTGCCCTACTTCCTGCGCCTTGTGCGTCAGGTAATACGGATCGACGCTGATGCAATGGCCGCCGACCAGGCCCGGACGGAATGGCAGGAAGTTCCACTTCGTGCCCGCCGCTTCCAGCACTTCGAGCGTGTCGATGCCGAGCTTGTTGAACAGCATCGCCAGGTCGTTCACCAGCGCGATATTGAGGTCGCGCTGGGTGTTCTCGATCACCTTCGCCGCCTCGGCCACCTTGATGCTGCTGGCCTTGTGCGTGCCGGCGGTGATGATGCTGGAGTACAGCGCGTCGACGTAGCTCGCCGCTTCCGGCGTGGAGCCGGAGGTGACCTTGAGGATCGTCGTCACGCGATGCTGCTTATCGCCCGGGTTGATTCGCTCCGGGCTGTAGCCGGCGAAGAAATCCTGGTTGAACTTCAGGCCCGAGCCGGCTTCCAGCAGCGGCACGCACACCTCTTCGGTGCAGCCTGGATAGACCGTGGACTCGTACACCACCACGTCGCCGCGCTTGAGCACCGTCGCCAGCATCTGGCTGGCCTTGACCAGCGGCCCCAGGTCCGGCCGCTTGGCCGCGTCGATCGGCGTGGGCACCGTCACGATATAGACGTTGCGGTCGCGCAGGTCTTCCAGCGCGTCGCTGTAGCGCAGCCGCGTGGCGGACTGCAGTTCCTCGGCTTCCACTTCCAGCGTCGAATCTTTTCCGGCACGCAGTTCTTCCACCCGCGCGGTGCGGATATCGAAACCGACCGTGTCGTACTTCTTGCCGAATTCCACGGCCAGGGGGAGGCCGACGTAGCCCAGGCCGATGACGGCAATCTTGGCATTGATCACTTGCTGCATCCGATCTTCCAGATAGTGGCGGTCCGGCGTCTTAGCCTGTGTCGATGGACCGTGAAGGGGAGAGCCTCTCGGCTCGGCTGCGAACACGAGAGCCACGTACTGTGGCAAGCGCTTCTTTACTCACACCTGAAGCACGACGACGCGTACGCGACGCATTTCAGATACAGCGAAACGCATCAACGTTTAGCCGTCCAAACGTCCAGATGTTCGCCTGCGCTCTTGACAGGCTCATGAAGCGTGACGGCCAAATTCACGACGCGCATCGCAAATCCGCTCGCGCGCAACACCGCCATTCATGCGCGAGCGCAGCCATCACGGCTCCGTTCGCACGTCCGCTGCTTACGTGCCGTTCTTGTATTCGTAGTAGCCGTACGAGTAGTAGCCGCTGCTGCGGCGCTCGACCGCGTTGAAGATGGCGCCCTTGATCTCCACGCCGTTCTGCGCAAAGCGCTGGCGGGCCAGGGCGATTTCGCGCGCCTGATTGAGGCCGAAGCGCACCACCAGCAGGCAGGTGCCGGCCATGTGGCCGATGATCGAGGCATCCGTCACCGCCAGGATCGGCGGCGTATCGATCAGCACCAGGTCGTAGCGCGGCATCAGCTGCTCCATGACCTCGGCGAAACGCTGGTTCATCAGCAGCTCCGACGGGTTCGGCGGCACCTTGCCGCGCGCGATGTAGTGCAGGTTTTCCAGCGAGGCCAGCGGGCGGATCGCCGTATCCACGTCGATCTGGCCGGAAATCAGTTCAGACAGGCCATTGTTCGGCCGTCCGCCCATCACCTTGTGCAGCGTGCCCTTGCGCATGTCGCCGTCGATCACCAGCACGCGCTGCCCGGCCTGCGCCATCACCGCGGCGAGGTTGGCGGAAACGAAGGTCTTGCCGGCCTCCGGACTGGAGCCGGAGATCATCAGCACATTGTTCTTCGCCTCCATCCGGGCGAAATGCAGGCTGGTGCGCAGGCTGCGCAGGGCCTCGGTGGCCAGATCCGCCGGCGAACTGATCGCCAGCAGATGATGCCTGCCGTCGCCGCGCGCGTGGTCGGACAGGCCGATCTCGTGCTCGGTCGGGCTGACCGGCACCGAGGCATAGACCGGCAGGCCCAGCTGCTCGATCACCGAGGGCTCTTCCACGCCGCGGTTCAGCATCTGGCGCACGAACACCAGGCCGAAGGCGAGGAAGGCGCCGACAAACGTGCCGCCGAACACCACCAGCACCTTCTTCGGCTTCACCGGGCTGGTGACGTCCACCTGGGCGTTGTCGACGATATGCACGTTGCCGACCTTGCCGGCGCGCGCGATGTCCAGCTGCTGCGCCTGGTTGAGCAGGCCGGTGTAGGTCTGGTTGCTGACTTCGACGTCGCGGGTGAGCTTGAGCAGTTCCTGCTGGGTGTCGGGCAACACGCCGACCTGCTTGTCCATGTCGCTCTTCTGCGCCTCCAGCTGGCCGATCTGCTGCATCAGCGCCTTGTAGGCCGGATGCGCCGGCGTGAAGCGGCGCTGGATGTCGGCCTGCTGCATGCGCAGCTGCTGGATATTGGCCTCGACCGCCACGCTCTGGTCCAGCAGCGCCTTGGTCTGCATGGTGATGTCGACCGACTTGGCCTGGATCTGGAACGCATTGAGCGCGGCCTGCGCGCGGTCCAGGTCCTGCCGCACCTTGGGCAGCTGTTCCTGCACGAACTTCAGGCTGTTGGCCGCTTCGGCCGCGTTCCATTCCACGTTCTGGCGCACGTACCACTCGCTGACGCGGTCGAGCAGCGACACCGCGAGCCTGGCGTTGGCGTTCTGGTACGAGAGGCCGATGATGCCGGAGTCCTTGCCCTTCTCGGTGGCCTGGATGGCGGTCTGCAGCTGGTTGATGGTGGTGAGCGCCCGTTCGCGCCGCACGTCGAAGCGCGTGCCGGGATTGGCCTTGAGCACGCCGACCTGGAAGGTCACGCCATGGCCGGTGGCGATCTGGCCGGGCGCGCCCTGCAGCAGCTCGTCGCCGTCGGGGCTGAACAGCGTGTACGCGCCGTTCTCGCCGGCGATCAGCGTCATGGTCTTGCCGAGCAGGTCGTCCGGCACTTCGATGCGCTGCAGCTCCAGCTTCGAGCCGCCCCAGTCGTAACGGTTGAAACCGAGCAGCGGGCTGGCCAGTTCGCCAGGGTTGGCCGAAGCGAAGCGCCGCGCGATGCCGGTGCCGATCAGCGGGAAATGGCGCGCCGACACATTGATGTCGAGCTTCAGATCGTCCACCGCCTTGCCGATCACCGCGCGCGAGGTGATCAGCGCGATCTCGGTGTTGGCCTGCGAGTTGGACGCACCCAGCGTCTGGCTCAGCGCGCTGATGCCGGGCAGTTCGGGCACTTTCTGTTCCACCTGCACCATCGCGTCGGCCTGGTAGATCGGCGTGGCGAGCAAGGCGTAGGCGAGGCTGCAGGCGAGGAACAGGCCGGTGATGGCGAAGATCAGCCACTTGTTGTCGACCAGCGTGCCGAGAATCGCACCGAGGTCGAGTTCTTCGTCATTGCGCTGCTGGGTAACGGGGCGGGGATCGGTCATGAGGAGGCCGCTCTGGAGAAGGAGGGGGTCAGATACGGCTGCCAGCGCGCGATGGCCTGGTCGATCAGTCCGTAGACATGCTCGAAGGCCGGGCGCGATTGCCCGTACGGGTCTGGAATCTCCTTTTCACCTAGCCACTTGCCGAGCAGGAACACTTTCCCGCTGGCCTCGGGCGCGAGGCGCGCAATGCGGGCGGCATGGCTTTTCTCCATCACCAGCACGAGGTCCACCTCGTGCAGCATCGACGGCTGCAGCTGGCGTCCGCGATGCGCGCTCGCATCGATGCCGTGCTCCGCAAGAAGCGCAGCCGCCGTGGCGTCCATGGGATGGTCTTCGAGCGCGCCCAGGCCGGCGCTCGATATCTCGAGCGAGGCATCGCACAGGCGATCCCTCAACAGGTATTCGGCGGTGGGGCTACGGCAAATGTTGCCCACACACACAAGCAGGATACGTTGGAACACAGCGTTGCCTGACTCTGCAAAAAGATGTGGAGGCCGCGCAATACGCGAACCCGAAACCGACATCCCCCTGTTTCGTCAAACCACTTCTGCCGGACGAAAACCGGGTCGATAGTAGAGGAATGTTCCGATGCGATGGCGAGAATCGCGTCGCGATCGTGCGCACTCGTACAGCCCACGTTAGGGGACGGGTTATATGTCTCTACATTTCCTGAACATGCAGCGCACATGAAAAGAGCCTGCAATGCAGGCTCTTCTGTGAAGGTTCCGTGTCCAGCTCGTGTCGAACGAGCGACGCCGTATCAGTGCGATGGCGACGCAATAAGTTGCTCGATCGCACCGAAGATCGACACGTTGTCGCGATCCGTCACGTCGATGCGGATCACGTCGCCGTACTTCAGGAACGGTGTGCTCGGCTTGCCGTCGCGCAGGGTTTCGACCGTGCGCTGCTCGGCCAGACACGAAGCGCCCTTGCCGGTGTCTTCGTTGGCGATGGTGCCGGAGCCGACGATGGTGCCCGCGGTGAGCGGACGCGTCTTCGCCGCATGCGCCACCAGCTGCGCGAAATCGAACTGCATGTCGACGCCGCATTCGGCTTCGCCGAACCAGGCGCCGTTGATCCAGGTGCGCATCGGCAGATGCAGCTTGTCGCCATGCCATGCGTCGCCGAGTTCGTCCGGCGTGACGAACACCGGCGACAGCGCCGAGCGCGGCTTGGACTGCAGGAAGCCGAAACCCTTGGCCAGTTCGTTCGGAATCAGGCCGCGCAGCGAGACGTCGTTGACCAGGCCGACCAGCTGGATGTGCTGCGCGGCCTGCGCGGGCGTTGCGGCCATCGGCACGTCGTCGGTGATCACCACGACTTCGGCTTCGAGGTCGATGCCGTAGTCCTCGCTGGGCACCAGCACCGGATCGCGCGGCGCCAGGAAGCCCGCGCTGGTGGCCTGGTACATCAGCGGGTCGACGTAGAACGACTCCGGCACCTCGGCGCCGCGCGCGCGGCGCACGCGCTCGACGTGCGGCAGGTAGGCGCTGCCGTCGACGAATTCATAGGCCCGCGGCAGCGGCGCGGCCAGCGCGGCGACGTCGAGCGCGAACGCGCCCGCCGCGGTGCCGGCCTGCAGCTCGGCGTACAGCGCGTTCAGGCGCGGCGCGAGGTTCGACCAGTCGTCCAGCGCCGCCTGCAGCGTCGCGGCGATGCCGCTGGCCTTGACCGCGCGCGACAGGTCGCGGCTCACCACGACCAGGGTGCCGTCGCGCCCGCCTTCCTTGAGACTGCCCAGTTTCATAGCTTCACTCCGATCGCCGCGCCTTCAGCGGCAGCGTTCAACATTAATCGATGTGGGGATGGCTGCCCATGCGCGCCTGCGCGCGCGTGGGGTCAATGCACGCGGATCAGCCGGGCTTGAAGTGCTTGCGGATGCCCTGCCAGCACTCGTAGTAGTTGCCTTGCAGCTGCGGCGCTTCCAGCGCCTGCCGGGTCGGCCGGATCACCTTGCGCGTCTCGAACATGAAAGCCATGGTGCCGGTGAGGTGATCGGGCTTGCTCACGTCCGCGGCCGAGGCCTTCTCGAAGCTCGCCGCATCCGGGCCATGGCCGCTCATGCAGTTGTGCAGGCTGGCGCCGCCCGGCACGAAGCCGCCCGCCTTGGCGTCGTAGGCGCCCTGGATCAGGCCCATGAATTCGCTCGCCACGTTGCGGTGGAAATACGGCGGGCGGAAGGTGTGCTCGGCCACCAGCCAGCGCGGCGGGAAGATCACGAAGTCGACATTGGCCGTGCCGGGCGTGTCGCTGGGCGCGGTCAGCACGGTGAAGATCGACGGGTCCGGATGGTCGACGCTGATCGAGCCCACCGTGTTGTAGGTGGTGAGGTCGTACTTGTAGGGCGCGTAGTTGCCATGCCAGGCCACCACGTCGAGCGGCGAGTGGTCGATCTTCGCGGACCACAGCGAACCCTGGAATTTCGCGATCAGCTCGAAGTCGCCTTCGACGTCCTCGTACGAAGCATGCGGCGTGAGGAAGTCGCGCGGCAGGGCCATCGAGTTGGCGCCGATGGGGCCGAGGTCCGGCAGGCGCAGCAGCGCGCCGAAGTTCTCGCATACGTAGCCGCGCGCCTCGCCGTCCGGCAGCTCCACGCGGAAGCGCACGCCGCGCGGGATCACCGCGATCTCCAGCGGCGCCACTTCGAGCACGCCCAGCTCGGTGCACAGGCGCAGGCGCCCCTGCTGGGGCACCAGCAGCAGCTCGCCGTCGGCGTCGTAGAAGAAGCGCCCCTGCATGGAGCGGTTCGCCGCATATATATGTATGCCGCAACCGGCCTGCTCGCCCGCGCCGCCGTTGCCGGCCAGGGTGACCAGGCCGTCGACGAAGTCGGCAGGCTGCGCCGGCATCGGCCACGGGTCCCAGCGCAGCTGGTTGGGCGTGGCCGGGGCTTCGTCGAAACGGTTATGGAAACGCTCGTGCGCCAGCGGCTCGAACGGCCGGTGCATCGACGCCGGCCGGATCCGGTACAGCCAGCTGCGCCGGTTACTGTGCCGCGGCGCGGTGAACGCACTGCCGGACAGCTGCTCGGCATACAGCCCATGCGCCACGCGCTGCGGCGAGTTCTGCCCATGCGGCAGCACGCCGGCGACGGCTTCGGTGGCGAACTCGTTGCCGAAGCCGGATTGGTAGCCCTTCGTTTCCATCGATCGCACCCGTTGCTTGTCCGAGTATGCCCCTCCCCCGCCGGGGGAGGGATTGGCTACTTTTTACAGCACGCCCCGGCGCATCTGATCGCGCTCGATCGATTCGAACAGGGCCTGGAAGTTGCCTTCGCCGAAGCCCTCGTTGCCCTTGCGCTGGATGATCTCGAAGAAGATCGGGCCGATGTTGTTCTGGGTGAAGATCTGCAGCAGCTTGCGCTGCTTGGTCTCCGGGTCGGCATCGATCAGGATCTTGTTCCTGGCCAGGCGCGGCACGTCTTCGCCGTGGTTGGGAATGCGCAGGTCGATCACGTCGAAGTAGGTGTCCGGCGTGTCGAGGAAGGCCACGCCCTTGGCGCGCATCGCTTCGACGGTCTCGTAGATATTGTCGGTGAAGCAGGCGATGTGCTGGATGCCTTCGCCATGGTACGCATCGAGGTATTCGTTGATCTGCGACTTCGGATCGCTCGACTCATTCAGCGGAATGCGCACGATGCCGTCCGGCGCGGTCATCGCCTTGGACACCAGGCCGGTCTTGGCGCCCTTGATGTCGAAGTAGCGGATCTCGCGGAAGTTGAACAGGCGCTCGTAGTAGTCGGACCACTTCTGCATGTTGCCGAAGTAGAGGTTGTGCGTGAGGTGGTCGATGAAGGTGAGGCCGAAGCCGGCGGGGTTCTGCTCCACGCCCGGGATCGGCGCGTAGTCGCCGTCGTAGATGCCGCCCTTGTCGCCGTAGCGGTCGACCAGATACAGCATGCAGTCGCCGATGCCCTTCACCACCGGGGCGTTCACCGCCTTGCTCGCTTCCTTCTCGCCCACCGCCTCGCCGCCATTGGCCAGCACCTTGGCGTAGACCTCGGCGGCCGGCTGCTTGAAGCGGATGGCGAAGCCGGCGGCGCAGGGGCCGTGCTGGGCGGCGAAGGCGGCGGCGAAGGAATCGGGGTCTTCGTTGACCAGGAAGTTCACCCCGCCCTGGCGGTACACCGTGATCGGGCGGCGCTTGTGCTTGAGCACCGCGGTGAAGCCCATGCGGGTGAACAGGTCGTGCAGCTCGGCGCCGCGGCCGGCCGGGGCGGCGAATTCGACGAATTCGAAGCCGTCGATGCCCATCGGGTTCTCGAAAGTGGTCACCTGCATGCCAAGATTGGGCTGCGCGCTCATGGGGTATCTCCTGGTCGGAATGCCTGGGGGCGAGGTGGTTCGCTCCGCCGGTCGCGGCACCTGAAAAGGATGCGACCGCCGGTATGACCCGAGCGTTATAGTTACATGTGAAACCATTTGCAAGGAGTGGTGCAGCAGTGCCCGCCGATCAACAACACGTCCACCCGTCGGACCACGCCCCGCTGGAGCTCGAACGCTTCCTGCCCTACCGCCTGTCGATCCTGTCCAACACGGTCAGCCAGGGCATCGCCGACGACTACCAGGCGCGCTTCGACCTCAGCGTCACCGAGTGGCGGGTGATGGCCGTGCTGGCTCGCTTCGAAGGGCTTTCCGCCCGCGAGGTGGCCGAGCGCACGGCCATGGACAAGGTGGCGGTCAGCCGCGCCCTGGCCCGGCTGGTCGAGGCCGGCCGGGTCAACCGCGGCACCCACGAGGGCGACAAGCGCCGCTCCGTACTCGCCCTGAGCGAAGCCGGCTGGGAGGTGCACGACGTGGTGGCGCCGATGGCGCGGGCGCGCGAGCGCGAGCTGCTGGCCAAGCTGGACGCGGACGAGCAGGCCTGGCTGTCGCGCATCCTGGACAAGCTGCTGGGCCCGCCGGTGCCGCCTCGAAGCGGGGAACAGGGAACGGGGAACAGGGAACGGGAAAGCGCAGCGCCAGCTTGAAGGTCTGGAATTCGGAAAAGAAAGAGGCGGCATGCGCCGCCTCTTTTTTTGTTCCCCGTTCCCCGCCTTACTTCACCCCATGCATCAGCCGGTTGATCAGCGGCGCCACCGCCAGCAGGATCGCCGCCGCGATGCCCAGCAGCCAGAAGCTGAAGGTGAAGCCGCTCAGCGCCGAGGCCACCGTCATGCCGGTGGTGCCGCTGACATGGCCGGCGAAGATGCCCGACAGGTTGTTGCCGATGCCGGTGGACAGGAACCAGCCGCCCATGGCCAGGCCGACCAGGCGGCTGGGCGCCAGCTTGGTCACCATCGACAGGCCGATCGGCGACAGGCACAGCTCGCCCACGGTCTGCAGCACGTAGACCACCACCAGCGGCCAGAACGGGATCAGGCCCTTGTCGTCCACCAGGCTGGACAGCGCGTACATCAGCGCCACGAAGGCCACCGCATTGCCGAGCAGGCCGAAGCCGAACTTGCGCGGGATGGAGGGTTCCAGCTTGCGCTTGTCCAGCCAGCCCCACAGCATCGACATCGGCGGCGCCAGCAGCACCAGGGCCAGCGGCGCGACGGACTGGAACCAGCCCACCGGGAACTCCCAGCCGCCGAACATCTTGCGGTCGACGATGTTCTCGGCCAGGAAGTTGAACGAGCTGCCGGCCTGTTCGTAGAACATCCAGAACAGCACGTTGAACACGAAGATCACCAGCATCGCGATCACGCGGTCGCGCTGCACCTTGCCCTCGCGCACGCCGTCGATCATCAGCAGCACGCACAGGCCCACGAACAGCGCGCTGAGCAGCCACTGCAGCACCACGGCGCCGGCCTTGGCCATCACCAGGTAGACCAGCGGCACCGCCACCAGGCAGCCGATCAGCACGTAGACCACGCGCATGCGGCTGGCCTGGTCCGGCAGCGGGCGGCCCACGCCCTTGAGCTGGCGGCGGCCGAACCAGAACCAGAACAGGCTGAACAGCATGCCGATGCCCGAGGCCAGGAACACCAGCTTGTAGTTCTGCTGCATCGGGGTGTCGGTGAAGTAGCTGGCCAGCCAGCCGGTGAGCAGCGGCGAGGCCAGCGCGCCGGCGTTGATGCCCATGTAGAACAGGGTGAAGCCGCGGTCGCGGCGCGGGTCGCCCACGCCGTAGAGCTGGCCCACCATCGAGGAGATGTTCGGCTTGAACAGGCCGTTGCCGACGATGACCGTGGACAGGCCCAGCAGGAAGATGTCCTGGTTGGGCAGCATGATCATGAACAGGCCGGCCGACATCACCACCGCGCCGACCAGGATCGAGCGCTGGTAGCCGATGACCTTGTCCGCCACGTAGCCGCCGAACACCGCCGCCGCATACACCAGCGCCAGGTAGGCGCCGTAGGTGCGGCTGGCGAAGGCCTGGCCGGTGGGGCTGCCGCCGAAGAACTCCGCCACGATGTACAGCGTGAGCGCCCAGCGCATGCCGTAGAAGGCGAAGCGCTCCCAGAACTCGGTCATGAACAGCATCCACAGCGGACGCGGGTGACCCATGGTCTGGGGGTAGTCGGGCACCGTCGGCGCCGCCGACGTATGAGAAGCCGTGGTGGTATCGGTCATGCGATCCCCTGTTGTGCAGGCATGTCGAGCTGGAAAAAATGTACTGATCCGCACATCGCGTACAGACCGGAAATTCAAAACCCGCGACATGTAACCGGCCCGGCGCCGCGCCGTCAAATGCGGCGCAACATCTTGCGGAAAGCCCGGCAAGCCATGATCCGAAAGTGCGGATCGCAAAAAAAGCGGCTTTGCCGCTTTTTCAGACCACGCCGCCTCGGCTCAGGTGCCCAGCACCGTCCGCACGTCCAGCAATTCGGGGAAAAACTCCAGTTCCAGCGCTTTCTTGAGGAAGGCCACGCCCGACGAACCGCCGGTGCCGCGCCGGTGGCCGATGATCCGCTCCACCGTCTTCATATGGCGGAAGCGCCACTGCTGGAACTGCCCTTCCACGTCCACCAGCTGCTCGCACATGTGGTACTCGGGCCAGAATTCCGCGCGGTTTTCGTAGATGCGCTTGAACACCGGCAGCAGGCCGTCGTTGCGCTGGTGCGGCTGGGTAAGGTCGCGCGCCAGCAGCTCGGCCGGCACGGCATGGCCGCGGCGTGCGAGATAGGCCAGGAATTCGTCGTACAGGCTGGGCGCTTCCAGCACCTCGCGCAGCGCGGCCTGCGCGGCCGGGTCGTAGGCGAACACCGCCAGCATCTGCGCGTTCTTGTTGCCGAGCAGGAATTCGATCTGCCGGTACTGCAGCGACTGGAACCCCGAGGAAGAACCCAGGATGTCGCGGAATTCCAGGTATTCCGACGGGGTGAGCGTCTCCAGCACGCCCCACTGTTCGTACAGCTGGCGCTGCACCTGCTTGACCCGCGCCAGGATCTTCAGGCACGGATCGATGTCGTCCTTGTGCAGATGATCGATGGCCGACTTCAACTCGTGAATGATCAGCTTCATCCACAGCTCCGCCACCTGGTGCTGCACGATGAAGAGCATCTCGTCGTGATGCGGCGGCTGGCTCAGGGGCTGCTGGGCGGACAGCAGCGCGTCCAGCCGCAGGTAGCCGCCGTAGGTGAGCCGGCCCTGCAGGTCGGTCTCGATCCCGGCTTCCAGGTCGCGCCGATTGTCGGTCATGACGTTCCGATCACAGGTAAAGCACGCATGTTACCTGGGTTTAACGCAAGCCCCCCAACCCTCGCTACATGCTGCACCGTGCCTTGCGGCGCAACATGCCCGCCTGCTTCAATTGCCGTCTTGTCAGGGCCCTACAGGCGCGCTTGACCCCACTGGATGGGTCGCCGCCGGCTCGCAACTCCCTCACCCGTTTTCGTCTTTACTCACTCCCGGAGCGAGTCGTGTCCATCGCCGCCAAGTTCGAAATCGAATACCTGCAGTATCTCGATGCCGAGGGCAACCAGGTCCGTGACGACCTGCCCGCCTTCGCCAAGGACCTCGACCACATGGTCGAGCTGTACAAGCTGATGCTGTCCACCCGCGTGTTCGACGCCAAGTCGGTGGCGCTGCAGCGCACCGGCAAGCTCGGCACCTATGCCAGCTGCCTGGGCCACGAGGCCGCGCACGTGGGCATCGGCAGCGCGATGAAGCCCGAGGACGTGTTCGCCCCCAGCTACCGCGAATACGGCGCGCAGCTGTACCGCGGCGTGCAGCCGCGCGAGGTGTACATGTACTGGGGCGGCGACGAGCGCGGCAACGACTACCAGAAGGAACCGGCGCGCCACGACTTCGCCTGGTCGGTGCCGATCGCCACGCAGTGCCTGCATGCGGCCGGTTCCGCGCTGGCCTTCAAGATCCGCAACGAGAAGCGCGTGGCCGTGTGCACCATCGGCGACGGCGGCTCGTCCAAGGGCGACTTCTACGGCGCCATCAACATCGCCGGCGCGCAGAACCTGCCGATGGTGGCGGTGATCGTGAACAACCAGTGGGCCATCTCGGTGCCGCGCAAGATCCAGTCCGGCGCGCCCACGCTGGCGCAGAAGGGCATCGCCGCGGGCCTGTTCTCGATCCAGGTGGACGGCAACGACATCATCGCCGTGCGCAAGGCCATGGAAGACGCGCTCGACCGCGCCCGCAACGGCGAGGGCGGCAGCGTGCTGGAACTGGTCACCTACCGCCTGTCGGACCACACCACCGCCGACGACGCCCGCCGCTACCGCGGCGAGCAGGAAGTGAAGGACGCCTGGGCCAAGGAGCCGATGAAGCGCCTGCGCGCGTGGCTGGTGGCCAGGAAGGTATGGGACGACGCCAAGGAAGAAGCCTGGAAGGCCGAGTGCGACGAGTGGATGGACAACGAGGTCAACGCCTACCTCGAGACCAAGACCCAGCCCGTTACCGCGATGTTCGACTACACCTTCGCCGAAGTACCGGCGGACCTCGCCAAGCAGCGCGACCTCGCCCTTTCGCTCGACAAGAAGGCCCACTAAGCCATGGCACAGATCACTCTTATCGAAGCCGTCACCCAGGCGCTCGCCTACGAAATGGCCCACGACCCGAGCGTCGTAGTGCTGGGCGAGGACGTCGGCGTCAACGGCGGCGTGTTCCGCGCCACCCAGGGCCTGCAGGAGAAGTTCGGCGAGCTGCGCGTGCTGGACACCCCGCTGGACGAAACCACCATCGCCGGCGTCACCGTCGGCATGGCCGCGCAGGGCATGAAGCCGGTGGCCGAGGCGCAGTTCGAAGGCTTCATCTATCCGATGATGGAGCAGATCGCCTGCCACGCCGCGCGCCTGCGCAACCGCACCCGCGGCCGCATCACCGTGCCGGCCGTGTGGCGCGCCCCGTGGGGCGGCGGCATCCGCGCGCCGGAGCATCACTCCGAGGCGAACGAGCACCTGTTCACCAATATCCCCGGCCTGCGCGTGGTGATGCCCTCCTCGCCGGCGCGCGCCTACGGCCTGCTGCTGGCGGCGATCCGCGATCCGGATCCGGTGATGTTCTTCGAGCCCAAGCGCATCTACCGCCAGTACAAGGAAGAAGTGCCGGACGACGGCGAGGCGCTGCCGCTGGACGTGTGCTTCGTGCTGCGCGACGGCACCGACGTTACCATCGTCACGTGGGGCGCGCAGGTGAAGGAGGCTCTCGAAGCCGCCGACGAACTGGCCGCCGAAGGCATCAGCGCCGAAGTGATCGACGTGGCCACGCTCACCCCGCTGGATTTCGACACCATCGCCGAATCGGTGCAGAAGACCGGCCGCTGCGTGATCGTGCACGAAGCCCCCAAGACCGCCGGCTTCGGCGCCGAGATCGCCGCGCGCGTGGCCGAGGAATGCCTGTACGAGCTGCTGGCGCCGGTCGAGCGCGTCACCGGCTACGACACGCACATTCCGCTGTTCCGCCTGGAAATGAAGTACATGCCCAGCACCGAGCGCGTGGTCGAGGCGGCCAAGCGCTCGCTGGCCGCGAGCTGAAGAATCACCTACGGAACGTCATTCCGGCGAAGGCCGGAATCCAGTGAAATACGTGGTGCGAAGCACGCAAAGCCTTTCGCGACAACCACGCATCATCGCTACTGGATCCCGGCCTGCGCCGGGATGACGAGCAGAAAACAAGCCTGATTACCGGAACCGACTCATGGCCGACATCAAGACATTCCACCTGCCCGACCTCGGCGAAGGCCTGCCCGACGCCACCATCGTCGAGTGGCACGTGAAGGAAGGCGACTACATCAAGCTCGACGCACCGCTGTGCTCGATGGAAACCGCCAAGGCGGTGGTCGACGTGCCCTCGCCCTACACCGGCACGGTGAAGAAGCTGTATGGCGCGCCGGGCGACATCATCGAGACCGGCGCCGCGCTGGCCGACTTCGAACCCGATCCGAACGCCAAGCAGCGCGCCGAGGCCGAAGCCACCGGCCACCACCACGGCCCGAAGAAGAGCGTGGGCAGCCCCGCGCCGGACAACGCTGCCAAGGTGGTCGCCTCCGACGAAGGCGGCGAAGTGGAAGCCAAGGGCGAGCGCGAGGACGAAGGCACCGTGGTCGGCGCCATGGTCAGCGGCAACACCGTGCACGTGGAGCAGGTCAGCAGCGCCGGCGGCGTGAAGGCCGTGCCGGCGGTGCGCGCACTGGCCAAGAAGCTCAAGGTCGACCTCACCCGCGTGCGCGCCACCGGCGCCGACGGCGTGGTCACCCTGCAGGACGTGAAGACCGCCGCGGCCAATGGCTCCGCCCCGCTGGGCGCCGCGCCGGCGCGCGCCGTGCCGGCTTCGGCCGGCCGCCACCTGGCGCCGGAACTGCCGGAGCCCGGTCCCGCGCCGTCGCGCACGGCCGTGTCGCTCGCCGGCAAGCCGGTGCGCACCGCGCCGCCGAGCGTGCAGGCCAGCGGCCAGCCGGAACAGCTCAAGGGCGTGCGCCGCAATATGGCGCGCGTGATGGCCGAGGCCCACGCCAACGTGGTGCCGACCACCCTGGTGGACGACGCCGACCTGCACGCCTGGATCGGCAAGCAGGACATCACCGCCCGCCTGATCCGCTCCATCGTCGCCGCATGCAAGGCGGTGCCGGCGCTCAATGCCTGGTTCGACGGCAAGAACCTCACCCGCACCCTGCATCCGCACGTGGATATCGGCATCGCCGTGGACACCGACGACGGCTTGTTCGTGCCGGCCCTGCGCAATGCCGACGTGCTGGACGGCGCCGGCGTGCGCGCGGCGATCAAGCGCCTGCGCTCGCAGGTGGAAGACCGCTCGATTCCCGCCTCGGAACTGAGCGGCTACACCATCAGCCTGTCCAACTTCGGCATGTTCGCCGGCCGCTATGCCACCCCCGTGGTGGTGCCGCCGACCGTCGCCATCATCGGCGCCGGCAAGCTGTGCCACGACGTGGTGGCCGTGATGGGCGGCATCGAAGTGCACCGCCGCATGCCGATCAGCCTCACCTTCGACCACCGCGCCGCCACCGGCGGCGAAGCCGCACGCTTCCTCAAGGCGCTGCTGGACGATCTGTCGCTGCCGAACTGAGGCTTTGCGATGGATGGAAAGAAAGGCGCCGCGAGGCGCCTTTCTTTTTGCTTGAGGGAAGCTCCACATCGCCGCGCCTATAGTGCGGCGAGCCTCATGCGGAGACCACGCCATGCACCACAGCCGCCTCAGCACCCTCGTCATCGACTGCCAGTCCGTCGACCTCAAGCAAGCCACCGATTTCTGGAGCAAGGCCCTGGGCAAGCCCATCGTCACCTACGATTCGGAAGGCGACGGCCAATACGCCGAACTGGCCACCCTGGCCGACGAACCGATCATCCTGCTGCAGCGCGTGGAACATGAGAGCCGCGTGCACCTGGATATCGAAACGGACGACATCGAAGCCGAAGCCACGCGCCTGGAACAGCTCGGCGCCAAGCGTCTGGAATGCGTGCGCGGCCGCTGGTGGGTGATGCAGGCACCGAGCGGCCACCGCTTCTGCGTGGTGAAGAAGCAGCGGGAGCAATTCGGGCCGCATTTGAACAAGTGGGAGTGAGCTGGACCGCTGTCCTCAGCTTCAACTTCTCGCTCCGCCCGGCCCCTCACCCTGCCCTCTCCCCGGAGGGGAGAGGGGTGAAGTCGTGAGGCAGGCAGGAACGAAGAGCAAAAGCTGGCCTCGTTCCTTGAACATCCTCTCGGCCACGGCACGTTGAAGCACCCGCCACGTAAACGCACTGTGGTTTCGTGTAGACCCAGGTTAATCAGGTTACCGCAGACGCCCACTGCTCCTTCTAGTCGCGTCGCGAGCCGTGGCTCTTAGGCCATTCTCTCTTTGGTTACTTTCTCTTTGGGCCAGCAAAGAGAAAGTGACTCGGGCGCCGGCAGGCGTCCGAAATGCCCGCTGCATAAGCGGCCCATTCGCCGCCACGCGAAAATCAAACGATACCGTTACTGGATCCCGGCCTACGCCGGGATGACGAGCAAAAATCAGTCGACGCGCCCGCGTCCCCAAATCAGCGCACGCAACAACAGCGCCACGACCAGCACAGCGACACAGGCACCATACCCATACAACGCCGGCAACACCTGCTGCCAAATCGCCCCGCTAGGCGGCCCAAACTGCCCAACCGAGGGCACCACCGCCGCCTCAAACCCGGCAACCGCCGACCACCCAGCCGCCACCGCGGCAGCGATCACCGCCAGAAGATCGAACGCCCGCCGCGCCTTAGTGCGCGGCAGACTCTTCGGGTAGGCCCAATAAGCCCACCCCAAAATCAACAACCAAGGCGCCAGCAACAAAATCGCGAGATAACGCATCAGTCAGATCACCCCAGGAATCGTTTCATCGCCCCGCGTGACCCACCACGCGCTCACTCCTGCACGGACAGCTGATCCAGCGCCTCGCGCAACCGCTCCAGCGCCCCATCGCGGGCCGCCTCATCGCCATACTCCGGCGTGCTGCCGACAAACTCGCCATCCAGTTCCAGATGCAGCGCACGCGGCTGCACCTGCAGCACGGCCGCGGTAGCGCCAGGACCCTTCAGCTTCTTCTGGCAGGCACCCGCCGCCTTCGGATCGGCGAACGACTTCGACAGCAGCAGCTCCTCGCCCTCGGCGGAGAACAGGCGGAAACGGAAGCTACCATCGGCCTCGCGGAAACTGGCGAAGCGCGGCAATTTGCCCGCCCGGCCTTCGGCCTTGCCGGCCGCCGGCGCGGGAGCCGCCGCCACCGCGATGCCCGAACGCAGGCCGATCGCATCGCGCAGTTCCGCGATCTTCGGCCCCGCAATGGCGCGTGCCTTCAGCGCACCCTCGCGCAGAATCGCTTCGATGCGCTCGGGCTTCGACATCAGCTCGTCGTAGCGCTCGCGCATCGGCGCCACGTCCGCCTCGATGCGTTCGAACAGCACCTGCTTGGCCTCGCCCCAGCCGATGCCGTCGAGCAGCGCCTGATGAAAGGCGCCGGCTTCGGCCTCGGTGGCGAAGGCGCGGAAGATGGTGAACAGCGAGGAGCTGTCCGGGTCCTTCGGCTCGCCCGGCAGACGCGAGTCGGTGACGATGCGCATGATGCTGTCGCGCAGATGCTTCCGGCCGCCGGCGAACAGCGGAATGGTGTTGTCGTAGCTCTTGGACATCTTGCGGCCGTCGAGCCCGGGCAGCGTGGCCACCTGTTCCTCGATCACCACTTCCGGCAGCACGAAATAATCGCCGGCGTAGATATGGTTGAAGCGCTGCGCGATATCGCGCGCCATCTCGATGTGCTGGATCTGGTCGCGCCCCACCGGCACCTTGTGCGCGTTGAAGGCGAGGATGTCCGCCGCCATCAGCACCGGATACATGTACAGGCCGGCGGTGACGCCCGCATCGGCGTCCTCGCCCGCGTCGGTGTTCTTGTCCACCGCCGCCTTGTACGCATGCGCGCGGTTGAGCAGGCCCTTGGCGGTGACGCAGGTGAGGAACCAGGTGAGTTCCGGAATCTCCGGGATGTCCGACTGGCGGTAGAAGGTGACGCGATCCGGATCGAGCCCTGCGGCCAGCCACGTGGCGGCGATCTCCAGGCGCGAGCGCTCGATGCGCGCCGGGTCGTCGCTCTTGATCAGCGCGTGGTAGTCGGCCATGAAATAGAACGCATCCACTTCCGGACGGAGGCTGGCGGCCACGGCGGGGCGGATCGCGCCGACGTAGTTGCCCAGGTGCGGCGTGCCGGTGGTGGTGATGCCGGTCAGTACACGGGTTCGCATGTATATCTTCTTCTTGTCGTTATCGGGCTCGGCGGAATCGGGCTCAGCGGATCAGCGTGGATTTGCCGAACAGCGATTCGACCAGGTCCACCGCCAGCTTGGCGGTCTGGTTGCGCTTGTCGAAGGCCGGGTTCAATTCCACGATGTCCAGCGAGGCGAGGCGGCCGGTGTCGGCGATCATCTCCATGCACAGCTGCGCTTCGCGGTAGTTCGGGCCGCCGCGCACGGTGGTGCCCACGCCCGGCGCGATGGCCGGGTCGAGGAAGTCCACGTCGAAGCTCACGTGCAGATGGGTGTCGGCGTCGACGCCTTCCAGCGCTTCTTCCATCACGCGCTTCATGCCGGATTCGTCGATCTGGCGCATGTCGAAGATGCTCACGTGCGCCTCGCGCACCAGGCGCTTCTCGCCCTCGTCGACCGAGCGGATGCCGATCTGGCGGAACACGTCCGGCGTGGTCGCCGGCTTGCTGCCGCCGAGGCCGGTGAGCTCGTCCGGACCCATGCCGCACAGGCAGGCCACCGGCATGCCGTGGATATTGCCGGAAGGCGTGATCTGGGCGGTATTGAAATCGGCATGCGCATCCAGCCACAGCACGCGCAGCTTCTTGTTCTGCTCGCGGCAGTGGCGGGCCACGGCGGTGATCGAACCGATCGCCAGGCAGTGGTCGCCGCCGAGCATCACGGGCAGGCGGCCCAGGCCCAGTTCCGCATAGATCGACTCGTACACCGCGCGGTTCCACTCCACCACGGCGGACAGATGGCGATAGCCATCGCGCGGCGGTTCCCACGGATTCAGCGGCCCCTGCAGATTGCCGCGGTCGACCACGTCGATGCCGCGCGCTCTCAGCCGCGCCTGCAGATTGGCCACGCGCAGGGCCTCGGGGCCCATCGAGGCACCGCGATGCCCCGCTCCGATATCGGTGGGCGCACCGATCAGCGATACAGCCTGATTACCCATGCTTCCTCGGTCGTTCAAAGTCTTAAGGGATGCACGCCCGCGCGCTGGCGGCGGCATCGCCCAAGTCTACAAGAACGCCTGTGCGGGCACCCCGGGGCAAAAACCGCTTCAGGCGCCGGCGCCGAGGTCCAGGCTGAAACTGCCGCGCCGTCCCAGGTCCGCCGCATGGCGCGCCAGCCAGCGCCCGGCGGTGTCGCGACCCAGGTCGTGCAGGGCGCGCAGCTGGGCGGTGCGCGTGTCGGCCGCGGAATGGCCGAGCGCGGCCAGGCCTTCGTCCGGCGCGATCACGTGCAGGCGCAGCTCGCGCAGCTTGCGCTCCGCGGCATTCGGCCACAGGTGGCGCGCGGCCTGCGCGCGCGCCACCGCCAGATCGCGCAGCTCGCGCGCGAACGCGGCGCCGAAGGAAAGCTCCGCCGACAGCATCAGCGCCTCGCGCGGATTGCGCGGCATGGCCTGGCGCAGCTGCGGCTGCAGCAGCACGCACAGCAGGTCGTCGCCGCCGATGCCGAGCAGCGGCTCCAGCGCGGGATTGCCGGCGAAACCGCCGTCCCAGTACGCCTCGCCGTCGATCTCGGTGGGCGGAAACCACGGCGGCAGGCTGGCCGAGGCGAGCAGCGCATCGTGGCTGAGGCGCGCGCCGGAAAACACTTCGAGCGCGCCATCGCGCATGCGCGTGGCGGCGATATACAGCGCCACCGGACCGTGGCGCAGCACGTCCTGGTCGAAGAATTCCTCCACCATCGAGCGCAGCGGATTGATGCCGCCGCCAGCCGCGGACACCGGTGGCTGCGGCCACGGCATGGCGTCGCCGAACAGGCGCGACTGCGCCTGCCACCAGTCCGCCACCGCGTTGCGCCCGGCCAGGCCCAGCCAGAAAGCATCGAGCGAAGCGCGCGCACCCGCGGCGCCGCGGCGCGCCCAGCCCTGGGCGAAGGCGGCGGCATTCATCGCGCCGCTGCTGGTGCCGCTGATCGCTTGCACCGCCAGGCCGGGCAGTTCCAGCAGGCGGGTCAGCGCGCCCCAGGTGAACGCACCGTGCGCGCCGCCGCCTTGCAGGGCGAGTTTCAGCGTGAGCATGGCGCGGGAGCATTGCTGCGTTGCATCATGCGATCTTCCCGGCGACTTGCGCCGGGGTCAAGTGAAGTCTTGCTTACAGGCCGCTGCTACAGCCGCTCGACCACCAGGCGATAACACGCGCGTCCCGCTTCCTTCGCCTCGTACAGCGCCTCGTCGGCCCGCTGCACCAGTTCGTCCAGCGAGGCAATGTCGCGGCACAGCGCCGCGCCCACGCTGAGCGTCACCTTCAGCCGCGCGGCATCGAGCGATATCGGCGCGGCCATCGAGGCGATCACCTTGCCGGCCAGGCTCTCCGCCGCGTAAGTGGCGTCCACGTCGTCGCACAGGATGACGAACTCGTCGCCACCCAGCCGGGCCACCAGGTCCGACTTGCGCACGGAGGCCTTCAGGCGCCGCGCCACCTCGCGCAGCACCGCGTCGCCGGAGGCGTGGCCGTGGCCGTCGTTGATCTGCTTGAAGTAGTCCACGTCGATCAGCATCAGCAGCATCGGTGCGCGCGTCACCGCCGCGCGTTCCAGCGCCGCATGCGCGCACTCGGTGAAGTAGCGGCGGTTGGCCAGGTTGGTCAGCGTGTCGTAATGGGCGAGGAAGGAGAGCTTCTGCTCGGCCAGCTTGATGCGCGTGACGTCGGTGGTCAGCGCATAGAAGCCGATGTTCTCGCCGGTGACCGAGGTGGCCGGCAGGTAGGTGGCCTGCAGGTAGAAATAGCGGCCGTCGCGCTCGAATTCGTATTCGAAGGTGGTTTCGCGGCCCTGCAGCACCGCCGCGATATGCGGCTTCATCAGGCTGTACAGCGCCGCGCCACGCGTTTCGCGCACGCTGCGCCCGACCATCGCCTCCGGCTCCAGCCCGGTGATCTCGCGCGCATAGCCGCTGACGAAGATGTAGCGCTCGTCGATGCCGATGTGGGTGATCAGCGCGGGCACCTTGTCGGTGATGCGGCGCAGGCGGGTCTCGCTGTCGGCCAGCGCCTGTTCGGCGACAATGCTTTCGGTGATGTCGCGGCCGGTATAGATCAGCTCCATCTCGCCGGCGTGTTCCGGGCTGGGCATCACGCGCACCAGCGCCTCGATCCACACGTAATAACCCTTCTTGTGGCGCAAGCGGTAACGGGTGAGCGACATGCGCTCGGTGGCCCAGAGCTGCTCCATCGCTTCGTCCACGCGTTCGCGGTCGTCGGGGTGGATCAGGTCCGGGCGCGGCAGCATGAACTCGCCGACCTCCCAGCCGAGCAGGTCCTTGATCGAAGGCGATACGTAGCGCCGCGAGCCGTCGCGCGCGATGCGCATCACCAGGTCGCTGGCGTAGTCGGCCAGCAGGCGGTAGCGCACCTCGCTGTCGCGCACGCGCCGCGCCAGGCGGCGGCGATCGGCCTGGGCCAGCGCGATCGGCACCGCCACCAGGCACACCATGCCGAGAAAGAACTGCCCCAGCAGCGAACGCTCCACTGCGCTGGCGTTGGGAATCAGGCCAAGCGGGCCGCCGCCCATGGCGATGGCGATATTGGCGGTAAGCGTCACCACCGCCACGCCGATCACCAGCCCCGGAAAGCGGTGGCGGATCACCACGTAGAGCAGCGGCGCGAACACCACGAACAGCAGCGGATAGCGCGACTGCGCGAACACGAAGACCGTCGTCGCGCCCAGCAACAGCAGGTCGCGCAGCAGCACCAGGCGATGCCCGCGCCGGCCGAGCATGCGCCAGCCCTGCACGAGCACCACCAGGGTGAGCGTGGCCACGATCACCATGCCCAGCAGATGGGAACGGAACCACCAGTCGAAGGTGGTCCAGAAATCGGTGTCGGCGGTGGCGTAGAGCACGAACGCGGCGAGCAGCGCCGACACCAGCGAAGCAGCCAGGGTCGACAGCATCGCCGTCTGGCCCAGGCGCAGGAATGGCGTGTCGTCCTGGATGCGCGGGAAGCCGCGGCGCACGCCGCGCGCCACGATCATCACTTCGACGCCATTGACCAGGCCCAGCAGGGTGCTGGAGATCAGCGGGTCGCCCAGCAGCATCTTGCCGGTGAAGTAACCCGCGAACGCGGCGCCCAGATAACGCGGCCAGCGCTCGTCGGACACGCGCAGCAGTGCGCCGACCACGACGCCGTCCGCAATCCACATGGTGACGTTGCTGCCGGTATGGCGCGTCAGCAGCAGCGAGTACGCCGTGGCCGCGAGCACCGCGACGAACAGCGCCGAGGCTTCGGCCCAGCGCGTCCAGCGCAGGTTCGGGTCTGTCCGCAACTGCATCGCAATTCCTTGAGGGGAGGCGTGCCGGGTCCGTGCGGTTGTTTATATAGCGAGCGGGCGCTGAAAAAAATGTGGACTGCGCTTTGAATCGCGGCAGGGAGTCAAACTCCGAAATGCCGCGACATAAAGCCCCTCTCCCGTCGGGAGAGGGGTTGGGGTGAGGGTACGGCCGGAGCGCAAGCGTGAGGTGCGCCGCTGCGCCCGAACCCTCATCCGGCTGCCGCCACCTTCTCTCCCACGGGGACTACCTTCGGGTCGCCAGCGGGAGAAGGATTCACAGTCAGAATCCGAGGGGAAAATCACGCGGAGTGGTGCCGACAGTCTGACTCGAACAGACGACCTACCGCTTACAAGGCGGTTGCTCTACCAACTGAGCTATGCCGGCGAGGGAGGCGCAGTCTAGCAGGTCGCTCCCGGCGGACGCGCTCAGAAACATCCAGTGCTGTGCGAACCGACGCCCGCGGCGTTGCGCAGGTGGCTGCGCCAGTCGAAGTGCGCGGCTTCGGCGACGGCCAGGTCCAGCCAGTATTCGGGCACGGTCTCGGTGCGCTCGGTCATCTGCGCGGGGAAGCCGGCGGCGGCCACTTCGTCGCGGCGCTTGCGTGCGTTGGCCGGGTCCTTGAACAGGCCCAGCGAGATGGTGTTGGGCTGGCCGCCGGAGCCGACCACGAAGTAGTCGCCGATATTCGCCGCGCTCAGCCGGCGCGCCTGCGCCAGCGCCTGGTCGCGGCTGGCGCTGGCCGGCAGGTAGACCCACCAGCCGCGCGTCTGCGTGGTCTGCTCCTGGCGCGAGCGCATGCGCGCGGCCTGCGCGGTGAGCGCGTTGCGGGCGTTGTGCAGGTCCACCGGCGTGGCGAACGGGCCGATCGAGATGCAGGTGTAGGTGTTGGAGCGCGACGACGTCGGCGCCAGCGCGGCCTGCGCCTGGGCCGGTGCCTTGGCGGCGCTGCTGGCCGGTGCGGCGGGCGGCGCGGCGGGAGTGGCGGGCGCCTGCACGGTGGCGGCGGCCTCGGGCGCGCTGGCCGGCGGCGCGGGGCGCTCGGCCAGCAGGTGCAGGGTGGGCACGTCCGGGTCGGCGGCGCTGCGGCCGTGCGTGTCGTCCTGGCCCAGCCACAGCCACGCGCCCACGGCGATATTCAGCGCGATCAGCAGAACGAACAGCAGACGCAGAACCATGCAACGACCCAGGTGAGGAAACGGCAACGCGCCATTCTAGAGAGCGCGCAAGGCAGCCGGATGCGCATTCGCCCACACGGCCAGACCGTGGAGCACGCCGTCCTCCGCCAGCGCGGCAGGACATTCCAGCAGGGGCAGCAGGGCCGCGGCATCGCCGCCGCCCAGGTGCAGCGAAGGCTTGCCACCCAGGGAGTGGCTCATGCGCCGCGCAAAGCGTTCGATCAGCGCCGCCGCGGCCTGCCAGCAGCCGGAAGCCACGGCGTCGGCGGTATTGGCGGCGGCGTCCAGCACCTCGCCGGGGCGTTCCGGGCGCACCCGCGCGGTGGCACCGACCAGCGACTGCTGCATCAGCTGCGGGCCGGGGGCGATCAGGCCGCCGAGATGGCGGCCGTCCGCCGCCAGCGCATCCAGCGTGAGCGCGGTGCCGACGCCGGCCAGGATGCACGGCGCATGGCCGGCGTCGTAGGCGGCGACCATGGCAAGGAAGCGGTCCACGCCCAGGCGCTGCGGTTCGTCGTAGGCATTGCGCACGCCGCAGGCTTCGGCCGGGGTGCGCAGCCAGAACGGAGCGAGCGAACCGGCCGCGCGCACGGCATCGGCCACGGCGGCTTCGCGCGCGGCGTCGACCACCGAGGCGCCCACCACGTCGTCCAGCGCGGGCAGCTCGCGCCAGGCTTCGCTCAAAACGGCGGCGATGTCGCTGTCCCAGCTCACCGCGCCACGCGAATGCCATGCGGCGCCATCGCGTACGGCCCATTTCAGGCGGGTATTGCCCAGATCCAGCAACAGCTTCATGCGCGGCGCACCGACACGTCGGCGCTGTCGACGCGGTGCAGGCCGTCCGCCGCGTTCACCAGCAGCGCGCCGCGCTCGTCCACGCCCGCGCCGATGCCTTCGAGCACGCCCTGCGCGCCTTGTACGCGCAGGGGGGCGTCGCGCAGCAGGTCGCGTGCGGCGTAGTCGGCGACGAAACCGGCGAAGCCTTCGCGCTCGAACCGGGTCAGGCCTTCGGCCAGCGCGGTGATCAGCGCGGCGGCCACGTCATTGCGTTCCGGCGGCTCGCCGCCGGCCAGGGTGGCCAGGTCGCAGGCCGGCTGGCCGGCCTGTTCGCGCAGCGCGTCGGTGAGGCGCAGGTTGAGGCCGATGCCGATCACCGCCGCGCACGGCCCCTGATATTCCCCGCTGAGCTCGACCAGGATGCCGGCCAGCTTGCCGCCGCGGGCCAGCGCGTCGTTCGGCCACTTCAGGCCGGCCTCGGCGATGCCCAGCGATTCCAGTGCGCGCAGCAGGATCACCCCCACTGCCAGCGACAAGCCGGACAGCGCGGCGAAGCCGCCGTCGAAGCGCTTCAGGCAGGACAGATACAGATTCAATCCCGGCGGCGACAGCCAGGCGCGCCCGCGCCGGCCGCGGCCGGCGCTCTGGGTCTCGGCGATCATCACGCTCAGGTCCGGCAGCTCGGCGCCGCGGCGCTGCAGTTCGCTGGAGGTGGAATCCAGCTCCCAGTGCACCTCCAGCTCGCCCAGCCGCTTGCGCCACGGCGCCGGCACGGCCGCGCGGATGCGTGCGGCGTCCAGCATCTGCAGCGGCCAGGGCAGCCGGTAGCCGGCGGCGCCGCGCGCCTCGATCGGCACGCCGCGCGAGCGCAGGGCCTGGATCTGCTTCCAGATGGCGGCGCGGGTCACCCCGCCCTGCTCGGCCAGGCGCTCGCCCGACAAGGCCTCGCCCGGTGCGAGCAGCGCCAGCAGTTCGCGCGCCTGCATCAGGGGCGCCCGCCGTCGTGGTGAGCCCGGCGCGGGGCAGGCCCGGCCAGGGAAGGGTCAATCGCGTGCATGGGGCGGCATCTTAGAGCGTGGGCCGGACGCCGAGTAGCCGCCGGCCATCCGCCGCGCCTAGTACTTGTGGGACTGGCGCGCCCCGGCACGGCGCAGGCCCGGCACTGGCATCCTAGTGACGATTCTGCGACGATCCGTTCCTTGGCTTGCGGATCAAGGGGTTGAGCCGCCATGGGCATCAGACAGTTCCTGTTCGCGTGTGTTTTGGGCGCCAGCGGCATCGGTGCCGCTTCGGCCATGGACGCCGATACCCAGGAATTGGGCGGCCTGCAGCGTTCCGGCGTGGACAGCGCCGTCCCCCACGAAGTCAGCGGCAACGGCGGCGACGCCCTCGGCGTGCCGCGCGACAGCAATACGCAGAACACCCCGGCTTCCGGCTCTTCCAGCGAGAACTGCCCCGTTGGCGGCAGCGGCTCGTCCGGCTCGCAGCGCAGCCGCCGCATCAGCCTGGGCTGGCAGTCGCTGCTGCCGGGCTCCATCCAGTAAGCCGTTCCTGTGGCGGGGGCCTGGTGGCGACAGTGGCTGTCGCGCTTCGACCCGCCGGCCATTCCCGACGTTCTATGGCGCCGCACGCTGTCCGCGTGCCCTCTCGCGCGCCGGCTCGATGACGACCGCCAGAACGAACTACGCCGCATCGCCGCCCATTTTCTTGCCCGCAAGCGCTTCCACCCGCTGGCCGGCGCCGAGCTGGACGACCGCCTGCGCCTGCTGATCGCCCTGCAGGCCTGCCTGCCGGCCCTGCGCCAGGGCAGCACCGGCCTGCGCGGCTGGCGCGAGATCCTGGTCTACCCCGGCGAGTTCAAGGTGCGCCGCAGCCATCACGACGAGCACAGCGGCGTGGTGAGCGAGGCGGACGACGTGCTGATCGGCGAAGCCTGGGAACGCGGCCCGCTGATTCTTTCCCTGGCCGACGTGCAGCTGGACCTGGAGCAACCCTGGGACGGCTACAACGTGGTCGTGCACGAGATGGCGCACAAGTTCGACATGCTCGACGGCGCCCCGGACGGCGTGCCGCCGCTGCCGGAAGAGATCAGCCGGCGCGACTGGATCGTGGCCTTCCAGCGCGCCTACGACCACCTCTCCAACGACGTGGCGCGCGGCCGCGATACGCTGATCGACCCGTATGCCGCCGAAGGCCCGGACGAATTCTTCGCCGTGGTGAGCGAGCTGCACTGGTCGCAGCCGGGCGTGCTCAAGCGCGCCGACCCGATGGTCGCTGCGTTGCTCGACGCTTACTACGGCCCGTCGCCGGCACCGTATTGAGCCTCAGCTCGGCGGCAATCTCACGCTGAAGCGCGCGCCGCCGAATTCCGGCGAGCGGTCCACGGTCAGCTCGCCGCGGTAGGCCTTGATGATGTCCTGCACGATCGACAGGCCAATGCCGTGGCCCTGCACGCGCTCGTCGCCGCGCACCCCGCGCTGGAGCACCTTCTCGATCTTGTCGTCGTCGATGCCGGGGCCGTCGTCCTCCACGCTCAGCCACAGGCCCGGGCGCTGGCGGCCGGCGGCCGGCTCCACTTTCACCACCAGCAGTACGCGGTGGCCGGCCCACTTGAAGGCGTTTTCCAGCAGGTTGCCCATCAGTTCGAGCAGGTCGCCCTGCTCGCCGTAGAAGGCGGCGCCTTCGTCGATGTCGAATTCGCACAGCACGTTCTTCGCGGCGTAGACCTTTTCCAGGCTCTGCACCAGGTCTTCCGCGTGGCCCGCGATAGGGATGGCCGAAGCGAAGGTCTGCCGGCCGGTGGTGGCGGCGCGGGCGAGCTGGTAGGCGACCAGTTCGTCCATGCGGCGCACCTGGTCGACCACGTCGGTGCGCACTCGCGACATGTTGCCGTCGCTGGCTTCGAGCCGCGAGCGGATCACCGCCAGCGGCGTCTTCAGGCTGTGCGCCAGGTCGGCCAGCGTGTTGCGGTAGCGCGTGCGCTGTTCGCGCTCGCTATCGATAAAGGCGTTGATGCGTTCGGTGAGGCCGGTGAGTTCCAGCGGATAGCGGCTGTCGAGCTGCTCCGCCTCGCCGCGTTCGACCCGGCTCATGTCGCTGGCCACCTTGCGCAATGGCGTGAGGCTCCAGCGCAGCAGCAACAGCTGCAGCAGGATCAGCATCACGCCCAGCGTGGCGAGCCAGAAGATCAGACTGCGCCGAATTACAGCGTTCTGCCCTTCAAGCTGGTCCTCCGCCTGCGCCACCATGAAGGTCAGCTTCACCGACTTCTTCTCGGAGGTGTCCAGCGCCACACCGTAGGCGTAGTAGTACAGCCGCCCCATGCGCGTATCGATCGGGCCGACGAACTGGCTCTGCCCCGGCTCCAGCCGCTTCAGAAACGCGAAGTCGCGCCCGATCGCCGAGGGCGATTCCAGCTTGGCCCCGTTCTCGCCCAAGGCCAGCGCATACAAGCCGGAACCCGGCTGGGAAAAACGCGGATCGGGCGGCGTATCGGGCAGCAGCACCTTGCCGGAGCGGCCCACTTCGGTGCCGGCCAGGTAGGCAACCACGTAGTTCTGCAGGCGGTCCTGCAATTCCTTCAGCGAGGTCTCGGCGCTGGAACGCGAGAGGGTAAGGCCGACGACGCCAAGAAAGGCCGCCAGCACGAAGCCGGTGGCCAACGCAGCGCGCGCCGCCAGTGAGAACGGGCGGCGCGGCTGGTCGGGATCATTCGCCTTCGTTTTCGCTGCGGGGGATGGCAAAGCGGTATCCGCGTCCACGTACCGTCTCGATGGGCTTGAGGGTGCCTTCCGGGTCGAGCTTCCTGCGCAGACGGCCGATGAAGACCTCCAGCACATTGGAGTCGCGGTCGAAGTCCTGCTGGTAGATGTGCTCGGTGAGGTCGGCCTTGGAGACCAGCTCGCCCGCGTGCAGCATCAGGTATTCCAGCACCTTGTACTCATAGCTGGTGAGGTCCACCAGCTTGCCTTCCACCGACACCGTCTGCGCGGTGGTGTCCAGCTTGATCGGGCCGCAGGCCAGCACCGGCTTGGACCAGCCGCTGGCGCGGCGCACCAGCGCGTTGATGCGCGCCAGCAGTTCTTCCACGTGGAACGGCTTGACCAGGTAGTCGTCGGCGCCGTGCTTGAGGCCCTCGACCTTGTCCTGCCAGCTGCCGCGGGCGGTGAGGATCAGGATCGGATAGCGCTGGCCGACTTCGCGCAGCGCCTTGACCAGGTCCATGCCCGACATCTTCGGCAGGCCCAGGTCGATGATGGCCAGGTCGAACGGTACTTCGCGGCCGAGATAGAGGCCCTCTTCGCCGTCCTGTGCCGCGTCGACGGCAAAACCGTCGCGCTTCAGGCGTGCGGCGAGCGTTTCGCGCAGCGGCGCCTCGTCCTCTACCAGAAGGATGCGCATCAGTGTTTCTCCTTATTGCCCTCGCCGTCGCCGGCCGGGTTCTTGGTGGATTCCGGGGAAGCCGGGGCCTTGCCCGCTTCCGTGTTCACGGTGACCACGCGCACGTGGCCGGAGGGCGTGAGCACCTTGATCCGGTGCTCGAACGCATTGCGGCCGCGCCGCACGGTGCTGGCCGACAGCACCTTGCCGCCGGTCTCCTGCTGCACCTGGTTCACGGCCTGCTCGAGCGTCATGGACGGCTCCTGCGCCTGCGCGGCCGCCGTAGCGGTCACCAGGAGCAACAAAAGAGCCGAAATGCGCAGGATTGTCTTCATATCGCCAACAAAAGCCCGGGGAACGGAGGCTATCCTCGTTCAGACTATGGAACCGGGCCTGAATACTGACCCGATCGCCCCCCGCTGTCACGCCGCTACAGCCCGCTTGGGCAGCATGGCCCGCTCCAGCAGCTCCCAGCCCGCATCGGGCAGATGGGCCTGCTCGCTGAGCAGCCGGCGGAACCCGCGCGCACCCGGCTCGCCCTGGTACAGCCCGAGCAGATGGCGGGTGATGTGCTTGAGGGCGGTGCCCCGTGCCAGCTCGGCTTCGATATAGGGGCGCATGTGGCGCAGGATGTCGTCCCGGTCCGGCAGCGGCTGGCCGTAGAGGGCGGCTTCGACCCGGGCCAGGACGTAGGGGTCGTGGTAGGCCGCGCGGCCGAGCATCACCCCATCCACCTGCCCCAGATGCGCCTGCACCTGCTCGGCCGTGGTGATGCCGCCATTGATGACGATGACCAGCTGCGGGAATTCGCGCTTGAGGCGATAGACGCGCTCGTAATCCAGCGGCGGGATCTCGCGATTCTCCTTCGGGCTAAGACCCTGCAGCCAGGCCTTGCGCGCATGCACCACCAGGATTTCCACGCCGGCCGCGATCATGGTTTCGGTGAAATGCTGCAGGTCGGCGTATTCGTCCTGATCGTCGACGCCGATACGGCATTTCACAGTAACCGGGATATCGACCGCATCGCGCATGGCTTTCACGCAGTCGCCCACCAGCGCGGGCTCGCGCATCAGGCAGGCGCCGAATTTGCCGGACTGCACGCGATCGGAGGGGCAGCCGACGTTGAGATTGATTTCGTCATAGCCCGCCGCAGCGCCATGCCGCGCCGCCTCCGCCAGCTCCGCCGGATCGCTGCCGCCAAGCTGCAACGCCACCGGGTGCTCCTGCTGGCTATGTTCGAGCAGGCGCAACTGCTTGCCGCGCACCAGGGCGGCGCTGGTCACCATCTCGGTGTAGAGGCGGGCGTGGGGGGAGATCAGGCGGTGGAAATAGCGGCAGTGGCGGTCGGTCCAATCCATCATCGGCGCAACACATACACGAAACGAGTGATCATCGCCGCCCAAGCCTTGCTGATTCCGGTTTTCTTGAGCCAAAGAAATCATCGCACTTCTACTCATTTTGTGTAATTTCAACCCATTTTTCCGGTGTCGGTGTAACATTTAGTGCAACACAGGGAGAAATGTTGCACCGTGGGAACCATCCTTACTCGCCGCCGCAAGGACGGCCAATCGCGCTACACGGCGGTCATTCGCCTTAAGAAATCCGGCAAGGTAATCCATAGCGAGACGGAGACCTTCGGCCGCAAAGCGCTCGCCCAGGAATGGATGCGACGACGCGAGGCCGAACTTGACCAGCACCGCGCCCGCGGCACGCTGCAGGGCGCCAAGACCACCCTAGCCAGCTTAATTAAATGGTACCGCGAGACTGTTGGCCCCACTGCCAAATGGGGGCGCACCAAAGCTTTCGACCTCCTTCGCATTGAAGGCTGCAATATCGCCAGCAAGGTGGCCACAGAACTTGCCACCGCCGACTACATCGCCCATGTGATGGCCAGACGCGAAAGCGGCGCAGGCGCCGCCACAGTGGGTAACGACCTCGTATGGATCGGCCAGGTGCTCCGCTCGGCACGTGCTGGACTCAACCTCCCGCTTCGCCTCGATCTGCTGGCGGACGCTCGGCACGAATTGCGGCAACGGAAGGTGATCCGCAAATCTCGGTGGCGAGATCGACGCGTTACGGCCGTCGAGGACATTGCGCTGCGCGACTACTTCATGCGACGCGATAAGCGCGCGCAGATACCCATGTTAGATATCTACGCCTATGCCGTGCTGACAACGCGCCGGCAGGAGGAGATAACGGAGATCCGGCGCTCGAACTTTGAGCGACCCTGCGCCTGGTTGGATGACGTGAAACACCCCACGATGAAAGAGGGCAACCGGAAAAAATTTCGCATGCTCCCCGAAGCCTGGAACATCATCGATAGGCAACCTGAGGTTGATGGCGAAGACCGCATATTTCCGTACAACCCGAAGTCAATCGGAGCCGCTTTCGCGCGTGCATGCAAGGTGCTCAACATTGAAAATCTGACGTTCCACGACTTACGCCACGAGGCCACGTCACGTCTTTTCGAGCGAGGCTACGCCATCCATGAAGTAGCGCAGTTCTCGCTGCACGAATCCTGGCAAACGCTCAAACGCTATACGCACCTACGTCCGGAGCACCTGGTCGACCGTTGAGCCAAACACGCCACACAGCGCACACGCCAGCACAGTAGATGCGTATGGCTGCCACTCCCTCGGCCGATATAGACGCCGGGGGGATTTTTAGTGGCAAGGAGTACCGCCGTGAAATACAGCATAACCATCCTCACAGCGCTGGATCGCGCGATCGAACAGGTAGACGCCATCGAGACCCTGGGCGCGAGCCTGGCCGCGGGGATGCACGCCGGCGTGGTAGTTCCCGACCATGTGCAAACGCTCACGGCCGTGATGGCCACACACATACGGGAGCAGTTGGTCGAGCTGGCAGCATTGCTGCAGGAGGCAAACGAATAGGCAGCAGGGAAGCGATAGCGAGCACCACCACCTTATATAGTCCCCAATAGGTGGCTTCGTCGGAAACGGGTAATTTTGGTAATCATGCTCCGCACAAACCCCGTTTTTGTCGATATAACAGACGGTTGCGAGATTTGGGCCAGGGTAACCAAAAGGTAATTTCTGAGTAATTTGATTACCTTTACTGATGGTAATTTTTCACTCACACATAGTCTTTTAGATTCAGTTACTTAACGATCTCAGGCAACTTCGATTACCCTTAAATTACCTTTTCAGGTGACTCGCATTATCTTTTAACATCAATTGGTTAGGGCGTGACTGAGGCTCCTGGTTACCTTCATCACCTTTTCCCGCGCCCTACCCACTAGTCACTCTCATCGCGTGTCCTGCTCGCGCACAGACTCCTGAATAGGTCAGCACGCCCCCAGACGCATCAATTCGCATCGCCGATCCGCCGCCATACCCCGTCGATGAGCCAGCACCACTCCTCAGTTCGAGGCGCTGCGTCCGCTGCATCAAAAGAGACGGGGGAAGTGCGCAGGCGAGGAGGGGGGACGACCGCGCGCGCGGCGAGCGGCTCCACCAGGTCGCCTGGAAGGACCCTTGGCGCTCATGTTTCGCTGATACAAGATAGGCCCGCCCGCTGGCCTAGCGGCGCGCTGGAACAGGGGATATGGATATGAAAAGACCGCTGCAATTTATAGCACTGGCTACTCTCTTGGCATTAGCCGGCTGTCAGAACCCGCATGACCACGAACTGCCTTCAGATATCAGCAAGATTGATGAAGGAACGCGTGACGCGATCAAGAAACTCCCCAACGAGGAACGCGAACTCGTCGCCAAGTATGCGCTCCGCCACACGTTTGGTGGCGACAAGCCCAGCGGCATTGGCGTGACTATCGGTCAGGCCATTCAAGAGCAGAAGGAGTTCGAAGCAGCCAGAGCACAGCGTGAAGCCGAAGCCGCTGCGCTGAAAGCCTCCATGCAAAAAGAACACGACGATGCAATTTCTCGCATGAATAACAGCGTCGCCGTAGCTCTGGTATCCAAAGCTTATGAAGCATCGAATTTTCGCGAAGGGACCTACGAAGACACGATTCAGTTGGAAATAGCGATAGAGAACAAAACTGACAAAGCCATAGCCGGCGTCAAAGGCACTGCTGTATTTCGGGACATGTTCGGTGACATCATCACTCGCTCAAATGTCGCAATCACCCATGACATACAGCCCGGAGCAAAGTATCTCTGGCAAGCGTCCAAACATTACAACCAGTTCGAGCAATCGGATAAGACACTGCGAAGCACTCCCACCGAGAAGATCAAGTTCGAATTTGAACCGGATACTATTGTCTTCGCCGACGGAACCAAGCAGACAGCGCCGAGCGTAGGCGCACCCGATTGAGTCAAGACAGGCCCCGCCATCGCGGGGCCTGTCATTTGGGGCCAACCGCTGCAAATGAGCAGACAATTCACGTTTCTTTGACGCTCCCTATCGTCATCTTGTCGCGGATTTCACTCACCCTATGAGCGGCGTAGCGCCCATAGGGAGATTACCCATGGTGCATGGACCACCGTGGCAACCAGGAAGGCTAAGTATCTGGAGATCAGGATGATCGAATTGCTCTCTTCACACCGTAAGGCCGGCGTTCTTCGAATTCCCCAGCGCAACGATCCAGCCAGGATCGCGCCGCTTCATTCCTAACGCAACGCAACGCAACGCAACGCAGCGTGACAGCGTCTCGAACGCTGCTTTCTTTCGCGCACCCGATGCTCCAGAAAAGCTCCTTTTTGCCAAGTCTACGGAAGGACCGACCATGCGCATTGTCTTACTTCTCCTCCTGACTTTTGCCAGCACTACAGTGCTAGCGGAGGACTTCTACTTCGTGCTGGATGATGATCCGGCTAATGCTTCTGCTACGCACTACACCACGCCCGATCAGGCTTGTCAGGTGGCATATGCGGCGGACGTGCCTAAACTGGCCGCACTGTCGTACACGCAACCGCAGCCGTACAAAGCGCCGACACTATCGCCAAACTCGAACCCGCCGAAGTTCGTCTATTACGACTGCCCGACCGTCGCCTACAGCCCCACCATCAATTCGACAGCTACTTTCGCACACACCATCACGCGCGGCGGCGATGGCTGTACAGCCGATCAGACCTACAACCCCCAATCGGGGCAGTGCGAGTCGGCGGATCAAGATCAAGCACGTAAGGAAATGGGTGATCCCACCAGCGTTGCCGTGGCGGGCATCGTTTCGTGCGGCGACCCTGTCAACGTTGGCACAGGCAATGTCTATGAATCCGAAATGGACTACGCCGATGCTGATGGAGAACTCCGCTTCCAGCGTAGCTACAACAGTGCCTCCGGTCGCTGGATATCCACTTATGAGACATCGCTCTACATCAATACCAAAGGCCTGGTCATCACTTTCAGCGACGGTCGTCAAGCGCTCTTCAAGCTGACCAATGGCGTCGCGACACCTGAGCCGACTGAGCTTGGTTCCATGACGAAAGTCAGCGGGCTGTGGGTGTACACCTCGCCCACCAATGAGCAGTTCACCTTCAATGCGCAAGGCAAACTGACGCGTTGGAAGTTTGCCGACAGCCTCAGCCAGTCGCTGACGTATGTCACGTCTTCGGACGGCCTGACGGTGACCGCCACCGTTGCCGACTCGCGCGGGCATACCCTCCAGTTCGCCAAGAAGCAGGGCTACCTACAGAGCCTCATCGTCGGCGGATTGACCATGACCTATACGCTCGACTCGACGTTCCGCATGAAGGCCGTCACCCGGACCTGGCCAGGCCATACGACCTCGCGCACCTACATCTATGACGATCCCAACAATCCGCGCCTGCTGACCGGAATCACGGATGAACGTGGCATCCGGTCCGCGACCTGGGCCTATGACGCCCAAGGGCGAGCCATCTCCAACCAGCGCGCTATTGGCGCCGACAAAGTCACCATCGCCTACAACTCGGATGGCACGACCACGGTTACCAACGCTCTGGGTAACAGTACGATTTACCACTACCAGATCATCCAAGGCGTCAAGCGAGTAACGGCGGTGCAGGGTGAGCCCGCGATCGGCTGCCCGGCCAGCAACTCCAGCTACACCTATACCGCCAATGGCCAGGTCGATACCAAGACGGATGCGATTGGCACCATCACAACATACACCTACGACACGTTGGGGCGCGAAGTCACCCGGATCGAAGCCAAGGGCACGCCACAGGAACGGACGATCACCACCACCTGGGACGCTACGCGCTTCCTTCCCCTGACGATGACCACCGCGGATCGAGTCATCACCTATACCTATGACACCCAGGGCCGTCCGCTGAGCACTAGCGTGCACGCCACCAAGGAATGACGACCATGAAAAAGGGATTTCGATGGAGCCTGGTCAGCCTTGGCCTTCTGATGGCCATGGCGCACGCCACAACGCCGGATCGCACGACGGCCAAGACCTATAACACCCAGGGTTGGGTAGCCACCGTGGATGGCCCCCGAACGGACGTCAGCGACGTCACCAGTTTCACCTATGACGCGCAGGGACGTGTCGCGACGGTGACCGATCCGCTGGGTCACGTCACGAGCTACGACACCTACGACATGTACGGCAACCCGGGGCGTTCGATCGATCCGAATGGCATCGTATCGGTCATGACGTACACCCCTGAGGGCTGGCCCCTCACGGTGACGCTCGATAGCGCTGGCACCCCGGCCACCACGACGCTTACCTACGATGCCATCGGTAACGTCACGCAGTCCAAAGATGCCGACGGCGTCACCACGAACTACACCTACGATGATGCCGGCCGCGTCACCGACATTACGGACGCCATTGGTAACCGCATCCACTACACCTTGGACGCCTCCGGCAATCGCCTCAAGGAAGAGACGTTCGACAGCTCCAACACGTTAAAACGAACGGTCTCGCGAACGTACAACACGCTCAGTCAATTGCTGACGGTGGTCGATGCCCTCAATCGAACCATCCTGAGCTATAACTATTCCGATGGTTACAGCGCGTCAGGCCAACCAACTCACAGTTCCGACGGAGTGGGCGTTCAACGGAAGCTTGGCTACGATGCGCTGCATCGCCTTGTCAGCACCATTGGCAACTACAACGGCACTGACGCGGCAACGAAGGATACGCAAAGCGTCTCATCCTACGATGCCAGCGACCACTTGGAAGGTGTGGGCGATCCCGATGGCCTGAATACGATCTATAGCTACAACGGCCTCGATGACCTCAAATCAGTACAGAGCCCGGATACCGGCACGACCACCTATGTCTACGACGCCGCGGGCAATGCCATCCAACGCACCGATGCGAAGGGCGTGACGAGCACAAGCACCTATGACGCCCTGAATCGTCAGACGGCCAGGACATACACCGACAGCTCGCTCAATATCGCGTACTTCTACGACGAGTCCAATACTACGACCGGCTGCACTGCCTCGTATCCGATTGGCAAGCTGACCCGGATCGTGGAGAACACGGTTACTACTACGTACTGCTACGACGCCCGCGGCAACATGGTGCAGAAGCGTCAAACGCAGGGCACGCAGACGGACGCGATAGGTTATAGCTACACGCTGGCTGGCCGCGTGGCGAGCATACTGACCCCCAGCGGCACATCCGTTCAGCATGTCCGCGATGCGGCCGGCCGAATCAGTAGCATGACCGTTCTTCTGCCCGGCGTGACAGGTGCGGGTGCAGGAAACGTCGTCACCAGTATCACATACCTACCGTTTGGCCCCGTCACCAGCTACATCCTGGGTAACGGACAGACAGTGACCCGCACCTATGACGCCAACTACGCCGTCACTGACGTGGTCAGCCCAGTGCTGAACCTGCACTTTGCTCGCGATGTCATGAACAACATCATCGCCCTAGGTAACAGTCCCGGTGCCAATCCCGCCACCGAGACCTACAGCTACGACCCCCTATATCGGCTAACGAGCGTCAGCGGCCCGTCCGGAATCGCCATCGAGGCCTACACCTACAGCAAGACCGGCGACCGCCTCAGCAAGGCCAGTGCTGGATTGGCGACAGGCGCCTACGGCTACCAGACCAATAGCCATTGGCTCACCAGTATCGGCAGCAGCGCCTTCACCTACGACGCCAACGGCAACGTCACCGGCAACGCTACCGGTGGCGAGACATTTGGTTATGGGTACAACGGGCGGAATCGGCTCATCGTAGTGCAACGGAATGGCCAGACCGTTGGTAACTACACTTACAACGCTGCAGGCCAGCGCATTGCAAAGACGGCTTCGCTTCCGCAAGCCATCAACGAACGCTTTGCTTATGACGAAAGCAGCCAGCTCGTGGGCGAGTACGGAACCACGAACAGGGACTACCTCTGGCTGGGCGATATGCCGGTTGCCGTGGTGGATATCGTTGGTACCGCCAGCACCGTGAGTTACGTTCACGCCGATGGGCTCAACACGCCCCGCGCTATCACCGACGCGACTGGCGCTACCCTCTGGCAATGGAGCTTGCAAGGCAATCCGTTTGGCGAGCAATCGCCCATAGCTCCTACCGGCTACGTTTTCAATCTGCGCTTCGCTGGGCAGTATTTCGATGCCGAGTCCGGCTTAGTGCATAACGGTTTCCGAGACTACTGCCCAGCCTGCGGTCGATACATCCAGAGCGACCCGACCGGTCTCGATGGCGGGTTAAGTACCTACGGTTATGTGAGCAGCAATCCACTGATCGCGTTCGACCTCCTCGGCACACAGCAGAAAAGCGACAATTGGCAGCTCATGCTTGTTCCCGGACAGGCGGCCTGGGACGCGTCGGTCAATGCGTGGCACGATGAGCATTACGGAATGTCGGCGCTTTATGCCAGCACAACGGTTGCGGAGCAGGTACTCACTGTCCTTACTGCAGGTGAATGGCAGGCATGGCGCGCCGGAGCCATGTGCACTGAGAAGGTAGTAGCTAACGTTGCCGTCAAAGAGACCTACGCAGGCATTGGATCAACCGGCAAGGTGGGTGAAACCTTCCTAAACTCCCTGGGAGGAACCTCGCAGAAGTTCTTCCGAACTTCGCTTGGGGCGCGTTATGTAGATCAATTTGCCGAAGGCATCGCCTATGAGTCGAAAGTAGGTTACTTGTCAATGTCTGGCACAACGCGCGCCCAAATCGCCAAGGATGCTGAGCTCCTTCAAACTGGTGAAATTATTTCAGCTGAGTGGCATTTCTTTACCAGCCCGGTGACTGGCCGTATCGGAGCAGCACCGTCCGTGCTGGACATGCTAAAAGATGCCGGCATCGGCGTCGTCTACCATTAAGAGGCAATATGAACTATCAGGCAATCCACCCCCCTTTCAGCCTAGACTTCTGGGAAATGACTAAGGAAGAGCTGAAGGCATACTTCGCTTGGGTGATGGCGTCTATCCCTGATCGCATTCATCAGTTGACCGCTTTCATTAGGAGCGATCCGGCCTTTAGTGACTGGGATCCCAACAATAGCGAATCATCGATTGATATCCTTGGCGAATGGATGTCCGCTCACGTATCTGTCCGCGAACGGACAGAAGATGAGTTGGGAGCCCTAAAGGGCAAGTCTCAGTACTCGATCGATCCTCCTAAGGATGTGCTAACAGAAGAGAGCTACTCTATTGGGTTTGATGTCGGTCTATATTTGGCTCAGACGCTAATCGCACATCATCCAAATCTTAAGTGGACTCAGGATTTTAGGAGCAGGAAGGACATGGATTTCGGACAACCTCTCCTAACACCATTTGGTCCCTTACAACTCAATCCGATCAGAATCGCCATCAACGTTGCGCATGGCCTCGCTCGCAAGCAGCGGCCGTCAACTCGCCTCCGTGAGGTCTACGAGGAATGGGCACGCCGGGCCGCATGAGACTTTATATATTTGAGCAACAACAAAGAAGGCGGCCTCCGGCCGCCTTCTTTGCACATGAGCAATCCATCGCGACAGTTGAATGAGAAAATGCCAAAGACGATTCCACCTAAGCAGCTTGAGCGACTACTACGAGAAAGAAAGGTAGTTGATCAACAGACCCTTGACGGCGAAAGCTTTCGGGGCGAAAGATGGCCCGACTTCGTAGCCATCGGCTCTACTTTCAACCACTGCGACTTCTCCAACACGCGATTTGAACAGGCTTGCTTTGGCGGCGGGATAGATCAGTCTCGCTATGTGGACTGCTGTTTTGATGGCGCGGAAATCTACGCCAGTGCCCCAGGGAATGCACGGTTCGAACGGTGCACATTTCGCAATGCGAAGATTCAAGTGTTCAGAGGCATCGACGCAGAATTTATCGACTGCCTCTTTTCTGGCGTCATCAAGAAGGGCTTCTTTAATGGAACGCCCCTACAAGATCGCCCCACTAGGCCACCATCGCGGGAGTACAACGAGTTCCGAGGCAATGACTTCTCCAGCGCGAAATTGCTTGATGTCAGCTTCCGGACCGGAATTGATCTCCACCTTCAACAGCTACCAAAAGGGGACGACTATATTTACGCGGAGGACGGAAGGCGATTTGTACAAAACCTACCTTCCATAGAACTCACTGAGAAATACGGCAATCACTTCAGCGCCATTGAACGCGTTCTGCAGATGAAACTAGATGGAGGGCAGCGGCAAATCTTTCTTAGCATCAAAGGCTTCCCTGTTGGCCAGCGCGCCATGCTCACGCATCTTAAGCGCATAGCTGAAGGAAACCTTCTCGCGTAACTTGAAAGGGCGCATGGGATGTATGTGCGTTGACTGCCCTACCAGTTCCGCAAGACGAAGAAGGCGGCCTTGGCCGCCATCTTCGCTCATAAGGACCCTCACCTTCGAACTCACCACGCACCCGGAAACATTGCCATGTTCACATTCGATCAGCGGGAGATTCCACCGTACGCGCAGTACGTTAGCAGCAACGAACTAGCCATTGGCGAGACGTACTTCCATGTCACGTACGTTGATCAAGACATGATGATCCCAACAGTTAGCTCATTGGTCTACATAGGAAGGAACTTGGGCGATGACGAAGTAAACACCATCTATTTCCAGGACGTTGAGTCATACTTCGCGGGCTTGCGAATCACCGACAAGAACCCCGATCCCGATAGCATGCGTCTCGAAAGCTTTCCCGGAGACAGTCCTTCAGTCCTTGAATTCGAGTACGCGCTCGAATGCTTGATGCTCTGCTCCCTTCGTCGGAAACGAAAGTAAGCCGTGCCCTCTTGCACCCATGTGGCTGTGCCCCCCCTAGTGACACACCACTAAGCCTTAGTCGAAGTCGATGACTGGCCCGAACTGAATCGAAAGACCTCGGCGCCCATCGCATCATTCAATCCGAGCATGCGGACCTGGATTGGTGCCACCTCATTGGCCAGAAACACCTGCGTCGCCTTCTCCACATCGCCAAAGCCACCGGCATTGGTCGGAATCATCCCCAACAACTGCGGCGGCACGCGATGCGCAGCAAGGATGTCATCGCGGCTCGCATTCTTGATCGACGCGAAGTCATCCTTGGCCGCCACCTCGCTGATTGGGATCAGCTGCAAGCCGTCTTTCTTTCCGCTCGGCGCGTACATAAAGAGGTTGCGGAAGTTACCCGGCCCCTTCGCACCCTTGAGCGCCTTGCGCAAATTGTCGACGTCATCGGGGTTCTGCGCCGGGTCCGTCATGTAGAGGATGAAGCCGGCGTGCGACCCGTTGTCGTAATACTTGCGTCGGAACAAGGTGGCCGAACGATTGAGCTGAGCCGCATGCAGCGCACTCAAGTACTCGGGGATGCCATACACCTCTTGCCGCACATCTGGCGCCTTCATCTGCACCACCGGGCGCTCGAACTGGAAGGCCTGGGCATTCAGCGGCGCGAACCAGAACTTACCCTCTTCGACCCCGCGGCGGGTGAACAGCGACGGCGTGTGCTTGGTCCGCAGCAGCTTGCCGGACATGGCCTCCTCACACTCCAAATAGGCCTGACCGAACGTCAGATAGTCCATCGCGAATGCTTCGAACTCGGCCACCGACAGGTAGCGCGACGGCTGGAACGAGGAAACCAGCAGATTCCGCTTCACATAGATGGCCGACGAGTGATGCGGTGCAATCTGCAACATGTTGGCCAGGCCGGTCAGGCTAACCGGCGGCTCATACCATCGGCTGTTGTGCCACACCTGCACGTAGTCCAGCAGGTTGGCCCGATCGATCGGCTCCGGATCGCCAAAGGTGAAGGCCTCGAAGCGACCACCGGCCGACGTATCTTTCAGGACCACAGCCGTCTCTGCCCGGCGCTTGCGCTTGCTCATTAGAAAATCTCCATGACGTTCTGGCTGTGGGCCGCACGGCCTTCCAGCGGTTCGTAGATGAGGGAATGCATGACGGACCAGGCGAGGTCCGCATGGCCGACGTCCGCCGAGCGGCTGGCGTCATAGGTCACGTGGCGGCCGCTGGGCGTCATCGTCTTGCGGATGGCCATGAAGGCGGCAGCCAGATCGGTCCAGCCGGCATCGAACTCCAGGCGCCCCTTGTTCATGACGTCCTGGGTCTTCATGACCATCTGGCCCTTGGTCTCGGGCGAGTACTGGATCGCCCGCGCCATCGGGAAGAACTGCTTCACCAATTGGTACACGCCCGTACCCATGCCCGTTGTGTCGATAGCGATGTCCGCCACGCGGTAGCGGTCGCACAGTGCCTTGATGTTGCCGGCCTGGGCGTCGAAGTCCTGCCCCGGCCACTGGAATTTCTCCAGCACGCGGAATAGGTCGCGCTGCCGGGTGGGCAACGCGTTGACGGTGCAGCCGGACGGATCGCCACCGCTCGCGCCCTTGGACGGGTCAAAGCCGATGGACACCTCGGCATCACCCACCGGCCTCGGTGCGTAGACACGGAAGTCATCCCACGTGTCCCAGCTATCCACTAGGCAGCGCTTCACAAGGTTGAACGGGAACACGGACGCGCTGTCGTCAATGAACGCGCACATGAAGAGCTGCAGGAACTCGTCGTCACCGTACTCCAGCCGCAGCTGGTCGATGTCGAACAGGTCGCAGCCGCCGGCCAGCGCATCCATCACCGAGACGATTTGGCGCCACTGCCCGTCCGCGCAGTACAGCCCGGCCGCGAGCGCGGCGTGCGAGGTATCGATATCGACGCGGTCGGCTTTGGCGCGGCCCTTGTTGAACTGCGCACCCGACCAGAAGGGATAGGCGTCGTGGCTCAGCGATGACGGTGTGGAGAAGTAGGTCTGCCGCCACTTCTTGTGGCTGGACATGCCCGACGCCACCTTGCGTAGCGTCTGGAAACTGTGAACCCAAAAATACTCGTCAAAGTACAGGTTGCCGTGGTAGCTCTGGGCCGTGCGCGAGTTGGTACCCAGAAAGTACAGCGTGGCATCGTTGGGCAGGATCAGCGGATCGCCCTTCAACTCGATATCGGCCGCATCCTTGGCGAACTGCGTCAGGTACTGCCGAAACACATCCGCCTGCGCACGACTGGCCGACAGGAAAATCTGATTCCTACCGGTGTCCATCGCATCGGCCAGCGCTTCGCGGGCGAAGTACCAGGTGGCACCAATCTGGCGCGACTTGAGGATGTTACGGATACGGCGTGCCAGGCCTTGCTCGTGCCACGTGCGCTGATAGGCAAATAGCGAATCGAGAAAGGCCTCACGTAGCCGCGCGCCCTGCTCCGGGCTGTACTCGTTGCGCACCGGCTTGCGCCGCGCCTTCGCGTTGCGATTGGCCACCGCGGGGTTGAGGTCGCCTTCGTGCCCGCCTGGCGCTTCATAGCGGCGCACGCGCGCCAGGCGCTCAATCTGCCGCGTGAGTAGATCGATTTCCTTGTAGTCGCCGCCGCTCTTGGGCTCTTTCATGATGAGCTGGCACAGGCGCACATCCAGCTGCATTTCGACGCGATCGATCGAACGCGCGGCGGCCCACTCGTCGCGTTGCTTCCACGCTTCCACCGTGGAGCGCGAGAGCGATAGGTGCTGGGCAATCTCGGTGACGCCCCAGCCCTGGAAGAACAGGCTGCGTGCGTGTCGTCGGGGATCCATGGTCGGCATCGGCATGCGCGACAACGTAGGCACGACCCGCGATCACGTCGCCCTGCGCTCGTTCTGACACGGGCTGCGCAGAACAGCCGCGCGTTGCTGCGTCCTGCCCTCGTCCCGATGCTGGCTCCCTACTTACAACCACTCACCCACATCGAGGCCGATCCATGCCGGCACCCGCCAAGAAATCGAAGAAGTTCCGCATTTTCACCGAAGGCGCCACCGTCGACGGCCGCGTGGTCGAACGCGGTTGGATCAGGGATATGGCCGCCACCTACGACCCGGCCAAGTACCGCGCCGGCATCAACATCGAGCACATCCGTAGCGCCCTGCCCGATAGCCCGTTCAAGAACTACGGTTTTGTGGACGCGCTGGAAGCCACCGAGAACGGCACCGGCAAGCTGGAACTGTTCGCCACCATCACGCCGAGCGATGACCTGGTGAAGCTGGTGGGCTCCATGCAAAAGGTCTTCACCAGCGCCGAGGTGTCCCCGAAGTTCGCCGATACCGGCCGCGCCTACCTGGTCGGCCTGGCCGTCACCGATACGCCGGCCAGCCTGGGCACAGAAATGCTCAAGTTCACCGCCCAGCATCCGGAGGCGAGCCCGCTTACCGCACGCAAGCAGCATCCCGACAACGTGTTCGGCGAAGCCACCGAAGCGGTGATCGAGTTCACCACCGACGAACCGACCAAGCCCAGCGTGCTGACCAAGGTGCGCGAGATGTTCCGCCGCAAGGATGCCTCCGACGACGCCCGCTTCACCGACCTGGCCGCGGCCATCGAAGAGGTGGCCGAGCACGGGGAGGTGCAGAGCACGCAGACCGCGCAGAAGTTCCAGACCGTGGATGCCACCGTGCAGCAGCACAGGCAGCAGCTGGACGCCTTCGCTCAGCGCCTGGAAGCCGTCGAACTGAAGTTCAACACCACCCCCGCGCCGGCGGCCAACCGCCCGCAGGCCAATGGCTCCGGCCAGGTGCTGACCGACTTCTGATCGCGCCGCGCGCCCTTCTACCGACCCACAAGGACACCCATGAAGAATCCGACCCGCATCGCGTTCAACGCCCTGGCTGCGCAGATCGCGACGCTCAACGGCGTACCCAGCGCCACCGAAAAGTTCGACGTGCAGCCCTCCGTGCAGCAGACCATGGAGAACCGCATCCAGGAATCGAGCGAGTACTTGCGCCTGGTCAACATCCAGCCGGTGACCGAGAAGACCGGCGAGAAGCTGGGCCTGGGCATCAAGGGGCCGTCGGCCAGCCGCACGAACACCAGCGGCGGCAAGCGCCGCAACCCGCGCGAAATGCACGACCTGGACGCCAAGCCGTACGAGTGCTTCCAGACCAATTTCGACACGGCCATCAAGTACGCCACGCTGGACGCCTGGGCACACTTCCCCGACTTTCAGCCGCGCGTGAGCGGCGAGCTGGTCCAGCAGCAGGCGCTGGATCGCCTCATGATCGGCTGGAACGGCACCAGTGTGGCCGCCGATACCGACCTCACCAACAACCCGCTGCTGCAGGACGTCAACAAGGGCTGGCTGCAGATGCTGCGCGAGCAGGCGCCGGCGCAGGTGATGAAGGAAGGCAAGGCCGGCACCGGTGAAATCCGGGTCGGTCCCGGCGGTCACTACGCCAACCTGGACGCGCTGGTGTACGACGCCATCCAGATTCTGGCGCCGTGGTTTCAGGAAGACACCGGCCTGCGCGTGCACGTGAACCGCAAGCTGCTGCACGACAAGTATTTCCCCAAGATCAACCAGGACCAGCGCGCCACCGACGAGCTGGCGACCCAGGTGCTGGTGAGCCAGAAGCTCATGGGCGGCCTGACCGCGCTGGGTCTGCCCTACTTCCCGAGCACGTCCTTGCTGATCACCCGCCCGGACAACCTGTCGATCTATTACCAGACCGGCGGCCGTCGCCGCATGCTCCGGGATGAGCCGGAGTACGACCGCATCGCCGACTACCAGTCGAGCAACGACGCGTATGTCATCGAGCGACTGCGCGGTGCGGTGTTGCTCGAAAACATCGTGCTCGGCGACTGGTCCAAGGCTCCCTGAGGATCGCCACGATGCCCTCACCCGCCTTGGAACATCTGATGCGCGTGCAGGCTGCCCAGGCGACCGCGAACGCGGCGCCTGGTGCGGCGGTGGATCGCTCCACCTCGCAGGCGCACGCCCTGATCCGCGCCAAGCTCGATACCGACCGCCGCCGCCTCAAGCTCCTGCAATCGGTGGAGCGGAAGATCGACGCCAAGCGCGAGCTGCTGCCCGACTACGAGGCCTATGTGTCCGGCGTGATCGCCGGCGGCCAGGGCGTGCAGGATGACGTGCTCGGCTACGTGCTGTGTTGGCGTATCGACGTGGGCGACTTCGCCGGTGCGCTACCGATCGCCCGCTACGTGCTGACACACAACCTGTCGATGCCCGATCGCTTCCAGCGCACCACGGCCACGCTGGTGGCCGAGGAACCGGCCGAACAGGCGCTCAAGGCCTACACGGCTGGCAAGCCTTTCGACGTGGCGGTCCTGCGCGAGGTGATGGACGTCACCGGACCCTACGACATGCCCGACCAGGTGCGCGCCAAGTTGCACTTCGCACTCGGACGCCTGCTCGCGGAAACCGAGCCCGGCGGAGCGCTGGTGTACCTGCGCCGTGCGGTGGAGCTGCACGACAAGGTGGGCGCCAAAAAAGACATCGAGCAGCTGGAACGCCGGCTGCGCCATCTCCCCGGCGATCACGCCGCCCCCGAACCGCCGCCGCAAGGCGGCACCTGAGCCACCCCCGGCGCCGCGGCGGCACGGGTGGCGAGGGTCGCCTCAGGACGACACCTGACCCACCCGTCCACCGCCGCATCTATCGAGACCACCATGGGCACCTTGACTGGCAACGGCGGCGCAGCCGCCACCCCTCTGACCGACGATGGCCCGCCGATCACCAACGATGGCTTCTGGCCGGACATCGACCTCGGCGCGCTGCGCGCCTCCACACGACTCACCGGCAACGTCACGGCGGCGCGCCTGCGCGCGGCCACGATCACCGCTGCGTTATTCATCAACGCCCAGCTCATGGCCTTTCGCGCCTCGAAGAAAGCCGAGGGCTGGGAGTCTGCGGCCGACATGGACGACACCCTCGACGGCAAGTCGGTGCTGGTCCAGCGCTATCTGCGCGCCGTCGCCTGCACCGTGCAGGCCGACCTCGCGGAGCACTATCGCGATTGGGACAACACGCGTGCCGGCGATCACCGCGCCGAGTCCGAAGTCGCCGCGGCAGATGAGTTTCGGCGTAATGCGCAATGGGCACTGGCCGACATCCTCGGCCGCTCGCGCACCGTCGTGGAGCTGATCTAGTGGCCGCCGTGCGCTCCGTCCAAGGCGACACGCTGGACGCGCTGTGCTGGCGTGAGCTGGGCGCCACCGCGGGCGTGGTGGAAGCCGTGTACGAACTCAATCGCGACCTCGCGGACCTCGGCCCGATCCTCCCCACGGGCACCCTGGTGCAGCTGCCCGAGCGCTCGGCCACCACTGCTACCCCCGTAATCCCCACCCAACAGCTATGGGACTGACGATGACCGAGCCCGCAAGCGCCTTCCTGACGTCCGCGGCGATCACCGCTACGGCCGCGACCACCGCCCTCCTTCCCGGTATCGATGGGGACGCCCTCGTGGGCGCCCTCGCCGGCGGAACGCTGTACGTCACCAGCGCACGCGACCTCCCGCCGTTGCGGCGCGCGGTGTACCTGCTGGTCAGCACCGCCGCCGGCTACTTCGCCGCGCCCGAGGTACTGAACCTGGTGCCTCTGCAGAGCAAAGGCCTGGCCGGATTCCTCGGTGGCGCCGTGGCCGTCACCGTCGCCATGCAAGTCATCGAGCGCGTCAAAGCGCTGGATGTCGCATCCCTCTTTACCAAGCGCGGAGCCTGACCCATGCCCCTGCTCACCCCGTCCAACGTCTGGCCCCTGGTGCAACTGATCGCCTGTCTGGTCATCGCCTGGCAGCTGGCCATGTACCGTCGCGGCCCGTCCCCACATCGCCGCGGTATCGCCTGGCTGGCCTGGCTGCTGGTGGTTGCCTGCCTGATGACGGTGATCAAACTGCTGTGCGGCGTCCGCCCGCCGCCGGGGCCGCTGGAAGCGCTCGCCAGCACCGCCCTGGCCGCCCTGCTCATCTGGCACCGAGGCGACCTGGCGCATGCTCTGCGCACCGCGTGGGACGCCCTGCGCGCCCTCCGCCGGAAGGTGCGCCGATGATCGAGCTGGCCGAGCAGCGCATCGAACGCATCCTTTCCGACGTGATCAAGGCCGAAGGTGGCTACGTCAACGACGCAGCCGACCGCGGAGGCGAAACCCGTTGGGGCATCACCGCGGCGACGGCGCGCGCCTATGGCTACATCCGCCCCATGACGACGCTTTCCGAAGCGACGGCGCGCGCGATCTATCGAGCGATGTATGTGGACGCGCCGCGCTTCGGCGATATCGTGGCCATCGCCCCGGACATCGGCGCCAAGCTGGTGGACACCGGCGTCAACATGGGGACCGCGACCGCGGCGGCATTCCTGCAGCGCTGGCTCAACGCCTTCAACGACACTGGCACGCGTTACGCGGAACTGGTGGTCGATGGCCAGGTGGGCAACAAGACGCTCGACGCACTCCGCACCTTCCTACGCTGGCGTGGCCCCATGGGCACCACCGCCCTGCTCAAAGGCATCAACAGCTCCCAGGGCGCCCGGTACCTCGAACTGAGCGAGGCGAATCGCACGCAGCGGCGGTTCGCCTTCGGCTGGGTGCTCAACCGCGTGGGGATGTGACCATGAGATACGCCGCCACCGCCCTGCTCGCGCTGCTGGCCCTGGCCGCCGCCGCGCTCATCTGGCAGCACGACCGGCTGGCCACGCTCGGCCACGACTTGGCCAACGCGCAAACGCAGATGGTGGTGGCCAGCTTCGAGGCCAGCGCCGCCAGGGCGGACATCCAGACCGTCACCCGCTATGTGGACCGCGTACGTGAGGTCCGCCAGGTCATCCACGACATCCAACGCGAGGCACCCCGCTATGTCACGCCCAGCACTGATGATGCTTACCCTCTCCCTGTCGGCTTTTTGCGCCTGCACGACGCCGCCGCCGCGGCCCTACTGCCCGGCCCTCCCGGACCTGCTGATGCGCAGGCCTCCGGCGTTAAAGCCTCTGACGCCGCCGTCGTCATCGCCGACAACTACGGCACCTGCCACGACGCCATCGTCCAGCTCAACGCGCTGATCGATCGCCTGCAGGCGCCGCCCTACAGCGAAGTGCCGGCCCATGATTAAGCCGGGGAGCCTGCGCACTGCCTTACTGCAGCACCTTCCCGACATCGCCAACGATCCGCAGAAGCTGCTGATCTTTGCCGAGCGCGGGAGAGTCATCACCACCGGCGCCGCGGGCAACAGCTGGGAATACGCCTACCAGCTCACCGTGATCGTGCAGGACTATGCCGGCGATATGAATGCGCTCACCGCGACGGTGGTGCGCTGGCTCGCCGAGACCCAGCCGGACCTGCTGCTCAGCCCTGAGGCCATGCGCAATGCCGTACGGTTCGAAGCGGAATTGATGACCAACGAACTGGCGGACGTGCAGTTCCAGCTGGATGTAACAGAGACCGTGATCGGTCGCGGCGACGCCTTCGAGCAGCCAGCACCGCCGCCCTCCGACCCAACGGCCCTGTGGTGAGCGCAGATCCACTGAGCCAGTTGGAAAGCTGGGCCGGCGTGCTCCTGGCCAAGCTGGAGCCGCCGGCGCGTCGCAAGCTGGCAGTCACTATCGCCCGCGAACTGCGCCGGTCGCAGCAGCAGCGCATCGCGGCACAGCGCGACGCCGAGGGGGCGCCCTTCGTACCGCGCAAGCCGCGGCTACGAGAAAGAAGTGGTGCCATTCGTCGACGCGCGGCAATGTTCTCCAAGCTACGCACGGCGCGATGGCTACGCGCATCTGGCACCGCGGATGCGGCCCATGTCGGCTTCGCTGGCCGAGTCGCACGCATTGCACGAGTCCATCAAGAAGGCCTACGCGACCGTCCCGTACCGAATGCTCACGAGGTGCGTTACCCACGCCGAGCGATGCTCGGATTCAGCGATATCGATCGCGAACGCATCCGCGATCTACTATGGATTCATCTATCGCGCTGACATCACTCGATCTTATCGGCAACCGATTAGTACCGGCCTAGGTCAACAGCTTCACCAGCTCGCATCACTCTGAATCATCCTCACCTCTAAGCACGAAGCCAGCACTCCTTACGAGTGATGCATAGTTCATGATAGGCATAGGTCGAGGCCGGGAAATATTCCACTGCTGGCCAAGCGGCTGCATGATGTAGGCAAGGATAGAATACGGGTACTCGTTACGATTCACTCCATCAAGAAGATCGTACGCCTCCTTCTCATTATAAGCCGAGAACTCGTAATAGTGACCCAGCACCTCCGATAGGAAAAAACTTCTACCTCCCGATCCATAGCCTCGATTAAATCGCGCAAAAGCGCCAATCTTTGGATTCGCGACGAACGCCCTCCCGCATCTATCCACGAACTCGGGCTGCTCGAACTCCCGTCCAACACAAGCGTCAAATAAAGTCCGACTCTTCTGAAAGGCAGCACACAAGAAAAACAACCACAGCGCATGAATCTGGCCGCCACCATCTAACGCCATCGCCACCTCCTCTACAAGGGGAACCAACTGGTGCTGAGAGCGAAGATCGAGACCGAACGCCGAGACGATCATGTCCCAACTGTGTGTGTAACCACCGTCATACCCACTATTCTTAGGAAGCCCAGAATATGTCGATGCAAGGGTGATAGGTCCCTCCTGGTCAAACAAAGTAGAGGCGAACCGCTGGTAATCGGTTGCCGGCAGAAGATACTCACGGTCAAAAAGACGCCGAAGATAGCCCGCACCGTCAAAATCAGCCCCATAGAGCGAGCGAACTGAATTCTGAAGCTGATGCAAATTTGTCGATATAACGTAGACCACATCAACCACCCCAAAGATATGCTTAACCTCCTCCAGAAGTTTCACTGCATAGGATGGACGGCAACGATCCAGCTCATCGATAAAGATAAACATTGGAAGCGTAGACTCTTTCGATGAGTGCTCCTTGACCAGCAGAAGATGATCATGGACAGCCGTCCGAAATGCGGCAAGATCATCCTTTCGCGACTGATGGCTAACCAGATTTTCCTGGAACAACTTATCTAGAACCTCGTCTGCCGCCTTAGTTGCACGCCCCCAAGAGTCTTCAGTCGAGCCACTCTTCGATATAGCGTCACCGAGCTCATCAAAGCCAACACCGATAGCCTTTTGAAGAACACCACTCAGCAGCACTTTGCTGGCCGGCACTAACGCCCGCCGCAGGTTTCTCTTCGAATCTGCGAGCAACTCTGACGCCTGCTTGCGCAATTTCGCATTCTTCGGAAGGTTGGCTTTCTGCCAAGCGTGCATGACATCGACGACGGCAGCCATAAGCGCAACAGATGCTTCGTCACCAATATCATTTTCCCAGGCGTCGAAATACACCACAGGGTGACCTAGGAGCCCCAGATCGCAACTCCATTTCTGGACGAAGAACGTTTTACCTGCTCCCCACGGCGCGTCCAGAGCGACAGTTAGGCCTCTTCCTTGATCACTTCGTTTTCGAGATTGGGAAGTAAGGGACTTAGTCAAATAGTCAGCAACTGGCTTTCGACTGAAAGCATCGCCATCCCAATGGTCAAGTGGTGCATCGCTCATCCGGAACCCCCCCTCTTCCTCGCTAAGGATCGACTTACATCAACCATTTCGAGTGCGATACGCGCCACAAATGGCATCTGCAACCGTATGCCTAGGTATAACTACCTCCCTTAAAGTGTAACGGGTCAAACGCGGTCACAGCAGTCATCTCTTCGCGACCAGGGGCTAGGAGCGATGAGCACTTGGCGGAGGCAATCATTAGACTGCTCGGCATCCGCCATCCGTTCTAGAACGCGCACGGCAGAACAGCCCCTAAGTGCATCGCGCCTAGGTCTTCCGCAGCATGCACCGCATGCACGAAGACCCCATGCAACTCACCAATCTGATTCGCTACGGCACCGTCGCCACGGTGGATGTGGCGAACGCGCGTGTCGTGGTGTCGGTGGGCGGTCTCATTACCAAGCCCATTCCCTGGCTTGCGCCGCGTGCCGGCGCCACGCGCACCTGGTCGCCGCCCTCCCCCGGCGAGCAGGTGCTCGTGCTTTCTCCCGGCGGCAACCTCGGTGCTGCCGTCGCCCTGACGGGCATCTTCTACGACGCCTTCGCCAAGCCTGACGGCGCCACCGCCGACAACGTGGTGATCGCCTTTGGTGATGGCGCGGTGCTGCTATACGACCAGGCCGCCCATGTACTCAAGGGTGCGCTACCGGCAGGCGGCCGTATGGAGCTGACCGCCCCCGGCGGCTTTCACCTGGTCGGCGATGTGGATGTCGACGGCGCCCTCCACGCCACTCAGGCGGTCACCTTCGACGCGACCCTGCACACCGCGCAGGACATCACCAGCGATGCCGACGTGAAGGCCGGCGGCATCAGCCTGCGCAACCACCCCCATGACAAGGTGCAGCCCGGCGGCAGCATGTCAGGCAAGCCGCAACCATGACGGGCATGTCGCGCACCACCGGCGCCATGCTGCCCGAGATCGAGCACATCGCCCAATCTGTCGCAGACATTCTCAGCACGCCGCTGGGCAGTCGCCTCGCGCGCCGCACCTACGGCAGCCGTCTCTTTGACCTCCTGGATGCGCCGGTGAACGCCACCACCCGCGTACGCCTGTTCGCTGCCACGGCCACCGCCCTCATGCGCTGGGAGAAGCGCATCACCGTGCAGCGCGTCGCGCTGACCGCCATCGACGGCCTGCGCGGCCGCTTCGCGCTCGATATCACGGGTTCGCTGGCGACCGGCGACGCCGTCGCGCTAAGCGTCCCCCTCACCCTGGGGGGCGCCGTATGACCGGCGCCATCCAGCTCGACCGCTTGCCGCCACCGGATGTGGTGGAACCGCTCAACTTCGAGACCCTGTTATCGCAGGGCAAAGCGATGTTCCGCGCCCTGTGGGACGAACAACGCAAGGCCGACCCCACCCTCCCCGCGCTCGACCTCGACCGCGAGTCGGAGCCGGTAGTGAAGCAATTGCAGCTGGTCGCCTATGTGGCGCTAGGCCTACGCCAGCGCGTGAACGATGCGGCCCGCGCCAACTTCCTGGCCAGCGCCAAAGGGGCCGATCTCGACAACCTGGGTGCGTTCTACAACGTAAAGCGCCTGGTGCTCCGCGAAGCCAAGCCGGAGCTGGGCATCGAGGCGGTCTACGAGTCGGACGACGATTACCGCGAACGCATCACCCTGGCGCCGGCCTCGTTTTCCGTCGCCGGCCCGGAGGCGGCTTATGTCTTCCATGCGCGCAGCGCATCCGGCGACGTGCTGGACGCTAGCGCCGTCAGTCCCCAACCCGACGATATCCGCACCTTGGTGTTCGCCGTGCTGGCTGCTCACAGCGCCACGCCGGAGCTGATCGCCGCCATGACGCAGACGCTCGACACCGCCGTTTGGCCGGGGGAGGTGATCGTGTCGGTGCTGTCACGCAAGGGGGACGGGCACGCGGATAGCGCACTCCTGGCCGCCGTGCTGGAGCGCGTCAACGCGGACGGCGTCCGCCCCCTGACCGATGCCGTCACCGTGAAGTCGGCCGACATCGTGCGCTTCAAGCTGCGCGCCAAGCTCTGGTCCTACGCTGGCCCCGATCCCATGATTGCCATGGCCGCTGCACGTCGCCAGCTGGATATCTACCTGGCCGATGCGCGCCGCCTGCGTCGCTCGATTGCGGTCTCGGGCCTCTACGCCGCCCTGCACGCGGCGGGTATCCAGAAGGTGGACCTTCTGGAGCCCGTGGAGGACATCGTCATCTCCGCCACCCAGGCCGCGTACTGCGACCCGGCCGACATCGACATGACCTACGGTGGCATCGGTGCGTAGCCTGTTGCCGCCCAACAGTACGCCGCTGGAACGCACCCTCGAAGCGGTCACGCTGCGCCTGACGGATGTTCGTGTGCCACTGCGCACGCTGTGGAATGCCTATGCGATCAGCGCCGAGCTGCTGCCGTGGCTGGCCTGGTCAGTCGGCCTGGATAGCTGGAAGACCTATTGGCCCGACTCTGTGAAGCGCGCGCGCACCGCGCAGGCCATCGACATCGCCCGTCGCAAAGGCACCGCGAAAGCCGTCCGTGATGTGGCGGCTGCCTTCGGCGCCTTCGTCACTATCGTCGAATGGTGGCAGAAGACGCCCCGGGGCATTCCCCACACCTTCGACGTGATCGTCACCGTGTCCGGCCAAGGTGGCACCGAAGCCAGCGCCGCGTACGTGGAAGACATCATCGCGGAAATCACCCGCACCAAGCCCGCGCGCTCCCATTTCGTTGTCACCCAAGGCCTGCATGTCCTCGGCGGCGTCGGTGTCGTACGCGCGGTGCGCGCGCAGTCCTATGCCCACATGAAATTTGAGGATGTCGCCTGATATGGCTCTCGGCTTCACGCTTACCCCCGAAGGCCTTGCGGCGATGCGCAATCCGGACGGTGACGGTACGCGCGCAGTGCGCGTCGCTACCGTCGGCCTCACGGCGACTGCCTTCGCCCCAGGCCAACCCGTACCCAACGAAATCAAGCGCGTCTCCACACTCGCTGGGGGCGCCACCGCGGCGGACACGATCCACGTCACTGTCACCGACGCGACACCCGGGGCCATGTATTCCGTGCGCGGCTACGGCTTCTATCTGGATGACGGCACACTGCTGGGCTCGTACGGCCAGGCTGACGTGATCGTGGAAAAATCCGCAGCGTCCACGATGCAGCTGGCCGTCGATATCCAGTTCAAGGCACTGGACACCACGCAGATCACGTTCGGCGATACCACCTTCCACAACCCGGCAGCGACCACCGACCTGCTCGGCGTGGTGGAGCTGGCCACCTCGGCGGAAGCCAAGGACGGCCGGGACACGCAGCGCGCCATCACCGCACGCGGGTTGCGCGACACGTTGGACGACCGCTTGGGCGCCTCGGCGCCCTCCCCCTTCGTCAAGCCGTTACTGGCCCTCGCCAATGCGGCGCAGTTCCGCGACGCCATCGGGCCAGAATTCAAGGCTGCACCGCATCAGCACCCGATGGCCGACATCATTGGCCTGATCACGGCGCTGTCCGCCAAGCTCGATGCACGCTCGCGTTACGTGCCGGGTCAGATCATCGTCTCGGCCGCGCTGTCGGCGCCCGCCGGCACGCTGCTGTGCAACGGCGCGGCGATCTCCCGCGGCGACTATGCCGACCTGTTCGCGGCCATCGGCACGCGCTTTGGCGCGGGCGACGGCAAGACCACCTTCAACGTGCCCGCCTTCGGCGAAGGTGCAGTGATCAAGGCCACGGTGGACCCGCAGAAGGTCGGCACCTATAGCGCAGGCTCCGTGCTGAGCCATACCCACGGCGCCACCGCAGCGGCCGTCGGCGATCACAGCCACACGGTGTCCATCGTCGCCGCCGGCGGACACGCGCACGGTGCCAGTTCCAGCGGCGTGGGTGACCACGCGCACGGCGCCTGGACTGATGGCCAGGGCTGGCACGGCCATACCGGCGCGACGAATGTAGCCGGGGGCCACACGCACACCGCGGCCAATGGCGCATCCATCATCACCAATGCGTGGGGTGACGTGGGTTACCAGGGCGCCGGCAGCCCTCGCTTGCAAAGCGCGGGCGCCAACACCGCCGCCGCAGGCGACCACCAGCACGGCCTCAGCATCGACGGCAACGGCACCCACGGTCACAACATCGGCATGAACGGCGCGGGCGGCCACGCCCATGAGATCTACATCGCCGCCGTCGGCGACCACAACCACAGCGCCTCGGCCGGTGGTGCGGGTGGTCACGTCCACACCATCACCGTGTCCGCAGCAGGCGACGGCGCCAACCTCGCGGCCGGCTGGCATCTGTTCCATTTCATCGCCTACTGAGGCCATCCCATGTCCGACCATCTGCCGGCGTCGACGTACGCCTACAGCTTCGACACCACCACGCGCGAGTACCTATGCGCCGTGCTGGTCTATCTCTCGCCCACGGAAGGCACGTACCACCTCCCTCCGAACGTGGTGGAGGCGAAGCCGCCCACGGAGATGGGTCCGCACCAGGCGGCGCGCCTCAACGCCATCGGCGATGCCTGGGACATCGTGCCCAACTACCGCGGCGTAATGCTGTGGGACATCGCGACGGGCCGCCCGATCCCGAACACCCTGAAACTCGGCGAGACGCCGCCCGACGGGGTGACCGCCGAACCGCCGCCGGTGTTCAGCGATGCACAGCCGCTGCGCAATGTCTGGAACCCCACGGCGCGCGCCTGGCAGCAGGAGCCGGACTACAGCCGCTTCCCGGTGTGGTGGAAGGCCACCGGCGAGCTGGCTCCGCGCATGCCGTCTGGCCGCGAGCTGCCCGACACACTCACCACGCTCTGCCCGCCGACGCCCGGCCTGCACCAGTCGGTGCAGTGGAACGACGAGCACGCCACCTGGGTGTTCGTCGCCGACTACCGCGGCTTCACCTACTGGACCGCCGATGGCATGCGGCATGTCATCGCCCAGCTCGGCGAGCAGCCTCCGACCGGCTACCTCACCGCGCCTCCCTCGGACGCGCCGACCACCACCGACTCCATCACCACCGAGGGCTAACCCATGTCTACCGCCTATCACCACGGCGCGCGCGTCAACGAAGTCTCGGGCGCCACCTACACCATGCAGACCGTATCCACGGCAACCATTGGCCTGATCGCGACGGCCAAGGACGCCGATGCGAAGACCTTTCCGCTCAACACGCCGGTCCTGCTGACGAACCCCAAGGCCGCCATCGGTAAAGCCGGCATCACCGGCACGCTGGCCAGCTGCCTGCGTGCGATCTCTGACCGCGTGACCTGCCCCACCATCGTCGTGCGCATCGAAGAAGGTGTGGACGCCGATGCCACCACGTCCAACGCGGTGGGCACGACCACCGAGGACGGCCGTTACACCGGCCTGCAGGCGCTGCTGACGGCGGAAGCCCGCACGGGCGTGCGGCCGCGCATCCTCGGCGCCCCGGGCCTGGATACCCAGCCGGTGGCCGCGGCGCTGTCCAACGTCGCCAAGAAGCTCAAGGCCTTTGCCTATGCCAGCTGCGACAAGGCCAAGACGCTCAGCGACGCCAAGACCTACCGCGATGGCTTCGGCGCGCGGGAACTCATGCTTATCTGGCCGCACTTCACCACCTGGGACACCGTGGCCAACGCCGAAGTGCAGGCCAACACCGTCGCCATGGCGCTGGGCCTGCGCGCGAAGCTCGACCAGGACGTGGGCTGGCACCGCTCGCTGTCCAATATCCCGTTCGACGGCCCCATGGGCATCACCGCCGACGTGTACTTCGACTACCTCACCGAAGGTACCGACGCGGACATTCTCAACGAAGCCGGCATCACCACGCTGGTCAAGCACAACGGGTTCCGCTTCTGGGGTTCGCGCACCTGTGACAAGACCGACTTCCTCTTCGAGGTCTATACCCGCACGGCGCAGGTGATCGCCGACACCATCGGCCAAGGCGTGTTCGAGTACTCGGACAAGCCCATGCACGCCAGCCTGATCATCGACATCATCGACACGATCAATGCCAAGCTGGGGAGTCTCGCGCGCTTCGGCTATATCCTGGGCGGCAAGGCCTGGTTCGACGCCTCGCTCAACGACACCGCGGACTTGAAGGCCGGCAAGCTGGCGATCAGCTACGACTACTCGCCCGTGCCGCCGCTCGAAGACCTGCAGCTTACCCAGACGTTCACCGACGTCTATATCGGCAAGCTCAAGGCTGCCGTCACCGCCACCAACGCTTGATGCCCCGCCGCCGACCCGGTCGGCGGCGCTTTCCCTTTGCTGCAAGGAACACCCCCCATGAAGCTCCCGAGCAAACTGAAAAACTTCGACCTGTTCCAGAACGGTGAATCGTGGCTGGGCCTGGTGCCGAGCGTCACCCTGCCCAAGCTGACCCGGAAAATGGAGGACTACGCGGCCGGCGGCATGGCCGGCCCGGTGGAAATCGATCTCGGGCAGGAGAAGATCGAGCTGGCCTTCACCGCCGGCGGCCTGATCCGCAGCGCACTGGCCAAGTACGGCGCCACGGCCGTCGATGCGGTGCAGCTGCGTTTCGCCGGCGCCTACCAGTCCGAAAGCAACGGCGCCTATAACGCCGTCGAGGTGGCCGTGCGCGGTCGCTACAAGGAATTCGATCCGGGCGACGCGAAGTCGCAGAGCGACACCGAACACAAGTTCTCCGTGTCCTGTGCGTACTACCGCCTCAGCATCGACGGCGTGCCGGTGATCGAAATCGACATGCTCGCCAACAAGCTGGTGGTGGACGGCGTGGATCTCACCGCCGCCCAGCGCGCCGCTATCGGCCATTGGTAACCCCTCTCTCTCTGCCATCCCCTAAGGAATCCCTCATGAGCGATATCACCACCATGCCCGTCATCAAGCTCGAAGAGCCCATCCAGCGTGGCGAGCAGACCATCACCGAGGTCCGCCTGCGCAAGCCGAAAGCCGGCGAACTGCGCGGCACGCAGCTGGTCAACGTGCTGCACATGGACATCGCCGCCCTCGAAATCGTCCTGCCGCGCATCACCATCCCGACGCTGACCAAGCACGATGTGGGCAACCTGGACCCGGCGGACATCACGCAGTTCGGCGTGGAGCTGTCCGGTTTTTTGTTGACGAAGGAGAAGCGGGAGGCCTTCCCGTAACAGTGGACGACGCCATGGCCGACATCGCGGTGGTGTTCCACTGGTCACCGTCGACGATGGACGCCATGGCCGTGAGCGAATTGGTGCAATGGCGCGAACGCGCCCGGCTTCGAAACGGCGGCGAGGACTAGCGTGGACCTTAAACTCAGCGTGCTGCTGAACATGATCGACAAGGCGACCGCGCCGCTGCGCGGCATCGCCGGCAGCTCCGCCGCCACGTCCAAGGCGCTGCGCGACACCCGCCAGCGCCTCAAGGAACTGCAGAAGGCGCAGGATGACTTGAAGGGCTTCCGGCAGCTCAAGGCCGGCACGCAGGCGCTGGCCGGCCAGCTGTCCACCGCGCAGAAGCGCGCCACCGAGCTGGGCCGAGCCATCGCCAGCGCCACGAGCCCGACGCGGCAGCAGACGCGCGAGTTCACCGCAGCCAAGCGCCAAGCCGAGGCGCTGGGTGTGCAATACCAGGCCAACGTACGCCGCCTGCAAACCATGCGCGAAAGCCTAGGTGCCGCGGGCATCCACACCCGCCACCTGGCGCGTGATGAGCGACGCCTGCGCGACGATATCGCCGCGACCAACACACAGATGGATGCGCAGCAGCGCAGGCTCGGCGCCATCACCCGGCAGCAGCAGAAGATGGCCGCGGCTCGCCAGAGCTTCGAGCGCAGCTCGGCCACGGCGGCGCACCTCACGGTGGGCGGCTACGCCGCACGCGAGACCGGCAAGCACGTGCTAGGCGCGATCAGCCCCACCATTGATGAGGCCAAGGCGTGGTCGATGCAGGTGGCCCAGCTGCGCGCCATGGGCGTCGGCGATGCCATGGTGACCGATGCGGTGAAGTTCGCCCGCGCGCAGGACATCATGGGCACGAGCGCCACCGACACGCTCAAGCTGCTGAAAGAGTCCTACAGCGTCCTGCGCGACATGCACGAAGCGGAGGCGGTCACACCCTACCTCGCGCGGATGAAGTTCGGCATCGAAACCGTCATGGCCCAGGGCGGCCACGGCGAGGGCCATGGCGCGACGGCCGAGACCATGTTCATGGACCTGCTGAAAGTCGCGGAGCTACGCGGCGCCGCCAAGAGCCCGGAAAGCTTGAAGCGCGTGTTGGACTTCGCGACGCAGGCTTACGTGGCCTCTGGCGGCCTGGTGAGGTCCGAAGACCTGCTCAACATGATCAAGACCGGCGGCGTCGCGGCCAAGCAATTGGACGATCAATCGTTCTTCTTCGGGCTGCTGCACACCGTGCAGGAAATGGGCGGCCACCGTGCCGGTACCGGCCTGGCCACCGCCTATCAGAACTGGGCAGCCGGCCGCTCCACGCGCCAGTCCGCGGACGAGCTGTACCAGCTCGGCCTGCTCAAGCCCGGTGCCATTGAGGTGCACGAGAAGACCGGCCACCTCAAGAAGCTGCTTCCCGATGCGCTCAAGGAAGGGGACCTGTACCGCGCCAACCCGTTCGAGTACCTGATGACGCGCGTCATCCCGAAGCTCAACCCGGACGGGAAGCTCAACGACCAGCAGGTGGTGAGCAAGATCAACGCGCTGTTCTCCGGCCGCAAGGGCGGCGACCTATTCGCATCGCTGTTCATGGAGCGTGCGAACATCGCCAAGCACCTGGCCGCGGCGCCTAAGGCCTTCGGCGTGGATGCGCTCTACAACGAAGCTCGGCAGAACGCCACCGGCCAGGAAGCCGAACTACTGGCGCGCAAGTCGGACCTGTACCGCGAGCTGGGCGAACAGCTGCTACCCGTCTATGTCGCCGGCCTGGGCAAGCTGGTGAGCATCCTGCGTGCCGTCAGCGGCTGGTCGCAGCGACACCCCGCACTGGCCAAGGGCATGCTGCTGGTCGCCGGCAGTGCCGGTGTACTACTGGCCACGGTCGGCAGCTTGATGATCGGCCTAGGCGGACTGCTCGGGCAATTCGCGCTGTTGCGCTACGCCCTGCGCCTCGGGGGCATTCGCTTCGGTGCGATGGCCGGCGGTGCCGAGGGCGGGCTGCTGTCGCGCCTGCCGCTGCTGGGCCGACTGTTCCCGGCCGTCGCTACCGGTGCCCGCGCCGCCATGCTCGCCGTCACCGGCGTGAGCCTGCCGGTGGCCGCCCTGATCGCGCTGGTGATCGTCGCGGCGCTGACGATACGCCGCTACTGGCAACCCCTCTCGGCCTGGTTCTCGGGCGTGTGGGAGGGCATCGGCCGCACGCTCGGCCCGGTGTTCGACGACATCGGCCGCGCCCTCGCGCCGCTCAAGCCAGCGTTTGACCTCATCGTCGGCTGCTTGGTCAGCGTGTGGCGTTGGGTGTCGCAGCTATGGGAGCCCTTCCAGGCCACGAAAGAGCAGATGGACAGCGCGCGCGCGGCTGGCGTGTCCTTCGGTGAACTGGTGGGCACCGCGCTGCGCGGCATCGCTCAGGCCGTCACCTTCGGCGTGCGCATGTTCGTCGCGCTGGGGGAAGCCATCGGCACCGCGGCGGGCTGGGTCGCCGTGCATTGGGAGCCGGTGAAGGCCTGGTTCGCCGACATGTGGCAGAGCGTGGAGAACGCGGCGCGCAGTACGCTCGACTGGATCAGCGCGAAGCTCGGCGCGGTGCGTGACCTGATCGACCGCATTCGTCATCTCGGGCAGAGCGGTCCGGCGGCGCAACCTGGCGGGACACCGATCGACTGGATCACCGGCGACGATCAGGAGAAGGCGCGCACGATCGCCGACGCCATCGGGCGCACGCCGCTGGCCGGCGGCGAAGGCTCGGGCACCGGGCCAAGCGTTATCAACAGCGCCGCACCTGTGGGCGTGCGTGCCCCAAGGACCGTGGTCATGCAGGGCGACCAGGTGACTATGCACGTGGACGCGCGCGGCCACGATCCGGCGGCGATTGAGCGCCAGGTCGGCCACGCCCTGGCCAGGCACGAGCGCAACAAGCAGATCCGCGCGCGCTCGGCATTCAGTGACGGAGAGTCGTGATGGAAGGCACGGTATTGATGGCGTTCGGGCCGTTCGTGTTTGGCATGCGCACGGCCGCCTACGAAGAACTGCAACGGCAGATGCAGTTCAAGCACGCAGCCTCGGCGCGCGTGGGCAAGCGCGATGCCTTCCAGATTGTGGGACCGGGCTCGGAACTGCTCACGCTGTCCGGCACCGTGGCGCCCGAGGTATCCGGCACGCTGGCTTCCATCACGCAACTGGAAACCATGGGCAAGGAGGGGCGCGCTTATGTGCTAGTGGACGGTGCCGGCCATGTCTACGGCGTCTATTTCATCGACAGCCTGCAGACCACGCAGAGCGCGATCCACGCGGACGGTACGCCACGCAAAGTCGCGTTCTCGCTGACGCTGTGTCGCAGTGACGACGAACCGGCGGACGAGGCGCCAGGCGACCACCTGGCCGGCGGCCCGTCGCAGGCCGAGCAGCGGCGCGCCGGGGCTACGGCATGATCGTGCAGCCCACGAATCCGTTGCTACGCCCCACCTGTCAGATCGTCATTGGGGGCAAGGACTACACCCGCCAGATCATGCCGCACCTGATCCAGCTCAGCGTGGAGTCCAACCGCCAGGACCATGCCGATACCGTGAATCTCTCGATGGACGATTCGCTCGGCCGGATCGCCCTGCCCCGTCGTGGCGTGGAGCTGCAGGTGATGCTCGGCTTTGAAGGGCTCGGCGTGTCACTACAGGGCACCTACCACGTGGACGAAATCGAGCACAGCGGCACGCCCGATACGCTGAGCATCATCGCCCGCAGCGCCAAGCTCACACGTGAGCTGCGCGCCCGCAAGGAGCGCAGCTGGAACAGCACCACGGTGGGTCACATCGTGCGCGTGATCGCCGGCGAACATCAGCTGACGCCACGCATAGGCGTGGGGCTAGATGCCCTGCCCGTCGGGCACCTGGCGCAAACCGAATCGGATATCGCGCTGCTACGTCGCCTAGGCAAGTTGTGGGACGCCGTGGCCACGGTGAAGGCAGGGAACCTCCTGTTCATGCCCATCGGCAGTGCGAGGACGGCAAGTGGGAAACCGCTCGAAACGCTCACCCTGCAGCGTGCGGACGGCGACCGGCACCGCTTCCACGAAGCCGACCACGACGCGTACACAGGTATTCGGGCCCGCTGGCATGACGTAGGCGCTGGGCGTGGCCGCACCGTGTTGGCCGGGAAAAACGGACACGTGAAGTTCCTGCGGGGGGATTTCGCCAGCAAGGAAGACGCGGAGCGTGCTGCAGAGGCAGAGCTGGCCCGCGTACGCCGCGGCGCATCCACCTTCGCGCTGGATATCGCCATCGGGCGCCCGGACCTGTACCCCGAGATGCCGGCACGCACGCGCGGCTGGAAGCCCGAGATCGATGCTATCGAGTGGATCGTAGTGACGACCACGCACAGCCTCACACCGAATGACGGTTATTCCACCCACGTGGAACTGGAAAGCAAGGCGACCGCCAGTGATACCGCAGCGGCTGACGAAAGCAGCGATGATGACCTTGAAGTGGCAATCGCGTAACCGAGGATACCCACACCATCGACAAGGTGTGAGGGCATGCCACCCAATGCGAAAACTAAGTCTATATACTAGAGTGTAGGCATCCAAATGGAGCAGGACGGGGAGACGATGATGCCTAGCATGATCAATCCTATGGAAGCGCTGCGCAGCTTTCAGGAGGCATACGACAACCGCGAACTACGCACAGAATCCGGCCGAGTTCACCGTGACCTTATCGTCCATGCTGATCAATCCGGCGGTGCGCCGCGCATGACGTATGCCCAGTTTGACGGGGCCTTGGTCGCAGGACTGGTTGAGTTTGTATTGGCCGATCCGATTGACAACGTCATCTGCTGGCAAACCGGATATGCCGTCCGCGAAGAATTTCGCGGGCGTGGTTTAGGCGCTGAGCTGCTTCAAAAAGGTATTGACGAAATGCAGAATGGATTTCGCAACCTGGCTCCGTCCATTTACGTGGAGGCCGTCATTGCCAAAGAGAATCTGCCGTCGCGCCGGATCGCCGAACGCGTGCTCGGTGGTTCAGCCACGGATTGTACGGACGCATACTCGGGCGAGTCAGCAGTACAGTACAAGCGGTTGGTGCGCCTCGGCTCTGGCACCAAATAAGCCTAAATCTCTTTGCTTGTGGCGGCCACTTCGATAGCCACCGCAGTGCGAGCGGCACCTATTGAGCCGGTGGCATGGAATCCGATGGCTTGACTGTCTCCAAAGTTCCGCTGACAAGACTAGCCGACCCGGTGATTGATTCTTTCAGGGTTTCCGTGATCTTAAGCCCGATGACCTGGCCGGCCTGATCTCGGTTGAGCCCCACCTTCGCGCCCTGTTCTTTCAGCTCCAGCATACGAGGGGCGAGTAGCGCCTGCTGTTTTAGCTCCGCTATCTGACTGCGTAACTCCTTGCTACTCGCACGGGCAAACAACCACGTGATGAACGCTCCCAGCATTGCGCCACCAAGCAAACTGATGAGCGACGCCCATGTCGCGTCAGTCAAAAACGAGTTGAGCCGCTCATGCAACGACATGGCCGCCTCCGTCGAAGTCACCCAGCCTGCTGATTAGCCAGCCACTCTGAATATTCTGGCACCGTACGCTTGAGGTGCTGTTCCAGCCAGATCACCTCTTCAGGCGACCGAGTGGCCTCCCACTCATTCACGAATCGTGTAATCCTTTCAGCAGAGGGCGTGGATGCCATCGGCACCGATGCCGACCCACCTCTATCGGGCGTCCCGGTGCTCGCCGATTCCGCATGACGATGGCGCCCCAGGACCAACCAATCCATGGAGACGCCTAACGCTGCGGCAATGTTGGCGCAGTAAGCGAACGGGGGGCTATTGCGATTACGCCAGTTACTCGGCGTACTCGCGCCACCGAGCCCCAGCGCGGTAGACAAGCCGGCATCGGTCTTCACGCCTACCACCTGACGCATCCGCACGATGATTTCGTCGGCACTGAGTTCGATCGGGCTAATTACACGAATCGGCTTTTTTCCGTTCATATTGTGTTGCATAGACCCACTGTGTGGAGTATCTTTCAGATTGTGTAGCACTTCAGCATCGTAACCCATCGCCATGAAGAACTCCCTGGTTAAGCCGTGCCGGGCCTATGCGCCCCGTGCCGCCACGAAACGAAAGCGGATCGGCGTCGGCCTTGATCCTTGCCAGTTGGCGCAATGCCAGCGATTGGCGCGAGCCGAACAGAAAACCGACGCCGCTTACGTGCTGACGGTGTACCTCGAAGGTCTCGAAATGCGCCTTACCCACCCGGTCGGCGTCACCGACCCCGCGCATACGTAAGCCCACAATCGGTGTACAAGGACTAAACGGATGCACTCAAATCGATGCACGATTCGCTGCCCGCACTGCCGCGAACGTGCGGTCACGATGACATCGCGCGAGCTGAGCACGCTGGTACGGGAAATCTATTTCCAGTGCATGGGCATCGAATGCGGGCACCGCTTCGTCGCTCACCTGGGCATCGTCCGCACACTGGTGCCCAGCATGACGCCGCGCGACGACGTGGCCCTGCCCATCGTAGAGCGACGAGCCAACGACATCATCGTCGCCAGAACTCCTAGCGACGCCACACCGGCGCGTGATTACACGTCGCCAGCATCGCCGACACCGGCCCCGCTTCCACCTGCACCACCCGCACTCAACTAACAGGGGACTACCGTGTCTTTCCTTCTCGAAAGCGACCAGAAGAACACGCCGGAAGCTCGCCTTTCGGTGGCCGTGGCGTTCCTTGATGCGCACGCCGCGCAGCATTTGGATGAAACGCAGCTGATCACGCGCTGCACCGCGGCCGTGATGGAGCGGTTCGGCGTAAGTCAGCGCACCGCCAATCACGATGCACTGCACGCGCTGGCCGCCACGCAAGCCCGCAACGAACCGGCCTACGTGGACATCAACCACTCCACCAGCCACGTGGTGTATGTCACCAGCCCTCGCACCGGTCGCCTGGTCGCGTTCACCGCCAGCGAACTGATCGCCTTAGCTGACGAGCGCCGCGCCACTGCCCAGGACGCCGAGTACACCACGTCGCGCTGCGGCCGCCGCGCCGACCGCTAAACTTCCGCTTCTCCCCCTTGCTTGACCCACCACCGGCGGCCCACGGGCTGCCGGGACGGATGCGGCTTGCCCCATGAATGGCCACGCATGACCCCCGACCTTAAGCACTGCACCGCCTGCCGGTCCCACCGGCTGCTCGGCGGCGACATTCACATATGCACGCTACCCCCGAATTGCGCCCCGCCCATACCTAACGATGTCTTCGACTCGGAGGGGTGGCGCAACAGCGAAGCATGCCTGTCTCTCTATGTCGGCACAGCCTGCGAGGTGATGCGCCGCATGGGCGCCCTGTGCGGTCCGCACGGCCACCTGTGGAGCCCCGCCAATGGCCGTCGTTGACATGAGCTTCGACCTGCAGCGAGATGTGCTCGACCAGCTGAACCGGGACTACGATTTCAAGCCGGCGAAGAAGGGCTACCTGCGCGAGGGCAAGTGCCCGACCTGCAGCAAGCGAGAGCTGTACATCAACGCCGACGCGCCTTGGGTGGTGCGTTGCGGCCGCCTGAAAAACTGCGGCTTCGAGGCACGTGTCAAAGAACTCTACCCTGACCTGTTCGACAACTGGTCGGAGCGCTACAAGAAGTCTGACGACCATCCGAATGCGGCGGCCGATGCGTACCTGACCAGCTCGCGCGGCTTCAACCTGGCGCGCGTGCGCGGCAGCTACACGCAAGAGTGGTACCGCGACCCCGAGACGAAAGCGACCTCGGCCACCATCCGGTTCCCCCTGCCCGGCGGCAGCTATTGGGAGCGCCTGATCGATCGACCGCACCGCTTCGGCAAGATGAAAGCGCGCTTTGCGCCTGGCGCGAGCTACGCGGGCCAGGTGTGGTTGCCCCCAACCCTGACGAACGAACGCCTGCTCACCCTGGACGAGCTGTGGTTCGTCGAAGGCGTCTTTGATTCCAGCGCACTCGATCACCACGGCTTGGCCGCGGCGTCCACCATGAGCTGCAACAACTACCCGGCGACCTTCCTGCGCCGGTTAGCCGAACTGCGCCCCAACACTCGTCCCCGGCTGGTGTGGGCCTTGGATGGCGATGCCGCGGGCCGTGACTACACGCGCCGCTGGGTACAGCGCGCGCGCAAAGAAGGGTGGACCTGCGAAGCCGCCACGATCCCGCAGGCCTCGCGCAAGAAAGACGATTGGAGCGATCTGCACCTCGCCGACCGGCTCAGCCCGAAGGACATGGACGAGTACCGCTACCAGGGTTCGCTGCTGATCGCCCGCTCCGCCGCGGACAAGGCGCGCCTTATGTACGGGCGCACCGGTGTGGCCACGTTCTTCTACGACCACGACGACCGCCTCTACTGGTTCGACCTCGACATCAAGGCCTACGACAAGGCCATGCAACAGCTTCTGGAAAAGGACGCGGATGTGGCGGAAGACGAGCGCCGCGAACTGGCGCTGGCCGAATCCTGTGACAACGTCGAAATCGCTAACTGCAATCCGCTGCCCCTGTACTACCAGGCGAACGAAGTCACCGACGAGTCTTGGTACTACTACCGCGTCACCTTTCCGCACGGCGGCCGCGCTGTGAAAAACACCTTTGCCGGCAGCAGCCTCGCCAGCGCAAGCGAATTCAAGAAGCGCCTTCTGAGCATGGCGCCCGGCGCGGTGTTCACCGGCACGAGCCAGCAGCTGGATCGAATCATCAAGCAACAACTCTACGGAATCAAAACAGTGGAAACGATCGATTATGTGGGCTACACCAAAGAGCACGGCACGTACGTGATGGGCGAACTGGCCATCCGCGAAGGCGCCGTTTTTGACCTCAACGATGAGGACTACTTCGAGATCGGCCGCCTCAACATCAAGACGTTGACGCACTCACCAGCGTTGACGATCAGCCGCGACCGCAAGTCCTACCGCGAGGAATGGCTGCAGCTGGTATGGAAGTGTTTCGGCGCCAAAGGGCTGGTGGCGCTCACCTTCTGGTTTGGCAGTCTGTTTGCCGAGCAAATTCGCGCCGAGCAGAAAAGCTACCCGTTCCTTGAGTTGGTGGGCGAAGCCGGCGCCGGCAAGTCCACGCTGATCGAATTTCTGTGGAAGCTGGTCGGCCGCCGCGATTACGAAGGCTTCGATCCTTCCAAGGCCACGCTCGCCGCGCGCGCCCGTAACTTTGCCCAGGTGGCCAATCTGCCGGTTGTGCTGATCGAGAGCGACCGCGACAACGGCGAGGATGCCAAGAAGAAATCGTTTGACTGGGACGAACTGAAGACCGCTTACAACGGTCGCAGCGTGCGCGCACTTGGCGTCAAGAACTCGGGCAACGAAACGCGCGAGCCGCCGTTCCGCGCGACCGTCGTCATTTCGCAGAACGCCAAGGTGGATGCCAGCGAGCCCATCATGCAGCGCATCTGCCACATCACCGTGGACCGCTCGGCGCACACGACCGAGACCCGTGCTGCGGCGCTCGAACTGGAACGCATGCCGGTGGATGCGGTGAGCTATTTCTTCGTGATGGTCGCGCGCCAGGAAGAACAGGTGCTCAAGACAGTGGCAGAGAAGGCGCCCATCTATGAGCTGGAACTACTCGCCCACGAAGCCGTGAAAACCACGCGTATCGCCAAGAATCATGGGCAGCTACTGGCGCTGTTTGCGGCGCTGAGCGCGCTGATTCCTTTCACCGATGAACAGAAGACCGCAGTGGCAAGCGAGGTGCTGGCCATGGCCATCGAGCGGCAGTCCTCGATCAGTGCTGACCACAAGGTGGTACAGACCTTTTGGGAGCGATTCGACTATCTGGATGAGTGGAACGGCGCAACATCCAGCCTCAATCACAGCCGCAATCCACGCGAAATCGCCGTCAACCTTAACCACTTCGAGGAACGCGCGCGCGAACACCGCCTCGACGTGCCTGCGCTTGCGGACCTCAAGAAGTATCTGCGCACATCTCGCTCGCGCAAGTTCATTGACCAGAAGGCGGTGAACAGCGCCATCTGGCTGCACGATCAGACCGACAAGGCCCGCGGCCGCACCGTCAAGTGCTGGGTCTTCCAGCGCGGGGCCAGCACTGAATGAACACATTGTTCTCGCTTCTAGCTCAGTATGAGACCGCACAGATACCACTAGACCGTTGCTGCCATCTCTTCGGCCTCAAGCCTGACGAAGCAGCAAAACGCGCCGGACGGCACGCACTACCCATACCGGCATTCCGAATCGGAACCCAAAAATCACCTTGGCTAGTTGATGCAAAAACATTGGCTGATCATCTGGACAGATTTCGCGACGAAGCCAGGGTCGAATGGAGCAAGATCAAAGGCCATGGCTAGCATGCATTAGCAATGACGATGACTCGCTGGAAGATCAAGCTAGCTGGCGTCTCTTCCTTGACGGCTCGCCAACCAGGGCTGCCTCGGATCCGCTCGCTTCATGTGGGCGCTAAGCGCACTAGCTGCCATCTCCATCGACCGATCCACCACATTCAAAAGTGTCCCAGACGCCAGCATGACCGCGCTGTAGCGCTGATCAGGACAAAACCGAAGTACAGCCAACCTAGCCAATGTGAGACTGTGTGCAACTTCCTGCAGAAGAACATTGAAAGCATTGAAATCTAGACGCGTGTCAGAACGCTCCCAAAGTGCAATTGTCTCGTCGATATCTTGAATTGCGTTGTAGAACTCAACAAGAATTTCAGCATCCTCGCTATTCAAATCGCGGCGATCAGCAGTTGCAGGAAAAAGTGTTGGCCGTCGGGGACGAAACGTACATAGCGGCTCTTCTAGCGGCGGGCTTCCGACTGACGTCGTGACAAAATTGGCTGATATACGGTCAAGTATTTGCGTTTGACGCGCTACGATCGTCGCCAACTCAGGCGAAAGAAAAGCTTTAGCCTCGTCGGCGCGACGATTCTTTAAGGAGGCATCCTCGTCGGCCTTCTTCCTTTCTGCAACCCAAGTACCAATGAAGGCGGCACCCGAACCGAATAGCGCGCCCGCCAACGTCGTGCTCCCCTCCGCGGTTGGAAACTTGATCAGCACAGCGAAGAATCCCAGAACGAATACCAGTATCGTCATAGATAGCTGGGGATTCTTTCGAAAACTCTCCTTAATCGCCGTCCGTATGCGCACAAGCCCTCCATCACTTCGGGATACATCGTCCACTACCGCCCCCTTTTACCGTTCCGCAAGAAGTTCAATCAAGGTTGATAGCGATCAACTCGATTGCTTACACCCTAGGCAAACAACAGATGCAATGCGTCAATGAAGCCGCCGTTATCGCTCAATGCGTCCGCGAACAGAAGCGCCCTAAGTCGCCGCTGGGAATGGAGCGGTTGTGCCGTCTGCAAAACGCAGAAGCCCATTCCAACTCAAACCTATCACTACTGGGCGTCCCCGCTGACGAGACATAACTAACGCACCCGGATGATAAAGGTGTCTCAACCCCTTCTCTGAAAAGCGATTCAATAGAGAGGGAGATTCACCGGCCTCAAGCCGCTGGACCAACCCTTCGCTAAGCGATAAGAAGAGAGGCATGCCATGCATTGTTATGTACGCACCAGTTAGCTCGGGGTTGGCAAGTCGGCTAACAAAAATTGGCAGAAAACTAACACCACCTGATGGGCGGTGATTAGGGGCCACTCCGTCTACACTATAAAGGCCTAGCCCGGAGGGAATCGGCGCGCGACCAAATATAGCGGCGACTATTTCTGACGATGGCAGCCATTTTCTCGGCCCAGCCCAACCTGCGGCAGCGATGTTTATCGCAGTTTTTAGTAGCCAACGCTCAAGCAACTCCCCTTCAACATATAGCCTGCCTTCAAAGGCTTCGTCGTTAGCTCTCGCCTGGAAAGAAGCAACCTTTCCAGCTACAGAATCCAGCGGACTTAGCAGCGAGTTATGTCGCCGGCAGAGAATGTTTGCCTTCTCCGCGTTGTGCGTAGGCGCGCCGCCTCGGATACGTGCGACACCCTCTATTACCCTGGGGCACGAGCAGCCTGGAGTGAAGATTGCATTACTGAACACATGTTCCCCGGAGATCGCATCACACCCCCCTAGAGAACTCGCCCAGCACCTGCTCATCTGATGCTCCTCTCCTTGATTGCCTCCATGTGATCCTCCGTTTAATGGATTGAAACTAACGCGGCGGCTTCCAACCTTTGCGGCACTTTTGCCAACTAGTAACGATCACTCACCCCACCGCATAAAGAACAGAAGGTAAGGATCGCGAATGTGCAGAACGTCTTCCTCTGCATCCCATTCCATGATGTCACGCTCTTGCCCGTCGTTGGCTATGTGTGCAACGTGAACACACGACCCTGTGACGCTGGATCCTACTGGCGTCTGTGTTTCACAAACTCGCTCGATGCGACTTCCCAGCTCCGCATACCTGAAATGCAAATTGGGCGGATCCATGGCCAGCGCCCTGAGCAGGATCGTGTAAACGTCCCCAACCGAGCCGTCTGAAAGGCGATACTGAATTCGATCGGTGCCACGAGTCTTCGGCCCTTCACGAAGACGTTCCATCGTTCCCGAGTAGTCAGTCGAATGCGCTGTGCGATTGCATACCGATTTAAACAGGGCATCCGAGTTCTCAATCGTCACGGTGAAATCGGTACGCTCACGATGGTCACTTTCAAAGCAGGTATTCAGACAAAGGGCCTGCATGAGTTGAGGCGAACCCGCGGCCTCACTGGCTAGGCTACGCAAGAACTGCGGATCGGCGGAGATGTTCAACGCCCGACAGCCAAGCTCACCAATTCTCTGCAATGTGTCTGCATCCCAGTAATCAAAATCAATTCCAACTACTCTTCCGCGAAGATCGGGATTTGCTCTAAGCACGTCTTCGGAACGATACGGTACCGATGCACTTATTATTTGGACGCCACTCGCGATGGCGTCTTTGATCTGCCTCGCAACCTCCTCTTGCACCTCGCGGTTCATGTAATGGAAGTCGTCGATGAAGAGAAACATTCCGGTATTCGCAAGCTCTTTGATGAGAAGACCAAGCCTGCTAGTAGCGAGATCCGCGGATACATCCGCCCCTGTAGCGGTGCTTCGTTCAACGGAGGCAGATACCTCTCCCTTCGCGACGATGACGCTACCTTCGACCTTACCCGTGCCGCCAACCTTGGAACTCTCCTGCTGCGACTGAGATAGTGTCTTTGGAATCGGCGTACCGATCGCGTGAAACACACGATCCCAGAGTTCGTCGGGTGATTGGACGCCGGCCCCGGTCACAGCGATCACGCAGTCGGCGCCTAAAACGGTCTTCACGAACACCGTCTTGCCTGATTTCGATGGACCAGACAATGAGATCAGCATCCCACCTTGCTCCAGTGCATCACGGAGCAAACTTTCGTTTTTCTTCAGATGCTCATCAACGAATGTCACCGTCGGTGTTTTTCCGGGTGTGAAAATGTCGACCGCCCTCATATCCATTCCTTTGATGGTCCGTCGCACAAGCATGCCCCAAAAAAGTCCGCTCAGACGTCACGCTGATCCCATCACAGTCAGAGCCGCGGGTGACAGTGGTGCAACATGCGACGCGGAATTGATTCCAAGCAACTGATTTTACTAAGATAACAAGATCAATGCATCCGATCCATCATGGGGGCGACCGAGAGGCGGAAAGCGGCGGGAGCGGGGGTTTGCATGGGGAATATTCTAGCTGCCCCTTGCACTGGCCATTTCATCGCTGGCCGTCCAGTGGACCGCCATCAGCGGCCACTTAACGGGCCGCACACGTCACACAGGCTTGTCGCCGCAGTGGCTGGTATAGAAAGTGATGCCGTTGCCATCGGGGTCTTGCATCGAAAAATAATGGTGGCCGTATAGCGTTTCGTCGGCGATCTCGGCGGGCGAATATCCTTTGCCAACCAGATCGGCTCTATAGCGCTCCAGATCTTCTTTTGCGTGGCCCGCAATCATCAGATCGATTCTTTCGCTAAGGAATTCGGGCCTCTGGCCATTACGGCCGTCCAGCAGCGCATCGCTCTGCTCCTCGCCCTTTTGAAACAGCAGCAGATGCGTGCCGCCCCGCAGCTCGATGATCGCCATTCCAGGGAACGTGCCGGCCTCACGCAGACCCAGGCCCGCATAGAACGGGTAGCTGACCTCGACTTTCCGGACTTTCATGACAAAGTGCCCAAGCGCCGCGGCCGGCAAGGGACTTTCCGCTTCAAATTCTTTCATAGGTTTTCCTTCAGGTGAGTTCGCGGCGCTGCCTTGTGGCGCCCGCCCCATCGCATTAATATGACTGCTCAGTCGGAAATAATATGCGACCAGCCAGTCGGAAAAGCAAGAGGTCAGCGTGGCTCGAAAAAAAGAAATCGACAAAGACAGCGTTCTGGATGCCGCCGAGGCGGTCATCGTGGAATCCGGCGGGCGGAATTTCACGCTCGATGCCGTCGCCGAACGTGCAGGCATCAGCAAAGGCGGCCTGGTCTACACCTTCGCAACCAAGGACGGCCTGATGCATGCGGTACTGGAGCGAGAACTGGCTCGCTTCCAGGACGCCGTCCGTCGGCGGCTCGGCAATGGCCCCACCGGGCCCGCCGAACTGGCCCTCGCCCATATCGAAGAAGCATTGAGCGAGGACGACACCTCGACGCAAAAGGCGGCTTTTCTCGTCACGGCACTGGTGCACGCCCCCGACATGCTCGAGTCGATACGGAGCTTTTATCACGCACTGCTCGATCCACTTCGACCGCGTGGCAAAAACGCGGAAATCCGTCACGCGTTATTGGCAGTTGAAGGCATTTTTTTGCTCAAGGGGCTCGGGTTCGTAGAAGTCTCCCCGAGCGATCTCAAATCCGACTTGCTCCATGCACGCAAAGTGATCCTTGCTGCGCTGGGAAGATCGGCATGAGAGAACAGTGCGTATCGCGGAGCGCTATTTCGTCCGTATCTCGCTATGGACCCTTACGCAAAAACATATGCGTAGCGCGCTCACCGGGGACCACTTTGTCGCAGCGATAGCCAAGTGCATGCATATCGAGTCCATGAAACAGAGGCTCTCCCCTGCCCAGCAGCACCGGCCCCACCGCGAGATGCATTTCATCGATCAGCGACGCACTCAGCAGCTGCCGGATGGTCGATGCGCCGCCGCCTATACGCACATCCTTGCCTTCAGCCGCCGCAATGGCCTGCTTCACGGCGGACTCGATGCCGTCGGTGACGAAATGAAATACGGTGCCGCCCTCCATCACTAAAGGCTCCCGTGCGTAATGCGTCAGCACGAACACCGGCACGTGATACGGCGGCTCGTCGCCCCACCAGCCTTTCCAGCTGTCGTCCGGCCACGGGCCGCGCACCGGGCCGAACATGTTTCGGCCGAGGATCCATGCGCCGACTTCCGCAAAACCTTGCTGTGCGATCTCGTCATCGACACCGGTCTCGCCACCCTCGCCACCTTGCATTGCCCGCCACGTGCGCGTCGGGAAAAACCATTGCATCAGTTCCGGGCCGCGCACGCCCAGCGGATTCTCAAGGCTTTGGTCGGGGCCGGCGGCATAGCCGTCGAGGGATACAGCGAGGCTTCTTACCACCAGCTTGGTCATAAACCCTCCGTCGAGCGGACCAGGATGCGGCCATGCACTCATGGCCAGCGACGAACCTTGAATGCGTTCCGGGTACCTGTCAATCGACGACTGAGCGCTCCAACGGCAAAGGTGCTTCGAATTATTCCGCCGGCAGCTTGGCCACCACCTTGATCTCGAACTGGAACCCATAAAGCCACGTCACGCCCACGGCAGTCAGCGTCGGATGGGGAGCCTCGCCCCAATACTTCGGCACCACGCTCCAGACCTTCTCGAATACGGACTCGGGATCGACCATGAAGACAGTCACATCGACCACGTCCTCAAAGGCACATCCGGCCGCGGCCAATACCTCGTTCAAATGTTCGAACGCGAGCGACACCTGCCGCTCCAGATCCGGCTCGGGCGAGCCGTCGTCGCGGCTGCCGACCTGTCCGGAAACGAACAGGAAGCCATTCGAGCGGATGGCCGGCGAATAACGATTGCGCTCGTAAAGCGCGCGGCGGCCAGCGGGAAAAACGACATCGCGCGTTGCCATAAATCCACCTCCATCAGCATCAGGAACGAGAGAGGCACACTCTAGGCAGCAGCAGTGCGCCGATAAACAGCCATTCCCGGCTCACACTGTTTGTAGAATCCAAACAATCCCAGCTCCCACGGAAGCAACAATGGACCGGTTCGATGCGATGCAGGCCTTCGTCCGGGTCGTGGAGACCGGCAGCTTTACCAAGGCCGCGGAAACACTCGGCATAAGCAAGACCGCCGTGACCCAGCTCATACAGCAGCTGGAAGCGAGACTGCGCGTCCTGCTGCTCCATCGCACCACGCGCAAAGTCAACGCGACCGCGGACGGAATGGCGTATTACGAGAGCGCCATCAGGCTGCTCGCCGATCTGGACGATGCCGAGAACGGTCTCTCCGCCGCCACCGCATCGCCCAAAGGCAAATTGCGGGTGGATGTGCCAAGTCCGCTGGCCCGCATCATCCTGATACCGGCCCTGCCCGCATTCCACGCGCGTTATCCGGATATCCAGCTGGATATGGGCGTCAGCGATCGCATCGTCGACGTCATTGGCGAAAATGTCGATTGCGTGGTGCGCGGTGGCGAGCTCACTTCGCTTTCATTAAAGGCTCGGCATATCGGCGATCTTCGACTTGGCGTGTATGCGGCACCGGGCTATCTGGAGCGAAACGGAACGCCTTCGCACCCGCGCGAACTGGAAGGCCCGCACCACCGTATCGTCGGCTACGTATGGTCGCGCACTGGCAAGCCCATGCCCTACGCCATGCGCAGCGGCAGTGAAATCGTGCGGATACAGGGGCGCTATGTGCTTTCGGTGGACGATGGCAATGCCTATCTGGAGGCCGGACTCGCCGGCCTCGGCGCACTCTGGCTGCCGGAGTACATGGCCAGGAAGCACGTAGCCCAAGGCCAGCTGGTGCCGCTGTTCGAAGCCTGGCGAATGGATGCCATGCCGCTCTACCTGGCTTTCCCGCCCAATAAGCGTGTAAGCGCGAAGCTGCGCGTCTTTATCGATTGGATGGTTGAACTCATGGCGCAACATGCGCCCGTAGCGCGCCGAGGCTAAGGCCGGGGCCTGCCTATAATGGCCCCCATTACCCACAGGCAAATCCGATGACCGAACCCGTACGCCTCGCCAAACGTGTCGCCGCCCTGGCCCAATGCTCGCGGCGCGAGGCGGAAATGTATATCGAGGGCGGCTGGGTGCGCGTGGATGGCGTGACGGTGGAAGAGCCGCAGTTCAAGGTGCTGGAACAGCACATCGAGATCGATCCCAACGCTCAGCTCGAACCTGCCGAACCCATTACCGTGGCTCTCCATAAACCCGCTGGTGCAACGATAGACGAAGCCCGTGCGCTGATTCGCGAGGAAAGCCACTCGCCCGACGACGCTTCCGGCGTCCGCATGCTGAAGCGCCATTTCACGCGCCTGGAATGCCCGCTCTCCTTGCCGGACCAGGCCAGCGGCCTGCTGGTATTCACGCAGGACTGGCGGGTGAAGCGTCGCCTGGAGGAAGACTTCGACCGCATCGAACAGGAAATCGTGGTCGAAGTGTCAGGCAAGCTGGCGACGAACGGCCTTGCCCTGCTCAACCACGGACTCAGCTTCGACCATTACGCGCTGCCGCCCATCAAGGTGAGCTGGCAGAACGAAACCCATCTGCGCTTTGCCTTGAAGCGGATTGCGCCCGACAGGATCGAGCGCATGTGCCAGGCCGTCGGTTTGAAAGTATTGGCGATGAAGCGCATCCGCATCGGCCGTATACCCATGTCCCGGCTGCAACCGGGACAGTGGCGTTATCTGGCCAGCACCGATCGGTTTTGATGTCTTGAAGACATGCCAGCCTGCTGGTTCGGTTAGAAAATCTCCCAGCAAACGCTTTCTCGCTGGAACTTGAGCGCCGACAACCGGCGCCGGCTTTCAGGAGCCCCGGGCAAGCTCCAGCGGCGAGCGCCCGCGGTCGATCACGACCGAAGCTGGATGGGCAGGGTCATAAAGCAGGTGAATGACCTTGAGCGGCTCCTGGAATACCGCCAGAAGGGTTTCTTCGATATAGGTGCGGATGGCCGCGGTCCGCCGGGCACCGGAGGCATCCGTGTAATCAACCTCAAGAACCACGGCGCACATGGACTGCCCGTGCGATCCGCCACGACTGAGGTTATCGGAGTGAAGGCGGAGGCTGCGGATCACGCCATCCGCCGGCTGGCCCGTATGGACGAGCGAAAGCCAGAGTTTCTGCTCGGCCAGGTAGGAACTGTTTTCGCGACGGATATAGGCGATGACGCCTACACCAAAGACAGTGACGCCCGCCATTACGATGGCGAAGATGACCCACAGAAGCAGTTCCCAAGAAGCCATGGCATCCTCGCGTGGCAAAGCAGGTTATCGATGGGGCTTCCGCGGCCCAGGCCCACCGCTATTCCTGGGCTTCTCCGCGCCGGAACCGCGCCCGAATTTCCTCCAGCGACATCGACTGAGCACGAAGCGCGCTGAGTTTGACCGACTCCCTCTCCGCCCACATGATCTCCGCGCCGTCCTGAAGCCGCTCGTAAACAGGCAGGAGTTCGGTAATGCCTTCGAAGACCCATCGCACGGGAACGCCGTCATGGCCACCTTTATAGGGTTCGGTATGTTGCAGCCCGATGGCCTCTATCTTTCGGAAAGCCTCATCGAGATCTCCGGCTTCAACGATGACCGTATTTTCCCAGACCAGAAAATCGGCATCGGGATCGTCGTTGCCTGCCGCTTCGAGTTCGATAAAACGCAGGAGATACGATCCCACGTACCACCCCACGGGTGAGGTCGCGGCCGACAGCCGTGCGCCACGGTCATTCATTCCAAGGCACTCCAGCATCGAGTTGGTCGCTGAGCAAAAGGGTCGCAGGAAAGCTGCGCGAGCGGTCGTACTGCTCGACCACTTTCAATCCCACCAGATATGCGCCCGGCTTTCCAAGAAACTGGAAGGACGCCGATTGCGCCAGCAGGGGCATGGCGCAAAGCATTCCGGCCAGCGAAAGGCACCACCGACTCCATGTCTTCATAGCGGATCCGCGGAACGGCAAGCTTCGTAGGCTAGGCTCGATCCGGCCGCTCCACACATGCTGGAAGTCACCAGCGGGCGTGGCTTGCTCCTTTAAAGGCCGGGCGACTCGTTCGACCTGATCGAACGAGTCCGCCGTGCCCGTAGCACGTCTCAGGACCTGACCCGGCGCAAGCTGTTCCCAAGGGCAGTCGCGGACACTACCTGCCACACTACCGAAGCCACGACATAGCGATCTGCGGCCGGGAGCGGGACGGTGGCGCCAGCGATCATATGTACGTGTCGGCCCACCCTGAACTAGCTGCTGGACGAGGCAGGCAAGCCGCAGCGTCCAGTGCCGGGAAACCATCCATCAGTCATTCACTGCCTTGGGAGTCCAGCCATGATTCGCCGCTTCCTGATCGCGTGCCTGCTGGCCGCATCGAGTGTTCCAGCCGCCGCCAGCGTTCAACCATTTCCCTCGTCGTTTTGTGTGCAGGATATCGAGACCAACGGCGCCACCATCCATGTGCGCGTCGGCGGCAAAGGCCCTGCTGTCGTGTTGCTGCACGGTTTTGGCGACACCGGCGATATGTGGGTGCCGCTGGCGACGGACCTGATGCGCAACCACACCGTCGTTGTGCCGGATCTGCGCGGCATGGGTCTGTCGTCGCACCCGGAAGAGGGTTATGACAAACGATCGCAGGCCGCCGACGTCCGCGGCGTGCTGGCCAAGCTGGGTATCGACCATGCCGCCGTGGTAGGCCATGACATCGGCACCATGGTGGCGTATGCCTACGCCGCCCGTTATCCGGACAAGACGGACCGGCTGGTGGTGATGGATGCCCCCGTTCCCGGCATCCCGCCGTGGGACCAGATCGTGCGCTGGCCGGCCCTGTGGCATTTCGATTTTGGCGGACCGGATATGGAGCGCCTGGTGGCCGGCCGTGAACGCATTTACCTGGACCGATTCTGGAATGAGTTTGCCGGCACGCCGTCGAAGATCGACGAGGCGACGCGGCAGCATTACGCGGAGCTCTATGCCAGACCTGGCGCCATGCACGACGCCTTTCTGCAGTTCCGCGCCATTCGCAAGGATGCCGAGGACAACAAGGCCGCGATGGCAACCAAGCTCACCATGCCGGTGCTGGCGGTGGGCGGCGAGAAGTCGTTTGGGTCGAATGAGGCGGTGGTGATGCGTAATGCCGCGACTAATGTCACTGAGCTGGTGGTTCCCGGTGCGGGGCATTGGTTAATGGAAGAAGCTACGCAGACCACGGTTTCGGCGGTTCATAACTTTATCGACGGCAAGCCGGTGAAGTAAGAAGCTGCGGCGGGCGTCCGCGCCGGATCGAATGCGGACGCCCGTCCCGATGTTTGACTAGTGCGGTGCCGACACCCAATGCGCAAGTAGCGCCGATGCGGTCAGCAAAATCAGTCCGACGATCAAGATCACGGATTGCCTAGCGACTGCCTTGGCCACCGAGCGCGGACATTCGCTCGGCACCCACTTCTTGTCACCGGCCACCTGCATCTCCCACATCCCATATGTGCGGCGATACAGGATGACCTGATATGGACTCAGTCGCTCACCGAGACTTGCCATCAGCTCGTCGAATCCGAGCAGGCCTCCATCGATCTTCGCGATGATGGTGTCGTCATTGTCCAGCAGCCATGAATCCGTTCCGCTTCTTGGAGCCTTTATGGTGACCACATGAACGATCGTGCTGAATGGTATGGATCGAGTACGGGACAGGCCGGTAATGGATATGCCGTCCGGGGCGAGTTTGATGCGATAGCGGCTGACGTATAGATAGCCGCAGATCAGCAGTACGAGCAGGGACGCCCCAACTACACCCAATGAGATTTGCGCACTGGCGCTTGAACATAGAGACGGCTCGAACGCTGCGATAAGGAAACCGGCAGGCAGCGCGGCGAAACCCAGAATTTCCCGGGAGAGCCATTTTGAATGACGGTACTCCATAGATTCCCTATCGCCAGAGCCTTTCCTTGAAAGGGCTACGCCGTCAGCGAAAGCCCTTGAGCCGATAGCCTTCTACCATGAGAACCCAGCAAATGGGACTGCACTCATCGCCCCTCCCAGAGCACGCGAGGCAGGGCACAGCGATGCACCCCCTGCTCGTCATCCCGGCGCAGGCCGGGATCCAGTAGCGAGGCGCCGCAGTCGGGCGAATGCATCCAAAGACTTTGCTCTTGGAGTCCTTCGCGACCATCGAACCGTGACGTTACTGGATCCCGGCCTGCGCCGGGATGACGGTAAGGGTGTAGGTGGGGTTGATCAGGATGCCGGGCTTGGACGCTCCGACACCACCTCCTTCACTTGCAGCCACTGCATCCGCAAATGCGCCTGCGTCGCGCAGCGCGTGCCCATTTCGATAAACGTTGCGATGCTTTCCAGCATCACCGGCAAGCGCTGCGCATTCACGCTGCCGTGTTCGTCAGCCAGTTCCGCCAGCAATCGAATCGCGTTATGCGCGAAATGCAGCCACTCCGTCGCATCGTTCAACAACGCATCCGGCCCCGCCTCCGGATCCGAAAAATAGTCCACGTGGCGGCTCAGCCACGCCTCGCCATAAACGTCCATAAGCAACTCCTTGCTCTACGCCGCCCTCGTCCCGAGAACGGCACGCCGCCAGACAGCACGACGTGCCGCGACCACACGGACTCGAGGTTTACCGACCACCTGGAACACAGGCGCCGGGCGGCTTGATTGATGAAGTGGGTTGCGGCTTCAGTCGCTTTCGCCGTTGCACGAGGCAACTCGCCGGGTTTCACGGCTAGGAATTATTACCTGCGAAAACTCTTAGACCGCGGTTCTTCAACCGTGTCCGCAAAGACGGCGGACAGCCCGGTTAGCCGGCGGATGTGTCGCCCTGGGGATCGGCGAGCGGACAAGTGACGTATGATCTGGCACAGCCATGATCAACTCCTGTTTAGTTGGTGATGGTCAGCGGGTCAGGGGTGTTGCTGCACCCTTGGCCCGCGCTTCTCACAGCATTGCTGCCATGGTTGCTCGCGACGCGCCCTAAAACACACCGCGAGCAACGCCTGCCACGCTATCAAATGGATTTTGGGTTGTCTGTAGGCGCACGCTCGTGTTGTGCGCACAAGGAGCAATTTACAGACATATCCGATGGCATTGAGGTCAGTGATCCTTCGGCGAGCCGCTGATCGCTTCGCTCAGAGCATTCGTGGTCAATTTGTCCACTTCCGGATTGCCGCTGGTCCAGCGATACGTTTCCCGGTACTTCGCGATCGCTGATAGCGCCTTGGATGTATCGCCCTTCGGATCGTGGCCTGTCCTCTTCATCAAGGCCAGCTCATAAATATGGCTGTTCAGCCGCGACTCCAGGCCTTTTTCAGCACCGTCCACATCTTCGGCGCGAAGACTTTTGAGCGAACCCAAAGTCATCATGGCATCGGCAACTTTCGATTCGTCACGCTCCGAAGCTGCCCATTGATTCCAATCCACGCCTATTTGCTTCATGTATTCAAATACCGCGAAGCCCGTCAGCAGGCCGCCGACAATCGCTCCTGCAACCAGCAGGCCGATGATTTTTGCCCAGCGCATAAGCCACCTCCCTTCCTTGTGATCAGGTTGTGCCCGCCCGGACTGAAGGCGAACGAATGGCTACGGATTCGCAAACCGCACCACCACATCATTCAACGGCATCTGCAACTTGCGCTGCCCCACCGCCGACTCCTTCCACGCCTCGCCCTGCCCGAACAACTGCGCCTCCGATTCCGGCCCGAGATAATCGAAGCTCTCGAATACGTAAGGCAGCCCTTCCGATCCTTCGAAGGCCACCGCCGTCGACAACTGGAAATGCAGATGCGGCGCGGCCGAATTGCCGGACTGGCCAAGCTGCCCGAGCGACTGTCCGCGATGGACGCGGTCGCCCGGCTTGACCTTGACGCTGCCCTTCTTCAAATGGGCATAAGTGGCGAATACGCCAGGCTGAAGTTCCAGCACCACGTAATTGCCGAACAGGCCATCCGCGGTCAGCGACGACGGCTCGGGCTGCGGGCTCAGCGGTTTGTGTTCCTGCTCGCCGTCGCGGGTATCGCGCACCACGCCATCGGCCACAGCGATCACCTCCGCGCCATAACCGATCCAATCCGCATACGTGGTCTTCTGCATGTCCTTGACGCCCGGCCGCATCGCGTGGCCCGCGTCGTCGACGCCAACCAGGTCCAGTGCATAGCGCTGCGGAATCGTCAGGTCGCCATTCACCGCCACCAGACTGCCCCAGTGATGCGAATGCGCATTGCCGGGCCCTTCGTGCGCCAGCCACCGTCCGCCACGCAGAGGCGGCCCCAGCGTCATCGGCTTCTGGCTGTCGACCTTCACCGTCGCGCCATCGAGCGTGGCGACGGTCTTTTTCTCGGTATCGAATTCGATATGGTGGCGCAGCGTGTGCGGTAGAGCCGCGCCGGCGGGCAGCGTGATCCATACGAAGACGACGGCACGCTTTCCGGGCGCAATCGATACCGGCGTATGCTCCGCGGGCGAAGGCCGGACAAACTGGGACAACTGGTTTTTATCGAGCACCAGCAACGGCGTCTTCGCGTCATCGCCGAAGACCTGCAAGCCTTTCGGTTTCAGCGCACCGGTATCGCCATAGAAATTGGTGATATGCAGTTCGTAAGCCAGATGGACCGCGCCATCCGTCCCGGTAAACCCTTCTGGCGCAAACGGCACCCGCGCCTCCACCGGAGCAAGCGCCTTTTCCGCATGAATCCCCGGCACGCCACAAGACAAGGCGACCAGCATCGCCACCGCAGACCTGCGAATCATTCGAACTCCCCCCAAAGGCGCATCGATATGTTGAACGCGACGTCCAGTCCAAATGCCCCCAGGGCGCCTTGGCTTGGTGTCCACTCGCGTACCTTAGCGCACTGTCCGCTGCGGCGGGCCACCCCGGCCTTGCACCGGGGCGGCCTTAAGCGGCGGGATAATCACCCGCCATTACCAGATCCTGACCCGGTCCGCCGGGGCCAGGTACATCGCGTCCCCGGGCTTGATGTCGAAGGCCCGGTAGAATGCGTCCTGGTTCCTTACCGGCACGATGCCGCGCACCGTGCGCGGCGCATGCTCGTTGCTTTTCAGCAGGCGCAGCGTTTCGCTGTCGCGCACCTTGGCCCGCCATTTCCTGGTCCATGCCATAAAGAACCGCTGGTCGCCGGTCAGGCCATCGATCACGGGAGCCGGCTTGCCATCCAGTGAAAGTCGATAAGCCTGGTAGGCCATGGCGATGCCGGTGTTATCCGCAACGTTTTCGCTCAGCGTAAGGGCGCCATTGACCCGATGGCCCGGCACAGCCTCGACACCGTCGTATTGCGCGACGAATGCCTGTGCACGCCGGTCGAATGCTTCGCGGTCCTTCTCGGTAAACCAGCCCGGCTTGCCGAGCAGCCGGCCATCGGCATCGTATTGGCTGCCGCCGTCATCGAAGCCATGGCTGATTTCATGCCCGAGGGTTCCGCCGATGGCGCCGTAGTTGGCGGCATCGTCTGCTTCGGGATCGAAGAACGGCGGCTGCATCAGGCCGGCCGGGAACACCACTTCGTTCTGCGGCGGAAATTCATACGCATCTACCGTCTGCGGCGTAATAAACCACTCGCCCTTGTCTACCGGATGGCCGAGCTTGTGCATATTGCGCGCATATTCGAAGGCCCTGGCCCGGCGTACGTTGCCGACCAGGTCGCCAGGCTCGATGGCGAGCTTGCCGTAGTCGCGCCAGCGGTCGGGATAACCTATTTTGACATGCAGCCTGGCGAGCTTTTCCTTCGCCTTCAGCTTGGTGGATGGCGCCATCCAATCCTGCGTATCGATCTCCTGGCGAAAGGCTTCCACCAGGTGTTTCACCATGTCCTGCAACTTCTGCTTGGACGACGGCGGAAAGTACCGTTCGACGTAGAGCCGGCCCAGGCCTTCGCCCATCGATGTTTCAACCAGGTCCAGGCCCCGTTCCCAGCGCGACGTGTTCTGCGGAATACCCCGCAGCATGGTGCTTTCGAAAGCAAAGCCTTCATCGACCCAGGCGCGGCTGAGGAAAGGCGCATAGGCGCTCAGCAGGCGGTAGCGCAGATAGGCTTGCCATACCGGCGCCGGAGTGTCTTGCAGCATCCGGCCTAATGCGGCGAAGAAATCCGGCTGCGCGAGAATGAGCGAATCGATGCCGCCGGTGGCTTGCGATGCTTTGAGATAGGCCGGCCAGTCAATGCCAGGGGCCGTGCGCGGGAGATCCTTCAGCCGCACCTTGTTGTGGGTCTTGCTCGGATCGCCAAGCTCCGAAGCAGGCCATTGGGCTTTGGCAAGCTGCGTTTCCAGGGCAACGACCTGCGTGGCTTCCGCTTCGGCGTCGACGTCGCCCGCCATACGCAGCAGGGTGGCGACGTGCTTGCGGTAGGCCGCGCGCACTTCGCGAAAATGATCGGTATCGTCCAGGTAATAGTCGCGGTTCGGCATGCCCAAGCCGCTCTGGTAAAGCGTCAAGGCATATTGGCCGGGATCGTCCGCGTCGTTGAGTACGGAATTGCTGAATGGACTATCGACGCCGATGCTTCCGAGCTGCCCCATCAGTGCGCAGATATCGCCGACGGTGCGCGCGTGCCGGATGCGCTCCAGATCCTGAGCCAAGGGGCGCACGCCCAGCTTTTCCAGCGCGGCCTCGTCCAGGAAACTCCGATAAAGCCAGGCTATTTTCTGCCGATCGCCTTTCGCGTCAGCCGGCACGGCCTCGACCAGCTGGCGCAGCCTCTGCCGGATGACCTTATCGAGTTCGGAAGAAGGCGTAATGCGCTCCGCATCCGCCGGGATTTGCGCCGCATCGAGCCAGCCGCCGTTGACGTAACGGTAGAAGTCGTCCTGCGGACGGACCTTAAGATCCATATCGGCGACATCGAAGCCCGATGCGTTCGACGGGGACGCCACCGCAGAGGGCGCAGAAACGCCAGCCCTTGGCAGTTCACCCGCAACGCCAACACTTCCCGCAGCCGCCAACATGGCAGCGACAAACCAAGTCCGCATGCTTCCCCCTGTGACACAAGCGCCAGCCAACCGCCCAACGATCCCACGATCCCACGATCACACGATCCCACGATTACCGGAGCTTGATCAAACCCGCCTCGGTCGGCCTGAATCCGCAGCTTCGGTAGAACGAAAAAAGATGCGGTTCGAAATCGACGTGCAGCCAATGGGCGCCTCGATCCCTGGCAAGCACGGTGGCTTCGTTTACCAGCCGCGTGGCGACGCCTTGCCTGCGCAATCGCGGATGCACGCAAGTATCCAGGATGAAGGCATGAATGCCGCCATCCCATGCCACATTGACGAAGCCGACCAGCTCCCCGCTTTCATAAGCCCCGATATGCGCGAGGCTGCGCGAGAGAATGCGTGGAAATTCTCCGGACGCGTGGCTGCCCCAGGCTTGCAGCCAGAGCGCGTCGAGTTCATCGGCGGACGGAAACGGATCGACGCGAAATTCCACCATCCCGTTTTCTGATATCACTTGGCAAGCCGATCGAGCGCCGCATGTGCGGCCACTCGGATCAGAACACTGACCTCGCTCGCCGAACGGCCCTCCGCCAGCTGCCGGAACATCGCAAAGCCGGTAAGGGCGAAGATCAGATCGACGGCATCGCGGCGCGGCTGCACACGCGTGCCTTTGCCGGCCACTTTTTCCACCAGGCTTGCGATCAGCTGCCGGCGCCGTTCGTTGCGCGCGGTCAAGGCCTGGGCGAATTCCTGGTCCGGCGCCATGGCGTCGTAGATATGCCGCAGCGCGGGGTCGCTGCTCCAGAACTCGCAGCAGATCTGCACCAGCTGGTCGAGCCCTTCGCGCGGATCGGCCTGTTCCCGCACATGCCGCAGCCGGCCCATCTGCCCGCGCAGCGCGATTTCGTCGAAGACCGCTTCCATCAGCCCGCGGCGCGAGCCGAACTGGTTGTAGACGGTCAGGCGCGTCACGCCCGCGAGCTTGGCCACCATCTCCAGCGAAAAGTTGGCGGCACTGTCCGACTCACGCAGAAATTGCATGGCGGCCTGCAGCACGCGCTCGCGCTTTTCGGCGGCGGCGGCGGCACGGACGGGGCTGGAGTAGGAACGCGTGGTCATGGGTGGTCGCTTGTAAATTACATATACACGTGTATATTCAATATCACCAACCGCAGGAACGGCGCGATATCGGCACCCATGGTAGCCATGCCCGATTCGCCTGCGCATCGATAAATCAAATCAAATTGAATGACCAAGGCCAGGAGCAAGCCTCATGCTAGTCCATGTTTTCCGCGGCCCTGGCCGCGTGTTCGGCGTAACGGCGGATGCGACGGGCGCCAACCTGCCCGCGAAATTCGCCCCATGGAATGCCTTGAAATCCGCGGAACTGGAGCGCGAGCGCGCGATGCCAGGCATCGATTCGGGCGAATGCCTGGACGATATCGCCAGGTACGGATTCCACATCACGGATGCGCACGTGCGCATCACCGATCAAGTCATTTGAATTGACTGATCGCGATGCAGGGGAACGGACTCCCTGCGATCCGGCATCTCAGGCAAGCGCATGGCGCGCGAGCGAAGCGCCCACGCACCAGATCACCACGGCCCACGCGGGCCACTGCACCGCTACCAGGCCCACGAAACCTACGGCGGCGATCGCAAAATCTCCCGCATCAGCCACCGCACTGACCCATACGGGATCGTAGAACGCCGCCGCCAGCAGGCCGACGACCGCCGCATTGACGCCGGCCAGCATGCGCGCCGCCCGGTCGCGCGCGGCCAGTGCCCGCCAGAACGGCAGCGTCCCGGACACCGCCAGCAAACCCGGCAGGAAGATCGACAGCACGCCGACCAGCGCGCCGGCCGCCCCACCCTGCCCGCCATACATCTGCTTACCGAGGAAGGACGACAGCGTGAACATCGGCCCCGGCACCGCCTGCGCGGCGCCATAGCCGGTAAGGAAGGTGTCCGGGCTGACCCAGCCGGGATCGACGATGGCGTGCTTGAGCAGCGGCAGCACCACGTGGCCGCCGCCGAACACCAGTGCACCGGTCCGATAGAAAGCGCCGGCCATCTGTCCCAACGGCGGCAGCAAGGGCGGCAACACCAAGGCCGCCACCAGCAACACTCCGTACGCGAGCAGAAGCACCGCGCCGCTGCGCGATCCGTACGTCAACGCAAACGTTTCGCCCTGCCGGGCAACCACCTGCCGGCAGATCAGCGGCCCAAGCGCTGCTCCGCCCGCCACCACCAGCCATTGCATCGCCGGCAGCGCGCTGAAGAGCATCAGTGCCGCGGCAAGCACCGCCAGCAAGGCGCGCGGCGGATCGGGACACAGGCTGCGCGCCATACCGAGCACGCCCTGCGCAACGACCGCCACCGCCACCAGCTTCAAGCCATGCACCACGGCCTGTCCCCACGGCCCCGCCAGTTGCCCGCTGAACTCAGCGAACGCAAACAGCAGCAGCGCCGAGGGCAAGGTGAACCCGACGAACGCCGCCAGCGCTCCCGCCCAGCCTGCGCGCAGCAGGCCGATGGAGAATCCAAGCTGGCTGCTCGCCGGCCCCGGCAGGAACTGGCACAGCGCCAAGAGCTGCGCGAAATGCTCCTCATCGAGCCAGCGGCGGCGCTGCACGAACTCGCGACGGAAATACCCCAGATGGGCGATCGGCCCGCCGAACGACGTCAGCCCCAGGCGAAGAAAGATCGCGCCGACCTCCCAGGCAGTGCCGGGGGGCGAGATTTTCGCAGCCTTGTTCATGCGCAAGCCGACCAGCCCATCGAACCGCCATCCTTATTCCACTGCGCGACTTCGTAGCACAAGCCTATTGCGCGTGGGTTTCCCCGGCCGCGCCGGAATCGGGGATTCGCGTGTAGTAGCTGACGGTTTCCACATGCATCGGGCCGCCGTCATAGGCATTGGCCACTTCCTCTTCGATGCGGTTGCGGTCCGCGCTCATGGTGGCGCGGATGGTGGTGTGCACTTTCTTGCCGTTGGACTCGCCATCGAGTTCCACCGTCCACGAGTTGCCTTTGACGACGGTGACGAAGTCGACGCAACCCTGCATGTTGTCGCACCACACGCTCTTGTAGGCCTTGGCCTTGGCATCCCACCACGCATAGCTCTGGCCCACGACGTCGCCGCTGGTGCCATGCGAAGTGAACTCCTGCACGATGGAGAAACCGCCTGGCCCTTTCTTCATCACCATCACGCCGTTGTCGACGCCGCCCTTGGGCAGGCTTTCGCTCGGCCCGGTGCGCATGAGCACTTTCCAGGTGCCGACGCGGGGATAAAGCGCCGCCATCTCGGGCGGCGGTTGCGGGCCGGCCTCCGCGGCCAAGGCACCGGCGATCGACAGCATGCCGGCAAACGCAAACGACCATGGCAGATGCTTGAACATGACACGACTCCTCATCGAATCTAAGGTGTCGGCGCAACCGCTTCCGCCATGCGCGGCGTCGGCTGCGCCGGTCCGTCGCCGCCATCGAAGTCATCCAGCCGCAGCGCTTTCAGGCCACGACGAAACCCGAAGGCGCCCCTCATATCGAAGGCTGACGTGGAGCCCCTCTTACACCGGGAGAGGGGTGAGGGTTGGGGTACGGGCGGAACGGTGCGTTGCGCTTCGCCCGTACCCTCATCCGGCTGCCGCCACCTTCTCTCCCACGGGACTACCTTCGGGTCGCCGGAGGGAGAAGGAATTCATCCCAAACGTTGACGACATTCCGGCGAGCGTAACGAAGCCGTCGAACGACAGCCTGCCCCGTTCGTCACCCCTGCCCCGTCAGCTTTCCCACCGGAACACCTCATCCAACGGCTTGCCAAACACCTCGGCAATCCGAAACGCCGTCTCCAGCGTCGGCGAATACTTCCCCGCCTCCACCGCGGCAATGGTCTGCCGGGTCAAACCGACGCGCTGCCCCAGATCCGCCTGGGTCATCTCGCCAGCCATGAAGCGCAGCGTGCGGATGTTGTTGGTCAGGCGCTTCTCAGACACGCCAGCCTCGGCGGTAGGCCAGGGCCAGCGAACCGTGGTGGACGACCTCGGCGGCGATCACGGCCAGCAGGGCGCCGTGCACGATGTCCCAGCCGCTGTGCTTGAACGGCATGACGAAACCGACCACCAGCATCCCGGCCATCAGCACGTAGTAGGCGAAGGTGGACGAGCGGGCATCCATGAAGCGCTCGCGCTCGTCCGGCGCCTCGTAGCGGTGGCCGCCGCCGCCCAGGCGGGCGTACAGCCGTTCGCCGCCGGCGATCACGCCGAGCGAACCCAGGGCGGCCGCCAGGGTGGCGATGCGGGTCAGGAAGCTCAGTTCGGCGTGCGCCTGCTGCTGCACTCCCACCGCGATGAAATAGGCGGCGCCGACCACGATGAGCGCGGCGGTCCAGATCCAGGCAAAGCGTTCTCTCGGCAGCATGGGCGTGTCCCCTCTTGGTGTGGCCGCAATGTCCGCCAAAGATAACTTGATGTCAAATATTTTTTACTTAAAGAAATTTCTTATCGCCGAACCCGAGGTATCTCAAGCGCTGAGATGATGCTGGTGCTATCTTGATTACCGACCCGCTATTCAAGCTGCCGCAGCCATGTCTCCTCCCTCCCACGGTGGCTCCCGCCCCGGCGCCGGCCGCCCCTCCAGCGAACCGACCCAGCGCCTGCGCGTTCCCGAAAGCCAGGTGCCGACCGTGCTGGCCTACCTGGATGCCTACCGCCAGGGCAACTCGCTGGATACGCCGCGGCCGCTGTCGCTGCTGCCTTCCACGGTGGCGCTCACCGCCTTCAGCAGCCGCGTGCCGGCGGGACTGCCCAGCGCGGCGGACGACGACGTCGCGGATGTCGTCGATCTCAACCAGCACCTGATCATCGCGGGACACGAACCGAGCACCTTCATCGTGCGCGTGTCCGGCTGGTCGATGATCGGCGCAGGCATCTTCGACGGCGACGAAGTGCTGGTGGACCGCGCGCTCAAGCCGCGCCAGGGCGACATCGTGGTGGCCATCGTCAACGGCGAGCTGTCGATCAAGCGGCTGGGCCAGGTCGACGGCAAGATCGCCCTGCTGCCGGAAAACGCGCACTTCAAGCCCATCGTGTTCAAGGAAGGCGAAACGCTGGAACTGTGGGGCGTGGTCACCCGCTGCCTGCGCCAGTTGCGTTGAGCGGGCGATGGGCCAGGTCGTCGCCCTCGATGCGCTGTTCGCCGGCCGCCAGGTCTGGCACGGCCGCGCCGCACCCGCCGCGGAACCCGGCAGCCAGCCCACCGGCTGGGCGCAGCTGGACGCCGCGCTGCCCGCCGGCGGCTGGCCGGAGCACGCGCTGAGCGAAATCCTGCTGCCCGCCGATGGCGTGGGCGAGCTGCAACTGGTGTTGCCTACCTTGGCGCGGCTGACGCAGGCCGATGGCGTGATCGCGGTGATCGCTCCGCCTTACACGCCTTGCGTCGCCGGCTGGGAAAACCGCGGCGTGGCGATGTCGCGCGTGGACATCGTGCGCACCGATACGCCGCGCGATGCGCTGTGGGCCGCCGAGCAATGCCTGCGCTCCGGCAGCTGCGCCGCCGTGCTGGCCTGGCCGCATCAGGCTGACGACCGCGCGCTGCGCCGCCTGCAGGTCGCCGCCGATCACGGCCGCGCGCTCGGTTTCCTGTTTCGCGACCGCCGCCACGCACCGCAGGCTTCGCCCGCGGCACTGCGGCTGGAAGTGGAAACCGCGCCGGTACGGCAGCTGCGCATCCGCAAATGCCGCGGCGGGCAACCGCCGGCCATGGCGATTCCCTTCCCCGCCGAAAGCGGGCGCTGACGCCATGCTCTGGGCCTGCATCCTGCTGCCGCACCTTGCACTGGACGGCGTGCTGCGCCGCCGTCCGCCGTCGGACGAGCCGCTGGTGCTGGTCACCGGCCCGGCGCAGGCACGCAGCGTCTACGCTGCCAATGCATCGGCACGCGCGGCGGGCTTGCGCCCCGGGCAGAAGCTCGCCACGGCGCAGGCGCTGCTGGCGCATTTCGACGCGGTGGAATACGACCCCGCGGCCACCGAACGCTGGCACCGCCTGCTCGCCGCCTGGGCCTACCGCTACAGCGCCGAGGTGGCGCTGTGGCCGCGCGCGATCGTGCTGGAAGTCAGCAAGAGCCTGGGCCTGTTCGGGCCCTGGCCGAAGTTCGAACGCCAGCTGCGCAACGACCTGACCGAGCTGGGCTTCCGCCACCACATCGCCCTCGCGCCCACCGCGCGCGGCGCCCACGTGCTGGCCGGCATGCACGACGGCCTGGCGGTGACCACGCCGGATGCGCTGCACAGCGCGCTGCTGTCCGTGCCGGTGGGCAAGGCGCGCCTGCCCGGGCAGGCGGCCGACAGTCTGGCCGGCATGGGCCTGCGCACGCTGGGCCAGCTGCTGCGCGCGCCGCGCGACGGCCTGCGCCGGCGCTTCGGCGACGAGCTGACCGCACACCTGGATTACCTCACCGGCGCCACACAGGAAGTGCTGCCGTTCTATCGCCCGCCGGACCGGCTGGACTTGGGCATGGAATGGACGCACGAGATCGAGCACGTGGAAGCGCTGGTGTTTCCGCTGCGCCGGCTGATCGGCGATCTCGGCGCGTATCTGGCCGGACGCGACGGCGGCGTGCAGCGCTTCATGCTGCGGCTGATCCATCGCGACGGCAGTTCCACCGACGTCTCGATCGGCCTGCTCGCGCCCGAACGCGAACCGGCCATGCTGTTCGAACACGCGCGCGGCCGCCTGGACCGCATCACCCTGCCGCAACCGGTGGTGGCGATGCGGCTGGTGGCGCACGAGCTGCCGCCGTTCGTGCCGGCCGGGCGCGATCTGTTCGACACCCGCCCGCTGCATGCGCTGCCGGCGGAGCAATTGCGCGAACGCCTGCGCGCGCGGCTCGGCGACCAGGCCGTGGGCAAGCTGCGCGCCAGCACCGACCCGCGCCCGGAACGCGCGCAGACCGCCGACATGCAGGCCGAGTTCATCGGCACGCCCACGCCGCTGCCGCGCCCGACCTGGCTGCTGGACACGCCGATCCCGCTGCGCGGCCCGCCGCCGCGCATCCTGGCCGGCCCCGAGCGGCTGGAGACCGGCTGGTGGGACGGCGGCGGCCTGCGCCGCGATTACTACGTGGTGGAAACCGCGCAAGGGCAGCGCGCCTGGGTGTTCTGTCCGATCGGCGAACACGGGCCGTGGATGCTGCACGGGTGGTTCGCATGACGGACTACGCGGAACTGCACTGCCTGTCGAACTTCACGTTCCAGCATGGCGCGTCCAGTGCCGGCGAATTATTCGAACGCGCCAAAGCCTGCGGCTACCGCGCCCTGGCGATCACCGACGAATGCTCGCTGGCCGGCATCGTGCGTGCGTACGAGGCATCGCTGGAATTCGAACTGCCATTGATTGTCGGTTCTCAATTCAAATTGAATGATGAATTACGTTTCGTGCTGCTGTGCGAAACGCGCGAAGGCTATACCTCGCTGTGCCGCCTGATCACGCGCGGCCGCCGTGCCTCGGCCAAGGGCACCTACCACCTGACCCGCGCCGATCTCGCCGACGGCCTGCCCGGCACGCTGGCGCTATGGCTGCCGGGCGCCGAACCGGATGCCGCCGATGGCCGCTGGCTGGCCGAACGCTTCGCCGGCCGCTTGTGGTTGGCAGTGGAACTGCATCGCGGCCCGGATGACGCGGCGCGCTTGCGCCAGCTCGAAGCGCTGGCCGGTGAACTGGGCATTCCAGCGGTCGCCGCGGGCGACGTGCATATGCATGTGCGCGGGCGGCGGGCGCTGCAGGACACGCTTACCGCGATCCGCCACGGGCTTACCGTGGCGCAGGCCGGGGCGGTGCTGTTCAAGAACGGAGAGCGGCATCTGCGCACCCGCGATGCGCTGGCCGATATCTATCCGGCGCATCTGCTGGCCGAGACGGTGCGCATCGCGGAGCGCTGCAGCTTCAACATGGACCAGCTGCAGTACCGCTATCCGGCGGAGCTGGTGCCGGAGGGGCATACGGCGGCATCGTGGCTGCGCAAGCTGACCGAGGAAGGGATCCAGCGGCGCTGGCCCGATGGCGTCAGCGAGAAGAACCGCAAGCAGATCGAAATCGAACTGGCGCTGATCCGCGAGCTGGACTACGAGCATTACTTCCTTACGGTGGAAGATATCGTCCGCTACGCGCGCAGCATCGGCATCCTGTGCCAGGGCCGCGGCTCGGCCGCCAATTCGGTGGTGTGCTACGCGCTGGGCGTGACCAGCGTCAGCCCGGACGAGGCGCAGCTGCTGACCGAACGCTTCATGTCGGCCAGCCGCAAGGACCACAAATACAACCGCCCCGAGCCACCCGATATCGATATCGATTTCGAGCACGAGCGGCGCGAGGAGGTGATCCAGTACATCTATCGCAAGTACGGCCGCGAACGCACCGCGCTGGCCGCCACGGTGATCAGCTATCGCGGCCGCAGCGCGGCGCGCGACGTGGGCAAGGCGCTGGGCTTGTCGACCGACCAGGTGGCATCGCTGAGCGATGTGTTTGCGTGGCGCAACGGCGGCTCGCTGGACGAGCATCTGCGGGAAGCGGGGCTGGATCCGGATAGTCCGCTGCTGCAACGGGTGCTCTTGTTGACCGAAGAACTGCGCGGCTTTCCGCGGCACCTGTCGCAGCACGTGGGCGGCTTCGTGATCTCCGATGCCCCGCTGTCGGAGCTGGTGCCGGTGGAAAACGCGGCGATGCAGGATCGCACGATCATCCAGTGGGACAAGGACGACCTGGACCGGATGAACCTGCTCAAGGTGGATTGCCTGGCGCTGGGCATGCTCACCTGCGTGCGCAAGTGCTTCGATCTGATGAAGCAGCATGAGGGGGTGTCGCACACGCTGGCGTCGATCCCGATCGATGACGAGCCGACCTACGCCATGGTGCAGAAGGCCGACACCATCGGCGTGTTCCAGATCGAGAGCCGCGCGCAGATGTCGATGCTGCCGCGGCTGAAACCGGCGAATTACTACGACCTGGTGATCCAGGTAGCGATCGTCCGGCCCGGCCCGATCCAGGGCGACATGGTGCATCCGTATCTGCGCCGGCGGCGTGGCGAAGAAAAGGTCTCCTATCCTTCGGACGCGCTGCAGGAAGTGCTCGAGCGCACGCTGGGCGTGCCGCTGTTCCAGGAACAGGTGATGCGCATCGCCATGGTGGCCGCCGGCTATAGCGGTCCCCAGGCGGACGAACTGCGCCGCGCCATGGCCGCATGGAAACGCCACGGCGGCATGGAGAAGCATCGCGACCAGTTGTTCAGCGGCATGAAGGAGCGCGGCTACAGCGAAGCCTTCGCCGCGCAGATCTTCGAACAGATCAAAGGCTTCGGCAGCTACGGCTTCCCCGAAAGCCACGCCGCCGGCTTCGCCAAGCTGGCCTACGCCAGCGCCTGGCTGAAATGCCACTACCCCGCCGCGTTCGCCTGCGCCCTGCTCAACGCACAACCGATGGGCTTCTACAGCGCCAGCCAGATCGTGCAGGACGTAAAACACCACAAAGTCGCCGTGCTGCCGGTGGACGTGCGCTACAGCGACTGGGACTGCACGCTGGAACGCGACCCGCGCAGCAAGGGCGGCTTCGCCCTGCGCCTGGGCCTGCGCCAGGTGCGCGGCTGTTCCGAAGCCATGGCGCGGCGCGTCGAGCAATCGCGCACGCAATCACCGTTCGCCGACATCGTCGACCTGTGCACGCGCGCCGGCCTGGACCGCCGCCACCAGGACCTGTTCGCCGATGCCGGCGCCTTGCGCGGACTGGCCGGCCATCGCCATCGCGCGAAGTGGGCCGTCAGCGGCGTGGAAGCGCAGCTGCCGCTGTTCGGGCGCAGCAGCCCCGCGGAGGAAGCGGTTGCCTTGCCGCCACCGACGGCGGCGGAGAACCTGCTGGCGGATTACGCCCACACCGGGCTCAGCCTCGGCCCGCATCCGCTGCGCCTTCTGCGGACGCGGTTGCGCGCGCAGCGCTTTCTGGATTCGAAGCAGCTCACCGGGCTGCAGCACAAGATGCCAGCCCGTATCGCCGGGCTGGTTACTCAGCGGCAGCAGCCGCAGACGGCTAGCGGGGTCACTTTCATCACGCTGGAGGATGAGCATGGTCCGGTGAATGTGGTGGTGTGGCGGCAGGTTGCCGAGCGGCAGCACCGGGCGTATCTGGAGGCGCGGCTGCTTGGCGTGGAGGGGCATTGGGAGACGGTGGATGGCGTTTGCCACTTGATCGCCAGGAGGCTGGTGGACTTGAGTCCGTTGCTCGGGGAGCTGGATGCCCGCTCCAGGGATTTTCATTAGTTGTCGCGGTATCGCGATTGGGCCGCTTATGCGGAGGGCGCTGCCGACGCCCGCTCTTTGCTCGTCATCCCGGTGTAGGCCGGGGTCCGGTTTCTGTGTCGCCTGGTTTTTGCGTTACCGCGGACTGGCCGCTTATGCAGCGGGCATTCCGGACGCCTGCCGGCGCCCGGGTCACTTTCTCTTTGCTGGCCCAAAGAGAAAGTAACCAAAGAGAGAATGGCCTGAGAGCCAAGGCTCGCGACGCGACTAGAAGGAGCGGTGGGCGGCTGCGGTAGTCTGATTAACCTGGGTCTACACGAAACATCAGTGCGTTTACGTAACGCGTGCTTCAACGTGCCGTGGCCGAGAGGATGTTCAAGGACTGAGGCCCGCTTGAAAGGTGCGTTCTACCTCAGCTTCTCTGGGTGAATCCTTCTCCCTCCGGGAGAAGGTGCCGGCAGGCGGATGAGGGTTCGGGCGGAGCGTGGCGTTACACCCCGCGACGCCGGCGTAGGTTGGGGTGAGCCGCAGGCGAACCCCAACACCCGCACCTTCACGCGCCTCGCCATGTTGGGGTTCGCCTATGGCTCACCCCAACCTACGCCGTGCGCTTACGCGACGAACAGGGCTAAGCCTAAAAGCTGGCCTCAGTCACTGAACATCCTCTCGGCAACGGCACGTTGAAGAAGCCGTTACGTAAACGCACTGTGGTTTCGTGTAGACCCAGGTTAATCCGTTTACCGCAGCCGCCCACTGCTCCTTCTAGTCGCGTCGCGAGCCTTTGACTTCAGGCCATTTCTCTTTGGTTACTTTCTCTTTGGGCCAGCAAAGAGAAAGTGACCCGGGCGCCGGCAGGCGTCCGGAATGCCCGCTGCATAAGCGGCCAAATCGCGGCCACGCGACAACCGAGCGATACAGAAACTGGACCCCGGCCCACGCCGGAATGACGAGCAAGGCTCACAGCGCCCGCGCAACCACCTCCAACCTGTCGAGGTACCCCTCCACCCTCCTCCGAAACGCCAACGCATCCGCCATCACCTCATAGCGGTCCTGCGACTTCAGCGCCTGCTCCAGGGCCTGCCCCTCCTCCGTCAACGGATTACTCCCGAACAACTGCAACCCACCCAGCAAGCGGTGCACCCAATGCGCCACATCCAGCGGCCGGCGCTGGTCCACCAGCACATCCAGCGTCAGCAGGTCCACGCGCGTCGTGCGTACGAAGTCGGTCACCAGGGACTGGATCACGTGGTCGTCGCCGAAGCTCTCGCGCAGCATGCCCAGGTCCACCTCGAACACCGGCCGTACCGCCGCCGTGTCCGCGCCGAACAGGCGCTCCAGCTTCGCGCGCAGTTCGGGCATGCGTACGGGCTTGGGCAGGAAGTCGTCCATGCCGGCGCTGGTGCAGCGTTCCAGTTCGCCAGGCATGGCGTTCGCGGTCATCGCCAGCACCAGCAGGTGGCGGCCGCTGTGGTTCTCGCGGCGGCGCACGGCGCGGGCCAGCTCGTAGCCGTCCATCAGCGGCATGTGGCAGTCGGTAATGAGCAGGTCGTAGCTGCGCTCTTCCAGGGCGTCGAGCGCCTGCTTGCCGTTGGCCACCACGTCGCAGGCGTAGCCGAGCTTGTCCAGCTGGGCGGCGATCAGCGCCTGGTTGATGGGGTTGTCCTCGGCCACCAGCACGCGGCCCTCGGTGCCGGCGGAGGCGCCGCGCAGCGCCTCGCGCTCGCTCTCGCCCACGCTCAGGCCCAGCGCGCGCTGGCAGGCGATGGCGAAGGTGGACCACTTCAGCGGATTGCTGGTCACGGTGACGCCCGCGGCGCTGCTGGTATAGCCATGCGGATCGGGAATGGCGGTGACCGCGATGCAGGCGCCGGCCGCGGCGGGGCGGCTGGCGCCGAACTGTTCGTCGACGAAGAGCAGGTCCGGGTGGTCGCGGCCGTGCCGGCCGCGCGCCGCATCGCCGTCCTGCTCGACCGTCATGCCCAGCGCCAGCACATAGCGCCGCAGGGCGATCCACACGGCCGGATCCGCCACCTCGATGCGCACCGTGCGTCCGCGCAGCGCGTGATGCGAGAGTTCGCGCCGGTGGATCGGCATGTTCAGCTCCACGTGCATGCCGGTGCCCAGGTTCACTTCGCTCTCCACCGCGATGGTGCCGCCCATCAGCTCCACCAGCCGGCGGCAGATGTACAGACCCAGGCCGGTACCGCCATAGCGGCGCGTGGTCGACGACTCCGCCTGCGTGAACGGCTGGAACAGGCGGTACACCTGGTCGGGCGACATGCCTATGCCGGTATCGACCACGCTGACGCGCACCTGCTGGCTGCTGCCGTTGTCCTCCAGCACCTTCACGTAGACGCGCACCGCGCCGAGCATGGTGAACTTGATGGCGTTGCTGACCAGGTTGAGCACGATCTGGCGCAGCCGCACGTTCTCCGCGCTGACCTCGCCGGCCAGGCGCTCGTCGATATCCACCGCCAGCGCCAGCCCCTTGCGATGGGCCTGCGCCGACAGCACGCTCACGGTGCTGTCGATCAGGTCGCGCACGTCCACCGGCACGTATTCGATGCTGAGGCGGCCGGCTTCCATCTTGGAGAAGTCGAGCACGTCGTCGAGGATCTGCAGCAGCGCCGCCGCCGACGCCTCCACCGTGCCCAGCATGCGGCGCTGCTCCTCGTTGAGCGGCGTGTGGCCGAGCAGTTCCAGCATGCCGATCACCCCGCTCATCGGCGTGCGGATCTCATGGCTCATGGTGGCGAGGAATTCGGTCTTGGCCTGGGTCGCGGTCTCGGCCTGCTCCTTGGCGCGGGCCAGCTGCTCGGCCTGCAGGTGCTGCTCGGTGGTGTCGACCCAGCAGCCGCTGAAATGCACCACGCCCTCGACCAGCCGCGGCGTCGCGCTGGTGGATACCCAGCGCAGGCCGCCCCAGGCCCGCACGCGCACCACCGCCTGGAACGGCATCATGCTGCTGGCGGCGCGTTCCACCTCGGCCAGCAGCGGCGCGCGGTCCTCCTCGACGATGGCCGACAGCGCGCCGCGCTTGCCGTCGATGAACACCTGCGCGCCGATGCCGAACATCGGCTCCGGATTGCCGCCCACGAACAGGAAGCGCACGCCTTCCTCGCGCGTGTAGCGGAACTTGTAGACCACCGCCGGCAGATGGCGGGTGACGTCGGTGAGCTGCTCCTCCGTGCGCCGGCGCTTGCTGGTCTCGCGGCGCAGCCGGAAATAGGCGTAGGACACCGTCAGCAGGAACAGCAGCACGATCGCGATCACCGGCAGGGTCTTGTGCGCGATCTCCTTCCAGCTGCCGCCGAAGGTGTAATGCGCGGCCAGCCAGGTATTGCGGATGGACTGCTGCCTGCGCTCCGGGATATTCATCAGCACGCGGTTGATCAGCGGCACCAGCGGCGCGTAGCGCTTGGCCACGCCCATCGCCAGCACCACGTGGTCCTCGGTGGGCGCATTGATCTTCAGCCGTCCGGGAAAGCGCTCGCGGATCACGAAGTCGGCATTGGCGATATCGCCCACGAAGGCGTTGGCGGAACCGTCGATCACCTTGGCCAGGCCTTCCTCGGTGCTGGCCACGCCGATCACCTTCACCCCGCGCATCCGCCCGGTCATGGCCTTGATGTCCTGCCGCGACAGGTTGGCGGCGACGGTCCAGCCGGCCATGTCGTAGGGGCCGGTGATGGGGTTGGCCTCGGTGCGGGTGATGATCATCACCGGGTAGTCCAGATAGCCCACCGAGAAGTCCATCAGCTGGGACTGCTCCGGACTGACCGGCGACACCGCGGGGATCAGGTCCACCTTGCTCTCGGCCATGCCGCGGATCACCTCGCCCCAGTTGCGCGCCGGCACGTAGGTGAGCCGCAGATCCAGCGCCCGCGCGATCTCGCGCAGGTAGTCGCTGGAGATGCCGGCGGGCTGGCCGTTGCGGTCCAGCAGGGTGAACGGCGGCGAGGTCGGGTCCATGGTCACGCGCAGCGGCGGCAGCTGGCGCAGCCAGGCGCGCTCGTCCTCGCTGAGCGGCACCGCGGCATCGTCGCTGCGCGGGTGGCGCATGTCGCCGTTGAGCCACGGCGCGCGCAGGCGCGCGTGGTCCTCGTTGGTGAGCAGGGCCAGCGCCTTGTCCAGCGCGCCGATCAGCGCCGCGCGGTCGTGCGGCGCGGCCAGGCACAGCGCGGAGATCGGCAGCGCCACCAGCGGGCCGACGCGCAGCTGGTGGTGCAGGCCGGCCGCATCGATCGCCAGCCGTTCGGCGTAGGGGTTCTCGATATAGCCCTCGGCGCGCCCGTCCGCCACCATGCGCAGCGCATCGCGCGTGCTGTCCGCGTGCACCAGCTTCACCCCGGGGATATAGGCGCGCGCGGTGTCGGCGGTGGCGTCCTGGGCCAGGCTGACCAGGGTGGCGTCGCGCAGGCCGGCCATGTCCTTCACGCGCTCGTTGCCGATGCGCGTGACCAGGGCGGGAAAGTCCTCGAAGTACGGCTGGCTGAACTGCAGGTGCGCGGCGCGTTCGGCGGTCGGCGAGATATTCATCAGCAGATCGACCGAGCCGGCCTGCGCCGCTTTCAGCAGGGACGGCCAGTCCGGATACACGCGATAGGCGACGCGCACGCCGAGCATGTCGGCCAGCCGGGCCAGGTAGTCCGGAGCCATGCCCTGCACGCGGCCCTCGACCACGCTCTCGAACGGCGCGAAGCCCTCCTGGTAGCTGCCCACCACGATCACCGGGTGCTCGGTGAGCCAGCGCTCCTCTTCCGTCGTCAGCACCACGCCTTCGGCCGCGGCGCAACGTACGGCGCACAGCATCATCGCGAACAGCCACCAGCGCAGCCAAGCCATGCAAAGACCTTCCTATGAATAACGATGGCGGGGCGCTTGTCCCGGCATCTGCCGCCGAATCGCCACCGTGCAACGTTCCGCACGGATGGGCCGGGCAGCATGCACGGCCGGAACGGTTGCCGTAATCAGGCCTTTCGCAGCGAATAAATCAGCGTGTTCTGAAAACGGCACGGAAAAATCCGAGCCCGATGACGCATCAGCGAAAGCCGAGCTTCTCCAGGTACTCGCCGATCGCGCTGTCGTGAAGAATCCCCAGCTTCTTCATGCCGCTGCGCTTCTGCGCGCTCACCGTCTTGATGCTGCGATGCAGGCGTTCGGCGATCTGCGTCACGGTGAGCTGGGCCAGGCCGTACAGGCGCAGCACTTCCATCTCGCAGGGAGAAAGTTCCTTTGCGATGGTTTCCGGAGAATGTTCCCGCTGATGGAAGCGCTCGCGCAGGCTGGGACTGACATAGGTATCGCCCCGCTTCACCGCGCGCACCGCATTCGGCAAGTCGGTGGCGAACGATTTCTTGTAGGCCAGGCCCTTCATGCCCTTCTCGCGGATCGCGCGCAGCACGGCCACGTTGTTGAGCATGGTCAGCACGATCACCGGGATCTGCGGGTAGCGCGTGGCCAGCAAGGTGATCAGCGGCAGGCCGTCGGCATGGCGCGGTTCGCTGCCGCCCTCGCCGGAGAGTTCGTCGGGGGCGTCGCCGGGCATGGAGAAGTCCGTGATGATCACATCGCAGGGCAGCCGGTCGAGCCGGTCGATCAATTCGCTGCCGTTGCAGGCTTCGCCGACCACCTTGATGTCGCCATGCCGCTCCAGCACCGTCTTGACGCCGATCACCACCACCGGGTGGTCGTCCGCCACGATGACTCGAATCATCACGCTGTCCTCGTCTGTACGCCGATCCCCAAGCCATGCGTCGGTGCCTCCGGGAGCGCGTCCAGAGCGGCCTCGAACCGCGATACCCGCGGTGTTTTCCGTAAGAGAAAACGAATCGCGCCGGACGGTACTGCCGGGGTGGAACGAGCGTGGCCGTCCCCTGCTTTTCGCGGACTGCCGCGAGCGGCTATGCGAAGTCTTCATTCAACCCCAACGGAACGTGTATGGGCATCCGCGACTGAGGCCCATTTGTCCGAAAATGTATCGAATCCGCCTCGGATTTCTCCGATTACGCCGAGATTTAGAATTTTCCTGGTCTGTCGCGGCCGGGCTTGCGGGGGGCGCCGGATCTCCGCTCCGGACGCGGCTTCGGCGCTTTCAGCCGCCAGATGGCATAATGAGCGGCATCGACTGCCGTCCGGCAGTGCTCGTCAGGCAGCCCTCGCCACCCCAACGAGTCCACGCTGACGAGTTCACGCTGACGAGTTCATGCTCCGGCGGCGCGTGGCGCGCCCGCCGCGCAGTTCTTATACGAATCTTCTTAAGATCAACGGTAACCCCATGGTCGCATTGGCAACCGAGCACGTGATCGACGTGCACCACTGGAACGACACCCTCTTCAGCTTCCGCACGACGCGCGATCCCGGCTTCCGCTTCGACAGCGGACAATTCGTGATGATCGGCCTGGAAACGGAGGGCCGTCCGCTGATGCGCGCGTATTCGATCGCCAGCGCGCACTGGGAAGAACACCTGGAGTTCTTCAGCATCAAGGTGCCGAACGGGCCGCTGACCTCGCGCCTGCAGCACCTGAAGCCCGGCGACCCGGTGACGGTGAGCCGCAAGCCCACCGGTACCCTGGTGCTGAACGACCTGAAGCCGGGCCGGCATCTTTATCTGCTGGGCACCGGCACGGGCCTGGCGCCGTTCCTCAGCGTCATCCGCGATCCGGACACCTACGAGCGCTTCGACAAGATCGTGCTCGCCCACGGCGTGCGCCACGTCAACGACCTGGCCTATTCGGACTACCTCGAACGCGAGCTGCCCGCGCACGAATACCTGGGCGAACTGGTGCGCGAGAAGCTGATCTATTACCCCAGCGTCACGCGCGAACCGTTCCGCAACCGCGGCCGCATCACCGACGCCATCGCCGACGGCCTGATGAGCCAGACCATCGGCCTGCCGCCGCTCAACCCCGACACCGACCGCGTCATGCTGTGCGGCAGCCCGTCGATGCTGGAAGACGCCTGCGCCCTGCTCGACGGCCGCGGCTTCCACGCCTCGCCGCGCACGCGCGAGCCGGGCGACTACGTGGTGGAACGCGCCTTCGTCGAGAAGTGATGCGGCGGGTGCGCCGTCACTGGCGGATGCGCCCCTGCCCCTCGTTGTCCCAGTAGCCGAAGATCCGCCGCGCCACCAGCTTGTACAGCCGCTTGAAGGTGGCGCGCCACAGCCGAGCATGCGGCGCCGGCGTGGCCAGGATGGCGCGCTGGCGCGCGCTCAGCGCGTCAGCGCAGTAGGTGCGCTTGTGCTTGAGCAGATGGCGCAGGTCCTCGCGCGCCAGCAGGCGGAACAGCGCGCCGCGGCGGCCGCGGGTCCAGGCGATCTGGAAATCCACCAGCGCCGGGCTGCCGTCCTCGCGCACCAGCCAGTTCGGTTCCTTGGCCAGGTCGTTGTGCACGATGCCGCGGCGGTGCAGGAGCGCCAGCAGGCGCAGCGCATCGCGGTAGTAAGCGCGGTCGCGCGGTTGCGCCTGCTGCATCGGCGCGCCGGCGATATAGCCGCGCAGCAATTCCCTGCCGTTCCAGCCCAGCAGTGCCGGCACGCCGTCCACGCCGGCGAGCTTGGCCAGCGCGCGCGCTTCGCGGGCCGCGGCACGGCGCGCGAACGCGCGCGCCCACCAGCGGGCCGCGCCGATATCGCGGCGGATCACCCGCACGCCATCGCGGCGCGTGAGTTCGATGCGGCCCAGTTCGTCGGCCTTGAGCAGATGGGTGTCGTCGGTGCTGTCCACGTGGCTTCCCGCGAGCGGCGGCGGGGTACACTCGCCCGCCATGCGCAATGCGGCCTATTGTGGCCGATCCTCCACCGTCACGCGCCGGGAGCTGTATGGATATCGCCCTCTACGTGCTGGCCGCCCTGCTCATGATCGGCGGCGTCGTCGGCAACATCCTGCCGGCGCTGCCGGGCATCCCCATGATCTTCGGCGGTATCTGGCTGGCTGCGGCGGTGAACGAATACCAGCGCGTGGGCACCGGCTGGCTGCTGGTGATCGGCGCGCTCGGCGCGTTCGGCGTACTGGTGGATTTCATGGCCGGCGTGCTGGGAGCCAAGCGGGTCGGGGCGAGCAAGACGGCGCTGTGGGGGGCTTCGCTGGGCACGGTGGTCGGCATGTTCTTCGGCATCCCCGGGCTGCTGCTGGGGCCGTTCCTCGGCGCGCTGGCGGGGGAGCTGGCCTCGGGCAACAGCGTGCTGCGCTCGGCCCATGTGGGCGTGGGCACCTGGCTGGGTCTGTTGTTCGGCACCCTGGTGAAGCTGGTGATTTCGCTGTTGATGATCGGGCTGTTCGGCTTCGCCATGCTGATCGGCTGATCGGCCTGGCGCCCCGCCGTTCGGCACAGGCGCGCAACCCGCCGGCCGCCTAGGCTGGCCAGACCTTACAGGGAATCCTTCCATGTCCAGACCTCTCGCCTTCGTGATCGCCGCCGCGCTGGCGGCGGCCGGTGCCGCCCACGCGCAAGCCAAGTCGCCCGAATGGATCGAGCGCAGCAATGCCGACGCCAAGGTGCTGCTCGACGCGACCGCGCGCTTCTCGCCCGAGTCCGCCTCGCAGATCGGCATCCCGGGCTACGACGACAAAGTCACCGACCTCAAGCCCGGCATCGACGAGCGCACGCGCGCGGCCATGGTCGAGGTGAAGGGCAAGCTGCAAAAGCTGCTGGTGGCCGAGAAGGACGCCAATGTGCGGCAGGACCTGCAGATCATGCTCAAGTCGGTGGACGAGCAGATCGAGGGCATCGACCTCAACCGCCAGTACATGCTGCCGGTGCAGGACGTGGCGCAGCTCATTTTCAACGGCGAGTTCGTGCTGCTGAAGGACGACGTCGATCCCAAGCGCCGCGCGCTCGCGCTCAACCGCCTGCAGTGCTACGTCGGCAAGGCGCCGGGCTGCGAGCCGATCGCCACGCTGGCCAAGGCGCGCACCACCGAGCGGCTGGACAACAAGTCGCTGCTCGGCCCGTACAAGGGCGAGATCGAACAGAAGCTGGCCAATACCCAGCGCTACGCCGACGGCATCCGCCAGCTGTTCGCCAAGTACAAGCTGGATACGCCCGATGGCAAGGCGGCGCTCGATGCGCTGGACAGCCAGCTGAAGGACTACGACGCCTGGATCCGCAGCACCGTGCTGCCGCGCACGCGCGCCGACTTCCGCCTGCCGGAACCGCTGTACGCCTACAACCTCAAGCAGGTCGGCATCGATATCCCGCCGCAGGAACTGATCAAGCAGGCCGAGCTGGAATTCGTCGAGCTGCGCCAGGCCATGCAGATGATGGCGCCGGTGGTGGCCAAGGCCGAGAACATCCAGGCCACCGACTACCGCGACGTGATGAAGGCGCTTAAGAAGCAGCAGCTGACCAAGGACCAGGTGATGCCCTGGTACCACGAGGTGATCGGCAAGATCGAGGAGATCATCCGCCGCGAGCGCATCGTCACCCTGCCCGACCGCAAGATGGCCATCCGCATGGCGTCCGAGGCGGAAGCCGCGGCGGTGCCGGCGCCGCATATGGATCCGCCGCCCTTCATCAACAACAAGGGCGAACAGGGCACCTTCGTGCTGACCATGGGTAATCCTTCGTCGAAGTCGGGCAGTTCCGACTCCTACGACGACTTCACCTACAAGGCCGCCGCCTGGACGCTGACCGCGCACGAAGGCCGTCCCGGACACGAGCTGCAGTTCGCCGCGATGGTGGAGCGCGGCGTGTCGCTGGCGCGCAGCCTGTTCGCCTTCAACAGCGTGAACGTGGAAGGCTGGGCGCTGTATGCGGAAGCCGAAACGCTGCCGTACGAGCCGCCGGCCGGCCAGCTCGCCGCGCTGCAGGCGCGCATGCTGCGTGCGGCGCGCGCCTACCTGGACCCGATGCTCAACCTGGGACTGATCACGCGCGAGCGCGCGCACGACGTGCTCACCCACGAGGTGGGCCTGTCGGAAGCCATGGCGCGGCAGGAGCTGGACCGCTACACCTTCAACAGCCCCGGCCAGGCCACGGCGTATTTCTACGGCTACATGCGCCTGCAGCAGCTGCGCCTGGAAACCGAACTGGCGCTGGGTTCGCGCTTCGACCGCAAGGCCTTCAACGACTTCGTGATCGGCCAGGGCCTGCTGCCGCCGGAACAGCTGGCCGAAGCGGTGCGTGCGCAGTTCATTCCGCAGTACAACAAGAAGCGTTGAAGCCGGCCGCCCGCATGGGCGGTACGCTTCGCCTCAAGGCCGGCGCTTGCGCGCCGGCTTTTTTTGCGGCGCGCGCAGGCTGCGTTCCAGCCAGGCGGCGAACACGGGCGTGTCGCGGGTAAGCGCGGGCGGAAGCCGCAGGTAGTGCCGGCTCGGCTGGGCGCCTTCGGCGTGGACGAAGCGGGTGACGCCTTCGATCTTCAGCAGTTCGGCCTGCTGTTCCGGCGCGACTTTCAGCGCCAGCCCCGCGGCGTCGATCCACGCGCAGGGCCGCTCGGCGAAGTAGGCGAACAGGCCGCCGAACATCGGCTTGAAGCGCAGTTCGTGGGCCAGGCCCAGATGCGTGGCGGCGTCTTCCAGCTCCTGGCGGGCGGCGCTCACGCGGCCTGGTCGGGAATCACGTACAGCAGCACCGCCAGGTAATGCAGCACGCTGCCGGCAAGCACGAAGAAATGCCACACCGTGTGGTGATACGGCATGCGCCGCGCCAGGTAGAACGGCACGCCGGCGGTATACGCCACGCCGCCGGCGATCAGCAGCGCCATGCCGCCGCTTTCCAGGTGCGCGCTCAGCGGCTTGAACGCGATCATGCCGACCCAGCCCATGGCCACGTACAGCAGCACGGCGAGCTTGCGCGAGCGCTTGAGCAGGCCCAGCTCCAGCGCGCTGCCGGCGATGGCCAGCGCCCAGATCGCACCGAACAGGCTCCAGCCCCACGCGCCCGGCAGGGCGATCAGGGTGAACGGCGTATAGGTGCCGGCGATCAGCAGGAAGATGGCGATATGGTCGAGCGTGCGCAGCACGCGCTTGGGCAGTTCGCCGGGAATGGCGTGGTACAGCGTGGAGGCCGTGTAGCACAGGATCAGCGTGCTGCCGAACACCGCGCTGGCCACCACCGCGCGGGCATCGCCCAGCATGGCGGCATAGGCGACCAGGGTGGCGAGTCCGGCGATGCTGAGCAGGATGCCGATGCCATGCAGCACGCTGCTGGCAAGTTCGTCGCCGAAGGCATAGCGCGGGGCGGCGCTGGACGAAACCGACATGGGGACTTCCTCGAAAGCGGGGATGCGCCGGCTGGCGCTCCCGCCCACCTTACCCGCGCGGCCGGGGCTTGCATACTGCCGCGCACGGTGGGCGCGGCGAAGGGAAACGGGCGCTATTCGATGATGAAGGCGCCGAAGGCGACGCCGATGTTCCAGCCCTCGCCGGTGCCGCTGAGCGCCAGCGAGACATTGCCCTTGGTCAGCACCTGGGCCGCGGCGGATTTTTCCGCGCCGGCATGGACCTGGGCATTGGCGTAATGCCCCTTGATCTGGCCGATGCCGTCGACGCCGGTGAACTTGCCCACGCCGTGGGTGATCTTGGTCTTGCCGAAGGTAAGGCCGCCGCCCTTGACCCGGATGCGCACCGCCATGCTCTGGCCGTTGTCGCAATGGACCGTGCCGCTGCCGGAAGCCGTCTGGTAGAAGACCGACCAGCCGGAGACCTGGAAGTCCATCCGGCAGGACACGTCGGCCGCATGGGCAGGCGCCGGCAGCGCCGCAAAGAGGGCGGCCGACAGCACGGCACAGCCCAGCCAGGTTTTCCCCATGACCTTCTCCTCGAAGCTTTTTCTTATTTGCCCCACCCGGCGCCTGTCCGGGACACGCGATTGTGTGGCCCCGTGCATGAACGGCCGTGAATGGCATATTCACGCCTATTGAACAGGATGCAAAGCCGCCCGGGCGCACTCTTCGTCGTCCGGGCATCTCCCCCTCTCTCCCCCGATGCCCGGCTCATTGAGCCCCGCCCACTGTGCGGGGCCTTTTTTTGTCCGGCGTCCATCCGCGCCGGCACCCGCGGGGTAAGCTGGGGACGGACTGGCGAAGGAGTGGCTTCATGCCTAGCACCGATCTGCTGCTGTACCTCCAGGAAACCGATCTGCACACTCCCGGCCCGCGCGCGGCCGTGGCCCTGGCGGCCAGATTGGGCGCGCGGCTGGACGGGCTCTACGTGGCCGACCTGCCGGCCGCCGCCTTCAGCCTGCCGGAGGCCGTGCCGGTCCAGCTGGAGGAAACCCGCCGCCGCTGCGTCGAGGCGGAAGAACACGGCACGCAGTGGCAGCAGCTGCTCGCCTCCCGCGGCCTGAGCGGCCAGTGGCGCGTGGCCCAGGGCGACACGGTGCAGACCGTCTGCCAGGCCGCCGCCGGCTACGACTTCCTGGTGATGGAACGCAGCCAGCAGCGCAGCGACGCGCCGGTGGGCTTCGGCACCGTCTCGCGCTGCGTGTTCGGCAGCGACCGCCCGGTGCTGGTGGTGCCGGACATCGCCCAGATCGGCGACACCCTCGGCGCGCGCGCCCTGGTGGCCTGGAACGGCAGCCGCGAATCCGCCCTGGCCCTGGCCGCGGCGGCGCCGCTGCTGCAGAAGGCCGACGAAGTGCTGCTGCTGGACGGCAGCGAGATGTATGCCGATTCGATCGCGGTGCTGCCCCCGCCGGGCCTGGCCGACTGGCTGGAACGCCATGGCATCCGCGCCCGCATCCAGACCCTGGACGCCGGCCCCACCCACGCCGCCGGCACGCTGATCCTGGACGCCGCCCACGCGCACCGGGCGGATCTACTGGTGATGGGCGCCTGGAGCCGCTCGCGCCTGGCCCAGATGGTGCTGGGCGGCACCACCCGCCACCTGTTCATGCATGGCGACCTGCCCATGCTGGTGGCGCACTGAAAAAATCCGGGAAGGGGTTCAGCGGGAGGAATCGCCCGGAGCGTACTCCCGTCCGGCCTCTCTACACACTACTTGCACATCCGCTTCTGACCGGCATAGTCTGAACGCGCGTTCAGGCACGATCCCTCTGCGTCCCCACGCAGCGTGCGACTGGCGCGTCCAACACATCGCATTCGTCAGGAGGTCGCTCATGCCGTCCGCAAGCCTGGCTGTCGCTTATCGTCCGTCGCACGCTCATCCCGACAAGGTCCGCATTGCCGCTCTCAGCGCGGCGATCGCGCTCAATCTCGCCGCCCTGCTGGCCGTGATGCGGCCGATGGCGCCGCAGATCGTCGAGGCGGTCAAGAAGACGCCCGAGATCGTGGTGACCTGGATCACGCCCCAACCGGAGCCACCCGCTCCGCCGCAGATCGAACTGAAGGCATTGCCGAAGACGCCGCCGGCCGTGCCGCGCACCTTGCCCAAGGCACCGCAGCCACCGGCCGTCACGCCCACCGTCGACGGCAATATCGCCGCGCCGCCGGTGGTGCCGACCATCGAGCCGGCCGTCAACACCGCGCCGGTCGCGGATCCCGCGCCGATCGAAGCGACGCTCGCCTACCGCAGCGCGCCGCTCACCTTCCCGTCGGTGGCGATCCGCCGCAAGCTGCACGGCACCGTGATGCTGCGCGTGCTGGTCGACGCCGAAGGCAAGCCCACGCAGGTGACGATCGAGAAATCCAGCGGCTCCGACCTGCTCGACAAGAGCGCGCGCGAACAGGTGCTGGCCAACTGGCGCTTCCAGCCGGCCACGGCGCAAGGGCATGCGGTGCCCGCATGGGCGCGGGTGCCGGTGAGCTTCGAACTGCGCGAGCTGTGAGTCGCGGCAAAAGCCCGGCGTGAAACAAGGGGCCGGCCGTTCCGTTCGCAAAGGCGACCGGCCGGCCCCTCACGGCAACTTTATGGCTGCACCGGTTTGTCGATGGCGGGAGCGGCAGGCGCGGGGCGCGTCGCGCGCACCACCAGCCACACCAGCCCGGCGATCATCAGCGCCGGCAGCAAGGCCGGCAGCAGCGCCAGCAAGACGATCGGCGCCATCGCCACCAGCACCACGCCGGCGATCACCACCCCGAGCAAGGCGCCCAGCGCACTGAACACGCCGCCCACGATGGCGAAGGTGAACTTGAACACCACGCCGACCAGCGCGCCGACCAGCCACAGCGCCAGCACCGCCATCACGATCACGCTTAGCACGAACATGAGGTTTCCTCCTGGTGGCGCTCATCCATCCGGCCACGCAGACAGCATGCGCCCGCGGCTTCCTGCGATGCATGGCACGGAAGTCATGTGCCCCGGAAGTCACAGGGCAACCGGGGCGTGCGTGTTACAGGTCCTTAACGGTGCGCATGGTCCACTGCCGCCCGGTTCCAACCGAGCTCCATCGCATGAAGCATTCCATGCACACCCTCAAGGCGTTGCGTGATATCGCTTTCGACCTCGGCGTCGGCAAGCATCCCGACCTCGCCGCCATGGCGCGCGAACTGGGCCGCGTGGTCCATCGCGACGGTGCGGCACTCAACGAAGGATTGAAGGAACTGCGCACGCGCGAGCGCGGTTTCGAGCGCTGGCTGCTGGCCACGCGCGGCAAGCCGGGCGTCAGCATCCTGGTGATGGCGTGGCCGGCCAATCACGCCACGCCCGTGCACGACCACGATGGCCTGTGGGGCCTGGAAATGGCCGTGCACGGCGCACTGGAAGTACAGGCCTGGTCGCGCGACGCGGCCAGCGGCGAGCTGAGCCTCAAGGGCCAGGACTGGCTCGGCCCCGGCGACGCCACCTGGTTCGACGCCGATGCCGGCTATGCGCACCGCTGCCGCAATCTTTCGCGGCACGACACGGCGCTCACGCTTCACGTCTACGGCGGCGATCTGGCAAAGTACCTCGCGTATGAGCGCAGCGCCGAGGGCGACCAGTGGCTCGCCCGGCCGCAACGCGCCGCGATCACCGGCCGGCTGAGCGCCTGAGCGCTTCGGCCTTTCCGCAGCCGGTATCCACCAACAAAGGAGTGGCATGTATCGACGGGTCGCCATCATCGGCGGCGGCGCGGCGGCGGCGACGCTGCTGAGCGAGCTGCTGGACCGCCAGCCGGCGCAGTCCCTGCACCTGGACTGGTTCACCGGCGGCGATGCGCCCGGACGCGGCGTGGCCTACGGCACGCGCTCGGAGCGGCATCTGCTCAACGTGCGCGCGGCTTCCATGAGCATGTTCGCCAGCAAGCCGCGCGGCTTTCTGGATTTCGCCCAGCGCGGCGACCACAGCATCGCCGGCACCGATTTCCTGCCGCGCCGGCTCTATGGCGATTATCTCGAAGCCGAAGTCGAACACGCGCTGGAACGCGCCAAGGCGCTCGGCCATGACGTGCGCGTGATTCCGTTCAAGGTCGACGGCCTGGTGCCGGAACACGACGGCGTCACCATCCTGCAGGGCGAGGAAACCACGCATGTCGACGCGGCGGTGCTTGCGCTGGGCGGCCTGCCGCCGCAGCCGCTGAGCGGCGTGAGCGACGCGGCCATCGCCAGCGGGCGCTATGTGGTCAATCCGTGGTCCTTTCTCGCCCAGGCGCAGCCGGATCCGGCGCCGCGCAAGGTGGTGCTGGTCGGCCTGGGCCTCACCGCCGTCGACGTGGTGCTGGAGCTGGCCGCGCTGTGGCCGAATGCGAGCTTCACCGCGATCTCGCGCCACGGCCTGCTGCCGGAAGCGCACCTGGCCTCGGCCAGCGCGCCCAGCGACGACGGCGCCGACCTGATCGAAGCGATGCAGGCCGCGCCGGATCTGCGCTCGTGGATGCGCCTGCTGCGCGACGCCATCGCGCACAGCGAGGACTGGCGCGTGGTGATCGACAGCATGCGTCCGCACACCCCTGCGCTGTGGCAAGCCCTGCCGCAGGAGGAGCGCGCCCGCTTCCTGCGCCACGCGCGCTGGGCCTGGGAACGCGCGCGCCATCGCATGGCGCCGCAGGTGATGGCGCAGATGCAGGCGCTGGAACAGGCCGGCCGCTTCCGCCGCGAACGCGCGCGCCTGCATGCGGCGGACGTGGAAGGCGACCATCTGCACCTGAGCATCACGCCCACCGGCAGCAGCACGCCGCAGGCGCTGGATACCGACCTGGTGATCCAGACCATCGGCCTCAACACCGACGTGCGCCGCACCGGCCACCCGCTGGTAAGCCAGCTGGCGACCAACGGCCACATCACGCCCGACCCGCTGGGCCTGGGCTGCGCCGCCACCACGGAAGGCCGCCTGTGCCACGACGGCGAGGCCTGGCCGCATCTTTATGCAATGGGCAGCCTGCTGCGCGGCACGTTCTGGGAATCGACGGCGATGCCGGAGATCCGGCAGCAGGCAAGGCAGATGGCGGATCGGTTGCTGGGCAAGTAGAAAGCCCGTCATTCCGGCGCAGGCCGGAATGACGGTCGAGCGTGAGGTTTACGAACCCCAACCGCCCAACACCAATTTGCCGATCGCGCTGCCACTCTCCAGCCGCTCGTGCGCGCGCCGCAGATTCGCCGCATCGATCGAACCGACGTGCTCGCGCAAAGTCGTGCGCAACACCCCCGCGTCGACCAGATCCGCCACTTCATTGAGCAGCTGATGCTGCGCCTTCATGTCCTCGGTCTGGAACAGCGGCCGGGTGAACATGAACTCCAGCGACAGGCTGCGGCGCTTGAGCAGGCCGATGTCGAGCACGCCGTCAGGATCGTCGATCAGGCCGAACTTGCCCTGCGGCTTGAGCAGCTCCACCAGCACCGGATAGTGCTGCTCGGTATGCGTCAGGCTCAGCACGTAGTCGACGCCCTGCGGCACCACCGCCAGTACCTGCGCCTTGAGGTCGCCGCGATGGTCGACCACGTGATGCGCGCCGAGCTCGCGCACCCACTCCTGCGTTTCCGGGCGCGACGCGGTGCCGATCACCGTGAGGTTGGTCAGACGCCGCGCCAGCTGCACCGCCATCGAACCCACGCCGCCAGCCGCGCCCACGATCAGCACCGCGCCGGTATGCGCCGCGTTGCCGCGCGCGATGGCGAAGCGGTCGAACAGCAGCTCCCACGCGGTGATGGTGGTGAGCGGCAGCGCCGCGGCCTGCAGCATGTCCAGCGTGCCGGGCTTGCGGCCGGCGATGCGTTCGTCCACCACCTGCAGCTCGGCATTGCTGCCGGGGCGGTCGATGGCGCCGGCGTAATAGACCTGGTCGCCGGGCTTGAACAGCGTGACCTCGCCGCCCACCGCCACCACCGTGCCGGCCGCATCCCAGCCCAGCACCTTGTCGGCGCCCTGCGGATCGACGCGCTGGCGGATCTTGGTATCCACCGGATTCACCGACACCGCCTCCACCCGCACCAGCAGGTCGCGGCCGCCGGGCCGGGGTTCCGGCAGGGTGACGTCGAGCAGGCTTTCGGCATCGGTGATGGGCAGCGAACGGCGGTAGGCGACGGCTTTCATGGCGACTCCGGAATCAAGTAAGGGGATGGCCGGTTCAAGGGATGATCCTGCGCCGGCGGAAATCGTCGAACAAGGCGGCGAACATGGCGCGCGTATCCACGTACTCGTGGAAACCGAAGCGGCGCGCCTTGGAGCCGTCGCCGAACATGTCGTAGTCCCAGGAGAACACGAAGTCGGCGAAACGCCACGACGATACGTCGGCATACGCATGCGGCTCCAGTGCATGCCGCGCCTGCATCTGCCGCCACAGCGGCTCCTTGTCGGCCATCACGCTGTCCAGCGACAGGGGCAGCGGCGGTGCGGTTTCCAGTTCGAAATACCTGGCGATGAACGGCCACATCTCGTTCCAGCGGAACAGGTCGCCGTTGTTGATGTTGAAGGCCTGGTTGGCGCAGCGCGCATCGGTGGCGGCCCACACGGTGGCGCGCGCAAGCAGGCCGGCATCGGTCATTTCCAGCAGGCGGTCGTAGGCGCCGGGCTTGCCCGGAAAACGCAGCGGAATGCCCAGCTCCTTCGACATCGACGCATACACCGCGATGGCCAGCGCCAGATTCATCGGATTGCCCAGCGCAAAGCCGCCGACCACCGACGGACGGATCGCCGTCCAGCTCCAGGCCTTGCCCTGCTGGCGCGCTTCCAGCAAACGCTGCTGGTCGTGCATGAATTCCGGCGGCATGAAGTGCGCGTCGGTTTCGCGCGCCGGCGTCTTGAACGGGCCGAGGTGGCCGCCGTAGACCTTGTAGCCCTGCATCAGGCTCACGTGCTGCAGGCCGTTCGCCACCGGCTCGATCGCGTCGAGCACGTGGCGCAGCATGGCCACATTCGGCGGCACCAGTTCGGCCCAGCTGGGGCGGTCCTGGTAGGCGGCGTAGAACACGTGGGTCACGTCGCCCAGCGGCGCGAGCTTGGCCTGCGTGTCGGCGGCATCGAGCAGGTCCACCGCGATATGGCGCACGCGTTCGTCCGAGCTGCCGCCGCGGCGCGAAAGGCCGATCACGCGCCAGTCGTCCAGCGTGCGCAGATGGTCGATCAGATTGCGGCCGATGACACCTTGCGCCCCGACCACCAGGGCGGTCTTGATCTGTGTGCTCACGAGAGTTCCTTCGAAAGAATCAGGCATGGACCGCGCAGGCGGCCGACGCGGCGCGGCGCCGTTCCAGCGCCATGCTCCACACGGTGACCAGCAGGCCCAGCGCGGTAACGGCCGCGCCGGCAAACCCAAGCGCCGGCAGACCGGGGCCGCGGTCGATCACCGCGCCGCCGATAAACGCACCGATCGCATTGCCCAGGTTGAACGCCGCGATGTTCAAGGTGGACGCCAGATGCGGCCCATCCACCGCCTGCTGCACCACGCGCATCTGCAGCGGCGGCACCGTGGCGAACGCGGCCACGCCCCATACGAACACGGTGGCGATGGCGGCCATGGAGCTGTGCATGGTCCAGGTGAACGCGACCAGGATCAGCGTCAGCGCGATCAGGATCGCCACCAGCGACGGCATCAGGCGCCAGTCGGCCAGGCGTCCGCCGAGCAGGTTGCCCAGCGTGGTGCCCGCGCCGAACAGCACCAGCACCCAGCCGGTGGCGCCCACGCCGATATGCGACTGGCTCTGCAGGATCGGCGCGATATAGGTGAACACGGTGAACACGCCGCCGAAGCCCAGCACCGTCATGGCCAGCGCCAGCAGCACCTGCGGCTGGCGCAGCACGGCCATCTCGCGGCGCATGTCCGGCGCATGCAGGTCCGGCAGCGCCGGCACCAGGCGCCACACGCCGAGCGCCGCGACCACGCCCAGCACCGTCACCGCGCCGAAAGTGGAACGCCAGCCCGCCCACTGCCCCAGGAAGGTGCCGAACGGCACGCCCAGCACATTGGCCAGGGTCAGCCCGGCGAACATCAGCGCGATGGCGCGGGCGCCCTGCCCGCGCGGCACCACGTGCGAGGCCACCACCGCGCCGATGCCGAAGAACGAGCCATGGCAGAACGCCGCCACCACCCGCGCCAGCATCAGCACCGCATAGTTGGGCGCGACCGCGCACAGCGCATTGCCGGCGATGAACAGGCCCAGCAGCGCCAGCAAGGCATTGCGGCGCTCCATGCGGGCGGTCAGCGCGGCCAGCAGCGGCGCGCCGGCCGCCACGCCCAGCGCATAGCCGGACACCAGCAGGCCGGCGGAAGGAATGCTCACCCTGAGGTCCGCCGCCACCTCCGGCAGCAGGCCCATGATCACGAACTCGGTGGTGCCGATGGCGAAGGCCGCCACCGACAGAGCCAGCAGGGCGGCCCTGGAATGGTCGTGCGAAGTCATCTGCCTGCCTTGGGGAAAAGGGAAGCAGCACTGTGCTGCTTGCCGGATCGGACGGGAATTGCCGAAACTGCGCAATCATCTTTTCCGGAAAATTGAAGATGGTCGAACTCGAGGACATGCGCCTGTTCGTGCGCGCGGTCGGCTCCGGCAGCCTGTCCGCCGCCGGGCGCGAGCTGAACCTGTCGCCGGCCGTGGCCAGCAAGCGGCTGTCCCGGCTGGAACAGGCGCTGGGCGTGCGGCTGCTCCAGCGCAGCTCGCGCCGGCTGGCCCTTACCGGCGAGGGCAACTGCTACTACGAGCGCTGCGTCGGCATCCTGGCCGACCTGGACGACGCCAACGCCGCCGTGCGGCTGGGCCAGCTGGAAGTGCGCGGCGCGCTGCACGTGTCCACCGCGCTGGACCTGGGCCGGCAATACGTCGGCCCGCTGGCGGCGCAGTTCGCCGCGCTGCATCCTGAGCTGCGCATGCGCATCAGCGCCTCCGACGCCATGCTCGACCTGTTCGAGCACGGCGTGGACGTGGCCGTGCGCAGCGGCGCCATGGCCGATTCGCGGCTGATCTCGCGCCGCGTCGCGCTCAACTACCGGGTGGTGTGCGCGGCGCCGGCCTACCTGGAGAAACACGGCCGTCCCACGGACACCGGCGACCTGGCCCACCACGCCTGCCTGATGCTGCACCGCCCCGGCCGCGGCATCCTGCCGTGGATGCTGCAGACGCCCGAGGGGCCGCGCCCGCTGCGGCTGGACGCCGCGCTCACCACCGACAGCGGCGACCTGATGCGCGAGCTGGCCATCGCCGGCCATGGGCTGGCGTTTAAATCGATCTGGGATATCGCCGCCGACGTGCGCGCCGGGCGGCTGGTGCCGGTGCTGACCGACTGCGCCATCCAGGAAGCGCATATCTATGCGATCTATCCCAGCCGCGACTACCTGCCGGCGCGCATCCGCCTGTTCGTCGACCATCTGCAGGGCGCCATGCAGGCGCAGGAAAACGAGGTGCTGGGGCTGATCCAGCGGCGGGCTTAGGCGTCCTTGTCGTCGTGCCTGCGCCGGAACAGCAGGCGCGACAGGAACACGCCCGCCGCCACGCCGAGGAATTCGAAGAACACGCGGGTGCCGACGCCGTCGAAATCGTGCACTTCGGCCAGCTTCACCTTGAGGAACTGGATCGATTCCACGCGGCCGTAATTGAAATACACCATGTCCCACAGGTCGCCGCTGGCGGTCAGCAGCAGGGCCAGCATGCTGGACCAGCCGGTACGCATGCCGTGGGCCCAGTCGTTGCGGTTGCCGATCCAGTTGAACAGCGCATACAGCAGGAAAGCCACCACCGCCGAGATGGCGCCGGCCTCCAGGCCACCGACGATCCCGTAGCCCATCCACGATTGGTCGTAATGCATCTGTATCCCGCTGTCCCGCGTAACCGTTTGCGCATTATGCCTGCAAGGCGGGGATTTCCTCCGGATGTGACGCAGTGCCGGTCGGCGGCCCTCAGCGGTCGGCCCGACGCCCACCGCGTCACACCTCAAGCCGCGGTGGTAGGGCTAGACTCAGCCACCGAGACACCCTGCCCGCGACACCTCCATGCGATACCCCATCAGCCAACGCGCCGCCCTTATCGTTGTGGACGTGCAGCCGGACTTCATGCCCGGCGGCAGCCTGGCCTGCCACGAAGGCGACGCCATCGTGCCGGGCATCCGCCGCCTGCTGGACAGCCGCGCCTTCCGCCATGTGGTCGCCACGCAGGACTGGCATCCGCGCGGGCACGTGTCCTTCGCCAGCAGCCATCCCGGCCGCGCACCGTTCGAACGCATCCCGCTGTACGGCCACGCGCAGACCTTGTGGCCCGAGCACTGCGTGCAGGACACGCCCGGCGCCGCGCTGCATCCGGCCATCGATTGGTCCAGGCTGGATCTGGTGGTGCGCAAGGGCTGCGACCCCCGGGTCGATTCCTACAGCGGCTTCCGCGAGAACTACGGCCCCAACGGCACCCGCCCCAGCACCGAGCTGGCCGACTGGCTGCGCGGGCGCGGCGTGGACGAGGTCTACGTATGCGGCCTGGCGCGCGACGTGTGCGTGCTGTGGACGGCGCAGGACGCGGCCGCGCTCGGTTTCACATCCCACGTGCTGTGGGATCTCACCCGCCCGGTCACGCCGGAGAGCGACCTGGCCACGCGCGCCAAGTTCGACCACATGGGCGTGGGCGTGATCGAGACGCTGCCGATCGCGGCTTAAGCGTCGTCCTCGCGCGCCGCGCGCACGCTCGGCGCGCCGTCTTCGTCCAGCGCCACGCTGAGCACGATCGGGCGGCAGCAGACCTGGCAGTCCTCCACATAGGTCTGCCCCTCGACCGAGTCGTCGACATAGATCTCGATCGCTTCGCCGCAGTAAGGGCAATAGATCAGTACCGGTTCCATGGCGGCGACCTTAGCTCAAGCCTCGCCCGGCTGCGCGCGCAGCCAGTCCGCCGGCGTCGCGATCGCAAACAGGCCGTCGCGCAAGGTGCGCCGGCCCAGGCGCAGCACCTCCTTGTCCTTGCTCAGCAGCCAGGCCGCGCCGGCGGCGAGCGCGAGCTCCAGGAATTTCTGATCGTCCGGATCGGCGCAGCGCGGCAGGCGGATGCCTGGCGCTGCGTTCGATGCTTCAGCGGCCAGACGAATCCAGCGGTCGTGCTCGTCCAGCGCCGCCTGCTGAGCCGCCTCATCCAGCGCCAGCCGCGGATAGGCCAGCACGCGGCGCCATTCCTCGCGGCAGGCGGCATCGGTCACCGCTTCCACCGCACCTTCCGCCAGCGCGCGCGCCAGGCGCGCCACCGCGGGATCGCGGAACACGAACAGGTCGAGGCAGACATTGGTGTCCAGCACCACGCGGTGCATGGCGCCGCGCGCACCGGGCGCAGAAACGGACATGAACGTGGCCGGCCGGAGAACGCCGGCACGGTAGCGGGGATCGTGCGTGCTGTCGAACCGCGCGGCGCAGGTTTTTGAACCTGGCATCTGTCAACGCATCGTGGAATCCTGCGTTGGTCGCTACTCATGGCCATGACGTCCGTGGCCACGCGTTCCCCGGGGAAGCCTTCGCGATGAAACGAACCTTTGTGGTCGGCTGCCCCCGCTCCGGCACCACCGTCGTCCAGGCCATGCTGGCCCGGCACCCCGCCGTGTTCTCGCTGCCGGAGACCGGTTTCTTCGCGCACCTGCACGGCAACCTGGCTTGGCGCTGGGGCGATGCACATGCCAGGCACCGCGCGCCGCGGCTGCGCCAGCGGCTGGGCTTCACCCGCAAGCACGAGCGCGAGCTGTTTCTCTCCCTGCAGCGCATCACCACCGCGGCGCCCGACGCGCTGCCGCGGCCGTCGCTGCGCATGCATACCTTGCAGCGCCGCTTTGTCCGCCTGCTCGACGAACTCGCGCTCGCCGCGGAACGCGGCATGTGGCTGGAGAAGACGCCGAACCACTTGCTCTATCTGCCGGAGATCGAAAGCCTGGTGCCGGATGCGCGCTTCGTGCACGTGATCCGCCCCGGCGCGGAAGTGATCGCCTCGCTGATCGACGCCAGCCTGCTGTTCGACGGCAGCGACGACGCCTTCGGCGGCGGCGCGGTGCATTGGGCGCGGCGCTGGAATCGCGCGGTGCAGATCCACCGCAGCTATATGAGCCATCCGCGGCATTACCTGCTGTTCCTGGAAGACCTGATCGCCCAGCCGCAGCAGGAATGGAAGCGGCTGTGCCGCTTCCTCGAACTCGACCCCGCGCAGTCGCTGGACGACAACTGCACCCAGGTGATCGCCGACCTCGATCAGGAACCGTGGAAGCGCCGCGCGCTCAACGGCCGCCTGCACGCGCCGCAAAGCAAGGTGGACAGCCTGTTCGGCCCCAAGGTGCAGCGCTGGCTGCAGGCCAAGCTCGCCTCCTACGACGAGCTGCGCGCGCAATGGCTGCAGGCGCGCGGCGCGCATGAACCGCACGCGGTGCCGCGCAACGTGGTGGCGCTGGGCTCCAGCGGCGCCTGATCCGCGCTAGAGCTGTTCGACCGCCTCTTCGATCAGCGCCGCCAGCTCGTGCGGATACGCCGCCAGCGAGGCATGGCTGGAGGCCAGTTCCACGGTCTTCTTCGCGCCGATGCGCTGCGCCATCCATTGCTGCGTCTGCGGCGGAATCATGTGGTCTTCCAGCGACACCTGGTACCAGCTGGGCAGCTGCTTCCAGGCGGGTGCGCCGGCCGTCTCCTCGAAGCAGCGCACGGCGGTGGGCTTCTGCGCGGCGGCCATGATCAGGGCCGCGTCGTCGCCGAGATCCTGGCAGAAGCTTTCCTTGAACAGCTTGCGATCCAGCCACAGGAAGCCGTGCGGGTCGGGACGGATCGCCTTGGCGCCGGCGGGCTGTTCGTCGCGGCCGAGCAGGGCGCCGACCGCTTCGCCTTCGTCGGGCGCAAAGGCCGCCACATATACCAATCCCACCACCTGCGGCGCGCTGCCCGCGCCTGAAATCACCGCGCCGCCGTAGGAATGGCCGACCAGCAGCACCGGCCCTTCCTGCATCTGGACCAGGCGGCGGGTGCGCTCGATATCGTCGGCCAGCGAGGTGAGCGGGTTCTGCACCGCGCTCACGCGATAACCCTTCGCATGCAGCACCGGAATCAGCTTGCTCCAGTGCGAACCGTCGCCCCAGGCGCCATGCACCAGCACGATGCTCGGTTTCTTGCTCATGCGAATTCCTCTGCGGTCGGAGGGATGGCCGGTCGGCCTGACGCGCCAAGGGAGCGCAGGCGGCGTGAAGCCTCCGTCATGACGAAAGCGCAACGCCGGCTATGGCATATGCGCCGGACACGCGGACGCGTGCGCCGCCGTGCGCCAACCCCATGGTGCCGCTGCCCGCGTTGAACGACGGTCGATAAGGAGAAGCCATGAACCACCGTCCCCTGCTGCTCGCCCTGCTCCCGCTGGCCCTGGCCGCCTGCTCGCAGACGCCGTCCAATCACGCCAACCCCGCCGCGTCGGCATCCGCTGCCACACCCGCACCTGCCATCGCCACCACGGCATCGACCTTCGATGCCGGCATCCTCGCCCGCTATCACTGGCGCCTCAGCGCCGCCAGCGCGGCCGACGGCAAGCGCATCGACGCGCTGTTCGCGCGCCCCGACCGGCCGCTGCAGCTGGATTTCGTGCGCGACCGGCTCAGCGTCAGCAACGCCTGCAACCGCCTGGGCGGCCATTTCGAAGTGGAAAGCGGCCGGCTGAAGCTCGGCGCCATGGCGCAGACCATGATGGCGTGCAGGGACAAGGCGCTGGCCGCTCTCGACGGCGCCATCTCGCAGCGCCTGCAGCAGCAGCCGCGGGTGAGCGTGCAGAGCGAAGGCGACGCGCCGAAGCTGAGCCTGGCCGCGGACAACGGCGACACCCTGGTCTTCACCGGCGAACCCACCGCGGAGACACGCTACGGCAGCGCAGGCGAAACGGTGTTCCTCGAAGTGGCCGCCGAAGCCAAGCCCTGCAGCCATCCGCTGATTCCCAACAAGCAGTGCCTGCAGGTGCGCGAGCGCAAGTACGGCCAGAACGGCGTGGTGCAGAGCACCGGCGAATGGCAGCCGCTGTACCAGGACATCGAGGGCTATACGCACGAGCCGGGCATCCGCAACGTGCTGCGCGTCAAGCGCTTCACCCTCAAGAATCCACCGGCCGATGCGCCTTCCACCGCTTATGTGCTGGACATGGTGGTGGAGTCGGAAATCGCCTCGAAGAAAAAATAAGCCGACGCGCCAAAACAAAACGCCCACCCGCCGTGCACCGGCGGGTGGGCGTTTTCGCATCCGCGCTCAAGCCGCGACGCTGACGCGCTCGCGCTCCGCTTCCAGGCTGGCCACCGGGCGCACTTCGATGCTGCCGATGCTGGCCCAGGGGAAAGACTTGGCGATCTCGATCGCTTCGTCCATGTCCCTCGCTTCGATCAGGTTGAAGCCGCCGAGGTATTCCTTGGTCTCCGCGAACGGGCCATCCACGATGGTGGTGTTGCCCTGGCGGATGCGCATGGTGCGCGACTGCCTGGGCGCTTCCAGCTTCTGGCTGTCGAGCAGGATGCCCTTGCGCTTCAAGTCGTCGGCCTTGTCCAGGCAACCGCGCATCATCGTGTCGAACTGCCCGTCCGGCAGCTCGGCCAGCATGCTGTCGTCGCAATAGATCATCACCAGGAACTTCATGGTCGTCCGCTCGCGTCGTGGGGAGGACCGCGATGGTAGTACATCCCTCCGCCGGTTCTTGCGGCCGCCTGGCACGCCGGCTGATAACGTTGTCAAATTTCACCTGATCGTCACGCCATGCGCGTCCCGCCCGCGTTCGCGGCCATGCGCAGGATTTCGCGTGCTGCGCCGCAGAAGCGCATTTCCCGCCCAGGTTCACAGTTTGCCGGGACAACAGAAGACAACGTTGTCAGTACCAGGGCGCATGCCGACTGCCCAAGCACGCGCAGCGGCCCGCAAGCGACGGGACAAGGCCGGCGTCCTTCCCTCGGGGACACCGGCCCGGCGGCGCCCTGGCCAATCACTACGCCGCGCCATCAAAGAGAGGAGAACGTCTTATGCATGCCAAGCAACACGTGGGATCGCGCACGTTGTCGGCGGTCCTCGGAAGCACCGCCAGCGCCCTCGCCTATGCCTGCCTGCTCAGCGCCGCGCCGGTATCGAATGCCATCGCGCAATCGCTGCCGGCCTGCGCGGCGGCGTGGAGCGCCGGTACCGTCTACGTCGGCGGCGACGTCGCCAGCGAGAACGGCGTGAACTACAAGGCCAACTGGTGGACGCAGGGCAACGACCCGGCCACCAACAACGGCGGCGCCGGCAGCGGCCAGCCGTGGACGTCGCAGGGCGCCTGCGGCGGCTCGGGTGGTGGCGGTGGCGGTGGCGGTGGCGGTGGAGGCGGCGGTGGTGGTGGCGGCACGCCTCCCCCGCCCCCGGGCACCGGCGCCAACCTGCTGTACAGCCCGTACAAGGACGTCACCATCAATCTCAACTGGAACACCAACACCATGCAGACCGCCGCGGCGACCGGAACGGCGATCCCCGTGGTCGGCAGCGGCAGCCTGTATTCCAACTACGTGCATAACCTCAGCGCGATCACCCTGGCCTTCGCCACCGGCGAATGCGGCAGCGAAAGCTGGGGCGGCATTCCCGGCGCCACCTTCGCCAGCGTCAACGTCGCGGCGCTCTCCAATGCGGGCCTGCCGTACGTGGTTTCCACCGGCGGCGCGGCGGGCAGCTTCACCTGCGGCAGCACCTCCGGCATGGCCAACTTCCTGGCGCGCTACTACACGCCGCAGATGCTGGGCGTGGATTTCGACATCGAAGGCGGACAGTCGCAGGCGCAGATCAATGCGCTGGTAGCCGCGGCGGCCTATGGCCAGTCGCTGCATCCGAGCCTGCGCTTCTCCTTCACCCTGGCCACCCTGGCCGCGTCCGACGGCAGCTATGGCGGCGTCAACAGCCTGGGCGACATGGTGGTGCGCGCGGTCAAGGCGAATCCGTCGTTGACCAACTACACCATCAACCTGATGGTGATGGACTACGGCGCCGCCGGCCCGTCGATCTGCGTGGTGAGCAATGGCGTGTGCGACATGGGGCAGTCGGCGATCCAGGCTGCCAGGAACCTGCAGCACACCTATGGCATTCCACTGAGCAAGATCGAGCTGACCCCGATGATCGGCTTGAACGACAACACCGCCGAGACCTTCACCCTGGCCAATACCGACACGGTGGTGAGCTATGCGGTGAGCAACGGCCTGGCCGGCCTGCATTTCTGGTCGCTGGACCGCGACACGCCCTGCGCCAATGCCGGCTATGCCTCGCCCACCTGTAATTCGGTGCCGAGCACGTCGCCGCTGCAGTACACCAAGCGTTTCCTGTCCGACCTGGGTCGCTGAGCCCGGGTGTGCGGGGCGGCCAGGCCGGCCGCTCCGCACTTTCCTGCTGCTTTCCTGCTGCGCCACGGCGTTACGATGCAGTCACCTTTGGACGAGTATTGCTGCACGTTCCAAGGGCACGGAAACCATCGCCGCCATGAGCCGCCTGTACGACCTCTCGTCGCAAGCGCTGCGCGCACTCTACGACGCCCGCGTCGGCACCCCGCCGGTACTCGACCTGGCCGAACGCTTTCCCGACGGCCAGCGCTTCGCCGACGCCTGGACGGCGCTGCGCGACGAGGCGCTGGCGCTCACCACGCACCTGCAGGCGGTGCCGCGCTTCCACGAGCTGATGGCCGAGCAGCGCGCCATCTCCGACAACGACGGCCACGACTGGCGCATGTACCTGCTCAAGGTCTACGGCAACGACGTGGACGAACACATGGCCGCCTGCCCCCTCCTGGGCGAACTGGTACGCACCTCGCCGGACGTGCTCTCGGCGACGCTTTCGTTCCTGGCCCCGCACAAGCACATCCCGCGGCACCGCGGACCATTCAAGGGCGTGCTGCGCTACCAGCTGGGCCTGTCGGTGCCGGTGCGCGAAGACGGCCAGCCGGCCGCGGTGCTGCGGCTGGCCGACCGCGATTACCGCATCGGCGAGGGCGACGCCATGCTGTGGGACGACACCTTCCCGCACGAGGTATGGAACGACAGCGACCAGTGGCGCATCGCCCTGCTGCTGGACGTGCGCCGCCGCCAGCTGCCGCCGGACATGGCCCTGCTGTCGCGCCTGCTGATCGCCGGCATCGGCGCGGTGGCGCGCCGGCGCCTGCCGGCCATGGTCGCCGCCGGCAGGAACGGCTAGGCCGGGAAACCGTCAGATCGACGCGCAGCGCAGCGCGTCTTCCAGCACCGACAGCAGGCGCTGCAGCCGTATGGGGTCCGGCACGGTGCGGCGCGCGGCGGACTCGATCCGCGCGGCCAGCGCGCAGACGTCGTGCTCGCCCAGCACCACGGTGCCGCCCTTGATGCGATGCGCATGGCGCACCACCGCCGGCCAGTCCGCCGCCGCCAGCGCGGCGCGGATCGCCGCCGCATCGCGCAGGCCTTCGCGGAAGAACACGGCGACAGCTTCGTTCTCCTGCGGCGGCGTGCCCGTGCAGAACCGCTGCAGTTCGTCCAGCGACCAGGGCCACTCGACCCAGGCATCGATATCCGCCGGCGCCGGTGCGGGCGATACGGCGACGTTGCGCAAGCCGGCGATGCGCGCCGGCGCATGGCCGTCCTTGCGCTCCAGCAGGCGCAGCGAGGTGACCAGCGCCACGCGGTCGACCGCGGCCGCGCCGCCCAGCCACACCAGCCCGTAGTGCCCGGCGATGGAGGCGCCGGCGACCGATGCGTCCGCCGCCGTATCGCACGCCACGCCCAGCCGGGCGAACTGCGCGGCCAGGATGCGGCGGCGCGCGGGATGATCCTCGACCAGCAGCGCGCGCTCCCGCCCCACGGGCGGTACGGGCGCCTCGGTCGCCTCGCTGCCGGCGACATCGAGCTCGAATGAAGAACCCGCCGCCGGATCGTCCGCATAGGCCTCCACGCGCAGCCGGAACGCCCCCTCGTGCGACGTCCCGCGCCACAGCGCGAGCTGGACGCTGCCCGCGCCCGCGCGCAGGGCGACGCCTTCCAGCGCCAGATCCAGCAGCTGGCGCAGGCGGGGCTCGTCGAGGCTCAGCCAGGGCAAGGCGCCGCAGGGCAGCTCGATGCCGGCATCGATACCCATCTTGCGCAGCCGGCGTGCCTGCGCCTGCACGCAGGCGCGCGCCACGGCCAGCGCATCGCAGCGCCCCATCGCGTAGGTGGCGGCGGACGACGCTCTACGCCGCATTGCGCGCCTGCAGCACGTGTTCGCGCATCTTGAACAGCTCCGCATCGCTCAAAATGCCCAGCTTCTTGTAGGCGGTGGACTTCTGCGTGCTGATGGTCTTCAGGCTGCGATTGAACTTGATGGCGATCTGGCTCACCGACATGCCGTCCAGGAAACAGCGCACCACCTCCCACTCGCGCGGCGACAGCGGCGATTGCCGGCGCGTCGGCAGCGCCTTGGCCAGGAACGGCGGCAGATAGGTTTCGCCGGCCACCACGCGGGCGATGGCGTCGGCCATCTCCGCGGCCGGCTGGTGCTTGGCGAAGAAGCCGTTGGCGCCTTCGCGCAGCAGCATGTTCACGGTGACCCGCTGGCAGTGCCCCGACACCACCAGGATGCGCAGCTCCGGATAGCGCGAGCGCAGCGCCTTGACCAGGGCCATGCCGTCGAGGTCGTCCTGGCCCAGCGCGTAGTCCAGCAGCACCACGTCCACCGGAATCTCGGCCAGCATGGTGCGCAAGGTGCGGCTGCACTGGTGGCTGCCCACCACGGTGACCGCGCTGACCTGGCGCAGGTGCGAGACCAGGCCCTTGAGGATGAATTCGTGGTCGTCGAGCAGGGCGACGCGGATCAGGTTGCGCTGGTTCTTGCGGGTCAATGCAGGGGCTTGGTACGTGTTGGGAAAGTTCATGACGGGCACCTTGTTGAGGACCATGCGGACCAGGCGCGGCGCAATCCGCGGCTGCATGAAAATTGCAGCACGCACGCAAGCGCGGCATCCATGGGATTTCTCTGAAATGCCTGCTCTTTGCGATGTTCGTTGCCTAGGACTTTTCTGATTCCGCCGGGGTACCGATCCGGGAAAACTCTTCCTCACCGGCGACCGGCCCACGACCGCTACGGTGGTCCAGGGCAGACGACACGGCTCGCCAGATGCCTTCCCGCATGCCACGGACGTCATGCGTCGACCCTGTGTCGGAGGCAGGCCGCGCTCTACCCCGGCGCGGCCTGTCTGGAAACTTTTCGATGCCGCTCGACCCGCGCACGACGCGAATGCGTCCCCAAGGCCACCGGCCGGCGCCGTCCGACGAGCGCCACAGCAGCAGCGCAGCCATGTATCCAGTACCGCCCCGACAACGCGACCGTTCCGCGCCAGCCAGGACCGGCCGCGGCGCGGGGTGCGCGGCGCTGGCTACGCTGGCTTTCGCGCTCGGCGGCGCCTCCCTGCATGCAAGCCCGGCGAATGCGCGCGACGAGCTGCTGTCGCGCGCACGCTCGCAGCACGAAGCCGGCCATCGCCTCGAGGCGCTGGCCGCCTGCGAAGACCTGCTGCTGCGCTGGCCCGCCGATGCGGACGCGCAGCGCCTGCGCATCGCGCTGCTGGCCGAACTCGGCGCCGCCGGCCGCGCGCTGGAACTGGCGCAGCAGTTGTCCACCCCGCTGCCCGCCGCCGAACTGGCCCGGCTCCAAGCCGACGCTGCCGCGCACCAGGCGCGCTGGGCGCAGGCACTGCCTGCCGACACGCGCCATCCCTATGTGGAAGCCGACCGCGCGCTGAGCGTGCGCGGCGAGTCGTCCGCCGACGATGCGATCGCCGCGGCCGACCGCATGATCGCCCTGGCACGCGCCTCGCGCAGTGCCGAAGCCGTCGACGCCTATCGCACGCTGAGCCGCCGCGGCAGCGCGCTGCCGGCCTATGCCGACACGCCGGTCGCCGATGCCCTGCTGCTGCAGCGCCAGCCGGAGCAGGCCATTCCGCTCTACGAAGCGGCGGCGCAGGCGCACTCCGGCCCGTATTCCGAAGATGAAGCCGATCCGCGTATCGGCCTCGCCCATGCTTATCTCGAAGCCGGCCGCCATCGCCAGGCGCGGCAGTGGATCGACGGCGTCGCCGCCAGGGAACCGGCGTGGCTGCCTTCGCCCGGTTCCCTGCGACCGCGCGCCAATCCGCACAAGACCGAGGCCGATCTGGCCGCCGCCCTGGTGCGCCAGGAAACCTGGCTCTATCGCGAAGCCTGGCAGCGCCTGCACACGCTGCGCGCGGAAGGCCCGGCCAACGCGCCGGTGTGGAACCAGCTGGCCGACGTGGAACGCGCGCGCGGCTGGCCGCGCCGCGCGGAAAACACGCTGATGGGCGCGGCGGGCCTGGACCCGGACGACACCTCGATCCGCCTCGGCGCCATCGAAGGCTGGCGCGATTTGAACGACTTCCCGCACGTGGAACCGGCCATGCGCGAACTGGAAGCCGTGGTGCCGCGCGAGCCGCAGGTGCAAGTGGCCCGCAAGGCCTGGGATCGCCAGCGCGGCTGGCAGTTCGACCTGGAACACGATCGCGGCCGCGGCGGCTCGCCCAACTTCGGCGATGCCGACCACGAGACCCAGGCCACCCTGCAAAGCCCGCTGCTCGACGACCGCTGGCGCCTCTACGGCATCACCCGCCTGGCCTTTGCCAACCTGCCGGAAGGCCACGCGCAGCGCGAACGCCTCGGTGTCGGCCTGCGCGGCTATGCGCGCGGGCTGGAAGCCTATGTGCAGCTGCTGCCCGCCGTGGGCGGCGCCACCCGCCGCACCGCGGTGGAAGCCGGCCTGCGCTGGCTGCCGGACGATCACTGGACCTATGCGCTGGACTGGAGCAACACCGGCGACGCCGACGTGCCGCTGCGCGCGCACTACTACGGCATCGCCGCGCATGCGCTCGACGCGTCGGCGCAATGGCGCGCCAGCGAGCTGAGCGCGATCAAGCTCAGCGCCAGCGCCGACCGCTACAGCGACGGCAACCGGCGCTACGGCTGGGAAGCGGCGTGGACGCAGCGCGCCTACACCGCGGCGTGGTTCACCGTGGACGGCGGACTGCAGGCCGGCGCCACGCGCAACTCGCGCAGCGACGTGCCCTATTACAGCCCCTCGTGCGCGCGCTGGGCCGCGTTCACCGGACGCCTGGAAAACCTGCTTTACCAGCGCTACGAGCGCAGCTGGAGCCATCGGCTGGAGCTGTCCTTCGGCAGCTACGACGAATGCCGCTACGGCAGCGGCTGGATGGCGAGCGCGCACTACGGCCAGCGCTGGGCGCCGCGCGGCGGCCTCGCCTTCGGCTGGGGCATCGGCTGGAACAGCCAGCCTTATGACGGCAAGCGCGACAACCGCGTGATGCTCGACCTCACCGTGCATTGGGGCGAATGACCATGCCGCGCTGGCGCCACGCCCTGCTTCTGCTGCTCGCCCTGGCCGCACCTGCGGCCGGCGCTGTGGACCGCCTTGCCGCGGTGTCCGGCCCCGTGCCCGCGCGCGCGCCGTTGCCGCCGCTCATCGTCTTGAACTACCACGACGTGCGCGACGATATCCGCGACGCCGGCCGCCGCGACAGCACCGCGATCAGCACCGACCACTTGATCGCCCACTTCGAATGGCTGCGCGCCAACGGTTTCCGCATGGTGAGCCTGGACGACGTGATCGCCGCGCGCCGCGGCGAACGCGCGCTGCCGCCGAAGGCCGTGCTGCTCACCTTCGACGACGGCCTGATCAGCTTCTACACCCGCGTTTTCCCGCTGCTGCGCGCCTATGGCTACCCCGCGCTGTTTGCCGTGGAGAACTCCTGGATGGATCTGCCGGAAGGCAAGCGCTTCGACTACAACGGCGAGAGCTGCGGGCGCGAATGCTTCGTCAGCTGGACGCAGGTGCGGGAAATGCGCGCCTCCGGCCTGGTGGAAATCGCCTCGCATACCGACGACCTGCACCAGGGCGTGCTCGCCAATCCGCAGGGCAACCTGATGCCGGCGGCGATCAGCCTGGCCTACGACCCGAAGAGCGGCTACGAAAGCCCCGAGGCTTACCGCGCACGCATCCGCGCCGACCTGGCGCACAGCGCCGACGAGATCGCCCAGCACACCGGCCGGCGCCCGCGGGCCATCGTGTGGCCGTATGGCGCATACAACCGCATCGCGCAGGGCGAAGCGGCCGCGCTGGGCATGGATGTCTCGCTCAGCCTGGACGATGAGCCGGTGCAGCTGGCGGAAGGGCTCAATATCCCGCGCCTGCTGATCTCCGACGACACTGGCGTGCAGGGCCTGGCTGCGCTGATCTACCGCCAGCGTGCGATCGATGCGCAGCGCGTGGTGCAGGTGGACCTGGACTACGTCTACGACGCCGATCCCGCGCAGCAGGAAAAGAACCTCTCCGCCCTGCTCGACCGTATCCGCCGGCTCAAGCCTTCCCAGGTGTGGCTGCAGGCGTACGCCGATCCGGATGGCGATGGCGTGGCCGACGCCGTGTACTTCCCCAACCGCCACCTGCCCATGCGCGCCGACCTGTTCGCCCGCGTGGCCTGGCAGCTGCGTACGCGCTGCGAGGTGGAGGTGTATGCATGGATGCCGGTGCTGGCGTTCCGTTTTCCGCAGGCGAAAGACTTGCCGGCGCTGGGCCGCGGCAAGGATGGCGATCACTATCGCCTGGCGCCGTGGGATCCGCGCGTGCGCGCATTGATCGGCGACGTCTACGAAGACCTCGCCATGCACGGCGGCATGACCGGCCTGCTGTTCTCCGACGACGCCTACCTGCGCGACACCGATGCGCTCGGCCCGCTCGCATCGGACACGCCGGCGCAGCGCACGCAATACCTGATCGGCTTCACCCGCGAACTGGCCGACCGCGCGCGGCAATGGCGCGCGCAGCTGAAGACCGCGCGCAATCTCTACGCGCGCCCCGTGCTGCAACCGACCTCCGAAGCCTGGTTCGCGCAAAGCCTGGCCGCCTTCAACGCCGCCTACGACTACACCGCGCTGATGGCCATGCCGCAGCTCGACCAGGAGCCGGCCACCGACGCCTGGTTCAAGCGCCTGGCCGCCGCCGTCGCCGCGCAGCCGCGCGGCATGGACCGCACCGTATTCGAGCTGGCCACCGCCGACTGGCGCACCGGCGGCAAGCCGGTGCCTGCCGACGTGCTGGGTGCGCGGCTGCGCCTGCTGCAGGCGCAGGGCGCGCGCCACCTCGGCTACTACCCGGACGACTTCGTCGCCGGCCGGCCCGCGCTGGAAGCGATCCGACCGTATATCTCCGCCGCCGAACATCCCTACCGGGAACCGTGAGGCCGCATGCGCGAGATCATGGACGTCCTGCTGGACTACGCCTTCTACTACCCGCTGCTGATGTCCTTCGTGTGGATGAGCGGCGGGCTGATCTATTACCTGCGCTGGGAACGCGGCGAACCGCTGCGCGTGGAACCGCCCGCGCTGCCGCACGCACCCTTCGTCACCCTGATCGTGCCCTGCCATAACGAAGGCGAACAGGTGCGCGAGACCATCGCCCACCTCGATGCGCAGCGTTATCCGCACTTCGAGATCATCGCGGTCAACGACGGCTCCACCGACGACACCGGCGCCCAGCTCGACGAACTGCAGAAGCAGTATCCGCGGCTGCGGGTGATCCATTTCGCCAGCAACCAGGGCAAGGCGATGGGCCTGCGCATGGCGGCGATGGCGGCACGCGGCGATTTCCTGGTCTGCGTGGATGGCGATGCACTGCTGGACGACTACGCCACGCACTGGCTGGTCAGCCATATGGTGAGCAGCCCGCGGGTGGGCGCGGTCACCGGCAATCCGCGCATCCGCAACCGCTCCACCTTGCTGGGCAAGCTGCAGGTGGGCGAGTTCTCTTCGATCATCGGGCTGATCAAGCGCGCGCAGCGCGTGTATGGCCGCGTGTTCACCGTGTCCGGCGTGATCGCCTGTTTCCGCCGCAGCGCGCTGCACGACGTCGGCTACTGGAACACCGACATGGTGACCGAGGACATCGACATCAGCTGGCGCCTGCAGATGCGCCACTGGGACATCCGCTACGAGCCGAATGCGCTGTGCTGGATCCTGATGCCGGAAACCCTGCGCGGCCTTTGGAAGCAGCGCCTGCGCTGGGCGCAGGGCGGCGTGGAAGTGACCCTGCGCTACCTGCCGGAACTGCTGCGCTGGCGCCGCCGCCGCATGTGGCCGGTGGCGCTGGAATACCTGCTGAGCCTGGTGTGGGCCTACGTGATGCTGGCCATCGTGACGCTGTGGCTGCTGGGCAAGTTCGCCGCGCTGCCGCCGGCCCTGCATATCGCCAGCCTGCTGCCGCAATGGCATGGCGTGGTGCTGGGCATTGTGTGCCTGCTGCAGTTCGGCATCAGCACGCTGATCGACCGCCGCTACGAAACACGCGTGGGCCGCAATTACTACTGGATGATCTGGTATCCGCTGACCTACTGGCTGCTGAGCACCGCCACCACTGTGGCGGCCCTGCCGAAGGCGCTGCTCAAGCGCAAGGGCACGCGCGCGGTATGGGTCAGCCCCGACCGAGGCATACGATGAAAGCCGAAGCGATCGTGATCCACCGCCCCGAGCGCCAGCACCCCGCGCGCCGCCTGCTGTTCACCACCGCCACGCTGATGGCATGGATGGCTTGGATCTCGCTGTGGCTGCCGCTGGCGACCATGCTGGCGTGGGCGCTGGGCGTGCGCCTGGGCTACGTCGAGATGGTGGTGCGCGAGCACGGCCACGGCGGGCAGGACCTGGCCAGGCTGCTGTTGCTGGCGGCGCTGTGCGCAGTGGTGATGCTGGCCTGGTCATCCTACAACTACCTGCGCTTCGCCCATGTCGACCGCCGCCGGCGCAGCCGCGCGGTGGACCGGCGCGCCATGGCCGGAGTGCTTGGCGTGCAGCAGGAAACGGCCAGGTGGATGCAGCGCGCGCCGCGGATGGTGCTGGAGTTTCCCGACGGCGGCGATGTGTTCCATCGCGAAGACGACGACGCACTGAACGAGCGCGCCGTCGCCTGCTGAACGCTCAGCGTGCGTCGTGGCCCGCCGCGGACAGCAGCGGCGCGGGACGCTTGGCGGGCGCTTCGAACAAACGCCACCAGCGTTCGCCCGCGTGCGGTGCGGCCAGGTCCAGGCGCTCGCCCATGCGCGGGGTGGACAAGGCAACGCCGCGTTCGGCGGCCAGCGCCGTCACCTGCTCGAACGGGTCCTGCCAGCGGTGCATGGCCAGGTCGAAGGTGCCGTTGTGGATCGGCATCATCCAGCGGCCGCGCAGGTCCTGGTGCGCCTGCACCGAGTCGGCCGGCTGCATGTGCACGTAGGGCCATTGCGCGTCGTAGGCGCCGGTTTCGATAAAGGTGACGTCGAACGGGCCGAGGCGCTCGCCGATCGCCTTGAAGCCGTCGAAATAGCCGGTGTCGCCGCTGAAGAACACGCGCAGGTCGCCGTCGATGACGGCCCACGAGGCCCATAGCGTCTTGTCGCCGTCGAACAGGCCGCGGCCGGAGAAATGCTGGGCCGGCGTGGCGACGAAGCGCATTCCGTCCACTTCGGTTTCCTGCCACCAGTCGAGCTGGCGGACCTTGCCCGCATCCACGCCCCAGGACACAAGGCGGTCGCCCACGCCGAGCGGGGTGAGGAACACCTCGGCGCGGTCGGCGAGGAATTCGATGGTGCCGCGGTCGAGATGGTCGTAATGATCGTGCGAGAGCACCACGCCGCGCAGCGGCGGCAGGTCCTGCAACGCGATCGGCGGCGCGTGGAAACGCTTCGGGCCCATCCACGAGAACGGCGAGGCGCGTTCGGCGAACACCGGATCGGTGATCCAGAAACCGCCGCGCAGTTTCAGCAGCAGGGTGGAATGGCCCAGGCGATACAGGCTGCGGTCCGGCGCGGCTTCCAGCTGCGCGCGGGTGAGGCGCTGCACCGGCAGCGGCACGTCCGGCACCGCGTCCTTGGGCTTGTACAGCATCATGTTCCAGATGATCCGCAGCATCTTGCCCAGGCCTTCCGGCGGGCGCGGACGCGGGTTGCGGAAACGGTCGCCGCCGCGCTGCGGCGAGGCCTCGTAGCCGCCCAGCGCGGCACGCGCGCGGCGGCTGGCCAGCGTGGCCAGGATGATGGCGAGGGCGAGCAGGCCCAGCACGATCTTCATAGGGATTTCCCGGGTTCAGGGGGACGGGAGAGGAAACTACACCGAGCAGTGTAATTTCTCCGCGAGGCAAATGTAAACCCATCAGTGTAAAATCCGGGCATGCCGACCCCGACACGCCCCACCCGCCTCACCGACCTCAAGCGCGCCGCTATCCTGGAGGCCGCCATCGACGAGTTCCGCTCCGCCGGCTACGAAGCCACCAGCATGGACCGCATCGCCGCCCGCGCCGAAGTCTCCAAGCGCACGGTCTACAACCACTTTCCCAGCAAGGAAGTGCTGTTCATCGAGATCATGCACCAGCTGTGGGAGGCGAGCCGGGAGGGCGAAGAGCTGGTCTACCGCCCCGACCTCCCGCTACGCGACCAGCTGCTGGAACTGGTGGGCCACAAGATGCGCCTGCTGCACGGCGAGGCGTTCGTCTCGCTGGCGCGCGTGGCGATTGCTGCGGCGATTCATTCGCCGGAGCGGGCGCAGGCGATGGTGGTGAGGATGAATGAGCGCGAGGAAGGGCTGACGGTGTGGTTGCGCGCCGCCGCCAAGGACGGGCGCCTGAAGATCAGCGACCCGGATTTCGCCGCGCACCAATTGCAAGGCATGGTGAAGACCTTCGCCTTCTGGCCGCAGATCACCCTGGGCCAGCCACCGCTAAAGCCGAAGGAGCGCAAGCGCGTGGCCGAATCCGCGGTGGATATGTTCCTTGCGTGGTATGCGTAAGGGTGCGGGCGGGAGCCACTTCTCGCCCGATCACGAGCATTACCTGCGGCGCAGCCCCTCTGGCTCAAGAGATGGATGCTCGAGGTAAATGGGCTTCAGCACTTCAAGATAAGCCTCCCCCATCACTTTCGCCGCAGCCAGCCGGTAGGTTCTGAATTCCTCGTCGGAGCAGCACTCCTGCACGTCGAAGATGCTGTCGTTGATCTGCTGGGAGATGGCGATCATGAGGTCGCTGATCTGTTTGGCCATGTCGAAGTTCTTGATCACGTCTATCTCCCTGGACGAATCAGTCGAGATCGCCAGCTTCTCGACATTCAACGTTAGCGTCTTCGCGGTGATCTGCGTAAAGCGGAATACCGTTACGCTCGTTTAGCTTTGATCATACTCTCGACTTCAGCGACCAATTCCTCAGGCCCCGTGATCGAAAGGCCAACATAGGTCTCTGCTTCAACGAGCAATGACTGACCTCGCACTTGTACCGACATGCTTTCTACTTGCTGGGATCCGCCAGCTCCCCACCTTACCGGACCAAAGGTCGCTCCGAGCTCACTCAGAACAGTCTTAAGATCAGTTCGAAGTGAATCATCGAACTCGCGCCCCAATACTGCCGTGCTCGACATAGCTTCATCCCTAATTAGCAACCGCGATCCTTTCGGCCGGAGTAAGGTCCGGAACCAGTTAGGGCTTCCGCTAGAAATGGCCTGTACTTAACTACCACCGGCCCCTTATTCGAAGGTCAAAGAGCCGTTAGTGCCCGACCGGCTTGTCGCATTAGTGGCTCCGGACTGACCTTGCAACATTAATCTTTTTGGCCAAAAGCTCAAGCCCTTCCAAAAAGACTTTCCGCACCACCTCCATATCCTCTTTAGATAATGCGACACCATGAACACCGACCATTAAAGCGGCCTCACTCTGAGAGAACAGCCGACGATAAACCTCCACACTAGATTCGAAAAAAATCGCTCCATCGCTATCAAATGTATAGTAGAGATCGATCAACAAATTCCAAGCATCTAGAGCAAAATTGTTCTTGAGAATGACATTCTTGTCGAATTCACCAAAAACAGGATTAAAATCAAAAAAAGTTTCAACCTCCATCTGAGCATCGGGAAAGGATTTCACCACCTCCCGGGCCAGCTCCTCCTTGCTGTCACCCGAAAAAATTAAGAGCCCATTACTCGTTAGAAAAAAACTATGCCCCTCCTCTGGAGATACCCAGCCAAGCCAAATTGCCTCATCCTTAAACGCAATCTCGACAGGAAATACTTCCATCTCTGCACCCTCAGATCGTGTGCCGAAATAGGAACCTGAATCAACCTACGGGCATACGGGTTAGGTTGACTTATGAAATATGAAAATCTACCTGGGTTACCGCTTATCCCGGATTGGCTACGTTCTCGAGCTACATTCCAGCGATCGACTCGTACCAGCGGAGCAGGCCTCGAAGCGAATCAGCCAGTTCCGCGGCCTCCTCCTTAAGTTCATCCCCCCCGCCCTCGCAGAGCTCTACCACTCGCTCCGCAGACTCGGCCAAATTCCTAAGCGAGTCACCCTGCAACAGGAGCCCAGGAAATTTCCTACTAGGGAGACGAAGGACGGCGTTATTCCCTTGATCTGTAAAAATTTCTACTTCAATTTTATTCATTGCTGCGACCTCGGAACAAACTCTATATAAGGGGCCCAGGATTAACCTGACCTTTGAAGACATCCAAATTTGGTCTAGTCCCTTCACTCAAATTGCCGGTGCCAGGCAGTGACTTAGACACACTGTTGCGAGTTGGAGCATTTGCATCAATCACATAGTCCCAATCCGAGTTGGGGCCTGCAGTTCCATTCGCTCGACTCCCCACGACATTAATTGGCTTTCCAATGCGATCGGCAGCATTCTGAATGCGACGAGCTTGGTTAGGGGTAAGAAAATTTGGAGATCCTCCATTGCCACCTCCTGGTGCTCTGCATCCCTCTAAGCTAGTTTCTTTGCTTCGCAAAATCTCTAGGAGACGATCAACATCCTGTCGGGTATAGCGAGGTGATCCATTCGATACGATCGGATCCGTAAACGCAGTATAAATGGGACGAGAGTAGTTAAATTGCCTCAAGCAGTCATCCTAAAAACCTAAGGATTGAGCTTAGCCCGGCTATAGCGCATTTAACACCACCCACTCTCTTATTGGCTCGGATCTTTGGAATAAATTTATAACCTGGGAAACCAAACCCCTCTATTTGACGGGGCCGCCATGTTCGGAATCACGTGCCCTTGATCAAGGGTATTGATATCGACATCCGGAATCACCTCAAGAACATCCCTTGAACCAAATACAGAAAAAACTCTTTCATGCAACAAGCTTTCGGCATCCTCCATATCGTAGGCAGTTATGCCACAGCCGATATTTAGCACGGACGGCGCATTGCCGATTGAAAATCTGAACCAGTATCGGTGCAGCATAATTAACCTCCAGGCGATGCATATGGTGGAGCGAACGGCTCAAAACGAATTGACGGACCAATACTTGGATTTGCCGACCCTGGGATTATGCCTGTACCCGAGTCAATCGAAGGCAGGCCTCCTCCGAGCCCATCGTAATAGGGCAAGCTCCCTGGAGGAGCGATATAATCAATATCACTCCGAGTACCAGGACCTTTTCCTACCGGAAGCTTACTTCCCACCCCTCGTCTAGTACCCTTTGCTGCAGAACCCACTATCTCCAACGGCCGACCAGCCTTGTTCACAATTCTTTGTATTTGGGCCACCTCTGCATTAGTCAGATCGCCAAGTCCGGACGCAGCACCAGCTCCTCGACAGATACCGTTCGAAGCTGCGGAGATACCGCCGGCAATCTTACCTGCCGCCATAAATTCGAAAGGCGTAACCACCGTTTGTATGGAATCATCACCCGGCGGATTCTTCTGATCGATATTTACCCCAAACAACAAGTACGCCAAAGCAACATCGTTAGCGTGCGCCCGTGCAGCCCAGTCGACGCTGTCATTATTGACCGTACCGGCAACCTGCCGTCCATCCGGATCGAAATACCGCAAAGGATTATTAAGATCGATTGCGTACGTCGACATACCTCCAGCCAGACCACTGGGATCGCTCGCACTGTAACGGCCACATTCAGCGCAGTAATACCGGGCTCCATTACTCACCAAACCACTTTCTGTATCGTAATATTGCCCTGGGAACCGTAGGTTTAAGATGACTCCAGCGACTGAAGGAGCCTTTTCGCCAAACGGATTCAGGTTATAGCCCCACTGCCAAACCGCAGCACCCGAGCTATTGGTAATTGCACGTGGTGTGCCCAGCGCATCAGCATGCACGTAACTCACAGTGCTGGTGACGCCATTGGTATCCACCATAGCCACTGGCAAGTTGTCGAGCCAGACGTAGGTGCGGCTCGTCGTACCGTACTCACCCGCAAGCTGGCTATCTTCGTCGTAGGCGAAGCGCTGATTGGTCGCGGCCACTTTGGCCACACGCTCCCCCATGGCGTTATAGACGTAGTTCGCAACGGTCAGGCCATTGCGCTGCACCACCGTCATGCGATTGCGATCGTTGTAGCCGTAGCCAAACGTGTCACCACCCGTCCCATTACCCGTGGTGTTGCCGTTGGCGTCGTATGTGCGCGCGCTGCTTCCGATGCTCGTCAGCCTGTGCGTACCCGCCTGATAACCATAGGTTCCCGTTGCCAGACCGTTGCTTGCTTTGCTTAGACGATCGCCCGTCTTGTTATAGGTATACGTCTCCATGGCCTGCCCCTGGGCATCCTTAAGTCCCAGCAAGCGATAAAGCGGATCGTAGTTGTAAGTCTCGATCGCCGGATTGGCCCCGGACGCATTACCCAGCGCCGTGATGTTGCCCATCGCATCGCGCGCGAAGTGCAGATTCAGTGCCGGGCTGACGACATCCGTTACGGCGTAGTTAGCGTCATAGCTACGCGTGATCGTCTGGCCATTACCCAACGTATAGCTGGCAATAGGACCGAACGGCAGGTAGCTGACATTGGTTACCACGTTGCCGACACTGCCCGCACCCGGCAGCTGTGCGGTGACCACATTGATGCGCCCCAAGCCATCGCGGCCGTACTGGATGAATGTTCCGTCAGGCGTGCGAGTGCTGGCGAGGCGATCGGCCAGCGTATAGGCGTAGCTGACCGTATCGACATTGGTGCCTTGGGTCTGGCGCTTCTGCACCACATTGCCGCGGAGGTCATAGCAGTAGACCGTGGTGACCGCAGTCTCGACCATGCTGGTCAAACGGCCGGCCGGATGGGAACCCGTACAACCGGTGACGCTGTCAGCCTCGTCATAGTGATAGCTGACGTTGGCCGAACTGGTCGGATAGGTCGTCGCCGTAATGCGATTCAGCGCATCGTAGGTGCTATGGCTGACCACGCCCCTTGCATCCGTGGCCTGGATGCGATTTCCCGCGGCGTCGTAAACGTAGGTCGACGTACCGGTGTCCGGACTGTGCAGACCGGTGGCGTTGCCCAGCCCGTCGTAGTCGTACGTCGTATTCAGGCTATCCGGATCGCTCACGCCCTGCAGCTCGTCGCGCGGGCCATAGGCGAACACGCTCTGGGTGTTTTGCGTGGCGGTGTCGGTGCCGTTGTAGTTGTCGATCGTGCTGACCAGGCGGTTCAGCGCGTCGTAGCCTTGCTTGCGCTGGATGCCCAGCGCATCGGCGCTACGCACGAGGTTGCCGTTGCCGTCGTAGCTGTCGCTGAAGCTCGCGTCGAAGACCGTGCGATTGAGGCCATCCTTGATGCCGGTCAGCTGCCCCAGCGTGTTGTAGCTGCGGGCCAGCGAGCGGCGCAGGGTGTTGCTGGCGTCGAAGGTTTCTTCCTTGGTCTTGTTGCCGGCGGCGTCCAGCGTGTAGTGAATGCGGTTGCCCAGGGCATCGGTGATATCGGTGAGGCGATGGGCGGCGTCATAGGTGTAGGTCACCTGCACGCCATCCGGGTCCTTGATCGAGGCGACGGCACCGTAAGGCGTGTAGCCGATCTGCGTGACGGCATCGTTCGGCGAGGTACTGCCGTCCGCGTTCGCGCGGACGGTGCGAGTCGACAGCCAGCCGCGCGGCGTACGCCCTCAACGCGCTGCTGGAGCAGGCCTTGTGCGTTGAAAACGTAGCTGGTGGTGACATCATTCCAATCCTTGGCCGTCTTCAGAAAGCCATTGGCGTCATAGGTCATGCTTTGCCCCATGCATTCCTTGCATGCGGGCCCGCTGACCGACATCAACCGCCGGCCACCGGCAATACTCTGGTAGTTATAAGTGCGCTGGGCGCCGAGATTGTCGGTTACCGTGGTTACGTCGCCGCTGTAACTCAGGGTGCTCGTGTCCACATTGCCATTGAGCGCACTGCCGGTCGCCATGCCGGTGGTGCTGTCGTAGGTCCAGGTGGCGTAGGTGGAGTTGGCTTCATCCACCCAGGCAGTCAAAGCTTGAGGGAAACCCGTGGCCTCATACTTGTAGCCGACCGACTTTCCATCCGCATAGGTCACGGAAGACAGGCGGCCGATGCTGTCGTACGCGTAATGCACAGTCGTCTGATCGGGCAAGGTGAGCTGATCGAGCAGCCCGGCGGTGGAGTAGCTGAAGCTCAGCACTCGCCCGTAGCTGTCGGTCACGGAGCTGACCTGGCCCATATCCGACTTGGGTCCAAACGTCGTCGCAACCGTTCTTGTGTAGCCGTCACGCCGGACGATCTGCAGCAGATTGCCGTTCACGTCGTAACTTTCGACATCGCCATTTTCGGCGGTCAGCGTGAATCCGGCGCTAGTCGCCGCGAGAGAAATGGCGCTCTGGCCAGTTGATGAGCAGGTACCGTTGTAGCAGACGAAGTGGTAATAGCGGCCATCGGGACGGAAGACGGAGAAAGCAATCGCCGCGTCCCCCATGGGCTTCGAGTACGCCAGGGCGCCAAGGGTGTTGAGCACCGAAACCACCGCTCCATTGGAGAGCTGACACTTGCCACTCCCTGCGTATGTCGCGGTAACCCCCGCAAAGTTGGGGTTGGGCGCACTTCCGCCAATGCCTTGGACGATATCGCTCACGCCTTGGACGCAGGCCTCTTCGGCCGAGCCATAGACCGAAGAAGTCGATGAAGCGCGGAACGTCGCCTTAGGCAGAGACGACTTCAGACTTCTGTTTAAAGGGTAAATGTGTCTGGACGCATACTCGTTCTGCCAGCCATATCTGCCAAGATCGGGAGCCAGTGGATTGCTGTTGTAGTAGCGGGTGTAGGTCAACCCGCCATCGCCGCCCACGAAGTCAACGGCCGACTCCGACATGTTCCCGGAGCCCATCTCAATGGGATATTTCGTCTCCGCTCGCCCCTGCTCGCATTGGCACTGCCCTTTATCGGCTTCACTACCTGCCAAAGTGAGGTAATAACCTTCTCGACAGAACCATTCGCCTGACGGCTTGTAGTAAGACCAGACGGAGTTGTTGTCGCAGGTATAGACCTCATACGTAGCCACCGTATAGAGGCTGGCATGACCGGAAGAATCGGCACAACTTGTTTCGCCGATCATGTAGCGCGTGTACTGATGAACACCATGCGTCGCATTTTCAGGTAGTTCCCTCCACCCGATAGGCACGCAGGTCGGAACGCCATACGGCCAACCCGACGCCAGATACGGCTGCCAGAACGCACGGGCATCAGCCTCAGACCACATCAGCTGGTTATAGCTGCTGGCCTGCGTACCCAACTTCCACGTATTCCAGTTCTGCGCGTTAGCAACCGACATCAATCCGAATACGCAACAGAACACCGCGAGCAGCCAACGCTTCATACCCAGTTCCTTCGAGCAAGCAAAACTTTTACCCACAAAAAAACCGAGGCTGCACCGCAACCCCGGCCCTATATCGAAATCTTCCACGACGGCCCCGCCGTCGAACGTGATCAAACCCTCATCCATGATTTTCTCCCTCTAGGGGCAGTCCTAAAACAACAGCAACTCCAAAAAAATCTTCCCTTTTCTCAACGACTAGCCCCCAACAACCCCACCTTATACCCCGCCTCCCGCAACCGATTCGTGGCCTTGGCATTAAGCACCAGCAACGTAATCAACCCCACCAGCGGTACGAACATCAGGATCACCAGGATCACCTTCGTCCCCGTGCCATAACCCAGCCCGCTGCTGATGCGCAGGATGCCCATCAGCGACAGCACCAGCGAAGCGATGGCCAGCAGGCCGGCGATGGTTTCCCCGGCGCCGCGCACCAGGATGATCGCCAGGTAGACCAGGATCGCGTAGATCACCAGCTTCTGGCCGCTGGCGACCTGCTCGATGCCCGGATCGTTGCGCAGCGTGTCGCCTACCGGCGCCTTGGGCGCCTCGTACGGATTGCTCATATTGTCCCCCTGTGGTGGCTGGTCGCCGGATCAGCGCCCTCCCTGTCCCCCAGGGCGCGCGCCGTATCGTGCCGCAAACGGAGGCGCGGCGGGAGTTACCGGGTCGCGGCGGGTTCCTGCGGCGGCGTCAGCATGGCCTGCAGGCCGCGGGTGATCAGCGTGGGGAAGACGGTGAGGTGGTCCTCGTCGCCGATCACCACCGAGCGGATATGCAGGCCGGGGTAATGCCGCGACTTCAGCACGCGCTCGAAGGCCTGCGCATTGCGCACCATGTCCACGGTGTTGTGATAGCGCTTGTCGGGGGAGCCTGAATCCACGGTTTCGAAACCGCCCAGGGCCATGAACACATCCGCCGGCAAGTCTTTATGGCTGGCCGCATAGGCGCGTTCGCGCTCGAACATCACCTTGCCGTCGAACTGCAGCGACGGACTGCCCAGGATGTAGTGCTCGAACATGCCCGGCTCGGTCAGCAGCATGTGCACGCCGAGCAGGCCGCCATAGGAATGGCCGGCATAGATCTTGTCGTGCATGTCGGCGCGGTAATGGCTGGCGACGAAGGGAAACACTTCTTCGGCGATAAAGCGCCGGTAGTTTTCCGCCTCGCCGTACAGCGGCGCGCGGCCGGGCATGTCGGACTCGGCGCTGGACGGGCCCTTCGCCGTGGGCGTGTAGTCGCGGTTGCGGCTGTACTTCGGCGTGTCGCCCTTGGCGTAGGAAAGGCCGATCAGGATGAAGTCGCGCAGGCCGTTGCCGTGGTCGCCGACGCGCCGGGCGATGCTGCGGATCAGCGGAAACGCGTAGGGCGCGTCGGTGACGAAGACCACCGGATAGATGCGCTCGGGATGTTCGGCGTAGCCATCAGGCAGGTAGACGTCGAGCTGGTAATCGCGCCCAAGGATCTTCGACGGCAGGTCGCGCACCTCGGTGCCTTCCAGCGCATATGCCGGCGGCGTGGCGGGTGCGGCGGCAACTGGCGGCGCCGTGGCCGCGGGCGCCGGTGCGGCTGTATGGGTCGAAGCAGAAGGCGCGGCGCCATTCGAGCAGGCCGCGAGGAGAACGAGTGCCGCCATCATGGCGGCCGAACGAAACATCATGGGAATCCCTGGCGAGAGCGGCAGCGGAGAGCGGCGGCCATCGAAACACAAGCGCCGCTCCCTGCCAATGCCATCATGGCTTCGCCGGCGCCAGCTCCGCCAACCGCGTCTTGGCGTGTTCGTTGTCCGGGTTGCGCTCCAGCGACAAGCGGTAATTGGCGATGGCGTGTTCGCGCTCGCCCAATGCCTCCTGGCATTCGGCCAGGCTGTCGTAGGGATTGAAGCTCTGTGGATGCTGCGCCACGTTATAGGCGAACACCTGCACCGCATCCTTGGGCCGTTTTTCCTGTTGCAGCAGCCGGTAGCCCCAGCCGTTGAGGTAGTTCTCGCTCAGGTGCAGGCCCGGATAGGTGCGCGCCACCTCGGCCACCGTACCGGCCACATCGCCATAGCCGTGCTCCGCGAATGCCTTCTCCAGCGCCGCCTCCGCGGCCGGCTTGCCGAACACCTGGTCGCGGATATGGTTGGCCGCCACCTGCAGCTGGCCCTGCGTATTGTTGGCGCTGCGGTTGGCCAGCAGCACCACGCCGTAGCCGGTGCCGGGATAGACCTCCATGAAGCTGGCGAAGCCGAAGGTGCCGCCGGAATGCACGAAATGGCGCTGGCCCTCGATCGTGGTGTCGATGATCCAGTTGAAGCCGATCGCGAACTCGCCCGGGTCGCCCCATTGCGGCTGGTGCGTGAGCTTCACCGCCGGATCGCTTTCGTCGAGCTGCCGCGCCACGTACTTCGCCATGTCGCGCGAGCTGTAGCGGAGGCCACCCGCAGCGCGCGTCACCGGCGCATCCCACACCGGCGACACGCGGCCTTCATTGGTGTAGCCCACGGCCATCTGCGCGGCGCGCGCCTTGTCGGTGCCGCTGGCCATGCCGAGCGGGCGCTCGATGCGCTCGGCGAGCAGGGTTTCGAACGGCTTGCCGAGCAGCTTCGCATCGATCAGGCCCACCACTTGCGCCGCGACGTTCGAATGCGCCGGCGTCTTGCCGGGTTCGCGCTGCAGCTTCGCGCCGTGCAGATCGGCGAGGAACTGCGGCGGTGTGTAGCGATTGAGTCCTGCCACGAGCACGAACGGAGCCTCGCCCGGCTTGGCCTGCCTGGCCGCAAGCGCCAGCGACTCCGGCAGGTTGTCCGGCAGCGCCGAAGTGGTCGACACCAGCTGCTGCAAGGTTACCGGCCGCCCTTCGTAGGCCAGGCCGGGATAGTCGCCGGACGGCAGGTAGCGGCGCATGTCGTCGCCCAGCTGCGCCTTGTGTTCCAGCACGGCCTGCGCCAGCAGCAGGCTGCCGAAGGTCTTGGTGATGGAGCCGATCTCGTAGACGGTGTCGGCGGTGGGTGCGCGTGCCTTGCCGCGCTCGACGGTGCCGAAGTCGTAGAACGAGGCCTTGCCGTCCTTCACCACCGCGATGGACAGGCCTTCGGCATTGCCGGCCTCGATAAAGGCCTTGCCCTCCTTGCGGGCCGCCTCGTCGAGGCGCTCCTGGGCGATCTGCGCGGCCTGCGCGCCGGCGGCCCAGAGGGCGGCCGCGGCGATGCAGGCGGCGAGCGTGGTCCTTGCCATGGTGGTTCCCCTTAGGATGCGCGGGCGGCCCACGCGTCCGCCGGACTCTAGTGGCGTCTTCGCCGGCCGGGCTACGTGACTTCCGCCATCCCCGCCCCCATCATCCGGATTCCCGTCCGGATCCGCCCACGCGGCTACGCCCATGACTCACAAGACTCCCGCCGAAACGCACGTCGTCCCAGACCCCGCCGAGAGCGCCGACCATCCCGGCATGCATCGCCCGGGGCATACGGTGCTGGATACGGTGGAGACCAGCGAGCTGGATGAACTGCAGCGGGAAGATGCGTTGCGGCATTCGATTCTGCGTACGCCGCGGTAAGCGCGGCGGCCAGTCAGCTCAAGCTGTACCAGTTCTCCGTAAGAAACGAGCTGGCTGACATGAAGAGCAGCATCGTGCCGGCACTCGCCACGCCGATACCGAACAATGCCCAGAGGCCGGCCTTCCTGGCGCCGCCGTCATCGCTCGCCGCGCCAGCCACCACCCAGAGCACGACCAAGGCCGCGAGCACCCATCGCGCCAAGGCCAGAAATGGCCCATCCCATGCGGTGTAATAGGCGTTCGCTACGGTGGCGACGATGACGCCAAGCATCAGGCGCGCCGCAATGCCGGAGCCTCCGTTGTCGCTCATCATGATTCCTCCCGGTCGTCGCGACATGATTTGATCTTCAGATGGGATTCTCAATAGGGCGTGGTTTCCTGCCCCCACGCTCTGATCTCGGCAAGGGCCATCGACGCCGGCGCGACAACGTCGTCATGCCTTCCGCAGCCATCCGGACAAAACTCCCCGGCACAGCTTTAAGAACGAGTCATGTGTGCACTGCAAAACGCGCACATCGGCGCCCTGCTTGAATCGATTCAAATTAGACGCTCCAAATTTTTGCGATGCGCCATAAAGACTCAGGCACTCAATAGCTTAGATGTTGACCACCGTCGTTTAGATCGTGGCAAAAATTCGTTGACAACGTTATCGGGCACGCCTAAGACTGCGCGGCACGCCTCCGTGGAAAGGGAGTGGTTCGACGGAGCGGCCGCGGGACGGTATCGACAGTCGGGGGGACTGACGTACCGGCCACAAGAAGCGCGGCGCAGGAACTGAGCAATCGGCGGACAGACGCACACGAGCCTGGAGCTCGTGCGGTTTCGTTCGCCCCACGAAAACGAACGGGTGCCCGACACCCGGCACAAACCCCCGATCGGAGGCATCGACCATGGATTACCGCAGAAGCACGCTCGCCGTCAGCATCCTGTCCGCCCTGCTGTGCGCCGGCACGGCGATGGCGCAGGACGCGGGCACGGCTCCCGCCCGGAGCAACGACCCGAACAAGCCGCAAACCCAGCCGCAAACCCAGCCGGGCCAGGCCAAGCAGCTGGAGACCGTCACTGTCAGCGGCATCCGCGCCAGCCTGCAGAAGTCGCTGGACCTGAAGCGCAATTCCGATTCGATCATCGACGCGATCTCCGCCGAGGACGTGGGCAAGTTCCCCGACACCAATGTGGCCGAGTCGCTGTCGCACCTGCCCGGCATCAGCGTGGACCGCAACTTCGGCGAGGGCGACAAGGTCAGCATCCTCGGCACCGATCCGGCACTGAACCGCCTGCTGCTCAACGGCCAGACCGTGGCCTCCACCAACTGGACCAGCGACCCGAACCATCCGGACGGCCGCTCGTTCAACTACAGCCTGCTCACCTCGGAAATCATCGGCACCGCCGAGGTGTACAAGACGCCGCAGGCGCGCATCGACGAAGGCAGCATCGGCGGCACGGTCATCGTCAACACGCGCCGCCCGCTGGACCTGAAGGCCAATACGCTCACCGGCACGGTCAGCTACGGCTATAACGACCGCGCTGACAAGGGCAAGCCGAACGCCTCGGTGCTGTACAGCTGGAAGAACGACGAAGGCACCTTCGGCGTGCTCGGCTCGCTGATGCATTCGGACCGCATCATCCATCGCGAAGGCACCGAGATCTTCGGCTACCAGCGCGCCAACGACCCGAACGATACCGATCCGAATCACCAGTTCCCGGCCAGCGTGGTGCCGCCGGGCAGCAGCTTCACCTACCCCACCGCGATCAACACCGCGCTGTTCACCCAGCACCGCAAGCGCGACGGCGTGGCCACCGGCATCCAGTGGAAGCCGAACCAGTCGTTCGAGCTGAACCTCACCGGCCTGTACGTCACCGAGAAGTTCGACAACTACAACCAGAGCCGCTACGGCGACTGGTCCGGCAGCGCACCTGCTGCCACCTCGGTCAACGTCGCCAACGGCGTGGCCACCGGCGGCTCGTACGGCGCCAGCGCGCCCACCTACCTGGACGGCTACGAGCGCTTCTCCAAGGTCAACACCGGTGCGCTGCAGCTGCGCGCCGACTGGCACGGCGAAGGCTGGAATGCGTCCAGCCAGATCGGCTACACCAATTCCTCGGGCGGCTCGCAGGGCATCTACAGCCTGCAGTTCCGCGGCTACGGCGGCTATAACTGGAACCTGGCCGGCGAGCATCCGCAGATCAACTACAACACCGACCCCACCGACGCCAGCCAGATGCTCGCCCACGGCGCCGGCTTCAGCCGCGCGCCCAGCTATGACCGCGAGCGCTATTTCCAGGCCGATTTCAGCCACGACGTGGCGCTGGGGCCGTTCAATACGGTGGAGCTGGGCGTCAAGAGCAGCAACCACTTCAACGGCCAGACCAACTACGCCGCCAGCATTCCCACGCTCGACAACAGCGGCGTCACGCTCGCCAACCTGCAGGGCGGCATGACCGGCAGCAATTATCTCGACGGCCTGAGCCCCGCCGGCAATATGGCGCGCTGGGTGCAGATCGATAAGGGCGGCCTGAAGAACTACGTCAATTCGCTGTTCACCGGCGCGCCGATGGACCCGAAGGCGACCTATGCGATCACCGAGCAGAATCGCGCCTTCTATATCCAGGGCGATTTCGGCGGCACCGATTGGCGCGGCAATGTCGGCGCGCGCTACATCCACACGCGCAACGGCATCACCGGCTACAACGTGATCGCCAACAACCAGTACGAGCCGGTCGACCAGAAGAACCGCTACAACGAGTGGCTGCCCTCGTTCAACATCGCCTACGACGTGCGCGACGACCTTACCCTGCGCTTCGCCGCCGCCAAGACCCTGGCCCGCCCGCGCTACCAGGACATGACCCCGTACGTGGCGCTGGACGACCGCACCCACACGGGCTCCTCCGGCAACGTCGACCTCAAGCCGTACAAGTCCACCAACTACGACGCCACCGCCGAGTGGTACTTCGCGGAGAACAGCCTGCTGTCGGCCGAGTTCTTCTTCCGCCGCATCAGCGACTACGTGCTGTACGACACCGTGGCGCGCACCTACTACGACCTGACCGCGCAGCAGAACGCCGTGTACCAGATGGTGACGCCGGTGAACGCGGGCGTGGCCAAGGTCAAGGGCGTGTCGCTCACGTATCAGGCCAGCTTCGGCTACGGCTTCGGCCTGGCGGCGAACTACACCTACTCGGACGATGACACCAGCAACAACTTCCCGCTGCCGTACAACTCCAAGAACTCCTTCACGCTCACGCCGTACTACGAGCAGGGTCCGTGGAGCGCACGCGTCACCTTCAGCCGCCGCTCGCCGTACTTCACGCAGATCGGCGTGCTGGAATCGCAGCAGATCACCGGCCGCTTCCGCCAGCTGGATGCCTCGGTGTCGTACCAGCTCAACGATCACGTGCGGCTACAGCTGGATGGCACCAACCTGCTGGACGAAACGTACTTCGTCTACAACGGCACGCCGAGCCAGCCCTACAACGCGTACAAGAACGGCCGCACGTACACCTTGAGCATGAACTTCAAGCTGTAACACCGAGGCCCGGCGCAGGTTGGGGTGAGCGCGAAGCGAACCCCAACAAACGTCGCCGCGTGTGGCCACGTTGGGGTTCGCTTGCGCTCACCCCAACCTACGCCGGGGCCGCGGCCTTCACGTAATCGACGAAAGCGCGCAGCGGCGCCGGCAGATGGCGCCGCCCGGGGTAATACAGGAACGGCCCGGAGAACGCCTGCCACCAGTCTTCGAGGATCGGCTCCAGCGCGCCGCGCTCCAGATATGGCCGCAGCATCTCCTCGTACAGATGGATGACACCCAGCCCCGCCACCGCGGCATGAATCTTCAGGTCTATCGCCCCGCCGAGACTCACCACCAGCGGACCGGACGGGTCGACGCGCACCACTTCGCCCTCGCGTTCGAATTCCCATAGCGGCATCGCACCGCTGGCGAAGCGTCCACGCAGGCAGGCATGGGCGAGCAGGTCGCGCGGATGCTTAGGCCTGCCGCGGGCATCCAGATAGGCCGGCGCCGCGGCCGTGGCGAAGCGCTCCACGCGCGGCCCCAGCGGCACCGCGATCATGTCCTGCTCCAGCCGCTCGTCGTAGCGGACACCGGCATCGCAGCCGGCGGACAGCACGTCGACGAAACTGTCCTCGACCACCACGTCCACGCGGATCTCGGGATACTCGCGCATGAAGCCGGCCACCAGCGGCGGCAGCACGGTGCGCGCGACGCCCGCCGGCACGTTGAGCCGCAGCGTGCCGCTCGGCTTGTCGCGGAAGACGTTGAGCACGTCCAGCGCCGCTTCCATTTCGCTGAGCGCCGGCGCCAGCCGCTCGATCAGGCGCTGGCCGGCCTCGGTCGGCGCCACGCTGCGCGTGGTGCGATGGAGCAGGCGCACGCCCAGCTTGGTTTCCAGGCGCCGCACCGCGGTGCTCAGGCCGGAAGCCGACAGCTCGCCCGTACGCGCCGCGTCGCGGAAGCCGCCGGCCCGCACCACCGACACGAACGCCATGAGATCGTTGATCTCGGCCATTGTTCAGTCCTTCGCACAGCCCGTGCACATGGAACCGGATTATCCGCCAGGCCGGCTTTCCTCATAGTGCCCACCGCACCCACTGATGAGGCAACCGCCATGTCCCCGCTCGCTTATTCCTTCGCCGGCCGCAGCATCAATCGCATGGGCTACGGCGCCATGCAGCTCGCCGGCCCCGGCGTGTTCGGCCCGCCCAAGGACCGCGCCGCCGCCGTCGCCGTGCTGCGCGAAGCCGTGGCCGTCGGCGTCGACCATATCGACACCAGCGACTTCTACGGCCCGCACGTCACCAACCAGATCATCCGCGAGGCCCTGTATCCGTATCCGGAGCGCCTGCTGCTGGTCACCAAGGTCGGCGCGGTCCGCGGCGCCGATGCGTCGTGGCTGCCGGCGCAGGAGCCGGATGACCTCGAACGCGCCGTGCACGACAACCTGCGCAACCTCGGTCTCGACAGGCTGGACGTGGTCAATATGCGCATCCTCGGCGCTACCCATGCGCCGAGCGAAGGTTCGATCGCACGACAGGTCACCGCGCTGGCCGGGCTGCAGCGCCAGGGCCTGATACGGCATATCGGCCTGAGCAACGTCACCGCGGCGCAGGTGGCGGAAGCGCGCGGCATCGCGCCGATCGTCTGCGTGCAGAACCACTACAACCTGGTACATCGCCAGGACGACGCGCTGGTCGACGAACTCGCACGGGAAGGCATTGCCTACGTGCCGTTCTTCCCGCTCGGCGGCTTCAGCCCGATCCAGTCGGGCGAGCTTTCGCGCATCGCCGCCGCGCTCAATGCCACGCCGATGCAGGTGGCGCTGGCGTGGCTGCTGCATCGCTCGCCGAATATCCTGCTGATTCCGGGCACCTCGTCGGTCAAGCACCTGCATGAAAACCTGCAGGCCGCGCAGCTTGCGCTGTCCGCGTCGACGATGGCCGAACTGGATGCGCTAGCCCAGCCGGCTTGACCGGCGACAGGGACGGCGATGCCCAACGGCATGCGCCGTCCTTCGGCACAGCGATTAGGATGGCGCACCGCCCAACCGCCGATGCCCATGTCACGCTCCGTTTTCGCAAGAACACGCGACCGCATCCCGAGCCCGTCCGCGCTTGGGCGAGCGCTGGCCGAAGCCACGGCCACCTTGCTGGCGGCCCTCGCCACCATGCTGTGCGCGCTGGCCATCGCACCCGGGGCCGGCGCGGCCACGCTCGCCGTGGTGCTGTGCATTTCGCTGTCACGCAGCCAGCTTGACCGCGACCTGCGCGGACGGCTGGAAGCCGCGGTGGTGCTGCCGGTGGTTGGCATCGCCGCCTTGGGCGTGGGGCTGCTGTTGCGGCACCTGCCATGGGTGGGCGCGGCGGTGTTCGTGGCCGGCATGTTCGTATCGATCTGGCTGCGCCGCTTCGGCCCGATGGCGCGCCGCGCCGGCAGCCTGATCGCCTTACCCTTCGTGGTGCTGCTGACGGTGCCGCATCTAGGGCCGGCCGCGGCGAGCGGCGTGTTGCCGGTATGGCTGGTGCCGATCGTGGTGGCGCTGCTGGCGCTGTTCTGGGTGACGGTTTTTCATCTGCTGGTGCGCTGGCTGCGCATACGTCCGCCAGTCGACACCGAAGACGCGCCGGCCGCCGAACCCGCCGCGCCGGACAAGCCCGGGCTCGCCGCCAGCACGCGCATGGCGATTCAGATGGGTGTCGCCCTGACGGTTGCGTTCGTGGTCGGCTTTCTTTTTTTCCACGAGCGCTGGGGCTGGATCGTGCTCACCGCGTTCATCGTCAACAGCGGCAATCGCGGACGGCTCGACGTGGTCTACAAGAGCGGCATGCGCGTGCTGGGCGCCGCGGCCGGCACGGCGATCGCGCTGGGCCTGGGCCAGCATGTGGGCATCGACCATCGCAGCAGCGCTATCCTGATCCTTGCCGCGCTGTTCCTTGGCGTGTGGCTGCGCCCGTTCGGCTACGCGTGGTGGGCCTTGTTCGTCACCGTGGCGCTGGCGCTGCTGCAAGGTTTCGGCGACAGCGAACCGGTGGGCCTGCTGTGGCTGCGCATGGAGGAGATCGTGCTGGGCGCGATCATCGGCATCGCCGCCGCCTGGTTCGTGCTGCCCGTGCGCTCCACCGACGTGCTGCGGCGCCGGCTCGCCGACGCCTTGGCGGCCTTGAGCGACGCGCTGGATCCGGCCACGGAACAGCGCAGCGCAACGCGCTTCAATACCGCGCTCGACCGCGTGGAAGAAGTGGCCCCTCCCTTCCGCGCCGCGCGCCTGCTGCTGCGCCGGCGCACCCTGCACCCGGCCGATTGGGCCGACACCTTGCTCGATTGCGGCGAACCGGCGCGGGCTCTTATCGACCAAGGCGCCACGCCCGGCCGGATACGCCAGGCGGTCGGCGCGGCGCGGCGGTCGCTGCGCGAGCCCGAGACCTTGCTGCCTTCATTGCTCGCGCTTCGCAGTAACTTACGCGGCGACTGAAAGCGGCCTCAGGCCGCCTGCCGCTGCGCCTCGCGCACCTGGTTGTAGACCTGGCGGGCGTTCTCGATCAGGTCGAAGGTCGGCGGTAGCTGGCGCGTGGCGCCGGGCCAGTAGAAGCCGCGCATGAATTGCGACACTGCCTTGCCGCCGAACTCCACGCTGCCGTTGCCGTTGGAGCGCTCCGACAGCGTGATTTCCGGCAGATTGCGCAGCGACAAGCTTTCCACCTTGCGGTTGAAGATGCCGGACACGATCACCACCCGCTCGGTGGTCAGCCCGTAGAACGTGCGCCCTCGCTGGTAGCTGTCGACGAAGAAACGCCCGACCGTGACGTACAGGCCCATCAGCACGAAGGGCACGCCCCACAGCATGAAGAACAGCGGTGCCTTGCCGGAGCTGACCACGTTGTATTCCCAGAAGAAGGCGAAGCCCGCCCACAGCAGGCTGAAGGGAATCATCATCAGGTCCGAGCCGCGCAGCAGCAGGCCCTGGCTGGGCCGGCCGGACCACAGCAGGCGCTCGTCCCGGTTCAGTTCGCGGTTGATCGCCTGGGTAGCTTCGACATTCATGAACTTCACTCCGTGAAGAAGCGCGGGGCCCTATGGGTGAGCCAGCGCGAAATCTACTGCCGCGCAGACCGCCGCCGCCTGTGCCGCATTGCACTGTTCGGGTGTGGCGCGCGGGCTGTCCGGGTAGACCTCGGTGGTGGTCGTGTAATGCGCCGAGGTCACGCCCGCGCACAGCCCAAGCTTGCGCAGCGGATAGCGGATCACACCGGGCGCCACCACTTCCGAACCGATGATCTCGCCCTTGGCATCCGCCGGCGCGATATGCGTCACCTTCGCCACCGCCTCGATCACCGCCTGCTGGAACGCCGGCTGGGGGTTCTCGCTGTCGTCGACCAGATAGAAACCATCCGGAATCTCGCCCGGCTCGGACGGCTTGCCGTCGCGCGCCGCCAGCGCGGGGCGGAATTCGCTCTCATCGGTGTCGGTGGTTTCGTGCAGGTCGATATGCATCAGCACGCGATCGCGATAGGGAGCCACCAGCCGCATCAGCGCCGCGGATTCGCCTGCCGGGCTGTTCTCGCGGAAGGAACGGTTGGGATCGATCGCGTCGGGATTCCAGCGATGGATGCGCTCATAAGCCCAGGGGCTGATGCACGGCGCGATCAGCAGATTGGCGCGCCCCTCGTAATCGGCTGCGTGCAGGTCGACAAACTGCAGCGCGCCATGCACGCCGCTGGTTTCGTAGCCATGCACGCCGCCGGTGACCAGCACGATAGGCAGATCCTCGCGCCAGCCGCGGCTCCTGATCGCCAGCAGCGGATAGCTTTCGCCGGCATAGTCCAGGCGGCCGTATTCGGTCACGTCGAAACGCGCACGCAGCGCGTCGATCTTGCTCTGCACTTCGTCCGCGTAGCTGCGGTGCTTCACCTGGCGCGCCAGCCATGCCGCCTTTTCCGCGGGACCCCAAGGGGTGCCGGGCGTGCCGATCGGATAGGGGGTGGTCATGGCGTGGTGCGCTCCGCGGGGGTCGGGTGAGGCGGAGAACTTTAGCACCGCTTACCTGCGCGGCATCCCGCGCACTGTCCGCACCGCAGCCTCAGCGCCGCACCGCCAGCACGCCATCCAGCGCCAACTCCGCCCTGAACCCCGCCTTCTCCAATCTGCGCGCCACTTCGCGCGGCACATCGCGGTCGCTGGTCAGCTTGTTCGGGCTGCCGGTGTAATGGAACATCCGGCCGCCGCGGCGGATCACGCGGGCCAGCTGGTCGTAGAAGGCCCGCGAATAAAGCTCGCCTGCGATGCCGAAGCGCGGGGGATCGTGCAGCACCGCGTCCACCGAGGCATCGGCCACCGCGGCGATCGCCTGCGAGACATCCGCCTGCGCAAGCTGCAGGCGCCCGCCCGCCGCCGGCGCATCCGGATCCGGCGACCACGGGTTGAGTGTGCGCAGCCACAGCACGTCGGGGTTCTTTTCGAACGACTGGATCCGCCCCACGCCCGCGTCCAGGCAGCAGGCCGCGAAATAACCCAGCCCGCCGCAGGTATCCAGCACCGCCTTGCCGCGCGGCTCCACCAGCGCCACCTTGCGGCGCGCATCGTCCACCGGCGATTCCTTCGAGGTGGGCAGCATCTTGATGCCGTCGATCTCGAACGTGGGCGCGCCCCATTCGGTGGGCACCAGCTTGATCAGCGAAGCGGAGAAACGGGAGACGGGCGCGAACTCGTCGCCGTCCCAGTAATAGATGGTGCGGTCCTTGATCTTGCCGGGGTACGGGTAGTGCTGGTCTTTCCAGAGCCAGCCGTCGGGCTGGAGCGAGGCCGTGCCGTTCGAACGCCCGAGATCGAGCGAGCCGGTCCAGGTGCCCGCACCCGCCGCGTGCGCCTGCTTGAGCGCTTCCGCCGCCGGGAGCGTCAGCAATGGACCGGAATAATGCGGCACGGCGTATTTCCCGCTGGACAAGGCCGCCAAGAATATCCGGTTTGGCGCCGGACCTGCCTCAACGCCCGGGAGCCGGGACTCCAAAGACCTTGCGGTAAATCCGCGGCGTCGGCGTCAGCATCTGCCGGACCCGGTCTTCGGAAAGGCTGCGCCATACCCAGCGGATATCCCGCGGGAACAGCTTATGCGGGTAAAGGCTGGGCGTGGTTCCGTCATCGCCGCCCTGCGCGATGCCCAGGACGAACAGGCCCTCGGGGCTCCGGCAGAGCCAGTTCACATCGATCATCAGGACATCGCCCCAGCGGCTGGTCATGCAGCTGGGGCGCCAGCGATGGACGACCCGCAGGTCCGAAGCCGGCATCGGCTTGCCGTGGACCATGGCCTGCTGGCTCTCGAATGACATTTCCAGCAGATCCAATGAGCCGTTCCCGCCCCATCCGCAGACACGGTAGATGACGATAAACAGCAGCAGCAGCATGACCAGCAGAAGATTGATCCACATGACCGAGGTATCGCTGCATTGACCGCGTGCAAGTTCAGATCATCCGATGGCAAAACACCAGCGATCCTTGCAAAAAAAGAGCCGGGGAATCGCTCACCCGGCTCGGGACATCCGCTGAAGCGGCGCTTCAGCCAAGGCCATTACTGGCCGAAGCGCCACTCCAGCGTCGCCGACGCCATGAGCGGGCTGTTGGTGCCCGTGATGAAGCGCTTGGCCTTGGCCTGGTAGCGATCGATGTTCAGGCCCAGGCTGAAGTTCGGGCTGACGTCGTAGGCAATGCCGGCGCCGACATAGACGTTGACGTCGTTGTCCGAATCCTCGCCCTGCAGGCCGCCGCTGGCGGTGACCTTGGACTTGGAGAAGAACGCACCCAGGCGCGCGGTGACGTGCCAAGTGTCGGACAGGCGCCAGCGGCCGTTGCCGCCGAGCGTGAAGCCGTTGACGTGCAGCTTCAGGTCGTAGGGGTAGCCGTAATAGAAGCCCTTGGCTTCCGGCTTGCCCAGGTCGACGTAGCCGGCCTCGATGCCCCAGGTGTCCTGCCAGCGGTAGCCGAAGTTCAGGCCGTAGCCCCAGCTGTTCTTGTCGGTCAGGCCGTCGACGTTGGAGTGCGACATGCCGGCGCTGGCGTTGATGAAGAAGTTGTTCGGGTCCGCATTGCCGGCATGGGCGGAGAACGAGCAGGCGGCCAAGGCGGCGCCCAGCGACGCGGTAAGAAGCAGATGACGCATGAAGACCTATCCCTAGTAAGTGTGAAATGCGCCTGTGAGGCACCCATACCGGTGCCGCCGTCGCCTGGGCGGGAGTGGTGAACGCATGGGCCCCTCGGGCCCCGTCCGATCCGGCCGGATCGACCTGGAAAGCCATCCCTCTGGCTTGAACCGCGTCCCTGCTCCCCCCGGGGGCGGCTGGCGGGCCCCGGTTCGGGCGCAGACATTAGCAGCAGGTGCGGGGTGCGCGCGAGTGAGCCGGGACACGGCCTGCGGCATCCGGGCCGCCGCAAGCGGCTAGGCCAGTGCGCTCCGGGGCGCCGCGGGGCGCGTATCGGAGACGATCTGGCCCAGGTCCAGCGCGATCACCCGGTCGGCCACATGGAAATAGCGGTCGTCGTGGCTGATCGCGATCACCGTCTTGCCGGCCGCCTTCAGGGCCGGCAGCAGGCTGCGGTAGAAGTAATCGCGGAAATGCACGTCCTGGTCGGCGGCCCATTCGTCGAAGAAAAAAATATCGCGGTCTTCGGCATAGCACTGCAGCAGGGCCAGGCGTTTGCGCTGGCCGGTGGACAGAGCCAGGCGGGACAGCTGGCCATCGCGCGTCTGTACGTGTTCGCCCAGGTCCAGCACGTCGAGCAGTTGCTCGATGCGCGCATCCGGCAGCGGGTTGCCCTGTGCATCCAGCACATGCGGAAACAGGAAGAAATCGCCGAACACGCCGGTAAAGCGTTCGCGATAGGCGCGCGGATCCTGCCCGACCGGTGCACCGTCGATGCTGACGCGGCCCTCGCCCGGTGCGATCAGGGAGCTGAGCAGGAGCAGCAGCGTGGACTTGCCGCTGCCGTTGCCGCCCACGATAAACACCATCTCGCCGCGAGCCAGCGTGAGATCGATCGGACCGACCGTCGGTCGGGTGCCGGTGTGACCCGGATACCGATAGCAGACATTCTCAAGGCGGATCTCGCGCCAGCTCTCCAGCGCGGCCGGTGCTGGCGCGCGCGACGGCGGTTCATCGAACGCTCCGCCCGGATCCAGTCCCACCCGCTCCAGATGCCGCAGGCTGGCCGCGCCGACGGCCAGCTGCCGCCCCGCACTCACCAGAAAACCCACCGGCCCGCCGAGAAATACCGCGCCGATGACGAAGCGGATGATGGTGTTCTGCGTCAGCCCCAGCGAGGCGTAGCCCAGATACACGATCAGGAAGATCGAGCCGTACAGCACCGCCATCGACCAGGCTTCGTTGAGCCCCAGCCCCGCATGCGCGCGCAGCATCAGGCCGCGCGCGCGGCCGATCGCCGGATTCATCAGCTCGCGCGTGAAGTGCCCGGCGCGCGCCTCGTTCAGCGTCATCTCCTTCTTGCCGTCGCTGATGAAGCGGAAATACTCGAACACCTTCTCGTTGGCGCGCCGCAGCTCGTCCAGCTTGCCGCGCATCACCCGCGCCAGCAGCAGCGAAGCGGCGAAGCTCGCGCAAAGGAAAACGCCGAGCATGCCCAGCAACGGCGGCGACACCGTGGCGAGATAGCCCGCATACAACACCGCGAGCAACAGGTTGTAGGCCAGCAGCGGCGCCACCAGGGCGAGCGGTGCGATGTTGGCGACGTCGTCGATCAGCGAGCCGAATACGGTGTGTTTCTGGTCGGCCAGCTTTTCGTACTCGAGATCGATAAAACGCCGCGCCAGCTCCGTGCGCAACTGCGCTACCAGCGCGGCGCCCAGCCGCGCCAGCAGCAGCTGCGACAAGGCATTGGCCGCCAGCAGCGCCAGCAGCCAGCACACGCCTGCCGCCAGCGGATGCGCCATCGCTCCGTGCAGGCCTTCCGATGCCAGCCGGTTGATATGCGACAGCAAGGCCACCGTGCAGCCGGCGCTGGCGCAGGACAGCAGCGCCGCGCCCGCGAGCGAACGGTAATGCCGGCGGAGGAAGCGCTGCAGGATCATGGAGGTGCGCCGCTCAGGCGGTCAGCCCTTCCTGTTCGAAGGCGCGGTTGCGCGCGTACTCGCCCAGGCGGGTTTCCATCAATAGCGGCGAAGGGATATCGCAGTCCGGATGCATGCGCAGCAGCTGGTGGATCGAACCGGAAATGCCGCTCATCAGGCCCGGCGTGAACGCATCCCTGGCCAGGCCGCCGACGATGCCGTGCTCCTCGATGCTCGAAAGAATCACCGCGCTGCCCGGCATCGCCTGCGGCGGCAGCAGGTCCGGCACCAGCGGGCTGGCGCGCAGCAGCAGCTCCCACATGCTCAGGTCGCCATGGCATAGCGTGTGGCTGTAGCCCCAGCCGCCTTGTTTGGCGGCCTGCACGGCGCGGCGCAGCGTATCGAGGTGGCGGTCCTCGCCGGTGCGCAGGTACAGGTCGCAGGCGGTCAGGCCGATGCCCACGCTGCCGTGGCACCAGGTGTTGGGAAACTCGCGGCTGTCCGGCTTGCGCACGTCGAGCCAGTTGCCGAACTCCGGCAGATAGAGCGATTCCTCGAAATCGAAGGCACGCTCGCCGAGCGCCAGCCAGCGCCGGCGATCTTCGGCACTGCCCGTTCCGCTCAAGCCCAGCCGCGTCAGCACCCAGCCGATGCCGGTGGACCCGTGCGCGAAGCCGCCCAGCGGCTCGTCGTATACCGCCGCCGGCCAGCGCGCCCCGCGCTCGTCGACGATCGCTGCCTCTTCCAGCCGCCGCGCCGCCTTTGCGGCAAGCGCCAGCCAGCGCGCATCGCCGCTGGCATCGGCCAGTTGCAGCAGCGGCACGATGGCGCCGGAGACGCCTTCGAGGATGTCGAAATTGCGCTCCTCGCCGAAGGATCGCCGCTCCATCGCCTCGGCGCGCGCAATGGCCATCGCGAGGAAATCCGACTGCGGCTGGAACGCGTGCAAGATGAGCCAGGACAGAATCTGCGAGCCCACGCCGATAAAACCGCCCACCGCTTCGATGGGACGCACCCGCTCGGTACTGCGCATCACCATCAGCACGCCATCCAGCGCTTCCTGCACGCCGGCCACTTCATCGGCACGCCCCGCACGCATCTCGCGCACATACGCCGCCAGCGTGACGGCGACACCGCACAGGCCGACATAGAGATTCGGCTGCAGGCTGCGCATGGCCCAGCCGGCGCGGCCCAGGATGGGGCTGATCCAGGTGACGGTGCCGTCCTCGCCGCGCACGGAGAGCTCGAGCAGTTCCTGCACGGTGAGCGCGGCCATGGTGCGGCGGCGGCGGTCGAGGTCGCGTGCGCTCGGATCGCTTGGACGCAGATCGTAGGGCGCGCGCTTGTCGTCGTTGAGGCGTCCGTTGAGATGGGCTGTCACCAGCGCGCCGCGGATGGTGAGTTCTTCCAGGTCCAGCCGCATCGCCTGCCAGGCGCCGAAGATCTCGTCGAGCTGGGCCTGATCCAGTTCGTTGGCGAATACGGGCACGTCGCCGTAGCGCATGTCGTCGATCTCGGCGCGGATCGCCGCGGCGTCGCGCGGCGCCACCAGCGAGGCTTGCGAATTCTTTTCCAGCAGGTCGCGCGCGCGTTCGATCGCGGCCGGCTCGTCGTGCAGCGAGGCCGGATGCCACAGCATGCGCATCACCTCGACGTAGATCTGCGTGGGCCGCAGGATCAGCCGGATACGGCTGCCCAGGAACACCTTGAGCTTCGGCGCCAGCGCACCGTCGCGATGCAGCGCGGCGAAGCGGCCGGTGAGCTGCTGGAAACCCGCCAGGATATCCGGCCAGAAGCGCGAGATATCCGGGTTCTCGCACGGGTGATTGCGCGCCATGTCGACGTCGATGCTGACCAGGCCCACGCGCGCGTCGCTGGTGCCGTGGTTGACGATCTCCGGCACGCGGATCTTCGGCTGCTGTCCCGGCAAGGCGCCGATGGCCGAGATATCGACGCCATCCATGCCCAGCGCCGGCGCGCGGAACGGCACCAGGCCGGTGCGCAGCACCGAAGAGCGGATCATCGCGTCGGCGAGATCCACGGCCTGTCCAAGCTCAGTGACCTGCGGCGGCGGTTCGGGCACGAACAGGCTTTCCACGTCGACTACATAGGGCACGGGGCCGCAGGCGATCAGGTTTTCATGATGCACGTCGGTGCCGCCCAGCAGGCGCAGCACGGCGAGCCAATGCCCGATATGGCGGTAGAAGGTTTTCAGTTCGTCCTGGTCGACGCAGTGGCGATGCTCGACGAAAGCTGTCCAGCCGTAAGCGCCGCGATCGAGCACCGCAGGTACGCGGATGCGCTCGGTCACGCCTTGAAACAGATCGTGGAGAAAGCTTTCCAGCGCCTGGTCGACGCGTACCGAACGCGGCTTGTACATCAGCCGGCCGCCGTCGAATTCCAGCTGCGCCACGGACTGGCCGCCGTCGTGCACATCGCCCTGGCCCAGGCTGGCGGCGCGCAATGCGCCTGCGGGCTGGCCGAGCAAGGCGGCGAAGGCGGCTCGGTCGGCGACGATGCGCTGGGCCAAGGCAAGAATGGCTTCGCTCTGCTGGCCGAGCGCGCGATCGAGGCGCTCTTCGAGCACCGGATAGCGGCGGCGCAAGGTGTCCTTGAAGGCGTCCTGCCTGGCCAGTTCGAGAAACTGCGCGAACTTGCCGCTTTCGTCGGGTGCGGTGAGCTGCCCGGACAGCTTCGCCGCATGCAGCTCCAGCAGCAGCACTCGATTGAGCTTGCGCTCGGCGTTGTCGCGCAGCGCCTGGTGCGCCTGCCGTATCAGGATCGCGCTTTCGCCGTCGCCGAGTCCCGGCACGGCGCGGATGCGTTCGGCCAGCGAACGCCGGGCATCGGCGGTGAGGTGATCGATGATTCCCAGGAACGTATCGTTCGACGGCGCGTCGCCCATGCTCAACACCCGGTAGTGAGGAACGGAATTCGTCCGCAGCCGTGGCACGGCCACGGCTGCGGCGAATCAAATCAACAGCAGAAGCCGGGGCGCGAAGCCGTGCAGCCGCTGCAGCGGGTATCCAGCGCGATTTCCGGGCTGGTCACGGCCGCGATGGTGGCCGCCTGGCCTTCGGTGTACAGCGAGCCCGCCGGATTGGCGTAGCCGTCCACGTTATCGGAGCCCTTCAGCCAGCCTTCCACGATGTGATCGATCTGCATGGGTCGTACTCCTTGATGGTGTGCGCTCGGATGGGACGCGTACGCGTCTACCGCAGTGAGCGCGGCTGCGGTGAAAGCGAATGGGGATCAGGCGGACCGCGCACGAGCGGGAGAGGCATGCCGTGGCGAAGCGTTGCGGCGAAGCGGAAGCAGAGGCGATGTACTGGGCGATGTCATCCGTGGCGACGTCCCTTCCTGTCCTTTCACGCGATGCCCCCTGCATGCGTCGGTGGCCAGCTGCCGTGGCCGTTTCCTTGAAACGCCCTGGAGGGCGCGCCTTTCATGTCCGAATGTTTATCAACCGCCCGTTGACGTGAAGGCAATGTGATTCCGCATGGCATATGGGCTGGCGAGGCCATGCAGTTCTTTGCGTGCTGCACACGAGCCAGCGAAGTGCGATGACGATCACATTCCGCCCGGCAGTAATGACTAACGGCGGTTATGACGACAGGTTCCTGCGAACGAAGCTAAGCTCCTGCGCTTCCTCGCTCGCAAGGACACCGCATGAGCCGCAGGTCCGCTTCGCCGCGCCGACACGCTTCCCTTGGCCTCGCCCTGATCGCCTGCATGCTTGCATCGGCGGCTTTCGCCAAGCAGAACGATGGCCCGCCGCCGGCGCGCCGCGTGAACGTGACCGAGCAGATCTTCGGCCATACGGTCAGCGATCCGTACCGCTGGATGGAAAACGAGCCGAATCCCGAATTCCAGAAGTGGCTCACCGCGCAAGGCGACTACACGCGCGCCAGGCTCGATGCCTTGCCGACACTGAAGGCGTGGCAGGAAACCCTGCAGAAGACCAGCGGCAGCGAAGTGGTTCATCGCGCCCAGCGCTATGTCGGCGGGCGCCTGTTCTTTATCCGCCAGGAAGGCCAGGGCAGCGGCACGCTGATGCTGCGCGAGGCCGACGGCAAGGAACGCGTGCTGCTCGATCCGGCTACGCTTGCCGGCGAAGGCGGCCATGCCTCGATCACGCTGTTCGCACCGTCGCCGGACGGGAGCAAGGTGGCGGTGAATACCGACCGCGGCGGCGCCGAAGTCACGCGGCTGGAAGTGTTCGACGTCAACACCGGCAAGCCCACCGGCGATGCGGTGGAACCGGTGTGGGGCGAGTTCGCGGCCGACTGGCTGCCCGACGGCAGCGGCTTCGCGTATACGCAGATGGCCCCGGCGGACCAGCGCACGAACGGCGACCCGCTGCAGGACATGCGCCTGCGCTTCCATCGCCTGGGTGCGCCCGCGGCGCAGGATCCGATCCTGCTGCGCGCGGGCAAGGGCGAAGGCGTCAATGCCTCGTTCGAGATTCCGTCAAACCGTTTTCCCACTATCAAATTTCCCACCGGCTCGCGCTGGGCCGTCGCTGCCGTCACGGGCGCGCAACCGGAGACGCGCTACTGCGTCGCCCCGCAGGCCGAGGCGATCAAGCCCGGCGTCCACTGGCGCTGCATCGCCGCGCAGGAGGACCAGGTGCAGGAAGCCGTGGTCCATGGCGACACGCTTTATCTCGTCTCCGCGCACAAGCGCTCCAACGGCGAAGTGCTGGCGCTCGATCTCTCGCAGGCCGATGCCACGCTGGCGCAGGCGCGCTCCGTGCTTCCGCTGGAGCAGGACGACATCGTGGTCGGCCTAGTGCTGACCGACACGCAGAAACTGGCGCCGGCCCGCGACGCCTTGTACGTGAAGGTCACCCGCAACGGCATCGACAGCGTGCGGCGCATCGACTACGTCAGCGGCAAGTCCAGCGCGATACCGATGCCGCTGGCCGGCGCCGCCTCGCTGTTCCATGCGGACGACAACCAGGGCGGCTTCCTGCTGGAACTGCGCGGCTGGACCACGCCGCCGAAATCCTGGCGCTACGACCCCAAGGACAGCGCCATGCACACGCTCGGCCAGGATCAGTCCAGCCCGGCCGACTACAGCATGATCGAGACCACCGAAACCGAGTACGTCAGCAAGGACGGCACCCATGTGCCGCTCACCATCCTGCACCGCAAGGACGCAGTGGCGGACGGCAGCCATCGCGCGATTCTGTGGGGCTATGGCACGTTCGGACTATCGGTGGTGCCGGTGTTCAATCCCGTGCGCCTGGAGTGGGTGAAGCACGGCAATATCTTTGCCTATGCGCACGTGCGCGGCGGCGGCGAGAAGGGCGAGTCCTGGCATCAGGACGGCAAGGGCGCGAACAAGCACAAGGGCGTGGAGGATTTCGTCGCCGGCGTGCAGGCACTGGGCAAGCTGGGTTATAGCCGCCCGGAACGCACCGGCCTGATTTCCGGCAGCGGCGGCGGCCTGCTGCTCGGCGGCGCGCTGGTGAGCGAGCCGAAGGCGTTTGGCGCCGCGGTATTGCGCGTGGCCTTCGTCAATCCGATCCGCCTGATGCACGCACACAACGGCGCCAACCTGATCGGCGAATTCGGCGACCCGGGCAAGGCTTCCGACTTCCCCTACATGCTGGCGTCGGACCCGTACCAGAACATCAAGCCGCATACGGCTTATCCGCCGGTGATGCTGGACGTCAGCCTCAACGACAGCCGCGTCGATCCGTGGCAGACGGGCAAGTTCGCCGCCGCGCTGCGTGCCGCCAATACCAGCGGCAAGCCGATCTGGATCCGCACCAATGCCAACGGCGGGCATGGCATCCAGGTGTCGCTGGGCGCGGAGGCGACGGAGTTTGCGGATATCTACGCCTTCCTGGATGCGCAGCTGCCGACGCCTTGATGCGGGCGCCGGCGGTCTCCGTGTGCGTGCGCCGCCGCGTCAGCGCACGCGCGTGAAGTAGTTGGTGCGGATGATCGGCGTGCCGTTGTCGCCGAAATAGGTGGCCGTTTCCACCATCGATTTGCCATCCGGGGCGGCGACGTAGATGCGCGTCGAACCCGGGGTCCTGGCCTTGCTCAACACCATCACCAGCACGTTCGGCGCCGGCTGCGTCAATGCCACGGTGTCGGCCTCCATGCCGCCCGTGATGGAACCCGGGACGCCATCGGTACCCACGGTGGACGTCGAATGGATCCGCACGTCGCCGGCATCGACGATATCGACCTCGGTCTTGAGCTTGTTGCCGCCCGCCTCGGCGAACGTGAAGGTGACGCTCTTCGGGCGCGCCGCGGCGGCCATGGGCAGGCGCGCGGTGTCCACCGCCCAGGTGCCGAGCAATGGCGATGCCGCGGGTGGTGCGGCGAGCGCGGGCGTTCCCTGGATCAAGCCACAAAGCAGCACAGCAGCGCAGAACGCTTTCATTGGGGGTACTCCGTGGGAGTGGGGTGGCAGCAGGGTACGGCAAAAACCTTTGCGGCGGGATCAGCGGCTGACCGTGCCGATGTCTTCCACGAACACCAGCTCGCACGCACCGTTGCCGGTGTCTTCGCGCGTCATCGAGGTATGCCAGCGCCAGCCATCGGGCCGGCTGGCGTCGACGAGAAAGCCCTGCAGGTGGATCACCTGCCCCGGCTGCACCCGCTCCAGCGCGCGGCGCACCGCGTCGTCGGCGGGGATCATGTGCATATTGGCGCTGGAGATTTCGATATCGCGTTGCGGGATGGGGAACTCCTCGACGCGCCAGTAGTAGAAACGATGGGACTGGCTGATCGAGATCTTCGCCAGCACCGCGCTGTCGGACATCGGGCCCCAGCCCAGCGCGAGATCCACCGGCGCCAGCGAAGCGCCGGCATCGAAGCGGTAATCCTCGCGGGAAAGCACGCGCGCGGTGAGCTCGAAATGAGCACGCGTGAGCAGGCTGACGTCGCCACGCTGCAGGACGGTGCCGTTGGCGATGTCGTCCTGGATGGGCGCAGCGGGAGCGAGCACGCCGGCAGCCGGCACGGATGGACGCTGCCGCGACCAGTGCAGTGCGACCAGCCCGAGCAGCACGAGGACCAGCAGCAAGCCCCATTTACGCATGGATAATGCATTTCCCCTGTTCTTCTAAAAGCATAGCGCAGGCGCCGGCCGCCCGGCCTGCGCTCAGCCGTGGCTGGCCGCGAGCGGAACCCGCGTCATCTGCTCGATCATCCGCCCGAACTCCACCGCCGCCGGCGTCTTGCCGCCGCTGCTCCACACCAGGGTGAAGTCCGCCTTGGACAGCGACGGCAGCCCGTACTGCCCATCGACGATCTTCATGCCCGGCTCCACGTCGTCGCGCGCCAGCACCGTCACCGCCAGCCCCGCGAGTATCGCCGCGCGGATGCCCTGCTGGCTCTGCGAAGTGAACACGACATGCCATGGCACATCCCGCCCCTCCAGCGAGGCGATGCCGACCTGGCGGTTGATGCACGGCGAAGGAAAGAACGCGAACGGCAGCGATGCGCCCGCGGGCACGTCGAAGGTCTCCGCGGCCACCCATACGAACTGCGTGCGGCGCAGCGGCGTGCCTTCCTTGTCGTCCGGCGCGGTCATTACCACCGCCAGATCGAGTTCGCCGGCCTTGATCATCGGCATCAGATCGAGGTTCATGCCGACGCTCACATCCAGCCGCACCGACGGAAACGCGCGGCCGAACTGGCACAGCAAAGTGGGCAGGCGGTCGCCGAGGAAATTCTCCAGCACGCCGAAGCGCACCACGCCCGAAATCGGCGACGGCCGGAAGCGGCGCGCCATGCTGTCAAGCGTGTCGAGGATTTTCTGCGCGTACTGCAGAAACTCCTCGCCGTCCTCCGTCAGGGTCAGCGCGCGCGTGGTGCGGTAGAGCAGCTGCCGGCCCACCTGTTCTTCCAGGCGCCGGATCTGATGGCTGATCGCGGACTGGGTCAGGTTCAGGCGCTGCGCCGCACGAGTGAAGCCACCGGCCTCTTTCACGGCGACGAAGGCGCGCAGCAGGGCGGGGTCGAAGTCCATGGGCGATTGATGAACAGCCTTAATGGGGGCGACAAAAATAAATCATTTCCATCATGGATGGCGCGTGCCGAAAATAAAGGCCTTCCCCTCCTCCCTCGGCGATGCACAAGCCGCGCGGCCAGCCGCGTGCGGCCGGCGTTTGCCTTTCGACCCGGAGTCCACCGTGGCGCCCTCCCCCACCCATCGAAACGCCGTCGCCGCCGTAGCGATCTGCCTCGCGGCCCTGATGTTCGGCCTGGAGATCTCCAGCGTGCCGGCCGTGCTGCCGACCGTGGAAAAACTGCTGCACACCGGCTTCAGCGGCGCGCAGTGGATCATGAATGCCTACACCATCGCCTGCACCACGGTACTGATGGCCTCCGGCACGCTCGCCGACCGCTATGGACGCAAGCGCATGCTGCTGCTGAGCGTGGCGGCGTTCGGCTTCACTTCGCTGGCCTGCGGGCTGGCGCGCGATGCGTCGGTGCTGATCGCCAGCCGCTTCCTGCAGGGCATGAGCGGCGGCGCCATGGTGATCTGCCAGATCGCCGCGCTGTCGCACCAGTTCCAGGAGGGGCCGGCGCGCAGCCGCGCGTTTGCGGCGTGGGGGATCATCTTCGGCGTGGGGCTGGGCTTCGGGCCGATGATCGGCAGCGCGATTGCCGTCTGGCTGGACTGGACCTGGGTGTTCCTCATCCAGGTGCCGCTGTCGCTGGTCACGCTGGCCTTGATTGCATGGAGCGTCGACGAATCGCGCGATCCGGAAGCCAGGCATCTGGACCTGGCGGGCATCGTGTCGATGTCGCTGGCGGTATTCGGGCTGACTTATTTCATCACGCAGGGGCCGTCGCTTGGACTGCACCACCCGCTGGTGCTGATCGCCCTGTCCGGGGCCACCGCCTGCTTCGCCGCATTCCTGTACGTGGAGAAAAACCACGCGCATCCGATGTTCGATTTTTCGGTGTTCCGGATCCGTCCGTTCTCCGGTGCGCTGTACGGCTCGATGGGCATGAACTTCAGCTTCTGGCCTTTCATGATCTATCTGCCGATCTATTTCCAGTCGGTGCTGGGTTATGGCGTCGTCACCTCCGGCATAGCCTTGCTGGCATACACGCTGCCGACTTTGCTGGTACCGCCGCTCGCCGAGAAACTGACCGTGCGCTATCAGCCGCGCGCCGTCATTCCCGCGGGCCTGTTCACCATCGGCCTGGGCTTCTTCGCCATGCCGCTGCACGGGCTGGCTGCCTTGCTGACCGGCTGCGTGCTCGCGGGCATCGGCTTGGGGATGACCAATACGCCGGTGTCCAACACCACGACGGGCTCGGTGCCGACGGCGCGTGCCGGCATGGCATCGGGCATCGATATGAGCGCGCGGTTGATCACCCTGGCGATCAATATCGCGCTGATGGGGTTCCTGCTGATCGAAGGGATACTTGCGCACCTGAAGCGCGCCATGCCCGGCGCGGCGGATGCGTCGGCATTGCGCGATATCGCCAACCAGATCGCCGCCGGCAATCTCTCTTCCTACGGCGCGCCGGCGCACGACGCGCTGGTCCAGGGCTTCCACTGGGTGATGCTGTATGGCGGCATCGGCGCGTGGATGCTGGCGGCGGCGAGCTTCGTGACGTTCGGTTCGAAGCCGCAAAAAACAGCTTCATTGAGCCGCTGCGCAACCGACTCCGGCAACGGAGCCTAATACCGTCATTCCGGCGCAGGCCGGAATCCAGTGGCGGGAGTGCGCGGTTTTCGCGATAGAGCTGGATGGCTTCTCGCGAAAACCAGTCGATATCGCCACTGGATTCCGGCCTGCGCCGGAATGACGAAGGTGAGAGGTGCGGACTTATTATCGAATCGCCGGCGTCAGCGCCTTCGCCGCCTCGCCGGCAATCTCATCCTGCACCTTGAGCTTGTCGCCCAAGGGCCGGTCGTACGTCGCCGACCACACCACGAACCCATCCGCCGCGCGAACCAGCCGCGCCGCCACGCGCATGGTATCCCCCGACTTCCGCACGCTGCCGTCGAGCACGTAGGCGACACCGAGCGACCTGGCGATATTCGCCACCGGCACCTGCTTGTCCTTGTAATAGAACGACGAGGTCGGCGCGGACACCTGCATGCCGGGGAACTTGCTGAGCTGGTCGATCAGCTCCTCGGTCATGCCGTCGGCGAACGGCTCCTCGTTCATCTTGTCGGTGAGGTCGAGGAAGGGCAGCACGGCGATGGAGCGGGCGCCGCGGGCGGCCTGCGCGGCGGGATGGTCGCGCAGCAGCCAGTAGGCGGAGATGGCGCCGCAGGACAGCAGGATCACGCCTAGCGCCAGGGCTGAGCCGACCAGTGCGCCTCGCCCCTGTCTGGGAACCCTGGGCGGCTCCGGCTTCGCCGCGGGCGCTTCAACGGATGCGGCCGCTTTGTCCGGCAAGGCCTGCACCGCCGCAATCAGCCGATACCCCCGCCGCGGCACGGTGGCGATATACGCCGGCTGCTTGGGATCGTCGCCCAGCAAGCGCCGCAACGACGTCACCGCCTGGTAGACCGAATCCGGCGTGACGATCACCCCCGCCCAGACCTCGTTGAGCAGTTCGTCGATGCTGACCACCTGGCCGGCGCGGTCCGCCAGGCACAGCAGCAGGCGCATGGTGCGGGCTTCGACGCGCAGCACGTTGCCGTCGCGCGACAGCTGGTCGGCCATCGGGTCGACGATCCAGTCGCCGATGCGCAGGGTTGCGCGCGTCGAGCGCTCGGGGTCGGAGGGCACGTAACTCACTGTTTATCGCCACCTTGGGGAAAGCCGCCGGATAGTCGCATCAACGTTTGCGGGCCACAACCGAAGGCAACCCGGCCCTGCTTCAGAACTCTTCAGGCCAATTCAGACGCTTTTTCAGGACTTCCCGCGCCGCCGCCGGCACGGTGCCGACGCACGCCGATGCGTGCTGGAGACCCACCATCGGCCCCGCGCCGACCTCAGCCCTGGAGCCCTGCCCATGATCCGCCGTACCGCCTTCGCCCTTGCGCTCGCCCTCGCCGCCTGCCCGCTCTGGGCGGCCACTTACACGCTGGAGCCCAACCACTCCATGGGCACCCTCCGCTGGAGCCACCTGGACTTCGCCAACCCCACGGCGCAGTTCACCCGCGTCGAGGGCACGCTGGAGTTCGACCCCGCCAATCCGCGCATGGCTTCGGTAATGGTCACCATTCCCCTGGCCAACCTGAGCAGCGGCATCCCCGACCTGGACGAGAACCTGCGCTCTCCCGCCTTCTTCGACCTGGCCCGCTTCCCCACCGCCACCTTCAAGAGCACCAAGGTCGAGACCACCGCCATGGCCAACCAGCTGAAGGTGACGGGCAACCTCACCGTGCACGGCATCACCAGGCCGGTAACGCTGGATGTCACCATCAACAAGGTGGGCGAGAACCCGCGGCTGAAACTGCCGGCGGTGGGCTTCGAGGCGATGGCGACGCTGAAGCGCTCCGACTTCGGCCTGGGCAAGTTCGTGCCGCAGGTAAGCGACGAGGTGACGCTGCACATCACCACGCAGGCGGATGAGGCGAAGGGCTATGCCGCTTATCTGAAGGCCGACGCGGAAGAGGAAGCCGCGGCCAAGGCGGCGAAGAAGTAATCAGTGCATGCGAGGCAGCCGGCACGGCTGGCTGCCTCCATCGGCCTTGGCGTTCTATTTACGGCGCGGCAACGGGACCCGTAGCGGCCGGCGCACCCGTCGGCTGCATGCCGGCGGTAATGGTGTCGAACGCGTCCGCATAGCTCTTTACGTGGTCGCCGTAGCCGGCAATGCCGCCGTTATAGGCCTTGGCGAAGGCGTCGTAATCGCCGTCGTTGAGGTCTTTCTTCATCGACGCGTTGGCGCCGATAAAATCGGTCATCGAGGCGAACTGGTTGTAGGCACTGTCCTTCAGCGACTGGTACATCGCGTCCGCGCTGGCGTAACCCACGGTGGCATGGTTGAAACCCATCACCTGGCCGGGCCCCATCGAGATGGAGGACGCGGCGGCCTCCGGGTTCATGCCATAGGCGTAATTGAATGCCGACCAGTTGATGTCCTGGTCCTTGGCGGTACCGGTCGGATGCAGCGCATGCCAATCGTCCGGATCGCCCGTGGCATTGAACTTCTGCCCTTTGTAGCCCAGCCCCTTCGCCTGGTTGTACTGGAAATGCTGATCGAATTCCGGCTGCAGCGACGGGTCGATCGCCTGGTCGAATTTGTGTGCCTCGAAGCGGATGGTCATGCGCGCATGGGGGTCGATCGCGCCACCCGTTTCCTGCGTGATGATGCCGAGCACGTCCTTGACCTTGATGCCGGCTTCGGCCGCCAGGCCTTCGATGGCGGCGCCGTACTTGTTATAGGTCTGCGCCACGGTGAGCTGCACGCCCGTGAGCTTGGAGGTATCGATCAGGCCGAGCCTGCCCGGGCCGGATTCGATCGACGGCGGCGCGGTGAGCATGCTCTGCAAGGCCAGCGCCGTGAGATTGGCCTGGCGCAGGTCGGTGGCTTTGACGTCGTAGTCCTTGGCGATCGATTCGATCGTCTCGCCCGGCATCACCGTGTGTTCCATCACCATGCGCGGATTGGCGGCCGGGACGGTAAGGCTGACGCCGGCCCATGGCTGCACGTCCTTGACCGCGTCCTGCAGCTCGGGCACCGACGAGGTGAAATCGAAGCTGCCGCCCGCCGGCTGCAGCAGATCCGGGTTGGCGGCGCGGATGGCATTGGCGTCCACGTTGTAGCGCGCGGCCAGTGCGTCGACCGTTTCGCCAGGCGCCACCGTGTGGCTGAAATCCAGGCCCACCGTCGCCGCGGGAATGCTCAGCGTAGTGCCCACGACGGCATCCGCCTGCGGCGTGCCGCCATGGGGATTCGCTGCTTGATTGCCGAGCGATGGCGCGTTGTTCTGCGAGTCGCTGCCGCCTACACCGCTGGTCGAAGTCATCGGAGTCGCTCCTTGCCGGGGGCTGTGCGCGATGGAGCCGAATGTAGGACTAATCCCCGGGGGTTATTACTAGGGTGTTCCCTAGTTCTGCGTTACCGGAAGCGTGACGCGATTTTTCGGAGAGGCTCCCGCCGAAGCAACGCCGGACCAACACCCAGCACTGGATAATTCGAGTAGGGCGCATGACAGCCTCTTCTATACGTTGCCCGCACTTTTAACAGCGAGGTAACGCATGACGAAGTGCATCATTGCCGGCTTGCTGCTGACCGCAACGGTTGCGGCCACGGCCGCCCCTCAGGAGCAGGGGCTTTACGGAACCATCAAGCTGTTCGATGCCGATCGGCAACTCTCGGACATGACCCTCACCAGCCCACGCGTCACCCATCGCACGCAGCATCCGAAGTCGGCGCACTCACTCAATGGCTCCCTGGGCCTGGGCTATCAATACCAGTCGCCTTTCCGCACCGAGCTGGAATACAGCTTGCCTTCGGACGCGCGCCATGTCGGACGCTGGGCGCCGTTCACCGCCAATGACAACGTGCTGCATACCCGCACGCAGCGGCTCATGCTCAACGGCTACGCGAGCTGGCCGCTGACGCGGAACCTGTCGCTCTTCGGCATGCTCGGTGCGGGTGTGGCGGTGACGACGACGTCCGGCTGGCAGACCCGCCCGGAGCGGGCGTTCGAACCTCACCGGAATGTACGCGCCGCTTACGCCGTGGGCGCCGGTGCGGATCTACGCATCGCGGCAGGCATGCACCTGGAACTCGGCTATCGCCAGGTCGATCTGGGGCGCATTTCGACGAACCCGAATCTGTTCGACAACCGCGCCCACGCCCGCGACGAACAGCTGAAGGGACATCTGCGCGAACACAACGTCTATCTGGGTTTCCGCAAGAGGCTTTGATCCTTGCGCGCGGGGCATGGATGCCTCCGCCGCCATGCGGGCGGGGAAATGGAGGCATCCATGCCTCCCTCGCTTCCCCGTCCTTCCCCCTGGCTTTGTCCGGTCAATCGGTTTTCCACATCGAGGGATCGATCATGAAGGACATCCCGGGCTGCAGCCGCATCCTCTTCAGCGTGTCCACCAGGCGATCGCGCGCACGCAACTGCCTGTCTCCGTCCATCGGGTCCCACGAGGAACCGATATCGCTGTCCAACGTCTGCAGCTTCAGCGCCACCGGAGGTCCCAGCTCGGCAATGGTCATGCCGCGCTCCCGCACGATGCCGGGTCCGCGCCCCACCTTGTCGATCCAACCCATAAGAGCACTGGCCTGATACAGCGCCTGGTCGTAACTCAGCTTGTCAGCCATGAATCCCCCTGTGCGATTGGAATGGGCGGAGTCTAGGGGGCCATGGACGGGAGCGATTGACCGCCCGTCTCATTCTTCCAGCACGCATATCACGGCGCCGGTCGGCTCAATTTTTTTACCCCCACGCCGATAAGACCCGGACACGGAGCAAGAGGCTCCGTCCCCCGGAGCGAATATGCTGGTCCTGATCGGCGCCGTCGTGGTGCTTGGATGCGTGCTTGGCGGTTTTCTGTTGTCGCATGGGCAGATGCTTGCGCTGTGGCAGCCGTATGAGTTGCTGATCATCGGCGGTGGTGCGCTGGGTGCGTTTCTGTCGGCCAATCCGTCCAAGGTGGTGAAGGCGGCGGCGCGCGATGCGCTGGGGCTGCTGAAGGGGCCGAAGTATCGCAAGCAGGATTATGTGGATCTGCTGGCGATGCTCTACGACCTGTTCAGCCTGATGCGCAAGGAAGGACTGCTCAGCCTGGAGCAGCACGTGGAGGACCCGCAGTCCAGCCCGCTGTTCTCGGCTTATCCGCGGCTGCTGCGCGAGCATCACCTGATCGAATTCACCACCGACTGCCTGCGGCTGATGGTGGGTGGCAGCATGAATCCGCATGAGCTGGAGCAGTTGCTGGAGGTGGAGCTGGAAGCGCACCACCAGGAGGCGGTGGCGCCCGCGCTGGCGGTGACCAAGCTGGCCGACGCCCTGCCGGGCTTCGGCATCGTGGCGGCCGTGCTCGGCATCGTCACCACCATGTCCCAGCTCGATGGCGATACCTCGCGCATCGGCATGCATATCGCCGGCGCGCTGGTCGGCACCTTTCTCGGCATCCTGCTGTGCTACGGCTTTGTCGGTCCGCTCGGCGCGGCGATGGAGAACCGGGTGCAGGAGGACGGCAAGGCCTTCGAGTGCGTGAAGATCGCCCTGCTGGCCAATCTGCGCGGCTATAACCCCAAGGTAGCCGTGGAGTTCGCGCGCAAGTCGCTTTCCACCAACACCCGCCCGGGCTTCCAGGACCTGGAGGATCACCTCAAGGCGCCGCGCGCCAAGGCCACGGCATGAGCGAGCAGGGCCAGCTGCCGCCCATCGTGGTGCGGCGGGTGAAGCGGCGCGGCCATGGCGGCCATCATGGCGGCGCCTGGAAGGTGGCTTACGCCGACTTCGTCACGGCGATGATGGCGTTCTTCCTGGTGATGTGGCTGATCGGCGCCGGCACGCGCGAGCAGCGCGCGGCGATTTCCGAGTATTTCAAGAATCCCAGCATGACGCAGGGCACCGCCACCATGGCGCCACCGGGACAGACCGGGCCGGGCGGCGCCAGCACGAGCATGATCAAGCTCGGTGGCGCGAAAGATCTGGCGCGCGCTCCCGGCGGCAAAGCCCAAGGCGGCATCGCGGCCAGCGTGGACCCGAAGGAGATCGAGAAAGAAGCGCGGCGGCAGGAACGCGCGCGGCTGGAAGACCTGATGCAGCAATTGCAGGCGGCGATCCAGAACAGCCAGGCCCTGGCCCCTTTCAAGGACCAGCTGCTGCTGGACATCACGCCCGAAGGCCTGCGCATCCAGATCGTCGACAAGCAGAACCGCCCCATGTTCGACATCGGCAGCGCCCAGCTGCGGCCGTACACCATGACGATTCTTGAGGAACTGGCGGGTTTCATCGACCGCGTGCCGAACCGGATCAGCCTGTCCGGGCATACGGACGACGCGCCGTACAACAGCGATCATCGCTACAGCAATTGGGAACTGTCGGCCGACCGCGCCAACGCCGCACGCCGCGCCCTGCTCGCCGGCGGCCTGACCGAAGACAAGATCGCCCGCGTCGTAGGCCTGGCCGCCTCAGTGCCGTTCGACCGCAGCAATCCGGCCGACCCGGTCAACCGGCGCATCAGCATCATCGTGATGAACAGGCAGGCGGAGGCATCGTCGCTGTTGCAGGAGGCCGGGCCGGCGGTGGCCGCCACGGCCGGCGCGGCCCTGCCCGATGTCGCGCCTGTCGTGCCGGCTTCGCCGGCGGTGGCGATCCTGACGGTTCATCCGCGACCGGCGCGGTGACCCGCGCCCCTCGCGCTGGATGACGCCGATGGCGCGATGCCTATCGGGCCTGGCCTGCGCTCACGAAGCGCAGGCGTATTTCTCCAGCGCCCCGTACACCGCCGCGGCATGCGGAATGGAAGCGACGGCGCCGTAGCCGGTGGTCGACAGTGCCGCGGCCACGTTGGCATAGCGCGCCGCGGCCACGGCATCGTCGCCTGCCACCAGCCGCGCGACGAAGGCGCCGCCGAAGCAATCGCCCGCACCGGTGGCATCGACCGCCTCCACTGCGTACGCCGGCACCAGGGTGCGTTGATGCAGCGTGGCGACGTAGCAACCCTGCGCGCCCATCTTCAGCGCGATCAGCTCGACGCCGTAGCCCAGCAGCGTGTCGACGATGAAGTCGCGGTCGTCGCAATCCAGCAAGGCGGTGACGTCGTCCCAGCTCGGCAGGCACACCTCGCACATCCGCAGCGCTTCGCGCATGACGGCGCGGGCCCGCGCCAGCGGCCACAGGCGCAACCGCAAGTTGGTGTCGAACGAGACCATGACGCCGGCCGCGCGCGCCTCTTCCATCGCGGCCAGGCCGGCATCGCAGGCGCTCTGGCTGATCGCCAGGCTGATGCCCGACAGGTGCAGCGCGCGCGCCGAGGCGATGGCCCGGCGCGGCAGCCGGTCCGGCGCATAGCGGCTGGCGGCGGAACCGGCGCGCAGGTAGTCGAAATGGTGTCCCGACGCATCGTGCGACACGAAGTACACGCCGGTCGGCGCCTGTTCGTCCGTCAGTACATGGGTGTGCTCGACCTGCTCCGCTTCCCATAGCTGGCGCAGGCCATCGCCGAAGCGGTCTTCGCCGACGGCGCCGATATAGCCCGCCTCGGCGCCTTGGCGCGCGGCGGCGATGCAGAAGTTGGAGGTGTCGCCGCCGTAGCCGAGCTGCCATGCGGCGCTGTCCGGACGGGTCTGGTTGAATTCGGCGAGCGGCTCGCCGAAGGCCAGGATCTGCGTCATTGCTGTTCGTCCTGCCGTCTCAGAAATAGGTCTGCACGATGTCGACCACCTGGCCGGCATCGTCGATCACGGGAATCTGCCGCCACTTGTCGAAGGTCAGGCAGGGATGGGAGATGTCGAAGGCGAGCATGTCGCCGACGCGAAGATCGTCGCCGGCGGCGATCTTCAGATAGGCGTGCTGGTCCATCATGCCGGTGATCGCCCAGTGCTCCGGCACGGCCGCGGGGGCGGAGCTGCCGGGCCGGAAGTGCGCGGCCGGCAGCGGGAAACCCGCGTCGAAGGCGGCATCGCGCTTGCCCAGCGCCACGATGGCCAGCTCCGGTTCCGGCACGGATTGCACGTAGGCCCACACCTGCAGGGCGGGCAGCAGGCTGGACTGCATGCGTCGCGCGATGGGATTGCTCGCCTGGATGCGCGTCTGCGCGGCGCGGTAGGCACCGACATCGTGCGTGAGATAACAGCCCGGGCGCAGCACCACATCGAGCGGCACACCGATATCGGCTTTGGAAAATTCTTCGGCCACCACGTCGTACCAGGCCGACCCGGCACCGCTCAGCACCGCCGGCGCGCGTTCCAGGCGGCCCGCCCGCGCCAGGGCATGCACGGCCTCGACCGCACGCTGCAGAAAGGCGCGGATCACTGCCTCGTCTTTCAGCACGCCCTCGTAGACTTCCACACCGGCCAGCTTGACCGTGCCCTGCGCCTGCGCCAGCGCTTCGAGCACCGCCTGCCATTGCGCCTCGTCGCGCACGCCGGTGCGGCCACCCTGCACGCCGAGCTCGATCAGCACCTGGACGCGCTGCCCGGCCGCGCCGAAGAACGCCGCCAGCTGCCGCACCTGTTCGACGCTGTCGACCAGGCAGAAGAATTCGAACGACGGATCGGCCAGCAGCTCGGCGACGATCGCCATATTGCGCCGCCCCACCAGCTGGTTGGCCATCAGCACGCGCCGCACGCCATGCGCATACGCCGCGCGCACCTGCTGCGCCGTCGCCAGCGTGACGCCCCAGGCGCCGGCGTCGAGCTGGCGCGCGAACAGGCGCGGCGCCATGGTGGTCTTGCCGTGCGGCGCGAGCTGCACGCCGTATTCGGCGGCGAAGCGCTGCATCCACGCCAGGTTGTGCTCGAGCCGCGGCTGCGACAGCACGGCCGCGGGCAGGCTGAGGTCTTCCTCGAACAGATTCCAGCCGCGCGCGGCGATCTCTTCCGGCGCACAGGGCGCGTCGAGCCCGCCGATGCCTTTGTCGAGCGGATGGACGGTGGCGGCCATGAGGCCGCTCGGCGACTTTCGGTCGGGCATAGGGAATTGTCCTAAATACCGGGGGATGTCACGGAAAAAATTGATCATAGGCGAACGGTCATCGATCTTGAACGCACGCGAACGCCGACGCCATCGCACCGATCCAATTTTCAGAATTAACCGTCAGATCTTTCCATCACGACCAGCAGCTACCGACGCACCAGCCTAGATATTTCCTACCGACCAAGGATCGCCATGCAGCACTTTCACACTCTTATCCGCCGCGTCCGCATCGTCGATGGCAGCGGCGCCGACATGGACGACACCTTGTTCGACGTCGCCATCGAAGACGGCCGCATCGCCGAGATCGGCCACGCGCTGGTCAGCCGCTGGCGCGGCATCGATGAAATCGACGGCGCTGGCCTGACGCTCGCTCCCGGCTTTATCGACGTGCACACGCACGACGACCTGCAGCTGATCCGCGAGCCGCAGATGCTGCCCAAGCTGTCGCAGGGCGTGACCACGGTGGTGGTCGGCAACTGCGGCATCAGCGCCGCGCCCGTCGCCCTGGGCGGCGAGCCGCCGGACCCGATGAACCTGCTCGGTCCGGCGCAGGCGTTTGCCTATCCCACCTTCGCCGCCTACGTCGAAGCCATCGGGCGCGCGCAGCCGGCGGTGAACGTGGCGGCCCTGGTCGGCCATACCTCGCTGCGCCAGAACCATATGGACCGGCTGGACCGCTGCGCCACGCCGGCGGAGATCGACGCCATGCGCGGCCAGCTGCGCGAGGCGCTGGCGCATGGCGCGCTGGGCCTGTCCACCGGACTGGCCTACGGCAATGCGTTTGCCGCCACCACCGAGGAGGTGATGGCGCTGGCCGAGCCGCTGGCGGCGGCCGGCGCCATCTACGCGACGCATCTGCGCACCGAGTTCGCCGGCATCCTCGGCGCCATCGACGAAGCCTGCCGGATCGGCCGGCAGGCGCGGGCGCCGGTGGTGATTTCGCATCTGAAATGCGCCGGCGCCGCCAACTGGGGCCGCGCGGGCGAGGTACTGGACGCCATCGAGGCGGCGCAGCGCGATCATGCGGTCGGCTGCGATGCCTATCCCTATATCGCCAGCTCGTCCACGCTCGACCTGAAGCAGGTCACCAATGACATCGAGATCGACGTCACCGCATCGGTGCCGCATCCGGAAATGGCCGGGCGCACGCTCAGGCAGATCGCCGAACTCTGGGGCATGGATCTGATGGAGACCGCGCGCCGCCTGCAACCGGCCAATGCCGTCTATCACAACATGTCCGATGCGGACGTCTCGGACATCCTGGCGCATCCCGCCACCACCATCGGTTCCGACGGCCTGCCGCACGACGTGCATCCGCATCCGCGCCTGTGGGGCGCGTTTCCGCGCGTGCTGGGCTACTACAGCCGCGAACGCGGCCTGTTCGGCCTGGCCACCGCCGTGCGCAAGATGACCGGGCAGTCGGCGGAGCGCTTCGGCCTGGCCGGGCGCGGCTTCGTCCGCCCGGGTTATTGGGCCGACCTGGTGCTGTTCGACCCCGCCACCGTGCGCGACACGGCCACCTTCGACCAGCCGCGGCAGCAGGCGGCCGGAATCGAGGCCGTGTGGGTGAACGGCGTGCTGTCCTATCGCCAGGGCCGCGCGCTGCCGCAGCGCGCAGGGCGTTACCTTCCCCGGCAGGCGGCGGCGCATGCCGCCGCGGCTACCGTCTGATTTCCATCCACTCCAACATCCGAGGACTCAAGCATGACCGATCCCATCGTTCGATTCGGCGTCGAAGGCGGCTCCGGCACCGGCGGCCAGCATCTGCCCTTCGCGCGCGCCGCGGGTGCCGACGGCTGGCTGTTCGTCTCCGGGCAGACGCCGATGGTGGACGGCGAGGTGATCCACGGCGGCATCATCGAGCAGTCGCACCAGACCATCCGCAACCTGATCGCCATTCTCGAAGAAGCCGGCTACGGCACCGAGCACGTCGTGCGCTGCGGCGTGTGGCTGGACGATCCACGCGACTTTCCTTCGTTCAACCGCGTGTTCAAGCAGTACTTCGGCGCGCACCCGCCGGCGCGCGCCTGCGTGGTGTCGAGCATGGTGGTGGACTGCAAGGTCGAGGTCGACTGCGTGGCCTACAAGAAACTGACGGCGGCGTAGTCAGCCCATGGAATCTCAGCGGTCGCGCCCGAGATTTCAGGCCTTCGCGTAAGAGCTTTCGCATCATTGCGATGCGTAGCTATAGGAGTCTGCTGAAAACAACGCGGACAAAGGCGATTGCCAACCGACAGGAGCGTTTTGTCAGGCATCTTGAGCCGGTGTCCCGTATCCATCGCGCACCGGTGAGGCAATGAACCCCATACAAACCAACTTTCTGTTGCAAGGCGATGCCTTGCTGCTGGCGGCAACCGTGGCCGTGGGCGTCCTGATCTATCTGATCGCGGCGCTCAAGCTCAATCCCTTCGTCGCCCTGCTGGCCGTATCGCTCGGCTTGGGTGCAGCGGTCGGCATGCCGATGAAGGGCATCGTCAAGGCGTTCGAGACCGGCGCCGGCAATACGCTGGGCCATATCGCGCTGCTGATCGCGCTGGGCACCATGCTCGGCAAGATGATGGCCGAGTCCGGCGGCACCGAACGCATCGCACATACGCTGATCGCCGCGTTCGGCGAGCGGCGCGCGCACTGGGCCATGATGTTCGTGGCCTTTATCGTCGGCCTGCCGGTGTTCTTCGACGTCGGCTTCGTGCTGCTGATACCGGTGGCCTTCCATATCGCCCGGCGCGCCGGCCTGCCGCTGCTGCTGATCGGCCTGTCGATGGCGGCCGGCCTTTCGGTGGTCCATGGGCTGGTGCCGCCGCATCCCGCGGCCCTGCTGGCGGTCACCGCGTACAAGGCCGACATCGGCAAGACCATCCTCTACGCGGTGCTGGTGGGCCTGCCTGCGGCGATCATCGCCGGGCCTTTGTACGCCCGCTGGATCACGCGCTACGTCCTCGTCGAGGGCGACAATCCGCTGGAGAAGGAATTCGTCGAGATGGACGGGTCGCGCGAGCTGCCGAGCTTCGGCATCGCGCTGGCCACGCTGCTGCTGCCGGTGCTGCTGATGCTGGTCGGCACCTGGGCCGACCTGCTGACCACGCCGGGCGGCGCGGCCAACCAGTTGCTGGCCTTCCTCGGCAATCCGGTGGTGGCCCTGCTGGTCGCGGTGCTGCTGAGCTTCTACACCTTCGGCAAGCGCCGTGGCTTCAGCCGCGAGACCATCCTCGGTTTCACCAACGACTGCCTCGCGCCGACGGCCACCGTCATCCTGGTGGTGGGCGCGGGCGGCGGCTTCGGCCGCATCCTGCTGGATTCGGGCGTTTCCCACGCCATCATCGCCGCGACGCAGTCCTCGCAGATTTCGCCGCTGCTGCTGGGCTGGCTGATCGCCGCCCTGCTGCGCATCGCCACCGGCTCGGCCACGGTGGCCATGGGCACGGCCTGCGGCATCGTCGCCCCGATCGCCGCGGCGGCGAGCAAGGCCGTGCATCCGGAACTGATGGTGCTGGCCACGGGTGCCGGTTCGCTGATCCTGTCCCACGTCAACGACGGCGGTTTCTGGATCGTGAAGCAGTACTTCAACATGACCGTGACGCAGACGCTCAAGACCTGGACGGTGCTGGAGACGCTGATCTCGATCATCGCGCTGCTGCTTACCCTGGGACTGGCCGCGATCGTTGGCTGACGGGCTCGAACGATCCGGGAGCACGCATGCTCCCGGATCGGCCTCATAGCCCATGCCACCGCGTGGCATGCTCCGAAAGGCCCCGCAACGCACAGAGCCTGCCGGCGCGGCTTCGATCGTCAGCCGCGGTGAACGGGCGGCGGCGTGGCCCCCAGCGACATCGAGAAGCGGAAGATCCGGCCTGGATCGTACTTGCTCTTGGTGGCGACCAGCTCCTTGTACAGCGGCCCGTAATAGAGTTCGCCCCAGTTGTAATAGGGCTTGGACGGGTCCTCGCCGGTCAGCATGTCGACGTCCGGATAGCCGATATAGCAGCCCTCGTAGCGCGACGCCGGCAAGGCCAGCGACTTCGGATACGGCGTGCCGTTATAGCCGTCGAAGCGGTGCACTTCGTAGTAGAAGTCGCGCAGCCACTGGATGTGCTTCTCGTCGTTGGCGCTGTCGGTCCAGTAGGTCTGGTACTGCAGCTTCATGATCGAATTGCGCTGGAATACCGCGGTCTTGTTCGCGGCCGGATCGAAACCGTTGTTGCCCGCAGCCTTGTGGTTGATGGCGCCGCCGTAGGAATCGACCTGCACCAGCGACTGCGAGAAGTCGCCATCGCCCTTCTGCACCAGGTACTTGAAGAGTGCGTCCATCTCGTGGTCGGTGAAGATGTCCTTCATGTACGAGGACTTGTACTTGCCGCGCTGGTTGTTGCCCGAACCGTTGACCGTCTGCGTCGCATACAGCCAGTCGTACACGATGGCGCCCTCCGGCAGCTCGCCGACGGCCTGGCGCGAGACAGGATGCCGCGCAAACGGAAGCGGCCCCGTGCCCGGCATGTAGGCGGTGTGCGGCGCGCCCTCCGCCACCGAGTCCATGGCGTTGATCAGGTCGAGCAGCGGCTGGGTGTCTTCCAGCTGTCCGTTCTGGTCCGTGTACTGCACCACCAGGCCGATGTTGCCCGCGCTGATGTGCGTGAGCTTGAACAAGGTGAACAGGCCATAGGTACGGGGGTCGCTGTCGGCCCGCTTCATGTAGTTGGCATAGGCCTGCAGGAAAGCCTTGAACCTGGGCTTGTCGTTCTCGAACTGCGCCCACGGATACTGCTTCGTCAACAGCGCCACCTTGGCGGGTGCCTTGGGCAGCGGGTCGAAGTAATAGCTGGTAATGATGCCGACGTTGCCGCCGCCACCGCCGCGGCAGAGCTTGAACAGGTCCGGATCGTTAGTGGCATCGACCAGGCGGCGCTCCACCGCCCCGTTCTTGCCCACCGTCAGCAACTCCACCGCCTTGAGCCAGTCCACGGTCAGGCCGTGCATGCGCGACATCAGCCCATAGCCGCCGGCCACCACGTGGCCGCCCACGCCGACCGAGTAGCACGAGCCGCCCGGCGGCAGGCTGCCGGTGAGCTTGAACAGGTTGACGTAGCCGTCCCAGTTCTGCGTACCGGCGCCGACGCGGTAAAAGGGGTTGTCCGCATCGTCGTGGATGCTCAGCTCGGTCAGCTGGCCGATGTCGATGATGACGCCGCCGGAATTGTTGGATACGAAGCCTTCGTAGCAATGCCCGCCGCTGCGGACGGTGGGGCGCAAGCCCTGGTTCACGGCGTTCTGCAAGGCGCGCTCGGCATCTTCCACGGTGCGGCAGACGTAGATCGAGCCTGCGTCCTGGCCGGGAGATGGCCAGCGCTGGTTGAAACCCTTCTTCAAGGTTTCGTAGCGGGAATCCTCTTTTCCAATCGAAATGTATGACATGGCAAATCCTCGCCTGATTGATGATCCATGGCGCTTCGGGGGTCGAAGCAGGGAGAACACGGAGTGGCCGCCGCCGTGCCGGAAAGGTCGATCGCCCGTTCCGGGCAGCGCCGCGGGCGTCTCCGTGGCGATCATTTTTGCCGGCGCCCCGTGGGCGCGGTGTGGTTTGGGCGGGAGATTCAGAGCGCATCCCGCACATCCAGTATTTGTACGAAATTGGCGGCTTGCTCGATCGAAACCTGCGCCGTGGAAACGCTTAGGCGTGATGGCGGCGTATTCGAAGCGCCGGTCCGCGGCGACCTTAGTTTTTTCTTAGCCGGTACCGGCTATTTCCCCCGGGCATGGGCCTGCTAGCATGCCGGGCACTCCGTTCAACGTGCCTCTTATGCGCATATTGCTAGTCGAAGACGATCCGCTGGTGGCCGATGGCATCGTCCGTGGCCTTACCGGCGAGGGCTATGTGGTCGACCACGTGGGCACCGCCGAGCCGGTCTCCGGGATGATGGACAGCGCCCACTACGACCTGGCCATCATCGACTTAGGCCTGCCCGGCGAGGACGGCCTGAGCCTGGTGCGCCGCCTGCGCCGCTCCGGCCAAGGCCTGCCGCTGCTGATCGTCACCGCGCGCGACGGCCTGGACGACCGCGTCAGCACGCTGGACCTGGGCGCCGACGACTACCTGGTGAAGCCCTTCGCCCTGCCGGAACTGGCCGCGCGCTGCCGCGCCCTGATCCGCCGCGCCAGCGCCGCCAGCGCCAACGAACTCACCGTCGGCGGCCTGCGCATCGACTTGGCCGGCCGCCGCGCCATCAATGCCGCGGGCGAGGCGCTGGAACTGACCCGCCGCGAATGGTCCATCCTCGAATGCCTGGCGCACCACAGCGGCAAGGTGGTGAGCAAGGAGCGCCTGACCCAGGCCATCGCCGGCTGGAGCGAGGACATCTCCGGCAACGCCATCGAAGTGCACGTGTCGCGCCTGCGCAGCAAGCTGGGCGACTCGGCCTCGATCCGCGGCATCCGCGGCCTCGGCTACCGGCTCGAGGACGGCTGACATCACTCCGCGGCGCCCCAGCGTCCGCCGCCGCCTGCTGGGCTACCTGCTGGCCCCGCTGACGGTGATGCTGGTGGTCGGCGTGGCGATCGACCATCACTCGATCGTGTCGCCGATCTACGCCTCGTTCGACCGCTCGCTGGCGCGCGCGGTACTGGCGATCGCCACGCAGATCCACCGCCAGCCCGGCGGCCAGTTCGACATCATGCTGCCGGACCATCCGCCGCCGCCGCTGCGCGCGCTGCCGGAAGAACGCTTCTTCTATCGCGTCAGCAATGCGCAGGGCTCGACCTACGCCGGCTCCGAAGACCTGCCGATCGTGCCGGCCGAGAAGGACGACGAATTCGCCTACGCCGACGCCAGCTACCAGGGGCTGGGGTTGCGCCTGGTGAGCTATCGCGTGATCGAAGGCGGCGAGCCGCTGGTCATTACCGTGGGCGAGACGCCGCTGCGCCGCGACATGGCGGTGCAGCGGATGGACCTGTCCTTCGGCGTCAACGACAGCATCCAGATGCTGCTGGTGTTCGGCATCGCCCTGTTCGGCATCAGCGTGGCGCTGCGCCCGCTGCAGCGGCTGCGCGACCAGATCGCCAACCGCCCCTCGCACAATCTCACCGCGCTGCCCACCGACAACGTGCCCAGCGAAGTGCTGCCGCTGGTCGAATCGCTCAATGCGCTGCTGGGCACGGTGCGCGACTCCGCGCTGTCGCAGCAGCATTTCCTCGCCAACGCGGCGCACCAGCTGCGCACGCCGCTCACCGGAGTGAAGGCCCAGTTGGAAGTGCTGGCCCGCGACACCGCCGGCACGCCGCTGCATGAGCGCATCGCCCTGCTGCATGGCGGCGTCGACCGCCTTGCGCATACCGCCAACCAGCTGCTGGCGCTGGCCCGCGCCGAGCCGTCGGCGCACGGCTCCAGCCGCTTCCTGCCGGTGGACCTGGGCAAGCTGATCGCCCAGGTGGTGAGCGCCTCGCTGGACCGCGCCCTGGCCCACGACATCGACCTGGGCGCCGACTGCCAGCCGGCGCGCGTGGCCGGCGTGTACTGGGTGCTGCACGAGCTGCTGATCAACCTGGTCGACAACGCCATCCGCCATACGCCCGCCGGCGGCCACGTCACCCTGCGCTGCGGCGTGGAGGGCGGGCGGCCGTTCCTGGAAGTGGACGACACCGGCAGCGGCATCCCGCCGGCCGATCGCGAAAAGGTGAAGGAGCGCTTCTACCGCGGTCCCAACAGCGACGGCGACAGCTGCGGCCTGGGCCTGGCCATCGTCGAGGAATCGGCCCGCGCCCACGGCGCCAGCTTCAGCATCCTCGATGGCAGCTGCGGGCGCGGCGCGCGGATGCGGATCGATTTCCCGGTGCGCGCCTCGTCGCCGGATCGCTAGCCTCAACCCTTCGGGTGGAACCCTTCTCCCCTCGGCGACCCGAAGGTAGTCCCCGTGGGAGAGAAGGTGGCGGCAGCCGGATGAGGGTCCGGCCGGGAGCGGTGCATATCACTCTTGCGCTCCGCCCGCACCCTCACCCCTCTCCCAAGGGGAGAGGGGCTTCATGTAACGCGGCACTTTGAAAATCCCCCGATCACCCCCACAGTGCTGCGATTCCCGCGAAGGAGCCGATCGTGTCCATACCCAGTGCCGTCAAGAGCACGCCCATTGGCGACCGCCAGCAGCTGGTCGACTATCTCGCCGCCGGCGAGAAGCCGCGCGAAGCCTGGCGCATCGGCACCGAGCACGAGAAGTTCGGCTTCCTCACCGACGACCTGCGCCCGCCCACCTTCGAAGGAGAACGCGGCATCCGCGTGCTGCTGGAGCGCCTGGCCGAACGCTATGGCTGGGACGTCGCGCGCGAAGGCGACACGCCGGTGGCGCTGTCGCGCGACAAGGCCTCGGTGACCCTGGAGCCGGCCGGCCAGCTGGAGCTCTCCGGCGCGCCGCTGGAGAACATCCACCAGACCTGTTGCGAAGTGAACACGCACTTGAACGAAGTGCGCTCGATCGCCGACGACCTCGGCATCGGCTTCCTCGGCATGGGCTTCCAGCCGAAGTGGCGCCGCGACGAAATGCCGTGGATGCCCAAGGGCCGCTACAAGATCATGCGCGAGTACATGCCCAAGGTCGGCTCGCTCGGCCTGGACATGATGACGCGCACCTGCACCGTGCAGGTCAACCTCGACTTCGAAACCGAAGCCGACATGGTGCGCAAGTTCCGCACCAGCCTGGCGCTGCAGCCGATCGCCACCGCACTGTTCGCCGATTCGCCGTTCACCGACGGCCGTCCGAACGGGTACCTCTCGTACCGCTCGCAGGTGTGGACGGATACCGATCCGCACCGCACCGGCATGCTGGATTTCGTGTTCGAGGACGGCTTCGGCTACGAGCGCTACGTCGACTACATCCTCGACGTGCCGATGTACTTCAGCTACCAGGACGGCCGCTACATCGACCTGGCCGGCCAGGACTTCAAGCGCTTCCTGCGCGGCGAGCTGCCGGCCCTGCCCGGCACGCACGCCACCATGAAGGACTGGGCCGACCATCTCACCACCGCCTTCCCGGAAGTGCGCCTGAAGCAGTACCTGGAAATGCGCGGCGCCGACGGCGGCCCGTGGAACCGCCTGTGCGCGCTGCCGGCGCTGTGGGTCGGCCTGCTGTACGACGACGAGGCGCTGGGCGCGGCCTGGGACCTGGTCAAGGATTTCAGCCGCGAGGAACGCCACGCGCTGCGCGACGGCGTGCCCAAGCATGCGCTGAAGCTGCCGTTCCGCGGCCACTCGGTACGCGAGCTGGCCGCCGAAACGCTGAAGATCGCCGCGCACGGCCTCAAGCGCCGCGCCCGCCTCAACCGCAACGGCGCCGACGAGAGCATCTTCCTGGAGCCGCTGCTGGAGATCGTCGAAGCGAACCAGACGCCGGCCGAGCGCAAGCTCGAACTGTTCAATGGCGCGTGGAACGGCAGCGTGGATCCGGTGTTCCGCGAATTCGCCTACTGAGCTGCGCTTTACCGCAGAAGCATCGACGAGGCGCGGCATCCACCGCGCCTCGTGCGTTTCAGTCCCGCGTGCGGATGCCCAGCCAGCGCGCCAGCAAGGTATCCAGGCTCGCCTTGCCCGGGCCGGCCATCAGCAGCCAGAACAGAATCAGGATGTAGGTGAATTCGGAGCTCTCGACGTATTCGTCCAGGCCCGAGATATCGCGCGACACCACCACCGTCAGCGCGACGATCATATTGATCAGCATCGGCACGCTGACCAGGCGCGTGCACAGGCCCAGCATCAGCAGGGCACCGCCGACCAGGTCGGTCCAGGCCGACACCGTGGCGCTCAGCAGCGGAAACGGAATGTTCCAGCTGGCGAAGCGCTCGGCAAAGCCATCCACGTGCTGCACCTTGGCGATGCCCGTCTCCAGCCAGAAATAGCCGAAGCCCAGGCGCATGACCAAGGGCCCCAGCCAGCGTCCGGCATGCAGCAGATCGAGCAGGCGCGAGGCCTGGACAGCAAGGAAAGTACGCATCGCAGTGGTCCGGTCGAGGAGAGTGGGCGGCATCTTCGGCCGCACCCGGCAGCCCCGCCATGCCCGGGCGTCCACGCTTTCTTGCCCGGGGTCCGGCATCGCCGAAGTTCCGCGCGACCGGACGATCGGGCATGAACCACGGATACCAGGACACATTCGCCCCCGCCCCGGGGCGCGCAGAATGCCCGCCGTCGAGACCGACCCGCGCCACCGGCGCACGGACTGGACATTACCGCCGCCCCGGGCGGCACCCACACCTCGAGAGGGAGTTGAACCATGAAGAAGACTCTGCAGAGCGGCGCGATGGCCGCGATGGTCGCCGGCCTGTTCGCCCTGACCGCGGCCTCCGCCGCCATGGCCGACAACGCCAAGGGCGACAAGGCCCAGGGCGCGACGGCGTCGGTCAAGTGCATGAACTCCTCGGCCTGCAAGGGCCACGGCGCATGCAAGCAGGCGAGCAATGCCTGTAAAGGCCAGAATGCGTGCAAGGGCCAGGGCTTCACCATGCAGAAGAGCCAGGCGGACTGCGAGAAGGCGCAGGCTGAGAACAAGGCTTGATGCTCTGAGCCCCTCTCCCGCTGGGAGAGGGGGTGGGGTGAGGGTACGGCCGGAGCGCAAGAGTGATGTGCACCGCTTCGCCCGTACCCTCATCCGGCTGCCGCCACCTTCTCCCGATGGGAGAAGGCTTCACTCTTGAAGACTGCGGAGGTAACGCGCGATGAGCCATGTCGATAACGAGCGCCCGCCCTACCTCGGCTACGGCCTCGGCCTGCGCGTGGAGTACTACCAGGAACTGCTCGACCGCCCGCACAGTGTCGACTGGCTGGAGATCGTCTCCGAGAACTACATGGTCCCCGGCGGCTTGCCGCTGGTATGGCTGGAACGTTTCCGCGCGCGCTTTCCGCTGGCGATGCACGGCGTGTCGCTGTCGATCGGCGGTACCGATCCGCTGGACGAAGGCTATCTCGCGCGCCTGGACGCGCTGGCCCGGCGCATCGAGCCGGCCTGGGTGTCCGACCATCTGTGCTGGACCGGCGTGCAGGGCGTGAACCTGCACGACCTGATGCCGTTGCCGTATACCGAGGAAGCGCTGGACCACGTGGTCGCGCGCGTGCGCCAGGTGCAGGAGCGGCTGCGGCGGCGCATCCTGCTGGAGAACGTCTCCAGCTATATCCGTTTCGCCGATGCGCAGCTGGAGGAATGGGAGTTCCTGGCCGAAGTGGCGCGGCGCGCGGACTGCCTGATCCTGCTGGACATCAACAACGTCTACGTCAGCGCGCGCAATCACGGCTTCGATGCGCTGCGCTATCTCGACGGCATTCCGGTCGAACGCGTGCAGCAGTTCCATCTCGCCGGCCACGAACACGGCGAGGCGCTGCTGGTGGACACGCACGACGCGCCGGTCCCCACGCCGGTGTGGACGCTGTACGAGGCCGCGGTGCGCCGCTTCGGCGCGGTGTCGACCATGATCGAGCGAGACGACCACATGCCGCCCTTGAGCGAACTGCTGGCCGAGCTGGAACACGCGCGCCGGCTGGCCGCTCCCCTGGCGAAGGCGGCCGCATGAGCGAGCTGCAGGCCTTGCAGCTGCGCCTGCAGCGGGCGGTGATGGCATCGGCCGCAACGCCGCTGGCCGAGCTGGTCGGCGACGGCATCGCCGATGCGAAGAGCCGGCTCGCCATCTACCGCCACGGCTACCGCGCACGCCTGCGCGAAGCGCTCGGCAACGAATTCCCCACCCTCGCCAGCGTGGCCGGGCGCCGCTTCAACGCCTTGCTCGACCGCTATATCGACGCCTGCCCCTCCGAGCACTACAACCTGCGCTGGCACGGCGCGGGGCTGGCCGCGTTCCTGCGCTACGCGCTGCCCTGGCGCGACCGGCCGGCCTTCGCCGAGGCGGCCGAACTGGATTGGGCGATCTCCATCTGTTTCGACGCCGCGGACGAACCGGCCATCGGCGCCGAGGCGCTGGCCGCCGTCGCGCCGCAGGACTGGGCCGAGCTGCGCCTGCTGCCGCAGCAGCACCTGCAGTGGCTGGCGCTGTCCACCAATGTCGACGCCTTCCGCACTGCGGTGGACGCCGCCGCGGCGCGTCCGCATCTGCGCCGGCGCGCGCGGCCGCGGCGCCTGCTGGTATGGCGCCAGGAACTGACCGTGCGCTACCGCGCGGTGGAGCCGGCCGAAGCGGCGCTGCTGGCCGCGGCGACGCGGGGCGAACCATTCGCCGCGCTGTGCGAGCTGGCCGCGGCGGACGCACCGCCGGGGCAGGCCGTGGCCCGCCTCGCCACCCTGCTGCGGCAGTGGGTCGACGCCGGCCTGCTCCGCGAACTCAAGGCCGGCGGCATGTAACCGCCGGCCCCTCCGCACCGAAGCTTTGGGCGAACCGCTGCGAAAGGAACGCCCATGTCCGCCTTGCCCAGCTCTATCCCGGGCCAGCCCATGCCAGGTCAAACCGGCCCAGCCCAACTCTGTGCCGTGTCTCCGGCGCTGGAAGCCCTGCTGCTCCAGTCGAACCTGCGCGTCGATATCGTGGCCGAGCTGCAGTACTGCGGCTCCTGGTTCCTGGAGGAACCGCGCTACCACTGCGGCCTGTTCCACCTGGTCGGCGCCGGCCACTGCCGCGTGGAAAGCAAGGCGATCGGCCTGCGCATGGAGCTGGCCGCGGGCGACCTGGTGGTGCTGCCGCATGGCGATCCGCACCGCCTGCGCGGCGCCGGCCACGACGACGATGCCACCAGCCTGATCTGCGGCGAGCTGCATTTCCCCGCGCATGCGCGGCATCCCTTGAGCCACGCCCTGCCGCCCTGCTTCGTGGTGCGTTCCAGCGAGGCCGGCAGCATGTTCCGCCAGCTCGCCGAGATGATGGTGCAGGTCTCGCAGTCCCGGCAGGCCGGTCGCCAGGTGCTGCTCAACAAGCTGGCCGACACGCTGTTCGCGCTGGCCGTGTGCGACTACGCCAGCCGCAGCGCGGAACGCCAGGGCCTGTTCGCCGCGCTGGCCGACGCGCGCATCTGCAAGGTGCTGCATGCCGTGCACGAGAAACCCGGCGAACCCTGGACCATGCCCTCGATGGCCGCGCTGGCCTGCATGTCGCGCTCGGCCTTCGCCGAACGCTTCACCCAGCTGATGCACATGCCGCCGATGCAATACGTCACGCAGTGGCGGGTGAGCGTGGCGGAGCAGCTGCTGCGCGAACGCCAGCTCTCAGTGGCGGCGATCGCCGAACGCCTGGGCTACGCCAGCGAAGCCGCATTCCGCCGGCTGTTCAAGCGGGTTAGCGGCACCAGCCCCGGCGCGGTGCGCGCGGACGCGCTGGCGGCATGAAAAAGGCCGGCACAGGCCGGCCCTTTCCGATCGAAAACCTGCGCTGGCTCAGATGTCGCCGGCCGTACCGTTGCAGACCGCACCGGCCGAAGCATCGCCGATGTAGGCGCCGGTCGCGTCCTGCACCGTGACCTTCATGATGATGTGGTCGTTGTACGGCTGCAGGCACTGGAACGTGCATTCGGCTTTGTGGCCCAGCGGCCCGCTGTTGTTGCAGTGGAACGGCGCGGACAGGTGCGCGGTGCCGGTGAACGACCAGTTGTAGACGAACGGCGTGGGCGAGCCCGGGCTGGTCGCGGTGGCGTCGCAGACGTTGACGCCGCACGACAAGGCCACGCCGGCGGATTGCGCGTGCGCCGCGGGTGCGGCGGCGGACAGGCCGAACGCGGCCGACAGAACGATGGATGCAAGCATGGACGGCAGTTTTTGCATGACCTTCTCCTTAAGTGAATGCGAAAAACGTTTCCTTTCCGTACAACCATTGCTGCACTGCGCGCCCCGTCTTTCCGGCAGGACGCCGTCCGGCTTATCGGTGCGCCATCTGGTGCACCGATAAGCCACGACACCGGGATTACTTCTTCGCCGCCGGCTCCGCCTTCAGGCCGCGGTCGATCAGCATCGGCTCCACGCTGGGGTCCTTGCCGCGCCAGTCGCGATACAGCTTGCCCAGCTCCACCGTGTTGCCGCGCGACAGGATCATGGCGCGGAAGCGGTCGCCGTTCTCGCGGGTCAGGCCGCCGTGCTCCTTGAACCATTCGAAGCCGTCGTCCGCCAGCATCTGCGTCCACAGGTAGGCGTAGTAGCCGGCGGCGTAGCCGTTGCCCCAGATGTGCTGGAAATAGCTGGAACGGTAGCGCGGCGGCACGTAGCTGAGGTCGATCTTGTCCTTCTTCAGCGCCTCGGCCTCGAACTTGTCGGCGTCCTGCTTCGGCGCGTCGGCGCCCAGGCTGTGCCAGTTCATGTCGAGCAAGGCGGCGGCGACCAGCTCGGTCATGTCGTAGCCCTTGTTGAAGCTGCCGGCCTTCTTGATCTTGTCCACCAGCGCCTGCGGCATCGGCTCGCCGGTCTGATAGTGCTTGGCGTAGTGGGCGAAGATCTTCGGATCGGTGCCCCAGTGCTCGTTGAACTGCGAGGGGAATTCGACGAAGTCGCGCGCGGTGTTGGCGCCGGAGAGAGTGGGGTACTGCGAGTCGGCGAACATGCCGTGCAGCGCGTGGCCGAACTCGTGGAACATGGTGGTGACGTCGTCGAACGACAGCAGGGCCGGCTGGCCCGGCGCGGGCTTGGTGAAGTTGGCGACGTTGTAGACCACCGGCTTGGCGCCCAGCAATTTGGACTGATCGACGAAGTTGCTCATCCAGGCGCCGCCGTTCTTGTTGTCGCGCTTGAAGTAGTCGCAATAGAACAGCGCCATCGAGGTGCCGTCCTTGTCGAACACTTCGAACACGCGCACGTCCGGCTGGTAGACCGGGATGTCCTTGCGCTCCTTGAAGCTCAGGCCGTAGAGCTGGTTGGCGGCGTAGAACACGCCGTTCTGCAGCACGTTGTCCAGCTCGAAGTACGGCTTGATCTGGCTCTCGTCCAGGTCATACCTGGCCTTGCGCACCTGCTCGGCGTAGCGGGTCCAGTCCCAGGCTTCGAGCTTGAAGCCGCCCTTCTGCTGGTCGATCACCGCCTGGATGTCCTTGGCTTCCGATTGCGCGCGCGCGGTGGCCGGCTGGACCAGGTTGTGCATGAAGCTCAGCGCCGCATCCGGCGTCTTGGCCATCTGGTCTTCCAGCTGCCACGCGGCGTAGTTCGGGAAGCCCAGCAGCCTGGCCTGCTCGGCGCGCACTTGGGCGATGCGCTCGATCTGGCCGCGGGTGTCGTTGTCGTCGCCGTGCTCGGCGCGGTCCCACGAGGCCTTGAACAGCGCCTCGCGTGTGGCGCGGTCGCTCAGGCTCTGCAGCTGCGGCTGCTGCGTGGTGTTCTGCAGCGGCAGCACCCACTTGCCATCCAGCTTGCGTTCCTTGGCGTCCTGCGCCGCGGCGGCGATGTCGCCGTCGGAAAGGCCGGCCAGCTTGGCTTTGTCGTCCACCACCAGCGCGCCGGCCTTGGTGGCGGCGAGCAGCTTGTTGGTGAACTGGGTGCTGAGGGTGGACTCTTCTTTATTGAGTTCCTTCAGCTTGGCCTTGTCCGCTTCGGACAGCTTGGCGCCGTGGTGCACGAAGTTCTTGTAGACCACCTCGACCAGGCGCTGCGACTCGTCATCGAGCTTCAGCGACTCGCGCTGCTGGTACACCGCTTCGACGCGCTTGAACAGCTTGTCGTTGAGGTAGATCGCGTCCTGGTGCGCGGCGAGCTTGGGCGCTTCGTCTTCCTGCACCTTCTGCAGCGCGTCGCTGGTGTTGGCGCCGGTGACGGCGTCGAAGGCGTGGTTGACGCGGGTGAGCAGCGCGCCGGCCTTTTCCATCGCCACGTAGGTGTTGTCGAACGTGGGTGCTTCCGGATTGTTGGCGATCTGCTCGATCTCGGCGAGGTGCTGCTTCATGCCCTCTTCGATCGCCGGCTGGTAGTCGCTCTCCTTGATCTTGTCGAACGGCGGCGCGCCGAACGGCAGCGTGCTGGCGGCGAAGAACGGATTGGCCGACGGCGCCTCGGCGGCAGCCGGCGCCGACGCGGCGGCGGCCGGATGATCGGCGGTTTTGGCCGCATCGTTGGACGGCTGCGAGCAGGCGGCGAGGGCGAGCGAGGTGGCGATCGCCAGGGCGCGGAGAGGCGGCATGGAATTTCCTTGGTGCATGAAAAAACCGACTGTAACCACAGCCGGCGCACGCGTCCAAGGGCCGGAAGTCAGCGCGCCGCGGCGCCGCGGCGCGCCAGGGCGTTACGCCGCGCGCATGTCGCGCAGCTTCCAGCTCGGACCGATCAGCAGATTCAGGCGATGCCGCACGATGCTCATCGGCAGGTCGGTGATCAGATCCACTTCCGTATGCAGGTCGGCGACCTGCGCATTTACTTGCGCCGACGGGTCGGTCTTGCCCAAGGCGGGATCGACTTCGTCCGGTTCTTCCTGCATCGCGCGCCAGCGCTCGAACAGGCCCGGTTCGCGCAGTGCCTGCTGCAGCGCCGCAGCGAAGTCGCTCGGGCCGGCGCCTGCGTAGCTCAGGCTGGGCTCGGGCCCGCGGGCGCGGCCCAGGTCGTCAATGGAGAGATAGAAGTGGCTGCGGCTGGCCATGCGGAGCTCCTTGTGCGGGACCTGCGGGCAAGCATGTCCCAGCGTGCGTCAAGCAATGATCGACTTCACGTTCAAGCGGCGCGCGGCGAGCGCCGGTTCCACTTCGCCGTGCGGCAGCACGCCCAGGCAGGGCGCATGCAGCAGAGTGCGCAGCGTGGCGAGGTTTTCCTCCGCCGCATCCATGGCCGGATCGATGCGGTTGGCGATCCAGCCCACCAGCCGGCAGCCATCGGCCACCACCGCGCGCGCGGTCAGCAGCGCATGGCTGAGGCAACCCAGGCGCAGGCCCACCACCAGGATCACCGGCAGCTGCCAGGCCTTGGCGATATCCGAGGCGAACAGGCCCGGCGCCAGCGGCACCAGCCAGCCGCCGACGCCTTCCACCACCACGCGGTCGTGGCTGGCCTGCAAGGCGTCGAAGGCTTCGCGCAGCGGCGGCAGCGCGATGGTGACGCCTTCGTGCGCGGCGGCCAGGTGCGGCGACAGCGGTTCGCGCAGCGCGACGGGATTCACCAGCTCGTACGGCAGCGGCACGCTGCCCGCGGCGAGCAGGGCGAGGGCGTCTTCGTTGCGGCGGCCGTCCGGCGTGTCCACGCAGCCGCTCGCCACCGGCTTCATGCCGCAGGCCGATTCGCCCGCTTCGCGCAGCGCATGCAGCAGCGCGCAGGCGGCGTGGGTCTTGCCGATGCCGGTATCGGTGCCGGCGACGAATACGGCGGGCAGGCTCATGCGGCGTTCCTGTGGGAAGTGGGCGCATAATACGGACTTTGTCGCCGGATCCGCCGCCATGTTCGAAGTCGCCACCGCCACCTACGCCAGCAAGCGGGAACACTATGCGGACCTGTGCGAACAGATGCGCGGCATGCTCGCCGGCGAGCCGGATCTGATCGCCAACGCGGCGAATTTCTCGGCCCTGGTGTTCCACAGCCTGCCGGACTTCAACTGGGCCGGCTTCTATCTGTACGACGGCAACGAGCTGGTGGTCGGTCCGTTCCAGGGCAAGCCGGCCTGCATCCGCATCGCCATCGGCCGCGGCGTCTGCGGCACCGCGGCGCAGACGCGCGAGACGCAGCTGGTGCGCGACGTGCACGCCTTCGCCGGGCATATCGCCTGCGATGCGGCGTCGAACTCCGAGATCGTGGTGCCGCTGGTGCGCAAGGACGGCAGCCTGCTCGGCGTATGGGACGTGGACAGCCCCCTGGTCGCGCGCTTCGACGACGAAGACCGCGCCGGCATGGAGGCGCTGTGCGCGGTCTTCATGGAAGCGGTGGACAGCGCCGCGCGCTGAGCGCCTACGCGCCGGGCGGGTTGTTGCGCTCGCGCTGCAGCAGCTCCATCACCGCGGCCCGCCCCTCCTCCACGCCGGTGCCTTCCGAGGAAGAAAACACCTGCGCCGTGGCGGCCTGCAGCCCTTCGGCCTCGAACTGCTTGCGCATCGCCGCCAGCGCCTGCGCGGCCTGGTTGCGCGAGAGCTTGTCGGCCTTGGTCAGCAGCACGTGGCAGGGCAGCGCGGTGTCCTGGCAGAAGGCCAGCATCATCCGGTCGAATTCCTTCAGCGGATGGCGGATGTCCACGATCAGCACCACCCCGCGCAGGCTCTGGCGGCGGTGCAGGTAGGCGTCGATCTCGCGCTTCCAGTGCTCGCGCAGCGGCTCGGGCACCTTGGCGTAGCCGTAGCCGGGCAGGTCGATAAGGCGCGCGTCCAGCGGCGCGGCGCCCTCGCCCTGCGCCAGCGGCGGCAGCGCGAACGCCACCATCTGCTGGGTGCGGCCCGGCGTCTTGGAGGTGCGCGCCAGGCCGTGATGGCCGGTGAGCTTGTTGAGCGCGCTGGACTTGCCGGCGTTGGAGCGGCCGGCGAACGCGACCTCGGCGCCGTTGTCCATGGGAAGTTGGTCGATACGGTGAGCAGCCAGCACGAAGCGGGCGCCCTGAAGCGGATTGGGGGCCATGTACTTGATGATTCTGATGGTTTGACCGACCCCGGTGGGGCAGGGATAATTCCAAGGTTTCTGCCAGTTACGGGTGCGATTCCATGCGCGCCGTGCAGCCATAGCAGTTCTTCTGGAGACAAGTGTATGAGTTTTCGGCCCGCTGGTTCCCGGCCCGCTGTACTCGGTTGTGCCGTAGCCCTGGTCTTTGCGCTGTCCGCCAGCATCGCTGCGGCACAGGACGCCAAGCCCGCCGCCGCCTCGTCGGCCAAGCCGGCGGCCGCGGCCTCCGCCGCCGCGCCTGCCGCCGCCGAGAAGCCCGCCGCCGCCGAAGCCGCCCACAGCGGCGTGAAGCTCGGCGACGCCGCCGCCGGCCAGGGCAAGGCCGCCGCCTGCGGCGCCTGCCACGGCATGGACGGCAACTCCAGCGACGCGCAGTACCCCAAGCTGGCCGGGCAGAGCGAGCAGTACATCGTCCAGCAGCTGACCAACTTCAAGTCCGGCAAGCGCCAGAACCCGATCATGATGGGCATGGCCGCGCCGCTGTCCGAGCAGGACATGCACGACATCGGCGCCTACTTCGCCGGCAAGAGCGCCCTGCCGGGCGTGGCCGACCAGGCCCTGGTCGAGCGCGGCGAGCAGCTGTACCGCCAGGGCGACGCCGCCAAGGGCGTGCCGGCCTGCATGGCCTGCCACAGCATCGACGGCCGCGGCAATCCGGGCGCCATGTATCCGCAGCTCACCAGCCAGCACGCGCAGTACATCCAGGCCACGCTGAAGGCCATGCACGACGGCACCAGCTGGGGCGACGACGCGCACGCCAGGATCATGCCGAGCATCGCGCAGAAGCTCGACGAGAAGGACATCGCCGCGGTGGCCAGCTACGTCGAAGGCCTGCACGCCACGGAAAGCGCGGCGGCCAAGCCCGCCACGCCCTGATCGATCCGATCGACGACGCCGGCCACTGGCCGGCGTTCTTGTCTCCCCTCCCCGTTATCCGAGGTTTTCCCATGCGCAAGCGCCTGCCGTTCCTGTTCGTTTCGATGCTGGCGATCGCCGCCTGCAGCCAGGGCAGCGACAACGGCACCGCCGCCCAGCAGCCCGCCGCACCGGCTTCCACGGCCGCGCCTGCCCCGGCCGCCAGCACGCCCGCGCAGCAGCCGGCGCCTGCCGCCACCGCCGCCCCGGCCGCCGCCAGCACCGCCGGCGACAGCGCCAAGGCCGAGACGCCCGCCCCGGCCGCGGCACCGGTGCCCGCAGGCGCGGCCCAGGCCTTCGTCGACGACGGCAAGTGGGTGGAAGGCAAGAACTACTTCCGCATCGAGCCGGCGCAGCCGAAGGTCAGCAACACCGACAAGATCGAAGTGACCGAGGTGTTCTCCTACGGCTGCCCTGCCTGCAACCAGTTCCGTCCGACCATGGAGAAGCTGGTGCAGGAACTGCCGGCCGGCACGCAGGTGTCCTACCTGCCGGTGTCGTTCAATCCGGCGGAGAACTTCCCGATGTTCCAGCGCGCCTACTACGCCGCCGAGGCGCTGGGCGTGGCCGCGAAGGCGCACGAGGCGATCTTCAAAGCCGTGTGGGATACCCGGGAGCTCACTTCCTCCAACGCCGCCGGCACCGGCCTGCGCCCGAGCAGCGACCTGCCGACCATCGACGACGCCGCCAAGGTCTACGCCAAGTTCGGCGCCGATCCGAAGGAATTCGTCGCGGTGGCCAACTCCTTCAGCATCAACACCAAGATCAAGCGCGCCGATGAACTCGTGCGCACCTACGGCGTCGAATCCACGCCGACCATGGTGATCGACGGCAAGTACCGCTTCACCGCGCAGAGCGCCGGCGGCTACGACCAGTCGATCGATCTCGCCAAGTGGCTGGTGGCCAAGGAAGCGGCGGGCAAGTAAGCGCCGGCCAGGTAAGACCCGTCACAGAAGCGCGCTACAAAGGTCGGGTACAACAGCCCGCCATCACGATTCGTCACGGCGGCCACGGCCGCCGGTTTCGCGGAGAGACCCCATGTTCAAGCGTATTGCCCGTCTGCGCGTCGCCGCCCTGCTGGCCGGCCTGGTCCTGACCAGCGCCTGCACGGCGTCCAATTCCAATGCCGCCGCGCCGTATACGGAAGGCAAGGAATACGTCGCCCTGGCCGCCCCCGCCCAGCGCTACAGCGCCGACGGCAAGGTGGAAGTGGTCGAGGTGTTCTCCTACGGCTGCGTCCACTGCGCGCATTTCGCGCCGAAGGCCGAGGAACTGCGCAAGCAGCTGCCGCCGGGCGTGAAGTTCAAGCTGCTGCCGGCCGCCTTCAGCGACGCCTGGCTGCCGTACGCCCGCGCCTACTACGCGGCCGAGAAGCTCGGCGTGGCCGACAAGACCCACCTGGACCTGTTCGCCAAGAAGTTCGACCAGCACTATCCGATCTCCACCCTGGACGAGCTGGCCGACTACTACGCCACCCAGGGCGTGGACCGCGCCAAGTTCCTGGCCATCGCCACCTCGCCCGAGGTGACCCAGCAGATCAAGAAGGATCTGGAGCTGATCCAGAAGTGGGGCGTGGACGGCACGCCGACCATCGTGGTCGACGGCAAGTACCGCAGCAACGAAGTGAAGACGCTGGACCAGCTCTCGGCCCTGGCCCAGTGGCTGGCCCAGCGCGAGCTGTCCGGCGCCAAGTGATGCGCCTGCCGCGCGGAGCCGCCCGGCGGCTCCGCGTTCACGTCCGGGCGGTCATGCTTGCCGGGTTTTTCCGAGCCACCGTCCCCATCTCGTCACGATGACTGCCGCCGCGCCCGCCCCCGCCGAACGCCGCCTCCGGCTGCTGAGCTGCAATATCCTGGCGGGCGCCAGCGTGCAGCGCTACAGCGAATACTTCACGCGCAGCCTCAACGCCGTGCTGCCCGGCCGCAGCAAGCTGGACAACCTCGACCGCCTGGCCGAGGTACTGCCGCAGTTCGACGTGATCGGCCTGCAGGAAGCCGATGCCGGCAGCCTGCGCTCGGGCTTCCTCAACCAGACGCGCTACCTGGCCGAGACCTCCGGCATGCCGTTCTGGAGCCACCAGCCGAACCGTCCGATGGCGCGGCTGGCGCATACCGCCAACGGCCTGATCAGCCGGCTGGAACCGCACAGCGTGCTCGATTACCAGCTGCCCAGCCGCATCCCCGGCCGCGGCGCGCTGCTGGCGCGCTTCGGCGAGGGCCAGGACGCGCTGGCGGTGATGATCGCCCATCTCTCGCTGAGCGCCACGGCGCGCGCGAAGCAGCTGGGCTTTATCGCCGAGGTGCTGCAGGAATTCCCGCACGCGGTGCTGATGGGCGACCTCAACACCGACGCCAACAGCACCGAGATGCGCCACCTGTTCGCCAAGTGCAGCCTGGTGCCGCCGGCGCAGGCCACGCCCACCTTTCCCAGCTGGCGGCCGCGCAAGGCTCTGGACCATATCCTCACTTCCGAGGCGCTGCGGCTGGAGAAGCTGTGGGCGCTGCCGCAGGCGTTTTCGGATCATTTGCCGGTTGCGGCGGAAATCCGCCTCCCCCAGCATGTCGCGCCGCGACCTCACAAACTCCGCCGATGAACTTCCTGCGCCTGTCCCTGCCCTGGCTGCTGCTGGCCCTGATCGCCGCGCTCGCGGCGTGGATCCGCTACGGCCTGATCGAACCGGCCGCCATCGGCCACCTGTGCGAAGCCGCCGCCACCGCGCCGGCCTGGTGCCAGGGGCGGCAGATGCTGGTGCTGGGCTTTCTCGGCTATGGCTACGGCTGGGCCGCGCTGGCCTTCGCCGCCTTGGCGTTGGTGTGGAAGCACCCGGCCAGCGCTTGGCTGGCCGCGGCCGGCGGCGTGCTGGCGCTGCAGCTGTATTGCTTCGAAGCGGGCGCGTTCGCGCTGCTGGTCGGTTGCCTACGCCTCATCCGCCTGCAGGCCGATGCGGCGCCAGCCGATGAGGACGGGAACGGCGATCGCCAGGTTCAGACCCAGCCATAGCCAGGTCACCGGATTGAGGCCGATGTCCTGCGCCACCACCGCGGCCGCGAGCAGCGGCACCAGGATGGCGAGGCAGCGTTCTTCCACGCGCAGGCCGGCGGTCTGCGTCCAGCCGCCGAGCCAGCCGGCCAGGCCGTAGCCCACGCAGGGCAGCAGCGCCAGGCCGAGCGGGAAGTCGCGGTAGCGGCCGTCGAACACCAGCAGCAGGCCTTCGAGCGCAAGCAGGAACAGCCAGGCGAAACGCACCCAGCCGCCAGGCAGCACCGTGGACGCTACGCCGCCGATACGCGCGGCAAGCCAGCGCGCCAGCACGATCGCGGTGACCAGCCCGCCCGCACAACCGGCCCAGGACAGCGCCCACTCGAGCAGGTCGCGGCAGGCATAGAGCATCTGCCGGTACTGCCACGCGAGCGCGGTGCCGGTTGCAAAACCCGCGAGCAGCAGCACGCCCCAGCCCGCCGTGCCGCGCCATTCGCGGCGCAACGCACCGGCCAGCACGAACAGCAGCGCACCCGCGCCGCCGGCCAGCCAACCCAGCCACCAGCGCGGCTCCTCGACCACCGGACCCTGCATGGCGAACTTCGGCCGCGCATGCACGTCGTAGATGCCCCAGAAGCCGCCGGTGGTGCCTTCCTGCGCGCGCTTCCACGGCTGGTCGAAGGCTTCGATCACGTTGTAGGGCATGGCGACGCTGCCGGCGTAGTCGAGGAATTCGCGCAGATAGCGCGCCTCGTTCACCACGCTGGCGCGCGCTGCGCGGCGCGGCTTGCCGGCGCTGGGCCAGCCGGTCTCGCCGATCATCACCTCGCGGCCGGGAAAGGCGCGCTTCACCTGCTGGTAGACCTCGGCCACGTGGCGCACGGCGTGTTCCGGCGGCACGGGTTCGTCTTCCCAATACGGCAGGATGTGGATGGTGAGGTAGTCCACCGACTTGGCCATCTGCGGATAGCGCAGCCAGAACTCCCACACATCCGCATAGGTGACCGGCACCGACTTGGGAATCGCCGCGCGCACCTGCCGCGCATACTCGGCCAGCGCCTGCGGCGACTGCTCGCCGCGCAGCAGCACCTCGTTGCCGACCACCACGCCGCGCAGCACGTCCGGATGCGCCTTCGCCTCGGCGATGCCCAGTTCCACCTGCCTGGCATTGGCCACCGGATCGCGGCCCAGCCAGATGCCCATGATCACCTTCATGCCGTAGCGCCCGGCGATCTCCGGCACCGCGCTCAGGCCCTGGCCCTGCGAATAGGTGCGCACGCAGTCGAAGCGCTGCGACAGCGCGCGCAGATCCGCGTCGATGCGTTCGGGGCTGATGAAGGCCTTGAGGTCGTAGGGTGTCTCGCCCGGTTCGCGGAACGGCGCGTAGGACACGCAGGCGATGCGCGCGGACGGCGCATCCGGCAGCGCCACCGGCCGGCCCAGCAGCCACCACCACAAGGCTCCGGCGAAGGCGCAGAACGCCAGCACCAGCCAGAGCAGAAGACGCGCGCGGGGCGAAAGCGACGGCGTGGACGACATGCGCTACCTGTGGAATCGCGCCGGCCATGGCGCCTTGGGAGCGGGCAAGTCTAGCAGGGGCATGGCGCTGCTCGACGGCGTGAAGACACGCTTTAACGTAGGACTCAGCCGAGTTTTGACATTCTGCCGGGCTGGTCCGGGGCCGCGACTAGGAATCGTCCGGCCTACACTGCGCAATCGATCGGCTGCTTCGTCCAGATAAGCCATCGCACAAGGAGTTTTCATGCCTGTTCACGCAGCGCCGCGGCGTCTCGCCCCTTCCCTGCTCGCTCTCGCCGCCGGCCTGCTGCTGGCCGGCTTCGCGCACGCCGCCGAGCCCACCGACGCGCAGCGCGCGGCCTTCAAGCAGGCCTATGCCACCGCGCAGCAAGGCGGCGATGCCTGGCGCGCGCACGCGCAGAACCTCGCGGACTATCCGCTGTATCCGTACCTGGAAGCCGCCGCGCTCACGCACGACCTGCGCCAGCTCGACCGCGCGCCGGTCGACGCTTACCTCAAGCGCTATCCCGACCTGATTCCCGCCAGCGACCTGCGCCGCGACTATCTGCTGGAGCTGGCGCGCCGCAAGGACTGGACCACCTTCCAGTCGCTGTACCAGCCGGGCCTGGGCGATGCGCTGACCTGCGACGCGCTGCAGGCGCGGCTGGCGCAGACGCAGCCCGCGTCGGCGCAGTCGGGCCCGTCCACGCAGGGCGCCGCGCTGGATTTCCAGCGCGACCTCGCCACGCTGTGGAACAAGCCGAATCTGCCCAATGCCTGCGATCCGGTGATCGCCGCGGCGCACGACCAGGGCCTGCTCACCGCGCAGCGCCTGTGGGACCGCATCGACCGCGCCGCCGACGCCAACCAGGCCGGTACCGTGGCCGCGCTTGCCGCGTGGCTGCCGGGCGACGACGCGCAGGCCGGCCAGCGCATCGCCATGGCGCTGCGCGATCCGGGCGGCGCCGCGGCGAAAGCCGGCACCTGGCCCGACACGCCGCGCAGCCGGCAGGCCGCGATGCTGGCGCTGGAACGGCTGGCGCGGCGGCAGTCCAGCGTCGCCGACAGCCACTGGGAACAGCTGCGCGGCCATTTCAAGTTCACCCAGGAACAGCAGCGCCGCATTCTTTCCGCGCTCGCGCTGTTCCATGCCACCGACTTCAACGACGACGCCCTGCAGCGCCTCGCCTCGCTGCCGCCGCAGGCGCAGACCGACGCCACCCGCGAGTGGCGCGTGCGCGTGGCGCTGGAACAGCAGAACTGGCAGGCCGCGCTGAGCGCGATCGACGCGCTGACGCCCGAACAGAAACAGGACGGCGAATGGCGCTGGTTCCGCGCGCGCGCGCTCACCGCGCTGGGCCGCGACGGCGAAGCGCGCAAGCTGCTGGCGCCGCTGTCGGAAGAACCGACCTTCTTCGGCTTCATGGCCGCCGACAAGCTCGACGTGCCGTATTCGATCTGCCCGCTGACCTTGCCGCCCGATCCGCCGCGCGAACAGGCCCTGCTCGCCCATGCCGGCCTGCAGCGCGCATTCGAGCTGTATGCGGTGGGCCTGCCGCGGCAGGCGCGGCGCGAATGGGGCAAGGCGCTGGACGGCGCCGACATGGCCACGCTGAAACTCGCGGTGGACCTTGCCTATCGCCGCGGCTGGTACGACCGCGCGGTGTTCACCTTCAACAAGGGCGAGGCGCTGCGCTACTACGAGCAGCGCTTTCCGCTGGCCAGCCAGGACGGGCTGGTGCCGCAGGCCGAAGAGGCCGGCATCGATCCGTCCTGGGCCTACGCGATCCTGCGCGCGGAAAGCGCCTGGGCCGCCGATGCGCGCTCCGGCGCGAATGCGCGCGGGCTGATGCAGCTGCTGCCGGATACCGCGGCGATGGTCGCGCGGCGCAACGGGCTGAACTGGGCCGGCGCCGATTCGCTGTACGACCCGGTGACCAATATCGTGCTGGGCACGCGCTATCTCGCCCAGATGGCCGAACGCTTCAACGGCGCGCCATGGCTGGCCAGCGCCGCCTACAACGCCGGCCCCGCCCGCCTGGACCAGTGGCTGGCCGCGCGCGGCACGCTGCCGCCGGACCTGTTCGTGGCCAGCATGCCGTTCAAGGAGACCCGCGAGTACGTGGCGCGCGTGATGTCCTTCGCGGTGATCTACGACTGGCGCCTCAATGGCAACGCCACACCGCTGGCGTCGCGCCTGACCGCGATCGGCCAGGCCTATGCGCTGCCCGACCGCAACACGCCGCGCCGCCCGGTGAGCTGCCCGGCGCCCGCGGCGGCGGTGGCGCCGGCGGAGGCCGCCACGGTGCCCGCGCCGCCGGCCGGCGATGCCACGAACAGTCCTTCGCAGTGAGGTTTCCGTCATGAGCGCCAAACGTCTGGTCATTCTCGGCGGCACCGGTTTCGTCGGCAGCTATCTGGTGCCGCGGCTGGCCATGGACGGGCACCGCATCGTGCTGCTGTCGCGCAACCGCGAGCGGCGCCGCGCGCTGGCGGTAGTGCCGGGCGTGGAGATCCACAGCACCGACGTCTACGACGGCAATGCGCTGCGCCGGCAGTTCGAAGGCGCCGATGCGGTGATCCATATGATCGGCTCGCTGCATCCGGCCAGCGGCCGTTCGCTGCAGGAAATCCATGTGGAACTGGCGCGCCGGGTCACCGGCGCCTGCCAGGCCGCTGGCGTCGGACGCCTGCATCTGATGAGCGCGTTGAAGGCCGGCCAGGGCCTGTCGCGCTATCTGAAGACGCGCGGCGAAGCCGAGGCGGTGGTGCGCCAGTCCGGCCTGGACTGGACCATCTACCAGTCCAGCGTGATGTTCGGCGCCAACGACGGCCTGGTCTCCCGCTTCGCCGCGCTGCTGCGCCTGATGCCCGTCCTGCCGCTGGCGCGCGCCGGATCGCGGCTGGCGCCGACCTATGCGGGCGACGTGGCGGAAGCCTTCGCGCGCTGCATCGCCGACGACCGGCTCAGCATCGACCGCACGTTCGAGCTGTACGGCCCCGAAGTGCTGACCCTGGGCGAGATCGTGCATGGCATCCGCGACACGCTCGGCCTGCGCACGCGCATCCTGCCCCTGCCCGATGCGCTGGGCCGCATCCAGGCGCGCCTGGCCGAGCTGCTGCCGGGCAAGCCGTTCTCCTACGACAACTTCCTGACCCTGCGCACCGACTCGGTGGGCAAGCAGGACGGCTACGCCGCGCTGGGCATCCGCGCCGAGCCGCTGACGCCCTGGCTGCCGGTGCTGCTGCAGGGTTCGCCGCGCCAGCGGCGGCTGGACCGCTACCGCGCCATGCGCTGAGCCGCGGCGCCGCGCATGGCAGAATCGCGGCCATGCGTATCTATCTAGTCGGCGGCGCCGTCCGCGATCGCTTGCTGCAGCGTCCCGTCAGCGACCACGACCACGTGGTGGTCGGCGCCACGCCGGAGCAGCTGCTTGCGCTCGGCTACAAGCCGGTGGGCAAGGATTTCCCGGTATTCCTGCATCCGGACACCGGCGAGGAGTACGCGCTGGCGCGCACCGAGCGCAAGACCGGCCGCGGCTACCACGGCTTCGCCGTGCATGCGGACCCGGCGGTGACGCTGGAGCAGGACCTGGAGCGGCGCGACCTCACCATCAATGCCATCGCCATGGACGAAGCCGGGGGCCTGGTCGATCCGTTCGGCGGCGCGCGCGATATCGAGCAGCGCGTGCTGCGCCACGTCTCGCCCGCCTTCGTCGAAGACCCGGTGCGCCTGCTGCGCGTGGCGCGCTTCGCCGCGCGCTTCGCGCCGCTGGGCTTTACCGTGGCCGAGGAAACCATGGAGCTGATGCGCCGCATGGTGCGCGAAGGCGAAGTGGACCATCTGGTGCCCGAGCGCGTATGGCAGGAAACGCGCCGCGCGCTGGGCGAGCCGAGCCCCTCGGCCTTCCTGCAGGTGCTGCGCGCCAGCGGTGCGCTGGCCGTGCTGTTTCCGGAAATCGATGCGCTGTACGGCGTGCCGCAGCGCGCCGAATACCATCCGGAGGTCGACACCGGCATCCATATCGAGATGGTGCTGGACATGGCCGCGCGCATCGCGCCGGGCAACGAGCTGGTCGGCTTCTGCGCGCTCACGCACGACCTCGGCAAGGCACTGACGCCGGCCGACGTGCTGCCGCGCCATCTCGGCCACGAGGAGGCCGGCGTCGAACCGCTGCGCCAGCTGTGCGCGCGCCTGCGCGTGCCCACCGAATTCGCCGCGCTGGCCGAGCAGGTCTGCCGCGAGCACCTGAACGCGCATCGCGCCTTCGAGCTCAAGCCCTCCACCGTGCTGCGCGTGCTCGGCGCGCTCGACGCGCTGCGCCGCCCGGAACGGCTGGAGGTGTTCCTCGCTGCCTGCGAGGCCGACAAGCGCGGCCGCCTGGGCCTGGAACACAGCGATTACCCGCAGGCCGCGTATCTGCGCGCCGCGCGCGCCGCCGCGGCGGCGATCGGCGCCGGCGCCTTCGTGGCCAAGGGGCTGCAGGGGCCGGCGGTGGGCGCGGCGATGGAAAAGGCCCGTATCGACGCCATTGCGGCCCTGCGCGGAAGCTACGGCTAAGCCATTCCGTTGTATAACGCCCGGGATGCCTGTTGCCGTCCCGCAACGACGGGCCCCCACACGATTTCCGGAGCCGCCCCTTGTCAGCCGCCGATTCCTCCGCTTCGCCCCTGCGCCAGCGTTTCCGCCCCCTGTGGTGGCTGGCCTTCGCCTACGTGGCGATCGGCGCGATCACCCGCGTGGCCCTGCTCGTGATGTCGGGCAAGGGCGTGCCGCATAGCCCGCTGTACTGGGCTTACGCCTTCGGCGTGGGCCTGCTGTACGACCTGATCACCTACATCTACATCGCGTGGCCGATGGTGCTGTTCCTGTGGCTGATGCCGCGGCGCGCCTACGTGTCGCGCACGGGCCAGTGGGCGCTGTATCTGCTGGCGGCGCTGATGCTGTACTGGCTGATGTTCGTGGGCGCGTCGGAACTGGTGTTCTGGAACGAGTTCGGCACGCGCTTCAACTTCATCGCGGTGGATTACCTGGTCTACACCACCGAGGTGATCGGCAATATCCGCGAGTCGTATCCGCTGGGCCGCTGGCTGAGCCTGCTGGCGCTGACCGTGCTGATCGCCCTGCTGGTGAGCCGCCGCGGGCTGCGCACGCGCGACGCCGGCACGCGCTTCTGGCAGCGCGCCAAGGTGGCGCTGGTGTGGCTGGTGCTGACCGTGGTGACCGTGGCCGCATTCAAGGGCACCTTGAAGGACCGCACCGACAACAACTTCGTCAACGAACTCTCCGGCAACGGCATCTACGAGTTCTTCGCCGCCTTCCGCAGCAGCCACCTGGAATACTCGCGCTTCTACACCACCCTGCCGGACGAGCGCGCCTTCCGCGACGTGCGCACCATGCTGAAGACGCCCGAGGCCACGTTTGTCAGCAACGACCCGCGCGATCTCACCCGCGAGATCCGCCACGAAGGGCCGGAGAAGCGCCTGAACGTGGTGCTGATCAGCATCGAGAGCTTCTCGGCCGACTTCATGCAGACCTTCGGCGACGACCGCGGCATCACGCCGAACCTCGACAAGCTGGTCGACCAGAGCCTGTTCTTCGACAACCTCTACGCCAACGGCACGCGCACCGTGCGCGGCCTGGAAGCGCTGTCGCTGGCCATTCCGCCGACGCCGGGCGATTCGCTGATCAAGGCGCACAACAACGAGGACCTGTTCTCGGTGGCCAACGTGTTCAACGCGCGCGGCTACCAGTCGGACTTCGTCTACGGCGGCTACGGCTACTTCGACAACATGAATTACTTCTTCAACCACAACGGGTATCGGGCGGTCGACCGCAACGACATCAACAAGGACGACCCGATCCACCACGAGAACGTGTGGGGCGTGGCGGACGAAGACCTGTACACCCTGGCGATGCGCCAGATGGACAGCATTCACGCCGAAGGCAAGCCGTTCTTCCTGCACATCATGACCACCTCGAACCACCGCCCCTTCACCGTGCCCGCCGGCCGCGTGAAGGAGAAGAACGGCACGCGCGAGGCGGCGGTGGCCTACACCGACTGGTCGATCGCCGACTTCCTCAAGCGCGCCGCCAGCAAGCCGTATTTCGACGACACCATCTTCGTGATCACCGCCGACCACTGCGCCTCCAGCGCGGGCCGCACCAGCGTGCCGATCAACCGCTATCACATCCCGCTGTGGATCTATGCGCCCAAGCATATCCCGCCGCAGCGCGTGCACCGGCTGATGGCGCAGATCGACATCATGCCCACGGTGCTGGGCATGCTGAATTTCAGCTACCGCAGCCGCTTCTTCGGCTACGACCTGTTCCAGCTGGAACCCGGCCGCGAGCGTGCCTTCCCCGCCACCTACGAGAAGCTGGGCTATCTGCGCGACGACGTGCTGACCGTGCTGGAACCGCAGCGCAAGCTCGAACAGCTTCGCCCGGACTACGACACCGGCGACGGCGTGCCGGTGCAGCCGGTGGACCGCACCAAGGTGGACGAGGCGACGGCGTACTACCAGGTGGCGGCGGAGCTGTACAAGGCACGCCAGCTGGGCAAGCGGCCCGACGACAACACGCCGGTGAAGCCGCTGCAGGCGGAGCAGGGATCGGCGGGCGCGGCGCCCGTCCTGCATTGACGTACTGCCGTCGCCGGCAGCGGCGACGGCGCCCCCTTACAGACGGTCGCCCTGATCGGCTTCGAGCATCTGGGCCGGCAGCGGCACCACGTCCGTGCCGCGCGCCAGCACCATCGCCTGGAAGCGTTCGCCCATCTGGTCCGGCAAGGTGAGCTTCTTCACCTGCTGGGCGAGGCGGTAGCGCGCCGCTTCGTCCGGTGCGTCGGCATAGGCGTCTTCGAAGGCCTGCTGCAGGCCGGCGGCGATCAGGAACTGCGCCTGCGGCAGATACGCCGCCACGCCGAAACCGGCCTGGTTGCCGGCTTCGGCCAGCGCGGTGAAATCCACCGAGGCGGTGAGGTCGTTGAGGCCGGGCAGGAACAGCGGATCGGCGTGCGCGTGGTGGCGGTAGTGCGCCATCAATGTGCCGTCGCTGCGGCCGGGCTGGTAGTACTCGCGGCGCACGTAGCCGTAGTCGATAAACAACATGACGCCAGCAGTGAGCGAGCCGGCGATGGCCTGCATCCAGTACGGCAGCTGCGGCAGCACTTCGGAGCGGTAGCCGTCGGCGAAGCTGCTTTCGGTATCGCGCTCCAGATGGCGCACGGCGCCGGAGACCAGCGCGTCGGCGGGACGATCGACGCGCATCAGCCGGCCTTCGCCGTCGAGCGCGACGTATTCCTCGTAGACCTCGCCCGCGCGCAAGGTGAAGCGCGTGGTGGGCAGGGCGTCGATCACTTCGTTGGCGAACAGCGCACCGCGCCATGCTTCTTCCGGCGGGCGATCCAGCCATTGCACGCGCGCGAACAGTGCCGGCGGCAACGCCGCGGCCAGGCGCTCGCGCTGGCGTTCGCGCAGGTCGGCGCTGGGTTCAAGGATCAGATAGCGGCGCGGCAGCTGCGCGTTGGCGTGGAAGGCCAGCAGCGCGGATTCGGCGAAAGCACCGCTGCCGCCGCCGAGTTCGAGCACGTCGGCTTCGTCGCCAAGCAGTTCCAGCACCGGGCCGATGACTTTCGCCACGCAACGCGCGAACAGGTCGCCCAGTTCCGGCGCGGTGATGAAGTCGCCTGCCGCGCCGAATTTGGTGGCGCCGGCGCTGTAGTAGCCCAGGCCCGGCTCGTACAGGCAGCGGCCCATGTATTCGGCGAAGGGCATGGGGCCGTGCGCGGCAATGTGTTCGCGCAGGCGCGCCAGCAGATGGTCGGAGTGGGCGCGCTCGTCGGCGCCGGGCTCGGGAAGGCGGGAAAAGCTGGGATTCATCGCGCAAGGATAGCGCTCGCCGCGCCCTTGCGGGCGCGGCGTTCGTGCATCGAGCCGCTTAGAAGTCCTTCTGCACCGTGGCGTACAGCCCGCGGCGCGGACCGAACTGCGGCGCGCCCACGCCGATGCCGGTGCCGTCGCGCAGCTGGTAGGTGCGGTCCAGCGCGTTGATCACGGCCAGCTGGGTGTGCAGCTTGCCGGTGCTCTGGAACTCGAAGTCGTGCGACAGGCTGAGGTTGAGCTGGAAGTAGGCCGGCATCGAGGCGCCGTTCGGCACTGTGCCGTCGCGGCGCAGGCCGCTGCCGAACAGGTAGTTGGCGCCGACGCGGGTGGCCGGATCGATGGCGTAGCTCACGCCGCCGGAGGAGGCGATCTTCTGGTCGTGGTCCAGGTGGATGTAATGGTCGGCCACGTAGGCCAGATCGTCCGGCGCGAAGTTGTACTGGCTGGTGATCACCCGCTCGCCCATCGCCTGCGACAGCGCGACGTTGAAGTAGGCCGACCACGGGCCGTTGTCGTAGTCCGCGGTGAATTCCACGCCGCGGATGCGGCCCTTGGCGTAGTTGAAGGTGGAATACACCAGCGCGGCGCCGAACTGGCCTTCGTCCTGCAGGCGGCGCACCTTGCGGTAGTACGCATCCAGGCCCAGGGTCAGCGAGGAACCGATGCGCTGCTGGATGCCGGCGTCGAAATAATCGCTGCGCTCGGCCAGCGGCGTGTTGCTGCCGTTGTCCGGCAGCGCATTGGTGGTGCCGTCGAACTTCTGGATATTGGTGGTGGTGATCGCCTCGGTCGCCGGCGGCGTGAAGTAGCGCGAGTAACCGGCGTGCAGGGTGGTGTCGTCGCTGGCCTGGTAGACCGCGCCCAGGCGCGGGCTCAGCTGGCTTTCGGTGCGGAAGGCCTTGTACACGTCGCCGCGCAGGCCGTAGTTCACGGTGAGCTTTTCGCCGATGCTCCATTCGTCCTGCACGTAGCCGGACCAGGTCTTGGCGGTGAGGCGGTTGCCGTCGAGGATATTGATCGGCGTGGTGCTGGACTGGTTGCCGTCGGCGTCGACCGGGAACACCCAGGCGCTGGTGCTGCTGGGCGCGCGCTCGAAGCTGCCGTACACGCCGTAGCGCAGCGTGTGGGCATCGCCCAGCGGGGTGGCGAAATCCGCCTGCAGGGTGCTGGCGCGGTTGCTGCGGTTGATGCCGGAAGCGACGCCGTTGAACATCAGGTCGCCGATCATGTCCGGCGTGAACGTCAGGCTGGAATAGCGCTGGCCGACCGACACCTGGTAGTCGGTGGCGCCGAGCTTGCCCTGCAGGGCGAGCACGCCGAAGCGGGTGTTTTCGCGCTGCTGTTCGTTGAGCTTGGCCGAATCGAAATCGGTGACGTCCAGATAGCCGAAGGTCGGCGTCTGGCCCGGGTTGTTCGGGATCTGGAAGCGGCTGTTGGCCATGCCGAACAGGAAGCTCAGGCGGGTCTGGTTGTCGATCAGGTACGAGATGTCGCCGAACGCCTTCACCTGGTTGGTGTGGTCGTGGATCGGCTTGCGGCTCGGCGTGGGGTTTTCGATGCCGACGTCGCTTTCCAGATAGTTGGCGGTGAGGAAGTAGCTCCAGCGGTCGGTGCTGCCCCACAACGAGGCATTCGGATTGAGCGTGCCGAACGAGCCGCCGGTGATGCCGACGCTGCCGCCGTTGCCCAGGTCGTGGCCGCTCTTGGTGCTGATGTCGACCACCGCGGCGGTGCGCAGGCCGTACTGCGCGGGCAGCGCGCCGTCGAGCAGCTTCACGTTCTTGATGGTGCGGGTGTCGAGGGTCTGGCCGAAGCCGGAGATCGATTCGGGAATGATCACGCCGTCGATGCGGTATTGCAGGTTGGCGTGGTCGCCGCGCACGTGCAGGCCGCCGTAGGAGTCCTGCACCACGCCCGGCGCCTGCAGCAGCACCTGGTTCACCGGCGTGCTGTCGCCCAGCGGCAGCTGCGCGATGGCCTTCTGGTCGATCACGTACTGGCTGCTGCCGGTATCCGGCGACAGCGCGTTGCGCGAGATATCCAGCGCGGCGCTCACGTCGATCGCCCCCAGCTGCTGCACCTTGGCCGGCGGCTTGTTGCGTGCGCCGCTGTTGGTATCCGTGCCGGTGGTATCGGTGTCGGCGGCCTGGGCGGCGGCGGCGAACAAGGCGGCGGCAAGGCTGAGGGCGAGCAGGGTGTGCTTCATCGGGTCACTCGGGGAGTAGGTGGAGGGCGGCTGCGTTTCGATACGTTATAACGTTGCCAGTCCTACCTTTCATTTACCTGCCCCGAAAGTCATGCTTTCGAGCGCAATATCTTGCGGGAACAATCGGTTGCGGCCACACCGGCCGATAACGGCGCAGCGTTCGCAACGGTTTCATCGACAACGCCTAGACTCCACCCGCGACCAGGCACCCCAGTCCCCGAGGCCCGCATGAGCGACGACCGCAAGCAACTCCCCGCCGTGATCACCGCGGAAGACCACAGCCGCGTGACCCGCGCGATCCTCGACTTCGTCAGCGACATCCCGGGCAGCAAGGTCGGCCCCAGCGGCGAGCCGGAGACCGAGGCGCGCCGCATCGCCAACCGCGCCGCGCAGCGCGCCGCGCTCACCGCCGGCTCGCTGGCGCTGCCGCCGGGGCCGCTGGGCTGGCTTACCGTGCTGCCGGAGCTGATCGCGATCTGGAAGATCCAGGCGCAGATGGTCAGCGACATCGCCGCCGCCTACGGCCGCCACGCGGAACTGGGCCGCGAACAGATGCTGTGGTGCCTGTTCCGCCACACCGCCGCGCAGGCGTTCCGCGACCTGGTGGTGCGCATGGGCGACCGCCTGCTGTTCCGCCGCATGTCGTATGCGGTGGCCGAGCGCGTGGCCAAGCGCGTCGGCGTGAAGATCACCCAGCGCACGGTAGGCAAGGGCCTGTCGCGCTGGCTGCCGGTGGTGGGTGCGCTCGGCGTCGGCGCCTATGCGTATTACGACACGGGACAAGTAGCGAGCACCGCCATCTCGATGTTCGGCGGAGATTTCGACTTCGAAGGCGGCGGCGAAGACGCGCGCCTCGCCGCTGCCGTCGAACGCCAACCCGGCGCCGTGCGCCGCGCCCGCAATGCGGTGGTGGAGAAAACCGCGACCGGCGCCGCGCGCGTGATGGCGCGCGTGACGCGCTCGCGCAGCGACAAGCACCATCCGCCGAAATAGAAAACGTCGCGGCGCGGGATGACCTCCCGCACGCTTTCCGGCAAGCTGCCGGCTGTTTCGCCCGCAGGAGCCGCGCATGCCGCCACGTCAGGAACGCCCCGTCGCCTTGATCACCGGCGGCGTCAAGCGCGTCGGCGCGGAGATTGCGCGCACGCTGCATGCGGCGGGCTACGACCTCGTCCTGCATTTCCGCAGCTCGGTCAACGAAGCCGTCGCGCTTGCGGCCGAACTGGAACACCAGCGCGCGGGCAGCACGCTGGCCATCCAGGGCGAACTGGCGGACCTCGACGGCCTGCCCGCGATGATCGAACAGGCGCTGCAGCACTACGGCCGCCTCGACGCCCTGGTCAACAACGCCTCCGCCTTCTTTCCCACCCCGGTCGGCAGCGCCACCACCGCGCAATGGAACGAACTGTTCGCCTCCAACGCGCAGGCCCCGTTCTTCCTCGCCCAGGCCGCCACCCCGGCGCTACGCGAAACGCATGGCGCCATTGTCAACCTGGTCGACGTCTACGCCGAACGCCCGCTCGCCAACCACCCCATCTATTGCATGGCCAAAGCCGCGCTCGCCGCGATGACGCGCTCGCTGGCGCTGGATCTGGCCCCCGACATCCGCGTCAACGGCATCGCCCCCGGCGCGGTGATGTGGCCCAGCGACGGCAAGCCCTACGACGACCAGCAGGCCATGCTCGCGCGCACCCCGCTACGGCGCGCCGGTTCGCCGCAGGACGTGGCCGGCGCCGTGCTGTGGCTGCTGCGCGACGCGCCCTTCGTCACCGGCCAGATCATCCGCATCGACGGCGGCCGCTCGCTGTCGATCTGATGCCATGAAAAAGGGCGGCATCGCTGCCGCCCTTCCCGATACGCACCGGCGCGCGCATCAGCTCTTGGTGCGAAACGCCTGCTCCAGCAGCGCCTGGTCGAAACCGCCGCCGACCTTGCCCTCTTCGGCGTACTGGTACAGCGCCGCCGAATAGATGCCCTGCAGCGAAGCCTGCACCAGCGCCAGCACGATCAGGCTCACCACCGCCACCGCGATGGCCGCCACGATCAGCGGCAGCGACTCCGTCGTCAGCGCACCGACCACCAGGGCGCCCATGACCACGATCAACACGAAGCTCAGCAACCCGAACACCACGCCGATCCCGGCGTTGCCGATCAGGTTTTCGCCCCAGGTGCGCTTGAGCAGCTCCACGCTGCGCTTCACCGCTTCCATCGGACCGATCTCCTCGCTGGCCAGCACCGGCACCACCAGGAAGGTGGCCACCGTCCAGGCCAGGCCGAGCAGGCCGGCCACGATGCGGCCGACGAAACCCAGCCGCTCCTGCAGCGCGCGCAGGAACAGGCCCACCGTGGCGGCGATCAGCGCATAGCCGAAGATCGCGCCGACGCGCGACTTGGCGATGGCGAAACCGGCCGCCAGGCTGGTCTCTTCGCCGCGCAGGCGCTGCAGCGCCGCGCCGGCGAGCGCGGTATTGAAGAAGATGATCACGAAGTACTGCACCAGGTAGAACGCGAACGTCGCCACGTACCAGCCGAGCGGCAGCTTGTCGCGGCTCACGTGCTCCATGCCCGCCGCCGCAATGGCAATGGGGATGATGAAGCTTGCCGCCACCAGCAGGCAGCACAATCCCGACAGCAGCGGGAACATCATCAACGCCTTGTCCGAACGCAGCACCGCTGCGCTCGCCTTCATCAGATTCCAACTGCGCGCAAACTTGCCTGCCATATCCCCTACCTCGTCCCTTGGTGAAAGTTGCGCCGCGATTTCTAGCATCTGCGCCGGAAACGCGACAGTGCGTCCTTACAGCGGCTCGACCGTCAACGGCTCGCTCGCCGCGGGAAAAGCCGCCCACAGCTCGGCCATGCTTCGCCCGTCGACAGGGTGGCGCAAGCCTGGCGCGATGTCGGCGATCGGTCGCAGCACGAAGGCGTGCTTCAGTTCCTTGCGCGGAATGTCCAGGTGCCCTTCGCCCTGCCGCACCAGGTCGCCGTACAGCACGATGTCCACGTCCAGCGTGCGGTCGGAATAACGCGGCACGTCGCGGCGGCGTCCGTGGCGGTCTTCCAGCGCATGCAGCCAGTCGTTGAGCGCTTCCGGCGCCAGCTCGGTATCCAGGCCCACCGCCAGGTTGACGAAGTCCGGCCCGTCGAAGCCCACCGCCTTGCTGCGGTAGGCCGGCGATACCTCGATGGCGCCGAAGCGCGCGCGCAGTTCGTCCAGCGCGGCGTGCAGATACCGCCGCGGCTGCTGGTTGGAACCCAGGCTCAGGTAAACGCGTGCCATGCCGCCGCTCAGCCCGGACGCACGCCGCGCTCGATGCGCACGCCGACCGAACGGGCGCCGCGCACCGCGCCGGGCTTGGACAGCTTCAGCCGCACCCAGGCCACGCCGAATTCCTCGCGCACGATCGCCGCGCAGCGCTCGGCCAGCGTCTCGACCAGGCCGAAGCTGGAGGCTTCCACGTATTCGATCAGGCGCTTGGACACGTCCTTGTAGTTGAGCGTGTCGGCGATGTCGTCGCTGGCCGCGGGCCGGGTGTTGTCGAAGGCCATTTCCAGGTCGAACGACAGCGTCTGCCGCACGCGGCGCTCCCAGTCGTAGATGCCGATGACGGTGTCGATGCGCAGGTCTTCGATGAAAACGATGTCCATGGCTCTTTGGGCGGGAACAGGGAATAGAGAGTAGGGAATAGGAAAAGCGTAGCGCTTCGTCTCGTCGCGCGCCGCTTTTCCTATTCCCTATTGACGATTCCCTATTCCCTGGCGCGCATCACGCGCGCTTAAACCGCCGGCAGGGTTTCCAGGTCCCAGCGCGGGAAGACCTGCACGCTTTCGTCCTGCTGCTGGCCGGCGGCGAGGCGGATCGCGCCGGCCAGGGCGATCATCGCGCCGTTGTCGGTGCAGAAGGCCAGGCGCGGGAAATACACGCGGAAACCTTCCTTGGCGCCGGCCTCGGCCAGCTCCGCGCGCAGGCGCTTGTTGGCGCCCACGCCGCCGGCGATCACCAGCCGTTGGGCGCCGGCGGCCTGCAGGGCGCGGCGGCACTTGATCGCCAGGGTGTCGACGATGGCTTCCTCGAAGGCGCGGGCGACGTCGGCGCGGGTCTGCTCGGACTGGTCCGACTGCTGCCACGCCAGCAGCACCTGGGTCTTCAGGCCCGAGAAGCTGAAATCCAGCCCGGGCCGGTCGGTCATCGGCCGCGAGAAGCGGAACACGCCCGCCCGCCCCTGCTGGGCCAGCGCGGCCAGCGCCGGGCCGCCGGGATACGGCAGGCCCATCAGCTTGGCGGTCTTGTCGAAGGCTTCGCCGGCGGCGTCGTCCAGGGTGTCGCCCAGGATCTTGTAGCGGCCGATGCCCTGCACTTCCACCAGCATGGAATGCCCGCCGGAGACCAGCAGGGCCACGAACGGCGGCTCCGGCGGGTCCTCCTCCAGCAGCGGGGCCAGCAGGTGGCCTTCCATGTGGTGCACGCCGATGGCCGGCACGCCCAGCGCCCAGGCCATGGCCCGCGCGGCGGAGGCGCCCACCAGCAGGGCCCCGACCAGGCCGGGGCCGGCGGTATAGGCCACCCCGCCCACGTCCTGCGGGGTCAGGCCGGCCTCGGCCAGGGCCTCGCGCACCAGCGGCAGCAGCTTGCGCACGTGGTCGCGGCTGGCCAGTTCCGGCACCACGCCGCCGTAGTCGGCATGCAGCTTGATCTGGCTGTACAGGGCATGGGACAGCAGGCCGCGGCCCGGCGCGGCGGGCTCCCAGCGCAGCAGGGCCACCCCGGTCTCGTCGCAGGACGTCTCGATGCCCAGCACGGGCTTTGAAAATTGCTTCGTGTCCACGCTATACTTCGCGGCTCGCCCGATCAGACGGGCAAGTTTACCACTCGGAGTTTCCATGCCCAGCGTAAAAGTCCGCGAGAACGAGCCGTTCGAGCTTGCCCTGCGTCGCTTCAAGCGTACTTGTGAAAAGGCCGGCGTCCTGGCCGAGACCCGCAAGCGCGAGTTCTACGAAAAGCCGACCCAGGAGCGTAAGCGCAAGCGCGCCGCCGCGGTGAAGCGTCACCTGCGCCGTCTCTCGCGCGACACCTCGCGTCGCACGCGCCTGTACTGAGGCTGCCGTCCGCCCTTCGGCGGACGCAAAGGTCGAGGCCTGGCGCCAGCGGCGCCGCCTGCCACCTTTCATGCCACGGCAGCCGGCGCGAGCATCCGCAGCCGCTGCCTTATCGCTCCAGCATCGGCCGGCGTTGCCTCAGGCAACGCCGGCTTTATGCGTTTCCTTCACGCCAACAGCCCCTCCCCGGAGAGTGACATGTCCCTCAGGCAACAGCTCCAAGAAGACATGAAGAACGCCATGCGCGGCGGCGACAAGGCCCGCCTCGCCGTGATCCGCCTGATCCTGGCCTCGATCAAGCAGCGCGAAGTGGACGAGCGCATCGAGCTGGACGACGTGCAGACCCTGGCCGTGCTGGAAAAGATGCTCAAGCAGCGCCGCGATTCGATCACCCAGTTCGACGCCGCCCAGCGCCAGGACCTGGCCGACGCCGAGCGCGCCGAAGTCGCCGTGATCGAGACCTACCTGCCGGCCAAGCTCAGCGAAGCGGAGATCGACGAGCTGATCACCGCCGCCATCGCCAGCACCGGCGCCAGCTCCGCCCGCGACATGGGCAAGGTGGTCACCGCGGTGAAGCAGCAGTCCGCCGGCCGCGCCGACATGGCCGTGGTCTCGGCCCGCGTGAAGGCCCGCCTCGCCTGAGGCCTGCCTCGCCTGAGGCCTGCCTCACCTGAGGCCTGCCTCACTTAAGGCCCCTAGTGGCCCAGGCCGCCCGCCGTACGCAGCCAGAACAGCAGCAGCACCAGCGCGATTACGGCCACCACCATCACCCATGCGTGGTGGCGGCGCTGGCTGCTCACCTGCTCCCAGCGCTCGCGGTCCAGGAAATAGCGCCCCTCGCCCGGGCAGCGCAGCACGCCGCGCTCCACCAGCTGGTACCAGGCAATGCCCGGCGTCAGTTTCAGCTCCTCGGCGCCGCGCGCCGATTCCGTACTCGTCGCGCCCGCTTCCTCGAAGCGCCGCACGATCGCGCGCTGCGCGCGCAACATCATCGCCGTCAACATGGCGTTATCTCCGAACTAAACCGTTTCCAACGCGGCGTTAAAGCCGCGTCGCGGCATGACGCCGCCCACGCATTATCCAGCCAAGTCCTTCACGCCGGCACGGCAACCCTCGCGGATGCCGCTGCCGCGGCCTACGACTAAGGAGAGACGCATGCTCAAGTGGGCCATCATCTTCGCCATCGTTTCGCTGGTCACCGGCTGGCTGGGTTTCTACTCGGTCTCCGGCATCACCGGCACCATCGCCAAGGTCCTGTTCGCGATCTTCGTGATCCTGTTCCTGATCGCGCTGCTGGCCGTGGTCGGCATCTTCCACATCGCCTAGTTCCCCATCACCTGGCCCCACCGCTCCATGCGCCGATGCGGGGGCACCTGTCCCCGCGCATCGGCCAGGGCGGAGGGCCGCTCCCCGGTCACCGCAAAGCCGCAGCGCTCGTACAGCGCCTGCGCGCGCGGATTGGTTACCGCCACATCCAGCGCCAGCGGCATGCGCCCCAAAGCGGCAGCCTGCGCGGCCAGATGCTCGACCAGCGCCGCGCCGATGCCGCGCCCGCGCAGGGCCGGCTCCACGCCCAGGTGGGCCAGGTAATGCATCCGCCCCGACGGCGGCCTGATCACCCCCTCCACCCGCAGGCCGCGCGCGATCACCCCGCCCGCATGCCGCCAGCCGAAGAAAGCCAAGATCTGCCGCGCCGCCGCCAAGGTGAACGTCCATTGCGCCGACGCCCCGTAGCCGGCGCCGACCGCCACCACCCGCCCGTGCAACTCCCCCACGCAGTGGTTGCGCCAGCCGAATTCGCCGGCGCCGTCGACAAAGGCGTGGCGCAGGAAGGCCTGCGCATCGCTGCGTCCCGGTACCGCGAACACGTATTCGAACGCCCCCGGCCCCGAACTGTGGATCAGCGGCACCGCCGCCGCCACATCCCCCGCCACCGCCGGCCTGAAACGCACCTGTGCACTTGCCGCCATGCCCGCCTCCCCCGACGATGGACCACCAGCATAAGCCGGCCCCGCCCCTTGACCGCACCCGTACACTAGAGAGCTTATGCGCGGCCGTATCCCCGACACCTTCATCGACGAACTGCTCTCCCGCGTCGACATCGTCGACGTGATCGAGCGGCGCGTGCCGTTGAAGAAGGCCGGGCGCGAATGGACCGCCTGCTGCCCGTTCCACAACGAGCGCTCGCCCTCGTTCTACGTCAGCCCGGCCAAGCAGTTCTTCCACTGCTTCGGCTGCGGCGCGCACGGCAGCGCGATCAAGTTCCTGATGGACTACGACCGCCTGGAATTCCCCGACGCAGTGGAGGAACTGGCGCAGTCGGTCGGCCTGAAAGTGCCTTTCGAAGGCGGCCGCGACAACGCCCCGCGCGAAGACAAGTCCGACCTCTACAGCCTGCTCGACAGCGCCGCCCGCTGGTACGAAGGCCAGCTGCCGCACAGCCCCGAGGCGCAGGCCTACTGCAAGAAGCGCGGCCTCGACGCCGACACCATCGCGCGCTTCCGCATCGGCTGGGCGCCGGCCGGTTTCGACGGCGTGCTGAAGGCGCTGGGCACCGATGCCAAGCGCATGCAGCTGCTCAACGACGCCGGCATGGTCGCCAGCAACGAGCGCGGCAACAAATACGACCGTTTCCGCGAACGCCTGATGTTCCCCATCCTCGACCGCCGCGGCCGCGTGATCGCCTTCGGCGGCCGGGTGCTGCAGTCCGAGCAGGGGCCGAAATACCTCAACTCGCCCGAGACCGCGCTGTTCCACAAGGGCCGCGAATTGTTCGCGCTGTGGCAGGTAAAGCAGGCCAACAGCAACCTGGCGCGCATCGTGGTGGTCGAGGGCTATATGGACGTGATCGCCATGCACCAGGCCGGCCTGCCGATCGCGGTGGCCACCCTGGGCACGGCCACCACGCCGGACCACACCGAAGTGCTGTTCCGCGCCGCGCCCGACGTGGTGTTCTGCTTCGACGGCGACCGCGCCGGCCGCGCCGCCGCATGGAAGGCCCTGGAAGCCGCGCTGCCGCGCCTGCGCGACGGCCGCCAGGCGTATTTCCTGTTCCTGCCCGACGGCGAAGACCCGGATACGTTGATTCGCAAGGAAGGCAAGCAGGGCTTCGAGCAGCGCCTGAAGAACGCCACCCCGCTGTCGGAATATTTCTTCGGCGAACTGGCCCACGAAGTGGACATCGGCAGCCTCGACGGCCGCGCCCGCCTGGCCGAGCGCGCCCGCCCGCTGATCGCCCGCCTGCCCGACGGCGCCTTCCGCGACCTGATGGCGCAGGACCTGGAACGCCGCACCGGCGCCCGCGCCGTGCTGCAGGCCGATGCCGCGCCGCGCCGCGCCGCGCAGCGACCGGTGGCGGTGCAGCGCAGCCTGGTGCGCAGCGCCATCGCGCTGCTGCTGACCCAGCCGGGCATGGCCGACGAGGTCGTGCGGCCGTACGGTTTCCTGCGCCTGGACAAGCCCGGCATCGAGCTGCTCGCCGAACTGATCGACCTGTGCCGCGCGCGCCCTGGCATCAACCCGGTGGTGCTGGTGGAGCACTTCGCCGAGCGCCCGGAGTATCCCGCACTGCAAAAACTGATGGCCGCCACCGTGGTCGGCGAGCCCGAGCTGCAACGCGTGGAGTTCTTCGACGCGCTGCAGCGCATGGAACACCAGGCCACCGAGCAGCGCCGCGAATTCCTCATCGCGCGCAGCCGCGAAGGCACGCTCGACGGCGCGGAGAAAGCGGAGCTGCGCGAGCTGCTGGCCTTGCGCGTGGCCCCACCTCCCGCCACATCCAACTGAAGCGCCATGCGGTTATGCTCCCCCGCTTCGCCCCCGCCGGCCGGCGCCCATGGAATGGCCCGCCTGTGGGATCATCGCCCCTCGCTTTCCGCCGGGGCTCGACCAGGCAAGGACGTCGATGGATCTGCTTGAACGACTCGTCACGCTGTTCGCCGAGAACGGCTACGCCGCCGTCTTCATCGCACTGCTGCTGTGCGGTGCCGGCGCGCCGTTGCCGGAGGACATCACCCTGGTCGCCGGCGGCGTCATCACGGGCCTGGGCTACGGCAACGTGCACATCATGTTCGCGGTGTCGATGGTCGGCGTGCTGCTGGGCGACGCGGGCATGTTCCTGCTCGGCCACCACTACGGCGCGCGCATCCTGCAATGGCGGGTGGTCGCGCGCGTGCTCACGCCGGAGCGCTACGCCAAGGTGCAGGAGAAGTTCGAGCGCTACGGCAATCGCCTGATGTTCATCGCGCGCTTCCTGCCCGGCATGCGCACCGCGGTGTACATCACCGCCGGCACCACCCACCGCGTGTCGTTCATGCGCTTCTTTCTGCTGGACGGCCTGGCCGCGCTGATCAGCGTGCCGATCTGGGTCTATCTGGGCTATTTCGGCGCCAACAACCACGAGTGGCTGGTGATGTGGATCCGCCGCGGCCAGAGCAGCCTGTGGGCGCTGGGCGGCATCGTCCTGGCGGTGGTGCTGGTGCTGTGGTGGCGGCACCGCCGCCGCGTGGCGCGCGAGAGCGCCGGCTCCTGAAGACACCGGCGAGCGCAGCGGCCGCCTGAGGATCCTTCGTGCCCCACCCCGTCATCGTCCGCCCCATCCGCCGCAGCGACCTCGCCGCCTGGACCCCGCTGTGGGACGGCTACAACGCCTTCTACGGCCGCTCCGGCCCCACCGCGCTGCCGGAGGAAATCACCCGCACCACCTGGGAACGCTTCTTCGACGAGGGCGAACCGGTGCATGCGCTGGTGGCCGAAAGCGGCGGCGCGCTGCTGGGGCTGGTGCACTACCTGTTCCACCGCAGCACCACCGCGATCGGCCTGAACTGCTATCTGCAGGATCTGTTCACCGCCGAGGCCGCCCGCGGCCGCGGCGTGGGCAAGGCACTGATCGAGACCGTTTACGCGCAGGCCCGCCAGGCCGGCTCGCCGCGGGTGTACTGGCATACCCACCACACCAACGCCACGGCCATGCGGCTGTACGACCAGGTGGCCGAGCACTCCGGCTTCGTGGTCTACCGCAAGCTGTTCTGAGCGGACCCAGCCAGGCGCCCGCCTCGGCTTTCGTGCTGCGCCGCACGAAAATTGCCCCATCCGGGTCCCCGCCCCGGCTAAAATGCCTGACCCAGGAGCCCCATTGCTTCAGGACGAACAGGGAACCCATGCACCTCGACACCACGCCGCCGACCCTGCCGGGTCGCAGCGCGGGCCATGCCTTGGCCCGCTTCTCCGCCTGCGCGCTCGCCGCCGCGCTGAGCCTGGCCGCCGGCCTGCCCGCGCAGGCGCTGCCGCGCGCGGCCGCCGCCACCACGCCGTCCACCCTGCAGAAGGCGCTGGACGAACTGCAGGCGAAGTCCACCCTGCCGGGCTACTGCGTGGCCGTCGTCGACCGCGCCGGCGTGCGCTACGCCAAGGGCTTCGGCTATGCGGACCTGGCCAGCAAGCGCCCGTATACGCCGGACACCGTGCAGCCCGTGGCCTCGATCGCCAAGCCGGTGCTGGCGGTGGCGCTGATGCAGCAGGTGCAGATCGGCGCGCTGTCGCTGGATACCGACGTAAGCCGCCAGCTGCCGTTCGACGTGCACAACCCGCACTACGCCTCCAGCGCCATCACCCTGCGCCAGCTCGCCACGCACAGCTCCGGCATCGTCGACCGCGAGCCGTTCTACACGCAGAGCTACGGCAAGGGCACGCCTGCCTCGTTCGACACGCGCAGCCTGCTCAAGGCCTATCTCGAGCCGATGGGCGCCAGCTACAACGAGGCCAACTTCGCCAGGACCGCGCCCGGCAGCACCTACCGCTACAGCAACCTCGGCTCGGCCCTGGTCGCGCTGGCGGTGGAATACAAGGCCGGCAGCCCGTACCGCATGGTCACGCGCGAACGCATCTTCCAGAAGCTCGGCATGAACGCCACCGGCTGGACGCCGTCCGACACGCAGGGCCCGCAGGCCACGCTGTACGACAAGAACAAGAAGCCGCTGGCGCCGTACAGCTTCCCGTCCTACGCGGCCAGCGGCCTGTACTCCTCCTGCAACGACGTGGGCAAGTTCCTGGCCGAGATGATCAGCGGCTACGGCGGCCGCGCCGGCCTGCTGTCGGCGGCCTCGTACAAGACCATGTTCGGCCCCGCCTGGCCCAAGGGCGAGCAGCCCAAGGGCGTGCGCGCGGGCGACGGCCTGGACCAGGGCCTGTTCTGGCAGCGCACCGCCGGCGGCGAGCTGGGCCATAACGGCGGCGATGCCGGCGTCACCGTGCAGATGTCGTTCAACCCCACCACCGGCACCGGCCGCGTGCTGATCACCAATATCAGCGACGGCGACCGCGCCGACGTGGCGCGCGAGCTGGCCAACCTGTGGCAGGTGCTGGGCAAGTTCGAGCAGAACCCCGACCCCTGAAAGCGTGCGCGCGCCGCTCGCATCGGCGTGGTGAACCGGCTACAAGGGACGTTCCCGTCGTTCGGACGTCCAAACGGAACCACGCCGTGCCAGCCTTCCGTATCCGTACCCTGCTGCTCGCTCTTGTCCTGATCGCGCCCATCGCCTCGGCCCAGGACCACGCCGCGCCCGATCAACCCAGGACCGATCAACCCAGGCCCGATCAATCAAGGCCCGAAGCGATCGACCCGCTCTACACCGCCGCGCCATCCTCGCTCGCACCCGACGACATCGCCTCGCTGCAGCAGCGCCTGGCCGACTGGCCGCAGCTCGCGCGCTACCGCGAAGCCAATGCGCACCTCGAAGCGCCCAAGCCCGGCGAGCGGCGCGTGGTGTTCTACGGCGACTCCATCACCGACAACTGGGGCCGCCAGCAGGACACCGCGTTCTTTCCCGGCAAGCCCTACGTGAACCGCGGCATCGCCGGCCAGACCACGCCGCAGATGCTGGTGCGCTTCCGCCAGGACGTGATCGACCTCAAGCCCGCGGCCGTGCTGATCCTGGCCGGCACCAACGACATCGCCGGCAACAGCGGCGTGAGCACGCCGGAGATGATCGAGGACAACCTGCGCTCGATGGCGGAGCTGGCGCGCGCCCACCATATCCGCGTGATCCTCGCTTCCATTCTTCCCGTCAGCGACTACCCGTGGCGCCGCGGCCTGCAGCCGGCGGACAAGGTGCGCGCGCTGAATGCGTGGATCAAGCAGTACGCCGCGGCCAACGGCGCCGTGTATCTGGACTACTACAGCGCCATGGCCAACCAGGATGGCGGCCTCGACGCGGAACTGGCCGGCGACGGCGTGCATCCGACGCCCGCCGGCTATGCGCGCATGGCGCCGCTGGCGGAAAAAGCGATCGAGCGCGCGCTGTCGCACTGACGCGCGCTTCACGTGCCACAAGGCATCCCGACAACTCGCGCGGCGATCCGCTAGCATCGCCGCTCCGGAACGCGGAGTGCGTTCCTTGACCGTGATTACGGGGGCTTCCATGGCAGGCAAAGTCTGGTTCATCACCGGCGCATCGAGCGGTTTCGGCGATGCCTTCGCGCGCTACGCGCTGGGCCGCGGCGACAGCGTCGTCGCCACCGCGCGCGACACCGCGCGCCTGGCCCCGCTGGTAAAGCTGGCGCCGGACCGCGTGCTGGCGCAGCGCCTGGACGTGGCCCAGCCGGACGAGGCCGACCCCGCGATCATGGCCGGCGTCGAGCGCTTCGGCCGCCTGGATATCGTGATCAACAACGCCGGCTACAGCGTGGTCGGCGCGGTGGAGGAAACCCCCGACGCCGAACTGCGCGCGCTGATGGACACCAATTTCTTCGGCGCCGCCGGCGTGATCCGCGCCGCGCTGCCGCTGCTGCGCGCGCAGCGCAGCGGCGCCATCGTCAATATCACCAGCCTGGGCGGGCAGCTTTCGTTCGCCGGCTTCAGCGCCTACTCCGCCAGCAAGTTCGCGCTGGAAGGCCTGTCCGAGGCACTGGCCGGCGAAGTGGCGCCGTTCGGCATCAAGGTGCTGATCGTGGAACCCGGGCAATTCCGCACCAACCTGGCCGGCGCCGGCATGCGCTACATGCCGGAACTGCCGGCCTATGCCGACACCGTGGGCGCCACGCGCCAGTTCGCGCACGGCATGCACCAGACCCAGGAAGGCGACCCGCTCAAGGCCGCCGCCGCCATCGCCAAGGCGCTGGAAGCCGACGACACCCCGCTGCGCCTGGCACTGGGACGCGATGCGGTCGACGCGATCCGCGGGCATGCGCAGAAGATGCTGGTGGATATCGATACGTGGGAAGCGGTATCGGTCGATACGCGCATCGATTGAGCGCACGGCCAACACGTAGGTTGGGGTGAGCGCAGCGAACCCCAACGAGACGGACAGCACGATCGCCAACGCGAGAACGTCCCCGCATGTCCGCCACCGGCCCGCTCGATACCCGACTCCGATACGCCACCCTGAACCCGTCATCCCGGCCTGCGCCGGGATGACGGGCCCGACGGCTTACTGCGCCTTCACACTCACATCGTCGATCACGAACGAGGTCTGATTCGAGCTGTCCTCGACCCCGTAGAAGTTGATCTGGATGGTCTGGCCGATATACGCCGACAGGTCCACCGTGTGCTCCTGGTAGCCCGTCGCGGCGTTGGCGTTGGACCAGGTCGCCAGCGTCACGTACTTGCCGGCGGAGGTGATCACCTGCGCGCTCAGCGTGTCGTAGGCGGTGCTGCCGCTTTCGGCCGTGTCGATATGCATGAAGAAGTCGAGCGTGGCCTTGGTGGCGGTGGCCGGGATGGTGATGGACTGGCGCACATAATCCGTGTGCGCGGAACCGTAGCCATCCAGCCAGGCCTTGTAGCTGCCGGTGTGGGCCGCTTCGCCGCTGGTGTTGTTGATCACGCCGCTGGTCTGCGTCCACGAGGTGGCGCCGCTCTCGAAGCCGCCGTTCTTCACCAGTTCGGTAGCCGTGCCGCCGCCATTGGACACGCTGAAGCTCACCGTCGCACTGGTGCCGACGTTGTTGGCCGCGTCGTAGGCCTTGGCCACCAGGCTGTGGCTGCCGTTGGCGAGCGTGGTGGAATCGAGCGTGGCCGTGTACGGCGAAGCGGTGTCGGTAGCCTTGAGCGTGCCGTCGACATAGAACTCCACCTTGCTCACGCCCACGTTGTCGCTGGCCGTGGCCGACAAGGTGATGGTGCCGGAAGTGCCGCTTTCCGAAGCGCTCACCGTCGGCGGCGTGGTGTCGCCACCGCTGCTGTTGGACACGCTGAAGCTCACCGTCGAGCTGGTGCCGACATTGCCGGCCGCGTCATACGCCTTCGCCACCAGGCTGTGCGAGCCGTTGGCGAGCGTGGTCGAGTCCACCGTGGCCGTGTACGGCGTGGCGGTGTCGGTGGCCTTCAGCGCGCCGTCGACATAGAACTCCACCTTGCTCACGCCCACGTTGTCGCTGGCCGTGGCCGACAGCGTGATGGTGCCGGAGCTGCCGCTTTCCGACGCGCTCACCGTCGGCGGCGTGGTGTCGCCGCTGCCTGCGCCCTGGGTCACCCATACCGGCGCCGACCACAGCTGCTTGCCGTCGTCCTGGGTGATCTTGGCGTAGTAGAAGTGATCGCCATTGGCCGGCGTGATGGTGGTGGTGGCGGTGCTGGAGGTGGTGGCCACCGTGCCGTTGCTGCCCGGCACGCCTTCGAACACCTGCACGCGCTGCACGGTGTGGCCGGCGGTGCTGGCGTAGTTCACCGTGAGCGTCAGCGCGCCGCTGTTGCTGAAGCGCTCGCCCATCAGATGGCCGTTCGCGGTGAGCACGATCTGGCCGGTCTTGTCCTCGGTGGCGAACACGTGGCGGGCACGGATCGCATCGAGGAAGGCGTTGAGGCTCAGCGTGGTGCCATTGGGAATCAGCACGCCGGTGCGGTTGGTGTAGCTGGCGCCCCAGTTGGCGCAGTGGTTGTCCTGGTCGGAGCTGGGCGCCACGTGGTAGCCGCGCTCCAGGAAGATATTGAACGCGTTTTCGTAGCTGGTGCGGCTGGTCTCGGTCTCAGTGGTGTTGTGCGAGAAGGCCGAGCTGTTGAGCACTTCGGCCAGCACCATCACCTGGTCGCCGTCGGCGGTATAGCCCAGATCCTGGCCGCCGGCATTGAACTGGCCGCTGGTGGCCGGATGGTTGAACTGGCCGACCCAGCCGTTGGTCTTCATCAGCGTGTACAGCGAAGCGTAGTCGCTCTTGGCGGTGAACACGTCGCCGATCAGCTGGTTGGAGCTGTTGTATTCCCACTCCAGCAGGCTGGGCGAATTGAAGATGTTCAGATGGCCGCCGTTGCTGATCACGCCCCACTCCAGGCCATAGATGGCCAGGAAGTTGGAGTGCGCGGCGTTGAACGTGCTCGCCGCCTGCAGGCCGGACTGATACAGATTGTGCGCGGTGGCCGGGCTGGCCGAGGCATTGGTGCCGGTCGAGCCGTCGTACATGTGGTTGTGCTCGGACGTCATCAGGATGTCCAAGCCGTCGTTCAGCGCGTACTGGTAGGCGTCGGCCGGGCCGTACGGCGCGCTCTGCGGATTCTGCGCATCCACGCAGGTGGAGACGTCGCCGCCGCCGTCGCTGTGGTTGGTCTGGCTATGCAGATTGCCGTAGTAGATGGTGTACGGCAGGCTGCCCGTGGCGCCCACCGACTGCGGCTGCACGAGCGCGGAGGACATCGTCGCCGGCGCGCTGCTGCGGCTGGTGTGGCGCAGGCCGGTGAACGCCGGCATCTGCGGCTTGGCCACGCTGCCGACGAGCACGTCGTAGCGCTGCTCTTCCACCAGCTGCGGCGCCTTGGCGCCCGCCGCCGCGAGCGCGCTGGACGGCAGGCCGGTGCCGATGCGCTGTACGGTGTCGTTGTCCAGCGCGATCGCGCGCAGGCGCACCGTGTAGAAACCCGGGCTCAGCGTGGCGCCCGCGGCGCCCAGGCCGTCCCAGGTCACCTTGGCCTGCGTGCCGCCGGCACGCAGCGCGCTCTGGCCCTGCCAGTTGCGCAGCACGCGGCCCTGCGCATCGAGCAGGTCCACCGACCACGCCACCGGCGTGCCCTGCACGGCGCCCGGATAAGAGAAATGCAGCAGGGCCGTACGCGCACCCGTCCCCTGGAAGGGCACGTACAAGCCGGTTTCGAATTCCTCGTGATCAGGCAGGGTTCCGGCCACTACAGGCAACGCGAACACCATGCCGGCAGTCATCAGACTGCCAGTGAGCAACTTCTTCCACTCCATGTCTACCCACCCTCTTTGGTTGTGAGATTCCCCTGCCGGGACATCATCCAGTCCCAGACGACAAGGGTATGACCGATGGCATGGTCGCGAGTGACACAGCGCACATAAAAGGCCCTGCGATATCGAAAGTTATTGCGTAAGCCACGCGAAAGAGTTGGCGATATGGACGTCTAAACGTCCATATCTAACCATACCGTTACCGCGCACCGACCGCCTCCACGGCATCGTCGCGATGCCACCAGCCGCCGCCCGCCGCCTGGAACAGCGCCACCGTATCGGCGTAGCGTCCGGCCTGGGCCTGCACCAGGGCGATGCGCGCCTGCTGCCACGCCAGCTGCGCATTGAGCAGCGCGCTTTCGCTGAGGTCGCCCAGCGCCAGTTGCTTCCGTGCAATGTCCAGGCTGCGCGCGGCGGCCCGCTCCGCATGCTGCGCCGCCTGCAGCGCCCGCGCGTCCGCTTCCACGGCATGCAGCACGTCGGCCACGTTCTGCAACGCCGCGAGCGCCGTGCCGCGATACTCCGCCGCTGCCTGCCGATAGCCCGCCTCGGCCGCACGCTGCTTGTGCTTGAGCGTGCCGCCGTCGAACAACGGCTGGGTGATGCCGGCACCGAGGTTCCAGAAGCCGCTGCCCGCATCGAACAGCGCCCCCGCCTTGCCGGCCGTGCGGCCGAAGCTGGCGTTGATTTGCACATTGGGTAGGCGGGCGGCAGCGGCGACACCGATCGCCGCGCTGGCCGCGTGCAGCTGTTCTTCCGCGGCACGCACGTCGGGGCGTTGCTCCACCAGCTGCGCCGGCAGGCTCAGCGGCAGTTCCGCCGGCAACTGCAGGCTGTCCAAGGTGAACTGCGCATCGATCTGCTCATTGGGCATCCGCCCGCTCAACGCCGCCAGCAGATCGCGCTGCTGCGCCAGCTGCTTCTCCAGCGGCGGCAAGCCGGCACGGCTCTGCTCTAGCGCGGCCTGCTGCGCCGCCACCGCGGCTTCGGAGACATCGCCCAGCGCCTGCTGGCGCTGCAGGGTGGCGAGGATCGTCGATTGCGCCTCGACGATCTCCCGCGTGGCGTCGATCTGCGCGCGCAGCGAGGCTTCCGTGATCGCCGCGTTCACCAGATTGCTGGTGAGGGTGAGATAGGTCGCCTCCAGCTGGAAGCGCTGCGCATGCGCCGTCGCCACCAGCGATTCCACCTGGCGCCGCGTACCGCTCCACAGATCCGGCGCATACGAAACGCTGACCTGCGCGGTGGTCAGGCTGTACAGGCTGGCGCCCGACTGCGCCGGGCTGGCCAGGTCCCTGGCGATGTCCTGCCGCGTCGGGTTGTAGCCCGCATTCGCCTGCGGGAAGTACGCACCGCGCTGCGCATAGACGTTCTCCCACGCCGCCTGCAGCGCCGCGTGCGCGGCTTGCGCATCGGCGTTGCGGCGCAGCGCGTCGGCGATCAATGCATCCAGCGGCGCGCAGTGGAACAGCGTCCACCATTGGCCGGGAATATCCATCGCGGCGACGATCTTCTGCGTATCGCCGTCCGGCAGCGAGGGAGCCTCGATCCGCGCCTTGGGCGCTTCGGGACGATGGAAGTCCGGCCCGACGGCGCAACCGGCGAGGCCTAGGGCGAGCGCGCAGCCCGCATACCTGGTAATGAGCTGGCGCATGATCAGATCTCCTTCGCCGGATGCATGCGGCGCGCACGGCGCTCGACGAAACGTTCGAGCGCGTCGTAGAACGCCGGCAGGATGAACAAAGTAAGCAGGGTGGCGATCACCAGCCCGCCGACCACCACGGTGGCCAGCCCGCGCTGCACGTCGGTGCCGATGCCGGTGGCCAGTGCGGCCGGCAGCATGCCGACGCTGGCCACCGTGGCGGTCATCAGCACGGGGCGGAAGCGCTCGGTGGCGCCCAGCAGCACGGCGTCGCGCACGCCGTGGCCTTCGCGGCGCATGCGGTTGAAGTTGGCGACCATGATGATGCCGTTCTGCACGGCCACGCCGAACAGCGCGATAAAGCCCACCGCCGTGGCGATATTCAAGGTCTCGCCCTTTACGTGCAGCGAGATCAGCCCGCCCAGCGTGGCCAGCGGCACCACCGCCAGCACCAGCAGGGCCTGGCGCAGATTGCCGAACTCGGCGAACAGCAGCACCGCCATCACTGCCAGCACCAGCAGCATCACCACCACCAGGCGTGCCTGCGCGCGCTGCTGGTTCTCGAACTGGCCAGCCCATTCCAGGCGGTACTTGCGCGCATCGAACTTCACCTTGTCGCCGATGCGCGCCTGCGCCTCGGCCAGATAGTCCGACAGCGCGCGGTCGCGGTTGTCGATGCGCACGGTGAGCTGGCGCTCGGTGCCCTCGTGGGCAATGGTGCTTTCGCCGGTCTGCTGCACGATGCGCGTCACCATCGCCAGCGGTACGCGCGCGCCGGAGGGTGCGGTCAGCACCAGGCCGCCGAGCGCGGCGGGGCTGGCCGCCACCTGGTGCGGCACCCGCGCAGTGACGTTGTAGACGCGGTCCTCCACATAGGCCTGGGTGATCGCCGCACCGCCCACGCCGGTCTGGATCAGCGTGTTGATGTCGGCCACGTTGATGCCGTAGCGCGCGGCCGCATCGCGGTCCACCGTCACGGTCAGCTGCGGGATCGGCGGTTCCTGGAAGATCGACGCATCCGCGGTGCCGCGCACGTCCTTGAGCACGCCCACGATCTCGCCGCCGACGCGGCGCAGCTCCTTGAAGTCCTCGCCGTAGATGCGCAGCACCAGCGGGCTGTGCGCACCGCCGACCATATCGTTCTCGCCATCGATGATCGGCTGGCTGATGCCGACACTGATGCCTGGCAGCTGCTGCAGCCGTGCATTGAGCCGGTTGACGAACTGCGCCTTGGTCTCGCCACCCGGCCATTGCGCATATGGCTTCAGCCCCACGCCGGATTCGATATGCGAAGGCGTCCACGGATCGCTGCCGGTGTCGTTGCGGCCGAGCTGGGTGACCACGTAGCTCACCTCGGGAAACTCGCCCACCACGCGGCGGTACTCGCTGGCCATCTCGCTGGCCTTCTCCAGCGACAGGCCGCTGGGCAGCTGCACCTGCACCCACAGCGAGCCTTCGTCGAGGTCGGGCAGGAACTCGCGGCCGATGCTCGCGCCCAGCGCCAGCACCGCGGCCAGCGCGGCGCCGGCGATCGCATAGGCGACGCGCGGACGGCGCAGCAGCTGTTCGAGCAGACCGCGATAGCCGCTCTGCAGACGCTCCAGCGGCTTGTTGTGGAACATCTTGCGCGGCTTGCGCAGCGCCAGCCAGGCCAGCGCCGGCACCAGGGTGATCGCGCACAGCAGCGCACCCAGCAGCGCGTAGCCCACGGTATGCGCCATCGGCGCGAACAGCTTGCCCTCGGCGCGCTCGAAGGCCAGCAGCGGCGCGTAGGCGGTGATGATAATCAAGGTGGCGAAGAAAATCGGCCGCGCTACCTGCCTGGTCGCGCCGAGCACGTCCGCTTCGTGCAGGTAGGCGTCGGGCCGCGCCTCGCGCTTGCGCAGGATCGCCTCGGTCACCACGATCGCCCCGTCCACGATCACGCCGAAGTCGATCGCCCCCAGCGAGAACAGGTTCGCCGGCATGCCGGTGAAGTGCATCGCGATAAACGTGGTCACCAAAGCGAACGGAATCGCCACCGCCGCCACCAGCGCGCTGCGCGGACTGCCCAGGAACAGGATCAGCACCACGCAGACCAGGGCCACGCCCTCCAGCACGGTATGCCCGACCTTGCTCACCGTGGCCTGCACCAGCTCGTCGCGATCGAGGAAGGGCACGATGCGCACGTCCATCGGCGCGAGCTGGCGATTGAGCTCGTCGACTTTGGCGTGGATGCCTTGCAGCACCTTCGACGGATTCTCGCCCAGCAGCAGGTCGACGATGCCTTCGATGGTGTCGGGATTGCCGTCCTTGCCGAGAATGCCCTCGCGGATCTGATGCCCGTACTGCAGCTTGCCCAGGTCGCGGATGCGCACCGGGTTGCCGCCGTGCTGGACCACCACGATATCGCCCATGTCCTTGAGCGAACGCATCAGCCCTTCGCCGCGGATCACATACGACTGCTCGCCGCGCGTGACCCGGCCGCCGCCGGCATTGGTGTTGTTGGCGCTGAGCGCGGCAATCACATCGTTCATGCCTACGCCGAACTGCAGCAGCTTCTGCGGATCGACTTCGAGCTGGAACTCCTTGGTGAAGCCGCCGAAGTTGTCCACGTTGGCCACGCCGGGCACCTGCTGCAGCGCCGGGATCACCTTCCAGCGCTGCAGCTCGGACAGCTCCATCAGGTTGCGCGTGTCCGACTCCAGCGTGTAGCGATAGATTTCGCCGGCGGGTCCGGAGACGGGATCGAGGCCCGGTGCCACGCCCTGCGGCAGCGTCACGCCGGCGATACGCTCGGTCACGCGCTGACGCGACCAGTAGATTTCCGCGCCGTCGCGGAACACCAGGGTGATCAGCGACAGGCCGAAGGTGCTGCTCGAACGCATCGAAGCCAGCCCCGGCGTGCCGGCCAGCGCGCGCTCCAGCGGCGTGGTGATCTGCTGTTCGATTTCCTCGGCGGCAAGACCCGGCACCTGGGTGGTCACCTGCACGGTGACGTCGCTCAGTTCCGGATACGCCTCCACCGACAGCCGCGTCCACGCGTAGTGGCCGTAGATCGCCAGCAGCACCGCGATGCCGAACACGAGCCCGCGCTTGCGCAGGCACCAGGCGATGATCTTGTCAATCATTGATCAGCACTCCGCCCGCCACCACCACGCGCTCGCCGGGCGCCAGGCCCTTGAGCACGCGCGCGTCGCCGCCTTCGTCCTGGCCCAGCTCCACCGTGCGGCGCACGAAGGCCCACGGCGATACTTCGACGAAGACGGTGACGCTGTCGTTGTTCATCAGCAGCGCCGACTGCGGCACCAGCAGCGTGCGCGGCTGCGGCACGCGGAATGTCGCCGTGGCGAACATGTTGGCCTTGAGCGCGCCGTCCCCGTTGGCCACCACGATGCGCGCCTTGACCCGGCGCGAGTCGGCATCGAGCACGTCGCTCACCGACTGCACCACGCCGTCGACATGCCGGCCCGGCCAGGCCGGCAACACCACCTCGGCGGACTGGCCCGGCGCCACCTGCGCGGCTTCGTCCTCCGCGACGTTGGCGGTGACCCAGACATGGCCCAGGTCGGTGATGGTCATCAATGCGGCATTGGCGTCGTTGGCGAAGGCGCCCACGGCCGCGCTCAGCGAGGTCACGCTGCCGTCGGCAGGCGAACGCACCGCCACGCCGCGTGCATCGCCTTCGCCCAGCGCCGCAAGCCGAGCCTGCGTGCGCGCCAGTTCGGCCTGCGCCTGCGCATAGCCACTGCGCGCCGCTTCCAGATCCTTCTGCGCGGCGCCGCCGGCCTGCTGCACGGCTTGCGCGCGGTCCAGCGTCTGCTTCGCCAGCGCCTGTGCATCCGCCGCCTTGCGCTGGTCGGCCACGGCCTGCGCGTAGTCGCCGGACGCGATCAGCGCCAGCACCTGGCCGCGCGTGACGCGGTCGCCCAGCTTCACGCGCAGCTCGGCGATGCGGCCGGTGACCGGCGCGAGCACGTTCACCGTATGGCTGGGATCGGCTTCGATCATGGCCGGCGCCACCAGCGCATGCGGCAGCGCGCGCTGTTCCACGGTGCGCACTTTCAGGCGCTCGCGCAGCGGCGAGTTGGCGGGGACGCGCAGGATGCCGGCGTCGTTGACGACGGCGGGCGCCGGGGCTGGCGCCTGTTCCGTACGCGAACAGGCAGCGAGAGCGAACAGCAGGACAACGGAAGAATGCTTGATGCGGAACGACATGAGTTTTCCCGAGGCATGGGCGTGCGCCATCCTGGCCGAAGCGGCCATGACGACAGGCTGGCGGCGGGAAAACGGGCAGCGCGTAGCGCTGCCGGTAGCCCGGACGCGGTCGGAGCACCGTCCGCCGCGTCCGGGCCACGCGCTCAGGCGTGGACGGGAGACGGCGTCAGTGCAGCGTTAGGTGACTAGACGGGTCTGGGTCCAAGTGCGGGGTTCTCCGATATTCAAAACTTCAAAAATGGTCGGCGTAGGTTGGGGTGAGCCGCAGGCGAACCCCAACATCGCAACATTCGGACGCATCGCATTGTTGGGGTTCGCCTATGGCTCACCCCAACCTACGCCCGCTCTCCCGACGGGAGAGGGGCTTTATCTCGCACCAGCCTGCCCTGCAGCAGCCCGGCGCGCTCCAGCGGCAGATACGCCAGCGCCGCCAGGTGCGAATGAATGCGCTTGAGATCGCGCAGGATGCGCAGGTACACATCGCCGCCGCCACCGCCGTCGCGGCGTTCGCGCAGCGCGCGGATATGCCGCTCGGAGGCTTCGTTCTCCAGGCGCCAGATCGCCTCCTTGCGCGACACCAGCTGCTGCGCCGCGCGCAGGTCGCCGCGCATGAACACCGCCAGCCCCAGGCGCAGGCTTTCCATCACCTGGCCGTGCATGGCGGCCAGGTCCTGGATGTCGTCGGCGCTGAAGTCTTGTCCGCGCTGGGCTTTCTTGGCGGCGAACTCCATCAGGTTGTTGGCGGTGATGTCGCCGATATGCTCGATATTGATCACGAAGGCGAGGATCTCCTGGCTGCGCTCGCCGTCTTCCTCGTTCAGCGCTTCACCGCCCAGGTCCGCCAGGTATTCGCGGATCGCCACGCCCAGGCGGTCCAGCCACGGGTCCATGCGGCCGATCGCGGCGGCGCGCACGCTGTCGTCCTTGCCGAACACTTCGACCAGGCCCTTGAGCATGCCCTCGACCATGTCGGCCATGCGCATGGATTCGCGCGCGGCATTGGCCAGCGCCACGTTGGCCGAATCCAGCGCGCCCTCGTCCAGGTACTGCGGCACGCCCGGATCGTCCGGCCGCGGCGGATCCGGCAGCATCCGCACCAGCAGCTGCGCCATGCGCTCCACCGGCAGGATGAACAGCACGGCCAGGCCGAGATTGAACGCCGTATGGAAGTTCACCGCGATGCGCGCCGGCGACGCGCCCAGCGGCGCCAGCCACGCGGCCAGCGGATGCAGCAGCGGCAGGCACAGCACGCAGCCGAACGCGCGCACCAGCAGATTGCCCAGCGGCAGCCGGCGCGCCACCGGCGTGTGCGCTTCCAGCAGGGCCGGCAGGGTGCCGCCCAGGTTGGCGCCCAGCACCAGGGCCAGCGCGCCCGGTCCGTCCACCACGCCGGCGTTGGCCAGCGAGGCCACCAGCAGCACCATCGCCACGCTGGAATGGAACAGCCAGGTCATCAGCGCGGCCACCAGCACCGCCAGCACAGGCTCGCTGGCCAGGCTCTGCAGCACGGCGCGCAGCGCCTGCGCGTTCTCCACCGGCGCCAGCGACAGCACCAGCAGGTGCAGCGACAGCAGCATCAACCCTAAGCCGATGCACACGCGGCCGAGGTTTTCGTAGCGCGCGTCGTCGCTGCGGCGGTGGATGGTGAAACCCGCCAGCACCAGCACCGGCGCGATCAGCGAGATGTCGAACGACATCACCTGCACGATCAGCGTGGTGCCCACGTTGGCGCCGAGCATCACCGCCAGCCCCGGCGCCAGGCCGAGGAAGCCGCTGGCGGCGAACGACGTGGCCATCAGGCCGGCCGCGGTACTGCTCTGCAGCAGGGCGGTGATGCAGATGCCGAACGCGAACGCCGTGGGCCGGTGGCCGAGATAGCGGCCCAGCCAACGGCGCAGCGCGCTGCCGTAGCCGCGCAGCACGCCGCTGGTGACCATGTGCGTGCCCCACAGCAGCAGGGCGACGTAGCCGGCGATATCGAGCAGGGCGAAGGTGCCTTTCATGGCTTGGTCCTCCTTCGTCGGGGGATCAGGGAATGGGGATCGGGGAACGGGCAAAGCGGAGAACCGCGGCTCCCCGTTCCCCGACCCCTGTTCCCCTCACATCAGAGCCAGCGGCCGTAGCGCCGGATGTAAAGCAGCTTCACCAGCTGCGTCAGCACGCAATAGGTCAGCACCGTCAGCGCGATCCAGCCGAAGTACACCGGCGGCAGCGGCACCATGCCGATCTTGGCGCCCAGGCCGGTGTAGGGCACCAGCAGGCCGATCGCGATGATCGCCGTGGTCAGGCCCAGCACCGGCGCCGCGGCCACGCTCTGCAGGAACGGAATGCGCTTGGTGCGGATCATGTGCACGATCAGGGTCTGCGTCAGCAGGCTTTCCACGAACCAGCCGGACTGGAAGAACGACTGGTGCGCATCGCTGTTGGCGCCGAACACGTACCACAGCAGCAGGAAGGTGGTGATGTCGAAGATCGAGCTGACCGGCCCGATCCACACCATGAAGCGGCCGATGTCGCTGGCGTCCCACTTGCGCGGCTTGCGCAGGTATTCGTCGTCCATGCGGTCGAACGGGATCGACAGCTGCGAGATGTCGTACAGCAGGTTCAGCACCAGGATCTGCAGCGGCAGCATCGGCAGGAACGGCAGGAACGCGCTCGCCACCAGCACCGAGAACATGTTGCCGAAGTTGGAGCTGGCGGTCATCTTGATGTACTTGATGATGTTGCCGAAGGTGATGCGTCCTTCGATCACGCCCTCCTCCAGCACCATCAGGTTCTTTTCCAGCAGGATGATGTCGGCCGACTCCTTGGCGATGTCGGTGGCGGTATCCACCGAGATGCCCACGTCCGCCTCGCGCAGCGCCGGCGCATCGTTGATGCCGTCGCCGAGAAAGCCCACGGTATGGCCCTGGCGCTGCAGCGACTTCACCACGCGCGCCTTCTGCAGCGGCGACATCTTGGCGAACACGGTGGTGCGCTTGACCAGCGCGTCGAGCTCCTCGTCGTTGAGCGGCTCGATGTGCTTGCCCTGCGCGGAGTGCTGCACGTCCAGGCCCACCTCGCGACAGATCTTGCGCGTCACCGCCTCGTTGTCGCCCGTGATCACCTTCACTTCCACGCCGTGGGTATGCAGCGCGGCGATCGCGGTGGCGGCCGAATCCTTCGGCGGATCGAGGAAGGCCAGGCAGCCCACCGCGGTGAGGCCGGCTTCGTCGGCCACGCCATAGGCGCGGCCCGCCGGCGGCTGGTGCTTCACCGCCACCACCAGCACGCGCAGGCCGTCTTCATTGAGGCCGCGGGTCATCGCCTTGATGTCCGCGCGCATCTCGTCGGTCACCGGCAGGATCTCGTCGCCAACCTTGGCATAGGCGCAGATCGACAGCATCTCTTCCACCGCGCCCTTGCACACCAGCAGCTCGTCGCCCTCGCCGTGGCGCACCACCACCGACATGCGGCGGCGCTGGAAGTCGAACGGGATCTCGTCGACGATGCGGTACTGCTGCGCCACCGTCTCCAGGTCGCGGTGCTCCAGCACCGCCTTGTCCATCAGGTTCTTCAGGCCGGTCTGGAAGCGGCTGTTGAGATAGCCGTATTCCAGCGCCTCGTCCGACTCCTCGCCGTACAGGTCGAGGTGGCGCTCCAGCACGATCTTGTCCAGGGTCAGCGTGCCGGTCTTGTCCGTGCACAGCACGTCCATCGCACCGAAGTTCTGGATCGCGTTCAGGCGCTTCACCACCACCTTGCGCTTGGACATGGCCAGGGCGCCCTTGCCCAGGTTGGCGGTGACGATCAGCGGCAGCATTTCCGGGGTCAGGCCCACCGCGACCGACAGCGCGAACAGGAAGGCCTGCAGCCAGTCGTGCTTGTCCAGGCCGTTGATCAGGAAAACGATCGGCACCATCACCGCCATGAAGCGGATCAGCAGCCAGCTGACGCTGTTCACGCCGCGGTCGAAGCTGGTGCGCACGCGCTGGCCCACGATGGTGTGCGCGAGCGAACCCAGGTAGGTGCGCGAACCGGTCGCCACCACCACCGCGCTGGCGCTGCCGCTGACCACGTTGGTGCCCATGTAGCAGACGGTGGGCAGGTCCAGCGGGTTGTCGCCCTGCGTGGAGGCTTCGGTCACCTGCGCCGGCGTCGGCGCGGACTTCTCCACCGGCAGCGATTCGCCGGTGAGGATGGCCTGGCTGATGAACAGATCCTTGGCGCTGAACAGGCGCAGGTCCGCCGGCACCATGTCGCCCGCGGCCAGGTGCACGATGTCGCCCGCCACCAGCTCGCCCACCGGCACTTCGATGCGCTCGCTGTGGCCGTCCTCGGCGCGCCGCGTGACGGTGGCGGTGTTGCGCACCATCGCCTTGAGCTTCTCGGCCGCCTTGGACGAGCGGAACTCCTGGGTGAAGCTCAGCAGCACGCTGATGCCCACCATCACCGCGATGATGATCGGCCCGGCCAGGTCCTCGCCGTCGGTCGCCAGCTGCACCACCGCCAGCACCAGCAGCACGATGATGAAGGGGTTCTTGAACGCGCGCAGCAGCTGGTGCGACCAGTGCGGCGGCTTCTCGTGCGAGACCTCGTTGATGCCGTCGCGGTCCAACCGCTCGGCGATCTGCTCGGCGTCCAGGCCGGCCGCGCTGGTATCGAGCGCGGCGAACAGCGCCTCGTTGTGGCGGAACGCCTCGAGCGCGACCGCGACGCGCACGGGCGCACCGGCGCCCTTGCCGGACGCCTTGCCGGCGACGGTTTGGGTGGAATGCTTGATCATGACTCGCTTCCGGGAGATGCGTGGTAACAGGGCGAACCAGCGAGTCGGCGGACCTTGAAGTCCGCGTGCACTGAATGCCCGCGCTAGGGCCGCTGCAGCGGCCAGCGCCCGCGGCCTGGCGGGGGCCAGCCTTTGCGGAGCACGGTGCGCTTCATGGCGTCAAAGCCCTCAGCGCTGAGATACCAGCTGAAGATGACCGAGTGCTTTCGGCGCGGTGCGGCGCGTGGCCGGACGGGCGCGGGCGGACTCGGGCTTGCTGTGCATGGCGACGGTGACCGGTTCACGCACGGCCACGGCCTGCGGCGCGGGTACGGTGACGGTCCAGGTGCGGCGAACGGCGCGGCGGCCCAGCAGGGAACGGCCCGCGGCGGGCAGACGGAAAAAATCGCGAAGGAGCTTCATAGCCCATCTCCTCGTTACGGCCTGGGGCGGCCGTCAGGAGTGGGCCGGTCTTCCCTAGTCGAGGAAAGCGCCGGCCGACCGCAGGCGGTCGCCGCAGATCATCAGCTTGTTATGCGACGCCGGCACCCGATGCTCGCGGATGTCGACGTTGCGACTAGGGTAAACGTCCATATGCCTTGGTTGGTCGGACAGGGATGCCGTCGGGCGCAGCGCGCCGGAGGGCGCGCGAATTGTCTTGCTGCGGTGCGGGAGTGTCAACCACAAATGGCTGAATCGCGAACGAAAGTTTTTGCGCGCCCGTAGGTTGGGGTGAGCCCCAGGCGAACCCCAACGTTGCGGTGCGTTGGGGTTCGCCTGGGGCTCACCCCAACCTACGCCGCTACGCCGCGCGTTGAAGTACGAAGCCCTGCCCCTGCTGCAGCAGCGGATCGACCAGCCAGTGGTCGGCCAGCAGGAAGGCGAACAGGGCCATGAGATACACGATGGAGTAGTTGAACACCTTCATCGCGAAGAACTCATCCGGCGGATTGAGCAGCCTTACCGCGTAATAGAGGAAGCCCGCGCCCAGCACCACCGCGCCGCCGAGATAGACCAGCCCGCTGTAGCCGGTCAGCGAAGGCAGCAAGGTCACCAGGAACAGCAGCACCGTGTAGAACAGCACGTGCCAGCGCGTGTACACCACGCCGTGCGTCACCGGCAGCATCGGCACCTGGGCGCGCGAATAGTCGTCGCGGCGGAAGATCGCCAGCGCCCAGAAATGCGGCGGCGTCCACACGAAGATGATCAGGCACAGCTGCAGCGCGAACGCATGCAGCTCGCCGGTGACCGCGGTCCAGCCCAGCACCGGCGGGATCGCGCCGGCCAGGCCGCCGATCACGATGTTCTGCGGCGTGGCGCGCTTCAGATACGCCGTGTACACCACCGCGTAGCCGATCAGCCCGCCGAAGGTGAGCAGCGCGGTGAGCGGATTGACCAGCAGCACCAGCACCAGCATCGACAGCACGCCCAGCGACAGCGCGAACACCGCCACCTGGCGCGGCGTGAGATGGCCGGTGGCCAGCGGGCGGTGCGCGGTGCGCGCCATCAGCTTGTCGATGCGCTGGTCGATCAGGTGATTGAACGCCGCGGCCGAGGCCGAGGCCAGCCAGATGCCCAGCGTGCCGAACACCAGCGCGCGCCACGGCGGGATGCCGGGCACCGCCAGGAACATGCCGATCACGGCGCAGAACACCAGCAGCGCGACGACGCGCGGCTTGGTCAGTTCCAAGTATTCGTTGACGCGGCTCATGCTCAACCCAGCCCCTGAAAGATGCCATCGTCCTGCCGCCGCTGCGTGCGCGCCAGTGTCGCCAGCAGCACGAACAGCAGCAGCGCCGCCACGCCGTTGTGCAAGGTGGCCACCGGCAGCGGCAGGCCGAAGTGCACGTTGCTGATGCCCAGCAGCACCTGCGCCACCAGCACCACCGCGATGGCCAGGCCGTGCCCGCGCAGGCCGCGGCGGGTGGCGCGCAGCGCCAGCCAGGCCAGGTAGCAGAACACCACCAGGGCGCCGAGGCGATGGGCGATCTGGATCGCGCTGCGCGCGGCCATGTCCAGCACGCCGCCTTCGTAGTTCACGCCGACGCCGCGCCACAGCACGAAGCCCTGCGGGAAATCGGTCGGCGGCGCCCACTGGCCCAGGCACTTGGGGAAATCCGTGCCGCAGGCGAGCGCCGCGTAATTGGCGGAGGTCCAGCCGCCCAGCGCGATCTGTGCCAGCAGCAGCACGATACCGATCGCCACCAGCCGGCGCAGCGGCGCATAGCTGCCGTCGCGCGCGCCGACGCCGGCAAAGCGCAGCGCCGCATAGGCCAGCAGGGCGAAGGTGGTGATGCCGCCGAGCAGATGGCCCATCACCACGATGGGCTTCAGCAGCAGGGTCACCGTCCACATGCCCAGCATGGCCTGGAAGATGATGACGCCGAAGGCCAGCACGCTGATGCGCCATGCGCCGGGGCGATCCAGCGCCAGCGCCGCCAGCAGCGGCAGGCCGATGGCGAAGGCCGAGACGATCGAGGAGATGCTGTGCTCGCCGCGCATGTACATGGTGACGCCGACCGCGGCGAGGATCGCCGACACGATCACCGCATAGCGCGCCCACGGCCGCCGCCAGCTCGCGATCAGGGCCAGCGCGAACACCAGCATGCCCAGCGTGCCGGCCAGGAAGCGGTGCACCTGTTCGCGCCAGGCCTTGTGCGTTTCGAAGGGGCGGTCGGGGAAGGCCTGGTTGGCCTGCGCGATCTCGTGCTGGTGTTCCGGCCAGGTGGCCTTGCCGTAGCAGGTCGGCCAGTCCGGACAGGACAGGCCGGCATTGGACAGCCGCACGAAGGCGCCGAACATCACCACGCCGAAGGCGAACACCGCGGCCAGCAGTGCCAGGCCGCGCAGGATTTTCACGGAACGCGAGGACATCAGCGGATCACCTTCTGCAGGTCCTTGCGCAGGCCGGTCGGGTCGAAGCCTTCCGGATAGTGCGCCAGCGCGGTGCCATTGGATTCGACCAGCAGCGCGGCCACCCCGCCCGGCGTGGCGGCACGCCATTGCGCCAGCTTGCCGTCGGCGTCGCTGCCGAGCTGCCAGCGGAAATCGGCATTGGTATCGGGCTGCCACACGCCCTGCTCCACCTTGCCCACCGCCGGCGCCGCCGACAGCAGCAGCAGGCGCAGGCGCGGCGCATTGCGGTTCAAGGTGACGCGCGCGGCGGCGATCTTGTTGAGCGTTTCCACGCAGGCCGCGGCGCAGTCCGCCGCGGGCAGCGCGACCAGGGTGAGCTTCGGCTCGTCCGCGCGCCAGGCCCAGTCCTTGCCGTCCGGCAGCTGCACGCGCAGGGCTTCCTGCGCGAAGTTGCGCTGCGGGTTGATCGGCAGGCCGTTGCCCTTGCCGCTGGGCTGGTAGCCGCCGACGGTGAGCAGGCCCGCGGCGACGATCGGCGCGGCGAAGATCGCCATGATCAGCAGCAGTTTCAGGCGGCCGGCGCGCTGGGCGGGCGGCACGGGATGCTGGGTTTGGCTCATCGCAAGTCCCCTTGTCTGGCTTTGCGCTTGCGGTGCAGGAACAGGAACATCACCACCGCCACCACGGCGAAGGTGAACCACTGGAAGGCATAGGCACGATGGCGCGCCGGCGGCATCGCGCTGAAGTCGGGCGTGTGCTCGCGCATGTAGATCGAGGCCGGCTCCGCTTCCAGCGCGAGCACGCGCGGATAGAGGGTGGCGCCGAGATCCTTGGCGACCTGCGCCAGATCGACATAGATCGTGGTCTTCGGCCAATGCGCCTGGCCGGCCAGCGCATTGCCGCCCATCTCGAAGCCCACGCCGGGCGGCGGCTGATAGAAGCCGCTGAGTTCGACTGTGCCCTGCGGAAGCGGCGGCAGCTGCGGTGTCTGGTCGGTGCCGTTGCCGGGCAGGAAGCCCAGGTCGACCAGCAGCAGGCGCTCCTTGCCCTGCGGCCGCAGCGGCACGAACACTTCCACGCCGCCGCGCTGGTCGTGCTTGGGGTTATCCAGCAGATAGACGCGGTCGGCGAGGTATCGGCCGCTCACCCGCACGCGCGGAAACGCATCCGCCGGCGGCGCTGCGGCCACCGCGGCAAATTCGCGCACGGGCTCCTGCGCCGCTGCGGCATAGCGACGCAGAAGTGCTTCCTTCTCGTCGGCGCGATGCAGCTGCCACTGGCCCAGGTGTACGAAAAGCAGCACTCCGGCCACGGTCAGCGCCACCGCCCACCAGCGCGGACGCCGCAGCAGGCTCATACGGAGCCGCCACGGGGCGAGGCTATACTGCGGATGTCATCGTGCTTCGGGCCAATCACGTGGAAACCATCTACAAATATGCGCTGGTGATCCTGCTGCTGGTGGTGCTGTTCAACCTCGGCCAGGCGCTGTTCTTCATGATGACCGACAAGGACGGCAGCAAGCGCACGGTGTGGGCGTTGACGCGCCGTATCGGACTCTCGGTGCTGCTCATCCTGATGGTGGTGCTGGGCATCTGGATGGGCTGGCTGCATCCGCACGGCGTAGGTCGCTGAATTAAAGAAGCAATTGTAGCGGCCCGCCGGGGACCGCGCCGCTCCCGCGACATTCCGGCCAGGCCCCTTCCCGGACCAAACCCGGCCCAAAGAAAAAGCCCGCCTTCCGGCGGGCTTTTTCGTTTCCGGGCGCGGCGGCCTCGGAGACGAGCCATCAAAGAATGTAGACGAACATGAACAGGCCGAGCCACACCACGTCCACGAAGTGCCAGTACCAGGCCACGGCTTCGAAGCCGAAGTGGTGGTCCTTGCTGAAATGGCCCTTGGCGCAGCGGAAGAAGATGATCGCCAGCATGATCGTGCCCAGGGTCACGTGCATGCCGTGGAAGCCGGTGAGCATGAAGAAGGTCGAACCGTACACGCCGCTCTGCAGCGTCAGGTTGAGCTCCTTGTAGGCCTCCATGTACTCGTGCGCCTGGAAGTACAGGAAGGTGGCGCCGAGCAGCACGGTCAGGCCCAGGAACACCAGCAGCTTGCCGCGGTGGCCGGCCTTCAGCGCATGGTGCGCGATGGTGACGGTGATGCTGGAGGTGAGCAGGATCAGCGTGTTCAGCAGCGGCAGGCCCCACGGCGCCACCGTCTGGAAGTCGCCGCCGATGCGCGCCGGACCGCCGCCGCCATTGGCGCCCCACGCGGCCGCGTAGTCGCTCCACAGGAACTGGTGGGTCAGCACGCCGTGGCCGTCGCCGCCCAGCCACGGCACCGAGAACATGCGGGCATAGAACAGCGCGCCGAAGAAGGCGCCGAAGAACATCACTTCGGAGAAGATGAACCACATCATGCCCATGCGGAACGAGGTGTCCACCTGGGCGTTGTAGCTGCCGGCCAGCGATTCGCGGATCACCGAGCGGAACCAGCCGAAGAACATGGCCAGGATGCCGACGAAGCCAACCGTCAGCAGCGTCTTGCCGAAGCTGGCCTCGCCGGGCTGCGCGTTCAGCCAGTGCGCGGCACCGAGCACGGTGACGAACATGACGACCGCGGCCACGATCGGCCACGAGCTCTTGGACGGTACGAAATAAGCGCCTTGCTGCTGACCCATGGTGAGGTTCCCGTGGATTTCTTCGTTTACTTCCACCCGCCGGACTGCACGGGGTTGCGAAACCGGTACCGCGTTACTTCGAGATCCACAGCATCTGCAGGATCGAGAACAGGAAGACCGCCACCGCGATCGCCGCGACCGCGTAAGCGGTGCGCCTGGCGCGCTTGAGCCGCGCCGCCTGTTCGGTTTCCGTCAGTTGCTGGTTCATCGGAACGCCGTCTTTCATCGAATGTTGCCGGCGCCCGCCACGCTGCCGCGGCGGGCGCCTTTCATCGTCAGTCTTCCACGTGGCCGTGGGCGAGCTCTTCGTCGTGGATCACCGGCGGCAGCTCGAAGGTGTGGTACGGCGCCGGCGACGGCACGGTCCACTCCAGGCCCTTGGCGCCTTCCCACACGCGGTCGGTGGCCTTCTTCCTGGAGAACCACACGGCATGCACGATCACGCCCAGGAAGATCAGCTGCGAGGCGCCGAACAGGAAACCGCCGATCGAGCTGATCATGTTGAAGTTGGCGAACGCGACGTTGTAGTCCGGGATGCGGCGCGGCATGCCGGCCAGGCCCAGGAAGTGCTGCGGGAAGAACAGCACGTTCACCCAGATCACGCTGTTCCAGAAGTGCACCTTGCCCCAGAACTCGCTGTACATGTGGCCGGTCCACTTCGGCAGCCAGTAGTACGTCGCCGCGATGATGGCGAAGATCGCGCCGGTCACCAGCACATAGTGGAAGTGCGCCACCACGAAGTAGGAGTCGTGGTACTGGAAGTCGGCCGGCACCAGGGCCAGCATCAGGCCGGAGAAGCCGCCGATGGTGAACAGGATCACGAAGGCGACCGCGAACAGCATCGGGGTCTCGAAGGTCATCGAGCCGCCCCACATGGTGCTGACCCAGTTGAACACCTTCACGCCGGTGGGCACCGCGATCAGCATCGTGGCGTACATGAAGAAGATCTCGGCGCCCAGCGGCAGGCCGACCGCGAACATGTGGTGCGCCCACACGATGAACGACAGGAAGGCGATCGAGGCGATCGCGAACACCATCGCCTTGTAGCCGAAGATCGGCTTGCGCGAGAAGGTCGGAATGATTTCCGAGATGATCCCGAACGCCGGCAGGATCATGATGTAGACCTCGGGGTGCCCGAAGAACCAGAAGATGTGCTGGAACAGCACCGGGTCGCCGCCGCCGCCGGCATTGAAGAAGCTGGTGCCGAAGTACTTGTCGGTGAGCAGCATGGTCACCGCGCCGGCCAGCACCGGCATCACCGCGATCAGCAGGAACGCCGTGATCAGCCAGCTCCACACGAACACCGGCATCTTCAGCAGGTCCATGCCCGGGGCGCGCATGTTGAGGATGGTCGCGATGATGTTGATCGCGCCCATGATCGAGCTGATGCCCATCAGGTGGACGGCGAACACCACGTAGGCCAGCGAGTCGGTCTGCAGCGACAGCGGCGGGTACAGGGTCCAGCCGCCGGCCGGGCCGCCGCCCGCCATGAACAGGGTGGACAGCAGCAGCGCGAAGGCGAACGGCAGGATCCAGAACGACAGGTTGTTCATGCGCGGCAGCGCCATGTCCGGCGCACCGATCATCAGCGGGATCATCCAGTTGCCGAGGCCCACGAAGGCCGGCATCACCGCGCCGAAGATCATGACCAGCGCATGCATCGTGGTCATTTCATTGAAGAAGTACGGCTGCACCAGCTGCATGCCGGGCTTGAACAGCTCGGCGCGGATCACCATCGCGAAGCTGCCGCCGATGAAGAACATCAGCAGCGAGAACACGAGGTACAGCGTGCCGATGTCCTTGTGGTTGGTGGACATGCACCAGCGCACGAAGAAGTTCTTCGGCGCGCCGTGATGGTCGTCGTGGTGATCGTGGGTGGCTGCGTGGGCCATGGCCTTGCACCTCTACCTAAACGGAATTCTGTGGGACGGCGTGTGGCCGAAGGATCAACCCTGGTGGCTGTTCGCCGGAGCGGCCGCCTGCGCGGTGCTCGGCGCGGCGGCGCTGGAAGCCGGAGCCGGAGCGGCCGGCTGCGCGGCAGGCTGCGGCTGCGCCGCCTGCTGCTTTTGCGCCAGCCACTGCTCGAACTCGGCCTTGGGCACGGCCTTCACCACGATCGGCATGAAGCCGTGGTCCTGGCCGCACAGCTCGGCGCACTGGCCGCGGTACACGCCCGGTTCCTTGATGTTGGTCCAGGCCGCGTTGACGATGCCGGGGATGGCGTCGATCTTCCAGCCCAGCGCCGGCACCCACCAGGAGTGGATCACGTCGCCGGCGGTGATCACGAAGCGGATCTTGGTGCCGACCGGCACCACCAGCGGCTCGTCCACGTTGATGAGATAGGTGTTGTAGCCGTCCACCTTGACCGCGTTCGGGTCCAGGCCGGACTTCAGCTGGCGGGTCTCGTCGCTCTCGCGGTCCAGCTTGGACATGAAGCCGACCTTCTCGACCGGCTTGCCCTGGTAGTCGACGTAGTCGTAGCGCCACTTCCACTGGTAACCGGTGATCTTCACGGTCATCTGCGAGCCGGTGGTGTCGGCGAAGGTCTTCAGGCCGCCGGTGGCCAGGTAGGCCAGCACGATCAGGATCAGCACCGGGATGGTGGTCCAGACCACTTCCAGCGTGGTGTTGTGCGACCACTTCTCGGCCACCGCGCCGCGCGATTTGCGGAAGCGGAACATCGCCACGAACATCGCGCCGAACACCACGATGCCGATGACGACGCAGACACCCAGGGCGACGTTATTGAGGAAGTAAGGCTCGGAGGACCATTCGGTCACGCCGCGCGTCATGTTCAGCTGACCGGGTTCCGGGTTGGACCACGCCGCGCCAGCAAACAGCGCGCAGATCGTTGCCACCCATGCCTTGATCCTGATGCCGCCAGATGTCATGTCTTGCACCCTTGTTGAACCTACCTGCGCGGCTGGGGATGAAGGTCCGCCAGCAGCACCATGAGTTTCCTCGACAGCTCGGCGCGCTCCTCGTCGGTGAGGAATGCCCCGATCTCCAGCTCGCGCCCGTGCGACGTCAGCAGCAGACGATGGCGTCCCGCCCCCTCCCCCAGCCGCACGCGCACCCAGTAGGACTGGAAGCGCGCACTGCGCCGGCCCGGCAGGGATTGCACCTCCAGCGACGTGGCGTCGAGGGTGATGCGCTCGCTGCGGTCGCCGGCCCGCCAGGCTACGCCCAGGGCGAGAGCCACCGCGGAGGATTCGACCAGCGCGAACAGCGGAGCGAATACATTGCCCTGCCATGCGCCGAGTCCGGCCGTCGTCAGCGCCAAAGCCGCCAGTACCCCAATCCATCGACGCAGATCGCGCCGGCTGAGGGCGCGATTAGGCTTGAGCCAAATCGTCGCGCACGGCAGGCCGGCGGCAGCTGGTCGAAGCACGATCATGGAATAACCGGCGTGCCTGGAACCCGCGAATCATAGGCCGCGGCGTCCGCACGGGCAAGAATGACGCAGGGGCTTGACGCGGGCTTCGCGATGCGGTGCGCCGAAATGAAGCCCCTCTCCCATCGGGAGAGGGGTTGGGGTGAGGGTACGGGCGGAGCGCAAGAGTGATGCGCACCGCTCCGCCCGTACCCTCATCCGGCTGCCGCCACCTTCTCCCGGCGGGAGAAGGACTCGCTCTTGAAGCCTGAGGGGCATACGGATGCGTCCGTTCTGCCACACCACGTACAATTGCGGAATTCCCTGCGCTTCCCCGGCCCATCGACCTCCCGTGACCCAGCCCATCCTCAGCCCCGAACTCCCGACCGGCGCGGAACCGGCCCGCGCGCGCATCACCGCCGCCTGGCTGCGCGACGAGACCGAAGCGGTCAACGACCTGCTCGTGCAGGCCAGCCTGCCGCCCACCGAGCGCGAAAAAGTCATCGACCTCGCCGCCGACCTGGTCACCCGTGTGCGCGCCCGCGCCAAGGACCAGAGCGCCGTCGAATCCTTCATGCGCCAGTACGACCTCTCCAGCGAGGAAGGCGTGCTGCTGATGTGCGTGGCCGAGGCCCTGCTGCGCATCCCCGACAAGGCCACCGCCGACAAGCTGATCCGCGACAAGCTGGGCGACGCCAACTGGAAGAAGCACCTGGGCCAGAGCGAGTCGCTGTTCGTCAACGCCTCCACCTGGGGCCTGATGCTCACCGGCAAGCTGGTCAACCTGGCCGAGGACACCCGCCACGACTTCACCGGCGCCCTGCGCCGCCTGGTCGGCCGCGCGGGCGAGCCGGCGATCCGCCTGGCCGTGCGCCAGGCCATGCGCATCATGGGCCACCAGTTCGTGATGGGCCGCACCATCAACGAGGCGCTGGACCGCTGCGCGCAGAAGGAATACGCGGTCTACCGCTATTCCTACGACATGCTCGGCGAATCGGCGCTCACCAGCGAGACCGCCGAGCGCTATCAGCAGGACTACCGCAACGCCATCGCCGCCATCGGCGCGCGCGGCCCGTTTGCCAACCACACCGACGCGCCGTCGATCTCGGTCAAGCTCTCGGCCCTGCATCCGCGCTACGAAGTGGCCAAGCGCGAGCTGGCCCGCCGCGACCTCACCGCCAAGCTGCTGGAACTCTCCCAGCTGGCCATGAAGCACGGCATCGCGCTGTCGGTCGACGCGGAAGAAGCCGACCGCCTGGAACTGTCGCTGGACATCCTCGGCGACGTCTTCGCGCATCCCTCGCTGGCCGGCTGGAACGGTCTCGGCATCGTGGTGCAGGCCTACTCCAAGCGCACCCCGTTCGTGATCGACTGGCTGATCGAGACCGCCCGCGGCTCCGGCCGCCGCTGGTACGTGCGACTGGTCAAGGGCGCCTACTGGGACGCCGAGGTGAAGCGCGCGCAGGAGAACGGCCTGCCGGGCTATCCGGTGTATACGCGCAAGCCCAATACGGACGTGTCGTACCTGGCCTGCGCGCGCAAGCTGTTCGATGCCGGCGTGGAGCTGATCTATCCGCAGTTCGCCACGCACAACGCGCACAGCATCGCCGCCATCCATCACCTGTCCAAGGGCCGCCCGTACGAGTACCAGCGCCTGCACGGCATGGGTACCGATCTGTATGCCGAAGTGATCGGTGCACAGAACCTCAACGTGCCCTGCCGCGTCTACGCACCGGTCGGCACCCACGAGGATCTGCTGCCCTACCTGGTGCGCCGCCTGCTGGAGAACGGCGCCAACACCAGCTTCGTCAACCGCGTGGTGGACGAAAGCCTGCCGGTGCGCGAGCTGGTCGCCGATCCCTGCGAAACGGTGCGCTCGTTCGCATCCATTCCCCACCCGCGCATCCCGCTGCCGGTGAATCTTTACGGTGAACTTCGGAAGAATTCCATGGGCGTCAATTTCTCCAACGACAACGAACTGAAGGCCCTGGCCGAGACGGTCAACGCCAAGTCGGGCCCGTGGACCGCCGCGCCGCTGGTCCCGGGCGCCACCAGCGCCGGCCCCACCGTGCAGGTGACCAATCCCGCCGACCGCCGCCAGGTGGTGGGCAGCTACGTCAGCGCCGACAGCGCCACGGTGGAGAAGGCCCTGGCCAACGCCGTCGCCGCGCAGCACGGCTGGGACCGCCTGCCGGCCGCCAGCCGCGCCGCCATCCTGGAGCACGCCGCCGAGCAGCTCGAAGCGCGCCGCGGCGAGTTCATCGCCCTGTGCGTGCGCGAAGCCGGCAAGGGCCTGCCCGACGCCATCGCCGAAATCCGCGAGGCCGCCGACTTCCTGCGCTACTACGCCACCATGGCGCGCCGCTACTTCGGCCAGCCCGAGCAGCTGCCCGGCCCGACCGGCGAGAGCAACCAGCTGTTCTTGAACGGCCGCGGCGTGTTCGTCTGCATCAGCCCGTGGAACTTCCCGCTGGCCATCTTCCTGGGCCAGGTCGCCGCCGCGCTCGCCGCCGGCAACAGCGTGATCGCCAAGCCCGCCGAGCAGACCAGCCTGATCGGCCATGCCGCCGTGCAGCTGCTGCACGAAGCCGGCGTGCCGGCCGACGTGCTGCAGTACCTGCCGGGCGACGGCGCCACCGTCGGCGCTGCGCTCACCCGCGACCCGCGCGTGGCCGGCGTGGCCTTCACCGGCTCCACCGAAACCGCCTGGGCGATCAACCGCGCCCTGGCCGCGCGCAACGCGCCGATCGCCGCGCTGATCGCCGAGACCGGCGGCCAGAACGCGATGATCGCCGACTCCTCCGCCCTGCCCGAGCAGATCGTCAAGGACGCCATCTCCTCCGCCTTCCAGTCCGCCGGCCAGCGCTGCTCCGCCGCGCGCGTGCTGTACGTGCAGGAAGACATCGCCGACAAGGTCTGCGCCATGCTGGCCGGCGCCATGGCCGAGCTGAAGGTGGGCGACCCCTCGCAGCTGTCCACCGACGTGGGTCCGGTGATCGACGAGGACGCGAAGAAGATCCTGGTCGACCACGCCGCGCGCATGGACAAGGAAGCGAAGAAGATCGGCGAAGTCGCGCTCGACCCCGCCGCCACCGCCAACGGCACCTTCTTCGCCCCGCGCGCCTATGAAATCCCCGGCCTGGCCACGCTCACCCGCGAAATCTTCGGCCCCGTGCTGCACGTGATCCGCTGGAAGGGCAGCGAGCTGGACAAGGTGGTCGACCAGATCAACGCCACCGGCTACGGCCTCACCCTGGGCATCCACAGCCGCATCGACGACACCGTGGAGTTCATCCAGAGCCGCGCCCGCGTCGGCAACTGCTACGTCAACCGCAACCAGATCGGCGCGGTGGTCGGCGTGCAGCCCTTCGGCGGCGAAGGCCTGTCCGGCACCGGCCCGAAGGCCGGCGGCCCGCACTACCTGTTCCGCTTCGCGGGCGAGCGCACGCTCACCATCAACACCACGGCGGCGGGCGGCAATGCGTCGCTGCTGACGATCGGCGAGTAAAGCGCAGGATCGCACCGACCTACCCCCTCTCCCCTCCGGGGAGAGGGCTGGGGTGAGGGGTCGGCCGGAGCGTAGAAGCGGGACCAGAAAGCGAGCGACGCCCTGTCGATCCCTTTCCGCGAGCCCCGCCCCTCATCCGGCTGCCGCCACCTTCTCCCCGACGGGGAGAAGGGATTCACCATGAGCGCTGCTAGTACGGCGCCTGCTCAATCAACGCATGTTCCGCCGCGCACTGCCCGCCATCCACCGGCGTGCCCGCCGCACGCAACGCTGCCAGTTCTTCCCGCGCCGCCACCATATCCGCCTGGAACGCCGGCTCCGCATGCAGCCGCGCCACGATGGCCGAGCCGTTGATCTGGCCGGCCTGGATCGCGCTGAGGTTATGCGCCCCGCACACCACGCGGCTGTCCGCGAAGGAGCGGGCGCGCAGCAGCACGTCGTTGGCGCGGTCCGGCGCCAGCTCGGTGAGGATCAGGCCCACCGTCCAGCCCCAGGTGGCATGCCCGGACGGATAGTCGAAGCTGCGGCGCAGGCGGTCCTTGGATTGGCAGACGGCGCCTTCGTCGATCAGGAACGGGCGCTGGCGCTGGTTGGCTTGCTTGGCCGGATCGGTGACGCGGACGCCATCCTCGTCCACCCGCTTGAGCAGGGCAGCCAGACGCGGCAGGCGGGCGGAGTCCATCGTCACGCCCATCGCGCAGCTGAAGTCGCGCAGCATGTCGGGCACTTCAAGGTTGACGTCGCTGGTGGCCAACGCCCAGCGCGGCGTGCCTTCCAGCTTGCGGGTGTCGCGGAATACCTGGCGGTCCGACTCGTAGCGCGCGGAGCCGGCTTTGGGTGCGGCGAGCAGCACCTCGGCCATGTGCAGGGCGGCAGGGTCGGCGAGATAGCCCTTTGCTGCTTGCGCGGCAGGCGTGGGGGTCTTCGCGGCGGGCGCGGCGCAACCGGCCAGCGCGGCGGCAAACAGCCACGCAGCGTGGCGGGCATGGAAGTGGGACGGGCGCATGCTCGGCTCCGGCAGGGGCAAGCGCCCATCACACAGCGGTTCTTGTCCCATCACAATAGGCAGGCGGGCCAAAGGTTTGTGCATCGCGCAAGCACCGGCCTGCCGTGCGTGCTATAGAAACGCCTTCCGCGCCGGCCGCCGCCGGCAACCGTGGGGAGCACGAGGCACGATGGCACGTCCCGCCACCCTGGCCGGCCTGGCGCCGTCCGCGGCGCATCCGCTGCTGGCGGACGACCCGCGCTACACGGCCGCCGAGTTCCCGCCGAACAAGCTGCTTTACCTGGCGCAGATGGCCGACGCCCTGGGCGTGGACAGCCGTCCCTGGTTCGCCGGCCTGGCGCTCAGCCGCACCCAGATCGCCGACCCCGCGCTGCGCGTCTCCTATCGCCAGGCCAGCCTGTTCGCGCGGCGCGCGCTGCAGGCGCTGGACGTACCCGACGCCGGCCTGCGCATCGGCCGCGAAGGCACCATCGGCGGCTTCGGCCTGTTGGGCCTTGCCATGATGACCTCGCGCACGCTGGGCGACGCCATGCTCGCCGGCATCGCCCACCACAAGATCTGCGGCTGCCTGCTGGAACTCAACTTCGAGCAGCTCAGCGAGCGCGAAGTGGCGCTGGTGGCGTGGCCACGCTTCGGCGACACCGAATTGCTGCCGTTCTTCTGCGAGGAACTGTTCGCCAGCTGCCTGATGATTGCGCGCGAACTGGTCGGCCCCGAGCTGCGCCCGGTGCGCGCGGAGTTCGGCTATCCGCGCCCGGCGTACGCGCGCGCCTACGAAGAACTGTTCGAATGCGAAGTGCGCTTCGGCACGCCGCAATGCCGCCTGCTGATCGGTACGCCGTGGTTGGCGCGCCCGCTGCCCGGCCACAATCCGCTCACCGCGAAGCAGGCGCTCGCGTTGTGCGCGCAGCAGATGACGCCCGATGGCGGCGAGCCGCACCAGGAAATCGTCGCCGCGGTGGAACGCCTGCTGCGCAGCCGCCTGCGCCAGCAGCCACGTTTGCTGGACGTAGCGCGCACGCTCAACCTCAGCGAACGCTCGCTGCGCCGCAAGCTGGCCGAGAGCGGCCGCATCTTCCGCGAGATCCACGACCGCGTGCGCGCCGAACGCGCACTGGAACTGCTGCGCGCCGGCCAGTTGAGCGTGGCGGAGATCGGCTCGGAAATCGGCTTCAGCGACCCGCGCGAATTCAGGCGTGCGTTTAAACGCTGGACCGGCATGCCGCCGCAGAACGCACGCCACGCCGGCGACTGAGCTGCGCGGGGGGGCAAGCCGGACAAGTGCGGGGGGCAATGCAGCCGACCTGCCCGGTTTTCACGCAATCTTGCTTGTGGCGTGCCGCCGCAAGGCGTCTGCTCCGTCGATCGGGCCAGGGGAGCATGGCCCGTACCGGTGAACCACCGGGCATTACGCGATCGTGACCCACGTATCTCGTGCCGATTGGATTCGGAGGAGCCGACATGTCCCTACGCCGCACATCCTTGGCTGCCCTGCTGGGCGGCTTTCTGCTTTGCAATGCCGCGCCCGCGCTGCACGCCGAAGAAGGCGATTACACGCCGCTGCAGGTGCTGCTCAACCTGATCAGCCCGCCGAAGGCCGATCATCCGGTGACGCCGGATCAGCGATTGGGGCCTTACCCGTTATTGAGCAACTCGGCGGGTTTTGCCGATGGCTTCAAGCCCGGTGCTTACGATCAATGGCAGACCATTCAACTGGCGCCGGAAACCGGGGCGATCTGCGGCAATGGTTCGCCGTATAAATTCTTCCTGCTGCGCAGCGCGCAGACCACCAATACCGTGGTCTATATGGAAGGCGGCGGCGCCTGCTGGGATTACGGCAGTTGCACCGGCCAGTCGGGTATTCGCGGTGCGCGCAACCCTAATGGCATTCCCGATAACTACATGACCATCAACAACCCGGGCGCGCTGCTGGTCAGCCCGTTCGTGGGGCGGCTCAATCTGCTGGACCTGGTGAACCTGCTCAATGGCGAGTTGCCGCAATTGCAGCCATTGAAGACGCAGCAGTGGAATATCGTCTATGCGCCGTATTGCACCGGCGACATCTATTCGGGCGACCGGGTGGCGGTGTATCCGGATCCGAGCGGGCAGCATGAGCCGTTGATCTGGCATCACAACGGCCTGCGCAATGAGCGCGCGATGCTGGCGTGGCTGAAGGATCATTTGCCGCGGCCCGGCCAGATGCTTTCCACCGGTTGCAGCGCGGGCGGTACCGGCAGCCTTACCAACTATGCGGCGCGGCGCAAGGATATGGGTTCGCCGCGTTCGTTCCTGCTCGATGATTCCGGGCCGATCTTCTCGGCACCGGCGGGTGGCAGTTCGACGGAGTATCCGTCCGCGCCGCTGTTCGCGCAGATCCGCCAGGCCTGGGGCCTGGATGCAGCGAACGGGCCGCTGAATACGCTGCAGCATTACCTGCCCACGTTCGATCGCAGCGATATGGGCAGCATCTATCCTGCACTGTCGGCGGAGTTTCCGAACGACCGCCTGGGCCATACGCATTTCTGGCAGGACCTCAATTACTCCAGCTATTCGTATGAGCGCTTCTATCCGGAGATCGCCAATGCGCCGGACGAGGCAACCAAGGAGCGGCTGATTCACCAGCTGTGGGCGATCGACACCAGCCGGCTGCGCCAGACCACCGATGGCTTGAATAACTTCGGCGGTTATTTCCCGCAGTATCGCTCGCTCAACGAGAGCCACTGCACCACCATCGTGGATCTGCGCAATGGCGATATCCAGGATCAGCATCTGGAGCTGATCGACTTTATCAACAACGTGCTGGATGGACAGGGGCGCGTACTGCACGCCTCGGAGGCCAGCGATGCGGCGGACCGGGCGAAGCCGGTGAATCCGCTGTATGTGCTGGTGAATCAGTTGCTCAGTAACGGGTTGTGAGGTGCGCCGGATGAAACCTGTGGTTGCCGTTGTGGCTGTATGTGGCCTCGGCCTGGGCGGGCTTTGGCTTGCCTGGCCGGGGCCGCATCCGGCGGCACCGGTGCGTGCCGTTGCGACGGTGGCTGCGCCGCCACCGGTGGCGGCGACGGTGGACAGTGCGGCGGTGCGCGAGTATCGGGAGCGCGAGCGTTTTGGCGCTGACGTGCACGACTTCTTCGCTCGCGCACGTTCGCTGGATCCGGTGGCGCGCCAACGGCAGGCGGACGCCTTGCGTGAGGAGTTGCGCAAGCGCGAGGCGGATCGTTCGATCAGCGCGGGCGAGTCGATGAATCTGCAGATCGCCCTGGTGCGGGTGACGGTGGACGATCCGCAGGCGCAGGCCGATGCGCTCAACGCGCTGGGTGAGAAGTTCCGCGCGCAGGCGGATCAGGAGAACCAGGCCTGGTTGCAGCAGCTGGCGGCCGATGCGCAGTTTCAGCGTTACAAGCAGGATGAGCGGCGGATCGTCGAGGCGGTGATGGCGATGCCGGTGATTCCTGGCGGCATGAGTCGCGATGCGTATCTACGTGAGCAGTTGCAGCAGGCGCGTGAGGCGGCGTATCGAAGATAGAACCCACCCAGCTATCGCAGCCCCACAACATCGTCATCCCGGCGCAGGCCGGGATCCAGTAACGGGGCGCTAGATGGAGCGACGTGCTTCAAGGCCGCGCTGTTGACGCTACCGCGACAATCGAGCGCTGTCGCCACTGGATGATTCGCTTCGCTCACCCCTTCGGGGCCGCCCTACGGACGTTCTTCGCGCTGCGCGCTCGTCCGGCCTACGCCGGAATGACGGCGCTACAAATCGGATTCTCCCTACAGACAACCCTAAATTGCTCTGCTAGCGTGTTTGCGTTGCCCGCGCTGTGGTTTCGATGCGCGTCGCGGGCAACCATGGCAGCAATGTCGTGAGAGCGCGGGCCAAGGGTGGTGAGACACCCCTGACCCGCTAACCATCACCAACCTCAGGAGTTGATCATGGCTAAGCCAGATCATACGTCACTCGCGCGCTCGCTGATCCCCAAGGCGACACATCCTCCGACTAATCGGGCCGTCCGCTTCTACCGCGGGCACGGTTGAAGAACCGCGACCTAAGAGTTTTCGCAGGTAATCACTCCTAGCCGCGAAACCCGGCGCGTTGCCTCGTGCAACGGCGAAAGCGACCGAAGCCGCAACCCACTTCATCAATCAAGCCGCCCGGCGCCCATGCTTTGGGCTATCGGTCAATCCCGAGTCCGTATGGTCGCGGCACGCCGTGCTGTTCTGGCGACGTGCCGTTCTCGGAACGGGAGCGGCGCATAGCAAGGAGCTGCTTATGAACGACGTTTTCGGCGAACCGTGGATGGTCCGCCATACCTCCTATTACTCCGACCCCGACGCCGGGCCGGACGCTTTGTTGAACGACGCCACGGAGTGGCTGCAGTACGCCTACAACGCCATCCGGGTACTGGCCGGGATGGCGCGCGAAGGCGGCGAAGTCGATACGGAGCATTTGCCGGTAATGCTGGAAGGCATCGCCACGTTTATCGACATGGGCACGCGGTGCGCGATGCTGGCGCATGGCCGGGTGCAGTGGCTGCAGCTGCAGCACGAAACCACACAACCGCCAGCGTAGGTTGGGGTGAGCAAAGCGAACCCCAACAATGCGACGACCGTCGCATGTTGGGGTTCCCCCAGCCTTGCCTACTTGCCGGATTGATACGAAATCCTGAAGAACCGATTGAGCACCTAGAAATTCCCGCCACTCGCATCCGGCACGATCAGAAAGCTGGAGAAGAAGTGCAGTGGCTGCTGGTTCAACAGCATGCACCCCTCCACAAAGATGCAGACCCCGCCATTCACGCTCGGCTGCGATTCGATATTGGCCAGATCATAAGTCGCCGCGGGAAGGGACTGAAGTTTCTGGACGATATCGCCAACCCCTTCGAATGCTCCTCCCTCAAAGTTAAGCAGGGAACTGTCGATGTAGAGCGTCGACAACGCTTGCGGGTTCGATTGGAGAAGATAGTAGTAGTGCAGGCAATAATCCTTCGCTATCGCTCCTGTATCACCGCCCATGAGGGCACTCCTTTGTGTGCTGTTGGCCCTGGTGTATTACTAAAGGCCGCAGCTTACGGGACCGGACGCTACCGGACCAGCGCGGGCTAGTTCGCGATAAGAAATCCGAAAAACACCAGCACCAGACCGATAAAGACCACCTTCCCCCATCGGCTTGGCGCCAGAAAGAAGAACGTCAACGTGGCAAACAGAATCGCAACCAACCCCGCCGCCTCAACGATGCCAATGCCCATCGCGATGCCGCCATGCACTTTCATCTTTTGCGTCAGATAAGCCACGTATAGATCGACGAGCAGGACCGTTAGCAGCGATGCTGCCTTGAGGAGGGTGCTGAGGAGTCTGGCGATCTTTGCGCTCATGGCAGGCAGCGGCATAGCTCGATGTTGGCCAAAAAAATTTCTGCCCGAGATAAGCCGGCCAGGACACTCACTCAAGACGGTCGGCGATAACCAGCCGGAAGAGGATGAAACGAAAATTCATATCTCATCTCGCCCAACTGCTGCTTGGCGGCATTGAGAATGCGCAACGCGCTCTCGCTAGGCTTGTACTGCTGCACCAATTCGATACGAACCGGAAAGCCCACTGCGCCGGGAAGCGACTCAAAGATCTGGCCGGATCGGATGAAATCGAGATAGCAGGAAATCTTGCGCTCGAACAGACGAACATGCCCCTCCTCATCCTCCCAATCGAGGTGATCGGAAATCAGAAGGACTACCTTTCGGTCCAACTTGGATATTCCAAGCGAGTCGACGACGCGGTCATCTTCGATGGTCATCACGATCCCAGTGAGGAGAGAGACTTGTCATCCCTGATTGCCAGCTCGTACCACGCATAGATGCCGCACAGCATCTGCTTCCGACAGAGCGCATTCATAGCTCTCCTAGGTGGCAGTCCTGTTGTCTTTACATGCCCCAACGCGACTTCAGAAGCTCTAAATGCTTAGTGTTGTTCGCCGACGGGTGTCGTTGATAGAAGGTCAAGACGTTCTTCCTTGCTTCAAGGTCGCCAGTGTCGCCGAGGCGCTCAAGCCATGAGATGCCCTGATCTTCGTCTCCCAGATAGAGCATGTAATAGTCAGCCAGCTTATTGATGGCGCTCACATCGCCTTTCGCTGCCTGGTCTTTTACCTTTGGAAGCTCGGATTGACTGATTGAAAAGCGCTCGCCTGGCGTTGGAGCCACCGTCTCCTGTGTGGCGTGGGCTGCACACCCTATGAGCACAACAGAGCTGAGCATTAGGGCAGCCAACACTCGAGAGATAGTTTGATTTTTCCGCGTCATGGGATCCCCCATGGCTCCCGGGCTATTAGTGTCCATTGAGATTTAACGTCACCCGTCCCTATTACCGAAGCTCCACCTCGGCCTTCGCAATACCGCGCTCTTCGGCAGCTTCGTTAAGCAGCCCATCAAGCATTGCTATCACCTCCCCTGTGATGCACCACGCCCGACATCATCCTTCAGGCTTCAATTTCTTCAACTCACGTATCGCATCAGGATCGTTCTGCGCGGCTGACTTTCGTAGCCAAAAGACGGCCCTCTTCTTGTCGTCAGCGCTGCTGCTGCGATCGTCACTCATTTGAACCCATGCGTTGTACTGCGCCACCGCATTGCCGTTCTCGGCCGCGATGATCGTCCAATACTCCGCCCTGTCAAAATCGAGCTTCACACTGCCGTAGTACAGGGAAAGCCTGAGAGCCGCCTCTCCGGAACCATTCCATCCCTCGTCCGAGAGTCGGATCACTTCGTCAGGGCGCAGAGTCAAGTCTCCTACGGCCGAGATAATTTGGTCCAAACTCTTGGGACTCTGCGATTGGGCGAAAGCAGTGAACCCGACAGACAGAGCAAACAAGAGTGCGATCATCTTCATACGACAGTCCTTCGGAGGCACGGAGCACATTTAACGTCACCCGTCCCCTTATCGTTCTTTGATGGTTGTTCCAGGCAAGTCGATCATATGCCTTGCGCCCTGGCGGCTACTGCCAATAGCTATTCTTTCTCTTCAGATGAATCGACTGACCGTTTCCACTGAAAGTACCAACAAGCCCCTCCTGCGAGACAACTCCGTGAAACTCGCCTCGAAGATCGAGTTCTGCGGGGACCAGAAAGGTCACCTCATCCCCTTTGAAGGCGGCGGGAACGATCACCGGCCTCCCCGGCTCGCCGTCACTACTTTGCAGCACAGCAAAGTAGCCACCCTTCGAATAGACAATGAATATTTCCTGCCCCAGCACATCCCCACCCTCACCGCTGTATCTCATATCAGAGAACATCCCCGTCAGCTTGAGGTTCGGGCGAGGTGAGTCAGCCGACCATGCCAGCGTGGCTGATAGAAGAACGACGATGAGGAGCAGGCGCAGATAGATTTTTGACTTTGTGCTCATGTATGTCGCCCCGCCATGCCCTCGGGCAGGCATGCTAGATCAGGCAAGAACGAAGTGAGAGCAGTTGGTTGAAGGGCAACTCATCTGACATCACCCGCCCCAGCCCACACCTTGTCGATTCTTCAGTTTGAATACCATTCCTCGCTCCGGAACTCCAACGGAACTGGATCCTCACCTGGGTCGATGCCTTGTGCCTCCAAACGCCGGAACCACTCGTCTCTCAGACTTTCAGGCAACCTGTCCCCACTCCATGGACAGAACGAAATCACAAGAGAGCTTATTCCACCATCCAGTATTTTTATTGCGTACTCACGGAACTTTGCCTTGAAAACCACCGGATAATCAGGATCGTCGCAAGCAATCCGCATAGATTCACAGCAATGGCTGAAAGTACTCATAGCTCGATATCTCTTCCAGGTACGGGGCGTTTAGCGCCCCGCCCTCTTTTCCCTACCTAGCAAAGCTAACAGTGGCCCGAACATCTTTGGGCGCCTCGTTCAGGCAAATCGCGACAGCCCCCTTTGAAGGTGCGTGAGGCTCTGAGAAGGAGCCTGCACCAATGATCACAGCATTGGCGCTACCGTAAATAATCACATTTGAATCGCTGTAATAAAGGGAACGGATAAGGTATCGCCTGCTCGGCGGAGCGCATTTCAAAGAAAGCGACTTGCCTGACACACTTGGGTCTAGCAGAAACTTCGCCTCCGCAAGCTTATTTATGGCATCAGAATCATTGCCGAGGTCGAGATAGCTCGCTGCTGGAAGAATCTTCCATCGATCTCCCTGGTCTTGCATCGACGCGCCCTGCAGCCAAGCCTCATCGGCAAAAGCGGACAGAGTGCAACCAAGTCCCAAATACAAAGCAACTGCAAGAAAAACACGTTTCATCGCTGCCACCAATGCTTATGAGCCTGAATGATCCCCCGGATATTCTCAGGGGTGACTGGACTATTATATTTCCCCATGATGTCGTTCTCGGCACCCCAATTAGTCATGGTCTTCATTTTACCGAACGCATCACAGTACTCTAAATACTGATCATCGAGCCCCATAAGATGGCCCGACTCATGCGCAGCCACCCATGGATTAAGCGGAAGATCCGGGCGATCGCCGAGGCCATACCAAACACCAGTATTGCCCCCAACGCCATTGACGTATGACCGCCCGTAGGCACTCGGAACGGTGATGACGTTGGTACCTCTTACGCCGGGACCTCCAGGCACCACCGTTGTTGTGACATTGAAGTCATCAAATTTACCGGACCACATCTGCTCAATGGCGGTATTCCACTTCTCCTTTAGTTCTGCTGTTGCGCCCTCACCCACATAGCTGATCGGCAAAGTAATGGTTACTTCGTTACCTTTAACTACGACTGTTGCCGACAGCCCGTACGGATCCATGGCCAACAACGGAGAACCACCCACATAAGCAAAAGTACTTGCGCCTCCACTAAGACCAATAGGATCGCTTTGAACGTATCGACCCGTTGATGCGTCGTAGTCCCTATTGATATTTTGAGCAAGGCCAGTTTCGGAATCGTAATACTGCCCGATCGCTCGCAAACCAAAAGCATAGCTGCCAGTTGAGATGGGTTGCTTCTCGCCGAAGACGTTACTCTGATACGGCCATTGCCACTGCACCACACCGGAATCGTCCCTAACTACGCGCGGAGCACCTAACCCATCCGCCAATACATAGCTGACCTTAGCAACAGCGCCAGTACCGTCCACCGCAGCCACCGGCAAGCCGCCCATCCAGATATAGTCACGATTCGTCGTGCCGTACTCGCTCAGCAGCTGACTACTTTCGTCATAGGCAAATCGCTGACTCACTGCCTGCGGAACCGTCGCCGTCTTCGCAACCCGCTGCCCCATCGCGTTGTAACTGTAGTTAGCCACAGTCTGACCATTCCGCTGCACCACCGTCATTCGGTTCCGCCCGTTATAGCCATAGCCAAACGTATCGCCACCCATGGAGTTCCCGGTGGTATTGCCATTTGCGTCGTAACTGCGAGCGCTGCTGCCGATACTGGTAAGCCAATGCGTGCCGCTCTGATAACCGTAAGTGCCGGTGGCTAAGCCGCTGGCAGTCTTGCTCAAGCGGTCGCCGGTCTTGTTATAGGTGTAGGACTCAATCGCTGCGCCAGTAGCATCATTGATGGAAGTCAACCGATACAGCGCGTCATAGCGATACGTCTCCGTAGCCGGACTGGCCCCCGCCACATCACCAAGCGCCGTGATATTACCCATCACATCCCTGGCGAAATGCAGGTTGAGCGGCGCGCTCACAACATCGGTCAACGCATAATTCGCGTCGTAGGTGCGCGTAACCTGCTTGCTGTAGCCGATCTTCCCCAGCATGTAGCTCGTTATGGGGCCGAGCGGCATATAGGTGACTGAGTAGACGATCGTATTCGTCGTTCCAGCAGCCGTCAGCGCCACCGACTGCACCCTTCCGACGATATCCCGCGTATAGGTGACCATCACACCGCTGGGATACGTCAGCGTCGCCAGCCGATCGGCGAGGGTATAGGTATAAGCCACCACATCCGTCTGCGTGCCCTGCGTCTGACTCTTGCGCACCACGTTGCCGCGCACGTCGTAGCAATAGATCGTGGTGACATTGGCCTCCACGACCCGGGTCAAGCGACCAATGGGATACGAACCCGTGCAGCCCGTGACGCTATCGGCCTCGTCGTAGTACCAGGCGACATTGTCAGCCGTCTGCGGGTACGTCGCCGAAGTGCGCCGGTTCAAGGCATCGAACGTCTGGGTGACCTGGACGCCACGCGCGTCAGTCACCGAAATGGCGTTACCCGCCTTGTCGACGATGGCGCTGGAATTGCCCGTATCCGGACTATGCAGCCCCACCTGATCGCCAAAGGCATTGTGGTCGTACACCGTATTGAGCGCATCCGGATCGCCAACGCCCGCCATCCGGCCGAGCGCGTCGTACTGATACACCGTCTGCGCATTGCGCGTCGCCTGATCGCTGCCGTTGAAATCCTCGGTGGCACCCACCACGCGATTCAAAGCGTCATAGTCGCGCTTGAGCTGGACATTCAAGCCGTCGGCCGCATGCACCAGATTGCCGTTGGCGTCGTAGCTGTCCGTATACGCCGCGCTCATGACGCTGCGATTGAGCGCGTCCTGCACACCTGTAAGCTGCCCCAAAGTGTTGTACGAGCGGGTCAGGCTCCGCGTCACGACGCCGTTGTTGGCATTCGCCACCTGTTCCTTGATGCGGTTGCCCGCCGCGTCCAGCGTGAAATTCACATACTCGCCGTTGCCGTTGCGGATCTGCGTCAGGCGGTGCGCGGAGTCATAGCCGTAGGTGGCGGTGACATTGTCCGGGTCGGTCACGGTGGTGACGTTTCCGGCGTTGCTGTAACCGTACTGGGTGACGGCATCCTTCGCGGACGCCGACCCGTTGGCATTGGCGCGCACCGTGCGGCTGAGCAGCCATCCGCGGGACTTGTACGTCAGGTCAGTGATGACCCCATTCGGATCGACCGTCCGCGTGGGCCGCCCACTCTTGTCATAGGCAGCAAAGGTAATGACCTGGCCGAGCGCATTCGTCACTGACTTGAGGTCACCGTGCTGCCACTGCGTGCCGTCGGTGAGGTAGTACTGATAGGTCGTGGTCTGCGCGATATCGGTACGCGGACCGGTGGCGCTGAGCATCAGGCCGGCCAGCGGACACTGCACCGCATCCACGGCCGTGCAATAGGTATAGGTGGTACGGCGCACGCCTTCCGGCGCCGTACCGGTATTCGAACAGATGTAGCCCGCGGCGGAGACCGCACCGGGATCGATCTCGCAATAAGCCAGCACCTGGCCCATCGTGTTGTATGCCCATCCCGTCGAGGCAACCGCGTGACCCTGGCTATCCAGCACGCGCCGGCTCAACGGGCGCCGGAGCTGGTTGTCCCACACCGTAGTCGTGGTGCGCTGGTCGCTGGTGCCCACCGCCTCGACGGTCTGCAGCAGCAAGCCGTACTGGTCGTAAGTGACCTGCGTGGTGACGCCCTTGAAGTCCACATACGTCGCCGGAAAACCACGGCTGTCGTAAGTGCGGCTCTTCCAGCGCTGCCCGCAATCGGGGCTGCAAGGTGCGTCCATGGAGCTGACTCGCGCCAACCCTGCGACCGACGACATGCCGATCTTCACCGTATTACCCAGCGGATAGGTGACGGAAGCGGAACCGTCGGCGTTATAGGCAATCCGGGTGGCGCCCACGCCGCCGGCGAAGGTGGACGACGTTGCCCGGCCTGTGTCGTCGTAAGTGATGGTCTCGTAGCGCGCGCCGTTCTCGTCCTGGATGCCGGTCATCGCATTGGGCAGGCTGGTCTGCCCGATATAGGCGGCTTCGTTGAAACCATAGAGACGATAGTTGGAGTCGGGATACGTCACCTGGGCCAGGTTGCTGCTGGCCGTGACGTAGTAGTAGTTAAGCGTTTTATTGTCCGGCAACGTGATGGAGTTCAGGCGCGCGGAGCTGTCGTAGTAGAACGTCAGTTTCCTGCCCTTGGCATCGGTGACGGTTTTCAGCAGGCCCAGGCGCGGGTAGTACGTCGACGTCGTCGTGCTGTAGGTCAGCGTGATGCCCTGGCCATCCTGTCCAAGCACCTGGATCAGCTTGCCGGTGCTGTCATAGGTTTCCGTTTCGCGGCTGCCGCCGATAAACACCGAATAGCCGGTAAGCACGCCCTGGCCGTCGCGGAGTTCCGTCAATTGGTCCACCGGAAGATCCGCCGCCCAGGCGCTGCCCGATTTGGTGAACGTCTCCTGCTTGCCGTCCGGCCGCAGCATGATGATGGTCGCCACCGGCGTGCCGATCATGCGCAGCGAGCGGTCGAAGCTATGGCGCCAGCGGAAACCGAGATTGGCTGGCGCCACCGCGCCGCTGCTGTTGTAGAAGCGGCGGAAGGTCAGCCAGTAGCTGGCGGTGTAGTCGTCTTCCTGCAGGTAGTAGCTGCCCGTGCCGGCATCGATCGGATCGCCGACCTTGGGCGAACCCATGGCCTCGGCGCAGGACGAACCATTGGCATTGCCACTCGCACCGGAGCCGCTGCCGCTGCCGCCGCCCGGCGAACCCAGGCCGCCATCGCACGGCGCGCCGCTGCCAAGATTCCTGGCCACGTCGCCGCCGAAGCGAACGGCGCTGACCGTGCCCGGCTTGCAACCGGTCACCGCCGTCCAGGTGCCGCTAAAACTGGCCCCGTCCGCCGTCACACTGAGAGTGGACGTGGTCTGGCAAGGCGTATTCGTGCCGGAACCCCGCGCAACCACCGACGCATCGCTCAAGGTCAAGGTGCTGCCGGACACCGTGCCGGTGACGGACCAGGTGTACCAGTTGGTTGCACCGTTCGCCTGCGGCGTCGTCTTCCGGGTTCCGGTGACGTTGCCGCTATCGTCCTGCCGCAGGTCGTACTCCTCTTCCCATGCCGCAGCGGTTGCATCGCCAGGGGCCTGCAGGTTGCCATGCCACAGCCCGGTCACATTGACTGTCGCAGTCGCGGCAGCGCTGGCAACGGCCTGCCGCTGCGCCAGCCGCGGAGCCGCGGCGGGGCTTCCGCTGTAGTCCTGGGCATGCGCCGCGGAGACGGCGAGCATGGCCATGCAACCGAGCGCGAACGCTGGCTGCCTGAAGAAGCGGTACAGGCGCTCGCGAACCGAGCGCATCGAGATGGCGCGCAGGCGCGCACGGACAAGGCTGGTCACCCATCACTCCTTTGACGGTCAAGCGTTCCAATCGCATGTGGCCCGGCTGGCGGCGCCCCTTGTGCAACCAGGGGAAGGACGCTCGCGAACCCTGCTAAGGACGCTCGCGAACCCTGCTCAAGAATGTCGAAGGTTTGCAAAGACTGCGTGAAGGATTGGTGGTGATCTCAGCTTCCGGCCTCTGCACCCGGCGATCGCGCCGAGGCCAGATATCACCCGGGGCCACATCCCCACGTTGGCCGCTTTGCCCCCCCCCCACCCCCCTGGCCGTTCCCCCCTCCCCCCCGCCGTAAGCCTTGCGCAACAGTACCCCGTCGATTCGGTTTCCTGGGGAGGCTCGCCGGACATGCGCAAGTTGCTACTCACGGTCGCGCTCGGCGCGGCCCTCGCCGCGTGCAGCGGCCACGATCAGTCCACCGCTCAGGGCGAAGGCAACGATGCCTTCCAGGCCAAGCTGCAGCAGCAGTTGCTGGATGCCAAGGCGGGCAGCGTGATCGAGATTCCGGCGGGGCATTACCACCTCAATCGCGGCCTCAGCCTGCGCACGGACGGCGTGACTATCCGCGGCGCCGGCAAGGACAAGACGGTGCTGTCGTTCAAGGGCCAGGTGGTGGGGCCGGAGGGCCTGCTGGTGAATGCCAGCGACTTCACCATCGAGAACCTGTCGCTGGAAGACACCAAGGGCGACGCGCTGAAGATCAACCAGGGCAAGAACATCACCATCCGCGGCGTGCGCGTGGCATGGACCGATGGCCCCAAGACCACCAACGGCGCCTACGGCCTGTATCCGGTGAAGACCGAGAACGTGCTGATCGAGGACTCCTCGGTCACCGGTGCGTCGGACGCCGGCATCTATGTGGGCCAGTCGAAGAACATCGTGGTGCGGCGCAACCGCGCCGAGCAGAACGTGGCCGGCATCGAAATCGAGAACTCGATCGACGCGGACGTCTACGACAACGTCGCCACCGGCAACACCGGCGGCATCCTGGTCTTCAACATGCCCAACCTGTCGCAGGCCGGCAAGGCCACGCGCGTGTTCAAGAACCAGGTCAATGCCAACAACCTCGATAACTTCGCCGCCAAGGGCGCGGCGGTGGCGAGCGTGCCGGCCGGTTCCGGCGTGGTGGTCAACTCCAATGACAAGGTGGAGATCTTCGACAACGACATCGCCGACCACCGCACGGCGAACGTGATCATCTCCAGCTACTTCTCCACCAACTACTACAACACCAAGGGCGTGGCGGCCGATTACAACCCGTATCCGAAGGGCATCTTCGTCTACGGCAACCGCTTCAAGGGCGGCGGTGAATCGCCGGACGGCATGAAGCTGAAAGTGTTGAAGAGCGCCGTGTACGGTATGAGCGGCCGCTTCCCGGACGTGCTGTGGGACGGCTATGCCGACACCAAGCACGGCCCGGTCGGCGCCAACGACCGCATCTGCATCGCCGGCGCCAACGGCGTGCTCAATGCCGACGGCCCGAACGACTACAAGAACCCCAGCACCGACACCAAGCCGTACGAGTGCACCTTGCCGAAGCTGCCGCCGGTCGTGCTCGACGCGGCCAAGTCCTGAGGCGGTGGCGATGCGCAAGCGGTTTCTGCAAGGCGCCTTCGCGCTGCTGGCGGCGGTTGTGCTTGCCGGTTGCCAGCAGGGCATGGCGCCGGTGGCGTTTCATGCCGATGGCCGGCCGCCGAAGCTGAGCGACTGGCATGTGGTGGAAGCACGCGGCGGCAAGCTGGTGCTCAACCAGGGCGTGGTGCCGTACGACCTCAACACGCCGCTGTTCACCGACTACGCGCACAAGCTGCGCACGATCTGGATGCCCAAGGGCACGGCGGCGAAGTACGACGCCACCGACACCTTCGACTTCCCGGTCGGCACGGTGATCAGCAAGACCTTCTATTACCCGAAGACGGCCGACGGCAAGGCCGGCGACGTGGCACGCAGCTACGACAGCGCGCACGACTTCGCCGGCGAAGGGCTGGATTTGTCCAAGGTGCATCTGGTGGAAACGCGCATCCTGGTGCATCGCGCGGACGGCTGGGCGGCGATTCCTTATGTATGGAACGACGCGCAGACCGAAGCCGACCTCGCCCGCACCGGCGCGGTGCTGCCGCTCACCCTGGTGGCGGATGACAAGTCGCGCGAAGACTTCAACTACGTGGTGCCCGACGAAAGCCAGTGCTCCAGCTGCCATGCGCAGGACTGGGTGTCGCGCAAGATCCATCCGATCGGCCCGAAGGCGCGCCATCTCAACCGCGACTACCACTACGCGGACGGCACGCAGAACCAGCTCGAACATTTGATCAAAGCAGGCTATCTCACCGGCGCACCCGCCAGCGCGCAGGCGCCGCGCAATGCCAACTGGATGGACGAGCACGCCGCGCTCGATGCCCGCGCACGCGCCTACCTCGACATCAACTGCGGCCATTGCCACAACGCCAAGGGCGCGGCCAACACCACCGGCCTGACGCTGGAAGCCAGCGCGCCGGAAGACCGCCACCTCGGCATCTGCAAACCGCCCGTCGCCGCGGGCCGCGGCACCGGCGACCACCTGTTCGACATCGTGCCCGGCCAGCCGGACGACTCGATCATCGCCTACCGCATGGCCTCGGCCGACCCGGGCGAGATGATGCCGGAACTGGGCCGCAGCACCGTGCACCGCGAGGGCGTGGCGCTGATCAAGGCCTGGATCGCGGCGCAGCAAGGGGGCTGCGTCACGGTGCGCTGAACACACACAAGAACCAGCACGGCGACCGCGTGGGGACGCGGCGCCTTCCACGAGGGGAGAACCGCCGATGAGCATCCGTCCACGTCCGCTGTCCGCCGCGCTGCGCCAACTGCTGGGAGGCACCGCCTTGCTGCTGTGCGCGCAGATCGTCCATGCCGACGACCAGAACGCCGCGCCCGCCGCGCAGGACCAGGCCGACCCGAACAAGGCCAAGCTGCTGGACAACATCACGGTGACGGCGCAGAGCCGCAGCCAGGAAATGCAGTCGGTGCCGATCCCGCTGCAGATCGTCACCGCCAAGCAGGTGGATACGCTGGCGGCGACCGACCTGAGCAAGATGGATATGTTCGTACCGGGCCTGGTGGTCAGCGCCGACCAGCCGACGCAGCCGCGCTACCAGTTGCGCGGTATCGCCACCAGCGACTTCGGCGTCGGCACCGAGCCGGCGGTGGGCGTGTATATCAACGGCGTGTACGCTGCACGCTCCGGCGGTGCGCTGCTGGCCTTCAACGACCTGGCGCGCATCGAAGTGCTGAAGGGCCCGCAGGGCACGCTGTTCGGCCGCAACGCGGCAGCCGGCGCCATCTCCATCGTCACCAACGAGCCGACCGATCGCTTCGAAGGCAAGGCGCGCCTGCGCGTCGGCAACTACGGCAAGGTCTATGGCGACGCGCTGTTGAACCTGCCCATCAACAAGGACATGGCGCTGCGCGTCAGCGCGTACGACAACCAGAGCGACGGCTGGGTCAAGGATGCCGCCACCGGCAAGCGCTACGGCGAGGACAACGACTGGGGCACGCGCGCGGTGTTCCGCTGGAACCTCACGCCCGATACGCGCATGCTGCTGTCCTGGGATCACGAGAAGCTCAACCAGCCGCCGCATCCGGCCTTCGGCCTGGTGCCGCTGTCCAACGATACCAACCAGCGCCCACCCTTTCCGGCCGATCCCGCCACCTATCTCAACCCGCTGCACGCACCGCTGTACAACGACTCCGTGGGCGGCCGCGAATCGCGCACGTTCGACGGCGTGACGCTGAGCTTCGACCACTCCTTCAGCTGGGGCAGCCTGGTGTCCACCACCGCGTGGCGCGGCTTCGACACGTTCAACCGCGGCGACTACGACGGCACCAACCATATCGTCAGCTATCTCGATACCACCAATATCGAGCACAACAACAGCTGGTACCAGGAGTTCAAGCTGTCCGGCACCACCGGCATTGCCGACTGGGTCGGCGGCGTGAGCTACTACCAGGAGCAGGCGCGGCAGACCAGCCAGACCAATATCTTTACCGACAGCCTCGACACGCTTGCCAACAACATCATGGGCGTGGGCACGCCGCTCACCGACATCAGCAATGCGCTGGCGGGCTTTGGCTTGCCCTACACCTTGCTGGGCGATCCGTGGCACGAGGCGATCAGCAACGTCGGCAAGTTCAAGGCGTATGCGGCGTTCGGCGACGTGATCTGGCACGTCAGCGACCGCTTCAACATCACCACCGGCATCCGCTACACGCGCGACCAGAAAACCTTCTCCTGGTACAACATGCCGCGCAGCGCGCCGCAGTTCGACGGCACCGTGCAGGCGCTGGACCAGGCCGGCGTGCTGGCCATGCTGCCGCCGGAAGCGCAGATGGCGCTGGCGGCGTTCGGCAACAACGTGATCTTTACCGACGCCGTGGGCGTACCGGTGCGCTTCCACAACACCTGGAACAACGTCAGCCCGCGCCTGGTGCTGGATTACAAATTTGCGCCGGACGTGATGGGCTACGCCTCGGTGACCAAGGGCTACAAGGCCGGCGGCTACAACAGCGTCCAGGTAGGCTCGCGCTTCGCGCCGGAGAAGGTGATCAATTACGAAGCCGGCCTGAAGACCACCTTCCCCGAGCACAACCTGATGCTCAACGGCTCGGTGTACTACTACCGCTACGACAACAAGCAATCGCTGAGCCTGGACCCGAACAGCGCCGGCTCCGGCGTGCCGCGCTACCTGGTCAACAGCACCGACCAGGAAGCCAAGGGCCTGGAGCTCGAAGCCCTATGGCAACCGATGCGCGACCTGCGGCTGAACTTCACTGGCGCGTACATCGATGCCACCTACCGCAAGGCGGTGGCCGATTCCGGCGCGGTGCTGACCGGCCAGCCCACCGGCGAGCCGCGCTTCTCCTACGCGGCGGGCCTGGCCTATACGTGGCACAACGTCGCCAGCGGCCAGCTGGAGTTCAATCTGAACTACGCTTACCGCGGCAAGTCCCGCTGCAACGACGACTCGCGCCTGCAGGGCGAGTGCATCATCAGCCCCAACTTCAAGGTGGGCGAAGCGCAGAAACGCACCGACGCACGCCTGGACTGGCATGCGCCGGGCGACCGCTGGGGCGTCGCGCTGTATGCAAGCAACCTGTTCAACGACCGCTACGTGACCGGTGTGGACAACATCACCGCCACCGTATTCGGCACCCCGTACGCCAACATCACGCCGCCGCGCATGTGGGGCGTGGAATTCCGCGCCAAGTTCTAGACCGATGACCATCGAACCGCTCGACCTGAAGCTTCAACTCCAGCGCATGCGCGAAGCCCACGCACGCGAGCCCGCGCCGGGCTGGTCCGGGCGTGCCGCGCGCCTGCGTGCCTTGAGCGATCTGATCACGCAGCACCGGGGCGACATCGCGGAGGCCATCCACCAGGACTTCGGCGGCCGGCCGGCGCAGGAGACCGATCTGCTGGAGGTGTTTCCCAGCCTGTCGGCGATCCGCCACGCGCTGGCGCACGGCCGGCGCTGGATGAAGCCGAAGCGTAGTTGGCCGGGCTTGCTGTTTCTGCCGGCGCGCAACGAGATCCGGCCGCAGCCCTTGGGCGTGGTGGGCATCATCGTGCCGTGGAATTACCCGTTGTTTCTCGCTGCCGGCCCGATGGTGGATGCGCTGGCGGCCGGCAACCGGGTGATGGTGAAGATGAGCGAGTACACGCCGCATTTCTCGGCCTTGTTCGCGCAATTGGCGGCGCGGTATTTCAAGCCGGAGGACGTGTGCGTGGTGACGGGCGACGCGGATGTCGCGCAGGCGTTCTCCGCGTTGCCGTTCGATCATCTGTTGTTTACCGGTTCCACCGCGGTGGGGCGCCATGTGATGCGCGCGGCTTCCGCCAATCTCACGCCGGTAACGCTGGAGCTGGGCGGCAAGTCGCCGGCGATCGTCGGGCCGGGTGCGCGCTTCGAAAATGCAGTGGAACGTATCCTGGTCGGCAAGCTGTTCAATGCGGGGCAGACCTGCATTGCGCCGGATTACGTGTTGCTGCCGCGCGGGCGCGTCGACGAGTTCGTCGCTGCTGCGCGCGAGGTTACCGCACGCCTGTACCCGCAACCGGTGCGCAACGAGCAGTACGCCAGCATCATTTCGGAACGCCAGTATCGGCGCCTTGCCGCCTTGCGCGATGACGCGAAGCGCGATGGCGCCACGGTCACCTTGATGGGCGGCGACGCCGACGACGTACCGCGGCGGCGCATGACGCCGGCCTTGCTCACCGGCGTCAGCGAAAGCATGGCGGTGATGCAGGAGGAGATCTTCGGCCCGCTGCTGCCCCTGGTGCCCTACGACGACATCGACCAGGCCATCGCCTACGTCGCCGCCCATCCGCACCCGCTGGCGCTCTACCTGTTCGAGGAAGACGGCGCCCTGGTCGACCGCGTACTCGCGCGCACCACGGCCGGCGGCGTAACCATCAACGACACGCTCTACCACATCGCCCAGCATGAGCTGCCGTTCGGCGGCGTGGGGCCTTCCGGCAGCGGCGGCTATCACGGCGAGGCGGGCTTCCGCACGTTCTCGCATATGAAGTCGGTGTTCCGGCAAGCGCGGGTCAATGGTGCAGGCTTGCTCAATCCGCCGTATGGCGAACGCTTCAGGAAGATGCTGGCGCTGATGCTCAAGCGCGGCTGACGCAGGTTGGGGTGAGCCAAAGGCGAACCCCAACAGCGCATGCAACCTAAGAATCGTCGGAATCTGCTTCTGTCCTTCGCTTTTAAGGCGAAAGCTTATTGAGTACGAGAACCCCTGTTCGGAGTATCCGAAGCCCCATAGCCAGGCTTCATACCGACAAGGAGTTTATCGACTCATGTCCCCGCACAGGCTCTTCCTCGCCTTGCTCATGCTGCTGTGCATGCTTCCACTGCATGCCCTGGCGGCCCAGAACGATCTCGTCGTCAGACTCCGCAGCCCGGACTCCCTGAGCGCCAGGGAATCTGGCCGGGTGATCGTCTCGATCACCAACAAGAGCTCAAGAGTCCTGCTCCTGCCGAGGGTCAAGACACCGCTTTTCAATCCCGACGATCACCTGATGAATAACTTCATGACGGTGCTCGACGCCAACGGCAAACAAGCGAAGTTCATCGGGCGCTTTGTCACTCTGGTGTTCGAAGCGAAGCACTATTTCTACGTAGCTATCCAACCGGGGCAGACGCTTCAGAACGAGTTCGATCTCTCCCAGGATTACGACCTACGTGCCGGCGGCCCGTTCCGCGTCAGTTACAAGCAGGATTATGGTGAGACCGATCTTTATGAGTCCGAGGATTACGCGCCCAGCAAATCCGCCAGCAACGAGCTGACCATCTTTATCAGTAATGCCTTGCTCCGTGCCCATAAAAAAACCTCCCCGCTCACACGGGGAGGTTTTTATCGTTCCGCTTGCCGCAATACTTAGAACTTGTACTGCGCCGACAAGCTCAGCAGGTTGCCGTAGTCGTCGGAGCTGCCGGTCAGCACGTCGTTGGTCGCGCTGATGGCGCCGTTCATGTGCGCTTCGTTGACGAAGATGTGCGTGTAGCCGGCATTGATCTCGAAGTGCTCGCTGGCCTTGTAGCCCACGCCGAACGAGAGGAACTTGCGGGTCGAGTCCGGCACGCGCGGGCTGCGGGTGGCGGCGTAGGTCGGGGTGGTGTCCACCGAGACGCCGGCGCGCAGGGTCAGCTTGTCGTTGACGTAGTAGTCGCCACCGACGGCGGCGTACCAGGTGTTGCGCCAGCTGTAGTTTTCCACGCTCGGCGGCTGCGCCGGGTTGCCGTAGTTGACGCGCAGCTGCTTGAACACGTCCCACTTGGTCCAGGCCAGGTCGAAGCCGATGCCGAACTTCTCGTCCTGGTGCCACACGCTGGCGGTGGCGGTGGCCGGGGTGGTGAAGTCGGCGGTGCCGGTGGTGTGGGTGAACGGCACGCCGCCGGCGCCGGCCAGCAGCGCGGCCACGGTCGGGTTGGCCAGCAGTGCCTGCACGTTGGTCGGGACGGTGAAGTTGCCCGTGCCTTCCAGCTTGTGGTCGATCTTGGCGCGGTAGTTGAAGGCGATGCGGTCGTTCGGGGTCAGCTTCCAGTAGCCGCCCAGCTGCCAGCCGTAGCCCCAGTCGTCGCCCTTGATGCGGGCCAGGCCGTCGCTGCCCGGGGGCACCACCAGGCCGACCTGCTGGCCCAGCGCCGCCGCCTGCGCCGGCGAGATGGCGCCGGCCTGCGCGGCCTGCTGCACCAGGCCCAGGCCCACGCTGTTGAAGTTGATCGCGCTGGTCAGCTCGGCGCTGGTGCGCTGGGCGATGAAGCTGGCGCCCACGGCGAAGTTGTCGGTCACGTCGAACGAGGCGGACAGCGTGCCGTCCAGCGACTCGAACTTCGACTTGATGCCGTTGTAGCGGCCGACCCAGTTGCGGTCGTATTCGGTGAGGAAGCCGAACGGCACCGAGAAGCCGGCGCCGATGTGCACGCGGTCGCTCACCTGGGTGGCGAAGAACAGTGCGGGCACCGGCATGGTGGTGCCGGCGTCGCCGCCGTTGCCGCCGCTGATCGGGCGGCCCAGGGCGTCGTGGGCGCTGCCGCTGAACTTGGTGCCGAAGTTGATCGCGGTGACGTCGGCCTGGAAGTAGGTGCCCTTCAGGTCGGTCATCGCGGCAGGATTGTTGACCACTACGGAGACGTCGCCGCCGGCCGTCGCCGAACCGGCGTAGGCGCGGCCCATCGACTTGGCGCTGTTTTCCTTGAGCTGGAAGGCGCTGGCTTCGGCGCGCTGCGGCGCGACCAGGGCGCCGGCCACGGCCAGGCTCAGGGCGGCGAAGGCGAGCGGGCGGGCCGCGCGCTTGAAGAAGAGAGAATTCGGCATCGGAAGCTCCTGCTTATCGTTAGTCCGGATCGGGGCACACAGTAAGGGGCTGACCGGTAAGAAAATTCATACGCGCGTTTGACATCCCCGGGCGGCACTGTGCCGTCTTAACGAAAGCCTTGCAAGTGCGGTCGCAGCAATGAAAGGTTCAGCCAAGCCGAGGGGCTGTTCCGGTGTCGATCACGGCTGTTCGGCCACGTATTGCGGGAGATCGTCGCCGCGCGCGTTGACCATCGCGGCCCAGGCGCGGACCATGGCGGATTGTCATCACCGGCCCGTCGCCTCGACGCGCCGCCGCTTTCGGGGCACTCCTATGCACTGTTTCGTTTACGCCAGCCTGCGCAAGGCCGATACCTATGTCTGGCTCGCGCGCCAGGGCGACTTCAGCGTGCTGCCGGCTTCGCTCACCCAGATGCTCGGCGAACTGCGCTTCGTGCTCGAAGTCGAACTCGATGCCCAGCGCAAGCTGCCCAAGGAAGATGCCGCCGCGGTGCTGGCGAACCTGCAGGCCCAGGGCTGGCATCTGCAGCTGCCGCCGGCCAACAGCATCGCGGCGCCGCAGCCGGTGCTGAAGGAAACGCCGCTGGACGAACACGGCGAGTGAGTGCGCACGCCTTGGGCGTTAACGCCTGATTACCTTCTCTCATTCAGACGATTCCTATACTCCGCGCCCATGTCCTATTCCAAAACGCGCCGCCCGCCGCCTTTCCTGCAGGGTCTGCTCTGGTTCGTGCCCGGCCTGCTCGCGGTCGCCGTCGCGGCGCTGAGCGCCAGCCCGCTCTCGCTGATCCCCCTGCTGCTCGCCAACGCGCTGACCATGGCTGCGGTCTGCCATGCGATCGGTTTCGATCCGGAGCCGCGGTTCCTGCGCACGGTGCTGCGCCGCGGCGCGGCGCATCTGGTGATGTTCACCGGCTATGTGGTGCTGGTGTTCCTGCTGGTGGCGTGGCCGATGCTGCGGCTGAACCAGGCGCACAGCCTGAGCGCGGCCCTGCTGCTGGCCGGCGCGCTGGTGGTGGCGCTGGCGGCGCTGTGGCGGATGTGGCCGGCGTTCGGCCTGGTCTACGTGTGGGACGACGCGTACCCACCGCAGAGTGACGGCTCGTGGATCTTCACCGCCACCGCGCGCAGCATCGCGTTCGGCCGGCACCTGTCGCGCGAAGAGCGCTTCTTCACTCATTACTTGCCGGCCGCCATCGCGCTGCTGGCGCTGGCCTTCGCGGCGATCGCGCTGGCCGGCCTGTACGGCGTGCTGCCGCCGGAGCTACGCATCGCGGCGCTGGCCATCTATGGCGTGGTGCTGCTGCCGCTGGGTTGCCTGGTCATCGCCAACCGCACCTTGCGCGCGCTGCTGTGCGAAGGCCGCCGCCCGGCGCGCGCGTCCGCACCCGCCCGCAGCGAACCGGCCCAAGCTCCGGCGCCGAAGCCCGCGCCGGTGCTCAACGAACAGGAACGTACCGCCGGTACGCCCGAACAGGCGCAGGCGCTGCTGGCCGCCACGCGCGACGGCGATATCGAACGCGCGCTGGCGCTGATCGAAGCCGGCGCCGATCCGAACACCGCGCCGCCCACCGGCGACCGCGACCAGCGCCCCGTGCTGATGCTCGCCGCGCTGCTGCCCGATACGCGCCTGCTGCGCGCGCTCATCGCCAAGGGCGCCGACGTCAACCGCGCCAGCGGCGGCCTCACGCCCTTGCTGGCCGCCACGCGCGACAGCTGGCACGGCCGTCCCGATGCGGTGATGACCCTGCTGGCCAACGGCGCCAGCCCGCTGGCTACCGATGCGGAAGGCAACACCGCGCTGCACGGCGCCGTGCACAGCGGCGAGCCCATCGTGGCCGCCATGCTGCTGGATGCCGGCGCGCCGGTGAACGCGCTCAACCGCGCCCGCGTCAGCGCACTGGCCACCGCCTGCCGCGCGGCGAACTGGCCGCTGGTGAAGTTCCTGCTGGAGCACGGCGCCAAGCCCACGCCGCCGGATGGCGAGCCGGCGCTGGTGGCGGCGTCCGGCATTGCCGAGGACGACGCCGAGGGCGTGCGCCTGCTGCTCAAGCATCGCGCCGCGGTGAACGCGGTGGATTCGCGCCATCGCAGCGCGCTGATGGAAGCGGCCGGCGAAGGCCATGAACAGATCTGCCGCGCGCTGCGCAGCGCCGGCGCCGACGTCACCCTGGCCGACCGCCACGGCCGCACCGCCCTGATGGAAGCGGCGCGCGCCGGCAAGGTCGGCATCGTGCAGCTGCTGGCCGAGGCGCAGCCGGATGCGCGCGTGCGCGACGTGCACGGCCGCGACGCGCTCACCCTCGCCTGCCAGTCGCCGCAGGCGCATGCCGAAACCGTGCGCGCCCTGCTCGCACTCGGCGCCGAGGCGAAGACGCCGGGCGCCGACGGCCGCAGCGCGCTGGACCACGCCGCCGCCGCCGGCCGCTGGGACCTGGTCGCCCTGCTCGACCCCGACACCCCGCTGCCCACCAACCTGCGCTTCGACGAAGCGCTGGCCGAAGGCGCGGACACGCCGGCGCATCTGCTGGACGCGCTGCGCTTCGGCCACTGGGCCATCGTGTCCACCTTCACCCAGCGCGTGAAGGAATGGCCGGCCGCGCAGCTCGCCCAGCTTTATCTGGATCTGGCCGGTCCCGGCCTGGGCTCGGCCCGCCGCTGGCTGCTGGAACATGCGCTGGCGCCGGAAGCGCGCCTGCAGCCGCAGCTGGTGGACGATGCCGAAGTGGCCGAGGGCATCGAAGCCGCGCTGCCGCCGCTGGGCCGCCGCCTGTTCGACGCACTGCTGCCGCAGCTGCCGGCCGCGGCGGAAGCCATCGAAGACCTGCTAGCCGCTGGCGCCAGTCCGGCCGGCGCCGGCCTGCTCGCGCAGGCGCTGCAGCGGCTGGACGACAGCGCCGCGGCTTCCGCGTTCGCGCTGGGCCTGCTCGAGCGCGGCGCCGATCCGTTCGGCGTCGATGCGCGCGAGCGCACGCCGGTGCACCTGGCCGCCGCGCAAGGCCAGCTGCCGGTGCTGCAGGCGCTGCTGGCGCGCGGCAGCGATCCGAATACGCGCGACACGCAGGGCCGCACGCCGCTGTTCGCCGCGCTGGAACATGGCGAGAAGGCGCTGCCGCTGGTGCGCGTGCTGGTCGCCCACGGCGCCGACGCCGAAGCCACCGACGCCAACGGCGAGACGCCGCTGGGCCTGGCTTTCGATCATCCCGAGATCGAACGCTGGCTGGACTGGGGCGAGTGGGCGCGTCCGCGCCGCCCGCTGCGCGCCGACGACCTGCCGGCCGCCGCCGCGGCCGGTGCGCTGGCCGCGGTGGAACGCCTGCTCGATCTCGGCTTCCCGGTGAACACGCAGGACCGCCAGGGCGCCACCGCCCTGCTGCACGCCTGCGGCATGGGCCATCGCGACGTCGCCGCGCGCCTGCTCGATGCCGGCGCCGACAGCTCGCTGGCCGCCGCCAATGGCATGACCCCGCTCGCGGCGGCCGTCGCCGCGCGGCGCGATGCGCTGGTGGGCTTGCTGCTGGAACACGACGCGAAGGTGGACGCACGCCTGCCGGGCGAGGCCACCGCGCTGATGGTGGCCGCGGCGATGGGTTATCCGGAAATCGCCGAGCAGCTGCTCGACGGCGGCGCCGACATCAACGCGGTCGACGCACGCGGCCACGGCGCCCTCCACGCCGCCGCGCAGTTCGGCTTCGAACACAACGACAGCCTGCGCGCGCGCCGGCTGTTCGATGCGCTGCTCAAGCGCAACGCGGACGTCAACCTGGCCGACAAGGAAGGCATGGCGCCGCTGCAATTGCTGCTGGGCGCGCACCTGCGCCCGGGCAGCCCCTGCGATGCCACGCATATCGGTGCGCTGGTGCCGGTGCTGCTGGATGCCGGCGCGCGCATCGAGCACGCCGACCAGCGCGGCGTCACCGCGTTGCATGCATGCGCGATGCATGCGCTGCTGCCGCCGGCGCGCGTGCTGCTGGCGCGCGGCGCGGACCGCAGCGCGGCGGATGCATTCGGCCGCACCGCGGCCGACGTGGCGCGTGCATTGGGCCTGGTCGATATCGCGCACGAACTGGCCGCGCGCGCCGGCGCCATGCCGAGCGTGCGCCAGACCCTGCGCCAGCCGGCTCAGCCGGCCGAGTAAGCGGCCCGCGCCGGCACCCGTCGCGCCGCCGCGACGGGTAATGCCGGCTCTGCGCGCACAGGCAAGCGCCACCACGCCTGCGCTGCTTCCTCCACGCCGATCGCGTCCACCCGCGGCGTATGCGGCAGGCCGCCCAGCACGGTGACGGCGCTGCCGCCGGCGCTGCGCGGCGCCCACATCGACGGCCAGCGATGGCCGAACAGCACCACCAGCGGACAGCCGACCGCCGCAGCCAGATGCGCCGGCCCCGTATCCACCGACACCATGCTGTGCGCGCGCTCCATCAAGCCGCGCAGCAGGCCCAGCGGCAGGCCGCCGGCCGGCGCGATCAGGCGCGGCAGCCCCGCCTCGGCGCGGATCGCGGCGAGATAGCCCGCTTCGGCGGCGCAGCCGCACAGCAGCACGTGCGCATCGGGTTGCCACTGCAGGATGGCGCGCGCCAGCTGCGCCCAGCGCGCCACCGGCCAGGACTTGTCGTCGTCCGCCGCGTCGCGCATGCCGTTCCAGCGCATGGTGCGTTTGTTCGCCGGCTGCAGCAGCACCAGCGGCTGCGTCGGCTCCACGCCGTGCGCGCTCAGCCACACGCTGGCATCGGCACGTTCGTCCGGCGTGGCGCGCAAGGACGGCGCGTGGAGGTGGCGCGACGGATCGAGCGCGGGCGTGCCGGCGAATGCCTCCGGCGTCAGGTCGCCGAAGCGCAGCAGCCAGTCGATCCAGTGCTCGCCCTCGCGCAGCGGAATGTCTTCGATGAATACGCACCGCTCTGCGGGAATGCCCGCCAGCGCCAGCATCGGCCGTACCTTGGTGCGCGTGCGCACGTCGGGCTCGCAGATATAGAACGGTGCCTCGCGCATTCCGCGCAGCGCCAGCGCCACGGCAAGCCGGCGCGGATTGGTCCACAGCCAGCCATGCTGGCTGGCGAACCAGTGCACCGCGGCGACGTCTTCGCTGCTGCCGTACAGCGTGCGCGAGCACTCGCCCAGCGAGACGAGGCGGCATGGCGCGCCGTAACGCAGATGCAATTTGCGCAGCAGCGGCGCGAGCAGGACGGTATCGCCCAGGCGGCCGAAGCGGATCACTACCGGTGAAGCGGCGGGCAAAGCCATGCGGCGGCGGCCTCGGAACACGGCCTGGCGCGGCCCGCCCCGCGGCGGCACGGCTCCAGGCTCCGCGCATCTTTCCCGATCGGCGTCGAAATGAGTTGCGCCTGCGGGGGCGCAAGTTCAGGCGTTCAGTGAGGGATGGTGTAACGGCGTAGGTTGGGGTGAGTAACCCCAACGTGGCGAGGCGTATCAAGGTGCCGGCGTTGGGGTTCGCCTGCGGCTCACCCCAACCTACGCCATCCGTGCCGGGTCAGTTGGAGTCCTGCGCCGGCACCGGCGCCACCGCCGCTTCCTCGCGCTCCCGCTTGGCGATCGGATCGTCGTCCGCATCGAACAGATGCATCAGATCGTTCAGCGCTTCCCTCGAGGTCTGCACCAGCCGCGTCTCGTCGTCGTACACCAGGTACTGCGCCTTCAGCAGCTTCATGTCGTGCTGGCGGAAGCGCTCCACGCGGTCGGCCGCCAGTTCGCTGGACAGCCCCAGCGCCTCCAGCGTCTTGCGCGTCATCTTCAGGCTGGAAGAAAACGTCTCGCGCACCGGTTCCTCGATGCCCAAGTCCATCAGGCGGAACACGTGCTGGCGATTGCGCGCGCGGGCGATGATCTTCAGGTGCGGATACTGCCGGCGCACCAGGCGCGCGATGCGCAGGTTCGCTTCCGGGTCGTCGGTGGCCAGCACGAACACTTCGGCCTGGTCTGCCTGCGCGGCGCGCAGCAGGTCGGGGCGCGCCGGGTCGCCGAAGAACAGCGAGGTGTTGTTGAAGCGGCGCAGCGTGTCCATCTGCTCGACCGAGGATTCCAGCGCCACGAACGGAATGCGCTGCGCGCGCAGCACGCGGCCGACGATCTGCCCGACGCGGCCGAAGCCGGCGATGATCACGCGCGGCGGCGCGGTCTCGATGGTGTCGTATTCGCGGTCGGGCTTCTTCGCCTTGATGTCCACCGCCTTGGCCACCACCGCCACCACCAGCGGGGTCATCGCCATCGACAGGGTGATCGCCAGCACGATCAGGCCCTGCTGCAGCTCGGTGATCAGGCGCTGCTCGCCGGCCTGCTTCAGCACCACGAAGGCGAACTCGCCGCCGCAGGCCAGCAGCACCACCATGCGCAAGGTGTCGGCCCGGTTCAGCGCGCCGACGATGCGGCCCAGCGGCCACAGCAGCATGCCCTTCACCGCCAGCACGCCCAGCGTGATCGCCAGCACCAGCAGCGGCTGGTGCAGCAGCAGGGAGATGTCCATCGACATGCCCACGCTGATGAAGAACAGGCCCAGCAGCAGGCCCTTGAACGGCTCGATATGCGATTCCAGCTCGTGGCGGTATTCCGAATCGGCCAGCAGCACGCCAGCGAGGAAGGCGCCGAGCGTGGACGACACGCCGACTTCCTCCATCAGCCAGGCCGTGCCCATCACCACCAGCAGCGCGGTGGCGGTGGAGACTTCCTGCGCATTGGCGCGCGCCACGAAACGGAATACCGGGCGCAGCAGATAGCGGCCGCCGACCACCACCACCACGATGGCGCCCACCGTGCGCAGGATCGCCTGCGGCTCCACGCCATGCGGCGAGGCGCTGCTGGCCAGCAGCGGCACGGCGGCGATCAACGGGATCGCGGCCAGGTCCTGGAACAGCAGCACGGCGAAGGTGATGCGGCCATAGGCCGAACCGGCCTCCTTGCGCTCGGCCAGGATCTGCAGGCCGAACGCGGTGGACGACAGCGCCAGGCTGCCGCCGACGATGGCCGCGGCATTGGCGGTAAAGCCGAACAGGAAATAGCAGGCCAGGCCGATCGCCACGCTGCAGGCAGCTACCTGCAGCAGGCCGGCGCCGAACACCGCGCGGCGCATCACCCACAGGCGCTGCGGCGAGAGCTCCAGGCCGATCACGAACAGCATCAGCACCACGCCGAATTCGGAGATGGTGGCCACGCCCTCGGTGTCGCCGACCAGGCCCAGCGCCTGCGGGCCGATGACCACGCCGGCAATCAGAAAACCGAGCACGGCGCCGAGGCGGAAGCGCTTGGTCAGCGGCACGGCGATCACCGTTGCCAATAGAAAGACCAGCGCGGTGTTGAGAAAGGAATGGCTGTCCACGAGCGCTGCCGGCAGAGGGGATGCGGACGATTATTTCATGCGACGCGGCAGGGGCGAATGACGAAAGCGGACCGATTGCACGCGGCGGCGATGCGCATCAGGCGAACGCGGAGAGTCCTTCCAGCCGCTGGCGCAGGATCGCCTCCAGCCGCGCGATCGCCGGCGCCGGCTCCGCCTCGGCGCGATGCAGGTGCAGGCCCAGCAGCGGCAGGCGCGGCAGGCCGGCTTCCTCCGGCGCCAGTGCGCGCACCGAGGGCGGCAGGCCCACGCCCGTGCGCAAGGCCACGCCCAGGCCGGCGGCGACGGCGGCCCAGATGCCGGCGAGGCTGGCGCTGGTGAAGGCGATGCGCCAGGGAATGCCGGCGCGGTCCAGCGCGGCGGCGGCGGCGGTGCGCATCAGGCAGGGCGCGTCGAGCGAGACCAGCGGCAGCGGTTCGCCGCTGTCCGCGCTCCAGCCGGGCAGGTCGGCGGCGGGGCCGATCCAGCGCATCGGGATCTCGCCCAGGCGTTCGGCATGCGGCGTCACGGTCGGCGTGCCGGCATCCCAGGCCAGCGCCAGGTCCAGCCGGCCGCCGGCGACGCGGTCCAGCAGCTCGGCATTGCGCGCGATGCGCGCCTCGATGCGCACCTTGGGATGGGCGCGGGCGAAACGGCCGAGCACGTCGGGCAGCAGGGCCTCGCCGAAATCCTCCTGCAGGCCCAGCCGGATCCAGCCCTCCAGCTCGCCGCCCTGCAGCGCGGCGGCGGCTTCGTCGTTCAATTCCAGCAGCCGGCGCGCATAGGCCAGCATGGTCTCGCCGGCCTCGGTCAGCGCCATGCCGCGCCCCTGCCGGCGCAGGATCGGCATGCCGGCCTGCTCTTCCAGTTTCTTCAGCTGCGCGCTCACCGCCGAAGTGGAGCGGCCCAGCCGGTCCGCCGCCTTGGCGAAACTGCCCAGGTCCACGCCCAGCGCGAAGCTGCGCAGCACATCGAGATCGAAGTTCACCCGCCGCATGGAGCCGCCTCCGCCATCATCCGGTTTTACCGGACGGTGAGTTTTGAATTTCCCGATTTTCCGGACGACTATGTGGCGTTACGGTAGGCGCCGTCAACCGCACGGAGTGCCGCCATGCTGGCCATGCAATACGCCTTCGTCCTGCCCGCCGACTACGACATGGGCATCGTCCGGCGCCGCATCGCCGAGAAGGGCTCGATGCTCGACGACTTCCCCCGCCTGCGCTTCAAGGCCTACCTCAGCGCCGACCGCCGCGGCGCACGCCTGCCGACACGGCAGAACCTGTACGCGCCGTTCTATCTATGGGACGACGCCGAGGGCATGAACGCGTTTCTCGGCAGCAGCGGCTTCGCCGGCGTGACGCAGGCCTTCGGCTGGCCGGAAGTGCGCACCTGGTCGGTGTGGCGGGGCGAGGTGTCGCCGGAAGCCCGGCAGGCGGTGTGCGCCTCGCGCGATCTGGAAAACATCGCGCCATTCACGGACCTGGACGAACTGCGCGAGCGCGAAGCCGACAAAGTCCGCGCCGATCTCGCCGACGGCGCGCTCGCCGCGGTCAGCGCCTTCGACCCGACGCATTGGACCCTGGTGCGCTTGCGCCTGTGGCACGAGCTGCGCCCGGAGCTGGCCCGCGATGGCCGCCAGCTTTACGACGTCGGGCATGTGTCCCTGCCCCGCCGCCATCTTTCCCCCGTCACCGCCTGAGGAATCCGCCATGCCCCTGGTCCGCATCGCCCTGCGCCGCGGCAAGTCCGCCGCCTACATCGCCGCCTTGCGCAACGGCATCTACCGCGCCATGCGCGAAGCCTTCGATGTGCCGGAGAACGACCGCTTCATCCTGGTCAGCCAGCATGAGGCGGAGGAGTTCGATTACGACCCCGGTTATCTGGACATCGCGCGCGACGACGATCTGGTGATGGTGCAGATCGCCTGCAACAACACGCGGACGACGGAGAAGAAGCAGGCGTTTTATAAGCGCATGGCGGAGCTGCTGGCGGAGCAGCCGGGGCTGCGGCCGGAGAATCTGCTGATCAATCTGCTGGAGACGGGGAAGGAGAACTGGTCGTTCGGCAATGGAATAGCGCAGTACGTCTAGTGCAACTCTTCTCCCCTCCGGGGAGAAGATGCCGGCAGGCAGATGAGGGGCGGGTGCTCGCCAAGACGGTTAGACAGGGCGTGGCTTGCTTACCGCCTCTGCTTCATCGCTCCGCCCGACCCCTCACCCCAACCCTCTCCCCGGAGGGGAGAGGGGGCAAGAGCAGTTATTCGCCTCGCAGCCAGCGCGCCGCGTCGATCGCGTAATAGGTCAGGATCGCATCGGCGCCGGCGCGCTTGAACGCCGTCAGCGATTCCAGCACCACCGCCTTCTCGTTGAGCCAGCCGTTCATCGAAGCGGCTTTCAACATCGCGTACTCGCCGCTCACCTGGTACACGAAGGTCGGCATCCCGAACGCATCCTTCACCCGCCGCAGCACGTCCAGATACGGCATGCCGGGCTTCACCATCACCGCGTCGGCGCCTTCGCCGATATCCAGCTCCACTTCGCGCAGCGCTTCGTCGCTGTTGCCGACGTCCATCTGGTAGGTGTGCTTGTCGCCCTTGCCCAGATTCGCGGCCGAACCGACCGCATCGCGGAACGGGCCGTAGAACGAAGAGGCGTACTTGGCCGAGTAGGCCAGGATGCGCGTGTGGATATGGCCGGCGTCTTCCAGCGCCTCGCGGATGGCGCCGATGCGGCCGTCCATCATGTCCGAGGGCGCCACGAAATCCATGCCGGCCGCGGCCTGCGCCAGCGACATCTTGATCAGCGCCTCGACGGTGGGCTCGTTCATCACGTAGCCGTTCCCGTCGATCAGGCCGTCCTGGCCGTGGGTGGTGTAGGGGTCCAGCGCCACGTCGCCGATCAGGCCCAGCTGCGGGTACGCCGCCTTCAGCGCGCGCGTGGCGCGCTGCATCAGGCCCTCGGGGTTCCAGGCTTCGCGGGCGTCTTCGGTCTTTACCTGCTGGCCCGGCGAGGGGAACAGCGCCAGCGCGGGGATCCCTAAGCGCACGCATTCGCCGGCAAGGTCCAGCAGGCCATCGATCGACAGCCGCTCCACGCCCGGCATCGACGGCACCAGCTCGCGCTGGCCTTCGCCTTCGATCAGGAACGCGACCATGATCAGGTCGCTGGGCAACAGGGTGTGCTCGCGCATCAGCGCGCGGGAGAAGGCGTCGCGGCGCATGCGGCGCATGCGGATGGCGGGGAAGCTCATGAGTGGGTCTCGTCGGGACGGGAACCCGTGCATGTTAGCGCCAGGCGGGAGCAACGCCTGGGAATCGGGCATTTTGCCGCGCTGTCCCCGTTGGGGTTCGCTGGCGCTCACCCCAACCTACGCGATGCGCGCGCCTTCGCCCTTGGCATCGAAGAAATGCAGCCGCTCCGGCGCGAAGCCGAAGTGCAGCTCGCTGCCGGGCGCCGGCAGTTCGCGCGGCGGCATGCGCGAGACCAGGGCCAGCTCGCCATGGCGCAGGTTGAGGAAGACCTCGTTGCCCACCGGCTCCACCACCTCCAGCTGCGCGCTGAGCGCGGCGCCGTGCGCGCCGGGCTGCAGCAGCAGATCCTCCGGGCGCAGGCCGACCACCACGTCGCGGTCGCGCCAGGCTTCCAGCGCCGCGCCCTGCGGCAGCTCGCCCAGCATCAGTTCGCCCTGCGGCATGGCCAGCTTCCAGCCGCCGTCGCGGTACAGCACGCCGCGCAGCAGGTTCATCGCCGGGCTGCCCAGGAAGCCGGCCACGAACAGGTTGGCGGGGCGCTCGTACAGGTTCATCGGCGTGTCGATCTGCTGGATCACGCCGCCGCTCAGCACCACGATGCGCTGGCCCAGGGTCATCGCCTCGATCTGGTCGTGGGTGACGTAGACCATGGTGGCCTTCAGGCGCTGGTGGATGCGCGCGATCTCCACGCGCATGGAAAGGCGCAACTTGGCGTCCAGGTTGGACAGCGGCTCGTCCAGCAGGAACACCTTCGGGTCGCGCACCAGCGCGCGCCCCAGCGCCACGCGCTGGCGCTGGCCGCCGGACAGCGCGGCGGGGCGCGCATCCAGGCGCTGTTCCAGCTCCAGCATCCTGGCCGCCTCGGCCACGCGGCGGTCGATCTCGGCCTTGGGCTGGCCGCGCAGCTTCAGGCCGAAGCCGAGGTTCTCGGCCACGGTCATGTGCGGGTACAGCGCGTAGTTCTGGAAGACCATGGCGATGTCGCGGTCCTTCGGCGCCACCTCGTTCACCACCCGCTCGCCGATGCTCAGGGTGCCGCCGCTGATCGATTCCAGCCCCGCGATCATGCGCAGCAAGGTGGTCTTGCCGCAGCCGGAGGGGCCGACCAGCACCAGCAGCTCGCCGTCGGCGATCTCGAAGCTGGCCTCCGCCACGCCGACGTGGCCGTTCGGATAGACCTTGCGCAGCTTGTCCAGGCGGACCTTGGCCATCGATGACGTCTCTCTTCTCTCAAGGCACGGCCGATCGAACCATGCGGGCGGGGCGCCGGCCAGCCGGACGGGCTGCACAAGCGGGAAACATTCGGATATTCTCCAATGTAAACGTTTACATCAAGCCGCGATGCGGCATCCGGGACATCCACCATGACCAGCTACCGCTTTCCCGAAGGCTTCCTGTGGGGCGCCGCCACCTCCGCCTATCAGATCGAGGGCTCCCCGCTGGCCGACGGCGCCGGCCCGAGCATCTGGGAACGCTTCGCGCACACCCCCGGGATGATGGTCGGCGGCGACACCGGCGACGTGGCCTGCGACCACTACCGCCGCTACAAGGACGACGTGCAGCTGATGAAGGCGCTGGGCCTGCAGGGCTACCGCTTCTCCATCGCCTGGGCGCGCGTGCTGCCGGAAGGCACCGGCCGGGTCAACGAGAAGGGCCTGGATTTCTACAAGCGCCTGGTCGACGAGCTGCTGGAGCACGGCATCGCGCCGAACGCCACCCTGTTCCACTGGGACATGCCGGCGGCGCTGGACGACCGCGGCGGCTGGCTCAACCGCGACAGCGCGCACTGGTTCGCCGAATACGCCGAGGTGATGTTCAAGGCGCTGGACGGCCGCGTGCAGCGCTGGGCCACGCTCAATGAGCCGTGGGTGGTCACCGACGGCGGCTATCTGCACGGCGCGCTGGCGCCGGGCCACCGCAGCAAGTACGAGGCGCCGATCGCCGCGCACAACCTGATGCGCGCCAGCGGCGCCGGTATCCAGGCGTATCGCGCGCACGGCAAGCATGAGATCGGCGTGGTGTTCAACATCGAGCCGAAGTACCCGCACTCGCAGAGCCCCGAAGACCTGGCCGCCACCCGCCGCGCGCATGCCTACATGAACGAGCAGTTCGCCGATCCGGCCCTGCTCGGCAGCTATCCGCCGGAGCTGAAGGAAATCTTCGGCGAGGCCTGGCCGGATTTCCCGCAGGACGACTTCAAGCTGACCCGGCAGAAGGTCGACTTCGTCGGCATCAACTACTACACCCGCGCCGTGGTGAAGAACGATCCGGCCCAGTACCCGCTCAAGGCCTCGCCGGTGCGCCAGCCCAACAAGACCTACACCGAGACCGGCTGGGAAGTGTTCGAGCAGGGCCTGACCGACACGCTCACCTGGTTCAAGCAGCGCTACGGCGACATCCCGCTGTACATCACCGAGAACGGCTCGGCCTTCTACGATCCGCCGGTGGCCGAGGGCGACGTGCTGGACGATCCGCTGCGCACCGGCTACCTGCGCAAGCACCTGCGCGCGCTGCGCAAGGCGATCGACGCAGGGGTCAACCTCAAGGGCTACTACGCGTGGTCGCTGCTGGACAATCTGGAATGGTCCCTGGGTTTCTCCAAGCGCTTTGGCCTGTACCATGTCGATTTCGCCACGCAGAAGCGCACGCCGAAGGCGACCGCGAAACTCTATGCCAGGGTCATCGAGAGCAACGGCGCGGTGCTGGACGATTGAGTCCGCACCCGGCACGCTTTGCGTGATCCGTTGCCAGGACCTTTCATGAGCTCGACTTCCAGCGCCAACACCCTGCTCGCCGACCTCGGCGGCACCAATGTCCGTTTCGCCCTGGCCGACCCGGCCCTGCCCCAACCCCTGCTGCTGGACAGCGTGCGGCGCTACCGGGTCAAGGATTTCCCGTCGATGGCGGACACCATCCGCCAGTATTTCGCCGACAGCGGCCGCTCGGCCGAGCGCGCGGTGATCGCAGCCGCCGGCCGCATCGTCGACGGCGAGACGGTGAAGGTCACCAACAATCCCTGGCAGGTGTCGGCGCACGAGCTGGCCGCGGAGCTGAAATTCGACTCGGTGCGCCTGATCAACGACTTCGCCGCCCAGGGCATGGCCGTGCCGCTGCTGGCCGCCGCCGAGCTCACCCCGGTGGGCGCGCCGCAGCCGCCGAAGATCGGCGCGCATCACGCGCAGACCTTCGTGGTGGTCGGCCCCGGCACCGGCCTGGGCGTCGCCGGCCTGCTGCTGCGCGACGGCCGCTGGACGGTGCTGGAAACCGAAGGCGGCCACGCCGGCTTCGCCGCGCATACGGCGGAAGACGTGGAGATCCTGCACCGCCTCAATGCGCGCTTCGGCCGCGTGTCGAACGAGCGGATGATCTGCGGCAACGGCCTGGTCAATCTGTATCTGGCCCTGGCCGACATCGAAGGCCTGAAGGCCGAGGAATACACCCCCGAAGACATCACCGCCCACGCCAACGCCGGCACCGACCCGCTGTGCGTGCGCGCGGTGGAAACGCTGGCCGGCATCTTCGGCAGCGTGGCCGGCGACCTGGTGCTGAGCCTGGGCGGCTGGGACGGCGTCTTCCTCACCGGCGGCGTGCTGCCGATCCTGATGCCGTGGCTGCAGCGCGGCGGCTTCCGCGAACGCTTCGAATCGAAGGGGCGCTTCAAGGAGACCATGGAGCAGGTGCCGACGATCGCGATGGTGCATCCGGAGACCGGGTTGCTGGGGGCGGCGGCGTTTGCGGTGTTGGAGAGCGGCAGGCCGCTGATACCGGCAGCCGGCTAAGTGAACCCTTCTCCCCTCCGGGGAGAAGGTGGCGGCAGCCGGATGAGGGGCGGGTGCTCGCGGTGGAAGATCGACGAAGCATCGCTCGTCTTCAGGCTGCCGCTTTCTACGCTCCGTAGGTCCCCCTCACCCCAGCCCTCTCCCCGCTGGGGAGAGGGAGTTCAGGTGCCGCGCGGCTTCGCTCTGTGCGTCGGCGTCGCGCTCCACGGATCGTCCGGCCACGGATGCCGCGGATAGCGCCCCTTCAGTTCCTTCTTCACTTCCGGATACGTGCGCTCCCAGAAGCCTTTCAGGTCCTGCGTGACCTGGATCGGCCGCCCCGCGGGCGACAGCAGATGCAGCGTCACCGGCACGCGGCCATTGCCCACGCGCGGCGTATCGGCCAGGCCGAACAGTTCCTGCAGCTTCACCGCCAGCACCGGCGGTTCGCCGGCGGCGTATTCGATGCGGCGGCTCATGCCGCTGGGCACGGTGAGGTTTTCCGGCGCGTGCGCCTCGAGCGCGCGGCGTTGTTCGTAATCGAACAGCGACGACAGCGCCTGTGACAGTTCCTCCGCGCTCAGCGCATCGAAGCGGCGCTTGCCGTCGAGGTAAGGCGCCAGCCAGGTTTCCAGCGAAGCGAGCAGCGCGTCGTCGCTGACGTCCGGCAGGCCGAGTTCCGGCATCCATTCGCGCACGGCCTGCATGCGCAGGCGCAGGCGGCGGGCGTGCTCGCTCCACGGCAGCGCATCCAGTCCCTTCGCGCGGATCGCCGCCAGCAGCGCGGGCAAGGCATCTCCGGGCTGCACCGGCACGCTGCGCCGCGACAGCACGATGCCGGCATAGCGGTGTTCCTCGAACGCCTCCACCGCATTGCGCTCGTCGTTCCAGCGCAGCGCGCGCTCGCGGCGGAACTGCGCGGGATAGTCGCGTTCCAGCACGCGCGGATCCAGCGGCGCGGCGGCCAGGATCAGGCTGTCGCGCGCCTCGTAGCGCAGGTCCAGCGCCACCAGCCAGGGTTCGCCGAGCAGGGCCGTGCCTTCGTGCAGGCGCGCGCCGCGGCCGTTGGCGAGCGTGTAGCGCAGGGGATTGTTGTCGTCGCGCCGCGCCACGCGATCGGGAAACGCATGCAGCAGCAGATCGCCGACCGCGTGGCTGTCCGGCACGCCGCTGGCGGCGGTGCGCAAATCCAAGCGACGACGCCAGCCCTTGCTGGCCTGTTCGATCGCGGCCAGCGCGCCGGTATCGGCGCCGCCGCGCGCGCCGGCGGTGCGGCGGTCGCGCCAGGCGTGCAGCGCATCGACGCGCGCGCGGAAATCGTCGCTGCGCGCCTGTTCGCCGCGCAGCGGGGAGCGCGCTTCCATCAGTGCGAGCAGGTCGGCGACCAGGGCGTGCAGCTCGGGCGGCGCGCGCATCGCCGCGGCGGCGAGGCGTGGCGCGGCGCCGAGTTCCAGCATGCGGCGGCCGAGCGAGGTGATGCGCGTGCTCGCATCGAGCGCGCCGAGCGCGATCAGCAGTTCGCGCGCCTGCGCCAGCGCACCGGACGGCGGCGCATCGAGCCACGGCAGACTGCCGCTCTCGGCCGTCACACCCCACGCCGCCAATTCCAATGCCAGACCGGACAGTTCCGCCTGCGCGATCTCCGCCGTCCGCGACGGATCCAGCCGCTTGCTCTGCGGCCACAGCCGATACGCCGTGCCTTCGGCCACGCGGCCCGCGCGTCCGGCGCGCTGATCCGCCGACGCCTGCGAAATCGTCACCGTTTCCAGCCGCGTAAAGCCGGAATTCGGATCGAAGCGCGGCTCGCGCGCCAGGCCGCTGTCGACCACCGCGCGGATGCCCGGCAAGGTCACGCTCGATTCCGCCACGTTCGTTGCCAGCACGATGCGCCGCGTGCCCGGCTCGGCCGGGCTCAGCGCGGCCTGCTGTTCCGCCATCGACAGCTCGCCGTGCAGCGCGACTACGTCGACGTCGCCGCACTCCAGCGTCTGCGCCAGCACCGCCTCGGCACGCGCGATCTCGCGGCGGCCCGGGAGGAAGGCCAGCACGTCGCCGTCGTTTTCTTTCAGGGCCAGCCGCGCCACGCGGGCCAGCTGATGCTCGGTGCTTTCCTGGGTGCGTGCCGGCGGATAGTCGATGCGCACGGGAAAGCTGCGGCCCGGGCTGCTGATGCGCGGCGCGTCCAGCCACTGCGCGATGCGCTCGCCGTCGAGCGTGGCGGACATCACCACCAGGCGCAGCTCCGGGCGCAGCGTGGCCTGCACGTCCAGCGCCAGTGCCGCGCCCAGATCGCCCGCCAGATGCCGCTCGTGGAATTCGTCGAACAGGATCGCGCCGATGCCGCTCAGTTCCGGGTCGTCCTGGATCAGCCGCGTGAGGATGCGTTCGGTCACCACTTCGATGCGCGTCTTCGCGCTGACCTTGGACTCGAAGCGGATGCGGTAGCCGACCGTCTGCCCCGGCTCCTCGCCGAGCTGGCGCGCCATGAACTGCGCGGCGGCGCGCGCGGCGATGCGGCGCGGTTCCAGCATCAGCAGCTTGCCGCCGGCCAGCCAGGCTTCGCCAAGCAAGGCCAGCGGCACCTGGGTGGTCTTGCCGGCGCCGGGCGGCGCTTCCAGCACAAGGCGCGGATGCGCCGCGAGGGAGGCGCGGATCTCGGGGAGCAGCGGGGTGATGGGGAAGGCGAGAGTCATCGCCGGAATGATAACGGCCTTCAACGGAGAGACCCTTCGCCCCTCCGGGGAGCACGCGGGGAGAGCACATGGATGTGCTCTGCTTTGAGGAGCGAGGAAGGTGCCGGCAGGCGGATGAGGGGCCGGGGCTCGCTACGGAAGATCGACGAAGCGTCGCTCGCTTTTGTGCTCGCGCTTCACCGCTCCGTAGGCCCCCCTCACCCCAACCCTCTCCCCGCAGGGGAGAGGGGGTAAGTGCGCGCGTTACTTGGTGGGATACGGCTGCGACGCCGGCGCCGCCCCCGCCGCCTGCTGGCGCAGCGGTGCCAGCGATTCGAACTTCTGCTGGTACTCGTCGGTGATCTGCTTGGCTTCCTCGCTGCTGCCGATCACCTTCGGAGTGATCAGCACGATCAGCTCGGTGCGCGTGCGGTTGCGGTTGGTCGAACCGAACAGGCGGCCCAGCACCGGGATGCGGTTGAGGCCGGGGATGCCGACGTCGGTGGTGCCGTCCTGCTGCGAGATCAAGCCGCCCAGCAGCACCGTCTGCCCGCTCTGCACCGCCACCTGGGTGCCCATCGAGCGCTGCGAGATGGTCGGGTTGGACTGGCCGGCCGGATAGCTCGGCGAGCTCACCTGCTGCTGCACGTTGAGATAGACCAGGCCGCCTGGATTCACGCGCGGCTGCACGTTGAGGATCACGCCGGTATTGAGGTAGTTCACCTGGTTGTAGGTGGCCGTGCCCACGCCGGGGTTCACGCTGGTCTGGTTGATCGGCACCTGGTCGCCGACCTGGATCTGCGCGATCTGGTTGTTCAGCACCACCAGCGAGGGCGCCGACAGCGTCTTGGTATTGCCGTTCTGCTCCAGCGCGCGCACCGCCACCTGCAGGTTGTGGTTGATGAAGGAGTAGAAGAACGCGTCGCCGGCCGAGGTGCTGGTGCCGGGGTTGTAGGTGACGCCGCCCTGGCCCAGGCCCCACTGCTGCTGGTTGCCCGGCTGGCCCGGCGTGTAGGTGCCGTTGCCGTTGTTGGTGCCGCCGATCAGGCCTTCCAGGTACCACTGCACGCCGAACTGGAACTGGCCGGTGAGCTTTACTTCCAGGATGCGCGTCTCGATCTGCACCTGCAGCGGCGTGTTGTCCAGGCGCTTGATCGCCGATTCGATCTCCGACCACTGCGAAGGACGCGCGCGCACCAGCAGCTGGTTGTTCGCGTCCACCGAGCTGATGCGCACGCTGCCGTCCTCGGAGCTGTACTGCTGCGGCGCCTGGTTGGCGCCGCCGCTGCTTTGCTGCGAGCCGAAGGTGCTGCCGATCGAGGCGCCGGGGCCGCCGAAGCCGCCGGTCTTGCTGGCGTCGCCGCCGTTGAAGCCGGCGCCGGAATTGATGCCGCTGTTGAGGCCGCTGTTCATGCCGCCATTGAGGCCGCCGCTGCTGCCGCCCAGCCCGCCGGTAGTGCTGCTGCCGAAGCTGCCGGCGGTGCTGCCCATGCCGCTGGCGGAGCCGTAGCTGTTGTCGCTGCCGCCCAGCGTGCCCGCGTTGAGGCCGGGGCCGACGCGGCCGCCGGAACTGCCGCCGCCGTTGCCGCTGGCGTAGATCTGCGCCAGGTACTGGGCCAGGTCCGAGGCCTTGATGTTGCGCACGTCATACACGAACAGCTGCGGCTCGTTGCCGCCGCCGCGGTCGATCTTCTCGATCCACTGCCCCACTTCCTGCAGGTAGTTCGGCTGCGTGCTGATCACCACCAGCGCATTGGTGCGCTCGATCGGGATGAAGCGCAGCATGCCGGCCAGCGGCGTGTCGCCCTTGGCGCCGAACATGCCGTCCAGCTTGGGCATCAGCTCGGCCACGCTGGCGCGCTGCAGGTTGAACACGCCGACCGACATGCCGCGCAGCCAGTCCACGTCGAAGGTGTTGATGGTGCGCTGGTAGTTGGCCAGGTCCTGCGGCGAGCCGGCCAGCACGATCAGGTTGCGCGAGGGGTCGGCCAGCAGGATCGCGTCCGGCCGCGCGAACGGCTTGATCAGCTTCTGCATCTCGGCGGCCGAGATGTAGCGCAGCGGGAACAGCCGGGCCTGCATGCCGGCGGCGGGCGCCGCGGCGCCCAGGCTGGGCACCAGATTGCCGGCCACGGCTTCCTTGGCCGGCACCACCACGTAGCCGCCGTTGCGCTTGATCAGCGCATTGCCGGTCCACGACAGCAGCGTTTCCAGGATCGGCATGGCCTGGCTGGAATCCACCGGCTCCGCCGTGGCAAACGAGATGTTGCCCTGCACGCCCGGCGCGATGGTGTAGTTCTGCTTGAGCAGGTCGCCCAGGATCGCCTTCACCACCGCCTGCACCGGCTGGTTCTCGAAGTTGAAGGTGACCGCGCCGTCGCCGCTGGCCGGCGTGCGCGGCGTGGCCAGCGCGGTGGGCTTGATGAAGTTGCCGCTGCCTTCGCTGATCTGCGGCGCGATGGCCTTGTTGTCGGCGGGGCCGACGCCGGTGTTCAGCGGCTGCGGCGCGGGCGCGGGCTTTTCGGTGCCGGCCATGGCCTCGCGCTGCAGCGCGCCGTCGTCCTTGGGCGGCGGCATGGAGGCGCAGCCGGCCAGCCAGACCGCCAGTGCGAGGCTGCCGATGCGGCATGCCGGCTTGGTGAAGTAAGGGGACATGGATCAGTGTGCTCCTTCAGGATTGCCGGCTTGCTGCTGTTGCTGCTGTTCGGCGCGACGCTTCTGGATGGCGGCCTTGAGCTGGCGGATGCGTTCGGCCTGCAGCGAGCTGTCGGCCTGCTGCGGGCGGGGTTCGTTGTTGTCGGGCGGCGGCTGCGGCGCGATGCCCGGTCCCACCCGCTGCACGGCGCCGGGCGGCACCGCGATCGGGCCGGTCATGTTGCCGGGCTGCTGCGGTGGCGGCGGCGGCTGGCCGTCGGCCTTGGGCGCGTCGATCGGCGCGCCGGCGGGCAGTTCCAGTTCGGTGCGGCCGCTGCCGGATTCGAACACCGCCGAGCGCGGCTTCACTTCCACCAGCTTCCAGCTGCCGTCCGGCAGCGAGGCGCCTTCGGCCACGCGCACGTCGGCGTCCTGGCCGCGCGTGTGCAGCAGGGCCATGTGCAGCCTGGAGGTGAGGATGATGCCGGTCAGCTGCATCTCGCCCAGGCTCGCGCCGCCCTTGGCGGCGCGCGTGATCGGCTTGCGGTCGGGATTGAACACCGGCTGCTGCCACACGATGCCGAACTGCTCCAGCGGCAGCGGCCGCGGCAGGTCGGCGGCGCTGTCGTGCATGTCCGGCAGGGGTTCGGTCGGGCGCGGCGGATTCCAGTGCACGCCGCGGCCGACGCCGGCCAGCAGCACGCACAGCAGCAGGGCGAGCACGCCGGCGATGCCGCCGAGCACGGGGGTGAGGCGGCGCTGCGCGGCGGCGTTCATGCGTCGTCCTCCCCGCCCGGCTGCTGCGGCGCGGCCTGCGTGGCGGGCGCGCCGCCGCTGGCCTGGCGCACGTAGCCGCACAGCGTGAACTGCACTTCCAGCGGCGGCGCGCTGTTGTTCTGCTGCGCGGCGACCGGGTTGCGGTAGACGCTCATCTCGTTGACGAACAGATACGGCGTGCCCTGTTCCAGGTCGTGCAGCACGGCGGCCAGCGGCTGCATGTCGCAGCGCAGGCTGATGCTCACCGCCACCTTGCGGTAAGGCTCGTCGTGGGTGGCCGGATTGGGCACCGGCATCTTCTGCGTCACTTCGCAGCTGCCGCCCTCGGCATGCGCGGCGACCACGTCGACCACGCGCTGCATCATGCCGGCGGCGGCCGCATTGGGATCGTCCTCGGGCAGGAAGGCATTGCTGGTGGCCTGGCCCTGGCCCAGCGCGGCGATGCGCTTGTCCAGCAGCGGTTTCTCCGCGATGGCGGCGGCGAAGCGCGATTGCGTGTCGCGCAGGTCGGCCATCTGCGCGTTGACGTCCAGCATCGGCGCCACGAACCACCAGTGCAGCAGCGCGAAATAAGCGATCACCAGCGCCACCAGCAGGAGCAGGAGCGCCGCGATGCGGCTGTCGCGGGGTTTCATCGCGGCCAGCTTCACGGCTGTTCTCCGCTGCTGGCGGCCGCGCCCGGCGCGCCCGGGCGCGCCGGCTTGGCCGGGATCTTCTTGCGCAGTTGCGCAACCATGTAGAAGCGTTCCTTGCCGGTCTGCGGGTCGGCCTGGATGGTGCCCTGGAAATTCGGATTGGCGATGACAGTGGAATCCTTCAGCGCATCGATCAGGCGTGCCGCCTGCGGACTCTGGCCCTGGAAACCGACCTGCCCGGTGTTGTCGATGCTCAGGCGTTCCAGCCACGCGGTCATCGGCAGGCGCTGGCTGAGATCCTGCAGCACGGCCAGCGCGGAAGAAGTGTTCTTCTTGCGCTCGGCCAGGAAGCCGGCGGCGCCGGCGATGTCCTGCAGCTGCTGGCGCAGCGCGCCGACTTTCTGCGCCTCGCCGCGCATGGTCTCGACCTGGGCCTGCATCTGCTCCAGCGCATCGCGCCGGTTGTGCAGCCACTCGCCCAGCACCAGGCCGGCCAGCACCACGATCGCCGCGGCCAGGGCCAGATTCAGCCGCTGGCGCGGCCGCGTGCGGCGCGGCGCCTGTTCCGGCGGCAGCAGGTTGACGCCGCAGCGGCCGGCGTCGACCGCCATGTCCACCGCGTCCACCGCGATGCCGAGCTGGCCGAGCCGGCCCAGCAGCGGGTCGAGCGTGGTGCGCGGCACGGCCACCAGTTCGGCGGCGATGCGGCCGGCCGGCGCCGGCGCGTTCAATTCGCGGATGTCGTAGCGCACCTGCTCGGGGCGGAACGGCGTCTGCCGGTCCATCTCGAACGCGCCGACCTGGCGCAGCGTGTCGCGCGCGGCGTCGGGCAGCAGCAGCGGACGGCGCAGCACCTGCGCGGCGGGCAGGCACAGGGCCAGGCGCAAGTCCTCGCGATCGACGCCGCGCAGGCCGTCGGCCAGCGCGGCCTGCTGGCCGGAGGCTTCGAGTTCGTCGCTCCATTGCGCCAGCGGCTCGGACGAACCGTCGCGGCGCAGGCGCCAGTCGCCATCGGCGCGCTCCAGCAGATGCCAGGCCGCGCCGCCGCCGAAGCGCGCGCGCAGGCCCGCCGGCAGCAGCGCGGCAAGCTCGCCGCCCCACCAGGCGAAGAACCGCGGCAACGGCGAAGCCCGCCATGCGCGGCGCACCTGTTCGAGCTGCGGTCGCAGCGAGCTGGTCATGCTCATTCCCCGTCTCCCTCCTGCCAGCGAAGCACCGCGTACGGTTGCGTTCCGGCCCTGGCTCCCTGCAACCGCACCGTGGCACGCAGGATCGCCCGCGTGCCGTCCGGTAGCGTTGCCTCCGAACGAATACTATGCGTTACGCCCTGACTGCCGCCTAGGCCTTGCGTAGTACCGGCCTGCTGTCTTGCGGCGTAGGCCGCGTTCGCCTGGTCCTGCGTCATGCCGGGAATGGCCTGCATGGCCAGCGCCGGCGCGTAGTTCGGATCGGGCGCATTGCGGCCCGACCAGATCGTGATCTGCGATGCGATCTTGCGATACACCGCCGGGTCCATGCCCAGCACCATCTGCGCTTCCTCCAGGCTGGCGAACGGGCCGTGGCGCGGGCCGTAGTCGCGGCCGGCCGCGAGGTAGGCCGCGTTGTTGTTCATGTCCGTGGGGTTGCCGAAGCTGCGCCATTCGACCACGCGCGAGGCCAGGTCGCTGGCCGCGCCGTCGTTCATGCCGGCGGCGCGGAACAAGGCCTTGAGCACCTCGGGCGAGGCCGCGTTGAAATCGACCTTGCCGGTTTCGTCGACGATGCGGATGCCGACCTTGGCATCCTCGTACTGGAGCGGATACACGCGCCCGTCGGGAATCCAGCGCCGGTCCGGCGACGGCGTGAGCAGCGCGTAGATGGCGCGGTTGATGCCCGCTTCCGCCGCGTAATGCGCGCGCAGCTGGGCGAACTGGTAGCGCGCCTGCAGGCCTTCGTTGCGCGCCAGCAGCGCATAGCCGCCGAGCACGATCGCCAGCAGGGTGCAGGCCCACAGCACCACCAGCAGCGCGACGCCGCGCTGGCGTGCCGGGCTCGCGCTGGCCTGGCGCCTGCTCATCGCGTCACCGGCTGGCGGCGCAGGCCACGCAGCAGGTCCATCTGCTGGCCGGCGGTGGGATCGATGCGCAGCGGCGCATCCAGCCGCGGCCAGTCGTGCAGGCCGTCGAGCTTCAGCTCCACGCGCACCACGCGCGGCAGCAGGCGCGGGTCCGGCCAGGTCGCCTGCCAGGTGCCGGGCTGGTCGGGCAGGTCCGGCGTGCGATAGCTGAAATGTCCTTCGCGCACGTCGTCCATCAGCACTTCGGGCTCGCCCAGCGGCCTGGGGTTGCTGCCGTCGGGCGGCAACAGCGCGAAGCGCACTTCCAGCCGCGAGCCGCCTTTGTCGTTGGACACGAGTTTCCACTCCTGCAGCTGCGGCCCCAGCTTGCCCAGATAACCCGGCAGCGGCGCGACGAAGCGCATGCTCTGCGCATCGCCGGTGAAATAGATACTGTCTCCGTTCTGATCGCGACCCTGCGGCACCGCCGCGATCTGGGTCAGTTCCTGGCGCATGAACTGCTGGGCCGAGCGCAACTGGTCCAGCCGCTCCACCGCGATCGAACCGGAACGCACGCTGCGCGTGGCGGTGCGCACGCCCGAATACACGCCCAGCAGCAGCAGCGCCATCAGCGCCAGTGCGCCCAGCACTTCGAGCAGGCTGAAGCCGCGCTGCGTGGACATCACTGCGGTCCGTTCGGCGGCATGGTCAGGCGCAGCGTGCTGAAGTGCGCGGTGCGCTCGCTGCGGCCCTGGCCCCACAGCACGTCCAGATCCAGCTTGGTCAATACCAGCGAGGACAGCTGCTGCTGCGGGTCGACGTCCACCGGCGTCCACGGCGTCACCGTCAGGCGCCAGCGGTATTGCTGGTCGAAGCGGCCTTCGCTGCGGCCGGGCTTGAGCGGCCCTTCGGCGTCGACGGTGTCGAGCAGGCTGTGCGCCCACAGCGCGGCGCGGGTGTAGTCGGCGGCGTTGTTGGTCAGGCCGATCGAGCCGCCGGTGACGCGCATCAGCGCGGTGAAGGCGATCGCCAGCAGCAGGATCGCGGCGATCACTTCCAGGAGGCTGAAGCCCCCGCTGCGCGTCGCTACCGGCGGTTTCACGTCGTCACCACACTCACCGCGCCGGTCAGCCACGACACATTGACCTGCCACTTGCGCTGCTCGCGCTGCAGGGTGATGTGGCCGCCGGTGGAGCTGCCGTCCGGAAAGAAGCGGATGCGGCCGGTGCTGCTGTTGGGCTGGTCTTCCTTGGCGCTGGTGATCGAGAGCTTCATGCCCGAGGGCAGGCGCACGTCGCGATGGTCGGCGCCTTTATAGGTGTTCTTGCGGATGTCGACGTCGAACACCTGCTCCTTGCCGGTGACGATCGCCTGCGCGCGCGTGGCGCGCAGCGCCGCGGCCATCTCGACGCTGGCCGCATTGACGCGCGCGCTGGCCAGGCCCTGCGAGACCGACACGGAAACCGCCGCCGCCGCGATCCCGATCAGCAGGATCACGGCGAGCATTTCCAGCAGGGTGAAGCCGTGTGCGCGCGAAGCGCGCAGGGAACGGGCAACGGGGAACGGGGAACGGGAAAAAGCGGCGGTGCGTACCGCCGCTCCTTGTTCCCCGTTCCCCGTTCCCCGTTCCCCTTTCATCGCTTACTGCCAGTTGCCCACGTCGGCGTTGTAGCCGTCGCCGCCGGGCTGGCCGTCCTGGCCGTAGAAGATGAGGTCGAAGTTGCCGTGCTCGCCGGGGTACTTGTAGCCGAAGGCATGGCCCCAGGGATCCTTGAGCTCCGATTCCTTCGCATACGGACCCTGCCAGTTGCGCGCATTGGCCGGCTTGGCGATCAGGTCCTGCAGCTGCTGCGGCGGCGAGCCGTTGTCCAGCGCGTAGTTCTCGACCTTCTGGCTGAGCGTGGTGAGCTGCGCCTTGCCGGCGCCGTACTTGCCCTTGTCCACGTTCTTGCCGACCTGGGTCACCACCACCGCGCCGATTATGCCGATCAGCACGATCACCGCGAGCATTTCCAGCAGGGTGAAGCCGCTGGTACGGCGGGGAATAGAGAATCGGGAATCGGGAATCGGAAAAGCAGTGCGCCGCGCGGTACGGCGGTTTTCCCTATTCCCTACTCCCGATTCCCGATTCCCGACAACGAAACGTTTCATGACGTGATTCCCTCTCATTGAATATTGCTGGTAAGACTGAGCAGCGGCAGCAGGATCGCCGCCATGATGATGGCCACCAGGATGGTCATCACGATGGTCAGCGCCGGCACCAGCGCGGCGAGCAGGCGGTCGATCGCGCGCTTGCTCTCCAGTTCGAAGGTGTCGGCCACCTTCAGCAGCATCGTGTCGAGCTGGCCGGCCTCCTCGCCCACCTGCACCATCTGCAGGGCCAGCCGCGGGAAGCGCTGCGACTGGGCCAGCGCAAGGCTCAGACCCGAACCACCCTTCACTTGTTCCGCAGCCTGGGCCAGCGCCTCGTCCAGGGCCCGGTTGGAGGTGACCTGGCGGGCGATGGTGAGCGCCGACAGCAGCGGCACGCCGTTCTTGACCAGGGTGCCCAGGGTGCGGGCGATGCGCGCGGTCTCGACCTTCAGCAGCAGCGGGCCGACCACCCGCTTCTGCAATAACTTGCCGTGCCAGGCCAGGCGGTAGGCCGGGTCGCGCATGCGCGCGCGCCACACGAAGATGCCGCCGCCGATCAGCAGCACCAGCAACCACCACCACGACTGGATCAGGTTGCCCAGCGCCAGCACCGCCTGGGTGATCAGCGGGATCGGCACCTGCATGTCCTCGAAGATCGGCACGAACTGCGGCACCACATAGGCCAGCAGCAGCACCAGCGAGCCGAGCACGCCGACCATCAGGAAGGCGGGATAGATCAGCGCATTGACGATGCTGCCGCGCAATTGCTGGCTGCGCTCGAGGTAGTCGGCCAGGCGGCGCAGGGTGTCTTCGAGCGAACCGCCGGCCTCGCCCGCGCGCACCAGGCTGATGTAGAGCTTGGGAAACACGCCGTGCTCTTCGTCGAAAGCCTGCGACAGCGTGGTGCCGCCGCGCACGCGGTCGCGCACGCGCTCGATCAGCTTCCTGGCGCGCTCGCCCTCGGGCAGGTCCAGCAGGATGCCCAGCGCGCGGTCCAGCGGCTGGCCGGCGCCCAATAGCGTGGCCAGCTGGTGGGTGAACTGCGCCAGCTGGTCGCCGGTGAACGGCCCGCGCTTGAACAGGCCGCCGAAGCTGCCGCTGCTGCCGGCCTCGTTGGCGGGGCGCGCTTCCAGCGGGGTGTGGCCCTGGTCCTGCAGGCGCGCGATCACCTCGTCGACGCTGGCCGCTTCCATTTCGCCGTGCAGGATGTCGCCGGTGTCGCTGACGGCGCGGTAGTGGAACTGGCTCATGTGCCGCTGCCGCTCGCGCGGGGAATAGGGAATAGGGAATTGGGAATAGGGAGCAGCGCGGCGCAAGCCTTGGAAGCTGGGGCGGCAGATCTTTCATAGGGCGCATGGAATAACGGCAGCGTCGGACCTTGCGCCGATTCCCTATTCCCTATTCCCCATTCCCGGCTCTCAGCCCTCCTGCGTGACACGCAACACCTCCTCGAGCGTGGTGATGCCCGCCACGGCCTTGGCGATGCCGTCCTCGTACATGGTGCGCATGCCCTCGGCGCGCGCCTGGCGCTCGATCTCGCCGGCGTCGGCGCGCTGCATCACCAGGCGGCGCAGCGGGTCGGACATCACCAGGAACTCCATGATGGCGCGGCGGCCGCGGTAGCCGGTGGGATTGGCCGCGCTGCTGCCGGGCTTCCACAGCCGGATCGGGCGCTCGTCGGTGTACTTGTGCAGCTCGAACTGCTCGATCACCTCGGGCAGCGCTTCGTAAGGCGTCGCGGTTTCCGGATCCAGCCGGCGCACCAGGCGCTGCGCCAGGATGCCGTTGACGGTGGAACCGAGCAGATAGTCTTCGACACCCATGTCCAGCAAGCGCGTGATGCCGCCCGCGGCGCTGTTGGTGTGCAGGGTGGACAGCACCAGGTGGCCGGTGAGCGCGGACTGGATCGCGATGCGGCAGGTTTCCAGGTCGCGCATTTCGCCGATCATGATCACGTCCGGATCCTGGCGCACGATCGAGCGCAGGGCGCCGGCGAAGTCCAGCCCGATCTGCGGCTTCACCTGGATCTGGTTGATGCCTTCGATCTGGTATTCGACCGGGTCCTCGACGGTGATGATCTTCACGTCCGGCGTGTTGATCTTGCCCAGCGCGGTGTACAGCGTGGTGGTCTTGCCCGAGCCGGTGGGGCCGGTGACCAGCAAAATGCCGTGCGGGCGCTCCAGCACGTCGACGAAGCGCTGCTGGAAAGCGGAAGTGAAACCCAGGGTGGAGAAATCGAACACCACCGATTCGCGGTCGAGGATACGCATCACCACCGACTCGCCGAAGCTGGTCGGCACGGTGGACACGCGCAGGTCCAGTTCCTTGCCCTGCACGCGCAGCTGGATGCGGCCGTCCTGCGGCAGGCGCCGCTCGGCGATGTTGAGCTTGGCCATGATCTTGACGCGCGATATCACCGCGGCGGTGGAACTGGACGGCGGCGCTTCCACTTCGTGCAGCACGCCGTCGATGCGGTAGCGCACTTTCAGGCGGTTCTCGAATGGCTCGATGTGCACGTCCGAGGCGCGCTGCTCCACCGCGCGCTGCAGGATCAGATTGACCAGGCGGATGACCGGCGCTTCGGAAGCCAGGTCGCGCAGGTGCTCGACGTCGTCCTCCACCGCGGCGCCGCCGTCGAGGTTCTCCACGATGGTGCCCATGGCGGAGCGGCCGGAGCCGTAATAACGCTCGATCAGGTCGTCGATTTCCGAGCGCAGGCCGATGCGCAGCGTGACCGGCCGCCCGGCGGCCAGTTCCACCGCCTGCAGCGGATAGGGGTCGGCCGGATCGGACACCAGCAGGGCCAGGCCGTCGTCGCCGTCGCGCACCGGCACCACGTGGTGCAGCTTGAGGAAGCGCGGGGACAGGTCCAGTTCCGCCGGCGGCAACTCCGGCGCCTCGCGCGCGGCGAGCAGGGGCGTGTGCAGCAATTCGGACCAGGCTTCGGCCAGGTCGCGCTCGGACACCAGGCCCAGGCGGGCCATCAGCGCCGTCAGCGTGCCCTCGGGCGACTCTTCGTGCAGCCGCCGCGCGCGCGCCAGATCGCTGTCTTTCAGCCGCCCCCGCGCCACCAGCAGGTCGCATACCGCGGCTTCGCGGTTGCTTTCTGCGGCTCCATCGCCGGGCGCCGGCTTGGCCACTGCCGACATCACACACCCCACATCTCAAGTCCAGGTCGCGCCCGCGATGCTCCGTGCATCGCCCCTGCCGGGCGAGTGAAGCGCCATTGTTAACACAACCATCGTGGCAGTGGCGAGCATGCTCCCGCGGCACTGAGATGTCGTAAGAAAAAGGCAAAAATATCTGTCTTAATCGGACAATAGAGCAGTGCAGCGCAGCATCGGACCATCGCGCCGATGCCGCGCCGCGGCTTTCTCCTTATGCCTTAAAGACCTATGCCCAGGCCCATGCCTCCGGCGGTTTCGCCGCCCCCGGCGATCGCCGTGCCCAGGGTCAACCGCGCCCGCGAACTGATCTGCCGCGAAAAGCCGACCGACAGCGCCCCTTGGCCGCGATAGCCGCCCACCGCCACCCCCAGGCTGTTGCCATCGAAGCCCTGCGTGCTGGAGGACATCAGCGACATCGCCACGCCGATCGCGCCGACGCGGTTGATGCGCGTGTCGAGCGTATTGAACTGGTCGTCGACGTGGCGGCGCAGGTCGTCCAGCTCGCGGCGGCTGGCGAGATTGCCGAGTTTCTGGTCGGTATAGGCCTTGGCCTGGGTCAGGGTCTGGCGATCGCCGGCGTCGGCATAGCTATTGGCCGTGCTCAGCGCTTCCTGCACCTGGCTGCCGGTAGCGGCCGCCGGGTCGGGGGTGTAGCCGATGGCCGGACCTGGATCCTTGGCGCTGCCGGCGGCCACGCGCTGATCGAGCGCGGCAAGGCGGCTGCTCAACTCGCCGAGGCCGACATTGATGCTGCCCACCGAGCTGCCGAGCACGCTCTGCAGCTGGCTCAGGTTCACCGCATCGGTCGCCTGCGTGCCGGCGGCGACGTCGGTGATCTGGCGTTCTGCGCCGGCGCTGCCCACCGACACCGTGTTCGCGCGCAAGGCCTTCGAGCCGGCACCGAGCGCGACGCTGTTGACCATGCTGGCGCTGCTGTCGGCGCCCAGCGCCACACCCGACGCGCCGGTGACGGTCGCTTCCGAACCGATGGCGACCGCCTTATCGGCACGCGCCTTGGCCAGCGAACCCAGCGCTGCGCTATCCGCGCCGGAAGCTTCCGCGCCCGCGCCGAAAGCCGAGGCTCCCACTCCGGCGGCGCTGGCGCCCGCACCGACGGCGGTACCGAGGATGCCGCTGCTGGTGGCCGCCGCTTCGATCGGCGCCCCCGCATCGTCCGTCAGCACCAGCTTTCCATCGCCGTCCAGCGCGCGGCCACCGATGGCGACGCTGCCGGCGGCGGTCGCCTGCGCGCTCTCGCCGTAGGCCGTGCTGGCCAGGCCGGATGCCACGGAGCCGAAGCCTGCCGCGGTCGCATAGCCGGCATTGGTGCTGGCGCCGCTGCCGAAGGCCGAGGCGCCATAGCCGAACGCGCTGGCATTCGCGCCCAGCGCCGTGCTGTTCGCATCGTTGGCGAAGCTGCGGTAACCCATCGCCACGCTTTCGCTGGCGTTGGCGATGCTGCTGGCGCCATACGCGCTGGCGGCAACGCCCAGCGCGGCGCTGCCGGCGCCGGTGGTGGTGGCGTCGGCCTCGTCGGCCAGCGCGTTCTCGCCCAGCGCCGTGCCGCGGTCGCCGTTGGCCGTGGCTCCGGCACCGCCGGTGGTGGTGCCGGTGGGCGCGTTCTGCGCCGACGCATCGGTCATCCCGTACAGCGCCAGGCAGGCTGCCAAGACGGACACACGCAAAGCCGAGGATGCACGGCGGTTGTCGTTGCAAGATTTGTTCATCGGAATGGCACTCCTCAAAGGTCGGACAGGCGCGCGCCGCGCCGCCGCGCACTCGCGCGGCGGCGCGGCGGCGCTGCTGTTACATGCTGTAGGTGGCCTGCAGGCTCACGTTGGCGTAGGGCCGCAGGCCCACCAGCTTGATGAAGTAGGAACCCGCCGCAGGACGCGCCACCACCACGCTCTCGCTGTTGCCGGGATGCACGGAGAGGTAGGAATAACTCGTCGGCATCGGCTCGTTGCCTGCGCGCACCACCAGCGAAACGTCGCCGGTGCCGCCGAAGCTGCGGATGTTCAGCGAGCGCGCGCCGGGCGGCACGGTCAGCAGATAGAGCCGCTCGCTGCCTGCCGCACCCGCCAGCGCGGGCAAGGCCTTGCCGCTGTCGAGTTCGATGAAGGCCGTGCCGCCATTGCCGCCCTGGCGCCAGCTGGCGTACTGCCTGGCCAGCTCCGCGTCGGAGAGACACGCATTGAGGCTGCTCGCCTGCACGGCATTCAGCAGGCCGATGCGGGCCAGCATGGCGGCATGGCCACGTATACCCGCCGCATAGTCGCCCACGGTGGCGGACGTGGTCGCGAGCATCTTCGCCTGCGCCGCGATATTCGCGCCCACGATCACGCCGCCCGGCACCCAGGTCGGCACGCCGGTATCGCAGGTACCGAGCAATTGGCCGCCGCTGTTGACGCGCCAGCCTTCGTCCAGGAACAGCGACGGGGTCAGGTCCAGGTCGATATGGCCTTTCAGATCGGGACTCAATGCGAATTCCATCAGCGCATTGGGCGAAAGACGCGTGTCGAAATGCGAGAAGGAAGAACCGGGCCGCACCGTCCTGGGCGCATAGAGCTGCACGTAGCCGGACGGATCGATGCCCGCCGGCACCGCGCGCATGGCCACGCTCAAGCCGGCGAGATTCCCCTTGAGCACATCGGCCTCGGCCTGCTCCAGCAGCAAAGTCGGAATCGTGACCGCAACACCGGCGCCGGCATGGATCGAGACGTCAGGCCCGGCCGGGTCGTACGCGAGGATCGCGCCGGTGGCTCCGGCCGCCTGCGCGAAGCGCGCCTTCGTCACGCCGTCGCAGGTGCCGGTGTCGATCAGCGCGATATGGCCCGCCACCGCGGCGGCGTTGTCGAAAGCGCTGCAGCCTTGTGCATTGCTTCCGGTCACCGCGCGTACCACGGTTCCGCTGAAATTGGCGGGAGTCGCCGCCGGGCCAAGCGCCAGCGGGGAGAAGCCGTACTCCTTGGCAATCGCCGCAGGCGCGGTCACCTGCAACGCGTTGCGCGTACCCAGCGCCAGCGGCGCATGGGCCCTGACGTTAGCGCCGGTGAAGACGAGATGCCCATCGTTCAACGCCGAGCTGGCGCGTTCGGCGTTGGACATGTCGTACCACCGCCTGCCCTTGGCATTGTCGTAGGCAAACAGCGAATAGATGTCGGGCACTGGCGTACCATCGCCGTCCATCGCCGGCGCTCCGGTTTCCACATCGCCGAAGCCGAGAAAGCCGAGGCCGTGCGCCATCTCGTGCAATACGACGTTGAGGAAGTTGCTCTGGCCGCGCGGTGTGTTGCCGTCCAGGCCTAAGTACCAGCCCGACCCTTCCAGGCATCCCGGCGTGCCGATCGCGCCATTGAACGCGGCATTGATGTCCACCGCCCCGGGAGTCAGATCCCGCCCGCTCAACGCCTTGGCCAAAGCGATGTGATAAGCGACACCCGGCCGGATACCCGCCCCCGAAGCGAAAGTAAAAATGTTGGCGGGGCCTGCCTGGCCCAGCGTTGCGCCATCGGCAGTACATGCCAGCTTCTTGAACGAAGCGCCCACGATGATCGGTGGGCGGCTCTTCAGCACGCTGCCCCACAGCGAGGCCGCATATTCGAAGACGATGCGCGCCTGCTCGCCGCGGGTCTTGCCGGGGTTGCCGCCGACGGGCGCCGCGGCGGCCGGATCGTCCAGTCCCGTGCCGGTACCGACATCGCGATTGTTGATGCGGATTTCCGCCGGCGCCGCACCCGCTGCGGCCATCAGACCGCCGGCCAGCAGCATCAGCCATGGTTTGCGCCGGCTCATGGGGTGGCCTCCGGCGCGGCAGCGGCGGCACCGGCCGCGTGATGCATGCGATATTCGCCATCTGCACCGCGCTCCATCACCAGCCGGCTCTGCAAGCGGTCGGGGAGTGTCGCGATCTTGCCCTTGCTGCCGTTGCCGAGATCGACTTCGCGCCAACGCAGGCGCTCGTCGGCCTTCGCCGGCGTGCCGAGCGCGCGCAGCAAGGCCTGATCCCCTTGCGTGGCGCGCTGCAGCCGCGCCATCTCCGCGTCGGTGGGCGCGCGCAGTTCGCCGGTAAGCGGGTCGCGGAAGACGACCTGATGGCTTTGCGTCGCCGCCGGCGCCTTCGCCGGCTGCTCCGCCGCCGATGCCGCCGTCGCCAGAAGCGCGATCAGCGCCAGGCCCAGAGCGTGCGTGCTTGTCTCGTTCTTCAAAACCTGTACTCCTCAATCCGATGAAGTGCGCCGCGCGGAAACTGCTGGGGCGCGGACGTTCGAGCGGCCGCACTTGCCCGCCGCCGGCGGAGGCCGGCGGTGCGGTCGAAGGGCGATGGGACATGCCGCGCGACCGTGGGGTATCCGGCCGCGCGCGATGGCGAAACGCTCGATCTCCATGCCCGAGCAGACCCGGCATGGCGACCCGATTATGGACAGCGAAGTCCGTGAAGTGCCTTCACGGTTCGTCGACTTTCGGACATTCCTAAGGAGCAAGTGCCGCTATAAAAAAAGGCCGGTGCATGGCGCACCGGCCTTGGTGAAGCTGACCAGCTTGCGGCATCCGACGGATAGTTCTCCGCCCGATGCGCGGTTTTACCAGCCCACGCCCAGGCCCACGCCGCCCGAGCTTTCCCCGCCGCCCGCCACCGCCGCGCCGAAGGTGAGATTCGCCCGCGGCGAAAGCTGCCTGGAATAACCCACCGACAAGGCAGCCTGCCCGCGGTAGCCGCCGACACCCACGCCCACGCGGTTCTCCGTATTGATGCCCTGCGTGCTGAAGGACATCTGCGCCATCGCCGTGCCCATCGCGCCGACGCGGCTCACGCGCGTATTGACCGAGCGGAACTGCCCGTCGACGTGTTCGCGCAGGGCGCTGAGGTCGCTGCTGCTGGCGAAGCTGCCGAGCTTCTGGTCGGTGTAGGCCTTCGACTGCGTCAGCGTCTGGCGGTCGCCGGCATCGGCATAGCTCTTGGCGGTGGTCAGCGCTTCTTCCACCTGGCCGACGTTCGCCGCATCCGTGGCCTGCGTACCGGCGGCGACGTTGACGATCTGCCGCTGCGTGGCCGCATTGCCGACCGACACGGTATTGGCGCGATCGGCCACCGCACCCTGGCCCAGCGCCACCGCACCGGCGGCGCTGGCGGATGCGCCCTGGCCTATGGCCGTGGCCGAGGCGGCGGTGACGTTGGCGCTTTCGCCGACCGCCACCGCATTGGTGGCGACGGCGGCGATCGTGCTGTTGGCGCCGACCGCCGTGCTGCCATCCGCGTTGACCTTCGCGTTGCCGCCGATCGCGGTGTCGTTGGGGCCGGCCGCGTAACTGTCGCTGCCGATCGCCGTGCCGTGATCCCCGCCGGCAGCCGCGCCCGCACCGAGCGCGACGCCCTTCGAACCCGTTGCGACACTCGCCGGCCCTGTGCCATCCACCGCCAGCCGGCCGCCGAAACTGCCGTCGCCGGTGGTCACGCGCTGATCCAGCGCGGCGAGGCGGTTATTGAGATCGCCGATGCCCGCGTAGATGTTGCTGACCGAGCCATTGAGCGCGCCGATCGCGTCGAACACGCTGGTATAGCTGCCGCCCTGCACGGTGAAGGCGCTGGCGACCAGGGCGCCGTTGCCGTCGACATCCGCGTTGCCGCCGATCAGGCGCAGCACGTCCCGCACCTGGCCAACCGTCACCGCATCGTCGCGCCGCGCGCCGGCCTTGAGGTTGGACAGGCGCGTGCCGCTGGCGCCGGCCAGGGTGGCCTGGCTCTTGTCCGCCGCGTCGTACGTCAGCGCATTGCCGACGCTCGCGCTCACCGCGCCCTGCAGCTGGGCGAGGTTCACCGCATCGGTGCCTTGCGTGCCGGCGGCGACGTTGGCGATCTGCCGTTCCGCGCCGGCCTTGCCCACCGACACGGTGTTCGCGCGCGTAGCCTGCGAGCCGGTGCCCAGCGCCACGCTCGATGCCGCGGTGGCGGAAGAGCCGTAGCCGATGGCGACGGATTGCGAGCCGCTGGACGTCGCCAGCGTGCCGAGTGCCGTGCTCAGCGAGCCGGAGGCTTCGGCGCCAAGACCGTAAGCGGATGAGCCCAGCGCGCTCGCCTTCGCGCTCGCACCGACCGCCGTGCCGCCGACGCCGGCACTGGTGGCGGCCGTGGTGATCGGCTGGCCGTTGGCATCGTTCAGCAGTGCCGCGCCGTCTTCGTCCACCGCGTTGCCGCCGACCGCCACGCTGGCGGCGCCTGCCGCTTGCGCACCCGCGCCGAACGCGGCGCTGTTCTTCCCGGAAGCGACCGCGCCGTAACCGGCTGCCGTCGCATAGTCGGCATTGGTGTTGGCGCCGCTGCCGAACGCCGAAGCACCCACGCCGAACGCATTGGCATTCGCGCCGATGGCCGTGCCGTTCGCATCGTTGGCGAAGCTGCGATAACCCACCGCCACGCTCTCTTCGCCGTTGCCGATGCTGCTGGCGCCGGAAGCCACGCTGTGCACGCCGAAGGCTGCGGCATCGTCGCTGCCATCTTTCGCACCGTCGGCGGTGAAGTAGTGATTCGATGCGGTGCCCTGCACGGCGGTATCCAGCTGCTGCTTGTTCACCGCATCCGTGGCCTGCGTGCCGGCCGCGACATTGGCGATCTGCCGCTCCGCGCCGGCCTTACCCACCGATACGGTGTTGGCGCGTGTGGCCTGCGAGCCGGCGCCCAGCGCCACGCTCGATGCCGCGGTGGCGGAAGAGCCGTAGCCGATGGCGACAGTCTGCGAACCGCTGGACGTCGCCAGCGTGCCGAGTGCCGTGCTCAGCGAGCCGGAAGCTTCGGCGCCCAGACCGTAAGCGGAAGCGCCCAGCGCGCTGGCCTTGGCACTCGCACCCACCGCGGTGCCGCCGACACCGGCGCTGGTGGCGGCCGTGGTAATCGGCTGGCCGTTCGCATCGTTCAACAAGGCCGCACCGTCTTCGTCGACCGCGTTGCCGCCAACCGCCACGCTCGCGGCGCCTGCCGCCTGGGCATTCGCACCGAACGCCGCGCTGTTCTTGCCAGAGGCGACCGCGCCATAACCGGCTGCCGTCGCATAGTCGGCATTGGTGTTGGCGCCGCTGCCGAACGCCGAGGCGCCCACGCCGAAGGCGTTGGCATTCGCACCCACCGCCGTCCCGTTCGCATCGTTGGCGAAACTGCGATAACCCACCGCCACGCTCTCTTCGCCGTTGGCGATGCTGCTGGCGCCGGAGGCCACGCTGTGCACGCCGAACGCCGCAGCATCGTCGCTGCCGTCCTTCGCGCCGTCGGCGGCGAAGTAATGGCTGGCCGTCGTGCCCTGCACGGCCGTATCGAGCTGCTGCTTGTTCACCGCATCCGTGGCCTGCGTGCCGGCCGCGACATTGGCGATCTGCCGCTCCGCGCCGGCCTTGCCCACCGACACGGTGTTCGCGCGCGTGGCCTGCGAACCCGCGCCCAGCGCCACGCTCGACGCCGTGGTCGCCGACGAGCCATAGCCGATAGCGACGGATTGCGAACCGCTCGCCGCCGCCAGGGTGCCGAGCGCCGTGCTCAACGAGCCGGAAGCTTCGGCGCCCAGACCGAACGCGGAAGCGCCCAGCGCGCTCGCCTTCGCACTCGCACCGACCGCCGTGCCGCCGACGCCCGCGCTGCTCGCCGCGGTAGTGATCGGCTGGCCGTTGGCATCGTTCAACAAGGCCGCGCCGTCTTCGTCGACCGCGTTGCCGCCGATCGCCACGCTGCCAGCACCCGCCGCCTGCGCACCCGCGCCGAACGCCGCGCTGTTCTTGCCGGAAGCGACCGCGCCGTAACCCGCCGCCGTCGCATAGTCCGCATTGGTATTCGCGCCATTGCCGAACGCAGACGCACCGATGCCGAACGCATTGGCATTCGCACCGACCGCGGTGCCGTTCGCATCGTTGGCGAAACTGCGATAACCCACCGCCACGCTCTCCGCGCCATTGGCGATGCTGCTGGCGCCCTGCGCGGTGGCGCCGATGCCGAAGGCCGCGCTGCCTGCGCCGATTGCCGTGCTGTCCTGCGCATCGGCCAGCGCGTTCTCGCCCACCGCGGTGCCGCGCTCGCCGTTGGCGGTGGCGCCGGTGCCGGCGGTGGTGGTGCTCTGCGCCAGCGCGCCGCCGGCACACAGCGCCATGCACGCGGCCAGGGGTGCCGCCAGCACCGAGGCGCGCAGGCGCCGGGAGGCACCGCGCCTGCCGCGGGCGCTGGCCAGCTCGCTGGCGACGACCAGCACGCCGAGCGACGCATTCCAGACCTTGCTGTAAATCTTGTTCACGAGTGGCACTCCCTGATGTCGTCCGGGCACGCGCCCGCGGCGGCGCGTTCGCGCGCCACGGTCCATGCCGCTGCATTCATCGGGGGCGCCGTCGCGGCGTCCCCCGCTTGCGTTCCATGGAATGCGGCAGCGCGGATACCGCGATGCCGCATCGCTCTTACAGGCTGTAGCTGGCCTGCACGCTCACCCCGGCGTAGGCCTTGTCGCCCGCTACCTTGATGAAATACGTGCCGGCCGCGGGCCGCGCGGTAAGCACGGTTTCGCTGTTGCCCACGTGCACCGAGCGGTAGTCGTTGCTGGCCGCGGTCGGCTCGGCGCCGGCCTTGACGTACAGCGACACGTCGCCGGACCCGCCGAAGGTGCGGATGTTCAGCGTGCGCGCGTTGGCCGGAACCACCAGCGTGTAGATGCGCTCGCTGCCGGCCGCGCCGGCCTGTGCGGTCAGCGTCTGGCCGTTGGCCATGTCCACCACCGCCGGTGCGCCGGTGCCGCCCTGGCGCCAGTTGTCGTACTGTTTGGCGATTTCCGCATCGCTGAGGCAGGCATTGAGGCTGCTGGCCTGCGGCGCGGTGAGCAGGCCGTCGGTGGCGAGCTTGGCCGCATGCGCGCGGATCGCCGCCGCGTAGTCGCCCACCGTGGCCGAAGCCTTGGCCAGCTTCTTCGCTTCCGCGGAGATATTGGCGCCGACGATCACGCCGCCCGGCACCCAGGCCGGCACGCCGGTGTCGCAGGTGCGCAGCAGCTGGCTGCCGCCGTTGACGCGCCAGCCTTCGTCGATGAACAGCGACGGCGTCAGGTCCACGTCGATATGGCCCTTCAGGTCCGCGCTTTCGGCGTATTCCATCAGTGCGTTCGGCGACAGGCGCGTGTCGAAATGCGAGAACGACGAACCCACCACCAGGGTCTTGGGCGCGTAGATCTGCACATTGCCTGCCGCGTCGATGCCGGCCGGCACCGTGCTCATGGCGATGGCCAGGCCGGCGAGGTTGGCCTTCAGCGTGATGCCGGAGTTCTGCGACACCGCCACCACCGGGATATTGATCGGCGCACCGCCATCGCCTACCGGCGTGATCAGATCGTTGCCGGCCTGATTGTTGGCGATGACCATGCCGGTGGCGCCGGCCGCTTCGGCATTGCGCGCCTTCACCGCGAAGCCGCAGGTGCCGCGATCCACCAGGGCGATATGGCCGGCCACGGCGGCAGCGTTGTCGAACGCCGCGCAGCCTTCCGCATTCGCGCCGGTGACCGCGCGCACCACGCTGCCGTTGAAGTTGGCCACGCTGGCCGCCGGCCCGAATTGCGCCTGGCCGTACAGGTATTCGCCGGCGGCGGCGGCCGGCGCGCTCACCATCAGCGCAGCGCGCGTGCCCAGCGCCAGCGGCGCATCGGCCTTGACCTTCGGGCCGGTAAAGACCAGATGGCCATCGTTCAAGGCGGAGGTGACGCGCTGGGCGTCGGTCATGTCGTACCACTTCATGGCCGCGCCGTTGTCGTACACGTAGCTGGAATAGATGTCCGGGCGCGCCACGCCGTCGTTGCCCAGCAGCGGCTTGCCGGTGGTGAGATTGTTGAAGCCGGAGAAGCCCAGGCCGTGCGCCATCTCGTGCAGCATCACGTTGAGGAAGTTGGACTGGCCGGCCGGCGTATTGCCGTCCAGGCCGAAGTACCACTGCATGCCTTCCAGGCAGCCCGGCGTGCCCATGGCGCCGTTGAACTGCATCTGCACGTCGGCGTTGTTGGGGCTGGTGTCTTCGCCGACCAGGGTGTTGGCCAGTGCGATGTGGTACCAGGTGTCGGCCTTGGCGCCAGCCGGCAGGTTGGTGGCGCTGAAGGCGGTGATCGACAGCGCGCGCGAGGAACCGAGCGTGCCGCCGGTGGCGGTGCAGGCGAGTTTCTGGAAGCTGGCGTTGATGTCGATCGGCACGCCGCTCTTGAGCACCGCGCTCCACAGCGAGGCGGCGTAGTCGAAGGCGATGCGCGCCTGCTCGCCGCGGGTCACGCCCGGATTGCCGCCGATCGGCGCGACCGGCGTGGGATCGTCCAGGCCTTTGCCGGTGCCGGCGTCGAGATTGATGATGCGGATGTCCGCGGCGGCGGCGGCGCTGGCCAGGCCGAGCAGGCCGGTGGCGAGCAGGGCCTTGAACAGAGGCTTGCAGGCGATCATTGCGACACCTCCGGCGCCGCGGCGCGCGGTTCGTCGCCAGCGTGGTGCACGCGGTACTTGCCGTCGGCGCCGCGTTCGGCCACCACCGAGGTTTCCAGGCTCTGCGGCACGTCCATCACGGTGACTTCCAGCCCCGTGCTCAGGCGCACCTTGCGCAGCGTGGCGCGCGCATCGGCTTCGGTGGCCGGACCGATCGACGGCTGCGTGGCGGCTTCCTGTGCGGCGATGCGCGACAGCTCGGCCAGTTCCGCTTCGGTCGGCGTGCGTGTGCGGCCAGTGGCCGGATCGCGGAAGGTCACCTGCTGGTTCTGCGTCGACGCCGGCGCGGCCGTGCGTCCCTCCCCCGCCATGCTTGCCGTGGCGAACACCGCCATCAGCAACAGGCCCATGGCCTGGATCTTTCCCGTGTTTTCCATCTGTACTCCTCCCATAGGCGGCGGAACCGTCGGCCGGCTCCGCGAACAACAGCGCAGGCAGCGAAGGCCGGCGCCGACTTTTCGATGGCCGAGCGCGTACGCCCGGCCTGCGGTGTGGGTTGCAGCGATGCGTCTGGAGCGGCCGCACGCGTCCGCCGATGGCTGGCGCCTTCGGTGTGCAGATCGAACGAATGGCCGTCCGCGGCTACCGGCGAAGGCAGCCGTGATTCAGAACGGAAGGTTTAATGCGGGCGTATTCGCCATCGGCCGCCATGGCCGGATCCAGGACAAAGAACGCCGAAGGCCGGCAGCGGCCCTTGCTCATGTGCCATGTGTTTTCCCCTCGATAGCGTTGCGCTTCGAATCGGACACGTGCACATGGCCCCCGCCATGCTTCCTTAAGATGCGACACGTCCTTCGCGATGCGTGATGCGTGCGTCAAATCATTGGCGCGTTGGCGAAACTATCAGTGCCTTCTTGCGTGCGTCAATAAGAAATTGCGAAAAAGTTTTATGCGCCGCGACAGCCATCGCCTGCGCAGAAAAAAGGCCGGCGCATCGCGCGCCGGCCTTCGCTTCTTCTACGACTGCGCAACGTCAGCTCAAGGCTGCGCGCCCGCCGCCTGCACCGCCGCATAGGCATTGAGAATGCCCGCGCCGATCGGCTTGCTGCCGCTGGCCGCCACGTGCGGCGCGCTCGCCGAGGACTTCAGCAGCGAAGCGATCTGTGTGGAGCTGAGCAGCGACTTGCCCAGCGACAAGCGATAGCTCTGCATCAGCGCCACCGCGCCGGCCACGTGCGGCGTGGCCTGCGAGGTGCCGGCCATGCCGCCGTAGGTGGAACCGGACGGCGTGGTGGTGCCGGAGTCGATGGTCGACCAGATGAAACCGGTGGTCGCCTGCGTGCCGCTGGAGCCGTCGTTGGCGTATACGCCGCCGCCCGGCGCGGCGAGCGTGATGCCCTTGCCGTAGTTGGAGTAGAACGCGCGGCGGCTGGTGATGCCGGTGGCGGCCACGGCAACCACGCCCGGGCAGCTGGCCGGCGAGAAGCCGGACACGTTGGCGTTGCTGTTGCCCGCCGCCACCACCACGGTGGCGCCGCGGCTGATCGCGCCGCTGATCGCCTTGCCGGTCACGCTGCTGGAGGTGCAAGTGCCGCTGCCGCCCAGGCTCATGCTGATCACCTTGGCCGGGTTGGCATTGTCCGGCACGCCGTTGACGTGGCCGCCCGAGGCCCAGGTGATGGCGTCGGCGATGTCGCTGTCGTAGCCGCCGCAGTGGCCGAGCACGCGCACCGGCAACACCTTGGCGCCGAACGCCGTACCGACCATGCCGGTGGTGTTGTTGGTCTTCTCGCCGCCGGCGGTGCCGAACACGTGGGTGCCGTGCCAGCTGCTGTCTTCGGCCGGATGGGTGGAATCCACGCAGCCGCCGTTGCTGGCGAGGTACTTGCTGCCGGTGGTCCAGTCGCCAGTATCCCAGCCGCCGGCCACGCGGCCGTCGGTGCTGCGGCCGGAGACCAGGGCGGTGCTGGTGAAGTCGTAGCCGGCGTTGGCCAGGGTCAGGTCCAGATCCGGATGGTTGGTGACGCCGGTATCGAGGCTGGCGATGATCACGCCGGTGCCGTCGGCGAGGGTCCACGCCTGCTTGATGTTGGCGCCGCCCCAGTTGGCCACGCTGGTACCCAGGCTGGCGTCGGCGAAGGCCGCGCCGCCGGCGGCAAGGTAATCCCACTGGTAGCCGGCGAAGTACTGGTCGTTCGGCGTAGTGAAGGTGGCCGCGCCCTGCGGCAGCACCACCTTGCTGGGCTTGTCCAGCGCCTGGCGCAGGTAGTCCGGCTGCACGAATTCCACCGCCGGGTCGGCGGCGATCTGCTGCACGAACTGGCGCGTCTCCGCCGCATTCAGGCGGCGCGAGGTGGTGACGAGATCGCCGCCGCTGGCCAGCTTGCGCTTGTAGTTGAGGCCGAGCGCGCGGCCGCCGAACTGCACCGCATCGACGAGCTTCGCCTTGCCGGCCGCGGCCGACATGGCCTGCACCGCGGCGCCGGCATTGCCGCGCTCGGTGCTGCCGTCGCGGTAGACCACCACGAAGCGGTCGTAAGTCGCGGTTTCCTGTACCGAGCTGAGATCGAAACGGGTGTTGCCGGCAATGTCGTCGGCGGCCATGGCCGCGGCGGGCAGGCCCAGGGCCAGGGCGAGCGAGGCGGCCAGCAGCTTCATATGCGAACGATTCATTCGAACTCCCTCTATCTACTTGGTCTGGATGGATTGAATGAACGGAGGTGCCCCCGAGGATGTACGGCCGGCGCGCCCTCCCCAGAGCGCGCAGATCGACCGCCGGGCTGGCGAGCCCGGCCTCCCCCGATCAAGAGATGGGTCAACCGGAACTGGTGGACCCGGGTTCACGCTAACAAGACAAATCCGAAGGAAATGTCGACGGGGCACGAAAATTCGTAGGAATTTTTCGGAGGGAGGGGCACTGATGAGCGCCAGGTACGGATTGACTTGGGGGAGTGAATCCTTCTCCCTCCGGCGACCCGAAGGTAGTCCCCGTGGGAGAGAAGGTGCCGGCAGGCGGATGAGGGTTCGGCCGGAGCGGTGCACCTCACTCTCGCGCTCCGCCCGAACCCTCACCCCAACCCCTCTCTCCCACAGGGACTACCTTCGGGTCGCCGGGGGAGAGGGGCTTAGCTTTGCTCCTGCTTGAGGGCTCGGAGACAATGCACGCTTTTGCGACCCCAGCCCCCATGCACCTGCTCGACATCGGCGCCAACCTCACCCACGAATCCTTCCGCCACGACTTCGACGAGGTGCTGTCCCGCGCGCGGGAGCATGGCGTGACGCGCATGGTGGTCACCGGCGCCTCGCGCGAGGCCAGCGTGCATGCGCTGGAACTGGCCCGCAGCCACCCCGGCGAGCTGTACGCCACCGCCGGCGTACATCCGCACCATGCGGTGGATTACGACGACGCCACCGACGCGCTGCTGCGCGAACTGCACACCCAGCCGGAAATGCGCGCGGTGGGCGAGACGGGGCTGGACTACCACCGCAACTACTCGCCGCGCGAGGTGCAGCTGGACGTCTTCGAGAAGCAGTTGCGCATCGCGGCCGACCTGGGCAAGCCGCTGTTCCTGCACCAGCGCGACGCGCACCAGGATTTCATCGCCCTGCTGCGCCGCTACCGCGACCGCGTGCCGGCGGCGGTGGTGCATTGCTTTACCGACACCGGCGAGGCGCTGCGCGACTACCTGGCGCTGGACTGCCATATCGGCATCACCGGCTGGATCTGCGACGAGCGCCGCGGCACGCATCTGCGCGAGCTGGTGAAGGAGATTCCGGCCGACCGGCTGATGATCGAGACCGACGCGCCGTACCTGCTGCCGCGCACGGTAAAGCCGCAGCCCAGCCACCGGCGCAACGAGCCGATGTATCTGCGGCATATCTGCTATGAGATCGCGCGGGACCGCGGCGAGCCGGTGGAAGTCACGGCGGCGAACAGTACGGCGACGGCGGAGAAGTTTTTCGGGTTGTGAACTCCAAGGCACCGCACCTTTGCTCCCTCTCCCCTCCGGGCAGAGGGCTGGGGTGAGGGGCCGGGCGGAGCGGCGCGCTGAATCTCGCGAACAGCTCAAAAGCTTTTTGCTCCGCTGATATCGCGTGGCGAGCCCCGGCCCCTCATCTGCCTGCCGGCATCTTCTCCCCGGAGGGGCGAAGAGTTGCTTCGATCAGGCGCTTGCGAGATCCAACTGCGCAACCTCATCCGCACTCAACTGCACCCGCACCGCCCCCAGCAGCTCATTAAGCTGATCCGCATTCGTCGCACTCGCGATCGGCGCCGTAATCCCCGGCCGCGCGATCAACCATGCCAAGGCCACCTGCGACGGCGTCGCCCGATGCGCCTTCGCCACGTCGTCCAAGGCGGCAAGCACGCCGAAACCGCGCGGATTGAGGAACTTCTGCACCGCCCCCGCACGCGCCGCGCTCTTGCCCAGGTCCGCCTCGCTGCGGTACTTGCCGCTGAGGAAGCCGCTGGCCAGCGCGTAGTAATTGATCACCCCCACCTGCTCCTTCAGCACCAGCGGCTCCAGCGCCTGCTCGTAGCCGCCGCGCGCCACCAGGTTGTACTCGGGCTGCAGGCTCTCGTAGCGCGGCAAGTTATGGCGCGCTGAAACTTCCAGCGCCTCCGCAAAGCGGTCCGCGTTGTAGTTGGAGGCACCGATGGCGCGCACCTTGCCCTGCTCGATCAGGCGGCCGAACGCGCCCAGCGTCTCGTGCAGCGGCACGCTCGCGTCGTCCTCGTGGGCCTGGTACAGGTCGATATGGTCGGTCTGCAGGCGCTTGAGCGAGCCTTCCACCGCCTGCTGGATATTCATCGGCGACAGGCCGCGGTGCTCCACCCACTTCGCCACCTTGGTGGCGATCACCACGCGGTCGCGCTTGCCGCTTTGCTTGAGCCACTTGCCGATGATGGTTTCCGATTCGCCGCCGCGGTTGCCGGGTGCCCAGGCGGAATAGACGTCCGCCGTGTCGATCAGGTTGAGGCCGGCGTCGACGAACTGGTCCAGCAACTCGAACGAGCGCTTTTCATCCACGCTCCAGCCAAACACATTGCCGCCGAAGGCGAGCGGCGCGATGGAAAGATCGGAACGACCGAGGCGGCGATGTTGCATGGCTGCGTTTCCTGTAGCGGGGGAGCGATCCAGGAAACTTGCCGCCCGATCCGGGGCAATTCAAGTCGGCGTGCAGGCACCGTTGCCGCAAGCGGCGATCCGCGCCACCTCCATGCGCTCCGTGCGCGGCGTCTTTTCCTTGTGCCTGGCCGGCTCGCGCGGCTGGGCTTCGGTGTCCGGCACCGCCGCCAGCCGGCGCGCCAGGTTCGCATCGGCGATATGCCCGTGCAGGAACAGCAGGTCGTTCCAGATCGAACTCATGGCAGCCTCCCGGGTGTCCGCCATCTGGCGGTCCGCTCAAGATAGACAGCCGCCAGGCCGCGACAAAGCGATATATTCGCAAGCCAGCCTTGAGGGATATTCAAGATGCCACGTATCTCGCTGGACCTTCTGCAGCAGTTCGTCAGCGCCGCGCGCCTGGGCAATCTGTCGCGCGCCGCCGAGCAGGCCAACCTCACCGTCAGCGCGCTCAGCCACCAGATCCGCCAGCTGGAGCAGCGCCTGGAACGCAAGCTGTTCGACCGCGGCCCGCGCGGCGTGCAGCTCACCGCCGAAGGGCGCCGCCTGCTCGAAGCGGTGGGGCATCACTTCGAAGGCATCGACCGCGCCATGACCAGCTACCGCTGCCGCCGCGAGGAAGCGCTGACCCTGAGCGCCAGCCCCGGCGTGATGAGCAGCTGGCTGGTGCCGCGGCTGGCGCGGCTGGTGGCGGCGCATCCGGAGCTGGAGCTCAACCTGCAATCGAGCTCGCTGCTGGTGGATTTCGAGCGCGACCCGGTGGACGCCGCCGTGCGCTACGGCCGCGGCGTGTGGGAAGGCGTGGAAAGCGAGCATCTGTTCGGCGAGTGGATCGCGCCGGTCGCCTCCACGGCCTTGCTGGAACGCATGCGCGGCACCGACCCGGACGACCTCGGCGCCTGGCCCCTGCTGGGCGACCCGGGCAACCGCTGGCGCGACTGGTTCGAGGTATTCGGCGGCACGCCGCCGCCGCGCTACGTGGCGCAGTTCGACACCACCGACGCCCTGCAGCGCGGCGCGCTGGAAGGCATGGGCGTGGCGCTGGGGCGCATGGTCACCGCGCGGCCGCTGGTGGCCGCCGGGCTGCTGCACGTGCTGGGCGAGCGCTACCTGCCGATCACCGAGGCGTATTACTTGGTGTATCCGCGGCGTTCGCTGGAACACGCGGGGCTGCGCATCTTCCGCGACTGGATCCGCTGCGAGGCCGAGGCCTATGCGCGGGACATGGCGGATGCGTCGAGCCGCCGCGCCGCCGCCCATGCCGCCTTGCCTTAGAATGCGCGCGCCGGCCGCCAGGGCCGGCGTTTTTTTGAGCGTTGGCGCGCCAGGTTCTGGAACCTCCTTACCTACACGCAGCACTCACTGTCCATCGACCAAACGTATACATGGCCGGCACGAAAACGCGTGCTAGCCTCCAACAGGCACTTTTCGGAAACGCCCCCATGCCGACGATCCGCCCCTTCGCCGCCGTGCTCGCCGCCGCCCTGCTTGCAGCATGCACCGGCAACTCCATGCCCGCCGCCGCCCTGGACGCGCAGCAGGACCAGCCCGCCGGCGGCCTGGTGCCGCCGACCACCGCCACCGACTTCACCTCGTCGCAGCTGGACAACGTGCTGGCCGGCAGCTGGCGCTCGGAGAAGAACCGCGCGCGCGACGTCTACCGGCATCCGAAGGGCACCTTGCAGTTCTTCGGCATCCGCCCGGACCTGAAAGTCATCGAGATCACCCCCGGCGGCGGCTGGTACAGCGAGATCCTGGCCCCGCTGCTGAAGGACAACGGCAGCTACACCGCGGCGGTGAAGAAGTCCGGCAGCGAAGCGGGCGACGGCGGCCTGCGCGCGAAGTTCGCGGCCGACCCGGAACACTACGGCAAGGCGCAGATCGTCGAATACGACCCCAAGGCGCCCTCGTTCGGCCCCGCGGGCCAGGCCGACATGGTGCTGACCTTCCGCAACGTGCATAACTGGGTGGAGGACAACAGCGCCCCCGCCATGTTCAAAGGCTTCTACACCGCATTGCGCCCGGGCGGCGTGCTCGGCGTGGTCGACCATCGCGCCGCTGACGGCGCCAGGCTCGAAGACATCAAGGACAGCGGCTACCTGCCCACCGCCTTCGTGATCAAGCTCGCCACCGACGCCGGCTTCAAGCTGGAAGGCCAGAGCGAGGTCAACGCCAATCCGAAGGACACCAAGGACTACGCCAAGGGCGTGTGGACCTTGCCGCCGACGCTCACCCTGGGCGAGCAGGACAAGGCCAAGTACCTGGCCATCGGCGAGTCCGACCGCATGACCCTGCGCTTCGTCAAACCGGAAGCCACCACGCAGACCGCCGCGCACTGAGCGCGGCGCATGCTGCTGGCGCTCAACAAGCCGTTCAACGTGCTGTGCCAGTTCAGTCCCGAAGGGGGCAAGCGGACGCTGGCCGAATTCGTGCGGCAGAAGGATGTGTATCCGGCCGGGCGGCTGGATTACGACAGCGAAGGCTTGCTGCTGCTGACCGACGACGGGCGCCTGGCGCACCAGCTGACCGATCCGCGGCATAAGCAGCCGAAGACGTATCTGGTGCAGGTGGATGGCGCCGTTACCGATGAAGCCATCGCGCAGCTGCGCGCTGGCGTGACGCTCAACGATGGGCCGACCTTGCCCGCGGGTGCGGAGCATGCGGACGAGCCGGCATGGCTGTGGATGCGCGAGCCGCCGGTGCGGTTCCGGAAAAGTATTCCGACGAGCTGGATCAGTGTGACCTTGCGCGAAGGGCGTAATCGGCAGGTGCGCAGGATGACGGCGGCGGTGGGGTTTCCGACGCTGCGGTTGATACGGGTGAGTGTGGGTGGATATGCGTTGGATGGGTTGGCGCCGGGAGAGACCCGCACCTTGCTGAAATAACCTCCTACGAAGAACTCTTCGCCCCTCCGGGGAGAAGATGCCGGCAGGCAGATGAGGGGCGGGTGCTCGCGGTAAGGCTTCTACGAAGTGAAGAAAAGCTTTTGAGCTTTCTCGACCCTCCGCTCACCGCTCCGCCCGACCCCTCACCCCGACCCTCTCCCCGGAGGGGAGAGGGGGATGAGAGGGTGTCGCTGGATTGTTCTAGGAAGCGTCGCTCTCGGCATCGATCGTCGAATGCTCTTCGGCGCGCACCTGCAACCACTGCATCCGCAAATGCGCCTGCATCGCGCAGCGCGTTCTTCAACCGTGTCCGCGAAGAGAGCGGACGGCCCGGTCAGCCGGTGGAGATGTCGCCCAGGGAATCGGCGAGCGTGCGAGTGACGTATGATCTGGCTTAGCCATGATCGACTCCCTACAAGTTGGTGATGGTTAGCGGGTCGGGGGTGCTCGTTACACCCTCGGCCCGCGCTCTCACGACATTGCTGCCATGGTTGTCCGCGACACGTCCTGAAACACTACGCGGACAACGCAAACACGCTAGCAGAGCAACTTAGGGTTGTCTGTAGGGCGAATCCGATTCGAATCGTCGTCAGTTTGACGGCGCCGCGTCATCCTCATCCGGCGCCGTCACCGTGTAACCGCGCGCTTTCAACTTCGCCAGCAAACCCTTCGGCGACAGCACTTCTTCCATCGGCAGCAACGCAAACGTCTGCGCATTCGCAGACATCGCGCGATCCACCGCCGCCATCCAGGTCGCCTGCACCTTCCCCGGCACATCCTTCAAGCCCAGTTTCTCCGCGAAGCCCGCGCCGGTGATCGCCTCGATGCAGACTTCGCGCTGGTCGTTCATCGGCAGATGGCGCAACTCCTCGATATCGCCCACGGCCCAGGCATTCGCACGCGCGGTGACCTGGCCAAGCCCGTGCTCGACGGTGTCCAGCGTCTGGCTGAAGCACTGCTTGTCCTCCATCGAGGAAGTCTTGAAGGTCTTCAGTGCCGCGCGCGGTTCCTCGATCACCATCTCGTAGCGCGTGGCGCTGACTTTCACGCCGTGCTTCTTGGCCAGCTCGCGCACGGCGTCCTTCACGCCGCCCGACGCATTGAGTCCACTGCGCTTGATCGCCTTCTCGTACAGCTCGACGGCGGCGAAGATCGGGCGCCAGCTTTCCACGCTGCGGTCGCTGCCGATGTATTTCTGCTTGAGCGTGGCCCAGCGCGCGTACTCGTCGGCAGGCAAGGCCTGCTGCAGAGTGATTCCATCCGGGTTCTTGCGCGCACCGATCAGCGACGGCAGCAGGAAAAGTTTCCCGAAGAAACTCGCCTTCGGCTTGATCGATACCGACGGCGGCGACAGCACTTCCTGTGAGGCCGCGATCACGCCTTCCACTTCGTCGGTCTTCCACTGCATATGTTCGGGCAGCGGCGACAAGGTGCCGAGCACGTACATCACGTGATCGCCCTTGCTGACTTTCCACAGGCCGGGGCCGGGGACGACGCCGCTGACGACGACGGATTCGAGGTTGGTGACGGAGGTGGCGGGAGCGGGTGGCGCTTCCTGCGCGAATGCAGGAGACACCAGCAACGCCAGGCAAAGGGCAAGGGGGACCAGGCGCATTTGTCGGAACTCCGGGGGATCGGGGACGGTGGTCGGACTTAAGGATGGCACGAAGGTTCAACGTGCCGCCTCCCTCTCCCCTCCGGGGAGAGGGTCGGGGTGAGGGGTCGGGCGGAGCGGTGAAGCGGGAGTGGAAGGCGAGCGACGCTTCGTCGATCCGTCTTGGCGAGCCCCGCCCCCTCATCTGCCTGCCGGCATCTTCTCCCCGGAGGGGCGAAGAGTTCGGACTTGGGGACTGAGGCAAGGCACGAAATTTTACGCGTTCTATACGCCCCACCCCCAATCCACTACCCCTTTCTTATACCGGCATTTCGACAATACCCGCCGTTGCATTGCCGGTACCTACGTTCGCCATGGACGCTCTCTATCTGCTGTTCTCCTTCGTGCTCTTCGCCGCCACGATCGGCTTCCTGCTGATCTGCGACCGGCTGGGCCGAGGCCGCTGATCGCACCCTTCGCGGAAATCCCCCCATGACTTTCTTCTACGCCGTGGCCGCCGTGATCGCGGTGGCCCTGCTCGGCTACCTGTGCGTGGCCCTGCTCAAGCCGGAGTGGTTCGAATGACCACCAATGACTTTATCCAGATCGCGGTGTTCCTCGTGGTCTTGCTGCTGCTGATCAAGCCGGTCGGCAGCTATATGGCGCAGGTCTTCAGCGACCAGCCCAACCGGGTGACGCGCTTCGGCGCACCGGTGGAACGGCTGCTGTATCGCCTGTCCGGCATCCGCGCCGAGGAAGACATGGGCTGGCGCCGCTATGCCATTGCCATGCTGGTGTTCAACATGCTCGGCCTGCTGGCCGTGTACCTGTTGCAGCGCGTGCAGCAATGGCTGCCGCTGAACCCGCAGCACTTTGCCGCGGTGTCGCCGGATTCGGCCATGAACACCGCCATCAGCTTCGCCAGCAACACCAACTGGCAGGGCTACGGCGGCGAAAGCACCATGAGCTATCTGACCCAGATGCTGGGCCTTGCCGTGCAGAACTTCCTGTCGGCGGCCACCGGCATCGCGGTGCTGGTTGCCGTGGTGCGCGGCTTCTCGCGGCGCAGCTCGCTGTCGATCGGCAATTTCTGGGTGGATATGACGCGCAGCACGCTGTACATCCTGCTGCCGTTCTCGCTGATCCTCAGCCTGCTGCTGGTGTCGCAGGGCGTGGTGCAGAACCTCAAGCCTTATGTCGACGTGCCGCTGACCCAGCACATCACCCAGGTCGAGCAGCTCAAGGATGCCGACGGCAACCCGCTGAAGGACGCCAAGGGCAACCCGCTCACTAAGGAATCGCCAGCCACGGTGCAGACCTTGCCGATGGGTCCGGCTGCCTCGCAGATCGCGATCAAGCAGCTGGGCACCAATGGCGGCGGCTTCTTCAATGCCAACTCGGCGCATCCGTTCGAGAACCCGACGCCGTTCGCCAACTTCCTGGAGATGCTGGCGATCTTCATCATCCCCGGCGGCCTGTGCTACAGCTTCGGCGTGCTGGTCGGCGACCGCCGCCAGGGCTGGGCGATCCTGGCCACCATGCTGCTGATCTTCGTGCCGCTGGCGATCGGCGCGGTGGCCGCCGAGCAGGCCGGTAACCCGGCGCTGCATGGGCTGGCGGTCGACCAGCAGGCCAGCACGCTGCAGTCCGGCGGCAATATGGAAGGGAAGGAAACGCGCTTCGGCATCGCCGCCAGCGGCCTGTTCACTGCCATCACCACGGCCGCCTCCTGCGGCGCGGTGAACAACGCGCACGACTCGCTCACGCCGCTGGGCGGCCTGGTGCCGATGTGGCTGATGCAGCTGGGCGAGGTGATCTTCGGCGGCGTGGGCTCGGGCCTGTACGGCATGCTCGCCTTCGCGGTGGTGGCGGTGTTCATCGCCGGCCTGATGGTGGGCCGCACGCCGGAATACCTGGGCAAGAAGATCGAAGCACACGAGATGAAGATGGCCAGCCTGGCCGTGCTGATTCCCTGCGCGCTGGTGGTGGTGGGCACGGCGGTCGCGGTGATGGCGCCGGCCGGCGTGGCGGGCGTCGCCAACCCGGGCGCGCATGGCTTCAGCGAAATCCTGTATGCGGTGACCTCCGCGTCCAACAACAACGGCAGCGCGTTCGGCGGCCTTTCCGCCAACACCCCGTTCTGGAACGTGCTGACCGGCCTGTGCATGTTCATCGCCCGCTTCCCGCTGGCCATCGCGATGCTGGCCATGGCCGGCTCGCTGGCCGCCAAGCGCCACGTGCCGCCCTCGGCGGGCACCCTGCCCACGCATACGCCGCTGTTCGTCACCCTGCTGGCCTGCGTGGTGATCGTGGTGGGCGCGCTGACCTTCCTGCCTGCGCTGGCGCTCGGCCCGATTGCCGAGTTCCTGATGTCGGCTCATTGATTCATAGGGATACCGTTCGATGACTTCGCACGCTCAATCTGTGCACGTCCAAGCGGCGCGCTCGTTCGACCGCGATCTGATCCTCAAGGCCGTCGCGGACTCGTTCCGCAAGCTGTCGCCGCGCCAGCAGTTCCGCAACCCGGTGATGTTCGTGGTGTTCGTGTGCAGCGTGCTCACCACTCTGCTGTGGGGCCAGGCGCTGGCCGGCCATGGCGAGGCGCCCACCGGCTTTATCTTCTGGGTGTCGCTGTGGCTGTGGTTCACCCTGTTGTTCGCTAACTTCGCCGAGGCGCTGGCCGAAGGCCGCGGCAAGGCGCAGGCCGCCGCGCTGCGCGGCTCGCGCAAGGACGTGATCGCCAAGAAGCTGGCCGCGCCGCAGCGCGACGCGGCGGTGACGTTCGCGCCGTCCAGCGAGCTGCGCACCGGCGACTACGTGCTGGTCGATGCCGGCGAGCAGCTGCCGGGCGACGGCGAGGTGGTGCTGGGCGCCGCCAGCGTGGACGAGAGCGCGATCACCGGCGAGTCCGCGCCGGTGATCCGCGAATCCGGCGGCGACCGCAGCGCGGTCACCGGCGGCACGCGGGTGCTGTCCGACTGGCTGATCGTGCGCATCACCGCCAACCCGGGCGAGAGCTTCCTCGACCGCATGATCGCGATGGTGGAAGGCGCCGCGCGGCGCAAGACGCCGAACGAGATCGCGCTGACCATCATGCTGGCCAAGTTCACCCTGATCTTCCTGCTGGCCTGCGCCACCTTGCTGCCGTATTCGATCTACAGCGTGCAGGCCAGCGGCCACGGCAACCCGATCACCCTCACCGTGCTGATCGCCCTGCTGGTGTGCCTGATCCCGACCACGATCGGCGCCCTGCTCTCGGCCATCGGCATCGCCGGCATGGACCGCATGATCCGCGCCAACGTGATCGCCACCTCCGGCCGCGCGGTGGAAGCGGCGGGCGACGTCGACGTGCTGCTGCTGGACAAGACCGGCACCATCACCCTGGGCAATCGCCAGGCGGTGGCCTTCATGCCGGCGCCGGGCGTGGAGGAATCGATCCTGGCCGATGCCGCGCAGCTCGCCTCGCTGGCCGACGAAACGCCGGAAGGCCGTAGCGTGGTGGTGCTGGCGAAGGAGCGCTTCGGCCTGCGCGAGCGCCACCTCGAAGAAAGCCACGCGGTGTTCGTGCCGTTCACCGCGCAGACCCGCATGAGCGGCGTCGACGTGGGCGAGCGCCGCATCCGCAAGGGCGCGCTGGACGCGGTGGAGCGCTATCTGGACGCCGCCGGCAGCCACCTGCCGCCACTGGTCAAGCGCATGGCCGAAGACGTCGCGCGCCGCGGCGCTACGCCGCTGATCGTGGTCGAAGGAAGCACCGCGCTGGGCGTGATCGAGCTGAAGGACATCGTCAAGGGCGGCATCCGCGAGCGCTTCGCCGAAATGCGCCGGATGGGCATCAAGACCATCATGATCACCGGCGACAACCCGCTCACCGCCGCCGCCATCGCGGCCGAGGCCGGCGTGGACGACTTCCTCGCCGAAGCCACGCCGGAAGCGAAGCTGAAACTGATCCGCAAGATCCAGGCCGAGAACCGCCTGGTGGCGATGTGCGGCGACGGCACCAACGACGCGCCGGCGCTGGCCCAGGCCGACGTGGCGGTGGCGATGAACACCGGCACGCAGGCGGCCAAGGAAGCCGGCAACATGGTGGACCTGGACTCCAACCCCACCAAGCTGATCGAGGTGGTGGAGATCGGCAAGCAGATGCTGATCACGCGCGGCGCGCTGACCACGTTCTCCATCGCCAACGATATCGCCAAGTATTTCGCGATCATCCCGGCCGCCTTCGCCACCACCTATCCCGCGCTCAATGCGCTGAACGTGATGAAGCTGGCGACGCCGCAGAGCGCGATCCTGTCGGCGGTGATCTTCAACGCGCTGATCATCGTGTTCCTGATTCCGCTGGCGCTGAAAGGCGTGAAGTACCGCGCGCTGGGCGCGGGCGCGCTGCTGCGCCGCAATCTGCTGGTGTACGGGCTGGGCGGCATCGCCGTGCCGTTCATCGGCATCAAGCTGATCGACCTGTTGCTGGTACTGCTCGGCCTGGCCTGAGCGCGATCCATCACGAGGAGATGTGTTCCATGCAGACCCTGAAGCTTTCCGTGTCCCTGCCCGACGCCGACCACGACAACGTGGAACTGCGGCTGTCGGCCGACGATTCCGCCTGCGACGTGGTGATCGCGCTGCCGGCGCGCTCGCGCGACGCGCGCCGTGACGCGGCCATGACGCCCGAGCAGGACGAATATGTGCTCGGCGGCTACGCCGGCATCTGAACCATGCTCTTTTGATTCACCCACTTTCCCACACAGACAAGGCGGTCCTTGCGGACCGGTTTTCACAGGACTTTATGCAGCACAAGAAGGCACTCGCGTTTGCGCTACTGCTGGCGCTGGCACCCGCCGGCGAAGCCATGGCGGCCTCGGACCTGGGCCCCGCGCCGGGCGCGCCCGTTGCCGCCAGCAGCGACTGCTCCGCCGGGTTCTTTTCGCGCCTGGCCGCGGCCTACCGCGAAGACGCGCAGCCGGCCGACCCGAACGCGCCGGCAGCCAGGCGCCGCGGCATGGACTCGCCGTTTTCCTCGCCGCCGTTCCCGTCCGCCGAATGGCAGCTCGGCGGCGTCGAATACCCCATCGGCGTGCCGAACGAGAACGCGCAGTACCCGCTGGAGAAGGCCCTGGCCTGCACCCGCCTGGGCCACTGGATGCAGGACAACCGCATCGAGGTGTACGGCTGGATCAATCCGTCGATGAACATCAGTTCGTCCAGCCACACCAACTATCCGCTGTCCTACGCCACCCGTCCGAACCGGGTCGAGTTCAACCAGTTCCTGTTCCGCATCCAGCGCGTGCCGGACACCGTGCAGACCGACCATATCGACTGGGGTTTTCATTTCGACGACCTGTACGGCTACGACTACCACTACACGACCATGAAGGGCATCACCAGCGACCAGCTGCTGCATCACCCGCGGCCGGACAGCGCGCTCAACGGCAAGATCTACGGCAACGACCCGATGATCGCCTATGTCGACCTGTACATTCCGTGGGTGGCGCAGGGCATGGTGGTCACCGCCGGCCGCTACCTTTCGCTGCCGGACATCGAGGCGCAGTTCTCGCCCAACAACTACCTGCTGACGCATTCGATCCTGTACACCGTCGATGCCTATACCAACGTGGGCGTGCTCACCACGACCAAGTTGAACGATCAGTGGACGCTGCAGCTGGGCGTGCACGGCGGCGACGATTCGGCTCCCTGGGACAGCACCAGCAAGCTCAGCGCACAGGCCTGCGTGCGGTGGGTGTCCAAGTCCAACGACGACATGCTGTATCCCTGCGTCGAGTCGTACAACCACGCCAGGCAGACCTACAACAACCTGCAGGAATTCGTGCTCACCTGGGGCCACCGCTTCTCGCCCAGCGTGCACATGCTGACCGAGACCTACCGCATCTACGTGCGCGACCAGGCACTGGCCACCGACCCTTCGCAGTCGCACGCGCCGACCGGCAAGCCGGGCTTCCCGCTCGGCGAAGCGCCGGACTTTCCGCTCGGCCGCAGCGCCGCCTTCGGCATCGTCAACTATCTGAACTTCGAATTGAGCCCGAGCAACATGCTGTCGGTGCGCAACGAGTTCTACCGCGACCTGCAGGGCCAGCGCACCGGTTTCGCCACCCGCTACTCCAGCCATACCGTGGGCATGACGCACTGGGTGACGCAGGACCTGGAGATCCGCCCGGAGATCCGCTACGAGCACGCCTATGACTTCCCCGCCTACGACGGCGGGCGCAAGAACCACCAGACGACCGCCCTGGTCGACGCGATCCTGCACTACTGAGGCAAAGCGCATGAAACGCCTGATACTCAATGCCGCCGGCCTGCTCGTGCTGATGAGCGCGCTCCTCGGCCTGCTCTATCCGCTGGCCGCCACCGGCCTGGCCCAGCTGCTGTTTCCGGCGCAGGCCAATGGCAGCCTGATCGCCAAAGATGGCAAGCCGGTCGGCTCGCGCCTGATTGGCCAGTCCTTCACGGAGCCGAAGTATTTCTGGGGACGCCCGTCGGCGACGTCGCCGATGGCCGACAACGGCGCCTCGTCCACGCCGTCCAACCAGGGACCGACCAACCCCGCGCTCACCGATGCCGCCAAGCAGCGCATCGATGCGCTGCGCGCCGCCGACCCGGGCAACACGGCGCCGGTGCCGGTGGAGCTGGTCACGGCATCGGGCAGCGGGCTGGATCCGGAAATCAGCCCCGCCGCGGCCCGGTACCAGCTGCTGCGCGTGGCCAAGGCGCGCGGCCTGGACGCGGCCAGGGTGCAGCAGCTGGTGGCGCAGTACACCAGCGGGCGGCAGTTCGGCGTGCTGGGCGAGCCGCGGGTCAATGTGCTGGAACTGAACCTGGCGCTGGACCGGCTGTAGGTTGGGGTGACAACCCCGACATCGCCGCCCTGAGGCGTATCGCCCCGTTGGGGTTCGCCTGCGGCTCACCCCAACCTACAATGCGTTCACGCCTCAAGGACTGCCTGCTTCCATGTCCGACCTCTCCCGCGAACTGCGCGCCGACGCGCTGCTCGACAGCGTGCAGGAGGAGCGTCACCGCCGCCTGAAGATCTTCCTCGGCGCCGCGCCCGGCGTGGGCAAGACCTTCGCCATGCTGTCCGCGGCGCGCGAGCTGAAGCGCCAAGGCGTGGACGTGGTGATCGGGCTGGTGGAAACGCATGGCCGCGCCGAGACCGAGGCGCTGGTCGACGGCCTGGAAGTACTGCCGCGCCGGCCGGTGGAATACCGCGGCCGCGACTTCAGCGAGTTCGACCTGGACGCCGCACTGGCGCGCAAGCCCGCGGTCATCCTGGTCGACGAGCTGGCCCATCGCAACCTGCCCGGCGGGCGGCACGAGCGGCGCTGGCAGGACATCGCCGAGCTGCTCGATGCCGGCATCGAGGTCTACACCGCGCTCAACGTGCAGCACCTGGAAAGCCTCAACGACCAGGTGCGGCGCATCACCAACGTCACCGTGCGCGAAACCGTGCCGGATGCCTTCCTGGACCGCGCGCGCGACATCGTGCTGGTCGACCTGCCGCCGCGCGAACTGATCGGGCGGCTGAAGCAGGGCAAGGTCTACGTGCCGGAAACCGCGGCCGCCGCGCTGGATGCATTCTTCTCGCCGACCAACCTGGCCGCGCTGCGCGAGCTGGCGGTGGATACCGTGGCCGGCCACGTCGACAGCGACCTGCGCGGCCACATGCTGGCGCGCGGCGGCGCCATGCCGGTGCGCCGGCGCGTGCTGGCGGCGATCGACGGCCATGGCCAGAGCGAATACCTGGTGCGCGTGGCGCGGCGCATCGCCGAGCGCCGCGGCGCGCCGTGGAGCGTGGCCTTCGTCGATACCGGCGCGGACCTGGACAGCAAGCGCCGCGAGCAGCTGGATGCCGCGATGCGCCTGGCGCGGCGCCTGGGCGGCGAAACCATCGTGCTGCGCGGCCATACGATCGCCGACGAGATTCTGGCGCATGCGGACCGCGAAGGCGTCGGCCAGATCCTGCTCGGCCGCACGCGCGAGCGCCCGCTGGCGCGCATGCTCGGCCGCTCGCTCACCCAGCAGCTGCTGCGCCGCGGCGCGCATCTGGAACTGACCATCATCGCCACGCCGACCGAGCGCGCCCAGTCGCGGCTGCGCTTGCGCATGCCGGGCGGACGCGGGCGGCGCGGCGAGTACATCTACGCCACCCTCGCCGCGCTGGTCGCCTTCGTGCTGGCCTTTATCGCCGACCGTTATCTGTCGGTGGCGAACCTGGCGCTGATCTTCCTCACCGCCGTGCTGGTGGTGGCGGTACGCACGCGCATGGCGGTGGCGGTGTATGCGGCGACGCTGTGCTTCGTCGGCTACAACTTTTTCTTCGCGCCGCCGCGCTACACCTTGATGATCGCCAACTTCGACGACGTGCTGGCGGTATGCCTGTTCTTCGTCGCGGCGCTGGTGTGCAGCCGGCTGGCGACGCGCTTGTCCAGCCAGGTGGAGTCGATGCGCGCGGCGCACGCGCAGGCGCGCGCCCTGCTGGCGCTGGGCCAGCGGCTGACCGCGAGCACCGACGCCAGCGGCATCCGCGACGTCGGCGCCGCGGCGCTGGCGCGCGCGCTGCGCTGCGATGCGGCGGTGCTGATGCGCGATCCCGGCCGCGTGCTGCAGGTGGCCTCGGTATCGCCGCGCGATTTCCGCCTGACCGCGCAGGACCTGGGCGCCGCCGACTGGAGCGAGAAACACGCCGAAGCCGCCGGGCGCTACACCGACACGCTCAACGCCGCGCCCTGCTGGGTGCTGCCGCTGGGCAGCGAAAGCCGCCCGCTGGGCGTCGCCGCGATGCGCTTCCCGCCCGAACAGCGCGACCTCTCGCCCGACCAGCGCAGCCTGGCCATGGCGATGGTGCAGGACATCGGCCAGGCGCTGGAGCGCGCACGCCTGGCCGAGGAACTGGAAGGCGCGCGCGTGCAGGGCGAGACCGAGCGGCTGCGCAATGCCCTGCTGTCTTCCGTCTCGCACGACCTGCGCTCGCCGCTGGCCTCGATGATCGGCTCGGCCGGCACCTTGTCCAGCTATGGCGAGCAGCTGCCGCGCGAGGAACGCCAGGAGCTGCTCGACGCCATCCTGGGCGAAGGCCAGCGCCTGGACCGCTATATCCAGAACCTGCTGGACATGACGCGGCTGGGCCACGGCACGCTCAAGCTCAATCGCGACTGGACCGACGTGGCCGAGATCGTCGCCGCCGCGGTCACCCGGCTGCACAAGCTGTTCCCGGAGCTGAAGGTGGACACCATGCTGCCGGCCGGCACGGTGCTGCTGTACGTGCATCCGGCGCTGATCGAGCAGGCGCTGTTCAATATCCTGGAGAATGCCGCGCGCTTCTCGCCGCCGGGCGAGGCGGTACGGGTGCTGGTGCGCACGCAGGACGAAAAACTCGTTCTGGACGTGAGCGACCGCGGCCCGGGCATTCCCGAGGACGAGCGGGCGCTGATCTTCGACATGTTCTATTCGGTCTCGCGCGGCGACCGCGCGCCGCAGGGCACCGGCCTGGGGCTGGCGATCTGCCGCGGCATGATCGGCGCGCACGGCGGTTCGGTGGAGGCCTTGCCCGGCGACGGCGCGGGCACCACCATTCGCATCACCCTGCCGCTGCCGACGCCGCCCTGATGACCGCTGCCGCACCCTGCGTGCTCGTGATCGACGACGAGGCGCAGATCCGCAAATTCCTCGACATCGGCCTGCGCGCCGAAGGCTACGAGGTGGTGCTCGCCGCCAATGCCGAGGAAGGCCTGGCCAAGGCGGCCACGCGCTCGCCCGACCTGGTGATCCTGGACATCGGCCTGCCCGACCGCGAAGGCCACGAGGTGCTGAAGGAACTGCGCCAGTGGACCCAGGTGCCGGTGCTGATGCTCTCCGTGCGCGATGCCGAGAGCGAAAAGGTGCGCGCGCTCGATGCCGGCGCCAACGACTACGTGACCAAGCCGTTCGGCATCCAGGAGCTGATGGCGCGCCTGCGCGCCCTGCTGCGCAACCGCCCGGGCGAACCGGAGCCGGCCGCGCAGCGCTACGACGACGGCCGCCTCGCCATCGACCTGGCGCGGCGCGAAGTGCAGCTCGACGGCGAAGCGCTCGCGCTCACGCGCAAGGAATACGCCGTGCTGGCGATGCTGCTGCGCCATGCGGGCCGCGTGGTGACGCAGCAGCAACTGCTGCGCGAGATCTGGGGGCCGACCCACGTGCAGGACACGCACTACCTGCGCATCGTGCTGGGCAAGCTGCGCCAGAAGCTGGGCGACGATCCGGCCGAGCCGCGCTGGCTGAAGACCGAACCCGGCGTGGGTTATCGCTTCCTCGCCGGCTGAGGCCGCGCGCAAACCCTAAGCATGGCTGACGGCGGGCTGTCCGCCGGCTGTAGCGTGCGCGCTCTCGGACAGGCGGACACCGCAGGCAGGGCAGCAGGCGATGGAGCCGCGCCGATGCCGGCATAAGAATCCTTCCATGCCGTCGCCGAACCGGCGGCCTCTCGAGTCGGGCATCGCGTTCCCGATCCGCGATCCGGGTGCGTAACTTCGCCGCCCGCATTGCTTCCACCGCCGCAAGCACACAGGTGCATCTGCGGCCTTGCGGCCCGCCGGGCATGAACCCGTGCGTCGCCGACGGAGCCATAGCCATGAGCAAACCATGCCTGCGATTGATCGTGTTCGCCACCTTGCTGGGCCTGTTCGGCCCGGCCCATGGACAGTCGGCCGCGGACCACGAAGACGACGAGCCCACCGCTTATGACGGACGGCAGATCTCCGACGAAGGGCCGGAAGCTCCCCTCGAACGCCACCAGCGCTCGCTGCTGCGCGCCGCGCTCGATCGCGATTACACCTACGTGCGCTGCTGGTACCGCAAGAACGCCAGCGACCTCGATCCGCAATCCGGCTACGAATGGGCGCGCACGGAGCAAGGCGGCTACTACAAGCTGCCCGGCTACTGGTACGACAGCTTCGCGTTCGATTGGCGGAACATGTTCTACACCACCGTCGCGCGCGCCGAGCTGGAACGCATCTGCCGGGACACGCTGCGGCAGAGGAACCGCCCCGCCGCGCTGTTCGACCTGCATGCGGCCGACAACCGGATTTCCTTCAACTATTTGATCTGGACGAACGGCAAGAAGGATGGCGGAACGTCGATCGACCGTATCGTGAGCTTTGGCGACAGCCTGTCGGACACGATGAACCTGTACAACGGTTCGCTGTGGAAGATGCCTCATCGCAAGAGCTGGCTGCTGGGCCGTTTCAGCAACGGTCCGCTGTGGAATGAAGAAGTGGCCGCCAGGCTGGGCCTGCCCCTGTACAACTGGTCGGTAGGCGGCGCGGCGGGCGACCGCTACCTGGTGATACCCGGGCTGCGCGAGCAGGTGGCCTCCTGGACGCAGTACATGCGCTCCGCCAGGAACTACCAGCCGGCGCGGACGCTGTTCACGCTGTGGATCGGCGCCAACGACCTGATCAACTACGGCCGCTCCGCCGAGAGCGTGGCGCAGCATGTCGAAGCCTCGCTGAGCGCACTGATCGCGCAAGGCGCGAAGCATCTGCTGGTGCTGAACCTGCCCGACCTCACCCTGGCCCCGGGCCTGCGCACCTCCAGCAAGAAGGCCACCGTGGCCAAGGATGTGGCCAGCTACAACCAGAAGCTGAGCCTCATCGTCGCTCGCCTGCAGAAAAAGCATGCCGACGCGCGCCTGGCCCTGATGGACAGCACGCCGCTGCTCGACGAAGTGGGCGCCAACCCCGGGGGCTACGGCCTCGCCAACTTCACCGACTCCTGCCTGCAGGTCGATTACGGCAGCGCCCTGGCCTATGTCAGCAGGCAAAGCCCGCGTCCGGCATGCACGCGCGCCGAGGACTACTTCTTCTGGGACGGGCTGCATCCGACGGCGAAAGGCCAACGGATTCTCGCCGAGAAAGTCACTGCATTCTTGCTAGGAAAATTCCCTAATGAGTTATCAGCATCGATCCAATCAGATGTGTCTGATAAAGCTGCGAAGCATCCATAGACAGCTTGCGATTCGTTACTTTCGCATCTCTCTCATCGCTCAACGGTAACCGCGCTATCGATCATTTCGAAGCATCTGCATGGACAACAAGGCGTGAGCTTGATGCGGCGCAGGGGAACGAAATCTTCCGGCGCGACTCCATAGAATGTGAGCGCCCGCATCAGGCAAGAAGTACCACGCCGCATCGCGCGGCACCCGATCCGGGTCATCAGCAACTGAGAAAATTCTTAGTTACTCATCCCCATCGTTCCGCCAACTGGAGCCGCAAGCGCATGAACGAACCTCGCGCAACGCCATGCCGACGAAGCAAAGAGGAAGGACATCCGTATGTACACCGAGCTGAAAACGTCCCTTGTCAAGCGACACCATCGCGATGACCTCATCCACTCGCTGGAGACCCTGCTCGACCTGTCGCTGGTCCATGTCGACATCCAGGGCGAGGACATGGACGAGCAGCACGCACCGTCCAGGCAGTATTGCGGGCTGTTCCATATGGCGGGCGTGCATGCCTGCCAGGTACATGGCGGTTCGATCGACACGCCCATCCGGCTCGATCCCGGCGACCTGCTGATCGCCTCGTTCGACGTCCATGGGGATCTCAAGGCGATCGGCCTGCAGATCCATGGCCCCAGCCTGCTGCGCGGCCGCCTCTACTTCACCGGCGGCTGGCACCGGCAGTTCCACGAAGTGCTGCCGCCCTGGTTCGTGATCCGCCCCGGCGACGCGGGCGATGTCTACCGGCGGATTTCCAACGCGATGATCGAGGTCTCGCAGTCCAGCATCACCGGGCGCGGGGTGATCCTCAACAAGCTCGCCGAGATTCTCTTCACCATCGCGATCTGCCACTACGCGAAGCGTTCCGACGCCAACCTCGGCTTGTTCACCGCGTTTTCGGACCGGCGCATTTCCAAGGTGCTCAATGCCATCCACGAAGACCCCGGCCGCGGCTGGAGCGTGCAGACCATGGCGGCGCTGGCCTGCATGTCGCGCTCGTCCTTCACCCAGCGCTTCACCCAGCTGATGAAGATGCCGCCGGGCCAGTACATCACCTACTGGCGCATGCATCTGGCCGAGCGGCTGCTGCAGGACCCGCGGCTGTCGGTGGCCGACGTGGCCGAGCAGGTGGGTTATGCGAGCAAGGCGGCGTTCTATCGGCTGTTCAAGCGGATCCAGGGCATGTGCCCTGGCGAGATGCGCGCGGTGCGGGCGGCGACGACGGCCGGCGACGAGGGTTGCCGGAGTGCGCCGTGATTGGAATGCGCTTCGCAGAACGGCAAGGGGTGTCCGCACTTTCGTCCTAGTCCGATAGCGAAGCGCCTTGCGCTGCGGCTTCAATGCGGCATCTGGCTTCAACAGCCACAGCCGCGGGAGCAGCACATGCGATCGGGAGCCGGTCATGCCGGGTGGATGCGCGGACTCGCGGCGCTGCTCCTCTTCTGCTGCGCCATCGCCAACGGCATGGCGCAGTGGGCCGTGGTGGACGTGGAACAGAACCGCATCGGCACCGAGGCCTGGGCCAAGCAATGGCTGCAGTGGGAGCAGCAGTTCGCGCAGTGGCAGCAGCAGTACTTCACCATGCTCAATGTGGTGCAGGCGGGGCCATCGTTCCTAGCCGGCGCGCCGCTGCAGCATCGCGGCGAGGACGACGGCATGGTGCAGCGCTGCCCCGTGCAGGCGGGCACGCTCGCGCGGCAGCAGCAGGTGTTCTGCCGGATGCTGCTGCGGCTGGAGAACCGGCGCTACAACGTGCTGGTCGATCTCAACCGGCTGATCGAACGGCGCGGGCAGGAGATGCGGGCCATCCTGGCGCGGCGCATCACCCAGGCAGGTTCGGACGACCTCGGTGGACTCAAGGCGTTCGATATCGAAGTGCAGGCCTTCCAGGCCAATCTGGGGCAGGACGTGCATGGCGCCCGGGCGGCGCTCGACCAATACGCCACGCTGGGGCAGGCCGTGCGCGAGCAGCAGGCGCAGCTCACGGGGCAGGCGCTTGCGAGCGCTCCGGCCGACGCCGGCGGCCTGGCCGGCATGCTGATCCAGGGTGCTGCGCTGAGGCAGGCGCTCGACGCCGCCAGGCATCGATAGGCGCATGCCGATGCTCCGTGTCATGGACGACTTCATGCCCACCGGCGCCATCGCCTTCTTCGCCCCTTCCGGCGACATGGGCCACGTGGTGTTCTTCTCCGCCATCCGCGACTTCCTGCTCGACGACGATGGCCTGATCACCCAATGGACCGCCGGCATGGCCGAACGCCTCGGCTCGCTGCTGGCGCTGTTCGCGCTGCCGCTGCTGACCACGTGGATCCTGCTGCACGGCTATCGCATCGTCAGCGGGCGCGCACGCGAGCCGATGATGGGGCTGGTGGCGGATGCCGGGCGCGCGGCGCTGATCGTATTCGCCGTCACCGCCGCCAGCATGGGCAATCCGTGGATGGCGGCGCGGATCAACGAACTGGATCAACTGATCAGCGTGCTGGTCAGCGGCGAGCAGGACATGGATGGCCAGATCCGCGCCAGCCTGGGCTGGATGCAGTTCGCGCTGTCCAGCATCGACACCCTGCCCACCGGCGGCGATGCCGCCATCGCATCCGCCAGGGAGCGCAGCCTGTGGTTCGCCGGCATCGGCACCGCCGGCCCGGTGGTGGTGGGCGGCACCTTGCTGATGCTGATGCAGATCGTGCTGCGGTTCCTCATGGCCATGGCGCCGCTGGCGGTGATGTGCCTGCTGTTCCAGGCCACGCGCCCGGTCTTCCGGCGCTGGCTGCAGTACTGCGTGGGCTCGCTGTTCCGGCTCGCGGTCACGGCCGTGATGACCTCGGTGGCGTTGAAGATGGTGTGCGCGGTGGCGGCGGCGTTCTGGGCGGACCGGCTGCTCCATGCGGCGGTGCAGAGGCTGAGCAACGGCGCGGTCGATCTGCAGATGGCCGAGGGCGTGTCGAGCATGGCGCTGCAGCAGGGCGGGCTGGGTTTGATCATGACCTTGCTGATCGTGACGGTGCCGCAGATGACGGCCGAGTTTTTCATGGGAACGCTGGGGCAGTTCAGCGCTTACTCGATGTTTGGCGGAAACACCTCAAATGAACAGGTCCCCGCCGCGCAACCGCAGCCTGTGCGCACTCACCAGGGCCACGCGCAAGGCGATCAGCCGAGGAATGGCGACACCGCCGGAAGGATGAAGCCGCCGGAAGTGGTCGGAGCAACGCGCGGGTCCAGCCATGGCGCCAGCGCGAACGAAGACGTCATCAAGCGTTCTCCCCGCGCCCATGCGTCATTCACCGATCGCGGGCCGGATCCTTCACGGGCGCCTGTCGCTCTCACCCCGGAAAGCCCATGACGACGCTCCTATGCAAATGGTCCGTGCTGGTTGTCCTGCTTGTGACCTGTAAGGAATCCCTGGCCCAGTCCTGCCAATGGCGTCCGGAAGGTCCGCGAGGCCCGGGCCTGTACAACATGGGCGGAGGGCCTTGTCGCGCCAACGCCTCGCCAGCTCCGCCCGTGCGCTACCTGTCGCGATGGGGATCCATCGCGACCAGCAATACCACGCAGAAGATGGGTGTTTCCTTCGGCGAGCTGAGCCAATCGATTGCCCAACGTAACGCGATGGAACGATGCGCCAGCCCTGATTGCCGGATCGACTTCACCTACCGCGACCAATGCGTAGCCGTCGCCTGGGGCGCCACCTACTCCTCCATGAGCAGCGCCATGACCGTGGACGAAGCTTCCGCGATCTCCATGAAGCGCTGCCGGAAGAAAACCAGCGACTGCCAGATCGTCTACACCGAATGCAGCCCTGCCGAGCAGGTTCCATAACACCCCATGCGCAGCGCATCGACAGCCACCATGCACCGCTCCCACCAGATGGGCGACACTGTGTGCCCCCTGCCCCATCGGAGCCCCGCCATGCACCGCGCCCGCAGCAGCACCGCCTTCCTGTTCGATCTCGACGGCACCCTGATCGACAGCGTCTACCAGCACGTGCTGGCCTGGAAGGAAGCGCTCGATGCCGAGGGCGTGGAGCTGTCGGTGTGGCGCATCCATCGCAAGATCGGCATGAGCGGCGGCCTGTTCACCAACATCCTGCTGCGCGAGACAGGGCTGGAGATCACCGAGGAGCGCCTGGCGCGGCTGCATCAGCGCCACGTCGAAGCGTTCAACCGCCAGCACACCCAGGGCCTGGTGCGGCCGCTGCCCGGCGCACGCGAACTGCTCGCCTATCTCACCGAGCAGGGCTATCCCTGGGCCATCGCCACCAGCGGGCGCATGGCCACGGCCGCGCACAATATCGCGGCGCTGGGCGTGGATCCGTCCAAGGTGCCGGTGATCACCCGCGACCAGGTGCGCCATGCCAAGCCGGATCCGGATCTGTTCCTCGCCGCGGCGGAAAAGCTCGGCGTGGATATCGAACAGTCGCTGGTGATCGGCGACAGCATCTGGGACATGCTGGCCGCGCAGCGCGCCCGCGCGCTCGGCGTGGGGCTGCTGTCCGGCGGCTACAGCGAGGACGAACTCGCCCGCTCCGGCGCGCTGCGCGTATACGACGACCCCGCCGACCTGCTCAAGCATATCGACGAAGTGGCCGCGAGGCTTTGACGCGCATGGCGAACGGCATCGACGAGGTGAGCGCGCAGCTGCGCCGGCGCGAGCCGATCTTCCATTGCGAGGAGTTCGGCCATGCGCGCGCCGACTTCGAGCGCATGACGGCAACGGGCTTCCACGAGGTCGGCGCATCGGGCCGCCGCTACGAGCGCGGCTTCGTGCTCGACATGCTGGAACAGCGCCATCGCGACGGCTGGCTCCACGAGCCGCTGGAGCTGGAGGATTTCCGCTGCACGCCGATCGACGGACAGGCCTACCTGGTCACCTACACGCTGCATCAAGGGACGCGCGTGACGCGCAGGTCGACGATCTGGCGGCGGGATGGCGACGAATGGAAGATCCTGTATCACCAAGGCACCGTCGTGCTCGACGGCGCCTGAGCGCCCACGCTTGTCAGGCACGATTCACCGCCGCGCCCGCTGGCGGCGTTAGGCTGAACCCTCGGAGTTTTCGGGGTAGCTGTCATGCGTCGAATTGTCTTTCTGCCTCTGGCCGTGCTCGTGGCGGCCTGTTCCGCGCCGCAGGCGCCGCAACCGGACCACCAGCCCAAGCCGCAGTCCTCCGCGGCGACACCGGCCAACGCATCGCTGGGTTCGCACGAGTGGTATCAGTGGGTGGACCAGCGGCTGGCCATCAGCGATGGCGACGGACATGGCCCCGACGGCGGTTCGGACGAATGGAATAACGCCGTGCAGCGCAAGCTGGGCGAGGAAGCGCCGCAATCCCAGCCCGGTTCTCCGCAGTAGCAGCAGGCAGTGGACGCGCTGCTGCGCACGAGGGCGCAGTAGCAAGCAACTTCACGCTCACAGCTGGTCATCCCGGCGCCGGCCGGGATGACGAGCAAAAAGCTCCGAGGCATTACGCGAAAATCAAGCGATGTCGCCACTGGATCCCGGCCTGCGCCGGGATGACGAGCAAAAAGCTCCGAGGCATTACGCGAAAATCGGGCGATGTCGCCACTGGATCCCGGCCTGCTCCGGGATGACGAGCAAAGAGCTTCGAGGCATTACGCGAAAATCAGGCGATGTCGCCATGCCCACCCGGCCTGCGCCGGGATGACGAGCTAACGCACCCGCCGCATGCGTACCCAGGTGAAGTGCTGCTCCGCCCCGCCCGGCGTGCGATGCGTTTCGCGCGTGCTTTCCACCAGCTCGTAATCCGCGCCGAACGCGGCATGCAATTCGGCCGCGCGGTAGCGCGCCACCGGCAGGCCGCTGCAGCGTTCCGGGCCGTCTTCGGCGAACGTGGCCATCACCACCTGCGTGCCTACCTGCGAGGCACGGTGCAGCGCCTCGAGATAGCGGCGCCGGTCGTCGGTCCTCACCAGGAAATGGAACACGGCGCGGTCGTGCCACAACGCATAGCGCTTCAACGGCGCGAAGGCGAGCACGTCGCCGGCGATCCAGTCGACCTGGCTGGCGCGCTCGCCCAGGCGTTCGCGCGAAGTGGCCAGTGCGCTGTCCGACAGATCCATCACGGCCAGATCCGCATAGCCTTCGTGCAGCAGGTGATCGACCAGCGACGAAGCGCCGCCGCCCACGTCGATGACGGGAGCGCCCTTGACCACGCCGGCATGTTCGATCAAGGCCAGGGACATGACCGGCCGCGCCTGGTACCAGCTCACCGTGTCGGCGCCCTTGCTCCGGTACACCTCGTCCCAACGCGAGCCGCGGTCGCTCATGCGTCGATCAACCCGGCGCGAGCAGCGCGTCGAGGTCTTCCTGGTCGAAGCTGAGCCGCTCGCGCGTGCCGCCGCCTTCCAGCACCGCCTCGGCCAGCTCGGCCTTGCGCGCCTTCAGTTCCTCAATGCGTTCCTCCACCGTGTTGGAGGTGATCAGGCGGAACACGAACACCGGCTTGTCCTGGCCGATGCGGTGCGCGCGGTCGCTGGCCTGCGCCTCGGCGGCGGGGTTCCACCACGGGTCGTAGTGGATGACGGTGTCGGCGGCGGTAAGGTTGAGGCCCACCCCGCCGGCCTTCAGCGACAGCAGGAACAGCGGCACGTCGCCTTCCTGGAACTGGCGCACCGGTTCGGCGCGGTCGCGCGTCTCGCCGGTGAGCATCACGTAGTGGATGCGCCGGCGGTCCAGCTCGCCGGCGATCAGTCGCAGCATTTCGGTGAACTGCGAGAACAGCAGCACCTTGCGGCCTTCGGCCAGCAGCGCGGGCAGCATGTCCATCAGCAGGTCGAACTTGGCCGAATCGCGCACGCCGCGCGCGGCCTCGAGCTTGACCAGGCGCGGATCGCAGCACACCTGGCGCAGCTTCAGCAGCGCGTCGAGCACCACGATGCCGCTGTGCTGGATGCCGCGCTGCGCGATCACCTCGCGCAATTCCTCGGCCAGCGACAGCCGCAGGCTTTCGTACAGTTCGCGCTGGCGGCCTTCCAGCACCACGCGGCGGGTGATCTCGGTCTTCGGCGGCAGTTCGGAGGCCACCTGCGACTTGGTCCGGCGCAGGATGAACGGGGCCAGGCGGCGGTTGAGGCGGTCCTGGCATTCGGTGTCGTGCTGCTTTTCGATCGGCACGCGGTAGTGGCGGCGGAACGCGCCCTCGTCGCCGAGCAGGCCGGGCACGGCCAGGTCCACCTGCGACCACAGTTCGCCGAGGTGATTTTCCAGCGGCGTGCCGGTCAGGCAGATGCAGCGCGGCGCGCGCAGGCTCAGCACCGCGCGGCGCGCCTGCGTGCGCGGGTTCTTCACCTGCTGCGCCTCGTCCAGCACGATCAGCGCGAACGGCTGCTTGCGCAGCGCCACCACGTCGCGCGGCAGCAGCGCGTAGCTGGTCAGCACGATGTCCTGCGCGCCCAGCTGCGAGAAATCGCCGCCGCGCTGCGGACCATGCAGGGCCAGCACCTTGAGCGCCGGTGCGAAGCGCGCGATCTCCGCCTGCCAGTTCGGAATCAGGCTGGTCGGCACCACGATCAGCGCCGGCTGGGTCAGCGCGCCGCGTTCTTTCAGCGCCAGCAGATGGGTGACCAGCTGCAGGGTCTTGCCCAGGCCCATGTCGTCGGCGAGCACGCCGCCGACGCCGGCCTCGGCCAGCGCATTGAGCCAGCGCAGGCCTTCGCGCTGGTACGGGCGCAGCTCCACCGTGAGGCCTTCGGGCACCGCGTCGCTGGCGCGCTCGGCGGCGTCGCGCAGGCGCGCGGTGAAGCCGCGCAGCTGCTCCGGTGCTTCCAGGGCGGCGCCGACCGGCAGCGCCTCGACGATTTCTTCCAGGCGGCCGGCCTGCACGCGCGGCAGATGCAGCTTCTTGCGCGGCTTTTCCAGGTATTCGGCCAGCGGCGCCAGCAGGCCGCGCAGTTCCTTCAGGCGCACCGGCACGCGGCGGCGTTCGTCCACCGGCGCGTACCACACGGCGTCTTCCGGCTCGTTCGGCGCGGGGCTGAGATTGAGCGTGTGCTCGGCCAGCGCCTGCGCCACCGCGGGCAGCAGGTTGTGCCGCTTGCCTTCCAGCTCGATGCCGATTTCCAGGTCGAAGGCGTGGTCGTCGGCGTCTTCCACCGCATTGCCGTACCACTGCACGGGGCCTTCCAGCACCTCGAACGGGAAGCTGGGCGCGTACTCGAGCAGGAAGCCTTCCGCCTCCAGCTTGGGCCGCAGCGCCAGCCAGCGCGCGGGCGTGTTCACTTCGAGCGCGCCGGCATAGCCCTTGCCGGGGAACAGCCAGGCGTCTTCCGGCAGCGTGTCGGCGAGATCCCAGGGCAGGCCTTCGGTGTCCACGCCGGGAGTGAGGCCGGCGCGTTCGAGCTGCTCCATCGCGGTGAGTTCTTCCGCGCGGCGGCGGGTGATCTCCACCAGGGTGCCGTGGCGCACGCGGCGCACCAGCGGCTCGCCGCCGCGGCCGGGCAGGCGTTCGCCGGCGTAGTCGAAGGCCAGCCGCGCATAGGCCAGCGGCGGCGTGCCGGCGGCCAGACGCGCATGGCGGGTGAGTGCGTGCAGGATCAGCACCGGGCGCGGCGCCAGTTCCGCGCGGCGCAGTTCGTCGAACACCTGCGGCGCCGGTACGCGATGGGCGACGCGGCTGCCGGGCAGCGCGTCGCGCAGGGTGGCGCTGTCCTCGTGCTTCAGCGCCGGCAGATCCAGCCACAGGGTTTCCCCGGCCGGCGCTTCCAGGTGGCCTAGCTCCGCGCGCTCGGCGTCGAGGTACCAGAGGCCGTCGATGCGCACCAGGCGCTGGTTGGCCGGCAGCGCGGGGAGCAGCTTCTGGCTGCCGTCCTTTTCCAGATGCCAATGCCAGTTGAGCAGATGCCCCTTGCCGCGCGACAGGCGTAGTCCGGCCAGGCCGCCGAGGAAGCACGGCGCGGTGTCCAGCACTTCGGCCAGCAAGGTGTCGCCGACGTGACCGGCCAGGCGCGCATAGCTGCGGCTCTTGCGCACGGTCTGCGGCAGGCCCAGCACGGTGGCGGCGAGGCGCTGCTCGGGTGGTTCCAGCGGCAGGTTGGCCAGATGGCGGCTGTCCAGCGGCGCGGGGCGCGCGAAGCGGCCCTGCTCGGCCACGGTCAGCAGGACCGGCGCCAGTTCCAGGCGCACGTAGGGCGCGCCTTCTTCCGGAATGGCGTCGAGGAAGAAACCCAGCACGCCGCGCTCGGCGGCGGCCGCGGCGGCGCTTTCGTCCAGCAGGCGGCGCCAGACGGCGGGCAGCGGCTCCGCGTGCTCCTCATGGTGCGGAGGAACCGGTTCGGCGAGGCGTTTCTCGTCGGGTTGCTGCATGCGCGTGCGGTCCGCCGGGAAGACCAAAAGACCGAGCTTAGCAAGGCCGATGTGCAGATGCGCGCCTTCACGCCCGATTTTTTCTGCGGGCGTGAACGCGATGCATGGAAAGGGTCAAGCGACCCCGAAAAGTCCCTGCGGATATTCCGGCTTCTGCTCGCGCGACATCAGCGCACGCACGCCTTCCACCGGCGTCACCTCGCCGTGCAGCACGGCGCGCACGCCGCCGCTGATCGGCAGGTCCAGGCCATGCTTGGCCGCGAGGCGGGCCACTTCGTCGGCGGTCACCACGCTTTCCACCACCTGGCCGATCTGGCGCACGGCTTCGTCGATGGCGATGCCGCGGCCGAGCGCCAGGCCCAGGCGGCGGTTGCGCGAGAGATCGCCGGTGCAGGTCAGCACCAGGTCGCCCAGGCCCGACAGGCCCATGAGCGTTTCCGGACGGGCGCCGAGCGCGACGCCCAGGCGCAGCATCTCGTTCATGCCGCGGGTGATCAGGCCGGCGCGGGCGTTCAGGCCCAGGTCCATGCCGTCGGCCACGCCGGTGGCCACCGCCAGCACGTTCTTCATGGCGCCGCCCAGCTCCGCGCCGAGCACGTCGCCGCCGGAATAGGCGCGGAAATTCGGCGCATGCAGCATGGAGGCGAGCTGCTGCGCGAAGGCTTCGTCGTCGGAATGCACGGTGACCGCGCTGGGCAGCCCCAGGGCGACTTCCTTGGCGAACGAGGGGCCGGTGATCACCGCCGCGGCGCGGCCGGGCAGTTTCTCGTCGACCAGCTCGTGCAGGAAGCGGCCGGTGCCGGGCTCGAAGCCCTTGGTGGCCCAGGCCACGCCGGCGCCGGCGTCGAGCAGGGGCGCCAGTTCGTCCAGCATGGAGGCGAAGGCGTGGCTGGGCACCACGATCAGTACGATCCCGGCGCCGCGCACGGCGGCGGCCAGGTCGCTTTCGTAGCGCAGTTCCGCGGGCAGCTGGATGTCCGGCAGGTAGCGCCGGTTCTGCCCGCTCTCGGCCATGGCCGCCAGCGCCGCGGCGTCCCGGCCCCACAAACGGGTCGGCACGCCATTGCGCGCGGTGAGGGCGGCGAGCGCCGTCCCCCACGAGCCGGCTCCCAGGACCGCCAGGGTCGGACGTTCAGCCATGGAAGCGGCTCAGCTGTTGAGGACCGGAGCCTCGTCGCCGCCGGCGCTGCGGCGCTGCTGCTCGGCGTAGAGCGCGTCGAAGTTGATCGGCTGCAGCAGGAACGGCGGGAAGCCGCCCTCCATCACCAGCGAGGAGATCACCTGGCGGGCGTAGGGGAACAGCAGGTTCGGGCAGTAGCTGCCGATGATGCCGGCGTGGTCCGCCTCGCTGAAGCCCGACACGCCGAACACGCCGGCCTGCTTCACTTCCGCCAGGTACGCGGTGCGCTCGCCCAGGGTGCAGGTCAGGGTGAGGCTGAGCACCACTTCGTACAGGTCGTTGCCCAGTTCCGTGGCCTGCTGGCCCAGGTTGAGCTGGACCTGCGGCTGCTGGTCGGTCTCGCCGATCTCCTGGAAGATGTGCGGAGCGTTGGGCGCCTCGAACGACACATCCTTGACGTAGATCTTCTGCAGCACCAGCTGCGGCTGGCCGGCCTGGCCGTTGGCGTTGACGTCTGCCATCTGTGAAACCCCTCGATCTGGATTACGGAAAAGGACAAAGAGGCCGATTGTTCCATACATCCCGGCAGGCCGCCATGCGAACTATCCGGACTTTCGGACCGCCTCCCAAGCCCTGGAACTGCTTAAAGATTGCGCAAGCCCCCGGGTTTCTGAGAGAATTCCCGGCTCGGCCATGCCGGCCCGGCCTTACGGGCACGTCCGCGACGCGATGCGGACCTCACGGCAGCCCCCGGAAAGCAGCACCCTCCAGCATCGCGTGGCGCATGGCGCCGCTGGGCCGATGTCGCCCTGGCCAACGGGCGGTCTACAGAATCCACGGAGGTCATCATGGCCCGTATTTGCCAAGTCACCGGAAAGGGTGTGCAGACTGGTAACAACGTCTCGCATGCCAACAACAAGACCCGTCGCCGCTGGTTGCCGAACCTGCACGAGCGCCGCTTCTGGGTCGCCAGCGAGAACCGCTGGGTGAAACTGCGCGTCTCCAACCAGGCGCTGCGCACCATCGACAAGAAGGGCATCGAGGCCGTGATCGCCGACCTGCGTGCCCGCGGCGAGAAGATCTGAGGAGCCCTAAGCCATGTCCAAGAGCAAGAGCGACAAGATCCGCCTGATCTCCTCCGCCGGCACCGGCCACTTCTACACCACGCAGAAGAACAAGAAGAACACCCCGGACAAGTTCGAGTTCAAGAAGTACGATCCGGTGGTCCGCAAGCACGTGATCTACAAGGAAGGCAAGATCAAGTGACCCGCGCCTAGCGGGTCATCCCGGCGAAGGCCGGGATCCATGCCTTATGAAAAACCCGCCCATGTGGCGGGTTTTTTTTCGCCTTGCGGAGCCTCTTTTTGTCTGAATTTCGGCCGCAACGCTGGCTTGAGGTCAGGCCTGGCGAATAGCCTGGGCAAGCCATAGGGAATCAGCTGACTGCTTGTTGCGGCTTTGGGACATGCCCTAAACTTGACTTGTGCAATAACATGCACAAGTCAAAGAAAGCATCAAAGCCACCGGCAAGACAGGAGAACCCTATGCGAGTCGTCAGTTTTTCCGACGCCCGTAACAACCTCAAAGAGGTACTGGATACCGTGGCAAGCGACTGCTCCATCACCATCATCCATCGCCGCGATCACGAAGACGCCGTCGTCATGTCCCTGGCGGACTACAACTCGATGGCGGACACCGTGCACCTGCTCAGCAACAAAGCCAACCGCGATCACCTCGCCAGGTCCATCGCTCAGTTCAAGGCGGGCAAGGCCAGGAAGCGCACGCTGATCGAGGAGTAGCAAAGGAGCGCGCTTGATGGCACGAAGTATCAAGTTCACGGACGAAGCCTGGAAGGACTACCAGGACTGGGCCGAAGACAAGAAAACCCCGAAGAAAATACATGCCCTCATCAAGGAGGCGCAGAGGACTCCGAACGACGGCCTGGGCGATCCTCACCCTTTGAGCGGCGACCTGGCCGGCTTCTGGTCCCGATCCATCAACAAGAAGGATCGCCTGGTCTACGCCTTCGATGGCGAGTGCATCTTCATCATCAGCTGCAAGTTCCACTACGGCGATCACTGACATCGGAGCGCGGGATCCGCGCTCCTTCAAGCATGGCGGCACGATGCCGGCGCCGACGAAACGCCCACGCCGGCATCGACTTCAAGGCGCGGCCTTGCCCTGCTCCTTCGGCGCGGCGTTCTTCACATACTTGTCGAACCAGGTGAGCATCTCGTACACCTCCTGCTCGTTCGACTCCATCGCCGTATACCAGTGCGGCTCGTGCGGCAGCATCACCAGGCGCGTGGTGCCGCCCAGGCCGCGGATGGCCTGGAACAGCTTGGGCGACTGCACCGGCTCGGTGCCGGGGTTGGCGTCGTCCATGCCGTGCATGATCAGCAGCGGCGACTTGATCTTGTCGGCATTGAAGAAAGCCGAAGCCTGCTCGTACACCTGCGGCGCCTGCCACAGCGAGCGGCGCTCGTTCTGGAAGCCGAACGGGGTGAGGTCCTTGTTGTAGCCGCCGCTGGTGGCGACGCCGGCGCGGAACAGATCGGTATGCGCGAGCAGGTTGGCGGTCATCAGCGCGCCGTGGCTGTGGCCGGTGACGCCGATGCGCTCGCGGTCGACCACGCCCAGCTCCACGGCCTTGTCCACCGCGGCCTGCGCGTCCATCACCAGTTGCTCGACATAGGTGTCGTACGCGGTGCGCGGATCGCCGACGATCGGGAACGACGCGTTGTCGATGATGGCGTAGCCCGACAGCAGCAGCAGGCGATAGCCGCGCAGCAGATCGAACTTCTGCTGCGATCCGCTCACCTGCCCGGCCTTGCTCGGGTCGGCGAAGTCCTGCGGATAGGCATACAGCACGGCCGGCAGGCGCGTGCCTTCCTTGTAGCCCGGCGGCGTGTACAGGGTGAACGACAGTTCCACGCCATCCTTGCGCTTGTAGGTGACCAGCCGCTTGGCGATGCCGCGCACCTGCGGCGTCGGGTCGGCGATATGCGTGATCGCCTCGCTGCTTGAAGCGAACACCGCTTCGCCCGGCTTGGCGTCGCTCACCGGCGCGCCCAGCGCATGCAGGAACAGGTTCGGCGGCTCGGCCGGCGACTGCCGCGCGGTGATGAAGCGCTCGCCGCCCGGCAGCACCGCCAGCGCGCTTTCGTAGTGATCCGCGCCGTCGCCGCGGAACAGGCGCTCGGTGCGCCCGCTGGACAAGGCGTAGCGGTCGAGGAAAGGCCGGTCCCCCTGCGGCGTGCCGCCGGTGCCGGCCAGGTAGACGTAATCGCCTTCCTGCCGCACCACGCGCGCACCGTTCGGCAGCTGCTGCATCAGCAGCGAGCCGGGCTGCTTGTAGTTCTCGTCCATCGAGTAATCCCACACCGTGCGCGCGGGCTTCGAGGGATGCGCGACGTCGATGCGCGTGATGCGGATCCAGCGCTTGTTGGCGTCGTACTCGTAGACGAAGGGCTCGTCGCCCTGCGCCAGCCAGCGCATGCCGCTGTAGCGCTGGGTGGTGCGCGCCACTTCCTGCGGCTTGCCGCTGAACGGCGCGCTCCACAGCATTACCTTGTCACGCTGCGGGACATTCACCTTCCAGTCGCCCTGGTCCAGCGCCTCCGGCCATACCAGGGTGGCCGGCGCGTTGGCGCGCCAGTCGAAATCGCGCGGCCCCACCGGCACGCCGCGCACCGGCACGCGGTCGGCCACCGGCAGCGAAGCGATCGCGGTGGACTGGCCGGTGCGCACGTCGAGCACGCTGACGTCGCGGGCAAAACGCTCGTAGGTGGTGACGTACGAGTACGGCTTCTTCAGCGTTTCCACCAGCACGTGCTCGCCATCCGGCGCGCCGGACACACCGGCGAGCACGCCCGGCTTGCCCACCGCCTTGACGCTGCCGCTGGCCGCGTCGACCACGGCAAGCTGCGCGGTGCCGTAGTACTCGAACAAGGCTTCGTCTTCGGGACTGCCCAGCGTGTCGCGGGCTTCGTAGGTGCTGCTCTCGCCCTTGCCGCCGATCGATTCCTTGATCTCCGGCCCGGAGGTCTCGCTCACCTTCGGCGCGGCGCCGAGATTCGCCGGCACCTGCTTCACCAGCAGCGAATCGCTGCCGTGCAGCCATTGCACGTCGTCTTCCATCACCGGGTTGAGCCACACGCCTTCCACGCGGCGCACCTGGCCGGTGAGCGCATCGCCCAGCCACAGCTCGGTGCGTTCCTTCGTGGTGTTGGCGAAGGCGAAGCGGCGGCCATCGGGCGACCACTGCGGCGCGCTCGGGCAGGCGTCGGCCGGCAGCGTCACCGGCAGCTGCTTGTGGCTGGCCACGTCTTCCACGGTGAAGCTCTTCAGGCAGGTGCGGATGCCGTAGCCGCTCGACGCATCGTGCCGCGCATGATTGGCCGGCTCGATGCGCAGGCCGGCGAGCTTGAGATAAGGCTCGGCCACGCGCGCGATCGGCGGGTACTGCGACTGCTCGACCAGCAGCATGCGCGAGCGGGTGGGGTCGAGCATCGGGATCGCCGGCAGCGGCGCGTGCATCAGATCCAGCAGCGGCTCGGGCGGCTTGTCGTAGCCGGCCAGCACGACGGCGGGCAGGCAGGCGAGCAAGGCGGCGGCAAGGGCGAGTGCCCTGGGGTTGGCGGACGGCATCGTGCGGTCTCCTGGAGGGGCGCCCCGAATGGCGGGCGCGACCGTAGGAAGTTACACCGCTGCGAGCAGCGGCACCGCCATGCTGTTAGTCATGTAGGGGGAAGCCGCAGCGCCGCGTTCAAGCGCCGGGCGTGAGCTCGAATTCGATCCAGGCCGGATGGTCCTGCGTCTGGCCTTCGACGGCCTTGACCGTGAGCGTGGCGCTGCCGACCTGCAGCCGGTCGCCCGCTTTCACCACCTGCTGCCGGATCTGCTGCGCCGGCACGCTGTCGCGCGGGAAGGCGGCGGTCAGCCACTCGACGGTGGCGCTCTGCGGCGCGTGCTTGTCCGGCGTCCATGCCAGCACGCGCAGGTCGTAGGCGGCTTTCACTTCCGGCCCGCCGATGCGCAGCCGGCCTTCCTCGCTGGCGAACACCGTATTGGGCGAACCCGCACGCGCCGCTTCGGCGTCGATCGCCACATGGCCCTGGCGGTCGCTTTCGCTGGGCGTGGCGAGCTTGCTCACGCGATGCAGGCCGTCGGCCAGCGGCAGCAGCATCTTCTCGCCCAGCACCATGGTGCTTTCGACGTGCATCGGCGCGTCGCGCATTTCGATCAAGGTGGCGCGCGCGCCGGGCATCGCGCCCTGGAACGGCGGCGGCGTGGCGACGATGGACGACACGCCCACGCGCGAGCGGCCGATCACGCCGGCGCGACCGCGGAGGATCTCGATGTCTGCGGGGACTTGCGCCGAGGCGGCCTGGTGCTGATCGCTGGAGCTGGACATGGATTTCCCTGCCTGCGTCGACCCTGCGGAAGTGCCGGCCGAAAGTAGCAGCAGCGCCGCGAACGCGACAAGGCGCCCCGCGCTGGGGCGCCTCGCCTTGAACTGGCCTGCATCGATGACGTTCATCGGTCGAGCTTGCCACGCGGTTTGTCGATGGCGGATGACCGCCATCACAGCGCGGCGCATGGCTCAGGCGTTGCCGATCTCCACTTCATCGATCGAACCGTCGTTGATCTGGTCGAGCGGGATGTTCTGCGGCTGATCGAAACCCCAGGGATTGCGCAGCTCCAGATACTTCTTGCCATCCGGCCCGGTGCACACGCCGGTCACCGTGTAGGCATGGCCACCCACCAGGCCGTGCGGATTCTTGCCGGCTTCCATGCCGGCCTGATCGCCGTCGGATTCGGGCGTGGCGATGGTCACCAGCTTGCCGTCCTTCAGCGCCTGCTCGATCTTGCCGGCACCGTCCTTCGGCGAATAGGCATCGGCGCTCTTGCCGGTCAGCGCGCTCATCGCATCGGCGGGATGGCCGCCGTTGCCGATCGCGTCGTAGCCGCCCTGCATCTTGGCGTAGGCCGCTTCCAGCACCTCCGGCCACTTGGCGGTGCCGTCGCTGGAGCTGGTGCCGTTGGACGGCAGGTCCTTGTCGCTGACGGTGATCTTCACGTCGTGATAGTCGTCGCCGAACAAGCCCCACAGGTTGCCGGCGCTGTTGTCCTTCTGGTGCGGGAAGGTCACGGTGAAGGTGCCATTGCCGTTGTCGTGGATCATGTTCTTGATCTGATCCGGATGCTGCTGCGCCAGCGCCGCGATGCTCGCGTCGAAATAGCAGTCGCCGTAGCCTTCCTGCTTCACGTCATTGGGATTGGGCTGGCTGCTGTTGGAGAAGTCCGGCTGGCCGTTGGCGTTGTTGTAGAGCGAACGGTTCGGCGCGCTGTTGTCGGGGCCGATCTTCGGATCCAGCACCGGGTTGTGTTCGGCCAGGCCGAGGAAGCGCTGGATATCGACACCGGCGAACGCGACGTTGACGCTGGACATGATCTTGCTCCGGACCGTGGAAACCCTGTGCATCGCATGAAACCCGATGGGCCGCCGCACGGCCTAGCTAGGTCGATCCCTACCTAGGGCCACCCCCAGGTCATGCTGTAATGCCCGCTTTGGCGAGCGGAGCCCAGGGATGGCCTTGCGGGTGGTGGTGATCGGCGCGACCGGCGTGTTCGGTTCGCGCGTGGCGCAGCGGCTGGCGCGCGATGCGCGCTTCGAACTGGTGCTGGCCGGGCGGCGGCGCGATGCATTGGAAGCGATGCGCGCGTCGTTTGAAGATCCCTCCGTCCGCATCGCCACGCTCGACACCGGCGATGCGCGCTTCGCCGCGGCGCTCGCCGCGCTGCAGCCGCAACTGGTGATCCACACCGCCGGCCCGTTCCAGGGCCAGGACTATCGCGTGGCGGAAGCCTGCCTCGCCGCGGGCAGCGACTATGTCGACCTGGCCGATGGCCGCGGCTTCGTCACCGGTATCGAACGCCTGCACGAACGCGCGCTGGCGGCGGGGCGACTGCTGGTCACCGGCGCCTCCAGCGTGCCGGCCTTGAGCGCCGCGGCCGTGGATGCGCTGCTGCCGCGCTTCGCCATGCTGGAAACGATCGAGCACACCATCAACCCCGGCAACCGGACGCCGCGCGGCGACGCCACGGTGGCGTCGATCCTGGGCTATTGCGGCCGTCCGATCCGCGTATGGCGCGATGGGCGCTGGCAGGTGACGCATGGCTGGATGGACAGCCGCATGCAGCGCTTTCCGTTCGGCCGGCGGCGCGTGGGCGCGTGCGAGATTCCGGACCTGGATCTGTTCCCCGCGCGCTATCGGCAGGTACGCACCGTGATGTTCCGCGCCGGCCTCGAACTGCCGCTGCTGCAGGGTGGCACCTGGTGCGCGGCGGTGCTGGTGCGGCTGGGCTTGATCCGTAACTTGGCCGCGTATGCGCCCGCACTGCGGCGCTTCAGCGAGCTGTTTCTGCGCTTCGGCTCCGAGGTAGGCGGCATGACGGTGGAGCTGGGCGGCATCGCCGCCGATGGGCGTCCGCTGAAACTGCGCTGGTGGCTGAGCGCGGACGCGGGCGACGGCCCGCAGGTGCCGGTGACGCCTGCCGTGGTGCTGGCGCGCCGCATGGCGGATGGACGGATCGACGCCAAAGGCGCGACGCCATGCGTGGGCCTGCTGACACTGGAACAGATCGAAGCGGGTTTCGACGGCTATGCGCTGCGCACGGGCGTCGAAACGTTCGAGTAAGTCAGTCGATGTCGAGCCAGCCGCGGTAGGCGATCAACTGCCCGAGCAACGGCAGGCGCGTATCGATATGGAACACGTAGCGCCCGTCTTCCGCGAGGCTGCGGGAGAACACGCTGCCGAACATGGCACGCGGCAGCGGCAGTCCGAGCAGTCGGCCCTGCTGCAGTTGCCAGTCGATCGCGTCGCCGTCGCGGCGCAGGGCGAAGTACAGCGAGACCGGGCCGAGGCGTTCGCGCAGACGCGTGCCGTCCGTGGCGCGTTCCAGGGTGGAGCGCATGCGGCCGTTGGCGAAGCTGCGCGTCCAGGTTTCGCGCCCTTCCACGCGTTCGATGCTGAGCGCGATGGCCTGGTCCGCACCGGGTTCCGGCAGGCCGAGCACGCGGCGCAGCAGGCGCGCGAAGGGATGGCGTGCACCGTCGACCTGCGCCACGCCGTGCGCGCTGAGCGAAGCCGCGCCGCCGTGCATGCGCCGCACCGGCGCGGCGAGCAGCGGCCAGTCGGCCGGACCGATCAAGACGGGGAAGAGAGGCTCGGGCATCGCGCGATCATCCGTGGCTAGTACGTGGCGGACAAGCGCCCATAAAAAAAAGCCCGCCGATCGGCGGGCTTTTTTATGTCGACAGGCGCCGCGCTTAAGCCGCGCCGCTCACCGCATAACCCTTCAGGCGCTGCGCGAAGTCCTGCAGCACGCGGATGCCGCTCTGCTCGGCTTCGGCGATCCACTGCTGCAGACCCTTGAGGCTCTGCTCGGCGCCGCGCTGTTCCATCAGTTCGGCCAGGCGGGTGCGGAAATCGCACACGGTACGCAGGGTCGGGCGCTTGGCCAGGGCGGCCTGCAGGCGCTCGCGGCCTTCGTTGTCCAGCCAGCGGCCACCGTCGGCCAGCGAGCGGCGCATGCGGCGCGGCATCGCCTTGAGGCTTTCGCCGGCGTGCTGGGCTTCGTCGCGCAGGGTCGGCACGATCACGCCGCGGTAGTAGTCGGTCATCGCCTGGAAGCGATGGGTGAGCACGGCCTTCAGCGTCTCGGCGTCGGGCAGGTGCACGTTCGGGCGGATGTCCAGGGTGGGCGCCACGCGCATCACCTTGGCCAGGCCCACCGCGCGCAGGGCGCAGATCACCGCCCAGCCGATATCGAACTCCCACTTGCGCAGGGCGAACTTGGCGGAGCTGGGGAAAGCGTGGTGGTTGTTGTGCAGCTCTTCGCCGCCGATCCACACGCCCCACGGCGCCAGGTTGGTGGCCGTGTCGGCGCTCTCGAAGTTGCGGTAGCCCCACCAGTGGCCGATGCCGTTGACGAAGCCGGCGGCCCAGAACGGGATCCAGATCATCTGCACGGCCCAAATGGCCGCGCCGATCACGCCGAACAGCGCCAGGTCGATCAGCAGCATCAGGGTCGGGCCCCAGTAGGGGTGGCCGCCGAACAGCTTGCGCTCGATCCAGTCATCCGGGGTGCCGCGGCCGTACTTCTCCAGGTCTTCCTTGATGTAGCTGGCGTCGCGGTACAGCGACACGCCGTCCCAGAACACCTTCTTGATGCCGTAGATCTGCGGGCTGTGCGGATCTTCCTCGGTCTCCACCTTGGCGTGGTGCTTGCGGTGCACGGCCACCCACTCCTTCACCACCATGCCGGTGGTGAGCCAGCCCCAGAAGCGGAAGAAGTTGGCCAGGGCGGGGTGGAAGTCCACGCCGCGATGGGTCTGGCTGCGGTGCAGGTACAGCGTCACCGTGAAGATGGTGAGCTGCGTCATCACCAGCAGGAAGACCAGCATGGCGACCCAACTGGCCCCGGTGAGGCCGTTGGACAGGAAGTTCAGCACTGCGTCGAGCATGGGAAACACTCAGTAGGGTGAAAAGTCAGTCTAATCGAGGGTTTCCGTACCCACCAGCATGGGAAATCATGCCTGCGCCACGATGCCGCAGAACGTGTTTCAGCGCGCAAGAACGCCCCCGCCGTCTGTTCAAACGGTGGGGGCGCCGTGACAATCATGCAATGACTCTGCCATACCCCCTGTTAAAGCTTGATCAGGTTCGGCGCCTGCGCGCCGGGCGTCCGGCCGTGGAGCGTCTCAGCCTGACGCTGGACCGCGGCCAGATCCTTGGCCTGCTGGGCGTCAACGGGGCGGGCAAGTCCACCACGCTGGCCATGATCGCCGGTGCGCTCCAGCCGCATGAAGGCCATATCGAGCTGGACGGAGAGGTGTTCGCCGAGCACCCGGAACGGGCCCGCGGACTGATCGGCTGGCTGCCCGAACGTGCCCCGCATTGGCCGGAACTGACCGTTTTGGAACATCTGCAAGCCCATGGCCGCCTGCGCGGATTACGCGCCAGCGGACTGAAGCAGGCCTGCGAGTCCACCATCGAGCGCCTGGAACTGGCCCCGCTGCTGCGCCGCCTGGCCGGGGTGCTGTCGCAGGGCCAGCGCCAGCGGCTGGGCCTGGCCTGCGCGGTGCTGCACAAGCCGAAGCTGCTGGTGCTGGACGAACCCGGCAATGCGCTGGACCCGGTCCAGGTGGCCGCGCTGCGCAAAGTCATCCGCGAGGAAGCCGCCGCCGGCGCCGCGGTGATCCTGTCCACCCACCTGCTGGCCGAAACCACCGCCGTGTGCGACCGCGTGGCGATCCTGCACGAGGGCCAGCTGCGCCACGATGCCGCGCTGGACGGCGGGCACGAGGCGCTGGAACAGACGTTTTTCGAGATCGCGATGAGCGGGAAGGACCAGGCCGCATGAGTTCGACGTTGTCCGTGGCCCGCCTGGAGCTGCGCCGCCTGCTGGTCCGTCCCCTGGCCTGGGTGCTGGCCGCGCTGACCCTGGCCCAGCTGGCCTGGCGCTTCGTGCTGCTGCTGGGCAGCTTCCTCGACAACCAGGTGAAGCTGGCCGCCCTGCCCGGCGGCCCCGGCTATACCGACCTGGTCGGCGTCCCGCTGCTGGGCAGCACGCTGACCATGGGCGTGCTGCCGTTCGGCCTCACCGAGCTGGCCCTGCTGGTGGTGCCGCTGCTGACCATGTCGACCCTGGCCGGCGACCGCGCCAACGGCACCCTGCCCCTGCTGGCCTCCAGCGGCACCTCGCCGGCGGCCATCGTGCTGGGCAAGTACCTGGCCGTGCTGCTGTGGCTGCTGGGCTGGCTGGCGCTGACGGTGGCCATGCCGCTGAGCCTGGCGCACGGCACCGAACTGGACTGGGGCAAGTTCGCCGCCGCCGTGCTGGGCCTGGCGCTGACGCTCGCCGCGCTGGGCGCGCTCGGCGTGGCCTGCTCGGCCTTCGCCTCGCTGCCGGCCGTGGCCGCCACCGCCAGCCTGACGCTGGGGCTGGCGCTGTTCACCGCCAACCTGGCGGCGCAGAAGGCCGGCATCGGCAACGGGCTGTGGAACTGGCTGTCGCTGAGCACGCACCTGGAAGCCCTGCTGCGCGGCCTGGTATCCAGCGCCGACCTGGCCTGGTTCGCGCTGGTGATCGCCATCGCGCTGACGCTGGCGATACGCCGCGTCGCCGCCGACAAGGGGCGTGGCTGATGCGCCTGACCGGAACCCTGCGCGGCTGGCTGTTCGCGCTGGCGCTGTTCGCCGCCGCGGGCGCGGCCGGCTATCTCACCTATCGCCACGACTACGTCGCCGACTGGAGCCACGACAGCCGCTCCAGCCTCTCGCCCGAAAGCCGTGCCGTGCTCGACGCGCTCAAGGGCCCGGTCGAGATCGTCAGCTATGCGAACCCGCAGGGCGACCTGCGCCAGACGGTGGCCAGCTTTATCGAGCGCTACCGCCGCTTCAAGCACGACCTCACCCTGCGCTTCGTCGATCCGCAGCAGGACCCGGCGAAGATGCGCGAGCTCGGCATCACCGTCGACGGCGCGCTGATCCTGCACTACGGCAACCGCGAGGAGCGCCTGGACGAGCTGTCCGAACGCAGCCTCACCAATGCGCTGGAACGCCTGGCGCGCGGCGGCGAGCGCATCGTGGCCTTCGTCACCGGCGACGGCGAGCGCCGCGCGGACGGCAAGGCCAATGCGGACCTGGGCATGTTCATGACGCAGCTGGAAAGCCGCGGCATGCGCGCGGTGCCGCTGAACTTCGCGCAGGTGACAGCGGTGCCGCAGCACACCGACCTGGTGGTGCTGGCCGGACCGACGCTGGCGCTGCCGCAAGGCGCGGTAAAGGCGCTCACCGACTACGTCGCCGCCGGCGGCAACCTGCTGTGGCTGACCGAGCCGTCCAACGACGACCTCGGCCTGCAGCCGCTGGCCGATGCGCTGGGCGTGCACGTGCTGCCCGGCGTGCTGGTGGACGGCCAGGGCGCCGCGCTGGGCCTGAAGGACCCGCGCCTGATCACCGTGGGCAGCTATCCCGTGCATGCGATCACCCGCGGCCTCACGCTCACCACGCTGTTCCCGCAGGTGTCGGCACTGGCGCTGGCGCGCCGGGGCGAGTGGGAAGTGCAGCCGTTCCTGCGCTCGGGGCCGCAGAGCTGGACCGAATTCCAGCCGATCGGCAACGACGGCAGCAGCAGCATCCGCTACGACGCCGATGCCGGCGAGCTGAAAGGCCCGCTCGATTTCGGCCTGACCTTCGCGCGCCTCTCGCCCAGCCCGGACAAGAGCGAGCAGCGCGTGGCGATGATCGGCGACGGCGATTTCCTCTCCAACACGTTCCTCGGCAACGGCGGCAACCGCGCGCTGGGCGAGCGCGTGTTCGACTGGTTGCTGGGCGACGACGCCCTGGTCAACCTGCCGCCGCGCGGCGCGCCGGACCGCGCGATGCAGCTCAGCCAGGGCCAGTTGAACGCGGTCACGTTCGGTTTCCTGCTGGCGCTGCCGCTGGGCCTGCTGCTGCTCGGCGGGCTGATCGCCTGGCGCCGGCGCCGCGCATGAAGCGCGGCACGCTGGTGTTCGTGGCGATCGCCGCAGCGCTGCTGGCCGGCGCCGGCTGGCAATGGCGGCACGACCGCGCGCAGGCACTGGGCAGCCTGCTCGATCTCGATCCGGCCGCGGTGCAGCGCATCGACCTTGCCTGGCACGGCGGCGTCACCGAGCACTACGCCAGGCGCGATGGCCACTGGCAGGCCGTCGACGGCACCACCCTGCCGGTCGACGAAGGCCGCCTGGAAGATCTCGCCGCCACCGCCGCCGCGCCGGTGCAGAGCTGGCGGCCGCTGGCGGAATTCGATCCGGCGAAGATCGGCCTGGCGCCGCCGCCGGTGGTGTTGACGCTGGACGGGCAGGCGCTGGGTTTCGGCGAAGTCGCCGTCACCGGCCCGCTGCGCTACGTGCGCGCGGGCGATCGCGTGGCCCTGGTCCCGGTGCGTTTCACGCCGCGCCCGGCCAAGGCGAATACCGCCAAGGCGCCCTGAGCGCGCACCGGCCTGCGTATGATGCGGGGCACCTTGCATGCCCCGGCGACCTCCCCATATCCGAGGCATTCCCGTCATCCTCCCTGGGAGCATCCGCATGAATCGTTCGGTCGAGCAACCTGTCATCGGCGTCGTCGGCATGGCCGTGATGGGCCGCAATCTCGCGCTCAACATCGAGAGCCGCGGCCACACCGTGGCCATCTACAACCGCAGCCGCGAGAAGACCGACGAGGTCATGGCCGAGCATCCGGACAAGCGCCTGGTGCCCACCTACAGCGTGCAGGACTTCGTCGACTCGCTGCAGAAGCCGCGGCGCATCCTGCTGATGGTGAAGGCGGGCGAACCCACCGACGCCACCATCGCGGAACTGAAGCCGCTGCTGGATAAAGGCGACGTGCTGATCGACGGCGGCAATACTTTCTTCCAGGACACCATCCGCCGCGAACGCGAATTGAACGACGCCGGCCTGCACTTCATCGGCACCGGCGTGTCCGGCGGCGAGGAAGGTGCGCTGCACGGACCGTCGATCATGCCGGGCGGCCCGCGCGATGCGTACGACCTGGTGGCGCCGGTGCTGACCGAGATCGCCGCGCGCGCGCCGGATGGCGAACCCTGCGTGGCCTACATGGGCCCGAACGGCGCCGGCCATTACGTGAAGATGGTGCACAACGGCATCGAGTACGGCGATATGCAGCTCATCTCCGAGAGCTACGCCGTGCTCAAGCAGGTGCTGGGCCTGTCCAACGAAGAGCTGGGCAAGGTCTATACCGACTGGAACCAGGGCGAACTCGACAGCTATCTGATCGCCATCACCGCCGCCATCTTCGGCAAGAAAGACCCGGACACCGGCAAGGCCATGGTCGACATCATCCTCGACCGCGCCGCGCAGAAGGGCACCGGCAAGTGGACCAGCCAGAGCGCGCTGGACCTGGCCGTGCCGCTGCCGCTGATCACCGAATCGGTGTTCGCGCGCCTGCTGTCCGCGCTGAAGGACGAGCGCGTCGCCGCGAGCAAGGTGCTGGCCGGTCCGGACGCGAAGCCGTTCGCGGGCGATCGCGCGGCGTTTATCGAATCGGTGCGCCGCGCGCTGTACCTGAGCAAGATCGTCTCCTATGCGCAGGGCTTCGCGCAGCTGCGCGCGGCTTCCGACGAGTACAAGTGGAACCTGCCCTACGGCACCATCGCCAAGATCTTCCGCGCCGGCTGCATCATCCGCGCGCGCTTCCTGCAGAAGATCACCGACGCCTACGCGCGCGACGCGGCGCTGGCCAACCTGCTGCTCGATCCGTACTTCCGCGATATCGCCGCGCAATACCAGCAGGCGCTGCGCGACGTGGTCTCCGCCGCGGTGCAGGCCGGCGTGGCGGTGCCGGGTTTCGCCTCGGCGATCGCCTACTACGACAGCTACCGCGCCGAACGTTTGCCGGCGAACCTGGTGCAGGCGCAGCGCGATTACTTCGGTGCGCATACGTTCGAGCGTATCGACCGTCCGGGCAGCTTCCACGCCGACTGGTCCTGAGCAGCGCGCGCCGTGCCTGAGCTGCCCGAAGTCGAAACCACCCGGCGCGGCATCGCCCCGCATCTGATCGGCCGGCGCATCACCTCGGTGGTGCTGCGCCGGCCGGATCTGCGCTGGCCGATTCCGCCGGAGATCGGCGAGCTGTTGCCGGGGCAGCGCATCGAGGACGTCGAGCGCCGCGCGAAATACCTGCTGCTGCATACCGCTGTCGGCAGCGCGCTGCTGCATCTGGGCATGACCGGCGTGCTGCGCGTGCTGCCGGCGGATGCGCCGGTGGGCAAGCACGACCACGTCGATCTCGGGCTGGAAGCCGCCGCCACCGGGGCGCGCGTGCTGCGTTTCACCGACGCGCGGCGCTTCGGCTGCCTGCTGTGGCAAGCGCCGGGCACCACGCACGAACTGCTGGAAAACCTCGGCCCGGAACCGCTCACCGACGACTTCGACGGCGACCTGCTATGGCGGATGTCGCGCGGCCGCACGGCGGCGGTGAAGCTGTTCCTGATGGACAACGCCGTGGTGGTGGGCGTGGGCAATATCTATGCGAGCGAGGCGCTGTTCGCCGCCGGCATCGATCCGCGCCGCGCGGCCGGTTCCGTCTCGCGTGCGCGCTATGCGCGCCTGGCCGCCGAGGTGAAGCGCATCCTGGCCTGGGCGATCGAGCGTGGCGGCACCACGCTGCGCGACTTCATCAATCCGGACGGCATGCCCGGCTACTTCGTGCGCGAGCTGCAGGTGTACGGCCGCGAAGGCGAGCCGTGCCGGACCTGCGGCACGGCGATCCGCCAGGTGGTGCTGGGGCAGCGTTCGACGTTCTGGTGCCCGCGCTGCCAGAAATAAACTCCGGCCCGCAAGGTCCGGCGTAGGTTGGGGTGAGCGCAGCGAACCCCAACATGGCGACCTTCAAACGCAGCGCATCGTTGGGGTTCGCTGCGCTCACCCCAACCTACTTGGCGGCCAGGTTCAATGCGGCCAGCGGAATTCGACGTAGGTGTTGTAGAACGGCGCTTCCACCGCGCTGCCGCCGAGCTTCGCCACGAAGCCGCGCAGGCCGTCGGCTTCCAGCGCCTGCCCGTCGACGAAGTGCGCACCCAGCGCCTGCATCTCCGCCAGCCGCTCGCACAGCATGCCGGCGCGGTCGCTGTCGCCTTCGGGCACATGGCGCAGGCTCACATCCGGACGGCCGAACTTGCGCATGCCGCGGGTGCGGATCCAGTAGCCGTCGCCGTTGTCTTCGTCGTCGCGCAGGATCAGCAGGTGGTTGCGGATCGGCGCGCCGTCGCGCACCAGGTAATGGCTGCGCCAGGCATCGGCGCCGAACAGCGTGACGATCTGCGGATCGAGCACGGCCACGCCGCCGATATCGAGCAGGCCCGCCACCACGCCCAGGGTGTCGCGCAGATAACCCACGTCGCCCTGGTCCGGCAGGGTGCCGCGCAGGATCATCACCTGCGGCGCATCCACCGCGGCGCGGTAGGCGTCAGGCGCTTCATCCTTGAACAAACGGCCCAGCTCGCCCTTGAGCGGATAGCCCTCCCACGAGCGCAGCGCCGAATGATGGTGGTTGCTCACCTCGATGCCGTGCGGCAGGCCATCGCTGCCATAGGGCGCGGAAGGCACGCGCACGTTCTGGAAATTCCCGAACACGTAGTAGTGCAGGTAGATCTCCTCGCCGCCGGGATGCCAGTGGGGACGCTGCCAGGCGGGGATGCGGATCGGTGCATTCATGGGGAATTCCTTGTGGTGGGCGGCCATGCCGCGTCGCGGGTCAGTGTTCGCCCAGCGGCAAGACCGGCTGCTGCAATTCGATGCGGCCGTGGCCTTCGGTGATCTTCTTGAATTCGGCGCGGCTGACCGAGACATAGCGGTCGTTGCCGCCGATCTCAACCTGCGGGCCTTCGGTGACGGCGCGGCCGTGTTCGTCCACGCGCACCACCATGGTGGCCTTGCGGCCGGTATGGCAGATGGTCTTGATCTCTTCCAGGTTGTCGGCCCAGGCCAGCAGATAGCGGCTGCCTTCGAACAGCTCGCCGCGGAAATCGGTGCGCAGGCCGAAGGCGAGCACCGGGATGTTGAGCTTGTCCACCACGTCGCTGGCCTGCCACACCTGCGCCTTGGCGAGGAACTGCGCCTCGTCGATGAACACGCAATGCAGCGGCCCGCGCGCGGCGATGTCGGCCTCCACCAGCGCCAGCAGGTTTTCGTCGGGGCGGAAGCGCCGCGCATTGGCCTTCAGGCCGATGCGCGAGGCGACCACGCCTTCGCCGTAGCGGTTGTCCAGCGCCGGCGTGAGGATGAGCGTGCGCATGCCGCGCTCGTGATAGTTGTAGGCGCTCTGCAGCAAGGTGGTGGTCTTACCGGCGTTCATTGCCGAATAGTAGAAATAGAGCTTGGCCATGATCGCGCCGGGGCAATAGAAGGCCCGCATGGTAACGCGTGCCAACTGGAGGTTGGCGTAATAAAGCGGAAAGCGCCGCAGGCGGCGCTTTCTTTCACGCTGCGGCCACGCCGAAGCCTTACTGCCTGGCGGTCTGCACGGCCTTGCCGCGGTTCAGCGACAGGCCCTTCAGCACGTTCAGTGCCTGCGACAGCGCATAGTCCTTGGTGGCCAGCTCGGCGTTCTCGGCGCTGCCGTCGTTGTCGATCGCCTTGCGGTCCTTGCTGCCGTCCTCGTTGGCGAGGTGGTTGCGCAGGTCCGCTTCCGAACCGATCAGGCTGGCGGCGCTGTCGGCCTTGTTCACCGCCAGGTCGGCCAGGGCGATGTCCGGCTTGATGCCTTCGGCCTGGATCGAGGTGCCGCTGGGCGTGTAGTAGCGCGCGGTGGTGATCTTCACCGCATGCTCGGCATCCAGCGGCAGCACGGTCTGCACCACGCCCTTGCCGAAGGTGCGCCGGCCGATGATCAGGGCGCGGTGGTTGTCCTTCAGCGCGCCGGAGACGATCTCCGCCGCCGAGGCCGTGCCGTTGTCCACCAGCACCACCATCGGCGCGCCGTTGAGCAGGTCGCCCGGATGCGCGCTGAAACTCAGGTTGGCGTCCTGCAGGCGGCCGCGCGTGGTGACGATGGTGCCGCTGTCGAGGAACTCGTCGCTCACGCCCACGGCCGCGGTGAGCAGGCCGCCGGGATTGGAACGCAGGTCCAGCACCACGCCGCGCTGCGCGCCGTTCTTCTTGACCAGCTCGCCGAGCTTCTTTTCCAGGTCCGCGGCGGTGTCGTCCTGGAACTGGCTGAGCCGCACGTAGGCATAGCCCGGCTCCAGCTCGCGCACCTTCACGCTGGTGACCGAGATGCGCTCGCGCACCAGGCTCATGTCCACCGGCTTGTCGCTCTTCTCGTGCAGGATGCTCAGCACGATCTTGCTGCCCGGGTCGCCGCGCAGCTTCTTGAACATGTCGTCGATGTTTTCCGAGTCGACCGGCGTGCCGTCGATCTTGACGATGGTGTCGCCCGGCTTGATGCCGGCGCGCGAAGCGGGGGTGTCGTCGATCGGCGCGACGATGCGCAGGGTGCCGTCCACCTGCAGCACTTCGATGCCCAAGCCGCCGTACTGGCCGGTGGTGTCTTCGCTCAGTTCGGCCAGGCCGTCCTTGTCGAGGTATTCGCTGTGCGGATCGAGGCCCGTGAGCATGCCGCTGATCGCGGCCTTCATCAGGGTCTTGTTGTCGACCTTCTCGACATAGGCCTGCCGCACCATCTCGTAGACGCGGCTGAAGTTGCGGATGTCGTCCATGTCCACCGCGTCCGGCGCGGCGGCGGAAGCGGCCTTGGCCGGCTCGGCCGCCGGCTTGGCGCCCTTCGCGGGCAGGGCCTGCAGCGGCAGCGCGGGGGCCGCCAGCAGCAGCGCGACGAGGGTCAGGGAGGAAAACCGCATGAACTTGCTCCGGGAAAGCTTGGGGGTGCACCGCGGACGGCGGCAGGCCGCTTGGACCACGGGGGGACACCGGAATTCAACGCAGGCTAGCCTGCTGCGGCGTACGCCCCGCGTCAACGCTGGCGTGACAACCAGCTGCGCGGATCGACCGGCTTGTTGTTCTGGCGCAGTTCGAAATACACGCCGGTATTGACGCCGGTGGGCGCCGCCGCGGTGCCCACCGCCTGGCCGGCGTCGACCTCGTCGCCCACGCCGTGCAGCAGGGTTTCGTTGTTGCCGTACATGCTCATCCAGCCGCCGCCGTGGTTGAGGATCAGCAGCATGCCGTAGCCGCGCAGGAAGGCCGCATAGACCACCCGGCCGCGCGCCACCGCGCGCACTTCGCTGCCGCCGCCGGCCTTGATCAGCACGCCGTTGCCATAGGTGTTGACCACGCCGTTGGCCGGCCACGGCAGGTTGCCGCGGATATTGGCGCTGCCCTTGCCCGGCGACACGCTGGGCGCGGCCGGGTTGGCCCGGGCCGCCTTGGCCGCCTCGCGCGCGGCGTCGTCGATGGCCTTCTGCAGCTTGTCGACCAGGCTGTTGAGCGACTGCGCATTCTGTTTGAGCTGGGCCAGGCGCTCGCCCTGGTCCTTGTACTGGGCGTCGGTCTGGGCGGCCAGCCTGGCCTGTTCGGCGCGCTGCTGCTCCAGCGCCTTGGCCTGCTCCTGGCGCTGCGCCTTGGTGGCCTGCAGGGCCTGCTGTTCGGTGGCGATGCGCGCTTCCAGGTCCTGCAGCCGGGCCAGGTCGCCCATCAGCTTCTGCACCTTCTGGACGCGGTCTTCCTGGAAGTACTTCGAATAGGCCAGCGCGCGCGCCACCCGCGCCACGTCGTCGTCGCCCAGCAGCAGGCGCAGGTCGGAACCGCGGCCCAGGGTGTAGGTGGCGCGCAGCAGATCGGCAATCGCGGCGCGCTGGCCGTCGAGGTTCTTCTGCAGGGCGGCGCGGTCCTGCTGCAGTTTTTCCAGCTCGCGCTGCTTGGAAGAGAGTTCCGCGTCGGTCTGGCGCACCGCCTTGGCGGCGCCGGCCACGGCGTTGGCGCGCTTGGCCAGTTCGGCATTGGCGGAGTCGCGCTTGCTCGCGGTCTCGGCCTGCTCCCTGGCCAGTTCCTCCATCTTGCTGCGCACTTCGGCCAGCTTCTTCTGCGCCTCGGCCTGTTCGGCCCTGGTCTTTTCCTGCGCGTGCGCGGGAACGCCGGCGAGCGCCGCGAACGACAGGGCGATGGCACCGATCAGGCGGACGGAGCAGCGGGCATGTGGCATCGCGCGATTATGCGGGGGCGGGCTGAACGTGGCGAGAGGCGGAACGACGCCACTGACCGGTCACGGCGCATCCCCTACCATCGCGGGCTGGTCTTCCGGTTCGGAGCGGCGATGCGCGGCAGCGGCAAGTCGATAATCACGAGCGCCCTGCTGCTGTGCCTGGCCTGCGCGGCGCAGGCGGACGACACCACCGAACTGCCGCCGGTGCGGGTCAATGCCACGCGGCTGGATATTCCGCCGCTGGACCTGCCCGCCTCGCTCAGCGTGGTGGTGGTGGCGCCGGGCGACAGCGGCAAGCCGGGCGTGAATCTTTCCGAGGCCTTGATCGGCGTGCCCGGCGTGCTGGCGCGCGACCGCCAGAACTACGCGCAGGACGAACAGATCTCGCTGCGCGGCTACGGCGCGCGCTCCACCTTCGGCGTGCGCGGCGTGCGGCTGTATGCGGACGGCATTCCCGCGACCATGCCGGACGGCCAGGGCCAGGTCTCGCATTTCAGCCTGGATGCGGCCGAGCGGGTGGAAGTGCTGCGCGGCCCGTTCTCGGCGCTGTACGGCAATGCGTCCGGCGGCGTGGTGCAGCTGTGGAGCGCCGAAGGCAGCGACCCGCCGGTGACGCGGGTGGGCCTGTTCGGCGGCAGCAACGGCACGGCGCGGGTGGGCGTGTCGACGCGCGGCAAGGACGGCGGCTTCGACTACAACCTCGCGCTGTCGCACTTCCAGACGGACGGCTATCGCGAGCACAGCCGCGCGAAGCGGGAATCCGGCAATGCGCGGCTCGGTTTCGAGCTTGGGAATCGCGGGCACCTGACCGTGGTGCTCAACACCATGGCCCTGCCGCAGGCGCAGGATCCGCTGGGGCTGACCCGAGCGCAGGCCATGGCCGATCCGCGCCAGGCGATCGCCGCCGCCGACCAGTTCGACACCCGCAAAAGCGTGCACCAGACGCAGGGCGGCGCGATCTACGAGCTGTCGCCCGATGCCGATACGCAATGGCGCCTGATGGCCTACTACGGCGAGCGCGGCGTGCAGCAGATGCTTTCCGTGCCGGTGGCGGCGCAGCGCAATCCGCTCAGCGCCGGCGGCGTGGTGGATCTGGATACGAGTTACGGCGGCCTGGACGCGCGCTGGACCCGCCGCACCGAACTCGCCGGCCGTCCGCTGGAAGCCGTGCTCGGCCTGTCCTGGGACGACCAGCAGCAGCGCCGCCGCGGCTACGAGAATTTCGCCGGCAGCGTGCTCGGCGTCAGCGGCCGGCTGCGCCGCGACGAGGACGACCGGGTGTGGAATCTCGATCCCTACGCGCAGCTCTACTGGCGCTTCGCCGAGCGATGGTCGCTGCTGGCCGGCGTGCGCCACAGCGAGGTGCGCTTTCGCGCGACCGATCATTACATCGCGCCCGGCAATCCGGACGACAGCGGCAGCATGAGCTACGGCGCGACCACGCCGGTGCTCGGCCTGCAGTACCGCCCCGGCGAACGGCTGCGCTTCTACGCCAGCTACGGCGAAGGCTTCGAGACGCCGACCTTCGCCGAACTCGGCTACCGCACCGACGGCGGCGCCGGCCTGGCCTTCGACCTGCAGCCGGCGCGCAGCCGCCAGGGCGAGCTGGGCATGAAATGGCAGGCCGCGGCGGACTGGCAGCTCGAAGCGGCGCTGTTCCGCGCCGATACGCGCCACGAGCTGGCGGTGGCCAGCAACAGCGGCGGGCGTTCCAGCTATCGCAATATCGGGCGCAGCCGGCGCCAGGGCGCGGAGCTTGCGCTGCAGGGCGAGCTCGGCGGCGGCTGGCGGATGCTGCTGGGCGCGACGCATCTGCAGGCGCGTTTCCGCGACGCGTTCCTGAGCGGCACGCCGGCGGTGCGTATTCCCGCCGGCACGCGTATTCCCGGCGTTCCCGACGATTACGGCTCGCTGCGTATCGAACGCGGCGGCGCCCTGGGTTGGCGCATGGGCGTGGAGTGGCAGGGCGTGGGCGCGGTGACGGTCGACGACCGCGGCAGCGAACGCGCGCCGGGTTATGTGCTGACCGGCGCCGATATCGGCTACGGCCTGGCCTTGGGCACGGCAAAGCTGCACCTGAGCGCGCGCGTGGACAACCTGTTCGACCGCCGCGTGATCGGCTCGGTGATCGTCAACGAGAGCAACGGCCGCTATTACGAACCCTCGCCCGGGCGCACCGCGATGCTGGGTGCGCAGCTGGAATTCTGACGTAGGTTGGGGTGAGCCGCAGGCGAACCCCAACGTCGCCACCTTCAGGCGCGTGGCATCGTTGGGGGTTCGCCTGCGGCTCACCCCAACCTACGCCAGCTGTTGCCGCAAGGTGTTGGCGAACGGCTCGTCGGCAAGCAGGCGAAAACCGCCGAACTCGAATGCCGGCGCCACCGTGCAGGTCACCAGCGTATAGGCGCCCAGCGGACGCGAAGCCTGCCAGGCGTTCGCCGGCACCACGCGCACTGGCACGGCGCCCTGCGCCAGCGGCCCCAGACGGTGGCGTTCCAGCCGGCGCTCGGCGGGGTGGTAGATCAGCAGCTCCAGCGGATCGCCTTCCACGTAGTGCCAGGCTTCCTCGGCGTCGATCGCATGCCAGGCGCCGACCTGGCCGGCGGCGATCAGGTAATGGATGGCGCTGAGCGCCGGCCGCTCGCCATGCGGTGCGATGGCGGTGTGGAAGCGGCGGTAGTGGCCGCCTTCGATATGCGGCTCCAGGCGCAGCTCGGCGATCAGTTCCGCCGCGCGCCCGGACCCGCTCACGGCGTCGCCGCCGCCGGCTTCACCAGCCAGCGCACGGCCAGCAGGCCGACTTCGTAGAGGAAGCACATCGGCACCGCCAGCATGATCATCGAGGTGATGTCCGGCGGCGTGATGAAGGCGGCGATGGTGAAGGCGCCGACGATGGCGTAGCGCCGGCCGTCGCGCAGCTGCTGCAGGTTCACCACGCCGATCGCGGCCAGGATCACCACCGCCACCGGCACCTCGAAGCACAGGCCAAAGGCGAAGAACATCAGCATCACGAAGTCGAGGTAGTGGGTGATGTCGGTCATCATCTCCACTCCTTCCGGCGTCACCGCGGTAAGAAAGCGGAACGCCGCCGGCAGCACCAGGAAATAGGCGAACGCGCAGCCGGTGTAGAACAGCACCAGCGCCGCCGCCAGCAGCGGGCGCGCCAGGCGCTTCTCGTGCTTGTACAGGCCGGGACTGACGAAGGCCCACAGCTGGTACAGGATCATCGGCATGCTGATGAACAGCGCCGCGTAAAAGGCCAGCTTCAGCGGCGTGACGAACGGGCTGGCCACTTCGGTGGCGATCAGATGCGCACCCTGCGGCAGGCGCGCCACCAGCGGGGCAGCCAGCTCCGCGTACAGGCGGTTGGCGATCGGGATCAGCGCCAGCAGCACCAGGGCGATGGTGACGATCGCGCGCATCAGGCGCGAGCGCAGCTCGATCAGGTGGGAGAATAGGCCTTCTTCGACTGCGTCGGGTTCTTGTTCTTGCTCAGGCGCCGCCATGCGGGGAGTCCTTCGGATCCTTGGGTGGCGTCTCGGAGCCGAGGGCCGGCTCCTCCTTCACGGGCATGGTTTCGCCGGAAGCCGGCGCGATGGTGGCGGGCCCGACCGTTTCGGCGCCGGCGTCGCGCACCTTGCGCAGCGTGGCGTCCAGCTCGGACTGCGCCGCCTGGGCGCGGTCCGCCGCCTCGCGCGCCTGGCGCTTGATTTCTTCCAACTGCAGCTCGCGCTCCACCTCGGCCCGCACGCTGTCCCAGCCCAGGCGCACGCGGCGCAGCAGGGCGCCCGCGGTGCGGGCGGCGTGGGGCAGTTTTTCCGGGCCGAGCACGATCAGCGCGACGAGCGCCAGCAGCACCAGCTTGCCGAAGCTGATCTCGATCATGCCTTGAGGATCCGCCGGGGCTTACTTGGTTTCGCTGTGGTCGTGCTGCGACTGGCTCTGGCTGCTGGCCGGCGGCGGGTCGGCCTGCAGGCGCTCGTCCTTGGGCTTGCTGCTGCCGGCGCTTTCTTCGCCGCCGTCCAGGCCTTTCTTGAAGTCGCGCACGGCGCCGCCGAGGTCCGAGCCGATATTGCGCAATTTCTTGGTGCCGAAGATCAGCACTACGACGACCAGCAGGATAAGGAGATGGGTCATGCTCATGGGGATGGCCTCAAGTCGGAAGAAGACCGGAAAACGATCGCACGCGGGTACGCCGGCCTTTCCGAATCATCGCTGAGTGTACTCCTCCAGGCGGTCGCGGAAATCGACGACCTGGGAGGGAACATTGCTGACGCCGCCTTCGAAGATGCGGCGCGGGGTGATGCCCTTGCCGTAGATGGCTTCGTTGGCGTCGTAGTCGATGCGCAGGGCGGAGCCATCCAGGGCCACGCCAGCGAACAGGCCGCGCGAGCGCGAGTAGGAGTAGATCTCGGCCTTGAACTGCGAATCGGTGGAGGCGGTGGCCGTGCGGCCGACCGGGCCGGCCGCGGCCGCGGCGTCGGCGCCCAGGGTGAACTTGCCGTTGACGATGGAATCCACGCCGCGCTGGGTGCGGAAGACCAGGATCACATCGGTGGACGAGACGCCGGCCTGGAAGCCGACGCTGCCGCCGGTGAGCGAGATGAAGCTGGGGTTGGACCAGGTGCCGTCCGGGCTCTTCACCGAGATCAGGCCCTCGCCGCGGCGGCCGCCGAAGATGAAGCCGGCCTTGACCATGTCGGGGATCACCGCGATCGCGTGGGCTTCCTTCAGCAGGTCGACCGGGATCGATTTGTCCGGCGCCTCCATGATCTCCTTCAGCACGCGCACCGAGTTCTCGGCGCGCACCAGCGGCGGGTCCTCGGCGTGGACGGCCATGGCCGGCAGCAGAACCAGGGCGGCGAGCAGCAGGCGGCGCAGCGATGCTTTGAACATGGGTGACTCCTGTACGGGTTCCGTCAGTAGCGCCCGCGACCGCGGGTCACAGGGGGCGCCGGATGGCTTGTGGCACACTTCATGGTTGAATTGTCCACGTCGCTACCATGCCTCTCAGCCACTATACCGGCCTGACCGGACTTTCCGATGACCTGCCGGTTAAGGCCGGATTGCTGCTGGTCAACCTGGGCACGCCCGCAGCGCCGACTGCGCGCGCATTGCGTCCTTATCTGGCCGAGTTCCTCGGCGATCCGCGCGTGATCGAGTATCCGCGCTGGCTGTGGTGGCTGATCCTGCACGGGGTGATCCTGCGCATCCGGCCGCCGCGCTCGGCGCATGCCTACCAGCGCGTGTGGACGCCGCAGGGCTCGCCGCTGCGGGTGGGCAGCGAGGCGCTGGCCGCCGCGCTGCAGGAAACCCTGTCGCAGCGCATGCCGGGGCCGGTCAAGGTGGCCCTGGCCATGCGCTATGGCCAGCCCACGGTGGCCGCGCAGATCGAGCAGCTGATGCGCGAAGGCGTGCGCCGGCTGCTGGTGCTGCCGCTGTATCCGCAGTATTCGGGCACCTCCACCGGCTCGGTGCTGGATGCGGTGGCCGACAGCTTCAAGACGCTGCGCTGGCCGCCGGAGCTGCGCGTGGTCAACGACTATCACGACGACCCCGGCCATATCGAAGCGCTGGCGCGCAGCATCGAAGGCTGGTGGCGCGAACACGGGCGCGGCGACCGGCTGCTGCTGTCCTTCCACGGCATTCCGCAGCGCTACACGGAAGCCGGCGACCCGTATTTCCTGCAATGCCAGCGCACCGCGGCGCTGCTGCGCGCGCGCCTGGGCCTGGAACCGGCGCAGCTGATCGTCAGCTTCCAGTCGCGCGTGGGCCGCGAGCCGTGGCTGCAGCCGTACACCGACGCCACCGTGCGCGAACTGGCGGCGCAGGGCGTGAAGCGGCTGGACGTGGCCTGCCCCGGCTTCGCGGTCGACTGCCTGGAAACGCTGGAGGAGATCGCGATGCAGAACCGCGATTTCTTCCTCGAAGCCGGCGGCCAGGAGCTGCGCTATATCCCCGCGCTCAACCATAGCCGGCACCAGGTGGACAGCCTGGCCGAACTGGCCCTGCGCCATATGCAGGGCTGGCCGGAACGCGGCGGCGCATGAGCGGCCCCGCCGAGCGCGCGATCGAACTGCCGGCGCTGGCGCTGCGCGCGCTGGTCTGGGGCGGCGGCCATCGGCCGCCGCTGCTGGCCCTGCATGGCTGGCTGGACAATGCCGGCAGCTATGCACGCCTCGCGCCGCTGCTGGCGCCACATCGCCAGGTCATTGCGCTGGAACTGCCGGGCCATGGCCACTCCGATCACCTGCCGCCCGGCCTGCACTACCACTTCGTCGACTACGTGCGCGCCGTGCTGGCCGCCGCCGATGCGCTGGGCCTGGAACGCTTCGACCTGCTCGGCCATTCGCTCGGCGCGGGCATCGCCGCGCTGGCGGCGGCCGCGGCGCCGTCGCGCGTCCATCGCCTGCTGCTGATCGAAGGGCTGGGGCCGCTCGGCGACGACGGCACGCATACCTTGCAGCGTTTCCGCGACGGCATCGCCACCGCGCCGAACGGCAAGGGGCTGCGCGTGTTCCGCGATATCGAGCAGGCCGTGGCCGCCCGCGCCATCGCCGGCGGCCTGCGCGCGGAGCTGGCGCGGCCGATCGTCGAGCGCGGCCTGGCCGAAGTGGCGGACGGCTGGTGCTGGCGCAGCGATCCGCGGCTTACCCGCACCTCGCCCTTGCGCCTCGCCGAGACGCAGGTGCACGCCCTGCTGCGCGGCATCGACGCGCCCACCGCCCTGCTGCTGGCCGAACCGGCCACGTCGTACCTGCCCAGCGGCCCGATGATGCAGCGTGCGGCCTGCGTCGCCGGCATCGCGGTCAGCCACCTGCAGGGCGGCCATCACCTGCATCTGGAACACCCGCAGGCCGTCGCCGCCTGGGCTTCGGCCCAGCTCGGCCCCTGACCAACGGCACGCGGCGCCGCGCCGCGGCTCCGTACACTGCAAGCCATGCAGCACCTAGGGCGCGCCAACTTCGGATCCCCGCAGCACCGCCAGTCGTTCGGCGGCATGCTGGTCACCGCCACCACATATGCGGGCGAAGGCGTGCTGCCGCTGCACGAGCATGACGAGGCCTATCTGTGCCTGGTCGCCGACGGCGCCTATACACAACAGGCGTCCGGCGCGGATACCGACTGCGCGCCCGGCCTGCTGCTGGCGCATCCGCGGGGCCATCGCCACGCCAACCGTTTTTCGCCGCGCGGCGCGCGCTGCCTCAGCATCTTCCCGGGCCAGGAACTGGCCGACAGCGGCGGCCTGCAGCGGCTGCTCGGCGATTACCGCGCACTGCGCCTGCCCGACGCCGCACGCCTGCTGGCACGCATCGAGCGCGAGCTGGCGGCCGATGACGATGCCGCGCCGCTGGCGCTGCAATCGGCGGTGTTCGAACTGGTCGCCCTGGCCTGCCGCAACGAGCGCGAGGACAAGCGCCCCGCCTGGCTGGCCAAGGTGCTGCAGCGGCTGCACGACGACCCGCTGGCCGAGCTGTCGCTGCCGGAGCTGGGCCGGCTGGCCGGCGTGCATCCGGCGCATCTGGCGCGGCGCTTCCAGCAGGCGCAGGGCATGTCGGTCGGTGATTACCGGCGCACGCTGCGCATCCGCCAGGCCTGCCGCGAGCTGGCGGATGGCGAGCGGCCGATCGCCGAGGTCGCCGCCGGCGCCGGCTTTGCCGACCAGAGCCATTTCGCCCGCGTATTCAAGCGCGTCACCGGCCAGACGCCGCGTGACTACCGGCATAAAACGCAACACGCGTCCTGATACCTCAGGTTCGTCCTAGTCGGCACGCGACGCGGCCGGCAGCATGGGTTCCGTACGCCACGGAGACGAACCATGCTCAAACCATCCCTGCCCCGCCTGCTGCTGCTCGCCGGCCTGCTGCTGCCCACGCTGGCCTGCGCCGACGACACCGACACCCTGCTGCGCCAGCTGCGCGACGCACATGGCGCCGACGCCTGGCGCCGCCACGGCGCGCTGCTCGCGCAAGGCCGCGAAGACGCCGACGGCTTTACCGGCGAGTGGCGCATGGCGGTGGACCTGCGCAACGGCCACTACGCCGAACACGCGAAGACGCCGCTGTTCACCCGCGCCGACGGCGCCGACGCACAAGGCCGCTGGCACCAGGACATCACCGGCCTCAGCCACCCTTACGACTCGGCCGAGGCCGCGACCGTCGCCGCCAACGAAGACTGGCTGCGCCGCTTCGCCTTCCTCGCCGCCGACGACCGCACAGGCTATCGCCGCCTGCCGGATGCGGACGCCAACGGCCACCGCTACCAGCGCCTGGAAGCCACGCCGGCCGGCGGCCGCGCGATCACGCTGTGGCTGGATCCGGCCACGCATCGCCTGGACCACGCCACCTATGCCAGCTCCTTCCTGCTGGCGACGGAAGCCTTCGCCGACTATCGCGACGTCGACGGCGTGCAGCTGCCGTTCCGCATCACCGCCAGCGCGGTGACCGCCGGCGGCGGCGAGGACAACGGCAGCACCGACATCGTGCAGAGCTACCGCTGGCTGGAGCGCGCGCCGGCCGATGCGCTGGCGCGTCCCGACAACACGGTGCGCGACGTGAGCATGGCCGGCGATGCACGCCGCACCACGGTGCCGATGCATCTGGAAGGCGGCTTCCTGCTGGTCGATGCGAGCATCGATGGCAAGGGCCCGATGCCCTTCATTCTCGACACCGGCGGCCACGCCATCCTCACCACCGATGCGGCGAAGAAGCTTGGCCTCGCCACCCAGGGCGCGGGCGTGAGCACCGGCTCCGGGCCGGGTTCGATGGAAATGGCCTATGCGCGGGTCGGCCATCTCGGCATGGGCCGCGCGGACATCCGCGACCTCGCCTTCCTGGTGATGCCCTACCCGCACGAGTTCTACGAGCGCGGCGAAGGGCGCGAGCCGATCGCCGGCATCCTTGGCCTGGAGATCTTCGAGCGCTTCGCGGTGACCTTCGACTACGACAAGAACCAGCTGGTGCTGCAGGCCTACGACCGCGGCGACGCACCGCCGGCCGAGCACGGCGAGCGGCTGCCGGTGACGTTCACCTACGACATGCCGCTGGTCGACGCCAGCCTCGACGGCAAGCAGGGCGTGTTCGGCATCGATACCGGCAATGGCGGCCTGACCCTGCTGTTCCCGCAGTGGGCCGCGCGCAACGGCATCGCCGCACATTACGAGCATGGCGCACCGGCGCCGACCGGCGGCGTGGGCGGACTGTTCACCGCGCACTTCGCGCATGCGCAGGGCCTGCAGCTTGGCACGCAGAAGCTGGACAACGTGGTGGCCATGCTGACCCGCGCCGATGCCGGCGCCACCGGCAATCCCACCGAGGCGGGCAATATCGGGCAGGACATCCTGTCGCGCTTCAACGTGCACTTCGATTACCGCCGCGCGGAGATGGTGCTGCTGCCGCGCAAACCGCCGGTGCCGGCGCAGTACGCGATGGCCGGCTTCCGCGCCAGCAAGTCGGCGGCGCAGCCGGATCGCTACAAGGTGAGCTGGGTGCTGGCCGGCAGTCCCGCCGCCGAGGCCGGACTGAAGGCGGGCGACTTCATCGTCGCGGTGAACGGTAAAGCGGCGAAGTCGATCGGACTGGGCGAGCTGCGCGATGCCGTCATGAATCTGCCGGAAGGCACGCCGCTGAAGCTCACGCTGGATGGCGGCAAGGTGCTGGACATGCGCCTGCGCGACGTAGCGCCGCGCTGACCGTAGGTTGGGGTGAGCCGGAGGCGAATCCCAACGTCGCGCAACGTTGGGGTTCGCTGGCGCTCACCCCAACCTACGCCGCTCAGTCGACCGGCTTGCGTCCATCCGCGCGCGGCTGCACCTCGATCGTCGCGGTCATGCCCGCGGCGATCAGCACGTCCGGCGGCAGGTGTTCAGTGTCGATGGCGATGCGCACCGGCACGCGCTGAGCCAGGCGCACCCAGTTGAAAGTGGGGTTCACGTCGGCCAGCAGGTCGCTGCCGGTGGGATTGTCGCGGTCGGTGATGCCACGCGCGATGCCGGTGATCTGGCCGTCCAGCCGCGCGCCACCGGCCATCAGGCGGATGTGCACCGGGTCGCCCACGCGCAGGTGCGGCAGCTTGGTTTCCTCGAAATAGCCGTAGATGTAGTAGCTGTGGCTGTCGATCAGGGCCAGCCGCGGCGAGCCGGTGGAGGCGTAGTCGCCGACGCGGATATCCAGGTTGGTGACATAGCCGTCGACCGGCGCGCGCACGTCGGTGCGCTCCAGATCGAGCTTGGCGCGGTCCAGCGCTACTTGTGCCTGCTCCACCGCGGCCTCGGCCTGCTGGCGCGCGGCGCTGGCCTGGTTGCCGCTGGCCTGGGCCTGCTGCCAGGTGGCGCGCGCGGCGTTGGCGGAGGACTGCGCGTCGGCGCGCACTTCCTGCGAGACCACGTCGCCCAGGCGCTGGCGGCGCTGCGCCTGCGAGGAAGCCATCTCGTAGTCGGCCTTGCGCGCGGCGGCGCTGGCCAGGGCCGCGTTGATATTGGCGCCGGCGGCGCGCGCGCTGGCTTCGGCCGCGGCGAGATTGGCCTGGGCCTGGGCCACGGCGTATTCGAAGCGCGGCTTGTCGATGGAGAACAGCAGGTCGCCCTTCTTCACCTGCTGGTTGTCGATCACGGCAACGCGGGTGACCAGGCCGGAGACATCCGGCGCGATGCGCACCACTTCGGCGCGCACGCGGCCATCGCGCGTCCACGGCGAATACATGTAGTGGCGCCACAGCGCATGGCCGAGCAGCGCGGCGATGACGACGACGGCGGCGGTAAGGGCGAAACGGAGCAGCGAGGTGATTTTCATGGTTGCGGGCTCAGGGAAACAGCAGCAGTCCGGCGGTGCCGAACATGCACACGAAAAGGGCCAGCCGGAACAGCGGCGGATGCCAGACGAAGCGATAGAGGCCGAAGCGGCCGACCACGGTATCGACTAGCCACAGCGCCAGCAGGCAGCCGATAAAGACCACCAGCAGGCCGGGCACCAGGGCGTCGGCGAGCGCGACTTCATGAGGTATCCATCTATGCGGCATGGGGAGTCTCCGCGGCCTTGTTCGCCTCGATATAGGGCGCCATGGCCGATTCGTCGTCGCGCAGCGCGCTGCGCAACAGGTAGAGGTGGGTGAGCGCGGCCTGGCAGGTCGACGGCGACTGCGCCAGGTGGGCGTTGGTGATGGCGATGGCGTGAGTGACGCTCTGATCGGCCAGGCGCCAGCGCTCCGCGCCGGGCTGCGCGTAGAGCGCGCCGATGGCGTGCACCGCGTCCTGTACCGGACCCACCACCGAATGCGGCATGCCGCTGCGCGCCACGTCCTGGCGCAGCTCGATCACCGCGCGGCCGCATTCGTGCACCGACAGTGCCCAGGCCAGCAGGCTGCGCGACTCGTCGGTATCGGGGCGCGTGTAGTTGACCACCTGCTGCACGATGTCGCGGTTGATGCTTTCGAAGCTGTACAGCAGCCCCGGCAGCGGCGCGTTCGCCGCCAGCACCACCTGGTGGCGCAGCTGCACCAGCTGGCGGCGGCGCTGCCACAGCGAACCGGTCACCGCCGGCACGAAGATGAAAAACACCGCCGTCATGGCTATGCCGACGACCTGGGCGATGGCGTCATTAAGAAAGCGCGTGGGGTCGTACACCATCGGGTTCTTCAGCGCGAGGATGTACACATAGCCCAGCGTGAAGCCCGCACCGACGCCCGGCAACGTCTGGTTGCGCGTGGTGAGGTAGGGGCCGATCAGCAGGAACGGCAGCGTGGCGATGATCAGCATGGCGAAGCCGTCGCCGCCGGGCAGCCCGTAGAAGGTCACCAGATAACCACCGACCATGCCGCTGACATAGCCGGCCAGCGTATTGGTCACCGCGATCATCGGGTATGCCGACGCCGCGAACAGGCCGCTGAAGATGGTGGCCAGCAGCATGGCGCTGGAGCCGTAGGTCCAGCCGCTGCTCAGCCAGAACACGCTGAGCACCGCCATGGTGAGGAAGGTGCGCAGCACGCTCACCGCGGCGCCGGGCACGTCGTTGCCGCGGCGGAAGTGCACGATCTCCACCGCGCCCTTGAGATTGCCTTCGCGCAGCGAGGCTTCCAGCGCGGTGAAGTCGCGCATCTCGCTGCAGAAGCGGCGCAGCAGGCCGGCGCCGGTGTCGAACTCCAGCCAGGCGTCGGCCGGCAGTTCCGCGCGCAGGCGCGCGGCCAGCGGCGGCAGCACGTCTTCGCAGGCCTTCAGGCGCGGGGCGAGCACGGCGGGGTCCTGCTGCTGCGCGGGGTCGGGCGAGAGCGCTTCGCCGATCGGCGCGTACAGCGCGATCAGCGCGGCGGCGACGTTGTCGCGGCCGGCGCGCTGCAGGCGGTTGATCAGGTGATGCGCCGACTGGAAGCTGGTGGACGCGGCCATGTAGCGCTGATTGAGCAGGCGCATGCGGCTGCTGCGGGCGCGCGCTTCCGGGTCTTCGAAGATGACCGAGGCGCGCAGGTCTTCCAGCTGCACCGCGGCGCGCACGAAGCGCAGGTGCGCCTTCTCCATCTCGCGGCGCGGGATGGCCCCGCCGGTGCTGCCGCGCGCGAAGTCGATGAAGTGCGCGAAATGCTCGCGCGCACTGCGGCGCAGCAGGGGGCGCAGGCGCTCGGGCAGGATCACGTCGCTGACCACGCCGGAAACGATGATGCCGAGCATCACTTCGCTCACGCGCATCACCGCGGAGTCGAACACGTTGAGCGGATTGCTCACCGCCGGCAGGGTGACGATGGCCGCGGTATAGCCGGCCAGCACGAAGCCGTAGGCGGCGAAGTTGCGGTACAGCGTGGCGCCGCCGGCGCACATGGCAACCCACAGCGACAGGCACAGCAGGAACAGTTCGCGCTGCTGCGGGAACAGGCTCATCAGCACCAGGCCGAACAGGCTGCCGGCGAAGGTGCCCAGCGCGCGGTAGAAGCTCTTGGCCAGCACCATGCCGCTCTGCGGATGCATGACGATGGCCACCGTGATCATCGCCGTGGCCGGCTGCTCCAGCTGGAACAGCATGGCCAGCCAGCAGGTGACGTACATGGCCAGCAGGGTCTTGGCCACGAACACCCACGACACCTGCTCCTCGGCGAGGAAGGCGGGCAGCCAGGCCCAGCGCGGGGCGGCGGGTGCGGTTTCGGGAGCCATGGCCTCAGGCCGGGTCCACGTGGTCGAGGAATTTCTTCAGCAGCCGCTCCAGCTGCGCGGATTCGCGCGGCTGCAGCCCGCCGGCCTGCCGTTCGAGCAGGCCGCAGATGCCAGGCAGGAAGCTCTCGATCATCGTCAGCCCCTTCGCCGTCAGCGTAAGCGTGACCTTGCGGCGGTCCTCGTCGCTGGCGGTGCGCTCGATCAGGCCCTTGTCGCACAGCTCGTTGGTCAGCCGCGTGATGTTGGCGGACTTCTCCCCCGCCGCGTCCGCCAGCTGCGAGGGATTGAGCGTATAGCCCTCGGTGCCGTACAGCATCATCAGGAGGTTGTATTCCGGATGGTTGATGCCGAACGGCTTGAGCAGCGCGTTGGCCTCGTCGTGCACGCGCTTGTAGATGTGCTTGACCAGGCGCACCAGCACGGCCGGGTCGCGCGGGAACTGGGGATAGCGGCGGCAGGTGATGGCCAGGCGCTGCTCGGTGGGGGCGAAGCTGCTCATGCGCGGATCTCGGCGGGGATCGATCATTTAGTACATTTATGTACAACTTATTTGTGAATATTATGCCTGTGAGAGAACCGGCGCAACCGGCTTTTTCCAGGGCACAAAAAAAGCGCCCCGCGATGGGGGCGCTTTTCTCGTATTTCCAATGGCTTGCGGCGTGTCTCAACCCTTGATCGGGAAGGTCTCCGTATTGCCGCCGGCCGACTGCGCCGGCGCGGGGGCCGCCCCCGGGCGGCCGGCGGACGGGCGGTTGGCGCCGCACTGGTAGGCGCCCCAGGGCTGGGAACCCTCGGACGGCTCGGCCAGCGGCTTGACGGTGTCGGCGTGCATCTTGGCCGCCTCGTTGCGCGCCATCACTTCCAGCTCGTCGCGCACCTTGATGTCGTTGCGGTTGATCGGCCCCACCCGGTTCATCACCGACACGGTGACCTTGCCCAGCTCATGGCAGGAGGACACGTCGCCGCTCCATACCGTGCGGACGTTCTTGGCGGCATCGTCCAGGGTGATGCCCCAGGTGCAGGCACCGAGCAGCAGGGCCACGGGAACGAGCAGCAGGGTCTTGCGCATGGGTGACTCCATGGATGTCCAGTAAGAAGGGCCGGGCAGTCCCCTGCCCGGCCCCCATCGTAACGTGCGGCGATGACGGCAGCCCACGCCCGGCTGAACGGCGGAAGGCAACGCCTCCCGCCCTTCGCTTACTTGCCGGCCTTGGCCTTCGGCGCCGCCTTGGCCGCCACCGGCTTGCCGTCGGCGTCGATCACGTGCACCTCGCCCAGGTTCAGCGCGCGCACCGGCTGCTCGATCTTGCTGAGGTCGCCGACGATCACCCAGGTCAGCGCCTGCGGATGGACGATCTCGCCGATCGCCTTCTGCGCGCTGGCCTGGTTCACCGCCTCGGTGTGCTGCTTCAGGGTCTGCACGTAGTCGTCCGGACGGCCGTACTGCACGATCTCGCTGAGTGCGCCGAGCACCGACGCGGTGGTCTCGAAGCTGCCCGGCAGGCCGCGCACGTTGGACGACTTGATCTTGTCCACTTCCTGCGCGGTGAGCGGCTTGGCGCCGACCACGGCCACGGCTTCCTTCTGCACTTCGCGCGCGGACTCGGCGGTCTTGTCGGTCTGCACCGGCGCATACATCAGGAACGGCCGCTGGCCGAGCGCATCGCGCAGGAAGCTGAAGGCGCCGTAGGCCCAGCGCTTGTCCTCGCGCAGGTTCATGTTGAGGCGCGAGGTGAAGCTGCCGCCGAAGGCGCCGTTGGCCACGTCGATGTCGATGTCGTTCGGCGCCTTGCTGGACGGCGCCAGCAGGCCGGCGAGGATCAGCGACTGCGGCGCATCCGGCCGGTCGATCAGGAACACGCGCGGCTTGGCCTGGGCGGCGACCTTGGCGATGTTCTTCTTCGGCAGCGCGCTGTCCGGCGCCTTCCAGTCGTCGAACACCGCGTCGAGCTGCGGAATGATCTGTTCCAGCGTGGTGTCGCCAGCGACCAGGATCTTCACGTTGTCCGGCCGCAGCCAGTTGCGCTGGAAGCCGGCCAGGTCGTCCGCCGTGAGCGACTTGATCGCCGCCTCGGTGCCGGTGCCGGTGAACGGGATGCCGTACGCATGGCCCTGCCCGTACAGCAGCGGCGGCAGCGTGCGCAGCGCGAGGCCCGTCGGCTGGGTCTTCTCCTGCGCGATGCCGGCCAGCCACTGGCCGCGCACGCGCTCGATGTCCTCGGCCTTGAAGGCCGGGTTGCGCACGATGTCGGCGAACAGCTCCAGCGAAGGCTTCAGCTGATCGTTGAGCGCATTGAGCGAGGCGGTGCAGGTGTCGAGGCCGCAGCCGATGCTGGTGATCGCACCCAGGCGCTGCTTGCGCTTGGACACTTCCACCGAGTCCAGCGACTTGGTGCTCTCGTTCATCAGCGTGGTGGCGAAGCTGGCGGTGCCGAGCTTGTGGCCCTGGTCGGCCGCGTAGCCGGCGTCGAACTGCAACTGGATCTGCGTGACCGGCACGGTGTGGCGCTGCGCCAGCACCACTTCGATGCCGTTCTTCAGCTTGCCGCGCTCCAGCTTGGGGAAGCTCAGGTCCGGGAACTGGTTGACCTGCGGCACGCCCTTGGCGCGGTCCACTTCGTTCTTGCCCACGCTGTACTGCTGCGCGGCCGGCAGCTTGGCGTCGGGGCGGCCCTGCGCATCCGGCAGCGCCACGACCTTGGCGTCTTCCTGGTCCGGATCGAAACCGTCGCCGGCCGGCAGCACGGTCAGCAGGTAGTCGCCCTTGGCCAGCCACTTGGCCGAAGCGGATTTCACGCTGGCGATGGTGGCGCCGTCGATGCGCTCCAGGTCCTTCTTGTAGGCGCCCGGATCGCCGCGATAGACCTGGCCCTCGGCCAGGATCACGGCCTTGCCGCCGAAGCCGCCGACTTTCTCCAGGCCGCGCACGAACGAAGCGCGGTTGCCGACCTTGGCGCGATCCAGTTCGTCCTGGGTCGGGCCGTCGGCGAGGAATTTCTTCAGCTCGTCGGCCACCGCCGCTTCGACCTTGGCCGGATCCACGCCTTCGCGCACGTCGGCCTGGATCTGGAACTGGCTGGCCAGGGCGAACGGCGAGACGCTGGCGGAGATGTCGTCGACGAGCTTGTCCTGGTAGACCAGCCGCTGGTACAGGCGCGAGGTCTTGCCGCCGCCGAGCACCGTGGAGGCCAGGTCCAGCGAGACCATGTCGTCGGTGCCCAGCTGCGGCACCACCCAGGTGCGGTAGACGCGCGGCTGCGACACGTGGTCGTGCTGCACGCCGCGGCTGGACTTGGCCAGCGGCGTGATCCACGGCTGCTGGCGCGGCACCGGCGGGCCGGCGGGGATGTCGCCGAAATACTTGGTGAGCTTTTCCCTGGCCTGCGCCGGCGTGATGTCGCCGGCCAGCACGATCACCGTGTTGGCGGCGCCGTAGTAGTCGTGGAACCACTGCTTCACGTCGGCCAGCGAGGCGTCATCGAGATCCTTCATGGAGCCGATGGTGTCGTGCTGGTACGGGTGGTTGGCCGGGTAGGTGTTGGACAGGATGTTCTGGTCCACGCGGCCGTAGGGGCGGTTCTCACCCTGGCGCTTCTCGTTCTGCACCACGCCGCGCTGGGTGTCGAGCTCCTTCTGGCCGATCGCGCCGAGCAGGTGGCCCATGCGGTCCGATTCCATCCACAGCGCCATGTCCAGCGCGGTGGTCGGCACCGTCTCGAAATAATTGGTGCGGTCGAACCAGGTGGTGCCGTTCATGTCGGTGGCGCCGGCCAGCTCGAACGGGGCGAAGTAAGTGCCCTTGTGGTTCTCCGAGCCGGAGAACATCAGGTGCTCGAACAGATGCGCAAAGCCGGTCTTGCCCTTGGGTTCGTCGCCGGAACCGACGTGGTACCAGATGCTCACCGCCACCACCGGCGCCTTGTGGTCCTCGTGCACCACCGCGGTCAGCCCGTTGGGCAGGGTGAAGCGGGTATAGGCGATCTCGGGGACGGTCTGCGTGGCCGGGGCGGCCAGGGATGGCGAGGGCGCTGTCATGGCGACTCCGGCGGACAGAAGCCCGGCAATAAGCAGGGCAAGGGGCTTGCGCATGGATGAACCTCCTGTTTCACAGAACCTCCGAGGCTAGTCATGCATGGGGGGAACCGCAAATGACCTTCGGCCGATTGACCCGAAAGGACGGCCGATCGGACACCTCGGGCGTCCGGACAGTGTCCGCTGGCGTGCGCACAGTGTCCGCGGACAGCGGAACAGATCCGGCCGCGCATCCTAAGTTCCGCCAAATCAAGCCCTTGTGATCCGGCCGGGCTTGGCACGGCGCTTGCCATTCCAAGGACGCAGGACCCCAAGCCTTGTCGGAGACACCCCATGAAATTCGAAGCCCTGATGTTGCGCGGTCTGTTCGCCGGCTGCCTGCTGGTGTGCGCCCTGCTGCTGGTGGCGATGGTCAATGCCTCGCCCGACGCCATCCGCCTGGCCGCCAGCGGCAGCGCCGGCCAGCTCGCCCCGGCCGCCCATGCGCAGTGCCTGCTGCCGGCCGATGGCGTGGTCTGTCCCCGCCTGGGCGGTTGAACGCCGGACGGGGCGCTGTTCCGGCGGGCGCCCCGCACAGATAATGGCCGGATGCTGCATGTCATCCTGTTCCATCCCGAAATCCCGCCGAACACCGGCAACGTCATCCGCCTCTGCGCCAACACCGGCGCCTCGCTGCACCTGATCCGGCCGCTGGGTTTCGAACTCGACGATGCGCGCCTGCGCCGCGCCGGCCTGGACTACCACGAGTACGCCAGCCTCGCGGTTCACGACGACCTGGACACCTGCCTCGCCGCCCTGGCGCATCCGCGCGTGTTCGCCTTCTCCACCCGCGGCCGCGTCGCCCATGTGGATGCGCGCTACGCGCCCGGCGACGCCTTCCTGTTCGGCTGCGAAACCGCCGGCCTGCCCGGCGAGGTGCTGGATGCGATTCCGGAAGACTGCCGCCTGCGCCTGCCGATGCGTCCACAGAGCCGCAGCCTGAATCTCTCCAACACCGTCGCCGTCGCCGTGTACGAGGCATGGCGCCAGCTGGGCTTCGACGGCGCGGGCTGACCGGCCGCAGGGCGAGTCCGCGCGCCCTGCCGCTACAATGCCGGCCCATGACCGCACCCGCTCCCCGCCCCTTGCTGCCGCGCCCGCTGCGCGTGATCGCCGGCCGCGCGCTCGAGACCGCGCTGAACCACGTGCTCTCGCTCGATCCCGACACCGTGCAGCGCCTGTCCGCGCTGGACGGACGCAGCGTGCAGCTGCATCTGGAAGGCCCCGCGCTGACCCTGGCGATCACCGTGCACGAAGGCCGCCTGCAGGTCGGCCCCGGCCGCGACGACAGCCAGCTGCGCGTGCGCGCCACGCCCGGCAGCCTGCTGGCGATGGCGCTGCGGCGCGACGACGAAGGCGTGGCGCCGGGCAAGGTGGACATCGCCGGCGATGCGGAACTGGCGCGCCGCCTGGAAAAACTCGCCGCGAAGTTCGCCCCTGATTTCGAAGAAGCCTTCACCCGCACCTTCGGCGACGTGCTCGGCGTGCCGCTGGCCAAGGCCGTGCGCGAAGCGCTGGCGCATGCGCGCGAAAGCGGCAGCCACCTGGCCGAGGACACCGCCGACTGGCTGCGCGACGAAGTGCGCGTGGCCGCGGCGCCGGGCGAAGTGGAAGGTTTCCTCGACGGCGTGGACGGCTTGCGCGAACGCAGCGAACGCCTGGAATCGCGCCTGGCGCGGCTGGAACAGAAGCTCAAAGGAAACGCCGCGTGACGCCGCTGAAAGTCGTGCCGCGCGTGCTGCGCGTCGCCTCGGTGCTGCTGGCCTACCGGCTCGACGAGCTGGTCGACGCCGCCCATCTGTTCCGCCCGCTGAAACTGCTGCGCCCGTTCCTGGCCAGGCCGCGCGCCGACGTGGCGAATCTGCCGCGCGGCGCGCGCCTGCGCCTGGCGCTGACCGAGCTGGGCCCGATCTTCGTCAAGGCCGGCCAGGTGCTGTCGACCCGGCGCGACCTGGTGCCCGGCGACATCGCCGACGAGCTGGCCCTGCTGCAGGACCAGGTACCGCCCTTCCCCGGCGCCGAGGCGCGCGCCATCGTCGAGCGCGAACTGAAAGCGCCGGTGACGCAGCTGTTCGCGCGCTTCGACGAAACGCCGCTGGCCTCGGCCTCGATCGCGCAGGTGCACGCGGCTGCGCTGCCGGATGGCCGCGAGGTGGTGGTGAAGGTGCTGCGTCCCGGCATCGACGCGCGCATCGCCCGCGACGTCGCCTTGCTGCATTCGCTGGGCGAGCTGGCGCAGCGCTGGCATCCGAACGCCGACAAGATCCGCCCGCTGGACGTGGTGGCCGAAGTCGAGAAGATGCTGGAGAACGAGCTGGATCTGCAGCGCGAAGGCGCCAGCGCCAGCCTGCTGCGGCGCAATTTTGACAGCGGCGTGGATCTCTACGTGCCCGAAGTGCACTGGGAACTCACCGCCGAACGCGTGCTCACGCTGGAGCGCGTCAACGGCGTGAGCTGCGACGACGTCGCCGCCATCGACGCCGCCGGCGTGGACCGCAAGACGCTCGCCGCCAAGGGCGTGCGCGTGTTCTACGAGCAGGTGTTCCGCGACAACTTTTTCCACGCCGACGCGCACCCGGGCAACATCTGGGTGGACGTGGCGCGCACCGGCGAGCCGCGCTTCATCGCGCTGGACTTCGGCATCATGGGTTCGCTGCCGGAAGCGGACCAGTACTGGCTGGCGCAGAACTTCATCGCGCTGTTCGAGCGCGACTACGCGCGCATCGCGCAGTTGCACGTCGATGCCGGCTGGATGCCCAACACCGTGCGCATGGACGAACTGGAAGCGGCGGTGCGCACGGTGTGCGAGCCGTACTTCACCCGTCCGCTGTCGCAGATCTCGCTGGCCGAGCTGGTGGTCAAGCTGTTCCAGACCGCGCGGCGCTTCGAGCTCACCCTGCAGCCGCAGCTGATCCTGCTGCAGAAGACGCTGCTGAATATCGAAGGCGTGGGCCGCATGCTCGATCCGGATATCGATATCTGGGCGGTGGCGCACCCGGTGCTCAAGCGCATCCTGCGCGAGCGCTACAGCCCGCGCCGCACCCTGCGCGAAGTGCGCAAGCGGCTGCCGGAATGGTTCCATGCGGCGCCGCAGTTTCCGGAACTGATCCGCGACGCGCTGCGCCAGGTGGCGCGCGGCGAACAGCGCGGGCTGGCCGATCCGCTGGAACTGGCGCAGCGCCAGGAAGCCTCGCGCCGGCAGCAGCGCACGCTCGGCGCCGGCCTGCTCGGCGGTGCGCTGCTGGTCAGCGCCACCTTGCTGTGGACGCAGGCGCCGCAGCATGGCGCGTGGCTGCCGGTCGTCGCGGCCGTGGCCGGCCTGTGCGCGTTCGCAGCCGCGTGGCCGAGGCGCTGAAGCACGCGCCACACGCATGACCGTGCTCGAACTGATCTACCAGGACGACGCCCTGATCGCGGTGAACAAGCCCGCGGGCCTGGCCGTGCATCGCTCCAAGCTGGTCGGCCCCGCCGACGAGTTCCTGATCGACCTGCTGCGCGAGCAGGTCGGCGGCACCGTGAACCTGGCGCACCGGCTGGACCGCGCCACCAGCGGCGTGCTGCTGGTGGCGCGCTCGGCGGAAGTCGCCGCGGCGCTGGGCGAACAGTTCATGGGCCGCGACGTGCACAAGCAATACCTCGCCGTAGTGCGCGGCTGGCCGGAGCCGGAAGCCGCGCTGATCGACTATCCGCTGCCCGGATCGCGCGACACCGGCCCGCGCCGCGACGCACGCACGCGCTACCGCCGCCTGGCCACGGTGGAGGTGCCGATCGCGCTGGGCCGCTATCCGCAGCAGCGCTACGGGATGGTGCTGGCGGAACCGGAGACCGGCCGCTTCCGCCAGATCCGCAAGCACATGGCGCACATCCACCATCCGGTGATCGGCGACTGCCAGCACGGCCGCAGCGACCACAATCGCCTGTACAAGCAGTACTTCGGCTGCCACCGCATGCTGCTGCATGCGTGGCGGGTGAGCTTCGCGCATCCGCTCAGCGGCGCGCCGATGCGGCTGGAAGCGCCGCTCGATGCCGCCTTCGCCGGCGTGCTGGAGCGCTTCGGCTGGGCCTTGCCCGGGATTCCCTGAGCGCCGGTGGGCGGCCCGCCCGGCCCCCGCTACACTGCGCGCCATGCTTATCGTCAGCCGTTCCCTAGCGCTGCCCGAGACCGAGCTGACCGAGCGCTTCCTGCGCGCCGACGGCCCCGGTGGGCAGCACGTCAATCGCACCGAAAGCGCGGTGGAACTGCGCTTCGACGTGGCGCATTCGCCGTCGCTGCCCGACGCCGTGCGCGAACGCCTGCTGGCGCGCCGCGACCGCCGCCTCACCGACGACGGCGTGCTGGTGATCCAGGCCCGCCGCTTCCGCGACCAGGGCCGCAACCGCGAGGACGCGCGCGAGCGCCTGGTCGAGATCATCCGCGACGTGCTGGTGCCGCCCAAGCCGCGCGTCGCCACCAAGCCGTCGCGCGCCTCCAAGGAGCGCCGCCTGGCCGGCAAGCAGCAACGCGGGAAGATCAAGCAGACGCGCTCGCGCAACTGGAGTTCCGAATGAGCCCACCCGTGGTCCCGCCGACGCCGCCCTCGGCGCCCAGGCTCAAGAGCCGCTTCTGGCCGTGGCTGTCGCGCGGCATCTTGCGGCTGAGCGGCTGGCGCCTGCTGGGCGAGCTGCCGGACGTGCCCAAGCTGATCCTGATCGGCGCGCCGCATTCCTCGTACTGGGACGGCCTGTGGGGCCTGCTGATGAAGATCGGCGTGGGCGCCGAGATCAACATCATGATCAAGCGCGAGGTGCTGGACGGCCCGCTCGGCATCATCCTGCGCCCGATCGGCATGATCCCGATCAACCGCAAGGCCGCGCTCAACGTGGTGGGGCAGATGGTGGAGCGTTTCCAGCAGAACGAGCGCATGTGGCTGGGCATCACGCCCGAGGGCACGCGCAAGCAGGTGAAGGAATGGAAGTCCGGCTTCCTGCGCATCGCGCACGAGGCGAACGTGCCGATCCAGACGCTGTTTATCGACTATCCGACCAAGACTTTCACCCTGGGGCCGGTGGTACACGCCACGGGAGACCACGACGCGGACATGCTGAAGATCCGCGCCTTGTTCCGCCCCTATCGCGGCAAGCACCGCAATACGGAGTGACCCGATGGAATCCCTCGGCATCCAGCATTTCGGCGCCTTCGTCCTGGCCTGCATCGCGCTGGCGCTGACCCCCGGCCTGGACACCTTCTACATCCTCGCCCGCAGCGGCCGCGAAGGCCGCACGGTGGGCGTGGCGGCGGTGCTGGGCATCAATACGGGCTGCCTGGTGCATACCTTGGCGGCCGTGCTCGGCATCTCGGCGATCCTGATGACCTCGGCGCTGGCGTTCGCGGCGCTGAAGTATCTGGGCGCGGCGTATCTGGTGTGGATGGGCGTGCGCATGCTGCTGGCGAAGCAGAGTGCGCGGCAGCCGACGGTGACGCGCGGCCGCGGCCTGGGCGCGGCGTTCCGCCAGGGCATGCTGACCAATGTGCTGAATCCGAAGGTGGCGCTGTTCTTCCTCGCCTTCCTGCCGCAGTTCGTGTCGATGCAGGCGGCGCATCCGCAGTGGGGTTTGGCCGTGCTGGGCCTGAGCTTTATCGGCGTCGGCCTGGTGTGGTCGATGGTGCTGGCGATGCTGGGCGGCCAGGTGCACCGGCTGCTGGATGCGCGGCCGCACTTCGGGCAGTGGATGGATCGTGCGTGCGGGACGGTGCTGCTGGGCTTCGGTATCCGGCTGGCGATGCAGCGGCAGCAGTAACGTCCAACGACGCGATGCGCCCGAGGTTGGGGTTCGCCTGCGGCTCACCCCAACCTACCGTTCGGAATGCCCCGATTCGTCGTAATCGCGATGGGTCAGCAGGCCAGGCCGGATCAGATCGATAAAGGCCCGCGCTTCCGCGCTTAGAAATTTCCCCTTGCGCATCACCACCCCGTAGGCCCGCTGCGGAAAGTACTGCCGCAGATTGCGCACGGCCAAACGCGCGCGGTCGGCCTCGGTGATGCAGATGCCGGTGACGATGGAGATCCCCAAGCCCATCGCGACGTATTCCTTGATCACGTCCCAGCCGCCCACCTCGATCGCCACCTGGTAGGGCACCTGCCGCTGCTGGAACACCAGGTCCACCATGCGGTACGTCGACAGGCGCTGCGGCGGCAGGATCAGGCCGTAGGGCGAGAGATCCTCCAGCCGGATGCTGTCCTTGCCCGCCAGCGGATGATCCGGCGGCGTGATTAGCATCGGGTCGTAGTGGTAGACCGGCGCCCAGGCGATGTCGTTGGGCACGTCCAGCATCGAACCCACGGCGAAATCCGCCTCGTCCGCGCGCAGCAGGGCCAGGCCGTCCTTGCCGGTGACGTTGGCCAGCTGCAGCTGCACGGCCGGGTACCGCTCGCGGTAGCGGCGCACCAGGTCCGGCAGCAGGTACTGGATGGTGGAGGTGCCGGCGGCGATGGTCAGGCGGCCGCTCTGCAGGCCCTTCACCTTGGCCTGGAAGTCGCGGTCCAGCGATTCCCAGCCTTCCACCAGGGGGCGCGCCAGCTCGTACAGGGCTTCTCCGGCATCGGTGAGGTTGATGCGGCGGCGGCTGCGCTCCAGCAGGCGCGTGCCCAGCTCCCGTTCCAGCGCCTGCAGCTGCAGGCTCACGCTGGGCTGCGACAGGTACAGCGCCTCGGCGGCGCGAGTGAGGGTGCCCAGCTTTACGGTGTAGACGAAGGCGCGCAGCTGCTTCTGGCGGTTGCCCTTGTAGTAGAAGCGCGCGGTGCCCTCGGCCGGGGCGACGTCGCCGGCGCGGCGCCGCGGAGTCGATTTGCGGCCCTTGCGAGGCTTGTTCAGCTTGTCGGACGCCTTCGGCACGGCTTTTTGCTCAATGAGTTGGAAAGATCATTAGCATTGCCAATATCTAAAATTGAAACATTCGCTTTGTCAAAGCCAAGCTCGGCGACCTAGTGTCGCCCCATCGTCATCGATGGAGAAGCGCCATGGCCGTCCCCCAAGAACGCCTGCCCCAGCCGTCCGTCCGGATCGAAGGCCGGACCGGTCCCGGCCACGAGAGCATCCTGACCCCGGCGGCCCTGGCCTTCCTGGCCGGCCTGCACCGCCGCTTCAACCGGCGCCGCCTGGACCTGCTGGCCGCCCGCCGTGCCCGGCAGGCCCGCTACGACGCCGGCGTGCTGCCGGATTTCCGCGCCGACACCCGCGCCATCCGCGAAGGCAACTGGACGGTCGGCAAGATCCCCGCCGCCCTGCAGGACCGCCGCGTGGAGATCACCGGCCCGGTCGAGCGCAAGATGATCATCAACGCGCTCAATTCCGGCGCGAAGGTGTTCATGGCCGACTTCGAGGACTCCAGCGCGCCGACGCTGGCCAACCAGCTCGACGGCCAGATCAACCTGCGCGACGCGGTGAACGGCACCATCGGCTACACCTCGCCGGAGGGAAAGACCTACCGCGTTGGCCACGACCCGGCCGTGCTGGTGGTCCGCCCGCGCGGCTGGCACCTGCCGGAGCGCCACCTGACGGTGGACGGCGAGCCGATGTCCGGCGCCCTGGTCGACTTCGGCCTGTACGCCTTCCACAACGCCCGTAGCCTGCAGCAGCGCGACCGCGGCCCGTACTTCTACCTGCCCAAGCTGGAGGCAATGGAAGAAGCCGCGCTGTGGCATGAGGTGATGGCTGCCGCCGAGGACGAACTCGGCCTGCCGGCGAACTGCATGAAGGCCACCGTACTGATCGAGACGCTGCCGGCGGTGTTCCAGATGCACGAGATTCTGCATGCGCTGCGCGAGCGCGCGGTGGGCCTGAACTGCGGCCGCTGGGACTACATCTTTTCCTACCTGAAGACCCTGCGCGGCCACCGCGACCGCCTGCTGCCCGAGCGCGGCCAGGTGCTGATGACGGTGCCGTTCCTGAAGGCCTATTCGGAACTGCTGATCCAGACCTGCCACCGCCGCGGCGCCTTCGCCATGGGCGGCATGGCGGCGCAGATCCCGATCAAGGGCGACGAAGCCGCCAACGAAGCGGCCATGGCCAAGGTGCGCGCCGACAAGCTGCGCGAAGTGCAGGCCGGCCACGACGGCACCTGGGTGGCGCATCCGGCGCTGGTGCCGGTGGCGCGCGAGATCTTCGACAAGTACATGCCCTCGCCGAACCAGCTCAACGTGGCGCGCGCCGACGTGCAGGTGTCGCGCGACCAGCTGATCGCGCCCTGCGCCGGCACCATCAGCCGCGCCGGCTTCGACAACAACGTGGAAGTGGCGCTGCGCTACACCGCCGCGTGGCTGGACGGGCTGGGCTGCGTGCCGATCCATCACCTGATGGAAGACGCGGCCACCGCGGAAATCGCGCGCGCCCAGCTGTGGCAGTGGCTGCATCACGGCGGCGTGGAATTCACCGATCACGCACCGATCGATTTCGCCCTGTTCGACCAGGCGCTCGCGGCGCACACCCACCGCCTGCGCGCCAGCACGCATCCCGGCGCCGCGCGCGCCGACGACGCCGCGGCGCTGCTCGCCTCGCTCACGCACGCCGCCCAGCTCGGCGACTTCCTCACCCTGCCCGCCTACGACCGCCTCGCCTGAGCGCGACGCATCGAAGCCCTTTGTTACCAGGAGTCATCTCATGAAGAACGCCTTGCCCACCGCCGACCAGCTCACCCTCGACTGGCAGAACAACCCGCGCTGGAACGGCGTGCGCCGCAACTACACCGCCGCCGACGTGGTGCGCCTGCGCGGCACCGTGCCGGTGGAGCATTCGATCGCCCGCCAGGGTGCGGAGCGGCTGTGGAAATCGCTGCAGCAGGAAGACTTCGTCAACGCGCTGGGCGCGCTGACCGGCAACCAGGCCATGCAGCAGGTGAAGGCCGGCCTCAAGGCCATTTATCTCAGCGGCTGGCAGGTCGCCGCCGACGCCAACCTGGCCGGCGAGATGTATCCGGACCAGTCGCTGTATCCGGCCAATTCGGTGCCGCAGGTGGTCAAGCGCATCAACAACACCTTGCTGCGCGCCGACCAGCTGCATCACGCCGAAGGCAATGACGAGATCGACTGGATGGTGCCGATCGTGGCCGACGCCGAAGCCGGCTTCGGCGGCGTGCTCAACGCCTTCGAGCTGATGAAGGCGATGATCGAAGCGGGCGCCTCCGGCGTGCACTTCGAAGACCAGCTGGCCTCGGTGAAGAAGTGCGGCCATATGGGCGGCAAGGTGCTGGTGCCGACGCGCGAAGCGGTGGACAAGCTCACCGCCGCGCGCCTGGCCGCCGACGTGCTGGGCGTGCCCACCCTGCTGGTGGCGCGCACCGACGCGGATGCGGCGGACCTGCTCACTTCCGATATCGACGACAACGACCGTCCGTTCGTCACCGGCGAGCGCACCGTGGAGGGCTTCTTCCGCGTGCGTCCCGGCCTGGAGCAGGCGATCAGCCGCGGCCTGGCCTATGCGCCTTACGCCGACCTGGTGTGGTGCGAGACCAGCAAGCCGAACCTGGAAGAAGCGCGCAAGTTCGCCGAGGCGATCCATGCGCGGTTCCCCGGCAAGCTGCTGGCCTATAACTGCTCGCCCAGCTTCAACTGGAAGAAGAACCTGGACGACGCCACCATCGCGAAGTTCCAGCGCGAGCTCGGGGCGATGGGCTACAAGTTCCAGTTCATCACCCTGGCCGGCTTCCACAGCCTCAACTACGGCATGTTCGACCTGGCCCACGGCTATGCGCGCCGCCAGATGAGCGCCTTCGTGGAGCTGCAGGAGCGCGAGTTCGCCGCTGCCGAGCGCGGCTTCACCGCGGTGAAGCATCAGCGCGAAGTGGGCACCGGCTACTTCGACCAGGTGACGCAGGCGATCCAGCAGGGGCAGTCGTCCACCACGGCCTTGAAGGGTTCCACCGAGGAAGCGCAGTTCCACGCACGGCGCGCTTCGGCGGCCTGATCGGGCCAGCACCACTTGGCGTGGCGCCGGCAGGGATGCCGGCGCGGGAGCCGGCGGGTCCGCCCGCCGGCTCCCGCCATGCAGGGACGCTTACTCGGCCGGCACCAGGGCGATCACCAGCCAGCCGGGGCGCGGCTCCACCTCGCGATGCGCGGACACCACGCGCAGCACGCTCTTCTCGTCCACGCCGAACAGCAGCACCGTGCCGGAGCCGTACTGCTCGATGAAATGCGGCCAGTCGAAGGTGGCCGACAGGCGCGTGGACTTGATGCGCCAGCCCTGCGCAAGCAGCTCGGCGAAGCGCGCGTGCGTCATGTCTTCGGCAAACAGCGGCGGCGCCATCAAGGTGCCGGCGAGCATGGCGCGGCCGTTGGATTCCTGCGGCGGCAGCACGCGCAGCAGGTAGACCCGGTCGCGGCCGAATTCCTGCCGGTAGTGCACGCACACCAGCGAGTTGCGCTCGCGCTGGGTGGACAGCGCCAGCAGGGTGCCGATGCCGGTGAGGTCGAGATTGCGTTCCGCATAGCTGGAGGCGGGGTTGCCGAAGAAGGTGCCGAGTCCTTCCATGCGCCCGATGCGCACGCCTTCCCAGGCGTCGTCCGCCAGCACCACGCGGAAGCCCGCATCGCTCAATGCCTTGGCGATGGCGCGCGCGACGCTGTCGGAACCGGCGATCAGCACGCCGTTCGGGTCCGGCTCCGACACCTTCAGCCAGCGTGCCAGCGGACGCGCCGTGGCGCTCTGCAACACCACGGTGCCGATGATCAGGATGAAGACCAGTGGCACCAGCGCGCGCGCATCCTGCATGCCCAGCGCTTCGAGCTTCAGCGCGAACAGCGCGGACACCGAAGCCGCCACGATGCCGCGCGGCGCCACCCAGGCGATCAGCGCGCGCTCGCGCCAGTTCAGCGCGCTGCCGATGCTGGAGATGGCCACGGTGAGCGGCCGCACGATGAGCTGCGCCGCGATGAAGATCGCGATGCCCGCCCACAGCATGCCGTCCGGCAGCGGCCATTCCAGCCGCGCGGCGAGCAGGATGAACAAGGTGGAGACCAGCAAGGTGGTGAGGCTTTCCTTGAAGTCGAGGATGTCGTCGATATGCACGCCGCGCATGTTGCCCAGCGCGATGCCCATCACCGTGACGGTGAGCAGGCCCGATTCGTGTTCGATCGCATTGGAAAGACAGAACGCCAGCAGCACCGCGGCGAGCACGCCGAAGTTCTGCAGGTAATCGGGAATCAGCTGGCGGCGCAGCAGGAAACCCATGGTCCAGGCGGCCAGCGCGCCGGCCACGCTGCCGCACACCACGGTGGCCAGGAAGACGCCGATGGTGTGGCCCTGGTGGCGCGACACGATGGCTTCGTAGATCAGCACGGCGAACAGCGCGCCGAGCGGGTCGATCACGATGCCTTCCCAGCGCAAGGTGTTGGCGATGCGCGCATTCGGCCGCAAGGTGCGCAGCATCGGCGCGATCACGGTCGGGCCGGTGACGCAGGTGAGCGCACCGAACAGCCAGGCCAGTTCCCAGCGCAACCCGGCGAAGTAATGGCCGGCGACGGCCAGCAGCACCAGCGCCACCACGGCGCCATAGCTGACGAGCCCGCGCACGGCATGGCCGATGCCGGGCAGCTCGTCGAAACGCAGGGTGAGGCTGCCTTCGAACAGGATTACCGCCACCGCCAGCGACACCACCGGAAACAGCAGCTCACCGAGCAGGCGGTCCGGCTGCAGCAGGCCGGAGACCGGCCCCAGCAGGATGCCGGCCAGCAGCAGAAACAGAATGGCGGGAAGCCGCACGCGCCAGGCCAGCCACTGCGCCAGGAAGCCGATGCCGAGCATGCCCGCGAGCATCAGGCTGATTTGGAGCGTGCTCATTCGCGTTCCTTCGTCGAGTGCGGCAACAGGGTACCCGCGCCGGCAGGGCGCGCAGTGTCCAGGCGGCCAGGCGTGGACGCTATAGGAGTATTCCGGAACGAAACGAGAAGGTTCGGCGGGGGAAAGGCCAAACCCCGGTATCGGACGGGGGGAGGGAGGGAGGGACCGATACCGGGGTGGCGGGGGACGGAGTCCATAAGAGAACTCGTCGGTGCAGATATTAGCCCGTATCGGACCCAAGTCAATACTGATCGGTACACAAATTCGCCGGATCAGGCCCGGCAGCCTGGCCGGCAAGGCTAGAAACGGCGGTACTGCAGCGCTTCGGCCAGATGCGCGCGGGCCAGCGAAGCCGCCCCGCCGTCCAGGTCGGCGATGGTGCGGGCCACTCTTAAGGTGCGGTGATAGGCGCGGGCGGACAGGCCGAGCCGTTCCAGCGCGGCCTCGAACCAGGCGCGCTCGGCCGGGGCCAGGGCGCAGTCGCGCTCCAGTTCGCGGGTGTTGATCTCGGCGTTGCTGCGCCCCGCGCGCTGCAAGGCCTGGTTGCGCGCCTTCATCACGCGGGCGCGGACGGTGGCGGAATCCTCGTCGTGCTCGCCGCGGGCGGCGCCCAGTTCGCTCAGCGGCTGGCGCGGCACGTCCACGCACAGGTCGATGCGGTCCAGCAGCGGGCCGGAAATCTTGCCGCGGTAGCGCTGCACCCGGTCCGGCGTGCAGCGGCAGCGTTCGCGCGGATCGCCGGCATAGCCGCAGGGGCAGGGGTTCATCGCCGCGACCAGCTGGAACTGCGCCGGAAACGTGGATTGCCGCGCCGCGCGCGAGACCACGATCGAGCCCGATTCCAGCGGCTCGCGCAGCACTTCCAGCACGTGGCGGCTGAATTCGGGGAGTTCGTCCAGGAACAGCACGCCATGGTGGGCCAGCGAAATCTCCCCCGGCCGCGGCTGCGAACCCCCGCCGACCAGGGCCACGCCGGACGCGGTGTGGTGCGGTGCGCGGAACGGCCGGCGCCGCCATTCCCCGGCTTCCACCGCCTGCCCCGCTACCGACAGCACGGCGCAGGTTTCCAGCGCCTCGGATTCGCTCAAGGGCGGCAGGATGCCGGGCAGGCGTTCGGCCAGCATGGTCTTGCCGGTGCCGGGCGGACCGACCAGCAGCAGGTGATGGCCGCCCGCGGCGGCGATTTCCAGCGCGCGGCGCGCATGGCGCTGGCCGCGCACGTCGCGCAGGTCCGGGCCGTCGCCGGCCAGCTCGTCGTTGGCGGGGGCGGCGGCTGGGGTGGGCAGGTCCTGTACGCCGCGCAGCCAGCCGCAGACCTCGGCCAGCGAATCGGCCACGCGCACGTCGGCATCGGACACCAGCGCCGCCTCCGCCGCATTGGCGCGCGGCACCACCACCTTGCGGCCGCGTGCGCGGGCGCGCATCAGCGCGGGCAATACGCCGGAGACGCCGCGCAAGGCGCCGGACAGGGCCAGTTCGCCGAGGAATTCGCAGTTGTCGAGCCGCTCGCGCGGCACCTGGTTGCCGGCGGCGAGGATGCCCAGCGCGATCGCCAGGTCGAAACGCCCGCCGTCCTTCGGCAGCTCGGCCGGGGCCAGGTTCACGGTGACGCGGCGGTTGGGGTATTCGAAGGCGGTGTTCTGGATCGCCACGCGCACCCGGTCGCGCGCTTCGCGCACGGCGGCTTCGGGGAGGCCGACGATATTGGTGCCGGGCAGGCCGCCGGAAAGATGCACCTCGACCATCACCTGCGGCGCGGCCACCCCCTCCTGGGCTCGACTGAGGGTGACGGCAAGACTCATGGCGACGGCGTTTCCGGAGCGGGCAAAGAGAATGACCGCCCCCGGTCGTTCTCGGGGTGAGGGTGACGGACCGGGGACGGCTCCCGGGAGGGAGAAGGGCTAGCCCCCGCGCGATGCGGCGAGCGCCTCCAGATCGGCCACTCGTCGCTCCAAGGCTTCCACTCTGGCTCGCGTACGGGCGAGCAAGAGGCTCTGGACGTCAAACTCCTCGCGGGTGACTAGGTCGAGGCGGCGCAGTCCCTGCGCAAGGACATCGGAAAAGTTGGCGCGGAGGTCCTCATGCGCCTGAGCCAATCCTGGCGGAACCAACGAGGCAAGTCGTAAGGCAAGCTGATCGATATCCTGCCTATCCATCATGGATAGCACCTCGAACTCGTCGGAAAGAAGTCTAAGTAAATGCCTAGTTTGTACGCCATCGGCCTGCTCCGCTGCTTTATGTAGGGATTTTCCTACACACCATCGTCACAGGCGACAAATCCGCCCCGGGACGGGCAAAATGCCGCTCCCCGGGGGCGCCTGCCGCCCGCTGCCTTAAGTGACGAGGTTCCCATGAAGCTGGTGGTGGCGATCATCAAACCCTTCAAGCTCGACGACGTGCGCGAGGCGCTGGCCGAAGTGGGCGTGCAGGGCATCACGGTGACCGAGGTGAAGGGTTTCGGCCGCCAGAAGGGCCACACCGAGCTCTACCGCGGCGCCGAATACGTGGTCGACTTCCTGCCCAAGATCAAGCTGGAAGTGGCGGTGGCGGACGAGCAGCTGGACCGCGTGGTCGAAGCCATTTCCCAGGCCGCGCGCACCGGCAAGATCGGCGACGGCAAGATCTTCGTCAGCGCGCTGGACCAGGTCATCCGCATCCGCACCGGCGAGCTGGACAACGACGCGCTCTGAGGGCGCCCCCGCTCAGTCGGCCGAGGCGGCGATGCCGCGCTCGCGCTGGAAGCGCCGGTGGTGCACCAGCAGGCCGATGAAATACACCAGGTAGTAGCCCACCATCAGCCCGAATACCGCCAGGGTCAGCGGGCTGCCCACCGGCGGCGCGTGGCCCGCGGCCGCGGCCAGCGCGGGATCCTTGATCTGCGGCATCACTTCGAGGAAGCGCCAGGCCAGCCGGCCGATCAGCAGCACGGTGAGCGCCGCGCCGATCCAGGGGTTGGGGATATAGACGTCCGCGCCCTGCTCGTTCTGCCCGAAGCGGGTCAGGCGCAGGCCCGCCAGGCCCAGCACCGCCCCTCCGGCGATGCCGCCGGCCAGTCCCGCCAGCAGCATGGGGTCGTACAGGCCCGTCAGGGCGAACACCACGGCCAGCACGGCGAAGATGGCCACGCGCGCCATCATGCGCTTGCGCCGGATCGGCTGCGGCCCGAAATTGCCGCGCACGCGCCGGTAGATGGCGAACGCGGCCAGTGGAACCATCAGCGCGGGAATCATGTTCGGAGCCATCATGGCCGGCACTCGTCGGTGGAAGTTGGCGCAGCCTAACGCCCGCGGTGTTGCACGGCGATTGACGCCGCACAGCCATCGCGGGTGACGCGTGTCACCCGCGCGGCGCGGCGCTTACTTCGCCTTGCCCTGGTTGGCCACCGCGGCCATCTTCGCCGCGATCGCCTCGGCGTCGCCCAGGTAGTAGTGGCGCAGCGGCTTGAGGTGCTCGTCGAACTCATACACCAGCGGCACGCCGTTGGGGATGTTGAGCTCGACGATGTCGTCGTCCGACATACCGTCCAGGTACTTCACCAGCGCGCGCAGTGAATTGCCGTGCGCGGCCACCACCACGCGCTGGCCGGAGCGGATCGCCGGCGCCAGCGCGTCGTGCCAGTACGGCAGCACGCGGGCCACGGTGTCCTTGAGGCATTCGGTGTCGGGAATGAGCGAAGGATCGAGGCCCGCATAGCGCGGGTCCTGCACCGACTCGTTGTCCGCGCGCTCCAGCGCCGGCGGCGGGATGTCGTAGCTGCGGCGCCATACCTTGACCTGGTCCTCGCCGAACTTCGCCGCGGTCTCCGCCTTGTTGAGGCCGGTGAGCGCGCCGTAGTGGCGCTCGTTGAGGCGCCAGTCGGTGACCACGGGGATCCACATCAGGCCCATCTCGTCCTGCACGCCCCACAGCGTGCGCACCGCGCGCTTGAGCACCGAGGTGTGCGCCACGTCGAAGCTGTAGCCGGCCTCTTTCAGCAGGCGCCCGGCTTCCCTGGCCTCTTCCATGCCCTGCGCGGTGAGGTCGACGTCGGCCCAGCCGCTGAAGCGGTTGTCGAGGTTCCACTGGGATTGGCCGTGGCGGATCAGTACGAGTTTGTGCATGGCGATGAAAGGGCTGCGGGGAAAGACCGGATGGTGCAGGCCGCCCTGCTGCCCGTCAAATCGCGCCCCTGTCGAAGGTCATGCTAAACCCCGTGCCGCGGCGGAGCATCCTAGGCAGGTCATTCACTCAAGGAGTTCCGCCATGCGCCGCACCCTGCTCACCCTGGCCCTCGTCCTCGCGCTGCCGCTGGCCGCCCAGGCCCGGGACAACGATATCGACAAGGTCAATGGCGCGGTCCGCGTCGAGGCCGGCCAGCAGGCCGGCGACGTCAGCTCAGTCAACGGCTCGGTGCACGTGGGCGAGCGCGCCGTGGTACAGAAGGCCAGCACGGTGAACGGTTCGGTGGAACTGGGCGAGCGCGCGCAGGCCAGCGAGGTGGAAACGGTCAACGGCTCGGCCACGCTGGGCGCCGGCGCCAAGGTCAGCGGCGAAGTCAGCACCACCAATGGCGCGATTCGCCTGGGCAAGGGCGCGGACGTGGCCGGCAAGGTCGGCAACGTCAACGGCCGCATCAACCTCGACGGCGGCCATATCGGCCACGGCATCGAGACGGTCAACGGCAGCATCTACATCGGCGCCAATTCGCGCGTCGAAGGCGGCATCCTGGTCGACAAGCCCAGCGGCTGGTTCAACAGCAACAACCGCCCGCCGCACGTGGTGATCGGCCCGCACGCCGTGGTGCAGGGCACGCTGGAATTCCGCCGCGAGGTGATCCTGCAGATCAGCGACAGCGCCCAGGTCGGCACGATCAAGGGCGCCACGCCGACCAAGTTCTCCGGCGACATGCCGTCCTCGGACGACTGATCCACCGATGCGGGCGGCCCGACCGGGCCGCCCGCTTTTTTTGTCAAAGCCAGTCGCGCGGCTTGAGGTAATCCGCCAGCCGCGCCTCGGCCGAATCCGGCTCCGGCGTATAGGCGTATTCGAAGCGCACGCGCGGCGGCAGGCTCATCAGGATCGATTCGGTGCGCCCGCCCGACTGCAGCCCGAACAGCGTGCCGCGGTCGTAGACCAGGTTGAATTCCACGTAGCGCCCGCGCCGGTACAGCTGGAATTCGCGTTCACGCTCGCCATGCGGCGTGTCCTTGCGGCGCTCGGCGATCGGCAGGTAGGCGTCGAGGAAACCCTGTCCCACGGCCTTGGTGAAATCGAAGCAGCGCTCGAAGCCGCCTTCGTTCAAGTCGTCGTAGAACAGGCCGCCGACGCCGCGCGTCTCGGCGCGGTGCTTGAGATAGAAATACTCGTCGCACCATTTTTTATAGCGCGGATAGACGTCGGCGCCGAACGGCGCGCACAGGTCGCGCGCCACCGTATGCCAGTGCGCCACGTCTTCGTCGAAAGGATAGAACGGCGTGAGGTCGAAGCCGCCGCCGAACCACCACACCGGCTCCAGGCCGTCCTTGCCCGCCTCGAAATAACGCACGTTGGCATGCGTGGTCGGCAGATAAGGATTATGCGGATGCAGAACCAGCGACACGCCCGTGGCGACGAAACCGCCGCCGGCCAGCTCCGGCCGGTGCGCGGTGGCGCTGGGCGGCAGCTGGCTGCCGTGCACCAGCGAGAAATTCACGCCGGCCTGCTCGAACACCGCGCCGTCGCGCAGTACGCGCGTGCGGCCACCGCCGCCGGCGGGGCGCGTCCAGGCGTCCTCGACGAACTTCGCCTTGCCGTCCAACTGTTCGACCGCTGCGCAGATGCGGTCCTGCAATGCGCGCAGGAACTGTTCGACTCGGTCGGTTTGCTGGCTCATCTAGGCGTCCGGGGAGGGGAAAACACCGCGAGCTTAGCAAGCCCTCCGGCGCCGGGACTGCGACCGTGCGCCGCGCCCTAGCGCACGCGCATCAAGAGCCGCGCATGGCCGATGCGCCGCGCCCAGCGCAGGCCCAGGTCGATCCACATCACATAGGCCGCCTCGGCCAGCAGGCGCAGCGCGATGCGGCGGTCCAGGCGCAGGCGTTCCTCCGCCGCCACCGGCACGCTCGCCGTAAACCCGAGCCAGCGCGCCAGCAGCAGGCAGCGCGGCAGGTGATAGCGGCTGGTCACCAGCGCCACCGGCGGCATCGCATGGCCGGGATCGTCGTGGCGCAGCAGGCTGCGGGCGTGGCGCAGGTTGTCCAGCGAATCGGTGGAGGCCTGTTCGAGCCTGGGCGCCACGGCGTCCGGCAGGCCGTGCGCCCGCAGCCAGGCCAGGCCGGCTTCCGCCTCGCTGATGCGGCCGCCGCTGCAGCCGCCGAGCAGGAACATGCGCTCCACGCGCCCTTCATGCACCAGGGCCAGCGCGCGGGCCAGGCGCTGCTGGTAGTCCTGCTCCGGCCGGTCGCCGATCAGTTTGCGGCCGAACACCAGCAGGTCGCGCCGCTGCGGCGGCGCCAGCGGGCTGCGCGCCGCCACCCGCCACACGTAGAGCAGATAACCGAGCCACACCAGGCCCAGGCTCAGCAGCATCGCCGCGCCCACTACCACTGCCACGTGCACCAGGTCACGCCGGCGCGCATGGCGCCAGGGGCCGCGTCTGAGGGGTGCGGGCAGGGAGGACAAGGCTGGGTCCGGCAAAAGGCCAGCAGTGTGGGCAAGGCTTATGAAAGCCGCAATGGAAAAAAATAGGCGGAAATATGAACGCAAGAACCGGCCGCACTGGGCGCACCCAGCGGCCGCCCGCTAGGCTCCCGCGATGCCCCAACCCATTCATCCACTTGCCGTCAGTGCATACACCGTGACGTCCGCACTGGGCCACGGCGTTGCCGATCACCTTCGCGCGCTCGAAGCGGCGCGCGGCGGCCTGCGCCCCAACGATTTCGGCGACGCACCGCTGGCCTGCTGGATCGGCCGCGTCGACGGCGTCGAGGACGCGCCCCTGCCCGCCGCCTTCGCCGCCTGGGAATGCCGCAATAACCGCCTGGCCTGGCTGGGCCTGCAGCAGGACGGCTTCCTGGCGCAGGCCGAAGCGGCCATCGCGCGCTACGGCGCCGCGCGCATCGCGCTGGTGCTGGGCACCTCCACGGCCAGCATCGGCGCCACCGAGGAAGGCTACCGGCGCCTGGAAAACGGCCGCATGCCGGCCGACCTGGAGCGCTCCGGCGTGCACATGCCGCACTCGCTCACCGCCTTCGTCGCCGCAGCGCTGGGCCTGCAGGGGCCGGCGCTGACGGTGTCGACCGCGTGCTCGTCCAGCGCCAAGGTGTTCGCCAGCGCCGAGCGGCTGATCCGCTTAGGCCTGGTCGATGCCGCCGTGGTCGGCGGCGTCGACACGCTGTGCGGCAGCGTGCTGTTCGGCTTCAACTCGCTGGAACTGGTATCGCCGGAACGCTGCCGCCCGTTCGACCGCGCGCGCCGCGGCCTGTCGCTGGGCGAGGCCGCCGGCTTCGCCCTGCTCGAGCGCGCCGGGGCCGCGCCCGCCGCGCCGCGCCTGCTCGGCTACGGCGAAGCCAGCGACGCTCACCATATGTCCACGCCGCATCCGGAAGGACTCGGCGCCGAGCTGGCGCTGCGCGATGCGCTGGCGCGCGCCGGCCTCGACGCCGCGCAGGTCGACTACATCAACCTGCACGGCACCGCGAGCCTGAAGAACGACGAAGTCGAAGCCGCGCTGATCGGCCGCATCTTCCCGGCCAGCACGCGCGCCAGTTCCACCAAGGGCTATACCGGCCACACCCTGGGCGCGGCCGGCATCGTCGAGGCCGCGTTCGCCCTGCTCGCGCTGGAACACGGCTTCGTGCCCGGCAACCTCGGCGGCGACGAGCCGGACCCTGCCTGCGGACCGCAGTTCGCCTGGCGCGGCGAACGACGCGACGTACGCATCGCCTTGAGCAATTCTTTCGGTTTCGGCGGCAACAATGCCTGCCTCGCGTTCGGCAAGGCGGCGGCATGAGCATGCGGGTTCACGTGGAAGGCATCGGCCTGTGGTCGCCGCAGCTGGCGGATTTCGCCGCGCTGCACGCGCAGCTGCAGGGCACGCCGCCGCCCGCGCCTGCGGGCAAGCCGCCCGCATCGACGCTGCCGGCGAACGAACGCCGGCGCGCGCCGGAAAGCGTGCTGCTGGCCGTCGAAGTGGCCGGCCAGGCGGTGGCCATGAGCGGACGCGCGCCGGCGGAGCTGGCCTGCGTGTTCGGCTCCGCCTTCGGCGACCTGAGCATCACCGACTACATGTGCGAGACGCTGGCGCACGCGCCGACCGAGCTGTCGCCCACGCGCTTCCACAACTCGGTGCACAACGCCGCCGCCGGCTACTGGACCATCGCCACCGGCTGCCACGCGCCGTCCTCGGCCGTGTGCGCCTGGCACGACAGCACCGGCGCCGGCCTGCTGGAAGCGGCCGCCATGGCGCTGGCCGACCAGCGCCCGGTGCTGTTCGTGTGCAGCGACGTCGCCGGCGCCGGTCCGCTGGCGCCGATCACCCGCAGTACCCAGGCCTTCGGCTGCGCCTTCGTGCTCGCACCGGAAACCTCGCCGCGCACGCTCGCCACGCTGTCGCTGCAGCTGGCGCCGCGCGCGGCAACGCCTATGGACGGCGGCGCATTGCCGGCCGCCTGGAGCGAGGCCAATGCCACGGCCGCCGCGGCGCTGCCGCTGCTTGTCGTTCTGGCGGGCCGGGATCGTCATTGTCAGATGGCCGCAGCGGGAGGGCTCGGCCTGGAAATCCTCATGGAGAACGTCGCTTGAATGTCCGGGCCAACCCTTGGTGTGTACTTATCCCCTGCCTCAATGAAGAGGCGGCCATCGAATCCGTGGTCGGCGCGGCGATCGCGCTGGGCGCGCCGGTCATCGTGGTCGATGACGGCTCCGACGACCGCACGCCGGACATCGTCGCGCGCCTGCCGGTGACCTTGCTGCGCCACGAACGGCGCCGCGGCAAGGGCGAGGCGCTGCGCACCGGTTTCCGCGAAGCGCTGCGCCAGGGCTTCGACGCGGTGGTGACCATGGACGGCGACGGCCAGCACCTGGCCAGCGACGTGCCGCGCATCGTCGCCGCCGCGCAGCGCTATCCGCACCACATCGTGATCGGCGCCCGCCTGCTCGACAAAGCACAGCAGCCCAAGGCCCGCCGCATCGCCAACGCGATCGCCGACTGGGGCATTTCCTGGGCCTGCGCGCAGCCGGTGGCCGACACGCAGAGCGGCCAGCGCTGGTATCCGCGCGCCGCGCTGGACCTGGTGGAACTGCCCGCGGAGAACTTCGTGTTCGAAGCGGCCATCCTGATCGCCGCCTCGCGCGAGAAGGGCTTAGGGATGGCTTCGGTGCCGATCGCCTCGCGCTACCAGGGCGAGTTCCGCCTGAGCCATTTCAATCCGGTGCGCGACGTGGTGCGCATCACCACCTACACGGTGGGCCGCGTGCTGCATTACGGCGAGGTGTGGGCCAGCTACCGGCGTTCGCGCGCGAGCCGGCCGATCGTGTTCGATACGGCGGCGCCGGCGCGCTGAGTCAGCCGGCGACGTAGATCACCGCGGCGCGTCCGCTGGCCAGGACGCGCCCGGCCTGCTCCGCGCGGAACGCGTATTGCGCGCCGGCTTCGTCGGCGAACAGTTGTTCCGCGTGGATGTCGAGCCGGCCGCTTTGCGGGTCGACGTACTCCACCGCCAGCACCACGTCGCGCAGGCTGACCAGACGCCCCTGGCGCACCGCGGTGTCGCCGCGCGCCCTGGCGCTCAACGCCCCGTGCACCGCCATCGCCTGCGCGCCGTATTCGGACAAGTGCAGTGCGTGCAAGCCGTGCGTGGAACGCAGCGGATGCGCCGCGGCGGCATGGCCTTCGCTCATGGCGTGGATGGTGGCGGCGTCCCACGCGAGCACCGCATCGAGCAGGCACATCTGGCCCGCATGCGGAATCAGCCGGGCCCAGTCAGTCCGGTCGAGCATGCGGCGCCATCAGGGTCGAAAGGCAGAAATGGAAGGCCACGCCCAGGCTCACCGTAAGGCCGATGGCGCGCAGCACCGGGATGCTGCTCCAGGCGAACATGCCGAACACCAGCAGCGCGGAAGCCACGCATACCAGGGTGGCGTGCAGGGTGCGGCGCTGTTCGGCTGCGTCGTCCGTATCGCGCTCGAAGAACAGCGCGTAGTGCAGGCCCAGGCCGGCGGCCAAGGTCAGCGCCACCAGGTGGAACAGCGAGATCTCCACGCCGGCCGCGCGCTCCACCGCCAGCACCAGGAAGGTGGCGAGCGTCATCGGCGCCAGTACGCGCCAGGCGCGGCGCCAGCCGCGCAGCGCGAACGACACGGTCAGCACCAGCAGCACCGCGGCGATGGCCAGCGCATGCAGGATGCGCACGCGGTAATCGGCCACCAGCGATTCGGCGGCGGCTTTCAGGTCGAGCACGCGCACGTTGCCGCCGCTGTCCTTGGCCAGTGCTTCGAGCGCGGCCACGTCGTGCACGCCGCTGAGCGTCGCCAGGCCGAGCCATTGGCCTTCGCGCTGCACGAGCATCGCGGCGAAGCGCTGGCCTAGCGCACTTTGCGCGAAGACTTCCGGCGTCAACGGCGGCAAGGTCTTCGCCTGCTCGACATCGGCCACGAACGGCTCGAACAGATCCTTGCGGAACGGCATGCCCTGCGTCGCTTCCGCGAGTGCGGCACGCAGGCTGGCGGCATCGGGCAACTGGCGCTGGCGCTGCTGCTGCGTGGCGATGCTTGGCAGATAGCGCGAAGGCAGTTCGATGGCATCGGCGGCATGCCCGGCTACCAGCGCGGTGGCCTTCGGCTCCAGCTGCTCCGACAGGCGCAGTACGCCCTGCGCATCGGGCGCCTGCAGTACCAGCAGATAGCGCACGTCCGGCGCGCCCAGGGCTTCGCGCAGGCGCGCATCCCGCTGCAGCAGGTCCTGCGGCAGCGGCGTCAGCGCGGCGAGGTTGTTCTGCCAGAACGGCCCGGGCGCAAGCGCCAGCGCGGCCACGATGGCGACGGCCACCAGCACCGGCAGCCAGCGCGGACGGGGCAGCCGGTCGAAGAAACGGCGCGCGCGTGCCAGCCACGGCATCTGCGCCACGTCGCGCACCTGCGCCGGCAGCAGGCGCGGCAGCAGATAGCGCGTGCACAGGCCGGCCACCAGCAGGCCGGTGATGGTGAACACGGCCAGCTGCTGCAGGCCGTTCACGCCCGAGGCGTAGAAGGCCAGATAAGCGATGCACGCCGAAGCGATGGCGGTCAGCAGCAGCGGCCACAGGCCGCGCACGCTGGCCACGGCGTCCTCGCCCGCGCGGCGGTGGCTCAGCACGCGGATGGGGTATTCCTGCGCCACACCCAGCAGGGTGAAACCGAAGGCCAGCGTGATGCCGTGCACCTGCGGAAACGCCAGCACCAGCGCCGCGATGCCGCCGAGCGCCGCGCTGGCGATCGGCAAGGCCGACAGCAGCAGCGAGCCGATGCTGCGATACGCCAGCAGCAGCAACAGGATGAAACCGGCGGTGGACACATTGCCGATCCACTCCGCCTCCCGCCGCGTGTGCTCGCCCACCACCACGCTGAAATAACCGGGGCCGCTGATGGTCAGGCGCGCGCCGCCCGCGCCGGGCAGGCGATGGAACGCCTGCTCGATCCCGCTCACCGCCTCGCCCTGCGCCGCCGGATCGAAACCCGCTGCGCGCGTCTGCACCACCAGCAGCGCCTCGCGCCGCGGCGAGAACCACACGCCTTCGCGCGTCTCCGGCGTGCGCGCGGGCGTCCAGCGTTCGGCCAGCTTCAGCACTTCCAGCGTGGGATCGCGCGGCAGCAGGCCTTTCAGCAGCGCGGCGGCGGGCGAAGAGAGATCGTCCAGGCGCTGGTCGAGCTGGTCGGCGAGGAAGGCCTTGTCGTAGCGCTGTTGATCCAGCGTCGGCGAAAGCAGATAGCGGTACGGCAGCAGCTTTTCGTCCAGCGCGGTGAGGTCGAAGCTGCCGTTGAGCACCTGGGTGTAGCGCGGATCAGGACGCAGCGCACCCGCAAGGCCCTGGCTCAACGCAGCCAGCGCCGCGTCGTCGCCGCCATCGATCGCCAGCAGCAGCAGCCGCGAGCCGGGGCCGTCGCCGACCTGCTCCATCAGCAGGCGCTGATCGGCATCGACCGGCGCGGGCATGAAGTCGCGCAGGTCGCCGCTCACCTTCAGCCGCTGCGACACCAGCAGGCCGAGCCCGGCCAGCGCCAGCAGCCACACGGCCAGCAGCACGCCGCGCTTCACGTTCAGCCGCCCTTGCACAGCGCCGCGAGGGCGTCGCGCGTCGGCGCCGCCGGCATGCGCGCGGCCAGGTCGCCGAGCAGGTCCACGGCCAGGTCGCCGTCGGCTTCCTGCATGCGCATGCAGCGCGGCTCGCCGCCGCGGCCGTCGATCTGGATGCTGGCGATGGCTTTCGCCACGCGCGCATCGCGCGGCACCAGGGTCAGGGTCCAGCCGCCGGCATGGCTTTCCTGGCGCACGTCGAAGGCCTGGTTGAGCCGGCCGGCATCGCCGCCGAGCAGGGCCACGAAACTGTCCAGCAGCACCTGCAGCTGCGGCGCGCGGCGCAGCGAGAAGCTGCGCGGCTTGCGGCCTTCGCGCTGCTGCGTCACCTCGCCGTCGGCAATGGTGGCGGTTTCCCTGGCCGGCTTCTCCACGCGGCGCTCCAGGCGATCGCCGCCCAGCCAGGCCAGTTCGCCGGAGACCACCAGCGGCTGTTCCAGCACCTTCATGAAGCGGGCTTCGGCGAACGGCGTGCGCGACGGCGCGGGACGGGCCAGCGAAGCGATCAGCGCCTGTGCATCGGCCGAACTCGACCCGGCCGCGCGCGCCTCAGGCTCCTGGGCGTTCGCCCAGCACGACAGGCTCAGGCCGAACAGGAGCGCCAGTGTCTTGCTGCCAGAAATCATAGAAGTTGAACCAGTTGTAGGGGGCGGCGTGGATGTAATGCTCGACGCGCTGCGCATAACGGGCGATGACCGCGTCCAGCGCCTGCGCACGGCCCGGGCGCGGGATCTCCACGCGGTCGGCGAAGGCTTCGAAGACCAGGCGATAGCGGTTGCCGCCCAGGTACAGGCCGAAGCACAGCACCACCGGCACGCGCAGCGTATGCGCCAGCAGCCAGGGGCTGATCGGGAACGGCGCGGGGCTGCCCAGCAGCTCGGCGCGGCGCAGCACTTCGTGTTCGCGGCCGCGGTCGGCCAGCATCGCCACCAGCGCGCCCTGGCCGCAGGCTTCGGCCATCTGCATGGCGACCGAGGTGCCGTCCTGCGACGCGTCGATGACCTTGTCGCCGATCTCCGGCGCCAGCGCTTCCAGCAGTTCGGTGAGCGCGGGCGTCTTCTGCTTGTCCAGCAGCACGCGCAGGTTCACCTCGGGACGGCGCGCGCTGATCGCGCGCAGCGCCTCGAAGCTGCCCTGGTGCGAGCCGAACAGCAGCACGCCCTGGCCTTCGTCCATGTAGCGGCTCAGCGCCTCCAGGCCTTCCACTTCGATGGCGAAGCCGCGCTCGCCGCGCGCCAGCAGGAAGACGCGGTCCAGCATGGTCGAGGCGAAGCAGTGGATGTGTTTCAGCACATGCCAGGCGGTGACGCGATGCGGCAGCACGCGCGCCAGGAAAGCCTGCGAGGCCTCGCGCTCCAGCTTGCGGCGCCAGTAGAAGTACAGCGTGATCGGATACAGGAACAGCCGCGCGAAACCGCGCCCGCCATGCAGGGCGATGCTGCGGATCAGCCACAGCGCGAAGCGCCCGCCGCCTTCGGGCCGGCTTTGCCAATGCTCGGTCATGCCGCCTCGCCTTCGATCGCGCCGCGCGCCAGCAGCAGCTCGCCGCGGCGCAGTTCGAAGCGCACGCGCGCGCCGCTTTCGCTCAGCAGCAGCTCGGCCTCTTCGCCGGGCAGCAGCGGCGCCATGAATTTCGCTTCGGCGATGCGCGCCAGGCGCTGCCCGCGCCAGGCGCGCAACGCGTCCGCCACGGCTTGCAGCAGCACCACGCCGGGCACCAGCGGCTGGCCGGGGAAATGGCCCGGCAGCGACGGATGCGTGGGATCGATGCGCACGCAGGTGCGATAGGTCGGGCTCATGCAGCCACCGGCATGCGCGTGCGCAAACGTGGGAACGATGCCGGGCGTGCGGGCATCGCCGGCATGGCTCAGGCGGCCGCGCGGTGCTTTTCGATGTGCTCGGCGAGCGAGCGCAGGCTGGCGAAGATGGCGCGGTTGTCCGGATTGTCCGAACGCAGCTGGAAGCCGTACTGCTTGGACACCGCCAGCGCGATCTCCAGCGCATCGATGGAATCCAGGCCCAGCTCGCCGCCGAACAACGGGGTGTCGGGGTCGATCTGCCCGGGCTGCAGGTCTTCCAGGTTGAGGCTCTCGACGATCAGGATCGCCAGTTCACGTTGTGCCGCGGTCTGCTCTGCCATGCTCGTTCCGTACTGCTCTGGACATGCCCTCCCCCCCGGCTGGCATGGGGCGGCAGTGTAACATGGCGGCCTTGTCGTCCCTGGTTACGGTGCATGGTTCCCGGTTCAGAAAGCATCCAGCCGGCCGCCCTGGAAAGGCGCGCCCCCCGCATCTCCTACCGCCACGAGGCCCTGGCCGCGGTGCTGGCCGAAACCGGCACGCTGGCCGCGCTGGGCTTCGGCGCCGGCGCGCCGCTGCACGACGATCCGCGCTATCTGCCCGTGCCGCTCGAAGGCATGGAGGCGCCGACGCCGCTGGAGGTCTGGCAGGTCGACGGCGAAGTCGAACACGGCCGCGAAGGCGCGCTGCGCTGGTCCGCCGGCGCGGGCTGGCTGTTCGCCGCGGTGGACCTGGACGAACACGCGCATGGCGGCCCGCGCGCTACCGCCGAACTGGCCTACCGCCTGCTGCGCGAATTCCTCGCGCGCCGGCCGGAACAGCACGTGCAGCGCATCTGGAATTACCTCGGCGCGATCAACCAGGGCGACGGCGACGCCGAGCGCTACAAGCTGTTCTGCGAAGGCCGCGCGGCCGGCATGGGCGAGTTCTTCCGCGAAGGCTTTCCCGCCGCCACGGCGATTGGCCATCATGGAGCGGGCCATCATGGAGCTGGCCATCGCGCTGGCGAGCAGCAGCTGCAGGTCTATCTGCTGGCCTGCGACCAGCCCGGCCAGCGCGTGGAGAATCCGCGCCAGGTCAGCGCCTGGCGCTATCCGCGCCAGTACGGCCGCACGCCGCCGAGCTTCGCCCGCGCCATGTCGCTGCCGGGCCAGGACGTGCTGGCGATTTCCGGCACCGCCGCGGTGGTCGGCCACAGTTCCGCGCACGAGGACGACCTCGATGCGCAGCTGGCCGAAACGCTGGCCAACCTGGAAACGCTGCTGGCGCACGCCGGCATGCCGGCCGGCTTCGACACGCATTCGCCGCTGAAGGCCTATGTGCGCCATGCGGCGGATGCGCCGCGCGTGCTCGGCTTCCTCGCCGCGCGCCTGCCCGGCGTACCGGTGCTGCTGCTGCACGGCGACGTCTGCCGCCGCGAACTGCTGGTGGAGATCGACGGCTGGCGCTACGCCTGATCAGGGCTTGCCGCAGCCACCGTGCGCGTCCTTGAACGAGGCGAGCAGGAAATCCGCCACCGCTGCCGAGGAAGCCGGTGCGGCGATCGCCAGTTCGCGGAAGAACGGATCGCCGGTCTGGTCCAGCACCATCAGCGCGCGCACCGGCGGCGATTTCGGCACGCGGTAGGCGAGGCGCGCGGTGCAGCGGTCCAGCCGCTGCAGTTGGTCCGGCTTCGGTTCGAGCACCGGTTCCGGCGTCGAGGTTTCCATCAGCGTATCGAGCTGCTTGTGCGCGCCGGGGAACACGCCCTGCGCCGCTTCGTAGATGCAGCCCAGGCAGGCGGGAAACAGTTCCCAGCTCATCCATCCCGCTTCGGCGCCTTCCGGCGCGACGAAGCTGAAGACGGTATTGCCGTCGACGCCTACCGCCGTGCGCTGCGGTTTCCAGCCGCGCGGCACGGCGAGCCAGCCGGTGGCGTTGGCGTAGAACCAGTCGAGCTTGTCGCGCAGTTCCGGCGGAGCCGCGATGGCGAGTGCGGGCAGTTCGTTGTCCTGCACCGTTTCCCAGTCGCCCTCGCCATCCTGGACTTCGATGCGCGTGGCATGGACGCCGTCGATGGCATGGCCGGCGGCGTCGCGAGGATGCGCCGGTGCCAGGCGATAGTCCTTGCCGGAGACGGAGAGGTAGTGCGAGGGCGGGCCGGTCAGTGCGCGGTGCGGCGCATCGCCGGCAGTGGCGACGACGGCCAGCGATGAAAGCAGCACAGCACAGAGGCGCAGGGGGAAGTTCATGCAAGACACTCCTTGTCTTTGGATCATTTTGGCGGAAAGAGCAACGCTCTGGGGCCGCTCACTCCATGTGGCGCTTCGCTACTGGATTCCGGCCTGCGCCGGAATGACGATCAAAAACCGTCATGCCGGCGCAGGCCGGCATCCAGTGAGGACAAAGCTCATTTTTTCTCGGGACGCTTCCACCCATGCAAGGTGGCCTGGCGTCCACGCGCCACGGTCAATTGCCCGGCCGGCGCATCGTGCGTGATCACCGAGCCCGCGCCGATCGTCGCGTTCTCGCCCACCCGCACCGGCGCCACCAGCGCGCTGTTGGAGCCGATAAACGCGCCATCGTCGATGCGGGTGACGCTCTTGTTCACGCCGTCGTAGTTGCAGGTGATGGTGCCGGCGCCGATATTGACCTTCGCGCCGATCACCGCGTCGCCCAGATAGCTCAGGTGATTGGCCTTGCTGCCCTCGCCCAGCTTCGCCTTCTTGGTCTCGACGAAATTGCCCACGTGCACGCCGGCGGCCAGCTCGGTGCCGGGGCGCAGGCGCGCGAACGGGCCGATGGTGCAGGGGCCGTGGGTGACCACGCCTTCCAGGTCGCAGTGCGGCTGCACCACGGTGCCGGCGGCGAGCTGCACGTCCTTCAGGCGGCAGAACGCGCCGATGCGCACGTCCTCGCCCAGCTGCACGTCGCCTTCCAGGATCACGTCGATGTCGATGTCCACGTCGCGCTCCACCGTGACGCGGCCGCGGATATCGATGCGCGCCGGATCGGCGATGCGCACGCCTTCCAGCGCCAGCGCCTTGGCCGCGCGCTGGCGGTAGACCGCTTCGAGTTCGGTCAGCTGCCAGGGATTGTTGGCGCCGGCCGCTTCCATCTCGTCGTCGCATTCCACGCAGAAGGCCGGGCGGTTTTCCGCCGCGGCCATCGCGAAGATATCGGTGAGGTAGTACTCGCCCTGCGCGTTGTTGCGGTCGAGCTTCGCGGTCCAGCGCTTCAGTGCGGCGGCGTGCGCGGCGACGATGCCGGTGTTGATGCGGTCGATCGCGCGCTGCTCGTCGCTGGCGTCTTTTTCTTCCACGATGGCGCGCACGAAGCCGTTGCCGTCCAGCAGCACGCGGCCGTAGCCCTTCGGGTCGGCCACGCGGGTGGCGAGCACGGTGAGCGCTTCGTCGGTATCGATCAGGCGCTGCAGGGTGGACGGCCGGGTCAGCGGCACGTCGCCGTACAGCACCAGCACCGCGGCATCGTCCGGCACGTCGCGCAGGGCCTGGGCCACGGCGTGGCCGGTGCCCAGGCGCTCGGCCTGCAGCACCCAGCGCAGGTCAGGCTGGCCTTCGAAGGCGGCGAGCACCTGGTCGCCGCCGTGGCCGTAGACCACGTGGATCTGCTGCGCCGACAGCGCGCGCGCAGCGGCCAGCACGTGCGCCAGCAGCGGGCGGCCGGCGAGCGGCATCAGCACCTTGGCCTTCTTGGACTTCATGCGCTTGCCTTCGCCGGCGGCGAGGACAATGACGTGCAGGGGCATGTTCTTCATGTCGGTCCCTTGGAGCCTGGGTCAGCGAAGCAGGATAGCAGCCGCTCATTTCGCTCCATGACCGGGGGCTGACGCAGCGTCGCCGGCCGTGACGCGCGCCGCACCTCCGTGGCATTCGAAGTGAAAATCGTAGGCGAGGCTGAACGGACGCGCCTGGCTGTCGACGAGGTGGCTTTCGCCGTTGGCGTCGGCGGCCCAGCGTTCGACTTTCAAGGGCAGGAAGAACCATTGGCTGGCGGCCGCCTTCACCGCGGCGATATAGAGGCGGCGGTCGGCGCCCGCGCTGGCTTCGTCGTCGATGCGCACGTCGTCGACCTTGCCCGTGGCGCTGACGATGAACAGCGCGCGTACTTCTTCGGGCGGCGGGCAGCTTGCCAGCAGCGAGGCCGGATACACGGGCGTGACGCGATGCTCGGGCGCGGCGCCGCTGGAGACTTCGCCCAGCGCCAGCTCGTAGCGCGCGGTGCCTGCGGGCACCACGGCATGCCAGGTGGCATCGCCCTGCGGCCGCGTGGCCGATGTTTGTGGCGGCACCTGGCCGCAGGCGGCAAGGCATGCCGCCAGACCCGATGACACGATGCGGAAACGCTTTGCCACGCGCGGCTCCCTCGGATGCACCGGCGCAACATGCCCAAACGAAAACGCCGGCACAAGGCCGGCGTTCCGCATATCTCTTTCCGCCGTGGCCGGCGCGGGAGATCAGTGCTTGAGGTTCTTGCGCAGGCGCTCCAGCGCCTGCAGCTGGGTCAGCGCCTGGGCCAGCTTGGCCTGCGCCTCGGCGATGTCCTCGGCGTCGGTGCGGTTGGCCAGGGCGTCCTCGGCTTCCTGCTTGGCGCGCTGCGCGGCCGCTTCGTCCAGGTCGGCGGCGCGCGCGGCCGTATCGGCCAGCACGGTCACCACCTGCGGCTGCACTTCGAGAATGCCGCCGGAGACCCAGAACTGCTGGCGCTCGCCGTTGGCCAGCACCACGTCGACGTGGCCGGGCTTGAGGCGGGTGATCAGCGGCGCGTGGCGGGGCGCGATGCCCAGCTCGCCCATTTCGCCGGTGGCGATCACCATCGTCGCCTCGCCGTGGAAGATCTCGGCCTCGGCGCTGACGATGTCGACTCGAAGGGTATGGCTCATTGGTTTTTGCTCGCTTCGCTCGCTAGGGAATAGGGAGTCGGGAATAGGGAATCGGGAGAAGCGCGCTCAGTTGCGAGGCTCTTACTGTTCCCTATTCCCTATTCTCTATTCCCTCACCATCAAGCCGCCTTCTTCGCGGCCATGTCCTCGGCCTTCTTGATGGCCTCGTCGATGCCGCCGACCATGTAGAACGCCTGCTCCGGGATGTGGTCGACTTCGCCGTCGACGATCATCTTGAAGCCGCGGATGGTTTCCTTCAGCGTCACGTACTTGCCCGGGGCGCCGGTGAACACTTCGGCCACGTGGAACGGCTGCGAGAAGAAGCGCTCGCACTTGCGGGCGCGGTACACCAGCTGCTTGTCTTCCTCGGACAGCTCGTCCATGCCGAGGATCGCGATGATGTCCTTCAGTTCCTTGTAGCGCTGCAGCGTGCCCTGCACGCGGCGGGCCACGTCGTAGTGCTCGGCGCCGACCACGTTCGGGTCGAGCTGGCGGCTGGTCGAGTCCAGCGGATCCACCGCCGGGTAGATGCCCAGCGAGGCGATCTGGCGGCTCAGCGTCACGGTGGAATCGAGGTGCGCGAAGGTGGTGGCCGGCGACGGGTCGGTCAGGTCGTCCGCGGGCACGTACACGGCCTGGATCGAGGTGATCGAACCGGTCTTGGTCGAGGTGATGCGCTCCTGCAGCACGCCCATTTCCTCGGCCAGCGTCGGCTGGTAGCCCACCGCGGACGGCATGCGGCCCAGCAGCGCGGACACTTCGGTACCGGCCAGCGTGTAGCGGTAGATGTTGTCGACGAAGAACAGCACGTCGCGGCCCTTGCCGTGCTCGTCCTTCTGGTCGCGGAAGTACTCGGCCATGGTCAGGCCGGTCAGCGCCACGCGCAGGCGGTTGCCCGGCGGCTCGTTCATCTGGCCGTACACCATCGCCACCTTGGACTCGGGCAGGTTGTCGATCTTGACGACGCCCGCGTCCTGCATCTCGTGATAGAAGTCGTTGCCTTCGCGGGTACGCTCGCCCACGCCGGCGAACACCGACAGGCCCGAGTGCTGGGTCGCGATGTTGTTGATCAGCTCCAGCATGTTCACCGTCTTGCCCACGCCGGCGCCGCCGAACAGGCCGACCTTGCCGCCCTTGGCGAACGGGCACACCAGGTCGATCACCTTGATGCCGGTTTCCAGCAGCTCGTTGGCCAGCGCCTGGTCGTCGTACGACGGCGCTTCGCGGTGGATGACCCACTGGTCTTCGGCTTCGATCGGGCCGACTTCGTCGATCGGGTTGCCGAGCACGTCCATGATGCGGCCCAGGGTGGCCTTGCCGACCGGCACCTTGATGCCTTCGCCGGTGTTGCGCACGGCCAGGCCGCGCTTGAGGCCGTCCGGCGAACCCAGGGCGATGGTGCGCACCACGCCGTCGCCGAGCACCTGCTGGACTTCCAGCGTGATGTCGGTGCCGTCGATCTTAAGCGCGTCGTAAACCTGCGGCACCTGATCGCGTGCGAACTCGACGTCGATGACCGCGCCGATGATCTGTACAACTTTACCCTGGCTCATGGAAATGCTCCGGATGGATCTTTGAATGTCTGGTTTAACCGCGCCCGTTCTGGTCGCGTGGTTTTAGTGAAGAGTGCGGCCATGGATGGCCGCCCGTTTGATCTTAGCGATCATGGATGATCGCACTCATACAGCCGCGGCGCCGCCCACGATCTCGGAGATTTCCTGGGTAATCGCGGCCTGACGGGCCTTGTTGTAGACCAGCGTCAGCTCGCCGATGACCTTGCTCGCGTTGTCCGAGGCCGCCTTCATGGCGACCATGCGCGCGGCATGCTCGCTGGCCAGGTTCTCCAGCACGCCCTGGTAGACCACCGACTCGATGTAGCGGCCCAGCACGTACTCCAGCACCGTGGCGGCGTCCGGCTCGTAGATGTAGTCCCAGTCGTGCGACTGTTCGAGCTTGATGCCGGCATAGGCCGACTCGCCGGCCGACTGGTGCGCTTCCAGCTCCGCCGCCACCAGGGGCAGCGGCAGCAGCGCGTCCAGGGTCGGCTTCTGCGTCATGGTGTTGACGAAGTCGTTGTAGGCCAGGAACACGCGGTCCAGCTTGCCGGCCGTATAAGCGTCCAGCACCACCTTGATCACGCCCACCAGCTGCTCGAGCTTGGGCTTCTCGCCCAGGTGGGTGACGCTGCCGACCAGATTCACGCCCTTGATGCGGCGGAAGAACTGCGTGGCCTTCTGGCCCACCGCCACCACGTCGACCTCGACGCCCTTGTCCTGCCACTCGCGGATGGCCGGCAGCAGGCGGCGGAACAGGTTGGAGTTCAGGCCGCCGCACAGGCCGCGGTCGGTCGACACCACCACGTAGCCGACGCGCGCGACCTTCTCGCGCTGCACCAGGAACGGATGGCTGAAGTCGGTGCTGGCCTGGGCGACGTGCGCGATCACCTTGCGCATCTGGCGCGCATAGGGGCGCGAGGCCTTCATCAGATCCTGCGCCTTGCGGATCTTCGATGCCGAGACCATTTCGAGCGCGCGCGTCACCTTGCGCATGTTCTGCGTGCTCTTGATCTTGGATTTGATTTCGCGTCCGCCTGCCATGTTCTCGCTCGCTGCGCTTGCTCGGGGGAATCGGGAATGGTGAATCGGGAACAGGGATGCGAGCTCGCGCTCTTCGATTCCCTATTCCCTATTCCCGGTACTTCACCAGCTACCGGTCTTCTTGTACTCGTCCAGGCCGGACTTGAAGGTGGCTTCGATGTCGTTGTTCCAGTCGCCGGTGGCGACGATCTTCTTCATCAGCTCGGCGTGGTTCTGGTGGAAGAACGCATGCAGGCCCTTCTCGAACGGCAGCACCTTGTCGACCGCCAGGTCGTCCAGGTAGCCCTTCTCGGCGGCGTACACCGAGAGCGCAAGCTCGGCGATCGACAGCGGCGCGTACTGCTTCTGCTTCATCAGCTCGGTGACGCGCTGGCCGCGGTCCAGCTGGGCGCGGGTGGCCGGGTCCAGGTCCGAGGCGAACTGCGCGAACGCAGCCAGCTCGCGGAACTGCGCCAGGGCCAGCTTCACGCCGCCGGACAGCTTCTTGACGATCTTGGTCTGCGCCGAACCGCCCACGCGCGACACCGAGATACCGGCGTTCACGGCCGGGCGGATGCCGGCGTTGAACAGGTCGGTCTCGAGGAAGATCTGGCCGTCGGTGATCGAGATCACGTTGGTCGGCACGAAGGCGGACACGTCGCCGGCCTGGGTCTCGATGATCGGCAGCGCGGTCAGCGAGCCGGTCTTGCCCTTCACTTCACCGTTGGTGAACTTCTCGACGTACTCCTCCGACACGCGCGCGGCGCGCTCGAGCAGACGGGAGTGGAGATAGAACACGTCGCCCGGATAGGCTTCGCGGCCCGGCGGGCGCTTCAGCAGCAGCGAGATCTGGCGGTAGGCCACGGCCTGCTTGGACAGATCGTCATAGATGATCAGCGCGTCTTCGCCGCGGTCGCGGAAGTACTCGCCCATGGCGCAGCCGGCGTACGGCGCGATGTACTGCAGCGCGGCCGACTCGGAGGCCGACGCCACCACCACGATGGTGTTGGCCAGCGCGCCGTTCTCTTCGAGCTTGCGCACCACGTTGGCGATCGACGAGCGCTTCTGGCCGATGGCGACGTAGATGCACTTAATGCCGGAATCTTTCTGGTTGATGATCGCGTCGATGGCCAGCGCGGTCTTGCCGGTCTGGCGGTCGCCGATGATCAGCTCGCGCTGGCCGCGGCCGATCGGGATCATGGAGTCCACCGACTTGTAGCCGGTCTGCACCGGCTGGTCGACCGACTTGCGCCAGATCACGCCCGGCGCGACCTTCTCGATCGGCGAGCTGAGCTTGGCGTTGAGCGGGCCCTTGCCGTCGATCGGCGCGCCCAGCGAGTCGACCACGCGGCCGAGCAGCTCCGGGCCGACCGGCACTTCGAGGATGCGGCCGGTGGTCTTGGCGGTGTCGCCTTCGCGCAGGTGCTGGTATTCGCCCAGCACCACCGCGCCGACCGAGTCGCGCTCCAGGTTCAGCGCCAGGGCGAAGGCATTGCCCGGCAGCTCGATCATTTCGCCCTGCATCACGTCGGCCAGGCCGTGGATGCGCACGATGCCGTCGGACACGCTGATGATCGTGCCCTCGTTGCGGGCTTCCGCGCCGAGCTTGAACTGCTCGATGCGGGTCTTGATCAGCTCGCTGATCTCGGACGGGTTCAAGGTGGTGCTGGACATGGTGGTTATCCTGGGATTTTTTTGAATTCGCTAGTCGAGATCCGGTCCGTTCCGCGCAGGCGCGGGCCGGCCGGGCTGGCTCTGCGCGTACTCAGGCCGTCAGCGCGCCGGAAAGGCGCGCCAGGCGGCCGCGTACGGAGCCGTCGATCACTTCGCTGCCGGTATCGATCACCACGCCGCCGAGCAGCGAGGCGTCGACCTGGGTTTCCAGTTCGATGTCGCGCTTGAAGCGGCGCTTGAGCGAGGCTTTCAGCTGCTCGGCCTGCGCGGCGTCCAGCGCCATCGCGCTGGTCACCTTGACCAGCAGCTGCGACTCGGCCTCGCGCTTGTACTGCTCGAACAGGTCGGCCACTTCCGGCAGCAGCGCCATGCGGCGATGCTCGGCCAGTTCGGCCAGGAAGCCGGCGAACGGCGCCTGCGCGTCCATGCCCTGCGGCAGGTGCAGCGCGACGAGCTGCTCGGGCAGCACGCGCGGGTCGTTGCCGAGCGCGGCCACGCGGGCGTCCTTCGCCACCGCGGCGGCGAAGGCCAGCGCCTGCGACCATGCGGGCAGCGCGCCGGACGCGCGCGCCAGCTCGAAAGCGGCGCGGGCATACGGGCGGGCGAGAGTGATTGCCTGGGCCATGGCTCAGATCTCGGCGACGAGCTGGTCGAGCAGGGCCTTGTGGGCCGAGGCGTCGACTTCGCGCTGCACGATCTTCTCCGCGCCCTGCACGGCAAGACGGCCGACCCAGCCGCGCAGTTCCTCGCGGGCGCGCTGCTGCATGCTGGCGATCTCTTCGCCGGCCTGGGCCTTCAGGCGCGCCGTCTCGGCGACAGCGTCCTCGCGGGCCTTGTCGACGATCTGGTTGGCCTGCTGCTGGGCGCGCTCGATGATCTCGGCGGCCTGCTGGCGGGCCTGCTTGATCTCCGTGGCGACCTTGGCGTCGGCGTCCTTCAGCTCGGCGCGCGCCTTCTCGGCGGCGGCCAGGCCTTCGGCGACCTTCTTCTGACGCTCTTCGATCGCGGCATTGAGCTGCGGCCAGATGAACTTGGTGGTGAACCAGACCAGGATGGCGAACGACACCATCTGGCCCAGGAAAGTCAGATTGATATTCATGAGCTTTCCGAAAACTCCGGTAACGCGTGGGACCGCAATCCGCTGCGGCCACAGGGCCGCAGCGGCATATCGCGCCGGCTACTAAGCGATTAGTGGCCGAAGTTGCTGATGACCTGGGCGGTCAGCGGGTTCGAGAACGCGAACAGCAGCGCCACGGCCAGGCCGATGATGAACGCCGCGTCGATCAGGCCGGCCAGCAGGAACATGCGGCCCTGCAGCAGCGGCACCAGCTCCGGCTGGCGGGCGGCGGACTCGAGGAACTTCGAACCCATGATGGCGATGCCAAGGCAAGCGCCCAGCGCGCCCAGGCCGATGATGATGCCGACGGCGATCGCGGTCAGGCCCTGCACATGGGAAATGAGTTCGGCGAGGTTCATGGTGTTCTCCTGTGAATCTTTCTAAAGGTGTGGTTAGAGCGAAACGGAATTGAAAAGCGAAACCGGATGGAACCTGGTGTCAGTGATGCTCACGCGCCGTCGCGATGTAGACGATCGTCAGCATCATGAAAATGAACGCCTGCAGCAGGATGATCAGGATGTGGAAGATCCCCCAGGCAGTGTTGAACAGCACGCCCGGCAGGAAGCTGATCCAGCCCGCGAACAGGCCCGCGATCAGCATGAACACCAGCTCGCCGCCGTACATGTTGCCGAAGAGTCGCATCGCGAGCGACACCGGCTTAGACAGGTATTCGATGATGTTGAGCGCCAGGTTGAACGGCACCAGGATCGCGACCACCACCGGGTTGTGCGCGTGGAACGGCGCGGTGACCAGTTCCTTGCCGAAGCCCAGCGTGCCCTTCGCCTTCATGCCGTGGCCCAGCACGATGAAGAACACCGCCAGGGCCAGGCCCACGGTGGTGTTGATGTCGGCGGTCGGCACCCAGCGGAAGAAGGTGTGGTGCGCGGCCTCGGCGCCGGCGGCGGTGGTCACGGCGAAGCCCGGCGCGTCCAGCGGCAGCAGGTCCATCGCGTTGAGGAAGGTCACCCACATGAAGATCGACAGCGCCAGCGGGGTCACCGTGCGGCGGTCGCCGTGGAAGGTGTCCTTCACCTGGGTGTCGACGAATTCGACGATCAGCTCGACGAAGGCCTGGCCCTTGGACGGCACGCCCGAGGTGGCCTTGCGCGCCTTCAGCCAGAACCACAGGCAGAACAGCGCGCCGAGCAGGAAGGCCACCACGATCGAGTCGAGATGGAGCTTCATGAAAGCACCGTCACCCAGGCTCACCACGTTGTGGTGCAGGTGATGCTGGATGTATTCGGTTAAACCGCCCTGAGGCTCGCTTGCCATGTCTCAGCCCTTGAATCGGAACGCCAGCAGATTTATTGCGTACGCAGCCACCAGCCCCGTGATAGCGGCCAGTGGCGGCAGTCTGTATTGACCCAGGATCACGATCAGCCCTCCAGCGATCGCGATCCATTTCAGAACCATGCCTGAAACCATCCGGCCCATGGTCATGCCGCCCCCGCCCAGTCCTGCGAAGGTACGCGACGCCAGCAGCGCGGTACCCAGCGCCACCAGTGCGGCGCCCGCAGCGGCCGCGATCGCATCGCGGTACCCCTGCGTCAGGAAAGCGAGGCCCACGATCGCCGCCGTGGCGAGCTGCAGCATCACGATGCGCAGCGCGAGACGACGTCCGGAGGCAAGACTGTTGAGCACGTGAGGTCCCCGCGCGGCTTCGCACTAGGCGGCACCGATCCAGCTGCGGGCCACGGTCCAATCTTAAAAAGTATATCAGCGGGGCATTTAGACGGACAAGCCGCGTTCCTGCGTTATGCCGCACTTTCGTGCCCGATCGCCTACTTTGCCGACCGGCGCGTGTGCGAAGCGTCCATGCCGCGGGCAAGAAAAAGGCCGGACTGGAGAACCAGTCCGGCCTTGGGGGACGTCGCCGAGGGAGGGAGCGACGTTTTGAAGCGGATTACTTCGCGGCGGCGGCGGCCTTCTTCACCGCGGCGACCGGGGCCGACACGGCGTCGTTGGCGGCCTGCTGCTGTTCCTGCACCAGGGCGGACAGCGACTCGGCGGTCTTCTGCGTGACGGCGATGATTTCCTGGGTCACGGCGACGGCGCGCTCGGCGTTCTCGCGGCTCAGCGCGCTGCCCTTTTCCCACAGGGTGCGCAGGCCTTCGATGTCGCGGGTTTCGAGCGCATCGGCGATGTAGTCGGAGGTCACCTGGGACTGCTTCTCGAGCGCCTGGAACTGCAGCTCGGCAATCTTCTCCAGAGCCTTGAAAGCCACCGACTGGGCCTTGAAGGCGTTGTCGGTCAGCTGCTTGGCGTAGGCGAACACCTGGGCATTCAGTTGCTGGGTCATGGCTTTGCTCCCTCGAAGGGAATGGGGGTAGTGGGACAAAGCCTAACAAGGATTTTTGTGCAGCGCAATATATTTTTTGTGAAGACGCGCTTTGTCACATTAAATTATTTTAAGAACAATCAACTATGACAAATCCATGAAATGCCGCGTCGCGTCAAAAACTGGCGCGGCTGCAGCTGGCCCCCGAGGTGCAGGTCTCGTGCACCACCACCTTGTCCAGCCCCGGCAGGCGCGGCTCGAGGCGGCGGAAGATCCAGCGCGCGAGGTTCTCGCTGGTGGGGTTTTCCAGGCCCTCGATGTCGTTGAGGTAGTGGTGGTCCAGCTGTTCGTACAGCGGCGCGAAGGCCGCCTTGACGTCGGCGAAGTCCATCACCCAGCCCAGCTGGGGATCCGGCTGGCCCTCCACATGGATTTCCACGCGGAAGGAATGGCCGTGCAGGCGCGCGCACTTATGCCCCGGCGGCACATGGGGCAGGCGGTGGGCGGCTTCGAGATGGAAGAGCTTGAAGATATGCATTGCGACATTCTAGCGCCCACCCCGCCATGGCGCCTTGCGCGCACTGGGGAACGCCCCAGGTCCGGCGCCCGCCGCGCCGGCGCGATACTCGGCCGGCCAAGGCCCGAGCCCTTCCCATGCGCCTTCTCGCCACCTTGCTGCTGAGCCTGACTGCCATGACCGCCACCGCCTCTTCCATCGGCACGCCCGACGCCGGCAGCCCCGAACGCAAAGCCATCCTCGGCGCGGCCCGCGCGCCGCTGGAACGGCGCCTGCATCGACCGGTGCAGTTCGCGGTCGATCGGCTTCGCGTCGCGGGCGACTGGGCTTTCCTGCACGCGCATATGCAAGGCGCGGGCGGCACGCCGGTGGATTTCACGGGCACCGAGTTCGCCGAAGCGGCCAGCCATGGCGCGATGTCGCGCGCCTATGCCGCGCTGCTGGAACGCAAGGCCGGCCACTGGACCATCAAGGCCGAAGCGATCGGCCCGACCGATCCGGTCTGGACCGCCTGGGCGCAGACCTATGGCGCGCCGACAACGCTGTTCGTCGACTGAGCAAGGCTTGAAAGCACCGTCGTTCCGGCCTTGCACCGGGCACGCCGTCGATCGCCGCAAGCTCACCGACAGCCAGGCCAAGGTCTGCGCGGAAGATTCACAACATCCCCGATATAAGCCGCAACGGCTCGACATGGCGCCAGGAAAGACCGCCACGCCAAGCGACACGCAGGGCTGGCGCAAGACGCCTTTCGAAGCCTGAGCAACACACACACTAACCAGGAGGGTTTATGCGTCGTGTGACATTTCTTACCAAAGCTGCCTGTATCGGTTTGATCCTGCTCGGCTACGGCTCGGTGGCCGACGCCGCACTCGTGACCACCACGCGCTCGGCCAGCAGCAGCGCTACCGCCGGCGACCTGACGATCTCGTGCCAGGCCGATGAAGTCGTCAGCGGCGGCGGCTACAAGTTCATCGCCGACACCGCCAACGTGCTCTACAACGCGCCCATCGGCGGCACCCAGCAGGGCTGGACAATCCGCTACACCGGCACGCCCACGCAAAGCACGCTTTCGTTCCTCGCCGTGGTGTGGGCGGTATGCATGAAGCAGCAGTAAGTGGTTCGCGAACGGCATCGCTTGGAAGAGGCCCCCGGCACGGGGCCTCTTCTTTTTCGTGCGGGCTATCGGGCACTGCAAAAGACGAAGGACGACCCGCAGGCCGCCCTTCGCCCTCCCCCGCCTGGCCGCAGGCTCAAGGGGGCGTGAGGTACCACGCGCCGCCGTAGGGGTGGCCGTAGCCCACCTGCTGCGTGCCGTTGCGATTGGTGTTGTTCGAACCGATCAGCTGGATGTTGCCGCCGCTGTTGCTGGCCACCAGCTCGACGTGGCCGCCGTTGTTGAGGATGCACACGTCGCCCGGCTTCGCATGGGCCGCATCGACCACTTTCCAGCCTCGGTCCTTCAAGATCCGCCCGATCGAACCCGGCGCGCCCGGACCGGTGCGGCTGGAACCCGACACCAGGTCGGTGTGCCGGTCGAGCACGCCCGCTTTCTGCAGCACCGCGGAGACGAAATTCGCGCAGCACTCGTCCGGCGACACGCCGGGATTCATCGGCAAGGCGCCGCTGCGTTCCAGCTCCGACGCATTGCGCCCGAGAAACTGCCTGGCGATGTCCACCACCTTGCTGCCGCTCGCACCGCTGCCGCCATGCACGCCACCGGTGCCCTGCGTACCGCCGGTGCCTTGCGTGCCGCCCGCACCGGGGATATGCACCACCTGCCCCGGATAGATGCGATTGGGATTGGCGATCTGCGGATTCGCACGCTCCAGCGCCGCCAGCGATACGCCGTTGCGCGAGGCGATGCTCGACATGCTGTCGCCCGAACGCACCGTGTACTCGTGGCTCGCCGGCGCGCTGCTCGCGCTGCCGCCGCCGGGCAGATGGATCACCTGGCCCGGATAGATGCGGTTCGGATTGGCGATCTGCGGATTCGCCGCGAGCAGCGCGGAAAGCGACACGCCATGGCGCGCGGCAATACCCGACAGGGTGTCGCCCGGCTTCACCGTATAGCTGCCACCCGATGCCGCACTGCCGCCGCCACCCGGCAGATGGATGACCTGCCCGGGATAGATATGGTTGACATCGCGGATCTGCGGATTGGCCGCTTCCAGCGCTTTCAGCGACACACCCTGGCGCGCGGCGATGGCCGACAGCGTATCGCCCGACTGCACCGTGTAATCGTGCGAACCGCCCGGCGGCGCAGGAGGCGACGGCGGTGCCGGCGGATTACCGCCATTCGGCGCATCGCTGCCGAACAACGCGGCCTCCTTCGCGCGCCGGTTCACCAGTCCCTGCAGGACATGGCCGCCGGCATGCACGTACTCGCCGAACATTGCCTGCGCGCCCTTGTAGTCGCCGGCATTGAGCTTGGCCAGCAGCCCCGGATAACCGTTCGCGCCGAGGTTGTAGGTAAGGCTTACCAAGGCATCGAACTGGTTCTGCGTGATCGGCACATGCACATTGCGCCGCACCGCATCCTGCGCCCAGGCCAGGTCTTCCTTGAGGTATTGCTCGGCCTGCGCGCGGGTGATGGTCTGCCCCGGCTGCACGCCCTTGGTGTGGCCGTAGCCGATGGTCCACGGCGCGCCGCCGGTGCCGGGGTCGGGATACGCCGTGGCGCTGTAGCCCTCGAAGCCCTCGATCATCTGCACGCCGTTCTGGCTGATGCTGAAACCCGAGGCCGGCCCCGCCTTGCCCGCCGCCGCTTGCGCGCCACCGGTGGGCGCGGCAGGCGCGAAGCCGCCATCGTTCGCATGGGCGGGGAGATGGATCACGTCGCCGGGATAGATGCGATCGGGGTTGGCGATCTGCGGATTGGCCGCCTCCAGCGCCGCCAGCGACACGCCGAAGCGTTGCGCGATCGCCGACAGCGAATCGCCATGCTGCACGGAATACGTATTCGACGACTCGTCGCTCGCGGCAAAGGCTGGCGAGGAACGCACGGCGCTGACTGCGGTCATGGAAGGCCTCTCTGCTCGGATGCATGCGGCCCACCTGGCCGGCCGCCGAATTGCAGCATCGTGACAACGAGCTCTCCCATTGGGACTTTCCCCAGCTAGGTGCAACCCTAGATGGACGTCCAGACCATCTAGGGAAAACCCCAGCTAGGGAGCGCCCTACTGATCGGCGCTCGAGCCGCGGGGCTATCGTCCGGGCGTCACCATGGGAGGTGGAGCGATGTACCTGGAACTGCAGTCCCAACGCAGCGGCTCGGCGCTGCCGGTAGATCGCTACGGCGCTTCGGCGCAAGCCGCAGCCAGCGGCGCCGCGCATCCCGACGCGCACGTCTCGCAGCCGCAGCTGGCGTTCAATCCGCAACTGGCGAAGCTCACCGGCTCGATGTCCGGCGCTTCCGGCGCCGGCGCGCCGGACTTCGACGCGCAAGTGCGCGGCACCGACCCGAAGGCGATCGATCTGCAGCTCATGCGCATCGCACAGGACGTCTACGATCCGCACAGCCAGGGCGTCGATGGCTGGACGCGCCTCACCGCGGACCAACTCGCCCAGGCCGGCATCGACCCCGCCTCGCTGGAAGACCCGAGCACCGGCTTCCGCGCCGCCATCTACCAGGACAAGAACGGCGACCACGTGCTGGCCTTCGCCGGCTCCAACGACATCAAGGACTGGCTCAACAATGCCGAGCAAGGCTTAGGTGTCCCGGCCGCGCAGTACCACCAGGCCGTGGCCCTGGCCACCGAAGCCAAGGCGGCGTTCGGCGACAGCCTGGCCATCACCGGCCATTCGCTGGGCGGCGGCCTCGCTTCGATCGCCTCGCTGGCGACGGATTCGGCCGGCGTCACCTTCAATGCCGCGGGCCTCAACGACGAGACGATCCGCCGGCTGATTCCCGACGGCGATCCCGCGGCGCTGAAGCAGCAGGCCGAAAACGGCTTGATCCGGCGCTACGCGGTGGACGGCGAGATCCTCACCACCGTGCAGGAACACTCGCCCCTGCCCGATGCGGTCGGCCACAAGATCGCGCTGCACGATCCCGATCCGGTCGCCAAGCCGGACCTCCACTGGTACGACTGGCTCGACGGCAAGGCGGAAGTGCTGGAAGCGAAGTACGCCGTCGACGTGGCCAAGCATTCCGTCGACCTGCATCTGGATGACGCCGTGCTCGCCGCGCTGCAGAAAGACCATCCCTGGCAGCCCTGAGCCGCCCCACCATGAAACCGTGACGCCGCCTCTGCTGTACTCGGGCGGCTTTCGGCGCTGGGCCGACATGGGAGAACCCGGCATGATGCACATCCTTCGCCCCAGGCGTGCTGCCTGGTGTCTGCTGGCAGGCCTTGCGCTCGCCGGCGCCGCCGCGGAAACCCAGGCCATGAGCGACACGGATGCAAGCAAGGTGTTCACGGATACGCGCGTGGTGGCGCTGGTCGATGCCGCCGCGCAAGGCGACGAAGCACGCGTGCGCGCCTTGCGCGAGCAAGGCGCCGACCTCAACGCGCAGGGCGACCGCGGCGTGACGCCGCTGGAATGGGCGCTACTGCACAAGGACCGCCGCGCCATGGAAACCCTGCTGCGCGCCGGCGCCGATCCGGCGCGCCCCGGCGTGGGCGGCGCCACGGTGCTGCACCTGGCGGCGATGGCGAACGACTCCAGCTATCTGCGCCTGCTGCTCGACCATGGCGCCGACCCGAACGCGCCGCACGGCGTGACGCAGGCGCCGCCGCTGGACGCCGCGCTGATGAACCCCGGCGAAGATGCCTTCGACCTGCTGCTCGCCCATCACGCCGATCCCAACCGCGCCGACCGCCTGGGCAATACGCCGCTGCACGTCGCGGCCAAGGTGCATCGCACGCATTGCGTGCTGCGCCTGCTGGAGGCCGGGGCGGATGCGACGCGGCGCAATCAGCAGGGGGCGACGTTCCAGACGTACTTCAACATTCTTCCTGCGGGTGGCTTGAACGCCACGGCACGGGCGCAGCACGAGCAGGTGCATCAGTGGCTGCGGCTGCACAATGTTGCGGTGGAGCAAGGCGTGCAATAAACGCTCGTCATCCCGGCGCAGGCCGGGATCCAGTAGCGTCGCCGCTCGATTGTCGCGAAAGGCTCAAAAGCTGAGCCCTTGAACTCCTCGCCTGCACATGGCTTATCGCCGCTGGATCCCGGCCTGCGCCGGGATGACGCCAGTTGAGGAGTTGGCGCACTATTCCAAGTCCGGCGCACTGCCCCACAGATAGCGCGGCGGCAGCCGCCCACGGAACTCCGCCCAATCCACCGCCTTCGGATAACGCCCGCGCCCCGCCTCGCGCAACGGCATGCGCGGCCCGCGGCGCGGACGGCAGCGGGCGCTGAGCTTGCGGCGGCGGCGCAGCGCGGCTTCGGCGGCGCGGCGGCGGCGGTCCTGCTCGCGGCGGTCGCGGTTTTCCTGCGTTTCCTCGGCGTCGGCGGCGCGCCGTTCGCGCGCGGATTTCACCTCTGCCTCGCCCGGACGGCGGCCAGCGGCCGCGCGTTCCTCTTCGCCCACCGCGCCGACGCGCCGCATGCGGTCCTGCACCAGGGTGAACTGCAGGCTGCGGCCGGCGCCCAGGTCGATATTGCGGCCGGCGCGCATCGCCGCGGCCTGCGCGGCCACGGCCTGCGGGTCGATAAAACCGGGCGCCTGCACGTTCGCCGCGCCGGCGCTGCCGGCGGCGGCCTGGCCGAGCTGGGCCATCAGCAAGGCCATGATCTGCAGCTTCGCTTCGTTGCCGTCCACCGCCGCCGCGGCCACGCTCCAGCCGGCCGGCGGCATGCCCTGCGGCACCGCCTGCCAGGCCATCGGCGTGCTCACCAGCGCCGGCCGGGTGCCGTCCAGCCAGGGCATCGGCGGAGGCGGCGGCACGGAGTCGTTGCCGTGCTGGTTGTTCAGCGCCGCCTGCGCCATCGCGCCGGCAGCCTGGGCGAAGCTCAGCACGACGCCGTCGGCGCGCGCGGCGCCCAGCGCGGTGGCGGGTACGCCCGTCGCGGTGGCGCCATGGCGGTCCGCGCCCTGCACGTAGTTCACCGGCGCACTGCCGGGCGCGGTGCCGCCGGGCCAGCCGGCGAGCTGGTTGCGCGAGGCCTGCGCGGCCAGGTCGGCGCTGTTCATGGCGCCGGCGGAAATCAGGGGAATCGCCTGCAGGCCGCCGCTGGTCGACAAGGTCACGCCCAGCTGGATGCCGTCGATGCGCGCGCTGCCGCGCAAGGCATCGGCCAGCTCCGGCAGCAGGGGCAGTTCGTGGCCGGATGGATTGTCGACATTGCCGTTGCCGCGATTGCCCCAGTTGCCATTCAGATCGCCCAGGCTCGACACCGGCAATTGCACGGTCAGCCCTGACGACAGCGGCGTGTTCGCGCTCATGCCGGGATTGACCTGCAGCAGGCTGTCCAGCGGCAGGCCGAGCTTGTCGGCGATGGTGCTTACCGTGTCGCCCGGCGACATCGGGAAGCTCAGCTGCACATGGCCGTTGCCCTGCGCATCGTGGCCGCCGCGGTCGCCGCCCAACAGCCGCAGCACCGGATCGTTCGGAAGGTGGATGCGCATCGCCCCTCTCCTCAGCTCAGCAGGGACGGAGCGATCTCCAACTCGCCCAGCCGGCTGCTGGCGAACCGCTCGATCAACTGCGGCGCGCCGTCCAGCAGCTGCCGGTAGGCATCCGGCGAATGCGTGTCGGCGCGCAGCTTCCAGCCCTTGTCGGTGCGGCTCAGCCACAGCTCGGTGCCGGGCAGCACGCCGTCCTTCAAGGTGATCATGATTTCGCGCGACTGCGCGGAGCTGCGCGCATCGGGCACCAGCAGCCGCTTGACGTGGCGCTCGATCAGCTCGGCCAGCGCGGGCGCCAGCGCCGCCTGCGCGGCGGGTGCCGGCTGTTCCGCGCCGTGCAGCACGATCTGCTGCGCCTGCTGCCAGGCCTGCGCGCCGGCGCTGGCCTGGGCCTGGCCGTCCGGCTGGCCGCCGCCGGAAGACGTATCGCTGCCGCTGTCGCGCTCGCCGTCGCGCGGCGGCAGTGCGGTGGCCTTGCCGGCGGAAGCGTCGAGCTGGCGCTGCAGCAGTTCGCGCAATGCCTTTTCCTGTTCGCTGGCACCTGGGCCGCGCGGGCCGGTGGCGGCCTCGCCGCTGTCCTGCACGTCCTGGCCCTTGCCGTCCATCAGCTTGCGGAAGCGCTGGATGTCCTCGCGTCCGCGCGCGGGTTCGTCCTTGGCGCGCTGCGTATGCCCGTGCGTATGCGGCGCGGGCGGCGTGGTGTGGGTGGCGGTGGTGGCATCGTTGCGCATAGGGACCTCAGTTCGTCGGTGCGCGGCGCAGGAACAGTTCTTCCAGGTTCTGTTCCTCGCTCCATTCGATGCGGCCGCGCATCTCGCGCAGCCAGCCTTGTTTCATTTCGTCCACGGCGTCGAGCTTGCCGCGCGCCTGCCGCCACGCGGCGGCGGCGCGGTCCAGCGCGTCCTGGGTCTGCGCGCAGGCGATCTCGCGCTCGTCCAGCTCCGCGCGGCGCAGCAGGATCTGGTGATCGAGCAGGGCCAGGTGCCGCTCGTAGCGGTCGATCGCCAGCGCGGTGGGCGCGCCGTTGGCGAACATGCCGGTCCAGGCGCGGTCGGCGAAATCCTGGCGCGCGAACGTGGCCTGCTGCAGGCGCTCGTCGGCCGCATGGCGTTCCTCGTCGGCCAGGCGGTGGCGTTCGCGGCACTGCTTCAGTTCCGACTCCAGCGCATGCAGGCGGATGCCGCGCACCGTGCGCAGCGGTTCCAGCGGGAAAGGACCGGCGCTCATGTGCACACTCCCGTCAGGCGCGAGCGCGTGCCGGCGAAGTCGGCCGCCTCGTGCGTGCCCTGGCGCAACAGTTGGTTGATGGCGTCGATGCGCGCGATCGCCGTGTCGGCGTCGGCGTCGCCGCCGGGTTTGTACTCGCCCAGCTGCAACAGCATTTCGATGTCGCGGTATTTCGCGAGGTAGCGGCGCAGCAGCGAGGCGGCGCGCTGGTGCGCGTTGCCGGTCACGCGCGGCATCAGGCGGCTGGCGCTGGCCAGCACGTCGATCGCCGGGTAGTGCCCGGCCTGCGCCAACCGGCGCGAAAGATAGATATGGCCGTCCAGGATCGAACGCACTTCCTCGGCGATCGGATCGCTGCCGTCCTCGTCTTCCATCAGCACCGTATAGAACGCGGTGATGGCGCCCTTGTCGTTGGTGCCGGCGCGCTCGAACAGGCGCGGCAGCGCGGAGAACACCGACGGCGTGAAGCCGCGCCGCGACGGCGGCTCGCCCATCGCCAGGCCGACGTCGCGCAGCGCGCGGGCGAAGCGGGTGATCGAGTCCATCATCAGCAGCACGTTCATGCCGCGGTCGCGGAAGTATTCGGCGATGGCCGTGCCCAGCCAGGCCACGCGGCTGCGCTCCAGCGCTGGCCGGTCGGAAGTGGCGACCACCACCACGCTGCGCTTGAGGCCTTCCTCGCCCAGGCTGTCGTGCAGGAACTCGCCCACTTCGCGGCCGCGTTCGCCGACCAGCACGATCACGTTGACGTCGGCCTGCGCGTTGCGCGCCAGCATGCCGAGCAAGGTGCTCTTGCCGCCGCCGGCCACGGCGAAGATGCCGGTGCGCTGGCCGCGGCCGATGGTGAGCGCGGCGTCGATCGCGCGCACGCCGGTGGGCATGGCCTGATCGATCACCTGGCGGCTGAGCGGATTGGGCGACGCCGCATACAAAGGCACGCGTTCCACATGCTCCAGCGCGCCCAGGCCATCCAGCGGATCGCCGTGCGCGTCGATCACGCGGCCGAGCAGGCTCATGCCGGCCGGCGCGGTGGCCTGCTTGCCGGTGGCGGTCACGGTGGTGGCGGTGGAGATGCCTTCCAGCGGACCCAGCGGGGTGAGCAGGGTCTGGTGCTGCGACACGCCGACCACTTCGGCCGGCAGGCAGAAATCGTTGTCCGGCTGCTCCAGCAGGCACAGCTCGCCGATCGCCGCGCGCACGCCGGTGGCGCGCACCAGGGTGCCGTAGGCCTCGGCCACGCGGCCCACGCGCTGCAGCGTGTCGCGCCGGCTCAGCGCGCGCAGCAGCGGGTCGTCGCTGGGTGCGGCGAAGGTCTCCGGCAGCGGCGCGTCGGGCTGCGGCAGGCTCATGGCACGCCGGCCCCGCTGTGCTCGGCGGCGGCCAGGATCACGCGCGCCTGTTCCAGCTGTTCGTTGAAGCCGGCGCGCACCATGCCGCCGGCGGATTCGATGATGCAGTCGAAGCGGTCCAGTTCCGGGTCGCCGATGATTTCGGTGTCAGGCGCCGCCGCCGCGCCCAGCGCGGCCACTTCGGCCCGGGCCTGCTCGGCCACGTCCGGATGCACGCGCACCAGCAGGTGCGGCTCGAACACCAGCTTCTGCATGGCCTCGGCCACCAGCGAGGCGACCAGGCGCTCGGCGCCGATCGCCGGCGCGATATGCCGCACCACCGCGATGGCGATCTCGCTGGCGCGCCGGCGCAATTCCACCGTGGCGGCGGCGCGCGCCACCACCAGCGCCTCCAGCGCGCGCGCGCAATCGCGCAGGCCGCGCTCGCGGCCTTCGACCAGGCCTTCGAACTTGGCCTGGCCGCGGATCTGCTCCACTTCCTGCTGCGCCTGCCGCAGGATCGCGTTGGCCTCGTCCAGGATGCGCTGGGCTTCCTGCAGCGGCGCCCAAGCGGCGGCCGGAATCACGCCGCCATCCAGATACAGCTGGAAGCGCTCGCGGTCGACGAACATGGCCTGGGCGTTCATAGGGCGGGCTCCTCCGCGACAGGTTCCACCGGCACGGGAGCTAGCAGGGCCGGCACGGTGGACGCCGGCAGCCAGGCTTCCTTCGCGCAGGGCAGCGCCGGCGCGGTGGCATAGGCCAGCGCCAGGCGCTCGGCCAGCCGCGGATCGTGGCGGCCGGCATGGCCCAGGAATTCGATCTTGCCGCGCTCGTAGGCGGCCTCGCGCAGGGCGCCGGCATCGCGCTCGCAACGCTGGATCAGTGCGCGGCCCATGTTGCGCACGGCTTCGGGCGCGGGGCCGCGCCAGGGGTCGGCACCCTGCGCGCGGCGCCAATGTTCGAGTCCCAGCGCTTCGCGCAGGAACAGCACTTCGCTGCGCTCCACCGTGACGCGCACCGCCGGACCGAGCGCGATCGCGCCGAGTACGCGGGTGAACGCATCGAGCTCCGCCTGCGGCCAGTGCAGCCAGGGTTCTTCTTCCACCCACATCGCCCAGCGCTCCTGGTCGGGCGCGAACACGCGCGGCTGCGTGCGCAGTGCCGCACGTGCGAGCTGGCGCCGGCCGAGCGCGGATATCCGCGCACGTTCCAGCAGCGGCACAGGCAGCGCCGCGCAGCGCGCCGGATGCAGGCCGTCGAGCGCGGCCCGCGCGTGCTGGCGACGCATGGCGCGCTCAGCGCTCACCCGGCGCCTCGCGCCGCATCACGCCGCGCGACGGCTGGCCCATCAGCGCGCCGCGGTTGCGCCACAGCAGCAGGCCGGCCAGCAGCACCGCCAGCGCGGCCAGGCCGATCAGCAAAATCGACGCGACGTCGCCGCGCATCACGCCCGACCGCGCCGGCTGCACCGGCACTTCGCTGGGCGTGCGCTGGAAGAACTGCACGGTGACGCGGCTGGGATCGGTCAGCCCTTCGGTGCCGGTCATCACCGCCGCCTTGATGTCCGGCGCACGGCTTTCGATGCCGGCATTGGGGCGGGCGATGATCACCACCGAGGCGGAGCCGCTCGGCGGCTTGTCGTCGATCGGGCTCTTGTCGGGAATCGACAGGTAGACGTACGCGTCGACCACGCCGTCGAACTGCCGCAGCGTATTGCCCAGCTGCTGTTCGCGCGCGTAGATGAAGCGCTGCTTGTCCTCCAGCGGCGAGGAGACGAAGCCGTCCTTCTTGTAGATCTGCGCGATATTGGCGATGCCCTGGTGCGGCAGGCCGGCGTCGCGCAGCACCGCCACCGCGGCCGGCATGTCGCGGCGGTCGAGCGACACCCGCCAGCCCTCGCCGCGCTCGCCGGGTTCCTTCTGCGCGTCGATGCCGGCGTTGATCAGCGCGGCCACCACGTCGTTGGCCTGCTGTTCGTCCAGCTTGGCGTACAGCACGTCGCGGCTGCAGCCGGCGAGCAGCCCGAGCACGCAGGCCAGGGCCGCCAGCCGCAGGGCGAAGGTCGCGAAACGCTTGATCATCGCCTTGAGACCTCAGGACTGCTGGCGGAACAATTGCTGCACGCCTTCCGAACTGCGGTTGGCGACGTTGCTGGTCAGCTCCGCCTGGAACACCAGCTCGTGGCATTTCAGGGTCATGTCGATGACCTGGCTGGGCGAGAGATCGCGCCCGTTCGCCTTCATCGCCTCGGACAGGCGGCCCAGTTCGTTGGCGCGGCCGTTGAGCGAGTCGAACTGGCCGAGCACCGCCTTGAACTCCGGCGACATCTCGTGCGGCACCGGCGTCACCTGCTCGGACTGCACCGCGTTGGCCGGCGCGGCGTCGGCGAAGCTCTGGCGGAACTTGGCCACATCGTCAGCGTGCGCCGGCAAGGCGGCCTTCGGTTCGGCCGGCGCGAACTGGCCGACGTTGACCAGCTGGGTAGGATCCACGTTCATGCTCATGCCTCCTGGCACGCGGCCGGATTACTGCTTGCGTCCGAGGGTTTCCAGCGCCTGGCCGACCGCGTTGTTCGAGGTGGCCGCGTTGGTGGAAAGGAACTGCATCTTCAGGCTCTCGGCGGTGAGCTGGGTCATCACCGACGGCTGGTCCGAACCGTTCTCGCTCACCTGCGCGGACAGCTCGGTGACCTTGGATGCCTGATGGTCCAGCGCGTTGCCCCAGGCCTTGGCCATGGCTTCGAACCAGCTCTTGGACTGCTCGTCGCTGGCCGAGCGGCCGGCCGCCGCGCTGCCGCCGGCGATGCTGGTGTTGATGGTCGGGAACTGCGTATTGCCGCCGTTGCCGTTGATGCTGTTGTTGCTGCTCATGGTTCGTCTCCTGGTGGTGACACTGCTCGCTTCAACGCCCGCCGCCGGCCTGGGCCCTCGCACCGATGGCGACGGCCTTGGCGGGAAGCACGGGCGGCTCCGGCGCCGGTTCGGCCGCGGAAGCGGCGGACTCCGGCACAGCCGGCGGCAGCAGCACCGACGCGGCCGCTTCGTCGAGCGGCTGCGGGGTCTGGTAGTCGTCGGCCTTGTTCAATTGCATGTAGCGGTTGTCCGGCATGCGCAGGAGGATGGTTCCTTCCGCGCTGACGGCGAGGAACACGCCGCCCTGCGGCAGCTTGTTGCCCACGTAGTAGCGCGACTCGTCGCGCGTCACGAGGTACGGTTCGCGCCCGCCGACGACGTGGCGGATGCGCTTGCCGGGATCGGGCTTGACCGGTTCCGGCGCATGTTCGTCGTAGTTCTTCAGCGCCAGGGCCAGGCCCAGCGCGTCGGCGTTGAGGTTCTGCATGTCGGTGGAGCCGAGCACGTCCCTCTTCACCTTGTCGGCCTTGGCGATGTCGCCGAAATGGCCGCCGACTTCCACGCCGCCCTGGTCGAGCAATTTGGTTTCCACCGTGTAGCCGTGCATGGCGAAGATGTCGTTGACCTGCTTCTCCACGCTGGGCCAGTCGCGCACGGTCAGCTCGGTGGTGAGGCCGGCTTCCGAAAGCTTGCGCTTGAGCTGCGGCAGCTGCGCCGCATTGCCGATCACTCCGCGCAGCACCACGTGGCCGCCCTCGCCCGCCGAGGCGCTGACGTGGCGCAGCGACAGGCCATGCAGGATCGCGCGGACGCGGTCGAGCTGGTCGGACACGCTGGCCGCGCGCACCGTCACCGCCGGATGCGTGACCTTCCAGCTGCCGGCCAGCACCAGCGCGGCTACCGCCAGCAGCAGGCCGGCCAGGGCCAGCACGCCGCGGCGGCGGCCGGCCAACTGGCGTTCGGTGAGCGCGGGCAGCGCGTCGTCGCCGGCATCGGACAAGCTTTGCCAGCGCTCGCTCCAATGCGGACCGACCGCGAACTGCACTTCGCCCAGGCGCACCAGGGCGAAGTGTTCCAGGCTGACGTTCTCGCCCACCGCGATGCGGCCGTCGTGGGTTTCCACCTCGCCGTCCATCGCGCGCAGCAGCACCTGGTCGCCGACCACGGTGAGCACGCAGTGATGGTTGGCGATGCCGGTGTCGTTGAGGATCAGATCGCAGTCGTCGGCCTGCCCGATCATCAGGATGCCGCGCTGCGGCAGGCGCAGCTCCGCACCCGCATGCAGCCCGCTGAACACGCGCAAGGCCAGCTGCACCTTGGGCGGCTGGCTGGCGCGTTGGCGGGTGGCGGGCAAGGCGCTCATGGCATTACTCCGGAGGGCGCTTCTGGGGTGCGGGAGCCGGCGCCGCGGGCGGCGGCGACTGCACGATCACCGGCAGCGGCGCGGGCTGCGTGACCTGGCTCTTCTTGTGGTTCCACCAGGCGTCGCGGCTGGCTTCCTGCTTGTCCAGCTGCTCCTGGCTTTCCATGCTCACCTGCGGCGAGCTGGGGGTCTGCTGGCCGTTGATGTGGTTGAGCATCACCAGGCGCGGCGTGATCAGGAACAGGCGCTCGGTATGCGCGCGCTGCTTCTGCACGGTCTTGAACAGATAACCCAGCAGCGGGATGTCGCCGAGCACGGGAATCTTGTGCTCGTTGTTCTGCGACTGGTCCTGCACCAGGCCGCCCAGCAGCAGGCCCTGGCCGTCCTGGATCACCGCCTGCGTGTTGACCGCGTTCTGGCTGACGATGGGATACGAGATGTCCTGCGCATCCTTGGCCGAGTAGGTGATGTTGCCGTCCTCGATCTGCACCATCATGCGGATGCGCGGTGCGCCCTCTTCCATCACCAGATGCGGCGTGACGCGCAGCGTGGTGCCCGCGGTGACGTTGTAGAGGTCGGAGTTATAGGCGCCGGCCACCGGCACATACACGGACTGGTTGCTCTGGATCACCGCCTCGGCGTCGTTCATGGTGATCACCTGCGGACGGGTGACCACGTGGGCGATGCCGTCGTCTTCCAGCGCATTGATGTTGGCCACGAACTTGGCGGGGTTGCCCAGGATCGTGCCGATCTGGAAACCGTTGTTGAACAGCGGCGGCAGGCCACTGGTGTCGCCCAGCCCCAGCGCGGCCAGCAGCAGCGCCTTGTTGTACAGGGCGTCGGCCGGCGTCTGGTTGCCGCTCATGAAGCCCACCGTGGTGCGGTGGTTGCGGTAGAACCAGTTGATGCCGAGCTGGCGCGCCTTGGTCTTGTTGACGTCGATGATGGTCGCTTCGATCTCGACCATCTGCGGCGGCACGTCGAGCTGGCGGATCAATTCGTCGTACATCGGCAGGCGGTCGGGCGTGTCGCGCACGATGATCGCGTTGCGGAAGCTGTCGGCGACGATGCGCGTGTCGCCGCTGCCGGCGATCGCTTCCACGCCGTTGCGCTGCGCGGTGGGCGCCAGCTGCGCGGCGGGCGGGGTCAGGCCGTCGTCGTCCTGCGCCGGCGGCACGCTGTAGTTGCCCAGCGGCGGCGGCGGTTGCTGCCCCTGGCCGGCCAGGCCCTGGCCGCGCAGGCCGCGCTGGCGCGGCGAGGCGAGCCGCTCGCTGGCGCCGCTGAACTGGCTGTAGCTGCCCGGGTCGCTGACCAGGGCGCGCAGCACGCTGGCCACGCCCGGCACCGTCACCTGGCGGCTCCCCAGGTTCATGCTGGTGTCGGAGGCCCAGGCGTATTTCAGCGGATAGAACTTGAAGCGCGTGGTCTCGCGCTGGCCCAGGCCGGCAATGGTCAGCGACATCTGCTTGACCTGCTCGGCGAAGCGCTTGGTGCCGGTGATGGAGACCAGGCCGGTGCTGGGTTCGAGCTTCCACACGTTGCCGGTGGCGGCGTCGGCCCAGTTCACGCTGCCCATGGCGGAGATGAACTGCTGCTCCAGCGGCAGCGGCACGCTGGTGTAGTCGGTGACGCGCTCGGAATCGAGGTAGACGTAGACGGCTGAACCGTCCCAATAGGCCAGCAGGCCATTGGTGTCGGCGATGCGCCGCCACACCTGCGCATAGGTGCCCTTGAAGCTGCCGTTGAGCGTGCCGTTGCGCGCGGCGACCTGCGGACTCAGCACCACTTCCAGGCCCTGGTCGTGGAAGAAGTCCGGCAGGATCTCGCGCAGCGTCTTGTCGGTCTGGATCTCGGTGCTGCTCTTCTTGAACGGTATCGCGGCCGCCTGCGCCAGCGCGGCGTACAGCATCAGGCCAAGCACCGCCATGCAGGCCAGCGCCCGCCGCGTGCCCTTGCCCATCGTCCTGCCCCTGTCATCGCCCATCTTCACGGATTCCTTGGCCTGTTCAATGTCGCGGCCGTCAGACGGCCAGTTGTCCCACCGGCACCAGACGCAGGTCGGGTACCAGCTCCTGATAAGAAAGCACCGGGATGTCGGCGTACTCCGCCTCGGTGAGCTTGCGCAGGTGGCGGCGCACGTCCATCGAGCTGAGCAGCACCATCGCCGTGCCGTGTTCGCCGCGCGCGTGCTCGCCGATCTGCGCCAGCAGGCGCGCGGCGAGATCCGGCTCCACCGCCAGCTGGGTGCCGGCCGGGCCGGTGTGCACCGAGCGGCGCAGGCGTTCTTCCAGCTCCGGGCGCGCCACCAGCACGCGCAGCACGTGGTTGTCGTCGGCGTAGCGGTAGCTGAGGTGGCGGCGCAGCGCCATGCGCACGTATTCGGCCACCAGCACGATGTCCTTCTCGCGGCTGGCGGCGTCGGTGATCGCCTCGAACACGTCGCGCAGCTGGCGGATCGGCACGCGTTCCTCGACCAGGCGCTTGAGCACCTCGGCCACGCGCTGCGGCGACACCACGCGCAGCATTTCGCGCACCAGGTCCGGGTAGTCGCGGCTCAGGCCATTGGAGAGATTGGAGGTTTCCTGGATGCCGACGAACAGCGACAGATGCCGCTCCAGCGACAGGCGGATGTGCTCGTGCAGCACCTGCGGCGCTTCCAGCGCCTTGGCCTGGCGCGCGCCGTCGCGCGGCAGCCAGCGGCCGGGGAAACCGTTCACGCCTTCCGGGGCCAGCGCGCCGTTGTCCGCTGCCGCCGCCGGCGGCAGCGCGGCACGGCCGGGGAGGAACAGCTGGCCCGGACGCAGCGCACCGTGGGCGATGCGTACGCCGTAGGCATACAGCGCGTAGCCCTGCTCCGGCAGATTCAGGCCGGCACGCAGCGCGGGTTTCGGCAGCGGCACGCCGTAGTCTTCGCGCAGGCCGCCGACCACCTGGCGCAGCACGCTGCGCACCTGGTTGCTGCCCAGCGCCTGCAGCGCCGACATGTGCACTTCCAGCAACAGCGGCGCCGAGGGCAGCAGCACGTCGCTGTCGGCCACGTCCGGCGGCAGCAGCTCGGCCTGGCTCTCCGGCACCTTGAACAGGCGGCGCAGGAAGCCCACGCGCTCGCGCATGCGCCAGGAAGCGATGCCGACCAGGATCAGGCCCAGCGGCAGGAACACCAGCACCGGGAAGCCCGGCACCAGCATCATGCCCAGCGCGATGCAGCCGATGATCATGGTCACCCGCGGCTCGCCGGAGATCTGCCGCGCGATGATCGCGCCGAGGTTGCGGTCCTCCTCGTCGCCCGCGGTGCGGGTGACGATCAGGCCGGCGGAGATGGAAGCCAGCAGGGCCGGGATCTGCGCGACCAGGCCGTCGCCGATGGTCAGCACGCTGTACGTGTGCACGGCCTCGCCCAGGCCCATGCCGTGCATCATCACGCCCACGCCCAGGCCGCCCAGCAGGTTGATCACGATGATCACGATGCCGGCGATGGCGTCGCCCTTGACGAACTTCATGGCGCCATCGAGCGAACCGTGCAGCTGGCTTTCGATTTCGAGCAGACGCCGGCGGCGGCGCGCCTCGTCTTTCTCGAGCAGGCCCGAGCGCAGGTCCGAGTCGATCGACAGCTGCTTGCCGGGCATGGCGTCCAGCGAGAAGCGGGCCGCCACTTCGGCCACGCGCTCGGCGCCCTTGGCCACCACGATGAACTGCACCACCGTGATGATGAGGAACACCACCAGGCCCACGATCAGGTTGCCGCCGACCACCATGTTGCCGAAGGTGTCGATGATGTGGCCGCCGTCGGCATTGAGCAGGATCGAGCGCGTGATGGCGATCGACAGCGCCAGGCGGAACAGCGTGGTGAGCAGCAGCACGCTGGGGAAGCTGGAGAACGCGACGGGCGCCGGGATATAGATGGCGATCAGCAGCAGGCCGACGCCGATGAGCATGTTGAGCGCCACCAGGGCGTCGATGGCCATCATCGGCAGCGGCAGGATCATCAAACCGATGATCGCCACCACACCCGCGACCAGCACCAGGTCGCTGTAGCTGCGCGAGCCGCCGGCGCCGGGCGCCAGCCGCGAGAGGATCGCTTCAAGCGCCATGGCGCACCGCTGCGGCGCGGCCGGCGACGACCCGCTGTGCTGGCAACCTGATTGGCCTCGCCACGCTGACCACGCACACGACTCCGGCAAGCGGACACACTCGTCCATTGAGCGAATGGAAACGCCCTCTCCCACTGCCGTTGCCGATGCCGCCGCGCTCTTGCGGCGCGATCCACTTCAGCCTTACGCCCCCTGTCGGCGCTCGGTGAAGTGGCAACCTACACAGCGCCCCTGAAAATCGGTACCTAGGGAAAACCCTAGGTTTTATGATTCACCTTCGTGAAAATGAAATTCACACGGGGCATATAATCGAAAGTATTTTCCGATTCACGCTTTCAGCGTGATATTGATCACGCTATTTCGCATTGTCATCACGCCGTAATTCGGCGATCAGTTCCACGCGCTGCGCCGTGACGCCAAGCACCAGGCGGCGCTCCGCCGCATCCACCACCACCACGCGCTCGCGGGCGCCTACGGCAACGGCCTGAACCACTTTCAACGGACCGCCGGGACCACGTAACGCCTGGCCCTTGCGCAGCCACCACAGCCATGCAAGCAAGGCCGCGCATACTGCAATCAGCGGTAATAAAAGGCCTAGCCAGAGGCTGCCGCCTTCGGGTGAATCGGTTGCAAATGCGACGGATGGCCAAGTTAATCCGGCCATGACGTTGCGAAGTAATCTCTTCATGGCATTATTCCCATTCCAAAAAAAACCAACCGACCTGGCCACTGTGTCGTTCGTCATGGGGGACGAAAGCGCGGCACACCTGATCGATCAAGGATCGTCACGATGCCTGTGACCCGGATTCACCGCAAGCCGACGCCCGCACGGAACGCGACCGCCGACGCAGCGCAGGGATATGCATGGATCGACGCGGTGCCGTGGCCGTGCATCGTGTTCGACCGCCACGACGGCAACGCACTGGCCTGCAACGCGGCTTTCCGCGACGAGTTCCCCCAGTTCGAGCGCGCACCGGCGCGCGCACACTTCGACGCAGCGTTCGAAAGCACCAGCGGCCAGGGCGGCAAGCCGATCTACTACGCCGCGCAGACGCGACGCTGGTATCGCATCGACAACGGCCAGCCGACCGTCGCCGCGCCGGCCGAGGCGCTGTTCATCACCAATATCAGCGAGTGCATCGACCTGCTGCGCCGCCACCAGGCGCAGCACGAACAGCTGTTGTCCACCTCGCGCATGATGAGCGTGGGCGAGATGGCGACCACGCTGGCGCATGAACTCAACCAGCCGCTGGCCGCGGCGGTGAACTACTTGAACGGCTGCGAACAGCTGGCGGGCGAGACGCAGGGGTCGGGCCATCTGCTGCAGGGCATCCGCCTGGCCAAGCGCCAGGCCGAACGCGCCGCGCAGATCATCGGCAGCATCCGCGAGTTCGTGCGCAGCCGCGAACCGCACCGGCAGAACCTGGATGCGCATGCGCTGGTGCACGGCGTGATCGAGCTGCTGCGGCTGGAGGCTGAGCAGTTCCAGGTCGCCATCGTCGACGCGCTGCCGGCGGACCTGCCGCCGATCTTCGCCGACCGCGTGATGATCGAGCAGGTGCTGCTCAACCTGATCAAGAACGCGATCGAAGCCATGCGCGAGACACCGCCGGCGCGGCGCGGCATCCGCGTCACCGCGCGGGTGGACTACGACGGCATGGTGGAGATCCGCGTGGTCGACCAGGGCTGCGGCCTCGGCGCCGCCGACATGCAACGGCTGTTCACGCCGCTGTACACCACCAAGCCCGACGGGCTGGGGATCGGCCTGGCCATCTGCCGCTCGATCGTCGAATACCACGAGGGACGCCTGTTCGCCGAACCGAACCCGGAAGGGCGCGGCGGCTGCGCCATGGCGTTCACCGTGCCACGAGGGAACGCTGCATGACATCGGCCAACCACGGCACCCGCATCTACCTGGTGGACGACCACCAGGAGTTCCGCGATTCCTGTGTCTGGATCCTGGAGCAGACCGGCTTCGAGGTGCAGGCGTTTTCCAGCGCGGAGGCCCTGCTGAAGGAGATCGCGCGCACGCCGCCGCCGGCGCGCAGCTGCGTGGTCAGCGATATCCGCATGCCCGGCATGAGCGGGCTGGAACTGCAGAGCGAGCTGGCCCACCGCGGCCTGGCGCTGCCGCTGATCTTCGTTACCGGCCACGGCGACGTGCCGCTGGCGGTGGATGCGATGCGCCATGGCGCGGCCAATTTCATCGAGAAGCCGTTCGACGCGCCGCTATTGATCGAGGCGATCCAGTCCGCGCTGTCGGCGCACGCGCCGCAGGCGGCTTCCGGCGCGCTGGCGAACCTGACCCGGCGCGAGCGGCAGGTACTGGACGGCATCATGAGCGGGAAACTCAATAAAGTGATCGCGGACGATCTGAAGATCAGCCCCAAGACCGTGGAACTGCACCGCGCCAACCTGATGGCCAAGCTCGGTGCGCACAACGTGGTCGAACTGACGCGCGCCGTGCTGGGCCAGGCTTGAGCATGGTCGCCATGGAGGCCGTACCGGCCATTCCCCCGCCCGGCGACGGCTTGCTCGCCGCGGCCCGCGCATTGCTGTCGCGCGGCAACGTATTGGCTTATGCCGACGCCATCGGCGTGCTCACCGTGCAGGCCGGACGCGGCCAGCGCCACGCCGCCGGCCTGGCCTGCGTGCGGCTCGATCATGCGCATGGCTCGTGCTGGCTGGCCCTGGAGCAGGAGCGCGGCGAAAGCCCGCTTGGCGATGCGCGCTGGCAGGACTACGACGGCGAGGCTCGCCTGCTCGCCTGGTCGCTCTCGCACGAAGCGCTGGTCGGTGCGCTGGGTGCGCTGCTCGGCCAGGACGCGCTGCCGGCGGCCTTCCTGCCGATCGGCGGCGAGCGCGACAAGCTGTGGCTCAAGCTGCTGTGGCAGGAGCACGACGGCGGCACCGTCGGCGGCTGGGTCGGCCTGGCCGAAACCGACGTGCGCGCGCTGGCGGCACGCAGCGAGTGGCGGCAGGACCCGTCTACGCCCGCGCTGATCGGCGACATTGCATCTCTCTCACTGCGCCTGGTGGTGCCGGGGCACGCACTCGATGCCGCCGCCGCGGCCGCACTCGCGCCCGGCGACGTGCTGGTCGTCGGCCACGAGGCGGACTGCGAAGCGCGGCTGCAGCCGGACGACGAAAGCGCACGCCACGTTTTCGGCCTGCCCGAAGGCTGGGCGGTGCAGCGGCGCCAGGGCGAGTGGCAGATCGTGCAGCGCCCGCTGATGGCCGTGGGCAACGACTCCGCGCGCCCGCTGTTCCTGCTGACGCGGCTGAACATGAGCCTCGACGACCTGGGAGCCCTGCGCGCCGGCAGCGTGCTGCAGGTGGACGGTGTGCTGGTCGGCGCCACCGTCGGGATCATGCTCGGCGGACGGCGCTACGGCGAAGGCAGCGTGGTGCGGCTGGGCGAATGGCTGGGCGTACGTATTGCGCAAAGGGACTGAGCATGGATTTCAATAGTTTCTCGCCGGCGCTGGTCATCACCATGGTGGTGGCGCTGGCGATGGCGCCGTTCGTCGCGGTGATGGTCACCTCGTTCACCAAGATCGTGGTGGTGCTGAGCCTGCTGCGCAACGCGCTGGGGCTGCAGCAGGTGCCGCCGAACGTGGTGATCAACGGGTTGGCCATCATCCTGTCGATCTACGTGATGAACCCGGTGCTCGGCGACAGCTACCGCGACGTGCAGACGCAGATGAGCACGCAGGCGCCCGGGCCGATGACCATGGAGAAACTCGGCCAGCTGGTGCAATCGGGCAAGGAGCCGCTGCGGCGCTTTTTGATCAAGCACAGCAACGAGAACGAGCGCGGTTTTTTTCTCGCCAGCGCCAAGCGCCTGCTGCCGGCGGACCGCCAGGCCGACCTCACCAACGAGGACTACATGGTGATCGTGCCCGCGTTCACCGTGAGCGAGCTGACCCAGGCGTTCCAGATCGGCTTCCTGATCTTCCTGCCGTTCCTGGTGATCGACCTGGTGGTGTCCAACATCCTGCTGGCGATGGGCATGATGATGCTGTCGCCGACCATGGTGTCGCTGCCGTTCAAGTTATTGCTGTTCGTGCTGCTCAGCGGCTGGGCCAAGCTGATCCACGGCCTGGTGATGACCTACCAATAGGAGGCGGGCATGTACGATCAGGAAATCCAGCTCGCCCGCGAAGCCCTGTGGCTGGTGCTGGTGCTGTCCGCGCCGCCGATCCTGGCCGCGGCCATCGCCGGCCTGCTGGTGGCGTTTCTGCAGGCGGCTACGCAGATCCAGGAACAGACCTTCCCCTACGCGGTGAAATTCGTGGTGGTCGTCGTCGCGCTGCTGGGTACGGCGGCGATGCTCGGCGGCACCCTGTTCAAGTTCGCCGACCGCTTGTTCAGCGGCTTCCCCGGCATGCTGCATTGAGCGCGCGATGACGGGGGACGCGTTTTCCGTTCAATACCTGGGCGACCAGCTCACCGGCGTGGCGCTGACTTTGCCGCGCATCGTCGCGGCCTTCCTGGTGCTGCCGCTGATGACGGCGGAGACGGTACCGTCGCTGGTGCGCAACAGCTTCTATGTGAGCCTGGCGATCCTGGCCTATCCGCTCGCTGCCGCCGCCAGCCCCGGCATGACGGTGATGACCGGCGCCAACTGGATCGGCGTACTGGGCAAGGAAGTCTTTATCGGGCTGCTGATCGGCTTCTGCTTCGGCATGGTGTTCTGGGCGCTGGGTGCGGCGGGCGCGGTGATCGACACCAAGGCCGGCTCGTCGATGTCGATGGACATGGACCCGATCGCCGGCCAGCAGAGCACGCTCACCAGCGTGTTCCTGATGCAGCTGGCGACCTGGCTGTTCATGACCAGCGGCGCGTTCACCGTATTCCTGGACCTGCTGATGTCCAGCTATGCGCTGTGGCCGGTGACGAGCATGCTGCCGCCGCTGAAGGCCGGCGGCATGGAGTTCTTTATCGGCCAGTTCAATTACCTGATGACGGCCGTGCTGGTGCTGTCGGCGCCGGCCCTGGTGGTGATGTCGCTGGTGGATATCGCGCTGGGCCTGGTCAACCGCTATGCGCAGCAGTTGAACGTGTTCGCGCTGGCGATGCCGATCAAGGCGTGGATGTCCACCTGGGTGCTGCTGCTGGCGCTGGGCGCGATGGTGGAAGTAGTGATGCGCAAGCTGTACGAGAACCGCGGACTGCTGAAGATGCTGCAGTCGATTCTTTGAGGGCTATTTGCCGTCGCGCGAATCGCGGATCGACTCGGCCCAGCGCAACAGCTCGGCCACGGCTTCGAAGAAATCGGACGGCAGGTACTCGTCCACTTCCACTTTCTCGTACAGGCCGCGCGCCAGGGTGACGTTGCGCATGATCGGCACGCCGGCTTCCTCGGCGGCCTGGCGGATCAGCGCGGCTTCGTGGTCCTCGCCCTTGGCCACGATCACCGGCAGGTCGTCCTCGCCCTGCTGATAGCGGATGGCGATGGCCAGATGGGTGGGGTTGGTGACCACCACGCTGGCGCTGCGCACGCCGGCCAGGGTGTTCTGCTGCGCCCACTCCTGGTGCAGCTGGCGGCGGCGGCCTTTCACCATCGGGTCGCCTTCGTTGTCCTTGAGCTCCTGCTTGATGTCGCGGCGGCTCATCTTCATTTTCCTGGTGAACGCGTAGCGCTGGTAGAACGCATCCAGCACCGACACGAAGAAGAAAACGAAGATCACCCCGGTCGCCAGGCGCTTCACCGCCACCCAGTGCGCCTCGCCCAGCATTTCCGGCGGCGCCTGCGGCAGCTGCGCGAACTGGCCGATCAGCGCGAACAGCACCCAGGCGAACAGGCCGATCAGCAGGCCGCTCTTGGCGATGGCCTTGATCACCTCCACCAGGTTCTCCTGCGAGAACAGCCGCTTGATGCCCTCGGCCGGATTCATGCGGCTGGCGTCGGGCTTGAGCTTCCTGGGCGCGAACACCGGCCCGACCTGCAGGAATTCCACCATCGCGCCCACCGCCACCGCGCCGAGCAGGAAGGGCAAGGTCAACCACAGGAAGGCTTCCAGCGTGGCCAGCCCCACCGTATGCAGCGCCTGGCCGAATGGCTGATTGAGGCCGGACAGGGTGGTATCGAACAATCCGCTGAGACGAGCGCGGATCAGCGGCATGCCCATCATCACCATCAGCAGCCAGGCCAATACCAGTACGGTGCTGGTCAGCTCGCGGCTCTTGTGGACGTCGCCTTCCTTGCGGGCGTCGCGCAAGCGTTTCGGGGTGGGTTTTTCGGTGCGGTCACCGCTGTCCTTGTTCTGCCCGGCCATGAGTCCGCTCGCGCCTGTGGCGGTCAACCGATGCTACGCCCTGGCGTTGGGCATTCACCGTGACCAGGACGCCAGTGTGGACAGGCCGGCCGCTGCCGACCACCTAGGGATTACCCCAGCTGATTCAGCACCATGCGAGACCTAGACTGATGCCAAGCATCGATTCCACGCCGGGTGCCATGAGCCTTTCCGAACTCCAGCCGCGTCCGCTTGCGCCGTCCCTCGAGGCCGGCGGCCTGCACGCGCTGGCGGGCCAGGCCCTGGCGCAGCGCCTGCCGGCAAGCCACGGCAACCAGCTGCTGGGCCTGGACGTGTGGGCCGGCAGCAGCGCCGCGGAACGCCTGCTGGGCGGCGCCCCGGCCCTGCCCGGCGGCGGTGCGCATCTGGACCAGGTCGTCAGCCACATCCTGGCCCCGCTCGGCTGATCCGGCGCGAGCGCCCGCATGAGCGCCCAGCTGCAACCGCTTGCCGCACCGCTGCTGGAAACCGCGCGGCGGCTGATCGGTGCGCTTCAGCAAGAACCTTCCGTCGAGATGCGCCTGGCGCTGGCCAAGCGCGTGGTGCGCCAGCTCGGCGACGAGGCGTATCCGGTGTTCCTCAAGATCCTGCTGATCGTGGCGGAAAGCGAAGACAGCGCCGCCAAGCAACTGGTGGCCGACCTGCTCGCCGCCGCCGCGCGCCGCATGGATCTGCCCAGCGGCCCCTTGAGCGCCTGGGGCGGCTCCAGCGGCGAAGGCGCCGGCATGAATGCGCACACGCGCCGCCGCCTGCTCGGTCCGATCGAATATCTCACCGTGTGGCATTGCCAGCAGACCCAGCGCCCGATGCTGGAAGAAGCGCTGTACGCCGATGCGGTGCGCAAGCTGCTGGCGCTGTTCGATCTCAATCCCGAACTGCGCGAGCTGTACGCCGGCAAGCTCGGCTCCGATGCCGGCGGCGAACTGGAAGGCACCTACACGCGCGATACGCGCGACATCCTGAGCCGCATGGCGCAGCGCTGGCGCAAGCCGCAGAGCACGCCGGACGAAGTCGTGCGCGCCGCCTTGCGCGGCGATGCGCCGGATACGCCGGTGCCGCCGGGCTGGATCGTGCATCGGCTGTGATCAGGCCTGCGCGGCCGCGGCCTCGCTCACACCCCAATCCGCCGCGGCCAGTTCGAAACGGCGCGCCGCTTTGCCCGCGTATTCGCAAGCGCCGGTTTCACGGAAGCCCAAGCGTTCCAGTACGCGTGCGACCACTTCGTTCTGCGGATGGTGGTAAGCCGCGAGCGCCGGCAAGCCCAGCACCGCAAAGGCCTGCCGGCACAGCAGCCGGCCGCCCTCGATCGCATACCAGCGCCCCCATGCCTGGGCCGTGAGCCGCGCGCCGATTTCGACTTCGCCGGTGGCCTGCACCGGCATCAGCGAGAAGGTGCCGAGAAATTCCCCGCCCATCGAATCGGCGCGCCAGATGCCCAGGCCACGATGCCTGGCGTAGATCTGGTTGACCCAGGCCACCAGGGCGGCGACGTCGATAAAGCGCGTGGGGCAATCGTCCAGCTGGAACTGGCGCACCTGCGGCTGGGCGTATAGACGGCTAAGCCAGGGAATGTCGCCGTAGCTCAGCTGGCGCAAGCGAATGCGGCGGCTGCGCGCGATTTCCACGCCAGCGGCCGGCGCCATGGGCCGCGCCCTGACCTGCCGTTCCGCCGTATCGCTCATGGCCGTGCCCGAAGTCGATGCTTGCGCGACTCTGACGCGCGGCGGCGGCGCTGGCTAGCTGGGGATTTCCCCAGGCCGCTGCATCACAGCGCGACGAAGCCTTGCGGCGTGAGTCTGACCTCGCGCAAATCGACGCCCATTTTCTGCGCGGTACCGTTGACGCCTTCCTGCAGCCTGGCCAGGCTCATCTGATCGCCCTTACGCTGCAATGCGCTGCGCGTGGACGAGGCGATCATCGCGAGATAGCCGAAGGTCTCGGCCATTTCCTGCTTCTGCGCATCCGGCATGGCGACGAAGCGCGGATTGCGCGCCAGCGCCTGCTGCATGTTGCGGCGGACGGCATCGATGCCCGCGCGGTTCTGGCCGATGCTGCCGTTGTTCACCACTTCCCACGACAGCACCAGGTAGGCGGTGAATGCGTCGGCCACGTTATGGCTGTCGTAGCCGTACTGCTGCAGCAGCGCATCGAACTTCGCCAGCAGGCCTTCGCGCAGCAGCGCCTGGCGGTAGCTGTCCGGCTGGCGGCCGCCGAATTGGCGGGCGATGCGGTCGAGCACCGACCTGCTCACGTCCGCCGAGGGCTGGAATTGCAGGGCGGCGAGATTCGCGGCGCCGCCCTGGCTGGATGCGCCGCCGCGATGCGCCGCCTGACCCTGCTTCAGGATCACGTCGCCCATCACGTTGGAGCCGATCACTGCATTGTTGAGCACCATGCCCTGGCCCATGCCCACCGTGGCGCCGGCGTCGTACTGCGCGTGCGCGGTGCACGCCAGCAGCAACAGCAGCAGCGCGAGCGGGGAACGTTTCATGGGCATGGCTCCAGAAAAACAACGCGGGGGCATGGTAGCCCCCGCGTGTGAACAACCGGTGCAGCCGTTCGATCAGTTCTTGCGCGCCAGCGTGGTCAGGCCGTCGCCGATGGTCTTGATCGAGTTGCTGAAGGAGTTGGACAGGATGCCGAACATCTGCGACTGCGCGGAGAACTCGGCGTTGAGCTGCTGGAATACCTGCGCATCGTCCTTGCCGGTGTGCTGCGACATCTGGTTGGTCAGGTCCACCAGGTGCTGCGCCTGCTGGCCGAGCATCTTGCCCATCGCCTTGGCGATCGCCACCAGCCAGCTTTCGCCGAGGCCGTCGGAGTCCTTGTCGGAACCGCCCTTCAGCGCGCGCATCAGCGACTCGTTGTTGATGATGCTGTTGATGTCCTTGGTCATCGCGTCCTGCAGGTCGCTGCGGAAGCGGTCGGCGTCGCCGGTGTAGGCGCCGTTCGGGCCCTGGTGGTTGGCGGCGGCGATCACGTCGCTGGTGGCCTGCGGCAGCGCGCTGTCGTTCCAGCCGCTGAGCGACGCGGTGTCGCCGGTGAACGAGGCATTGAAAGCGTCGCTGGCGAGGGTGCCGCTGGGGCCGAACTGCTGCGTGATGGCGTTGGTGAAGGCCTCATGGGCGATCTGGCGCACCGCCGAGTTGAACACCAGCGAGGAACTGCCGCTGAGCGAGGTAGCCGTGGCGTCCAGGACGGGGTTGGCGATCGAGTTGAAGCTGATTCCGTGCGACATGGCGATTCCTCTGCATCTAGGGGGAAGGATTGGATGGCCGCTCCGCCGCGCCTTGCCGGCGCCGATGGCCTCGCCCCGTGCAGACCGCCTCCGGGCCGTAGGCGAAGTATCCGCAGGCACCGGACAGCGACCAGCTAGGTCGAACCCTAGATAGGGATATCCCCATGAGTGCCGCGCCCAAGGAATCGCAGGCACAAAAAAACCGCGCCTGGCGCGGTTTCCTGACCGTTCGCCGCTGTCGGCGAAGGAATGAATGGTGGCTAGAGGCGGGATCGAACCGCCGACCTCAGCATTATGAGTGCCGCGCTCTAACCATCTGAGCTACCTAGCCACGGTAAGGTCTTTCGCCCGGCGGGCGCGGAAGCACCGGGGCGAGGGCGCGGAAGTTTAGTCGGCCTTAGCCATGGGTTCAAGTCTCCGGTTCAGGCGTCGCTTGCCGGTGCTTCCGGGGCTGTGGTTGAATCGGTCGCGGGAACAAGGTGTTGCCGGCATCAAGGCAAGCGCCTGACCTAGGAGAAGACATGATCGACGTCGATGGCTACCGTCCGAATGTGGGCATCGTGCTGCTGAATACAGACGGCCGCCTGTTCTGGGCGCGCCGCGTCAATCGTGATGGCTGGCAGTTCCCCCAGGGCGGCATGCGCAGCGACGAGACCCCGCTGGAAGCCATGTACCGCGAGCTGGCCGAGGAAACCGGCCTGAACCCCGCCGACGTCGAAGTGATCGGCGCGACCCGCGGCTGGCTGCGCTACAAGCTGCCCAACCGCTATATCCGCCACCACCAGCGCCCCATGTGCATCGGCCAGAAGCAGGTGTGGTTCCTGCTGCGCCTGGTCGGCAGCGAAGAGGCCTTCTGTCTCGATGGCTGTGAGAAACCCGAGTTCGACCACTGGCGCTGGGTGGATTTCTGGTATCCGGCCAACCACGTGGTGAACTTCAAGCGCCAGGTCTACGAGCGGGCGCTGCGCCAGTTCGCGCCCATGGTCGAGACCCTGCTGAGCATCCAGCTCGGCAACCTGCCCCGGCAGGAAGAGACCGAGCGGCCGGGCGGCGGTCCGGGCTGCCAGGCTGCCTGACTACCTGGCCCGGGCATCCGGGCACGTAAGTTGACAATCATTCGCATTTGCGTTCCCATACGCCACATGTACATCTGCATGTGCAACGCCGTTACCGACCATGACATCCGCCGCGCCGCGGCCGATGGCGTGCATACCTTTGCCGAGCTGCAGGCCCGCACCGGCTGCTCGGATTGCTGCGGCTGCTGCGAGCAGGAAGCGCGCGCCACGCTCGGCAAGGCGGTGGAGCAGGTGCTGCTCCAGCTGCCCATCGTCACCGCTTAATACCGTCCCCACGGCTATGTTGGCGCCCGCGGTTCGCCGCGGGCGCTTTCGTGTGAGCGAAGCATTCCTATTTGCGTTCCATCATGGCGCGGCACGGACCCGTATAGTCGCCAGCTGCAGCGATCAGGAGACAACACCATGAAGGGCGACACCAAGGTCATCGAGTTCCTCAACAAGGTGCTCTACAACGAGCTCACCGCGATCAACCAGTACTTCCTGCATTACCGCATGTTCAAGGACTGGGGCTACGGCGAACTCGCCGAGCACGAGTACAAGGAATCGATCGAGGAAATGAAGCACGCCGACCACCTGATCGAGCGCATCCTGTTCCTCGAAGGCCTGCCCAACCTGCAGCACCTGGGCAAGCTGCGCATCGGTGAGAACGTGCTCGAATGCATCCAGGGCGACCTGGACCTGGAAATGGCCGCGGTGAAGGACCTGCGCGAAGCCATCGCCTACAGCGAAGGCATCGCCGACTACGTCAGCCGCGACATGTTCAAGGGCATCCTGCACGACGAGGAAGAACACATCGACTGGCTGGAAACCCAGCAGAGCCTGATCAAGGACATCGGCGCGGAGCGCTACCTGCAGAGCAAGATGTCCAGCTGATCCGTCACGATCCGGACATAAACGTCCCGGAATTATCGCGAAATGCAGGGAGTGGCCGCCGAAGCGTGCGGCCGTTCCTTGACGCTCTTGTCACGCCGCGGCTATACCGTGTTTTTTCCCGGGAAGGCCCCGCATGGCTTCACGTCCACCACCGCGCTTCGTCGTGCGACCGCACGATATGGCCGGCCAGCGCCGCCGCTGGATCTGGCTGGGCGTGGCATGGTTCGCCAGCGTGCTGCTGGTGGCCCTGGTCACCGGCCTGCTGGTCGGGCATGGCACGCCCGCGGCCAGCGAGCACCGCCAGGTGCAGGCGCTGAGCCGGGAGAACGACGACCTCAAGCAGCAGGTCACCAACCAGCTGCGCGCCGCCCAGGTCAACGACATCGCCAACCGCTCGCTGCGCACCACGCTGGCCGAGCGCGAAGAGGAAATCAGCGGCCTGCGCGCCGACCTCGACTTCTACGGCCGCCTGGTCGGCGGCGACGCCCAGCGCGGCGGCCTGCGCATCCAGAGCGTGCGGGTGCAGCCGATCGAAGGCACCCAGGGCTGGAACCTCACCGTCTCGCTCACCCAGAACGCCAAGCGCGGCGAAGACACCAGCGGCACCGCCACGCTCAGCGTGGAAGGCCTGCGCGGCGACAAGGTGGTGCGGCTGGACTGGGCCGCGCTCGGCGACACCGCGCAGAAGGATGGCCTGCCATTTCGCCTCAAGTATTTCCAGGAACTGCACGCCACCATCGTGCTGCCGGCGGATTTCCGCCCCAATCGCGTGTACGTCAGCGCGCAGCCCGCGGGCGACGATGCGGTCAGCCGCACGGTCGCCTGGACCGATGCCGTCGGCGGCACTCTCACCAAACCAGGGGATTCCCATGCTCAACCGTAAGCAGCGCACCGAGCGCACCAGCAGCAGCACCTCCCACGACACCAGCCTGATCGCCCGCGGCACGGTGATCCAGGGCGACCTGCGCTTCAATGGCGCGCTGCACCTGGACGGCCGCATCGAAGGCGCCGTGCTGGGCGAAGGCCCGGATGCCGTGTTCACCTTGAGCGAATCGGGCCAGGTGCACGGCGACATCCGCGTGCCCCACGCCATCATCAACGGCCAGGTGCAGGGCGACATCCACATCGAGGAGCGCCTGGAACTGGCGCCGCAGGCGCGCATCCACGGCGACGTGCACTACAAGACCCTGGAAATGGCCGCCGGCGCCCAGGTCAACGGCCGCATGTCGCACCGCACCGGCGAGGCCCCGCGCGAGCTGCCGTCGCCGGAAGAACTGGGCGAACCCGTTCCCGCCTGAGGCCGGCCCGAAACGCGGTATCCTTGCGCATCGCCCGCCGCAGCCCCATGTGATCGCGATGGATACCGTCGTTCCCTTCCCCACCGTTCCCGACTACCGCAGCGCCGGCGCACCGCTGGTGTTCACCGAGGCCGCCGCGCACAAGGTGCGCGAGCTGATCCAGGAAGAAGGCAATCCTTCGCTGAAGCTGCGCGTCTACATCACCGGCGGCGGCTGCTCGGGCTTCCAGTACGGCTTCACCTTCGACGAGGCCCAGGCCGAGGACGACTTCGCGCTGGAGCGCGAGGGGGTCACCCTGCTGGTGGATCCGCTCTCGCTGCAATATCTCACCGGCGCCGAGATCGACTACGCGGAAAACCTCAGCGGCTCGCAGTTCGTGATCCGCAATCCCAACGCCAAGACCACCTGCGGCTGCGGCTCCTCCTTCTCCGCCTAAAGGCCTCCCGGGCATGGACAGTAAGACCTTGCCGCGGCCCAACACCTTCGCCGGCCTCAGCCTGATCCTGGACCGCGTCGCCGAGCGGCGCGAGGAACTGGCCTGGGTGGCCGAACAGGGCGCCTCGCCCGAAGCGCGCTACCTGCTGCTGGACGGCCTGGGCGAAACCTATCTGCGCAAGGACGGCGAAGCGCTGCGCTGGCTCGACGCCGCTGAGCGCGCCAGCCTGCTCGGCGACATCGACGCCAGCCTGCTCGGCTTCGCCGACGACCGTCCGCACTTCGTGCTGGCGCTGGACGACGCCGAACGCGCCGCCGCGCTGGAAATCCCGCTCGACGCCCGCCGCGCCAACCTGCGCGATGCCGGCCTGCGCCTGCCCGCCGACGAAGCCGGCCTGTTCGCCTACGCCAAGGGCCTGGCGCACTGGCAGCGCGAGACGCGTTTCTGCGCACGCTGCGGCGCGCCGCTGGTGCTGGTCGCTTCCGGCCATCGCGCGCAATGCACCAACGCCGATTGCGGCCGCCTGCATTTCCCGCGCACCGACGCGGCGATCATCGTGCTGGTGGAACACGAAGGCGCCTGCCTGCTCGGCCGCCAGGCCGGCTGGCCGCCGGGGCGCTATTCCACCCTGGCCGGCTTCGTCGAACCCGGCGAAGCGCTGGAAGACGCGGTGCGCCGCGAAGTCGCCGAGGAATCCGGCGTGGTGGTGGGCGAGGTGCATTACCACTCCTCGCAGCCGTGGCCGCTGCCGGCCTCGCTGATGGTCGGCTTCATGGCCAAGGCGTTGTCGCCGGCGATCCGCCTGCGCGACGACGAACTCGAAGACGCCCGCTGGTTCACTCCGCGGCAGATCATGGACGGCCTCAACGACGGCAGCTTCCTGCCGTCGCCGCGCCTGTCGGTGTCGTACCACCTGCTCGCGCACTGGCTGCAGTGGCGCGCGGGGCTGGACCTCGACACGCTGGTCGAACAGGCGCACGCGGCGCGGACCACGCCGGCGCGCTGAAGCCGCGCATCACCAACGACGTATGACGTATAAAGAAAGGCCTGCCCGCCAGGCGCACGGCTGTCGCACGCTCCTCGCTACAATGCGGCCAACGCAAGGGAGTCCCACCGATGGCCGTCAGCCTGCTCACCGCTCTTATCGCCCTCGGCCTGCTGCACCTGCAGCCGGCGCTCGCGCACTGGCGCGGCGACGGCGGCTTCCGGCGCTGGGTGGCGCAGCTGGGCGACGCCAGCGGCGCCGGCCGCACGGTGATCGCGCTGGCCGTGCCGGTGGTGCTGTGCCTGCTGGCGATCTGGCTGATCAGCCTGCTGCCGATGCGCGACCTGGTGCTGCTGGCGTTCTCGCTCGCGGTGCTGCTGTACTGCTTCGGGCCGCATGCCTACGAAGCGGATCTGGAAGCGATCCTCAAGGCGCCGGACGGCGTCAGCCGCCAGGCCGCCGTGCAGGCGCTGTCGGACGAGGGCGAACCGATCGCCTGGAACGCCGTCGCGGTCGGCGAAGCCGTCGCCTATGCCGCGCTGCGCCGCCGCTTCGGCGTGCTGTTCTGGTTCTTCGTGCTCGGCCCGGCCGGTGCGCTGCTGTACCGCCTCGCGCAGACGCTGCGCAGCGACGCCAGCCTGCGCCTGGACACCGACGCGCAATCCATGGCCCGCCGCATCGCCCACGGCCTGGACTGGGTACCCGCGCAGCTGATGGTGTTCACCCTGGCCCTGGTCGGTCATTGGGACGCGGTGATCGGCGCCTGGCGCCAGTGGCACCAGCAGGCCATTCCCGGCAGCTGGCTGCGCGAAGGCCCCGGCTTTCTGGGCGCCGCCGCGCGTGCCGATATCGAGGTGGATATCGAAGCCGGCGACGGCTATGCCGAGGAACGCATCGACGTACTCGGCGAACTGCGTCGCCTGCGCAGCGCGCTGCTGCGCGCGCTGCTGGCGTGGATGAGCGTGGTGGCGCTGATCGTGCTGGCCGGCTGGCTGCACTGAGCCGCCGGCTCTCGCTTCAGGCCTTGTCGCCGCGCAGTTCGCGCACCCGCGCTTCCAGCACCGACAGCTGCGCCTCGGCGGGCGCCAGCGGTTCGCCGATCACCAGCTCCACCCGCGCACGGAAACGCCGCGGCAGCCGCGCGCGCCGCAGCATGTTGTCGCGCCGGCTCCACACGCTGCCCCACAGTCCGCGCAGCGCCATCGGCACCACCGGCACCGGACGCTGCTGCAGGATGTGCGCGACGCCGGGACGGAACGTCGCCACCTCGCCGTCCTTGGTCAGCCCGCCCTCCGGAAAGATGCACACCACTTCGCCGTCGGCGAGCGCCGCATCCACTTCCTCGTACGCCTTGCGCAGCACCTCGGGGTCTTCCTTCTGTCCCGCGATCGGAATCGCCTTCGCCGTGCGGAACACGAAGTTGAGCAGCGGGATGTTGAAGATCTTGTAGTACATGACGAAGCGCGCCGGCCGGCGCAGGTTCGCCATCAGCAGCAGCGGATCCATGAAGCTCACGTGGTTGCACACCAGCAGCACCGGGCCTTCTTCCGGAATGTGCTGCGTGCCGTCCACGCGCACCCGGTACAGCGTGTTCACCAGCACCCAGGTGATGAACCGCATCAGGAACTCGGGCACCAGGGTGAAGATGTACACCGCCACCGCGATGTTCAGCAACGCCGTCGCCAGGAAGATCTGCGCCGGCGTCAGCCCCGCCGCGCCCAACCCCAGGCCGAAGCCGGAAGCGACGCAGATCCACAGCGCATTGAGAATGTTGTTGCCCGCGATGATGCGCGACAGCTGCTCGCGCGGCGCGCGGCTCTGCACGAAGGCGAACAGCGGCACCACGTAGAAGCCGGCGAACATGCCCACCAGGGTGAGGTCCAGCGCGATGCGCCAGCTGCCGGGCGAATGCAGGAAGGCCGTCCAGTCCAGCCCATGCATCGGCGCCAGGCCGGAGCGCGCGAAGTACAGGTCCACGCCGAACACGGTCAGGCCGAACGCGCCCAGCGGCACCAGGCCCACCTCCACGCGGCGCCCGGACATGCGCTCGCACAGCAGCGAACCGATGCCCGTGCCGATCGAGAACAGCGTCAGCACCAGCGTGTTCACCGAGCCGTCGCCGCCCAGGTTCAACCGCGTGTAGTTCGGCAGCTGCGAGATCAGCACCGTGCCGAAGAACCAGAACCAGGAAATGCCCAGCACCGCGTTGAACACCGCGCGGTCGGCACGGGTCAGCTTCAGCACCTTCACCGTCTCGGTGTACGGATTCCAGCTGAAACGCAGGTCCGGCGCGGTGGCCGGCGCCGACGGAATCTGCCGCGAGGCGAAGTAGCCGATGCATGCCACCAGGATGGTCAGCGACGAAGCCGCCACCGGCCCGAAGCCCACGATCAGCATCAGCGCGTTGCCGGCGATCATGCCGACCAGCATCGCCAGCTGCGTGCCCATTTCCACCAGGCCGTTGCCGCCGACCAGCTCCTGAGGCTTGAGCGCCTGCGGCAGGATCGCGTACTTGATCGGCCCGAACACGGTCGAGTGCAGCCCCATCAGGAACAGCACCACCAGCAGCAGCGACACGTGATGCGTATAGAAGCCGATCGCCGCCAGCAGCATCGCGCCGATCTCGAACAGCTTCACGAAGCGGATGATGCGCGTCTTCTCGTACTTCTCGGCCAGCTGCCCCGCCGTGGCCGAGAACAGGAAGTACGGCAGGATGAACAGCGCCGGCGCCAGGCTGGTGTAGAGCGACACCGTGCGGTCGTCCAGCCCCATCTGGAACGCCACCAGCATGACCATGGCATTGCGGAACGCGTTGTCGTTGAACGCGCCCAGCGCCTGGGTCCAGAAGAACGGCGCGAAGCGGCGGCTGCCCAGCAGGGAAAACTGGCTCATGCAGGTCCTTGGCGTCAGAGCGGTGCGGCATAGCCTAGCCGGAAACCCGGCGGCGCCGGTGGCTACCCTCGCCGCGGCGTATCGGCAAAGATGCGGCAACGAACCGGGGGCGATCGATGAGCGATTCGAAGGACAGGCGCGCGGCGCCTGCGGGCCGGCGCTGACATGCTGGAAGCCATCCTGCAGATCCTGGGCGAACTGCTGTTGCAGCTGTTCGCCGAAACGCTGGCGGAGCTGGGCTTCCACGCCGTGCGCGAACCCTTCCGCCGGCGCCCGCATCCCGTCGTGGCGGTGATCGGGATGCTCCTGCTGGGCGGCCTGGCCGGCGGCTTGAGCCTGCTGGTCATGCCGGGCCACCTGGCGCACACCCAAACGCAGCGCCTGGCCAGCCTGGTGCTGGTGCCCGTCCTCGCCGGCGGCGCGATGATGCTGTTCGGCTACTGGCGCCAGCGCCGCGGCGATGCGCCGCTGCGCATCGACCGCTTCGCCTACGGCTACGTGTTCGCGCTGGCGATGGCGCTGGTGCGCTACTACCTCGCGCACTGAGCGGCGTAGGTTGGGGTGAGCCAAAGGCGAACCCCCAACGGTTCGATGAGCCTGGTCATGTTGGGGTTCGCCTTTGGCTCACCCCAACCTACGCGCTCAGCGGTGCAGCGCGCGGTGCGCGATGTCGCGCCGGCAGAACGCGCCGTCGAAATGCACCTTCGACACCGCCGCATAGGCCTGCTCGCGCGCCGCCGCGATGTCCTTGCCCAGCGCGCATACCGTCAGCACGCGGCCGCCGGCCGTCACCGGCTGGCCTTGCGCATCGAGCTTCGTGCCTGCGTGGAAAACCTTGGCGTCCGGACCGGACACGGCATCGAGCCCCGTGATCGCATCGCCGCTGCGCACCTTGCCTGGATAGCCGCCCGCGGCCATCACCACGCCGATCGAAGGGCGCGGGTCCCAATGCGCGGTGGTGTGGCGCAGCTCGCCGTCCAGCGCGGCTTCGATCAGCTCGACCAGGTCGGACTTCAGCCGCAGCATGATCGGCTGCGTTTCCGGGTCGCCGAAGCGCACGTTGAATTCGATCACCTTCGGCGCGCCGCTCTGGTCGATCATCAGGCCGGCATAGAGGAAGCCGATGAACGGCGCGCCCTCGGCGGCCATGCCGTGCAGGGTCGGCTCGATCACTTCCTTGAGGATGCGGCGCTCCACCTCCGGCGTCACCACCGGCGCGGGCGAGTACGCGCCCATGCCGCCGGTATTGGGGCCGAGGTCGCCCTCGTCGCGGCGCTTGTGGTCCTGGCTGCTGGCCATGGGCAGGGCGTGGCTGCCGTCGCTCATCACGATGTAGCTGGCTTCCTCGCCGTCGAGGAATTCCTCGATCACCACGCGCGCCGAAGCATCGCCGAAGCTGTGCGCGCCGAGCATGTCGTGCAGCGCGAGCTCCGCGTCGGCCAGCGTGAGCGCCACCACTACGCCCTTGCCGGCGGCCAGGCCGTCGGCCTTGATCACGATCGGCGCGCCGTGCTTGCGCACATAGGCCAGCGCCGGTTCCAGCTGGGTGAACACCGCGTAGCGCGCGGTGGGGATGTTGTGGCGGAGCAGGAAATCCTTGGCGAAGGCCTTGGAGCCTTCCAGCTGTGCGGCGACCGCGCGCGGCCCGAAGATGCGCAGGCCGGCGGCGCGGAACTTGTCGACCACGCCGGCCACCAGCGGCACTTCGGGGCCGACCACGGTCAGCTCGACTTTCTCCTCGCGCGCCAGCTTGAGCAGGCCGTCCAGGTCGGTCACCGCCACGTCCGCGTTGCGCAGGCCGCGCTCGCGCGCCGTGCCGGCGTTGCCGGGCGCGACGATCACCTCGCTCACGCGCGGCGACTGCTTGAGCTTCCACGCCAGCGCGTGTTCGCGACCGCCGTTGCCGATGACCAGAACTTTCATGCCTTGCTCCACTACGAAGGGATGCGCCTGCACGGCGCAGCGCGACATTGTAGCGGGCGGGACCGCCCAGGCGGCCCTCAGCGGCCGATCAGCTCCATCAGCGCGCTGCGCGGCAGCTTGCCGGTCTCGTTGCGCGGCAGCGCGTCGACCAGGCGCAGCGGGCGCGGCAGGAACACCGGTTCCACCGAGCCGCGCAGGGCTTCCAGGATGCCGTGCTCGTCCAGCCCCGGCGCCACCGCCAGGGCGGCGATGCGCTTGACGCCGATGGCGTCGCCGTCGAGCTGGAACACCACGCCGTCGCGCACGCCCGGCACCGCCAGCAGGCGGCGGGTGAGATCGCCCAGCGAAGCGCGCTTGCCGGCGATTTCCAACAGGTCCGCATGGCGGCCGCACAGGCGGAAGCGGCGGCCCTCGTCCTGCAGGGCGACGATGTCGGCCAGGGCGATCGGCTGGTCCAGCTGCGGCGCGTCGACCAGGGTGCCGTCCGGCTGCGGATGCAGGCGCACGCCGTCGTACAGCGTCCAGGGCTCGTCCGCGGCGGCGCGGCGCGAGGCGATCACGCAGGTTTCGGTGGAGCCGAACACTTCCAGCAGCGGCGCGCCGAAGCGCTGTTCCGCGGCGGCGGCCAGCTCCGCCGGCATCGGCGCGGTGGCCGACATCATGGCGGCGATCGGCGGCAACGCGACGCCGGATTCGATCAGGGCGCGCAGATGGATCGGCGTGATCACCAGCACGCGCGGGCCGCGCGTCTGCGCCAGCGCGTCGGCCACGTCGGCCGGGAAGAACGGCCGCGCCGCATGCACGCCCACGTCGCCCAGCAGCGGCAGCAGCACCGAGGCCTCCATGCCGTACATGTGCTGCGGCGGCACCGTGGCCACCACGTCGAAACGCGGGCCGACGACGGCGCGCAGCGCGCGCATGTTGCCGGCGTTGCTGGCGTGGAAGCTGCGCCAGGTCTTCGGGTAGGCCTTCGGCACGCCGGTGGAACCGGAGGTGTAGCCGATCGCCACTACCTGCTCGGCCGGAATCAGCGGAGCCGGCGTTTCGCCGTCGGCGGCGGGCGCGTCCAGCACGGGCATCAGGCGGTAGCCGGGCGGTGGGGCATCCAGCGCCAGTTCGCCCAGCGCGTAACTGCCCGGATGCGCCGCCATCACTTCCATCACCGCCTGCGGCTGGCGCGAGGACGGCAGCAGGTTGGCCTGGCCGCGCAGCGCGATGGCGCAGAACGCGACCAGGAAGGCGTAGCGGTCATCGCACAGGTTCACCGCCGCGGTGGCGGTGGGCAGCCCGGCCGCCACCTGCTGCACGTGCGCCAGGAACTGCGCGGCGCTCACCGCCCCGGCGCCGCGCCAGGCCACCGTGCGCGCCGCATGGCCGGCCACCAGCAGCGGCAGGCCGGTGCTGGCCGGATCGTGGCGGTAGCTGTCGTAGACAATGGCCAAGCGGTGTTCTCCCCGTACTGTTCACCGGCAACGCATCCATGGAGCCGCCCCGGAAAACCGGGCCGACGGAATGGATCGCGGATTGGGCCCGGCGAGGCTCTTCCCATCCTCGCGACCGCCGCTGAATACCTCCCCACTGGCGCCGGTAGCGTCCAGAGCGTATTCAGGCGGGCCGGCGAGCCGGCTCGGGTCAGGCGCGGATGATAGCGCCCGTGAGCGCGTCGCGGATCACCGTGGGCCGCTCCAGGCCGCCCAGCGGAGCGTCCAGCAGGCCGTCCAGCGCGGCGCCGAAGTAGTGCTCCACCGCCGCCGCGGAACGGGCCGGCGGCTGGCCGTGCGGGTTGGCGCTGGTCGACACCAGCGCACCGCCGAAGGCGCGGCACAGCGCGGCGGCGGGCTCGTGCGCGGTGACGCGCAGGGCGATGCCGGCATGGGCGCCGGCCACCCATTCGGGCACTTCGGCCGAGCGCGGGAAGATCCAGGTATTCGGTCCGGGCCAGCTCGCTCGGACCTGCTCCATCACTTCATCGGGCACCGCGACGCGGGCGATGTAGCGCTCGACCTGGGCGAAGTCAGCCGCGATCAGCAGCACGCCCTGGGTAGGCGGGCGCTGCTTCAAGGCGAAGATCTGCTCGAACGCCGCGCGGTCATGCGGATCGCAGCCCAGGCCGAACACCGCCTCGGTGGGATAGGCCAGCACGCCGCCGCCGCGCAGGAGCGCGGCGGCATCGTCGAGCTGATCGAGCGCGAAGTGCCGGGCCACTCAGGCCTTGGCCTTGCCTGCGGGCTTCTTCGCGGCGGCTTTCTTGGTGGCGGTTTTCTTCGCCGCGGTTTTCTTGGCTGCCGTCTTGGTGGCCGTCGTCTTCTTGGCCGCGGCCTTCTTCACCGCCGGTTTTTCCGCCGGAGCCTTCTTGGCGGCCGCCTTTTTCGCGGCCGGCGCGGCCTTCTTCGCCGCTGCCTTCCTGGCGCCGCCGCGGCCCTTCTTTACCGGCGCCGCGGCGAGCAGTTCGATGCATTGCGCCTCGGTCAGGGTCTTCGGGTCCTGGTCCTTCGGGATGCGCGCGTTCTTCTCGCCGTCGGTGATGTACGGGCCGAAGCGGCCGTTGAGCACCTGCACGCCGTTGCCGAAGTCCTGGATCACGCGGTTGGCGATCAGCTCCAGCTTTTCCTGCACGATCTGCAGCGCGCGCGGCAGCTCGATGGTGTAGGGGTCGTCCTCGGCCTTGAGCGAGGCATAGGTGCTGCCCTGCTTCACGAACGGGCCGAAGCGGCCCACGCCCACCGACACCTCGTCGCCATTCTCGGCCTGGCCGAGCTTGCGCGGCAGCTTGAACAGCTCCAGCGACTCTTCCAGGGTGATGGTGTGCATGCTCTGGCCCGGACGCAGGCTGGCGAACTGCAGCTTCTCGTCGGTGTCCTTGTCGCCGATCTGCGCATACGGCCCATAGCGGCCCAGACGCACCGACACCGGCTTGCCGGTCTTCGGATCCGTGCCCAGCTCGCGCGCGCCGGTGGCCTCGCTGCGGTCGACGGTCTCGGTCTTTTCCTCGACCTGCTGCTTGAACGGCTGCCAGAAACGCTCCATCAGCGGCACCCAGGCTTCCTCGCCGCGGCTCACCGCGTCGAGCTCGTCCTCGAGCTTGGCGGTGAAGTCGTAGTCGACGTAGCGGGTGAAGTGCTGGGTCAGGAACTTGCTCACCGCGCGGCCCACGTCGGTGGGCTTGAAGCGGCGGCTGTCCAGCAGCACGTATTCGCGGTTGAGCAGCACCTGGATGATGCTGGCGTAGGTCGACGGACGGCCGATGCCGTGTTCTTCCAGCGACTTCACCAGGCTCGCTTCGGAATAGCGCGGCGGCGGCTCGGTGAAGTGCTGGTCGGCCAGGATGTCGTGCAGCGCGACCTGCTCGCCCTTTTCCAGCCTGGGCAGGCGGCGGCCTTCGTCGTCGTCCTCGGCGCTCTTCTGGTCGCGGCCTTCCTCGTACACGGCCAGGAAGCCCGGGTCGACCACGGTGGTGCCGGTGGAGCGGAAGCCCGCCTCACCGCCCTGGGCATGCGGCAGGGCGAAATCCACCGACACGGTGTTGAGCGTGGCGTGGATCATCTGGCAGGCGACGGTGCGCTTCCAGATCAGCTCGTACAGCTTGCGCTGCTCGTCGTTGAGGTACGAAGCCACCTCGCGCGGCGTGTACATGGCCGAGGTCGGGCGGATCGCCTCGTGCGCTTCCTGCGCGTTCTTGGACTTGGACTTGTAGACCTGCGGATGGTCCGGCAGCGCCTTGTTGCCGTAGTCGCGCGCGATCAGCTGGCGCAGCTCGCCCACGGCGTCCTCGGACAGCGCCACCGAGTCGGTACGCATATAGGTAATGAGGCCGACGTTGCCCTCGCTGCCCAGCGACACGCCCTCGTACAGCCCCTGCGCCACCTTCATGGTGCGGCTGGTGGAGAAACCGAGCTTGCGCGCGGCCTCCTGCTGCAGGGTGGAGGTGGTGAACGGCGGCGCCGGGCGGCGCTTGCGCTCCTTGCTGCCGACGTCGCTGACGGTGAGGCGGCCGTGCGCGGCCTCCTTCAGCGCCGCGCGGGCAGCCATGGCGTCGGCCTCGTTGGTGAGGTCGAACTGCTCGAACTTCTTGCCGTACAGGCGGGTGAGGCGCGCGCTGAAGTCGCCCTCGGGGTGGCGCAGCGCGGCTTCGACGGTCCAGTACTCGCGGGCGACGAAGGCTTCGATCTCTTCCTCGCGCTCCACGATCATGCGCAGCGCCGGGCTCTGCACGCGGCCGGCGGACAGGCCGCGCTGCACCTTGCGCCACAGCACCGGCGACAGGTTGAAGCCGACCAGGTAGTCCAGCGCGCGGCGCGCCTGCTGGGCGTCGACCAGGTCGTGCGAGAGCTGGCGCGGCTGGGCCACGGCGGCCTTGATCGCCTTGGGGGTGATCTCGGAGAACACCACGCGGTGCAGCTGCTTGCCCTTGGTCAGGCCCCGCTGCTGCAGGATCTCGCTGATATGCCAGCTGATCGCCTCGCCTTCGCGATCCAAGTCGGTCGCGAGGTAGATGTCGTCGGCCGCCTGGGCCGCCTTGGCGATGGCATCGACGTGTTTCTGATTGCGCTCGATGATCTCGTAGGCCATGGCGAAACCATGGTCCGGATCGACCGCGCCCTCCTTCGGCTTCAGGTCACGCACGTGACCGTAGGAGGCCAGGACCTGGAAGTCCTTGCCCAGGTACTTGTTGATCGTCTTGGCCTTGGCGGGCGACTCGACGATGAGCAGATTCTTTGCCATGCAGCGGGGTTTCCAGAAGCCAACGGCCCGCACTTTGGCGGGCCTTCTTTATTTAGTTAAAGGCATGCCGCGCCAACGCCGTCAAGCTCGGTCTCGTGAAAACGAGGCATGGAGCCATTTCGGCCATCCGGCCCGGCTAGCCCGGCAGGCGCTGGTAGCGATTGCCCGGCAGGCTGCCGACCACGCCCTCCAGCTCCAGCATCAGCAGCATGGACGACAAGGCGGCGGCGGACTGCCCGGTACGGCCGGCCAGCTCGTCCAGGCTGGCCGGGTCGTGGCCCAGGGCAGCCAGCAGCTGGCCGTACTCCGGGTCGCCGCTCCAGCCCGCCTGGGCGGCCTGAACGGCCCGGCCCGGTGGCGCATCCTGCAGCCGCGCCGCCAGTTCCGCGCCCAGCGCGCGCGCCTGCGGCGCCAGCACCTCGGCCACTTCGGCCGCCGTTTCGACCAGCCGGGCGCCGTCGCGGATCAGCTGGTGGCAGCCACGGGACTGCGGATTATGGACGGAGCCGGGCAGCGCGAATACCTCCCGCCCCTGCTCGCCGGCCAGGCGGGCGGTGATCAGCGAGCCCGATTCCAGGTCCGCCTCGACCACCAGGGTGCCCAGGGCCAGGCCCGACAGGATGCGGTTGCGCCGCGGGAAATGCCCCGCCACGGCCGGCGTGCCCAGCGGGAATTCGCTGACCAGGACGCCTTCCTGCGCGATCCGGTGCGCCAGGGCGAGATGCTTGCGCGGATAGACCCGGTCCAGGCCCGTGCCCACCACCGCCACCGTGGGCCGGCCGGCATCCAGCGCGCCCAGGTGGGCCGCGCCGTCGACGCCGTCGGCCATGCCGCTGGTCACCACGAAGCCGGCCACGGCGAGGTCCCGCGCGAACGTCCGCGCCTGCGCCAGCCCGCCGGCGGTGGCGCCGCGCGAGCCGACGATCGCCACCTGCGGGAACAGCAGCAGCCCGGCGTCGCCGCTGACGAACAGCGCGGCGGGCGGGTTCGGGATCGCCTCCAGCAGGGGCGGGAAATCCGCCTCGGTGCAGCACAGCAGGCGATGCCCCGGCTGGGCCAGCCAGTCCAGGTCGGCGGCGATCAGGGCTTCGTCCGGCCGCTCCAGCCAGGCCACTGCATCTGCGCCCAACGCCGCCGCACGCCGCGGCGCATGCGCCAGCACGGTCTCGATGCGCCGGTCGTGGGCCAGCAGCCATTGCCGGAGGGTGGAAGGCCCCAGGCCGGGAGTGCGCAGCAGGACCAGCCAGGCGCGCCATGCGTCGGTTTCGCTCATCCGTGCAGTTTATGGGCCGCGCAAACGAAAACGGCGCGGACGATGCCGCGCCGTTCTGTCAGCCGATGCCGATGCGCTTACTCAGGCATCGTCAGGCGGTCGCCCATCGAGATCGGCTTGATGCCGTCCATGACCAGGCCGTAGCTGACCTTGTCGAAGGTGCGGAACACCATCACGTGGCCGACGAATTCCTCCGGCAGGGTCACCGCCTTGCCGGTGCCGCGGCGCCAGCTGTCGCTGGCCACGTCGTCGTTGATGGTCTCGCCCGGATGCACGATCGAGAAGGTCTGGCCGTTCTCCACGCCGTCCTTCGCACCGATCGACATCGCCACCACCTGGTGCGGGCCGACGGCCTCCAGCGCGTCGGTGAAGGCGATCACGCGGGAGTTGTCCGGCACCGACTTCGGCGCATGCGGGTAGTAGTACGGGTCGTAGGGCTTGTCGTCGATCGGCATGATGCGATCGCCCTTGCGGATCTCCTGGGTGGAATCCAGCAGCAGCAGGGTGGAGACGTCGCCGGTGCGCAGCGTTTCGGCATTGCCGATCACCGTCACTTCGGTGCCCAGGTCGGTGCCGGTGCCGTAGTGGTGGTCGTTGCGGAATTCTTCGCGCCACGGGGTGGTGACCACCGAGGCGTCGTCGTCCAGCTCATGGCCGACCATCGGGTACGGCTCGCTGCGGTCGTCCTGGTTGAAGCCGCGGAAGGTATGCGTCGGGCGCACGATCGCCCAGCGCTGGCCCGGCTCGGACTTGAGGTTGCGCGCGTAGATGTTCTGGCCGACGGTGCCGCGCAGGCGGGCTTCCTCGAAGCCCATCACGTACGGCGACTGCTTCACCTCGTCCGAGTTCATCACGCGCGTTTCCTTCAGGAACATGCGCAGCGCGGACAGCGGGATGGCGGGGATCGGCTCGCCTTCGGCGCGCACGCGCGGCTGCAGGCCGAGGCGCGGACCGTTGATGAAGGAAAGATTGAGCACGTCGCCCGGATAGATCAGGTGCGGGTTCTGCACCTGCGGATTCGCCTGCCAGATCTCCGGCCACAGCCAGGGCTTGGAGAGGAAGCGCGCCGAAATGGCCCAGAGCGTGTCGCCCTTGCGCACGGTGTACGAATCGGGGTGGTCCGAACGCAATTGAGCGCCGGCAGCGTAAACGGCGACAGTGACCAGCATGCCGGCCAGCAGCCCGATGGACTTTCTAATCATAAACGGGATTCCCCCATCCCCCGATGCTCGGCGGAGTGTAACCGATGGTTTAACGCCCGCAACCAGAGCCAGTTGGCAGAATCCTCTGCCAGACACGGGGTTGCCGACGTACAATAAGGCTCATTCTAGATCGCGCCCGGGCTGGGTTTTCACCGATTCGCCCGCATTTTTGGCGCCGAGGTGTACACCAAATGTCGACCCTGACCATTCTCGAATTCCCCGACCCCCGCCTGCGCACCAAGGCCGAGCCCGTGCGCGTGTTCGACGCAGAACTCAAGCAGTTCGTCGCCGACATGTTCGAAACCATGTATGCCGCCAACGGCGTCGGCCTGGCCGCCACCCAGGTCAACGTGCACCGGCGCGTGCTGGTGGCGGACATGAGCGACGGGCGCAACGAGCCGCTGGCCCTGATCAATGCCGAGATCCTGGAAAAGGACGGCTCCCAGGTGTACCAGGAGGGCTGCCTGTCCTTCCCCGGCATCTATGCCGACGTGACCCGCGCGCTGAAGATCAAGGTCAAGGCGCAGGACGCCGACGGCAAGGAGTTCGTGCTCGACGTGGAAGGCCCGCTGGCGGTGTGCATCCAGCACGAGATGGACCACCTGGCCGGCAAGGTGTTCGTCGATTACCTGTCGCCGCTGAAGCGCTCCATGCTGCTCAAGCGCCTGGACAAGCAGCGCAAGCAGGCGGCCAGCGCTTGACGGGCGCGCCCTTGCGCGTCGTCTTCGCCGGCACGCCCGAGTTCTCCGTCCCCTGCCTGGAAGCCTGCCGCGCCAGCGGCGCCGAGGTCGTTGCCGTGTATACGCAGCCGGACCGCCCCGCGGGCCGCGGCCGCAAACTCACGCCCAGCCCGGTGAAGCAGGCCGCACTGGCGGCCGGCATCCCGGTGGAGCAGCCCGAATCGCTGAAGAGCCAGGAAGCGCGCGACACGCTCGCCGCCTGGCGGGCCGACCTGATGGTGGTGGTCGCCTATGGCCTGATCCTGCCGCGCAAGGTGCTGGCCCTGCCGCGCCTGGGCTGCTGGAACGTACATGCCAGCCTGCTGCCGCGCTGGCGCGGCGCCGCGCCGATCCAGCGCGCGATCCTGGCCGGCGACACCGAAAGCGGCGTGGACCTGATGCAGATGGAAGCGGGCCTGGACACCGGCCCCGTGCTGCTGGAACGCCGCACGCCGATCGAACGCGCCGAAACCGGCGGCAGCCTGCACGACCGCCTCTCGGCGCTGGGCGCCGAGGTGCTGGCCGAAGGCCTGCGCCGCGCCATGGCCGGCGAAACGCCGAGCCCGCGCGCGCAACCGGAAGACGGCGTCACCTACGCGCACAAATTGGATAAGGCCGAGGCGAAGCTGGATTTCCAGCGCGACGCGCTCAGCCTGGAACGCCAGGTCCGGGCCTTCGACCCCTGGCCCGTCGCCGAAGGCGAGATCGCCGGCGAGCCGCTGCGCATCTGGGCCGCCGAAGCCATCGCGCGCGACCACGCCGCCGCCCCCGGCAGCGTGCTGTCCGCCGGCCGCGACGGCATCGAGATCGCCTGCGGCGAAGGCGCCCTGCGCGTGACCGCGCTGCAGCGCGCCGGCGGCAAGCGCATCGGCGCGGCCGACTATCTCAATGCGCGGCCCGAGCTGCGCAGCGCCCGATGACCGACACCCGCGCCCTGGCCGCCCAGGCCCTCGCCGAAGTCGCCCTGCGCGGCGCCTCGCAGCGCGACGCCACCGAGCGCTACGCCCCGCGCCTGCCCGACCCGCGCGACCGCGCCCTGTTCACCGCCCTGGTCAGCGACGGTGCGCGCTGGTGGCTGCGCTTCGACGCCGCCATCGACCGCCTGCTGGAGAAACCGCTGCGCCAGAAGGAGCCGGCCGTGCACGCCCTGCTGGTGCTGGGCCTGGTGCAGCTGGAGATCCTGGAGCTGCCCGACTACGCCGCCGTCGCCGCCACCGTGCAGGCGGCGCGCGCGCTGCAGCGGCCGCGCATGGCCGGGCTGGTCAACGCCGTGCTGCGCCGCTGGCAGCGCGAGCGCACCGAGCTGCTGGCCGCGCTCGACGCCAAGCCGCAGACCCGCCACGCCCACCCCGCCTGGCTGGCCAAGGCCATCGCCCGCGACTGGCCGGAACAGGCCGACGCGGTGATGGCCGCGAACAATATCGAGCCGCCGCTGATGCTGCGCGCCAACCGCCGCCGCAGCGGCCGCGACGACCTGCTCGAACGCCTGCGCGCCGCCGGCTATACCGCCGAGGCCCACGCCTGGCTGGCCGACGGCATCGTGCTGCCGCACAGCGCCGACGTCACCCGCATGCCCGGCTTCGCCGAAGGCCATTTCGCCGTGCAGGACGGCGCCGCCCAGGCCGCGGCGGATCTGGCCGAGGTGCGCGACGGGCTGCGCGTACTCGACGCCTGCGCCGCCCCCGGCGGCAAGGCCTGCCATCTGCTCGAACGCGCCCGGCTCGACCTGATCGCGCTCGAATCCGACGCCGGCCGCGCCAGGCGCATCGGCCAGAACCTCGACCGCCTCGGCCTCGACGCCGACGTGGTGATCGGCGACGCCGGCGCCCCGGATACCTGGTGGGATGGCCGTCCGTTCGACCGCATCCTGATCGATGCCCCCTGCTCGGCCACCGGCGTCCTGCGCCGCCGGCCGGACGTGCGCCTGCACCGCCGCGACAGCGACATCGCCGCGCTGGCCGCGCAGCAGCGCCGCATCCTGCAGGCGCTGTGGCCGCTGCTGGCGCCGGGCGGACGGCTGGTCTACGTGACCTGCTCGCTGCTGAAGGCGGAAAACGAAGCGGTGGTCGGCGCGTTCCTGGCCAGCCAGCCCGAAGCAAGGGCGGCCGCATTCACCCTGCCCGCGGGGCAGGCGGCGGCGCTGGGCTGGCAGGTTCTCCCCGGGGATGGGGACCTCGACGGCATGTACTATGCCGTGCTCGAACGGGCCTGACCGGCGCGCCTAAGCGCCCGATAAGGCGCCCGGCTTAAAAAACGCTACACCCATCGCTACGTCGCGGCGCCGCCGCCGGAAGTCCACGCATGCCCGTTGCCTCGCAAGCCACTCCCCAGGAACGCCGCTATTTCTGGCTGCTGCTGATCTTCGCCGTGGTGGTGATCGGCGCCGGCATCGGCCTGCGCGACCCGTGGCCGTCGGACGAGCCGCGCTTCACCCTGGCCGCCAAGCAGATGGTGGAAAGCGGCGACTGGCTGTTCCCGCATCGCGGCAGCGAGCTGTATTCGGACAAGCCGCCGATGCTGATGTGGACCGAAGCGGCCAGCTACACCGTGCTGCGCAGCTGGCGCGCGGCCTTCCTGCTGCCGTCGCTGCTGGCCGCGCTGGGCACCCTGCTGCTGGTCTACGACCTGGGCCGGCGGCTGTGGAACCGGCAGGCCGGCCTGTATGCGGCCGCGGCGCTGCTGGTGAGTTTCCAGTTCGTCTACCAGGTGAAACGCGCGCAGATCGATCCGCTGGTGATGTTCTACATCACCGCGGCGAACTGGGGCCTGCTGGTGCATCTGCTCAAGGGACCGAACTGGCGCGCGTTCTGGTTCGGCTGTTTCTGCGCGGGCCTGGGGGTGATCACCAAGGGCGTGGGCGTGCTCGCGCTGTTCATGCTGCTGCCCTACCTGGTGGCGTGGCGCGGCGGCTGGGACGGCGTGTCGCGCATGGGTCCGGGCGCGTGGTGGCGCTGGCCGCTGGGCCTGGTGGCGCTGCTGGCGGCGATCGCGCTGTGGCTGGTGCCGATGCTGCTGGGCGCGAAGGCGCACGGCAACGATCCGGCCTATACGGCTTATGTCAACGACATCCTGTTCCACCAGACCGCCGGCCGCTACAGCAAGTCGTGGGACCACCACCATTCGCCGTTCTATTACGTGCCGATCGTGCTGTTCAGCTGGCTGCCGCTGTCGCTCACCTATCCGGGCACGCTGCCGCGCTGGTGGCAGCGGCTGAAGGCGAAGGACGCGCGCATCCTGCTGCCGCTGGGCTGGATCGTGCTGATCCTGGTGTTCTTCGCCATCCCCAAGGGCAAGCGCGACGTTTACATCATGCCGGCGCTGCCGATGCTGGCGCTGATCACCGGCCCCTTCCTGCACGAGCTGCTGCAGAAGCGCTGGCTGCGCATCGCGGGCCTGGTGTTCATCGGCGTGATGGGCGCGGCCATGCTCGGCGTCGGCGCGGCCGCCTTGATCGCGCATCCGAAGTTCGCCACCGAGTTCGCCACCGCGCGCGGCTTCGACGACGGCGGCCACGCGCTGTGGTGGATGTTCGTCGCCATCGGCGCCGTGCAGCTGGTGCTGATCGCCGCGCTGCGCCTGCGCCACGCCGTGTGGGCGGTGTGCGGCGGCATGGCGGCGATGTGGCTGGCCTGGGGCCTGTGGGCGTATCCGCTGCTCAACGATTCCAGCTCCGCCGCCGCGCTGATGCAGGACGTGCGTGCGCGCGTGCCGGCCGACGAGGAACTGGGCCTGGTCGCGTGGAAGGAACAGAACCTGCTGATGCTCGACCGTCCCGCCACCGACTTCGGCTTCACCGTGCCCTGGCACGAGCAGTACGCGGCGGCGGTGAAGTGGCAGGCGCAGGCGCCGGCGCACCGCTGGCTGTTCGCGCTGGACGGCGTGATGGACAAGTGCGTCGACCGCAGCAAGGCGATCAGCCTCGGCCACGCCAACCGCCGCGAGTGGTGGCTGTTCAAGGCCGACGCGGTGATCCCGGGCTGCACGCCGAACGAAGAGGTCGACCGCGTGCCGGCCAGTACCGCCGACTCCGAGTGACCGCCCCATGGCGCGCCTGGACCTGATCGGACGCGACAACGGCGCCGGCCTCAGCCGCGACATGGCCTTGCTGGCCGAGGCGCTGCGCGAGGCCGGCAACGGCGTCACGCTCAGCGGCCTGCCGCATCGCGGCCGCCTCGCCGAATGGGCGACGCGGCTGCGCCTGGCCTGGCGCGCGCCGGCGCAGGACATCAACCTGATGCTGGAACGCATCCGCCCCGAATTCCTGCGCGGTGCGCGGCGCAACGTGGTGATTCCGAACCCCGAATACTTCCGCCCGTTCGACCGCGCCCATCTCGCCGCGATGGATGCGGTGTGGGTGAAGACGCGCCATGCGGAACGCCTGTTCGGCGCGCTCGGTGCGCGCACGCAGTACATCGGCTTCACCAGTCCCGACCGGCTGGATGCGTCGGTGCCACGCAAGCATGCGTTCTTCCATGGCCCGGGCCGCAGCGGCAACAAAGGCACCGAAGCGCTGCTGCGTTTGTGGGCCGCGCATCCGTCGTGGCCGCAGCTCACCGTGGCGTGGCGGCGCAAGCGCGTGGATATCGGCGCGCTGCCGGCAAACGTCACGCTGCTGCGCGAGCATCTGGACGACACAGCGTATCGCCGGCTGCAGAACGAACACCGCTTCCACCTGTGCCCGTCGCAGACCGAAGGCTACGGCCACTACCTGGTCGAGGCGATGAGCTGCGGCGCGGTGGTGGTGACGCTGGACGCGGAACCGATGAACGAGCTGGTGACCGCGGAACGCGGCGTGCTGGTGCCGGCGCGCAGCGAGGGCAGGCAGGATCTCGCCACGCTCTACGGCTACGCCGATGAAGCCATGTCCGCCGCGATCGAACGCTGCATCGCCATGGACGCAAGCACCGCCGAACAGCTCGGCCGCGCCGCCCGCGGCTGGTACGACACCAACCGCGCCGACTGGCCCGCGCGCCTGCGCGCCGCCATCGCCGCCCTGCCCTGATGCTCACCGGACCCCGCATGCGCAAGCGCGCCATCCAACTGATCGGCAACGACAACGGCGCCGGCCTCACCCGCGACATGCGCCTGGTCGCGCGCATCCTGCGCGAGGGCGGCCATCAGGTTACGGTGACCCGGCTCAATAACCGCGCGCGGCTCAGCCACCGCTGGCAGCGTTTTTCCGGGCGCGCGCGCCAGCTGCTGCGCAACCTCGCGCGGGGCCGCTTGCATGCGCGCTACGACCTCAACCTGATGTGCGAAAGCGTCAGCGCGCGCTATTTCCGCCAGGCCGGCGCCAGCGCGCTGCTGCCGCATCCGGAATGGTTCGACAAAGCATGGCTGGCGGACCTGGGCGGCATCGACCTGGTGCTGGCCAAGACCAACCATGCGCAGCGCATCTTCAGCGAGCTGGGCCGGCCGGTGATACACACCGGTTTCGTCAGCGAAGACCAGCGCGCGCCGGACATCGCACGCCAGCCCACCTTTTTCCACGGCCCGGGCCGCAGCAACAACAAGGGCACCGCGCAGATCCTGAAACTGTGGGCGGACCATCCGGACTGGCCGCAGCTCACCGTGGTCTGGCGCAGCGACGAAGCGCGCACCTGGCCGCAGACGCCGGCCAACGTGCGGCTGATCCGCGAATACGTCGGCGACGAGGCACTGCGCGAACTGCAGAACACCAGCGTGTTCCATCTGTGCCCCTCGCAGACCGAGGGCTATGGCCATTCGATCGTCGAGAGCTTAGGCATCGGCGCCGTGGTGATCTCCACCGACGCCGAACCGATGAACGAGCTGGTCACGCCCGAGCACGGCATCCTGGTCGCCGCGCACGCCGCCGGCACGCAGGCGCTGGCCACGCTCTACGATTTCGACATGGACGCGATGCGTGCCGCGATCGAGCGCTGCATCCATATGCCGGAAGCCGAGCAGCAGCGCCTGGGCCAGGCCGCGCGCCGCTGGTTCGAAGACAATCGGCGGGATTTCCCCGGCCGCCTGCTGCGCGCGCTCGATACGCTGCCCTGACCTTCCACTCGCAGACCACATCCTCCATGAGCACCAGCGTCAATCTCATCGCACCCGACAACGGCCTGGGCCTGAGCCGCGACCTGCAGTTCACCGCCGAGGCGCTGAAGGCCTGCGGCTGCACGGTGCACTTCACGCGGCTGACCGATGCGGACGAGAAAGTGCGCTGGTCGCTGGGCCGCAAGGGACTGCGCGGCGACCTGCGCCGCTGGCGTTTCGCCATGCGCCACCGCGAGCCGCCGCGCTTCGATCTCAACATCATGTTCGAGCATCTGTGGCCGGCGCATTTCGGCCTGGCGCAGCAGACCATCGCGCTGCCCAATACCGCATGGTTCGATGCCAAGGACGTGCTGCACCTGCCGCGCGTGGCGCGCGTGTGGTGCAAGACCAACGACGCGGTGGAGGTATTCCGCGGCCTGGGCAAACCGACCTCCATGGTGGGTTTCGACAGCGAGGACCGCTACGACGCCGCGGTGCCGCGCGAACGCGCCTTCTTCCACCTGGCCGGCGGCAGCGTCACGCGCGGCACCGACCGTCTGCTCGCGGTATGGCGGCGCCATCCGGAATGGCCGACGCTCACCGTGCTGCAGCATCCGGCCTGTGCGCCGCAGGATCTGAGCGCCCCGAATATCCGTCACCTGCGCCAGTTCCTCGACGGCAACGTGCCGGCGCAGTACGCGGAATTGAGCCGCCTGCAGAACAGCCATCTGTTCCAGATCTGCACCTCGGAGATCGAGGGCTGGGGCCACTACATCGTCGAGGCGCTGGGCGTGGGCGCGGTCACCTTCGTGGTCGACGCGCCGCCGATGAACGAGATCGTCACCGCCGAACGCGGCCTGCTGGTGCCTTATGCGCAGACCGGCCGGATGGGACAGGCGACGACTTACCAGTTCGACGAAGCCGCGCTGGAAACCGCCGTGGCACGCGCGCTGGCGATGCCGGAAGCGGACGTCGCACAGATGGGCGCCAGGGCGCGGCAATGGTTCCTCGGCAACAGCGCGGGTTTCGTCCCGCGCATCCGCCAGGCGCTGGCCGACTCAGCCGGCCGCGGCTGAGATTTCGTAGTTCTCTCCGGCGGCCATCGCCGCCAGGTGGCCGTCGATGCCCCGCTCGCAGCGCACGATGTGCTCGCGCACGGTGCGCAGATAGATCTGGTTGTTCGGCAGGCTGGGATCGTCCACTTCTTCCTGCGCGCGGCTGTGGTGTTCCAGGTGCGCGGCCAGCGCCGCCCACTTGAGCGCGCGGCGGCGCACGCCGGCGTTGCCTAAGCGCGCGGCCAGTTCGCGGTCTTCCGCGCCGTAGCCTTCCATCTGTTCGTCGAAGCCGTTCACGCGCAGCAGGTCGTCGCGCCAGCAGCTCATATTGCAGCTCATCACGCGGCCGCCGCTGCGCGCGCGGGATTTCCAGCGCGCCAGCGGCAGCGAACGGAACGCATACAGGCGCTTGATGCCGTCGAACACCTGGAAATCCGCATCGGCCCAGGGCGCGAACACCGGCCGGCCGCCGGCCAGCAGGCGCCTGGATTCCCGCTCGCTGTTCTTGAAGCGGCCGCCCTGCAGGAAATAGCCGCGCCCGGCCAGGGCGAGGTGGTCGGCGATGAAGTCCGGGTGCAGCACCATGTCGCCGTCGATCATCACCACGTATTCGCCGCGGCTGGCGGCGATGCCGAGATTGCGGCTGCGCGAGGCGCGGAAGCCCAGGTCTTCCTGCCATACGTGGCGCAGCGGCACCGGGAAACTTTTAGCCATGCGCTCGATCACCGCGCGCGTGGCGGGGCCGGAGCCGTCGTCGGCGACGATCACTTCGTCCGGCAGGCGGCTCTGCGCCGCCGCGCTGGCCAGCACGCGCTCCAGCGCCTCGGGCCAGTTGTAGGTCAGCACCAGCAGGCTGACCGAACGCGGCGCGGTGCGCGCGCCGCGCGTGCGGATGCTCCACGACAGGCCCAGGCTCAGCGCCAGCGGCAGCCAGCCGAGCAGCCATTCCACGTCGGGGCGGCGCAGCAGCTGCGGGGCGTCGAACTGCCAGGCCACGCTGGCGTAGATCCACAGCGCCAGCATCACCCGCCCCAGCATCACGTGGCGGTAGCGCCAGGCGCGCCAGCCCATCACCAGCCACAGCAGCGCCCACAGCAGCATGCCCGGCACGCCGAGCAGGATCGCCAGGTGGCTGAGGATGTTGTGGCTGTGTTCCCAGGTCTGGCCCTGGCCGACGATGTCGTAGTGGCTGCCCATGCCCAGGCCCAGCCACGGGTGCTGGCCGATCAGCACCAGCGACTGCTGCAGGATCTCCGGCCGGTAGGACAGGCCGCGGTCCTTCATGTACTGCCAGCCTCCCAAGGCAATGATCACCGCGGCCACGCCCAGCATCGCCGCGGCGCGGCGGCGGATGTGCCGGTGCGGCGCGGCCAGCAGCATCACCGCCTGGGTAGCGATCAGGGCCAGCCAGATCGAGCGGGTGAAGGTCAGCAGCACGAAGGTCATCAGCGCCACGATCGAGCCGATCTGCAGCACCCGCTGCCAGCGCCCGCGCACCGACAGCTGCAGCAGCCACACGCTGGCGGCGCCGAAGGCGAAGGCGGCGAGGTTGGGGTTGTCCAGGGTGCCGAAGCCGACCAGGCGGTCCTGCTCCTGCCAGGTCGAACCCACGCGCAGCGGGAACACCGCCATCGACACCAGGGCCGCCAGCCCCAGGCCGGCGCCCGCCCAATAGAGCAGCGCCTGCGCGCGCCGCGGCTGGCCCGCGACCAGGCTGCCCAGCAGCAGCACGAAGGCCAGCACGTAGAGGACCACCACCGCGTCGTCGCCGAGCGTGCCGTTGCGCGCCCAGATCACCGACAGCAGGGTCCAGCCGAGGAAGGCCAGCAGCAGCTTGCCTTCGCGCGCCTCCAGCAGGCCGCGCGCCAGCGCGCGGCGCCAGGACCAGGTCAGCCAGGCGGCCGGCAGCAGGAACAGCGCGATCAGGCTGTCGTGGTAGTACTTGCCCGGATTCCAGACCTTCGGTCCCGGCGGACTGGCCGCCATGCCGACCAGCAGCCAGCCCAGGCCCAGCAGCATCCACAGGCGCAGCCACGCCGGCAAAGCCAGCCAGCGCCGCTTGAACTGGGCGGCCAGGCCTTCTTCCCTTGCCCCGGCATGCACGGTGTCTTTCAAGCTGTCCTTCCACATTCTCGAGGCGATTCCTGTCAACCGGGGGGTGCCGCTGGAGCCAGACCCCACCAGTCAACGCACAACCGTGCGCAAGGATACCCATACCGGGGGAAACGGAGCGCGAACGGGGACATAACCCAAAGCAGAACGTTCGGCCGGCGCATTTGCGCAACGCCGGAGCAAGCCAGCGCAGGTTGGGGTTCGCCGTTGGCTCACCCCAACCTGCGCCGGAGGGTTTGGGGCGGGCGGCAGAAGCCATCGGCTAGAATCGCCGGATGCAGACGCTCCCCCTCACCCTCGTCGTGATGACCTACAACGAGGCGAAGAACATCGCCCGTTGCCTGGACAGCGTGCCGTTCGCCGCCGAAAAAGTGGTGATCGACAGCGGCAGCACCGACGACACGGTGGCGCTCGCCCAGGCCCACGGCGCACGCGTGGTGCACCAGGACTGGCTGGGCTTCGGCCCGCAGCGCAACTTCGCCAGCACCCAGGCCGGCCACGACTGGATCCTGGCGCTGGACGCCGACGAATACCTCACCCCGGCCCTGGCCGAGGAGATCGCCGCGAAGCTGCCGGCCCTGATGGCCGGCGACACCTGCGCCGTGTGGCTGCGCCGCGCCACCATCTACATGGGTGCGCCGATGCGCTTCTACCTGCCCTCGATGGGCGAGAAGATGGCCCGCCTCTACCACCGAGGCCGCGCCCGCTGGGCCGACGTGCGCGTGCACGAGTCGCTGCGCTTCGACGGCCCTTCGGCCATCTTCCAGGCCCGCTTCAACCACGAGAACAACCCCAGCCTGCCGGAGAAGCAGATCAAGGTGCTGCGCTACGCGGAGCTGAAGTGCCGCGACTGGCTGGAGAAGGACAAGCCCGTGCGCATGTGGCAGACGCCGTTCGTGTTCGCGCTGGCCTTCCTCAAGGACTACCTGTTCCGCCTGGCCTTCCTCGACGGCTGGCGCGGCTACGCCATCGCCCAGACCGCCGCCTCGTATGCGGTGTACAAGCGCATGCGTTACTACGAGATGCGCCATAACCCGGCCTCCATCGAGAGCGCGGCCGCCGCGCTCCACCGCCACGGAATCGACCGCTGACCATGCCCAAGCACTACCTTCTGTACGGCTCCGAGCGCTATGCGCTGGCCATCCTGCGGCCGGTACAGGAGGCCATCCGCGCGCGCGGCGACGAGGCGGCATGGTTCTTCGACGGCCCCGGCGCGGAAGACCTGGCCGAAGGCGAGCGGCTGCTCACGGTGAGCGAAGTGCGCGCGTGGAAGCCGATCGCCTGCATCACCTCGTCCAACCATCTGCCGCATTTCTTCCCCGGCGTGAAGGTGGAGACCTTCCACGGCTTCGACGCCGGCAAGCCTCGCCACATCTATATCCGCGGCTTCTTCGACCTGTACTGCACCACCGGTCCGCGCGACACCGCGCAATTCCAGGCGCTGGCCGACGAGCTGGGCCACTTCGCGGTGGCCGAGACCGGCTGGCCCAAGCTCGACCCCTTCATGAAGGAGATCGCCGGCCCGCTGCCGCCGGTGCGCGAGAAGCCGGTGATCCTCTACCACTCCACTTTTTCGCCCTCGTGGAGCGCGGCCGAGACCCTGTACGACGAGGTGAAGCGCCTCTCCAGCAGCGGCGAGTGGCAGTGGATCGTCACCTTCCATCCGAAGATGAATCCGGAGACGGTGGCCAAGTTCAAGGCGCTGCAGGGCGAGCACCTCACGTTCGCGGAGAACGACAACATCCTGGAGCTGTTCCCGCGGGCCGACATGATGTGTTCGGACACGTCCTCGGCGCTGAGCGAGTTCCTGCTCACCGGCAAGCCGGTGGTCACCTTCAAGAACCGCCGCCCGGGGCCGCAGCTGATCGATATCGATGATGCCGCGCAGTTCGAGCCGGCCATCCGCCGCGCGCTGAGCCGGCCGCCGGAGCTGATGCAGGCCATCTGCGACTTCGCCGACGCCATCCACCCGTACCGCGACGGCCATTCCAGCGAGCGCGTGCTGGATGCCATCGACGCCTTCATCGCCAAGGGCGGGCGCAACCGCAAGCCGAAGCCGGGCAACTGGTGGCGCAAGCTCAAGCTGCGGCGCCGCATCGGCTATTGGGGTCCGGCGCGCTCCTAAAGCCTCCGGACAGAAAAGCCGCACTAGAATCGCAACCCTCCTGAGAAAGAGCTGCCCCCTTGCCTTCCAGCGCCTACAGCCGTTCCGAACACCTGCGCTCCCTGTGGCCCTGGCTGCCGCTGTGGACCGTGGTCGCCCTGCTGGCGATCTTCTCGCATGGCCCGATGCCGCTGTATTCGACCCGCACCCTGGCGGTGGCGTGGGAGATGTGGAGCCACGGCCACTGGCTGGTGCCGCACATCAATGGCCAGCCCTATAGCGACAAGGTGCCGCTGCTGTTCTGGATGATCCACGCCGGCTGGTTCGTGTTCGGCGTGAACGACGTGTGGCCGCGCGTGCTGGAAGTGATCTTCGGCGGCACCCAGCTTGTGCTGCTGGCCACGCTGGCGCGGCGCCTGTTCCCCAACCGCCCGTGGGTGGCCAAGGGCGCGCCGTGGATGCTGCTGGCGCTGGGCTACGCCTTCCTGTTCGGCCTGCAGGTGATGTACGAGGTGCTGCTGGCGGTATGGGTGCTGGCGGCGCTGCTCACCCTCACCCCGAAGGCCGGCCGCGAGGAGCCGCGCTGGCTGCTGTTCGGCCTGTGCATCGGCGCCGGCCTGATGACCAAGGGCCCGGTGATGCTGCTGCACGTGGCCTTCCCCTGGCTGCTGGGCCCGCTGTGGAACGACTGGGCCAACCGCCACCGCGGGCGCTGGTACGGCCGCGGCCTGCTGGCGGTGCTGCTGGGCGGCATCATCCTGCTGGCCTGGGCGCTGCCGGCCGGCTTCAGCGGCGGCGACGACTATCGCCACCGCCTGTTCTTCACCCAGACCGCCGGCCGCGTGGTGGATGCGTTCGACCACGCCCGCCCGTTCTGGTGGTACCTCACCATGATCCCGGCCCTGCTGTTCCCGTTCAGCGGCTGGCCGCGCGCCTGGGTGGCGCTGGGCGCGCTGCGCCGTCCGCTGGAGCCGGGCATCCGCTTCGGCCTGTGCTGGCTGCTGCCGGTGCTGCTGGCGTTCTCGCTGATCAGCGGCAAGCAGCTGTACTACCCGCTGCCCGAATTCGCCGGCGCCTGCCTGCTGCTGGCCGGCGCCATCGCGGTGCTGCGCGAGCAGCGGCCCAAGCTGGCCAATACGGCGTGGCTGGGCACCTGGCCGCTGGGCGTGGGCGGCATCCTGTTCGCGGTGTTCCTGTTCGTGCTGCCGAACCTGGTGGCGCACAACCTGATGCACGGCGAGTTCATCGATTCGACCTCGCAGTACAGCCGCTTCTTCAGCGTGGTGTTCGTGGTGCTCGGCGCGCTGCTGCTGCTGCGCGGCCGCGGTGAGCTGCGCCGGCTGGCGGTGGCCGGGCTGATCGGCGTGCTGGCGCTCAACACGCTGTTCACCCTGACCATGTGGCCGAACTTCGACCTGCGCCCGGCCGCCCGCCTGCTGGGCGCGGCGGATGGCGAAGGCCGCGCCATCGGCTACGTGGGCAACTACGAAGGCCAGTTCCATTTCGAAGGCCGCCTGAGCCGGCCGATCGAGCGGCTGAGCGAGGGCGAGTCGATCCAGGCCTTCGCCCGCCTGCATCCGGACGGCCTGATCATCACCCGCCCCGAGAAACTGGCCGACGCCGACCTGCGCTACCCGCTGCTGGTGCAGCCGTTCCGCTCCAGCTGGGTGGTGATCTGGCCGGCCTCGTCGCTGGCCGCCCAGCGCGCCGGCCACACCCCGGCCGAGCCGCCGCACCCGACCCGGCTGTACCAGGTCGACGCGTGGCGGTACCGCGCGATGCAATGAGCTCGCCGCTGATCGCCAACCTGCGCGCGCAGTGCGGCGGCCCCCGCGACGGTGCGCTGCTGCGTTTCTCGCTGGGCCATGCCTTGCTGGCCGAGGGCGATGCACCGGCGGCGGCCGAGGAATTGCGCCACGCCGTGCGGTTCGATCCGCGCTATTCCGCTGCGTGGAAACTGCTGGGCAAGGCGCTGCTGGCGGTGGAAGACCGCGCCGGCGCCGCGGAAGCGTGGCGGCAAGGCATCGACGCCGCGCGCGAGCGTGGCGACAAGCAGGCGGAAAAGGAAATGGCCGTGTTCCTGCGCCGGCTGGAGCCGAAGGACGCGGGCTGACTCAGCGCGCGTCGTCCAGCACTTCCGGGTGGTCGTACGGACTGGGCCGATCGTTCGCCGAATACCGCTTGTAGTGCCACTGATACTGCGCATAGGCCAATTCCACGCAGTTCTGCACACCGCGGTTGAGCGCCGTGCACGCCACGCGCTGATCCGCATCCGCCAGCCCTTCCGGCGCCGGCAGCAGATGGATGCGGAAGCCCTCGCCACGCGGCAGCCGCTCGGCGAACGCGAACAGCACCGTCGCCCCCGTGCGCGCCGCCAGCCGCGGCAGCAGCACCATGGTCAGCGCTTCGCGGCCGAAGAACGGAGCGAACTCGCCCTCGCCTTCGCGCGGTTTCTGGTCCGGCAGGATGCCCACCGTGCCGCCCGCGCCCAGCCGCTTGAACAGCGTGCGCACCCCGGCGCCCTCGGCGCGCACCTGTTCCGGCGCCAGCGCGCCGCGCGCCTTGCGCAGCAGGCCCTCGACTGCGGCGATGCGCGGCGGCCGGTACAGGATCGCCATCGGCGTCTTGCGGCACAGCCAGTAATTGAGCAGTTCCCAGCAACCCAGGTGCGGCGCGGCGATGATCACGCCGCGGCCGGATGCCAGCGCCGCGTCGAACAGCGCCTCGCCGCGCACCTCGCGCACCAGGTCCAGCGCGCGCTCGGCATCGCTGCCCCAGATCTTGGCGATCTCGGTGATCGACTTGCCGCTCTCGATCATCACCTCGCGCAGCAGCGCCGCGCGGGCCGGCGCGTCCAGCCGCGGCCGGGAGATGCGGATGTTCACCGCGGTGTTCTGCACGGTCTTGCCGTCCAGCCGCAGCGACAGCCGGCCCAGCAGCGCGCCCACGCCGTGCAGGGCCCGCAGGGGCAGCAGGCCGACCAGGCGCAGCAGGAGGTAGAGCAGGAAGATATCGAAGCGCATGAGCCGCACAGTGTAGCGGCTCAAGCCGTGCACCCTCCGGCCGCTGCCTCGTTTTGTGGTTAATCTTTGCGCCCCGCCGTCCGCCGCAGCCGCTTATCGATGATCGCCCTGATCCAGCGCGTCCTTTCCGCCCAAGTCGACGTGGCCGAAGAAACCGTCGGCGCCATCGGCCCCGGCCTGCTCGCCCTGGTGGCGGTGCAGCCGGCCGACGACGAAGCCAGCACCCGCCGCATGCTCGAGCGCCTGCTCGGCTACCGCGTGTTCGCCGATGAACAGGGCCGCATGAACCGCTCGCTCAAGGACACCGGCGGCCAGCTGCTGCTGGTCAGCCAGTTCACCCTGGCCGCCGACACCCGCTCCGGCATGCGCCCCAGCTTCACCAGCGCCGCCTCGCCCGAGCAGGGCCGGCGCTGGTTCGACCGCCTGGTGGAACTGGCCCGGGCCGCGCACCCGGGGGTGGAAATCGGGCGCTTCGGTGCCCATATGAAAGTCCAGCTGGTCAACGACGGACCGGTCACCTTCTGGCTCGAAACGCCATGACCGCGGACCCACCGGGCCACCGCGACGATTCCGAAAAAAACTTCTCAGACAACGGGTGTTTGGCGCGCTTTTTGCGTGCGCCGGATGCCCATATCTTTCACTTGAAAACTGGTCAAAAAAGCATCACATCGCTATACTGATCGGTTCCTGCATCCGCGGCGGTAGGTATGAACAACAAAGCTCCCGAGCAACAGTCTGAAATCAAGGCGCTTATCTCCAAAGGTCTCGAGCAGGGCTACCTGACCTACGCCGAAATCAATGACCACCTGCCCGACGACATCGTCGATCCGGAGCAGATCGAAGACATCATGGCCGTCCTCAAGGGCGTGGGCATCGAAGTGCACGATGCCGCCCCGGACGCCGACCCGCTTTCCGACAACGCCAGTGGCACCGCCACCGACGACGAGGCCGCGGCCGAAGAAGCCGTCGCCCTGCTGTCGGCCGTCGACTCCGAAGTGGGCCGCACCACCGACCCGGTGCGCATGTACATGCGCGAGATGGGCACGGTCGAGCTGCTCACCCGCGAGGGCGAAATCGCCATCGCCAAGCGCATCGAGGAAGGCCTGGGCCAGGTGCAGACCGCGCTGGCCAGCTTCCCGCTCACCATCGAGATGCTGCTGGAGGAATACGACCAGCACCTGGACGGCAAGCGCCGCCTGAGCGAGATCCTGGCCGGCTTCGCCGACCTGGAGGAGGCCGCCGACGCCGCCCTGGCCGCCGCCGAGGTGGAAGCCAGCGACAGCGACGCCGAAGCCGACGAGGACGAGGAAACCGAAGGCGCCAGCGAGGACGAGGAAACCGGCCCGACCGGCCCCGATCCGGAAGAGGTCAAGCGCCGCATGGAACTGCTGCGCGACTACTACGGCAAGTTCCAGAAGGCCTCCGCCAAGACCACCGACATCGGCGACAAGAAGATCATCAAGCTGCGCGAGCAGATGGCCGAGGAATTCCTCAAGCTCAAGCTGCCGTCCGCGCTGATCGACAGCTTCGTGCGCAAGCTGCGCGAGGTGGTGAACGACATCCGCCACCACGAGCGCGTGCTGATGGACATCTTCGTCAAGCAGGTGAAGATGCCCAAGGCCGAGTTCATCAAGACCTTCCCCAGCAACGAGGGCAACCTCGAGTGGGCGAACGAGCTGGGCCGCAAGCGCCAGAAGTGGTCGCCGAACATCAAGAACTACAAGGAAGCGATCGACGCCGAGCAGGAAAAGCTCGCTTCCATCGAGCACAAGCTGTTCCTGCCGCTCACCGACATCAAGGAAATCAACCGCACCATGTCGGTCGGCGAGGCCAAGGCCCGCCGCGCCAAGAAGGAAATGGTGGAGGCGAACCTGCGCCTGGTGATCTCGATCGCCAAGAAGTACACCAACCGCGGCCTGCAGTTCCTGGACCTCATCCAGGAAGGCAACATCGGCCTGATGAAGGCGGTGGACAAGTTCGAATACCGCCGCGGCTACAAGTTCTCCACGTACGCCACCTGGTGGATCCGCCAGGCCATCACCCGCTCGATCGCCGACCAGGCGCGCACCATCCGCATTCCGGTGCACATGATCGAGACGATCAACAAGCTCAACCGCATCTCCCGCCAGATGCTCCAGCAGTTCGGCCGCGAGCCGACGCCGGAAGAACTGGCCAAGGAAATGGAGATGCCGGAAGACAAGATCCGCAAGGTGCTGAAGATCGCGAAGGAACCGATCTCGATGGAAACCCCCATCGGCGACGACGAAGACTCGCATCTGGGCGATTTCATCGAGGACACCAACGCCAGCTCGCCGATCGAGTCGGCCACGGAAACCGGCCTGATGGAAACCGTGCGCGAAGTGCTCGCCGGCCTCACCCCGCGGGAGGCCAAGGTGCTGCGCATGCGCTTCGGCATCGACATGAATACCGACCACACCCTGGAAGAGGTCGGCAAGCAGTTCGACGTGACCCGCGAGCGCATCCGCCAGATCGAAGCCAAGGCCCTGCGCAAGCTGCGCCACCCGAGCCGCTCGGAGCAGCTGCGTTCGTTCCTCGATATCGATTGATCGCTACCTTAAGCGAACGGCAGAAAGCGAAAAGCCCCGCGCATGCGGGGCTTTTCTTTTGCGCCGGGCGTAGCGGCTCAACCCATGTCGTAGAAGAACTGCTCGCGGTCGATCTTGCCGTCCTTGTTGACGTGATAGACGCAGATCTCCGTCATGTTCACGCGGCCGTATTCCTTCATGGTCACGTCCAGCGTCATTTCCAGGCTGAACCAGTTGCCGGCCACCACCGCGTCGCTGACGTTGCCGCCATGCACTTCCACGATCGATTCCTGGAACTTGCGTCCCTTCTCGAAGATGGCATCCAGCCCCTTCACATTGCCCAGCGCACCACCCGGCGCGCCCTCCGGCTCGATGCTTTCGGCATCCTTGGAATACAACTCCTTCTGCGCCTCCTCGTACTTGCCCTCGCGACACAAAGCCACCAACCGCTTCGCTACCGATTCCGTGCTCATCGTGCACCTCCGGGTCAAAGGGCTTATGAGCCTACGCCGGATGGGATAAGTCTGGATGTGCCGGTGGGTGGGGGCGGCGCTCTCGACGGTCCCTGGGTGTGTAGCTAACATGACGGGCTGTTGCGTGATCTGGCCGTGCAATGCGGCTGGCAGCGTCAGGGCCTATAGCTCAACGGTTAGAGCAGGGGACTCATAATCCCTTGGTTCCAGGTTCGAATCCTGGTGGGCCCACCATCTGTTGCATGATCTACCGCGTCGATCAGGATGACAATCGCCTTAGCCACTGCCCAAACCGAAGCCACACCTTCTTATCTACTTCGGTGCAACAACGTTCTGCCTCGATCAGCGGCAACTACTTCGTAAGCGGCTCGCCAGCCGCTTTGCACATCGGCGCAATCGCCTCACCCAGCGTGGCTTTTCAGTTCAGCGCAAAGCACTCTATTCACGCGAAGAGGCGCGAAGCGAGCCACAACGCAAGGAAGAAGATCGGCGCGCTAAAAATAAACCGCCTGTGGGATACAAGTTGCATGGACTTCTATCAGCACGCGTTCTGGCAATCCATAGCATCGTGGATGGACAAGGAGCCCGCATATTCCATGTCCATCCAAAGCCTACACCGCTAAGTAAAGCACACGCTGAAATTTCGTTTGCTCCAGCACTTCTAAGCGATAAAAAAGCTTTGAAAGGGAGCGAGTATCTCAAGTGGCGCCTGGAACTATGCGATGTGCTGGGCACATTGCAATCAGAAACACTACTTCCCTCCGTACCCCGGAATTTTCGCGAGCGCGCGCTCGCGATCCTAGAGTGGTGTCAGCTGAAGTTACGTAAGCACTGAGCGTGCATCCATTGATCTATCTGGCAGAGGATCAAGGCAAGCCTGTCTCGGCAAAAGACACGCAACCTTCGACCGAAGGCCGCATACCCTAGCGTCTGAATAAATTGACGATCAGTCAGCTGACTCCACGATTTTTCGGTCATCCGTCTAAGATCCCGGATCTCGTAATCTCTAGCCGATGAGATCTTGTGCCATTCGCTAATGATCACAAGGAAGAAGCCATGAATTTCAATGAAGCAATCGCTTGCGCTCTTGATGGCGAAGCAATCCTCTTTACGGGATCTGGCTTTGGATACGGAGCAAAGAACCTAAAGGACGTTAAGCCCGTTACGGGCCGCGAATTCGCCAAAGAGCTTTGGTCCCTATCAGGCATTTCCGGTGACCCCGAATCGCTGTCAATTGCCTCAGAAGTTTTCCTTCGATACAAAAATAGGATGGCACTGGCGGAATTGTGCCGCGAGGCCTTCACCATCAGGACACCTGCGATGCATCATGTGACCATCGCGGGTCTGCCTTGGCAACGAATATACACAACGAATTACGATGATCTGCTGGAGAAAAGCGCGCATGAGGCAGGGAAGGTGCTTAACGGCGTCGTTCTAGATGATCCCGTTGAGCAGTATCTTGGACCCAGGATCTGCGTCCATTTGAATGGCTCGATTTCAAGAATGACTCCGACGGATCTGGACTCGACGTTTAAGCTCACACAGTCGAGCTATGTAACGGACACGCTCCGGAGATCTCAATGGATGAACGTTTTTTCCCAGGATCTCCGGCTCTGTCGCGCCGCAATGCTGAGCGCAACGCGGCACCCTGCGCGCCGGTGAGCACGCGGAAATAGATTTCACGCAAGAGACCCGGCCCGAGAACCACTGCATCCAAAGGCTGGCCCATGGCCTCAAGGAATCGCAGGACGGATGCACTCAGCGCAGGATCCATGGGGCTGGACATCATGCTTTGCGGCGCATTCCTGGCCGTAAGCGATGGATGCTGCGCAATCTCGATCATCAGATCGGCGGCCATCTGGAAGTCCAGATGCATATAGATCGCCAGCAGCGGGCGCCCGGGGGTGCCGTCGGATTCCATGGTGAACGGGACAGGCACGGCAACCGCCAGGTAATGCTGCTCGTCGTAAACAAAGACCTGGTTGCCAAAGTACCCGCGCTTGCATCCTTGGCACACGATCACGATGCCGGGGTCGTACAGGACTGGCGTACGACTCAGGGGCCGATCCGAGCGCAGAACGCGCACGCCAGGCAATGCCGTGAGGTTATACCCCTCCTGCGGCGCCAATCGCCGGGCAAGGTCGGCGATACGCCGGCCTTCATCTGCCGGAGCGAGATCTTTCAGCGCGACACGACGGATCATAGGAATAGGCAATAGATTGAGATTTTTCGGCGTAAAAGATGCCCCTATCGGCAGCTATTGTGCAAGCCACATTCGCCATCCATAGGAGCAGCCGCCATGTCGTCAAGCAAGACTTTGCTGATTACCGGGGTCAGCAGTGGCTTCGGCAGAGCTCTTGCCGTTGAGGCCCTGGGCACCGGGCATCGCGTCATTGGAACCGTTCGAAGCGAGCAGGCACGCCGCGAGTTCGAGGCGCTCGCGGCCGAAAATGCCACGGCACGCATTCTCGATGTCACCGACTTCGATGCCATCGATGCGGTCGTTGCCGACATCGAGCGAACCGTGGGGCCGGTGGACGTGCTGGTCAATAACGCGGGATACGGCCACGAGGGCATTTTTGAGGAATCGCCATTGGCGGACATGCGGCGGCAGTTCGATGTGAACGTCTTTGGCGCCGTGGCCATGATGAAGGCCGTATTGCCTTACATGCGCGACCGCCGTAACGGACACATCCTCAATATCACTTCGATGGGCGGACATATCACGCTGCCGGGCATCTCCTACTACTGCGGCAGCAAGTTCGCCCTGGAAGGGATCTCCGAATCCGTCGGCAAAGAAGTGAAGCCGTTCGGCATTACGGTAACGGCCGTGGCCCCCGGATCGTTCCGCACGGACTGGGCGGGACGCTCGATGATCCGTACGCCGCGCTCCATTGCCGACTATGACGGGATGTTTGACCCCATCCGCGAGGCCCGTCACCAAAAGAGCGGAAAACAGCTTGGGGATCCCTCGAAAGCAGCGCGGGCCATGCTGCAGATCATCGCCAGCGATTCGCCTCCGGCTCACCTGCTGCTTGGAAGCGATGCGATCGATCTGGTACGACAAAAATGGGCATCGCTTGCCGAAGAAATCAATCAGTGGGAAACCGTTACCCGCTCGACGGATGGCTGATGCGGCACGCCGAATGGCCATGCCGCGCAGTCAAACCCCGCCCACAAATGGTCACTCAACGAACAAACCCGTGCTCCATCATCCAGCTCCGGAACATGCCGGGCCACTTTTCCTCATCCGGAATGCCGTTTGCCAGGCCAGCGCCATGGACGCCTTGGGGAAACAGGTGGACCTCGGCAGGCGTCCCTGCATCGCGCAAAGCCTGCGCAAACATCACGCTGTTCTCGGCGCTGATCTGCTTGTCATCCAAGCTCTCGAAGAGGAACACCGGCGATAGCCCGGGCGGGATGTTTAGCTGGGCGGAGAGATATTGCTCCAGCCGAGCCTTCTCACGCCCTTGGTATCCTTCCAGCAGATGATGAAGCGAGTTGGGCGACGCAAACTGATCCGGCAACATCGAAATGACCGGATAACCCAACCCCAGAAAGCTGGGGCGGGCATCGACAGAGTCGATGCCGTCTCGAACGGGTAAGCCGAAGTTTGATGCAGCGTGCACAGCGATCGTAGCGGCGAGATGCCCGCCCGCGGAGAAACCGAACAGGCCGATCTTCGACGGGTCAATGCCGAATTGAGATGAGCGGTATCGCACGAGCCTCAACGCTCTCTGCGCATCCCACATGGGCACCGGGTAGCGGTAAGTGCCATCTCGCTGAACCAATCGATAGTAGAGAACGAAGGCGGTCACTCCCAACTCACGGGAAAAATACTCCGCGACGGGCTCCTGTTCCTTGCGATCACTTAGACGATCGTAGCCCCCGCCTGGAATAACGATGATGGCGGCGTGCGCGGAGTTCCCCGTGGTTCGCCCTGGAAAGATTCTGAGGAAGGGAATATCCCGGCACGGGTCATCGCCCGCGGCGCCGGGGGCGGCTCCATCCCACAGCCTTATATCGTTGGAGTCATGCGGATCGTAGCAATTTTCTTCGGGCCGGCTTTTGGCATCGCCCGCTTCGTGATGATGAGTTCTTGCTCGCGCGGCATGTGGCCAGCTCGCTACGCAAGCGATCCCAAGAAAGAGAAAGGCCGTGGCGATGGCTTGGCGTATACGTAAGGATCTGGCGTTCACGAGTTCTTTAGGTCGGCCGGACGCGGCAAATATTTTCGTGTATCAGAGGGCATGATGCGATACGCCATGCTCCGGGCGCAAAGAGAGCCGCTGCGGGGCAATTCCTCATTAAGACCCGCGTCCTTACCCGCGGACTGGGTCAGCGGCTGCTGCGCGACATCCAGAGAGGTATCGAGGCGAAGCGGTTTCGCGGCGACGATCCACTGATGAGCTTCGTGGTCGCCGGCGGCATCGTGCTCGCGTCCATATCGGTCTGGCTGCACCTGGCGCCATCGAACGAATGGCCCGCCACGCCCCTCCCGCTCCCTCCCTTCAACACGGATCATTTGCCGGAAAGGGCAGCGGCCGAGCTGCTGCTTGCACTTGGGCTTTCGAGGCAGGAAGCGGAGGAGATCGCCGGCCGCCCGCTTCCTCCCATGGATGACGCCTCTTTGACGGCGAGCACCGCGCCATAACCTGAGAGACGCGCGCGGGGCCGCGGCGCCTGCGCCCTGGCACGTGCCATGCGTGCCAGCGAGCGGCTAAGCTCATGGCGGCAACGCGAAGCCTCGCGTTCGCAGCAGCAAGAAGCGTTTTGTTTCCATGCCACCAAGGGAGGGGATATGCGCAGATACGTCTTGATGCTTCTGGTATTCGTCTTCGGCGCCACCACCGGTTGCGCCGCCGTCAACCCCGAGCAGCAACGCGCCTCCGACCAGGCCAGATGCGCCGGCTACGGCTATCAGCCCGGAACGGATCAATTTGCCAACTGCATGATGAAGGTCGACATGCGGCGCCAGGACCAGGCCGACGCGCAGGCGCAGAACGATGCGGACATGAAGGCGCGCAGCATCCGGCGCAACGGCGATACGCGGTTCCCGGTGTGCAGCGCATCCATGATGGACGCGAACCTGGATACGACGAACAACGCCTGGTATGGGCCCAATTGCCGGGAGAAATAGGCTGCGCCTCGGCAACGGGCGGCCCCGTCAAGGGTGGCTGCAGATCGAAGGGAAGTTCTACCCATCAAACGCAAAAACCAGGAGATTGGACGATGGCCATAGAGAACGCCGGGAAGGCGCCGCGCTCGGCGCCCGCCGTCTTTGCAAGCCTCGCCATGGCCTGTTTCGTCTACGCCGCCGCGGCTCTTTTGGCATTGCACTTCCTGCGGCCCGATTACGCCCCGGCCAGCAACTTCATCAGCAACTACGCCGTGGGCCGGTATGGCTGGGTCATGACCAGCTGGTTCCTGGCGATGAGCTGCGGCTTGCTGATGCTTGCAGCGGCGCTCTATACCGATGGCCTGCGCTCCGTTATCGCCTTGCTGGCGATATTTCTGCTGGTCGTCGCGGCGATCGGGCTGGTCGTCTCGGCCATATATCCCACGGATGCACCCGGCGCGCCATCCACGCCAACGGGCGCCATCCACGACATGAGCTTCCTGGTGAATGTCGGAAGCCTACTCATCGCAACCATCCTGCTCTCCGTGAGTTTCGGCATGCATCCGGCGTGGCGCTCCTATCGGCGAACCGCCTGGATCCTGACTTCCCTGATATTGGCCGGATTCGTCATCCAGTTCCTCACCCTGCACAAGGGGATGCCGTATGGCCTGGCGAACCGGTTTTTTGTCGTAGTGCTGCTGGCGTGGCTGTTCGCCTTGTCTTTTCGATTGCGGGCGGTGCCGCGCCAGCAGGCTGGCGGGAAACTCGCGGCCGATCGGTAGCGGGCCACCAGTGAACCCGATCAGCGTTGAACTCCCAACGGCCTTCGGCCGCGGGTTCCAAGCCGGCCGGCCACGAGCTCGACCAGCGCCTCGCGCACCCAGCGCTGGCCCTGATGACCCTGGTTGCGCTCGTGCCATACCATGCCCACGTCGAAGCCCGGCACGGGAAAGGGGCATTCGACGATCTTGAGCTCGCCGGCGCGATCGCGCACCAGTTGCTGCGGCACCAGCGCCACGAAATCGGACTGCGCCACGATCTGCGGAAGAAACAGAAACGACGCCGCCGACAGCACCACGCGGCGCTCGTAGCCAAGCGCTGCCAGCGCATGGTCCACCGGCGTGACGAAGCCGCCGCCGCGCAGCGATACGACGACGTGCTCCAGCTGCGCGAATTTCTCGACGGTGAGGTTTCTGCGCAGCCGTGGATGCCCTCGCCTTCCGATCAATACGTAGCGCTCGTCGAACAGATGCCGCGCTCGCAGGCCGGGCGCCGCGGCGCCCGGCGTCGTCAGCGCCAGGTCGACCTCGCCTCGCGCCAGCTGCGTTTCCAGCTGCAGTATGTCCAGACTCCGCAACGCCACGCGCACACCGGGCGCGCGGTCGCGCAGCGCCAGGATCAGCGGCTGCGCCAGCGCAACCTGAAGATAATCGGTGCAGGCGATGTTCACCGTCAGCCGTGCCCGCGCGGGATCGAAGTTGCCGTGCTGCGCAACGGCAGCGCGTACCTGATCCAGAGCCTGGCGCAGTGGCTCCAGCAGGTCCAGCGCCTTGGCCGTAGGCGTCATGCCTCTTTGGGCCGGAACCAGCAGTGGATCGTCGAACATGTCGCGCAGGCGGCCGAGCTGCGCGCTCACCGCCGGCTGGCTCAGATGCAGGCGGCTCGCCGCCCTGGTCACGTTCTGCTCCACCAGCAGGGCTTCCAGCGTGACCAGCAGATTGAGATCCAGGCGCTTGGTATTCATGGCATGGATACTAGGCCAACAAAGATGCAATTTCACAAATGGCCACCCGGATCCGAGAGTAGGCGCTCATTCGCACCATGAGTGCTCCGCTTACTCCAGGAGAACGCCATGTCCCTCGCCTCGCAGAAACCTCTTATCACCGTCGCCGGTGCGGCCAGCAAACAGGGGCGCAGCGTTGCCGCGGCCTTGCTGGCGAGCGGCCGCTACCGCGTACGCGCACTGGCCCGGCGCACCGACAGCCCGCCGATGCGCCAACTGGCCGAGCGCGGCGCGGAAGTCGTCGTGGCGCCATTGGAGCCTGGCCGGCAGGCGGAGCTGACCGCCGCCATGCGCGGCTCCCACGGCGCCTTTCTGATGACTCCGCCGACCATGCCAGTACCGCCGCCGGGCCAGCCCGAGCTGGCGCTGGGGCGGGAGTTGGCCGATGCCGCCAACGCCGCAGGCGTCGGGCACGTCGTGTGGAGCGGCCTGGAAAACGTCCACGCGCGAACCGGGGGCGCCAAATGGGCGCCGCACTTCACCGAGAAGGCACAGGTGGAAGAGCACATCCGCTCGCTGCCGCTGCGCAGCTCTTTCATCTACCTGGCGTTCTTCTACAGCAATTTCCTGGAGTACTACGTCCCCGCGCGCCAGGCCGATGGCAGCCTGAGCTTCGCCATCTATCTGCCACCCGACGTGCCCATGCCGTTCGTCGATCCGCTTACCGCGACCGGGCCCGCCGTACTGGAGATATTCGATCATCCGGAGAAGTACGCGGGCGAAGTCCTGCCGGTGATCGGCGAGATCCTGACGGCACGACAGATCGTCGACGCCTTCGTTCGCGTCTCCGGGCAGGCGGCGCATTACGCCTCCGCCTATACCCGGGATGAGCTGCTGCGGCACTTCCCTGCGTTCGGCAGCAACCCTTGGCTCGTGGACGAAGCGGTAGGCATGGTGGAGTACGCCGTCGAGTATGGCTACTACGCTCCTGGACGCGATCTTGCCTGGAGCCGACGCATCGACCCGCGCGCACTGACCTGGCAGCAGTTCCTGCAGCAAAGCGGCTGGCGGGGCGAGGCCAGGGACTATGGCGCTGCCGCATAGCAAATGCGGACCGTCATCAGGCTTACATGCTTGCGGGAGCCGTTTCGCATGACCGTCGAATGGCATCGAACGGCACCCGCCATTCGACGGTCGATTTATGCGAGGGCGCCGAAGCGAAGCGCTGCCGCGCGTGCCCGTACGGCATTCAACCAGGCGATCCTCAGGAGCGGTGCGAGCCGGCGGTCCTTGCGGATTGCCGGGCCGCCCGGCCAACCAGCTCATCGATGTAGTCCTGCAACGTCACCGTGCCACGCTCAGGCGACGCTGGACGTTCGAAATCCCCATCCAGGCTGAGCGCGGTCATCCGCGCATACGACGCGGCGGCGGCCTTCGAGAATCCAAGCTGGCGATACGTGGCCTCCCACTGGTCGCGCGGAATGACTTTCACCGCCACCGGCTTGCCGATTGCCGCGGCAAAGGCAGCCGCGACGTCGTTGGGCGAGTAGCGCTCCGGTCCTTCGACATAGTGGATGCCGGATTCGCCACGCGGTGCAGTAAGCAGCCGGGCCGCGGCCCTGCCCAAGTCTTCCGGCGCGACCATCGGCATGGCCAGGTCGGCGGGATACATCGATGCGAGATGGCCTTCGTTGATGGCCATTTCCAAAGACGCATCCCAGTTGCTCATGTAATACGCGGCGCGGATCACGGCGACCGGCACAGGCTGGCGGCGCAGGGCCTGCTCGAAATCGTAGAGCACGCTCAAGTCCCCGAGGCGCTCACCGGGCTGTGCGCCCATGGTCGACTCGGCCACCACCTGCTCCAATCCGGAACCGTCCAATGCATCCAGAATGGCGGCGGCGCTGCGTTTCTCCTGCGCATCCGTATCGGTCGACGGATCGGCCGGTGGATTAAGCAGGAATGCACGCTTGCCTGTTCGAAATACGTCGCGCAGTGCCTTGGTATCGAAGACGTCCGCCACCTCAAACCTGGCGCCGCGCCGTTCCCATTCGTATCGTTGGCTACCCGTGTGCGAGACGACCGTAACCGGCTCGCCCATCTCGAGCAGCCGCTTCGCCGCCGCCGACCCGATGTGCCCCGTACCACCGAGAATGATATGCATACGAGCTGCTCCGTTCTGCGGCGGAACACGTTAGCGCTGCCGTCGTGGCCTCTCTGTCAAAAGCAGCCCATGTCATAGCGTGGTCGGCGTGCCTGGCTAAGAGGCTCTGGCACGCATGCTTTTCAAAGCCAGGATCAGACCAGAACACCCCGGCCTGCTCGAGGCCGGGGTGTTTTAGCAATTACATCGGGTGCGTGCCGGCAGGCGTGCCGTCGGACCAGGTGGCGACCCCGACCAGCAATACCGACAGCGGCGGCAGTTCGGCGGCCTGGGCCTGATGGTCCGGCGCGAAGAACCAATAGTTGCCGCCGAAGATGGGCGAGCCATCGGCATTGGCTCCCCAGTTGGCGCCGTCCTTGAATGGCACGTAGAACATGACGTGCGCCATATCGTGTTCGCCGTCCTCCGACAAATAGGAGGATTTGGACATCATGTAGCACATGGCGCCCGGCTCCAGCGGCGCAATTTCCTTGCTGCGCACGGCGGCCTTGATGCGCTTGGCGATATCGGCGTCGCTACGGCCGGCAAGAGTCATCGCCGTACGAAGCTTGGCGATCGGGGTGACGGTGCGCGCGGCCTGCGGGTTGTCGCAGCCGGCGGCGCGGATTTTCGGATTCCATCGCTCAGGCCAGTCCGGCGCGCCGCTGAATCCCCGCGCCACCCAGCAGACGAAGCCGTTGCTGCCCTTTACGGCGGTTTCATAGCCGGTGCGAGTGAGCACCAGAACGGTCGCATCCTTGGAGATGGAAGCGGGCGCGGCGCTTCTGGCCAGGGCGATTTCCTGGGCGCGGTCCATCAGATAGGCATCGACGGAGGCCATGCGAGGATAGGTTTCAGCCGCTTGCGCCACGGCGCCGGTCACGCCCAGCATGGCCAGCACAGCGCACGCCATCCGCTGGGCGGCGAGCCGGCCGGCGCACTTCATTGCCATCATTTCCCGCATCGTCGTACGCATGGTCGTGTCCTCTCGGTTGGGCCTTTTATGCGGTCGGGTTCATGGTCGCGGCGCTCGTTCCCCCGGGCCGCTTATCCAGGCGACGAACGGGAGCTTCCAAAATCGACATGGGCTGCGGCAATGTTGCGATATCGGGGACGGGGGTGGTCAAAGACGGCCCGGCACATCCCTCTCCCTATCTCCCATTGCCTGATCATTCGGAGCCTTGCGAGTGAATAGCGTTCGCGCAAATCGAAGGCGGCTTCCCCGGGTGCCCTTGATCGCCCTCGGTACGGCCTGCGTGCTGGCCGCCCCTCATCTGGGCGTGCCGATGTTGCTTTATCCGGCGCTTGGCTTGGGACTTTGCACGGCCATGCTGCGCTACCGGCAGCTCCGCTGGGCCGACGTCGGCTTCGGTTGGCGGGGTTTCGACGTCATTCCGCTGATCGTCGGCGGAGCGCTCGGGGTAGCTTACGCCGCCGTCAACTATAGCGTGATCGGCCCGGCGCTTGCCCTTGCGCTGGGCGAGCTGCCGGACCTGTCCGACTTCGCGTTCGTGCGCGACCATCTTTCCGGCTACGTGATCGCCCTCGTCCTGGCGTGGCTGATCGGCGGCTTCTACGAGGAACTGGTATTCCGCGGCTTCCTGTACGACGCGCTGTTGCGTCACCTGCCGGGCTCACGCTGGCGCACCTTGCTGGCTTTCGCCCTGACCGCACTCGTATTCGCCGCTTACCACTGGCAGCTCGGCCGCTTCGGCGTCGCCAATGCCCTGGTGTTCGCCCTGTTCGCGGGCGCCATGCGTTGCCGCTGGCCGGCCAATCTTTGGTACGCGATCAGCTTTCATGCCTGGGCCGATATGAGCGCGTTCACCTTGATGCATTTCCATTACCTGTAGCGGACAGTGGTGGCGAATTCAGTCACTATGGGTTGCGAAGGCTCTCACCTGCCGTCTTATATGAAACAGGGCACCGAAAACCTCAGCAACGACTGGATCCGGATCTCCCGCGATCCCGACACGGGGATCGAGACCGTGCACGCGCATTTCCGGGGCCACGCTTACGATCCTCACGATCATGACGAAGTGCTCGTCGGGGTGACGCAGCAAGGTGTTCAGCAGTTCCGGTGTCATCGAACCACCCATCGCAGTACCGAGGGGCGAGTGATGCTGATCGAGCCCGGCGCGGTTCACGATGGCTACGCTCCGCAGGACATCGGCTTTACCTACGCCATGCTTTATCTGCCGCAGCGATGGCTGTCGTCGATGGCCGGCCGGCTCGATGCACCGGACGCATCCGGCATCGGCTCCGCCTTTCGAAGCACGGTGGCCACCGACGATCGTCTGCGCGACACCATCCACAACGCCTTCCTCGCGCTTCATTTCAAGGAAGCCAGGCTGGCGCGCGACCAATGCCTGGACGCGCTGGTACGAGGCCTCAGCGCGCACACCGGCGCAATCGCCGCACCGGCCCAGGGCTCACCGGAACAGATGCTCCGCGCCCGCGATTTTCTCCACGAGCACATGTCCCGTGACATCGGCCTGGACGAGCTGGCTCATCAATCCGGGATCGACCGCTTCCGCCTGACCCGGCAATTCAAGCGCAGCTTCGGCCTTTCGCCGCACGCTTATCTGGTGCGCCTGCGATTGCGGGCGGCCAGGGCCTTGCTCGCCGGCGGCGCGGCGCCGGGCCAGGTCGCACTGGACGTGGGCTTTTCCGACCAGAGCCATATGGGGCGTTGGTTCCAGCGGGCCTATCGCCTTTCGCCCGCCGCCTACCAGGGCCAATGCACAAACGTTCTAGACCGCCCCGCCGCACCCTGAAGAGAATGTCTGCTTTCAATCTTTGAAAGGAGAGCAGCATGTTCGATACGAAGGTCGCCCTTATCGTCCGCGACGATCTGCTCGGCTGGCAGCGTCTCAACGTGACGGCCTTCCTGGCGACAGGCATCGCCGCCGCCGCGCCCGATGCCTTGGGCCTTCCCTATGTCGATGCCGCCGGCCATCGCTACGGGAACATGCTCGGCCAGCCCATCCTGATTTTCCAGGCCGGCCTGGCCGGCCTCCAGGCCGCTCAGAGAATGGCGCTGCAGGGACAACTGACGATCGTCCCCTATGTCTTCTCCATGTTCTCCACCGGACATGACGAGGCGAACCGGAACGCTTTCCTCGCCGAAGATCCCGGCAATATGGACCTGGTGGGCCTGGGGCTGCGTGGCCCGAAGAAAGCTGTCGACAAAGCGATCAAGGGGCTGGCCCTTCATCCTTGAGATGGGGTGATCGGGGACGGGAGTAGTTAAAGGCAATTAACTGCGCTCGTCCCTATATCTGGTTCCGTTTCTGCTCGACAGGCATGGGGTTCTCATAGACGCCATGCGTCACCAATAATGGCGATCAAGGAACGGAGGAAAGGATCCTCATGTACGTAAATCGAGTCTCCTTTGCAACCGCGATAGCCGACGACGCTGTGGAGGAATCGGTCAGCGATCTCATCGGGGATTTGCTGGCGGCCTGGCGCATGAATGGGCAAATCTATGGAAGCGAATGGCCAATCCACGCCCATGGGGAGGCCTTTTCAACGACGGTACTCTGCCCCGAAGAACAATCGCTGGATGATCGCCTCAACAACAAGTATGTAAATAAAGCCATAGCACGCTGCGAGATGAAGGGGTTGCTCTTGGCAACCGAGGTGCTTGGCAAGCACATCGAATCCCTATCGCCGTGTTCGTGCTCCAGCCCCAGCGCTTATGTGCTCTTCACTACATACGTCACTTTGGTATCACCGATACGATGCATCGACTGCTTCGGCCCGATCGCGCTATATCGCATGGAAGCCACATCGAGCGATGAATATTCTGACGTCATATCGTGGCAATCCAATTATCAAAGCTGCGACACCCTTCAGATGAACTGCGCCGTGCTCGAGCGTGCTGCAACGCGAGAGCTATCAAACATCGAGAGCAATCTGAGTAAAAGCGGCCTGGAATGCTGCAAAACTCTCGCGAATTCAAGCGGACGACCTTTCTACTACTACCTGTACCGTTACTACGGCCGAAGCCTTCGCACTGAACTTGAACGACGCTGCCCAGGCTGCGGAAACGAGTGGCGACTGACGCCTCGACTCCACGATCTATTCGACTTCAAATGCGATCACTGCCACTTGCTGTCCAACATAGCGCTCGATCGCAGATGGTTACTGGCTTCCCGCTCTGAGCCCACTACAAGCTAGCCAAAAAGGCGCGGGCTCCAGCCTCAGCGCGCAAGGAAAAGATACTCATGGCAGAGACGCTCTATTGCTGGAGATGCAAGCGGAACGTACCCATGCTCGACGAGCACGAATGGCCGGAGGTCGCCTCCCTCCTTTCGATCATGATGTCGAGGATCCAGGAATTCCGGCGAAATGCCGGGGCATCGCTGGCCGAGGCACTCAGCCAGGGATTCGGTGACGAGGCGCTGTCTCGCTACCAGCAGTTGACTGGCGCCATGGAATCGAATCCCGATGTCCTTTGGCACCACAGAGCCAGCCTGTTCGGTCCGCCATGTGGAGCGTGTGGAAAGCCGCTACGTACGCCCAGGGCGAGTTACTGTGCTGAATGCGGGCTTGTACGAGCCAAGCAAGCGGGCGATTGAGGCTTCAAATGGTGGTTTTTTATCAACGACCGGCCAAAAACCGGTACAAGAAAGCTGACCAAGGAAGGACGAAACCTTATATGGCGATTTCCGAAGAACTGACCGTGCTCTACCGCCCCATCGGCCCCAAGGAATGGGAACTCCTGCGCGAAGCCGACTTCAAACGCTGGCCTGCGCGCCTCCCCGACCAGCCCATCTTCTACCCGGTCACCAACGAACAATACGCCACCGAAATCGCCAGCACTTGGAACATACGCGACAGCGGCTCCGGCGCCGTCACCCGCTTCCAGGTCCGCACGTCCTTCATGAGCAAATACCCAGTGCAGCGCGTAGGCGGATCTCACCACACCGAATGGTGGGTCCCGGCAGAAGATCTCGAAGCGCTGAACGACAACATCGTCGGCCTCATCGAAGTGATCCGCGAGTTCAACCCAGCCTGATGAATTCACCCCCGCTTCGTATCTGGCCAAGGCGGGCGTAGACTCCCCGGACGCCGCGACACGCCACACCAGGGAACACCATGAGCGAACAGGCCGCATTGCCGCCGCACGCTATTTCTATCCGGGGCATCAGCAAGACGTACAAGAACGGTTTCCAGGCGCTGAAGTCGGTGGACCTGGACATCAAGCGGGGCGAGATCTTTGCGTTGCTCGGCCCCAATGGCGCCGGCAAGACCACGCTGATCAGCATTATCTGCGGCATCGTCAAGCCCAGTTCCGGCACCGTGCATGCCGATGGTGCCGACGTGCTGCGCGATTACCGCGTTACGCGGTCGAAGATCGGCCTGGTGCCGCAGGAGCTGTCGACGGACGCCTTCGAAACGGTGTGGGCTGCGGTCAGATTCAGCCGTGGCTTGTTCGGCCACGCCCGCAACGACCAGCACATCGAAAAGGTATTGCGCGACCTTTCGCTGTGGGAAAAGAAAGACGCGAAGATCATGACGCTCTCCGGCGGCATGAAGCGCCGCGTCCTGATCGCCAAGGCGCTGGCGCACGAGCCGAGCATCCTGTTCCTGGACGAGCCCACCGCCGGCGTGGACGTGGAGCTACGCCACGACATGTGGCAGATGGTGCGCGCGCTGCGCGCCACCGGCGTCACGGTCATCCTGACCACGCATTACATCGAGGAGGCCGAGGAAATGGCCGACCGGGTGGGCGTGATCACCCGCGGCGAACTGATCCTGGTCGAAGACAAGCATGCGCTGATGCGCAAGCTGGGCAAGAAGCAGCTGTCCATCAGCCTCAAGGCGCCCATCCAGGCGCTGCCCGAAGGGCTGGACGACTACGCGCTTGAGCTCGCCGACGACGGCGCCACGCTTACCTACACCTTCGACGCCCAGAGCGACGACACCGGCATTGCGGTACTGCTGCGCAAGCTGGGCGATCGCGGGGTGGACTTCAAGGACCTGCATACGATGGAAAGCTCGCTCGAAGATATTTTCGTCAGCCTGGTGCGGGGGACGCGATGAACATTCCAGCCATTCGCGCCATCTACCGCTTCGAGATGGCCCGCACCTTCCGCACGCTGACCCAGAGCATCGTGTCGCCGGTGCTGTCGACGTCGCTGTATTTCATCGTGTTCGGCACCGCCATCGGTTCGCGCATGGGCGAGATCGGCGGCACCAGCTATGGTGCCTTCATCATTCCCGGGCTGATCATGCTTTCGCTGCTCAACGAGAGCATTTCCAATGCCTCTTTCGGCATTTATCTGCCCAAGTGGTCGGGCACGATTTACGAACTGCTTTCCGCGCCCGTTTCTCCGCTGGAGGCAGTGCTGGGCTATGTCGGGGCGGCATCCACCAAATCGGTGATGCTGGGCTTGTTGATCCTGATTACCGCGCGTTTCTTCGTGCCCTACAGCATCATGCACCCGCTGTGGATGATGGCCTTCCTGCTGCTCACCGCCATCACCTTCAGCTCCTTCGGTTTCATCATCGGCCTGTGGGCCGATGACTTCCAGAAACTGCAGGTGATCCCGCTGATGGTGGTCACCCCGCTCACCTTCCTCGGCGGCGCGTTCTATTCGATCGGCATGCTGCCGCCGTTCTGGCAGAAGGTGGCGCTGTTCAATCCCGTGGTGTACCTGATCAGCGGTTTTCGCTGGAGCTTCTACGGGCAGTCCGACGTCAATGTCGTATTGAGCGCGAGCATGACGCTGGCCTTTCTGCTGGTCTGCATCGTGGCCATCGCCTGGATCTTCCGTACCGGCTACAAGCTGCGTTCGTAGGAACGCAGCAGCTCGGCACAGCCGTTACCTGGCCGACTCTTGCAGTGCCTTGGCCGCGTCGCGGCTGTAGTCCTCGCGAATGGCCCTGCAATAAGGCCCATTCATCACAAAGCGGCGGCACACGGCGGGGCGCGTTTCGTAGATGCCGCAATTCATCTGCACGCTGTTCATGGCCACGCACCAGCCGTCCTCGCCGCGCTTCATCACGCGATACCCTTCCGGCGAATACGTGGTGAGGTGATCGGGAATCGATTCTTCCGGTTGCAGAACCACCATGAGGCGGCAGCAGACAGCCTCGCAGGAAGAACAGCGTGCGGCGGCGGGACGTTCGGCAGAGGTCATGCGCTAGGGGTTTCCAGGGATGGGGGATAAGGCAGGAGATGGCCGTCGTACGACGGTTCGCCGGGGGCCGCGGCCATCCGGCACGCGTGGGATACGAGTGGACTCACGAGGACGACGGCAGCTCCGCCGCGTGCGTAGTGAGGGTGCGCTTGGCACAAGGCTTAATTTTGCAAGCATACGCGTCCGCGGCGGGCCAAGTGTTAGTTTCCCCGCGTGCCGACGGCAATTTAGGCAATCATCGAAATTTTACTTGACTATAATTTAGATGATTAGCTAAATAGCGGCCATGAACGCCGTCTTCAAAGCCCTGGCCGACCCCACCCGCCGCAAAGTGCTGGAGCTGCTGCGCCAGCGCTCCATGAGCGCAGGCGAGCTTTCGGACTGTTTTCCCGTATCGCGGCCCACCATGTCGGCGCACTTCGCGGTACTGCGCGAAGCCGATCTGATCGAGGCGCACAAGATCGGCACCAGCATCATTTACCAGCTGAAGCTGTCGGTGCTGGAAGACGCACTGCTGAGCTTCACCCAGCTGTTCGGCATCGGCGCCGGCACACGCGCGACCGCGGAATCCGCCGGCAAGGCCAAGCTCAAAGCATCCCGTAAAGGAGCCTCCAGATGAGCGCGAGAAAAGAAATCCTTTTCGGCCTCAAGCTCGCGGCCGCCATGATCGCCGGCGCCCTGCTGCTCGCCGTAGCCCACAAACAAGGATGGGTGGGCGCAGAGCTGGTTACGCGCGGAAACAACATCATCATCGGCCTCGCCCTCGCGGTCTTCTGCAACGCCTTGCCGAAGAGGATGCAAGGCTCGCCCCGCTCCGTTCAGCACGCCACGCTGGCACAGGCCATAGGTCGCGTCGGCGGCTGGGCCATGACACTGGCCTTCCTGGTGTGGACCGCATTGTGGGCATTCGCGCCGCAGGAACTTGCACGCACCGGCTCGATGGTTGCGGTCGGCGCGGGCGTGGCGGTCGTGCTTGGCTACGCCGCGTGGAAGTGCGTCATCCACGATGCGCGGAGAAGTAGCTGAGGTCTTCAGCCCAGAGGCATGCACCAAGGGAGTTCTTGGTAATGCCCAAATCCTATGAGATCGCGCCGTGCGCAGAACCATAGTTTGGCCAGTACGGCCAAACTATGGGATTACGGCAGCAAAGCTCGGCCAACGGATGCTTTGCCCTCGCGGCCAAAATCAGCCCGGCAGACTGACCACCGACACGAAGCCCCCAAAGATCATCCGCTTGCCGTCGAAAGGACAGTCAGCGGCGGCTTCCATGCGCGGGTCCTGCATGAATTTCGCCATGCCGGCGTCGCGGGTGGCCTTGTCGGGCCATTCCACCCAGGAGAACACCACGGACTCATCCTGCGTGGCCTGCACGGCGCGGCGGAAGTCGGTGACCTTGCCGTCGGGCACGTCGTCGCCCCAGCACTCCACCACTCGAATAGCGCCGAATTCCACGAAAATGGCATCGAAAGTACGGGCGTGCGCAATGAACTTTTCACGGTTGGCGTTGGGTACGGCGATCACGAAACCATCGATGTAGGACATGGCAGTTTCCTCAGCGGAAGGGGCGGCCGATATGGTCGCCTTCATGGATGCGACGAATGGGCGGGCGCGGGATCGACACGGGGCGGCCCTTCCAGGCCACGCCAGGCGCCCAACCTTGCCAAAAGGGGCGCAGCCCCAGCAAGCTTCCGGAAATCCGGGACCTGGGCTATTGGCCCAGGTCGGCAGCTGAGCCCCGGAGTGCAGAAGCCAGACATTCGCCACAACCGTCGCCCTGTGGCGCTCGAATTACAGTTCAGATTCGGCTCGATATCACTCATCAAGGAAGAGGAACACCTATGCCCAACAGCACGCAGGACCTGGAGCGGTTCGTACGCAGTTCGCTGATACGTGGTTGCAGCCGGCAAAGCATCGAAACCGCACTCACAGATGCAGGCTGGACGCCGGAACAGGTGCGCGGCGCGCTCTCGGCATTCGCGGACGTGGACTTCGCCGTACCGGTTCCCAAGCCGCGGCCTTACCTTTCGGCACGCGATACCTTTATCTATCTGGTGCTGTTCACCACGCTCTACCTGAGCGCCTATCACTTCGGCAGCCTGCTGTTCCAGCTGATCAACCGCGCCTTCCCCGATATGGCCATGCCGTACAACAACGGGATATCGCAAAGCATGCGCTGGTCCGTTGCCTCGATCATCATCGCCTTCCCGGTTTTCCTGTGGATTTCCAGCAGGATCCGCGGCGAGGTCGCGCGGCAGCCCGTCAAGCGGCAATCCGCGGCACGCCGCTGGCTTACCTATTTGACGCTCTTCGTCGCCGCGGTCGTGCTCATCTGCGACCTGATCACCCTGGTGGACGGCGTGCTCGGCGGCGAGATCACCGTGCGCTTCGTGCTCAAGGTGCTGGTTGCCGCGGCAATAGCCTGCACCGTATTCGGCTACTACCTCTGGGATCTGCGCAGCGACGAGCGTGTCGCATGATGCCGCGCAAGGGAGTGCGATGGCTGGCGATCGCCGTATCTATTGGCATGGCCGCAGCCGTGATCGCCGGCCTGGCCGTGGTCGGCTCTCCAGCGCATCAGCGTGCGCTACGGATGGATGGACGCAGGGTGTCGGACCTGAGCCGAATCTCGCTGCAGGTCATGGGCTACTGGTCTCAGCACAAGTCCTTGCCGCCTGACCTGGCGGCAATCGACGCGGAGCAGATCCATACCACCGACCCGGTCAGCGGTGTGGCGTATGGCTATGTGGTGACTGGTCCCGACACCTATCGGCTGTGCGCGGATTTCGATGCCGCATCCGAGTCGGAAGAAATGGGGCGCGATGGCTACATTCCTCCTGGCGGGCAGCGTTGGCATCATCCAGCCGGAAAGCACTGTTTTGATATGGACCGGAAATCGCCTGGGGCGCCTTCGTTCTGAACAGTGGCCACTTTGGGGGCGCGTCGAATGCCTAACCCTATTTAGCGATGGCAGAACCTGACGGATGAGGATCGCTTGATGGCTGCTCATAGACTTCTGCTGAGAACGGCTTCGGCACTTGCTGCAGTCACCGGGTGCATCTGCCTGACGACCGCTTCGGCAGCAGAGCCAACGGAAACGCAGCTGGTTGGCACATATCAGGTGATCATCTGCCGTGGCCCCTGCTCCTTTGCCAGCGTGAAGAATGCCGTTGTCGAGGGGGTCTTTGTTCTGCTTGCCGACAGAATAGAGCGCTCCGAGGGACAAAAACTCGACGTGGGATTCCAACCGGTCCTGTCGGGGGGAAAGGCGAACGGCTGCTACCTCCTTCGGCGCTTGGCGAACCGCGACTATGCCGGCTATGCCAATACGCGAGGACCGGCGCTGACCGTATGGTCGCAAAGGAATGACGGGTTGCATCTAGCGCTCTTTCGATCGACGGATGCCGGTTACGAGGTGGTCCTCCGAGGAGACACAGAAGCGCTTTCGGGAACAGGCCAATCCTGGGGAGCCGGTGTCGCCGCACCGGCGGACAAAACAGTGGACCAGGTGATTGCACGCCGGGTTGGTCCCGCCGCGATTGGCACATGCGGATTCGGGGCAAGACGGTATTTGCAGGTTGAATAAAGTCCGCTTCAGACTCTATGTAGCAACCCGCGTCCGTTTCCATCCGAAGTGGACCTGATCATGATCTTGCCAGGAAAGCATCATCCGATGACCAAGTATCCCGTCGTGAACATAGGCGAGCTGCGCGGGATCTTGAACGATCTCCTTGACCACGTGGAAGCCATAAACGGCCCTGACCTTCGACTTGACCAGGATTACTACTGGGATGTCGACAGCGACCTCTTGTATGACATGGCCAAAGAGATGCCAAAGGCCGATCGAGTGGGGAGCCTTGGTGACAGCTGGGAATTCCTTCTGAACTTGCGAAAGCAAGAAGGTGACATCAAGGGGGATGGGCCTTCGCTCATGCTTATCCATGCGGCGCCACTATTGCGCTACATCGGAGAGAAGATCGGTCGGTAGCAAGTACTAAAGGTCCGCTCTCGCCCCAGAGCGGACATTGGCCACGCTGCAACGGAGGATTGAAAGCAACGATGGAGAACGTTCTACGATTCGTCTTCACGACACTGCTGCTTGTGTGGTCCTCCGTGGCCTTCTCTACGGGCTTGTGGAGCATCGGAGCTACATACTTCTATACCGGTCGATTTACGATCGAGTCGCATCACGATGTTTGCGAGCAGCCACTCAACAACCGTTGTGTAGCTCACTATGAAGTGCGTCGTCCCGATGGGGAGCTGGACGATTTTGTGCCGTTTATCTATCAGTTTGACCCGAGCTACCTGGTAGAGGGTTGGACATTTGCCAAGAATCGATGGGGGTTCTCGTACGAGATCAACGGTGCGCAAAAGCCGTGGCCCTATTTCTGGTCCCGTGTGGAATGGACACTGCTGGGTATCGGAGGATTGTTTGTCTGGTACTTCGTTGGTGGACCCGGCGCATTGAAGGGTTGGCTGCGCGACTTCAGGCGCCAAGTATTCTCGAAGGCCTAACGTCTGCTCTCGATCCGAAGCGGATGAAATGCACATAGCCGGCCCACAAGCGGACGGAGCATGGCTGAGACAATCTTGAGCATTGGTGCGATCGCCTTGGAACTCGGCATTCCAGTCGGGTTGCTTATATTCATGGCGCTAAGGCCCCGAGTTCGACCAAGGGCCATCGTCATACTTGGAGTGCTCTTTCCGGCGCTATGTTTGTACGGCGCGATAGCGGTCAGCTATCTCATCTCAAGGGGAAAGTCAGACATCTTTGCGTTCTACGCCATGTGGGTGATGACTTTCGCCCCCTACCTGGCGGTCGCACTGGGAGGGCTGGCACTCTCTTTTCTTCGAAGGCCCGCGAATTATTGGGCCCGTTTTGGGCTGGGCGTGCTGACGACGCCGGCCGCATACCTAGCATTCGTGCTGGTTGCCAAGGCCATCCCTTGGCGAGCAGGGTAAAGTCCGCTTCCGGCTCGAAGCGGACATCTGAGATAGTTCGACATGGCCAGACTCTTGGGAGGCTAAATGTCAGTCGACATCTTCGTATTCCTGGCACTCAATCGGGCACCAGACTTCGACGCCTGGCAAAAGGCCATGCGGGCGAGTCGCCCCGAAATGCACTTTGTCGCCCCGGTAGACCTCGCCAAACACAGTGGCTTTCTGCCCCTTGTTGTGGATGGCAAGACCACGGGCTTTTTCTTCTTCAGGAATGACGCGAAGGAGTTCGTCCCGGATTACCCGATGGTGGCGGCGGCTGGTGTCAGCGGCGGCGTTGCCTACCAGCTTTCGTTCGGTGGTGATGCGCATGAATGCATCGCAGCCATGCGATCCGCCGAGGTGCTGGTGAAGAACTTCGGCGGTGTTGCGTTTGACCCTCAGGGCGGAAAGGTCATGACCATCAAAGATCTGGATGACAATGCGGCACTCTGTGGAACTTCATTGAGGCCGTAGGAGACTCAAATGCCGATATCGGTGCTCTTCATGTCCATGTCGCTCGACGGATATATCGCTGGCCCCAACGACGAACCAGGCAACCCCGGCGGCGACGGCTTCGACCGGCTGCACGAATGGTATGGAGACTTCTCCCGGCCATCGGGAGCGGTCGGGCAGTTGTGGGACGAATGGAACTCACCGGGCGCGATTCTCGCAGGGCGGCGTACCGTGGAGCAGATCGATCATTGGGGCGGTGACAATCACGGTGTCCCCATCATCGTGCCAAGCCATCGTCCGCCCGGTCCTTCGGTGGCGAACTATCCGTTGGTGAAGTACGTGCTCGACGGGATTGAGAGCGCCATGGCGCAGGCCAAGGCCGCCGCCGGGGACCGCAACGTACTGATGCTCGGCGCGTACACGGCGCAACGGGCGCTCGAGGCTGGCGTGCTGGACGAGTTGCAGATCCACCAGATCCCGGTGCTGTTTGGCGGTGGCCTCCGACTGTTCGATGTATTGCCGTCGCGCGTCGAATTGGAGATTGTTCGGGTGATCGATACGCCGGATGCCACACATATCCGTTATCGCGTTCGTCGCTGATCAGCCTTCGATCCAAGGCGGGCATGACGACGATGGGATGAGTGGCGCCACACGAAGAGCCTGTCCGATGTCCGCGATGACTTTAATCGGCGCCTCAAGCTGGACAACGGCGAGGATGTAGAGATGCGAAAGAAGGTCCTGGTGCTTTTCGGGGCGGTAACGCTGGTCTGGGCTGGTAGCCTTTGGATGGCTTTCTGGTCTGGATTCAGCTGCCATCTTTCCGTGGCCACGGTTGCCGCACATGGCGCGGATCGTGCTCGTCTTAAACAGAACGCATGGCTTCTTCAGAAGATTGAGGATAGCGATATCGAGTCTGCGCGAGCTTCGCTCAGCGAGTCCGTGAAGCTCGATGATGAGCTGGTCAAGTTAGACAAGAAGACGCCAAAGTTCGGCCTGGCCGACATAACGCTGGCTGGGTTGACGAGCCCGAAGGAGCTCATGGCTCTTCTTAATACAGCCCAGGAATTGGATGACGCTCATGAACAACCCTGACCGTCGATGACAATCCGATCCAGTTCTTGGGCGGGGCACTTGGAAAAACGCAAGGTCCGCTTTCAAATCAAAACGGACATATAGGAACTTAGCTGTACGGCGCCACCACCAACTTTTGAGAATGCATGGATGTTCGTAATTCACTCGAATTCATCAGATAGGGAAGTTCGATTCCTAGATCGCCGCGGTGATGAGTTCATCGTCGAGATCCAGGGGCGCGGTGTGAGGGCAACGCAGTGGGTTTCCGCTTTTACCGACTCCAAAGGGCTCGCTCGGTGGATGGAAGAGTTGGCTACCAACCGGCTTCCTTGGAAGGGCGCGAATTTTTGGTCAACCCTTGAGGGCGAATTCGAAATTTCCGCCACTTGCACCGCTGGAGGGGTCGTAACCTTCAAGGTAACTCTTAGTGGACTTCCCGGGAGCGATGAGGGGTGGCACGTCACAGCCGGTATCAGCAGCGAGCTCGGGCAATTGGCGGTCCTTGCTGGGGCAGCTCACCAATTCTTTGCGGATTCTGAAGCCTGATGGCCTGGAGTCCTTCACGCTTGCAGTAAGGTCCGCTATCGACCCGAAGCGGACGCCATCTAGGAAAGGGGAATCTATGAGTGGCACAATTGATGTTCGGCTCACATCGGACGAGCTTCGATTTGTAATCTCATGTGGCTCTGCGCTGCTTCTGAATATCCCAGAAGGTTCGCTGCCCACCTACACGCACTTCAGCAAAGCCCAGATCATCGATTTCTCATTGCGGATGCGTGAGCAACTCGACCAGGCTGGATACGACATGTGAACTGTCCGCTATCGACCCGAAGCGGACATTGTGAAGATCAACACATGGGAGGAAGGATGCCAAGGATCGCGTGGCTAGTCGTCATCAACCTGGCTCTAGCAGGATGTACGCCTTCGGACAGGATTAGTTCGGACGCCGCTACTCACGCGCTCCAGGGAGACCTGAGTTCGCTTAACGTGTCCGATCCGGTTGGCGACGTCAGGGCTCATCTAGCTGAAGGTGATTTTCGTCCCATTGGTCTGGGGCATGGAGAGCAATCATGGTCTTGCACCCTTCCAGGTCAGCAACAGGCTCAGATACAGAGAATTGAATTAGGCGTCGGCGCGCGGTGCTTACGCGATGCACGTCCGCAGCCGAACGACGCCACACACGAAGAACTCGTCGCAAAGGCGATGGTTTACGCAGGCACTTATAACGATGCTCTGATCAACGACACGGGTGGCAGATACTTCGTCAGATTCATGGCCGACGGGTTGCTCTGGACCATTCCTGATAATTTTGAAACGAGCATCAGAAAAGACATCAACGGTAAAGTGCAGCATTGGGAGCTGAGAGCGTTCTGGCGGAACAATGCATTCGGTAGGTGCATTCAACCCGACGAATGTCAAGTGCTTGTAAGGGTTTTATCTGAAGAAAGCTATCCACGAGGCGGGATTTCTAGTAGCCCGCACGATGGATCGGATCTTCATCTTAAACTCATGCAGACGTCTCTCAGCCAGAAGACGTTCTCGGAACTTCGATACATAGGCTCCGAATCAAAGATGCATTACTTCATCATGGAGCCGCGCGATGTGGGCTACGTGACATGTTGGTCGACGATGGATAAATACGTGGCGCCCACAGTAGAGCCGGGAATCGATCAGCGAAAGGATCTTACGTGCTGGGCGACGATGGAGATGCCCAATCGGAGTGAGATATTGGCCCAGGTGGAGGGAGCAAGCCTCGGGCGCATTGGTTCGACACTCAAGCAGCTACGTATTGAACTTTTGGCATTCCATCATTGAATCGTCAAATGTCCGCTTTCGACCCGAAGCAGAAACTCCATTTTTAGCGAAGATGAGGTTCGGGCTGTCCAGATGAAAACCTACCCGCTCAAACGGAATGGCGATCAGTCTTCGCATTCGAAATTCCCGCAGCGGGGCTTTGGACTAGCTCGCTTGCACGGTTGCTACGGCAAGCCCCATAGCCGGCTGGTGCGTTTGGTGGGCCGGCGATGCGGGTTACGGAGCAACTCGGGGGCAGATAGCGCCCGACGGCGCGGCGGCGCTATCGATCGGACTGCTGACTCTCGCCACAGGGTTGGTGCGTATGAACCGATATGCACGCCGCGTGGCGGCCGCATTCTCCCTGCTTGGGGCGATCATTATTCCAATCGGGGTTTTCAACCCGTTTGCCGCCATGGATTACTCCGGGGAACCGCCGGCCGTGATGAGCACATTGGCATGGACCATTCCCGTGGTCGCTGGGCTGCTGCTCCTGGCTTGGTTGCTTGATTCGCCGAGGAACTCGACGACTTCGGCAAGGTAGTTGAAAGTCTGCTTTCGACCCACGGCGGACGTTTCAAAACGGGGCAGGGCCACTTTCTCAAGCGACAGCGTACTCACCCTTGCGGATAGCCGGACGGATCGGCAGCGTGAGGTCGCCGGCGATGAGCTGCAGTTCGCCGTCCTGGATCAGGCATTGCAGGCGCATGCTGCGCCCGCACAGGGCAGCCAGTTGCTGCATGTCGGCGTGGTCGATGGCGAGCACGCTGAGGTTGTCGTGGCGGGTGAGCGTGCTGGCGATCTTGCTCCACCAGACGTCGACGGCATGGCCGCCATAGGCCAGCACCACGACGTGCCGCGACTGGTTGCAGGCTTTGCGCAAGCGTGTTTCATCAGGCAGGCCGACGTCGATCCACAGCTCGATTTCGTCGGTATAGGCCTTGCGCCACAGGGCCGGTTCGTCGGTGTCGCTGAGCCCCTTGCCGAACTCCAGCCGTTCGTCGGCATACAGCGTGAATGCGAGCAGGCGCGCCATCAATCGCTCCTCGGTTTCCGACGGATGCCGGGCGAGGGTCAATGCGTGGGTGGCGTAGTAGTGCCGGTCCATGTCGCTGATCGACAGTTCGGCCTTGTGGATGGTGGCGGTGAGGGCCATGGGGTACTTGAGTGGGCGTAAAGCGACCATTTTACGCGGCTTTGCCCCCGGGGGCGGAAAGACACCGGGGGCCATGCTTCGGTCGCCCGTCTTGCGGCCATGCCAGGAGGTTGGCCGTAGTCGTCCATCGAATGCAGAGTCGGGCTCACGCCGTGGTCTGTGACGCCAATTCTGCCCGCTGTTCCGATCAACCCGCCGACGTGGGATAACGAGCTAGCATTGGTCCGCTTTCGACCCAAAGCGGACCTTAGGGGCTCTGCGCGGGAGCGCAGCCGATGGAAGTCTTGGAGCCACCATCAAGGGGAGTGATGGTCATGCAAAGTAAATTTGAGACTTACTACGTGCCGGCGCTCTACTCGACCGTCGGGATACTTCTGGCCTTAAACCTCTTGGGCCTGATGAGTGGCGTATGGATAACGCTTTTGCCAATCGCCATCCAGGTATCAATCATCTTTTCGGTCTATACGCGCAAGACGTGGGCGTATCTTGTCGTCAGGGTCTGGTCGGCGATCTGCATTTTCTCGAGTGCGGCGCTCTGGCTGGCCGTGCTTCTACGAGGTGGTGAATTTTCACACTCCGGCGGATATATGGTCTTCCAGACGCTAGTTTTATTGCTGGGTGTCCTTTTCTTCAAGAGCGCCAAGGCGGTGCTTTCGGAGCGAGCCCACATGGATGCCGCACCCAGTAGGGATATGCATCAGGAGGAGATCTGATGTTCGCTTTCGATCCGAAGCGGACATTGCGCCACACCCAGATTTCTCCCAGAGGGAGGACATGGAATGAGCCAGATTCGTCAACTGACGTCGAAACCTGGCTTCAAGGACGCGAAGTTCGAGCGCAAATCCACGGATGCGGCTTCCATTCGGTATTCGATGCCGGCGGTCGCGGCTGACGTCCTGGCCTTCATGCTGCCCAAGCAAGTCACATTCGAGGGCGCGCCGCGATACACCCCATGAACCACGAACAGCCCACACCATCCCTCCACGGCTCCTGCCACTGCGGCGCAGTACGCCTCACGCTTCCGGCAGCGCCCGCAACAGCCACGAGTTGTAACTGCTCGCTATGTCGCCGCACGGGAGGCATATGGGCTTACTACGAACTCGGCTCAGTCTCCATCCAAGGCCACCCCGAGAACACGGAAAGCTATGTCTGGGGCGATCGATCTTTGCGGAATGTGCGATGCAAGATCTGCGGTATCGCCACTCACTGGGAGCCGATGGAGCTCAGGCCAGGCGCTCGCCACGGCGTGAATCTGCGGAATTTTGAACCCGGGTTGCTGGAGTCGGTGGTTGTCAGGCGCTTCGATGGGGCGGACACCTGGGAATTTCTGGATTGAGCACTGCCGTTTTTTTGCACGGCGCGGCAGAAATTCTCGGATCGCGCTTTTCTAGCAATGTGGTCAGGTGGCGGCAGCCGGATGAGGGTACGGGCGGAGCGGTGCACATCACTCCTGCGCTCCGCCCGTACCCTCACCCCAACCCCTCTCCCATTGGGAGACGGGCTAAAAGCTCTACGGCACCAACACCCAACTCACCTGCCCCACATCCGGCGGCAACGGCAACCACGGCCCCCTTGCCGGATACCCGTACTCATACGCCGCACTATCCCGCATCCCAAACGAGTGCATCGGCCCAGCCTGGCAAATCACATCGCGCTTCGGCAATACCCCAGTATTCAAATACCCGAACTCCGCCGCCACCACACACGCGTTGTCATCGAAAATCGCCCCATGCGTGGCCGCGTTATCGATAAACACCATCGGCGCCGCATTCCCATTCCACAGCCGATCCACCAGCGCCTCCCCATACGGCGTCGACGGATCGAACTCCCCCTGCACCATCAACCCATGCACCTTCGTCCGCAGTTCCAGCAGCGGGTCGATGGCCGGTGCCCAGGGCCATCCTTGGCACTGATCCTCCATGGTCGATGCGCCTACCCCCCAGTATTTATGCGTATCAGCGATCTTGCGGGCCATGCTGCGGCGGTCGGTGGAACCGGAGTCGTTGCACTGCAGGGCGGCGCTCATCGGGTTGAAGCTGGGTAGCACGCGCAGGTCGGCGTAGGTCATGGAGGCGATCTGTTCGGCCGTGGCGATATGCGCCGGGTCGCCGTCCAGTGCATCGGACATCGCGCTCAGCGAAGGCGCCACCAGCAGGTCCCAGAAGATCCACATCGCCGTGCCATCCAGGGCGCCCAGCGCCTGGTCCGGCGTGACGCTGCCCATGCGGTGCTGCGAGGTGGCCTGGTAGATGCGCTGGAAGGTCGTCATCACCTGCTGCGGCGTGGTGCCCATGTGGAACTGGTCGTTGTGCCGCGCCATAAAAGGGATAAAGGCCTGCTGCAGGTTGAGCTGGTCCATCGACATGCGCTGCAGCGCCTGCTGCTGCCAGTCCAGGTGCGACCAGTTCATATTGCTGTCGAGCACCACGCGCTCGAACTTGTCGGGAAACATGCGGCTGGCATACGCCATCAGGCCGGTGCCGCTGGACACGGCGAACAGGTCCGCATGCTGGAAACCCAGAATGGCGCGCACCAGGTTCAGGTCGCGCACGTGGTTGGGCGTGGTGATGCCCTTGAGGAAAGCCCCGTGCTGCTGCAGGCACGCGCGCATCGAGCGGTTCCACCAATCCTGCTGCGCCTGCAGGCTGGCCGGCGTGGGGTTGCGGCTGTCGCCGTCCATGAAGTTCTCGGCGCCGCTGCGCGGGGCGTAGTCGCAGCTCACCTGGGTGCCAAGGCCGTCGGTCACGCCGCGCAGGTCCACGCCAACCACCAGGTGGTCAACCTGAAGTTGCGGTTGCCATTGCTCGAACATCTCCGCCATGGACGCGCTGGAGTTATCCGGCCCGCCGCCGTTCACCAGCAGCAGGCGGGTATACGCCGGCGGGTTGAGCGGCTTGGAAATGCCGATGGTGATGTCGCCCTGGCTCGGGTCGGCCCAATCCTGCGGCACTGTGACCAGCGCGCACTGGATGGTGCTGCCGTCGGTAAACAGCGAAGGCGGGCAAGCGCCCCAGCTCACCGGCTGCTGGTAGTACCTGGCGTAGGCCGGGTCGCCGCTGTGGTCGTCGATGCCGTGCGCGCTGGCCAGCCCCGGGCACAGCACGCAACCGATCAGCACCGCCAGCTTGCGCACGGACAAGGTAAAACGCTTCATACCGATGCTCCTTCAAGTAAGTAGTGACATGCCGGACATGCGCACCGCCGTGGCCTCCGCCGCAGCCGCCGGCCTCCCCAAAGACCAGGCACGGGCAAATCGCGAGCGCACCGCGCCGCCGGGCCGTGGCCCGGTGTCGTAAGTAGCGATAAGTTGCGATTCCCCCCGTTGGGCTACCCGATGCGGGCGGTGGCGGCGGCGCGCCCGCGAGGGGCGTCCTGCCAGCCGTGGCATGATCATTCTTCACGGCGGGCGGGGTCGTAAATGACCGGTCGCGCGCTTTTTCGATATGACCACTTGCAGCCGCCGCGGAGCGCTTAAAGATGGCCAACAGGCGGCAGCACGACGAACCGATGTACGCCCAGTTCGCCGATGCCATCCGGCGGGATATCGACTCGGGCCGCTTCCAGCCGGGCGCCCGCCTGCCCGGCAGCCGCTCCATGGCCGTGGCCCTGGGGGTTTCCCGCACCGTGGTGCTGATGGCCTACGACCAGCTGGAAAGCGATGGTTATCTGGAATCGCGCTCGGGCAGCGGCACCTATGTGTGCGTGCGCGCCGCCGGCGTGTCCGCGGGCGGCGCGCCGGTGGAGGCACCGGTGGAAGCGCCGCCAGCGCCGCGGCTGTCCCGCCTGGCCCGGCGCGCCGCACTGCCTGCCGTGCCCGAGGCGGAAACGCCTGCCTTCGATGGCGACGTGATCGACCTTGCGCAGCCTCGCGTGAAGTCCGACCCGCGCAGCCTCAAGGCCTGGATGCAGAACCTGACGGCGCTGCTGCGCAGCCGCGACGCGCCGGACTTCCCCGAGCTGCAAGGCGCCGTCGCCCTGCGCAAAGCCGTGGCCGGATACTTGAGTGTGGAACGCGGCATCGAGGTCGACCCGGACGACATCCTGATCGTCAGCGGCGCCCAGCAGGCCCGCGACCTGATCGCCCGCGTGCTGCTCGACGAAGGCGACGCCGTAGGCGTGGAGGAACCCTGCCACTGGAGCGTGCGCCACACCTACGAAGCGATGGGCGCGCGCATCGTGCCGTGCCAGGTGGGGCCGCAGGGCATGGATATCGGGCGGCATGCGGCGGCGCTGGATGGCGTACGGCTGGTGAACGTGGCGCCGTCGTTCCAGTTTCCCACCGGCGTGGTGATGTCGGAGGAGCGGCGCAGGGCCTTGCTGCAATGGGCGTATGCGCACGATGCGTGCCTGGTGGAGGACGATTTCGATTGCGAGCATCGGTTTGGGGTGCGCACCTGCCCCACGCTGTGGTCGCTGGATCGCCATGGGCGGGTGATTCATGTGAGCAGCTTTGCGCGCTCGATGTTTCCAGCCTTGCAGCTGGGCTACATGCTGGTGCCGCGGGGGTTGCGGGAGCGGTTTCTGGCGGTCAAGTGGCTGGCGGACCGGGGGAGTATTTCGCTGCAGCAGCATGTGCTGGCGATGTGTATCGGGAGTGGGCAGTACTTGAGGGATTTGCGGAGGATTGCGCATCGGTTGGCGCCGAGGCATAGGGCGTTAGCCGGGGTGTTGGAAGGGAAGCTTGGGGAGGATATGGAAGTGGTGGGCTCGGTGGCGGGGGGATCGTTGTTTTTGCGATTGCCGCGATTGGCGCGTGGTGCGACAGAGGCGTTGGTAACAGAGGCGCTGACGCGTGGAGTGCGTATTCGTTCTGGAGAGCGCTTCCATCAAACGCTGCCTGAGCATGTGACATTAGTGCTTAGCTATGCCGGGGTGTCCGAGGTAAGCCTTAAGCGCGCTGGGGTGCGGCTCGCAGAGGCGTATCTGGCAACCATAAAGAAGGAGCGGATTCATTCCGCGAACGGGTGATCCAGGCCCTGACCTTATGCAGATGATCCAGATCTGACGACAAGCACAGAATCAAGGAGCGAATAGCCATGCGAGCAAGAACATCCATCCTTCTACTCATTGCCCTCAGCGGCACAGCCTGCGCCATGCCAACAGAGCATTGGGCGATTCTGCCGCCCGACCAGGCCAAGGACGCACTCCACCAGTGTTCTCGATCGACACCAGAGCAGGTGGATGGCTCATGGGAGATTCCGCCGAGTGTGGCGGCGCAGCTGGAGCAGGATCTGCATAAGCTTGCCGAGCTCAAATCGCATCAATGCTGCTCTACAGGAGGATCGGTGAGCGATCCTAATGCGTTCCTCAGGCAGTACGTTGGGGTAACGATACGCGGCAAGAAATATGTCTACATCAATGCAATCCCTCTCGAGATATCGATCCACAGTAAGGATCGAGGAGCATGGAGGCGAAAGCCGGCCATCGTCTGCGATGGCGGCAGCGCCTTCTGGGGAGCGCTATATGACCCGGAGACGCGGGAGTTCTCGGAGCTCGCTTTCAATGGCATAGCGTAAGAACGTCCCCTTCGCTCCTTCGCAAGATGGCGTGGATCACGCCGACGAAGACAGGCCTGTTTTTCACAGGCCATCTACGGCATGCAATTTAGCTTCGGCAGCCGGGAATCCTGGCGCTCACCGCACGCAGCGATCACACCTGCGTCGATGAGCACACTGGCAGACATCAAAGCTGACAAAGTCGAATAAGGAGCGTATCGGCTTTCTCTATTCGCTGGTGCGGCGACAAAGACTCAGGCTATTGAGCGCCCCCTCCATGCTCGGAGCGGGGATCGTTGTGTTGTGCCCAGGCAAGGAGTGCGGCTATGTCTTCGAATGACGCGAAAATCAATCTGACGCTGGCCTTTGTACTCAACAATGCTGCCGTCGACGATCAAGGCAAACCCATGCAGTATCCAGACCCTTCGGTGGTCCAGCAAAACATCGTCAAACGGGTCAAGCAGTCGACGTATGCGAGTGCCTTTACGCTAGCATGGGGACCTTTCACCTTCCTCGATCCGGGAACATCCCCGACGTCGAAGGGATATGCCGCCAATATCACCGCCATTTTCAAAGGTCTGTCGGGCGACTATCGCGTAGTGACCAGCGGCACCAACCCGAAGTCGGCGTACGACGTCAATGTCGAGGATAAAGATATCGGTCAGACGGCATTGAGCGGCCTGATCTCTTCGGCGCCGTGGGGTACGTCCATATCCAATGGTGCGATGGATGGTGTGCAGAACATCCTCAAAGGCATCATTCCCCTGGGCGGCCGCTTGCTTGGCTACCTGACGAATCATGTAGCCAACGGCGGCACAGTCACCGTAGTGGGGCACAGCCTCGGCGGAGCTCTGGCCTCGGTTCTGTCGCTTTATCTGAAGGCGGAGCTGCCATCGGCGACCCTGGGCTGCTTTACCTTCGCCGCGCCGACGGCGGGAAACGAGCAGTTTGCCGATTACTTCAACAAGAGCATGAAGGGGCTTTCAACCAGAGTCTTCAACACCAAGGACATGGTGCCGGACGCCTGGAGCGCGAGCACCATCAAGAACATCCTGAATATCTACGAGCCCGATATCGACACGCCGCAGAGCATCCAGGATGGCATCAACAAGAACTACGGGTTTCTGCAGTTCTTGAACTATCAGCAGCCGAGCGAAGGGCAAGACCAGCACACCGGGACTACCGACAAGGGGCTGATTCAACACGATGGCAATGACTTTGACCGGCAGGTTGGCTATCAGCACATTGGGGCTTACATGGCGTTGCTGGGTATGGCGAAGGGGGATGTCTGGCTGCCGCCTGGCTCGTGAATCTGTGGATGGCTAACTGCTCCGTGGTCAGGAGATGGTTAGAGCTGGCGAATATGGTTATCTGACCGCTGCGAGGCGACCAGTCCGGTCTGGCGTTCAAACGGCCCATGCCGATACCCCTTGAGCTGCTTTAACTATCTCCGCTCCGTTGTACGCACCGGCACTGTGGTCGCTGGATCGCCATGGGCGGGTGATTCATGTGGGCAGCTTTGCGCGGTCGATGTTTCCGCCCTTGAAGCTGGGTTACATGTTGGTGCCGCGGGAGTTACGGTCTGCCGCGGGGGGATCGTTGTTTGTGGGGTTGCCGGGGTTGAGGCAGGGTGTGCCACCGGAGCCTTAGTGGCAGAGGCGTTAATGCGTGGGGTGCGTATTCGGTCTTCCGAACGCTTTCAATGGATGCCACCGGAGCATGCGACGCTCGTGCTTAGCTATGCCGGGGTATCGGCGGTAACCTCAAGCGGGCGGGAAGTCGGCTCGCCGAAGCATATATGAAGGCCAGGGGGATGTATGAAGTGCGATAAGTGTGATGCGCAAAGTTGGCGTGTCACGGAGAAGCTCGGATCCATCAAAGCCTGGGAGTGCAGTCAATGCGGCAACCAGATTTCCATCCATGTGAACGATCCGAGCATCGGGGATTCCGTCTCCAAAGACTTCCTTCATACGCCCGAACTGAAAGGCGTCTGGCTGACGAAGCCATCCAAAGAAATCCCCTCCAACATCACCGGCACCCGCTGGGCATCCACACTCCCCCTCTCACGCACCAACTCCGCCAGCACCTGGATGGAGCAATACGCGTACTGCAACCACTCCGTCACATCGTTCAACAACGCATCCGGTCCCGCCTCCGGATCCGTGTAATAAGCAGCGTGCCGCACGATCCACGCTTCACCGAGAACACTGTTCATAAGCAACTCCTTGCTAAGCACCGCACCCCGCTCCGAGAACGGCACGCCGCCGGACAGCACGGCGTGCCGCGACCATACGGACTCGGGTTTCACCGGCGACTCAAAACTTGAGCCCCGGGCGGCTTGATTGAGGAAGTAGATGACGGGTTCAGCAGCTTCCGCCGTTGCGCAAGGCAACGCGCCGGGTTTCACGGCTAGGAATCTTTCCTGCGAAAACTCTTAAATCCCGTCTCGTCAACCGTGTCCGCGCGTTGCTCGGACAACCCGGATGGGCGGTGAAGCTGCCGCCGTGGGAATCGGCGGGCGAAGAAGTGCCGTATGATCTGGCTTAGCCATGATCAACTCCTCATTAGTTGGTGATGGTTAGCGGGTCAGGGGTGTTCGCTGCACCCTTGGCCCGCGCTCTCACAGCATTGCTGCCATGGTTGCCCGCGACGCGCTTCGAGTCACTCCGCGGGCAACACAAGCAAACTATCAAAACGACTTCGGCGTGTCTGTAGGAACACCGCGCGATGCAAGCATGCGCGGCGCTTTTCGGACACATCCGATGGCAAATGCGTAGACACTGCGCAACGCCGCGTCAAAGCTCCTCGATCACCTTCAGAATCTTCTGATACTGCTCCAGCTGATCCGGCGACTTGATCATATGGATCAGCACGGACGCCGTCGCCGCCTGCCGGATCGCCGCCATGCCGCTCTCCTCCGTCACCTTCTGGAACGCGTGCAAGGTGCTGGCCACCGTACCCATCAATTCCAGCGCGGCATGGCACCACGGCTCGGCGTTATCGATGCCATGCGCGTTCGACGACACGCTCAACTGCGTGACGGGCGCGGAGATCTCGTGCAGGGCAACCGCGGCCGCGGCAGACGGCGGCTCCAGCGGATGCTCCGTCGCAACGCCGGTGGTCGCCGTATCGAGCGAGTAGATCTGCATGATGCCCTGCGTCGTCGCCGCCTGCGCCAGGATGTCCTGTTGCTGCTGGCTGACAACGGCGGTATGCGCGGCAACGGACAGCGCGTTTGCCGTGGCCTGGTAGAGATAACCCAGCGCCATGGCGGGCGCATTGCCGGTAGTGGCGGTGCCGCGGGTATTGGCCTGCGTTACCGCATCGGTGACTTGAGGATTGACCCCGGTCGTCGTCGACATAAAGATCTCCTTTCAGAATGGGTCTTCTGTCGGGCCCTTGCAGCCCGCGCAGCAGGTTAAGGTATCGAGAGCTAGCTAATACTCGGTGTACTTACGAGCACTACCTCTGACAATGTCAGCCGGATATTTCAGTTTGTTGAGCTCTAGCTTTTCCCGGACCGCTTCCCCGAGATCGATGCCGAGCTTGTCCGCCAGACGTATCAGATAGATCAAGACGTCGGCTGCCTCATGTCGAACATGAAGCAGCTGCGGATCAGCCAATTCGTCCAGGCCGCCTGTGGTGCTCCACTGAAAGGGTTCCAGAAGTTCCCCGGCCTCTACGTTGAGCGATACCGCCAGATTCTTTGGCGTATGAAACTTGTCCCAATCACGCTCGACGACGAACGCTCTGATTAGATCTCGCAGCTCTTGAAGCTCACCAGGGGCATTGCTAGCCACGGAAGTGCTCCTTCTTAAATCGCTCAAGATCGTCGATCAGGCCAGACTTGTGCACCATGCGGTGGCAGTTGGGGCACAACACAGCAAAGTCTCGCACTGGGTCTAGTTCGGCTTTAGTTCCCTTCAGTGATGAGATGGGGCGCAAATGATGGGCTTCGATGTACCCACTTCCGATTGCGCCGTAGCGCTCACCAAGGTCAACGGCACAAACCTCACAATGACTAGGCTTGGATTGCTTCACCAGCTTTACCAGCGCCGCATTGCGCTCGATCCTCTTGTGGAGACGAAACTTAGTTCCATCTTCCAACATGGATGCGGGCGGCAAATCGTCCTCATCATCCAAAGAGCCATCGGCGGCTAGATCGGCTTCGACCAAAGCCAGATACAACGAGATCATGTCCGCAAGGTGCTTCCTTGCAACTTCTTCGTTTGGTATCGATCGGGCCGAGTAGTACACGGCGCAGATGTTGCCTTTCTCATAGAACGCCGTGTCATTGCTTGGCGCACTCGGAGCTAGGTCGATCTCAGAGATCAACTCGCTAGATATGCGCGATCCCAACATTGCACGGAAATTCTGAGCTCTAGCCAGAAGCGCGGTTTTAGCATCTGACCTGTAGTGCTTCTTGGCCTCAGTCATGCCCTGATTGAGGCTTAAATAAACGCCACTCATGTCCTCTTTAAATAAGTAGCAGACGTAGTAGCCGCGCTGCGCACTTGTTGTGACTAGGGGATCGAATATGCCAATCCATGGCCCTCTGGCCCAGACACCTTGGCCGGCACTCCCCTTCACATCGAGATTCGGCGCATATCCCCGCAATAGATTTGCCACCTGATCAGCGAGCATGCCCCGTATAAAGTTTGCCATCGGGTGCTTGGAGAATGGCTCCTTTGCGGCCGCCATATAGCCCCGCAGGACTCTTGCCAGGCCGTCGGAAAGGGCAACACTCTCCGCCGTATCTGAGCGATCGCTTCTTGGTGACGAAGCTTCTCCGCCATTTTCATGGATCGACGCGAGCTTGGGCGTGTAGCGCGCAGCAAGAAGCCGCCGCCTTGCTTGGTTGATCAAGGCTGGATCAAAGTGATCCGCCCATCCCTTTTCAAGAACCAACGCCTCAACTGTCAGATCGAGCCTGCCGCGCATCTGAAGCTCGGCGAAGCCATCCGATATGTTGGATGCTGCTAGCAATCTCGCAGCGGTTGCGTCACCGCCGTCTGCGTTCAACATCTGGAGGAATTTCGTCGGCCGATAACCAATACGACTACATTCCTCCGCCGCATCACGAAGCATCTTCGTGAACTGCTCATTCTCCGATGGCGTCATTCTGGCTTCCCCTGTCCATAGCCAGACCGAATTATGCGCCAAGTCGTTAAGACTAATCCTAAGAGCGTAAGCGACTGATCCTCATCGATCTTTGTACGCCCAAGGCTTCCTCTTGATCAGAACGAGCCTCAGGGACGGCCCGAAACTTGGGCCACCCGCATATAAGGAAACCTGGCTCTACGCGCATTTTCTTGCGCTCCAAAAGACACATTCCAACCGACACAAAAAGCGCGGACCATCGCCGCTACGGTCTTTTTGCCAACCGCCAGCCATTCCATCGCCAGGGAGAACACCACATGCAGACACGCATCCAGGGCACCGTCATGCCCGTACTGGAAGTACAGCTCGCGCCGGAAGAAAGCATCTTTGCCGAGAGCGGCGAGCTTTCCTGGATGACCTCATCGATCCAGATGAGCACCCACACCCAGATGGGCGGCGGCGGCGGCCTGTTCGGCGCGCTCAAGCGCGTGGTCGGCGGCGGCAGCCTGTTCATGACCGAATACCGCGCCGTGCGCACCACCGGCGAAGTGGCGTTTGCCACCAAGGTGCCGGGCCATATCGTGCCGGTGACGGTGGGCCCCGGTAATGAATACATGGTGCACCGGCATGGCTTTATCTGCGCCACGCCGCAGGTGACCATCGGCGTGGGTTTTCAGCAGTCGCTGGGCGCGGGCATTTTCGGCGGCAGCGGTTTTGTGCTGCAGAAGGTGGCCGGTAATGGCACGGCGTGGCTGGAACTGTCCGGCGAATTGATCCGCAAAGACCTGGCGCCCGGCGAGACGCTGCGCGTGCACCCGGGGCATGTCGGCGCATTCCAGTCGTCGGTGAGCTTTCAGATCACCACGGTGCCAGGCATCAAGAATGCGTTGTTCGGCGGCGATGGATTGTTTCTGGCGGTGCTGACCGGGCCGGGGTCCGTGTGGCTGCAGACGTTGCCCATTTCGCGGTTGGCGCATCAGATCGCGGAGTACCTGCCGAGTGGCGAAGGCGGTGGTGGGCGGGCGACGCTGGGCGGCGGGTTGGTGGGCGGTATCGTGGGGTCGCTGTTGAGTGGTGACGATCGGTGATTTTTTAATGGGGACGGGTGCAGTTAAATCGGCATAACTGCACCCGTCCCCGTTAGCTACAACGCCACACCCCACGCAGCCGACACGTCGCCGCCCAATCGCCACTCGCTGATCGGCCGCCGCGGCGCGATCAACGCCGGCAGTCGCGGATTCCTGGTGTGCGCGTAGTAGGGTTCCATCCACGCCAGCTCGTCCTGGAATGTCCACGGAAACAGTTTCTGCTTGACCGGCGTGATCTTCGCAAAGCTCGCCGGATCGATGACCGCATCGGTAACGAGATCAGCCAGGCGGCCGATGGCGTGGCCGTTCTCCTGATACAGATCGATATGCTGCTGCCGCGCCAGCTCGGCGGTGAACACCAGCGGGATCAGTGCGAACGTGTGGTAATGCAGCGCGCGATCGCCACGTTTCACTTCGCGCTCCAGCGAACCATCCGCGCGAATATCGCGGATGCCTTCCCTGGCGCGCGCCAGGCCGGCGTCGATCAGCTCCGGCCGATGCGCCACCGTACCCGTGGCCACCAGGTTCAAGCCCGCCCAGTACACCAGGTTGTTGTGCAGATGATTGATGGCGTCCGCGTCGCGCGTGGCAACGGCGATGTGCTCCAGCCATTGGTTGATGGCGTTGAGGCGGCCAGGGTTGGCATGCCTGACTTCCGCCGGCAGGCGCAACTCCACCAGGGCGAAGTCGGTGCCCGCCCATGAGCGCTCGTAATAACCCTGGTAACCGGTGATCGGGCCCATCAATGCATCGGCGCGGGCCCAGGCGTCGAGCAGATCCATGGTGCAGGCCCATTGGCCGCTGTCGGCGGCGTGATTGAGCTTGGCGATGTAGTCCCGCATGGGCTTGACGGCTTGGGCGTAGCCCGTCGGGTCGTCGTAGAAACCGGGTGGGTCGATCGACTTGAGCGGCGCTGGCACGTCGCATGCCTGGGCGAGGTCGCTTCCGAGATACGCGAAGAACAGCAGCGCGCCTATCATTCGCAGAATGTCGCGATTCATGCTCGCTTCCCGTGGAGGCCACCCTCCGCATTGGCGACATAACGCATGGTGGGGCGTGGCGATTACGTCCCAGCTAAACGGGGACGGGTGTAGTTAGATCGGCCTAACTGCACTTGTCCCCGTTAGTTCTCCGCTCTGCATCAGCTGGCCACATTGACAGCCGACAGCACCTTGCAACGGTCGCAACCAAAGAACACCAACTGGACAAAGTCGTTCCCGAAGAACCCGCCATCATGTGAAAAAGAGTTGTTCCCGATGGAGGCAATCAAAACCATCTCATCTCCACACGCGACGCAGCGCTTCTCTTCCATCAGGGGGTTGAGAAGGAACGGGACGCCTCCGAACTGGTGAGTCGGAATTGAAAGCTGACCAGCCCTCGCGTTCTCAAACTTGAAACCCTGGTCGAGCTCAGTGTTATTCAACCGAGCAATGATTTCCTGGTCCTCCTCCGGGATCGGCCGGAGGAGGAACTGGGCAGCGGGAAAGACCACCGGATAGCCATCATAGGGAAAGCCGGCGAAGTCCTCGGTTCCCGCTGTGTACTCAATGATTTCCAGCCGACCAGACGCATATCGGTAGCTGAGATCTCCTTGACTGATGCAACATTTCCACGAGTACAGGAAATGAACCTCAGGCACGTCCCAGTTGGGAATGGCGAATCCGGACGCCCCCAACTTCACTGCCGCATGCTGGGTCAGGGGCAATCCGGTATTGGGGGATATGGCCCCTTGAAGCCTGCAAGTCCCACCGATGACCGCAGGCCCCTGGGACACACGTTGACCAAAAAAGCGGCCACTGCCTGAAAGTTTCTGCATATAAAAGTACCGGGCTCGACTTCAAGGAAATGGGCTAAACCGGGACGGGTGCAGTTAAATCGAACGCTGAGGTCCAGTGCCTTAAGACGCCGGATCCCAGCTTGACCAGATGCGCTGTTATGAAGCTCTTCGCTGGGATGACGGCGGTTCTGTGAGCTCCAGTAGGTGCTACCGCAAAACAGCCCGAAGACTCGCCGCCAGTTCCATCCGCTCCTCAATGGCGTAGGGCACCTTCCGCCCCCCATACAACCCATCATTCGAGTAGCGCGGAAACACATGCAGATGGTAGTGCCACACATCCTGATTGCCGGCCGGGCCGTTGTGCTGGCGCGTGGAGATACCTTCGCATCCAAAGGCGTTCTGCATGGCGAGCGCCAGGCGGCGTGTGGCGCGGAAGAAGTCGCTGCCCAGCTCGTCCGGTATATCCAGCACGTTCTCGTAGTGGCCCCGCGGCACCACCAGGCAGTTGCCTTTGATGCCGGCGTAGTGATGCGTGGGCACCAGGGCGAACACGTTGGTATCCACCAGCACAACGGCTGATTCCGGCGCAGGCGATGGAAGCGTTGCGGCGATACCGCAGAACGGGCACGCGTATCCGGGTGGCGCATGCTTCATAAGGCGTGACTGCTCATGGACGCCCGTGTCAGGGCGAATTCGGGATTCTGTGTTGCGCTCCCGCTACGCGTCAATCGAAAAACATTACCCGCGCGAAGCGTCATTGATGCCCACCGATCACCACCGTGATTCGGTTCGCGCGCCTACCCGGCGCCCTGCCGCCCCGCCTAGCATCGGCGCGAATCAGGGCAATACCCGGCCCCGCCTTGCCGAACGTGCAAGCCAATACGGGCAATGACTCCGGCTTGCCGGAGCTTCATTTCACTGTCGTATCAAGGGGTAACTCATGCGCCTTTCCACTCTCGCCACGGCCTGCCTGCTGGGCCTGTCCATCAACGCGTCGGCTGCGGACGTCAAATCCATCTCGCGACTCGCCTTCGGGCCGGACGGTGTGCTTTTCGTCACCGACTGGAAAGCTGCCGAAGTGCACGCGATCAAGCTTGCGCCGCCTGCGCGCCAACCGGTGGGTGCAGTGTTCAACGTGCTCGATCTGGAGCAGCTGCTGTCCGACCAGGTGGGCGGTGCCAGGGTTGCCGTCGAGGATATGGTCGCGCGCCCCGGCACCGGGGAGGTCTATGTCGCCGTCAGCTATGGCGCCGACAAGACCCCGGCGCTGTTCGCCGTCACCAGCGACAAGAAGGCGCGCCGCGTCGACCTTAAGGCCGCGCAAGGCACCTCGGTGGCGCTGCGCGATGCGCCCACCGGCGACGAGAAGTTCTGGAAGGACATGCCGGAGCGCAGCTTCACCGTCACCGACATGAAGTGGCGCGACGGCGAGCTGTTCGTGGCGGGGCTTTCCAACCAGGATTTCGCCTCGACGCTGCGGCGGATTCATTATCCGTTCGACGCCAGGCAGTCGATCACCTCTATCGAAATCTTCCACGGCGGACACAATCTGATCGAAACGCGCGCGCCCATCCGCGCCATGAGTTTCGCCAAGCTTGGCGGCAAGCCGTATCTCGTGGCGGCCTATACGTGCACGCCGTTGGTGATCATCCCCCTCGACGAGCTGAAGGACGGCGCGCATATCCGCGGCAAGACCGTCGGCGAACTCGGCTACGGCAATACGCCGGCCGATATGGTCGCCTATTCGCAGACCGAGCAGGGCCAGACCCGCGAATACCTGATGCTGGTGAACTACAACCGCGTGTCGAACGTCATCCCGGTGTCGGAACTGGATGCGGCGCGTATGGGGCCGGGTATCGAGAAGCAGGTGCCGTTCGGCCAGATCGCGGGGCTTAATGTGGCTCAGGCGCCGCTGGCCGGCGTGATGCGGCTGGATAACCTGGACGACAAGTCGTTCGTCATGGTCCGCCGCGATCTGCAGCACGACGCACTGCAGCTGGTGTCGATGGGCAAGGACCTGAGCTTCCGCCTGTCGGACCATATCTCCGAATACGCCTTCCGGAATTTCAGCTTCAAGGGCAATGCGTTCCAGCAGAAATACATCAAGCCGCGGCAGGACATCCTGCTGAAGGACGAGGGCTTTCCCGATTTGATCAAGGCGTCGGAATAAAGCCATGCGCTGGCGACTGCTGATCGGCGGCATGGTGTTTGCCGCCGCCTTGCCCACCGCCGCACAAGCCGCGCAGCCGGCGCCGGAGGTTGTCGCCGTGCAGCCTTCCAGTGCCGAGGTGCCGACCAATCTGCTGCGCTTGTCGGTGGTGTTCGCCGCGCCGATCGAAGGCGAAGTGTTGCCGCGGATCGCGCTTTCCCGTGCTGACGGGCGTTTATTGCAGGAGCCGTTTCTGCAGCAGGAGCTGTGGTCGCCCGATGGAAAGGTGCTGACCTTGCTGTTCCATCCCGGCCGCGTAAAAACCGGCCTGATCGCGCGCGAGCAGCAGGGGCCGATCCTGAGCGAGGGCGAGGACGTCGTGCTTAGCTTCGATGGTCGCCCCATCAAGCGGTGGCATATCGGTCCCGTGGATGGAAACGGTCCGGTTGCTGCGGCGTGGAAGCTATCGGCTGTGCGGCCCGGTACGCGGGAGCCGTTCGTGGTCAGCCTGGATGGCCCCATCGATGGACGGGATGCCGGTTATCTGGCGGTCGTCGATGCCGGCGATCACTTGGTCGAGGGCCAGCGGCAATTACGGAATGGCGAAACGACGTGGACGTTTACGCCGGACTCGGCGTGGAAAGCAGGGGATTATCGGCTGATGGTGCACGGCACGCTGGAGGATCCGTCCGGCAATCGGCTCGGCGGGCATTTTGAAACGTCGATCGATTCGCCGCAGCCGGCGGCGGCCGACGTCACCTTGGATTTCAAGGTGAGTTCGAATTGATAGACGGAAAAGGAACGCGCTTAGTTAAGTCGGGATAACTGCACCCGTCCCCGTTTATTCATTTCAGCGCATCGATGTCGTGCGCAAACTTCTGCAGCAGGCGAACCAGTTCGTCCATTTCGCCCGGCTCCCAGTCCGCAAAAAGCGCCCGGCCGAAACGCTCTCTCGCCGCGTCCAGGGCGTCCGTCATGACTTTGCCTTTCGGCGTAATGCTGGCTTCGGTGACCCGGCGGTCGGTCGCGCCGGCCTGGCGGCTGACCAGCCCCAGCGCTTCCAGCTTGGCCACCTGCTTGCTCACCGTCGAATAGTCGCGCCCTACCCGCCCGGCCAGCTCGCCCACCGCGATCGGCCCCAGGCGCTCGACCAGCACCAGCAGCGGAAACAGGGCGCGGTCCAGCGATATGCCGGCCTCCTGGATCATCGCCTCGTCGCGGTCCGGCCGGTTGAACACGCTGATGATGGTGATCAGTGCGCCGTGCAGGTTGCGCAGCTGAGTCGATATATGTGCATCTTGCACATTTTTTTTGCTTGGCATATGCTCGCTCCAGTTATGTGCACTTTACACATATTGGAGCAGTCATGACCAGTCATTCGAAGATCGACGTGCTGATTTGCGGCGCCGGCGCCGCCGGACTCACCCTGGCCATCGAGCTGGCGCGGCGCGGCATCGCCTTCCGCCTGGTGGAGAAGATGGACAGCCCTTTCCACGGTTCGCGCGGCAAGGGCATACAGCCACGCACACTCGAGGTCTTCGAGGACCTGGGCATCGTGGACCGGATCATCGCGGCCGGCGGCCTGTATCCGGCCGTGCGCGAATACCGCAGCGACGGCAGCCATACCGAATCGGAGGTGGTCGAGCGCGCGGAGCCGACGCCCGCCGAGCCTTATGCGTTGCCGCAGATGCTTCCTCAGTACCTCACCGAGGCCATCCTCCGCGATCGGCTGTGCGAGCTGGGGCACGCTCCGGAATTCGGCTGCGAGCTGATCGATTTCAGCCAGGGCGAAGCCGGCGTCGTGGCGCGCCTGCGCAGGCATGGCAACGACGAAGTGGTGCAAGCGCGGTATCTGGTCGGCGCCGATGGCGGCCGCAGCTTCGTGCGTAAAACACTGGGCGTCGACTTTCCCGGCAAGACGCTGGGTGTGCGCGCCATCGTGGCGGACGTCGTCCTGGATGGCCTGTCACGCGATGCGTGGCATCGCTTCAACGACGGCTCGATGGAGCAGCAACTGGCGGTGTGTCCGCTGGCGGGCACGGCGCTGTTCCAGATCCAGGCGCCGATACCGCTGGAAGGCGAGGTCGATCTCTCCGCCGCCGGACTCACCGCGATGCTGCACGATCGATCCGGGCGCGGCGACTTGCTGGTGAAATCCGTCTCGTGGGCGTCGGCTTATCAGATGAATGCGCGACTGGCCGATCGGTACCGCGTGCAGCAGGTGTTTCTGGTGGGCGATGCGGCGCATATCCATCCGCCGACCGGCGGCCAGGGCCTCAATACCAGCATCCAGGATGCTTACAACCTTGGATGGAAGCTGGCCGCGGTGCTGCGCGGTGCAGAAGATGCGTTGCTCGATACCTACGAGCAGGAGCGCCGCCCCGTTGCTGCGGAGGTGCTCGGTCTTTCCACGCAGTTGCTTGCCGCGGCGAAGCAAGGGGATATGCGGCGTGGGCGCAATGTGCGGCAGCTGGATCTTGGCTACGCAGATTCGGTGCTTGCGCTGGAACGGCCGGAACGCCTTCATGGCCCCTACGCCGGCGGCCGCGCCCCCGATGCGCCGATGCGTGGCGCCAGCGGCCGGCCGGTGCGGCTATTCGATTTGCTTAAAGGTACGCATTGGACGTTGTTCGGTTATGACGCCGATCGCGCTTGCGTAGCTGCGCGGGCGGGGCTGCGTATCCATACCGTCGGCGAAGGCGGAGAGCTTGTCGATGAGGGAGGGCATTTCCGGGCGGGATATGCGGTGTCCGCGGGGGAATGGGTGCTGGTGCGGCCGGATGGGTATATCGCGGCTATCGTTGGCACGGAGCATCTCGGGGCGGTGGAGGTGTTTTTTCAATACGCCGAGTACGGCATGCCTGGGGCGTGAGACCGATGGGTTGATGCGGGCGGGCCATGGGTCAGGGGCGGACGAGCGCCTGTTCCGAAACGTCGGTAGTTATTCCAAAACTACCGACAATATGGAACACTCCGGCCATGACCAGTCCGGCCGCCCTTGCAAAGGCACTCATTCGCCGCCGCGGCGCGGTTCGTTCTCGCGAGCTTGTCGAAGCGGGCGTCGCCCGTGCCCAGGTTTCCCGCCTTGTCGCTGCGGGGGATCTGGTCCGGCTTTCCCGCGGCGTCTACACCCTTCCCGGGATGCCCCAGGCAGAGGGCGATGAAGGCGTCCTGGTGGTTGCCCAACGCATTCCCGGCGCGCGCCTGTGCCTGCTGACCGCCCTGCGCCTGCATGAACTGACTACGCAGGCACCGTTCGAGATATGGATCGCCATCGGCAACAAGGATCGTGCTCCCCGCCTGGACTGGCCTTCACTGCGAGTCGTCCGATTTTCCGGTGAAACGCTCGCGGTGGGCCTGGAGATACGTAAGATCGGTGGCAGATCGGTGCGAGTAACCAGCGTCGCGAAAACCATCGCGGACTGCTTCAAGTTTCGCAACCTCGTCGGGCTGGATGTCGCTATCGAAGCCCTGCGTGATGCGCTTCGCGCGCGCGCCACCACCGTGGACGAACTGTGGAAGTACGCGCGCATCTGCCGCGTGGCCAAGCTTATGCGTCCGTATCTGGAGGCGATGGCATAAACACGATGTTCCCTGCCGCCGGCCGCGCGGCGTCGATCCGGCAACGCCTGCTCGATCGGGCTCGCGCACGGGGCGAGGACTTTCAGCTCTTGCTGGATCGATTCGCCGTGGAGCGGTTGCTGTACAGGCTGTCCATTTCCTCGCACCGCGACCTGTTCCTGTTGAAGGGAGCGATGTTGTTTGCACTCTGGTTCGACCAGCCGCACCGGCCCACGCGCGATGCCGACTTCCTGGGCTTCGGCTCACCCGACCCGGAACGGCTGGCAGGCATCGCGCGCAATCTCTGCATGATTTACTTGGACGATGGCCTGCACTTCGATCCCGATGCCATCGTGGTGGAGTCGATACGCGAGGAAGCGAGCTACGAAGGCCTGCGCCTGCACCTGCGGGCTCTGCTTGGGAACGCACGGTGCCACGTGCAGTGGGACGTCGGCTTCGGTGACGCCGTCACTCCGATGCCCATGGAAACGGATTATCCGGTGTTGCTCGACGAATTTCCGGCACCCCATCTGCGCGTCTATCCGCGGGAGACGGTGTTTGCCGAAAAACTGGAAGCCATTGCCACGCTGGGCATTGCCAACAGCAGGATGAAGGACTACTTCGATCTGCTGGCGCTCGTTCGCGAAGGCGCCATGGATCGACCGGAACTGGTCGCCGCCATCAGCGCCACGTTCGCCCGGCGCGGGACTGAGCTACGCGATGAGATTCCGTTCGGGCTGACAAAAGAATTTTCTGCCGATGCGCAGAAGCAGGCGCAATGGAACGCCTTTCTGCGCAGGAACCGCCTTTCCGCGCCGGATCTTCATGCTGTGGTCGATGAGATACGGGCATTCATTCACGCCCTGGGCCTTTAAGCAAGGCAGAAGGGGGCGAGAACAGAACTCCACCCGCCCCCTTTAAACCACCGCCTTTAAAGTGCGCCCGAAGGAAACGCTCAGGCAGTCCGCTTAGCCAACCGCCTCTGCAAATGCCCCGCAAAGCGCTCTGCCGCCTCCGGCCGCGCCCCAAGGTGCAAAAACGGCTCGATCATTTCCAGTTCCATCAGCAGGAAGCGGCCCTTGCAGATCACGCCATCGACGCGCGCATAGGCACTGTCGGCATGGCCTAGCGCCGCCGCGGCGGCAAGGGCGCGCCTGGCGCTGGCGATCAGCACCGGATCGGGATCGACCGCATCGGCTGTCCCTCCGAAATCCGACTGCACCCGGTAATCGCCGGCTGCCGCCCGTTTGATCACGGCGTGGCTGTACTCGCCGCCGAAGAACAACAGGGACCATTCGCCGTCGCTGACTACTTCAGGGACGAAGGGTTGCACCAGATATTCGAATTCCCTCGGCAGTTGCGCCACGACCTGCTCGAACGCGGCATCGCCAACGACACCGCGCGCCGTATACCAGGCCGTGCCGCTGACCGTAGGCTTGACCACCACCTCCTGCCCCGGCATCCGCGCCAGCGTCTGCCGCAGCTCGGTTCCCGCCGCGATGGTCGTAGGAATGATGTCGACACCCTGCGCCGCCAACTCAAGCAGATAGCGCTTGTCGCTGTTCCAGCGCAGCAAGGCTTTATCGTTGATCGTCGGAATGGGCAAGTGATCCAACCACTCGACGAACGCTGCGTAATGCTTGAAGTAATCCCAGGTGGAACGCATCAGCACCGCGTCGTACCGCGACCAGTCCACGCCGGGGTCGTTCCAGACACAGGGCTTCGTCTCGATGCCAAGGCTTAGCAGCGAATCCGCCAGGTGCCGGTCGTCCGGATGGATGCCCGGAACCATCGAGGACGTAGCGATGGCGAGACGGTGTGTAAAAACATGGGACATGGCAAATCCTCCATCGATGGAGGGCGCCCTTGCTGGGATATCGAAGCCGAGCGTGGCGGATCGAGTCCGTCGCAGCACCCCTCGGATTCGACTGCGCGGCAATAGACGACGCGCAATGACAGGCATCGTCGTGACGATGCGCGGGTAGTTTCGTGGACTTGGCGGCGCGTCGTCAATGTACTGACACGGAGGTAAAGGGCGTGCGTGTCTTTGCCTGCTGCAGCCACGGAGCGATGCACATCACTCTTGCGCTCCGACCGTACCCTCACCCCACCCCCTCTCTCCCACGGGGACTACCTTCGGGTCGCCGGCGGGAGAGGGGCTTTCAAGGCAAGCCTCAGCCGTTCAAATGAGTCCATACCTTCGAAATAACGACGGACCCCTCGCCCACCGCCGAAGCCACGCGCTTCACCGACCCCGCCCTTACATCCCCCACCGCAAAAATCCCCGGCTGCGACGTCGCATAAGGCGAATCCGCCCCCACCGCATCGCCCGTTTCGACAAAGCCCTTCTGATCCAGCTTCACCAGCCCCGACAGCCAGGACGTATTCGGCTCCGCCCCCACCATGATGAAGAGCGCACACGTCGGCAACGTGTAATCCGATCCATTGATGCTGTTATGCACGGTGACGGCATCGATCCGTTCGCCACCATGCAACAGGCGCACCGAGGAACCGTATTCGATGGTGATTTTCGGGTCCGCTTCCAGTCGGCTGGACAGGTAGCTGGACATCGACGACGCCAGCGAGGTGCCGCGGACGAGCAGGCGGACGCGGTTGGCCGAGCGGCTGAGAAACATGGCGGCCTGCCCGGCAGAATTGCCGCCGCCGATCACCAGCGCCTCACCATCCTTGCAATAACGCGCTTCGTTTTCCGTTGCGGCGTAATACACACCAGCCCCTTCGAACTCCGCCAACCGGTCGATCGGCAGCCGCTTATATTGCACCCCCGTCGCCACCACGATGGCGCCAGCCAGGATGCGCTGCCCATTGTCGAAGGTCGAACAGAACTTGCCGTCCTCGCGCCGCTCCACGCTCACCACGCGCCGCGGCATGATGAAGCGCGTGCCGAACTTCATCGCCTGCACTTCGCCGCGCCACACCAGGTCGGCGCCGGAAATACCGGTGGGAAAGCCCATATAGTTTTCGATCCGGCTGGAGGTACCGGCCTGGCCGCCGACCGCGAGGTCTTCCACCACGATCGCGCTCAAGCCTTCGGCGCCGGCATACACGCCGGCCGCCACACCCGCGGGGCCTCCGCCGACGATCAGCACGTCCACCGCCTCCTCGTCGGCCAGCTCGAAGCTCAGGCCCAGCAGCTTGGCGATCTTGTCCGGCGTCGGTTCGTTCACCACGTGATCGCGGCCGAAGATCACCGCCGGCCGGTCCGCGGGAATCGCACAGCTGGTGGCAATGCATTGGGCTTCCGCGCTGCCCAGCGCGTAAGACGCATACGGCAAACGGTTGCGGCTGGCGAATTCGCCGACGCGCTGGATATTCCGGTCCAGGTCTTCGCCGATCAGCACCAGGGTGCCGTCGCGCTCGTCGAGCTGGCGGCGCCGGCGGGCGGCGAAGACGGTGATGATGATGTCCGACATCTCCGGGATCTCGGACATCAGCCGCAGCATGGCGGTGCGCGGCACCTGGAGCACGCGGGTGTCCTTGACCGCGCGCATCGGCAAGGCCCACACGCCGCCATTAAGGAAGGAAATCTCGCCCATGAACTGGGTCGGTCCCAGCGTGGAAGGGAAATGGCGTTCGCCCGTAAAGGGGTTCACCACTTCGATCTCGCCGTCCTCCACATAGACGAAGCGGTCGATCGGGTCGCCGAGCTGGACGACAAACTCGCCCGCCGCATAGCGCACCTCGGTACCTTCCGCCCGCATCGCCGCGACGTGCGTGCTGGCCAGCGGCACGCGTTGCATTTCCCTCAGGTCGCGCCCGATCGTTTCCACTTCGATTCTCCGTTGGTACTTGTCTTTGCCGGACGTAGGTTGGGGTGAGCCACAGGCGAACCCCAACAGTACGATGCGTCCGAGTGTTGCTCGTCGACATAGATCAGCCCCTCGTTCCGGGCGGCCAAAGACAGCTTGTAAGCCATAAGCGCCCCGCTATCTCTTCAGGAGTGTAAGCCCGAGCCCCTGGGATTCGATGGTCAGCGAGAAACTTTCTCTGTTGAACTTCCCGGGGAAAAAAACTTCCGCCCTGTTTCCCGAAGCGGTACGAACAACCAGCCGCCCATCCTCGAGGCTGATTCTGTAATCGCCCAGCGCAACCGGCTCATGCGGCGGCGTGCCCGCATTTATCTGCTTGTTCTCGATATTCGTCATCACAACCCCCTTTGCGAAAGCGAATGGTCCCGCCGAACGGGGCATCGTGTCCATGGACAACACCCTGCCTGTCGCCTTCGGCCAACTTCCGACCCCCTCCGGAGCCGGATAGACTCGCCAGGTCAGACGCCTGCGCAAACAACGATTCGGGGGAATCCATGGCAGCACGTAGTTCCTGTCTGTCCGGCGTGATCAAAGCCGGGCTCCTGATTGCCATCGCGGCGGCTACCGCACCGTCGGTAGCCAGCGACAACGTGGAAATCAGCCTCACGCGCACCGCCTGCTTCGGCGCCTGTCCCACCTACGAACTGACCATCCGCGGCGACGGCCTGGTGCATTTCACCACCGGCACGGATCCGGTCGACGAGGTGGACAAGGTGCACCGGCGCTTCTCCCGCTCCAACGGCGTGCTGCTGCCGGGCACGCATGAGGATCGGATCAGCCCCGAAGCCGTACAGGCGCTGCTCAAGCAATTCGAGGCCGCTGATTTCTGGCAGCTCAAGGACGAATATCGAGCCTGGATCACCGATAACCCCACCCAGGTGGTGAGTCTCACCGTGGGCGGCCGCAACAAGCGTGTGGTCGACTATGTCGGTATCGAGGCCGGCATGCCCAAGGCGGTGGACGAGCTGGAAGAGGCGATCGACCGCGCCGCCGGTGCCGACCGCTGGGTGAAAGGAACGGCCGCGCTCATTCCGTGGCTGGAGCAGAACCATTTCGATTTCCACTCGAACCAGGCCACGGTGTTGGCGGTGAATGGCGAAGCTAACGAAGCGGACGAAGCCACGATCCTGGCGCTCATCGAACGCGGCGCTCCGTTGGATCAGACGACCTTGCCGCCCGGAACCGTGCCGGGAGACGTTACGGTCGCTGGCGTCACCCTGATCGAAGACTCGATCCGGCGCGGGCACGCGGAAGTCTTCAAGCGCCTGGCCAAGGATGGATGGCTCGATCGCTACGGCAAGGCAAAGGCTATCGAGCGCTTTGCCGATACAGGCGGGGGCTGCTCCCCCGCCATGGTCGACGCCTTCGCCGATGCCGGCCTGGATATCGATTTTGCCCCGGTACGCAAGGCAAATGGTGACGACGAACCGCAGGGGCGAACCGCATTGGCGGAACTCGCGGGTACCTATACCTGCAGGCGGGACGACGCCGACCGCATCCGCACCGCCGAGCGCCTGCTAGCGCGGGGCGCCCATCCCAACCACCGCGATAGCAAGGGCCGCACGCCGCTGTACGGTGTGGAAAACCTGGAACTGTTGAACGTACTGCTGTCACACGGCGCCGATGCCTCGCTGAAGTCGAACGACGGCAACAGCATGCTGTTCGGCAGCTGGACCGACGCCATCGTGCTGCGCCTGCTGGAAGCCGGCGCGAGCCCGAAGGGCCGGTATGACGATGGCAGAACGCTGGCCCAGCAGGCCAAGGCCAGAAATATGCGGCGGGTGCAGCAGTGGCTGGCGGCGCATCCAGAGGCGCTGCGGCGCTGATCGGCGCGACGAAGGCCTAGCCGGCACACGACGGCTTGCCTAAGCTGATGCTCTTCCTTGCAAGGTATCGCGCCTTTGAAGCTATCCATCGGCTACCGCCTGTTCCTGGCCATCTGGCTGACGATTATCGTCGCCGGGGCGCTGGGTGTGGAGCTGGTGCGGTGGCGGCTGCTGGACAACTTTGCCGAGCACCGGCTCGATACCGACACGCACTTTCTCGACGCGCTGGGGGCCACGCTGGAGGCCAGCTATCGGCAACATGGCGACTGGTCGTTTCTTCCCCGCGATACCGCACAGCGCAAGGCCTGGTTGCGCGACGCGTACGAGCGCTCGCGTACTGGCGCGCCCGATGCAAAGTCCGGAGCCTCGAGCGTGGCCTATCGCATCGGGCTGACCGATACGCACGGCCGGTATCTGGCGGGCGCCGTCGCATCCCCGTGGCTGATCGCCGCTACCTCGATCGATCGTGCCGCGCACCCGCTGAGCGTCGATGGCCGCCCGATCGGCAGTCTGCTCGTGGCCTATCCCCAGCATCCGGACGATGCGCTGGCCGTCGCCTTCCTGATCGATCAACAGAGCCGCCTGGCCTGGGCGCTGGTCGCCGCCCTGCTGCTCAGCATCGGCGTCGCCTGGCTGCTGGCCGTCCATGTGCGCCGCCCGATCATGCAACTGGTCACGGGTGCGCGCAGGCTCGAACATGGCCAGTTCGCGACGCGCATCGAGGTGACCCGCAGCGACGAGCTGGGGGAACTTGCCAGCGCCTTCAATCGCCTCGCCGCGCGCCTGCAGGAGGTGGAGCGGATGCGCCAGCAGTGGATCGCGGAGACCTCGCACGAGCTGCGCACGCCGCTGGCGGTGTTGCGCGCCCAGATCGAAAGCGTGCAGGACGGTGTGCGCGCCGCCACGCCCGAGCACCTGGACTTGATGGAGCGGCAGGTGCACTCGCTCAACCGGCTGGTCGATGACCTGCACGAGCTGGCGCGCGGCGATCTCGGGCAGAGCCGCTACGCGCTTGCGCCGCACGATGTGTGGCGGATGGCTTGCGAGGTCTTCGCCGACTTCTCGGCGCGCTTCGGCACTCACGATCTGCAGGCATCGATCGGCGCCGCGCCGTCGCGCTGCGTGGCGCCATGCGATGCCGCCCGCATCCGGCAAGTGCTCGCCAACCTGCTCGAGAACAGCGTGCGCTATACCGCCGGCGGCGGCAGCGTCGCGCTTACCGGCGCCGTCGTGGACAACACCATCCGCATCGTCGTCGACGACTCCGCCCCGGGCGTGCCGACGGCATCGCTCGAACGCCTGGGCGAACGCTTCTTTCGACTGGAGGAATCGCGCAGCCGCAGCTCCGGCGGCTTCGGCCTGGGTCTGGCCCTGTGCCGGCAGATCCTCGCCGCGCATGGCGGGCGCCTGGTGTTCGCGCCTTCTCCGCTGGGCGGCTTGCGCGCAACGATGATCCTACCCCTGGACGACCGATGACCGCACGGATCCTGATTGTCGAGGACGAAAGCGAACTCGCCGCCATCGTCGCCGACTATGTCGCCGCCGCCGGCTATACCGCCGAGGTGGTGGCCGACGGCAAAGTCGCGCTCGAACGCGCCACCGAGGCCATGCCCGATCTGATCGTGCTCGACCTGATGCTGCCGGGGCTCGATGGGCTGTCGGTGTGCCAGGCCCTGCGTGCGTTTTCGGAGGTGCCGATCCTGATGCTCACCGCCAGGGTCGAGGAAGTCGATCGCCTGCTGGGCCTCGAAGCCGGCGCCGACGATTACCTGTGCAAGCCGTTCAGTCCGCGCGAACTGGTGGCGCGCATCAAGGCCATTCTGCGCCGCACGCGCGCCGATGCCGCGGATCGTCCGCTGTGGCGGATCGACGAAGCCGCGCGATCCATTCGCGTCGGTGCGCATCCGCTCGATCTGACACCGAGCGAGTACCAGCTGCTGGCAACGATGCTGCGGCGCCCGGGCATGGCGTATTCGCGCACGCAGCTGCTCGACGTGATCCAGCGCGACAATCTGGACGCCAACGACCGCACCATCGACACGCACGTCAAGAACCTGCGCCGCAAGCTCGCCGCCGTGCTGCCGGAGGTGGAAATCATCCATTCCATCTACGGCGTCGGCTACCGCGTCGACTGGTAACGCCACCGCCGTCCACACAATTTCCCCACATTGTGCCCGCAGCCTGTGCTGGCCGGGCGATGGCGCCCATACACGAGAAGTGCAATGAACAGGCGAACGGGGATCTTCGTGGCGATGGCTGCGATCGGCATGGCGGGCCTGGGGAGCGTGGCGGTGCTGGCCTGGCCCAGCGGGCCGAACCAGGGACCGCCGCAGAAGGATATGGCCATCGATAAGGCCGCGCGCGATGCGGTGCTCGAAGGCGTCATCGCCAAGCTCGATCGCGGCTACGTCTTTCCGGACAAGGCGGCAGCGATCGAGAAAGACCTGCGCGCACGCATGGCGCATGGCGATTTCGATGCGATCCAAAGTGCCCAGGGCCTGGCCGAACGCCTGACCGATCTGCTGCAGGGCACGACCAGCGACAAGCATCTGGAGATCCGCTATTTCGAGCAGGCCATTCCCGCGAGCGCCGATGGCGGGCCGTCGCCGCAGGAGCGGGCCGCCGAAGACCTGCACCAGAAACAGGTCAACTACGGCTTCGCCAACGTCGGCCGCCTGCATTTCAATATCGGCCTGCTCGAACTGCATGCCTTCGGCCGCCCGCAGCACACGGCCGAACGCACTGCCGCCGCGATGAGCCTGCTGGGCGATACCGATGCGCTGATCGTCGATCTGCGCGAATGCCATGGCGGCGATCCGGAGACGGTGATGCAGGTGGCCAGCTATCTGTTCGACCAGCCCACCCATCTCAACGACATCTACTTCCGCGACGAAGGCCGCACCGAGCAACGCTGGACCACTGCCAGCGTCACCGGCAAACGCTATGGCCAAGCGCGCCCGCTGTATGTGCTGACCAGCGGCGAGACCGCGTCCGGTTGCGAGGACTTCGCCTATGCGCTGAAGAACGCCGGCCGCGCGAAACTCGTCGGCGAGGTGACCGCCGGCGCCGCCCACGCCGGCTCGCCGCAGCGCCTGAGCGAGCATTTCATGATGTTCGTGCCCTCGGGGCGGCCTATCAATCCGGTGACGCATGGCGACTGGGAAGGCACCGGTGTCATCCCGGATATCAAGACCTCCGCCAAAAAGGCGCTCGACACGGCGCAGCTGAAGATCCTGCAGGGCATGGTGGCGAGCGAACGCGACCCGGCGCGCAAGGACGATATGCAGCGGAGCATTGGCGAACTGCAGTAGCGCCGCCACCGCAGGTCCGAACCAGCCGCGCATCTTCGCTCAGGCGGGAATTCCCTCGCGCTTGATCGCGGGAAACGGAATGCCCAGCGCACGCATCTGCTCATACGGATTCATGAACTCGCGGCCCTGCTTGATCTTCCCGTTCTCCATATGGAACGAGTGGATAAAGTGGTTGCGGTAGATGCCCGGCGGATAGCCCGGGAACAGGATCTGGCCCTCGCCGTCGCATTCGACCCAGAAGCGGTTGGGGTCCTGGGTTTCGAAGATCTGCACGTTGGTCCATTGCCAGTCGGGGAAGCATTGCAGCGACCAGGCGCCATGGGCCTTCAGGGCTTCGTGGCCGTAGGAGGCGATCGGGCCGCCGGTGTCGTTGGTCCACAGGCCGCCGCTGCCGTCTTCGGTGAAGAGCTGGTAGCGGGTGAGGCGGCCTTCGCCGCGGCGGCTGAAGTAGTCTTCGATGACGCGGCGGTGTTGGGCGCGGAGTTCGTGGTCGTTAGCGAAGCTGGTGGTCGACATAAGCATTCCTTTCGTCAGTTCCCGAATGTAGGTTGGGGTGAGCCGCAGGCGAACCCCAACGTCGCGCACCGTTGGGGTTCGCTTTGCTCACCCCAACCTACGTAAGCTGGATTTTTCGGCGCTATGCCTTCCAGCGCAGCAGCTCGCCGCGTGCTACTACCGTGGCGGCGCCGGAGACTTCGATCGGGCCGATCGCGTCCATCGAGCCGTGGATCGTCGCCCGCATCAGCGAGCGCCTTCCCATCTCGACACCCTGCAGAATCTCGATGGCGGTGCCGAACTCCAACAGCCCATGCCGTATCAGATGCAAGGCCAGCGGCCCCGCCGCCGACCCCGTCGCCGCATCCTCCGCCACGCCATAGGCCGGCGAAAACATCCGCATGCGCCAATGCCGCCCTGCCCCGGCAAAACAGTTCACCGCCACATCGGGCAGGGTCGCCAGCACGCGCAGATCCGGCTTTACCGCCGACAGCGCCTCGACCGTCGGCAGCCCGACAAAAACATGCCGCGGACCGATGCGATACACCTCGACGGGCAAGGTCGAACCCTCGATCCCCAGGCCATCGATCAATACATCAGCGTGCTCGTACGGCAACCACGTCGGCACCGGCTGCACCATCGACGCCGCGCGCACCACGCCTTCGCGGTCGCGTTCCAGCTCGAACGGTATCGTGCCCATCGCCGTGGCCATCCGCAGCGTGCCGCTATGCCCGCGCTGCCCCAGCACCACGGCCGTGCCCAGGGTTGGATGCCCCGCGAACGGCAACTCGTTCACCGGCGTAAAGATCCGCACGTGCACGTCGGCACCGGCCGGCGGCGGAAACACGAACGTCGTCTCCGACAGGTTCAGCTCCCGCGCAATGCGCTGCATGTCCTGCGCTTCCAGCCCCTGCGCATCGAAGAACACCGCCACCGGATTCCCTTCCAGCGGGTTCTCGGTAAACACATCCGCCACGGCATAAGGCATCGCTTTCAAGGCTGCTGCCTCCGCCAGCTCCAGGCCTGTCCGTCGCGGTCGTAGCGCAGGCGCTGGTGCAGGCGATCCGGCGCGGCATGCCAGAACTCGATGCTCTCGGGGTAGATGGCATAGCCCACCCAGCCATCGGGCCGCGGCAAGCCCAGCGAGGCAGCGAGCAGCGCGTTCGCTTCGTCGCGCAGCGCGGCCTCGTCGTCCAGCGGCGCGCTCTGGCGCGACACGAACGACATCGCATTGGTGGTGATCGGCCGGCGGCCCCACAACGCGTCGGAGACCTCGGTCGACACCAGGCGCGTCGGCCCGGCGATGGTGATCTGCTGCTTCGTCTCGCGCCAATACAGCACGCCGGACGACCAATGCGTCTCGTCGATCTCCCGGCCCTTCTGGCTATGCCGGTGCGTGGTGAAGATCAGCGCATCCGGCCGCACCTCGATCACGTGCACCATGCGCGCGGAAGAGCGCCCCTGCGCATCGGAAGTCGCCAGCGCCATCGCGCCGCATTCCGGCACGCCCAGCTCGCGCGCCGCGTCGAACCAGCTGCGGATCACCGCCATCGGATCGGCCGGCGGCGCGCCGAATACGCTGGTATCGCGCGCGGCCACCGTCGCCACTTCGTACTCGGCCATGGTCAGGCGCCTCCCCGCGGAAAGCCGACCGGCGCATGCCCCGGCGCCGGGGCACCGGTGCCGGCCAGGCCAAACCACGCGGTGGGCGAGCCCTGGTCGATCAGCGCTTCGACGTCGAAGCTGGAACGCCAGGTCGGCGGATAGCCGATCAGCTCCGTGGCGCGGTTCGGCGGCAGCGACTGGCTCATCGCCTCGTGGTGCTCCCACAGCACCACCGCGCCCCACAGGTTGTTGGCGGGGTCGGAGATCCAGAACTTGGTGCGCATGCCGGCAATCGCTTCCCACGGCGCCACGCCTTCCCCATGCAGGTAGCCGCGCAGCGATTCGATGGTCTGCGCCGAGCGGTCGAGATTCCACCAACTTATCGTAGCGATCATGATGAGAGCACTCTCTTGACGTTGGATGCGATGATGTCGACGCCGCGCCGCGTCAGCAGCGATTCGGCGTGGAACTGGATGGAAGCGAAGCGGTCGCCGCGCAGCGCGTGCACTTCGTTCGAGGCCAGGTCGCGGCTTACTTCCACATTGCCGGCGCCCTGCACGTTGATCGCGCTCGCCTCGCACTTGGCGACGAACGAGTTGTAGAAGCCCACCCATTCGCGGCTGCCGAACAGGTCGATCTCCTTCTGCACGCCCTGGTTCGGCTCGGCGCGCGGCACCAGGTCCAGGCCCAGCTCCAGGCACAGGATCTGATGGCTGAGGCAGACGGCCAGGAAGGCCTTGCGGCGCGCCAGCAGCTCGCCCATCGCGTGGCGCAGGCTCGCCACGCGGCGGTCGCGCACGTCGCGCGGATCGCCAGGGCCTGGCCCCAGCACCGCCACGTCGCAATCGCTGTCGAACAGATCCGGATCGGTGCAGCTCTTGATCGTCACTTCCAGGCCGATCGCCTCGAGCTGCTGGGCCAGCATGGCGGTGAAGGCGTCTTCGGCGTCGATGATCAGCGCGCGGCGTCCACGCAGCGACGGGTCGACGCAGATGCGCTGGCTGCTGTCGGTCAGCCAGAAGTTGGCGACCGCGCCGTTGCGCTTGCCGAGCGCGGCCTGTACCGCCGGCACGCCGGCAAAGCTGCGCGTCGCCTGCACACCCAGCGCCGCGAGCAGCGCTTTCGCCTTGGCACGCGTCTCCTCGGCCTCGGCGTGCGGCTGCGAGTGACGGACAATGGTGGAGCCGACGCCGATCTTCATCGAACCGTCGGCGGCGATCTCCGCGGTGCGGATCAGGATCGCGGAATCCAGACGCTCCCCACCCGCGGCATCGTTGCCGATCAGGGCGATCACGCCGGCATAGAAGCCGCGCCCCTCGCGCTCCTGCCGCGCGATCACCCGGCAGGCGTTCTCGATCGGGCTGCCCGTCACCGTCGGCGCAAACAGCGTCTGCCGCAGCACGATGCGCGCCTCGGCCTGCGTGCGGCCTTCGATGTAGTACTCGGTATGCGCCAGGCGCGACATCTCTTTCAGGTACGGTCCGCGCACGGTGCCCCCGGCCGGACAGAAGTGCGCCATCATCTTCAGCTCTTCGTCGACCACCATGTAGAGCTCGTCGACTTCCTTCTCGTTGGTGAGGAAATCGAGCACGCCGTCCAGCGTCGGCCCGGTCGACGGATACCGGTAGGTGCCGCTGATCGGGTTCATGACGGCGACGCCATCCTCGACGCTCACATGCCGCTCCGGGCTGGCGCCGATAAACGTGCGGCCGCCGACGTGCACCAGGAAGGTCCAGTAGGCGCCGGATTCCTGCACGGCCAGCCGGCGGAACCCCGCCAGCGCGGTAGCCAGTGAATAGCCGTGCAGCTTGGCCCGGTAGGTGCGCTTCAGGACGAAGTTCGCCCCTTCGCCATGCCCGATCTCGTCGTGGATCACCCGGCGCACCGCTTCCTCGTAGGCCTCGTCCTCCATGTCGAACGCGCCTTCCGAAAGGTGCAGCGCCACCTCGGGGAAGACTTCGAGCACTTCGTCCAGCGGATACACCTCGCGCTCGCGGATCTGGATCGCGCACAGCCGCTCGCCGTCGTCGATGCAGGCAAAGCCGCGCTCGCGCAGCTGGGCGTAGGGAATCAGCACCAGCACGCCGTCCCTGGACTCGCCCGTATCCGGCAGGTCGACGAAGGACTCGCAGGTCCGCGCGTGCCCCGCGTAGGCCTCGAGCAGGCGCGGACCGGTGCCGTTCTCGCGCACGATCAGCGCGAACGCATCACTCACGCTGCCGCTCACTATCCGTTCGAGCAGGCTCATTGCACGACCTCCGCGGTGGTGAGGACGACGGCGCAGCAGCGCGCCGCATGCTCCAGCGCCATCAGGTGGCGTTCCAGCGAGAAGTCGGCGGTGGCGTCAGCCACGACGAAGGTTTCGATGTCGTGCGAGAACGACTCCAGCGCCGTGGTGAGAATGCCGATGTGCGCGTAGACGCCGCCGATGATCAGCTGGTCGCGCCCATGCACGCGCATGCGCGCCTGCAGGTCGGATTTCCAGAACGCGCTGTAGCGCCACTTCTTGAATACCCAATCGCGGTCTTCCGGCGCCAGCTCGTCGATCACGGCGCGGTCATCCGGCGCCACCTGCATGCCGTCGCCCCAGAAGTCCCGCAGCAGGCCGCGCTCGTCGCGGCTCATGCCGCCCGGCTGCGCGGTATAGGCCACCTGCATGTCGTGGTCGAGCGCGAAATCGCGGATGGCGCGCAGGTTGTGGATCAACGGCACATCCAGGCCGGCCTGGCGCAGCGGGCGCAGGAAGTAGCGCTGCATATCGTGGATCAGGAATACCGCGCGGGCCGGATCGATGGTCCAGCGCGGGATATTCCGCGGCAGTTGCCCGGACACGGGCAGGGTGTAAGCGCTGATCGCGGGAATCCCGGTCATGGCGTCTGCAAACCTCTTGATGTCGATAAGGCGCGAGTCGAAAGAAGCGCGGGTCAGATAACGGCGACAGGCCTGGGGCCGGTAGCGGTGCGTTCGACGGCCTTGGGACCGGAGCGCTCCGCCTTGGTGATCAGCATGGCCAGCTCCATCGCCTGCTCGTAGTTGAGGCGCGGATCCACCGCCGATTTATAAGCGCGCTGCAGATCCTGCTCGGTGAGGCTGCGGGCGCCGCCCAGGCATTCGGTCACGTCCTCGCCGGTCATTTCCAGATGCACGCCGCCCAGGCGGGTGCCTTCGGCCGCGTGGATCTGGAAGGCGGTTTCCAGCTCGTAGCGGATATTGTCGAAATGCCGGGTCTTGATGCCGGTGGGCGTGGTTTCGGTATTGCCGTGCATGGGGTCGGCGACCCACAGCACGTGGCGCCCCGCGCGGCGCACCGCCGCGAGCAGCGGCGGCAAGGCTTCGGCGATGTGCTTGCGCCCCATGCGGGTGATCAGCGTCAGGCGGCCCGGCTCTTCGTGCGGGTTGAGCACTTCGATCAGCTGCAGCAGATCGTTGGGCTTGGTCGCAGGCCCGACCTTCAACGCCACCGGATTCTGCAGGCCGCGGAAATACTCGACGTGCGCACCGTCGATAGCGCTGGTGCGCATGCCGATCCACGGCAGGTGCGTGGACAGATTGAACCAGCCGCGGCGATGCGGCACGCGGCGCGTCACCGCTTCCTCGAACGGAAGCAGCAGCGCTTCGTGCGAGGTGTAGAAACCTGCGCTGACGCGCTCGGTGCCCATCTGCCCGCCCAGCGCATGCAGGAAGCGCCAGGAATTGGCGATTTCCTCGACGGCCGTACGGTATTCCAGCGCACGCGGCGACTGGTCGATCCAGTCCAGCTGCCAGTACTCCGGATGGCGCAGGTCGCCGAAGCCGCCTTCGAACAGCGCGCGCGTGAAGTTCAGCGTCAGCGCGGAGAAGGCATAGGCCTGGAACATGCGCTCCGGATCCGGCTGCCTGGCGAACGCATCGAATTCCGGCGCATTGACGATATCGCCGCGGAACACCGGCAAGGTTTCGCCGCCGACGGTTTCCTTGTCGCTCGAACGCGGCTTGGCGTACTGCCCCGCGAAACGGCCGACGCGGATCACCGGCTGCTTGAGTCCATGCCCCAGGATCAGGCTCATCTGGAACAGCACTTTCAGGCGATTGACGATGGTGTCGGCATCGCAATCGCCGAAGCTCTCCGCGCAATCGCCGCCGTGCAGCAGAAAGCGGCGGCCTTCCTGCGCGTCGGCCAGCGCGCGCTTCAGTTCCTGGATCTCGCCCGACGTCACCAGCGGCGGCAGCTTGCCGATGCGCCGCACGACCGTATCGAGCCTGGCGCCGTCCTCGTACGTAGGCTGGTGCAGCGCCGGGCGTGCGCGCCAGGACGACGGATGCCAGCCGCCGTTCTCCCGCGTGTGGCTGTGTTGACTGCTCATCTCACCGACCTCCGTGTGCGACGACATGGATACGCCGGCCCTGACCGGCGGTACGCGATGCAGCGCCGATTTGCATCGGCGGATCGGCAAGCTAACAAAACGCATCGGGGCAAAGAACCGTAGAAAACCCGGTAAGCGTCGCCGGTGCATGTGCATTACGTTGCGCACGCCAGCTACCGCGACTGGCCTACGCCATCGCCCAACCAACCCGAGGAGCGCCACATGTCAACGCAAGCCGAAGCCGTGCGCGAGACGCACGCCGCCGCCGACGTACCGCCGCATTACCAGCTGCTGCAGATGATCACCGGTTACTGGATGACGCAGTCGATCTATGTCGCCGCCAAGCTCGGCATCGCGGATCTCGTCGCCGACGGCCCGCGCCAAGTGGACGATCTTGCGCGCGCCTGCGGCGCCCAGGCGGACCTGCTCAACCGCGTGCTGCGCGCGCTCAGCAGCGTCGGCATCTTCACCGCGCACGGCAAGGACAGCTACGGCCTGACGCCGCTGGCCAACCTGCTGCGTTCGGACCTGCCCAACACCATGCGGCCGCAGGCCATCATGCATGGCGAAGAGCAGTACCGCGCCTGGTCGCACGTGCTGCAGAACGTCAAGACCGGCGAGATTGCGTTCGAAAAGGAATACGACAAGACCTACTTCGGCTATCTCGCCGAGCATCCGGAAGCCGACCGCGTATTCAACGAAGCCCAGGCCGGCTACACCAAGGAAGTGGCGGGCGCGGTGGTGGATGCCTACGACTTCACGCCGTTCGCCACGGTGGTCGACGTCGGCGCCGGCTACGGCCCCATGCTGCTGAAGCTGCTCGGCCGCTATCCGCATCTGCGCGGCATTCTGTTCGATCAGCCGCACGTCGCCGACGCCGCGCTGGCACGCATCCAGGCCGCGGGTCTCACCGGCCGATGTCTGGCCGAAGGCGGCGATTTCTTCGCCGCGGTGCCGCCGGGCGGCGATGCCTACATCCTGTCGCTGCTGCTGCACGACTGGGACGAGGAGCGCAGCATCGCCATCCTCAAGAACATCCGCCGCGCCATCGCGCCGAACGGCCGCCTGCTGGTGGTGGAGCTGGTGCTGCCGGAAGGGCAGACGCCGTTCTTCGGCAAGTGGCTGGACATGCATATGGCGGTGCTGCTCGGCGCGCGCGAGCGTACGGCCAACGAGTTCCGCGATCTGTTCGCGGCGTCGGGTTTCAAGCTGCAGCGGATCATCCCCACGTCCACCGGCATGAGCATCGTCGAGGCGGTGCCGGTCTGAAGACACGCAGCGATGTGGACATGCCGTGAACTTCGCCGGTGCCGATCGCATCCGGTGAATGCAGCCAGTCGAGTCCGTAGAAATTACCGATGTGCTGCGCCGTTCCGCTCGCTACCGTCGAATACGCCCCGGCACCGAGCAGCGTGCCGGGTGTCTACCGAGCCATCGACTGGCCATACCCCCGTACGTCAAGGAATTCATCATGACCAAGAAGCAAGCCGTTATCCGCGCCGACGAGACCGTCACCTTCATCAGCGTCTTCGACGTGGAGCCGGAGAAGCAGCAGCAGCTGATCGACGTGCTCAACGAAGGCGCCGAGAAGGTGATCAGCAAGCGCCCGGGCTTTATCTCCGCCAGCGTGCTGGCCAGCAAGGACGGCACCCGCGTCGTCAACTACGCGCAGTGGAAGTCGCTGGACGACGTCAAGGCCACTCGCGAAGACCCCAACGCCGCGCCGTTCGCCAAGCGCATGGCGGAACTGGCCAAGGCCACGCCGAACGTGTTCACCGTGTCGTCGGTGCATACGGCCTGATCGCGCCGGAACCGGGCGCCGCGCGGCGCCCGGTTCCAACCGCTGCCTGCCCTGGGAGAGATTGCATGAAGTCGTCCGCGCAACAGCCGCGCATTCTTATCGCCGGAGCAGGGATCGGCGGCCTTGCCTGCGCCCTCGCCCTGCATGCGGCGGGCTTCCGCGACGTGATCCTGCTGGAATCGGCACCGACCATCGAGCGCGTCGGGGTGGGCATCAATGTGCAACCCGCGGCGGTGGCAGAGCTGAGCCTGGCGGGGCTGGGCGATGAGTTCGAGCGCAGCGGCATCCGCACGCGCGCCATCGCCTACCTCGACGAGTTCGGCCGGCAGCACCGCAGTGAGCCGCGCGGCACGGCGGCGGGGCATCGCTTTCCGCAGTACTCGCTGCACCGCGGCGACCTTCAAGCGATGCTGCTGTATGCGGTGCGCGACCGGCTCGGGCCGGAAAGCGTGATCGGCGGCGCCCGGGTGGTCGCCTTCTACGAATCGGACAGCACGGTCACCGTGCGGCTGGCCTCCGGTGCGGCGCTGGGCGTCGACGAGATTTCCGGCGATCTGCTGATCGGCGCGGACGGCATTCACTCCAATGTGCGGCGCCAGCTGCATCCGGAGGCGATGGCCGTGCGTTCCGGCGGGCTGCAGATGTTCCGCGGCGTGACCGAGCTGCCATCGTTCTTCGATGGCGAGACCATGATCGTCGCCAACGACAGCAGCAAGCGGCGCCTGATCGCCTACCCCATTTCCGCGCGGCATGCGCAGCAGGGCCGGGCGCAGGTCAACTGGGTCTGCATGATTCCCGACGAACTGCTGCCGTCGAGCTCGGATGTGTGGTCGCGCGAGCGCGTGTCGGCGCAGGACGTGCTTCCGCATTACGCCGACTGGACCATGGAAGCGTTCGACCTGCAGGCGATGCTGGCCGGCAGCGACTCCGTGCTGCGGCAGGCGATGGTCGACCGGCCGCCGCTGCCGTGGTGGGGCAAGGGCCGCGTGACCTTGCTGGGCGACTCGGCGCATCTGATGTATCCGGTCGGCGCGCATGGCGGTTCGCAGGCCATCGTCGATGGCTTCGAACTGGCCGACACGCTGGCCGCCAGCACCGACCTGGTGCAAGGCCTGCGCGACTACGAGATCCGCCGGCAGGCACCGACCAGCAGCATCGCCCAGGCCAACCGCGACCGCGATGCGGCGGAGCGCTCGCTGGCCGCGGCGGCGGGCGCCGACAAGGCCGCCGAGATCGACCGCATCACCCGCACTTACAACGCCGTTGCCGAGCGCTCCCCGCGCAGCGGCTAGGCCAAGCTTTTCCCGTGCCGTACGCAGGACCCAAGCCATTCTCAAGGAGGTTATGTCGTGGACATCGATCGGAAACCCGCAATTGACGCCATCGTGATCGGCACCGGCATTGCCGGCATCTATGCGCTGCACAAGCTGGGCAATGAGCTGAAGCTCAAGGTGCGCGGCTTCGAGAAGGGCGCCGGCGTGGGAGGCACCTGGTTCTGGAACCGGTACCCGGGTGCGCGTTCGGATACCGAGAGCTTCGTCTACCGGTATTCCTTCGACCAGGAAACCTACGATGGCTGGAACTGGACGCAGAAGTACGCGCCGCAGGGGCAGATGCTGGCCTATTTGAATGCCGTGGTGGATCGGCATGGCCTGCGCCCGGCGATCCGCTTCAACACCCGCGTGGTAGCGGCGACCTTCGACGAGGCGCGCGGCGTGTGGGCCGTGGAGACCGGCGATGGCGAGGTGGTGGAGGCGCGCTACCTGGTCACCTCCGTGGGCGTGTTGTCGAAGCTCAACAAGCCGAATCTCCCCGGCCTCGATCGTTTCGAGGGGCGCCAGGTGCATACGGGTGCCTGGCCGGACGACCTGTCGCTGGAAGGCAGGAAGGTTGGCGTGATCGGCACCGGCTCGACCGGCGTGCAGTTCATTCCCGCGGCAGCGGCGGTGGCCGGGCACCTGACGGTGTTCCAGCGCTCGGCGCAGTACTGCGTGCCGGCCGGCAACGACCAGCTGTCGCCCGACTTCATCCGCGAGTACCGCGCCAACTTCGGCGGCTACTGGGACCAGCTGCGCCAGACCCGCATCGCCTGCGGCTTTGCCGAAGCCGGCGTGGCGGCCATGTCGGTGTCCGCCGAGGAGCGCACCCGCGTATTCCAGGAGCACTGGGATGCCGGCAACGGCTTCCGCTTCATGTTCGGCACGTTCTGCGATATCGCGATCGATCCGGCGGCCAACGAGGCGGCCTGCGATTTCATCCGCGAGAAGATCGCCACCATCGTCACCGACCCGGCCACGGCCGCGAAGCTCTCGCCGCGGGAACCCTACGCCAAGCGCCCCGTCTGCGCCGACGGCTACTACGAGACCTACAACCGGCCGAACGTCGAGCTGGTCGATCTGAAGGCGAACCCGATCGCCGAGGTCAACAAGCGCGGCTTCCGCACCGCGGACGGCAAGCAGCACGACCTCGACGTGCTGGTCTATGCCACGGGCTTCGAATGCGTGGAAGGCAGCTATCGCGAAATGCGCATCGCCGGCCGCGACGGCAAGCTGCTGGTCGACCACTGGGGCGACCGGCCCTGCAGCTATCTCGGCATCAGCGTGCACGGCTTTCCCAACCTCTTCATGGTGCTGGGGCCGAACAGCGTATTCAGCAACCTGGCGCCGGCGATCGAGACCCAGGTGGACTGGATCGCCCATCTGGTGGGCCGCGCCGAGCAGCTGGGCCGGCTCACGGTCGATACCGATGCGACGGCCGAGGACGAGTGGACGGTGCAATGCGAACACATGGCCGCGTACACGCTGTTCCCGCAAGTGAAGTCGTGGATCTTCGGCGCGAATATCGAGGGCCGGCCGAACCGGGTGCTGTTCTTCTTCGGCGGGCTGGCGGCTTATCGTGAAAAGCTGGCCGAGATCGTGTCGAGCGGCTACGCGGGATACAGCTTTGCGCCGGCGGCTTTTCATACGCCGTTGCGGGCGCCTTCGAGCGATAGTGTGGCGACGCCGATTGCCTGAGGGCGTGGCGGTTTCATGGCAGTCCAGTTGGGGGCTGCGAGTAGGACGGCTATCGCGATCGGCCATCGCGGTAGCTGTTTTTTTGCGCACATCACCGTTGCGCTCCGGCCGTACCCTCACCCCTCTCCCAGCGGGAGAGCAACGGTCTTGCCTCGCCGTCTCATTTTCCATCCCGGCGTAGGCCGGACGAGCGCGTAGCGCGAAGAACGCCCGCAGGGCGGCCCCGAAGGGGTGAGCGAAGCGAATCATCCAGTGACTGTCTCGCTCGGTTGTTGCGTTGCTGGTTGAGTGTCTCGCCGTTGGCGAGGGTTTCGTGCCGCTGCCGCGGCCCGACTTACTTTCTCTTGCGTGCCCAAGAGAAAGTAAGCAAAGAGAAGGGCACCCTGCTTGGCGCCCTCAGCAGCAAAGCTGCTGAGGGCGCCAAGGGGACCCGGTAGATCAAGAGCAGAAGCGCACAAGCGGAACGCCGCGGCTGCGCCGCGTGCTCTTTGCTCGGTTTTCGCGTTAATCGACATCCCCCTCTCCCCTCCGGGGAGTGGGCCGGAGTGACGGGTTCAATACCTGCACCCTTGGAGCTCCCACCCGTTACACGCCGCATTCACACCGACATTAGTCATAGTCGCCAAATTCATTAAGGCGAATGGCCGCATGTTCATTAGTCAACATACGTTTGTGAAGCATCTGTCGAGGCGCTCGGAATTAATCTTATTAATGCGCCTCGGCGAAATGCGGAAACAAAGCAACGGTTAATCACGTCACGAAACCGAAACTGGTTTCGTGTTTACTTTCATCCCCTGCCGAAGGGTTGACACGAGAGGCTTCGACGGAGCCCGGCACTCGCGACTGCACCGCGCAGGCCGCGGGCGCTCGATGCTGCGCGAAACAGCTTGATACAAGGTGTTTGTGCATTTGGCCGTAATACAAATGACAGATAGGCGCAGATGTTTTTGCCGCGTATAACGCCTGCGCCGATGAAAAAGGACGATCACGACCGGCCGCACTTTATTTCGGATAAAGCACAGGCCGCGGGCGATTAAGTAATTACGCCATTGATATCGATACGCAAGGAGCCAAAGCCATGCCGCAAGCCATTAGCAGACAATTAGCTTCCATTATCGACCAGATACCTGGCGCCTGCGGCTGCAAGGACGAACACTCGATTTTCCTTTACGCGAATCAGGAGTTCAAAGCCATCGCCGGCCTGCGCCCGGACGAGCCGATCGCAGGCCTCACCGACTTCGACTTGCCCGGCGACATGGCGGTGCATGCACAGACCTTCCGCGAGCAGGACCAGTACGTGCTGGAACGCAAGACGCCGATGACCACCTTCAACGTCTATCGGATGAAATGCGCCCGCATCAACGCCTTCCTGGTGACCAAGAAGCCGTTCGTGGACCTGGAAACCCAGACCTGCGGCGTGCTGTTCCACCTCACCGACATGTCCGCGCTCAACACCGGCCTGCTCGGCCCTTACCGCAGCAATGCGCCGCGCGTGTTCAACGACCTGGACCAGCCGGGCGGCGTCAGCTACGTGATCGCCGGCGGCGATACGGACCTGGACATCACCCGCCGCGAGTACGAAGTGCTGTTCTATATGCTGCGCGGCGCCACGGCGAAGCGCATCGGCGATTTCCTGTCGATCTCCTCGCGCACGGTGGAGCAGTACGTGACCTTCCTCAAGGAGAAATTCAACGTACTGACCAAGCAGGACCTGATCGAGAAGGCGATCCAGCTGGGCTATTACTACGTGATGCCGGAGTCGGTGTTCCGCACGGTGACGCGGCCGCCGGCCGCGCATTACCCGCGGCACGAGGCGGTGAGCAGCCTGCATTCGGTGCGGGGTGGCGTGCGGGAATCCCGGCCGGCCTCCAGGTAGTACGGACCTACACCGGCTTGCGCCCTTCGAGCCAGCACTTCACCACCTGGGGCACGACGGTCGCCGCTGCTCCTCTGAGAAATTTGAAGCCGTAGGGAATCTCCTGCGGCTCGGGCGAGACCAGGTATTTCTCGGCGCGCCATGGCGCTTTCTCGACCAGGCCGGCGGCGGGGTAGACGGTCAGCGACGTGCCGATCGTGATCACCCGCGATGCCTCGGCGAAATGTTCGGCGCATTCATCCATATGCCGCACGTTCTCGCCGAACCAGACGATATCCGGCCGCAGCTGGCTGCCCTTCCCGCACAACTCGCCCAGTTCGATCCTGGGCTTGTCCAGTACGTGGACCAGCGAAGCATCGATCGAGCTTCTGGCCTTCAGGATCTCGCCATGCACATGGATGATCTTCGATGAGCCGGCGCGCTCGTGCAGGTCATCGACATTCTGCGTGACCACGACGACGTCGAACTGCTCTTCCAGGCGTGCAATGGCCTCATGCGCGGCATTGGGCCGCGCCGCCAGCACCGCCTTGCGGCGCTCGTTATAGAAATCCAGCACCACCGCGGGATTGCGCTTCCATCCGGCCGGCGAAGCCACGTCCTCGATGGCGTACTCGCCCCACAGGCCGCCCATGTCGCGGAACGTCTTCAAGCCGCTTTCGGCGCTGACACCGGCGCCGGTGAATACCACGATCTTTTCCACGGCCTTCCCCCTTTCGATGCCGCCCGGAGCGGCCACACTCAGATCAAGTAGTGAACTTAAACGGCGATCACCGCGCCTATCAGCCCCACCCCGGCCAGGATCAACAGAAGCCCGAACAAGCTCTGCTTCCACGAGGGCATCGCGCCCCATCGTTCCGCGGCCTGCCAGACGGGAACACCGGTGACCAGCTTGATCAGGCCGGCCATGATCAGCGCCCCCGGAATACCGCATGCCAGACCCAGGCCGGGCACGTGAATATCTTTCCCATGCAGCCATTGCATAAGGCGATGGCTGCAAACAGGATCGCGCCGTACACCATCCAGTCGAAACCGGCTTTGCGTTGCTCGTTCATCGGTCAGGCATCCCGCCAGCTCTCGCATGCATCGGCCATTCGCTTGTCTTTCCCGAAGACACTTATCTGCTGCCCTTCAACCACCGGAACGCCTGCCGTATCAACGACCCTGCCCGATCCGAATTCCACACGAAGGTCCCGACACTGCGCCCCGGCATGGTGTACTCGAAGCGGGTCGGTCCCTCGGCCACCGTCACGGTGCGCGGCGCCGCATGCGTGTTCACCATCACCAGCACGATCGAACCGTCCGCCTCGTTCTGGAAGGCGACATTGGCAATGCCCTTGTCGGCATCGGTGTCGGTTGACTTCACGCGCACGGCGCCCGGCAGCACGAAGCGGCTGAAGTGGGCCAGGGCGTAGTACTCGTCGTTGCGGCTCACCGCGCCGGTCCTGGAATCGATCGTCACCACGCCCTTGCACAGATCGCAGCCGCCGAAGTGCGGGCCGTGGTTCTCGTCCAGTGCCAGGTTCCAATAGATCACGCCGCGCGCCCACTGCTTGGTGCCCAGCACCAGCAGATTGCGCGTGAACCAGATCAGCTCGCCATTGACGCTCGAGGCCCAGTCGCCGCCGGAGCACTCGGTGAGGTAGGCATCCTTCTGCGGGAACGCGCGATGCACTTCGCCCTGCGCGTACTGGCTGCCCTCATAGCAATGCCAGGCCACGCCGTCGATATAGCGCGCGGCGTCGGCGTTGTTCAGCACGCTGGTCGGCTGCTCGGGATGGCTCCAGTTGTGATCCCATTCCAGAATGCGCGTTTTCGGCCGGCGGTTGGCCAGCTTCGGGCCCAGGTACTGCGCGACAATCCGCGTCCGCGTCTCCGGCCCCATCTCCATGCCGGGATACGTCACCGGCGTAAAGCTGGGCTCGTTCTGCAGGGTCAGCGCGAAAATGGGAATGCCAAAGCCGCGGAAGGCGTCGAGATATTTGACGAGATAATCCGCGTACGTGCTCTCGTACTGCTCCAGCAGTTCGCCGCCGATCAAATTCTCGCTGCTCTTCATCCACGCCGGCGCGCTCCACGGCGAGGCGACGATCAGCAGCGCGGGATTCACCGCCAGCGCCTCGCGCACCGCCGGGATCACCTCCTGCTGCAGATTCGGCGTGATATTGAAATGCGCCAGGCCCGGGTCCGTCTGGCCGAACGGCACGTCGTCCAGCGTGTAGGGCTGCAGGGAGAAATCGGAGGCGCCGATGGTCAGGCGCAGCATGTTGAAGTTGAGGTTCGGCGGCGGCCCGAACAGCTCGTGCATCAGCGTCGCGCGCTGCAGCACGCTGAGCTTGTTCTGCAGCAGCCAGGCCGAGGCATCGGTCATGGCCGCGCCGAAGCCGGTCATGCTCTGGTAGGTGGTCTTGCGGTCGATGATGACGTCGGCGTCCTGCTCGCCGCGGATGCTCATCTCGATATCGGGCTGCGGTTTCAGCTGCAGGCGGCGATCTTCGGTGCTCAGCCACAGCTCGACCGAAGGCATCACTGGCCGCGCGGACGTGACGATCCTGGATTTGACGGGTGCGCCTTCGAAGCGCGGAACGTAGAGCGCACCCAGGGTGAGCAGGGCGATCAAGGCGATGAAGACGGCGGCCATCCGGCCGGTTTCCGATCCTCGCTCATCCATGGTGCTTGAAAACCCTGTCGCCTGCGCTGCAAATCATGCCGGATCACTGTCTCCCCTGCCCGTCACCCGCATCATAGCCGCGGGCGCCCCCGCCTCAAGCCTTCGGGCGCGGGGTGGGCAAAACGCGGTCGCCCGCCAACTCGCGCGCCTTGCGCTGGTAGCGGTTCCAGGACTCGGTCTGTCCCATCGCGCGGTACACGCAGGCCTGCGCCCAGGCCACGCGCCAGTCCAGCTGGCCCCAGGCGGAGAGCTGGCCGCTGATCACGAAAGCTTCGCTCACCTGGCCGCTTTCCAGCAGGGCCAGGGTGTAGGCCAGACCCGTGTCGGCGATCAGTTCCGGCACGCCGTAGCGGCTGGCCCGGTTCATGGCCTGCTTCAGCAGATCCAGCGCCGTCTCGCGGCGGCCCTCGGCCTGGGCCTGTATGGCTTGCGCACGCAGCAGCCGGATGGCGATCCAGTCGTCGCGGTCGGTGGAGGAAAGCTTGTCGGCCCAGGCCTGCATGGCGGACAGCGCCCGCTGGATTTCCTTCACGTCGCCGGCCTGCTGCGCGATCAGCGCGTCCAGCAGCCACGCATCGGCGGTGTCGCGCTGGTCGCCGTCCCATGCCAGCAGATGCCCCGACAGGGCTTTGGCTATCCACGCCTGCGCGCCGCCGATATCGCCACGCTGCAGCGCGAGCTTGGCCAGCAACATGTATACCGTGGCTTTGAGGCCGGGCTCGCCATGGGGGTCGGCATCGATCTGCGCGAGCACCTGCTCCAGCAACGCGCCGGCTTCGGCGGCGCGGCCCATGCCGCCCAGGGCATCGGCGCGATGGAACATCAGGATATGGCGGCCGATGTTCTCGGTGTATTCCGGAAATTGTTTGTCGAGCGGCCAGTACCGCTCCGTGCTGGCGAAGGCATCGGCATGCTGCAGCAGCATCTTCTGCGAGATCACCAGGTCCGTCATCAGCGGCGGCACATACTGGCGCATGCCCAGGCGTTCGTATTGCCCGACCGCACGCTGGATCACCGGAACGGCCTGGGCGAAGTGCCCGTGCTGCATGTTCAGTTCCGCCAGCGATTCGTCAATGCCCACCACGCCGGCGGTGTCGCCCGCCAGAGCATAGTTGACGCGCGCATCGCCGAAATCCGCCTGGGCCTCGTCGAAGCGGCCCGCCATGCTCAGCAGCTCGGCGCGCTGCGCATAGGCATAGGCCAGATAGCCCGTGTTGTTCTGCTGCTTCAGCAGGCTGATCGCTTCGAGCAGCGCCTGCGCCCCCTGCGCGTGCTTGTGTTCGCGGAAGTAGACGTACCACCGCTTCGCCAGCGTCCTTCCGCGCAGCACCGGCTGGGTCCTGGCCGGCAGGCGGTCCAGCAGGTTGGCCGATTCGGTCTTGCATGCCTCGTACTCGCCCTGGTCGCAGTAGAAGGCGACCTTGGCGTAGGCAAACGCCGGCGTCGTGCGCAGATCCGCCGGCGCGTTGTCGATCAGCTCGCGCAGCACGCCGAGCGTGCCCGCATAGGACGCGGCCTCCATGCGCAGCAGGTATTGCTCCTTGTCGTCTTCCGAAGCGACGCGGTCGGAATCGCTCGCGCCCAGCTGGGCAAGCAGGAGAGCGTTGGCCTCGTGCGCGGCCTTCAGCATGTTGACGGCGGAGGCTTCGGCCTGCAGGGCGCCGCCGTCGCGCATGCTCGCCTCGAGCTGGACATGCCAGCGGCCGTTGTCCAGCGTTACCTGGGGCTGGATCACCAGCGCATACGATGCAAGCGGCGCCGCGCCGCCCTGTTCCGGCCGGTCGAGCAGGTTGACCACGGTCCGGCTGCTTTCCACCGGCACCCTGGCGCCGCGCAGGTCGCCGACGATCAGGTCCATCAGGCCCAGGCGCAGCCACGCCCACTCTTCCGGTGCATGAATCTGCGCGGGCAGGACTACCGCGGTACCTCGCTGGAAAGCCTTGCTGGCGCGCCCGTGGAAGCGCCATGCGCCGAAGCCGGCCACGGCCACCAGCAACAGCAGCGCCACGCCCCAGCGCAGGCGGCGGCGCCGGGGCGATGGCGCGCGGCGCGCGATGACCACCGGCTCATCGCCCGCCGCGGCCGGCGGGCAGGGTATGTCCGACATGATCGACGTGGCCATCACCCAGCGGTAGCCCATGCGCGGCAAGGTCTTGATGCAGCGCTGCTCGTCCGCGTTGTCGCCAAGCACGCGGCGCAGGCGGACGATGGTCTGGGCGAGCAGGTTGTCGCTGATCTCGGTGCTGCCCCAGACCGCGGCGATCAGCTCGTCCTTGCCCACCGCCCGTTCGCGATGCTCGACCAGGTAGGCCAGGCAGTCGAAGGCGCTGGCGGTGAGTTCGACGGGATCGCCGTTCTGCAGCAGCTGGCGCGCCTGCGGATGGAGCTCGAATGCGCCGAACCGGTAAATCGTCGTCATGGGCGCCATTATGACCAGCCACGGCGAGGTTGCTATCCCGCGGCGGCGGGACTGGCGGCTTTGTCACATGGCAAGCCGCGCCCGGCCTCCCCGGGCTGCACTTACGGCCGCCAGGCACGCGTTCTAGAATGCCGCGAATGGCTGCCCAGCGAGGGATCGAGTGTCGCCGTTCAATCTGTTTCAGCGCGTGTCCAAGGCGCCCACCAATCCGCGGGCCGAGCCGGCGCCGCGCAACTTCGACGTGGCGGAGCTGTACGAAGGGCCCGTGCGCACCGCGGCCGATGCCGAAGCGCAACCGGTCCGCCTCGACGAGAAGCTGCGCCAGGCGTATTTCTGGATCGTCAACAACGCGATCATCAGCCCGCACTACGACATCGAATACCACGACGGCCCCGCCGCCACCTTCGCGGTGGGCGATACCCGCCGCACGCTCACCCTGCCCTCGGCGCAGAGCTATTCCAGCTACGTGCTGCTGCCGCTGCTCGCCTTCGCGGCGCGGCGCAAATGCCTGTTCATCGGCGGCCCCGGGCGCGGCAAGACGGCCAGCGCCATCCTGATGGGCGTGCTGGCCGGCTATCCGGTGCGCGAGGTGCGCCGCGCCATGCAGCACGGGCATCCGCAGATGACCATCGCCGACCTGCTCGGCAATCCGCTGCCGGCCGACCTCGTGGCGGCGCAGGACATGGGCGATATCCGCATCGCCTGGCGCAAGTGGCTGTCGATGCGGGTGAAGATCATCGACGAGTACAACCGCATCCCCACCCGCACGCAGAGCGCCCTGCTCACCGTGATGGGCGACAACTACGCCGAGATCCTCAACCACGTCTACGAATGCCCGGAGTCGGCCTGGTACCTCACCGCCAACGACGACCGCGGCGGCGGCACCTACCAGGTGGTGGAGGCCTTGCGCGACCGCATCGACGTGGTGGTGCAGGCGCTGGCCTTCAATCCGCGCTTCCTGGACGAGCTGCTGCTGCGCATCGAGGAGAACATCCGGCCGGAAGAAGTGGTGCCGCGCGACATCATCTTCGCCGAGGCGGAAGTCGACCGCCTGGGCGAGGAAATCCGCGCGGTGGACGTGCCGCAGGACGTGCGCCGGCGCGTGGAATTCTTCGCCAGCCAGTTCGAGCTGATGGAAACCGCCGGCGCGCAGTTCGAATACCTCACCAAGGACACCGTGCGCCTGGCCGGCGCCGACTGGGCGCAGGCCACCGCCGCCGACACCGGCCGCGACCGCATGAAGGACCTGGGCTGCCAGACCCGCAACGGCCTGTCGGTGCGCAACCTCACCACCTTGCTGGTCTTCGCCAAGGCGCTGGCCTATTTCCGCGGCCAAGCGGCGGTGGCGCTGGACGACGTGCGCCACGTGCTGCCCTTCGTGCTCAACGACAAGCTGCAGCCGGACCTGGACGCGCCGTTCTTCGGCCTGCCCGAGAACGCCGCCTACCGCACCGACCGGCTGAGCTGGCTGCGCTGGCTGTTCGACGCCTCCAACGCGGAATACGACCGCCTGGACCTGGACCGCAACGACCCGGTGGGCGAGCTGTCGGCGGAATTCGCGCGCGGGCTGGACGGCTTGAGCGAGCGCGAGACGCGCGCGCGGCTGGTGCGCATCGAGCGGCTGATCGAGGAGCGGGTGAAGGGCCGCAAGCTCTACGGGCATCTGTACGACGATCTGCTGAAGCTCAAATACCTGCACCAGCGCTACACCAATTACCTGCACTGGCAGCAGGCGCGCTGATGGTCTCCGACACGCTCGCCGGCGTGCTGGCCTCGCGGCGCGCGCTGCTCAACCAGCGCGTGGCCGAAGCGCGGCATCAGCAGCCCGGGTTCGATACCGCGGCCTTCAGCGCCTTCGTGGGCGACACGCTCGATGCAGTGTGCGGGGCGGTGCAGGCCGTGGATCCGCTGGCCACCGGCGCGGCGGTGGAGGCGGCGTTCGAGATCGGCCTTACCCTGGTCGGCCAGGGGCTGGCCGGACCGAAGGCGCGGCTGCCGTGGGTGGACCGCGCGTGGAAACAGCTCGCTGCGTCCATCGCCAGGCTGATCGCGCAGGCGCCCACCGAAACCCTGGGCACGGTGACCAATGCCGTCGTGCGCCTGAGCAGCGTGCGCGGCGTGCGGGTGGAAGAGTGGATCGACACCATGCGCGCGCTGGCCGGCCGCTGCGCCGCGCTTGACGAGCTGCGCGCACTCGGCGCGCTGTGCGCCTGGCGCGCCGGCATGGCGCACCTGCGCGAGCCGGCGCTGGTGCAGGCCGATCGGCTGGACCCGGCACTGGCTTCGGCCGCGCTCGGTGCGCCCGACGTGCCATGGGCGGGCTTGCGCGAACGGCTGGCGGCCGATCGCTGGTGGAACCCATCCATCGGTGCGGTCGATGCGCAGGGCCAGACTCTCGGCGGTTTCAGCGGCATGGATGGCCCCTTCGCGGTGCCGCCGGCCATTCGCGCCGGCACCGGGCATTTCGTGGCCGAGAGCGCGGGGCGCCACTTCCTGCTGATGGCCGATGCCTTCGGCGCGGTGGTGCTGCCGGCGGCGGCGAACGAGTTTGCGCAGGCCGACGCAGCCGCGGCGCCCGGCGTGGCGATCACGCCGCGCGGCGGCAGCGTGGGCGGACGCGAGATCGCGTTCGCTGTGCCGGGCGACCGCATGCAGGCGGTGGGCCGCGCCGACAGCGTGGCGCTCTTCTCGCCGTGGTCGCACCACGTGCGCATCGTGCCGGCGCGCGCGTGAGCGAGGGGCCTGCCACCGACACGCTGTCCCGCTGGCAGGCCGCATGGCCGGCCGCGCTGGAAGCCTGGAGCCGCTTCACCCGCCTGCGCGATCCGCGCCTGTGCGAGAGCCGCGTGGATGCCGCCGCCGAAGGCTTGCTCGGCAGTTTTGCGATGATCCGCCTGTTCGACCAGCGCGTGGTGATCGACCTGCCCGAAGTGGAGCGCCTGGGCCTGACCGATCACGCCGTGGAAATCCTGGCGCACGAAATCGGCCACCACGTGCTGGCCCCGGCCACCGCCACCGACCATGCCCGCCTGCTCGCGCGCCTGCGCCATGCGCTGCCCACGCTGGAAGCACAGGCGCCGATGGTGGCCAACCTCTATACCGACCTGCTGATCAACGACCGCCTGCAGCGCCAGTGCGGCCTGCGCATGGCCGATATCTACCGCCGCCTGGCCGAACGCGATACGTCGACAGAGACGACGCCGGTGTGGACGCTCTACATGGGCATCTACGAGCAGCTGTGGCAGCTGGCGCCCGGCTCGCTGGGCGGCCCGGTGGATGATGCGGCGCTGCGCGGCGACGCCTGGCTCGGCGCGCGCGTGGTGCGCGTCTATGCCGGCGAATGGATGGATGGCGCCTCGCGCTTCGCCGCCCTGCTGCTGCCGCATCTGCTGCGCTCGGTGAAGGATTGGCGGGTGGACGTGCTGATGGATACGCGCAACGCCGGACAGGGCAGCCAGCCGGTGGGGCTGGAGCGCATCGAGGACGGCGAGCTGGATCAGGCCGTGCATCCCGCGCTGGATCCGCGCATCACCGGCGAAGCGGAGACGCTGCCGCCGACACCGCCGGAGCTGCCGGCCGCGCTCAGCCGCCAGGGCGGCCAGGCGCGCGAGCCGTTCGAGTACGGGGAGATCCTGCGTTCCGCCGGCCTGGACCTGAGCGATCACGATATCGCCGTGCGCTACTACCGCGAGCGCGCGCTGCCGCACCTGATCCGCTTTCCGGTGCGGCCGCAGCCGCAGGCCTTCGAGCCGCAGCTGGAAGGCCTGGAGCCGTGGGAAGCGGGCGATCCGCTGGATGTGCTGGACTGGATGCAGAGCCTGCTGCAGTCGCCGCGCGTGATTCCGGGGCTGACCACGGTGCAGCGCGCGTATGGCGATGCGCCGGGGCAGGATCCGGCCAGCGAGCCGGTGGACCTGGATCTGTACGTCGACAGCTCCGGCTCGATGCCCAATCCGCAGACGCACACCTCTTACCTGGCCCTCGCCGGCGCCATCATCGCGCTGTCCGCGCTGCGCGTCGGCGCGCGGGTGCAGGTCACCTTGTGGAGCGGCAAGCAGCAGGTGCTGCACACCGGCGGCTTCGTGCGTTCGGAGGACGACATCCTGCGCGTGCTCACCGGCTTCTTCGGCGGCGGCACGGCGTTTCCCATCCACCGCCTGCGCGATACCTACGCCCAGCGCGCGCCGCACGAACGCGCGGTGCATATCCTGCATATCTCCGACGACGGCATCACTACCATGTTCGCCAACGACGAGCGCGGCAACAGCGGATGGGATGTCGCGGCGCGTGCGCTGGCCGCGGGCCGCGCGGGCGGCACCATGGCCTTGAACCTGTACACCCCGTTGCCGGCGCATCTGGCGCCGACGAGCCGGCCCTGGGAAGCGGACCTGTTGCGTGCGCAAGAGGCCGGCTGGGCGATCCACGCGGTGCGCGACATGGCCGACCTGCTCAGCTTTGCGCGCGAGTTCAGCCGGCGGCATTACGAGCGGCCGGCAGCGGGAGTACGCGCATGATCGTGCTGTGGCGCATCAGTACGGTATGCAACCTGGCCTGCGGTTTTTGCGCGTACGACCGGCGGCTGCGGCTGGTGCGGCAGGAATCCGATCCGGCCGAGGTGGAACGCTTCGCCGCCTTGCTCGGCGCGTACGGCCGCGCTCATGGCGAAGACATGCTGATCAGCTGGCTGGGCGGCGAGCCGCTGCTGTGGCCGGGCGTGCTCGCGCTTTCGCAGCGCCTGCGCGAAAGCCACGGCCTGCGCATCAGCGTCACCACCAATGGCAGCACCTTGCATCGGCCCGGCGTGGTGGAGGCCATGGCCGCGGCGTTCGACGAAGTGACGCTCAGCATCGACGACGTCGGCGAGGCGCACGAACGCCTGCGCGGCTGGCCCGGTGGCTGGCGGCGGCTGGAGCAGGGCATCGCGCGCCTGGTTGCGCAGCGCGGCGCTGCAGGCGGCACCCCGAAACTGCGCGTCAACACAGTGCTGATGCACGACACTCTGGAACGCTTCCCGGCGCTGTGCGACCGCCTCGCGGACTGGGGCGTGGACGAGATCACCTTCAACCAGCTCGGCGGCCGCGACCGTCCGCAGTACCACGCCGGCCACGCCTTGCGCGCCGCCGACGTGGCCTGGCTGCGCACCCGGCTGCCGCCGTTGGCGGCGCGCATGGCCGGGCGCGGCGTGCGCCTGTGCGCGCACGACGCCTACCTCGACCGCTTCGAGGCCAGCGCCACCGGCCGCGCCATTGCCGTCGCCGATTGCGCACCGCGCCGCCCCACCATCTTTATCGACGAGCACGGCCGCATCGCGCCGTGCAGCTTCACCATCGACCATAGCCCCATGAGCACCCGCGACATCCGCACCGCGCACGACGTAACCGCCCTGCGCGCACGGCTCGCCGTCCGCCAGTCCGCGGCGGTGTGCGCGGACTGTCCTTCCACCCAGGTTTTCGCCAAGTTCGGGACATGAGCATGCCGGCCGGACCTTCGCTCGAACGATTGCTGCGGCGCCTGATCGAGACGCCGCCGGATTTCCTCGCCCCGCCGTGGCGCGGCGGCGAAGGCCAGGTGCGCGTGGCCGCCGTGGTCAACGACGTGTTCGCCGCGCTGGATGTCCAGGCGCCGATGAGCCTGCTCGCCACGCTGTCCGGCGAACTCAAAGCCGTGTCCGCCGAGCAGCTGAGCTTGTCGGCGGTGCTGGCCTGGCTGCTGGCGGACGATGCCTGGCACGGTCTCGCCAAGGCCTCGCCCGCGCTGCCCGCCTTGTTCGCCGACGCGGTTCCCGCGCTCGCGGCCGAAGCGAATGCCTCGCGCTACGTGTTCGAACCCGAGCGCCGCGAGGAATTGGCGCGCACCGCCATCGCACGGCTGGGCCTGACGCCCGAAGGCGAAACCGCCAGCCAGGCGGCGGATCGCCTCGCCAGCGTCAGCGGCGTCGAGCGGCGCCGGCTGCTGGAGGCCAGCCGCGAAGCCGAGGCGCGTGCGCGCGCCATCCGCGAAGCGCTGGCGCGCAAGGCGGCCGAGGAGTCCGCGGACAAGTGGACGCGCGAGTGAGCCGCGAACCGACGGACGCCGAGCGCTATCCGACGCTGAGCGAGGCGGGCCGGGCGATGCTGCGCTTCATGAGCGAGCACCCCAGTGCGCCGATGCTGCGCAATCGCAGCGGCAATCGCCTGCTGGCCGAAGAGGTCGAGGACTTGCGCGCCTACGAGCGCGAGGTGGCCGCTGCGCGCTTCGCATGGAGCACGCGCCACGCACCGCCATGGCTCGATACTTTCGTCGATGAGGTGTTCGCGCAGGTCCCGCACTATCGCTCGCTCGGCCGGCCGGCTGGCTTCGCGCAGATCGCCACGGTGGGCCGCGGCGATCTCGCCGCGGATATCGCACAGTTCGTGCCCGACGCCGTGCCACTGGATCGACTCATCAACTTCCGCACCACCGGCACCACCGGCCATCCGCTGATCCTGCCATCGCACCCGCTGGTAGCCGGCCGCTATCTGGCGTTCCACCAGCGCGCGCTGCGGCGCGCCGGCATCGAACTGCGCCATGGCCGCGGCCAGGTCGGCGTGATGCTGCTGGGCCTGCAGCGCAAATGCTTCACCTATATCTCGGTCACGCCGACCATGGACGAGTCGGGCCTGGCCAAGATCAACCTGCATCCGGACGACTGGCGCGATCCCGCCGACCGCGCGCGCTATCTCGATGCGATGCAGCCGGAGGTGATCGCCGGCGATCCGATTTCCTTCGCGGCGCTGCTGGAACTGCCGGTACGCCACCGGCCGCGCGCCCTGCTCTCGGTATCGATGGCCTTGTCCGCATCGCTGCGCGCGAACTTGAGCGAGCGCTTCGGCTGCCCGGTGCTGGACGTGTATTCGATGAACGAGGCGGGCCCGCTGGGTGTGTACGACGAGACACTCGATTCCTTCGTGCTGCTGCAGCCCCGCATGTACGTGGAAACCCTGGATGCGCACGGCCAGCCGGTGCCGCAGGGACAACCCGGCGAAATCGCGCTGACCGGCGGCTTCAACTTCTGCCTGCCGCTGCTGCGCTACCGCACCGGCGACCACGGCGTGCTGATCGACACCCCTGAAGGCCCCGCCATCGCACAACTGCATGGACGCCAGCCGGTACGCTTCCTCACCCGGGACGGCGACTGGATCAACAATATCGACCTGACCCATGCGCTGCTGCCGTTGCCGCTGTCGCGCTACGCCGTGCATCAGGCCGCGAACGGCGACGTGGCGGTGGCGCTGGCGCAGGCCGAGATGAACTACGCCAGCGAAGCGGCAAACCGGGTATCCGCCGCGCTGCGCGGACGCCACGTCCGCGTTATCGAACTCACCAGCGAGGACAAAGTGCTGCAATACACCACCGACCTGCCCGGAGGCATGGCCGCATGACCTTGCTGGAAGGCGTCGCCAACGCCCTGGCCACCGCATCGATCCTGCTGGCCGGCCGCAACAGCGTGCATACCTGGTGGACCGGCATCGCCGGCTGCTCCCTGTTCGCCCTGCTGTTCTGGGAAACGCGCCTGTACGCCGACGTGCTGCTGCAGGTGTTCTTCGTCGGCGCCAGCGTGGTCGGCTGGTGGTACTGGAGCCGGCATGGCGGGCGCGCGGAACTGCCGATCGGCCGCACCGCGCCGCGCACGCTGGCCTGGTTCGTGGCGGGCGCGGCGGTGGCCACCCTCGTGTACGGTTCGCTGCTGCATCGCTTTACCGATGCCTACGCACCGTTTGCCGATTCGACCGTGCTGGCCTTGTCGGTGCTGGCGCAGCTGCTGCTGATGCGGCGGCGGATCGAGACCTGGCCGATCTGGCTGCTGGTCAACAGCGTGGCGGTGCCGCTGTATGCCTCGCGCGGGCTGATGCTGACGGCCGTGCTTTATTCGGCGTACTGGATCAATGCATGGGTGGCGTGGCGGCATTGGCACAATCTGTTCCGGCGTGCGGAAGCGGTGGCGTGAAGCGTTTCGGCGCCGCTCTGGTGGTGGGCAAGTTCTGTCCGCTGCATCGGGGACATCAATATCTGCTCGACCGTGCGCAAGCCGCATGCGAGCAGCTGGTGATCGTCAGCTATACCAGGCCGGAGTTTCCCGGTTGCGAACCGGAGCGGCGCGAGCGCTGGCTGGCGGCGCTGTATCCGCGGGCGACGCGTCTGGTGGTCGACGACGCGCGGCTGGCGGCTCATGGCGTCGCGTTGCCGCCTAACGAAGCATCGGACGAGGAACATCGCGCTTTCGTGGCCTGGCTGCTGCGCGAAGTGCTGCGCGTGGACGTGGAGGCCGTCTTTACCAGCGAAGCCTACGGCGACGGCTTCGCCGCGTCGCTGTCGCGGGCGCAGGGCGAGCGCGGTGGCCCGGCGGTGATGCATGTCTGCGTGGATGCCGCGCGCACCGCCATCCCCGTATCGGGCACGGCGGTGCGTGCGGACGTCCATCGTGCGCGCGCTTCGCTCGATCCCCTGGTGTATGGCGACTTCGTGCGGCGCGTGGCGATCCTCGGCGGCGAATCCACCGGCAAGTCCACCCTCGCGGCGCAGTTGGCCAACGCGCTGGGCACGGTCCATGCCGCCGAATACGGCCGCGAACTGTGGGAGCACAAGCAGGGGCGACTCGTCGCGGACGACATGCTGCCTATCGCCCGGACCCAGGTGGCCCGCGAAGAACAACTGGCGCCCACCGCGCAACGCTTCCTGCTCTGCGACACCACGCCATTGACCACCCTGCTCTACGCGCAGGCCATGTTCGGCCATGCCTGCGCCGAACTGGAAGCGCTCGCGCAACGCCCCTACGACGAGGTGCTGCTGTGCGCGCCCGACGTCCCCTTCATCCAGGACGGCACGCGGCGCGACGAAGCCTTCCGCGCATGGCAACACCGGTGGTACCTGCGCGAACTCGCCGCCCGCGGCGTCCGCTATCGCCTGCTCACCGGCGGGTGGCAGGCACGCACTGCCGCGGCATGGGCCATCCTCTCGCCTGCCATCCGCTGAAAACGCCGGCGGGGAGCGGGCTTGGCATGCACGGGCCTTCACGAAACCCTGTGCTAGCGTGCCGCGCGATCCGGGCAGCCGTCCGGATCGCGGGCATTCCCGCCCATCACAAGGAGATGAGTGATGCATCGCATGCTCTGTCTGGCCGCGCCGGCCATGTTCGGCGCCGTTGCCCTCCTGCTTCCCGTGCCTGCTCTCGCCGCCGCCGATGCGGCTCCCGCCAAGGCCGGCTTCGACACCTTCGCCACGCCTACCCAGGCCAGCACGCCGCAGGGCGTCGACGTCGCCGCCGACGGCAACGTGTGGTACTCGGAAACCAGCGCCGGAAAGATCGCCGTGCTCCGGCCGGATCGCAGTTCGGCGGAGTACCCGCTGCCCGACGGCGGCCAGCCTTTCATTCTTAAAACCGGCAAGGACGGTATCTGGTTCACCGATCAGGTCCGCCGCGCGATCGGGCACCTGGATCCGCGCAGCGGCGCGCTCGTCGAGTACGCGATTCCTTCGCGCGAGAAACCGTATTTCATCCAGCTCGCGCCGGACGGCAGCCAATGGTTCACCGTCACCGCCGGCGTCGGGCGCCTCGCGCCGGATGGCAGCGTCACCGAGTGGACGGTGCGGCTGGAGCATCCCGACGACCATATGGAACAGCTGAGCCTGGACCCGCAGGGCAACGTGTGGTTCGTGGAACGCAACTACGCTGGCGCCGGGCCGAAAGGGACCAACAAGGTCCGGCGCTTGAACCCAGGCACGAACACGATCAGCACCTACCTGGTGCCGACAGCCGGTGGCACACCCTCCGGCGTGATCGCCAATGCCGACGGCACGGTGTGGGTGTCCGAGTACTACGGCAATGCGCTGGCGCTGCTCGACCCGGCCGTGGCGCCGCACACCGACGAAACCGCCAAGCCGGCGACGCGCGCGGCGAGCCCGCAGCCCGCGACGATCAAACCCACCGTCACGGCACGCGCGATGCCTACGCGTGCACCGGCACCGCCGAGCACCAGCGAGGTCAAGCCCAAGGTAACGCGCGGCTGGATCGAATATCCCCTGCCCATCGCCAACGCCAACGCGGAAGACATGCGCGTGGACAGCCGCGGCCGGGTCTGGTTCGAGCAGGACGCGGGCTATATCGGCATGCTGGATCCGAAGGCCCGCCGCATCGCGCAGTACACGATTACGCCGGCCAACAGCGGCTACTACAACATCGCACTGGAACAGCGCGCCGGCCTGCTGTGGGTGACCGAGGCCGGCGGCTCCGGCGCAGCGGCAACCGGCATTGCCAGTCTGCCGATCGGACCCTGACGTCGGCGCAAGGGGCTTGCGGCGATGCAAGCCCCTTGCCTGCCGGCATCAGCGCTTCTGGTACGGATGGAAGATGTGATCCTTCGCGGCCACTTTGACGTGGCACGAGTGGCCGCAGTCGGCGACGCCGGTGGGGTCGGCGCTGTACGTATCCGCGGCCGCGTCGTAGTCGACCAGCGCATAACCCCAGCCACCGCTCCTGGGAAAGCGCTTGCTGTCCTTCTCGATCACGAAGGCCTGCGAGAACACGTCGGGCACGTCGACGACGAACGGCGCCTCGGTGCTCTTCTTGAACTTCCACTGCAGCTTGGCGATCTTCGAGCCTTCCGGGAACGGCTTGCCGTTGCCGGGAATGCCCGACTTGTAGGCCTTGATCATGATGGAATTGGCCACGATCACCTTCAGCACCTCGTCGGTGCGCGCGCTGGATACCACCGACCAGTCCTCGTAACCCTTGAAGTCGGCGAAGGCGATGCCGCTGGGCGAGACCAGCGAGTACTTGTCGTGCGTGCCCGGCGGGCCCTTGGCTTTCTCCTGCGCGGAAAGCACGGTGCCGCCGGCGACGATGAGCAGGAGCGTTCCGGCCGTGGTCATGAGCAGATGCTTCATGGCTGACCCTCGGTGATGGTGACGGGCGTCGATCGCGGCGTAGCCCTGGCCGCCGCCCCGGGGAGGCAGCGCCTCCCTGCCGGAATCTACGGGCTGGCTGGCAGGCCCGACATACGCCGTACGGTGCATTGAAAGGCGATGCGCATCGGCATGAAGTAGGCGGTTTGCCCGGCCTGGGCGGTCAAAGCGTGGGCAGTACCGCCCGCACATGCGCTTCGAAACGGCTCGACAGCCTCGATGCATGCGCGGCGTTCTGGATGGTGATGCCGATCGAGGGCAGCGCCGGCAGTCCGCTGGACGGCGGCAGCACGCGCAGATCCGGCGGCACGCCGGTGAGGGTCATCACGGTGATGGCCTGTCCGGAACGCACCACCGCGGTGAGGCCGGCCACGCTGCCGCTCGCATAGGCGATGCAGTATTCGCGGCCGGCGCGATCGAGACTGGCGGTCGCGGCCAGATGATCCAGCGCATCCGGATCCGACAGCGCCAGCTGCAGGGGATCGCGCCGGAATGCCTGGCTGCCTTTGCTGCCCACCCAGACCAGCGGTTCGCGGCGCAGGAAATGACCGCGCTCCGCGCTGTCCGGCTGCGATACCAGGGCGATGTCCAGCGACTTGTCGCGCAAGCGTTCCAGCAGCCGCGGCGATGGCGCGCACACCACTTCGATGAATACCTGCGGATGCAGGCTGGCGAAACTCTGCAGCAGGCCGGGCAGGAACACGCGGGCGTAATCGTCCGGACAACCGAAGCGCAGGCGGCCCGACAGGTTCTCGCCGGTGAGGTCGGCCACCGCTTCGTCGTGCGTGCGCAGGATGCGCTGCGCATGCGCCAGCAGCCGTTCGCCATGCGTGGTGAGCGAGACGCCGCGGCCGCTGCGGATCATCAATGGCTGCTGCACGGCCTGCTCCAGCTTTTTCAGCTGCTGGCTGAGCGCCGCCTGCGTGCGGCCCACCTGCCCGGCGGCGCCGCTGACCGAGGTGGCGTCGGCCATGGCGACGAAGCTGCGCAGCAATGCGATATCGAGTCGGATGCCCATGCCGCTGTCCGTGATCAGGTGGGTGGGCCGGACCGTGGGGGATGCCGGGCCTCGCCGGATAATCGCATCTTATAAGAGCCATTAGCGTTTTTAGTTTTCGCCGGCGCGCGGGCCGTGCCTAAGATCGAACGGACATCCCCGCTGAAAGGATCGGACGCATGAGGACCACCCTGGGCAGGTCGCTGTTGCTGTGCCTCTTCGCCATGGCGGCCACGGTGGCCGCGGCCGACGCACCGCGGAAGCAGGCGCCGCTGTACGGCGTCAACGATATCCCGAAGACATTCGACGACGCGGTGCCGGGCGGGCAGGACTTCGTCAAGCGCGTGGCGATGATCCCGATGCGCGACGGGGTGAAGCTCTACACGGTGATCATGCTGCCCAAGGGCGCGCACGATGCGCCGATCCTGCTGACGCGCACGCCGTACAACGCGGACGAGCGCGCGGGCAATGCGACCAGCTCGTCGCTGCTGTCCGCGTTGCCCTTGGGCGATGCGGTGTTCGCGCAGGCCGGCTATATCCGCGTGTATCAGGACGTGCGCGGCAAATACGGTTCGGAGGGCGACTACGTGATGATGCGGCCGGTGCGCGGGCCGCTGAATCCCACCAAGGTGGATCACGTCACCGACGCCTGGGACACCATCGACTGGCTGGTGAAGCACGTGCCGGAATCGAACGGGCGCGTCGCCATGATCGGTTCGTCGTACGAAGGCTTCACCGCCGCCATGGCCTTGCTCGATCCGCATCCGGCGCTGAAGGCGTCGGTGCCGGAGAGTCCCGTGATCGACGCCTATATGGGCGACGACTGGTTCCACCATGGCGCGTTCCGCAACCTGATGCTCGGCTATGTGCATATGCAGACGGTGCAGAAGGGTGCCGGCGCGGTCACGCCCAGCGACACCTACGACAAGTACGAGGAGTACCTGCGCGCCGGCTCCACCGGCGACTACGTGCGCAGCCGCGGCCTGGACAAGCTGCCGTTCACGGCGCGGGTGATGGAACACCCTGCCTACGATGCGTTCTGGCAGGGGCAGGACCTGGTGCGGCTGCTGGCGGCGCATCCTTCGTCGGTGCCCACGCTGTGGGAACAGGGCCTGTTCGACCAGGAGGACATGTGGGGTGCCAACCACGCATGGCTGGCATTGAAGGCCGCCGGCCATGCGTCCAACAACTGGCTGGTGCTGGGCCCGTGGTCGCATAGCCAGGTCAACGGCACCGGTTTTGCGCTGGGGTCGCTCAAGTGGTCGGGCGACACCGCACTGGAATACAACCGCGACATGGTGCTGCCCTTCCTCGAACACTACCTGCGCGACAAGCCGGCGGCGCCGCTGGCGCGCGTCTCGGTCTACAACACCGGCGACAACCGCTGGGACCGATTCGAGGACTGGCCCACGGCCTGCGAGCACGGCTGCGCGAACGCCCTGAAGCCGCTGTACCTGGGCAAGGATTTCGGCCTGAGCTTCGCCGCGCCCACCGAAGCGGATGCGGGCGACAGCTATGTCAGCGATCCGGCCAGGCCGGTGCCCTTCCTGCCGCGCCCCGTGCTGGATCCGTTCTTCGCCTACGGCTCGACCTATGCCGGCTATCTGCCCTGGAGCAAATGGCTGGTGAGCGACCAGCGCTTTGTCGATGGACGCACCGACGTGCTGGTGTACGAAACGCCGGTGCTGACCGCGCCGGTGCGCGTGCAGGGCATCCCCGTGGCGGACGTGCGCGCGGCCACCACGGGCACCGATGGCGACGTGGTGGTGAAGCTGATCGACGTGTATCCCTCGCAGGTGACGCACGATCCGTCGATGGGCGGCTATGAGTTGCCGATTGCGCTGGATATCTTCCGCGGCCGCTACCGCGAGAGCTTCGAGCATCCCAGCGCGATTCCGGCGAACCAGCCGCAGCGCTATCGCTTCGAGCTGCCGAACGTGAACCACGTGTTCCAGCCGGGGCACCGGATCATGGTGCAGATCCAGTCCTCGCTGTTTCCGCTGTACGACCGCAACCCGCAGACCTTCGTGCCGAATATCTTCGAGGCGAAGCCGGGCGATTACCGCGCGGCGACGATCACGGTGCTGCGGTCGGGCGCGCAGCCGTCGGCGGTGTGGTTGCCGGTGGTGGAGCGCTGAGCCGCTTCAATTCACGGCCGTGCCCGGCTCGACGGCGGTCGGCCGGCGCACGCTCAAGGCGGTGCCGGCCGAAGCGATGATGATGGCGCCGATGGCCAGCCACTGCAGCGTGGTCAGGCGCTCGCCCAGCAGGGTGACGCCGGCCATCGCGGCGACGGCGGGTTCCAGGCTCAGCAAGGTGCTGAAGGTGCGCGCGGGCAGGCGCGTCATCGAGATCATTTCCAGCGAGTACGGCAGCGCGGAACTGAGGAAGGCCACGCCCAGCGCGTACGGCAGCAGCGAAGGCGACAGCAGTGCGGTGCCGGCGTGCGCCACGCCGAAGGGGATCGCCAGCAGGGCGCCGATCGAAGTGCCCAGCGTGACCGCATCGGCGCCATACGCCGCGCCGGTGCGCTGGCCCAGCACGATGTACAGCACCCAGCCCACGCCCGCCGCCAGCGCATACATCACGCCCACCGGATCGAGCGCATGCACCTGGCCTTGCAGGGGCAGCAGCAGGAGCAGGCCGCCGATCACCAGCGCGATCCACACGAAGTCGATCAGGCGGCGCGAGCCGATCATCGCGAGCGTCAGCGGGCCGGTGAATTCCAGCGCCACTGCGATGCCCAGCGGGATCGTGCGCAGCGACATGTAGAACACCAGGTTCATCGCACCCATCGCCAGGCCGTAGCCCCACAGCACGCGCCAGTCCTTGCCGCGGTGGACGCGGCGCCACGGGCGGCGCCACAGCAGCAGGATCAATGCGCTGAGCCCCAGCCGATACGCCGTGGCGCCCTGCGCGCCGACCTGGGGGAACAGGTGCTTGGCCAGGGAGGCGCCGCACTGGTACGACACCATGGCGATCAGCAGGACCCCGATCGCGAGCGCGACCTGGGCGTGGGTGGTGCGGGGCGGCATGTGGGGGCCATCACGGGGTGAGGTCCGTACATCATGCCAGCAGGCATGGTCGAAGCGGTCGCAGCGAAGCCGGACTGCTGACATCCCGTGGCAGCAGCGCAGGTTGGGGGGAGCGCAGCGAACCCCAACGGTGCGGCCACGCGGGAGGCCTGTTGGGGTTCGCCTTCGGCTCACCCCAACCTACGCGTCAGGCGGCAGCGGCGTGTCCGCTTTCGCCCTGAAGAAAGGGCCGGGTCGCGCGGACCCGGCCAAGGGGAGTACGCCGGCGCCATCGCTGCGCCGGCGGATGGAACCCGGTCAGAACCACACGCCCAACTGCACCCCGAACGTCCGCGGCGGCAGATACTGCGACACGTACTGGAAGCTCCCGTCCGGCATCGCAAACCGCCCCGCACTGGTCCGCACGCGGCCGTCGGTGACGTTCTGCACGAAGGCCGCCGCCCACCAGCGATCCTGCGGCTCGGTATAGCGCAGCGCCAGGTCGCCGCGGAAATAAGCCTTCTGCTTATCCCCTGCCCCCAGGTTGAACGTACTCAGCCACTGGTCGCTCTGGTACTGCCCGCTGAAACGCGGCGTCAGGCGGCCGCCATTGCCCAGATGAAAATCGTGCTCGTAGATCGCGGTGAGCGCGACATTCGGCGCATGCGGCAGATCGTTGCCGGAGATATTCATGCAGGCCGAAATACCCGACTGCGGCGCGCACGCCGGCAGTCCCTGGTAATCGTTGCTGCCCGCATAGAGCAAGGTGCCCAGTTCCTTCTTCGGGATCAGCGACAGCACCAGGTTGGCGCGGTCGTCCTTGTCCTGGTACGCCAGCTCCGACTCCAGGCCCGCCACCTTGGTGCTGCCCTTGACGTTGTTGAAGCCCAGGCCGCGGTTGCCGTCCGGATAGGTGATCGGCGCGGACAGCTGGAAGTCCTTGAAGTCCTCGTAGTACGCCGCGGTGTTCCAGGTGAGCTTGCCGTCGAGGAAGACGAACTTGGTGCCGATCTCGTAGTTGGTCAGCGTCTCCGGCTTGTACAGCGTGCCGGCGTCCTGCGTGCCGCCGGACTTGTAGCCGGTGGAAACGCTGGCATACAGCAGGCCGTGTTCGCTGATGTCGGTGTCGATGCGCGCCAGCCAGGTCACGCGGTCGTCGCTGTACTTGGCGTCGTTGCGCGTGGAGATATTGAAACCGGTCGCGGGGCTCGGGTATGTGCTCGGCGCGATCGGCACCTGCGGCACCGTGGGATCGTACGCCCAGCCCCAGCCGCGGCCGCCGATGTTCTTCTTCTCATCGTCCGACCAGCGCAGGCCGCCGGTCAGGCGCCAGTGGTCGGACAGATGCCAGGTGGCCTGGCCGAACAGCGCGGTGGATTTCACCGTCTCCTTGGGCTGGATGAAGGAGCCCTGCCACGCCACCGACTCCGACACCATCGTGCCGTTCATGATCGGGATGTCGAAGCGGATGTTGTTGTCTTCGTAGCCGTAATAGGCGCCGACGATCCAGTCCACGGTCTGCTCGCCCACCGACTTCAGGTCGAACTCGTGGCTGTAGCTCTTGTAGTTCGACGAGTTGGTGCGGTCGTTCTGCGAGGAAGCGCCGGTGGCGAAGCTGGTCGGCACCTGCACGCCGGAATCCTGGTCGAACTGGCTCTTGCCGGAGAAATGGTTGTAGCCGGCCACATAGCTCAGCTGCATATTGCTGCCGATGTTCCAGTCCATGCGGCTGCGCAAGGTGCCGGAGTTGCGGTGCAGATCGGGCGCGGTGTCGATCAGCGCGGACCAGAACTTCTGCCCCTGCCGCGGCTGCTGCATCAGGCCCATGTTGAGCGTGCCGCGATCGATGAAGTACTCGTACGAGAGGTTCCACTTGAACGCCTCGCTCGGCTGCCACAAGGCGCTGACGCGCGCGGCCGATTGATCCTGCGCGCTGTACTTGTCGCCGCCCTGCACGAACAGGCTGGGGTCGATCGGGCGGAACTTGGCGGGGTTGCCGCCGGCGGCGAGATACGTCGCCTGCTGCTGCGCCACGCTGGGCAGCTGGCTGGCCGGATTCTGGTAATCGACGTAGCCGTCGTGCTGGGCGTGCACCACCGCCACGCGCATGGCGAAGGTGCTGCTGATCGGCAGGTTCACCGCCGCGCGCGCGCCCATCATGTTGTAGTTGCCCGCTTCGACCTGCGCGTTGCCGTAGAAGCCGGCATTGATGTCGGGCTTGGCGGTCTGGAAGCTGATCGCACCGGCGGTGGAGTTGCGGCCCCACAGCGTGCCCTGCGGGCCGCGCAGCACTTCCACGCCGTCCATGTCCAGCAGCAGGCCGGCGGCGGCTTCGGCGCGCGGCGAGTACACGCCATCGACGAAGGTGGCCACTTCCGGGTCGGCGTATTCGGTCTTGGCGCTGTCGTTGCCGATGCCGCGCATGGTCAGCGTCACCACGCCGTGGTCGCCCTGCGCGGTGGCCTGCAGGCCGGGTACCAGGCGGGTCAGGTCCTGCACCGTCATCACGCGCTCCTTGTCGAGCGTGTCGGGCGTGATGGCGCTGACGGCGACCGGCGTCTTCTGCAGCGGGGTTTCGCGCTTGGTGGCGCTGACCTCGATGGCGTCGAGCTGCTTGACCTTCTTGTCCGGCGCGGTGCCGCCCTGTGCAGGTGTGTTCTGTGCAGGCGCGGCCTGCGGACCGTCCGCCGCGAACGCCGCCGGCGTGGCGAGCGCCAGGGCCAAGGCGACGTGCAAAGCTGAGTAGCGCAACTTCATGTAAGTCTCCCCTACTTCTTGGCGATGGGCGCCGCCGTCTCCCCGACGGCGGCGTGATGCTGGATGTCAAAATGACAGCGCTGTCATTCGGGGATGATAGACCGCCTTTCCCGCGGAAGCTTGACGCGTGGCAGCACGCGTGAACTCCACATCAAACCCTTGCTGTGACGGGCTTTGCGAGGGTCCGCCAGCGAACGTGGCGGCCCCCATGGTGCATAGCGGGAAGATGCTTGCGGCAGCGCCGTGCCGGGCTGCCCGGTTCGGCGCTTATCTGGCGCAGTCGACGACCTGGTCGGCGTCGGTGCCCAGCGCGACGCGCGCCAGCGCCACCGACGATCCGGCGCCCGCGCCCCACACGAACGGCTGGTCGATACGGTGCATGTCGGCGCCCGCGGCGCGGAAGCATTTGAGCGGCACGCCGATGCGCGTCCACGTGCCGGTGGGCAAGGCCGCCAGCGTCGGACCCAGCGCCACGCGCCCCTTGCAGCCGGCGCCGCAGCCCATGCCGATCCATGCGTCCTTGCCCGGCAGCGCATCCACGCGCACGGTCGCCACCAGCAGCACGTCGCCATTGGTCTGGCGATCCAGATCGAACGGTGCGCGCGACTGGATGGTCAACTCCGCGCCGCTCTTCGTCCACTCGAAGCGGCGTGCGTCTTCCTGCGCCTTGTAGTCGAGCGCGCTCATGCGCAGGCTGCTGTCGCCGGTGGCCGACTGCGAGGTGCTGACCACCGAGGCAACGCCGTCGGCGCCGAGCAGGCGGAACGTATAGCCGCGCACCGACTTGCCGCGGTCGAGATAGTTGCCCACCGGAATCTGCTCGCCGCTGATGCCGGAGGCTTCCGACAGGTCGGCGACGCTGGCATGGTCGGCATAGCGCAGGCCGTAGCCGAACGGAAAGCGCGATTCGCCCTGCCCGTGCACGCCGCTGCCCGGCCATGCGTAAGCGAGCTTGCCGTGGAAGTCGTTGGCGATCTTGCCGTCGCGCTTGCGCAGCAGCACGTCGGCGACGCCACCGCCCTCGCTGCCCGGCAGCCATGCGGCGACGAAGGCATCGGAGGCGTTGATCTCGCGATTCACCCACAGCGGACGGCCGCTGAGGAATACCGCCACCACGGGAATGCCGTCGCCATGCAGGCGGCGCAGCAGTTCCAGATCGTGTTCGTCGCCCGGGCGATACAGCAGGTTGGGCAGGTCGCCCTGGAATTCCGCATAAGGGTCTTCGCCGAACACCACCACGGCGACGTCCGGCTTGCTCGCGTAGCGGCCGTCGGCGGCGATCTCGGCCTGGCCACCCGCTGCCTTCACCTGCTCGGCGATGCCGGCGCCGATCGATTGCGCGCCGGGGAAGTCCTTATTGCTCAGCCCCGTGCCTTGCCAGGTGAGCGTCCAGCCGCCGCTCTGGCGCGAGATGTTGTCCGCCGCATCGCCGGCCACCAGGATGCGCTTGCGCGGATCCAGCGGCAGCAGGCCGTTGTTGTTCTTGAGCAGCACCAGCGACTCGCGCACGGCGCGGCGCGCCAGCGCGCGATGCGCGGGGCTGCCGATCACCTCGGCGGATTTCGCGGCCAGCGGCTGCGCGGAGGGCAGGCCGGCTTCGAACAGGCCGGCGCGGAACTTCACGCGCAGGATGCGCGCCACCGCGTCGTCCAGGCGCGCGGCGGAGATCGCACCGGATTTCGCCTCGGCCAGCGTGTGCTCGTACAGGCCGCGCCAGCTGTCCGGCGCCATCAGCATGTCCACGCCCGCATCGATCGAAGCGGGGCAGTCGACGTTGCTGCAGCCCGGCACCTGGCCATGGCCGTTCCAGTCGCCGACCACGAAGCCCTGGAAATCCATGCGGCCCTTGAGCACGCCGGTGAGCAGCGCCTTGTTGCCGTGCATCTTCTGGCCGTTCCAGCTGGAGAACGAGGCCATCACCGTCTGCACGCCGGCATCGATCGCCGGCGGATAACCGGCGGCGTGCACTTCGCGCAGCCCGGCTTCGCTGACCTGCGCGTCGCCCTGGTCCTTGCCGTCCTTGGTGCCGCCGTCGGCGAGGAAGTGCTTGGCCGAAGCGACGACGTGCGAGGCGTCGAGGAAATGCGGCGTGCCGGCCTTGCCCTGCAAGCCTTCGATCATCGCGGCCGCGTACTGCGCCACCACTTTCGGGTCCTGCGCATAGCCTTCGTAGGCGCGGCCCCAGCGCAGGTCCTGCGGCACGGCGAGGGTGGGCGCGAAGGTCCAGTTGATGCCGGTGGCGCGCACTTCGGCCGCGGTCGCCGCGCCGATGTCGCGGATCAGCTGCGCATCGCGCGTGGCGCCCAGCGCGGAGTTCTGCGGAAACAGCGTGGCGCCCACGGTGTTGTTGTGGCCGTGTACGGCGTCGATGCCGATCAGCAGCGGGATGGCCTGGCGGCCGTCGCTGGTATCCATCGCGGCGCGGTAGAACGCATCGGCCAGCGCCTTCCACTGTGCCGCCGTGGCGGTGGTCTTTCCTTCCGGCTTGGAATTGCCGCCGGCGAGGATGGAACCGAGGCGGTAGGTGCGCAGGTCGTCCGGCGTGATGGCGGAGATGTCGGCCTGGATCAGCTGGCCGACTTTTTCTTCCACGCTCATCTTCGCCATCAGCGCGGCGACGCGCTGTTCGAGCGCGGCATCGCGCGGCAGCGGCCAATGCGCCGCGGGCCATTGCTCGGGATGGACGGCCGTATCGGCGGCCGTCACGGCGCCGGGCGGCAGACAGGCGAGGGCGAGGGCCCAAGCGATCGGTGCAACACGCATACGACGAACGGACGCCAGCACGCCTTTCTCCCTTCCACGATAAGAACCATCGGCGCTCACCCCGGAGCTGCCCCCAGAGCCGCTGAGCCTGCCAGAAATGACAGCGCTGTCAATTGGCGTTGCAGCACTTTAGGACCAGACCGAACCCCGACATCGCAACGTCCAAACGCACCGCACCGTTGGGGTTCGCCTGCGGCTCACCCCAACCTACGTCAGGGCTTGGCGGTGGATTCGCGTATTTGCAGGGAATAGGGCACCTGCAACAGCAAGCCCGGACCGCGGCCGCGCAGCTTGTCCATCAGCTGCAAGGTGGCCAGCTTGCCCATCTCGCGGCTGGGCTGCCGCACGGTGGTCAGCGGCGGCCACAGCTGGGTCGCCAGCGGGGTGTCGTCGAAGCCGCAGACCGAGAGATCCTTCGGCACCTTCAGGCCCCGCTCGTTCGCCGCCCACATCACGCCCGCCGCCATGTCGTCATTGGCTGCGAAGATCGCCGTCGGCCGCCTGGCCAGCTCGAACAGGCCGCGCGCGGCGATGACGCCGGAGCCGAAGGTGAATTCCCCTTGCACCACCAGCGCCGGATCGAACGGCAGGCCGGCCGCGGCCAGCGCGTCCTTGTAGCCCTGCAGGCGCCAGCGGCTGGCGCCGTGGTTGGCGATGCCCAGGATATGGCCGATGCGCTCGTGGCCCAGCTCGAGCAGATGTTGCACCACCGCCTTCGCCGCCTGCTGTTCGTCCATGCACACGCCGATGGCCGCTTCGCGTTGCAGCGGCGAGATGCTGGCGCAGGGCACGCCGTGTTCCTGCAGGCGGCGCAGCAGGGGCGCGTGGTCGGTGAGCGGCGGCGTCATGATCACGCCGTCGATATGGTGGTCGGCCACCAGCGCGTCGATGCGGCGGATCGGATCGTGCCCGCGCAGGCGCAGCGGGCTGACCATCATGCTGTAGCGGTGCGCATCGCAGGCGTCGAGCACGCCGTCCTGGATCTCGGCCAGGTACGTGGACGCGGGGTTCTCGTTGTTGTCGTACAGCATGGCGATCAGGAACGAACGGCTGCCGGCCAGGCCGCGCGCGGCGGGACTGGGCCGGTAGTTCATCTGCTCCATCGCGGCCAGCACTTTCTTGCGCGTGGATTCCTTGACCGACGGCTCCTCGTTCAGCACGCGGGACACCGTCTTGGGCGACACGCCCGTCGCGCGCGCTACGTCTTCCAGGCGGACCCGCATGCCATTCCCCACGTCGACTGCCGCCAGGGACTATGCCTGCCGCGCCGGACGCTTTACAAGAAGGCGCCCGGCGCGCACGGAACCGCCGCGCCGCCCCGCAGTCACACGGACCGTCCACCGGAAGCGCCTCGATGAAGTCCTCCACCAAAGCCCTCGACCTGGATGCCGTGAAGGCCTTCGTCTTCATCGCCGACCTGCAGAGTTTCACCCGCGCCGCGCAGACGCTGGCCACCACGCAGTCGGCGCTCAGCCTGAAGCTGCGGCGGCTGGAAGAGCAGCTGGGCCGGCGCCTGCTGGAACGCACCCCGCGCCAGGTGCGGCTGTCGGCGGAAGGCTCGCTGTTCCTGCAAGCGGCGCGCGAACTGGTGGGGGCGCATGAGCGTGCGGTGTCGTCGTTCCACGTCGAGCGGCGCCGTCTGACGGTGGGCATCAGCCAGCTGATCGTCGGCAGCGAACTGCCGGCCCTGCTGCGCCACATGAACGAGCACGACGCGCAGCTGCTGCTGGAGCTGCGCGTGGGCGGTTCGCGCGAACTGCTGCAGGCCTACGAGGAGGGCGCGCTGGACGCGATCCTGGTGATGCAGCCGGAAAGCCGCCGGCAGGAAGGCGAGGTGATCTACGCGGAGCAGTTCGCCTGGATCGCCGCCGCGCATTGGCGGCTGCGCCCGGGCGAACCGCTGCCGCTGTCGACGCAGGGCGAGTCGTGCAGCATCCGCGCGGCGGCGGTGCGCGCGCTGGACCAGGCCGGCATCGCCTGGACCGAAGTCTTCATCGGCAAGGGCGCGGCGGTGCTGGGCGCCGCCGCCGCGGCCGGACTTGCCGTGGCCGTGCTCGCCCGGCGCGCGGCGCCGGGCGGCACGGTCGACGTCGGGCCGGCGCTGTCGCTGCCGGAGCTGCCGCGGCAGGACGTGGTGCTGTACACGGGGCTCAACGACCCGCGCTCGCGGCAGGCGCTGCGAACCCTGGCCGAGGCGTTCAAGCACCTGGCGGCGTAGGTTGGGGTGAGCGCAGCGAACCCCAACGCTGCGGCCACGTTGGGGTTCGCTGCGCTCACCCCAACCTCCCCGTCAGTCGAGCTTCCGCCAGACGACTTCGCCGTGCGCACCCTCTGACGAACCGCTCGACGGCCTGGCCACGATATAGGTCAGCTGATTGCCGTCGCGGCTGAAGCCGGTGCTGCCGCCGCGGCCGTTCCAGTTCGGGAAGGTGGCCTGCGCGATATGCGAGGTCAGCTGGTCGCCCTGCACGCCGACGGTGCCGTAGTGCGCATTGATGTCCAGCGACGCGGCGCGGTATTCCTCCGGCGTGCCCTTGGCCTTGTCGCCCGCGGCAAACGGCGTGCGCGTGGCGCGCGCGATCACCATGGCGTAATGGCCGTGCGCGTCGATCATCCACTGGCCCTGCGGGTCGTGCCCGTACAGCTCGACGCGGCGGCCGTCCGGATAGACGTTGTCGCAGCGGACCAGGGTCCAGGTGCCGACCAGCCAGGCCGGCACCGGCATGGCGGCCATGTCCATGGCGGGCTTGGCGGTGGCGCTGTCCGGCGGCGCGGCAACGGCGGCCTGGGCGAAGGAAGCGGACAGCGCCACGAGCAGGGCGGCCGAAAGCATGCAGGTGCGATGGCGAAGCATGGGGATCCTCGATGCGTGGGGAAGCCAGTGCAGGCTAGGCCCGCGCCGCGGCGTCGAACAGCCGGCCGGGGCGTATTTCAGCGATGGCGAATCGGCATGACTGGCTTGATCGTTCCGGGCCACGCAGGCATGGCCCTCTCGCGCGCCGGCCGTGTCGGCGCTAATGTCGCTTCGCTCTTCCCCGCGCCAATGCGGGAAGAACGCGGCAGGGCAGGCGATCCCGGAAGATCGCCGCCTCGGGGCGGCGCCGGACTAGGCGGCGCCGGACGATACAGGGGAAGACGGTGGTGGTTTCGTTGCATTGCAGGCGCCTGGCGCTGGTCGTGTCCGTGCTGGCGCTGGCCGGCTGCGCGCAGGTCAAGGTGGTCCGTTCGGAAGTGGACAAGGCCCTGGGCAACGCGCCCGCGGCGAAAACGGCGCCGGCCGCGAATGCCGATGTGCGCGACGCGGACCTGATGCCGCCGGCCACCGTGGTCAACACCTATCTGCAATACGGCCGCTACGCCGACGGCGAACGCCGCCTGCGCCAGTACCTGGCGCGCTATCCCGGCGACCGCGCCGCGCAGGGCCTGCTGCGCCAGCTCACTGCCGATCCGCGCGAGGCGCTGGGCGCGGCTTCGCGCAACTACGTGGTGCAGCCGGGCGATTCGTACAGCACGCTGGCCTCGCGTTTCCTGGGCGACGCCAGCCGTTTCCTGATCCTGGCCCGCTACAACGGCTCGGACGACCCCTCCGCGCTGCACGTGGGCGACACCGTGCGCCTGCCGACCGCGCCGTCGCGCGCGCCGGCCGCCGACACCCTGGTGGTGCGCGCCACGGCGGACGACCTGCTGGCGGCGCCCACGGCGCCCGCGGGCAATCCCGCGCCGGCTGCCACGCCCGCGGACGCCCAGCGCCTGCAGGCCGAAAGCACCGTGCTGCTGCGCCAGGGCCGCAAGACCGACGCGCTGGCGCGGCTGGACCAGGCGCTGAAGCTCGATCCCCACCTGAAGCCGGCCGGCGACCAGCTGCTGCGCGACCAGCTGCTGTCCACCTACCACGAGCGCGCGGTGCTGCTGTACCGCGACCAGAAGCTGGACCAGGCGATCGCGCTGTGGGACCACGTGCTGGATATCGACCCCAGCTACGAGCGGGCGGTGATCTATCGCGCCCGCGCGGTGGAATTGAAGCAGCGCCTGAAGCAGCTCTGAGGCGGGCCAGCTCGGAGACGGGCCAGCTCTGAGACGGGCTCAGCCCAGCGCCTGGCGGTCCTCGTCGTCGGCCTGCAGCACCAGGGTGGGCTGCGCGGCGGCATCGGCGGCGGCACCCGGGGCGGAGGGCGTCTCGCCCGGCTGGCGTGCCTGCAGCGAGCTGTTCATCAGGTTGAAGGTGGCGAACAGCCGGCCCAGTTCGTCGCGCCGCACCAGGCGGATGCGGTAGCCGTATTCGCCGCGCGCCACGCGCAGCATGGCCTCGCCCAGCATGCCCAGCAGGGCGAGCGGACGGCGGAACAGCGCATAGGCCGCGCCGACCATCGCCGCCAGGGTCACCACCAGCACCGCCGCGATCACCCAGAAAGTGGTGCGCTGCGCGGCCGCCAGCGGCGCGGTGCTCACGCCCAGGCGCAGCATGCCGACGCCCTTGTCCTGGTAGCGGATCGGCACGTCGAACAGCAGCATCGCCGCTTCGCCCGCACTGCCCATGCGGCCCCGGTAGCTGGTGACGCCGTCGTCCAGCACGCGGCGCGACAGGGGGGCGGGCGCCAGCGCGCCGCCGAGTTCCGCCGGCGCCGTGCTGGCCACCACGTTGCCGTCGCGGTTGGCGATGGCCAGGTAATGGATCTGCTGGTTGCGCGCCACGTCCTGCACCAGGGCGCGGGTGGCCGCGTCGTCGTGCAGCAGCAGGTTTTCCGCCGCCTCGCCGGCGACCACGCGGCCGAGCGAGCCGCCGAAATCCGTGGCCAGCCCGTTCACCGCGGTGTTCTGCTTGGCGTAGATGGCGGCCAGGCCGGCCAGCAGCACCACGCACAGGATCGCGGCCAGCGCGCCGATCCAGCGCGTGCGCAGCGAGATGATGCGCGAGGCCAGCGGCGATTCGTGCGCGCGCTCGTACTCCTTGCGCGCCAGGCGCAGGTCGTCGATCACCTCGGCACCGCGCTGGTAGCGCGTGGACGGGGCGGGCGAGAGCAGGGTGTTGACGACGCCGATCAGCATGGCCGGCGTGGCCGGGTCGATCGGATCGATGACCGGGCGCGGCAGGCGCTGGCGTTCGCGCAGCAGGCGCGGCAGGTCGGGCATGTCCGGCCAGGGCAGCTTGCCGGTGATCAGCCAGTACAGCACCACGCCGAGCGAGAACAGGTCGCTGCGCGCATCGGCCGCTTCGCCGCGCAGGCGCTCCGGCGCCATGTAGGCGGGCGTGCCGCCAACGATGCGGCCGTCGCCTGCTCCCTCGGCACGGCGCTCCGCGATGCCGAAGTCGCTGAGCTTGGCGTAGTGCCAGTCGTCGACCAGCATGATGTTTTCGGGCTTCACGTCGTGGTGCAGCACGCCCTGGCCGTGCGCGTAGTCCAGCGCGGCGGCCATCTGCGTGGCCAGCTCGATCACCACCGACAGCGGCGGCAGGCCTTCGCGCGCCACGCGGCTGGCCAGGGACTCGCCGGTGAGCCGCTCCATCGCGATATAGGCGCGGCCGTCCTCGGTGCGCCCAGTGTCGAAGATGGTGACGATATTGGGGTGGACCAGCTGGCCGGCGGCGCGCGCCTCGGCCAGCAGGCGTTCTTCCAGGCCGCGCGCGGCGGCGCGGCGGTGCAGGCATTTGATCGCCACGGGGCGGTCGATGCCGGGGTCGAAGCCGGCATACACCATGGCCATGGCGCCGGCGCCGAGCACGCCGTCGATGCGGTAGCGGCCGATCATCCGCGGTGCGGCGACGGCGTTCATGCGCGGGTGGTCAGCCACCAGGTGAGCGCCGCGGCGCCGGCCAGCGCCACCGCCACGGCGGCGATCAGCCAGCCGGTAACGGCGCGCATGCGCCCGCCCGGTTCGCGGGTGAGGAACACGAACTCCGCCTGGCCGAAGCGCACGCGGTCGCCGTGGCGCAGCGGCGCCTCGTGCACGCGCTGGCCGTTGACGAAGGTGCCGTTGGTGGACAGCGTGTTCATGACCACGTAGTGGCCTTGCTGGTTCATGATCCAGGCGTGGGTGGACGACACGCTGAGGTCGTCGATCACCACGTCGTTATGGCCGCCGCGGCCTACTGTCTGGCGCCCTGCGTGCAGGGCGAAGCGGCGGCCTTCGAAGCCTTCGGAAGCCCCTTCCAGCACCGGCGACTGCGCGCTGGCGCGGCCGTCGGTGTCCGGTTCGGCCTGGGCGGCCAGGCGCTTGAGCTCCTCGGCCGAAAACAGCCGCGTGCCTTGCGGGCCGGCGGAACGGCGGGGCGGAGGAGTGGCTCGATGGGTTTCCATGGCGCGTTTCGCTGCGGATCAGCCCGACACTGTAGCCAACATATGTCGGCCATGGCGACCAAAGCTTGACGGGGCGCACATGGGGACGCTTCGACGGGGATGGTTCTTGGGCTTGTCGCGAGATTCGATGACGCGCTCCACCCAGCCCCTCACCCCGGCCCTCTCCCCGGCGGGGAGAGGGAGATGGAGCGCGAGGCGAAAATCGAACCAAGAGCACGCGGCGCAGCCGCGGCGTTCCGCTTGCGCGCTTCTGCTCTTGATCTACCGGGTCCCCTTGGCGCCGGCGGTGAGGGCTGGACGAAAAGGCCCCCGCAGGGGGGCGGGGACACGATGTCCCCGCCTTTTTGATCAGGGCATGGATGCCCTGTCAAAAAGCCCGGCCAGCCCTCACGGACCCTCAGCAGCTGCGCTGCTGAGGGCGCCAAGCAGGGTGCCCTTTCTTCTTGGTTACTTCTTCTTTGGGCACGCAAAGAAGAAGTAACTCGCCCCGCGGCAGCGGGGCGAAACACTCGCCGTAGGCGAGACACCCACGCGTCAGTGCGACAACCGAACGATACCGCCACCGAATCCCGGCCTACGCCGGGATGCCGACAATGGGGCGCCGCTTTGGAGCCTCAGCGAGATGGCGAGCCAAGCTGCTGAGACTGTTGCTGTTGCTGCTGCTGGTTCCTGGCCTGCTCCTGTCCCGGCGCGCTGTGCAACTGCGCGCTGGAAGCGCTGCTCTGCGCCAGCGGCGTGTTGATCGCCTGGCCCACGTTCACCTCGGCGTGCTGCTTGAACGGCGAGCGCAGGTCGCCCTGCACGGCCCAGGCGCGCGAGCCGTCGTCATTCAGCACCACGTGGTTGATCTGCTTCAGGCCCTGGCGCTGCGCCTCGACGGCCAGCGAGCCGGCGAAGTTCTCGCGCTGCGCGCTGGAGGCGCCGCCGCCCAGCTTCTGCACGCCGTCCAGCGCCTGGTTGTAGAGCGCGTGCTGCGGGTGCCCGGGCTGGTTGAGCAGCGGCTTGGCTGCTTGCTCCTGCGCATGCAGCCTGGTCTGCGTCTGCAGCTGCTTCTGGGTGAGCGGGCCGGCTTCGCCGTCGCGCTGGAGGTGATGGTCGTGCTGGAACGCTTCCAACGCACCCTTGGTGCCGGGGCCGAACTGCCCGTCCACGCGCAGCGGCTTGCCGTCGGCGCCCTTGTAGCCCAGGTCGTGCAATTGCTTCTGCAGCGCGCTGACGTCCTGGCCCTTGTCGCCTTCCTTCAGCACCGCATGGCCGGCCGGGGCCGCGTGCCTGGGCGGCTGCGCCTCGGACTTGGCGGGCGGCACCGGAATGGGAGCGGCCGGCGCACTGGCCGACTTGGCCGGCACGCCCTTTTCCAGCTCCTGCGCGTACTTGGCGTACTTGTCCATCTGCTGGCCCATGCCCTTGTAGGCCTCGGCCACCGTCATGCTGCCGTCGCCGTACAGGCCCGGGTTGCGCTCGATCACCTTGTGCGAGAGTACGTGGTCCACGCGCTGGTTCGGATCGGCCTTCAGCGCCTCCAGGAACTTGGTGCCGCCGCCCTGGCCGAGGTTGTGCAGCGCATAGACGTTGGCGTCCGCATCCGGGCCGCCCAGCTTGGCGCCGAGCTGCATGTTCTGCTTGGTGAATTCCGCCAGCATGCCGGCCTGCAGCTTGGAGTTGTTGCGCATCTCCGGCGAATTGATCTGGTCGGCGGTGAGCTTGTCGGCGTTGGGCACGCCGTACTTCTCGCCGTACTTGTGCACCATGCCGACCCAGGTGTCGTCCAGGAACTGGCCGTAGCCATAGGCCGAGGACATCGCCTTGGTGCCGTCGAACTGCGTCACCGTGTTCAGTTCCGCGTGCTTGGCGCCGGCGATGGGGCGCGCATGCGGGTTGTAGCCGGACTCGAAGCCGGCGATCTTGGCCATCAGGCCCGGCTCGATGCCGGCCTTGGCGGCGGCCTCGGCGAGGTCCTGCTTGTTCGCTTCCCAACGTTCGTCGATCTTGGACATGTTCGTTTCCTCCGTGAACAAGGGCGCCCGGGCGGATTACTTGCCCGCGGGCAGCTGGTACGCGTATTTCTTCGGGTCGAAATTCACCGTGATGTCCTCGACCTTGGCCTTCGCCCGGGTCTTGGTCACGGTCAGCGGGAACAGGCCCGGGCCGGCGCGCTCGGCGACCTTCAGCTCGTAGGTCACGTCCTGCGCGCTGGCCTTGGTCTGCGGGATGCGGCTGACGTCGACGAAGCCGCCCTGGCGCGACATGACGATGCTGTAGTCCGCCACCACCTTGCCCTGGATGGCGCTGCCGCTGACGAACAGCCAGCCGTAGTCGCCCTGGTGGCTCAGCTTGACGAAGCCGGCCTTGTTGCAGCCGCAGTAGCCGTTGCTGCCGAATTCCATGGCGCTGTCCATGGCCACGAAGGTCCACTCGCCCTTGGCGTCGATGCTGACCTGGAACGCGCCCAGCAGGCCGGGATCGGTCTGGCCGTAGCTGTAGCGGTTGTCGTCGTGGATGTCGTACGCATTGGCGGCGTAGACGAACAGCTGCTTGCCCTTGGCCGTGTCCACCAGCTCGGGCTTGCCCGGCTGCATGCAATAGGTGAGGTCGTCGCCCTGCTCGGTGGTGTGGGTAAAGGTCCAGCAGGCGTGCTTGGCGTCGTACTGCTTGCCGTACTGGTCTTCCATGACCGCCTTGACGATGGCGTTGAGGTCCGTCGCGGGGGCGGCACACGCGGTCTGGCCCAGCAGCAGCACGGACAGGGCGAGTCCTGCCCCGGTGATCTTGTACATCTGACGTCTCCTTCGCATCACGGTCGGCTTCCTGCGAAATCACAGTAGCGGCGGGACTTTAGCCGCTTTGTGCGGGAGCCGGGTGTAAATGCGGTTAACGGTAACGCGAGGATGTGAACCGCTTCATGCCACGGGCAAATTCGGATAATTCAACGCTTGCCAGGCACGATCTGCGAAGGGTTCACCCCCAGCACCCGCCGCACGCAGCGCGTCATGTGGCCCGCATGCGCAAAGCCTGCTTCGGCCGCGATCGCCGTGAGGCTCAGCCGGCCCTCCATCAAGCGCAGCCGCGCGCGCTCGACGCGCCGCTCCATCACGAAACGGTGCGCCGGCAACCCGGTGGCCTGGCGGAACAGCGGCTTGAAGTGGGACAGGCTGTAGCCGGCCACGGCGGCTAGTTCGGGCAGGGTGAGGTCTTCGTCGAGGCGGGCCTCGATGTATTCGACGACGCGGCGCAGGCGCCAGGCGGGCAGGGCCCGTGTCTGTGCCGGGGCTTCCCGGCGCGTCTGCAGCACCAGCAGGCGCGCGGCCAGCGCGGAGGCGAGGCTGTCGGCGAACAGCCGGCCGCCCGGATGCGCGTCGCGTTCCTCCGCCTGCATCATCCAGCCGATGCGTTCGACCTGGGGGTCGCGGACGTGGATGGAAGGCGCGAGGGCTGCGTCATAGGCGCCGGTGCCCATCGCCTCGGCCGTTTCCCGCAGCAATTGGGGTGACAAGCGCAGCAGCAGCGAGGTGGCCGGCGCGGCCAGCGTCCAGCGTGTGCTGGAACCGGCGGGGACGACGCAGAACTGGCCGTGCAGGCGGGTGCCTTCGCGTTCCACGCGGCCGGCGCGGTACGACACCGGCACCGGTACGCCCAGGTGCAGGCACAGCACGTGGCGATGATCGACCGGCGAGTCGAAACGGCCCGACGGCACCGGCGAAGTGAGCACATCCAGCAGCGGCAACGGCCCCGCGGCGGCGGCAGGGGCGGGATAGCAGTCGGGGCGGCCGGTCATGCCCTCCATCGTTCGACGATCCGGGCCGACCGGCATGTGCCGGAAATCATCCATCCGTGCCCGGCGCCGGCCGTTCGTGCCGGTGCGGCTCCAGCGCAGGCGCCAGCATGGCGGCCGTCCCCGAACGGAGTCCGACCATGCAGCGCCGCCAGTTCCTGCAGTACAGCCTCGCCACCCTGGCCGCCGGCGCGACGGCCGGGTGGATCGCTCCGGCGCAGGCCCGCGGCCTGCCGGGAGAAAGCCGCACCGATGCCGCGGCCTTCCGCGCCATGCGCCGCTACGCCGAACTGCCGTTCGGCCGGATCGCCTACGCCGACCGCGGCCGCGGCAAGGCCGCCCTGTTCCTGCACGGCGCCCCGCTCAACAGCTATCAGTGGCGCGGCGCGATCGACCGCCTCGCCGCGCACCGCCGCTGCATCGCACCGGATCTGATGGGCCTGGGTTATTCGGAAGTCCACGAAAACCAGGCGCTGGGCGCCGCGGATCAGGTAGCCATGCTCGCCGCGCTGCTGGACAAGCTCTCCATCCGCGGTGTCGACATCGTCGCCAGCGACTGCGGGACCGCCATCGCCCAGCTGTTCCTCGTCCGCTACCCCGAGCACGTGCGCACCCTGCTGCTCACCAACGGCGACGTGGAAATCGACAGCCCGCCGGCGAAGGTGCAACCCGCCATCGACATGGCGCGCAAGGGCACGCTCGCCGACGCCACCGCCGAATGGCTGACGGACCGCGCGCTCGCCCGCTCCACCTTCGGCGCCAGCGTATTCCACGACCCGAGCCGCTTCGCGGACGCAACGATCGACTACTACGTGACGCCGCTGGTAAGCACGCCGCTGCGGCGAAAGCAGTACCACGCGTTTCACCTGGCGCTGGAGCCGAATCCGCTGGCGGGGATCGAGGCGAAGCTCCAGCGCAGCCAGGTGCCGGTGCGGATGGTGTGGGGGGCGAGCGACGATATTTTTGCGATGGGGGATGCGGAGTATCTGGATCGGGTGTTTCCGCGCTCGCGTGGGATACGGCGGGTGGCGGAGGGGAAGTTGTTCTTTCAGGAGGAGTATCCGGAGGTCATTGCGGCAGAAGCCATGCACCTCTGGGGTTTGGCCTGATAGCGCGAACTCCACCCAAGCAACCCGGGAAAGTCAGCAAAGCTCAATCGCTCCTGCTGCGATCATCGATCGCGATCAACGTGTGGTAACGACGAATCAACGAGCCATTTGCAACCGTTCTTACCTGAAACTTGGCTCGTATCGGCGTAAAGAGCAGTTTGTCGAGCTCATGCTCCATGCCGGCCTTTTCGAGCAGGCGCGCAGGCCCCGGGTCCATCCTTCCTGTCAATTTTTCACCCGCCACTGGGGCGAATTCGAATGACTTGCTGGTAAAGCCAACGATCTGACCTTCGATCCACCCCGTCTGCTCCTGGGCTATGCGCGTCAGATCGGCCCGGGATCGCGCCCTGCTTATTTCAGCGCGCGATACCTCCCGGTCTCGACTGCCTTCCACGATCCTGAAGGTCGCCCCGCCTTCATCCAGCACAGAGAAGAACTCTTTAAGACAAGCGACCACGCGATCATCGAGCTGCTCGATCGTATCGGTCCATTCGTCTCCGTCCCCTCCCAGCCTGGAGATGGCGTCCGAGACCTGCTCTATGGCGACCGCCAGCTCAGTCTCAACCATCTGACTTTGCTCCGGCGCTTCCTCAAGCACAAAACCCACAGAACCTCGCGCCACATCGGTAATCATCAGTCGCGCCTCGCCTTGCACCGAAACGGGACCTCGCGAGCCAAGATCGCCGGCTTCCATACGCGCGAACTGACGCGATACGAGCTTCTGGAAGCTGTCCATGGCCTTGCTGGCGAATTCTGCATCTACGCCGCGTGAACCGATGACAGGCCGGCCACCAAAGAAGACTGCAACTTTCGCCAGCTTATCCGTGGTCCCTGCCAGCTCCGCGAGCTCCTGCTCCAAGGCATCGTTCTTCTTCTGGAACTGCAACATTCCAACCGGGTCGCCAGCTTTTTCCGCGCCGGCCAGCATGGAGCGGGCCGCGCCAAGATCGGCGCGCAAGCCTTGAAGCCTCGGCTGCTTAATCATGGCCCGCCTCCGCCGTTTCGACCGACAGATCCTCTCCCAAGTCGATCTGAAGCAGGCCTTTCCACAGGAATGTTTCTCGCTGATGCGAAAAGAGCCCTGACCAATACGCTGTTTGCATCACCAGCCAGTTTGGAGCTACGCCGAGATCCACAAAATACGCATCGCACTTGTAGATGCGCTTGCTTTCCTCCGGATCGAAGAGATCCGTGCGCTCGTTGACCAGAGCGACCCACGCATCGATGTCCATCTCCTTTGGTCGCCAACAGAAAGTGACGACGTCAACGTCCTCCGGTGGCCGCAGACGGGTGAGCTCGGCGGCCTCCACAAAACTTCCATCGATCCATTGGAACCCCGTGACGAGTCCCACGATGCGCAAAGCCGAACGATACCGGAGCAGTCCTTCGAATATCGTCTGCCTCTCATCGCTCGTCACGAACTGACGACTGATGGTGGCGAGATCAGTCACATAAGGCGACCTGCCGTCTGTGCGGTGTGCCTCCCCCACAAAGGGTGGAAGAACGCCGGAATGATTGAAAGATGGGATCACCTGCTTCCCCTTGGCCTGCCTTGGCCCCTCTTGCCGTCACATTGCCCCGGCTCACCGGTGCCCGACAAGGCTTTGCGCTCAGATTCAGAGTCTTACGCATGTCGATTCCTCCGCCCTTCGTTCGTCGCCTGGATGGAACGCACCCTCGACAGGTTGCGCCGCCACTATTCCAACTCACCCAGGAGAGAAATCCATGCGCTTCCTTACCCTCATCCGCATCAACGAAAACTCCGGCCAAGCCCCCGACGAGCGCCTGATGACCGAGATGGGCAAGCTGATCGAGGAAATGAAAGAGGCCGGCGTGCTGATCGACACTGCCGGCCTGGCGCCGACCAGGGAAGGCAAGCGGCTACGCCTGTCGAAGGGCCGCATCAAATCCACAGACGGCCCGTTCACCGAGACCAAGGAAGTGATCGGCGGCTATTTCATGCTCAAGGCCGCAAGCACGGAAGAAGCCGCTGGCTGGATCGAGCGCTTTCTGCAGGCGCACGGCGACCAGTGGGAAGTGGAGTGCGAGGTGCGGCCGCTGGATCCGCATTTCTCCGATCTCTGACCGCAAGGCGGGACACGGGCACCGCGTAGATTCGCTGTGCCCGTCTTTCCCAGCACCACCCGTGGCCAGCTACGCATCCCCGCCCTTTGCCTTGGCGGCGGAGGCCGCTCCTCCGGATGGTAGAAATACATGTCCTTGCCATCGAACAGAAAGCTGATTCCATGGTGGGTGACCTGGTCGGCCAGCTCCAGATCGAAAGTGTTGATCAGCAAGCTCTCCAGGTCCTCCATATCCGGCGTGTTCGATAGCTTGCCAAGGCCTGGACCCAAGTCGATCAGCACCCTTCCTCCATCGTCGAACCGCACGTCCACACGGATCGGACCTGGCCGTTCATCGAACCATATGCGCTGATTGGCCACCTCATGGAGCCGGCGGGATAACCGCACCTCCATCTGCCGCTTCGCTTCCGTAGCCACCAGTTCGATCGGCATGCTCTTTCCTGAGCGCACGCCTGAATGCGGTGCGGACTGTGCGTGTGCCGAGGACGCCGCGATCAGCCAGATCAACATCAGAGCGCAACGGCGCGTGACATGTTCGAGAGCGGACTTGCGCAACCGCTGCATGGGCACTTCTCTGATGTGAGTTGCGGCCCATCGTAGAAATGCATCGTGCTCTCGACCATCAGAGGAATCTGCTTTAACGAAGAATCCGATTATTTACTGCAAGGAAGCGAGTTATCTCCTAAGACTCGTCTAAGGAGACACGTCTGGCAGCGCATCCAAGCTGCCTTTGAAAGACAATGCCAAGCGGGATATTCCACCATTCAAGGATGAAACCCATGAAGCGATTCGCCACACTCCTGCTGTCCGCTTTCATCTTCTCCACGCAGGCCAGCCCCATCGCCCAGCCCATCACCGCTGCACAGCTGCCCACCGGCATCACCTTCAAAGGCAACTTCAAGCAAGCCCTCCGCTGGGCCGACGCCGAGGGCGACAACCTCGTCGTGGTCAGTACGCATAGCGACGACAACAGCGAATACGGCTACAACGACGACCTCTACGCCGTGCGCTACACCCTCGCCGGCGGCAAGGCGCAGTTGCGCTGGAGTCTGCACGACTACGTGCACGACTGCGGCGTCGACCACCAGGCCACTTTTTTCCGCGGCGCGGCGCTGCAGGTCACCGACCTCGATGGCAACGGCACGGCGGAAATGTGGATGGCGTATCGCCTGATGTGCCGCGGCGATATTTCTTCGGACACGATGAAGGTGATCGCCTACCAGGGTGCGCAGAAGTACGCGATGCGCGGCGAAACCAGGGATGCCGGCGGCCAGGGCGGCAGTTACGTTTTTGATACAGCCTTCCTGGAAGCGCCCAGGCCCTTGCGCGAATTCGGACGCAAGTTATGGGCCGCGCACGTGGCGGATGCGCCGGACGGCGAGTAAAGCGTCTCGGCCGTTTGGCTACTACAAAGCCCTGTTCGCGCTTGCTGTAATCGCCGGTCTCCACACCCGGCGGAGGACTGTGCGATGCGCTTGAAAGCACCGATGCGTTGCGTCGAAGGGAATTACCGGCCCTGGCCAGAGGATTTCGATCCGACCAAGATCGAATACGACGCGGCGGTGGCGCACGCGCTGCTCGAAGCGATGGATCGCGGATGGGATTCCGGACTCAGCATCGATGCGCGGATGATCATCGAGGCTTATCGCAAGGCCTTGATCAACCGGGCGAATGACTTGATGTGGAAGTGGGGATATCCATAGCGCGGCCAAGAAAACAAACGGTTGGTTTTCCTCTCGCTTCTGCCTTCCGTGGAAAGGGGGCAGCGCGGAAAACCGGCCGGCCTTCAGTCGCGCTGCGGGCGGGACAGCACGTCCACCCATACGGCGAGCACCAGGATGGCGCCCTTCACGATGTACTGCCAATACGTTTCCGCATCCATCATCGACATGCCGTTGTCGAGGCTGGCCATCACCAGCGCGCCGATCAGCGCGCCATGCACGGTACCGGCGCCGCCGCGCATCGAGGCACCGCCGATAAAACAGGCCGCGATCGCGTCGAGCTCGCCATTGGTGCCCGCCGACGGCGAGCCTGCCGCCAGCCGCGCGGTATTGACGATGCCGGCGAACGCGCACATCACGCCCATGACGCCGAACACCACCAGCTTCACCCGCGCCACGTTCACGCCGGACAGCCGCGTGGCTTCCAGGTTGCCGCCCACCGCATAGATATGCCGGCCCAGCACGGTCTGCGCACCGAGGTAGGAGAACAGCGCCAGCAACGCCACCAGGATCAGCACCGGCAGCGGAATGCCGCCGTAGCTGTTGAGGGTGGCCACGAACACCGCCAGCGCGATGCCGATCGCCAGCACTTTCAGCACGTCCGCCCACCACGGCAGCTGGCGAATCTGCAGCTGCGCGCGGCGGCGCCGGCGCAGCAGCGCAAGCACCGCCGCCACCGCGAAGATCGCCACGCCCAGCACGCTGGACAGCAGCGGCGACACATAGCCCTGGCCGAGATAGACCAGGTCGGCCGGCACCGGCGCGATGGTCGCGCTATGCGTCGTGCCCAGCAGCACGCCGCGGAAGGCCAGCATGCCGCCCAGGCCGACGATGAACGAGGGCACGCGCAGATGCGTCACCCAGAAACCGTTGAACAGGCCGATCAGCAGGCCCAGCAGCAGCACCGCCACGATCGCCGCCGGCGTGGACCAGCCCTGGTTGACCGTCAGCACCGCCACCACGCCGCCGAGCAATCCCAGCAAGGAACCCACTGAAAGGTCGATTTCGCCGGCGATGATCACGAACACCATGCCGCAGGCGAGCATGCCGGTGATCGCCATCTGCCGGAACAGGTTGGACACATTGCGCGCGGTGATGAAGTCGCCGCCGGTGGCCACGTGGAAGAAGATCCAGATCGCCGCCACCGCCAGCAGCAGGGCCATGATCTTGTAGCGCGCGAACAGTTGCTGGATGGACTGGGCTTGCATGCGGATTCCGTGTCTTTGAGTCAGGCCGCGCGCGCGGACGCATCGGGGTCGATCGCCGCGGCCAACACCTGTTCCTGGGTCAGGCCCTGGTTGGGGAAATCGCCGCGCAGGCGGCCTTCGCCCATTACCAGCACGCGGTCGGCCATACCGAGCACTTCCGGCATTTCCGAGGAAACCAGGAGGATGGCCACGCCCTGCGCGGCCAGTTCGAAAATCAGCCGGTAGATCTCGGCCTTGGCGCCCACGTCCACGCCGCGCGTGGGTTCGTCCAGGATCAGCACTTTCGGCCGCGCCAGCAGCATCTTGGCCAGCACGGCCTTCTGCTGGTTGCCGCCGGAAAGCCGTGCGATGGGCAGGGCCGGGCTGGCGGTCTTGACGCGGCGCTGCGCGATCTGCGCTTCGACCGTATGCAGTTCGCGCTGGCGGTCGATATGGCCGGCGTGCGCGTAGTGCTCCAGCGTGGCCAGCGTGATGTTGTCGCCAACGCCCAGCAGCGGCACGATGCCGTGGCGCTTGCGGTCCTCCGGCACCATGCCGAGACCGGCGCGGATGGCATCGGCCGGCGAGCGGATCTTCAGCGGGCGGCCTTCGAGAAACAGCTCGACCGAGCTCTTGCCCGCGTACGCGCCGAAGATGGCGCTCACGAGCTCCGTGCGGCCCGCACCGACCAGGCCGGCGATGCCGAGAATCTCGCCGCGGCGCAGCTGGAACGACACGTCGTCCACGCGCTTGCGCTGCGGATTGACCGGGTCCAGGCAGGTCGCGTGGCGCGCCTCGAAAATTACTTCGCCGATGGCGTGCTCCACGCGCGGATACAGATTCTCCAGCTTGCGGCCCACCATCAGCGCGATCAGCGTGTCGACGCTGAGCTCGTGCATCGGCTGCGTGGCAATGTGGCGGCCGTCGCGGATCACGCAGACGGTGTCGCACACGCGTTCCACCTCGTCGAGCTTGTGCGAAATATAGATGCAGGCCACGCCGCGGCGCTTGAGGTCCTCGACGATGCGCAGCAGCACCTCGGTCTCGCTGGAGGTCAGCGACGAGGTGGGCTCGTCCAGGATCAGCAGCTTGGCCTGCTTGGCCAGCGCCTTGGCGATCTCGAACAGCTGCTGGTGGCCGCCGCCGTAGTGCATGGCCGGCAGCGCCACGTTGACGTCGTGCAGGCCCAGCTCCCGCAAAAGCGCATCGGCCCTGGCATACATGGCGTCGTAGTCCATGCGGCCGCCGGGGCGGGTGAGCTCGTGGCCGAGGAAGATGTTCTCGGCCACCGACAGCTGCGGCACCAGCATCAGCTCCTGGTGGATGATCACGATGCCGGCGCGCTCGCTGTCGCGCACCGAACGCGCGCGCAGCGGCTGGCCCTGCCACCGGATCTCGCCGTCCCAGCTGCCGTGCGGATAGACGCCGGACAGCACCTTCATCAGGGTGGACTTGCCGGCGCCGTTCTCGCCGCACAGCCCCAGGCATTCGCCCGCGCGCAAGGCCAGATCGATGCCGTCCAGTGCCTTGACCCCGCCGAAGGACTTGGCGATGCCGCGCATCTCGAACAGGCAGGACTCCGCGGCCATCGCGCTTACTTCGCGCCGTAGATCTGGTCGTGGGTGTAGAAGCCGTCCTTGATCACGGTGTCGTCCACCTTGTCGCGGGTCAGCAGGATCGGCTGCAGCAGCACGGCATCCACGTCCTTCTTGCCGTTGTTGATTTTGCTGGTGTACGCGGGCTGCTCGCCCTTGGCCAGCTTCATCGCCAGCTCCGCCGCGGTGCCGGCGATGCTCTTCAACGGCTTGTAGACGGTCATCGTCTGGGTGCCGTCGATCACGCGGCGCACGGCGGCGAGGTCCGCATCCTGGCCGGACACGGCGACCTTGCCGGCCAGCTGCTGCGCGGCCAGCGCCTGGATCGCGCCGCCGGCGATGGAATCGGCGGAGGCGACGATGCCCTGGATGTCGTTGTGGTTGGCGGTAAGCGCGTCTTCGATGATGCGCAACGCCTTGGACGCATCCCACTCCGGCGTCCACTGCTGGCCGACGACCTTGACATCGCCGCGGTCGATGGCCGGCTGCAGCACCTTCAGCTGGCCCTCGCGCAGGATCTTGGAGTTGTTGTCGGTCGGCGAGCCACCGAGCAGGAAGTAGTTGCCCTTAGGGCTGGCGTCGAGCACGCCCTGCGCCTGCAGTTCGCCGACTTTCTCGTTGTCGAAGGAGACGTAGGCGTCGACGTCGGCGCCGAGGATCAGGCGGTCGTAAGCGATCACCTTGATGCCGTTGCGCTTGGCGTCGGCGATCACGTTGTCCAGCACCTTGGAGTTCATCGGCACGATCACCAGCACGTCCACGCCGCGCGAGATCAGGTTCTCCAGCTGCTGCACCTGGCGCTGCTCGTTGCCGTCGGCGGACTGCACGTAGACCTTGGCGCCGAGCTTCTCGGCCGCGGCCACGAAGTAGTCGCGGTCGCGCGTCCAGCGCTCCAGGCGCAGGTCGTCGATGGAAAAGCCGATCTTCGGCTGGTCCGAAGCCTTGCCGCTGCAGGCGGTGAGCACGGCGGCGGCCAGGGCGACCGAGACCAGGGCCAGCATGGCCCGCACGAACAGACGCTTCATGGAATTCTCCCTCGAATGGATAGCCGGGCCGCTCACGTTGCCGCCGCCGCGCGCAGCTGCGCGTAGGTGCGGCGGAACAGCGGCTGCCGGCGTTCGCGATAGTAGGCATGTCGGCCGGCGTCGGGCAGGTGCACCGCGACGAGCGGTGGCATGGCGCACACTTCCTCGATGCGCGCGCCCGGTTCGGCGGCCAGATGCGCCAGGCGCGCCGCACCTAGCGCGGCGCCGACGTCGCCGCCGGCGCGCAGTTCCAGCGGACGGCCGGCGATGTCGGCCAGCATCTGCAGCCAGTAGGCGCTGCGCGTGCCGCCGCCGATCACCGCCACGCGGTCGGCGCGCAGGCCGGCGGCGTCGACCGCTTCGATACCGTCGAGCAGCCCCAGGCCCACGCCTTCGAGCGTGGCATTGGCCAGGTCCGCGCGCGTGGTGTCGGTGCGCAGGCCGGTGAACGAGCCGGTGGCATGCACGTCGTTGTGCGGCGTGCGCTCGCCGCTGAGATACGGCAGGAACACGGGGCCGTCGTCGCGCCACGGCGTGGCCTGCGCTTCGGCCAGCATCGCGCCGACCTCGGCGTGGCCGGTGAGGCGCGCGGTGTAGTCCAGGCAGCTGGCGGCGTTGAGCATCACCGACATCAGGTGCCAGGTGTACGGCAGGGCGTGGCAGAAGCTGTGCACGGCCTGCTCGGGCCGCGCCAGGAAGCCGTCGGACACGGCGAAGTACACGCCGGATGTGCCCAGCGACAGCATCGCCTGGCCATGCCGCACGATCCCCGCGCCCACCGCGCCAGCCGCGTTGTCGCCGCCGCCGGCCGCCACCGGCACGCGCTCCATGCCCCAGCGCCGGGCCAGTTCCAGGCGCAGGCGGCCGGCCGGTTCGCTGCCTTCGTGCACGCGCGGCATGTGCTCGCGGGTGAGGCCGCAGGCGGCCAGCATCGGCGCGCTCCACTGGCGCCTGCCCACGTCCAGCCACAAGGTGCCGGCGGCGTCGGAGGCATCGGTGGCGTATTCGCCGGTGAGGCACAGCCGCAGGTAGTCCTTCGGCAACAGCACCTTCGCCACCGCGTCGAACGCGGCCGGCTCGTGCTCGCGCAGCCAGGCCAGCTTGGGCGCGGTGAAGCCGGGCATGGCCAGGTTGCCGGTGATGGCGTGGAAGTCCGGCAGCGTTTCCATCCAGCGGCATTGCGCATCGCTGCGGCCGTCGTTCCACAGGATGGCGGGGCGCAGCACGCGGTCGCTGCGGTCCAGCAGGGTGGCGCCGTGCATCTGGCCGCTGAGGCCGATGGCGGCGACGCGGCTGGCGGGGATCCCGTCGCGCGCGGCGGCCTGCAGCAGTTCGTCGATGGCGGCCACGGAAGCGCGCCACCAGTCCGCCGGGTCCTGCTCGGACCAGCGCGGCTGCGGATGCGCGACGGTGAGCGGCTGCGAGGCCGTGGCGCGCACCGCGCCGGCCGCGTCGACCAGCACGGCCTTGACCGCGGAGGTACCCAGGTCCAGCCCGAGGAACATCGGGTTCAACCGTAGATGTAGCGGTTGACCAGGTTCTCCAGCCATTCCTGCTGGCCGGAGACGTGGGCGGGACGGAAATCGTGCTTCGCCGCTTCGTCCGCCAGGCCCTGCAAGGTGTAGCCGCCGTCCAGGATCCGCCGGCCCAGCTCACCGTCCCAGCCGGCGTAGCGCTGCGCCTTGAAGGCGGCCAGGCGGTCGTCCTCGATCATCTTCGCCGCGCGCTCCAGCGCCAGGGCCAGCGCGTCGATCGCGCCGACATGGCCGTGGAACAGGTCGGCCGCGTCCACGCTCTGGCGGCGCACCTTGGTATCGAAATTGAAGCCACCGGTGCTGAAGCCGCCGGCGCGCAGGATCTCGTACATCACCAGGGTCAGTTCTTCCACGCTGTTGGGGAACTGGTCGGTGTCCCAGCCGTTCTGCGCGTCGCCGCGGTTGGCGTCGATGCTGCCGAACACGCCGAGCGAAATCGCCGTGGCCACTTCGTGGTGGAAGGAATGCCCGGCCAGCGTGGCGTGGTTGGCTTCCAGGTTGACCTTGACCTCCTGCTCCAGCCCGAACTCCTTGAGGAAGCCGTAGACGGTGGCGGTGTCGTAGTCGTACTGGTGCTTGGTCGGTTCCTGCGGCTTGGGTTCGATCAGGATGGTGCCCTGGAAGCCGAGCTTGTGCTTGTGCTCCACCACCATCTGGAAGAAACGCCCCAGCTGCGCGCGCTCGCGGCGCAGGTCGGTGTTGAGCAGGGTGTCGTAGCCTTCGCGGCCGCCCCACAGCACGTAGTTGGCGCCGCCCAGGCGATGCGTCGCGCCCATCGCGTGGAACACCTGGCTGGCGGCGTAGGCGAACACTTCCGGCTGCGGGCTGCTGGCCGCGCCCGCGGCATAGCGCGGATGGCTGAACAGGTTGGCGGTGCCCCACAGCAGCTTCACGCCGGTCTGCGCCTGCTTGGCTTCCAGCACGTCGACCATGCTGGCGAAATTGCGCGCGTACTCGGCCAGGCTGGCGCCTTCCGGCGCCACGTCGGTGTCGTGGAAGGTATAGAACGGCGCGCCCAGGCGCTGGAAGAAATCGAAGGCCGCGTCCGCCTTGGCATGCGCCTGCGCCATCAGGTCGCCGGCCTGCTGCCACGGCCGCTGGAAGGTGCCGGCGCCGAACATGTCCATGCCCGGCCACACGAAGCTGTGCCAGTAGCACACGGCCAGGCGCAGGTGCTCGTCCATGCGCTTGCCCAGGATGATGCGCGACGGATCGTAATGGCGGAACGCGAGCGGATCGTCCGTCTTAGCGCCGGCGTAACGAATCGGCGCCACGTGCTCGAAGTAACTCATCGAAAACCTCCCATGCGAGCCGCCCGGGGGATTCAGGGTCGGCTGCGGATGCTCCGGATGCTGCAATCGGCGTCAGCCAGGCGCAATTGCGAAATCCATCACCCTGGCATTCATTTTCCCTGTCGCGTTGCGACATGCGGGCGCAGGAGCGAACTGGTAGCGTCCCGGATCCACGGCAGGTGCCGTCGGTTACTGTCACTGGTACGCCCATGTCGCCCCATCGCATCGCCCTGCTGTTCAATGCCAACAAGGTCTACGACCGGCAGGTGATCGCCGGCATCGGCCAATACCTGAAATCCACCCGCGTGGTGTGGGATCTGTTCCTGGAAGAGGATTTCCGCTGCCGCACGCTGGGCATCCAGCACTGGCGCGGCGACGGCATCATCGCCGACTTCGACGACCCCACGGTGGAAGAAGCGCTGGCGCACCTGAGCATTCCGGTGGTGGCCATCGGCGGCTCCTATGCCGACGACAGCCGCTATCCGGCCAATATTCCCTACGTGGCCACCGACAACGCCAAGCTGGTGCGCGTGGCCTACGACCATCTGATCGAGCAGGGCCTGCAGCGCTTCGCCTTCTACGGCCTGCCGCCGTCGCCCGGCAACCGCTGGGCGCAGGAGCGCGAGGACGCCTTCCTGCGCATGATCGCCGCCGACGGCCTGGAGGGCAGCGTCTACCGCGGTTCGCCCACCAGCGCGGGCGGCTGGGGCCGTTCGCAGGAAGACATGGTGGCCTGGGTGCGTTCGCTGCCCAAGCCGATCGGCGTGGTGGCGGTGACCGACGCCCGCGCCCGCCAGCTGCTGCAGGCCTGCGTGGTGGCGGATGTGCCGATTCCGGAACAGATCGCCGTGGTGGGCATCGACAACGACCCGATGGCGCAGCTGCTCAGCCGCATTCCGCTGACCTCGGTGATCCAGGGCGCGGAAGAAATGGGCCGCATGGCGGCGCAGGTGCTGCACCAGATGCTGCACGGCGGCGACTGCTCCAGCACGCGCGTGCTGGTGCCGCCGGTGGGCCTGAGCGTGCAGGCCAGCAGCCAGCACGAGCCTTTGCGCAGTCCGTATGTGATGCGGGCGAAGCATTACATCCGGCAGTACGCCTGCCTCGGCATCAAGACCGAGCAGGTGGCGGATTACGTCGGGATTTCGCGCACCTTGCTGGAAGAGCATTTCAAGCGCGAGCTGAAGCAGACGGTGCACCAGGCGATCCTGGAGCACAAGCTGGAGATGGCGCGGTCGATGCTGGTGGACAACTCGATTCCGCTGGCGGACGTGGCCGTACGCTGCGGGTTTACCTCGCTGCAGTACATGTATGCGGTGTTTCGGCGAGAGTTTAATTGCACGCCGAGGCAGTTTTTGGGGGCTGCGCGGGCATAGCGGCTCACCCCAACCTACGCGTCTTTCGCGACCCTCCGCCCGGCCCTCACCCCAACCCTCTCCCCGGAGGGGAGAGGGGCAGGTGGCGTTATAGCTTCAAGGTCTGCGCGGATCCGTCGTAATCGACTTTGACGTCACCCGACGCATCGACCCCATCCGCATTCGCCTTATCCCCACGAATCACCCGAACCACGAACTGCCGTTTCGCCGGCGCCCCGCTGCCGTCCCCCTCGCGCTTGCCGATCGTCAGCGTCTTCGCCTTGTCGTCATAGCTGAGCGGAATACGCGAGTAGCGCCCCTGCTCGTAGCCGTACGTGGTCCCCTCGTCCTCGTACAGCGAGAACCGGCCATCCGCACCGGCATAGACCAGCAGGGTCACCGGCGCATCCGGCTGCTCGCCCGTGTACTGGATCTCCGGCCCCGTCGGCACGATCGCCCCGGCGCGCACGAACAGCGGCATCCGCGCCAGCGGCGCGTCGGCCTGCAGGGTTGCGCCGCCCTCGTGGTACTTGCCGGTATGGAACTCGTACCAGCCCGTGCCGGCAGGCAGATAGACCTCGCGCGAGGTGGCTTTGTACTCGGTCACCGGCGCCACCAGGAAGGCGGGACCGAACAGGTACTCGTCGTCGATGCCGCGCACCTTCGCATCGCCCGGGAAATCCATCACCAGCCCGCGCATGATGGTGCCGTCCTTCCAATACGTATCGCCGGCCAAGGTGTAGACATACGGCATCAGGCGATAACGCAGGCGGTCGTAATAGGCCAAGGCCTCGTACATCGGCGAACCGGGCGAAGCGAGGTTATAGATCTCGCGGTACGGAAACTGCCCATGCGAGCGGAACAGCGGGCTGAACGCGCCGAACTGGAACCAGCGCAGGTTGAGCTCGCGCCATTCGTCCAGATCCGCCGCGCCGGGCTTCTCGTAACGCGGCTCCAGCGCGAAGCCGCCGATATCGGTCGTCCAGTTCGGGATGCCGGCCAGCGAAAAATTGACGCCCGCGGAAATCTGATCGTGCAGATTGCTCCAGCGCGAGGCCACGTCGCCGCTCCACGTCGCTGCCGCATTGCGCTGCTGGCCGGCGAAGGAGGAGCGGGTGAGGATGAAGGCGCGGCGATCGCCATGGTCGCGCCGCCAGCCGTCGTACACGCCGGTGGAATGCAGCAGCGGATACGAGTTGAAGAACGCCGCGCCCGGACCCAGCGCCGTCGGCCCCATGCGCAGCTTGCGCTCGGCGATATCCAGATTGGAATGCGTATCCGGCTCCGATGCATCCAGCCACCACGCATCGATGCCGATCGCGCCGAGCTTCTGCTGGATTTGCCGCCAGTAGATGCGCCGCGCCTCTTCGGCGTACGGATCGTAGAAGGCATTGAGATAGCCCTTGCCGATCCAGTCGACCTCGCCCTTTTCCACGTTGCGGCGGTAGATAAAGCCCTTGGCGTCGAGTTCCTGGTAGTTCTTCGTCGCCGGATAGAACTTCGGCCACACCGAAATCATCAGCTGCACATGCATGGCATGCAGCTGGTCGACCAGGCCCTTCGCATCCGGGAAGCGCGCGGTGTCGAAATCGTGCGAACCCCAGGCGTCCTCCGGCCAGTAGCTCCAGTCTTCCACCACATTGTCCAGCGGCAGGCCCAGTTCGCGGTAGCGCTTGGCGGTATCGAGGATCTCCGCTTGCGTCTTGTAGCGCTCGCGGCTCTGCCAGAAACCGTAGGCCCAGCGCGGCAGCATGGTGGCCTTGCCGGTGATCTGGCGGTAGCCGGCGATCACCTGGTCGAGGTTGTCGCCCGCCACGAAGTAATAGTCCACCGCATGGCCGGCTTCGGAGAACAGCGACAGCTCGTTCTGCTCGTCGCCGGGCAGCGGATCGAGATGCAGCAGGGTGAGATAGCCCTCGTTCGGCAACCATTCGATGCGCAGCTGGTGCCGGCTGCCCGCGTCCATCGGCAGGCGCAGGTTGTGGTACCAGGGGTTCCAGTTCTGCCGCCAGTCGTCATAGACCAGCTTGCCGTCCAGCCAGACCTTGGCGTAGCTGCTGGCATACAGCCGCAGCTTGTGCACGCCGGAAACGGAAGGCTCGATGCTGCCTTCCCACACCACCTTGCCGGTGGTCCTGGCCGGCGATCCGGAGGGCCACCGGGCGAGATCCTTGATGTACTGGTAATCCGGCTGCTGCTCGACACGCTTGAGCTTCAGCGTGCCGCCCGCGTCGTAGTAGCTGGCGGTGAGGCCGCCGGCTTTGCCTTCGGCGTCGTAGAGCTTCAGCGACCGGCTGAGCGGCTGGTATTCGCGCGCATCGCCGAAGCGGGTGATCGAGTTGTTGTCCCACAGCAGGCCGTAGTTGCGCGAGGACACCACGAACGGAATGCCCACGTCCATATTGTGCTGCGCCAGCTCCACGTCCTCGCCCTTGTAGTTCATCTGGCGGTTCTGGTGCTGGCCCAGGCCGTAGAAGGCCTCGTCGGCGGGCGAATCGAAGCGCTGGCGCACGGCGTAGTACGGCTTGCCTTCGATCGTTTCCGGCTGGAACGAGCGTCCGTCGGCCCGTTCCGCCAGCAGTGGCTTGCCGCTGGCATCCAGGAAGCGGACGGCGCCATCGTGCAATGACACCTGGGCCGAAAGGCGCGCGGTCTTCAGCGTCACCGCATCGGCGCTTTCGTCCACGGTGAAATGCGTATCCCCGCCGGTCTTCACCGCCATCAGGCTGGCCGGCAGATCGAACTTGCCGTCGGGCACGGCGGTGACGTGCACGATGCGCTCGTCCACCGCCTGCAGGCGCACCTGCTGTGCGGAATGGTCCAGATGGACGATCACGCCGTCGGCGAGTTTCTCGGCGTGGCCGGCCTGGACCGGCGCGGCGTGCGCCGCGGCGTTCTGCCCCGGCGCCTTGCCGCAACCGGCGACCACGGCCAGCGCCAGCGCGCACAACGGCAGCCACGGGCGGCTGGCGATCGGGGACATGCGCATCTCGTTCCTTCAGTACGTGGCCAGCCGCACACGCAGTACACGCGGCTCGCCGATGACATTCAAACCCCAGTCGGTCTGGTCGCCGTTCCACAGCCGGCGGAAGATCCAGCGGCCGTGGTCGTAGTGGCCTTCCTCGACGCGGTCGAGCAGGAAATCCAGCTTGCGCCCGCGCGCCGGCTGGAAGTTCACGCGGACGTCGCGGGCGACGAGCAGGTATTCGTTCGGCGCCAGCTGCGCGATCAGCGCGCCGCCGGAGCGGTCGGGATTGCCCTTGGGCGGCTCGTTACCGAACTGCAACTGCCCATAGCCCAGATGCACCTGCCAGTCGCCCAGGTCCAGCGTCTGTTCGTGGGTGTCGTCCGGCTCGGAAGCACCCCATAGCTTGCCGGCATACGCCGCCGCGGCCAGTTCGCCCGACATCGGCGCCAGCACGGCGTAGTTGGCGGCGAAGGTCCCGATCGTTTCGTCGTCCAGCTTGCGCGCGCCCAGCGGATAGTTGGAGTAGCCGGTGAAATCCATGCCGAACGGCGACCAGCCGATGGCCCCGGCGCCGAGCGCCGCATAGACATAGCGCGCGTAGACCTTGTCGTTGCCGGTTTCGGCCACGAACAGCGGATTGTCCTTGCGCGCGTAGCGCTCCAGGTAAGCGGCGTAATGCGCGTAGTCCGGCCGGTAGATATCCGGCGCCAGCACGTCCAGCGCGGGTGCGGCGGCTTTCCACACGTGCAGCACGTTGTCGGTGGGCCCGCCGCTTTCATAGGCACCGGGCGGCCCGGGATTGAACGGATCGCGCAAAGCGGCATTGGCGTACATCGGCAGCGGATACACCGCCTTGCCCGCAGCGGCGACCTGGCCGATGAAATGCGCGACGTGCCAGGCGTGGAAGAACTCCGCCGCATCGTTGCCGAACACCTGGCTCCAGCTGCCGGCGGACTTGCCGGCCGCATGCAGCAGCGCCTCGGGCACCTGGCCGGCAAAAGCCTGGTCCGCCATCGGCGAGTGGTCGCGATCGGTGCCGTAGGTGCCGGACTCGTTTTCCACCTGGATCATGATCACGGTGTGCTGCTCGCCGTCGATCTGGCGCAGATGCGTCATCAGCTGGACGAACGCCTTGCGGTCCGCTTCCAGCGTGGCCCCGGCCAGCGGCGACAGCGAATTGAGGCGGCGGCCTTCGCGATTCAGCACGCGCGGAAAGCGGTGCTCATCCAGCTTCACCCACGAAGGCGCATAGCTCGGGCCGTTATTCTTCCAGGTGGCGAACCACAGCAGGATCAGGCGCACGCGATGCTCGCGGGCCTGGTTGACCAGGGTGTCGAGGAAGGCGAAATCGAACTGGCCTTCCTTCGGCTCGATCTGCTCCCAGGCAATCGGCACCTGCACCGTGTTGGCGTGCAGCTGGTCGATGGCGGGCCATACCTGGTCGAGCACGGCGGGCCAGTTGCTGGAGTTGTTGACCTGGGCGCCGAGGATGAGGAAGGGCTTGCCGTCGACGAGCAAGGCGTGGCGGCCGTGGTCGGTGGCGATGCGGGGGAGTTCTGTGGCGAGCAGCGGGGTGGTGAGCAGAGAAATGAGGAGCAGCAGGAGCTTCAGGGTGTGGCGGCCCTTGGCGCGGCGCTCCGGACGGCCCCTCACCCCAGCCCTCTCCCCGGAGGGGAGAGGGGGTAGTACGGCGATCATGGGTGTACCTCGCTGGCTGGGTCGGCGTAGAAGATGCCGCGTCCGCTGGTGGCGAAGTACAGGCGGCCGAACATGCGCGGATCGCCGACGAGCTGACTGATCCGCCCGTAGCGGTGCTCCGCATCGTCGATGCGCTGCCAGCTCTTGCCGTCGTCCAGCGAGCGGAAGATGCCTTGCGCGCCGTGCAGGCGGCCGGCAAGGAACAGCGTGGGCTTCGGCGAACCCGGCGCCGCCTTGCCGAAGCCGAAGGCATCGACGCCGGTCACGCCGTCGAAGCGCTTGAGCACGCGCCCCGTGTCGTCGCCGCGCAGCCATTCGCCTTCGCGGCTGCCGACGTACAGCACGCCCGCTTCATCCGGAGCGGCCTGCACCCGTGTCTGCGCACGGCCGCGCGATGCGTCGCCAAGCGCGCCGCCCATCGCGGCGAAGTGCGCACCGCCATCGTGGCTGGCGTACAGCGCACCGCTCATGCGGTCGTAGGCGTAGAAGCGTCGCGCATCGACACGGTCTGCCAGCACCCGCAAATCGCCGCCCAGGCCATCGATCACCGTCCAACGCTTGCCGAAATCCTGCGTCAGATACACATGCTGCGCATGGCGCGGTGCCCACACCACCACGCCGCCATCGGCCGCGATCGCGATGCTTCCCGCGCCCTCGCCTTCGGGCGGCTCGCTCGCGAACGCGCGCCATTGCCTGCCGCCATCCTCGGACCATGCGGCGCGGATCGCCGCGCCGAAGGGTTTGCGCAGAAAGCCGCTGCGCACGATCAACGCCGGCTTCGCCTGCGCGAAGTCGATGCTCTCGCCGTTCGCATAACGCGGCGGCGCGGCAAACTGCAGCTGCGCGGTGTCCAGCTCGTCGTGACGATAGCCGTCCAGGTCGCCGATGGCGCTGAGCAGATGCGCGCCTTCGGGCGGGCTGATCAGGCCCAGCGCCACCGTCTCTTCCAGTCCCTCGTCCTGGAACGACCAATGCACCGTGCCGCCCCGCTCCACGTTGCGCATGTCGCGCGAAGCCCAGATGCCATAGCCGGTGACGAACAGCACATGGTCCGGGTCGTAAGGGTCGATCTCGATGGAGGCCAGCCAATGCGGCGTGTGGTCGCGCGTCCAGGTGGCGTTGCCGTGGTCGAACTCGGAGCGCGGAAATACCGGCGCCCAATGCGCACCGCCGTCGGTACTGCGGAACAGCTCGTCCTTGGGCGCGTAGTGCGCGAACGTCGCGGTCATCAGCACCTTGGGATCGCGCGGATCGACCGCCACCGCGCCCCAGCCGCTCGGCTGGTCCTTCCACGGCGTGATCCTGGTCCAGCGCGCCGTTGCCGGCTCGAATTTCCACACCGCACCGTCGCTCATCGCATCGGGGCCGGGCTCGTCGCCATAGCTCAGGTAATACGTGCCATCGCCGCCGCGCATCATATGGTTCGGCCGCAGGCCGGTGGGCTGCCCCGCTACCGGCTGCCAGCTGCGGCCAGCATCGTCGGAGCGGAACAGGCTGGCCTGCTGCGTGGACACGCCGGCATACAGCGTGGGGGTGGGCCGCCCCGGCTTGCCGCTGGCCGGCTCGAACACCACGAAGACGATGCCGATAGCCTGGCGGCGCCATTTGTTCTCGGCGCTGGCGGAAGGCGAGGTGGCCACGGCGGGAAAGCTTTCCACCTTCGACCAATGCGCACCGTAGTCCTGGCTGCGCCACAGCCCGGAGTCGCGCGAACCGAGAAACAGCACGCGGCCATCGTGCGGGTCGACCGCCAGGCGTTCGCCATTGCCGCGTCCCAGCTCGTTGCCGCCCAGCTTGAACGGCAGATCGGCGCGTTCGAAGTGCTTGCCCCGATCGGCAGAACGCAGCACCGCAGCCTGGCCCGCCTGCGGCGTGGTGTAGGTGCCGGCGGCCAGGTACACGCGCCCGGCGTCCGACGGATCCACCGCCAGGCTGTCGATCCCCAGCAGGTTCTCGTCCTTCGCCTCGATCCAGTCGGTGAGCGATACCCAGCGCTTCGCCGCGTCGTCCCAGCGATACGCGCCGCCCACGTCGGTGCGCGCGTAGTACAGCCCTTTCTCGCGCGGATGGAACACCAGCCCGCTGACGAAGCCGCCGCCGCCGATGCGCACGCCGGCATAGCGGTACGGCACGGCCTTCTGCGCATTCGCCGCCAGGGCGAACGCCAGCGCGCACAGCGCCAGCGCCGCTTTCCAGCCGGGCCGCATGAGGCGGCCCCTGTCGCCTTTCCCCGCGTAGCCCGCCATCAGAACGTCGCGCGCACCACCAGCTCGTAGCGGCGGTCGTTGACGAACCAGCCGCGGTTGTACAGGCGGTGGTCGATCGTGCCGTCGGCGTAGCTGGTCGGGCCCATCAGGACCTTGGTGGTGGAGTTGGTGAGGTTGTTGGTCTGCAGGCCCACCTGCACGTTCTTGTTGAGGCGGTACATGATCGAGCCGTCGAGCTGGCCGTAGTCGTCCGACCAGGTCGGCAGCTTGGTGGCCACGTCGCTGGCGGTCAGCAGGTAGCGCGAGCGCCAGTTCCAGGCCAGGCGCATCGACCAGTTGCCCAATTCGTACATGCCGACCAGGTTGTAGCTGCGCTTGGACAAGCCTTCCAGCGGCAGCGCCACGCCGGTGACGGTGACGTTGGAGTACGGATCGGTGGCGCTGTTGGTGCCGCCCTTGCTGTCGACGTAGGTGAAGTTGGCCTGCACGCCGAAACCCTTCAGCCAGCCCGGCAGGAAGTCGAAGAACTGCTGGTAGCCGAGTTCGCCGCCGCGGATCTTGCCCCTGCTCATGTTGTACGGGCGGGTCACCTCGAACGGCTGGCCGCTGTAGGTCTCGGTGCGCGTCTGGTTGGAGATGTAGTCGTGCACGTCCTTGTAGAACAAGGTGGCGTACAGCTGGCCGGTGGGTGCGAAATACCATTCCAGCGCGGTGTCGTACTGGTTGGCGCGCATCGGCTTGAGGTCCGGATTGCCGGCCGAGCCGGTCCACTTGGTCACCGCGGTGTTGTCCGAGGTAAGCGTGGCGCCCATCTGCAGGTACGGCTGCAGCTGGGTGAAGTCCGGCCGGGTCATGGCCCGGGAGGCGGCCAGTCGCCATTGCAGGCTGTCGGTGAACTTGAAGCGCAGGTTGAAGCTGGGCAGCGCGTTCTTGTAGTGCCCGTTGGAGTTCAGCGGGAAATACTGGCCGTGGTACAGGGCCATCAGGCTGGGGTCGACGCCGCTGGTGGTGAGGTCCGGATACTGGCCGTAGCCGTTCGCCGCCACGTCGGTGCGCACCAGGCGGATGCCCACGTTGCCGTCCACCGGCACGCCGAGCGCATCGTCGCTGCCGAAGTACAGCACGCCATACGCGGACTTGGTCTTCTCGCTCTGGTCGTTGACGTCCTGCTTGCGATAGATGTCGCGCGGCGCCCAGCCCGTGGGCGAGCCGAACGAATGCAGCTGCTGATAGGCGTAGTGATAGTCGCGCACCAGCTTGTCGCTGGGGAAGTACAGCTGCGGCGGCATGCTGGCGTTGCCGCGGAAGAAGTTCGAATACGTGTACAGCGAGGACATGCCCGGCAGATACGTGGCCAGGTCGGCCAGCCCGCTCGGACTGTCGATGGCGGCCCAGTTGTCGGACACCACGCCCCAGTTGTAGCCGTTGTTCTTGTTCAACTCGCTGCGGCTGGTGGCGCGCACGCCGAATTTCACGTAGCGCAGCCATTTGCTGTCCTCGAAGTTGTATTCGAGGTCCAGCCGCAGGGCGCGCTCCAGCCCCTTGTTCCGCTCGTGGTGGTCCATCGCCGCGCTCCAGAAGTAATTCGCCGGATTGCTGGCGTAGGAGGCGGGGTCGGAGGTGATGGTCGGCTTGGATCCGGTGGGCACGTTCAGGGTGACGCCCGGCAGGTAGGTGGCGTCGAACACGGTGAAGTCCAGCGATTGGCTGGTCGACTTGACGAACTGCGCGTCGGCGTACAGCACCATCTGGTCGTTGATGTTGTACTTGAGGCTGTTGGACCAGTCGGTGGTGATGGTGCGCTGCGTCGCATAGCGGCGGTCGGCCATGAAGCGCACGCCATCGGTGGTCAGGTTTCCGCGCCACGAATCGGACGCCAGCGTGCCGCTCTGGAACACACCGTTGCTGTCGTAGTTGAAGGTGCCGCCGTCGGCCGGATGCACGTTGTTGCTGCTGTCGTTGAAGATGCCGCCGAACTCGTCCCACTGCATGCGGTAGTCCGAGCGCAGCACCTGGCTGGTCAGCTCCAGGTCCTTGGTCGGGCGCCACTGCAGCGCGCCGGCCAGGCCGATGCGGCGGCGCTGAAAATCCAGCGTGCGCCAGTCGGCGCCGCCGGGCACATAGACGTTGGCGAAGTTGGTGCCCTTGAGCACGGCGGCGTCGTTGCGCTTGACGTAGGGCTCCATCTGGATGCCGTCCGAGCGCGTGGCCAGCTCGGAGAAGGCCACGTCGAACAGCGCACCGAACTCGCCATGATTCTCGGTCTTCCACACATTGCTGTAGAGGAACGAGGCCGACGGCTTGCTCTTCTTGGCGAAATCGCCTTCGTTGACGCCGCCGGTGAAACCGATCACCCGCCCCGGCGAGTCGAACGGCAGCCGCGTGCGCAGGTTCACCGTGCCGCCGATGCCGCCTTCGATGATCTCGGCGGAGGGATTCTTGTACACGTCCACGCCGGCCATCAGCTCGGCCGGCACGTCCTCGAAGCTGAGGCCGCGGCCGGAGTTGGCGCTGAATACGTCGCGCCCGTTCAGTTCGCCGCGCACCTGGGTCAGGCCGCGGATCATCACGCCGCTGCCTTCGGCGGAGAAGTGGTCCGGGTCGTTGCGCGCCATGAAGTGGTCGATGGTGACGCCGCTGATGCGCTGCAGGGTCTCGGTGACGCTGCGGTCGGGCAAGGCGCCGATGTCCACCGCGGTGACGGAGTCGACGATCTGGTCGGCGTTCTGCTTGATCTGCTGGGCCGACTGCAGGCTGGCGCGCACGCCGGTGACGGTGACGCCGGCCAGTTCCTGCACGGACTTGTCGTCTTTCTTGCCGTCCTTCTTGGACTTGGCCGGTTCGCCGGGCTTGGCGGGGGCGCCGTTGTCCTGCGCGGGCGGGGTCTGTTGCGCCGAGGCGGCGCTGCCGTACAGCAGGGCTACGGCGATGGCGGCGGCCATGGCGAGGCGCGCAGGTGCCTTGGACGGGTGGCGCGAGGCCCCGCCATGCAATCTTTCGATCATGGTCGTTCGACTCCCCAACAGATTTTTTGTGTCCGTGGACGTTTGTCCGGCGGATGTACGCATGCCTCGGCCGATTTCCCCTATCGGTGGCTGGGTGGCAGCCGTGCCGGGGTGCGGTGGGTCGCATGCTGGGATGGGGGAGCGCTGCGCACAATTACGAAATTGAAATTTGGGGGTAATGTTTCTTCGTTTGCGGTTGCCACATGGATCGAGGCAAATGGCGTCGTTTCGGGGGAGGGGGTGGCGGCTTGGCCGCTTATGCAGCGGGCATTTCGGGCGCCTGCTCCTTGCTCGTCATCCCGGCGTAGGCCGGACGAGCGCGCAGCGCGAAGAACGCCCGCAGGGCGGCCCCGAAGGGGTGAGCGAAGCGAATCATCCAGTGGCGTTATCGCCTGGTTTTCGCGTTATCGCGAACGGGCCGCTTATGCAGCGGGCATTTCGGGCGCCTGCTCCTTGCTCGTCATCCCGGCGTAGGCCGGGATCCAGTGGCGTTATTGCCTGGTTTTCGCGTTATCGCGAACGGGCCGCTTATGCAGCGGGCATTCCGGACGCCTGCCGGCGCCCGGGTCACTTTCTCTTTGCTGGCCCAAAGAGAAAGTAACCAAAGAGAGAATGGCCTGAGAGCCACTGCTCGCGACGCGACTAGAAGGAGCAGTGGGCGGCTGCGGTAGTCTGATTAACCTGGGTCTACACGAAACGGCAGTGCGTTTACGTAACGCGTGCTTCAACGTGCCGTTGCCGAGAGGACGTTCAAGAACTGAGGCCAGCTTTCGCTCTTCGTTCCTGCCTACCTCACGACTTCACCCCTCTCCCCTCCGGGGAGAGGGCAGGGTGAGGGGCCGGGGCTCGCCACGATGTGGCTATAAAGCGAGCTTTCTTGCTTAAGACTTGCGCTTTATTTCATCCGTATGCTGCCCGAGCATCGGTGCGGCGAAGGGCGGGGGGCCGGGGGTGCGGCTGAATTTGATGGATTGGGCGACGCCGTGATAGCGGCCGACCACGGGGTGTTCGATGGTGCCGACGATGCCTTCGGCCAGTACCTGGGGGTGTTCGAACATGTCTTCGATGCGGCGGGCGGCGGCGCTGGGGACTTCGTCGCCGAACAGGGCTTCCCAGGCCGGGGCGGAGCGGGTGGCGAGCGCTTGATGCAATTGCGGGAGGATTTCGCTGGCGTGTTCGGCGCGCTTGCGCACGGTGTCGTAGCGGGGGTTGTCGGCCAGGGCGTGCAGGCCGGTTTTCTCGCATAGCGCGCGCCAGAAGCGCGGCGTGTTGGCGGAGATATAGATGTGGCCGTCGGCGGTGGGATGGATGCCGGTGACGCCGCCGGAGCGCATGTCGCGGCCGATATCCAGGGCCTCGCCCTCGGCCCAGATCAGGCGGGCGGACTGCATGGTCAGCGCGGCGCGCAGCAGCGAGACGCCGACGAACTGGCCCAGGCCGCTGCGTTCGCGTTCGTACAGCGCGGAAGAAACGCCCGCGGCGAGCAGCGCGGCGGCGTAGTAGTCGACCACCGAGCCGTAGATGATCTCCGGCGGGCCGCCGCGCTTGCCTTGCAGCGCGCACATGCCGGTCATGGTCTGCAGCACCTGGTCGTAGCCGGCCTTGTCGCGCATCGGGCCGGTCTCGCCATAACCGGTGACGGCGCAGTAGATCAGGCGCGGGTTGATGGCGCCGAGCTGGTCGAAATCGATGCCCAGCCGTCTGGGCACGCTGGGGCGGAAGTTGTGCACCAGCACGTCGGCATCGCGCACCAGGCGCAGCAGCACGGCGTGGTCGGCGGGGTCTTTCAGGTCCAGCACCATGCCGCGCTTGCTGCGGTTCACGCCGAGGAAGGCGCGGCTTTCGGTGGGCAGCGTCGACGGATACTGGCGCAGGTTGTCGCCGCCCGGCGGTTCGATCTTCAGCACGTCCGCGCCCTGGTCGGCGAGCAGGGTGCAGGCGTAAGGGCCGGCGATATACGCGCTCAGGTCGAGCACGCGGATGCCATGCAGGGGACCGCGCGCCGCGCCGGCCGGATCAGGTGGAGTGCTTTCCATACGCCGCGAGTCCGCGTGATTCCTGGTGTCGTGTCGCCGCTACTTTGCGCCGGGGCCGCGCGTGGAAACAGGCGCGCCCGATATGTTCTGTCAGCACGATCGCTTGCTTCACCGCAGGGGCTCCGGCGCGAGCTGCATCCAGGTGAGCCGCCAGGCGCCGTCGGCGCGGCCGCCCGCGCGGTAGTACGGCTCGAAGCGCAGCGGTGCGCGCTGCAGCGGGCGCAGTTCCAGCAGCGGCGCGGCATCGCCTTCCTCCGGCGGCAGCACGGTTAGCCAGTCGGTGGGGTCGCTGGTGGGCAGGCGCAGCGTTTCCTCGGTCTTGAAGCCGTCGATCAGGCCGGTGGCGTAGACCAGCGGGCCGCGCGTAAGGCCCAGGTATTCGAAACGCAGCACCTGCTGCTGCACCGGCTCGCCGTCGGGCGCGCGCGACTCCTGCACATTGCGGTTGACGGCGCGGTGGACGCGCGCGGCCATGGGGAAATCCAGCATCACTTCGTCGCCGTCCTGCCATTCGCGCTCGATGGCGGCGTAGCTTCCAGGCGCGGCGGCGATGGATTCGCCGCCGACGCGGACCCTGGCGCCTTCGGCCCAGGAAGGCATGCGCAGTTTCAGCCGGAAGCGGGCGGACGACGGCATGCGCAAACGGAGGATCACGCCGCCGTGAAAGGGGTAGGCGGTGCGTTGTTCCAAAATGACCTTGCCGGCACCGGGCCAGTCGAACGAAGCGCTGCCGGGGCCGTAGATGTTCACCGCCACGCCATGCGCATCGCCTGCATACGCCACGCCGGGCAGTTCCTCCAATGCCATCGCGCCGCTGGACTTGCAGCAGCGCCAGTAGGTGGTGTGCACGCGCCGGCCGTTGGGGAAGACGTAGTAGCACCAGTCCTCGCCATTGGGCGCCTGCGCGCCGAGCAGGTCGTTGTAGGCGGTGCGCTCGATTTCCTCGGCGTACTTCGGATCGCCTTCGATCGACAGCAGCTCGCGGTTGAGCTGGATCCACGCCAGGCTGGAACAGGTCTCGACATAGCCATACGGGCTGAACGCACCCGGCGCGTTGAACACCTCGCGCGAACGATGCGCCACGCCGCCCCAGGGGCCGCCGCCCAGCGTCAGGTGGTGGGTGCGGATGCTGGTCCACATGCGCTGCAGCGCATCGCGATACGCCGCCTCGCCGGTGGCCTTGTACAGCTTGGCCAGGCCGACCAGATTCCACGCCAGCTGGTACGCCTTGCCGGTGGCGATCTCCGCCGCATCGGCGCCGGCCTGGATGCGCGGCAGCAGCGCCAGGTCGCGATGGGCATTGGCTTGCGCCAGCACCCGCTTCGCCAGCTCCAGGTAGCGCGCCTCGCCGGTGGCGGCATGCAGCTCCATCGCCGGATCGAGCAGCACCGTCGCCGAAAGGCCGAAGTGATTGCCCAGTTCGGTGATGTCGATGCCGCCTTCGGTCAGCGTGTGCCAGCACAGGTCGCCGATGCGCCGCGCGGCATCGAGCCAGCGCGGCTCGGCGAAATGCCGGTGCGCTTCCAGCAGGCCGAGAACCAGATAGGCATGCGTCCAGATATCCCAGGTGCGCACGCTGGGCTCGCCGTTCCAGCTCGGCGGCTTGGGCGGCTGCGGGCGCATGAAGCGGCGCTCCGGCGCATAGGTGCCGAGGTAGCCGTCCGGCTCCTGCACCGACACCAGGAAATCGGCGACGCGGCGCAGGCGCGCGGTCAGCTCCGCATCGCCGCTGCGCGCCGCGGCCTTGGCGGTGGCGTACAACCATTTGCCGGCGTGTTCGCCATACCAGTCGCCTTCGGTGTTCTGCGCGCGCCGCTCGGGCGCGAACAGGGCGATGGCGGGGCTGTGTTCGTCAATGATGAAATGCGACAGGCGGCCACGCGCATTCGCGGCCAGCGCTTCGCCGAGCAGACCCTCCAGATGCACGGCCATGCTCACGAGGCATCCACCGCGCAGCGGAAGCCGATGCAGCCCGATCGATCCTTGCTTGGCGCCATCAGCAGGTACTTGCCGTGCTGATCCAGCCGGTACGCCTGCGGGAAATACCAGTGCGAGGTGCGCGGCTGGTAGCTGCTGCCGCCGCGCAGCACGGCGGCGCGGGTATGTTCGTCCAGATACTCGTCGGTCCATTGCCACACATTGCCGACCAGGTCGAGCAGGCCGAACGGACTGGCGGCTTGCGGATGCGCGTCCACGTCGTCCGGCGCGCGCAGCGTGCGGCCGCGGTTGACGGCCGGCACCTTGCTCTCATCCCACGCGTTGCCCCAGGGATAGAGGCGGCCGTCCGTACCCTGCGCGGCGTACTGCCACTCCCACTCGTGCGGCAGGCGCTTGCCGGCCCATGCGGCGTAGGCGCGCGCATCCTCGATCGACACCCAGGTCACCGGCTTGTTGTCCCAGCTGGCCGGCGGCGCGCCGTCGATCCAGTGCCGCAGGAAGTGGTGCGGATCGGCCGGCGTCCAGCCGCTGGCCTGCAGGAACGCATGGAACTGCGCGTTGGTCACCGGCGTGCGGTCGATAAAATACGGCTTCAGCTGCATGCGCCGGCGATGGCCGCGGCGCGGCGTGTTTTCCCAGGGATACTGCACGTCGTTGCCGGCCCAGGTCTGGCCTTCGATCTCGATGCCGCCGACGGCGAAGTCGAAGTCGCCGCCGGGGATGGCGATCATGCCCTCAGGCGCCGCTGCGGCCGGCGCCGTGGCCGCGATCGGGCGCAACTGCTGCGGCAACGGCTGCCACTGGGCGGAATACGCGCTCAAGGGTGTTGCAGCGAGTCCGCGCATGCGTGCGAGGAAAGCATCGAGCCCGTCGGTCGGCGCACCCGGCGCCAACGCCAGCACGGCGCCGAACCCTCGTGCCTCCAGCGCGAACGACAGCACGGCGCGCCCATGCTCGATGCGCGGCTGCAGCGCCACGCCATGCCAGGCGTCGAAGTAGCGTGTGCCTTCGCGGTGCGGCACGGCCAGCTGCTCGCCGTCGACGTCGTACTCGTGCCGGTTGACCAGGTTCCACACGGTGTAATCGGCCAGCGGAAAGCGCGAAGCGAACACTCCATGCTGCAAGCTGCGCTCATACGGCCGCCACTCCATGCTCACCATCGCCGGCGCGAACTGCCGCTCGATCGCCGCGATGCGCCGCAGCGACTCCGCATCGCGCGGCGTCAGCTGGTTCCAGATGCCCCACACGTTCTCCCAGGCGTTGTAGCCGACGCCGTTGAAGAAGATGTACTGCAGGTCGTGGTTGCGCTCGCGGCCCCAGCGGTTCTCGTAGTTGATCATGTGGCGCGGTTCCAGCCACTTGAATTTCGCCACCGGCGGCACCGCCTCGTTCGGCGCCTTCTTGCCCCAGCTCTGCACGTTCCAGATCAGCTGCTCCTCGGCGCTGATGGTGGATTCCGGCTGCAGCACCACCGGCCGGCCGGCGGCATCGCAGGCATCGAAGAAGGCGCGCGGCACGCCGTTGTAGGTATCGCCGTTGAGGCCGTCGGCGCCCACCGCTTTCACCAGCTCGGCCGCCGCCTCCCAATCGCGCTGGCCTTGTTCGCGCGTGCCGTTGTCCCACGGCATGGTGGGCAGGAACACGCGCACGCCGCGGCGGTGGAAATCCTCGACCGCGCCGCGCAGGCCATCGAGGCCGCCGGGCAGGTCGCGCGCCAGGTCGAACTGGTTGCGGTCGTCGACGCCGATATTCGGGTAGACGTACCACAGCAGCACGCTGTCGATGCCGCCGTAGCGCTGTTCCAGATCGTCGAGGTAGCGGTCCACCGTGTAGCGGCGGGCCTCCGGATCGTAGAAGTAGCGGTCCTCCACCATCATCTGCGTGTGGACGAAGTTGTGCTGCGCCCATTGCAGCTCGGGGCGGCGGTAGTTGGCATCGTCGTAGCCGATGCGGGTGAGATGTTCGCGGCGCCAGTCCTTCAGCTCGGCGATCCAGTCGTCGGCGGTGCCGTCGACATCCATCTTCCAGTGGCCGATCTCGGCGAACGGCCAGCCCGGCGCCTTGCCCGGCGTGGGCAGGTAGCGGCCGGTGGTGACGTGGGAGAACTTGTATTCGGTCTTCACCGGCGGCGGGTTGGCGTCGTCGGCGTTCACGTCGCGCGGCTGTTCGGAGGAAGGCGTCATGGGAAGCGTGATCGGTAAGGAAGGAAATCAGGCGATGCCGACGTAGGCGGCGAGCGCCTCGGTCGCATCGCCGGGACGCGCCGCCAGCAGCCGCCGCACCTCGTCCTGCCGCGGCACGCCGGTCTGCGCGCCCAGGCGGGTGCAGGCTAGCGCAGATGCGGCGCAGGCGCGGCGCAACGCGGCCGGATACGGCAGGCCCAGGCTCAGGCTGGCGACCAGGGTGCCGCAGAAAGTGTCGCCGGCGCCGGTAGTGTCCACGGCATTCACGGCGAAGCCCGGCTGCAGCAGGTACTCGCCGCCCACCCGCGCGCAGCAGCCGCGCGCGCCGAGGGTGACCACCACGGCGGGGGCGTCCAGTGCGTCGAGGCCGGCGCCGATGCCTTGCCTGCCGCTGATCGCCGCCAGCTCGCCTTCGTTGACGATCAGCAGCTGGCAGTCGCCCAGCAGGCTGCGCGGCAAGGCCTGCGCCGGTGCGGCGTTGAGCGCCACCTGCACACCGGCGCGGCGTGCTGCCCGCGCCCAAGCTTCCACCGTCGGCAAGGGCGTTTCCAGTTGCAGCAGCAGATGGCCGACATCGGCCAGCGGCGGCAGATGCTCGGGCAACAGCCGCGCATTGGCGCCGGGCGCCACGGTGATCGCGTTTTCGCCGTCACCCGCCAGGCAGACGAAGGCGACGCCGGTGGCCGTGCCGCGCATGCGTACGATGTCGAGCCCGACGCCGGCCCCGCGCAGCGAGGCTTCGATCGGCGCCGCATGCACGTCGTCGCCCAGGGCCAGCAGCATCCGCGTGGGCGCGCCGCCGGCCCGCACGCAGGCCACCGCCTGGTTGGCGCCCTTGCCGCCGGGAAAGGTGGCGAAGCCGTTGCCGAGCACGGTTTCGCCCGGCGCCGGCACGTGCGGCGCGCGCACCACGAAATCGAGATTGGCCGAGCCGGCCACCAGCACGCCGCGCTTCATGGCTGCAGCGCCTGGTAGACCAGGGCGTAGAAACCGCGGCTCAGGCGCGGCAGGTCCTTGGCCGCGTCTTCGCGCGGCAGGTGCTGCAGCAGCAGGATGGCGAGCAGGTCTTCGTGCGGATCGATCGTGTAATACGTCGACGCCGCGCCGGACCAGCCGAACTGGCCCGGCGAACCGGGCTGGCCACGCCGTGCGGGATCGAGCACCACATAGCCGCCCAGGCCGAAACCCTCGCCCGCATTGAACTGATTCACCGGCGGGTCGAGCATGGCGAGGTGGTTGCGCAGCATCAGCTCCACCGTCTTGCGGCCGAGCACGGTGTGGCCGTCCAGGGTGCCTTGGCCGAGCAGCATCTGCGCGAAGCGGGCGTAGTCGGCAGCGGTGGAATACAGGCCGCCGGCGCCGCTGGCGTAGGCATTCAGTGGCGCGCCGGGATGCGCGGCACTGGGACCTTCCGCGATGCGCAGCTTGCCGTTCGCGCCCATGGTGGTGATGTCGACCACCCGGGCGCGCTTGGCCTCCGGCACCGCGAAGCCGGTATCGCGCATGTCCAGCGGCTGGAAGATGCGCTCCCGCAGGAAGCGCTCGAAGGATTCCCCGGACACCACCTCCACCACCCGCGCCGCCAGCTCCAGCGACGCGCCGTCGTAGCCGAAGCGCGATCCGGGATCGGCGGCCAAAGGCACGCGGCTCATGCGCTCGGCGAAGCCGCGCAGATCCGCGGCGGCATGCGGATCGATGCTCTCCATCCGCTTGACCGCGGCTTCGTCGCCCTTCAAACCGGCCGGATAGCCTGCGGTGTGCGTCAGCAATGCATGCAAGGTGACCGGCCTGGCAGCGGGACGCTCGCTGCCGTCGCCCATCAGTACCCGCGGATGCTCGAAGCCCGGCAGGTAGCGCGACAGCGGATCGTCCAGCGACAGCTTGCCTTCTTCCATCAGCATCAGGACGGCCACCGTGGTTACCGTCTTGGTCATCGAATAGATCCGGAAGATATCGTCGCGGCGCAGCGGCTCGCGCCGGGCCAGATCGCGATAGCCGTACGCCTGCCAATCGACGATGCGGCCGTGCCGCGCGATCAATGCCACCGCGCCCACGTAACCCTCGGCGCCGGTCGCATCGCGCAGATAGGCATGCAGGCGCTCCAGCCTTTCCGCCGACAAGCCCTCGTCCTTCGCCGCGGCAAAAGGCAACGGCCCCTGCGCCGCCATCGCCGGCACCGCGCACAAGGCAACGGCCGCCACCAGGACGGCCCGTCGCCCATGCGCCAACCACCTCGTCACAGCGTGATGGTGTACGTCAGCGAGGTCATGCGCCCGCGGCCCGCCCAGTAATTCTGGTAGCCCGCCAGCTGCGACCAGCTGAGGATGTATTGCCGGTTGAACAGGTTCTCCACGCCCAGCGACAGCTTGCCGTGCTTGCCGAGGTCGTAGTTCACGCCCAGGTCGAACAGGGTGTAGCCCTTGGTCTGTTCCGAGTAGCTGAACTGCGCGCCGTCATAGGCTCGCGTGTCCTGGCCGGATACGTGGCGGCTGAACAAGGTGGTGAAGCCCAGCGTGGCATCGGCGTTGGGCAGGAACTTCCACGTGGCCGCCGCCGCAAACTTGTCGGGATTGATATCCAGCACGCCCAGCGGCTTGTTCAAGCCGCCCGAGCCATAGCGCCCGGCCGGATCGGCCGACCAGAACGCGGTCTTGCCGCGGATATGCGAGTACAGGCCGGTGATCTTGAAGTCCCGGTCGAAACGCCATTCGCCGGTAACTTCGGTGCCTTCGATCCGCACCGGCGCGCGGCTGAGGATGAAGTCGGTGGTATGCGGATCCACCGCCAGCGAGGAACCGAACGGCGACTTCGACACATAGTGCGTGGCGCCGAACGCGCCATGCTCGCCATGCCAGTTGAAGCCGCCCTCGTAGTTCTTGAACACGATCGCATTGAGATCGCGGATCTTGTCCACCGACTGCCCCGGCGTATTGATATTGCGCAGCGGGATGCCGATGTTCGGCAGGGTGAAGCCTTCGCTGTAGGACAGGAAGGTGGACCACTGGTCGTTCACGCGCCAGATCGCGCCGAAGTTCTTCAGCCCTTCCTTGTACTTCAGGCCGCCGCCCTGCACGAACACGCGGTTGCGGTAGTACGTAGTGGTGTAGCTGTTGACGGTGAGCTTGTCGTCCTCGCGGCGGTAGCCGGCGCTCAGCGTCACCGGGCCGACGTCCCAGGACAGCTGCGCGTACGGCGCCACGCTCTTGTAGTCCATCGGCGGCACCCACAGGCGGCTGGTCAGGGCCAGGCGCTGCTGCGCCTGGTCCTTGCCGAAGTCGATGCCGGTGTGCAGCTCCAGGCCCGTGACGTTGAAGATGTCCGGGCGCGTCCACGAGGTGCGCAGTCCCTTCTTGTGCACCACGATTTCCGACTGGTCGTACAGCGTGCCGAGCGGGGCGATCAGCGGATCCTGCTTGTCCTCGGTGTTTTCCGGCAGGTAGCGCATGGACTGGTCGGCCTTGTAGGCGTTGATGTCCAGGTAGCCGCCGAAGAACTTGTCGTTGGTGTATTGCAGCTGGTACTGCTTGAAGTCGTTGAAGGCGTCCTTGGAACCGAAGATATGGCCCTTCTCCGAGGTATTGGTGCGCGGCACCGCGCACGGCGGCGTGTCGGTGGGGCCGCGGCAGCCCAGTACCTGCACGTACTCGCCCTTGCCCTCGATGCGGAAGCGGCTGACGCTGGCCTGCAGGCGCTGCTCGTTGTCCGCGCCGAAGTTGAAGCCGACCTTGGCGTATAGATTTTTGGTTTCCGAATCCGCCAGCGAACCGCTGGTGTTCAGGCCGATGCGGCGGCCGTTGCCGTCGTAGCTGATGCCGCGGTCGATATACGAAGCGGCCAGCAGCGCATCGAACTCCTGCTGCTTGTGCGAATAGGTGGCGCCGACCTTCCAGCCTTCGCTGTCGCTGTGGGCCTGGGTCTGGTAGCGCGTGGTGAGGGTGACTTCGTCGCCGTCCTTGGTCGGCGTCTTGGAGATGTAGTTGATGATGCCGCCGGCCGCGCCGATGCCTTCGGAAGCGGACGGACCGTTGATCACCTCCACGCGCCCGACGATGCCCATGTCGGTAAACGTGCCGTTGCGCGTGCCTTCGCGCAGCGGCGAGCCCTGCGGCACGCCGTCGAACAGGCGCAGCGGGATGCGGCCGCGCAAGGTCTCGCCGGTATTGCTCATGGCCTGCGAGGATTCGGCATAGCCCGGCACCGAGCGCGCCAGCACCGCCGTCGCGTCCTCGGTCACCAGCAAGGTGTGCTGGATTTCTTCCTTCGACACCACGGTGATCGCGCCCGGGATCTCGTCGATCGCCTTGGGGCTGCGCGTGCCGGTGACGATCACCTGCTGCAGGTTGACCGCGTCCTTGTCCTTGCCGTCCTTCTTCGTACTGCTGTCGGCCGGCGCGGCGCCAGCGGCGGGTGCATCCTGCGCCGGCGCGCCGACGGCATAGGCCAGCAGGATGCCGCTGATGGCGGCGGTGAGTGGCTTGATCATGTCTTGTCTCGTCTTGGTACCGCCTTGCGGCGGGTCGGCGCGCGCGGCGCGCCGGGGACGGTGCTTCGTCTTCGAACTGGCGACGCCCTCCCCCAGGCGTCCCGACGGCCCATGTCTTCTTATGCGAGCCGCTTGCGGCGGCCGTACTGCAACCACGTTGGATTGCGAGCGAGCCTATGCGCTTCGCTGCCGGCGTAGAACCGTCGCGGACTATGTTCAGAGGCTAGTTTTTGTTGCTTACGAAGCAAGCGGATGTATGCGGCGTTGCAGCACGCAACGTGCTTGCCTCAGCGCGCTCTGGCCTGCATCGCCTTGCGGCTTTCCTGCAGCAGCACGGTGACCAGGCGCACGCGCACGCTGGAGCGCGACCACACGATGCCGATGCGCCGCGGCACCGCCGGATTGGGCAGCGCAATGCGCGCCAGCTGCAGGCCTTCCGGCCACGGCTGCGCCCAGTCCGGCACCAGGGACACGCCCAGGCCGCGGTCGACCATCACGGCGATCGCATTGAGCGCGTTCAGTTCGAAGCGTTCGCGCGGCACGATGCCGTTCGCGCGCAGATAGTCATCGGCCTGGCGTCCGCCCCATTGATTGCGGTCGTAGCGGATCAGCGGCTGGGTGGCGAGCAGTTCGTGCGGATCGCGGCCGGCCATGCTTTTCGGCGCCAGCACGATCAGCGGTTCTTCGCGCAGCAGCAGCCATTCGCAGGTCTTGGGCAGCGGAAATGGCGCCTGCAGCACCACCGCCGCGTCGAGGTCGCCCGCTTCCACGGCGCGATACAGATCGACCGAGTAGCCGGGCTTGATGAAGACATTGATCTGCGGGAACGCATCGACCATGCGCGCCAATACGTCCGGCAGCATGCCGGCCAGCGCGGTGGGACAGGCGCCCAGGCGCAGCTCGCCGGACACGGCGCTGTCGTTGGCCACGCTGCGCAGGTCCGAGACGCTGCGCAGCAGTTCGCGCGCGCGTTCGAGGATGCGCGAGCCTTGCTCGGTGACACTGACGGTGCGGCCCACGCGCGCGATCAGCGTGGCGCCGAGTTCGCGCTCCAGCGTGCGGATCTGCTGCGCCACCGCCGCCGGTGTCACGTTGAGCACGCGCGCCGCCGCCGCCATCGAGCCCTGGTCGACGACGGTGACGAAAGTATTCAGGAATTGCGTTTCCACGTGCCGCCCTCATCGGTCTTGCCCCCGGGGGGACGATGGGAGAGCGGGGAAAAAGCGTCAAGAGCCATAAGGAGCTCCCTAGTGAAACTCTTCTCCCCTCCGGGGAGAAGATGCCGGCAGGCAGATGAGGGGCGGGTGCTCGCGAAAGAGGTTCGACGAAGCGGAGGCTGCTCTGCTTCGCCGCTCCGTAGGTCCCCCTCACCCCAACCCTCTCCCCGCAGGGGAGAGGGGGCAGGTGCCGTTAGCGTTTGGGTCTTGAGTAGATCGTCAGGCCTTCCAGCGAACGCGTCGGCGCCGGGAACAGCAGGCTCGCCAGATAGCCGATCACGATGCACAGCAGGATGGAGATGGCCAGATAGAAATACGGATGCACCAGGTGGAACGACCAGGCGATCAAGGTGAGCACGATGCTCGAGGCGATACCGATCGCCACGCCGGGCGAATTCGCCCGGCGGGTGAACATCCCCAGCGTATAGGCGCCCGCGAAGCCGCCACCCAGCAAGCCCGCCAGTTCGATCGACACGTCGAACAGCGAGTGGATGTCGAAGCGCGACAACAGCAATGCCGTGGCGATGCCGACCAGCCCCACCACCACCGTCATGATCTCCGCCATCAGCACGCTCTTCTTCGGCGACGGGTTCTTCACCAGCTTCTCGTAGAAGTCGACCGAGATCAGCGTCGCCACGCTGTTCATGATGCCCGACAGCGTCGCCATAGCCGCCGCGAAGATGCCGGCGATGATCAGGCCGGTCACGCCCATCGGCAGTTCCGCGGCGATGAACAGCGGGAACGTGGCGTCGATGGGCAGCAAGGGATTCAGGCGGTCCGGATTGTCCTTGTAGAACACGAACAGCGCCGTGCCGATCAGATAGAACACGAAGCCGCCGGGGATCATGATCGCGGCGAACATCCAGATCGAACGGCCCGCTTCCTTGTCCGATTCCGTCGACAAGGTGCGCTGCATCAGCACCTGGTCCTTGGGGAAGGTCAGCACCACGTCGAACAGCACCAGGAAAAGAAAACCCCAGACGGTCGCCTTGGTCAGGTCGAAGCTGAAGTCCAGCAGGTGCATCTTGTGGTTGGCGGTAGCGGTGTGCATGAACTGCCCCACTCCGCCATGCAGATGCCACACGATAAAACCGATCACGAACAGCGCGCCGCCCATCTTCACCAGCACCTGCACGAAGTCGGTCCAGATCACCGCCTTCATGCCGCCCATCGCGGTGTAGACGATGGTGAACACGCCCATCAGCACTACGCTCAAGCTGACGCTGATGCCGGTGATGGTAGCGATGGCCAGCGCCGGCAGGAACAGGATCACGCTCATGCGGCTGCCGATCTGGGTCAGGATGCACAGCGCGCTGGCCAGCATGCGGATGGCCGGATGGAAGCGCGTTTCCAGATACGAGAACACCGACATCAGGTCGAGGCGGCGCAGCAACGGCACGATCCACACCGCCACGAAAGCCAGGCCCAGCACGGCGATCAGGTTGTTGGTGAGGTAAGTCCAGTTGCTTTCGAAAGACTTGGCGGGGATGGCGATAAAGCTGATCGAGCTGGTATTGGCCGCATAGAGGCTCACGCCCGCCGCCCAGAACGGAATGCTGCGGCCGCCGACAAAGAAGTTCGCGGTGTTGTTGCGCTTCTCGCGCAGGTAGAAGTACAGGCCGATGCCGAACATCGCGGCGAGATAGACCAGGATCACCACCCAGTCCAGCCACTTCAGCAGCAGCTTGCCGGATTGCAGCTGCGCGGTGTGGATGGCGTAGCCGGCGCCGTCGCGCTGCGCCCACGTGAAGCCATCCTGCGCTGCGGCCATCAATGCATCGTTCGCCGGTTGCGCGCCGGGCAGCGTGGCCCAGGAGCCGGTGATGCTGTGGTACGTCATCGGGCGCGCGCCTTCCGGCGCGCCGACCAGATAGAGCAGATGGGCCTGGCCCAGCGCGCGCGGGGCGGCGGGCAGCAGCGTGCCGGGGATGGTGGTGGCTTCGGTCCAGCCTTTCGTGGCCGACCAGCGCAGCAGTTGCTGTTTGCCGTCGTGCGCGACGGCGACGAACAGATTGGGGCCTTGCGCGACCAGCGATAGCGGCGGCGAGTGGCCGGGCCAGGCGGGAATATCGGTCCACCCTGCGCGGGGATCGGCCGGATTCGCTCGCCATGCGTGCGCCTTGCCAGCGACCGTGCCGGCCACGAACAGCGCATCGGCGGACACGGCGCCGCGCGGATCGGCCAATGCCGCCGGCAGCGCAGGGAGTCCGGTCGCATCGAGGCGATCGTTGCGCAGATGCAATTCCGCCAGCGCCGTGCGCCCCTGCGCCGGCCACACCAGGTAAGCGCGAGCGCCATCCTGGATCAGCGACACATCGTTCGGCGTCGCCGCGGGCCAGGCCACCGTCAGCCAGCGCCTGCCCGCATCGTCGAGCCGCCACGCCTGCCCCTGCCCCACCGCCACGGTCTGCCCATCGATCACCGCCATGCCGACCAGCGCCTGCGCGGTCGCCAACGGCGGCAAGTCCGCGGTACGCAAAGGCGTCAGGCTTTCGGCATGCAGCGGCAGCGCGAGCAACAGCCAGGCCAGGCAGAACAGGCACGAACGGAACACGTGGAGCCGGGCCTCTCGATACGGTCGTCGCGGAACGGGTTCCTGCGCCGGGCGCGCCGCCGTCACGGCTTGCGCGCCGCGGCGAGCAAGGCCTGCGCCCGTTTCAGGAACGGCAGGTCGACCATCTTGCCATCGACCATGAAGGCGCCGCGACCCTGGTTGCCCGGCTCGCGCGCGGCTTCGACGATGCGGCGCGCGCTTTCGATCTCCGCTTCGGAGACGCCGAACGCTTCGTTGGCCAGCACCACCTGGCGCGGATGGATGCAGCTCTTGCCGAGATAGCCGAGCCGGCGTGCCAGCGCGGCTTCGGCACGGTAGCCGTCGCTGTTGGCGACGTCCGCGAAGGCGCCATCGAGTGCGAACACATCCGCCTGTGCGGCGGCCATGCGCATGGCGAAAAGCACGGACTGCACATTAGCCAGATCGCGCCGCTCGATGCCGTACGGCTCGAACATATCCGCCAGGCCCAGCTGCAGCCCCGCCACGCGCGGATGCGCGCCGGCAATCGACGCGGCCCGGGCCAGCGCACGCGGCGTCTCGATGTTCACCAATAGCCGCGTGCGGCGCTGCCAGCCGCGCGCCGCTTCCACCCGCGCGATCATGTCCACCGCCGCGCGCACTTCCTCGGCGGATTCGATCTTGGGCAGGTTGATCAGGGTGACGCCGTCGCCGACCACCGCTTCCACGTCGTCGCTGAAGTACGGCGTGGATGGCGCATTGGTGCGCACGATCATCAGCTTGGGCGATTGCCGCACTGCCTCGGTGGCAAGAAAGGCTGCGACGGCGCTGCGCGCGGCGCCCTTGAGGTCGGGCGTGACCGAATCCTCGAGGTCGAACGACAGCGCATCGGCCTCGCCGGCCAGCGCCTTGGCGAACAGCTCCGGCCGCCCCCCGGGGACGAACAGCTTGCTACGCATGGAGGATGGGCGGCGAAATCGGCATGCCCGTAGTGTGCGGCAGCGATCCCGCGCGATCGGTACAGCGCGGGCTTGTTCAGACGATAGGGATGCTATCGATTCGCCGCGGTGCGGCATGAGGAGGCTGGACTCGCATTCGCCCCCAAAGCGCCGTCATTCCGGCGCAGGCCGGAATCCAGTGACGACAACGTGGGATTGTCGCAAAAAGCGCCAGTCGGGCTCTTAGCGAAAATCGGGCGATATCGCTACTGGATTCCGGCCTGCGCCGGAATGACGAGCATGGCCGCGGGCGCACCGCACCCGCGGCCTTCCACATTACGGATCGAACTTCTTCTCGACCCCCAGCTGGATCGACTGGTTGTCCCGCGTGCTGTTGTCCAGCAGGTTCTGGTACTCCAGCCGCATCGACCAGCCCTTCAGCGTCTGCAGCATCACGCCCGCGCCCACCAGGGTGTGGTTGCGGTTGGTGTTGCCCAGCGCCGCCTGGTACAGCGGGCCGCCCAGCAGATCCGCGTAGCGCATCGCCGCGATGCTCGCGCCCTGGAAGTCGTGGCGGAATTCCGCCCGCAGCTGCGGCATCCACACGCCGTAGTCGCGCTTGACCACCCACTGCGCGCGCAGGCCCAGCACGCCGGTGCTGGTCTTCACCGTCTGGCGCTCGTACTGCAGCGCGTAGACGCTGTCGCCGTGCTCGGTGTAGCTGTCGAGCGTGGCGCGGGCGAAGTCGAAGCGGCCGTACGGCGAGATCAGCATGCCGTCCTCGGTGCGGTGCTCGTAGCCCACCGACAGCGAGGCGAAGTACTGCTTGCCGTCGCGGCTGCCGGTCACCGTGTTGCCGTTGTCGGTGACGTAGCGGCGCGAGTCGAACGACATCTTCTGGTAGCCGATCAGCGCGTCGACATACACCAGCGGCACCGGGCGGTAGCTGCCGTACACCGCCGCGCTGTAGGCGTCGACCGTGCTGCGGCTGTCGTGCTTGCCCACGTCGGAGGAGTCGTGGCCGTAGCCGACGCCCACGCCCGCCGCGAAGTTGTCGCCGAAGGCGCGGTCCGCACCCAGGCTCACGCCCGAGGTGGTGAAGTCGATGCCGTCGCTGCTGCTGCCCGGCAAGGTCTTGCCGAAGTTCACCGCACCGCCGGTCCACACCGACCACGTACCCGGCTGGCCCGCCGCGCCGGAGCGCTGGCCCTGGCCCGGCGTCGGCTCGTCCGGCTGCACCAGGAAGCGGCGGCCCCAATCTTCACGACCCCAGTCGTCGTCGCGGCCGTGCAGGCCCGCCATCGGGTCGCGGTTCTGCCGTGCGCTGGCCGAGCTGAAGCTGATGCCGTTGCTGAAGCCGCCGCCACCGGCGCCGGTGTGCAGGGTTTCCAGGCGGCGCTGGAAGTTGTCGATCTGGCCCACCGCCAGGCGGCGTGCGGAATCGGCCTGCGCCTGCAGGATGCCCAGCACTTCGGCGTCCTTCGACGGATCGCTGCGGCCGGTCACGGTGATGTTCACCGTCGCCGTGGCGGAAGTGGCGTAGGCATTGCTCAGCGTGTAGCTGACCTGCGCCTGGCCGCTGTAGCTGTTGGCCGCGGTGAATTCCAGCGTATAGCCCGAGGTGCCGCTGTTGTGGATGTGCGCGTTGCCCGCCGCGGCCGGCGACACCGAGATCAGCGTGGCGCCGGTGAACGGACCGCCGTGCGCCGCCGTGGTCAGGTCCACCTGCACCGTGCGGCCGGCCACCACGTTGGCGGTCAGCGCCGCCGGCAGCGGGATCGGATTCACGGTGACGGTGATGTGCGCCGGCGTGGAGGTGCCGAACGGGTTGGACAGCGTGTAGTCCATGCCCACCGCGCCCGAGGCGTCCTGCGGCGCCGTGTACACGATGTCGGTGCCGCTCACCGCCGCCGTGCCCTTGGCAGGCGGCGTGGTGATGGCCACGCCGGTGAACGGCGAGCCGGTGGCGCCGGCGGTGGCATGGATGGTGACCGACTGGCCGGCCAGCACGGTGCCGCTCTGCGCCGCCGCAACCGGCACGGCCAGCGGCGTCACGGTGACGGTCACCGTGGCGGGCGCCGAGGTGCCGCCGGGGCCGCTGGCCGTGTAGGTGAAGGTGTCGGTGCCGAAGAAGTTGGCCGCTGGCGTGTACACCGCATTGAGGCCGCTCACCGTCGCCGCGCCGTGCGCCGGAGCCTGCGCCACCGCGATGCTGGTGATCGGGCCGGTGTCGTTGGCGGTGACGTTGATGGTGACGGGCGCGTTCGCCGGCGTGCTGGCGGTGTCGTTCACCGCCACCGGCACGGGCTGGTTGATGCCCACCGTATAGGCCTGGCTGCCGGTGAAGCCGTTGGTGTCGGTGGCCGTCACGGTGAAGCTGTAGTTGCCCGCTGCGGTCGGCGTGCCGCTGATCGCGCCCGCGCTGCTCAGCGCGATGCCGGGCGGCAGCGCACCGGCCGTGAGGCTGTAGGTGAAGCTGCCGCTGCCGCCGCTGGCGCTCACCGTCTGGCTGTAGGCCACGCCCACCTGGCCGCCCGGCAAGGTGGTGCGGGTGAAGGTGATGGCCGGCGCGTTCACCGTCACCGTGTAGGCCTGGCTGCCGCTGAAGCCGAAGCCGTCGGTCGCCTTGACGGTGAAGCTGTAGGGGCCGGCGGTGGTCGGCGTGCCGCTGATGACGCCGGCGCTGCTCAGCGCGATGCCTGGCGGCAGCGCGCCGGAGAGCAGGCTGAAGGTGTAGCCGCCGTTGCCGCCGCTCGCGGTCAGCGGCTGGTTGTACGCGACGCTGCCGGTGAACGCCGCCAGCGTGGTCGGCGTGATGGCGATCGTCGGCGCATTCACCGTGACGGTATAGGCCTGGCTGCCGCTGAAGCCGAAGCCGTCGGTGGCCTTGACGGTGAAGTTGTAGGAGCCCGGCGTGGTCGGCGTACCCGACACGATGCCGGCGCTGCTCAGCGCAATGCCGGCCGGCAGCGCACCCGCCGTGAGGCTGAAGGTGTAGCCGCCGTTGCCGCCGCTGGCCGTGATCGTCTGGCTGTAGGCGACGCCGCCCGAACCCGCCGGCAGCGTGGCCGGGGTGAGCGTGATGGCCGGCGCGTTCACCGTGAAGGTGTAGGCCTGGCTGCCGGTGAAGCCGTGGCCATCGGTGGCGGTGACGGTGAAGTTGTAGGTGCCGGCCGTGGTCGGCGTGCCGGACAGCACGCCGCCGCTGGTCAGGCCGATACCCGGCGGCAGCGCGCCGGCCGAGAGGCTGTAGGTATAGGTGCCGTTGCCGCCGCTCGCGGTGATCGTCTGGTTGTAGGCGACACCGCCGGTGCCCGCCGGCAGCGTGGACGGCGCCAGGACGACCGTCGGCGCGGCCAGCACCAGCGCCACCGGCTGGGTCGCCGTGAACGGCGCGCCGGTGCCGGTGCTGCTGTCGGTCGCCCGCACGGTGAAGTTGAAGGTGCCGGCGACCGTCGGCGTGCCGGACAGCACGCCGCTCGACGAGAGCGACAGGCCCGCCGGCAAGGTGCCCACGCTGAGCGCGTAGGTGTACGTGGGCGTGCCGCCGCTGGCGGTGAAGGTGTGGCTGTAGGCCACTTCCGCCGTGCCGCTGGCCGGCGCGGCGGAGGTGAACACCACCGTGCCCGCGCCCACCGTGCCGCTATAGGCCTGGCTGCCGGTGAAGCCGCCGCTGTCGGTGGCGGTGATGGTGAAGCTGTAGGCGCCCGCCGCGGTCACCGTGCCGCTGAGCACGCCCGAGCTGCCGTCCAGGCTGAGGCCTGCCGGCAGCACGCCGGAGCTCACGCTGTAGGTGAACGTGGCCGGATGGCCTTCGGAGGCGGTGATCGCCTGGCTGTAGGCCACGCCCACCGACGGTGCCGGCAGGCTGCCCGGCGACAGCGTGATGGTCGGCGCGACGATGGCCAGCGTGTAGCTGCCCGACACGTGGAACGGTGCGCTGGTGCCGGTGGAGCTGTCGGTCGCCTGCACCGTGAAGTTGAAGTTGCCGGCCGCGGTCGGCGTGCCGGACAGCGTGCCGGTGGACGACAGCGTCACGCCCGGCGGCAGTGCGCCCGAAGTGATTGCATAGGTGTAGGGCGAGGTGCCGTTGGCGGCGGTGAAGCTGCCGCTCACCGCCACGCCGGCCGTGCCGTTGATGGTGGTGCCGGTGCTGGGCGTCAGCGTCAGCGTCGGCGCGTTCACCGTCAGGGTGTAGGCGCTGCTGCCGGTGTACGGACCGGTGCCGGTGCTGCTGTCGGTCGCCGTGATGGTCAGGTTGTAGGCGCCGGCACCGGTAGGCGTGCCGGTGATCGCACCGCTGCTGCTCAGGCTCAGGCCCGGCGGCAGCGAACCCGCGCTCACCGCGTAGGTGTACGCGCTGGTGCCGCCGGAGGCCGTGACGTTCTGCGAGTACGAGCCCGCCACCGTCGCGTTGGGCAGCGAAGCCGGCGCAAGGGTGATGCTCGGCGCGTTCACGGTAAGCGTCAGCGCACCGCTGGTGGCGCTGAACGGACCGGTGCCGGTGCTGCTGTCGGTGGCGGTCACGGTGAAGTTGAACGTACCGCCCGCGGTCGGCGTACCCGACAGTGTGCCGTTGCTGGCCAGCGTGATGCCCGCCGGCAAGCTGCCGGAAGCGATCGTATAGCTGTACGGCGCGGTGCCGCCGGTGGCGCCCGCCAGCGAGCGGCTGTAGGCGGTACCCACCGTGGCCGGCAGCGGATTGGTCGGCGCGTAGCTGATGGTGGGCGCGGCGATGGTCAGCGTCAGCGTGCCGCTGGTGGCGCTGAACGGGCCGGTGCCGGTGCTGCTGTCGGTGGCCTTCACCGTGAAGTTGAACGTGCCGTTCGCGGTGGGCGTGCCGGACAGCGTGCCGTTGCTGGCCAGCGTGATGCCGGCCGGCAACGCGCCGGAAGCAATGGTGTAGCTGTACGGCGTGGCGCCGCCGCTGGCGCCGGCGAGCGACTGGCTGTACGCGGTGCCGACGGTGCCGGCCGCGGGGCTGGACGGCGTGTAGGTGATGGTGGGGGGCGAGACGGTGATCGTCGCGGTGGCGGGTGCGGAGGTGCCGCTCGCGTTAGTTGCCGTGTACGTGAAGCTGTCGGGACCGGCGTAGCCGGGCGTCGGCGTATACGTGATCGACGTACCGCTCGCGGTGGCCGTGCCGTGTGCGGCTTGCGTGCCGACGGCAACGGAAGCCGGCGCGCCGCCGGTGATATTGAGAGTGATCGGGTTGTTGGTGCTGTTGTAGGCGACGGTGGCGCTGACCGGGTTGGCGACGGGGGGCGGCAGGGTCTGGACAGTGACATTAAAAATAGTGGCGGAGAAGAATCCGCCCGTGTCGGTCACTCTTACGGTAAAGCTCTTCGCACCCGCCGTCGTAGGCGTACCGCTGATTGTTCCGTTGCTCGCAAGCACCAGGCCGGTCGGCAGCGTAGTGGAGCCGTCGAGCGTGTAAGTGTAAGGCGCCGTGCCACCGGTCGCCGTAAGCGTGAAGCTGTAGGGTGTGTTGATGATCGGATTGCTTGGCGTATTCGTGATGTGCACGTTCGGCGCCGCGATCGTGACCGTATAACTTTGAATGCCGGTCACGCTGGCGCTGTCCGTCGCGGTGACGGTGAACGAATAGGTGTTGTCCGTCGTCGGCGTACCGGAAATCACGCCGGCGGAGCTCAGGTTCAAGCCAGGGGGCAGGGCGCCGCTAGTGACCGCGTAGGTGTAGGACCCGGTGCCGCCGGAAGCAACCAACGTCGTCGTGGTATAGGCGACAGCCACGGTGCCACCGGGCAGGCTGGTCGGCGTAATGCTGATCGGCGACGTGTGCGGCGCGATATTCAAGGTGACGGTGATGGCTGGGTTCGTGCCAAGGCCGTCATCGAACTTAAAGGAGTCGGTCGTAGCACCGTCAGCGTTGTTGGTATAGGTGATCTTGCGATTGCTGTAGTCAGTGGTCTGCGCTGTACCGTGACTGGCCGGAACCGTGACATCACCGATCACATTGAAGGAAGAGCCGCTGCAGCTTACGGGCACGTCGATGACGATGGTGCCGCCTGAGGGCACCGGTGACCCGACGCTCGCATTGGGCGGCGTGAAGTCCGGGCAGCTTGCGTAGGACATGCCGGGCAAGGCCAGCATGACGCACAGCAATAAAAATGCAGTCCAGCGGCCGAATAAATGACGGCCGAGCCCATGGCGCATCGCATCGCGATGCTTCGACTCCGTATGCCACATGACTTGTCCCCTGCTTGCCCGTCTTCCCAACGGGCGGGCACCTGGCGGCGCCAATGTGAAAGCTGCCGTGGCTCGTGAACGAGCAGCCGCGGTACCGGACCCCCTCCGCCGGACAGCTGTCAGCCTTGCCTGGCGGTCCTGCACCTTCCCCTAAGTGCCTACCCTCCTTGGGCAAGCAACGCAATATTGTGACCTTGCGCACGAAGTGCTTGTCAAGATGCCGGCCGCGCGCGAAAGTTAAGCGATCCGGCCAGGGGCTCTTTTCGCCGGCACAACCAAGGGGGAAAACTCATGTCACAACCCTTTCTCGGGCAGGTCATGCCCGTGGCGTTCAATTTCGCGCCCAAGGGATTCGCTTTCTGCAATGGACAGCTGCTGCCGATCGCGCAGAACCAGGCATTGTTCTCGCTGCTAGGTACGTATTACGGCGGCAACGGCACCACGAATTTCCAGCTGCCCGATCTGCGCAGCCGCACGCCGGTAGGCTCCAACAGTGGTGCGGACATCGGCCAGATCGGCGGCGTCGAGAACGTCACGCTGCTGACCGCCAATCTGCCGTCGCATAACCATGGCTTCAATGCCAATACGGCTGCCGCCACCGCAGTCGATCCCAGCAAGGGGCTCTTTGGCAATACCGGTTCCGAGCAGATTTACGGCGCCAACACCGGTACGCAGATCGCGCTCAATGTGCTCGACAACGCGGGCCAGACGCTCCCGCACTCCAATCTGCAGCCATACCTGGTGCTGAATTTCTGCATCGCGCTCAATGGCATCTATCCCTCGCGCAGCTGACCGGAGCCCCGCCATGTCTCAACCATATGTTGGCGAAGTCCGCCTGTTTCCCTACAACTTCGCGCCGAACGGCTGGTTCGATTGCGATGGCAGCCTGCTTCCCATCTCTGAGTACGAAGTGCTGTACACCTTGCTCGGCACCACTTATGGCGGTGACGGCGTGACCACGTTCGGCCTGCCCAACCTCTGCGGGCGCGTGCCGATTCATCAAGGCACCGGACTTGGCATGGGTACGTACGTGCTGGGCCAGCTGGCCGGTACCGAGTCGGTCACGCTGCTGCCCAACCAGATGCCGGCACATACCCATGCTTACTATGCCGTGAGTTCGGCCGGCGGTGCCGCCGCGCCAGCCGCTACGTTGCAGCTTGGCGCGGTCAGCGGTGATGTGCTTTATACGACCAGCACCGCAAGCATCCCCAGTGTTCCCATGGCAACTTCCGCCGTCGGCTCCATGGGCAACAGCCAGCCGCACGAGAACACCATGCCGTCGCTGGTCGCGCGCTTCTGCATCGCCTGGGCCGGCGTCTTCCCCTCCCAGGGTTGATGCTCATCGATAGATTACAAGGACCAACATCATGAGCGATCCCTTCATTGGCGAGATCCAGATCTACGCGTTCAATTTCGCCCCCTACAACTGGGCCATGTGCCAAGGGCAATTGATGCCGATCCAGCAGAACACGGCATTGTTCTCGCTGCTGGGCGTTACATTCGGCGGCAATGGCACCTCCAACTACCAATTGCCGAACTACGTTGGCAACGCCGCGTGCGGCCAGGGTGCCGGTCCCGGACTGACGCCGCGCGTCATGGGCGAAACGTTCGGCTCGGATAGCGTCACGCTGCTGACCAATGAGATGCCGGCGCACAACCACAACGCTCGCATCTATAACCAGACCGACGCCACCAAGCGCACCGGTACACCCGTAACCGGCGCGGCCATCATCCCGCTGCAGAAGCCGGGCATGAAGACATTCACCGCAGACCCATCTTTCAACACCACCTTCCCGCCAGCGACAATCGGTGTCGCGGGCGGCAGCACGGCACACGAAAACCAGCAGCCCTACCTCACGCTGAATTTCTGCATCTGCCTGTCGGGTGTCTTCCCGCAGCGTCCGTGAGCACGGCCCATGCACTGACCTTTCCCCCGTTGCGGGCAGCCTGGCTGCCCGCAACGGGGAAAGACCTCCCGCCCGGCCTTAGCTGGCGCGAAGCGCAAAACACGGACCTGCCCTTCTTCCGCAAGCTCTACGCCGACGTGCGCGCCGACGAACTCGCGCTCACCCCCTGGCCCGACGCGGTGCGCCAGGCCTTTCTCGACAGCCAGTTCACCCTGCAGCACCAGCACTACACCGCGCACTACCAGCCGTCGGATTACCTGGTGATCGAAGACACCGGCACGCCGATTGGCCGCCTGTACCTGCACCACGACGGGCGGGAGGCCAATGTCATCGACATCGCCCTGCTCTCGGCCACGCGTGGCCGCGGCTTCGGTTCGTCATTGCTGAAGCTAGTGCAGCAGACCGCGCATCGCGACGGCCTGGCCAGCGTGATGCTGCACGTCGAACACCGCAATACCGGCGCGCGCCGGCTCTACGAACGCATGGGTTTCGCCGTGGAGGAAGACATCGGCAGCCACCTGCGCATGCGCTGGATGGCCGCCGCGGTGGCGCTCAGTTGAACAGCGCCTGGTAGATGAAACCGGTCTGGTCGCGCGCGACCGGCACCAGGAAGATGCCGAACTCGCCGATGCTGGCGTGCTTCATCTGGTAGATCTTCTGCGGGAACACGATCGCCGCCTCGTGGCGGAACAGCAGCGAGAACGGCGAGCGCACCATGCCCTGGTACTGCTGCACCGGCAGCGGCCTGGCCTCCACCAAGGCAAACGGTGCGTTGCCGTCGTGATCCAGGGCGACCGTGAAGGTCTCGCCCACATGTCCCGCGAAATGTTCCAGAGCAAAGAATTGCATCGCGCCGCCCCCTTACGCCGCCGATGGAATGGGCGCCGAGTGTCGCACAGAAGCGGCGGCGAATCGCGTGTCGGCAGCGCCGTTACTGCATGTGCACGAGCCCGCTGCCGATGCCCTGGCACAGGCGCAGCGAAAGCTTGCGACCGCGATCGAGCAGGCGGCGCATGGCCTCGCCGCTGCCTGCGGGTGCGGCGTCCGGATGTTCGGCGGCCTCCTCCGTTACCAGGCGCTGCGCCAGTTGCGGATCGGCGACGTAGCCATGCAGGAACAGCAGCGCGGTCCATAGCGAAGGCTTGGATGATGCCGGGTCCATGGAAGTCTCCGCTCAGTCGTGTGTCGCACCGCTCAAGGCGGTGGCTTGCATGGAAGGGCGCGACGAGAACCGCTCGTACCACGCGGCGAGGCGCGGGCGGCCGGCGCGGAAATCGTAGACCTCGCGGAATTCGATCCAGCTCAGCGCGGTGGCGAGCGCGATCGTGCCGAGGTCGACGGCGCCCTCATCGATCTCACGTTCCAGGTAATCGCAAGTCGCCGCGATCTTCCCGCGATACGCATCGACCAGCACCGGCCAGCGCAGCGCCTCCGGCCTGCGCTCGATATCCCAGCGTGCCGCAATACCCGCATCGGCGATACCTTGCGCCAGAGCCTGCATGCGCAGCACGCCATAGCGCCCGGCAATGTGCATGGGAATCAGCTTCGGCCCACCGTGCAGACCATCGAGGTATTCGCAGATCACGCCGGAGTCGAGCAGAACCTCACCATCGTCAAGCAGCAGCACGGGCACCTTGCCCAGCGGATTGACCGCATACACCGCTTCGTTGCGCCGCGTGGGGCTGGTTTCGTGATGGATCACGTCGAGCTGGCCTGCCAACCCGGTTTCGTGCGCGGCGACGAGCACCTTGCGGGCATAAGGCGAGTGAGTCTGATAGAGGAGTTTCATGGGTCAGTCCGCGAGCAGCTTTTCGCGCAGCGAGGGATGGATGTTCCTGCCGCACAGCACGGTGGCGGCAAGGCGGCCGGCGTAGCGCGCCGGTTCGGCGAGGATGGCCGCCACGCCGGCGGCGCCGGCCGGTTCGACGACCAGATGCAGGTGGCGATGGAGCAGGCGCATCGCACTCATCAGCTGCGCTTCGTCCACGGCCACGATGCGGTCGCAGCAGCGCCGCAGCTGCGGCAGGCGCGAGGCGATCGGCACGCGTACCGCGATGCCGTCGGCGATGGTGTGGGCGCGCGCGGTTTCGATGGCGCGCTCCGCTTCCAGCGACAGTTTCATCGATGGCGCACCGGCGGCGACCACCGCCACGATCTCGGCGGACGGCAAGCGTGCGCGCAGCACCGAGCCGATGCCTTCGAGCAGCGCGCCATTGCCCAGCGGCACCAGCACCACCTCCGGTGCGGCGTCGGCGAGCAACTCCGTGGCGATGGTGCCGGCGCCCTGTGCGATCGCCGGTTCCGCGCCGTCTTCGACAAAGCGCAAGCCTTGCTCTTGCGCGTAGTGGCGCGCCGCTGCTTTCGCGGCATCGAAGTCCGCACCGGCTAGTCGCACATCCGCACCCAGTGCACGCATCGCATCGAGCTTCGCGGGGTTGGCGGTTGCCGCGGCGAACACCGTGCAGGCGTGGCCTCGCCGCGTCGCCGCGCGCGCCAGCCCTTGCCCGAAGTTGCCGGCCGAGGCGGACACGATGGCTTCGCCGGGATGCAGGGCGGTAGCGGCGAACCATTCGGTGCCGCGCCCCTTGAACGAGCCGATCGGATTGCCGGTTTCGTCCTTGGCGATCAGGCGGCAGCCCAGCGCGGCGTCGAGTGCGGAGCTGCGGCGTACTGGCGTGCGCAGGAATACGGGATCGATCGATGACGGGGCGGCGACGATGCCGTCCAGATCCAGCGGGGTGTTCATGCGGTGCGCTCGCTACGGTGGCGAAGGCCGACCATGCTAGGGTGGCGCCGCGCGGCGGGGCCGCGTCCGCCCCAGAACCGGCGGGTTTTCTCCCCGATCTTCCGAGAGACCACGCGGCCATGCCCACCGCCCTGGATAAATTCGACCGCCGCATCCTGTCCATCCTGCAGCTCGATGCGCGGCGCTCCGCCGAACTGATCGGCGCGGAGATCGGCCTGTCCGCCTCCGCCGTGCAGCGGCGCATCGCGCGGCTGCGCGAGGAAGGCGTGATCCTGGCCGAGGTGGCCATCGTCGATCCGAAACGCGCGGGGCGTCCGCTCACCCTGATCGTGGACGTGGAAGTGGAGCGCGAGCGCCCCGAACTGCTGGCCAGCCTGAAGCAATGGATCGCGGCCGAACCGGCGGTGCAGGAAGCCTGGTACGTCACCGGCGAAGGCGACTACGTGCTGGTGGTCAGCGCGCGCGACGTGGAGGACTACGACGCGCTGATGCAGAAGCTGGTGGCGGATAACGCCAACGTGCGGCGCTTCCAGACGCGCGTGGCGCTGGGCACGCTCAAGCGCGGCGTGCTGGTGCCGATCGAGGAATAAGGCCTAGGCGTCGCCGGCCGTATCGCCATGGCACAGCGCCGCCAGCACCAGCACCGGCGGCAGCGCGAAACACCACATGCCGGCATAGCGATACAGCAGCGCCGCCGCCGCGCAGCCGGCCGCAAAGGTAAGCACCGCACCGCCCATGCTCGCCATGCGCGTGCGCGCCGCGGCGCGCTGCTCCTGCGGCACGCCGTGCAGCAGGTCGGCCACGTCCAGCATCAGCTGCGTGGTGGTGCCGGTCATCATGGTGGTGGGCGGCGCCTTGCCCAGGTGCACGCGCTGCACCGCGTTCTGCACCGCCATGCCGGCCACCAGCACCAGGCCGGCGAACATCGCCGCCGGCGCATCGCCCTGCTCGAAACGGCCGTGCCAGATCGCCACGCCGCCGCCCAGCACCAGCAGCACCAACTGGATCGCCAGCAAAGTGCGGAACACCGGCCGGCCCGCAGCCACCAGCCGATAGCGCAGCAGCCGCGCGAGAATCACCGCCACGCAGAATGTCGGCAGCGCCAGCAGCTTGGTGACGATGCCCGTCGCGCCCATCACCAGCGCCGCACCGATGGTGACGAAGTTGCCGGTGACGTGCGCGGTGAACAGGCCATGCATGGCCAGGAAGCCGGCGGTGTCGGTATAGCCGGCGGCGAAGCTCAGCAAGGTGGGGACGGTAAGTTTCATGGGATTCCCGGATATTGGCCTACCAGGTGAACTTGAGCTCGGCGCCAAGATAATCGCTGTCCCGGCCGCCCGCGCGGCGAAGCGCATCGCTGACCTCGAAGCGCACCAGCTCCAGCGCCGTCGCCACGTGCCGGTTGACGGCGTAATCGGCGCGCAGCTGGCCGTAAGTGCCCGTGCGCCGGCCGCCACGGCCGGCGGTATTAGGCACCGCCACGTTCGGCTGCGTGTACACCGCATCGCCGGTGGTCTGGCGCCATTGCAGGCCGATAGCGGCGGTGAGCGCCAGGCCGGTCATGGGCTTTACGGTGAGCGACGGTTTCAGGTGGATGAAGTTGGCATAGCCGGTATACCCGGCCAAGGTGACGTAATAGCCATTGGGAAACAGCGGATTGAAGGTGCCCAGCGTACCGTCGCCGCGATGCCGGTCGCCGGAGGCGGCATCCAGCTGCAGGCCGAAGCGCGGCATCCACGGCAGCGCGGCGAAGGTATAGCCGCCGCGCGTGCCGACGGCCCAGGCGCGGATATCTTTGCCGCCCACCGAACCGCGCTGCGCCATCGCTTCCAGATCCCAGTCCAGGCCGTTGGCGTTGCCGGCGTAGCGCGTGTCGAACACCTGGCGCGATTCGCGCCCGGCCGCATCGATAAAGCGCGCGTTGTCGCGCCGGTACAGCGCCGCATAGGCGGACAGCTCGTGCTTGCCGTCGATCAGCCGCTCCACGCGCAGCAGGTGAAAGCGCACGTGCCGGTTGGACGTATCGTCGAAATGGCGGTCGTCCTTGTACTGCACCGGCTGGCTGAGCAGGCCGATCAAGCGCCAGCGCCCCGTTTCCCAATCCGCCCACACCGCATCGAAGGCCTGCCGCACGTTCGGTCCGTCGCGCAGCGAGACGAAGCGCTGCAGGTCGAAGGCGAACTCCTGCCGGCCGGCGCGCGCCTTGAACGTGCCCGTGCTTAAGGCATGCACGTAGGCGATAAAGGCCAGGCGCAGATCGAGCGGGTTGCGGTCGGTGGGCGTGGGGTTGCGCTTGCCGTAGGCGCGCGCGTCTTCCAGTTGCACGAAGGCCTGCCAGTGGCTGCCGAGGCGCAGGTCGGCATGGACCTGCGCACGCTGGATCACATAGCCGTCGGCCCGCGCACCGCCGGCACCGAAACCGGCCGCGTCATTGCGCTCGAAACGCTCGCGCAGGTTGGCGCCCAGCGAGAGATAGCTGGCCGGGTCGCCGCCATCCAGCGCGATGTACTTCAGCGCATCGCCCGGCTCGGTACGCAGCGCCGGATCGGCCAGCGGCGACCAGTCTTCCTGCCAGCGGTTGGAGGCGAAGGCCGGCCGCGCGGCCTCCTGCGCGGCGGCCGCGCCGGCGCCTGCGAGCAGCGCAATCGCCAGCAGCCGCCGCGGCATGCTCAACCGCCCTTGGCCGCAGCGTGGATCTCGGCGATATAGCCGCCGGGGAACGACACCATCGCGATGCGGCGCCCATCGGCTTCGTACGGCTCGACCAGCACCTTGGCGCCGCTCGCCGTGGCCTTGGCCAGCGTCGCGGCAAGATCGGCCACTTCGTAGCCGCTCATCTCGCGGCCGTAAGGCCAGGGCAGCAGACCATCGGTGACCTGCACGGACATCTTGCCGAAGTCCGATTCGATGCGGATGCGGCGGAAACGATCGCTGGCGCGGCCGATCTCCACGCCCGGCGCCTGCTTGTCGTCGGACACCACCTTGCCGTGCGAGAACGCCAGGAAGGCGTGGACGAAAGCATCAGCGCGATCCGGCGACACGTACACGCGATTCTCCGGCACGGTGCCGAACGCTTTGTAGTTCGGCGCGGTGGTGTGCCAGTACAGCTGCATGTTCACGCCGCCGGGCCACTGGATCACGGCGTCGCGGCCGATCGGATCGGGAAACGGCGCCACCAGCACGTCGGCGCCGGCGGCGCGCGCGGCGCGGATCGCCACGTCCATGTCCTTCACCAGATAACCCGTGCGCTCGGCGCCGAACGGATACGGGATCGGCGTGCGGAAGCCGAACAGCGACACCGTGCCGGCCGGCGTCTGCAGCAGCTGCGAGCTGGTCTGGCTGGGCGTGGGCGTCACCTGCACCACTACCTGTTTGGTGCTCTGCCCGCCGAAGGTGGCGGTGAAGCTCTGCACGAAGCGGTCGACGTCGGCCGGATCGACATAGACATGAGTGGTGTCGTACTGCGGGGCCACCGCCACGTGCGGCAACGCTGATTCGCGCGCACCCGCCGACGCGGCCAGAAGGCTCAGTGACAGGGCGAAGATTGATAGGACAGAAGCCTTGCGCATGGGAGAACTCCTTGGATCTTGATGATGCGACGGGTCTTGATGATGCGATCAACGTGCGGCGCGGCGTCCGCGCCAGTCGTGCCAGGCCACCAGCAGGAAGCCGCCGGCGAGACCTAAGTGTTCGAAGAACGTATTGGCCGCCGGCAGGCGCTGCGCGAGCGGCAGTTCCCAGAAACGTACGGCGAGAAAAGTGGCGCCCAGGGTGAACACCGCCAGCGCCAGTGCACCGGCCCAGCGCAGCACCCCGCTGAGGATGGCCAGCGAGGCGCCCAGTTCCAGTGCGATCACCAGCACCGCGAATACGGCCGGCGGCGCCAGGCCGAAGTGCGCCATCTCGGCGATGGCGCCGGGGAAATCCAGCGCCTTGTCGATGCCGCCTTGCAGATAGGCGGCGCACAGCAGCAACAGCGCGATCCAGTGCGCCGCTTTCCAGGCGGTCGAGGGCGCCGCGTTCATAGCGCCCAGCACGCGCAACCCAGCGCGCCCCAGAAGGATTTCAGGTCGGCGATCGGCAGGCGGCTGGACCAGGCGGTGGCGTGGTCGTGGCCGTGGATGCCGCAGGCATGCGAGCAAGCGCAGGCCACGGGCGCCGCTGCGCGCGCCGGCTGCTTTGCCGCCCATGCACCGTAGCCACCGTAGCGATTCACCGGCGACCAATCCGGCATCGCCGCCGGAATCGGCGCTTCGTCCAGATCGGCGAAGCGGCCCGCGCCGTACACGATCTTGCCGCCCACCATGGTCAGTTCCGAGACGATGTCGGCGATCTCGCTTTCCGCGCAGGCGAAGAAATCGCGGTCCGGCACGATCAGGTCGGCCAGCTGCCCGGCGGCGATATGCCCCTTCTTGCCTTCCTCGTTGGAGAACCAGGTGACGTATTCGGTCCACATGCGCAGCGCCGTCTCGCGGTCCAGGCAGTTGCGCTGCGGATACAGGCGCAGGCCGCCGACGGTGCGGCCGGTGATCAGCCAGGCCAGCGACACCCACGGGTTGTACGACGCCACGCGGGTGGCATCGGTGCCGGCGGAAACCCGCGCGCCTTTCTCCAGCATGCGCGCCACCGGTGGCGTGGCCTCGGCCGCGCCGGGGCCGTAGCGCTCGACGAAGTATTCGCCCTGGTACGCCATGCGGTGCTGCACGGCGATACCGCCGCCCAGCGCCGCGATGCGGTCGATCGACTGGTCGGAAATGGTTTCGGCGTGATCGAAGAACCAGTTCAGGCCTTGCAGCGGAATGTCCTGGTTCACCCGCTCGAACACGTCCAGCGCGCGGCTGATGGTCTCGTCGTAGGTGGCGTGCATGCGCCATGGCCAGCGGTTCTCGGCCAGGATGCGCACCACCCCTTCCAGGTCGCCTTCCATTTCCGGCGGCAGGTCCGGGCGCGGCTGGCGGAAGTCCTCGAAATCCGCGGCGGAGAACACCAGCATTTCGCCGGCGCCGTTGTGGCGGAAGTAATCGTCGCCCTGCTTGTACTTGGAGGTCTTCGTCCAGTTCAGGAAGTCTTCTTTCTCCGCCTTGGGCTTCTGCGTGAACAGGTTGTAGGCCAGGCGGATGGTGAGCTGGCCGTCGTCCGCCAGCTGCTGGATCACCGCGTAGTCGTCGGGATAGTTCTGCGCACCGCCGCCGGCATCGATGGCGCCGGTGACGCCCAGGCGGTTCAGCTCGCGCATGAAATGGCGGGTGGAATTGAGCTGGTAGTCGAACGGCAGCCTGGGACCCTTGCCGAGCGTGGCATAGAGAATCGCGGCATTGGGCTTGGCCAGCAGCAGGCCGGTGGGGTTGCCGTCGCGGTCGCGCACGATCTGGCCGCCCGGCGGCTCCGGCGTGTCGCGGGTGTAGCCCACGGCGCGCAGCGCGGCGGCGTTGAGCAGGGCACGGTCGTACAGATGCAGCAGGAACACAGGTGTGTCGGGCGCCACCGCGTTGAGTTCGTCGATGGTGGGCAGGCGCTTCTCGGCGAACTGGTGTTCGGTGAAGCCGCCGACCACACGCACCCACTGCGGCGGCGGCGTGATGGCGACTTGCGCTTTCAGCATCGCCATCGCATCGGCCAGCGAACGCACGCCGTCCCAGCGCAGTTCCAGGTTGTAGTTCAGGCCGCCGCGGATGATGTGCAGATGGTTGTCGATCAGCCCGGGCAGCACGCGGCGGCCATGCAGGTCGATCACGCGGGTGGCGGGGCCGGCCAGCGCCATCACCTCGGCGTCGCCGCCGACCGCGACGAAGCGGCCGTCGGCGATCGCCACCGCGCTGGCGGTGGCGCGCGCGCGGTCCAGCGTGGTGATCAGGCCGTGGTGCAGGATCAGGTCGGGAGGGCTGGCCGGCGCGTTCATGCTTTGCGCTCCGCGGCGGTGGTATCGCGCCTGGTATGCGGGCCCTGCGGCAGCTGGCCGAACACGTGCGGACTCACCTGGCCGCGCAGCCAGGTGGTCTGCGCGCTGTCGCGATGCAGGAGCTGCTTGACCAGGGGCGGAATCTGCTCGCCCACCAGGATGCCGAGCAGGCCGACCAGGGCGATCACCGGCGGCGCCGGCGAGCGCACCTTGAGCAGGGCGTAGACGACGCCCACCAGCAGGCCGGCGGCGAGGGAAAGGATGTAGGGCTTCATCGGTGCTTCCTCGGTGTGAGGGTTTATTGCCCCTCTCCCTCCGGGAGAGGGGTTGGGGTGAGGGTGCGGGCGGAGCGCGAGAGTGATGTGCACCGCTCCGCCCGTACCCTCATCCGGCTGCCGCCACCTTCCTCGCTCCTCAGAGCCGCGCACATCCATGTGCGCTCCCCGCGTGCCCCCGGAGGGGGAAGGGTTCCAACTTGATGACCGAGGAGGCTCAGCCCTCGTGCGCGCCGAACATGGTCTTGGCGTAAGTCACGCCCAGGCCATACGCGCCGCCGTTGCTCCTGGCGATGCCGGTGGTGCTTTCGTAGGTCTCGCCGCGCGCCCAGTCGCGCTGCAGCTCCAGCAGGTATTGCAGCGAAGTCATCGGGCGGGCGCCGGCCTGCACCATGCGGTCCATCGCGCGGTCATGCGCTTCGGCCGACACGTCGCCGCAGGCATCGGCGATCACGTACACCTCGAAGCCCTGGTCGAGCGCGGACAGCGCGGGGCCGACGATGCACACGGACGTCCACAGCCCGGCCAGCACGATGCGGCCCTTGCCGATCTCGTTGACCCGGGCGATCACCGCGGCGTCTTCCCAGGTGTTCATCGAGGTGCGGTCGAGCAGGGCCTGTCCCGGGAAGGGTTCGGTGACTTCGCTGAACATCGGGCCGGAAAAGCTCTTCTCCGCCACCGTGGTGAGGATGGCCGGCACCTTGAAGCTGGCCGCCGCCTTGGCCACCAGGCCGGCGTTGTTGCGCAGATTCACCGCATCGATGGAATGGGTGGCGAAGGACATCTGCGACTGGAAGTCGATCATGATCAAGGTGTGATCCGCGGGCGTCAGCAGCAGCTTGCCGGGGGTGGGCGTGGCGGTGATGGACATCGAAGGATTCCTTGCGGCGAAATGAAAAAATGTCGTTTCAGATGCGAATAAATCGATGATCGGCGATCAGCGGTTTATTCCGTGCATCAACAGTATCTGCGCTCTCTTTCGGCGCAAAAAGCGGAAAGCTTGCCGCCCTAGCATCGATAAATTCGAATGCCGCGCGGCAAGCCGTCCGCCGGCCACGCGGCATCAGCTCTTGATAAAGGCCAGCAGGTCGCTGTTGAGCTGGTCCTGGTGCGTGACGGCCAGGCCGTGCGGCGCACCCGGGTAGACCTTGAGCGTGGCGTGCTTCACCAGCTTGGCGGTGAGCCGCGCGGAGCCGTCGATGGGCACGATCTGGTCGTCGTCGCCGTGGATGACCAGGGTAGGCACGTCGATCTTCTTCAGGTCCTCGGTGTAGTCGACTTCCGAGAACTCCTTGATGCAGTCGTACTGGCCCTTGATGCCGCCCATCATGCCCTGCAGCCAGAACGCTTCGCGCGCACCCTCGGAGACCTTCGCGCCGGCGCGGTTGTAGCCGAAGAACGGCAGGGTCAGGTCCTTGTAGAACTGCGAGCGGTCGTCGAACACGCCCTTGCGGATGCCGTCGAACACTTCCAGCGGCAGGCCATTGGGATGGCTGGCGGTCTTGAGCATGATCGGCGGCACCGCGCCGATCAGCACCATCCTGGCGATCCGCCTGGTGCCGTGGCGGCCGACGTAGTGGGCGATTTCGCCGCCGCCGGTGGAGTGGCCGACCAGCACGACGTCGTGCAGATCGAGCTTCTCGATCAGCTCCGCCAGGTCGTCGGCGTAGCGGTCCATGTGGTTGCCGTCCCAGGTCTGCGCCGAGCGGCCATGGCTGCGGCGGTCGTGCGCGATCACGCGGTAGCCGTGCTGGCCCAGGAACAGCATCTGCCCGTCCCAGGCATCGGCGCTGAGCGGCCAGCCGTGCGAGAACAGCACCGGCTGCCCGTTGCCCCAGTCCTTGTAGAAGATCTCGGTGCCGTCGCTGGTGACGAAGCGCGAGCCCGGCGTCTTGCCGGCGCGGGTGGCGGCAGCGCCCTTGGAGGCTTCCGCGGCCGCGGCAAGCGCGGGCATGGCCATTACGGCGGTGGAGGCGAGGGCGGCGTGGCCGAGCAAGGCGCGGCGGCCATGGCTGATGTCGGTCTTTGGCTGAGACATGTCGAGGTTTCCTTGGGCGTGACGGAGGGCCGGGCGCGCGGCATGGATGCCGCCGCGCCGGCTGCGCAATGTCGCGCGCCGCCGCGCCGCGGCACAGCCCGGTTTGGGCATGCCGCGGCTACCCGATCGGGCATGGCGCAAAGAGGGGACAACGGCGAAAATGCGCGGTTTTTTGCCTGGGAAACGCGTGCGATCAGGAATCGAGAAAACCGCGCCGCAGGGCGATCGTCACCGCATGCGTGCGATCGGCGGCGCCGAGCTTGGCGGTGATGTTCTTCAGCCGTGCCTTCACCGTGTCCTCGGAGACGCACAGCAGTTCGGCGATCCGCCGGTTGCCGTGGCCGGTGGCAACCAGGCGCAGCACGGCCAGCTCCTTGGCGGTGAGCATGTCGGCGTCGACGTGCGAGGCCACTTCGCGGGCGATCTCGCCCACCACCACGCGCCGGCCGAGCGCGGCGCCGCGGATCGCCTGCAGGATGTCGTCGCGGGTGGAGGATTTCAGCAGATAGGCCATCGCGCCCAGCATCAGCGCCTGCTTCACGCGCGCATCGCCCGGATAGGTGGTGAGGATGACGATGCGCGCATCGGGAAACTCGCCGCGGATCGCGGCGATCGCCTGCAGTCCGTCCATGCGCGGCATCTGCAGATCGAGCACGGCGACGTCCGGCCGCTGCGCGCGGAAACACTCGATGCTTTCCACGCCATCGCCGGCCTCGCCGGCGACCTGCATGTCCGGCGCGCTTTCGATCGCGGCACGCAGGCCGTCGCGCATGACCGGATGGTCGTCGGCGATCAAGATCCTGAGCGTCCTGTTGTGGCTGTTCACGCTGCCCGGCCTCCGAGCCCGTCCTGCGCATCATCGCGGCGTGGCCGCTGCGCACTATCGGCGCGCGCCATGGCCCTGGCAATGCCCGATCGGGTGAATGAGGCCAAGGTCGAAAGGCAGGCCACGGCCGCGCTCGCTAGACTGCCGCCCACTCATGCATGCAGACCTCGCTGGCGCCCCGGATGGTGCCGGCGTACAGGGCGGCATGCGTCCGCCGGGGGAACGACAGGCATGAAACGACGCGGGCGCCGCGCGCCCTGGCTGCTGCTCTGGTGCGCCGCGCTGCTGTGCCCGGCCCTGCGCGGACAGGATGCCGGCCACTGGAACGGGGAGCAGTTCCGCCAGACGGTATGGAGCGTGGAACACGGCGCACCGGCGGATATCTGGGCGCTCGCGCAGGATCGCGACGGCTTCCTCTGGCTCGGCACCGGCTCGGGCCTGTACCGCTTCGACGGCGTCGCCTTCGAGCGCTTCGAGCCGCGCCAGGGCGAGAACCTGCGCACCAACGACATCACCGCGCTGTCGATGCAAGCCGACGGCACGCTGTGGATCGGCCTGTTCCACGGCGGGGCCAGCGCCCTGCGCGACGGCCGCCTGACCAGCTATTCGGCACGCGACGGCTTTCCCACCAGCATGGTGACCTCCTTCGCGCGCACCGCCGACGGCGCGCTGTGGGCGGCCAGCCGCGGCGGGCTGGCGCGCTTCGACGGCACGCGCTGGGAGATCGCCGGCGCGGACTGGAACTATCCGGCCGCCCGTGCCGAATGGGTGATGACCGATCGCGACGGCACCTTGTGGGTCACCACCGGCGATGAGCTGCTGTCGCTGCGCCGTGGCGGGCATCGCTTCGAAGCGACCGGCATCCGCGTGGCGCGCGATACCACGCTGAGCCAGGCGCCGGACGGACGGATCTGGCTTTCCAGCGGACCGCGCGGCACCAGCGCCCTGCCCGCGGCGCCGGCCGCGCAGCCATCGGAAGGCTTGCGCGAGGACCCGGCGCTGGTGCATTCCAAACGGCTGCTGTTCGACCGCCGCGGCTACCTGTGGGGCACCGAGGCGATGCGCGGCGGCGTCTACCGCATCGATGCGCCGGCGCGCCTGGCCGATGGCCGCGCCTTGCGCGCATCGGCGTTCGACGCCTTGCACGACCGCGGCGGCGGCCTGCCGTCGAATGTCGCGGTGCCGCTGCTGGAAGACCGCGAAGGCACCGTGTGGGTGGGCACCAACCTGGGCCTGGCCAGCTACCACGCCAACAATGTGCGCGTGCCGCCGGGCAGCAAGGTCGGCCCCGGCATCAACACCGCGCTCGCCGCCGACGCGCAGGGCACGCTCTGGCTGGCCAACGGCGGAGTGCTGCAGCGGCTCGACGCGGACGGCGCGCAGGTGGTCGCCGACGGCCTGCCGGACATCAACGCGATGCTGGCCGCGGACGGCACGCTGTGGCTGATGGGCGGCTCCTGGCTGGGCCGGCTGGAACACGGCCGCGTGGAGCACATCGAGGTGCCGGTAAGCGAGCCGCGCTGGAGCCTGGAAGCGCTGGCCGGCGACGGCCGCGGCGGCCTGTGGGCGAGCTTCATGGACCATGGCGTGTTCCATCTGCGCGATGGCCGCTGGACGGCGCTCGAAGGCAGCATCGGCCGCGGCCGCACCGCGCCCACCGCGCTGCTCGCCGACGCCGCGGGCCGGCTGTGGGCCGGCTATCCCGATGGCCGCGTGCTGTGCGTCGACGGCGAGCAACAGCGCACCTATGCCGGCGCCGAGGGGCCCCGCGTCGGCGCCATCGCCACCTTCGCCCGGCGGGGCGACGAGCTGCTGGTCGGCGGCGACCGCGGCGTGGCGCGCTGGCGCGATGGACGTTTCGAGCCGCTCGCGGCGGACCCGGCGATGCTGGCCGGGGTGTCCGGCATCGCGCTTACCGCGCAGGGCGAGGCATGGATCAACGGCAGCCGCGGCGTGCTGCGCGTGAGCGCGCGCGACCTGGCGCGCGGCTTCGGCGGCCAGGCCGCCGCATACGAGCTGTTCGACTATCACGACGGCCTGCCCGGCATCGCCCTGCAGGCCACGCCGGTATCGACCGCCGCGATCGATGCGCGCGGACGGGTGTGGTTCAACACCAACCAGGGCGCCGCATGGATCGACCCGGCGCAGGTGCGGCGCAACCCCGCGGCGCCGGCCACCTTCGTGCAGACCCTGATCGCCGGCGACCGGCGTTACGCCGCCGCCGGCGAACCGCGGCTGCCGCAGCGGACCAGCGCGGTGCGCGTGCAGTACACCGCCACCAGCCTGGCCATGCCCGATCGCGTGCGCTTCCGCTACCGCCTCGACGGCGTGGACGAAGACTGGCAGGAGGCGGGCACGCGGCGGGAAGCCTCGTATGCCAACCTGGGCCCCGGGCACTACCGCTTCCGCGTGATCGCCGCCAACGAGGACGGCGTGTGGAACGAGCAGGGCGCCAGCCTGGCCTTCTCGATCGAACCGCAGTTCTTCCAGACCGGCTGGTTCCGCGCGCTGTGCCTGGCCGCCGGCGCGCTGCTGGCCGCCGGCCTTTACCTGTGGCGGCTGCGCCTGATGGCCGAGCGCATCCATCTGCGCCTGGAAGAGCGCACGCGCGAGCGCGAACGCATCGCGCGCGAGCTGCACGACACGTTGCTGCAGGGCGTGCAAGGCTTGCTGCTGCGCCTGCAGGCGCTGGCCGCCGGGCTTAGCGAAGGCGGGCGCACGCGCGAGGCGCTGGACGCGGCGATCCGCCGCGCCCGCGACGTGCTGATGGAGGGGCGCGACCGCATCGTCGCGCTGCGCGGGGAAAGCGAGGAAGGCGAGCGGCTGGCGCACACGCTGCGCGCGGTGGGCGAGGAGTACCGCGACGGCGGCAGCATCGCCTTCCAGGTAAGTACCGAAGGCGCGGAACGCGCCTTGTGCCCCGCGGCCGCCGACGAAGTGATCGACATCGCCCGCGAGGCGATCCGCAACGCCTTCCGGCATGCGCATGCCGGCTGCATCGACGTGCGCGTGGCGTACCTGCCGCAGGGCTTGCGCATCCGCGTGCGCGACGACGGCATCGGCATCCCGCTCGACATCCTCCGGCACGGCGGCAGGCCGGGCCACTGGGGCCTGGTAGGCATGCGCGAGCGCGCCGGGCGGCTGGGCGCGACGCTGGCGATCCGGCGCGGCAAGGCTCGCGGGACGGACGTGGTGCTGCATGTGCCGGGGCAGGTGGTGTTCGAAGCGGGGGCGCACGGGCGCAGGGCGTGAAGTGCGGCTTCTGGCGTGTGGCTTGATCGCCGTTCCTGCATCAACGCTCCGCCCGCCCCCTCACCCCGGCCCTCTCCCCGGAGGGGAGAGGGGGATGTCGATTAACGCGAAAACCGAGCAAAGAGCTCGCGGCGCAGCCGCGGCGTTCCGCTGGTGCGCTTCTGCTCTTGATCTACCGGGTCCCCTTGGCGCCGGCGGTGAGGGCTGGACGAAAAGGCCCCCGCAGGGGGGCGGGGACACGATGTCCCCGCCTTTTTGATCAGGGCATGGATGCCCTGTCAAAAAGCCCGGCCAGCCCTCACGGACCCTCAGCAGCTTTGCTGCTGAGGGCGCCAAGCAGGGTGCCCTCTCTTTTTGGTTACTTTTTCTCTGGGCACGCAGAGAAAAAGTAACTCGCCCCGCGGCAGCGGGGCGAAACCCTCGCCAAAGGCGAGACAACCAACCGCAACGCAACAATCTCCCCCGCGGGAAAAGGAGAGCACTCAGACCGGCAGATCAAACAGCAGCAGCTCAGCATCGCCATTACCTTCGAGCTCGATCAACGCAACGTCCCTGAGCTGCAACGCATCGCCCGCATTCAGCACAATACCGTTGACGGTAACGCTGCCGCGCGCCACATGGACATAGCCCAGCCGCCCCGGCGCAAGCGCATGGGCAAGCTTGTCGCCGTCCGCCAGGATCGAGGCGTACAGATACGCGTCCTGATTCATGCGCAGCGAACCATCGCGGCCATCCGGCGAAACGACCAGACGCAACTGGCCGCGCTTGGAAGCCTCATCGAAATGCTTTTCCTCGTAGCTGGGCTCAACGCCCTGGCGCTCCGGCATGATCCAGATCTGCAGGAAGTGCACCGGCTCCCTGGCGTCATGATTGAACTCGCTGTGGCGCACGCCGGTGCCCGCGCTCATGCGCTGCACGTCGCCGTAGCGCAGCACCGAGCCCGTGCCCAGGCTGTCCTTGTGCTCCAGCGCGCCGCCGAGCACGTAGGAAATGATCTCCATGTTCTGGTGGCCGTGCGTGCCGAAGCCCTGGCCGCCGGTGACGCGGTCCTCGTTGATCACACGCAGCGGGCCGAAGCCCATATGGCGCGGGTCGTAGTACTCGGCGAAGGAAAAGGTGTGGCGGGACGACAGCCAGCCGTGCTCGGCGCGGCCGCGTTCCTGGCTCTTGCGGACTTCCAACATGGGATGCCTCCATAGTGATGTGCGATGGATTCGATGGCTTGCCGGCCCGGGCCACCCAGCCCAAAGAAGCCTTGTTTTGCTTGCCATCGCGTCCTGATGGAGAGAGTATGGGCGCCCTCGCCGGCGGGGAAAAGCGAGTGGATTGCCGGCCTATCATCGAGAATTTCGAATGCTGCGCCTGAGCCTCGACGCCCTGCAGATCCTGGACGCCATCGACCGCCGCGGCTCCTTCGCCGCGGCCGGCAAGGAGCTGCACAAGGTGCCCTCCACCATCTCCTACACGGTGGCCAAGCTGGAGGAGGAACTGGGCGTGCAGCTGTTCGAGCGCGCCGGCCCGCGCGCCGACCTGACCCAGGCCGGCAGCGTGCTGCTGAAGGAGGGCCGCCACCTGCTGCGCGCAGCGCAGGACCTGGAGGCGCGCGTGCGCCGGGTGGCCTCGGGCTGGGAAACCGAGTTCGCCATCGAGATCGACTCGATGTTCGCCCCCATCGCGCTGCGCGAGGACATCGAGGCGTTCTGCGCCGTGGCCGACCGCACGCGGCTGCGGGTGGGGCAGGAAGCGCTCTCCGGCACCTGGGAGGCGCTGCTGGAGCGCCGCGCCGACCTGCTGATCGGCGCCGCCGGCGAAGGCCCCTCCGGCGGCGGCTACGTGGCCGAGCCGATGGGCTCGCTGCCGTTCGTGTTCGCGGTGGCGCCGGATCACCCGCTGGCCGCGCTCGACCGCCCGCTGGGCCGGCTGGACCTGCAGCAGTACCGCGCCATCGCCGTGGCCGACAGCGCGCGCAAGCTGGTCTCGCGCACCGTGGGCCTGGCCTTCGGACAGGAGGCGATGACCGTGCCGGATATCCGCAGCAAGCTGGATTTCCAGCGCGCGGGCCTGGGCTTCGGCTTCCTGCCGGAACCCTACGCGCGCCCCGCGATCCAGGCCGGCGAGCTGGTGGTCAAGCAGGTGGAAGAGCCCAAGCCGGCCGAGACCTTCTACCTGGCCTGGCGCACCGGCGAGGAGGGCGCCGCGCTGCGCTGGTGGATCGAGCGCGCGCGCCGGCCCGGCACGCTGGAGCGCCTGCTCGCGCTATCGTTCTGCCACTGACCGGATGACCGGATGACGGAGGCCGCCATGGCACCCTTCGGACGCGCGCTGCGGCGCCTGCGCCAGCTGCGCGGCATGAAACAGAGCCACCTCGCCGAACTGCTCGGCGTCACCCAATCGACCGTGTCGCGCTGGGAGCGCGGCGACCTCGACCTGTCCGCCGCACAGCGGCTCGCCGTGCAGCGTTTGCTGGAAGCGCGGCCCGACCCCGCGCAGGACGCCGCGCTGAAACGGCTGGTGGAGCACTCGGCGCAGAAGGTCCATCTGGTCTGCGACCGCACGCACCGCCTGCTGGCGGTGTCGCCCGCGCGCTTCGCCGACTGGCGCCGGCCGGCCGCCGAGCTGCTCGGCACCTGCATGCTGGTCTATGCCACGCCGGAAATCCTCGCCGCCGAAGCCACGCTGGATGCGCGCGGCTGGTACGAGGACCGCCAGGGCTCGCTGCGCATCGCCACCGGCACCAATGCGGAGCTGCCCATCCGCCCCGGCACCGCGCTGTGGGAACGCATCGCGCTGGCGGACGGCAGCATGGGGCGGCTGGTCACCACGCTGGCCTGAGCGCCGCGCATATTTAATGCGTGGCGGGCACGCCGCGCCGCTCGCTACGCTCCGGTTCCCAGCAGCACGGGAGCAAGCCATGACCATCCTGGTGACCGGCAGCGCCGGCCATCTCGGCGAAGCGCTGATGCGCAGCCTGCAAGCCGCCTCGCGCGAGGCCGTCGGCATCGACCTGAAACCCTCGCCATTCACGCGGCACACCGGCGATATCGCCGACCGCGCCTTCGTGCGCGCGGCGATGCGCGGCATCAGCGCGGTGATCCACACCGCCACCTTGCACAAGCCGCATGTGGCGACGCATCCGGCGCAGGATTTCGTCGACACCAATATCAGCGGCACCCTGGCCCTGCTGGACGAAGCACTGGCGGCCGGCGTGCGCGCCTTCGTCTTCACCAGCACCACCAGCGTGTTCGGCGCGGCGCTGACGCCGGCCGCGGATGCGCCGGCGGCCTGGATCACCGAGAACGTGGCGCCGGTGCCGAAGAATATCTACGGCACCACCAAGCTCGCGGCCGAGCAGTTGTGCGAGCTGTATCACCGGCGCCATGGCCTGCCCGTGGTGGTGCTGCGCACGTCGCGCTTCTTTCCCGAAGCGGACGACGATGCGGGCAAGCGCGCCGCCTACACGCTGGCCAATGCGCAGGCCAACGAGCTGCTGTACCGCCGCGCGGATATCGAAGACGTGGCGAAGGCGCATCTGCTGGCGGTGGAGCGTGCGCCGGCGCTGGGCTTCGGCCGCTATATCCTCTGCGCCACCACGCCGTTCGCGCCGGAAGACCTGGCGCTGCTGCACCGCGATGCGCCGGCCGTGCTGCGGCGGCTGTTTCCTTCGTTCGAGGCCTTGTACGGCGCGCGCGGCTGGCGCATGTTTCCGCGCGTGGATCGCGTCTACGTCAACGCGCTGGCGCGGCATGAGCTGGGCTGGCAGCCGCGGCATCACTTCGCCCACGTGCTGAACTGCCTGGCGGCGGACCGGGATTTCCGCAGTCCGCTGGCCGTGGCGGTGGGCGCCAAGGGCTATCACGCCACCAGCTTCGGCGAGATGCCTTATCCGGTGGACTGAAGGCGCCGCGCGTACTGCGCGGGCGTGCAACCGACCAGGGCGCGGAAGTCGCGGATGAAATGCGCCTGGTCGAAGTAGCCCAGCGACAGGGCCAGCTCGATCCAGTCCGCGGACTGGCCTTGCTGCAGCTGGGCGATCGCCTCGTGCAGGCGGTAGCGGTTGATCGTCCATTTCGGGCCGATGCCGACGTAGTTCTTGAACAGGCGTTGCAGGGCGCGTGCGTTGAGTGCGCTGCGTTCGCACAGTTGCTCGACCGTGGTGATGGAGCGGTCGGCGGCGATGTCGGCGACCAGGGCGGCCACGCGGTCGACGGTGGCGTCGGGCGCGGGCAGATGTGCCATCAACATCCGTTCGGCGGCAGCGGCCATGTCGTCGACTTCAGGCGCGGCGGCTATCGCGGCTTCGTAGCTGTCGGCGTCGGCGCCGAACAGATCGCCGGCGGCCATCGACGCGTCCATCAGCTTCGCCACCTCCGCTGCGTAGAACGGACGAAAGCCGCCCGGCCGGAACTTGATGCCGAACACCTGCCCCCGGCCTTCCAGCACGCGCACGAAGCGCCCCTGGTGCACGCCATGGATGCGCCCCTCCACCAGATGCACGCTCGGATGCGGCAGGGTTTCCTGCGTCTGCGGCGGCAGGCCGCGCAGGTCCCAGGCGACGAACCAGTAATGCTCGACCAGCCCCGCCAGCGCGGCGCCGGGCAGGCGGCGCTCGTGGCGGAACTCGCCCTGCGGCAGGCGCGGGTGCAGCACGCCGCGCGGTTCGGGAGCCTTGGCGCTCATGGCTGTCGCGTTTTTCCAATCATCGGGAAGGGCTTCCTGTTGCAATGGCCACGCACTGACGGAGCACGCTATGTTCCCCCGGCTTCCCTTGCTTGTCGCCGTCGCCGTGCTGGCGATGGCGCCCGCCGCATCACACCTGTCGGAGAATCGCATGAAGCACGCCCAAGGCAGCTTCGAGGTCAAGCTCGCACCGCAGCCCGCCGCACCCGGCACCGAAGCCGCGGCGCTGGGCCGGCAGACCATCGACAAGCAGTTCCACGGCGACCTCGAAGGCAGCAGCCTGGGCGAGATGCTGGCGGTGATGGACAAGAACACCGGCTCCGGCGCCTACGTGGCGCTGGAGCGGGTCACCGGCACGCTGGGCGGCAGGCAGGGCAGCTTCGTGCTGATGCACAGCGCCACCATGACGCGCGGCGCGCCGGCCTTGTCGGTAACGGTGGTGCCCGATTCCGGCAGCGGCGAACTGCAAGGGCTGAGCGGGACGCTGGCGATCCATATCGACGCGAAGGGTGCGCACTCCTACACCTTCGACTACAGCCTGCCGGCGGAGTGAAAGCCGCTCGTCATTCCGGCGCAGGCCGGAATCCAGTAGCGACAACACTGGGTTGTCGTGGGAACGTTAAAAAGCACGCCTTGGAGCACCACGCTCAATGCAGCGCACCGCCACTGGATTCCGGCCTGCGCCGGAATGACGAGCGGGAGGCGTTGATGCCATCAGAGAAGGCGGCGAATGCCTTCGGCCGCGGTAAGCAGTGCGATGCCCATCAGCAACGCCCCCACCGCCCGCAAGGCCATCCGCGTATACCCCGGCCGCTCTGCCAGCCACAGCTGCGCGCCGCCCGCCGCACACGCCAGCGCGCCATACACCGCCAGCTGGGTCAGCACGATCACCACGCCCAGCGTCGCCGCCTGCGGCCATAGCGGCCCCTGCTCGCGGCGCATGAACTGCGGAAACACCGCGAGCATGAACAGGTAGGCCTTGGGATTGAGCAGGCAGGTGACGGCGCCGCGGCGGAAGGTGGTCCAGCGCGACTGGCCGGCCACCTCGGCGGTATGCAGCGCGCCGCCTTCGCTGCGCCACATGCCGTAGCCGATCCAGGCCACGTAGCCCGCGCCGATCCACAGCACCGCCTGGAACAGCACTGGCGACCACTGCAGCAGCGCGCCGACGCCCAGCCCGGTCAGCAGCACATGGCAGGCGCCGCCGGCCATGATCCCCGCCACCGCGGCCAGGCCGCCGCGGCGCCCGCCGCTCAGCGAGCTGCCCAGCACGTAGGCCATGTCCAGGCCGGGCAGGGCCACGATGCCCAGCACCAGCAGGAAGAACAGGCCCAGCTGCACGGCAGGGATCATGGCGGCGACCTCGTGGGCTAACGGCTTCAGCCTAGGGCCGAATCAGGGCGAAGACGGTCCTGTTTATCCGCTAGGCTGCGGCCATGTATCGCCCCGCCACCCGCGCCCTGGCCGTGCTGGAACTGCTGCAGACCCATCGCCGCATCAGCGGCGTGGAGCTGGCGCAGCGGCTGGGCGTGGATGGCCGCACGGTGCGCCGCTATATCGCCGCGCTGGAAGAACTGGGCATCCCGATCACCGCCGAGCGCGGCCGCCACGGCGCCTACCTGCTGGTGGCCGGCTTCAAGCTGCCGCCAATGATGTTTACCGACGACGAGGCGCTGGCCTTGTCGGTAGGTTTGCTGGCGGCGCGCAGCATGGGGCTGACCGAAGCATCCGCGGCCGTGGCCAGCGCGCAGGCCAAGCTCGAACGCGTGATGCCCGAACGCCTGATGGCGCGCACGCGCGCGGTGGCCGACACGGTGATGCTCGACCTGGCGCGTTCCGCGGCGGCGGGCACCAGCGACACGCTGTTCGCGCTGAGCGCGGCCGCGCAGCAATGCCGGCGCGTGCGCATGCGTTACCGCGCGGCCAATGGCGTGCAGAGCGAGCGCGAGATCGATCCCTATGGCCTGGCCCATACCGGCGGCTTCTGGTACGCGGTGGGGCATTGCCATCTGCGCGGTGGACTGCGTTCGTTCCGGCTCGACCGCATCGCCGAGGCCGCCGCGCAGGAAATACTGTTCGTGCGCCCGCGCGACTTCGACGCCGTGGCGCATCTGACCTTCAGCCTGGCCACGCTGCCGCGCGAACACAGCGTCGAAGTGCTGCTGCACACCACGCTGGACGACGCGCTCGAACGGCTGGGCGGCACCATGGGCCTGTTCGAGCCGACGGGAGCCGGCGTGCTGCTGCGCGCACAAGTCGACGGACTGGACTGGTTCGCCCGCCAGCTGGCGCGGCAGCCGTTCGACTTCAGCGTGCGCGGACCCGAAGGCCTGCGCGCCGCCGTGGGTGCGCTGGCGGCGCGCCTGGGCGCAAGCGCCGCGCGCGGCGGGTAAGGCGACGCAACGCACGCAGGTCCTATCGCGCGCTTCCTTCGCGCTCCGATGCACCGTCCCGCTCAAGCACGGCAAGGATGCGCCGCACACGTTCGCAGGTCGCTTTCCGATAAGCCTCCTGCCTTCCCTGCCCGATCATCGACGCATGCAGCTGCGCGGCCTCCTGCGCCGCACCGACGAAGATCGCCTTGCGCTGCGCATCGCCCTGGACCACCCATTCGCTGTACGCCGCGAACCTGGCCAGCGCCGGGGCGGGGAGCCGGCAGACGTCGCGCGCGGCGACCATGTCCATGCCGGCGTCGCGGGCGTCCTCGGCGGTGGGTTGAGCGGCCGCATCCGCGGCGACGCCGGCGGGCGTGGCGGCGGGAATCTCCGGCATCGGCGGCGCGACCGCCGGTTCGACGCGCGCATCGTCCGAGGAATGGCAGCCGGAAAGCACCGCCGCGAACAAGGCAAAAACCATGAAGCTACGCATGCACTCCATCCCGCTGTCCAGGAAACGCCGCGAACGGATGCCGGCCTTTTGCATGGCCAGGCCGCTTCGCTGGCCGGACTACGTGCCGCCCGGCCCCCACGTCGCGACGGGGACCAGTACTTCCATCACCCAGGCGCGCTCGATCGGCCCGAAATAGCGGCTGTCGAAGGAAAGCGGATGCGTGTCGGACATCACCCACAGCTGGGACGGCGCCAGCCGCAACTGCGCCGGCACCGGCCGGGGCATCGGCCGGCCGGCGGCATCCACCGCGCGATGCGCGCTCAGCGGCAGCAGCCGCCCATCCACCCGCACGCCGTCGTCCTGTGCGCTGATCCATGCGCCGCCCACCGCGGCCACGCGCTTGAGCATCGGCAGATAGCCATTGCCGCAGGCCTCGCCCTCGTGCAGATAGCCGCGCTCCATGGCCAGCGCGATGCTGCCGGAGCGCGGCGGACAGAAGCGCACGTAGGCGCCGCGCTGCACCGGCCGGTCCACGACCCGGTACAGGCCCGGCGGCAGGCTGCGCGTGAGGTTCAGGCGCAGGCCCGCGGCATAGCCCAGCTCCAGCAGGATCAGCGCCGCCAGCAGCACGCCGAAACAGGCGATGCCGGCACGCCGCAGTCCGCTGCCGTAGCGCGACCGGCACGGCGCCATCTCAGCGGAAGGTGACGCGCACGGCGATCGGCCGCTGGATGCGTCCTGCCGTGATGGTGCCGGTGCTGCGCTCCAGGCGCGCGCGGAACGCATAGCTCGAGCCCGTGCCGATCGCGGCGAATCCGCGCGACACGCCGGGCCGCATGCGCGCGGCGCCGTCGCCGGTTTCGATGGCGATGCCGTAGCCGCCGGGACCGTTGGCGTTCATGGCGAACAGATCCGCATGGCTGGCGTCGGCATCCGCCGCGGTGCCGAAGGTGACGTCGGTCAGCAGGCCCGCCGGATCCGCGCAGGACGCCATGGTCAGCTTGAACGCCTGCCACGCGGGCGTGACCTTGCCGCCACGCAGGTCGGACGCGGTGTAATTCCCCAGCGAAACCTCCTGGTTGAGCGAACCGGTTTCGATCGAACAGGCCGGGCGGATCAGTTCCAGGTGCACCATCGTGACCGGATTGATGATCCGGTTGGGTGCGAAGACCGTCATGTCCGGCACCCAGATCCGGCCCAGGCGGGCGTTGACGGCGGTATCGGCGTGGCCGTATCGCACCGGTCCGCCGGTGCGCACGTACTCCGCGTAGAAAAACGTCTGCCACGTGGATGCGCCGGCCGCAAATGTCCTGATCGCCTTGCGTGGCAATGCCGTGTAGCCCGTATCGCCGGGGACCTTGGCATAAAGCCGGATGCCCACGCCGGAGCGCTGCCCGCCCACGGTCAGTTCGCGCACCGTGCCGTCGACCAGCCCGTCGCCCTGCAGCTCCATGCTGACCTCGGTCGTGGTCTGCGCCGAGCAGTTGATGCTCGCGGTGGCGCTGTCCGCCGGCGTAGCCCGGATGACCGCGCCGACTGGCAGATCGCCATCCACCACGATCCCGTCCGTGCGGTTGACGATGAAGGGCGGGGTATAGGTCACGGTGCACGCCGCGCTTGCGTCACGGGCATGGCAGGCCGCGGCGACGCATGCGGCGAGGAACAGGAATCGGGTCAAGGCCATGCGGGATGATCTCCATGGTTTCGAACGCCGGCCATGTTGGCTTCGCCACGCTGGCCGATGCGGTGGTCCGCCGGCGGCGAGGGCGGCCGGATGTCGTCGATGCTGTGCGTGTGGAACTGCCTGCGCAGCCACTGGCTCCAACGCCAGGCCCTGCGCATCAGCTGCTCGCGGTAGCGCGCGTTGTGCCGGGGCGTGCGCGAGTGATAGTTGGCCGCACGTGTCCACAAGTCGCCGCCGTCCTTGCGCAGATGCCCGCGCAATCGCCACGCGGCCAGCCGATAGGCAAAGCAGCCCGGCGCCGCCACGCTGTCCGGGGTGATGCCATAGCTCGCCAGCTGCCGCAGGTAAGTCGTGTTGAACTGCAGCGCACCTACGTCGTAGCTGCCATCGGCGTTGCGTATCCATTGCCCGGGCCGGCCGCCTTCCTGCTCGGCCACCGCCAGCATGAGATTGACCGGCACCTCGTAGGCCAGCCCCGCGCTGATGGCGCAGACCACCATTTCGTGTTGCCGCGGCGGCAGCTCGGCAAAGTCCGCGGGCATCGCCATCACGCGCTGTCTCCATGGCGATCGGGGCGGTCGCGGAACGCCTTTATCTCCTCGTCGCTGGCATGGCTCGGCAGCTCGTCGCCGGGGAGCACGGGCTTGATGCCGTAGGCCCAGCCATCGAGAGGGTCGGCGGGAACCGGCTCCTCCCCGGCGGCATCCGGGACAGGTGTGGAACGGTCGCCGATGCCTGCATCGCGCGGCGCAGGCGTCGCCATGGACAGATCCTCCGTCGACATGGCCGCAGCCCTGTGCGTGGAGGATTCATGCATCGGGGCTGCCGATTCGTCAGCCTGCGGCGCGTTCTCCATGTCGAGCCTTGCCGACGGCGTGGCGTATTCGAAGTCCGGCGAGATGCCAGCGAATGGGGGTGCCGCGCCGCCGGCATGCCCCGGTACGGAGCGGTATCCATCGGTAGCCGGCGACGCGGCGGCCGATTCCCGCTGCGCCGCTGCATCATCGGAGGAGACATTCGGCGCTGCCTGCGGAGAAGCGTGCGACGGCGGGTCGGGCAAGGAGCGTCCCATCGCTGAGGCGGCATGCTGCCCTTCGTCGCCTGCGCTCGCTGTCGATGACCGTGCGTGCTGGTTCGATGCATCTCGGCCAGTCGCAAACGCGTCCGCCACCGGCGCGGTCCCCGCCGCCAACTGGCCTTGCGGTGGTGATGCGCTGCCGGGCGCGACAGGGGCCTTCGAGCTCGCTCCGCCCGGCACGCCTACATCCGCGGCTCGATGCCGTTCTTGCACGATGGATGAGGTGTGCTGGGACGGCGCAGCGGGCATGCCGGCCGTTTCCTGGGTCGGTTGTCCCGGCAGGAGCGCGTCCGCAGCATGGAGGGGTTCCTCCGCCGCAGGCATGCGATGCAACGCCGTCGCTTCCGGCAGACCGGCCCGCTGCGTCGAGGACCCGGCCTGTTGCGCCGAGGGCTTGGGCATCGGCGCAGCGATGGTATGGACTTGTTCTGCCGGAGCGGGCGGGCCGTGCAAGGGTGGCGCGCCAGCGGCGGGCGGCATCGATGGGTCGGGCGCCGGCGCATCGATGGAGTGAATCTGTTCGGCGCCGGTTAGGTGACGATGCGGCGACGATGCATCCGACATGCCGGTGCCGATCGGTGTCAGCTGTTCCGGTGCCATCGTTTCCATGGCGGCGTTTGCTGCCGCCAACGCGGAGTGATCGCGCGATGCCGTCGAACCGGGCCGGTGGGCCAAGGCTGCTCCCTCCGGCGCGGCATCGCCGGAACGACGGCCTGCGGCAAAGTGCTGGCTGCCGGGCGTCGGCATGGCGGACGGATCGGGTGCGTGTTGTACCGGCATGTCCGGTATCGACGCCCGGTCCACCCGCGCATGCGGTGCGGCGGCGCGCGGAGCATGCATGGAGAGCAGCTCCCGATGGTCTGGTCTCGATGGCTCCGTCGCCTGCGCCGGCCTGATCGCGCCGGCTTGGCGATGAGGCGCGAACATGTCCCGTGTCTCGCCGGCTCCGGCCGCCTCCTGCGAAGGCGATGCCGGCGCAACGGATGCTTGCCGCTGCACCTGCAGTCTGTTTTCCGATACAGCGAACAAGGATTCCTGCCCGGATGCATGGCCTGCGGTGAAACCCGCCGCGGGTTCGGATACGGATGCCGGGGACGGCCCGCGATGCAGGTCCGTGTGCGGTGCTGCCGCAGGCATCGCCGACGGCTGCGCATGGCTTGGCGCAGCTTGCGCAGCGCGTTGGGAGAACACCGCGCCGGCCGGGGACCGGCGTCCGAACGGCTCGAAGATCGCCTCTTCCACCGGCGCGCGGCCCGCCGCGCGGTAAATGGCCTGCATCGCTCCGCCACCGCCCGGCGAACCATCCGGACCTGCGCCTGCACCGTGATAGCCGCGCGGCCCGGCAGCCGGAGGATATAGCGCCGAATAGGCCGTCGCGTACAGCTGGCCGCCCCCCGTCGCGAGCACCGAGCCGGCCATGCCGGCGGTGCCGGCCAGCAGCCCCAGCCGCGAACCCGTCACCACCGTATAGACGAGACCCGGCAGCTTGATGCCGAGCACCGACAGCAGCAAGGCCACCACGAACATATCGGCGAGCGAAACATAGTCCAGCCCCTTGGCGTTGCTGCCGTCGACCAGAACCCGCGATGCCTGCGCCTGCAGAAACCCTTGCCCGACCTTGAGCAGCAGCGCCAGCACCAGCAGCGCCATGCCCAGCGCCAGCACGTGCTTGTAGAACCCGATCGCGATCGGCGAAGTCCAGCGCGCACCGCCCATGCCCAGCAGGAAGATGCCGCCGTAGGCGAGCATCCAGGCCATCACCACGATCAGCGCGATCTGCGCGGCCAGCAAGGTGAGCGCCACGACGATGGCGACGGAAAGTCCCGCGGCCACCAGCATGTCGGCTTCCTTCCAGTTCTGCGATTGCTCGAGCACCTTGTAGAAGATGTCCAGCCCGAGCTGGACGATGTTGTCGCCGCGCGTGGCGGCGTCGTTCACTCCGCTCATCAGCTTGAACGAGTCGAAGACGGCATAGATAAAACCATCGGCGGTGCTCGCCCCGCTCAACAGCCAGTAGAAGAGCCCGGTGAACACCATGAAGCGGAACAGCTCAAGCAGCACTTCGCCGATGTCGGCGCGCCGCAGCAGCAGTACGCCGAAACTCCAGACCAGGCTCATGCTTGCCAAGGTCCAGAACAGGCGCCTTGCCGCTGCGAGGATGGCGCCGGGCGCCGCCTGCCGGGGAAACAGCTCGCCGAGGCTGGAGACCAGTTCGCCATGCCGCGGCGCTGCCGGCGCATCCGACGCGAGGAGACAGAGCAGCACGGCGGCCAGCCATGGAAGTGCCAGCCCCGCGAATCTGGAAAAGCTCATGGCCTGCACGAGAAAGCACACATGGTGGGGCTCCTGCGATGGACGCCGCGCTTCGCACGCATGCGTCCCGAGGTTCGGCGATCCGGCGGATGGGGGGACCGTGGCGTTCAGTACTGTTCGTTGGCCATGCCGCTCTTGCGCTGCGATCGGGCCGAATCGCGCAGGCCCCGGCGCAGGCTGCGCGAAGCGGCCAGCTCACGGGCTTCCCGGTCCGCCTCGGCCTGGGCCTGCGCGGCGCGGGCGTTCTCCGAAGCCAGCATCAGGCTGCGCATTTCCTGCAGCTGGATGGCCTGCGCACCCGCCAGGGCGTTGGCCGTCTGCAGCTGGTTGCCATGACCCTCGGCGCGGATGCCACGTTCGATCAGCTTGATGACGCCGGCGGCCTGCTGCTTGAGCGCATCGCGCTGCGTGCCGAGCGTGCGCGCCAGTGCATCGTTGGCCAGCTTCTGGTTGGCCGAGGCGCGCATGCCTATGTCCTTGAGGCTGTCGCCGTCGGCGATCCTGCCTTCATAGTCCGCGGCGCTCCGGTAGTTGCCCATGTAGCCATCGAGCGATTCGTCGCCGATCAGTTTCGCGAAATCCTCATCGACCTTCCTGCTCAGGATGCCGGTGCATTCGTCCGGCGTGGTGCCGGGAGGACACTGATTGCCGTAATAGTTATGGGTGACCCACTTCTTGTATTCGTTGGTGGTGTTGTAGTTCTTGTTCTCGATGTTGCTGATGTTCTGTGTGTGGCTGCTGATGTTCTGCGTGTGGTTGCTGATGGATTTCGTATTGTTGTTCGAGCTTCTGTTCAAGTTGCGGATATCTTTCAGCAGCGCGCACTTGTCGCACTTCTCCGCCGGCGGCGGCGGTGGCGGGCAGAGCCAGGGAAAGATCAGGCACCAGGTCGCCTGCGCGCTGCCGCAGGCCAGGAGGCCGGCCAGCATGGTCAGGATGAGGACGTGTTTCCGCTTCGATGGCTTGTGCATGGTGTCGTTCCGCCGTGTTGACCGGAGTGCGCGATGGCGCCGGTCGTGTTCGCCTTTGCGTGAGCGCAGCTCGGAAATATCAGTAGTCGAATGGCCGATAGGGCTTGTCGAAGGCCAGATCCTTTATGGCCATCACGTTAAATCGAAAGCCCGGCCGTATCTGCAATGTGGGAGCAATATTCAGATTTCTCTGGATCATTTCGGCAGCAACACGCCCCAGCTGCTGAGCAACCGCCTGCAGCAGCACCGTGTTCGTGGACGTACCGAAGGGATCCTCGCGCGGGTCGCTTTGCGAACTGCTGACGCCGGCGATCACGCCGGACATCAGCAAGGCGCTGCCGAATACGCGCAGGTAGTGGTTGTCGACCTTGTCCTTGAAACCGGCGTAGCCGCCCGCGTCGGTGCCCGGCATGGAGCCGATGTCCAGCGCCTTGCCGTCCGGAAATACCAGGCGCTGCCACGCGACGAGCACGCGCCGCTGGCCGTAGCCGACGTCCGCGTCGTAGGTACCGATCAGCCGCGTGCCCTGCGGGATCAGGCGATGCCTGCCCGTCGGCGTGTCGTACACGTCCTGGCTGACCTGGGCGATGATCTGGCCCGGCAACTCGGCATTGATGCCGGACAGCAGGATCGCGGGAATCACCGCGCCCGCGCGCAGTTCGAACGGTGTACGCGGCGCTTCCACGCGCGAATCCAGCTGCCAGCGGTCGCCTTCGCCGCGGCGATCGAACCGTCCGTACGTCGGCGGCGTCCTGGGCCCGGCTTCGCCGGGGCCGTCGGCATCGTTGCGTGCGCTTTGGTCCGCCTGCGGCAGCGCTGGCGGCAGCGGCGCATCCGCGCCGGCGGCGGCCGGCATGCGTGTGCCCTGCGGCGCCGGAGCCGCATCGCTGCGGTCGCCGGTCGCGGCCTCGGCGAAACGCGCCGCCGCCGAGCTCTTCGCAACGATCGCGTTCTGCAGCAGCACGAGCCGGCTGGAGCGGAACCTGGCCTCCAGCGAGTCCTGCTCCGGCGGCGGCGATGGCTGCGGCGACGGCGGCAAGGGCGGCAGGTCCGGCTCGCCGACCGGCGCCAGCGGCAGGGACAGCGATGCGGAAGCGTCCGGTGCACCCACGACGCCGCCGGTACGCCCGCCACTGGCGCTCAGCACCTGGTCGGCCAGGCCCTCGTCCACCGTGGCGCTCTCGGCGGCTTTCTCGCTCACCTCGTCGGCGCGGTCGTAGGCGACCATCGACGCGATCAGCACGAAGACCGCGAGCACGACGCCGACGATCAGCAAAGGTACGTTGTTGACGCGCCTTACGCCGGAAGACACCGGTTCGGCGCGGAGAGGAGCGTCGAACGGATCGGGAGCATGCGTCGGGCTTTCCATGGCGCCTTACTCCCGCAGCGACCACGCGCCATCCGGCGCGATCGCGTGGCCGTCCGCGCCGCGCGCATAGATCCGGCTCAGCAGGGTCGGCCCCAGCGCAATGGACAGCACATAGCGCCCGGACTCGCCTCCGATGGGCGCGAAACGGTAGTGCAGCGGCAATCCACCGGCGGCTGGCCTAGAGCCTGGCGGGATTTCCTCGATGGCGTAGCCACGCTCGCGCAGCGCGACCAGCAAGGCCTGGCCCAGGCTGTCCCTGTTCGTATCGCGGACAGTGAGCCGCGTCTGCGCCGGCGGATGGCGCTGCGCGAAGATCCGCACGATCTCCTTGCGTGTCGCGCCGCCCGGCACGAAATCTTCGCCGCGGGGTCCGCCCAGCATGTCCAGCGGAGCGACACGCGCCGGCGTGGCCACCGCCGGTGCCGCGCGCGGCGCCGGCGGCGCGGCGCAGCCGGGCAAGCCGCAGGCGACGATGGCTGCCATCGTCAGGCGGGCAAGCACGCTCACGGCCTCACCCGCTGGATCACGATCTTCTGCTGGCCGGCGCCCACGCCGGCGATGAGCACGGCCTTCTCGAACAGCGTATCGACGATGAAGCGGCTGCCCTGCAGCCGGTAGTTCACCATCACCTGTTCGTCCTGCTTGAACGGCGTGCCGCTGTCGCGCACCGCCAGCAAGGTCGGCGCCTCGGTCTCGGCCATGGCCTTGGGCATCTCGATGATGGTCTTCACGCCATCGTTGTAGACACGCACCGGCTTCCATGCGGCCTTGCCGCTCACGCGGTAGCCGAAGTCGAGCTGTCCCAGGTATTCGCCGGTGGCCGGCAAGGTGTCGGCCTTGCGCTGCACCGCCTCCGCCTGCTTCAGCGCCGCCCACTTGGTCGCGGCTTCTTCCGGATAGCTGAAAGCGACCTTCGGCATGTAGTCGGTGCGATGCGAACGCAGGCGCAAGTGATACGTGCGCAGCGACGTGGTCACCACCAGCGAGGTTTCCAGGCCGACGTCCAACGGCTTGATGATCAAGTGCTGCACGGCGCCCTGGCCGGTGCCGCTGACCGCCGGCTCGACCAGCCAGCGCACCGCATCGCCCAGGTTGACCGAGCTGACCTGTTCGCCCGGCTGCAGCTCCACGTCGCATACCTGCAGCACCGCGCATACGATGCCCGGCTGCGAACTGCCGTATACGAAGCGGACCGCGCCATCCGCGCCGGGCGCCGGCCTGACCGACTGGCCGGACCGGTCCATCCAGGCCTTGGCGATGGCCAGTCCGGTTTTTTCCTGCGGCGTCAGCACCGGATTGGCCTTGTTGAAGAACGGCTCCGCCAGTTCGGTGTCGGATTGCGCCATTCCCATGGGTGCGACCAGGCCCATGGCCATGGCAAGCGCAAATGACTTCATCGGGAAATTGCTCATCAGTTCTGTTTCGACCACGCGTAGTCGGAGACGTAGATGCCCAGCGGATTGGCGAGCATCTGCGCCTCGCTTTGTCCGGACAGGTCCGGCAGGAATTTGAGCGTCAGCACAGCCCGCATGCGGTAGGGCTGGTCGACGATCGCGCCGGTCCTGCGGTTGCGCACGATCTCCTTCCAGTCGACCTGCCACGAATGGGGCGTTAGCGGGATCGCCGAGGTGATTTCGCTGTTGACCGTCTGCGCTTCGGCGCGCTTGAACGGATTGAGTTCCGGCGTGCTGTTGAGAAAGGCGGTCATCTTGTTCGACGCCGGCGTCTGGCTGGCCAGCATGGCGTAGACGTCGAAGATGGCCTTGCGCTGCAGCGCGATGTCCGGCGTGACCAGGCGCGCGTTGGCAACGAAGGCGATCACCGCCGCCTTCACCATGCGCTGGTCCACCGGTGCGGCGCGGGCCAGCGCGGTGGCGGCCCGGGCCTGGCCGAGCTGGTCCACTTCCACCACATAAGGCACGAACTTCGGCTGGCTGCCCAGGTAGATGAGGCCGGCCACGCTGGCCAATGCGATCAGCAGCGAGACGATGCCGGCGATCTGCCAGATCAGCCGCGCGGCGATCAGGCTGCCTTCGCGGGAGTTCCAGCGGCGGCGTGCGTCGAGATAGGGATTGGGCGCCATGTTCGCGGCGCTGGCCGCTGGCGGGCGTCGTTTGAAGATACTCATGCGGACACTCCATAGTCTTCCAGCCGCAAGCCCTTGGCGCGCAGCCATTCGTCCACCCAGCCGTCGCCGTGGCGTGCTTCCAGCTTCTTGATCGCGGCGATGGACGACTTGTCCGAGCTGCCGACGAAAGCCAGCGCCAGCGGCCCCAGCGCCAGGTCGTAGAGACGCCGTCCCTGGTCGGAGGTGTAGTAGTAGTGGCGCTTCTGCACCGCGGTGGCGAGGATCTCGATCTGGCGCCGGTTGAGGCCCATGCGCCGGTACAGCGCGGCGGCGTCTTCCTCGCGCGCGAAACTGTTGGGCAGGAAGATCTTGGTGGCGGTCGATTCGACGATCACGTCGAGGATGCCGGACTCCACCGCGTCCGACAGGCTCTGCGTGGCCATCAGCACCAGGCAGTTGGCCTTGCGCAGCACCTTGAGCCATTCGCGGATCTTGGCGCGGAAGACCGGGTGGCCGAGCATCAGCCAGGCCTCGTCCAGGATGATCGCCGCCGGCTGCCCGCGCAGCGACTTCTCGATGCGCCGGAACAGATACAGCAGCACCGGCAGCACGTATTTCTCGCTGAGATGGAGCAGGTCTTCCAGCTCGAACACGGTGAAGTCGGACAGCGCCAGACCGTCCTCGGGCGCGTCGAGCAGATAGCCCATCGCGCCGTCGGCGGTGTAAGGCTTGAGCGCTTCGCGCAGGCGCTCGTCCTGGATCGTCACCACCAGCTCGGACAGCGTCCTGCCGCGGCTGTTGCTCAGGTTGGCCACGGCTTGGGCGATCTCGTTGCGCTGGGCGGGGATGGTCTGCAGGCCGCCGAGCGCCAGCATGCCGTCGATCCAATCCATGGCCCAGGCGCGGTCGCCCCTGGTCTGCAGGAACTGCAGCGGGCAGAACGCCAGCTCCTCGCTGTCGGCGGCCACTTCGAAATGCCGGCCGCCGCAGGCCTTGACCAGCGGATACATGGACATGCCCTTGTCGAAGCAGTACAGCGACATGCCCGGGTAGCGGCGCAACTGGGCGGCAAGGATCGCCAGGTGGGTGGACTTGCCCGCGCCGGTCGGACCGAACAGGAAGGTGTGGCCCAGGTCGTCGACATGCAGATTGAGGCGGAACGGCGTGGCGCCCTGGGTCATGCACTGCATGAGCGGGGGCGCGTCCGGCGGATACATGGGGCAGGGCGCGTGGGCCTGTCCGGTCCAGATCGTGCTGCTCGGCAGCAGGTCGGCCAGGTTCAGGGTATTGATCAGCGGCCGCCGCACGTTCTCCACGCCATGGCCGGGCAGCGAGCCCAGGAACGCCTCCATGGTGTTGACCGTTTCGATGCGGGCCGCGAAGCCGCGGGCGTGGATGGCCTTCTCCACCTGTCGCACGTTGGCCTCCAGGTGCGCACGCTCCTCATGCATCAGCACCACCACGCTGGTGTAGTAGCCCTGGGCCACCAGCCCGCTGTTGACTTCGGCCATGGCGGCCTCGGCGTCCTGCACCATCATCAGGGCGTCCTGATTGATCGCGCCGCTGCTGGTATTGAAGAACTGATCGAAGAAGCCGCGCACTTTCTGGCGCCACCGCTTGCGGAACTTCTCCAGGTCGCGCAGCGCCTCGTGCGTGTCCATGAAGATGAAGCGGTTGGACCAGCGGTACTCGCACGAGAGTTCCGCCAGTGCACCGAGCATGCCGGGATACGATTCGAGCGGAAAACCCTCAATCGCCACCACCTGGACAAACTTGCGTCCGATCCGGGGCACCACGCCGGTCCACAGCTCCTGCCCGCCGATCAGGGCATCCAGGTAGATGGGACTGCCGGGCAGGGCGATGGGATGATCCAGGCCGCTGACGCAGAAATGCAGCCAGCGCAGGAAAGCGTCGTGGTTGGCCAGGCCGCCTTCCTCGGTGACGTCGGCATGTGCCTGCAGCCGCGTCATGCGCAGCGAGCTGGACAGGCGCGATTCGAAGCTGGCGATCTCCCGCGCGAAGTGATCGATCGCGGCGCGCGTGCGTTCCGCGTCGCCCTTCACTTCGCGCTCGTCGTCAAACATCAGCTCGGCGAATTTCTGCTGCGCCAGCAGCGGCGGAAAGTAAGTGAGCGTGAGCACGAAGTAGCCTTCGTACATGGCCCCAAGGCTCTGGAACAGGCGGCGGCGCTCCTCGTCGATCGCGGCGGACACCGGGTCGGGAAACGCCGATGCGTGAGGCGGCGCATAGCCCGTGGCGTGGCGGCGCACCGCATCCACATGGATCATCCAGCCATTGCCCAGCCGCGACATGGCCTGGTTGAGGCGCATGGACAGCAGCTCACGCTGCTCGTCGGTGCTGCTGGCGACGTCGTCGCCCAGATACCGCCAGGCCGCCATGAATGCGCCGTTCTTGCCGACGATCACGCCATCGTCGACCACGGCCGCATAGTTGAGCAGGTCGGCCATGCTCTGCTGGCGCGAGCGATGCCGCGCCAGGGCCGGTTCCCAGCCCAGCGCCTGGATCCGCCCGAACACCAGCAGCGCCAGCGCCAGGCAGACCAGCACCATGGCGGCGATCACGGCCATCAATGCCGGCAGCATCACCGGTAGCGCCATTCTTCGGCCGCGCCATTGACGCGGAAAGGCGTGCTGCGCGCCGGGTAGTAGCGGCGATAGCGGCGCTGCCGCAGATACACCTGGCGCAGTTTCGGGTCCGACTTGGCCATCAGGCGCAGCACGAACAGCGACAGGCACCAGATGACGGCGCCGGCGATCAGGGCCTTGAGCTGCTGCGCGCTGAAGACCAGGGCGACGGCGATCACGCCCGCGAACATCACCATCTCGCGATCGCCGCCGAGGAACAGGTTGTCGCGATTGCCGGCGCGCCGGATCGGCACGGTGCGGACGGCCATCAGGCCAGGCTCCGTCCGTGTTCCGCCATGCCGGGGCGTTGACCGGATGCCTGCGCGTCCAGGGTCGCTCCGTCGCCGCCCATCAGCTTGATGAGGCCGGCGGCGTTCACGATGATCGCGATCACCAGGATCAGGAACACCAGCGTGCGCAGGAAGCCGCTCATTTCTCCGCCGAAGATCAGCACGGCGCCGGCGGCGACGATGCCGATCAGCGATATGCCGAACGCCACCGGGCCGCGGATGGACTTGGTAAGCGCCTTGAGCGGTGTTTCGTAAGGCATGCTGCCGCCCTCGGCCGTATCGGTGGCATGGGCCAGCTCGGGCAGCAGGACGAGCAGGCTGGCCAGCGCGAGCAGGAACAGCGCGAGCAGATAAGGCCGCGGCACGGAAAGCATGTTGCTGTTGGACATCCGCATGGTTTTCACCTTCAACGTTTTGAGCAATCAGATCCGGCACAGGCGGTAGCGCGCGTCGGCGTAACCGTCGACCTCGAGGATTTCCTGCACGCGCCGGCCGCCGGCGGTGCGTGCGATATAGACCAGCAGGTGCACCGCTTCGCCGATCAGCGGCTCGATCGGATGGGGCGCGTCCGGATGCATGCTGATCAGCATGGCGAGACGGCTGAGCCCCGCGCGCGCATCGTTCGCATGCAAGGTGGCGGCGCCGCCTTCGTGGCCGGTGTTCCATGCCATCAGCAGGTCCAGCGCCTCCGGCCCGCGCACCTCGCCCACCAGGATCCGGTCCGGCCGCATGCGCAGCGAGGCGCGCAGCAGCTGCGTCATGTTCACCTCGGGCGAGGTGCGGTACTGCACGTGGTTGCTCGCCAGACACTGGATCTCGCCGGTGTCCTCGATGATCAGTACGCGCTCTTCGCCGTCCGCGTCGGACATCTCGCGGATGATGGCGTTGACCAGGGTGGTCTTGCCCGAACCCGTGCCGCCGACTACCAGGATGTTGCGGTGCCGGCGCACCGCCTGGCCGATGGCCTCGCGCTGGGCGGGGCTGAGGATGCCTTCGGCGACGTATTCGTCCAGCGTGAAGACCGCGACCGCCCGCTTGCGCACGGCGAAGGTCGGCCCGATGACCACGGGCGGCAGCTGCGCGGCGAAACGCGAGCCGTCGAGCGGGAACTCGGATTCGATGGTCGGATTGCTACGCGTGATTTCCTTGCCGTAATAGCCGGCCACCGTCTTGACGACGGCTTCCGCCTGGCTGGGACTCATGCGGCCGATGGCGCGCATGCGCTCGCCCAGCCGCTCCTGCCACAGCACGCCGTCGCCGTTGAGCATGATCTCAACGGTGCGCGGATCGCCGAAGGCCTCGATGAAATCCTGGCCCAGGTCGCGCAGGAGTTTTTCCCTGGCGCGCATCTTCACCGAGGTCACGATCGCCTGATTGTCCGGGGGTGCTTGCAATGGACGTCCTCGCGTCACGGTTCAGCGCAGGCGCGCGATCGGTTTGTCGATCGTCGCCAGGCCGCCCCAGTCGTCGATCCAGGCGTAGCGGATGCTCAGCTCGCCCTGGCTGGAGACGGCGTCCTCGGGCAGTTCGAACGGTGTGCGCGAGCGCGGCGCGATCGTCGCAGGCGGCAACTCGGTCTCGCCGCTGCCGAACGCCAGCGCGAGACGGCCCAGGGACACGTGATAAGGCGCATCGTTCTCGGCGACGAGCTGCCGGCGCGACGAGGCGACGGACCAGCGCAGGCCGCGCGCCGCATCGCCCGGGTCGCCGGACAGGCCCGCCGGGCGGTAGAACAGCTTGAGCCGGTACTGGAATGCCAGCTGGAGCGTGGCCTGCCCGTCGCTTTCCTCCGGCGGGCTCGGCGGAACCTCCAGCAGGTTGATCCAGAACAGCGATTCCCTGTCCTGCGGCAGTGCGCCGGCCACGCCGGTGTAGCGCAGCCGATAAGCCTGCTCGCCACCGGCGTCCACCCGCGCCAAAGGCGGCGTGAGCAGGAAGGGCGGCTTGAGCCGCTCGGCGGCGATGGACGGATCGCCTTCGTCGATCCATGCCTTGACCAGCACCGGCAGCTTGCCGCGGTTGGCGAGTGTGAGGCCGATCTCCTGCTGGTCCGCGGCGTAGATGAAACGCGTGGCGCTGATCAGCACGCCCGCCTGCAGCGGAAGCGCAACGAACGTCGTCAGGCAGGCGATCAACAGCGTTGTCCGTGCGCGATGCAGGCGCGTGGCGACGCCGCGCAGCACGCCTGCGGGCATGCATCGGATAGACAGGAGATAGCTCAGGCGAGTGGACAGTGGACTGTTCCGATGGAGGCCGGCGCTGCATCGCTGCGCGAGCGTGGTGATAGGCAAGAAGCCATGCTTGATCGAGCAGGGCGATTCTGAGCGAGTAAACCGAGGCAGGACTATCAGACGGCTCTTAAAAGCAAGGAAGTTCGGACTAGACCGATGCGGTTTGACGCTTCGCTCACGCAAATCATCACGGCGAAGACTCCGATGTCTCGCAGGTTCGCTGCTCGTGCTCCAGCTCACCGCCACGCTTCGCCGCCGGCGACGGATCGACGCGCAGCCGGCATCGGTGCGCATCTCCTTCGCCCCAGCGCACGGTGAGCGTGGCGGCCTGCTCGATGCCACGCACCAGCACCTGACCGCCCTGGCCGGCAATGCCCACCACCTCGCCCTTTTCGTCGAGCACTTCGGCGCCGAACGGCAGCGGCTCGCCGCTGTCGAGCGTGCCGTCGATCAGCAGCGGACGGCCGCCGCGGGTCTTGTAGTGGAGCAGCACCACCGCGCGCGCGCGCGGCGCGGTCTGCTGCGCGGCCAGCTCCAGCTCGGTATCCATGGACATGCCCTTCGGATCGATGGCGACGCGGTTGCGCTGATAAGCGAGGAGGCTGGGAACCACGGCGTATCCGTTCGCGTCCACCACCGAACGTTGCCCGCCTTCGACGTGCGCACCCTGGCCGCCGGGCACGCGGACGAGGCCGATCGTTTCGCCCAGCGGCGGCGACCAGGTCTGACCGCCGCCATGCAGCACCAGGCCGCCGCTCATGCCCAGGCTGGCTTGCGCATAGCCCTCGCCGCGGCCATAGCCGGCGCGCACGTTGCCGTGTCCGCTGTTGTACTGGCCGGAGGCGTTGAAGGCGTTGCGGCCGCCCTGGCGCGCGAGCGAAGCGTTGTAGCTGAGCTGCTGCTCGGCGCCGGCCAGCCCGTTGATGCCGAGCTGGCCGCTGCGGCCCGCGAGGTTCGACCGTTCCACCAGGGCGGAGAGGCTGGGCGCCGAACCGCTGTTGCCCAGCGGCACAGTGACGGAGAGAAACACCCGCGTATCGCGCCGCGTGAAGCGAAAGCTGTCGCGCAGGCCAGGAAGGTTCGCGCCGGGAATGTTGTTCTGCACGGCATCCGGCGTGCGCACCGTCTCACGCGTGCGCTGGGCCGACAGCGCGTAGCTGATTGAACGCCACTGGTTGGAATAGCCCAGGGTGAAGTCGATCTGCCGGGCGCCGCCGGACCAGTAATCCCGCCGCGCGCCATTGAAGAAGACCTGCCCGCCGCGCTGGCCGAGCCGCTGGTTGATGCTCACGGTGAGCTGGCTGCGCGCGCGCGAACGCAAGGCGGCGCGATCGGCGGCACTCCCCTGGCTGGCCGCGTCGCGCAGGTCGACCAGGTCCGCCACGTCGGCGTAGCCACGCGTGGAATAACGATAGGCCGCGAGTCCGAAGCTGGTGCCCAGCTCCGGCAGGTTGCGGTTGTAGCCGAGGCGCAGGCTGCTGCCCTGGGCGGGCGGCAGGCCGGCGACCCGGGTGTGGGAGTGCGTGACGTCGAGCGAGAAGGCGCCCACGTCCGTGTTGAGCGCCCCGCCGATCAGCGCCGCGCGATAGCCGCTCGCCAGGATCGCGCCACCGTAGGCGGTGAGGAGATCCGTGATGCCACGCTGATAGGTCGCGCTGGCCAGCACGGGCGTATTGCCGCGGCCCGGCTGGCGCAGCTTGCCGGCGGCGAGTTCCCAGCGCTGCTGCCCCGCGCGCAGCAGCTGCGGTACCGCGGCATACGGCACGCGGATGCGCTTGATGCGGCCGTCGGCTTCGTGGATCTCCACGTCGAGATCGCCGCCGTAGCCGGTCGGGTAGAGATCGTCGATGACGAAAGGCCCTGGCGCCACCGCGGTGTCCAGCAGCACGTAGTCGCGCTGGCGGATCACCACCCTGGCGTTGGTTTCGGCGATGCCGCGCACGCTGGGTGCGTAGCCGCGCTGCGATTCCGGCAGCATGCGGTCGTCCGCCAGCAGCGCGATGCCGCGCAGGCTGACGCTGTCGAACAGCGCTCCCGAGGTGAACAGATCGCCCGCATACAACTGCGACTTCAACGCGGGCAGGTCGTGCTGCAGATAGTTGGCAGCCGTCTCGTAGCTGCGCCGGCCGCGCTCGTTCCAGTTGAAGGCGCTCAGGTGGCTCAGATGCCAGGAGCCGAGATTGACCGAAGCGTTGATGCCCACATAGCCGCTGAGGCGCGCCGGGCCCGGGCCTGCGCGGTTGCGATAGAGCGATGCGTTGTAGTTGATGGCGCCTGCGTTGATGCCGGCATCCCAGTACTTCGGGTCCACATAGCCGCGGGCCTCATGGCGGAGGTAGATCTGCGGCACGCTCAGCGCGAGCGTCTGGTCGCTGCCGTCGAAGGACGCGGTGGCGTCGGGTATGTAGTCGCCAAGCGGGCCGCAGAACTCGCCGGACGCGGGTAGGGTCTGGCGTCCGCCCGCAACGGCTTCAGCGTCGATCTTGTCCAGCGCAATGCCGATGCGCGCGAGCATGTCGCGCTCGAAACAGGCTTGCGTGCCTTGGTGGTCCGGCGCGTCGGCGATGCGTATGTCCAGGCGCGCTCGCCATTCGCCGTTGAGCAGGATGTTGCTGTCATAGCGTCCCGGCAGCACGGCATGGGGCTTCTCGAAGCGCGAGATGTCCACCTGCGGACCCGCGCCCATGTTGAGCAGCCCTTCATGGAAGGACACGGCCTTGGCGGCGGCGGGCGCAGGGGCTTCGCCGGTGGCGTGCGACGGACGCACCAGCGCGCCGAGAATCAGCGCAGGCAACAAGGCGGTCCGCAGCTTGGGGTACGGCGGCGCGGACGCATGAGGTTCGCGGTTCGAAGCGGCTTTGCTGCGCATGAGCGGCAGGCGGGCACGCGAGCCGCACCAGGCCCAGCTCCGTGGCTGCGGCAAGCGTGATATCTCCATGAGCAAGGCGGCCACGACCCTAGCGGGCCACCGGCCGGGTGAGCGAAATCGGCGCGCCCATATCGGACAGCGCGGTGAAGGCCACTTTCAGTTCGCCGTCGCCGTTCTTCGGTAACGACGGGAAAGCGAAGCTCTCGCTCCCGCCCGGCGCGACCTTGCCGCCGCCTTCCTCACGCTGCAGCACTTCGCCTTCGCCGAGCTGCAGGCCGATGCTGGCGAAGTTCACGTAGTAGGGCGTGGGGTTGCGCACCTGCAGCGTCGGCCTGGCGTGTTCGTCCGATGCCAGCGCCCAGCTCAGTTCGCCGGGCGCCTCCGCAGGGTCGCCAGGCAGGCCTTCGGGACGGTAGATCAGCTTGATGCGCGTCTTGACCGCGAACTGCATCAGGTTCTGTTCCGCCGCCGTCGCGGGCTTGGGCGGGACTTCCAGCATGTTGAACCAGAACAGGGTTTCCCGGTCCTCCCGCAGCGCAGCCGGGCGATGCAGTACGCGCACGACCTGGCCCTTGTGCGCCTCCATCCGCGCCAGCGGCGGCGACACGATGAAAGGCGCCTTGGTTTCGGATGGCGTGGTGATCACGCCGTCCTCTTCGATCCACAGCTGGACCAGCGCCGGCCGCTCGCCCTGGTTGGAGAGCTGCACGCTGACCTCGTTCTGCGCGGCGGGATAGATCACCCTGGTGCCCAGGATGACAACATCCGCCTCGCTGCGGCCCGCGCATAAGCAGACCAGCCAAAGCAGGCCGGCCAGGCGGCTGCGTAACATGTGTTCCATAGGCTTTCCGTTCGGATGGATCGCGGGCGGCGCGATGCCGCCCGCTTGCGGAGATGAAACCGGCTCAGTCGTAGCTGGCTTCGTAGATGACGTCCGAACGGACATTGCCCGCGGTGGCCACGCCGGTGGCGTAGTACTGCACGCCATACCTGATGGCCGTGGGGCCGGTGGTGGCGAGCGTGACGTCCTTGCGCGTGTGATTGGTGAGATTGATCACCGCGTTGCTCTCATCGAGCATCTGCAGGTCGACATTGGCCGCGCCGGTGAGGCCGAGCACGTTCTTCATACGGCCATCGATATTGACGCTGGGACTGCTGCCGACGAAGCGGAAATGCGCCTTGGTGATCGCCGCGGTGGCGCAGGAACCGCCCTGGCCGTTGCTGAACACCACTTCGAAGCCCTTGCGCCCCGCGGTCTTGGCGGCAGCATCCAGCGCGGTGGTCCTGACCGGATCCAGCGCCACGGTGAAGTTGCCGAAAGCGCCGTTGCTGCCGTTGCCGCCGCTCACCACGCAGGTGCTGTCGGACACGGCGCCGGTGAAGGTGATGAGCCCCTGGTCGGCGTTGGCCGCACCAGCGGTGGCGGCGAGCGCCAGGCCGAAGATGGCTGTCTTGATGTGCTTCATGGTTGCTCCATTGGATGAAGTGGATCGGTTGGTTCGCTTGTCTGCCGCCTCCGCGGCCTTCTTCGTCGTCCGTCGGCCATGCCACGAAGACAAAGACCTTTGGGAGCATTCCGCTTCGGCGCTTTCCACCTTGTTCAGGGCATACCTGTCCGCCATCGCTGTTTCCGGCGATGTCGATGTCAGGTTCGCGATGGATGGACAGCGCAAAGCGGATGCGCTGCCCGCACGGGATGCCTGCCTCGCTAGTTACGACGCATCCCGTGCGGGTTTGGACGGCTGAATCATAGGAAACGACTTGCGGCTCCATCCATAGTACGAATTGTAAAAATGAGCCGATATCGGGCTTCGACGCACTTTTGGGAGCAATCCGATTACCACCGAACGGCGCTTCGCCGCGCCTCACATTGCAACCGCTTATGGTGGCTTTTCACCATGCGTGAATAGGTTGCGCGTCAAGCCTCGGATGCATCGTGCGGCGATCCTTGCATGCCGGAATGTTCAACCGGAAAAACCCTCGCGCCGCAGGAAGTCGAACAGCTCCACATCGTTGCGGATGCCGAGCTTGCGCGCCGCGTCGCTCTTCTGCTTGCTGATGGTGGTGATGCCGCGGTTGAGCTGCAGCGCGATCTCCTTCACCCGCATGCCCTTGGCAACCAGGCGCAGCACTTCCACTTCGCGCGGCGACAGCAGGCGCTGGCCCGCGGCATGCGGCCGGCGCAGGCCCGCCTGCGCCAGCAACTTGCGCAACGGCGCGCTCACGTAGACGCTGCCGCGCCGGATGGCCTGGATCGCCGTCGGCAGCTCGGCCATCGACGAGGCCTTGTCGAGCAGGCCGAGCACGCCCGCGGTCTGCAGCAGGCGCAGGATGCTGGCGTTGCTGGTCATGCTTAGCACCAGCACCGGCAGGTCCGGATGGTTGCGGCAGATGCGCTCGATCATGGCGTAGCCGTCCGGGTTCAACGGACCCGGCATGGACAGGTCGGTGACCAGGATGTCGAAGACCTGTTCCGCGAGCAGGGCGAGCAGCTCGTCGACGGTGCCCGCCTCGGCCACGACCTTGCCAGCCTCGTGGGCTTCGATGACGGAACGCACGCCGATGCGCACGACGGGATGATCGTCGGCAAGAAGGATCCGCAGGGACATGACCGAGAGGCTCCGAGACGAACGCGCACCAGCTTAGGCGCATGCCTTGGCGATGCGTAGACGGGCGATGTCCGAAAGTTATCTCCAATACGCGGCTATGCTGTATCCCGTTGCACCGCCGCGGTACCCGATCGCCCGGCGCCACCGGGCCTACTCACCGGAAAGGAGCAGCTCATGCCTGTGCGCCAACGTTTTCTCATCGCCGCCATCGCGCTGGCGCTCGCCGCGCCCGTGGCCGCCCAGACCGGGCTCGGCTATATGGCGAAAAAACTGGACGTCGCCGTGAAGAACTTCGACGCGGCCGACCGCAACCACGACGGCCTGCTGAGCAAGGAAGAAGCGCAGAACGGCAACGTGCCGTTCATCGCCAAGCATTTCGACCAGATCGACCGCGAGCATCGCGGGCAGGTGTCGAAAGAGGATGTCGCCAATTATCTGAAGTCGCTGACGCGGCCGGCGCCGGCGGCTTCGGGCGCCAAACCTTGAGACAAAGCCTGGAGATAGAACCCTTCTCCCTTCGGGTCGCCGAGGGGAGAAGGGCTTAAGCGTCAGAGCGCGGCTTACTGCTCGGTCACCTTCAGATCCTTCATCAGCAGATCGAGCTTCGGCTTCATGCTGTCCTGGCCCTGCGAGCCGGCCATGGCATAGAACACCGAATAGACCACGCCGGGCGTCGCACCCGCGCCGCTGGCCGGCGCACCGATGCGCGTCTCACCATTGGCCGAGTACGCCGTGCCCTCGTAAGGGTGGCGGCGCTTGAGCAGCTTGTCCCAGTAGCTCTTGGCGTCGTCGTCGAGCGCCGCCGGCGGCACCACGTTGCGCTCGATATGCAGGCGGTCGGACTCCTGCGGGTTGGCGCGCAGCGAGACCGCGTTGACGTCCCACACCACCTTGCCATGGTCGGGCACGAAGCCCATGCCCAAGGTGAGCGTGCTTTCCGGCTCGATCTTCTGCAGCTGCGGCGTCACCGAGAAGGCCAGGCGATTGGAGCTGTAGCTGAAGCGCTGCTGGTAATCCGCCTGGATATGCACGGACTTCAGCGCATCGGGCAGCAGGGCGGTGTTCTTCAGGAAATCCTTCCACTGCGCCAGCGAGCCCTCGTAGCCCACCGACATGTAGTCGAGCAGGGCGCGCATGTCGGCGAGGTTGTCGTAGCTGTCGTCGGCCGAGGCGAAGCGCATCAGCATCGCGTAGCCGTCCGGCACCGGCAGGGCGAAGGTGATCACCCGCGTATTGGCGAACGGCAGCGTCCACACGCGCAGCTGCCAGCGGCGCTGGGAGTGGTCGACATACACGCTGTCGGTGGCGGGCTTGCCCAGCGAGGTGATACGCACCTGCTCCGAGCCGACCGGGCGCATGAAGATGCCCATCTTGCACAGCTGCTCGGACAAGGCGCTGGGGTCGTTGTAGAGCTTGTCCGCCGGGAGATTGTCCGGGCGGCGCAGATGCAGCAGGAAGTTGTGGCCCGACACGCCCGCCTGCACATAGCCGTTGGCGGCCAGCGACATGCGGTTGCCTTGCTTCTCCACCAGGCCCCATTCGCCGGCGCTGTTGCGCACGATCAGGCCCGGCACGGTATTCATCCACGAGGCGCCGTAGAGCAGCTGGTTGGAACCGTCGCCGCGCGGGAACAGCTTGTCGGTATCGCGGCTCAGGATTTCCTTGAGCTGGTTGTCGATATAGCCGTTGAATACGGCTTCGTAGCGCTTGAAGAATTCAGCCACGCCCAGCGGCAGCGCGAACTGGCCCTTCAAGGTGTTGCTCAGCGTGCTGCTGAAGATGTCGAAGCGGAACGGCACGCGGCTGTCCATCACCGCCTGCGCCGGCGCATTGAGCACCTCGCCCATCTGCAGCGCATAGTTGAGGTTTTCGTTGGCCGACTTCATCAGCACCACGCCGATGACCTTGCCTTCCTTATTGAGCAGCGGACCGCCGCTGTTGCCCGGCGAAGCGGCGGCGGAGAAGCGCATCCACTTCCACGCGCCGTCCTGCTGCTCGGGCGTATCGGAGGTATACAGGCCGTCGCGGATCACCACGCCCGTGCCCAGCGCATTGCCCACCGCGTAGACCTCCTGGTTGAGCACCGGCTTGGTGTCGACGTCCAGCGTTTCCGGGCCCGGGTTGCCGGACACGGTGAACACCACGAAGTCCTTGCGCAGGTCGAACTTCTCGATCTTGTCGATCGCATAGACCTTGCCGTTGGCGTCGCGCAGCGAGGGCGCGCCCCACAGGCTGTCCACGCCGGTGAGCAGCACGTGGCCGGCGGTGACGAACTGGTTCTTGCCGATGGCGAAGGCGGTGCCGATCGAGTGGTATTTGTCGGTGCGCTCCTGGAACGGGAGCAGGTCCAGCGGCAACGCCTTTTCGTAGGTGAGCGGGTCGTCGGCGGGTTTGGCGGCGACCACTTCGAAGGTGGCGCCCTGAATCTTCGGCAGCAGGGCTGCGTCGAGGCTGGCGGCGGCGGCCGCGCCGGTGGCGGCCAGCCATAGCGCGAGGGCGCAGGCCCAGGTTCGGGCGAGTCCTTCGCCCCCGATCAGCGACCACTTCGTGTTCCGCATAGGTTTCCCGCGCGTGAGTTCCGGCGCCGGGGCCCCCTCCGGGCGTCCTTGTCACGACGGAATGGGCGGCATATTGGCATGGATTGCATGGGCTGGGGTGGGCCCCTGCCGGCCCCCTCTGGTTGTGTCGCCAGATGTTGCGATATCGCGGCTTAGACGCTTGCTTTTTGCTCGTCATCCCGGCGTAGGGCGGGATCCAGTAGCGACTAGGTGGGGTTGTCGCGACTTGGCCGCTTATGCAGCGGGCATTTCGGACGCCTGCCGGCGCCCGAGTCACTTTCTCTTTGCTGGCTCAAAGAGAAAGTAACCAAAGAGAAATAGCCTTAGAGCAAAGGCTCGCGACGCGACTAGAAGGAGCAGTGGGCGGCTGCGGTAACTTGATTAACCTGGGTCTACACGAAACCACAGTGCGTTTACGTAACGGCTTCTTCAACGTGCCGTTGCCGAGAGGACTTTCAGTGACCGAGGCCAGCTTTTGGGCTTAGCCCTGTTCGTCGCGTAAGCGCACGGCGTAGGTTGGGGTGAGCCATAGGCGAACCCCAACATGGCGAGGCGCGGGAAGGTGCGGGTGTTGGGGTTCGCCTGCGGCTCACCCCAACCTACGCCACGGCAAGAATTAACGTTGCGCTCCGCCCGGCCCCTCACCCTGCCCTCTCCCCGGAGGGGAGAGGGGTGAAAGCGTGAGGTAGGCAGGAACGAAGAGCGAAAGCTGGCCCCGGTTCTTGAACGTCCTCTCGGCTACGGCACGTTGAAGCAGCCGCTACGTAAACGCACTGTGGTTTCGTGTAGACCCAGGTTAATCCGGTTACCGCAGACGTCCACCGCTCCTTCTAGTCGCGTCGCGAGCCTTGGCTCTTAGGCCATTTCTTTTGGGTTACTTTTTCTTTGGGCCAGCAAAGAAAAAGTGACTCGGGCGCCGGCAGGCGTCCGAAATGCCCGCTGCATAAGCGGCCAGTTCGCGTCACCGCAAAAACCGAGCGATACCGTTACTGGATCCCGGCCTACGCCGGGATGACGAGCAAGGAGGGCGCCGCCACAAAAAGGCCGCGGCGCCCAGCCGCCATTAGAGTTCGGTGCGGAACTCCACACCCACCACCCGCGGATCATTCACGAACGCAGTGCGATTGTTGAAATCGATCGCGCCAGTGATGACCTTCTTGTTCGTCACATTGCGCGCATACAGCGCCACTTCGCGCTTACCGAAACCCCAGTTGTAGCCCAGCCGCAGGCCACCCTCCAGGAACGGCTTGCTCTGGAACTCCTTCGACTCGTACAGGAAGAAATTCACATCGCTGCGGTAATTCCAGTCGGTGTAGACGAAGAACTCGCCGCTATCGCCATAGGGGATGCCATAGCGCGCGGTCAGCGTGCCGATCCAGCGCGGCGCATTCGGCAGGTCGTTGCCGTTGACCAGCGCGTTGCCGGAGGCATTGAGCGGATCGAGCACCGTGCAACCGGAGCCGCAAGGCGCCACCGCCAGCGTCGGATCCTTCAGCTCGGTGTGGTTGTAGCTGCCGCCGGCGGTGACGATGAAGTTCGGCGTGAGGTAGGCCTCCAGGTCGAACTCGGCGCCGTAGCCCTGCGTCTTCTTCGCGTTCAACAGGCGCGTGACATTGATGTCGCCGCCCACCGCGGTGAGCTGCTGGTTGTGCATGTTGTAGGTGTACACGTCCGCGTTGAAGCGCACGCGGTTGTCCATGCCCGTGCTCTTCAGGCCCAGCTCGTAGGAGGTGATGGTCTCCGGCTTCGCCTGCGAGATGAAGTCGGCGAACAGCACGCGGCCCTGCACGCTCGGCGCGCGGAAGCCGTTGGCCACGCGGGCGTACACGTTGAGGTTGGGATTGAGCGTCCAGGTGGCGGTGACGTCGCCGCTCCAGCGCGAATCGTGCGGCTCGGCGCCCAGGGTCAGCGGGCCGCCGCCGATCGGCGAGAGCAGGCGGTCGACGCGGAAGGTGCGCGAGTCGTGCGAGTAGCGCGCGCCGGCGCGCACGTCGAAGTCGTCGGTGATGTGGTAGTCGGCCGAACCGAACACCGCCCACGCATTGGTGCGCTGCTGCTGCTTGGCGTAGCCGTCCAGCACGTGGTTGTTGAGCGTCGCGTAGTCGTAGTTGTTGATCGCGATGTCTTCGTGGAAGTAGTACGTGCCGACCTGCCAGTTCAGGCGGTCCTGCGGATTGCTGGCCAGGCGGAATTCCTGGGTGAGCTGGCGGTCGTGCGGCAGCGCGTCGGCGGTCTCGGACGGGAACGGCGTCACCGCCTTCTGCTGGCTCGGGTCGTGCGGAATGGCGATGCCGCCATCCACGTCGCCCAGGCTGTAGGTGGTGGCCTTCTCGAAACCGGTGATCGAGGTGAAGGTGTAGTCGCCGAGCTTCCAGTTCAGGTGCAGGTTGCTGCCCCAGGTGAACAGGTGCTGCTTGTTGCGGCCGTCCTGGTACACGGTGTCGCGGCTGAAGCCCGGGGCGAAGCTGTTCTCGCCCATCGGGATGGCGTTGGCGCGGTTGACCATGGCGCTGCCGTCGAGCCAGCGCGCGTGGGTGTTGATCAGCGCGCTGAAGTCGCCGTTCTCGTACAGCGCCTGCAGGCGCACGGCGCGGTCGTTGTAGCCGCCGAGCGCGTCCTTCTTGCCGGTGTAGTCGTTGTCGATCCAGCCGTCGCGGTGCTGCGCCAGCGCCGACACGCGGCCGGACCAGTGCGAGCTCAGCGCGCCGCCCAGCGCCGCCTCGGCGTTGGCGGTGCCCAGGGTGCCGTAGGAGACGCGGGCGTAGCCGGTGGTTTCCTGGCTGGGCTTGCGCGATTCGAACTTGATCACGCCGGCCGGCGAGTTGCGGCCGAACAGCGTGCCCTGCGGGCCGCGCAGCACTTCCACCTGCTCCAGGTCGAACAGCGGGAAGCCCTTGAGGATCGGGTTCTCCTGCACGATGTCGTCGTACACCATCGACACCGGCTGCGAGGCGTTGAGGTCGAAGTCGCTGTTGCCCAGGCCGCGGATGTAGAAGCGCGGGAATTCGCGGCCGTACGAGGTTTCGGCGTACACGCTCGGCGCGCGCGAGGCCAGCTGCAGCACGCCGTCGCCGGCCTGGCCGAAGGCCTCGAGCTTCTCGGAGGTGAGCACGGTCATGGAGATCGGCACCTTCTGCAGGTTCTCCACGCGCTTTTCGGCGGTCACGGTCACCGCCTGCAGCTCGACCGGCTTCTTCTTGCCGGCGGGCTGGTTGTCGGCGTCCTGCGCCTGGGCGGCGGCGGCCGACAGGGCGAGGGCAATGGATACGGCAAGCACGGCGAACCGCGACGGGTGGGCGACGGACATTGGTTTTCCCCGGGATGGATAAGCAACCGTAGGCAATGGCGCGCAGTACGCCGGCGCATTGCTGTGACGCAATATTGTCATTCATGCGTGCTACCGGCGGAAGTGACCCCGGCCGGCGCCTTGCCGGCGCTCTTACGCGCCCCCATCTAGAATATTCTCTCCGCCCCGGCTCCAGGCGAGCCTAAGCCCATGTCCCTGCAAGATTTTCATCCCGCGGTCCGGCAGTGGTTCGAGCGCGTGTTCCCGGCGCCCACCGCGGCCCAGCTAGCCGCCTGGCCTTCCATTCGCGATGGCCGTCACACCCTGGTGGCCGCGCCGACCGGCTCCGGCAAGACCCTGACCGCCTTCCTGGCCGCCATCGACGGCCTGGTGCGCGAAGGCCTGGCGCACGGCGGCGCGCTGCCGGACGCCACCACCGTGGTGTACGTGTCGCCGCTGAAGGCGCTGTCCAACGACATCCACATCAATCTGGAAGCGCCGCTGGAAGGCATCCGCGCTGAGCTGGCCGCGCTGGGCCTGCCGGACGTCGCCATCCGCACCGCCGTGCGCACCGGCGACACGCCGCAGGCCGAGCGCAACCTGATGCGCCGCCAGCCGCCGCACATCCTGGTGACCACGCCGGAATCGCTGTACATCCTGCTGGGCTCGGCTTCCGGGCGCGAGATGCTGGGCGGTACGCGCACGGTGATCGTGGACGAGATCCATGCGATGGCCTCGACCAAGCGCGGCTCGCACCTGGCCTTGTCGCTGGAACGGCTGGAAGCGCTATGCCAGCGGCCGCTGCTGCGCATCGGCCTGTCGGCCACGCAGAAGCCGATCGAAGAGGTAGCAAAGTTCCTGGTTGGCGAAACCCCTACCCCCTCTCCCCAGCGGGGAGAGGGCTGGGGTGAGGGGGGACCTACGAAGCGGCGAGGCGGAAGCAGCAAAGCAAGCGACGCTTCGTCGAAACGCTAGCGCGAGCCCCGGCCCCTCATCCGCCCCCTCCGGGGCACCTTCTCCCCGGCGGGGAGAAGGGAATTCACATTGTCGACGTCGGCCACACCCGCGCCCGCGACCTCGCCATCGAAGTCACCCCGGTGCCGCTGGAAGCGGTGATGTCGAACGATGCCTGGGAGCTGGTCTACAACCGCCTCGCGGAACTCGCGCAGGCGCATCGCACCACGCTGATCTTCGTCAATACGCGGCGCATGGCCGAACGCGTCGCGCGCCATCTGTCCGAGCGCATGGGCAAGGAAGCCGTGGCCGCGCACCACGGCAGCCTCGCCCGCGAGCAGCGCCTGGATGCCGAACAGCGCCTCAAGCGCGGCGAACTGAAAGTGCTGGTGGCCACCGCCTCGCTGGAGCTGGGCATCGATATCGGCGACGTCGACCTGGTCTGCCAGCTCAGCTCGCCGCGTTCCATCGCCGCCTTCCTGCAGCGCGCCGGCCGCTCCGGCCACGCGGTGAACGGCACGCCGAAGGCGCGCCTGTTTCCCACCTCGCGCGACGACCTGGCCGAATGCGCCGCCCTGCTCGACTGCGTGCGCCGCGGCGAGCTGGACACGCTGGCGATCCCGCCGCGCCCGCTCGACGTGCTGGCCCAGCAGATCGTGGCCGAAGTGGCCTGCCAGGAATGGGACGAGGACGCGCTGTTCGCCCTGGTGCGCCGCGCGTATCCCTATCGCGACGTGCCGCGCGAGCAGTTCGACGCCATCGTGCGCATGCTGGCCGACGGCTTCACCACGCGCCGCGGCGCGCGTGCCGCGTACATCCATCGCGACGCCGTGCACAAGCAGTTGCGCGCGCGGCGCGGTGCGCGGCTCACGGCGGTCACCTCCGGAGGGGCGATTCCCGATACCGCCGACTATCTCGTGGTGCTCGAACCGCAGGCCACGGTGATCGGCAGCGTGCACGAAGATTTCGCCGTGGAAAGCCTGGCCGGCGATATCTTCCAGCTCGGCAACACCAGCTATCGCATCCTGCGCGTAGAGCGCGACCGCCTGCGCGTGGAAGATGCGCACGGCGTGCCGCCGAGCATTCCGTTCTGGCTGGGCGAGGCGCCGGGGCGCAGCAATGAGCTTTCGCATGGCGTGTCGCGCCTGCGCGAAGCCATCAGTGCGCAGCTCGACGAAGGCGGCGTGCCCGAAGTGCTGGCCTGGCTGCGGGACACGCTGGGCCTGAGCGAGCCGGCCGCGCAGCAGCTGGCCGACTACCTGGCGAAGGCCAAGGCCGCGCTCGGCGCGCTGCCCACCCAGCACCAGCTGGTGTTCGAGCGATTCTTCGACGAATCCGGCGGCACCCAGCTGGTGATCCACACGCCCTGGGGCAGCCGCATCAATCGCGCCTGGGGCCTGGCGCTGCGCAAGCGCTTCTGCCGCCAGTTCAATTTCGAGCTGCAGGCGGCGGCGACCGAGGACGCCATCGTACTGTCGCTGTCGACCAGCCACAGCTTCCCGCTGATCGAAGTGGCGCGCTATCTGCACTCCAACACAGCCGAACACGTACTGGTGCAGGCGCTGCTGGATGCGCCGCTGTTCCCCGTGCGCTGGCGCTGGAATGCCACCACCTCGCTGGCCCTGCCGCGCTTCCAGGGCGGGCGCAAAGTGGCGCCGCAGATCCAGCGCATGCGCAGCGAAGACCTGCTCGCCACCGTGTTCCCCGACCAGGTGGCCTGCCTGGAGAACATCGTCGGCGAACGGCAGATTCCCGATCACCCGCTGGTCGAGCAGACGCTGTACGACTGCCTGCGCGACGCCATGGATGTGGACGGCTTGCTGCATATATTGCGCGGGCTGGAGAGCGGCCAGATCAGCGTGGTCGCGCGCGACCTCACCACGGCCAGCCCGCTGGCCGCCGAGGTGCTTACCGCCGCGCCTTATGCCTACCTGGACGACGCGCCGCTGGAAGAGCGCCGCACCCAAGCCGTGCAGACGCGCCGCTGGAACGACGGCGACAGCGCGGAAGACCTGGGCAAGCTCGATCCGGACGCCATCGACGCGGTACGCGGCGAAGCCTGGCCGCAGGTGCGTGGCGCCGACGAGATGCACGAAGCCTTGAGCGTGCTCGGCTTCGTCGCCGCGGAGGAAGCGGCGCGCGACGGTTGGGAGCACTTGCTGCAGGCCTTGGCGAACGCCCGCCGCGCCACTCTGTTGAGTTCACCGGCTCACGCCGGTTGGCAGGTTTGGGTAGCGGCAGAGAAGCTGCCGCTGTGGGCGGCCATTCATGCCGATATCGCCATGCAGCCGGCGATCGAAGCGCCGGCCGAGTTCCTCGCGCAAGCGTGGACGCGCGAAGACGCGTTGCTGGAAATGGTGCGCGGGCGCCTGGTCGGCCTCGGTCCGGTGACGGTCGCGACGCTCGCCGCCTCGCTCGCTGCCGATCGCAGCGACGTCGAAACGGCCCTGCTGCGCCTGCAATCCGAAGGCTACGTGATGCAGGGCCAGTTCACACCCGCAGCCGCCGACACCGAATGGTGCGAACGCCACCTGCTGGCGCGCATCCACCGCTACACCATCGGCCGCCTGCGCCGCGAGATCGAGCCGGTCAGCCGGCGCGACTTCATGCGCTTCCAGTTCGACTGGCAGCACGTCGCACCCGGCGCGCGGCTGAGCGGACCGGAGGCGCTGCCCGCCGCCATCGCCCAGCTCGAAGGCTACGAAGCCGCCGCCGGGGCCTGGGAAGCCGAGTTGCTGCCGGCGCGCATCGACGACTATTCGATCACCTGGCTGGACGATCTGTGCCGCGCCGGCCGCGTCGGCTGGAACCGCCTGCGCGGCGCCACCGGCGGCAGCAGCCCCGTGCGCGCCACGCCGATCGTGCTGCTGCCGCGCAAGGAGATGGCGCTGTGGAGCGGCATCGCCGCCGCGGGCCAGCCGCAGGAGCTGCAGCTGTCCTCGCGCGCCCAGGCCGTGGCCGACATGCTGCGCGAGCATGGCGCGCTGTTCTTCGACGAATTGATGAGCGCCGCGCATCTGCTGCGCACCGAACTGGAAGACGCGCTGGGCGAACTGGTCGCCGCCGGCCGCGTCACCGCCGACAGCTTCGCCGGCCTGCGCGCCTTGCTGCTGCCCGCCGCCAAGCGCGATGCGCACCGCCATCGCCGCGTGCGCCGCCATATGCTGAGCGGCATCGAAGACGCCGGGCGCTGGTCGCTGGTACGCGCGCCGCTGGTGCCGGACGGCAAGGACGGCAAGCGCGCCGAATACGTCGAGCACGTCGCGCGCACCCTGCTGCGCCGCTATGGCGTGGTGTTCTGGAAGCTGCTGGAGCGCGAGGCTTCGTGGCTGCCGACGTGGCGCGAGCTGCTGCGCGTGTATCACCGGCTGGAGGCGCGCGGCGAGATCCGCGGCGGGCGCTTCGTCGAGGGCCTGGTCGGTGAGCAGTTCGCGCTGCCGGAGGCGATCGGCAAGCTGCGCCATGTCCGGCAGCTGCCGAATGATGGCCAGTTCGTTTGCCTGAGCGGTTGCGATCCGCTCAATCTGGTTGGCACGGTGCTGAGTGGTAATCGCCTGCCGGCGGTGGTTGGTACGCGGGTGCTGTATGAGGATGGTGTGGCGGTGGCCGCGTTGGTGGCGGGCAAGCCGCAGTGGTTGGTGGAGGCCGATTCCGCGCGGCAGCAGCGGTGGAAGAACGCGCTGTTGCGTCGCGCTGAGCCTGGGGCCGCTTTGCTCGTCATTCCGGCGCAGGCCGGAATCCAGTAACGGTATCGTTCGATTGTCGCGTTGCCGCGATTGGGCCGCTTATGCAGCGGGCATTCCGGACGCCTGCCGGCGCCCGGGTCACTTTCTCTTTGCTGGCTCAAAGAGAAAGTAACCAAAGAGAAATAGCCTAAGAGCAAAGGCTCGCGACGCGACTAGAAGGAGCAGTGGGCGGCTGCGGTAACTTGATTAACCTGGGTCTACACGAAACCACAGTGCGTTTGCGTAGCGGCTGCTTCAACGTGCCGTGGCCGAGAGGAGGTTCAAGGAACGAGGCCAGCTTCTGTTCTTCGTTCCTGCCTACCTCACGCTTTCACCCCTCTCCCCTCCGGGGAGAGGGCAGGGTGAGGGGTCGGGCGGAGCGTAACGTTAAATCTTGCCGTGGCGTAGGTTGGGGTGAGCCGCAGGCGAACCCCAACACCCGCACCTTCACGCGCCTCGCCATGTTGGGGTTCGCCTACGGCTCACCCCAACCTACGCCGCGCGCTTACGCGACGAACAGGGCTAAGCCTAAAAGCCGGCCTCAGTCACTGAACATCCTCTCGGCAACGGCACGTTGAAGCAGCCGTTACGTAAACGCACTGATGTTTCGTGTAGACCCAGGTTAATCAAGTTACCGCAGCCGCCCACCGCTCCTTCTAGTCGCGTCGCGAGCCTTTGCTCTAAGGCTATTTCTCTTTGGTTACTTTCTCTTTGAGCCAGCAAAGAGAAAGTGACTCGGGCGCCGGCAGGCGTCCGAAATGCCCGCTGCATAAGCGGCCAAGTCGCGGTAACGCAAAAACCGGGCGACACCGCAAAAGTATCCCGCCCTACGCCAGGCCAACAAGCAAAGCATCACTCACTAAAATCAGCGATATAAACCAACTTACCCTCGCTGACGCGATATTCGCTGCGCCCAGTCAGCGCAATAGTCTGCCCCGCCCGCACCCCATTCGGCAGATCGATGGCAAAAGTGCCATCGAACAAAATATCCGCAGTGGCGGCATCCCCACCATGCTCCCGGAACGCCGTGATGATCTGCCGCCGCGCCGAAAACAAATGCAGCGAACTCTCCGCCAGATGGCGCAACTCAGCCACCCCCTGAGTGCGCACACTCAGTACACCCTTGGTGTAATTCTCGAACACCACGCCGGCATGCATCGTATCGAGCATGGCCGGCACGTCCATGCGGTTGTAAGCGGCGAGGTAGCGATCGATCAGGTCGCGCATAGGAGAATCCGGAGTCGGTATGGAAAGGGCGGGCGCGTAGCCCGCCAAGCATAGCAACTCGCGGACGCCCGCCGGCGGGCCTTACTTGACGTTGTCGGTCTCGCCGATAAATCGCGCCACGTTGTCGTGCAGCTTCTTCAGCGAGTCCTCGTGCGCATAGACCATATGGCCCGACGGATACCACTCGTAGGAGATGTTCTTCTGCAGCGAGGCGGGAATCGGCAGGTGGCGCATCTCGTAGTCGGCCGCGAAGTACGGCGTGGCCAGGTCGTAATAGCCGCCATGCAGGGACACGCGCAGATTCGGGTTGGTCTTCATCGCCTTGGCGAGATCCGGCATCACGTTGATCGGGCGCTCGCCGTCGCCGCCGGGGCGGCGGAAGTCCCAGTTGTCGATCGAGGCGAACAGCCGATACTGCTGGCCGTCGCCGTACTTCAGCTGCTTGCGCACGTAGTCGTTGAACGCGGCGACATAGGCGGCGCTGATCGCCGAGGACTGCGGGTCGTACTCGGAGTCCTTGCTCAGCGGATCGAGCGACGGGCCGGAAAAGCGGCCGTCCAGGCGGCCGGTGGTGACGCCGCCGTCGGATTGCAGCTGCTGCTCGAACATGCCGCCGGTGACGCGCAGGTCGGCCTTCAGCAGATAGGCCACCGGCAGGCCGGTGTACTGGTGCAGCTTCTCCGCCACCGCCTGCTTGCGCGCGTCGTCGAGGCGGCTGCCGGCCATCAGCGCCTGGGCATAGTCGTTCAGCGCGAACTGTTCCACTTCGCGCAGGAACGGCTCCAGCGCGGCCGGCTGCTGCGGCAGGCGGTGGTGGTAGAACGCCGTCGCGGCGAAGGTGGGCAAGGCCACGACATAGGGCACGTCGATGCCCGGGTTGGTCTCCGGACCGTCGATGCTGGTATCGAAGTTGAGGATCTGCGAGAGCAGGATCACGCCGTTGAGATCGACGCTGGACTGGTTCTCCAGGATATTGGCCAGCACCGCCGAGCGCGTGGTGCCGTAGCTTTCGCCGAACAGGTACTTGGGCGAATTCCAGCGGCCGTAGGTGGACAGGAACTGCGTGATGAACTGCGCGAAGGCATGGCCGTCGCCGTCCACGCCGTAGACCTCCTTGCGGCGCTCCTTCATCTGCTCGTCGCGCTTGCTCTTGTCTTCGTCCGCGGCGATCAGGCGGCTGAAACCCGCACCCGGCGCGTCGATGAAGACCAGGTCCGACGCATCGAGCAGGCTGTAGTCGTTGTTGACCAGGCCGTAGGGCGCGGCGGGCGTGTGGCTGTCGTCGGACGTGACCACGCGCCTGGGCCCGAACGCGCCCATGTGCAGCCACACCGTGGCCGAGCCCGGGCCGCCGTTGTAGATGAAGGTGACCGGCCGCTTGCCGGCGTCGGCGCCTTTCTTGAAGTACGCCGTGTAGAACATGCTGATCTGCGGCTCGTGCTCCTTGTCGCCCTTGCCGTGGATGATCAGGGTGCCGGCAACCGCCTTGTAGTCGATGCTCTTGCCTTCCACGCGCACGGAGCCGGTGCTCTCCGACGACTGCGGCTGCAGCAGCGCGGCGTCGGGTTTGCTTTCCTGGGGCTTGTCCTTGTCCTGCTTGTCGGCGGCCAGCGCCGAACCGGCGAGCAGCAGGGAGGCCAGGGCGGCGGCCAGGGGGAGCGTGCGCATCGGAGTTCCTTCGGGGAGGGGCTTGGAGTCCCCGAGCTTAGGCGCTGCAAGTGCCGGCTTTCACACGCCAGAAGTCATGCCTGCGCTCAGCCGCGCGTGGCCAGCACGATCGCCACGGCGGCCAGCGCCACGCCGGCCAGATTGAGCCGGCTGAGCTTTTCGCGGAAGGCGAGCGTGCCGACCAGGGCGCCCAGCGCCACCACGCCAAGGTTCATCGCCGCAAAAACCAGCGACGGTCGGTCGGCCAGGGCCTGGTGGGCGCGCACGTAGAACACGATGTTGCCGAAGTTGGCCAGGCCCAGCAACAGGCCGGCCAGCGCACCGCGCACGGTGAAGCGCATGCGCCCCGTGATGCGGCGGCCGAGCTGGATCGCGAGCGCCACCACCAGGGCCAGCGCGAACATCGCCTGCAGCGAAGCGGCGAACGGCGTGCCGGCCTGGGCCACGTGCTTGAACAGGATGTCGATCGCGGCGAAGCCCACGAACACGATCAGGGGCCACCACCATGCGGCGCTCGCTTCCGCCTCGTCCGCGCCGCCGCGCCACACCATGCAGGCCATGGCGACCAGGCCGACGCCGATGCCGGCCAGCTTGAAGGCGCTGGCCGCTTCGCCGAACAGCAGGAAGGCCGCCAGCAGCGACACGATCAGCGACAACCGCTGCGCCGCATCGCTGCGCACGATGCCGGCATGGCGCACCGAGGCGGCCAGCGCCAGGAAGATCACCGGCAGCAGCAGGCCCAGGCCGACGAAGCCGATCCACGGCGCACCGGGCCGCGCCAGCGTGTCGAGCGAGGGATGGAACACCCAGGCGGTGAGCGCGCTGGTGGCCACGTAGTTCCAGGCGACCGCCTGCCCCACGTCGATGCCGTGGCGCCGCGCCAGTTTCAGCAGGACGGACACCAGCACGCTGCAGCCGATGGCGAGGAGGATGTAGAGCATGGGTCGATGCCGGCGGGGAACGGGGCGCAGCTTAGCGGCGATGGGGCCGCTTCTCTATGCCCGCTGCCCCGCCAGCGCGAATCGCTCGCGGTAGCGCGCCGGGCTGAGCTTGATCGCGCGGCGGAAATGATGCCGCAGCGTATCGGCGCTGCCGAAGCCGCAGCGGTCGGCGATCTGCTCCACCGCCAGGTCGCTGCCTTCCAGCAGCTCGCGCGCCCGCGCCAGGCGTTCGTGCACCAGCCATTGCTTGGGCGAATGCCCGGTGGCTTCCTCGAAGCGGCGCAACAGGGTGCGTTCGCTCATGCGCGCGCGTTCGGCCAGCACGCTGATCGGCAGCGGCTGGTCGAGACGGCGGCGCATCCATTCCAGCAGCGTGCCCAGGGCGGCGCCTTGTTCCGGCAGCGGTGCCGGGATGAATTGCGCCTGGCCGCCGTCGCGATGGGTTGGCACCACCGCGCGGCGCGCCACCTGGTTGGCGATGCGCGGGCCGTAGTCGCGGCGGATCAGGTGCAGCGACAGGTCGATCGCCGCGGCGCTGCCGGCGGAGGTCATCACCTTGCCTTCGTCGACATAGAGCACGTCGGGTGCGAGCCGGATGCGCGGATAGCGCGCCGCGAGCGTCTCCGCGTAGCGCCAATGCGTGGTCGCCGCGCGATCGTCGAGCACGCCAGCGGCGGCGAGCACGAACACGCCGGAGCAGAACGACAGCAGGCGCGCGCCACGCTTGTGCGCCGCGCGCAGTGCATCGAGCAACGCGGGCGGCGGCGCGGCATCGGCGCCGCGCCAGCCGGGGACGATGATGGTGCCGGCGCGGGAAAGGCCTTCCAGCCCGGCATCCGCCCGCACGCTGAGGCCGCCGGCTGCGCGCATCGCGCCGCGATCCACGGCGCAGGAGGTGAAGCGGTACCAGCTGTCCAGTTCGGGCCTGGCGATGCCGAACATCTCCACCGCGATGCCGTACTCGAAGGTGCACAGGCCGTCGTACACCAGCGCCGCCACGTTGCGGTTGGCGGGGCCGGTCGGAGTGCTCGCACGCTTTGGCGGTTTCTTCATGATGCCTGGCATTCTTGCCAATGTCGGCGGCGGCCGCCAGTGCCCACACTGGCACCATCCTCAGCACGGAGTACCGCCCCATGAGCAGCGTCGTCCACCGCGTCCCCGCCGCCGCCAGCGCGCAGGCCCTGGCCCATTTCCAGGCGCGCCTGGGCTTCGAAACCGACTGCGCGGACGTGCACTACGCCACGCAGCACGAGGACAAGGATTTCGTCCTGCTCGACGTGCGCACGCCGACCCTGTACGCCGCCGGCCACTTGCCTGGCGCATTGAACGTGCCCACGCGCACCATCAGCGAGCAGCGCTTGAGCGAGTTCCTGGCCGATACGTTGTTCGTGGTGTATTGCGCCGGCCCGCATTGCAACGGCGCCAACAAGGCGGCGGTGAAGCTGGCGCAGCTCGGACGGCCGGTGAAGGAAATGATCGGCGGGCTGACCGGATGGATCGACGAAGGCTTCGGGCTTGAACGCGGCGTGTAAATAGCTGCCTTCACCATTGCTTCGGTACTCACGCTTGAATCCTTCTCCCTCCGGCGATCCGAAGGTAGTCCCCGTGGGAGAGAAGGTGGCGGCAGCCGGATGAGGGTCCGGCCGGAGCGAAGCACATCACTCTTGCGCTCCGCGCGTACCCTCACCCCAGCCCCTCTCCCAGTGGGGGAGGGGCTCTGCATTGCAGTACTTCGCGAGCATTTCTCGCCATCGAAATTCGATGCACATCACACCCGCCACTTGCGCGAGCCTTGCGTGATAGACCCGTGAAGAACTTACGAAACATTCCTATGTTCTTGCGATGGATGCACCCGGAGGATAGCCGCGCTCAGGGGAGGGATCTCTAGGGAGCTTTCTTATCGGTGCCTGTTCGGCGGCATGCGCAACGCATGCGGCCGCGCTGCCCTTTTGCCCACTTTTATCCAGGAGTGTCGTGATGTCTTTGAAGCCTTACGTCCTGAGCCTCTCCATCGCCGCCGCGCTGACCGTCGCCGGCAGCGCGCAAGCTGCACGTTTCGATCATCTGGCCATTGCCGGCGTCGCCAAGGGTCTCGCCAAGCAGCAGCCTGCCGCGCTGCAGGCCGACAGCGACGACGCGTTCGAAGCGACCGACGTGATCGTCGATCCCGACGGCACGGAACACGTGCGCATGCAGCGCAGCTACCGCGGCCTGCCGGTGATCGGCGGCGACGTGGTCGTGCACAGCAACAACGGCCGCTTCCGCGAAGCCAGCCTCACCCTGCGCGGCCGCGGCCGCCCGAGCCTGTCGCCGCGCACCACGGCCGAAGAGGCACAGCTTGCCGCCGGCAAGGATTTCAACGGCGAGATCGAGAGCATCGAGAGCCGCGGCCTGGTGATCTATGCGCGCGGCGCCAAGCCGGTGCTGGCCTATGAGGTGAACGTGCAGGGCGCGTCCGACACCTTCGGCACCGCCAACATGCGCTACTTCGTCGATGCCTCCAGCGGCAAGGTGCTGGACCGCTGGAACCTGTTCCAGACCATCGCCGCCAACGGCACCGGCAAGTCCCTGCTGGTGGGCAACGTGGGCATCGTCACCAACTCGGTGAGCGGCGGCTACCAGATGATCGATCCCTCGCGCGGCAACGGCTCGGTGTACGACGCGCAGGGCAGGAACGACACCTCGGCGAACCTGCGCAATGCCACGCTGTTCACCGACACCGACAACACCTGGGGCAACAACGCCGAGAGCGACCGCGCCACCGTGGCCGGCGACATCGCCTACGGCGTGTCCAAGACCTGGGACTATTACAAGAACGTGCACGGCCGCAACGGCATCTTCAACGACGGCAAGGGCGTGAAGAGCTATGCCCACGTGAAGATCAATGTCGGCGGCGGCACTTACACCTCCAACAACGCCGCCTGGAACGGCAGCGCGATGGAATACGGCGACGGCGGCACTACCTGGTTCCCGCTGGTGGCGGTGGACGTGGCCGGCCACGAGATGAGCCATGGCGTGACGCAGGCCACCGCCGGCCTGGCCTATTCCGGCGAGTCCGGCGGCTTGAACGAAGCGAACTCCGACATCTTCGGCACCATGGTCGAGTACTACGCCAACAACGGCACCGACGCCCCGGACTACCTGATCGGCGAGAAGATCTACCGCAGCAATCCCAACGGCACCACCGCGCTGCGCTACATGTTCAAGCCCAGCCTGGACGGCGCCTCGGCCGATTGCTGGAGCAGCTCGGTGGGTTCGCTCAACGTGCATTACAGCTCGGGCGTGGGCAACCACTTCTTCTATCTGCTGGCCGAAGGCGCCGTAGTGCCGGCGGGCTTTGGCGCGGGCAGCTCGGCCAACCTGACGGCGGCGAAGCTGGTGTGCAACGGCAACACCGCGGCCGGCGGCATCGGGCGCGATGCGGCGCAGAAGATCTGGTATCGGGCGTTGACGGTGTATATGACGTCCAACACGAACTATGCGGCGGCGCGTACGGCGACGCTGAAGGCAGCGGCGGATCTGTATGGCACGACGTCGACGCAGTATGCGGGTGTGGCTTCGGCGTGGAGTGCCGTCAGCGTCAACTGAGGTTGGCGAGTGATGGAGTGATATGGCCGGCCCGGGTAACCGGGCCGGCTTTTTGCTGTCGCTCGATTCAAGGTTATGGCCAGCACCGACCCCTCACCCCGACCCTCTCCCCGGAGGGGAGAGGGGGATGCAGCGCGCGGCGAAAATCGGGCGAAGAGCACGCGGCGCAGCCGCGGCGTTCCGCTTGTGCGCTTCTGCTCTTGATCTACCGGGTCCCCTTGGCGCCGGCGGTGAGGGCTGGACGAAAAGGCCCCGCAGGGGGCGAGGACAGGACGTCCTCGCCTTTTTGATCAGGGCATGGATGCCCTGTCAAAAAGCCCGGCCAGCCCTCACGGACCCTCAGCAGCTGCGCTGCTGAGGGCGCCAAGCAGGGTGCCCTTTCTTCTTGGTTACTTCTTCTTTGGGCACGCAAAGAAGAAGTAACTCGCCCCGCGGCAGCGGGGCGAAGCACTCGCCGTAGGCGAGACACCCACGCGTCAACGCAACAACCGAGCGATACCGTTACTGGATCCCGGCCTACGCCGGGATGACGATCAAGGGCGAGCCTTGAGCTGCGCTGCCTCACGCGCCAGCGCCTCGATCCCTGCCCAGTCGCCAGACTTCAACTTATCCACCGGCGTAAGCCACGACCCCCCCACGCAAACCACATTCGGCAGCGAAAGGAATTCCGGCGCACTCGCCAGGCTGATACCGCCAGTCGGGCAAAAACGAATCTGCGGCAGCGGACTAGCCCAAGCACCGAGCAGCTTGTGGCCGCCCGCCGGCACCGCCGGAAAAAACTTCAAATGGCGATAGCCACGTTCCAACAGACTCATCGCCTCAGACGCAGTCGCCACACCCGGCAGCAAAGGCAGGTCGCTGTCGTCGGCCGCCGCCAGCAACTTCGGCGACACACCCGGCGACACCGCGAACCTCGCGCCAGCCTGCCGCGCATTCTCCAGATCCCGCGGCGTCAGCACCGTACCCACGCCCACCACGGCGCCCTCCACCTCCGCGGCGATCGCGCGGATCGCCTCCAGCGCCGCCGGCGTACGCAAAGTCACCTCGATCGCCGGAATCCCGCCGGCCACCAGCGCGCGCGCCATCGGCACGGCCGCCTTGGCATCGTCGATGATCACCACCGGCACCACCGGCGCCAGGCGTAGAGTGGCTTCGACTTGCTGCTGCTTGGTTTCGATGAGGCTCATGGGGAATCCTGGGAAGAAAGGTCAGAGCACGCCGGCGCCGAGATCGGCTTCGACCGCGGCCTGGCGGAACAGGCCGAACAGTTCGCGGCCCATGCCGCTATGGTGCGGCGAGAGGTCGGCCGTGGCCGGCGCGCGGCTGGCAAATTCAGACGCATCCACCAGCACGTCGAGCGTGCCGCGGGTGGCGTCGAGGCGGATCAGGTCGCCGTCGCGGATCTTCGCGATCGGCCCCTGCGCCTGCGCTTCCGGCGTGACGTGGATGGCCGCCGGCACGCGCCCGGAGGCGCCCGACATGCGGCCGTCGGTGAGCAGGGCGATGCGGTAGCCGCGGTCCTGCAGCACGGCCAGCGTGGGGGTGAGCTTGTGCAGCTCCGGCATGCCGATCGCACGCGGCCCCTGGAAGCGCACCACCGCGATGAAGTCGCGATTGAGTTCGCCGCGCTCGAAAGCCTTGCGCACGTCGTCCTGGTCGTGGAACACGATGGCGGGCGCCTCGATCACCTGGCGGTCGTCCGGCACCGACGACACCTTGATCACCGCGCGGCCGAGATTGCCGGCGAGCAGGCGCAGGCCGCCGTCGGCGCGGAACGGTTCGGCGATGCCGCGCAGCACGCCGCGGTTGCCGCTTTCCTTCGCCACCGGAGTCCACTGCACGGTACCGGCATCATCGAGCGACGGTACCTGGGTATAGCCGTCCAGGCCGGTGCCGAACACCGTGCGCACGTCCGCATGCAGCAGGCCCGCGCTCAGCAGCTGGTCGATCAGGAAGCCCATGCCGCCGGCTTCGTGGAACTGGTTCACGTCGGCATAGCCGTTCGGATACACGCGCGCCAGCAGCGGCACCACCGAGGACAGCGCGTCGAAATCGTCCCAGCGCAGCTGGATGCCGGCCGCGCGCGCCATCGCCACCAGGTGCAGCAGATGGTTGGTGGAACCGCCGGTGGCATGCAGGCCGACCACGCCGTTGATGATGGCGCGCTCGTCCACGACATGGCCGATCGGCAGGTGCTGCCCGCCCTTCGCGCTCAGCGCGGCGACGCGGCGCACGGCTTCGGCGGTGAGCGCGTCGCGCAGCGGCGTGTCCGGCGCCACGAAGCTTGCGCCCGGCAGGTGCAGGCCCATGATCTCCATCAGCATCTGGTTGGAGTTGGCGGTGCCGTAGAAGGTGCAGGTGCCCGGCGCGTGGTATGCGGCGGCTTCCGCTTCCAGCAGCTCGGCGCGGTTGGCCTTGCCCTCGGCATAGGCCTGGCGCACCTTGGATTTCTGCTCGTTGGTGATGCCGCTGGGCATCGGGCCGCCGGGCACGAAGATGCCGGGCAGGTGGCCGAAGCTCAGCGCGCCGATCAGCAGGCCGGGCACGATCTTGTCGCAGATCCCTAAGTACAGCGTGCCGTCGAACATGTCGTGCGACAGCGACACCGCCGTGGCCATCGCGATCAGGTCGCGCGAGAACAGCGACAGCTCCATGCCGGCGCGCCCTTGCGTAACGCCATCGCACATCGCCGGCACGCCGCCGGCCACCTGCGCGGTGATGCCGGCTTCGCGCGCCACCTGGCGGATGAATTCCGGATAGCGCTCGTACGGCTGGTGCGCCGACAGCATGTCGTTGTACGAGGTGACGATGCCGAGGTTCGGCGCATGGCCGTCGCGCAGCGCGGCCTTGTCGTCCGTGCCGCAGGCGGCGAAGCCGTGCGCGAGGTTGCCGCACGAGAGCCGCTCGCGGTGCGTGCCGCCGGTGCCGGCCGCGTCGATGCGCGCCAGGTAGGCGGCGCGCGTGTCGCGGCTGCGTTCGCGCAGGCGTTCGGTGACTTCGGCAAGGACGGGATGCAGTGGCGTGCTCATGCGATGGCTTTCGATCGGAGAAGAGAGGGAGAAGCGGGAAACGGGCGTTGAGGGTCGCCCGTTCCCCACTCCTGGCGTCCGGTGCTCAAGGGCACCAGTACACGGCGACCGGCACGCGCGGCTGGGTCAGCACGCTGCGTACCGGGTAATCCTTGCCGGCGCCCAGGCCGAGGCGGGCATCGGCGAGCAGCTGGCGCTTGGTGTCGCCTTCGATGTGCAGATACAGCGCCTGCGTGTCGAGCAGCGCAGGCAAGGTGAAAGTGATGCGCGGCTCGCCGGCGCCATTGGCGCGCATCGGCAGCACCTGCGCGGTGCCGGCCAGGTCCAGCGCTTCGGCAAGGCGGTCGCCACCGGGGAAGAACGATGCGGTATGGCCGTCCGTGCCCATGCCGAGGATCACCGCGTCGAACGGAAACGGCAGCGCGGCGATGCGCGCGCGCACCGCGGCGACGCCGGCTTCGGGCGTGGGCATGTCGGTATACAGCGGCACGAAGTGCGCGGCGGAGGCGGCGTGCTGCAGCAGGTCGGCCTTCACCATGCGCGCGTTGGAGCGCTCGTGGCTTTCCGGCACCCAGCGCTCGTCCACCAGGGTGACCTGCACTTTCGACCAGTCGAGTTCCGCGCGCGCCAGCTGGCGGAAGAAATGCACCGGCGTGCTGCCGCCGGAGACCGCGAGCAAGGCCTGGCCGCGCGCGGCGATGCCGGCGCGCAGGCGTTCGGCGACGCGTTCGGCCAGCGCGCGGGCCAGCGCGTGGCAATCGGTGAAGCTGTGCGTGGTGACGTCGGTGTGCTCGGGCATGGCGGTGGGAGGAAGCGGTGGGCGCGCTCGCGCCGGCGGGGTTATCGAGTGTAGGTGGGGGCGTGCAACGCGACGGTGAAGCCAGGCTGCACCGTCGCGGGTGGTGCGGCCTTACTCGCTGTCTTCGTTCCAGGTGCGGCCGTCGCGCTCGATCAGCGCCACTGCCGCGCTCGGACCCCAGGTGCCGGCGGTGTACGGACGCGGCGCCTCGCCGCTGGCGCCCCAGGCATCCAGGATGGGGCCGGCCCAGTGCCATGCGGCCTCGACCTCGTCGCGGCGCATGAACAAGGTGGGGTTGCCGCGCACCACGTCCAGCAGCAGGCGTTCATAAGCATCCGGCTGCGATACGCCGAAGGCTTCGGCGAAGCTCATGTCCAGCGGCACGTGGCGCAGGCGCAGGCCGCCGGGGCCGGGGTGCTTGATGGTGAGCCACAGCTTCACGCCTTCGTCCGGCTGCAGGCGCAGCACCAGGCGGTTCTGCGAGAGCGGGCCGGCCGAGGCGTCGAAGATCGAATGCGGCACCGACTTGAACACCACCACGATCTCGGACACGCGCTCCGGCAGGCGCTTGCCCGTGCGCAGGTAGAACGGTACGCCAGCCCAGCGCCAGTTCTCGATCTCGGTCTTCAAGGCCACGAAGGTTTCGGTGTGCGACTTCGAACCGGGGCCGAGTTCTTCCAGATAGCCCGGCACGCTCTGCCCTTCGGCGGCGCCGGCGCGGTACTGGCCGCGCACGGTGTACTGGGCGGCGTTGGATTCGTCGATGGGCCGGAGCGAGCGCAGCACCTTGAGCTTCTCGTCGCGCACGGCGTCGGGCGACAGCGAGGACGGCGGCTCCATCGCCACCATGCACAACAGCTGCAGGATGTGGTTCTGCACCATGTCGCGCAGCGCGCCGGCGCGGTCGTAGTAGGCGCCGCGGGTGCCGACGCCGAGCGTTTCGGCCACGGTGATCTGCACGTGGTCGATATGGCCGGCATTCCACAGCGGCTCGAACAGGGCGTTGCCGAAACGCAGCGCCAGCAGGTTCTGCACCGTTTCCTTGCCGAGGTAATGGTCGATGCGGTAGGTCTGCGACTCGTCGAAGATGCGGCCGACCGCGTCGTTGATCTGGTTGGCGCTGGCCAGGTCGCGGCCGATCGGCTTCTCCAGCACCACGCGCGACTTGCCGCGGTTGAGGCCGTATTCGCCCAGGCGATTGCAGATATCGACGAAGAGCTCGGGCGAGGTCGACAGGTAGAACACCCGCACGTGCTCGGGCTGCTCGCCGATCAGCGCGGCGAACGCGTCCCAGCCTTCGTCCTTGCGCGCGTCGAGCGAGCGGTAGGCGACCTGCTTGAGGAATGCGTCGACCTGGTCCTTGGCGCCGCCGGCCTCGAGCAGGGCCTTGCGTATGTTGCCGCGGTAGCCGTCGTCGTCCAGCCCTTCGCGGGCGATGCCGATCACGCGGCTGCCGGCGGGGATCTGGCCGTCGAGGAAGCGATGGAACAGGGCGGGCAGCAGCTTGCGCAGGGCAAGGTCGCCCGTGCCGCCGAAGATCACCAGGTCGAAGGCGTCGACCAGGGGGGGAGAAGCCGTCACTGCAGTCACCTCAGGGATAGGGCGTAGACGGAGGCCGGCGTTTTCATCCGGCCCGTTCGGTGCATCCTAACGTACCAGTCAAATACCAGACAACACCACTTCGCGCGGACCGCAAGATGGCGGCCTTCCGGACCCGGCTGGAGGCCAAGTGGTAACCCCTGCAAGGCCCGGTTTCAAGGCGCGCTTGTGGAATTGGTATGGTCATTGGTATGTTGGCCGCCATGGAAACCGCCCTGGTCAACGAATACTTCCGCCTGAGCCGCGACGCGGCCACCCACCAGCCACTGGCATATCTGCGGCTGCGCCGGGCCATTCGCAATGTGGTGGAGCACCGCGACATCGAGCCCGGGCAGGCCCTGCCCAGCGAGCGCGACCTGTCGCGCGCGCTCAGCCTGTCGCGGGTGACCGTGCGCAAGGCCATCGCCGGCCTGGTCGAGGAAGGCATTCTTACCCAGCGGCATGGCGCGGGCACCTTCGTGGCCGAGCGCATCATCAAGCCGATGTCGCGCCTGACCAGCTTTACCGAAGACCTGCGCGCGCGCGGCCTGAATCCGCGTTCGGAGTTCTTCGAGCGCGGCATCGGCGAAGTGACGCCGGAGGAATCGATGGCGATGAACCTCTCGCCCGGCGTGCAGGTCGCCCGCCTGCACCGCGTGCGCTATGCGCGCGAGGAGCCGCTGGCGATCGAGCGCACCGTGGTGCCGGCCAGCGTGCTGCCGGATCCGCTGATCGTGCACGACTCCTTGTATGAAGTGCTGGAAAGCCTGGGCTGCCGCCCGCGCCGCGCCCTGCAGCGCCTGCGCGCGGTGTCGCTGGGCGCGCAGCAGGCGCGCCTGCTGCACGTGCCGACCGGCAGCGCGGGGCTGAATATCGAGCGGCGCAGCTTTCTCGACGACGGGCGCGTGGTGGAGTTCACCGTGTCCTGGTACCGCGGCGACATCTACGACTTCGTGGCCGAGCTGCATACGGACTGAGGTCCGCGCAAAAAAAACGCCGCCGGGGATGCCGGCGGCTCGCTTCGGATGAAAGGCGCCGGCGCGAGGCCGGCGCCGGTGTGGCTTACAACGAGAAGTCGTAGCGCACGCCGAACTGGAAGTAGCGCGGCTGCTGGAACGCCACCGGACGCAGATAGTCGACGCTGCGCACCGGCTTGCCGGTGGCGCTGCTGATCGAGCTCTCGCCCACTTCGATCACCGCCAGTTCTTCCTTCTTCGAGAACACGTTGAACACGTTGGCGGTGAAGGCCAGCGGCTGGTTCTCGCCCGCCCAGGTCGGACGGTATTCGGCGTTGAGGTCCAGCGACCAGGTCCACGGCAGGCGGCCCTTCGAGCCGCGCGGGCTGGGTTCGAAGTTGCACTCGAAGTACGAGGCGCCGTAGTGGATCGCGTCGACCGGGTCGAAGCCGATGCAGTTCTTCGGACGGCCCGAGGCCACCGCGAGGTTGGCGCCGAACAGCCATTCCTTGGTGGCCTGGAAGTAGCCGTAGGCCTTCAGCTGGTGCTTGCGGTCGTTCGGCAGCGGGCCGTTGGTGAACTGCATGATTTCCGGCGCGTCCCAGTCCTGCGTCACCGACGGGTCGAGCTGGCCGATGTCGGACTTGAGCTGGCCTTCCGAATTGCCGTAGCTGCGCGAGAAGGTGTAGTCGACGCGGCCGTACCACTGGTCGCTGAACTGGTGTTCCAGGTACAGGTCCAGCGAATAGTACTTGCGCTTCAGGTCCGGGAACGACACGCCGGCCGGCGTGGTGAAGTCTTCCTTGGTCAGCTTGAACGGCACGAAGTTGCCCTGACCGGTGGTGTCCACCAGGAAGGTGTTGGACTCGCCCGGGTTGAACAGGTAGCAGCCGGCGATGCGCGCGTTGCTGATGTCGATGTTGTTGCGCGCGGCGTACTTCTCGAACGGGCGCGAATCGCAGAAGTCGTCGATCGAGCTCTTCAGCTTGCGCAGGGTGGCCTTGGCGCCGAAGGTCCAGTTCGCGCCGAGCGTCTTGTCGAAGCCCAGGATGTACTCGTCCTGGTAATAGGCCTTGAGCTTCTGCGCGGCGACGCTGCGGGTGTCGGGCGTGGTGCCGTCCTCGCCGTTCAAGTAGCTGCGCGAGCCGAGCTGGGTCAGGCCGGTGGGTTCGCCGTTCGGGCCGACGCCGCTGTAGGTGTAGTACTCGCTGTAGTAGTTGGACGCCGAGGCGCCGCGGATGGCCACGTTCGACGGGATCGCCAGGTGGTAGCGGCCCGCATTGGCGTACACCTTGAAGCTGGAGTCGCCGAACACGTCCCAGGTCAGGCCCAGGCGCGGCGCCAGCTGGTGACGCTGCTTGACGTAGACCTGGCCGGCGCCGTTGAGGTTCTTGAACTGCTCGTTGCGCAGGCCGACATAGGCCAGCCAGCGGTCGTTGACCTGCCAGCGGTCTTCGATGAACTGCGCTTCCTGCTCCACCTTCACGCTGGCGCCGGTCTGGAACAGGCGCTTCTCGGCCACGTACTGGGTGCCGGGCGGCGGCACGATGTCCGGGCGGCCGGTGACCGGGCCGGCATTGCGGTAGACCCAGCGGTAGCCGCCTTCATAGACGTTGCCGGCGGTGGATTCGAGCGTCTGGTTGTCCACGCCCGCGCGCAGGTCGTGGTCGCCCAGGCGGTATTCCACGTCCAGGCGCCAGCCGTGCGTCTTGTCCTGCGCGCCCTTGCCCAGCACGGTGCCGTTGACCAGGCCGCAACCGGTGATCGGCGTGCCGACGCCCGCGCCCTGGCGCGAATCGAGGATCCACGGGCAGTTCGGATTGGCGGCGTAGCCGAGGTTGCGCACGTGCTCGGTCTTGCTGCGGCCGTACAGCGCGTTCACCGTCAGGCTGTCGGTGATGTAGCCGGTGTACTTACCGATGTAGACGTCGCCGCCCGGCTGCGAGCCCGGGCCGGAATCGAAGTTCTTGGTCTTGTCCGAACCGAGGTAATCGGTGGTGTGGAAGGTCTTGTAGTCGTAGCGGTAGACTTGGCGATCGATATTGGTCTTGTCCGACAGGCCGGTCAGTTCCAGCAGGTGGTTGTCGGTGATGTTCCAGTCGATCTTGGCCAGCCACTTGGTGGCCTTGCTGACGTCGTTGGTCTGCTGCGGCGTGGTGATCGGCAGCACGGTGCGGCCGGTGGTGCGGGTGAAGTCGCCGGCGGCGTACAGGAACAGCTTGTCCTTGATCAGCGGACCGCTGACGTAGCCGGTGTACTGCTCGGACGATGTCTTGTTGTCGGCGCGGTACTGGTACAGCTGGCCGTTCTCGCGGTAGATGCTGCGCGGCGAATCGCGGAAGTACTGCGGAATGACGTACATGCCGACGCCACCCTTCCAGGTATTGCCGCCACGCTTGGTCACCACGTTGATCACGCCGCCGGTGGAGCGGCCGTACTCGGCGCCGTAGCCGCCGGTGTAGATCTGCTGCTGGTCGATCGCGTCGTACGGCAGGCTGGTGAAGCCCAGGCCGGTCAGCGCGTTGGTCACGGCGTAGCCGTTGATGTAGTACTGGTTCTCCGACGCCGACGAACCGCCGAACGAAGCCACGTTGCCGTAGCGCGAGTCGCCCGACACCACGCCCGGCGCCAGCAGCGCGGCGGCGGTGACGTTGCGCGCCAGCGGCAGCTTCTGCAGCTGTTCGGAAGTGAGCACGGTGCGCGAGTCCACCGCCGACACGTCGATCGCCGGCAGCGCATTGCCGATCACCTGGATGCCTTCCAGCGTCTGCGCATTGCCGGATGCCGCGGTGGCCGCGCCGGTGAACGAGACATCCACGCCGCCGCCGAGCGCGACCTGCACGTTGTCGCGGCTTTCCAGCGTCTTGCCGTCCTTCTGCACGCTGACCTTGTAGCGGCCGACCGGCAGCGAAGCGGCGCGGTAGCGGCCGTCGGCGTCCACCCCGATGTCGCGGGCGAAGCCGGTGTCCAGGTTTTCGATATGGATGGTGCTGCCGGCCTCGGCCGAGCGGCCGAAGATGACGCCGGAGGCATTGGACTGCGCCATCGCCGTGCCGGCGAGGCTCATGCCCAGCGCGAGGGCGAGGGCGGTACGGCGGCACACCGCCGCGTGACGCGGTTGGCGGAACGTCTGCATTGGTTGATCTCCCCGAGAAATCCAAAAGGACGGGCGAAAAGTTCGCCCCAAAGCGTCGCGGGAAATCGCGGCAGGTCCCTTCGAAAGCGGATCGGCGGAAAGCGGCAGGCGACCCCTCGCCTGGCGCGCTTCGCAACTTCTCGCGGGTCGCTCGCCGACCTTAGAGGGGGGTCGGAAAGGGAGTCAACAAAAAACTAAGATTTTTTCTTAGGCGGAGTCATGCACTGATACGCTTGCAACACCTTGTATGGAAAGCAATTTGGAAAAATCGCCCGGCAAGAAAAAAAGTGAATAAATACTTAACGTACACCGACGCGACCGGATCGTAGGAATTTCACCCCCCCTGCCAGCAGGGAATCGCGGCCGTGTGCGCAAAAAAAGGCCGCCGTTCCCGGCGGCCAATTCGGGGAGATACGCGCCCGGCGAAGCCAGGCGCGCTTTCCTCTGTCGTTGTTATAGCGAGAAGTCGTACCGGGCTTCGAACTGCACGTAGCGCGGCACCTGGAAGCTGATCGGACGGTTGTAGACCGGGTCGGGCACGCCGACGTCGGTTTCGCCCAGATCCTGGCGGCTCAGCACCTTCTGGCTGTTGAGCACGTTGAACACATTCGCTTCCAGCGTCAGGTTGTCGCCAGCCCAGTGCGGCTTGTACTGCGCGCTCAGATCCAGCTGATAAGCCCACGGCGTGCGGCCGCGCGAGCCACGCGGAGCGATCTTGCCGTCGCAGTAGAAGTACGCCTCGCCGTACTGGATCGGATCGCCCGGGGCCACGCCGATGCAGTTCTTCGGACGGCCCGAGTAGATCGACACGTTGGCGCCGAACATCCATTCCGGCGTGGCCTGGTACCAGCCATAGGCTTTCAGCTGGTGGCGGCGGTCGTTCGGCAGGTTGCCGTTGGCGCCGAGCATCAGCTCGGGCGCATCCCAGTCCTGCGTCACCGACGGATCGGCCTGGCCGATGTCGGACTTCAGCAGGCCTTCGGAGTTGCCGAAACTGTGCGACAGCACGTACTCGACCTTGCCGTACCACTTGTCGCTGAACTGGTGCTCCAGGTACATGTCCAGCGCGAGGTACTTGCGCTTCAGGTCCGGGAAGCCGAGGTCGGCCTTGGTGAGCTTGAACTCCTGGAAGTTGCCGTTGCCGGTCACGTCGACCAGGAAGTTGTTGCCCTTGCCCGGGTTGAACAGGTAGCAGCCGTTGAGCACGGCGTTGCTCATGTCGATGTTGTTGCGCGCCGCGTACTTCTCGAACGGACGCGTATCGCACATGTCGTCGATGATGTTCTTCAGGTTGCGATAGATCGCCTTCGCACCGAACGTCCAGTTCGAACCCAGCTGCTTGTCGAAGCCCAGGATGTACTCGTCCTGGTAGTAGGCGCCCAGGCCCTTCGCCGCCACCGTGCGCGGATCGGGCGTGGTGCCGTCGGCGGCGTTGAGGTAGTACACGCGGCCATAGGGCTGGAAGTTGATCGGGCGGCCCTGCGCATCGACGCCGGTGAAGGTGCCGTACTGGCTGCTGTAGGTCGAAGCCGAGGCGCCGCGGATGGCCACGTTGGCCGGCACGGCCAGGTGGTAGCGGCCGGCATTGGCGTAGACCTTCAGGCTGGAGTCGCCGAACACGTCCCAGCTGATGCCCAGGCGAGGCGCGAGCTGGTGGCGCTGCTTGGCGTAGGACTCGCCGCTGCCGTTGAAATTGTTGAACTGCTCGTTACGCAGGCCGATGTAGGCCAGCCAGCGATCGTTGATCTGCCAGTGGTCTTCGATGTACTGCGCTTCCTGTTCCACGCGCACGTTGGCGGCGGCCTTGAACACGCGGTAGTCGACGTAGTTCAGCGTGCCGGTCGGGAAATGGATGTCCGGACGGCCGGCGATGTTGCCGCTCGCCGGAGCCAGCGTGTAGATGTAGCGCTGGTTCGACTCGTACGACGTGCCCGAATAAGACTCCAGCGTCTGGTTGTCCACACCCACGCGCAGGTCGTGGCTGCCGAGGCGGTACTCGATGTCCAGACGCCAGCCGTGCGTCTTGTCCTCAGCGCCCGGGGCGAGCAGGTTGCCGATCAGGTAGCACGCCGGCGGACGCACGAGCGCGCCGCTGGCATTGCGGTACTGGCCGCTGACGATCGGGCACGAACCGCCGCTGGCCGAGGTCGGCGTCTGCGTGTGCACCGACTTGCTCTTGCCGTACAGCGCGTTGACCGTGAGGTTGTCGGTGATGTAGCCGGTGTACTTGCCGATGTAGAAGTCACCGCCCGGGGTCGGGTTGGCGCCGCCGGAATAGTTCTTCAGATCGACCGTGCCGCGCTTGGCGCCTTCGGCGAGCGTCGGGGTGTAGCTGTAGCCGTAGACCTGGTCCTGCTCGGTCGTCTTGTCCGAGAAGGCGGTCAGTTCGAGGATGTGGCTGTCGGTGATGTTCCAGTCGATCTTGCCCAACCAGCGCGGCGACTTCACGTCGTAATACGCCACCTGTTGCGCGGTGGCCGAGGCGATGGTCTTGCCTTCCTGCTTGGTGAAATCACCGGTCAAATAGATGAACAGCTTGTCCTTGATCAGCGGACCGCTGATGTACGCACCGTATTCCGTGACCCACGACTTGTTGTCGTTGCGGTACTGGAACAGCGTGTTGTCGGACGGCTGGATGATGTTGCGCGGATCGGAGCGGAGGAACTTCGGAATCCACAGCGCCATCACGCCGGCCTTCCATTCGTTGGTACCGCGCTTGGTGATCAGGTTGACCACGCCGCCGGTGGAACGGCCGTACTCGGCGCCGTAACCGCCGGTGAACACCTGCTGCTGGTCGATCGCATCGAACGGCAGCTGCGCCAGACCCAGGTTGGTCAGCGCGTTGGTCACCGAAAAGCCGTTGATGTAGTACTGGTTCTCGGCCGCCGAAGCGCCGCCGAACGAAGCCACGTTGCCGTAGCGCGAGTCGCCCAGCACGGTGCCGGGCGCCAGCAGGGCGGCCGCGGTCACGTTGCGGGCCACCGGCACCTTGGACAGCTGCTCGGCGGTCAGCACGGTGCGGGAGTCGACCGACGACACGTCGATCGCCGGCAGCGCGCTGGCCACCACCTGCACGCCTTCGAGGTTCTTCGCCTCGCCGGCCGCGACCGCAGCCGCGGTGAAGCTCACTTCGGTACCGGTGCCGACCGCCGCGAGCACATCGTTGCGGGTATCGACGGTGGCGCCATCCTTGACCAGGGTGACCTTGTAGCGGCCGACCGGCAGCGAGGACGCGCGGTAGCGGCCGGACTGGTCGACGCTGATGTCGCGCGCAAGGCCGGTGTCGATGTTTTCGATATGGACGGTGTTGCCGCGGGTAGCGTCAACGCGGCCGAAGATCACGCCTGATGCGTTCGACTGCGCCTGCACCACTCCGGCAAGGCTCATTCCCAACGCAACGACGAGTGCGGTCTGACGCCAACGCGGCGCGCGACCAGCGTGCTGGTACTTGATCATCTGTGTTCTCCCCATGATGGCCTGAAGGCCGACAGGCGCAAGGCGCCGAAAACGCCTAGCGCAAGAATGCGTGTGGGGCATTCGTAAGCCCCGGATCGCAGCGAGAGAACTTCCCCAAGCCTCGTCGCGCCGCACGCAAGTTCCCGCGGTAAGCGGTCCGAACATAATTGCGAAAATCGCTGGGCGTCAACAAAATATTTACGCTTACGCGAAGCTTACGAAGCTCACTGAAACAATGACTTAGGCAAACAAATGAAATATTACCCGGAGCTTGCGTAAAACCTTCGCGAAACTTGCTTCCGGACAATATTTGGTGGCCAAACCGTCAAGAAATGACAGAAATGTCGGCCATGGGAAACGATGATGATCGCAGGAACAGGCGCCCCCCCCATCGGGTCATTCCGCCCCGCGTTGTCAGCCACCCGGCCTCCCCGTTAAAGTTGCGTTCGTTCGGGTGTCCCAAAGCCACGCTGCCAAGGGATGAAACGGGAAGCCGGCGCGCCTTGAGGGCAAGGCCGGCGCTGCCCCCGCAACGGTAAGCGAGCAGTTCTTGCCTCCAGCGACATGCCACTGCGCTCCCACGAGCGCGGGAAGGCCGCGGGAGGATCGCGCGGCAAAGCGCACTCGCAAGCCCGGAGACCGGCCCGAATATCTTTCCTGGTGGCTCGCGGAGGGCGCAGCCGGACCACGTGCCGGTGCCGTTCGCCTGCCGTCGTTTGCGCCTCCTCCTCCGTCATGCCGCCAGCTCGTCATCGATGGGCCGTGCGCGAGGCGCGGCCGAGGAAAACGCTCCATGAAGAAGACCCTGCTGGCCACCGCCCTGCTGTCCTGCTTCGCCGCGGCCCACGCCGCCGACCAGAACGACGCCGGGCAGCTCCCCACCGTGGTGGTGACCGCCACCCGCACGGCCACGCCGATCGACGAGACGCTGGCGCCGGTCACCGTGCTGACCCGCGCCGACATCGAACGCCTGCAGCCGCAGTCGGTGCAGGATCTGCTGTCCGGCCTGCCGGGCGTGGCCTTCGGCAATGCCGGCGGCCTGGGCCAGCAGACCTCGCTGTTCATGCGCGGCACCAATTCCTCGCACACGCTGGTGCTGGTCGACGGCGTGCGCATCGGCACGGTGGGCGCGGGCATTCCGGCCTTCGAGCAGCTGCCGGTGGAACAGATCGAGCGCATCGAGATCGTGCGCGGCCCGCGTTCCAGCCTGTATGGCTCGGATGCGATCGGCGGCGTGATCCAGATCTTCACCCGCCACGGCCAGCCCGATCAGGCGCTCACGCCGTCGGTAACCGTAGGCGTGGGCAGCCATCGCCTGGCCGACGGCCAGTTCGGCCTGTCGGGCGGTTCGCGCAACGCCTGGTTCAACGCCAGCGTGGGCGGCCAGTACACGCGCGGCATCAATGCCTGCCGCGCCGCGGCGGCCGGCGTGGGCGGCTGCTTCACCAACGAGCCGGACGACGACGGCTACCGCACCTACAACGGCGCGCTCAGCGGCGGCTATCGCTGGGACGGCGGCACCGAACTCAGCGCCAGCGTGCTCAAGAGCAAGGGCGACATCGAATACGACGGCGACTTCCAGAACTACACGCGCCGCTCGCAGCAGGTGGCCGGCGCGAACCTGCGCTTCGCCGTGCTCGACGCCTGGAAGATGAGCCTGAGCGCCGGCCAGAACATCGACCGCGCCGACAACTATCTCAACCGCGCGGACCTCGGCGCCGATATGGCGCCCGCCGGCCATCTGTATTCGCGCCGCAACCAGGCCAGCTGGCAGAACGACGTGACGCTCGCGCCGGGCCAGCTGCTCAGCGCCGGCGTGGACTACCAGCAGGAACACGTGCAGAGCGACACCGACTACCTGCGCAGCAAGCGCGACAACACCGGCGTGTTCGCGCTGTACCAGGGCCAGTTCGGTCCGCACGAGATCCAGCTGTCGGCACGCCACGACCACAACCAGCAGTTCGGCAACCACGACACCGGCTTGGCCGCCTACGGCTACGGCTTCGAGAACGGCCTGAAGTTCACCGCCTCGTACGGCACGGCGTTCCATGCACCGACCTTCAACGACCTGTACTTCCCGCCGTTCTTCGGTTTCGCCACCGCCAATCCCGACCTGAAGCCGGAGAAGTCGCGCACGGCGGAGATCGGCCTGTCGGCGCGTCCGGGCGTGTGGAACTGGGCGGTGAACGCCTACCAGACCAAGGTGGACGACCTGATCGGCTACGACGCCTTCTTCGTGCCGGTCAACATCAGCAAGGCGCGCATCCGCGGCATCGAGGGCCAGGCCGGCGCCGACGTCGACGGCTGGCACCTGCGCGGCTATCTCACCTTCCAGAAGCCGGAGAACCGCGGCGAGGACGATCCCAACCGCGGCAACCTGCTGGCGCGCCGTCCGGAACGCATCGCCCGCCTCGACCTGGACCGCGATCTGGGCGGCGCCTTCAGCATCGGCGGCACGGTGAATGCCGAGGGCTACCGCTACGACGATGCGGCCAACCTGCAGCGCCTGGGCGGCTACGCCACGGTGGACCTGCGCGCGAGCTGGCATTTCCAGCCGGGCTGGACCCTGCAGGGCCGCGTGGCCAACGTGTTCGACCACCGCTACGAGACCGTGCGCTTCTACAACCAGCTGGGCCGCACCGCCTACCTGACGCTGCGCTACAGCCCGGCGCACTGAGATCCGGGCGCAGGTTGGGGTGAGCCGCAGGCGAACCCCAACGTGGCACCGTCATAGGCCGCGACGTTGGGGTTCGCCGATGGCTCACCCCAACCTACGACCTATATGCGCCACGCACTTCAGGCACATCCCAAGCATGTGCCCCCCGGCATAAAGTCCCGCCTGCGGAGCGCCGCAGGAGGCGCCGCCCGGGGACTACGTGAACATCTTCGCTCCAATGATCCGCCGCCCGGTGGGCACTTCGCTGCTCGCGCTGGGCCTGGCGCTGGCCGGCATCTGGACCTACCTCCTGATCGGCGTGGCCGCGCTGCCGGCGCTGGAATTCCCCGGCATGTCGGTCTATGCGGAAGTGCCCGGCGCCAGCGCGCAGACCATGGCGTCCACCGTGGCCGCGCCGCTGGAGCGGCACCTGGGGCGGATTCCCGGCATCAAGGAGATGAGTTCGGAGAGCAACGACGGCTCCAGCTCGGTGATCCTGCTGTTCGAGCCGGGCAAGTCCACCGACAAGCTGGCGCGCGACGTGCAGGCGGCGATCAATGCCGCCCAGGTGGACCTGCCCTCGAGCATGACCATCCCGCCGCGCTACTTCAAATTCAACAACTCGCAGATGCCAGTGCTGCTACTGTCGATGACCTCGAGCACGCAGAGCCCCGACAAGCTGTTCGACATGGCCGACACGCTGATCAAGCCGGTGCTGTCGCAGGTGCCGGGCGTGGCGCAGGTGCGCATCATGGGCGGACGGCCCAAGGCGGTGCGCGTCGAGCTCAACAATGCGCAGCTGGCGGCCATGGGCCTGTCCGGCAACGACGTGCGCAATGCGCTGCGCGCGGCCAACGTCACCTCGCCGCAGGGCATCCTGAGCGACGGCACCACGCAGATGACGGTGACCGCCACCGACTCTCTGCACAATCCCGAAGAATTCGGCCAGCTGCTGATCTCGGTGAAGAACGGCACGCCGGTGCGGCTGTCGGACGTGGCCAAGGTCTACAGCGGCCAGCAGGACGAATACCAGGCGGCCTGGTTCAACGGGCAGCGCTCGGTGACCATCCGCGTGAGCAAGCGCCCGGAAGCCAATGCCGTGGCCACCGCCGACGCGGTCCGCGCCAAGCTGCCGGAAATGCGCTCGTGGCTGCCGGCGGACCTCAAGATCACGCCGATCTTCGATCTCACCCAGACCACCCGCTCGGCCCTGCACGAGGTGGAGATCGCCTTGCTGCTGAGCATCCTGCTGGTGGCGCTGGTGATGCTGGTGTTCCTGCGCCGGCTGCGCCCGACCCTGATCGCCACCTTGAGCGTGCCGCTGTCGCTGGCCGGCGCCTTCATCGTGATGTGGTCGCTGGGCTACACGCTCAACACCTTGTCGCTGGTGGCGCTGGTGCTGTGCATCGGCTTCGTGGTGGACGACGCCATCGTGGTGATCGAGAACATCGTGCGCCACATGGAGCACGGCGAGCAGGCGCTGCCGGCGGCGCTGCTGGGCGTGCGCGAGATCGGCTTCACGGTGATCTCGATCACCCTGTCGCTGGTGGCGGTGTTCGTGCCGCTGCTGTTCGGCAACAGCCAGTTCACCGTGATCATGCGCGAGTTCTCGGTGACGCTGACCGCCGCGGTGGTGATCTCGGCGGTGATCTCGCTCACCGTGACGCCGGCGCTGTGCGGCTGGATGCTCAAGCAGGAGAGCGAACGGCGCGAACCGGGCCGGATCGAGCGCGCCGTGGAGCGTTTCGACCGCGGCATGCAGCGCGTCTACGAGCGAGCGCTGGACTGGGCCATGCATCACCGCCGCCTGATGCGCTGGCAGCCGCTGATCCTGCTGGCGCTGACCGTGGGCCTGGCCATGGCGGTGGTGAAGACCGCCGGCTTCAACTTCATGCCCAAGGAAGACATCGGCCTGATCCGCGCGATGGTGCGCGCCGACACCAATATCTCGCCCGGCCTGATGGCGCTGCGCGCGCAGAAGGCCGCGGAGATCATGCTGAAGGACCCGGCGGTGCTGGACGTCACCACCTTCCTCGGCGCCGACAATGCCGGCGGCGCGGTGGGCAACCAGTCGGTGATGTACGTCGACCTCAAGCCCAAGGGCAACGGTCCCGGCGAGCGCCCGGAACATATCGACAAGGTGGTCGAGCGCCTGCGCAAACAGTACGAGCTGCTGCCGGACGTGCAGGTGTCGCTGAGTTCGCTGAGCTTCTTCAACGGCGGCGGCGGTGGTGGCGGCCAGGGCGCGGAGAGCTTCCAGCTGATCAGCGCCAGCACCATCGACCTGCAGCCCTGGGTCTACAAGGTGACCAAGCTGATGAAGGACCGGCCGCCGTTCCGCGACGTCAGCAGCGACTACGACAATATCGACAAGCAGCAGATGCTGAAGGTGGACCGCCAGGCCGCCGGCCGGCTCAACATCAGCATGGGCATGGTCGACACGGCGCTGTACAACGCCTTCGGCCAGAACCAGGTGTCGATCATCTATTCGGACATCAACCAGTACTGGGTGGTGCTCACCTCCAGCGCCGAGCACACGCTCACCCCCGGCACCCTGCTCAACACCTATGTGCGCAACGGCACCGGCGGCATGGTGCCGCTGTCGGCGGTGGCCCGGATCGAGCCGAACGTGACGCCTTCCATCGTCAATCACTACAACCAGATGGAAGCGGTGCAGATCTACTACAACCTGCCGCCGGATTTCCCGCGCGACAAGGGCATGCAGCTGATCGACCAGCTGGTGGCCGCGGCGCGCCTGCCGGCCGGCGTGAAGATCGGCTACACCGGCGAGAACGAGAACCTGCAGGAGAGCAAGGACAACTCCATGCTCCTGCTGCTGGGCTCGATCTTCGCCATGTATATCGTGCTGGGCATTCTGTACGAGAGCCTGGGCCAGCCGCTGACCATTCTTTCCACCCTGCCGGCGGCCGGCGCGGGGGCGTTCCTGGCCATGCTGGTGACGCAGACGCCGATGTCGCTGATCGGCGTGATCGCGATCCTGATGCTGATCGGCATCGTGAAGAAGAACGCGATCCTGATGGTGGATTTCGCCCTGGTGCGGCAGCGCGAGTACGGGCTGTCCGCGCCGGAGGCGATCCGCGAGGCGGCGCTGGTGCGCTTCCGCCCGATCACCATGACGACCCTGGTGGCGATCGGTGCGGCGCTGCCGCTGGCGATCGGGTTTGGTATTGGCGCGGAGACGCGGCAGCCACTGGGGGTGGCGATTGTGGGGGGGTTGCTGGTGTCGCAGTTGCTTACGTTGTTGAGTACGCCTGCGATCTATCTGTGGAATCACGATCGCAAGGAGCGCAAGGCGGCGCGGAGGGCGCGGCGCGAGGCGAAGCGCGCACTCAAGGCCGCGGGGCAGGCGGCGTGACCCTTGCTCGTCATCCCGGCGTCGCCTTTGCTCGTCATCCCGGCGTAGGCCGGGATCCAGTGGCGGTATCGCCTGGTTGTCGCGTTGGTGCTTGATTGTCTCGCCTTTGGCGAGTGTTTCGTGCCGCTGCCGCGGCCCGACTTACTTTCTCTTGCGTGCCCAAGAGAAAGTAAGCAAAGAGAAGGGCACCCTGCTTGGCGCCCTCAGCAGCAAAGCTGCTGAGGGTCCGTGAGGGCTGGCCGGGCTTTTTGACAGGGCATCCATGCCCTGATCAAAAAGGCGGGGACATCGTGTCCCCGCCCCCCTGCGGGGGCCTTTTCGTCCAGCCCTCACCGCCGGCGCCAAGGGGACCCTGAAGATCAAGAGCAAAAGCGCGCAAGCCGAACGCTCTTCGCTCGATTGTCGCCCCACCCTCCATCCCCCTCTCCCCTCCGGGGAGAGGGTCGGGGTGAGGGGCCGCTCTAGCGACAGCGTTTTTACGAAGCGCAGAAAAAAGCTCTTGAGCTCAAGAAGCCCCCTGCCTTTCGACACGGCCGGACTAAAGGCACATCCGCGCGTCACGGGTGGCGCGGTCTTATAGCCGATATGATTGCCCATGCCCCCGATGCCCGTTGCATCGGTACTCCCCGGTGCGCGCCGATTCGCCCTGCAGGCTACGCGCAGCGCACCTCCGGTACGGAAGCCTTGTGAACATTTTTGCGCCGCTGATTCGTCGACCCATCGGCACCTCGCTGCTCGCCATCGGGCTGGTGCTGGCCGGTTTCTGGGCCTACCTGCTGCTGGGCGTCGCGGCGCTGCCGACCATCGAGTTTCCCGGCGTGGTGGTGTTCGCGCAGATGCCGGGGGCCAATGCGCAGACCATGGCCAGTTCGGTGGTGGCGCCGCTGGAGCGGCATCTGGGCCGGATCCCGGAGATCCGGCAGATGGTGTCGACCACCAACGACGGCGCCACGCAGATCCAGATCCTGTTCAATTTCGGCCGCAGCGCCGACAAGGCCGCACGCGACGTGCAGGCGGCCATCAATGCGGCCCAGCCGGATCTGCCGCCGGGCATGCCCAGTCCGCCGCAGTACTTCAAGTTCGACACCTCGCAGATCCCGGTGCTGCTGGTCTCGCTCACCTCGACCAGCCTGCCGCCGGACAAGCTCTACGACCTCACCGACACCATGCTCAAGCCTGCCGTGGCCCAGGTGCCGGGCGTGGCCCAGGTGCAGGTGTTCGGCGGCACGCCGCATGCGGTGCGCGTGGCGCTGAACCCGGATGCGCTGGCCGCCAAGCAGCTCACCAGCGACGACGTCAGCAATGCGCTGATCGCGGCCAATGTCACCGCGCCGCAGGGCGTGCTGAGCAATGGCTGGACGCAGATGACGGTGCTGGCGAACGATTCGCTGCATACCGCCGACGAGTTCGGCGCGCTGCTGATCGCCTCGCGCAAGGGCACGCCGGTGCGGCTGTCGGACGTGGCCACCATCACCAGCGGCCAGCAGGACGAGTTCCAGGCGGCCTGGTTCAACGGCGACCGCACGGTGGCGATGCAGATCAGCAAGCGCGCCGACGCCAACGCCGTGGCCACGGCGGACGCCATCCGCGCCAAGCTGCCGGAGTTCCAGCACCTGATGCCGGCGGACGTGAAGATCACCCCGATCTTCGACCTCACCCAGACCACCAAGTCCGCGCTGCACGAAGTGGAAGTGGCGCTGCTGCTCAGCATCGCCATGGTGGCGGTGGTGATGCTGATCTTCCTGCGCCGCATCGGCCCCACCCTGATCGCCATGCTCAGCGTGCCGCTGTCGCTGGCCGGTGCCTTCGTGCTGATGTGGGTGCTGGGCTACACCTTGAACACGCTGTCATTGGTGGCCCTGGTGCTGTGTATCGGCTTCGTGGTGGACGACGCCATCGTGGTGATCGAGAACATCGTGCGCCACATGGAACACGGCGAGCGGCCGCTGCAGGCGGCGCTGACCGGTGTGCGTGAGATCGGCTTCACGGTGGTGTCGATCACCTTGTCGCTGGTGGCGGTGTTCGCGCCGATGCTGTTCGGCAATAACTTTTTCACCACCTTGATGAAAGAGTTCTCGGTGACGCTCACCGCGACGGTGGTGATCTCGGCCATCGTCTCGCTGACCCTGACGCCGGCGCTGTGCGGGCGCTATCTCTCGCTCGAACATCCGGACGGCAAGCCCGCCTCCGCGCTGTCGCGCCTGGCCGAACGCTTCGACGGCTGGCTGCTGCACGTGTACGAGCGCTCGCTGGACTGGGCCATGCGCCATCGCGGCCTGATGCGCTGGCAGCCGCCGCTGCTGCTGGTGCTGACCGGCGTGCTGGCCTTCGCGGTGGCCAAGACCGCCGGCGGCGGCATCATGCCGGAGGAAGACATCGGCATGCTGCAGGCCAATTTCAATCTAGATGCGAACATCTCGCCGACCCTGCTCGCCGAACGCGCGCAGAAAATGGGCGCGATCATGCTGAAGGACCCGGCGGTGCTCGACGTCACCACCATCCTGGGCGGCAACAACAACAATGGCGCGGTCGGCAACAGCATCACGCTGTTCGTGGACTTGAAGCCCCTGGGCAAGCAGCCCGGCCAGCGCCACGACCCGGTCAAGGACGTGATCAAGCGCCTGGATGCGCAGTACAAGGCCATCCCGGACATCACCGCCTCGCTGACCCCGCTACAGTTCATCGGCGGTGGCGGCGGGGGTGGCGGCGGCGGCGGGCAGTATCAGTTCCAGCTCAGCAGCGCCGACGGCACCGACCTGCAAGGCCCGACCCTCAAGCTGGCGCGCGTCATGCGCGGCCTGAAGGAATTCCGCGACGTCACCACCAACTTCGACGCCATCGGCAAGCAGCAGAAGCTGAAGGTGGACCGCGATGCGGCCGGCCGCCTGCTGCTGAGCGCGGCGTCGGTGGACACGGCCTTGTACAACGCGTTCGGACAGCGTCCGGTGTCGGTGATCTATTCGGACATCAACCAGTACTGGGTGGTGCTGACCTCGGCGGCGCAGTCGATCAGCCCGGACACGCTGCTCAACACCTATGTGCGCAATACGCAGGGCAAGATGATCCCGCTTTCGGCGGTGGCCAAGATCGAGCCGAACATCGCGCCGCTGGAGATCCGCCACTACAACCAGCTGGAATCCTCATCCATCAGCTACAACCTCGCCGATGGCGTGTCGCAGGTGGAAGGGCTGCGCCGCGTCGACGACGCCATGGCCGCGGCCGGGCTGCCGGCCGGCGTGCAGAAGAAGTACAGCGGCAACAACCAGCAGCTGATGGAAGCGCTGACCAATGGCCTGTTCATCTTCTTCGCGGTGATCATGGCCATGTATATCGTGCTGGGCATCCTGTACGAGAGCCTGGTGCATCCGCTGACCATTCTGTCCACCTTGCCGGCCGCGGGCATGGGCGCCTTCCTGGCCATGCTGGTCACGCATACCCAGCTGACCATGATGTCGGTGATCGCGATCCTGATGCTGATCGGCATCGTGAAGAAGAACGCCATCCTGATGGTGGACTTCGCCCTGGTCGCCGAACGCGAACACGGCCGCTCGCCGCCGGAGGCGATCCGCGAGGCGGCCCTGGTGCGCTTCCGTCCGATCACCATGACCACCCTGGTGGCGATGGGCGCGGCACTGCCGCTGGCGATCGGCTTCGGCGCGGGTTCGGAAATGCGTCAGCCGCTGGGCGTAGCGATCCTGGGCGGCCTGTTCGTGTCGCAGCTGCTGACCTTGCTCAGCACGCCGGCCATCTACCTGCGCGTATACGACCGCAAGGCGCGCAAGGCCGCGCGGCGCGCGCGGCGGCAGGCGAAGCGTGCGCTGAAGGCGGCCAGCCAAGGCGCCTGAAAGAACGCGTAGGTTGGGGTGAGCGCAGCGAACCCCAACATTCGCCATCCATAGCGCCACGCATCGTTGGGGTTCGCTGCGCTCACCCCAACCTACGGGGAGCGGCGGTCAATCCTTGGGGCTGGTGCAGGCGGCGTAGCGCCGGCCGTCGACGCGAAGCAGCGGTTCCGCGCCCTCGGCGCCCAAGCTGGCGCTGTAGTGCTCAGGCGAATCGAAGGCGACCCGGCCATGCAGCGCGGGTAGCGCATGGCATTGCATATTCCAATCGAGCGACGTGCGGCTGCGGTGTTCATCGCTGCGCTGGCAGCTCGCATCCGGTGGCGGCAGCGCGAACGATGCCCACGGATCGGCGTCTTCATCGACGCAATGCCACGCCACCGTCTCATGCGGCGCGCCCTTGGCATGCGTGACGATCTTCCACAGGCCAGGCATCGCCTGGAAATCGCCGGCGTCGGCGTGCGCGCGCGGCGCCAGCACGGACGACAGCAATAATACGGTAAGCGCGGCGCGGACGAAGCGCGCCAGCTGATAAGCCACTTGCATCGGTAAGCCCTGCCCGGTGATCCATGCTGGCCGGCGCCACCTCCCTGTGGCACCGGCGCGGAGGCGCCATGGCCCCGTGGCCATGGCGCGGTGACTGGCGGCCGTCAGTCCTGCAGGTCGTCGTTGTCGTCGCCGTCGGCGTCGTGCCGCGCGTAGCGGCCGAAGTCGAACATGTCCATCAGATTGCCCAGCGCCGGCGCATTCACCGGCACGTACGGATTGTCCGGACGCGAGCGCGGATTCGGCAGGTTGTCGCGGCCGCGCGGCGAGATGGTCTCGTGCAGGCCCCAGTTGGCTTCGACGAATTTGTCGAAGGAGACATGGTCGTAATAGGTGTGCACCACGCGGCCGCCGGTGGAGTAGCGCGAGATCACCAGCATCGGGATGCGCGTGCCGTCGCCGAAGAAGTCGATCGGCTGGATATAACCGGAGTCCCAATAGCCGCCGCCTTCGTCGAAGGTGACCACGATGGCGGTGTCCTTCCACACCTCGGGATTGGCCTTGGCCATGTCCACGATCTTCTTCACATAGCCCTCGAACAGGCCGAGCTTGGACGACGCCGGATGGCCGTCGAGGATGCCGTCCGGCTTGGCGATCGCCACCGCGGGCAAGGTGTTGTTCTGGATGTCGCGGTACAGGTCGTTGATGTCCTGGTTGTTCGCGCGCAGCTTGGGATCGGTCATCACCTGCGTGGAGTACAGGAACGGATCGCAGATATTGCAGAAGGTGCCGGCCTCGCCGTTCTCCTTGCCGTCGCCCCAGCCTTCGCCGTAGTACTTCCAGCTCACGTGATGGCGGCTGAGCAGCAGGGCCAGGTTTTCCTGCCGCGTCGGCGGGATAGTGAACTGGTCCGCGCCCAGCGGCGCGGGCGTGCCGTCGCCCAGGTAGCCGGGGTTGTAGTTGTTGACCAGGTAATAGGCGTCGCGCTTGCAGTCGCCGCCGCGGAAGCTGCGGTACGGCAGGCTGCGCAGGTAGTCCTTCACCGAGGCCACGCCCGGCTGGCTTTCGTCCGCGCAGTTCACGTAGGAACCGCCGCCGTAGCCGTCCTGCGTGTACCAGTTGTCGGCGCCGGGCATGGGATCGGGGTTCTCGATCTGGTTGGCCGGCGGCGTGGCCGGACGGCCCTGTGCGTCGGCGTAATAGATCAGGCTGGCATAGCCGAGCATGATGTGGTTCGCGCCGGTGCCGCCCATCACGGACTGGTGGAAGTTGTCGCTGAGCGCATAGTCGCGCGCCAGCTCGTTGAAGTACGGCGCGTCGCCCTTGGCCATGTTGAGGAACTGCATGGCGGTGGAGCCTTCGCCGGTGGTCTGCTCGTCGAAGTTGGCCGGCCGCGGCGCGCCGTTGCTGCCGGCGCCGAAGCTGGTTTCCACCCACGGGAACAGATCGTTGCGGCAGCCGCTGGGGTTGCTGCGCGTGGCGGCGCCGGCCGAGCAGTCGAGCTGCTGCCACATCTGGAAAAAGCGGTGCACGGGGCTGTTGGCGTAGTCGTCGTAGCTGAGCGACGCGCTCATGTCGACCGGCGCATTCGGCAACTGCGTGGGGAAGCGCGTATCGACCACGTGCCCCGGCAGGCCGGTGCCGCCGCTGGCGAGCTGGCCGTATTCGCCCGCGGGCAGGCCCGGCTCCACCGCTTCGGCCTGCGCGGCGGAAGCGAAGTAGGGCTGGGTCGGCGCGCCGCCGGTGTTCATCGCCGGCAGCATGGCGTAGGGCGCGGTGCGCTTGGGCGCAATGGCGAACTTGCCGGTGTCGGTGGCCTGCCACTGCCTGGCCAGGGCCACGTTCGGGCCCGGCGTGCCGTCGGCGTTGACGATGCCTTCGGACAGCAGGTTGCGCACGCTCTGGCCCTTGGGCGGCGTGTAGGTGGCGTAGATGTGGTCGAAGGTGCGGTTTTCGCCGATCAGCAGAATCACGTGCTTGATCGGGGTGCGCGTGCGGTCGCTGCGGTCGCCCGGCTCACCGGGTCGGTGCAGCGTGACGATGCCGCCCGGTATGCCCGGACGCGAACTGGTGCCGGCGCCGGGAATGCCATGGCGGAACGCGGCATCCTGCTCGGCGTTAGTGGTTTGCGCACCCGCCGCGCCGGCCAGGACGGTGGCGAGCGCAGCGGTGAGGAACGGCAGGTAACGCGGACAGCCGTGAAGCTTGGGCATGACTTTGGACTCCTGCAACGCGAAGGCTGCAACGTGGTCCCCCTGATGCGGCCGCATGCCGTGGAATGACGCGGGCCGGCGCGGAGCATGGTCTTCGCCCATGACGTTGCGTTGGCAGCGAAGCGACAGCGATGGCGGCGCAGATGACAGCGCGGCGACAGGCGCAAGGGCTTGCGCAAGCGCAAAAACCAGCGGTTTTTCAGGCTTTCGGCAACAGCTTGAAAGGCCGCATCATTTCGTTGTCTTCATGCTCGAGCAGGTGGCAATGCCACACGTATTTGCCGGGCTCGCCCTCGAATCGCACGATGATGCGAGTGACCATGTCGGCGTCCGCGCGCACCGTGTCCTTCCAGCCGGCCTCATGCGGCGGCGGCGGCTGGGCGGGGCCGGTGTACTTCAGTTCCTTGCGCTCGTTCCAGGCGAACAGGTCGTAGGGGCGGCGCTCGAGAATCTGGAAGCGCACCAGGTGCAGGTGGATCGGATGCGCGTCGCCGGTGAGGTTGACCAGGCTCCAGATCTCCACGCTGTCCTGCACGGGATCTTCGGTGATGGGATCGGACCAGTGATGGCCGCCCAGGGTCATCATCATCGCGTTGCCGTTGGCGTCGTCCATCTCGCCGACGGTAAGGATGCGTTCGCGCACGGCGGTGGCGGCATCCATGCGCGGTACGGCGCGCAGCGCGGCAGGCACGGCGACCGACGCCGCACTCTTGTTGTCGCGGTTGCGCACGCGGAACTGCAGCAGCGGTTCGGAAGGCTGGCGCAGTTCCACCGTCTTGCCGTCCAGGCCGGAGAAATCGACCACCACGTCGGCGCGCTCGGCCGGATACAGCTCCACGCGCATGCGTTCCAGCGGTGTGCCGAGAAGGCCCTGGTCGCTGCCGATCTGTACGAAGGGACGGCGGCTGGAAAGGCTCAGTTCGTAATGGCGCGCATTCGCCGCATTGATCAGGCGCAGGCGGTAGCGGCGCGGTTCCACTTCCAGGTACGGATACAGCTTGCCGTTGCACAGCGTGGCATTGCCATAAGCCTCGGACACCCACGGCGCGGCCGGGTCGTCGGACACCGGATAGTAGAGCTGGCCGTCGCGCGCGATCAGCCGGTCGCACAGCATCAGCGGCAGTTCGTAGTCGCCCGAAGGCAGGGCCAGCGCCTGTTCTTCCGGATCGCGCAGCAGGTAGGCGCCGTACAGGCCGGCATAGATGTTGAGGCGCGTGATGCCCATCGCGTGGTCGTGGTACCAGAGCGTCGCGGCGTCCTGCGCGTTCGGGTAGCGGTAGAGCAGCGAGTGGCCGGGCGCGAAGGCGTCTTCCGGCCAGCCGTCGTCGTTCGGGCCGACGCGTGCGCCATGCACGTGCGCGACGGTGCGCACGTCGGGGCGGTCTTTTTCGGCGCCGTGGATGCTGTGGTCGATCGGCAGCAGATGATGCGTGGGCAGCGCGTTCGCCCACTCCACCAGAAAAGGCTCATCGCGCCGCGCTTCCAGGGTGGGTCCGGGGCTGCTGCCCTGGTAGCCCCATAGCGTGGTGGGCGGCAGGTCGCGGTGCAGGCGCGCCTGGAACGCGCGCATCTCCATGCGATAGAGCGGCAGGCGCCGGCCGGGATGCGCGGGGTGCTCGCGCTGCCCGATCGGGCGCGCCACCGGCGGCAGCGGCAGGGCATCGACGAAGCGCGCCAGCGTGGCGGGATTGACCAGCGGCTGGTTCGGCTGCGCCAGCTGCGGCGCCATGCGCTTGTCCGCCATCGGCATGGCCGGCGCCGCGCGCAGCAAGCCGGGGAACAGCGGCGCGGCGAGCACACCGCCGGCGCCGAGCAGGAAACGGCGGCGCGAGAAGCTCATGCGCACCGCCGGCAGCGAAGGAGGGGACGGGTCATCCGCCCGACCTTAGGCACGCGGCATGACAGTCGCGTGGCAGCGGGCGGGGCTGTTTAGTTTAGTCGGCGGCTTCGGCGGCCGCGGCTTCGGGCAGGCCTGGCGCCGGCGCGGGAGCCGGCGGCGCCAGCATGTGCGCCTTCTGCCAGCCGCCCCAGCGGTAATACGCCATGGCCATCAGCATCGAGGCCAGCGAGCCGAGCGGGAAGCTCCACCAGATGGCGTCGGCACCGAGCTTGGGCATCAGCGCGAAGGCGAACGGCGGGCGGATCAGCCACATCGAAATGGTGAGCACGATCAGCGGCGGCCACACCGCGCCGGTGGAGCGCACCACGCCGAACAGCACGAAGGTGATGCCGAAGAACAGGAAGGACCACACCGCGATCATGTTCAGGTGCTGGGCCAGCGCGATCGCCTCGCCGTCGCCGGGCAGGAACAGGTGCAGCGCGGCGCGGTTGAAGAGATAGATCAGCGCGATCAGGGTGCCGCCGAACAGAAAGTTGTAGGCCACGCCGGCGCGGGCGATGCGGTGCACGCGGTCCCACAGCCGCGCGCCGATGTTCTGCGCCGCCATCGAGGACACCGCCGCGCCGATCGCCATCGCCGGCATCTGCACGTATGTCCACAGCTGGGTGGCGGCGCCGTAGGCGGCGGTGGTCTGCGAGCCGTAGCCGTTGACCAGGCGCATCATCAGCATGGCCGAGGAGGAGATCACGATCATCTGCAGGCCCATCGGCAGGCCCTTGAAGATGAGCGCGCGCAGGATCGCCGGATCCGGCTTCAGATACGCCAGCTCGTCGCCGGTCAGGCGCAGGAAGTGCTTGCGCCGGTACAGCGTGGCCAGCAGCGCGACCAGGGCCAAGCTCTGCGAGATCAGCGTGGCGAAGCCCGAGCCGGCCGTGCCCATCGCCGGCACCGGACCCCAGCCGAACATGAAGAGCGGATTGAGCGCGATGTCCAGCAGCACCGACATGCCCATGAACATGAAGGGCGTGCGCGCGTCGCCGGCGCCGCGCAGGGTCATCATCAGGAAGTTGTAGAAGTACATCGACGGCATGGCCACGAACACCATGCGCAGGTAGGGCACGGCGTACGGCATGGCATCCGGCGGCGTACCCAGCTGGCGGAGCATCCACGCGGTGTTGAAGTAGCCGCACACCGAAACCAGCGTCGACAGCGCCACGAAGAAGGTGACGCCGGTGCCGACCACGCGCTTGGCTTCCACCATGTTGCGCGCGCCCAGGCTCTGGCCGACCAGGATGGTGCTGGCCATGCTCACCCCGAACACGGCGGTGAGCAGCAGGAACACGATCAGGCTGGCATTGCTCACCGCGCTCAGCGCCGACTCGCCCAGGAAGTGGCCGATCCACATCGCATTGACGGAGGCGTTGAGCGACTGCAGCACCGTGCTGCCCATGATGGGCAGCGCAAACAGCAGCAGGGTGCGGGCGATCGGCCCTTCGGTGAGCGAGGGCTGGCGGGTGGCTGGCGAGGACATGGGCTAGCGGGTGGTCCGGGCTGGAGCGAACGGCGGGACGTCAGGGCATCAGGCGATGGCGTCCGCGTCGTTCCAGGCAGCCGCCGCCAGGCGACGCGCATGATCGCGCACGTCGGAGGGCCACGTCTCGATCAATTGTCCGAAACGATCGCGCTCGCCGCGCCAGTAGGCACGCGAGGCTTCCTCGTAGTGCGGCAGGTCGCCGGCCATGGCCTGCATGAAGCGGTCCAGCGCTTCGCCGGCGCGCAGGGCGCGGTCCTGCTCGCCGCGGCGGGCGTCCTCCACCAGCCGGCGCAGGGTGGCGGAGGCGCCGCCGGCCTGTGCGGCCAGCCATTCCCAATGGCGCGGCAGCAAGGTGACCTCGCGCGCCACCACGCCGAGGCGGGGGCGTCCCGGGCCGCGCGGGGCGGCGTCGGTGGCCGCGCTGGCGAGGCCCAGGCGGGACAGCACATCGTCCACGCCGCCGCGGAAATCGATTTCCACGGGCAGGCTGGTCTGGTCGTCGAACACGAGCACCGGTCCCTTGGCGCCGGCGTCGATCGCCTGCTTGGTGGCGGCGGCCACCTCGCGCAGCGGACCCGAGGCGATCAGGCGGTGGCCATCGAAAGCGGTGCAGCTTTGGCTCTGGCTAGGGTGCATGACATTTCATCCGGGGAGAATGTGGGGTAATGCTTTTTATCCGGGTTATTGCAATTCCGCAATAACCATCCGGGCTAAACCAATTGATGCGTCTGGGGGAACGCTGCGTCGAACGAAGGTGGGATTTACGAGTTCACCTGTGATCGACGACACTTATTGAACCATATAGTTCATAAAAGAACTGTCCCCCAAAAGGCACCCCCATGCGTTTGAACAAGGTTTTTCTTAGCGCTCTTGCGTTGGCACTGGCCGGCGCTACGTCGGCCGCTGCGGCCGCGACCCACCTGGAGCTCCAGGGCGGCCGCAGCTACATGGATTCCCACGGCACCAATGCGGCGTTCGTGGAAGCTACTTTTGACGCCCACCCGATCGGCAGCAGCCGGTTCACCTGGGCGCCGGACGTCTCGGTGGGCTGGATCGGCGGCCGCAACCTTTCCCGCTACCAGGGCAACCGCTACGAGACCGGCGACGACGTCTGGCTCGTGGCCGGCGGCGCCCGCCTGCGCTACGGCAGCGACAGCGACTGGTACCAGGGCTTCTTCTACAGCCTGCAGGGCGCCGTGCAGACGGGCCGCACGATGGCGCTGAGCAGCGTGGGCGAATTCGTGAATACGGTGGGTTGGCAAGGCAAATACCTCAGCTTCCAGATCCGCCACATCTCCAACGGCGGCACGCACGGTCCTAACCGTGGCGAGACCATGGCGCTGGTAGGCGTGGGCTTCGATCTGTAAGACGCTTTCACCCCCGAAAATTGCAACGGCCCCGAACGGGGCCGTTGTTTTTTTCTCCGGAGCGGTCAGTGCCCACCGCCCGCGGCGGGTCCGGCCTTGGCCGTGAATGGCGGCCTGGTCATCCAGACCACGGCGACCAGGCTGACGAAGATCCAGCCCAGCACGTGAAACACCTCGTTGAAGGAGATCTGGTAAGCCTGCTGGGTGATCATCTGGTTGACCACGGCCGCCGCCGTCTGCGGGTCGCCGCCGCCGAGCTGGCCCAGCGCCTGCGTCGCGGTGGGGTCGTACGGCGTGATGTGCTCGCTCAGGTGGGCGTGGTGCACCACCGCGCGGCGGTCCCACATGAACGTGGTCAGCGAAGCCGAGAAGCTCGCCCCCAGCGTACGCAGGAAGGTGGCCAGGCCGCCGCCCGCGGCAATCTCGTGCGGCTGCAGGTCGGACAGCAGGATGGTCGTGACCGGCATGAAGAACAGCGCCACGCCCAGGCCCTGCAGCAACTGCACGCCGGCGATGTGCATGAAGTCGATGTCCAGGAAGAAGTCCGAGCGCAGGAAGCTGGTGGTGCCCATCACCAGGAACGAGATCGAGGCCACCAGGCGCAGGTCGAAGCGCGTGGAGTACTTGCCCACCACGAAGGTCAGCAGCACCGGCAGGATGCCCAGCGGCGCGCTGGCGAAGCCCGCCCACGTCGACGTGTAACCCAGGTTGCGCTGCATCCACTGCGGCACCAGCAGGCCGATCGCGAAGAACGCCGCATAGGCCAGCACCAGCGAGAGCGTGCCCATGCGGAAGTTGCGGTGGCGGAACAGGCGCAGGTCGACGATCGGTTCCTTGTCGGTGAGCTCCCAGATCAGGAACACCAGGATGCCCAGCAGCGCGACGATGCTGGTCACCACGATGAAGGTGGAATTGAACCAGTCCTCGTCGTTGCCCTTGTCCAGCACGATCTGCAGCGCGCCCACGCCAATGATCAGGGTGATCAGGCCGACGTAGTCCATCTTCGGCCGCGTGGTCACGTCCTTGCGCTCCTTCATCTGCGCGCCGATGACGAAGCTGGCGAAGATGCCGATCGGCACGTTGATGAAAAAGATCCACGGCCACGAATAGTTGTCGGTGATCCAGCCGCCCAGGATGGGGCCTGCGATCGGCGCCACCACCGTCACCATCGCCAGCAAGGCCAGCGCCATGCCGCGCTTGGCCGGTGGATAGATCGAGATCAGCAGCGCCTGCGTCACCGGATACATCGGCCCGGCCACCGCGCCCTGGATGGCGCGGAACAGGATCAGCATGCCCATGCTCTGCGCGATGCCGCACAGGAACGAGGCCAGCGAGAACAACAGGGTGGACCAGATGAACATCTTCACCTCGCCGAAGCGGCGGGTGAGGAAGCCGGTGAGCGGCAGCGAGATGGCCATGCTCACCGCGAACGAGGTGATCACCCAGGTGCTCTGGTTCACGCTCACGCCGAGGTTGCCGGCGATGGTCGGCAGCGACACGTTGGCGATGGTGGTGTCCAGCACCTGCATGAAGGTCGCCAACGACAGGCCGACCGTGGTCAGCGCCATGTTGGGGGGACGGAATTGTGTGCTCATGGGATAGGCGTGCCGGAGGGCGTGGGGGAGAGAAGGCCGGCTGCGGCGGGTTCCCGTGGGGAAACCCGCCGCCGGCGGCTTACTTCTGGCCGGCCATGTTGGCGTGGATGATCTGGCCGATCGCGCTGTCGGCTTCGGCCATCTGTTTGGCGTAGACGTCGGTGTTGAAGGCCGGCTGGGTCGGCGCCTGCCTGGCCAGCATTGGGCCGGTCTGGTCGTGCAGGTTCACTTCCACGTCGGTGGACAGGCCGATGCGCAGCGGGTGTTCGTCGAGCTGCTTCGGATCGTCGAAGAACACGCGCACCGGCACGCGCTGCACGATCTTGATCCAGTTGCCGGTGGCGTTCTGCGCCGGCAGCAGCGAGAACGCGCTGCCCGTGCCCACGCCCAGGCTCTGCACATGCGCCTTGTAGGTGACCTTGCCGCCGTACACGTCGGCGCGGATCTCCACCGGCTGGCCGATGCGCATGTGGGTGAGCTGGGTTTCCTTGAAGTTGGCGTCGATCCACACCTGGTGCAGCGGCACCACCGCCATCAGCGGCGCGCCGGTCGCAACGCGCTGGCCCAGCTGCACCGAACGCTTGGCGACGTAGCCGTCGACCGGCGCCACGATGGTGGTGCGCAGGTTGTCCAGGTAAGCCGCGCGCAGCTTGGCGGCGGCGGCCTGCACGTCCGGATGCGAAGCGACCACGGTGTCGTCGACCAGCACCTTGCTGGTTTCCAGCTGCTGCTGCGCGGTGATCAGGCCGCTTTCGGCGGTGGTGAGGGTGTCCTGCGCGTGCGACAGCTCCTCGGCCGAGATGGCGCCGGACTTGGCCAGGTCGCGGCGGCGGTTGAAGTCGGCGCGCGCCTTGTCGACCGCCACCTTGCGCGCGGCGACGTCGGCCTGCGCGCCGGAGACATTGCTGTACAGGCCGCGCACGTGGCGCACGGTGCTGGCCAGGCTGGCCTTGGCTTCGGCCAGGGCGACTTCGGTGTTGCTCGGATCGAGCTTCACCAGCACGTCGCCGGCATGCACCAGGTCGCCGTCGTCGGCGCCGATGGTGACCACGGTGCCGGGCACCTGCGGGGTGATCTGCACCACGTTGCCGTTGACGTAGGCGTCGTCGGTGCCTTCGTACCAGCGGCCGTCGAGGAAGTACCACGCGGTCCAGCCGGCGGCGGCAAGGATCACGGCCACGCCGAGCAGGCGCAGCAGCAGGCCGCGGCGGTTCTTCGGGGGCTGGGGAGCGGCGTTGTCGGCCGCGAGCGGAGTTTGGCTAGACATGGCGAAAAGCCTTCAGAGAGAGCGTGCGGAAACGGAGGAAGAAGACGCGGCGGAAGCCGGCGCGGAGGCGACGTCATGCGCCTCGCCCTGCGGACGGAAGCCGCCGCCGAGCGCCTGGATCAGCTGCACCGAAAGATCGACCTGCTGCGACTGCAGCGCGGCCATGCGCTGCTGCGCCTGCAACAGCTGCTGGCGCACGATCAGTGCCTCCAGGTAGTTGCCGATGCCGGCCTTGTAGCGCTGGTCGGAGAGCTGCCAGGCCTGGGTGGCGGCGTCGAGCGCGCGCTGCTGCGCGTCGATCTGGCGCTGCGCGGACTGCAGCGCGTTGTAGTCGTCCGACACTTCATTGGTGGCGGCGACCAGGGTCTGGTTGTACTGCGCCACCGCCAGGTCGTACTGCGCGTCCTTGCCGGCAAGGTTCGCGCGCAGGCGGCCGCCGTCGAAGATCGGCAGGCTGATCGACGGCGCCAGCTCGTAGAAGCGGTTGCGCAGGCTGAAGAGATTGCCGCCGCCCAGGTTCAGCACGCCGGCCATGGCGCCGATGCTGACGTTGGGCATGAACTCGCTCTTGGCGACCTTGATGTCCTTGCCGGCCGCCTCGACGCGCCAGCGCGCGGCGACCAGGTCGGCGCGGTGGCCGATCAGGTCCACCGGCAGGTTGCCGGGCACCCGCAGCGCGGCCGGCTTCAGGGCCTGCGGGCGCTGGATGTCCAGGCCGCGGTCCGGACCCTTGCCCAGCAGCACCGACAGGGCCGAGCGCGCCGCATCGATGGAGCGGTCGGCCGCGGCCTGCTGCTGTTCGGCGGAAGCGACTTCGGTATCGGCCTGCTTGAGCTGCAGCTGGTTGTCGATGCCGGCGCTGACGCGCTGGCGGGTAAGGTCGCGGGCGCGGTTGGCGCGTTCCAGTTCGGCCTTGGCCACGTCCTGTTGCGCATAGGCGTAGCCGAGCTGGGTGTAGGCGCGGGCCACGTTGGTGGACAGCTGGATGCGCGCGGCCTGGCGGTCGATCTCCGCGGCGCGCGCCTCGCCCAGCGCGGCTTCCCAGGCGGCGCGCTTGCCGCCCCACAGGTCCAGGCCCCAGTTGAAGCTGGCATAGCCGTACTTGGCCCAGGCGAAATGGCCTTCCGGCGCGATCAGCCCGTCCGGCAGGCGCGCGCCGGCGATGCTGGCGCCCGCGTTCACGGTGGGGCCGCGCGCGGCATCGGCCGCGCCGACGGTGGCCTGGGCCTGCCGGGCGCGCGCATCGGCGGCGGCCAGGCTGGGGTTGTCGCGCAGCGCTTCGCCGATCAGCGCATCGAGCTGGCTGTCGCCCAGAGCGCTCCACCAGTCCTGCTGCGGCCAGGCCGCCGGCGAGACCTCGATGCCCTGGAGGCTGCGCTCGCTCTTGAGCGCGGAAGCTTCCGCGAGCGTGCCGGACGGATGCAGGCCGCCGCTGCTGACGCAGCCGGCCAAAGCCAGGCTCAGTCCGATCGCCGCCGCCGTGATGTGCAGACGCATGGTCATAAGTCCAGAAGTGAAGTGGTGGATCAGTGCCTGTCGCGCAATGCGTGCAGCACGCGCGTGAGGTAGTCGCGCAACTGCTGCCGCTCGGTCTCGTCCAGCGATACCTGGGCGGCTTTCACGACGCGGTCGTTGCAGTTGATGAGTTCCTGCGTCATCGCCTGGCCTTCGTCGGTCAGCTCGATGCGCAGGGCGCGCCGGTCTTGCTCATGCGGGCGCCGGCGCAGGTAGCCCTTGCCTTCGAGCTGGTCGAGCTGGCGGGTCATGGCGCCGCCGTCCAGCTCGATCGAGCGGGCCAGTTCGCCCGCCGTCATCGGCCCCAACGCGGACAGCCGCTTGAGGATCAGGAACTGGGTGAAGCGCAGCTCGATGCCCCGGGCGGCCAGTTCGGTCTCCATGGCGCGGACGATTTCCGTGCGCACGGCGGCCAGCAGCATGCCGATGCTTTCCTGCATGGGGGGATTGGCGGGATTCATAGCCGCGCATTCTATTGCCGCTCAAATATTTGTCAAGGCAAATATATGACAAGCATATTCTGCCTTCGCAAATATTCAGGCTGCCGCCAGCGGCCGCGGCCGCGACGGGACCTGCGCACGCCGCGCCGCCAGCTCGTCGGCGACCATGGCGGCCAGGGCCGGGTCGCGGATGGCGAACAGGTCGAACACGCCCAGCGCCTGCAGGGCCGGCAAGGCGTCCAGCAGTTTCGGTTCCACCTGGCGGCGCAGGCTTTCGGGGGTAAGCGGGTCGAGCATCAATTGGGCGCTGACCACGAAACGGGTCAGAACCTCGGCGGCGTCCATCGGAATGGACGGCGAGTCTTGGGCTGACATGCCAGTCTCCTTCAGGAAGTTTTCCAGTAGGACGTCCGCGGAGGCTTGAGCGTGACCGCGCGTGGCGAGGGGACGTCGCGCCCGGGGTAGGCGCAGTACGTAAGCCTAGGCGGAGGCCTTAATGGCCTGATATCGTCAGAGGGACAATTTGTATCTAGAACCGGTCATTCGATATATCGCCATGTCCGACACCCCGCACGGCTCCATCGAACATTTCCATTGGCTGGAAAGCGCCGAAGGCCCCGACCTGATCGCCTACGTGCTCAACGGCGAGGGCAAGAACAAGGCCTTCCACACCGTGGAATCGGACTGGCACAGCCACGTGCGCGGCCAGTTCTTCTACCTGGAAAGAGGCCTGATCAGCGTACGCACCGCCTACGGCGCCTGGACCCTGCCCCCGCACCGCGTGGGCTGGCTGCCGCCGGGGGAGCTGCACACCGTGCGCGTCGCCGAGGCCACCCAGGGCTGGGGCGTCTACGTCGCGCCCAACGCCTCGGCAGGCTTGCCCGGGCGCACCTGCGTGCTCAACGGCAACGAGCTGATGCGCGCCCTGGTGCTGCGCGCGGCGACCTGGTCGCCGATGCAGCCGCTGGTGGAGGAGCAGGAACGCCTGCTCGCCGTGCTGATGGACGAAATGCGTCGCGCCCCGGAAGAACCGCTGCACCTGGTGCTGCCCAGCGACCGCCGCCTGCTGCGCATCGCCCACGCGGTGCTCGAACACCCGGACGACGTGCGCACGCTGGAGGAATGGGCCGACTGGGCGGGGCTTTCGCCTCGCACGGTGACGCGCCTGTTCCGCTACGAAACCGGCAGCAGCTTCGCCCAGTGGCGCCAGCAGGCGCGGCTGGCCCGCGCATTGGAGCGGCTGGCCTCGGGCGAGGCGGTGGCCAGCGTGGCCGACGCGCTGGGCTATGCCAGCGTCAGCGCCTTCGTGGCGATGTTCCGGCGCAGTTTCGGGCTGTCGCCCGGGCGCTATTTCGATACGCAGGCGGTGATCGCCTGAACGGCCTTCAGGAGGCGCTTTTCGGCTTGCGGCCGCGTTTGGGCTTGGCGTCCCTGGCGGCGATCAGCCCCTGGATATAGCCGACGCCGTCCGGTTCGGGAAAGAACGCGACCACGTCGGCCACCGAGAGGTCGTAGCGCTTGCGCAGCTCGAGAAATTCCTCGCGCGCGCGGGCCATGCGCGTAGCGCCGCTAGGCTTGCCTGCATCCGCTTCCTGCTTCTGATCGAGCGCGGCGAGCTCTTCCTGGAAGCGCCGGTATGCGTCTTTGGGGATGGTCATCGAAGGCGGGGAGGTCGACCGGAGCGGACATTGTGGCACGAGGCCCCGGCCCGCCGTAGCGGCATAAAGGCTGAAAGTTTCACGTAAGTGAACGGCAACGTCCTATCCTTGGCGCCGCTTCGACTGTCCATTTGCGACGAGATCGGCGATAAGTCGCGGCCGCCCGCAGTACAAACGGGCGTCGTTCCGGCGGACGGGAGGGTCGCGTCCGGAGCTTTAGGGGAAAGCGGAACTCAAGGCCATCCACGCGGCGTCCGTTAACGTTACCGGCCATGTGGAATCCTTCACTATGGTTTCACGGCTACCGCTGTCCCATTCGATAATTTGCTGTATCCGCAGGCGGCCGCCTTCACATTTGTCGAAGCCGATCGCTCTAACAAGCTCAGGGGAGCCGGGATGCAATCGAGAGCTGTGGAGAATCCTCTGCTACGCCATGGAGCGGCGGCGCTGCTTTACGCCTTGGGTTTCGTATTGCTGCGCCAGGTCTCTTTTTCGTATTGGGTACTGTTCGCCGGTTATCGCCTGACCGTCCTGCTGCTGGTGCCGCGGCGCTACTGGCCCGCGCTCGCCGTGGGCGAACTCGGCCCGCTCGGCTATACCGCGTGGCTGTGCATGGACGATTTCGGCGGTACCTGGTCGGCCATCATGATGGTGCCGCCGATCGCGCTGGCCATGCCGGTGGTGCATCTGTGCCGCGAGCGCTGGCAACTGTTCCAGGGTCGCCACCATGTGCGCATCAGCATCCTGCTGCTGTGCGCGCTGGCCTGTTCGCTGGTGTGGACGCTGGCCAACCTGGCCGCCGTCTCGGTGTCGATCAAGCCGGCCGGCTATCCGCCCATGGATTACCCGCTGCTGGCCGGCCGCTGGCTGATCGGCAACTACCTCGGCGTGCTGACCGTGGCGCCGCTGGCGCTGATGATCCGCGAGGTATGGCAGCTCACCTCCGCGCATGAGCGCTGGACGCGCCTGATGGACAGCCGCCTGTTCCTGGAAAGCGCGCTCGGCCTGCTGCCGGTGCTGATGCTGCTGGCCTGGATCGGCGGCGGCGGCATGGGCGAACAGGCGCGCCAGGTGGCGCGCATGAGCATGTTCATCCCGGTGGTGTTCCTGGCCCTGCGCCATGGCTGGTACGGCGTCGCCATCGGCGGAACCATGGCCAGCACGGCGGTGGTGTTCACCATGCCGGCGGCGTTCGATCCCGGCACCATGCAGGCCGAAGTGCTGATCGCCTTCACCATCTCCACCATGATGATGTTCGGCGCGCGCATCTCGGTGCTCAACCGGCGCGACCTGCAGGAGCGCCTCGACGCACGCCAGACCCTGGCCCTCGCGCAGCGCACGCTGTTCCTCGGCGAACTGCGCATGCGCCAGACCGCGATGGCGATCGAGCAGGTGCGCGGCAGCATCCAGCAGACCAGCAACCTGATGCTGGAGCGCCTGCGCTACACCGTGCCCACGTCCGAAGAACGCCAGTACCGCCTGCAGACGGCGTTGAACCAGGACCAGCTGTTCCGCCTGGCCGACAACCTCCATCCGGTGAGCTGGCGCCAGCGCGGGCTGCCGGCCGCGCTGCGCGAAGGCGCCGTGGCCCGCACCCTGGAAGCGGCCGGCGTGCGCTACACCTGCGACATCGAAGGCCGCGGCCTGAGCCAGCTCTCGCCCGGCATCCACCTGGTGCTGTACCGGACCATCGGCGAGATCGCCGGCAGCCTGTGCGGCGACCGCGACATCAGCGGCATCCACGTGCGCCTGCGCGGCGGTGCGTTCGACGGCCGCCGCTGGGTGGTGATGCGCATCGACGGCCTGCGCGACGAAGTGGCCGCCCGCGCCGTGCGCTGGGGCGAGCTGATGCAGGGCCTGGCCACCACCAGCACCGGGCTGGAAGCGATCCGCGACCAGGTCGCGCTGTTCGAGGGCCAGGTGCGCGAGCGCCGCGTCGCCCATGGCAACCGCATCAGCCTGATCCTGCACAACCCGGAATAAGCAGCAACGCCGGGCGGCATGAAAAAAAGGGCGCGCCGGAAGGCGCGCCCTTTTTGTTGGTCCGCCGGCCCCGCCGCTTACTGGACGTGGGTGCTGCACTCCACCGGGTCGCTGCAGGTGGTGCTGTCGGCGGCGAAGGCCGAATGGCCGTTGGCGAGCGGCTGCACGGTCACGCGCACGTCGTTGTCGCGGTACACCGTTTCGCCGGTCTGGCCGGTGGCGGCGGTGGTCAGCGCCGAGGCGTTCGGGCCGGCCGAGACGGTTTCGGCATCCGAGCCGATCGGCAGCACCAGGAACTGGCCGTTGGCGGCCGCGAAGGCGCCGCGCACCTTGCCGTTGAGGTCGTTGACCTGGATGTAGCGCACGCCGTCCTTGATGAAGACGTAGACGTGCCAGCGCGGGCTGGAGCTGACGTCGGTGGCGTTGGGCCAGGACTGACCCAGGCCGGTGGCCGGGAACTGGCGGGCCATGGCCGAGGTGGAAACCGCCAGGGCGGCGAACAGGCCTGCCCGAAACAGACTACGTGCACTCAGCATAACGGCCCTTCCTATAGGTCCTTGGCGCGAACCGCGGCACTCTATCAGTGAAATCCGTGATGAATATGTGAGCAGTCAGGCCAAAAACAGGGTCCGGCCCGACTGCCACATGAATGCCCCGATCAGCGCCCCGCCGCAGTTTCCTGCGTTCGCACCGGCTTGACGTAGGCGTCGAAAAGTTCGTCGATCCGGCGGTACTCGTCGTACCAGGAATCCGGCTGCACGAAGCCGTGCCGTTCCATCGGATACAGCGACATCCAGAAGTTGCGCTTGTGCAGCTCGATGAAGCGCTGGTACAGCCGGATCGAATCGCTGGCCAGCACGTTGTCGTCGACCAAGCCGTGCTGGATCAGCAGCGCATCCTGCAGCTTGTCGGCGTATTCGATCGGCGAGCTGGCCGTGTAGGCCTCCGGGTCCAGCTGCGGATCGTTGAGGATGTTCGAGGTGTATTCGTGGTTGTAGCTGGACCAGTCGCTCACCGGCCGCAGCGCCGCGCCCGCGGCGAACTCGCCCGGCGCGCGCAGCAGCGCCATCAGGGTCATGAAGCCGCCGTAGCTGCCGCCATAGATGCCCACGCGGCGCGGATCCACGCCATGTTCCTTGACCAGCCAGGCCTTGCCGTCGAGCAGGTCTTCCAGTTCCGGATGGCCCATCTGGCGGTAGATCGCATCGCGCCAGTCGCGGCCGTAGCCTTCGGACGCGCGGTAATCCATGTCCAGCACCACGTAGCCCTCCTGCACCAGCAGGTTGTGGAACATCTGCTCGCGGAAATAGTTGGACCAGCTCAGCGTGACGTTCTGCAGATAACCCGCGCCGTGCACGAAGATCACCGCCGGCTTCGACGCCGCGGCCGCTTCATCGGCCGGCCCGTAGTACTTCGCCCAGATGGTGCCGGCGCCGTGCGACGAAGCCACGCCGACGATCTTCGGCGCGATCCACGCGCGCTGCGCGAAGGCCGGCTTCATGGTCTGGGTCAGTTCGCGCGGCGTGCCGCCGGCGCTGTCCTGCACCGCCAGCTGCGGCAGCACGTAAGGCGCCGAATGCAGCACCGCCAGCTGGCGGCCATCGGGCGAGAGCACGAAGTCGTCCGTGCCCTGGTACTGGGTGAGCCGCGCCAGCGTGCCGCCTTGTGCCGGCACGCGGTACACGTCATAGCTGTACGGCGCGACCTGATTGCTGCGCAGATAGAACCACTGGCCATCCTCGCTCAGCACCGAGTGGCTCAGTTCGAACCTGCCGCTCGTAAGCGCATGCGCCTTGCCGCCGAGGCTCTTGGCGTACAACTGCGAATAGCCGGTTTCCTCGCTCAGATACCACAGCGTGCGGCCGTCCTTGAGCCAGCCGAAATCGTTGAAGTTCCAGTTGATCCAGGCGCGGTCGGTGAGGCGGTGCTGATTCACCAGCGCGTGCGTGTCGAAATCGACGCTGGCGATCCAGCGGTCCTTGTTGTCGATCGCGCGCAGCTGGATGGCGAGGTTGCCGCCGTCGTCGCTCCACGCGATGCCGCCGCCACCGCCGTCGTCCGCATCGGAAATGATGCGCACGGCGCGCTGCTCCGGCGCCTTCAGCGCCTTGGCCTCGTCGCTGCGGCCGGCCTTGTTCAAGTCGGCGATCGCCCTGGCGCGCAGCTCCTTCAGCGGATCGTCCTTGATGCCCGGCAGCACGCCGGCATCCAGCGGATAGCTCTTGCGCGCGCGCAGGTCGACCAGCAGCAGCGACTGCGGGACGGGATCGCGGCGGCCTACATAAGTGCGCGTGGACTGCTGTTCGGCGTAGCCGGATTCGGTCACGTAATGCGTCAGTTCCGGCGTCTTGCCGCCGGCATCCTTGGGCTGGGTGACCACCAGCATCCAGCGTCCGTCCGGCGACAACTCGGCATCGACCAGTTCGCCCACGTCGCCCAGCCAGATCGGGCGCGGCGCGCGGCCGGGATCGGCGGCGGCGAGCGTTTCCTCGTTTGCGCGCGCCGCATCCTTGTCGGCCTTGGCCGCGCGCAGCGCCTTGAACAGGCGCAGCTGGTCGCGGCCCAGCGCATCGGGCTGCTTGCCGCGCGGATCCTCGCCCACGTTGAGCACGGCCGCGGGCGACGCGACACCCGCGGCGATGTCATAGACGAACCACTGCTTGCCCTGGCGGTACTGCAGGCTGCGGCCGTCGCTGGAGAAACGCGGCGAGGTTTCGGTCTCCGGCGTGCGGGTGACCTGCACGCGCTTGCCGGTGCCCGCTTCCACCAGGAACACGTCACCGTGCAATACGAATGCGGCCTGCTTGTGCTGGCGATCGAACACCGCCGGGCCATCGGCCTGCGCCAGCGCTTCCGGGCCCAGCTTTTCGCTGCGTCCGCTGGCCGCGTCGATGCGGTAGCGATCGCGCAGCTTGCTGCCGTCGCGCTTGAGCGAGTAGTAGAGGCTGCGTCCGTCGACGCTCCAGTACGGCGCTTCCACCGCGGCGCCGATCCAGTCCGGGCTGGCCATGATGGTTTCAAGGTCGAGCGTGCCCGTGGGGGTGGCGGCCGGCGTGTCGGCGAACAGGGCGGGGCTGGCCGCCAGGGCGGCGAGGGCCGCGAGAAGCATCCGGCGCATGGGCGCGCTCCACTGCAAAAACGCCGGAGCATAACCAAGACGGCTCCGCCCGCAAGCGCCATGGGTCCTGTATCCGGCAGGTGAAGGCGCAACGTAGGCTGCTGCAGCCGAGCCCCACACGCGCCGCCAGGAGGCACCATGCGTCAGCCGCACCGCCCGCATCCCCGACCGCGGCGGGCGGTTTTGCATGCACGGGCCATCGCGTCCGCTTCGCGTAAGCGATTGCGTGCATCGTGCGTTTGATGGCTCCCCGGCCACCCGGACCGCTCCGCCCCCTCCCCCTTGCGTAAGCCTCCTGCATGTCCCTGCCTACCGTCGAGCACGAAACCGCCACCCGGCTGACCCATAGCGTGATCTGGCTGCACGGCCTGGGCGCGGACGGCCATGACTTCGAACCGATCGTGCCGGAGCTGGTGGCGCAGGAATGGCCCGGGCTGCGCTTCGTGTTTCCGCATGCGCCGGTACGCCCGGTCACTTTGAACGGCGGCATGCCGATGCGCGCCTGGTACGACATCGCCGGGGTCGACCTCACCTCGCGCCAGGACGAAACCGGCATGCGCGCCTCGATCGAAGCCGTGCAGAAGCTGATCGCGCGCGAGAACGAACGCGGCGTGCCGGACGAGCGCATCGTGCTGGCCGGCTTCTCGCAGGGCGGCGCCATCGCGCTGGCCGGCGGCCTGCGCCATCCGCGCCGGCTGGCCGGCATCGTGGCGCTGTCCACGTATCTGCCGATGCAGTCCTCGTTCGAGGCCGAGCGCAGCGCGGCCAATGCCGCCACGCCGGTCTTCTGGGGCCACGGCACCGCCGACCCGATCGTGCCGCTGACCCGCGGCGTGCATTCGCGCGACGTGCTGCAAGGCCTGGGCTATCCGGTGGAATGGCATACCTATGCGATGCCGCATTCGGTTTGCGCCGATGAGATCGCCCACCTGCGTGCCTGGATGACCCAGCGCCTCACCGGCTGAGCGCGCGCCAGGACACGGCTGCGGCCGATGCGCTTGGGCATACTGTGCGTCCATGCGCCAACCCGCCGCCAAACGCCTCGCCCAGGCCGGTCTCGAACCGAGCCCGCTGCCGGATTTCTGCAGCGCGCCGGCGCTGTTCGCACTGCTGGTGGTGGCCGCGCTCACCGTCACCGTGATGCTGCTGGCGCCGGAAAGCAGCCGCGGCTGGCGCGGCTACAGCGTGGGCATGCTGTTCGCCGAGTGGATCGCCATGCTCACCGGCGTGGCGCTGTGCAAGCTGCGCCCCGCGCTGGAAAAACTGCACGGCCTGCTGCCGTATGCGGCGGTGTGGCTGATCATGCTGCTGATCGTGGCGCTGACCAGCGTGCTGGCCGCATGGATGGACGGCGCGCTGCACATGGGCCTGATCCGCGGCGACGACGCGTTCGAATTCGTGCGCGACAACAGCGCCATCGCCGCCCTGCTCGGCGCCGCGATGCTGCGCTACTTCTACGTGCTGGCGCAGTGGCAGGCGCGCCTGGCCGCGGTGGCGCGGGCCCAGGTGGAAGCGCTGCAGGCGCGCATCCGGCCGCACTTTCTTTTCAACAGCATGAATACGGTGGCCGCGCTGATCCGCGTCGATCCGCGCGCGGCCGAACGCACGGTGGAAGATCTCTCCGAACTGTTCCGCGCCGCGCTGGGCCGCCACGACACGCGCGACGGCACGCTGGACGAGGAACTGGCCCTGATCGAACGCTACCTCGCCATCGAGCAGCTGCGCCTGGGGCCGCGCCTGCGCATCCGGCGCGAACTGGACGGCCTGCCCGGCGCGTTTCCGCTGCCGCATCTGCTGCTGCAGCCGCTGGTGGAGAACGCCGTGCGCCACGGCATCCAGCCGCTGCGCGAAGGCGGCGAGGTGATCCTGCGCGGGCGGCGGCTGCAGCGCGCGATCGAGATCGAAATCGACAACCCCTTGCCCGACACGCCCGCCCGCGGCGGCAACGGCCACGGCCTGGCGAATGTGCGCCAGCGCGTGGCCTACCGCTACGGCCCGCGCGCGGAAGTGAGCGCCGGCCCGCTGGGCGGACGCTTCGTGGTGCGCCTGCTGCTACCGGAAGACAACGATGCGCGTACTGATCGCCGATGACGAACCGCTGGCGCGGGCCCGCCTCGCCGCGCTGCTGGACGAATGCGGCGAGGCGGTGGAAATCGCCGGCAGCGTCGGCGACGGCGACGCCGCGCTGGCCGCCATCGCCGAGACCCAGCCGGACCTGCTGCTGCTGGACATCAACATGCCCGGCCTCGACGGCGTCACCCTGGCCAGCCGCCTGGCTGGCAAGGAGCGTCCGCAGGTGGTGTTCTGCACGGCGTACGAGAACCACGCGCTGCAGGCCTTCGAACTGGGCGCGGTGGATTACCTGCTCAAACCCGTCAGGCTGGAACGCCTGCGCGAGGCGCTGCAGCGCGCGCACCAGCGGCTGGCCGCGCTGCCGCGCGAGACCAGCTACCTGTTCGGCCGCCTGCGCGGCGAACAGGTGCGCATCGCGCTGGACGAAGTGGTGTGCCTGCTGGCCGAGGAGAAATACGTGGTGGTGCAGCATCGCGGCGGCCAGCTGCTGCTGGAAGAGTCGCTGCGCCAGCTGGAAGAGGCCTATCCCGACCAGCTGATCCGCCTGCATCGCAACTGCCTGGTGCCGCCGCAGCGCCTGCTCGGCCTGAAGACCCTGGCCGACGGCCGTGTGCTGGCGCGGCTGGGCGGTACCGAACTCACGCCCGAGGTGAGCCGGCGCAACCTGCCGGCGGTGCGCAAGCTGCTGCGCATGGGCTGAGGCCGGGTGCGGCGGCGCGGCGCGCATGGCGGACTGCGGGACGAGCGCGGTTTACGCGACAATGGCGCCCCTTCCGCCCGGAATGAAGAAACTCCCATGACGCCATCGATCCTGCGCATCGCCACCCGCAAGAGCGCGCTCGCGCTATGGCAGGCCGAGCATGTGGCGGCGGAACTGCGCAACGCGCATCCGGGCCTGATGGTGGAACTGGTGCCGATGACCACGCGCGGCGACGAGATCCAGGACCGCTCGCTCGCCACCATCGGCGGCAAGGGGCTGTTCCTCAAGGAACTCGAAGTGGCCATGCAGGAAGGGCGCGCGGACCTGGCGGTGCATTCGCTGAAAGATGTGCCGTCCGAGCTGGAACCGGGCTTCACCCTGCCGGCCGTGCTGCCGCGCGCGGACGCCGCCGACGCCTTCATCAGCAACGACTACGCCGACCTCGCCGCGCTGCCGCTGGGCGCGCGCGTGGGCACCTCCTCGCTGCGGCGCCAGGCGCTGCTGCGCTCGCTGCGCCCGGACCTCACCCTGCTGGACCTGCGCGGCAACGTGGGCACGCGCCTGGGCAAGCTCGATGCCGGCCATTACGACGCGATCCTGCTGGCCTGCGCCGGCCTGGAACGCCTAGGGCTCGCCGAGCGCATCCGCGGCCGCCTCGCCGCGCCCGACTGGCTGCCCGCGCCGGGCCAGGCCGCCATCGCCATCGAAGCGCGCAGCGACCAGCCCGCCACCTTGGCCCTGCTGGCCGCGCTGGACGACGAGCACACGCGCATCGCGGTGGACGCCGAGCGGGCCATGAACCAGGCCCTGGGCGGCAGCTGCACGGTGCCGGTCGGCGCCTGGTGCGTGGTCACCGAGCGCGGCCTGCATCTGAGCGGCCTGGTCGGCGACGTGGCCAGCGGCCGCCTGCTGCGTGCGGAAGCCGAAGGCGGCAGCGACGAAGCGCAGGCGCTGGGCCGGCGCGTGGCCGAGACCTTGTTCGCGCAAGGCGCCTCGGCCTTCCTCCGCGAACACTGAGAGAAACCCGAAATAAAAACGGCCCCGCCAGGCGGGGCCGTCGAAAGCGCGTGCGGGTGACGGCTCAGAAGTTGTAGACCAGGTTGGTCGTCATCAGCGTGTCGGTGTTCTTGGTGCCCGGCTGCACGTCGCTGTTGTAGCGCACCTGGTAGCCCACCTTCAGCGCCATCTTCTTGGTCATGCTGACCGAGAGGCCGATGTCGTTCTGGTAGTACTGGTTCTTGGAACCCGCTTCCAGCAGCAGCGTGTCTTCCACCGCGGTGTTGGCGGTGAGGCGGTACTTGTAGTTGACCAGGCCGCGGCCGACCGCTTCGCTCTGCGTGTCCTGGCGCTGCTTCACGTCCACGCCGTCGACCTGCACGGTGCGGTCGGCCGGGCGGTAGCGCTTGTAACCGGGGCCGGCTTCGAAGGAGAGCTCGGTGCGGTCGGTCTTCAGCGCGATGTAGCCATAGCCGATCGACACGATGCCCTGCCAGATGTTGGCGCCGAAGTCGTCATGCTCGTAGCGCAGCGCGCCCACGATGTAGCTGCGCGGGTCCAGCTTGTAGCCGACCGAGGCGCCGGTGTCGTAGCGGTTGGCGGTGGTGCTGAAGCGGTCGATGGTGTTGCCGGCCGAGTCCTGCACCTGGACTTCGCCCTTGGAGCGCATGCCGTTTAGGAAGAAGTTGTTCTTCCACAGCTCGTTTTCCTGGTTCAGGCCGAGCTTGGCGTTGACGTTTTCGGTGCGCGAGTTGCCGTGCGCGGAAGCGAAGCCGAATTCGCCGGAACCGCTCCAGCCGCCGTTGGCGCCCGGATTGCTGTTGCTCGCCGGGTCGGCCGGAGGCGCCGCATCCTGGGCGTGGGCGGTGAGGCTGACCAGGCTGGCCAGCAGGGCGCTGGTGATTAGGGCTTTTCTCATCGGGGCGAGATCCGTCTTGTTTGTTAAACGATTGTAATCGGGTGAAACCTTAGCGGAAAGGCTTGAACTTGCTGTGAATACGCCGGCATTGGTTGCGAATGGCGCCGAAAGTCCATCATGTGGAATGGAAAACGCCACCATCATGACTGGACAGCCTGCCGCATAAACGAGGTTCAACGCTTTTGCCGACCAGGCAGCTGACCGCCGCCAGCAGGAGCAGCAGCCCGCTGGACTCCGGCCGCTGGGCCAGCACGATCAGGCAGGGAATCAGGTAGACCAGGGCCAGGAACAGCAGCCGGCCGGGCCAGCCGCGCGAGCGCACCGCGCCGTCGCGCCACCAGAACATCCCGCCGACCAGCAGCGCCAGCAGCTGCAGCGCGAAGATCCATGGCACCGAATGGATCGGCTGGTCGCCGTCCTGCGCGGCCAGGCACAGCCACAGCCACAAACCGCCGGCATAGCTGGCCGAGACCAGGCGGGCGAAGATCCGCGCGCGGCCTTCCTGCGCATCCTCGGACAAGGCGTCGATCAGGCAGGCCAGGGCGCCCAGCGCCAGCGCCGCCGCGGCCAGGCGGGTGGCCCAGAAGAGGTTGTCCCCGCGTACCAGCCCCGCCACGCCCAGCATCGGCAGGTAGGCCGCCAGGGCCAGCATGGCCTTGGCGGTGGGCCGGCTGCCGCGCCCGAAGCGCCAGCCGAGCCAGCCCGGTACCCGCGGCAGGCGCAGTAAGGCGGCCAGCGGCGCGAAGCTCACCAGGACGCCGCCCAGGGCCAGCGGTACCAGCGCGTCGCCGCGCCCGGCCGGATATACGCCCAGCGCCAGCGCCGCGCCGAGCAACAGCCACAGGCCGTAGCCGCTGCTCGCCAGCACCCGCAAAGCCCTGCTCGGCAGGCTCGGGGACGGCGCAGCAACGGTGGCGGGTGCGGATGTGCGGTGGGGGAACGTGGGGTCGCCGGGCATCTCGGCTCGCTCTGCATCCTCGGATGGGCCAGGGAGCCTCCGGAGTCTAGGCGATTTTCACGCCGCGATGGGCGCCGCGCATGTCAGACTCTGCGTACTTGCGACCGCCATGGGCGATGCGCATGCTAGGCGAATCTACGCGTCACCTTCCTGGGCCATGGACCGCTACGAGCGCATTCTCACCCTGCACCGGCTGCTGAAGTCGGCGCACTATCCGGTACCGCTCCCCCGCCTGATGGACGAGCTGGAGTGCTCGCGCGCGACGCTTTACCGCGACGTGGCCTTCCTGCGCGACGCCCTGGGCGCCCCGATCGAAAGCGCCGGCGGCGAGCACGCCGCGTTCCGCTATGCGGCCGGCGAAGGCGAGCGCTTCGAACTGCCGGGCCTGTGGCTCACCTCGGACGAACTGGCCGCGCTGCTGGCGCTGAACGAGCTGATCGGCCGCAGCGGGCCGGGCGTGCTGGCCGGCGCGCTGGCGCCGTTCAAGGCACGCATCGAACACCTGCTGTCCGACCAGGGCAGCGGCAAGGCGCTGCCGATCGAGCGCATCCGCGTGATCGCCTGGGGCGAGCGCAAGCTCGACCAGCAGGTGTTCCGCATCGTGGCCGGCGCGGTGCTGGAGCGGAAGCAGCTGCGCTTCCGCTACCGCGCGCGCACCACCAATGCCGACAGCAAGCGCACCGTCTCGCCGCAGCGCCTGACCCACTACCGCGACAACTGGTACCTGGACGTGTGGGACCACGACCGCGAGGCGCTGCGCAGCTTCGCCGTGGACCGCATCGCCGAGCCGCTGGCGCTGGACATGCCGGCGCGCGACGTGGCCGAGGCCGAACTCAACGACATGCTCGCCTCCAGCTACGGCATCTTCGCCGGCAAGCCCAAGGCCTGGGCCACCATCCGCTTCTCGCAGCATGCGGCGCGCTGGGTGGCGGACGAGCACTGGCATTCGCAGCAGAAGGGCATGTGGCTGCCCGACGGCCGCTACGAACTGCAGGTGCCGTATTCCAACTCCAAGGAGTTGCTGATGGACGTGCTCAAGTACGGCCCGGATGCCGAAGTGGTCGCGCCGCTGTCGCTGCGCGAAGAGCTGAAGATCCAGCTGCAGCTGGCCTTGACCGGCTACCAGCAGGCGCCGCGTTGAGCGCCGTCCGGCCGGGCGCTTCCGCCGCATCCGCATGAGCAGTCCGCTCCCCGTCGACGCCGCACCCGCCGCGGCCGCGCGCAAGCCCACCGTGGCGCTGGCGCTGGGCGCGGGCGGCGCGAAAGGGCTGGCGCATATCGGCGCGATCGAGGAGATCGAGCGCCACGGCTACCAGATCGTCGCCATCGCCGGCACCTCGATGGGCGCGCTGATCGGCGGCATCTATGCGATGGGCAAGCTGGAGGCCTACCGCGACTGGGTGTCGGCGCTGGCCAGGATGGACGTGCTCAAGCTGGTCGACTGGACCTTCTCCGGCGGCGGCCTGATCAAGGGCGAGCGCATCATCGGCACCTTGCGCGAGCTGATCGGCGATGCGCGGATCGAAGACCTGCCGCTGGCCTATACCGCCGTCGCCACCGACCTGGACCGCGAGCGCGAGATCTGGCTCACCCGCGGCTCGCTGTTCGACGCCATCCGCGCTTCCATCGCGATTCCCACCATTTTCCGCCCGCAGCTGCTGGACGGCCGGCGGCTGGTCGACGGCGGCCTGCTCAATCCGGTGCCGGTGACGCCGCTGATCCGCGAACCGGCCGATTACATGTTCGCGGTGAGCGTGGACGGCGCGATCGAAGCGGCCAAGCCCGAAGTGGCGCACGAACACCCGGTGGAAGCGCAGAACGGCTACCGCCACCGCATCGGCGAATTCATCGGCCGGCTGATGCCGCACGGCGAAGCGAAGGACGCCGAGGCAGCGCGTCCGCGCGATCCCGGCATGCTCGACCTGCTGGCGCAGTCGATGGACCTGATGCAGGCCAACCTGGCGCGGCTGCGCCTGGCGGCGTATGCGCCGGACCTGCTGATCCAGCTGCCGCGCAATATCTCCATGGCCTACGAGTTCTACCGGGCGCGCGAACTGATCGAGCTGGGCCGCGAGCGCGCCAACACCGTGCTGAGCGAATGGAAGCCGCCGCACCAACGCTTCGTCGGCGACGCCGGCCTCAATGCGGACCGTGGCCCTTGAGCCAGGCTTCGAGATACGCCTTCAGCGCCACCGCATTGTTGTGTTCCTCGTCCTTGGCGCCGTAGACCAGGGTGACGCGGCGATGCGCCGCTTCGCGCACCAGTTCGCGCCAGTGCTCGGTGCGGGTCTTGCCGTCCAGTTCGGTGGCGTAGCGGTGGCGGAAGGTGTCCCAGCGCGAAGGGTCGTGGCCGAACCAGCGGCGCAGCGACACCGAGGGCGCCAGTTCCTTGGCCCACATGTCCAGGGCGGCCTCGTCCTTGTTCAGGCCGCGCGGCCACAGGCGATCGACCAGCACGCGCTTGCCGTCGCTCTTGGCGGTGGGCTCGTAGACGCGCTTGATCGCAATGCTCATGGCAGTGGCCCGGGCGGAAGGAACCGGTCCACGAGCATACGCCGACCGTGCGCGCGGAACACGTCCGGGCGCACGTAAGGAACGTAAGGCTTACAGCTCTTCGACGCGGGTGACCTTGCCCCGGCGCATCAGCCAGGCCACGCCGCGCAGATCCGCGATGCCCACCCACAGGCGGTCGAGCATGCCGTACTTGGACGTGCCCGCGGTGCGCGGACGATGGCCGACCGGCACGCTCTGGCTCTGGAAGCCGGCACGCTTGACCAGGGCCGGCAGGTAGCGGTGCATGTGGTCGAAGTAGGGCAGGCGCAGGAACACTTCGCGTTCGAACAGCTTCAGGCCGCAGCCGGTGTCCGGCGTGGCGTCGCGCAGCATGCGCGAGCGCACCGCGTTGGCGATCTTCGAGGAGATGCGCTTGTTGAAGCTGTCGCGGCGCGTGGTGCGCCAGCCGGCGAGCAGGCGCACGTCCTGCGGAGCCTGGTCGCGCGCGGCGAGCAGCTTGGGGATGTCGGCCGGATCGTTCTGGCCGTCGCCGTCGAGCGTGGCGATCCACGGCGAGCGGGCCGCGCGCACGCCGTTCCACACCGCGGTGCTCTGCCCGCTGCGGGTGAGGTGGCGCACGATGCGCAGCTCGGGGTACTTGGCCTTCTCCGCCGCCAGCACCGCCACGCTGTCGTCGCTGGAATCGTCATCCACGTAGACGACTTCGAACTCGACCTTGCCGCGCAGGGCGGCGGCGATTTCGGCGAGCAGCGGCGGGATGTTGTCGCGCTCGTTGAACACCGGCACGACCACGGACAGTTGCGGCATGAGAGGCAGCCTTTAGCTCTTGCGGAAAGGAGGGCGCGCGGCGCCCGGGGCGCATTCTAGTGCGTAGGGGGGTTGGCGGCGAGCCGAGGCGCCGCGCCAAGGACGTGCAGGGCCGCTGAGCGAGGCCACGGTGGGCCTCGCCGCCGGGTTTCAGCGGATCTTGCCGAGGATCCCTTCCAGCTCGTCGTTGCTGTGGTAGTGGATCACCAGCTTGCCGCGGCCGCCGCGGCCGTGGGCCACTTCCACGCGGGTGGCGAAGCGCTCGGCCAGCTCGCGCTCCAGGGCGTCGACGTTGGGGTCGCGCGCGGCGGCGCTCTTGGCCTTGCCCTTGGGCGCGGTCTGCGCGCGGCGCGCGGCTTCTTCCAGCTCGCGCACGCTCCAGCCGTGGCGCGCCGCTTCCAGCGCCAGGCCCTCGGCGTCGTGCTGGGGCAGGGTGAGCAGGCAGCGGGCGTGGCCCATCTCCAGCTTGCCTTCGTCGAGCAGGCGCTTGATGGAGTTGGGCAGCTCGGTGAGGCGCAGCAGGTTCGATACCGCGGCGCGCGAGCGGCCGACGGCTTCGGCGGCCTGCTGGTGGGTGAGATCGAAGTCGTCGATCAGGCGCTTGAGCGCGTCGGCTTCTTCCAGCGGGGTGAGGTCCTGGCGCTGGATGTTCTCGATCAGCGCCATCGCCGGCACGGCCACTTCGGGCACGTCCTTCACCAGCGCGGGCAGCTCGCTCAACTGCGCGCGCTGCGCCGCGCGCCAGCGGCGCTCGCCGGCGATCAGCTCGTAGCTGTTCTTGCCGATCTCGCGCACCACCACCGGCTGGATCAGGCCCTGCGCCTTGATCGAGGCGGCCAGCTCGTCCAGCGCCTCGTCGTTCCAGTGCCGGCGCGGCTGGTATTTGCCGGGCTGGATGTACTGGATGGGCAGGGTGCGCAGCTCGCCTTCCTGCTCGATCACCGAAGGGGTGTCGTCACCGCCGCCCAGCAGGGCGTCGAGCCCGCGTCCGAGGCCTCGTTTCTTCGCTGCGGCCATGCTTACTCCTGGTGAATGCCGGCGGCGGCGTCGAACGCCGTTTCGCTGCTGTCGTCGTGCGGCACGGAGGCCGCTTCGGCGGCGGCGCCGGCGGCCAGGCCGCGTTCGCGCCGGATGATCTCGCCGGCCAAGCCGATATAGGCGATGGCGCCGCGCGAGCTGCGGTCGTAGAGATGGATCGGCTGGCCGTGGCTGGGCGCCTCGGCCAGGCGCACGTTGCGCGGGATGATCGAGCGCAGCACCTTGTCGCCGAAATGCGTGGTGAGCTGCGCGGAGACTTCGTTGCCCAGGTTGTTGCGCACGTCGTACATGGTGCGCAGCAGGCCTTCGATCTCCAGCTGCGGATTCAGCCGCTGGCGCACCGCTTTCACGGTATCGAGCAGGCTGGACAGGCCTTCCAGCGCGAAGTATTCGCACTGCACCGGAATCAGCAGCCCGTCCGCCGCGGCCAGCGCGTTGAGCGTGAGCAGGTGCAGGGTGGGCGGGCAGTCGACCAGGATGGTGTGGTACTTGTCGCCGATCTTGGCCAGCTGCTCCTTCAGGCGCATCTCGCGGGCGATCGCGTCCATCAGCTTCAATTCGGCGGCCGTGAGGTCGCCGTTGCCGGGCAGCAGGTCGTAATGCGCTTCGGTGGTGACGATGGCGCGCTCGATCGGCGCTTCGTCCAGCAGCACCTCGCAGCCGTTGGGCTTGGCCACGCGCTTGTCCACGCCGGACGCCATGGTGGCGTTGCCCTGCGGATCGAGGTCGACCAGCAGCACCTTGCGCTTGGCGGCGGCGAGCGCCGCGGCAAGGTTGACGGCGGTGGTGGTCTTGCCGACGCCGCCCTTCTGGTTGGCGACAGCGATGATGCGAGCCATGGTGTCGTCGATGCCGTGAACGTGGGAAAAGAGGGCTAGGTTACCATCGGAACCCCGGCCCGGCAGGGCTTCGGGGCTGCCGGCACGCTCAGGTCCGGCCAAGCACCACGAGGTGACGCTCCGCGTCCAAACCGGGCACGTTGAGCCCATGCGTGCCGCGCAGCGCGAAGCCGGCGGGAATGCCGGGGAATTCCTCGTCCGGCCGCTTGCCCTTCATGGCCAGCCAGATTCCTTCCGGCCCCAGCAAGTGGCCGCCCCAGCCCAGCATGTCGGCCAGGGTGGCGAAGGCGCGGGCGGTGACGCAGTCGAACTGGCCCTGCACGTCTTCCACCCGCGACTGCTCGGCGCGCACGCCTTCCAGCTTCAGCGCGCGGATCGCCTCGCGCAGGAAGCGGACCTTCTTGCCGTTGGAATCCACCAGCAGGATCTCCCGCCCCGGCGCGGCGATCGCCAGCACGATGCCGGGCAGGCCGGGGCCGGTGCCGAGGTCCGCCAGGGTCCGGCCCTGCACGTAGGGCAGGATCGCCAGCGAATCGAGCAGGTGGCGGGTGACCATCTCGGCCGGATCGCGGATGGCGGTGAGGTTGTAGGTGCCGTTCCAGCGTTCGAGCAGGGCCTGGTAATCCAGCAGGCGCTGCACCGCGCCCTCCGGCAGGCTCAGGCCGAGCGCGGCGATGCCTCGTTCCAGCTGGGTCTGCAAGGCGGCGCGGTCGGCCATGGACGGGATCCTGCGTGGCGAAAAGGGCGGCAGTATCCGGGCGCGCGGCCCGCGGCGCCAGCGAAGGCGCAAAGAAAAACCCGCCGAAGCGGGTTTCAAAGGCTCTCAAGTTCCCCTTTTTTCGCGGGCGCTCTAAGGCAGCCTCGCGTATGGCTTCAAGCGAAATCCAGGTCGACCCGGGTCACCATCACGCCGCGCTCGCGCAGCGCCTTGTTCATGGCCAGCTTCAGCCGGGCGCCGAGGTCGCGGCGGTCGACCTCGATCGCGGCCGGCTCCTCGCGCAGCGCGGCCAGGGCGCCGCCGCGGATCAGCTGGTCGGCCTGGTCGATCACCGCGTCGGCGCGCTCCGGCTCCAGCACCTGCCAGTACACCGTGCCGCGTACGTCGTGCGCATTGGCCAGCGGCTCGCGGAATTCCAGCACCTGCCCGCCCAGGCTGATCCGATGCCCCATCCGGTCCAGCCCCGGCACCACCATGTGGGTGCCTTCCTGCAGCAGGCGGCGCGGCTTGCCGTGGCGGTAGACGCTGACCACCTGGCCAGCGGGGACGCGCCGGATGGCGGCGGCGGAAAGTGCCAGGAGGGCGGCGAGGACGGTCAGTAGAGCGATCATGATCTTTTTAATTCAATGATTTACACGTTGTTTCTCAAGTACGCAGCAGATACATGGTACATCCGCACGATGACACTGGGATTAACCGTGATTTAACCGCGGCCTTATGGATTTTTACAATCCCCCAAAGGGGCTAAGTGCGTGAAATGCAAAGCAAGCCTCGTTCCGCCGGGGTGCTTCCGCCCGCCTCTGTTGCGTTGCCACAGTTCACACCGTTTTGACGGATAACGGTTTTTTACGGCGTTTCCTTAAGGCAACCGCGCGCTTCGCTAGAACTTCTGGCCGATCAAATTATTGCGATGCAGCAAAGTCTTTGATTTGCAAAAGCTTTACAAGCATCGATGAAAACGTTTACGTTGCCCTCCCGGCGAATCCGGACCTCCTGGGAGCGGCAATGGGTGTGACCATCAAAGACGTGGCACGCGAGGCCAAGGTGTCCGTGGCTTCCGTCTCCCGCGCCCTCAACGGCCACGGCGGAGTCACCGCCGAGACGCTGGAGCGCATCCGCGAAGTCGCGGCCCGCCTGCGCTACATCCCCCATGGCGCCGCCCGCAGCCTGATCACCCGCCGTACCCACACTATCGGCGCGCTGCTGCCGGACCTTTATGGTGAATTCTTCTCGGAGCTGATCCGCGGCATCGACCTGGCGGCGCGCGTGCACGGCCTGCAGCTGCTGGTCTCCAGCTCGCACGACGGCGCCGCCGAGGCAGCCTCCGCCCTGCGCGCGATGCAGGGCCGCGTCGACGGCCTACTGGTGATGTCGCCCCACGCCGACGCCGCCTTCCTGCGCCAGAACCTGCCGGTGGGCCTGCCCACCGTGCTGATGAACACGGTGCTGGAACGCGACGACTACGCGGCGCTGTCGGTGGACAACGCAGGCGGCGCGCGATTGGTGGTCGAACACCTGCTCGGCGAAGGCTATCGCCGCATCGCTTTCATCCAGGGCCCCGTCGGCAACCACGACGTGGCCGAGCGCGAACAGGCCTACCGCGAAGCGCTCGCCGCGCGCGTGCCGGGCGTACCGCCGATCGTGCTGCCCGGCGAATTCGACGAAGCCTCCGGCTACCGCGCCGGCCAGCGCCTGATCGCGATGAGCCCGCGTCCCGATGCCGTGTTCGCCGCCAACGACATGATGGCGATCGGCTGCATGGCGGCGATCCGCGAAGCGGGCCTGCGCATTCCCGAAGACATCGCCGTGGCGGGCTTCGACGACGTGCCGATGGCGCGCTACGTAAGCCCCGCGCTGACCACCGCCGGCGTGCGCATCGCGGAGCTGGGCAAGGCCGCGCTGGAACAGCTGGCCGGACAGATCGAAGGCGATGAAGCGCCCGCGGTGCATATGCGCATAGCGGCGGAATTGATGGTGCGGGCGTCGACGACACGCAACCAGAAAAGCAAAGCGGCGCGCGCGGACTGACGCCGCCGGATCACCAGGGGGCCGGCCACGGAGGCCGGTTCACCGCCGCCGGCGCGGGACCGTACCGGTAGCGTATCCACAACCAAAAGTCAGCCGTATCGAACCCTTGAGGGAGGGTGTCCAAGTCATGGCACGCAAACACGCACTTTCGCTGCAGATCTCGCTGGCGCTGGCCGCTCTGGCCGCCACCGCGACCTTCCTGCCATCCGTCGCCTGGTCGCAGACCTCCGACTCCACTCTCCGCGGCCGCGGTCCGGCCAATGTCGAAGTGGTTGCCAAGAACGTGGCGACGGGATCGACACGCCGCACCCGCACCGACAAGGACGGCAGCTACGCGCTGGTCGGTCTTCAGCCCGGCACATACCAGGTCGATGCCGGCGGCAATCAGAAAACGGTGACGTTGACCGTGGCCTCCGTCGGCACGTTGAACTTCACCGAGCCGGCAGCGCCGGCACCGGCCGCCGCCGAGGCCAGCGCGACGAACCTCAACGCGATCACCGTCAACGCCACCACGCTCGCGGAAGTCACCACGTCCGAAGTCGGCACGTCGATTTCGCAGCACCAGATCGCCACGGTGCCGCAGATTACGCGCAACTTCCTCGAGTTCGCCGACATCGTTCCCGGCATGGTCTTCACGGTGAAGAATGGCCAGACCAACCTGCAATCGGGTGGTCAGGCATCGGGCGCGATGAACGTCTATATCGATGGCGTTGGTCAGAAAAATTACATTCTCTCTTCTGGCGTCTCCGGCCAGTTCAATACACAGGGCAATCCATTTCCGCAGCTAGCAATCAGCGAATACAAGGTCATCACGTCGAACTACAAGGCGGAGTACGACCAGATCTCCAGCGCGGCGGTGACGGCGGAAACCAAGTCCGGCACCAACGAATTTCATGGCGAAGTGTTTGGCAATTATACGAACCAGTCCGTACGTGCGCGGACTCCCGCTGAAGAAGACAGCGGAAAGAAAATCCCTTCGCACAACAAGGAGTACGGCTTCGCCGTAGGCGGCCCGATCATCCAGGACAAGGCGCACTTCTTCGCCACCTATGAAGGCAAGGAATTCGACCAGCCGATCACCGTGATTCCTGGCGGTCCGCTGACTTATGCGGCCGGCTTGCCTGCCTCGGCGCGCTCGCAGCTCGGTGCCGCCAGCCAGCCATTCAAGGAAAATCTCTACTTCGCCAAGATCGATTGGGAACCCACCGATCGGGACCGCATCGAGCTTACCGGCAAGTATCGCGACGAGAGTGCCATCAGCGGCATCGGAACCGGAACCGCCGCCTCGGCCTCCTATAACACCAAGAACACAGACAAGCGCTATGTCGTCCGCTGGGATCACAGCGCCGACGCCTGGTTCAATCGACTGCAGGCGACTTACGAGAACGCGTTCTATACGCCGACCGCAACCAACTTCGGCAACGGCTACGTCTACACCGCTTTCGGCAACAACGATCAGCAGATTCTGGCAACCGGCGCAGCGTCGCCACTCGCTTCGCAGAATAAGGGCCAGAAAGGTCCGTCCCTGCAGGACGACTTCACCTTCAACAACATCGAATGGCATGGCGACCACGTCATCAAGATGGGCGCCAAGATCAAATGGGTGCGCCTGACCGCGCAGGATGCCGGCGAATTCAATCCGCAATTCTTCTTCGACACCACGCCCGATGGAACGGCTGCAATACCTTACAAAGTGCTGTTTCCTCTGGCCGCGCCCGGCACCAGCCCCGTGGCCAGCACGATCGATCGCCAGATCGGCGCATACATCCAGGACGACTGGAAAATCGACGACCACCTGACGCTGAATCTGGGCGTGCGCTGGGATTATGAAGTCACTCCGTCGTATCACGACTTCGTTACTCCAGCCGGCGTCGTCGCAGCCATCAACTCACAGGATCCGGCAGCCCCGGCGGGTCAGACGTATGCCCAGTCACTCGCTCTTGGTGGCGTTAATGTAAACGATTACATCAGCAATGGTCATAACCGCCATCCGCCGCGCTACAACTTCCAGCCGCGCTTCGGCTTCGCCTACGACATCAATGGCGACGAGGAGCACGTGATCCACGGCGGCGCCGGCCGTTCGTACGACCGCGACCTCTACCAGATCCTCCAGCTCGAGCAGACGAAGTCGGTTCTTTCGCAGCCGACCATCAATTTCATCAACGCCAACCACCCTTGCACTCCCGGTCCCACCTGTATTCCGTGGAACCCGATTTACCTGACCGGTCTGAATACCTTGCAAGCCCTCATTGCCAGCAGCAATGCCGGCAAAGAGGTAGACATGATCACCAACAACCTCAAGACGCCATACTCGGATCAGATCAGCCTCGGCATGCGCAACAAGATCGGCGAGTGGAATACCGACGTCACGGTTCAGAGCGTCAAGAGTTTCGACGGACTGGTCTTCCAGCTGGGCAATCGCTATCCGGACGGTTCGTTCTGGAAGAACAAAAGCCAGCCCTGGGGCAACGGTATTCCCGGCTATGGCAGCCTGATCATTGCGGACAACGGTCTGAAGACCAAGACTACGCAGGTGCTGGTTTCCGCCGAGAAACCGTACACACAGGAGTCGCATTGGGGCGTCACCGTCGCGTACACCTATACCAAGAGCCGGTTCAATCATGACGTGCAGGATCTGACCGATCAGTACGCCTTTGACGCGGCGACGATCCACGATTACCCGTTCATTCCAGGGCCGACCGCAAAGCATCGACTGGTCACCACCGGCACTGTCGACGGCCCGTGGGGCCTGCTGCTCGCCGCCAAGCTGACGCTCGCCACACCCACCGCTTCGGTGAACAACGCGTGCTACGGAGCAGTCGATTCACCCAACGGCTGCGTTCCGATGACGGTCGTACCGCCAGGCACCGGCAAGTTCCTGGTGGGAGGCAAGGTCTTCGGCTACCGCGATCTCGATCTGCAAGTCACCAAGAACTTCAAGGTATGGGACAACCTGAGCGCCTATGTCCGACTGGACGTGCTCAATGTCTTCAACTGGAAGAACTACAACGATTACATCACCGACTTCGGTTCCAACGGCGTGCTCAATCGCAACGCAGTGATATACAACCCGATCGGCAACATCATCGACGTCCCACGCACGTTGAAGCTGACCGCCGGCATCAAGTTCTGATCGATATCGGCCGGGTGCGCAGGTAACTGTGCGCCCGGCCGGACGAGAGCCTTGGGGCTTTTTTTTGAAGTCGAGACGTAAACGTTTACGTCTCACAAATTTCTCTTCACGGCGGGATCATGGGCAAACCAGCTCCCTGCCGAACCGGTTTGCAAAGGCGACATCATGCGCATGAATACCCTGACCCGCTTCGCCATCGCGCTTTCTTTATCGCTCGCTTGCGTGGCCAATCCCTTAGCCGCGCAAGCATCCAAGCCGAAGCCGGCGCACGCGGTAGCGAGTACGCAGGTGCCGCCCCTGATCGACGACCTCGAACACCGCACCTTCAACTGGTTCTGGGACAGCGCCAACCCCCAAAACGGCCTCGTCCCCGATCACTACCCCACCAAGTCCTTCGCCAGCATCGCCGCGGTCGGCTTCGGACTCACCGCCTATGGCGTGGGCGCCGAACGCGGCTACATCACGCGCGACCAGGCGGTGGAACGCACGCTGGCCACGCTGCGCTTCTTCCACGACGCCCCGCAGAACGACAGCGAAGACGATGCCGCCGGCTACCGCGGCTTCTTCTATCACTTCCTCGACATGGACTCGGGCAAGCGCTTCGATCGCAACGTGGAGCTGTCCACGGTGGATACCTCGCTGATGCTCGGCGGCGTGCTGTTCGCGCAGTCGTACTACGACCGCGACACGCCGCGGGAAAAGCAGATCCGCCAGCTCGCCGACGAGATCTACCGCCGCGTCGACTGGACCTGGGTGCAGGTGCGCAAGCCGCTGATCACCATGGGCTGGACGCCGGGCGGCAAGTTCATCCCGCACGACTGGCAGGGCTATAACGAAGGCATGCTGGTCTACATCCTCGCGCTGGGCTCGCCGACGCATGCGGTGGGCGATGACGCGTGGAAAGCCTGGACATCGACCTACAACCGCACCTGGGGCGAATTCCACGGCCAGACCTTCCTCAACTTCGCGCCGCTGTTCGGCCACCAGTTCAGCCACGTATGGGTGGACTTCCGCGGCATCCGCGACGCATGGAATCGCGAGAAGGGCCTGGACTATTTCGAGAACAGCCGCCGCGCCACGTACTCGCAGCGCGCCTATGCCATCGCCAACCCCGGCGGCTGGACCGGCTACGGCGCCAATATGTGGGGCATCAGCGCGAGCAATGGCCCCGGCGGGCTGGTAGTGAAGAGCGGCGACAAGGAACGCACCTTCCACGGCTACACCGCGCGCGGCGCGGGCCTGGACTACATCAGCGACGACGGCACCCTGGTGCCCATGGCCGCGGGTGGCTCGATCCCCTTCGCACCGGAGATCGTGGTGCCTGCGCTGGAAGAAATGAAGCAGCGCTACGGCAAGGACATCTACACCAAATACGGCTTCGTCGATGCCTTCAATCCCAGCTTCCACAGCAAGACCGACCTGCGCACCGGCAAGCTCGTACCCGAGCTGGGCTGGGTCGACACCGTGCACCTGGGCATCGACCAGGGCCCGATCGTGCTGATGGTGGAGAACTGGCGCAGCGGTTTTGTATGGAACGTGATGAAGAAGAACCCGTACGTGCGCAAGGGCCTGGAACGCGCCGGCTTTACCGGCGGCTGGCTGGATGAGGCCCCGCCCAAGCCATGAGCACGCGTTCGCGCCAGCGCCGGCCATGGCGCGTGCTGCTGCACGCGCTGGCGTGGACCTGCGCAGGTGTCGCCGCTGCGCTGTCGGCCGGTTGCCAACCTGCGGATGACGCGCGCACGCTGACGTTCTGGACGGTCGGCCGGGAAGGCGAAGCGGTGGCCAAGCTGCTGCCGGATTTCGAACGCGAACATCCCGGCCTGCATGTGAAAGTGCAGCAGCTGCCGCTGACCGCCGCGCACCAGAAACTGCTTACCGCCATCGCCGGTGGCTCCACGCCAGATCTCACCCAGCTCGGCAACACCTGGATTCCCGAACTCGCCGCGCTGGATGCGCTCGAACCGCTCGATGCCCGCGTGGCGTCTTCGCAGGTCGTTCGCCCGGACGACTACTTCGCCAATATCTGGACCACCAACCGCATCGGCAACACGCTGTACGGCGTGCCCTGGTACGTGGACACGCGCCTGCTGTTCTACCGCAGCGATCTATTGAAGCAAGCCGGCTTCGACGCACCGCCGCGTGACTGGGCGCAATGGCGCCGGGCCTTGGCCGCGCTCAGCCATCCGGACCGCGGCAGCTACGGCATCCTGCTGCCCACCAACGAGTTCGAACAATTGCTGGTGCTGGCGCTGCAGCAGGACGAGCCGCTGCTGCGCGACGGCAATCGCTACGGCAACTTCCGCAGCGCGGGCTTCAAGCGCGCGCTGGCGTTCTACGTGGATACCTTCCGCGAACGGCAGGCGCCGGCCATCACCAATGTGGAAGCCGGCAACCCGTGGACGGAGTTCGGCCGCGGCGTCTATGCCTTCTATCTGTCCGGCCCGTGGAATATCGGCGAGTTCCGCAAGCGCCTGCCGGCTTCGCAGCAGGACGACTGGAACACCGCGCCGCTCCCCGGCGAACACGGCCCTGGCGCCTCCAACGCGGGCGGCTCCAGCCTGGTGGTCTTCCGCCGCTCGGCGCACAAGGACGAAGCCTGGCAGCTGATCGAATTCCTGTCCCGCCCCGCCGTCCAGCAGCGCTTCTACGAGCTGCTCGGCGACATGCCGCCGCGCCGCTCCTCCTGGGAGGGCGGTGCGCTGCGCGGCGATCCCAAGGCACGCGGCTTCCGCGAACAGCTGGAGCGGGTGAAGCCCACGCCGCCGATCCCCGAATGGGAGCGTATCGTGACCGAGATGCAGCTGGTCGCCGCGCGGGCAGTGCACGGCGACCTGAACATCGATCAGGCCGCGGCGGAGATCGACCGGCGCGCCGACCTGATCCTGGAAAAGCGGCGCTGGATCCTCGACCACGCGAAACCCGCGCCATGACCGCCGGAGGCCACGCATGAATCCACCACGCGCCGCCTGGTTGTTCCTTGCGCCCGCCCTGCTGGTGCTGGGCCTGTTCTTCCTGCTGCCGGTGATCGCCGCGCTGGTGCTCAGCCTCACCGACTACGACCTGTATGCGCTGGCCGACATCCGCAACCTGCGTTTCGTGGCGCTGGGCAATTACTGGGAGCTGCTGCACCGGCCGCTGTTCTGGTCCGCGCTGGGGCACACGCTGTATTTCGTGGTGGTGGGCGTGCCGCTGTCGATCGCCGTTTCGCTCGGCGCCGCGCTGCTGCTCAACTCGCCGCTGGCGCGCTGCAAGCCGTTCTTCCGCACCGCGCTGTTCGCACCGGTGGTGACCACGGTGGTGGCGGTGGCGGTGATCTGGCGCTACCTGTTCAACACCAAGTATGGCCTGGCCAACTACGCGCTGGACGGGCTGGGCATCCATCCGGTGGACTGGCTGGGCGATCCGCGCTGGGCGATGCCCACCATCATCCTGTTCGCGGTGTGGAAGAACTTCGGCTACAACATGATCATCTTCCTCGCCGCGCTGCAGGCGATCCCCGCCGACCTGTACGAAGCCGCGCGCATCGACGGCGCCTCGCCCGTGCGCCAGTTCCGCCATATCACGCTGCCGATGCTGGGGCCGACCCTGCTGATGGTGAGCATCCTGACCGTTTCCGGCTACTTCCAGCTGTTCGCCGAACCGTTCGTGATGACCGAAGGCGGCCCGCTGCAGAGCACCACCAGCGTGCTGTACCTGATGTACGAGGAAGGCTTCAAATGGTGGAACCTCGGTTCTGCGTCGGCGGTGGCCTTCCTGCTGTTCCTGATCATGTTCGCGGTGACCGCGCTGATGCTGCGCGTGGCGCGCCGGGGAGGCGAGGCATGAATCCGCGGCTGGCCAAGGCGCTGATCAACGGGCTGCTGATCGGCGGCACCCTGGTGGCGGTGTTCCCGCTGCTGTGGATGCTGTCGGTGTCGTTCATGCGGCCCGGCGAGGCGAGTGCGTTGCCGCCGCCGCTGTGGCCGGCCCACGCCACGCTGGCCAATTATCACGAGCTGTTCGAGCGCGCCGGCATGGGGCGCTACCTGCTCAACAGCCTGGCCATTTCCAGCGCGATCACGCTGCTGTCGCTGGCGTTTAACCTGATGGCCGGCTACGCCTTCGCCAAGCTGCGCTTCGCCGGGCGCGAGCGGCTGTTCCAGATGCTGCTCGGCGGGCTGGTGATTCCGGCGCAGGTGGCGATGCTGCCGCTGTTCCTGCTGCTGAAATACCTGGGGCTGGTGAACAGCTACGCCGCGGTGGTGATGCCGGCGATGGCGACCATCTTCGGCATCTTCCTGGTCCGGCAGTATGCGCGCGGCATTCCGGATGACCTGCTGGAAGCGGCGCGCATCGATGGCGCGGGCGAGCTGCGCATCTTCGCGCAGATCGTGCTGCCGCTGCTCAAGCCCATCATGGTGACCTTGGCGATCTTCACCTTCCTCACCGCATGGAACGATTTCATGTGGCCGCTGATCGCACTGACCGGCCAGGAGCACTACACCTTGCCCATCGCACTGGCTTCGCTGTCGCGCGAGCACGTGCAGGATTCGGAGCTGATGATGGCCGGCTCGGTGGTGACGGTGCTGCCGGTGCTGGTGCTGTTCCTGGCCTTGCAGCGGTATTACCTGCAGGGGCTGCTGCTCGGCAGCGTGAAAGGGTGATGCGATGAAGTGGCGCGCCTTGCTGCTGTCGTGGGCCTTGCTGGCGCCTGTTGTGCACGCCGCCGAGCAGGCACGCGTCATCGACGACTTCAGCCGGCCGGCCGCCTGGACAGCCGAAGGCACCGACGATATCGGCACGCAATTGCGCGTGGCCGACGGACAGAGCGGCAAGGCCGTCTGCCTCGACTTCGATTTTCACGGCGTCTCCGGCGGAGCCGCGCTCAAGCGCGCGCTGCCGATGGACTGGCCGGACAACTTCGCGCTCTCCTTCGACGTGCGCGGCAGCATGCCGCCCAACGACCTGCAGCTGAAGCTGGCCGATGCCAGCGGCGACAACGTCTGGTGGTATCGCCGCGAAGCCTTTCAGCCCGGCGCTGACTGGCAGACCGTGGAAGTGCGCCGCAACCAGGTGGAGTTCGCCTGGGGGCCGACCAAGAACCGCACGCTGCATCGCACCGCCGCGCTCGAATTCACCATCTACGCCGGACAAGGCGGGCGCGGCGAGCTGTGCCTCAGCAACCTGCGCCTGCGCCCGCTGCCGGTGGAACCCGCCGAAACGCCGGCGCCGCGTGCGCAGGCTTCGTCCACGCTCACCGGCTACGGCGTGCAGCGCATGCTGGAAGGCAAGGGCGAGTGGCGCAGCGATCCGTCCGCGGCGGGCGAGCAGAGCATTGCGCTGGACCTTGGCCTTTCGCGTGAATTCGGCGGCCTGCTGCTGCACTGGCTGCCCGGCGCGCAGGCCTCGCGCTACGAGGTGGAGCTCTCGGACGACAACACGCACTGGCGCACGGCCACGCAGGTCACCGGCGGCAATGGCGGCGACGATGCGCTGTTCCTGCCGCAAGCACAGGCCCGCTATGTGCGCCTGCGCCTGCTCGAAGGCCCCGGCAAGGCGTATGGGCTGACGCAGCTGGAAGTGAAGGACCGCGCCTGGGGCGCGTCGCCCAACGTGTTCTTCCAGGAAGAAGCCAGGCGCGCGCCGCGCGGCATGTATCCGCGCGGCTTCTCCGGCGAGCAGAGCTACTGGACCCTGCTCGGCACGGATGGCGGCGCGCGCGATTCCGCGCTGATCTCGGAAGATGGCGCGGTGGAAGTGGGCAAGGGCGGCTGGTCGCTGGAACCGATGCTGTTTGCCGGCCGCAACGTGATCGACTGGGCCACCGTGCGCAGCTCGCAGAGCCTGCTCGACGGCTACCTGCCGATTCCCTCGGTGCGCTGGACCGCCGACAGCCTCACCCTCGATACCACCGCCTTCGCCACCGGCGATGCCGCGCACACGCAACTGGTGCTGCGCTACACCCTCACCAACCGCACCGCGCAGCCGCAGCGCGTGACCCTGGCGCTGCTGGCGCGGCCGTTCCAGGTGAATCCGCCGACGCAGTTCCTCAATATGCCCGGCGGCATCCATCGCATCCACGACCTGGCCTGGGACGGCAAGGCGCTCACCGTCAACGACGAGACTCGCGTGGTGCCGCTGCAGGCCGTAGATGGCTTCGTGGCGAGCAGCCATGAAGCCGGACCCTTGCCGGAGCGGCTCGCGCAGGGCGAGCGCCCCGAAGTCACCTCGTTGCACGACGGCGCGGGCTTCCTGCAAGGCGCGCTGCTGTATGCCATCGACCTGCCCGCCCACGGCAGCCGCACGCTCGGTCTGGTGGTGCCACCGCGCGGCGCCGACTTCGCGGCGCCGCGCGCACCGGAAACCTGGCTGCGCGAACAGCTGCAACACACGGCGTCGGCATGGCGGGAGAAGCTCAACCGCGTGGCGCTGCTGCTGCCGTCGTCGCAGCACGCCATCGCCGACACGGCGCGCAGCGCCCTGGCGCAGATCCTGATGTCGCGCGACGGCCCCGCCCTGCAGCCCGGTACGCGCTCCTACGCGCGCAGCTGGGTGCGCGACGGCGCCATGATGACCGAGGGGCTGGTGCGCAGCGGCCATGCCGAGGCCGCCGCCGACTTCGTGCGCTGGTATGCGCCGCATCAGTTCAGCAGCGGCAAGGTGCCGTGCTGCGTGGATGCGCGCGGTGCCGACCCGGTGCCGGAGAACGACAGCCACGGCGAACTGATCTTCGCCATCGCCGAGCTGTGGCGCTATACGCACGACCGCGCCGTGCTGGAACGGCAATGGCCGGCCGTGCAGCGCGCCATCGCCTATATGGACCGCTTGCGCGAGAGCGAACGCAGCCCCGCCAACCAGACCGAAGAGCGGCGCGCGCTGTATGGCTTGATGCCCGCATCGATCAGCCACGAAGGCTATTCGGCCAAGCCGATGCATTCCTACTGGGACGACTTCTGGGCGCTGCAGGGCTACGACGACGCGGTGCTGCTGGCCAAGGCGCGCGGCGATGAGGCGGCGGCGGCACGGATCGCGCAGTCGCGCGACGTATTCCGCGGCGACCTGAAAGCCTCCATCGACCTGTCCGTGCGCCAGCACCGTATCGACTACCTGCCCGGCGCGGCGGAGCTCGGCGACTTCGACGCAACCTCCACCACCATCGCGCTGTCGCCCGGCGACGGCCAGACCTGGCTGCCGCCCGCGCTGCTGGAGCGCACCTTCGAGCGCTACTGGCAGGGCTTCGTGGAACGCCGCGACGGCACGCGCGAATGGGAGGACTACACACCGTACGAACTGCGCACCATCGCCAGCTTCGTGCGGCTGGGCTGGCGCGGCCGCATCGGCGAGCTGCTGGCGTTCTTCTTCGCCGACCGGCGTCCGGCCGCGTGGAACCAGTGGGCCGAAGTGGTGGGGCGCGATGCGCGCAAGCCGCGCTTCGTGGGCGATATGCCGCATGCGTGGATTGCTTCGGATTACCTGCGCTCGGCGTACGACTTGTTCGCGTACGAACGACCGCGCGATCAGGCGCTGGTGTTGGCAGCCGGGATTCCGGCCGAATGGCTGAAGGGCGAGGGCATCGGGATCCGGCGTCTGCGCACGCCGTATGGGCAGCTGAGTTACCGCTTGTATGAGCGCGATGGCACGCTTGAGTTGCGCGTGGAGCAAGGACTCGATGTGCCGCCGGGTGGCTTGGTGTTGCCGTGGCCTTATGCGGGTAAACCTGCCGGCAAGGTCGTAGTCAATGGCACGTCCACGGTGTGGCGGGATGGAGAGCTGGTGATCCGCGCATTGCCTGTCACTGCCGTGATGGCGACGCCCCGGTAAATCGCGTCACTTCGTAGGCTGGGGTGAGCGACAGCGAACCCCAGCATCAGCATTAGCGCCTGGTCATGTTGGGGTTCGCCTTCGGCTCACCCCAACCTACGTAAAGGGTTCCGGGGCTTAGAACTTGCCGGCGCGGAAATCCGCGATCGCCTGATGAATCTCGGCAGGCGTGTTCATCACGAACGGTCCGTAGCGCGCCACGCTCTCGCCCAGCGGCTTGCCCGCCACCAGCAGCACGCGCGACGGCGCTTCGCGGCCGCCGATGCGCACCGAGCCGCCCTTGGAAAGCACGGCCAGTTCGCTGCGGCTGAGCACGTCGCCGGCCACCTGGGCATCCGCGCCATCGAACACGTAGGCGAAGGCGCTATGGCCTTCCGGCAGCGGCACTTCCAGCTGCGCGCCGGGCTGCAGGGCGATATCGAGATACACCGGCTGCGTGGCGATGCCGGCCACGGGGCCGGCCGCACCGAACACTTCGCCGGCGATGATCTTCACTTCCACACCGTCCTGCGGACGCACGGTGGGAATGCGCGCGGGGTCGATGTCCTGGTAGCGCGGCTCGGTCAGCTTGTCCTTCGCGGGCAGGTTCACCCACAGCTGGAAGCCCCACATCAGGCCGTTTTCCTGCTGCGGCATTTCCGAATGCAGGATGCCGCGGCCGGCGGTCATCCACTGCACGCTGCCGGGGCCGAGGTCGCCCTGGTTGCCGTGGTTGTCGCCGTGGCGCATATGGCCGGCGAGCATGTAGGTCACCGTTTCGAAGCCGCGGTGCGGATGCTCGGGGAAGCCGGCGAGGTAGTCGTCCGCGCTGTCGGAACGGAATTCGTCCAGCAGCAGGAACGGATCGAGCATGTCCAGGCCGGGCTGGCCGATGATGCGCTTCAGGCGCACGCCCGCGCCATCGGAAGTGTCGGTGCCGCGGATGCGGCGGATGATGCTGCGCTCGCTCATGATGGGACTCCGTAAGGAATGCGCCACATGATGGTTGCGCGGCCGGCCCGGTCCAAGCCGCGCCGCGCGAACGGATTGTTTCCTACGGCGTCAATGCAGCCAGTGGCCGCTGCGGTGCCGCGGCGGCGCCTGGCCGCTGTCCTCGCCGCCGCCACCGGCGTTGGCGGGGGTGGCCTGGGCCATGGCTTCCATGTCGGCCTCGGTCACCGGGTGCTGCTGCCAGTAATGCTCCACCGCGGACAGCACGGCCGGCAGCTGGGCCAGGCACTCGTCGTATTCGTCGTCGCTGAGCTTTTCGAAATCGGTCTCGGCGCTGAGGATGCCTTCGTCGACCGCCAGCGCCATCACCGGCCCGAGCAGTTCCATCAGCGAAGGGTCGTCGGCCAGGCGCTTTTCCCACAGGCCGGCGCGCAGGTCGATGGCGCGGCTGAAGCCTTCGCACCAGCCCGCGGCGGACAGGGTGGGACCGGTTTCGGTGTCGACTTCGCCCAGGATCGGCTCGTAGGCGTCGACGTCCAGTTCGGCGGCGATGGAGTCGTTGAGCTTGGCCAGCAGCGCCAGCACGCGATTGCCTTCTTCCTCGTCGGCGAAGGGCTCGTGCAGCACTTCCGGCAGCCATTCTTCCGGCAGCACCTGCAGCGGGCCGACCGCCAGCGCGGAGAGCATGCCGTGCACGCCGTCGAGCAGCAGGTCGCCGTCGCCGGAATGGGCGCGGAGATAGCGGTCCAGTTCGTCGAGCTCGTCGTCCGTGAGCGAACTGGGCCAGTCGGTCTTGTTCGTATTCATCAGATATCCAGATCCAGCGTCACCGGCGTGTGGTCCGAAGGCCTTTCCCAGCGGCGCGGCGTGCGGTCGATGGCTGCCGCCTTCGCCGCTTGCTTCAGTGCGTCGCCGACCAGGATCAGATCGATGCGCAAACCCATGTTGCGCCGGAACGCTGCCTGGCGGTAGTCCCACCAGCTGAAGTGCCCGGCCTCCTGTTCGAACAGGCGGAAGCTGTCGTGCAGCCCAAGTTCGGTGATCGCCTTGAGCGCGGCGCGCTCCGGCGGCGAGCACAGCACGTCCTCGCCCCAGGCCACCGGGTCGTAGACGTCGCGGTCGTCCGGCGCGATGTTGAAATCGCCCAGCACCACCAGGTGCGGGTGGCGCTGGTGTTCCGCTTCCAGGAAATCGCGCACCTTGGCCAGCCAGTCGAGCTTGTAGGCGTATTTCTCGTCGCCCACCGCCTTGCCGTTGACCACGTACAGATCCACCACGCGCACGCCGCCGACGGTGGCGGCGAGGATGCGCCGCTGCGGGTCGTCCAGGCCGGGGATGTCGGTGACGACGTCGGTGGGTTCCTCGCGGGCCAGGATGGCCACGCCGTTATAGGTCTTCTGCCCGGAGTACACGGCGCGGTAGCCGGCGGCGGCCAGCTCGTCGACCGGGAACCTGGCGTCCTCCAGCTTGGTTTCCTGCAGCGCGATGACGTCGGGCTTGGCCTCGGCCGCCCACTCGGTGAGCTGCGGCAGGCGGACCTTGAGCGAGTTGACGTTCCAGGAGGCGATTTTCATGCCCGGCATTGTAGGGGGATGCCGCCGCTTCGGCACTCCGCCGGACGCAGGGGAGGCCGGTCCGTGACCGGCCTCCCGCTGTGCTCCTGCTTACAGGTGGCTGAGCACGAAGGCCCGCGCATCCCAGCCGTCGTAGTTGGACAGGCGGCCCCACCCGTTGGTCGCCATCGCATAGACCGACAGGTTCTCGGTGAATCCCGCCACCGTGCAGCCGCCCGTGCAGCCCGGCGCGGGATTGGTCGTCATCAGGTAGCCGACCGAGCGCGTCTCGCTGAAGCTGCCGCCACCCACCGCACCGCTGTCGGACAGCACGTCGCGCGCGCCGCGCCGGACCAGGAAGCCGTAGGTGGCGAAGCCGTGCGGATGGCTGGCCTGCCACGGCATCGTCACGTTGTCGCCGTCGCTGTGGTAGCCCAGCACGCCGCAGCAATCGTCCGCGCCGGTGCCGCCGACCATCGGCGCGCCGATATGCGCCGAGCAGGGCTCATTGTTCACGTGCAGGGTGAGCACCATCGCACTGCCTTGCACCAGGCCGGCACCCAGGCCCAGCTGCGGATCGCTGGCCTTGATGGTGTGGATGTTGCCGCTGCCATCGACATAGGTGGGCACGTAGTAATCGATGCCCAGCGCGCCGATGTTCACCGGCAGGCCGGCCGCATCGAACAGTTCCAGCCGCAGCTGCACCAGGCCGTCCAGGATCGGCGCACCGCCGAGCGCGGTAGTGGTGTCGAACTTGCCGTTGGCGGTGTCTTCGACCGCGTCGGCCACGCTCCATTGGCCGGCCGGCGGCACCGCGGGCGGGATCTCGAACAGATTGCCTTCGCTGCCGGCCACCTGCGGGCCGAGCGGGTACGCCGTCAGCACCAGGTCGGTGCCGATCATCTGCGCATAGTGGCGGCTGATCGCGGCATTGAGCGGCTTGTACTGGCTGTCCGGCTCGCCGTCGCGCTTCCACGACAGGCGGTAGAACTTCACACCCAGGCTGTCGCGCAACGCGTTGTCGAAATCCAGCCGCGGCATCAGCACGCCGCCCCACGGCGCACCGCCGCCGGTGAGGCCGAGATTGCCGGCATTGCTGCTGCCGGCCAGGGTCTGCGCACTGCCGCGGATATCGTCCAGCGAATGATTGCCGATGGCGGTGAACAGCACCCAATTGTTGCCGGCGATCACCGGCGCGCACGGGCGGCAGGTCATGGCCAGCGGGTTGGTCACGTGCAAGGTGACTTCGGTGCCGCACTGGTAGTCCCACCAGGTATGGCAGGCGACCGGCGTCGGCGCGTACAGCGTCACCTCGAAGAAGCCGAACAGTCGCTGCTTCACCTTGAAGTACAGGTCCGGCTGGTCCGGATTGCGGAAACCCTTGAAGATAAAGCGCGCGAAATGCCCGCACTCGTCGGTGGCGGCGGTGCCGACCAGCTGCATGGTGACGAAGCGCGGATACAGCCAGCACAGGATCGGCCGGATCAGCTGCGCATGCTCCACCAGCGATTGCTGGAACATCTGCGCGCTGCCGCTCATCGCGGCGAAGCGCAGCTTCTGGTTGCCGGCGGCGGCGTGCAGCGCCTGCAGCGAGGCTTCGTCCACCTGGTGCGCGTTGATCTCCTCCACCGGGCCGGGTCCCGGCAGCGGACGCGGCGGCTGCCGGCCGGCGAGGATCTCGCGCAGATGATCGATCACATACGGCGGCAGCTTCGGCAGCACGATCCACAGCGGATCGACCTCGTAGATCTCCACCGTGGCGTGGCATACCGGGAAATCCACCGACACGCCGTCGCGCACCACGCGCTTGAGCACCGTGCCCTTGACCAGGCACAGCCCCAGCAGCCAGTAGCGCCAGACATCCGGGAACACCGGAATGCGCAGATCCGGCGCGGTGTCGCCGGGGCGCAGCGTGATGTGGCGCTCGATCGCGCCGCGGCGCAGCAGCTCTTCGAGCGCGGGCGGCTGTTTCTCTTCGGGCGCAGGTCCCAGCACCACGCGCACGGCGGAGGCCTCGCGCGCTACGGGCAGTTCAAGCTTGGTCTCGCCCTTCTCACCCAAGGCCGCGTAGGAGAGCAGGCGGCCGCCATCGCTATAGGCGTAGGCGGCGACGGCGGGACGCTGGTCGGTGCTTTCCGCCTTGAGGAACTCGGCGGCGACGCGAAGCGTGATGAATGCATTGTCTGATTTGGCCATGACAGTAAGGCTCCGAATGGGCGGTAACAGGCGCACGCAGGCGCCGATGGCTGATCGCAGGACGATTCGTAGGACGATCAGGGCCGCTATTCGTAGCCGCGCGCAGCGCGCGGAACCATTCGGCAAAGAGAGCTAAATCCAAGCGCTTAGCAGGCTTAGCGCCAAGGCCGTAGGGGAAGGCCCACACATTGCATGCAGGCGCGACCGCGCGGATGAATGCGCCGCGATGAAAAAACATCGACTGGCGCACACGCACACCGCCGTCCCGTGGCGGTGCGCCGCCAGACCCATGCCATTCGATGTAAGGGATCGCTGATGCCGCGCCGAACGTCCCGCGGCGAACCGCGGGACGTTCACATGCGCTCAGCTCAGCCCGTGGCTGCGCAGCAGCGCATCGGGTTCGGGCTTGCGGCCGCGGAAGGCGACGAAACTGTCCAGCGCCGGGCGGCTGGCGCCCACGGCCAGCACCTCGCGGCGGAAGCGCTCGCCGGTGTCGCGGTCGATCACGCTGCCGCCTGCCTGCGCGGCATCCTCGAACGCGCCGAACGCATCGGCGCTGAGCAGCTCCGCCCACAGATAGCTGTAGTAACCGGCGGCATAACCGCCGGCGAAGATATGCGTGAAGCTGTTGGGGAAGCGCTGCCAGATCGGCGGGTGCAGCACCGCCACCTCGCGCCGCACTTCCTCCAGCACGGCAAGCGGACGCGCACCCTGCGCCGGTTCGTATTCCAGGTGCAGGCGGAAATCGAACATGGCGAATTCCAGCTGGCGCACCAGGAACAGGCCGGCATGGAAATGCCGCGCGGCCAGCATGCGCTGGAACAGTTCTTCCGGCAGCGGCTCGCCGGTCTGCCAGTGGCGCGCGAACAGGTCCAGCGCCTGGCGGTTCCAGCCGAAGTTCTCCATGAACTGGCTGGGCAGTTCCACCGCATCCCATTCCACGCCGTCGATGCCGCCGATCGAAGGCAGCGCGATCTCGGTCAGCAGGTGATGCAGGCCATGGCCGAATTCGTGGAACAGGGTGAGCACGTCGTCGTGGGTGAGCAGGGCCGGGCGGCCCTCGGTCGGCGGCGCGAAGTTGCAGGTGAGGAAGGCCACCGGCAGCTGCTCCTGTGCGCCGTCGCTGAAGCGCGAGCGGCACACGTCCATCCAGGCGCCGCCGCGCTTGCCGGAACGCGCGTAGAGGTCGACATACGCACCGGCGAACACGCGGCCGCCGGCATCGCGCACGTCGTAATAGCGCACGTCCGGATGCCACACGTCGATGCCGTCGCGCGGCGCCAGCGTCACGCCGTACAGGCGCTGCACCAGGCCGAACAGCCCGTCGATCACCGCCGGCAGCGGGAAGTAGGGCTTGAGCTGCTGTTCGTCGAGGTCGTAGCTGCGCTGGCGCAGCTTCTCCGATGCGTAGGCGACGTCCCAGGATTCGAGGTTGTCCAGCTTCAGTTCCTTCGCGGCGAACTCGCGCAGTTCCGCCAGCTCCTGGCGCGCCACCGGACGGGCGCGCTGGGCCAGGTCGTGCAGGAACTCCATCACCTCGGTGGGCGAGGCCGCCATCTTCGTGGCCAGCGATTCCTCCGCCGCATTGGCGAAGCCCAGCAGCTGCGCCGCCTCGTGGCGCAGCGCCACGATGCGCTCGATCCGCGGGCCGTTGTCGAACTTGCCGGCGTGCGGACCCTGGTCCGAAGCGCGCGTCTGGTACGCCCAGTACACGCGCTCGCGCAGGCCGCGGTTGTCGGCGTAGGTCAGCACCGCCTGCACGCTGGGCTGCTTGAGCGTCACCAGATAACCGTCCAGGTTCTGCTCGCGCGCGTACTGGCGCAGCACGGCGCGGCCGGATTCGGGAATGCCGGCGAGGTCGCGCTCGTCGGTGATGTGCTGGTGCCAGGCGTCGGTGGCGTCGAGCACCGCGTTGGAGAACTCGGTGGACAGCTTGCTCAGCTCCACGCCGATCTCGCGGTAGCGCGTGCGCTCCGGTTCTTCCAGCGCCACCCCGGAGAGGCGGAAATCGCGCAACGCATGCTCGACCAGGGTGCGCTCCGGCTGTGCCAGCGCGGCGAACTCCGGCGCGTCGGCCAGTGCCTGCACGGCCTGGTACAGCGCGCGGTTCTGGCCCAGCTCGATGCCGTGCTCGGTGAGTTTTTCCTCGGCCGGACCATAGGCCTCGCGCAGCGCTTCACTGTCGGCCACCGAATGCAGATGCCCCACCGGCGCCCAGGCGCGCGACACGCGCTGCTCCAGGCGTTCCTGCGCCAGCATCAGGCCGGCGAAATCGCGCGGGCCGCCGGCGGCGGTGAGCTGGTCGATGGCGTCGCGGTAGTCGGCCAGCAGTACATCGATGGCGGGGCCGACGTGCTGCGGCCTGATGCGCGAGAAGGCCGGCAGTTCGCCGCCGTCCAGCAGCGGGTTGTCATGCGCCGGAGCGGCGTGCGCCTGGGTGTCCCGGGCGGTGTTTTCGTGAGCCATGCGTCTCTCCTTGGGAGCGCCAGCGTGGCGACGGGCCTGGGCGAAATCAAGGCCGGACGGGGGCGCGCTTACGCCGGGGTGTCATATAGCGCGCCCTACCATGGCCTTTATGCGTCAAACGGATTTCAGCGACCTGTTGCGTCAAAGCGACGTGTTCGGCCACCTCGGCGACGAGGCCCTGGCCGACCTCGCCGACGGCCTGGTCTGGTTCAGCCTTCCCGGCGGCCGGCCGCTGTTCAAGGCGGGCGAGGCGGCCGATGCCATGTACCTGCTGGTCAGCGGCAGCCTGGGCCTGTTCGACGAGGACGAGCCGGCACGCCTGGTGCATCTGGTCTCGGCCGGCGACAGCGTGGGCGAGATCGGCCTGGTCAGCGGCGACGCCCGCCAGCTCACCGTGCGCGCCCTGCGCGACTGCGAACTGCTGCGGCTGGACCGCACGGCTTTCGAAGCACTGGCAGGACGCCATCCGCAGGCCATGCTCGGCATCGCCCGCGTGGCGGTGGCGCGCCTGCAGCGGCGCCTGCGCAAGGAGGAAAGCCCCGGCGTGGCGCGCACCTTCGCCCTGCTGCCGCCGGATGCCGAGGTGCCGGCGCGCACCCTGGCCATGCAGCTGGCGATGGCCCTGGAGGCGTATGGCAGCTGCATCGTGATCGACGGCGAGCAGGGCGCCGGCCGCGGCAGCGACTGGTTCGCCGCGCGCGAGGCGCAGGCCCGCTTCGTCATTTACCTGGACACCCAGGGCGATCCGCTGTGGCGCCAGCGCTGCCTGCGCCAGGCCGACGTGCTGCTGCTGCCGGCCCAGGCCGCGCGGCCGGCGCGGCCGTGGCCGGAAGCGGCGATCCTCGATCCCTCGCGCCTCGGGCACCGCCCGCGCCATCTGATCCTGCTGCAGGCCGGCCGCCAGCCCAGCCTGGGCGCGGCGCAGCGCTGGCGCGCACCGTTCGGCGGCGAACTGCAGCACCACCACGTCGGCGGCCAGGTGGATATCGCACGGCTGGCGCGCCTGGTCAGCGGCAATGCGCGCGGCCTGGTGCTGGCCGGCGGAGGCGCGCGCGGCCTCGCGCATCTGGGCGCGCTGCGCGCGCTGAAGGAAGCCGGCCAGGAATTCGACTGCGTCGGCGGCACCAGCATCGGCGCCATCATCGGCGCCGGCGTCGCCGCCGGCTGGGGCCTGGAGGAAATGACCGAGGTCTACCGCCGCGCCTTCGTGCAAGGCCGCCCGCTCTCGGACTGGACCCTGCCCGTCGTCGCCCTGACCCGCGGCCGCCGCGCCGCCAGCATGCTGCGCCGCGCCTTCGGCGCCCTGGACATCGAAGACCTCAAGCTCCCGTTCTTCTGCGTGGCGACCTGCCTGTCCGGCGACGGCATGGTGGTGCAGCGAGCCGGCCCGCTATGGATGTGGCTACGCGCCTCCAGCGCCATCCCCGGCGTCCTGCCACCCGTACTGCACCGCGGCCGCGTCTACGTCGACGGCGCCCTGGTCGACAACCTCCCCACCGACGTCATGTCCACCGACGGCATCGCCCACATCACCGCCATCGACATCCGCGCCGACATCTCCCTCCTCACTACCGCCGAGGAATACAGCACCCCTCCGTGGTGGCGCTTGATGCTGCAGCGCCAAGCGATCCAGCGCCCAGGCCTGGTCTCCACACTGGTGCGCGCAGCGATGGTCAACAGCGAAGGCGCCAGCGAACACCGCCGCGGGTTAGCCGATGTATTGGTGACGCCGCCACTGGAGCATGTGAGCGTGCTCGATTGGGGCGATTGGGAGAGGGCGGTCGAAGCGGGTTATCGCGAGACGATGCGGGTGCTGGAAAATCCATAAGGCCAAGCTCACGCGCGGCCTTCGGTCAGTCACGTCGTGGCGAGCCCGGCCCCTCACCCCGCCCTCTCCCCGGAGGGGAGAGGGAGAAGTGGGGTGGTGTCGCATACAGGAACGAAGAGCAAAAGCTGGCCTCGATTCTTGAACATCCTCTCGGCCACGGCACGTTGAAGCAGCCGTTACGTAAACGCACTGATGTTTCGTGTAGACCCAGGTTAATCAAGTTACCGCAGCCGCCCACTGCTCCTTCTAGTCGCGTCGCGAGCCTTGGCTCTCAGGCCATTCTCTCTTTGGTTACTTTCTCTTTGGGCCAGCAAAGAGAAAGTGACTCGGGCGCCGGCAGGCGTCCGAAATGCCCGCTGCATAAGCGGCCAAGTCGCGACAACCACACCTAGTCGCTACTGGATGATTCGCTTCGCTCACCCCTTCGGGGCCGCCCTACGGGCGTTCTTCGCGCTACGCGCTCGTCCGGCCTACGCCGGGATGACGAGCTAGCGCTCAGTCCAACGCGCAAGGACAATGCGCACATGAGCAACCTCCGTACCTACCGGGGCATAGCCCCCACCCTCGGCGCCCGCGTCTACGTCGACCCCGCCGCCACCATCATCGGCGCAGTCGAACTGGCAGACGACACCTCCATCTGGCCCGGCGCCATCCTCCGCGGCGACGTCCACCACATCCGCATCGGCCCCCGCAGCAACATCCAGGACGGCAGCATCATCCACGTCACCCACGACGGCCCCTACTCCCCCGGCGGCTTCCCCACCCTGGTCGGCGAAGGCGTCACCATCGGCCACGCCGCCGTCATCCACGCCTGCACCATCGAGGACTACTGCCTCATCGGCATGCACGCCACCGTGCTCGACGGCGCCACCGTGAAGAAGTACGGCTTCGTCGCCGCCGGCGCCGTCATCCCGCCCGGCAAGGTGGTGGGCGAACGCGAACTGTGGGTCGGCAACCCCGCCAGGTGCGTGCGCCAGCTGAGCGACAAGCAGGTCGAGCAGCTGCATTACTCCGCCGACCACTACGTGCGCCTGAAAGACGAGTACCTCGCCGCCGGATGAGCAAGCTGCGCGTCCTGTTCCTGTGCAGCCGCAACCGGCTGCGCAGTCCCACCGCGGAACAGGTGTTCCGCGGCTGGCCCGGTATCGAAGTCGACTCCGCGGGGCTGGCCGCCGACGCCGAAACACCGGTATCGGCCGAACAGATCGACTGGGCCGAACTCATCGTGGTGATGGAGAACGCGCACCGGCGCCGGCTGCAGTCGCGCCATGCGCGGCAGCTCAAGGACAAGCGCGTGGTGGTGCTGGGCATTCCCGACGACTACGCCTTCATGCAGCCCGAACTGGTCGAGCTGCTGCTGCGCAAGACCGGTCCTCTGCTCAAGTAGGTTGGGGTGAGCCGAAGGCGAACCCCAACGTGGCGATGCGCTTGAAGCTGGCGATGTTGGGGTTCGCCTCTGGCTTACCCCAAGCTACGGCATGGCTACTGCGCCGGCGCGGAAGACGACGACGTCGCCTGCGACTGGATCACCGCCGCGCGCGCCTCGTCCTCGCGCACCTGGATCTGCCGCTGCGCATCGAGCTTGCCGCCGAGCAGCGCCAGTTTGTAGTTGGTGCCGTCGAATTCGCGCAGCAGGCTCAGCTCGCGCTGCGCCTCGTCGAGATGGTTGTCGTTGATGGCGCGCTCGACGTCGTCCGCGGCCGGCTCGAACAGCTCGTGCAGGCCCGCGGTTGCGGTGGCGTTGTCCGGCTCAAGCTGCAGCGCGCTGAGATAGAACTCGAACGCATTGGCGCCGGCCGGCGCGATCAGCCGCTTCTCGTCCACCGCGCTCCTGGCCAGGCCGAGCATGATGCCGACGCCGCTGTCCTGGCCGCCGCTGCTGGCCGCTTCGGCCGGTCCCTTGGCTTGAACGCCCGCACCATCCATGGCGGGCGTGCGCAGGAACGCATACGCGGCGATCGCCGCGGCCGCGAACAGCGCGATGGAAACCACAAGCAGGCCGCGTCGGGGAAACGCGGCAGGGAACGCACGGGACATGACAGCTGGCCGATGGGATGGAGCGCCCTACACGTGCATTTCACACGGCAGGACGGCGCGCCACGGTAGTCCCGGCAGATGTCAGCGATGTGACGTGCTTGGCAATCGCTTTGTGACGATCAGCGGAAGCCGCCGCCGGTGATGCGGCCGTCCTTGTCCAGCTCGGGAAAGTAGCGGCTGTTGTTGCTGCGCATTTCCATGGTGGTGACCATGTCCGGCGTGACCAGCTGCACGTCGGGGTAGCGCGCATGGAACTGCGCGGGCGTGGGATGCGTGGCGATGAAGGCGTCGAACGCCGCCGTGTCGGTGACGAAGCCGGCGACGGGTTTCGCCTCCGTCTTCGCGCCGTCATGCGTCGTGTCATGGCAGGCGCCGGTGGCGATCGCGGCGGCGAGCAGGAACAGGGCGGGCATGGCCTTGCGCATGGCGTGGTTCTCCTGGAAGCAGGCGGCGATTATGCGCCGCGTAGCGCTCTCTAATGGAGTTCACAAATGGAAATCGATGCGCTGGCGCACTTCCATCGGCACCGCGTTGCCGTCGCGCGTACCCGGGGTGAATTGCCAGCGTTCCACCGCGGTGAGCGCGGAACGGTCGAACACGTTGCGCGGCTCGGCGCCGATCACGCCGGCATGGCTGACCGAGCCGTCGGCTTCCACGGTGAAGCGCACGTCGACCCAGCCTTGCCGGCGCGTGCGGCGCGCGTCGTCCGGGTAATACGGTTCGACGCGACGCTTGAGCACCGGCGAGGTGCTGGCGGCAACAGCAGCCGGCGCCGGTGCGGCCGGATGCGGTGCCGGGTTTTCCGCCGGCGCGGCAGGTGTGGGATGCGCCACCGGCGGCGGTGCATTGTTCGCCACTACCGGCGCCGGCGCGGTGGTTACCGGCGCGGCGGCGGAACGCACCTGCGCCTTCTGCGCCGCGGCCTGCGCCAGCTGTTCCTCCTTGCGCCGGTGGTCTTCCGCCACCTGCGCCTGGGCCTGCAGCTTGGCGCGCAGGATGGTGAGCGTGTAGTTGGCCGGGTCCGCGCGGGTCAGCAGGTCGATCTCGCGCTGCGCTTCGGCCGCATTGCCTTCGCCGATGGTCTGCTCGGCCGCATTCGCGGCGAACGGGAACAGCTCGCGCAGCGCATCCTGCGCCACCGGATTGGCCGGCTCCTGCTTCAACACGCGCAGATACCACTCCACCGCGTTGTCGCCGGCCGGCGCCAGCAGGCGCTGCTGCGCCACCGAGGCGCGGGCGCGCTTGAGCAGGTCGGCCACGCCGCCGGGCGCGCCTTCGCGATGGATTTCGCCGGTGTCGGCGGCGGCGGTATCGGCCACGGTCGGCACGTCGCGGTTGGCGTGCAGCACCCAGGCGATCACGCCGCCGGCGCCGGCCAGCAGCACGACGAGAATCAGCAGGGCGTAGCGGGTCGCACCCGCGGTGCGGCGGGAAGAGTTGAGCTTTGACATGGCGGCTTCGGCGTGGGGAGACGCGGGGCGCGCCAGCTTAGGGAGGCGATATTGCGGAGATGTTGCCCGCAAAAAGCAAGCTGCAGATCAGGAGGCGCGCGCCGCCGGAGAGCGGCGCGCGCCGGTTCCTTACCAGAGCACCTGCAGGTTGCGGCTGTCGGGCGAGCCGTCCGGATGGGCGATCCACCACACCCGGTTCTGGCCGCCGGGGCAGCCGGTGCCGGAGGCATAGCTGGCGAGCGCGCCGGTATCGGTGGCGAGGTCCACGCGATAGCAGCTGCCGTAGCTGTCGCGGAAGCTGTAGCCCTGCGTGCTGTGCTGGCCGGTATGGCTGGTGAGCGCACCGCTGGCGTCGAAGTTGAGCGTGTCGCCAGTATCGATGGTGTTGCTCAAGTCAGCCGCATAGGTGGGGAAGCCCAGCCAGCGGCGTTCGGCGTGGCTGGTCAGGCCCTGGTGCACGGTGCTGGCCGCGCTGAGGCTGCCGTCGGCGGCCAGCACCTGGTTGTAGTCCACGCGCAGCGGATACGAAGCCTGCTGGCGCGACTCCACCGTGAGCAGCGGCCCGATCCGGCTGCGGCTGACGCTGTCCACGCTGGTCACCTGCGCGGAGATCTGGTGGAAGGTCGATGCGTTGATGACGAAGCTCTGCGTGTCGTCGAAGCCCACCGTCTGCGCCACCGTGCTCACCACGCGGCCGCTGGAGGTGGTGGTGTAGCCCTCGATCACGAACTGGCGCGAGAGCTTGGTGGTGATGTCGCCTGTCAGGTTGCCGCTGGCGTCGGTGACCAGGGTGTCGCCGATGGCAGGCGTCGGCGCCTGGCCCACCAGCGTGTTGCGCGTGACATGGCCGGTCACTTGCCTGGCATGCGGATCGCGATACACCAGCAGCGCCGCGGTGGCGGAGAAGTAACCGTGCGCACCGGCCACGTTGACCGCCACTTCGTGCGGCGTGCCGTCGCTGAGCTGGCCGGCGAACGGCGTGAGGTCCACGCGGTAGGGCATGAAGTTCAGCGTCTGCACGCCGGGCGTCGGGCGCCACATGTAAGGATCGATGCCGCCGGTGTAGATCCACGGATAGATCGGGGCCACGCCGGCCGGCTGGCCGTCGATGCTGACTTCGGCTTCGCGGAAATTGCCGCCGCCGCATTCTTCGGTTTCCGCGGCGTACTGGTCCGGCACGCAGGTGTACCAGAACTCATCGCCGCTCTGGCTTTGCGCGAACACGTCCAGGTAGGCGCGCACCACGTTGCGCGGCAGCGTGAGCGTCTTGGCGAGCTTGTCGGTCGGCGTATTGAGCGTGGTGGTATTGCCGATCGGGTCGGCGCCGAGCGGATACACCGCATCCGGCACCGGCGCGGCCGGCGCGATCAGCGAGGCGGGATAGAACAGGAGGCGCGCGCTGCCGTGGATCACGCCGGTGTAAGTGTCGTTGACGACGTTGCCGATCACCGCCTGGCCCTTGCCGGGGCTGCGCAGCAGAGCGTCGTAGTCGGTGAGGTCGCGCTCCACGTGCCAGCTCGGCGACACCGTGGCCGAGGGTTCCTGGGTGGTGCCGAAGTAGATGTTCACGCCGCCCAGCCACAGATTGGCGGTGCGGTCGAACTGGCGTCCGGCGGTGACCGAGAAATCCGCTTCCAGCACCACTTTCGACCACTTGCCTGCGCAGCCGGCCGGCGGCGCGTAGTCGTAGGGGCGCGCATTGAAATCGTTGAAGACGTCATCGTTGAACAACTGCACCACGCACGGCGTGCCCGGCGGACGCGGCACGGCCGGATCGGCCACCACCACGCCCTTCGCACCGATCGGCGGGTCTCCCGCCGCCGCGTGCGCCGCGGCCATGCTCCCGAACATGGCAAACAGTCCGACGGCGATCGCCGGACCGAGACGTACGGAACCCTTCGACGACATGATGCTCTCTCCCCGCATGATGTGGATCCCCCTGGTCGGCGAACGCTAGCACGCGAAGCTTCGCAGGAGCTTGCGGGAGTCGCTATTTGGACGTCTAAATGATTTTTTGAACGTCCAAGTGGCGCGCTTCCATCGAAGCTGTTCCATCGGCGTTACGCTGTGGCCGCTTCCGTCGCCGCCAGATAGCGCAAGGCATGCGCGCTGCCGCCGCCGCACATCGCCGCTTCTGGCCGCAGCCGCGAGCACACCGCCGGTCGTTCGGGCCGACCGAAGATGGCGCAGCGGTTGTCCCCGGTGAGCTGGATGCAGCGCACCCCGGCCGGCTTGCCCTGGGGCATGCCGGGGATCGGCGAGCTGATCGACGGCGCGATGCAACAGGCGCCGCAGCCGGGGCGGCAGGCCAGGCTCATGGCTCAGCCGTACTGGCGGCGCAGTTCGTCGTGCACCGGGTCGGTGTCGGGGCGCTTGCCGTGCCACAGCTCGAACGCATCGGCGGCGGTTTCCACCAGCATCCCCAGGCCGTCGAAGGCATGCAGCGCGTTGGCCGCGCGGGCCCAGGCGACGAAGTTGGCGGCGGCCTTGCCGTAGGAGAGGTCGTAGCAGGTGGCGCGGTTGCCGACGAAGCCGAACGGCAGGTCCAGCGGCTTGCCCAGCACGCCGGCCGAGGTGGCGTTGATGATCAGGTCGAAGCTGCCGATGTCGTCCAGGTCTTCCCAGTAGCGGGTATGCGCGCGCGCCGGCTCGCCGATGGCGTCGGCCAGTGCGTCGGCGGTTTCCGGCGTGCGGTTGACGATGGTCAGCGTGCGCACGCCGGCATCCAGCAGCGACCAGGCCACGCCGCGCGCGGCGCCGCCGGCGCCCAGCAGCAGGGCGTCGTGGCCGCGCAGGTCCATGCGGTGGCGCTCGGTGAGGTCGCGCACCAGGCCGGCGCCGTCGGTGTTGTGCGCGGCGATGCGCCCGTCCGGCAGCGGGGTGAGCACGTTGGCGGTGCCGGCGCGCATGGCCGCTTCGCTGCGCTCGTCGGCCAGCGCGAACGCGGCGGCCTTGTGCGGCAGGGTGACGTTGGCGCCGCGGCCGCCCTCGGCGAAGAAGCGCCGCGCGGCGGCGGCGAATTCGGCCGGCGCGGCATCGATGGTGCGGTACTCCAGCGCGATGCCGAACTGCCGCGCGAAGGCCTGGTGGATCTGCGGCGACAGGGAGTGGGCGATCGGGTGGCCGAAGACGGCGAACTGCGCTGCGCTCATCGAATGCTCCTTGGAAGAAATAGCGGCCGCCACGCGGGGCTGAATGGTCGACCGCAGCCGCACATTGTAAGCCCCTCTCCCGTCGGGAGAGGGGTTGGGGGTGAGGGTGCGGGTGGAGCGCAAGAGTGATGTGCTTCGCTCCGGCCGGACCCTCATCCGGCTGCCGCCACCTTCCTCGCTCCTCACAGCCGGGCACATCCCTGTGCCCTCCCCGCGTGCTCCCGGGGGGAGAAGGATTCGTCCTTGGGAGGTAATTGCAACGGTCGCAGGCTATGAGATGGGCCACGCGCAAACTCACTCCATCGACCACGACGGACCGCCGCCATGCGCACGCAGACCTCCGATGCCGCCCGCCACCACCGCCTCGCCGCCGGCGCCCTGCTGTGGCTGCTGGCCGGCGCCGTGCTGCTGCTGACCACCCTGGTGCCGGCGCGCACCGACCTGCTCGGCTGGACGCCGGCGTTCTGGCTGCTGGGTGCGCCGCTGGCCCTGCTGCTGGTGCTGGAACCGCGCCTGCCGCGCGACCTGCTCGCGCTGGTGCTGCGCCGCCGGCCGCGGGCGCGCCAGGCCGTGTGGCACTGATCGAAACGGCTTCCGCTTGGCAGTGGAGCTTTGGCGTACGGGATGTGCGCCTGAAGGGACGCGATGGCAGTCGCCAGGGTTGGCGGTGCACCTGTCGTCGCGGCGCAGGGAATGGCGCCTCGAGCCCCGGTGATCCAGGAAGGACACCGGGGCGGCCCGACCTCAGTCGGCGATGCCCAGCCGCTTGCGCTCCATGCGCCGCAGGAACTCCTGCATGATGCGCAGGTACAGGTCCTCGCCCAGGTACGCATCTTCGACGCCCGCATCGATCGACGGGTTGTCGTTCACCTCGATCACCACCGGCTTGCCGTCGACCTGCTTGAGGTCCACGCCGTAGAGGCCGTCGCCGATGCCCTGGGTGGCCTTCAGCGCGAGCTTGACCACGTCGCTGGGCGCGTCGCGCACGGGGATGGTCTCGAAGCCGCCGGACTTGTCCGTGCCCTTGGCGCCGTGGTTGTAGATCTGCCAGTGGCCGCGCGACATGTAGTACTTGCAGGCGTACAGCGCCTCGCGGTTGAGCACGCCGATACGCCAGTCGAATTCGGTGTAGAGGAATTCCTGCGCCAGCAGCAGCGAGCTGTGCTGGAACAGTTCGCCGGCGGCCTTTTCCAGCGCCCGCTCGTCCTCCACCTTCATCACGCCGCGCGAGAAGGAACCGTCCGGGATCTTCAGCACCAGCGGATAGCCCAGGCGCGCGGCGATCTCTTTCATGCCCTTGGCGTCTTCGCGGTACAGGATCTCGGTCTTGGGCACCGCCAGCTTGCGCGACACCATCAGGTCGTTGAGATAGATCTTGTTGGTGCAGCGAAGAATGGAGCTGGGGTCGTCCATCACCACCATGCCCTCGCGCTCGGCGCGGTGGGCGAAGCGGTAGGTGTGGTTGTCGCTGGCGGTGGTCTCGCGGATGAACAGGCCGTCGTACTCGGCCAGGCGCTGGTAGTCGTCCTTGCCGATCGGGTCGACCTCGATGCCCAGTTCCTTGCCGGCCTGGATGAAGGACTTCAGCGCCTTCTTGTTCGAAGGCGGCATCGACTCGTTCGGGTCCACCAGCATGGCGATGTCGTAGCGGTAGCGCTTGCGCGCGCGCGGCTTGCGCCACAGCTTCTTGGAGAAGCGGTCCAGCGCCTCGGCGAAGGCGTCTTCCTGGGCATCGTCCAGGCTGTGCAGGCCCACCGGCTTGATCGAGCTCACCTGCCACACGCGGTCGCGCTCGAACTCGATGCGCAGCAGCGGGCAGGGGAACAGTTCGAACACCTGGCGCGCCAGGTCCTGCAGCGCGGTGTAGGCGGTCTCGCCGAAGTACACCAGGATGCCGAAGTCGGTGGTGTCGCGCCCGCCGGCGGGCAGGAAGTGGGTGAGCTTCTGGTTGAGGTCTTCGATATCCAGGCCGTACAGCGAGCGGCGGCGCAGGTCGTTCACCGTGCGCACCGAGGGCATCACCTTGTGGCCGCGCGCCTCGCCCAGCAGCGACACGTAGTAGCCGGTGCCCAGGTACTTGTAGCTGCGGCAGAGGTTGATCACCTGCGTGCGTTCGTCGTCGGTGGAGACCGGCTCGCGCAGGTAGTCCATCGCCGTGACTACGTCGACGGACGGATAGTAGGAACTCCAGTCGGAGGCTTTCTCGACGACGATGACGAGCCGGGCCATGGCACCTTGGGCTTGGGCAGACGAGGGTGTCGTCTCGTCGATGGAACGGGGCGGCACGGAGCGCGCAGTTTCGCACAGGCCGGAGCGTGCACAAGGGAGTGGGATGACTCTCGTCTAAACGCCGCCGCGCCGGCCATGACGCACGGGCGATTGCGAGGCGACCGCCACGGGACTAGAGTGCCGCGCTTCGTTTCGTCCCTCCGCCCCTCGCCGCCGCGTTACCGCCGCACCGGAATCCACCGCCGATGACCCCCATGCCCGCGACCGCCGCCGTGCGTGTGCGACGTGCCGAGCTTTCCGACCTGGACGACCTGGTCGCGCTGGAGGAGCAGAGCTTCGCCGGCGACCGCCTGAGCCGTGCCCAGTACCGCCGCCACCTGGACAGCGAAAGCGCGCAGGTGCTGGTGGCCAGCGCCAATCACCGGCGTTTCCTCGGCACCGCGGTGGTGTTCTTCCGCAAGGGCAGCAAGGTGGCGCGGCTGTATTCCATCGCCACCCGGGCCGAGGCGCGCGGCAAGGGCGTGGGCTCGGCGCTGATCGAGGCGGCCGAGCTGGCGGCCCGGCGCAAGCGCCGGCATGCGCTGCGGCTGGAAGTGCGCACGGACAACCACGCGGCGATCCGCCTGTACGAGCGGCTGGGCTACGCACGCATCGGCCATTACGCGAGTTATTACGAAGACGGCGCCGATGCGTGGCGCTACGAGAAAGCGCTCGGCTGAAGCCGCGGCGGCGGCTCAGCCGCCGAACGGCTGGCCGAGCCGGCGCTCCGTCGCCTCGTCCGGCCGCGCCACCAGCGCGCCGGTGCGCATCAGGCTCACGCTGTAATGCCCTTCGTCGACCAGCGGCAGGAAGGCGCCGCTGCCGAACACGGTGTCCACGCCCGGCAGCCAGTGCGGCAGGTCGAAGGCGCCGGCCTGGTCGAAGCCGATCACCGTGCGCGGCGCCTGCGCTTCCTGCTGCGCGTCGTCGTAGCGGCCGCTGAGGCGGTCCAGCCGGTACAGCGGCGGCAGGCCGGCCAGCAGGGCCGGCGTCTTCCACTTCAACACCACCGCTTCCACGCGCCACGCATCGCCGGCCAGCTGCACCTGGCGCGTGCTGCCGTCGGGCCAGCGCAGGGTGAGCGCCCAGCGCTGCGGCGACAGGATGCGCGCGTCGATATCCACCACCGGCGCTTCCTCGGACAGCAGGCGATAGCCGCGCAGGCTCCAGCCCATGCCGGCCAGCAGCAGGGTGAGCGCGAAACCGGCCAGCAGCAGCAGGCTGCGCAGCGCGGCGGCGGCGCGCTGGCGCGCCTGCAGGCGTGCGCGCAAGGCGATCAGCTGGGCCAGGGCGAACAGCAGGGCGATCGCGGCAAGCGCCAGCAGGATCGTGCTGGGCAGGCGCAGCAGCGTGGTCCAGTCCTGCGTGTTCCAGTCCATCGTCGTTCGGATCTCTCGGTGCCGCGGTGCGGCCGGTGCGCGCATGATAGCGAGTCGCGCCGGCCGCTCCGTGCGGCGGCGTGCGCGGTGCGTCATGGAATGCGGACGCGGACGGTTCATGCAGCCCGGCGGCTGCGCCTCGCTATACTGCCGCGGACTCCGTAGGAACCCACCCCCATGCGCCGATCCATCCTGCTGCTTCCGCTGCTCTGCGTCGCCGCCGCCGCGCTTTCGGGCTGCGGCAACAAGGGCCCGCTGTACATGCCGCCGCCGAAGCCGGCGCCCGCACCGGCCAATACCGTGCCGCCGCAGCCCACGCAGACGCCCACCACCATGCCGCCGGCCCCGGCCGCCACCGCGGCGCAGCCGGCTTCGCACTGAGGCAAGCGATGACGCTGCGCTTTTCCAAGATGCACGGCATCGGCAACGACTTCGCCATGGTCGATGCCCGCGCGTCAGGCTTTGCGCTGGACGCCGAAGAAATCCGCGCCATGGCCGACCGCCATGGCGGCGTGGGCTTCGACCAGCTGATCAGCATCGAGGCGCCGCGCGATCCGTCCTGCCGCTTCTATTACGGCATCTGGAACGCCGATGGCACGCCCTCGGGCCAGTGCGGCAACGGCGTGCGCTGCGTGGCCGCCTGGCTGCACCGCGCGGGCGAGTTGCCGCTGGGCGAGACGGTGCGGCTGGAAAGCCCGTCCGGTCCGGTCGCGGTGCGCCTGCTGGCGGCGGACCGCGTCACGGTGGACATGGGCGAGCCGGCCTTCGCACCGGCGCAGATTCCCTTCGATGCCGCCGCACCGTCCGAACGCTACACGCTGGACACCGACGGCCACACGCTGGAGATCGGCGCCGTGTCGATGGGCAATCCGCACGCGGTGGTGGCGGTGGACGACCTGGGCGCGCCCGAGCTGTACCGCCTGGGTCCAGCGCTCACCGCGCATCCGCGTTTCAAGCAAGGCGTCAACGCCGGCTTCGTGCGCATCGTGGACCGCGCCCATCTGCGCCTGCGCGTGCACGAGCGCGGCAGCGGCTGGACGCGCGCCTGCGGCACCGGCGCCTGCGCCGCGATGGCGGTGCTGCGCCAGCGCGGCGAAGTGGACGACAGCGTGCAGGTGGACCTGCCCGGCGGCCGCCTGCAGATCGATTGGCAAGGGCCCGGCCACACCTTGTGGATGACCGGGCCGGCCGCCTTCGCGTTCGAAGGCGAATGGCTGGGCGGGGCGCATTGAAGCGCCGCCCGGGGCAGCACACACTCCGGACCGGGCAGCGAACCGGCCGCACCGGTTGACGAGGTACCCGCGCATGACCGACACCGCTCTGGACGACACCCTCACGGCCAACGAGGTGGCGGCCTATCTGCGCCGCCATCCGGGCTTCCTCAATGAATTCCCCGAACTGGCCGGGCAGCTGGAACTGCCGCGCGAGCAGGGCCAGGTCGCCTCGCTGGCGGCCTACCAGACGCAGAACCTGCGCGAGAAGAATGCCGAGCTGGAACGCCGGCTGGCGGAGCTGACCCGCATCGCGGCCGAGAACGAGCGGCTGATGCAGCGCATCCACGAGCTCAACGTCGCCGTGCTGCGCGCCGGCACGCCGGCCGTGGCCGCGCGCAGCGTGATCGCGCGGCTGGCCGAGGATTTCCAGACCGACCAGGTGCGCCTGCTGGTGTACGACCTGGAGCTGCCGCCGGCGGACTGGCTGGTGCGCGCGCCCGGCGGCCCGAAGGCGCTGCCGGAATTCGCCGAGTTCTTCGCCCATCACGAACCGGTCGCCGGCCGCCTTTCCGCCGAACGCCTGTACCGCCTGTTCGGCGACGAAGCGCCGCAGATCCACTCGTCCGCGCTGATGCCGCTGGACGGCCTGGGCATGCTGGCGATCGGCAGCCGCGATCAGGACCGCTTCCAACCCGGCATGGGCACGGTGTTCCTGAAGATGATCGCCGCCACCGTGACCGCCGCCCTGCAACGCTCGCGGGACGGCGCCTGAGCATGGACCCGCGCGGCCAGGTCGAGGCCTGGCTCGCCCGCCTCGCCGGCGAGCGCAAGGCCTCGCCGCATACGGTGGATGGCTACCGGCGGGATCTCGACAAGCTGCTGCGCTGGATGGAAGCCCAGCAGATCGATGCGTTCTCGCGCCTGGATGCGCACCGCATGCGCGGCTTCGTCGCCGCCGAGCATCGCGCCGGCCTTGCGCCGAAGAGCCTGCAGCGCCTGTTGTCGTCCTGCCGCAGCCTGTTCCGCCAGCTGCGGCGCGAGGGCCTGCTCGACAACGATCCGGTGGCCGGCGTGCGCGGCCCGAAGGTGCACCGCAAGCTGCCGCAGGTGCTGGACGTGGACGAAGCCACCACGCTGGTGGAATCGGGCGGCGACGGCGCGCTGGGCGTGCGCGATCGCGCGATGCTGGAACTGTTCTATTCCTCGGGCCTGCGCCTTTCCGAACTGGTCGGGCTGCGCTGGCTGGACCTGGACCTGGAAGCCGGCGAGGTGCGCGTGCTCGGCAAGGGCAGCAAGACGCGCATCGTGCCGGTGGGTCGGCATGCGGTGACGGCCTTGCGTGCATTGGGCGAGACCGGGCAGAAGACGCCGGAATCCCCGGTGTTCCGCGGCCGCGGCGGTGCGCCGATCAGTCCGCGCACGGTGCAGGCGCGCCTGAAGCAGCTGGCGCTTGCGCAAGGTTTCGCCAAGCGCGTGCACCCGCATCTGCTGCGCCATACCTTCGCCAGCCACATGCTGGAATCCTCCGGCGACCTGCGCGCCGTGCAGGAACTGCTCGGCCACGCCGACATCGCCACCACGCAGATCTACACCCACCTGGATTTCCAGCACCTGGCCAAGGTGTACGACGCGGCGCATCCACGGGCGAAGCGCAAAGGGTAGGTTGGGGTGAGCCGCGGGCGAACCCCGACGTCGCGGCCTTCAGCCATTCCGCATTGTTGGGGTTCGCCTGTGGCTCACCCCAACCTACGACGCGGCGCTGGAGCCAAAAAAAAGACCACCGGCCAGCGGTGGTCAAAGGGGAGAGCCGCCACGGCGATCTTCCGCCGCCGTGGCGCTCGCGGTTGCGCGTTTACAGGCTGAAGTCGTAGCGGGCGCCGAACTGGATGTAGCGCGGCGTCTGGTACGACAGGGGCTGGGTGTAGCTGAGGTTGGGCGCGCCGCTGCCGGTTTCGCCCGACTCGTTGATGCTCTGCACCGTCTGCTTGTCGAACACGTTGACCACGGTGGCGCTGAAGGTCAGGTTGTTCCTGGCGAACGACGGCGCGTACTGCACGCCCAGATCCAGGCGGTACGTCCACGGCAGGCGGCCCTGGCTGCCGCGCGGCGTCGGCTGGCCCTTGCAGTAGAAGTACGAGGCGCCGTAGTTCATGTCGGCCGGGATGTCGCCCGGGTACACGCCGATGCAGTTCTTCGGACGGCCCGACTGGATCAGCACGTTGGCGCTGACCAGCCACTCGGGGTTGATCTGGTAGTAGCCGTAGGCACGGACCTGGTGCGTGCGGTCGTTGGCCTCGGGGCCGTTCGAGCCGATCATCAGCTCCTTGTGGTCCCAGTCCTGCGTCACGGACGGATCGAGCTGGCCGATGTCGGACTTGAGCAGGCCTTCGGAGTTGCCGTAGCTGCGCGAGAAGGTGTAGTCGAGGCGGCCGTACCACTTGCCGTCGAAGCGATGCTCCAGGTAGGCGTCGAGCGCGTAGTACTTGCGCTTGGCTTCCGGCAGGCCGATGTCGTTCTTGCTGAGCTTGATGTCTTCCAGCTTGCCGTCGCCGTCGAGGTCGATCAGGAAGCGGTTGGACGCGCCCGGGTTGATGATGTAGCAGGCCGGCGACGGATCGGCGTAGTTCACGCCGTGGTCGGCGGCCCACTTGATGAACGGGCGGTCGTCGCACCAGTCGTCGATGATGCTGCGCAGCTTGCGGTAGCGCACCTTGGCGCCGAAGGTCCAATGGTCGGCGAACTGCTGGTCGAAGCCCAGGATGTACTCGTCCTGGTAGTAGGCCTTGAGGTTCTGCGCCGAGATCGAGCGCGGGTCGGGCGGGGTACCGTCGGCACCGTTGGCGTAGACCACGTTTTCGATCGGATGCCAGTTCGGCGGCGTGCCGTTGGTGTTGACCGCGCCGTCGTAGGTGCCCCACTGGGTTTCGTACAGCGAGCCGGACGCGCCGCGCACAGCGACGTTGTTCGGGATCGCCAGGTGGTAGCGGCCGGCGTTGGCGTAGATCTTCAGGCTGGAATCGCCCATCACGTCCCACGACAGGCCCAGGCGCGGCGCCAGCTGGTGGCGCTGCTTGGCGAACACGTCGTTGTCGGCGTTGAGGTTCTCGAACTGCTCGTTGCGCAGGCCCACATAGGCCAGCCAACGGTCGGTCACCTGCCAGTGGTCTTCGAGGTACTGCGCCTGCTGGCGCACCTTGGCCTGGCCGATGGCGCGGAACACATAGCGCTCGACGATGCCGGTGTGGCCCGGCGGCACCGCCAGGTTGCCGCGCGATTCGATCACGCCGCTGGCCGGGTTGTCGTAATAGAACCAGCCCACGCCGCCGGAGGTGTCCGAACCGTTGAGCGAGGTGACGTTGTAGTGGTCGACACCGGCGCGCAGGTCGTGGCTGCCCAGGCGGTATTCCAGGTTCAGATGCCAGCCGTTGGTTTCGTCGTACGCGCCCGGCGCGGCGATGCCGCTGGAGATGTTGCAGCCCTGCAGGCGCTGCGACGGCGGCACGCTGTCGCGGTTGTCCTGGAAGTACGTGCAGCTGGAACCGGAGGTGAGGTCGACGTGGTCGGTGCGCTCCTTGCCGTACAGCGCATCCACCGTGAGGTTGTCGGTGATGTAGCCGGTGTAGCGGCCCACGTAGACCTGGCCGCCCGGCGAGGAGCCGGCCGTGCCCTGGTTCTTCTGGCTGCGCCAGCCCTTGTGGTTGTACTGGATGTCGTTGACGCCGTCGTAGACGAACTGGTCGGCGTAGGTGGACGCGGTGTCGCTCAGGCCGGTCAACTCGATGATGTGGTTGTCGGTGATGTTCCAGTCGACCTTGGCCAGCCAGCGGTTGGTCTTGTTGGTGTTGTACGAGCGGGTGGTGTTCTTGCTGAGCGAGTAGGTGTCGTTCTCCGACTTGATGCGCTCGGCGGCGCCGAAGAAGAACAGCTTGTCCTGGATCAGCGCACCGCCCAGGTAGGCGGCATAGGTGGTTTCCCACAGCTTGGCCGAGTGCTTGTCGCGGCCGGTGATCTGCGCGCCGTCGCCGGGGCGGTAGGTGGGCTGCTCGGTCTCGCGCAGGCCGGCGGGCGTGTACAGCACCTGCATGCCGCCCTTCCATTCGTTGGTGCCGCGCTTGGTCACGATGTTGACCACGCCGCCGGTCGAGCGGCCGTACTCGGCGCCGTAGCCGCCGGTGAACACCTGTTCCTGTTCGATCGAGTTGAACGGCAGGCTGGTGGCGCCCAGGCCGGTGAGCGGATTGGTCACCGGGAAGCCGTTGACGTAGTACTGGTTCTCCGCCGCGGACGAACCGCCCAGCGAAACGGCATTGCCGTAGCGCGAGTCGGCATTCACCGCACCCGGCGCCAGCAGCACCGCGGCGTTCACCGTCTGCGGCATCGGCAGGCGGCGCAGCTGTTCGGCATTGAGCACGGTGCGCGTGTCCACCGAGGACACGTCGATGGCCGGCACGGCGCTGGCCACCACGCTCACGCCTTCAAGATTCCTGGCGCCGCTGCCGGCGGTGGCGGCCGCGCCGAAGGTCACTTCGGTACTGGTGCCGACGTTGACCTGGACGGCGTCGCGGCTGTCCACGGTCTGGCCGTTGCGCTGCACGGTCACTTTGTACACGCCCACCGGCAGCGAACCGGCGCGATAGCGGCCGTCCGCATCCACCGCGACGTCGCGGCTGATGCCGGTGGAAGGATTCTCGACATGCACCGTGGTACCCGGTGCGGCTTCGGTGCGGCCGAAGATGGCACCGGAGGCATTGGACTGCGCCAAGGCGGCGGTACCGACGAAACAGCTGCCCAGAGCCAGGGCCAGCACGCTCAGACGCAGCGGACCGCCCAACGATCTCCTGCTCGAATTGCTACTGCTCGACATTGGTTGTGATCTCCCCATGACACCCCTTGCGGGGCGGACCCGGCCCACCCACGCGGGCGGAAAAACCGGACTTCGAGGGGTCGCTCCCATGCAGCCGGACGCGAGCGGGACGATCACTGCCTTTTGAAATCAGTCTCTTACGAATTTGAATCGATCTAAATTCCGAACTACAGAATATGGATCGATCCAAATTCCAAGCCAGATCTTTTCGGCATGACTGCCCGGTTCGCTGCGGCGATGTGAGGCTTCTCGCACGGCCCTGCTGGGCCGTTTCCCCGTGAGACGCCTTCCTCCCTCTCGCCCGCCACAAGTTCATGCGGCGGAACCCCTCTTCCCGCAGTAAAAAGCGTGTGAAGGCTGCTGTCAATCGCAAAAAGTCCGAATTCCCATGCTGCGTAGCAGCAATCTCTTGCGCCGCGGCCGCCGGTGGCGGACGTCATGGACTTGGGTTTGGGCCGCGCTCTCCCCACATCCTGTGCTCCGCATCCGAGGCAGCTCCCCATGGAATCGTTCCACGCCACCACCATCGTTTCGGTCCGCCGCAATGGCCGCGTCGTGATCGGCGGCGACGGCCAGGTCACCCTGGGCAATACGGTGATGAAGGCCAATGCGCGCAAGATCCGCCGCCTCGGCAAGGGCGACGTGCTGGCCGGTTTCGCCGGCGCCACCGCCGACGCCTTCACCCTGTTCGAGCTGTTCGAGGAAAAGCTGGCCAAGCACAGCGGCAACCTCACCCGCGCCGCGGTGGAAATGGCCAAGGAATGGCGCACCGACCGCCGCCTGGGCCGCCTGGAAGCCATGCTTTCGGTGGCCGACCGCGACGCCTCGCTGCTGATCTCCGGCAACGGCGACGTGCTCGAACCCGAACACGGCCTGATCGCGATCGGTTCCGGCGGCCCCTATGCGCAGTCCGCGGCGCTGGCGCTGCTGGAGAACACCGAGCTGGACGCGCGGCAGATCGTCGAGCGCGCGCTGAAGATCGCCGGCGACATCTGCATCTATACCAACCACAACACGACGATCGAAGAGCTGTGACGTCTGCGGGGAACGGGGAACAGGGAACGGGAGCCCGTTCGCTGTTGCTTCGCTACCCGTTTCCCTGATCCCCGGTCCCCGTTCCCCGAGCAAAAGCCATGTCCGAACTCACTCCCCGCGAAATCGTCAACGAACTCGACCGCTACATCATCGGCCAGCACGACGCCAAGCGCGCCGTGGCGATCGCGCTGCGCAACCGCTGGCGCCGCATGCAGCTGGAGCCGAACCTGCGCGACGAAGTGACGCCGAAGAACATCCTGATGATCGGCCCCACCGGCGTGGGCAAGACCGAGATCGCGCGCCGCCTGGCCAGCCTGGCCAATGCGCCGTTCGTGAAGGTGGAAGCGACCAAGTTCACCGAGGTCGGCTATGTCGGCAAAGATGTGGAATCGATCGTCCGCGACCTGGCCGACGTGTCCTACAAGCTCACCCGCGAGCAGGCGGTCAAGCGCGTGCGTTCGCAGGCGGAAGACCGCGCCGAGGACCGCATCCTCGACGCCCTGCTGCCGCGCCGCCAGTCGCCCACCGACTGGTCGCAGGACCACGAGCAGGCGCCGGCGATCGAGAACGATACTCGCCAGAAGCTGCGCAAGCAGCTGCGCGAAGGCGCGCTGGACGAGCGCGAGATCGAGCTGGATTTCGCCATGAACGTGGGCGTGGAGATCATGTCGCCGCCCGGCATGGAGGAAATGGGCCAGCAGCTGCGCCAGATGTTCCAGAACATCGGCGGCGCCAAGTCGCAGAAGCGCAAGCTGGCGATCAAGGTCGCGCGCCCGCTGCTGATCGACGAGGAAGCCGGCAAGCTGCTCAACGACGACGAGATCCGCGCGCAGGCGGTCTACGTCGCCGAGCAGAACGGCATCGTCTTCATCGACGAGATCGACAAGATCGCCCAGCGCTCCGAATGGGGCGGCGCCGGCGTCAGCCGTGAAGGCGTGCAGCGCGACCTGCTGCCGCTGGTGGAAGGTTCCACCGTGTCGACCAAGTACGGCCCGATCAAGACCGACCACATGCTGTTCATCGCCTCGGGCGCGTTCTCGCTGGCCAAGCCCTCCGACCTGATTCCGGAGCTGCAGGGCCGCCTGCCGATCCGCGTGGAACTGTCCGCGCTGTCGGTGGACGACTTCCAGCGCATCCTGAGCGAGCCGCACAACGCGCTGACCAAGCAGTACGTGGCCCTGCTCGGCACCGAGAGCGTGACGATCGAATTCACGGAGTCGGGGGTGAACCGGCTGGCCGAGGTCGCCTTCCAGGTGAACGAACGCACCGAGAACATCGGCGCCCGCCGCCTGCATACCGTGATGGAGCGGCTGCTGGAGAAAATCTCCTTCGAAGCTGCCGACAAATCCGGCGAAAAATACCTGATCGACGCCGAATATGTCGATAAGAACCTGGCGAGCCTGGTCAAGGACGAGGACCTGAGCCGCTACATCCTGTAAACATGGGGAAAGACCCCCGCTGATAGAATTCGTGGTGTATGGGAAAGGTGATCGAACTTAAGACGACGGGCCAGCGCGCTCAGCTGCGCGAGGCGCAGCAGCAGCAACAGCTGGTCCGTCTATGGCGCGGTGAACTCGAACACGGCAGCTTCTGCGGCTATGTGGGCGGGGTCGGCCGCGAATTCTTCCTGCTGTGGGTGGTCGGCGACGCCATCACGTACGACGGCATGTACGTGATGCGGCACCGCGACATCACCGAGCTGGAAGCGCCCGACAAGCACGCCCCCTTCATGGAGAAAGCCCTGGCCATGAAGCAGCTGCTGCCGCGGCCGCCGCGCGGTTTCCCGCTGGACGATATCCGCGAGGTGGTGCAGGCCGCCGCCAAGCAGGCGCCGGTGATCGGCGTGCACGTGGACAGCGAGGACGAGGCCGAGGTCTGCTACATCGGCAAGCTGATTTCCTTCGAGGACGACGGTTTCTACATGCAGGAGATCAGCCCCGACGCCGAATGGCTGCGCGAGGCTTCGTTCTTCTCCTGGGACGAGGTGTCCACCGTCAGCATCGAGGACGGCTACGCGCTGGCCCTGCTGGCCGTGGCCGGCACGGCGCCGCCGCTGGAACAGGGCGATTCGGGCGTCGGCGGCCACGCCCAGTGAGCGCGCCGCGCCAGGTCCGCATTGCGTGATGGATGACGCCTTGCCGGGCCGCCGCAAGCTGTACCTTCTGTTCTTTCTGATCGGCGCGGGCAGCACGGCCTGCGCCTCCGACACGCCAGGGAGCTCCATCGTCATGGCCGACACCGACAGCACCGCCACGTCCACGCCGTCCCAACCCGCCACGCGGGTGCAGCTGATCGTCAGCTTCCGCGACGGCACTCCGCTCGAAACCATGCGCACCGCCTGCGATGCCGCCGGTGCCACTTATGTGCGCGACATCGGCTGGGCGCCGGCCGTCGTGGTGCTGCTGCCGGAAGGCATGTCGGCGGAAGAGGGCATGGTGCGCTTCCGCGCGCAGCCCGGGGTCATCAACGTGGAAGTGGACGGCAAGGTCCGCGCCGATCCGATCCGCGGCCCCAGCATCAGCAAGTAATCCGCGGCACCGCTTAAAAAAAGCCCGCCGACCGGCGGGCTTTTCTGCTTAAGGCGCGACCGAAGCCGCGGCCGCCGGCTTCGGCGCCGCCGGCAAGGCAGCACCCTTGATCTCGCGATCGAAGAAGTTCGCGATCAGGTGGTACACATGGCTGCGCTGCCCCGGCAGGTTCAAGCCGTGCTTGGCACCGGGGTAGGCCATGAACTGGAATTGCGTGCCGCGCTTCTGCAGCTCGGCCATCAGCTTGGTCGAGTTGACGAACAGTACGTTGTCGTCGGCCATGCCGTGCACCAGGTACAGCTTGCTGGTCAGGCCGTCGAGCCAGGCGAACGGGCTGCTGCGCGTATAGCCGGCTTCGTTGTCCTGCGGGCGGCCGAGGTAGCGCTCGGTATAGAAGGTGTCGTACAGGCGCCAGTCGGTGACGGGCGCCACCGCCACGCCGCCGGCGATCTCCTTCGAAGCCTTGGCCAGCAGCATGGTGGTCATGTAGCCGCCGTAGCTCCAGCCGAACACGCCGATGCGGCGTCCATCGACCCAGGGCTGCGCCTTCAGCCAGTCGATGCCGGCGAGCTGGTCGTCCACCTCGGCGGCGCCGAGCTGTTCGTAGATCGGATCCTCGAACTTGCGGCCGCGCCGCGCCATGCCGCGGTTGTCCAGGGTGAACACCACATAGCCCTGGTTGGCCATGTACTGGTTGAAGTAGTCGCCCCAGCCATTGGCCACCAGCTGCGCGTGCGGGCCGCCGTAGTAGGTGTCGAATACCGGGTATTTCTTGGTCGGATCGAAACCCGCCGGCTTGTACAGGCGGTAGTACAGCGTCTGCCCGTCCGCGCTCTTCAGCGTGCCGAACTCCGGCTTGATCAGGCTGGCGCGGTAAGGCCAGAACGGATGCTTCTCGTCGAGCTTGTTCTGCTCGATCCAGCTGAGGAAGGCGCCGTCCGGCTTGTGCACGCTGACCTGCGGCGGCGTGTCGGCGCTGGAATAGGTGTCCAGGTAGAACGCGGCATTCGGCGCGAACTCGGCGATATGGCTGCCGTCGCCCTTGCTGATGCGCACCGGCGCACTGGCCGTGCTGCCGTCCAGCTTCAGCGCGTAAACCTGGTGATCCGGCACGAAGTCGCGGTTCGAGCCGACGTAGACCGTGCCCGCATGCTCGTCCACCGCCAGCACGCCGTCGATCTGCCATTCGCCCTGGCTCACCGGATGCCTGAGCTTGCCGTCGATGCCGTACAGGTACAGATGATGGAAGCCGCTGCGCTCGCTGCCCCACAGGAAGCTCTTGCCGTCCTTGAGAAAGCGCAGGTCGTCGTTGAGGTTGATCCAGGTGTTGCTGGTGTCGGTGAGCAGGCTGCGCTGCGCCAGCGTCTTCGCATCCACCAGGCGCAGCTCCAGCTTCTGCTGGCTGCGCGGCATGCGCTGGTAGCTCAGGTGCTTGCCGTCCGGCAGCCAGTTCACGCGCACCAGGTAGATGTCGCCGTCCTTGCCCAGATCCACCCAGCGCGGCGCGCCGCCGGTGGGCGCGACCAGGCCCAGCTTCACCGCCACGTTGGGATCGCCCGCGGCCGGATAGCGCTGCTCGATCACGTCGGTGCGGTCGGCATACACCTCGGTGCGCTTGACCACCGGCACCTTGGCCTCGTCATAGCGCTCGAAGGCGATGGCGCTGTCGTCCGGCGCCCACCAGTAGCCGCTGCTGCGGCCCATTTCCTCCTGCGCGACGAACTCGGCCTCGCCGTTGTGCACGGTGCCGCCGCCGTCGCGGGTGAGCTGGCGCGCGTCGCCGCTTTCCAGGTCGATCACCCACAGGTTCTGGTCGCGCACGTAGGAGACGTAGCGGCCCTTGGGCGAAATCTTCGGATCGATCGCATCGCCGCCGGTCTCCAGCGCGCGCGGCGCCGGCCTGGCCGCGGCCAGGTCGTACAGGTACAGCTTGCCGCCAATGGGAAACAGCAGCTGCCTGCCGTCCGGCGACCACTGGTAGCTGAGGATGCCGTGCAGCCCGGCGGTGCGGGCGCGCTCGCGGCGGGCCTTTTCCGCATCCGACAGCTGCTCGCCCTGCGGCTCCAGCTTGCGCGAATCGACCAGCATGCGCGTGCTGTTGTCCTTGGGCCGGTATTCCCACAGGTCCAGCTGGAACTGGTCGTCCGGCCGCGCGCGCAGGAAGGTGATGCGGCTGCCGTCCGGCGAGATCTGCAGGCCGCGCGGCGCGGGGCCGGCGAGGCTGCCGCCGTCGAAGATGCGTTCGATGGTGAGTTTTTCGGCCATGGTCGGCAGGGTCACCATCGTGAGGGCGGCGAACAGAAGAGCGCGCATGGGTACTTCCTTGGACTGCAACGGGGGCGCAAGAACAAGCGCGGATTAAAACCCGTCATGCTGCGCGAAGCCAGCCTTTTCCCGGGAAAAAGTGCCGCATCGGGCTCGATGCGGCACCACGGCCTCAGCGTTTCGCACCCTGGCCGAACAGCACCTTGCGCGCTTCCTCGTCCTGGGTCAGGTCGAAGCGGTCCTTGATCGATTCGCCGATTTCATAGGCTTTTTTCGTGGCCGGCCGCGCGGCGATGGCCTGGAACCACAGCTTCAGATGCGGGAAATCGTCCAGCGACATGCCCTGCGCCTCGTGCGAAACGATCCACGGATAGCAGGCCATGTCCGCAATGCTGTAGTCCTTGCCGCCGATGAACGCGCGGCCGTCGAGCTGCTTGTCGAGCACGCCGTACAGGCGGCGCGTTTCGTTGACGTAGCGGTCGATCGCGTAGGGGATCTTCTCCGGCGCATAGCGGTTGAAGTGATGGTTCTGCCCCAGCATCGGGCCCAGCCCGCCCACCTGCCAGAACAGCCACTGCAGCACCTTGTAGCGCTCGCGCGTGTCCTTCGGCAGGAAACGGCCGGTCTTCTCCGCCAGGTATTCCAGGATGGCGCCGGACTCGAAGATGCTCAGCGGCCCGCCGCCATCGGCAGGCGCGGTGTCGACGATGGCCGGCATGCGGTTGTTCGGCGCGATGGCCAGGAAATCGGGCTTGAACTGCTCGCCCTTGCCGATGTTCACCGGCTTGATCTCGTAGGGCAGGCCGGCCTCTTCCAGGAAGAGCGTGATCTTGTGGCCGTTCGGCGTGGGCCAGTAGTGCAGTTCGATCATGAGGTGATCCTCGGGCGGCAATGCACAGCGATGTTCGGGTCCGGCGCGTGCCTTTCAAGTCAACGCCCGGGCCCCGGGGGCCGTTCCCGGGCGCACCTCTCAAGGAGTCGCGCCATGAAGACCCGCCTGTGCCTGATCGCTCTCGCCCTCGCCGCCGCCTTCGGCGCCCACGCCCAGGACAACGGCGCACCGCCGCCGGACGGCCAGGCCATGCACGGCCAGCGCCGTCCGCCGGATCCGCAGGAACGCGCCCAGAAGCTGGCCAGGCACCTCGACCTCAACGCGCAGCAGCAGGTCCAGGTCGCCGGCATCCTGCAGGCCCAGCAGCAGAAGATGCAGAGCTTGCGCGGCAGCGCCAGGGGCCAGGATCGCCGCGACCAGGCGCGCGCCATCATGGAAGACGGCGACCGCCAGATTCAGTCCGTGCTGAGCGACAGCCAGCGCCAGCGCTACCTGGCCATGAAGGAACGCATGATCGAGAAGCGCCAGGAAAAGCAGGGCACGGCCGAACCCTCCAAGCCGATGCCCGATACCGGGCACTGAGCGCACTCCACCGGCACGCGTGCCATCCCGTATGCTCGGCGGCGATTTTCCCCACCGAGTTCCGGAGCAGGTATGGCGCGCGTCGTCGTGGTCGGCAGCATCAACATGGATCTGGTCACGCTGGCTGAGCGCTTTGCCGGGCCGGGCGAGACCGTGCTGGGCGAGCGCTTCCTCACCATCCCCGGCGGCAAGGGCGCGAACCAGGCCGTGGCCGCCGCGCGGCTCGGCGCCGAGGTGGCCCTGGTCGGCGCGCTCGGCGACGACGCCTTCGGCCAGCAGCTCTACGACGGCCTGGCGCGCGAAGGCATCGCGCTCGACCACGTGCGGCGCATCGCCGACTGCGGCAGCGGCACCGCTTCGATTACCGTGGCCGGCGGCGAAAACGAAATCATCGTGGTGCCCGCCGCCAACGCACGCGTGACACCCGCGCAGGTCGAAGCGGCCGGCGACGCGATCGCCCGCGCCGACGCCGTGCTGGTGCAGATGGAAATCCCGCTGGAAAGCGTCGAAGCCACCTTGCGCCTGGGCCAGCGCCTGGGCGTGCCGGTCATCCTCAACCCCGCACCCGCGCGACGGCTGCCGGTGGAGTGGCTGCGGCTCGCCCGCTATGTCACGCCCAACCAGCACGAACTGGCCATCCTGCTCGGCGCCGATGCCGAACAGGATTTCCGCGCCCTGATGCGCCAGGCCCCCAGCCCCGTGGTGCTCACCCGCGGCAACGAAGGCGCCTGGTACCGCGAAGACGGCGACCCCGCACACCAGCCCGGTTTCAAGGTAGACGCGGTCGACACCACCGGCGCCGGCGACACCTTCAACGGCGCCCTCGCCGTATTCCTGCACGAAGGCTTGCCGCAGGCGGTGCGCAAGGCCTGCGCGGCCGCGGCGCTGTCCGTCACGCGCCTGGGCGCGCAGGGCGGCATGCCGACGCTGGCGGAGCTCGATGCGTGGCTTGCGCAGCAGCCCTGAGCGCGTTGCCATGATCACCCTGGAAGCACTGCGCGCCCATGCCACGCCTGCCCTGTTGTTCGAATGCATCGCGGGCAGCCACGCCTATGGCACGGCCACGGCGGAAAGCGACCAGGACCTGCGCGGCATCTATGCGATGCCGGCCGCGGCGTATCTGGGCCTGGAAGCACCCGCCGCGCAGATCGCCGATGCGCGCAACGACATCGTCTACTACGGCCTGCGGCGTGTGATCGAGCTGCTCTCGGCCGCCAACCCCAATGTGCTGGAACTGCTGTTCATGCCGCGGGACACCGTGCGCTCGAGCAGCCCGGAAATGGACCAGCTGGCGGCACGGCGCTCGCTGTTCCTCGCTAAACCCTGCGTGCAAAGCCATATCGGCTATGCGCTCACGCAGATCCGCAAGGCGCGCGGCCAAAACAAATGGATCAACCAGCCGCGGCCGGAAGCGCGGCCGGTGAAAGAAGACTATTGCCATGTCATCCCGCGCGAGCGGCTGATCCCCGGCAACGCGGCACCATGCCGTCCGCTGCCGTTGAAAACGCTGGGCTGGAACCTGGACGAGTTCCACGCGGCCAGCCTCGAACATGCGCGCGACGGCTACCGGCTCTACCGCTACGGCCGCGACGCGCGCGGCGTGTTCCGCGACGGCATGCTGGTATGCGAATCCATCCCGTTGGATGAAGAAGCCGAGCGCTTCGCCGGACTGCTGTTCTACAACGAGCAGGCCTGGAAGCAGGCTATGGCCGACCACCAGAACTACTGGACCTGGCGCCGCGAACGCAACGAGGCGCGCTGGCGGCAGCAGGAAAGCGGCGAACTGGACTACGACGCCAAGAACATGATGCACACCGTGCGCCTGCTGCTTTCCGGCGAATCCATCGTGCGCCACGGGCGGCCGATCGTGCGCTTCGAAGGCGAGCAGCGTTCGCTGCTGCTGGACATCCGCGCCGGGCGTTTCAGCTACGACGAACTGATCGACATGGCCCAGGACATCGCGGCCCGCTGCGAGCGCGAGACCGCGGCCAGCAGCCTGCCCGACACCATCGATACCGACGCGGCCAATGTTCTGCTGCGCGAACTCACCGCCCATTGGGAGCAACGCCAGTGATGGATGCAGCGATCCAGTCCGCCATCGACGCGATCGAGCGCGATCACGGCGTGCGCGTGCTCTATGCCGCCGAGTCCGGCAGCCGCGCCTGGGGCTTCGCCTCGCCGGACAGCGACTACGACGTGCGCTTCGTTTACGTGCATGCACCCGACTGGTACCTGAGGGTGTTCGAACAGCGCGACGTGATCGAACGCATGCTGCCCGGCGATCTCGACGTCAGCGGCTGGGAGTTGCGCAAGGCGCTGCGCCTGATGGCCAAGTGCAACCTCGCCCTGAACGAATGGTTCGATTCGCCCATCGTGTACCGCGCCGACGAAGCCTTCGCGATGCAGGTGCGCCAGCTCATCGGACGCCACTTCCAGCCGGCGCGCGCACTGTTCCATTACCTGAGCATGGCGACGACCACGCACGACGAGCATTTGTCCGGCGACACGGTGCGCCTGAAGAAGCTGTTCTATTTCCTGCGCCCGATCCTGGCCTGCCGCTGGATCGAGCACGCGCGCACGCAGCCGCCGACCCGCTTCGCGCAGCTGCTGGCGGCGCCGTGGGTCAGCGATGAGGAGCGTGGCTGGATCGCCGAACTCGAAGCACGCAAGGCGCTGGCCAGCGAAGGCGACCGCGAACCGCTTCCCGTCGCGCTGCGGCCATGGATGCGCCAGCAGCTCGAGCGCTTCGCGGCGATCGGTCCAAGACTCGCCAGCAAGACTGATATCGACGAAACCATGCTGGACGCCGCCCTCCAGCGCTGGGTCAGCGGCTGACGGCAACCCGCCAGCGGTCCTTGCCCAGTTCCTCGAAATCGATCTGCACCGGCAGGAATTTTTCGATCAGCGCGGCGTTGCTGCGCGCGTGGTCGGTGGGTTGCTGCGTGGTGAAGCTGCCTTCGCCGGCGAGCGCCAGCGGGAGCAGCAGCTGGTCGGCGAGGTAGGGGCCGACCGCCGCGCCACTGTCCAGGTACGCGCGGGCTTCGGCGCAGGTCAATTCGGCCACGCGCTCGGACGACACGCCGCGCTCGCCGAAGGCGGTGAACAGCTCGCACACGTGCTCGCTGTCGACGCGCACCATCAAGGCATTGCCGGGGCCAGGCGAGTGGATCGCCTGGCGGATATGGCGATGCTCGTCCGCCACGCCGAGCAGGCGGCGCACCGCATTGAGCTCGCGCTCGCCGACACGGCCGGGGATGGAGGACATCAGCGCTGTCGCGGACAGCTCCTGTTGCGCGCCGCGCTCCGGCAGGTGCAACGGCCTGGGCGCCTCGCTCGCGTCGATATCGATCTTCAACGCGCCACCGCCGGCCGGAAAGAAGCCATGGCGTTGCAGCGCGAACGAAGCACGCAAGCCCATGCGCTGCATCAGCGGCAGAAAACTGTGCTCCAGAAAATCCGCACTCGGCGCGAGCGGGTTATGCGTGCCGCCTTCGAGACGCAGGCTCGCCGTCACACCGGCGAGCCATAGCGCGGGCAGCACCGTCTGCAGCACCAGCGTGGTGGAACCTGCCGTGCCGATCGGCCAGTGATAATCGCCGCCGCGTACCGGGCCCGGCACGAATTCCAGCGTGGCCGATCCCGGCGCATCGCCGGTCACCCGCGCAGCACCGATCTCCCGCGCCGCCTGCACGGCGGTCAGATGCTGGCGCATCAGCCCCGGGCGCGAGCGTTTCGCACGGATGCGCTCCATGCGAAACGGCTCGCCGGTGCAGAGGCTGAGCGCCAGGGCGGTGCGCAGGAGCTGCCCACCGCCGGCCTGTCCATCGATTTCCAACATCGCGTTTCCTTTCTCTCAACCCTTGACGCAAACCACCTGGCGCAGCGTATGCACGATCTCGACCAGGTCGCGCTGCGCTTCCATCACCGCATCGATCGATTTGTACGCCGCCGGCGACTCGTCGATCACCTCCGCATCCTTGCGGCATTCCACATGCGCGGTCGCCTCGCGATGCTGCTCCAGCGTGATCAGCTTGCGCGCGGCGGTACGGCTCATCACGCGGCCGGCGCCGTGGCTGCAGCTGTGGAAGCTCTGCTCGTTACCCAGGCCGCGCACGATAAAGCTCTTCGCGCCCATGCTGCCGGGAATGATGCCGAGCTCGCCGCGCTTCGCGCTAACCGCGCCCTTGCGGGTCACCAGCACGTCCTTGCCGAGATGATGTTCACGGCTTACGTAGTTATGGTGGCAGTTCACCGCCTCGGCCTGCGCCTCGAACGGCTTGGGGATAACCTTGCGCACCGCTTCCACCACGTGGCGCATCATGATCGCGCGATTGGCGCGGGCGAAACGCTGCGCCCAGTCCACCGCGAACACGTAGTCGGCGAAGTGCTCGCTGCCTTCCGGCAGGTACGCCAGATCCTGGTCCGGCAGGTTGATCACCCAGCGGCGCATGTCCTGCTTGGCCAGCTCGATAAAGTACGAGCCGATCGCATTACCCACGCCGCGCGATCCGGAGTGCAGCATGAACCACACGCGCTGCTCTTCGTCCAGGCACACCTCGACGAAGTGATTACCCGTGCCGAGCGTACCCAGGTGGCTGAGGTGATTCACGCGCTCCAGCTTCGGATGCTTCTCCACGATGCGCTTGAAGTCCTCGTGCAGCGTGCTCCAGCCCTCCAGCGCGGCCTGCGGCGGGTTTTCCCACGCGCCCTTGTCGCGGCGGCCCGGCGTACGGCCATGCGGCACGGCGGTTTCGATCGCCGTACGCACGCCCTGGAGATTTTCCGGCAGGTCGCTCGCGGTCAACGTGGTACGCGCGGCGATCATGCCGCAGCCGATATCCACGCCCACCGCGGCCGGCACGATCGCGCCGACGGTCGGCACCACCGAGCCGACGGTCGCACCCTTGCCCAGGTGCACGTCCGGCATCACGGCCACCCAGCCGTGGATAAAGGGCAGGCGGGCGATATTGATCAGCTGCTCGCGCGCCTCGTCTTCCAGCGGCACGCCGCGCGTCCACAGCTTGATCGGCGCCGCGCCCGGAAGATGGATCACATCGTAGTTGCGGTTTTCCATGGCCTCGTTTCCTTTGCCCGGGCTGTTGCGCCGCCGGGCCGGCGTGTCTCGAAGAGCTGCGGCGACAAAGTAGGTGAACCGTCCTGCTCTACCGCTGAGCTACGCCACCATAGATGCGGTGGCGGCGGGACTCGAACCCGCGACCCGGAGCTTATGAAGCTAGTAGGTCCACCGGCATTCGCCGCGGTGAAAAAGTGCGCATGGGGCAGCGACAAACAAATGACGAACCGGCTTGGGATAGTAGGTCCGCCGGCATTCGCTGCGCCGTGCGCTTGCGGCGACGAAAGTGATGAAAGCATCCCGCTTGCGCGGGCCGGGATTTGAACCCGTCGCCCGAAGGCTTCTCCAAGTAGCTTTCATCGGCATTCGCCGCAAACTCAAAAGTATGTCCTTCCCTGGCCCCGGCAGGCCCATTCCTGCCGGGGTACTACGCTGCCATCCGTGGCGATCACAACTCCATGGCCTGGATGCGTTCCTCCCAATGGCCCGCATGCTTGCCCTGCGCGATGCCCGCTACCAGCTCGAACACCGCATCGCTGAAGCCGCCGATATGGAACACGTCCGGCGCTTCCTTCGCCTGGCTGGTGCCGTACGGCTGCAGGTCGATGCAGACCAGCCGCGCCCTCGGGTTGCGCGCCTTCAGCGCCGCCCACTGGCGCATCGTTTCGGTACCGCCGCGCTGGCGCGTATCCAGCCAGCTCTGGTTGTCCGACACGATCACCACCAGGTCCGGCGCCGTGCGCTCATGGTTGAGCAGCGCCAGCGGGGCGCTTACGCAGGTACCGCCGCCGACCATCCGGGCGATGTCGCGTGCCTGGCTCATCACGCTGTCGCGCGGATTGAGCTTGATCGCGCGCACCGCTTCGGCGAACGGCACGATCCGCGTCTTGCCATGCCGGCGGCGGAAGCAGGCCGCGATCAGCGCCGCCACTTCCACGCAGGTCGCCACGCTGGTGGCGCCGCGGCGGTAGCCGGTAACCGGCGACTGCATCGAACCGGATACGTCGATCGCCAGCACCACCTCGCCGGACAGGCGCGGCACCGCTTCGGTGGCCACTTCCATGGCGTCCTGCAAGGCTTCGCTGATCGCCTCCGGCATGTTTCCCGCCGCCGCGCGGTAGGCCACCATCAGCTGGTACGGGAACACCCGCGCACGCTTGATCGCCTCGCGCTGGCGCAGACGCGCCGCCACCTGCTTGACTATCGCCGCGTCCTCGAACACGCCCTTGCGCAGGAAGGTGTTGAGGTTCATGCGCGTGGCCTGCCACGAGCTGCGCGCCGCGATCTGCTTCCAATGGCGCGCTTCCAGCGGCAGCGCCGTGAGGTACGGGAACGGCAGGTCGGGCGCCGCGCCGCGCGGATCGGCCTTGAAGGCTTCGTACGCCTGCACCATCGCGGGCAGCGCTTCGGCCTTGTACGGCTTGTCCAGCAGCCACGCATACAGCGCTTCGCGGGACGCATCGAGCGGACGCGGATGCACCATCCGCACGATGTCCGCCAGCGAAGGACGCTCGCCGATCGCCGCCGACATCAGCTGCTCGGTGGTGGCGCGGTCCAGCCATTCGCGCACCAGGCGCTTGGGGCGGGTACCGAGCGACTTGCGGCCAAGCTCGCCGCTGCGAAGCATCTGCACGAAGTTGCGCAGCATGCGGCCATTGTCGATCACGCGGTGGAAGATCTTCTCCGCCAGCGCGCCGTCGCGGCTGGCCAGGTAAGCCACCAGCAGGGCCGGCATGTCCTTCATATGTGCATGGCGGCGGGCGTACAGGGCGGTGCGGGCCACGAACTCCGGCTCCACCGCCGCGCACAGCGCCAGCACCCGGTCCAGCTGCTGCTGGGCATCCGCATGGAAGGTGCTGCTGAGGCAGCCGGTCGCGGCGTACAGCGCGAGGGCGGCTTCGGGCGAGCGCCGATAGGCGGCGCCGCCGGCCTCGTTGGCCGTATTGGCCTTGGGCACCCGGGGACCGCGATGGCTTTGGAAGAGTTGAAGGTTCGGCATGGCTGTTTCTCCGTTTGCCTGGGGAGAGCAGCAAGCGTGCCAAGTCGCCTTTGAATTCGTATCTACATGTTTTTGAAGGAAAACATTGTCGGCGCACTACGGTGTGATGACGCCGGACTTGCTCATTTCATATATTTGGATATCTGCATTTATCTTTGGCTATAGGTATGAAGCCCCAGGTCGTGATCGGATTCCTCGGCACCCAGCTCGATGCCGGCCAGGGCGCCGGCCGCTGGGAGAAATGGCGACCCACCGTGGCGCTGGGCATGCACGAGGATTTCCTGGTGCACCGCCTGGAACTGCTGGTGGATCTGCGCCGCTACGGCGACGTGGCGCGGCAGGTGCAGCAAGACCTGGCCCAGGTCTCGCCGGAGACCGAGGTGCGCCTGCACGACACCTACCTGGCCGACCCCTGGGATTTCGAGTCGATGTACGGCGTGCTGCACGACTTCGCCAAGGGCTACGCCTTCGACACCGAGCGCGAGGACTATCTCGTGCACATCACCACCGGCACCCACGTCGCGCAGATCTGCCTGTTCCTGCTCACCGAGAGCCGCCGCCTGCCCGCGCGCCTGCTGCAGCTGTCGCCGCCACGCAAGCAGCAGGTGGGCGCGAACGGCGGTTCGATCAGCCTGATCGACCTGGACCTGTCTCGCTACGACCGCCTGGCCCGGCGCTTCGAGCGCGAACAGGAAGACGACCGCACGCATCTGAAAAGCGGCATCGCCACGCGCAACGCCGCGTTCAACCGCATGATCGAGCAGATCGAGATCGTGGGCAGCCGCTCCACCGCGCCGATCCTGCTGATGGGTCCGACCGGCGCGGGCAAGAGCCAGCTGGCGCGGCGCCTGTTCGAGCTGAAGAAGGCGCGGCATGAATTGAGCGGGCGCTTCGTCGAGGTCAATTGCGCCACCTTGCGCGGCGATGGCGCGATGAGTGCGTTGTTCGGTCACGTCAAAGGCGCTTACACCGGCGCGGTGGGCGAACGAGCAGGCCTGCTGCGCAGCGCGCATCAAGGCCTGCTGTTTCTCGACGAAATCGGCGAGCTGGGCGCGGACGAGCAGGCCATGCTGCTGCGCGCGCTGGAAGATCGGCGCTTTCTGCCGGTGGGCGGCGACAAGGAAGTGGAGAGCGATTTCCAGCTGATTGCCGGCACCAACCGCGACCTGGGCCGCCGCGTCGCGGAAGGACGGTTTCGCGACGACCTTTATGCGCGGCTCAATATCTGGAGCTTCCATCTGCCAGGCCTGGCGGAACGGCTGGAAGACATCGAGCCGAATCTCGACTACGAGCTGGATCGCCACGCGCAGCATGGCCATCGCGTGACCTTCAACCGTGAGGCGCGCGAACGCTATCTGCGTTTCGCGCAATCCGCCGAAGCCACCTGGCATGGCAACTTCCGCGACCTCGGCGCATCGCTGACGCGCATGGCGACGCTGGCACCGGCGGGGCGCATCACGGTCGACGTGGTGGACGAAGAACTGCAACGCCTGCGCCGGCTGTGGCGCCGCGACGAACAGACGGACGTGCTGCGCGAATGGCTTGGCGCCGAACTCGATGCGCTGGACCTGTTCGACCAGCTGCAGCTGCGCGAAGTGGTCCGCCTGTGCCGCCGCTGCCGCAGTCTTTCGGAAGCGGGGCGCCAGCTGTTCGCCGCTTCGCGCAGCAAGCGCACCAGCACGAACGATGCGGACCGGCTGCGCAAATATCTCGGGCGTTTTGGCTTGAGCTGGGAAACCGTGTCGGGCCGCAACGACGCCTGACGCGTAGGTTGGGGTGAGCCAGAGGCGAACCCCAACAATGCGCGACGCTCGGGCGTTACCGCGTTGGGGTTCGCCCACGGCTCACCCCAACCTGCGCTTGCTATTCGGACGGAGCAGGCGCGAGTACGTCGCGCTGCCCGTTGATCCCCATCGGCGACACCAAGCCTGCCGCCTCCATCGCTTCTACTAGCCGCGCCGCACGGTTGTAGCCGATGCGGAACTGCCGCTGCACGAACGAGATCGACGCGCGGCGCGTGCGCAGCACGAAGGCCGCGGCTTCGTCGTAGAGCGGATCGAGTTCGGCATCCGCGCCTTCCTCGGGAAACAGCTCGCCGTTGCCGCCTTCGCCGGGCGGGCCGGCGAGGATTTCGTCCTTGTAGTCCGGCTCGCCGTATTGCTTGAGGTGCGCCACGACGCGGTGCACTTCCTCGTCGGCGACGAACGCGCCGTGGATGCGCTGCGGGTAGCCGGTGCCCGGCGGCAGGAACAGCATGTCGCCCTGGCCGAGCAGGCTTTCGGCGCCCATCTGATCGAGGATCGTGCGCGAGTCGATCTTCGAGGACACCTGGAAGGCCACGCGGGTGGGGATGTTCGCCTTGATCAGGCCGGTGATCACATCCACCGACGGACGCTGCGTGGCCAGGATCAGATGGATGCCGGCGGCGCGCGCCTTCTGCGCCAGGCGCGCGATCAGTTCCTCGATCTTCTTGCCGGCCACCATCATCAGGTCGGCCAGCTCGTCGATCACCACCACGATCATCGGCAGCGTATCCAGCGTCTCGGGGATTTCCGGATGCGCGGGGAAGGGGTTGAGCAGCGGCCGGCCGGCGGCGCGCGCTTCGCGCACCTTGTGGTTGTAGCCGGCGAGGTTGCGCACGCGCAGGTCGGACATCACGCGGTAGCGGTTTTCCATCTCGGCCACGCACCAGGCCAGCGCATTGGCAGCGAGCTTCATGTCGGTGACCACCGGCGCGAGCAGATGCGGGATGCCTTCGTAGACCGACAGCTCCAGCATCTTCGGGTCGATCATGATCAGGCGCACCTCGTCCGGCGTGGCCTTGTACAGCATCGACAGGATCATGGCGTTGACCGCCACCGACTTGCCGGAACCGGTCGTGCCGGCCACCAGCATGTGCGGCGCGCGCGCCAGGTCCGCCACCACCGGCTCGCCGGTGATGCCCTTGCCCATGGCCAGGGTGAGCAGCGAATCGGAGCCGCGGTATTCGCGCGAATCGAGGATCTCCGACAGCGCGATCATCTGGCGCTGCTCGTTCGGCAGCTCCAGGCCCATGCAGGTTTTTCCGGGGATCGTCTCGACCACGCGGATCGAGGTACGGCCGAGGCCGCGCGCCAAGTCCTTCATCAGCGCGACGATCTGGTTGCCGCGCACGCCGACGGCGGGTTCGACTTCGAAGCGCGTGATGACGGGGCCGGCCGAGGCGCCGACCACGCTGACCGGCACCTTGAACTCGCGCAGGCGCTGTTCGATCAGTTCGCCGGTTTCGGCGAGCTGGGTTTCGCTGACGGTAGTGGAACCCGGCGGCGGCGGGGCGAGCAGGGACAGCGGCGGAACCAGCACGTTCGTGCGCGGCCGCGACGGGGTCGGCGCCGGCACAGGAGCCGCGGGGACCGGCTCGTCGTCGTTGGCGGCGAGACGGCGGGATGATGCCGGAGCCGTGCGGGAGACCTGCGGCGCCGGGATGAAGTCGGGTGCGTCTTCCGCGGTGTCCGCCGCTGTGGATTCGATCGGCCTGGATTCGATCGGCCTGGATTCGATCGGCGCGAATTCGACTGGCGCCGATTCGATCGGCGCGGATTCGACGATGGCGCGTTGCGCGATCGCGGGCTCAATCGTCCGCATCGCCGCGACGGCCGGGCTTTCGATCCCGAGGGGAGCGTGCGTGCGCACGCGAGCATCGATGTCCGTCCTCTGGGCTCGAACCTGCGCACGCGCAGGCGGCTCGTCCGCCGAAGCACGTTCGGCCGCGGCCGCCATCGCCGCGGCGATACGTCCGGTCGATACCCGCGGCGCCGAAACCGGCGTGACGCGAGGCTGCTTCCAGGGCTCGCGGATCACCGCTTCGGGCGTGGGCGTTTTCGTGCGCTGCGTATCCGCGCCGGAGAAAGGTGCCGCGCGCTCCATGACCGGCGAGGATGGGCTGGCCGGCGCAACAGGCGGACGCCGCGCCGCATGCTGCGCCTGCCGCCGCGCCGCCGTTGCCGCACCGGCGCGGCGTACGGCGCCGCGCTGTCGACGCGCAGGAAAGCGGACGCCGCGCGCTGCGAGCAGCCGCTCGATCGCGCCAGCGAAGCCATCGACCTTCGAGGAAGTCCCCGCGAACAGCGCGCGCCACGACAGCCCGGGATACCAGCGCAGAGCGACTGCCAGCATCGCCAGCATCAGCAGCGAGGTGACCGTTGCGCCGAAAACAGAGGCGAGGCCGCCGGCCAAGGCACGGCACACCACGCCACCAGCCGCCGGATCGTCCGTGTAATGCGCGACGACCAGGCCTTCGAGCGTGGCGCTCGACAGCAACACCAGGAGTCCGCCCAGCACATGGCGGATCGTGCCCTCACCACCCACCGGCCGCTTGCGGCCTTTGGCGACGAGGGCGCGCAAGCCGCGCCAGAGCAGTGGAATCAACCAGAGAGTGGACAGCCCGAAGGCGCCGAACAAGAAAGTGAGCATGCCTGCGTTTCGACCGGAACAGCGCCCCGCAAACTCGGCATGTTAGCGCCAAGGCGTCATCCGCTGTACTAGAAGATGCGATAAGCGTTTGTTGTGTCGAGCGCCACGCCACAGGGAGAGGTCCTACTGTGGCGCCTTTCGCGGGTTGCTGGCGCGGGTCATTGATGACTGTCCGGCCAGACGGGCGCAACGGGAGCTGGCCAAGCGTCTAAAGAAGAAGGGCGACCAGCGTTCGCCCACCGTTCGTTTTCACTTGCCGATGCAGAACGAACTGAAGATCGCCCCCAGCAGGTCGTCGCTGCTGTAGGTGCCGGTGATTTCGCCCAGTGCGTGCTGCGCGTGGCGCAGTTCTTCCGCGGCCAGCTCGCCCGCGTGCACGTCGAGCAGCACGGATGCGGTGCGGTCGAGATGTTCGGAGACCCGTTCCAGCGCGAGCACATGGCGGCGGCGGGCGCTGAAGGCGCCTTCGCCGCTGCCGGCGCCGGCGAGGCGCTTGAGGTGGTCGCGCAGCACGTCGAGGCCTTCGCCGGATTTGGCTGAGGCCCATAGCCACCAGACGCCAGCGCGTGTTTCGCTGTGCGAGGGACGGCGGTCCAGGTCGATCTTGTTCACCAGCACGATGCGTTCGACGTCGGCCTGCACGTCGGCGAACAGCTGCTGGTCCGCGTCGGCGCCGGCGGCGTCGGTGACGAGCAGGGCGACGTCGGCGCGGGTGAGCTCGTGGCGCGCGCGGCGGACGCCTTCGCGTTCCACCGGATCGTCCGTTTCGCGCAGGCCGGCGGTGTCGGCCAGTTCCAGCGCGACGCCGTCGAGGTCGAGGTTTTCGCGCAGCACGTCGCGCGTGGTGCCGGCGATGTCGGTGACGATGGCGCGGTCGCTGCCGGCCAGTGCGTTGAGCAGGCTGGATTTGCCGGCGTTGGGGCGGCCGATGATGGCCACGCGCAAGCCATCGGTGAGGCGCACGCCGCGCTGGGTTTCGCGCAGCAGCCTGCTGAGTTGCTCGCGCAGCGCGTGCAGCTGGCGGGCGATCGCGGGGTCGGCGAGGAAGTCGATTTCCTCTTCCGGGAAATCGATCGCGGCTTCGATATGCACGCGCAGCAGGATCAGCGCCTGCAGCAGCTCGTCGACGCGGCGCGAGAACACGCCTTCCATCGAACGCAGCGCCGCGCGCGCGCCGGCCTGTGAACCGGCGGCGATCAGGTCCGCGACGGCCTCGGCCTGCGCGAGATCCAGCTTGCCGTTGAGGAAAGCGCGCTCGGTGAACTCGCCGGGACGCGCCAGGCGTGCGCCGAGTTCGCAGACGCGGCGCAGCAGCGCGTCGAGCAGTACCGCGTTGCCGTGGCCCTGCAGCTCCAGCACGTGTTCGCCGGTGTAGGAGGCGGGGGCGGGGAAGTACAGCAGCAGGCCACGGTCGATCAGCTCACCGTTCGCATCGCGGAAGGCGGCAAAGTGCGCGTGGCGCGGTGCGGCGGCGCGACCCAGCAGCGTCTGTGCGATCGCCGGCACCGCCGGACCCGATATGCGCAACACACCGACGCCTGCGGCTCCGGGTGCGCTGGCGACGGCAGCGATGGTGTCGGCGGTGTGGCTCATACCCGGGAGATTATCGCCGCCGCCTAAGAAAAAGGCCGCTTGCGCGGCCTTTTCTTCATCAGGCGGTCTTGGCCTTGTGATCGGCCCGGTCCACCTGGCGGGTGATGAACCACTGCTGGGCCAGGCTGGTCGCGCCGTTGATCACCCAGTACAGCACCAGGCCGGACGGGAAGAAGGCGAACAGCACCGCGAACAGGATCGGCATCACCTTCATCATCTTGGCCTGGGCCGGATCCATGCCGGTGGTGGGCGTAAGCCACTGCGTGGCCAGCATCACCAGCACGTAGATCGCCGGCAACACGAACAGCGGATCGGGCGCGGACAGGTCGTGGATCCAGCCGAAGAACGGCGCCTGGCGCAGCTCCACGCTTTCCATCAGCACGCGGTACAGGCCCAGGAACACCGGGAAGGTGACCAGGATCGGCAGGCAGCCGGCCATGGGGTTCACCTTCTCCTTCTTGTACAGCTCCATCATGGCCTGCTGCATCTTCATCTTGTCGTCGCCATAGCGCTCCTTGAGCGCGGTGACGCGAGGCTGCAGCTTGCGCATGCGCGCACCGGAGCGGAACTGCGCGGCGGTGAGCTTCCACAGCGCGGCCTTCAGCAGCAGCACCAGCAGGATGATCGCCACGCCCCAGTTGCCGCTGATCGCGTGCAGCTGCGACAGCAACCAGTGCAGCGGCTGCGAGATGACGGTGAGCCAGCCGTAGTTGGTGGACAGCTCCAGGCCCGGCGCGATCGCGTCGAGCGTGCCCTGCAGCTTCGGACCCAGGTACAGGCGCGAAACGGCGGTGGCGCTCTGGCCCGGCGCCACGTTGAGCGACGGGCCGACGGTGCGGATCAGGTAGTACGGCTGCGCCGTATCCGGATTGACGACGCTGGTGGAGTAGCCGTTCGCTTCCTGCGCCGACGGAATCCACGCGACCACGAAGTAGTGCTGCAGCATCGCGGCCCAGCCGCCGGTGATGGAGCGCGCGAGCGGCTTCTTCTGGAAGTCGGTGAAGGGCAGGGTTTCGAACTTGTCCTGCGGGCTGTACCAGCCGGCGCCGAAGAAGCTGTGCGCGGCAGGGTCGGTGTAGTTCTGCAGCCAGGTGCGGTTGTTGACCTGGCCCGCGCGCTGTAGCTGCTCGTAGGCGTTGCCCTGCCAGGCCACCGACGCGCCGTTGTCGATCTTCTGCTGCATCGAGACGTCGTAGCTGCCGCGCTTGAGCGTATAGCTCTTGGTGACCTTGAGGCCGGCGGCGTCCTGCCAGGTAAGGTCCACCTTCAGTTCGTTCTGGCCTTCGGCGAGCTGGTAGGCGGTCTGCGCGCTGTCGAACACCGACAGATGCGTCGGCGCGACCGGCGCGCCATTGCCCTGCGCGCTGGCCAGGCCGCTCTGCGCCACGAAGAAATGCTCGGGCTGCTCGTCGAGCAGGCGCACCGGCGCAGGGCTCGGGTCTTTCTTGGTGATCGGCACCGACGGGTAGTGCAGCAGTTCGGACCGCACCACGCTGCCGCCGCGGGTGTCGACCGTCAGGCGCAGCACGTCGGTGGTGATGGTGATCAGCTGGGCCTTGGCTTCGGTCGCGCTGCCGCCGTTGGCGGGTACTGCAGCGGCGCCGGTGCTGGAGCTGGAGCTGGCGGCGGGCACGTTGCCGCCGTTGTCGGCGGAAGGCACCGCGGCGCTGCTGGCGCTCGCCACCGGCGCGGGGACCGGCTTGGGGCTGTAGTCCTTGTCCCAGGCCATCCACAGCAGGTACGCCACGGCGAGCAGGGCAAAGGTGAGGAACGTGCGCGTTTGATTCATCGCGTGACAGATCCGGTGAGCGCCGCGGCTCCGAGCCGCGGAGAGGAAGGCGGGAAAAGGGTCAACGCGCGATTGTGCCGGCCGCGTGGCCCGGCATCAATGCGAGCCGGCCTTGGATATGGGCACGGATCGCTGCGACACCAGCTTCTTCCACAGCTGGTCGATCTCGGCCAGCAGTTCGGGGCCGGGCAGGCCGCTGGCCTGGTCGCGCGCCATCACCAGCAGGTCGACGGCCGGAAGCTGGGTGCGGATGCGCCGGAAGGATTCGCGCACTAGGCGCTTGATGCGATTGCGCTCGACGGCGCGCTTGGATACGCGCTTGGAGATGGCCAGCCCGAGGCGGGGCTCGCCGAGTCCGTTGTCCCTGTAGCGCACAGAAAAACAGCGGCCGCCGAGGCGGCCGCTGGCATGGCGCATCGCTGCAAAGTCACCGGCGCGACGGATCCGCGACTCGCGCGGCAGTCCGGCACGCATCGGTGCTGTGCCTGTGACCGCGGCGCTTACGGGATCAGGCGCTTGCGGCCCTTGGCGCGACGGGCGTTCAGGATCTTGCGACCGTCGGCCGTGGCCATGCGGGCACGAAAGCCGTGCGTGCGGGCGCGCTTGAGCTTGCTGGGCTGGAAGGTCCGCTTCGACATGGCTTCCTCCTCGTTGGTATGTGGATAAAAAGGTTGGAAATTATGCCGCGCGCTTGCGGGCCCTGTCAAACCCCCGCTGCAACGAGGGTTTGCGTATCCTGTGGATAATTGTGTGGATAGGCCCTGGCCGAGAACCGGCAAGCTGCTGTTAGACTTTCCGGTCCACCCCGCGCGCAAGCGCCCCTGCTGTGGTTGAAGAATACCCATGAGTGATCTGTGGCGGCGCTGTCTCGAGCGTCTCGAAGGCGAATTGAGCGCCGAGGACGTGCACACCTGGCTGATGCCGCTGCAGGCTCGCGACGACACCATGGGTCTGCAGCTGTTCGCGCCCAATCCCTACACCCTGGACACCGTGCGCGAGCGCTATCTGCCGCGCATCGAAGCCATGCTCGCCCAGCTGACCGGGCACGAACTTTCCGTGCGCCTGGAAGTGGGTTCGAGCGCCGCGCGCGTGCCGCAGCGCCCGGCTTCGTCCATGGCGCGCCCCGCGCCGGCGCCCGCCGTGGCCGAACCCGCGCCGACGCAGCCACCCGCGCCCTTCAGCCATAACCTGGACCCGCACTACACCTTCGAAACCTTCGTCGAAGGCAAGTCCAACCAGCTGGGCAAGGCCGCCGCGATGCAGGTGGCGATGAATCCGGGCCGCGCCTACAACCCGCTGCTGCTGTACGGCGGCACCGGCCTGGGTAAGACCCACTTGATGCATGCCGCCGGCAACCTGATGCGCGAGCGCAATCCGGACTTCAAGGTGCTGTACCTGCGTTCGGAGCAGTTCGTGGGCGCCATGATCGAAGCGCTGCGCACCAAGAGCATGGACGAGTTCAAGCGCCGCTTCCGCTCGGTCGACGCGCTGCTGATCGACGACATCCAGTTCTTTGCCGGCAAGGACACCACGCAGGAAGAGTTCTTCCACACCTTCAACGCGCTGTTCGAATCCAAGCAGCAGATCATCCTGACCTGCGACCGGTACCCGAAGGAAGTGGACAAGCTGGAGCCGCGCCTGAAGTCGCGCCTGGGCTGGGGCCTGTCGGTGGCGATCGAGCCGCCGGATTTCGAGACGCGCGCAGCGATTCTGCTGGCCAAGGCGCACGAGAAGGGCGTGGCGGTGACGGAGAACGTGGCGATGCTGCTGGCCAAGCGCATCCGCTCCAACGTGCGCGACCTCGAAGGCGCGCTCAACACGCTGGCCGCGCGCGCCAATTTCTACGGCAAGCCGATCACCACCGAATTCGCCGAGGAAACGCTGCGCGACCTGCTGGCCACGCACGCCCAGGCGGTGACGGTGCCCAACATCCAGAAGCAGGTGGCCGACTACTACCAGGTGCGCCTGCAGGATCTGCTGTCCAAGCGCCGCGTGCGTTCGCTGGCCAGGCCGCGGCAGTTCGCGATGGCGCTGTCCAAGGAACTGACCGAGCACAGCCTGCCGGAGATCGGCGAGGCGTTCGGCGGGCGCGATCACACCACCGTGCTGCACGCCTGCCGCACCATCAAGAAGCTGTGCGAGACCGATACGCGCATGCGCCAGGACTGGGAACAGCTGATCCGCATCCTTACCGGTTGAGGTGATGAAGCGGAGAAATCGGCACCGGTGGGGATAAGCGCTTGAAAAGGGATGGTAGAAGCTGTGGATAATAGGTGGACGTTCGAGGGCTCCCCAGTTATCCACAAGCGACCCACACGCTGCGGGCCTGTTAAAGCACACCGTCTTTTTGTTTCAAGTTTTTGATTCTTAAGTGGAAAACGCGGTTTTCAAGTTATCCACGGCACCTACAACCACCACAGAACTTCTTTTAAAAACAGAACAGCAGGTTTAGGGGAAGCGCCTACATGCAATTCAGCATCCAACGAGAAGCTCTGCTCAAGCCGCTGCAACAGGTGGTGGGCGTCGTCGAACGTCGCCAGACCCTGCCCGTGCTCGCGAACCTGCTGGTCAAGGTCGGCGACGGCAAGCTTTCGCTGACCGGCACCGATCTCGAAGTCGAGATGGTTGCCACCACGCCGGCCGACAAGCTGGTCGACGGCGAGATCACCATCCCGGCGCGCAAGCTGTTCGATATCGTGCGTGCACTGCCCGATGGCGCGCAGATCGAGTTGAAGCTCAACGGCGATCGCATCGCGCTCAACGCCGGACGCAGCCGCTTTACGCTGGCCACGCTGCCTGCCACGGAATTTCCCACCATTGACGAGATCGAGCTGGTGGAGCGGGTGAGCTTGCCGGAAGAAGTACTGCGGGATCTGATGGAGCGCACCGCGTTCGCCATGGCGAACCAGGACGTGCGCTATTACTTGAACGGCATGCTGCTGGATCTGCAGGAACACACCCTGCGCTGCGTAGCCACCGACGGCCACCGTCTGGCATTGAAGGAAACCAAGCTGGACAGCAAGGTTTCCACCCGCCGCCAGATCATCATTCCGCGCAAGGGCGTGAACGAGCTGATCGGCTTGTTCGAAACCGGCGACGGCCAGGTGGAACTGGAGTTCGGCCGCAATCATCTGCGCGTGCGCCGCGGCGACGTGGTGTTTACCTCGAAGCTGATCGACGGCCGTTTCCCGGACTACGAGGCGGTGATCCCGCTCGGTGCGGACAAGTCGGCCACGCTGGATCGCGAAGTGCTGCGCAGCGCGCTGCAGCGTGCTGCGATTCTGTCGAACGAGAAGTACCGCGGCGTAAAGCTGGAGCTTTCGTCCGGGAAGCTGCGCATCGTGGCGCACAACCCGGAGCAGGAAGAGGCTGTGGAAGAGCTGGAAGCCGAAACCGTGGTTTCGGATCTGGCCGTGGGCTTCAACGTCGGGTATCTGCTGGATGCGCTGTCGGCACTGCGCGGCGAGCGGGCACGCCTGAATCTGCGCGATGCGCAGTCCAGCTGCCTGGTGCAGGAAGACGACAGCGAAGAGGCACGGCACGTGATCATGCCGTTGCGCCTCTGATGGCAGCAGGGATGCGGGCCGGATCGGTCAGCATGCCAGCCAACAACGCCGGAGCCGTCGAAAGACGCTCCGGCGTTCTTGCTTCTGGGCTTGCGTCATGAGGTTGGAGCGTCTGCGGATTCGCGGGCTGCGTTGCCTTGCCGAAGCGGATATCGAGCTGGGCGAGGGGATTCATGTCTTTGTCGGGGCGAACGGGGCAGGCAAGACGAGCGTGCTGGAGGCGGCGTTTCTGCTTTCCCATGGCCGTTCGTTCCGTAGTGGCGGGGCAAAGGAGGTCTTGCTGCAGCGGGGCGCGTCATCGCTTTCCGTGTTTGGTGAGATTCGCCATCAGGATGGTCGGATCGGACGGGTTGGCCTTGGGCGTGAGGGCGCGCGCTGGGATGCGCGCCTGGATGGACGGAGCGCAAGCCTCGGCGAGGTCGTCAGTGAATGCGCCGTGGTGTGCTTTGAGCCTGGCTCTCATGCACTGATCGCCGGCGGTGCCGAAGAGCGTCGTCGTTATCTGGATTGGGGCGTGTTCCACGTGGAACATGAGTTTCTGTTGGCTTGGCGGCGCTATCAGCGCGCGTTGAAGCAGCGAAACAGCTTGCTGAGGTCGAACAGCCCGGTCGCGCCGGAACTCTTCCTTTCCTGGGAGGCGGAGCTTTCCCAAACCGGCGAGCGAATCCACTTTATGCGGGTTCGTTATCTGGACCAGCTACTGCCGCACCTGGAACAGACCATCGGCGGCCTGCTTCCCGAATTGGGAGCGATCGAGCTCCGCTATCGCCGTGGCTGGCCTGAAGAGCGGGACCTGGCCGAGGTCTTGGCGGATCAGCGCGATAGGGACCTCTCCCGCGGCCACACCACGCAGGGCGTACACCGCGCCGAGTGGTCTATCAGCTTTGAGCATGCCCCTATGCGGGAGCATCTCTCGCGCGGACAGGAGAAGTTGACTGCCCTAGGGTGCCTGCTTGCTCAGGCCGCCTTATTTGCCAGCCAGAAGGGCGAGTGGCCGGTCGTTTGCCTGGATGATCTTGCTTCCGAACTCGATCTCGCGCACCAGACGGCCGTGGTGGGGCAGTTGGCTGGGGTCGGTGCCCAGGTGCTGGTCACGGGAACTGAGCTTCCTGCGCCCTTACAGAGCCTCTCAGCGCATGTGTTCCACGTGGAACAAGGGAAAGTCGCCGCGCCTGCTATAATTACTTCTTAGTGTCCCTGTTCCGGTTTCCATGGCGCCGTACCGGGCAGGGCAGATGGCGCCAGGAAACGATCAAGGCATGAACTCATCCTACGATTCGAGCAACATCAAGGTACTCAAAGGTCTTGAAGCGGTGCGCAAGCGCCCCGGCATGTACATCGGCGACACCGATGACGGCACGGGCCTGCACCACATGGTGTTCGAAGTCGTCGACAACTCCATCGACGAAGCCCTGGCCGGCTACTGCGACCACGTCATCGTGACCATCCATGAGGATGGCTCGGTCAGCGTCAGCGACAACGGCCGCGGCATCCCGGTCGGCATCCATCCGGAAGAAGGGCGTTCCACCGCGGAAGTGGTGATGACCGTGCTGCACGCCGGCGGCAAGTTCGACGACAACTCGTACAAGGTGTCGGGCGGCCTGCATGGCGTGGGCGTGTCGGTGGTGAACGCGCTGAGCTCGCACCTGTGGCTGACCATCTACCGCGAAGGCCAGGAGCATCAGCAGGAATACGCCATGGGCGAGCCGCTGTATCCGGTCAAGGTAGTGGCGCCCTCGGCCAAGCACGGCACCACGGTGCGCTTCCTGCCCAGCAGGGAAACCTTCTCCGACGTCGAGTTCCATTACGAGATTCTGGCCAAGCGCCTGCGCGAACTGGCCTTCCTCAACTCCGGTGTCACCATCGACCTGAAGGACGAGCGCGGCGAAGGCCGCCACGACACCTTCGCCTACGAGGGCGGCATCCGCTCCTTCGTGCAGCATCTGTCCCAGCTGAAGACCGCGCTGCATCCCAACGTGATCAGCCTGAATGCCCAGCAGGACGGCATCTCGGTGGATCTGGCGATGCAGTGGACCGACTCCTACCAGGAGACGATGTTCTGCTTCACCAACAACATTCCGCAGCGTGACGGCGGCACCCATCTCACCGGCTTCCGCGCGGCGCTGACCCGTTCGCTGCAGGGCTATATCGAGAAGGAAGGCCTGGCCAAGAACGCCAAGGTCGCGCTCTCCGGCGACGATATGCGCGAAGGCCTGATCGCCGTGCTGTCGGTGAAGGTGCCGGATCCTAAGTTCTCCTCGCAGACCAAGGACAAGCTGGTTTCCTCCGAGGTGAAGACCGCGGTGGAGCAGGCCGTCAACGAGAAGCTCGGCGAGTTCCTGCTGGAGCATCCGAACGAAGCCAAGGCCATCGCCTCCAAGGTGGTCGACGCCGCCCGTGCCCGTGAGGCCGCGCGCAAGGCTCGCGAGATGACCCGCCGCAAGGGTGCGCTGGATATCGCCGGCTTGCCGGGCAAGCTGGCCGACTGCCAGGAGAAGGATCCGGCGCTGTGCGAACTGTTCCTGGTCGAGGGTGACTCCGCAGGCGGTTCGGCCAAGCAGGGCCGCAACCGCAAGACCCAGGCCGTGCTGCCGCTGAAGGGCAAGATCCTCAACGTCGAGAAGGCGCGCTTCGACAAGATGCTGTCCTCGGCCGAGGTCGGCACCCTGATCACCGCGCTGGGCACCGGCATCGGCAAGGAGGAGTACAACCCGGACAAGCTGCGCTACCACCGCATCGTCATCATGACCGACGCGGACGTGGACGGCTCGCACATCCGCACCCTGCTGCTGACCTTCTTCTACCGCCAGATGCCCGAGCTGATCGAGCGCGGCCACGTCTATATCGGCCTTCCGCCGCTGTACAAGGTGAAGCAGGGCAAGCAGGAGCAGTACCTGAAGGACGACGCGGCCCTCAACACGTACCTGATCGCCAGCGCCGTCGACAACGCCGAGCTGACCTACAGCCCGGATGCGCCCCCCGTCACCGGCGAAGCGCTGGAAAAGCTGCTGCGCGACTATCAGGCGGCGCTGGATCAGATCGAACGCCTGGGCCATCGCTTCGACGCGAATGTGCTGACCGCCTTCCTCGAGCATGCGCCGGTGGAACCGTCGTTGTGGACGGATCCGGCGGCGATGCAGACCTGGCTCGACGGCGTGGCCAAGCGCCTGGCTTCCAGCGGCCTGGGCAAGCCGCGCTACCGCCTGGCGCTGCGTCCGGCAGTGGACGAGCAGCCGGCGGCGATCGAGGTGGTGCGCGACCAGCACGGCCTGAGCCACACCTGGCTGCTGCCGCAGCCGTTCTTCGCCGGCTCCGAGTTCCGCCCGATCCTGCACGCCAGCCAGCAGGTCGCCGGCCTGGTGCAGCAGGACGCCGTGGTCCGCCGCGGCAATGCTTCGCGCGGCGTGCTCAGCTTTGCCGACGTGCGCAGCTGGCTGCTGGACGAGGCGAAGAAGGGCCGTACCATCCAGCGCTTCAAGGGCCTGGGCGAAATGAATCCGGAGCAGCTGTGGGAAACCACGGTGAACCCGGAGACGCGCCGCATGCTGCAGGTCGGCATCGAGGACGCCTTCGTCGCCGACCAGATGTTCTCGATGCTGATGGGCGAGGCGGTGGAGCCGCGCCGTGAATTCATCGAAGCGAACGCGCTGAAGGTGGCGAACCTCGATATCTAAATTCGAGCGCTCGCCAGAGGGCCTGTCTTGCCCGTCTCCGGACGATGCATGCAGGCCCTTTTCTTTGCCCGCGTGCACTAATGCATTAGCACGCGATTACGGGCTGCGAGGCCGGATTCAAGCTCTATCGACTTTGGTCGATAACGACATGATTTGCCGCGCACGAGACAATCGGACGATTCTCTAGGGTTTGTACGCGAACGCCTACGTGACCTCTGGCGGGGTCATCTCGAAATAGATTCGCGAGGGAATGTTGCAACTTATTGATTTTTAACAAACTTTGTTGCGGCGCTGCGACTTGTTTCCTAGCGCCTGCTCGGGTTACGCTCAACGATCCCCCGCGCACTCTTGTGCGTGAAACCTTACACGAGGACTGCCATGAAGCACGTTCCCCTGATCAAGATGCTCGCCGGAGCGGCGCTTGCGCTGACCCTGGCCAGCAGCCCGGTGATCGCGAAAGACAGCAATTCCAAGGACAAGAAGGAAGCGCTGTATCCGAACGCGACCCGTGCCGAGCCGAAGCTGGACCTCACCAGCGAGAAAGATCAGAAGGCACTGAACGACGGCCTCGACGCAGTCAATTCGCAGGACAAGGCGAAGGCGGAGCAGATCCTCCAGCCGATCATCGACAGCAGCAAGAGCAAGTACGCCCAGGCGCTGGCCCTGCAGGGCCTGGCCAACCTGCACTACAACGAGCAGGACGTGAAGGGTGCGATCGACCTGCTGAAGCGCGCGCTCGACATCGGCGTCATGCCGAACGACACCTACTTCCAGCTGCAGTACATGCTCGCCCAGTTCTACCTGGCCGACGAGCAGTATCAGCCGGCCATCGACACCATCGAGAAGTGGCGCGCCGACGGCAAGAAGGAAACCGCCGAGTCGTACGCGCTCGAAGGCAATGCCTACTACCGTCTTGAGAAGTACCCGCAGGCGATCGCCGCGGTGAAGAAGGCGCAGTCGCTCACCGACAAGCCGAACGACAGCTGGAACCAGATCCTGATGGCCAGCTACGCCGAGTCCGGCCAGGGCGACCAGGCCGCGCAGCTCGCGCAGCAGCAGCTCGCCGCCAACCCGAACGATTCGGCCGCGCTGAACAACGCCGTCGCCGTGCTTATGCAGTCGCAGAAGTATCCGGAAGCGATCCAGCTGATGGAGAAGTCGAAGGCCGCCGGCGCGTTCAAGAGCGAGAAGGACTACGTCAATCTCGCCAAGCTCTACCTGGTCACCGGCCAGGACAGCTCCGATCCCAAGCCGAACGCCGCCAAGGCCGTTGCCGCCCTCAACGAGGGCATGAGCAAGGGCGTGGTGACGGACAGCTACGACAACCTCAAGCTGCTCGGCGATGCCTCGTATGTCGCCGACAAGCCGGCCGATGCCATCAGCGCCTACAAGAAGGCGATGGGCAAGGCGAGCGACGGCGAAGCGGCGGTCCGCGCGGGCCAGCTGCTGATCAGCGAAGGCAAGAATGCCGAAGCGAAGACGCTGATCCAGCAGGGCATCGACAAGGGCGTGCAGCACAAGGGCACGGCCTACATGCTGCTGGCGGAAGCCTGCCGTGGACTCAAGGACAAGCAGGGAGCGATCGCAGCCATGCAGAAGGCTGCACAGGACCCCGCCACGGCCGACAAAGCGAAGGCCTGGTTGAAGACGGCAGGAGCCGGCAAGTAAGGCCAGCCACGGCGTTTTCAAGTGCAATCTGAAGGGGCGGATGGACGTCCATTTATCTGCCCCTCAGATGCTATACAAACGCCATGTGCTGGTGTACCGTTGAAACCTTCCCGTGTTCGTGTCCAGTGGCAAATGTCATCCTTCGTGGAGGCAACTTGCCGCCAAGTGTCGTGACCACGTCTCACCGATTATCCAGCTTCAGATTAGTGACAGATGGCCTCAAGTAACGAAGCAACCGGCCAAGGGCCGTTCAATTGGAGGCGTACCTGGGCGCTGGCTGTTGCCATCGCGCTGCACGCGTTCGCGTTCCTCTTGCTGGTGGCGCCGATGGCTCCGCCGAAGACGGATCAGGCGAAGAAGGAACGCATCGTCCAGGTGAACTTCATCGAGCCGCCGCCGCCGCCGCCCCCTCCGCCGCCGCCGCCGCCGGAACCGCCGAAGCAGCCGCCGCCGAAGATCATCCAGCAGGTGCAGCCGCCGCCGACCCCGCCGCCGCCGGCTCCGCCGCCGGCCGTCGAGGAAGCGTCGTCGAATCCGATCCCGGCTCCGCCGCCGGCTCCGCCTGCTCCCCCGGCTCCGCCTGCGGACATCACCGCCAGCCAGGACATCAGCTACAACAGCCGCATTCAGCCCAAGTATCCGCCGCAGGCCATTCGCCAGCGTCACGAGGGCACGGTTACCCTGATGATCCTTGTCGGTGTTGATGGTTCGCCCAAGGACATCAAGGTGGAAACGTCCAGCGGTTACCGTGAGCTGGATCAGGCTGCGATTGAAACGGCGCGCAAGTGGCGCTTCAATCCGAATATCAGGAACGGACAGAAGACCGAGGGTTACGTCCGCGTTCCGGTCAATTTCAACCTCAATCAGCTGTAACCAAAAGTTACGGTCAACCAGTTCACGCTTGACTTTCCAAGGGTAGCGTTATGTTCCAACAGACTCCTTCTCCGAACCCGGCCGCGGGCGGTACCTCCAACGCCGAAGCCATGAAGTCGATGGGCTTCGACCACCTGATCCACAACTTCGATCCGCTTGGCTGGATCGTGTTCGTGGTGCTGGTGGTGATGTCCTTCTCCTCCTGGTACTTCATCATCGCCAACGCCATCCGCAACGCCATGGTCCGTGGCCGCGCTGACAAGGTGATCAACGGTTTCTGGACCAACGGCTCGACGCAGGACGCCATCCGCGAGCTGGAAGCCCAGCCCAAGGGCGAACCCTTCTCGAAGATCGCGCTGGACGCCGCTTCCGCGGTGGCCCACCACCAGCAGGCTTCGTCGGGCGGTGGTCGCCTGGCCGAGTCGCTGAGCCGCTCCGAGTTCATCGACCGCGCCCTGCGCCAGGCCGTGGCTCGCGAGAGCCTGCGCCTCGAAGGCGGCCTGACCCTGCTCGCCACGGTCGGTTCGTCGGCGCCGTTCATCGGTCTGCTCGGTACCGTGTGGGGCATCTACCACGCGCTGATCAAGATCTCGGCTTCGGGCAACGCGTCGATGGAAGCGGTGGCCGGTCCGGTGGGTGAGGCGCTGATCATGACCGCGTTCGGTCTGTTCACCGCGATCCCGGCGGTGCTCGCCTACAACTTCTTCAACCGCTCCAACCGCCTGACCTACGCTCAGTTCGACGAGTTCGCGCACGACCTGCACGACTTCTTCGCGACCGGCGCCCGCGTCGAAGGCAAGTGAGGGATTGACCCATGGCGATGAGCTCTGGAGATAGTTCCGGCGGTCCGATGTCGGAAATCAACGTTACGCCGCTCGTCGACGTGATGTTGGTACTGCTGATCATCTTCATGATCACCGCGCCGCTGATGTCCCACCGAATCACCGTTGAATTGCCGACCGCGAATCCGAAGGTTGTCGATACGGAACCGGTCGAGCCGATGGATCTGGCCATCAAGCCCGACGGCACCATGTACCTCAACGACATCGAGGTCACGGAAGCCGAGCTGAAGGCCCAGTTTGCGGTTGCGGCGGCGAAGTCGCCGCAGCCGGAGCTGCAGATCCGTGCGGACAAGACGACGGAGTACAAGATCGTGCGTAAGGTTCTTGGCAGCGCCAAGGAGCAGGGCATGGTCCATGTCGGTTTCATCACGACCGGCAAGGAGTAAGAGTCATGGCATTCAGTAGTGGAAGCGGCAAGGGGCCGATGGCGGACATCAACGTCACGCCGCTTGTCGACGTGATGCTGGTGCTCCTGATCATCTTCATGATCACGGCTCCCATCCTGACGCACAAAGTAAAGATCGACCTTCCGCAGCCGAACCCGAACGTGGTCCAGCCGGATAATCCGCCGGATCCGATCCGCTTGAAGATCGATCAGTCGGGCGCGCTGTACTGGAACGATACGCCGGTCGACGAGCTGGGCCTGCGGGCACAGATCGCGGTGGTCGCCAGCCAGTCCAACCAGCCCGAACTGCAGATCAATGCGGACGACGGCGTGGCTTACGAGCATGTGGCCCGCGTGCTGGCCGCTGCCAAGAGCTACGGCCTCACCAAGATCGGCTTTACGGAAGGGCAGTAAATCCGGCAACGGATCGAAACAAAACTACCCTTGAAACCCCCGCTTCGGCGGGGGTTTTTTTATGCGTGGAAGATAACGAACCCACGGACGTCTGGACGTCCATCTGAAAACGAGGCGAATACGGCGCGGCGTCGGCAAGGTCGCCGCGCCGGCAACGTCAACGCAGAATCTGCAGGTAATTCCGCACCGTCGTCGACAGCCCTTCGTACAGGGCCTCGCCGATCAAGGCGTGCCCGATCGATACCTCGGCCAGGCCGGGAATGGCTGCATGGAACGCGCCCAGGTTCGCCTGGCTCAGATCGTGCCCCGCGTTCACCGCCAGTCCCGACTGCTGCGCACGCCGCGCCGTCTCCGCGCACAAGGCCAGCGATTCACGCGCATCGCCCTCGGCAAACGCATGCGCATAAGGCCCGGTATAGATCTCCACGCGCTGCACGCCGATCGCCGCGAAGCGCTCGAAGCCACTGGCGCCCGCATCGACGAACACGCTCACGCGGCAACCGATATCGCGCAGCGCCTTCACCAATGGCTGCAGCTTGTCGACGTCGGCCTGCTGCAGCGGATCGAAGCCATGGTCGGAAGTGATCTGGCTGTCGCTGTCCGGCACCAGGGTTACCTGCGTCGGCCGCACTTCGCGCGCCAGTTCGATCAGGCCCGGATACGTGCCGCGCGCCGGCGCAAACGGATTGCCCTCGATGTTGTACTCCACGCGGCCGCGCAGCATGGCGGCGAGCGCGCGCACGTCCTGCGGCTTCACATGGCGCTGGTCGGGCCGGGGATGGACGGTGATGCCGCCGCAACCGGCTTCGATGCAGGTTTGTGCGGCGCGGAGAATGTCGGGCTCGTCGCCGCCGCGCGAATTGCGCAGCACCGCGATCTTGTTGAGGTTGACGCTAAGCAGGGTCATGGACGCATCGGCTCGCAGGCAAGAACCTCCCGCGGGACCCAAGCACTCCAGCATCCCGCGCGGAGCAGGACCGGCAACACTGCGCCTATCCGGCGGCGGTGGCAAGTGTCCGCAAGACGAGCGTCCTGGGGCCGCCCCGCCACGCGATGCTGCCCACGTGTCCGCCGTCCAGCGCGAGGCGATGCAGCTGCCAATGCGCCGGCAGTTCGCCATCGAGGAAGCGCAGCGCCAGGCGCTCCTCTTCGTCGGCGATCCCTAGACGATGCAGCCCAAAGGCCAGGCCCCGCCCGGTCGCCTTGAGCACGGCTTCCTTCGCCGTCCACAGCTGCAGGAAGGCGGCGTCGCGACGGCCTGGCGCCAACGCCGCCAACGCCGCGGTTTCTTCGTGGCTGAAGTAGCGCTGGGCGATTTCCAGGGCGCGCGGCCGCGGCCGCAGGCGTTCCAGATCGACACCCGGTTCAACCCCTCGCGCCACCGCGCACAAAGCCTGATCGCCGCTATGCGACCAGTTGAAATGCAGCGCCTCGGCGTCGGCGCCGGCCAGCCGCGGCCGACCGAATTCCCCCGCCTCCAGCCGTACCTCATCCGCGGCGCGCCCGAGATAAGCGGCCAGCACCGCCTGGAACGGCGCACGCTCCTGATGATGGTCGTAAGCCATCCGCCATACGTGTATCTCGTCATCGCGCAGGTGCTCTGCTACTTTCGCTGGCACCTGGCTGTACTTCGTGTTCATCCGCACATGGTGCCGGCCGGGCACGGATCGAACAAGCGGCCACCGGCTCCTGGCCGCCCGCTTGCAGGCGCAGCGAACGCGCGTAAAGGCCTTTGACGGGAGAACTGTCCTTGATCGCCGGCTGGCTGCTGCTGCTTGCGTCGCTGCTCTATGTGGGCCTGCTGTTCGTGGTGGCTTATGCCGGCGATCGCCGGCCGCTGTATCCGCGCCAGCCGAAGCTGCGCCCGATCGTCTACAGCCTGGCCCTCGCGGTCTACTGCTCGTCGTGGACGTTCTATGGCGCCGTCGGTACGGCGGCGCGCGAAGGGCTGGGCTATCTGCCCATTTACCTGGGCCCGGCGCTGCTGTTCGTGTGCGGCTTCGGCCTGATGCGCCGGCTTGCGCTCATCGCGCGCCAGCGCAACATCACTTCGATCGCCGACTTCATCGGCGCGCGTTTCGGCAAGTCGCACGCGCTGGCCGCGACGGTAGCGTTGATCGCGGTGATCGCCATCGTTCCCTACCTGGCCCTGCAGTTCAAAGCGGTGTCGATGTCGTACGCCGCGCTCGGCGGCGGCGCCTCGCAGTTCGGGGACAGTGCCCTATGGTGCGCGATCCTGCTGGCCACCTTCGCCATCCTGTTCGGCACGCGCACCATCGACGCCACCGAACACCATCACGGCATGATGCTGGCCATCGCGCTGGAATCGCTGATCAAACTAGCCGCCTTCGCCGCGCTGGCGGTCTACGCGCTGTGGCGCGGACCGGGACTCGAAGCCACCGTCGCGCTTCCGGTACAGCAGTTCGCCGACGGCATCTCGCCCGGCTTTCTCGCGCAGACCTTGCTGGCCTTCTGCGCCATGTTCTGCCTGCCGCGCCAGTTCCAGATCGGCGTGGTGGAGTGCGAAGACCCGAACGATCTCTATCGGGCACGCTGGATGTTCCCGCTCTACATGCTGATCGTCAGCGTGGCGGTGATCCCCATCGTCGCCGCCGGCCTGCGCCTGCCGATGGTGAGCCACGGCATCGCCGACGCCTGGGTGCTGAACCTGCCGCTGGCCCACGGCGACCGCGGCATGGCGCTGCTCGCCTTTATCGGCGGCTTCTCCGCGGCCACCGGCATGGTGATCGTCTCGTCGGTCGCGCTGTCGACCATGATCAGCAACGACCTGGTGATGCCGGCGCTGCTGCGTATCCGCCGGTTGCAGCTGGAGCAGCGCAGCGACCTGTCCCAGCTCGTGCTGCTGGTGCGGCGCATCGCCATCGTCGGACTCGCCTGCATGGCGTACCTGTATTACCGCGTGGCGGCGGATGCCGCGAATCTGGCGGCGACCGGCCTGCTGGCCTTCGCCGCGGTCGCGCAGTTCGCGCCGGCGATCGTGTCGGCGCTGTATTGGCGCGGCGCCAGCCGCCGCGGCGTGGCGACCGGTCTGCTCGCCGGCTTCGGCGTGTGGATCTACACCTTGCTGATTCCGGCCACCAATCCCAATGCAAGCTGGCTGCAGCAAGGCCCGCTGGGCCTCAGCTGGCTGCAGCCGCAGGCGCTGTTTCATCTCAACGGCTGGGACCCGGTGATGCACGGCACGTTCTGGTCGCTGCTGGCCAACGTAGGCTGCCTGGTGTTTATCTCGCTGCGCTTCCGCCCCAGCCTGGAGGAGCGCCTGCACGCGGCGATGTTTATCGAACCCTATGCGGTGGACCGCGGCAGCGTCGGCGACTGGCGCGGCCGTGTAGCGGTGGCGGACCTGCGCACCATCGCCGAACGTATCGTCGGCGAACGCAGCAGCCAGCGCGCGTTCGAGGAATACGGCGAACGCCGCGGCCGTCCGCTGGCGCCGAGCGAATCGGCCGATCGCGCGCTGATCCAGTACACCGAGCGTCTGCTCGCGGCGGCGGTCGGCGCGGCCAGCGCGCGTCGCATCCTGATGGGCGCGCTGTCCGGCTCCGGCCTGGACATCGCCGAAGCCATGGCCTTGATGGACGAAGCCTCGCAGGAACTGCGCTTCAACCGCGAGCTGCTCTCCACCACCTTGGAAAACGTATCGCAGGGCATCAGCGTGGTCGACGCGGGCATGCGGCTGGTGGCATGGAACCGGCGCTACCTGGAGCTGTTCGACTATCCCGACGGCATGGTCTACGTCGGCGTGCCGGTGGCGGACCTGATCCGCTGGAACGCCGAGCACGGCGAGCTGGGCCCGGGCGAAGTCGAGGAACACGTGACCAAGCGCATCGCTTACATGCGCGCCGGCATACCGCATCTGTTCCAGCGCGTGCGCTCCGACGGCACCGTGATCGAGATGCGCGGCCGAGCGTTGCCAGGCGGCGGCTACGTCACCACCTATACGGACGTCACCGCCTACAAGCAGGCCGAGCAGGCGTTGATCGACGTCAACGAAACGCTGGAGCAGCGCGTCGGCCAGCGCACCGCGGAACTGAGCGAAGCGCTGGCCGCTACCGCGCTCGCGCGCCGCGAGGCGGAAGCGGCCAACGCTTCCAAGACCCGTTTCCTCGCCGCCGCCAGCCACGACCTGCTGCAGCCGCTGAACGCCGCGCGGCTGTTCACCTCGGCGCTGCGCCAGCATCCGGGCCTCGATCAGGATGCCGCGCAGCTCGCCGAGCGCATCGACGCCTCGTTCCGCTCCGCCGAAGATCTGCTCGATGCTTTGCTCGACACGTCGCGCCTGGATGCCGGCAGCTATCGCCCCGACGTCGGCAGCTTCGCCCTGGCCGATCTGTTCGATTCGCTGAAGGCGCAGTTCGCGGTGATCGCGGAACAGCGCGGCCTGCAGCTGCGCATCGTGCCGACGCGGCTGGCCGTGCGCAGCGATCCCCAGCTGCTGCGCCGCATCCTGCAGAACTTCATTTCCAATGCGCTGCGCTACACCCGCAGCGGCGGCGTGCTGCTCGGCGCGCGGCGCACCGGCGGCGAAGTTCGCATCGAGGTGTGGGATACGGGCCCTGGCATCGCCGAGGAACAGCGTGCGCGCATCTTCGACGAGTTCCAGCGGCTGGACCGTCCCTCGCCGTGGGGCGAGAAAGGCCTGGGACTGGGCCTGTCGATCTGCGACCGCATCGCCCACATCCTCGACCATCGCCTGGAGCTCTCCTCCCGCGTTGACCACGGCAGCCGCTTCGCCGTCGCCGTGCCGCGCGTGCATACGCTGCCGCCGCGCCGCCGCACCGTCACGCAGCCGGCCATGGCGGTCGAGCGCCTGCCGCTGACGGTACTGTGCCTGGACAACGACTCGTCCATTCTCGACGGCATGCGCGCCCTGCTCACGCGCTGGGGCGTGGACTGCCGCGTCGCGCTCGACGTGCAGCAGGCCGAACAGCAGCTGCGCGGCGGCGGCATCGACATGATTCTCGCCGACTACCATCTGGCCGAAGACATGAACGGCCTGCAGGCCCTGCAGTACCTGCGCGGCACGCTGGGCGACCTGCCGCCGGTGGCGATGATTACCGCCGACGGCAGCAGTGAACTGAAACAGCGTGCGCGACTGCTCGGCTATCCCTTGCTGCACAAGCCGGTGCGTCCGGCGGCCTTGCGCGCCTTGCTCAGCGCGCGCGTGCGCAAGGTCAGCGCGTAAAGACTAGACCTCGTCGCCGGGCAGCGCCTGCTGCATCGAACCCGGCTCCACCGCGAGCTGGCTCGCCGCCAATGCCACCTGGGTGCGGTTGTTGACCCCGAGCTTGCGCATGATCGCCGTCATATGCGCCTTCACCGTCGCTTCGGACACGCCCAGGTCGTAGGCGATCTGCTTGTTGAGCAGCCCCTCGGCGATCATGGTCAGCACGCGGAACTGCTGCGGCGTCAGCGACGCCACGCGCGTGGCGATCTCGGCTTCGTCGTCTTTCAGCGCGCTGCTGGCGTCGCCGAGCAGGGAATGCGGCAGCCACACGTCGCCGTCGAGTACGGTGCGGATGGCCTGCACGATCTGCTCGCCCGAGCTGGATTTCGGAATGTAGGCGGAAGCCCCATGCGCCAGCGCGCGCCGCGCCACCTGGGCCTCTTCATGGCCGGACACCACGATGGTCGGCAGGCCGGGAAACTGTCCGCGGATATGCGCCAGCGCGGAATAGCCGCGTGCGCCGGGCATATGCAGGTCCAGCAGCAGCAATTCCGCTTCCGGGTACTGCTCCACCAGGGCCAGCAGGCTGTGCACGCTGTCGGCGCAGTGCACGCTGGCCTCGGGCAGGGCGCCGAGCACCGCGCGCTGCAGGGCGTCGCGGAACAGCGGGTGATCGTCGGCGATCAGGACATCGGACATGGTATGGGAACAGGGAATGGAGAATAGGGAATAGGGGTAGGGTCTCGAAGGGTCTTGGCCAATTCTCTATTCCCTGTTTTCTATTCCCTTATTTGATCAGGCGTTCTTCCACCAGGCTCTTCACCACGCTGGGGTCGGCCAGGGTGGAGATGTCGCCGAGCTGGTCGGGCTGGTTCTCACCGATCTTGCGCAGGATGCGGCGCATGATCTTGCCCGAGCGCGTCTTGGGCAGGCCCGGCGCCCACTGCAGGTAGTCCGGCGTGGCGATCGGGCCGATCTCCTTGCGCACCCAGGCCACCAGCTCCTTGCGCAGCTCGTCGCTGCCCTGCTCGCCGGCCACCAGGGTGACGTAGGCGTAGATGCCCTGGCCCTTGATCTCGTGCGGGCAGCCGACCACGGCCGCCTCGGCCACCTTCGGGTGGGCCACCAGCGCGCTTTCCACTTCGGCGGTGCCGATGCGGTGGCCGCTGACGTTGATCACGTCGTCGACGCGGCCGGTGATCCAGTAGTAGCCGTCCTCGTCGCGGCGCACGCCGTCGCCGGTGAAGTAGTTGCCGGGGTAGGCGGTGAAATAGGTTTCCACGAAGCGCTGGTGGTCGCCGTACACGGTGCGCATCTGGCCCGGCCAGGAATCGGTGATCACCAGGTTGCCTTCGGTGGCGCCTTCCAGCACCGCACCGCCGGCGTCGACGATGGCCGGCTTGATGCCGAAGAACGGCTTGGTGGCGGAACCGGGCTTGGCGTCGATGGCGCCGGCCAGCGGAGTGATCAGGATGCCGCCGGTCTCGGTCTGCCACCAGGTGTCGACGATGGGGCAGCGCTCGTCGCCGACCACGCGGTAATACCACTCCCAGGCTTCCGGATTGATCGGCTCGCCGACCGAGCCGAGCAGGCGCAGCGAGGCGCGCGAAGCCTTCTTCACCGGCGCCTCGCCCTCGCGCATCAGCGCGCGGATCGCGGTGGGCGCGGTGTAGAACAGGGTGACCTTGTGCTTGTCCACCACGTTCCAGAAGCGGCTGGTGTCCGGATAGTTCGGCACGCCGTCGAACATCACGGTGGTGGCGCCGTTGGCCAGCGGCCCGTACACCACGTAGCTGTGGCCGGTGACCCAGCCCACGTCGGCGGTGCACCAGTAGACGTCGTCCTCGCGCAGGTCGAACACCAGTTCGTGCGTATAGCTGGCGAACACCAGGTAGCCGCCGGAGGTATGCAGCACGCCCTTGGGCTTGCCGGTGGAACCGGAGGTGTACAGGATGAACAGCGGGTGTTCCGCTTCCACCGGCGTCGGCGGGCAGTCGGTGGACTGGCCGTCCATCAGCACGTGGTAGTAGCGGTCGCGCGGCGACTGCATCGGCACGGCGCTGCCGGTACGGCGCACCACGATCACGGTCTCCACGCTGTTGGTGCCGGGGCGCTCCAGCGCCGCGTCGACATTCGCTTTCAGTGGAATCTTCTTACCGCCGCGCACGCCTTCGTCGGCGGTCACCACCACCTTGGCGGTGGAGTCGGCGATGCGGCCGGCCAGCGAGTCGGGCGAGAAGCCGCCGAACACCACCGAATGCACCGCGCCGATGCGCGCGCAGGCCAGCATAGCCACCGCGGCCTCGGGGATCATCGGCATGTAGATGGCGACGCGGTCGCCCTTGCTCACGCCCAGGTTCTTCAGCGTGTTGGCGAACTTGCACACTTCGGCGTGCAGCTCGCGGTAGGTGATGTGGCGCGATTCGTTCGGGTCGTCGCCCTCGAAGATGATCGCGGTCTTGTCCCCGCGCGTGGCCAGATGGCGGTCCAGGCAGTTGGCCGAGACATTGAGCTCGCCGTCCTCGTACCAGCGGATGTGCAGGTTCTTCGGATCGTAGGAGACGTTCTTGATCTTGCTGGGCTGGCGGTTCCACTCCAGGCGCCCGCCGATGCGGCCCCAGAAGCCCTCCGGATCGCGTACCGATTCTTCGTAGAGGCGCTGGTAATCCTCCTGGCTGACGCGGGCCTTGGCGGCGAACTCGGGCTTGACGGGGTACACCTTGCTCATGGAGGGCTCCTGCTGGCCGGGCGCGCGCGCCCGCGGGGATGTGGAAGGCCGCGGCAGACCCTTTGCCGCCGGCGAGTCCAGCGAGTGTAGCGAAAGGCCGGCAACGCGCACGTGACGGGCTCGGTTCGACTTTGGTCGAGGTTCGACCAATGGGGAATAGGCGGCCGCATTGCAGCATCCCCAAGCTCGCTCGAGCCATAGCCTGGGGAGGCACGACCATGGTGTTTACACGTCTAGGCGGCCATCGGGCCGCCGTTGCGCTGGCCATCGCCGCCGCGCTGGCCCTGCCGGCCGCCGCGCAGGCCGAGCCGCAAGCCAAGAGCAAGCCGAAGACCGCCACGCGCGAGCAGCAGCTGGAATCGCGCGTGTCCCAGCTCGAACAGGAGCTGGCGGAACTGAAGGACATGCTGCGCCAGCAACAGACCCAGCAGCAGCAACAGCAGCAGCAGGTGGTCCAGGCGCAGCAGCAGGCCGCCGAGGCCACCGCGGTGGCGCAGAAAGTGGCCGCCGCGCCGCCGCCGAAGGAAACCTTCAGCAGCGCGCCGGGTGTATCCGTGGCGTTGCACGGCTTCATCAGCGCCAGCGCCTTCAACCAGAGCAAGAACTTCTCGTTCGGCAACGGCCAGAACGCCGAATACCCGATTCCCAAGACCGCCGCCGCGCCCTCATCCGGTTCGCTCAGCGGCGTGGACATCCGCAACACGCGCTTCTGGCTCGACTTCAAGGGCGCCAAGTTCACCGACAACTGGACCGGCGGCGGCCGCATCGAAATGGACTTCTTCGGCGGCTTCAACGGCACCGGCCCCTACAGCGAGCAGCAGCCCGTGCCGCGCCTGCGCCAGGCCTATATGGACCTGACCAATCCGGAAACCGGCAGCACCGTGCGCATCGGCCAGCAGTGGGAGCTGCTGTTCCCGGTGGACATGGTTTCCACCTCGCTGTCGCACATCGCGTTTCCGCTGGGTTTCGGCACCGGCCTGATCGGCTGGCGCTTCCCGGGCGTGGTGTGGATGCAGGAGTTGAACCACAGCTCCACCTCCGGTCCGAAATGGCGCCTGGACCTGGGCGCGTTCGAGGGCAACTGGAACGGACCCGGCGACAACCTCAACTACCTCACCGCGGGCAATGCCGGTTTCCGTCCGCAGGTGGAGGCGCGCCTGCACGTGCAGGACAAGGACTGGCTGGCCTTCTTCGTGGCGCACTACAGCCAGGTCAACCTCAAGGGCGTGGGCGACACCGTGCTTACGCCGATCAAGGACAAGATCGACAGCCTGGTGTGGGAGCTCGGCGGCAACTGGAAACCCGGCCCGTGGAACCTCAAGGCCCTGGTGTATGCCGGCAAGGGCATCGGCCAGGTGTTCGGCGACCTCTCGCAGTTCGGCGATATCAAGGACAAGGGCGGCTATCTGCAGGTCGGCTACAACTTCACCAAGAACTGGAGCGTCAACGCGTTCTACGCGCAGAGCAATCCGGACGACAAGGACGTGATCCGCTGGGCCGGCAAGGCGCCGTTCGCCAATGCGCGCCTGCGCAACCGGCAGACCGCGCTGAGCCTGCAGTACGCCGCCGGCGCCTACGAACTGGGCGCGGAGTGGATCTACGACAAGCTCGACTACACCACCAACGGCACCGACCGCAAAAAGCTCAACGGCAACCAGGTCAGCCTGAACGCGCTCTACAAGTTCTGATCCGCACGGGCGGCGCACGGGGGTGCGCCGCCCGCCCGGCAACTACATCCGCATGGGGAGCAACATGGCTACGACCGCAACAGGCGCCGCGATGAAGGACACCGGTCACCGCAGGGTGATCCTGGCCTCCAGCCTCGGCACCGTCTTCGAGTGGTACGACTTCTATCTGTACGGCTCGCTGGCCGTGCTGATCGGCAAGCACTTCTTCTCCGGCCTCAACGAAACCAGCGCCTTCATCTTCGCGCTGCTGGCCTTCGCCGCGGGCTTCGCGGTGCGTCCGTTCGGCGCCATCGTGTTCGGGCGGCTGGGCGATCTGGTGGGGCGCAAGTACACCTTCCTGATCACCATCATCATCATGGGCCTGTCCACCTTCCTGGTCGGCGTGCTGCCCAGCTACGGCACGGTGGGCATCATCGCGCCGGTGCTGCTGATCGCGCTGCGCCTGCTGCAGGGCCTGGCGCTGGGCGGCGAGTACGGCGGCGCGGCCACCTATGTGGCCGAGCATGCGCCGAACGGCAAGCGCGGCCTGTACACCAGCTTCATCCAGATCACCGCCACGTTCGGCCTGTTCCTGTCGCTGCTGGTGATCCTGGGCACGCGCATGAGCCTGGGCGACAAGGTGTTCGAGGACTGGGGCTGGCGCATTCCGTTCCTGATCTCCTCGGTGCTGGTGGCGGTGTCGGTGTACATCCGCATGCAGCTGCAGGAATCGCCGGTGTTCCAGCAGATGAAGGCCGAGGGCAAGCATTCGAAGGCGCCGCTGACCGAAGCCTTCGGCCAGTGGAAGAACCTCAAAGTGGTGATCCTCGCCCTGCTCGGCGCCACCGCCGGCCAGGCGGTGGTGTGGTACACCGGCCAGTTCTACGCGCTGTACTTCCTCACCCAGAGCCTGAAGATCGACGGCGCCACGGCGAACCTGCTGATCGCCTGCGCGCTGATCATCGGCACGCCGTTCTTCGTGTTCTTCGGCTGGCTGTCGGACCGCATCGGCCGCAAGAGCATCGTGCTGGCGGGCTGCCTGATCGCCGCGCTCACCTACTTCCCGATCTTCAAAGGCCTCACCCACTACGGCAATCCCGCGATCGAGACCGCCGCCGCCAGTGCACCGGTCACCGTGGTGGCGGACCCGAATGCGTGCAGCTTCCAGTTCGATCCGGTCGGCAAGAGCAAATTCACCAGCTCCTGCGACGTGGCCAAGACCTCGCTGGCGAAGAAGGGCATTCCCTACCGCAACGAAGCGGCGCCCGCCGGCGCGGTCGCGCAGGTAAAGATCGGCGACCGCACCATCGACTCGTTCGAGGGCGGCAGCCTCGACGGCGCCGCGTTCGCCGCGCAGAGCAAGGCCTTCGTCGGCACCGTCGGCGAGGCGCTGAAGACGGCCGGCTATCCGGACAAGGCCGACCCCGCCAAGACCAACAACGCCATGCTGGTGATCCTGCTGGCGATCCTGGTGATCTACGTGACCATGGTCTACGGCCCGATCGCCGCCTGGCTGGTGGAGATGTTCCCCACGCGCATCCGCTACACCTCGATGAGCCTGCCGTATCACATCGGCAACGGCTGGTTCGGCGGCTTCGTGCCCACCATCGGCTTCATGCTGGTGGCGTGGAAGGGCGATATCTACTACGGGCTGTGGTACCCGATCATCGTGGCGATCGGCACGTTCTTTATCGGCCTGCTGTTCCTGAAGGAAACCAAGGACGTGGACATCGCCTGAGTCCATCCGCGGGCACCCACGAAAACGGCGGCCATCGCGGCCGCCGTTTTTTCTTGCGTCGGCGTTTTTCAGTGATTGAACGGCGACTTGCCGTCGCGCAGCCGCTGCAGGTCGTATTCGGACAGGGTGTCGCCGCGCGAATGCGCGTCGATGCGCGCCTGGGCGAAGGCCAGCGCGGTGGCGAACGCGCCCACCACGCCGAGCAGCAGCCACAGCCCCATGGCGCCGCCGCTGTGGCGGGTGAAGCTCAGGGCCAGGGAGAGCAGGGTGCCGATCAGCAGGAGCCAGCGCATGGGAACCTCGGTTCTTGCCAGAAAATGATCGCCGAAAAGATCGCCGAAAAGATCGGCGCGACGCTTGCGACGCTACGCCGACCCCGGCGCGGATCATAGTCGGCCGAAGGTCCGGGGTTTTGCCGCGCCGCGCACAATCCCCGTGCGCACGCGTCGTAAGATCGCCCCGATCCCACCACGGTGACGGCCCATGGAAGCGAAGTCCACCGATGTGCGGCGCGCAGGGTGGCTGCAGCGCCTGTTCGACGGCGCCGGCGGCAAGGTCGCCTTGCTGCTCGATCACCTCAAGCCCTTGCGGGTGTCGCTGTGCATCCTCGCCTTCGCAGTGGTGGTGGCGACCAGCGTGGACCAGGCGGCGGAGCTGTTCCTGATCGCGGTGTGGATCGACCCCAGCATCGGCCGCTACCTGGCCCTGCTGGCCAGCAGCGCGCTGGCCGGCCTGGCCGTGTGGTACGGCGCGCGCAACGCCTACCGGCTCATCTATCTGCGCTGGCCCGCGCTGCAGGACCGCCGCGGCGCCGGCATCCGCAACTGGCTGCCGCGCATCATGGGCGCGTCGATCCCGCTGCTGGTGCTGCTGGGCTACGTGCTGGCTCTGGTGCGGGTGCCGCATGGGCCCTGCGGCATGACCCAGGACTGCGAAGGACGCATGTGGCGCGCGGCCGGCCTGCTGCTGGTTTCGCTGGGACTGATCGTGTTCTTCATGACGCGCCGCCGCCTGCTCAATGCGCTGCCGAAGCTGGCGAAGGTCTGCGCGCTGCCCTCGCAGGAAGAACGCGTCGAGCGCGTCGGCATGCTGGGCCGCGCCGCGCGCCGCGTGTATGTGCTGTCGATCCTGGCCAATATCGCCGCCACCGTGCTGATCGCGTTCCGGCCCGAGCTGCTGGACGGCATCGGCCCGCTGGCGATCCTGCTGATCGCCGCGGCCTTCCTCGCCTTGAACGGCGGCTGGGCCTGCATGCTGGCCGACCGCCGCGGCTTCCCGCTGCTCACCGGACTGCTGGCGCTCAGCGCGCTGCTGCACGTGCTGCATCTGAACGACAACCACCGCGTGCGCCAATACCCCGGCATGAGCACGCATAGCCATCCCGAAACCGCACCGGCGGACCACCGCCCGAGCTTCGACGACTACGCCAACGCCTGGCTCGACCAGCGCTGCGCCAACCGCAAGTCCTGTCCGGTGGTGGTGGCCGCCGCCGAGGGCGGCGGCATCCGCGGCGCGGCGTGGACGGCGCTGGTGCTGGCGCGCCTCACCGCGATGGTGGATGCGCGGCATCCGCAGCAGGGCGAGCCGCTGCTGGCGCGCTACCTGTTCGCCGGCAGCGGCGTCTCCGGCGGCAGCCTGGGCCTGGCCACCTACACGGCCTTGCTGCGCCAGCCCGCCGGCGTCCGCCCGGACACCATGGAAACCCGTGCGCGCAGCTTGCTCGACCACGATTTCCTCGCCCCGACCCTGGCCAACATGCTGTTCGTCGATTTCACCCAGCGCTGGCTGCCGGGCGCCTGGTTCGACGACCGCTCCCGCGCGCTCACCCGCGCCTGGGAGCACGCCGGCCGCAAGCAGGGCGTGGAGGCGTTCGCCCAGCCGTTCGCCGCGCTCTACAGCACCGCCGACGGCCGTCCGGACATCGGCACGCCGGCGCTGTTCCTCAACAGCACCACCGTGGCCGAGGGGCGGCGCTTTATCCAGCATCCGTTCCGGCCGATGGCGACGCCGCAGGTGCAGCCGTGGACCGCCGCCTTCGACGGCTCCGCCTGGCTGGATCCGCGCGTGCCGCTGAGCGAAGCCGTGCTCGACAGCGCGCGCTTCACCTACGTCAGCCCGGCCGGCACGCTGGAAACCGCGCCGCCTGCCGGCGTGACCCCGCCGGTGCCGTCGCGCCTGCAGCTGGTCGATGGCGGCTATTTCGAAAACTCCGGCGCGGTGACGCTGAGCGAAGTGATGCACCGCCTGCACGAGCTGGCCAGGGCGCGCGGGCAGGAGCTGCGCTTCATCGTGCTGCACATCAGCAACGATCCGCAGATGGACGATTTCGTCGACCGCCACGACCCGGCGCATCCGCTGCCGCTGTACACCACCGCCTGCTCGGGCGTCCAGGTAGCCGGCGGCAAGGGCAGCGCACCCAGCGGCGAAGCCACGGCGCCATTGCTGGCCCTGCTCGACACGCGCACCGCCCGCGGCGAGTACGCGCGGGCGCGGCTGCTGGAAAGCCTGCATCCGAACCCGGCCGACCCGGCGCAGGGCGACATGCTGTGGCATTTCCGGCTGTGCCCCGGCGAGTATCCGATCCCGCTGGGCTGGACCATCTCCACCCCGGTCTTCGACGAAATGCAGCGCCAGCTCGAGCACAACTATCCGCTGGCGACCATGGCCGAGGCGCTCGATACCCAGCTTTCCGGCGCGCCATGAACCATGCGTCCGGCGGCTGAATCTCAGCCGCTGCGACGACTCCGGCGTAGCCTGTGCGGCATGTCCGAGCTCGCCAAACCCGCCCGCATCATCAAGGGCCGGGGTTCGTCGTCCCGCACGGTCAGCCGCTTCGACAAGCGCATCTACACCGCGGAAGACGACGGCTGGTACCAGGAGCAGGACGAAGCGCCCCGCCTGCCTACCGAAGTGCGCGAGGACATCGCGCGCAGCATCATCAGCCGCAACGATTCGCCGGACGTGGGCTTCTCGCAGTCGGTCAATCCGTACAAGGGCTGCGAGCATGGCTGCGTGTACTGCTTCGCGCGGCCCACCCACGCCTATCTGGATCTCTCGCCCGGCCTGGACTTCGAAACCAAGCTGTTCGCCAAGACCAACGCCGCCGAACTGCTGCGCAAGGAACTGGCCAAGCCCGGCTACCGCTGTTCGTCCATCGCGCTGGGCATCAATACCGACGCCTACCAGCCGATCGAACGCAAGTACCGCATCACGCGGCAGTGCCTGGAGATCTTCGCGGAGACGAGGCATCCCGTCGGCTTCATCACCAAGAACGCGCTGATCGAACGCGACATCGACCTGCTCGCCGCGATGGCGCGCGAGCGCCTGGTGAACGTGTACTTCTCGGTCACCACCCTGGACAACCGCCTGGCCTCGCGCATGGAACCGCGCGCCAGCGCGCCGCATGCCCGGCTGCGCGCGATGAAGGCCCTGCATGAGGCCGGTGTGCCGGTGGGCGTGATGGTGGCGCCGGTGATCCCGATGATCACCGACCGCGAAATGGAAGCGATCCTGGAAGCCGCCAGGGAGCATGGCGCGCAGGCCGCCGGCTTCGTGCTGCTGCGCCTGCCGCACGAGCTGAAGACGATCTGGCGCGAATGGCTGGAACTGCATTACCCGGAGCGCGCCGCGCACGTGATGAGCCTGATGCGCCAGATGCATGGCGGCAAGGATTACGACAGCGCCTTCGGCCGGCGCATGCGCGGCGAGGGGCCGTTCGCCCAGCTCATCCAGCAGCGTTTTGCCAAGGCTTATGCCCGGCTGGGCTTCGGCCGGCTGCCGCCAACGGATGCCAGCCGCTTCGTCCCGCCCCGGCCGCCGTCGCCGCAGGGCGAGCTGTTCGGCGAGCTGTTCTAGCGGGGCATGTGTCGCGCCGGGCGAGACGCGCGCGGCGCACACTGTGCGGATGGCCGCGCCTTCCGATCCCGTCCCCTCCGACCCCGTGCCGACCGATCCTTGGCTGCGCGCGCTCAAGGGCCGTGGCGCCGCGTCCAATCCGCAGGGGCGCTTCGAAACCATCCGGCGCCACGCCGAGGACGACGGCTGGCAGCACGCCCTGCTGGTCGAGGATCAGCCGCGCCCGCAGACCGTGGTGACGGAAGAACACGCGCGCAGCGTGATTACCCGCAACGATTCGCCGGACATCGGTTTCGACCGGGCGATGAATCCCTACCGTGGCTGCGAGCACGGCTGCGTGTACTGCTTCGCGCGGCCGTCGCACAGCTATCTGAATCTGTCGCCGGGGCTGGATTTCGAAACCAGGCTGCGCGCCAAGAGCAACTTCGCCGAGGTGCTGCGCGCGGAACTGGCCAAGCCCGGTTACGTGCCCAGGCCGATCAATATCGGCAGCAACACCGACGTCTATCAACCGATCGAGAAGCACCGGCGGCTGACGCGTGCCGCACTCGAGGTGCTGGCCGAATGCCGGCATCCGTTCACCATCGTCACCAAGAACGCGATGATCGAGCGCGACCTGGATCTGCTCGCCCCCATGGCGCGCGATGGGCTGGTGCAGATCTTCATCTCGATCAATTCGCTGGATAACCAGCTCGCTTCCAGACTGGAACCGCGGGCCAGCGCTCCGCACCGGCGGATCAAGGCGGTGCGCACGCTGGCCGAGGCGGGTGTTCCGGTCGGCGTGCTGGTGGCGCCGATCATTCCCGCGCTCAACGACCGCGACATGGAAGCGGTGCTGGAACAAGCCGCCGACGCAGGCGCGAACAGCGCCGGCTACACCGTGCTGCGCCTGCCGCATGAGTTGAAGACGCTGTTCCGCGAATGGCTGGCCCTGCACGCACCGCAGCGCGCCGAACACGTGATGAGCCTGGTGCAGCAGATGAACGGCGGCCGCGACTACGACAGCGACTTCGCCACGCGGATGCGCGGGCAGGGCGTGTTCGCCGATCTGTTGCGCAGGCGCTTCGAGGTGGCTTGCCGGAAACATCGTTTCGGGCGGGCGTGGGAACTGCAGCTCGATGTTTCGCGTTTCGTGCCACCACGCGCGCCATCGCGTCAGGGGCAATTGTTCTAGATCCCCGATCGAGCGATCAGGCCAGCAGGTAGCTGGCGATGTGCCCGGTTTCCTTCGGCGGCACATCCGCCTGGCGAGCGAAGTCAGTCCACTGAGCCACCGCTTGCTGTACGTCCTTCATGATGGCGCTTGCATCAGCAATCTGGAACACGTCAGCGACCTTCATGAAATCGGCGCGGTCGGCGCCGTCGAATTTCCCCGCGACGGACATGAGGTGGTGCCTGGTCCAATAGCCGTCCGGGTTATGGGCGAACGTGATGTCATAAGCGGGCGACAGCTCCCACGCGCCTTCCTCACGCAGCAGGAAGGAGTGGTTCTTGCTGTGATCGTCGCAGTTCCAGGCGAGCCAGTTGAAGACCATTCGTCGGAACGCCTGCTGCCTTGCCTCGAGGTCCAGGCCTAGGCGATTCATGGCCAGGAACAGCTGCTCGTAACTGTTTGTGTCGCGCATCTTGTAGTCGATGTGGTCGAGTCCACACAGCGTCTGCATGTGATGCTTGGAATTGCCGTCCCGATCGAAACGTTTGGTCATGAAGTGGCGGCGGCCGTTTTCATGCAGCAGGCGGCATTCGGACATGGTGATGCCGGCGGCGGTTGCCATCAGGTAGTACGCATACTCGATGCGGCCATGCGCCTGCGATTGGCCAAGCTCGGTGTCTTCACCCAGGCCGTCGAATTTGATGAGCCAGTGTTCGAAGCCGGTAGCGGTATGGAACTGGCCGCTGCGGAGTTCCCTGGTCTCGGGATTGAATGCCACCACGGCCTTGGCGCGTGCGCCGCCGGCGGAGGTGCCGACGCGAATGATGCTGGCCAGCGCTTCTTTGGAGTGGGTGTCGTCAGTCAGATCGCCGTGGAGGACATCGCGGGCTACGCGCACCAGCTCCGCCATCTGCAGCGGGCCCGAGCGGTCGCGGGTGATCCCTCGGGCTGGATGGAACTCGAGGGCGCCCATGCCGCGCCTGCCCATGTAGGCCAGGCGATCGAGGGAAGTGATCTGGTTCCTGTCGACGCCGCGCGTGGCCATATAGGCATCGATGAGGGCTGAGCCGAAGTCGTCCGGCAGGGCGTCCGCCAGCAGGCCTGGCAGGCGCTTGTAAGTGTCCTCGCGAAGATGCGGAAAGAGAAACGGCTGGCGTGCCTCCGCGAGCGGCATGGTGAGCGGCGCCAGTTCCACGCCGCGCTTTATCCATGCTGGCGCGTACTCAAAAGCGTAGGCGCCATGGCGGTGATCAGGGCTTACGGCGCCGACGAGCTTGTTCCAGATGCGTACTTCGATGGCGTCCACATGGTTGAACATGGCCATGGCTCGGGCGTCCTATTTCTTCTTGCGAGGGACACTCACGCGCTGGGCGCGCCTGCCCTGGCGCAAGGCAGCCATGGGGCTGACGGAAGGAAGCGGGGCGATGGCTTTCAGGTCGTCGGTGATGCCCATGGCCCTGAGCACTTTCACCAGCGTCGCCGTGGTCGACGATCCGCCGGTTTCCAGATGATGGATGGAGCGTGTCGAGACATTCGCCATCCTGGCGAGGTCCTCCTGGCTGTATCCCAAGCGGATGCGTTGATCGCGGAGGCGTTGACCGAGTTCGGCCAGAACCGTCTCCGTTGGTGCTTCGATGTTCGTCGACATCGTGCAGTACTCTGCTTATTAAAGGCCTCTATGCCGTTAATCAGCAGTCTAGCGCAGATTTAAGGGTATCGGCTAAGAAATTATATGCATAATAGTGCATATGAGTGCCAGAAACGCCTTTAAAACTACTTAAGATGCAAATTAAGACAAATCCTAGCTTCGGAAGGGGTTCACTCCGCACCACTGAATAGATCGCTGAATAGATTCTTCGTTCGATATATCTTTTATATCAATGGCTTGTGTGCGCGATTGCATAGATTGGTGAATAGATTCCCACACCCATCCCCACCCTCACGGCGCCGCCGGCAGATACTTCTGGAACCACAGCAAGGCCCGCTGCAGCACATCGCGCTGATGCTCCGGATCCACGAAGTGATGCCCTTCATTCGGATAGATCACCAATGAAGTGGCCACACCCTGCGCACGCAAGGCGTGCCAGAACTCCAGCGACTGCGCGGCGGGGCATTCGGCGTCGCGGTCGCCGACCACCACCAGGGTGGGGGCGGTGATCTTCTTGATGTAGTTGACCGCCGAGCTCTTCGCGTACACCGCCGGGTCGTCGTACACGGTGGCGCCGAAGTACGGCGGCATCCACTGGTCGATCAGATTCTGGCCGTAATAGCTCTGCCAGTTGCCGATGCCGGCGCCGGCCACCACCGCCTTGAAGCGCTGGGTCTGAGTGGGGGCGAACATGCTCATGAAGCCGCCGTAGCTCCAGCCGGTCAGGCCCAGGCGCCGGTCGTCCACCGGAAGGCGCTTTTCGATGGCGTCGATGCCGGCCAGGGTGTCGCTGAGGTCGCCATAGCCGAAGTCCTTGCGGTTGGCCTGCACGAAGGCCTCGCCCTGACCGTAGCTGCCGCGCGGATTGGGCAGGAACACGAAATAGCCCAGCGCGCCGAACGGGATGCCGCCGTAGCCGACGCGCGGCCAGTGCGAGATCAGCGCGCTGGCCGGACCGCCGTGGACGTTCACCACCATGGGATAGGTCCTGGCCGGGTCGTAGCCGGCCGGATAGATCAGCCAGCCCTGCATGCGGCGGCCGTCGTGCTCCCATTCCACCGACTCGGCCTTGCCCCAGGTCGGCTTGTTGTCGGCATTGATGTGCGTGACGGCAGGCGGCGGCGTCTGCCCGAGCGGGCCGGCGTGGACTTCCGGCGCGGCGTCGAACGAATGCTGCACGAAGGCGAGGCGGGCCTGGTCTTTGGACAGCGAGAGCGCCATCGCCGCGCTGCCATCGGTAATCGTGGCGGGCAGGGTGAACAGCACGCGCTCCTGCGTCGCGGCGGTAGCGGTCACCGTGTAGTCCGCCACCTGGCTCTGTCCGCCGGCGACCTGGCTGACCAGCATGTGCGCCGCGTCCTTCCACGCCAGCCACACCGGCGTGACGTGAATGCCGGGCGTGAGATTGACGGGTTCGCCGCCGCCGGCCGCCACGCTGTAGATGTCGCCGCCGGTGGCGCCCTGGTCGCTCATCAGGCCGCCGATAAAGGCGATGCGCTGGCCATCCGGCGACCAGGTGGGCAGGGCCAGCTGCAGGCCGTGCAGGCTGCCGCGCGTGGCGGCCGGGTCCACCGCCGCGCGGGCGGCGGCGCCGGGCTGCGCGTCCTGCACCAGCAGCTTGGCGATCCACCAGTTGTTGTCGCCCGGCGGCGGCGCGGCGACGAAGGCGATGCGCTGCGCATCCGGCGACCAGGAGAATTCGTACACATGGCTGCCGGCGGGCGTGAGCAGGCGCGGCGTGCCGCCTTCGGCGGCCACCATGGCGACGCGCTGCACCTCGACGCCGTCCACGCCGATCTCGCCCTCGGCCGGCTTGGCCGCTTCCAGCGCGCTGGCGCGGCGCGTGCCGTTTTCAACGTAGAGAAAGCCCAGCGCCTTGCCGTCCGGCGCCCAGCTCAGATCCTGCGCCGGGCCCTTGAGCACCGACAGTTTCTTCAGGCCCTTCGGGTCGCCGGCGTCGGCGACAAACAGATCCTTGTGCTTGTCGCTGTTGCCGCAATCGGCCAGGAACGCCAGGTGCCGCGAATCCGGCGCCCAGGCGATATCGGTCTGGCTGCAGCTGCCCGGCTGGATCGACGTGACCGCATGCGCATCGCTGCCGTCGGCCTTGGCCACTTCCACCATCGGCTTGCCCTTGCTGCGCACCACCCAGGCCAGGCGCTGGCCGTCGGGCGAGAGCTGCACCATCTGGATCGGCCGCGTCCTGCCCAGCTCGGCCAGCACGTGCTCGATGCGCGGATCGACGCCCGCCTGATCGGCGAACGCCAGCGGCGAGACCGCCAGGGCGAGGGCGGTGGGAAGCCAACGGAGCGCGTGGCGCATGGGATTCTCGGCGGGGCGGGGGGAAGCCACGCAAGCTAGCAGCCCAACCCGGCCCGGACTACCCAGCTACCGGCTCTGCCGGCGTCCCGGCGTGCTGGTTACAATCCGTGGCCCTCTCTCCGCGAACGGCACCGGCTCAGTGCGTCGCCACCACCGGCGCGGCGGGCGCCTTGCGTGCCGCTTCGAGCGTGGCGAGCTTCGCCTTGATCGCCGGCATGGCCGCCATCGCGGCGCGTTCGCCTTCCAGGATGGCCTGGTTCTTCTGCTCGAAATCGGTGGCGCCGATCTGATTGACCTTGGGCCGGATCACCACGTCGGCGCGCGCCAGCTCCTGCTCGCCGAGCTTCTGGCCCATGATGCTGATCGACTGGCCGACCACGCCGAGCATGCCCTGCGGATTGGAACCGTCGGCCTTGCTGGAGATATCCACCGCGATCACCACGTCCGCGCCGAGCTGGCGCGTGGCGTCCACCGGCACCGGGCTGACCACGCCGCCGTCCACGTAATGCTTGCCGCTGATCTCCACCGGCTCGAACACGCCGGGGATGCTGCTGGACGCGCGCACCGCCTGCCCCGTATTGCCGCGCACGAACACGGTGCGGCGGCCTTCCTCCAGCTGGGTGGAGACGGCGGCGAACGGCAGCTTGAGCTTCTCGATCGGACGGTTGCCGACCAGCTGGTTGACGTAGTCCTGCAGCTTCTGGCCCTGCACCAGGCCGCGCGAGAAGAACTGCATGTCGCGGATCTTGGCCTCGTCCAGGTTGAAGGCCTGCTCCTGCAGCTGGAACGGATCCATGCCGCTGGCGTACAGCGCACCGACCACGCTGCCGGCGCTGGTGCCGGCCACCACGTCCGGATGGATGCCATTGGCTTCCAGCATCTTGATCACGCCGATATGCGCAAAACCCTTGGCCGCACCGCCGCCCAAGGCCAGGCCGATGCGCAGCTTGGGCAGCACCACCGCGGGCGGCGGGGCTGGCGTGGGCTTGGGTTTGCCACCGATGCAGGCGGTGAGGGCGAGAGCGGACAGCAGCAGGGCGAAGCGGGCGGGGCGGCGCATGGAATCGGCAGCGAGTGGTCGGATGGCGGGCGAGTGTAAGGCCGGATCGGGGCGGCGCGCGGCGCGGCTGCGGCGCCGCCCGGGACGGCTCAGCCGCCGTATAGCTTTTCGGCGCGCTGGAACAGCACCCAGCTGGTGGCGATGTACTTGTCGCCGCCGCGCGGCCGGTTGCCGCGATGGGTATGGGTGAACGCGGCCGGCGCCAGCAGCAGGCTGCCGGTGCGCGGCGCCACCTTGCGCTGCTGGTGCAGGAACTCGGTCTCGCCTTCGGCGAAGCCGTCGTTGAGGTAGATCGTCCACAGCAGGTGGCGGTGCAGGGTCTGCGCGGTGGCATCGCGCGGAAACAGCTCGCAATGCCAGTACGGATAGCCGCCGCTGCCGGCGCGGTAGCGCTGCAGGTTGATCGAGCCGGGCACGAACACCTGCCGCGCCAGGGCGCCGAGCGCGGCGTCGTCCATGGCCGCCACGTCCGCTTCGCCCAGGCGGCGGCGCTCACCGGTGGCGGGGTCCGGCACCTGCAGCATCAGCGGCGCGATCAGCGTGTACGGATAACGCCGCAGATAGGCCACCAGGCCTTCGAGCATGGCCAGGTTCAAGGCCGTTTCCGCATCGCGCCACTGCGGCTGGCCGCTGATGGTGATGTCGTGGCTCAGCTTGAGCTCCGGATACACGCCGCCGCCGACCTGGCCCGGCACCGCGTCGCCGCTGTGCTCGAAGCGCTCGATCAGCGCGGCGCAGTGTTCCGGCGCCAGCGCGCCGTGGAAGACCTCGATGAAATCGCCCGGCATATCCCCTTCCTTGCGAGGCGGGCCGTCGCGCGACGGCCCGCTGACGTGACGCCTCAGCCTTGCGCGCCGTCGGCTTCGCGATGGTAGTGCGTGGCCAGCTCGATCTCTTTCTTCGAGCCGAGGAACACCGGCACGCGCTGGTGCAGGCCGGTGGGCTGCAGCTCCATGATGCGCTCGCGCCCGGTGGTGGCCGCGCCGCCGGCCTGCTCGACGATGAAGGCCATCGGGTTGGCCTCGTACATCAGGCGCAGCTTGCCGCCCTTGGCCTTGTTCCTGGCGTCCAGCGGATAGAAGAACACGCCGCCGCGGGTCACGATGCGGTGCACGTCGGCCACCATCGAGGCCACCCAGCGCATGTTGAAGTCCTTCGCGCGCGGGCCTTCCTTGCCGGCCAGCAGCTCGCCGACGTAGCGCTGCATCGGCGCTTCCCAATGGCGCTGGTTGGACATGTTGACGGCGAACTCCGCGGTCTCTTCCGGGATGCGGATGTCGCGGCGGCTCAGGGTAAAGCTGCCCACCTCGCGGTCCAGGGTGAACTCGTGGGTGCCGTGGCCGAAGGTCAGCACCATCAGCGTGGCCGGGCCGTAGACCACGTAGCCGGCGGCCAGCTGCTCGGTGCCGGGCTGCTGGAAGTGCTCGGCGGCGGGTTCGCTGATGCCGTCGGGGCAGCGCAGGATCGAGAAGATCGTGCCGACCGACACGTTGATGTCGATGTTCGACGAACCATCCAGCGGATCGAACAGCAGCAGGTGGTTGCCCTTGGGGTACATGTCGGGGATCGGCTGCGGGTCTTCCATCTCTTCCGAGGCGCAGGCGGCGAGCTGGCCGCCCCAGGCGTTGGCTTCGAGCAGGATCTCGTTGGAGATCACGTCCAGCTTCTTCTGCGCCTCGCCCTGCACGTTGTCGCTGCCGGCATTGCCCAGCACGCCGCCCAGGGCGCCCTTGCCGGTGGCCACCGAGATGCGCTTGCAGGCGCGGGCGACCACTTCGATCAGCAGGGACAGTTCGGCGTTGATGCGGCCGGCGCGGCGTTCCTCGATCAGGAACTGGATGAGCGAAACGGGCTTCATGGCGGGTCCGTAACGAAAGGGAACGCGCATTGTCCGGGCAGTTGCTGAACCGCGCCAGCCGGAAAACGACCCGGTGCTTTCACCGTTCCATCACCGCCGGCCGCAGCGGCCTGCTGACAACACGTTGGCAGCAGGGGGTCCCCAGACTTCGCTCCACGCATCGAGACCCCACAAGGAACAAGGCCATGCTCAACCCCGTCGTCACCAACTGGTTCGAAATCCCGGTCCGCCAGATGGACCGCGCCATCCGCTTCTACGACGCCTCGCTGGGCACCGCGCTGCGCAGCGAACTGTTCGGCGGCATGGAGCTGGCGGTGTTCCCCTACGACGCCGACCAGCACGTCACCGGCGCGCTGATGCGCCTGGACGAATGCGAGCCGTCCATGCACGGCAGCACGGTGTACCTGAGCGTGGCCGACGTGGCGCAGACCCTGGCCAAGGTGGAAGCGGCCGGCGGCGCGGTGATCGTGCCGCGCACGGAACTGCCGGAAGGCAAGGGCGCATTCGCGCAATTCCGGGACAGCGAGGGCAACCGGGTGGGCCTATGGTCCCGGCAGTGACCTGAAACCCGCTCCCCCGCCGCCGGCATGGGCCGGGCGGCGGGCGGGTGAGGCGGCGCGATGTCGTGGCGCGCCGCCTTCATTCGTCATGACCAGGAAGGTCCTCGTTATCCGCAGCCCGCCATCCCCGCGCGGCGCTCCGGCCAGGCATCGATCAGGAGGGAACTGAAATGCGTGACACCGTGTATTTCCTGGCTTTCGACGGCTATGCCGACTGGGAAGCCGCGCTCGCCCTGTGCGAGATCCGCCGTCCCGGCGACTGGCGCATCGTGACGGTGGGCTTCTCGGCCCGGCCGGTCACTTCGATGGGCGGACTGTGCGTCACGCCCGAGCTGACCCTGGACCGGATCGACCTGTCCCGCGCGGCGTTGCTGATTCTTCCCGGCGGCCACCTGTGGCAGCGCGGCGAAGGGCAGGAAGCCGTGGAGGCGGCCGAACGCGTGCACGCCGCCGGCGGCACCGTCGCGGCGATCAGCAGCGCGGTGCTGGCGCTGGCGCGGCACGGCCTGATGGCGCGCAGCCGCCACACCGGCAATCTCACCGGCTTCGTCGGCGGCTACGGGGCTGTCTATGACGGTTCCGGGAAGTACGACCCCGATGCGCTGGCCGTCAGCGACGGCGGCTTCATCACCGCCAGCAGCCTGGGCAGCGTGGAGCTGGCGCGCGAGGTGATCCGCACGCTGGATCTCTACAGCGGCAGCGACCGCGAACACTGGTACCGCCTGTTCAAGCACGCCACGCCGCCGCCCTGGTATGCGGGCGAGCGCGCGGTCACCGTCTGAGGCTTATCGCCATGCATTCTCCCGATCCGATCAACCGCGCACTGATGGCTTACCGGCCGCTGTTCCTCAGCGGCCTGTCGCTGGACGGGCAATACCGTCCGTCGCCCAAGCCGGCCAGGCGCAAACCGCAACCGGCCAGCGGCCTTGCCGCGACCTTGGCCATCGCCGCCGCCGCGTGGCATGCCATTCGAGGAAACGCCCGATGACCAGGACCTATCACGGCAGCTGCCACTGTGGCCGCGTGCGCTACGAAGCCGACATCGACTTGTCGACCGGCACCGGCAAGTGCAATTGCTCGATCTGCTGGAAACAGCGCTTCTGGGGCGTGACGGTGAAGCCGGAGGCATTCCGCCTGACGGCAGGCGAGGACGAACTGGCCAGCTACCAGTTCAACACCCACAGCTGCCAGCACCTGTTCTGCAGGCATTGCGGCGTGAAGCCGTTCGGCCGCGGCTATGTCGAGGAAATCGGCGGCGCGTTCGTCTCGGTCAATCTTGCCAGCCTCGACGACGTCGAGCCGGCTGAGCTGGCCGAAGCGCCGGTGCGCTACTTCGACGGCCGCCACAACAACTGGATGGAAACGCCGGCGGAGACCCGGCACCTGTGAGCGCAGCGGCGGCCCCCGCTGCTATGGACGCACCTGTCATGGACGCGCCGCGCCGTGACATCCGGCGCTGGCCGCCGCCGCGCGGCTCGGCGATCATGCACGGATGCGCCGCGCCGACCGCCTGTTCCTCATCATCCACGCCCTGCGCGGGCGCCGCACCGCGCTGCCGGCGCGGCATCTGGCCGACACGCTCGGCGTCTCGCTGCGCACCGTCTACCGCGACGTGGCCGACCTGCAATTGTCGGGCGTACCGATCGAAGGCGAGGCCGGCGTCGGCTACGTGCTGCGCAAGGGCTCGGACATCCCGCCGCTGATGTTCACCGCCGAAGAACTCGAATCGCTGGTGGTCGGCACGCGCTTCGTGCGCGCCTTCGCGGGCGAGAAGCTGGCCGCCGGGGCACAGGCGGCGCTGCTGAAGATCGAAGCGGTGCTGCCGCCGGAGCTGCGCGAGCGGGCGGCGCGCACGCGCATCTATGCGCCGATCTGGCGCGACGCGGGGCGTGTCGCCTTCGCCGCCATGATCGACCGCCTCAACAGCGCCATCAGCGACAGCCAGGTGCTGTGCCTGGACTACGCCGACGAAGCCGGCCGCACCAGCACGCGCGAAGTCGAGCCGCTGTGCCTGGCTTTCTGGGGCGGCAAGTGGACCCTGGGCACCTGGTGCCGCCTGCGCGAGGGCTTCCGCAACTTCCGCCCCGACCGCATCGCCGACTGCCGCACCACCGGCGAGCGCTTCGCGCCCCAGCCGGGGCGCGATCTGGATGCGTACCTCGAAGCCATGCGCGGCTATTACGAAGGCATGGGCTGATCGTAGGTTGGGGTTCGCCTGCGGCTCACCCCAACCTACGGGTCAGGGCGACTGGCGCAGCGCCTTGAGAATGCGCTGCCCCGGGCGCCCGTCGTCCACCGGCAGTCCGCGTTTGCGCTGCTCTTCCTGGATCGCCTGCCGCGTCTTGTCGCCGACCATGCCGTCGACGGTGCCGATGTCGTAGCCGCGGTTGATCAGCAGCTGCTGGATCTCGCGCCGTTCCGCGCGCGAGGTGCCGGGATCGTCGGTGGGCCAGGACGCCACCATGCCGGGCTTGCCGCGCAGGCGGTCCGACAGCAGGGCAATGGCCAGGGTGTAGTTGATCGACGCGTTGTATGCGTAGATCGCATCGAAGTTGCGCAAGGTCAGGAACGCGGGACCCTGCGCACCCGCCGGCAGCACCAGACCCGCCGGCTCGTCGCCGCCGGGCAGGGACGAGCCATCGACCAGGCGCACGCCCTGCGCGCTCCAGTAGCCGAGCGGCCGCTTGGCCGTGCGCCCGTTGATCTTGCTGTCGAAGTTCGCCGGCAGCTTAACCTCGTAGCCCCACGGCTGGCCGGCCTGCCAGTGCGACATCTGCAGGTAATGCGCGGTGGAACCCAGCGCATCCGGCACGCTGGCGATCAGGTCGCGATGGCCGTCGCCGTCGAAATCCACCGCCACGCGCTCGAAGGTGGACGGCATGAACTGCGTATGCCCGAATGCGCCGGCCCAGGAACCCTTGAACTCGTCCGCGCCGATATCGCCGCTCTGCACGATGCGCAGCGCCGCGAAGAACTCGCCGCGGAAATACTCCTGCCGCCGACCCATGCACGACAGCGTGGCCAGCGACTGCAGCAGCGGCTTCTGGCCGAACTGCTGGCCGTAGTTGCTCTCCACGCCCCATACGGCCACCACGGTGGCGGGATCTACGCCGTAGGTCTGCTGCGCACGCGCGAGCACTTCCGACCATTGCTGCAGGCGCGCTTTGCCGTCGTCCACGCGCTCCTGGTCGACCAGGGCCGAGAGGTAATCCCACACCGGAATGACGAACTCCGGCTGGCGGTTGAGCGAGTCGATCACCGTGGTGTCGGCCACCAGGTCGCGCGTGTAGCGCTGGTAGGTGTCGGCCTGCACGCGCGCCTGCAGCGCCTTGGGCGCCAGCCCGGCGAGGCAGCGCGCGAAGTCGTCCTGGGCCTGGGCGAAGGAGATGGCGGGCAGCGCCAGCGCGAGCACCAGCGGAGCGAGGCGAATGGCGGAGCGGGATACGGGCATGGCGTGGCCGTCGGGCTGCATGGGGGACACCCAGCCTAACCCAGCCGCCGGCGCAGGAAGCTGTGGCCGGCTTGGGCTACTCTCGGCGCGCCGCGGTATGCCCCCGTCCGCCAGCCCTTGAGGAACTGTCCATGTCCGAGCCGCATGTACGCCATCCCTTGCTGAGCGTCGCGCCTGACAAGCTGCGGCCGACCCAGGTCACCGTCGGCAAGGCCGAAGTGGCGGAAAAGCGCGGCGTCTGGCGCGGCCTGGGCAAGAAGAAGCGCAAGGAGCTGATCGACGCGCACTGGTTTCCCGGCGTGCTGGGGCCGAAGAACAAGGTCTATATCGTCGACCACCATCATCTGGGCCTGGCCTTGCTCGAAGAAGGCGTGAAAAGCGTGCCGGTGATGGTGCAGCGGGATTTCTCCTGGCTGGAGCCGGACGTGTTCTGGCGCACCATGGAATTCAACCGCTGGGCGCATCCCTACGACGCGCTGGGGCAGCGCATCGCCTACGACGCGATTCCGGCCAGCCTGGACAAACTCGTCGACGATCCCTACCGCACGCTCGCGGCCCGCCTGCGCCAGGCCGGCGGCTACTCGAAGGACGCCACGCCCTACGCCGAATTCCTGTGGGCGGATTTCTACCGCCGCCGCGTGAAGCTGGCCGGCGGCAAGATCAGCAAGCGCGTGCTCGACGAAGCGCTGCTGCACGCGCATACGCATGACGCGGCCTACCTGCCCGGCTGGACGGGCGTGATCGGGTGAACACCGGCGCGGCCGCCGCCACGGCGGCGCCAGGCTTCACCGTCGACCTGCTCGCCGGGCTGGCGATCGCCGGCCTGCTGCTGCCTGAAGCCGTCGCCTATGCGGGCATCGCAGGCCTGCCGCCGCAAGCGGGCGTGATGGCGCTGTTCGCCGGCCTGGTCTGCTATGGCCTGCTGGGGAGCAGCCGCTACGCCATCGTCTCGGCCACGTCTTCGTCGGCGGCGGTGCTCGCCGCCGGCACGCTGGCGCTGGAAGGCGGCGATCCGTCGTCGCGCGCGGCCATCGTGGCGGGGCTGGTGGTGCTTACGGGCCTGTGTTTCCTGCTGGCCGGCGCGCTGCGGCTGGGCGGTCTGTCGCATCTGATCGCGCGGCCGGTGCTGCGCGGCTACACCTTCGGCCTGGCCTGCGTGATCGCGCTCAAGCAGCTGCCGGCCTTGCTCGGCGTGCCGGCGCTGCATGGCGATTTCGTGCCGGTGCTGCTGGTCGATCTGTTCGGTGACTTCGCCGGCATCAAGCCCGCGGCGCTCGGCATGGGCGCTGCCGCGCTGCTGCTGCTGTTCCTGTGCGAGCGCCTGCGCCGCGTGCCGGGCAGCCTGCTGGCGATCGCGCTGGGCATCGCCGCGTCGGGCTGGCTGGCGCGGCATGGCGTGGCCCTGGTCGGCGCGATGCAGCTGGCGCCGCAGTGGGCCTGGCCGCGCTGGCCGGCGAGCGGGCAATGGCTGCCCAGCGTGGAGCTGGCGGCGGCGCTGCTGCTGATCCTGTATGCCGAGTCGTACGGCTCGATCCGCAACTTCGCGCTGAAGCACGGCGATGCGGTGAATCTCAACCGCGACCTGGCCGTGCTCGGCGCGGCCAACGTGGTGGCGGGCCTGCTGCACGGCATGCCGGTGGGCGCGGGTTATTCGGCCACCTCGGCGAACGAAGCCGCCGGCGCGCGTTCGCGCCTGGCCGGCCTGGTCGCGGCGTGCTGCGTGCTGCTGATGGTGCTGTTCCTGCTGCCGTGGATCGAACGCATTCCGATGCCGGTGCTGGCGGCGATCGTGATCCATGCGGTAAGCAAGTCGCTGCGCCTGTCCGCGTTCAGTCCCTATCTGCGCTGGCATCGCGACCGCCTGGTGGCGCTGGCGGCGGTGCTGGCGGTGCTGTCGCTGGGCATTCTCAACGGTTTGCTGTTCGCCATCGCCTTCAGCCTGATCATGCTGCTGCGCCGCCTGGCCACGCCGCGGCTGAGCGTGCTGGGGCGGCTGGACGGCGGCCACGATTTCGTCGACGTGGCGGCGCACGCGCAGGCGCGCGAAATGCCGGGCGTGCTGATCGTGCGGCCGGAAGAGCCGCTGTTCTTCGCCAACGCCGAGGCCGTGCTCGCGCAGGTGCGCCAGCGCGTCACCGAGCGCACGCCGCTGCGCGAAGTGGTGCTGAGCCTGGAGGAATCGCCCGACCTGGACGGCACCGTGCTGGAGTCGCTGGGCGATTTCGTCGCCTGGCTGGATGCGCGCGGCATCGCGCTGCGCGTGGCCCGCTTGAAGGATCATGCGCGCAGCGCGCTGCAACGCATGGCGCTGCCCCAGCTTCCTTCACAGGCGCTGGATTACTGGAGCGTGGAGGATGCCGTGCTGGCTGCCGCGCCGGAAGCAAAGGAAATCAGAGAGTGAACAATCCCCATCGCATCACCTGGCTGGCGCTGGCCGCGCTCATGCTTGCCGCGCCCGCCTGGGCGGATGACGCCGCCGCGCGTTTCCACCGCATCTACGAGCAGGAATGGGCCTGGCGCAACGGCCAGGCCGGCATCAACAACGCCGGCGAGGCGCAGCCGAGCAATGCACGGCTGGACGACGTCGACGCCGCCAGCCAGCAGCGCCGGCTCGAGGTCTGGAAGAAGACGCTGGCCGACCTCGACGCGATCGACCCGAAGCAGCTCGGCGCCGAGGACAAGGTCAACTACGCCGTGTACCGCACGCAGATCCAGAACATGCTCGCGGGCCAGCAGTACAAGCAGTGGCAGATGCCGTTCAACAGCGACTCGGCGTTCTGGAGCGACCTGGGCTACGTGCTCAACGCCGACGAACTGCGCACGCCGCAGGACTACCGCCGCTATCTGGATCGCCTGGGCCAGGTGCCGGCCTACTTCGCGCAGCAGATCGCCAACATGCGCGATGGGCTCGACCGCGGCTTCACCGTGCCGCGCGCGGTGCTGGACGGGCGCGATGCCTCGATCGTGGCGGTGTCGGACCTGAAAGACCCCACGCGCAGCAGCTTCTACCAGCCGTTCGAACAGATGCCGGCCAGCGTCTCCGCCGAGGAGGCCGCGCGCATGCGCGAGGAAGCGAAGCAGGTGATCGCGCAGAAGGTGATCCCCGCCTATGCCACGCTGCTGAAGTTCTTCCGCGAGGAATACGTGCCGCGCGCGCGCACCACGCTCGCCGCCGAAGCCATGCCGGACGGCAAGGCCTGGTACCGCCAGCAGATCATCGAATACACCACGCTGGACCTGGACCCCGGCGCCATCCACCAGGTGGGCCTGGAGCAGGTGGCGAAGATCCATGCGCAGATGGTCAAGACCATGCAGGAGAGCGGCTTCAAGGGCAGCTTCCCGGAGTTCCTGAAGTTCCTGCGCACGGATCCGCAGTTCCACGCCAAGACGCCCGAGGAACTGCTGATGCGCAGCGCCTGGGTGGCCAAGCAGGTGGACGGCCAGCTGGGCAAGCTGTTCGGCCGGCTGCCGCGCCAGCGCTTCGCCATCGTGCCGGTGGCGCCGGATATCGCGCCGTACTACACCTCCGGCCGCGGCGGCGCGAGCACTTATCTGGTGAACACCTACGACCTGCCGTCGCGCCCGCTGTACAACGTGGCCGCGCTGACCCTGCACGAATCGGCGCCCGGCCATTCGCTGCAGCTGGCGCTGGCCTCCGAGCAGAAGGGCCAGCCGGCATTCCGCCGCCAGGGCTATATCTCGGCCTACGGCGAGGGCTGGGGCCTGTACTCGGAATACCTCGGCAACGAGATGGGCATCTACAAGACGCCTTACGACCGCTTCGGCTATCTCACCTACCAGATGTGGCGCGCCTGCCGCCTGGTGGTGGACACCGGCATCCACCACCAGGGCTGGACCCGCCAGCAGGCGATCGACTACCTCACCGACAACACCGCGCTGTCCGCCCGCGAGATCGCCAACGAAGTGGACCGCTACATCAGCTGGCCGGGGCAGGCGCTGTCCTACGAGCTGGGCTATCTGAAGATCCTGGAGCTGCGCCGCAAGGCCGAGCAGGCGCTGGGCACCCGCTTCGACATCCGCCATTTCCACGACACGGTGCTGGAGATCGGCTCGGTGCCGTTGCCGGTTTTGGAACAGCGCATCGACCGCTTTATCGACGAGGGCGGGCCGGAGCCGGCCTTCGGCTGCGATTGCGCGAAGGATGGCGGCAAGTCCTGAGCCGCGCCGCCGGACCGGCCCCTGGGCCGCCAGTGGCGTGAACTCCACATGTGGAGTAGACTGCACGTCAACTTCACATGGAGAGTAGACAATGGCGGCCCACCTCCAGCCCGAATTCGTCGCGGCTACCGAGCTTGGCGGCCCGGCCTTGCGCGCTTTCTTCAAGCTGGCCGAGCAGTGGGAGCTGCGCATCAGCGACCAGCGCCGGCTGCTCGGCGATCCGCCGGAATCGACTTTCTACAAATGGAAACGCCAGCAGGAAGGCAGCCTGGGCCGCGACGTGCTCGAGCGCATCAGTTATCTGCTGGGCATCTACAAGGACCTGCAGATTCTCTTTCCCGACACCAAGCAGGCCGACGCCTGGGTGCGCAAGCCGAACGCGGCGCCCTTGTTCGGCGGCGGCTCGGCGCTGGACCGCATGCTTTCCGGCAACGTGGCCGACCTCTACGTGGTGCGCCAGTACCTGGACGCGCAGCGCGGCTGGTGACCGGCGCGGCACGCGTCGCAGTCGGCGATATCCCGGGACCGCATACTGGCGAGTCCTGGGCACAGTGAAGAACTTTCCGTCATGGCAGACACCCCGCCCCTGAAACGCATCCGCTGGAGCCAGGCCTTCCGCATCGTGCCGAGCCGGTTTCCGCCGGTCAGCGTGTACGACCGCATTGCCGACGCGGCCGACCTCGAAGCGCTGTTCTCCATCGAGGCGCTGACCAATCCGCGCATCCGCGACGAACTCGGCGTGCTGCCGCTGGTGCCGCAGGACCGGCGCGTCAGCGGCCCCGGCACCACGCCGGTGATGGCGGCGTTCACTCATCTCAATCCCGATGGCAGCCGCTTTTCCGATGGCAGCTGGGGGGTGTTCTACGCCGGGCGGAGCCTGATCACCGCGGTGGAGGAAACCGTCTATCACCGCGAGCGCTTCCTCGCCGCCACCGCGGAGCCCGCCTGCGACGTGGAGATGCGCTGCTACCGCACCAGCGTGCAGGCCAAGCTGCACGACCTGCGTGGCGGCTGGCCGGCCGAGCACGACCCGGACAGCTACGTGGCCAGTGTGAAGCTGGCGCGCCGGCTGCGCGCGGACGGTTCCGACGGCATCGTGTACGACAGCGTGCGCCATGCCGGCGGCGAGTGCATCGCGGTGTTCTATCCGGACTGCGTGGCGCCGTGCGTGCAGGCGGAGCATCTGCGCTATTGCTGGGATGGAACGCGCATCGCCAAGGTGCTGGCGGTGAGTGAGCTCAAGCGCGGCAAGAAATCGGTGCAATAAAAAAGGCCCGCGGATGCGGGCCTTTTCATGGGCGGCGCCGGCGCGGACTCAGGTGTCGGCGTCGGTCGCAAAGCCTTCGCGCGTGCCCCGGTTGAACACGCGGTCGCTGTCCAGCACGTCGGCGGCGGCGTGCGGCGGGTGCGTCTTCAGGTCGGCGTAGATCGGCGTGAAGTCCGGGCGCGTCGCATCGAACAGCTGCTCGAAGCTGTCGATCACGAAGTAGGTCTGCTGGTAGGTGTCGATGCGGTAGCGCGTATTCATCACGCGCTCCAGGCCGAAGCCGATGCGGTTGGGCGCGGCGGCATCCAGGCAGTAGATCGACTCGCCCTTGGAGCTGACGATGCCGGCGCCGTAGATGCGCATGCCTTCGCCGGTGTTGATCAGGCCGAACTCCACCGTGTACCAGTACAGGCGGGTCAGGTTCATCAGCGCCTCCGGGCCGATGCCGAAAGCCTTCATGCCGCCGCGGCCGTAGGCCTGCATGTAGTCGGCGAACACCGGGTTGAGCAGCAGCGGCACGTGGCCGAACAGGTCGTGGAACAGGTCCGGCTCGCTCAGGTAGTCGAGCTGGTCGGGGCGGCGGATCCACCAGCTCACCGGGAAGCGGCGGTTGGCCAGGTGGTCGAAGAACACTTCGTCCGGCAGCAGGCCTTCCACGGCCACCAGCTCCCAGCCGGTGGTTTCGCCCAGCACCTTGTTGAGGTCGGCGAACTTCGGAATGCCGTTCTCGCCCATACGGAAGCGTTCGATGCCGTCGAGGAATTCCTGGCAGGCGCGGCCCTTCAGCAGCTCGCGCTGGCGGCGGTACAGGGTATTCCAGACCTCGTGGTCGGTCTGGCTGTAGTTGGCCCAGGGCTGCTCGACCACGCCGGTGGCATACACCGGCACATAACCGCGGTCGGTCTGCTGGTGTTCGACTTTGCGTGGCGTGCTGTGGTCCATGGCGGGCCTCCGTCAGAAGGACAACAGGATACGGCGGAGGACGCGCATGAAGGTTGTTTTGTTGCAGTATGTGACGCTGATAGCGCAATAATCATGCGTAATGACACCATCTAGCCGGAGTATCTTGCATGGCCACCCTGGACCGCACCGACCTGCGCATGCTCGCCGTCCTGCAGAGCGAGGGCCGCATCACCAACGCCGAGCTGGCCGAGCGGGTGAACCTGTCGCCCTCCGCCTGCCTGCGCCGCCTGCAGCGGCTGGAGGCCGAGGGCGTGCTCACCGGCTACAGCGCCCAGGTCGACCCGGAGGCGGTGGGCCTGGGGCTGCAGGCTTTCGTACGCGTGCAGCTGGCCAAGCACGAGGGCGAGGCGATCGAGCGCTTCGTGCGCAACGTCAACGAATGGGACGAGATCGTGGCCTGCTACGCGCTGACCGGCGACATGGACTACCTGATGCACGTCTATGTCGCTGACCTGCAGCACTTCTCGCGCTTCCTGCTCGACCGCCTGCTCAATGCCTCCGGCGTGGCCGACGTGAACTCCAGCTTCGTGCTGCGCACGGTGAAACGCTCGGCGGCGCTGCCCTTGTCGCAGCTCGAATCGTAGGTTGGGGTGAGCGCCGCGAACCCCAACGTCGTGAGGCGCCTGAAGGTCTGTTGGGGTTCGCCTTTGGCTCACCCCAACCTACGCCTTTACGCCGCCTCGCCGGCCAGCGCCGGCAGCTCGCCGCGGTCGCGGCGGCGGCCGATGCGCAAGGCCAGGAAGGCCGCCACCACGCCGGCGGCGCCAGCGATCACGAACGGGGTCATATAGCTGCCCAGCTGCACGCGCAGCACGCCGGCCATGAAGGCGGCAGCGGCGGCGCCCACCTGGTGGCCGGCCACCACCCAGCCGAACACGATCGGCGCATCGCGCTCGCCGAAGGCGTCGGTGGTCAGGCGCAGGGTGGGCGGCACGGTGGCGATCCAGTCCAGGCCGTAGAACACGCCGAACAGCGACAGGCTGTAGAACGAGAAATCCGAATACGGCAGATACATCAGCGACAGCCCCCGCAGCCCGTAATAGACGAACAGCAGCTTGCGCGGATCGAAGCGGTCGGTCAGCCAGCCCGAGGCGGTGGTGCCGACCAGGTCGAAGATGCCCATCATCGCCAGCAGGCCGGCGGCGCGTACTTCCGGAATGCCGTGGTCGCCGCACAGCGCGATGAAGTGCGTACCGATCAGGCCGTTGGTGGTGAAGCCGCACACGAAGAAGGTGGCGAACAGCAGCCAGAACGTGCCGTTGCGGGTAGCGTTGCGCAGCACGCCCAGGGTCAGCGCGAACAGATTGCCGCCCGCGGCGCCGGCATCGGCCGGCTCGTCCGCGGTGGCGCCGTAGCGGCGCAGGCCGATATCGGAAGGACGCTCCGGCAGCAGCCACCAGGCCAGCGGGATCAGCACCGCGGAAACGGCGGCAATGGTCAGCACCACCGCCTGCCAGCCGAAGTACTCCGCAATCGCCGCCAGCCCGGGCAGGAAGATCAAGGTACCGGTGGCTGTGCTGGCGGTAAGCAGGCCCATCATCAGCCCGCGATGGCTGCTGAACCAGCGGCCGACCACGGTGGCGCCCATCACCACCGCGACGCAGCCGGTGCCGGCGCCGGACAGCACGCCCCAGGTCGCCACCAGCTGCCAGGGCTGGCTCATCAGCGCGCTGGAGGCCGCGGCCAGGGTCATCACCGACAGCGCCACCAGCAGCACGCGGCGGATGCCGAAGCGCTGCATCAGCGCCGCGGCGAACGGGCCCATCAGGCCGTACAGCAGGATGCCGACCGCCGCGGCCGAGGAAATGCTGTCCCGGCTCCAGCCGAACGCGCGGCCCAGCGGCAGCATCAGCACGCCCGGCGTGGCGCGCATGCCGGCCGAGGCGAGCAGGGCCAGGAAGACCACGGCGACAACGACGAAGGCGTAGTTTTGGCCGAAGGGCCGGTGGCGTTGTATAGTCATGTTACCGATCGGTACGGGACGGAAGCGCAGAGTACGTACCGATCGGTAACATTGTCAACAGGTCGAACCATGTCCAACCGCACGAAATCCACCCCGCAAGCCCGGGAACCCTCCGAAACGCCGCGCCGCGCGGCGGACCGCATCCGCGACACCGCCTTCGACCTGTTCTACCGCGAAGGCATCCGCGCCATCGGCGTGGAGGAGATCGTCAACCGCGCCGGGGTGACCAAGCCCAGCCTGTACCGCGCCTTCGAGTCCAAGGACGAGCTGATCGCGCAATACCTGCGCGATTACGACCGCCGCTTCCGCGACAACTTCGCCGCCCAGGGCGCCGGCCATCCGGACGACCCCAAGGCGCAGCTGCTCGCCTATGTCGACTACCTGGCCGCGCGCGCCAGCACCGACGGCTACCGCGGCTGCGGCCTCACCAATGCGGTGATCGAATACCCCGACCCCGCCCATCCGGCGCACCAGGTCGGCGTGGAAAGCAAGGAAGCCCTGCGCGAGCGCCTGCGCGAGCTGTGCCGCGGCATGGGCGCGCCCGACGCGGAGGAGCTGGCCGACGGCCTGCTGCTGCTGATCGAAGGCAGCTACGTCTCCGGCCAGGCCTTCGGCGCACGCAGCCCCGCGCGCGTGCTCGGGGCCATGGCGCGGCGGCTGATCGAGGCCAGCCTCGCCGCGCGGTGATTCATCCGGGGCAGGCAGTTTGAAACGCCAGTGGAATGCCGTCTGCACCATGCGCATGCGCACAGCCGACGTAGAGTCCCACTAACGCTAAACTAACCCGCTGATGAGCACCGACACCGTCTCCGCCCAGGACCGAGATTTCCTGCGACCGCTGCGCTACTTCTGGCGCATCCCCCTGCTGCTCCTGCATATCGTGCTGGGCGTGTTCCTGTGCGCCGGCATCCTCAGCTGGAACCGCCACGTGGTGATGAAGGACGGCCGCGAGCCGTTCGCGCACCGCATGATCCGCTGGTGGTCGCGCGCGCTGCTGCGCATCTTCGGCCTGCGCTCGGTGCGCCTGGGCCAGCCGCTGCGCGATCCGGTGCTGTTCGTGGCCAATCACACCTCGTGGATCGACATCGAGCTGCTGCACAGCCAGCGCGCCGCCTGCTTCGTGGCCAAGGCGGAGATCGCCAGCTGGCCGCTGGTCGGCTGGCTGGCCGCCAGCGGCGGCACCATCTTCCATCGCCGCGGCAGCAACCATTCGCTGGCCACGGTGATGCAGGTGATGGTCGACCGCCTGCGCGGCGGCCGCTCGGTGGCGGTGTTCCCGGAAGGCGGCACCGGCCACAACGGCGTGCTGCGCGTATTCCATGCGCGCATCTTCCAGGCCGCGCTGGACGCGGAAGTGCCGGTGCAGCCGGTGGCGCTGCGCTTCGCGCGCGACGGCCGCCGCGTGGTCGACGCGGGCTTCCGCGAGCACGAGAACTTCATGCAGAACTTCCTGCGCCTGCTGGGCGAGGCGCCGCTGGACGCCGAAGTGCATTTCCTGGAACCGGTGCCCGCCACGCCGGACGCGCGCCGCCGCATGGCCGAGCTGTCGCGCGAGCGCATCGCCGCGGCGCTGGAAGACCGCAGCGCATGACCCTTCCCCGAGGCACCGATTTCCGCCCGCCATGGCCGCTGACCAGCGGCCATATCCAGACCATGCTGTCCTCCAGCGGCGTGCGCCGCCAGCTGCTGCCGCGCGCGGCGCAGACCGTGCGCGAAGGCGCGCAGGAGACCATGGTGGACGGCGGCGACGGCGTGCGCCTCACCGGCGCCTACACCGCGCAGAAAAAACTCCCGCAGGCGCGCGGGCTGGCCGTGCTGTTCCACGGCTGGGAGGGCAGCGTCGATTCCACCTATGTGCTGCAGACCGGCAGCCGCCTGCTGGCCGAAGGCTGGGACGTCTTCCGGCTGAACTTCCGCGACCACGGCGACAGCCATCCGCTCAACGAAGCGCTGTTCCATTCCTGCCGCATCGACGAAGTGGTGCACGCACTGGGTGACATCGCCCGGCGCTGGCCCTCGCGCAAGCTGGCCCTGGCCGGCTTCTCGCTGGGCGGCAACTTCGCCCTGCGCGCCGCGCTGCGCGCGCCGGAAGCCGGCGTGCCGCTGGATTACGCGCTGGCCGTGTGCCCGATCGTCGATCCGGGCGAAGGCCTGTTCTCGCTGGAAGAAACCGCGCCGTGGTTCTACCGGGCCTACTTCCTGCGCAAGTGGCGCCGCTCGCTGCGCGCCAAGCAGGCGGCGTTTCCGCACCGCCAGTATTTCGAGCTGGATGAGCTCAAGCAGAACCTGCGCGGCCTGACCGAATCGCTGGTGCTGCGCCACACCGACTTCGGCTCGCTGCAGGCCTACCTGGACGGCTATTCGGTGGCCGGCGCCGCGCTCCAGCGTATGCAGATTCCGGCCACCATCCTTACCGCGCGGGACGATCCGGTCATCCCCGTCGATGCGTTCGAAAAGCTGGAACTGCCGCCCTGCGTGGAGCTGGACATCGCGCCGCACGGCGGCCATTGCGGCTTTATCCGCGGCATGGACATGACCAGCTTCACCGACGAGTACATCGCCGCGCGCTTCAACGCGCTGGCCGGCTGATCCGGCTTTACCGGATCAAATCAGCGAGCCGGGCTCGCGCCGCCGCATCCAGCAGGCGATGCTCATGCGCTCGCGCGTGGCCGGCAGCACTTCGTGTTCGAAGCGCGAGGACAGGAACAGCACCATGCGCCCTGCCTGCGGCAGCACGTCGTGGTGGCTGCCATCGTCCAGATACAGGCGCAGCGCGCCGCCGTCTTCGGCGCGCCAATCCGCGTTGAGGTAATACACCGCCGACACCACGCGCGCTTCGAGCTGGCGCGGCTGGTCCAGGTGGCGCGCATAGCGCGCGCCGGGCGGATACACGGCGTAATGCGCTTCGCTTTCCACCAGGCCCAGCATCAGGCTGCGATTGAAGGCCAGGCGCAGCGCTTCGAGCGCTTCGACGTACGGCTGCTGAGCGGCGGTGGGTGCGTCCATCTCGAACCAGCGCGTGTGGTCGCCACGCAGGGAAGATGCCACTTTTTCCCGCCCGATCCGCGCCGCCGTCAGCTCGCCCGACGCATGCAGCGCCGCGCATTCGCCCGCCAGCGCCGCCGTCGCCGCGCCAGGCAGCAGATCTTCGAACACGCACCAGCCTTCGCCGGCAAGCGCGTCGATCACGGCATCGATGCGTGCGGGATCCATCGGAAGCTCAGTCCGCCGGCACGCAGCGCCCGCGCGCCCAGATGCGCAGCGCCTCGACCTGCTCGCGCATCAGCACCGACAAGGGCCGCGTCGCGCCCAATGCCGCCAGCATCATCGGCTGGTCCGGCGGCGTGGCGGCGCTGCTGGCGTCGTACAGCGCGCTGACCACGGCCTGCTCGATTTCCGCGCCGGAGAAACCTTCGCTCGCGGCCGACAAGGCCGGCAGGTCGAACTGCTCCACCGGCAGTTTCCGCCGGCGCAGATGCATCGCGAAAATATCGGTGCGCACCGACGGCTTGGGCAGGTCGACGAAGAAGATCTCGTCGAAGCGCCCCTTGCGCAGCAGCTCGGCCGGCAGTTCGTCCACCGCATTGGCGGTGGCCACCACGAAGACCTTTGCCTTGCGCTCCGCCATCCAGGTCAGCAGATAGCCGAGCACGCGGCGCGATACGCCGCCATCCTCGCCGCCGCTGGCCAGGCCCTTCTCGATCTCGTCGATCCACAGCACGCACGGGGCCAGCAGCTCGGTGCTGTGCAGCGCCTCGCGCAGGTTCTTCTCGGTCTCGCCCTGGTACTTGTTGTAGAGCGCGCCGAAATCCATGCGCACCAGCGGCACGCCGAAGCCGCCGGCGATCGCCTTGGCCGCCAGGCTCTTGCCGCAGCCCTGCACGCCCAGCAGCAGCACGCCCTTGGGCGGGTCGAGCGTGGGATCGGGCTCGGCGGCGAGGAAGATCGCGCGCCGCCGCGCCACCCAGTCGCGCACGCGGCTGACGCCGGCGATGTCGGCGAAGCTGGCGGTGGCGTATTCGTAATGCAGCAGGCCGGAGCGGTTGAGCAGCTCGAACTTGGTGCGCATCAGTTCGGGCAGGTCGTCGGCGGTGAGCGCGCCGTCGTTGTAGATCAGCTTGCGCACGATGCGCCGCGCATCCGTCGCGGCCAGGCCGAGCAGGTTGCGCACGATGGTGCGCGCGGCGTCGCCGTCCACTTCCACGCGGCGGCCGTGCTCGCGCTGCCAGGCCAGCGCCTCGGCGCGCAGGATCGCCGCCAGCTCCTTGATGTCCGGCAGCGACAGCGGCACGCGCATGCACAGCGCTTCCAGCTCCTCCGGCAGCTCGATGCGCGCGCCCACCAGCACCACCGTATGCGCCGCCGAGCGCTGGCGCTGCACGATCTCGCGCAGCTGGCGCAAGGTCATGGCGTAGCGCAGGAACGGGTGGAAATCGAACAGCAGGTAGATGCCGCGCTCGGGCGCGTCGCGGATGGCGTCCAGGGTCGCGTCCGCGTCCGGCGCGAAAGCCTCGCCGCCCTGGGCGAAGTCCAGCCGGTTCAAGCCGTCGGTCAGGGTCCAGCGCCACAGCGGCCGCAGCGACTGCGAAATGACGTGGCGGAAACACTCGATCACCCGCTGTTCGTCCACCGTCTCGATGACCAGCAGCGGCGTGGCCGCGCGCACCAGGGTGGTCAGGTCCTGCAGTTCGCTCATGGCTATGGGGGATCCCTTCTCAGCCGGCGCACGATATCAGAGCGGCAGAGGCAACTTCACGCGCGTCGGTATAGGCTTCGGGGCTCCGCCCACCCGGAGGTCACCCATGCGTCCGTTCCTCGCTCTCGCGCTCGGCCTGCTTGCTCTGCCGGCCCTGGCCGATCCCCAGCTGGACAAACTGACCCTGCCCAAGGGTTTCCATATCGCGGTCTATACCGACCAGACCCCCAATGCGCGCGAGATCGCGCTGGGCGCCAAGGGCACGGTGTTCGTCGGTTCGAACGATGCCGGCAAGGTCTATGCGCTGACCGACAGCACCGGCAGCGGCAAGGCCGACAAGGTGCGCGTGATCGCCACCGGCCTGCAGCTGCCGGTGGGCGTGGCGTTCAAGGACGGCGACTTGTATGTGTCCGCCGTGAGCAAGATCGTGGTGCTGCGCGATATCGAGAACCACCTGGACAACCCCCCGAAGCCCGAGGTGGTGTACGACAAGTTCCCCACCGAGACGCACCACGGCTGGAAGTTCATCGCCTTCGGCCCCGACGGCAAGTTGTACGTGCCGATCGGCGCGCCCTGCAATATCTGCGACAAGGGCAAGGACTACGCCAAGCTCACCCGCCTCAACAAGGACGGCACCGGCCTGGAAGATGTCGCCTACGGCATCCGCAACACCGTCGGCTTCACCTGGCGCCCGGGCAGCAACGACCTGTGGTTCACCGAGAACGGCCGCGACCTGCTGGGCGACGACCTGCCCAGCGACGAGCTCAACCGCCTCACCCGCGTGGGCGAGCATTTCGGCTATCCCTATTGCCACCAGGGCGACACGCTCGATCCGGAATTCGGCAAGGGCAAGAACTGCAAGGACTACACGCCGCCGGTGCTCAAGCTCGGCGCCCATGTAGCCTCGCTGGGCCTGCGCTTCTACGAGGGCAAGCAATTCCCCGCCGCCTACAAGGGTGCGCTGATCATCGCCGAGCACGGCTCGTGGAACCGCACCAAGAAATCCGGCTACCGCGTGATGACGGTGCGCCTCAACGGCAACAAGGTGGCCTCGTACGAGCCGCTGATCGAAGGCTTCATGCAGGACGAGAAAGCCTGGGGCCGCCCCGCCGACGTGCAGCCGCTGCCGGACGGCAGCCTGCTGGTGAGCGACGACCTGAGCGGCGCGGTGTACCGCGTCACCTACCAGGCAAAGTGATCAGCGACTACCGAGGAGACCGCCGTGCAACTTCGCAGTGACAGCTTCCAGGACGGCCAGCCGATTCCCGCGCGCTGCGCCTTCGGCAAGCCGGGCGATCCGGTCGCCCTGTCGGAAAACCTGAGCCCGCAGCTGGCGTGGAAGGATGCGCCGCCGGCCACCCGTTCCTACGTGCTCACCTGCATCGACACCGACGTGCCCAGCCGCGGCGACGACGTCAATCAAGCCGGCCGCACGGTGCCGGCGGATCTTCCGCGCGTGGAGTTCGTGCACTGGCTGATGGCCGATATTCCGGTCGAGTACACCGAGCTGGCCGAAGGCGCCTGCAGCGACGGCATCGTCGCGCGCGGCAAGCGCGCGCCGTCCGGCCCGCCCGGCAGCGTGCAGGGCAAGAACGACTACACCGGCTGGTTCCATGGCGACAAGGACATGGGCGGCGAGTACCTCGGCTACGACGGCCCGTGTCCGCCATGGAACGACGAGCGTGTGCATCACTATCACTTCCGCGTGCATGCGCTGGACGTGGAAAAGCTCAACCTCGCCGACGGCTTCACCCTCGACGAGTTGCGCAAGGTGATGCACGGCCACGTGCTGGCGCAGGCGGAGCTTGTCGGCACCTATGCGATCTACGCGAAGGCCACGGTGCACGCTTAGATCCATTCAAGCGAAAACGCGTGTGCCGCAACGATGTGGTGGCGGCGTGGAGGCTGCGGCGCGCAGCCTTCACGCTCGCGAGGCGCGTGCTATGGATGAATGCGCACCAGGGGTTCCCGTTCGCTGATATCAGAGGAATCGCGCCATGCTTCACTACGCCCTGGTCTTTCTGGTCATCGCCATCATCGCGGCCCTGCTGGGCTTCACCGGAATCGCAGGCACGGCCGCGGGCATCGCCAAGATCCTGTTCATCGTTTTCCTGATCCTTGCCGTGATTGCCTTCTTCCGGCGGGCCAGCTGAACAGACGCGCCGCACGGCGCCCATCCGGGCGGGATTTTCGCTACAGTCGATAGCCCGCAGTCCACGATCCCGTCCCCAAGGAGAACGCCATGAACAAAGAAGTCCAGGCGAAGGAAACGGCTCCCGAGCAGGCCCTCGGCACGGGCGGCAGCCGCATCGAGGAAAGTGCCGAGCGCTTCAAGCGCGCCACCTCCGACGCGGTGGCCACGGCCAAGGACAAGGTCGACCACGTCGCCGACCGCGTCGAGGACGGCCTGCATCGCGCCACCGACAAGGCCGCCGATGCCGCCACCCGCGCCACCGAGAAAGCGGGCGAATACAGCGAGCGCGGCCGCGAAGCCTATGACGAGGCGATGGACCGCGCCGACGTATGGCTGGAACGCGCACGCGACTACGTGCGTGAGAAACCCGTGCAGTCGGTGGCCATCGCGCTCGGCGCGGGCTGGCTGCTCGGCCGCATCCTGCGCCGCTGATCGGGCAAAGAGTCCAGGCGGATGCATGATCCCGGCCGCGAGGGCGGCGGGCGCGAGGACACCGGTCCCGATCCCGCCCGTCCCGACCCACCGTCGCAGGGGCAGGCGTCCGCCGACGCGGACGCCGCCGCGCCGGGCATCCTCGACGATATCGGCCGCGCCGGGCGCGCGGCCAGGCACCTGTTCGGTGCACAGCTCTCCCTGCTGGTGGCGGAACTCGGGCTGGCGCGCAGCGCCGTCTCCTGGATGCTGCTGGCCGGTCTCGCCGCCACCGTGGCCGGCGTGGGCCTGGGTCTCACCCTGATGGCGCTGGCCGGCGTGCTGCTGGCTGCCTGGCTGCATTCCTGGCCGCTGGCGCTGGGCATACTCGGCGTGCTGCAGCTGCTGTTCCTCGGCGGCATGATCATGCTGTTCCGCCGCTGCATGCATTGGCTCACGCTGCCCGACTCCCGCAACGCATGGCGTGAGACCATACGGCAGGCGATGCGCCGTTCCGAAGGCGCAGCGCCGGATCCGGCCGCCGCGCGGCCGGGCGCGAACGGGGAGGAGAGCCTATGAGTCTGTTCAAGCATCTGCGCGCCGTGCGCGAAGCGCGCGGGCGGGTGGCCGATGCGCGCGAGGCGCTGGCGGAACCGGCCGGTGCCCTGCTTGCGCGCGGACGCCGGCATCCGCTGGGCACGGTAAGCGTCGCCGCGGGCCTGGGCTTCGTGCTTGGCCAGTTGAACGTGCATCCGCTGCGCATTCCCGGCCTGGGCGCGCTGCTCAACGGCACCGTCGCCGAACTGGTCGCGCAGGGCGTGCGCCTGGTGGCCGAATTCAGCGAAGGCGGCTTCGACCCGTCATGAGCGCCATCGGTCCCCTCGTGCCGCCGCCGGAAGGCAGCGGCGAAATGGCGCCTGCACCGCTGCCGCCGGCCGACGAACCGCCAGCGCGCCATCGGCATCGACCGGCGGTGCGCTTCACCCAGCGGCATCTGCTGGGCATCCGCGCCGTGCTCAACCTGTTGCTGCTGCTGGCGCTGCTCTATACCGTCACGCTCGCCCGCGACCTGCTGATCCCGCTGGTGCTGGCCGGCTTCATCGGCCTGGCCTTCAATCCCATCGTCGCCTTCGCCGCGCGCCGGCGCGTGCCGCGCTGGCTCAGCGCCAGCTTCCTGGTCATCGCGCTGATTGCCGGCATCGGCAACGGCATCGCGCGCCTGACGCCGCCGGCGCTGGAATGGTTCCACGACGCGCCCAGCCTGGTGCGCAACTTCGTGCCCAAGCTGCGCACCATCATGCAGCCGCTGGAAGCGGCCAACCGGGCCACGCAGAGCCTGGTCGGCGGCCAGCTGTCGCGTCCGCCGCCGCGCGCCGCGCCGGTGACGATCGACGCCTGGGACGTGCTGGCCGGCACGCCCAAGGTGCTGGCCGCGGTGCTGACCGTGGTGCTGCTGGTGTTTTTCTTCCTGATCTACGGCGACACCTTGCTGCGGCGCCTGGTCGAGATCGCGCCCAACTTCCGCTACAAGCGCCGCACGGTGTCCATCGTGCGCAGCATCCAGGTGGAGGTGTCGCGCTACATCCTCACCACGGTGGTGATCAACGCGACGCTGGGCGTGGTCACCGCGACGATGCTGTGGGCCTATGCCGTGCCCGATCCGCTGCTGTGGGGTTCGGTGGCGATGATCGCCAACTTCATTCCCTACGTCGGCTCGATCACTACCACCGCCTTGTTGGCAGTGGTAGGCCTGATCCATTTCGACCAGCCCGGCCAGGCCTTGCTGCCCGCGCTGACCTTCGCCGGCATCACCGCGGTGGAAGGCAACCTGATCACGCCGCTGATCCAGGGCCGCCGCATGCGCCTGAGCCCGGTGGCGATCCTGCTGTGGCTGCTGGTGTGGGGCTGGCTGTGGGGCATTCCCGGCGCCTTGCTGGCGGTGCCCATGCTTACCAGCGTCAAGCTGATCGCGGAGAAGATCCGCGGCTGGCGCTGGTTCGCCATGGTGGTGCAGCGCTAGCGGATCACCAGGCGATCGGCGCGCGGTCGCGGAAGAAACCGCCGGTGATCGCGCCCTGCGAGGGCAGGCTGGCCGCCCACACGATGCCGGCCGCGCCGTCGGCGACGGGCCGACCGCCCGGACCGCCCATATCGGTGGCGACCCAGCCGGGGCAGACCGCATTGACCAGGATCCCGCTGCCTTTGAGCTCGGCGGCGAGCATGCGCGTATAGCTGTTGAGCGCGGCCTTGGACACGCGGTACGCGGGGCAGTCCTCGCCCTCGCTGTCGATCGCGCCGCAGCCGCTGGAGACATTGACGATGCGCCCGTAGGCATGGCGCCGCATGAAGGGAATGGCGGCTTCGCTGAGCCGCCAAGCCCCGAGCAGGTTGGTGTCCAGTGCGCCGCGCACGTAGGCCAGGTCCACCGAGGACGCGCGCTCGTCGAGATTGAAATACGCGCCCGCGTTGTTCACCAGCACGTCGAGCCGCCCGTAGTCGCGCCCGATGCGTTCGGCCAGCGCATCCACGTCCGCTTGCGCCGTCACGTCCAGCTGCACGGCGGTGACGTCGCCGCCTTCCCGCCGCAGCGCCTTCGCCGCCTTTTCGCCGGCGGCGAGCTGGCGCGCGCCGAGCAGCACGGTCATGCCGGCCGCGGCGAGCTGGCGCGACACCTCCAGCCCGAGTCCGCGGTTGGCGCCGCTCACCAGCGCCACGCGCTGGCTCGGTGGCGGTTCGGTGCCGAAGCGCTCGCGCGGCGCGCGGCGCGGAAACGGGACAGGAGGACTCATGGCGCTACACCCTCACGGCACCTGGGCAAGGTTGCTGCAGCTCTCGTCGCCGCAGGCTTCCCAGCCGCCGCCGATGGCCTTGTACACCGCCACGGCGCGCAGGTTGATCGCCGCTTCCGCTTCGGCCAGCGCGTCCTCGGCGGAAAGCTGCGTGCGCTCCGCATCGAGCAGCTGCAGGAAGTCCGCGGCGCCTTCGTTGTAGCGCACCCGCGCCAGGTCGGCGGCGCGGCGGCTCTGCGCTACCTGGTCGAACAGCTTCTGCACGCGCTCGCGCTGCAGATTGAAACCGACCAGGGAGTTGCTGACGTCTTCCACCGCCTGCAGCACGGTGCGCTGGTAGTTGGCCAGCGCCGCGTCGGCGCGTGCTTCGCTCGCCTTCACGTTGTTGCGCACGCGCTGCACGTTCAGGCCCGGCCAGCTGATGCTCGGCGCGATCGACCAGGCACGCGAGGACGGGCCGCCGAAGTCGTTGCTGCGTCCGGCCAGGAAGCCCACGAAACCGCCCAGCGTGATGTGCGGGAACCAGTCGGCCTTGGCTACGCCGATGCGCGCATTGGCCGCGGCCAGTTCGCGTTCGGCGATGCGCACGTCGGCGCGGCGCGCCAGCACGTCGCCGGCGTTGCCGATCGGCAGCGCCACGTCGATCGGCTTGAAGCTGCCGGGCGACAGGTCGATGTCCAGCTCGCCCGGACGCTCGCCCAGCAGCACCGCCAGATGCGCTTCGTCCGCATGCGCCTGCGTTTCCAGCACCGGCAGCTGCGCTTCGGTGGAGGCCAGCCGGGCGTTGGCGCTGGCCACGTCCTGCTCCGAACCCGTGCCGATGTCGAAGCGCGCGCGGATCAGCCGCATGGTCTCGCGCTGGTTGTCGATGTCGCGCTTGGCCACGTCGATGCGCAGCTGGGTGCCGCGCAGGTCGAAGTAATAACGCGCTACTTCGGCGAACAGCGTCACCTGCGCGTCCTGCAGCGAGGCCGCGCTGGCCTGCGCCTCGGCGCCGGCCGCTTCCACCGAGCGGCGCACGCCGCCGAACAGGTCCAGCTCCCAGCTGGCGTCGAAGCCGGCGCGGTAGGTTTCGGTGGTCACGCGGTCGGTGGTGAAGCCCGGCTGCTGCTGGCGGCTGCGCTGGTAGCCGATGTTGGTGTCGACGGTGGGCCACTGGTCGGCGCGGGTCACGCCGAGCAGGGCGCGCGATTCCTTCAGGTGCGCAATGGCGATCTTCAGATCCGGCGCGTTCTTCGCCGCGCGCTGGATCAGTGCATCCAGCGCAGGGTCGTTGAACTGCTTCCACCACGCGGCCTGGAAGCCTTCGGCGGTTTCCTGCTTCGCATCGGCTTCCTGCAAGGTGAGCGGTTTCTCGTCGGGCCGGTGGTAATCCGGCCCGACGCTCACGCAGCCTGCCAGCAGCAGGGCGGCGGCCATCGCACTCAGGCGTGCCTGCCTGGGCGCGCGGCGCGCGAACCAGCCCTGCACGGTTTCAATCAAGGTAAGCATCAGTGTTCCTCCAGCGCGGGCGTGTTGAGGCCCTTGGCAGCGCGGCGGGCGGCGCGGCGTTCCGCGGCGCGCTCGCTCCAGCCGCGGATGATCACGTAGAACAGCGGGGTGAAGATCAGGCCGAAGAAGGTGACGCCGAGCATGCCGGCGAACACCGCCACGCCCATGGCATGGCGCATTTCCGCGCCGGCGCCGTGCGAGGTGACCAGCGGCACCACGCCCATGATGAAAGCGATCGAGGTCATCAGGATCGGGCGCAGTCGCAGGCGGGCGGCTTCCAGCACGGCCTGCTTGCGGTCCATGCCTTCCAGGATCTGCGCTTCGCGGGCGAACTCCACGATCAGGATGGCGTTCTTGCAGGCCAGGCCCACCAGCACGATCAGGCCGATCTGGGTGAAGATGTTGTTGTCGCCGCCGGAGAGCCACACGCCGGAGATCGCGGACAGCAGCACCATCGGCACGATCAGGATCACCGCCAGCGGCAGGGTCAGGCTTTCGTACAGCGAGGCCAGCACCAGGAACACCAGCAGCACGCACAAGGGGAACACCAGCACCGCGGTATTGCCGGCGAGGATCTGCTGATAGGTCAGCTCGGTCCATTCGAACGACATGCCGTTGGGCAGGTTCTCGCGCGCCAGCTTCTCCATCGCATCCTGCGCCTGGCCGGAGCTGAAGCCCGGACCGGGGCCGCCGTTGATCTCGGCGGTGGGGTAGCCGTTGTAGTGCTGCACGCGGTCCGGGCCCACGCCCTGGTGCACGGTCAGGAACGAACCGAGCGGGATCGCATCGCCGCGCGCATTGCGGGTGCGCAGCTGCAGCAGGTCTTCCGGTTCACGGCGGAAGTGCTGGTCGGCGGACACGTTCACCTGGTAGGTGCGGCCGAAGCGGTTGAAGTCGTTGACGTAGAGCGAGCCCATATAGGCCTGCATGGCCTGGTACACGTCGGCCAGGTCCACGCCTTCGGCCTTGGCCTTCTCGCGGTCCACGTTCGCGTCGATCTGCGGCACGCTCACCTGGTAGCTGGAGAACAGGCCGGCCAGGGTCGGCGTCTTGCGGCTTTCGGCGATCAAGTTCTGGGTCTGCTTGTACAGCTCCTCGAAGCCGACATCGCCGCGGTCCTCGATCTGGATGCGGAAACCGCCGATCGTGCCCAGGCCCATCACCGGCGGCGGCGGGAACACCGCGATGTACGCGTCCTGGATGCCGGCGAACTTCTGGTTCAGCGCCATCGAAATGGCACCGGCCGACAGCGAGGCGTCGCGGCGCTCCTCGAACGGCTTCAGCGTGGCGAACACGATGCCGGAGTTGGTGCTGTTGGTGAAACCATTGATCGACAGGCCCGGGAAGGCCACCGCGCTCTGCACGCCCGGCTGCTTCAGGGCGATGTCGCTCATGCGGCGGATCACGTCTTCGGTGCGGTCCAGCGAGGCGGCATCGGGCAGCTGGGCGAACGCCACCAGGTACTGCTTGTCCTGCTGCGGCACGAAGCCGGTCGGCACGTGGGCAAAGCCCAGGAAGCCCAGCGCCACCAGGCCGCCGTACACCATCAGGGTGACGGTGCCGGCGCGCAGCACGCGCTTCACGCCGCCGACGTAGCGGTTGGCGCCGCTGCTGAACACGCGGTTGAACGGACGGAACACCCAGCCCAGGCTCTTGTCCATCCACACCGTGAGCTTGTCCTTCGGCGCGTCATGGTCGCGCAGCAGGATGGCGGCGAGCGCCGGGCTCAGGGTCAGCGAGTTGAACGCCGAGATCACCGTGGAGATGGCGATGGTCAGCGCGAACTGGCGGTAGAACTGGCCGGTCAGGCCGCTGATGAAGGCGGTCGGCACGAACACCGCGCACAGCACCAGGGCGGTGGCGACGATCGGGCCGGTCACTTCCTTCATCGCCTGGCGCGTGGCCTCCTTGGGCCGCATGCCGTGCTCGATGTGGCGCTCGACGTTTTCCACCACCACGATGGCGTCGTCCACCACGATGCCGATCGCCAGCACCAGGCCGAACAGCGACAGCGCGTTGAGCGAGAAGCCCGCCAGGTACATCACCGCGAACGTGCCGATCAGCGACACCGGCACCGCCACCAGCGGAATGATCGAGGCGCGCCAGGTCTGCAGGAACAGGATCACCACCAGCACCACCAGGGCGATGGCTTCGAACAGCGTATGCACCACCGCTTCGATCGAACCGCGCACGAACACGGTCGGGTCGTACACGATGTGATAGTCCACGCCCTGCGGGAACTCCTTCTTCAGCTCCGCCATGGTGGCGCGCACTTCGTCGGAGATCTGGATGGCATTGGAGCCCGGGCGGGCGAAGATCGGAATCGCCACCGCCGGCTGGTTGTCCAGCAGGCTGCGCAGCGCGTAGTTGTTGGAACCCAGTTCCACCCGGGCCACGTCGCGCAGGTGCGTCACGCCGCCGTCGGCGGTGGTGCGCACGATGATGTTGAGGAAGTCTTCCTCGGTGACCAGGCGGCCCTGCGTGTTGATGTTGAGCTGGAACGCGGCATTGCCGGGGCCGGGCGGCGCATTCAGCGCACCGGCGGCCACCGCCACGTTCTGCTCCTGGATGGAATGGACCACGTCGCCGGTGGTGAGCTGGCGCGAGGCCAGTTTCTCCGGATCCAGCCACACGCGCATGCTGTATTCGCCGGCGCCGAACAGCTGCACGTCGCCCACGCCGTTCAGGCGCGCCAGCTGGTCCTTGATGTGCAGGCGCGCGTAGTTCGACAGGTACAGCATGTCGTAGCGGTTATCGGGCGAGGTGAGGTGCACGACCATGGTCAGGTCGGGCGAGCTCTTCTGCGTGGTCACGCCCAGGCGCTGCACTTCCTGCGGCAGCTTGGTCAGGGCCTGCGCCACGCGGTTCTGCACCTGAACCTGCGCGTTGTCCAGGTCGCTGCCCAGCGCGAAGGTCACCGTCAGCGTCATGGCGCCGTCGCTGGTGGACTGCGAGGAGGTATAGAGCATGCCTTCCACGCCGTTGATCTGTTCTTCCAGCGGCGTGGCGACGGTTTCGGCGATCACCTTGGGGTTGGCGCCGGGGTAGCTGGCGCGCACCACCACGGTGGGCGGCACCACTTCGGGATATTCGGAGATCGGCAGCTTGAACAGCGAAATGCCGCCCGCGATGACGATCAGTACGGAGAGGACGCCGGCCAGGATCGGCCTGTCCACGAAGAATTGGGCGATTTTCATCGGATCGGTCCTGAGAGTTCTTTAGGACAAGCCGGCCCCGAAGGCGCGTGTTCCACGCGCCTGGCGATGCCGTTCGTTCCATCCCCGCGCCGGGTTCGGCGCGGGGCCATGTCCATCGATTAGTGCTGCGCGGCAACCTTGTTGCTGCCGCCGCCGCCGAGGGCGAGCTGCTTGTCGGGGTCGAGGCTGCGGGTTTCCATCGCCACCTTGGTGGCATTGACCTCGGCGCCGGGACGCACGTGCTGCAGGCCGTTGACCACCACCACGTCGTCCTTGTTCAGGCCTTCCTCGACCACGCGCAGGCCGTCGAGCAGCGGGCCGGTGACGACGCGGCGGTATTCCACCTTGCGGTCCTTCAGCACCAGCACGTACTTGTTGCCGAGGTCCGAAGCCACCGCGCGGTCGTCGATCAGGGCGCGCGGGCGCTGGCTGTCGCTGCGCAGCTGCACGCGCACGTACAGGCCGGGGGTGTAGCTGCCGTCGGCGTTGTCGAACACCGCGCGCAGGCGGATCGTGCCGGAGCCGGCGCGCAGCTGGTTGTCGACGAAGTCGATGCGGCCGGCGTGCGGGAAGCCCTGCTCGTTGGACAGCGCCATGGCGACCTTCGGCGCCACGCCGCGCTCGCGGCGCAGCTGCTCGAGCTTCAGATAGCTGTGCTCGTCGACGTCGAAGTAGGCGTAGACCGGGTTCACGCTGACCACGCTGGTCAGCACGTCATTGCTGGTGACCAGGTTGCCGGGCGTGATCAGGGCATTGCTGACGCGGCCGTCGACCGGCGCGCGCACCTCGGTGAAGCCGAGGTTGAGCTTGGCGGCGTCCAGCGCGGCGCCGGTGGAGGCCAGCTGCGCCTTGGCGCTCTGCGCGGCCGTGCTGAGGCGGTCGCCTTCCTCGCGCGAAATGGCGTGCTGCTCCAGCAGGCGCTGGCCGCGGGCGGCATTGGCGTCGGCCAGCGTCAGCTCCGAACGGGCCTGGCTGAGATTGGCCTGCAGCCGGTCCACTTCGGCCTGGTAGGGGCGCGGGTCGATGCGGAACAGCAGCTGGCCCTTCTTGACCAGGGCTCCCTCGGTGAAATGCACCGAGTCCACATAGCCGCTCACGCGCGGCCGCAGCTGGATGGTGTCCACCGCCTGCAGGCGGCCGGTGAACTCGTTGGAATCGTTGACCGCGCGCACCAGCACCTGGGCGACGGTCACTTCCGGCGGCCCGCCGGCGGCGGCCTGGGCGTGGGTTTCGCCGCGGCTGCCGAGCACCGCCCAGCTGCCGGCCACGGCAACCACGGCGAGGGTGGCGAAGATCCATCGTTTCTTCATGATGCGCTCCGAGAATTAGTGAACCGATCGGTTCAAACCGTTCGAGGCGCGAGAGAATAGGTGTACCTTCCGGTTTAGAAAATCCCTCCCTTGTGCAATGCAGTAGTGACTGTCAGTCACGAATGGGCGCAGAATCGACGCTATGGAAGACTTTGCCGCAATATCCGCCTTCGTTCGCGTGGTCGAGGCCAAGAGCTTCGCCGCCGCCGCCTCCCAGCTCGGCATGACCCCCTCCGGCGTCAGCCGGGCGGTGTCCCGCCTGGAGGAGCGCCTCGGCGCCCGGCTGCTGTTCCGTTCGACCCGTTCGCTGCGGTTGACCGACGATGGCGCCGCGTTTCACGCACGTTGCAAGGAAATCCTTGCCGATCTGGCCGAAGCCACCGAGGCCCTGAACTACGCCACCCGCAAGCCTACCGGCCGCCTGCGCGTGGGTATTTCGCTGGCCGTGGGCCGCGCCGCCGTAATCCCCCGCCTGGACGAATTCGAGCGCCGCTACCCGGATATCCGCCTGGAACTGTCCATGAGCGACAGCCCGGCCGACCTCAACGAAGAAGGTATCGACTGCGCCATCCGCGTCGGCGAGCTGGAGGATTCCAGCCTGATCGCCCGCAAGATCGGCTACCTGCGCAACGTGGTCTGCGCCTCGCCCGAGTACCTGGCCAAGTACGGCGCGCCGCGCAGCATCGAGGACCTCAAGCAGCACCGCATCATCAACTACGTCTATCCCAACCGCCGCCCGCGCCAGTGGCAGTTCGACACGCCCAGCGGCCAGGTCGGCGTGGACGTCGATGCACACCTGCTGATCAATGACGGCGAGTCGGTGATCCAGGCCGCCGCCGCGGGCCTGGGCATCACCCAGGCCCCCCACATGCTGCTGTGCTGCATGCTCGACAAGGGCATGCTCGAGCTGGTCATGACCGACACCATCTCCACCGGCAAGCCGGTGTGGATCGTGTATCCGCAGAAGAAGCACCTGTCGGCGCGCGTGCAGGCCTTCATCGAATGGGTGCGCGAGCTGTTCGACCGCACCAACGAGCCGGGCTACAAGAAGGCGCCGGTGGCGGGGAAGGCGGAAGCGCCGGAACGCTTGAGCGCCGCCTAAGTCGTTGAAGCCCCGCGGCTTCATAAATCTTCATCCGGTCTTCCGGCGCTTCATTCGCCGCCGCGCTGGACTCCATGGGCACCTCAACCATGGAGTCCGACCATGCACCATCCCAGGCCTTACCTGCTCGCCGCCCTGCTCGCGGCCTGTTCGCTGTCCCTGTCCGCGGCCGAGTACCGCGCTCCTGACGCGCATGACGATGGCTGGCCCGTCGCCGATGCCCGCGCCGGACACGTCGACACCGCCCCGTTCGCCGCGCTCGAGGGCAAGATCGCCGACGGCAGCTTCAAGAACATCACCAGCGTCCTGGTCGCCCGCGACGGCAAGCTGGTCTATGAGCATTACTTCAACGGCAGCGACGCCGGGCATCTCAACGACGTGCGCTCGGCCAGCAAGAGCGTCACCGCGCTGCTGGCCGGCGCAGCCATCGATCGCGGCCTGATCCCCGGCGTGCAGGCCAAGGTCTACGGCTTCTTTCCGGACAAGCAGCCGGTGCAGCACGCCGACCCGCGCAAGCAGGCGATCACGCTGGAAGACCTGCTGACCATGAGTTCGCTGTGGGAATGCAACGACGAGAACGAGTTCTCCGCCGGCAACGAGGAGCGCATGTACGTCAGCGAAGACTGGCTGCAGTTCGCGCTGGACCTGCCCATCAAGGGCTTCGCGCCATGGATGGCCAAGCCGGCGGACAGCCCGCACGGCCGCGCGTTCTCCTACTGCACGGCTGGCGCCTTCGTCTCCGGCGCGGTGGTGGAGCGCGCCGCGCGCATGCCGCTGTCGCGCTTCGCCGCCGACGCGCTGGAAAAGCCGCTGGGCATCGAGCACGTGCAATGGAATGCCTCGCCGCTGGGCATCGGCATGGGCGGCGGCGGCACCCGCTACCGCAGCCGCGACCTGGCCAAGCTCGGCCAGCTGGCCTTGGATGACGGGCGCTGGCACGGCAGGCAGGTCATTTCCGCGGCGTGGATCCACGCCATGCTGACCGTGCATGCGCAAGCGCGTGACGACGCCGACTACGGCTACCTGTGGTGGTGCTTCCGCAAGCCGGTCACCGGCATCGACGAACCGGTATGGGCAATGAGCGGCAATGGCGGCAACTACGTGTTCGTGGTGCCGTCGCGGCGGCTGGTCGCGGTGATCACCAGCACGGCCTACAACCAGCGCTATGCGCATCCGCAGTCGCAGGAAATCCTGCGCGAATATCTGCTGAAGGCGGTGTCCGGCGCACGCTGACGCGCACACCTGGGTTACTGAAAAGTAACCAATTTACAGCGTGCTCCGGCGCGCTCAGACTGATGCCTCGCTTATCGACGGAATCTTCCCGGTGGCTCCTTCAGGAGCCGCCGACGTCGATTCACACCCACCAGGAGGCACGCATCATGACGACCCGAAAGACCGCATTCGCCCTGGCGCTTGGCGTGGGCCTCGCCCTCGGCGGGCTGGCGGCGGCACAGGCCGCGGAGCAGGATCACTGGCCGGCCAGCAAGAACGGCCAGGCGGTGCCGAAGGTGGCCGGCACGCCGGCCGAACTGGCGAAGAACCTGGCCAACTTCGACGACCTGGATTTCCGCGTCTATACCGGCCAGCAGTGGGAAAACCTGCACAAGAGCCATGGCCAGGACATCGTCGTGCACTACCCCGACGGCCACACCACCAAGGGCATCCCGGACCACATCAAGGAACTGCAATTCATGTGGACCTGGGCGCCTGACAACCGCATCACCGAACACCCGGTGCGCTTCGGCACCGCCGATGCGCAATGGACGGCGGTGATGGGTTTCCTAGATGGCACCTTCACCAAGCCGATGGTGCTGGCCGACGGCACCGTGATCCAGCCGACCGGCAAGGCCTACCACCTGCCGATGGCAACGCTGGGGCACTGGAACAAGCAGGGCACGATGGACGAGGAATACCTGTTCTGGGACAACGCGACCCTGCTCAAGCAGATCGGCGTGGGCAAGTAAGCCCGCCGGCCTTCGCATGGGCCGGCGATTGGCGCCGGCCCGGCGAGCTTTCATACTCTTGCTCATGGCACCCGACCCCACGAGCATCTGCGCCGCCGAAGTCGTGCTTCGCGTCCTGCGCGGACGCTGGGCGATGACCATCCTGATGATCCTGAGCGAGCGCGGCGCCATGCATTTCGGCGCCATCGAGCGCTCGATCAAGGGCGTGTCCGCCAAGGTGCTGTCTGAGCAGTTGCGCTATCTGCGCCATGCCGGCGTGGTCAGCCGCAGTTCGTCCGAGCAGCGGCGCGAGGTCTATTACGAACTCACGCCGCGCGGCCTTGAGCTCAAGCTGGCATTGGACGCGATCAACGACCTCGCACGCCGCTGGCCCCACCTGTAGCGCTCAACGCACCTCGCGCAGATCCGCCGGCCGCCAGTCGGCGGCCAGCACCTGGGCACGCTGCGCGGCGACGCGCCGGCTCAGCGTATCGATCGACGCGGCGTAGGCCGGATCGTTCGCAAGGCCGCGCAGCAGGGGCGAAGTCTGCAGATAGGCGCGATCGCTGTAGCCACCTTGCACGGCGGTATCGACCGAATGCAGCGCGTCGGCATGCCGTCCGCGCGCTTCCTGCAACAGGGCCAGTTCGAGATAGTCGCCCGGATAGCCCGCGCCGCCGAGGAACTGGCGCTGCATCTGCGCCATGCGCTCGTCCAGCCATGCCGGCGTGGGCGAGGTCGCGCCATACAGCGCCGCCAGCGTGGTGGGCAGGCTCATCTGCGGGCGTAGCTGCCGCGCCTGTTCGAAGGCGCGGCGCGCGCCCTCGCGGTCGCCGCGCAGCAAGGCGAGTTCGCCGCCGAGCACGTAGAGATCGACATGCGGCGTGTTGCGCGCCAGCGCCTGGTCCAGCGCTTCCTGCGCTTCCTTGAAACGCCCTTGCAGGAACAGATGCCGCGGCCACGCGATATTGGAGAACACATTGTCCGGGTAGAGCTGGAAGCTCTCGCGGTAGCGGCGCTCCGCCGCGTCGGTGAAACCCAGCAGTTCCAGTTCGCGCGCCACCTGCACGTTACGGAAGCGCACGCGCGCCGGATCGCCGTGCATCTGCAGGTTGGCATGCAGCGCTTCGGCCAGTCGCCCCTGTTCCTGGTAGAGGTAGGCGGCCGAGGCGCGCGTTGCATCGTCGCCCGGATCGAGCGCCAGCGCTTTTTCATACGCGCGCAAGGCGGCGGCGAGCTCTCCCGCGCAATCGTGCGCATAGGCGAGCGCGGACCACGCGGCACTGTTGTCCTGCTGCGTTTTCAGCACCAGCTCCGCTTCAGCGCGCGCCTGTTGCGTCCATTCGTAAGGGAAGTTGTAAAGGCAGACCCGCGCGCTGTAGGCGCGGCTCAGGCCGATATGCGCAACCGCGCTGGCCGGGTTGCGCGCCAGCACCTGCTGATAGAGCAGGATCGCGCGCTCGTTGTTGTCCTTCTGGCCGATGCCGGCGTAGTAGGAGGCGCGAACGGTCAGCGTCTGCGCCGGATCGATGCGGCCGTGCTCGATGGATGAGCGATACCACCACGCGCCGGCCAGCCCCAGCGCGGCAAGCACGCCGAAGCCGATCGACCATGGGCGCAAAATCCGCTGCCGCATCACTGGCTCGTCGGCGATCAAGGCCTCTGCTGTCCGCGGCGCTTCGCACAACTGATAACCCCGCCCGCGCACCGAGCGGATATAGCGCGGATTGCGCCCGTCATCGCCCAGCGCCTGGCGCAGCAGCTTCACGCGCTGGGTGACGGTCTCCTCGTTCACCACCGCGGGCGCCCACACTTCGGCCATCAGCGTGTCGAAACCCACCACCGCATCGCCATGCCGCAACAGGCAGGCCAGCAGCTGGAAGTTCAGGCCCTGCACGTCGAGCGCGCCGCCGTCGCGCGTCACGCGCTGGCGCGCGAGGTCGATATGCAGGTCGAGCAGGCGGTAGTGGGATGACGGTTCCATGGCGCGCGGAACTATGTCATGGAACGTAGGTTGGGGTGAGCCATAAGGCGAACCCCAACATGGCCAAGCGCATGGAGCTGGCGTTGTCGGGGTTCGCCTGGCGGCTCACCCCAACCTGCGAAGTGTGCCTTCAGGCGCCGGCCGGCATCAGCAACAGCAGGGCGATGCCCAGCGCGATGCGGTAGAGCGCGAACGGCGTGAAGCGGTGCGTGCGGATATAGCCCAGCAGCCACTTCACCGCGATAAAGGCCACGATGGCCGAGACCACGAAGCCGACGATCAGCGCGCTCCAGTCCTCGTTTGCCGCGCCGCCGCTCTTCACCACCTTCAGCAGCTCATAGCCGGTGGCGGCGTACATGGTGGGAATGCCCACCAGGAACGCGAACTCCGTCGCCGCCGCACGATTGCTGGTGCCGGCCAGCATGGCGGCGAAGATGGTGGCGCCCGAGCGCGAGGTGCCGGGAAATACGCCGGCCACGATCTGCGCGATGCCGACCAGGATCGCCACCGTCCAGGTCACTTCGGTGCGGTCGGCCTGGCGCGCCGCCATCTGCTCGGCGCCGATCATCCACAGGCCGCCGATCACCAGCGCCCAGGCGATCGGAGTCACCGCCTCGGGCAGCTTGAAGCCCATGTGGGTGACGATGAAACCCAGCACCGCGGTGATCATGAAGGCCACGAACAGCTTCAGCACGTAGTCGCGGTTGGCCGGATCGCGCCACTGCGTGAGCAGGCCCCAGATGCGCTTCCAGTAGATGAAGGTGACCGCGAGGATGGCGCCGGCCTGGATGCCCACGTTGAACAGGTCCGAGCGCTCGCCCAGGCCCAGCTTCTCCGCGATCAGCAGGTGGCCGGTGCTGGAGATGGGCAGGAACTCGGTGATGCCTTCGATGATGCCGAGCAGGACGACTTTGATCAGATCGCTCACGTGCGGGACTCCGGGCCACTGCAAAGCGCCATAGCTTAAGCGCTAGCCCCTTCCTTGGGGCACGCTCATGCCGCTACTTGCTGACCGCCGGTTCATGCGGAGCTTCTTGCGATACCGCCGGCCAGGCACGCATCGGCGGCAGGGCGGGATCGATGCGCGTGGCATCCATGCGCGTGCGCAACCAGCGCGAGACCTTGTCCAGCGGACATCGGTCGGTGGCGGGGCAGGGTGCGAGCCTCAGCGCCTTGCGCACCAGCGCATCCGGCGCGGCATAGTCGGCGCTGCGCAAACTTGCGAGCGTGGGCATCGCGGTGGATACGCTCACGCTGTACTTGCCATGCGTCTGCCATAGATCGAACACCAGTGCGCCACCGGGCGGATAGTCGTCCGGATGCGCGGCGTCGTGCCAATCGGCATCGAGCAGGCCGGCGAGCTGCGCGAGATTGGTGTCGTGGCCGACCACCAGCACGGCGCGCGTGGACGCTGCCGTCAGCGGCGCGATCGGCGTCTTCTCGCCGGCGGCCTGCTGCAGGCTGGCCAGCACGTGCGCCAGCAGGTTGGAACCACCGCGCGCCGCGGCCGGCATGGCCTTCTTGCTCAGCGCGAACTGCAGGTTGTGCAAGGTGACGAGACGGCCGATGGTCGCTTCGTCGCCCTGGCCCCAGGCTACGTTCGCGGCGGGGAAACCTTGCGCGTACTCCAGCATCAGGTTTTCGCTGAGGCTGCCGGCGGTCTTCAGCGCCTTGGCGCGTTCGCCGTCGCCGTTCGCGTCGAGCAGCGTCTTGCGGCCATCCGCATGCGCCTTGGCCAGGCAGGCCGAACCTTCGCAGCCGAGCAGCACGCGCTGCAGCTGCGCCAGTTCGGCCGGCGGCCAGGCCGCGGGCAAGGCGGGCTTGTCGTCGTCGTCCTTGTCGTCGTCCTTGGCGCCGAAATGGAACAGCGGGTTGTTCCGGTCGGTGGGCAGGGCGAGATACGTGGGTTGGCAATCCGCCGCCAATCCCTGCGCCAGCGCCGCGCCGCTGGCGTGATTGCGCGGCGTGCTGTCGGCAATCACCACCACGTCGTTCACGCGGTCGCAGGCGCCGGACCACAGTCCATCCGCCGCGAACAGGCGGCGATAGCTTTCGCCCAGCGCGCGCATGCCTTCGCTGCCATGCGGCGTGAGCTGCCCCGGTGCGACCGGCCACGCGGTCCACGGCCTGCTGGCATAAGGCGCCAGCGCCTCCGGCGCCTTGGTCGGCGCACGCACGCCATGGCGCAGCACCACCACGCGCAGGCGCAGCGTGGCCTCGCCGGCCTGCGCCAGCAGCGGCGCGCACAGCGCCGCGCCGAGCAGGGCCGCGCGAACGAAGGCGCGCGCCCTCACAGCTTCACCGACAGGTCGAGGAACACGCCGCGGCCCGGCAGCCCGAAGTACAGCGGCGTGCCGCTGACCGACTGCGTGCCCGCATAGCCGGCCAGCTTGTGCACATTGAACAGGTTGTTGACGTCCACGCTCACCGAATAACCCTTGCCGCCCCAGGGACCATGATCGCCGCGGAAACCGAAGGCCGCATCCCAGGACATATAGCCGGCCAGGCGCGCGCCGTTGGCGAAGACGTCCTTGCCGCTGGCGTCGGTGGCGTTGTCCAGGCCGTACTGGTGGCCCACGAACTTGCCCATCAAGGAACCGAACCAGCCCTGCCGGCTGCTGTAGAGCAGGCCCAGCGCTGCCGTCACCTTCGGCGTGGCGGCGACCTGCACGCTGCTGCCCTTGTAGGTGGCCTTGTTGTAGCTGGCGTTGCCGTACAGGCTGAGCGTGGGCGTCAGCGCATAGGTCGCTTCCGCCTCGGCGCCCTGGTAGACCGCGCCGCCGCCATTGACGTAGGCGCTCTCGTTGCCGCTGGCGGTCTTCACCTCGGTCTGCGCGATCAGGTTCTTGAAGTCGATGTAGTACAGGTTGGCGCCGAAGGTGAGTCCGCGCGTCGCATATGCCGTGCCCACCTGATAGTTGGTGGTCAGTTCCGGAGCCAGCGCGCGCGTGCCGTTCAATTCGATCACGTCGATCGGCGGCGCCAGGAAGCCGCGGGCCACCTGCGCATACGCGCTCCACTCGTCGCTCAGGCGGTCGTGCAGGCTGAGCGAGGGCAGGGTCGCGCTGTAGGTGGCCTCGGCGTGCGCGGGCACCGGCGGCGAGATCTTGTTGAGCGTGGCATCGAGGCTGCGCGTGACGGAGGAGTAGCGCAGGCCCGGGCTCAGCGTGAGCTGGTCGGTGAGGCGCCAGTCGTACTGCACGAAGGGCTGCGCGGTGTCGGTGCGGTCCTTCAACTGATAGTTGTAGACGGGGCCGTACTTGGTGCCGCTGCGCTGGCCGGTCGTCATGTCCAGCGGCACCTGGTAGCGCTGATCGAGATTGCGTTCCAGCCACACGCCGGTCTGCAAGCTGCCCGGACCCAGCTCGCGGCCCAGGCGCAGCACGTCGCCGAAGGCGCGGAAGCCGTTGTCGGCCTGCTTGCCCGGCACGTCGGTGGCGGACTTGCCCACCTTCTTGCCCTTGGCGTCGTAGAAGGTCACGCCGTTGTCGGCCGCATGGTTGTCGGTAGCGTCGCTGGTCTTGAGCGACCAGTGGTCGAAGCTGTTGTAGTAGACCTTGTTGTCCACGTCCCACTCGCCCAGCCGCGTGACCAGGCCGACATAGGTGAAGCTGGAGTAGTACGCGGCCCGGTTGTAGCCCTGGTACGACTGCAGGCGCGGGTCGTCGCGCAGGCCATAGCGCCAGCCGTACTGCGCGATCTCGCCCAGCGTCGCGCCCTGCACCGTGTTCTGGTGTTCCTGGTTGTAGCTGGTGACGAAGGTGAGCGTAGTGGCGGCGCCGAGGTCGCTCACCGTCTTGATGAAGGCGTGCTCGCGGCGGTCGTCGGTGCCCTTGAGATAGGTGTCGCTGGCTTCCTTGGAGAGATCGGCGAACAGCCTGGTGTGCGCGCCGATCTGCTCGTCCGCGGCGACGCCGCCGGCGCGCGTGTTCCAGCTGCCCACAGTGAGGTAGGGCGTGATGCCGGGCACGTCGCTCGGGTCGCGCGAACGCAGGCCCACCGTGCCGCCGAACGTCGCATTGCCGATGGTGGAGCCGCCGCCGGGGCCGCGGTCGATCTCGGCCTGGCCCAGCACGTGGTTATTGAAGTAGGCCGAGGTGGTGTGGTGCAGGTCGCTGGCGTCGCCGAACGGAATGCCGTCGAAGGTGATGTTGAACTGGCCGTCCTGGAAGCCGCGGATGCTGATGCCTTCGTTCTTGCCCAGGCCCGGGCCTTCCGGCGAGGTGACGGTGACGCTGGGCGCGTACTTGATGATGTCGTCGAAGTTGGAGTTGAAGCGCAGGCCGTCGCGGATAAAGCGCTCGTCGATCACCGAGGTCGGCTGCACGGCATCCAGCGGCGCGGCGCTCGGCGCCAGCGTATCCACCGCGTTGGCGTGCACGCTGATCGGCGCCAGTTCGCGCGTGGCGTTGTCAGTGTCCACCGGCGGCAGGCCGCGCGACGCCGTCGCGTCCGCGGCCGGTGCGTTTCCCGCGCGCGCGGCCGGCACGATGGTCACCGTGGTGGGTGTGACGAAGCGGTAATCCAGGCCGGTGCCGGCCAGCAGCTGGCGCAGCTGCTCGCGCGGTTCGCCGGCGGCGGCACCGCGGCTTTTCACGCTTTCGGCGACGTCGGCCGCATACACCAGCTGCAAGCCGCTGCGGCTGGCGACCAGGTCCAGCGCCTGGGCCAGCGGCATCGGTGCGATCGCCGGCGCGGCGGTGTGATCCTGCGCATGCAGGGCAAGGGAGAGCGTGCCGCCGAGCAGCAGCGCGATATGGAGGGCGAGCGTCTTGCGCATGGAGCGAGCCTTGGGGCGAGAGGGAGAACAAAGGCGGCGAAGCGCACACGCATCGCCGCCGCATGATCTCTACGAGTGCCCCGCGCGCCCGTCGGGTACCGCCGATTCGATGAATTTTTTCTTACAGCTTGCGTGTAATGCGGATGTCATCCGCGCCGCGCTGCACACGTACGCCAGGCAGGGTGCCCAGGTAGGCCACGAAAGCTTCCGGGTCGCGCGCATGGAAACGGCCGCTGATGCGCGTGGCGGCCAGCGCCGCATCGTCGATATGCAGCGGCGTGCCGCCGTAGATCGCGAAACGCCGCGCCACTTCGGCCACGGTGCTGTGTTCGAAATGGATGTCCGCGGGCAGCCAGGCGGTGTGCTGCGCCAGGTCCGCGCGGCGCTCCAGCGCGGCCAGGCGGCCGCCTGCCACTTCCGCGTACTGGCCCGCGCGCAGGTCGGCCAGCGCTTCCGCTTGCGTGGCGGCGGGCTCGCCCGTCCAGATGCGGACCTCGCCGCTCACCACCGCGACGCTGGCGCCGTCCGCGCGGCGATGCGCGTCGAACACCGTGCCGACGTCCTCCAGCACCTGCTCGCCCACGCCCACGCGCAGCGGCCGCGCCGGGTCCCTGCCCACGTCGAACAGCGCGCCGCCGCGCAGCAGTTCGAAGCGGCGTTGCGCCTGGTCGTAGCGCACCGCCACCGCGCTGGCGCGGTCCAGCTGCAGCAGGGTGCCGTCGTCCAGCGCGACGTCGCGTACCTCGCCGGCGGAGGTATAGACGTCCATCGGCGCCGGTGCCTCGTGCAGGAAGGCCGCGCCGCCGATCAAGGCAACGGCCACGGCGGCGATGGCCTGCTGCCACCATGGCGTGCCGGCGCGGCGCACCGGTGCGGCGGAAGGCGCACGCGGCAGCAGCGGACGCAGCTGCACCACCGCACGCTCGGTGGCGGCGAGGTCGGCCAGCTCGGCGGTATCCAGGGCATCGAGCGCGGCGGCGGCGCCCAGGTCGCCGTGCAGGCGCGCCATGCCGATGTACTCGGATACATGCAGCGGCGACTGCCGCAGCCAGGCGAGGAAACGCGCGCGCTGCGCGGCATCCAGCCCTTCGCGCTGGTCCAGGTACCACTCGGCCGCCTGCTCGGCGGCGCGGCGCAGCAGGCGCGGGTCGATGGCGTCAGTCATAGCGCGCCATCCCGACGCGGCACGCGGCCAGCGCCTTGACGATGTATTTCTTGACCATGTTCGAGGAGACGCCCAGGCGCTCGCCGATCTCGCGGTAGCCCAGTTCGTCGCGGTAATGCATCACCAGCACCGCGCGGCAACGCGGGGTGAGGCGGGCGATCAGTTCGCCGAGCCGTCGGCGGCGCAGCTCGCGGTCCACGCCGGCGGCGGCCTCGCAGGGCGTGGCCAGGCGTTCCAGCACGTCTTCCAGCGCATCGCCGTTGACCGGCGCGCGCTGGCGCAGGGCGGCGTGCTCGCGCAGCAGGTTGGAGGCGATGGTGAACAGGTAGGCCTCGGGATTGCGGATGTCCTGCGCCCCGTGCCGGTCCGCGCGCAGCAGGCGCAGGTAGACCTCCTGCACCAGGTCCTGCGCATCCCAGGCATGCGCGGTGCGCCTGAGGAAATAGCGGTTGAGGGTGTCGCGCTGTTCCTCGAACAGGCGCGACAGCCCGGCGGCGGGGTCGGTCACGGGCGCTCGCGGCGCGGAGTGTGGACGCGGGACGCTAGTGCGTGGGAGTGACGATTGTGTGACGACGCGCAAGGCCGAACTCTTCTCCCCGCTGGGGAGAAGATGCCGGCAGGCAGATGAGGGGCCCGGGGCTCGCCAAAACGTGGCGACGGGGCGGGGCTCGCTTACTACTGTCCCTCCTTCATCGCTCCGCCCGCCCCCTCACCCCGGCCCTCTCCCCGAAGGGGAGAGGGGGTGGCTGCGCGGGCCCGGAGGGTCACGTGCCCGAATGAGGGATGACGGGCTAGGATGGCGGGCGTTGTTCGCGGGCGATGGATGAAGCGCATTGTTGGTGCAAAATCGCGATTGATTTAGCGCCTTAAAGGTGCAAAGCGACCATCGCCATTCACGCAATCCTTACGCAAGTAACTGATCCGGCTTGGCTCCTTCCGCTGGCATGGAGCTTGCCAAAGAGCAAGTTGTTTCCACGTCCCCATCTATTCGAGGTTCGTCATGTCCGCCCAGAAAGTGCTCGACCTGATCCAGGAACACGACGTCGAGTTCGTCGACCTGCGTTTCGCCGACATGCTCGGCAAGCATCACCACGTCACGTTCCCGGCGCACACCATCGACGAGTCGACCTTCGAGGACGGCAAGATGTTCGACGGTTCCTCGATCGCCGGCTGGAAGGGCATCAACGAGTCGGACATGATCCTGCTGCCCGACCCGGACACCGCTTACCTCGACCCGTTCAGCGGCCACACCCAGCTGGTCCTGCACTGCGACGTGCTGGAGCCCAGCACCATGCAGGCCTACGGCCGCGACCCGCGCTCGATCGCCAAGCGCGGCGAGGCGTTCCTGAAGTCCACCGGCATCGCCGACACCGCCTTCTTCGGTCCGGAGCCGGAATTCTTCATCTTCGATTCCGTGCGCTGGCAGAACGACATGGGCCGCGTGTTCTACGAAATCGGCTCCGAAGAAGCCGCCTGGTCGTCGCGCTACAAGTACGAGGACAACAACACCGGCCACCGTCCGGGCGTGAAGGGCGGCTACTTCCCGGTCAGCCCGGTGGATTCGCTCGGCGACCTGCGCGCCGACATGTGCAAGGTGCTGGAGTCGCTGGGCCAGGTGGTGGAAGTGCACCACCATGAAGTGGCCAATGCCGGCCAGTGCGAGATCGGCGTGAAGTTCAACACGCTGGTGCAGAAGGCCGACGAACTGATGACCATGAAGTACGTCATCAAGAACGTGGCGCACCAGAACGGCAAGACCGCCACCTTCATGCCCAAGCCGATCGTCGGCGACAACGGCAGCGGCATGCACGTGCACCAGTCGCTGGCGAAGGACGGCAAGAACCTGTTCGCCGGCGACCTGTACGGCGGCCTGAGCCAGACGGCGCTGTGGTACATCGGCGGCATCTTCAAGCACGCCAAGGCGATCAACGCCTTCGCCAACTCCACCACCAACAGCTACAAGCGCCTGGTGCCGGGCTTCGAAGCGCCGGTGATGCTGGCGTACTCCGCGCGCAACCGCTCGGCGAGCTGCCGCATCCCGTACGTGTCCAACCCGAAGGGCCGCCGCATCGAAGTGCGCTTCCCCGACCCGATGAACTCCGGCTACCTGGTGTTCACCGCGCTGATGATGGCCGGCCTCGACGGCATCATCAACAAGATCGACCCGGGCGCGCCGGCCGACAAGGACCTGTACGACCTGCCGCCGGAAGAAGAGAAGAACATCCCGCAGGTGTGCTCCAGCCTCGACCAGGCGCTGGACGCGCTGGACAAGGACCGCGACTTCCTCAAGGCCGGTGGCGTGTTCACCGACGACTTCATCGACGCCTACATCGCGCTGAAGATGCAGGAAGTCACCCGCTACCGCGCCAGCACGCATCCGCTGGAGTTCCAGATGTACTACGCGCTCTGACCGGCGCAGAAATCTTTGCAGGCATGGAACGGGCGCTTCGGCGCCCGTTCTGTTTTCAGGACGCGGCGGTTGCCGTGGCGCGGAAGCGCATGACCACAATCGCCACCGCGCCGAACAGCACCACCGCGCTGCCCGCGAACACGCCGCGCGCACCGCCCGCGTCGAAGATCACGCCGCCGATCGCCGCGCCCAGGCTGATCGCCAGCTGCACCGCCGCCACGATCAGGCCGCCACCGCTTTCGGCCTGGTCCGGCACCGTGCGCGTGATCCAGGTGGACCACGCCACCGGCACGCCGCCGAAGGCCATGCCCCACAGCGCGATCAGCGCGGCGTGCGCCGCCGGCACGCGGCCCAGCGTGACCAGGCCGATGGCGATCAGGCCCATCAGCAGCGGCATGCCCAGCAGCATCGCGCGCAGGTTGCGTTCCAGCACCAGGCCGGCCAGCGAAGTGCCGACGAAGTTGGCGATGCCGAAGCCGAGCAGGATCGCGGACAAGCCGCCCACGCCGACGCCGGTGACGGTTTCCACAAACGGGCGCAGATAGGTGAAGAACGCGAAGTGGCCGGTGAACACCAGGGTGCAGGCGAGCATGCCGCGGCTCATGCCGGGGCGCTGCAGCACCTCGACCAGGGTGCGCAGGCGCGTGGTACCGGTGGGCGCCATCCGCGGCAGCGTCACCAGCTGCCACACCAGCGCGAGCAAGCCCAGCAGCACGGCCAGCAGGAACACGTTGCGCCAGCCGATCAGCGCGCCGAAGTAACTGCCCATCGGCGCCGCCGCGATGGTGGCCAGCGACACGCCGCTGAACATCAGCGACAGCGCGCGCGGCACCAGGTGCTCGGGCACCAGGCGCATGGCGGTGGCCGCCGACATGGTCCAGAAGCCGCCGATGGCGATGCCCAGCAGCACGCGGCCGGCCAGCACCGCGGCGAGGTTGGGCGCGTAGGCCACCAGCAGGTTGGAAACGATCAGCAGCACCGAGAACGACACCAGCACCCAGCGCCGGTCGATGTTCCGCGTGGCGGCCGAAATCAGCAGGCTGGTGATCATCGCCACCACCGCGGTGGCGGTTACCGCCTGGCCGGCCACGCCTTCGGTAATGCCCAGGCTGGCGGCCATCGGCGTCAGCAGGCTGGCCGGCAGGAATTCCGCCGTGACCAGGCCGAACACGCCCAGGGTGAGTGAGAACACCGCGCCCCAGGCGGGCTGTTCGCGCGTCTCGCCGCGGGTGGTCAACTGTATGCCTCCGTCCATCGTGCGTTCCGTTCTCGGGTATGGGGGAGGCACAGCGTAGGAAAGTACAGCCGGACGGTCTATGATGAAGAATCTTCCGATCTTGATCGATCGTCCGGATCGCCATGGACATCCAGCCTTCAACCATTCCTCACGACCTGGCCAGCGAACTGCTGCTGGGCATGCGCCTGGTCGGCGTGCAGTACCGCCGTATCGAGGTGTCGCCGCCGTTCGGGCTGGCCTTCGGCGAGGAGCCGGAGCGGGCGCAGTTCCATTTCGTGGCGCGCGGGCCGGTGTTCCTGCGCAGCCCCGGCGGCGTCATCCATCGGCTGGATACCAGCGCCGCGGTGCTGCTGCCGCGCGGCGGCGCGCACCAGTTGCTGTCGAGCGCGCAGCCGGAACAGCCGTGCAGGGACATCGCCACCCTCAGCGCCACCGAGCTGTGCCCGACCGTGCGTGGCTGCGCCGACGCCGGCGTCTGCCAGGGCGAGCGCACCCTGGTCTTCAGCGGCTGCATGGAATTCGATCTCGGCGGCATGCAATCGCTGGTCGCTGCGATGCCCGAGGTGATGCTGGTCGGCACCTTGCTGGACAGCAATCCGGAACTGCGCGCGATGCTCGACGCGATGGAGCGCGAATCGCTGGCGCCGCGCGCGGGTTCGGCCGGCATCCTGGCGCGGCTGGCCGACGTGGTATCGGCTTTTATCGTGCGCGGCTGGGTGGAGTGCGGCTGCGGCGACGCCAGCGGCTGGGTGGAAGCGCTGCGCGATCCGCGCCTGGGCAAGGTGCTGGTGGCGCTGCACCGCGACCCGGGCCGCCAGTGGACGGTGGCGGAACTGGCCGCGCAGATGGACAGCTCGCGCTCGGTGTTCGCCGAACGCTTTCTCGCCGTCACCGGCATGACCCCGCTGCGCTATCTCACCGAACTGCGCATGCGCCTTGCCGCGCAGTGGCTGGCGCGCGACCGCGAGCCGATCGAGAGCGTGGCCTACAAGCTGGGCTATGGTTCGCTGGCCGCCTTCAGCCGCGCCTTCAAGCGCGTGGTGGGCCGGCCGCCCGGCGCGCTGCGCGCGCATGCGCCGGGGGAATCCAGGAACGCCAAGGAGCCGACCGCATGACACGCACCGCCATCGCCATACGCCACGTGGCTTTCGAGGACCTTGGCCTGCTGGTGCCGATGCTGGCAGAGCGCGGCTATGCGGTGCGTTATCTGGAGGCGGGCGTCGATGCGATCGACGCCGGCGTGCTGGACGCGGCCGATCTGGTGGTGGTGCTGGGCGGGCCGATCGGTGTGTATGAAGTCGACCGCTATCCCTTTCTTGCCGGTGAGCGTGCGGCGATCGCCTCGCGGCTGGCCTTGCGTAAACCGACGCTTGGCATCTGCCTCGGCGCGCAGCTGATCGCGCAGGCGCTGGATGCGGAGGTGGTATCCACGGGAAAGGTGGAGATCGGTTTCGGTCCGCTCACGTTGACCGACGAAGGCCGCGCTTCCGTGCTCAAGGAGATCGGCACGGTGCCCGTGCTGCATTGGCACGGCGATCAGTTCGCGATCCCGGCCGGCGCGCAGCGCCTGGCGCAGACGCCGGGTTTTCCCCACCAGGCCTTCGCCATCGACCGGCACGTGCTCGGCCTGCAGTTCCATCTGGAAGTGGAAGCCACGCAGTTGGAGCGCTGGCTGATCGGGCATGCGCATGAGCTGGCCGCGCATCGGATCGATCCGAATTCGTTGCGTCGCGATGCAGCGACGCACGGCGCTGAACTCACCCATGCAGCACGCGGCATCTTCGCCGCCTGGCTCGACGGCCTGTGATGATTTCCGCCAATGTCTTGATGATTTTCCCCAGGGCAGCGGCAAGCTCGACGGACAACTAAGCGCCCGGCGTGCATACTCCGGCTCCTCGGCCATCGCACCGCGGCGATGCCATTGCGGAGGACTGAAGGATGAAACGCAAAGCCGGCAACGCACTGCGCTGCGCCATCGTGTTGGGACTGGCCGGCTGGATGGGCCTTGCCACGGCGCAGCAGGCGCCCGCCGCGCATCCATGGAGCGATGCGAAACTCTCGCCGGACCAGCGCGCCGACCTGCTGCTGAAGCAGCTCACGCAGGACGACAAGTTCCAGCTCATCCGCAGCTATTTCGCCGGCCCGCGCAAGCCGGAAGACAAACCGGCGCCGCCGGGCTACATCGGCTCCGCTGGCTATATCCCTGCGATCGAACGCTTAGGTATTCCCGCGATCCAGGAAAGCGATGCGGGCCTGGGCGTAGCCAGCTCCGAGCGCATGCGGCCCGGCGACTACGCCACGCCGCTGCCTGCCGGCCCCGTCACCGCCGCCACCTGGGATCCGAAAGCCGCCTTCCGCGGCGGCGCCATGATCGGCGGCGAAGCGCATGCCAAGGGCTTCAACGTGCTGCTGGCCGGCGGCACCAACCTGATGCGCGAGCCGCGCAACGGCCGCAACTTCGAATACGCCGGCGAAGACCCGCTGCTGGCCGGCACCATCGTCGGCGAAGCGATCCGCGGCATCGAAAGCCAGCACGTGGTGTCCACCATCAAGCACTTTGCCTTGAACGACCAAGAGACCGGGCGCACCACGGTGGACGTGCGCATCGGCGAGCAGGCCATGCGCGAATCCGACCTGCTGGCTTTCGAACTGGCGATCGAGCGCGGCAAGCCCGGTTCGGTGATGTGCTCGTACAACAAGCTCAATGGCGACTGGGCCTGCGAGAACGACTATCTGCTCAACCAGGTGCTGAAGCGCGACTGGAAGTATCCCGGCTTCGTGATGTCCGACTGGGGTGGCGTGCACAGCGCGGCGAAGGCGGTGAATGCGGGGCTGGATCAGGAATCGGCCGCCGAGATCTTCGACAAGCAGATCTACTTCGACGCACCGCTGCGCGACGCGCTGGCGAAGGGCGAGGTAAAGCAATCGCGCATCGACGATATGACGCGGCGCATCCTGCGCAGCTTCTTCGCGGCGGGCGTGTTCGAGCATCCGGCGAAGAAGGCCCCGATCGACGAGAAGGCCAACCTTGCCGTGGCGCGCGAGACGCTGGAGGCGGGCGCGGTGCTGCTGCGCAACCAGAACGGCTTGCTGCCGCTCGATGCCGCCAAGCTGGCATCGGTGGCGGTGATCGGCGCGCACGCCGACAAGGGCGTGCTGGCCGGCGGCGGTTCGTCGCTGGTGACGGCCAAGGGCGGCAATGCGGTGCCGGGTTTGAAGCCGACCGATTGGCCAGGCCCCGTGACGTACCACCCGTATGCGCCGCTGAAGGCGCTGCAGTCGATGGCGCCGCAGGCGAAGGTGCAGTTTGCTGGCGGTGAGGACGTTGCCGCCGCAGCGGCGCTGGCGGCGAAGTCGCAGGTGGCCGTGGTGTTCGTGCAGAAATGGGCGGGCGAAGATTTCGACGCGCGCGACCTGTCGCTGCCCGATGGCCAGGACGCCCTGGTCGCCGCGGTTGCCAAAGCCAACCCGCGCACCATCGTGGTGCTGGAGAACGGCAGCCCCGTCGCCATGCCGTGGCTGGAGCAGGCCGGCGCGGTGCTGGAGGTGTGGTATCCCGGCGGCGACGCGGGCAACGGCATTGCCAACATCCTCTCCGGCAAGGTCAATCCCTCCGGCCGCCTGCCGCTGAGCTGGCCACGCGATGTATCGCAGCTGCCCCGTCCGGAGCTGCCGGGTGCAGGCGGCGGTACGCCGCCGGAGAGCGTGGATTACGCGATCGAAGGTGCGAACGTCGGTTATCGCTGGTACCAGTCGAAGAACATCCAGCCGCTGTTCCCGTTCGGCTATGGGCTGTCGTACACCACGTTCGAACATGGTGGGCTGAAGGTGGATGCGAAGGATGGCAAGGTCACTGCCACGGTAACGGTACGCAACAGCGGCAAGCGTGCGGGTGCCGATGTGGCCCAGGTCTATGTGCAGGTGCCGGGGGCGAAGGTGCGGCGGCTTGCGGGGTTTGCCAAGGTGTTTCTGAAGCCGGGGGAGCAGCGGGTGTTGAGTATTCCGCTGGAGCGGAAGCTGCTGGCGGATTTCGATACGGTGAAGCATGGGTGGGTGGTGCGTGGGGGGGAGTATGTTGTGAGTGAGGGGCGGTCCTCCGCGGATTTGGGCGCACCGGTCGCGACCCAGCTCGCGGGCGATGGCACCAAATAACCAGCGACATGCGGACTGCCTGAATACGCCATGGGCATATTTATCCCGGAGATAACGCCTTTCGACCGCCGGAAGGCGTACCCGCACGAGGCTGCGCGGAAAATTTGAACCCCTCCATTCGGGACTCTTGACCGAATCAGCGCCGCGCTCGCCAAACCGAAATAAATTTCGTTGCGAAGCTTCTTGCGGTCTGCTACTAAATTGTCGCTGCCTCGTCACTCCCGTGAAGCGGCAAAGGGGAAAGGTCATCGCGTCACTCCGTCGTGCCTGAAAAGGTGCGCGATAGACCGTTGCGTCTTGTTGCAGCCATTGCGTCAAGGTGAAGGGGAAAGGGATGACGAGTCGCGATTGGCGAAAGCTGCGCCGCGTTCTGTTGGCTTTTGCTCTGGCTATTTGTTCGTTCCCGGCCTGGTCGCAATCAGCGGCAGTGAAGCCGGAGGACGAGTACAAGAAGAAGATCAAAGTCACTGAAGACATCCAGCCTCTCGGGGAAAACCCCTTTGGCGAAAGCGTCAGCCTGTACAACGGTTCGCTTTCCTTCATGCAGACGGACGTGAGCGCGGCAGGCATCGGGCCATTGCTGCAGCTCAGTCGCTCTTTCCATATCGCCGACGTCGATCCCACCTATTCCTATCAGGAATTCCTGAACAACACATTGGTGGACTGGGGCCTCGATGTTCCGCGCATCGAGACCCTATCGGCCAACTACAAGTGGAGCGACACCGGTGGCCAGCTCCATACGGGCTGGTTCTTTCGCGACAACGCGCAGCGATGCTCGATATTGGCCACCGCGCCAGACATTGTCGTTGACACCAAGGCCGGTTTCGAACCGGTGACTTACAGCAGTTCGGACTGGTGGCATGGCTATCAGATGATCATGCCGGGTAGTTCGCAAGATCTGATGAAGCGCGATGCAGGCAACACGCTCGCACCACAGATGACGGTGCCCGGCACCAGCAGCACATCCTTTCCTATCGTCACCAAGGATCATTGGTCGATCGGCTGTCTGGCACAGACTGCAAATGGGCAACCGGGAGAAGGCTTCTTCGCTGTCTCGCCCGACGGCACGAAATACTGGTTCGACTGGTTCGCATACAAGATCGGCGAATCGATGGTGAGGAATGGCGGCGGCTCGCTGCATCGGCAAGTCGATACGATGCTGGTATCGCGTATCGAGGACCGCTTCGGCAATAGCCTCAGCTATTCCTACGATGCGAACGGCAATCTGACCCAGATTCTCGGTAGCGATGGCCGCAAGCTCACACTCAGCTATGAAGTGTGGCAGCGGCCGGAGAAAGATCCGTTCGGCAATTACTATGCACCGCCTTCTTATCGTCTTCACTCGGCGACGCTGCAGCCAGATTCTCCGAACGCGCGAACCTGGAATTACTCATACAGCTCAGACCCGCATATTCCCAGGCTGACGGCGGTCACCCAGCCGGACGGATCCAACTGGTCGTTCAATCTTGGCGGGTTCCGTGCGCCCAGCCTGGACAACCTTGCCGGTAGTCCCGAGGTTGGCGGTTGCTTCAGCGTCAACGCATATACGGGGGCGTCCTCGCAAGGCAGCATCACGCATCCGTCGGGGCTCACCGGCACGTTCACCGTGATGAGCCGCGTGCGTGGGCGTTCGTATACACCCAATGTATGCATTCAGAGTCCTTCCGGTGATTTCACGCTGGTGCCCGATGCTTATGTGGTTGCCGCCCTGAGTCAGAAGAAATTCTCTGGCGCAGGCATGGCCGACCAGGTGTGGACCTACGGCTACTCGCCCGCGAATGAGAGCAAGATCGAAGATTGCTCGGCTGGCTGCGCATCGTCGGTATGGACAGACGTCACCGATCCGGCGGGTAAAGGGGTGCGCTACACCTTCAGCAACAAGTACGACTTCACTGATAGCCAGCTGCAGCGGACGGATTTCTATGCGCAGGGCATCGGATCCAACGTGCTGCGGTCGGAGGTGAACACGTATGCGACGTACTCCTCCGGGCCATGGCCCGTGCGCTTTGGCGATGACCCGCAACGGCGACTCAATGACGACCAGCTGGAAACGCAATCGCCGTTGAGCCGGCGAGACATCCAGCAGGATGGAGATACATATACCTGGCAGGCGATCAGCTTCAATGAATATGCCCAGGCCACCACGGTAAAGCGCTTCAACAGCTTCAGCAGTTTCAATATCGATCATCCCGTCCAGGAGCAGACCACCTACCTAAACGATCTCCCGCACTGGGTGCTGGGCCTGCCGGCGCAGGTGGACATCACCTACGACGGCAAGACCGAGACCACCGACAAGTACGACTACGACCCGGGCAGCGTGACGCTGTCGCAGCGCTATCGTTTCGGCCAGGCGGTGATGAGCTACACGTTCAACGCCCAGGGCCAGCTGGCGAGCTTTACCGACGGCAACCATCACACCACCACGCTCGGCAATTACAAGCGAGGTATCCCGCAGTCGATCGGTTATCCGGACAGCACCACGCAGAGCCTGGTGGTGGATGACTTCGGCCAGATCGCCAGTATCACCGACCAGGCGGGCAGCACCACCAGCTACGCCTACGACGCGATCGGGCGCATCCACCGCATCGACTACCCGTCCGGCGACGAAGTGGCCTGGCTGCCCAAGACCTTCGACTACACCTTCGTCGGCGCCGCGGAGCAGGGCGTGCCGGCAAATCACTGGCGGCGCACCAGCACCAAGGGTAGTGCGGTTACCACCACGTACTTCGACGCGATGCTGCGCCCGGTGCTGAGCCGCACGGCGATCGCCGGCACCAGCATCAATGCGCGCACGGACTACGACTGGAAGGGACAGAAGACCTTTGTGTCCTATCCGGTGAACGGCACGCCGGATCTCGGCACGATCACCGCGGGTACCACCAGCACCTACGACGCCCTGGGCCGCTTGACCCAGACCCAGCAGACTTCCGAGCTGGGCACGCTGACCGCGCTCACGGCGTATCTCTCCGGCGCGCGCAAGCAGGTCACCGATCCCAAGAACAACGTCACCATTACCAGCTATCAGGTGTTCGACCAGCCCGGCTACGACGCGGTGATCCAGGTGCAGGCGCCGGAAGGAATCAACCAGGCCATTACCCGCGACGTGTATGGCAACCCGCTGGCGATCCACCAGTGGGGCAGCGCCAACGGCTTCAGCAACGATGCCACCAAGACGCTGGCATACGACAGCTACCACCGTCTGTGCCGCACCTCGGAGCCTGAGAGCGGCAGCGAAGTGACGGCGTACGACGATGCCAACAATGTGGCGTGGACGGCCGCGGGCCTGAGCATCAGCGGCGATGGCTGCGGTACGGAGCAGGTGGCCGCTGCCGCCCGGACTACGCGCAGATACGACCCCATGAACCGCGTGTGGGAACTGGACCCGCCGGCCGGGACGCAGAACACCGTCTATTCCTACGATCTGCTGGGCAACGTGCAGACCGCCAACTCCGGCGTGACGTACTGGACCGGCTACCGCAACAAACTGGGCCTGCTCACCGGCGAGTCGCTGCAGGTGGCCGGCCAGGACCTGTGGCGCATGGGCTATGCCCACGATGCCTATGGCGCCATCAGCACCATCCAATACCCGGATGGCGAGGCCATCAGCTACGCGCCGGATGCATTGGGCCGGGCTACCCAGGTGGGCAGCTATGCCACCGGCGTGAGTTACTACCCGGATGGCGACGTGGCGTCCTTCACCTTCGGCAATGGCGATTCGTATGCGGTGCAGAAGAACGCGCGCCTGCTGCTGAGCAACTTCACCTATGGCAACGGCGGCACGCTGAAGCTCAGCGAGGACTATGCCTACGACAACAATGGCAACATCACCGTCATCAACGACCTGACCGACGGCACGCGTACGAAGAGCTTCGGCTACGACGCGCTGAACCGCCTGACCCAGGCGCAGGCCAGCCACTTGTGGGGCAGCGAGAGCTACGGCTACGACCCGCTCAACAACATCGCGAGCCGGATCAGCGGCGGCCAGACCTTCACCTACAACTACGACGGCAGCAAGCGCCTGGCCAGCATCACTCAGGGCGGCAGCAACGTCATCACGCTGGGCTACGACAACCGCGGCAACGTCAACAACCGCAACGGCGTGACGCTGAACTTCGACCAGAAGAACCAGCTCACCGATATCCCGGGCTACGACAGCTACCAGTACGACGCCTCCGGGCGGCGCGTGGTGAAGAACCCGACCAGTGGTACCGGCGCGACGTACTACTTCTACACGCAGGCGGGACAGCTCGTGTACGCCTTCGATGCGGGCACGTCCAAGGCCACCAACTATGTGTACCTGGGCAAGAAGCTGATCGCGCGCAACGAGTCGTTGAAGCTCAGCAATCCCGCCGGCATCAGTTTCAGCGCCAACCCCAATGCCGGCAACTACACGGTGAGCTGGACGGCCGTGCCTGGGGCGACGGGTTACAACCTGCAGGTGAGCGCCGATGGCGGCACGACCTGGAATGTCGCCGGCAGTGGCATGTTGACGACCACCAGCCTGGCCGTGATCAACCAGGATGGCGGCAGCTATCTGTACCGCGTGCAGGCCTGTGCCGCGAGCGGCTGCGTCGGCGGATGGACGGTCTCGCAGAACCTGGGCGTAACGCCGGCGGCGCCGGTGATCACGGTGCCGGGCAGCATCGTCAACGGCAACTACACAGTGAGCTGGACGGCGCCGATCTCGGCGACGAGCTACGACGTGCAGGAAGCAGTGAACGGCGGGGCGTGGACATCGATCGCCACCGGCACCACGGCCACCTCGATCAGCCGTCCGGGTACCAGCAGCGGCAGCTACACCTATCAGGTGCAGGCCAAGAACAGCTATGGCACCCGCGGCTGGGTGACGTCCAACGCAGTCACCGTCGACACCACCTACGGCGTGGTGCCGCCGGCACCGGCGAGCCTCACCGTGCCGGCTGCGAGCGCCGACGGCAACGTGAGCTTGAGCTGGGCGGCGGTCAGTCAGATCACGCATTACGTGGTGCAGCAGAGCAGCGACGGTGGCACCAATTGGAGCGGCATCTACGACGGCACCGCCACGACCACGTCGCTGAGCGGTCTGGCCAATGGCAGTTACCAGTACCGCGTCGAGGCCTGCAACGCCTACAACTGCAGCGCCTGGCAGAACGGCAGCAATGCCCTGGTGGTGACGCATCCGCCGACCGGCGTGCCAACGCTCACTGCCCCTGCCAACAGCACCAATGGCAGCTTCACCATCAGCTGGACGGCAGTGAGCACGGCCACCAGCTACACGCTGCAGGAGAGCGTCAACGGCGGCGGCACCTGGACGCAGGTGCAGGCCAACGGCAATACCAGCTGGCCGACCAGCGGCCGCGGCAACGGCAATTACAGCTATCGCGTGCAGGCCTGCAACGTGGGCGGTTGTGCGAGCGGATGGAGCAGTACGGGCACGACCACGGTGCTGTTGCCTCCACCTACGCCTACGGGAATTACCGTGCCGGCGACGAGCAACGGCCCCATTCCGGTCAGCTGGAATGCCAGCCCGACCGCAACGCGTTACGACCTGTATCAGAACATCAACAATGCCGGCTGGACGCTGGCGGCCAGCGTCTCTTCCACAAGCGTCACTGTGACGGCGACCACCTCCGGCACTTATCTGTTCTTCGTTGCCGCCTACAACGCCAGCGGCTGGAACGGCGCGGTCAATAACAGCTCCCAGGTCACCGTTACGATTCCGCCCAGCGCTGCACCGAACTTAAGCACGCCCGGAAGCAGCAGCACGGGCAGCTACACGGTGAGTTGGTCCGCCGTGAGCGGTGCGACCTCGTACAACCTGCAGGAGCAGTTGAACGGCGGCGGCTGGACGCAGGTGCAGGCCAGTGGCGCGAGCAGTTGGGGTGCGTCAGGTAGGGGCAATGGCACCTGGGGTTATCGAGTCCAGGGTTGCAACGCAGGCGGTTGCGGTCCGTGGAGCGCTACTGCCAATACGGTGGTCACGCTGATTCCGCCGACACCAACCGGTTTGACGCTCAGCACGTCGGGCGCAGTCAACAAGCCGGTCGTGCATGTGTCGTGGAATGCTTCGGCCGGAGCCACTGTTTACAACGTGGAGGAAACCCATCCTCAGGATGGCGTGTTCATTCTGTACAGCGGGCCGAATACGAATACGGGCTCCCAGATCACCGCCGATGGCAGCGTGAAGTTCCGTGTACAGGCTTGTAACTCATCGGGCTGCTCCGCTTGGAGCAGCTACGCCAGCGTGTGGCTTGCTTCGGGGGCGTGAGGGAAAAGCGCATGAAAAAAATCTGCCTGATGGCCGCACTATGGATATCGCTGAGTCTCTGCGCTCAAGCAACCACAGTCACGTATATCTATACAGATCCACAGGGCACCCCGTTGGCCGAAGCCGACGCCAGTGGAAATGTCACCGCGACATTCGACTACAGGCCTTATGGCTTGCAAGCACAGGGGGCACCTGCCAATGGGCCGGGCTACACAGGCCACGTAAGTGATCCCGATACGGGATTCATCTACATGCAGGCCCGATTTTATGACGCCTACTCTGGTCGGTTCCTGAGCGTGGATCCTCTCCCAACACAGCCGGGAAACAGCTACTCATTCAATAGGTATCTGTATGCGAACGGGAATCCGCTCCTGTATCTCGATCCGAATGGACGAGCGCCACAACAGTCGCCTCTCATTGAGCTGGACTGGTTTCATAAGTTTTTGAATAAGGCGGTCAACGATGACATCAAGACGCCATTGCGGCCGGCCTATGAAGCAGGCAGCGCGGTTTACGATCACGTGGATAGCGTTGTAGCCATCACCGTCTCAGTGGAGGGCGGTCATAACGTTGGTGGCGGTTACGAATTGAACGTGCTTCATCCGAAGCAGTCGACGGCAAGTCTTTATCCTGTAGCAGTTGGAAGAAATGTAAGCATTGATATCGCCCCCAAAGAGGGTTTCAAATTCAATCTTGTGCAGAATCCGCAGGAGACTACGCCAAAGGTGACGTACAGCGTGGAAGGAGGCGAGTTCCTTCATGGAGGCCTCAGTTTCACGCTGAATCCTGGTGGAACCCTTGAGGTCACCCCAAAAGTTGGACTTGGGGTTGGCACAATGGTTAAGGGGCCCGGGTACACTTTCGATATTTTCAAAGACAAGACCGATAACACGACGAGACAGTAAAATGCCTGGCTCAGATGAAAAGGCGCGGACGTATGGCATTCAAATTGGTGGCGCTCATCATGGCAATTTATATATTGTCGCAACATGCTTTCACCATATTTGTCGCCCGCAGGATGAGCAGGTATGACCCGAATTATTTTAAGGATGTGGACTTTTCGAGCCTGGGGATACGGTTGTCTTTCCGCTTGACAAGGATGCTGTTTGACCCTCACCTTCCGGCCGAAAATTATTCCGCGGGAATGAAAGGGCTTTTGTTGGCGGCAAGAATTGTTTATGCGGGCATAATTCCGCTATTTGTCGTGCTGATGACTATATAGCTCACGAATTGCACTTCTCGCTTATCATCATCACCTATCGAAACTCTCTCCGCTCCGGGGAGAAGATGCCGGCAGGCAGATGAGGGGCGCGTGCTTGCGGTGGTGTTTCTACGCAGGGAAGAAAAGCTTTGGCGCTTGTAATGGCCCTCTGCCTGTCGCTCCGCCCGGCCCCTCACCCCGGCCCTCTCCCCGGAGGGGAGAGGGGGATTGAGAGGGTGTGGCTAGGTATGTTCTAGGAAGCGTCGCGCTCGTCGTCGGTGATCGAGCACTCTTCACTTCGCACCTGAAATAGCTGCATGCGCAAATGCGCCTGCGTCGCGCAGCGCGTTCCCATTTCGATAAACGCCGCGATGCTTTCCAACATGACCCGCAGGCGCGGTGTATTCATACTGCCGTGTCCGTCACCCAATTCAGCCAGCAGTCGAATCGCATTGTGCGCGTAGTGCAGCCACTCGGTCGCATCGTTCAACAACGCATCCGGCCCCGCCTCCGGATCCGAAAAATAGTCCACGTGGCGTGTGATCCACGCTTCGCCAAAGATATCCATAAGCAACTCCTTGCCATGCGCCGCCCTCGCCCCGAGAACGGCACGCCGCCGGACAGCACGGCGTGCCGCGACCATACGGACTCGAGGCTGACCGACCACCTGGAACACAGGCGCCGGGCGGCTTGATTGATGAAATGGATGGCGGCTTCAGGTGCTTTCGCCGTTGCACGAGGCAACGCGCCGGGTTTCACGGCTAGGAATCATTACCTGCGAAAACTCTTAGGCCGCGGCTCTTCAACCGTGTCCGCGATGACGGCGGACAGCCCGATTAGTCGGCGGATGTGTCGCCCGGGGGATCGGTGAGCGTACGAGTGACGTATGATCTGGCACAGCCATGATCAACTCCTGCTTAGTTGGTGATGGTCAGCGGGTCAGGGGTGTTGGTCGCACCCTTGGCCCGCGCTCTCACGACATTGCTGCCATGGTTGCCCGCGCCGCGCATCGAAACCACAGCGCGGGCAACGAGAATCACGCTAGCAGAGCAACCCAAGGCTGTCTGTAGGGCGATTCTTAATTACGCGAAGTATCAGAACGAATACTTCGCCGTCAGCAGAGTAGTCATACCCGAATCCACCACATCGGAAATCGCCAGGCTGTTGCGGCCCACGTGCGACCAGTACGTGTAGTTCCTGGTGAGGTTCGAAATCGACAGATCCACCTGGAAGCCATGCGCAAACGCGTAGCCGGCATGCAGGTCGACGCGCGCCACCGGGCGGATCCACAGATTGTCCCAAGGCTGGTTCTGGCCGAAGTAATCGTAGGTCGACACGTACGAACCGGCGTAGTGATAGCTCAGATTCACCGAGAACCCGTTCTTCTCGTAGAACAGCTCCGCATTCGCCATGAGCTCCGGCGCGTTCTGGATGCGCTGGTGGTGGAAACCATCCAGGCCCAGATCCACCGACGTCCACTGCCGCGTGGCATTGAAGCCCACACCGAAACCATCGAACGGCGCCGGCATGTCCTGGAACTTCTGCCGCAGCGCCGTTTCCACGCCATAGACCTTGCCGTCGCCGCCGTTCTGCGGACGCACGTACTGGATCGAGCCGGCGTCGGTGGTGCCCGCATTCACCGGATTGCTGCCCGATTCGTAGATGTAGTTGGACAGGCTCTTGTAGAACAGCGCAGCCATCGCATGGCCGCCGTGCTGATTGCCCCATTCGCCGGAGAGGTCGAAGTTCAGCGACTTGATCGGCTTCAGGTTCGGGTTGCCCTCGGTAATCGTGGTCAGGCCGTCGGCCGACACGCTCACCTGCGAGCCGCCGCCCAGCTGGACGAAGGCCGGACGCGTATAGCTGGTCCAGATCGAGCCGCGGTACACCGCGTTGTCGCCGTCGCGGTAGTTGACGAACAGGCTCGGCAGCGGCTCGTCGTAGTGGGTGAAGTTGCGCGCGAAGTGGCCCGGCTGCTCGGTGCCGGCGTCGCGCGGCGTGCTCCAGAAGGTGTTGCGGATGTCGGTATGCTCGAAGCGCAGGCCGGGGATCACTTCCAGGTCGCCCCACTTGAAGCTGGCCATGGCGTAGGCGGCGCTCACCGTTTCGCGCGCGCGCTGGGTGTTGCAGTTCCAGTTGTTGATGTACAGGTTGCTGCAGGTGTCGAGGTTGGCGTCGGTCACGTTCGCGGCGATCAGGCGCTTGAGCGCGGCCTGGTCGATGGTGGGCACGTCATAGCCGTACACGCCGGGGAATACCGACGAATAGCCGCCGTCGATCAGGCCGAGCGAGCCGAAGCTGCGGCCGTCGGTGTACTTGGCGGTGGTCCAGTCGCGGTTGGTGAACTCGCGGTGGGCGTCGCTGTACTTCACGCCGAACTGCAGGCTGCGCAGCGCGCCGTCTTCGAAGTCGTAGCGCGCGTCGAACTTCGCGCCGCCCTTCTCCTGGCCGCTGTAGGACTTGGTCAACTGGCCCGAGCGGCGCGCATACAGGGTGGCCACGCTGTTGAGCTGCGCATTCATGGCCGGCGTCAGCATGGGGTAGGGCAGGTGGTCGGCGCCGTAGCTCATCACCGTGCCCGCGCCATAGGGGAAGTTGGCGGAGCTGTACTGGTCGTTGCGCGCGGAGATCTCCACGTGGTCCGGGCGGTCGTTGTCGCCGAAGCTGTAGAACAGGCTGGGCGACAGGGTCCAGCCGCCGAGGGTCTTGTCGCCGCCGACCTGGAAGGTGGCGAGGTCCGCCTTCTCCGGGTTGGTCTCGTACCAGAAGCGGGTGGCGATGCGGCCGATCACCGGCTGATACAGGCCGGTAGTGCCGATCGGCGCATAGCTGACATTGGCGGGGATGATCTGCAGATACGTGGTGTCCTGCTCGGTCTGCGCATAGCCGTAGGTGGCGCGCGCGTAGGCGGTGAGCGTGTCGTCCACCTTCCAGTCCAGCGACACGTTGCCGCCGTAGCGCTTGGTATGGCCGGAGGAGGTGCCGATGTTCATGCCGGTGCTGAGCAGGTTGCGCACGGGGTCGAAGCCCGGCGCGTTGTCGCCCTTGGCGGTGGTGCGCGCGAATTCCCAGGAACCGTCGTTCAAGGCGGACGAAGCGGCGGCCGCTTCGCTGTTCACGTAGTTGCGCTTGTCGTAATAGGCGCTGGCATAGATGCCGAACTGCTTTTCTTGCCCGAACTTGCTCTGGAACTCGCCGGCCAGGCCGCCGCCCAGGCCGTTGTCGCCGTAGTCGCGGGCGCGGCTTTCCATGCGGCCGCTGGCGGTGACGCTGCCGCTGGTCGGTGCGCTGAAATCGAAGGCGGTGGGCGTGCGGAAATCGATGGTGCCGCCGATCGCGTCGCCGTCCATATCGGCGGTGGAGGTCTTGTTCAATACGATGGTCTGCAGGCCCGAGGGCGGCAACAGGCTGAGCTGCACGCCGCGGCTGTAGGCCATGCCCTGGGCCACGTTCACGCCGTTGATCAGGTTGACGTTGTACTCGGCATTGAGGCCGCGCACCGAGGTGAACATGCCTTCGCCGCGCGAGGCGCCGTCGATGCCGCCGAAGTACGACTGCCCGGTATTGAACACGTTGACGCCGGGCAGCAGGCCCAGCGCCTCGGCCACGTTGTGCACGGCGGTGTACTTCAGGTCATCCGCCGACAGCACGTTGACCGTGTTCACCGCATCCATCTGCAGCTGGCTGGCGTCGTAGCGGTTGGCGGCCACGGTGATCTTGCCCAGCGTGGTGGCGGCGGCAGGGGCAGTGGTGCTGTCCTGCGGGGCGGCGGGTGCGTCGCCGGCGCAAGCCACGGTGGCAAAGCCAGCGGTGACGATGGCCGCCGCGATCGCGCGCGCCAGCAGGTGGTGTTTGGTCGAACGCATGCAGTACAACTCCGGAGTGGGGATAAAGCCCGGCCACGGGAGGTGGCCGAAGGGAAGCCGGCCAAACTAGAGAGCATGCGTGAAAATTCCGTGGCGCCCGGATGAAAAACCCACACCAAGCTGACGCGTCCAGACGTCTAAATGAAACATGCGCCGACGGCTTCGCGCGTCACACGCGCGACATAAAGGTCAGCAAAAATACCCTGGAAAGATCGATCTAAATTAACTTCGGCGGTCAGGCGACCCTGGCGTCGGGCGCGGCGTCGCCGTCGGCCACGACGCGATTGCGGCCACTGCGCTTGGCGCGGTACAGCGCTGCGTCCGCATCGCGGCACAGCGGCTGCATCGCATAGCCGGAAGTGGTAGTCACCGCCATGCCGATGCTGGCGGACAGCGCCACCACCTGGTCGCCGGCGCCCGCCGGCGTGGCCTCGATCGTGCGGCGCACGCGTTCGGCCAGCATCAGGCCCTGCTCGCGGCCGCAGTCCAGCAGCAGGATGCCGAACTCCTCGCCGCCGAGGCGGCCGAACAGGTCCGAGGAACGCAGCAGCGGCTGGCACAGCGAGACGACGTGCTTGAGCATGTCGTCGCCCACCGCGTGGCCGTGCGTGTCGTTGATCTGCTTGAAGTGATCGAGGTCGATGAACATCAGGCAGGCCGTGCCGTGCTTCTTGTCCAGCAAGTGCAACGCGCGGTCGGCGTCGGCGATGAAGGTCTGGTGGTTGAGGATGCCGGTGAGGCCATCCACGCAGGAGAGTTTCTTGAAGCGCAGCTGCGAGCGCTTGATGCGGAACAGCCAGAACACGATCGACACCAGCAGGAGCAGCAGCATGGCGATGTACAGGCGGCTGGTCTCCACCGCCTTGGTGTTCAAGGCCTGCTGCAGGCGCAGGATGCTGTTCTGCTTGGCCAGCGACTCGGTTTCCAGCCGCTGCACGTGCAGGTGCTGCTGGGCCATCTCGTAGGCCAGCGTGCGCGCGCTGACGTCGTTGAGATAGCCCTTGTCCTGCGCCGAATACTGTTCGTGGTAGGCCAGCGCGGCGGCCGCGTGGCCCTGGCGCTTCTCCACTTCGTACAACACTTGATAGGCCACCATCAGCCATTCGCTGATCTCGCCCTGGTGCGCCATGGCGATGGCGGCGAGGCCGGCTTTGCGCGCTTCGCCGTCGTTGCCCAGCATGGCCTGCGCCTGCGCGCGCTCGGCCTGCGCGGACAGCATGTGCGGATAGAAGCGATTGAGTTCGATGGTGGGCGCGACATGGTCGAGCAGGGCCATGGCCTTGGCCGGCTGCTTCTCGTCGATAAACAGGCTGCCCAGCACCAGGCGGATGCTGTTGGTCGCCACCGGCTGCTGCGCGTCGGTGCAGGCGTCGATGCCGGCCTGCACCTCGGGGCTGGCCGAATGCAGGCGCTTGCCGTTATACAGCGCGGCCACCAGCAGGTTGAGCGGCAGGCAGCGGTTCTCGCCGGACGGGATGGCTTCGTCCATCATCCGCGCGTACTTGATCGCCAGGTCGGTCTGGCCGGCCAGGTCGAGCATCTGCGAGAGATTCATCAGCACCAGGAACCGGGTCATCGGGTCCTTGATCGCCGGCAGCTCGGAAGCCAGCCGGTTGGCCAGGGTGAAGGCCTCTTCGTAGCGCTGGTTCCAGCCCAGGTTCATCAGCAGCAGCGAGGAAGCGCGCAGGCGGATCGCGTCGTCGCCCGCGTGCTCGATGATGTCGTGCAGTTCCTGTTCCGACTTGGCGTAGTTGCCCTGGAACATCACTTCCCACGCATCGAGATAGCGCAGGCGCCAGGCATCGCGCGGCGTCAGCGGCGGGGCCTCGCGGTGCAGGCGCGCCAGCATCTGCACGAAGCGCGGGTGGTCCTTGCGCTGCAGGTTCTCGGCCTGGTCGAGGAAGGCCGTGGCGTCGCCGATGGTGGACGCCGCGGCGGGTTCGGCCGCGATGGCGACGGGCACGTCGGCATGGCCGGGCTGCGCAAGCGCGCCCAAGGCCAGGACCGCGAGCGCGGTCCAGGTCTTCAGGCGGTCTGGCAGCCGGGCCATGGCGGCGTCGATTCCGACGCGGGCGCCGTGCTTATTCTTCTTCTTCGGGAGACAGCGGCTTCGGCAGATCCTCGGGGAGGTCTTCCTCCTCGGTGCCCGGAGCCTGCGTGACCTGCGGCGGTTCGGATTTCTGCGCGCCGAGTTCGACGATCAGCGGCGCGCTGTCGCCGGTGCTGGCGGCCGTCTTCAGCGCCTCGGAAGCCTGCGCTTCCAGCTGTTTCGCCAGTTCGTCGCCCGGCAGGTGGCGCAACGACGCATCGCTGCCAATGGCCTCGAGCAAATCGATGGTGTCCATCATGGTTCTCCCCTCAGTCCCCTGTTTACGTTCGTTATGGTGCGGCTGCTTGGTGTCGCACGCCGGCGCGATGGATGCACCGGTCGGTTTCCTGGCCGTTCGCCGCGCCCCGAAGCGCGGCGTACCGCCGGATCACGCGGGGCGATGTGCCCCCAAAAGCATAAGCGCGCGCCGTGCCGGCATCATGCCAGCGCGCTCTCCTTGTCCAAGGCTTCCAGTCGTTCCCGCATGGCCAGGTTGAGTTGCAAGGCCCGTGCCGGCGGCAGCACCACCGTCTCCTCGGAGGTGACGGACACCTGCGGCAGCTCGCCCAGGGTCACGCGGCGGATGCGCGGCTTCTCGATCGGCAGCGTCGCGCCGCGATAGATGATGACTTCGTGGTCGAGCGGGTAGTCGCGGTGGAGCAGTTCCACCAGCAGCTCGCGGTACTTCGGGCCGGTGGCGAAGCGGCCGAGCGAGCGGTCGCCGACCAGGCCCACCTGCCACAGCACCAGATAACCGGCGTTGTCGATGCGGCGCTCGTAGAACAGCAGCTGGCTGGCTTCGAAATGCTGGCAGCCGTAGCGGCCGGGGTCGATGCCTAAGTCCGCGTAGAGGCAATCCTCGGCGGAAATGCCCGGCTCCATATGCGCCTGGAAGCCTTCCGCGCGCGCCGTTTCGATCACCTTGTGCGGCGACCACGCGAAGATGCCCGGATGCCCGTAGAACACGCCGCATACCCGCTTGCCGGCGCGCACCTCGGTCATCATCAGCTCGACCCATTCGCGATAGGTCTTCATGCGCGACTTGCCTTCGCGGTAGTACGGCTGAAGGCTGCGCACGTCCGAGTGCATGCGCTGCAGCCACAGCTCCACCACGCCGTCGGAAAGCCCGGCGAACACCACGTCGGCCTGCTGGATATGGCTGCGCGCGAGCGGCGTGAGGTGCGACCCGAGGGTCATCCCCAGGCCGACGCAGGCGAGGCTGCCGCGGCGCGGTTCGGGTTCGTTGGCGAGTGGTGAAGGCGAGGTCGGCATCGCGTGATAGTAGGGCAGTTTTGTGAGCGCACGCACATCTTCATTTGTGAAAAATGAGGCCTGGCTGTCGGCACGCTGTCGCTCCGTTGGCACAGAAGATGCCGAGCAGCGCTGTCATACAGGACGGCGCGATCACGACAGCGCTGCCTATGCCGGCTCAGCCGACGGTTCGCGCTGCACTGCGGTATGCCTTGGGCGATTGCCCGGTCATGCGTTTGAAGGCGCTGCTGAAAGCGCTTTCGGAGGTATAGCCCAGCGCCCGGGCGATGCCCGCTACCGGCGTGCTGTGCTCGCGCAGGCTGCGCTCGGCCAGGCGCATCCGCCATTCGGCCAGATAGGCCAGCGGGGTGATGCCGGCCACCGTGCGGAAATGCAGCGCGAAGCTGGTGCGCGACATGGCGCAGGCCGCGGCCAGCTCGTCCAGGTGCCAGTCGCGCGCGGGTTCGCCGTGCATCAGGCGCACGGCCGGGGCGATGCGTGGATCGCCCAGCGCACGCAGCCAGCCTGCCGGCATGGGGCGCGATGTCTTCAGATGCGCCCGCAATATCTGGATGAAGAGCAACTGCGCCAGATGCTTCGACACCAGCTGCGTGCCCGGCTGGTCGAGCGCGCGTTCTTCCATCAGCTGGTCGAGCAGCCAGCGGAAGTTGCTGGCATGCGGCGACGATGCCGGCACGTGGATCCAAGGCGGCAGCACGTCCGCCAGCAGCTTGCCGCTGGCCGGGTCGAGCAGCACATGGCCGCCGATATGCGCGAAGTCGCGGCCGTCGCCCAACTGCGCGGTGCCGTTGGTGCCGGCAAACACGGCCATCGCATCGATGGGCTCCACGCCGGGTTCGCTGGCCAGCACGAAGGAGCGCGGCGCCGCAATCAGCCCGACGTCGCCCGTGTCGAAGCGCAGCGGCGCCGGCTCGCCGTCGATCAGCACCCAGCCATGGCCGCGCACCACGGCGAAGAACTTGATCTTCTCCGGCGCCGGAAAGCGGATGGCCCAGGCGCCGCCGGCGGTGAAGCCGCCGGTCAGCAGCGATTCGGCGCTGGTGAACTTGAGGATCTCGGAGAAGGGGTCGGTGCTCATGTCCGTACTGTCGCGACAGAAACTCGCACTTTCAAGCATTCAAAGTGCGGCGGGGCGCGCCTAGGCTTATCCGCCCAGGCAACGCCATTCCCCAGGATTCGAGATGAACAACGAAACGGTATTGGTCACCGGCGGCACCGGCTTCATCGCGCAGCACTGCATGCTCGCCCTGCTGCGCCAGGGCTACCGGGTGCGCACCACGGTGCGCTCGCTGGCACGCGAGGCGGAGGTGCGGGCGCAGCTCAAGGTGGGCGGCGCCGAGCCGGGCGAGCGGCTGTCGTTCGTGCGCGCCGACCTGGTCGACGACGCGGGCTGGGCCGCCGCCGCGGCCGGCTGCCGCTACGTGCTGCACGGCGCCTCGCCCACGCCCTCGGGCGAGCAGCGCCATGAAGACGACTGGGTGCGGCCCGCCGTCGACGGCAACCTGCGCGTGCTGCGCGCCGCAAGGGACGCCGGAGTGAAGCGCGTGGTGCTGACCTCGGCCTTCGGCGCGATCTGCGCGGGACACAAAGATATGAAGCGGCCGTTCGACGAATCGGATTGGAGCGACCTGTCGGGCGAGGTGTGGCTTTACCAGAAGTCGAAGACGCTGGCCGAGCGCGCCGCCTGGGACTTCATCGCCAAGGAAGGGCGCGGGCTGGAACTGTCCGCGGTGAATCCGGTGGGCGTGCTCGGCCCGGTGCTCGGCGCCGATTACTCGCACTCGATCCGCCTGATCAAGAACCTGCTCGACGGCCAGTTCGCCACGGCGAAGATCAACTGCGGCTTCGTCGACGCCCGCGACGTCGCCGACCTGCACCTGCTCGCCATGGCCCACCCCGCCGCCAGGGGCGAGCGCTTCCTCGCCACCGGCGGCGAGAGCATGTGGATGGTCGACGTGGCCAAGGTGCTGCGCCGGCGCATGGGCGCCGCCGCCGGCAAGGTCTCCACCCGGGTGCTGCCGAACTGGGTCATCCGCCTGGGCGCCCTGCGCGACCCGATCATGCGCGGCATCGTTCCCTTGCTGGGCGTGACCATGAACGCCACCAGCCAGAAGGCCATCCGCCTGCTCCAGTGGGCGCCGCGCAGCCAGGAGGAGGCGATTGTGGCGACGGCGGAGAGCCTGGTGCGGTTGGGGTTGGTGGGGCAGTAGAAGCCCCTCGCACCCGGAAAGTGGATCGATCGCGCCTCGATTGATGGTAACCTATTAGTTACCATGCTGGCATAGAATAGAGGTGCCTCATGGCGGCGGTCAGGGACTACATCGACCAGAGCGGTCACAACCATTACCGGACATTCTTCAATGCCCTCGGCGCTGTTGCCGCCGCAAAAGTGGCGGCCATCAGCGCCCGCCTGGCCACTGGCAATACGTCAGGCCTCAAGAGCCTGGGTGCTGGCCTGGCCGAATGGCGTCTCGATTGGGGCCCGGGCCTGCGTATCTATGTGCATCAGGACGGTGACGAGTTGATTCTCTTGCTTGGTGGCAGTGACAAAGGCGACCAGCAGCAAGCCATTGCCCAGGCGCGCAAGTTGGTAGCCGAATACAAGATGCGCAAGAAAAACGCCGGCGCCAAAGTGCCGGTTGCAGCAAAAGCGAGAACGGGTGATGCCCCGAGGAAGCACTGAATGATCGAGCCACCTCACGATGAAACACTTACCAGGATCCACAGCCAGCGAGGCGTAATGCCATGGCACTGACCGTCGACTACCGCGAGACCATCGCGAACCGCATCCAAAACGACCCGGCATTTGCGCGCGCGCTGCTGGACGAGGCCACCTCCATGCTGCTCAACGGCGAGACGGAAGCGGCCCGCCTTCTGATGCGCGACCTGACGCACGGCCTGATGGGCTTCGAGGGCCTTTCCAAAGCCACCGGCACACCATCCAAGAGCCTGCATCGCATGCTTTCCAAAGCCGGCAACCCCGGCATGGATGCGTTGGGCGCGATCTTTCGCCAGCTCACCCGCGCGGTGCTCGATGCCCCGGCAGCAGTGGCACACGTGCAGCCCGCTATTACCAAGCCCATAGTTTGTGCAGGTTGTACAAACTTTGGTGTTTAACCCCACAACAAACTATGCCGTTCGAATTTTTGCCGAAAAATTCGATAAAACAATGAATTGAAGATCCTTCATCGGGACCTCAGGACTGTCAGGTGGCAACAGAGCCTCGCGCGAGCGATATTTCCCTTTGGTTTAAGGGTCCATTCGCCGTCGGCGGGCCACTCGGCGGTCCTCTATGGGTGACTTTGCCTTGTCTGCGGGCAGCAGGTACCAAAAGCAATGAAAACACCATCCAAGAACCTCTCAACGACACGACGTTCGCCCCAAGCCGCCCAGCAAATCGAAGGACACAAGCTCCACAGCGAACTTTTATAGTGGCGTCCGCCCGCGGGGCAATTTATTCCCTCAACAGTTGCAGGGTGTAGCTTGACTGATTCCACGCATGGCCTTTGCCAGGGATGGATTCACGGCCGAACCGGCTACCGTTCTTGACGGCCGATGGCGTCGCATTGCGAAACAGATTTGTGAGGGCGCCCGCCTTTCTGGTGGCGTAACTGGCTGATTTCATGAGGCAATGACCTTCCCTCCTGAGAATCGTGAACAGTGAATCACCCCTAAAAGTTTAAGCGGTAAACCTGATATCATAGTGTTGTCAAGGCTTGACGTAGCCCCGTGCCGTCTCGACGCCTGACAGAAAGCAGCAACTTGCCTTGTTCTTCGGTTGGCAAGGTTGCTTGGTGAGTTGCAGTGCAGGAGTGCGCGGCTCAGGAGGTTGTCACATGGCTATCGAACTGGCTCCTAAGACATTTGAACCAGAGAAGGCGATTGCCGCTATTGCTTATCTGGCCGACCGAGCGAAAACCACGCTCTATCCGGTTATGAAGATGATGTATCTGGCCGACCGCATGCATTTGGAGCGGTACGGCAGGTTTATTGCGGGCGATGCATATGTTGCTATGCCGGAGGGGCCGGTACCCAAGGGCTCGTACAACTTAGTGAAAGCTGCCCGTGGCGAACAGTTAGCCGTTCCTGGACGTGAGCAAGCGATGGAGGTATTTGCCTGCGGCGCTGATCATGCGTTACGGGTGCGGATGGCCGTTGACTATGACGAGCTGAGTCGATCTGACATTGAATGTTTGGACTGGGCGCTCGACCACATGAAGCGCAACGGCAAGGACGTGGTTGTCAAGGATGCACATGATGCCGCTTGGGAAAAAGTACGTGGCATGCATCCAGGGAAGGCTCCGGCAATGAGCATAGCTGCAATTGCGGCGACGTTCGCCAATCCTAAGCCGCTGTTGGCGCACTTAAGTGATCCTAATCCAGGCACCGCAAATTAAAGCGAGAAGGCGTGTACTGAATGGAATTGAAGCCAGGGCAGGTCTTCAAGCTTTATTGTGCGACATGCGTGAAGCAAAAAAACAAGTTTTTTGTCGCTGCGCTTATAGAGCCCGTTCTTAGGTGCTTCTTGATCAATTCAAAGATGACAGAGTTGCAGATCGCGAAAGATGATCTGGCTTTCGAGTGCATCGAGTTGTCGAAGGACAAACATCCGTTCTTGGACCACGACTCTTATCTTGGATGCAATCAGCTTTTCGTTGAATACACGGCAAAGGCGCTCTGTCAGATAGTCCATGGCAGCCCTGGTAGATTTGTCGGCTGCCTTGATAGAGGTGTGATGGACGAGGCGCTCAGTAGATTTCCGAAAAACATAAGCCTTCCTCAAAAGAGAATTCGCGAGCTAATAGAAGCCTGGAAAAGCCCCGCTTAGCACGGGGCTTTTTTATGCGGAAACGTCCATGCAAAGATGAAGTATGTCGCCCTTTTAGCAAGTAACTTTTGCTCTGGTCGCGAAACACCGGATATCAACTTGGAGATCATCGCACAACCACGCAGAGGCAAGGCTTGAGCTCAGATCGTCAACGACGATTGAACAGGGACTCAAAGAATGCCAACTTTGTGGCAGCCCTGTAGATACGCGCTCTTGAGGAAATTGCACTCGGCAAAGGGCCTTTTCTCGGTTTGACGAGCGAGTACTGCCAAGAGCTCCGCGGTAGTCTTTCCGTCGCTCGACCACTCCTCAAGTGCCTGCATAACCCAATATTTGCCGTCGTTCTCCCCGAGGAGCTTCGCTCTGTAGCGCTCCTCAATTCCATATACATCGCACCACGTGGCAAGCTCTTCCGCCAAATCGGCAGGGCCAAAGTCAAAGCTGATGTCGTCAGGGACGAGTGTGTCGACGTCCTTCTTCGCGACGCTTACCGAAATCTCGATATCTTGCGCGTTCGCTCGGTAAGGATAGAAGATCTTCCTACGCCGCACCGCACCTGCCGGATCTTTCAACGGATGTGCCGGATCTTTACTGGTCTTGTAGCTGCTGTTGCACTGGTGGCAGGCAGGGACAAGATTTTTGAAGTTGATCGAATTGAAGGGGTATAGAGCCTTGGGGAGATAGTGATCGTAGGCCTCTCGCTTGGTGTGATACGGACCAAGCATGTCACTGATGCCGCAGAACGGGCACTTGCCTCTATTGTTGACCTTGACGAACGATTTGTAGTGATCGTCGATGTCGCCGATCTTTTCTTTCAATGCGGCCAAATCGAGCAAGGACTGTGAGTAAAGACCCTTAAAGAACGCTGCGAGCTGATCGCAAAGGACCTTTTTGGCAGCAGGCAGATCCGCATAGCGAACAATATGAGCGGTCGAATTGTTGGCACAGACTAATTGAATGTTGTTATTGGCTTGGTGCCAGCGTTTGAACTGAGCGATTTCACAACGGGTCAATTGCGCAAAGCTTTTATAAATAGCTTGGACAAGAGTTGAAAAGTGATCCCCGGCTTTGGTGTGGTCATAGGCGAAGGCCGTCATCACCTCCTTAAGTGCCGGATTGGCATCAAACAGTCTCAAGTCATAAGGACCGGCCTTCGGCGCACGACACCAGACTTGATAAAAGATGAAATTGACAAAGCGCTGCATCCTTTCCATCTTGTGCGACACGTAGGTGTACGGAAAGATCATCAGACCTGAACCCCCGTCGCTTCGCCTTCGGCTTTGTCCAAGATCGCCTTGATCAGCAGAATTTTCTCGACGGAGTCACCGAGCTCCCGGTTGAGTTCGTCGATCAGTAAGGAAGGATCTTCATTGCCAGCATTAAAACGGGCGCGCACCTGGTCCAGAACTTCCTTCGCATAGGCGCCGATTGTTTCGCGTTTGCCAAACGTGTTCATGGTTATCTTGTTGATCGACGCGCCCAGGGTGTTGTATCCAGGTGAGCACACACTTACGGTGCCCCCGGCCTCGTCCTTCTTGAAGATCAGTACCTTGTCTGGCTTACTGTCTGAGATCAGGAACGGCGCATGGGTAGTGATCAGCATTTCCTGACCGATATTCTCGTGGGGCTCGTGATAGAGACAATTTCGCAACTGGCTAATGAAGTTGGAGCGCCAGTCAGGGTTGAAATGTGTCTCTGGTTCATCGAGCAAGAACAGCGCGTTGGTGTGACGAAACAGTAGACATAGTCCAAGGCTATGTAGCAGCTGGTGTTCTCCGTCTGATAGCTCCTTGAGAAGCATGGGTCGTTCCACGCCGCGCTTAGTAAAGTAGAAATTCTTGAAGCGCATGATGCGCTGATCCGAGGCCAGCGTCGGCACCGTTTCCGTCACGTAGTGGCTCTTAGACTTGTAAAGATCGTCCTTGAGCGCGTCGCTTACCGCGTACAGGTTTAAGGTCAGCAAAACCTGAAAGGCATGGAACAGCGCCAAAGGTGACTGATAGAACGCGTAATCGAAGTTCTCGCGGAATGCCTCGCGGGTTGCTTCATTCACCCAATAGTCGAGTATCAGCGTGTCGGTGGTTTGGTCCAGATAGCTCAGTGTCGCGCAACGCTTGAGAGCACTCACAACTAGCGATGACCTTTCATCCCCCTCCAGCAGCTGCATTAGATTCACGCGATACCTAGTACCGCCAGTCTCGTCAGACTCCAAGCGAATGGCTGGGTTGCTTCGGACGATCTCGTCCAACGATTGGGTCTCGCTCTCGTCTTTACTAGCGAAGGCAGCGAGTTGTTCCGGTTGAAGGGGAATACTGCGCTGGAGGACGATGCGAAACTGCTGAAGTGTCTCGATACCTACATCTTGGCGAAACGGTTCATCCTCGAATAGGAGACTGCAAAGCAGGATTGCTTGGCTGAAGCCATTGTCGAGATATGCCAGACGCGAGTCAGGACGACCGGGGTATGGCATCTGGTCCTTCAAGCAGCGCCAGTATTCATCAAACTGTACGAAGCGCATCTTGAAGAATGGCAGACTTAGAATCTCGTTTTCGCCAGACGAGTATCCCAGTACGTAAGTCGGCAGCAAGAAGTCGCGCTCATATTCGCCGCAAAGACCATCAACAGCTAGGTTCCCGCTAAAAGAGGCAAAGTTCTCGGGATTGAGCCAAAACATCCGCGGGGTTTTTCCTGGCTCCTTTATTACGCGTACGTGGGCATAGCGCTCGCCGTAAGGCAACGTATCCCGCGGAAGCCTCATCAGGTATTCCAGCTCATAAGCCGCCGGTGCGCCATCTTGGTCCTCGGTCGACAGCGCCTCAGGCAAGAAGCTCCGGCTCACGCGCTGCACTTCCAGTTGAAAAAAAATTGCCGCCAAAGCCTCAAGCAAGTTCGACTTGCCGCTGCCATTAGGGCCCGCGCAAACAAAGGGAGCGAAACCTTCCGCTTCGATCGCCTCATCCTGTAGCGTCCATTCCGTACGGAAGACATGCTCAAAACCAGGTGGGAGGCTACGGAAGCCTTCCGCATCAGTGATCTTGAGGCGCAACAGCTTCAAAGCTCGGCTCCCTGCCGGATCTCGATGAGGTTACCGAAAACTGGCTTCCCACTTTCTTCCTGCCCGGTGATGTCACGAGATTGCCTGAGACGACCATCGGCCAGCGCATCAAACACCCAGCTCTTGATATGTTCGTAAGCTTCTTGGCCCAGCTCGAGGTCCTTGTCTGGGAACATCTCAGCCGCTTTGTCTTGTACAGCATTCACGAAGTCTTCTATTGAAAAGGTCGCAGTATCCAGCTGACCGCAATAGAACTCTAACCATTCATGCAGCAACTGCTTGAGACTACTGCGACTTTCCAATGCTGCCAGCAACAAATCTGTATCAGGAAGATCGATTACCGAAGCGGCAGTCGGCTCTGGCACAGAAACGGTCGTCACTGCGTTTTCTCCTTCGATGGGCATGGCAAGCAGAGGTATGCGGGATAGGTCAAGCTCGCCTTTGAACGCCTGTTGGCTCAAGGCACCATAAAGTGCCTGCAAGTCGGTGAAGCTTTGCCGGTATTTGAGCTTGAGTCCTTCGACTTTTTCGACGATCGTTGCGAAGAGGTCTTGCAACTCGATGGGAGGCTTAATCATCGTGATCTGCTCAAAGTCACCCTTCGTCAGGATCTTTTTCATACCCTTTGTTGCGTAGCTTTGGATGTATGGTCGCGATAACTTGAACAGGCCATATAGGTAGAGTGGATTGACATCGTCTGCGGGCTGTATGGCGTTGATCTGCTGGTTAAAGGACACCGCTCTGTCGGCCAACGCTGCACGGCCGATGGACTCCACACTACCCGCGATGCAGGCAACCAACAACGCGCCACTTGAAACAGTTCGCGCGCGCCTTGACCCTGTCTCGGACAGATGCTCGACTGATGCCGTGACGAACATAGCATCGCTGTTGATGTTGTCCGTCTTGATCCACTCGATGAAATTTTCGTTGTAATTCGCTGAATCATTTCTGGGGGGCGTATTGCCCGTTGACACTTTCCCGAACCTCTTTAGCTCTGGCTTATCCCATCCGCGCTCATTTCGCACCGGATCCCCAAACATCTCCAGAAATATGCTCTTGATTAAGTCATCGAGTTGTTGAAGATGTTGTGTCCGTTCAGAGATTAGTCGCTCCAATTTGCCGAGTAGAAGATCAATACGGATTTGGTCGTCGATGACGGGAAAAGGAATCTCTAGTTCAAGAAAATCTCCTTTCGTCAAACTTCGTCTGCGCGCCACGGCGCCCTGCATACGCCTAGCGTAAAGGCGTCTTGCTTCCGAGGAGCGCAGATAGCGTTCAAGGTACGGGATGTGGCACTGAACCCCGGACTTCAACTTCCATATGGCGTATGCCGGACTGACTATTCCCGCAGGGTATTTCGTCTGAAAGCCCAGGACACCCTCATCGATTGGGAAACCAACCACCAGCTCATTCTTGTAAGCGACTCTGTAACTCGATGTGTCTGCACTAGCAACTCGCTTCTTAAACTTGTCCGATTGATCAACCAATCCCTGTTTCATCGTGATCGAAAGCACAGGAAGATCTTTATCGCCTGCACGGTGTTGGCCGGACTGTTCCAGTATTTCGCTAAGGGGCTTGGAAAACCAGTTCATCCAACCAGCCCCTTCAGATGCAGCAATTCGCGCACGATGCCGCCGGGCACCTTAGCTAGATCCGCCTCGCCCAGATCACCTACCTCAGCCAGAATCAGCCGATCCAGAATGACGCTGGGGGCGTCGTAGCTCACCTCTTCGAACACGTCCGTTTTGTAGCGGGACGGCGACAGATCGTAGCCCTCTGCCTCTAGCTCAGCACGTGGCACCATGAAGTGCTGTGCTTGGCGATCTGTGTCGGTGGCAGCATTGCGATCGTGGTACTTGGTAATAATGTCTTGCAGATCACCGAATGGATTCGCCTGATCTTTCTTCCTCTTATCGTCCAAGCTATAGCCGTCAGCGGCCATCTCGTAGAACCACACCTGCTCTGTGGCAGGCTGAGCCACCTTGTCCTTCGGGCCCCAAACTTTGGTGAATAGAAGGATGGCAGTGCTAACACCCGCGTAGGGCTTGAACACACCACTGGGCAGAGTAATGACGGCCTTGAGGTCACAGCGTTCGACCAATCGCTGCCGCAGAATCTTGAATGCACCTCCGGATCCAAACAGCACTCCCTGCGGCACGATCACGCAGCCGGTACCACCCTTCTTCAACAATCGATAAATATTCTCGACAAAGAGCAACTCGGTCTTGGTGGTGCCGCTGAGACTCAAATTTTCGTTGAGATCCCCCTTGTCAATACTGCCTGTAAACGGCGGATTGGCCATGACGACGTCGTACTCGGCCTCTTCCAAGTAGCTCTTGCTGAGAGTGTCTTTGTAGTCGATGTGCGGCTCGTCGATGCCGTGCATCATCAGGTTCATCAGCCCCAGGCGCACCATGGTGGCGTCGATGTCATAGCCCCATAGCGAGCTGGCCAGAATGGCTTGCGCTTTATCGGTGAGCGCAGCAGCTACCGAGGTGCGTACAAAACCGTCTTCATCCGCCATGAGGTTCGTGCTACCGGCCTTGATGGCCAGCTGAGTGACGATATATTGGTAGGCGCCAAGCAGAAAGCCACCCGAACCGCAGGCTGGGTCGGCAATCCTGTGTCCCAGCTGCGGCCGCACCAAGTCGGCCATCAATTTGATGATGTGGCGCGGGGTGCGGAATTGACCGTTCTTACCGGCAGTGGCGATTTCGGATAACAGCATTTCATAGACATCGCCCTGGATGTCCTGGAAGGCCTGACCGTGATCTTGGGAATCCTTCTCCATGATCTCGAAGATTTCATCGATGGTCTTCACCGCCTCCACCAACAAAGCCGGCTTTGGGATGATGAAGACGGCGTTCTTCATGTGGTGGGTGAAGTTGGACTCGGCGCCGTTCAGGTCTTTGAGGAAGGGGAACACCTTGCTCTGAACGTGCTGCAGCATCTCCTCGGCTTGCATGCGCTCGAACTCGCCCCAGCGCAGGGTGCGCTTTTCAACGCCATACTTGCTCGCATCCTGAGCCCTGATGTCGATGAGCTCCAGCTTGGTTTCATTGCCGGTGAGCTTGGTTCGATACTCGGGCGGAACCCAGACGCCCTCAAACTTGGAAGTGTATTTCTCACCTGTGAATTCCGCATCGGACTGACGTTTCAGATCAAGTTCGTCGAGCCGCTTCATGAACAGCAAGTAGGTTATCTGTTCGATGGCGGTGAGCGGGTTACTGATGCCACCGCTCCAGAATTTATTCCAGAGCTGGCCGATCTTGCCTCTGAGTTCGGGGTTGTTTTGCAGCATGGGCTTGCCTGTCTGTTATGCGGCCAAATGTTCAGTGAGCTGCAGGATCTCGTTGATTTCGGCCGGGCCGAATACGCCACGAATGCCCTGCGGATGAATGACCGTGAAAGGGGTGTTGATCAGGTCCTTCTTCTCGACTCGCTCGCGCTCAATGATGAAGTTCTTCAACAAGTTAAGGAATTCCATTTGCCGGCTCGACAAGGTAGTGTGTGCGCGGATGAATTGGTCAAACGCTGCATTCACCTCGTCAGGGAAGCTCTTCAGCACTTCAATGCCGAGAATGTGGCGAATGAACTGGATGAAGTTGGCCTTCCGATTCTTGTAGACCTGACGCAGCAAGGTTTCGGTAATGTACGGATGCTCTTCGTGGAGCAATTCAGCCAGTTGGGCAGCTTCGTCTGAGGTGACTGGCTCGCCGTTCTTGATTTTGTGCAGTACAGGATTGTGTTCGGTCAGCTCGGCAATCAGCGCTTCGACCATCTCGCGGTAGCGATTTATGCTGACGGACTCGTGCTGCGGCCCAAATTCCACCCACTCCTTTTTGTGCAGCTCGTCGGCAAGATCGAGATGAGTTTGCTCCTGACCCGAGTTCTGCTCGCGGAACTTCATCAGTGGGCCCAGCTCGGCGACAAGTTGGTCGCAGCTGTCTTCGTTGGCCATTGCCCAAAAATAAGCGGACTGCGCAGCCCGGATCAACGCTTCGTGCTGCTTGACGAAATTTACTGAGAGCGGCAGCGCGCCGATTTGTTCGATGATGCCTTCCTTGAGCGTATCGGCCTGTTCCTGGTCGTCATTCAATGCGGCCAGAGTGTATTCGAGTACATCACGTTCAAAGCGCATCGCCTTGAAATCGGCTTCCGACACGGTGCGAAAGAGAGGTTTGATTTCGGCGCGTAGGAACTCGATCTTCTCGTGGGTCAGCCTGATCCAGAAGTTCTCTTCGTCCAGTATTGCCAGCGAAGCGGCGGCCTCCTTGATGACTACCGAGCTTTGCGGCAGATCGGCGATCTGGCGGCGCAGCTTGTTTACTTCGCGCGCTGCGATATCAGCGAGACTGCTGTCATTAGCCTTTTCGATCTTGTCCAGGCGCAAACTCACCAAACGTATCGGCAAAGGCAGTTGTGGCTTGATCTCTTTGCCTTTGGGTTGCAGCTTGAAGTATTCGAAGTTGTCCCAGCAATCGATGATCAGGAAGACGTCCTTCCCGAGGCACCATGGTTTGGGCTTGCTGGTTTCCAGCAAGCGCGTGCCGCGCCCGATCATCTGCCAGAACTTAGTGTAGGAATACACCGGCTTGGCGAAGACTAAGTTGACCAGCTCACGCACGTCGATGCCCGTATCGAGCATGTCCACGCTGATTGCCACACGAGGCATGTCGTTGTTGGTGAACTGGTCCAACAGCCCACCTTTGCCATAGACACGCGGGTCATCAGACACCAGCACTTTGGCCAAGTCACCCTTGTATTGCGGGTAGAGCTTGTCAAAGATCTCCTCGATACGCCGGGCATGCGCCTTGGTCGCACAGAAGAAGATGGTCTTGCCAGGCAGCACGCCATTGGAATCCTTGATGGATTCCTCCATGAATTCCTTGACGATGAGGGTGTTGGTGCCCTTATTGATGACCTGCTTTTCGAGCTGACTGCCTTCGAAGTTAATTTCTTCAATCTCCTTACCCTGAAGAATCAGCTTTCGCTGATCCTCAAGAGAGATGGTACGTTTGCTGATGCCTTCCATCTGAAACTTGGTCTGGATCTTCATGACCTGGAAGTTGCAGAGGTAGGGTGGCACGTGGTTCACGGCCTCCTCGAAAGTGTAGGCAAACGTTGGCAAACCGTCTTCGCAGTGGAACAGCTGGAAAGTGTTGTGGTCGATGATGTCGGTCGGCGTCGCCGTCAAACCGAGAGTAAGGGTTCTGAAATAGCCAAGGACTTCGCCGTAGGTGTTATAGATCGATCGGTGGCTTTCATCGACCACGATGAAGTCGAAGAAGTGCGGTGACAGATTTTGCGCTTCATCCCGGATGATGTTGAGCATTGTGGGATAGGTGGCGACGTAGATTCGGCGATCCTTGGCCAACACCTTCTCGCCGGTTGTGGGCCAACGCGGCTCGTTGGGCAGGTGCTCCTTGAACGCCCCGAGAGCCTGTTCGCGCAAGGCAATGCGATCCACCAGAAACAGCACTTTCTCCGCATGACCTGCGCGCATCAGTGCGTCGACCAAGGCAATGCAGGTACGGGTCTTGCCAGTGCCTGTGGCCATAACCAGCAGGAAGGTACGCTGTTTCTGCTCGATGCCTTCAAGCACCGAGCGGATGGCCCGGATTTGGTAGTCCCGACCAGCAATGGATGTATTGATGAACTCCTGGGTTAGCGGTTTGCCATTGCGCCGGATGTAGGCAAAGCGTTCAAAGTCATCGCGTGTGGGGAAACCAACGACCTTGCGGGGAGGATAGTTCTCCAGGTCCCAGAAGTAGGTTTCGTGGCCATTGGTGTAAAAGCAGAAAGGCAGCTCGCCACCCAGTTGCTTCTGGATGTTGTAGCAGTACTGCTTGGCCTGTTCGCGACCGATCGCAGCGTCTTTGCTTGTCCGCTTAGCTTCAATAACCGCAAGCGGCTTGCCATCTTTGCCCAGCAAAACGTAATCGCTGAATTGATGGCCTTCATAGCGGGAACGAGGTTCAGCCACTCCGTCGGGCAGGCCAGTCAAGATGCCGAACTCTTCCACGACCTGGGTAGGGTCTTTGACGTTCCAGCCGGACCAAGCCAGCTTTTGGTCAATCAGTTCTGACCGTGTTAATGCTTCCGACTTGGTCATCCGTTGCCATCCCCTGTGCGACTTCCTATTCCGAGACCCTCGATCACGACCCCGGGAACTTGACAGGGCTGCGGCGTATCCCCCTCGTAATCTTATAGTTTTGAGGTCTTTATCTGAAGCGATCACGCCGCCCACGCTCGAGCGGCGCCATGAATTCACCCATCATCTTTCGCTCCGGCAGTTACCTTTGCCCAAGTAGGTCAGGTCGGCCGATCAGGCTTCTTTGGTCTTGTGGGCTCTGGATCCGAGATGCCGCTGAAGGCATCGCCGAACGCCATGCCTATAGCGTAGACGCGCCCGTCTCAGAGGTCGTTGATACCTTCGTGCCGAGCCGATAAGGCCCGGATGTTGTTTCGCGAAGGCACTGTCGCCGTTGACGATTGATCGATTCGAAGCCTTCATCCGCGAAACTTCGCACCACACGCCGAGCCAGCCGGAGTGCATCGGGTGGGGGTATTTTGGGGGGATAATTTTTCTAGACTTCCTATTTGGGAAGCGATCGGCACGACTGCCGTGCAAACTTGGGGCAACCCCGCCATCGAAGGCTGCTATCTGCGTGGAAAACCGGATCCGAGTCATGCGTGAAGCCCGAGGGATATCACTTGAGGCCCTCGCTATCGAAGCAGGCACCACAAATCAGCAGGTTAGTCTCCTGGAGACTGGAAAGCGCCGCCTTACAGTGGATTGGCTTCTGCGACTTGCCGAACCGCTGAAATGCCACCCTTGGGAATTGGTGGCGTCCGATCTCCCAGGGCCGCCTCTAGCCGACGAAGTTCGCCTGATTACTCGGTTTCAGGCGCTTTCCCATGGCCAGCGAAGCGCCCTGTTGCGGCTGATGGACGTCATGGTTGAGCCGACTGCGGATGCGTAGGCGAGGCCAGGTAGCCGAAATCACAAATGTTGGATTTTCTTGACAAACTCCAATATTTTGCCTAATCATCCCAAGCCTCAGGGCCGTGGGGATGGGTGCGGCAGTGGGCTGGAAGGCGGAAACGTCGTCACAAGGTGGTCTTGGGCTGCCCCTCAGGGCTGCCCAGTACGTGCGCATGTCCACCGACCACCAGCGCTACTCCACTGAGAATCAACAGGCCGCCATTGCGAAATACGCCTCCCAGCACGGGATGGACATCGTTCGTACCTATGCGGACGAGGGCAAGAGCGGGCTAAGTCTTGAAGGCAGGGACGCCCTCAAACGGCTTATCCACGATGTCGAGTCTGGGTCTCTGGATTTCGGGGCCGTTCTTGTTTACGACATCAGCCGGTGGGGGCGGTTTCAGGACGGGGCAAGTCCGACGCTTCGTCGATGCCGATATAGAACCACGGCTTATCTCCACAAAAATCAATCTCAACGCATGGTTCGCATCGGTTGTCGAATTGCGATGAGTCGATGTGCAGCGTATGGCCGAAGCCAATGGCTTTGCCTGATCGCTTAGTGGGATCGGAGATGGGTCGAGCGGCTTGATAGGCACGCATGCCGCCTACAGCAAGCGCTCGCTTGGTTGCGTCTTCTTGTCGTACGTATCGGTATAGCGTTTCTATGGATGGCGTGACAGCACCGTGGAGGTTGCAAACCTTCTCCAATTCAAACCACAAGTTTTTCCGGGTTCTGACCTTTCCGCGATTCCACTGCACACGGATGACCCATTCGAGGCATTGCTGTTGGGTGGCGTCCAGGCGTTCGTGGCGATTGCCACTCTTTGCGTAGTTCGTCAGACAAGCCGACAGGGGCGACCGGCCCTCCGATACGGCCTTCTTGACGTCGGAAGCGAGCTGCCTCATGCGTACGGTAGGTTTCTCGACTCCATACTCAATACGCTCAAGCCGTGCTAGCCGCTCCCGCGCAGCGTTGTAATCCGTCGTGGTCGCACGCCCGATGGCATCCTGGACAACAGGTTGGCTCGTTGCCTGAACTAGCGCTTGAAAAGCCAAGACATCCGCTTGCCTCGCCTGCTCACACGTGGAGTACAAGTAGAAGTGTTGAGGTAAGGTGACCGGTGTGCTTGTAACTGGGCCATAACAACGATGGTTTGCCAGAAGAACTAAGGCGATGCGCTCCCGAAACCCCGGGACCGCATCGGCGAGTTCTTCGAGGGAGTAAGGTCTCGTCGCCAGAAGAGCTAGCGATCGTTCGGCAATTCGTAGCTCATATGGCTCTAACGGTAATCTTTTGGCCGCGTACATCGCCTCCAGATTGCGCAGGTAATTCGCCAGTGGGTCGGGTGGCGTCCACACCCGAAAAGAGAAGCCTCTTTCGTTAGCCCACCGCTCATAAGGCCTGCATGTCCAACCGCTTTCGAGCTTCTCCCACTCGCCATGACGTTGATTGTCTGCGAGCCAGTCCTCCGTCTTACACTCAACTAGCTCGATTCTGTCTTGGTAAAAGACGAGGAAATCGAGAGTTGCGTTGGAAACGTGCTTTGTACCACCCTCATTAGTCCGCAGGATGCGTCGGCAAGGAACCTGCGCGTAATAGCCTTTCACCGCATCGTCGAGTTCGATCTCGTATGCGAACAGGCGTTCACAGGTGTGGCTCTCAAGTGTCCTGATAGCACCGCACTTGGCCGAAGCGAATTGGACCTTGACGTTCCGAAGCGCACCTTTGCCTACGTCTCGCGTGCCACTATCAGCGACCATCCATTCCAGCTGCGTAATTTGGAAAGGACTGTGTCCAGCGCAGCCATAAGTCTCATGCCGCTCACATTCGCTGAGCCCACCAAGTCGCTGTTCGTCGACTACAGGGCGTTTGATTTGTAGCGTGCTTGTTGCCATGCTTTTTCTCCTCTAGGTGCGCACTTCCCTGCCGGCGACCTATAGAGACGCCGTGAGGTCGAGCGCAGCCATCTAGGCCTCTACAAAGGCCTATTGACTTTTGATATGGGGCGCAGGAACCTAGAGGTGCTGACCAGCCAGTCATGCACCTACTAAAGCCTACGCGAGCCGCAAACTCGGTAGGCTTTTTAGTTTCCCGCTGATTGACCTACGTGGTTTTTGTCTGCCCTCCTGAAGCACTGACTGCTTCTCTGCCTAAAAAACGTTAAAGCCGCCGCCCTCGCGAGCAGCGGCTTTGTTTCATCGGCTGTGCGGCCTTGCTTGTTGCATCGATCGCCGCCCACTGCCGTTCAGGCGCCGCTGATCCAGGCGGATATACGCAATCGCTCGCTGTCCGAACCCACCGTCACTTCGCTTTGGTGGACGCGAGCCAGCTTCGGCGAAGGAGCGCCTCAAGCCTTTCATGGTAAGTGCCCGCTTTTGACCAATGCGGGCCGCTCGGCGCGTTGAACTGCATCCGAAAGCCACGCCGCCACATCAAGGCTTAGCAGAAATGTCCCGCGGCGCCCCGGCAAGGAGACACAAGGAATCGGCAGCAAGCCACGTGAAGCAGCTTTGCGTGCGGCGTCTAGGCTTGGATAAGAGAGCTTCCGCCAAACGCGAGAGAGCGGGACATAAGGTCCGAACTCGTCATACAACTCTCGACGGAATAGCTCGTACTGCTCTTGCATAGGATCACCTGATCCTTCGACAAAACAGTGGATGCTTGGAAATAGACCACTTCGTCCGGACTATTGCAAGGTGCGTTTGGACGTCTATTGGTCAACTTTTTGTCATCCAACAATTCTCACAAATCCGTATTTTTCGATGGCAGAAAGCCATGCTTCGGTATGGCCATGCACGTGCGATGAAGCGACATGAAGGGCCACTTCGTGGATCTCTTTTCGCGTTAGCGAAATGGTGTGCGATTCATCGGCGTAGAATGCTTATGGCGATTCAGAGAGCGGCAACCGTAACTATGCGTGCACCAGGTAATTCGTCGACGCATGAGGCGAAGCCGTGGTCTCCATGCGCGACATTCGGGACACTCGTCATGGCAAATGAGTTCACTTCGCCAAGATTTCTTGGAAGCGGCTGGCACATCAGTTATCTGGTCTGGCACGCGTCAGGGGAAGGCGTGCGGGTATGTGTTGCTGTGGCGGGCAGCAAGGCAGATGCGGAGAAGACCCTCAGAAGCAAGATCGAAGAGGACTTCTATCCCGCCATTAAGTCATCGCCAATTACTGAAGACAGCGACGACGAAGTCATGCGAATGCTTCAATGGATTCCTGATGCCGTCAGAGAAACTTTGAAACAGGTACCGCTCGGCATGGGCGAATACTATGCAGAGCTGTTCTACGACTTAGGCTAGTACGATCAGCGCATGGCGCATGCGCGAAGGAGATGCCGTGAACCTGTACCTAGACTGCGAGTGGGCAGATGTACTCGCGTCGGAACTGGTTTCGATCGCATTGGTCTCTGCCGACGAGAAACATAGCTTTTACGGGGAACGTGATCCGCTCCCCACTAATCCCATGCCATGGGTTCGATCTGTCGTCTATCCACTACTGGAGCGCGGCGGCGCCGCACTGGATGACAGCACCCTAACGCATCGATTGCGTGACTTTTTGGCCGGCTTCTCGCATCCGTGCATCCATTACGACTCTGGCCACGATCGGGCACTTTGCCAGTATGTGATCGCTGGTTTTGATGTACCTGAGCCGGAGGGTCCTATAACCACAGTGACTTGGGTCCGCCTGGACGGGCTGCATTCGGAGCTTGAGCGCTGGTGGCAAGCTCACCCTGAGCAACAACCTAAGCGTCATCACGCACTTGTCGATGCTATGGCCCTGCGAGGCGCAGCACGAAGGGATGCCAGATGATTGATGTTCGAATCTAAGGAGATTCGCATGTATTCCAGAGAATTGGTCGACGCCATCCGCCTGACGGCTGCTCAGCATGGGCTCCGCATCCCAATGACGAGAGGTCGATACCTGATCTCGTTGTTGCTAGTGGGGCGACATTATAGCGCCGCGATTGCTGCGGTCCGTGCCGGCAATATCCCATCAATCAACATAGAAACTGATCGGGTCACAGGATTGCGTCTTCAATATGGAACAATAGTCGATGATCTTATGCGATTCATCGAATCGCATTTGAGGCAGCCCCATTGATGATCGAGATGGACGTCGTCGCCAGGGATCATGGAGGAACAAGTTTACAAAACCCGACAAGGCGGCTTTGGGAGTATTACTGACTACGGTCTGTTGATGGTTTCGCGGAATCCCTTGATGCGTTTCTTGCTCATCCCTATACGCGCTCGCTCATGAATCAATCCGCTTCGCTGACTCGTCCAATAGCTTCATCAATGGCGCGTGCGCGGCGTGATATCTGTTTGCCTATTGCCTCGCTCTGGGTGAGGCCAGCGGCGCGGGTTGCGTAGGTCACAAAATTCCTCGGTCCTACATATAGGTAGGACCGATTGAGCTTCCCTCGTTTGATTGGAACCGAGGCAACAGGGACACCTTTCATGCGCGCAGCCTTGGTGCGAGCACGGTGTGCCTGACGAACACCTTGGCGCATACGACTGTAGAACTTAGCAACGCCCCCATTCCGAAGTCGAACTTTTCGCCCATCGAAGGTGAGCCCAAGATACTGCAGGGCTGGCTTCGTCACTGTCCCCGGTAGGCCGAAGTAACACTCTTCAAGCTTCTCAGGCTGTACTTCCAGCTTGATCGAAGCGACAAGCGCTTCTACATAGGCCTTTGCTTCGACGGCATGCTGCGGCGGCACGATGCATAACACATCATCGCAATAGCGGCGGTAGAGTCCGCCCCAAGCCTTGATTTTTTCGCTGAGCATGCGATCGAAGTCAAGCATGTAGATATTTGACAGCACTGCGCTGATTGGGGTTCCTTGAGGAATGCCCTTGTCGAGCAAGTGCCTATTTAGGTGGTTTCCGCGGACGACCTTGTTTCGAAATTCCAAAGCGCTGCATATGCGTGTCCGCCCGGACGCCTTGGGGGCATACGGACTGATTCCAAACATTGCATAAAGTGTGACCTGCCATACCCACGTATAACGCGTAAGCGACCGAAACAACGCGTAGTGATCCGCCGGTAGCGAACGTTCGTCGAGGATGTCGGCCCACCTGTCCCGCAGGATCCGATGGTCAAGATTGTCAAAAAAACCACTGATATCGTAAGCGAGTGCTACGCAAGGACGTATCAAGTCAATCCATTCAAAAGCCTCGCGGGCGAAGTGGATGTTGCAGCGTCCATCTCCCGTTCGAAATGCCGTGACGACATCGCTAAGGCCAAGTAACTCTAAGCGATGCTCGTACTGCCTAGTAAGCGCGGCAGCGTAGAACGCATACAGCGCTGCATCACGATGGGAGGCGTAGCTAATGGGGCGCTTCTTCTCTTTCGGTATGAACACATTGCCCTGGCGTTTGATCTTACGAGTCACCTTGACCCGCGTGATCATGGGCAAGAACTGCCACCTGGCAACTTGAGCAGGGTCGGCGACGGCCGCCGCAATGACGCTTCGTCGGGGCGGCTCATCCAGATGAAGATAGGACCTGACTCGAAGCGGGTCGTTGCTCATAGTTAGCTGAGGGGGAGGGCCGCGGCTGCCCATACTAGCCCCCTCAGCTTCCGGAATCCCGAGGGACCCTCGACAGGGCGTAGCCCTGTCACCGCTGGTGTAATCACACTGGTATTAAACTGCTCACTGAGGATCACTCGCGTGGACATCACTGCCCAACTCGTTGCTGCTCAGCTGCTCGGATCAATGTGGATCGGCGGCCGGGAGTCCCGGACGACGATTGACATCGTAATGAGCGCCCACACCGCTCCAGCTTGGTGTGGTCCGATTCTTTTGGTGGCAGGCCCGGAGATTTTCAAGAGTCCTAATGTGCAGTCAGATTTGCCGGCTCGTCGCGGGAATCCGCTTTGAGAGCCGAGCCCCTCTTGCTAATCATGAAACTGCTTTCGCAATAATCGCCATGGAATGCAGTTGGGTGGCAACTAGGGACTGCGCCGAGTTCGCCCCACTAGACGCAGAACCGTTTGGCGCTTGGAATAAACACACTTTGGCTCGGTATTCACCGGCGGCAGCCAAGCCAATTGGCCATATGTCTTTGATTTATATATGGATGTACATGCTTTGCCCCGTCTTAGGGGGCAATGTGCGTTTGGATAGGTCCCTTCTTGCACAAACTATGGCCCGCTAGTCGGTACCGACTATGCGACTATGAACACCGCCGAGGCCCTTTCGGCCTGAGCGCATCGCCGCCATTTGCACCAGACCAAGGCATTGTCCATGATGGTGCAATGGACACGGCATCCTGGCGGGCCTGGGCGGAACCGATGTCGACCGGGCTGGCCCTGGTCGACGCGGGGCTGCGGGTGCTGTGGATCAATCCCGCGCTGGCGGAGTGGTTGGATACCGGGCCGCGCAGCGCGGCCGGGCAGCCGCTGGGTTTGCTGCTGCATGAGCCGGACTGGTTCGCCCAGGCCGGGCGCGCGCTGACCGAACAGCGGGCGGTGCAGTTGCGTGGCGTGGCGCTGCGCACGGCGCGCGGGCGCGAATGGCCGGCCGACGTGGCGCTGCAGCCGGTGGACGGCGGGCTGCTGCTCGAAGTGCATGTGCTGGCGCCGGCCGCACCGGCTTCGTCGCCGCTGTCGGCGACGCTGCGCGGCTTTGCGCACGAAGTGAAGAACCCGCTCGCCGGCCTGCGCGGCGCGGCGCAGCTGCTGCAGCGGCGGGTGGCGGATGAGGACCTCAAGGCGCTGGCGGGACTGGTGATCGCCGAGGCCGACCGCCTCGCCTCGCTGGCCAACCGCCTGCTGCATCACGACGGCGCGCCGCGACTGGGCCCGGTGAATATCCACGAGCAGCTCGAATGGCTGGCGGATCTGCTGCAGGCCGAGCCCGAGCCGCCGCAGCTGCGCCACGACTACGACCCCAGCCTGCCCGACGTGAAAGGCGACGCCGAGCGCCTGCAGCAGGTGCTGCTGAACCTGGCGCGCAATGCGGTGGAAGCCGGCGCGCGCACGCTCACCCTGCGCACGCGCGTCGAGCACGGCCTGCGCGTGGGCGAGCGCATGCTGCGCACCGCGCTGCGCGTGGACGTGGCCGACGACGGCCCGGGCGTGCCCGCCGCGCTGCGCGACACCTTGTTCGAACCGCTGGTCTCCGGGCGTGCCGACGGCAGCGGCCTGGGGCTGGCCCTGGCGCGCGAGATCGCGCGCGAGCACGGCGGCGAGCTGCGCTATGCCAGCCGGCCGGGCGAGACGGTGTTTTCGCTGTACCTGCCGCTGGAGCGCACGCATGAGTGAGGAAATCTGGATCGCCGACGACGACCGCGGCGTGCGCTTCGTGCTGGCCGAGGCGCTGCGCGACGCGGGACTGGCGGTGCGCGAGTTCGGCGATGCGGAATCGGTGCGCGACGCCTTGCGCGATGCGCGGCCGGCCCTGCTGGTCACCGACGTGCGCATGCCGGGCGAGGACGGGCTGGCGCTGATCAACGATCTGAAGGCGCGCGGCATCGGGCCGGTGATCGTGATGAGCGCCTTTACCGACGTGGCGACGACGGCCGCGGCGTATCGCGCGGGCGCCGCCGACTACCTGGCCAAACCGTTCGACCTCGATCAGGCCGTGGCCGCGGTGCAGCGCGCGCTGGCCGATGTACCGGTCAGCGCCGCGCCGCCTCCGGCGCCGATCGTCCCCGCCCACGCACTGCTCGGTGAAAGCCCGGCGATGCGCGAAGTGTTTCGCCTGATCGGCCGTGTCGCGGCCAGCGAACTGAATGTGCTGATCACCGGCGAGACCGGCACCGGCAAGGAACTGGTGGCGCGCGCGCTGCACGAGGAAAGCGCGCGGCGCGATCGGCCCTTCGTCGCGCTCAACACGGCGGCGATTCCCAGCGAGCTGCTGGAAAGCGAACTGTTCGGCCACGAAGCCGGCGCCTTCACCGGCGCCACGCGCCGCTACGCCGGCCGCTTCGAACAGGCCGAAGGCGGCACGCTGTTCCTGGACGAGATCGGCGACATGCCGCTGGCGCTGCAGACGCGCCTGCTGCGCGTGCTGGCCGGCGGCGAGTTCTATCGCGTGGGCGGGCGCGAGCTGATCCGCGGCAACGTGCGCATCGTGGCGGCCACGCATCAGGATCTGGATGCGCGCGTCGCGGCGGGCCTGTTCCGCGCGGACCTCAAGCATCGCCTGGACGTGGTGCGCATCGAGCTGCCGCCGCTGCGCCAGCGCCGCGCGGATATTCCGCTGCTGGCGCAGCATTTCCTCGCCGCGGCGGCGCGCGAACTGAAGCTGCCGCCGAAGCGTTTTGCCAAGGCCGCGCTGAAAGCGGTGGCGCAGCGCGATTTCCCGGGCAATGTGCGCGAGCTGGAAAACCTGTGCCGCCGCCTGGCGGTCATCGCGCCCGGCGCGGAAATCCTGCCGGCCGATCTGGGCGGCGCGCCTGCCGTGCCCGCGCTGGGCGACTGGACGGATGCGCTGCGCGAATGGGCCGCGCAGGCGCTGGCCGATGGCGAGAGCGACATCCACGCGCGCGCCCGCGATGCGATGGATCACACCTTGATGCAGGCCGCGCTGGCCGTGCACGGTGGCCATCGCCAGAACGCGGCGGCCGCACTCGGCGTCGGCCGCAATACCTTGACGCGCAAGCTCGGCGCCTCGCGCACGCGGCGGCCGTCGCGGCCTTGAGCATTCACGATCACAGCGGAGTTCCAGCCATGTCGCTCACCGTCCGGGCCGCCCAGCGCGGCGATATCCATCACATCGCCAGCTGGAACCAGGCGATGGCCTGGGAGACCGAAAGCAAGCGGCTGGACCCCGAGGTATTGGCGCGCGGCGTGGCGGCGGTGTTCGACGAACCGCGGCGCGGCTTCTACCTGGTGGCCGAGCGCGACGGCGAGCCGGTGGGTTGCCTGCTGGTCACCTATGAGTGGAGCGACTGGCGCTGCGGGGATTTCTTCTGGATCCAGAGCGTGTACGTGACCGCATCCGCGCGGCGCGGAGGCGTGTTCCGTGCGATGTACGAAGCGGTGGTGGCACGTGCGCGCGAGGCTCGCGCGGTGGGTGTGCGGCTCTATGTGGAGACGGAGAACGAGCGTGCGCAGCGGACGTATGCGGGGTTGGGGATGGAGCGGTGCCACTACTTCATGTACGAGGCGGGCTTCTGAAAGCTCGTCATTCCGGCGCAGGCCGGAATCCAGTGGCGACGGTGTCCGATTTTCGCGAAAGCGGCTGAGCAGGCTCTTCGCGAAAACCCGGCGATACCGTTACTGGATTCCGGCCTGCGCCGGAATGACGAGCTAATGCAGCGGCGTAGGTTGGGGTGAGCCGCAGGCGAACCCCAACACAGCCAGGCCGGAGCGCACCGCATCGTTGGGGTTCGCCCAGGGCTCACCCCAACCTGCATCGGTCTTCGGGTTTCAGGCCGGCACCAGCAAGCGTTCGAACTCCACCGCCGGCATCGGCGCGCCGTACAGGAAACCCTGCAGCAGCCGGCAGCCGGCCTGGCGCAGATAATCCGCCTGCTCCGGCGTTTCCACGCCTTCGGCCACCACGCTCATCTCCAGGCTTTGCGCCATGGTGATGATGGCGTCGGCGATCGCCGCGCTGTCGGTATCCGTCGCCACGTCGCGCACGAACGCGCGCGGGATCTTCAGCACGTCGATGGGAAAGTGCTTGAGGTAGGACAGGCTGCTGTAGCCCGTGCCGAAATCGTCCAGCGCCAGGCTCACGCCCAGCTCCTTCAGCTGCTGCATCAGCGCGCGGCTGTGGTCGCCGCCGGCCATCACCATGCGCTCGGTCAGTTCCAGCTCGATCATGCCGGGCGGCAGGCCGCTCTCGCGCAGGATCTCGCGCAGCACGTCGTGGAAGCCCGGTTGCAGGAACTGCGGCGGCGCCACGTTCACCGCGATCGACACGCTGCGGCCGGAGCGATGCCAGGCGGCGGCCTGCTGGCAGGCCTGCTGCAGCGCCCAGCGGCCGAGCGGGCCGATCAGGCCGCTTTCCTCAGCCACCGGCACGAACTGGTCGGGGCGGTAGACGTCGTGGCCGTCCACCTGCCAGCGCAGCAGCGCCTCGGCACCGACCACCACGCCGGTGAGCGCGTCCACCTTCGGCTGGTAATGCAGCTGCAGGTCGCCGCGGCGCATGGCGGTGCGCAGGTCGCGCTCGATGCGCATCTGCGCCGCGGGGCGCTCGGTCATCGCCGCGGTGAACAGCCGGTAGCTGTTGCGGCCCTGCATCTTGGCTTCGTACATGGCGGTGTCGGCGTGGCGGATCAGCGCCTCGGCGTCGTCCGCATCGTCCGGATACAGGCTGATGCCGGCGCTGAAGCCCAGCGCCAGCTCGGCCAGCTCGTGCGGCGGGTGCTCGTGCCAGCGGCGCATCAGCAGCTCGCAGGTCTTGGCCGCGTCGCCGGCGCTGTCCACGTGCGGCAGCACCACCATGAACTCGTCGCCGGCGGTGCGGCTGACGATATGGTCGCCGCCGAGCAGGCCGCGCAGGTGCGCGGCGAACAGGCGCAGCAGTTGGTCGCCGGTCTGGTGGCCGAGCGAATCGTTGATGTGCTTGAAGTGATCCAGGTTGATGAAGATCAGCGCGGCGCGCCCGTGGCGGCGGCGCGCCGCGGCGATCACCTGGGCCAGCCGCGCCTGCAGCAGGTGCCGGTTCGGCAGGCCGGTCAGCGTGTCGTGCTGGGCCATGTGCGCCATCTTCAGCACCAGCGCGCGGGTGGCGCTGACGTCATGGAACACCAGCACGCCGCCGATCACGTTGCCCGCGTGGTCGTGGATGGACGCCGCCGAATCCTCGATCGGCGTGCGGAAGCCGTTGCGGTGCACCAGCATGGCGTTGCCGCGCAGTTCGACGATGGTGTCGCGGCCGATCGCCTCGCGCAGCGGGTTGCGCAGCAGTTCGCCGCTGTCGCCGTCGAGCAGGCGGAACACGTCTTCGATCGCGCGGCCCAGCGCCTCGGCGTGGCTCCAGCCGGTCATCGCCTCGGCGATGGGGTTGAGCGAGGTGACGCGCAGCTGCAGGTCGGTGGTGATCACCGCATCGCCGATCGAGCGCAGGGTGACCTCGGCCAGTTCGCGCTCGCGGAACAGCGCTTCCTCGTAGGCCTTGCGCTGGCTGATATCCTGGATCTGCGCCACCGCGTGGAACGGCGTGCCGTCCGGTGCGCGCACCAGCGACACGGTCAGCAGCACGTGCACCACGTGGCCGTCGCGGTGGAAGTAGCGCTTCTCCAGCTGGTAGGAATCGCGCTTGCCTTCCATCAGCTCGGTGGCCAGCTGGAAGCTCTTGGCCACGTCGTCGGGGTGGGTGATGTCGCGGATATTGAGCTGCAGCAGCTCCGGCTCGCGGTAGCCCAGCATGTGGCACAGCGCGGCGTTGACGCGCAGCAGGCGGCCGTCCGGCGCGACCAGGCCCATGCCGATGGCGGCATGCTGGAAGGCGCCGAAGAAGCGCTGCTCGCTCTCGCGCAGGCGGGTTTCCAGCGCGTGGCGCTCGGTGATGTCGATCAGCACGGTGAAGATGCCGCAGACGGCGCCGTCGGCGTCGTAGTCCGGCTGGAAGCTGCCGTGCACGTAGCAGCGCGACTGGCCGGCGAACATCTCGCCTTCGTAGACGGAAGCGTGGCCGCGCAGGGCTTCTTCCAGGCAGGGGCCGGCGCGTTGCAGGCTGGCTTCGTCCAGCACTTCGGCCACGTGGCGGCCCTGCAGTTGCGCCGGGTCCACGCCCAGCCAGGACTGGTGCGCGGCGTTGGCGAAGCGGATGCGCAGCTCGCGGTCGATGTAGGCGATCAGCGCCGGCGCGCCGTGCACGACACGAGCGGCCCAATCGGGCTCGGACGACGCCGGCCCGGTCGGTCGATCGGGTTCGATCCGCTGCATGCCCATACCGCCCGTCCATCCACCCCTGTAGGACGCTAGAGATCGCATGATGCGCCAAGTCGCAGCGGGTGGGCAGTAGGCGGCGACCCCGATAAGGTGAAGGAAATGTCTAAGCCGCCGTACTTTTCTGAAGCGTGCCTTGCGGGCCTCAGTGCAGCGGTTCGGCCGGCGCGCCCAGGCGGCCGGACTCATCCAGCACGATGCGCCCCAGGGCATGCAGCTCGGCGGCGATGCCGCTGCGCTCGGCCAGCGCGGCGACCAGCGGACCCAGTGCGCGCGGCTGCAGCGGATAGCCATTGGCCAGCACGCGTGCGCGGCCGTTCTCGCCGCGCTGGGCCAGGGTCACCGCGATCACGCCCAGGCCCGGCGCCTCGTGCGCATGCAGGCGCGCCTCGCCGTAGGCCGGGTCGAGCGCACCGAACACTTCCAGCAGATAACCGGGCTCGGCCGCGGTGGCGGTGGCATCGATCGATTCGAGCGCTTGCGGAATGCGATGGGCATCGAGCAAGGCGGCGTACTGGCGCAGCTCGAACACGATGCCGGCCAGCTCATGCGTGCGTTGTGCCGGCTCGATCGCCTGCGCCGCGGCCCAGTCGGCCGGCGACTGGATCCACACCTTGCCCTCGGTATAGCGCAGCGCCAGGCCGCGGGCGGTGAGGGTGGCTTCCTCGCGGTAGGGCGTGAGCAGCGCGCATTCCAGCAGCGACCACAGCGCGGCGAGGTTGACGTGCTCGTACTGCACGCAAGTCATGGCCAGCAGGTCGTTGCGGCTGAGGTACCGCGCATGTTCCAGGCGCACACCCAGCGTGCGCATCAGCCAGTCCGAGCTGCGCGCGCCGGCTTCGCCGCGGCCGACCAGTTCCACTTCCAGGCGCTCGGCCAGTTCCTCGGCCAGCGCCTCGGGGGCGAGCAGGCTCAGCGGCAGCAGGCGCATCGGGCCGTCGGCGTAGCCGCGTTCCGGCTCCAGCGGCTGGGCCGGCATGTGGCCGTCGTGGGTGCCGAAGGCGACCACGTTGTCCAGGTGGCCGCGCGGCGCGCGGCGGGCCAGCTCGTCCAGCGTGGCCCAGACGGGAAAGCCGGGGCGCAGCAGTTCCACCGCGTCGAACAGCGCCCCGGCTACGGCCAGGCGGCACTGCTCCACCTGCGGCACCAGCGCGTGCAGGTCGGCGGCGGCCAGGGCGGCCAGTTCGGCGGCTTCGTCGCGGCTCAGCGTGAGGCGGTCCGGCGTCTCGCCGGGCGACAGCTCCAGCGCGAGCACGATGGGCAGGGCGACCAGCGACGAGGCTTCCACGTGGGCGAATCCGAACGGCAAAGAACCAGGAGTCTAGCATTCACTTAACACGGGCTTTCGCGCGCTGGCGGGGCGCGCTAGCCTTGAACGCTCGGCCCGGCAGGAACCTTCTAGGACATGGACAACACCTCCAAGCGCGTCGGTGTGATCGGCGGCATCCGCATTCCCTTCTGCCGCAACAACACCGCGTATGCCGACGTCGGCAATTTCGGCATGTCGGTCAAGGTGCTCGGCGCCCTGGTCGAACGCTTCCGCCTGCATGGCGAGGAGCTGGGCGAAGTGGCGATGGGCGCGGTGATCAAGCATTCCTCGGAATGGAACCTGGCGCGCGAGGCGGTGCTGTCCTCGGGCCTGGCGCCGACCACCCCCGGCATCACCACGGCGCGCGCCTGCGGCACCTCGCTGGACAACGCCATCATCATCGCCAACAAGATCGCCACCGGGCAGATCGAGGCCGGCATCGCCGGCGGCTCGGACACCACCAGCGACGTGCCGATCGTGCTGGGCGAGCGCTTCCGCAAGCGCCTGCTGGCGATCAACCGCGCCAAGGGCTGGCAGGACAAGATGGCCGCCTTCACCCGCGGCTTCTCGCTGAAGGAACTCAAGCCCTCCTTCCCCGGCGTGGCCGAGCCGCGCACCGGCATGTCGATGGGCGACCACTGCGAGCGCATGGCCAAGGAATGGCATATCGGCCGCGAGCCGCAGGACCGCCTGGCGCTGGAAAGCCACCAGAAGCTGGCCGCGGCCTACGAGGCCGGTTTCTTCGACGACCTGGTGGTGCCGTTCCGCGGCCTGAAGCGCGACGGCTTCCTGCGTCCGGACTCCACCATGGAGAAGCTCGGCACGCTCAAGCCCGCGTTCGACAAGATCTCCGGCCACGGCACGCTCACCGCCGGCAATTCCACCGGCCTTTCCGACGGCGCCGCCGCGGTGCTGCTGGGCAACGACGAATGGGCGGCCAGGCGCGGCCTGAAGGTGCAGGCGTATTTCCTCGACGCGGAAGTGGCGGCGGTGGACTTCGTGCACGGCGAGGGCCTGCTGATGGCGCCCACCGTGGCGGTGCCGCGCATGCTGGCGCGCCATGGGCTGAGCCTGCAGGACTTCGACTTCTACGAGATCCACGAAGCCTTCGCCGCCCAGGTGCTGTGCACGCTGCGCGCGTGGGAGAGCGAAACCTACTGCCGCAACCGCCTCGGGCTGGACCAGCCGCTGGGCAGCATCGACCCGGCCAAGCTCAACGTGCACGGCTCCAGCCTCGCCGTGGGCCACCCGTTCGCCGCCACCGGCGCGCGCATCATCGCCACCCTGGCCAAGCTGCTGGAAGAGAAGGGTTCGGGCCGCGGCCTGATCTCGATCTGCACCGCCGGCGGCATGGGCGTCACCGCCATCCTCGAGCGCTGAGGCACCGCCATGTTCCGCCTGCGCACCACCACCACCCTGAGCCTGCTGGCGCTGGCCGTGGGCGTGGCCGGTACCGCATGGCTGAGCGAACAGACCGCAGGCTGGAAGGGGCCGGAGCGGATCGCCGCCAGGCGCGCCGCCGCACCGGCCGTGCCGGCGCATCCACGCCTGGCTGCCGTGCCGCGGCGTCCCGCCCATGCCGTGCATCTGCCGCCGGTGGATGCCGAGCAGGCCATCGCCGCACCGGCGGCCGTAGACACGCCGACGCTGACGCCCATCGAGATGCCGCAGGCGCCCAGCTCGATCTTCAGCCGCCGCGTCGCGCGCGCCGGCCTGGTGGTGCTGCATCTCTCGGTCGACGGCCAGGGCCATGTCACGCACGCCACGGTGGACCAGTCCAGCGGCGATCCGGCCCTGGACCAGGAGGCCGTGCAGACCGTGCAGGGCTGGCGCTTCGCCGTGCCGGCCGACCACCCCGAAGGCCTCAGCGGCAACCTGCCGATGCGCTTCGCCGCGGACGACCGCCAGGCCTGATCCGGCCTCGCCCGATCAAAGAATCCCGTTGGCCCCGGCGCCGAACGCCGTCAGCAGGCGCGTGTAGATCAGCTTGGGCGGGCTGGCCACTTCCGGGAAATCGCCCACCGCCTCGTAGCAGCTGAAGAAGTTCGGGTCGCTCGGCCGCATCGGCGTGCAGCCCTGCTTGAGCTGATAGCTGGTGGCGTAGCGGTACGGCCAGAAATCGAACAGCGGCAGGGCGGCGGAGATGTCGCCGATGGCGGCGCTCAGGTCCGACAGCAACGGAATGGAGCGCTGGCGCGGTCCGATCACCCAGGCGTTCTCCGGCTCGGTCTCGCGCATGATCGCCGTGCGCAGCTGCTGTGCGAAGGCGGCGTCGTACACGATCACGCCGGCCTCGGTGTTGTAGTGGTCCGAGCGCGGGTCGAAGTTGTGCGAGCCGACCATGGCGAAGCGGTCGTCCACCACGATGGACTTGGCATGCAGGCCGAAGCGCCGGCCCGCGCTGAGCAGCGGCGCCGGCCGGTTGCGCTTGCCGCCGCGGCCGAGCAGGGTGCGCGCCTCCACGCCCACGTAGCGGCGCTTGCTGGCTGGCTTGCCGGCGGTGGGTCTGGCATCGCTGGCGGTGTCGTCGTCGGGGCCGTCGTCCGAGCTGGCCCAGGCGTTGTCCTGCGCGGGGCCGAGCGCGCGCGGCTTCAGTTCGTAGATCTCGAAGCCGTATTCCTTGAGATAGCGCTTGCGGTGCTTGTACGACATCGCATACACCGCGAACGCGTCGGTGGAGGCCAGCGAATTGGTGGAGACCACGATGCGCGGCGGCGCGTCCTGCTTCTGCAGCCGGTCGAAGATCTTCCGCGCGCGCTTGCTCATTACGAGGTAGGGCGTCTGCAGCACCACTTCCTGCTTGGCCGAGCCGACCATGCGCATCACGTTGGCGGTGAATTCGCGGGCGGCGCGTTCGCGCGGCTGGTCGGTCTTGGCCGGCAGGTCGCTGAAGAATTCCACCGGCGCGGTGGTGCGCAGGGTGGGCGCCACCAGGTATTCGTCCAGCCAGTCCGGGTCGTCGGCTTCTTCCTGCACGCGCGCCACGCGCTGCGGGTGCAGGTACACCGGCTCGCGCCAGGGCGAGGGCGTGCCGTCGACAAGCAAGCGATAGATGTCGCGCAGATGAGTCAGCGGCACCGAGCGCTTGTGCGCCCAGAAACGCTCGAAGGTCTCACCCATCGCCTGCGCGGCGGGGCCGCCGACCATCACGTCGCGGTCGACGTAGTCGAAGTCGTTGTCCCAGTCGAAATAGCGGTCCTGGTAGTTGCGCCCGCCGGTGATGCCGATGCTGTTGTCCACCAGCAGGATCTTGTTGTGCATGCGCTGGTTGAACTTGTAGAAGCAGCACACGATGCCGGCGGCGAATTCCAGCGGCGAGGTTTCCGACTTGTGGAAGGTCGGGTTGTACAGCCGGATCTGCAGGTTCTCGTGCGCCCGCGCCAGGCGGGTCAGCCACACGCTGTCGTTGAAGGAGAACAGCTGGTCGGCCAGCACGCGCACCTTCACGCCGCGGCGCGCGGCGCGCACCAGTTCGTCCAGGATCAGCTGGCCGGCGTCGTCCTGGTCCCAGATGTAGATCTGGATGTCGATCGAGTGCTTCGCCGCGCGGATCAGGTTGATGCGCGCCACCATCGCCGGCTCGCTGTCGTTGAGCAGGGTGACCACGTGCACCGGCGCCTGCGCGGTGGAGGCGGCGATCGCGGCGCTGGCGGCATCCAGCAGGGGCGAGGCTTCGGCGCAGGCGGTGCCGGGGTTGTCGCAGTCGATCCGGTGGTCGGTCTGCGCGGCCACGATGGCGTCGGCACGGCGGATCTTCGCCGCCGACAGGCTGCATCCCGGCAGCAGGGTCGAGGCGAGCAGCAGAAGGAGAACGCACGTCCAGCGCGGTGACATTCCGCGATGATAAATAACCCCGGGGCATTCCGTCGCCGGTCCGCCAGCCGGCGCGCGGGCGCCGGGCCAGCGCGCGTTCATGACCCGCTGCTGGCGGGCGCGCGGTCGATGGCGATGACCAGCCCGAGGCGGACCTGGTCGGACAAGGCGGTGCGATGCCCGGTCATACCGAACTCGCTGCGCTGGATGTCGCCGCGCGCTTCGATGCGGCAGTCGCTGGGGTTGGTGAGGATGGACTCGTTCAGCGGACAGGGCGAGGGCAGCAGCTCGAAGCGTGCCGGCCGCGATATGCCGCGCAAGGTGAGCGTGCCGAACAGCTCGCCGCCATGTTCCAGCGCGGCCACCGGCACCGGCTCGGAGACGAAGTGGATGGTGGGGTAGCGCTCGGCGTCGAAGAATTCCGGCGCCATCACCCAGCGGCGGAAGCGCTCGGACGACATGCGGATGCTGTCCACCGCGATATGCGCGTCGACCACGGCCACGTCGCGCCGGGCGCTCAGGGTCACGTCGCCGTCGATGCGCTCGAAGCTGCCGGTGACCTGGGTGAGCCACAGCAGGCGCACGCCGAATTCGGCGTGCGAGCGGGCCGGGTCGATGCGGTAGTCGGCGGCGTGGAGCGAGGCGGCCGCGGCAGCGAGAACGAGGCAGGCGGCGGCGCGCTGGCCAGGCCAGCGGCGGCGCGGGCGGCTCACGGCGACCAGAAAGCTTCCAGGCGGGCGTGGCCCGGTTCGAAGCCCTCGTCCGAGTGGAACACCGCGATGCCGGCCGGCGGCATGCCGCGGTATTCGTCCGAACGTCCCTCGGCCAGCAGCGCGACGAGGCGCTCGATGCCCGGGTTGTGGCCGACCAGCAGCACCGAATCGGCGTCGCTGTGGTCGTCCAGCAGGGCCAGCAGCTCGCCCTGGGTGGCCTCGTAGATGTCTTCGCACAGCTCCGGCTCCGGCGCGCCGTTCACTTCGGCCAGCGCCAGCGTGGCGGTGGCGCGGGTGCGCTCGGAGGGCGAGCAGAGCACGCGGCTGGGCCGCTGCTGGCCATGCCGCTTCAGCCATTGCTCGAGCCAGCGGCCCGCGGCGCGGGCCTCCTGCTCGCCACGTCCGCTCAGGCGGCGGCCTAGGTCGTCGCCCCCGGGCTGCGAGGGCTGGGCTTCGGCGTGGCGCAACAGGATGAGTTCTCGCATGGACGGCTCCGGGACGGACGGTGAATTAATGCTGGCGCTTGATCCAGCGCAGGAGTTGTTTCCAGTCTTCCTGGTGGTTGCGCACCTGTTCGGAGGCATAGTCGAAGATGCCCTTGCCGAGCGCGGTGAGCAGCACGTAGGCCTGGCTGTCGCGCAGCTCGGCCACCAGCGGGAACGGCGCGTCGGCGGCGAGCCGCTCCATCGCGTCCTGGCTGGCGTGGGTCCACGGCTTGAGCCGGTTGCCGACCAGGCCCACCGGCAGCTTGCCGCGCTTGATGCGCGGGATCTCCCGGAGGTGGGCGAGGAAGTCCATGGTGGCGTCCATGTCGAAGCTGGACGGCAGCACCGGCACCAGCAGCACGCTGGCCTGTTCCAGGTAGGGTTCCAGCTCGCGCTCGTGCGAGCCGGCGGGTGTGTCGATCAGGGTGCGCTGGGTGTCCGCGGGCAGTTTCTCCAGCGCCTTGCGGCTGCCTTCCACGGCGAGCACGCCGGGAACGTTCTGTTCGGCGCGCCGCGCCGCCCAGCGGAAGCTGGAGCCTTGCCGGTCGACGTCCACGATGGCCGTGTGCTTGCCGTCCTGCGCCCAGTGCGAAGCCAGCTGGGTGACCAGCGTGCTCTTGCCGCAACCGCCCTTGCTGCTTGCCACCAGCACCGTCAGCATGCGCCGCCCCTTCGTTTCGAGGTGGGCCAAGGGTACACGGGAAGAGGGAACCGGCAACAGCGCGCCGCGTGCGCCAGTGCTCAGCCTTTCGCCTGCGCCTGCCCGGCGCCGGCCGGCTTCTGGCTGTCCCAGTCCGCCGGCGCATCCGTCGGGATCTTGTAGTCGCGCAACGCCGCCAGCACCAGGCTCATCTCGGTACCGCCGTTGCGCGCCAGCGCCAGCAGGTGCTGGGCCAGGGCCAGGTCGCCCTGCGCGCGGGCCGACAGCTGGGCGAAGTTCTGCACCTGCCAGACCAGGTTGCGGCGTGCGTGCCTGGCGTCTTCCTGCTGCGACGGATCGGCGGCCAGCACCTCGCGCAGATGCAGCCCCAGCGAGCGGGCCAGCGGGCTGGAACCCCACTCGAGCAGGCGGCCGAGCTTGAGGCAGTCCTCTTTCAGCGCGGCATCGTCGCCGGCGTTCTCGCACAGCCGCGAGGTGGCCTGCAGGCCCGGCTGCGGCTGGGTGGCGGCCATGCCGAAGACCAGGGTCAGCTCGACGCCGGCGGCGCCGGTGGGCGAGGACGGATCGATGGTCGCGGCTGGCGGCGGCAAGGTGCTGACGTTGGCGGCCAGGGCCTTGAGGCTGGTGCCGGTGTAGTCGTCGTAGAGCTTGGCGGCGGCGGCCTTGGCCAGGTCCTCGCGCGCGGCCTGGTCCTTGCCGTCGTGGTGGTCCTGGCCCAGCTTGAGCAGCCACACGGCGGCGTTGTCCGGCGCCTGCTGGGCCAGCGCGGCCAGCGCGTCGGCGTTGGGGCAGGCGTCGGCCTTGGCGTCGCAGTCGCTCAGGCGCAGCCAGGTCACGGCGGGGGTGGTGTCCTCGGCTTTGGATGCGCGCTCGATCAGGGTATGGAAGTCGTTGTACTTCGGCTGGTTGGGCAGCGGGCGGGCGAGCAGGGCGGCGCCGAGCAGGGGCATGGCGTCCGCGCGCGGGGCCAGCACGCTGATCAGGTCGCGCTGGAAGGCCAGCAGCGCGTCGTTGCGCGCATCGCCGGCCTTGGCGGGCACCGGCTTGGTGGAAGCCTGCTTGGCGGCGACCGGGGCGATCGACAGGACACCGGCCAGGCCCAAAGCGAGATAGCGCCATCCGCGCATGCTGTTCTCCATCCGCAAAACGAAGCGGCCAGCATACTTATTCAGCATTAAGCCTGCCTGATCCTGCGAACGCGCACGGCCGCCGCGCGCTTCCACGCTTGTTAGCATGGCCCTTCACCGATTCGGCCGCGCACCCGCGCGCCACCACTATGCTTCGGGCGCGCTCGCGCGCCGCGCACGGGAGAGACGATGGATCAGATAGCGATCATGGCCGACGGGCGAGCCCCCTGGTTCGTGGGCTGGGGCACCCTGGCGTTGATCAATGCGGGCCTGGCCCAGGGCAAGAATCGCAGCGGCCTGGTGTGGTTCCTGGTGTCGCTGCTGCTGGGGCCGATCGCGACCCTGGTGCTGGTGCTGCTGCCGAAGGTGCGTTCGACGCTGTTCTGAGTGTCCCCCCGGAAACGCAAAAACCCGCCCCGCGTGGCCGCGAGGCGGGTTGCAGGCGGCGGGCTTATTCGCCCAGCGCTTCCTTCATGAACTCCGGCATCGCCAGCGCGCCCTTGTGGATCTCGGCGTTGTAGTAGCGGGTGGGGAAGTTCTTGCTCAGCGCGCCGCGCTCGCGGAAGCCGGCCAGGTCGCCGCCCTTGCGCACCATGGTGCAGCTCCACCAGCCGGTGGGGTAGCAGGGCTGCGGGAACGGCAGGGTCTTCACCGCGCTGAAGCCGGCGGTGCGCATGGCCGAGCGCATCGACTTGATCAGTTCGATGTGCGCCAGCGGCGACTCGCTCTGCTGCACCAGGATGCCGCCGTGGCGCAGGGCCTTGTAGCAGCTGGCGTAGAAGGCGGCGTTGAACAGGCCTTCGGCGGGGCCGACCGGGTCGGTCGAGTCGACGATGATCAGGTCCAGCGATTCCGGCTCGGCCTCGGCCATGTACTTGATGCCGTCGATGAACAGCAGCTCGGCGCGCGGGTCGTGGTTGGCCTCGCACAGCTCGGGGAAGTACTGCTCGGCCAGGCGCGTGACGCGCTCGTCGATCTCCACCTGCACGGCCGATTCCACTTCCTCGTGCTTGAGCACTTCGCGCAGCGTGCCGCAATCGCCGCCGCCGATGATCACCACGCGCTTGGCGCGCGCATGGGTGAACAGCGCCGGGTGGGTCATCATCTCGTGGTAAAGGAAGTTGTCGCGGCTGGTCAGCATCACGCAGCCGTCGATCACCATCAGGTTGCCCCAGTCGGTGGTCTGGTAGATCTCGATGGTCTGGAACGGGGTTTTCTCGGCATGAAGCAGCTTCTCCACGCGGTAACCGATGGAGGAGCCGGAGGCCTGGTGGGCCTCGGTGAACCAGCTGGGCTGCGACATGGCGTGTGTTCCTGTTCCTGACGTCACGGTGGGCAAAGAGGCGCAATTGTAGCCGTTCCGGGCCCCGGCGTACCGGGCGCGGATGCCGCATGGTCACATTCGGCCATTACAATAGACGGCCGTCCCGCCTGCGACCGGTCGCAGCGGGACCGTAGAGTCCGATCCGGCCCCGCGGCGTGCGAGGCTTCCGGCCGGCCGGCTTCTTCCTCGTCAAGGCTCGCCGCTGCGACGACATGACCGACGGGCGCCCCGCGCCCGCTGACCCCAAGGAATACCCGTCCATGTCGAAGCACTGGAACGCCGATGCCGCCCGTCACACCTACGCCGTCCCGCATTGGGGCGACGGCTATGTGGACGTGGACGAGCACGGCCATATCGTGATGCGCCCGCGCGGCGCCGGCGGCCCGGCCCTGTCGCTGCCGGCCATCGTCGACCGCGCCCGCGCCGAAGGCCTGCGCCTGCCGCTGCTGGTGCGCTTCCCCGACATCCTCGCCGACCGCCTGGCGCGCCTGCAGGGCGCCTTCGCCAAGGCCACCGCGGAGTGGAACTACGGTGGCGGCTACACCGCGGTGTATCCGATCAAGGTCAATCAGCAGCGCGGCGTGGCCGGCGAGCTGGTGGCCGCCGGCGAGCATGGCTTCGGCCTGGAAGCCGGCTCCAAGCCCGAACTGATGGCCGTGCTGGCGATGGCGCGGCCCGGCTCGATCGTGGTGTGCAACGGCTACAAGGACCGCGAATACGTGCGCCTGGCGCTGATCGGCCGCAAGCTCGGCCTGCGCGTGCACATCGTGATCGAGAAGCTCTCCGAGCTCGATCACGTCTTCGCCGAAGCCAAGGCCCTGAACGTGGAGCCGCTGCTGGGCGTGCGCGTGCGCCTGGCCTCGATCGGCGCCGGCAAATGGCAGAACACCGGCGGCGACAAGGGCAAGTTCGGCCTGTCGCCGAACCAGGTGCTGACCCTGGTGCGCCGCCTCGACGAGGCGGGCCTCAAGCACACCCTGAAGCTGCAGCATTTCCACATGGGCTCGCAGATCTCCAACGTGCGCGACATCGCCGCCGGCATGCGCGAGGCCACGCGCTACTACGTGGAGCTGATCCGCATGGGCGTGCCGCTGGAAATCGTCGACGTCGGCGGCGGCCTGGGCGTGGACTACGAAGGCTCGCGCTCGCGCAGCCACAACTCGATCAACTATTCGATCGAGCAGTACGCCTCCACCATCGTGCAGTCGCTGGCCGAAGCCGTGGCCGAGGAAGGCCTGGCCGCGCCGCACATCGTCACCGAGGCTGGCCGCGCCATGACCGCGCACCATGCGGTGATGGTGGTCAACGTCACCGAAGTGGAAGAAGTGCCCGCCGGCAGCATCCCGCCGCCGCGCGAGGAGGAACCGGCCGTGCTGCGCCGCCTGCGCGAGACCTACGAGGAACTGGACGCGCGCCCCGCGCTGGAACTGTTCCACGAGGCCCAGCACCACCTCAACGAAGGCCAGACCCTGTACGCGCTGGGCCAGCTGGCGCTGGAAGACCGCGCGCAGCTGGACGAGATGTACTACGCCATCGCCAACGCGGTGCGCCTGCGCCTGCTGCCGGCCGAGCGCTCGCATCGCCAGGCGCTGGACGAGCTGGACGAGAAGCTGGTGGACAAGTACTTCGTCAACTTCTCGGTGTTCGAGTCGGTGCCGGACATCTGGGCGATCGAGCAGATCTTCCCGATCGCGCCGATCGCGCGCCTGGACGAAGCGCCGACCCGCCGCGGCGTGATCGTCGACCTCACCTGCGATTCGGACGGCCGCATCGACCATTACGTCGACGCCGAAGGCGTGGACGTGAGCCTGCCGCTGCACGCGCTGCGCGAGGACGAAAGCTATCGCCTGGGCATCTTCATGGTCGGCGCGTACCAGGAAACCCTGGGCGACATCCACAACCTGTTCGGCGACACCGACGCGGTGAACGTGCGGGTGGACGGCGACTCGTATGTTTTTGCGCATCGCCGCCGCGGCGACACCACCGACCTGATGCTCGACTATGTCGGCTACGATCTGGATGCCCTGCGCCGCAGCTACCGCGAACGCATCGCGGCCGCGGGCGTCGAGGGCGCGCAGGCGGAGCAGCTGTTTGTCACATTGAACGATGGCTTGACCGGCTATACGTACCTGTCGGAAGGCGCGCACTAAACATGCTCGTCATTCCGGCCTACGCCGGAATGACGGCATAGGGAAGGTTCTTCGTGATGTCCATTCGTCGCATGGATGCGGCATCCCAGCTGTGCGAGCCTTCGTCGTCTCCCGCATCCCCTAGCGAATTCGAAGGAGTGGTTATGGCAGCAAGTCTCGAAGGCAAGGTCGCTCTGATCACCGGCGCCGCCAGCGGCCTGGGCAAGGCCATCGCGGAGCTCTATGCGAAGAACGGCTGCGCCGTGGCGATCGCGGACATCAACCAGCAGGCCGCCGATGCGGCAGCGGCGGAGATCAATGCGGCCGGCGGCAAGGCGATCGGCATCGCCATGGACGTCACCGACGAAGCGGCGGTGAATGCCGGCACCGACAAGGCGGTCGCCGCCTTCGGTGCGCTGGACATCCTGATCTCCAACGCCGGCGTGCAGATCATCAACCCGATCGACCAGTTCGCCTTCGCCGACTGGAAGAAGATGCTGGCGATCCACCTGGACGGCGGCTTCCTCACCACCAAGGCCGCGCTCAAGCACATGTATCAGGGGGACCGCGGCGGCACCGTCATCTACATGGGTTCCGTGCATTCGCACGAAGCGTCGAAGCTGAAGTCGGCCTACGTCACGGCCAAGCACGGCCTGCTGGGCCTGGCCCGCACGCTGGCGAAGGAAGGCGCGGCCCACAACGTGCGTTCGCACGTGATCTGCCCCGGCTTCGTGCGCACGCCGCTGGTGGAGAAGCAGATTCCCGAGCAGGCCAAGGAACTGGGCATCAGCGAAGCGGAAGTGATCAAGAACGTGATGCTGAAGGACACGGTGGACGGCACCTTCACCACCGTCGAGGACATCGCGCAGACCGCGCTCTTCCTCGCCGCGTTCCCGTCGGCCGCGCTGACCGGCCAGTCGGTCGTGGTCAGCCACGGCTGGTACATGCAGTAAGCGTTGCGCGCCTGCCCGGCGAGTGCCGGGCAGGCGTCGTTTTTCTATTGCATGCAGCGTGCGCCCTGCCGGCGCGCGCCCGACGGGATCGCCAGGAGGATGGCTCGATGAAGATCGCCGACGTCAAGGCCAATGCGTTCGCCATGCCGCTGACCAGCCCCGCGTTTCCGCGCGGGCCCTATCGTTTCGTCAACCGCGAGTTCCTGGTCATCACCTACCGCACCGACCTCGACGCGCTGCGCGCCGTGGTGCCGGAGCCGCTGGAGATCACCGAACCGCTGGTGAAGTACGAATTCATCCGCATGCCCGATTCCACCGGCTTCGGCGACTACACCGAGTCGGGCCAGGTGATTCCGGTGAATTTCCGCGGCGTGCACGGCGGCTACGTGCATTCGATGTATTTGAACGACCATCCGCCGATCGCCGGTGGCCGCGAGCTGTGGGGTTTCCCCAAGAAACTGGCCAGCCCGGTGCTGGAAACCGAGATCGACACCCTGGTCGGCACGCTCGACTACGGCAAGGTGCGCGTGGCCAAGGCCACCATGGGCTTCAAGCACGCCGAGGCCGATCGCGCCGCGGTGCTCGCGTCGCTGGCTGCGCCGAATTTCCTGCTCAAGATCATCCCGCACGTGGACGGCAGCCCGCGCATCTGCGAGCTGGTGCGCTACTTCACCACCAATGTCACGCTCAAGGGCGCCTGGACCGGACCGGCCGCGCTGGAGCTGCACTCGCATGCGCTGGCGCCGGTGGCGGACCTGCCGGTGCTGAAGGTGGAATCGGCGCTGCACTTCATCACCGACCTCACCCTGGACCTGGGCGAAGTGGTGTACGACTACCTGGCGGAGGCTTGAGCCCATGGGCAAGGCGACACAAGACGACAGCAAGGAAGCGCTGGCGAAGATGGTGCGCGAGTCGTACTCCACCGTGGCCCTGGTGCTGCAGGGCGGCGGCGCGCTCGGCGCCTACCAGGCCGGCGTGTACCAGGCGCTGGCCGAGGCGGATCTGCGGCCGCGCTGGCTGGCAGGCATTTCGATCGGCGCCTTGAATGCCGCGATCATTGCCGGCAATCCGATCGGCCAGCGCGTGGAGAAGCTGCGCGAATTCTGGGAAACCATCTGCAAGCCGCCGTATTTCCCCGCCACGCCCGCGTTCGACAGCGGCGGCTGGCCGCTGGCGCTGCAGAACGGCTTCAGCAGCCTGGCCGCGTGGCGCGCGCTGCTCGAAGGACAGGCGGGTTTCTTCGTGCCGCGCCTGCCGCCGCCATTCCTGCCGTTCCACCGCGCTTCCGGTCCCGGCGACGTGAGCTGGTACGACACCGCGCCGCTGCGCAGCACGCTGGAGCGGCTGGTGGATTTCGACCGCGTCAACGACCCGCGTTCGATGCGCGTGTCGGTGGGCGCGGTGAACGTGCGCACCGGCAACTTCGCCTACTTCGACAACAGCCACGGCAAGCTGCGGGTGGAGCATTTCATGGCCTCCGGCGCGCTGCCGCCGGGCTTCCCCGCGGTGGAGATCGACGGCGAGTTCTACTGGGACGGCGGCATGGTTTCCAACACGCCGCTGTACAAGGTGCTATCGGACCGGCCCTGCCACGATGCGCTGATCTTCCAGGTCGACCTGTGGCGCGCCACCGGCGAGCTGCCGCGCGATCTGTCCGGCGTGGCCGAGCGCTCCAAGGAAATCCAGTATTCCAGCCGCACCCGCCTGATCACCGAATACATGCGGCTGAACCAGGAAAACCAGCGCCTGCTGCACGACCTGATGGCCCTGGTGCCGGCGGACAAACACGACGATCCGGCTTTCAAGCGCGCGCAGGCGCAGGCTTCCGGCGCGCTGACCAACCTGATCCACCTGATCTACCGCGACAAGCCGTACGAAGGCCATTACAAGGACTACGAGTTCAGCCTGACCAGCATGCACTCGCACTGGGAGAGCGGCCTGGCCGACATGCGCCACACGCTGGCGCATCCGCAGTGGCTGGAGCGGCCCACGGCGGAGAAGCCATTCGTCACGCACGACGTGCACCGCCGCTAACATAGGCCGCTCCGCCTTCCGGGGCGGCCGTGTTTCTCCTCTGCTGGAACTCCCCGATGAGCCTCAAGGCAGCTTTCGTCGGTCTCGGCGCCATGGGCGCGCCGATGGCCGGACATCTGAACTCCAAGGGCCTGCTGCACGCGGTGGCCAACCGCACCCAGGCCAAGGCCGATGCGCTGGCGCGCGAACTGGGCGTGACCGCCCCGCCGCTGGAACAGCTGGCCGCGCAGTGCGATGTGATCGCGCTGTGCGTGACTGCCGATGCCGACGTGCTGGCCACCATCGACACCATGCTGCCGCACTTGAAGCGCGGCGCCATCGTGGTCGACCACTCCACCGTGGCGCCCGACACCGCCAAACGCGCGGCCGCACGGCTGGCGGCGGCCGGCGTGGATTTCCTCGACGCGCCGGTGTCCGGCGGCGTGGAAGGCGCCAAGAACGGCAAGCTCTCGGTGATGGTCGGCGGCGACGCCGCGGTGCTGGAACGCGCGCGTCCGGTGCTGGAAGCCTATGCGCTGCGCGTCACCCACCTGGGCGCCGTCGGCGCCGGCCAGGCCACCAAGGCGGTGAACCAGGTGCTGGTGGCCGGCATCGCGCAGGCGGTGTGCGAGGGCCTGGCGCTGGGCGAGGCGCTGGGACTGGAAGCGGAGCGTCTGCTGCCGACCCTGGGCGCCGGCGCGGCCGGCAGCTGGTTCCTGGAGAAGCGCGGCGCCACCATGCTGCGCGACGAATTCAGCGTGGGCTTCAAGCTGGCCCTGCTGCACAAGGACTTGGGCATCGTGAACCGCATCGCCGAGGGCGCGGGCACGGACCGCACGGTGATCGAAAAGTCGCTGGCCGACTACGCCGAGCTGATGGCGCAGGGTTATGGCGACGACGATATCTCGGCGCTGATCCGGCTCAAGCGCAAGCCGCGCTGAATTTCTCTCTGTTTCCAGCGGAGAGATCCTTCTCCCATCGGGAGAAGGTGGCGGCAGCCGGATGAGGGTACGGCCGGAGCGGTGCACATCACTCTCGCGCTCCGCCCGTACCCTCACCCCAACCCCTCTCCCGGGGGGAGAGGGGCTTCAAGTCAGCGGCCTTCCTTCAGCGCGATCGCATTGAAACCGGCCGAGGACAAGCGCTGCTTGGTCGACTCAAGCTCCGTGGCCGACTTGAACGGGCCAAGGCGCACGCGGTTGTAGGTCTGGCCGTTGACGTTGACCGAAGCCACGTTGGCGACGAAACCCTGCAGCGCCAGCTTGGCCTTCAGGCTTTCCGCATCGGAGGCGCTCGGAAACGCACCCACCTGCAGCAGATAGCCGCCACCGCCCGCGGCCGGCGGCGCGACCGCGGTAGCCGGCGCCGCGGTGACGTTCTCGGTGACCGCGGCCGGCGCATTCGCCGCCGCGGCGCGCTGCGCGGCCGCCTGCTGCTGGGCCTGCTGCGCCGCCTGGGCCTGGGCTTGCGCCTGCTGCGCGGCGGCCTGCTTCTGCTGCTCGGCGCGCGCCTGCGCGCTGATCTCGGCGTCGGGAATGCGCACTTCCTTCTCCGACAGCACCGAGTAGAAATCGAACTGCGGCTTCTTCGGCGCGGCGGGCGTGGAGTCGGCACCGGCCGGTTCCACCGCGCCGGCATCGCTGCCGTGCTGGGCGGTGGCCTGCGCGTTGGGCTGCGGCGCGTCGCCGGCGCGGCCGCCCATGGGCAGCTTGCCGCGCATGGCGAACATCAGCAGCGCGCCGACCGCGATGCCGACGATGGCCCAGCCCCAGGCCGGAAACCCGCCGCTGTTGTTGCGCACGGCCTGACGGCCCTTGCCCTTGCGTGCTGCCATTTACATCTTCTCCGGGGCACTGAGTCCCAGCAAATCCAAACCGTTGCGGATGACCTGGCGTGCCGCGACCGCCAGGGTGATGCGCGCGTTGCGCAGCCCGGCGTCGTCCACGATCCACTTATGCTCGTGATAGTAACTGTGCAGGGCGCCGGCGAGGTCGCGCAGGTACTGCGCGATCAGGTGCGGTTCCAGATTGCCGGCCGCCGCTTCCACCACTTCCGGATAGCGCGACAGCTCCACGAACAGGGCCTGCTCGTGCGCCGTGTCCAGCCGCTCGAAATGCGCCGCGCCCGCGGCGGTATCCAGCGCCGGCAGGCCGCGCTCGGCCAGTTCTTCCAGCACGCGGCAGACGCGGGCATGGGCGTACTGGATGTAATAGACCGGGTTGTCGTTGCTCTGCGAGCGCGCCAGGTCGATGTCGAACACCAGCTGCGAGTCGGCCTTGCGCGAGATCAGGAAGAAGCGCGTGGCGTCCTTGCCCACTTCGTCGATCAGGTCGCGCAGGGTGACGTAGCTGCCGGCGCGCTTGGAGATCTTCACCTCTTCGCCGCCGCGCATCACGGTCACCATCTGGTGCAGCACGTATTCCGGCCAGCCCTTGGGGATGCCGCAGTCCAGCGCCTGCAGGCCGGCCTTCACGCGGGCCAGGCTGCCGTGGTGGTCCGAACCCAGCTCGGTGATGGCGCGCACGTAGCCGCGCTGCCACTTGCTGCGGTGATAGGCCACGTCCGGCACGAAATAAGTGAACGTGCCGTCGGACTTGCGCATCACGCGGTCCTTGTCGTCGCCGAAGTCGGTCGAGCGCAGCCACAGCGCGCCGCCTTCCTCGTAGGTGTGGCCGTGGGCGACCAGCTCGCGCACGGTCTCCTCCACCTTGCCGCCGCTGTACAGCGAGGACTCGAGGAAATAGGTGTCGAAGCCGACGCCGAAGGCTTTCAGGTCCAGGTCCTGTTCGCGGCGCAGGCTGGCCACGGCGAACTGGCGGATGGCCTCGAGGTCGTCGGCATCCTTGGCGCCGGTGACGGTGTGGCCGTCGGCCAGCACGGATTCGCCGGCCATGTAGGCGCGGGCCACGTCGGCGATGTAGTCGCCGCGGTAGCCGTCTTCCGGCCAGCCGGCCTGGTCCGGCGCCAGGCCGCGCGCGCGCGCCTGCGTCGAGATGGCCAGGTTCTGGATCTGCACGCCGGCGTCGTTGTAGTAGAACTCGCGCCGCACCGCCCAGCCGTTGGCGTCGAGCAGGCGGCTCAGGCAGTCGCCGATCGCCGCGGCGCGGCCGTGGCCCACGTGCAGCGGGCCGGTCGGGTTGGCCGAGACGAATTCCACGCCGGCGACCACGCCCTTGCCGCTGTCGTTGCGGCCGTAGGCGTCGCCCTCGCCCAGGATGCGGCGCAGCTCGGCGTGGTAGGCGCCGGGCGCCAGGAAGAAGTTGATGAAGCCGGGGCCGGCGATCTCGATCTTCGCCACCTGCGCATTGGCGGGCAGGGCGGCCACCAGTTTCTCGGCCAGTTCGCGCGGCTTGGCGCGGGCCGGCTTGGCCAGCAGCATGGCGGCGTTGCTGGCGAAATCGCCGTGGTCGCGGCTGCGCGTGCGCTCGATCACGAAGTTCGGCACTTCGAGCTCGGCGGGCAGGGTGGAGTCGTTCTGCAGGGACCGGATGGCCTGCAGCAGCAAATCGCGCAGCGCTTGTTTCACGGGGCTGGGTCTGGCTTCGATGGAACCGGCAATCCTAGCAGAGCGGGGCGGCCCGCTCCGAGGCCTGGGCGGGGCGGCCGAAGGCGGCGAGCGGGCATGCTGCGGCGCGGCTGCGGGGGCTGTGGATAACTCTGTGGGGAAAGTAAGGGCTGGCGGGAGCGTCGCGGGTTTTTGCGCGGCGGAAACGTATATGTCACTTAAATTTCCACGTAGTATCAATAGTTTACATTGACAATTTCACGAGTGTCGACGGAATGACCGCTAAGCGGCGATCTGAGGCCGATGTGCATAAGTCGCGCCGGCCCGGCTTCCGGCGGAGCCCGCCGGCACGTCACTGTCCTGTCATGCCGCACTGCCACAATGCCGCCCGTACCCCAGGCACCCTCCCCGCCGACGGGTATGCGAGACGCCGTCCCTCTCACCTCCCCAAAAACGGCCTGACGGCGCGGTCCCCACCGCGCCGTTATTCTTTCCGGGTCAAACGGCACCCGCCCGCGCTCAGAGCAGGCCCAGCGAGGCCATCGACACCGGTTCGGCGGCGCCGATCACCAGGTGGTCCAGCACGCGCACTTCGACCAGCTGCAGCGCCTCGCGCAGGCTGCGGGTGATGGCGCGGTCGGCCAGGCTGGGCTCGGCCACGCCCGACGGATGGTTGTGGGCGAAGATCACCGCGCTGGCGTTGTGCTTGAGGCAGGCGCGCACCACTTCGCGCGGATGCACGCTGGCGCCGTCGATGGTGCCGCGGAACAGCTCCTCGTAGGCCAGCACGCGGTGGCGGTTGTCCAGGTACAGGCAGGCGAAAACTTCGTAGGGCAGGTGGCGCAGCTTGGCGCGGAGGAAGTCGCCGCTGTCGCGCGGACTGCGCAGCGCGGCGCCCGTGCGCAGCTGTTCGTTCAAGGAGCGGCGCGCCAGCTCCAGCGCGGCGATCACGCGTGCCCGCTTGGCCGGGCCGATGCCGGGCATGCGCGTGGTGGTGTGGGGGTCGGCCAGCAATGCATGGATGCCGCCGGCTTCGGCCAGCAGCTGGCGGCCGAGGGTGAGCGCATCGACGCCGGCCACGCCGCTGCCCAGCAGCACGGCGAGCAGCTCCGCATCCGACAGCGCGGACGTGCCTTGCTGCAGCAGTTTTTCGCGCGGACGTTCCCCGGCTGGCCAGTCTCGAATGCTCATTCGCTCACGATGCCGCAATCGCGCCGGCGCCTGCAGCGGAAGACGCGGTTGATTCCGGTAAGCTTGGCGTCTGCCCGTTTGTCAGGCCTGTCCTACATGCAACTTGCCAACCGTCGCATCCTGCTCGGCGTGTCGGGCGGCATTGCCGCCTACAAAGCCTGCGAGCTGGTCCGCCGCCTGCGCGACCTGGGCGCCCAGGTCCGCGTGGTGATGACGGAAAGCGCCACCCATTTCGTCAGCGCCACCACTTTCCAGGCCCTGTCCGGCGAAGCCGTGCGGGTGAGCCTGTGGGACGAGCAGGCGGAGATGGCCATGGGCCATATCGAGCTGGCGCGCTGGGCCGAACGCATCATCGTCGCGCCCGCCAGCGCCGACCTGATCGCCCGCCTCGCGCATGGCATGGCCAACGACCTGCTCACCACGCTGTGCCTGGCCAGCGCCGCGCCGCTGTACGTGGCGCCGGCGATGAACCAGCAGATGTGGGCGCATCCGGCCGTGCAGGAAAATGTCGACACCCTGCGCCGCCGCGGCGTGCACCTGCTCGGCCCGGCCTCGGGCGACCAGGCCTGCGGCGATATCGGTTCCGGCCGCATGCTCGAAGCGCTGGAATTGCGCGCGGCCCTGGTGGGCTCGTTCGGCGACGGCGCGCTGCGCGGCCTGAAGATGGTGGTGAGCGCGGGGCCGACCTACGAAGACATCGACCCGGTCCGCTTCATCGGCAACCGCAGCTCCGGCCGCATGGGCTTCGCCGTGGCCGGCGCCGCCGCGGATGCCGGCGCGCAGGTGACCCTGGTCGCCGGCCCGGTGCACCTGGCCACGCCGCATGGCGTGGCACGGCGCGTGGACGTGCGCAGCGCCGCCGAAATGCATGCCGCCGTGCTGGCCGCCACCGCCGGGGCGGACATCTACGTCGGCGCCGCCGCGGTGGGCGACTACCGCCCGGCCAGCGTGGCCGGCCAGAAGATCAAGAAGCAGGACGGCGCCGGGCTGACCCTGGCGCTGGCCGAGAATCCCGACATCCTCGCCAGCCTGGCGGCCCAAACCGTGCACCCTTTCCTGGTCGGATTCGCCGCGGAAACGCATGATGTGGCGGATTACGCGCAGGACAAGCTCCGGCGCAAGGGATTGGACATGATCGCCGCAAACCTGGTGGGCAACGGCCTCGGCTTCGAGGCCGCCGACAACGCATTGAACGTGTACTGGCCCGGCGGCTCGCTGGAGCTGCCGCGCGCCGGCAAGGAACAACTCGCCCGCGAGCTGGTGGCGAGCATCGCGCAGCGCTACCGGGCGGTGCGCTCATGACGGTGCGGCCGGGCCTGGTCGACGTCGAACTGAAAATCCTCGATCCACGGCTGGGCGACAGCATCCCGCTGCCGCAGGCGGCGACCGCCGGCAGCGCGGGCATGGACCTGCGCGCCGCGATCGATGCGCCGCTCACTTTGGCTCCCGGCGAAAGCGCGCTGGTGCCCAGCGGCATGGCCATCCATATCGGCGATCCGCTCTGGTGCGCGCTGATCGTGCCGCGCTCGGGCCTGGGCCATAAACACGGGCTCGTCATGGGCAACCTGGTAGGCGTGATCGACGCGGATTACCAGGGGCCGCTGATGATTTCCTGCTGGAACCGCGGCACGCAGCCGTACACCATCGAGGTGGGCGACCGCATCGCCCAGCTGCTGCTGGTGCCGGTGGCGCAGGCCCGCTTGAACGTGGTGACGGAGTTCAAGCCTTCGCAGAGGGGCGAGGGCGGTTTCGGCTCCACCGGCGTCAACTAAGTATTCGAGAGCCTGCAGAGGGGACAGGACGATGGCGATGGACATCGCGATGGAATGGCGCGAGCGCGCGTCCGACTGGCGGCGGCTGTTGCCGCTGGCCGGCGGCACGCTGCTGGTCGTGAGCGGTTTGTTCTGCGCCTGGCAGACCTGGCTGATCGCCGACGAAGGCGCCGCGATCGAGCGCGTGCACCGCGCGCAGGACCAGGCGGCGCAGTCGCTGGCCGAGGAATTGACGCGCGAACGCCACGCCCTGCAGCAGCAGCTCGACGCCCTCGACCCTGCCGCCGCCCAGGCCGACCACGCCTACGCGGCCACCGTGCTGCGCGGCAAGCTGCCGCAGACCCGGGCCGTGGAGTTCTACAGCGGCAGCCTGGACGAGGTGCTGCACGCCAACTACCGCGACTTCGGCTACGCCAGGGCCGCACAGCTGATGGCCGCGCAGACCGCCGACGGCGACACGCTCGCCCAGACCCTGCCCAAGGGCGCCGGCGAGCGCAGCCTCAGCTTCGTGCTGCCGATGGGCGCGCGCCAGCGGCCCAGCGCATGGGTGCTGTTCGAGCTTCCGTTCGCTCCGCTGGAGGAACGTTTCAACGCCGTTCCGCCGGGAAGCGGCAGACTGGAACTTCGCCAGGGCGACGACCGCGGCCGCGGCGACCTGCAGCTGCTCGCCCATGGCTCGGCCTCCGCGCAGAGCGAAGCCACCGGCAAGCCGGTGGCGGGCAGCAACCTGAGCGTGGTCGCCGCCTTGCCCGCGGCCTACATCGTGCTGCCGAAGTCGTGGCCGCTGGCCGCCCTGCTGGCCTTGCTGGGACTGGGCGGCGGCATTTATCTGCTGTGGCTGCGCGGCCGCGTCCCCGGCCTCAACCTTGGCAAGCACAAGACTTCATACGAGGAACCGATTTTGTCCGACCTGATCGACAACACGCCCGAGCCGGCCAAGCCGGAAGCCCGCCCCGCCAAGCCCGCCGCGCCGGCGCCCGGTCCGGTCACGGTGGACCCGACGATCTTCCGCGCGTACGACGTGCGCGGCATCGTCGGCAAGTCGCTCACCGTCGACGTGGCGCGTCTGCTCGGCCAGTCCATCGGCACGGTGATGCGCGAGAAGGGCCTGCGCGAGATCGTGGTGGGCCGCGACGGCCGCCTGTCCGGTCCGGAACTCGCCGGCGCGCTGTCCGACGGCCTGCGTGAGGCCGGCATCGACGTGATCGACGTCGGCGCCGTGCCGACGCCGGTCGTCTACTACGCGGCCTACCGCTTCAACACCGGCAGCGGCGTGGCCGTCACCGGCAGCCACAATCCGCCGGACTACAACGGCTTCAAGATCGTGGTCGGCGGCGAGACCCTGTCCGAAGGCGCCATCCAGGACCTCTACCGCCGCATCGCCGCCAACGAGCTGGAGCGCGGCGGCAAGGGTTCGCTGCGCCATATCGACGTGGTGCCGGACTACGTCGAGCGCATCACCTCCGACGTGCAGGCGGGCCGGCGCATGAAGGTGGTGGTCGACTGCGGCAACGGCATCCCGGGCGCGGTGGCGCCGCAGGTGCTCGAAGGCATCGGCTGCGAAATCATCCCGCTGTACTGCGATGTGGACGGCACCTTCCCGAACCACCATCCGGACCCTTCCGACCCGCACAACCTGGAAGACCTGATCCTGGCGGTGAAGAGCACCGGCGCGGATCTCGGCGTGGCCTTCGACGGCGACGGCGACCGCCTGGGCGTGGTCACCAGGACGGGCGAGATCATCTTCCCCGACCGCACGCTCATGCTGTTCGCGCGCGACGTGCTGTCGCGCCAGCCCGGCGCCACCATCATCTACGACGTGAAGTGCACGGGGCACCTCAAGGGCCAGATCCTCGACGCCGGCGGCAGCCCGCTGATGTGGCGCACCGGCCACTCGCTGATCAAGAGCAAGATGCGCGAGACCGGCGCGGAACTGGCCGGCGAGATGAGCGGCCACTTCTTCTTCAAGGAGCGCTGGTACGGCTTCGACGACGGCATCTATGCCGGCGCCCGCCTGCTGGAGATCCTGGCCGGCGACCTGGAAGAGCGTACGCCGGAAGAGATCTTCGCCACCTGCCCCAAGGGCGTGTCCACGCCGGAGCTGAAGATCGAGATGCAGGAAGGCGAGCACTACAAGTTCATCGAGAAGTTCCGCCAGAGCGCCACCTTCGGCGACGCCGCGCTGACCACCATCGACGGCGTGCGTGCCGACTGGCCGGACGGCTGGGGCCTGGTGCGCCCGTCCAACACCACGCCGATCCTGGTGCTGCGCTTCGACGCCGACAACGACGCGGCGCTCAAGCGCATCCAGCAGGTGTTCCGCGAGCAGCTGCATGCGGTGGATCCGGCGCTGAAGCTGCCGTTCTGATCCGCGGGGCCTTGGCCCAGGCATAAAAAAACGCCACGCATCGCGTGGCGTTTTCTTTTGGGGCCGGTTTACTTCTTGTTCTGCGCGGCTTTCAGGTCGCGGTAGTGCTGCAGCTGGGTGGTCATCCGGGTGCTGGCTGCGTCGCGGGCGGCCTGCTGGCGGTCCAGCGCGGCGCGCTGGCCGGCCACCACGTTGCGCTGCTTGGCGATGCCGTCGTTGAGGAACTTCGGCACCGCCTGCTTGGCGCGTTCCATGTCGCCGGCGCGGGTGAGCAGGTCGGTCAGCGCCTTTTCCTGGCTGTGCAGGTTGATCTGGGTGGTGCGGATCTGCTGGTCGATATTGTCGATTTCCTGCTGCAGCGAGGCCTTGTAGTCGGCCTCGCTGGGGTAGGCGGCCAGCATCTGCGCGTCGTTGCGCGAGCGGTCCTGCGCCGCGCGCTGCTGCGCGGCCTGTTCCTCGGCGGCCTTGCGGGCGGCCTCGCGTTCCTCGGGATTGAGCTGGCGCTCGACGTGGCGCATGACCAGGCCGCGGTCGTTGACCACGTCGTAGCCGTACTTGATGGCTTCGCCGGTGAGGCTGTCGCTGTAGTGCGGCAGGCCCTGGCCGTCGCGCCACTTGTAGCGCATGCCGTTGGTGTTTTCCGTCTGCGCATGGGCGCAGGCGACCGCGATGGCGGCGGCTAGGATCAGACTGGTTCGACGCATGGAATTCCCCCTGTGAATTGGGAGTATAGCCTTCGCCCCTGCATGGTCCGGCTCAGGCATGTTCGCGGATGTGACGCCGTTCGCCCCGTGGCCTCAGGCCGCCACGCCATAGCGTTCCCGATAGGCCATCAAGCGTTCGTATTCGTCCGCCAGCTCCGGCCGCTCGCCGGCGTAGGCCATCACGTCGCTGAGGCTGGTGATGGCGATGACCGGGATGCCGTAGTCGGCGGCCACCTCCTGGGCGGCCGACAGCGCGCCGGTGCCGCGCTCCTGGCGGTCCAGCGCGATCAGCACGCCGGCCGGCGTGGCGCCCTGCGCGCGGATCAGCGCCAGCGATTCGCGCACGGCGGTGCCTGCGGTCATCACGTCGTCCACGATCAGCACGCGCCCCTGCAGCGGCGCGCCGACCAGCACGCCGCCTTCGCCGTGGTCCTTGGCTTCCTTGCGGTTGTAGGCCCAGGGCAGGTCGCGGCCATGTTCGTCGGCCAGCGCGATGGCGGTGGCCGCGGCCAGCGGGATGCCCTTGTAGGCGGGGCCGAACAGCATGTCCACCGGCACGCCCGAGTTCACCAGGGCCGAGGCGTAGGCGCGGCCCAGGCGGGCCAGCGCGGCGCCGGAATCGATGCGGCCCATATTGAAGAAGTACGGGCTCTGGCGGCCGGATTTGAGCGTGAACTCGCCGAAGCGCAGCACGTCGCGCTGCAGGGTGAGTTCGATGAAGTCGCGCTGGTAGTCGTGCACGGCGGAGTTCTCGTCGGAAGCGGATTCAGGGCAAGGGGAGCCACATCAGATGCTGCGGCCCGGAACGCCCGCCATGGTACAGCTCACCGCTGTCCTCGAAGCCGGCGCGCCGGTACAGCGCCAGCGCGGGCAGGTTGCGGCAGTTGACGGTTAGCACCAGCAGGCGGGCTTCGGGATGGCGCGTGGCCAGGTCGGCGACCAGCGCGGGCACGGCGGCGGCGCCGAAGCCGCGTCCTTGCCAGTCGGCGCCGATGAAGAACGAGCGCAGGCCCAGCGCGGGTACGGCGTAGTCGCGCTCCGCGATGGTGCTGGCGTGCTGCTCGATCCGGTAGAAACCCACCGGCGTATGGCCGTGCAGGATCGCCATCGGCGTGCTGCCGTGGCATTGCTCGGCATCGGCCAGCGAGGCCTCGATCGGGCTGACGAAGGCGTACTGGTCGGGATGCACGCGCAGGGCCAGCACGGCGGGGCGGAACGCGGGCGCGACAGGCGCGACGCGGATGGCGGGCGATTCGGACATGGTTGCTATGATGGCGTATCCACCGAGGACCCCGCATGCGCATCGTCAGCCTGAACGCCAATGGCATCCGCTCCGCCGCCAACAAAGGCGTGTTCGACTGGTTGCGCAAGCAGAAGGCCGACGTGGTCTGCCTGCAGGAAACCAAGGCGCAGGAAGACCAGCTCAGCGACCCGATGTTCCGCCCCGACGGCCACCATTGCTTCTACCGCGACGCCAGCACCAAGAAGGGCTACAGCGGCGTGGCGATCTACGCTAGGCGCGAGCCGGACCAGGTGCTGACCTCGCTGGGCTGGGCGCCGTTCGACGACGAGGGGCGCTATATCGAGGCGCGCTTCGGCAACCTGAGCGTGGTGTCGCTGTACGTGCCTTCGGGTTCCTCCGGCGACGAACGCCAGCAGTTCAAGTTCCAGGTGATGGAGTGGATCACGCCGATCTTCCAGCAGTGGCTGGAGAGCGGCCGCGACTACGTCATCTGCGGCGACTGGAACATCGTGCACACCAAGGACGACATCAAGAACTGGAGCTCCAACCAGAAGAACTCCGGCTGCCTGCCCGAGGAGCGCGCCTGGCTGGACCTGCTGTTCAAGCAGCGCGGCTGGGTGGACAGCTTCCGCGCGATCAAGCCCGATGCGGTGGAATACACCTGGTGGTCCAACCGCGGCCGCGCGCGCGAGAACAACGTGGGTTGGCGCATCGACTACCAGGTGGTCACGCCCTCGCTGCGCCAGCGCCTGAAGAGCTGCTCGATCTACCGCGACGAGCGCTTCTCCGACCACGCGCCCTATACGGTCGACTATGCCGACTGAGCCGGCGGCGAAGCCCGGCGCGCAGTCGCCCAGGCGTCCGTCGGTGTGGCAGGCGTTTTCCCAGCCGGCCGCCTGGACCATGTGCCTGCTCGGCTTTTCCTCCGGCCTGCCGTTCCTGCTGGTGGCCGGCACCCTGGCTTACTGGCTGAAGGAAAACGGCGTCGAGCTGAAAGAAATCACCATGATCGCCAGCGCGGGCATGTTCTACGCGTTCAAGTTCGTGTGGGCGCCGCTGCTCGATCACTGGAAGCTGCCGCTGTTCCGCCGCCTGGGCCAGCGCCGCGGCTGGCTGCTGTTCTCGCAGCTGGTGGTGGCCGGCGGCCTGCTGGCGATGGCCGCGCTGACGCCGGCCAACCTGGGGCCATTCATTGCCGCCACCCTGGTGGTGGCGTTCTTCGGCGCCACCCAGGACATCGCGGTGGACGCCTACCGCATCGAGATCGCCTCGGTGGAGGCGCAGGGCGCGCTGGTGGCCACCTATGCGCTGGGTTATCGCATCGGCCTGATGGTCGCAGGCGCCCTAGCCACCATCATGGCCGACCATGTGCCATGGAGTTTGATCTACATGGTGATGGCGATGGGTATGGGTCTACCGATCCTGACTACGCTGCTGGCGCGTGAGCCAGACGTTGAGCGTACGGCGCCACGTAACTGGGGCGAGGCAATGCGCGAAGCGGTGATCGACCCGTTCGCGGACTTCTTCCGCCGTTACGGCTGGCTGTTGGCGGGTATAACGCTGGCGTTCATTCTCCTGTTCAAGATCCCTGAGCAGGCCACCATCGGCGGCGTGATGAGCCCGTTTTACTTAGATATGGGGTTCACCAAGACGCAGATCGGCACGATAAGCAAGATTTACGGCGTTTGGATTGGCATCCTGGGCGTCTTCATCGGCGGCGCCGCGGTGGCGCGCTGGGGCGCGTGGCGCACGCTGGGCGCCAGCATCGTGCTGTGCGGCGCCAGCAACCTGCTGTACCTGCTGGTGATCATGTATCCGGGCAACCTGCTGGTGCTGACCCTGGTGATCTCCGGCGAGAACCTGACGCTGGGCATCCTGGGACCGCCGACCGTGGCCTTCCTGTCCTCGCTGGTCAACCGTCAGCACACCGCCACGCAGTACGCGCTGCTCAGTTCCCTGGTGAACCTGCCGGGCAAGCTGCTGGGCTTCTTCGCCGGCGGCATCGCCACGGCCACCGGTTACGGCACTTACTTCGTGATCACCGTGATCGCGGTGCTGCCGGCCACCGCGCTGTTCCTGTACCTGTGGCCGCACTACCGCGCGGAAGAACGGGCCCGCGGCACCGGCTGACCGGGGCCCCGCAACTGCGATGGCGTTCGCCGCACGAGTGCGAACCTGACCACGGATTCCCCCGGATGGCCGACTTGCAAGCCGGCCGCCGCCTGTACACCATGATGCCGGTCAGGGGGCCCATGCGTGGACAGACGGAGTAGCGCCTGTGCCGGACATCGTGATTCGCCATATCGACAATCTCATGGCCGAGCGCATCAAGTCGCTGGCCAAGGACCGCCAGTGGTCGATCAATGACGTGGTGCTGCACGCACTGCGCCACGGATTGGGCATGGCGCCGAGCGGCAACGTGTTTGCCGAAACCATGCTCGACCCGGGCGAGCTGACCGTGCTCAGCGGCCAGTGGGATGCGCGCGAGAAAGCCGCCTTCCAGGAAGCCGTGCAGGCGCTGTCGATGGCGCAGCCCACCCAGCTGTCGCCGTCGCAGCTCGCTTTGTCCGAAGAGCCGCTGGGCGGCTAGGCCATTCGGAGCGGCGCGGGATAGACCGCGCCGAGCACGCGCGGGCCGCGTGCGCCCGTGACCGCGGGCAGGTTGCCGGGCCGTCCGAGCAGGCGCTGCCGGGCCAGCCAGGCGAAGGCGGTCGCCTCCAGGTAATCCGGATCCACCCCTTCTTCCGCCGTGCTGCGCACCCGGGCCGGGTCGAGCAGGGCCGCCAGGCGCCGCATCAGCGCGCCGTTATGCACGCCGCCGCCGCAGGCCAATACCTCTATGACATCCGGTGCGTGCCGCGCGAGCGCCTCGGCCACGCTGCGGGCGGACAGTTCCAGCAAAGTGGCCTGCACCTCGGCCGGCGGCAGTTCGGCGACGCGCGCATGCCGATCGAGCCAGGCCAGGTGGAAGTGTTCGCGGCCGGTGCTCTTGGGCGCGGGAAGGGCGAAGTAGGGATCGGCCAGCAGCGCTGCCAGCAGCGGCGCATCGACCGTGCCGCTCAGCGCGAAGGCGCCATCGCGGTCGTAGGCCGTGCCGCGGTGGCGCAGGCACCAGGCATCCATCAAGCCGTTGGCCGGGCCGGTATCGAAGCCGAACACATGGCCGTCCGCGCGCAGCACCGTGATGTTGGCGATGCCGCCGAGATTGAGCACCACGCGGGTGCGCCCCGCCGCGCCCAGCAGCATGGCGTGCACGGCCGGCAGCAGGGGCGCGCCCTGGCCGCCGGCGGCGACGTCGGCGCGGCGGAAGTCGGCCACCACGTCGATGCCGCAGCGCTCGGCGATCACCGCAGGGTCGCCCACCTGCAGGGTGAAAGGATGTTCGCCCTGCGGCCGGTGGCGCAGCGTCTGGCCGTGCGAGCCGACCGCGCGCACGGCGCTGGCGGGCGTGCCGCTGTCGGCGAGCAGGCGCAGCGTGGCGTCGGCGAAGCATTGGCCGATGGCGACGTCGAGGCGGCCGTAGGCGTCGAGGTCCAGCCGCGTTTCGTCCTGCGCCACTGCCAGGATGCGCGCGCGCAGTTCCGCCGGCCACGGATGGACCAGGGCGGCGACGAGTTCGGGGCGGTCCTGTTCGAAGCGCACCAGCGCGGCGTCGATGCCGTCCGCGCTGGTGCCGGAAATCAGGCCGATATAAAGCGAGGGAGCTTCAGCCACGTGCAGCCGCGGCTCAGTCGTCGTTGCGCTTGGCGCCATCCACGCGGGCCAGCTTGACGTTGGCGTCCAGTGCCTTCAGGCGGGCCAGCTGCGGCTGCACCACCGTCGACTTGAACTTGGCCAGCTGCACGGCCGGCAGCGGCTCGGGCTTGGGCAAGGTGACCTTCTGCGGGTCGCGCTGCACGTCGTTGATGCGGAATTCGTAATGCAGGTGCGGGCCGGTGGCCAGGCCCGTCATGCCGACATAGCCGATCACCGAACCCTGGCTCACGCGCTGGCCCACGCGCTCGCTGGCGAACTTCGACATATGGCCGTAGGCGGTGCTGATCGAGCTGTTGTGCTGGATGATCACGAAGTTGCCGTAGCCGTTCATCCAGCCCTTGAACTTGATCACGCCGTCGCCCGCCGCATGGATCGGCGTGCCGGTGGGCGCGGCGTAGTCCACGCCCTTGTGCGCGCGCATCAGGCCCAGCACCGGGTGCATGCGCGCCGCGCTGAACTGCGAGGAGATGCGGGTGAAGTCGACCGGGATGCGCAGGAAGGATTTCTGGATCGGGCGGCCGTCCTCGCTGAACCAGCCGTAGGAGCCGTCATCCTTCTTGAAGCGGTACGCCGTGTAGCGCTCGCCCTGGTTGACGAATTCCGCGGCGACGATCTCGCCTTCGTGCAGGTAGGCGCCGTCGCGGTAGATGTCGTCGTAGATGACGGTGAAGGTGTCGCCTTCGCGCAGGTCCTGCACGAAGTCGACGTCGTATTTGAAGAGGTCGGCCAGCTTCAGCACCATCGCCGTGCTCATGCCGGCCTTGGCGCCGGCGGCGAACAGCGAGCTGTCGATGGTGCCGTGCACGACGTGCTCGCGGCGTTCCACTTCGCGCGCCTGCGCGGTCATGCTCGGCTTGCTGCCGTCGAAGCGGACGATGACGCGGCTGGCTTCGTCCTTGTCGAAGCGGATGCCGCGCAGGCCGCCGTCGCCGGACAGCAGGAAGTCGAACTCCTGGCCCGGGCGGATGTTGTGCAGCGCCTTGGCGGCGTCGCCGGCCTGGTCCATCACGTTCTGCAGGTCGGTGAGGCTGAGGCCCTGGCCCTGGAAGATGTCCGACAGCGTCTGGCCCGGCTGCACCTGCACGATGCGCCAGTCTTCCACCGTGGGCGTGCGCACCGTGGTCGGCAGCGCCTTGGGCAAGGCCAGCGGCATAAGGGCATGCGCGGAAGAAACCGGATCGGGCCGCATCGCGCTGGCCCAGGCGGGAATGATGAAGCCGGAAAGCGCGGTAAGCAGCAGGGCCGTGCCGGCGAGCATCCAGCGTTCGCGATGCCAGCGGATAGGCTCGGCCTCGCTGTGGTTGCTGAAGGACCAGTGCGAGAAGCGTTCGTAGAAGTGGGAGTGGCGTCGTTGCGCCTTGCGGCGAATAGCCTGTTTGCGCGCCGCGCGCGCGATCTTGTTCGCCTCTCCCATGCCCCGTGTGCCCCGCGGTACAAATTTATGTAATGCCGCGTACCATAACGGCCCTGTGCAAAGTGCGTCAACGCCTTTCCCATCAAGGGTTTGCGTGAATTTTCTGGTTAACGCACAATTAACCTCCCGACGTGATGGCCGTCGCTTCTCCGAGCCATTTCCCTGGACCATCAAACACCGGAATTGAGGACTACATGAGCGAGCTTGAGCAGGCGCTGGCCACCATCGCGCGCGGCGCCGACGAAATCATCAAGCAGGAGGATCTGGTCGAGCGGCTGAAGACCGGGCGTCCGCTGCGCATCAAGGCGGGCTTCGACCCGACCGCGCCGGACCTGCACCTGGGCCACACCGTGCTGCTCAACAAGATGCGGCAGTTCCAGGACCTAGGCCACCAGGTGATTTTCCTGATCGGCGACTTCACCGGCATGATCGGCGACCCGACCGGCAAGAACGTCACGCGCAAGCCGCTCACCCGCGAGGACGTGCTGCGCAACGCCGAGACCTACGCCGAGCAGGTCTACAAGGTGCTGGACCGCGACAAGACCGAGCTGCGCTTCAATTCCGAGTGGTTCGGCACGATGAGCGCGGCCGACATGATCCGCCTGGCCGCGCAGCACACCGTGGCGCGCATGCTGGAGCGCGACGACTTCGCCAAGCGCTATGCCGCGCAGCAGTCGATCGCCATCCACGAATTCCTCTACCCGCTGGTGCAGGGCTACGACTCGGTGGCGCTGCAGTGCGACGTGGAGCTGGGCGGCACCGACCAGAAGTTCAATCTGCTGATGGGGCGCGCGCTGCAGGAGCATCACGGGCAGCCGCCGCAGATCGTGCTGACCATGCCGCTGCTGGAAGGCCTGGACGGCGTACAGAAGATGTCCAAGTCGCTGGGCAACTACATCGGCATCAATGAGCCGGCCATCGACATCGTCACCAAGACGCTGAAGATCGGCGACGAGTTGATGTGGCGGTGGTTCGAGCTGCTGAGCTTCGAGGTGTCGCTCGAGGAGCTCGCTCGTATGAAGAGCGAAGTGGCCAGCGGCGCGCTCAACCCGCGCGACGCCAAGCTGCGCCTGGCGCGCGAGCTGGCGGCGCGCTTTCACGGCGCGGCCGCGGCGGAGCAGGCGATTGCCGGCTGGCATGCGGTGGTGCGCGGGGAGGGCGATACCAGCCTGCTGCCGCTGACCGAGATCGCCGTGCCGGCGGAAGGCCTGCGCCTGCCGGCGCTGCTGACCGCGGCGGGGCTGACGCCCAGCAATGCGGAAGCGAACCGCAAGCTCAAGGAGCGTGCGGTGCGCATCGATTCGGAAGTGGTGGAAGACGCCCAGCGCACGTTCGGCCCAGGCTTCGAAGGCGTGCTGCAGATCGGCAAGCGCAACTTCGCGCGCGTCGCCTTGAAGCTGGCTTGAGGCTCGCGCGGCGGCCGCCATGGCCGCCGCGCGGCGTTGCCGCGCATCGATCCATGAAAGAACAAGCGCTTACGAGAAATTTGAAAAAAACTTCACGAAATGGCTTGCCAGGCCGGTAGGCCCTCCCTATTATTCGCCTCCCCGCCGCGACGGCTTCCCCGCAACGGCAACAACGGCAGCAAGA